>NZ_JAENHO010000030.1 GCF_016785085.1 Paractinoplanes lichenicola
CGCCCCACCCCCCACGCCCCACGCCCCACGCCCCACGCCCCACGCCCCACGCCCCACCGACTAGCCGAAACAAACCCCACGCCTCCCAGCGCGCCGAACCGCCGAAGCTCCCACACCCGCGACAGCACACCCCCGGAAACGTCATGCCTTCAACCGCACTGGCCCCGCGCCGCAGAAAGCACTGCCAAAATTCCCGCGCTCCGACTACGCCGGACGCAAAATCCCCCGCACCTGGAGCAGCACGGCCCCCAAGAAAAGCATCCCGGAAACGTCGAGCCCGCCCCTCGGTCTTGACTGGTGGTGATTCATCGAAGGGTCGAATACGACCGTGAGTGTCCTTACCGGGCCGGAAAGTATTTACTCGTTAATGGCATGATCGAATGGGCACGTCTCGCGCATAGGCGGCGGATAATATAGGCATGGGTCAGATGTCGTTGTTCAGTCGGGCCGTTATTGCTGGGCTGCGGGACAGGACTAAGGCGCGCAATTATTCGCCCGGCAATGAAGAGTTTCGGCGGGAGCATGAGCGGCGTCGGGCTTGGGGGTTGCAGCGCAGGCATGAGGAGAAGGCTCGCTGGGTGGCTGAGCATCAGCCGGAGGCGTGGGCCCGGATTGTGGCTCAAGCTGCTGTTGAGACGCCTTCCCGGCCGCGGTTGGTTGATCGGTTGGTTGCTTTGATCTCGTCGCGGCCTGTTGTTCGGAGGCGTTGGGCGAGTCCGCTCGGGGTTCCGCTTCCGGTTTTTCGACTTGCTCGCGCTCGTTGCATTTTTATGAGATTGTGTGGTTGTTCTGGGCGGGGGGTTGCGGTGACACTCGATGCCGTTTTCAGGCCTCGGGTGGGTGCAACTCATCATGTTGTGGTCAAGGTTGAAGAATCGAGCGGCAGGGCAGCCTTCGTTTATAGCAGCGCTCAGCGGCCGATGCCCCGAAATGTTCCGCATGGGATTGCGCGGCGGCCGTCAACTCAGGCAACGGCCGGGACGAATACCGCCGGGGAACCGGCATCGCCCGAGAGCGAAAGCCGCCCAAGACGAAAGCCGCCGAGACGAAAGCCGCCCGAGAACCAGTGTCGCCCAGGATCAGGGCCGGCCCGGTGCAAAAGTCGGGCGGGCCCGGGCGCGAGGGCCGGGCGGGCGCGAGGGCTGGGCGGGCGCGAGGGCCGGGCGGCCGCGAGCCGCGAGGGGGCAGGACGGGCGCGGACATGGGCAGACAGCGAAGGCCCGGGTAAATGCGAGCTGCTAAGGGCCGGGCAGGTGCGAGCCGCGGAGGGTGGAGGGTTGCTGGGCGGGTTTTTAGTCGCCTAGGGCGTCGCGTTCCGCTTTGATGGTGGTGTCGGCGCCGTGGCCGGTGTGGACCACTGTTTCGGCGGGGAGGGCGAACAGCTTCGTGCGGATCGATGCCTTGATCTGGTCGGCGTCGGAGAAGGAGCGGCCGGTGGCGCCGGGGCCGCCCTGGAAGAGGGTGTCGCCGGTGAAGACGCAGTTCAGGCCGGGCGCGTAGAGGCAGACCGCGCCGGGCGCGTGGCCGGGTGTGTGCAGTACGGTCAGGTCGGCCCCGCCGATCGAGATCAGTTCGCCGTCGGTCAGGTCGTTGTCCCAGGTTACGGAGTCGCCGTGGGTCAGTTCCCAGAGCGGGCGCTCGGCCGGGTGCAGCAGGATCGGGGCGCCGGTGCGTTCGCGCAGGGCGGGCGCCACCCGTACGTGGTCGTCGTGGGCGTGGGTGCAGACGATCGCGCGGACCGCTCGGTTGCCGACCACGGCCAGGATGGCGTCGACGTTGTGCGGGGCGTCGATCACCACGCATTCGGTCTCGTCGCCGACCACCCAGACGTTGTTGTCGACGTCGAAGGTCTGGCCGTCGAGGCTGAACGTCCCGGACACGACACCGTGGTCCACGCGAGGCTGCATGCGGTCAGCCTACCGATTCCTTTCGCGCTCCCCCGCGGTCTGTACCGGCATGACGACGACACTCGATCTCAACCGCCTGCTCTGGCAGGAGCGCGCCGCAGGTGACGACACCCGTGCGTGGGAGTCGCTGACCGCCGAACCCGAGGGCCTGGTCGAGGAGCCGGGCGACCTGGGTCTGTGGCTGCGCCCGGCGAACGCGGCACCCGGCACGAACCTGCTGGCGATCCACGGCGGCGGCTTCGTCAGCGGCTCCATCGCCACCCACCGCAAGATGTACGGCCACCTCGCGCTGGCGGCGGGCCTGAACACGCTGGTCGTCGACTACGGCCTGGTTCCCGAGCACGTCTACCCGTCCCAGCTCAACCACGTACGCCGGATTTTCGACCAGGTGGAAGGCCGGGTGGAAGGCCGGCTGGAAGGCCAGGTGGAAGGCCGGACGGCGGTCGTCGGCGACTCCTGCGGCGCCACCCTTGCCCTCGACATCAAGGGGGCCGCGGCCCTCGTCCTGTTCTCACCGTGGGTCGACCCCGACGCCACTGGCGCGAGCTACGACACCCGTACGGACCCGTTCTTCACGCGGGAGCTTGTGAAAGGCCTGGCTGCGGCCTATCAGGGGGACACACCGGCGCTCGAAAATCTCCCGCCGACATATGTGCAGGTCGGCGCGGATGAGGCGCTGCGCGACGACGCGTACCTGATCCCCGGGGCGCGGGTCGACGAGTTCGCGGGGCAGTTGCACACTTTTCAGATGGCGGCGGGCCACTCCCCCATCGCCGACGACGCGATCGCGAAGGCGGGGACATGGCTGCGCCGCACTCTGGGCTGCTGAGCGGTTTCGAGGCGGCCACCACCCCGTTGCGGCGTGAGCTGACCGCGCATTGTTATCGCATGCTCGGGTCGTGGGACGAGGCCGAGGACGCGGTGCAGGAGACGTACCTGCGGGCCTGGCGCGCGTGGGATCGGTTCGAGGAGCGTTCCACCGTACGCACCTGGCTGCACCGCATCGCGGCCAACGTCGCGCTGTCGGCCCTCAAGAAGCGCGCGCAAGAGCCGAGAGCAGACCTTCAGCCGTACGCCGACACGAGTGACGACCTGCGGCTCGCCCTGATCGCCGGGTTGCAGACGCTCACCCCCGGTCAGCGGGCCGTGCTGCTGCTCAGGGACGTGCTGGCCTTCCCGGCGCACGAGGTGGCCGAGATGCTGGGCCTGACCACGGGGGCCGTGAAGAGCTCTTTGCAACGGGCCCGGGCCCGGATAGCCGAGGTCGCGCCCCGGCCCGACGACATCGCCGAGCCGCGCAGCCCGCAGGCCCGGCGACAGCTCGAGGCGTACATGACCGCGTTCCGGACGGCCGACGTGAGCGGCCTGGCCGCCCTGTTGCGGCGCGATGCGTCGCTGGAACTCGTACGGGAAAGGCAGTTCTTCGACGGGGTCGCGCAGTGCCTGCCCGTGCTGACCGCGGCCGTGGGTGAGCCCGGCGAGTGGCGGATGGAGGCGACCGTGGCCAACGGGCAGCCGGCCGCCGTCGTGCACTGGTGGGGCAAGCCGGCGGGGGTGGCGGTGCTCGACTGCCGTACGGATGGAATCGCCGGAATCGTCGTGTTCGGCGACCCGGGACTGGTGGGCCGCTTCGCGACCTGACATGCCGTGGTCAGGGGTCGTACGCGACAATGAGCCGGCACGGACATTGACCGACCCTTGAAAGGATCCGCGCCTTGGCCGGTGGACTCGTAGCCCTGCTGGATGATGTGGCGGTGCTGGCCCGCGCGGCCGCCGCCTCCATCGACGACGTCGGGGTGGCCGCCGCGAAGGCCGGCGCCAAGGCCGCGGGTGTGGTCATCGACGACGCCGCGGTCACCCCGCAATACGTTCGGGGGCTGGCCGCCGAGCGCGAGCTGCCGATCATCAAGCGCATCGCGCTCGGCTCGCTGCGCAACAAGTTCCTGATCATCCTGCCGGTGATCCTGCTGCTCAGCCAGTTCGTGCCGTGGCTGCTGACGCCGATCCTGATGCTCGGCGGGGCCTACCTGTGCTTCGAGGGCGCCGAGAAGGTCTGGGCCAAGGTCTCCGGCCACGGCGGGCACGACGACGAGGCCGCCAAGGACGAGAAGACGCTGGTCTCGGGCGCGGTCCGCACCGACCTGATCCTGTCGGCCGAGATCATGGTCATCACGCTGAACGAGGTCATCGACGAGCCGTTCTGGTCGCGGCTGGCCATCCTGGCCGTGGTCGCGCTGCTCATGACGGTGGTCGTCTACGGCGCGGTGGCGCTGATCGTGAAGATGGACGACGCCGGGCTGAAGCTCTCGGACGGGCCGGGGGCGGTCGCCTCGTTCGGCCGGGGCCTGGTCAAGGCCATGCCGAAGGTGCTGACCTTCCTGACCGTCGTCGGCACGGCCGCGATGCTCTGGGTCGGCGGCCACATCCTGCTGGTCGGCACCGACGAGCTGGGCTTGCACTTCCTCTACGAGACCGTGCACCACGTGGAAGAGGCGGCGCACGACGCCACCGGCACGCTCGGCGGCGTGGTCGGCTGGCTGGTCAACACGATCTTCAGCGCCATCCTGGGCCTGATCGTGGGCGCCCTGATCGTCGTCATCATGACGTACACGATCCACCGCAAAAAGGACGGCCACGCCCCGGAGAAGAAGGACGGCCACGCTTCAGAAGCGGCCGAGCCCGCGCCGGCCCCGGCGGCGGAGGCCCGGCAGGCCGACGAGGACGAGACGCGACCGGTCTAGACCCATCTGTCCCCACTTCTAGAAGGCTGTGGCCGGTCGGCGCGAACTCCGCCCGACCGGCCACACCCGTCTCCGCCCCCGGTTGTTGAGCGCCGGACGGATTGCTCACGAACCGCCGGTTCGGGCCGAACAGGGAGATAGCGAAGCCCGCGGCCGGTGCGGGACAGGCGAGGCGGACGGTGACGGATGGGCGTGGAGAGCGCTGAGGAGCAGCCCCGGGAGCTGCCCACGGCCGGCTCGCACTTCGCCGTGCTCTCGTCCACCGAGCGCTCCCAGGTCAAGCGGCTCTATCTGGCCGACGGCGAGACGACCGTCATCTGGAAGGAGTTCCGGGGCGCCAGCGGGCCGATGCGCCGCCGCCGCGAGCACGCCCTGCTGACTCGGCTCGCGGGACTGCCCGGCATCGGCGGCCTGGCCGGCTGGACCCACCCGGACGCGGAACTGCTGATCGACGCGGGCGGGCGCACCCTGGCCTACGCCGCGGCGGCCCGCGAGATCGACCTGGCCGAGGTGCCCCGGCTGGCGCACCGGCTGGCCCGGATCATCGCGGGCATGCATGCGCGGGGCGTGGTGCACAAGGACGTCAACCCGGCCAACATCCTGCTCGACGACACCGGCCGGCCCGTGCTCGTCGACTTCGACGTGGCCAGCCTGTTCAGCGAGGACCAGAGCGCGTTCGGCGACCTGCGCGAGATCGACGGCACGCTGTCCTACCTGCCGCCGGAGCAGACCGGGCGGACGGGCCTGCCGGTCGACCACCGCGCCGACCTGTATTCGCTGGGCGCGACCCTCTACGAGGTGGTGGCCGGGCACCCGCCCTTCCCCCACGACGACGACCTGCAGCTCGTACGGGATCTGCTGTTGCGGGTGCCCGCCCGGCTCACCGAGATCCGCCCGGAGACACCGCCGATGCTGTCGGCGATCGTGGCCCGGCTGCTGGAGAAGGAGCCCGACCGCCGCTATCAGAGCGCCGAGGGGCTGGCCCACGACCTGGCCCGGATGCGCGAATGGCCGGAGACCACGTTCCCGCTCGGCGAGCGCGACTTCCCGCTGCGGCTGACCGCGCCCTCGCTCCTGGTCGGCCGCGACACCGAGGTCGTGGCGCTGCGCTCGGCCTGGGAGGAGGCGGTGCTCGGCGGCAAGCGCGGCCTGTTCGTCTCGGGCCCGCCCGGCTCCGGCAAGTCGGCCCTGATCAACGCCCTGCGCCGGCCGGTGGCGACCCGCGGCGGCTGGTTCGTGACCGGGCGCGCCGACCCGGCCCGGCAGGGCGCCGCGGCCGGGCCGGTGCTGCGGGCGCTGCGCCGGCTCGGCCGGTTGCTGCTCGCCGAGCCGCAGGACGCCCTGGCCTCGCTGCGCACGTCGCTGCTGGCCGCGCTGGGCCCGAACACGGGCCTGATCGCGGCCGCCCTGCCCGAGTTCGGCACGTTGCTCGGCGGCGGCACGCCGGGCGAGCACGGCGAGACCGAGGACTCGGAGGCCGGCGTACGGCTCCGGCAGGCCGTGGTAGCGCTGCTGAGCACGGTCGTGAGCCGCCGCCGCCCGCTGCTGATGGCCGTCGAGGACCTGCAGTGGGCCGATCCCACGTCGTTCGACCTGCTCGACGCGATGCTGACCGAGCCCGGCGTGGAGGGCGTGCTGGTCGTCGGGACGTTCCGGCCGGGCGAGACCGATCCCGCGGCGGTGACCCGCTGGGGCGACGACGTGCCGGTGCTGCACCTGCACAACCTGCCGCCCGCGGCCTCGGGCGAGCTGCTGGGCGAGATGCTGCGGCTGCCCGCCGAGGCGGCCGACCGCCTGGCCGACCTGCTGTACCCGTGGAGCGGCGGCAACCCCTCGGACACCCTCGAGCTGATCAACGCGCTACGCCGCGAGGGCGCCCTGATCCTGGGCGAGGACGGCTGGCGGTGGGACGACGACCTGATCCGGCAGCAGGCGGCCCGCAGCGACGTCATCGGGCTGCTCCGCGACCGCATCGAGCGGCTGCCGGCCGAGACCCGGCGGCTGCTGCGCGTCCTGGCGCTGCTCGGTGACGAGGCGACCAACGCCGTCTGCGCCCGCGCGGCCGGAATCGCGCTGGTCACGCTGCTGGCGCCGCTGTATGCGGCGCTGGAGGACGAGCTGATCGCGGTCGAGACGGTGCAGGGCAACCCGGCCGCCCCGGTCCGCCCGGTCTTCCGGCACGAACGGGTTCGCAGCGCCGTCCTGGCCGGGCTGCCCGACGACGAGCGCCGGAAGATGCGGCTCGACATGGCCCGTCGCCTGGCCGCCGAGCCCGGCACCGAGGTGATCGCGGCCGAGCAGTATCTGGAGGCGGCCGCCCTGGTCACCGATCCGGTCGAGGGTCTGGCCATGGCGGCCCTGTTCCGGGTGGCCGCCGAGAGTGGCGCCGCGGCCGGCAACCACCTGGCCGCCGAGCGGTTCGCGGCCGCGGCCGTCGACGCGTACGCGAAGCTCGGCGCGCCGGACGACGAGCCCGGGCTGCTCGACGCGCTGGCCCGCCGGCACCGGGCGCTGCACCTGCTCGGGCGGCTCGGCGACGGCGACGACGTCTACGCCCGCGTCGCGAGAGCCCAGACCGATCCCGTACGGCTGGTGGCCGTCGCCGTGGTGCAGCTCAGCAGCCTCGCCCAGCGGTCGCGGCAGCCCGAGGCCCTCGCCCTGGGCAAGGAGCTGCTGACCCGGCTCGGCGACGACCTGCCCGGCCCCGAGTTCGGCCCCTTGGTGGCCGGGCACAGCCGCGAGATCCTGGCCTGGAGCGAGCGCCTCGACCCGGTCGCCGACCTGGCCCGCCCCGAGATCACCGACCCGCTGGCGCTGGCCCGGGCCCGCGTCTACGGCAAGCTCATGCCGATGTGCTTCCTGCTCGGCGAGCGGTTGCTGGGCGCCTGGGTGCTGATCCAGAGCTGGCGGATGTGGGTCCGCCACGGCCCGTCGGCCCAGCTCGGCGCCACCATCACCTCGCTCGGCATGATGCTGTTGCAGAACACCGGCGACTACCGGGCCGGCCCCCGGATCGGCCGGCACGTCCTGCGGGTGAGCGAGAGCCGCGACTACGAGCCGTTCACCTCGCTGGCCCGCTACCGGTTCGCCATGCAGCTGCAGGTGTGGACCGAGCCCATCGAGGAGACGCTGGTCGAGCTGCGGCGAAGCTATGAGGGCCTGGTGCGCGGCGGTGACCTCGAGATGGCGAGCGGGGTGTGGAACGCGATCCTGGTCGGCCAGCTCGAATCGGCGGCCACCCTGGACGAGTATCAGGCCGACATCGAGGCGGCGCTGGCCTTCGACGTGCGTACGGGGAACGAGTTCTTCGGCGCCGTGGTGCTCGCGCACCGGCAGCTCGGGCGGGCGCTGCAGGGTCGCACCATCCCGGCCGGCAGCCTCGACGACGCCGGCTTCACCGAGGCCGCACACCTCGCGGGACGGCCGCCCATGGCGCTGACCACCAACGTCTATCACCTGTGCCGGGCGCTGGCCGCCGCGGTGTTCGGCGACGACGAGGCGCTGCGCCGGCACGCCGCCCTGGCCCGCCGCGCGGCCGGGGTGCTGCCCGGCTATCTGTCCACTCAGGCCCACGTGCTGTCGTCGCTCGCGCAGGCCACCCGGCTGCACGCCCTGCCCGCGGCCGAGCGCGCGGACGACCCGGGGACGGCCGAGGTGGTGGCCAGCCTGACCTGGATGCGGGAGCGCGCCGAGGACTGCCCGGCCAACTTCGGCCACCTCGCGCTGTGGCTGACGGCCGAGGAGGCCTGGCTGCGCGGCGACCTGTCCACCGCGTACGTGTCGTTCGACCACGCCGTGCAGGCCGCGCAGACCCGGCAGCGGCCCTGGCACGCCGCGCTGATCCTGGAACGGGCGGCCCGGCTGCACTTCTCGGTCGGGCTGGAGGCGGGCGGGCGGCTGCACCTGGCCGAGGCCCTGCGTGTCTACGACGAGTGGGGCGCGACCGGCAAGGTGGCCCAGCTGCTCGGGACGCACCCGGCGCTGCGCCCGGCCGAGCGGTCGGTGCGCACCAGGTCGCGGGCCACCGGCGGGCTGCGCTCCGACGTGCTGGACACGATGGCGATCCTGCGGTCGTCGCAGGCGCTCAGCCGGGCGACCGACCTGGGCCTGCTCCGGGCGGCCATCGTCGAGCAGCTGACCGCGCTGACCGGGGCGTCCGAAGTGGTGCTCGTGGTGCGGGCCGAGGACGGCGGGTGGTTCCTGCCCGGCGGCCCCGACGGCGCCATCGAGCTCGACGTGGAGGGGGCCGAGGTCTACGGCCTGCTGCCGGCCAGTGCCTTCCAGTACGCCGTGCGCACCCGCGAGATGCTGCTCGTCGAGGACGCCACCCGCGACGACCGGTTCGCCCGGGACCCGTTCCTCACCGGCGCTCAGCGTTGCTCGCTGCTGGTCGTGCCGGTGCTGCACGGCGACACCATGCGGGCCGTCCTGGTGCTGGCCAACCGGCAGACCAGCGGGCTGTTCACGACCGACCGGCTCGACGCGGTCAAGCTGATCACCGGCCAGCTGGTCGTGTCGCTCAACAACGCGATGCTTTACGCGTCACTGGAGGCGCGGGTGGCCGAGCGTACGCATGAACTGGCCGACGCCAACGCCAAGCTCGAGGAGCTGAGCCAGACCGACGCGCTGACCGGCCTGGCCAACCGGCGCCGCTTCGAGCAGGCGCTGAGCGCGCACCACGACCGGCTGCGGCACTCCGGGTTGCCGTACGCGCTCCTGATGGTCGACGTGGACTTCTTCAAGAAGTACAACGACCGCTTCGGCCATCAGGCCGGCGACGAGTGCCTGCGCAAGGTGGGGGCCGCCCTGACCGGCACGATCCGGGCCGGCACCGACCTGGCCTGCCGGTACGGCGGCGAGGAGTTCGTGATCCTGCTGGGCGACGCCGACCCGGGCATCGCCGCGACGCTGTCCGAACGGGTCCGCGCCGGCATCCGCGGGCTGCGGATCCCGCACCCGGACGGGCCGGGCGGCTACGTCACGGTCAGCATCGGCGTGGCCGTCGCCCACGGCCCCGACGACGACGAGGTGCTCGGGCGGGCGGACGCGGCCCTGTACGACGCGAAGGCCGCGGGCCGCGACATCGTCCGCGTGGCCGCGCCGATCAGCGCATGAAAGACGGTCAGCGCATGAACGCGTTCTTGGCGGCGTTGAGCCAGAGGGCCTGACCAGCCGCGTTCGGGTGGATGCCGTCGGGCACCAGCGACTTCAGCGGCCGCTTGTCCGTCGCGAACTGCCGGTGCGCGTCGATCGTCGTCCAGCCGTACTCGTCGGCCAGCCCCTTGATGCCGCGCAGCCGCACGTTGTGCGCGTACCGCTCGAGCGAGCCCTTCAGCGGCGAGCCCTCCGGGTTCTGCAGCACCGGCACGACGTCGGGGCTGGGCCACAGCGCGGCGACCCGGTCGGCCAGCCGCTCGTACGTCGGGTAGGCCGTGGCCCGGCCCTCGTTGTGGCTGTAGCTGAGCAGGAACAGGTCGCCGCCCTGCGCGGTCATCTTGCCGAACCGGTTGCCCTGCAACGGATAGCCGGCCTTGGCCCCGCCGACGCTGCCGTTGTAGAACGACAGGGTGAGCCAGCCGTTACCCTCGCTGAACACGACCGGAGCCCCGTACGCCTGCTTCTTGTGATCCCACTGGCGATAGGTCGTGCGGTAATGCGGGTAGCGCTCGGCGATCCACTTCGAGAGCTGGTAGAACCACTCCGACTTGTCGTTGCCGGTCGAGTCGCCGAGCAGCGTGATCGTGGCGTTGCCCCAGCCGTTGGAGAGCTGGTTCATCAGCTGGCCGGGAGCGCCGACGGCCAGCGGCACGGGCGCCTGCTTCGTCGTCTCCTTCACGCTGGGCTTGGGAGCGGCCTGCGCGGTGGTGCGGGCGTAGGCTACGGGAGCGGCGATGATCGCGGTCAGCGCGAGGGCGCCGACGGCGGTGGCACGGAAAGCCATGGAGGGGCGGGCTCCTGAAGGTGCTGGAACATCGGCAGACAACGACGGATCGTGATGGGCGGCTCAGGCTAGCGTTGGTGATCTTGGATGCGCCAGCGCGGTGCGGCCATCAACGATTGACGTTCCCGGCGGTTCCGGATCGTCCTTTCGGACAGAGGGTCTCGAAGATCATCAAACCGGCGGGGTCACGATGCCTCATCCCTCCACGAGACCAACATCAACCGTCGATGTCACCATCACCCACCCGATCGATGACGAGTGGGTACGATCCGAGGCGTGATCGAGGCGATTCTTCCCCTCGGAGTGGCCTCGGTCGACACGTTCGACGACCCACCCGGCGCGTCCCTCTGCCCTGAGGAGGAGGCGCTCGTCGACCAGGCGGTCGAGAAGCGGCGGCGGGAGTTCACCACCGGCCGCTGGGCCGCCCGCGAGGCGATGACCCGGCTCGGCCGCCCGCCCGCGGCGCTGCTGCGCGGGCCCCGGGGCGAGCCGCGGTGGCCGACCGGCCTGGTCGGCAGCATCACCCACTGCAAGGGCTATCGCGCCGCCGTGGTCGCCGAGACGAGCGTGCTCGCCACCGTCGGCATCGACGCCGAGCCCGACGAGCCGATCCCCGGCGACGTCTTCGCCGCCGTGTCGCTGCCCGCCGAGCGCGAACGCAACGCCCGGTTGCGCCTGACGCATCCGGGGGTGAGCTGGGATCGGCTGCTGTTCAGCGCGAAGGAGTCGGTCTACAAGGCGTGGTATCCGCTGATGGGGCGCTGGCTCGACTTCGAGGAGGCCGACGTCACGATCGATCCGGCCGGCGGCACGTTCTCGGCCCGGCTGCTGGTGCCCGGGCCGCGGCTGCGCGGGCGCGAGCTGACCGGGTTCACCGGCCGCTGGCTCGCCCGCAAGGGGCTGGTCCTGACCGCGATCGCCGTCGACGGTGGGTGACCCCACAGGCAATCTCCCAGGTCGGTGGGTTACAGTTCGCGGCGAGGGGAGTACCTCAAAAGGAACGTTGCGGTCATCACGGGCATCTCGGTTGCGATGCCCCCGTGCGTTCGCCGGCCCCTGACAGGCCGGTGAGGGAGACCTCGGACGATGGCGCACATCTCCGAGGAGGAATCCCCATGGCGCATACCGTGACCCTGGCTGCGCCGCTCGAGACCATCGCCTCGCCCCTGCTCTGGGCGATCAGCATCGCGGTCTTGGTCGGTCTGCTGGCAGCCGATTTCGTGGTCACCCGGCGGCCGCACGACGTGCCGATGCGCGAGGCGGTCGGCTGGTCGATCTTCTATCTGACCCTGCCCGCCCTCTTCGGGCTGGTGCTCTGGTGGGTCTGGGGCAGCCGCCCGGCGATCGAGTTCTACACCGGCTTCGTGGTCGAGAAATCGCTGTCGGTCGACAATCTGTTCGTCTTCATGCTGCTGCTCACGGCGTTCGCCGTGCCCTCGGCCCTGGCCCAGAGAGTCCTCCTGTACGGCATCGCCGGCGCCCTGGTGCTGCGTGGCGTCTTCATCGCCCTGGGCGCGGCCGTGCTGCAGGCCGGCACGTGGGCGTTCCTGCTGTTCGGGGCGGCCCTGCTGCTGACCGCGATCAAGGTGCTGCGCGATGCGAGGCGGGACGAGAGCCACACCATCGACATCGACCAGATGCGCAGCGTACGGGTGATCAGGCGGTTCTTCCCGGTCACGAAGGAGTATCACGGCGGCGCGATGATGGTCCGCCAGGCGGGCAAGCGGGCGCTGACGCCGCTGGCCGTGGTCGTGGTCGCGGTGTTCATGACCGACATCGTCTTCGCGGTCGACTCGGTGCCGGCCGTCTACGGCGTGACCGAGGACCCCTACCTGGTGTTCGCGACCAACGCGTTCGCCCTGATGGGTCTGCGGGCGCTCTACTTCGTGCTGCGCAACGTGCTCGACAAGCTGCGCCACCTCGACTACGGGCTGGCCATCATCCTGGCCTTCATCGGCGTCAAGCTGGTGCTGCACTGGGCGCACGGCATCTGGACGTGGCTGCCCGAGGTGCCGACGCTGGCCTCGCTGGGCGTCATCGCGGTCACCCTGACCACCGTCACGATCACCAGCATGATCGCCAACAAGCGCGAGGCCGCCGCCGAGCGCGAGGCCGCGGCCGATCCCGTCGCGGTCGGGCCGCCGGCCGAGGACCGCTGACCCGGCCACCAGTCCCTCCGGCGGTCCACCCGCCCGTCCACGTCCCCTGAAGCCTGCCGAAGGCCGTCCGACAAATCGGGCGACCTTCGGCGTATTTCGGATATTTGCCGCCGCCCGATCGGCCATTCGGCCTCCTCCAGTTGTGCGATCTTTCAAACCGGTTTAGGTTCACGATCAAACCGGTTTAGTTACGCGAATGTTTCCGGCCGGTTCCGATCCGAGGAGGCGGCATGACCAGGTCCGAGCGGCCGACCATCGTCGACGTCGCCCGTGCCGCCGGCGTCTCCAAGGGCACGGTCTCGTTCGCCCTCAACGGCCGCCCCGGCGTGGCCGAGGAGACCCGGCAGCGCATCCTTGACGCCGCCCGCGACCTCGGCTGGACGCCCAGTCATCAGGCCCGCGCGCTGTCGGCCTCCCGCGCCTTCGCCGTCGGCCTGGTGCTGGCCCGCGAGCCCGAGCTGCTCGGCGCCGACCCGTTCTTCCCGGCCTTCATCGCCGGGGTCGAGCGCACCCTCTCCGACCGCGGCCAGGCGCTGGTGCTGCAGGTGGTGCCCGAGGCCCAGGAGGAGGCGGGCTATCGCCGGCTCGCCGCCGACGGCCGGGTCGACGGGGTGTTCCTGCTCGACCTGCGGGTGGCCGACCCCCGCATCGCCCTGCTCGAGGAGCTGGGCCTGCCCGCGGTGAGCATCGCCCGGCCCGACGTGCCCAGCCGCTTCCCCGCGGTGCTGGTCGACGATCGTCCGGGCATCGCTTCCGCCGTACGGCATCTGGTCGAGCTCGGCCACACCAACATCGCGCACGTCGCCGGCCCGTCGCAGTTCCTGCACGCGCGGGTTCGCCGCGCGGCGTTCGAGGAGGCGCTGGCGAACCCCGGCCCGGTCGTGGAGGCCGACTTCTCGGCGGCCGGCGGCGCCCGGGCCACCCGAATGCTCCTGGCAATGCCCGACAAACCCACCGCGATCGTCTACGCCAACGACCTGATGGCCATCGCCGGCCTCTCCGTGGCTTCGGAGCTCGGCGTCGTTGTTCCTGCTCAGCTGTCGATTACCGGGTTTGACAACACCGATCTCAGTGCATATGTCAGCCCACCTCTCACCACCGTCCGCACGGACCCGTATCTCTGGGGCCGGGCGGCCGCCGAAGCGCTACTCGCATCCATCGAGGGCGGAACGGTCGACGACGTTCCGGTTCCCTCCGCTCAACTCGTCGTCCGGGCGTCCACCTCGCCCATGCTCCCCGCTGTTTGATCGGAGAAACGATGAAACGCACTCTCCCGGCAGTCCTTCTCACCGCAACCCTCGCCCTCGCCGCCGGCTGTGACGGCAGCGGCGGTGGCGACGCCTCCGAGGCCAACGCGGCCTCCGGGCCCATCACGATCTGGCTCTCCAACAACCAGGAGGAGCTGGCCTGGGGCAAGGCCATGGTCGAGTCGTGGAACGCCGCGCACGCCGACCAGAAGATCACCGCGCAGGAGATCCCCGCCGGCAAGAGCTCGGAGGAGGTCATCGGCGCCGCGATCACGGCCGGCAACGCGCCCTGCCTGATCTACAACACCGCGCCCGCCGCGATCCCGCAGTTCCAGAAGCAGGGCGGCCTGGTCGCGCTCGACGAGTTCGACGGCGCCGCGCAATACATCGCCGACCGTACGGGCGACACGGCCGAGCAGTACAAGTCGCCGGACGGCAAGTTCTACCAGATGCCGTGGAAGTCCAACCCGGTGATGATCTTCTACAACAAGGACATCTTCGCCAAGGCGGGCCTCGACCCCGAGAAGCCGGCCCTGTCGACGTACGACGAATTCCTCACCGCCGCCCGCAAGATCAAGTCTTCGGGCGCGGCTCCGGCGGCCATCTATCCCGCGCCGTCGAGCGAATTCTTCCAGTCCTGGTTCGACTTCTATCCGCTGTTCGCCGCCGAGACCGACGGCAAGCAGCTCGTGGCCGACCAGAAGGCGCAGTTCAACACCCCCGAGGGCCAGAAGGTGGCCGACTTCTGGAAGACGATCTACGCCGAGGGCCTGGCCCCCAAGGAGATGTACAACGGCGACTCGTTCGCCGACAAGAAGGCGGCCATGGCGATCGTCGGCCCGTGGGCGGTCAAGGTCTACGGCGACAAGGTGAAGTGGGGCGCGGTGCCCGTGCCGACCTCCGCCGGCAAGCCCGCCGAGCAGATCAAGACGTTCAGCGACGCCAAGAACGTGGCCATGTATTCGGCCTGCCAGAACCGGGCCACCGCCTGGGAGGTCATCAAGTTCTCGACCAGCCAGGACTCCGACGGCAAGCTGCTCGACGCGACCGGTCAGATGCCGCTGCGCAAGGACCTGCAGACGGCGTACCCGGACTACTTCAGCAAGAACCCGGCGTACAAGCAGTTCGCCGACCAGGCCGCCCGTACGGTCGAGGTGCCCAACGTGCCGAACTCCGTGGCCATCTGGCAGGCGTTCCGCGACGCGTACTCGGAATCGGTGATCTTCGGTAAGCAGCCGGTGGCGGACGCCTTCTCGGGTGCCGCCACGAAGGTCGACGAGCTGGCCAGCGGGTCCTGATGACGGCCGCCCCGATCGAGGGCGGTGTCCGACGCAACCGAGTGGCGGCCTTCTTCGGCCGCCACCCGGTGGGCATGATCCTGGCTGCCCCCTACGCCGTCTACATCGCCGTAGTCTTCGCGTACCCGCTCGGGTTCTCGTTGTGGATCAGCTTCCACGACTACTTCTTCGCCGCACCCGGCGCCGTCGTCGACCACCCGTTCGTCGGGTTCGACAACTACAAGGCCGTGCTGACCGACCCGGCAGTCCGGCAGTCCTTCGGCAACATCCTGATCTTCCTGGTCATCAACGTGCCCCTGACGGCCGCGCTGGCGCTGATCCTGGCGGTCGCGCTCAACCGCGTGGTGCACGCCCGCACCTTCCTGCGGGTGGCCTTCTACGTCCCGTACGTGACCGCAAGCGTCGCCGTCGTGGGCGTGTGGCTGTTCCTGTTCAACTCGGGCGGGCTGGTCAACTCGGTGCTCGGCCCGCTCGCGCCCGACCCGTCCTGGCTGGTCAACGAGGGCCTGGCCATGCCGGTCATCGCCCTGTTCGTGGTGTGGAAGCAGCTCGGGTTCTTCATCCTGCTCTACCTGGCGGCGCTGCAGAACGTGCCCAACGAGCTGTACGAGTCGGCCTCGGTCGACGGCGCCAACGGGTGGAACAAGTTCTGGTCGATCACCGTCCCGGCCGTACGCCCGGCCACCGCGCTCGTGGTGATCCTGGCCCTGATCACCGGGGCCAACCTGTTCACCGAGCCGTACCTGCTCACCGGGGGCGGCGGCCCGAACGGCGCGTCGACCTCGCCGGTGCTGCTGATGTATCAGCGCGGCCTGCAGCAGGGCGAACCCGACTTCGCCGCCGCGCTCGGGGTGATCCTCGTGATCGGCGTGCTGATCGTGGCGCTGATCAACCGCCGCTTCATCGAAGGGAAGGACTGACATGGCCCGCTGGCCCACCGCTGTGCGTTACGTCGTCCTCTTCCTGGGCGCGCTGATCTTCCTGTTCCCGTTCTACTACATGCTGATCGGCTCGCTGCAGTCCGAGCCGGACACCTCGATCGGCGGCGCGTTCCCCACGTCGGGGCTGACGTTCGGCAACTACACCGACATCAACTCGCGCGTCGACCTGGTCGGCTCGCTGATCAACTCCGGGGTGTTCACCGGCGGCGTGCTGCTGTGCACGGTCGTGTTCGGGGTGCTGGCCGGCTACGCCCTGGCGCGCCTGCAGTTCCGGGGCCGGGGCACGCTCTTCGCCCTGGTGCTGCTGGTCCAGGTGATCCCGTTCCAGCTGCTGCTGGTGCCGCTCTACGTGCTCATCGTGCGTGGCTATGGGCTGGCCGACTCGTACCTGGGAATGATCTTGCCCTTCGCCATCAACACGACCGCGGTGTTCGTCTTCCGGCAGTTCTTCCTGCAACTGCCGGACGACCTGTTCGCCGCGGCCCGGCTCGACGGCGCGGGCGAACTGCGGATCCTGCGCTCGGTGGCGCTCCCGCTGGTGCGGCCGGCGCTGCTGACCGCGGTGCTGCTCACCTTCATCGGCCCGTGGAACGAGTTCCTGTGGCCGTTCCTGATCACCAAGGAGGCCGACATGCAGCCGCTCGCGGTCTCCCTGGCCAACTACATCAGCAACGTCTCGTCCCGGGCGGCCAACCCGTTCGGCGCGATCCTGGCCGGCGCGTGCGTGCTGGCCGCCCCCGCGGTGGCGCTGTTCATCGCCTTCCAGAGGCAGTTCACCTCAACCGACATCGGCTCCGGCGTGAAAGGCTGAATCGCTGACATGGTTCCCTACACCCTGACCCGGCTCGGCGTCGTCATGGCCCCCGAGCCCGGCAATCCCCTCGAGGCGGAAGGAGTCCTCAACCCCGCGAGCGGCCGCACCCCCGACGGACGGCTGTTCCTGCTGCCCCGGCTCGTCGCCGAGGGCAACGTCTCGCGGGTCGGACTGGCCGAGGTTGTCATTCAGGACGGCGTGCCCGTCGGCGTGCAACGGCAAGGCGTGGTGCTCGCGCCCGACATGGGCTGGGAGCGCGGCCTGTCCAACTCCGGCGTCGAGGACCCCCGTACGACGTGGGTGCCGGACCTCGGGCTGCACCTCATGACGTACGTGGCCTTCGGTCCGCTCGGCCCCAAGCTGGCGCTCGCCGTCTCGTCCGACCTGCACACGTGGGAGCGGCTCGGGCCGGTGCAGTTCCAATACCAGGCCGACCTCGACACCGACCTCAACCTGTTCCCCAACAAGGACGCGGTGTTCTTCCCTGAGCCGGTGCCGGGGCCCGACGGTCCCTCGTTCGCGATGCTGCACCGCCCGATGTGGGACCTGGGCTGGCTGCGGCCGGGCGAGGGCGTGCACCTGCCGGCGGGCATCACCGACGAGCGGGCGGGGATCTGGATCTCGTACGTGCCGGTGGCCGAGGTGCTCGACGACGTGCGGGCGCTGACCCGGCCGCGGCACCACCGCTGCGTGGCGATGTCGGAGTTCGCGTACGAGGAACTCAAGATCGGGGGCGGGCCTCCCCCGCTGCGGGTGCCCGAGGGCTGGCTGCTGATCCACCACGGCGTCACCGGATACGTGCCGTCGGGCTGGGATCCGACCGGGCAGGACGTCACGTACGCGGCCGGGGCGATGCTGCTCGACCCGGCCGACCCCGGACGCGTCCTCGACCGTACGCCGGAACCGATCTTCATCCCCGAGACCGAGGACGAGTTGTCGGGCGTGGTGCCCAAGGTCGTCTTCCCCACCGCCATCGAGGAGATCGACGGCGTCCACTACGTCTTCTACGGCATGGCCGACAGCAAGATCGGCGTTGCCCGCCTGGATCGAGTCAGTCTTACGGAGGAGAATCGCGATGAAGCGCAGATCCGTCCTGTTGGGCAGCGGGTTAGCCCTGACGGCGCCACTTCTGACGTCCACGCAGGCTAGTGCTGCCGCTCGCCTGACCAACACCGCTCACCTCGACTTCCTGTGCGACACCGTCACGCCGCCGGCGCAGGCGGGGCATTCGACTGCCGCCGGGCCGGTCGGGGTGCTGTGGACCTACGCCGAGCCCAACCCGGACGGCACGTTCCGGCGGATCGGGGGCGGGCCTTACGACGCGGCCACCGACACGTACGGACAGGGTGCGTTCAACTCGGACGACATCGCGCGGGCCGCGGTCGTCTATGTGCGGCACTTCAAGCAGACGGGGTCGTCCTCGAGTCGCGCACGGGCTTACGCGTTGTTGCGTGGTCTCGCTTACTTTCAGACGCTTTCGGGCCCGTCCGCGGGGAACTTCATTCTGTGGATGCAGCCGGACGGGACGTTCAATCCGAGCCCGGAGCCGGTGGAGTTGCCGGATCCCTCCGACAGTGGGCCCTCGTACTGGCTGGCTCGGGCCATCTGGGTGCTCGGTGAGGCGTACGCCGCTTTCCGGTCGTCCGATCCTGCCTTCGCGGGCTTCCTGCGGCAGCGGCTCGAACTGGCGCTCGGCGCGCTCGGCCCTGTGCTGGCTCGCTATCGGACATATCAGGTTATCGATGGGCAGCGGTTGCCCGCGTGGCTGATCGTCGACGGGGCCGATGCCACCGCCGAGGCCGTGCTCGGACTGTCCGCGTACGTCTCCGCGGGTGGCGCCTCGGCTGCGGCCCGTCGCGCGCTCCGGCAGTTCTCGGAGGGCATCGCTTCCCTGGCCGGTGGCGGCCCGCGCTCGTGGCCGTTCGGTGCCGTGCTGCCCTGGGCGTTGTCCCTGTCGGACTGGCACGCCTGGGCCTCGCAGATGCCGGCCGCGCTGGCCCGTGCCGGGGAAGTGCTCGACGATGCTCGTTTGGTGCGTCCCGCGATCGCCGACGCCGCCGTGTTCACGCCGTGGCTGCTCACGTCGGGCGGCCCCGACAACGGCCGGCTGCCCGCGCGCATCGACCGCAACCAGATCGCGTACGGGGTGGACTCGCGCCTGCAATCGTTGCTCGCCGTGGCCTCCGCCTCGGGCCGCGCGGGCTTCCGACGGCTGGCCGGCATCGTCGCCTCCTGGTATTTCGGGGCCAACGCCGCGGGCGCCCCCGCCTACGACCCCGCCACCGGCCGCACGGTGGACGGCATCGCCGCCGACGGCACGATCAACCGCAACGCCGGCGCCGAATCCACCATCCACGGCCTGCTCAGCATGCTGGCCCTGGACGCCCACCCCGACGTGGCCACCCAGGCCCGCCAGGGCACGGCAATCGTCGAACGTGTCGGCTCCACCACCGTCGAGGCCGAATCGGCGGCGCTGGCCGGCGGGGCCACGGTCGTCACCCCGGCGTCGGCCTGGACGGGCGAGTCGCAATACAGCGAGGGCAAATACGCCCAACTCCCGGCCGGCGCCACCGCCCGCTTCACCCTGCCCTCGTCGTCGCAGCCCCAACTGGTGATGCCGATCGTCGACCTGCAGCCTGGCAGCAACGCCACCACCCGGTGGACGTCGGGCGGCCGCGAACTCGGCACCATCAAGCACCGCGGCGGCGCCCAGGGCAAATCCCCCGCCCCCGGCGCCCTGCTCCCCATCACCCTGAATACGGAATTGCCAGCCGGCCGCACCGACCTGATCGCAACGTCCTCCGGCGGGTCGGCCGTCGTGGACGCCGTGCTGCTGGAACCGCTGATCTCGCGCTACGTGATCGGCAGTTCCGGGCGGGCGACGGCTTTGCTGCGCAGCGCCGCCCGCTCCCCGGAAACGGTGACCGTGACAGTCGCCGGTACGGGTTCGGCCACGATCGAGACGTACGACGCCACCGGCGTCCAACGCTCCCGGTCAACCGCGTCCGGCTCGGCCGTACGGGCTCTGGTCCTGCCCGGCGGTTTCACCATCATCCGCCGGTAGCCGGCGTGGGTGGTCGTCGCCCTCCGCGGCGGCCACCTCCGCACAGCTTTTGTTCGGCCCCAAGCACCCCTCGGCGCCCACGCGCAATCTGCACAACCGACGTTCGTGCGCAGGCACACCGCGGTCGCTGAACGCTCAGTCTGCGCTCGACCTCAAGCACAGAAACGGCCGCCAAACGCGCAATAAGCGCAACCCACACTCGACCGCGCACAGACCGCGGCCACTCAACGCTCAGTCTGCGCGGGCCAAGTTCGACCACAAGCACATCACGGCCGACGAACGCGCAATCTGCGAAACCCATGCTCGACTACAAACACACCACGATCGACGAACGCGCAAACTGCGCAACCCACGCTCGACCGCGAGCGCTCCTCGGCTATCAAACGCGCAGCTTGCGTAGCACAACGGCCGCGGTCGGCCCGTCCGAGCACGGGTCATGAGATCTGCGCGGCCGCGAACGCGGCGGCGAGCAGCAGGCCCATCGCACCGTAGAGCCAGGGCCACCACAGTCCAGCGCGCCGGAATCCACGCACGGCCGTGATCTCGCAGCCGGCCCCGAACGCCGTCAACGTGCCGGCCACGCCCCACCAGATCGGCTGCTCGGGCCGCCAGCAGGCGCCGGGCGCCACATCGCACGAAACGTCGCCGGGGCCGAACAGGACGGGCAGCCAATAGAGCAGCATGAAGAGATCCCCGGCGAGCAGCACGACACAGACCACCGCCACCGGAACCGCGACGACGGCCCGGAGCGCCAACTCCCTGCCTGCGACGGCGTTCTCCACATCGACATACTGCACTACCGACTCACGCCGCAGCCCGATTCGCACATCCGCTCAGCCGGGCCCACGCCGCCGCACAGGTCGTCCGTGCGCTCAGCCGGGCCCTCGCCACCGCACAGGTCGCCGGTGCACTCAGCCGGGACCACGCCACGGCACAGACCGCACTGCTCAACCGGGCGCACGCCGCGAACAACAACGCGCAATCAAACCCCGGTCGAGCGTGAGCAGACCGTGGCGGTGCTCGGTCGGGCTTACGCCCCTGACGCGTTTGAAGGCGGCGCTGAAGGCGAACGCGTCGGCGTAACCGACCTGGCGGGCCACGGCGGCGACTGTGGTGCCGGTGTCGTCGGTGAGCAGGTCGGCGCCCAGGGCCATGCGCCAAGGACGCGCGAGTCAGGGCTGACCCGTTGACAGAAGAAAGGACGCGCGAGCCGGGGCTGTCCTGGTGACGGAAGGTGAAGAAAGGACGCGCGAGCCGGGGCTGTCCTAGTGACGGAAGGTGGCGACGAGGCTCATCGACCGGAGAATCGGGCTCGTAGGGCGGCGACCGCGTCCGTGCGGGAAAGCTCTCCCCGCTCGGCGACAAGGCTCCGGAGGAAGCGGATCGCCGCGCCGACCTGGGGACCGGCGGGGATGTCGAGGATCCGCATCACCTCGGCGCCGTCGAGGGGTGCCTCGATGGTGGCCAGTCGGGCGTCGGCCGCCCTTCGTGCCGCGGCTTCTCGTTCCTGCTGCTGGGCCGCGTGCCAGTCGTCGTAGGTGCGGTAGTGCTGGGCCTCGGCGGCGCGTTCGGCCCATCCCTCGTGGTCGCGTTCGGCGCCGAGGCCGACCTCGGCGAACAGGTCGTGGTGGTCCGGGCGGGCGTCGCGTGGCTCGAGAACGACGCCGAGCTGGGCCAGCACGGCGTTGATCGGCCAGTCCGGTCGCCGGGCGGTGGGGAACTCCGTGGTGCGTGACGGCCCCCAGGCCCGCTGCCCGCCGCGCCACAACGATGCGGTCTGGTAGCCGTCGCCGCCGAAGAAGTCGGCCTCCACCTGGCCGATCGCCCCGGAACGGGACCAGTCGCCCAGCGCGTGCTCGAGACCCCGGCGCAGCGGAAGGAGGCCCATGCGTTGCCGCAACGGGGCGACCGAAGAGCCGGCGACGTCCCTGAGGAGGTCGTACGGGCCGATGGCGGCGTTCAGCTGATAGGACACCGGCGCGACGCTATCAATACAGGCAGTGACGATGCGCGACCACCCCGACGGATGCACCCCGCGTACGTAAACAACACGGAGCGTGAAATCGAGGGCGCCGCCGCAGCTGCGACCGAAGAGCGGAATATGCCCGGTTTCGGCCGCAACGCGACCGCCTGAGATGTCTGAGTTCCGCCGTTTGGCCGAAATGCCACGACGGTCCGGTCAGCGCCCTTGTTTCACGCTCCGTTACTTCATATTGTCCTGATGTGCCCGAAACGCGGCCTACGCCGTGACGGTCGACATCACAGACAGTATGGAGGTGGGCAATGAGCGGGTGGCTGATCCTCGTGGCCGGCTACGCGGTCATGCTGTCCTGGCCGATCTCGACCGTGGCCCTCGTGACCATCGGCGTCCGCTACGTGGCCTCGCGCCGGCAGGATCTCGTCGCCAAGTCGCTGCAGCACGGCGACGGCACCCCGGAGCACTTCTGGATCATCGTGCCGGCGCTGAACGAAGAGGTCGTCGTCGGCAACACGGTCAAGGCCGCGCTCGGCCTGAGCGGGCCGGGCAACACGCTGGCCCGGGTTCTGGTCGTCGACGACGGCTCGGACGACCGCACCCCCGAGGTGCTGGCCGCCATCGACCACCCCCGCCTGCACGTCATGCGGCGCGAGCTGCCCAACGCCCGCAAGGGCAAGGGCGAGGCCCTCAACGCCGCGTACCGCTACATCGCCGAGCAGACAAGAAGCGCCGGCGTCAGCCCCGACAAGGTCGTCCTCGGCATCATCGACGGCGACGGCCAGGGCAGCCGCAACATCCTGCTCGAGGTCTCGCGCATGCTGCGCGACACGGCCATCGGCGCGGTGCAGGTGCAGGTGCGCATCCGCAACCGCAACAAGCTGCTCGGCGCCGTGCAGGATCTGGAGTTCGGCTCGATCGTCAACGCCTGCCAGAGCCTGCGCGACATGCTCGACACCGTCGGTCTCGGCGGCAACGGCCAGTTCACCCGCCTGTCGGCGCTACTCGCGCTGGGTGACGCGCCCTGGTCGGCCTGCCTGGTCGAGGATCTCGAGCTGGGCCTGCGCATGCACCTGACCGGCGTCGGCATCCGCTACACCTCGCGGGCCGCGGTCACCCAGCAGGCCGTGGTCGACGTCCGCCGGCTCACCCGCCAGCGCACCCGCTGGGCCCAGGGCAACCTGCAGTGCGCCCGCTACCTGCGGCAGCTGGTCACCTCGAAGCGGATCGGCTGGACCTCGCTGGCCGAGGTGCTGCACTACCTGCTCTCGCCGTGGGCCAACGCGCTGGTCACGGTCGCCCTGGCCGCCACCGTCGCCGCCGCGGTCACCGGCCTGTCGATCGGCCACCCGATCCCGTACCTGCCGAACTGGTCCGAGCTCGGCCTGGGCGGCGGCGTCTGGCTGGTCGTCACCTGGTTCCCCGGTTTCGTCTGGGCCCTGCTGCACCGCTTCCGGCTCCGCGACGAGACCCTCCCCCGTCTGCTCGTGGCCGCCCTCGCCTACCCCGCGTTCCTGCTCCTGGGCCTGGTCGCCACCTATCGCGCCATCGCCCGCCAGGCCACCGGCCGCCAGTCATGGGCCAAGACCGAACGCCTGGCCGAGGGAGAAATCCCCGCACTCGCTCTCGCTGCCTGAAAAAGGACCCCCCATGAAGAACGAAGTCCACCTGATCGGCGGCACCCGCCCCGAGGCCGTCAAGCTCGCCCCCGTCGCGATCGCCATGCGCGAGCAGGGCCTGCTCGAGCCGGTGCTGCTGGCCAGCGGTCAGCACCCGACGATGGTCACCCAGGCCCTGGCCGCCTTCGACCTCACCGCCGACATCACGCTGACCGTCGAGCGGGTCACCGGCAGCCAGGCCGAGCTCTTCACCGAGATGGTCCGCCAGCTCGACGCGCTGTGGGAGGTCCGCACCCCGGCCGCCGTCATCGTGCAGGGCGACACCACGACGAGCCTGGCCGGCGCGCTCGCCGCGTTCTGGCGCCGGATCCCCGTCGTACACCTGGAAGCGGGTCTTCGCTCGGGCGATCTGGACTCGCCGTTCCCCGAGGAGGCCAACCGCAAGCTGGTCGCCCAGATCGCGTCCCTGCACCTGGCGCCGACCCCGCTCGCCGCGATGAACCTGCTCGACGAGAACGTGTCCGGTGAGGACGTCTTCGTCACCGGCAACACCGTGGTCGACGCGACGCTCGCCGTGGCCGGACGCAAGATGCCGTACGAGAACCAGGCCGTTGCCGCCGCCCGCGCGAACAGCACCAACCGCCTCGTGCTCGTCACCGCGCACCGCCGCGAGTCGTGGGGCAAGCCGCTCGACCGCATCCTGGACGCCGTCCGCGAGCTGGTCGTCAAGTACCCCGACATCGACGTGATCCTGCCCAGCCACCCCAACCCCGCCGTCCGCGCGCAGGTCGAGGCGGGCCTGGCCGGGCTCGAGCGCGTGACCGTGACCGACCCGGTCGCCTACCCCGACCTGTCCCGCCTGCTCTCCGAGGCGTACCTGGTGCTGACCGACTCGGGTGGCATCCAGGAGGAGGCGCCGTCTTTCAAGGTGCCCGCCCTCGTGCTGCGCGACGTCACCGAGCGCGTCGAGTCGATCAACGCCGGCTGCGCCAAGCTCGTCGGCTCCGACCCGGCCCTCATCGTGGCCGAGGCCTCCGCCCTGCTCGACGACCCCGCCCGCCGCGACGCGATGACCGCCGGCGGAAACCCGTACGGGGATGGTCTCGCCGCCCACCGCACCGCACAAGCCACCGCCGGCCTGCTCGGCCTCACCAGCTCCCCCGTTGAGATGATCGGAGTGTCCCGCTGATGCGTTTCTCCAAGCCGCTTTTCTCCGCCGGAATCGCCGCAGTAGCCGTCGGCGCCTTCGCCCTCAGCTCCATGGGGGCCGAAGCCGCCACCATCAAGCCGGCCGCCGTCGTCACCGCGCTGCCCGCCGCCAAGTCCGGCAAGGCCGCGCCCGGCGGGGGCACTGCCAAGACCTTGGTCCTGTACGACACCACGGGCGACTACGGCTGGATGGGTGAGGTCCACGCGACCCAGACCGCCAACCTGAGCTCGCACTTCGGCTCGTGGACGGCCGCGCCGGTCGGCTCGTACAAGACCGGTGATCTCAACGCCTACACCGCGGTCGTCTACGTCGGCTCCACCTACGACGAGCCGATCCCGGCCGCCTTCCTGACCGACGTGGCCGCCACGACCAAGCCGGTGACCTGGCTCTACGACAACATCTGGCAGCTCACCGCGGATCCCGCGTTCGCCGCCGGGCACGGCTTCACCAGCGGCGGGTTCGACTACGCGGACGTCGCCGAGGTGACCTACAAGTCGCAGAAGCTGACCCGTGACACCCGCAACAAGTCCGGCATCATGAACCTGTCGATCACCGACGCCACCAAGGTCAAAACCCTTGCTTCCGCCGTACGCCCGGACGGGTCGACCTTCCCGTGGGCGATCACGTCGGGCAACTTCACGTACGTCAGTGAGATCCCCTTCGCGTACGTGACCCACGACGACCGCTACCTCGCGTTCGCCGACCTGCTCTTCGACTCGCTCGGCGCCGACACCAAGGAGCAACACCGCGGTCTCGTACGCATCGAGGACGTCGGCCCCGACTCCGACCCGGACGAGCTCAGGGCCGTCGCCGACTACCTGTCCGCCGAGAAGGTGCCGTTCACGGTGGCCGTCTACACCCGTTACCGCGACCCCAAGGGCGTCAACAACGGCGGCAAGGCGCAGGACTACACGCTGCTGAGCAAGCCCAAGGTCGTCTCCGCGCTCAAGTACATGCAGAGCAAGGGCGGCACACTGCTGATGCACGGCTACACCCACCAGTACGGCAACCTGGCCAACCCGTACGACGGGGTCTCCGCCAACGACTTCGAGTTCTACGCCGCGCACGTCGACGAGAACGACAGCGTCATCTACGACGGACCCGTCCCCGGCGACTCGGCTGCCTGGGCCACGGGCCGCATGGTCGCCGCCGGTCTGATCTTCACCGCGGCCGGCCTGGGCACCCCGAGCATCTTCGAGTTCCCGCACTACGCCGGCAGCGCCGTCGACTACCAGGCCGTCAACTCGCTCTTCGGCAAGCGCTACGACCGTGGCCTCTACTTCCCCGGCGTCCTCACCGGGGCCAAGCCCGACTACAAGCGCCAGTTCGGCCAGTTCTTCCCGTACGCGGTCAGGGACGTCTACGGCTCGGTCGTCGTGCCCGAGAACATCGGCAACATCGAACCCGACTCGTTCAACAACCACCCGGCCCGCCTGCCCAGCGACCTGATCGCCTCGGCCCAGCGCAACCTGGTGGTCCGCGACGGCGTGGCCAGCTTCTTCTACCACCCGTACCTGGGCACCGACTACCTCAAGCAGGTCGTCACCGGCGTCAAGGCCCAGGGCTACACGTTCGTCACCGCAAACTCGATGATCGCCGGCAAGTAGTCAGCTTCCGCAGCAGCGCCGCCCGTGCATCCCGTACGGGTGGCTTTGCTCTGCCCGGATGTCGGTCGCGCTCGCCCTCGACCGTCTCCAAGGTGCGAAAACCCCGGCGATACGCCGTCGGCCAGTCACTCATAGGCTGTAGCCGGAGGCCTGCAGGACGCGCTCCGCGGCGAGGCGGGTCGGCTTGTCGAAGAGGACCAGGCGGACCGACTCCACGGTGGTCGGTTCCGCGTGCAGGCCCGCCAGCGCCTGAGCGACGGCGTCGTCCTTCGGCCACCGATAGATGCCCGATGAGATCAGCGGGTAGGCGACCGATCGAGCCCCGAGCCCGGCCGCGACTGTGAGCGAATTCGTGTAGCAGGCGCGCAGCAGCGGCGAACGGGCCTCGTCCGCGCTGAACACCGGTCCGACGGTGTGCACCACCCAGGTCGCCGGCAGCCGGCCCGCCGTCGTCGCCACCGCCTGTCCGACCGCCAAGCCCCGGCCGTAGTGCCCGGCCCGCAGCGCCCGGCACTCCTCCAGGATCGCGGGGCCGCCCTTGCGGTGAATGGCCCCGTCTACCCCGCCGCCGCCGAGCAGGGAGGAGTTGGCGGCGTTGACGATGACGTCGACGTGCTCGGCCGTGATGTCACCGGTGACCAGCTCGATCCGCACGGTTCTTCCTTTCGTCGGGCCAGACGAGTAAAGCGTGAATCCCCAGGTTGACCCAGGCCGGGCCCAGGATCAGCAGGTGCAGGACGAGGTCGCCGCCGGTGTGGCCCAGGAACAGCAGCAGCGACCACGGCAGGCCCAGGACGGCCAGCGGTATGAACGCGGGGATCAGGCCGAGACCAGAGAGCGGGTCGGTGGACGGTTCCATGTAAATGAACCAGAGTGCGACGTAGAAGAGGGTGAGCGCGAGCACGACCGCGGCGTGGGTCACGAGTTTCCACTGCGCGCGGATCACCGTCATCGGCGCACTCTAGAGCACATTCACCGGCCTAGATGCACGAAACCGGCCCAGTGGGTGAGGGTCGTGTCGTCGGCCGGGTCGCGAATCGCGCGCTGGGCCTCGCGCAGGGCCACGTGCGGGGGCATTCCGGCGCCGGCCAGGTTGTCGTGGAAAGCGACCATCAGGTGGGCCGTCTCGAGGTCGGGCACGGGCCACAGGGAACCGATCGCGGTGGTCGCGCCGGCCACGAGGAAGCCGGTCGACAGGGTGACCGCCTCGTCGTAGGCGCGGCCGGCGCGGTGCGTGGTGCAGGCCGCGAGCGAGACCAGGCCGGGTGAGCGACCGGAGGCCGCCCGCAGCAACTCCTCGGCCGAGACCTGGGTGCCCTCGGCCAGCAGCAGATATGACGAGGCCGGGCCGTCGGCGCGGATGACGCCGTGGCAGGCCAGATGCAGCACGGTCGCGGGCTCGGCACCCGACGCGGCCAGCCAGTCGAGCACGTCGCCGGGCAGCCCGGGGCCGGCCGCGACCACGGCCGGGTCGGCGGGCCGCCCGCAGAACCGTCCGGACGCATAGTGCTTGCGGAAGATGGTGCTCGCCTCGGCCCCGGCGTTGGGTAGCGCCTGGCTCGCGACACCGGTGTCGGGGTTGCCGATGACCAACCCGACATCGCCGCGGGCGGGCTCGGGCCGGCGGGCCGCCTCGACCAGGAGGCGGCCGGAGGCGATGTAGGAGAACGAGGCCTCGTCGATCGCCCACCGGCCCCCGCCGTGCGCGGCGTGCCAGGGCACCGTGGCCAGCGCGCCGTCGGGCACGAGAACGAAATGGGGCTCGCCGGGGCGCGACGACCGCCAGTGGTCGAGCAGCGGCCGGATCGCCACGGTCCAGGCGGCCCGGCAGGCTTCGGCCAGGTTCGCCCCCACGCCGGCATCCTCGGACGCCGCCCCCAAATCACGCATCGCGCCAGCAGAGGAAAACGCCGCGCCGGAGTCACACATCGTGCCAGCAGAGGAAGGTGCCGACCCCAAATCACGCACCGTGCCAGCAGAGGAAGACGCCGACCCCAAATCACGCACCGTGCCAGCAGAGGAAGACGCCGACCCCAAATCACGCACCGTGCCAGCAGAGGAAGACGCCGACCCCA
>NZ_JAENHO010000031.1 GCF_016785085.1 Paractinoplanes lichenicola
CCTGAAACCCCGCTACGGGCGGTCGCGGTCGGTAGGTGGCTGCGCGGAAGTCGAGCCCCCTGAAACCCCGCTACGGGCGGTCGCGGTCGGTAGGTGGCTGCGCGGAAGTCGAGCCCCCTGAAACCCCGCTACGGGCGGTCGCGGTCGGTAGGTGGCTGCGCGGAAGTCGAGCCCCCTGAAACCCCCGCTACGGGCGGTTGCGGTTGGTGGGTGGCTGCGCGGGGGCCGGGGCCCTTGAAACCCTGCGGGCGGCCTGCTGCACCAAAGACGGTGTGGTCGCGGACCGACCGGGACTCAGCACCCGGCTGCGGAGCCTGCGCTGAATCGGGCCGTCGATGTAGCGGTTGATTACGACGCTTGCCGCTAGTGATAGGGCGAGTGCCAGGAGGAGGAGCAGCAGTCGGACGGCGGTCGCGGCTTCGGTCAGGACGCTTTCGAAGGCGATTCGGGAGAGGAACAGGATGACGAAGGGGTGGAACAGATAGAGCGCGTAGCTCGCGTCGCCCAGTTCCACCAGCGATGTCACCGACCGGCCGGCCGGCAAAGCGGGTTCCACCAGCAGGCCCCCCGCGACCACCACGAAGGCGGGAAGGCCGTACTGAAGGAATCGTCCTTCCGACTCGATGGTGAATGCCGGCCACGTATCTTCGGCCACGAGCAGAGCAATGCCGGCAGCGATCATGAAGCCGCCCGCGATCGTCGTCCGGCCGGCTGCGAAGACGCCGCGGATGTCGCGTGACTTCTCGTAAGCCATCCAGAGCAGAACCCCGGACAGGAACTCCAGGAACAAGCTGCTCTGATAGAAGCGAACGACGTACCAGTCCGAGGGTGCGACCCAGCCGCTCACCGCGAGCAGGCCGAGCAGCACGCCGGTGACGGCCAGGCCACGCTTGGCACTCCGGGTGACCAGCAGAGCGAGCGCCACCACCACGTAGAAGAACATCTCGTAGTTCAGCGTCCAGCCGGCCTCGAGAATGGGCCCCGGCCTCGTTGCCATCTCGTACGGGATGAACAGGATCGACTTCAGCAGACCAACCGGGCCGACCTCAGCGCTGTTCACTCGGCCGGGGAGGGCAAGAACCACACCGGCGATCAGAAATGTCGCGATCAGATAGATCGGCACGACCCTGACAATGCGGATCCGCAGGAAGTTGTCCCGCCGCTTGAAGGCCGTGCGCGCAATGATGAAGCCGCTGATCACGAAGAAGATGTCGACGCCCCACGCACCCGTCTGGGGGAACCCGAATCCACCGCGCGGCGAGCTGCAATGGAAATAGACGACCGCGGTCGCGGCCAGGGCCCGCAAGATCTGAATACTCCGGATCGTGCCGCCGCTTTCAGAAGCCATGACCAGGACCGTAGCAGAGCCCACCCGCTCTTCAATCGTCGAATATTTCTCGCATTAATTGGGCTTCCAGGGCGCGTTTACCTCGCCAAAAAGCGCAGGGCCGACCCTTCGGGTCAGCCCTGTTTCGCGTCACCACTGCCTCAGCCGAGCAAAGACCCCGCGATGGGCAGGCTGCTGAGGTTGATGTCGGGGAGCACATGCGTGCCGTAGTCGTTAGTGGTGTTGTAGTTGGTCGTGTAGTTCTTGTCGTGACTGGAACTGAAGTTCGTGTCCTGATTGGTGTGATAGTCGTTCGTCACGCTTCGGTTGACGTCGTGACTCGTACGCAGGTCGTTCCGCACGACCCGGTTGGTGTCGTTGCTGACGTGCCGGTCGTTGGTGACGTTCACGTTCTTGTCGTGGCTCGTGTGCCGGACGTTGGTGTTGCTCGTGTTGTTGTCGTGAGTCACCGGCCGGCTGTTGTTGACGCTCTTGTTGTTGTCCTTGCTCGTGTGCCGAATGTTCGTCACCGTCTTGTTGGTGTTGCGATCGGGGTCGTCCGGGCCCGGCGCCGCAGTCGCGGGTGCCGCGACAGCGCCGAGTGCCACGGTCGTCGCCCCGGCCAGGACTGCCAGCCTCAACGAAATCTTCACAAAAGGTCCTTATCTGCAACGGATTAATACGCGGGCCGGGTGGACGTGCATTTCCGGCGGCTGCCCACTATGCCGACCGCGCTGGGCCGCATCCGGCAAATCCGCGGCGACAGTCCTCGTTTCCCGCGATCGAGCGAAAACGCGGCACCACCCGAGTCCTTTCACCGGGCCCGGTGACGGCAAGCGGGCCAGGCGTCTCGAAAACCGCGGCGAGACCGAGCGCGTACGCCCGCCGGCGCACGGCGCGACAGCCCGCACATCGGATGATCGGCTTAGCCCGCTCCGGTGAATCATCGGGCCGCGCCCGGAGTTATCGAATCACCGCACAACATTCCGTCACCCCCCGACGGAGGCCTCGTTGGACGACGAAGACGTCGTTCGTCGGCCAGTGAGACCGCCCGTACCCCCGGCCGGGGATTGCCCAATTGCTTTCCCCCGGCATTCAATGGAAATTGAAACGTTCCGCGAACAGGCGGATGACCGAGAATCACAATCGCGAGGGCATCTTGGACAGGGAATCGACCGCGAGCGGGACCGCTCTTCGCACAAAACCAGGCGGCGAGCGGCTCGGCGTCTATGTCGACACGGTCGTCGACGCCGATCACGGGGACGATTCTTCCGTGCGGACAAATGCGGCCAGCTTGGCGTTCCTCACCTTCGTCTGCGAGGTCGGATCGGATTTCTCCGGCCTGTCGATCTTTGCCCGGCAGTCGAGCGACGCCGGCACCGATTTTCCGCTGCCCGGCGGTCCTGTCGTCGCCGGCCTGCCCTACTATCCGACGCTCTCGCCCGGCGCCCTGGCGACCAACGCCTTCGCGACCGCCCGTGCGATGTGGCGGCATCTCGACGATGTCGATCACGTCTGGGTCTTCGGGCCGCATCCCTTCGGACTGCTGCTCGTCGCCCTGGCCCGGGTTCGACGTCGGCGGGTGACGCTCGGCGTGCGGCAGGAGACACTCGCCTATTTCGCCAGCCGGATGAAGCCGGGTGCCCGCCACGCCGGGGTCGCTCTCGCGGTCCGGATTCTCGACGCGTCCTGGCGGCTGCTGTCGCGAAGGCTGCCGACGACGGTCGTGGGTGCGGGCAACGAGAAAGCGTACGGAGGACCGCGGACCGGTCTGTATCCGATGAGCGTCTCGCTCATCCGGCGTCGCGATCTCAGGCCGGTCGGCCCACGGCGTGAGCTCACCGAACCGATCGAGCTGCTGACCGTGGGCCGGTTGTCACCCGAGAAGAATCCGATGATGCTGCTCGACGCGCTCGCGATGCTGCACTCGCGTCGCCCGGATCGGTTCCGGCTCACCTGGGTCGGGGACGGCGAGTTGCAACCGGCTGTCCGCGACAGGGTGGCTGAGCTCGGTCTCCAGGGTGTTGTCTCACTTCCGGGATTCGTGCCGATCGGCCACGAGCTGATGGAGTACTACCGCCGCTCGGATCTGTTCGTCCTCACCTCCGTCACCGAAGGTCTGCCCCAAGTGCTCATCGAAGCCCAGGCGAACGCCCTGCCGATCGTGGCGACCGACGTCGGCGGGGTCGGCGTGGTTCTCGACAACGGCCGGGCCGGCGCTCTGGTGCCATCAGGCGATCCGGCGGCGCTGGCCGAATCGATCGACGGACTCGTCACCGACAGCGGCCGCCGGGCCGCCCTGGTGAGCCGGGGGCGGGAACTCGCGGAGATGCGAACCCTGGAAGAGACCTCCGCTTCGACGGCCGCCTTCCTCGCGGCCGGCACCCGGCAGGAGGCCGCGGCATGAGCGCCGGCACGCAAGCGCATCCCCGGGTAGCGGTCGTCATTCCGTGCTACAACGACGGCCGATTCCTCTTCGAGACGATCGAGTCGGTGCGGGACCAGGAGGCGTGCGAGATCGTCGTCGTCGACGACGGCTCGACCGACCCCCCGACGCTCGACGTCCTGGCGAGGCTGCGTGAAGCCGGCGTCCAGGTGGTCACTCAGCCCAACCAGGGCTTGTCCGCCGCCCGGATGACCGGTGTCAGGCATACGAGCGCGCGATACGTCCATCCGCTGGACTCCGACGACCGGCTCGCGCCGGGGGCTCTGCAGCGCCTCGCGGACGCACTCGACGCGCGACCCGAGGCCGACCTCGCCTGGGGGGACTACACCTGCTTCGGCGCCTTCGACTGCCGGGTGCCGGGCGCTCCCAGCCTGGACCCCTGGCGAATCACCTACATCGACGAGATCGTCGGCACCACCATGGTCCGGCGCAGCGCGCTGACCGCGGTGGGCGGCTGGGACATGGGTTCCGGGTTCGAGGACTGGGACTTGTGGATGAAGCTTGCCGAGGTCGGTGCGCAGGGCGTCTACGTTCCCGAAGTGAACTTGTTCTATCGCCAGCACGAAACGCCGAGAATGTATCGGGAGAGCCTGGGCCGCTTCGACGCGCTCCGGGCCCGGCTCCGCAGCCGCCGGCACCGCCTCTTCGCCGAGCGCCGGTCGAACTGGCGCCGGTCGCCGTCGTCGTGGGGAGTCAAGGCGATGTTCCCCGTCGTCGGCATCGTGCCCGGCCTCCCCGAGCGCCGGCGGCAGCAGTGCTATGCCCTCATCCGCGACATCTTCGAGCCCCACATGAGCTCGGAGGTCTTCTGGGGCCCCCGGGCACGATTCCGGCGGTGGCGCCGCCGAGCCGCGACCGCCTCATCGTGACGTGGACTTGGCCGCGGCGGCGCCCGCCAGAACCGTTTCCAGCCGTTTGACGGTGCGGGCGACGCTGTAGTCCTCGATCGCCCGGCGAGCTCGCCGGGCCAGGTCGTCGCGCTCGGCGTCGTTGCCGAGCAGGCGATCGATCCCGGCCGCGAACTCCTCGGCGTCGTCCGCGATCAGGCAAGGGACGTCGAACCGGGCACCGGCCCAGGAGGTCGCGACGACCGCGGCCCCGCCGGCCGCGGCCTCGAGCAACTTGTTCGGGGAGCCTGTTCCGAGTCCGCGCAGCGGCACCACGGCGACCTGCGCCCGCGCGAGGTAGTCGGCGAGGTTCGGGACGTCGGAGGCGACCTCCACTCCGTCCAGTCGCAGCCGCGCGGCGCCCCGGCCTACTACCATCACCCGCGCCTCGGGCCGGCGGCGTCGCAGGGCCGGCACGATCTCGTGCGCAAGCCATTCCGCCGCGACGCGATTGGGCGGGTAGTCCATGTTGCCGGTGAAGATGACGTCGGTGTCGCGGTCTGCCCCGTCGACGTCGGCGATCGTCCCGTCCCACGCGGCCGGGATGACCGTGACGTCCGGATGCGAGGGAAGCTCGCCGGCGTCCTCCCGGTCCGTCACCACCTGCGCGTCGACCCACCTGGCGGCGCGACGCTCGTAGCGTGCCAGCGCCAGCGCCTCGCGCCGGGCAGCGAAGCGGCGCAGCGGGGACTCGGGCCCGTCGCCCCGTCGCCGCATGTTCAGGCTCAGCGCATCGACGTGGTCCAGGACAGTGGGGATTCCGAGCGGACCTCTGATCGATCGCACCGTGACGGCCAGCGCCACGTCGTGCCCGGGCGCGAGCGCCCGGATACTCGCCCACGCGTCGCTGGGCATCATCCACCCGACCTGTCCGGGCCTTCCGCGCAACGCCGCCTTGCCGGCCCCGAACACACGCTTCAGCGCTCGGGTGGGCCGGATCTCGACGACGGCATGCTCACGGAGCGCGGCTTCGGCCTTGCGAGAGGACGGCCGGGAGGGCGTGACGACCGTGACGTCGTGGCGAGACGCGAGCTCTCGGACGAAGGCGAAGGAGCGGAGGGCGTCACCCTTGCCCCCGGCCTCGGGGAACCGGCAGGCCACCACCAGGATTCTCATCGAGCCGCCACCACGTCGTACGGAGTGCCACTGATCTCGGGCATTTCATCCTTTCCGTGCACGCAACAACCGCACCAGCGGCGCCATGTCGGACGACCGCGGCACCAACGACCGGTATTGCAGGCCGAGCGTCCGGTGAACGAGGCCGAGTGCGACGCCTCCGCAGATCAGATAAGAGATCGCGGATGCGAAGGCGGCGCCCGTCGCGCCGAAAGGCGGGATCATCACGAGGTACAAGACGAGTGCGACGGCGAATCCGGCAGCGTTGGCCATCGACTCCAGCATCGGCCGCTGCTGGGCGACCAGGGCGGTGCCGAAGATGTTCAGCGCCATCATCCCGAAGGCGCCGAAGGCCAGAATCCGGAGGTCGAGCACGGAGTCCGAGAACTCCGGGCCGAAGACGATCACACAGAGGAACGGTGCGATCAGCACCGTTCCGCCTACGAGAACCAGCACGACGACGGCGCAGATGCGGAAGATGCGGGCCGACTGACGACCGGCATCCTCGGCCGAAGCCCGCAGCAGATCCGGCCGGAAGGTCACGCTCACCGCCCGGGACAGATGGACGATCGCGTCGAACCACGCCACGGCGACGCTGTAGGTGCCGAGCTCACGGGCGCTGCCGAGGAGACCGAGCAGCCAGTGGTCGAGGCGGTAGGTGCCGGTCACCATGACGCCGCCGAGGTGGCTGCGCAACCCGAACCCGAGAACCTGCTTCAGCAGGGACGCCGAGGGGACGGCGAATCCGGACGACCGGCCGACGTGGGCCACGAGCAGCAGGGCGGAACAGGCGAGGCCGATCACCCAGTTCGTGATGGCGACGCGCATCGTCAAGCCGTCCGTGGCCGCGAAACCCACGTTGAGGGCCAGCGTGGCCAACGGTGCGCTGATCCATCCGAGGCTGGCGACCGCCAGGTCGTACGAGGCCCGGGCCAGATACAGGAAGTAGGTCTGCAGAATCGAGACCGGGACCGCACTGACCGCGATCATGATGTCGACGTTGCTGAACAGCATCCCCTGGGTCGGGACGGCCCAGATGATGATCCCGGCTCCGGCCGCGCCCAGCGTGCCGAGCACGCCGGTGAGTACCAGGCCGGCGCCGGCCAGAGCCGGTCGTTCCTCCGGACGCGCCCCGCTGATATTGATCATGGCTTCGTACGCGCTCAGGCTGGCCACGAACGCGACCAGGCTCGCGACGGTGGTGAGGAAGGCGATCTCACCGCGGCCGTCCGCGCCCAGCAGGCGTGCGGTCAGCACCACGTTGGCGAGGCCACCGGCCGACGCGATGAGGTATGACCCGTACGTCTGAACCGCCGCGCGGAACATCGGCGGCCGGCGGTCCGCGGGCAGGGTCTCCGTGTCCTTCATGATGCGGGGCACGATCCGGCGACCGGCATCAGGTCCGTCCGGTGTCCCCGGCGCCATGGCGATTCGGCCCGTGCCAGCGACAGCAGAACCGGTCCGATGGCCAGCAAGAACCACAGCCGGTAGTCCCGCGCCATGCTGAGAAACGCGGCTGAGCCGAGCATCGAGATGACGGCGACGGCCACGCAGCGGCTCAGCGCGGCCAGATCGCGACGGCCGGCCGCGGTGAAGTCCCGACCGGCTCGCAGCGAGCACCAGATGCAGAACACGACGACCGTGAGGAACAGCACGAGGCCGATCACGCCGGTGTCCGCCCAGATCTGCAGGTATGTGTTGTGGGCCACGAGTGGTTGTTCCGCCACGACGGAAGCGTTCTGCACCTCGCCGATCTCCAGCGCGACGGCCGGCTTGTGGGCCTGAAAGCCGGCCAGGCCCAGACCCACGATCGGGTTCTCCAGCGCCAGGCGGAGCGCGGCCCGCCACAGGTCCTCCCGACCGGACCCTCCGTCGCTGGAGATCACCAGCCGTTGCCACGCCGCCGGAAACAAGGAGAACCACAATGCGGCCGAGGCGGCCACGCACACAGCAGCCGCGAGTACCCGCCCGATCACCTGTTTGAAGATCACCAGTGCCGCGGCCAACGCGACGCCGGCCGAGATCACCACCATGCGCGACGCCGTTCCGGCCGCGGTCGCCGCCAGCGTCAGGATCGCCGCCCCGATCGCCGACCGGACCCAGGCACGGCGGACCACACACGCCAGTCCGAACGCCAGGATCGCCGCGGCGACCAGTCCGGCCCCCAGCACGTTGGGGTCGCCGGCGGCCCCCGAGACGCGGTTGTCCGCGCTGGTCAGCGGGTCGGCGAAGGCGGAGGCGGTCGATTGCAGGGCCACCAGGCCGGTCGCGGCCGCAAGCGTCGCGGACGCGACGAAGGTGGCCACCAGGAGCAGAAGACGCCGGGTGGTCGTGATGCGGGTCAGCACCAGAACGAAGACCGTCAGCGCGATCGCCCACGGCCAGCACTCCGCCGCGACGGCCGCCGGATCGTCCGCCCACAGCACCGTCGCCCCGAACCATGAATACATCGCGACGAGAAGAACGATCAGCCGGCGGAACTCCCGGATTCGTTCGTCCATGATCGACCCGCGTCGGATCGCGTCCAGCGTCCAGGCGGCGACACACAACACGAAGCCCGCCTTGAACAGGGCGTTACCGGCTGCGCTGTAGGGGACGAACACGGCCGGCAGGAAGCAGAGCAGGCCCGCGGTCGGACTCGCGAAGCAGCAGACCGCAAGGGCCGCCGCGCCCAGTGCACCGACCGCGATCCGCTCGTCGAATCCGATCAACACCCCGAGCGCCGCCGCCGAGCAGGTCACGGTGAGCACCAGGGGCGCGCCGGAGAGCCGCGTGGGACGCCGGTGGAGAGCCGTAGTCACTTGTTCCAGCCGTTGGTGTCCGACGCGTACACCGATGCCCGTGCTCCGTCGCGGGGCCTGGTCCCGCGAGTTCTGGCCCAGGCGATGGCGATGGCGAGACCGAGTCCGAGGACTACCGACAGCCCGATCTTGGCCGGTGCCGGCAGGCCGGCCGGGGAACGCGGCGGGCTTGCGGACTGAGCCGTCGACAGTGTGGGATCGCCGGTCCGGACGATCAGCTCGAGCCGCGCCGTGGTGGCCGGATTCGGCTTGCTCGTCATGCCCGCGGGCAGCCCGCTGCGCAGGGCGAGCAGGGTGGCCGCCCGTTTCTTGATCTCCGCATTTCGCGTCGCGAGGGCGCTTTCCATGAAGGTCGTCGCCAGCCGGGCGGCGGTCGAGGGCGTATCGGCTTCCGCCTTCACCTCGACGACATAGCTTTGTCCCAACGGCTCCAGAGAGACGCTTCGCTCGACGGATTCGGGGGTCCAGGGCGCGCCCAGTCTGGCGGCGGTGGCGGCTGCCGCGGTCGGCGTGTCGAGCAGTGCGACGGCCGTCTGCAGCGATCGTGCGGGTTCGAGGGACTCGTTGACGAGGCCCAATCCCGGCAGATCGGCGTTCGTCGGGATAGGAGCGACCAGGATGTGCGCGGAGGCCTCGAATTTCGGCGGCACGAGATACACGTAGCCGGCCGTCGCAGCGACACATGCCGTGGCGACCAGAACGATGAACCTCCAGTAGCCGGTGATTCCACCCAGCGCCGGCACAGACACCGGCGCCACTGGTCTCGGATCGACGATCGAGGTCTGCCGGTCTCGATCGGCCATGCTCGGTTTGTCCTTGAGTTGGTAGTTCATTACCGGGGCACGCCTACTCGACTAGGTTCGGGGGGAAAGGGAGTCGTCTGGGTGGAGAGCCCGCGGAGACTGTCCGGGAAAGCCGAGGCCAGATACGCGCCGGCGTTCTGCCATTGCCGGTCGAAGACCAGGGTTCGGACGGTCTCCACCAGAGTCACGCAGTCGACGGAGAACGACCGATGCTTGATGTAGTAGAGGTCGTAGCAGACCTTCAAGACGGATCCGTCGTCGGATCCCGCGTAACCGCCACGAACTTGGGCCCACCCGGTCAGACCCGGCCGCACCAGATGCCGTACGTCGTAATAGGGAATCGACGACCGCAGGCGTTCGGCCAAAGCCGGTTGTTCGGGTCGCGGACCGACGATGCTCATGTCGCCACGCAGCACGTTGACGATCTGGGGCAGCTCGTCGAGATGGGTGCGGCGCATGAACTTCCCGATCCAGGTGACCCGGGGATCCGTACGGGATGACCACTGCTGACGCTCGTCACTGGAACGCATGGAGCGCAGTTTCAGGATCTCGAAAGGCCGGCCCCGTTCGCCGATCCGGATCTGCCGGTAGAGGGCCGGGCCGCCGTCCAGCTTGACGAGGATGACGAGGGGGATGAGAACGGGGATGGCGATCAGGCCCGCAACCAGACTGACGACCACGTCGAGGATCCGCTTGCTCCAGGGGATCTCCTGTCGATAGCTCGGGTGCAACACCGATTCGAGCCAGCGCGGTTCGATGGCCGCCAGTGGCGTCAGCCCGAACGTGTCCTCGTAGAACGAGGCCAGCTCCAGCACCCGGACCTTGAGGTCGAGGCAGTCGGCGGCCAGCAGCTCGAAGACGGAACGGCGGGCTTCTTCCGAAGAGACCAGAAGCAGATCGATCCCGTTCTCCTCGACGATGGCGGGCAACTCGCTTCTCGGCCCGAGGTAGTCGTGGTTCCGGAGCGGATCGGCCGATCGCTCACCGACGAATCCCACGATCTGACCGGCCGACGGATGAACCGCCAGTTCCTGCGCCAGCGCCGTGGAGAGTTCGGAGTTGCCGAGGAGCGCGATACGGACCGGCTTGCGTTTCGGCTGCCGGCGGAAGGACAGCAGGACAATGCCGAGGCTGCCGATCAGACAGACCGCCGCGAGGTTGTGCGACGGGATGTGCACCCGTCGCGTGAAGAGACCCGAGACTTCCGTCATCAACAGAATCACCAGTGGCGCACTGGCCGGCACCAATCGCTTGGCCAAAGGTAGGAAATGGGTGAAGGGATGACCACAGCGAATAACAAAAATGGCTGCGCACAGGGCCGCCGCGGCGGCCGGGGCCTCATACCAAGTCAGTGACTCGGTCACAGCGGCAAGCCCGATCGTGGCGACCGAGACGAGCGTTGCAATTTCGATGCCACCCACGTCCAGTGCGCTACGGAATCGCATAGCGGCGAACTCCTGATTCCGGTGCTTGGGCACGGCTCGATCAACGACTCACGGGCCGGGCGTCGATGCTTTCGATGAATTGTGCACGCAAACGCCGTCCGCAAAAGTCTGCCCCTCTCATGTTCACCCGGCCGGGATCAGCCGAACCGCCGACCGCCATGACCGGTCGGTGACTTCAGCTCTTGGCCCCGGGGAAATTCCCGCCGGGGCCGACGAATGCGAGCAACTCTCGACGGCCGGGATCGAGCTGAAGCCACCGGTGTAATACCGGTCACACCTTGCCGCGAACGGGGAACTCCGTCTTCCCGAGATTGAACCAGTCGATCGTCGCTCGCAGCCCGTCCTCCAGCGCGGAATCGCGCGCTTCCGGCATCAGCGTCCGCAACCGGCGATTATCCGCTTGCGAATCCCGGACATCGCCCGGCCGGACCCGGGTGAATTGGAAATCAATGGGCCGTTCGGTGATCAATTCAATCTTCTTGGCCAGATCGATGATCGTCGTCCGCGTGCCGAAGGCCAGGTTGACGGGCGACGGGCTGGCCACCCTCCGCAGAGCCGCGTCGGCCAGGACCGCCACCAGGGCTCCGACGTATGTGAAGTCCCTGGTCTGGGTCCCGTCACCATAGATGACCAGGGGCCGGCCCTGCAGTGCGGCGTCGATGAACGAGGGGATGACCGCCGCATAGGCATGGTCCGGCGACTGCAGGGGTCCGTAGACGTTGAAGAATCTGAACGCGGCCACCGGGAATTTATAAGTCGACGCGTACGCCAGCGCATACGATTCGGCGGCCAGCTTGTTGGCCGCATACGGACTGGCCGGCGCGGCGGCGTCGTCCTCACTGATGGGCAGTTTCTGCGTCTGGCCGTAAACGGCCGACGACGAGGCGAAAACAAATGCTTTCTGGGATTTCCGGCAGGCTTCCAGAATTCCGACGGTGCCGTTCACGTTCACTTCGTGACTGGTCATGGGATCCGTGATGGAAAGGGGCACGGACGGCTGCGCGGCAAGATGAACGACCGCGTCGCTCTGCTCGACCAATTCGGTCACGATGTCGCGCCGGAGGATGGTGTCCTTGACCACCTCGACCGGAAGCGACTCGATGTTGTCGATATTGCCGGTGCTGAAATCATCGAGCACCGTGATGCCTTCGACTTCGGGCCTGGCGAGAAGCTCGCGGCACAGATGCGCACCGATGAAACCAGCTCCGCCGGTCACCAGAATCTTCATTTTTTGAATTCCTGCCCAGGTTGTTGCGGATCGAGTTTTGGACACAGCGAAAAAACACCGGCGTTCCCGCCAGGGTGATCGTGATGTCGGCACCTTTGCCATTCACATTCGCAGCGGCCCGCCCGGCTCTTCCGCACTTCGGCCGGACGATGTCAGAGGGTTGGCAGTCGAGGAGTTTCTTCCCGGCCCACCGCCCGCGAGGACGGGTGGGCATCGCTCACGAACGATCGATGTCAACGTTGATCAACGAAGCCCGGACAACCCGGTGACGGATGATTCGGCCGAACCGGGCGGGGCGACCTGAATTCACCGGAGCGGGCTAAACCGATCATCGGTGGGGGACGCCGCCATCGGTCACGAAGCACGGTGTTCGGTCGGCCTTTACTTCGATCCGGTGACACGGACGGCCGAGCGCGAATGGCGGCCTCACTTGTTCGGGTGACTTTCACCCTGCGAGTTCCTTCCGCGGCGGTAGTGTTCCTTGCCTTGGATATCGAGAAGCCGCGCCCTGAAGAGCCGAAGCCCGTCCGTTCCGACGAGGGTCGCCACGTACCCCGCCGGGCCATCGCGGCAATGCTTGTTCTCTCGTCGGCTTTGGCGGCGGTCGTCGGATGCCCCAAGTCGGTCGACACCCCGGAGAGCGTCGTCAACCGAGATCCCCGCGTGGGCGGCCGCCTGTTCGCCGCCACGAGCCCGTTCAACCAGGTCATCCCGACGAATCCGCAGCTGGACCCGCGCTCCGCGGACTATGTGAAGCTGATGAATCGCAGCAAGAAAGAAAAGGGATTCGTCCTGTCGGTCAAGGAATGGACCGTGCCGGCCTACTTCGCCAAGCCGGCCACGATGCGGCACGACGTGCTCATCCTCGGACAGCCACCGGGCGCGCATTACGACCGCGCCTTCGTCCACGACGTCGTCCGGATCATGCGCGGTGTCCCCATCCCGGACAACGCCCAGCCCGACCCGATGGACGACGCGCACCTGACCGTGATCGACCCGGCCAACGGCTGCGAGTACGACCTCTACGGCGCCAAGCGGACCGCGAAGGGCTGGACCGCACTCTGGGCCAACGCCACCTCGACGCCGGAGAGCGGGATCTACCCGTACGGCCTCTCGTCGCGAGCCACCGGGTTCTCACCGCTCGCCGGCGTGATCTGGCCCGCCGAACTCCGCAATGGCCGGATCGACCACGCGTTGGTCTTCGCGTACCCGTATACGCGTTCCGGCGGACCGGTCTACCCGGCCACGGCCAGCGACGGTAAAACGAACCTGGCCGCGGCCCTGCCGCAGGGCGCCCGGGTCCAGCTCGACCCCACACTCGACCTGGACACCCTGAGGCTCAGCCCGTACGAGCGCACTATCGCCGAGACCCTGCAGCGTTACGGGATGTATTTGGGCGACACCGGTGGCGCGCTCGCGCTCTACGCGGTCAACCCGCAGAGCTTCAAACTCAACCCGTACGCGGGGACGCTGCCCGACGACCCTCTTGTGTTCCTCGACAGGATCCCCGTGGAGCGGTTCCGGGTGCTGAGAACCGGTTCGCAGACGGCACAGACACCGCTTGCCGTCGTGCCTTCACCATGTGCTCAGATCGAAGTCCTCGGGTGATTACCGAGCAGACTCCGGCAAAACGAAAGCCACCGCCGCGTCCCGAGTCCTGACGGACTACAGGTCGCGGCGGTGGCTTCTTGCTCTACGTCAGCCGATGACGTCGATGCGGGCGCACGACGACGGCACCACGGTCAAGGGCGTCTGGGCCAGCTGGGCGCCGGTCTTGAGCACCCGGAATCGGTTCACGGGGATCTTTTCGAGGAAGACGTAGGGGTCGTCGGGCAGCAGGCCCGCGTACGGGTTGCTGGTGTCGAAGCTCTGCGGGCTGACCGCGTAGAGCGCCATCGCGCCGCCGGTGTCGCCGAGGTACATCCCGTAACGCTGCAGGGCTTCGGCGATCGTGCGCTCGTAGGCGGTCAGCTTCAGCTTGCTGAGGTCCAGCGCGGGGTCGAGCTGGACCCGGGCGCCCTGCGGCAGCGCGGCGGCCAGGTTCGTCTTGCCGTCGCTGGCCGTGGCCGGGTAGACCGGTCCGCCGGAACGCGTGTACGGGTACGCGAAGACCAGGGCGTGGTCGATCCGGCCGGCCCGGAGCTCGGCGGGCCAGATCATCCCGGCCAGCGGCGAGAAACCGGTGGCTCGCGACGAGAGGCCGTACGGGTAGATCCCGCTCTCCGGCGTGGAAGTGGCGTTGGCCCAGAGTGCGGTCCAGCCCTTCGCGGTCCGCTTGGCGCCGTACAGGTCGTACTCGCAGCCGTTGGCCGGGTCGATCACGGTCAGGTGCGCGTCGTCCATCGGGTCGGGCTGAGCGTTGTCCGGAATCGGAACGCCGCGCATGATCCGCTGAACGTCATGAACGAAGGTGCGGTCGTAATGCGCGCCCGGCGGCTGGCCGGCGATCAGCACGTCACGGCGCGCAGTTCCCGGCTTCGCGAAGTAGGCCGGAATGGCCCATTCCTTGACGGCTACGGAAAAGCCCTTCTCCTTCTTGCTGCGGTTCATCAGCGACACGTACGACGCGGAACGCGGATCCAGCTCCGGGTTGGTCGGGATGACCTGATTGAACGGGCTCGTGGCCGCGAACAGACGCCCACCGGCGCGAGGATCCGCGGCATTCGCCACGACGACGCCGTTGACCGCTGCGGAGGCATCACGGGGCACCATCGTGACCGCGCTCGCCACCGCGAGCAGGGCCGCCAGCACCGGGCGGTGTTTGTGCAGCTTCAAAAGACGCAAGTCGCTTCTCCCCCGTTTGTACGGCCTCAGGTCGGCCGTGCATACGAAAGAGATTCAGGGTCGGGGGGTGCGCGCCCGGTGCCTCGACCGGTGCGGTGAAGTTGCGCCGTGAATCAGCGCTCGAGCAGTTCCTCGCTCAGCTCCCAGAGCCGCCGGGCCGACTTCGGGTCGAGGGCGTGCGGGGCCGCGTCGGACAGGACGACCGGCTTCTCCCCCACCGGGGTGGGCCCCCACGGCGTCGGGTCCAGCGGCGCGACGTCGCTGTTCTTCAGGTAGACCCCGCCGATCCCGTCGAGCAGCGGGCTGGTCGCCCCGAACACGATCGTCGCCGCGGCCTGCTCGGGCGTCTTCTTCTCGTTCTCGGGGTCGATGATCGGCCGGCCGCTGTCGTCGATCAGCGCCATGGCCCGCAGCTGATCCATGCTGAACGTGCCGTCCTCCATGTGCGCCAGGCTCGAGGCGACAGAGATGCCCGGGTGCACCGAGAAGGCCCGGATCCCCTCCCCCGCCCAGCGCCGATCCAACTCGACGGCGAACAGCACACCGGCCGTCTTGGTCTGCCCGTACGCGAGGTTGCCGTTATAGCCCTGCGCGAAGTGCAGGTCGTCCCACCGAATGTCACTGGTGCGGTGCGCCCCCGAGGAAACGTTGACGATCCGGGCCCCACCCGCGGCCCGCAGCGCCGGGTGCAGGGCCAGCGTCAACTGGAAGTGCCCGAGGTGAAACGCGGCGAACGACGCCTCATACCCCCGACCATCCAACATCAACTTCCCGTACGCATTACCCGCACTGTTGATCAAGATGTGCAACGCCCGCCCCGACTCGAGGTACCGCCCGGCGAAGGCATCAATCGAGGCGGGGTCGAGCAGGTCGAGCCGGCCGATCTCGACTCGATCGATGCCCGCCAGCTTGGCCCCGGCCCGCTCCGGGTCACGGGCGGCAACCGTGATCGAGGCACCGGCCTTGCTCAACGCCCGCGTGGCCTCGAGCCCGAGCCCACCCGCGCCTCCGGTGATGACGACGTTCGTCCCGCTCAGATCGATCCCGCTGAGAACATCATCCGCCGTCGAGGCCGGGCCGAACGGAGTGCCGATGGGATGCTGCTGTTCCTTGGTCATGACCCAACGATGCGCGCCCGGGCTCGTACTCTGAATGCTCCCGGATACGTTTTTCTTGCGTGAAAGTCCGCGCTGCTCAGTCGGCCGTGACGACCGTACGCAGTAATGCCGAAGCGTCCGTGATCAGGTCGCGCAGAGGTTCGGCCGTGCCGACCGCCGAGACCACACCGAAACCCGCATGATCAAACGCTCGAACAACAAATACCAAGCCCGCGGCCCCGACATCGGTTTTTTTTCCCGGATCATCCCAGCCGAATAGGAGGCAACTTCACCTCACTGACCGACCGCATTGAAATGAATTCGCGGGATGGTGCGTGACTGACTGCGCACCGAGAGCGTTGGTCAAGTTCGCGGTCGAAGTATGCAGCGTTGGCAGGTCGACGGGCGGTCGAGCGCCGGAACGCGCAGGACACGCCGGATCGGGCCGGCCACGCCCGGACCCGACCAACCGACTCGAAGCAGGAGAACAAATGATCTACGAATCACTGCCACGGCGGATCGGCAAATTCCTCGTCGTGACGACAGCCGCTGTCGGGACGACCGCGGGTTTCGCCTCGACCGCCGCCGCCTCCGACGCTCCGCCGCCCGAGCGGAAATCCTGTACCGCCCGGGAGATCGGCGAGGAGATAATCACGATCAAATCGGCCTCCGTGACTCCCGTAGTGACCCACTTCACCAGCTTCTATGTGACCCCCGGAACGCTCTCCTCAAATACGTATCGGCTCAACGTGGTCGGCCGGGTAAGCACGAGCATCAACAGCAACACAAGCGTCAACGGCAGCCACAGTGTGACGGGAACCAGATTCGCGGACGACGAGTCCGGAAACTCCCAGACGTTGTTCGATCAGGTGGGCCGCACGGTCGGGTTCGGTGTGCGGACGGATGAGGCCACCACCAACACCCAGGACGCCTCGGTTCAGTGGCGGTTCAACAGCCCCGGTTACTACGGCCTCTACAAGGGGACGATGCAGGTCAGCGGAACCTTCAGCCGGGAGGTCTGCGACTTCGGCCGGAGAACCCCTACCTACCAGCTCGTGGATGAGGGCACCTACTCCACCTTCGGCCCGGTCGAGGAAGGCACCGTCGGGTGCAGCGACGCCCTTCCCCCGAAGACGGTACGCAACATCGCTCAAACCATGCTGGCGTGCGGCAACACGACGCCCACCGGAACCGCGAAGGCTTCCGCGAACGCCACCCCCACCGCCACGCGCTAGCCGCCCGAGAGCGGATCCTCAGTACACGCACCCACCCACCCACCCACCCACCCAGCGCAACCAACCGCACCGTGGAGTTCCAGAGGCAGGGACCCGTGCCCCCGCAACCACCCACCCAGCGCAACCAACCGCACCGTGGAGTTCCAGAGGCAGGGACCCGTGCCCCCGCA
>NZ_JAENHO010000032.1 GCF_016785085.1 Paractinoplanes lichenicola
CCGGAGCCCGGAGCCCGGAGCCCGGAGCCCGGAGCCCGGAGCCCGGAGCCCGGAGCCCGGAGCCCGGAGCCCGGAGCCCGGAGCCCGGAGCCCGGAGCCCGGAGCCCGGAGCCCGGAGCCCGGAGCCGTTTCACGTGAAACACCCGTCAGCTAACGGCCAAACTCTCCGACGGTGCAACGGGTCCGTGGTCCAGAGACACCGATGGGCTGAAGTGAACGTGGTGTGACCCTGTCGAGGCACAAAACCCGGAGATGTAATCGGTGGTCCTGAAGGCACTCCAGCCGCAGCCGGCGCCTGGGTCGAGCGGCGACCGAGGAGGCGCCAATCTGAAGACGCCCAAACAGTCGACGACCGTCCAACGGCGAGGCGAGAAAACGGACCGACTCCACTGAGACACACGAAGTGCGTACGGCCCATGGGCCCATTCGGTCGCGGAGCTCCCTGGCCGGCCACTGATGCCAGGGAGCAAGTCGGCGGGCGCCCGCGGACTCATCGGCTTTGAAAGCGGGCCGCAAGCGCTGATCTGCGGCGCCGCCACTCTGTCTGCACGAACTGACTCGAGCTGTCACCGTGAGGTTCCCATGCATATTGGGCAAGGCCCTGGGGTGCCGTAGTTCGGGGTTCGCGGTTCGGAAGATGTGACTCTCCCCCAGCTCGACGGCCACCAGCGCGCAGCCACGTGATCGCCGCTCTTTGCGTCATGGATGTCGGCAACTGCCGCCGCTGATGTGGTCGAGTGTCAGCAAGCACCCGTCTACGGAGCAGCGTCGTCCGCGTCATGCTGGACCACAGCCTCGCGAACCCGAAGTCGAGCCGAACACGTGGGGCCAGCGGCAGTCACGGTTACCCGCACGGACTAACCAGCCGTCGCCAATGCCTGAGTTCGATAGGACAATTTCCCGGGCTACCGCGCTTCGACTTCGGAGCCGTTGCCGTAGGCGTGAGCGCGCGCATCACGGTCCCGCCACCGGCACGCGCTCCGTCGTCTCAGGCGAACAACCTGTGCCGCCGACACACCTTGACCTACGAGTAGATCCGTCGCTCAAGCAGTTGGGCCTCTCTCGGAAGGTCCGCCGACCGCGGCGCCAACGGCAGCGGAACGCCTTTCCAGTCGAATGCGTGCCCTCCCCCGCTGTCGATCTTCCAGCGGCTGGGCCCGGGCCGCGCAATCGGAGGCCACGACGCTGGCGTGAGGACCGCGACCGACCCAGCGCTCAGCGATAGCAAGGTGATGCGCAACGTCCGCTCTGCGACCGCTGCCGTCTCTCGTCGGAGATGACGGGTACGGACTCGAGCGCCTCTGACTCTCATGGCTTCGAGGCGCTTTGTTGGAAGCTGTCAGGCAGGTGCTCGACTCTGATGGAGAGGTACCCGTCTCTAGAACGGGGTGGATGAGCGTCAACAGGCGGGCGTGTTGGTCGCCCACAGAGCGGTGTCCTGGCCGCCTCCCCTTCACCACGATTCGACCGTCGGACGTGCACTGTGTCGGTGCGACGGCCGCCGGACGTCAATGACGTGCCGTCGGCGACGTGGAGGCGACGCCGGCACCGGGAGCCCCTGGCACGTCGAACCTCCTCATGCCGCAGAGGAGTGCCTGCCGCATGCGCTCGCTGGCTTGTCCTTCAAACTCTCGGCTTGACTCACGGTTCCAGGACTCTCGTGTCACCGCCGACATACGCGATTTCTTGTGTCGAGCCGTGAGACAACAAGCAGCTAAGCGGCCGACCAATTCGAATGGGTGTGCGCAAGAAGAGGGAGCAGTTAGTCCCACGGCTCTGGTCCTTGCGCCGACTTGCTCCACGTGCCGGCGCCGCGGGCTGCGATCTAAGTAGTCAGGTCCGCGCTCGGGTGGGACAGAGATGATGCTGGACGTGGTCGGAACGACCTCTGGCTGGAGGTTTAGGAACGGCCCACGTCTGGACTCTTGCGGCCACCAGTGCGGCGATGTTGACTGCCGTCGCTGGGTCGCTGGGTCGCTGGGTCGCTGGGTCGCTGGGTCGCTGGGTCGCTGGGTCGCTGGGTCGCTGGGTCGCTGGGTCGCTGGGTCGCTGGGTCGCTGGGTCGCTGGGTCGCTGGGTCGCTGGGTCGCTG
>NZ_JAENHO010000033.1 GCF_016785085.1 Paractinoplanes lichenicola
ACGAGTGAGAATGCAGGCATGAGTAGCGAATGAAGAGTGAGAACCTCTTCCGCCGGATGACCAAGGGTTCCAGGGCCAGGCTAATCCGCCCTGGGTGAGTCGGGGCCTAAGGCGAGGCCGAGAGGCGTAGTCGATGGATAACGGGTTGATATTCCCGTACCCGCAAAGAAACGCCCAAGACGAACCTTCATGTACTAACCACGCAAAGCTTTCTATGGCTTCGGCCGGCGAGAGTGGAGTCTGGGACCTTGTGGGGTAGTAGTTTAGTGATGGGGTGACGCAGGAAGGTAGATGATCCCAGGCGGTGGTTGTCCTGGGGTAAGCGTGTAGACCGTGTCATAGGTAAATCCGTGACACATATAGGTTGAGACGTGATGCCGAGCCGTTTCAGGTGAAGTCATTGATCCTATGCTGCCGAGAAAAGCCTCTAGCGATGTTTCGAGCGGCCCGTACCCTAAACCGACACAGGTGGTCAGGTAGAGAATACCGAGGCGACGGGTGAACTGTGGTTAAGGAACTCGGCAAATTGCCCCCGTAACTTAGGGAGAAGGGGGGCCGGACGCGTGAAGCCCCATGCGGGTGGAGCGTGGTATGGCCGCAGAGAGCAGGGGGAAGCGACTGTTTACTAAAAACACAGGTCCATGCCAAGTCGTAAGACGATGTATATGGACTGACGCCTGCCCGGTGCTGGAACGTTAAGGGGACCTGTTAGCCCGTAAGGGCGAGGCGGAGAACTTAAGCGCCAGTAAACGGCGGTGGTAACTATAACCATCCTAAGGTAGCGAAATTCCTTGTCGGGTAAGTTCCGACCTGCACGAATGGCGTAACGACTTCCCCACTGTCTCAACCACAGGCCCGGCGAAATTGCAGTACGAGTAAAGATGCTCGTTACGCGCGGCAGGACGGAAAGACCCCGGGACCTTTACTATAGCTTGACATTGGTATCCGAATTTAATTGTGTAGGATAGGTGGGAGCCGGTGAAGCTCGGACGCCAGTTCGGGTGGAGGCAATCTTGAAATACCACTCTGTTGGGTTTGGGTATCTAACCTGCGGCCCTGATCGGGTCGAGGGACAGTGTCTGGTGGGTAGTTTAACTGGGGCGGTTGCCTCCTAAAGGGTAACGGAGGCGCCCAAAGGTTCCCTCAGCCTGGTTGGCAATCAGGTGTTGAGTGTAAGTGCACAAGGGAGCTTGACTGTGAGACTGACGGGTCGAGCAGGGACGAAAGTCGGGACTAGTGATCCGGCACTTGCGTGTGGAAGCGGTGTCGCTCAACGGATAAAAGGTACCCCGGGGATAACAGGCTGATCTTCCCCAAGAGTCCATATCGACGGGATGGTTTGGCACCTCGATGTCGGCTCGTCGCATCCTGGGGCTGTAGCAGGTCCCAAGGGTTGGGCTGTTCGCCCATTAAAGCGGTACGCGAGCTGGGTTTAGAACGTCGTGAGACAGTTCGGTCCCTATCCGCCGTGCGCGTTGGATACTTGAGAAGGGCTGTCCCTAGTACGAGAGGACCGGGACGGACGAACCTCTGGTGTGCCAGTTGTCCCGCCAGGGGCACGGCTGGTTGGCTACGTTCGGAAGGGATAACCGCTGAAAGCATCTAAGCGGGAAGCTCGCTTCGAGATGAGGTATCCCACCACCTTGAGTGGGTAAGGCTCCCAAGAGACTATTGGGTTGATAGGCCGGAGATGTAAGCCAGGTAACTGGTTCAGTCGACCGGTACTAATAGGCCGAGGGCTTAACCACCCTAAA
>NZ_JAENHO010000034.1 GCF_016785085.1 Paractinoplanes lichenicola
GGTCACGTCCACCGAAGTGGTGTATGAGCTGGGCTTTCCCGGCGCGCGAGAGCGGCCATCGCAGATCCTTCGGATTGCTTGAAGATCACGAAGGAGAGACCTGCGATGGCCGCAGAACCGAGTTTGAACGTCGCTGAGCTGCTACGCGAGCATCTTCAATCGGCGAGCCCTGATCTACTACGGGCGATGGTGCAAACCTTCGCTGAGACGCTGATGTCGGCCGAGGCCGACGCGGTCTGCGGGGCGGAGTACGGCGAACGCAGCGATGAGCGGGTCAACTCGCGTAATGGCTACCGCCACCGCGACTGGGACACCCGGGCCGGCACCGTCGAGCTCGCGATCCCGAAGTTGCGGCAAGGCTCGTACTTCCCGGACTGGTTGTTGCAGCATCGCCGCCGCGCCGAGCAGGCTCTGGTCAGCGTGGTGGCGACCAGCTATCTGCTCGGTGTTTCGACCCGCAGGGTGGAGAAGCTGGTCGAGCAGCTCGGGATCAAGCAGTTGTCCAAGAGTCAGGTCTCGGAGATGGCCAAGCATTTGGACGCGCAGGTCGAAGCGTTCCGCAACCGGCCGCTGGACGGCGGGCCTTACACGTTCGTCTGGGTTGACGCTCTGGTCATCAAGGTCCGTGAACACGGCCGCACCATCAACGTCCACGCGCTGGTCGCTGTCGGGGTCAACGCCGACGGCGGCCGCGAGGTCCTCGGCCTCGAGATCAGCTCGGACGAGGACGGAGCCGGCTGGCTGGCCTTCCTGCGCTCGCTGACCGCCCGGGGCCTGTCCGGGGTCCGCCTGGTCGTCTCCGACGCCCACCGCGGCCTGGTCTCCGCGATCGGCGCAGCACTGCCCGGCGCCGGCTGGCAGCGCTGCCGCACCCACTACCTGCGCAACCTGCTGGCCAAGGTCCCTAAAACGGCGCAGCCATGGGTCGCCACCCTGGTCCGGACCGTGTTCGACCAGCCCGACACCGACGCCGTCGAAGCTCAATACGCCCGGGTCCTCGAGACCATCGCGGAGAAGTTCCCCGACGCGGCCGAGCACCTCGACGACGCCCGAGCCGACCTCCTCGCGTTCACCGCATTCCCGCGTGAGCTCTGGCGCCAGATCTGGTCGAACAATCCACAAGAACGGCTGAACAAAGAGATCCGCCGGCGCACCGACGTCGTCGGGATCTTCCCGAACCGGGCCGCGATCATCCGCCTCGTCGGCGCCGTCCTCGCCGAACAAACCGATGAATGGGTCGAAGGACGCCGCTACATGGGCCTGGACCTGCTCCGCAAAGCCCGGCTCACACCCATCACCACCAGCCAACACACCGAACCCGACCAGCCCGTCGAGATCGCCGCATAACATCAACCCACACGGATCAGCGATGGCCGACTGTTACACCACGCCCGCGGACGTGACC
>NZ_JAENHO010000036.1 GCF_016785085.1 Paractinoplanes lichenicola
AGGAGAGACCTGCGATGGCCGCAGAACCGAGTCTGAATGTCGCTGAGCTGCTACGCGAGCATCTTCAATCGGCGAGCCCTGATCTACTACGGGCGATGGTGCAAACCTTCGCCGAGACGCTGATGTCGGCCGAAGCCGACGCGGTGTGCGGGGCGGAGTACGGCGAACGCAGTGACGAGCGGGTCAACTCGCGTAACGGCTACCGGCATCGCGACTGGGACACCCGGGCCGGCACCGTTGAGCTGGCCATCCCGAAGCTGCGGCAGGGCTCCTACTTCCCGGACTGGCTGTTGCAGCACCGCCGTCGCGCCGAACAGGCCCTTGTCAGCGTCGTGGCCACCTCGTATCTGCTCGGGGTGTCAACCCGGCGGGTGGAGAAGTTGGTCGAGCAACTTGGCATCAAAGCTCTGTCCAAGAGTCAGGTCTCTGAGATGGCCCGGCACCTGGACGCGCAGGTCGAAGCGTTCCGCAACCGGCCCCTGGACGCCGGCCCCTACACGTTCGTCTGGGTCGACGCTCTGGTCATCAAGGTCCGTGAGCACGGCCGCACCATTAACGTCCACGCTCTGGTCGCGGTCGGGGTCAACGCCGACGGCGGCCGCGAAGTCCTCGGCCTCGAGATTTCCAGCGACGAGGACGGGGCCGGCTGGCTGGCCTTCCTGCGCTCGCTAACCGCACGGGGCCTGGCCGGGGTCCGCCTCGTGGTCTCTGATGCCCACCGCGGTCTCGTCTCGGCGGTCGGGGCGGCGTTGCCGGGCGCGTCCTGGCAGCGTTGCCGCACTCACTACCTGCGCAATCTGCTCGCGAAGGTTCCCAAGAGCGCGCAGCCGTGGGTCGCGACCCTGGTCCGCACCGTGTTCGACCAGCCCGACACCGACGAGGTCAACGCTCAGTTCGCCCGGGTCCTGGACACCATCGGTGACAAGTTTCCCGACGCGGCCGAGCATCTCGACACCGCCCGCGATGACCTGCTCGCCTTCACGGCGTTCCCGCGTGAGCTCTGGCGTCAGATCTGGTCGAACAATCCGCAAGAACGGCTGAACAAGGAGATCCGGCGCCGCACCGACGTGGTCGGGATCTTCCCGAACCGGGCCGCGATCATCCGCCTCGTCGGCGCCGTGCTCGCCGAGCAGACCGACGAATGGGTCGAAGGCCGCCGCTACATGGGCCTGGACCTGCTCCGCAAAGCCCGCCTCACACCCATCACCACCGATGCTGACCAGCCAGAAACCGACCAGATCGTCGAGATCGCGGCCTAGCATCAGCACACACGGATCTGCGGTGACCGGCTCTTACACCACGCCAACGGACGTGACC
>NZ_JAENHO010000003.1 GCF_016785085.1 Paractinoplanes lichenicola
GGGCCGGGGTTTGTGAGTGCTCTCTTGCTGGGTCTGGGCCGGGGTTTGTGAGTGCTCTCTTGCTGGGTCTGGGCCGGGGTTTGTGAGTGCTCTCTTGCTGGGTCTGGGCCGGGGTTTGTGAGTGCTCTCTTGCTGGGTCTGGGCCGGGGTTTGTGAGTGCTCACTTACTGCATCTGGGCCCGGGTTTGTGAGGACTCACTCACTGGGGTCTGGACCGGTGTTTTTGAGGACTCACTCACCGGGTCAGGTTCGGTGTTTGTGAGCGCTCACTTACTGCGTCCGGGTCGGTGTTTGTGAGGACTCACTCACTGCATCTGGTTCCGTGTTTGTGAGTGCTCACTTACGGCGTCTGGGGTTGGTGTTTGTGGGAGCTCGCTCACCAGCATCGTGGTCCGGTGTTTGTGAGGACTCACTTACCAGTCGCGGGGCTGACGTTTGTGAGTGCTCACTTACCGGCTCGTGACTGATGTAAGCGAGTACTCACTCACCGATCCGAACCGCGAATGTCTACAAAGGGCGCTCGGCCGGCGACGCGACAGCGGTTAGGTGGTGCCGGCAAAACGGCGGACGGTGAGAACCGCGGCCATTATGGACAGCAAGAACAGGGCCGCCGCGGCCCACCAGGTTTGGTTGGGGGGCGTGGGGGCCGAAGCCGTGGGCGCGGCGCCGCTTCCGGCGTCCTTGTCGGGGTCGGCCGGGACGAATTGTTGCGTCTCGCCGTCGGGGGCCGATTGGGCCTGGCCGGGGACGGGGGCGCTGCCGAAGCGGGCGATGCCCGGGGACGGGGACGTGTCGAGCGGGTTTTCGAAGACCGGGTCGACCGAGGCGGTCAGGGCGCCGACCGGGTCGACCAGGCCGAAGCCGAACACCGGGTCGCGGCCGGGGGCGCCTTTGTCTTTCGCCGTGCGGATGATGCGGTTGATGACCTCGCCGGCGGGCATGTCGGGCCAGCGGGAGCGGATCAGCGCCGCGGTGGCCGAGACCATGGGGGCCGCGAAGCTCGTGCCCTGCACCTTCCAGTAGTCGCCGCCGGAGTTGGCGCCGATCAGTTGGGTGGCGGGGGCCGTGACGACCGTTTCCTTGCCGGTGATCGAGCCCGACCACAGGGTGGCGCCGTCGCGTTCCATGCCGGCCACGGCGAGCACGCCGGGTTCGCGAGCCGGATACCAGACTCCGGTCGTCGACGATGCGCTGATGTTGCCCGTGCAGGCGATGACCACGACGTCTTTGGCGAACGCGTAGTCGAGCGCCGCGGCGAGGGCGGCGCTGCTGCCGTTGCCGCCGAGCGACAGGTTGATCACCTTGGCGCCCTTGTCGACGGCCCAGCGGACACCCTGCGCGACGATCAGGGCGTCGTTGTAGCGGTTGTCCTCGTCCAGGACCCGTACGGGGAGGATCTTGGCCTTGGGTGCGATGCCGACCACGCCGGTCTGGTCGTCGCCGCGGCCCGCGATGATGCCGGAGACCGTGGTGCCGTGGCCGACCAGGTCGGTGTCGCCGTCGCCCTTGTCGTCGACCAGGTCGAGGCCGGGCAGCACCTGGCCCAGCAGGTCGGGATGGTCGGCGTCGACGCCGGAGTCGATCACCGCGACCGTCACCCCGGCGCCGTTGGCGTAGGTCCACGCCTCGGTGACGTTGAGGGTGGACAGATGCCACTCGTCGGCGCGGACGGAATCGCCTTGGAGCGGGCTCGGTTCGGCTGGCACGCCAGGCGTGGCGGCGACCGGATTGACCGGAATGCCGAGTGCGAAGAGCCCAGCCATCGCGGCAGCGGCCAGTCGGCGACCACTCACCAAGGCGCACCGCCTCCAAAGGCCGGGAACACGGTCGATGCAGATTACTCCGAAACCGCGCTTTGGGGAGGGGATCGGTCGATGGTTGTCGCACCGCCAGTCTGTTAAATCTTCGTGCGTCTCAGAACGGCGGCAGGTGGGCCAGCTGAATCAGCCGTACGCCCTCACGCCGCGTGACGAGCCGGCCACGACCGGGCGGCATCGGTGTCGGCCGGACCGGGCCGACGAGCGCGCCCTCGTCGGCCGGGCCCGACATGACCAGGCCCGGCGCCGAGAGCTCGCGCAGCCGCTGGATGATCGGCTCGTAGAGGGACCGGCCGGCGCCGCCCGCGCGTCGCGTGAGAATCAGGTGCAGGCCGACGTCGCGGGCCTGGGGCAGATACTCGAGCAGCGGCGTGAGCGGGTTGGTCGGCCCCGCCACGACCAGGTCGTAGTCGTCGACCAGGACGAACAGCTCGGGGCCGGTCCACCAGGAGCGCTCGCGCAGCTGCTGAGCGGTCACGTCGGGGCCGGGCAGGCGACGTTCCATGTAGCCGGCGACCGACTGCATCAGCTCGAGCGTTTTCTGGGCCTGGATGCCGTAGCCGATGCGGTGATCCGTCTCGGGCAGGTCCATGAGGGAGCGCCGATAGTCGACCAGGATGATCCGGGCCTCCTCGGGCGCGAACCGCTGCGTGATCGTCGTGGCCACGCCGCGCAGGAACGTCGACTTGCCGCACTCGGCGTCGCCGAAGAGCAGGAAGTGCGGGTCCGAGGCGAAGTCGATCTCGACGGGCTGCAGGTCGGCCTCGGAGATGCCGATGGGCAGGCGGAGCCCGCTGCTGCGCGACAGATCCAGATCCGCGTACGGCACCACGGCCGGCAGCAGGCGCACCCGGGGAGCCGGAGCGCCGTGCCAGTTGGCCGCGATCTCCTTGACCAGGTCGCTCGTGTCGGCCAGCGTGCTCAGCTCCGGTCGCACCGTGAGCAGGTGCAGGAACTTCTGCTTGTCCGTCGGGTGCTCGATGATGCCGCGGCCGGGCTTCTCGGGCACCGTCATCGCGGCCCGGCGGTTGACCGTCGAGTCGCTCGGGTCACCCAGCCGCAGCTCGAGCCGGGAGCCGAAGAGGTCGCGGATCGCCGGCCGGAAGTCCATCCACCGGGAGGTCGCGGCGACGACGTGGATCCCGTACGAGAGGCCTCGGGTGGCGATGTCGGTGACGACCGATTCGAGCTCTTCGTACTCTTTGCGCAATGTGGACCAGCCGTCCACGACGAGGAACACGTCGCCGAACGGGTCGTTGTCGCCGGCCTGCGAGGCGGTGTTCGCGCGGCGCCGCCGGTATGACGCCATCGAGTCGATGCCCATCGCGCCGAAGCGGGCCTCCCGCTCGGCCAGCAGGGTCGAGATCTCACCCACCGTACGGCGGACGCCCACCGTGTCGAGGCGGCCCGAGACGCCACCCACGTGCGGCAGGTCGCGCAGCGTGCCGAGCGCCCCGCCGCCGAAGTCGAGGCAGTAGACCTGCACCTCGGCTGGGGTGTGGGTGAGCGCGAGCCCGCACACCATCGAGCGCAGCGCCGTCGACTTGCCGCTCAGCGTCGAGCCGACCACGGCGACGTGCCCGGCCGCGCCCGCCAGCTGCAGCCACATGACGTCGCGCAGCTGCTCGCGGGGCTTGTCGACCATCGCGATCGGCACCTGCAGCGCGCCGTGCAGCTCGGGGTTGGCGAAGGCCAGGCCGCGGGCCGAGTCGGCCACCACCGGGCCGAGCAGCTCGTCGAGCGCCGCCGACTGGGTGAGCGGCGGCAGCCACACCTGGTGGGCCGGTGGTCCCTGCCCGCCGAGCCGGTCGACCGTCACGTCGAGCACGCTCTCGCCGGCCGGGATCTCCTCGGGTTTGGGCTCGATTGGCTTGACCGGTTTGGGCGCGGGCACATAGCGCGTCGAATACGACAGCACCTGCGGCTCGGCTCCGGCGCCCCCGGCGGCGGCACGCGTGCGGGCCTTGGGCAGCGGACCCGAGACGTACGCCGCCTTGAAGCGCAGCAGCGGCTCGGTGCCGAACTTGAGATAGCCGTGACCGGGCGAGCGGGGCAGCTCGTACGCGTCCGGCACGCCGAGGACGGCGCGGGACTCCAGCGCGGAGAAGGTTCGCAGACCCACCCTGTACGACAAGTGGGTGTCTAGCCCGCGCAGCCGGCCCTCCTCGAGCCGCTGGCTGGCCAGCAGCAGGTGCACGCCGAGCGAGCGGCCCAGCCGTCCGATCTGGACGAACAGGTCGATGAAGTCGGGCTTGGCCGACAGCAGCTCGGAGAACTCGTCGCAGATCACGAGCAGCGACGGCAGCGGGGGCAGGGCGGCCCCGCCGGCCCGGGCCTTCTCGTAGTCGCGCAGGCTGGCGTAGTTGCCCGCCTTGCGCAGCACCTCCTGCCGCCGGATCATCTCGCCGTCGATCGCGTCGACCATGCGGTCGACCAGCGGCAGCTCGTCGGCCAGGTTGGTGATGACGGCGGCGGTGTGCGGCAGCCGGTCGAGCGAGGCGAAGGTCGCGCCGCCCTTGAAGTCGATCAGCACGAAGTTGAGCGTCTCGGACGAATGCGTGGTGGCCAGCGCCAGCACCAGCGTGCGCAGCAGCTCGGACTTGCCGGAACCGGTGGCGCCGATGAGCAGGCCGTGCGGGCCCATGCCGTCCTGCGCCGACTCCTTGAGGTCGAGCTCGACCGGGGCGCCGTCGGCCCCCACGCCGATCGGCACGCGCAACTTGTCGCGATTGGGGCGCGGCATCCAGGCCTGGGCCACGCTGAACGTCTCGGGATCGCCGATGCCGAGCAGGTCGGACAGGCCCATCTCGGTGGCCAGCGGGGTGTCGGCCGACTTCGACATCGCGGCCAGGCGCAGCGGGGACAGCCGGCGCGCGACCGCCTCGGCCTGCTCGACGCCGAGCCGGTCGGGGGTGCCGACCTCGGCCTCGTGCTCCATCGAATACGTGTTGAGCACCCGGCGGCCGCCGTGATGGGCCACCTCGAGCACGAGCAGCGAGCGGTCGAGCAGGCGCGGGGGCTGCTCGTCGAGGTCGAGCACGGTGACGCCGTCGATGCCGTCGTCGAGCTGGGTCGCGCCCTTGAGGTCGGCGCCGTCGAGCACGATCACGACGTGCGGCGTGCTGATGCTCTGCCCCATCGGATTGAACCGCGGGCGGTTGCCGATCACGTCTTCGAGCAGCTTCTCCAGCTCCTGGCCGGTGCTCGCGACCAGGCGCACGTGGCCGAGCGCGTCGGTGCGGGCCGGGTGCAGGTTGTGCGGCAGCCACTTGACCCACTCCCACGAGGAGCGGCGCTCGGGCCCGGCGCAGACCGCGACGATCAGGTCGTCGGGCGCGTGGAAGGTGGCCAGCTGGGCGACGACCGCGCGGCTCAGGCCCTGCACGTCGGCGGTCGTGCCCGGTCCGCTGCCGCGCAGGAAGACCCGCGCGAACCCGCGCAGCGAGGCCGCCACGGGCAGGTCGGGCACCACCGAATAGGCGTCCAGGAAGCGGCGCAGCGCCCCCGCGGTCATCGGCTCGAGCTCGTCGAGCGGGCGGGTCACCGGCGGCAGCAGCGGGGTGGCCAGCGTCTGCGGGCCGACGGCCAGCCGCACGACGCCGAAGTCGGGGTCGCTGGTGCGCCGCTCCCATACTCGATGGCTGCCGGCGGTGGACCAGAGCTTGGTGGGATCGGGATGACGATAGAGCAGGCCGACACGCTGCTTGTTGGCCGTCTCGCGGACGCGTTTGCGCAGGCCCGAGAGGTGCCGCAGGTATTCGCGGCGGGCCGCCATCATCTCGGCCTTCTTGGGCGAGCCGTTGGAGCCGAAGCTGGTGACCAGCATGGCGATCGACGAGATGCCGAACAGGCCACCGATCACGTAGGCGTACGGCCCGGTGCTGCCGCGGCCCATCATCATCGCCATCGCAACCGAGCCGCCGAGCATCGGCAGGGCCATCATCGCCTGCTGCCAGCGGCCCCCGGTCGCCTGCGGGATCTCGGGTGGCGGCTCGACGGCGATCTCGCCGGTCGGAATCTCCGGCGCGGGGCGCCGGGCCGACCGCTTGATCACAACCGTACTCATTCCGCCTTATTTCCCTTTCGTCCACAAAGGTGCAGCTCCGCAGCCGGGCGCTGCGCTGGCCTCATGGTAGGTAAAGTGCGCTTGCGTCCGCAGCCTCGTCCTCATCGATGAGGAAAAGCGGGCACATGGGGGAGGTGGATCGATGAGTATCGGACTGGCGCGGGTCACGATCAGCGCCCCGCAGCGCCGCATCGACGTGGCGCTGCCGGAGCACGTGCCGCTGGCCGAGTTGCTGCCCGAGGTGCTGCGGCACGCGGGCGAGGGCCTGGCCGACGACGGCGAGAAGCACGGCGGCTGGGTGCTCCGGCGCACCGACGGCGTCGCCCTGGCCACGGCTCAAGGTCTTTTCCCCCAGGGCGTACGGGACGGCGAGGTGCTCCACCTGGTGCCGGCCCACGACGAGTGGCCCGAGCTCGAGTACGACGATGTGGTCGAGGCCATCGCCGAGGGCGCCCGTCGCCGCGGCAACGCCTGGACGCCTGCCTCCACCCGCACGGCCACCCTGGTCGGGGCCGGGGTGCTGCTCGCGCTGGGCCTGCTCGCGGTGCTCGCCGCCGGACCGGGGTGGACGGGCGCCGCCTTCGCCGGGCTCGGCCTGGCGGTGCTGCTCGCGCTGGCCGGGGTGACGGCCTCCCGGGCGTACGGGGATGCCCGCGCCGGAGCCGCCCTCGGGGCGTACGCGATGCCGTTCGCCTTCGCCGGCGGCGCCGTCCTGGTCGCCACCGACGACCGGGTCGGCGTGTTCGGCCTGCTGCCCTGGCTCGGCGGCTCCGAACTGCTGGCCGGCTCGGTCGCGCTGCTGCTGGTGGCCGCCCTCGGCGCGGTCGGCGTCTCGGGCCAGCTGCGCCTGTTCACGGCGGGCGCCGTGGTCGGCCTGTTCGGCGCGATCACCGCCCTGACCAGCATGGTCACCAGCGCCGCGGGGGCCGCCGCCGTGCTGATCTCGATCCTGGTCTGCGGGATCGGCGCGCTGCCGCTGCTGGCGATCCGCTTCGGCAAGGTCCCCATGCCGCCGGTCACGCTGCCGACCGGGGCCGAGGCGGCCGAGGGCTTCACCGGGGTCAGCGCGGCCAGCGCGCTCGACGCCGCCCGTGAGCGCCCCGACCGGGCCACCGTCTTCGCGGCCGTCACCCGCACCGAGGAACTGCTGGCCGGCATGCTGCTCGGCCACGCCGTGCTCGCCGTGGCCGCGTTCGGGGTGCTCTCCGTGGCCGACTCGCTCTCGGCCCGCATCCTGATGGGCGTCTCCGCGGCGGCGCTGCTGCTGCGCTCGCGGCTGTTCGTCACGCTGCGCCAGCGGGTGCCGCTGGTCATCGGCGGCCTGGCCGGGGTGGCCGCGCTCGGCATCGACATGCTGCGCGGCGCCGACGCGACCGTGCTGCTCGGCGTGACCGCGGCCGCGCTGGTGCTGGCGCTGATCACCGTGGTGGCCGGCGCGACCTACTCCCGCAAGCCGCCCTCGCCCTATCTGGGCCGCGCCGCCGACCTGCTGGACACGCTCGTGGTCGTGTCGGTGATCCCGGTGGCGTGCGCCGTGGTCGGTCTCTACGACGCCGTGACCAGCATCAGCATCTGAAAAGAGAAACGCGCGGACGATGCTTTTCGGCTTCGTCCGCGCGTGCGGTCGCGCGACGTCGGCGGGCGACGGCGGGGCGCGACCTCTCGTTGGTGACTCAGGTCAGTGGTCGAGGCCCTCGGCCTCGGCGGCCTCCTGGCGCTTGAAGGAAGCCCTGATCTCTTCCTCCGCCTCGACCCGGCCGGTCCAGGTGGCGCCCTCGACCGACTTGCCCGGCTCGAGGTCCTTGTAGACCGTGAAGAAGTGCTGGATCTCCATCCGGTCGAACTCGCCCAGGTGGTGGATGTCGCGCAGGTGCTCCTGACGCGGGTCCTCGAAGGGGACGCAGAGGACCTTGTCGTCGCGGCCCTTCTCGTCGGTCATCCGATACATGCCGATGGCGCGGGCCCGGATCAGGCAGCCCGGGAACGTCGGCTCCTGCACCAGCACGAGCGCGTCCAGCGGGTCGCCGTCCTGGCCCAGGGTGCCCTCGATGAAGCCGTAGTCGGCCGGATACTGCGTCGAGGTGAACAGGGTCCGGTCGAGGCGGATGCGACCGGTCTTGTGGTCGACCTCGTACTTGTTGCGGTGTCCCTTGGGGATCTCAACCACTACGTCGAAATCCATAACGTGACTCCCTTGTTCGCCCGCTGAGAGATACCGGTGCCACGGGCGGGAAAGACTGCGGCCGGACAGAGGCGGCCACAGGATCCGCGCGCGACGACGTGCCGGATGTCGCTAGTCTCCCCTAAGTCTTACGCCGTGTTCTAGGAGGGGCTCGTGGGGAGGCAAGATTCACACGATGGTCCCGACTACGACGGCGTGTCCGAGTCGCATCGGGGCTCCGGAAACGGTAACCCGGCGGCGGCCCGTGCGGATGATTCTTCGGCGCAGCCCGGCCCGACCGTCGATCTCAGGGGTCACGTGACGGCACAAAAGCCGCAGCAGTCCCCAGAAACCCCGGCTCAGCCACCCGTTCGGCCGGAATCGACGCCCGGTCGGGCACAGGTTTCCAGCGATTCGCGGCAACCCCAGCGCGGGGACGCGGACGGGCCGCAAGATCGGCAGGTGCGGCCGCAGGATTCGGGACAAGATCACAGTGGTTCGGCTGACGAGACGGCGCGGATTGCGGCGCCCTCCGCGGAGCGTGCGCAGGGGGCCTGGGCTACGGCTCCGGCTGAGGCGGGCGGCGGGACCTATGGGCGAGCTTCGGTGCCGATCAACAACGTGCGGCCGACGTCGCCGGCTGCGGCCAGTGGGCGGAGCGGGCCGGCTGCGGAGAGCGGACCTGCGGCGGGGCCAGCGGCGAGCGGGCCGGCTGCGGGGAGCGGACCTGCGGCGGGGCCGGCGGCGACCGGGCCGGTGGCGGGGAGCGGGCCTGCGGGGGCGGGTGCCAGGGGCGGTGCCGGGGTGGCGGGCGCCGTTGGCGGGGCTGCCGGGGGTGTCGCGCTGAATGCGCTTGACCCGGCATTATCCCCCGTAGCGGGCGATTCGGCCCGGACCGACGACGGCGCCGGGCCAGGTGCAGTGGGTGCCGATTCCCCAAGTCGTACGAAATGGTTTGTGGCCCTTTCGGTGGTGATCGTTTTGGTGGTCGCCGCGGGCGTGGTCGGACTGGTGCGCCCGGGCCCGGTCGACGGCTGGTTGTCGGCCGAACCCACCACATCGCCCACGCCGGCCCCGGCCACGCCCGAAGCGTCGCCCACGCCGGTGCTCGTGGCGGCGACCGGTGGTGGCACGGCACTCACCAGCGACGGCGTGACCAGGGCGATCGACCCGCTCGTGAAGTCGGCCGCGCTGGGCACGAAGGTGCACGTGGCGGTGCTCGACGTGGGCTCGGACGAGGTGCTCTACGCGCGTAACGCGGACACGATGACCACGCCCGCCTCGACGACGAAGCTGCTGACGGCGGCCGCGATCCTGGATGCGCGCGGACCGTCGTACCGGCTGAGCACCCGCGTGGTGGCGGGCAGCGCGCCGGGCGAGGTCGTGCTGATCGGCGGCGGCGACCCGACGCTGGCCACGGCCAAGAACACGCTGTTCCCCGGCGCCGCGCGGCTCGATCTGCTGGCGGCCCAGGTCAAGAAGGCGCTGGGGACGACCAAGCCAACCCGTTTGCTGTACGACACCTCGCTGTTCAGCGGGCCCGAGACGGCTCGCGGATGGGACTCCAGCGACATCTCGTTCGGGCAGGTCTCCCGCATTCAGGCGCTCATGGTCAACGCGGGACGGGTGAAGCCGATCCACAACGAGTTCGGCGGTGACCCGCGCTCGTCGAATCCGGCCGACGCGGCGGCCAAGGCGTTCGCGAAGATGCTCGGGGTGCCGGCGGCGGCCGTGAAAAAGGGCAAAGCGCCGGCCGCCGGTCAGCAGCTGGGGATCGTCCAGTCGCCGCCGATGGTGCAGCTCACCGACTGGATGCTCGAGCAGAGCGACAACACGGCGGCCGAGGTGCTGGGCCGGCAGGTCGCGATCGCCGGGGGCAAGGCGGGCACGTTCGACAACGCCACCGACGCGATCATCGGCCGGATGCGCGACCTCGGGCTGCCCGCCGACGAGGCCAACCTGTACGACGCGAGCGGCCTGTCGCGCAACAACGGGATCAGCCCGACCCTGCTGACCCAGCTGCTGGCGTTCGCCGCGTCGGGGCAGAAACCCGCGCTGAGCAGCATGTTCGGCGGGCTGCCGGTGGCCGGCTGGTCGGGCACGATGACCAAGCGGTTCGTCAAGCCCGCGCCCAACCAGGTCGGGCAGGGCGTCGTGCGGGCCAAGACCGGCACGTTGAGCGGCGTCAACACGATGGCCGGGGTGCTGACGACGGCCGACGGGCGGCTGCTGGTCTTCGCGATCATGGCGAGCGGGTCGGCCAACGCGGTGACCGGGCGGGCGGCGCTCGACCGGGTGGCCGCTCGCATGGTCTCGTGCGGATGCCTTTAGTCCGGTTCGGGCGGCGGACGTGGGTGCTGATCTCCGGGTTTCACCTGAGGTCTGGGCTCGATTTCCGCGGGTACGGTGGTGGGCATGGCGCAGTTCGTTGATTGGGACCTGGCCGCCGCGACCGCGGGCGCGCTGTCGAAATCCGGCCCCGCGGTGTCTTATGACGACGCGATGGCGGTGGTGACCGAGCTGCGGAATCTGACCGACGAGGCGGCCGGGCACGTGGCCGCCTACACGGGTCTCACCTCGCAGGTCGAGGTGCCGCCCGTGCGGGTGGTCGACCGCAAGGACTGGGCCGCGGTCAACATCGCGGGCCTCAAAGAGGTGATCATCCCGCTCGTCAGCCGGCTCTCGGGCGACAAGCAGCCGGGCGGGCTGGCCGACGCGATCGGCTCGCGGGTCACCGGCGTGCAGGCCGGCACGATCCTGGCCTACATGTCGGGCCGGGTCCTCGGGCAATACGAGGTGTTCTCCGGCAACCCCGGCCAGCTGCTGCTCAACGCGCCCAACATCGTCGAGGTGGAGCGCAAGCTCGGCGCCGACTCGCGCGACTTCCGGCTCTGGGTCTGCCTGCACGAGGTCACCCACCGCACCCAGTTCACCGCCGTCCCCTGGATGCGCGGCTATTTCCTGGGCGAGGTGCAGGCCTTCGTCGACGCGTCGCAGAGCACCGAGCACATCCTCGAGCGCATGCGCCGCGGCGTGGCCACCCTGTCCGACGCGCTGCGCGACCCCGATTCGCGCTCCTCGGTGCTCGACATCGTGCAGACCCCGGGGCAGAAGGCGGTGCTCGACCGGCTGACCGCGCTGATGACCCTGCTCGAGGGGCACGCCGAGTTCGTGATGGACGGGGTCGGCCCCGAGGTCATCCCGAGCGTCGAGTCGATCCGGGCCAAGTTCAACCGGCGGCGCGAGAGCGGCAACCCGCTCGAGAAGGCCGTGCGCCGGCTGCTCGGCATCGAGGTCAAGATGCGGCAGTACGCCGAGGGCCGCAAGTTCGTGCACGGCGTGGTCGAGCGGGTCGGCATGGACGGCTTCAACAAGATCTTCGACTCGCCGCTCACGCTGCCGCGGCTCGACGAGCTCGGCGACCCCGACGCCTGGGTGACCCGGGTGCACGGGTCGCAGCCCGCGATCGGCGGCTAGTCCGTGACCGCCTGATGGCCCGGATCCCGCCCGCCGTCGCCGCGGTGCGGCTGGCCGTGCGCCGGGCCCTGCCCGCGGACGGGCTGGTGCTGGTGGCGTGCTCGGGCGGGGCGGATTCGCTGGCCCTGGCGGCGGCGGCTCGGTTCGTGGGCCGGTCGGTCGGGCTCGTCACCGTCGACCACGGGCTGCAGGCGGGGTCGGCGGCGCGAGCGGCCGACGTGGCGGCCTGGGCCTCCTCCGCTGGTCTGGAGCCGGTGACGGTGGAGACGGTGTCGGTGGACGGGCTGCCGGGCGGGCCCGAGGCGGCCGCGCGGACGGCCCGTTATGCGGCGTTGGAAGCGGCGGCGGCGCGGGCCGGAGCGGCGGCTGTGCTGCTCGGGCACACCCGCGACGATCAGGCCGAGACGGTGCTGCTGGCGCTGGCCCGGGGCGCGGGGCCGCGGGGGCTGGCCGGGATGCCGGCGCGCAAGGGCATCTTCGTACGGCCGCTGCTCGACGTGGCCCGGGCCGACACGCGCAAGGCGTGCGCGGCTCAGGGGCTGGTGCCCTGGGAGGACCCGCACAACTCGGATCCGGCGTTCGCTCGGTCCCGCGTACGGGGGACGGCTCTTCCTGCCCTGGTCGAGGCGCTGGGGCCGGCCGTGGTGGCGAATCTGGCCCGGTCGGCGTTGATGATCGCAGCCGACAACGAGGCGCTGGACGCGTTGGCCGCCGAGGCCCTGTGGAAAACCGAGGACGGCCTGTGGACAACCGAGGCCGACGAGCTTGACAGCGGTGTAGCTTCTGCCGACACGTCCCTGGGTGGGCGGGGGAGGCGGCGGCTGCTCGGCACGCCAAAACGCCCGCCTCTTGAAATTTCGGAATTGTCGGGCATGCGGCCGGCATTGCGGCGGCGGGTGCTGCACAGGTGGGCCCGGGAACTCGGCGCGCCCGGAAGCGCGTTGTCTCATCGGCACGTGGAGGCCCTCGACGCCCTCGTCACGCAGTGGCACGGGCAGGGGGCGGTGCACCTGCCGGGCGGCATTCAGGTGATCCGTGAGCGGGGCGCACTCGTTCGAGTGCCCTGACGCCTTGTGAGAGTTGTCACTCCTAGTGTCGGATTCTCCGGTCACGGTGGGTGGAACGGGCCCTTTTCCAGGGGTTCAGGCCGAGTTGATCGGTGCCCCGTGCGGCGACCGGCAACCTTCGTACGGCACGCTGGGTCCATGGCTGACGGGTCCTGGTACGACTCCGACATCGATCACGTGATCATCTCCGAGGAGCAGATCCGGGAAAAGATCGCCGAACTGGCGAAGCAGGTCTCCGCCGACCACACGGGGGCGGAGGGCGGCATCCTCCTGGTCTGCGTGCTCAAGGGCGCGGTCATGTTCATGGCCGACTTCGCCCGCGCGCTGGCCGGTCACGGTCCGTCCACCGAGATGGAGTTCATGGCCGTCTCGTCGTACGGGCAGGGCACCACGTCCTCGGGCGTCGTGCGCATCCTCAAGGATCTCGACCGCGACATCACCGGCCGCCACGTGGTCGTGGTGGAGGACATCGTCGACTCCGGGCTGACCCTGTCGTGGCTGATGAAATATCTGCAGTCGCGCTCGGCCGCCAGCGTCGAGGTGGTCGCGCTGTTCCGCAAGCCCGACGCCGTGAAGGTGCAGGTCCCGGTGAAGTACGTCGGGTTCGACATCCCCAACGAGTTCGTCGTCGGTTACGGTCTGGATTTCGCGGAGCGCTACCGTGAGCTGCCGTATGTCGGGGTGTTGAAGCCCGAGGTCTACGCCCGTAGCTGAACCGTTTCTCAGTCTGTTCTCAGAAATCCGTCCTTATGGGCGGTTTTGCCACCAAAGCTTGCTGAACGGGCGGCAGCCGGCGGATGTCCGGGCGACGGGCTCACGGGTTCGCAAGCGGCACCCACGGTGTACCGTCGAGTGACCGATGGCGCAGTGTCACAAGCGCCGGAGGGGCCGGGGGTTTCTTCGCTACCGCGGGGGTATCAGACCGGGGCCGTCGGTGGGCGGCACGTTGAGGTGACCAGGACGCCGATCAGGAGGGTCCGGGCGCTTGGCGCCCGACAACAGTATGGAACGTACGCGTTTCTTCCGCCGCCCGGTGGTCTGGATCATTCTGGTGATCATCGGCGTGATTGCGCTGAGCTCGTTCTTCACCAGTGGTCCGAGCTACCAGCGCGTAGATACCTCGGTGGCGCTCGAGCGCCTGAACCAGCCGGGCATCGAGAAGGTCGTCCAGAAGGACAAGGAGCAGACGCTCCAGATCGATCTCGCCTCGCCCGAGCGGTTCGAGGGCAAGACCACCGACAAGATCGAGACCCAGTATCCGTACGAGGTCACGCAGGCGATCTGGAACGAGGTGCAGGAAGCCAAGACCGCGGGCCGGATCACCGGCACGATCAACGCCACGGTCTCGGGTGACAACATCCTCTTCAGCCTGCTGATCAACCTGCTTCCGATCGCGATTCTCGTGATCCTGCTGCTGCTGTTCATGTCGCAGATGCAGGGTGGCGGCTCGCGGGTGCTCAACTTCGGCAAGTCCAAGGCGAAGATGATCACCAAGGACACGCCCAAGACGACGTTCGCCGACGTGGCGGGCTCGGAGGAGGCTGTTCAGGAACTGCACGAGATCAAGGACTTCCTGCAGAACCCGGCGAAGTATCAGGCGCTCGGCGCCAAGATCCCGAAGGGCGTGCTGCTGTTCGGCCCGCCCGGAACGGGTAAGACGCTGCTGGCCCGCGCGGTCGCCGGCGAGGCCGGAGTGCCGTTCTACTCGATCTCGGGTTCCGACTTCGTCGAGATGTTCGTGGGTGTCGGCGCGAGCCGCGTCCGCGACCTGTTCGAGCAGGCCAAGTCGAACGCGCCGGCGATCGTCTTCGTCGACGAGATCGACGCCGTCGGCCGGCACCGCGGCGCCGGCATGGGCGGCGGTCACGACGAGCGCGAGCAGACGCTCAACCAGCTGCTCGTCGAGATGGACGGCTTCGACACCAAGGGCGGGGTCATCCTGATCGCGGCCACCAACCGGCCCGACATCCTCGACCCGGCGCTGCTGCGTCCCGGCCGTTTCGACCGCCAGATCCCGGTCGACAACCCGGACATGGAGGGTCGCAAGCAGATCCTCCGGGTGCACGCCAAGGGCAAGCCGTTCACGCCTGACGTCGACCTCGACTCCGTGGCCCGTCGCACGCCGGGCTTCTCCGGCGCCGACCTGGCCAACGTGATCAATGAGGCCGCGCTGCTGACCGCGCGTAACGAGAAGCGGGCGATCTCCAACGAGTTCCTCGAGGAGTCGATCGACCGCGTCATCGCCGGCCCCGAGCGCCGCACGCGGGCGATGAGCGACAACGAGAAGAAGATCACCGCGTACCACGAGGGTGGGCACGCGCTGGTGGCCTACGCGTTGCCGCACTCCGCGCCGGTGCACAAGGTGACGATCCTGCCGCGTGGCCGCTCGCTGGGTCACACGCTGGTGCTGCCGACGGAAGACAAGTACACGCAGACCCGCGCCGAGATGATCGACACCCTGGCCTACGCGCTGGGTGGCCGGGCCGCCGAGGAGCTCGTCTTCCACGAGCCCACCACCGGCGCCGGCAACGACATCGAGAAGGCGTCGGGCCTGGCCCGGGCCATGGTCACCCAGTACGGCATGAGCTCCAAGCTCGGTGCGGTCAAGTACGGCACCAGCGGCGACGAGCCGTTCATGGGTCGCAACATGGGTCACGAGCGGGACTACTCCGACTCGGTGGCGGCCGACATCGACGCCGAGGTGCGCGCGCTCATCGAGCTGGCGCACGACGAGGCGTGGGAGATCCTGGTCGAATACCGGGACGTCCTCGACAGCATGGTCCTCGAGCTGATGGAGAAAGAAACCATCACCCGCGAGGACATGGACCGGATCTGCGTCCGCGTGGTCAAGCGCCCGCCGATGTCGCCGTTCAACGGCTTCGGCAAGCGCCTGCCCTCCGAGGCGCCCCCGGTGCTGACCCCGGCCGAGCGCGACAAGCTCAAGGCGCAGGCCGAGGCGGACGGGCAGATCGCCGTCGGGCCCAACCCGAACGGCAGCAGCAGCTCGGACGGCAGCAACTGAGCAGCGACGACGACGAGCTGGACTATCTCGCCGCCCGTTTGGTCGACGGCAAGCTCACCGGTGCGCCGGTCGAGCAGGCCGTCGACCTCGGGCGGATCGAGAAGGCGGTTCGCGAGATCCTCATCGCGGTCGGGGAAGATCCCGACCGCGACGGCCTGGAGCGCACCCCGGCCCGCGTGGCCCGGGCGTACGCGGAGCTGTTCGCCGGCCTGCGGGTCGACCCGGCCGACGTGCTGCGCACCACCTTCGAGGCCGACCACGAAGAGATGGTCCTCGTCCGTGACATCGAAGTGATGAGCATGTGCGAGCACCATCTGCTCCCGTTCAAGGGCGTGGCGCACATCGGCTACATCCCCGGCCCGCACGGCCGGATCACCGGGCTCTCCAAGCTGGCCCGCCTGGTCGAGGTCTACGCCCGCCGGCCCCAGGTGCAGGAGCGGCTGACCTCGCAGATAGCCGACCTGCTGATGGCCAAGCTGGACGCGCGCGGGGCGATAGTCGTGCTCGAGTGCGAGCACCTGTGCATGGAGATGCGCGGCATTCGCAAGGTCGGCGCCCGTACGGTCACCTCGGCCGTGCGCGGGGCTTATCAGACCGACGCCAAGGTGCGCGCCGAGGCGATGGCGTTGATCAACGCCCGTTAGGCCCCCACCATCCGGTTGGCCAGGGTCGACATCGTGTACGTCCCGATGCCCAGCACCACCTCGAGCGCGTTGCGGGTGGTGAAGCCGGCCGCGAGAAACTCCGTCAGATCCGCTTCGCCGGCCGTCGCCAGCACCTGAAGCGTGAAATCGTGCAGTGCCGCCAAGCGAAGATCAGCCGGTCGCACCCCCGTACGCAGGGCGGAGATCAGCTCCGCGTCCGCGTTCAACTGCCGCAGGCGGCCGGTGTGCATGGCCAGGCAGACCCGGCACTGGTTGCGGGCGGCGATCACCATCACCACCACCTCGCGGGCCAGCGGGTCGAGCGTGGTCGCCTCGAACAGCTTGCTGGCCTGCAGAAACCCGCCGAGCAGCTCGGGCGACTCGGCCAGCAGGGCGACCGCGCCGGGCAGGTGACCGAGGTGCTGCACGGTCGACGCCATCAGCGGACGGGAGGCGGCGGGCGCCGATTCGAGGGTGTGCTGGATGAACATCGATCCTCCGGTAAACTCGTCAACGTGGTTGTCGAAACAGTAAACCAGGTTGTCGAGTTTGCCAATGCCGCCCGCGCCTGAGGACCCGCCCGGCTTCGAGCTGCCGCTGTTGCTGTTCGCCGGGTTCCGCACGCTCATCGACGAGCTGCACGCCGAGCTCGCGCGGTGCGGCCATCCCGACGCGCGCCCGGTGCACGGCTTCGCGATGCAGGCGATCGGGCCGGCCGGGGCCACCGCCAGCGAGGTCGGGCGGCGGCTGGGCGTCTCGAAGCAGGCGGCCGGCAAGACCGTCGACCGGCTGGCCGCCCTCGGCTACGTCGAGCGGGTGGACGACCCGCACGACGCCCGGCGCAAGCTGATCCGGCTGACCCCGCACGGCCTCGACATGCTGAACCAGTCGGCCGAGATCTTCGACCGGCTGCGGGCGCGGTGGGTCGAGCGGCTGGGCGCCGAGCGGGTCGCCTCGCTCGAAAGCTCCCTGCGTACGGTCGTGCCCGCCACGGGCTTCCCCGTCGACGTGCCCGGCTGGTTCGGTTAATCGGTGTCCGCCACTCCGGCACGCCGCGATACTGGCCCGGTGATCGAGAAGAAGCTCAACCCGCCGACCGTCCACGAGCCCCCGGGCTACTCCCACATCACGGTCTCGTCCGAGGGCCGCCTCGCCCACCTGGCCGGCCAGTGCCCGCTCGACCTCGACGGCAAGGTCGTCGGCGAACCGGGCGACTTCGACGCGCAGACCGACCAGGTGATCGCCAACTGCCTGGCCGTGCTCGAGGCGGCCGGTGCCGCGCCCGGCGACGTGGTGCGCTCGGTGATCTACGTGGTGAGCTCCGACAGCGCCCAGCTCGCCGCCGTCTGGGACCGGCTCAACGAGTCGCCGCTGGCCCCGGCCTTCAGCACGGCATCGACCCTGCTCGGCGTGACCGTGCTCGGCTTCCGCGGGCAACTGGTCGAGGTCGACCTGACCGCGACCCTCAGTTGAAGAAGCTCGCCAGCCCCACACCCATGCAGGTCAGCAGCACCGGCACCAGACACGCGACCGCCCCGATGATCGGGGTGCGGTCGACCCCTCCCGGCTCGCCGGACTTCGCCTCGCCGCCGTAGACGAAGCCGATCGTCACCCAGCCCAGGCCGAAGGCGAGGACGGGCATCGTCAGGCCGCACAGCAGGGCATAGGTCGGCACCGAGCCGGGCGTCGCCACCAGATAGAGCGCGATCTGCACGATCAGCACCGCGCCGGCGAATGGGCCGTAGATGAGCAGATTGCGCGCCCACGGCCGCCAGCGGCGGGCCGGCGCCGCCTCGGTCAGGATCGCGTCACCGGCGTCGGCGGCCCGGCGGGCCTGCTGCAGCGCCCCGAGCGCACCGGCGGGACCCGTTCCGGCGGCCTGAGCGGCCACCTCAAGGTCGGACGGCTGCGGGCGCACCTCGGGCACCGGCACGCCCAGTTCGTGCGTCAGGCGGGCCTGCTGGGCGGCCAGCCGGGAGCGTACGGACGTCAGCTCCTGCCGCGCGGCCGTGACCGCCGCCTGATGCTCGGCCGACGCGGCGCTCGCGGCCCGCCGTACGGCGTCGAGGCGCTGGGCGGCCGCCAGATAGTCGGCCCACGGGCCCGGGGCCGGGGGAGTCGGCTGGGCCGGGATCGGGCTCGTCGTCTGCTGCTGCTCGGTCACGGCTCATCACCCCAGTCGTCGCCCACCCCAGGGTCGAGGAACGGCAGGACCGTGACCGTGCGGCCGGACTGCCGGTCGTGCAGCAGCGCGCGATTGGGCCGGGGCAGCCACTCGACCGGCTCACCGAGCACGGCGCCGATCTCGGCCGGCGGCACGTTGAGGAACAGCAGCCCGGCCACGGCGTCACCCGCCGTAAACAGGCGCGAGTCACGCCACCACGAGAGCAGATGCGCGCCTCGGGACGGGCCGTCGCGCAGGAACTCCGGCAGGGTGCCGGGCACCATCGCGTCGAGCCCGAAGACCACGCGATAACCCGGGCGGGCGGGATCGAGCTCGGCGGCCAGCCCGGCCCGGTCGACGCGCACCACTTCCTGCCGGTGACCCAGCTCGGCGGCCAGGGCCTCGGCGAGCCGGTCACCCTCGGCGACCAGGGAGCAGATCACAAACCGTGCCGTACGCGGTTGGTGGAACGCGGCCACACTGCGAGCGGCCGCGTCGAGCACCTCGGACGCCGACGCCTGCGAGCCGAAGATCGCCAGATGCCGCCCGGGGGAAGCGTCGAGCGGGAACGCCGCCGTGGACAGGCTCACGTCGAGCAGGCGACCGACCAGGGCGGCCGGACCGCTGCCCCGACCGGCCAGCGCCGCCCGATAGGTCGGGTCGTCGGCCAGATGCTGATGCGCGTAACCGGCGAAGATGCGCGGCGGCTGCGACTCCGGATCGCGGGCGCCCCACAGCTTGTGCCGCAGCTCGCTCAGCAGCTCCTCGTCGGCGTGCGGGTCGGGGAAGCGGATGATGCGCTCGTGACCCCGGGTGGCGCCGCGCGGGCCGCCCAGACCGCCCGCGGTGTTGACCACCGCCGTGCCCAGGGGCAGCCCCGCCGCCGAGTCGTTGGCCGGCTCCAGCACGTCGCCGCCGCCGGGCAACGCGATGCGTACGGGGAACTGGCCGAAGAACGAGTCGCGCTTGGCGTAGAGCGTCGACACACCCGTCGTGTTCTGACTGGCCAGCACGAGGTGGATGCCGCACGAGCGACCCGTGCGAGCCAGCGACTCGATCAGCGTCGTGGCCTCGGTCGCCACCGCGTCGCTGCCCGCGAGCAGGGCCGGGAACTCGTCGATCACGCACAGGATCCGCGGCAACGGACGCTTCAGCCCGTCCTCCGCCGCGGCCACGCGCAGCTCCTTGAGGGTCGAGACACCAGCCCTCTCGTACGCGGTGGAGCGGCGCGACAACTCCGCATTGAGCTCGCGCAGCACCGCCAGACCGTACTCCCGGTCGGCCTCGACCCCGACAGCGCGCGCGTGCGGCAGCCAGGTGCGGTCGCTGCGGGTCGGCACGAACTCGGCGAAGGTGACGCCCTCCTTGAAATCGAGCAGGTAGAGCGCCAGCTCGGCGGGGCTGTACCGAGCGCCCAGCCCGTAGAGCACGTTGATCAGGAAGGCCGTCTTGCCCGCCCCCGAACGGCCGCCGACCATCCAATGTGGGGTCAGGTCGTTGAAGCGCAGCGCCAGCGGGGTGTCCCCGTCGTGCCCGACGACCGTGCTCAGCCCCTCGGCGGCGTCACCCGACCACATCTCGTCACCCGGCTCGGGCAGCAGATCGGCCAGCGTCACCCGGGACGCGGCGGCCGAGTGGGCGGCCAGCTCGCGGCAGACCGAGTCGATCAGGTGGGGCGGCGGATCCTCGTCGAGAAAGACCGGGGCGTTGAGCCACGACACGTCGGGCGTCGAACCGAACGTCGCCCCGGGCGGGTCACCGATCACCGCATAAGGATTGCGGACCGACACCATCGTCGTGCGCGGCAGCGGGGCCTGCGTCGTCTCGGTGGTCAGCGGGGGCGGCGGCCAGCCCGCCACGATCAGATGCAGGCCGGAATCGGGGCCCTGCTGGGCCAGCGCGGCGATGCGCCGCAACTCCTCGCCCTCGGTCAGCTCGGGCAGGCTCGCGATGACCACCAGCATCATGCGGTCACGCCGGGTGCGCCGCGGGGCGACCCCACGCCCGGGGCGCAGCCACTTCTCCGCCTCGGCCAGCACGTCGCGCAGGCCCTGCCGATCGGTGGCCGGCGGCGACAACAGGCCCGCGTCACGCAGATCGGCGAACGGGGCGAACACCTCGCCGCCGCCGATGCCGTCGACCGCGCGGACCAGCAGCGAACCGGCCGGGGCGGCGGCCAGCAGGCGCAACAGGATCGACCGGAGCAGCCCGAAGACGCGGGAGTCGGTGGCGGTAGCGTCGATCGTCAGATGACCCGTGCCGAGCAGCGGGACGATCGCCGGGAAACGGGCGTCGTCGAGCAGTTGGGCCGCGCCGAGCCGCACGAACTGCGGCGGATAGACGCCACCCAGCGGAGTGTTGACCGACTGCGCGTCGAGGGGCGCGCCGAGCCAGCCCGGGGCCAGCGCGGCGGCCGCCGCCCGCAGATCCTCGGCCAGGCGATGCTGCTCACGCGGATCGGGCAGGGAGCCGTCGGCGTCGAGCGCATTACCGGCGGCCTCCGCGAGGGCAGCCGCCTGCCGGTGCAAAGCGGCAGCCTGCTGGACCCGCAAAGCCGAATCCACCACCGCCCTCACCTCCTGTGTGCGCGCATAAAACTTATCCCAGACCAGGTGAGGCATCGCGGTCCCGGTGGCCCGTTCGGTGTCCGCGTCGTCCGGGGTTGTGCCGCCAGAGGCCCGTACGGGGGGATAGGTGTGCGGAGGCACTACTGTCGTGAGTGTGCAGCCGCAGGAGCCCGTGACCGGACCTACGCCCCCACCGCCGGGCGTGACGGAGGCTGAGGTGGCGCCGGTCAAGAAGGGGCGGAATCGGCGGCTGCGGTTGTGGCTGGCGCTGGGGGCCGGGTTTTTGGGGCTGCTCTGTCTCGGGGGCGTGGGGGTGGCAGTGCTGCTCTACGACGAGGAAACGAAGATCGAGCGGGCCGATCCTGACCAGGTGACGTCGAGCTTTCTTCGCGCTTACCTGGTGAGTCGCAGTGACGACGAAGCCGCGCTGTACAGCTGCAAAGAGGGCGCGAGACTGGACGAGATCGCAGCTCTTCGTGCCGAAATGATCAATCGGGAGCAGAACTTCGGGACGACGGTGACGGCGGTCTGGGAAGCGCTTGTCGTCTCCGGCACTTCAGGCGCCTCAACCTCCGTCAACGTTGACCTGGTCATCACCGGATCCAAGGGCGGGCAACAGGTCAGCAGCCGGACAGAACCCTGGACCTTCGGTTTGGTCGATGAGCAGGGGTGGCGTGTGTGTAGCGCCGCCAAGAACGGCTGAGTTCATTCGGCCCAAAGCAGATGGGCCGGAACCTCGAGCGTCCGGGGTGCGTGACCGCTCCAACCCCAGCGATACCAGTCGAGTTCGGTGGTGACGCGGGCGCAGACCTCGCCCTCGTGGTTGGTGTGAATCTCGGTCACCGCCCGCAGGTCGCGTTCCTCACCCCCGTCGTCGAGCAACCGGACCACGCGGCGCCCGGAGAGCGACGTCGCGTCGGGGGCCGCCACCGGCGTGCGCCGCGCGGGTTCGTCCAGCGACACGAGCCGCGAGTTGGCGTCGCCGGCCGGCAGGGTCAGGCCCGCCACGCCGAACTCCTCGACCCAGACCCGTTCGACCGGCACCAGCGGCGCGAAGATCTCGGTCTGCTCGGCCTCGGCGCGATACCACTCGCCCTCGGTCATCACCGGCACATAGGTGCGGCTGCCTTGCACGACCTTCTCGTCCGCGCGCAGGTCGGAACGCCACCCGTGGCCGGGCAGGCCGATCAGCACCCGTCGCCCGCGCAGCTGACCGCTCATCGTGGCCGGCGTCGGCACGATCGGGCGCGGCGGGTCGAGCTCCCACTCGGGGTGCCCGGCGAACGGGTCGGGGAACGGCTCCCGGCTCATCCGGACCCTCCCAGCGGGGTGCCCTGCTCGCGCATGAACTGCACCGGGTCGATCGCCCCGGCGCTGGATCGGTCGTTGTTGAGGTGGACCTCGTAGTGCAGGTGGGGCCCGGACGAGTTGCCGCTGCTGCCGACCCGGCCGATGATCTCACCGGCCGTGACCTCCTGCCCCTCCCGCACGAACGGCTGGACGATCATGTGGCAGTACCTCGTCATGACGTTGCCGGCGTGCTGGATCTCCACCATCCAACCGCATCCGCCCTTGCCCGGGTAGCCGTCGACGTTGCAGGTGCGCCGTCCGTCGTGGTCCTCGTCGCATTTGACCTTCGAGACGATCCCGCTGGCCGCGGCCGCGATCGGCGTCTGCTTGCCGGCGATCAGGTCGACACCCTGGTGAGTCGGCCGGGACGCGGTGCGGAACCCCGAGCCGACCAGCGCGCCGACCGGCAGCGTCCAGCCGGAGGCCGCGATCTGGCCGGCCGAGGCGCACACCATCGACACCGAGTTGCCGACCGCGTTCGCGGCGCCGTCGGCCAGCGAGTTCACGATCTGGGTGGCGATCGGCTCGTGCTTCGCGTACGCGTCGGGGTAGGCGCTGATCTGCACCCGCTGCGCGGCCCGGGTCAGCGGCATCTTCTCCCAGCCCGGGACGGTCTTGAGCTTCTGATAGAACTTCGTGCTCGAGTAGACCGGGTCCTGCACCTGCTTGGGCGTGCCCCAGCCGGTGCTCGGACGCTGCTGGAACAGGCCGAGCGAGTCGTGGTCGTTGCGCGTGCCGAGGTTGCCCAGGTTGTTGAGCCGGGACTCCTGCATGGCCGTGGCGATCGCGATGACCCAGGCCCGTGGCGGCATCTTGAGGTTGGCGCCGACGTTGATGATGACGGCCGCGTTGCGGATCTGCTCGGCGCCGTAGGGCCGGATCCGCGGCAACTTGGTGTCGGGGTCGATCGGCCCGGCCTTGCCGCAGCCGCCCGAGGCGGTCAGCTTGTCGTTGCCCTCGTCGGTGAGACCGCCGACCAGCAGGGCCGTGACGCTGCCGCCGCAACAGAGCAGGGCCAGCGTCGCGACCAGGGCGACGAGCAGAGCGATCTTCCGTGGCCGGGGGATGCTCACGCCGGATCCCAGTCGATCCCGTCGACCCGCCAGTGACCGTCCGGCGAGATCAGCCGCAGGCTGAGTTTCCCGGTGTCCATGGTGACGACCGCGTTGACCACGGTCGCGCTGACCGGCACGAGGCTGGGCCGGCCGAGCACGCGGTCGGCCGGCACCGAGGACGGGTCGACCCCGTCCAGCTCGTCGGCCAGCTTCGAGGTGGAGTTGGGCAGCAGCTGTGCGCGCCACGCCTTCGGCGTCACGTTGCGGTGATCGGCCCAGGCCGAGGAGAAGGCGTAGGCGACCGCCTCGGGCTGAGCTCGTCCCGGCGTGGTCGACGGGCTCGGCGGCGGCTCCGTGTCGATGATGCTGTCGTCCTGTTTGGGATCCACGCTCACCGTCGGGCCCGGTGAAGCGTTGCCGAGCGGCGACGGCGAGTCGTTACCGTCCGCGAACAGCCGGGCGATGCCGATGATGGCCAGGACGATGACGGCCAGGACGATCGCTACGCCCCACCGCGACCGGAAGATTCGGTTGAGGCCGAGTTCGAGAGAGCGGGGCATGCGATCACTTGGCCTCGGAGCGAATACGCGGAGTGGACGGCTCGGAGGTGGTGCTGCCGGTCTCCGGCCGATAGATGGCGTAGGAGGACGGCTGCTCGGACACGTCCGGCTCGGTCCAGCCGGGCGTTCGCCGCTGACGGTTCGGCGGCGCCTTCTTCTCCGGGGCGGCAGTCGCCGGAGCCTCGTCGCGGACCGACTCGGTGCCGTCCGGCCGGGTCGGGGCCGCAGGACCGGCGGTCACGGGCACCGGCTCGGCGCGCTTCGCCGAGTGGGCCGGATCCTCCAGGCGAGCCTCGGGCCGCAGGTTGCCTTGATCGACGTAGACCGTGCGACCGTTGCTCTTGCCGACCACCTGAGCATCGCCGGACTCGGCCGGGTCGACCTTGGAGGCCTCCCGCATGTCCTGGAAGAACCGACGGGTCCAGGAACCCGTGGTGATGGTGCGGGCGTTGTCCTTGCCGCCGAGTTGGGTGATCCGTCGGTAAGGCCGGAGAAGCATCCAACCGACCAGACCGCAGAGGAACACCAGTACGACCTGAAGCCAGCCGGGCAAGGTCGCGGTATTCATGATCAAGTCGACCGCGAAGAGGTAGATCGCTGCGCCTGTGCCGAAGATGACGATGTTGAAGATGGCGGCGACGACAGCGTTTCCAAGCCGCTTGATACCGGCGTTCGCCGGCCGGAGCAGGCCGACGGTTCCCAGGATCGGTGCGGCGATGACCGCCCAGCGGAACACGAGGAAGCCGAGCAGAACGAGCACCGATGCGGTCAGATCGAACATGGCGAACATGATCGCTGCGAGAACAGCGATGAATCCGGCGCCGATGCGATCCATACCATTGACGCCTTGCAGATACTGGTAGGCCTCAGGGTCTTCCTGCTTGATCTGCTCGGCGACCTTCTCCCACTGCGTGTTCTTGGCATCGATGGTCGCATCGCGGTCAGCGGGGTTGGTGCGGAATCGCTCGGCATCGCGCCAGGAGAACGAGCGGGCGTCGTAGAGAGCCCTGCCGTACTTCTGGGCGGTTTCGCTGTCTGCCGAGCCGAGAAGGCCGCGCAGCCAGTTCCGGTAAAGCATTGTCTCGGTCGAGGTGTCGCTCGCTCTGACCGCAGGTGGGCGGTTGTCGTCACACGCTCCGGGCGTCGGGTCGTCGCATTGATCAGCCGGAGTGCTTTGTGACCGCGGGCCGACAGCATCGTGGACCACGCTGAGCGATGAGATAAGCGTTTGATCAGCGATGTTTGCAGAGCGAACGGGCCAGGCGGCAATGGCTGTGACACCTACCATCACCAGAATTGCCCATCCGGCTGTTGTTGTAGCGGCACCCATCTCGGCCTGCCGTGACCGCCAAATAAGGTAGATGCCGACGATGGCCAGCGTGATTACGCCGAATACGCTGAAGACCTTCTCGTAGACGGCCGTAGTGGCCTGCTCGACGAGGGTGTCAGCCCATCCCCACAAGGATTGCGGATCCCACGCCCGCTCCCGCATGGCGTTCGAGGCCCCGATGATCGCGGTCGCAATCATAAATTCGCCGTTGGCGATAGTCGTTTCGAACTTGTAGTCGGGGTCGACAAGCGTTGAAGCGCAGCCACTGTCCAAGTCGTAGGTCGTGTAGCTGTACCCGGCATAGCCATATTGGCTATAGAGTCCCTGCGGTCCGTTCTTCGTCGACGACTCCGGACGTTCCGCGAACCAGCCGGCGAGGCCCGAGTCAGGTGTGCTGGGCGTCGGCGGGGTCAAACAAGAGGCGCGGCTCTCGCTGACCTTGGTCAGACGGTCAACGCAGCCCTTGAAGTCACCCTGCCACTCTTCGACGCTGCACGCGCCCCCCGGAGCCCGCGCAGGCGCAGCCGACGCAGGCGGGGCGGCAACAGCCCACACGATCGACGCCACCACCATGACGAACATCGTCATCAGCAGCGCCAACCCCCGCCGCACCATCTCAAACCTCCAGGTCGGACGGCAACATCGGAATCGCCGGCGCGGCCTTGGCGGCCGTCGGCGTCGTGTCGAGGTGCTCCAGCAGACCTTCAACGTACGACACGTCCACACGCACCTTCTGGACGCGACCGTCGACGTCTCGCATCACGAACTCACGGAAGCCCAGCCGCGACGACGACGAGGTGTCGATCTGCGACAGCGACGCCAGCGTGGCCTCGTAGCCGTCGTGCACCGGCACCCGCAGCAGCCGCAGCGCCTCGGACGCGATCTCCTGATCCTCCGCGATGCGGCCGACGAAGACCGTCGACACCAGGTTTTGCACGTCGAGGCCGAGGATGTCGCGCGGGTTCTGCGACGCCACCAGGGCCGCGAGGTTCCACTTACGCGAGTCGCGGGCCAGGCGTACGAGGAAGGAACGGCCGGACCGCCAGCCCTCCATGAAGTGGGCCTCGTCGAGCCCGACCATCTTGCGCGAGGACATCGAGCCGCCGTAGCAGCGCCGCACCGCGAGCCGGTGGGCCGTGTGTAGCATCGGCAGGGCCAGCGATTCCTCCGCCGACCAGTATTCGCGCTCGATCTTGAGGTCGGGCAGGCGCAGCCCGGCCATCGTGATCACGGTCAGGGCGGCGTCGGCGCCGAGCAGGTGCTGCGGCGGCGAGCCGAAGAACAGCAGCGCCAGCGGCATCTCGGCGGTGTCGAGGAGCAGGTTGGCCAGTTCGCGGCCCTCGTCGTCGTCGAGGCCCTGCAGGGTGCGGACGACGTCGTCGAGGGTGGACGACTCCTCGGCCGGCACCTGGCGGACGGCGTGCCGCAGCAGCGTCGCCGTGGACGCCTCCTTGGCCACCTGGGGCGGCACCAGCATCGAGCAGATGTCCTGCACCAGCATGCGGCGCTCGGCCCGGGCGTTGGAGACCGCGATCTCATATTCGCGATCGCCGCCCGGCCCGGTCGCGAACTCCGAGCGTACGGGCGTGGGAATCAGCGCGTACGGAGCGAGCGTGCCCTGTTCGGAACCGGTCAGGTTGAGCACCCGCGAGTAGGGGCGCAGCTCCGGCATCTGGCACAGGCGGGCCAGCGGGCCGGACGGGTCGAGCAGGGTCACCTGCACACCGCGGCGGGCGTTCAGGTAGCCCAGCGCGCCCATCAGGGTCGACTTGCCACCGCCGGGCTCGGCCACGAAGACCCCGAGGCCGGAACGCTCGCGCACCTCCATCGGGAAGTGCAGGTCGAGGAAGACCGGCCGGCGGCAGGTGCCCGCCGTACGCCCGATCAGGTCGCCCCGCCGGTCGCCGACCGTTGACGCCGCCTGCGGCAGGGCCGCCGCCAGCAGCTTGACCGGCATGCGGCGCACGTAGCCGGTGTTCGCGATCGGCTCGCCGGGGATGAACTCGCGGGCCAGCTGGTCCTGGTTCTTGGGGTGCTGCAGCGAGATCCGCAGCTCCCGGGAGTAGAGCTGGATCAGCCGGCGGGCCCGTTCGAGGCATTCCTCGCGGGTGGCGCCGCCGACGGCGATCCGGTGCCAGCCGTGCGCGCGGGCCGACTCGACCGGCAGCCCGGTGGTCATCTCGTCGCCGATCACCAGCGCCCGCTTGGCCAGGCGTTCCAGCTCGGGCGGGGCGTCGATGCCGTGCTCGGCGTAGTCGAGCTGCTGCGAGCGGATCATCCGGAGCCGGTGCTCGAGGTTCTTGAACGAGCTGCCCGAGCCCAGGATGTCGAGCCGGGACGACAGCTCCATCGGCCACGGCAGCCGCTCGTGGAAGTGCATCCACGGCTCGTGCTTCTCGGGGATCTCGAGCGGTTCCATCCGCCCGACCGACAGCACCGCGACGTGCCTTTCCTCGCCGGTCATCCGGTTGACCAGTTTCACGGTCGACCCGTACGGCGTGCGGTAGCGCTCCACCTGCTCGGTCAGCGCGAGCAGGTCGCCGGTGTCCCACTGGCCGTTCGTGACCGGGCTGAGCGGCCCGGGCGGGGCCATGCAGAGCGCGACCGAGCGGAACAGCAGCCATTCCAGCTCTTGCGGGGTGACTCGCCGTCCCCGCATGCCGAACGCGTTGAGCACCTCGTCGAACTGCTCGACGGCGCGGTTGAGCTTGCGCCGCTCGCCGTCGGAGGTGCCCCGGCCGAAGATCCGCAGGACGCGCTCGGAGAACGTGTCGCCGAGCGAGCGCCGCGCGAACGTCACGCCCAGATACGTCTGGCCCTCGGCGTGGTTGACCGAGAGCAGGTGCCGCTGGGCGGCCACCAGGTGATCCGACCACGAGGTGCCGCCGCGCACGTCGGGCAGCGGCTTCGCGGTGAACGAGTCGACCGTGCGCGCCCACTCGTCGGCCGGGAACGGCCGGTTGGTGCGGCGCAGGTGCAGCCGGAATCCAGCCAATCCCGCGTACTGCTCGGAGATCGCGCTGAGCAGGGCCTCGCGCTCGGCGTCGGGCCGGAACGCCCAGCGCACCTCGGGCAGGTAATACCAGGCCGTGACCGTGCTCTGGGTGAAGGTCAGGTGGCCGGCGATCTCGCTGATCTCCAGCTCCATGACCGGGTCGCGGTCGTTGAACTTGAGCTTGTGCGGCCGCAGCGCCACCGGCTTGGGCTGCTTGAGCTTCTCCTGCTTGGCGGGCAGGTTCTTCGGCTCCTTCTTGCGCCGGGCCGGTGCCTTCTCCTTGCGCTTGGCCGGCGCCTTTTCCGGTACGGGGACCGGCAGCGCCGCCTCGGGCGAGGGGTCCTCCAGCAGCGGCTGCGGCGCGTACGCCTCGACCGGGCCGGGCTGGGGCGGGCGGGCCTGGCCGTTGCCGACGGTCTGCCACAGCGGCGGCGTCGACACCGGCGCGGCCGGCAACGGCGCCGCGGAGACCGGCCCCGCGGACTGCGCGGGGGCGGCCCCGGCCTGGGGGGCCGGCGGCCAGTCGTAGAAGTCGGGCCACTCGTCGAGATCGGGGTCGGCCGGGGCACCGGACTCCTGGAAGAAGTCGGCCTTGGGCCCGATCGGCGCGCGGCTGAACGGCTCGATCGGCTCGACCTGCTCGCGAGTGCCCCACGGGCCGGCCGGACCGTCCTGATCGTCCTCGAAGGCGGGGTCACGCGGCGCGGGCGGTGCGGAGAACGCCGGCGGCGCGGAGACCGGCGGCCCGGCGACAAGCGGCTCGGAGACCGGCGGCCCGGCGACAGGCGGATCGGTAACTGGAGTCGGGGTCGGCGCGACCGCGATCGGGCGCGGCTCGACGGGGGTGGCCGGCGGGGCCGACCCGTTGGCCACTGTGGGCCGGTCGTCGAAGTCGAACCCGAAGTCGAAGTCATGGTCCGGATCGTCCGGGGGCGGGTTCACCGAAGATTCACTCGCCGGGGTGGCCGGGGCCACCGGGGTCGGCGGGGCGGCCCCGCCGAACAGGTCGAGGAACGGCGAATCGATGTCGAGCGTCGTGTCCACCGGCCCGCCGCGCGGCCGCACCGGCTGCGGAGACTGGAAGACGCCGACCGCGCCGTGCCCCGGCGCGGTGACGAACTCCTCGGCGGCCTCGTCCGCGGATTCGGGCGAAGAGTAGTGGTTCGAGCGCACTCCGTTACTCTGCCTGCCCTGGGTGTCGGCATCCGCGCGGGGATGCCCGTGCGGAACGGGTCCGGTCATGCGCCGGCCCCGAGGGAGTACGCGATGGAACTGGTCATACCAACTCCTCCCGAACCCGGATGCGAGTGGCGACAAGTCTCGGATCGCGGCGCTCGACCGCCGGCTCGCGGGTGCGGCGCCAGTCGGTGAGCGCGGTCCGGATGACGACCCGGGCGGGACGGTCGGGGTCGACATGCCGGAACACGTACGACGTCGTGACCATGGCGAGCGCGATCTCCCAGGCCGGGAAGGGATCGAACTCGAAGGTCATCAAGTAGTGCAGGAACATGAAGAGCGGGACCAGCGCCACGAACATGCCGTACTGCGCGTACGGCAGGTGAATGGGCAGGGTGTAGCCCGGGGGGCCCAGATAGACGAGCCTCGCCCGGTAGATGTCGTCGTCGGTACGAAGCCGCATCTCAGTTGAAGATCAGCTTGATGAGGGCGTCGCCGACGAAGAACAGGGTCGCGGCGCCGGCGATGAACGCCAGACCCACGATGGCGATGGCCGAGCTGGTCAGAACCTTGGAGATCTCACCGCGGCTGGCTCGTCCAATGAAGATCACGCCGAGCACCGCGAGCAGGATCGGCGCGATGTTGCTGGCGAAGAAGGTGACGATGCCTTCGGTGTTGATGCCCTTGGGTTCGGGCGCAGCGAGCGTAGCCTGCTGGAGCACGGCCGCGGCCTGCTGGGCGAGCTCAGTGGCGATCATTGGTAAACCTCCCCGTGCCCGGCTAGGGGATTCCGGACACGCTGCAGTTGTGAAGCCTCACGGCACCGCCCATATCGTGCTACTTCCCACCCTGCGCGTCGAGTGAGCCGTTCGGGCATTGCCATGCTCGTCTGCTCTCTCCGGTTCCAACAAATGATGCCCAGTTCCGAAGAGTACGGCCCGCCGTTCTTGGCTACAAGCGTCCGAAACGTTACGCAAGGTGATGGCGTGCGTGAAATTGAGTTACGGGCCATCGTACGCACGTGCGACAACCCCGGCCGCCGTACCCTCGTGCCGTGACGACTGAGCCGACGGATGCGCAGGTCGCGGGACGCGCGCTGATGCATGTGGATCACCCGGTCGTGATGGGCGTCCTCAACGTCACGCCCGACTCCTTCTCGGACGGCGGGAAATACACGGACGTGGACGCCGCCGTCCGGCACGGCGTTGACCTGCACTACGCAGGTGCGAACATCGTGGACGTGGGCGGGGAGTCGACCCGTCCCGGGGCCGAGCGGGTGGACGCCGAGACCGAGATCGCCCGCGTGGTTCCGGTGGTCCGGGCCCTGGCGGCGGCCGGGGTGCCGGTCAGCATCGACACCACCCGGGCCGCGGTGGCCCGGGCGGCCCTCGAGGCGGGCGCCGCCGTGATCAACGACGTCTCGGGCGGCCTGGCCGACAAGGGCATGGCCCGGGTGGCCGCCGAGGCCGGCTGCCCATGGATCCTGATGCACTGGCGCGGGCACTCCCGCCGCATGACCGAGCTCGCCGTCTACGCCGATGTGGTCACCGACGTACGGGATGAGCTGCTGCAACGGGTGGACGAGGCGCTCGCCGCGGGGGTCGGGCCGGAGCAGATCGTCCTGGACCCGGGCCTGGGCTTCGCCAAGACCGCCGAGCACAACTGGGCCCTCAGCACCCACCTCGACGTGCTGATCGGCCTGGGCTACCCGGTCCTGTTCGCGGCCAGCCGCAAGACCTACCTGGGCCGGTTGCTGGCGGGTCCGGACGGTGCCCCGCGCCCGGTCGCCGAGCGCGAGGCGGCCACCCTGGCCACGTCGGTGCTGGCCGTGGCGGCCGGGGCCTGGGGCGTACGGGTGCACGACGTCACCGCCACGGCCGACGCGCTCGCCGTGTGGCGCGCGACCGGATCGCCCCGGCTCCGCGCCCGATGACGGCCGGTGAGGTGCGAATGAGAAGGAGTGAACAGGTGGAGGGCCAGATCACACTGACCGGCCTGCGGATGCGCGGCCGGCACGGCGTCTTCGACTTCGAGCGCGAGCAGGGCCAGGATTTCGTGATCGACGTGCGCCTCGGGCTCGACCTCGCCCCGGCCGCGGCCAGCGACGACGTCGCCGACACGGTGCACTACGGCGAGCTCGCGGGGCGGCTGGCCGAGATCGTCGGGGGCGAGCCGGTCAACCTGATCGAGACGCTGGCCGACCGGCTGCTGACGGCCTGCCTCGACGACCCGCGGGTGTCGGCGGCCGAGGTCACCGTCCACAAGCCGCAGGCGCCGATCCCGCTCGAGTTCGCCGACGTCGCCGTCACACTACGCCGGAGCCGTACGTGACCAGGGCCGTTCTGTCTCTCGGGAGCAATCTCGGCGATCGCGAGGGCCACCTGCGCCTGGCGGTCCGGGTGCTCGGCCGGGCCGTCGAGCGCGCCTCGGTCGTCTACGAGACGCCGCCGTGGGGCGATGCCGGCCAACCGGCGTACCTGAACGCTGTTGTTCTCGTCTCGGACCCGGAGGCCTCCCCGCACGACTGGCTCGAACGTGCCCGGGCGGCCGAGACCGAAGCGGAGCGGGTCCGCGATCCGGAGCGCCGCTTCGGCCCGCGCACGCTGGACGTCGACGTGATCGCGGTGTGCGACGCCGACGGGCGGCCGGTGCTCAGCGACGATCCCGAGCTGACGCTGCCGCATCCGCGCGCCCACCTGCGCGCGTTCGTGCTGCGCCCGTGGCACGACATCGAACCCGCCGCCGAGCTGCCCGGCCACGGCCCGATCGCCCGGCTGCTGGCCGCCCCCGGTCTGGCCGGCGACGTGGCGGCAATGACCCCGCGCCCCGATCTCGCACTAGAGTTCACAGAGTGAGCAGCAACCCGCAGGCGCCCAAGTCGGACCCGTCGATGCGCCCGACCAGCATCTCGGTGTTGATCGTCGCGGGCCTGAGCGCGGCCGCCCTGGGCTGGCTGCTGCTCAGCTTCTCCTATTCGACCCTGCCCGACCTGCCGTGGTCGCCGGTGATCGTGCTGGCCGTGCTGGCCGTCGCCGAGGGGCTGCTGGCGCAGAACACGTCGGCCCGCATCCAGCGCAAGCCGGGCGCGCCCCGGGTCGACCCGCTCGCCGTCGCCCGCTACGTCGCGCTGGCCAAGGCGTCCTCGCTCGTCGGCGCGATCTCGGCCGGCTTCTCGGCGGGCCTGCTGGCCTGGCTGGCGATGGAGCCCACCGAGGCCGCGAGCGGCGATCTGCCGGTCGCGATCGGCGGGGTGATCACGGCCGTGGCGCTGGTCGCGGCGGCCCTCTGGCTTGAACGTTCGTGCCGCATTCCGGAGCAGCCCGACTCCCAGGACAACAACGATTCGGACCGGCCCTCCGGCCTGCTCTGATCCCCTATTTTTCGGCCTTGAACTGAGACCGACTCGTATCCGTATGCTCTGGGCACGGGCATGCGCCCGGCGGATTTCGGCGTGCGTTGCTCACCGCACGGTGCGGACGCACACGAGGAGGCACGGCGATGGCGTACGACGAGGCGACGTACCGTCGGCAGACCGAGGACCCCACGCCCACCGATCCGGCTGCCTACCGGGCCAATACCCTGGCCGCGGCCGAGCAGCGGCGGCGGGCCGAGGAGCTCGACGGCACCGCTGACACCACGGCCGACGTGCTGCGCCGGGCCGAGGCCGACGAGGACGGGCGGGACCGTCTCGGCATCCACCTCGGCTGGGAGGTCGTGCTGCTGGTCGCCGCGGGGGCGATCGGCTTCCTCCTCTGGCGCCTCGACCCCGACGCCCTCAAGCGGCCCGACCTCGACTCCCTGCTCATCACCGGCGCCGCGATCGGCCTGCTCGCCCTGGGCGCGGGCCTGACCCTGCGGGCCGGCGTGCCCAACCTGGCCCTCGGCCCGATCGCCCTGGCCGCCTCCTTCCAGTACGCCGAGCAGGGCGACAAGGGCCTGTTCCAGTCGATCGTCCCGGCGCTGGTGTTCGCCGCGGCCGGCGCCATCGTGATCGGCCTGATCGTCGTCGTGCTGCACGTGCCGGGGTGGGCCGCCACGCTCGCGGCCGGGCTCGGCGTGATCGTCTTCGACCAGCTGCGGGTTGCGCCGGTCGCCGTGCAGGGCGACTACGACCCCACCGACCACGCCTTCTTCCTGTTCGGCGGGTTCGCGCTGCTGGCCGTGCTGGGCGGGGCGATGGGCGCGGCCACCCCGGTCCGCCGCTGGCTCGGTGGCATGCGCCCGACCGGCGACCCGGCCCGGCGCCGCGGCCCGGTCGTCGCGCTGCCGGTGATCGGCTCGCTGCTGCTGTCCTCGGTCTTCGCGGTCGGCGCGGGCATCCTGTTCGCCGCGCTGTCGGACGACCCGGTCGTGCCCGGCACCGGCCTGGAGTGGACGGGCATCGCGCTCGGCCTGGCCCTGCTCGCCGGCACCAGCGCGTACGGGCGGCGCGGGGGCCTGTTCGGCACGCTGTTCGCGGTGGCCGCCCTGACGCTGTTCCTCGACTACGCGGCCCGGCGCAACTTCGACATCGCCCTGTTCGCGATCGCGGCCTGCGTGTTCGCGGCCGGCCTGGTCGTCACGCGGCTCGTCGAGACGTACGGGCGGCCGCTGCCGGTCGCCGGGCCCGCCGACTGGAACGCGGCCCCCACCACGGCCGCGGCCAACTGGTCGCCCGACCTGCCCGAGACCTGGTCCACGTCGACCAGCACCCCGCGTACGGACCGCTGGGACGCCGGGCCCTGGGGAACCAGCCGGTAACCGCCCGGCCGCTCCGCCTATGCTCTTGGTCATGACCACTCCGAGCTTCGCCGAGCTGGACGCCCTGCCCACCGAGGAGCTGCGTGAGCGCGCCTTCACCCGGGCCCGGGAGCGGCACGACATCGGCTTCTTCTGGTCGGTCTTCAAGCACCTGCCCGACGCCGACGAGGCGGCCCAGCTCGACGGCGCGCCCAACTCGATCGGCCCCACGGTCGACGAGGCGGTCGCGCTCTGGCGTGAGCTCGAGGGCCACGGCTACGGCGACAGCGAGCCCCTGCTGCGCGCCGCATTCATCGACTACCTGCAGAAACACTAGGTATCAACGGCCGTCGTTTGGGAAGTGCGCCGCTCTGGGAACTAGCGGCGCATGGCTCTCGGTAACCGGTACAAATCTGCGCCTGGTGCGGGCACTTTGGCCGCGCTCATATTGGTTCTCGTCTTCGGCAGCCCGTGGTATGCGGAGTGGGCCAGCGAGAACACCAACCCCAACACGGCCGGCGGCTGGTGGTTGCGCCTGCTCGCCTGGCCCCGCTGGTCCTTCGACTCGAGCGACTCGCTGCGCGAGATCATCGTCGGCGACCTCAAGGCGATCCTGCTGGTCCTGCTGACCCTGCTCTTCCTGTTCCTGCTGCCGGGCTCGCAGCTGGCCCGGGCCCGCGGCACGATCAGCCAGTTCTTCGCCGGCTGGGCGGCGTACATCTTCGCCGGCGGTTTCGCGGCGCTGCTGACGACGCTCTTCCTGGCCAACCCCTCGCTGCTGGGCGCCTTCCAGGCGGCCGGCAACGGAGCCGCGTACGGGCTGTTCGTGGGGTGGATCGTTGGCTTCGCCACACTCGGCGGGTATCGCGGCACTCGATGAGATGTGAGCCGTCCGCGGCCGCCCCGAAGACGTTCGCAACTGCGAAGTTTCTTGGGCGGCTGCGGGCGGCTCCCGTCTGTCGATCACGATTCGCGCTGGTCGGCGCGTTGTTGGTTAAGCCTTGGCGGCCGTCCGGTATGGCCCAGATTTCGACCATCTGAAGCCCGGCGATCGAACATTTGCCCGATCGCCGCGTCTGGGTAGTATCGGCGGCCATGCCGGATCAGGACTCCGTGGCGGGTAACGCACGCCTGCTTCGCGGCCTCATCTGGGCGGGTGTTCTGCTCGCCCCGGTGGCCGCGCTCGTTGTGCTGCTCGGTCAAAGCTCCAACACCGTGCGGTTCGCCGTGCTCCTCATCGCCGTCGCCGTCGCCCTGATCGGCGCGTCGGTGCTGGTCCGCAGCGACCCGGTGCTCGGCCGCATGGACATCGAGGACCGCGTGGCCGAAGAGGTGGCGAGCCTGCGGCGCGAGCTGCGGGCCGAGTTCGGCGGCGGCCGGCCCCAGGGCCGCGGCGCCGCTCAGGTCCACGGTGGACCGCCCCCGCCGATGCCGGCCCCGGCCGCCGCGGCCGTCGCTCAGGTGCGCCCGCAGCCGCCGGAGGAGGAGCCGTCCGGGTTCTTCGCCGACCTGCCGGCCGAGGGCCAATATCCCGACCCGTTCGCGAACAGCTACCCGGCGAACGCCTACCCGGAGAACTCTTATCCGGAGAGCGACTATCCGGCGAACGAGTACGCGGACGACAGCTATCAGGACGGTTACCCCGAGGACGACTACGCGCCGCCGATGCCGGCCGGCCCGCCGCCCATGGGCACGGCCCGGCCCCCCGCTCCTGTCGCCTCGGCCGCCGTCCGCCCGCCGGCCCGCACCGGCCCCGGCATGACCACCGGCGGCCGCCCGATCAACCCCGAACCCGGCACCTCGACCGGCGGCCGGGTCGTGGCCGCGGCCGCCTCGGTGCCGCCGCCCCCGCCGATCCCGCGGCAGCGCGGAGCGGCCTCGGTGCCCCCGCCGCCGCCCCCGCAGGCCCCGCCACGCGCGTCGGCCACGGTGCGCCCCGGCAACCCGTACGGTCACCAGCCCGACTCGCTCGCCGACGACTTCGGCGCCAGCACCGGCTACGCCGCCCAGGGGCCCGGGGTCTACGGCTCACCCGCGAGCGGCAACACGTACGGCGCGCCCGCCGGCACGTACGGCGGGGGCAATGACTTCGACTCCGACGAATACAACGGCTACGGCGCCCCGAGCTACGGCGCGGCCCCTGAATACGGCCCGGGGTCCGAATACGGCCCGGCCCCCGAATACGGCCCGCCCCAGCACGAGCCCGGCAACACGACCGGCGACCCCAACTACAAGGCCCGCCGCCACCGGCCCTCGGCCAACGACACCAATGTGGGCTCGCTCAGCGACTTCGCCTCGTACGGGGGCTATCAACCCGACCCGGGCCACGGCCGCCGCTGAGCCTCACTTGTCGATGTCGCCCACGACGAAGAACATCGAGCCGAGGATCGCGATCAGGTCAGGCACCAGGCAGCCCGGGATCAGCGTGGCCAGCGCCTGCACGTTGGCGTAGGAGGCGGTGCGCAGCTTCATCCGCCACGGCGTCTTCTCGCCCCGCGACACCAGGTAGTAGCCGTTGATGCCGAGCGGGTTCTCGGTCCAGGCGTACGTGTGCCCCTCGGGCGCCTTGACCACCTTGGGCAGCCGCACGTTGACCGGCCCCGAGATCCGGTCGACCCGGTCCAGGCACTGCTCGGCCAGGTCGAGCGAGACGACCGTCTGCTCGAGCAACACCTCGAACCGGGCATGGCAATCGCCGGCGCTGCGCGTCACCACGGGCACATCCAATTCCCCGTACGCCAGGTAGGGCTCGTCGCGGCGCAGGTCGAAGTCGAGACCGCTGGCCCGCGCGACCGGCCCCGAAGCCCCGTACGCGGCCGCCTGCTCGGCCGTCAGCACGCCGACCCCGACCGTACGGGCGAGGAAGATGTCGTTGCGCCGGATCAGGTTGTCCAGGTCGGGCAGTCGCTTGCGGACGGTCTTGATCGCCTCGCGCGCCCGGCCCGTCCAGCCCGCCGGCACCTCCTCCTTGAGCCCGCCGACCCGGTTGAACATGTAGTGCATGCGGCCGCCGGAGACCTCCTCCATGACCGCCTGCAGGGTCTCGCGCTCGCGGAACGCGTAGAACATCGGCGTGATCGCACCGATCTCCAGCGGGTAGGAGCCCAGGAACATCAGGTGGTTGAGCACCCGGTTGAGCTCGGCCAGCGCCATCCGCAGCCAGGTCGCGCGCTCGGGCACCTCGATGCCCATGAGCCGCTCGACGGCCAGCGCGACCCCCAGCTCGTTGGCGAACGCGGACAGCCAGTCGTGCCGGTTGGCCAGCATCAGGATCTGCCGATAGTCGCGCACCTCGAACAGCTTCTCGGCGCCGCGGTGCATGTAGCCGACGATCGGCTCGCACGTGACGACCCGCTCGCCGTCGAGCGTCAGCTTGAGCCGCAGCACGCCGTGTGTCGACGGATGCTGCGGGCCGATGTTGAGCACCATGTCGGCGGTCTCGAGCCCGGCGCCGGTCCCGACGGTCATCTCACGCAGCTGCTCCGTCACAACAGCATGCTCCCACGCTCGCCGAGCCCCACGTTGTGCAGCAGCCACCAGTGGCTCCCGAGCCCGCCCGGCTCGATCAGCTCGGCCTCCGCCCCGGCCGCGGCCAGCGCCCGCAGATAGCCCGCGGGATCCTGCCGGGCCAGCTCCAGCGGTGGCCGGGCGCCGTCGAGGCCCAGCGCTCTGAGGGCCTCACGCTGGCGAATCAGCCCGTACGGGGTGCCGGCCGCGGCCGCCACCGCATCGATCGCCACGTGCGCCGTCACGTCGCACGAGCCGTCCGGAACCAGCGGCACCTGACGTCCACCCCGGAACCCGGTCAACGACCCGAGCGGCGGCCGCTCGCCCCGCAGGTGCCCGTAGTCGATCGCCAGCGCGCACCCCCGGCGCACCTGCTGAACGGCATCGGCCCAGGCGGCGTCGCGCGGCCAGCCGATCTCGGCCCGTCCCGGCCCGGCCCACCACCGCCGCAGCCAGAACAGGTCGGCCGCGTCGACCAGCCCGCCCAGCGACTCGGCCCCCGTGGCCGGCTCGACGAGGACCTTGCGCAGCCGCCCGTGATCGTCGAGGTCGGCCACGTCGAGCGGCACGTTGTCGAGCCACTCGGTGGCGATCAGCAGCCCGACGATCCCGTCCGGGATGTCCTCGCGCCACGCGATGCCGGCGGCCAGTTCCTTTGGGCGCGGCGCGAGCTCGACCGCGGTCAGCCGCACCCGCTCCGGCAGCAGCGGACGCAACGCGGTCAGCAACTCGGCCCGGCCCGCCCCCACATCGACCAGGTCGAACGTCTTGGGCCGCCCGAGCGCGTCATCGATCCGCTCGACCAGCCGCAACACGGCCCCGGCAAACAACGGCGACGCATGCACGCTGGTGCGGAAGTGATCGGCCGGCCCCTGCTCGCCGCGCACGAAGAACCCCTCGGGCCCGTAGAGCCCGGCCGCCATGGCCGCCCGCCAGCCTTCCACATCGCTCACCCTAGGCGCGCTTATCCACAATTTGGAGTTATCCACAGCCCCCAAATCAAGATCGACAAATCCCCCTAAACTCGGTGCTGGGTGGAGGCCCCCGGTGGGGCGGGCCTATGTTCACCAGTTACCTACAAGATCAGCGCCGCGAAGCTGACCCCGAGGCGGGTAGGCGGCGGGCAGAGCGCGGCGAGCAGAGTGCGCGGGCTGGGCAGCGCGCGCGACGGGCGGGCAGGCGGCGGGCAGAGCGCGGCGAGCAGAGTGCGCAGGCTGGCAGCGCGCGCGACGGGCAGGCAGCGCGCGGGCAGGCGGCGAGCGGGGCGCGGGGGCTGGCGGGTGCGCGCGGCGGGCGGCGGTGCGCGGCGGGTGGAGCGTGCGAGCACGGTGCGCGGTCCGGGCGGCGGGCGGAGCGCGGCGAGCAGTGCGCGGGCAGGCGGTGCGCGCGGGCAGGCGGCGGGCGGTGCGCGGCGGGCGGGCAGTGCGCGCCGCAGGCTGAGCGCGGCGAGCAGTGCGCGGGTGGGCAGTGCGGGCAGCGGCCAGAGTGCGGCGAGCAGAGCGCCGCGGGTGGGCAGGAGCGCGCGGCGGGCAAAATGCGCAGCACGGGCAGCGCGCGCGGAGGGGCAGAACAGCGCGGGACAAAGCCGGCGGCGAGCGCAACGGGAAGAACCGCAGAGCGGCCGGCAAACCCGGGCCGCCCCTGCTGGTTAGGGGTGGTGGACCCCCGCCGGGTGGGATGGGCTTGTTCACACGGTCTTGTCACGAGCATGTTTCGGCGGCGCATACTTGCCCTCGACCGGTACCCCTTTTCGAGGACTGGATCTGGATATGAGCGCATCGTCGCGTCTTACCGTCGGTGTTGTCGGCGCGGGGCGGGTCGGCGCGGTGCTGGGCGCCGCTCTCGACGCCGCCGGGCATCGCGTGGTCGCCGCCGCGGCCGTTTCCGCCGCCTCGCGCGAGCGGGCCGCCCGCCTGCTGCCGCGCGCCGCGATCCTCCCGGCCGACGAGGTCGCCCGCGCCGCCGACGACCTCCTTCTGCTCGCCGTCCCGGACGATGCCCTGGCCGCCGTCGTCGCGGGCCTGGCCACCACCGGGGCGCTGCGCCCGGGCCAGCGGGTCGCCCACACTTCGGGCGCGCACGGCCTGGCCGTCCTGGGTGACGTCGACGGCTTGGCCCTGCACCCGGCGATGACCTTCACCGGCGCCGACACCGACGTCGATCGGCTGGCCGGCATCGCCTGGGGCATCACCACGACCGATCGGGTGTTCGCGGCCCGGCTGGTGGCCGATCTGGGCGGCGTGCCCGAGTGGGTCGCCGAGGACGCCCGCCCGGTTTATCACGCGGCCCTCGCGCACGGGGCGAATCACCTGGTCACGCTCGTGAACGAGGCGGCCGACCTGCTGCGCGCGGCCGGCGTCGAGGAGCCGTCGCGCGTCCTCTCGCCGCTGCTGCACGCCGCGCTCGACAATGCGCTGCGGCTGGGCGACGCGGCGCTGACCGGGCCGGTCTCGCGGGGCGACGCCGGCACCGTCGGCAAGCATCTCGACCGTCTGCCGCCCGAGTCGGTGCCGGCCTATCTGGCCCTGGCCCGGCGCACGGCCGACCGGGCGATCGCCGCCGGCCGCCTCCGCCCCCAGGACGCGGCCCTGCTGCTCGACGTGCTCAGCGGCGCCAACGTAGGGAGCTCGGCATGACACACGTGATCCACACCCGCGAGGACATGACACACGTGATCCACACCCGCGAGGACATGACACACGTGATCCACACCCGCGAGGACATGACACACGTGATCCACACCCGCGCGGAATTGGCCCGTGAGCTGACGACGACGCCGGTCGCGGTGGTGATGACCATGGGCGCGTTGCACGACGGCCACCGCCGGCTCATGCGCGAGGCGAAGAAGCGGGCCGAATTAGTCATCGTGACGATCTTTGTGAACCCGCTGCAGTTCGGCCCGAACGAGGATTTCGACAAATACCCACGCACGCTCGAGGCCGACGTCGAGGCGTGCCGGGCCGAGGGCGTCGCCGTGGTCTTCGCGCCGAGCCGTGACCAGGTCTATCCAACCGGCGCGCCGTCGATCACGATGAACGCCGGCCCGCTGGGCGAGATCCTCGAGGGCGCCAGCCGGCCCGGCCACTTCGCCGGCATGCTCACCGTCGTCCAGAAGCTGCTCATGCTGACCCGGGCCGACGTCGCGTTCTTCGGCGAGAAGGACTTCCAGCAACTCGCGCTGATCCGCCGCATGGTGCGCGACCTCGAGCTGGGCGTCGAGATCGTGGGCGTGCCGACCGTACGCGAGCCGGACGGCCTGGCCATGTCGAGCCGCAACCGCTACCTCTCCCCGGACGACCGCCGGGCCGCCCTGGCGCTCTCCCGGGCGCTGCGCGAGGGGGCCGCGCATTCCGACGCCGAGACGGCCTTGGCCACGGCGACCAAGATCCTGGCCGAGGAGCCCGCCGTACGGGTCGACTACCTCGCGCTCACCGGCGCCGATCTGGGCCCGGCGCCTGCCGACGGCCCGGCTCGCCTGCTGGTCGCGGCCCGGGTCGGCGCCACCCGCCTGATCGACAACGTGCCACTGGCCCTGGAGAGGTCCGCCTGATGCTCCGCACCATGCTCAAGTCCAAGATCCATCGCGCCACCGTGACCCAGGCCGACCTGCACTATGTCGGCTCGGTGACGGTCGATCTCGACCTGCTCGACGCGGCCGACCTGATCCCCGGCGAGCAGGTGGCGATCGTCGACGTGACCAACGGCGCCCGGCTCGAGACGTACGTGATCCCGGGCGAGCGGGGCAGCGGCGTGCTCGGCATCAACGGCGCCGCCGCACATCTGGTGCACCCCGGTGACCTGGTCATCCTCATCTCGTACGGGCAGCTGGAGGACGCCGAGGCGCGGGCGTTCGAGCCTCGGATCGTGCACGTCGACGCCGCCAACAAGATCGTTGAGCTCGGCTCGGATCCGGCCGCGGCGGCCGAGGGTATGGCGGGCGGGCTGCGGCGCGGCGACAGGGTGACCACGGGCTGACGATTCCGCAAACGCCGCCGATCCAGTTTTCGATCACCATATGATCTGAAATCGGACATCGGCGGCGCGTGGGGAAGGCGTAGTTCATGCGACACCGGCTTGGCCCTGGGCGAAACGTCGTGCCACGACGCGCCGGGATCGCCGCCGTCCTGGCCGCAGTGCTGCTCGTCGCGGGCTGCGGGAAGCCGGGCGGCGTCGACGGCGACCTGACCAACGGGTGGGGCGTGCTGGCCCCGGCCTCCGGCTTCGAGCCCAACGAGGGCACCTGCCACAACGCCAACTTCAACCCCGTCGGCCCCCGCGGCACGTACGAGGAGGTCGACTGCGCGGGCAAGCACCGCACCGAGACCGTGTTCGTCGGCACGTACGAGTCGCCGGCCGCGGACGCCGACGTCCCGCCCGCCGACGGTTCGGCCGGTGCCCGTACGGCGTATTCGATCTGTGATCAGAAGACGACGACGTTCGTGGGCGGACCGTGGCGCAACGCGCGGCTGTGGATCGGCGTGACCCGCCCGACCGAGGCGGCCTGGAGCGGTGGCGCCCGCTGGTTCCGCTGCGAGGTGCTCGAGCTCAACTCGGTCGAGGACGACGGCGGCCTGGTGCAGCGCGAGGGCAGCCTGCGTGACGTGCTCGCCGACGGCAGCTCCGACGTGCTCCTCACCTGTTACGCCATCCAGCTCGACGGCAACGGCGCCATCGCCACCATGCCCGCGGTGGGCTGCGGGGCCAAGCACAACGGCGAGTTCGCCGGGGTCTGGTACGCCAAAGATCTCGACTATCCCGACGACGATGCCACCTGGGCGAAGTTCCACGACGGCTGCCGCAACCTGATCGCGGACTTCGTCGGCGTGCCCAAGGACGGCGACCTGCAATACCGTACGGGCGTGGTCTCGCTGCCCGGTGGCGCGGACGTCTGGGCGCAGGGCGATCGGGGCGTGCGCTGTTATCTCTGGCTGGACGGCGTGCAACTGACGGCGACGCTGCGCGGCAAGGGCGTCAAGAGCCTTCCCGTTCAGTACAAGTAACGGTGACCACGAATGTCCGACCCCGGCCACGTGGTGTCGCGACGGCGGAGTGTACTGAGCGGATGTATGTCGCCGACCTTCCGGAGTTGCCCCGCCGGCTCGCCGCGTCCGAGCCGGGCTGGAGCGAGACCACCGACGTGCTGGTCGTGGGTTCCGGCGTGGCCGGGCTGACCGCCGCGCTGCACCTGCGGGAGCAGGGTCTGCACGTCACCGTGGTCACCAAGGTCAACATCGACGACGGCTCGACCCGGTGGGCCCAGGGCGGCATCGCGGCGGTGCTCGACCCGCTCGACACCCCGGCCGCGCACGCTCACGACACCGAGGTCGCCGGCGTCGGTCTGTGCGACCCCGAGGCCGTACGGGTTCTGGTCGAGGAAGGTCCGGCCCGCGTACGGGAGTTGATCCGCCGGGGTGCCGCCTTCGACCGCAACGCCGACGGCTCGCTGATGCTGACCCGCGAGGGCGGGCACCGGGCCGACCGGATCGTGCACGCGGGCGGCGACGCGACCGGCGCCGAGGTGCAGCGCGCCCTGCACGAGGCGGTGCACCGCGACCCGTGGATCCGCCTGGTCGAGCACGCGCTGGTGCTCGACCTGCTGCGCGACGCCGGCGGCCGGGCCTGCGGGCTCACCCTGCACGTGCTGGGCGAGGGCAGCGAGGACGGTGTCGGCGCGATCTTGGCCCGCGCGGTCGTGCTGGCCACCGGCGGCATGGGCCAAATCTATTCGTCCACGACCAACCCGGCGGTGTCGACCGGCGACGGCGTGGCCCTCGCGCTGCGGGCCGGCGCGGTGGTCACCGACGTCGAGTTCGTGCAGTTCCACCCGACCTCGTTCGTCACCGCCGGCGTCACCTCGGTGCAGCGGCCGCTGATCTCCGAGGCGCTGCGCGGCGAGGGCGCCCACCTGGTCGACGAGACCGGCAAACGGTTCATGGTCGGGCAGCACGAGCTGGCCGAGCTGGCCCCGCGCGACGTGGTGGCCAAGGGCATCCACCGGGTGCTGCGGTCCACCGGCGCCGACCACGTCTATCTGGACGCCCGGCACCTCGGCGGCGCGTTCCTCGAGCAGCGCTTCCCGACGATTGTGGCGTCCACCCGCGCGGCCGGTGTCGACCCGGCGACCGAGCTGATCCCGGTCGCCCCGGCCGCCCACTACGCCTCCGGCGGCGTCCGCACCGACCTGCGGGGCCGCACGAGCATTCCCGGCCTGTACGCGTGCGGCGAGGTCGCCTGCACCGGCGTGCACGGCGCGAACCGCCTGGCCAGCAATTCCTTGCTCGAGGGCCTGGTCTTCGCCAAGCGGATCGCCGACGACATCGCCCGCGAGCTGCCCCCGCAGTCCGACCCCGCGCCCCCGAGCGGCGAGCCCGGCTGGGTCGTCAGCCCCGACGTGCGGCCCGAGCTGCAGCGCGCGATGACCCGGGGCGCCGGGGTGCTGCGCTCGGCCGGCTCGCTGGATGCCACGGCCAAGGAGCTGAGCCGCCTGGCCGAGCTGCGCGACACCCCGCGCAATGCCGCCTGGGAGGCGACAAATCTGCTCACCGTCGCGGCCGTCCTGGTCGCGGCGGCCCGCACCCGTCGCGAGACGCGCGGCTGCCACTGGCGCGATGACTTCCCGGTCGCCGAGGACGAGTGGCGCGGCCACCTGCTGCACACTCTCGACGGCGAGACCCGGCTTGCACAGTCCTTCGAAGAGATGGCCTGACCACAGGGGGAACCATGAACGAGCTCGACGTCGCCGAGGTCGAAATGATCGTCCGCACCGCGCTGGCCGAGGATCTCGGCTCGCCGCCGCACGACGTGACCAGCGAGGCCACGATCCCGGCCGGCCAGGTCGACACGGCCGAGCTGGTGGCGCGGGCCGACGGGGTGGTCGCCGGGCTGCCGGTGGCCGCGATCGTCTTCAACGACACGTCGGGCCACCAGGCCTCCTTCGAGCAGAGCGTGGCCGAGGGCGACCGGGTCACGCGCGGCGACGTGCTGGCCGTGATCACCGGTCCCACCCGGGCCCTGCTGACCGGCGAGCGTACGGCGCTCAACCTGCTCAGCCGCATGTCCGGCGTGGCCACTCACACCCGCCGCTGGGCCGACGCGCTGGCCGGCACGAAGGCCACCGTGCTCGACACCCGCAAGACCACGCCCGGCCTGCGCTACCTCGAGAAATACGCCGTACGCGTCGGCGGCGGCACCAACAAGCGCATGGGCCTGTACGACGTGGCCATGATCAAGGACAACCACAAGCTGGCCGCGGGCAGCATCACCGCCGCCTTCCGGCTCGTCCGCGAGACCTTCCCCGAGGTGCCGGTGCAGGTCGAGGTGACCACGGTGGCCGAGGCGGTCGAGGCGGTCGAGGCCGGGGCGACGTTCCTGCTCTGCGACAACATGCCGCCCGACCGGCTGCGCGAGGTCGTGGCCGAGGTGGGTGACCGGGCCGAGCTCGAGGCGACCGGCAACCTACGCTTGGAGACAGTTTCGGATTACGCCGCCACCGGGGTCGACTATCTCTCGGTCGGCGGCCTGACCCACTCGTCCCCCATTCTCGACATCGCCATGGACCTGCGCCCCCGCTGACCGCCGGGCGCCCGAGACAAAGGGTTTCCCGTGCTGCTCTGCATCGACATCGGCAACACGAACACAGTGCTGGCGACCTTCGACGGCGACAAGCTCGTGCACAACTGGCGGATCAAGACCGACGCCCGGTCCACGGCGGACGAGCTCGGGCTGATGTTCCGCGGCCTGCTGGCCGGCGACGCGGTCGAGATCACCGGCGTCGCGGCGTGCTCGACCGTGCCGGCCGCGCTGCGCAGCCTGCGCACGATGCTGGCTCGCTACTACGGCGATCTGCCCAACGTGGTCGTCGAGCCGGGCGTGAAGACCGGGGTGCAGCTGGCCATCGACAACCCCAAGGAGGTCGGCGCCGACCGGGTGGTCAACACCCTGGCCGCGCACGCCCTCTACGGCGGTCCGTCGATCGTGGTCGACTTCGGCACCACCACCAACTTCGACGTGATCAGCGAGCGGGGCGAGTTCCTGGGCGGGGCGTTCGCGCCGGGCATCGAGATCTCGTTCGACGCGCTGGCCGCCCGGGCCGCCCAGCTGCGCAAGGTCGAGCCGGCCAAGCCCAAGTCGGTGATCGGCAAGAACACCGTCGAGTGCCTGCAGTCCGGCATGTATTTCGGGTTCGCCGGCCAGGTCGACGGCATCGTGACCCGCATGATCGACGAGATCGGGCCGGTCAAGGCGGTCATCGCCACCGGCGGCCTGGCCTGGCTGGTCAAGGACGAGTGCAAGACGATCACCGCGCACGAGCCGATGATCACGCTGATCGGCCTGCGGATGGTATATGAGCGGAACGTCTAGGCGCGCCTGAGTAGGCTTTACCGGCCTCCATTCATTTCGTACAGAGAGTCATGCCGTGACCGAGCAGAATGTGCCCGTCCCTGATCCCGCCGAGGACCTTCCCGAGCAGATGCGGGTCCGCCGGTCGAAGCGGGACCGGATGCTCGCCGAAGGGGTGTCCCCCTATCCGGTGAACGTCGCTCGGACGGCGACGCTGAAGCAGGTCCGCGAGCAGTACGCCGAGCTGGCGACCGACACGGCCACGGGCGACCAGGTGTCGGTGGCCGGCCGGCTCATCTTCATCCGCAACGGCGGCAAGCTGTGCTTCGCCACCCTGCGCGACGGCGACGGCACCGAGATCCAAGCCATGCTCTCGCTGGCCAAGGTCGGCGAGGAGCGGCTGGCCGACTGGAAGCAGCTCGTCGACCTGGGCGACATCGTCTCGGTCACCGGCGAGGTGATCACCAGCCGCCGCGGCGAGCTGTCCGTGCTGGCCGACTCGTGGGCGATGAGCGCCAAGGCCCTGCGCCCGCTCCCGGTGGCGCACAAGCCGCTCTCGGAGGAGACGCGGGTCCGCCAGCGGTACGTGGATCTGATCGTCCGCCCGCAGGCGCGAGACACCGTGCGCACCCGGGCCACGGTCGTGCGCAGTCTGCGCGAGTCGCTGTTCCGCCGCAATTTCCTCGAGGTCGAAACGCCAATGTTGCAGTTGCTGCACGGCGGCGCCACGGCCCGTCCGTTTGTGACGCACAGCAACGCTCTCGACACCGATCTCTATCTGCGGATCGCGCCGGAACTGTTTTTGAAGCGGGCCGTCGTCGGCGGCATCGACCGCGTCTTCGAGATCAACCGCAACTTCCGCAATGAGGGTATGGACTCCACCCACTCGCCGGAGTTCGCGATGCTCGAGGCTTACCAGGCGTACGCGGACTACAACGTCATGCAACAGCAGACGCGCGAGTGGATTCAGGAAGCGGCGTTCGCAGTCGCCGGCTCACACGTAGTGACGCACTTCGACGGCACCGAGTTGGATCTCGGCGGCGAGTGGGCGTCGGTGACGCTCTATGGTTCGCTCTCCGACGCGCTCGGTGAAGAAGTGACGCCGTCGACCGATATCGCGCAACTCCAGCGGTATGCCGAAAAGCACGACCTTTCCGTCGATCCGAAGTGGGGTCCCGGCAAGCTCGTCGAGGAGCTGTTCGAGCACCTGGTGCAGCACACCCTGCAGGCGCCGACATTTGTGCGGGATTATCCCGAAGAGACCGCCCCGCTGACCCGGGCCCACCGGGAAACCCCGGGCCTGACCGAGAAGTGGGATCTCTACGTCCGGGGCTTCGAGCTGGCGACCGCCTATTCCGAACTGGTCGACCCGGTCGTGCAGCGCGACCGGCTGCTCGCCCAGTCGTTGCTGGCGGCCGGCGGCGACGCCGAGGCGATGCAGCTGGACGAGGATTTCCTTCGGGCCATGGAGTACGGAATGCCGCCGTCCGGTGGCATGGGAATGGGAATCGACCGGCTTCTGATGGCGCTCACCGGCCTCGGTATTCGCGAAACGATCCTCTTCCCGCTGGTCCGTCCGGAGTAACGACTGGCCGGTCCGGAGTAACGATCGGGACCCGATCCAATCCAAAAACGCGGAAATGTTCGGACCGCCATTGACGGACGACTGCGCCTTGGCGTTATTGTCTGTGCGTTGCTGTGGGGCAGAACCTGTGTTCGGGAGGATTACCGCGCGTGGCCAAGCAGATCATTCACAAGCTGGTCGATGACATCGACGGGGGCGACGCCGACGAGACGGTGAAGTTCGCTCTCGACGGGATTCAGTACGAGATCGACCTGTCGGAGAAGAACGCCGCCAAATTGCGGGAGCTGTTCGACCCGTACGTGGAGGCCGGGGCCAAGGTCGCTCGCGGCGGAGTGGTTGTGGGGGGCCGGGCCGCTCGCGGTCGTGGCGGCGCCACCGCCGACCGGGAGCAGAACAAGGCGATCCGCGAGTGGGCCAAGAAGGCCGGCAAGGACATCTCCGACCGGGGTCGTATCCCGCAGGAGATCGTGGACGAGTTCCACGCCAAGGGGCCGGGTCGCAACTGATCGACCGCCCGTTCGACTCGACCGAGCCCGCCGCACACTGTGCGGCGGGCTCGGTGCTTTTCGCTCGATCTTCGGCGCGCGGCCGTAGGGTTATCCACAGGTGGGGACAACGTTGTCCACAGCCTGTGGACAACGGATCCCCGATTTCGCTGTCCGCGTAGCCGTACTGCTGGGGGAACACCCTCTGAGCGTGCGAAGTTGGCTTAATCAACGTTGCGGAAGGTTTCAAGGGACCGCGAGGGCCCAGCAGGACCACCCGGCGGCGATAGAGTTACGAGTACGGGTATCACCGATGCCCGTGCGCTGGCCCCGCCAGTCATTGGCGCACGGCACGTGAGGAGCACGAGGGCATGTTCGAGCGGTTCACCGACCGAGCGCGACGGGTTGTCGTCCTGGCCCAAGAAGAGGCCCGGATGCTCAACCACAACTACATCGGGACCGAGCACATCCTGCTCGGCCTGATCCATGAGGGTGAGGGCGTCGCCGCCAAGGCTCTGGAGAGCCTGGGCATCTCTCTCGAGGGAGTGCGGCAGCAGGTCGAGGAGATCATCGGCCAGGGTCAGCAGGCGCCGAGCGGGCACATCCCGTTCACGCCCCGCGCCAAGAAGGTTCTCGAGCTGTCGCTGCGCGAGGCGCTGCAGCTCGGCCACAACTACATCGGCACCGAGCACATCCTGCTCGGCCTGATCCGCGAGGGTGAGGGCGTCGCCGCCCAGGTCCTGGTGAAGCTGGGCGCCGACCTCAACCGGGTGCGTCAGCAGGTCATCCAGCTGCTCTCGGGCTATCAGGGCAAGGAGCCGGCCGCGGCCGGCGCGGCGGCGGGCGAGGCCGCGCCGTCGACGTCACTGGTGCTCGACCAGTTCGGTCGCAACCTGACCCAGGCCGCCCGCGAGGGCAAGCTCGACCCGGTCATCGGGCGCGAGAAGGAAATCGAGCGGGTCATGCAGGTGCTGTCCCGCCGCACCAAGAACAACCCGGTCCTCATCGGTGAGCCGGGCGTCGGCAAGACCGCGGTCGTCGAGGGTCTGTCCCAGTCGATCGTCAAGGGCGAGGTGCCCGAGACGCTCAAGGACAAGCAGCTCTACACGCTCGACCTCGGTGCGCTGGTCGCCGGTTCCCGTTACCGCGGTGACTTCGAGGAGCGCCTCAAGAAGGTGCTCAAGGAGATCCGCACCCGGGGCGACATCATCCTGTTCATCGACGAGATCCACACCCTGGTCGGCGCGGGTGCCGCCGAGGGCGCGATCGACGCGGCGAGCATCCTCAAGCCGATGCTGGCCCGCGGCGAGCTGCAGACCATCGGCGCGACCACGCTCGACGAATACCGCAAGCACCTGGAGAAGGACGCCGCTCTCGAGCGCCGCTTCCAGCCCATCCAGGTCGGCGAGCCGTCGCTGGCGCACACCATCGAGATCCTCAAGGGTCTGCGCGACCGCTACGAGGCTCACCACCGGATCAGCATCACCGACGCGGCCCTGGTCGCGGCGGCGACGCTGGCCGACCGCTACATCTCCGACCGCTTCCTGCCCGACAAGGCGATCGACCTGATCGACGAGGCCGGCGCCCGGATGCGCATCCGCCGGATGACCGCGCCGCCGGACCTCCGCGACTTCGACGAGCGCATCGCCCAGGTGCGCCGCGACAAGGAGTCCGCGATCGACGCGCAGGACTTCGAGCGGGCCGCGCAGCTGCGTGACAAGGAGAAGCAGCTGCTGGGCCAGAAGGCGCAGCGGGAGAAGGAGTGGAAGGCCGGCGACCTCGACGTCGTGTCCGAGGTCGACGACGAGCAGATCGCCGAGGTCCTGGGCAACTGGACCGGCATCCCGGTCTACAAGCTGACCGAGGAGGAGACCTCCCGCCTGCTCCGCATGGAGGATGAGCTGCACAAGCGGGTCATCGGCCAGGAGGACGCGGTCAAGGCCGTCTCCAAGGCGATCCGGCGCACGCGGGCCGGCCTGAAGGACCCGAAGCGCCCGTCCGGCTCGTTCATCTTCGCCGGCCCGTCCGGCGTCGGTAAGACCGAGCTCAGCAAGGCGCTGGCCGAGTTCCTCTTCGGCTCGGAAGACGCGCTGATCCAGCTCGACATGTCCGAGTTCCACGACCGCTACACGGTGTCCCGCCTCGTCGGTGCCCCTCCCGGTTACGTCGGCTACGACGAGGGCGGCCAGCTGACCGAGAAGGTGCGCCGCAAGCCGTTCTCCGTGGTCCTCTTCGACGAGATCGAGAAGGCCCACCCGGACGTCTTCAACACCCTCCTGCAGATCCTGGAGGACGGCCGCCTGACCGACGGTCAGGGCCGGATCGTGGACTTCAAGAACACGGTCATCATCCTGACCACCAACCTCGGCACGCGGGACGTGGCCAAGGCGGTCTCCCTGGGCTTCCAGGCCTCGGAGGACGTCGAGAGCAACTACGACCGGATGAAGGTCAAGGTCAACGACGAGCTGAAGCAGCACTTCCGCCCGGAGTTCCTGAACCGCATCGACGACACGATCGTCTTCCACCAGCTCCGCCAGGACGAGATCCTGCAGATCGTCGACATCTTCACCTCGCGCATCGAGGGCCAGCTCAAGAACAAGGACATGGGTCTCGAGCTGACCGACAACGCGAAGAAGTACCTGGCCAAGAAGGGCTTCGACCCGGTGCTGGGTGCTCGCCCGCTGCGTCGCACGATCCAGCGCGACCTCGAGGACACCCTGTCCGAGCAGATCCTCTTCAACGAGCTGCGCCCCGGCCAGATCGTGGTGGTGGACTGCGAGGGCGACCCGGAGAACGTCGAGAAGTCGAAGCTGACCTTCACCGGCGCCGACCGGGGGGTCGCGGTTCCCGACGCGGTTCCGGCCGACCTCGGGGCCACGGCCACCGAGGAGTAAGGCACAAGCAAGGGGAAACGGCCCGGCTGCGCACGTCGCAGCCGGGCCGTTCCGCATGTGGGGCCCGCGCACGCAGCGGGGGGACTACGTGCGCGGGGTTCGGGGTCAGCTCAGCCGCAACACGGTCCCGGTCGAGCCGAGGGAAACCGTCGAGCCCGAGACCCGCAGGTAGCCGCCGTCGGTGCGCAGCTTGATACCCGTACGGGTGCTCTCGCGGCGGAACGCCAGGGGAGTGGTCCCGAGGGTCAGGCCGGTCCCGATGAACTGGTCGGGACGGTCGACTGAGCGCACCACCTCGGTGCCGTCGTCGCGGGCCTCGAAGCGGAACTGCGTGGCGGCCAGGTCGCGGGGAGCCCGTACGACGGCCAGCGCGCCGGCCTCGGCGTGGTGGAGAAAGTCGTTCGGCCGGTCCGCGGGGGAGATCCGCACGATCGGCCCGCCGTCACCCACCGGCACGCCGAACAGCGGGGTGCCGTCCGGATGCCAGTAGAGGCGCTGCACCCGCGCGTGCCGGTTGGGGTCGTAGAGCGGGTCGCCGGTGATGTCGCGGTAGTCGCGGGCGTGGTAGACCAGCACGTCGGTCCGCCCGTCCTCGGCCACGGTGAACGAGTTGTGTCCCGGTCCGTAGCGTGCGGTCGCCGCGTTGGTCACGAAGATCGGGTCGGGCGTCTTCACCCACGACTCGCGCCGGAGCAGGTCGGCGTCCGCGTCCGCCGTGAGCAGGCCCATGCAGTAGCGCGCGTCGGTGGCACTGGCTGAGAAGGTCAGGAACACCCGGCCGTTGCGGATCAGCACGGCCGGCCCCTCGTTGACCCGGTAACCCTGGATCTCCCACTCCCGGGTCGGCGTCGTGATCCGGGTCGGCTTGGTCGCGAGCGACCACGGCGTGCCCATCCGGGCGATGTAGAGGCTCGTGTTGACGGCGATCTCGGGCTCGCTCTGCGCCCACACCAGATAACGCCGGCCGCGGTGGGCGAACGTCGTGGCGTCGAGCGTGAAGCCGTCCCATTCGGTCATCAGCTGGGTCTTGAGCTGCCAGCCGCTCGGGTCGAGCGGGTCGGCCAGCGGGGACTCGAGCACGTACGTCCGGATGCGGAACACGTCGTCGGAGTCGCCGGCCGCGAAGTAGACGTACCACTTGCCGTCGATGCGGTGCAGCTCGGGCGCCCAGATGTGCCCGGCCATCTTGCCGCTCGCCGGGCGCCGCCAGATCACCGTCTCGGCCGCCCCGGACAGCCCGGCCAGGGTGGACGCGCCGCGCAGGGCGATCCGGTCGTATTCGGGCACCGAGCCGGTGAAGTAGAACATGCCGTTGGTGCGCGGCGTGATGAACGGGTCGGCCCGCTGCGTGACCAGCGGCTGCACGGTCGGCACGCCATAGATCTCGGCATCCGTACGCGGTTCGGCGGCCTTGGCGGCGCCCGCCCCGGACAGCCCCGCCACACCGGCGCCGGCCGCGGTGGCCAGCAGAGTGCGCCTCTTCATCAGTTCTCCAAACGCAGGAACGTCACGGAACTGGCCGGGAACTCGCGGGTGAAGGTCGAGCCCAGGCCGCGAACGGTCGAGGTGACCGGCAGGATCGGCTCGGCCGAGCGGGTGTTCTGCTCGCCCGGCTCACCGGCGAGGACGGTCATCCGGCCGGTGGACCCCACCCGGAGCCCGCCGAGGTCGACCTTGGTCAGCGCGGCCTCGGTCGACGCGTTGACGATTTTCACGATCAGTTCCCCCGTACGCTGGTCGCGCGTGACGACCTGGGCGAAGGACTCGGTGACCTGGTTGTCGTCGAAGCTGCCCCACTGCTCGCCGTCGCGGAACAGGGTGACCTTCGTGCCGCGAACCTCGATCCTCAGGTCGTACGTCTGCCCGGTGTTGACCGTGTCGGGCCGGGTGAGCAGCTGTTCCTTGGCCGCGGACGACCCGGTTGCCTTCTCGATCGCGCCCTGGGTGTTGTTCCAGCCGCCCAGGTTCCACCAGTACCAGGTGCCCGAGTCCTTGATCCCGAACGGGATGAGGAAGCCTTCGTCGCCGGCCGTCTTGGTGGCCTTGACGGTGATGTCGTAGTCGGTCGCGGTGATGTCGGTGGCCGCGGCGACCATGGTGTTCTCGGCCGCGACGTCGGTCTGCGCGTACGCCCCGTCGGTGACCGTCCACGTGCCACGGTTCTCGATCGGCGTCCAGCCGTCCGCGTTGCCGTCGTTGAAGTCGTCCGCCAGCAGCACTGTCCCGTCCCGCGTGGTCACCTTGAGGTCGTCATACTTGGCCGCCGTACGCCACGTGGAGAGCCCGACTCGGCCGGTGATCGGCTTCGGCTGCACGACCCGGCCGCCGGTCACCGTGGACGGCACGACCCGGTCGCCGACGTTGGTCATGAACAGCTTCTGCATCTGATAGCTGGTCGAGCCCCACGACTCGTCGTTGTCGAACCAGATCAGGTCGGGCCGCCACTGCACGTTGTCGATGTTGGCGAACAGCGGGGCGTACGAGGCCATCTTGACCACGTCGGCGTTGCGCTCGAGCCCGGTCATGTAGGCGGCCTCGGAGAGCGAGTTGAAGAACTTGGCGTCCTGCGACGCGTATTCGCCGAGGAACACCTTCGGGCCCCTGCGGTCGTACGAGTCGTAGCGGTCGTTGTTCTGCAGGAACCAGTTCGGGCTGTTGTAGTAGTGCTCGTCGACCATCTCGGTGCCCGCGGCTTTGTTCTTGGCCCACAGGCTGTCGAAGGTGACGCCCATGTCGTCCGGCCCGGAGTTGCTGATCACGGTGATGGCCGGGTATTTCGCCTTGATCGCGTCGCGGAACTTGAGGAAGTTGGCGAAGTATTCGTCGGGCAGGTTCTCCTCGTTGCCGACGGCGACCATGGTCAGGCCGAACGGCTTGGGGTGGCCCATCTGCGCCCGCAGCTTGCCCCATGTCGAGGTGGCCGGGCCGTTGGCGAACTCGATCAGGTCGAGCGTGTCCTGGATGTGCCGCTGCAGCAGGGCCGGGTCGTCGGTCGCGCGGTTCTGCCCGCAGCCGGTGACCAGCGCCGGCACCACGGGCAGCGGGGCCGCGCCGATGTCCTCACTGAACTGGAAATACTCGTAGTAGCCGAGCCCGTAGCTCTGGTTGTAGCCCCAGAAGTTCGCGTTGGTGGCCCGGGTCTCGACCGGACCGACCGTGTCCTTCCACTGATACGAGCGGGCGCGCGGGAAGCCCGACGCGGCGTCGTACGCGTAGTGGCTGCCGGTGTTGACCAGGCACCCGCCGGGGAAGCGGACGAAGCCGGGGCGCAGGGCCGCGACCTTCTCGGCGAGGTCCTTGCGCAGGCCGTGGCCCTTGTAGGTGTCCCGCGGGAGCAGCGACACCATGTCGAGCCGATGCGTGCCGGCGCCGGTCGCCGACACCGAGAGCCGCCCGGCGTCGCTGGTGCTCGTGGCGCGCAGCGTGCCCGCGTACCGGGACCAGGTGTTGCTCTTGACGTTGATCTTGAGCGGGGCGGCCAGCGCGGTGCCGTCGGCCGTCGCCAACGAGATGGTCAGGGGCCCCGGGGTGTCGCTGCGGGCCCAGATCGAGAAGTCGTACGCCGCCCCGCGCGAGACCGCGACGCCGCTGTTGTAGCCGGCGTTGGTGACGCTGCTCGGGCCGGTCAGCCGCAGGTAGGTGCGGTTGCGCTCATTGAGCCGTTCGGAATCGTCGACGGTGGTGGCCGTGCCGGTCGCGGTCCAGCCGGTCAGCCCGGTGTATGCGCGGTTGTCCGCGGCCTGGAACTCGAAGGAGCGGTTGCGGACCAGCTCGGCGTAGAGCCCGCCGTCGGCCGCGTAGTTGATGTCCTCGAAGAACACGCCGTACATCTGGTCGCCGATCGCCGCGCCCGGCCGGGCCGGGTCGACGGTGATCGTGTAGTCGGGGGTGGGTGCGGCGGCGGCCGGTGGGGCGACCGCCAAAGGTAGGGCGGCCAGGGCGGCAACGGCGCCGGCCGTGCGGGATCGGAAGCGGGCCACGAGGGTCCTCCCCTTGTTCGCGCTCTCCTCGGTGCGCGACCGGTGGCATCGTTGTCGCACCAGAAAGCGTGAAAGTGGTCGATGTTAGCGTTCACCATAAAGCCAACACCGAGGGAAGGCCAGGGGTCTCAGAGAGCTTGCGGAGGTACGCGCGGCGCGTCACCGGCGAGCACGAAGACGTCCGCGCCCAGCGGCTCGACCAGGCCGTCCTCGACCAGCCCGGCCAGCGCGCGGGCCCGTTGCACGTCGTCGTTCCACACCTCGTCGAGGCGCTGGCGGGGCACCGGGGCGGTCGCGTGGCGCAGCACCTCGAGCAGCAGGCCGCGCACCTGGCGATCGGTTCCGGCGTACCGCTGCGGTTTGCGGCTCGGCCCCTCGAGCGCGGGCGAGCCGTTCAGCCGCCAGGCACAGACCTCCTCGAACGGGCACTCGTGGCAGCGCGGCGAGCGGGCCACGCAGACCAGCGCGCCCAGCTCCATGAAGGCGATGCTCGCGCGGGCGGCCCGGGCCGGCTCGTCGGGCAGCAGTTCGGCCATCGCCACCAGGTCGGCGGCGGTGGTGTTGGGACCCGCGTCGGGCTTGCCCTCGACGGCCCGCGACACCACCCGGCGGACGTTCGTGTCGACCACGGGGTGGCGCTGCCCGTACGCGAAGGTGGCCACCGCCCGTCCGGTGTAGGTGCCCACGCCCGGCAGCGCCAGCAGCTGGTCGAGATCGGACGGCACTTGGCCGTCGTGCCGCTCGACCATGGCCACCGCGCAGGCGTGCAGCCGCATGGCCCGGCGCGGATAGCCCAGCCGGCCCCACATGCGGATCGCCTCGGCGGGCGGGTCGGCGGCCAGGTCGGCCGGGGTGGGCCAGCGGGTCATCCAGGAGCGCCAATGGGGTTCGACCCGGACGACTGGGGTCTGCTGCAGCATCACCTCGCTGACCAGCACACCCCAGGCTGTCGTGTCGGGCTGCCGCCAGGGCAGGTCGCGGGCATTCTGGACAAACCACGTGATGGCGTCATCGGCGAGAGTCATGGCAGGTCTTACTCTAAGCGGGTGCATGAGCTCGCCATCACCGTCATCGGTCCCGACCGCCCCAGCATCGTCGCCAACGTGGCCGAGGCGCTGGCCGGAGTCGGGGCCAACCTGACCGACTCCACCATGACCCGCCTGCGGGGACACTTCACGATGACCCTGATCTGCAACGGGCCCTCTCTGGTGGAGGCACGCGAGGCGCTGTCGCCGCTCGAGGACGTGGTGATCGAGGTCCGGGAGGTCGCCCCCGAGTCTGACAAAAAGGACAACGGCGAGCCGTACGTGGTGAGTGTCCACGGCGCCGATCGGCTCGGCATCGTCGCGGCGGTGACCCGGGTGGTCGCGGTGGCCGGCGGAAACATCACCGATTTGAGTACACGTCTGAGCGGCACCCTCTATGTGCTGATCGCCGAGGTCGACCTGCCGGGCGGGGCCGCCGACGAGCTCGCCGAGCAGCTGGCGGTGGCCGCGGCCGAGCTGGGCGTCGAGGTGACCCTGCGGCGCGCCGAGTCGGAGCTCCTGTGACGATCACCTGGGACGGGCCGGAGGGCAACGTCCTCCCGGTCGTCAGCGCGCCCGCCACGGTGCTCAGCTCGATCGGCGACGAGGTCGACCCGGCCGACCCGGCGATCGTGCAACTCGCCGCCGACCTGGTCGCGACCATGCGGGTCTCGCCCGGCTGCGTCGGCCTGGCCGCCCCGCAGGTCGGGGTGGGGGTGCAGCTCTTCGCGGTCGACGTCACCGGCCACCCCAAGGCCGCCACCACGCACGGCACGTTCGTGCTCTGCAACGCCAAAGTGATCGAGGCCAGCCGCTGGAAGGCCGGGCGCGAGGGCTGCATGTCGGTGCCCGACCTGACCGGCGACGTGAAGCGGGCCGGACGCGTGGTGGTCGCCGCGACCCTGCCCGGCAGCGGCGAAGAGGTCACCGTCACGACCGATGCGTTCGAGGCGCGGGCGCTGCAACACGAGATCGACCACTGCGCCGGAAAGCTTTTTCTCGATCGTGTCGCCGGGGCACACGCGATCTACCAGCGTAAGGTCTACCTCTGACTCATTCCGGCTCTTTTGTTGTGAGCCGGTGTCGCATAACCCCGGCGCGTCGCGGCCGACTCGCGGGCGCGCGGGTTTACCGTGGGCCCCACTATGCGATCGACGGTTGGTCCCCTTCCTTCCGCCGTCTACTGGCGGCGTCGTGCAGTCGTGCTGGGCGCAGTGCTGCTCGGCATCATCGTGCTGTTCGTCTCGTGCTCCGGCGGCGACGACGACAACAAGGGCCAGAAACAGGGGCAGACGCCGACGTCGAGCTCGTCGCAATACCCGACGCCCGAGCCCGGTTCGTCCGAGCCGTTCCTCGACGGCCGGCCCGGCAACAACGGGCCGTCGCTCCCGGCCCCCGGCGACCTCCAGTCGCAGCCGTCCGGCGGCGACGACGGGTCGACCGACACGCTGCCGCCGACCGGTGGCACCGGGACGGGCACAGGCACTGGTACGGGCACCGGCACGGGCGCCGACGGGCAGAACAACAACGTCACCGCGCCGGCCGACGGCTCCTGCGCCGACGGCGAGCTGGCGGTCACCCCGATCCCGTCGTCGACCAACCTCAAGCGCGGCCAGTCGGTCCAGCTCGAGCTCAAGATCAAGAACAACAGCCAGCGTACGTGTTCCCGCGACGTCGGCGCCGATCCGCAGGAGCTCTACATCGACCAGGGCGGCCGCAAATACTGGTCGTCCGACACGTGCAGCACGGCCAAGGGCGGCGACGTCCGGCAGCTCCCGCCGGGCCAGGAGCTGACATACAAGGTCACCTGGAACGGCCGCCAGTCGAGCAGCTGCGCCGGCGGCTCGCCGACCGGTCCCAACCCGCCGCCCGGCCAGTTCGAGCTGCGGGCCCGGCTCGGCACGCTGGTGAGCAACCCGGTCACGCTGACCATCACGGCCTGAGTGGTCGCCGCGCTCGAGCTCTATCTGGACGTCGACGCCACACGCCGGGTCCGGACGTTGTGGCGTGCCCTCGAGGACGAGGGCATCCCGACGATGAAGTCGCTGCTCAACGACAAGCACCGCCCGCACGTCTCGCTGGCCGCGGCCCGCACGCTCGCCCCGGAAGCGGTCGTCGAGGCCCTGGACGGCCTGGCGGTCGGTCGGGGGCTGACGCTGAGCATGGATTTCGTGGGCCAGTTCGTCGGGCGGGTGCTGTGGCTGGGGGTCACCCCGACGGCCGAGCTGCTGACCCACCACGCCGCGGTGCACGAACGGCTGGCGGCCGCGGGCGTCGAGACGTGGGAGCTCTACGAGCCGGGCCGCTGGGTGCCGCACTGCACGGTCTCGATGCGCGTGCCCAACCCGCAGATGGGCCACGCCGTGCGCCGCTGCCTCGAAATCCTGCCGCTGCGGGCAACCGTGACCGGCGCCGGCCTGGCCGACCACGCCAACAACATCGACATACCCCTCACCTGACCCCGGCTCCCTCCAACCTGGCCGGCTTCCCTCCCGCCTGGCCTCGGCTTTCTCCCCGCCTGGTCCCGGCTTCCTCCCGCCTGGCCTCGGCTTTCCCCCGCCTGGCGCTGGCCTCTCTCTCGCCTGGACCCGGCGCCCTTTCACCTCGGCCCGGCGCCGTTTCACCTCGGCCCGGCGCCGTTTCACCTCGGCCCGGCACCCTTCACCTCGGCCCGGCACCCTTCACCTCGGCCCGGCTCCCTTGCGGCTAGATCCGGCTCATTTCGGCTGACCGCGGCTCGCCGTCAGCGGAACCCGGTGGCGGTCAGCAGGACCCAGCCGATCGCGGTCAAGGGCAGCGCGATCACCAGGGCCAGGGCACGCTGCGCCCAGGAACGGCCGACCCACAAAGTGATCAGGATGCCCAGGCCGATCAGGACCGCGCCGGACCCCACCTGACCGGCGTTGTCATACGAGGGATCACCGATGCGGCGCAGCTGGATCACGGCCTCGGCGAACAGGACGGCGCCGGGCATGCCCATCGCCGCCGTCCGCAGCCGGCCCGGTCTCCGAGCGATCACACCGGCCGCCCCGAACACCGCCCCCGCGACCCCCGGTAAGCGCCGCCCTGCCGTCATTGAAGTGCCGCTCTGCCGTCTTTGAAGTGCCGCCGTGCTGTCTTTGAAATGCCGCCCTAGCCGCGCAGGGCCCGCGCCGTGCGCGGAGTCAGGACGACCAGCCCCACGGCTAGCAGGGTGATCACCGCCTGGCCGATGCGCCCCGCGGTCACCCCCGGCGAGGTGTCGACGACGTAGTTGGCGTAGAAGTTCGCCGCCGCGTCGGTCACCAGGATGAGGCCGCCCAGATAAAGCCCCACGACGGGCTGGCGCAGCAGCAGGACCGCGGCCAGCGCGTCGAGGAAGGTCAACGAGACGAAATAGGTCGCCAGCCACCCCGGCATGCCCGGATAACCGCCCGTGGCCAGCTGAAAGACGTGCACCACCGTGCCGTAGGCGAAGACCGCCACGGCGGCCCGCACCACCAGCGGCAAGATCAGACGTAACGCTCGAGGATGGACGCCTCGGCCAGGCGGGACAACCCCTCCCGTACGCCCCGGGCCCGCGCGTCGCCCACGCCGTCGACCGCCTGCAGGTCCTCCACGGTCGCGCCGAGCAGGCGCTGGAGGCTGCCGAAGTGGTCGACCAGCCGGTCGACGATCTGGGTGGGCAGGCGCGGCACCTTGGCCAGCAGCCGGAAGCCGCGCGGCGACACCGCCGCGTCGAGCGAGTCGGTCGCGCCGGGATAGCCGATCGCCTTGGCCACGGCGACCAGGTCGATCATCTCGGTGGCGGTCAGCAGGTCGAGCTCGACCAGCGCCTCGTCGAGCGTGCGGGCCTTGCGACCGGTCGGCAGATAGTCGCGGATCACCAGCGTGCGGTCGGCATCGACCCCGGCCATCAGCTCGTCGAGCTGCAGGGCCAGCAGGCGGCCGTCGGTGCCGAGCTCGACCACGTAACCCGAGATCTCGTCGGCGATGCGGCGCACCATCTCGAGCCGCTGGACGACCGCGACCGCGTCACGCACGGTGACCAGGTCTTCGATCTCCAGGGCCGAGAGCGTGCCGGACACCTCGTCGAGGCGGAGCTTGTAGCGCTCGAGGGTGGCCAGCGCCTGGTTGGCCCGCGACAGGATGGCCGCCGAGTCGTCGAGGACGTGGCGCTGCCCGTTCACATAGAGCCCGATGATGTGCATCGACTGGCTCACCGAGATGACCGGGAAGCCGGTCTGCTTGGCCACCCGCTCGGCCGTGCGATGCCGGGTGCCGGACTCCTCGGAGTGGATCGCCGGGTCGGGCATCAGGTGCACCGCGGCCCGCACGATGCGGGTGCCGTCGCTCGACATCACGACCGCGCCGTCCATCTTGCACAGCTCACGCAGGCGGGTCGCGGAGAACTCGACATCGAGCGGGAACCCGCCGGTGCAGATGCTCTCGACGACGGCGTCGTGGCCGAGCACGATCAGCGCGCCGGTGCGCCCGCGCAGGATGCGCTCGAGGCCGTCGCGCAGCGCCGTGCCGGGGGCCATGAGCGCCAGATTGGCGCGGAGAGGATCGCCGCTCACGCCGCCACCAGTGAGACCGGGACCGGTCGTGGCGGCGGGCGCCGGACGATGCGCCGAGCCGTTGACGCCTGGTCGTGGCGTCGGGCTGGCGGCGGGCTTGGAACCATCGCGGTCGAGCGGCACCTGGACATTCTACGGACTGTCATCCAGCGCAACGAGGCGTGGTTCGATGAATGCTCCGTAGCGTGATGAAACGTCACTTACGGTCACCGCCGTGGGCGGCCGACGCGCGGGCCGCCGACTGCAGTGCGGAGCGCAGATCGCTCACCTCGATCACCTCGATGCCGCGGGGCGCCTCGGGGGCGCAGCCGGGCGGCACCAGCGCCACCTTGAAGCCGAGCCGGGCCGCCTCGGCGAGCCGCCGCCCGACCGCCCCGACCCGCCGGATCTCGCCGGTCAGCCCGACCTCGCCGATCGCCACCAGATGCGGGGCCATCGCCAGGTCGAGCCCGCCGGAGGCGACCGCGAGCGCCATCGCGAGGTCGGCCGACGGCTCGATCAGGCGGATGCCGCCGACCGTGGCCGCGAAGACCTCGCGGTTGTAGAGCTTGAGCTGTTTGGTGCGGCGCTCGAGCACGGCGAGCACCATGGCCAGCCGGGCGCTGTCGAGACCCGACACCGTGCGCCGGGGCGAGCCCTGCACCTCGGCCCCGATCAGCGCCTGCACCTCGGTGACCAGCGCCCGCCGGCCCTCCATGGCCACGGTGACGCAGGTGCCGGGCACGGGCTCGTTGTAACGCGTGAGGAACAGGCCGGACGGGTCGGGCAGGCTGGCGATGCCGCTCTCGTTCATCTCGAAGCAGCCCACCTCGTCGGCCGCGCCGTACCGATTCTTCACGCCGCGCACCAGGCGCAGCGACGAATGCTTGTCGCCCTCGAAGTGCAGCACGACGTCGACCAGGTGCTCGAGCACGCGGGGGCCGGCGACCTGACCGTCCTTGGTGACGTGACCGACCAGCACGGTGGCGATGCCGCGCTCCTTGGCCACGCCGACCAGCGCGGCGGTGACCGCCCGGACCTGGGTGACGCCGCCCGAGACGCCCTCGGTGCCCGGGGCCGAGATCGTCTGCACCGAGTCGACGATGAGCAGGCCGGGCTTGACCGCGTCGAGGTGGCCGAGCACCGCGCCGAGGTCGCTCTCGGAGGCCAGGAAGAGCTTGTCGTGCAGGGCGCCGAGCCGCTCGGCCCGCAACCGCACCTGGCTCACCGACTCCTCGCCACTGACCACCAGGGACGGTGTGCCGGCGCCGGCCGCCCACTGCTGGGCCACGTCGAGCAGCAGAGTGGATTTGCCCACCCCGGGCTCGCCGGCCAGCAGCACCACCGCGCCGGGCACCAGGCCGCCGCCGAGCACCCGGTCGAGCTCGCCGACGTTGGTCGGCACGGCCTTGGCCGGGGCGGCGCTGATCTGCGCGATCGGGCGGGCCGGCTCGGCCGGCATCCGCGAGCTGACCACCCGGCCGGCGCCGAGCGGGGTGCTCACGGTGGACTCGATGACCGAGCCCCACTCACCGCACTCGGGACAGCGCCCCAGCCACTTCGGCGGCTGGTGACCGCAGGCGTCGCAGACGAAGGCGGGGCGGGCGGCCTTCGCGGCCGTGCGGGACGTCGTCACCCCGCAAAGCTAGCGGGACGGTACGACAATTACTCGTGCTCCTCCGCGGTCTCACCCGGCGCGCGTGACGCGGGGGAGAGCGGGATGGCGAACGGCGCGGTCAGCTCGATCGGCTGGGCCTGGCCGCTCACCTCGAAGATCAGGCTCAGCGAGTGGCCCGGGACGAGCTCGTCGCTCAGGCCGGCCGCGACCAGCTTGGTGTCGTCCTCGGGGAGGTAGGTCACACTGCTCAGCGGCGGGATCGTGATGCGCGCGGGCTGCAACGTGGCGGTCGGGGCGATCGACGGCGTGCCGGGCTGGCTGGGCTGCGCCGAGGGCTGCTCGACACCGGTGTTCTGGTCGTTGCCCCCGCCCACCTCGTCGGGCGAGTCGGAGGAACCGCCGGACGGCTCGGGATTCGCGCTCGGCCGACCGGCCGCCGGGCCGCCGTCGAGCCCGATCTGCCGGGCCGAGACGATGCCGGCCTGCTCGTCCTGCAGCGGGCGGCTGCTGATCAGGACGGTCATCTCCGCGGTGCTCTGGTTGAACAGAGCGACCTCGAGCGGGGCGTCACCGTTGGCCGGGTAGCCCTCGGGGTCGTTGTAGATGACCTGCAGATTGCGGATCAGCAGATTGCCGTCGGGGCTCTGCGTGTTCAGACCCGAGATCGGGGTCTTGAGAATGGACGTCTCGGCGACCTGACCGGCCGAGCAGCCGGACAGTGCGATCACGGCGACCGTGGCGACACCCGCGGCCCAGGTGACGCGGCGGGTTCCCAGCGAGCGCATCACGATCCTCCAAGCTGATCAAGCCGACACCGAAGCACACCAAGCGGCGCAAGGCTCAGCCTAGAGGGCGGGGATCGGGCGCGTGCGCCGACCCGTCCATTCACACCACCCGGCCGCTGAAGATCAGCAGGAGAACGTCGATCAGGGCGACGAGAATCACCGCGCGGAACATCGCCACGCCTCGTCCCCGGGCGCGCCTGGTGGCGTACCAGCCGAGCGGAAGGACCACGACGGCGGCCGCGGCGCCCACCCAGCCGGCCCACGACGGCGGCCCGGGCGGCCCGAAGACCAGGGCCAGTGTCGCACTCAGCAGGAGCAGCGCGGCCGCAATGGAGGATCCCGTCGCCCCGAGCCGATGCGGCAGCCCCCGCACGCCAGTGGCCGCGTCGTCCGCGAGGTCGGGCAGCACGTTGGCGAAGTGCGCGCCCCCACCGAGCAGCGCGCCCGCCGCGACCAGCCAGCCGGGCGGCGCCGGATGCCCGGGCAGCGCCACCACCACGAACGCCGGCAGCAGCCCGAACGCCACCAGATAGGGCACCACCGAGAACACGGTGAACTTCAGGGGCCAGTCGTAGAGCAGCGCGAACACGCCGACCAGCGAGATCAGCAGCGTCGCGAGCGGGCCGAACGGCAGGCCCAGCAGCGGGATGGCGAGCGCCGCGATCAACCCCGAGAGGCCCACCGTACGGCGGGAGACCGCCCCCGAGGCGATCGGCTTGTCGGTGCGCCCGGCCGCCCGGTCGCGATCGGCGTCGAGCCAGTCGTTGACCCAGCCCACGGCGAGCTGGGTCGCCCCCACGGCCGCGAAGACGCCGAGCACGGCCCAGCCGCGGTGCCCGACGCCGATCGCCAGCAAGGTCATCGCCACGGTGACCGCACCGCCGGGCTCCGGATGAGACGACTTGATCACTGCCAGCGCTCGGGACATGCGAGCAGTGTGGCGGGTGTGCCGGATGCATGCCACGCTCGATCACATGCCGTCGATGGCCCGTAACGATCCGCGTCAGTACGACGACCTGGCCGACCATTGGTGGCGGCCGGGTGGCCACTTCGAGCTGCTGCACTGGCTGGCCGAGGCGCGGGCCCGGCTGATCCCGTCCGCGAGCATGCCCGGCGCGATCCTGCTCGACGCGGGCTGCGGCGGCGGGCTGCTCGCCCCGCACCTGACCGGCAAGGGCTACACGCACGTCGGCGTCGACCTGCGGGCCGCCGGGCTGGGCCACGCGGCCGCGCGCGGCGTCCGGGCCGTGCGCGGCGACGTGACGGCGTTGCCGCTGGCCACCGGCTCGGTCGAGGTGGTGGCGGCGGGCGAGATCCTCGAGCACGTGACCGACCTGCCGGGCACGGTGGCCGAGCTGAGCCGGGTGCTGCGGCCGGGCGGCCTGCTCGTGCTCGACACGGTCAACGACAACGCGCTCAGCCGCTTCGTGACGATCACGCTGGGCGAGGCGATCGGGCTGGCCCCGGCCGGGCTGCACGACCCGGCGCTCTTCGTCGACCCGGGCCGGCTCACCAAGGAGTTCGCCGCCCACGGCGTACGGCTTCAGGTGCGCGGCGCCCGCCCCAGCGTTCCCGGGCTGCTCCGCTGGCTCGGCCCCTTCGAGAAGCGCAGCCCCCTGGGCCGCATCGTCCCCACCCGTTCGACCGCCGTGCTCTATCAGGGCCACGGCCGTAAGGAGGCGGCATGATCGCCGAAGCCCGGCGGCTCGCGCCCCGGTTCGCGGCCCGCGCGGCCACCTACGACCGCGACGGCGCCTTCCCCGTCGACGACTTCGCCGACCTGCGCGCGTCAGGCCTGTTCGGGCTGATGGTCCCGGCCCGGCTGGGCGGCGCCGGGGCGAGCTTCGCCGACTACGCCGCGATCGCGTACGAGCTGGCCCGGGGCAACGGCGCCACCGCGCTGATCTTCAACATGCACGCGTCGGTCACCGGTGCGCTGGCCGGCGTCACCGACGAGCTGGCCGAGGCCCTGGGGCTGCCCGCCGAGGCGCTGCGGGCCCGCGACGACGCGCTGCGGGCGGCGGCCGAGGGCCGGTGGTACGCGGTGGCGATGAGCGAGCGCGGCGCGGGCTCCCGGCTGTCCCAGCTCACCACGGCGTACGAGGCCGTGGACGGGGGCTACCGCATCCAGGGGGCCAAGACGTTCTGCTCGGGGGCCGGGCACGCCGACGCCTATCTGGTCGCCGCGCGCAGTGCCGCCGACCAGTCGCAGGTCTCGCAGTTCCTGGTGCCCGCGGGCGAGGGCCTGCGCGTCGAACCGACGTGGGACGCGCTCGGCATGCGGGCCACCGGCTCGCACGACCTGCACGTCGACGTCACCGTCCCGGCCGGGGCGCTGCTCGGCGGGGTCGAGGGCCTGGCGCTGGTCGTCGCCCAGCTGGCCCCGCACTGGATGGTGGCCAGCTACGCCGCCGTCTACGTCGGGGTGGCCCGAGCCGCCGTCGACGCCGCGGTCGAGCACGTCAACGAGCGCAAACTGGGCCACCTGCCGGCCATCCGGGCGCGGATCGGCCGGGCCGACGCCGCGGTCGCGGCCGCCCACCTGGCGGTCATGGAGGCGGCCCGCCGGGTCGACGAGCGACCGGGCGAGGCCGAGACGAACCGCTGGGTGTGGCGGGCCAAGCTGCTCGCCGGCACGACCGCGGCCGACGTCGCGGCGTCGATGCTCGAGGCCGCCGGCACCTCCGCGATGCGCCGGGGCCACCCGCTGGAGCGCCTCTATCGCGACGCGCGGGCCGGCTCGCTGCAACCCGCGACCAGCGACGTCTGCGCCGACTGGCTCGGCGTGGACGCGCTCGGCGGCGACGGGGACTCGGAGGGTTCAGCCCCTCGTTGGTGAGAAACACAGCACGGCACAGATGGCGGCGGGCGGGGCCTAGGAGGCACAAGTGAATCGCAACGCGACCATCGCGGGGCTGGGGACGGCGCTGCCGCCCTCGGCCGTGCAGAGCGACCTGTGGGACAACTACTTCTCGCACCACTACACCGGGACCCGGCGTGCGCTGGCCAAGCGGATCTTCGAGAACTCCGGGGTGCGTACGCGGCAGGCGGCAGTCAGCCCCCTGCTCGAGGACGTGTCGGACTGGACCACCGAGCAGCGGATGCGCCGCTACCAGGTCGAGGCCGTCCCGCTCGGCAAGGAGGCGGTGACCCGGGCGCTGGCCGGCGCCGGCCTCGCCGCGAGCGACCTCGGCCTGTTCGCCGTCTGCTCCTGCACCGGCTACGCGACCCCCGGGCTCGACATCCTGCTCGCCCGTGACCTGGGCATGTCGCCGTCGGTGCAGCGGCTGTTCGTGGGGCACATGGGTTGTTACGCGGCGCTGCCGGGGCTGGGCGCGGCGGCCGACTTCGTGACCGCCCGGCAACAGCCCGCCCTGCTGCTCTGCGCCGAGCTGACCAGCCTGCACCTGCAGCCGGCGGCGGTGCGTACGGATTTCCAGCAGATCGTCTCGCACGCGCTGTTCTCCGACGCGGCGGCCGCCGTCGCGCTCACCCCCGGCGGCCCGGGCCTGGTCGTCCAGGACGTCGCCGCGGTCACCGACACCACCACGGCCGACCTGATGACCTGGGAGGTCACCGATCTCGGCTTCCGCATGGGGCTCTCCCCGCAGGTGCCCGCGGTGCTCGACCTGCACGTCCGCAAGCTCGTCGACGACCTGCTCGGCCGCAACGGGCTGGCCATCGGCGACGTCGACGGCTGGGCCGTGCACCCGGGCGGCCCCAAGATCCTCGACGTGGTGCAGGAGCGGCTCGAGCTCGACGATTCCGCGCTCACCGCTTCGCGGGAGGTGCTTTCCGCGTACGGGAACTGCTCGTCGCCGACCGTGCTGCTGGTGCTCGACGCTCTCCGTCGCCGGCCCGCCCCGCCGCGACGGGTGGTCATGCTGGCCTTCGGTCCGGGGCTGACGCTCTACGGCACGCTGCTTCTACAGTCACCATGTGACGGGTGAGCGGGCGCGCGGCGCGATCCTCTATTCCACGGCCGGGGCGCTGGTCGCCGGGGGTGCGACGTGGTGGGTCCTGGCCGCGCCGCCGGAGGAGCCGGCCGATCAGGCGTCACGGTGGCGGGCCGCCGTCGAACAGCAGTTGCCTGACGTCGACGGCCAGGCCGACGCGAAGACGGCCTCGCTGGCCGCGGGCAGCGAGGAGACGCTCGAGTCGTTCGTCGACACGGGGTCCTACCTGGTGTCGCTCGTCTGCCGCGGCGGTCCCGACAGCTTCGTACGGGTGAGCCTGAGCCGGACGGGCAACGACTCGGGGCTGGGGGTGCGCTGTTCCGAGAACCTGCCGCCGGACAGCTTCGAGGTGGGGCTGGGCGGCGTGATGCGGATGACCGTCATGGTCGGTGACGAGGGGCCGGTCGTCTTCCGCTATTCGCTGCAGCGCGTGCCGCGGTAAATCTCTGCCGGCGCTTAAAGGCGGGCCAGGTCTCCGCGGAAGTCTTCCACCGAGGCCGTGCGCGGCACCATGCGGACGATCCGGAAGCCGCGGTCGACGAGCACGGCCGCGGCCGTGGTGTCGGGCGTGCCGAGATGCAGATGGCTGCGCAGGCTGCCGGTCGGATCGTTCAGGATTTGCACGGTCTTCCCGTTGGCCGGCGGCGTCGCCCCGGTCGGCGGGGTGCCCACGGTGGAGGCCGAGGCCTCCGCGGCCGAGACGGTGATCACGGCGATCTCGGGGCCGACGGCGTCGATGGTGTCGGAAACCAGTCCCGTGCAGGCGCAGCCGTCCACGAGCAGGATGACTGCGGGTAGCCGGCCACGCAGCGGCACCGTCTGCCCGTCGGCCGAGACCAGTTCGAGCGCCGGCAGGGTCGTGGCCGGTTCGGGAGTCGAGTTTGCCGTGCGCTGGGTGACCGGCTGGCGGGGCGGCCCGGGCCACGCCGAGGCGAAGAGGCTGGCCACCGTGACCAGCACGGCGAGCGAGATGATGAGAACCGGGGCACGGAGCGTGGTGGCGGCGGCCCGGCGCAGCTTGCGCATCGCGGGCCGGCGAGCGAAGCGCTGCCAGCGCGTCGGCGGATCGGCCAGCCGCAGCTCAGCGCGGACGGCGTCGACCTCGTCGGAGAGCTCGGAGAGATCGTCGGGGATGACGATGACGCCCCACTCCTCGGGCAGGTCGGGCAGGTCGTCCGGCGAACCGCCATCCGACGACCATCCGCCGTTGTCGCTCGCACCAGCCATGACACACCCTCCCCCCGGGCCGACCCAGTCGTTCTCCGGTCGGGGACCTTGCACCCAGCCTTCCTTACGCGAGGCCCGACCGCCAGTAGTGCGCGCTTCCGGACCTTAGCGATAAGCTTGACCTCACAAACGCCGTAGGTGCGAAATATCCGACCCGTGCCCCTTAGGGGTAACCAACTAATCACTCACTGTTACTGAGGCAGCTCGCGGCCCGTCTGTCAAGCCGCAGAAACGCCCATCACAGGGCCTCTGAGCTGCACTAACAGTCACCGGCAGGGCGGGACATAGCTGCCTGAGCGTGTTACCCTAGACACAGCGAAAGGGGCTTCGAACCTATGGTTTTCAGTGTCGGCGAGACCGTTGTTTACCCCCACCACGGGGCCGCACTCATCGAGGCAATCGAAACAAGGGTCATCAAGGGCGAGGAAAAGCAGTATCTTGTGCTGCGCGTTGCCCAGGGCGATCTGACCGTGCGGGTGCCCGCTGAGAACGCCGAAATCGTCGGCGTGCGCGAAGTGGTTGGCGAGGAAGGCCTGGGGAAGGTCTTCGACGTCCTCCGCGCTCCGCACACCGAGGAGCCGACCAACTGGTCGCGGCGTTACAAGGCCAATCTCGAGAAGCTGGCCTCCGGTAACCCCCTCAAGGTTGCCGAGGTTGTTCGTGACCTCTGGCGTCGTGAGCGCGAGCGTGGTCTCTCGGCCGGAGAGAAGCGCATGCTGGCGAAGGCGCGCGACATCCTTGTCGGCGAGGTCGCTCTGGCGGAGAAGAGCACCAAGGACGAGGCCGAGGTTCTCCTCGACAAGGTCCTCACCGAGGCCTGATCCACAACACCGTTTTTGTGTTCGCACAGGACCGCGACGTGACCGCGAAGCTGAATGCCCGCGGTGACGTCGCGGTCCTGGTTCCGGCGGCAGGTGCCGGTCTGCGGCTCGGCCCGGGCGGGCCCAAGGCGTTGCGCCTGCTCTCCGGTGAACCGCTGCTCGTGCACGCGATTCGCCGGGTGGCGGCCTCGCCGTCGGTCCGTCTCATCGTGGTCGCCGCTCCAGCGGCCGAGGTCGAGTCGGTGCGCACACTTCTGGCGCCGGTCGCGCCGGTCACCGTGGTGGCCGGCGGGGCCGAACGTCAGGAGTCGGTGGCACTGGCCCTGGCCGCCGTCCCACCCGAGATCAACATCGTGCTCGTCCACGACGCCGCGCGTGCCCTCACCCCGCCCGCCGTGATCGAGTCGGTGGCCGCGGCCGTCCGCGAGGGCCGTCCCGCCGTGATTCCCGTGCTCCCGGTGGTCGACACGATCAAAGAGGTCACCGTCGGCGAAACAGTCCTCGGCACGGTCGACCGTTCCGTCCTGCGCAGCGTGCAAACCCCGCAGGGCTTCCAGCACAGCGTGCTCGCCGCCGCCCACGCCGCCGCGTCCGACCCGCTGACCGACGACGCCGGCCTGGTAGAGAAGGCGGGCATCCAGGTCACCTGCGTCCCCGGCTCCGAGCTGGCCCTGAAGATCACGCGCCCGTTGGACCTGATCCTGGCCGAGGCGCTGCTCTCCCACCCCCAGTAACCTGACCCGGTGATCAACCACCGGGTCGGCATCGGAACGGACGTGCACGCCTTCGAGGCCGGGCGACCATGCTGGGTAGCCGGCCTGCTCTGGCCCGGCGAAACCGGCCTGGCCGGACATTCCGACGCCGACGTGGCCGCCCACGCCGCATGCGACGCGCTCTTCGGCGCATCCGGGCTGGGCGACCTGGGCAGCAACTTCGGCACCTCCCGCCCGGAATGGTCCGGCGCCTCCGGGGTCGCACTGCTGACCGAGACCGCGCGCCTGGTGCGGGCCGCCTCCTTCGAGATCGTCAACGTCTCGATCCAGGTCATCGGCAACCACCCCAAAATCGGCAAACGCCGCACAGAAGCCCAACAAGTACTGTCGGCCGCGGTCAACGCCCCGATCACCATCTCCGGCACCACCACAGACGGCCTGGGCTTGACCGGCCGTGGTGAGGGGCTGGCGGCTATGGCGGTCGCGCTGGTCACCCAGACCTGAGTCTCCGCGCCGATGGTCAGGACTTGAGTCAGCACCGCCGTTCGTAGAATCACGCCCCGCTCCAGCCGCCCGCCGCTCCCGCCACCGCCGTCACCGCCGCTGCCGCCGTCACCGCCGCTGCCGCTGTCACCGCCGCTGCCGCTGTCACCGCCGCTGCCGCTGTCACCGCCGCTGCCGCTGTCACCGCCGCTGCCGCCGTCACCGCCGTCACCGCCGTCACCGCCGCTGCCGCCGCCGTCAACGCCGCCACCGTCGCTGTTGCTGCTAGCACCACCGCCGCCACCGTCGCTGCTGGTGCCGAAGCTCATCTCCTGCCGCGCGTCGGTGAGTGAGTACTTACATACCCGGAGGAGTTGGCCGCTTCGAGCCGTTGGCGTGGCCGCCGGGAGGCTTGTGCCCAGCGGGTATTGAGTAAGTGAGGACTCACATGCCGGGTTGGCTAGGCTCCTTTGCTTCGGTAGCGCGGCTGCCGGCGCAGTCCTGCGCGTATTAGTGAGTGAGTACTCACATACCCGGGGCAGCTAGACCGCTTCGAGTCGTTGGAGTGGTCGCCGGAAGGTCAATGCCCCCGCGCGGTGTTGAGTGAGGACTCACATACCGGGTGGGCTGGCTCCTTCGCATCTTGGGACTCTCCCTCCAGGCGACGAGCCCTTTCGGTATGTAAGTACTCACTCACCAGCGGGCCGGGGCGTGGGGTTAGCCGGCGGCGACCCCAACGACGCGGAGCCAACCCATCCCGGTATGTGAGTACTCACTCAGCACCACCGGAGTACCGGCGAGAGCCGCACTGTGCCGGGGTGGTGTGGGCGAAATGTGGCCTGACGGGAGCGTGGGGCGGGTTACCCCGCAGCGTGGGATTTCGTGGGAGCGCCTACTCTCGGAGCGTGGCCGCGCCTCTGGAACCCGAAACCACGCCGGAAGAGTATCGGCAGCGTGCGCTGCTGCTGGCCGACCTCGGGAGATATGACGAGGCCGCGCAGGAGGTCGCTTCGGGGCTGGCGGCGGCGCCCGACGAGGCGAGTTTGCTGGCGACCCTGGCCCGCATTCATCTGGCGGCCGATCAACCGGGTGAGGCGTTGCGGGCGGCCGAGCGGGCGGTGGCGGCGTCCCCGTCGACGTTGACCAATCTTGTCGTGCGGGCCATGGCGCTCTCCGACAGTCAGAAGTACGGCGAGGCGGCGCAGGTCGCGAGCGAGATCATTCGGCAGTGGCCGGCCGACGCGTATGCCCAGCGTACGGGGGCGGCCCTGCTCAGCGAGTCGCGCAACGGGCAGGAAGCGCTGAACGCCGCCTGGAACGCTGTCCGGGTCGCGCCGGCCGAGGCCGAGGCGCATCTGGTGCTGGCCGTCGTGGCGGCGCGCCTTCGACTTTTCGATCTGGCGCAACGGGCGTACGCGCAGGCCTTGGATCTTGACCCGGCGATCGGGGACGCCCAGCGGGATGTGGGCATCGTGCGGTTCGAGCGGCGGCGCTGGGCGAAGGCCCTGGAGTCGCTGGCCGATGACGCGACCCTGCCGGTGGCGCCCGATGCCGAGGGCGAATATCCGCAGCCGTTCCCGCGGGCCTATCCGGCGCCGGACCGGCCCGACACCGAGGAACAGCAGGCCACCTCGGCCGACTGGACCGGGGAGGGCGTGGTCAGCCGGCCGAGCAAGCCTGTGCTCGACCCGTCGGCCGACTCGGCGGAGGCGATCCGGCGGCACGTGCTTTTCGGCACCAACGCCACGCTGGTCGCCGGGCTGTTCGCGGGCCTGATGACCTTGACCAGCGCCGGGATCTCGCGAACCTGGGGCGGGCTGATCGGCGTGCTGCTGTTCGCGGGCGTGATCTTCGCGCTCAATCGGGCCGTGCCGGAGCCGTTGGCGGCCGCTTTGACCCGGCTCCGGCAGCACAACCGTCCACTGGCGGCCGCGGCCTACGTGGGCTTCGTGGCGCCTCTCCTGTTGTTCGTCTATGCCCTGGTCGGGGGCGTGGTGCCGCTCGTGGTCGCGATGGCGGTGGCGGCATTGGCCGAGATCTTGATCCTGACCCGCCGCTGACCTGGACAAACCGGTCTGTTCAGGCGGCCTCGCGCTCCGACGACAGGGCGGTTCGCAGGGCGGGTTCGGCGCTGTGTCCGGGAGCGAGGGTGTCCAGGGCCAGCAACGCCGCCCCGACGATAGGTGACTCAGTGGGCACCGAGATCTCGACCAGCGGAGCCTGCCGACAGGCGCCCGCCACCACCTGACGGTGCAGAACCGGGTGCTGCGCGCGCAAAACGCTGCCTCCCAGCACCAGCGCATGCGGCCGGTCGAGCAGGCCCAGCCGGGTCGCCGCCACGCGATGCTGGCCCACGATCTCGTCGGCCTGGCGTCTGATCAGGGCCAGGGCCACCTCGTCCCCCGCGGCGGCCACCTCGAAGAGCAGGTGTGACAGCGGCGGGATCACCTCGCGGGGGATCTCACCGAAGTGCACGGCGATCGAGACGGCCTCGACCGTGGGCCGGTCGAAGTGGGCGGCCACGGCGGCGCTGAGCGCGGTCGGCGCGCCCCGCCCGTCCTCGCCGCGGGCGGCCAGGTGCAGGGTCTGGTCGGCCAGCTCGTGCCCGCCGCCCCAGTCGCCCGAGATCGGGCCGAGGGCGACGAACCGGGCCGTACGACCGTCGGCCGCCCGCCCCGCGCAGTTGTTGCCGGCCCCGCAGGCAACCGTGATCGCGTCCGGCATCGACGTGCCCGAGCGCAGCAGGGCGAAGCAGTCGTTGTCGACCACGGTGCGCCGGGCCCACGACCTGGCCGCGAGCGCCTCCTGCAGCGCGGTCACCTCGACCGGCAGGTCGGCGCCGGCCAGGTACGCCGCCACGATCTCGACGGGTGTGCCGAACGGGATGCCGGCCCGCGCGTGCACGGCCCGGATCAGCTGGTCGAGCACGTGGACCGTGCCGTCGAGGCCGATGTTGTGCGGGGACGACGTGCCGCCGCGGACGTAGCCCAGCACCTCGCCGGACGCCGTGCCGAGCACCACGTCGGTCTTCGAGTTGCCGCCGTCGACCGCCAGATAGAGCGCTCTCATCGGGCCCACGCGAGATGCACCCGGCCGCTCGCGATGAGCCGGTCGGTGAGCGGGTCGGCGATCTCGTGCTGCCCGATCAGCGGGTGCGCAAGCAGCGCCCGATACACCCGGTCACGACCCCCGCGAAGCGCCGCGTCCAGCGCATACTCCTCGTAACCGGAGACATGCCCGATAAGTCCCGACAGATCCGGCGGCAACGGCGAGACCGGCAGTGCCGCCGGGCCGGCCACCGATGCGCGCGCCGACACCTCGACGACGGCATCCGCCGGCAGAAACGGCAAAAGACCCTCATTCCGTACGTTCACCGAGTGCACGGAAGAGTCGTCGAACCCGTGCAGCGAGGCGATCAATCCGACCGCGGCCTCCGAGTAGTACGCGCCCCCGCGTTCCCCGAGCAGCGCCGGCTTCTCCACCAGAGCCGGGTCGCGGTACATCTCGATCAGTTGCGCCTCCAGCTCGGCCACCCGTTGACCCCGCGTCGGTGCGCCGATCAACGACTGCACATGCCGGTCGTGTGAGTAGAAGTACGAGAGGTAGTACGACGGCACATTGCCCAGCGACTGCAGCACCGCGGGCTCCAGGTCGACCTCGGCCGCGATCGACGAGAGGTGCGAGGACAGCAAGCCGGGAAGTTGATCGACACCGTCCACATAGGCGGCTCGCTCCCAGGTCAGGTGGTTGAGGCCGACGTGCTCGAGCACCACCTGCGACGGCTCCACGCCGAGGTGCCCGGCGAACCGCCGCTGGAAGCCGATCGCCACGTTGCACAGCCCGACCGCCCGGTGGCCGGCGTCGAGCAGTGCCCGCGTGACGATCCCGACCGGGTTCGTGAAGTCGATGATCCACGCCCCCGGCTTGGCCCGCTCCCGGATGCGCGCGGCCACGTCGAGCACCACGGGGACCGTACGGAGGGCTTTGGCCAGACCCCCGGCGCCCGTGGTCTCCTGACCGACGCAGCCGCACTCCAGCGGGAATGTCTCGTCGTTGATGCGGGCCTGCTGGCCGCCGACGCGCAACTGGATCAGCGCCACGTCGGCGTCGGTCACACCCGCGTCGAGGTCGGTCGTCCACCAGATCTTGGCCTGGTGCCCGTAGTGCTGGAGGATGCGGGCGGAGAACGCGCCCACCACCTCGAGCCGCTCGGCCGCCGGGTCGATCAGCACCAGTTCGGTGACCATCGAGCCGAGCCGGGCGAAACCGTCGACGAGCTCCGGCGTGTAGGTGGATCCACCGCCGATGACTGCGATTTTCAACCCTTGAATCCCGTCAATGTGATGCCTTGGACGAAGGCACGTTGAGCGAAGAAGAAGATGATGATCAGGGGTGCCATGGCCAGCACCGTTGCCGCCGTGACCAGGTTCCAGTCGACGTGGTGGACACTGTGGAACGACGCGAGGCCGAGCGACAGCGTCCACGAGCTCTCGTTCTCGCTGGTGTAGAGCAGCGGGCCGTAATAGTCGTTCCAGCAGTAGAAGAACTGGAACAGCCCGGCCGCCGCGATGCCCGGACGAGCCATCGGCAGCACGACCCGCAGCAGCGTGCGCCACTCGCCGCAGCCGTCGACCCGGGCCGCGTCGAGATATTCGCTGGGGATGGTCAGCAGGAACTGGCGCAGCAGGAAGATGCAGAACGCGTCGCCGAACAGCGCCGGGATGATCAGCGGGGCCAGCGAGCCGGTCAGGCCGTAGCGGGCCCACATCAGATACAGCGGCACGGTCACGACCTGCGGCGGGAGCATCATCACGCAGATCACGAGCAGGAACAGTCCGTTGCGGCCGCGAAACTTCAACTTCGCCAGCGCGTACGCGGCGGGGACGCTCGACAGCAGCACCAGCACCGTCGACGACACCGCGTAGATGACCGTGTTGAGCAGGTAGTGCGGCAACGGCGTGACCTCGAAGACCCGGACGTAGTTCTCCGGATGCCACGAGTTCGGCCAGTAGTCGGCGGTCAGGGCCTGGTCGCTGGTCATCAGCGAGAGCAGCACGAGATAGACGACCGGGGTCACGAACATGATCCCGAGCGCGATCGCGATGCTGTGCTTGCCGATCCACGCCAGCCGGCGCTGCCGGTTGTAACGCCGGTCCGGGGCCGGCACCTCCACGGCCGGTGGCGACAGGACGGCGGTCACGATTCCTCCCCGGTGAAGGCCTTGGCCCGGCGCAGCAGGATCAGAGTCACGCCCAGTGCCACCACGAACAGCCCGATGGCCAGCGCGTTCGCATAGCCGAGGGCGCTGTAGCGGAAGCCGACGGTGTAGAGCCAGAGCGGATAGGTGAAGGTCGAGCCCTCGGGGAAGCCGAAGTTCGACGAGATGCCGCCGCCGACGGTGGCCTGCCCGCTGGCGATCGAGCCCGCCACCGCCGCCTGGTCGAAGTACTGCAGCGTGTAGATCACACCGGTCACCGCGGCGAACAGGACCACCGGCTGGATCGTCGGCAGCGTGATCGAGCGGAACCGTTGCCACGCGTTCGCGCCGTCCAGCTCCGCGGCCTCGTACAGGCTGGCCGGGACCCCGAGGACGGCCGCCAGGAAGATCACCATCAGGTCGCCGATCGCCCACAGACCGAGCAGGACGAGCGAGGGCTTGGCCCAGGCCGGCGAGTTGAACCAGAGCGGGCCCTCGATGCCGATCATCTCGAGGAAGTGGTTGACCGGGCCGGTGCCGGGCTTGAGCAAGTAGACGAACGCGATGGTGGCGGCCACCGGGGGGACCAGCGCGGGCAGGTAGAACACCGTACGGAAGAAACCGGCGCCCCGCTTGAGCTGGGTCAGCAGCATCGAGAGGCCGATCGCGCCGATGATCCGTACGGGAACGAAAACGACGACCATCCACAGCGTGTTGCGGATCGACTGGAGCAGGAACGGGTCGTCGGCCATCCGCCTGTAGTTGTCCAGCCCCACCCACTCGGGCACCGAGAGCAGGTCGAACTTCGTGAACGAGAAGTAGACCGCCGAACCCAGGGGGTACAGGAAGAACACCGCGATGCCGATCAGCGCGGGCGCGAGGAACGAGAAGGTCGTGGCGCCCTTCCTCACCCGTACGCCCAAGGGTTTGGCGGTCATGTCAGCCGCCCAGCGTCATGACACTGTTGATCTGCTTGTCGGCGTCGGCCAGGCCCGCGTCGAGATCCTTGACCTTGCCCGCCTGATAGCTGTTCAAGAACTGCCCGAACGTTTCCTGGTACGCCGGTCCCGACGCGCTGGGCGGAGTCGTCGACGAGTTCGGGTTGTTGAAGATGTCGATGAACGTCTTGAAGTCGGCGTCAGCGTTGAGACCCGGGTCGGCGATCGCCGCGGTGGTGGTCGGGATGTTCTTGAGCAGCCCGGCCAGCTTGATGACCGCCTTGTCGTTAGTGGTCAGATACTTGATCAGCTCCCACGCGGCCTCAGGGTTCTTGGCGTTCTTGCTGATCCCGACGATGTTGCCGGTCACGTAGCCGCCGCCGTAGTGCGCGGGATCGCTGGCCGGGATCGGCGCCACCCCGTACTTGAGGTTCGGGGTCTGGTCCTTGACGAAAGCCAGGCGATACTCGGCGTCAATGTTGATCGCGACCTGGCCCTTCTGGAAGGCGTTGTCGGCGCTGTACTCGTCACCCAGGCTCGCCCGGAACTTGGTCAGGTTCTCGTAGCCGTACCAGTCGACGAGCTGCTTCTGCCAGGTCATCAGCGTCTTCCAGGCCGGGTCGGCGCCGACCGCGGACTTGCCGTCGTCGGTCAGCCATTTGGCGCCCACGGCCGGGGCGAGATGCGAGGCCGCGTTCTCATAGAAGTCGTAGAGCGGCAGGAAGCCGACGGTCTTGAGCGAGCCGTCCGCGTTCTTGACCGTCAGTTTCTTCGCGTACGCGGTCAGCTCGTCGAGGGTCTTGGGCGGCGCGCTCAGCCCGGCCTTGGCGAACAGGTCCTTGTTGTAGAACATGCCGTACGCGTCGGCCAGGAACGGCATCGCGCAGCGCTTGCCCTGGAACTCGGTGTAGGACCGGGTGGTCGCGTTGAGCTGGTTCAGGTCCACTTTGTCGCGATCGACGTACTGCTTGAGGTCGACCCACGCGCCCGACGAGCAGAACTTGCCGACGATGTCGGTCGAGTACGACAGGCCGACGTCGGGACCGTTGCCGGCGCCGATGGCCTGGGTGACCTTGGAGTCGTCCTGACCGGACTTGATCGTCACCTTGATCTTCGGGTGCTCGGCCTCGAAGTCCTTGACCACCTGGTCGATCGCGGCGGCCTCGCGCTCGGTGAAGAAGTGCCAGAGTTCGACGGTGCCGGCCACCTCCGTGCCGGGGTCGGCGATCTTGTTTTCCTTGGGCGCCGGGGTGCAGGCCGTCGCCAGCGCAGCTGTTGTTATCAGGGCAAAAAGGGCGCGCGGGAACCGTTTGTTCACTGTGGCCTCTCAAGATTCGGCTGTGCGAAGAAACGAAATAAAGCGATAAAACGCGAGAAATCGAAGTGGAACTTCGAGATCGGGAGGGCCTTTAGGGCGGGGTTGGAGCGTGTGTGCTGTCGGGCCGGGAGTGCTGTCGGACCGGGGTTGGAGCGGGACTGCTGTCGGGCCGGGAGTGCTGTCGGGCGGGGGTGGTGCGGGGCTGGCTGAGGAGCGGGTCAGGAGTCGCGGATCGAGGCGATGAGGGAGTCGTGGACGGCGGTGAGGCCGGCGTCGAGGGCGCCCAGCAGCACGGAGTCGTCGTCGATCGAGGTGATGGCGATCGTGCTCTCCAGCGGGGCGGCCCGGCGTACGGCGAAGTTGACCGCGGACAGCAGCCGGTCGCCACCCGCCTGGGCGATCGGGCCGGCCAGCACCACCAGGTAGGGGTCGAGCACGGCGATCACCGCGGCCAGGCCGATCACGATGCGGTCGGCCAGCGCGATCAGGAAGTCGTCGCCCGGGCCCGAGTCGGCGGCCGCGGCCCGTACGGCCTCGGCGGGGGTGCGACCCGGAACGCCGTTGTCCCGGGCCAGCTCGAGGATCGCCGCGCCGCCGAACAGGTCCTGCAGGTCGAGCTTGCGGTGCGAGGAGTCGGGGGAGTAGAGCGGCATGTAGCCGATCTCGCCGGCGCCGCCCCGGGCACCGCGCAGCAGCGTGCCGGCCATGTCGATTGCCAGACCGAGGCCCTCCTCGCCCAGCCACAGCAGGGCGAAGCCCTCCGCCTCGCGGCCCACCCCGCGACGTCGCTCGGCGATCGCGGCCAGGTTGACGTCGTTGTCGACGCCGACGGCCGTGCCGAGCGCCGCGGCGAGTTGCGGCACCAGACCCGTACGCCCGAAGCCGGGCACGTCGACGTGCCGGATCGTCTCGGTGTGCGGGTCGTAGGAGCCGGCCACGCCGAAGTGCACGTGACGGATCCGCTCGGCGGACACGCCGGCCTCGTCGCGCAGCCGGGCGACGACGTCGACCAGCGCGGTCAGCGGGTCGGTGGTGAGGAAGTCGATGCGGGACTCGATGCGCCCGCGAACCGTGCCGGTGAGGTCGCACAGGGCCGCGACCACCGAGGGGGCGCCGCTCGCGCCGATGTCACGGACGGAGACCGCCGCCGCGTACGCCGCCTCGGGGTTGGCGTTGTAGATCTCCGCGTTCGGGCCCGGCCGGCCGCTGTTGTGCCCCACCACGTTGACGAGGCCGGCGTCGGTCAGCCGGCGCAGCACCTCGGAGATCGTCGGGGTCGACAGGGCCGTGAGCTTGCGCAGATCGGCCCGCGTGAGCATGCCGGGGTCCAGCAGGTGAGCCAGAGCCGCGCTCTCGTTCATGGCGCGCAGCAGTTTCGACGAACCGGCCAGACGGGTCACGGCGGCTCCCGGGTGCGAGTCGACTGATTGGCAAACTGACTAACAGTTAGCCCGGACGGTAGGCCGACCGCCAGCGGGTGTCAAGGGTCCGGAAGTCAGCCTAGAGCAGGCTATCGAAGACTATTGATAAACCTTTTTAACAGTTGTAGCGTCTCTCCTCGTCGCGCGCGCCATCCCCACGAATCCCCCCTCTTCGAGGAGCGCCATGAAACGCGCTATTTACGCTGCCGTCGCCCTGGCCGTCCCCGCAGCCGCCCTGACCTACGGGCTGCTTCCGGCCAGTGCCGCCGCCGCCGGGCCGATCAAGGGCCTGGGCGGCAAATGCATCGACGTCGCGGCCGCTAGCTCGGCCAACGGCACCGCCATCCAGCTCTACGACTGCAACAGCACCGCGGCCCAGCAGTGGACCGTGGGCAACACCGACGGCAGCATCCGCGCCCTCGGCAAATGCCTCGACGTGACAGCGGCGTCGACGGCCGACGGCGCCAAGATCCAGCTGTACGACTGCAACAACACCGGCGCCCAGAAGTGGTCCGCCGGCAACGGAACTCTGGTCAATACGGGCAGCGGCAAGTGCCTGGACGTGACGGGCGGCAGCACGGCCAACGCCACTCGCCTGCAGATCTGGACCTGCTCGACGTCGGCCAACCAGAAATGGACGCTGCCCGGCGGTGGTTCTTCCCCCACCACCCCCGCCGGTGTCGGGCTGGACAATCCGGCCAAAAAGGACGTCGCGATGCAGATCGTGTCGGCAGCCGAGAACTCGTCGCTCGACTGGCGGGCGCAGTTCCGCTACATCGAGGACATCGGCGACGGGCGCGGTTACACGGCCGGCATCATCGGCTTCTGCTCGGGCACGGGCGACATGCTCGAGCTCGTGCAGGCGTACACCAACGCCGTACCCGGAAACGTGCTGGCCAAGTACCTTCCGGCGCTGCGCAACGTCAACGGGACGGACTCGCACGCGGGGCTCGACCCGAACTTCACGGCGGACTGGCGTACGGCCGCCGCCGACACCCGATTCCAGGCCGCGCAGGAGTCCGAGCGCGACCGCGTCTACTTCAACCCCTCGGTACGCGACGGCAAGAGCGACGGCGTACGGGCTCTTGGGCAGTTCGCCTATTACGACGCCGCAGTGATGCACGGCTACGAGGGCATGCGGGCGATCCGCAACCAGGCGCTCAAGCGGGCCAAGCCCCCGGCACAGGGCGGCGACGAGCGGGCCTGGCTCAACGCCTTCCTGGACGAGCGCGTGATCGAGATGAAGAAGGAGGAGGCGCACTCGGACACGTCCAGGGTGGACACCGCCCAGCGCCGCTTCCTCACCAACGGCAACTTCGACCTGAACACGCCGCTGGACTTCGCGGTCTACGGCGAGAACTTCCACATCGGCTGAGCTTCGAGGCCGGGGTCGCTCGTCGGCCCCGGCCTCACCATCCGGTCAACACGATGATCTCGGTGACAGACCGGTCGTCGGTGGCAACCCGATGGACCCAACTGGGGCTGAGTTCCTCGAGCTCACGAGCGGCTGCGTCGCTGCGCTCGACATGCCGTTGCACACTCCGCGATGCCACCGCAGCACCGTAGCCCCATCTGCGGCTCCTCCTCGGCCATGGACAATCAACGACCATTGCGGGACCCGGTTGATGTCGGATCCGGCGTGGTAATCGTCCCCAAGCGCGTCGGCCGATGCGGCGCCGTCCGTGACGCGAAGTGCTCCCCGGTGCCGAGATTGCCGGTCAACGGTGGGAGCCTTGGCTCGCTTCCAGCAACAGGTCCGCACGCCGTTTTGTCCCTGGCGGCGACGTTGCGAGCAGGCCGTCGATTTGTCCAACTCTCGGTTCCCTCGCGCCGCTTCAAGCCCCGCGGCGCTTGATCAGCAGCTGCTCGCCGCGCGCATACCTGCACCGCGGGCGAGGCCGCGCAGCCGTGCCGGCCGAGACATCAGTTCGTTATGTCACCCGGGTCGGCCAAAAGGATCACCGGAGCAGCCATCCCAAACCCCCACCCGCCCTGGGGAGAAGGAAGGACAGTAGCGCTTGTCAAGCGGGCGCCCTGAGTTATTCACAGGGTGGTGAGTACCTTATCGGGCATGGTGGATCTCGTGATCGCCGTTGTGGCGGTGGTTGTGCTGGTCGGGGTGGCGGTTGTGCTGGTGCGGCGCGATCGGCTCGGGCGGGGTGCGATCGGGGCGGCGTTGGCCGTGGCTGTGGTGGCGGCGGGCACGTTCGCGGTCACGTTGTATCGCAGTCAGACCGGGGACGATCCGGTGGAGCCGGCTGCCTTGCCGAGGATCATCGGGTCGTCGGCGCCGGCGGAGCAGGGGTTTGGCACGGCGGTGCTCAAGGTTGAGGCGCCGATGAGTACGGAGTCGAAGTATCCGCAGGCGGCGTTGTGGCTGGCGCCGCCGCGAGCGGGCACGGATCCGTACACGGGTGATGTCTCGCTGTTGTGTGCGACGCCGGGCAAGGATGAGAAGGTGCAGAACTGCACTGGGGCCGACGCGCGGGTGTGGAGTGCGGAGCCGCTCGAGGGGCGGGCCACGATCGGGGCGGCGACCGGTGATCCGTTCGCCGACCCGGGTGCGTGCGAGGAGAGTAACGGCGTCAAGTATCAGGACGGGTATCTCGAGCTGGCCGCGGGCAAGGGGTACTGCCTGCACAAGGAGGCAGGGACGGTCGCCCTGCGGGTTCCGTCGTTCCCGGCCGAGAAGCCGCTCCCGGCCCGGATCGACGTCGAGATGTCGGTGCTGAAGGGCTAGCGGTTCCACGTCCAGGCGTAGGCGGTGTCTTCGACGGCCAGGGCTGGGTCGCAGAGGTCCAACGGGCGGAACGTGTCGACCATGACGGCGAGCTCGTCGAAGGCTTCGGCGCCCAGGGCCCGTTCGACCGCGCCAGGCTGGGGGCCGTGGGTGAAGCCGGACGGGTGCAGTGAGATCGAGCCTTGTTCGATGCCGGAGCCGCGGCGGGCCTCGTAGTTGCCGCCGGTGTAGAACATCATCTCGTCCGAGTCGACGTTGTGGTGGTTGTACGGCACGGGGATGGCCAGCGGGTGGTAGTCGACCTTGCGCGGCACGAACGAGCAGACCACGAAGTTGGGGCCTTCGAACGTCTGGTGCACGGGCGGCGGCTGGTGCACCCGGCCAGTGATCGGCTCGAAGTCGTGGATCGAGAACGCCCACGGGTAGAGGCAGCCGTCCCAGCCGACCACGTCGAACGGGTGGTGGGCGTACACGTGCCGGGTCCACCCGGCCCGATGCTTGACCAGCACCTCGACGTCGGTCTCGTCGACCAGCAGCGGCGATGACGGGCCGCGCAGGTCGCGCTCGCAGTAGGGCGCGTGCTCGAGGAACTGACCGCGTACGGAGAGGTAGCGCTTGGGCGGTCCGATGTGGCCGTTGGCCTCGATCGTCAGCAGGCGCGCGGGGCCGTTGAGCGGCACGATCCGGTGCACGACCGAGGTCGGGATGATCACGTAGTCGCCCGAGCCGGCCTCGAGCGTGCCGAACGTGGTCTCGACGGCGACCCGGCCGTCCTCGACGTAGAGCAGCTCGTCGCCGACGGCGTCGCGATAGAGCGGCGAGGGCCGGTCGGCGATCGCGTAGCCGATGCGCACGTCGTCGTTGGCCATCAGCGGGTGGCGGCCGAGCACCGCGTCCGCCGGGCCGGCGTCGAGTTTGTGGGTGCGCAGATGGCGTGGCTTGAGCGGCAGGTTGGGTGAGCGCCGGGCCGGGGGCGCCTCGTGGATGTCGGCCGAGACGATCGCGGTCGGCGCGTGGCGGTGGTAGAGCAGCGAGGAGTCGGACGAGAAACCTTCCTGTCCCATCAGCTCCTCGGCGTACAGGCCGCCGTCGGGTCGCCGGAACTGAGTGTGCCGCTTGTGGGGCACCTCGCCGACGCTGCGGTAGTAGGGCATCGTTGCCTCACTTGAAATCAGACATCTTGGACGTGGTTGTCCGCTTCTGGAAGCGTCTATTAGGTTCGGATTCGTGTCAACGCTGGTGCCTCCGCTCTTCGCCGGGCTGGTGGACGATGCCTCGTTGTTGCCGCCGAGCCCCACCGGCGTCGCCGAGGCCGTCGCCAAGCACGACGAGCACCGTGCGGGCTGGTTCGCCGGCCTGCTCGGGCCCCTGCTCATGCCCGCCTCGCTGATCGGCGCCGACCTGCGCGCCCATGACCTGCCGGTGGCCCTGGTCGGCGACGTGAGCGTGAGCGCCGTGCCGGTCGCCGTGGAGAAGCTGCGGGCGGCCGGGGGTCGCGTGCAGCATCTGGAGGCCGCGGTCGCCCGCCGCGGCGAGGATCCGCAGCCCGGGCTGGCCGATCTGCGTGTGCTGGCGCAGGGTGACGAAAAGCTCCGGGTGTACGCCGAGATCCCGCTGAGCTGGGGTTTGCTGGCCGCGCTGGACACGGTCGCCCAGGCCCGGGCGGACGGGCTGGCCCTGGCCCCCAAGTTCCGGGTCGGCGGGCTCGCGGCCGAGCTGTTCCCGACACCGGTCGAGCTGGCCGCCGTGCTCTGCGCCTGCCGCGACCGTGAGCTGCCGTTCCGCCTGGCCGCGGGGCTGCGGCACGCCATCCGGCACACCGATCCCGAGACCGGCTTCACCCATCACGGCTTCCTCAACGTGCTGACCGCCTCGATCAGCGCGCAGGACGGCGGCGAGGTCGCCGAGGTGGCCGAGGTGCTGGCCGCGACCCATCCGGTGCCGCTGGTCGAGGCCTGCCGGGCCCGCCGGGCCGAACCGCGGCCACTGTTCGCCGGTTTCGGGGCAGCCAACGTCGTCGAGCCGCTCACCGAGTTGGTGCGGCTGGGCCTGATCAACGGTGGGTACGAGTGAGCGACGGTTTCGGGCCGGACAATCTGCCGTACGGGGTGTTCTCCCTGCCTCGCGGCGAGCGGCGTCTCGGCGTACGGCTGGGAACTGGTGTTGTTGATCTGACGGCGCTCGGCGGGCGACTGGCCGCAGGATCGCTCAACCCGCTGATGGCGGCCGGGCGTCGGGAGTGGACGGCCGCGCGTGAGGCAGTGGTGGCGCACGTGGCGTCGGGACCGCCGGTGATCCCGCTGCGCGATGTGACCCTGCACCTGCCGTTCGAGGTGGCCGACTACACCGATTTCTATTCGTCGGAGCATCACGCGCTCAACGTCTCGGCGATCCTGCGCCCCGACGCGCCCGGCCTGTCGCCGCAGTGGAAGCACCTGCCGATCGGCTATCACGGCCGGTCGGCGACGGTGGTCGTGTCGGGCACCCCGATCGTGCGGCCGACCGGTCAGCTGGCCGAGGGCGTGTTCGGGCCGACCCGGCGGCTCGACGTCGAGGCCGAGGTCGGGTTCGTGGTCGGCACCCCGGGCCGGCGGATCACCACCACGGAGTTCGCCGAGCACGTCTTCGGGGTCACGCTGGTCAACGACTGGTCGGCCCGTGACCTGCAGGCCTGGGAGTATCGCCCGCTCGGCCCGTTCCTGGCCAAGTCGTTCGCCACGTCGGTGTCGCCGTGGGTGGTGCCGCTCGACGCGCTGGCCACCGTCCCGCCCGGCCCGCAAGATCCGGAACCGCTCGGCTATCTGCGCCCGGCCGGGCCCGCGTACGACCTGCGGCTGACCGTCGAGTGGAACGACACCCTGGTCAGCACGCCGCCCTTCGCCTCGATGTATTGGACCGCGGCCCAGCAGCTGGCCCATCTGACCAGCAACGGAGCCTCCGTACGGACGGGTGACCTCTACGCCTCGGGCACGGTCTCGGGACCCGTACGGGATCAGGTGGGCTCGTTCCTCGAACTGACCCGCAACGGGGCGGAACCGGTCAAGCTGGCCGACGGCACGCTGCGCGGCTTCCTCGAGAACGGCGACCGGGTGCGGATCGGCGGCACGGCCCGCTCGACGGCCGGGACGGAGATCTCGCTGGGCTCAGTTTCCGGCACGATCGTGGCCTGACATTTGTCGTACCGTGTACGCGGAGGTGACGCTATGTCAACGGTCGTGGTGACCCGCCTGATCGACGCGCCGGTCGCGGCGGTGTGGCAGGTGTTCACCGATCTGCATCGGCGCCGCGAGTGGCTCACCGCCGTCACCCGGGTCGAGGTGCGCAGCCCCGGGCCGTTCGACGCGGGCACGGTGTGGCGCGAGACCCGCGGCATGGCCGACGGCGGCGAGGTCACCGAGGAGTTCCGGGTGCGCGAATGCGAGGTGCCCGAGCGTTTCGTCGTCACCTCGCCCGGCATCGGCGCCGACTATCGCATGACATATTCCTTCGTTCCGGTCATCTCAGGCCGGCATCGCGGCGGCACGATGGTGACCGTAAAACAGGAAGGTGCGCCCACCGCGCCCGCGGGTCGGATCCTCGCGCTGATCTTCGGCGGGCTCGCCGCCGAGACCGCCGAGGGGGCCCTGCGCCGCGACCTCGACGATCTGGCCGCGGTCGCCTGACATAGGCTGCCCGGGTGTCCCGGGTGCTGCTGCGATCTCTGGCGGCGCTCGTGCTGACCGCCGCGGCCGGTCTGATCGGCTGGCGGGTGCTGGCCCCGGCCGAGGTGCTGTCTACGGCGGCCACGCCCAATCCCGCGTCCTCGGTTTCGGCCGCCCAGGTCACCGGCCGTACGAACATGGCCCCGCTGATCGTGGACGAGAGCATGCGCGTCTACGCCGGCAAGCGGCAGGTGCGCGCGGACGGGCCGGTCGACGCGAAAAGCGTGAACACCGCACGGTGGTCGCTGCGGCGCTGGCCCGCGCAGGTGTCGGGAGTCGTGGCGGCGGGGCCGACGGTGATCAGCCGCTGGTCCGACGGGGTGCTGATCGCGGTCGACGGGCGTACGGGGAAGGAACTTTGGCGCGTCGCCACGGGGCTGCCCGCGCCGGAGTATGCGGGACACCGGACCGGCGCGGCGACCGTGTGGGCGCCGGTCGGGCTGCGGGTCACGGGCGATGTGGTGGTGGTCGACGGCGTCGCGTACGGCGTGAGTGATGGCACCTCGCGTCCGGTGCCGGTGGCTTCCCCGTCCGCCGGGGCAGCTACTCCGGTCGACGGAACATTGCTGGGGCTGTCCCGTGGCCGCCCGGTCGTGCTGACTGCGGCTCGGCACTTACGGGTGATGAGCCCGGACGGCCGCGTGATGTCGGAATTCCCGCTGGCTGTCGGAACCGAGAAGCTGACCTGGAAACCGGGGCTGTGGCAGGTCACCGACGACTGGGTGGCGATCGAGCGCCTGACCGGGGACGGGCCGGCCGACCCGGAGGCGCCCGAGCACTACTTCACCACCGACACGGTGATCATCGCTTCGCTCAAGTGAAACGGGGCGCCGCGTCGCCGATCGCCTGGTCGAGGATTTCCAGGCCCAGATCCAGTTCCTCGACCGTGGAAGTCAGGGCGGGCGCGATCCGGAACACCCCGCCCATGCCGGGCAGCTGCACCACGTTCATGTGCAGGCCGAGCTCCAGGCAACGCTGGGTGACGGCCGCCCCCAGCTCGTCGGCGGGCTGCTTGGTGTCGCGATCGAGCACCAATTCCAAACCGACAAGCAGACCCCTTCCCCGTACGTCTCCAATCACGGTGTGCCGCCCAGCGAGCTCCCGCAGGCCGTCGGCGAGGTGCGCGCCCAGCTCACGGGCCCGGTGGTCGAGCTTGTCGGCCTCGAGCACGTCGAGCACCGTGTTGCCGACCGCGGCCACCAGCGGGTCGGACACGTGCGTGGTGAAGAACAAAAAGCCCCGCTCGTGCGCCGTCTGCTCGATCGCAGGGCTGGTCACGATCGCGGCCAGGGGCAGCCCGGCACCGAGGGTCTTGCTCAGCGTCAGGATGTCGGGGGTGACGCCGTCGCGCTGGAACGCGTACCAGTCGCCGGTCCTGCACAGACCGGTCTGTGCCTCGTCGAGGATGAGCAACCCGCCGCGCTCGTGCACCTTGTCGCGCAGCACGGCCAGGTAGCCCGGCGGCAGGTCGAGCACGCCGCCCGAACTCAGGATCGGCTCGACGATGCAGGCGGCCAGGCTGCCCACCGACTGCGCGTCGAACAGCTCGAACGAGAAGTCCAGCTGCCGCCGCCAGTCCAGCTCGCCCTCGGGTCCGGTGAAGTCCGGGCGGTACGCGTTCGGCGTCGGGATGGCGAAGTTGCCGGGCGACGCCGGACCGTACCCCTTGCGGCCCGAGCTGTAGGTGGCGTTCGCGGCCGCCTGCGTCATGCCGTGCCACGAGCGGGCGAACGAGATGACCTCGTGCCGGCCGGTCACCAGCTTGGCCATCCGGATCGCGGCCTCGTTGGACTCGGCCCCCGTGGTCAGCAGCAGCACCTTGCTCAGCGGCTCGGGCAGCGACTCGGCCAGGCGACGAGCCAGCTCGACCACCGGGCGGCTGAGCATGCCGCTGAACAGATGATCAAGGGTGGCGGCCTGGCGCTGCACGGTGGCCACCACGGCCGGGTGCGAGTGGCCGAGGATCGCGCTCATCTGCCCCGACGTGAAGTCGAGCAGGCGACGACCGTCGGCGGTGAACACGAAGCTGCCCTCGGCACGCTCGATGATCTCGGGGACGAAGCGCCCCGCGCCGGAGTAGCGGACCAGGTGACGTTCGGCGTCGGACCAGAAGGAATCAGCCATGACTTCGACGCTAAGGGCCTCGACTTGTGCCGGTCCATCTCAGTTTTCCGCCGTCGCTGTTAAGTAAAGTCGCACAATGACGCTCAATCCGTGGCGCTTGCGGTTGCTGGCCGACCTGGCCACGTACGGGACCGTGCGCGCGGTCGCCCAGCGCGGCAACCACAGCCCGTCGGCGGTGTCGCAGCAGCTGGCCACGCTCGAACGAGAAACCCGTACGGCCCTGCTCGAACGCACTGGCCGCCGGGTGCGCCTGACCGCGGCCGGGGTGCTGCTGGCCGGCCGGGCCCGCGAGATCCTGGCCGCGATGGACGCCGCCGAGGTCGCCCTGCGCGGCCTGACCCTCGAACCGGCCGGCGTTGTCAGGCTGGGCGCCTTCCAGAGCGCGCTGCCCGGCCTGGCGTCGCAGGCCGTGACCTCCCTGGCGGCCCGCCACCCCGACGTGACCGTCGTGCTGCTGGAGATGGAGCCGCACGTGAGCATGCCGGCCCTGCGCCGCGACGAGGTCGACGTCATCATCACGACCACCGACTTCGCCGGGGCCGAGCTCGACCCGTCGATCGACCTGGTGGCGCTGGCCGAGGACGAGGTGGTGCTCGTGCTGCCGGTCGGGCATCCGCTGGCCGCCCTGGAAGCCGTCGACCTGGAAGCCTGCGCCGACCAACGATGGACGTTCGACGTGGCCGGCTCGTACATGTCGGAACTGGCCACCCGCCTGTGCCGCGAGGCAGGCTTCGAGCCGTCGGTGATTTGCCGGTTCAACAACTACATGCTCGCCCTGCAAACACGTGGAGCGCGGCCACTCGATCACGATGCTGCCGGGGTTGGCCGTGGACTCGCGCTATGAGGTAGTCACGCGCCCGTTGGCACCAGCAGTGAAGCGCCGAATCACCGCGGCGGCCCGGCGCCCGTCCACGCCACGACCGGAGATCACGGCCGTGTTGACGACCCTACGTAGTCATTGAATTCGCCATCGCCCCTGGTGCACCGCTAGCCGGGGGGAGGGCTGACGAACGAGCCTCGGCCGGGCACCGTGTAGACCAGTCCGCGGTCGCGTAGTTCGGCAATCGCGTGGCGCGCAGTGGCACGAGCCGAGTCCCGCCTGACAGCTTGACCCCGGCGTCCTCACCGACGTCGGGGCCAGTGGTATCTCTACGACTGACTATCGCCACCCTTGACCTCGCCCTGGCTCCCGCCCGGATAACGGATAGGACTTCAGCGCCGACATCTCGACGTCGATCCGGGCCGGGAATTCGCGCCCGGCATCGGTAGTGGTCAGGGGCCGATCCACAACGCCAGCCAACCAGCAATCATGCTGCTGAGACTGACAGTCAGCGAAAGGATGTCGAACCCTCGGGGCCGACTCGGCTCTCCCGCAACGCGCCCGCGAGGCAGCCCGGCCGAGGCTGCCGATTGGATCCGTCGGTTTGGGTCCCGATAGCGCCCCGCCGCGCGATCACGATCGCGGCCAACGATTCTGCCGAAGCGATCGAACCGATGGAAACCGCATCCGATCAGCCATCCGTTGCCGATCAAGCGGCATGCTCGTCGTTCGCGCGTGAAACCGCCACACCGGAACGGGGCGATCAGTGCGAGGTAAGGGACGAATAGGCCGAGAGCGACGAACGCCGCCAGCCTCCGCTCATCGGAGAACCAGAAGAGTGCGCTCAGCAAGACCAGGGCGATGCCAACGGTCGCTCGCTCTCCCGCCCCGGATGACCGCCGATGACCCATAGGCGAACGCTAAAGCGCTCCTCGCTGTAACGGAACCGTCTCTTTAGGTAGCTGCCCGATTCTTGCTGATTGGCGACTGGGTTGCCGCGTGTGCATAAGTGTCCACAAGAGAAGGTCGTTGTCCGGTGTATCTCGTGGGCGCTGCGGCGGCGGGTTACTTGGTCAGGTGAGCTGGGGCAGCAGGGCGGACCAGGCGTTTTCGGCGGCGCCGGCGATTGGGCCGTCGGGGCCCAGGGCGGCGGCGACCAGCGGGGGCGGGGATTTGCGGCGGATGGCCATCAGGCCCGACTGGTAGGCCGAGTGCAGTTCGGCGGGGGCGGCTGTCAGCAGGTCGGCGGCGATGCTGCCCAGGGTGACCAGGTCGGCGTCCACGCCGTTGACCAGGCCTGCGAGGCCCCGGCCGAGGGCGGCGGCGATCACCCCTACGGCGGCGCGCTCGTCGGGGCCGGTGGCGGCGATGATTTTGCGGGCGTAGGTGACCGGGTCGCGTGGTGGGGGCTGGCCCAGGAAGCGGGCCAGGGCAGTGCCGTCGACGGCGGTGCCCCAGCAGCCGCGGGCGCCGCACGGGCAGATTACTGCGGGGTCGCCGAAGGGCATGTGGCCGAATTCGCCGCTGGCTCCGGTGGCGCCGATCAGCAGGTGGCCCTGGTTGACGATCGCGCCGCCCAGGCCGCCCTCGATGCGGACGTGCAGGGCCACCGAGGCGCCGGTGGCCGCGCCTCGGGCCGATTCGGCGGCGGCGGCCAGGCTGGCGTCGTTGCCGGCCACGAAGACAGCCGGGCCGGAGGGGGCCAGCCGGGCGGCAGGAGAGGCAGGCGCACCGGCAGCGGACGAAGAGGCGGGGGCGGACGAAGAGGCGGGGGCGGACGAAGAAGCGGCGGCGGACAAAGAGGCGGGGGCGGGGGAGAGGGCGGCGGTGGGCCAGAGGGTGGTCAGGTCTACGTTGTGCCAGCCCAGGTTGCTGGCGTCCAGGCGGAGGCCGGGGGCGACGGTGCCGGGGAGCGAGACGCCCATGGCGCGCAGGCGACCCCCGTACGTCTGCTGGAAGCGGCCGACTGCGGCAGTGACCGCCGTGGTGACCTCGGGCCACGTGGTGCCGGCGTGGGGGGCCGTGAGTGAGGCCAGGGTGTGGCCGCCCAGTTCGACCACGTCGATGCGCCAAGACTCGTGGGTGATTTCGGCGGCCAGCACGAGTGGGCCCGCGGGGTGTGGCACCAGCACGGTCGTCGGGCGGCCCCGGGTGCCGCTGGGGGCGGCGGGGGCTTCGGCCAGCAACGTGGCCTGGGAGAGGCGGGCGACGAGCTCGGTGGTGGCGCCGGTGCCGATGCCGAGTTGGCGGGCGGCGTCGGCCCGGGTGATGCCGGGGTGGGTGTGGGCCACCCGGAGCAGCTCGGTTAAGCGCGTCGTCACAGTCGTCTCCCTTCTTTTGCTCTGATCAAGAGCTTATTCTGCGGAGGTGCAGATGAACCGCCCGGCCCTGGCCGCTCTCGGCGCCTCCGCGTTCTTCTATGTGACCGCGGAGACTATTCCCGTCGGGCTGCTGCCCGAGATCGCCACCGGGCTCGACGTGGCCGAAGCCGACGTCGGGCTGCTGCTCACCAGCTACGCCGTCGTGGCGGGGGTCAGCACGATCCCGCTGACCGCGCTGACCATGCGGGTGGCGCGGCACAAGCTGATCGCGATCACCATGGCGATCTTCGTGGTGTCGCAGGCCGCGGCCACGTTCGCGCCGACCTTCGAGGTTCTGGCCGGGGCTCGGCTGATCTGCGCGCTGGCCCACGGCGTCTTCTGGTCGGTGATCGGGCCGGTCACGGCACGGCTGGCGCCGCCGGGGCAGGCGGGCCGGGCGACGGCGCTGGTCTTCGTGGGCAACTCGCTGGCCATCGTGCTCGGCGTGCCGCTGGGCACGGCGCTGGGTCAGTGGCTGGGCTGGCGGGCGGCGATCGGCGCGGTGACCATCGGCGGCGCGATCTGCGTGCTCGTGCTGCTGCGGGTGCTGCCCAAGCTGGCGCCGCGGCCGCACGACCTCGAGACGCGCCCGGCCGAGCAGCTGCGGGCCGCGGTCGCCATCGTGCGCAATCCCCAGGTCGCGCTGCTCTGCCTGATCACCGCGGTGCTGGTGATCGGGCACTTCGCGGCCTACACGTACATCGCTCCGCTGGTGCGCCGGGATGCCGGGCTCGAGGGCGCGGGGCTCAGCCTGCTGCTGCTGGGCTATGGCGCGGCCGGGCTGATCACCAACTTCGCCGTGGGCCGGCACGTCGACCGGCGGCCGGGGACCGTGCTGGTCGCCCTGCTCAGCGTGCTGGCCGTCGCGGCCGGGCTGCTCGCGCCGGTGCTGGGGCTGGTGCCGACCGTGATCGTCACGCTGCTGTGGGGTGGCGCGTTCACGGCCATCCCGGTGATCCTGGCCGCCGGGCCGCTGCGGATCGCACCGCGGGCCCGGGACGCGGCCTCGGCCCTCTATGTGGTGGCGTTCCAGATCGGGATCGGCGGCGGCGCCCTGCTCGGCGAGCGGATGGTGCGGGCCGGTCAGCTGGGCGTGCTGCCGCTGGTGACCGCCGGGCTGGCCGTCGCCGCCGTGGTGCTGGTGCTCACGGCCGGGCGCCGGGTCTTCCCCGCCCGCCTGAGCGAGGAAGACCACCACCGAACCGAGGCGCAACTGGTGAGCTAGCTCTTGAGGGCCACTTCGGCCGCGGCCAGGAAGGCATCGTTCTCGTCGGGCGTGCCGATGGTCACCCGTACGCCGTCACCCTGGAACGGCCGCACGATGACCCCCCGCGACTCGCAGACCTGGGCGAAAGCGACCGACCCGGCCCCCAGCGGCAGCCACACGAAGTTGGCCTGGCTGCTCGGCACCCCGGCCCCCAGCGCGCGCAACGCCTCGGTGACCCGATCGCGCTCGGCCACCACCAGCGCGCACCGCCGGCGGACCTCCTCCTCCTGGGCCAGGGCGGCGATCGCCGCGGCCTGGGCGACCAGGCTGGTCGAGAACGGGGTGAGCACCTTGCGGATCGCCGCCGCGACCTCGGGCTGGGCCACCAGATAACCCATCCGCAGGCCGGCCAGCCCCCACGCCTTGCTCATGGTGCGCAGCACGAGCACGTTGGGCCGGTCGCCGTAGGTGGCCACCCCGTCGGGCACGTCGGGGTCGGTCACCAGTTCCCGGTACGCCTCGTCGAGCACGATCAGCACGTCGGAGGGCACCGCGGCGACGAACCGGTCGAGGTCGGCCTTGCGCACGCTCGTGCCGGTCGGGTTGTTCGGGTTGCAGACGATCACCAGCCGGGTCCGGTCGGTGATCGCGTCGGCCATCGCCTGCAGGTCGTGCTCGTGGTCGCCGGTGTTGGGCACCCGCACGCTGGTCGCCGAGGCCCCGGCCGCGATGATCGGGTACGCCTCGAACGAGCGCCACGCGTAGACGATCTCGTCGCCCGGCAGGCAGGTCGCCTTGACCAGGATCTCGGCCAGCGCGACCGAGCCGCAGCCGGTGACGATCCGCTCGGCGGCCACGCCCAGCTTGGCGGCCAGCGCGTCCCGCAGCGCCACCGCGCCCATGTCGGGGTAGCGGTGCGAGGTGAGCATCGCGTCGGCCACCGCCTCGGCCACCCCGGGCAGCGGCCCGTACGGGACCTCGTTGCTGGCCAGCTTGATCGCCTCGGCGATGCCCAGCTCGCGGGTCAGGTCGGCCAGGTTGCGACCGGGCACGTACGCGGGCAGGGAATCCAGGTCAGCGCGGGTGAGGCGGGAAGACACAGTCTTAAGTCCTGTCTTGGGCGGCGGGCGGGGTGGTCGGACTGGCTTCCGTGTGGGAGCCGTTGCCGCCACTTCCGGCGGTGGCGTCGACCGGTTGACGATCGTCGGGCGGCAGCGCGATCACGACCGTACGGGCTGTCTTGTCGTGGAACGCCTGGCGCAACTGCTGGTCGAAGACCGGCGAGATGCAGTCGATCAGCTGCAGCACGAAGCCGATGCCCGCGCAGCCCCAGGCCGGGGTCCACAGACCGAGGCGGGCCCAGCGGCCGAACGCGCGGCCGAAGCCCAGCGGCTCGGTGTTCTCGACCGCCATGACCTTGATCCGCATGATGCGTTTGCCCAGCGTCTGGCCGGTGCTGCCGATCGACGGGGCCTCATAGACGAGCCACAGCAGGGTGGCCACGATCAGCATGGCCCAGAGCAGGCCGTCCATCCGGCCGGAGCCCTGCACGTCGAAGGCGCTGCCGCCGTTGGCCATCTCGTCCAGGCTGTCGCGATACAGCGGCACGAACTCCTGGATGAACTGGTAGAAGAAGTATCCGTTGACCACGACGTTGAGCAGCAGCACGGCGAGGATGTCGAGCAGCCGGGCGACCAGGCGCGGGCCCAGCCCGGCCAGCGCGTAACCGTGCGGGCGGGCCTGCACCGGCGGGAACATGCCGGCGCGCATGCCCGGGGGCATCTGCTCCCAGCCCGGCGGGGGCTGCCATCCCGGCGGCGGCTGCCAGCCGGGCGGGGGCGGCGGCTGCGGACCCCAGCCCGGGGGCGGAGCCGGCTGCGCGGCGGGTGGCGCGGGCGTGACCGGGGCCGGCGTGACCGGCGTGGGCGGGGCCGACACGGGCGGGGCCGGGGCCGGGGGCGGCTCCTCCTCGACCGGTGGCGGCCCGTCCGGCGGCACCGCGTCGGCCGGGATGGCCTTGCCCAGCCACCCCTCACCGTCCCAGTAACGCTGGGTGTCGGGGTCGGCCGGGTCCTTGTACCAACCGGCAGGCAGCGAGCTCATGGAGAAACCTTAACGACCACGGTGCGGGCGAATTTGTCGTGCAGGGTCTGCTGGTACGGCTTGTCCTGGAGTTGCCACAATCCGTCGACCCAGCTGAAGAGCGGCACGAACATACCGCCGATGTATTCGACGAAGTAGCGCTTGGCCGCCATCCCCCGGGTCAGGCGCAGGGCGGGGTCGAGCGGGACGACCCGGATCTTCATCGCCTTCTTGCCCAGCGTCTGGCCCGTACGGTGCATGTATTCGACCGCGTAGAAGTAGTAAAGCAGGACCATCGCGACGAAAAGCCCCACCTCGAGCAGCAGGACCGGCACGAAGTAGTCGGTGAGCACCTCGTCGAAGTCGGGCTGAGGATCGTACGGGCCCGGGAATTCGATCTGAGTGAACACGACGAGGAAGCCCGGGATGAACAGGACGAAACCGACCGCCGAGAGCAGCGCCATGTCGATCATGTAAGCCAGCAGCCGCTGTGTGAACTCGGCGAGCGGCACCCCCGCCGGGCTCAGCGGCGGGGGTGGCGGAGGGGAAGGCCAAGGGACGGTCACGCGACCAGTGTCACAGATTGCCGCGCAGCTCCTGCTCCCGCTCGATCGCCTCGAACAGCGCCTTGAAGTTGCCCTTGCCGAAGCCGAGGGAGCCGTGCCGCTCGATCAGCTCGAAGAACACGGTCGGCCGGTCCTGCACGGGCGCGGTGAAGATCTGCAGCAGGTAGCCGTCCTCGTCCCGGTCGACCAGGATCTTGCGGCGCTGCAGCTCCTCGATCGGCACGCGCACGTTGCCGATCCGGGCCCGCAGCTCGGGGTCCTCGTAGTAGGAGTCGGGGGTGTCGAGGAACTGCACGCCGGCCGCGCGCATGGCGTCGACGCTGGCCAGGATGTCGTTGGTGGCCACGGCGACGTGCTGGGCGCCCGGCCCGCCGTAGAACTCGAGGTATTCGTCGATCTGCGACTTGCGCTGCGAGACGGCCGGCTCGTTGAGCGGGAACTTGACCTTGCGGGTGCCGTCCGCGACGACCTTGGACATCAGCGCCGAGTAGTCGGTCGCGATGTCGTCGCCGATGAACTCGGCCATGTTCGTGAAGCCCATGACGCGGCGGTAGAACTCGACCCACTCGTCCATCCGGCCCAGCTCGACGTTGCCGACCACGTGGTCGACGGCCTGGAAGAAGCGCTTGGGCTGCAGGCCGGCGGCGATCGCGGGCTGCCGGTCGACGATCGGCTCGCGGGTCACGAAACCGGGCAGGAACGGGCCGTCGTATCCGGACCGGTCGACGAGGGAGTGCAGAGTGTCCCCGTACGTCGCAATGGTCGCGATGCGTACGGTGCCGTGCTCGTCCTTGAGGTCGTGAGGCTCGGTCACGCCGCGGGCGCCGGCCGACACGGCGTGCGCGTACGCCTTGTCGACGTCGGGCACCTCGATCGCGATGTCCTGGATGCCGTCGCCGTGCTTGGTCACGTGGTCGGCGCCCGGCGCCCCGGCGTGCACCGCCCCGACCAGCACGAACCGGGCGCCCCCGCTGACGAGGACGTATTCGGCGTGGTCGCGATAGCCCTGCTCGGGCCCGCGGTAGGCCACGCAGGTCATGCCGAAGGCCGTGGAGTAGAAGTGGGCCGCCTGCTTCGCGTTGCCCACGAGGAACTTGAGGTGATCGACGCCCTTGACGGGAAAGACGTCGTCGGTGCGGGACAGGTTTTCCATCGTCTGCGTCATTGACCGAGGTTGTCGCAGCTCACAGGCCGTTTCAACCCCTGTTCGCGCGGCTGCGCAAGCTGCCCGCCCGCTCTCGTGCCGATCAGGGCGGCGGGTGCAATTTGCACAATGCCGGGGGCTCCCTGCCTGATATTTCCGGCAAATGCTGTCGACACGGGCGAATCAAGATCCTTCGTCCGGGTGATTGACCTCGTTAGCGTGTCGCGCATGGCGTCGGGTGGCAGCCCCTGGAAGGGGTACGCGCTGGTCGCGATCGTGATCGTGATCGTGCTGGCCACCACCGGCGTGTGGAACCCGTGGCCCCAGGTGTGGAGCTGGGTCAACACGAGCGAGCCGATCGCCGGCAACGCGGCCCGCTGGCAGGCCCGGATCGGCGGCAGCCCGCAGAGCGTCTCGATCGTCGGGGACGCCGTGGTGGTCGAATATCGCACGTCGGTCGAGGCGTACGGGCTGACCGCCGGGATCAAGCTCTGGGACAGCGACGCCGACTGGGCCGCGGTGTCGGGCGACGGCAACGACGCGGTGGTCGCCACCGGCCGCCTGCTGACCAAGGGCTACCAGGTGCTCGACCCCCGCAGCGGCGCCCAGCTGCGCGCCGACACCGAGGCCACCGCCGTCTGGACCTACCGCAACGGCCTGCTCGACCTGCACTGCGCCAAGGGCGGCGACTGCCGGTTGACGGCCTGGTCGCCGCGCGGCACCAAGCCGCTCTGGACCGTCGACACGGGCGGGATCGGATTCGTGCTCAACGCGGCCAATCCCGACCTGCCGGACACCCGCCAGCTCACCGCCAACCGGGTCGACGACGACGTGGCCCGCCCCCGGCTGATGCCCAGCCTGATCGGGCTGCCCGACGACGGCAAGACCCGGGTCATCGACACCGCCACCGGCCGGGTGGTGCAGATCGCGCAGCCGGCGTCCGACCAGCGGATCGCGATCGCCGGCGGACGGGTCCTGACCGTCACCGGCGTGGCCCGCGACGGCACCTGCTACTACGGCGTGGTGGCGACCGACCCGCCGTCGTCGGCGCCGGTGTGGCAGCGAGAGGGGCTCAACCTGCGTACGGCCGACAACGGCTCCGATTGCAAGCAGGAACACGACCCCGCGGGTGGCGAGGACGTGGTGCTCGGCGTCGACCCGACCGGCCGCGAGGAGTTGCTGGCGGGGCACGACGGGCGCGTGTTGTGGCGCGGGGCGCGCGACGAGAAGGTGCTCTCGGTCAACGACAGCTTCGGCGTGATCCGCAGCGCCGACTCCCGGACGATCCGCGGCCACAACCTGGGCCGGGGCAAGACTGCCTGGTCACGGCCCGCGGGGGAGGACGTGGGGGCGGCCCTGACCCCGTACGCGGTGATCCTCACCAGCCGCAAGCCCGACCGGGTCGTGGCCGTCGCGCCGGGCAGCGGCCGGGTGCTGGCCGACGTGCGTACGGATGCCGAGGTCTTCGCCGTCGGACCGAGCGGTTTGATAGCCGTATCGGGCCGGGATATGGCCTATCTCCCGTTTGCTTGACCGAACTGGTATGTGCACAGGGCCGTAGCGGTTCGCACATGCCGGGACCGCTGTCCTAGGCTTTCCGCTCATGAGCAGAGGCGCCGCATTCTCGTACTCGCCGCTGTTGCCGCTGGGCGACGACCAGACCGAGTACCGACTGGTCACGGACGAGGGCGTGGACGTGGTGCACGGCCCGGGCGGGCGGCGGTTCCTGACCGTCGAGCCGGGCGTGATGACCCAGCTCACCGCCGAGGCGATGCACGACATCGCGCACTACCTGCGCCCGGCCCACCTGACCCAGCTGCGCGCGATCATCGACGACCCCAAGGCGTCGCCCAACGACCGGTTCGTGGCGCTCGACCTGCTGCGCAACGCGAACATCGCGGCTGGCGGGGTGCTGCCCATGTGCCAGGACACCGGCACCGCGATCGTGATGGGCAAGCGCGGGCGGCACGTGCTCACCGACGGCACCGACGAAGAGGCCATCGCCCAGGGCGTCTATCAGGCGTACACCCGACTCAACCTGCGCTATTCGCAGCTCGCGCCGCTGACCATGTGGGACGAGCGCAACACCGGCTCCAACCTGCCGGCCCAGATCGAGCTCTACGCGGAGGACCCGGGCGGCGCCCCCGACGCGTATAAGTTCCTTTTCATGGCCAAGGGCGGCGGCTCGGCCAACAAGTCGTACCTCTATCAGGAGACCAAGGCGCTGCTCAACCCGGCGCGCATGATGGAGTTCCTCGACGAGAAGCTGCGGCTGATCGGCACGTCGGCCTGCCCGCCGTATCACCTGGCCGTGGTCATCGGCGGCACCAGCGCGGAGTACGCGCTCAAGACGGCCAAGCTGGCCAGCGCGAAATATCTCGACAACCTGCCCCGGCACGGCACGATGTCGGCCCACGGCTTCCGCGACGTCGAGCTGGAGGCGGCCGTCCTCGAGCTGACCCGCGACTTCGGCATCGGCGCCCAGTTCGGCGGTCGTTACTTCTGCCACGACGTACGGGTCGTCCGGCTGCCCCGGCACGGCGCGTCCTGCCCGGTCGCGATCGCCGTCTCGTGCTCGGCCGACCGCCAGGCCCTGGCCAAGATCACCCCGTCCGGCGTGTGGCTGGAGCGGCTCGAGACCGACCCGGCGCGCTACCTGCCCGAGGTCGACCTCGGCGGCGAGCCGGTCGTGCGGGTCGACCTCAACCGCCCGATGGCCGAGATCCGCGCCGAGCTGTCGAAATACCCGGTCAAGACCCGCCTGTCGCTGACCGGCCCGCTGGTCGTGGCGCGCGACATCGCCCATGCCAAGATCGCCGAGCGGCTGGACGCGGGCGAGCCGATGCCGCAATACATGCGCGACCACGCGGTCTACTACGCCGGCCCGGCCAAGACCCCCGAGGGCTACGCGTCCGGCTCGTTCGGCCCCACCACGGCGGGCCGCATGGACTCGTACGTCGAGCGCTTCCAGGCGGCCGGCGGCTCGCTGGTCATGCTGGCCAAGGGCAACCGCTCGGGCCAGGTCACCCAGGCCTGCAACTCGTACGGGGGCTTCTATCTCGGCTCGATCGGCGGCCCGGCGGCCCGGCTCGCGCAGGACTGCATCCGCCACGTCGAGGTGCTCGAATACCCCGAGCTCGGCATGGAGGCGGTCTGGAAGATCGAGGTGGAGGACTTCCCGGCCTTCATCGTCGTCGACGACAAGGGCAACGACTTCTTCGCCGACGTCACCCGCCCCAACCCCCTGCTCCGCATCGGCGCCCGCCCCTGAGTGCTAGGCGGCGCAGTAGCCGGCGACCGGGCTCAGCCACTCCTTGAGCTGGTTCTCGATCGTGCTGTTGAGCTTGGGCAGCGTGGTCACCGTCTTGACGAAGCCCTTGTTGGCCGCGCTGGCCTCGATCTTGGCCGCGGACGTCATGCCGGCCGCCTTGAACTCGGGGTTCTGCGCGGCCGCGGTGTCCTTGCGGATCTTGGCGGCCACCTGCTTGAGCTCGGTCGTCGCGGCGGCCTCGGCCTTGGTGATCTCGGCCTGCTGCTTCGCCTCGCGATAGGTGATCAGCTTGCCCATCGCGGTGCCGAAGTCGCGCAGCTCGACGGTGTAGAGCGTCTGCAGCTTCGCGCACACGGCCTTGGTGTTGGCCGTGTAGTCGGGCGCGGCGCTGCTCGGGGCGGTGCTGGGCGAGGTGGTGACCGGGGCGGCCCCGGTGCTGTCCGCGTCGCTGTCGCTGTCGCAGGCGACGCCGGTCAGCAGGACGCCGGCGGCGAGCACGGCCAGGAGGGCGCGTCGCATGGGGGTTCCTTAGGTCGGGGGACGGAAAACGCTCGCCCGACGGTACGTTCCCCCCCGCCATATCGTCCAACCGCTACGAACAGCCCGCCCGCGCGCGGCACGCGGACGGGCTGCACGTCCCCCGTAGTCACGTCCCCCGCAAGACGCTGGCCGCCGCACCGTGCTGGGGCGATGAAAGAAATGTCATCCACGGCGCGGCGGCGTGGGTCCCAGCCTGGCCGATCGCGCTGTTGTTCCGCTGTCGTTCCGCTCTCGTCACGTCGGGTAGTGTCGATGGGTCCGGAACGGGGGCTGGCATGCGCTATCGCGTTCTCGGGCCACTGTCCGTCGTCGTGGACGGACGGAACGTAGCCATCACGGCGGGCCGTGATCGCATCGTGCTGGCCATGCTTCTCTTGCACGCGGGTCGCGTGCTGGGCGTCGGCGCCCTGGCCGACGCGGTGTGGGGCGCCGACCCGCCGGCCACCGCGAAGGGCCAGCTGCAGACCTGCGTGTCCCGGTTGCGGCGCCTGTTGCCCGGCGGCGCGATCCGCAGCGACCCCGCGGGCTATTGCCTGACCCCCGGTCCCGGCGAGCTCGACGTCGCCGAGTTCACCTGGCTGGCCGACCAGGCCCGGCGGCGGCAGGACGCGGGGCTCTATCGGCGGGCGCTCGACCTGTGGCGCGGGGACGCCGCCGCGGGCATCGACAGCCACGGCGTACGGCTGGCCGCCGACGTCCTCGATCAGCAGCACATCGCCGTGCTGGAGGACTGGGCCGAGCTCGAACTGGCCGCCGGGCATGACCGTGACCTGGTCGGCGCCCTGTTCACCGCGGTCGACCGGTTTCCGCTGCAGGAACGGCTGAGCGGTCAGCTGATGCGCGCGCTGCACCGCTCGGGCCGGCCCGCCGACGCGCTGGCCGAATATCGCCGGGTCCGGTCGGCGCTGCGCGAGGAGCTGGGCCTCGACCCCGGCCGCGACCTGCAGGAGCTGCACACGTCGATGCTCACCGGGGCCGCCCCCGCTCCGCCCGGTCAAGGCCCGATCAGATGCCTTCCCCGTACGGTCGGCGACTTCACCGGACGCGACGAGGTGGTGCGGCGGCTCGTCGGGGCGATCGACGCGGCCGGTGACGCGGGCCCGGTGATCGCCGTGATCGACGGCATGGCGGGCAGCGGCAAGACGACCCTCGCACTGCACGTGGCCACCCTGCTCGGCGATCGCTATCCCGACGCGCACCTCTTCGTCGACCTGCGCGGGCACCACGCCGAGCAGCCGCTCGACCCGGCCGCGGCCCTGCTCGTGCTGCTGCGTCAGCTCGGCGTGGGCAGCGAGCGCATCCCGCCCGGGCTGGTCGACCGGGTCGGCCTGTGGCGCACCGAGCTGGCCCGGCGGCGGGCGCTCGTGCTCTTCGACAACGCCGCCACCAGCGCACAGCTGGCCGACCTGATGCCCACCGGCCCCGGCAGCCTGGCCCTGGTCACCAGCCGCCGCCGGCTGCTCGGCCTCGACAGCGTGCACCCCGAGTCGCTGGCCGTGCTCGACCCGGCCGAGGCGGTCGAGCTGCTGACCCGGATCGCGGGCGACCGGGTGCGGGCCGAGCCGGCGGCTGCGGCCGAGGTGGCGCGCCGATGCGGCGGGCTGCCCCTGGCGTTGCGGCTGGCCGGCGCGCGGCTGGCGCACCGGCCGCGCTGGCGGGTCGCCGATCTCGTGCAGCGGCTGGGCGAGTCGGCCCTGCCCGAGCTCGAGGCCGAGGACAGGTCGGTGGTCAGCGCCTTCGCGGTGTCCTACCGGCAGCTGCCGGAGGGCGTCCGGCGCGTGTTCCGCCTGCTCGGGCTGTGCCCGGCCGGCGACTTCGACGAGCTCACGGCGGCCGCGCTGACCGGGCTCGCGCTGTCCGCGGCCCGGGACGCGCTCGACGACCTGGTCGACGTGCACCTGGTCGACGAGCCCGAGCCGGGCGTCTATCGGCTGCACGACCTGCTGCGCGAATACGCGGCCGCGCTGGCCTCGGAACTGGCCCCCGAGGCCCGGGCCGACGCGCTGGGCGCCCTGCTCGACCTGCAGTTGCAGGCCGCGGCGGCGAGCAACCTGCCCGCGTACCGGTCGGCGGTCGAACGTGACGTCGGCCGGCTGGTGCCGCTGCGGCCCGACCTGCTCGCGGCGGTGGCCGACCCGGTGGCGCGACTGGAACGGGAACGGCCGCACCTGCGCGCCTATGTGGAGGCCGCCGCGACCACGCCCGGACTGGCCCGCTACGCCTGGCAGCTGCCCCGGGCGGCCTGGCGCCTGCTGTTCCAGCGCGGCTACCTCGACGATGTGTACGCCATGAACGAGCGGGCCCTGGTCATGCTGCGGGAGGTCGGCGACCGCCAAGCCACGGCCACCGTGCTCAACTACCTCGCCTCGGTGCACTATCGCCGGTCCCAGCTGGACGAGGCGGCGCGGCTGATCGGGGAGTGCGTCGCGATCCGCCGGACGCTGCCGGACCGGGACGCGCTGGGCCGGGCCCTGGCCAACATGGCCGCCCTGCAGCACGAACTCGGCCGCTGGACGGAATGCATCGAGATCGCCTTCGAGGTGCGCCGGATCGGGGCCGCCCGCTACGGCCGGGACGAGATCAACGTGCTGGCCAACGTGTTCCAGCACCAGGGCCGCTATCACGAGGCGCTGCGCTATCACCGGTTGCGGCTGCTGCAACAGCTCGAGATCGGGGACCGTACGCGGATCGCCGACACCCTGCTCAACCTCGCGGTGATCAAACATGCGATCGGCGCGGTCGGCTTGGCCACGGCCCGCCGGCAGGCGTGGGTGGCGCTGCGGCTCGTCCAGCGGGCGGGGTATCCGCACGGCGAGGCCAACGCGCAGCACGAACTGGCCCTGCTGCTGGCCGCCGAGGGACGCCGGGACGAGGCGATCGCCGTGCACCGGCGGGCCCTCGAGATCGTCGAGCGGCTCAACGACCAGGAGCAGGAGTCGCGGCTCTGCCTCGGGTTCGGCCGGACCCTGCGGCAGGCCGGGGACGGCGAGGCCGCGCGAGCGATGCTGCGCCGGGCGCTGCGGGTGGCCGAACGGTCCCGCATGCCGTATCCGCTGGCCCTGGCCCGGGCCGGGCTCGGGCACGACCTGATCGGCGAGGACCCGGCCGAGGCGCGCCGCCTGCTCGGCCTGGCCCGCGGCCCGCTGGCCACCATGCGAGCCCGCCAGCTGGCGGAGGTCGAGGCCGCACTGGCCGCCGTCGGTGAGGTGGTGCGGGCGTGACGGGCCCGGTGGTGCGCTATCGCGTCCTCGGACCGCTCGCGGTCACTGTGGACGGACGCGAGCTGGCCATCACGGCCGGCCGCGATCGCGTCGTGCTGGCCATGCTCCTGCTGCATCCGGGCCGGGTGCTCGGCGTGGGCACGCTGGCTGACGCGGTGTGGGGCGCGGACCCGCCGGCCACCGCGAAGGGCCAGCTGCAGACCTGCGTGTCCCGGCTGCGGCGCTGGCTGCCCGACGGCGCGATCCGCAGCGACCCGGCCGGCTACTGCCTGGTGCCCGGCCCCGGTGAGCTGGACGTCGCCGAGTTCACGCGCCTGCTGACCCGGGCCCGCGAACACCCGGATCCGGACCTCTGCCGGCAGGCGCTGGACCTGTGGCGCGGGGACGCCGCCGCGGGTGTCGACAGCCACGCCGTACGGATGGCGGCCGCGGCCCTCGACAAGCAGCGGGTGGCCGCCGTCGAGACCTGGGCCGAGCTCGAACTGGCGACCGGCCGCGACGACGACCTGATCGGCGAGCTGTCGGCCGCGGTCGACCGGTTCCCGCTGCAGGAGCGCCTGAGCGGCCAGCTGATGCGCGCGCTGTTCCGGGACGGCCGGCAGGCCGACGCGCTCGGCGAGTTCCGCCGCATCCGGGCCGCCCTCAACGACGAGCTGGGCGTCGACCCGAGCCGCGAGCTGCAGGACGTGCACGTCGCCATCCTGACCGGGTCGCTGACCGAGAAGGCGCCACCGGCCGTCGAGGGGCCGGCCCGGATCAGATGCCTTCCCCGTACGGTGGGCGACTTCACCGGTCGCGAGGCGCTGATCGAACGGCTGGTCACGATGGTCGGGACGGCCGGCCCGGGCCCGATCGCGGTGGTCATCGACGGCATGGCCGGCAGCGGCAAGACCACCCTCGCGCTGCACCTCGCGGCCCTGGTCGGCGATCGCCACGCCGACGCGCACCTCTTCGTCGACCTGCGCGGGCACCACGCCGAGCAGCCGCTCGAGCCGTCGGCCGCCCTGCTCGTGCTGCTGCGGCAGCTGGGCGTGCCGGCCGACCGGATCCCGCCCGACCAGGTCGACCGGATCGGCCTCTGGCGCACCGAGCTGGCCCAGCGCCGGGCGCTCGTGCTGTTCGACAACGCCGGGTCCAGCGCGCAGGTCGCCGAGCTGCTGCCGACCGCGCCCGGCAGCCTGGCCCTGATCACCAGCCGGCGGCGGCTGGCCGGGCTCGACGGGGTGCAGCCGGTGTCGTTGCCGGTGCTGGCCGCGGGCGAGGCGGTCGCGCTGCTGGCCCGGATAGCGGGCGACCGGGTGCGGGCCGAACCGGAGGCGGCCACCGAGGTGGCGCGGCGCTGCGGCGGGCTGCCGCTGGCGGTCCGGCTGGCCGGGGCCCGGCTGGCCCACCGGCCGCGCTGGCGGGTCGCCGACCTCGTGCGCCGGCTCGACCGCGAGGCCGCGCTGCCCGAGCTGGCCGCCGAGGAGCGGTCGGTGGCCAGCGCCTTCGCCGTCTCCTACCGGCAGCTCCCGGCGGAGACGCAGCGGGTCTTCCGGCGGCTCGGGGCGTGCCCGGCGGCCCGGTTCGACGCGCTGACCGTGGCCGCGCTGAGCGGTCTGCCGCTGCCCGACGCGCGGGACGCGCTGGACGACCTGGTCGACGTGCACCTGGTCGAGGAGCCCGAACCCGAGGTCTACCGGCTGCACGACCTGCTGCGCGAGTTCGCGGGGGCACTGGCCGGCGAGAACCCGCACGAGCGGACCGAGGCGCTGCGTGCGGCGCTCGACCAGCAGTTGCACGCGGCGGCGGCGACCAACCTGCCCGCGTACCGGGAAGGGCTTGATCGGGACATCGGGTCGCCCGTGCCGCTGCGCCCCGACCTGCTGGCGGCGCTGACCGACCCGGCCGACCGGCTCGAACGCGAGCGGCTCAACCTCGGCCCGTACGTGGACGCCGCGGCCGCCACCCCCGAGCTCGAGCAGTACGCCTGGCAGCTGCCGCGGGCGGCGTGGCGGGTGCTGTTCGTGCGCGCCCACCTCGACGACGTACTCACCCTGCAGACGAAGGCGTGGCGGGTGGCCGAGCGGATCGGCCACGGTCCGACCATCGCGACGACCCTCAACTATCTGGCCTCGGTGCACTACCGGCGCTCCGAGATGGACGAGGCCGCTCGCCTGATGGAACGGTGCATCGCGATCCGCCGGGAGGCGGGCGAGCCGGCCGCGCTCGGGCAGGCCCTGGCCAACCTGGCCGCCGTGCACAGCGAGTCGGGCCGCTGGGCCAAGAGCATCGAGATCGCGCACGAGGTGCGGCGGTTGGGCCGGGGCCGCCGCACGCGCGACGACGCCAACATCATCGCCACCGGCTACGAGCACCTGGGGCGATACACCGAGGCGCTGCGTTACTACCGGCTCCGCCTGATGATGCAGATCGAGGTCGGTGATCCCACCCGGATCGGCGACACGCTGGTCAGCCTGGCGGTGGTCAAATACCGGGCGGGACGGGTGAGCCGGGCCTCCGCCCGGCGCCAGGTGACGGCGGGTCTGCGGATGCAGCAGCGGGCGAGCTACCCGTACGGGGCGGCTCTGGCGGAGAGCAAGCTGGCCGGGTTGAACGCCGAGGACGGGCGGTTCGCCGAGGCCCTCGCGGGCTACCGCCGGGCGATCGAGAAGGCCGACCAGCTGAAGGACCCGGCGCAGACCGCACTCATCCGCGGCGACTACGGCCACGCCCTGCGCCGGGCCGGTGACCCGGTGGCCGCGCGGCAGATGTGCGAGCAGGCGCTGATCCTGGCCCGGCGGAGCCGGCTGCCCTATCCGATCGCGCTGGCCGAGGCGGCGCTCGCCGAATGCCTGGCCCCCGACGACCCACAGGAGGCGCGCCGGCTGCTCGGCCGGGCCCGGGCCGCGCTGGCCGAGCTGGCGGCGGTCGAGCTCCACGACGTCGAGAAGCGGCTGCTCGAGTTGGGTGGCGAGGATCATCTGCGGACCGGCCCGGTCGGAGAGACGATGGAGCGGTGACGACTGACGAGAGCGGTTACCGGGTCGAGAAGGACACGATGGGCGAGGTCCGGGTTCCGGCCGACGCCCTCTGGCGGGCGCAGACGCAGCGCGCGGTCGAGAATTTCCCCATCTCGGGGCGCGGCCTGGAGTCCGCCCACATCAAGGCGCTGGCCCAGATCAAGGGCGCGGCCGCGCAGGTCAACGGGTCGCTCGGCGTGATCGAGGAGGATCTGGCGGAGGCGATCGCCAAGGCGGCCGCGCACGTGGCCGAGGGCGGCTACGACGACCAGTTTCCGATCGACGTCTTCCAGACCGGCTCCGGCACGTCGTCGAACATGAACGCCAACGAGGTCATCGCCACCCTGGCCGCGCGCGAGCTGGGCCGCCCGGTGCACCCGAACGACCACGTCAACGCGTCGCAGTCGAGCAACGACGTCTTCCCGTCGTCGATCCACCTGGCCGCCACCGAGGCGGTCACGGCCGAGCTCATCCCGGCCCTGGAACACCTCGGCACCGCCCTGCTGGCCAAGTCCGAGGCCTGGTCAGAGGTGGTCAAGAGCGGCCGTACGCACCTGATGGACGCCACGCCGGTCACGCTCGGCCAGGAGTTCTCCGGGTACGCGAGGCAGGTCGCCAACGGCATCGAGCGGCTCACCGGCACCCTGCCCCGGCTGGCCGAGCTGCCGCTGGGCGGCACCGCGGTCGGCACCGGCGTGAACACCCCGCCCGGGTTCGCCCCCGCCGTGATCGAGCGGCTGCGGCAGAGCACCGGCCTGCCCGTCACCGAGGCCCGCGACCATTTCGAGGCCCAGGGCGCCCGCGACGCGCTGGTCGAGGCGTCCGGCCAGCTCAAGGTGATCGCCGTCGGGCTCTACAAGATCGTGAACGACATCCGCTGGATGGGCTCGGGCCCCCGCGCCGGCCTGCGCGAGCTGCGCCTGCCCGACCTGCAGCCGGGCTCGTCGATCATGCCGGGCAAGGTGAACCCGGTCGTGCCCGAGGCCGTCCGCCAGGTCGCGGCCCAGGTGATCGGCAACGACGCGACCGTCGCCTTCGCCGGCTCGCAGGGTGACTTCGAGCTCAACGTGATGCTGCCGGTGATGGCCCGCAACCTGCTCGAGTCGATCCGCCTGCTGGCCAACGCGGCCCGGCTGCTGGCCGACCGCTGCATCGACGGGCTCGAACCGAACGTCGAGGTCGCCCTGGCGTACGCGGAAGGCTCGCCCTCGATCGTCACCCCGCTCAACCGCTACCTGGGCTACGACGAGGCCGCCGCGATCGCCAAGGCCGCCCTGGCCTCGAACCGCACGATCCGCGAGGTCGTGATCGAACGCGGGCACCTGGAGCGGGGCACATTGACCGAGCAGCAACTCGACGAGGCGCTCGACGTCCTGCGGATGACGCGCCCCTGAAGTCGCTTGGCGCGGCCGGTACCCTTGTACGGTGAGTTTGCGCTTGTATGACACCGCGACCCGATCGGTCCGGGACTTCGTCCCGATGACGCCCGGCCAGGTCGGTATCTACCTGTGTGGGCTCACCGTGCAGTCGGTGCCCCATATCGGGCATTTGCGCTCGGCCGTCAACTACGACGTGCTGCGCCGCTGGCTGCTGCACACCAACTACGACGTCACGTTCATCCGCAACATCACCGACGTCGACGACAAGATCCTCGACAAGGCGTCGTCGCAGACCCGCCCGTTCTGGGCGATCGCGCACGCCAACCGGCTCGTGCTGGACGCGAACTATCGCGACCTCAACGTCATCCCGCCGACGTACGAGCCGCTCGCGACCGGGCACATCCCCGAGATGCACGAGCTGATCGAGGAGCTGATCGAGCGCGGCCACGCGTACGCGGCGGCCGGTGGCACCGGCGACGTCTACTTCGACGTGCCCTCGTACGCGGAGTACGGCGCGCTCTCGGGTCAGAATCCCGACGACATGCGCCCGCCGTCCGACGGTGGCGAGCCCGACAAGCGCGACTACCGCGACTTCGCGCTGTGGAAGGGCGTCAAGGCCGACGAGCCGCGCGACGCGTCGTGGCCCTCGCCGTGGGGCCGGGGCCGCCCGGGCTGGCACATCGAGTGCTCCGCGATGGCCCGGCGCTACCTGGGCGACGAGTTCGACATCCACGGCGGCGGGCTCGACCTGACCTTCCCGCACCACGAGAACGAGATCGCCCAGTCCCGCTCGGCCGGCCTGCCGTTCGCCCGGCACTGGGTGCACCACGCGCTGCTCAACCTCGGCGAGGCCAAGATGAGCAAGTCGCTGGGCAACGTGATCGACGTGGCCGCGGTGCAGGCGATGGGCATCCGCCTGGTCGAGCTGCGCTACTACCTGGGCACCCCGCACTACCGCTCGCGCATCGACTACTCCGACGAGGCGCTGCGCGAGGCCGCGGTGGCGTATCGGCGGATCGAGGGCTTCGTGCAGCGGGCCACCGAGATCGTCGGGCCGGGCCGCCCCAAGGACGTGCCGCCCGCGTTCGCCGCGGCGATGAACGACGACCTCAACACGTCGGCCGCACTGGCCGTCGTGCACGACTGCATCCGCGAGGGCAACACGGCGCTCGCGGCCGGCGACGAGGCGGGCATCCGCGGGGCGATCACCGCCGTCCGCGCGATGCTCGGCGTGCTCGGCCTCGACCCGCTCGACGAGGCCTGGACGGGCAAGGTGACCCAGAGCGACCTCAAGCCGGTGGTCGACTCGCTGGTCAAGCTGGCCCTCGAGCAGCGCACCCAGGCACGCGCACGCAAGGACTGGGCGGCCGCCGACTCGGTGCGCGACCAGCTCAAGAACGCGGGAATTCAGGTGGAGGACACTCCGGCCGGTCCGCGCTGGACGGTAGGAGACCACTGATGCCAGGAAACAGCCAGAACGCCAGCAAGCGAGCCACCTCGAAGAAGGGCGCCGCGGCCGGCTCCGGCGGCAAGAACCGCTCCGGCCTCAAGGGCCGCGGCAAGACCCTGCCCGCCGACGAGCGTCCCTGGCACAAGGGCTACTCGGGCACCGAGAAACTGCCCGACAAGACCGCCCGCAAGCAGGACAAGGAACGCCGCGCCGCAGCCGCCGAAGGCCGCGCCCCCAAGGTCGGCCAGCCCGGCACGAAGGACACCACCTGGGGCCGCGGTGGCGGCCGCGCCTACGGCAAGCAGGCTGCCTCTCCCCGCGGCCGCTCCGGCGTCGGTCGCGGTGGCCCGCGCATCGCCCCGGGGCGCCGCTCCAACCCGACCAAGGAAGGCCCCGAGCTGCTGCTGGGCCGCAACCCCGTGGTCGAGGCGCTGCGTGCGGCGGTGCCCGCCACCGCCCTTTACGTCGCCCAGGGCATCGACATCGACGAGCGGGTCGCGGAGATCGTCCGTACCGCTGGTGATCGGGGCATCCCGATTCTGGAGATCGGGCGCAACGAGCTGGACCGGATGACCGGTGGCGTGCTCCACCAGGGCATCGGCCTGCAGGTGCCGCCGTTCGCGTACGAGGACTTCGACGACCTGCTCGCGGCAGCCATGGAGCAGCCCACCCCCTTGCTCGTGGCCATGGACGGCATTACCGACCCCCGCAACGTGGGTGCGGTGATTCGGTCCGTCGCCGCTTTCGGTGGGCACGGCGTGTTCATGACCGAGCGGCGGGCGGCGGGGATTACGGCTACCGCGTGGCGCACCAGTGCTGGCGCCGCTGCTCGGGTGCCGGTCTCGCAGGTGGTGAACCTGACCCGAGCGATCAAGAAGGCCCAGGACGTGGGGTTTGTCGCTATCGGGCTGGATGCTGACGGGGAGACGGATCTGTACGAGCTGGAGGCTGCTGTGGGGCCGCTGCTTGTTGTTGTGGGGTCTGAGGGGCGGGGGCTTTCGCGGCTGGTGGGGGAGACCTGTGATCTGCGGGTTTCTATTCCTATGGCTAGTGAGGTGGAGTCGCTTAATGCCTCGGTGGCTGCTGCTGTGACTTTGGCTGAGGTTTCTCGGCGGCGGTCTGCCTGAGTCCCTCGGGCTCTGCCCAAGACCCTGAGATCCTCGGGCTCTGCCCAAAACCCTGAGACTCTGGGGGCTGCCCAAACCCTCAGAGCCTGGGGCGCTGCCAAACCCCTCAGACCCTGGGGCGCTGCCCAAACCCTCAGACCCTGGGGCGCTGCCCCAGACCCCGGCCATCGCTGCGGAGATCTCCCTGGCGATTGTTGCGGTGGGTGGGTGGGGCTTGGGGGATCTCCTTGCGGCGACTGCCAGGAGCGAATCGCAAAGAGGGGGAGGGCGCAACCAAACCCCGGTTGCACCCTCCCCCTCTTCACGATGAGCTGAGGCAGCCGTCGCAAGGAGATCCCCCAAGCCAACTGCTTTTAGGCGCTTCCCGCGCCTGCACGCTTCCCGCGCCTGCACGCTCCCCGCGCCTGCACGCTCCCCGCGCCTGCACGCTTCCCGCCTCTTCGGCGGCGAAGCCGCAACCCCCTACGGTCAGTTAGCGCCTCCCGCACCGGTTAACCGCACCGTGGGGGTCTGGGGGGTCGCCCCCCAGGTCGGCACGCGAGGAGCCAGGTGCGCGCTTTCTGCGCACAGGGAGACCCGCGACGAGCCCCCGGTCGGGATCGAACCGACGACCTCCCGTTTACAAGACGGGTGCTCTGGCCATCTGAGCTACAGGGGCGGCTGGGTCAGCATACTGGCTGTGAACTTGCTGGCCACCTTGGCATGTCGTGTAAAAAGCTTTACGTTTACATGGCTGTTCCTCCACTCGGATCGTCCGGCACGTTCCTGCCGGTGGAAAGGAAGTCTGTTTCAGCATGGCTACCGTTACGTATGACAAGGCGTCCCGGATCTACCCGGGCTCCGAGCGCCCCGCGGTCAACGAGTTGAACCTCGAGATCGGCGACGGAGAGTTCCTCGTTCTGGTCGGCCCTTCCGGTTGTGGCAAGTCCACCAGCCTGCGCATGCTCGCCGGCCTGGAGGATGTCGACCGGGGGCGCATCCTGATCGAGGGTAAGGACGTCACGAACCTTCCCCCGAAGTCGCGCGACATCGCGATGGTCTTCCAGAACTACGCTCTCTACCCGCACATGTCGGTGTACGAGAACATGGCGTTCGCCCTCAAGCTGCGGAAGACCTCGAAGTCCGAGATCGACCGCCGGGTCAAGGAGGCTGCGGCTCTCCTGCAGCTCGACGAGTATCTGTCGCGTAAGCCGAAGGCGCTTTCCGGTGGTCAGCGTCAGCGTGTCGCCATGGGCCGCGCGATCGTGCGTGAGCCGCAGGTGTTCCTCATGGATGAGCCGCTGTCGAACCTTGACGCGAAGCTGCGGGTGCAGACCCGTTCGCAGATCGCCTCGCTGCAGGCCAAGCTGGGTGTCACCACGGTTTACGTGACGCACGACCAGGTTGAGGCCATGACGATGGGTCACCGCGTGGCCGTCATGCTCGATGGTGTGCTGCAGCAGGTGGACACCCCGCGCGCCCTGTACGACACGCCCGGCAACGTCTTCGTGGCCGGCTTCATGGGCTCCCCGGCCATGAACATCAAGACGGTTCCGCTGACCGAGACGGGTGGCAAGTTCGGCGCGTTCAACGTGCCGCTGACCCGCGAGCAGGTCGCGGCCGCGCAGAGCGGTGGCGGCAAGGTCACCATCGGTTTCCGGCCGGAGGCCGCCGAGCTGACCACCGAGTCGGCGGGCGCGCTGCCGATCGTGGTCGACCTGGTCGAGGACCTGGGTTCGGACGCGAACGTCTACGGTCACGCCGACCTGGACGGCACGCAGGAGCGGTTCGTGGTTCGCACCGACCGTCGCAACATGCCGAACATGGGCGAGACGGTTTACATCCAGCCGCAGACGACCGGCATCCACGTGTTCAACGCGGAGTCCGGCGTTCGCATCTGATCGACTGACTCACCAAAAACCGGGCGGCCCCGAGAGGGACCGCCCGGTTTTTTATTTGGCGAATCGGATGAGGACGAAGTCTTTGTCGGTGGCGCAGGCCAGGTGGGTGAGGTTCCACGAGCAGGTGTCGGTGTTGACGCCGCGCAGCGGGCCGAGCTGCACGGGGGTGTCGCCGAGGTGGCGGCCGGCCAGGGCGGGGTCGTCGACGTAGCCCGCGAAGGGTTTGCTCAGTTCGAGGATGTTGGCCGCGTCGAGGCGGACGGCCGCTTGTTTGCCCGACCAGACTTCCTTGCCGTCGGCGTCGACGAGCCGGGCGTCGGTCGAGTACGCGGTGAGGACGGCCTCGCCGACCGGGATGATCACGTCAGATCGGGGCGCGGCGGTCTTCCAGGCGGTTTTGCCGTCGGGAATGTTCACGGCGACCAGTTGGGCGTTCTCGTCGCCGGGGCCGGTGCCTTCGAGCGCGCAGACGCGGTCGTCGCCGCAGGGGCTGAGCCGCCAGAGCCGTGCTTCGCGGGACGGCGAGGTGTAGATGATGTCGGCGCCGTCGAGGTTGTCGAGCCCATACGCGACGAGGCGGTTGGTGTCGGCGGCTTTGCGCACGAGGAGCCGGCCGTTGTGCGCGACCACGTCGTCGGAGGTGTCGGCGACGTCGGGCCGGGTGGCCAGGATCTTGCCGGTGTTGGCGTCGATGACCCGGGCCGTGTCGTCGGTGCCGCCGATCTGCACGACGCGGGGGTCGTCGCCGAGGTCGGGCGACAGGGGGCGGCCGGTGGCGCCGGCCGGGCCGGACAGGTCGGCCGGGGTGGTGACGCTGAACATCTCGGACTGGGAGCCTTCGAGGTCGGGCTGCTTCCAGCGTTCGTTGCCGTTGGCGAGGTCGAGGCCGAGCAGTTGTTTGTTCTCGCGGTCGGCGATGAGGGCCCGGTCGCCTTGGAAATAGATGTCGTCGTCGTCGCCCAGGGTGCGTTTCCACAGTTGCCGGCCGGTGTCCGCGGCCAGCAGGACGAGCTCGCGGCTGTCGGTCTCGTAGTCGCCGTCGCTGATCAGGGCGACCGCCGCCGGAAGGGCGATCATGGCCTCCCACGCTTTGGCCGTGCCGGCGTCGGGGTTGCTCCAGGCCGGTCGATCCTTGTCGGCGTCGATGGCGACCACGCCGATCTTGCCGCTGTCGGTGTTGGAGCTGGCCAGGTAGGCGCGGTTGCCGTGGATGACGGCGTCGTGGAACGCGGACGTGAGCGGGATGGCCGGCGGGACGTGCACCGGGCTGCCGAGCGTCTGGTAGTCGAGACCGGGGTAGCGGGGCCAGAACGCCCAGGCGGCGGTGGCGCCGGCGGCGATGACAAGGATGAGCGCGGCGGCGGTGGCGACAATCCAGCGGCGGCGGGTGCCGCGGGGCCGGTCGGGGGCGGGCGGCCCGGCCGGCCCGCCGGGGCCAGGGTGGTAGCCGCCGCTCGGGTGCGGGGTGTTCTCGGAGGCGAGCCAGGGTTCGTGGCTGGGCGGGCCGAACGTTCCGGGTGTGCCGGGCCCCGAGGTCTGGCCGGGCAGGGGCGGCGAGCCGGGGAGGGCGTGGCCGCCCGCGGCGATGGCGGCCGCTTCGCCGGTGGCCCAGGGGTCGACGGGCTCGGCGTAGTGCCGGTCGTCGCCGGTGCCGGCGGCCGGAGGAGGCTGGGCCGGGGCCGGCGTCGGTAGTGGTGTCGGCGGGCCCGCAGCCTCGGTTGCGGTCGGCGGGCCGACGGCGGTCGGCGGCCCGGAAGACGCGGTGGCCGTACGGGGTGTGTCAAGGGTGGCGCCCTCGGCCACCGGGAGCTCGGGCTGCTCGAGGACGGTGGGGGCGATGCCCAGCTCGCTGTGCAGCAGGCGGGCCACCAGCGGCACCCGCGAGGAGCCGCCGACCAGGAAGAGCCCGGCCAGCTCGGACGGCTTGAGACCGGCGGCCGCGATCACCGCGCCGGCTTCGGCGACCCCACGCCGTACCAGGGAATCGGCTGTTGCCTCGAGCTCGTCGCGGGTCAGATGCACCGCGTGCTCGACGCCGGGCACCGGAACCGGGGCGAACGAGCTGCGGGAGAGCATCTCCTTGGCGCCGCGGACGTCTTCCCAGAACTGCCGGCGGGCCCGCCACTGGGCCAGCGTCGCCGGCTCGGTCAGCGCCCGCCACGCCTCGGGCTCGGCGCCCGCCAGCGACTTGCCCAGGTGGTCGACCAGGGCCGCGTCGAGGTCGAGCCCGCCCAGGTCGTCGGCCCCGCCCGAGGCCGTGACCGAGTTGGCGCCCGGCCCCTGGTGCCGCACCACAGCGACGTCGAGCGTGCCGGCGCCGAAGTCGAAGACGGCCAGCGAGGAGCCGACCGGCAGCGGCCGGCGCAGCACCTCGGCGAAGTAGCGCGCGGCGGCCACCGGCTCGGGCAGCAGCGCCGTCCCGGCCGGCCAGCCCGCCCGGCCCAGCGCCTCGACCAGCACCGCGCGCCGGGGGCCGCCCCAGGACGCGGGATAAGTGACCTGGGCCGGCGGCAGGAAACCGGCAGTGGCCACGGCCTCGTGGGCCACCGCGCCGAGCAGGGCGGCCAGCAGGTCGGGCACCGGCACGGTGGCGCCGTCGCCCAGCAGCACCGTCTCCGCGTCGACGTGCCTTTTCGGGTGCGGTTCGAGGCGGGCCGGGTCGGCGTGACCCAGCCGCAGGGCGTCGGCGCCCACGTGGAGGCGGCCGCCGGGGTCGAGATAGACCGCCGACGGCAGCAGCGGGCGGCCGTCGAACAACAGCGGTCTCGTACGCCCATCGGGCCGTCGCAACATGGCCACTGTGTGCGAGGTTCCCAGGTCGACGCCGAGCACGAACCCTTCGGTCACGGCCGCCATGCTACGACGAACCCCCTAGGGTGGCCGCCATGCGGATCGAACGAATCACCCAGGCCACGGCGATCCACGCGGCCGCGGGGCTCTTCGACGCGCCCCCGTTGCCCGGGGCGACCGAGCGTTTCCTCGCGGCCGAGGGGCACCATCTGCTGATCGCCTACGACGACGATCGGCCGGTCGGGATGATCTCGGGGGTCGAGATGACGCACCCCGACAAGGGCACCGAGATGTTCGTGTACGAGTTGTCGGTGGCGCCCGAGGCCCGCAGGCGGGGCGTCGCCACGGGGCTGGTCACCGAGCTGGCCGCGATCGCCCGGCGTACGGGGTGTTATGGCATGTGGGTGGGCACCGAGCCGGACAATGCGGCCGCACTCGCCACTTATCGCCGCGCGGGCGCGTCCGAGGAGGCGCCTTTCACTCTGCTCAATTGGGACCTGATCGCCGGCCGGTGACGGCCGAACGGAGAGTGCCCGTCGAGAAAGGACATTTGGCTCCGCATACGCCGATACGGCCGCGATGCCGAAGGAATTACGTGACCTGCGGTAACGCGCGGGAAATTCTCGTGTATAGATGCACCACAATGAATGTCACGGCCTCGTCACAACGTCATCGATCGTAGTGACTTTAATGGCGATCGATCAGAGGATCCGGTGGATGCGCCCCAGTGAACCCCCGCTGGGCGCCGTTCCTTCCGGAGGACCCGTACGTGAGACAACAATTCACTTGGGGCCGGCGAACGTTCACCTCTGTGCTCGCGATCGGCGTGGCCGCCGGCGTGACGTTCAGCGGTGCGCTCCCGGCCGCGGCGGCACCGGGTGCTGACGCGCCCGCCGAGCTGCTGAAGTCGGCCGAGACCCCCGCCGCCCCCAAGGAGGCGCCGGCTGACACCCTCGGCGCCCACGACGCCGAGCTGCTGGCCAAGGCCGAGGCGGCCAACAAGAAGTTCGTCACCGTCATCGTCGCGGCCGAGGCCGGGAAGTCGGCCGACGTTGCCGCGAAGATCAAGGCGCTCGGTGGCGTCGTGACCCGGCACTTCGACGAGATCGGCTACGTGCTGGCCTCGGTGCCGATCGCCAAGGTCGTGGCGGCCGCGAAGCTGACCGGCGTCAAGGCGGTCGACCTCGAAGAGACGATGAAGCTGCCCGAGACGGGCCAGAAGGACAAGTCCGGCAAGCCGGCGCAGCTGGCCGCGCCCGGCCCGACCACGCCCGCCGCGAACCCGTACCTGCCGACCGACGAGACCGGCTCGGTGGACTTCAAGAAGAAGTTCCCCAAGTACGACGGTCGCGGCGTCACGATCGGCATCATGGACTCGGGTGTGGACATCGACCACCCGGCGCTGGCCAAGACCACCACCGGCGAGCGCAAGATCGTCGACTGGGTGACGGCCACCGACCCGCTGCTCGAGAACGACGGCACCTGGCGCGCGATGCTCACCTCGGTGAGCGGCCCGACCTTCACGTACGCGAACCAGACCTGGAAGGCCCCCGCGGGCAACTGGCAGATCAACCGCTTCGCCGAGTCGATCACCGCGGCCTCCGAGCCCGCCGGTGACGTCAACCGCGACGGTGACACCACCGACACGTGGGGCATCCTCTACGACCCGGTGAGCCACGACATCCGGGTCGACACCAACCAGAACTTCGACTTCACCGACGACGCCGTCATGCGGCCGTACAAGGAGAAGTTCGACGTCAACCACTTCGGCACCGACAACCCGGCGACCCCGATCGCCGAGCGGATGCCGTTCGTCGTCGAATACCGCGAGGACGTCGACCTGACGCCGGCCGGCATCGACGGCACCGCCGACTTCGTCAACATCGGCATCCCCGAGGGCCTGCACGCCTCGCACGTGGCCGGCATCGCCGCGGGCAACGACCTGTTCGGCAACGCCGCGTTCGACGGCCAGGCCCCCGGCGCCAAGATCGTCTCGGCCCGCGCCTGCTCGTGGGGCGGTGGCTGCACCAACGCCGCGCTCACCACCGGCATGGCCGACCTGGTGATCAACCGCGGCGTCGACGTGGTCAACATGTCGATCGGCGGCCTGCCCGCGCTCAACGACGGCAGCAACGCCCAGGCTCAGCTCTACAACCAGCTGATCACCAAGTACGGCGTGCAGCTGTTCGTCTCGGCCGGCAACAGCGGCCCGGGCGTCAACACGCACGGCGAGCCGTCCGGCTCCACTGAGGTCGTCAGCGTCGCCGCCAGCATCTCCGACGACACCTGGAAGTCCAACTACGGCGCCGAGACCCGCAAGCCGCTGCAGCTCTTCCCGTTCTCGTCGCGCGGCCCGCGTGAGGACGGCGGCTTCAAGCCGAACATCTCGGCCCCCGGCTCGGCCGTCTCGCTCTCGCCGACGTGGGAGAACGTCGCCGGCCTGACGACCGTGCCCTACACCCTGCCGCCGGGCTACTCGATGCAGAACGGCACGTCGATGGCCTCCCCGCAGGCCGCCGGTGGCGCCGCGCTGCTGCTCTCGGCCGCGAAGGCCAACGGCTTCAAGGTCACCCCGCCGGCGCTGCGCCGCGCGATCTACTCGTCGGCCGACTCGATCCCGGGTGAGCAGACCTACGAGCAGGGCTACGGCCAGATGAACGTGCCGGACGCGTGGAAGCTGCTGGCCAAGAAGCCGGCGACCCGTACGTACACGTCGTCGGCCCCGGTCTGCACGCCGCTGTCCGACCTGCTGGCCACCCCCGGCCAGGGCACGGGCATCTACAACCGCTGCGCCGCCGCCGACGGTGGCCTCAAGGCCGGCCAGGTCAAGGTGCAGACGATCAAGCTGACCCGCACCAGCGGCCCGGCCTACCCGGTGCTGCACACCCTCACGTGGCAGGGCGACCGCTCGTCGTTCGTCTCGTCCCCGGTCGTGCTGCTGCCGCTCAACAAGACGGTCAGCGTCCCGGTCGTGGTGCGGGCCAAGGAGGGCGTGGCCAGCGCGATCCTCAAGGTCGACGACCCGGCCACCCCGGTCATCGACTTCGAGGTGCTCAACACGGTCGTCACCGGCGTCGACACCAAGAAGCCCTCGTACGCCACGTCGTTCTCCGGCCAGGTGGACCGCGCGTCGACCACGTCGTACTTCGTGACCGTTCCCGAGGGTACGAAGGCGCTCCAGGTGGACCTGTCCGGCATCGCGTCCGGTTCGCAGACCCGCTGGATCGCGATCAACCCGTGGGGCGTCCCGGCCGAGGACACGGCGAGCGCGCTGTGCTTCACCAACTACTCCGACCCGGCGACGTGCAAGCCGGAGGAGCGGTCGTACGAGAACCCGATCCCGGGCATCTGGGAGATCGAGGTCGAGGCCCGGCGTACGTCCCCGGTGGTCAGCAACCCGTTCAAGGTGACCGCCAAGATCCAGGGCGTCACGCTGACCCCCGAGACGGTCACGCTGCCCAGCGTCACGGTGAACCAGCCCGCCCCGGTGAGCTTCACCGTGAAGAACAACTTCGGCCCGGTCACCGTGTCGGCGCAGGGCGGCCCGCTCGGCAGCGCGAGCAGCCAGCGTCCGTCCATCGCGGAGGGTGCGAGCCAGGAGCACGCGTTCGCGGTGCCGGCCGGCTCGACCCGCCTGACCGTGGCGATCGGCAACACCAGCGACGCCACCGCCGACCTCGACCTGTCGCTCTACCGCGACGGCGTGCTGGTCGGTCAGGACGCGGACGGTGACTCGGAGGAGTCGATCACGCTGACCAACCCGGCGGCGGGCAACTACACCGCCGTGGTGGACGGCTACGCGGTGCCCGCGGGCACCACGGAGTTCGACTATCTCGACATCTACTTCAGCCCGGCGCTGGGCACGGTCACCGTGCCGAGCACGCCCATCACGCTGGCCAACGGCGCTTCGACGACGGTTTCCGGCACGGTCACCGCGTTGTCGGTGCCGCCGGCCGGCCGGGCCCTGTCGGGCGAGGTCACCATCGTGACCGACGAGGGCGCCATCGTCGGCCGCGGCCCGATCGCCATCACGGCGGTCACCGGCTGATCTCGTAACACTGAAAGAGGCCCGTCCGGCGTTCTGCCGGGCGGGCCTCTTTTGTCCGTTTTATCAAGATCGCTGTACGGCCATCCCGCACGGCCCTGCCGGTGCGTAAGGCAGTGGTCAGCTCGCGGCGTAGTTGTCCACGGCCTTGAACGTAGAGGGCCTGGTAGATCGTCTCGTGGGGCACGTGCCACTCGCTTGGCTGAGGAAAGTCACGGCGCGGCGGCTGATCTGCTCGGGGCTGTGCCGCCATCCCAGCATGGTCACTACCAGTTGTTGTAACGCCGGGCGGGCGGCGATCTTGCCGGTCGCGGGCCGGGGCCGCTGCCCAACTTCAGGCATGCCTGACGGGTTCCTGCACCTTTAGCAACAAGATCCAAATATGCGCGTTTCACTGTGGCGTAGTCCGCCGAACTGCGGGTCCTGATCCCTCAACTCTTGGTCACGACAACCCCTGATCAACCTAGGTGTTGCAACGACCGCTGGAACCTAAGCGCCACGGGGACGTCGGTGACGGTGGCGGGTGGGGTGCCGCGGAATCGGGTTATCCACAGGGTCTAGCGGGTGCTTTTGGCTGTACTGCTGGTTGATTCCGGGGGTCGTCGACCGGGTCAGCGGTACTGCTGGTCGATGCCGGCGATCGGGCGGCCGTCGGGGGTGAAAGGGCGGTGTTCCTGGGTGTCGGTGTCGACCGGCTCCTCGTGCAGGCGCGGGTCGTCGGGGGTGGCGGCCGGCTTGGGTTGCGGCTTCTGCTTCTGCTTGTGCGGCTTGGCCGACGGGGTCTGAGCCGGCTGCTCGGGGGCAGGCGAGCCGGGAATAGCCGTAGCGGGCGCCGAGGTCGGGGTGGCCGCGGGGAGCACCGCGACCCCGCCGCCGGGCAGGCCGGAGATGTCGGGCTCGTCCCCGGCGGGCAGGGTGCGGGGGGAGGTGTTGGCCGGCAGCAGGCCGCCGAGGCCGCCCAGCAGCGGGACGCCGCCGGTGAACATCTTGGACTCGCGGATCGTGGGTTCCGCTGAGAAGTCGCGGGACTGGCCGCTGGGCAGCAGGCTGGACATCCACGGCAGGCCGCTCACGTCGGTGCCGAAGAGCGGCAGGCCCTGGATCGGCAGCGTGCTGTTGGGCACGACATCGGCGGCCGGAAGCGCCGGGAGCGCGGGCCGCTCGTCGGCGGCGGATTCGCGGGGGATCAGGCCGCGGCGGGGTTCGGTGGTGTTCCGGCCGGGGAGCACCGGGTTGAGGTCGGGGCTGTTCTGGCCGGCCTTGAACTGGGTGATCGGGGTCCGCCCGAGTGCGGTGTCCTTCAGCGAGCTGTGACCGAGCGGATTGTCCACATTGAGCCCGTTGCTCTGCCCGAGGAGGTCGGCGAGTTGCTCGTCGGGCAACAGGCCGGACCCGGAGCCGGAGGCGGGCGCTGGATCGGCCTGGGCCGGCGTGGCCGTGAACAGGAAGATCCCACCGGCGAGGGCATACCACAACTTGCGCACTGTTCTCCTCCTGGCGGAGCCGGAATTCGGACCAAAGTGTCGAAGGGGGCAACGACCGGCCCCGCCGGACGGTTCCGGCTGGCTACGATCGCGAACGTGGCTACGGATTCGGGGAAGGACGGCGTACGAAAGTCCTTCGTCGCCCGGCTGCGGGAGCGCAACGGCGACGCGCGGCCGCATTTCGTGATCTGTGGGTCGGACGCACTCGTCTATACGCTGGCCGACGAGTTGGCCAGCTCGGGCCGGCTCCGGCTGACCGTGATCACGCCGCCTGACCTGCGGCCGGGCGTTCCCGATCTCAACGGCCTGCGGGCCCGGGGCGTACGGGTGATCACCGCGGCCCGGCTCGACGAGCGCACCTTCCGCGAGGCCGGCCTGGCCGGTGCCGCCGCCCTGGCCCTCGTGATGCCGGACGACATGGTCAACCTGCATGCGGCGTTGTGCGCGCGGGCCGTCGAGGGCGATTTGCGGCTCGTGATCCGCATGTTCACTACCGGTCTGGCGTACGGGGTCCGCCGTCTTTTCGCCGACTGCGCGGTGCTGTCGGATGCCGCGATGGCCGCTCCCGCCTTCGTGGCGGCCGCGCTCGGCGAGGTCGCGCCGACCCACTTCCGGTACGCCGCCCGCACCCTCACCGTGGCCAAGCGCGGCGACGTGCCGGATCAGTCGGCGCTGCTCACCCTGGCCACCTTCGACGACGCCGGCCGCATGACCGTGCTCCCGGCCGAGCCCGGCGAGCCCGAGCGGCAGCCGGCCGATCTGGTGCTGGCCGAGGCCTCCGGACGCCCGGCGGCCCAGGCGGTGACCGCCCGCCGGCTCGCCCGCGCGGGCCGCCGCCGTCGCCCGTGGCTGTCGATCGGCCGGGCCGCGCGCGTCGGCCTGACCCGCAAGCTGGGCATCGCCGTGCTGGTCGCGCTGGCCCTCACCGTGATCTCCGGCATCCTGCTGACCCGGCTGACCGGCGTCGACGGCTTCTGGAAGTCGATCTACATCACGCTGCTGACCGTGGTCGGCTCGTCCGATGTGGAGCCCGAGAACACGGCCGCCGCCCAGGCCGCTCAGCTGGTGCTGACGCTGGCCGGGGTCGCGCTGCTGCCACTGATCACCGCGGCCGTGGTCGACGGCGTGGTCAAGACCCGGCTGGCCCTGAATCGGGGCGAGGTGCTCAAGGTCCACTCCGGGCACATCGTGCTGGTCGGGCTGGGCACGGTCGGCACGCGGGTGCTGCGCCAGCTGATCGATCTCGGACTCGACGTGGTGGCGATCGACCGTGACCCGAAGGCCCGCGGGGTCAAGGTGGCCGAGTCGCTGGGCGTCCCGGTGGTCACGGGGGACGCGGCGCAGGAGGAGACGCTGCGGGCCGCCTCGATCCACCACTGCCAGTCGCTCGTCGTGGTCTCGACCAACGACGCCGTCAACCTGCAGGCCGCCCTGCACGCCCGGGCCGCCCGCGAGGACATCCGGGTCGTGCTGCGGCTGTTCGACGACGACTTCGCCCAGCGGGTCGAGGCCGCGTTCAACATCAACATCTCGCGCAGCGTCTCGCGGTTGTGCGCGCCCGCGTTCGCCGCCGCCATGCGCGAGCGCGAGGTGCTGGCCACGATCCCGGTCGAGCGGCACGCGCTGCTGGTGGCGGCCGTACGGGTGATGCCCGGCTCGGCCCTCGACGGCGCGCCGCTCGACTCGGCCGAGCGCCCCGAGAGCACCCGCGTGATCGGCATGACCGCGGCCGGCTCGGAGTGGGTCGACTGGCTGCCCGACGGCCGCCGGGTGCTCGCCGCGGGCGACGAGATCGTGGTGGTGGCCCGCCGAGCCGGGCTGCGCGCGCTGTCAGAGGAAGCAGCCTCACACCTGAGCGACTCAGCCGCCGGCGAGTGACTCCACCTCGACGCCGAGCACGGCCTGCTCGTCGGGCTTCTTGGCCAGCACGTCGGTGAGATAGGACTGCACCGCCGGGGCCATGCCGACGTCGCGCCCGGCCCGCTCGGAGAGCAGCCACTTGTGCTGGATGATCTGGGTGAAGATCTCCTGCGGTTCCAGCTTGTGCCGCAGGCCGGCCGGCACCGCGCGCACGACCGGCTCGAACACCTCGGTCAGCCAGCGGTGGGCGGCCTGCTGCTCGTCCGTGAGCAGGCTTTCCGCCCGGTATGTGTCGAGGTCGTTGAGCAGCTGGCGGGCCTGGTTCTCCTCGGCGTCGAGGCCGGTCAGGCGGAGCAGCCGGCGCGTGTGATAGCCGGCGTCGACGACCTTGGGGCGGATCCGGACGCCACCGTCGACAGTGGACATGGCGACCTCGGCCACGTCGAAGCCGAGCTCGTTGAGCCGCCGGATGCGTCCCTCGATGTCGTGCCGGGCGTCGACCCGGGGCACTTCCTGCTCGTACGTCACCTCGTGCCACAGCCGTTCGTAGCGCGCGACGATGTCGTCGACCACGGCCTCGGGGTCGATCGACTCGTGCAGCAGCTCGGCCGCCTCGAGGTCGAGCAGCTCGCCGAAGATGTTGAGCCGCAGGATCTCGATGTCCTCGCTGCGCTGGCCCTCGGAGAGCTTCGGATAGAGGTTGCCGGTCTCGGCGTCGACCAGGTAGGCCGCGAACGCGCCCGCGTCCCGCCGGAACAGCGTGTTCGACAGCGAGCAGTCGCCCCACGAGAAGCCGGTGAGGTGCATCCGCACGATCAGCGCGGCCAGCGCGTCGAGCAGGCGGTTGAGCGTGTTGGGCCGCAGGGTGTGCGAGAACAGCGCGCGATACGGCAGCGAGAACTGCAGGTGCCGCGTGATCAGCACGGTCTCGAGCGGCTCGCCGTCGGGCGTTTCCCGGTCGGTGACGATCGCCACCGCCTCGACGGCGGGGAAGTCGATGCGTTCGAGCGCGCGCAAGAGGTCGTACTCCTTCTCGGCGATCCGCTCGCGGGTCTCCTTCAGCGCGTAGACCACGTCGTTGAGCTTCACGAACCGCACGATGTGGCGCGAGATGCCCTGGGGCAGGGCGACCAGGTGATCGGCCGGCCAGTCCTCGAGCGGAATGCCCCACGGCAGATCCAGCAGCGCCGGGTCGACGAGGGCGGAAGTGATGCGCACCGAACCAGTGTGCACGTTCGGCGGCGCGTCGCTCCCGCAGGTGGCTCGTTACACAGGTACGAGAGCGCGGGATCAGTACATATGTTCTATAAATGAACGAATGGCGGGTTAATCACAGTGCCGTTGAAGACCGGGCGACGTAAGGCAGGCATAGCGATCGCGGCCTGTGCGGCTGTGCTGCTGGCGGGCGCGGCGGGGGCGACCGCCTGGCATGCCGCCGGTGACAACGGGAAGCCGGTCGGCACCTGGCACGACGCCCCGGCCGGAGCCCGTACGCCGGTCGCCGCGGACCAGCGGCTGGGCGACGGGCAGGTCGCCGAGCCGGACGCGGGCGGGGCCCCCGCTAACGGCAAGGTGCAGCCGCGGACGCCGGCGCCCACGCCGACGACCAGCGCCGCGGCGACCGATCCGCGGACCGAGAAGGCGACGGTCGCTGCTCCGCAGCCCGGCACCCCGGAGCGGCCGATCGAGTCCGAGTCGGCCAGTGGCCGCCAGCCGGTCGGTGAGTTGCTCCGGGTGAACAAGCTGCTCAGTTACCTCGGCGGCAAGCCGGCCAAGGAGACGTTCCGCTACCCCGGTGCGTCCTATGTGAAGCTGCACTTCTCGCGGATGGCGCTGCTGCCCGGCGACTACGTCACGGTCACCGACGCCGACGGCACCGAGAGCTACCGGTACGAGGCCACGAAGACCGCGGCCGACAGCGACCGCTGGGCCATGTCGGTCACCGGCGACACGGCAGTGGTCGAGGTGCACCGCGGGGCGAGCGACCAGCTCGGGCTGGGCACCCTGACCGGCGGCCACGGCGTCGACGTCGACCGGGTCGCGCGCGGCTTCAGCCGTACGGAACAGGCCCGGGTGCCCGAGAAGCTGCTCAACCCGCCCGGTCGCACGGGCCGGGAGGAATCGGTCTGCGGCAGCGACACCTCGGCCGACGCCGTCTGCTACAAGTCGAGCGACCCGGTGGCGTACACGAAATCGAAGGCCATCGCCCGGTTGCTGATCAACGGCACCGAGCTCTGCACCGGCTGGCGGGTCGGCCCGCAGAACCGCATGCTGACCAACAACCACTGCTTCACCAGCTCGGCCGAGGCGTACAACACCGAGGTCTGGTTCAACTACCAGTGCGCGAAGTGCGGCGGGTACGACGTCTATCAGCCGACCAAAGTGTGGGGCTCGCAGGTGGTCGCGACCGACCGCACGTACGACTTCACCCTGTTCTCGGTGGACAAGTTCGCCGCGATCCAGAAGTTCGGCTACCTGACCCTCGACACCAAGCGCCCGGCCAAGAACCAGGAGCTGTACGTGCCGCAGCACCCGGCGGGCGAGCCCACGCGCATCGCCGGGTCGCTGGGCGAGAAGGCCAGCAACTGCGCGGTCGTCAACCCGGGCTACGACGGTTACGCCACCGGGTCGGACGTCGCGTACTACTGCGACACCGAGGGCGGCTCGTCCGGTTCGCCGGTGCTGTCGCGCTCGACGAACAAGGTGGTCGCGCTGCACCACTTCGGCGGTTGCCCCAATTCGGGCGTACGGGCCGACCTGCTGGCCGCCAAGCTGGCCAAGTACCTCTAGTTTTGAGGACGTGTCGAAGAAGAACTGGTGGCTCGACGTCGCCCTGCTGGCGGCGTTCGTCGCGTTGACGGCCGCGCTCATGAACGGCCACCTGCTCCGGCTCGACGAGCGGGTGGCCGACTGGTCGCTGAGCCACCAGCCCTGGCTGCCGTACTGGACCGCGCGGGTGCTCAACTACCTGGGCCAGGGCGGTCAGATCCTGATGCCGGTCTCGCTGATCCTGACCGGCTTGCTGACCTGGCGCACCCGCTCGATCCGGGCCGTCTTCCCGTTCGTGGCCGGGTTCGTGCTGACGTACCTGACGATCGGCCCGCTCAAGATCTGGGCCGATCGGGCCGCGCCCCGGTTCGACGGCCCCAACCCGGTGATCATGCACAACCCCGACGCCGCGGGCGCGTACGCGATGAGCTACCCCTCGGGGCACCTCGGCAACTCGCTGGTCTGGTACGCGGTGATCGCGCTGCTGGTCGTCGCGCTCCTGGGCCGGCCGCTGAGCCGCCGGGAGACGTACGGGCTGAGGGTCTTGCCCGTGGCGATCGTGTTCTGCACGACCGTTTACACCGGCTTCCACTGGCTGACCGACTCGATCGCGGGCGCGCTGCTCGGCGTCGTGCTGGCCCGCCTGATCGAGCGGATCCCGTTCGACCGCATCGGGCTGCCCCGGCTGGGCGGCTGGGAACGGCCGGCCGGGCTCACACCCAGCGACCGGCTCGCATCACCCGCTTGACCCGCAGGTCGCTCGAGAGCACGACCAGGTCGGCCCGCAGGCCCGCCTCGAGCGCGCCGATCTCGTCGCCCAGACCGAGCACGCGGGCCGGGGTGGTCGAGGCCATCGCCACCGCGTCGGGCAGCGCGATCCCGGCCGCGACCGTGTTGCGCAGCGCCTGGTCCATGGTCAGCGTGCTGCCGGCGATCGAGCCGTCGCGGGCCAGCCGGGCCACCCGGTCGGCCACGATCACCTCCTGGCCGCCGAGGTCGTAGGTGCCGTCGGCCATGCCGGTGGCGTCCATCGCGTCGGTGATCAGCGCGGCCTTGTCGGGCCCGGCCGTGCCCGCGGCGAACGCCAGCATGCCCGGGTGCAGGTGGATGTTGTCGGCGATCAGCTCGCAGACCACGGGCGCGGCCAGCAGCCCGACGACCGGGCCGGGCTCGCGGTGGTGCGGCGGGCGCATGCCGTTGAACAGGTGGGTGCCGACGGTCGCGCCCGCGGCCACGCCGGCCAGCGTCTGCTCGTACGTGGCGTCGGTGTGCCCGACCGCGGCGGCGACGCCCCGCTCGACCAGGAACGCGATCGCCTCCAGGGCGCCCGGCAGCTCGGGGGCGATCGTGACCAGGCGCACCGAGCCCAGCTCGAGCAGCTCGGTCAGCTCCTTGAGCGACGGGTCGCGCAGGAACTCCGGGTTCTGCGCGCCGCAGCGCACGTGGGAGAGATATGGACCCTCGTAGTGCACGCCCGCGATCAGCCCGGCCTCGACCAGCGGACGGTAGGCCTCGGTGGCGTCGCGCATCAGCTCGAACGGCGAGCTGACCAGGCTGGCCAGCATCGTCGTGGTGCCGTGGCCCAGGTGGAACTCGGCCGCCCCGCGGGCCGACTCGGCGTCCCCGGTGGTGAACGTGTGCCCGCCGCCGCCGTGGCAGTGCAGGTCGACGAAGCCGGGCACGATCACGTCAGGGCCGGCGTCCGGGGCGGCCTCGACCGCCAGGATCGCCGGGCCGTCCACCTCGACGTAGCCCTCGACGACGGCGCCGGGCCGGACGATCTTGCCGCCGATGCGGGTCGTCACTGTGTCTTCTCCAAGTGGTCGAGGGCCAGCAGGGCCGAGCCGATGCAGCCCGCCTCGTCGCCCAGGCCGGCCCGCACGAACTCGGGCGGGCGATGGAAGGTGATCCGCTCGCGGAACGCCTGCTCCAGGGGGTGCAGCAGCTCGTGCCGGGCCTCGGCCAGGCCGCCGCCGATCACGAAGACGCCGACGTCGTAGAGCGCCTGCGCGATGACCATGCCGTCGGCCAGCGCCTCGATCGCCTCGCGCCAGACCGTACGGGCCAGGGCGTCGCCCTCGCCGGCCTTGGTGACGACGTCGAGCGCGGTCGCCCCGGGGGCGCCGGCCAGCTCCGCGTAGCGCAGCCCGATGGCCCGGGCCGAGGCCAGCGACTCCAGACAGCCCCGCTGCCCGCACGGGCAGAGCGGTCCGCCCGGCCGGACGACGATGTGGCCGACCTCGCCGGCCGCGCCGTGTCCGCCGCCGTACCCCACGCCGTCCACGATCAGGGCGGCCGCGATGCCGGTGCCGATCGCCACGAACAGCACGTGCCGATGGCCCCGGCCGGCGCCCAGCCGGGCCTCGGCGGTGCCGCCGACCCGCACGTCATGGCCGAGCACGGCGGGCAGGCCCAGGCGTTCCTCGAGCCGGGCCCGGACCGGCACGTCGCGGAAGCCGACGTTCGACGACCAGACGGCGAGCCCGTTCTCCTCGTCGACGACGCCCGGCACGGCGACTCCCGCCGCGACCGGTTCGAGGCCGTCGGCGCGGGCCTTGCTGGCCAGGCCCTCGGCGACGTCGAGGATCGTGCCGAGGACTGCTTCCGGCCCCCGCTCGGCCAGGGTCGGGTGTCGCTCGGTGTGGTGGACCGTCCCGTCCGGGCGGACCAAAGCGCATTTCATGCCTGTCCCGCCCACGTCCAGGGCGACCACCACTTGGTTCATTTGAGAACTACCGAGCGGGTCAGGTTGCGTGGGTGGTCGGGGTCGAGGCCCTGGCTGGTGGCCAGCAGCACGGCCACGCGCTGCGCGACGACCAGGTCGGCCATCGGGTCGAGCGGGGCCCGGCCGCCGCACCAGCTGCCCAGCGCGGCGTAGCCGCCGTAGTGCCGGCTGTGCACGAACAGGGCGCCGGTCGCCTCGACCTCGTCGGCCAGGTCGGTCGGCACCTCGCCGAACGCCCACACCGCGCGGCGCGGGGCGGCGATCGCGATCGGGCCGTGCCGGTAGTCCATCGCCGGGTAGGCCTCGGCCCAGAAGGCGGCGGCCTCGCGGCACTTGAGCGCGGCCTCCTCGGCCAGGCCGACGGTCCAGCCCCGGCCCAGGAAGGTGATCTGCTCGGCCAGGGCCGGGTGCACCGGCAGCGGCAGGCGCACGGCGACCTCGCCGTCGGCCGCCACCGACTCGATGTCCTCGCCCAGGTGGGCCCGGAGCAGCGCGAGGGTGCTGGTGGCGAAGCGGGTCTGGACCACCGACTCCTCGTCGGCGAAGTCGAGCACGATCGACTGGTCGGCGATCCGCGCCGCGGGCTGCGCCTCGTCGGCCGTGATGACCGTGGTCGGGGTGCCGCCGGCCAGGTCGTTGAGCAGGTCGAGGACCTCGGTGGTGGTGCCCGAGCGGGTGATCGCGAGCACCCGGTCGTAGCGGCGGCGGCGCGGGAACTCGGACGCTTGGAACGCGTCGGTCTCGCCGTGCCCCTCCTGCTCGCGCAGGGCCGCGTACGCCTTGGCCATGAACCACGAGGTGCCGCAGCCGACGACGGCGACCCGCTCGCCGCGCCGGGGGAGGCCCGGGGCGTCGGCCAGCTTCGCGGCCTGCCGCCAGCACTCCGGCTGGCTGGCGATCTCTGCCTTGACGTACGTCATGGGCCACCCTTCAACCACGTGCGCTGTGCGCATAAGCGCGCAGTTCCCGGCACTTTCGAGCGTCATTCTGCGTGGAAGGCTGGCGCGGATGCAACCGTCGCCGCCGCACCGAGCAGGCGTGAGCTTTGCTTGTCGGCCTTTCGCGCACTAATGTGCACACTCTTATCACGTAACGTGCATCTGGGAGTCTGGGTGGACCGGTACGCGCGGTGGAATGCCCTGCTCGAGTTACTCGCCGAGAGTGGCCGGGTCAGCGTGGAGGACGCGGCCGAGCGCCTCGACGTCTCCCAAGCCACCATCCGCCGTGACTTCGACCAGCTGGCCCAGCAGCAGATGATCACCCGGACCCGGGGCGGCGCGGTCGCCAACGGCGTCTCGTACGACCTGCCCCTGCGCTACAAGAGCGCCAAGCACTCGGCCGAGAAGCAGCGGATCGGCGAGGCGGCGGCGGGCCTGGTCACCCCGGGCACGGTCGTCGGGCTCAACGGCGGCACCACGGTCACCGAGGTCGCGCGGGCGTTGGCCGTACGGGCTGATCTGAACGCGGGCGGCGAGGGCTCCCAGCTGACCGTGGTCACCAACGCCCTCAACATCGCGAACGAGCTGCTCGTGCGCTCGCGCATGAAGATCGTGGTGGCCGGCGGCGTCGTGCGGCCGCAGTCCTTCGAGGTGGTCGGCCCGCTCGGCGGCGCCCTGCTCAAGGAGGTCACGCTCGACGTCGTGCTGCTCGGCGTGGACGCGGTGGACGTGGAACTGGGCGCGGCCTCCCACCACGAGGGCGAGGCCGCGATGAACAGCCTGATGGTCGCACGGGCCAAGCGGGTCGTGGTGATCGCCGACTCGTCGAAGCTGGGCGGGCACGCGTTCGCCCGGATCTGCCCGATCACCAAGATCGAGACGCTGGTGACCGACTCCGGCGCCCCCGCGGAGACCGTCGCCCGGTTCCGCGAGGCAGGGGTACACGTTATTACGGCTTGAGGGGCGATCAGCAGCGCATATTGACGGTGCTGTCTAGAGTCTCGCCCGTGACTGCCGTATTGGAGATAGCGGGGCTGCAGAAGACGTATCGCAGCCGTAAAGGGGTGCGAAGAGCGCTCGACGGGTTCGACATGGTCGTCGAGGCGGGTCAGGTCCACGGCTTCCTGGGGCCCAACGGCTCCGGCAAGACGACCACGCTGCGGACGCTGCTGGGGCTGATCACGCCCAACGGCGGCCGCATGGCGATCCTCGGGCGCGAGGTGCCGGCCCACCTGTCCGAGGTGGCGGGTCAGGTGGGGGCGATCGTGGAGAGCCCCCAGTTCTTCGGCAACTTCACCGCGCAGGACACGCTCTCGCTGCTGGCCGAGGCGGGCGACGTCCGCAAGGAGCGGGTCACCGCCGTGCTCGAGCTGGTCGGCCTGCGGGACCGGGCCAAGGACCGGGTCAAGACCTACTCGCTCGGCATGAAGCAGCGCCTGGCCGTGGCGTCGGCGCTGCTCAAGGAGCCGAAGCTGCTGATTTTGGACGAGCCGGCCAACGGTCTCGACCCGGGTGGCATCCGGGAGATGCGCTCGCTGATGCGCAACCTGGCCGAGTCCGGCATGACGGTCGTGCTGTCCAGCCACATCCTCGGCGAGATCCAGCTCATCTGCGACTCGGTCACGATCATCTCGGCCGGTCGCCGGGTGGCCGCGGGCTCGGTGGCCGACGTGCTGGCCAGCCACACCTCGTCCGGCGTGAAGGTGCGCCTGGAGCCGGGCGTCGACATGCGTGGCGCGGTCGAGCTGCTGCGGGCCAACGGCGCCCAGGTGACCGTCGAGCACGACCACTTCACCGTCGGCAACGCCGGCAACCCCGCCCAGATCACCCGGATCCTGGCCGAGCGCGAGATCTACGTGAGCGAGCTGACGCCGACCGCGGCCGACCTCGAGAGCGTGTTCCTGCAGCTCACCGGCACCGCGCCGGTCGAGGGCCGGAACCGCCAGGTGGATCAGAGCGCGGTCGCCGCGCCGACCGGAGGGTGGGGTCAGTGAGCCTCTACACGGCCGAGACCAAGCGGCTGACCAAGCGCCGCTTCACCCGCCTGTTCCTGCTGGGCACGACGCTGATCCTGCTCGCGATCGCGGCCGGCATGTTCTTCACCAACGAGAAGGTCGGCCCGTCGCAGATCGCCTCGGCCCAGGCCCAGGCGCAGCAGGATTTCCAGCGCGCGACCGAGCAGTATCAGCGGGACCAGGCCGCCTGCCAGGCGCCGGGCGCCAACCCGGCGAGCTGCGAAGGCATGTATCAGCCGACGCAGGACGACTTCCAGGCGCAGTGGTACATGCCGCCGACGTTCGACTTCCGCGAGAACTTCCCCGACATGGTGACGACGCTGGCCGCGCTGCTCGCGCTGGTCGCCTTCATCGTCGGCGCGTCCTTCGTGGGCGCCGAGTGGAGCAGCGGCGGCATGATGAACCTGCTGCTCTGGCGGCCGCAGCGGCTGCAGGTGCTGGGCACGAAACTGCTCGCGCTGCTGGTGCTGTTCACCGTGCTGACGGTCGTCTACTCGGCGATCTGGACCGGGATCTTCGTCGGGATCGCCGAGGCGCGTGGCACGACCGACAGCATGACCTCGGGCGCCTGGCAGTCGATCGCCCTGATGGAGCTGCGCGGGCTGGCCCTGGTGCTGGTGGCCGCGGCGATCGGCTTCGGGCTGGCCTCGCTGGGCCGGCACACCGCGATGGCCCTGGGCGTGACGATCGGCGCGGTCATCGTCTTCCAGTTCGGACTCGGGACCGTGCTGTCGCTGGCGAAGGTCAAGTTCGCCGAGGCCTACCTGATCCCGGTCTGGATGATCGCCTGGATGGACAAGGAGATCAAGCTCGAGGACTACAACTCGTGCAACTACTCGTCCGCGGGCGGCTGCCAGCCGGATTCGCTCACGCTGACCTGGCCGATGGCGGGCGGGCTGCTGGCCGGGATCTTCGTCCTCATTGTGGGTGCCTCGATGTGGGCTATGCGTAGTCGGGACATTACGTGACGTAACGTTGACCGCGCGTGCGAGCGGGGATCGTCGGTGCTTATGCTGACGGTCCCCGTTCGTACATTTGTGCTCGTCTCTCTTCTTTGGAGCGTCATGCAGCCGGCCGCGGACTCGTCCGAAGAGCAGCAGCACATTCCGGTGCCGCGGGGTGACAGCGCCCCCGTCGAGCCGGAGCCCGCCCCCCAGGAGACCGGCCTCACCGAGCGCGAGCAGCAGATACTCGCCTTCGAGGCCCGCTGGTGGAAGCACGCCGGCAGCAAGGAGCAAGCCGTCCGCGACACGTTCGGCCTGTCCTCGACGCGTTATTACCAGCTGCTCAACGGCCTGCTCGACAACCCGGCCGCCCTCGAGCACGACCCGGTGCTGGTCGGCCGCCTGCGTCGGCTGCGCTCGACCCGGGCCCGCACCCGCCGCCGTTAGGCCTTGTGCTTCTCGGCATAGGCCGCGAGCCACGCCACCTGGTCAGGGTCCAGAGACGCCCGTACGCGTTCCCGCGCGGCCGCGACGTTGGCCGCGGTGACCGTCGTCGCCTCCAGCGAGTCGCGCATCGCGGCCAGCGCCGACTCGCGGATCAGGGCCGCGCAGTCCGCCGCCGAGAAGCCCTCCAGCTCGGCCCCCAGCGCGGCCAGGTCGACCGCCTCGTCCAGCGGCACCGACTTGGCCGACGCCTTGAGGATCGCGGCGCGTGCCTCGGCGTCCGGCGGCGGCACGTAGACCAGCCGCTCCAGCCGGCCGGGCCGCAGCAGCGCCGGGTCGATCAGGTCGGGCCGGTTGGTCGCGCCGATGACCACGACGTTGCGCAGATCCTCCACCCCGTCGAGCTCGGTCAGCAGCGAGGCCACCACCCGGTCGGTCGTGCCGCCGTCGGTGCCCTGCCCACGGGTCGGCGCCAGCGCGTCCACCTCGTCGAGGAAGACCAGCGTGGGCGCGGCCTCGCGGGCCCGGCGGAACAGCTCGCGGACGGCCCGCTCGCTGTCACCCACCCACTTGCTGAGCAGCTCGGCGCCCTTGACCGAGAGCACGTTGGCCTTGCCCGTGCCGGCGATCGCCTTGACCAGGAACGTCTTGCCGCAGCCGGGCGGGCCGTAGAGCAGCACGCCGCGCGGGGGCGAGACGCCGAGCCGGGCGAACGTGTCGGGGTAGTTGAGCGGCCACAGCACCGATTCGGTGAGCACCTGCTTGACCTCGACCATGTCGCCGACCTCGTCGAGGGTCACCGCGGCCACCTCGAGCGTGGACTCGGCCATCGACGTCGGGCGCACCACGTCGAGCGCGGCCTCGAAGTCGGCCATGGCCACGGTCGGCTTCTCGACGTCGTCGTCCTTCTGCCGCAGCCCGGCCCGCACACCGGCCTCACGGGCCAGCGCGCCCAGGTCGGCCGCGACAAACCCGGGGGTCCGCCCGGCGATCTCGTCGAGCCGCACGTCCTCGGCCAGCTGCAGGCTGCGGGTCAGCACGCCCAGCTGCTCGCGGCGCATGGCCGCGTCGGGCAGCGGCACGGCGAGCTGCGTGGCCAGCAGGTGCGGCGCGCGCAGCGACGGGTCGACCGACTCGGGCCGGCTCGTCGTGGCGATCACCGCGACCCCGGCCCGTACGGTCTCCTCGACCACCTGGTGGAAGATCACGCTGATCGGGCCCGGGTCCTCGCGCGGGGCCAGCGCGTCGGCGTCCGAGAAGAGCAGCACCGTCGCCCCGCCCGAGCGGGCCTCGCGGGCCAGCTCACGCAGCCGGGCGGCGGCCGACTGGTTGGTCAGGGCGGCGATCTCGGGCGCCCAGACCGGCACCACCCGCGCCCCGACCTGCGCCGCGACCGCGCGCACGAGCGCCGACTTGCCGGAGCCGGCCGGTCCCGTGATCAGCACGCCCAGCGAGACCTCGGTGCCGAGCCGCTCCAGCACCTCTTTGTGGTTGAAGCCGAGGTCGAGCAGCTCCTCCAGCTCCTTGGCCTGGGCCCGCATGCCGGGCAGGTCGTCGAGGCTGGGCGGCGGCACCTCGGGATCGGTGGCGGCGGGCGCCGACGGCTGCACCGACGGGCCGGGCACCGGCGACGAGACCGGGCCGTCCTGCCAGCCGACCACGGTGTCCATGGTGATCAGGGCGCCGTCGGTCTCGATCACGGTCAGCAGCGCGGTGTTCCACTGATAGCCCAGCCGGTTGCGCAGGCTCTGCCCGATGTCGGGGCCGCCCACCGGCATCAGCTCCTGCGGGCGCAGCGAGACGTTGTCGCCCTCGCTGACCACCTTGCCCAGCAGCGCCAGCCGCAGCATCTCGGGCGAGACCAGGGCGACCACGTCGGCCGCCCCGGCCAGGGTGACCCGCCGGGCCGCGACCGCGGGCTGCTTGGCCACGGTGACCCGGCCGCCCTCGCGCAGCCCGAGGTTGCCCAGGGTCAGGTCGTCGGCGTAGAGGAACTCGCGGCTCGCGCCGGGCTGGGCCTTGGCCGCGAGCGCCGCCGTGGTGCGGGTGGCGCTGAGCCGTACGGGATCGCCCGCGTTGATCGACAGCGCGGTCATGACCTCGGGGTGCAGCCGCACGATGCCGCGGCGGTCGTCGAGCCCGGTCGGCCGCAGCGTCACGGTCAGCGTAAGTTCGTCAGTCACGCGTGCAGGCCCCTGTCGGTCGCTTTTCCTGATCCCATCGTCCACGCTATCGTCCGCGGTCTCCTGAGAGGTTTCACAGCATCGCTCAGACGCCTCCGGCTAACTTTCATGCATGTCTTGGACCAGCCGGCTGCCCCGGCCCACCCGGCGCCGGGTCGTCGCCGCCTCGGTCGTGCTCGTGCTGGTGGCCGGTCTCGTCGGCTGGGGCGTGTGGCCCGAGCGCGCGGCCTGGACGGCCCAGGACGAGATGATCACCGTGCTCAGCGGCCCCGAGCGCAACGAGAACGTCACGCTCGACAGCCGGCTCTATCTGCCCCGCGACCGCGATGGCAAGGTGCCCGCGGTGCTGCTCGCGCACGGCTTCGGCGGCACCAAGGAGGCGCTCAGCGACGACGCCGAGTCGCTCGCCGAGCGGGGCTACGCGGTGCTCACCTACACCGCCGAGGGCTTCGGGCGCAGCGGCGGCCAGATCCACCTGAACAGCCCCGACCACGAGATCCGCGACGCGCAGGGCCTGCTCGACTGGCTGGCGGCCCGGCCCGAGATCCAGACCGACGCGGCCGGCGACCCCCGGGTGGGTGTGGTCGGCGGCTCCTACGGCGGGGCCCTCGCGCTCATGCTGGCCGGGCAGGACCAGCGGGTCGACGCGATCGTCCCCTCGATCACGTGGAACGACCTGTCCACCGTCTTCCTGCCGCAGTCGGCCGACACGTCGGCCACCGGCGTCTTCAAGAAGGGCTGGGCCGGCGTCTTCTTCGGCAACGGGGGCGCGGTGCCCGCCGTCGGCACGGAGTCGCAGGTGCCGGTCGGGCTCAACGTCGACCCGGCCTGCGGGCGGTTCGCGGCCGACGTCTGCAAGGCCTATCTCGACGTCGCCACCAGCGGCAACCCCTCCCAGGCGACGATCGACCTGCTGCGCAAGTCGAGCCCGGCCCCGACCCTGGGCCAGATCAAGGCGCCCACCCTGCTCATCCAGGGCGCGGTCGACACGCTCTTCCCGCTCAGCGACGCCGACGCGAACGCGCGGGGGATCGCCGCGACCGGCACCCCGGTCAAGGTCGCCTGGTTCACCGGCGGGCACGACGGCGGCGCCGGGCCGCAGACCGATCAAGACCGGGTGAAGTTCCTGACCGCGCAGTGGCTCGACCACTACGTCAAGGGCGAGGGCGAGGCGCCGTCCGACGACTTCACGTATTCGCGGGTGGCCGGCTTCAGCGCGCTCGACCGGGGGCTGGTGACGAACGGCTACTCCGACGACGCGTACCCGGGCCTGGACGGCACCGGCACCACCCGGCTGGCCATCGCGGGCCCGGCGCAGCCGATCGCCAACCCGCCGAACGGCAACCCGGGCGCGCTCTCGTCGCTGCCGGGCACGGGTGGGCGCCTCAGCGAGCTGCTCTCCGGCGTCGCCGCCGACATCCCCGGCCAGCACGCGACCTTCGAGTCGGCCCCGGTGACCGAGGCGATCGACGTGGCCGGATCCCCGACCGTACGGCTGCGGGCCGCCTCGCCGACCGGGGAGGCCACCCTCTTCGTCAAGCTCTACGACGTCGACCAGTCGGGCGCCGAGACGCTGAGCGCCGGCCTGGTCGCCCCGGTGCGGCTGACCGGGCTGCCGGCCACGCTGGAGGACTCGGAGGTGCGGACGGTCCGGCTGCCGGCCATCGTGCGCCAGATCGACGCCGGTCACACCGTACGGGTCGTCGTGGCCACCACCGACCAGGCGTTCCTGTCCCCGGTCGAGCCGGCCACCTACGTCGTCCAGGCAGGCACCGAGCTGCTGCTGCCGACCGTGGTGGGCGAGCCGATCGCCAACCCGCAGACGATCTGGCGGTACGTGCTGGCCGGTCTGCTCGTGGCGATCGCGCTGGGGCTGGCCGCGCTTCTGCTCGTACGGCGGCGCAAGTCGCGCACGCAGCACACGCCCACCGTCCCCGAGCACGCCGACACCCCGCTGGTCGTCGAGGGGCTGCGCAAGGCGTACGGGGACGGCTTCGTCGCCGTGGAGGAGATCAGCTTCACCGTGCGCCGGGGGCAGGTGGTGGGTCTGCTCGGGCCCAACGGCGCCGGCAAGACCACGACGCTGCGGGTGCTGATGGGCCTGACGATGCCGACCGCGGGCGAGGCCCTGGTCTTCGGGCACAAGCTGGTGCCCGGCTCGCCGGTGCTGTCGCGGGTCGGCGCGCTGGTCGAGGGGCCGGGCTTCCTGCCCCACCTGACCGGCTTGGAAAACCTGCAGGCGTACTGGAAGGCGACCGGACGGCCGTGGGCCGACGCCCGCTTCGACGAGGCGCTCGAGATCGCCGGGCTGGGTGACTCGGTGCACCGGCGGACCAAGAAATACAGCCACGGCATGCGGCAGCGGCTGGCCATCGCCCAGGCCATGCTGGGGCTGCCCGAGCTGCTGGTGCTCGACGAGCCGACCGACGGGCTCGACCCGCCGCAGATCGCCGAGATGCGCCGGGTGCTCAAGCGCTACGCCACCGACGGGCGGGCCGTGCTGGTCAGCAGCCACCTGCTGGCCGAGGTCGAGCAGACCTGCACGCACGCCGTGGTGGTCAACAAGGGCCGGATCGTCGCCTCCGGGCCGGTCGAGGAGATCGTCGGCGACTCCCCGTCGGTGCAGCTGGAGGTGTCCGACGTGCCGGCCGCCGAGCGGGTGCTCGACGAGCTGGGCGTGCGCTCGGTGCTGCCCGACGGGCCGTCCGGCCTGATCGTCGACATGAACGGCACGCCCCGCTCCGAGGTGGTGGCGTCGCTGGTGCGGGCCGGGGTCGCGGTCGACCGGGTGGTGCCGCGCCGCCGGCTCGAGGACGCTTTCCTCGCCCTGGTCGGCGAGAACTCGCGGGGGAGTGGAGACCGATGAGCGTTGACGTGAGCGCGGGCGCGACCGGCTACCGGCCGTCGCGCACCCTGCCTATCTGGGCCGAGGTGCGCCGGCAGGCCTCGCGCCGGCGCACCCAGCTCGGCCTGGGCTTCATGGCGGTGCTGCCGCTGATCATCCTGATCGCCTTCGAGTTCGACAGCGGCGGCGACGAGGACGGCAACGGCGGCGCGTTCGGCAGCCTGGTCGACCTGGCCACCTCGGGCGGGCTCAACTTCGCGCTGTTCTGCCTGGCCGTCTCGGCCGGGTTCCTGCTGGTCGTGGTGGTCGCGCTGTTCTGCGGCGACACGGTGGCCAGCGAGGCCAGCTGGGGCAGCCTGCGCTATCTGCTGGCGGTGCCGGTGCCGCGGGCCCGGCTGCTGGCGGTCAAGCTGATGGTCGCGCTGGGCTATTCGGCGGTGGCGCTGGCCGTGCTGACCGGGGTCGGGCTGCTCGCGGGCACCCTGCGCTACGGCTGGCACCCGCTGGGCAGCACGGTGGCGGCCGAGATCGCGCCCGGGGCGGGCCTGCTGCGGCTGCTCGGCATCGCCGGCTACCTGGGCGTCACCATGCTGGTCGTGGCCGGGCTGGCGTTCCTGCTGGGCACCCTGACCGACGCCCCGCTGGGCGCGGTCGGCGGCGCGGTGATGATCTGGATCCTGTCCAGCATCCTCGACCAGATCACGGCGCTCGGCGCGATCCGCAACCTGCTGCCCACCCACTACAGCGACGCCTGGATGGGGCTGCTGTCCACCCCCGTGCAGTCGGACGACCTCGTGAAGGGCGCGCTCAGCGCCGTCGCGTACGCCGTGCTGTGCTGGGGTTTCGCGTTCTGGCGGTTCACCCGGAAGGACATCACCTCGTAGGGGTCTGTCTCACACCTTCGGATCGCGCGTGCCGAAACGCGGGATCCCGTCGTAAGGTGTTGGAAACACAACTGAATACCTCATCCAGAGGGGCAGAGGGATACGGCCCTGCGAAGCCCCGGCAACCACCATGCATGTCTCGACGACGAGGCCGCGCTGGCAGGTGCTAATTCCGTCCCCGATCCCGGGGAAAGATGAGAGGGAAGGCCTCGATGACGTCTACCGTCAACGCACCCACTGCTACCTCCGCCTCGCCCGCCAAGGGTCTCGTCTGTCGCGCCTGCGGTGCCGAATATCCCCTGGTCGCGCAGCACGCGTGTTACGAGTGTTTCGGCCCGCTCGAGGTGGCCTACGATGCTGAGCTCCTCGCGCGGGTCACCCGTGAGCAGATCGAAGCCGGCCCGCAGAACATCTGGCGCTACGCCGGTCTGCTGCCCGCCGGCCAGGACCCGGCGACCCGGGTCACCCTCGACCCCGGCCTGACCCCGCTGGTCAGCGCGCCCGCCCTGGCCGCCGCGGTGGGCCTGCGGGCGCCGCTGTGGGTCAAGGACGACTCGGCCAACCCGACCCACTCGTTCAAGGACCGCGTCGTCTCGGTCGCGCTCACCGCCGCCCGGGGCCTCGGCTTCACCCGCTTCGCCTGCGCCTCCACCGGCAACCTGGCCAACTCGGTCGCCGCCCACGCGGCCCGCGCCGGGGCGCCCAGCATCGTCTTCATCCCGTACGACCTGGAGCAGGGCAAGGTCGTCACGACCGCGGTCTACGGCGGCGACCTGGTGGCCATCGAGGGCTCCTACGACGACGTGAACCGGCTCTGCGGCGAGCTGGTCGAGACCGACGAGTTCGAGGACACCGCGTTCGTCAACGTCAACGTCCGCCCGTTCTACGCCGAGGGCTCCAAGACCCTGGGCTACGAGGTCGCCGAGCAGCTCGGCTGGCGCATCCCGGCCCAGGTGGTCATCCCGATGGCCTCCGGCGAGCTGCTGACCAAGGTCGACAAGGCGTTCGCCGAGCTGGTCGAGATCGGCCTGTGCGAGGCGCCCGAGGGCGGCTGGGCGGTCTTCGGCGCGCAGTCGGCCGGGTGCAACCCGATCGCCACGGCGCTGCACAACGACACCGACGAGATCACCCCGGTCAAGCCGACCGGCATCGCGAAGTCGCTCAACATCGGCGACCCGGCCGCGGGGGCGTACGCGATCGAGGCCGTACGGCGTACCGGCGGCTGGATGGACTACGCCGACGACGACGAGATCCGGGCCGGCATCCGGCTGCTCGCCGAGACCACCGGCGTCTTCGCCGAGACCGCGGGCGGCACGACCGTGGCCGTGCTCAAGAAGCTCGTCGAGAGCGGCAAGCTCGACCCGGAGAAGGAGACGGTCGTCTACAACACCGGCGAGGGTCTCAAGACGTTGGACGCGATCTCGGAACTGGTCGGTCCCACCCATCGGATCAAGCCGTCGCTCAAGGGCGCCCGCGAGGCCGGTCTGCTGGGGTAATAACGGTGAGTAATCGAGCTTCTGGCAGCAAGTGAGAATTCCATCCCGCGAGGACTTGCGCCGGGATATCAGGGTCGGCAAGATGCTCTCTGCGGGAGGGCGCGGCGCCGTACGTGGCCCCTCACCTTCGAGCTTGGCGACAATCTCTCGAGGGGCCCAACGACCCAGCGCCGGAGGCGTTGTGCGTCCGTTCTCCCGACCAATTGCTTGCTACAAGGTCCACCATCCTCGCTCGCCGAGGTGCGATAAATCGCTCGCGTTCATGGCCGTCGCCCGCAAGGGTGGCGGCCATGAACGTATCGACCGGGCCGCTGACGTCCTACGAGATCGTTTACGACATCGCGAGCGTTACGGCACATCACGACTGTCCGGACATTCCTTTCTCGATCCGGGAAAACTTCCTCAAGGGCATCGACAATCCGCCACCGGGCACGGTCATCGAGCGCTATCTGGGCTATCTCGACGACGAGCCGGTCGGCTATGTCGAGCTCGACTTCCCCCAATTGGACAATTTGGACATCGTCGGGGTCGACCTGCTCGTCCTGCCGGAGCATCGGCGGCGCGGCGTGGGCCGGGCGCTCTACGACCTGGCCGTCGAGCGGGCCGCGGTGCACAACCGCAAGCATCTGCAGGCCTCGACCGTCGACCGGCATCCCGACGGCAAGGCGTTCGCCGAGGCGATCGGGGCCAAGCCGGGCCTGGCCGAGCTGCGCAGCCGGCTCGACGTCACCGCGCTCGACGACTCCCTGCTGGCCTCGCTGCGGGCCGAGGCCGAGAAACACGCGACGGGCTACACGCTGCGCCGCTGGCAGGACGTGCCGCCGGACGACCTGATCGACGGGGTGGCCTATCTGGAGGGCCGGCTGAACGCCGACGCGCCGCGCGGCGACCTCACCCTCGAACCGGAGAAGATGGACGCCGCACGCATCCGCGAAGACATGCTCACCCGCCAGAAGCGCGGCCGCCGCAGCTATCAGACCGCCGCGGTCACCGGTGATCGGGTGGTCGCCTGGACCTGGATCGTGGCCGAGGTCGACCAGCCCGCCCACGCCTGGCAGAGCACCACGATCGTCGACCCGGAGCATCGCGGCCACCGGCTCGGCATGCTGGTCAAGCTGGAGAACCTGGCCTACGTGCGCGAGCAGAGGCCGGCCCTGGCCGCGGTCGACACGTTCAACGCCGCCGAGAACGCCTACATGCTCAAGGTCAACCGGGCGATGGGCTTCCGGGTGGCCGATTCCTGGATCGAGTGGCAGAAGGACCTGTGAGCCGGGCCAGCCACGGTCGCAGCGGGAGGTCGGTGGGATAACCGCCGGCCTTCAGCCCCGCGCGCCGCTCGAAGAAGTTGCGGGCGCCCCACGAGCCCGTGGTCGCGTACGAATAGCCGCAGGCGGCCCAGTAGGCCGGCCAAAACAGCGGCCCGAGCAGGGCGTACTGCTTGGCGTGGTGATGCTCGTGCTCGAACAGCTCGCGGCGCTGCTCGTCGAGCAGCCACTCGGCGCTGCGCCGGGTCAGGATCACCGACCCGACCGTGAAGCAGGAGGCGGGCGGGATCGGCAGGCGATAGCCCTCGGCGATCAGCACGCCGTGGCGACCCCGCCTGATCTTGGCCCGGGTGGCCAGCGCGACCAGCAGCCCGGCCCCCGTCGTGCCGTTCAGCGCGGTGAGGACGCCCCTGGTGACGTGGCGCGCGGCCATCACACGACCCGGCGCATGCGCAGCTCGGTCAGGGTGGGGATCACCGGGTGCGGCACGCGCTCGCCGGTGTCGCAGAAGCCGAGCTTCTCGTACGCCCGGACGGCGCGGTCGTTGCCGACGACCACCTCGAGCAGCGTCTCCGGGCGGCCCGCGGCGGCCGACCATGCGGTGACCGCCTCGATCAGGTCGGCCACCACCTTGCCGCCGCGATGGGCCGGCGTCACGTAGACCGCGAAGATCACCGTCTCACCCGGGAAGTCGGGCGACACCGTGCCGCCCGCGTGCCCGATCAGCCGCCCGCCGTCGCCCGGGTCGGCCACGAACTGGGCCAGGCTGCCGCCCGCCGCGGCCTGCGCGACGCGCTGCCGGAACGACTCGTGGGACCGCTGGGCGGCCTGGGCCAGCGTCTCGAGGAAGGCCAGCGGGCTGTCGGCGAGCATCTCGAGCCGCAGCGCACGCATCCGGGCCGCGTCCTCGGGGCGTACCCGGTGCACGTTCCAGCTCATAAGGTCCTCATTACCCGGATCGGGCCGGTGCGGCAAGCCGGTTGCCGGGAATCGGACGGGGTGGCGTGACGGCCCGCTGCTGGGGCAAGGTGTCCGGGTGGAGCAGGGTGACGCGCGCATCTTCATGGTCGAGGAACCGGTGGTGGCCGCCGCCGACCCCTTCGACCCCGAGGGGCGTACGGCCGATCTGAGCTGGCAGCGGCACGTCGACCTCGCGCAGCCCGGCGTCACCGACCCGCTCGTGGCCGGGCCTGGGCTCGGGCAGTGGGCCCGCCGGTTCGGCCGGGTCACCGGGCGGCACGCGGCCCACCTGATCCCGGTCATGCTGCTGACCGCGCTGCCCATGCACTTCTTCGTCGGCCGGGTCGACGACACGATCGTGGCCGCGCCCGCCCTGGCCGACCTGGTCGGCGGGTTCGGCCTGCTGCTGCTCCCGGCCATGTGGCTGGCCTATCTCGCGGTGTCGGCCCTGCCGCTGGTGCTGAGCCTGGCCGGCGCCGTGGGGGTGGCGCTGCCGGCCGCCGCCGAGGGCCGCCGGCCCCGCCCGGGCCGGGTGTGGTCGCTGGTCTCCATGCGGCTGCGCGCCCTCTGGCTCTGGTTCGCCGGGTTCGGCCTGCTCACCGGTGGCCTGCCGCTGCTGCTGACCGAGGAGCAGGTGGGCACGGCGGGCGGCCTGGTCGCGATCGTGTTCGCGATCGGCTCGACTGTCGCGCTGACCTTCGGCGGGCTGCTCGGCTGCGTCGTGCTGGTCGAGCGCGGGCGCGGGCCCCGGCGAGCGACGCACCTGCTCTCGCACTCCCGTCCGGCGGGGCTGGTGGTCGCGGCGGCCGCCCTCACCGTGCTGCCCCGGGTGGCCGACTACGCCCTCGGCGGGCTGGCGGCGACGGTGGCCGGGGTCCTGCTGGTTCAGCTGTGGGCGATCGCCGCCCTGGTGACGTACGGGCAGGCCCGCCGCGCGGTCGAACCGGTGACCAGCCGATCCCTGTTCGCGGAGCTGGACGCCCCGGAGGAGTGACCATCCCGGGTGCCCTGCCCGGTGGTTGAGCCTTGCCCCGGTCGAGGCCGGGGTTTCCTTGCACTCGCACCCCGGGAGTGCTAAACAGGTCATTGGCACTCGCGTCTGGTGAGTGCCAGCAGGTCGGGACGGTGGGGTCTCGGTCGCGGTGTCGCCATCGGCGCCGGGGCACGGGGCCGGTCGTCGCGGGCTATCCGGCTCGACCTGAGGACGTCACGACGCCAGGTGGTGACGTCCGCAGAGTTCCGCACACGTGCGGGGGCGGGGCCAGGCGGCCCGGCACCTCGAATGTCCAGGAGGACACAGCCGTATGGCCAAGATCATCGCATTTGACGAGGAAGCTCGTCGCGGCCTCGAGCGGGGCATGAACCAGCTCGCCGACGCCGTCAAGGTGACGCTCGGCCCCAAGGGCCGCAACGTCGTGCTCGAGAAGAAGTGGGGCGCTCCCACCATCACCAACGATGGTGTGTCGATCGCCAAGGAGATCGAGCTCGAGGACTCCTACGAGAAGATCGGCGCCGAGCTGGTCAAGGAGGTCGCCAAGAAGACCGACGACGTTGCCGGTGACGGCACGACGACGGCGACCGTCCTCGCCCAGGCGCTGGTTCGTGAGGGTCTGCGCAACGTAGCCGCCGGCGCCAACCCGATGGCCCTCAAGCGGGGCATCGAGGCCGCCGTGGCCAGCGTCTCCGAGGGCCTGCAGCAGCTCTCGAAGGACGTGGAGACCAAGGAGCAGATCGCTTCGACCGCCTCCATCTCGGCCGGCGACACCACGGTCGGCGAGATCATCGCCGAGGCCATGGACAAGGTCGGCAAGGAAGGCGTCATCACCGTCGAGGAGAGCAACACCTTCGGCCTCGAGCTCGAGCTCACCGAGGGCATGCGCTTCGACAAGGGCTTCGTGTCGGCCTACTTCATGACCGACGCCGAGCGCATGGAGGCCGTCTTCGACGACCCCTACATCCTGATCGCGAACAGCAAGATCTCCGCGGTCAAGGACCTGCTCCCCGTGCTCGAGAAGGTCATGCAGGGCGGCAAGCCGCTCGTCATCATCGCCGAGGACGTCGAGGGCGAGGCCCTGGCCACCCTGGTCGTCAACAAGGTCCGCGGCACCTTCAAGTCGGTCGCCGTCAAGGCCCCCGGCTTCGGTGACCGGCGCAAGGCCATGCTCGAGGACATCGCCATCCTCACCGGTGGCGCGGTCATCAGCGAAGAGGTCGGCCTCAAGCTGGAGAACGCCGACCTGAGCCTGCTGGGCCAGGCCCGCAAGATCGTCATCACCAAGGACGAGACCACCGTCGTCGACGGCGCGGGCAACGCCGAGCAGATCCAGGGCCGGGTCAACCAGATCCGCGCCGAGATCGAGAAGTCGGACTCCGACTACGACCGCGAGAAGCTGCAGGAGCGCCTGGCCAAGCTGGCCGGCGGTGTCGCGGTCATCAAGGTCGGCGCGGCCACCGAGGTCGAGCTCAAGGAGCGCAAGCACCGCATCGAGGACGCCGTTCGCAACGCGAAGGCGGCCGTCGAGGAGGGCATCGTGCCCGGTGGTGGCGTCGCCCTGGTGCAGGCCGGCAAGACCGCGTTCGACAAGCTCGACCTCTCCGGCGACGAGGCCACCGGTGCCAACATCGTCAAGGTCGCGCTCGACGCCCCGCTGCGTCAGATCGCCGTGAACGCCGGCCTCGAGGGCGGCGTCGTGGTGGAGAAGGTGCGCAACCTGGAGGCCGGTCACGGTCTCAACGCCGCCAACGGCGAGTACGTCGACCTGCTGGCCGCGGGCATCATCGACCCGGCCAAGGTCACCCGCTCGGCGCTGCAGAACGCCGCGTCGATCGCCGCGCTGTTCCTCACCACCGAGGCCGTCGTGGCCGACAAGCCCGAGAAGACCCCGGCCCCGGCCGGCGCCCCGGGCGGCGGTGACATGGACTTCTGAGTCCAGTCCTAGCACCACAAGAAGGGCGGGTCGCCTGGCGGCCCGCCCTTCTTGCTGTCCTCGATCAGATCCGGTGGCGACCCGGGCGGTGCCGGCCGGGGCCGTGCAGGCCGACCGCCGCGGCCAGCTGCAGGCGGTTGCCGCCCGCCATCAGCAGGAACCCGCCGATCAGGACGGCGACGCCGCCGGCCACCACGACCGAGATGATGTCGGCGCCGGTCTTGGCCAGCTTGCCGTTGCCCGCCCCGACGTCGGTCGCCGCCGCGTTCACGGTGACCGTAATGATCGCCGTGCTCGTGCCGCCGTGCCCGTCGCTGATCGTGTAGGTGAACGAGTCCACGCCGCCGGCGTAGCTCTGGTTCGGCGCGTAGGTGACCGTGCCGTCCTTGTTGAGCACCGCGGTGCCGTGCTTCGGCTTGCCGATCTTGACCACCGTCAGCTTGTCGCTGTTGGCGTCGGTGTCGTTCTTCAGCGGCGCGATGACCACCGAGTCACCGGCGCCGACCGAGACGGCGTCGTTCTTCGCGACCGGCTTGGTGTTCGCGCCGGCCACCTTGATCGTGATCGTGCCCTCGGCCATGTTGCCGTCGGCGTCGGCCGCGGAGTAGGTGAAGGAGTCGGTGCCGCTGAAGCCGGCGGCCGCGAGGTAGGTGACCGTGCCGTCCGCGTTCAGCTTGGCCGTGCCGTGCTTCGGCTTGCCGATCGACTTCACCGTGACGGGCACCCCGTGCTCGTCGGTGGTGGGCAGCGTGATCTTGACGGCCTTGCCCGGCTTGGCGGTCAGCGCCTTGTCCGGCACCACCGGGGGAGCGCCCACGGTGATCTTGACCGTCGTCGTGACGTGGTTGCCGTCGCCGTCCACGGCCGTGTAGCTGAACGTGGCGACCCCGGTGAAGCCGGCCGGCGGCGTGTAGCGGATCCCCTTGCCGTCGATCACCGCGGTGCCCTGGTCGGGCGCGGTCACGCTGCTCAGGGTCAGGGTGTGGTCGGGGTCCAGGTCGTTCGCGAGCACCGGGACGGTGATCGCCTTCTCGTACGGCGTGGTCCGCTCGTCCGGCACCGCGACCGCCGCGCCGGAGCTGACCGTCACGGTGACCTTGGCCTCGGCGGTGCCGCCCTTGCCGTCGCTGATCGTGTAGGTGAAGGTGTCGGTGCCGGCGTAGTCGGCGGCCGCCCGGTAGCGGATCTTGCCGTTGACGATGGTGGCCGTGCCGTGGGCCGGGGTGCCCACCGCGGTCACGGTCAGCGTCTGGCCGGTGTTCGGGTCGGTGTCGTTGGCCAGCACGTCCACGTCGACCTGCTTGCCCGCGAGCACGGCGGCCGCGTCGTCGTTGGCCGTCGGGGCCGTGTTGGCCACGGTGACGGTCACCGTGCCGGTGACGGTGTTGCCGGCCGCGTCCCGCACCACGTAGGTGAAGGTGTCGGTGCCGCTGAAGCCGGTGGCCGGCGTGTAGCGGACCTTGCCGTTCACGACGACCGCGGTGCCGTTGGCCGGGGTGCCCACCGAGACCAGCGTCAGCGCGGCGCCCTCGGGGTCGACATCGTTGCCGAGCACCGCGATGTCCACGGCCGTGCCGCCCTTGGTGGTGGCGGTGTCGGGCGCCGCGGTCGGCAGCGCGTCGATCACGATGGTGACCGTGCCGGTGGCGGTGAGGCCCAGGTCGTCGGTGAGCACGTAGTCGAACGTGTCGGTGCCCTCGGTCAGCGCGTTCGGGCGGTAGCCGACGGTGCCGTCCGCGTTCAGCGTGACCGTGCCCTTGGCCGGCGAGCCGAGCGTGGCGATGCTCAGCTTCTGGCCGGTGTTCGGGTCGCGGTCGTTGGCCAGCAGGTCGAGCTTCGTGGTGAAGCCGGGGCGGACCACGAACCGGTCGTCGACGGCGATCGGCGCGGCGTTGCGGACGGTGACGGTGATCGTCGCCGTGGCGGTCAGGCCGTGCGCGTCGCGGATCGAGTAGGTGAAGGCGTCGGTGCCGTAGTAGCCGGCGTTGGGCGTGTAGGTGACCGTGCCGCCGGCGTTGAGCACCGCGGTGCCCTTGGCCGGGTTGGTGATCGCGGTGACGGTCAGGGCGTCGCCGTTGTCGTCGCGGTCGTTGGCCAGCGGCGTGATGGTGACGGCGGTGTCCGTGTCGGTGGTGACGGCGTCGTCATGGGCCTCCGGCGCGGTGTTGATCACGCCGACCGTCACGGTGGCGCCGGCCTGGCCGCCCTTGCCGTCCGCGACCAGGTAGTGGAACGAGTCGGTGCCCACAAAGCCCGCGGCCGGCGTGTAGGTGACCGTGCCGTCGGGGTTCACCGTGGCGGTGCCGTGCGTCGGGGCCACGTCGATCGTGACGGTCAGCGGGTCGTTGTTGGGGTCGGTGTCGTTGGCCAGCACCGCGATCGTGGCGGCGCCGCCCGACGGCACTGTGGCCGCGTCGGGCTTGGCGACCGGCGCGCCGTTGGTGACCACGATGCTCACCTTCTTGGTGTCGGTGCCGCCGTGGCCGTCGCCGACCGTGAAGTCGAAGCTGTCGTTGCCGGCGAAGGCCGTGAGCGGGGTGTAGGTCAGGGTGCCGTCGGCGTTGCGGGCCAGCGTGCCGTGGGCCGGGCTGGTGTAGCCGCTGACGGTCAGCTGGTCGCCGTTCGGGTCGTTCGCGCCGAGCAGCGCGTTGATCCGTACGGCGGTGTTGGTGGCCGTGTGCACGGACTGGTCGGCGGCCGTCGGCGCGGCGTTGGCCACGGTCACGGTGACCGTCGCGGTGTCCTCGTCGGTGCCGTCGGTGACCACGTACGTGAAGGTCGCGTCACCCGAGAAACCGGCCGGCGCCTGGAAGACGACCTTGCCGCCGACGATGGTGGCGGTGCCGTGGTCCGGCGGGCCGACCGACTTGACGGTCAGCGTGTCGGCGGCGTTGGGGTCGGTGTCGTTGTGCAGCACGTCGATCGTGACGTTGCCGCCGTAGGCGACGGCGGCCAGGTCGTCGGCGGCCACCGGCTTGGCGTTGTCGACCGAGACCTTGACCTGGGCGGTGCTGCGCGCGCCGAGGCTGTCCTCGACCACGTAGGTGAAGGTGGCGGTGCCGGTGAAGCCCGCGGCCGGGGTGTAGCCGACCACGTCGCCGGTCAGCGTGGCCGAGCCCGCGCCGGCCTGCGGCTGGGTGATCGAGGCGACGTGGATCGGGTGGCTGTTGGGGTCGGAGTCGTTGGCCAGCACCGGGATGTCGATGCGCACGCCGGCCGCGGTGGCCCGGACGTCGTCGACCGCCACGGGGGCCGCGTTGGCCGTGGTCACGGTGACCGTCGCGGTGTCGGTGCCGCCGTCGCCGTCCGCGATGGAGTAGGTGAACGAGTCGGCGCCGGCCCAGCCCAGGGCCGGGGTGTAGGTGATGGTGCCGTCGGCCTCGACGACCGCGTTGCCGTGCGCAGGCGGGGTGCCGAGCGCGACGGTCAGGTCGGCCCGGGCGTTGTCGGCGTCGGTGTCGTTCTGCCGGACGTCGATCGAGACCGCGACGCCGTTGGTGGTGTTCGCGGTGTCCGCCACGGCCTGCGGCGCCGAGTTCACGCGGAGGGCGGCCGAGGCGGTGTTGTTGGGCACGACGGCGTCGGCGCCGGTGCCGGAGACCTTGGCCACCGCGACCGCGCTGGCGGCGGCGCTCGCCGAGACCGTGGCCGGGATCGTGAAGACGGCCTGGGTGTTCTTGAGCAGCGCGCCCGCCGAGCAGGTGACGACCTGGCCCGCCAGGGTGCAGCCCGAGGGCAGCGGGCCCGCGGTGACGCCGGTGGGCAGGGTCAGCTCGGCCTGCGCGGCCGGCTCGAGGTCGGTGCCGTTGTTGGTGACGGTGACGGTGTAGGTGACGCCGGCCGGGGCGGACCGCTGCACGGCGGCCGGGGCGACGGTCAGCGCGGCCGACAGGTCGGCGTGCGGCTGCTTCACGACCATGGCGGTGCTCGCCGGGACGCCGTTGACGTTCATGTGGGTGAACGAGGCCTCGTACGACGTGTTGGCCAGGTTGGTGATCGAGTAACCGGCCGGGGTGTCGTTGTCGACCTTGACCCGGAAGGTGAGCGTGGTGGTGTCGTTGTGGGCCAGCGTCCCGACGTTGTAGGTGGCGGTTCCACCCGCGAACTGGGCGGTGTCGTCGCCGGCGGCGTCGGTGCGCGGGGCGCCGCCGACCGTGAGCGAGCCCGGGACGTACGTGGTGTGGGTCGGGATCGCGTTGGTCAGCACGGTGTTGAGCGCGGTGTCGGTGCCGTCGTTGCGGACCGTGATCGTGTATTCGATCACGTCGCCGGGCAGCAGGTCGCCGTTGTCGAGGTCCTTGCCGACCACGGTGGACTGCACGTCCGGGGCGAACAGGTCGGTGGTGAAGGTGACCACGCCGGGGTAGAAGGTCTCGCCGCCGGTGGTCAGCGTCAGCTCGGCGTTCTGCACGTTGTTGGTGAGCTTGCCGCTCGCGTCGAACTGGTCGATGTCGACGCCCATCAGGTTCTTGTTGCCGGGCGAGCGGTCGCTGGTCAGATTGACGCCGGCCTCGCTGACGGTGCTGTTGAAGAAGTTGTCCTGCGGGTTGGCCGCGTCCGACATCGGGTTGGCGTCAAGCGTCAGGTTGTCGCCGGTCAGGCCCAGGTCACCCTCGTAGACGACGGTGCCGATGCTGGCGTGCACGGTGCCGCTCTGCGGGGTCTGGAAGCCGCTGACCGGGATCTTCACGGTGCTGTCGGCGCTGTTGCTGTTGACCACGCCGAAGCCGTCGAAGACGCGCAGGCTGTGCATCGGCTCGGCCGAGTTCTGGTAGGCGATCGCGAGGGCCCAGCCGGCGTACCGGTCGCGGCCCGTGCCGGCCTGGATGTCGGCCACGCTGTAGACGCCGCTGCCCGCACCCGCGACGAGCGGGGTCACGTCGGCAAAGCCCTGGTAGGCGAGGTTCGTGCTGTTGGTGAACACGGTCGACGCGGTCACCGCGTTCCAGACCGGGCCGGCCGGCGTACGGAACTTGACGTTGCCCTTGTCGGCGGCGCTCCTGGCGGCCACGCCGCTGTTGCCGGCGGAGGTGTCGGCGCTCCAGTAGAGGCCCGCGAACAGCACCTTGCTGCCCGCCGGGAGGGCGATGGTCGCGGTGCTGTCGTTGAACGTGGACGCGTCGTTGTCGGCGTCCGTGTACTGCATCACGTAGTTGTTGTTGTTGAGCGTGCCGAGGACGTTGCCGGTGGCCAAGCCGTTCTGAGCGTCGGTGCAGGCCGCCAGCGCGGGCGGGCACACCATGTTGGTGTTGCCCCGCAGCAGGATCGAGCCGTTGACGTTGGCCTGGAAACGAGAGCTGAAAGCGGTGGTGATGGCCGCGTCCGCCCGGTTGCCCATGATCGTGATCGTCGCCGTCAGGGCAACGGCGGCCACGACCACCAGGACCAGGGTTCGGTAAGCCTTGGACCGCAGAACGGCTCGGTGCATTCAAGTCCCCGTCGTCTCGAGGGCGGCGACCCGGACTCCGACGGTCCACGGCCAAGAATTGACGCTAAGGACCGTCCGGAGCGGAACGGTTGCACACAGGAGCGGGTTCGGGAGCGCTCGCGGGCGCTAACGTAAGACAGGTGCGTGAACCCTCCGTCTCTCGTTACGCGGCCGGCCGGCTCTCCCCGATCCGACGGGTGGCCGACCTCCGGCGCCTGCGCGACGAGCAGTTCGACGTCCTCGTCATCGGCGGCGGGGTCACCGGCGCCGGCGCCGCCCTCGACGCCGCGTCCCGGGGCCTCAAGGTCGCCCTGGTCGAGGCCCGTGACCTCGCGGCCGGCACGTCCAGCCGCTCCAGCAAGCTGATCCACGGTGGCCTGCGTTACCTCGAGCAACTCGAGTTGCACCTGGTGCACGAGGCGCTGACCGAGCGCGGCCTGCTCTCCACCCGGCTGGCGCCCCACCTCGTGCGGCCCGTGCCGATCCTGGTGCCGCTGCCCGCAGGCAACCCGGCCGTCCGGGTCGGTCGCCGGGCGTACTACGGGCTCGGGGTGGCGGCGTACGACGTGTTCGCCGGCCTCTTCGGCACCGGCCGGGGCATGCCGCTGCACCGGCACCTCAGCCGCGACGGCGCCCGGCACCTGTTCCCCAGCCTGCGGGCCGACACGGTGAGCGGCGCCATCCGCTATTACGACGGCCAGGTCGACGACGCGCGCCTCGTGGTCAACCTCGCCCGTACGGCGGCCAGTCTGGGCGCGGCCGTGGTGACCAGCGCCCGCGTCGTCGGCTTCGTCCGCGAGGCCCGCGAGGTGGTCGGCGTCCGCGTGCGCGACCTGGAGGCCCCCGACTCACCCGAGTTCGAAGTCCGAGCCCGTACGGTCGTGGCCGCCACCGGCGTGTGGAGCGACGACATGTCGCAGATGCTGCGCGATGTCGGCGTACGTCCCGGTTTTCGGGTTCGTGCCTCGAAGGGCGTTCACCTGGTGGTGCCGCGCTCGGCGATCACCGGCGAGGCCGGGCTCATCCTGCGCACCCCGACCTCGGTGCTGTTCGTCATCCCATGGGGCGGCCACTGGATCATCGGCACCACCGACACCGACTGGAAGCTCGACCGCTCGCACCCGGCGGCCTCCGCGCGCGACATCCGATACCTGCTCGACCAGGTCAACACGGTGCTCGACCGGCCGCTGACGACCGACGACATCGAGGGCGTCTACGCCGGGCTGCGGCCCTTGCTCTCCGGCGAGGCCGAGGCCACGTCCAAGCTGTCGCGCGAGCACGCCGTGATCGAGCCGATGCTGGGCCTGATGCTGGTGGCCGGGGGCAAATACACCACATACCGGGTGATGGCGGCCGACGTGATCGACCGGGCCGTACGCCGGCTCGGCGGCCCCGTCCTGCCCTCCCGCACCGACCAGCTGCCGCTGCTGGGCGCGGACGGCTACAACGCGGCCTGGCGCGACCGGCAGGACACGGCCCGCCGGCACGGCGTCACCGCCGGGGTGGTCGAGCATCTCCTCGAGCGGTACGGCACGCTGGCGGTCCACCTGCTGGCCATGGTCAAGGCGGATCCGGAGCTGGCGACCCCGCTCGCGGGCGCCCCGGAATACCTGGCGGCCGAGGTGGCGTACGCGGCCCTCGCCGAAGGCGCCCTGCACCTCGACGACGTGCTGACCCGGCGTACGCGGATCTCGATCGAGACCGCGCACCGCGGCAGCGAGTCGGCCGCCCACGCGGCCGCGGTGATGGGCGACGCGCTGGGCTGGGACAAGGCGGTGCGCGAACGCGAGATCGAGCACTACCTGGCCCGGGTCGCGGCCGAACGGCAATCCCAGACGATGCCCGACGACGCGGCAGCCGACGCGGCCCGGCTCGGCGCGGCCGACGTGCGCGGATTCGCCGCCGACCGCGGGATCGACCTGCTGCAAGTCGATCTTTGATCCTCGTCGACGAGCCGCTCTGGCCCGCCCGCGGGCGGCTGTGGTCGCATCTCGTGAGCGACCTCTCGTACGCCGAATTACACGCGTTCGCCGAAATGCTGGGCGCGCCGCGGCGGGCCTTCGACCGCGACCACTATGACATCCCGGAAAACCGCTTCCGCAGTGCGTTGTGGCTCGGCGCTACCCTGCTGCCCTCCCGCGAGCTGGCCTTTCGCCTGCGGGCCGCCGGGCTGCGGCGGCCTAAGCACCTCGCTTGAGCTCGTTCTCCAGGTTGGCGCGGGCTTTGGCCTCCCACTGCTCGCGCAGCGGGGCCAGGCGATAGATCGAAGGCAGCTCGAGCAGGGCCTTGAGCACCTGGGCCCGACCGGCCTTGAAATCGTCGTCCGGGACATGGGCGTACTCGCGCCGGATCTTGGCGGTGTATTCGGCGTACGCGTCGTCGTCGCCCGCCAGGACGGCCAGGTCGGCGTCGCAGAGCAGCTCGCCGTCGGGGTCGTCCTCGCCGGTGGCGTGACCCGCGGTCAGGCTGACCAGGCGGGCGACCTCCTGCGCGGTGTCTTCCGCGACACCGAGGGTCTGCAGGAGGCCCTCGGCGAACTCGGCGCTGTCACGCTCGTTGGCGTCGCCGAGGGCGCGGGGGTCGTAGACGGCGTCGTGCATCCAGGCGGCCAGGCGGACCCGCTCGGGATGCGGGGCCAGGCCGGCGAAACGGTCGACCACGTCCAGGACGGCCGTCAGGTGATCCGCGGTGTGGTATTGGCGTTGGGGCTCGGACCAGCGGGTCAGCAGGTAGGCGGCGGCTGCTTCCAGGTCGGTGTCTTCTGCGGTGGCGCCGGCCGCTCGAGCAGCCGCGCGGAACCGCTCCACAAGGGTCTCCACGCGGGCAATCCTGACACTGCGGGTGGGTGCTGCCTGCATCCGGCTGGGGGGTGGGTGCTTTTCGTGCTTGCTTGGCGGTCTGTGTGCGGTGTTCGTGTGTCTGTCGCTCTTCGCGCCCGCGTGGCTGTCGTTCTTTCGCGGCGCGCCTGCCTGTCGCTTTGCGCGTGCCCGCGGGCCTGTCGCGCTTCGCGTCCGCCTGGCTGTCGCTCTCTTCGCGGCGCGCCTGCCTGCCTGCCGCTTTGCGCGCGCCCGTGCGCCTGATGCTTTCCGCGTCCGCTCGGCTGTCGTTCTTCCGCGTGCCGTCTGCCTGCCGCTTGGCATCCTCTCGCCGCCGGGGTTGCATCCGCGTCCCGTCGGGCCGTCTCTCTGGCCAATTTGTAGGCGCCGCGGAATATAACCTACCCCAACCGGGGGCCTCCGTCCCTGAAGCCCACCCTACGCGGAATCGGGGCGAGGCTTTTCGTTGTCCACAGGGCCGAGAGTTATCCACAGGCTGGGCGGCCGGGCTTGCGCGGAGGGGAAGCGAAGGTCCTAGGGTTCAGGGATGACCGAGGAAGCGCCGCCGGGGCGAGTCACGCGAGCCGTGGGGCGGGCGCGCGGCGGGTTCCTCGAGGGTCTTCGGCGCACGCGGCACGGGCTGGCCCTGGCCGTGCAGGCCGGCGTGGCGGCGGGGATCGCCTGGTTCGTGGCGCACGACCTCTTCGGGCGGCCCAGCCCGTTCTTCGCGCCGATCGCCGCGGTGATCACGTTGGCCTCGTCGGTCGGGCAGCGCGCCCGGCGTACGGCCGAGCTTGTCCTGGGTGTGGCCATCGGCATCGGGATCGGGGACGCGCTGATCCTGCTGATCGGCAGCGGGCCGTGGCAGATTGGGCTCATCGTGCTGCTCGCGGTGCTGGTGGCGACCGCGGTGGGCGGCGGGACACCGCTCGTGGTGCAGTCGGCGTCGTCGGCGGTGCTGGTCGCGACGCTCACGTCGAGCACCGGGCTGCCGTGGACGAGGTTTCTCGACGCGCTGGTCGGCGGTGGTGTCGGGCTGGTCGTGATGACGTTGCTGCTGCCGCTCAACCCGCTGAACGTCGTGCGCCGGGCGGCCGATCCGGCCCTGCGGGCGCTGGCCGACGGGCTGCATCGGGTCGGCGCCGGGCTGGCCGAGCGGGACCGCACGGCGATCGAGGACGCGCTGGCGCACCTGCGGGCGGCCGAGACGACGTTCGCCGCGTTCTCGGCCGCCGTCACCGCCGCCCGCGAAAACGTGGCTTTCGCGCCGGCCCGGTGGCGCAGCCGGGGTGCGCTGGCGCTCTACGTCGATGGGGCGAGCCACATCACGTACGCCCTGCGGAACTGCCGCGTGCTGAGCCGGCGAGCCGATACGGCGCTGGGGGACGACGAGGCGATTCCCGAGGTGCTGCCGGTGTCGGTGGGGCTGCTGGGCGACGCGGTTGACCTGTTGCGGCAGGAGTGGGCCAAGGGCGTCGAGCCGGTGGCGGCCCGGGAGCGTGCGCTGCGGGCGGCGGCGGAGTGCGGGAAGGCGTACGACGAGGGGGTGGGCTTCTCCGGCGGGGTGATCGTGGCACAGATCCGGACCACCGCGACCGACCTGCTGCGGGCCAGCGGGGTCGACTACGCGGAGGCGCCGAGGCTGGTGCGGCGGGCGGTCGGATGGCACGGGCGGCCGCATTCGGGGCGGCGCAAACACCCTTCCCGTACGGGGTTGGGCCGCCCGCCCACGTGACCTACTGCTGCTGCGGCGGGGTCTCGTGCGCGGGGCGCTGGTCGTCGCTCGTCGCCGGGTCGGACGGGGGCGCCAGGTAGGTGTAGCCGCCGCCCTGGGGCGTGTAACCGGCATAGCCGGGGTGGCTGCCGAAGCCGGGCTGGGCCGAATAGCCGGGCTGGGCGTCGGCGGCGGGGCCGGGCTGAGCCGTGTCGGCGGGCTGGGGAGCGGGGTCCGGTCGGGCCGAATCGGCGGGCTGGCCCGGACCGGACGGAGCTGGGTATTCGGGCTGGGCGGCCGGGCCAGGCTGGGCGTCGGGTTGCGGGCCGTATCCCGGCTGCGCGGTGTGTCCGGGCGGCGTGCCCCAACCAGGCTGCGCCACCTGACCGGGTTGGGCGGCGTAACCCGGCGGAACGCCGTAGCCGGGTTGCGTGGCGGTGTGATCGGGCTGAGTGCCGTACGGCGGTTGGGGCGGGTAGCCGGGTTGGGGCCAGCCGTAGCCGGGGGCCGGGGCCGCGTAACCGGACGCCGGCGGGGCGAATCCGGGCTGCTGGACATAGCCGTACGGCGGAGTGCCGTACGGGTTGGGCGGCGCGCTGTACTGGCCGGGCGGCGGACCGTACGAGCCCGGCGAGGCCCCGTACGGGCTGGGCGCGGCGCTGTAGGGGTTCGGCGGGATCCCGTACGGGCTGGGGCCGGTGTTGTAGTGGCTCGGCGGTGCGCTGTAACCGGGCTGCGGCCAGCCAGGGGCCGCGTACGTCAGTTGGGGCATCTTGATCGGGAGCGGGACCACGGGCTCGGCCGGCGGCGGCACGGTGCGGGTGATGCCGTCGGGGAAGGCGATCTGGTAGTTCTGCCCGTCCCAGAAGGCCTGCGGCGCCTGCGGGTCCTTGGCTGTGAAGACCGTGCGGTATTCGGAGATCTCGGTCAGCAGGCGGCGCTCCTCGGCGGCGGCCCGGTTGATGTCGGCCGGCTTGCGGTCGAGGCCCCGGTTCATGCCGTCGCGCAGCAGGGCCAGCTGGGTGGAGGCGAACTGGAAGCTGCGCATCGCCTTCTGGCCGCCCTGACCGGCCACCCGGCGGGCCCACTGGCGGGCGGAGTAGCGGCGGCCCAGGCTGCCCAGCGCGGCCACCTCGGGCGGGGCGAACCAGCCCGTGTTGACGTAGAACGGGAGCACCCGCTCGGTCAGGCGGCCCTCCCAGCTGCGCAGGGCGATCGCGAAGCCGACCACGGCGAAGAAGAACGGCACCATGAAGCCGAGATAGCCGTACAGCATGATCAGGGGCTGGGCCAGGCTCACCGAGAGCGTGGGCAGCAGGTTGAACGTGCCGTGCAGGATCATCGCCAGCAGCAGGCCGGCGATGGGGGCCAGCCAGCGCACCTTGCGGTCGCCGGAGCGGGCCGCCAGGCCCAGGCCGATGCCGGTCATGGCCGAGAACAGCGGGTGCGCGAAGCCGGTGAACAGGATCCGCACGATGAAGATCGCGAAGAGGTTCTGCAGGCCGGTGGCCGGGCCGTACTCCTCGACGCCCGTCGCGTAGCCGTGTTTGCCTAGGTAGAGGACGTTTTCCACCATGGCGAAGCCGAGCGCCGACATGCCCAGGTAGACGATGCCGTCGGTGATGCCGGACCACTCGACCCGGCGCCGCCAGAAGAGCAGGAGCGGGCCGGCCGCCTTCATCAGCTCCTCGATGAAGGGGGCGACGAGCACGGCGACCAGGGCGTCGGGCAGGCCGATCTTGTCGAAGAGGACGGCCGCGCTGGTGTTGACGACCAGGGCCACGGCGGTGGCGATGGCGGCGCCCCAGGCGAAGCAAAAGGCCAGGTAGCGGATCGGCTCGGGCTCGTAGCGGTCGAGCCAGAGGAAGCTGGCGACCAGCAACGGAACCGGCAGGACGGCCGCGGTCAGGCCGACGGCCAGGCTCGTGCCGCCCATGTCGACGCCGAGGAACAGCAGCATGCCGATGGCGCCGGCGAGCAGGAACAGGACCACGCCGGCGATCGGCAGCCAGCGGCGCCAGCCGGTCTTGCGCGCGGCCACCGGCAGCATCGCCGCGGGGTCGTGGAACGGCGACGAGGCGGGGGAGAGCGAGCCGGCCTCAGGCACGACGACCCCCGCCTCAACAGGGCCGGCCAGGGTGGGCGCGGGATCGGGCGTTCCACCCGGCGTGACGTCGGCCATGCAGCCAGCGTAGTCACCCGAACGGGGTCCGGCCGCCCCCAGGGCTCAGAGGTAGAGGCCGGTGCCGTCCGGCTCGACCCGGCTGGCCGCCACGGCGTGCACGTCACGCTCGCGGAGCAGCACGTATTCCCGGCCGTGAAGCTCGACCTCGGACCGGTCGTCGGGGTCGAAGAGCACCCGGTCGCCGACCACTATCGAGCGCACGTTCGGCCCGACGCCGACGGCCGTGGCCCACGAGAGCCGGCGACCCATCGAGGCGGTGGCGGGGATGACGATGCCGGCGACCGAACGGCGCTCACCCTCGCCGCCGTCCTGCCGGACGAGCACTCGGTCGTGCAGCATGCGGATCGGCAATCCGCTCTCGGTACGGGTGTCGGTGCTCACGATTGCTGACGGTACGCCGCCCGCCGTGGCGGCCACCGTGGGGGAGCGCCCGGAGACTAGGTTGTAGCGGTGAGCCGGTTGCAGCGAGTCCGGGACAACGTGAAGCGCGCCTATGAAACGGGGCGGGAGTCCGTACGCCTCGCTCGCGAGGAATCGACGACCGAACCCGACAACGAGGCCGATTTCGCCCCGCCGCCGCCCGAGCCGGAAGACGTCCACAACTCGACGAACAGCCGCGACGACGCCGAGGTGCCGCACTCGCTGCGGATCGCCGCGGCCTGGGGCTGGCGGCTCATCGTGGTCGGGCTGGTCGGCTGGGCGCTGCTGCGCTTCATCGGCATCATCAGCGTCGTCGTCATCCCGCTCGCGGTCGCGCTGCTGCTCTCGGCCCTGCTCGGCCCGGCGGTGAGCTGGTTCCGGCGGCTGCGGCTGCCGCCCTCGCTGGCCACCTTCCTCGTGCTGATCTGCGGCCTGGCCGCCGTCGCGGGCACGTTCACGCTGGTGATCAACCAGTTCCTCGACGGCCTGCCCCAGCTGACCCAGAACGCCACCGCGGGCGTCCGGCAGATCCAGGAGTGGGCCAAGACCGGGCCCCTGCACCTCTCGGACGACCAGGTCAACCAGGCCATCGACAACGCGCAGGACTGGATCAACACGCACAGCGCGTCGCTCACCTCGACCGGCATCGCCACCGCCGCCACGGTGTTCGAGGTGCTCACCGGCATGCTCCTGGTGCTCTTCTCGACGTTCTTCTTCCTGCGCGACGGGCGCAAGATCTGGCGTTTCGTCGTACGGCTCTTCCCCGTCAACGCCCGCTGGTCGATCGCCGACGCCGGGGACGCCTCGTGGGCCACCCTGGGCGCCTACGTCCGCGCCACCGTGCTGGTCGCCTTCATCGACGCCGTCGGCATCGGCATCGCGCTGGTGATCCTGGACATCCCGTTCCCGTTCCCGCTGGCCGCGCTCGTGTTCCTGGGCGCGTTCATCCCGATCGTCGGGGCCAGCGTGTCGGGCGCGGTCGCCGTGCTGGTGGCGCTGGTCGACCAGGGCTGGGTGATCGCGCTGATCGTGCTGGGCGCGGTGATCCTGGTGCAGCAGGTCGAGGGGCACATCCTGCAGCCGCTGATCATGGGCCGGGCCGTCGCCATCCACCCGCTGGCCGTGATCATTGGCATCGCCTCGGGCGTCGTGCTGGCCGGCATCATCGGCGCGCTGGTCGCCGTCCCGCTGATCGCCGTCCTCAACACCGGCATCCGCCGCCTGGCCCGCCGCCGCCCCGAGGTCCCACCGACCGCCGTGGTCGTCGCCGGCGGCGGAAGCAGCTGACTGCCGAAAACGCGTAGACAGTGGTCGCAGACTGAAGGCGATGAATGCTGACGACGTGACGCGCACGGTAGGACTGGCCCTCGACACGCTTCGGAAGGTCGAGGCGGGCGACTGGCAGGCAAAGGCAGGCGACCTCACCTGGACCCGCTGGGAGACCGTCGAGCACATGGCGGACGACCTTTTCACGTACGCGGCCCAGCTGTCCCCGGCCGAGCCCTCGGTGACCGACCACGTTCCGTACGGCTGGCAGTATCGCCGTGAGGGCGGCCCTGGCCTGACAGTGTTCGTCGATCCGACCGACGGCCCGCGCGGGCTGTTACGGGTTCTCGAATCGTCCGGCGCCCTGCTGGCCGCGATGGTCGCCACGGCTCCGCGCGACCGGATGTCGTTCCACAACTACGGACCGTCCGACCCGAGTGGTTTCGCCGCGATGGGCGTGGTCGAGGTGCTCGTCCACACCAACGACGTGACCGCATGGGATCCGCCCGCCGACCTCTGCGCCGCCGCGCTCGACCGGCTCTTCCCCGACGCGCCGGCCGGCACCGCCCCGTGGACGGCGCTGCTCTGGTCGACCGGCCGCGCCGACCTGCCGGGCCGTCCCCGCCCGACGGCGTGGAAGTGGGACGGCAGCCCACGTTAAAAGGGCGGGCCTCCCCGGCAAGGGAAGCCCGCCCCGAACAGAGCGTGAGCGAAGAAGAAGGATCAGGCCGGGGCCACGGCCAGCGCGACCTCGTTGACGCCGACAGTGGCGTCCACGACGGCCTCGCCGTTGCCACTGCGCGACAGGGCACGCAGGGTCCACGAGCCGGGCGCCGCGAAGAAGCGGAACACGCCCTCGGGCGACGAGACCACCTCGGCGGTGAACTCGCCGGTCGAGTCGAGCAGCCGCACGTACGCGCCGCCGACCGCCTCACCCTCGGTGTTCTGCACGATGCCGGTCAGCACCGTCTCGCGGTTGAGGTCGACCGAGGCCGGGATGGGAGCCGACTGGTCGGGCGCGGCGCAACCGGCCGCGGTGTTGGCTGACGGAGAAGTCATGGTCACGCCTTCCCAGGTTCGTCGCCGAGGGCGATCGGGACGCCGATGAGCGAGCCGTACTCGGTCCAGGAGCCGTCGTAGTTCTTGACGTTCTCGTGGCCGAGGAGCTCCTTGAGCACGAACCAGGAGTGCGAGGAGCGCTCGCCGATCCGGCAGTACGCGATGGTGTCCTTGCTGCCGTCGAGGCCGGCGTCACCGTAGATCTTGGTGAGCTCCTCGTCGGACTTGAAGGTGCCGTCCTCGTTGGCGGCCTTGCTCCACGGCACGCTGATCGCGGTCGGGATGTGACCGGCCCGCTGCGACTGCTCCTGCGGCAGGTGCGCCGGGGCGAGCAGGCGGCCGGCGAACTCGTCGGGGCTGCGCACGTCGACCAGGTTCTTCACGCCGATGGCCTCGACGACCTCGTCGCGGAAGGCGCGGATCGTCAGGTCGGGCGCGGCGGCGGAGTAGCTGGTCTTCTCGCGGACCGGCACGTCCTTGGTGTACGGGCGGGCGTCGAGCTCCCACTTCTTGCGGCCGCCGTCGAGCAGCTTGACGTCGCCGTGGCCGTACAGCTTGAAGTACCAGTACGCGTACGCCGCGAACCAGTTGTTGTTGCCGCCGTAGAGCACCACGACGTCGTCGTTGGCGATGCCGCGCTCGGAGAGGAGGGCGGAGAACTGCTCCTGGTTGACGAAGTCCCGCCGTACGGGGTCCTGGAGGTCCTGCTTCCAGTCAATCTTGACGGCGCCCGGGATGTGGCCGCCGTCGTAGGCGGTGGTGTCCTCGTCGACCTCGACGAAGACGACGCCGGGGGTGTTGAGGTTCTGCTCGGCCCAGTCGGCCGAGACGAGTGCGGTGTCGCGACTCATCGGTTCACTCCCTTGTCAGGTGAGAGATGGGGGTGAGTCAGCGCACGGAGTTTGGTGTCGCACCGCGCGCGGGACCCAGTGGAGATTGGAAATGGATCTCGAGCTGTCGTGCGACGGCGCCACGAATCCGGCTGCATTGCCGGCGGGGAGAAGAGCTAGAAGGTGCTCAGCACACGTGGCCCCGTCAGATGACGGGGCAACACAGGCAGGCGGCCATGCGGCACAGGTCGACCGCACGCCTCTTGGTGAGCAACGGGCTCATGAGAACGGACCCTACCAGCGGTTCATGTGCCGGTAACAGAGACGACCACGATCCGGGAACATGTCTGGGGTCACAGTCCGCCCGCGTTGAGTGACACATCGTCGGCGCCCGCGGTGAACTGAAGACCCTCGGGCCGGGGCTCGACCTTCTGCACGGCCAGCTTGAGCGGCAGCTCGGGCACCCGCAGGTCGACCGAGAGCTTCTGCACGTACGCGTTGACGAGGTTGCGGACGATCGGCACGTTGGGCAGCTCGGCCGCGGTCACGTCGGAGAACCGCACCTGCACGACGCCGTTCTGGACGGCGACGGTGGCCGTGCCCGAGACGTTGAAGGTCTGCCCGAGCGCCTGCAGCGGGGCGCTGCCGACCAGCTTGCCGTCCTTCTCGCTGAGCTTGAGGCCGGGCTGGCCGATCAGCTCGGCCAGCTGGGGGTAGTCGATCGTGCCGGTGCCGGTGACCGTCCGCGCCACGATGTCGCCGGTGCCGCTGCGGATCGTGTCGAGCGGGGCGTTCACGTCGCGGGCGCGGACGTCGAGGTTGGCCACCTTGACCGTACGGTTGTTGCCCGCCGGGCCGGTCAGGTTGGCCAGCTGGATGCGGATCTCCTGATAGTTGCCGTCGAGCACCTGGGTCAGGAACGGGACGCCCTCGATCTTCACGTCCGGCTTCTCGCTGGTCGCATTTTGATCGGCCACCTGCTCGGAGACCCGGTCGCCGATCGTGCGCTCGGCATAGCCGGCCGCGAACCGGTCGAGCACCACGAGCAGGCCGGCGATGAGGATCAGGAACACGAGGAACGTGATCAGCAATCGCCGTCCCCACCGCTTCTTGCGCGGGCGCTGCGTGCCGTAGACCTCGCCGCTCACCGGTCCTCCTGACAGAGCCAAAACTTGCCGAGAACCGTACATGCCCGCACCGGGCACCCCGCGAAACGGCTATGTCAAGAACCAGTGGCTCAACGCGTACGCCGCGGGGGCGACGAGCGCGAACGCGCCGAGCGGGCCCTGCATGTGGCGGGCGACCCAGAATGTCGGCGCGTCACCGGCGAGCTCGCGACCGGCCTGTCCGAAGTTGACCGCCAGGTCGACCAGATGGGCGGCCACGACCGCGGTCAGGCCGACGACGGCGCCCTTGGCCGGCGTGAACGGGAAGACCAGGAAACTGCCCAGGGCGGCCCCCGACAGGGTGCCGAGCATCGCCCCGAGCACGACCCCGGCCACCCCGCGCGGCACCTGGGCGGCTATCCGGGGCTTGGGGAAGACGGCGTCGGCGGCGCGGGCCACCACCAGCGCGACCCCGCCCGCGACGGCGCACACGATGATCGTCTGGGTGCCGGTCTCCTGCCGGGTGAGCAGGATCGGGATCGCGAACGCGACCGCGCCGGCCACGATCGCCAGGGTGGTGCGCCACGAGTCGGTCAGCCGGGCCCTGTCCTGCGCGCGGAACAGTTGCCCGATCAGCGCCACGACGAACCCGCCCGCCGTCACCCACACCAGCGGCAGCAGGGCGGCCTCGGTCCGGGTGACGGCGAGATAGTCGGCCACCAGCGCGGCCACCCCCGCCACCGCGGCCGTCGGGCCGGGCGCGGGTGGGTTGAGGGCCATCACCCAGGCCAGCAGATAGAGCACCTGCACGCCGAACAGCACAATCGCGTACGGAAGGCGCGAGTCGGGTGCCGACGTCAGGGCGCCCAGCACCAGCCCGACCGAGAGCAGCCCCGCGAAACCGGCGATGGCGAGCGACAGCTGCCGCCGTACGGGAACCTCTTCGATCTCCTCGAACTCGTCGTCCGTCTCCTCGGGCTCGTCCGAGGGCCTGGTGGACGGGGTCTCGGAGTCGCTCCGGAGGCCGGCGGGCGGCCGCTTGCCACCGGACCTGGCGATCTCCCGCGAGGCGTCGGCGTCCCAGGGCTCTTCCTGCGGCATGGAGGGGAACACGCCTGCGATCGTGCCAGAAGGTGACCGGTCACCCAATTCGGCGGCGTAAGTAAAAGGCTTGTTACGAAACCGCCATTTGTACGCCGGAAGGGCGTTCACTACATCACTCAGTCAAACGATCGAGGCGTTCCCGGTGATGCATCGGTTAAGGTAAGCCCAGCCCACCCGTCGGTGACGCCGGGAAACTGTCCGCCGATGGCTGGCCGAGAAGTTACGCCATCGAGTCACCCGAGCGGCCCCGCGCCGCAAGGACGGAGGTGAGTGTGGAAATCCTTCTGTTGGTGACGGCACGTGCCGGAGAGCCTTCCGCTGTGCTGCCCGCGCTGGATCTGCTTCCCCACTCCGTACGCACCGCCCCCCGCGATGTCCGCACGCTGGTGTCCGGGCCGAGCCCCGACGCCGTGCTGGTGGACGCCCGCTCCGAGCTCTCCGAGGCCCGCGCCACGTGCCGCATGCTGCACGCGACTGGCATCGGCGTCCCGCTCATGGCGGTCGTCACCGAGGCGGGCCTGATCGCCCTCAACGCCGACTGGGGTGTCGACGACGTCATCCTGGCCAGCGCCGGTCCCGCCGAGGTCGAGGCGCGCCTGCGTCTGGGCGTCGGCCGGCTCAGCAACGCGACCGCCGGCGCCGGTGGCTCGATCCGCGCGGGCGAGCTCAACATCGACCCCGACACGTACGCGGCGAAGCTCAAGGGCCGCCCGCTCGACCTCACCTACAAGGAGTTCGAGCTGCTGAAGTTCCTCGCCCAGCACCCGGGCCGGGTCTTCACCCGCGATCAGCTGCTGCGCGAGGTCTGGGGCTACGACTACTTCGGCGGCACCCGCACGGTCGACGTGCACGTCCGCCGGCTGCGGGCCAAGCTCGGCTCGGAGTACGAGTCGATGATCGGCACGGTGCGCCAGGTGGGCTACAAGTTCGTGGTGCCGCCCTCCGGCCGCCAGCTGCCCGACAACGAGCCGGTCTCGCTTCCGGTCTAGGTTTGAGGGCATGACGCCTGTTCGGATCCTTGACCGGTTGAGCGCCGCCCAGTCGGCCGACGTGCTCGCGTTGGCCGCCGCGGCGGAACAGGCCGACGGCGTCTACCCACTTTCCGAAGATGTGGTGCTTCGTGTGCGCGGCGGGGGAGATCCCGCCGCGCACAAGCATTTCCTGGCGTACGCCCAGGACGGCTCCCTCGCCGGTTACGCGTTCTCCGAGGGCGAGCTCGTGGTGCACCCCGCCCATCGCCGCCGGGGTTACGGCACTGCCCTGCTGACCGCGGCCGGCTCGGGTCCGCTGCGGTTCTGGGCGCACGGCGACGAGGACGGCGCGCGCGCCTTCGCCGAGAAGAACGGCTTCGAGCGCGTACGGGTGCTGTGGCAGATGCGGCGCTCGCTCACCGAGCCCCTGCCCGACATTCCGCTCCCGGCCGGGGTCACGCTGCGCGGCTTCCGGCCCGGCAGCGACGAGGACGCCTGGCTCGGTGTCAACTCCCGGGCCTTCGCCCACCACCCCGAGCAGGGCCGCTGGACCCGCGACGACCTGCTGGCGCGCGAGGGCGAGCCGTGGTTCGACCCGGCCGGGTTCCTGCTGGCGGTGGATATCGCCGACACGCTGCTCGGCTTCCACTGGACCAAGGTGCACCCGGCCACGGGCGACGACCCGGCGCTGGGGGAGATCTACGTGCTCGGCGTCGACCCGACGGGTCACCGCAAGGGCCTCGGCGCCGCGCTGAGCGTGGCCGGGCTGCGGCACCTGGCCGAGCAGGGACTGACCGTGGCCAACCTGTACGTCGACGAGTCGAACACCGCCGCCGTGGCGCTCTACCAGCGGCTTGGTTTCGCCATTTACAAGACGGACATCAACTACCGACGGCCATAATCCGGTGAGGGTGGCAGCCGCCACAGTCGGCCCGTCCCGCGAGTCACGACCCGGACAAGGACGCATCTCGAGGTGGTAACTACCGCCCGGATATATCCGACAATTCCGTCTCTCGTCACTCAGTTCACGCAACGGACAACTCGTACTCAGGGCAAGGCCATGTTGAGGCGTAAACGTGTTCACTGCGCGTTCATTTAGCCCCGGGTAACCGGCTACCTCTCGCTCCTAGCTTCGGTGGTGCCGGTGCGAAGCCGGCATGCAAACCATCGAAGGGAATATTGTGAAGCTCCAGCGGTCCGGTTTTCTGGCAGCCGGCTTTGCTTTGACTGCGACGCTCGCGCTCACCGCTTGCGGCTCGGACAATGAGTCGTCGCCGAACGACGCCGGTGCGTCTGAGGCTGCCGGCAACTGTGTCGCCGGCAGCCTGACGGCTCAGGGTTCGTCGGCGCAGAAGAACGCCATGGACGAGTGGATCAAGACCTACCAGGCCCAGTGTGCCGACGCCAAGGTCGACTACCAGGGCACCGCTTCGGGCGCCGGCATCCAGGCGTTCATCGCGGGCACCGCCGACTTCGCGGGTTCCGACTCCGCCCTGAAGGAGGAGGAGCAGCCGCAGGCCGACGCCAAGTGCCCCGGTGGCGCCGCGCTCAACCTCCCGATGGTCGTCGGCCCGATCTCGGTCGTCTACAACCTGGAGGGTGTGGACGGGCTCCAGCTCGACGCCCCCACGCTCGCCAAGATCTTCGACAGCAAGATCACCAAGTGGAACGACCCGGCGATCGCGGCGCAGAACACCGGCGCCAAGCTCCCGGACAGCGCGATCACCGCCGTGCACCGCTCGGACGAGTCGGGCACGACTGACAACTTCACCAAGTACCTGAGCAAGACCGCCGAGGCCGACTGGACCTACGGCAACGCCAAGGCCTGGAAGGCCAAGGGTGGCACCGGTGCCGCCAAGTCCGACGGTATCGCCACCGCGGTCAAGGGCACCCCGGGCGCCATCTCCTACGTCGAGCTCTCGTACGCCGAGAACAGCGACCTCTCGAAGGCCAAGATCAAGAACGGTGCCGGCGAGTACACCGAGCTGACCGGCGAGAGCGCCGGCAAGGGCATCGAGGGCGCCAAGATCGAGGGCACGGGCAACGACCTGAAGCTCAGCATCGACTACGCCGCCACGACCGCGGGTGCCTACCCGATCGTCCTGGTGACCTACGAGATCGTCTGCAGCAAGGGTTCCGCCAAGGCCGCTCCGCTGAAGGCCTTCTTCTCCTACACCTCCAGCACCGGTGGCCAGAAGGCCCTGGGCGACCTGGGCTACGCCCCGCTGCCGGAGTCGATCCGCAGCAAGGTCGAGACCGCGGTCGCCTCGATCTCCTGACCTGACGAACAAATCCCTCCGAGACGACAGCGAGCGAGCAGATGGGTGACAACCCCTCCTCCCGCTCGGAGAACGCCACCGCCAGCGACTCGGGTGTGACCGGACGTCACACCCGGGGCGCTGGCACCGGTGTTTCACCGAGTAGTCACGACGAGCCCCCATTCGGCGGCGGGGGCGCCCTGCCCAAGAAGACCCGTTTCGGCATGGAGGCCGGCTTCAAGGGCCTCTCCGTGGCGGCGGGCGCGATGGTGCTGGTCATCATCGTCGCCATCGCGATCTTCCTGATCTCCAAGGCCGTGCCGGCCATCCGCGCGGACAACGAGAACTTCCTGACCTTCAACCAGTGGTTCCCGAACGAGACCGAGCCGCGGTTCGGCATCGCCGTCCTCGCCTTCGGCACCGTGCTGACCTCGATCATCGCGCTGCTCGTGGCGGTGCCGATTGCCCTGGGCATCGCACTGTTCCTGTCGCACTACGCGCCCAAGCGGCTGGCCACGCCGCTGGGCTTCGTGATCGACCTGCTGGCCGCCGTGCCCAGTGTCGTCTTCGGCCTCTGGGGCCGGGACGTCTTCATGGAGCCGGTCCGCGAGTTCTCCGGGTGGCTCAACAAATACTTCAGCTGGATCCCGATCTTCGGTGGCGACGGACCGTTCGGCCGCTCGGTGCTGCTCGGCAGCCTGGTCCTCGCGATCATGGTGCTGCCGATCGTCACCTCGCTGTCGCGCGAGGTCTTCCGTCAGACCCCTGGCATGAACGAGGAAGCCGCGCTCGCCCTGGGCGCCACCAAGTGGGAAATGATCCGCACCGCGGTTCTGCCCTACGGCAAGCCCGGCGTGATCGCCGCCGTGATGCTCGGCCTCGGCCGGGCCCTCGGCGAGACGATCGCCCTGGCCATGACCCTCGGCATCGTCTTCAACATCTCGTTCAACATCATCGAGAACGGCGGTAACTCGATCGCCGCCAACATCGCCAACGCCTTCGGCGAGGCCAACGAGACCGGCCGCGGCGCGCTCATCGCCTCGGGTCTCGTGCTCTTCGCGATCACCCTGGTGGTCAACATGGCGGCGCGGGCGATCATCTACCGTCGGCGCGAGTTCCGGGACAGTGCGGCATGAGTCTTCTTGATCGTGAGGCCTCCGGCGTCGTCATGACGCCGGACAACATTCGCACCAAGCGACTGCCGGTGGCCGTCAACCTCGGCGTCGCCGTGGCCGGCCTGGCCATCGCGGCCGCCATCGTCTACGGCTTCGGCATCGGCAACTACGTGCTCGTCGCCGTGCTCGGCGTGATCTTCTACCTGATCGGCCTGCAGATCGTCGCCGGCCGCATCGAGGGTCCGCGCACCGCGCTCGACCGCATGTGGAAGACGCTGATCTACGCCGCCTGTCTGCTGGCGATCCTGCCGCTCGCGTCGGTGGTGTGGACGCTCGTCTCCAAGGGCGTCGAGCGGCTCGACGGCAACTTCTTCAGCACGTCGATGAACAACATCGGCGCCCGCGACCCCGAGGGCGGCGCCTACCACGCCATCATCGGCACGCTCGAGCAGGTCGGCATCGCCACCCTGATCGCGGTGCCGCTGGGTGTGCTCGGCGCGATCTACCTCGTCGAGTACGGCCGGGGCCGGTTCGCCAACACGGTCCGTTTCTTCGTGGACGTCATGACCGGTATCCCGTCGATCGTGGCCGGTCTGTTCATCCTGTCGTTCTGGGTTCTGATCGTCAGCCCTTGGTTCAACAACGGCACCCCGCGGTTCTCCGGTTTCGCGGCCTCACTGGCACTGACAGTGCTGATGCTGCCGACGATCGTCCGCTCCACCGAAGAGATGTTGCGCCTGGTGCCCGGGCCGCTGCGCGAAGGCGCGTACGCGCTCGGCGTGCCCAAGTGGAAGACGATCCTGCAGGTCGTCCTCCCGACCGCGCTGCCCGGCATCGTCACCGGCGTGATGCTCGCCGTCGCCCGCGCGGCCGGCGAGACGGCCCCGGTGCTGCTGGTCGCCGGTGGCGCCGCGTCGATCAACTTCAACCCGTTCGAGGGCGGACAGCAGTCCCTGGCCCTCTTCGTGTACCAGCAGGCCGGTGATGCCTCCCGGTACGCCCCGGCGCGGGCCTGGACGGCCGCGCTGACCCTGGTCGCGATCGTGCTCATCCTGACGATCGCCGCCAAGCTGCTCGCCCGTCGCAACAGTCTGTCCAAGTAGAGGTAACCCATGGCCAAGCGCATCGAGGCGAGCAACGTCTCCTCCTACTACGGCTCGTTCAAGGCGATCGACAGCGTTTCGATGACTGTCGAGCCGAAGACGATCACCGCCCTCATCGGGCCGTCGGGTTGCGGCAAGTCCACGTTCCTGCGGTCGGTCAACCGCATGCACGAGGTGCTGCCGGGCGCCCGCATCGAGGGTTCGCTGACCATCGACGACCAGAACATCTACGACCCGGACGTCGACGTCACCGCGGTCCGCCGGATGATCGGCATGGTCTTCCAGCGGCCCAACCCGTTCCCGACGATGTCGATCTACGAGAACGTCGTGGCCGGCCTCAAGCTCAACGGCGTCAAGAAGAAGTCGGTGCTCGACGACGCCGCCGAGCAGTCGCTCAAGTCGGCGAACCTGTGGAACGAGGTCAAGGACCGCCTGAACCGGCCCGGTGCCGGCCTCTCCGGTGGTCAGCAGCAGCGTCTCTGCATCGCCCGCACCATCGCGGTCGAGCCGCAGGTCGTGCTGATGGACGAGCCCTGCTCGGCCCTCGACCCGATCTCGACGCTGGCGATCGAGGACCTGATGTTCAAGCTGAAGGACCGCTTCACGATCATCATCGTCACGCACAACATGCAGCAGGCCGCGCGCGTCAGCGACAAGACCGGCTTCTTCTCGATCGACAAGACCGGCGACCCCGGCCGCCTGATCGAGTACGACGACACGCAGAAAATCTTCAGCAACCCGACCGAGAAGAAGACCGAGGACTACATCACCGGCCGCTTCGGCTAGGCCAGGAATCTGTTTTGAACGTCACTTGTGGATAAGTCGAATTGTCCATTTGCGGCGGCGTATTTTTTGGCCAGCCCCCTGGGTGTGGCGGGGTTGGGCCAGTTGGTGGCGCGTTACTGCAGGTGCAGTAGCGCGCCGCCGTCGTTTGTCAGTTCGACGCGGGGTGTGACCGGGGTTGCGGCGTCGCGGCGGCTCGCGGCCGCGACCACTTGGGCCATTTCGCCGTACGGGGTGAGCGAGTCGATCACCGAGCGGGTCGGTGGCAGCATCGCCAGCCCGGCCGAGTCCGCCGCCGTGATCCACGTGGTGTCCTCGCTCTCGCCGGACACGTCGCGAGGCAGCTGGCCCTCGGGCAGCAGCGACACGAAGAACCACGTGTCGTACCGCTTGGGCTCGAACTCCGGGGTCACCCAGCGCGCCCACGGGAAGAGCAGGTCGTCTCGCATCCGCAGGCCCCGCCGGCGCAGCAGGTCGCTCAGGGTCAGCTCGCGGGCCAGCACGGCGGCCCGGTCGGCCTCCCAGTCGTCGGTGCCGACGTCGGCGATCGTCCGGTCGGGTTGTTCGACCGGGCCGGCGAGCAGCACGCCGGTCTCCTCGAAGAGCTCCCGTACGGCGGCGCCGACCACGGCGTGGGCACGGTCGGCGGGCGCCCCGAGACGGGCGGGCCAGTCGGTGCGGATCGGCTCGGGGCGGTCGTCCGGGTCGACCCCGCCACCGGGAAACGCGTACAGGCCGCCGAAGGCCATCGTGGTCGCGCGCCTCAACACGTACAGCTGGAAGGTTTGCTCCGACGGCCGCAGGAGCACGACGGTGGCCGCGTCGCGCACCGGCGCCGGCTTCCCGTCGAACTCGCGCGCTCGCTTGATCAGGGCCGGGGGCAGGCGGAACGGCGTGGAATCGGTCACCCGACGATCGTGACACCGCGGCGGGCCAAAACGATACCGTAAGGATCATGACCGATCAGAAGGTTCGCTGGGGCATTCTCGGTCCCGGTGGCATCGCCGCCTCGTTCGCCGCCGACCTGCAGCACGTGCCGGGGGCCGAGCTCGCCGCCGTCGGCTCCCGCCGGCAGGAGACCGCCACCGAGTTCGCCCAGCGGTTCGGTTTCGCCCGGGCCCACGGGTCGTACGCGGATCTGGCCGCCGACCCCGGCGTCGACGTCGTCTACGTCGCCACGCCGCACGCCTTCCACGCCGAGGGCGCCCACCTGTGCGTCGAGGCCGGCAAGGCGGTGCTGGTCGAGAAGCCGATCACGCTCGACCTGCCGGAGGCCGCCCGGCTCGTGGCCGCGGCCCGCGACAAGGGCGTGTTCCTCATGGAGGCCATGTGGATGCGCCTCAACCCGGCCATCCGCAAGATCGCCGAGCTGGTCGAGGAGGGCGCGATCGGCTGGGTCAGCTCGATCCACGCCGACTTCGGCCTGCAGGGCCCGTTTGAGCCCGAGCACCGGCTGCGCGACCCCAAGCTGGGCGGCGGCGCGCTGCTCGACCTGGGCGTCTACCCGATCAACTTCGCCCACCTGATCATGGGGGCGCCCGCTTCCGTGCAGGCCTGGGCGCATCTGACCCCCGAGCGGGTCGACGAGAACACCGGCGTCCTGCTGGGCTGGGAGCCGGGCGCCGTCGGGGCGCTGACCTGCAGCATCAACGGTCAGAGCCGCAACAACGCGACGATCACCGGCACCGACGGGCGGATCGAGCTGCCCGAGGGTTTCTTCGTGCCGCGCTCGTTCGTGGTGCACCGGCCGGGCCGCGATCCCGAGACGCACGAGTACGACTTCCCGGGCAGCGGCTACCAGTTCGAGGCGGCCGAGGTGCAGCGCTGCCTGCTGGCCGGCGAGCTGGAGAGCCCGCTGATGCCGCACGCGACGACGCTGGAGATCATGACGCTGCTCGACACGATCCGCGAGGAGATCGGCGTCGCCTACTAAGACCGTCCGGGGCTCGGCAGCCGAGCCCCGGACGGTAAGAGGTGGCCTAGTTGAAGAAGGGGCGGCTCGCGAAGTAGGCCAAGCAGGCGATCAGGCCGGCCGCCGGGAAGGTGGTCACCCACGCGATCACGATGTTGCCGGCCACGTTCCAGCGCACCGCGTTCAGGCGCTTCGTCGCGCCCACGCCCATGATCGCCGAGGTGATCGTGTGGGTGGTCGAGATGGGCGCGCCCAGCACGTAGGCGTTGAAGAAGAGCACCGAGCTGGCCACCGTCTCGGCCGCGAAGCCCTCGGCCGGGCCCAGGTCGATGATCTTGCGGCCGAGCGTGCGGATGATCCGCCAGCCGCCCGAGTAGGTGCCCGCGGCCAGCATCGTCGCGGTCGTCAGATAGACCCACCACGGGATGTGGCTGGTGCTTTCCTGGAAGCCGCCGACGAAGAGCGCCAGCACCACGATGCCCATCGTCTTGGCCGCGTCCTGGATGCCGTGGCCGAGCGACATCAGCCCGGCCGAGACGGTCTGCGCGATGCGGAAGCCGCGGTTGAGCCGGCCCGGGTTGCCGCGGCGGAAGATCCACATGACCGCGACCATCACGATGAAGCCCAGCAGAAAGCCGACCAGCGGCGACGCCACCATGGGGACCAGGATCTTCTTGACGATCGTGGCCCACTCGACCTTGCCCAGCGACGGCCCGGCGACCAGGGTGGCCCCGACCAGCCCGCCGAACAGCGCGTGTGACGAGCTCGAGGGCAGGCCGAAATACCAGGTGATCAGGTTCCAGGTGATCGCGCCGAGCACGCCGGCGAAGACGATGGCCAGGCCGGGGATGCCGAGCTCGAGGGTGACCAGGCCGCCGCCGACCGTCTCGGCCACCTTGCCGCCCAGGTGCGCGCCCACGAAGTTGCCGACCGCGGCCATCGCCAGCGCCACCCGCGGGGTCAGGGCCCGGGTGCTGATGCTGGTGGCGATCGCGTTGGCCGCGTCGTGGAAACCGTTGGTGTAGTCGAAGGCCATCGCGGCGATGATCACCGCGAGGACCGCGAAGAACTCGGGCGACAAGGTCTAGGACTCCTTGACCGCGATGGTCTCGACGGTGTTCGCCACGTGCTCGAACGCGTCGCAGGCGGCCTCCAGCTCGTCGGCCACCTCCTTCATCTTGAGCACGGTGAGCGCGTCGTACTCGCCGGAGAAGAGCCGGACCAGCAACATCCGGTACGCCCGGTCGCCCTCGTTCTCGAGCCGGTTGATCTCGATCCAGTACTCGTCGAGGTCCTTCATGCTGCGCAGCTTGGGCATCGCGTCCGCGGTGATCTTGGCCTGCTGGTCGAGCACGTCGACCAGCTCGTGCATCTCGCGCGGCAGCGAGGGCAGCTCGGTCAGCCCGTACAGGTAGAGCAAGTTGCCGACGGCCTCGAGGTGATCCATCACGTCGTCCAGCTGCGAGCCCAGCGAGTAGATGTCCTCGCGGTCGAACGGCGTGATGAACGTCGAGTTGATCTTCTTGTAGAGATCGTGCGTGATCTGGTCGCTGTCGTGCTCGACATCGGTCAGCCGGTCGCTCACCGACTGCACGTCGACCCCCGGCAGGGCCAGCTCGTTGAGCAGCTCGGTGCCCTTGACGAGGTTGTTCGCGGCCTGCGTGAACAGGTCGTAAAAGGCGCCCTCGACGGGGCGGAAGGAGAACTTCACGTCACAGACCTCGATCGACGGGCGTGGGATGATCACCAGGAATGCTAAGGCCTTCCCTGGTTCACCTGTCGTTCGCCTGTTAAACGGGTTCTCGTCGCCGATCTGGGCGCGGGCCGTTCGGACGGGGCGAGGGCCGGCGCGCAGTCATGGCCGGTAGCGGTTCGCGGGCCACCCAGCGGCTCACCGGGTGCCGGCGCAGGTGGCGGGCCAGTCCGCGCTGATCGTGGTCGGCGATGACGTCGACCCCGGCCGCGCCGAGCTCGGTCCAGATGGCCGCCCGGGCCCGGCGGGGCCCTTCGGGCAGACCCGAGATGCGCACCGTACGCCCGTCGTCGTGCGCCGACCGCACCAGCGCGTGCAGCAGGTGGCGCTCCTCGGCCGGGATCGGCTCGAGCCCGTCCCAGCCGAACCGCCGGCTCCACGGCTCGCTGATCATCGGGGCCAGCGTGGCCGGCGCCGCCCGGGTGCCGAGGTCGTCGAACGAGCCCTCGGCGAACACGTATCGCACGTCCTGGGTCGCGAGCAGCTCCCGCACGTCGACGATGCCCGTCACCGACACGGTGACCGCGCCCGGCGTCAGGTAGTCGTCCTCGCAGCGGCTGAGCAGCGCGGCGTGATCCCGCAGCTGCTGGTCGAGCATCCGGTACGCCCGCAAGAGCGTCTCGGCGTCGCGGACGGCGCCGGTGAACTCGACGACGAGCCGGAACGGCACCTCCTGGTCGCGGGCGAGCCGGCCGCCGTGGCCGCGGGCCCGCGCCAGCAGCGGGGTCAGCACGAGGCGGCGCAACGTCCGCCCCGGTTGCGGCGCGCCCGGGCCGAGGAACAGCTCGCCGCGTGGGCCGGGAGTGACCGGCACGGTGAGCCCGCCCAGTCCCCGCCGGAGCACCGCGGGCAGCGGGTCGACGTCGCCCGGCCGGGCCAGCGCGTGCGCGGCGGCCAGGTAGGAGCCCTTGCGGCGGGACAGCGAGATTCCGGCCGCGACCAGGCCGGCCACCCCCGCCGCACCGGCGAGGCCGCCCGCGATCATCAGCCCGTCGTTCACTGCGCACCATCCGATTCGTACCAAAAATCCGTTCTCTACTGTGTCACAAGTGCTACCCGGCCCCGGGCAATGTCGCGCAGAATTCCCTCATGCCGTCCTCCGCCGAGGCCTTCGAGGCCGAGCGAAGCCACCTCGTCGCCGTTGCCTATCGGATGCTCGGCAGCGTCGCCGAGGCGCAGGACGTGGTGCAGGAGGCCTGGTTGCGCTACACGCGCGCCGGTGATCAGGAGATTCGTGATCTGCGCGGCTGGCTCACCACCGTCACCGGCCGGCTCTGCCTCGACGTCCTCAAGTCGTCCCGCGTGTCGCGCGAGGCGTACACCGGCATGTGGCTCCCGGAGTACTTCGTGGACCCCGACGTCGGCCCGGCCGCCCAGGCCGAGCAGCGCGACCAGGTCGGCCTGGCCCTGCTCGTCGTGCTCGAGCGGCTCAGCCCCGAGCAGCGGGTGGCGCTGGTGCTGCACGACGCCTTCGCGGTGCCCTACGACGAGGTGGCCCGGGTGCTGGGCACGACCGAGGCGACCGCCCGGCAGCACGCCTCCCGCGGGCGCAAGGCGGCCGCCGACGGCAGCGTGCGGCACAACGCCGGCCTGGCCGAGCAGCGCAGCGTGCTGGCCGCGTTCCTCGAGGCCGTGAACAACGGCGACATGGCCGCGCTGGCCTCGGTGCTCGCGCCCGACGTGGTGTCGATCAGCGACGGTGGCGGCTTCACCAGCACCGCGCTGCGCCCGATCGTCGGCGCCGACAAGGTGTCCCGCTTCTTCGTCGGGATCGCGCACGGCAGCCGGATGGCCGGGGCCGTGCTCGAGCCGGCCCTGATCAACGGCACCGCCGGCATCTTCGTGCGGGGCGACACTGTCTACGGCGCGCTCGGCGTGACCGTCGCCGACGGCCGCATCACCGGGCTCTTCCAGCAGCTCAACCCGGCGAAGCTCCTAGTCAGCGACCTTCTGTAGATATTGGTGGTATTTCGTGGCGAACGGCTCGCGGCCGTCGCCCAGCGCCACCAGCAGCTCGTCGGCCGCCGCGCGGGCCTCGCGGACGAGATCGTCGGGGTAGCCGAACTGCGTGCGGTGCTCCTCGAACTCGTCCTCGTCGCGCAGCTCGACCAGGCCCGTCGAGCGGCGCCGGACCACGTCGAGGTCGAGGTCGATGATGTGGACGGTGTCGCCCTCCCAGCGCGCCGGGGTGGTGATGTCGCAGTAGACCTCACTGGTGCGCGGCTGCGGGTTGAACATGCCCGTCCACCACGTGTGATGGGGGATGAGCAGCACGAACGGGATCTGCTCGACCGACGGGCGGCCGTGGTAGACCGACTCGGTGCCGCGGGTCACGCCCACCCACACGCCCAGCTCGTCCTCGTCGAAACGGCGGGCTGGGTAGTCCCGATGGGCCGAACCGTCGTACTTCGTGTAGACGACCCGGACCGTGTCACTCGGCATGCGAGAACCCTAACGGTGGTCGGCTTCTGTCGGTGGTGGCGGGTACCGTCTGCGCGTGCCCGCAGCAACGAAGAAGACCGCTGAGTCGCCCGGAGAAAGAACCAACGGAGCTATTAAGGCCGACAAACTCCTTCAGGCCGCCGTCGGCGCCGTCCCCGGTGGCTCTTCGCGTCCGGGTCAGGAGGCCATGGTCGCCGCCATCGACAAGGCGATACGTGAGCGTGAGCACCTGCTGGTCCAGGCGGGCACGGGCACCGGCAAGAGCCTGGCCTATCTCACCCCGTCGCTGCTCGTCGACGGGCCCGTGGTCGTCTCCACGGCCACCCTGGCCCTGCAGAATCAGCTGGTCGAGCACGACCTCCCCCGTCTCGCGGCGGCGGTCGAGCCGGTGCTCGGCCGCAAACCCACCTTTGCCGTGCTCAAGGGCCGCCACCACTACCTCTGCGTGGCCAAGATGGAACACGCCGATGAAGAAGCGCCGACCGACACGCTCTTCGACGACGCGCCGCCCAAGCAGACCCAGTGGCTCGGCGAGGCGGGCCGGCTCGGCAAGCAGATCCAGCGGCTGCAGGCCTGGGCCGAGAAGACCAAGACCGGCGACCGTGACGAGCTCGACCCCGGCGTCGACGACACGGCCTGGCGGCAGGTCTCGATGCCCGCGCGCGACTGCGTCGGGGCCCAGCGATGCCCGTACGGGCCGGAATGCTTCGCCGAGGCGTCGCGCGCCCGGGCCCGCGAGGCCGACCTCGTCGTCACCAACCACAGCCTGCTCGCGGTCGACATGCTGGCCGAGCGGCACATCGTGCCCCCGCATAAGCTGCTGATCATCGACGAGGCGCACGAGCTGGCCGACCGCGTCTCCTCCGCCTCGCAGGCCGAGCTGACCCCCGACGCGATCGAGCGCTCGTCCCGCCGCGCCCGCACGCTGATCCCGCCCGCGGCCGCCGAGTCGCTGGCCGAGGCGGCCGACGCGCTGACCGTGGGCCTGGCCGAGACGCCCGCCGGCCGCATCACCGCGGGCCTGCCCGAGCTGCTGCAGCAGGCCGTCACGCTGATCGAGTCGGCCACCCGGGCCGGGCTCACGGCGATCGGCGACGTCAAGAGCGACGACCCCGACCCCGTCCGCAAGCAGCAGGCCAAGGCCGCCCTGGACGACCTCAACGACACGGCGCAGCGGCTGCTCGAGGAGTCCGACTTCGACGTGGCCTGGGTCGAGAAGTCCGACACCGGCAGCGGGCGCCGCGCGCTCGTCGTGGCCCCGCTCTCGGTGGCCGGCACGCTGGCCCAGGGCCTCTACACGGACCGTACGGTGGTGGCGACCTCGGCCACGCTGACGCTGGGCGGCCGGTTCGACACGGTGGCCCGCTCGCTCGGCCTGCCCGCCGCCTCGACCGCCCCGCCGGCCGACCCGCAGTCGCCCGCCTCCGGCGACGGCTGGACGTCGCTCGACGTCGGCTCCCCGTTCGACTATCCGCGCCAGGGCATCCTCTACGTCGCGGCCCACCTGCCCCGCCCGCAGATGTCCGGCCTGCCCGCGGGTGCGGGGGAGGAGCTGGTCAAGCTGGTCGAGGCGCTGGGCGGCCGTACGCTGGGCCTGTTCTCGTCGCGCCGGGCCGCCACCCAGGCCGCCGAGCTGCTGCGCGCCCGCACCGACCTGCCGATCCTGCTGCAGGGCGAGGAGTCGCTGCCGGTCCTGGTCCGCCGGTTCAAGGAGGACAAGGCGAGCTGCCTGTTCGGCGTCATGTCGCTCTGGCAGGGCGTCGACGTGCCGGGCGACGCCTGCCAGCTCGTCGTGATCGACCGGCTGCCCTTCCCCCGCCCCGACGAGCCCCTGGCCGCGGCCCGGGCGGCCGCGGTCGACGCGAACGGCGGGTCCGGCTTCGCGTCGGTCAGCGTGCCGATCGCGGCCGTCCGGCTCGCCCAGGGCGTCGGCCGCCTGATCCGCTCGACGGGCGACAAGGGCGTGGTCGCCGTGCTCGACTCCCGCCTCGAGACGGCCCGCGGTTACGGCGCCTTCCTGCGCAAGTCGTTGCCCCCGTTCTGGTACACGACCCGCCCCGACGTTGCCCTGGGCGCCCTGCAACGCCTGGCCGGAAAGTGAGCCCGATGCGCCAGATCGCCTGCGTGTTCCTCGTCGACGGCAACGCGCCCTACTCCCCGCACGTCTGGGGTCGCGGCTGAGGTGCCGGCCCGCGAGTCACCCCGGGCATCGCCGACATGATCGACCGGTTCCTGGCCGCGGCCGAATACGCCGGCCTGCGGTGAGCCGCCCGCCGCACCGATTCGCATTCGCGCCGGTCCGTCTCCCAAGGCCAAGGCCAAGATCAAAGCCGATGTCCGAGCGGGGTGGTGGGTGACGGACCGTCGCTCCCGCGGGGACCGCGACGCGATGAGCTGGCCGCTGGCGCGTCCAGGGCGCTCATCGCGCCACGGCGACGTGCGTAAATGGTTGCGCGCAACAACCAACGCGCAACAACTAACGCGCAACAACCAACGCGCAACAACTAACGCGCAACAACCAAGAAGCGTGCGGCAGGCTCGCCGCCCTGCGCGGAGGCTGAAGACCGAGCGTGACACCATGGCTGCCGTGACGGCGCCGGAGCGAGTGAGCCGGTCGGCGGCCGAGCCGACGCGCCGGAAGCGGCGCTGGCTGCTGGGCGGGGTCGTCGCGGCCTGGATCGTGGTCGTGTCGGTGCTTGCCGTCTGGTCGGTCGGGCACGAGCGGGCCACCGTGCCCGAGCAGCGTGACCTCAAGCTCGCGGTGGCCGACCTGCAGCAGGCGGCCGGCGTGGTCTACGCCGCGGCCGGGGGCGACGGGCGGGCCGTCGAGCTGGGTGCGCTCGAGCTCACGAAGGAATGCCGGATCACCCCGGCGCGATCGGGCCTGGTCGCCGCCCGCAACGTCACGGTGCTGGTGCCCACCGGGGGCACGGCCGAGGCCGTCCGGGCCATCGCCGATCGGCTGCCCCCGGGTTGGGCGGCCGACGTGACCGAGGAGCGCGGCGGCACGCGGGTCTCGCTGCACGCCGACGCGGGCAACTTCATCGGCATCGACACGGCCACCGAGTCGACCGGTCAGGTGTTCTCGCTGCGGCTGACGACCGGGTGCCGGCCGATCGACGGCAGGACGCCGGAGAGCGCCGACCCGGCCACCCCGTCCGCGCCGGCTGCGCTGGGCGATGTGCTGCGGGGCCTGACCGCGGGCCGGACGGAGCCGCGGGCGCGCGCCGTCACCTGCCCCTCGGGCGCCGTCGCCGGGTCGTACGTGCTGGAAGGTGTGCCCAAGACTGACGATCTGGCCGGACGGATGCGCAAGCTCGCGGGGGAGGCCACGCTCGTCAGCACCGACGCCGGGGCGTACGCGTATCGCAGCGGCGCCGATTCCGTGCTGGTGCTGCCCTCGCCGGCCGACAAGCTGCGCGTGGTGGTCAGCACCCCCTGTCAGTAGACGAGGGCCTGCGCGCCGTCCGACATGATCTCCTCGACGAAGACGGCCGCGCCGGCGATGCGGATGCCGGGCAGCACCTTGTCGGGCGTGATGTCGCGGCGGGCCGCGCACTGGGTGCAGGCCGTCACCCGGCCCGCCGTGAGCAGCAGGTCGAGCAGGTCGGGCAGCGGCGCCGCGTGCGGCAGGTCGAACTCGGCGGCCCGGCCGGGCAGGGCGAACCAGGTCGACTCGCCGGTGAGCCAGAACGAGACGTCCACCCCGGACGAAACGGCCGTGCTGGCCACGGTGAATGCCTGCGAGCAGCGCTCCGGCGCGTCCGCGCCCGCGGTTGCCTTGACGACCAGCAAGCGTGTCATGGCGGCCAGCATAAGATGGCCCGGTCATGGTTACGGAAATCGGGTTCGTGAGCCTGCTGGTCGCCGGTCTCGGCGCGCTGGCGGGCGGGTTCGGCTATCTGGCGATGCGGGTTTCGAGGGGGCGTTGGTGAGCGATCAGCAGGAGAATCCGCTGGGCCCACCGCCCTGGCTCAACGCCCCACCGGTCGACCCTTATCCGTACGAGGACACCCACGACCTGCGGCAGGGCGCCGACCTCAACCCGGCGCTGCTCGGCCTGCTGCCCTTCGTCGGGCTGTGGCGCGGCCGCGGCCAGGGCGGGTTCCCGGCCGAGAAGGACTACGACTTCGCGCAGGAGGTGCGGATCAGCCACGACGGCCGGCCGTTCCTGCGGTTCGAGTCGCGCTCGTGGCTGCTCGACGACGAGTCGAAGCCGATCGGCGAGTGGTCGGTCGAGTCGGGCTTCTGGCGTCCGGTGCTCGACGACGGCCGTGCGACCGACGAGATGGAAGCCGTCATGGTCAACCCGGACGGGGTCGCCGAGATTTACGTCGGCAAGACCATCGGCCCCACCCGGCTCGAGATCGAGGCCGACGCGATCGCCTACACCCCCACCGGTCAGCACCTCACCGGCTCGCAGCGGATCTTCGGCATCGTCGACGGTGCGCTGCTCTACGCCCAGTTCGTGTCGATCGACAAGAGCGAGATCAAGCCGCACATGTCGGCGCGACTGCTCAGGGTCGGCGGCTGAGCACAGAGGGCGTAATCTTGGCTGCGTGTCCGCCTCCGCCCTTGCCGCCATGCTCCGCGAGCGTGGCCTGCGGCTCACCCCGCAGCGCCAGCTGATCCTGGAGGCGGTGCACGAGCTGGGTCACGCCACCCCCGAGCAGGTGCACAACCATGTGCGCGAACGCGCCGCCGGGGTCAACATCACCACCGTCTATCGCACCCTCGAGCTGCTCGAGGAGCTCGGGCTGGTCAACCACACGCACCTGTCGCACGGGTCGCCGACCTATCACGCGGCGGGTGAGGATCAGCACGTTCACCTCGTCTGCCGTGGATGTGGGTCGATCAGTGAGGTAGACCCGAGTGTGATGGAGCCGGTGACCGACCGGCTGCTGAGCGAGCGCGACTTCCGCGTCGACGTGGGGCACGTGTCGCTCTTCGGCGTTTGCGGTGACTGCAAGGAGCTGTGAGATGACCGTGGTGATGGTCGAGGACCTGGACCCCTCGTCCGCCGACGCCGGGGTGCCGGCGCACTACGGCGACCCGATGCGCGAGCAGCGCACGCTGGCCACCGCCGTGGGTCTGGTCGACCGATCGAACCGTGACGTGATCGCCGTGCCGGGCGAGGAGCGCGCCTCCTGGCTGCACACGCTGACCACTCAGCATCTGTCCGGCCTGTCGGCCGGGCAGGGCACCGAGCTGCTGGTCCTCTCGCCGAACGGCCACGTCGAGCAGCACGCGATGGTGACCGAGGACGGCACGACCACGTGGCTCGACACCGAACCGGGCGCGGGCGCGGGCCTGCTCAAATACCTCGAGATGATGCGCTTCTTCACGCGCGTCGAGCCGCGGGACGCCACGGCGGAACTGGCCGTGCTGTCCCTCGTGGGCCCGGGCGCGGCCGACGTCATCCCCGGCCTGGCCGAGCCGAAGGTCAACACGGTGCCGGGCGCCAAGTTCGCCGCCGGCGATGTCCCGCCCGGATCGACCAGCCTCTACGCCGTACGGGAAACCGATTTTGGTCTTGCTCGCCGGGTGCCGCTCGGGATCGACCTGCTCGTGCCCCGCTCGGAGAAGACGGCGGTGATCGAGAAGCTCGGCGTCCCCCTGGCCGGGCTGTGGGCCTACGAGGCGCTCCGGGTCGAGCGGCACACCCCCCGGCTGGGCTGGGAGACCGACCACCGCACGATCCCGGCCGAGGCCGAGTTCCTGGCGGCCGCCGTGCATCTCGACAAGGGCTGCTATCGCGGGCAGGAGACGGTGGCCCGCGTGCACCATCTCGGCCGCCCGCCCCGCCGCCTCGCCCTGCTGCATTTCGACGGCATCGCCACCGACCAGCCGCCGGTCAAGGGCACCCCGGTGGTGCGCGAGGGGCGCGAGGTCGGCTTCATCGGCACCGCCGTGCGCCACCACGAGCTGGGTCTCATCGCCCTCGCCGTGCTCAAGCGCACCGCCACCGACGGGCTGACGGTGGGCGATTCAGCGGTGGCGGTCGACGAACACTAAGGTCACAGCCATGACCGGGACCGTGATCACTGTTGCTCCGACCGGCGCCGAAAGCAGCAAGGCCGACGTGCCCGCGCTGCCCGTCACGCTCGACGAACTCGTGGCCACCGCCAAGGAGTGCGAAGCGCTGGGCGCCGCCATCATCCACGTCCACATCCGGGACGCCGAGGCCCGGCCGACCCTCGACCAGGGCCGGCTGCGAGCCACCGTGAGCGCGCTGCGCGAGTCGACCGGCCTGATCGTGCAGCTCTCCTCGGGCGGCGCGGTCACCGATCCGGAGTCCGACCGGCTGGCCGTGCTCGACGCCGGGCCCGAGATGGCCTCCTGCACGATGGGCACGGTCAACTTCGGCGACGACGTGTTCATGAACCGCTGGGAGTTCATCGTCGACCTGCACTTCCGCATGCAGGAGCGCGGCATCGTGCCGGAATACGAGATCTTCGACCTGGGTCAGCTGACGTCGCTGCAGCGGCTGCTGGGCAAGCACGGGCTGCCCTTCGGCGGGCACGTGCACGTCGACCTGGTGATGGGGGTGCCGGGCGGGATGCCGGCCACCGCGGCCGCGCTCGTCGCGTGCGAGCAGGCCCTGCGTGACCTGCCCGAGGGCACGACGTTCTCGGCCACCGGGATCGGGCGCGGCACCATCCCGGTCATGCTGGCCTCGCTGAGCACGGGCGGGCACCTGCGGGTCGGGCTGGAAGACACCATCACGTACGCCAAGGGCCGCCCGGTCGAGTCGAACATGCAGCTCGTGGCCCGGGCCGTCGGCTTCGCGCAGCTGGCCCAGCGCCCGCCGCTGACCGCGGCCGAGGCCCGTGAGCTGCTCGGCGTGCCGGCCCGATGATCATCGCGGAGGTGGTGCGCTCGGGCTTCGTCGAGAGCGTGCACCACGGTTCGGTCTTCTCCAGCGGCGGCAGCCGGGGCGACGTGACGACCCCGATCTTCCCGCGCTCGTCGAACAAGCCGCTCCAGACGGTCGGCATGCTCCGGGCCGGTCTCGTGCCGCGCGACGGCGCCGACCTTGCCCTGATCAGCGGCAGCCACTTCGGCGAGCCGTTCCACGTGCAGCGGGTTCGCGAGATCCTCACGTCGGCCGGCCTCGACGTCCGCGCCCTGCGCTGCCCTGCGTCGTTGCCGCTGAACGAGAACGCCCGCGACGACTGGCTGCGCGCGGGCGGCGGCCCCGAACGGGTGCTGATGAACTGCTCGGGCAAGCACGCCGGCATGCTCGCGACCTGCGTGGCCAACGACTGGCCGCTCGAGACGTATCGCGAGGCGGCGCACCCGCTGCAGGTGGCGATCGCCGACGCGGTCGCCGACCTGGCCGGCGAGCGGATCACGGCGACCGGCGTCGACGGCTGTGGCGCGCCCGTGCTGGCCCTGTCGCTGACCGGGCTCGCGCGCGCGTTCGAGCGGCTGGTCGCGGCCGAGCCGGGCAGTCCCGAGCGCCGGGTGGCCGACGAGATGCGGGCCCATCCCGAGCTGGTGGCGGGCACCGGGGCCGACGACACCGTGCTGATGGCGGCCGTGCCGGGCCTGCTGGCCAAGGGCGGGGCCGAGGGCGTGGTGGCGGTCGCCGTGCCCGCCGTGGGCGCGGTGGCCCTCAAGATCGACGACGGCGGGATGCGGGCGCGCACCCCGGTTCTCCTCGCCGAGCTGCGTAAACTCGGCGTGAGCGTGCCGCTGATGGAGGAGCTGGTCCTGGGTGGGGGAGAGCCGGTAGGGCAGGTCAGACCCAGGTAGGACCCCTACGGGTGACTCGTTTCACGCTAGCTGGAGTTAGCGTTTTGCTTGCAAGAGCTAGCACCCGGGGCTAGCTTCGAATGCATGGCCACACCCAAGGATCTGCCTGAGGACATCGGCGGTTTCATCCGTGACCTCCGGCAGACCGCGAAGATCTCGCTGCGCCAGCTCGCCGACCGGGCGGGCGTGAGCAACCCGTATCTCAGCCAGATCGAGCGTGGCCTGCGCAAGCCCAGTGCCGAGGTGCTGCAGCAGATCGCCAGCGCGCTGCGGGTGTCGACGCCCGCGATGTATTTGCGGGCCGGCCTGCTCGACAGCGAGGGGCAGCAGGGTGTGCTGGCCGCGGTCGCCGCCGATCCCGAGCTGACGATCGCGCAGAAGCAGACGCTGTCCCAGATCTACGAGACGTTCCGCAACGAGAACGCGCGCACCAAGCAGGACTCCGCCGAAGCCACCACTCCGACTCCCGAGGAGCAGAAATGACCGAGCAGACCAAGACCCGCTTCCCCGCCCCGCTCTACGCCGCGGCCGGCGCCGGTGACATCGCCGTCGAGCAGCTGCGCAAGCTGCCCGCCGTGATCAACGACCTCAGCGAGCGCGCCGCCGCCTCGCTCCGCACCTACAACGAGCAGGCCGGCACCAAGGCCGCCGAGCTGCGCGACAAGGCCTCCACCACCGACTTCGAGGCGCTCCGGGGCAACGCGGCCAGCGTGGCCACCTCGTTCGCCCAGATCGCCCAGGACCGCGCCGTCGCGGCGTACACCGCGCTGGTCGCCCGGGGCGAGCGCGTCGTCGGCACCGGCGTCGTCGAGGCCGCCGACGTGGTCAACGCCGACATCGAGAAGACCGAGGAGCCGGCCGCCATCGAGGCCGCCGACAAGGTCGTCGAGACGGCCGACGAGAAGCCCGCTGCGACCCCCAAGCCCCGCAAGCGCGCCGCTTCCAAGTGACAACCCGGCACGACATGATCAGCGGGGCCCGGCATCTGCTGGGCCCCGCGGCATAGACTTTCCCTCATGGCCTCCTCCGCGCCGATCTTCTACGCCGATGTCGTCGGCTACCTCAACCTGCTCGTCCTCATCCTTTCGCTGGTCGTCCAGGCGGTCGCGCTGATCCACTGCCTGACCCAGAAGGGCGACGGTTTCCAGGCCATCGGCACCCTGCCCAAGGGTGCGTGGGCGGCGATCCTCGCCATCTGCATCGTGCTGACCCTGCTGCTGCAGAGCGCGATCGGCATCTTCGGTCTGATCGGCATCGCCGCCGCCCTGATCTATCTGCTCGACGTCCGGCCCGGCCTGAAGGACCTGTCGGACGGCAAAGGCTTCTGGTGAGGCGGTTCGGCCCGCCGCCACCCGATGGCGGGCCCCGCCTGCATCGTGCCGACCCGACCGGGCCGCGCTCGGGCCGCCCGACCCTGCCCGGCCCGCCGACCGAGCTCATTTCCACCCCTTCCGGCGTACGCCTGGAGCAGTTGATCACCGGGATCGGCGAGCCCGTCACCGTCTTCGCGCACGGGCTGGGCGGCGACATCTCCGGCACCCGCCCGCTGGGCAGCGCGGTCACCGGCCGCCGGGTGTTCTTTCACTTCCGCGGGCATGGCCGCTCCGACGCCCCGGTCGGCCCGTGGAGCTTCGCCGACCTGGCCGACGACCTGCGCGGCGTGGCCGACCTGACCGGCGCCACCCGGGCGCTCGGGGTCAGCATGGGCGCGGGCGCCCTGGCCCGGCTGATCGGCGACACGCCCGACCGGTTCGAGCGGGTCGTCTTCTATCTGCCCGCGCCGCTCGACGGCACCCGGCCCGCGGCCGCCGAGGCCCGCGTCGAGAGGCTGCTGGCCGCGGTCGAGTCGGGCGAGGCGGCGTCGATCGCGGCGGCCGTCGAGGCGGAGCTGCCGCCCTCGGTGCGCAACACGCCGACCGGGTGGAGCTTCCTGCGCCAGCGGGTCGAGCAGTTGCAGCGTGACGGCCTGGCCTCCGAGCTGACGACGCTGTGGCACGAGCCCGCGGTGCCCGACGAGTCGGCCCTGCGGGCCTTCCGGGGGCGGGCGCTGGTGCTCGGCTGCCTGGGCGACGAGGTGCACCCGGTGGCCTGGGCCGAGCGGCTGGCCGGGCTGCTGCCGGGGGCCGAGCTGCACATATACGAACGCCCGGCTGTTCTGTGGAACAACCGGGCGGAGCTTCGTACGCGTATTTCTACGTTTCTGAATTCCTAACTGGCGAGCCAGACCGGGACGAAGTAGTCCTCGCTGCTCCAGTTGGCGACCTTGTCGATCGCCATCGGCCAGATCTCGAAGTGCCAGCCCTTGGACAGCCCGGCCACCGACCGCGACGCCCAGGCGCCGGCCGAGGTGACCGGCGCGCGGTCCTCGACGCCGGCGGGCAGCGAGCTCAGCGCCTGACCGGTGTACTTGAACCACTTCTTGGTGTCGAAGTTGTACATGTACATGCCGGCGGCGTCGGTCCACTTCAGCAGGATGATGCTGACGTAGTCGACCCCGGCCTGCGCGTCGCTGGCCGTGCCCCGGACCGTGGTCCACGAGCTCGCCTTGTTCGGGCTGGCCGGGAACTTCACCGCGACCCGCGGGGCCGTCTTGTCGTACGCGACGTTGAGCGGCGACGCGTTGCGGGCCGCCTTGCCCTTGTCGTTGGTGAACTCGACCTTCGGCGTGAAGGTGCCGTGCTCGAAGTAGTGCGGGACCTGCGTCGACGTCGAGCCCTCGCGCAGCAGCGTGAACTCGCCGTCGCCCCACTCGGTCCAGACCTGGGAGGCGGTCGCGGGCAGGGCGGAGGGGGTGAAGACGCCCTCGACCTGGTAGTCGTGCTCGACGCCACCGGAGACGTACGTGTTGGTGTAGATCGTGCTCTTCTGCCAGCCCAGGTTGCCGGTCGGCGCGGCCACCCCGACGGCGGCCGGGGTCAGCGTGCCCGGGCCCTCGACGGTGCCGTCGTTGAGCGTGACCGCCACCGTGAAGGTGCCGACCGCGGCGTACGTGTGGGTCCAGCTGGTCTCGCCGGCCGCCGCGGTCTGCGCCGCGGTGCCGTCGCCCCAGTTGATGACCCGGCCGATCGCGGCGGGCTCGGTGTCGTCGTCGGCGAGGGCGCTCTGGGTCAGCGTCACCGTCTGGCCGGGCCAGATCGCCGTGCTGTCCAGGGCGTATGTGCCGGTCGGAGCCGCGCCGGCGGCCATGGCGGGCGCGCCCAGACCGACCACGCCGGCGGTGAGGACCGAGGTGAGAAGGGCGGGCAAAGCGCGACGGTAAACGAGTCTCATCTGTCCCCCGTTGATCTGCCTCCCCTTCGAAGACAGAGAGGGGAGCCAGCGGACAATACCGGTGCGGCGGCCCATTGATCAAGCCCGTTCTTCGCGCTGAGCCGTAACCTTTTTCGGCTCTCGGCACGTTGTCTAGAACGTGCGGCTTTCCCCTAAATCAGTCTTTGTCGGACTCGTGGCGTTCGGCCTGCCGATCGCCGTCACGGTCGGCTGGACCCTCGCCACCCCGGTCAAGCGCCCCGCTGCAGTGGGCGTTCCCGGCGGCGAGGGTGCCCTCGGCGCCGCCCCGGTCTCGACCAAGAGAGAGCCGGTAGCCGTCCGCTACACGGCCCGGCCCAACCGTCCGGCCGTCCCCGCGGCCTCGGTCAGCGCCCCCGGTCCCATCACCACCGCGCCGTCGGCTTCCGCGATACCCACGACGGCCCCACCCACACTGACGCCGTCCCCCACACCGTCGTCCACGAGCCCGACCGAGGACCTCCCGCCGCTGAACCAGCCGCCCGTCCCCACCCCGACCGAGATCAGCACGCCGCCCAGCTGGGACCCGCCCTCGTGGGAGCCCCCGTCGCCGGAGTCGTCGTCCACCAATCCGTGACGTCCGCGTCGTCGGCACGTCTTCCGGGGCTGCTCTACTCTTCTGGCGTGAATGCCGAAACCGGCCGCCCCCTCGGCGCCGCCAAGCAGTTCGCGATCGGGGCCGGGCTGCTCGGACGCGGGCTCGGAATCGTGTTGCGCAGCCCGAAGCTGCTGGCGCTGGGGCTGGTGCCGGCGGTCATCGCCGGCGCGCTGTACGCCACGGCCCTCTTCTTCCTGGTCGACTATCTGCCGCAGCTGTCGAGCGCGGTCACCTGGTTCGCCGACGGCTGGGCCAAGTGGGCGCGCGACCTCATGCGGGTGCTCGGCGGCATCGCCCTGCTCGGGGTGTCGGTGCTGCTCGGCATCCTCACCTTCACGGCGGTCACCCTGCTGATCGGCGACCCGTTCTACGAGCGCATCTCCGAGCTGGTCGAGGAGCGGTTCGGCGGCGTGCCCGACGAGGTCGAGGTGGGGTTCTGGCCGTCGCTGCGGCGCAGCCTGATCGACTCGCTGCGGCTGATCGGGCTGTCCATTGTGATCGGCCTTCCGCTGTTCGCGCTGGGCTTCCTGCCGGTGGTCGGGCAGACCGTGATCCCGGTGCTCGGCGGGGCCTTCGGCGGGTGGCTGCTGGCCCTCGAGCTGACCGGTGTGCCGTTCCAGCGGCGCGGGCAGCGGCTGCGGCACCGGCGGGCCGTGCTGGGGGCGAACCGGCCGCTGGCGCTCGGCTTCGGCGTGGCCGTGTTCTGCTGCTTCCTGATCCCGCTGGGCGCGATCCTGCTGATGCCGGCCGCGATCGCCGGCGCGACGCTGCTGGCTCGTCAGACGCTGGGCCACTCGATCTCAGGCCGACCCGCGGACCACCAGCTCAGTCGGTAGCACCACGGCGTCGGGCAGGCCGGGCTCGCCGTTGATCAGGCCGAGCAGCTGGCGGGCCATCGTGCGGCCCATGTCGGCGATCGGCTGGCGCACAGTCGTCAGCGGCGGATCGCTGTAACGGCTTATCTCGAAGTCGTCGAAGCCGATCACGGCCACGTCGGCCGGCACCCGGCGCCCGGCCTCCTTGAGGGCGATCAGCGCGCCGTGGGCCATCATGTCGCTGGCCGCGAACACCGCGTCGAGCGCCGGGTCGGCGGCCAGCAGCGCGCGCATCGCGGTGATGCCCGACTCGCGGGTGAAGTCGCCGAACTGCACGTGCTGGGGCAGCCCGGCCTCGTCGAGCGTGGCCCGATAGCCGGCCAGCCGGTCGATGCCGGCCACCATGTCCTGCGGGCCGGCGATGGTGGCGATCCGGCGGCGGCCGTGGGCGACCAGGTGGCGTACGCCGGAAGCGACCCCGCCGAAGTGGTCGACGTCCACATAGGGGACTGAAGGGCCGCCGATGGGACGGCCGCTGCAGATCACGGGGATGCCGAGGCGGGCCAGGGTGCCGGGGAGCGGGTCGGCGCCGTGCATGGAGGCGAACATGACGCCGTCCACGTGACCGGCCACCGCGTACCGCTCGACCCGGCCGTGGCTCTTCGACGAGCCGGCCATCATCAGCACGAGCTGCTTGTCGGCCGCCTCGAGCTCGACGCCGGCCCCGCGGATGATCGCGGGGAAGAACAGGTCGTCCGAGAACACGCGGTTGGCGGTCTCGGGCAGGATCAGCGCGATCGACTCGGTGCGCTGGGTGACGAGGCTGCGGGCGGCCTGATTGGGCACGTAGCCCAGCTCGTCGACGGCCCGGGTGACCGCCTCCCGGATGGCGGCGGCCACCGAGGTCGAGCCGTTGACGACGCGGGAGACGGTCGCCCGGGACACCCCGGCGCGGCGCGCCACTGCTTCCAGGGTCGGCCGCTCCCGCGTCACCACAAAATCTCACCCCTCGTCAGTTGCCCGGCGCGGCGATGCCGTTGCGCCGGATCACCTCCCGGTACCACTTCGCGCTGTCCTTCGGCGTGCGCTGCTGCGTCGCGTAGTCGACGTGCACGACCCCGAACCGCTTGCGATACCCCTCGGCCCACTCGAAATTGTCCATGAGCGACCAGACGAAGTAGCCCCGCAGATCGACTCCGGCCGCCAGGGCATCATGGCAGGCGCGCAGGTGGCCGTCGAGGTAGTCGACGCGGCGGGCGTCGTGCACCTCGCCGTCGGCCGACGGGACCTCGGGGTACGCCGCGCCGTTCTCGGTGATCATCAGCGGGACGCCGGGGTAGTCGTCGTTGATCCGCTTGAGCAGGCCGGTCAGCGCGGACGGCTCGATGCGCCAGTTCATGTCGGTGACCGGGCCGTCGGGCGCGTGCCAGGCGATGCCCTCGCTGCCGGGCTGGTCGAGCATCGCGGGGGCGCCGGGCTTGGCCGAGACGTACGCGGGTTGATAGAAGTTGATCCCCAGCACGTCGATCGGGGCGTTGATCGTGGCCAGGTCACCGTCGGCGATGTAGGCCAGGTCGGTGAAGCGGGCCATGTGCTCGAGCATGTCGGCCGGATACTGACCCTTGAACAGCGGGTCGAGGAACATCCGGTTGGACAGCCCGTCGATGATCCGGACGGCCTCGAGGTCGGCCGGGTTGGCCGGGTCGACCGGCAGCGCGACATTCGGGTTGAGCGTGATGCTGATGCTCTGGGCGCCGGCCGAGCGCAGCGCCCGCGCCGCCAGGCCGTGGCCGAGCAGCAGGTGGTGCACGGCGGCGAAGACGGCCACCGGGTCCTGCTTGCCGGGCGCGTGCACGCCGCTGCCGTAGCCGAGGTACGCCGAGCACCACGGCTCGTTCAGCGTGGTCCAGGTCTTGACCCGGTCGCCGAGGCGGGCGTGGACGATCTGCGAATACTCGGCGAAGGCCTCCGCGGTCAGCCGGTTGGCCCAGCCGCCGAGGTCCTCGAGGGTCTGCGGCAGGTCCCAGTGATAGAGCGTGACGACCGGGTCGATGCCCTTGCCGAGCAGCTCGTCGGTCAGCCGGTCGTAGAAGTCCAGGCCCTTGACGTTGACCGGGCCGGTGCCGTCGGGCTGGATGCGCGGCCAGGCGACCGAGAACCGGTACGACGCCAGGCCCAGGTCCGCCATCAGCGCCACGTCGTCGACGTAACGGTGGTAGTGGTCGCAGGCGACGTCGCCGGTGTGCCCGTTGTAGACGCGACCCGGCGTACGGCTGAAGGTGTCCCAGATCGACGGGCCGCGACCGTCCTCCCGCGCCGCGCCCTCGATCTGGTACGACGCCGTGGCGGCGCCCCAGATGAAGTCGTCGGGGAAGGTGATCGCGGCGAGGGCCGGCTGCGCCGACGTGGTGGGCGTGACGGTGGCCGTCATGCGTTCCCCGCTTCCTGTGCGAGCTCAACTTAACCGGTTAATCATAGAGGTGCGGGCAAATGCCGCCAGACCGGTAAGTCGAATGTAAGCTCGCTTGTCAGTTCGCCGAGCGGAAATCAGCCCGTGCGGAGGGCGGAAATCAAACGCGGGTCCCCGGTCACTACCAGGCGATCCGTGCGCACCCGGCCCATCAGCATCAGCTGCAGATCGCTGGCCGTGCCGGTGGCCTGCGCGCGGGCGTGGTGATCGTCGGAGTCGAGGATCGTGCCCGTGTCGAGCAGGGCCACCCCGGCCCCGCGCAGCCGCACGAACCACTCGTAACCGGCGTCGTTGGCGACCAGGTGGACCACGCCGTGCAGGTCGGTCGGGCCCTGCCGGCGACCGGCGGGCAGCCAGGTGTCGAGCACCTCGCTCACGCCGTCGGCGGCCAGCTTGGTCTCGATCGGGGTCGGGCGCTCGGCCGCGGACTCGGCGTCCCAGCGGTGCACCGAGACCTCGTGGGCCATCCGGCGCTGCCAGAACGACGCCTTCTTGGCCTGCGGGGCCCAGTTCCACGCGGCGAAGTCGGCGTCGAGGGCCTCGAGCGTCTCGATCGTGCCGGTCAGCTCGCGGCGCAGCCCGTCGAGCGCGGCGTCCCACTCGGGGCGCGGCGGCACCTGCGGCTGGTCGGGGCGATCGGTGACCCCGCGGGCCGCGATCTCGCGGACCCAGTGCAACTCGGACGTCAGATGCTCGACCAGGTCGGCGACCGTCCAGTCGGGGCAGCAGGGGACAGCCGCCTCCGGACCGGCCTGCGCGACCGCGTCCTGCAGCGCGGGGCTGTCGGCCCGCAATGCCGCGAGCCAGAAGTCCTTCGTCGCGTGCAGCCTGTTCATCGCGATTCTCTCCCGCTCCACCGGACCGCCGATGAGGTGCCCGAACCGTTGAGCCTAGGGTGGTTGGCGTGCCTGACGTTACCGCCGCCCCGCAAACCGTCCTGTCGGCGTACACGACGCTACGCCTTGGTGGCCCAGCCGGCATCTTGACGGTCGCCACCGAAACGGACCAAGTGGTGGCTACGGTGCGTAATGCCACGGAAGAGGGGCGGCCGCTGCTGGTTCTGGCCGGCGGCAGCAACGTGGTGATCGGCGACGCCGGGTTCGACGGCACGGTCCTGCTGCTGCGCACCCGGGGCATCCGGGTCGTCGAGGAGCGCGAGGACAGCGTTGTGCTGCGGGTGGCCGCGGGCGAGCCGTGGGACGACCTGGTGGCGTACGCGGTCGAGAAGGGTCTTTCCGGCATCGAGTGCCTGAGCGGGATCCCGGGCTCGGCGGGCGCCACCCCGATCCAGAACGTGGGGGCCTACGGGCAGGAGGTCGCGCACACGATCGTGGCGGTCCACGCGTACGACCGCGAGACCCGGACGCTGCGGGTGATGCCCCCGGCCGAGTGCGCCTTCGCCTATCGGGCCAGCGTCTTCAAGCACAACGACCGCTACGTGGTGGTGGAGGTCGACTTCCGGCTGGCCCGCTCGGCCGAGTCGGCCCCGATCCGCTACGCCGAGCTGGCCCGCAACCTCGGTGTCGAGGCCGGTGACCGGGTCCCGTTGCAGCAGGCCCGCGACACCGTACGCAAGCTGCGCGAGCAGAAGGGCATGGTGCTCGACGCGGACGACCGCGACACGTGGTCGGTCGGCTCGTTCTTCACCAACCCGGTGGTGAGCGCGGCCGAGTGGGCCGGGCTCGGCCTGGACGCCCCGCACTGGCCGGGCGACGACGGCACGGTCAAGATCCCGGCGGCCTGGCTGATCGAGCACGCCGGCTTCCCCAAGGGCTTCGCGGGCGACGGCGTGTCGATCTCGACCAAGCACACGCTGGCGCTGACCAACCGGGGCACGGGCACGACCGAGGCGCTGCTGGGCCTGGCCCGCACGGTGCGGGACGGGGTGCGGGCGTGCTTCGGCGTCGAGCTGCACCCCGAGCCCGTTCTGATCAACTGCGCGTTGTAAGAGCTCAGTCCCAGCCGAAGACCTGGGTGTAGTACGGCACCCCGTTGGCCGCGTAGACGACGCCGGTGCCGATCGACTTGGCGCCGCAGTTGAGCATGTTGGCGCGGTGCCGCGGGCTGGCCATCCACGCCTCGACGACCTCGGTCGCGGTGCGGTAGCCCCAGGCGATGTTCTCGCCGGAGGGCTGCTCGTAGCCGGCCAGGTGCGACCGCCGTACGAAGGTGGTGCCGTCGCGCCAGACGTGGCTGAACAGACCCGTACGGGCCATGTAGACGCTCTGCCGCACCGACGCGACCACCAGCTCCCGGTCGACCGTGAGCAGGCGGCGGCAGCCGTTGGCCCAGCGCCGCTGGTTGGTCATCGTGACGACCTGGGACATCAGCGTGCGCGGGGCGACGGCCGTGGGTGTCACCGTGGCCGTGGCCGGCGCGGCGGCCGGGGGTGCGGGCGGCACCGGCACAGTGGCGTGCGCCGGGGCGGGCACGGCCAGCCCGATCGCCGGTCCGGCGATCAGCAGGACGAGATGTCGCAGCACGGCATAACTCCTCTCCCTGGGCGGCGTCGCCCACCTAGGGATATCGGATCCGGAATCGGGCCGTCCGTCCCTTCTTTGCCCGAAACCGGAAACGCGGGCGCAGAACGTGCCAGTCTGAGGGGATCGGTGATCTTGCGAGGAGCGGGTCGCCGAGGCGGATAGCTCGCTAATCTGTCACTGTCCGTAAATAGACCGTGACATCACGCTATCGTGGCTTTGCGCGGTTGATTCCGCCGCCGGCAGTCGCCGGAGCGAACACACGACACCGACCCTCCACCGAACGCCGGGCGGCGTGCGGGCGGGCGGTCGTGTCCGGACCTGAGCACGAGCGAGGGGTGGGGGCATGGTGAGCACAGGATGAGTCGCCTACTCGTCGTCGAGGACGATCCGGACATCGCACTCGCCCTGCGACTGTTGTTCAGCCGTGCGGGTTACGAGGTGGCGCACGCCGGCGACGGCCGTACGGGCCTCAAGGAGGCGTACGCGGAGCACCCCGACCTGGTGGTGCTCGACGTGGGCCTGCCCGAGATGGACGGGTGGCAGGTGCTCGAGCGGCTGCGCGATGTCTCGGACGTCCCGGTGCTGGTGCTGACCGCGCACGGCCAGGAGGCCGAGAAGGTGCGCGGGCTGCGCGGCGGCGCCGACGACTACCTGACCAAGCCGTTCGCCAACAACGAGCTGCTGGCCCGGGTCGAGGCACTGCTGCGGCGCTCGTCGAGCGGGCAGAACAGCTGGGCCAGCCAGGTCTACGACGACGGGCTGGTGCACCTCGACCCGACCAAGCGCCGGGTTTATGTCAAGGGCGACGAGAAGCGGCTCACTCCCACGGAGTTCCGGCTGCTCAACGCGCTCGTCCGGCACGCCGGGGCGGTGCTCAGCCCGAACCAGCTGCTGACCCAGGCCTGGGACGACCCGACCGGCATCGGGCAGGAGCGCGTCAAGTTCGCCGTGCTGCGCCTGCGCCGCAAGCTCGGCTGGTCCGACCCCGACGATTCACCCATCGAGTCCGTACGCGGATTCGGTTACCGCTACCGCCGTCCCGGTGGAGAGTCCTGATTTCCCCTTGGTAGTGGTCCGGGTGTCCTCAGGTGATGAAGCCGACAACCGATGAGGGCCTTGGAACGCCGAGCAGGAGGTAACGAAGCGTGGAAGACCTTGGTGAGATCGTTGGCGAATTCCTCATGGAAAGCCACGAGAACCTGGACCAGATCGACCGTGACCTGGTCGAGCTCGAGCAGGACCCGAACTCACGAGACCTGATCTCGCGCATCTTCCGGGCGATCCACACGATCAAGGGCACCAGCGGCTTCCTGGCCTTCAGCCGCCTCGAGAAGCTGGCCCACGCGGGCGAGTCGCTGCTGTCGAAGCTGCGCGACGGCGTCATGCCGGTCACCCCGACCACGATCACCACGCTGCTCGCCACCATCGACGGGGTGCGCTCGATCCTCTCGGCGATCGAGGAGACCCAGGCCGAGGGCGATGTCGACATCGACACGATCATCGCGCAGGTCAACGCGCAGATGAACGCCGAGCCGGCCGCCGACGCGCCGGCCGCCGCAGCCGCACCGGCGGCCGAGGCGGAGCCCGAGCGGCTCGACGAGACGGCGGCCCGGCCGGCCCCCGAGCCCGTGGACAACCAGCGCAAGCCGATCGGCGAGATCCTGGTCGAGACCGGCGCCGCGCAGGCCTCGGACGTCGGCTCCGCGCTGGCCCAGCAGATCGAGGGCGACGAGCGCAAGCTCGGCACGATCCTGCTCGACGAGGGCAAGGCCCAGCCGGCCGCGGTCAGCGAGGCGCTGCAGGCCCAGACGCCCAAGCGCAGCATCGCCGACAGCGCGATCCGCGTCGACGTCGACCTGCTGGACACGCTGATGAACATGGTCGGCGAGCTCGTCCTGGCCCGCAATCAGCTGGTCCGCGGCGTGATGGAGACCGGCGACGCCACCCTCGTACGCAGCGCCCAGCGGCTCGGCATGATCACCAGTGAGCTGCAAGAGGGCATCATGAAGACCCGCATGCAGCCCATCGAGCACATCTGGTCGAAGCTGCCCCGAGTCGTCCGCGACCTCAGCCAGTCGCTCGGCAAGCAGGTGCAGCTGGTCATGCAGGGCAAGGAGACCGAGCTCGACCGCAGCCTGCTCGAGGCGGTCAAGGACCCGCTGACCCACCTGGTGCGCAACGCGGTCGACCACGGCATCGAGAACCCCGACCAGCGGATCGCGGCCGGCAAGGGCCCCGAGGGCACGCTCACGCTGCGCGCCTATCACGAGGGCGGGCACGTGGCGGTCGAGGTGGCCGACGACGGCGCCGGCCTCAACGTCGAGCGGATCGCGCAGAAGGCGGTCGAGAACGGCCTGCTGCGCCCCGATCAGATCCCCAACATGGACCGCCGCGACATCATGGCGATGGTCTTCCAGCCCGGCTTCTCGACCGCGGCCAAGGTCACCAACGTCTCCGGCCGCGGCGTCGGCATGGACGTGGTCAAGACCAACATCGAGAACATCGGCGGCGCGGTCAGCGTCGACTCCAAGCCCGGCGAGGGCACAGTCTGGCGGCTCACCATCCCGCTCACGCTGGCCATCATCCAGGCCCTCACCGTCGACTGCGGCGATCAGCGGTACGTCATCCCGCAGGTCGCGGTGCTGGAGCTGGTCTTCATCGACGGTCAGTCGACCAAGATCGAATACGCCTCGGGGGCGCCCGTCTATCGGCTCCGGGGCAAGCTGCTCCCGCTCGTCCGGCTGGACCGCGCGCTCGGCCTCGACGTGGGCGGCGACCAGGGCGTCTACATCATGGTGCTGCAGGCCGACGGCAGGCGTTTCGGCCTGGTCGTCGATCGCGTGCTCAACACCGAGGAAGTCGTGGTCAAGGCGCTCAACTCCCGGTTCAAGGACATCGGCCTGTACGCCGGGGCGACCATCCTGGGCGACGGCAAGGTGGGCCTGATCCTCGACGTCTCGTCGCTGGCCCGGCGCAGCCACCTGGCCGCCGACGCCGAGCGGCAGAACCTGGAGGCCTCGTCGCGGGCGTCCGGCGCCGGTGGCACGGGCGAGCGGCTGCTGGTCACCGCGGTCGGCGAGCGCCGGGTGGCGATCCCGCTCGACACGGTCACCCGGCTCGAGGAGTTCCCGCGCGACCGGATCGAGCACGCCGGCTCCCGCGAGGTCGTGCAGTACCGCGGCCAGATCCTGCCCCTGGTGCGCCTGTCGCACCTGCTCGGGGCTTACGGGGAGGAGCCGGAGGGCGACAACGTCTCGGTCGTCGTCTACAGCGAGGGCGCCCGCAGCGTGGCGCTGGTGGTCGACCGGATCGTGGACATCGCCGAGAACTCGACGACGGCCCGCCGCGACGCCGAGGAGGACGGCCTGGTCGGCACCGCGGTCATCCAGCAGCGCGTGACCGAGCTGCTGGACGTGCGTCGCGCGATCCTCGCGGCCGACCCGAACTTCTACACCGACCTGGAAAACGACGAGCTGCTGGTGGAGGCCTGAGATGGCGAGCCGTCAGTTCGCCACCTTCGAGGTGGCCGAGCAGCTCTTCGGGGTCGAGGTGCACACGGTGCAGGAGGTGCTCTCGTACAACGAGTACACCCCCGTGCCGCTCGCGCCGCCGGCCATCGGCGGGCTCTTCAACCTGCGCGGCCAGGTGATCGCCGCGGTCGACCTGCGGGTGCAGCTCGGCCTGGCCCGCAAGGAGCTCGAGGGCCCGGTGATGAACGTGATCCTGCGCGGCGACGGCGAGCCGGTGAGCCTTGTGGTGGACCGGATCGGCGAGGTGGTCGACCTCGACGACGACACGTTCGAGCCGCCGCCCGACACGCTCAGCGGACCCACCCGCGACCTGGTCGTGGGGACGTTCAAGTTGGACGGCCGGCTGATGCTCGCCCTCGACGTGAACGCGGCCGTCGACACGTACCGCGCCACGACCTGATGTACAGCCTCGTCAGCGCCCCGGTGCTCGGCTTCGACCTGACCCGCCTCACCGGCGGGTCGGCCACGGCCGAGGTCGTGCTGCGCGGCCTGCGGTTGCAGGCCGCCGACCTCCCGCTGCTGGCCGAACGGCTGCCGGACGAGGACACGCGCGGACCGCTGTGGGTCGAGGTGGAGAGCGCGGCCCGCCGGATGCCGTCGCTCAAGGGCATGAACAAGGACGACGCGGCCGGCAGCCTGGCCCTCGTCGAGCGGGCCCCGATCGGCACGGTCGACGCCCTGCTGACCTGCCTGCGCTACGACGTGATGGCCTGGACCTGGACGGGCACCGGCCGCGACGCCCAGCAGTCCGAGGTCGCGGCGGCCGCCACCGCCCTGATCTGCGACGCCGCGGTGGCCAGCTACCTGCGCGAGGTGCTCGACGCCGACACCCGGCGCCGGCTCGGTGCGGGCTGGGTCGCGGCCATGCGCAAGCTGCCGGTCGGCGCGCCGATCGACCTGGGCCCGCACCACTACACGGTCTCGGCCCTGCTCGACCGGCTGCGCTCGCTGCGGTCGAGCGATCTGGCCCGGCTGGTCGCCTCGGCCGACGACGCCCGCCGCAACACCGGCGGCTGGTCCCCGGCCGTGCATTCGGCGTCCTGGGCGGCCTATCTGTCGGATCGGGTCCGCACGGCCGCCGCGGCGCAGATGCTGTTGGTACAGGCCGTCGACACGGCCACCATTCCGCTGGCCGACCGGGCCGGCGGGGTGTGGAACATGCTCAGCGGCGCGGTGCAGGCGCTCGTGGTGCGGGATCTGCTCGACACCTCGACCGCTCACCGGCTGCTCGCCCCCGTCGTGGCCGCACTCGGGCCCGCGTGGCTGGGTTGAGAGGTGACCAGATGATTTCGGTCCTCGTTGTCGACGACTCGGTGGTCGTCCGCCGCTTGATCGTCGACGCTCTCGGTGGCGCCGAGAACATCGAGGTCGTCGGCACGGCGTCCAACGGGCTGCTGGCCCAGGCCAAGATCGACCAGCTGAAGCCCGACGTGATCACGATGGACATCGAGATGCCGCAGATGGACGGCATCACGGCGGTCCGCGAGCTGCGCAAGCGGCACAAGCAGATCCCCGTGATCATGTTCAGCACGCTGTCGGCGTCGGGCGCCTCGGCCACTTTGGAGGCGCTCTCCGCGGGCGCGACCGACTACGTCACGAAGCCGAGCAACGTCGGCTCGATCAACGAGTCGATCAAGGCGGTCCGCGACGAGCTCGTCCCCAAGATCTATGCGCTGTCCGGCCGGCGCCGCCCCGGCGCCCCGTCGGGACCGCCGTCGCGGCCGGGCGCCCCGGCCGCGCCCGCCCGGCCGGTCGCCGGCCGCCCCGGCGCCGCACCGGCCCGCGCGGGCATGCCGCCGGCCGGTCGGCCCGGCGCCGCCCCGGCCGGAGCCGGCCGGCCCGCCACCGCCGCGCCCCGGCGGAGCGCGCCCGGCGGCCGGATCGACATCCTCGCGATCGGCTCGTCGACCGGTGGCCCGGACGCTCTCACCAAGGTGCTGCAGGGCATCCCGGCGGACATCCCGGTGCCCATCGTCATCACCCAGCACATGCCCCCCGTCTTCACCAAGATGTTCGCCGAACGCCTCGACCGCAGCACGCCGCTGCGGGTCGTCGAGGCCGGGGACGGGATGGAGCTGGCGCCCGGCTGGGCGTACATCGCTCCGGGAGACCATCACCTGGTCTTCCATCGCCGGGGCACGGCCACGCTGACCCAGCTCAGCGGCGCGCCCCCGGAGAACTCCTGCCGCCCGGCCGTGGACGTCATGTTCCGGTCCGTCGCGGCGCTCTACGGCGCATCGACCTATGCGGCCGTACTCACTGGAATGGGACATGACGGACGGGGTGGTGCGAAGGTGCTGAGAGACGCGGGAGCCGAGGTGCTGGCGCAGGACGAGGCCACCTCGGTGGTGTGGGGCATGCCGGGCGCCGTGGTCGGCGCGGGGCTGGCGGACGAGATCCTGCCGCTCGACCGGATCGCCGCCCACCTGGTCAACCGGGTCAAGTCCGGCCGGTCGGCGGCGGTGGCCCGATGACGCTCTCGCAGGCCGAGTTCAACTTCGTCTCCCAGCTGGTCCGGCGCGAGGCCTCGATCGTGCTCGCGCCCGGCAAGGAATACCTGGTTGAGGCCAGGCTCATCCCGGTCGCCCGTGCGGTCGGCGCGGCCGGCGTCACCGAGTTCCTGGCCGACCTGCAGCGCCGGCCCGACCCGGCCAAGCAGCGCAAGATCATTGACGCGCTGACCACGAACGAGACCTCGTGGTTCCGCGACCGCGAGCCGTTCGCGGCGCTCAACGACGTCGTGCTGCCCGAGCTGGTCAAGTCCCGCGCGGCGACGCGCAAGATCCGCGTGTGGTCGGCCGCCAGCTCGAGCGGCCAGGAGGCGTACAGCCTGGCCATCACCATGCAGGAGAAGCTCCCGCCGGGCTGGAGCTACGACATCATGGGCACCGACATCTCGACCGAGATGGTCAAGCGGGCCGAGACCGCGGAGTACAGCCAGGTCGAGGTCAACCGCGGGCTGCCGGCCGCCCAGCTGGTGCAGTACTTCGAGCGGGCCGGCGCGCACTGGCGGATCGCGCCGGCGCTGCGCCGCAACGTGTCGTTCCGGCTGATGAACCTGACCGCGCCGCTGCCCGCCATGCAGCCCTTCGACGTCATCTTTCTGCGCAACGTCCTGATCTATTTCGACGTCGCGACCAAGCGCACCGTGCTGCAGAACGTGGCCAAGCTGCTGCGGCCGGACGGCTGGCTCTTCCTGGGCGCGGCCGAGACCACGATCGGGATCGACGACAACTACGAGCGGGTGGCCGCCGGCCGCACCTCCGCCTACCGAGTCCGAAGCGGGGCGTCCCTGGGCGCCGCGAGAAGGGGATGACGCCCATGCGCGCCATGGTGATCGACGATTCCCGCGCGATGCGCATGATCCTCAAGCGCATCGTCACCAAGCTCAACTTCGAGGCGGTGGAGGCGGGCGACGGCAAGGAGGCGCTCGACCTTCTCCACGCGATGACCGAGGTGCCGGAGCTGGCCCTCATCGACTGGAACATGCCGAACATGAACGGGCTCGAGTTCGTCACGCACGCGCGGGCCGATCCGCGCCTGCGCGAGATGACGCTGGTCATGGTCACGACCGAGAGCGAACAGAGCCAGATCGTCCGCGCGCTCGCCGCGGGCGCGCACGAATACGTGATCAAGCCCTTCACCGAAGGGGCCATGATCGAAAAGCTGGCCCTGCTGGGCCTCGTCCCGACCGGAGCGAACTCATGAGCATCGAAGTCGAGGTCAATGAGAACGACCTCGCCGAGATGGTGGAGCAGGTGTGGGAGTCGTATCTGGATCCCGAGGGCGTGAGCCCGCTGATCCCGACCTACGACGAGAACCAGCCGTCCGAGGTGCACTCCTCCGTCTCCATCACCGGTTCCTGGACCGGATACATCGTCTACGCCTCGTCCGTCCAGGCCGCCCGGCGCGCCGCCGGCGCGTTCCTGGCCATGGAGCCGGACGAGGTCGGCGACGAGGACCTCTCCGACGTGCTGGGCGAACTGGCCAACATCGTCGGCGGGAACGTCAAGGCGATGTTGCCACCGGGCGCGCTGCTGTCGCTGCCGCAGGTGGTGCTCGCTCCCGAAGCGACTGCGCGCTTCCCCGGCACCGAACGGATCAGTGGGGTCTACGGGATGTGGGAGGGCGAGCCGGTGTCGATTTCCATGTGGCAGAGCCGCGGTGACAACAAGGAGGGCGCGGAATGAAGATTCTCATCGCTGACGACAGCCGGGTGATGCGGCAGATCGTGGTCCGCACCCTGCGCCAGGCCGGCTTCGGCGATCACGACCTGGTCGAGGCGGCGAACGGGCAGGAGGCCTTCGACATGGTCAATGCGGAGAGCCCCGATCTGGTGCTCTCCGACTGGAACATGCCCGAGATGACCGGCATCGAGGTGCTGAGGAAGCTCCGGGCGGCCGGGAACGACGTCAAGTTCGGTTTCGTGACGTCCGAGAGCACTCCCGAGATGAAGGAACAGGCGGACTCCGCCGGTGCTCTCTTTTTCATCGTGAAGCCCTTCTCGGCTGAGCGATTCGATGAGGTCTTCGCTCCTATTTTGGGATGATTACGACATGTCTGACGTAACGGTTCTTCCTGGCACCCTGGCCGTCCGCAACCTTTTCGAGGACCTGCTCGGCCGGGAGGTGACCGTCAGCCCCGGTGAGCCTCTCAGCGCGGATGAGATTCCCACCTCGACGGTCGCGATTTTTGTCGACTCGGCGCAGAGCATCTACGCCGTGCTCGGGATGGAGCTCGCCCTGGCCGCCAACGCCGGCGCCGCGCTCGGCCTGCTGCCCGCCGGTGCTGCCGAGGACAGCATCGACGACAAGCAGCTCTACCCGAACCTGGCCGAGAACGTGGGCGAACTCTGCAACGTGCTGACCAGCCTGCTCAACCGCGAGGGGGGCCCGCACATCAAGCTGCACCAGGTCGTCTATCCGGGCGAGCCGCTGCCCGGCGACGCCCGGGCCCACCTGATGGCGCTCGGCCGGCGCGTCGACCTGCTGGTCGACGTCAACCGGTACGGCAAGGGCAAGCTCAGCCTCTCGCTGGCGCCCTGATCGCACTCCGCACGCAAGAAGGGCCCGCCGTCCGGCGGGCCCTTCTTGCGTTGCCGGACGGGTTCCTTTCGGTGCTAAGCAAATTGCCGAACCGGCCGAAGCGCATTAAGAGCGTGCTTTACGGACGGGAGCAACCTATGACCTCGCCACTCTCCGGGCTCTCCGGTGCCGCGGCTGCCGCGGCGGCCGGCCCGGGCGCCAAGGAGAAGAGCAAGACCCTGGGCGACCGGGACACCTTCATGAAGCTGCTGGTGGCCCAGCTGAAGTATCAGGACCCGAGCAAGCCGGCCGACTCCACCCAGTTCCTGGCCCAGACGGCCCAGTTCACTCAGGTCGAGAAGCTCGAGGGCATCGCCGACATGCTCAAGGGCCAGCAGTTGATCACGGCCAGCTCCCTGGTCGGCAAGAACGTGGAGTACATGGACGGCGACGGCGTTCGGCACACCGGAGCCATCTCGGCCGCCAAGCTCAACGGCGACAGCGAACCGCTCCTTCGGATCGGGAACACGGAAGTGCCGCTGTCCAAGGTCACGGAAGTCCAGGAGATCACGCCTGGCGGGACCGACGCGACGACCAAGCCGTAACCCTCAACCGAGAAGGACCCACCCATGTTGCGTTCGCTCTATTCCGGCATCAGCGGCCTGCACGCGCATCAGCAGATGATGGACGTGACCGGTAACAACATCGCCAACGTCAACACCGTCGGTTACAAGGCCAGCTCGGTCCAGTTCCAGGACACCCTGAGCCAGATGACCGCCGCGGCCGGCGCCCCGCAGAACGGCCAGGCCGGCTCGAACCCCGGCCAGGTCGGCCTCGGTGTCCGCAACGCCGGCATCACCTCGAACTTCAGCCAGGGCTCGGCGCAGACCACCGGCAAGGCCGGCGACATGATGATCCAGGGCGACGGCTTCTTCATCACCCGCCGCGGCAACGAGGAGCTCTACAGCCGGGCCGGCTCGTTCTTCTTCGACGCCAACGGCACCCTGGCCACCGCGACCGGCGAGCCCGTGCAGGGCTGGACCGCCGACGAGAGCGGCGTGGTCAACCCGGCCGCCAAGCCGGGCGACATCCGGATGCCCCTGGGCAAGAGCATCTCGCCGGTGGCGACCAGCACGGTGGAGATGAAGGGCAATCTGACCAACGACATGCCCGAGGGCGTGACCGACCCGACCACCATCCCGGCCATCGAGATCCCGTTCAAGGCGTTCGACAAGACGGGTAACCCGATCAGCCTCTCGGCCAAGTTCACGCGGACCACCACCGATCCCACGGCCTCCGTCCAGGACTGGCAGGTGACCCTGACGAAGTCGGGTGATGCCGGGCCGGCCACGCCGATCACCGCCACCATTCAGTTCAAGGACGGTAAGCCGGTCGCCACGCCGCCCGCGACGAAGGCGATGCTGGAGTTCTCGGGGGCCACCGCGATCGACCCCAACATCAGTGACACGTTCTCCGTCGACGCCGGGGACCTGACCATGTTCCACGGCCTGACCGAGGCGCGGGTCTCGGACTCGAACGGCAACGCGGCCGGCACGCTGGCCTCGCTGTCGTACACGGTGTCGGACACCGGCCAGATCATCGGCGCGTTCAGCAACGGTCAGAAGAAGGTGCTCGGCCAGGTCGCCCTGGCCACGTTCAAGAACGTCAACGGTCTCGAGAAGACCGGTGACTCCCAGTGGCGCTCCACCGTCAACTCGGGCCTGGCCCAGGTCGGCACGCCCACCAGCTCCGGCCTCGGCCAGGTCATCAGCGGCGCGCTGGAGATGTCGAACGTCGACCTGGCCCAGGAGTTCACCAACCTGGTCATCGCCCAGCGCGGCTTCCAGGCGAACTCCCGCATCATCACGACCTCCGACGAGCTGCTCCAGGAGCTCGTCAGCATGAAGCGGTAACCAGCATCACCAGGAGTTCGGCCGCCGGCCGGGGCAGGCGTCTTCGCGTCTGCCCCGGCCGTCGTCGTGTGAAGCCGATGCCTGCACCACCACCCAGGGATGGCTGTCAGTGATCCTCGTAACTCGCATCAACGGTGCCGTGTTCGCCCTGAACCCCGACCTCGTCGAGCGTGCTGACTGCACGCCCGACACGGTCGTCACGCTGGTCGACGGCACGAAGTACGTCATTGCCGAGTCCGTGCCCGAGTTCATCGAATCAGTGCGGCACTACCGCGCCTCACTGATCGCCCAGGCGAGTCGTCTCGAGGCCGAGCCCACCAACACCCACTCCTCCGCCCCGCCGTCCGCGGACGACGACGACGCCAAGGTGCTTCCGCTGCACCGGAATGGACGCTGATGGACATCTCAACCATCGTCGGTGTAGTCGCCGGCCTCGTCATTGTCTTCACCGTCCAGATCCTGGAGGGCGGCTCGCCGGCCTCCATCCTGCTGATCCCCTCGATGCTGCTGGTGTTCGCCGGTGGTTTCGCCGCCGCCATGGCGGGCGGGGTCATGAAGGACTGGACCGGCGTCGGCACCCAGCTCACCCGGGCTTTCACTCAGAAGGTCACGCCGCCCACCGAGCTGGTCGACGAGGTCGTCAAGCTGGCCGAGCGGGCCCGCCGCGAGGGTCTGCTGGCCCTCGAGGACGCGGTCAAGACGGTCGAGCACCCCTTCCTCAAGCGTGGCCTGCAGCTGGCCATCGACGGCACCGACCCCGACGAGCTGCACGACATCCTGCACGCCGAGATCGCCGCCAAGAAGAAGTCCGACAAGGCCAGCGCGAAGCTGTTCGAGAACATGGGTGGTTACGCGCCGACCATCGGCATCGTCGGCACGGTCATGGGTCTCGTGCACGTGCTCGAGAACCTCGACAAGCCGGACACTCTCGGTCACTCGATCGCCGCCGCGTTCTGCGCCACCCTCTGGGGCGTGCTCAGCGCCAACCTGATCTGGCTGCCGATCGCCTCCCGGCTCGGCCGGCTGAGCGCCGTCGAGGCCGAGGAGATGGAGCTGGTCGTCGACGGCGTCCTGGCCATCCAGGCCGGCTCGAACCCGCGCCTCGTGGCCCAGAAGCTCCGCAGCCTCCTCCCGCCGGACGAGGCCAAGAAGGCCGAGGCGGCCGCGAACACGAAGAAGGCGGCCTGACGCGATGAGCGGTGGCGGGGGCAAGCGCAAGAAGGCTCATGAGGAGCACGAGGAGCACGTCAACCACGAGCGCTGGCTCGTGTCGTACGCCGACATGCTGACCCTGCTGTTCGTTCTCTTCGTGGTTCTGTACTCCATGAGCGACGTCAACATGAAGAAGTTCGCCCAGCTGGCCTCGGGCCTGTCGTCCGGGTTCGGCGCCCAGAGCGTCGCCTTCCAGGGCCAGACCGGCCCGATGGACGGCTCCGGCAACAGCGCCGAGATCGTGCAGATCGACCCGGGGGCCAACCCGGGCGACGGCAAGGCGGGCAACTCCAACATGACGGCTCAGCAGAAGGAGGCGGTCAAGGCCGCGATGGCGGCCGAGGACCGGAAGAAGGCCTCACAGAACGCGGAGGCCGCCACCAAGGAAGCCGAGAACCTCAAGAAGATCGAGAACAAGATCTCCGACGCGCTGGCGGCCCAGAAGCTGCTCGGCTCGGTGCAGTTCACGATCGACCGGCGCGGCCTGGTCGTCACCATCCTGACCAACGAGGTGGTCTTCAACGGCAACCGGGCCGACCTGCAGCCCGGCGGCAAGAAGATCCTCGACGCGATCGCCCCGTCGCTGGCCAAGCTGCCCAACAACATCGAGGTCGACGGCAACACCAACCAGCTCAAGTCCAAGACCACCTTCTACCCGAGCGGCTGGGAGCTCAGCGCGGCCCGCGCGTCCACCACGGTGCGATATCTGATGGACCACGGCGTGGCCAAGAACCGGCTCAGCGCGGTCGGCTTCTCCGACACCAAGCCACTGATCGACCCGAAGGATCCCCGCTCGATCACGATGAACCGCCGCGTCGACGTCGTCGTTCTGACGACGCTCACGGCTGACCAGGCAGCCCTGCTGCCGGCCGCGGCCGGTGCGGACAACAAACTGCACCCGGGTCAAACCTCAGCTGCAGCCAAGGCCGCTCAACAAGCCGCCACCCAGACCGATAACAACAGCGAAGCCAACAACACCAACCCGACGCACGACTGAGAGGAGCTTTCGATGAGCAAGGACGAGACGACCACCACCGCCGCCGACGCCCCCAAGAAGTCCAAGAAAATGCTGATGATCATCGTGGCTGCCGCGGTCGTGCTGCTGGGCGGTGGCGGCGCCGGGGCCTTCTTCATGCTCAAGGGCGACAAGGCCGAGGCGGCGCCGGTCAAGGGCAGCGTCGTGGCCCTCGAGGACGCGATCACGATCAACCTGGCCGACGGGCACTACCTGAAGCTGAACTTCTCGCTGCAGCAGACCGCGGACGCCGGCGCCGAGTCGGTCGACACGAGCGAGGCCCGCGAGCTGGCGATCGACGAGTACACCGGCAAGAAGCTGGCCGACCTCTCGACCGAGAAGGGCCGCGAGGAGCTCAAGTCGGAGCTGACCGCGAAGATCGTGAAGGCGTACACCGAGGACGGCAAGAAGATGGTGATGGGCATGTACTTCACCTCGTTCGTCACCCAGTAACGAAGAGCTAGTAGCCAGTTGGGCGGGTTCACTTCGGTGAACCCGCCCAACTCGCTTTAAGGGGATAAAAACGGTCCTCCGGCTCAGCCGCTCCGGAAACGAGCCGATGGGGACAACGTGACCAACGCCGCACGTACCCCGGGCCGGCTGTCGCGCCGAGGCCAGGGGGCAGGGCCGACCGCTTATGACTTCCGCAAGCCGATCAAACTGTCCCGGGAGCACATCCGGACGCTGCAGATCGCTTTCGAGACGTACGCCCGGAGCTGCGGAACCCTGCTCACCACGCGGCTGCGGGCGGTCAGCAACGTCACGCTGGCCTCGATCGAGCAGCTGAACTACGACGAGTACGTCGCGGCCCTGAACAATCCCACGGTGATCGCCGTGGTGGCGCTCGACCCGCTGCCGGGCACGGCCCTGATGGAGGTCTCCACCTCGGCCTCGATGACCGCGATTGATCACATGCTCGGCGGCCCCGGCGGGCCCCAGCCGGAGCGGCCGCTGACCGAGGTCGAGATGCCCCTGCTGCGCGGCCTGCTCGAGCGGATGCTGGGCGAGCTGCGCTACGGCTTCGAGACGCTGGTCGACATCCACCCCAAGCTCAAGGACATCGAGTACAACGCGCAGTTCCTCCGGGCCCACCAGCCCGGCGACGCCTGCGTGATCGCCTCGTTCGACGTCAAGATCGGCGCCGAGGAGACGATGCACACCTTCTGCCTGCCGTTCAACACGATCTTGCCGGTGCTCTCGCGCACCGAGACGGTGGTGCTGAGCGACGCCGAGCGGGCCACCAAGGAAATGTCGATGCGCAACCTGACGGCCGGCCTTTCCTCGGCCCCGCTGGACGTTGCGGTCCGATTCCAGCCCATTCGCATGCGGACCGATGACATCGTGGACCTACGGCCCGGAGATGTCGTCCCGCTCGGTCATCCGACCAGCCAGCCGCTCGAGGTGACCGTCAACGAGACCGTTTTCGCCCACGCAGTTCCCGGTAACCAGGGTGCCCGGCTCGCCTGTCTCGTCGTGCCCACCCCCAAGGAATCGCCCAAGGAGTCTGGTCGCCCATGACCGCGCCCACCATCACCGCGCCGCAGCTGGCGCTCGCCCGGAACGCGGCCGACGCCGCGCTGGGTGTCCTGCCCACCAGCCGGCCCCTGGCCGTCGCCGAGCCGATCACCGCCAGCGCCGACATCCTGACCGAGGGCCAGGCGGTCACCGCCCGGTTCAGCGGGGCGGCCACCGGCGAGGTCGTCGTGGTGGTCGGGCAGGACCTGGCGGACGCGCTCAAGGAGAGCCCGCTCGGCGAGCTCGACCTGACCGCCGCGGTGCGCCCGGCGCTCGAGGCCGCCGCCCGGGTCTTCGGGCCCGTGGTGCTCGATCCCGGCGTCGTGATGGAGCCGCAGGTGGCCCTGAGCGCGATCGCCGCCAAGGACGGAGCCGTCGCGGTGCCGCTGGTCGAGGGCCCCGAGATCCGCGCCGTGCTGGCCCTCGCGCTGAGCCCGTGGCCGTCCGACGGGCCGGGCGGCGGCAACGTCGCGCGGCGGGAGCCGGCCGGACCCGCGATGCAGCTGCGGGGCGGGCTGGACATGCTGCACGACGTCGAGATGGAGGTCTCGGCGGAGCTGGGCCGCACCCGGATGAGCGTACGGGAGCTCTTGTCGCTGACCCCGGGGGCGATCGTCGAGCTCGACCGGGCCGCCGGCAGCCCGGCCGACCTGCTGGTCAACGGCCGGCTGATCGCGCGCGGCGAGGTCGTCGTGGTCGACGAGAACTTCGGTATCCGGGTCACCGAGATCGTCGCTCCCGGCGTCGAGGGGTAACGGCCTTGTTCGAGCTCGTCCTGCGGATCGGCTTCTCGCTCTTCATCATCCTGGGGATGATGTGGGGCCTGGCCCGGCTCATCCGTCGCCCGCTGCTCGGCCGCGGGCACGGCACGCTGGAGGTGCTCAACCGCCAGCAGCTCTCGCGGGGCGCCTCGCTGGCCGTGGTCAAGGTGGCCGACCGGGCGATGATCCTGGGCGTCACCGATCAGCAGGTCAGTCTGCTCGGCGAGACCGAGGTCGAGATCTTCGAGCATCATCACGCCGAGCATCGCGACCACCTGGAAGTGGACGACGAACTGGCCGCCGAGCTGGCCGACGGGCCCAAGGACCTGCCCGGACGGCATCCGGCGGCGCCCCGGCCGGGCCGGCTCGAGGGCTCGATCCTCTCGCCGCGCACCTGGAAGACGGCGGTGGAGTTCCTCCGCGATCGGACCAGTCACCGATGATCAAGCGCGCGTTGTTGCTGTCGCTGGCGAGCCTGTGGTTCGCGCTGGTGCTCCTGCCCGGGGCGGCGAGCGCGGAGCCTTCCCGTACGCCGGCGGCACCGCAACGCGCGCCCGCGTCCGTGGTGGTCGCCCTGCCCGAGCGAGCCCCCGCGCCGCCGAGCCCGCCGACCCGCCCCGGCCGTCCCAACATCAACGTCAACATCAACGGCACCAACCCGGACGGCAGCCGCCCGGCCACGTCGCTGATCATCATGCTGGGCCTGACCGTGCTCTCGGTCGCGCCCGCGTTGCTGTTGCTCTGCACGTGCTTCACCAAGATCTTCATGGTGCTCGGCATCACCCGCAACGCGCTCGGCCTGACCAGCATGCCGCCCAACCAGGTGCTGGCCGGCCTGGCCCTGTTCATCAGCCTGTTCATCATGGGCCCGACCGTGTCGGCGATGAACGAGCAGGGCGTGCAGCCCTATCTCAAGGGCGACAAGACCCAGTCGCAGGCCTTCAAGGACGGCGTGAAGCCGTTGCAGGACTTCATGTGGAAGACCACCCGTGAGGACGAGGTGGCCTTGATGATCAAGCTGTCGGGCGACGAGCGGCCGCGCAACCGCAACGACGTCGAGCTGACCACGCTGGTCCCCGCCTTCGTCCTGTCCGAGCTGCGGGCCGCCTTCATCATCGGCTTCGTCATCTTCATCCCGTTCCTGCTGATCGACATGGTCGTCTCGGCGTCCCTGATGTCGCTGGGCATGATGATGCTGCCCCCGGTGACTGTTGCTTTACCCTTCAAGCTTCTGCTGTTCGTGCTGGTCAACGGGTGGGGGTTGATCCTCACGGCGCTGGTGGCGTCCTACCGATGAACCTCAGCGTCCCGACCGCCGAGCTGCTGGCCCTGATGCTCGGCGCGGCCCGTACGGGGGCCTGGATGATGGTGTGCCCGCCGTTCAACTCGCGGCTCATCCCGGGCACGGTCAAGGCGCTACTCTCGATCGGGTTGACCCTGCCGATGGCGCCCTACCTGCGGGGCACCATGCCGTCGCTGCAGACGTCGGACATCATCTTCAGCATCCTGATCCAGGTGTTCGTGGGGGCCGGGCTCGGCTTCGTCACCGCGATCCTGTTCGCCGCGCTGCAGGCGGCCGGTGACCTGATCGACCTGTTCGGCGGTTTCACGCTGGCCATGGGCTACGACCCGCTCTCGCAGAACCAGAGCTCGATCTTCGGCCGGTTCTACAACCTCATCGCGGTCACCCTGCTCTTCGCCACCGACGGCCATCAGCTGGTGCTGCGGGGCTTCCTGCAGACGTTCAAGACCGTGCCATTGAATTGGACCTTCTCGCCCGGCACGTTCTCCGAGCTGCTGATCAAAGGACTCGGCGAGCTGTTCCTGGCCGCCGTCCAGATCGCCGGCCCGCTGATCGCCGTCCTGTTCCTCACCGACGTGGCGTTCGGCCTGCTGAACCGGGTCGCGCCGGCGCTCAACGCGTTCCAGCTGGGCTTCCCGGCCAAGATCTTCATGGTGCTGCTGATCTCCGGTATCGCCATCACCGCCCTGCCCGGCGTGCTCGACTCGATCGTCGGGCGCGCGGTCAGCGCCGTGCTCCAGCTCACCGGTACTTAGGGGGTGACATGTCGGGCGAGAAGACTGAACAACCGACACCCCAGAAACTCAAGAAGGCCAAGCGCGAAGGCCAGATCGGCAAGAGCCAGGACATCGGCGCCTGGTTCGGCATGCTGGCCGCGAGCGTGATGCTGCCGCGCACCCTGGAACAGGCGATGAAACACGCCGAGGCGCTGGTGGCGCAGATCCCCGACATCATCGCCGATCCCGAGCCGGCCCAGGCGATGGCCCTGCTCAAGGAGGCCATGATGGGCACGGTGTGGGCCGTGCTGCCGCTCTCGCTGACGATGATGGTGGTCGGCATCGCCGCGGCCGGCGCCCAGGGCGGCATCCGGGTCGCGACCAAGCTGTTCATCCCCAAGTTCAACCGGCTGAACCCGTTGCCCGGCATCAAGAAGATGCTCGGCCCCCAGTCCCTCTGGGAGGGCACCAAGGCCCTGGTCAAGACCGGCGTGCTGGGCGGCGTGCTCTACACCACGACCAAGGACGTCTTCCCGGCGCTGATGAGCGCCGGGCAGCTGCCGCTGGCCGCGCTGTTCGGCACGGTCACCGACGCCGCCCTCAACCTGATCCGGGCCGCCTCGGTGGCCGGCATCGCCATGGCCGCGGCCGACTACTTCGTCGTGCGCCGGCGCACCAACAAGTCGCTGCGGATGACCAAGGAAGAGGTCAAGCAGGAGTACAAGAACAGCGAGGGCGACCCGCTGATCAAGGCCCAGATCCGGGCGCGGCAGATGGCGATGGCCCGCAACCGGCAGATGGCCGACGTGCCGACCGCGGACGTCGTGATGGTCAACCCGACCCACGTGGCGGTGGCGCTGCGCTACGAGGCGCAGAAGGGCGCGCCGCGGGTGGTGGCCAAGGGCCAGGGTCCGCTCGCCACCAAGATCCGCGAGCTGGCGGGCGAGCACCGGGTGCCCATGGTCGAGGACAAGCCGCTGGCCCGCGCGCTCTACGGCGGCGTCGAGGTGGGCCACGAGATCCCGGCCGAGTTCTTCGGCGCGGTGGCCCGGGTGCTGGCGTTCGTCATGAGCCTGAAGGTGAAGGGCTCGGCGGCAGGGCTGCACCGCAACCCACATTCTGAATCAGAAGCCGCATAACTGAAAAGTTAGGAGATTTCCTCACATAGGTACCTCGTACGGGGGAAGATCGGCTTGCGGGATCACCCCTCGCTCAGTGCAGGCGACGGATCGCCGAAGAGGGATACGCCAGGACGGCGAACCGCGCGCAGGGATGGCTCCAACGTCCTTTCCTGGAAGGTGCCGTGAAGAACCGCAACATCAGCAAGCTTGCCGTGCCCGTCGGGGTCGTCGGCATCGTCCTCATGATGGTCGTGCCGTTGCCGACCTTCCTGCTGGACATGCTGATCGCGCTCAACATCACCGCGGCCCTGCTGATCATGTTGACCAGCATGTTCGTCCAGAAACCGCTCGACTTCTCGATCTTTCCGGCCCTGCTGCTGGTGGCCACCCTGTTCCGCCTCGCGCTCAACATCAGCGCGACCCGGCTGGTGCTGAGCGAGGGCGACGCCGGCAAGGTGATTCACGCGTTCGGCAGCTTCGTGGTCGGTGGCAACCTCGTCATCGGCCTCGTCATCTTCCTGATCCTGGTGATCGTCCAGATGGTCGTGGTCACCAAGGGCGCCGAGCGGGTGGCCGAGGTCGGCGCCCGCTTCACCCTCGACGCCATGCCCGGCAAGCAGATGGCGATCGACGCCGACCTCAACGCCGGCCTGATCGACGAGGACCAGGCCAAGAAGCGCCGGGCCGAGGTGGGCGCGGAGGCCGAGTTCTACGGCGCCATGGACGGTGGCTCCAAGTTCGTCAAGGGCGACGCCATCGCCGCCGTCATCATCACGCTGATCAACCTGGTCGGCGGTTTCGCGATCGGCGTGGCCCAGCAGGGCATGGCAGCCGGCGACGCGATGAACCACTACAGCCTGCTGAGCATCGGCGACGGCCTGGTCTCGCAGATTCCCGCGCTGCTGCTGTCGGTGGCCACCGGTCTGATCGTGACCCGCTCGGCCACCTCGGGCGACATGGGCTCGACGGTCACCACCCAGCTCAGCCAGAACAAGCTCGCGCTGCGCATCGCCGGCGGCGCGTCGCTCGCCCTCTGCGTCATCCCGGGCCTGCCGAAGGTTCCCTTCCTGGTCGTCGGCGCGGCCGTCCTGATCGCCGCGCAGAAGATCAAGGACCCGGTGCCCGAGGAGGAGGTGGCGGCGGCCGCGGCGGCCGGCGAGGCGGTCGACATGCCGCCCCCGGACTCGCCCGAGCAGCTCCTCGGCGAGATGCGCGTCGACCCGCTCGAGCTCGCGCTCTCACCCGACCTCGTCGATCTGGTCGACGCCAGCAGCGGGGACCTGCTCGACCGGGTCCGGGCCCTGCGCCGCAAGATGGCCATGGAGCTGGGCGTGATCATGCCGCCGGTGCGGACGCGCGACGATCTCGACCTGCCGCTCTCCTCGTACGCCATCCGGATCTCCGGCACCGACGCGGGCACCGGCGAGGCGCCGCCCGGCACGGTGCTGGCGATCGGCGACGGGCTGCAGGGCCTGCCCGGCAAGGCCGGCGTCGAGCCGGTGTTCGGCCTGCCCGGCAAGTGGGTGCCGTCCGAGCTGCACTATCAGGCCGAGCTCTCCGGGGCGACCGTGGTCGACCGGGCCAGCGTGATCATCACGCATCTGGCCGAGGTGGTCCGCAGCAACGCGAGCCGGCTGCTCGGCCGCGAGGACGTGCGCGCGCTGACCGAGACGGTCAAGCGCACCCACCCGGTCGTGGTCGAGGAGCTGACCCCCGCGGTGCTCAGCCTCGGCCAGATCCAGAAAGTGCTCCAAGGGCTTCTCGACGAGGGCGTGCCGATCCGCGACCTGGTCCGCATCTTCGAGGCGCTCTCCCTTCGGGCAAAGGTCTCCGTCGACCAGGACAGCCTGGTCGAGGCGGCCCGTGCGGCGCTGGGTCCCGCTATCGCGGCTCAGTACACGACCGCCGGCCGTCTCACGGTGATCACGCTCGATCCCATGCTCGAGCAGCAACTGCTCGAATCTCTGCGGCCCAGCGAGACGGGGGCCTTCATGGCGATCGACGGCATGCGTGCCGAGGCGATCGTCAGCGAGGCGGCCCGGCTCACCGAGACCGCGGAACAGCAGGGTCTGGCCCCGGTGCTGGCCTGCTCGCCACAGCTGCGACTGCCCCTGATGCGCCTCCTGCGTGCCGGCTCCCGCCGGATCCAGGTGCTGTCGTACGGCGAAATCTCTGGTTCCACAGCACAGATCGAAACGATTGGGGTGGTCAACGGTGCCTACGCGGGTGCTGCTTGAGGGACCGGCCATCGAGCCGCTTCTGGCTCAGGTGCGCGATGAGTACGGCTCCCGTGTCCGGATCATCTCCGCCGACAAGGTCCGCAGTGGCGGTGTCGGTGGCTTCTTCGCGAAACAGCATTACGAGCTGTCGGTCGAGGTGCCGGACCCGAACGAGGACAGGAATGACATGGCTTCACGGATGAAGACGGCCGACACCGGCCAGCACAGCCTGGAACGGCTCCTCGAGCGGGCCGAGTCGCAGGACCGGTTGGACGACCCGGGCCGGGCGGCGCCCCGTCCGTTCGGGGGCAGCGCCTCACCGCGCTCGGTGACGCCGGCGTCGTTCGGCATGACCCGGCCGGCCGAGGCCGCGTCCCGGCCCGCCGAGACCGCCCCGCGGCCCGCCGCGGCCGAGCACGGGTTCGGCGCCGACGAGGGCCGCAGCGCCGCGTTCGGGGACACCGGGGCCGCGTTCGCCGAGCTGATGGCCGGCCTCAACGGCGGTGACCAGCTCACGTCGCGGCCCAAGCCGGCGCCGCGGGAGGAGCCGGCCCCGACCGTACGGCCGTTCCGTCCGGCCGCGGCCAGCGAGTCGCCGGTCAACGTGGTGCGGCCGCCCGTCTCGGCCCCGCCCGCCCCGGCTCCGGTCATGCCGGCCGTGGTCGCACCGCAGTCGCCCGCCGCTCCGTCCTTCGTGACCGAGCCGCCCGCGCCCCCGGTGGCCGTCGCGCCGGTGTCGCCCGCGCCCGTGTCACCCGCGCCGGTCTCGCCCGCGCCCCGCCTCGCCGACCGGATCGGTGGCCTGGCCGCGAGCGAGATCGAGATCGACGAGGAGCCGCCGCCGCCCGCGCCCGAGCCGGTCGTGCAGACGGCCCCGGCCGAGACGTACGGGTTCCAGCCGGCCTCGCCGGTCTCGGCCGTCCCGGCCCCCGCGCCGGCCGCGGCCGCTCCGGCGGTCGCCGACAACGAGCCGGTCGTCCGGAACCTGATGTCGGTGGGCATGCCGGAGCACATGGCCCGCCAGATCACCGGCAGCGACACGTACGCGGGTGTGCTGAGCGTGCTGGCCGCGCGGCCCAGCGCCCCAGCCATCCCGGACGGGCCGGGTGAGATCCTGGTGCTCGCGGGCGACATCAACCTGGGGGTCACCATCGGCCGCCAACTGCTCGAGCAGATCGGCGTGCCGGAGAACCACCTCCTGCTGGCCGCGCAGTCGACGGCCGGCACCGGGCTGCACTCGTCCCGGCTGATCTCGACGCCGGAGGCGGCCGAGAGCCGCACCGAGAAGCTGCACAGCGCCGAGGAACCCTGGGTCGTCGTGCTCGAGGCGCCGGTCGGCGGCACCGACCCGATCTGGGTCAACGAGATGTGCGACGCGATCGGGGCCACCGCGGTCTGGGCGGTTGTCGACGCCACCCGCAAGACCGCCGACAGCGGCCGTCACCTGCGGGCCCTCGGCGAGGTCGAGTCGCTGGTGGTGCACGGCGTCGAGCTGACCGGCGACCCGGCCTCGGTGCTCGGCCTGGACCTGCCGATCTTCTCGCTGGACGGCAAGCCGGCCACCCCGCACGCCTGGGCCGCCATGCTCTGCGCGCGGATCGCGTCCGACGTCATGCCGGTCGCCGCGGCCCCGCGGCGCGTCACCCGATCGGCGCGGCAGTGATTCGTCCATCGGTCCTGCTGTTCGCGCTCCTGATGAGCGCGCCGGCGCTGTATCGCTACGTGCTCGACGAGGTCGACATCACCGAGGTACTGATCCGGTTCGTGATCGCCGTGCCGATCGCCGCCCTGCTGCTCGCGGGGTTGCGGTTCGTCACCGCGGGTTACGGCCGGCCGGAGGGGAAGCCGGAAGGCACCCCGGTGACACCGACCCCGCTCGACGCGGAGAAGCCGGCCTGACAGGTCCACGTGAAGAGGGGGTGACCGCTGCGGCGGTCACCCCCTCTTCGCATGTCCTGGCGGCTAGGCGGTCGTGTCCAGCCGGCTGGAGCCCGGAGCGGCGGGCCGGATCGTCGGCACGGTCGTCTCGGCGGGCCCGACGGCCGGGCCGGTCTCGCGCCGCCCGCCGCCGGGGAAGCCGGCCGCGGCGAACTGCTGCCGCGCCTGCTCCTGCTGGGCGTTGCCCTGCCGCAGGTCGAGCGACGTATTGCGGAAGCCGGCGTCGTTGAGCTCGCGCCGCAGGTCGTCCATGGCGTTGCGCAGGGCCTCGTTGCCGGCGTCGGTGCCGCTGGTCAGCTGCACGTTGATCTCGCCGTTGCGGATCTCGGCCACCACCTGCACCGGGCCCAGGTCGACCGGGTGCAGGTTCACGGTCAGCCGGTGCACGCCGTCCGCGTCCAGCTTGAGCGGCACGATCCGCATGGCGAGCTGGGCCGCGGGCGGCTGGAAGGCCGGCGCCGAGGCGGGCGGCGGCGGGGTGCCGGCGGCGGGCGCGGCCGGGGCGGCCGCCTGCGGCCCGGAGACCCCGGCCAGGCCGGCCTGCCCGAGCGTGCCCGGGTTGGCGGTGCCGTCCGGCGCCACGCCCGGCGCGGCGCCCGGGTTGACCGGGTTGGCGGTCGCGGTGCCGGCGGTGGCGTCGGGCGCGGCCTGGTCGGGCAGGGCCCCGGGCTGGGCCGGGGCCGCGTCGGGCCCGCCGGCGGCCGTCGTTCCGGTGGTGTCGGCCGGGGACGACGCAGGGCCCGTGGGCGCCTCGGCTCCGGTGCCGGTCGCGGCCCCGGCTCCGGCGTCGGCCGGCGGCGTGGGCGGCGGGGCGAGACCGGCCGGGCGGGGGCCGGCCGGGGGCACCTCGGTGGCGGCGGGCGAGGTCAGCGCGTTCGCGGCGTCGGCCGCAGCCAGCGGGCCGGCCGGGGTCGCGGTGCCGGTCGGATCCGTGCCGACGGCCTGGCGGCCGTCCCCCGGGCCCGCGGCCGGGCCACCCTGGGCGGCCGCGCCGCTCTGGGCGAGCTGCGCCGCGAGGGCCGGTGGGAGCGCTGTGCCAGGGCCCGGCTGGGGGGTGGCGGCGGGGGCGGCCTGTTTCGAGGGTCCGCCGGCGGCCTCTTGACCGCTCGCGTCGGCTGCCGCCGGTGCCGGTGTGTTCGGGGCCGCGGCCGGCTGACCGGCCGCGGCGGCCATCGCGGCGCCGGTCTGGGCGACGGCGGCCGCGGTGGCCTGGGCGTCGGCTGTCTGGGCGCCGGCGGCGTCCGGCTTACCGGCGGCGCCGGTCTCGTCGGCGTCCGCCCGGTCGCTGTCGCCGGTCCGCTCGGTGCCCCCCTGGCCGTCGGCGCGCTCGGCTCGGCCGGCGTCGGCCCGCTCGGTTCCGGCCCGGTCGGCCGGACCGCGGTCGCCGGCCCGATCGGTGCGGTCGGCCCGGTCGGCCCGGTCGGTTCGATCGGCCCGCCGGTCCGGGTCCGAGCGGCGGGCCGCGTCGGCCCGGTCGGTGTCGGTGCGGTTCGTGGCGGTGTCCCGGTCGGCGGTGCGGCGCTGGTCGTCGTCCGCGCGGCGCTGGCCGGCCCGGTTCGCCGCGGCGGCCCGGTCGGCCGCCTCGCGCTGCAGGGCGCTGCGCCCGGCCGCGGCCCGCCCGGCGTCGGCCCGGCGGTCGGCGTCCCGCTCGGCGGCCCGGTCCTCGGCGGCCCGTCGCCCGGCGGCCTCGCGGTCCCCGGTCCGGGTCGGCTCGTCCCGCTTCGGCTTGTCGAGCTCGGCCGAGAGCGCGGAGCCGAACTCCTCCCCGCCCTCGCCCCGCTTCGGCGCGGGGCGCCGGGCGATGTCGGCGGTGCGGTCGGCTCCGCTCACGGAATTCGGCATCTTCATGCGGCTCTCCTGAGATCGGGCGGTCGGCGGATCAGCCGCCGAGCGCGGCGAGGGCCTTCTGGACCTTCGGGACGTACGCCTGGGTCTCCGAGAACGGCGGGATGCCGCCGTACCGGTGCACCGCGCCGCCGCCCGCGTTGTAGGCGGCCAGGGCCAGCGGCAGCGACTTGAACTCGCGCAGGTTGCGGGACAGCAGCTTGGCGCCGCCGTTGATGGCCTGCGCCGGGTCGAACGAGTCCTTGACGCCGAGCCCCCGCGCGGTCGACGGCATCAGCTGCATCAGGCCCTGGGCGCCGGCCTTGCTGACGGCCTTGGGGTCGTACCCGGACTCGACCTTGGCCACCGCCGCGAGCAGCTTGGGTGAGACGCCGTACCGGTTGCCGGCCTGCACGAACAGGTCGGCGTAGGGCACCCCGGCCAGCGAGCCGGTGCCCTGCAGGCTGGCCGGGCGGACCGCGGAGACGGCGTTCTGCGGGGCGACCGGGAGGTCCGAGACGACGCGGCGGATGTGCGTCGGCTTCTCGTACACGCTCTGGATCTTGACGTGATCGCCGGGCTTCGGGGCCGCGATCATCTTGTTGTCGCCGAGATAGATGGCGACGTGGTCGACGGGGGAGTCGAAGGCGAGGATGTCGCCCGGCTTGGCCTGGGCCAGGTTGGCCACCGGCTCGCCCGCCTTGGCCTGCTGGTGCGACAGGCGGGGCAGCTTGATGCCGAGGTCGCTGTAGGCCCGCTGGACCAGCGCCGAGCAGTCCAGGCCCTTGTCCGGGTCGGTGCTGCCGAAGACGTACGGGGTGCCGAGGTATTTCTTGGCCGCGTCGACGACGTTCTGACCGGTGGCCTGACTGTTCAGCCGCATGCCGGCCCCGGCCTGACCGGTGGCGCTGGCCAGCGCGGAGGCGAACGTGCTGGTGCCGCCGGGGCCGGTCGTGCTCACGGTGCCGGTCGTGCCGGTGGCGCCCGGGGCCGGGTTGACCGGGGTGAGCCCGAGCTGGCCCTGCAGCTCCTGGATGCGGTTGAGCACCCCGGTGACACCGATCATTCAGCGCCCCCGCTGCGGGCGGCGTTGCGGGCCTTGCTCGTCATCGCCAGCTCGTCCAGGTTGGCCTGGTCCTTGCGCAGGTCGTTGGCCCGCACCATCTCGGCGTGTCGCTCGGCCATCATCTCGACCGCGCGCCGGCGCTTGGCCGCGTCGGCCAGCACGGCCATCCGCTCGCGCTCGACCTCCTCGGCCTCCTCGACCATGCGGTGCGCGCTCATCAGGGCCCCGGCCAGCGACTGGCGGGCGACGAGGCCGGCCACGATGGCCCGGGCCGTGCCCTCGGTGGGCGCCTCCGCGCCGACCAGGTCGAGTTGCTTACGACGTACGAGGTCCTGGGCCTCACGGATCTGGGCGCGGGACTGGATCACGGCGCCCTTGGCCGCGTCCTCCTGGGCCTTGCGGGCGCGGAGCACGGGCGAGAGCCGGAAGAAACGGTTCACGATCTGCCTCCTAGTGCGGCCGTGGACGGGCCCTCACCTATCCCGGTCGGCCCCGCCACCGATTCGCTGAGCTTCTGCACCCGAGCTGCAACTGGCTCAAGAAGCGGCGATCAGCGCTCGCAATTGGGCCCAGGCCTCCTCGGCGGTGACGCGTTCGTCGAGGCCCTGGCGCAGGAACGCGTTGATGTGGGGCCAGATCGCGGTCGCGCGGTCGGCGTCCGGGTTGGTGCCGGCCACGTAGGCGCCGATCTCGACCAGCTCGCGGACGTCGCGGTGGGCGGCCATCAGCCGGCGCAGCTCGGTGGCGTCCGCGCGCTGCTCCTTGCTCGTGATCTTGTTGGCCACGCGGGAGATCGAGTCGAGCGCCTGGATGCTGGGGAAGTGGCCGGCCGTGGCCAGTTTGCGGTCGAGCACCACGTGGCCGTCGAGGATCGAGCGGGCCGCGTCGGCGATCGGCTCGTTGTGGTCGTCACCCTCGACCAGCACGGTGTAGAGGCCGGTGATGCTGCCGCGCGCACCCGGCCCGGCCCGCTCGAGCAGCGAGGCCAGCATCGCGAACACCGACGGCGGATATCCGCGGGTGGCGGGCGGCTCACCCACCGACAAGCCCACCTCGCGCTGCGCCATGGCCGCACGGGTCACGCTGTCCATCATCAGCAGCACGTCGGCGCCCTCGTCGCGGTAGTACTCGGCGATCCGGGTGGCCACCGCGCCGGCCCGCAGACGCACCAGCGGCGGGGTGTCCGAGGTCGCGATCACCACCACGGACCGGGCCAGGCCCTCCTCGCCCAGGTCGTGCTCGATGAACTCGCGGACCTCGCGACCGCGCTCGCCGACCAGCGCCACGACGTTGAGCTCGGCCGAGGTGCCCCGCGTGATCATGCTCATCAGCGTGGACTTGCCGACGCCGGAGCCCGCGAAGATGCCGATGCGCTGGCCCCGCCCGCACGGCACGAGCGTGTCCAGCACTCGTACGCCCAGGGACATCGGTTTGTCGACCAGCTGCCGCTCCATCGCCGACGGGGGCGCCGCGTCGATGCTGACCATGTGCCCCTTGAGCGGCGGCCCGCCGTCCATCGGGCGGCCCAGCCCGTCCAGGATCCGGCCCTGCAGGTCGGGGCCGACGGCGACCCGCAGCGGCCCGCCCGTGCCGACCACCGGGGTGCCCGCGCCCAGGCCGGCGATCGGGCCGAGTGGCAGGCAGGAGAGCTTGTCGCCGTCGATGGCGGCGACCTCGGCGAAGATCGCCTCCGGGCCCTCGCCCATCTGCACCAGGTCACCGACCCGGGCATCGACCCCGCTGACGGTCACCCGCAGGCCGACCGCCCCGGTCACCCGGCCCCGGGTGAGCGGGCGGGCCGCCTCGATCGCCGCCGACATGCGGTGGCGGAACACGTCCGTCATGGTGTGCCTCTTCCGTTACAGCAGCCGCAACGCTTCCTTGGCCCGGTCGACGGCGGCGGCGATGGTGGCGTCCACCGTCGCCATGCCGGTCTCCGCGACCGCGTCGCCGGGCCGCAGCGCGCCGTCCGGCCGCAGCCGCACCCGGCGCCCCTCGTATTCGAAATCCGTCTCGCCGGCGTCGCCGACCAGCGTGTGATAGTCGTCCGGGTGCAGGCTGACCACCAGCGAGCCCGCGTCGGGCGTGGCCGCCATGGCCCGGCGCAGCGCCGCCACCGTGCGGCCCTGCGGGTCCTCCAGGCTGCGCCCGACGATCGCCTCGGCCAGCTCGAAGGCGTGCGCCAGCAGCACCTCCTGCAGCTCGGCGAAGGTCGGCATGAGCTGATTCTCGTGCTCGGTGACAGCCCGGCCGAGCGCGTTGACCGCCTGGGCCAGCGCGGTTGCCCGGCGCTGGTCGTGAGCCTGCTCGGCCGCCGCCGCGCGGGCCTGGGCGTTCTGCGCGGCGGCCGCGGCCTCGCGCTGGCCCTGGGCCCAGCCCTCGGCGTATCCGGTCGTGCGGGCCTGCTGCTTGACCCGGTCGAGCGAATCGCCGTCGGTCGGCAGCCCGGTGCGCAGGTCGACCGCGAACCGGGCGGTGGAGGCCGACTCGGCCATCGAGCCGCGCAGCACGGGGCTGCTGCTCTCAGGCGATGAGCTCATCGGCCTCGCCACCGCGCTGGACCTCGATCTGCCCGGAGTCCTCGAGCGAGCGGATCACCGAGACGATCTTGGCCTGGGCCTCCTCGACCATCTTGACCTTGACCGGGCCGAGCAGGTCGATCTCCTCGAGCAGGTTCTCGCGACCGCGCTCGGAGAGGTTCTTGGTGACCTTGTCGCGCACGGTGTCGGGCACACCCTTGAGGGCGGTGGCCAGGTCGGCCGGCTCCACCTGGCGCAGCACCAGCTGGATGGCGCGGTCCTCGAGGTTGATGATGTCCTCGAACATGAACATCCGGCGCCGGATCTCCTCGGCCAGCTCGGGGCTGCGGGCGTCCAGGGCCTCCAGGATGAGCCGCTCGGTGGTGCGGTCGGCGCGGTTGATGATGTCGACCAGCGGCTGCAGACCGCCGACCGTGGAGAGCTCGTCCGGCTGCAGCACCGACGAGAGCTTGCGCTGCAGGGCCTGCTCGACCTGGCGGATGATCTCGGGGGAGGTCCGGTCCATCACCGCGATCCGGTGCGCGACCTCGGTCTGCACCTCGATCGGGAGGCCGGCCAGGATCGACGAGGCGAGCGCCGAGGGGATGTGCGCCAGCACCAGCGCGATCGTCTGCGGGTGCTCGTACTGCACGTACGAGAGCAGCTGCCGGGGGTCGGCGTGGCTCAGGAAATTGAAGGGGATGTCGTTCATCGAGGCTTCGAGGCGGTCGAGTATCAACGCCGCGCGATCCTTGCCCAGCGAGGCCTCGAGCAGCTCGCGGGCGTAGTCCATGCCGCCGGAGCCGGCGTACCGGGTCGTGGCCATGGCGTAGAACTCGTCCAGCACGTCGTCGACCTGGGTCGGCTCCAGCTTGCCGAGCCGGGCGATCTCGGCCGAGATCATCTCGACCTCTTTCTCCGACATCTGGGACAGGACGTGCGCGGACTGCTCCTTGCCGAATTGGACGAGCATGATGGCGGCCTTGCGCACGCCTGTCATCGACATGGTGGTGAGCGCCGGTGTGGTCAACGCGTACTCCTCAGGAACCGCAGCGGAAACAAGCCGTCGGACGGCTGTGGCGGCGACCGGGCTGAGCCGGCCGCCGCACGAAGGGTCAGCGCGTCACGTCGGCGGCCAGCCAGCCGCGCAAGAGCACTGCCATCTCCTCAGGTTGATCCTTGACCATCTGCTCGATCTCCCGCTGGCGTTCCTCGCGAGCCTGCACGTTCGTGTCGTCCACAGCCATCCCGGCCTCCAGCATCTGCGCGGGGATCGCCTGGTTGAGCTCGGCGAGCCGCTGTGCCTCGAGCGCGGCCTGCATGTCCTCGAGGTGCTTGCGCTCCTCGGGGGTCAGGCCTCGCCGCTTCTTGCTCTTGCGGCTGAACCGCCAGGCCAGGAAGAGCAGCACGAGGACGAGCCCGGCCAGCCCGGCGGTCTTGTACATCGACATCTGCTTGGCCTCGACGGCCGCCGCGGACGAGGCGCTCAACGCCTCCTGCGCGGCCTTGGCGGCGCTCTGGTCGAACGGCATGGCCGAGACCGCGATGGTGTCGCCCCGCGTGGCGTCGATGCCGGCGGCGGCGGTGACCAGCTGCTGCACCTGCGCCGGGTCGATGGTGGCGCCGGTGCTGCTGTTGAGCAGCACGGCCACGCTCAGCTTCTTGATGCCGCCGGGCGCGCTCCGGCGCACCTCGTTGACCTTGTTGACCGCGTTGTTCTTGGTGCTGCTGCTGTTCTCGTACTGCCCCGGGCCGTTGGCACTGCCGCCGGTGGTGGAGCAGCCGGGGCCGGCGATGTTGTCCGGCCCGAGCACGCCGCCGGCGCAGTTGTTGGCGCCGTTGTAGGCCTCGCGCTGGTTGGTCTCGGAGAGCGCGGGCACCGACGGGTCGGCGTTGAAGGTCTCGCTCTGGGTCTGGGTCTGGTCGAAGTCCAGCGTCGCCGTGGTCACCACGGAGGAGTTGCCCGGACCGACGACGCTGTCGAGCATGCTCTGGATCGACGTGTTCATCCGGTTCTGGAAGGCGACGGTCTGCGCCTCCGTGCCGCTGTCCCCGCCCGTGCCGATGGCCGCACCACCACCGGTCGAGAGGATCTTGCCGTCCGCGCCGGCCACGGTGATCTGGGTCGGGTCGAGGCCCTCGACGCTCGAGGCGACCAGGTGGACGATGCTCTGCACCTGATCGCTGCTCAGCTGCTCGGTGGCGCTCGTGGCCACCAGCACCGACGCGGTCGGCTTGTCCTGGTCGTCGGCGAAGACGTCCTTCTTGGGGATCACGAGGTGCACGGTGGCCGCCTCGACGCCCTCGATCGACTTGATCGTGTTGGACAGCTCGCCCTCGAGCGCGCGCTGGTAGTTCGTCTGCTGCATGAAGTCGCTGGTGGTGATGCCCTGCTGGTCGAGCAGGGCGTACCCGGTGCCGGCGTCGCCGGGCAGCCCCTCGCCGCTCAGCGACAGCCGCAGGTCGTTCACCTGGTCCTGCGGCACCAGCACGGTCTGGCCGTCGTTGGCCAGCTCGTAGCTGGTGCCGGACTTCTTCAGCGACTCGACGATCGCGCTGGCGTCCTTGGACGAGAGGTTGTTGAAGAGGATGGAGTACGACGGCTTCGACGCCCACGTGGCGAAGAAGTAGGCGCCCACGACGAGCGCTATGACTGCCGCGATCGTGACGGCCTTCTGTCCCGGGGTGAAGGACCGGAACGTGTCCGTGACGCGGCGAACCGGAGCGGGAAGGCGGTCGGTCATGTCAGGCCTGCATCCTCATGATTTCCTGGAAAGCTTCCACGGCCTTGTTGCGGACGGCCAGCGTGAGCTGGAGGCCGAGCTGGGCCTCGTTGGCCGCCATCGTGTATTGGGCCGGATCCTGGAGCGTGCCGTCGGCGGCCTGGACCGCGAGGTCGCTCGCCTTGTTCTGCGACGCCTGCACGCTCTCGAGACCGCGCGACAGCATGCTGGCGAAGCTCTCGTTGGGACCCTGCGCCTCGGTGGCCTTGTCGGCGCCGGTCAGCGCGCCGGCCCCGCCGAGGTCGCCGATGCCGCCGAGACCGGTGGCCTTGTCGAGCCCGGACACCGCGGAGACGCTGCCGAACGGGCTGCCGAGCGGGCTTATCGGGGAGACCATGGCCTACCTCACTTCCCGAGGTTGATCGCGGCGGTGTAGGAGTCCTTGGCCCGGTCGACGACCGACAGGTTCGCCTGGTACGCGCGCTGGGCCATCATCATCTGGGCCATCTGCGAGCTCAGGTCGATGTCCGGCTTGCGCACGTAGCCCTGGTTGTCGGCGAGCGGGTTGTCCGGGTCGTGCACCAGCACACCCTCGGCACTGCCGAACGCGACCCCGCCCACCTGAGCGCCGTTGCCGTCCTGGGCCTCCTGGGCGACGACATAGCGCGCCTGGAACGCCTTCTCGGACGTACGGCTGGTGTTGTCCATGTTGGCGATGTTGTCGGAGACGGCGTCCAGCCACTTGCGGTAGACGGTCACGCCGGACCCGGCGACCCCGATAGCGTTGAAAGTGCTCATCGTCAGGCTCCCTTGATCGCGTCGCGCAGCATCGAGTACTTGGTGTCCAGCGCCCGGAGGGTCAGCTGGTAGCGCATCGTCGTGTCGATGTGGGAGAGCGTCTCCTCGTCGAGGTTGACGTTGCTGCCGTTGAGCCGGGTCGGCTCCAGCGACGACTTGGTCTGCGGAGCGACTCCCAGCGGCGACAGGCCCTTGGCGACGGCGCCGCGCAACGCCTCCTCGAACTCAACCTTACGAGCCTTGTAGCCTGGGGTTTCGATGTTCGCAATATTGTTCGCGATAGCGCTCTGCCGGGCCGCGAGGCCGGTGACCGCGACGCGCAGGGCGGACGACGAGACATCGTCGAACACAGCAGCTCCTTGTGTAGGTCCAAGGGCGCCGATCCGTGGCAGTTCGGTGAGCGATCCGTCGCTCGTACATTGCAGTTCGGTTGGTGCGCCGATTCGCTGAGCGTCAGACGGTTGCCAGCAGGTTGCTGAAACGCGAGAACGCCCCGGGGCCCCGCATAGGGGGTCCCGAGGCGTTCCGGCCGGCTCGTCACATGGCCCGGTCGACGTAGACGGGTCGTTTGACCGCCTCTCCCGTCTCGATCCGGGTCGTCATCGACATCTGCTGGCGGGTCGCGGTCATCCGCCGGGCGATCTCCTCCGCCACCCTGAGCTGGCGGGTCAGGATCTCGTCGGCCCGCGGCTTGAGCTCCAGCGGCAGGGCGCCCAGCTCCGTCGGCGGCTTCCACAGGCTGGCCGGCGGCGTCTCGGCGTGCCGGTGCTCGTCGTCCAGCATCGCCTCGATCGACGCCACGTCCAGCTCGAGCTCGTCCAGCGCATCGCTCCAGGCGTGCCGCCAGTCTCCGCCGCTCACGGTGCTCATCCGCTCGTCAGCCGGCCACCGCCGCGGCCGCGGCGTCGCGCCAGGCGTCGCGCAGCGGCTCGACGAAACCGCGGCAGACGGCGACCCGCTCGGGGCTCTTGGCGATGTTCGCCCCGATCAGCTCGGTGATCAGGTAGCCGTACAGGTTGGCCAGGCCCGGGGCGCCCGACCAGGCCTCGACGTCGAGGCTGACCTGCAGCTCGATGACGATCTCCTGGGCGTGCGTGATCTTCTCGTGGGCGGTCTCGAGATCGCCGGCCCGCAGGGCCTCCTCGCCCTGGCCCAGGTCGAGGACCAGGCGGTCGTACAGCATGATCAGCAGCTTGGCGGGCGAGGCGGTCTGGATCGAGTCCTGCAGGTAGCGGTTGCGGAGGTTCGGGGCGGTCACGGTCATCGGTCTCCTAAGTCAGGGCCCTGCGATGGCTGGTCGGGGCGGTGGATCAGAGGCCGGAGAGCTGGCCGGCGAGCCAGGTGGACTGGTTCTTGAGCTTGCCCAGGGAGGTCTCGAGGTCGGAGTACTGCTTCTGCAGCGCGGTCTTCTTGGCCGCGAGCCGGATGTCCCAGTTGCTGATCTGGCTGTTGAGGCCGTCGATCTCGTTCTTGCGACCGGTGATGACCGAGGTGACGTTGGTGGTCTGGTCGCCCGCGAACTTCTCCATCTGGTCGGCGAACTCGATGCCGGCCGCCTGGATCTGCAGCGGGTTCTCGTTGTAGGCGGTGGTGAACTTGGCCGAGTCGAAGGTGAGCTTGCCGGTGCTGTCGAGCGCCACGCCGAACTTCGACATCGAGACGGTGAGCTTCTCGAGGTTGGTCTTGGTGGCCGCGTCGCTCGGCTGCGTCTTGTCGTACGAGGGGTTCGTGTAGGTCAGGCCCAGGCTGATCTTGCTGAGCAGGGCCTGCGAGATGTTGCGGACCGAGAAGTCACCGGTGAGCGGCGAGCCCTTCTTGGTGGCCGCGTCGTAGGCGGTCTGCCGGCCGATCTCCGAGAGCGAGTTGTTGGCCGCGTCCACCAGCGCCTGCATCTTGCTGGCGATGCCGCTGACGTCCTGGTCGGAGGTGATCGTCACGTCGTTCTCGAGCTTCGAGACGGTGATCGAGACACCCGGCATGAGCTTGCTGAAAGTGTTGGTGTCACTGGTGACGGAGTAACCACCGTTGTCGGCGTTGTCGTCGCCGCCACCGATGTCGAGCTGGGCGTTGGCGGCGGTGGCCACGTTCATCAGGGGCGAGGTGACGCCGTCGAGCCCGCTGTCGATCCGGAAGGCATTGCTGCTGCCCGTCTTGGCCCCGCTGATCTGCAGGATGTCGCTGCTGCCGCCGGTGGTGACCACCGTGGCCTTGAGGCCGATGCCGGCCGCGTTGATAGCGGCGGCGACCGCCTTCGGCGACTTGTCGTCGCCCAGCGTGATCGTGTTGACCTTGTCGTTGGTGCTGCCGTCGAGCGGGCCGGTGGTGATCTGGATGGTGCCGGAGCTGATGTCGCCGCTGGTCGGCACCTTGGCCGTGGTGATCTGGTTCTTGGCCAGGCTCTTGACGTTGAACACGGTGGTCCCGGAGGCGCCGTTGGTGCCGGTCACGGCGGTGGCGGTCACGGAGCTGGAGCTCGACGTGGCCTTGACCCCGCGCCAGGTGCTGAGCTGGCCCAGGCTGTCCGCGGTGTTCTTCATCGACGTCAGCGCGGCGTTCACCGACTGGTAGGAGGCGACCGCGGTCTGGGCGGTCGTCACCTTCGACTTGAGCCGGTTCTGGGGTGCGGCCTCGACCTGCATCAGCGAGCTGATCATGGAGGAGGTCTGAAGGCCACTGACGAGTCCGTCAACCGAAGTGCTCACCGGAGCCTGCCTTTCACTGCTTTAAGACGAAGCGGGGGCAGCCGCTTTTGACGGCTACCCCCACCTATTCGGCCGTTCGCCGATGAGATTCAGTTGCTTACGGTGGCAGTTCGGTTAGCGCACCAGTTCGCTTCGCTTAGCGCAGCAGCGACAGGACGTTCTGCGCCGACTGGTTGGCCTGGGACAGCATCGAGGTGCCGGCCTGGGTCAGGATCTGCGACCGGGTGAAGGACACCATCTCCTGCGCCATGTCGGTGTCACGGATACGCGACTCCGACGCGGACAGGTTCTCGACCGCCACGTTGAGGTTGTTGATGGTGTGCTCGAAGCGGTTCTGCACAGCACCGAGCGTGGCCCGGCTGTCCGTGACCGACGACAGGGCCTTGTCGATCGCCTTGAGCGCGGCGTCGGGGTCCTTGGTGAGGTCGAGGGCCGCGGTGCCGAGCGTCTCGGAGTCGACGCCGCCGATCGAGATGCCGATCTTCTGGTTGGCGTTCGCGCCGACCTGGAACTTGCCGGTGTTGCCGCCGGTCTTCGTCATCGTGCTGGAGTCGATCGTCGCGTCGGTCAGCACGCCACCGGTGTTGTCGGCCACCGAGAAGTCGCCGGAGCCGGACATCGAGTAGGTCGTGTTGTTCTGCGCGTCGACCTTGGCCGACATGGTGATCTCGTTGCCCTGGTAGCCGGCCGCCTTGAGGGCCTTCTCGGTCGCCGTGTTGACGGCCTTGGCCAGGTCTTGCGCGCTGGAGCCCTCGGGCAGCGCGTCGACCTGGACGGTGATCGGCGTCGAGGCGAGGTCGGTGCCGTTCGGGCTCTTGGTGCCGCCGCCGACCTTGCCGATGTCGAAGCTGAACCCACCGGCGGCGGTGGCGCCGGCCGGCAGGGCCGCCGCCTCGCCGGTGACGGCGTCTTTCGGAATGGTGGTGGACGTGGCCTTGACGGTGTTGCCGAAGGTGCCGTCGAGCAGGTTCTGCTTGCCGAACGCCGTGCTCTTGCCGATCCGGTCCAGTTCGGCGTTGAGCTGGCCCATCTCCTTGTTGGCGGCGTCGGCGGCCGACGAGTCGGTGGCGCCCGAGTTGGCCGCCTGCACCGACAGGTCACGCATGCGCTGCAGGATGGCGGTGGTCTCGTTGAGCGCGCCTTCAGCAGTCTGCGCGACCGAGACACCGTCCTGCGTGTTGCGGACGGCGACCTTGAGACCGCCGACCTGCGAGCGCAGGCCCTCGGAGATCGAGAGGCCGGCCGCGTCGTCGGCGGCCCGGTTGATGCGGAAACCACTGGACAACTTCTCCAGCGACTTCGACATCTGGCTGTCGGTGACCGACAGGTTCCGGTAGGCGTTCTGCGCGGCGATGTTCTGGTTGATACGAAGACCCATGAGTGCTTCCTCCTTGAGGGGTCTTGGAGCGGCCCATCCATGGGGCCGTGGCCTTACGCCAGGCCGATCGGCGCGGTGCCGACGGTTCATGAGCAGTGTGCGAGATTTCCTCGTGCATTTCCGGCGAACCCGAAGAAACCCGAGTGAGACTCACATGAACCGGTAATGCACCGGATCGGGCTAAATCCCTCAGTGGAGTCGCAGACATGCCGACGTGTCCGAATGAGCGGGTTGACCCGGGCCCGACCGGAGGCGAGACGGAGGACCAGGGTGAGTCTGACCGACCTGGCCAGCGTCCTGTGGCGTTCACGTGAGCTGCTCGAGATGCTGTTGTTCAAGCTGGAGGAGGAGCAGCTGCTCCTCGCGGCCAACCGCTCCCGCTGGCTGAGCCACGCCACCCGGGAGGTCGAGGTGGTGCTGGAGCAGATCCGGCAGACCGAGGTCATCCGGGCCGCCTACGCGCAGGACGTCGCCGTCGAGCTCGGGCTCTCACCCGAGGCCTCGCTCGGCGAACTGGCCGACGCCGCCCCCGCGCCCTGGTCCGATCTGCTGCATCAGCACCGCAAGGCGTTCCTGCTCCTCACGTCCGAGATCAGTGCCCTGGCCGACGTCAACCGTGACCTGCTCACAGCCGGGCAACGCGCAGCACGCGAAACCATGCTCGCGTTCGCCGAAACTGTGGAAACGTACGGACCGCAAGGCCAGACCGTTTCCGGCGGCATCCGCCGCTCCAGCCTGGTGGATGAGGCGATCTGATGGCTAGTTCATTCAGTGGCATCAACACGGCGCTCACGTCGCTCTACGCGCAGCGCCGCGGCCTGGACATCACGGGCCAGAACATCGCGAACGCGAACACCGAGGGATACACGAAGCAGCGGGTGCGCATGGCGTCGCAGACCGGCAGCCTCAACCCCGGTGTGTACGCGACGACGACGCAGGTCGGCAACGGCGTGACCGTGGCCGGCGTCGAGCGCGGCCGCAACGCGTACCTGGAGGAACGCGGGCGTACCGAGCACGCGAACTCGGCCTACCTGCAGAGCCAGAAGGCCGCGTACGGGCAGATCGAGAGCGTCCTGGCCGAGCCGAGCGACACCGCGTTGCAGGCCCGGCTGCACGACATGTGGGACGGCTGGAACGACGTCGCCAACAACTGGCAGGACCCGTCGACCCGCTCGTCGCTGCTCGAGAAGAGCCGTACGGTGGCGATCACCCTGAACGACACGCGGGCCTCGCTCGCCAGTCAGTTCGGCGCGAACCGCAACGAGATGAGCGCGTTCGTGGATCAGGTCAACACGATGGCCGACAACATCGCGAAGATGAACAACCAGGTCGTCGTGGCCCGGGCGGCCGGCCTCGAGACGAACGAGCTGCAGGACCAGCGGGACGTGGCCGTCATGAAGCTCTCCGAGCTGGTCGGCGCCACCTCGCTGGCCAAGACCGACGGCTCGATCAACGTCTACGTCGGAACGTCGCCGCTGGTCAGCGACTTCTCGACGCGCAAGCTGGAGCTCTCCGGCCCGCCCAACCTCGACTCGTGGACGCCGACCACCCAGGTCGCGCTCAAGTGGGCCGGCACCGACACGACCGCGCCCGCGGGCGGCACCATGGGCTCGATGCTCGACACGATGAACACCATCATCCCGGGCATCTCGGGCCAGCTCGACGCCGTGGCCAAGGGCCTGGCCGACAGCGTCAACGGCCTGACCACGACCGGGTACGACGTCAACGGCGACCCGGGTACGGCGTTCTTCTCGGGCGACAACGCGCGCGATCTCAAGGTCGCGATCGACAACCCCGACAAGGTCGCCTTCTCGGCCGGCAACCCCAAGGCCGTGCCGCCCGAGGTGGCCGCGATCGACAACGACCGGGCCGACGAGCTGGCCGCGCTCGGCACCTCGCAGAACGGCCCCGACGCCACCTATCAGCAGATGATCGGCCAGCTCGGGGTGGCCTCGCAGTCCTCGTCGCGGCGCAGTGAGATCCAGGACGCCGTACGGGATCAGGTCGACACCTCGCGCGAGGCCGAGTCGGGGGTCAACCTCGACGAGGAGATGACCAACCTGCTGACCTTCCAGCGCGGTTACGAGGCGGCCTCGCGGGTGCTCACCACGATCGACTCCATGCTCGATCAGTTGATCAACCGCACCGGTCTCGTCGGCCGCTAGCGGTAGGGGGCTCGCATGACCATTCCCAGCAGGGTCACCGACACCAGCATGCGGCACCGCATGCTGGGCGACCTCAACCGCAGCATGGCCAAGGGGCAGAAGCTGCAGGAGCAGATCTCCAGCGGCAAGCAGCTCAGCCGGCCCTCCGACTCGCCGACCGGCACGGTCACGTCGCTGCAGTTGCGCGGCGAGATGCGGGCCACGCAACAGTTCTCGCGCAACGCCGACGACGGCCTCGGCTGGCTCGGCACCATTCAGGACAAGCTCGGCGACGCGTCAGGACAGATCATCCGCGTACGGGATCTGACCGTGCAGGGCCTCAGCTCGGCGAACAACGCGTCGGCGCGCGAGGCGATCGCCGTCGAGATCGACAACATCCGCCAGTCGATGATCGGCGAGGCGAACACCAAATACCTGGGCCGGCCCGTCTTCGGCGGAACCACGCCGGGTGCGGTCGCCTTCAGTGAGACCGGCGATTACGTCGGCAATGACGGGCAGACGACCCGGTCGGTCGGACCGAACGCCAAGGTACGAATCGACACGACCGGCGCCGAGGCGTACGGAGCGAACGGCAGTGACACTCAGCTCTTCAAGGTGCTGGGTGACATTTCGGCGGCGCTTCGCTCCAATGACGACGTTGCCCTGAACACCGGTCTGTCGAATCTAGATACGGCGCACGATTTACTAAAGTCCACCCTTTCGGACGTTGGCGCCCGATATAATCGGATTACGCAGATGAAGCAGTCCGCTGATGATCACTTGCTGTCCGTGACGTCGCAGCTGTCCGATATCGAGGATGTCGACCTGCCCAAGGCGATTATGGAATTGCAGATCCAGCAGACGTCTTATCAGGCCGCCCTGGCCGCCTCGGCCAAGGTGATCCAGCCCTCGCTCATCGATTTCCTGAGGTGACCATGAGTATTCGTACCGCGACCCGACCGATTGAGGCCTCGATGTCCGACCCGTCGCTGGGTCTGCCGACCATCACGATGGCGGTGCCGATGCCCGGCTTCCCGGCGCACCGGGAATTCGTGCTCGTGCGGCTCAACGAAGATGGCCTGCTCTACGCGTTCACGTCCACTGAGGACCCGGACCTGCGCTTCCTCGTGGCGCCGCCGGAGCCGTTCTTCCCGGACTACGCGCCCGAGATCGAGGCCGACGTCTTCGCCGCGCTCAACACGAAGGACGCCGACCGCCTCCTGCTGCTGACCGTGATCACGGCCGGCACCAACGAGACCACGGCGAACCTGATGGCCCCGATCGTCGTCGACCGGGACAGCATGCGCGCCATGCAGGTGGTGCTCAGCGGCACGGGATTCCCCGTCCGCGCGGTCATGAACCCGATCTACTGACATTTCCGCAGGCGCGGCCGTACGCCCGGCGCACGGTCGCGCCTGTCTCGCGATGCTGTCCGTCCACGGATGGAGGAGGGCACCGACGATGCTCGTACTGACCCGGCGCTCCGGGGAGAGCGTGATGATCGGCAACGATGTCGTCATCACCGTGCTCGAAGCGCGTGGCGACGTGATCCGGCTGGGCATCCAGGCTCCGCGTGACGTGCAGGTGCATCGCGAAGAGGTGTACCGGGAGCTGCAGGCCTCGAACAAAGAGGCCGCCTCGCCCACACAGGACAAGGTGCAGGCGGTCAGCAAGATGCTGAAACCGCCGGCCACATCGGACTGAGAGCATTTCCGAACGCCCCGTCGCAGCAGCGGCGGGGCGTTTGTTTTTGGGCATTCCTCTGTCAAAAGGCCGCATTAGCTGAAGGATGTTCATTACCGCTCGAGAGGTGCGGTTCCGGCTTCGTAGGGGGATCGATGTCGCGATTGGCCGAACTCGGTATCGCCAAACGTCTCGCCATGATCGTGGTGGTGGGCGCCGTCGCGCTGGCCGCGCTGGCCGTGATCTCGCTGACCGGTCAGAACCGGCTGGCCGATCAGGGCAACAACGTCTCGCACCTGCAAGCCTGTCAGGCGGCGATGAACCACCTCGACACCCGCCAGAGCGAGCTCAAGGTCGACGCCTACCGCTCGGCCCTCGGGCAGGACGTGAGCCAGGACGTCGTCGACGACGTGCAGTCGGCCTCCGAGGCGGCGGACGCCGTGGCCAGTTGCGGGCTGCCCGCCGACATGGCGCAGACGTTCACCGAGGACCGCCCGGCCTTCGTCGACTTCGGCGCGTTCATCTCCGACTACGCGGCCTCCTCGGACAAGCGCAGCCGGATCGGCGAGATCTCCGAGCGCAACAACGTCACCGACGACAAGCTGGGCGCGCTGATCGACCGGGTCACCGCCGCGGTCGAGACCGAGGAGGGCGACATGGCCTCCACGATCAGCCAGACCCGTACGCTCTCGATCGTCGTCGCCATCGTGGGGCTGGCGCTGCTGATCGGCCTGGCCATCCCGCTGGCCCGCTCGATCCTGGTGCCGGTGCGCACCCTCGGGGCCGTCATCGACGGGCTCTCCCGCGGCGACCTCACCGGTCGCAGCGGCATCACCAGCCGCGACGAGCTGGGCAAGATGGCCTCCGGCCTGGACGGCGCGCTCGAATCGATCCGCGGCTCGCTCGAGACGATCGGCCGGGACGCGGATGCGCTGGCCGGCGCGGCGGGCGAGCTGTCGGCGGTGGCGTCACAGATCGCCGAGGCGGCCGGCAACACCGACCGGCAGACCGCGGCGGCCTCGGCCGAAGCCGACGAGATCTCCCGCAACGTGCAGACGGTGGCGGCCGGCTCCGAGGAGATGGGCCTGGCCATCCGCGAGATCTCCCGCAACACCAGCGAATCGGCGCAGATCGCGGCGGTCGCCGTCTCGGAGGCGGCCCGGGCCACCGAGACCGTGCGCCAGCTGGGCGACTCGTCGGCCGAGATCGGCAACGTCATCAAGCTGATCACCTCGATCGCCGAGCAGACCAACCTGCTCGCGCTGAACGCCACGATCGAGGCGGCCCGCGCGGGTGAGGCGGGCAAGGGCTTCGCCGTGGTCGCCAGCGAGGTCAAAGACCTGGCCCAGGAGACCGCCCGCGCGACCGAGGACATCGGCTCCCGGGTCGCCGCGATTCAGCAGGACACCGGCGGGGCGGTCGAGGTGATCTCGCGGATCAGCGACGTCATCGGTCAGATCAACGACTTCCAGACCACGATCGCGTCGGCGGTCGAACAGCAGACGGCAACCACCGGCGAGATGAGCCGCAGCATCGCCGAGGTGGCCAGCGGCTCGGCCCGGATCGCGGCCAACATCTCCGACGTCTCCAGCGCCAGCGCAGCGGCCGTGCAGGGCGTGGAACAGACGAAACAGGCCTCGAACGGCGTGGCCCGCACGGCCGACGACCTGCGCTCGTTGGTCAGCTCGTTCCGCATTTGATCTAGTGGGTCGTGTAGTTAAGCCCCCCACCAGAACCCCTCCACCCACCCTGGGGGCAGTGGTCGGAACCGTACCGGGTGTCAAGCCAGGGGCGGCCGTTATCCACAGGACGCTCGCAGGGCGGAAACCGGCGGCGAAAGTTGTCCACAGCGCTCCCGGGAGCGGGAAGCGGGGGAACGAGGCTGCCCGGCGGACGCGTTCAGCCGGAACGTGCGCACCCGGACTGCACCAGGCACGGAACGAGACTGACAACGACGAGGCTCCACTCTTTGGGTCAGACGGGAAGAGCCCGTCAAGCAGAGGCCGGGGAGTGACAGTGGGCGCGGAGCGGGAATCAGTCATCGGTGTGGTCAGCGCCGTCGACGCGCTGGATCTGACGGCCGATGCGCATGTGCACACCGGTTTCGCGGCCGGGCGGGACGCTGTCGGGGTGGTTGTGTCGGCCGCCGACCTGGCCGGGCTCCGCGCGATCACCTTCGCCGATCAGGCCGGGCCGGAGACGACCTGGCTGTCCACCTATGCCGACTCGGTGCGGCGGGCCCAGCGGCGTACGGAGATCACTCTGCGCATCGCGGCCGAGGTCGAGGTTGTGCGCCCGGACGGCTGGCTCGCCTTGCCGCCCGACATCAGCGCGCTCGAGGCGCTCTCGGTCGCCGTCTCGCGGCTGCCGTTGCTCACCGGCGTGGCCGGCGCCCGTGAGGTGCGCGCCCTGCTGACCGAGGGCAAACTCAGCGCCGACCAGGTGGCCGAGGAGCTGGTCACCGCGACCGTACGCGGCATCGAGCGCGCGTCCCGGTACGCCCCGACCCAGCTCGCCCGCCCGCTCGGCCTGCTGGCCCAGGTGGGGCTGGACGACGCCGTGCTCGGCCCCGACCTGATCGACGCGCTCGCCACGGCCTGCCGCGAGACCGGCACCGTGGTCGAGATCAGCGAGGCTTGGCGGTCCCCGTCGCCGCGGGTGATCGCGATGCTGCGTGCGGCCGAGGTGACGATGGTCCCCGCGAGTGACGCCCGGTACGCGACCGAGGTCGGGCACTGGCAGTACGTGCGCCGGGTCTGAGCCGAAACCGGCCGCTGCCAGTAATTGTCTCCGTACTCTCAGTCATGCCAGCAGTCAGAACGCGTAGGCATGGGAGAGATGCGATGAGTATGGTTCAGCAGGCCATCGAGGTGAGTGCGCCGTTGCACACGGTGTACGAGCAGCTCGCCGCGTTCGAGAATTACCCGCAGTTCATGAGCGGCGTGCAAGAGGTCACCGCGATCGGCCAGGACCAGACCCACTGGATCATGAATGTCGAGGGGCACCGCCGCGAGTTCGACGCGCAGATCACCGAGCGCTCGCTGGACAAGCGGGTCTCCTGGTCGACCATGGACGGGCCGCTGCTCGCCGAGACCATCACCTTGCGGCCCATGGGCGAGACCAAGACCCAGGTGGTCGCGCAGCTCGAGGCCGACATCGCCTTCCTGATGCCGAACGACCGGCACGGCCAGGCCTCGCTCACCAAGCGCCTGAAGTCCGACCTGACCACGTTCAAGAGCCTGGTCGAGAACGGAAAGCTCGGCGCCAGCACGAAGAAGCTGACCCGCCCGGTGCCGACCCCGGCCGCCGTGGCCGCCCGGGCCAAGAACCGCGCTCATCCGGGGGCCGGCTGGGGCACCAGCGCCGCCGAGCACAGCAACGCCAGCCGGGCCGACTTGCCCTATCACGGCCTGTCGGCGTCCACGATGGCCACTCGGGTCGACATCACCTCGGCCCCCGGCATCAACGACGCGCACGACCTCGACGACGTGCTGGCCCCGGGTCGCCGGATCGCCCGGCCGGGCGCCGTCAGCGGGGGCGCCGGCGCCAGCGCGCGGATGGGCGGCCGGGCCGACAAGAAGGACGCCTGGGGCGACGGCATGATCAACGAAGAGGACCGGGGCAGCGCTCACGATTGGTAGCCACCACTGACCGGACCGCCCGTCTCGCCGTCGCGAGGCGGGCGGCTTTCTATCCCAAAGCGGCTTCCCACGTGGCGATCAGCCGGGCCCCGTGCGGGTCCGCGTGCTCGTAGCGCACCGAGCCGCCGTTGGCCTCGACCAGGTGCCGCACGATGAACAGCCCCAGCCCCGAGCCCCGCATGAACCGCCCGAACAGGTTGGGCAGCAGCTCGTCGAGGATGCCCTGACCGCTGTCCTGGACGATCAGGTCGACCTGCTCACCGTGCCGCACCGCCGAGATCACCACCGGAGCGACCCCGTACGCGATGGCGTTGGTGACCAGGTTTTGCAGCACGGCGCTGACATGCCCCCGGTCGGCCAGCGCGGCCAGCTCGTCGTCGACCTCGATCAGCACCTCGCCCGGGCCGGCCGTCGACGCCGCGGCGACCCCCACGGCCACCTCGTGCAGGGGCACCGGGACCCGCCGCGCGGTGATCGAGCCCATGTCGAGCCGGAACAGCAGCTGTAGGTCGTTCATCATCTTGATCAGCCGCTGGGTGTTCTTGTCGATCTTGGTGGCGAGCTCGAGCCGGATGTCGTCGGGCAGGTCGTCCCAGTCGGCGTGGAGCAGCTCGGCCAGGCTGGCGATCGAGCTGATCGGCTGCGCGACGTCGTGGGTCAGCATCGACGTGAGGTCGTTCTTGAAGGTCAGCGCAGTCTCGAGCCGGGTGTTGGTCTCGCGCAGCCGGGCGTTGCCGCGTTCCAGCTCGGCCGCCTTCTCGCCGAGCGTCTCCTCGGCCCGCTTACGGTCGGCGATGTCGACATAAGTCGCCACGTACGCCCGGGGTGCGCCCGCCTCGTCCGGGATCGGCGCGACGCTGGCCAGCACCGGCACCGTGCCGCCGTCGACGCGGGGGAGCAGCCAGTCGCCGCCGGCCGCCGGGGGCACGGGCGGGGGGTCGAAGCGTACGGGCTCGTCGGCGTCGTGGCCGGTCAGCTCGCGCCAGCGCCGGTTCACGTCGATCACCCGGTAGTTGGCGTCGAGCACCATCACGGCCTCGTTCATCGACTGGAACAGGGTGTCGGTGAACCCGGCGAGCTCGCGCCGGCGGCGGTCGGCGCCGACCAGCGTACGGATCAATTGGCCGAGCAGGACGAGCACGGCGATCGCGAGCAGGGTCGCCATCGACGCGACGACGTGCCGCGGGAGGGCGGCCAGGCAGAAGGCGGCCGCGGCCAGCGTCAGGAGAATGGCGGAGCCGTGCACGACCCGGCCGGCGATTCGGCTGTGCACCGGGAGCGTCTGCAGCAGCAGCGCTATTCCGGCCGGGACGAGCGCGGCCGCCGGATCGGCGAGGAAGCCGTCCGGCGGAGCGCCTTTGAGTGACATGAGCAGGGCCGTGGTGCCGAAGACGGCGACCGCGACACCGGCGCACCCCGCGGTCAGCCGGGAGAGCCTGCCCAGATCACGCGCCGCATCATGCACGTAATCCCCTCAAGATCTGAGGAAACGAGCATAACGGAACGTATGCGCGTCAAGCGGTCACTTTCCGGCCCACTCGTAGCCGTCCTCGAGGACGATGCGCTCGGCCACCTTGACGATGTCCTCGTGGTGCCGGTTGCCGTGGTGGCCGCAGAAGGCCAGCTCGCCGCCGCTGGTCAGCGTGACCACCAGCTTGGCGGCGGCGCTGCAACGGTCGCAGCGCTCGGTCAGCGAAGCAACGGTGGTGATCTCGGGCGACAGCAGGCTGGACATATCGCTCTCCTTGCTCAGTGGCGGTGTGTAGCGGTACGAGGTGTCAATCGGTCCTCCACCGCGCCGCTTTAGCTGTTCTGTTCGATCTTCCAGGGCCGTCCGGCGGGGCCGCCGGTGTTGCAACCCGAGTGCAACCGGGTCACCCCCAACGATGCCCTGAACCCGGCCCGGACATGCGCTGCCGGACGGGTGAAGTCACTAACAAATCCAAAGGCCAGACCGTGCAACCTGCTGCCGATAGCGTGAGAGCGCGAACCGGCACGGAACGTGACATCAGAACCACCGGGAGGATCCATGTCGCAGGCGCCCGCATCCGAGACGCGGCCCACGGTCCTGGTTGTGGACGACGAGGAGGACCTGCGCGACATCATGCGGCGGATGCTCGAGCGCCGCGGCTTCGCCACCCTCGTCGCCGGCGACTCCCAGCAGGCCATCGCCGCCTGCCGCGAGCATCCCGGGGACATCGACATCCTCGTCACCGACCTGGGGCTGCCCGGCGTCTCGGGCGGCGAGCTGTCGCGATCGGCCACCCAGCTGCGGCCCGAGATGAGCGTCGTCTACATCTCCGGCCTGCCCAAGGAGCTGGCCGTGGCCGACGGGCTCATCGGCGAGGACGCGCTGCTGGTCAAGAAGCCGTTCAGCAGCGAGGTGCTGGTTCAGACCCTGCGCTCGGTGCTGGGCGAGGACGACGACACGGCGTAGGGGACCGTCAGCTCGCCGAGGCGCCAGCGGGCCGGGCCGTCGAGCACCGGCCAGCCCTCCGCGCGCATCCGCCGGCACGTCGCCACCCAGCGCTGACGCGGCCCGAACGGCGTCGCCTCGGTCTCCCACGCCCGGCCCAGGGCCTGTAGCAGCGTGTGCACCGGCGCGCCCGGCACGTTGTGGTGGATCAGCGCCTTGGGCAGCCGCTCGGCGAACGTCGCCGGATGATCCAGATCGGACAACCGGGCGGAAAAGGTCAACGTCGTCGGCTCGCCGGCCTCGACCACGGTCCACGTCGCGATCCGGCCCAGCTCGTCGCACGTGCCCTCGACCAGCACGGCCCCGGTGGCGGTCATCGCCGACCAGGCCGCGGCCACCTCGTCCTCGGCGTACTGCCGCAGGACGTTGAACGCGCGCACCACCACCGGGCGCAGTCCCGCCAGCTCGAAGCCGCCGCGCCGGAACTGCAGGTGCGGGGGCTCGGCGTGCGGCTGGGCGGCCGCCACCCGTACGGGATCGATCTCCAGCCCCACCACCGTGACGTCGGAACGCACGGCGACGGCCAGCCGGCTGCGCAGCTCGACGGCGGTGACCGGGGTGGCGCCGTAACCCAGGTCGATCACGAGCGGGTCGGCCGCCCGCCGCAGCAGATCACCGCACCGGTACGCCACATAGTTGTCGACGCGACGCAGCCGGTTGGGATTGGTCGTCCCCCGGGTGATCGCGCCGACCGGCTTCACGACTACTTCTCCCGGTGGACCTTGTGCTGCGCCGCCTGCGCGATCGGGCGCACCACGATGCGGTCGAGATTGACGTGGTGGGGCCGGGTCGCCGCGTACGCGATGATGTCCGCGATGTCGTCGGCCACCAGCGGTTCCCGTACGCCGTCGTAGATGGCATCCGCCTTGGCCCGGTCGCCGCCGAACCGCTTGAGCGAGAACTCGTCGGTGCGGACCATGCCCGGATCCACCTCGATGACCCGTACGGGCTTGCCTGACAGTTCCAGCCGCAGCGTGCCGACCAGGGCCGTCTGGGCGTGTTTGGCCGCCGTGTAACCCCCGCCGCCCTCATAGACCGTGAACGCCGCCGTCGAGCCGACCGTCACGATCGTCCCCGCGGCGCTCGCCTCCAGCGCCGGGAGCAGCGCCTTGGTCACCCGGAGCGTGCCCAGCACGTTCACGTCGTACATCCACTGCCAGTCGTCGACCCCGCCCGACGCGACCGGGTCGAGCCCCTGCGCCCCGCCCGCGTTGTTGACCAGCAGCGTGACCGCGCCGCCGAGCCCGCCCACCGCCGCGGCCAGCGCCGCCACCGACTCGTCGGACGTGACGTCGCACTCGACCGCGGTGGCCGCGGGCCCGATCTCCGCAACCAGAGCGGCCAGCCGATCGGCCCGGCGAGCCGCCGCGACGACGTGGAACCCCTCGGTCGCGAGCCGGCGGGCGGTGGCCGCCCCGATGCCGCTCGACGCGCCAGTCACCACTGCGATGTTCTGCATCCCCCCATGATTCCCGATGACTTGAGTCACCCCCGAGTGACGGCATAGTGGTTCAGCGGACCGGTGCGGGGAAGATTAGTGACTGCGCAACTATCTGCGCGTCCAGGTCCAGGAGGATGAAATCGTGGCAGAATGGCCGACCCCGCGGCGCATCGCCACCCTCTCGGTTCACACGTCCCCGCTCGAGCAGCCGGGCACCGGCGACGCCGGCGGCATGAACGTGTACATCGTCGAGGTGTCGAAGCGGCTCGCCCGCCTCGGCGTCGAGGTCGAGATCTTCACCCGCGCCACCCACAGCGAGCTTCCCCCCGTCGTCGAGATGGCCCCCGGCGTCACCGTCCGGCATGTCACCTCGGGCCCCTTCGAGGGGCTGTCGAAGGAGGAGCTGCCCGCCCAGCTCTGCGCGTTCACCAATGGCGTGCTGCGGGCCGAGGCGGCCCACCCGCCGGGCCGGTACGACCTGATCCACTCGCACTACTGGCTCTCGGGCCAGGTCGGCTGGCTGGCCCGGGAGCGCTGGGGCGTGCCGCACGTGCACACCGCGCACACCCTGGCCAAGGTCAAGAACAGGCTGATCGCCGCCGGTGACCGCCCCGAGCCCAAGGCCCGGGTGATCGGGGAGGAGCAGGTGATCGCCGAGTCCGACCGGCTGGTCGCGAACACCCGGTTCGAGGCGCAGGATCTGGTCGCCTACTACGACGCCGACCCCGCCCGCACCACGGTCGTGCAGCCCGGCGTCGATCTCGGCCGCTTCTGCCCCGGCCCGGCCGATCGGGCCCGGTTCGGGCTGCCCGAGCGGGGCAAGGTGATCGCCTTCGTCGGCCGGATCCAGCCGCTCAAGGCGCCCGACGTGCTGATCTCGGCGCTGGCCGGCATGCGCGGCACCGACACCAGGCTGGTCATCTGCGGCGGCCCGAGCGGCACCGGGCTCGACCGGCCGAGCGCGCTGATCGAGCTGGCCGCCTCGCTCGGGCTCAGCGATCAGGTCGTCTTCCTGCCCCCGCAGAACGGCGCCGGGCTGGCCGCCCTCTATCGCAGCGCCGACGTGGTCGCCGTGCCGTCCTACAACGAGTCGTTCGGGCTGGTCGCGCTCGAGGCGCAGGCCTGCGGCACCCCGGTGGTGGCGGCCGCGGTCGGTGGCCTGGTGACCGCCGTCCGCCACGGGCTGAGCGGCCTGCTCGTCGACGGGCACGATCCGCAGGAGTGGGCCCGCGTGCTCGACGAGTTGCTGGCGGCCCCGCGCGAGCTCCGGCGGCTGGCGGCCGGGGCGGTCGCGCACGCCGCCGACTTCTCCTGGGACCGTACGGCCGAGGGGTTGCTTGCCGTCTACCGTGGGGCGGTGACGGAGCATCGCGCCCTGATCGCGAAGCGCCTGGAGGCGTACGCATGGTGACCGACCTGATCGAGAAGGTGCTGACCGACCGCGAGCTCGAGTGGGAGACCACCGGGCCCGGGGCCTATGTCGTCACGCTGCCCGGCACGCACAAGCTCAAGACCGCGGTCAACCTGATCGTCGGCGAGCACGCCATGCGCATCGAGGCGTTCGTCATGCGCCGGCCCGACGAGCGGCACGAGGAGCTCTGGGCGTGGCTGCTGCGAAAGAACGCCCGCATGTACGGCGTCTCGTTCTCGATCGACGCGGTCGGTGACGTCTATCTCACGGGGCGGGTGGCGCTGGGCGGCCTCGACGAGGACGAACTCGATCGTCTGCTCGGGTCGGTGCTCACGTACGCCGACGAGTCGTTCGACACGATGCTCGAGATCGGCTTCGGCACGTCGATCCGCCGCGAGTGGGAATGGCGGGTCAAACGCGGCGAATCGCTGGCCAACCTGCAGGCCTTCAAACACCTCGCGCCGACCGAGGACGAAGCCTGACCGTCCTTTTTGGGTAGGTTCAGCGGTGGGCCGGATGTGGGACAGGTCATCCGCCGATCGGCCAATTGTCGATGACTGTGATGGTGCAGACAGATGGCGGACAGCCAGTTGGCTTGTCTGCCTTGACTGCCCCAACTAGCGTAATCAATGGACGTCGGACCGTTAGTTCGGGGAACTGGTTGATCGGAGACGATCGCCGCGGCCGACGTTTGGGGACGGGTGGCATATGCCGTTGGGGGACGGCGCGACCCGAGACCGGCGGTTAGTGCGGGCGACGCCTATGGGGATGGGCGTCGTCCGCCGCCGCCGGTGCCAAGCAAAGACGGCCTGACCGGGCCGTCCTTTTTCCGTTAGGGGCGGGCGATGCCTGAGCTGCAGCTGCTCCGAGCCGGTCATGCGCCCGCGGTCCTGGCCTTCGAGCTGGACAACCGGGCCTACTTCGCGGCTTCGGTCTCCGACCGCGGCGACGACTATTTCGACGAGTTCACCGAGCGGCTGCACGCGTTGCTGGCCGAGCAGCAGGCCGGGGTGTGCGCCTTCTACGTGCTGGTCGACGAGCACGACGCGGTGGTCGGCCGGTTCAACCTGTATGACATCGAGAACCACTCCGCCGACCTGGGTTATCGGGTCGCCCAGCAGGTTTCCGGTCGTGGCCTGGCGACCGCGACCGTCCGGGAGTTGTGTGGCCTGGCGCCGGCCGAGCACGGGTTGCGCACACTGCGCGCCGCCTCCGCCCACGAGAACGTAGCGTCTCAGAAGGTGCTGACCAGGGCCGGTTTCCGCCCCGTCGGCCCGGCCGCCCCGGCTGATCTGGGCGGCAAGCCGGGCACGTGGTTCCAGCGCGACCTGCTGCCCTGAGAGACGACGCCACCTGCCGCCCCGGAAAACGCGGGAGCGGTCAGTGCAGGTCCGCGGTCGCCGATGTTTCGGCCCGGATGGCGGTCACCCGGCGTTCCCGCGGCGGCCCCGCCAGCAGATGCAGGCCGGCGGCGAGCGCCCCCAGCGCCCCCACGGCGAGCCAGTGCCCGTCGCCCAGGAATTGCAGGCCGGCGCCGCCCAGCGCGGGGGCCAGGAACGACGCCGCCGGGAAGGTCAGGAAGAACACCGCCTGGTAGCGGCCCCGCAGCGCCAAGGGGGCCAGCTCTGAGTTGATCTCGGCGTTGGGCGGTGCGGCCAGCATGCTGCCGACGGTCCAGATCACCACGGCCAGCAGATAGACGGCGAGGTGGTCGGCCACGACCAGCAGGGCGAAGCCGAGGCCGTCGACGAGCAGGGCCAGCGCGAGCACCCGGTGTTTGCGGCGGCCGTCGATCAGCCGGGGTACGAAAAGCTGCCCGAGCACGATCAGCGCCCCGCCCAGGGCGACCACCGAGCCGTACGCGGAGGGCGACAACCCGTCGGCCTGCATGGCCAGCGGGACGATGGTCTGGCTCTGGGTGTAGATCAGTGCCTGGATGAGGGTCAGCGCCACGAAGACCAGGAAGATCCGGTCTCGCAGGACGGTGCCGAGCCCGGCCCGGCTGGTGGTGACCGGGTGGCGCAGGGTTTCCGGCACCTTCCAAGCGATCAGCAGACCGGTGATCAGGGTGCACGCCGCGTCGATCAGGAACAGGCCCAGATAGCTCCACTGGGCGAGCAGCCCGGCCAGCAGCGAGGCCCCGGCCAGCCCCAGGTTGAGCGCCCAGAACTGCAGGTTGAAGGCGCGCGAGCGCTTCTCGGCGGGGGTCACGTCGATGATCGCGGCCACGAACGCGGGGCTTGCCATCGATTGGGCCACCCCGAGCAGCGTGCAGAGCGCCGCGATCACCATCAGCTCGCTGCTCAGGGCCAGCGCGAACAGTGCCGCGACAGTGGCGAAATGCGAGGTCAGCAGGGTGCGGCGGCGGCCCCAGCGGTCGGTCAGCACGCCCCCGGCCAGGGTTCCGGCCAAACCCCCGATCCCGTACGTCCCCACGATGAGTCCCGCCTGCGCGGTCCCGGCGCCGCGCTGCGAGGTCAGGTAGAGCGAGAGGAACAGGATCGCGAAGCCGCCGACCTTGTTGATCAGCAGGCCGGTCCAGAGATACCAGTACGTGGCGGACAACCCGCCGGCCGTGTCACGCAGCCATGCCCGCACCGGAGCTCCCGCAATAGGTAACCGTCTTAACTGATACGGACGTTACCGCGAGGGAGTTCGGTCGGCGCGTCGGCCACCGGCTCGGCGACCGCCGGCACCGGCGCGGGCGGCTCGAAGCCCGGCTCGGGACCCGAGCCGGAAATTGGAACCGGCGCGAGCTGCCGCATGCGGCGCTGCCGGCTCGGCCCGGACACCAGATGCCCCACCGCGACCAGCGCGCACACGACGAAGCAGCCGAGCCAGAGGGCCGTGTTGCCCAGATGCTCCTGGGTCAGGCCGCCCACCACGGGGGCCAGGGCCGTGCCGGCCGACCAGCTCAGCGAGTTGAGCCCCTGATAGCGGCCGCGCATCGAGGCCGGGGAGAGCGCGGCGACAGTGGTCGCGTTGCTGGGCGACTGGATCATCTCGCCGAGCGTCCAGATCACCACGCTGAGCGCGAAGAACCACGACGCGTGCGCGAAAGCGGTGAGCCCGAAGCCCACGCCGATGATCAGCGAGCCCAGCGCGAGCACCCGGGCCGGCTCGCGGCCGCCGATCAGCCGGGGCACGAAGAGCTGCCCGAGCACGATGAGCACGCCGTTGACGGCGATCACCCAGCCGTACGTCGCCGCCGACAAGCCCTCGGCCGTCATGGCGATCGGCAGCGTCGACATGTGTTGCATCATCACCGCGATGCCGCCCAGCGAGACCAGCAGATAGGCCATGAAGACGCGGTCGCCGAGCACGGCGAGCATGCCGCCGGAGTCGCGCGGACGGCGCTCGCCCGCAGAGCCCTGGGAAAGCGGCCTGGTCTCGCGAACGAAGATCAGGCAGATCAGCGCGGTGACCAGCGTCGTGCCCGCGTCGACCACGAAGAGCAGCAGGTAGTCGACCTTGGCGGCGAGCCCGGCGCCGACCGCGGAGAGCGCGAAGCCCAGGTTGATGGCCCAGTAGTTGAGCGAGAAGGCCCGCACCCGGTCACGCTCGGGCACGATGTCGACCATCATCGCCGAGAAGGCCGGCCGGACCGCCTCGGTGAACAGGCCGAGCGCGAAGGTCGCCACGAGGATCTGGGCGTAGTGCTGCGCGAAGCCGAGCGTGAGCATGAGCGAGGCCGCGCCGAACTGGGCGGTCAGCATCGTCGGCTTGCGGCCCCAGCGGTCGGCCAGCACCCCGCCCAGCGTCGTGCCGAGCGCGCCGCCGACCCCGTAGAGGCCGATGACCAGGCCCGCCTGGCTCTGCGAGAAGTGCCGGTCGGCGGTCAGATAGATGGCCAGGAAGATCACCACGAACGCGCCCAGGCGGTTGATCAGCGTGCCCGCCCAGAGCAGCCAGAACTGCCTCGGCAGGCCACCCACGGCTTGATCGAACCAACCCCGCACGTCGTTCCCCCGTAAGTAGCGCCGAGCCTTTATTCCCTTACAACCTAGGACCCGCCGCAACCGGGTTTCCATGTGGTGGTCACCACTTGAGGGTCCGCGCCCGCCGTTCAGGCGCCTGCGGCAGGATGGGGGGCATGACAGGGACTTTGGTGCTGCTGCGACACGGCAACAGCGAGTGGAACGCCAAGAACCTCTTCACCGGCTGGGTCGACGTCGACCTCGACGCCAAGGGGGAGGCCGAGGCCCGCCGCGGTGGCGAGCTGCTGAAGGAGAGCGGCGTGCTGCCGGACGTGGTGCACACCAGCGTCCTGCGCCGCGCCATCCGGACGAGCGAGATCGCCCTGCACATCACCGACCGCCACTGGATCCCGGTGAAGCGGTCGTGGCGGCTCAACGAGCGTCACTACGGCGCCCTGCAGGGCAAGGACAAGAAGCAGACCCTCGAGACGTACGGCGAGGAGCAGTTCATGCTCTGGCGCCGGTCCTACGACGTGCCGCCGCCGCCGATCGAGGCCGGCTCGGAGTTCGCCCAGTTCGACGACCCGCGCTACGCGCTGCTCCCGCCCGAGGCCAAGCCGAAGGCCGAGTGCCTCAAGGACGTGCTGGTGCGGGCCCTGCCCTACTGGTACGACGAGATCGTGCCGGACCTGCGGGCGGGCAAGACGGTGCTGGTCGCCGCGCACGGCAACTCGCTGCGCGCCTTCGTGAAGCACCTCGACAGCATCTCCGACGAGGCGATCTCGAAGCTGAACATCCCGACCGGCATCCCGCTGCGCTACGACCTCGACGACGACCTGCGCCCGCTCAAGCCGGGCGGCGAATACCTCGACCCCGAGGCGGCGAAGGAAGCGGCGGCCGCGGTCGCCAACCAGGGCCGCTAGAAAAGACGGCACACAGCAAGAGGCCGGGACGCCCCCGTGGCGTCCCGGCCTCCGCGCGACCAGGCGAGCGTCAGGCTCAGCTCTGGTCGCCCACCGGCTCTCCGGTGATCAGGTAAACCAGCTGCTCGCCCACGTTGACGGCGTGGTCGGCGTACCGCTCGTAGAAGCGGCCCAGCAGCGCGCCGTCGATCGCGGTCTCCGCGCCGTACGGCCAGTCGTCGTCCAGCATGACCTTGAAGAGCTGGCGCTCCAGCTCGTCGATCTCGTCGTCCTGGTGCTCGAGCTTGGCCGCCAGCTCGGCGTTCGGCTTGGCCAGCAGGTTGGCGATGCTCTCGGCCATCTGGTCGGCCACCTCGGCCATGCCTTGGAAGACCGGGCGCAGCTCGGCCGGCACGGCGGGCGACGGGTGCCGCCGGGCGGCCGTCTTGGCCACGTGCTCGGCCAGGTCGCCCATCCGCTCGAGGTCGGCCGAGATGTGCAGGGCCGTGATGACCATCCGCAGGTCGGACGCGACCGGCGCCTGACGGGCGATCGTGTCGGCCACCTTGGCCTCGACCTGGCTGTTGAGCTCGTCGACCTCGTGGTCGCGCTCGATCACGGCCTGGGCCGCTTTAAGGTCGGCGGTGAGCAGGGCCTTGGTCGCCTTCCGCATCGCCTCTCGGACGGCCTCCGCCATGGTTACCATCAGGCGGCTGACCTCGTTGAGATCGGCCTGAAACTCCTCGCGCATGTCCTCGTCCCGGGGTTCGGTGTGGCCGTCCCATAGCGGGGGCACGACCTTGGGTTGGTCTACAAACTATGCGCGCCTGACGGCGGTCTCGTGAACAGCGATGAACGACGCCGGGCGCAGTGGTGAACATTATTCGACACGTGCCCGGTTTGTCCGGATCATCGTAGTAGCCAGGTAAACAATGACCCTACGATCGCAGCGTGGACCTGGCGTACGGCATCCCTCTGATCCTCGCCGCGCTCGTCGTCGGCGCGGTCGGGGGCCTGGTGATCGGCCGTGCCCGCAGGTCGCCGAGGCCGGGCGAAAAGTCTGATAACCGGCCGCACGAGGGGGGACACGTCATCGACACCGACGAACCGCACACCGGCAAGCACGGCATGAAGGGGCTCGGTCGCAAGAGCCTCGACTCGCTGCGCGTCGGCGTGGTGGTTCTCGACGCCGAGGACCACCCGGTGCTGGTCAATCCGGCCGCCCGGGCGATGGGCCTGCTGCGCTCGGGCGGGGCGCCGGGCACGATCGCGGCCCACCCCATCCTGCGCACGCTGGCCGGCCAGGTGCGCCGCACGGGCGTACGGCGGGAAGTCGAGCTCGATCTGCCCCGGGGTCGCGCCGGCGCCGCGCAGGCCCCGCTCGGCCTGCACCTGCGGGCCGTCGCCCTCAACCAGACGCACGTCGCGGTCGAGGCGGCCGACGTCACCGAGTCGCACCGGCTGGCCCGGGTCCGCCGCGACTTCGTGGCCAACGTCAGCCACGAGCTCAAGACGCCGATCGGCGCGCTCCAGCTGCTGGCCGAGGCGCTGCTCGACGCGACCGAGCTGCCCGCGGCCGACCCGGCCGAGGCGCAAAACGAGGACCTGCTGGCCGCCCGGCGGTTCGCCGAGCGGATCCATCACGAGTCGGCCCGGATGGGGCGCCTGGTCAGCGAGCTGCTCGAGCTGACCCGGCTGCAGGGCGCCGAGCCGCTGCCCACCCCCGAGCCGGTCGCGGTCGACTGGGTGATCGCCGAAGTGATAGACCGCACCCGCACCACGGCGTCGGCCAAGACGATCGAGGTCGTCTACAACGGCCCCAAGGGCGCCACCGTCTACGGCAGCGACAGCCAGGTCGCCACCGCCGTGACCAACCTCGTCGAGAACGCGATCGCGTATTCCGGGGAGGACACGAAGGTCGAGCTCACCCTGCGTGAGGACGACGACTGGGTCGAGATCGACGTGGCCGACCAGGGCATCGGCATCGCGCCGCACGACGTCGACCGCATCTTCGAGCGTTTCTACCGTGCCGATCAGGCACGATCCCGGTCCACCGGCGGAACCGGTCTGGGCCTGGCGATCGTCAAGCACATCGCGACCAACCACGGCGGCCGGGTCAGCGTGACCAGCAGCCTGGGCGACGGCTCGACATTCACCCTGCGCCTACCGGCGCGTCCCCCCGAAGCCCCCTTGCCGTTACCGACGGCAATTGAGATCGAGTCCGGTGCGGCCGGACGTTAGTCCCGGCAGCCGGAAGATGGAAGGAACCACATTGGCCCGCGTGCTCGTGGTCGAAGATGAGGAGTCGTTCTCCGACGCCCTGTCGTACATGCTGCGCAAGGAGGGCTTCGAGGTGTCGGTCGCCCCGACCGGGACCTCGGCGCTGACGCAGTTCGACCGGACCGGTGCCGACATCGTGCTGCTCGACCTCATGCTTCCCGAGATGTCCGGCACCGAGGTGTGCCGTCAACTGCGGCAGCGCTCCGCCGTGCCGATCATCATGGTCACCGCCCGGGACAGTGAGATCGACAAGGTCGTCGGCCTGGAGATCGGCGCCGACGACTACGTGACCAAGCCGTATTCGCCGCGGGAGCTGGTCGCCCGGATCCGCGCCGTCCTGCGTCGCCAGGGCACCGAAGCCGCCGAGGTCTCGACGCCCACGCTGGCCGCCGGCCCGGTCCGGATGGACGTCGAGCGGCACGTCGTCACCGTCGACGGCGCCGGTGTGCAGCTCCCGCTCAAGGAGTTCGAGCTGCTCGAGCTGCTGCTGCGCAACGCCGGCCGGGTGCTCACCCGCGGCCAGCTGATCGACCGGGTCTGGGGCGCCGATTACGTCGGCGACACCAAGACCCTCGACGTCCACGTCAAGCGGCTGCGCTCCAAGGTGGAGCCCGAGCCGTCGGCGCCGCGTTACATCGTCACCGTGCGCGGCTTGGGCTACAAGTTCGAGCCTTAGGATTTCGGGGGCGCGGCGGGCTCACGTCCGCCGCGCTTCTTCGGCCCCTCGGCCGCCGCGGTCGCCGGGTGCACCGCCACCACGCCGGCCTTGAGCCGGGCGTCGCACAGCTCGGCCAATTTCCCGTACGCCGGCCGGCCGATCAGCGCGATCAGCTCGGGCGCGTACGAGATGTACATCGGGTCGCTGCCCACGTGCGCCTCGGGCGACGAGGTGCACCACCAGTCGAGGTCGTGCCCGCCCGGCCCCCAGCCCCGCCGGTCGAACTCGGCCAGCGTCGACTGCAGCACCTTCGACCCGTCCGGCCGCTTGATCCAGTCCTGCTCGCGGCGCACCGGCAGCTGCCAGCAGACATCCGGCTTGTATTCCAGCGGGTGCTTGCCGTCGCGCAGCGCCTGGGCGTGCAGCGCGCAGCCGCCACCCCCGGCGAAGTTCGCGTCGTTGAGGAACACGCACGGGCCGTCCTCGGACTGGATCGCCGTGCGCCGGGCCGGCTTGGACCCGTCGATCGTGTCGACCTCGGTGTAGTTCTTGAACCCGCGGCGGTAGTGCTGCCAGTTCTCCGGGGTCAGCTTCTGGGCGGCGGCCTTGACCCTGTTCTCGTCGTCGGCGTCGGTGAAGAACGCCCCGTGCGAACAGCAGCCGTCCTGCGCGCGCCCGGCCACGATGCCATGGCAGGCCGAGCCGAACACACAGGTCCAGCGGGACAACAACCAGGTCAGGTCGGCCCGTACGAGGTGCTTCTCGTCATCGGGGTCGAGGAACTCGATCCACTCACGAGGGAAGTCGAGGTCGACCTCGGCGGCGCGGTCAGCTGCCGCGGGGTCGAGGGTGATGCGGATCGGGGTACGGCGGCTCACTCGCGACAGCGTACGCGCGCCGGTGACCAAAGCCGCGCTGACGCCCGGTATGAGCGCATATACCCGGTCGAGGAGGGGGCGCCCGCGACAATCGGGTCTACGCTTGACCCTGTGAGCTCCCGCGTCCCCGTGCTTCTGTCCAGCTCGTCGGTCTTCCCCGAGCCGACTGCCGCCGCGTTCGAAATGGCGGCCACGGTCGGTTACGACGGCCTCGAAGTCATGGTGTGGACCGACCGTGTCAGCCAGGATGCCGGTGCGCTGAAGGGTCTGTCCGACCATTACGACCTGCCGGTGCTCTCGGTGCACGCGCCCTGCCTGCTGGTCACCCAGCGGGTCTGGAGCCCCGACCCGTGGGAGCGGCTCAACCGGGCCGCCCAGCTCGCCGAGACGCTCGGCGCCCCCACGGTCGTGGTGCACCCGCCGTTCAGCTGGCAGCGTGACTACGCCAAGAATTTCGCCGCCGGGCTGGCCAAGGTGCAGGCGCGGCACCCCGACCTGTCTTTCGCGATCGAGAACATGTTCCCGGTCAAGATGGCGGGCCGCTGGTTCGTGCCCTACACCCCGGGCTGGGACCCGACCGAGACCGGCTTCGACGCGTACACGCTCGATCTGTCGCACTGTGCCGCGTCGCGGATCAACGCGCTCGGCATGGCCGACAAGATGGGCTCCGCCCTCAAGCACGTGCACCTGGGCGACGGCACCGGCGAGGGCCGCGACGAGCATCTGGTGCCGGGCCGGGGCAACCAGCCCTGCGCGGAGCTGCTGCGGTCGCTCTCGGCGCGCGGCTTCAAGGGCTCGGTGGCCTTGGAGGTCTCGACGCGCAAGGCGGCCAGCCGCGCGGTCCGCGAGGCCGACCTGCGCGAGTCCCTCGAATTTGCCCGCAAGCACCTGGCGCCGGCGGATTCGTCCACCCCGGCGATTACGCGGGCGTAAGGCCTATAGAGCGACTGCCTCGCGGAGCGAAGCGGAGCCAGCAAGCTCAGCTCGCTTGCGGGCGCGGTGTGCGGCCACGTGGGAGCGGGTCGCGCAGCGTTCCGAGCAGAAGCGCCGGCAGTTGTTGGACGACGTGTCCAGATAGACGTTGCCGCAGCGCTCGTCGGCGCAGATGCCGAAGCGGGCGCTGCCGTATTCGCACAGCCACACCGACAGGCCCCAGACGGCGCCGGCCAGGTATTCCGCGCTCACCGACGAGCCGCGGCTGGTGACGTGCATGTGCCAGTCACCGGCGTCGTGGCCGGAGATGCGGGGCTGCACCGGGAAGATCTCGAGCAGCGAGTTGAGCTCCTTGACCGCGTCGGCGTCGCGGCCGGACGTCCCGTACTCGAAGACCTCACGCAGGCGGCGCTGGGCGCGGCGGAACATCGCCACGTCCTTCTCGACGACCTCGTCGCGCATCCAGGCCTGCTCGTCGGCGAACAGGGCCCGCAGCCCGGCGAGATCACCCAGCTCCGCGTTGACGAGGTCGACCGCGGTTCGCGCGTACGCATCGAAGTTCACCCGACAAAGGTAGCCGCCCCCGCGCCGCGCGAACATAAGCCGAACGCGTGCAGGCGGGGCAGCCACGCGAGTGGCACTCCCGCGATACCGGGTGTTCCGGACGATACGCTCGGGACATGCTCCGTTCCCTGCTTCTGGCCGCCGCCGGTTCGGATCGTCTCGGGCGCCTGGCCGGCTCCGCACCCCTCGGCCGGAACGCCGTCCGCAAGTTCGTCGCCGGCCGCGATGCCGACGAGGCGCTGCGCACCGGCCGCACACTGGCCGACGACGGCCTGGCGATCACCTTCGACCACCTGGCGGCCGAGACCCGCAGCGCGGAGCAGGCGGTCGCGGTCCGCGACGAATACCGGGCGCTGCTGGGCAAGCTCAAGGGGGCCGGTCTCGCCCCGGCCGCCGAGGTCAGCGTGAAGCTCTCCGCCCTCGGTCAGCGGCTCGACGAGAAGCTGGCCTACGAGCACGCTCAGGCCGTCTGTGCGGCCGCGGCCGAGGCCGGCACGACGGTGACGCTGGACGCGGAGGACCACACGCTCACCGACTCCACCCTCGAGATCCTGGCCGACCTGCGCAAGGACCACCCGGGCACGGGCGCGGTGCTGCAGGCCTATCTGCGGCGCACCGAGGGCGACTGCCGTGAGCTGGCCACCAGCGGCTCGCGGGTGCGGCTGTGCAAGGGGGCGTACGCGGAGCCCGAGTCGGTCGCGTTCCAGTCGCCGCTCGACATCGACAAGTCATACGTGCGCTGCCTCAACATCCTGATGTCGGGCGAGGGCTATCCGATGATCGCCACCCACGACCCCCGGCTGATCGCCATCGCCGAGGACAGGGCGCGCTGGTTCGACCGCACCGCCGACGAATACGAGTTCCAGCTGCTGTACGGCGTGCGCACCGAGGAGCAGGCCCGGCTGGCCGCCGGGGGCAATGTCGTGCGCGTCTACCTGCCGTACGGGGAGCAGTGGTACGGCTATCTGATGCGTCGGCTGGCCGAGCGCCCGCGCAACGCGGCAGTCCTCGGACGCGGTCTGGTCGGCCGATAGTCGCCCCATTGGCAACAATTCGGGCTAAACACCACCAGATCCGGCGTGTCGGCCTTGACTTTTTCTGGCCTTTTTCACGGAACGTATCGCGTTGGTCACAGCCGTATCGATACCGTCCTTATGACACGCACGTTTGCCGCCGCGTCGCAAGACCTTCCCGGTCGCCGCGGCTGTGCTGCGAAAGGATCGGTGCGACACATGACAGGTCCAGCCCAGACCGAGGAGAAGCTCTCGGAGGTGCGGTTCCTGACCGTGGCCGAGGTGGCCGCTCTGATGAGGGTCTCCAAGATGACGGTCTATCGGCTGGTGCACGGGGGTGACCTCACCGCCGTCCGGGTCGGGCGGTCGTTCCGCGTCCCCGAGCACGCCGTGCACGAATACCTCCGTGGCGCTTTCTCGCAGACCGCGTAGGACGCTCGCCCGGGGTCGTTTTTGGCGGGTCCCCGGCGGGCCGGTACGCTGGTGCGGTTGGTTCCCCGTGGTCACGTGCTCCGGGGGCCGTCGAATCAGATCGGATTCGGGTGCCGCCCAGGGCGCGCCCGGCCGAGCCACCAGGTTTCGAGAGGCATTCCGTATGGGCTCCGTGGTCAAGAAGCGCCGCAAGCGTATGGCGAAGAAGAAGCACCGCAAGCTGCTGCGCAAGACCCGCGTCCAGCGTCGTCGTCTGGGCAAGTGATCCGAGGCCGGGCGTGATGCCCGGCCGGTCGGACACTTGCCGCACGCCGCATCGGAAGGTGCGCCTGTCGTGACCTCTCCGCCCAGCGTCGTCGTGGTCACCGGAGTCAGCCGTTATCTCGGCGCCCGCGTGGCCGCCCGTCTCGCAGCAGATTCCCGGGTCGACCGTGTCGTCGGCCTGGATCCGCACGAACCGCCCACGGCTCTGCGTGAGCTGCTGGCCGATGTCGAGCTGATCCGGGCCGACGCCCGCGCGGCGTCCGGCGCCATCGCCGACCTCGGTGCCGAGGCCGTCGTGCACCTCGCGGTGACCAGCGCGCCCGACGCCCAGCACGGCCGGGCCGCGATGAAAGAGCAGAACGTCATCGGCACGATGCAGCTGCTCGCCGCCGCGCAGGCTGCACCCCGGCTGCGCAAGCTCGTCGTGCGCTCGTCCACGGCCGCCTACGGCGCGTCGTTCCGCGACCCCGGCGTCTTCACCGAGGACACCGAGCCGCGGGCCGTGCCGCGCGGCTCGTTCGCGCGCGACATCCTCGACATCGAGGGTTACGTGCGCGGCTTCCGGCGGCGCCGGCCCGAGGTGGCGGCCACCGTGCTGCGCTTCGCGCCCTTCATCAGCTCGACGGCCGACACGACGCTGACGCGATACTTCGCTCAGCCGGTCGTGCCGACCGTGCTCGGCCGTGACGCGCGGCTCCAGTTCGTGCACGTCGACGACGCCCTCGAGATCCTGCACCGCTCGATCGTCGAGGAGCACTCCGGCACGTTCAACGTGGCCGGCGCCGGCATTCTGGCGCTCTCCCAGGCCATCCGCCGGGCCGGGCGCATCTCGGTGCCGCTGCCCGAGGGCACGCTCTCGACCCTGGCCGGGGTCGCCCGCAACGTGGGCATCGGCCAGATCGGCTTCGACCAGATCGACCTGTTCGTGCACGGCCGCGTGGTCGACACGACCAGCCTGGTCCGCGAGTTCGGGTTCACGCCGCGCACGACGGCCGAGGCCTTCGACGACTTCATCCGAGGCCACGCCAACGGCTCGTCTTTGACCGCCGACCGGGTCGCCGCGGCCGAGAAAGCGATCCTCGAGGGGATCCGCCGGGTGCGCTCCGGCGCGAACGCCGGGGGTGACCGGCGTTGAGTCAGGACGAGTTTCGCGGCATGCTTCCGGGGCAGGCCGACTTCACGCTGCCCCAGCCGGCCGAGCCGGTGCGGGTCAACGGCCGGCGCCCGATCCCGGAGGTGCCGTCGATGAACGGGAACGGTCACCACACCCCCGCGCCCGAGCCCGAGGCCGACGTCCTCGACGTCTGGGACCAGCGGGTGGCCCGCGGCCTGGCCTTCCTGCGGCGACGGCTCACCGGCGGTTACGAGGTCGACGAGTTCGGCTTCGACCGTGAGCTCAACGACGCCGTCTTCCAGCCCCTGCTGCGGGTGCTGCACCACGACTGGTTCCGCACCGAGGTCTTCGGCATCGAGAACGTGCCGGCCAAGGGCGGCGGCCTGGTCGTGGCCAATCACTCGGGCACGTTCGCGCTCGACGCGCTGATGCTGGGCGTGGCGATCCGCGACCAGCACCCCGAGGAGCGGCATCTGCGGCTGCTCGGCGCCGACCTGGTGTTCCGCATGCCCGTAGTGAGCGAGCTGGCCCGCAAGTCGGGCGCCACCGTGGCCTGCAACCCCGACGCCGAGCGCCTGATGAGCACGGGCGAGCTGGTCGGCGTGTTCCCCGAGGGCTTCAAGGGCATCGGCAAGCGCTTCGCCGACCGTTACAAGCTGCAGCGGTTCGGGCGGGGCGGGTTCGTCTCGGCCGCGCTGCGCACCGGCACCCCGATCGTCCCGGTGGCGATCGTCGGCGCCGAGGAGATCTATCCGATCCTGGCCGACATCAAGCCGCTGGCCCGGCTGCTCGGCGTGCCCTATTTCCCGGTCACGCCGACGTTCCCGTGGCTCGGCCCGCTGGGCCTCGTGCCGCTGCCGAGCAAGTGGCTCATCCAGTTCTGCCCGCCGATCCCGACCGAGCACCTGACCGACCTGGCCGACGACCCGATGGTGGTCTACAACCTGGCCGACCAGGTGCGCGAGACGATCCAGGCCACGTTGCTGGAGTTGCTCGAGAAACGGCCGGACGCCTTCGGGTTGTGACCGATAGTCACTGGATCGTGACGACCTGTGCGCCTATAGTGACAAGTGAGGGGCGGAGCCGGTAACTCCCGGCAACGCCCCTCGCCATGTCTGCTGCTTGTGCTGTCAGTTGCCCCCGAAGATGCCGTCGAGCAGCCCGCCCAGCGGGTCGTCCGGCGCGACATCCTGCTGCGGCAGGATCTCGTCGGGCGGCGAGGTCGACTGCATCGGCGTGCCACCGGGCGGCAGGGTCGGAGCGCTCGTCTGGGTGCGCTGCCCCTTGACCTTCGGGCTCGTCGTGGCGGTCGGCGCGACGGCCGGGTCGCTCTGCCGCGGTTCCGTCGTCGGGCCGGCCTTGCTGCTGCCGCCGGGACGGGTGGGGGTCTTGCCGCCGTGGCCGGACGGCTTCGCCGTGGCCTGGTCGCTGTCGTCGGCGCCGGCCGCGCAGCCCTTCAGCTTGGGCCCGAGCCCGTCGGTGCCCGCCGCGGTGACGTTGTCACAGGCCAAGCCCGTACGCAGGGACTCCGCGCGATCGTTGACCGAGTCGAGCAGCGCGATCGACTTCAGCGCCCGCTCCTGGTTGGCCGACGAGAGCCGGGTCAGCGCGGGGCTCAGCGTCTGGCGCTGCTGGTCGGCGAACGAGTCGACGGTGGCCAGCGGCTTGATGTCCTTGCGGGCGACCGCCGACGTGGTCAGCAGCTTGACGCCCTTGCGGGTGTCGGCGTCCATGTCGTCGAGCACCCCGGGGAACTCGATGTCGTCGCCCTTCATCGCGACCGCCTCGGTGAGCCGGTTGCGGGCGAAGTCCAGCGACAGCTGGCCCCGCGTGACGTCCGAGCCGGCCATCGCCAGCTGGGCCCGTTCGGTCGAGCGCTTGACCCCGTACAGGGCGTCGCCCGGTGACGCGTTCTCGCTGGCCGCGGAGATGCCGGAGACCGCTAGGGCGCCCGCGGCGACCCCGATGACGATCGCGCCGCGGGCCCGGATGCGGCCGCCGTGGCCGAGCAGTCCGTGCCCGAGCCGACCGGCGCGGGCCGTGGCGGGCTGGATGGCGGTAGCGGGCTCGTCGACGGCGGCGACGGCGGTGCGGCCGATGCCGTCCCGCTCGGCCGTGGCGACCAGCATCGCCCTCAGCCCGGTGCGGAACTCGGGATCGACCCGGGCGCCGGGCCGTGCCGTGGACAGGCTGTTGCCGATGGCCACCAGCTCGGCGAGCTGCTCATCGGCCGCGCCCCGGCTGTGGTGCCGGGGGCCGCCGGTGGTCTCGTCGAGAAGCTCCGCGAAGCGCTCGGCGCTCCGCCGGTCCAGAAAGTCGAATCTCACCACGGGCACCTCCCCTCGCTCGTGAATGTCTCGCCGGCAGCATCGCCGGCGGTCGCGACGATGCCGGGGGCCGACAGTGCCGCCCGGGGTCGCACTCGGACAAACGCGCGACACGCGTCCCCGGTTACGGGGGACATCGGCCGGTATCGGGTATGGGAGGGCCGCGTCACGCTTGGAATCCGTCGGGCAGGAGACGGGCCAGAGCGCGGACGGCTCGATACTGCAGCGCCTTGATCGCGCCCTCGTTCTTGCCCATCGTCTGCGCGGTCTCGGCCACCGAGAAGCCCTGCAGGAACCGCAGCACGATGCACTCCTGCTGCTCCGGGTTGAGCTGCTTGACCGCGGTGAGCAGGGCGACGTTGGTGATGTGGTCGACCACCGACGACTCCGGGCTGCCCTCCGGCCCCCGCGCCTCGCGGTCGGCGTCGAGCACGTCGCCGGTCGTCACCTCGAGGCGGTACCGGCCCGACTTGAAGTGGTCGGCGACCAGGTTGCGGGCGATCGTGACCAGCCAGGCCCCGAGGTCGCGGCCCTGCCAGGTGAAGCTGCCGATCCGCTTGAGCGCGCGCAGGAAGGTGTCCGACGTCAGGTCCTCGGCGAGCTGGCGGTTGCCGACCCGGAAGTAGACGAAGCGGAACACCGTGTCGACGTACCGGTCGTAGATCAGCCCGAACGCCTCGGCCTCGCCGGCCTGGGCCCGTTCGACCAGCGCCCACACCTCGGCGGCGGCGTCACCCGGGTCGGGGCGGGCCGGATACTTCGGCGGCTCGGCGTCGCGCTGCGGCCCGGTCGTGCTCTGCGCGGGCACGACGACGGTCTGCTCGCCGGCCGGCGCCTCGGGCAGGTTGCTGCGCTGACCGGCGGTCGGCTGAGCGGGCATCGGGGGACGTCCGGGCACGGCCACCCGGCCGCCCCCGGCCATCGGCTTGGCGTTGCCGGTCGGGGGCATCCGCTGACCCGGCGACTCGTTGACGTGCGGGCGGTTGCGGGTGCGCTTGGGACCGTCACCACGGATGGTGTTGACGACCATGTCGGCTAGAGAGGGGCGGTACGAATCCCCGGCGTAAACATGACTCACTGCGCCTCCTCGACCCGGCGGCTCTGCTCCGGCTGCGTATCCGTCCCGCCAGACTGGGATTCGCAGGTTTTTCGTGCTTGCGGCACAGCGGCCTCCTCGGGATGAGGGGTGACAACTCATAGCAAAACGGGTGAAGTGGCCCGCATTTCGGCAGACCAACCTCACCCATGGCTGTGGAGTCCGTTACTCAGACGCGAAGTATCACGGACACCGAACACACGGAGTCGCACTCCGTGTGCGCTGCGCGAAAATAGTACGAAGTGGCGCAGACAAGACACAAGGAACGTCTGCCACGATGACCGAGACGGGTGTCCGCGCGACGGACAGCCTGTCCGCCGTCCACTTCCGTGGATGTTTGTGCCAGACTTCTGCCTCGTGGACGAAGCAGCCCGCGACCCGGTCGCCGGGGCCGCCGCGCGCCGGCCCCAAGGCCTGGCCCTGATCACCACCGATGCCGAGTTGACCTGGGCCGACGTCGACCAGCGGGTCACCGCCGCCGCGCACCGGGTGGCCGCTCTCGTGCCCCCGGGCGAGCGGGTCGCGATCGTCCTCGGCAACTCGATCGAGTTCGCGGTGACTTTCTTCGGGGTCCTGCGGGCGGGGCGTGTCGCCGTGCCGCTCAACCCTGGTTACACGGCCGACGAGCTCGACTACGCGATCGCCGACTCGGGAGCGGCCCTGATCGTCGGCGACTCGGCAGGCGGGTCCGGCCCTCCCCGCGTACGGGCAAGCTTTGCTCTCGACGAGGAGCCGGGCGGAGAGTTGCCGCACGTGTCGGCGACCGACCTCGCCGTGCTGCTCTACACGTCGGGCACCAGCGGGCGGCCCAAGGGCGCGATGCTCACGCACGCCGCGCTGGCCGCCAACCACGACCAGCTCGACGCGATCGCCCCGCCCGTCGTGGGCCCGGACGACGTCGTGCTGCTGGCCGTGCCCATGTTTCACGCGTACGGGTTGAACACCGGCCTCGGCAGCGTCGCCCACCACGCGGCGACCGGCGTGCTGATCGACCGGTTCGACGCGGCCGCCTCCCTGTCGGTGATCGCCGAGCGCGCGGTGACCGTGGTGGTAGGCGTGCCGGGCATGTATTCGGCCTGGTCGCGGCAGCCGAGCGTGAAGATGGCGCTGCGCAGCGTGCGGACCGCCGTGTGCGGGGCGGCGCCGCTCGTGCCCGACGAGATGGCCCGGTTCGGCGCCGCCACCGGCAAGAGCATCCTGGTCGGCTACGGGCTGACCGAGACCGCGCCCGTGCTGACCACCACCGCCGTCAGCGACCGCGGCAAGCCCGGCTCGATCGGCCGGCCGCTGCCCGGGATCTCGCTGCGGCTGCGCTCGGCGGCCGGGCAGGTGCTCTGGGAGGACGGCACCGCCTCGCCCGACGACGATCTGGCCGAGCTCGACCTCTCCGTCGAGGACGTGGCCGGCACCGACCCGGGCGAGATCGTGGTGCGCGGGGCCAACCTGTTCTCCGGCTACTGGCCGGACGGGCACGACGGGCCCGGCGCCGACGGCTGGTGGGCCACCGGCGACGTGGCCTACGCGGACGGCGACGGCGACCTGCACCTGGTCGACCGGATCGACGAGCTGATCCTGGTGCACGGCTTCAACGTCTATCCGGCCGAGATCGAGCGGGTGCTGGGCGCGCATCCCGGGGTCGCCGAGTCGGCAGTGGTCGGCGTGCCCGACCACGACGCCGGGCAGCGGCCGCACGCGTTCGTCGTGGCCGCCATCGATCCGCCGCCCACCCCCGCCGAGCTGCAGGTCTTCTGCGCCGCGCAGCTCGCGCGGTTCAAGCTGCCGACAGTCGAGCTGGTGCGTGAGCTTCCCCACTCGGCGACCGGCAAGGTGCGCAAGAGGGAGCTGCATTGAGTCGCGTGACATTGATCAGCCGCGAGGGCTGCCACCTGTGCCAGGACGCCGAGGCGGTGCTCGAGCGAATCCTGCCCGGCCAGTGGGAGCGCGTCGACGTCGACTCGTCGATCGAGCTGGAGCGCGACTTCGGCGACCGGGTGCCGGTCGTGCTGCTCGACGGCGCCGAGCACGGCTACTGGCGGGTCGAGGAGGCCCGGCTGCTCCGGGATCTGGCGAAACCACCCGGGGCGCCCCGCCTGTAGGTTGTTCGCCGTGGCGCGCACTCATCTTGTCTGGGACTGGAACGGCACCCTGCTCGACGACCTCAGCCTGGTGGTCTCGTCCACGAACGAGGCGTTCACCGCGGTCGGCGGGCGCCTGGTCGACGCCGACGAGCATCGCAGCCGGTTCCGCCGGCCGGTCGCCGAGTTCTATGCCGAGATCCTCGGGCGCGCGGTCGACGAGGAGGAGTTCGGCCGGCTCGACCGGATCTTCCACGACGCGTACCGGCTCGGCCTGACCGACATGGCACTGGCCGCGGACGCGTCGGCCGCGCTCAAGGAGTGGCCGGGCTCGCAGTCGCTGCTCTCCATGTGGTTCCACTCGGAACTGGTGCCGGCCATCGAGACGTACGGGCTGGCCGGGGTCTTCACCCGGGTCGACGGGCTGCGCACCGAGATCGGCGGGCACCTCAAGGCGGGCCACCTGGCCGAGCACCTCGCCGCGCTGGGCCTGACCGGCGACCAGGTCGTGCTGATCGGCGACTCGCTGGACGACGCGGCCGCGGCCGACGCCGTGGGGGGCGAGATCGTGCTCTACACCGGGGGCTTCACCGACCCGTCGCGGCTGCGGGAGTCGGGTCGTCCGGTCGCGGACACTCTGGTCGAAGCGGTCGCGATCGCCCGTACGCTGTAGCAGGGTGGTCGGTGGAGGGGCGAACCGGGCATACTTCAACGGTTCGGGTCATTATCACGCCAGATGATCTTTGTCCACCCGCACTACCAAGATCGCGATTTGTGCACGCCTTCACAAGCGCCTAGTCTTCATGCCGAAGAACCCCGGTAGCACAGCCGGTTGATCCAGGCGCCCGGGGGTTCCACAGGTTCGCAACCTCGTCGGCACGGAGTCAGATGAGCCAGCAGCGTCACGGAGTCACGCCCGGTAATGCCCCAGGCGACCGAGCCGGCGCAGTGTCGGCCTTCCCGGATCTGCCGGAGGCCACCATTGCCCGGCTGCCCGAATACCTGCGCGCCCTGCACAACCTGGGCGAGGGCGGGGCGGACACGATCTCGAGCGAGGGCCTGGCCGCGGCGGCCGGGGTCAACTCGGCGAAGCTCCGCAAAGATCTTTCCCACCTGGGGTCGTACGGAACCCGTGGCGTCGGTTACGACGTGACCCTGCTGATCGAGCAGATCGAGTACGTGCTCGGTCTCGACCAGCGCCGGGCGGTCTGCCTGGTCGGCCTGGGTAACCTCGGCCACGCGCTGGCCGGCTACGACGGGTTCGCCAGCCGCGGCTTCAAGATCGTCGCGCTCTTCGACGCCGACGAGGCCAAGGTCGGCGAGCAGATCCAGGGCCTCGTCGTCAGGCACATCGAGGAGCTGGGCCGCGTCGCCGTCGAGGAGAACATCGCGATCGGCGTCATCGCCACCCCGGCCCGGGCCGCCCAGGCCGTGGCCGACGTGCTGGTCGACGCGGGCGTCACCAGCATTCTCAACTTCGCCCCGTGCGTGCTCTCGGTTCCGGCCAACGTCGACGTGCGCAAGGTCGACCTGGCCATCGAGCTGCAGATTCTCTCTTTCCACGAACACCGCAAGGCATCGCTGACCGCGCTGCCGGGCGGCCGCTCCGCCGCGGCGGCGGGCAACCAGGAGGCGGTCGGGTCGTGAATCTCCTCAGCGTCGGTGCGTCCTATCGCACCGCCGACGTCGCCACGCTCGAACGCATCGTCATCGCCGACGACGCGGTCCCCGGCGTGCTGGAGAAACTGGTCGCCCAGCCGTTCGTGGGGGAGGCGGTCGTCCTCTCCACGTGCAACCGGGTCGAGATCTACGCCGCGGTCAACACGTTCCACGGCGGCCTCGGCGACATCTGCAACGTGCTGTCCGAGGTGTCCGGCATCCCGGCCACCGACCTCGCCGGCCACCTGTATGTGCACTACGACGAGGCGGCGGTGCTGCACTCGTTCAAGGTCTCCAGCGGCCTCGACTCCATGGTGGTGGGCGAGTCCCAGATCCTGGGCCAGCTGCGCGACGCGTATCACGCGGCCACCGAGGCCGACACGGCCGGCCGGCTGCTGCACGAGCTGATGCAGCAGGCCCTGCGGGTCGGCAAGCGGGCGCACTCCGAGACCGGGATCGACCGGGCCGGGCAGAGCGTCGTCACCGCCGCGCTCGACGTGGCCGAGGGCGAGCTGGGCGATCTCACCGGCCGGCGCGCGCTGGTGATCGGCGCGGGCGCGATGGGCGCGCTCTCCGTCGCCACGCTGACCCGGGCCGGGGTCGGGCCGCTGCGGATCACGAACCGGAGCGCCGCGCGGGCCGAGCGGCTGGCCGAGGCGTACGGGGCCGTGGCCGTTCCCTACGACGAGCTGGACGCCGCCCTGCGCGAGGCCGACCTGGTCGTCTCGGCCACCGCGTCGACCGAGCCGGTGCTCACCCGGGCCCGCCTCGAGGCCGCCGCGCCGCTGGTCGTGCTCGACCTGGCCGTCCCGCGCGACGTGGCCGCCGACGTGACCGACGTTCCCGGCGTGACCGTGATCGACATCGACAGCCTGGCCTCGACCCGCCGGTCGATGCCGGCCGCGGCCGAGACCGCCGCCGTCGAGCAGATCGTCACCAGCGAGGTTGATCACTTCCTGGGCTGGCTGCGCGGCGCCGACATCGCGCCGACCGTGGCCGCGCTGCGCACCCGGGCCGAGGACGTCGTGAGCGCCGAGCTGCGCAAGCTCTATTCGCGCCGGTCGGAATTCACCGAGGAGCAACGGGCCGACGTTTCCCGTACGCTGCATCGCGTCGTCCAGCAGTTGCTGCACTCGCCGACGGTGCGGGTGCGCCAGCTGGCCGCCGAGCCCGGTGGTGATCAGTACGCCGCGCTGCTGCGCGAGCTGTTCGACCTGGACGTGCCCCATGCCACACCCGCCAACGCGGTTCCTGAGATCGGAGGACAGGCGTGACGACCCCCCTTCGCCTCGGTACGCGGGGCAGCACGCTGGCTCTGGCCCAGTCGCAGCTGACGGCCGACGCGCTCACCGCGGCCACCGGCCGCCCGGTCGAGCTGGTGCGGATCGTCACGACGGGTGACCGCTCGTCGGCCCCGGTGGCCCAGCTCGGGGTGGGTGTCTTCGTCTCCGCGCTGCGCGACGCGCTGCTCGCCGGCGAGATCGATTTCGCCGTGCACTCCTACAAGGACCTGCCCACCGCCGCCCACCCGGGGCTGCACATCGCGGCCATCCCCGCCCGCGAGGACCCGCGTGACGTGCTGATCGCGAAGGGCGGCCAGAAGCTGGCCGAGCTCCCGCCCGGCTCCGTGATCGGAACCGGCGCGGTGCGCCGAATCGCGCAATTGCATGCTTTGGGCCTAGAGTTGCAGGTCACGCCGATCCGCGGAAACATCGACAGCCGGATCGCCCGGGTTCACGGACCCGAGGCCGATCTGGATGCCGTCGTTCTCGCCCGGGCCGGCGTGGTGCGAATCGGCAGGGCCGCCGAGATCGCAGAAACGCTCGACCCGATGCTCATGCTGCCCGCCCCCGCCCAGGGCGCGCTGGCCGTGGAGTGCCGGGCCGACGACGCAGACCTGGTCGAACTGCTGGCCGCGCTCGACCACGCACCGTCCCGGGCCGCCGTCACGGCGGAACGGGCGATGCTCGCCACGCTCGAGGCCGGGTGCTCCGCCCCGGTTGCGGCACACGCCGAACTCGCCGAGGGCGAGGACGGCGACGAGATTTACCTGCGCGGTGCGGTGATCAGCCCGGATGGGGTTCGAGCCATCCGGCTGTCGCGCACCGGAACGCCCGCCGACGCGGCGGAGATCGGCAAGGCGCTCGCCGCCGATCTCCTCGACGCCGGCGCCGACACCCTGATCGGGAGCACAGAATGACCACCCGCACCGCCCGCAAGCCAGCAGGACGCATCGCGTTCGTCGGCGCCGGACCCGGCGACCCGGAACTGCTGACCCGCCGCGCGCACGCCGCGCTCACCGAGGCCGACCAGGTGGTCTACGACCGTGGAGTGCCCGAGTCCCTGCTGACCGCCATCCGGGCCGAGGCCAAGGCGGACGCCCAGTTCAGCCCGGCCGAGGGAGCGCCCGGCGACGTCGCCAAGGTGCTGCTCTCCGCGGCCAAGTCCGGCCTGTCCGCCGTGCACCTCGTGGCCGGCGACCCGTTCGGGCACGAGGCCGTCGTCAAGGAGGTGCAGGCGGTCGCGCGCACCGCGGTGCACTTCGAGGTCGTGCCCGGCCTGGGTCAGGCCGAGGGCGTGGCCACGTACGCGGGGGTTCCGCTGCCCGGCGTGCGCGTCACGGCCGACGTCGGCGACGTGTCCGCGCTCGACTTCGACGCGCTGGCCGCCGCGGCCCTCAAGGGCTCGTTCGCGGTCGCGGTCGACGCCGGCGACCTGGCCGCCGTGCGTGACGGCCTGCTGGCCGCGGGCGTCGAGCCGGGCATCCCGGTCGCGGTGACCGGCGACGGCACCGGCGAGACGCAGTACACGACGACCTCGACGGTCGACAGCTTCGTGGCCGCCGCGCTCGGCTTCACCGGCCGCGTGGTGCTCACCGTCGGCACCGATGTCGCCGAGCGCGACACCATGAGCTGGTGGGAGAACCGCCCGCTGTACGGCTGGAAGGTGCTGGTGCCGCGGACCAAGGAGCAGGCCGGCGCGATGAGCGCCCGGCTGCGGGCCTACGGCGCGATCCCGTGCGAGGTGCCGACCATCGCGGTCGAGCCGCCGCGCACCCCGGCCCAGATGGAGCGCGCGGTCAAGGGCCTGGTCGACGGCCGGTACGCCTGGGTCGTCTTCACCTCGGTCAACGCCGTCCGCGCGGTCTGGGAGAAGTTCGACGAGCACGGTCTCGACGCCCGGCACTTCGGCGGCGTCAAGATCGCCTGCATCGGCGAGGCCACGGCCGACGCCGTCCGCGCCTTCGGCATCCAGCCCGAGCTGCTGCCCCAGGGCGAGCAGTCGAGCGAGGGCCTGCTGGCCGAGTTCTCGCCGCACGACGAGATCCTCGACCCGGTCGGCCGGGTGCTGCTGCCCCGGGCCGACATCGCCACCGAGACGCTGGCCGCCGGCCTGATCGAGCGGGGCTGGGAGGTGGACGACGTGACCGCATACCGGACGGTCCGGGCCGCGCCGCCGCCGGCCGAGATCCGCGACGCGATCAAGTCGGGTGGCTTCGACGCGGTGCTCTTCACCTCGTCCAGCACCGTACGCAACCTGGTCGGCATCGCCGGCAAGCCGCACGCCCGCACGGTCGTCGCGGTGATCGGACCCAAGACCGCCGAGACGGCCACCGAGTTCGGCCTGCGCGTCGACGTCCAGCCCCAGCACGCCTCGGTGCCGGATCTGGTCGAGGCGCTGGCGTCGTACGCGGTGGAGCTGCGCGAGAAGCTGGCCGCCATGCCGGCCAAGCAGCGTCGCGGCTCGAAGGTCCAGGGACCCACGGCACTCCGCTTCCGCTAGGGGATCAGATGTTTCCCGATGTCCGTCCGCGCCGTCTCCGCCGCAGCCCGGCCATGCGCCGCCTGGTCGAAGAGACCAGGCTGGCGCCGGCCGAGTTCGTGCTGCCGCTCTTCCTGCGCGAAGGGCTGACCGAGCCGCGCGAGATCAGCTCGCTGCCCGGTGTCATGCAGCACTCGCGGGATTCGTTGCGCAAGGCTGCCCACGAGGCGGTCGCGGCGGGGGTCGGCGGCCTGATGCTCTTCGGCGTACCTGACAACGACAACAAGGACGCGACGGGCTCGGCCGGTCTCGACCCCGAGGGCATCCTCAACGTCGGCCTCCGCGACCTCGTCTCCGAGGTCGGGGACTCGACGGTCGTGATGGGCGACTTGTGCCTCGACGAGTTCACCTCGCACGGGCACTGCGGGGTGCTCGCAGAGGACGGCTCGGTCGACAACGACGCCACCTTGGAGATCTACGCCAAGATGGCCATCGCCCAAGCCGACGCCGGAGCCCACATGGTGGGGCCGTCGGGCATGATGGACGGTCAGATCGGTGTCATCCGGCGTGCTTTGGACAAAGCGGGCTATCAGGACGTCTCGGTGCTGGCCTACTCGGCGAAATACGCGGGCGCGTTCTACGGCCCGTTCCGCGAGGCCGTCGAGTCGACCCTGGAGGGTGACCGCCGGCAATACCAGCAGGACCCGCCGAACCTGCGCGAGGCGCTGCGCGAGGTCGACCTCGACGTGGCCGAAGGCGCGGACATCGTCATGGTCAAGCCGGCCCTGCCCTACCTCGACGTGATCGCCGCCATCCGCGAGCGGGTCACCATCCCCGTGGCGGCTTATCAGGTCTCCGGCGAATACGCGATGGTCGAGGCGGCGGCCCGCAACGGCTGGATCGACCGCGAGCGGGTCATGCTCGAGACGCTCACGTCGATCAAGCGGGCGGGCGCGCAGATCACCCTGACGTACTGGGCCACCGAGGCCGCCCGCCTGCTGCGCGACCGCTACTGACCTAGTCGTCGTTGAGGATGGTCCCGGTTCCGCGGCCGTCCACCACCCGTACGGCCGACAGGGCGGTCACCTCCAGGGTGAGCCGCTCGTCGTGCTCGCGCAGCCGGTCACCGCGCACCTGAACCGGGAACTCGACCCTGACGCCGCCGGCGGGGATGGTCCGGCAGCCCAGATACGGGTCGTAATCCGCGTACGGCAGGGTGGTTGTGCCCGGCACGGTGACCGCGCAGACCGTCAGCGCCTGGCTCATCGGCCGGGTCAACGTGACCGGGAAGATCAGCGGTGTGCGGCCCGAGTTGCCCTCGACCACGCTCGCGTCCCCGACCGTCAGTCCGGCCCGTGACTGGAAGCGCGCCACCTGCGGATCGTGGTCGCTCTCGCCGTCCGGGTGGTCGGCGTTGAGGTGGGCCGAGCGCATCTGGATCAGGTCACCGTGCAGCGCGTCGTTGACGAACAACTGGTCGAGCGTCTGCGCCTGGCCCTCGAAGACGTACGAATACGCCGCGCTCGGGGCCTCGGCGACCAGGTCGTCCCACAGGTTGTGCAGCCCCGTCGCGTACAGGGGGCCGAGCTGGTCGCCGGGCGTGGCCGGGGCCGGGTCGTCGGGGCGCGGGAACACGTTCAGGTCGCCGCCGAACACCACCCTCGCGTACGGGTGGGTGGCCTCGATGGCGTCGGCGATCGCGGCCCCGTACGCCGCCTGCTCGCGCCGCTGCCCGACCCGGGTCTCCGGTCCGGACGGGAAGTGGTTGCTGATCGCCCACAGCCGATAGCGGTCGTTCGAGCCGGGGGCGGCCCGCACCTCGAACAGCCCGACCTGCGGGGCTCGCGTGTAGACGTTGGCGCCGTCGACCCCGGTCGACCGGTCGACGTCGGCCGGCAGCACGGCGTTGAACACCTTCGGGTTGGCGACGTCGGTGTTGCCCGGCAGCGGCGCCCCGCGATAGGCCACCTGCAGCGACATCTGGTCGGCGGCGACGAGCGACAGCCGGTCGGTGCGATAGAGGAAGCCCGAGACGATGCCCCGCGCGTCGGCGCCGCCCCGGTCGGACGCGGCGTCGTACGCGGGACCGCCGGTGCGGCCGATCGTCAGCGCCAGCTCCTGCAGCGTGTCCGGCTTGCCGTCCGCGTTGTCGGCCGTCCCGCAGCTCAGCGCGGCCGCGACGACCCGGCAGACGTCCTGGTCCTCCGCCTCTTGCACGAGGATCAGGTCGGGCGCGTGCAGGCCGGTCACGACCTGACGGGCCAGCCGGCCGAGCCGGGCGTCGTATTCGGACTGGCCGGCGGGCACGTAGTCGAACGGCGGGGCGACTCCCGGGCAGCCGCTGTTGCCGGTGAAGTCGCAGCCGTCGTTCGGGTCGTCGCGGAAGTCGTACAGGTTCTCGACGTTGAACGTGGCGATCGAGAGCTCACGCTGCCGGTCGGCGGGCCTGGGCGGGTTGTTCGCGGCCGGGTCGGCGCCGCGCGTGAACGCGACCGAGCCGACCTGGATGCCGTACTTGTTGAACGCGTAATAGAGCCCGCCGACCGCGTCGCCGCTGGTGGTGTCGAAGGTGCGGGCGGGCGGGAGCAGCACCGAGCTGTCGCCGGCCGCGGCCTTCACCCCCATCGGACCCAGCATGATCCGGTTGCCGTTCCCGTCGGCCACCTTGTCGAGCGGGTGGGCGTCGCGGAAAACCCTGCGCCCGTACGGGTCGGGGCGCTTCAGCACCGGATCGTCGCGGTCGACCAGCCACACCTCGGCGTCGTCGGTGGACGCGTACGTCTTGGTGTTCGAGACGACGCCCGAGCCGGCCCGCACCCGCAGCTGCATGCCCTCGCGCTGCTCCCAGAAGAGGTCGGCCGCGGCCCGGTCGGCGGGCGGGATCGCGTCGTCGATCTGCACCTCGGCGGCGACGTCGAGCCCCGTGGTCAGGGTGGTGACCCATTCCGCGCTGGTCAGCTGGGTCAGGTTGAAGTATTCGGCGACCCGGGCGCTCACGGTGATCTCGTCGCCGGGCTTGGGGGTGTAGCCGCCGATCAGCGTCGAGAACGTGCCCATGAAGACGAAGACGCCGTCGGAGCTGGCCGGATCGCCGTCGGTGGCGGACTTGCGGCTCTGCAGGAAGAAGCCGTACTGCTCGAGGCCGGCGCTGGTGTGCGAGCGGGCGAGCTGGGTGACCACGCCCCGGACCTGGTATTTCGCGCTGCTCGAACCGTTGCCGGAGGCCGGGGCGTACGGGGATCTCGCGGTGGTGCCCTGAATCGCGCCCACCGTGAGCGGGTCCTGCGCCGTGTTCGTGGCGGCGTGGGCGGCCGTCGGGGTTGTGATGAGGGCGGCGGTCAGTAGCGGCATCAACCAGCGACCCAGCACGGTGCCTCCACGGCGGACCGGCGGTTGCGTCTGCTGTCGCTTCAGCCGTCGACTCTTCCGGTCGCAGACGTTGAGCTTAGTCGATGGACTCGAGGCTTTGAACCAGTTGCGAAACGTCGGCACCGTACTCGAACCAGTCGCGGTCGGCCTGATAGCCCAGCTCCGCGTTGACCTTGAGCATCGACTCGTTGTGCTGCGCGTTCCAGGTCTGCACCTCGCGCAGCCCCGCCTCGGCCGAACGCAGCTCGAACAGCATGCGCGCCTTGATCGCCCGGTCGATGCCGTAACCCCGGTGGTCGCGCACGACGATCGTGTCGTACTGGTCGGCGCGCTCGGGGTGATGGGCCGGGACGACCACCTCGGTCAGGCCCGCGACGACGCCGCTCTCGTCGTGCAGGGCGAGCACTATGTACGGCTTCAGGCCGCGTTTGTGCAGCGTGTCGAGGGAGTCGCGGAGCCGCTGCGGGTCGGAGGAGCGGGGCGCCAGGTCGAGGTCGTCGTCGTCCTGCGCCTCCAATTTGGCCTGCGCGTACGCCTCGAGCAGGTGGTCGGGCGGGCCGCCGGGGTGGAACTCGACGCGATAGCCGGCGCCGATGCTGCCCGCCATCACCGTGAGGGCGGGCCAGTCCACCGAGGACAGGGCCAGCACGCTGCGGGTCTCGACGAACTCGCGCTCGAAGCCGAGGGACTCGTAGAAGGCGATCGCCGGGGTGCCGCCGATGGCCTCGACGCCGATCGTGGAGAAGCCTTCCAGGTATGCCCGGCGGGCCGCGACCGCCACGAGCTGGCGGCCCAGTCCACGCCGGCGCAGGCGGGGGCTGACCATTATCTCGAGCACGCCGATGTCGCCGAGCAGCAGCATGCTGACCACGGCGAAGATCTCGCTCTCGCCCTCGGGCAGCCGATCGTCCTCGGCGACCCAGCTGATCCGGCGTTCACCCGGCATGGTCTCGGAGAGGTAATCGCGCACCTGACCGTCGACCCACGCCGGGTCTTCGGGGAGGTCGGTGGCGAGAACCGCGTTCACCGTCTCCACGAGCGACCGGATCTCCGCCGCCGAAGCGGTCCGGGGATCCCATTCACGAACCCTCACCCGTACAGCTTGCCGGTAAGCGTTCCGTCTGGGAAGTGCTGCGAACGGAAATGTATAGGTATCGTCACCCTGCGTGCAAGTTCGTGGTCAGGCGCGGGACCGCTTCCCGTAATCATTGGCCGCGTCGAACACTTTCTGTGCATAAGGCCGGACCGCGTTGTACGTCAGGATCGAATCCCACCAGGAGTCCGCCCTGGACATGTCGCGCCCGTTCTGACACAGATATTTCGCCGCGGTCATCGCCGCGTCGTCGATGTCGTTGGGATCGGCGATGCCGTTGTTGTCGGCGTCCACCTTGTAGGAGTTCCAGGTGGCCGGGATGAACTGCATGGGTCCGACCGCTCGGTCGTAGGTGGTGTCCTGGTCGAGCGCGCCACGGTCGGTGTCCGGGATCAGCTGGCGGCCGCCCTTGCCGTCGAGCGGCAGCCCCAGAATCGCCGGCAGGGCCGTGCCGTCGGTCGAGAGCACGGCCCCGTTGGCGCTGCCGTGCGACGACTCGACCTTGGCGATCGCGGCCAGCGTGGTCCAGCTCAGCCGGCACGACGGCGTGGTGCGGGCGGTGACGAGCTCGGCATAGCCGTACGCCTGCACGGCCACCACCGGGATGCCGACCCGGGTGCCGATCTGCCCCGCCCACCCGGCGAGCGCGTCGGCCGGGCGGCCCCCGTTCTGCACCGCCGTGGTGGGCGCGACGGTCTGCGCCTGCGTCGGGACGGCCGCGCTGGGCAGCCCACCCAGGGGGCTCTCGGGCAGCCCGCCCGGCTGACCCGCCGACGGGACACCGGCCGCCGCCTCGAGCGGGAAATCGGGGGTGGCGCTGGGGGAGGGCGCCGACTGAAGGGCCTCGGGCACCAGATAGGCCCCGGCCGTGCCCGCCGCGCCGAGCAGCACGACGGCGATGACCGCGGGGACGATGAGCCGCCCACTGGGCCGCTTGGCCCACGCCGCCACCCGCCCGAACGGCTGTCGGCGACGCTTGACGACAACCGCTAGTTTGCCGGTGCTCGGCTTGCCGTCCCCGCTGCCCTTACTGACCGCCGGCTGTTTCGAGCTGCCGGCCGTGGCGTCCACTTTTGTCTTGTCGGCGGAGTCGTCCTTGGCCGGCGCCGCACTGAGCCGCGCCGCCCGCTCCACCTCGCTCATCGGGCCCGGGGGTGTCGCCGCCGTCACCGCTTTTCCGGCTGCTGCCGTCCCAGCTTTTTCGGGTGCCGCCGTGCCCGATCCGGCCTTCGAACCCAGGCCGGGCTGGGCCGCACTCCCGGCGGCCGGGCGGATGCCGGTCGGACTCGCGCCGGTCGGACTTGCGTCGGTCGGACTCGCGCCGGCCGGGCTCTCGGCTGCGGAGTCTGTCCCGCCGCCCGAGCCCGCCGGTTCTCCGCCAGCGGCGCCCTCGTCTGCCGTGCCCGATGCCTTCGGGCCCGCATTGGCTGTATCCACGCCGGCTCCCGCGGGCTCGCCCGCGCGGGGCTTGGGAATGGCTTTGGGGCTCGTCTCTGTGGCGGGGCTCGGCTCGAGCGGGGCCGCGCCCGAGCTGGCCAGGGGCCCACCCTGATGAGGCGCCGCAGCTCTCAGCTCGGGCCGTGTCACCTCTTTGTCCTGCCGCTCCACCACGCGCACGACACTACCCAACCCGAGCCCGCCCGGGCGGGCTCGCGTTGACGCCTGTGGATAACTCTCGGCCCTGTGGATAACCGGCCGGACCAGGCCGGTGAGGCGTAGGCTTTGGGCCCGCCCCCGGTTGGGTGGGGTAGGGCTGGTGGCTGGTTCGCGACCCCGCCGAGGGCCTACTCTTCGGGCATGCCGCGTTACGAGTTCCGCTGCCGCGCCTGCGGCGACACGTTCGAGGTCAACCGGCCGATGAGCGAGGCCGCCGCGCCCACGGCGTGTCCGCAGGGCCACGGCGACACGGTGAAGCTGCTCTCGACTGTCGCCTTCACCGGTCGCGGCGGCAGCGCGCCCTCGCGACCCGCGGCCCCGTCCGGCGGCGGCTGTTGCGGCGGCGCCTGCGGCTGCTGACCGCGACCGCCCAATCGGCAGCGCCCGGCGACGACCGGCAGCGCCCGGCGACGACCGGCAGCGCCCGGCGACGACCGGCAGCGCCCGGCGACGACCGGCAGCGCCCGGCGACGACCGGCAGCGCCCGGCCACGACCGGCCACATCCGGCAGTGCCTGGCCACGCCCAGCCACGACCGGCCGAGCATGAGGGCAGGCAGCCAAAGTGCATCGCGTCAGGCCCCTCGGCTCGAGCCCAGATGGCGGCCCAGCCGGCCTCGACACCCGGGGCTTGTGACCCGGCCCGGGCGGCCGGACTCGGCAAACGTCCCCTACCCGGCCCGGGCCGTGTCACCGACCCGGTTCTTCTCTTCGGTCGGCCCGAGCGGCTTGCCCCCGGCCCGAGCGAGCAGCCCCCAGCAGGGGCACGCTAATCTCTCGGCCGCCCGCGAAGAGGTCCACGAAGGCCGCTCCGGCCCCGCCCAGGACCGACCCCGTCCGAATGGCGGGACGGGCTGCCCGATCTTGCACTCTGAGTGGGGAATTCCACGCTGATCTCCCTGAACGGCGGACCAGCAGTGCGACCTGCGGCGATACGTACGGAAATATGATGATCTAGCAGTACGGGGGCTTCGCCGCGACGCGTCGCACAGGTGTGCCCCTTGCGGGGACCGCCGAACGGGCGGCCGGAACTGGCCGACCGCGGCGTGACTCTGCTCGATCCATTTCGTTACGTCACGCGTAGTGCTTAACGAAGCCGCTGGTGTCCTCCGTCCAGGGTCGGCCGTGGCGGGTGGATGATTACCGTCCGTTTCTACGATGGCCGGTGACACAGTGATACGGCAGCATGAGATGCGACTTCCCAAAGGGGGCGGAGGTTCCACCGTGTCGGGACGAACCGAGCTGCCGAGCGGGCTGGTGACCTTTGTGTTCACCGATATCGAGGGCTCGACGCGGTTGGCCCGGATGCTCGGTGACGATTACGGCTTGGTCCTCGGCGATCACCGCTCGGTGATCAGGACTGCGTTGAGTGACTTCGGCGGTGTCGAGCTCTTCACTGAGGGTGACAGTTTCTTCATCGCTTTCCATGATCCGTCGCAAGCTGTCGCGGCCTGTGTGGAGGCCCAGCGGCAACTGTCCGCATTCGCCTGGTCCAGTCCGGATGTCGCACCGCGGGTGCGCATGGGCATGCACACCGGCTGGGCCCGCCCGATCGGGGACGGCGAGTACGCCAGCGTCGAGGTGCACCGCGCGGCCCGTGTCGCCTCGGCCGCGCACGGCGGCCAGATCCTCTGCTCCGGAGCCACCGCACTGACCCTCCTGACGACCCCGCAAGAAGCGCTGACGGCCCCCGAAAGAACACCGGGGCGAAAAGATGTCGACCTGCTCGACCTCGGCCCGCACCGGCTCCGCGGCTTCGACGACGACGAACGCATCTTCCAGGTCCTCGCGCCCGGCCTCGAGCGCGATTTTCCCCGTCCGCGCACCGCCGGGGCGGCCACCGACAACCTCCCCGTCCCGCTCACCCGTTTCCTGGGCCGCCGGGCCGAGCTGACCGAGCTCACCACCCTCATCAACCGCCACCGCATCGTCTCGATCGTGGGGCCGGGCGGCGCGGGCAAGACGCGACTGTCGCTCGCGCTGGCAGGTCAACTTCTTCCCGCGTACGAGGATGGGGTCTGGACGGTCGATGCCGCGGGCTCGCAGCAGGGGCTGGCGCCCGCGACCGCCGCCGCCCTCGGCGTGCGCACCGAGCCGGGTCGTCCGGTGCTCGAGACGCTGCTGGAGCACTGTGCCGGGCGCCAGTTGCTGCTCGTCCTGCAGACCGCCGACACCTCCCCGGCCGCCTGCGCCACCCTCGTACGGCGTCTGCTGGCTCGCTGCCCGCGAGTGAGTGTGCTGGTCACCAGCCGGGTGCCGCTGAACGTGCCGGGCGAGGTGGTCTGGCGCATCCCGCCGCTCGCCCCCGCCGACACCTTCGCCCTGCTCGCCGAGCGCGTCGCCGAATCCTGCGGGGGCCGTTACGACGAGGCCGGCCTGGAGGATGTCGCCGCCCTGCTGGAGGGCTCGCCCCTGGCGGTCGAGCTGGCCGCGGCCCGTCTGCGCGCGCTGTCGCCGAGCCAGCTGGTGTCCCGCCTGAGCGACCCGCTGGCCGCGCTCGACCCGATCGAGGTGGAGTCGGGCGATCGGCACGAGAGTTTGAGCGCCACTCTGGATTGGTCCTATCGGACGCTGAGCCCGGCCGCCGCGAGTCTGCTGCGCCGGCTCGCGGTCTTCGCCGGCACGGTCGATCTGGCCACGGTGGAGTGGTGCGGCGCCGACGCTCTGGGCGCGCTGTCCGAACTGGCCGACAAGTCGCTGGTCGAGGTGGTGCCGGGGCCGCGTTACCGGCTTTCCGGCCAGGTCCGGGCGTACGCGTCCCGTCGCCTGACCGCCGCCGGGGACGAGCGTGCGGCCCGGGACAGGCACGTCGCCTGGGCCCTGCACACGCTGGAGTCCGTCGCGGTCGACACCGACGGCCAGGTCCGCACCACGTCGCTCACCGAGATGACCGCGTATGTGCCGGAGTGGGAGACGGCGCTGCGCTGGGCTGCCACCAAGGGCAGTGTGCGCGCCGGTCTGCGCCTGGCCCTGGCCCTGGACCCGTGGTGGCGCGAGCACGGCGGCGCCGGTGAGGGCCGTGACCTGCTGTTCCGCCTCTATCAGCGGCTCGACGGGGTCGATGTGGAGCCGCGGGTGCTCGCGTACGCCCATCTGGTGCACGCCGGCCTGTCGGAGGACCGCACCGAGCGGACGAGGTTCCTCGACCGGGCCGAGCGGATCGCGCGCGCCGAGGACAACCAGGCCCTGCTCGTGCACGCGCTGGCTGGGCATCGGACGACCCTGGTCGAGGGCGGCCGGTACGACGAGGCCGAGCAGCTGTGCCGCGAGGTGATCGACGAGGCCGAGCGCAACGGGGCCGCCGAGTCCGCCCTGCCCGCCGTGATCGCGCTGGCCGAGCTGTTGTGGCGGCGCGACGAGCTGAATGGAGCAGCCGAGCTGCTGGGCGGCGCCCGGCCGGCCGAGGCGAGCTGCCCGGAGCACCGCGGCAAGCGTACGGTCGACTGGCTCCTCGGCATGGTCGCGCTGCGGCGCGGTGACCTCGTCGCCGGTCACGACCACCTGGTGGTGGCCCTGCGGTCGCGGCTGCGGCACGGGTTCCGCGGCTCGGCGGCCGACGCGGTGGCGGCGATCGCGGTCCGCTGCGCGATGGGTGGCGACCCCACGACCGCCGCGGTGCTGTTCGGCGGGGCCGAGGCGGCGCGTGGGGCCCGGCGTACGGAGATGTTCGGGCGCTTCTGGTCGGCCCAGCAGCTGTCGTTGCGCTCGGCGCTGGGCGATGCCGCCTTCGACGCCGCGTACGCGGACGGGGTGGGTCTGGGTTTTGATCGGATCGTCGCCATGGCGCTCGCCGTCGAGCACCCCGACCTCGAGGACGGCGCGGCCCGGTTCGCCCCGACGCTGCAGGGCAGCTAACGGGTCCGCATCAGCCGCTCCGCACGGTCGAGGTCGGCCTGGCGCACGAACGAGACCGAGCCGAAGATGCGTACGGCCTGGTAGTACGTCCACGCCACGCTGTAGCAGGCGGCCCGCACGAGCACGCTGTAGCGCACGCAGACCCGCTTCATGTCGGCGTAGAACGTGTCGTCGAGGCGCGTCTTGTTCGCCGCGAACCGGCCCAGGTCCTTGTAGTTGCGGTAGCCGAAGTCGTGGTGCCAGCAGGCGTTCGCGAAGTCGAAGCCGAGCGGGCGTTCCGGGCTGGCCGAGCAGTAGTCGGTCGACCAGTCGAAGCCGTAGCTCGCCCAGGGCTCCCGGTCGAGGCGGGCCGCGTTCCACTTGGCCGTGCTGGCCGCGGTGGGCTGGGTCCAGCCGGCCAGGACGGTGGCCTTGTCGGTGGTGGTGGCCCGGGCGATCCCGGCGGGGGCGACGAGGGCCAGCGCCAGGGCGAGGACGAGAGCGATGCGTCGGGTCATCACAGCAGTTTTGAAACGATGGCCGTTCACATACAACGTTGTCTATCCAGCTTTCCCGAAGCGTGCCGAAGCTCTTTTTTGATGTTCCTGAACGATGATTAATGTGATGTCCTGGGTGGTCGCCTGGGACACGATCGCTATGGTGTCACCGTGCGGGGCATTACATGATCAATCTGCCGAGGGTCCGACAAGGGCCCCTGCGCGCGCTGGCCGTCCGAATGGCCCTCGCGATCGCGCTCGTCCTGGTCACAGTCACGATCATCTACGCCGATCGGGACGGCTACCGTGACGTCAACGAGGACGGGCTGACCCTGCTCGACTGCTTCTACTATGCGGTCGTCTCGCTCTCCACCACCGGCTACGGCGACATCACGCCGGTCACCCCGCACGCGCGCCTGATCAACGTCCTGTTCATCACCCCGGCCCGCGTGCTGTTCCTGATCATCCTGGTCGGCACGACCCTCGAGGTGCTGACCGATCAGTACCGCAACAGCCTGCGCGTGACGCGGTGGAGGCGAAAGTTGAAGGACCACATCATCATCTGCGGGTACGGCACCAAGGGCCGGGCCGCGGTCGCCGCGCTGCTCGAGACGGGCTACGACAAGTCGCGGATCGTCCTGGTGGAAAACCGGCCCGACGGCGTACGCCAGGCCATGGCCAACGGGCTGGCGGTGATCGAGGGCAACGCGACCCGCTCGGCCGTGCTGCTGCAGGCCGACGTCAAGAACTGCAAGGCCGTCATCATCGCGACCGACAGCGACGAGGCCTCGGTGCTGATCTCGCTGACCGTCCGCCAGTTGACCGCCGGCCAGGTGCGGATCATCGCCTCCGTCCGCGAGCAGGAAAATGCGGCCCTGCTCAAGCAGAGCGGCGCCCACCACGTGATCGTCTCGTCGGCCACCGCGGGTCGGCTGCTCGGCCTCACGACCACCGCGCCGCCGCTCATCGACGTGGTGGAAGACCTGCTCACCCCCGGTCAGGGCATGGCCCTCGCGATGCGCAGCGCCGAGCGCGACGAGGTCGGCCGCAACCCGCGCGAGCTGTCCACGCTGGCCGTCGCGCTGATCCGCCGGGGCAAGGTGCTACCCCTGGGCGGCGAGCAAAAGGTCACCATCGAGACCGGCGACCTGATCGTCTACATCCGCGACGAAAGCAACAGCGTCGACGTCGCCGTCTAGGGTTTGCGGCCCACCCCGGCAAACTCGGAGACCTTGTCGGTGATCTCGTGCCGCGACGGGTCGGGCCGCCACGCCGAGCAGGTCACCAAGCCGGGCGGCAGCAGCTCGAGCCCGTCGAAGAAAACCAAGATTCCTTCCCTCGTACGGGCGGTGATCGGTGCCGCGCCGCTCTCGTTCCAGTCGCGCATCGACTTCTCGACCGCGGGCCCGTTGACCTCCGTGGTCGGGTGCGAGATGACCAGGTAGCTGCCGGAGGGCACCGCGTCGACCAGGCGGCGCACCACCGTACGGGCCTCGGCGTCGTCGATCACGAAGTTGACGATTCCGAGCAGCATGATCGCGACCGGCCGGGTGAGGTCGAGGATGCCGGCCGCCCTGTCCAGGATGGGCGCCGTGTCGCGCAGGTCGGCCTCGACATAGTCGGTGGCGCCCTCGGGCGTGCTGGTCAGCAGCGCGCGGGCGTGCACCAGCACCATCGGGTCGTTGTCGACGTAGACGATCCGGCTGTCGGGGGCGGCCGCCTGCGCGACCTCATGGGTGTTGCCGGCGGTGGGCAGGCCGGTGCCGATGTCGAGGAACTGCCGGACGCCGGCCTCGGCCGCCAGGAACTGCACCGCCCGGCCGAGGAACTCCCGGTTCGCCCGGGCCGACTGCACCAGCTCCGGCATCAGGGCCAGCGCGTATTCGGCGGCCTCCCGGTCGGCGGCGAAGTTGTCCTCGCCGCCGAGCAGGTAGTTCCACACCCGGGCGGAGTGCGCGACCTCGGTCCGGAGCAGCTTGTGGAGCTCGTCCTCGGTCACAGCGGCGCCCCTTCTTACATGATGGTCCAGGTGTCGGCCTTGTTGAGCAGCGCGTCGAGCATCTCGTCGGCGGTGCCGTCGGCCTGGGACTTGGCGTCCACCAGCTGCTTGGTGATCAGCTCGTCGTAGGACGGGCGCTGCACGTTGCGGAAGACGCCGATCGGCGTGGTGCCGAGGTCGGAGCCGGAGAGGCGGGACAGGGCGAACGCGTACGCCGGGTCGTCGACCGTGGCGTCGTGCACGAGCGCCTCGCCGCCCTCCTCCACCTTGAGCCCGAAGCTGCCCGCCGGGTGGGTCACCGAGAACTGCTTCTCGGCGCCGAACGTGATCGGCTGGCCCTGCTCAAGGCGGATCAGGTGGTCGTCGCGGCTGCTCGGGTCCTTGATCAGCTCGAACGCGCCGTCGTTGAAGATGTTGCAGTTCTGATAGATCTCGACGAACGCCGAACCCTGGTGCTCGGCCGCCGCCCGCATCACCGACTGCAGGTGCTTGGCGTCCGAGTCGATGGTCCGGGCGACGAAGGTGGCCTCGGCGCCCAGGGCCAGCGAGATCGGGTTGAACGGCGAGTCGGCCGAGCCCGCCGGGGTCGACTTCGTGATCTTGCCGAGCTCGGAGGTGGGCGAATATTGCCCCTTGGTCAGGCCGTAGATCCGGTTGTTGAACAGCAGGATCTTCAGGTTGACGTTGCGGCGCAGCGCGTGGATCAGGTGGTTGCCGCCGATCGACAGCGCGTCGCCGTCACCGGTGACGACCCACACCGACAGGTCGGGCCGCGACACCGACAGCCCGGTGGCGATGGCCGGCGCCCGGCCGTGGATCGAGTGCATCCCGTACGTGTTCATGTAATACGGGAAGCGCGAGGAGCACCCGATGCCCGAGACGAACACGATGTTCTCGCGGGGGATGCCCAGCTCGGGCATGAACCGCTGCATGGCGGCCAGGATCGAGTAGTCGCCGCAGCCGGGGCACCAGCGGACTTCCTGGTCGGACTTGAAGTCTTTGGCGGTCAGCTTCAGTTCCACCGTGGGGCTAGCCATTCTTGACCACGTCCTCCAGCATGTTCTCCAGCGTCGCAGCGGTGAACGGAAGACCGCTGACCTGGTTGAAGGGGACCGCGTCGACCAGGTATTTCGCGCGGATCACGTGGGCCAGTTGGCCCAGGTTCATCTCCGGGATGACGACCTTGTCATACGCCGCGAGCACCTCGCCCAGGTTGGCCGGCAGGGGTGCCATGTGCCGCAGGTGGGCCTGCGCGATCGGCAGGCCGCGCTGCCGCAGGGCCCGGCAGGCGGCGCCGATCGGCCCGTACGTCGAGCCCCAGCCCAGCACGAGCACGCGGGCGTGCTCGTCGGCGTCCTCGACCTCGAGCTCGGGCACCTCGATGGCCTCGATCCGGGCGGCCCGGGTGCGCACCATGTGCTCGTGGTTGGCCGGATCGTACGAGATGTCGCCGGTCTTGTCGGCCTTCTCCAGGCCGCCGATGCGGTGCTCGAGCCCGGGCGTGCCCGGGATCGCCCACGGCCGGGCCATGGTCTCGGGATCGCGCAGATAGGGCAGGAAGCGGCCGTCGTCGCCGTTGGCTCCGGTGGTGAACTCGACCGAGATGTCGGGCAGCTCGTCGGAGGAGGGCAGCAGCCAGGGCTCGGAGCCGTTGGCCACGTAGTTGTCCGACAGCAGGATGACCGGGGTGCGGTATTTCAGGGCGATCCGGGCCGCCTCGATCGCCGCGTGGAAGCAGTCCGACGGCGACTTGGGCGCGATCACCGCCAGCGGCGCCTCGCCGTGCCGCCCGTACAGGGCCATGTTGAGGTCGGCCTGCTCGGTCTTGGTCGGCATGCCGGTCGACGGGCCGGCCCGCTGCACGTCGACGATGACCAGCGGGAGCTCCAGCGCGATGGCCAGCGAGATCGTCTCGCCCTTGAGCGCCACCCCCGGGCCCGAGGTCGTCGTGACCCCCAGAGCGCCCCCGTACGAGGCCCCGAGCGCGGCGCCGATGGCGGCGATCTCGTCCTCGGCCTGCATCGTCGTGATGCCGAACTTCTTGTGCTTGCTCAGCTCGTGCAGGATGTCGGACGCCGGGGTGATCGGGTAGGCGCCCAGGAACAGCGGCAGCTTGGACCGCACGCTCGCCGCCACCAGCCCGAGCGCGAGCGCCTGGTTGCCGGTGATGTTGCGATACGTGCCCGGCTTCATGCGCGCGGGCTTGATCTCGTAGCGGACGGCGAAGTCTTCCGTCGTCTCGCCGAAGTTCCAGCCGGCCTGGAAGGCGGCCTTGTTCGCCGCGACCAGGTCGGGGCGCTTGGCGAACTTCGACTCCAGGAACCGCAACGTCGAGGAGAACGGGCGCGAATACATCCAGCTCAGCAGCCCGAGCGCGAACATGTTCTTGGCCCGCTCGGCGTCCTTCTTGGCCACGCCCAGCTCGGCCAGCGCGCCCACGGTCATTGACGTCAGGGCGACCGGGTGTACGGCGTATTCGGCGAGCGAGCCGTCCTCGAGCGGGCTGACCGCGTAACCGACCTTGGCCAGGTTGCGCTTCGTGAACTCGTCGGTGTTGACGATGATGTCGGCGCCCGCCGGCAGGTCGGACAGGTTGGCCTTGAGCGCGGCCGGGTTCATCGCGACCAGCACGTGCGGCGAGTCGCCGGGCGTCAGGATGTCGTAGTCGGCGAAGTGCACCTGGAAGCTCGACACACCCGGCAGGGTGCCCGCGGGGGCGCGGATCTCGGCCGGGAAGTTCGGCAGGGTGGAGATGTCGTTGCCGAGCTGGGCGGTTTCCGAGGTGAATCGGTCACCGGTCAGCTGCATGCCGTCGCCCGAGTCGCCGGCGAACCGGATGACCACCCGGTCCAGCTGTTCGACACGCTTCGCTCCAGCGGAAACGGACACGTTCGCAACCTCCCAAAGGGTGCCGACCGGCGAGCGAGCACGTCTGTGGCAGGCCCGCGTTCGTCATCTCCAGCCTACGTCGCCGCTCCTTACCGAGCGCTCCCAGGCCGTTGACCACAGTAGCCAGCATGGGCTTGTCCGAACACCGGAGTCCACTATCCGGCTACGCTGTCGGGTCGTGGACGGGTATCTGGGGTCGTACGCCTTGCTCGGCCTGGTGGCGGCGGCCGGCGTGCTCGTCTTCGTGGGCGCTTTCGGGGCCAACAAGCTGCTCCGACCGGCCTCCCCGGCGCAGCCGCCGGGCAAGTTCGTGGCGTACGAGAGCGGCATCGACCCGGTCGGCGGCGACTGGGCGCAGGCCCAGATCCGCTACTACGTGTACGCGTACCTCTATGTGCTTTTCGCCGTGGAGGCCGTTTTTCTCTTTCCGTGGGCGGTCGTCTTCGATCTGCCGGGCTTCGGCTGGGCCACCGTGACCGAGATGGGCGTCTTCGTCGCGGTCCTCGCCCTCGGCATCCTCTACGCCTGGCGTAAAAAGATCCTGACCTGGACCTGAGGCCCCGTCGCCGGGCGTGTCGGGGTGGCGGGCTCGCCACGCGCAGCCTGGCATGCCAACATCGTGCGCATGGGCCAGCTTTTCCTCTTCATCGTCGTGGCACTGGTCGTCGCCGCGATCGTGTTCGGCGTGACCGTGATGATCGGTGGCGGCGACAACGCATTGACGCCCGTCGAGCCGGACGGGGCGGCCGTGCCGCTGCCGAGCGACCGGCCGCTCGGTGAGGAGGACATCTCGCGCACGAAGTTCGACACCGCCTGGCGTGGTTACCGCATGTCCCAGGTCGATCAGGCGCTGCAGCGGGCGGCCTACGACATCGGCTACAAGGGCGAGCTCATCGGCGTGCTCGAGGCCGAGGTGGCCGCGCTGCGCGACGGGCGTACGGCCGACGCCGACGTGCTCCGGCGCGCCCGCGAGGCGGCGATCGCCCCGTCCGAGGCCGCCGCCGCACCCGCTGCCGCTCCCGCCCCTGCTCCAGCTCCAGCTCCAGCTCCCGCCGAGGGTGACCAGCAGATATCGGTGACCGCGGCCGCGCCCGAGACCGTGCCCGACGACGCCCCGGTGGCCGCCCGCACCGAGCCGGCCGAACCCCGGTGAGCGCGCCCGACCCCGTCGACGGTTTAGGCGACGCCGCCCGGCCCGGCTCCGGCGAGGTGACCGCCACGGTCATCGTCAACGCGCCCGCCGAGCGCGTCTTCGCGGCCTTCCTGAACTGGGAGAAGCAGTCCGACTGGATCCCGTTCACCAAGGTCCGGGTGGTGCGGGGCGACGGTGGCGAGGGCAGCCTGGTCGAGGCGGTCACGGCCCTCGGGCCGGCGGTGCTGCGCGACGAGATGCAGGTCGTCAAGATCAATGCCCCGTACGAGCTGAGGGTCGTGCACTGCGGCAAGGTGCTCCAGGGGCCCGGCACGATGCGCTGCACGGCCATGTCGGGCGACCGCACCCAGGTCGTGATGCACGAGTGGTTCCACTTGCCGGCCGGCCCGGTCGGCAAGCTGGCCTGGCCGGTGCTCTGGCCCGGCTCGAAGCTCAGCCTGACCGGCGCCCTCAAGAAGTTCGGGCGGCTGGTCGAGGAAGGCAAGCTGCCCTAGCCGGTTTTGTCGTACGGCGGCTCTAGGTTGGTCGCCATGACAGACACCTCGGCGTTCGGGGCCCCGCAGCCCGGCGTGGCCCCGGCCGGCCTGCTCGAGGCGGGCCTGGTGCTCGGCGACGACGGCCGGGCCCGCTGCTTCTGGGGCGGCAGCACCCCTGACTACGTCACATATCACGACTCAGAGTGGGGCCGTGAGGTGCGCGGCGACGACGCCCTGTTCGAGCGGATGACCCTCGAGGCGTTCCAGTCCGGCCTGTCCTGGATCACGATCCTGCGCAAACGGCCGGCGTTCCGGGCCGCGTTCGCCGGCTTCTCGATCGACAAGGTGGCCGCGTTCTCCGACGCCGACGCCGCGCGCCTGATGGCCGACACCGGCATCGTCCGCAACCGCATGAAGATCGACGCCGCCCTGGCCAACGCCCGGGTGGCCGCCGACCTGCCCGAGGGGCTCGACGCCCTGCTCTGGTCGTACGCGCCCGCGCACAAGCCGCCCCGCCCGGCCACCCGGGCCGACGTGCCGGCCATCACGCCCGAGTCCAAGGCGATGGCCAAAGACCTCAAGAAGCGCGGCTTCCGCTTCGTCGGCCCCACGACGGCATACGCGTTGATGCAGGCGACGGGCATGGTCGACGACCACCTGGCGGGTTGCTGGGTCCCGCCGATCGAGCCCGCAAAGGCCACGTGATGAGATGGACCGCATGGCTCAGTGGGCGGTGATCATTCCGGCGGAGCGGTGGGCGACCGAGCGCCTGTTCCACCACGACACGGTGACGGTGACGGGTGGCGCGGGTCGGGTCGGCCCCGACGACGAGGTGCTGCTGGTCGCGGGCGGTGACGTGGTGGCGCTGACGCAGGCGGTGCGGGGCGACGGCGACGACCTCGTCCTGGCCTACGTGCGACGCGCCTTCGACGCGCCGGTGCCGGCCGGTGAGCTGGGCCTGAGCGACGACGCCGGGGTCGCCCCGGTCGAGCCCGAGTTGTTCCGGCGCCTGGCCGCCGCGATCGGCCAGGTCGGCGCGGCCGGCGACAAAAAGACGTGGTTCGTCAGCGTCGCGTTGCCGATCGAGGCGGCCACGCCGGCCGAGGCGGTGCGCCAGTTCTGGTCGCACGTGCTCGAGCTGGGCCCGGTCGAGCTGCCGACATACGTCTGGCCCTCGGGCGACGAGCTGGCCATGCAGGCGTTCGTCCTGGGCGCCGAGGCCAACCAGGATCCCGAGGAAGAAGACGAAGAGGAAGAGGAGGATTAGCTCCGCGATATGACCGTTCTGGGATCGCCACATACATAGATCTCGATGTTTAGGCTCCTCCCCAATCGCGTCCTACCGGGCGCGCTCGTGGTGGGAGGACCGAATGGTCAAGTGGCGGATTCTTGTGAGCACGGCCGTGGCCGCGCTCACCGTGGCGGCGTGGGGCACGACCGCCGAGGCGGCGCCGACCGTGCCGCCCGGCGACGGGGCGGTCGTCAGCCCGTCAGTGGTCGGCGGCAGCCGGGCCACGCAGGGTGAGTTCCCCTGGATGGTGCGCCTGTCGATGGGCTGCGGCGGCGCCCTCTACAGCCCGAACCTGGTGCTCACGGCCGCGCACTGCGTGAGCCGCACCGGCACGAACACGTCGATCACGGCCACGCTGGGCACCGTCGACCTGCAGTCGAGCAGCCGGATCACCCGCACGTCGAACTACGTCTACCGCGCCCCCGGCTACAACGGCAACGGCGACGACTGGGCCTTCATCCGCCTCTCCAGCCCGGTCACGACGCTGGCCACGCTGCCGATCGCCACCACCACGGCGTACGACTCGGGCACGTTCACGATCGCCGGCTGGGGCGCCAACCGCGAGGGCGGCGCCCAGCAGCGCTACCAGCTCAAGGCCACCGTGCCGTTCGTCAGCGACTCCACCTGCAACTCATCGTCGATGTACGCCGGCCAGGTCATCGCGGCCGAGGAAATCTGCGCCGGCTACGCCGCAGGCGGCGTCGACACATGCCAGGGCGACTCCGGCGGCCCGATGTTCCGCCGCGACGCGAGCAACGCCTGGATCCAGGTAGGCATCGTGAGCTGGGGCGACGGCTGCGCCCGCCCCAACAAGCCCGGCGTCTACACCCAGGTCAGCTACTTCTCATCCTCGATCCGCAGCGCCGCCAGCAGCCTCGGCAGCTGACCCGCTCCGCGGCGCGGCCCTCAGCCCCCCGGCCCGGCGGCTGACCCGCTCCGCAGCCCCCGCCGCCGACATCTGGCCGTCTCCGGTAGTGAGTGAGTACTCACAAACTCGGTATGTGAGTACTCACTCACCTCGGTGGCGGCGGCCGCGGGACGGCTCGCTTGCGGGCCGAGGTGACGCTCCTGCTCCGGACGGCGAGGACGTACCCGACAAGGTTGTGAGGACTCACTTACCTGGAATGGCGTGGTCAAGTGACCGATCCATCTGGTTTGTGAGTACTCACTTACCTGTGGGTGGCGGTGCCATGCGAGCCGAAGCCGCTCAGTGTGGGCCAGCCCGCTCGGTTTGTGAGTACTCACTCAACAAAGAAGCGAGACGCCCGCCGCAGGGGCTAGCGCCCCTCGAAGGCGGGCTTCTGCTTGTTCACAAAAGCGTCGACGGCAGCCTTGTGATCGGCCGTAGCGCCGCAGATGGCCTGTGCCTGGGCCTCAGCCGCCAGCGCGTCAGACAACGTCCCCGCGTCGCCGATGGAGAGCTCCCGCTTGATCGCCCCATAAGCGATAGTCGGCCCCGCAGCGAGCCGTGCCGCCAGTTCCTGGGCCGCCGGCAGCACCTGCTCGTCGTCGTCGGTCAGCTGGGAGAGCAGGCCGATCTCGTACGACCGCTGGGCCCGCACCGGCTCGGCCAGCAGCAGCAGTTCCAGCGCGCGGGCGTGCCCGACGATGCGTGGCAGCGACCACGAGACGCCGCTGTCGCCGGCCAGGCCCACGTTCGCGAAGGCCATCAGGAAGCTCGTCTTGGGTCCGCCGATCCGGAAGTCGGCCAGCAGCGCGAACGACGCCCCGGCCCCGGCCGCCGTGCCGCGCACCGCCGCCACCACGGGCTTGGGCATGCTGGCGAGCCGCTGGGCGATCGGGTTGTAGTGCACCCGTACGGTGTCCAGGTCGGTGCGCCCCGACTCGAGCTGCGCCGCGTGCTCGCGCAGATCTTGGCCCACGCAGAACGCCGTGCCCGCCCCGGCCAGCACGATCGCCCGGCACGACTTGTCGCTCTCGAGTGACGCCAGCGTGTCGCGCAGCGCCTCCTTGAGGTCGACGGTCAGGGCGTTCATGGCCTCGGGGCGGTTGAGCGTGAGCGTGACAACCGCGCCGGTGCGGTCGACAAGAAGAGGCTCTGCCTTTAGTCCGATCACGGGCGGCGGGTGGGGTGGTTGGACGGCAGTCATGTGTCCGAGAATCCCACACGTCCGCGAGCCACCGAGTGCAGGCATCGCTCCACATATCGATCAGCGGCGGGCCTCAGCCGGGTCGCGTGGCGATCGAAGAAGCCGGCCGCACTCGCACCCGGCCAGCGCGCCGGCAGCAGCGTGGCGGGCAGCTGAGGGTCGCGGAACAGGAACGAGCGCCAGGCGTGCACCAGGTGGAAGCGGGCCGCGTACGCCTCCTCGTCGCTGCTGCGGGCGTTCACCGACGTCACCACGGGCCGCAGGTCGGCCACGAAGTCCTCGTACGACCGGGCCAGCTCGGGCAGATCCCAGGCCCGCCCGACCACCTCGGCCGCCCCGGGCGATCCGGCCGCGTGGCTCGCGCTGAACCGTTCGTAGCCCACCCCGGCCTCGCGCAGCACCGCGTCCGCCTCCTCGGCCGGGCGGGGCGCCACCCACGCGTTCTCGCCGAGCGCGCCGTAGCCGAGGAACGCCAGCCGGCCCGCCTCGCGTTTGCCGAGCGGGCCGCGCAGCAGCACCAAATCGAACTTTCCGTCCCAGCTGACCCGGCCTGTCCGGTAGATCCGGGCCGACGCCTCGTCGAGCCGGCGCGCGGCCTTGGGGGTCAGCAGATAGCCCGGTCCGGAGACCAATCGCATGGGGTGCAGCCACCCTTGACGCACCATCCGGGACACCGCCGTACGCACCGCGGGCGGCGCTATGCCGAGCGGCGCAAGCAGTCTGACCAGGGCCGCAACGGGTGCCCGCCCGCCTCGGGGGCGGAGATAGTCGCCGTACAGGTCGAAGAGTGCCGACCGCGCCTGCATGACCGCACATTGTGACAGCCCGAAAGGCGATATGCTAGACGCTGTCACATCCGCCCGGGCTGGGTTTGGGTTCGCCGGTGTTCATCAGGGAAAATGTTTGATCGGCACGGTGGGCCGGGGCGCGTCAGCACGCGCGAAGGCCCTCGGCCGCCGGTCGGAAACGAGGTACGGGCGCCGTGTGGGGCTGAGCACACGGCGTAAGAAGTGGCTGTGGGGAAACCCACCGACACCCTGATGTAGGTCTGAGGGGAGACAAGATGGCGGCGATGAAGCCGCGGACGGGCGATGGTCCGCTGGAGGTCACCAAGGAGGGTCGGGGCATCGTCATGCGTGTCCCGCTGGAAGGTGGTGGCCGTCTCGTCGTTGAGATGACTCCGGACGAGGCCAGCGCGCTGGGTGACGCGTTGAAGTCGATCGCCGGCTGACGTTTCACGCGAGCCCGCCGGTACGGTACCGCCCGGACCGGCGGGCTTTCCACGTCTTCGAGAAAGGTCATTCTCTCGTGTATTCGATCCGGTTGACCGACCACCTCGACGACGCCCTGACCCGCATCGTGCCGATCGGTGCGCCGGGTCCACTGTCGCACCCCGACGGCACTCTGGGTGCCGAGATCGCCGCACTGGCCGATCCGGACCAGCCGGCCGGTGCCGTGCAGATACTTCCCCGCCCGCTCACCACCCCGGCCAAGGTGCTGCTGGTGCATGTCGGCGCGGGTGACGAGGCCGGTTGGCGAGCGGCCGGTGCGGCCGCCGCGCGTGCCCTCGACGGCGACGAGCAGGCCCAGTTCCACCTCGGTGCGGCGGCCTCGGCCGATTCCGTACGGGGTGTGGCCGAGGGCCTGTGGCTCGGCGGCTACCGCTATCGCGACGGCCGCGAGGAACCCCGTACGGCCGGCGCCGCTCTCGTCGTGGACGACCCTTCGGCGTACGGGGAAAGCTTGACCTCGGCCGAGGTGGCGGCGCGCGCGACGTGGCTCGCCCGCGACCTCACCAACGCCCCGCCCTCGCTCAAGAACCCGGATTGGGTCGCCGAGGAGGTCAGCGGGGCCGCGGCCAAACGCCCCGGCCTCGAGGTCCGCGTGCGAGCCGGTGACGAGCTGGCCCGGTTCGGCGGCCTGCGGGCGGTCGGCGGCGGCTCCCGGTTCCGGCCCTGCCTGGTCGAGATGGTGTGGAACCCGCCCGGCGCGACCACCCACGTGGTGCTGGTCGGCAAGGGCATCACGTTCGACAGCGGCGGCATCTCGATCAAGACGCGCGACGGCATGAAGCTGATGAAGATCGACATGGCCGGCGCGGCCGCGGTGGCCGCGGCCACGCTCGCCGCCGCCGACCTGGGTCTGCCCGTGCGCGTCACAACCCTGCTGCCGCTGGCCGAGAACGCCGTCAGCGGCGCCGCGTACCGCCCCGGCGACGTGATCACCCACTACGACGGCACCACCAGCGAGTCGACCAACTCGGACGCCGAGGGCCGCCTGGTGCTGGCCGACGCGCTGGCCTACGCCGCGGCCGAACTCGCGCCGGACGTGCTGATCGACCTGGCCACCCTCACCGGCGCGGCCAAGGTCGCCCTCGGTTCGAGCATCGCGCCCCTCTACGGCGACAGCGACGAGCTAACCGCCGCGCTGCTGACGGCGGGCCGCGCGGCCGGCGAGGAGATGTGGCGGATGCCGCTGCACGGCGACTACCGCGAGCTGTTGCGCAGCGACGTGGCCGACCGGCACAGCTCGCCCACCCACGGCGGCGGCATGGCGGCGCTGTTCCTGCGTGACTTCACGGGCCCGCTGGCCGGTCGCTGGGCCCACATCGACATGGCCGCGACCTGCTGGAGCGAGACCTCCGAGCTCGAGCTGACCCGCGGCGCGACCGGCTGGGGCGTACGGACCCTGATTCGTTACCTGAGCGCCGTCAGCGCTTGACGGCGGCCAGCAGGCCCGCGCCCGACGGCACGATCGCCGGGATCCACTCCTCCGACTCCCGCACCGCCCGTACGGTCTCGCGGACCGTCAGCGTGTCGACGTCGCGCGCGGCCGGGTCGCTGATCCGGCCGCCCGCCATCGCGCCGTTGACCAGCAGCACCCCGCCCGGCCGGAGCAGGCGCAGGGCGGCCTCGGCGCAGGCACCGAACTCGGTCGCGTCGGCGTCGACGAAGACCAGGTCGTACGCGCCGTCGGCCAGCCGGGGCAGCACGTCGAGCGCGCGGCCCGTGATGATCCGGGTGCGCGAGGCGGCGAAGCCGGCCTCGGCGAAGATGCGCCGGGCGATCCGCTGATGCTCGTTCTCGACGTCGATCGTGGTGAGCACGCCGTCGGCCCGCATGCCCCGCAGCAGCCAGACGCCGCTCACCCCGGCTCCCGTGCCGATCTCGACCACCGCCTTGGCGCTGCCGGCCGCGGCGAGCAGGCGCAGCACCGACCCCGCGGCCGGGGTGACGCTGTCGAGGCCGAGCTCGTGCGCGAGGCTGCGCGCGGTCTGCAGGACCACGTCCTCGTCGGCATACACCTCGGCGAACTGCATGGCCTGGCCTGTCGACGGGCCGATCGGACGGGCTGGCGGGACGATGACGACCTCCGGGGCGTTTGCGGACGCGCGTGGATTCAGCCGCGCACATCGGATAAGAGAGTAGAGGGAACTGCCGAGGGGATGCACCGGGCCGTCGATGCATAAACGGGCCGGGGCAGGGCGTCGCCCGGGATCCGTGTCATTCTGGAGTGGGATCCGGGAGGAACTGAGTGGAGGCACCGACGTGACCGACGGCTGGAATGCTCGGCCCCTTCCGCCGCCCGCCCACGGTCAGCCCCTGCCACCTGCGGGCGGTCCGCCCCAGCCGGGCTCGCCGTGGTGGTCCGACGCGCTCGCCGACCCGTGGCGCGACCCGTACGCGCCGACCGCCGTCGTGGTGCAGAATCCGGGCGCCTCGGCCGGGCCGGTGCCCGAGGCCGTCCCCGACCCCGACGCCCCCCGCCGGTCCTTCACCCCGATCCTGGTCATCTGCCTGGTCACGGCCCTGCTGGCGGGTGGTCTGGGCGGCACGCTGGGCTTCCTTTTCGCCGTCAAGAGCGGCTACGGAAACGGCGGCGGAGGCACCGCGCTGGGGTCCACCCCGCAGGACCCGCCGGCCGCCGCGAACCGGGCGCCCGACTCGCTCGCCGGGATCGCCGCCAAGGTGCTCCCGAGCGTGGTCACCGTGCGCGTCACGGGTGCGATCGGCACCGGGTTCGTGGTCTCCGGCGACGGCTACGTGGTCACCAACGACCACGTCGTGGAGGGCGCCGACGACACCATGTCGGTGGTCTTCAGCGACGGCTCCACCGCCCCGGCCAAGCTGGTCGGCCGCGATCCGCAGTCCGACGTGGCTGTGATCAAGGTCGCCAAGTCCGGCCTGCCCGCGGTGGCGATCGGGGACTCGGACGCGATCGCGGTCGGTGACCCGGTGCTCGCGTTCGGCTCACCGCTGGCGCTGCGCAACACGGTGACGTACGGGATCGTCAGCGCGGTCGACCGCACGATCGAGGCCGGCGACGCGGGCACGACCCGGTATTACGCGGCCATCCAGACCGACGCCGCGGTCAACCAGGGCAACTCCGGTGGTCCGCTGGTCAATGCGGCCGGCCAGGTCATCGGGGTCAACTCGGTGATCCGCTCGGTCGGCGGCAACGAGACCGAGGCCGGCAACATCGGCCTGGCCTTCGCGATCCCGATCAACCAGGCCGAACGCGTGGCGGTCGACATCATCGACCACGGCAAGGCCCGCCGTACGGTGATCGGCGCCGAGGTGGTCACCGGCGGCACCAGCACGTCGGGGGCCCGGCTGCGCTCGGTCGAGCCGGCCGGCCCGGCCGCCGCCGCCGGCATGAAGTCCGGTGACGTGGTCACCAAGCTCGACGGCCACGTGCTCGAGGACGGCACCGACCTGATCGCCCTGGTCCGCAAGTACGACCCGGGCGCCACGGTCTCGGTGGAGTACCGTCGCGGGACGAAGACGGAAACAGCCTCGGTGACCCTGGTCGCCGACTCCAACTGATCGCCGTCCGGACCGCCAAGTGTCACCTCGTGTGCGTAGGCTTGGCACCGGACCTGGGGAGGCCACATGTTCGAGAATTTGAACTGGTGGGAGATCGGCGCGCTGCTCATGCTGGCGCTGCTGATCTTCGGTGAGCGGCTTCCCAAGGTGATCGGCGACGGCCTGCGCATGCTGCGCGGCCTGCGGGCCATGGCGCAAAACGCGACCAGCGACCTCAACCGTGAGCTCGGCACCGACCTTCAGCTGCAGGATCTGCACCCCAAGGCGTTCATCCGCAAGCACCTGATCAGCGAGGAGGACGAGGCGGCGATCCGCAAGCCGCTGCAGGGCCTGCTCGACGACGTGAAGCAGGACCTGAACGGGGTGAAGACCGACCTCACCGAGGTCGCCGCGGCCGCCGACATCAAGAACACCAGCAACAGCACGCCGTCGGACAAGCCGGCCACGGCGGTCGCGCCGAGGCAGAAGTTCGACCTCGACGCGACCTGAGCGCTCAGCGCCGGGTGTTGACCATCAGGCCGAGCGGCTTGCCGACCAGCGACTCGCGGCGCACGGCCAGCTTGTCGGCCACGGCGTCGAGGGCCTTGGCGGCCGGCGCGTCGGGGGTGGCCAGCACGATCGGGTCGCCGGCGTCGCCCGCCTCACGCACGCGGGTGTCGAGCGGCACCTGACCCAGCAGCGGCACCGAGGCGCCCACCGTGGTGGTCAGCGAGTCGGCCACGGCCTGCCCGCCGCCCGCGCCGAAGACCTCCATGCGCGAGCCGTCGGGCAGCTCCAGCCACGACATGTTCTCGACCACGCCGACCAGGCGCTGGTGGGTCTGCAGGGCGATCGCGCCGGCCCGCTCGGCCACCTCGGCGGCGGCGGTCTGCGGGGTGGTGACGACCAGGATCTCCGCGTTGGGCAGGAGCTGGGCCAGCGAGATGGCCACGTCGCCCGTGCCCGGGGGCAGGTCGAGCAGCAGCACGTCGAGGTCGCCCCAGTAGACGTCGGCCAGGAACTGCTGCAGCGCGCGGTGCAGCATCGGGCCGCGCCACACGACCGCGGCGTTGCCGGCCGTGAACATGCCGATCGAGATCACCTTCACGCCGTGCGACTGCGGCGGCATGATCATGTCTTCGACCCGGGTCGGCCGGCCGTCCACGCCCAGCATGCGGGGCACCGAGTGGCCGTAGATGTCCGCGTCGATCACGCCGACCGAGAGCCCGCGCTTGGCCAGGGCCGCGGCCAGGTTGACGGTCACGCTCGACTTGCCGACCCCGCCCTTGCCGCTGGCCACCGCATAGACCCTCGTACGCGAGCCGGGCTGGGCGAACGGGATGACCGGCTCGGCCGTGCCGCTGCCGCCGCGCAGGGTCTCCTGCAGGGCCTTGCGCTGCTCTTCGTCCATCACGCCGAAATCGACGCTGACCGACGTGATGCCGGGGATCTTGGTGAGGGCGGCGGTGATGTCGGAGTTGAGCTTGTCGCGCAGCGGGCAACCGGCCACGGTCAGCAGCAGCTCGACCCGGACCGTGCCTTCGGCGACGGTGAAGCCCTTGACCATGCCGAGGTCGGTGATCGGGCGGCGGATCTCGGGGTCGTCGACGGTGGCCAGCGCGGCCTGGATCGCGTCCTCGATGGTGGAGGCGGGTGCGGACATGATGCCCATGCTACGTCGGGGCTATCGGCGATCCTCGTCCCAGTCCTTGCGATCCTCCTCCCAGTCCGTACGGGCTCTTTTCTCCCGCCGGTGCGCGGCTTCGTCCAGCTCGTCGGCCAGCCGGGCCAGCTCGGACCGCAGGAAGTCGCGGGTCGCCACCTCGCCCAGCGCGATCCGCAGCGACGCGATCTCGCGGGCCAGATATTCGGTGTCCGCCTTCTGCATCGCGGCCCGCCGGCGGTCCTCCTCCATGGCCAGGCGGTCGCGGTCGGTCTGGCGATTCTGCGCGAGCAGGATCAGCGGCGCGGCGTACGACGCCTGCAACGACAAGATCAAGGTCAGGAACGTGAACGTGTACGGGTCGAAACGCAGATTCGCCGGCGCGAGAGTGTTCCAGCCGAACCAGGCCGCGATCACCAGCGTCATCCACACGATGAACTGGGCCGTGCCCATGTAGCGCGCGATGCTCTCGGACCAGCGGCCGAACGACTCCGGGTCGAAGCGGGGCAGCCGCACCCTGCCCGGCTCGACGGGCTGGTCCAGGCGGTCGCGGCGGGGCTCGGTCACAGCGTGACCTCGCTGCTCTCGGACTCGTGCAGGTCACGGTCGCGCCAGTCTCGGGGCAGCGAGTGGTCGAGCACGTCGTCGACGGTCACCGCGCCCACCAGGCGGCGCGACGAGTCGATCACGGGCATCGCGACCAGGTCGTACGTGGCCATCTGTTTGATGATCTCGGCGAGCGTGGTCTCGGGGCGCAGCGGCTCGAGGTCGTTGTCGATGATGCCGCCCAGAATCGACGACGGGGGCTCGCGCAGCAGCCGCTGGAAATGCACCATGCCCAGGTATTTCCCGCTCGGCGTGGCCGACGGCGCACGCGCCACGAACACCTGTGCGGCGACCACCGGCGACAGCTCGGGCTCGCGGATGCGGGCCAACGCCTCGGCCACCGTGGTGTCGGGGGTCAGGATCACCGGCTCCGAGGTCATGACGCTGCCCGCCGTGCCCGGGCGATAGTTCATCAGCTGCCGCACCGGGGCGGCCTCCTCGGGCTCCATCAGATCGAGCAGCACGGCCTGCTCGGCCTTGGGCAGCTCGCCGAGCAGGTCGGCGGCGTCGTCCGGGTCCATCCGCTCGAGCACGTCGGCGGCGCGTTCCCGATCGAGCCGGACGAGGATCTCGACCTGGTCGTGCTCGGGCAGCTCCTCCAGCACGTCGGCCAGCGTGCGGTCGCTCAGCGCCACGGCGACCTCGTTGCGCCGGGCGTCGGGCAGATCCTGCAGCGCGTTCGCCATGTCGGCCGGCTTCATCTGCTCGAGCAGGGCCAGCAAGTTGGAGGTGCCCTGGGTGTCGGTCGGGCCGATCAGGCCGCGAACCCGGTCGTAATCGGCCTGGAAGACGTGGCCGCGCCGGGCCAGCCGGCCGGTGTGCTCCCGTACGGCGATCCGGGTCACCAGGTATTCGTTGTTGCGGTTGAGCTCGGTGCCGATGTCGACCACCGCGCCGGTCGTGCCCGGCCCGTCGCCGTCGTCGGGCACCACCGTCACCCGCCGGTCCAGCAGATCCTCGACCAGCAGCAGCTCGTTGGGCCGCTTCTCGAACCGGCGCAGGTTGAGCGAGCCGCTGGCCAGCACGACCCCCTCGGCGTCCATCGACGTCACCCGGCCGATCGGCAGGAAGATGCGCCGGCGCAGCGCCATCTCGGCCACCAGCCCGACCACCTGCGGGGGCCGGTTCGTGGTGCGAAGGCGTACGACTGCGTCGCGGACCCGCCCGACCCGGTCACCGTTGGGGTCGAAGACAGGCAACCCGGCGAGCCGGGCCAGATAAACCCTCGTCCCCATGGTCACGGCTCCAGCCTAGGTTAGGGTCCGGACATGTCAGGAGTGGCGTACGAGATCGTCGACGTATTCACAGATCGGCCGTTCGCGGGGAATCCACTCGCCGTGGTCTACGACGCCACCGATCTGGCCACCGACCAGATGTATACCCTGGCCCGCGAGTTCAACCTGGCCGAGACCGTTTTCGTGCTGCCGCCGACCGCTCCCACGGCCACCTACCGGGCCCGCATCTTCACGCCCGAGGGCGAGCTCCCGTTCGCCGGCCACCCGACAGTCGGCGCCGCGGTCACCTCGATGCGGCGCGGCCTGTTTTCACCGGGACAGGTGGTTCAGGAGTGCGGCGCGGGCCTGCTGCCGATCACCGTGACCCCCGGCGGCTCGGCCACGGTCACCGGCGGCACACCCCGGCTGGGCCCGCCGCTCGACCCCACGCAGCTGCTCGCCATCGCCGGCCTGACCTCCGACGATTTCTCGGGCGCCCCGCCGCGGTCGGCCGGCTGTGGTCTCGACTGGACATTCCTTCCCGTACGCCGTGAGGCCCTCGCCGACATCGAGATCGACACTCCCGCGGCCCGCCGCGCCGGCCTCACGGGGCTGTCCGTGTTCGCCTGGTCCGAGTCGACGTCGGAGGCCCACGCCCGGGTCTTCTGCCCCGGTGCGGCCGTCCCCGAAGACCCGGCCACCGGTTCGGCCGCGCTCGGCCTGGGCGTGTGGCTGGTCGCCGCCGGATGGCTGCCCGCCGACGGCACCTCGTCCTACCGCGTGCACCAGGGCCACGAGATGAAGCGCCCGTCCCTGCTGGACTGCACCGTGACGGCCGCCGCCGGCTCCGCCACCCAGGCCACCGTCACCGGCCACGCCGTCCCGATCGCCACCGGCACCATCATCGTGCCGCCCTTCATCGGCTGAAGATCGATTCACCCCTGTTGCTGAAGATTCTTTCCCCTGGAGTGCCCACCACCACCCCCGGCCACCCAGGGGCGCTGTCGGGGTGACCCTACGGGGTGTCAAGCTGACGGGGTTGAGTTGTCCACAGGAGGCGCTCGGCGCGGTTTCGAGCTCGCGGAGATATCCACAGGCGATCGCCGGCCGTTGTGCCAATCTGCGACGCGCCTGAACGCGCTTATTAGCGTGGAGTAGTTGTCAGCGCCGTTCAGCGTGGCGCTGGGGTCAGTGCCGCTCAACGCGATGCGCGTGTTAGCGCTGCTCAACGCGGACGCGGGTGTCAGCGCCGTTCAGCGTTGCGTTGGGGCCAGTGCCGCTCACCGCGACGCAGCTGTTAGCGCCGCTTCACCCGATGCAGCCGGAACGGGCGGCGGGTCTCCACCCGGGCCGGCGTCTCCCGAGGCTCGGCCGCTCCCGACTCGACCGGCAGGTTCGGCCGCTCGGTCACCGGCTGGTCGACCACCGGGGTCAGCCGCACGACCACGCACCCCGTCGACGCCCAGCGGGCCGCCACTTCGTCGGCCGTCCCCGAGGCGTTCAGCCGCTTGGCCGCCAGCTGCGGCGCCACCGAAGCCCACTCGTCGGTGCCCGGGGCGATCCGGGCCACCACGGCCTCGGTGATCACGATGAGGCCGCCGTTGTCGCCGCGGAGGCGTACGGTGGCCCGGGTTGTCTCGGCCAGACCCGGCGCGAACTGCTCACCCGGGCCGCTGACCACGATCAGCGTGCCGTCGAGGGGCAGCACCCACAGGGCCAGGGCCGGCCCGTCGCCGACGGAGATCCAGGCCAGCGCGGCCTTCTTGAGCGCCTCGTCGAGCACCGCGGAAGTCACGGGGCAATCTTAAGCGGCCGTGCGATGCGGGCGTGGTCGACGAGCCCGACCACCTCGGTGAGCGACCGGACCGTACGGCCGGCGAAGTTGGTGTCGGCGTCGAAGACCAGGTGGTTGACCAGGTCGGGGGCGGCCAGGCGAACCGGGGTCATGCCCACCGCGGCGGCGCCGGTCAGCTCGTGACTGCCGCCGTCACCCACATACAGGCACTCGCTCGGGGGCACGTCGAGCTGCTCGCAGGCGGCCAGGTAGATGCGCGGATCGGGCTTGCAGACCCCCAGCCGTACGGAATAGATAGTCGCGTCGAGCAGGGGAGCGACCGGCAGGCTGGGCAGGAACGCCGGCAGCTCGTGCGTGCAGTCGCTGATCAGGGCGGTGCTCAGACCGCGCCGCTTGATCGCCGCGAGCGCGCTGACCGCGTCGGCGCGCAACCGGGTGTCGGCCTTGAGGGCGTCGACGCGCAACGGCACGCCGGCTCGCACCTGATCCGTACGGGGGTGTCCACCGGCCTGCTCGATCACCCACCGTAGGGTGGCCTCGGCGGACCCGTAACGTCCTCGCGCGCGGGCCCGGAACGTGCGGTCCAGCACCCCGCGGACCGCCTCGGGATCGGCGCCGAGCGACCGGGCGATCTCCGCGTGCTGGGGTCCCCGTTGGACAGATCGAGTCAGGGTGCCGAAAAAATCGAACACGACCGCACGGTATGCGGGCATGGCAAAACGCCTCCCGGGGCATCGAGGGGGATGAAAAGGGCGGCAAACCTCGGTGACTGTAGCGACAGCATTACTTTCCGTTCAATAGGGGTTCGCAAACTGTGGTGCAGAAGTCCGCAAGAAGCGACGGCCGGGGATGAATGAGCGCTCATCGCGCCATCGCGCCGGTTTACCGACGGCCCTCGCGCTGATCGTCGCGGTCCTCGCCGTCTCGTCCTCGGCCTCGCTGATCGTCTACGCGGCCGCTCCCGCCCTGGCCATCGCGTTCTGGCGCAACGCGCTGGCCACGGTCGTGCTGACCCCCATCACGTACGGGCCCCGGCGCGCCGAGATTCTCGGTTCCACCCGCCGTACGAGGCTCTTCGCCGTGCTCGCCGGCCTCGCGCTCGCCGCCCACTTCGCCACCTGGATGCCCAGCGTGCAGCTCGGCTCGGTGGCCACGGCGGCCGCCCTGGTCGCGACCCAGCCGGTCTGGCAGGGCCTGATCGCGGCCGCCCAGGGTCGCCGGCCGTCGCTGTCGGGCTGGATCGGCATCGGGCTGGCGGTGGCCGGCGCCGCCTGGGCCACGGGCGCCGACATCGGCGTCTCCGGTCAGGCCGTCTTCGCCGACGTGCTGGCCCTGCTGGGCGGCATCTTCGCCGCGATCTACACCGCCCTCGGCGAGCGGTCCCGCACCGAGTTGAGCACGACGACATACACGTGGATCTGCTACGGCACCTGCGCCGTCATCCTGGCCGGGGTCTGCCTGGCTGCCGGGCTCCCGCTGGCCGGCTACGACAACCGCACCTGGCTGGCGATCCTGGCCCTCGTCGCGGGTGCCCAGTTGCTGGGTCACTCGATGTTCAGCTACGCCCTCCAGCGCACCTCGGCCACCACTGTCAGCGTGCTCGGGCTGCTGGAGGTTCCGGGCGCTGCGCTGCTGGCCTGGGCCTGGCTCGGTCAGGAACCGCGGGCGGCCGCCCTGCCCGGCATCGCGCTCCTGATGGCCGGGGTGGCCGTTTTCATTCTCGGCGCGACCAGGGCCGGCCGCCCCGCCGTCGACCCGTCACTCACCGACTGAACCCGACCCCGCCCAGCCACCTCCTCCCGGCGCCGCCCCTCGCCGGCCGTCACCCCTCCCAGCCGCGGCCCCTCCCGGCCGCCACCCCTCCCGGCCACCCAGCTCTGCGCCGGGCGTTTTGGGCGTTTCGTTCGTTGAGTCCTGCGGGCGCTCGCCTGGCGGGCTTCGCCCGGGCGCGGTAGAGAGGGGGAATGCGATGTACGGCTCTCGATTCCGAATCGGTTGTCTCCTGGTGCTCGGGGCGGTTCTCGTGATCGGCGGCTGCGCCGACCCGGCCGGCGAGCGGCCCGCCGACGGCCCCGGCCTGACCGGCGGCTGGAGCACCGCGGGCTGCGAGTTCCTGCGCCTGCCGGAGCACATGGCGGTCGCCGGGGTGGCCATGCCGGTCACGCCGGCCAAGCTCGAGGCCGCGATGGACCGCATCGACCGGGCGGGCCGGGCCGAGTTCGCCACCAGCTACGCCGGCCTCGAGGTCGACCAGGAGAACGCGCGCGCCATCGTGCACCGGGTGCCGTCGGCGGCCTTCGACGATTACATCCGCCGGGCCGCCGAGGACACCTGCATCGTCGTCCGGGACGCCGCCCACCCGGCCACCGACCTGGCCGTCTGGCACGACCGGGTGCTGGCCGACCTCGACTTCTGGACCCACAGCGGCGTCCGTATCGTCTCGGTCGGGGCCCGCCACGACGGCGCCGGGGTCGAGATCGGCACGCAGGATCTCGATCGGGCCCGCACCGAGCTGCCCGCCCGCTACGGCCCCGAGGCCCCGCTGCTCTTCATCCAAGAAGCCCCGGTACGCCCGTTGGCCAACCCGACCGCCACTCCGCGCGTCGACTGAGCCGAGGTTCCACCGGCCGGGGTCGGCTCTTCGGCGCGAAACGCCTGGTTGACGTGCGGATTGGCGTCCCTCCGGGTCGTCCGGTGGATCCGGGCTGAGAGGATGTGCCGGGGAACGCCGGAAGACGCTGTGAGGTGAGGGGTCGAGGTGGAGGCTGAGGAGCCGCAGGAAGCGCCGGTCACGATGCGACTGGACGGCAAGGTCGCCCTGGTCACGGGCGCGGGCAGCCCGGACGGGATCGGCTACGCGACGGCCCGCCGGCTGCGTGACCTCGGGGCGCGGGTGGCGATCGTCTCGACCACGCGGCGCATCCACGAGCGCGCCGCCGAACTGGGCATCACCGGGTTCGTCGCCGATCTGACCGACGAGGCCGAGGTGGGCGCGCTGGCCGACGCCGTCTCCGATCACCTGGGCGACGTCGAGGTGCTGGTCAACAACGCCGGCCTGACCAGCCGGGCCAGTCCCGAGATTCTCCGGCCGGTCGCCCAGCTCACGTACGACGAGTGGAAGTCCGAGATCGACCGGAACCTGAGCACGGCCTTCCTGTGCAGCCGGGCCTTCCAGGGCGGCATGGCCGAGCAGGGCTGGGGCCGCATCGTGAACCTGTCGGCGACGGCCGGCCCGGTCAACGCGCTGCCGACCGAGGCGGCGTACGCGGCGGCCAAGGCGGGCGTGGTCGGCCTGACCCGGGCGCTCGCGATGGAGCTGGTCGCCGACGGCGTGACTGTCAACTGCGTGGCGCCGGGCACGATCTACACCGCCGCGTCCACGGTCACCGAGATCAAGCAGGGCCTGGGCACGCCGATCGGCCGTCCCGGCGCGCCCGACGAGGTAGCCGCGGCGATCGCGTTCCTCTGCTCGCCGGCCGCCTCCTACATCACCGGTCAGATGCTGGTCGTCGACGGCGGCAACAGCGTCCGCGAGGCCGAGTTCCGCTGAGCCCGCCCCGCGGCCGGCTGGTCATTTGACCGGCCGGCCGCGGTGGGCGGTTACGGGCTCGTGCTCGAGTTGACCGCGAAGACGATCGCGATCACGTAGAACGCGCAGACCAGGACGCCGAGGCCGGTGAAGATGTAGCCCAGCCAGAGGCCGGCCGTGGCCAGGCCGTCGCCCTGCTCGCCGGTCTGGCGGATCTGCTTCTTCGAGATGTGGCCCATCACGATCGCGGCCGGGGCGAACACGAACGCGAACACCAGCGCCAGGATGGCCATCGTGTTGGTCGTGGCCACCACCGGCGCGGCGTAGGGCTGGCCGTAGCCGGGCTGCCCGTACGGCTGGCCGCCCTTATAAGCGTCCTGCCCGTAGACGGGCGGCGGCTGACCGTACGGCTGGCCGCTCGAGGGCGCACCGTACGGCTGGCCGCTGGACGGCTGACCGTAGGGCTGCCCGCTCGACGGCTCGGCCGAATACGGCGTCGTCGGGTCGTACGGCTGCTGCCCGTAGGGCTGCTGGGGCTGGTATGGATCCGGTGTGCCACCGGGTGGATAAGTCATCAGGTCCTCCTCGTTCCCCGGCACGGTACTAGCCGGGACGCAGCGGAGGACACGATAGGTGGACGTGTCCGCAGGTTGCGACGGTAATCGGACTGATCCTGCCCGATCCCGCGCCGCGCGGGCGCCCGCCTAGGTGAGCTTGCTGAGGCTGCCCACCGCGCGCTCGACGGCGAGGCAGCGGTCCTCGACGTAGTCGATCCCGGCCTCCTCGGCGATCCGCCGCGCCTCGGCCGACACGATTCCGCTCTGCAGCCAGACCGCGGGCGCCTTGATCGCGACCGCCTGCCGGACCACCTCGACCGCGTCGTGCGCCGGGCGGAAGATGTCGACCAGGTCGATCGGCTCGCCGATGTCGGCCAGCGTCGCCACCGTCGGGACCCCGAACACCTCGTCGACGAACGGGTTGACCGGGATGATCCGCCAGCCGTGCCGGAGCATCTGCAGCGGCACGGTGTGGGCCGGCTTGAACGGGTCGCGCGACGCGCCGACCACGGCGATGACGTTGGCCTCCGCCAGGATCTGCTGTGCATCCCTCATGTGATCGACTGTAGTCACGGTTTCTCACAACAGCGTCAACTGGCGATCATCGTCGGGCTCGGGGGCCGGGGCCACGGTGCGCGCCTCGCCCGGCTCGGCCCGGTGCAGGCCGTGCCGGCGGGCCGCCATGCGCACCCGCGCGGTGACCTCGCGCTGGTAGGTCTGTGGCGCGTAGGACCCGTTGCCGTAGAGCTCGCGATAGCGCGGCGCCAGATCGGGCCGGGTGCTGGTGAGCCACGCGGCATACCACTCCCGGGCGCCGGGGCGCAGATGCAGCGGGAGCGCGGTGACGCTGGTGGCGCCGGCGGCCGCGATCGCCGCGACGGTCTCGTCGATCGACTCGTCGGTGTCGGTGAGGCCGGGCAGGATCGGCGCCATCAGCACGCCGACGGCGAACCCGGCGTCGGTCAGCCGGCGAACCGCGTCGAGCCGGCGGCGCGGGCTGGGGGTGCCCGACTCGACGGCCCGCCAGACCTGCTCGTCGAGGAAGCCGACGGAGAACGACAGCCCGACCCGGGTGACCTCGGCCGCCTGGGTCAGCAGCTCGAGGTCGCGCAGGATCAGCGTGCCCTTGGTGAGGATCGAGAACGGGTTGGCGTGGTCGCGCAGGGCGGCCAGGATCTCGGGCATCAGCCGATAGCGGCCCTCGGCGCGCTGATAGACGTCGACGTTGGTGCCCATGGCGATGTGTGCGCCCCGCCACCGCGGCGCGGCCAGCTCGCGGCGGATCAGCTCGCCCGCGTTGACCTTGACGACGATCTTGGTGTCGAAGTCGTGGCCGGAGTCGAGGTCGAGATAGCTGTGGGTGTGCCGGGCGAAGCAGTTGTGGCTGACCACGCCGTCGGCGATGAAGTCGCCAGTGCCGGTGGAGATGTCGAACAGCGGCAGGGTGAGCCCGAGATCCTCGATGTCGACCACGGCGAGCTGGCGGCCGGCCCGCACGCCGACGCCCGAGGCGTCGAGCGGGGCACCGTCGATGCCGGTGAGATGCCGGAAGCGCAGCGCGGCCCACAGGTCGCGGTCGATCTCGACCGTGCCGGTGCCACCGCCACCCCGGACGCGGACGGGCGTGCGACTGGGTAGACCGAGATAGGTCAGCGCGGCGGTGACCCGGGACAGGAACAGCCGGTCGCCGCTGGTGAAGCTGATCGCCAGGCGGTCGGCCGTGCCCACGGCCCCGAAGGCGCCGGCCAGAAAGCCCCTGTACCACCCCGTGGTGGGCAGGTCGGGCCAGCGCAGCGCCTCGTGCAGGCGGACGTCGTCGAGATAGCCGTCGGCCCGGACCCAGGCGTCGCCCTCGCGGGACTGCGGGGCCGCGCCCTCGCCCCGGCCGGCGTCGCCCCGGATCAGGCCGCACAGGAAGCCCGCCCGATAGTCGGGGGACTCCTTGGGCGGCTCGGCGAAGTGGCCGACGCCGAACATGAGGTCGCCCACGGCGAGCGCGGGCTGGTGGGGCTCGGCCGGGCTGACGTGGCGCCAGCCGCGGTCGGTGAGGAACCGGTGGTCGCCGCTGGAGACCAGGCGGGTGCCGTCGGCCAGGGTGACCCGGAAGGCGGCCTTGGTGGTCGACCACTGGTCGAGCACCGTGGTGGGCACGTAGCGCCGGGTGGAGCCGGCGCCCATCGTGCCCATGATGGCGTCACCCTTACGCAGATCGGCCAGCCGTCGGGTGGTGCCGTCGGCCATCAGGATCGGGGTGTCGCCCGACAGGCAATACGCACAGGCGTGGGAGCAGCCGCGATAGGGATTGATGGTCCACTCGAACGGCACCCGGGACGCGCCCGGCACGCGATTGATCAGGCTCTTCGCCTGGATCTCGTAGAACGTCATGCCGGCGAAGCCGGGGGTGTCGAACGTGCGGACAGCGGCGCCGGGCAGCGCCAACGGCAGGGGTGGAGCCGCCGGCGCTGCCCTGTCGAGGAGCGAGCCGCCGTCGGAAGGGGCCGACAGGTTGGACCATCGCATGGCGAAGAGTCGAACACATGTTCGATCCGGTTGTCCAGTCAGGTGTGGCGTGTCGCCCCGGGCATGCGAAAGGCCCGCGAACCGAACCGGTTCGCGGGCCTCTGACCAGGAAGCTAGTGGCTGTGAGCCGCGAGCTGCTGGCGCACCTCGTCCATGTCGAGCTTCTCCACCTGCTCGATCAGGTTTTCCAGGGCCGACTCGGGAAGAGCGCCGGGCTGGGAGAAGACGATGACGCCGTCGCGGACGGCCATGATCGTCGGGATCGAGCGAATGTCGAACTTCGCGGCGAGCGCCTGCTCGGCCTCGGTGTCGACCTTGCCGAAGGTGATGCCCTCGTGCTTCTCGGACGACCGCTCGTAGGTCGGAGCGAAGCGGACGCACGGCCCGCACCAGCTTGCCCAGAAGTCCACCAGGACGATGCCGTCCTTGCCGGTGACCTCGTCGAAGTTCTCAGCGGTCAGCGCAACCGTCGCCATGATGTCTCCGTCCACGGGAAATTGGCTTTCGTGCGATGAAACCCATAGTTCACGTCAGCAATTCCCGCTTCAGGGCCGGGCGACACGTGGTCTGGAGCACCAAATCGAGACACCGAGTGGGGCTTGGGCAACCCATCGTAACGATTAGTGAGCAGACTGCTCTCGATTACCGAGCAAGTTGTGACGTCCGTTTTGCGCTGGAGAATCCGGACATGGCCGTGAAGGGCGGACGGTACCGCCAATGACCTCGGCGATCCTTCCTGCCGAGGGTAATAGGAAAGAATGTTAAATGTGACCTGAGTCACTGGCGAATTTCCTTCACATGCATACGCAGGGTGAGGCAGACTCTCGTGCAACAGAGCGTGGGCGGCGGGTGCCGGGGAGGGCCCCGCCGCTCATTGCGTCTCCCCCGTTCTCAACACGGGGGCGAACCAGCGGCGTGCGGGGCTGGGTAGCGTAACCGCCCATGATTGCCGCTGAGGACGAGTCCGCCGAGGTCGGCGTCGGGCCGTGGACCGGTGACCCGCCCGACGACCCGCGCTACGACCCTGAGCTGCTCGCGGGGGGCGATCGCCGAAACGTCGTCGACCGCTACCGCTACTGGAGCCGCGAGGCGGTCGTCGCCGATCTGGACACCCGCCGCCACGACTTCCACGTCGCCATCGAGAACTGGCAGCACGACTTCAACATCGGCACCGTGGTGCGCAACGCCAACGCCTTTCTGGCCGCCGAGGTGCACATCGTGGGGCTGCGGCGGTGGAACAGGCGCGGCGCCATGGTCACGGACCGTTACCAGCACGTGCGGCACCACCCGACGATCGAGGAGTTCGTCGCCTGGGCCACCGGGCTCGACCTGCCGGTGATCGGGATCGACAACCTGCCGGGCTCGCGGCCGATGGAGACGACCACCCTGCCGAGGCGGTGCGTCCTGCTCTTCGGCCAGGAGGGCCCGGGGCTGTCCGAGCCGGCCCGGGCGGCGTGTGCCGAGTTGTTCTCGATCGCCCAGTACGGCTCGACCCGGTCGATCAACGCGGGCGTGGCCAGCGGCATCGCGATGCACGCCTGGATCCGCGCGCACGCGGGACCCCCGCCCGGGTGAATCTTGCTGATAGGCCCGGGTTCTGCGGATTCGCTTGACGCGGCCTCGCGCGGGCCGCACGGTAAGAGCGTGGGTGTCACAGTGAGTTGCCCCAGATGTGGTGCACAGGTGCGCAAGCCCGACCTGATGCACAGCGAATGGCGGTGTGACAACTGCGGCGATGTCCCGCCGTTCCACGTCGCGGAGCACATCAACGCCGACATCGTCGACAGCATGCTGCGCCGCCAGCCGGCCCCCGGGGCGGGAGTGCCGTTCTGGTGCCCGTGGCCGTTGCCCGCGGGGTGGATGGTCACCGGTGTCGGCTGGGCGGGTGACGACCGCCGCGGCGTCCGGGCGGCCGCGCTCGCCTGCAGCGGCCCCGAGCCCCTGGGTGGTGGGCCCGCCGATGTCGTGCTGATCGCCGAGCAACCCGGCGTCGGCCTCGGCACCAGGTTCGCCGGCATCCCCGGCATCGATCCGGGTCACCTGATCGCCGAGGCGCTCGCCGACGGTAACGGGCACCCGGGTCCACATGCCAAGATCAAAGCGGCCGGCCACCCCACTCCACTGTGGTGCGTCAAGTCCCCGGAGGATCGAAGCGCATACGTGAGTGAGGCGAAAGGAATGTGGCTCTATGCGATAGCCTGGCCCGCAAGCGCGGGCTACTTCCTCGCGGAGCATGTCGTCCTGCACGACCTCTCCGAGGGGCTGCCGCCCGAGCTCGTGTACGGAGCGCCGTCGCCGTACCTGCAGGGCAAGGCCTAGCCAAGTTGGGCCCTGACCTGCGGGAATGGAATCGGCTTTTCGGCCACAATGTTCACACCGAGCGACGAAGCTGATACCGTCAGTACTGCCGCGGCGCTGACCGTCACCCGCACCCACAGGAGAAGGCCCGCCATGATCAAGAAGGTTCTGACCTGGCTTGGTATCGCGTTCTTGATCTTTTTCATCGCCTTCAACCCGAACTCGGCAGCGTCGGTGTTCGAGTCACTCGGAGGCACGATCGCCGATATTGCCCGAGGCTTCGGCACGTTCTTCACCAACCTCGTCGCTTAGCATCACCACATGGGTGGTCCAGCTGAGCCGCACGAGCCTCGAGGCGAGGGCGCCGGTCGTCCTCGGGACGACGACGAGAACTTCGGGTACAACGACCCGGCGTTCGATGAGGACCCCGATCGTGCACGGCGGCGCCGGCCCTATTCGGACGGCCCTGGCTTCAATCCGGACGCCGGCTTCAACCCGGACGCCGGTTACTCGGAAGATGCGGGCTACGCGCGGGACACCGGCTATCGCGCCGGTTACGACGACACCGCCGACGAGTACGAGCCGCCCATCTTCACCGAGGAAGAGCTCGAGGGCCTGGGTCCCGAGGGTGGCGGCGGCGGACCGCGCCGCGTGCTCCCGCTCGAGGACGAACCGACCACTCTGGTCGCTCGCTATCTCTTCCCCACCGAGCGCTATCGCGGCGAGTGGAAGCGGCACTGGATCCACCTGACCACGCCGCTGGGCATCGGGGCGGGCGCCACCCTCCTCCTCGGCTATCTGGCCGGCTTCCTCACCCGGCAGAACATCAACGGCCTGGTCACCGCGGCCGTCCTGATCTGGCTCGGCGTGATCAGCTGGGTCGCCTGGAAAGTCTTCGACTGGTATTTCGACCGCTTCATCCTGACCAACAAACGGGTCATGGTGGTCAACGGCATCATCACCCGCCGGGTCGCCATGATGCCCCTGCTGCGGGTCACCGACATGAAATACGAGCAGTCCGCGCTGGGCCGCATGCTCAGCTACGGCACGTTCGTGCTCGAGTCGGCCGGTCAGGATCAGGCGCTGCGCGAGGTCAAGCACCTGCCCAACCCCAACGAGCTCTACTTGCGCGTGGTCGAGGAGATGTACGAGCCGCAGGCGGTCGAGGCGCGTCTCGGCAAGGACAGCGACGGCGACGACGCTTGACGGGCGTACGGGAACGGGGTTGTGACGCAGGGATCGTCGCGCCCGGCAGCAACGGGTGGCGCGAGGCCGGTAGCGTTTTGCGGTGACCCGAATCGACCTGCACTGCCATTCCACGGCCAGCGACGGCACCCTCACCCCTGCCGAGCTGGTCAAGGCGGGCGCCGCGGCCGGTCTCGACGTCATGGCGATAACCGACCACGACACCACCGGCGGCTGGCAGGCCGCGGCCGACGCCCGGCCCGAGGGTCTGCGGCTGGTGCGCGGGGCCGAGCTGTCCTGCCGGTGGCACGGCGCCGAGGAATGGCCGATCGCGCTGCACATGCTGGCCTACCTGTTCGACCCGGCCGAGCCGCGCCTCGCCGGTGACCTGGCCCGCCTGCGTACGGATCGGGAACAGCGGGCCGAGAAGATCGTGCGCAAGCTGGCCGCCGACGGCGTCCCGATCACGTGGGACGAGGTCTTCGGCTACGCCCGGGGCGGCTCGGTCGGGCGGCCGCACATCGCGCAGGCCCTGATCCGGGCGGGACTCGTGCGCACCACCAACGAGGCGTTCGCCTCCCGCTGGCTGGGCGCGCGCTACTTCGTACCGAAAGCAGATCTTGATGTTTTCGAGGCCGTGCGAGCAGTGCGTGCGGCCGGGGGCGTGGCCGTTTTCGCCCACCCCCGAGCCACCGTACGAGGGAGGGTCGTGCCGGATCGGTTGATCGTCGAGCTGGCCGAGGCGGGGATGTTCGGGCTCGAGGCCGACCACGAGGACCACTCGCCGGCCGAGCGGGAACACGTGCGCGCGCTCGCCGGCGACCTCGGGCTCGTGGTCACCGGATCGTCCGACTTCCACGGGACGCACAAGACCGTCCAACTGGGTGACTTCACGACCGACCCCGAGGCGTACGAGAAAATCGTGTCGGCCGCCACCGGCGTCCCCGTCCTGGGGTGACTCTGGACGCACCCGACTGCGATCGAGCGGGTGCGGCACCTACCTTGATCGGGTGAATCTCAAGCTGCTCGGCGAGGTCTTCGTGACCTTGCTGGTCATTGTCGACCCGCCCGGCATGGTGCCGGTGTTCCTCGCCCTGACCGGCACGATGGACGGCCGCGCCCGGATGAAGGCGGGCACGCAGGCCGTCCTGCTCGCGCTCGGGGTGATCGTCGGGTTCGCGGTGGCCGGGCAGACCCTGCTCGACTATCTGCACGTGGAGCTGCCGGCCCTGCAGGGCGCGGGTGGTCTGCTGCTCATCCTGGTGGCGTTGCAGCTGCTCACCGGCAAGGCCGACGAGCCGTCCGACCAGGGCGGCACCACCAACGTGGCGCTCGTGCCCATCGGCACGCCGCTGCTGGCCGGGCCGGGTGCGATCGTGGCGACGATGCTGTTCGTGCAGCGGGCCGAGAGCGCCGACGAATACCTGGTCATCGGCATCGGGATCCTGCTGGTCATGCTGGCCGTGTGGCTCGTGCTGCGGTTCTCCGGAGTGATCGTCAAGCTGCTCCGGCCGGCCGGCATCGAGGTGCTCACCCGCATCGCCGGCCTGCTGCTGGCGGCCATCGCGGTGCAGCTGATCGCCGACGCGATCGACGCTTTCGTCCAGCTTTACATCAACGCGCCCTGACGGCGTTTTTGTCGTACCCGGCTGGCAGGATTGCTTCGTGCCCCCCACCAAGTCCCGCGGAGCGGTCCCCGAGCAACTCGGCTTCGACGGCATGCCCGAGCGGCTCTTCGTGTGCACGCCGAGCAAGCTCGGGGCGTTCGAGGACTGCCCGCGTCGCTATCGCTATTCCTACGTCGACCGTCCCTCGCCGCCCAAGGGCCCGCCCTGGGCGCACAATTCGCTGGGCGCGAGCGTCCACACGGCTTTGAAGAACTGGTATGCGCTGCCCGCCGACCGGCGCGAGCCCGAGGCGCTGCCGGGGCTGCTCAAGGCCACGTGGGTCCGCGAGGGCTATCGCGACGTCGAGCAGGAACGGGTGGCCTATCGGGCGGCGCTGCGCTGGCTCGAGACGTACGTGCGGGGTCTTGATCCGCTCGACGAGCCGCTCGGGGTGGAACGGGTCGTGGCCACCAAGACGTCGGTGCTGGCGTTCAACGGCCGGGCCGACCGGATCGACGCGCGCCAGGGTCCCGACGGTCCCGAGGCGGTGATCGTCGACTACAAGACCGGCCGCTCCGGGCTCGACGCCGACGACGCGCGGGGGTCGCAGGCGCTGGCGCTCTATGCGTATGCGGCTCAGCGGGTCTTCCGCCGCCCGAGCTATCGGGTCGAGCTGCACCATCTGCCGACCGGCACGGTCGCGTCGCACGAGCACACCGAGGAGTCGCTGGCCCGCAAGGTGAGCCGGGCGGAAGACACGGCCCGCGACATCATGGCTGCCGAACGAGCGGTGGCGGCCGGCGCCGATCCCGACGCCGAGTTCCCGACCAATCCGGGGGCGCTCTGCTCATGGTGCGACTTCCGCCGGTCGTGCCCGGCGGGTCAGGAGGCTCCCGCCAAAGACCAGTGGGAGTCGGTCAACCACCTGACGGTCTGACCCGCGACCCCCTTTTTGTTCTCGGCCGGCCCCGCTAGCCCTCCGCGACTCCGGCTCGTTCGAGTGCTGCCTTGCGGATGGGAGGGACGCGGTATTTGCTCGGGAGTGAGCTGATCACCGTGTCGAGCAGCAGGCGCAGGCCGCGTGCCGAAAGGTTCGCCGTCAGGTCGGTGGTGGGCCACCCCGGCCCGCCGTAGAGGCGCCGGGCCCACGACGGGAGCAGGCCGATCGCGGTGCTCGCCACGCCCAGGTAGGCCCAGCGGGTGGGGCCGAGGGTGAGACCCAGGCGCAGGGCGGCCGGTCCCCAGTCGGGTGCGGGCGGCACGGTGAGAAACAGGGCCGTCTCGGCGCCCTCCTTGGTGAGGGTCAGGCCGGGGCGCATCTCGTCGTAATACGTGGCCACCTCGGCGGCCGTGCCGGGCACCGTCGCGGGGTCGAGACCGACGAGTTCGGCCGCTTTGAGCTGCTCGGTGTAATACCGGTCGATCTCGTCGGGCGTCAGCTTCACGCCGGCCCTGGTCGCGGTGTCGAGGAACGATTCGACCTCGGCCACGTGCACCCAGCGGAGCAGGTCGGGCTCGTCGATGCGGAACTTCTCGCCCGTACGGGGGTCTGTGGCAGTCATGTGGGAGTGGATGCGGCGCAGGCGGCTCGCGGCCCGCTCGACCTGCTCGGTCGTGCCGTAGATGACCGTGGCGACGTATTCGGAGGTGCGGTTGAGGCGGCCCCACGGGTCGGAGCGGTAGCCCGAATTCTGCGCGACCCCGGCGACGGCCTGCGGGTGCAGCGCCTGCAGATAGAGCGAGCGGAGGCCGCCCAGCAACAGGATCGGTTCGCGATGAAGTTTCCAGGTGACCGAATCCGGCCCGAACAGCCCGACGTCGACGCTCATACTTCCAGCGTGCCACGCTCGGAGCGCAAAGTTGAACTCGTTCAGGTAGTTGTTTCCGCCGCCCGCCGGCTCTGGCAGGCCGGACACAGGCCCCAGAACGTGACCTCGGCCTCGTCGAGCTCGAAGCCGTGCGAGCCGGCCGGGGTCAGGCAGGGGCGGTCGCCCACCGCGCAGTCGACGTCGGCGATCTCGCCACAACCCCGGCAGACGATGTGGTGGTGGTTGTCGCCGACCCGGGCCTCATAACGGGCGGGGCTGCCGGCCGGCTCGAGGCGGCGGGCCAGCCCGGCCCGCGACAGGGCGCCGAGAACGTCGTAGATGGCCTGGGTCGACACCGAGTCGAGGCGGGTGCGGGCCCGGGTCGCGATGTCCTCGACCTCGAGATGCCCGCCCTCGGCCAAGATCTCCAGCACGGCGAGACGTGGCTTGGTGACCCGAAGGCCGTGCTCACGCAGCAGGTCCTCACCGTTCGACATCGGTCCATGACAGCACGGAACCGGCGATTCCCCAACTCCCCGCCTTCGGTTCGACAAGATCGGGTGCTAGTTGAACCGGGTCGTCCCGACAGGCGTATGCGCAGGCAGAAAGATGCTTGCGTCGTCAGATATCTCTAAGCTGGCGGCCCGAACCAGTTCCTGAGGAGGCGTCGTGTTCGACCAGATCAACGGCCTGCCGGTGCACGCGCTCGTGCTGCACGCCGCTGTCATTTTCGTCCCGCTGCTCGCGCTGGGGGCAGTGGTCTACGCGCTGGTTCCCCGCTGGCGGCCCAAGCTGGGCTGGGCGCTCGTGCTGCTGGCGATCGCCGCGCCCGCATCCGCTTTTGTGGCGAAGGCCTCAGGCACGCAGCTCTACAACCGCCTGCTCGACCAGGGCATGAGCGGGCCCGGCAAGGAGATCCTCGACGACCACATGGGCTTCGGCACCCTCACCGCGTGGTTCGCGCTCGCGCTCGGCGTGGTGAGCCTCGTGATGGTGGCGCTCACGTGGCGTCGTGGCGGCGGCCGGCTCCCGATGATCGGCGAGGTCGGCGCGGCCGTCGTGCTGATCGTGCTGGCGGCGCTGTCGGGCTACTACGTCTTTAAGACCGGTGACTCGGGGGCGACCGCGGTGTGGGGCTCCTACTAAAAGATCATCCGGGCGCAGAGCAGGCACAACAGGATCAGGGCGATCGCGCCCGCGACCAGGCCCACCCCGTACGTGACCGTGCGGGCGGAGCCCTCGGCGTTGTCGAGAGCGTCCTGATCCTGCGCCGGCAGGCTGCGCGGCGGCGGCGGATGCGCGATCGTCGGCGGCCGCCAGTTCGGCGACGGGCGGGCGGTGCGCGGCGGCCCCGGATAGTCGTGGCCCGGCTCGGGCTTGGCCGGCGGGGGAACGGGCTCAGCGGAATCGGGATCCGGTCGTTGCCAGTACGCGTCGTCCGGGACGCCGGTGGGGGAGCTCACGTTCACCGACGGTACAGCCGAAGGGGGAAGACTTCCGCAGCGGCGCGGGCCTACCCTCGTAGGCGTGGACATCCTGGATGAGCCCGAGCGCGACAACGACGCCGAGCGCGTGGTCGATTTCGACTCGGAAGAGGCGGCCCTCCTTCCCGACCAGACCCGGGACGACACCGAGCGTGGGTGGGGCGAGCGCTCCTACGACAACGACGACCGCCTGCTGGAGGACCGCCCGCCGCACTGGTGACCGGCGAGCCCGCGTGGTCATGACGGCTCCGGCGGGCGGATCTGGACTGCGAAACTCTGGCCGGGCTTGGCCACCGCCTGCGCGGCCTCGTCGGGTGTCAACGCCAGCAGCAGGCCGCCGATGGCCGGATCGTCGGAGCCGGTGACCTGAAGGACCAGCGCCGAGTCGGCCACCGGCGTCGTGCTGCCGCTGGACTCATCAAGACGCAACAGGTCGACCCGGTTGCCCGCCTCGACCAGCGCCAGCGCCGCGGGATCGGCCAGCCGGACGGGGACGCCCACGCTGCCCGCCGGGACCTGGCCGTCGTCGCTCGCCGGCGCTGAGGCCGGTGGCGTCTTGGCGGCGGGTGCCGTGAGCGCCGGTGGGGGCTCGCACTCGCTGGAAGGTGACCACGACGTCAGAGCGGCGGAGCCCAGCAGGATCGCGACCACTGCGAGGCGTAGCAGCTTGCCGCGAGCCGGCCGGCGCCAGCGCACGGGATCGAGGCGCCCGTCGCCGCCGTCGCGGCTGGGTGATCCCGGCGCCTTGGGGAGGGCAGCAGCCAACCTGGTCCTGCCCATCGGCCATGCCCCTTCCGGTCGCTCCGACGTCGCAGTCCTGCGGCGCCGGGGCGAACGTTAGGCGGGCCGGAAGATCGTCCGCTCGACCCCTGTGGATAACCCGGAATTGTGGATAACTCGGGGAGCTCCTCGGGGATGGCGTACCTTCACAAAGCCCCCCGGGTGGGTGGTCTCGGGGGTTGGCCTTGGTGGGTGGTCTCGGGGGTTGGCCTTGGTGGGTGGTCTCGGGTAACGGGACTGGATCTCGGGTGCCAGGGCACGACAAACCGCGCCGGCCCTGTTTCGGGCTCGGCGCGGTTCGGAGTGGGTCAGGACGCGGCGGGGGTCTTCGAGCTGCTTGACGAGGACGTCGTGGAGGACGAAGTCGACGAGCCGGACGAGGACGAGGAGCTCGAGGACGACGAGTCACCCGAGGACGAGGTCGACGTCGAGGACGTGGACGATGGCGTGGAGCTCGCGGCGGCGTCCTTCTTCGTGGACTCGTTGCTGCCGGACTTCTCGGCGCCCACGTTGCCGGAGCGGGAGTCGTTTCGGTAGAAGCCCGAACCCTTGAAGACGATGCCGACCGAGTTGAAGACCTTGCGGAGTTTGCCCTGGCAGTTCGGGCATTCGGTCAGGGCCGCGTCGGAGAACGACTGCACGGCCTCGAGCTGGTGTCCGCACTCGGTGCAGGCGTACTGGTAGGTAGGCACGGCTCCTCCGGATCTGGTCGGCTGCTGGCACTCGCCAACTCCGAGTGCCAATGTTGCGCCATCGGAGGTCATTTCGTCCACTCGGCCTGCTGGCTGAGCGTCAGTTGCCGAAAACGGTCAGACCGGCGCCGGGGGTGATGGCGGCGTGGACGGGGCGGTCGTGGGGTTCGGCCGGCACGTGGTCGACCAGCTCACCGTCGTGCAGCAGGGCCACCACGAACGTATCCCCGGTCAGGCGGGCCAGCGCCCGGTCGTAGGAGCCGCCGCCCCGGCCCATGCGCATGCCGCGGCGGTCGACGGCGAGCGCGGGCACGAAGACGAGCCGCGCCCGGGCGACGGCCGTGACGCCGAGCCGGGGGCCGGCGGGCTCAAGCAGCCCGCGCGGGCCGGTGACGAGCGGCTCGCGGGGACCGGTGGCCAGACGCGAAGGGGTGGGGGACGGATACGCGGCCCAGTCGAGGTCGTTGTCCGGAAGGAGGACGGGCAACAGCACCGGGGCATGGGCGGAAAGCGACACCACCAGATCGGCGCCGCCCGGCTCGCGACCCACCGGCACGTACGCCGCCAGCAGGGGACGGTCCTCACGGCGTACGAGGGAAAGGGCTTGATCTTGAATGGCGACGGCGGCGGAGGTCAACGCGGAGGGTGTCAGGGCGCGACGGGAAGTGAGCAGCCGATTGCGTAGCGCAGTCTTCTCGGCGCGAGATCTTTCCGCATCACGGGTTAAATCGGGCACGCAACACCCCCTTTTGAAAACCGGCAAACGGTGCACACTATGTCAGCATCGCTCCAAAGAGGGCCATTCCCGGGAGGATGCGTGACGCTGCGTGGCCGGCTCACCACCGCCTTTCTGGTGGTCGTGCTCGGTCCGGTCCTGCTCGGGTCCATCTTTGTCGCCATAACTGTCGCCACGGTGAGCCGGGATCGGACCGCCGAGCGGCTCGACCATGCCACGACGACGGTGCGGACGGGAATGGCGGCGGCCTGCCGGCAGCTGCAGGCGGCGGCCGACGCGGTGGCGGTGGTCCCCCCGGACGACCGGTCGGCGGTGGCGAGCCAGCTGATCACACGCGGTCTGGCCACCGACATCAAGATTGTCGGGCAGGTGACGGCGCGGGCCGGCGGGACGACGATTCCGGCGCCGCGACCGGTCGAGTTCACCGGCTGGCAGGACTGCGCGGCTCCGGCGGACGGGCCGGCCACCGCGATCGCCGCCCGCTCGATGGCCGGCAACGAGCTGGTCACCGCCGCGCAGAACGTCGACCAGGCCTTTCTCGCCCGGCTGGCCGCCGCCAGCGGCACCGAGGTCAGCCTGACCGGCGGCGATCGGCCGAGCGAGGAGCATCGTCGCCTCCAGGCCGAGCCCGGCCAGCCCCTGCACCTCACGCTGATCGTTCCCCCGAGCAAACCCACCTTCCTGTACGCCCTGCTGCCCGCCGTGGTGCTCGCCGTCGCGCTGGCCGCCGTGCTGGTGGCGCGATGGCTGGCCTACTCGACCACCCGCCCGTTGGGCGAGCTGGCCTGGGCCGCCGACCGGGTGGCCGACGGCGACCTGGACACCCGCGTACCGATTCTGCGCGCCGACGAACTGGGCCGGCTCGCCGCCACCTTCAACCGGATGACCCGCGAGCTGCAGGCGTACGTGCAGGCGCTGACGGCCAGCCGGGACCAGCTGCGCGGGCATCTGGCGATCCTCGGCGAGACGCTGTCGAGCACCCACGACCTGCACCGGATCCTGCAGGTCATTCTGCGTACGGCCCTGGCCGCGACCGGGGCCCGGGCCGGTCTCGTGCTGCTGCTCGACCCGGCCACCGACCAGCTGGTCGCCCGTTGCGGCGTGGGGCTGCCGGGCGACTGGGACGTGCCCGACAGCGAGCTGATCAAGCGGCGGCTGCCGATCGGGCCGGGCGTGCTCGGGGCGGTGGCCGCGACCGGCGAGCCGCGGCGGGGGCAGGGTTCGCCGGCGTCGGCCGAGCCGCCCTGTCTCACGTACGTGGCCGTGCCGATCTGTGCCCCCGCGGTGGCCGAGGAACCGGGCGACCCGCAGCCGCTGCCCGACACGCTCGGGGTGCTCGCCCTCTACGACCGGGTCGGCGGGGACGCGTTCGACGACGCCGACTTGCACACCTTGCGTACGTTCGCCGGACAGGCCGGAGTGGCCGTACACAACGTACGGATGCACGAGGAGGCGCAGCGGCTGTCGCTGACCGACCCCCTGACCGGGCTGTGGAACTACCGTTACCTGCGGGAATCGTTGCGCCGGGAGGTGGAGCGGGCCAGCCGATTCGGGCGCATGCTCGCGGTCCTGGTGCTCGACCTCGATCACTTCAAGGAGGTGAACGACACGTACGGGCATGCGGCCGGTGACGCGGTGCTGGGCGAGTTCGCCCGGCGGATCCGGGTCGGGCTGCGCGAGGTCGACGTGGCGTTCCGCCAGGGTGGCGAGGAGTTCGTGGTGCTGCTGCCGGAGACCGACGCGTACGGTGGCGCGATCGTCGCCGAGCGTCTCGGTGCGGCGGTGCGCAGCCGTCCCGTGGCCGTCGACGGTGTCCAGATTCCGATCACGGTGTCGATCGGAGTGGCGGTCTATCCCGAGCACGGCGAGAATTCGGTGCAGGTGCTCGCGGCCGCCGACCGCGCGCTGTACGCGGCCAAGAACGCCGGACGCGACACGTACCGGTTGGCGGAACCCGGGGATGTGACGAAGTCAGGGGTTTCTTCCGACGATCATGAAGGAAACTTTGATCAGACGACGGCCGTGCCGGGTGGGTTACGACCGCAGCAACACAGGCGTGGCCGCTAGTCTCGCGGCATACCCCGGGCAGGACCGAGCGAAAGTGCGGTGACCTTGATGACCACGAACGGGCAGGCGCCCGGCCGCCGGGCGGTGAAGGCCGTCATCCCGGCGGCGGGCATGGCGACCCGGTTCCTGCCGGCCACCAAGGCCGTGCCGAAGGAACTGCTGCCCGTGGTCGACCGGCCCGTCCTGCAGTACATCGTGGAGGAGGCCGCGGCCGCCGGGATCACCGACGTGCTGCTGGTCACCGGCCGGGGCAAGACCTCGATGGTCGACCACTTCGACCGGCGGCCCGACGTCGAGGCCCGGCTGGAGGAGAAGGGCGACACCAAGCGGCTGGCCGAGGTGCGCCGCACGAGCGAGCTCGCCGACATCTACACCGTCCGGCAGGGGGAGGCGCTCGGGCTCGGCCACGCGGTCGGCACCGCCGCCTCGCACGTCGGCGACAACGCCTTCGCGGTGCTGCTGGGCGACGAGTTCGTCGAGCTCGACAAGCCACTGCTGCCCGCGATGCTCGACCTGCAAGCCCGTACGGGGGGAATTGTCCTGGCCCTGGGTGAGGTGAAGCCGGAGGAGACGTCGCGCTACGGCATCGCCTCGGTCAACCCGTCGGCCGAGGGCGGCGACGACGTCGTCGAGGTCACCGGGCTGGTCGAGAAGCCCGACCCCGACGAGGCGCCGAGCAACCTGGCCGTGCTCGGCCGCTACATCCTGCCCGCGAGCATCTTCGAGGCGATCGCGAACACCAAGCCCGGCAGCGGCGGCGAGATCCAGCTGACCGACGCGATGGCGCAGCTGCTGGCCGACGGCGTGCCCGTGCACGCGGTCGTCTACGGCGGGCACCGCTACGACACCGGCATGCCGCTGGGCTACCTGCAGACGGTCGTCATGCTGGCCGCGCAGCGCGACGACCTGGGCGAGGAGTTCCGGAGCTGGCTGGCCGAGTTCGTCGCCGGCGGTGCGAAGGGATGACGGCAACGGCCGATGCCGAGGCGGCCGCCAACGAGCTGATGCCTCTCGCCGAATACCTGGGCAGCGTGCTGCGCAGGCTTCGCGCGCTGCCCCCGCTCGACCTCGACCTGACCCAGGCGCACGGCAACGTGCTGGCCAACGACGTGCTCGCGCCGCACCCCTATCCCGCCTTCGACCAGGCCGCGATCGACGGCTACGCGGCCCGCTGGGAAGACCTGACCGGGGCCGGGCGGGTCGGCTCGCATCCGTCGCTGGGGCGCTTCGAGGGCGGCCGGCCGGTGCGGCTCAACGTCGTGGGCGACCTCGGCGCGGCGAGCTGGCGTCCCGTACGCCTCAACCCCGGCACCTGCTTCTCGGTGGCGGCCGGGGCGCCGCTGCCCATCGGCTCCGACGTGGTCGTGCCCGTGCACTGGACCGATCAGGGCATGGCCGCCGTCGAGATCCAGCACGCGCCCAAGCGGGGCTCCGGCGTACGGCGGGCCGGCGACGAAGTGGCCGCGGGGCAGGTGCTCGCGCCGGCCGGGGCGTACGTGACCCCGGCCATGGTGGCCACGTTCGCCGCCTCCGGCATCGGGCACGTCGTGGTGCGGCCCAGCCCCCGCGTCGTGGTCGTGGCGACCGGTGACGAGCTGGTCGACGTGGGCCGGCCCAGCCAGCCCGGCCAGATAGTGGACGCCAACTCGCATGCGCTGACGGCGGCCGCGGTCGAGGCGGGCGCCCTGGCCTACCGGATCGGCATCTGCGACGACGACCCCGAGGGCCTGCGCGGCCTGCTCGAGGATCAGACCCTGCGAGCCGACCTGATCATCACCACCGGCGGCACCGGCACCGGCCCCGGCGACATGCTGCGCCGCGTGCTGTCCCGGCGCGACCCCGGCCGCGGCGCGGTCGAGTTCACCGACGTCGCGCTCAGTCCCGGCGCGACCCTCGGCTTCGGCACGGTCGGCGGCGAGGAGGTGCCGGTCGTCTGCCTGCCCGGCGAGCCCGGTTCGGCGCTGATCGGCTTCGAGGTGCTGGCCCGCCCGGTCATCCAGCTGCTGGCCGGGGCCGAGCCGGTGTTCCGTACGAGTGTGAAGGCGCACCTGCTGGAGACGATCTCCTCCCCGGGCGGCCTGCGGGAGTTCCGTCCCGCGCACGTGGCCGAACGGCGCGGCGGGGGACATACGGTGCAACCGCTGGCCGGTGGGCCGTACACTCTCTCCGGCCTGGCCGAGGCCAACGGACTGCTGGTGCTCGGCGAGCGGGTCACCACGGCGGCCGCCGGCTCGACCGTGGATGTGCTGCTTCTCGACCGGAGGCGATAGATGCTGGGGTCCACACCCGGGTGGCCCGCCGTGCTGGCGGACGGCCCGGTGTTGTTGCGGCCTTACAAGCGCGGCGACGGCCGGTCCTGGTCCGAGGTGCGGATCGCCAACCAGGAATGGCTCGCCCCTTGGGAGTCGGCGCCGCCCGGCCCGTGGTCCGAGATGAACTCGACCCGCGCCTACAGCTACGTCTACTCCGACATGAAACGGGCCGCCCGCCGCGGCGACAGCATGCCGTTCGCGGTCTGCCTGCGCGAGGACGACGGCAGCGAGCGGCTCGTCGGCCACGTCAACCTGGGCAACATCGTCCGGAGAGCCTTCAGTTCGGCGTACGCGGGGTATTGGGTCGACCATCGGGTGGCCGGCCGCGGCGTCATCCCGACCGCCCTCGCGCTCGCCGTCGACCACGCGTTCGGCCCCGGCGGGCTGCACCGCATCGAGGTCAACATCCGCCCCGAGAACCGGCCCTCCCGGCGCGTGGTGGAGAAGCTCGGCTTCCGCGAGGAGGCCTATCACCAGCGCTACATGCACATCGACGGCGGCTGGCGCGACCACCTCGGCTACGCGTTGACCAGCGAGGAGGTAGCCGCCGAGGGTGGTCTCATGGCCCGCTGGCGGCGTGTCCGGGCCTGACCCCGGTGTGCCTTATTGATCCTTACAGCTCGACGCGCGGCGCGTCGGGCGCATTTCCGCAGCTCGCGGCCGTAATCTCGGGGAGATTGGGTCTTGCGGACCGGCTTGTGAACGTGCACGAGCGGGCCGCCCACAGCTGACGGGAGGGGTGAGGGTGCCGACCTCGGTGCTCCTCGCCGTCCTCGCCGCGGCCGGACTGCTCGCCCTCGCACCGGCGCTGGTACGCCGGTACGACGCCACCGAGCGGCTCGCCGCGGAGCGGGCGTCGTCGACGGCGAGGGTGCTTCAGCGCCAGCGCCGTCGTCGTACTGTGCCCGGACGCCGACCGATCAACCCCGGACGGCTGGTCACGGTTACGGTTCCGGCCCCCCTTTCTCCCCAGAAGCCGCAGCGCCGGCTGCGCCTGGTCACACCCGGCCGCCGACCGGCCCGGCGCCTGCCGGAGCGAAGGCACACCCCGGCGGTCGTCCGCCGGCGCCGGGTTTTCGCCGCCCTGCTGCTGCTCAATATCATCGAGCTGGTCGGCGTGGCCGCCGTCGGCCCCGGCTTCTGGATCGGCTTCGCGGTCACCGGCGCGCTGCTGGCGATCGACCTGGTGCACCTGCGCAACCGGGCCCTGGCCGACCGCCGCCGCCGGCGCATCGAGGCCCGCGAGGCGGCGTGGCTGGCCGCCCAGCAGGCGATGGTCCGCCGCGAACAGGCCCGCCGGGCCCGCGACCGCCGCGAGAAGCAGAAACAGCTGGCTGCGCAGCGCGAGGCGGCCCGCCGTACGGCGATGGGTCTCGACCGCGACGAGGCGCCGGCCGCGCCGCCGTCGGTGCACTACCGCCGGACCGGAGGGCTGCGGGGGCGGGCCTACGAGGCCGGGGGACGACACCACACGGCATAGGGTGGGGCCGGTTCGCGATCGCTGGTCTAGACCTGTTAACCTTGCCGAGGTTCCACGGACTGCGGTCCGCGGGCTGGTAGGGGGCTGTGGCGCAGTCTGGTAGCGCACCTCGTTCGCATCGAGGGGGTCTGGGGTTCAAATCCCCACAGCTCCACAAACTCTGACGCCTCGTGTCCGCAAACAACGCGGACCCGGGGCGTTTGTCATATCTGCTCCGGGGGCCGAGCCCCCGGACGCCCCACGGTGCGGTCAGTTGCGCCGGGTGGGGGTCAGGCGGGCTGGGCTGCGGATCTGGGGCAGAGGATCAGTACGCAGCTGGAGACGCGGACGTCGTCCAGTAGTAGGCCGTGGCCGGCCGCCGTCGCGAGGCCGAGAAGGATTCGTAGCATCGGGACCTCCGTCAGAGCGTGGGGCTCACAGTACTGACGGAGGGTCCCGAAAAGGGACATAACGCCTAGGGCGTGTCGGCTACGACACCGGCGTCGTCGGGGTGCGGGTGATCCGGTACGTGGCTGGTTCCGCGTCACCCACCAGCACGAGTGCGGGGGCTTCGCTGTTGCCGGTCGCGCAGGTGAACTCGGTGTCGTTGCCGGGGCAGAAGTTCCAGCCGTCGCGGTTGACGTGGACCTCCAGGGCGCCCGAGCCGGACAGCTTCTCGATCGTCGTGGTCAGCTGGGCGGGAGTGATGTATTGCGGCATCCGGAAGCACCGGGTGAACTGGTCGGCGCTGAACTCCGCGACGACCTCCTCATTCCAGGGCTGGCAATACGCCATGGTCCGCTTGTACTGCAGGACGAACTTGTAGTCACCGGCGGCGGGGGCGGTGAACAGCACCCGGGTGTATCCGGACCGGGGCGAGGGGACCTTCTCGTACTCGGGCCGCGCGACCCCGGTGGCCGACGGCGGGAACAGGACGTCGGTCGCGGCCGGGTCGGCGCGGGTGAACTCGTAGCAGTGCACCTCGCCGGCCTTGGTGAAGGTGCCCTTCTGGGCCGGCTCGGGCAGCCCGAAGATGCCGATCTCCTTGCAGACGAACGGCTCGTCGTGCGTGAACGTGACCGAATACGGGACGTCCTCGGGCAGGCTCGACGTGTCGCCGCTCGCGACCAGGGTGAAGGTGCCGGCCTTGGTGAACTCGCAGACGCCGTCGGCCGGGATCCAGTACGTGTGATTGCAGGCGCTGCTGCCGAGCGACTCCGTGCCTTCGAGCGCGATGAGGGTGCGTGACGCGCCGGTCGCGGTCGTGTTGGTGATGCGGTATTTGCCGGCCGTGGGTACGTGGATCGTCCGGCAGCGGATGCCGTTGAGCGGGTCGGCCGTCGGGTCGCCCAGCATGCCGGGCGAGAGCTCGGGGCAGCCGGCCCGTGAGGTGAGCGACCGGATCTGGATCTCGTTGTCGGGCTTGGTCGGGTTCGCGACGGCCATGGCCACGTAGTCGCCGGTGGCCCGGATCTGGCACGGCGGGTTGTACCGGAGAGGCCACCCGCAGGCCCCGACGTTGTCGAGGTCGTACACGTGGACGTTGCCGGACTGGGAGAACCCGAGGATGTTCTCGCCGTTCGTGGCGGCGAACCGGACGCAATGCGCCTCGAGCTCGTCGGTCTGGGGCAGCGCGACCCGCGGCGCGTTCCAGTCGGTGGAGATGCGGGTGGTGCAGTCGGCCGGGTCCTGGCGGATCGCGGCGACCCGGTAGGTCATCGTGTCGGTGGCCGACGTGTTGTTGATCCGCACCTGGTAGTCGTCCTCGGCGCGCACGGTGCATTCCCACAGCGAGCCGCGCGGGGCCGGGCAGAGGCGGCTCTCGTCGGCCCGGAACACCCAGCCCGAGTGGGCGACGCCCGCGCCGCGAACCTGCAGGTAATACCGCCCGGCGGGGAGGTGGACGTCGGTGCAGCCGGTGCCGCCCGGCGGGATCACCACCGTGTTGATCTGCTCGGCGGTGAGGTTGCCGAGGCGGCCCGGCTCGAGCTTGGTGCAGTCGGCGGCGGCCGGGGCGGGGGCCGGTGACTCGGTGACCGACGGCGGGGCGGCCGGCTCGTCGGCGCGGGCGGTGCCCGTGATGGTGAAGGACATGACTAGGCCGCACAGCAGTGCGGCACCCCAACGTTTCAAGACGTTCCCCCGTACTTGGTCGTCATGGTGTCCTCAGTGGATATCACGTCGAGCGTCGATCTCTCCACCCCGCTCGCGACATATGCGTACGGGGAACGCATATTTCAGCGGAGGGCCACCGAGCCGCGGGCGATTAGTGCTAAACATGAGGGTTGCTACTTTTGTGTGGTACCTCTGAAGGCAGCCTCGGAGGTGACCCATGAAAGCTCCCCTGCCCGACAACGAGACCGACCGGCTCGCCGCCCTCTACGCGCTCGACATCCTCGACAGCGAACCGGAGCAGGACTTCGACGACATCGTCGCGCTCGCCTCGAACGTCTGCGGCACACCGATGTCTCTGGTCACTCTGCTCGACACGGATCGCCAATGGTTCAAGGCCCGGGTCGGGACGGAAAAGACCGAGACCGACCGCGACAGCGCGTTCTGCGCCCACGCGGTGCTGGGCCGCGACCTGCTGGTCGTGCCGGACGCGACCAAGGATCGCCGGTTCGCCGACAATCCGCTGGTCACCGGCGAGGACGGCATCCGCTTCTACGCCGGGGCGCCGCTGGTGACCACCGACGGGTTCGCGCTCGGCACGCTCTGCGTGGTCGACAACGAGCCCCGCCGCCTCGACATCGAGCAGCTGCAGGCCCTGCGCGCGCTGGCCCGGCAGGTCACCTCACAGATGGAGCTGCGCCGGCACGCGGTCGCGCTGGCCAACACCACGGCCCGGCTGCAGGAGCTCGAGCGGCGCAAGGACGACCTGGCCGCGCTGCTCGGCGGGGACCTGCGGGCGCCGCTCCGCCTGATCTCGGCGTACGTGGAAAAGCTCGGGAAGACCGGGTATCACGATGCCGAGATGGCCGACCTGGTCGGGCGCGCCACCGCCGGGCACATCCGCGGCTTCCTCGACCTGCTGCACCACCTCAGCACGATGGCCGAGGCCGGGTTCGGCACCGAGAGCCTGCACATGCGCCAGATCGACCTCACGCGCATCACGCAGCGGGCGGTCGAGGCCGTACGCCCGATCGCCGCCACCAAGCAGATCTGGATCCTCAACCAGGCCGGCGGTCCCGCGTTGCCGATCATCGCCGATTCCGTACGGCTCGAGCAGGTGCTCACCCATCTGCTGTTCGCGGCGGTCAAGTACACGCCGTCGGGCGGACGGGTGCGGGTGGGCACCGAGATCGAGGCCGGTCCGGCGATCCGCCTCGACGACATGGACCTGCCCGACGGCATGCGGCCCGAGCTGTTCCCGCACCTGTATTACGGCGCGATCGCCAACCCGGCGAACATTCCCGGACCCGACCGCGGGCTGGCCGTGGCCAAGAAGATCCTCGACGCGCATCACGCGACGGTCGCCCTCTCGGACCGGCCCGGCGACGGCACCTCGCTGCACGTGGTGTTCCCGTCGGCCGACCTCACGCCGGCGGCCATGCTCGACGATCTGATCACCATTTAGTTCCCCGTACGCAATCGGCCCGTACGCAATCGGCCCGTGCTCGCTCGGCTGCAGTTCGAGCGGGCACGGGCCGACGCTTCACCCGGTGCTGACCCGGGTTTTCACCCGGTTTCGAGCCGGGCTTCCACCCGGTTTCGAGCCGGGCTTTCACCCGGTTTCGAGCCGGGCTTTTCACCCGGTGTAAACCGGGCCGGAGCCGCCACCCGGGGGCGAGCCGGCTGACGGAAGATCCTCGGGGCCGAGCTCCGCGCTCTGCTGGTGCCGCACCGGCTGCGTCGGCACCGCCGGACGCGCGACGGCCCGGCCCGCCGCCGGATGCGTCTCGACCCGGCCCTGCCCCAGCGTGGAAGGCCAAGTGTCCACAACGGGCGCAACCTCGGCGGGCGGGGGAGGCGGCGCCTCGGTGCGGGCGACCAGGCCCGCGCGGTGCAGCTTGTGCCAGCGCAGCCGCCCGCCGGTCAGCGCGGTGGTCGCCGACTGCATCAACACCAGATACATCAACTGCCGGTAAGCGAACTGCTGCAACGGCAACCGCCAGAGCGGCTTGAGCGACTCCTTGTCGAACCGGAACGCCACCGCCGCGGTGAACAGCTGGAGGGCGAGCATGCCCAGCCACGCGACGACGGTCTCCTCCAGCTCCCAGAAGACCAGGCCGTAGACGAGCATGATGTCGACCACCGGCGCGAGCATCGGCAGCGCGACCCCGAACAGGGCCAGGAACGGCAGCCCGACCCGGCCGAAGCGGCCCGACGGTCCCCGGTCGAACAGGGCCCGGCGGTGCTTCCACATCGCCTGCATGGTGCCGTAGCTCCACCGGTAGCGCTGCCGGTACAACTGCTCCAAAGTGGCCGGCGCCTCGGTCCAGGCCTTCGCGTCCTCCGCGTACACGACCCGCCAGCCCTGCCGCAGCATGGCCATGGTGACGTCGGTGTCCTCGGCCAGCGTCTCGTCGCTGATCCCGCCGACCTGCTGCAGGGCCTCGCGGCGGAACGCGCCGATCGCGCCGGGCACGGTCGGCATGATGCCGAGCACCTCGTACAGGCGGCGGTCCAGGTTGAAGCCGATCACGTATTCGATGTGCTGCCAGGCGGCGACCATCCGCTCCCGGTTGCCGACCTTGACGTTGCCGGCGATCGCGCCCACCGTCGGATCACCGAACGGCTGCACCAGCGTCCGGATCGAGTCCGGCTCGAAGATCGTGTCGCCGTCGACGGTGACGATCAGGTCGTGCCGCGCGAGGGCGATGCCCGTGTTGAGCGCGTTCGACTTGCCGCCGTTGGGCACGCGCACCACCCGTACGTTGGGCAGTCTCAGCTGCTCGACGAGGGCGGCCGTGCCGTCGGTGGACCCGTCGTCGACGACCACCACCTCGATCGCCGGGTAATCGCCGCCGGCCAGGGAGCGTACGGCCGCCTCGATCCCCTCTTTCTCGTTGTAGGCGGGCACGATGACCGACACCGGCTCGACCACCTCGGGCCCCCAGCTCCAGCTCGGCTTGCGGCGCTGCCGGGCATGCCGGGTGGCGAGGAGCAGCAAGAGCGCCGTACGGCCGATCGTCAGCGCCCCGACGATCAGGAACAGGATGGCGATGAACCAGACCAGGCCGTCCGCGACCCGTACGGTCCAGATGACCGCGCTGCCCCGCCAGACGTCACTGTGCGCGGCGTCGGGGTTCTCCGGCAGCAGGGGCACCTTCGCCTTCGCGGCCGCAGCGGCCTGGTTGCTCTGCTCGATCGTGCGGTTCAGGCCCTCGGTCACGGTCGTGAACTTGTAGCCCCGCGCCTTCATGGCCGGGATGAACTGGCGCAGCGCCTCGACGGACTGCTGCCGGTCGCCACCCGCGTCGTGGAACAGGATGACGGCTGAGTTCTCGCCGGTCGGGGTGGCGTTCTTGATGATCTGCGGTACGCCCGGCCGCTGCCAGTCCTCGCTGTCCAGGTCGTTGACGACGACCAGGTAACCCTGCCGGCCGGCGTCCTTGATGATCTTCCAGTTGATCTCGTCGATGGCCGCGTTCTTCGACGAATACGGGAACCGGGCCAGGTTGGTGTGCACGCCGGTGGCCCGGGCGATCGCCACCTGCGTCTGCGACAGCTCCAAGGTGCGCCGCCACGGAGCCAGACGCTGCAGGTTCGGGTGGGTGAACGTGTGCAGGCCGAGCTCGTTGCCTTCGTCGGTGATGCGCTTGCTGAGTTCCGGATGCCGCGACACCTCGGAGCCGACGACGAAGAACGTCCCGTGCGCGTCGTTCTCCTCCAGCACGTCGAGGATCTTCGGCGTCCAGGCCGGGTCGGGGCCGTCGTCGAAGGTCAGCGCGATCGTCTTCGGCGGCATGCGGCTCGTGCTGGCCTGGCCGCCGGTGGTGTTGATGACCGGGCCGCCGTTGAGGATCTCCTCGGGGACGCCGGCCTGATCGCCGACCTCGGAGTCGAGGTGGTCGCTCTTGAACTCGGCATTGATGTACGCCTGCACCACCAGGACACCGACGAAGACCAGCACGAGCAGGGAGCCGAGCATGATCCGGGGGCGGGGGAGCAGCCTGCGCCGTACGGGGCCGCGGCCGCGCGTGCGGGTCCGGGTGGGCGGCATGGGGGGTGGGGTGTTGGGGGGTGGAGCCTTGTGGGCGGGGGTGTGAGGCGTCACTGCGGCACCTTGGTCGTGAGGGGTATCGAGCCCGTCGGCGACGGGTCGGTGGCCTTGGGCTTGGTGTCGGGCTGGGCGGCTGTGGTCGCGGTCGTTCCGGAGTCCTCCGCGTCTCCGGAACTGCCGTTGTCCTTGGTGCCGCCGCTGTTGCCGCTTCCGCCGCCACTTCCAGCGCTGCTGCCGCTTCCGCCGCCGCTTCCAGCGCTGTTGCCGTTGCCACCGCTGCTGCCGGCGCCGCTTCCGCCGCCGCTTGTTCCGCCGCTGCCGCTGTTCGTGCTGTTGCCGCTTCCGCCGCCGCTTTCGCCGCCGCTGGAGCCGTCTCCAGAGCCGGACGAGCCCGAGCCGTCCTGGCTCGGGCTCGTCGTCGGGTCGTCGACGACCGATCCGCCGCCCTCCCCGCCGGTTCCTGGTGGCGCCGGCGGCACCGGCGGTGTCTTGACCGGGGTCACCGGTGGCGTGGTCGTCGGTGTGGTCGGGGGCGTGGTGGTCGGTGTGGTCGGCGGCGTCGTCGACTCCGGCGTCCGGGGCGAGGTGCTCGGGACCGGCGTGGGCGTCCGCGACGGCGTCGGCCTCCGCGTGGACGGCGGCACCCGAGTCGACTCGAGCCGGGGCGGCTGCGGCCGTACGGTGGTCCGGCGCGGCTGCGCCTCCACGACGGGAAGCGCGCGGGCCGCCTGGGTCGGCGAGGGGGTCGGGGCCGGCGGCGGGCTCGGCTTGACCGCCGGCGTCTCCTTCTTCTCCTCGGGCTCCAGGCCGGGCAGCGGCAGCACGGCGCTGGAACGGACCGGCCCGCCGGCCAGGCTGACGCTGATCAGGCCGCCGTACAACATGACGAGCACACCGAACGCGTACGCCAGCCGCCGCAAGAACCGGCTGCGGCGCCCGGTGCTGTCCACGAACACCGGTGCGGGGGCCTCGACCGAGATCACTTCGGTCTCAGGAAAATCGGAGGCGTCGAAATGCGGGTTTTCTGGCTCCTGCGAAGTCACGCGGCGAGCTTAAAAAGATAAATCGCGATCTTGCGACGTCTCACTCTTCCGCATGACGGATGATCGTTTTCCGGAATTCAACCGAAATGATGAGCCCTAGAGTTTGACCAGATGGGGACTTGTATGTGCCACCGCCGGGCGCGCGTCGCTGAGCAGCATCGCAAAGGCGAAGAGCTCAAAGTTACGCGATTTTGCCAATTGTTTTGCTGTCGCATCCCCGACAGTGAAAGAGGCAAAAGCCCGAAGCTTATTCACGCGGTGATTTGCACTTCTTAATGAGAATATACCGCTATGTCCGGGTTGTCGAATCGGCTTGATCGAAATTTGAAAGTTCCCCAGGCCACCCGTTGTGTCCGACATCGGAGGTCGTTAAGCTTCATCTTGCGCGCCCCTATCGCCCGCTTCCCCCGTGGCAGGCGATCGGGGCGCGCCCTTTCTTTCCCCAGCCCCGCGTGAAGCCAGCCCGCGGATCCCAGACTCGCGTGAAGCCAATCCGCGGATCCCACCTCAGTCCGCGGGCGCTGACTTTTCGTAGAGCCGGCCCGCGGACCCCGGCCTCCCGTGAAGCAAGTCCGCGGAGGGCAGCGTCCCGCAGTGGGCCCCTGAGCCTCGGGTCCACCACCCGTGCCGGTCGCACCACTGTGTCCGAGGCGCCCCGCGACTGCCGTGCCTGTGGATAGCCCGCCCGCCCCTGTGGATACCGATCCAGTCGCTCATCGTCACTTGTGGACAACTCCACCCCGTCAGCTTGACTCGGAGTAGGTTCCACCCAACACGTCTCCCGTGGTGGGCGGGGGAGGCGGTGGCCGTACAGCGATCTTGCGAAGTTGATCTCGGCGGTGGCGGTGGCGGTGGCGGTGGCGCATCGGCTGTCTGGCGGATCGGCTATCGGGCGGTAGCGGTCGCCATGGACGGCGGCGACCCCAGCGCGGGGCCGCGAAAGCGCCGGCGGGGGTGATCGTCCCGAGAAGCGACAAGCCAACACGGTCGGCGAGTGCGCCGGGCCGGGAGAGCGGCAAGGCACCGCCCGGGCGGAAAGCACCGGGCCGGGAAAGCGACAAGCCGCCCCGTGGCAACAACCACGACGGCGGCCTGTGCGAGCCGAAGACAGCTAAGGGGCCAGGGTCAGATCCAGCGGCCCCCCAGCCACATCCGCCCCGACCAGCTCTCGTACGGGAGCAGTTGGGCGGTGAAGATCGGGTAGAAGTAGGCGAAGCACACGGCTATCAGCACGATGTAGGCGCCGACCACCACCGTGCCTATCAGTTGGCGGTCGGATCGTGCCTTGCCCTGGGTTATGCCTTCGGGGGGCGTCATGATGGCGCCCAGCACATAGACGACGGCCAGGATCAGGAACGGCAGGGCCGGCAGCGCGTAGAACGAGAACATCGTGCGCCCGTCCTTGACCGCGTAGTAGAACCACGGCAGCAGGCCCGCGACCGCCGGCACCAGGATCGCCCAGGCGCGCCAGTCGCGGCGGGCCAGGCCGAACCAGATCAGGGCGGCCAGGGCGGGCAGGAAGCTCCACCACAGGATCGGCGTGCCGAGCAGCAGGATCTCGCGGGCGCAGCTGGGGGCGCCGCAGTTGCCGCTGTTGTTCCAATAGAAGGCGACCGGACGCCCGAGCAGCAGCCACTGCCACGGCCACGACTGATAGATGTGCCGTTCGGTCAGGCCACTGTGGAACCTGTACGCCTCGTGGTGGTAGTGCCACAGGTTGAGCAGCGCGCCGATCACCGGCGGCTCGCTCATGCCGTTGGCCTCGCGATAGTGGCGGAAGTAGCCGGTGTCGGTGACGAACCAGCCGGTCCACGTGGCCAGGTAGATCACGAACGTGAGGCCGAAGCTGAGGAGCAGCCAGCCGAGGTCGCCGATGATGCCGGCCAGGAACGGGCCCCGGACGCCGGCCGAGCGGCGCGCCTGTGTCCGCCACAGGATGACCAGGGCGGCGAAGAACGGGGCGAAGAACAGCGCGTTCCATTTGACGCCGCAGGCCAGGCCGAACGTGACGCCCGCGACGAGCAGCCACCACGGCACGATGCGGGGCACGGCCGGGGTCTTGGCCGGGTCGAACCCTTTCTCGAGGGCCTTGAGCCACTGGCGTCGATAGTGGTCGCGGTCGAGCACGAGGGCCGCGAACGTGGCCAGGATGAAGGTGCCGAGGAAGATGTCGAGCAGCGACGTGCGCGACAGCACCAGCTGGAAGCCGTCGAGCGTCATCAGCAGGCCGGCCAGCCCGGCCAGCAGCACCGAGTGGAACAGCCGGTACGTCACCCGGATGAGGATCAGGATCATCACGGTGCCGGCCACCGCGGCCGGGAAGCGCCAGCCCAGCTCGGTGTTGCCGAACATCAGCTCGCCGAGGGCGATGAGCCATTTGCCGAGCGGGGGATGCACCACGTACGCCGGGCCGTTGGTCTTCTCGTCCCATTCGACGCCGTGCTGCAGCATGTCCCAGGCGTCGGTCGGGTAATACACCTCGTCGAAGATGTAGCCCTTCGGACTGCTGATCCCGTTGAGCCGCAGGATCGCCGCGATCGTCACGATCAGGGCCGTGACCAGCCACGAGTGCGGGTTCAGCCAGTTGTCGAGCGTCTTGAGCCGCCGCCGCACGATCTCGGGAACCGCCCGTACGCCCCCGGGTTCGGCCGCCGCGGGCTCTTCCGGGGTCAGCTCTGTCTCCGTCGTCGCCGCCGTAGTCACCCCGCGATCGTAGGACCTGCGACTGGGAGGCGGTGCCCGCCGTCACCTCGTCGCGGCGTGTGATGGACTTTCCGGGTGGTTCCCACCAACGAAGGCCGTGTCGTGCTCGTCGGCGCGCCGCTGGGCAACATCGGCGACGCCTCGGCCCGGTTGCGCGAGATATTGGCAAACGCCGATGTAGTGGCGGCCGAGGACACACGCCGGCTGGCTCGTCTGGCGCGCGATCTCGGCGTGACTGTCGGCGGCCGGGTCGTTTCATATTTTGAGGGAAACGACGAACGCCGTACGCCCGAGCTGGTCGAGGCGCTGGCCGGGGGCGCAGTCGTCGCGGTGGTCACCGACGGGGGCATGCCGAGCGTCTCCGATCCGGGGTATCGCCTGGTCCGGGCCGCCCTCGACGCGGGTTTCCCGGTCACGGCGGCGCCCGGGCCGAGCGCGGTCACGACGGCTCTCGCGCTCTCGGGCCTGCCCAGTGACCGCTTCGTCTTCGAGGGCTTCCTTCCCCGTACGGGGTCCAACCGCCGATCGCGCCTGCGGGAGCTCGCGGCCGAGCCCCGCACGCTGGTCTTCTTCGAGGCGCCGCATCGCATCGCGGGCATGCTGGCCGACGTGGCGGCCACGTTCGGCGACGAGCGGCTCGCCGTGGTCTGCCGGGAGCTGACCAAGACGTACGAGGAGATCCGGCGCGACACCGCGGCCGAGCTCGCCGCCTGGGCCCAGCGGGAGGAGCCGCGCGGCGAGATTACGGTGGTGGTGGGTGGTGCCCCGGCCCGCCCGGCCGAGCGACCGCCGGACGACGACCTGCGCGCGGCGGTCGCGGCCCGGGAGGCGGCCGGATCGTCGCGGCGGGACGCCATCCAGGCCGTCGCCGACGAGTTCGGGATCAAGAAGCGCGAGGTGTACGCGCTGGTGCACGGCTAGTACGCGGCGGCCAGGAAGCCGGCCAGCAGGGCAAGCGGGCCGGCCAGGCTGAGCAGCACGGCGCCGCGCCGGGCCCGGGCCGTCTCGAGCCGCCGCGCCTTGGTCACTCCCGCGATCGCGTAGCCACACAGCAGCACCAGCGCGAACCCGAGCAGCCAGCGCAGCTGCAGCAGGGCGCCGGTCCCGCCCACGTACGCCTGGCGGCTGTCCGGGCTGACCATGCGTGCGGGCGTGACCGTGCCGGCCAGCCGGGCTTGCCCCTCGACCCCGAGCAGCCGCACCTGCGTGATCGTGTAGCGGCCGTCGGCCGACGCGAACCGCCCGGCGCACCGCTGAGTCACGCCGTCGCCGGTGCACTGGGTCGTGGTGACGTAGCCCTGGTCGCCGTGCCCGACCGCCAGCCAGAACGGCTCCGCGCTGACCCAGGCGAAGAACGCCGCCACCAGGCCGAGCGCCACCAGCGAGACCTGGGCCGAGAGCGGCCGCCCGGACGGCTTGGCCCGGGCCCGGCCGGTGCCCCGATGGCGGGCCCGGGTGAGCGCCGGCGGGGGCTCCTCGCCCGGCTTGACCTCGATCGTGTCGTCGACCGGGTCGCGCCAGAAGGCCGAGTTCTCGAGCCGTTGCAGGCGGGCGTCGGTGGCCGGGGTGCCGGTCGGCGGGGGCAGCGGCTCGGTGGGACGCGTCCGCGGGCTGCCCGCCTGACGCGGCCGCATCGGCATCGGGTGGTCGAGCGGCACGGTCGGGCGGTGGTGCAGGCTCGGCTCGGGCAGCACCATGACGTCGTCCGGCGGCGGCGTGACCTCGGCCTTTGGCCTCGGCCGGGGCGAGGCGGCCGGGGCTTCGGGTGCAGCCGTCGGGGCGTCGACCGATGGTGGGGCCGGCGGGGCGTCGACCGATGGTGGGGCGTCGACCGATGGTGGGGCGTCGACCGATGGTGGGGCGTCGGCGGCCACCGTCTCGGGTGATTTTCGCGCCGTGTGCCCGGCGGCGGGCCGCAGCGGCGTGTAGCGGTGCGGGTCCGGCTGGTCGTGGTCGCGCTCGACGGCCGCCGGGGGCTTCGCGGCGACGGGCGCGAGCTCCTCCTCGGTGTCCTGGACCCCGGCCTCATGCCCCTCGGCCGCCTCGCCGGTGCGGGGCGCCGCGGCCGGCGGCACCAGCACGCCGGTGCTGCCCGCGGCCTGTTCGGCGCCGGCCTTCGTCGGCTCCGGCGGCCAGCGCCGGGCGGGGGCGTCGGCCGGGCGGTCGGTCTCGCCGCGCCACCAGGCGGCGTCGGGATCGGGCAACGCCCACGGGTCGGACCCGCTGCGAGGCGTTTCCCCAGGTTGTGGCGAGTCTCCGGGCACGGGTCCATTGGACTACGCGGGCGCGCGGGGGAGCACGTTTTGAATCGGGCGTGTCGTGATAAATAGGGATCTCGCCGAGGGCGGAGCGAATCCGTTCGCGGCGGACCCCGGCCGCTCACTACGCTTGTACCCCATGAGTCACGTTCTCGCCGCGGTTGCCTGGCCCTATGCCAACGGCCCGCGCCACATCGGTCATGTCTCCGGCTTCGGGGTGCCCTCCGACGTTTTCAGCCGGTACATGCGCATGGCCGGCCACGACGTGCTCATGGTCTCGGGAACTGATGAGCACGGCACGCCGATCCAGGTGCAGGCCGACGCCGAGGGCGTGACCGCCCGCGAGCTCGCCGATCGGTACAACCGCGTCATCGTCGAGGACCTGCACGGTCTCGGCCTGTCCTACGACCTGTTCACCCGCACCACCACGCGCAACCACTACGCCGTGGTGCAGGAGCTGTTCACCGCGCTCGAGCGCAACGGATACATCGTCAAGCGCACGACGCTGGGCGCCCGGTCGCCGTCGACCGGCCGCACCCTGCCCGACCGTTACATCGAGGGCACTTGCCCGATCTGCGGTTACGACAGCGCGCGCGGCGACCAGTGCGACAACTGCGGCAACCAGCTCGACCCCGAGCAGCTCATCAACCCGCGCTCCAAGATCAATGGGGAGACGCCGGAGTTCGTCGAGACCGAGCACTTCTTCCTCGACCTGCCCGCGTTCGCCGAGGCCATCGGCAACTGGCTCGACCAGCGGGAGAACTGGCGGCCCAACGTCCTGAAGTTCTCGCGCAACCTGCTCGACGACCTGCAGCCCCGGGCCATCACCCGTGACCTCGAGTGGGGCGTGCCGATCCCGCTCGACGGCTGGCGCGACCGCAACGACAAGCGGATCTACGTCTGGTTCGACGCCGTGATCGGTTATCTCTCGGCCTCGATCGAGTGGGCCCGCCGCTCCGGCGACCCCGAGGCGTGGCGCGAGTGGTGGTCGGCCGACGCGCAGGGCAAGGACGCCCGGGGTTACTACTTCATGGGCAAGGACAACATCGTCTTCCACTCGGTGATCTGGCCGGCGCTGCTGCTCGGCTATTCCGGCGAGGGCGACAAGGGCGGCGAGCCGGGCGAGCTGGGCCGGCTCAACCTGCCGACCGAGGTGGTCTCGAGCGAGTTCCTGACGATGGAGGGCAAGAAGTTCTCCTCCTCGCGGCGGGTCGTCATCTACGTGCGCGACTTCCTGGAGCGCTACGACGCCGACGCCCTGCGCTACTTCATCGCGGTCGCCGGTCCCGAGTCCAACGACACCGACTTCACCTGGGCCGAGTTCGTGCGGCGCAACAACGACGAGCTGGTCGCCGGCTGGGGCAACCTGGTCAACCGCTCGATCTCGATGGCCGCCAAGAATTTCGGCGCCATCCCCGAGGCGGTCGACCTGACCCCCGAGGACGAGGCGCTGCTGGCGGTGGCAAAGGCCGGCTTCGCCACGGTCGGCGAGCTGATCGGCAAGCACCGGCAGAAGGCCGCGATCGGCGAGGCGATGAAGGTCGTCGCCGAGGCCAACAAATATCTGTCGGAGCAGGCCCCGTGGAAGCTCAAGTCCGAGGAGGAAAAGCCGCGCCAGGGCACCGTCCTGGCAGTTGCGCTTCAGGTCGTCAGCGACGCCAATACGCTGCTGACGCCATTCCTGCCGCATTCCGCGCAAAAGGTGTTCGAGCTGCTCGGCGGCGAGGGCGTGCACGCGCCGATGCCGCGTATCGAGGAGGTCGAGGATCTGGACGGCGGCCCCGGTTACCCGGTGCTCACGGGCGATTACGCGGTCGGCGCCCGCTGGGAGTCTGTGCCATTGGTCACAGGCACCCCGTTGGCCGCTCCCAAACCCGTCTTCCGCAAGCTCGAGCCCGCGGTCATCGAAGAGGAGTTGGCTCGTCTAGCAGGGTGACTTGGTTCCATTGATGAGGCTCATTGGCACTAACGGTGCTAATGAGCCTCATCCTTTTATCGGATTGATCGATGAGGAGAAGATCCGGTAGCTTCTGTGCTCCACGGGGGAACACCAGCGTTACATCGATACGGCTTCGTTCTGTCCTGGCCGGGTCGATAGTGCCCCCTTCGTGAGGTTTTACCCCCCTCGAAGGAGCATTTCCTTGAAGACTCGCCTCTCGCGCCCGCTGCTCGCGGCCGTGATCAGCGGTGCCCTGGCCAGCGGCCTCGCGGCCGCGCCGGCACTGGCTGAGCCGCCGCCGCTGCCCGGCGCGACCGAGCTGCCGCCCGCGACCACGCCTCCGGTCACGCCGCCGACCACGCCCGACACGTCGCCGCCGCCGGTCACGACTCCGCCGCCGCCGGCCACCACGCCGCCGGCCACGACTCCGCCGGCCACCACGCCGCCCGCGACGACTCCGCCGGCCACCACGCCGCCGGTCTCGCCGCCGGTCACCACGCCGCCGCCGGCCGCTGACACGAAGGCGCCCTCGGGCGCTTTCAGCCTGAACCGCTGGTCGATCTGGACCGGCCAGTCGGTCACGATCACCATTGTCGGCGTCGCCGACAACGTGAGCGCCGGCCCCCAGATCACGCGCGTGGTCACCTGGGGTGACGGCACGACGCAGACCCTGCACCACACCGCGAAGAACGTGTCGCACACGTACAAGTCGAACGGCAAGAAGCCGATCACGCTGACGCTGACCGACGCCGCGGGCAACAAGAAGGTCGCCAAGTCGGTCGGCCCGACCGTCTCGTCCCCGGCGCTGAAGTACAAGCTGAACAAGTCGTCGGTCTGGGCCGGCGAGAAGTTCGTCTGGGAGATCACCTCGGTGCCCGCCGGCACGAAGAAGATCTCGGTCGCCTGGGGTGACGGTCGTTCGTCGATCCTGCCGATCAAGAAGCAGAAGGTCACGCGCTACTACTTCGCGACTCCGGGCAACGCACCCGTGCCCCCGGGCGTGAAGCAGCTCAAGGCGTACCTGGTCAACGGGTATGGCGCGGCCACCCCGATCAACGTCGGCAAGGTGACGCTGAAGCGGGACACCTCGCGTCCGGTCCTCCGGGTCACCCCGCCCTCGAAGGCGAACAAGGCCTCGTCGTGGAAGGCCGTCAAGGGCACCGCGACCGACACCGGCTCCGGCGTCAAGGAGATCGCGATCGTGGCCATGGTGGCCAAGAGCGCCACCACGGTCGTCTGCTGGTCGCCGCGGTGGAAGAAGTGGCTCAACGCCAACACGTTCACCCCCGACTCCTGCTTCGTCGTGGTGAAGCCCTCCAAGGGCAAGTTCTCGCTCGCTCTCAAGAACACGCCCAAGGGTTACCTGGGCATCATCGGCGTGGCCGGTGACTGGGCGGGCAACGCCAGTGCGACTGCCTCGGCCGCCGACCCGTTCGTGTACGAGCGCATGCTCAGCTGATCTGACGGCAGAGCACAGCGAAGCCGGCGTCACCCCGGGAGGGTGGCGCCGGCTTCGGCGTTTCGAAGAGCGGTTACAGCGCGTACGGGATGTCGGCGATGTGGTGGTCGAGGAGCTCGCCCACCGGCGCCCAGGACTCGTAGACGCCCCGCTCGTAGCAGCGGGCGCCCGTGGCCGACAGCGAGTCGTTGTCGGGCCGCACCAGCCGCAGCCGCGCCCAGGCCTCGTCGCGCTGCAGCACCCAGCACGGGATCCCGCGCCACAGGGCCTGCTCGGCCCGCCGGCTCAGGGTCGACACCGGATAGCGGGCCGCGCGGGTCAGCGCCCGCACGCGGAACTCCTCGGGCGGGTCGGCGACCGCCTCGTATTCCTTGCCCTTGATCTGCCCGACCAGCTTCGCCGAGCCGGTCGTGGTGCAGGGCACGTATTCGCGGTCGGGGCTCACACCAGGAAGGTGGTCGAGCAGGCCGCGCCAGCGGGGGCCGGCCAGCCGCAGCCAGCCGTTCTGCTCCGGCTGGTACGTGTAGAGGATGACCTCCTCGCCGCCCGGCACGTGCGCGATGATCTGCGAGTTGGCCGGGATCGGCAGATCGGCGAACCCGGCCGTGATGTATTCGGGGATCAGCTCGTCGGTGCTCGGCGTGAAGCCGGTGCCGAGGATCATCGCGCCGATCCGTTGATGCGACTGGATCAAGGCCAGGCCGGGCTGCGCCGGGCCGCCCGGCACCTCGTAGTCGAGGGGATCCACGGCCCGCCAGCGCAGCGCGTACGCCACCTCGGAGTCGGTCACGCCGTCGGTGCCGAGCAGGGCCAGGTCGCGCGGGTCGGTCAGGTGCGCCAGGTCGCAGGCGCGGTAGCAGAACCCGTACGGGAGCCAGCCGCCGAGATGGCCGGAGACCTGGGCCGGAGAGAGGATCTTGGTCATGCGGGTGCCGCGTCGCACGGCCGCCGTCGCCCGGATCTGCCGCAGCATCGGCTCGTCGCGATAGTTGGCCGACTGGCTCATCTGTTGAACCTGCGCCCAGCCGAGGTCGCGCCGGAGCGGGGCGGATAGCGGGGGCTCGAGCGGATCAGTGTCGATCACGCTGTCCTCGCCGGTCACGGTCACGGTCGGAAACTAGACAACAGCGGTGGACCTCAGGTGAACAAACAGTGGCCTACAGGTTGAAGTGCAGAATGTCTCACATGCCATCGTCACCATCGGAATCCCGCCGCGAGAAGGCACGTCGCCGAGCCGGCGAGTTCCCCGCCGAGCCCGAGCCGCTCGCCGTCGGCGTCTTCGACAGCCACACCCACCTCGACCTGACGATTCAGGAGGCGGGGGTGCCCGGGGGCGAGGCCGCCGACCCGGTCGAGGCGCTGCTGACCGCCGCGGCGAAGGCCGGCGTCGACCGGGTCGTGCAGGTCGGGGTGGACGAGGCGTCCTCGCGTTGGGGGGCCGAGCTGGCCGCCCGGCACTCGTCGGTGCTGGCCGCGGTGGCGCTGCACCCGAACGAGGCACCGCTGCTGTCCGATCTGGACGGCTCGCTGCGGGCGATCGAGGCGCTGGCGGCCGAGCCCCGGGTGCGCGGCGTGGGGGAGACCGGTCTCGACACATTCCGTACTCCGGAGGAGGGCCGGGCGGCGCAGGAGGCGAGCTTCCGGGCGCACATCGCCATCGCCAAGCGCCACGGCAAGGCCCTGATCATCCACGACCGCGACGCCCACCAGGACGTGCTCCGGGTGCTCGACTCCGAGGGCGCGCCGGAGACGGTCGTGATGCACTGCTTCTCCGGCGACGCCGGCTTCGCGGCCGAGTGCGTACGGCGGGGCTTTTATCTCAGTTTCGCGGGGACGGTGACCTTCGCCAGCGCCGGCAGCCTGCGCGAGGCGGCGGCCCTGACCCCGCGCGAGCAGATCATGGTCGAGACCGACGCGCCCTACCTGACGCCCGTCCCGCACCGGGGCCGGCCCAACGCGTCCTATCTGATCCCGCTGACCGTGCGCGCACTGGCCGAGACCCGGGGCGACGACGTCGACGAGCTGTGCGCCGCGATCTCGGCCAACGGCGAGCGGGTCTTCGGCCCTTGGCGCTAGGCGCTTCCGCCCCCGGCTAGGCTTGCAGGTCATGGCTGACGCACTTCTCGGCCCGGCGGAGATCCGGGAACTGGCGGCCCGGCTCGGCGTGGCCCCCACGAAGAAGCTCGGCCAGAACTTCCTGCACGATCCGAACACCATCCGGCGCATCGTGACCGCGGCCGGCCTTGTGCCCGGCGACGTCGCGCTCGAGGTCGGGCCCGGGCTCGGCTCGCTCACGCTGGGCCTGGCCGGGGCGGTGCGGCACGTGCACGCCGTCGAGATCGACCCCCGGCTCGCCGCGGCGCTGCCCGAGACGGTCACGGCCGCGCACCTGAGCGTGCACAACGCCGACGCCCTGCACGTCCGCGGCGCCGACTTCGATCCCGCGCCCACGATGCTGGTGGCCAACCTGCCCTACAACGTGGCCGTGCCCGTCGTGCTGCACCTGCTGGCCGAGCTCCCCACGCTGCGCGGCGGCCTGGTCATGGTGCAGAAAGAGGTGGCCGACCGGCTCGTCGCGGGTCCCGGTTCCAAGGTGTACGGGGTGCCCTCGGTCAAGCTGGCCTGGTATGCGGAGGCCCGCTCGGCCGGCAAGGTCCCGCCCGCGGTCTTCTGGCCGGTGCCCAATGTGGATTCGGGGCTGGTCGCCTTCACCCGGCGCACCCCTCCGGGTGACATCGACCGGGCGGCGGTCTTCGCGGTGGTCGACGCCGCCTTCGCCCAGCGCCGCAAGACCCTGCGGGCGGCCCTCGCGGGCTGGGCCGGCGGCGCCGCCCGGGCCGAGGAGCTGCTGGTCGCGGCCGGAATCAGCCCGCAGGCCCGAGGCGAGTCGCTCACCGTGCACCAGTTCGTGGCGATCGCGGCCGCGGCCAAACTGTCGCCCGGCGGCGGTAAGCTCAGCCCGTCCGATAAGCAGCCCGAGGAGGTGGACTCATGACCGCGCAGCCGGCAGCCCCCGCCGGGTGGTCGCCTGACCCGATCAGGCAGCGCCGGGCCGACCACCTGCTCGAGGATGTTCTTTCCCTCCCCGACGACGCCCCCCGCGTCGAGCTCCGTGACGGAGTCATGATCGTGGTCCCCTCACCGACGCTCGGCCACCAGAACATTGGAAACCTCCTGTGGCTGTGGTTCCGGCAGAACGCGCCGGGAGAGTTCACCGCGGGCACCGCAGTAGGTGTGGCCGTGACTCTGCAGGACAGCCTGGAGCCGGACGTCCTGCTCCTTCATCAGCCCGTAAATATGAGCAACCACTTCTTTCTGCCCACGCAGGTCGCCATCGCTGTCGAGATCGTCTCGCCCGGCACGAAACGCCGGGACCGGTTCGACAAGCCCTCCGAATATGCGGCGCTGGGCATCCCCCATTTCTGGCGTATCGAACAGGGCCCGATCCACGTGCATGCGTACGACCTTGTCAACGACAGGTACGAGCCCGCTGGTGACTCGGACACCGAGCTGGTGCTGAATGCCCCGTTCGAGATCAAGCTGCCGATTCGGGACATCACTCCGTGACCGAAGCCTGGGGACCGGACGACGACGAGCCGCGCCGGCACCATGGACCGGTCCGGGTCCGGGTGCCTGCGAAGATCAATCTGCATCTCGGTGTGGGTCCGTTGCGGGAGGACGGGTTCCACGAGCTGAACACCGTCTATCACGCGATCAGCCTGTTCGACGAGATCACCGCCCGGGCGGGTGACACCCTCACCCTGACCATGGAGGGCGAGGGCACCGGCACGCTCGCGCTCGACGAGAGCAATCTGATCATCCGGGCCGCCCGCGCGCTCGCGGCTCGCGCCCGCGTGCCGGCCTACGCCCGGCTGCACCTGCGCAAGACGATCCCGCTCGCGGGCGGGCTGGCCGGGGGCAGCGCTGACGCCGCGGCCACCCTGCTCGCCTGCGACCTGCTGTGGGGCACCGGCCTCACGCGCGAGGAACTGGCCGAGGTGGGCGCCACGCTCGGCTCCGACGTGCCGTTCCTGCTGCACGGGGGCACCGCCCTGGGCACGGGCCACGGCGAGGCGATCAGTCCGATCCTGGCCCGGCCGACCACGTGGCACTGGGTGGTCGCGATAGCCGACGGCGGCCTGTCCACCCCCGAGGTCTATCGCAAGCTCGACGAGCTGCGCGACGGGTCCTGGCCGCCCAAGGCGCTGGGCGACGCCGACGAGCTGATGGCCGCCCTGCGCCAGCGCGACCCCGAGGTGCTCGGTGCCGCGCTCGGCAACGACCTGCAGCCGGCCGCCCTCGCGCTGCGGCCCGAGCTGGCCGACGTGCTCAAGTGCGGCAGCGAGGCGGGCGCGGTCACCGGGCTCGTCTCCGGCTCCGGCCCCACCTGTGTGTTCCTGGCCACCGACGCGGCGCACGCGGGCCGGGTCGCGGCCGGGCTGAACGCGGCCGGGGTGTGCCGCGAGGCGGTCACCGCCCGGGGCCCGATGCCCGGCGCGCGGGTAACGTAGAGCCATCGTGGCGAACATCATCAACCTGGACCGGGTCAACAAGGGTTACGGCGCCGCCGGTCAGCTGCTCACCGACGTCTCTCTCGGGCTCGACGACGACGCCCGCATCGGCATCGTCGGCCTCAACGGCGCCGGCAAGTCGACCCTCCTGCGGCTGCTGGCCAAGAGCGAGGAGCCCGACTCGGGCCGGGTCACCCATCGGCGCGACCTGCGGGTCGCCACCCTGCCCCAGACCTTCAACCTGGCCGCCGAGCTGACCGTGCGCGACGTCGTGCTCGGCACGGCCTGGCTGGCCGAGGGCATGGGGGCCGAGCACGAGTGGGCCGGTGACGCCGGGGTGCGCGCCATCCTCGACGGTCTCGGCATGCCCCACCTGGGCCTCGACACCCCGGTCGGCCCGATGTCGGGTGGCGAGCGCCGCCGGGTGGCGCTCGCGGCCCTGCTCGTACGGGAAAGCGATCTTTTGATCCTCGACGAGCCGACCAACCACCTCGATGTGGCCGGTGTCGACTGGCTCGCCCGCCACCTGCTGACCCGGCGCGGCGCGCTGATCGTCGTCACGCACGACCGCTGGTTCCTCGACGCCGTCTGCACCGCCACGTGGGAGGTCGTCGACGAGCAGGTCCACGCCTATGAGGGCGGCTATGCGGCCTGGACGCTGTCGCGGGCCGAGCGTCAGCGGGTGGCCGCCGTCGTCGAGGCCCGCCGGCAGAATCTGCTCCGTAAGGAGATCGCCTGGCTGCGCCGCGGCCCGCCCGCCCGCACCTCCAAGCCCCAGTTCCGCATCGACGCGGCGAACGCCCTGATCGCCGACGTGCCCCCGGTGCGTGACAAGGTCAGCCTGCAGCGCCTGGCCACCTCGCGCCTGGGCAAGCAGGTCTACGACCTCGAGGACGTCAAGCTGCAGGCTGGGCCCAAGACGATCTTCGAGGGGCTGACCTGGCAGGTGGGTCCGGGTGACCGGTTCGCCATCCTGGGCGCCAACGGGGCCGGCAAGACCACCCTGCTGCGGCTGCTGGCCGGGGTCACCACGCCCGACGGCGGCCGCCTGGTCACCGGCTCGACCGTGCGCGCGGCGTTCCTGTCGCAGGAGCTCAAGGAGCTGCCCGGCGACCTGCGCCTGCTCGAGGCGGTCGAAGAGGTGGCCAAGCGGGTCAAGCTGGGCGACCGCGAGCTCTCCGCGGGTCAGCTGGCCGAGGTGTTCGGCTTCACCGACAAGCGCATCTGGACCCCGGTCAGCGATCTCTCGGGTGGCGAGCGGCGCCGGTTGCAGCTGTTGCGCCTGCTGGCCACCGAGCCCAACGTGCTGCTGCTCGACGAGCCGACCAACGACCTCGACACCGACACGCTGGCCGCGCTCGAGGACCTGCTCGACTCGTGGCCGGGCACGATGATCGTCGCCAGCCACGACCGTTACCTGGTCGAGCGGGTCACCGACACGGCGTACGGGATGTTCGGCGACGGTCGCCTCGTGCACCTGCCCGGCGGCATCGACGAATACCTCGCGCGCGCTTCGTCCGGCCAGGAGCAGACCCTTTCCCCCGTACGGGAGGAGAAGCCCGGCCTGTCCGCGGGTGACCTGCGCCAGGCCCGCAAGGATCTGACCCGGCTCGAGCGGCAGATCGCCAAGCTCGACGAGCGCGAAGTCAAGATCAACGAGAAGCTGGCCCAGCATGGCAGCGACTACGACAAGATCATGGAGCTGGACGCGCAGCTCAAGGCCGTACGGCAGGAGCGGGCCGAGGTCGAGGAGGCCTGGCTGGAGCTGGCCGAGCAGGTGCCCGGAAACTGATCCGGGGGGTGTGCCTGCGCCGCTTGGGGGCAATACGCGAGAATCGGCGGGACAACACCTGACCTTGGAGACGGACACCATGGCGCACACCCCGGTCAACCACCCGCTACGGCCTCTCTATCGCGCGCTCAGCCTCATCGCGGGCGCGTACCTGGTCGTCTTCGGCGTGATCGGCATGATTCAGACGTCCGGCGAGAGCTTTACCGGCGTGACCGGCGTGCGGGTCCTCGGCCAGGAGAGCAACATGCTGTGGTCGATCCTCGCGCTGATCGTCGGCATCGTCGTGGTCGCCGCGGGCGCGATGGGCCGCAACCTCGACGTCGCGGCGGGCAAATACCTCGGCTGGACCCTGCTGGTGATCGGCAGCTACGAGCTGGCCACCAACCGCACCGACGCCAACCTCTTCGGTTTCAGCATGGCCACCGTCGTGGTGACGTATCTGGTCGGTCTGATCCTCATCCTGTCCAGCCTGTACGGCAAGGTCGCGCCGCAGTCCCAGGCCGGCGCGCCGCGGCAGGTGCGGGAGGGCCGGCCCGCCTGATGGCGCACTACCCCCTCAACCACCCCCTGCGTCCCCTCTATCGCACGCTCGCCTTCCTCGCCGCGGCCTACCTGACGCTCTTCGGCGCCATCGGCCTCGGCGTGACGGCGGGTGACCCGTTCTTCCACCGCGGCGCCGACTGGGTGCTCGGGCTGCGCACCAATCCGGCCACGGCCTGGGTCAGCCTGCTGCTGGGCCTGGCGCTGCTGGTCGCCGTGGTGGTCGGCCGCAACCTCTATCACCAGGTCACGCTCGTGCTGGGCTGGGTGCTGGCGGGGCTCGCCATGATCGTCATGGCCGTCCTCCAGACCGACGCCAACGTCCTCAACTTCTCGATGATCAACGTTGTGGTGCTGGCCGGGCTCGGACTGGTCGTCATCACCGCCGGCCTCTACGGCAAGATCGGCGACTCGGCCGACGCCCCGCAGGTCGCCCGCTAGCGCGTCTTCCTGGTCAGCAGGGTGGGCTTCGCCTCGAGGTGGGACAGGCCGTTCCACGCCAGGTTGACCAGGTGGGCGGCGACTGTCTCCTTCTTGGGCTTGCGCGCCTCCCGCCACCACTGGCCGACCAGCGCCACCATGCCCACCAGCGCCTGCGAATAGAGCTCGGCCAGCTTGGGGTCGAGCCCGCGCGCCTTGAACTCGGCGCCCAGGATGTGCTCGACCTGGTGGGCCACGTCGTTCATCACGCTCGAGAACGTGCCCGCGGGCGACAGCACCGGCGACTCGCGGGCCAGCACCCGGAAGCCGTGCGGCTCCTCCTCGATATAGCCGAGCAGCGCCAGCGCCGCCTGCTCGAGCAGCTCGCGCGGGTGCCCGGCAGTCAGCGCGGCGGCGATCCGGTCGAGCAGGGCGCGGACCTCGCGGTCGACGACCACCGCGTAGAGGCCCTCCTTGCCGCCGAAGTGCTCGTAGACCACCGGCTTGGACACCTTGGCCCGGGCGGCGACCTCTTCCACGCTGGTCGCGTCGAAGCCCCGTTCGGCGAAGAGCTGACGGCCGATCGCGATCAACTGCTCACGGCGCTGCGCGGCCGACATGCGGACCCGGGGGGTTGTCGCGGGTCGCGTGCGTCGCTGTCGGCCCGTGGCGCCGTCTGGATCCGTCACCCGGCCATCTTGCCAGCTCTGTCCTGATCCCATCGCCCCGCAACGGTGATCACGCCGTGGGCAGCTTCGCGCTGTTTCAGGCGATTGAAGGTGGCACATCTACAGACTTACAACCCGGCGTCTCGATGTGCTTATGTAGGTACATGGTGATGAACGACGTCATGGGGTGGCGTAATGATGACTCCAGATGAACGAGACAGGGCGCAGCTCAAGCGGATGGAGTTCTTCGAGCAGTCCGAGAATGACCGCCTGATGATTCAGCGCTATCGCGAGAACGAGTGGTTCTACATCGACAGGCTGGTGGACGTTGCCCGTAATATCGGGAGACTAGACGAGCGACTAGGGGATAGCGATGAATCTTGAAGAGGTTCGTGCTCAGTTGCATGAGCACGCCCGCCAGTCTCAGGAAGAAACAGCCCAGATCTACGACCGGCTAGCTGCGATGGCCCGTCGCCAAGGTGATGAGCGGGCGGCGCTCGGCTACGAACGAGAAGCTGCGCAGGAGCGGGCCAAGCCCTTGCCGAACGCGGCCTGACGCCTCTTCTCCGGTGAGCCCCTGCCGTGTGCTGCGGTGAGGGCTCACCGCCGAAACGGGTTGACCCGGTGCCGCTAAGATGTGACCGGTGGGCATGGCCCGTGAGGGAGATGTCCGTGATGGTCCCGGATCGTCTAATGGTAGGACCGCGGCTTTTGGTGCCGTTTATAGGGGTTCGAATCCTCTTCCGGGAGCAGTCTGTCTGCGGCTGAGTCGTCGCCGCCTCTTCTGAGTGACCGCTGCGAACACTGGAGTACCGCGTGAGTCAGGCCCCTCGTCGTACCGTCGTCGTCCTCGCTGCCGGAGAGGGCAAGCGGATGAAGTCCGCCACGCCCAAGGTGCTGCACCCCATGCTCGGGCGCACGCTGCTCGGGCACGTGCTCACCGCCTCGGGTTCGGCCGGCGCCGAGCAGACGATCGTGGTAGTGGGGCACAAGGCCGACCAGGTCGAGGCCCACCTGGCCGAGGTCGCGCCGGCCGCCACGCCGGTGCTGCAGGCCCAGCAGAACGGCACCGGTCACGCCGTCCGGATCGCGCTCGAGGCCGTGACCGAGACGGCCGGCACCGTGGTCGTGCTCAACGGTGACGTGCCGCTGCTGCGGGCCGAGACGGTGGCGAGCCTGATCGAGGCGCACGAGTCGGGCGCGCGCGGCGCGACGGTGCTGGCGGCCGAGGTCGCCAACCCGACCGGCCTGGGCCGGATCGTGCGGGACGGCGCCGGCAACCTCGAGAAGATCGTCGAGGAGCGGGACGCGTCGGCCGAGGTGCGGGCGATCCGCGAGATCAACGCCGGCATCTACGCGTTCGACCTGGTGTCGCTGCGCGAGGCGCTCTCGAAGCTGTCGACCGACAACGACCAGGGCGAGGAATACCTGACCGACGTCTTCGGGATCATGGCCGCGGTGGGTCACCCGGTCGGGGTCTTCGTGGCGCCGGACGCCGACGAGACGCTGGGCTGCAACGACCGGGCCGAGCTGGCCAAGCTGCGGGCGCTGCTGCGCGACCGGGTCAACGAGGCCTGGATGCGTACGGGCGTCTCGATCCTCGACCCGTCGACCACCTGGATCGACGTCACTGTGGCGCTGGAGCCGGACGCCGAGATCGACCAGAACTCGCAGCTGCTGGGCTCGACCACGGTCGGCGCGGGCGCGATCGTCGGGCCGGACACGACGCTGATCGACAGCACGGTCGGCGCGGGCGCGGTGGTGCTGCGGACGCACTCGATCGGCGCCGAGATCGGGCCGGAGGCGACCGTCGGGCCGTTCTCGTTCCTGCGCCCGGGCACGCGACTCGGTCGCAAGGCCAAGGTCGGCGGCTTCGTCGAGACCAAGAACGCCGAGCTGGGCGACGGCGCGAAGGTGCCGCATCTGTCGTATGTGGGCGACGCCTCGATCGGGGCCAAGGCCAACATCGGCGCCGGCACGATCTTCGCCAACTACGACGGCGTCAACAAGCACCGCACCACGGTGGGCGAGGCCGCGTTCGTCGGCTCCGACACCGTGCTCATCGCGCCGGTCGAGATCGAGCCGGGGGCGTACGTAGCCGCCGGCAGCGCCATCCAGAAGGGCGTGCCCGCGGGCAGCCTCGGCGTGACGCGGGCGCCGCAACGCAACGTCGAGGGCTGGGTCGCGCGCAAGCGGGCCGGCACGGTCTCGGCTGCCGCGGCCGAGAAGGCGATCGCCAAGAAGGCCGAAGGCGGCGAGGTAACCAGCGCGGAGTGACGGGTTGGGGTTAGCTGGAGGTGGACGCAAGGCCACTGCCGGGTATCCGACAGCGGCGTGCCGAGGCCGATGGCCGGTGGGGTGACCGTCCCTGAGCTGGAATGTTCCGGCGGGGGTGAGGCATCCCACGCGGTGGCCTCGGAACGTGGCGGCGGAGTAGCCGCGGGGGATACTTCACTCCGATTGATCCCCACCCCCTCGATCCAACGGGAGTAGCGAGCCGATGGGCAGCATCGTCGCGGAGAACCGTAAGTCTCTGATGCTTTTCTCCGGCCGGGGTTTTCCGGAGCTGGCCGACGAGATCGGCCAGGTGCTCGGCGTGGCCCCGACCCCCGCCGACTCGTACGAGTTCGCCAACGGGGAGATCTTCGTCCGCTTCAAGGACTCCGTTCGCGGGTCGGACGCGTTCGTCGTGCAGTCGGTGACCGAGGGCGTGAACCGCTGGGTCATGGAGACCCTGATCATGATCGATGCCCTGAAGCGGGGCTCGGCCAAGCGGATCACCGTCGTGCTGCCGTTCTATCCGTACGCGCGGCAGGACAAGAAGCATCGCGGCCGCGAGCCGATCTCGGCCCGGCTGGTGGCCGACCTGCTCAAGACGGCGGGGGCCAACCGCATCCTCACGGTCGACCTGCACACCGCGCAGATCCAGGGCTTCTTCGACGGCCCGGTCGACCACCTGTTCGCGATGGACATCCTGGCCGAGCACGTGCAGAAGAAGTACGCCGGCCGCCCGATGACCGTGGTCGCGCCCGACTCGGGGCGCGTGCGCGTGGCCGAGCGGTGGACCGACCGGCTGGGCGGCTGCCCACTGGCGTTCATCCACAAGACCCGTGACCCGCTCAAGCCCAACCAGGTCGTCGCCAACCGCGTGGTCGGCGAGGTCGAGGGCCGGGTCTGCCTGATCGTCGACGACATGATCGACACCGGCGGCACGATCACCAAGGCGGCCGACATCCTCTGGGAGGAGGGCGCGGCCGACGTGATCGTGGCCTCGACCCACGCGCTGCTCTCCGACCCGGCGACCGAGCGCCTCAAGAACAGCCGGATCAGCGAGCTGGTGGTGACGAACACGCTGCCGCTGCCGCCCGAGAAGCGGCTCGACAAGATCACCGTGTTGTCGATCGCGCCGCTGCTGGCCCGCGCGATCCGCGAGGTCTTCGACGACGGCTCGGTCACGACCCTGTTCGGCGGTCTGAGCTAAGGCGGCGGGGAAAAGCAGCAAAAACTGCGTCGTTGTCGGTTTTCAACCGCCTCAACGCGGAGATTCTTCGATGCAAGTTGCATCGGGAGGGTGAAGTTTTCGCGGAGTGCCCGAGCGGGCCGGACCCGCTGAGTCGTGCGTGCGCGCAGCAGGTAAGCTAGTGCGGTTGCCACGGCGAGGGTGCCCCGCGGTCTGCTGAGGTTCGCAGCCGCTCGGGGGCACCGTGATCGACGCGGTGCTCCGGGCCTGTGCCCAGCGCGCCCCCTTGCCCGGCAGCGCCGACGACGGCCTCCAGCACCGACGGCGGCCGATTTCCACACACTGCCGGACCGTACGCACGCCGACTTAGTCGCAGCCCGATCGAAGAGTTTCAGGAGTTTCCCCGTGTCCGAGGTAAAGATCAGCGCCGAGCCCCGCACCGAGTTCGGCAAGGGTGGTGCCCGCCGCACGCGCCGGGCCGGTTTGGTGCCCGCCGTGCTTTACGGCCACGGCGAGAAGCCGCAGCACATCGCGCTGCCGGCCCGTGAGTTCGCGGCCGCGATCCGGCACGGTGGGCTCAACCAGGTTTTCACCATCGACATCAACGGCGCGTCCGGCACCACGCTGGCGCTGCCCAAGGCCATCCAGCGTGACCCGATCAAGGACACGTACGAGCACGTCGACCTGATCATCGTCAAGCGTGGCGAGAAGGTCCAGGTCGACGTCCCCGTGACGCTGGTCGGCGAGGCCGCCCGCAACACCCTGGTCGTCAGCGAGTCGACCACCCTGGCCGTCGTCGCCGAGGCCATGCACCTGCCCTCCGGCTTCGAGGTCTCGATCGAGGGCCTCGAGGCGGGCGCTCAGGTCACCGCGGCCGACGTCACGCTGCCGAGCGGCAGTGAGCTGGCCGTCGAGCCCGACTTCGTGCTCGCGCTCATCTCGCAGGCGCAGACCGCCGAGCAGATGGAGGGCGACACCGCCGAGGGTGGCGACGAGGCCGCCGAGGGTGGCGACGAGGCTGCTTCCACCGAGGAGTAAGAGTCCTCGCCTAGTCGGCGTACGAGCAGTGACCGGGGAAAGTGCCATGCGGGCACTTTCCCCGGCTTCGTGTCTGGAGGGGAACGGCAGTGAGCGACGAGTCGCCATGGCTGGTGGTCGGGCTCGGTAACCCGGGCAAGGAGTACGCCGGCAACCGGCACAACGTGGGCTTCATGGTGGCCGACCTGCTGGCGTCCCGGGTGGGTGCGAAGTTCGGCCGGGCCAAGCGCGCCCACACCGAGGTCGCCGAGGGGCGGCTTGGCTTCGGAGGCCCCAAGCTCGTGCTGCTCAAGCCGCTGACCTACATGAACCTGTCCGGCGCGCCTGTGGTCTCGCTCGCACAGTTCTTCAAAGTGCCGGTAGAGAACGTGATTGCCGTGCACGATGAGTTGGATGTGCCTTTCGGGCAGATACGAGCCAAGCGTGGCGGTGGTGAGGGTGGCCACAACGGCCTGCGGTCCATGTCGAAGTCCCTGGCGAGCAAGGAGTACGCCCGGGTCCGCTTCGGTGTCGGCCGCCCGCCGGGGCGGCAGGATCCGGCCGACTTCGTGCTCTCCGACTTCTCCGGCTCCGAGCGCAAGGAGCTGGAGTTTCTCGTCGACCGGGCGGCCGACGTAGTCGAGGCGATCGTGCTCGAGGGCGTGGAGTGGGCGCAGAACAAATACCACGGCGGTTGATTTAGCGGGGTCGAACAAATAGATCGTTTGGGCGGTTTTGTCCGTCTACCGATCCCGTGACGCTCTCGACCGTACGACCGTTGGTCAGACGTATGCACCGATTCGGTGCGGAATGACCGGCGGGATGGGGGAGGTGCGGAATGCGGCGGGACCTGTCCGCGACGGAGGCGGTGCTGGCCCAGCCGACGGTGCTGCTGCCGGCGATTCGACCGGTGCGGCCACCTGTGCATCCGCCCGAGGGCTACGGCCGGTCGAATCATCCACCGGCCAACCAGGGCCCGCGGCGCTCGAAGATCCCGGCGCCGGTGATCCCGCTGAGCCCGCCGCCGGCTGGCGCGGGCACCACGGGAGCCGCGCTGAAGGATGCGGCCACGACGACGACGCGCCCGAACGCGGGGCCGCCGATCACCCAGGAGCGGCCGGACAACGCGCCGCCGCTGGTGACCCGGGGCAAGAAGGACCCGGCGCGCAACCAGGCGATCGACCGGCACTGGTCCGAGCGCCCCAGCCGATCGGCGGCGGCCCGCCCCGCGACCCGGCCCTTCGTCCGCGTCCGGGGCCGGCACGCGGCCATGTCGAGGCGGCAGCGCTGGGAGCGCAGCTACGTCCGCTCGCTCGTGCTGTGCGACCTGATCGCGGCCACCGCGGCCGGCGCGGCGACCTTCGGACTCCGGTTCGGCGACGAGGTGACCAGCTACAACCTCGCGTACATGATTCTGTCGGCGCTGCTTCCGGCGCTGCTGCTGGCCGTGCTCGCGGTCGCCCGGGCGTACGAGCGCAGGTATCTCTTCGTCGGCACGGACGAGTATCAGCGGGTGCTCCGGGGCGGGGTCGGCCTGATCGCCGGGGTGTCCGTGGTGTCGTACGGGCTCGATCTTGATCTGGCCCGGGGCTATGTGCTGGCCGCTCTCCCGGCGGCGATCGTCTCGTCAGTGGTGCTGCGGTTCGCGCTGCGCAAACGGCTGCACGTGACCCGGTCGCGGGGCGAGAGCATGCGCCGGGTGATCCTGGTCGGGCACGAGCTCTCGGTCATCGGCATGACCCGTCAGCTGCGGCGGGAGCGCTATCACGGGCTCGAGGTGGTCGGCGCCTGCCTGCCGCCGGGGCACGACGGCGTGGGCGTCGGCGGGCCGCAGGGCCTGACCGTCTACGGCACGTTCGAGGACGTCGCGGGCGCGGTCGAGCAGGCCGACGCCGACACCGTGGTCGTGCTGAGCTGCCCCGAGCTCGACGGCGAGGCCGTACGCCGGCTGGCCTGGCGGCTGGAACGCGACGAGATCGACCTCGTGGTCGCGAGCGCGCTGGTCGACGTGGCGGGGGCTCGGACGACGATCCGGCCGTTCGACGGGCTGCCCATGCTGCACGTCGAGCACCCGCGCCTGCACGGCGGATCGCGGCTGGTCAAGGAGGCCTTCGACCGGCTCGGCGCCCTCGGCCTGTTGATGATCTTCGGGCCGCTGCTGCTGGGCGTCGCACTGGCTGTGCGGTGCACGTCGCGGGGGCCGGTACTCTTTCGTCAGGTGCGGGTCGGTCGGGACGGTCGATTGTTCCGCATCTTCAAGTTCCGGAGCATGTATGTGGATGCCGAGGCGCGGCTGGCCGAGCTGCGGCATCTGAACGAGCACGACGGCGTGCTCTTCAAGATCCGTGACGATCCGCGGGTGACCCGGGTCGGGCGGTATCTGCGCCGGTTCTCGCTGGACGAGCTGCCGCAGCTGCTCAACGTGCTGCTGGGGCAGATGTCGCTGGTCGGACCGCGGCCGCCGCTGCCGTCCGAGGTGGCGGCGTACGCCGACGACGTGCGGCGCCGGCTCGCCGTCAAGCCGGGCATGACGGGCCTGTGGCAGGTATCCGGACGTTCGGATCTGCCGTGGGAGGAAGCGGTCCGCTTGGACCTGCGCTATGTGGAGAACTGGACCCTCAGTTTGGATCTGGTGATCCTGTTGCGCACCATGACCGCAGTGGTGCGCTCCTCCGGAGCGTACTGACGGCGTAGAGGAGCGGCTGAGCTATGGGCGAGCGGACAGAGACGTCGGCGCGCGTGAACTCCCAGCGGGAGAGCAGTGACGGCGGTGTCCCGCCGGTGAACGACGCGGGCTTCGCCCGCTGGCTGGCCGACCGCGCGGGGCAGATTCTGCTTCAGGTGCGCGACGAGATGGGCTTCGCCGACGGCAAGGCCCTCAAGGCGGCCGGCGACAAGGCCGCGCACCACCTGATGCGCGCCGAGCTGGCCCGCTGGCGCCCGGCCGACGCGGTGCTCTCCGAGGAGGACGACCACGCCCGCGACGCGTGGCTCGAGGGCGAGAACACGACCGTAAGGCCCGAGCGCCTCAGCTCGTCCCGCGTGTGGATCATCGACCCGCTCGACGGCACCCGCGAGTTCTCCGAGGAGGGCCGGGCCGACTGGGCCGTGCACGTCGCGCTCTGGACGGCCGACTGCTCGAGCCCGTCCTGCCTGTCCGCGGGCGCGGTCGCGATGCCGGCTCAGCACCGTACGATCGCCACCGACCACTCCCCGGCGTACCCGCCCCTGCCGTTGAACGCGGCGATCGGTGGCCCGATCCGCATCGCCGCCAGCCGCACCCGGCCGCCGGCCTTCGTCACCGCCCTGGCCGAGGAGATCGGGGCCGAGCTGGTGCCCATGGGCTCGGCCGGTGTGAAGATCGCGGCAGTGATCAACGGCGATGCCGACGCGTACGTGCACGCCGGTGGCCAGTACGAATGGGATTCGGCCGCGCCGGTCGCTGTGGCATTGGCCACTGGCCTGCACGCTAGCCGAATCGACGGTTCTGAGCTGAAATACAACGAGGCCGACCCTAAGTTGCCGGACCTGGTGGTGTGCCGTAAGGATCTCGCTCCTCGGTTGCTTGCAGCGTTGCAGCGTCACCTTCCGTCAGAATGACGGTTCCCTTTTAGTGCAACCCCGCAATCCCCCGGAGAGGTCTGGAGCCTGCCGATGACCCAGACGAAGCCGTACCGCGTCTCGCATCTCGATGCGCTCGAAGCCGAGAGCATTTTTGTGATGCGCGAGGTCATGGCCGAATTCGAGCGTCCCGTCCTGCTCTTCTCGGGCGGCAAGGACTCGATCGTGATGCTGCGTCTCGCCGAGAAGGCGTTCGCCCCCGCGCGCATCCCGTTCCCAGTCATGCACGTCGACACCGGCCACAACTTCGCCGAGGTGCTCGAATATCGCGACCAGCGGGTCGCCACGCTCGGGCTCAACCTGGTGGTGGCCAGCGTGCAGGAGGCGATCGACAGCGGTCACGTGCGGGAGCTGCCCGACGGCACCCGCAACCGGATCCAGACCCCGGTGCTGCTGGCCGCCGTCGAGAAGTACCGCTTCGACGCGCTGTTCGGCGGCGCCCGGCGCGACGAGGAGAAGGCCCGCGCCAAGGAGCGCATGTTCAGCTTCCGCGACGAGTTCGGCCAGTGGGACCCGAAGAACCAGCGCCCCGAGCTGTGGGCGCTCTACAACGGGCGGCACCACCCCGGCGAATCGATCCGCGTCTTCCCGCTGTCGAACTGGACCGAGCTCGACGTCTGGCACTACATCGCCAAGGAGCGCATCCCGCTGCCGAGCATCTACTACGCGCACGACCGTGAGGTCGTCGAGCGCAACGGGATGTTCTACGCGGTCAACGAGTTCATCCGGCTCCGCGACGGCGAGACCTCCGAGGTCCGCCGGGTGCGTTACCGCACGGTGGGCGACGCCTCGCAGACCGCCGCCGTGCTCTCCGAGGCCGACACGGTGGAGAAGGTGATCGACGAGGTCGCCGCCACCCGGATCACCGAGCGGGGCGCGACCCGCGGTGACGACAAGGTCAGCGAGGCCGCGATGGAAGACCGCAAGCGAGAGGGTTACTTCTGATGAGTCAGGCCGTTCTTGAGCACGAGACGGCGCCCTCCGCGCGCATGGACCTGCTGCGGTTCGCCACCGCGGGCAGCGTCGACGACGGCAAGTCGACCCTGATCGGCCGGCTGCTCTACGACACCAAGACGATCTTCGCCGACCAGCTGGAGGCGGTCGAGGCGGCCAGCGCGTCCCGCGGCGACGAATACACCAACCTGGCGCTGCTCACCGACGGCCTGCGGGCCGAGCGCGAGCAGGGCATCACGATCGACGTGGCCTACCGCTACTTCGCGACGCCCAAGCGCAAGTTCATCATCGCCGACACCCCGGGGCACATTCAGTACACCCGGAACATGGTCACCGGCGCCTCCACCGCCGACCTGGCGCTGATCCTGGTCGACGCGCGTAAGGGCCTCGTCGAGCAGTCCCGCCGGCACGCGTTCCTCACGTCGCTGCTGCGGGTGCCCCACCTGGTGCTCTGCATCAACAAGATGGACCTGGTCGACTGGGACAAGGCGGTCTACGACAAGATCGCCGACGAGTTCACCTCGTTCGCGGCCAAGCTCGAGATCGGCGACCTGACGATCATTCCGGTCTCCGCGCTGAACGGCGACAACATCGCCTCCCGCAGCGAGAACAGCCCGTGGTACGACGGGCCGTCGCTGCTGCACCACCTCGAGCACGTGCACATCGCCAGCGACCGCAACCTGGTCGACGTGCGGTTCCCGGTGCAATACGTGATCCGTCCCCAGTCGACGACGGTGACCGACTATCGCGGTTACGCCGGTCAGGTCGCCTCGGGCGTGCTCAAGCCGGGTGACGAGGTGATGGTGCTGCCGTCCGGCATGACCAGCACGATCGCCGGCATCGACACCGCCGACGGCCCGGTCGACGAGGCGTTCCCGCCCATGTCGGTCACCGTGCGGCTCAACGACGAGATCGACATCTCGCGCGGCGACATGATCTGCCGGCCGCACAATGCGCCGGCGGTCGCGCAGGACGTCGAGGCGATGGTCTGCTGGATGGACGAGTCGGCCCCGCTGCGGGTCGGCGCCAAATACGCCATCAAGCACACCACCCGCTCGGCCCGTACGGTGGTCCGTGGCCTGCAGTATCGGCTCGACGTCAACACCCTGCACCGCGACGAGCAGGCGGACGGGCTTCAGCTCAACGAGATCGGCCGGGTGCGGCTGCGCACCACCGTGCCGCTGCTCGCCGACGAGTATCGCCGCAACCGCACGACGGGCGGCTTCATCCTCGTCGACGAGGGCACCAACCGTACGGTGGGCGCCGGCATGATCATCGAGGCCCAGTAGGGCGCTCGTTGCGCACGCTCGACGGCAGTCGCGGAGAGTCGTTCCGGGGCTGCCGTCGCGCCTTCTCCAGCCGCGGCTGCATGGTCGCCCAGACCACCTTCCCCGTACGGGTGGGAAGCGTGCCCCACGCGACCGCCAGTGCACTGACCACCTGCAGCCCCCGCCCGCGCTCGTCGAGCGGGTGATCCCGGCGTACCCGGCTCAGTTTGATCCGATGCGGCGGCGCGGCGACCCCGTCGGCCACGCTCAGGTGAATGCCCGCGCCCCGCAGGCTGACCACGACCGTCATCTCGGTGCGGGCGTGCTCGATCGCGTTGTTGACCAGCTCGCTCATCACCGACCGGCTCGGGTGCAGCAGCTCGACCCGTTCCCAGGCCAGGCACGCGTCGCTGACCAGGTTGCGGGCCAGGCTGGGGGCCTCGGGCTCGGGGCCCAGGGTCAGCATGAGCCGCTCGGTCAGCGGCAATCGGCTCGCGATGGCCACCCGGGCCTGGCGCACCCTGGCATAGACGGGCAGATAGTGCCGGGCGCCCAGGCGCTGCATCCGGTCGGCCAGCGGCAGCTCGGGCGGGATGCACAGGGCCAGCTGCACCGGCGGTGTCATGGCGGCCGCGGTGCGCTGGGCCGCCATCCACGTGGGCGCGCTGGCCGCGGCGGGGTCGTCGAGTTCGGACAGGTCGACGATGAGCGCCTCGGGGTGCTCGGCCAGGCACTTGTTGATCCGTTCGGTGGCGAGCTTCCACAGCGTGCGGTCCCACCGGCCACGGATGGTGAGAAGCACGACCGATGCGTCGACATCGCTCTCGAGGTGCATCGCGGGCTGCTCAGCCGGCAGACACGCTGCGCGCGGGTACATGCCGCCACGGTAATCGCGAACGCAGATCCTTTAGCCCTCGCTTAGCTCCCGCGGGTGATCGGACTTAAGTACTGCAACGTTGTATAGTCCATCTCCGTGCCGCCGGGCCTCAAGGATGTCGCCGCGCGGGCCGGTGTGTCCATCAAGACGGTCTCCAATGTCGTCAACGGATATGTGCACGTGGCCCCCGCGACCCGTGCCCGCGTGCAGGCCGCCATCGAGGCGCTCGGCTACGTGCCCAACATTGCCGCCCGCCAGCTGCGCAGCGGCCGCTCCGGGGTGATCGCGCTGGCCGTGCCAGAACTGCAGTCGCCCTACTTCGCCGAGATCGCCGGGCTGATCGTGCAGGCCGCCGAGCGCCGCTCGTGGACCGTGCTGATCGACCAGACCGACGGGCAGGCCGAACGCGAACGCAACCTGGTCGCGGGTCTGCGCCGGCACGCCATCGACGGCCTGATCTTCAGCCCGCTGGCCCTGGCCGGCGAGGAGTTGGCGCTGCGCGACGGCACCCCGATGGTGCTGCTCGGCGAGCGCGTATGGCACGGCCCGGCCGACCACGTGGCGATCGACAACACCGCCGCCGCGGCCGACGCCACCCGCCACCTGACCTCGCTCGGCCGCCGCCGGATCGCGGCCATCGGGGTGCAGGAAAGACCCTCGGCCGTCACCGCCCACCAGCGCCTGGCCGGCTATCGGGCCGCGCTGGCCGAGGCCGGGCTGCCCGCCGACCCCGCTCTGGAGATCCCCGCCGACGGGTTCCACCGGGCCGACGGCGCCGCGGCGATGGCCCGGCTGCTCGACGCGGCCGAACCGCCGGACGCCGTGTTCTGCTTCAACGACCTGCTGGCCCTCGGGGCGCTGCGCACGTTGCTGTCGCGCGGGGTTTCGGTGCCGGAGGACATCGCGGTGATCGGCTTCGACGACATTGAGGACGGCCGCTTCTCGACACCTACGCTGAGCACGATCGCGCCGGACGCCCCGCGGATCGCCCAGCTCGCCGTGGATCTGCTGGCCGAGCGCCTGGGTGATGGGCCGGCGGCGGCGGGGGCGCCTCGCGAACTCCGCGTGGACCATCGCCTGATTGTGCGCGAAAGCACCTGTGGATAACCCGTTTTGCCCCTTGCGCCCGGCGTAGCTTGACCCCAACGTCCCTGGGTGGGCGGGGGAGGCGGCGGCTGCTCCAGGCAAGATCGACGATCAATGCGGGCGGGGAGGCGGCGGCCGCTCCGGGCAAGATCGACGATCAATGCGGGCGGGGAGGCGGCGGCCGCTCCGGGCAAGATCGACGATCAATGCGGGCAGGGACGCGGCGGCCGCTTCGGACAAGATCGACGATCAACGTGAGCCGGGGCCGGCGCGAGCGTCACATTTCGGGTGTGTTTCGGGATCCTGACGGTGATCTCTTTACAACGTTGAATCCAACGTTGTAAAAACTCTGCATGGCAGTGGCGCAGCTCACCCTCGACCCCGCGTTCCGGATCGCTCCGGTCGATCCCCGGCTCTTCGGCTCGTTCGTCGAGCACATGGGCCGGTGCGTCTACACCGGAATCTTCGAGCCCGGACACCCCGAAGCCGACGACGACGGCCTGCGGACCGACGTGCTCGACCTCGTCCGCGAGCTCGGCGTCACCACGGTCCGCTACCCCGGCGGCAACTTCGTCTCCAACTACCGCTGGGAGGACGGCGTCGGCCCGCGCGGCGACCGCCCCCGCCGTCTCGACCTGGCCTGGCGCAGCCTCGAGAGCAACGCCTTCGGGCTCAACGAGTTCATGCGCTGGTCGAAGCTGGCCGGCGTCGAGCCGATGATGGCGGTCAACCTGGGCACCCGCGGCGTCGAGGCGGCCGCCGAGCTCGTCGAATACTGCAACCTGGCCGACGGCACGGCCGCCGCCGACCTGCGCCGCAAGCACGGCGTCGCGCAGCCCCACGACGTACGGATGTGGTGTCTGGGCAATGAGATGGACGGGCCGTGGCAGATCGGCAGCTTGACCGCCGACGAGTACGGGCGGCTCGCGGCCCGCGCCGGGCACGCCATGCGCCGGGTCGACCCGAGCATCGAGCTGATCGCCTGTGGCAGCTCCAACTCGGGCATGCCGACGTTCGCGGCGTGGGAGGCCACGGTCCTCGAGCACGCGTACGACCAGGTCGATTACATCTCGCTGCACACCTACTACGACCCCGAGAAGTTCGACGAGGCCAGCTTCCGGGCGTCCGCGGTCGACCTCGACGGGTTCATCGACGACGTGGTGGCCACAGCCGATCACGTACGGGCGAAGAAGCGCCACTCGAAGCGGATCAAACTCTCGCTCGACGAGTGGAACGTCTGGTATCAGTCGCGGTTCACCGAGCCCGAGGACCGCGGGATCGAGGAGACGCCGGCGCTGATCGAGGACGACTACAACGGCACCGACGCCGTGGTCGTCGGCAACCTGCTGATCAGCATGCTGCGGCACGCCGACCGGCTCTCGCTCGGCTGCCAGGCCCAGCTCGTCAACGTGATCGCGCCGATCCGCACCGAGGCCGGCGGCCGGGCCTGGCGGCAGACGATCTTCCACCCGTTCGCGCGGACCGCCCGGCTGGCCCGCGGCACCGTGCTGCGGCCCGCGCTCACCGGTCCGTCGATGAGCACCGGCCGCTTCGGCGACGTGCCTGCCGTCGACGCCGTGGCCACCCACGACGAGCAGACCGGCGAGGTCAGCGTGTTCGTCGTCAACCGCGGCACCGAGCCCGTGCCGCTCTCGCTCGACCTGCGGGCGTTCCCGAAGCACCGCCTCCGCGAGCACGTCTCGCTCACCGCCGACCGGCCCGAGCCGGTTACGCGGCAGCCCACCGAAGAAATCCTTCTCCCTCCCGTCTCCTGGCACGCGTTGTGCCTTGCTCCCGAGGAGTCAATGTGAACAACGTCCAAGCCGCCCCACCCGCCACCCTTAAACGGCCTGAAGGCATTCTCATGCTGACAAGAAGAGGCTTGATAGCCGGCGCCGGCGGCGCCATGTTCCTCGCCGCCTGCAGTGACGGCGGACCCAACGACAAGGTCACCGGCGGCGGCAACAACGCCGCGGCCGCCCCCACCGAATACTCCGGGCCGAACGTGACGCTCGCCTTCTGGAACGGCTTCACCGGCGGCGACGGCCCGTTCATGAAGAAGCTCGTCGAGCAGTTCAACGGCGAGCACCCCAACATCAAGGTGTCGATGAACACCTACGAGTGGGCCGACTACTACCAGAAGACGCCGGCCGCCGTGTCCACCGGCAACGGCCCGGACGTCGGGGTCATGCACGTCGACCACGTGGCCACCAACGCCGCCCGCGGGGTCATCCTGCCGCTGGAGGACCTGGCCAAGGCCCTGAACTTCAAGGCCGAGGACTTCTCGCCGCCGGTCTGGAACGCGGGCGTCTACAACAACACCCGCTACGCGATCCCGCTCGACGTGCACCCGCTCGGCTTCTTCTACAACAAGACGGTGATGGAGAAGGGCGGTCTCGACCCGGAGAAGCCGCCCACCACCAACGACGAATATCAGGCGGCGCTGGAGCAGATGAAGTCGAAGGGGATCCAGGGCGACTGGGTCACCCCGTTCGAGTTCACCGGCAGCATGCAGTTCCAGTCGCTGCTGTGGCAGTTCGGCGGGCAGCTCTTCGACGACGGCGCGACCAAGGCGCTGTTCGGCGAGCAGGCCGGCGTGCAGGCGCTGACCTGGATGACCGACCACATCAAGAACGGCTACAGCCCCAAGAACGTGGCCCAGGACGCCGACATCCTGGCCCTGCGCAACGGCAAGAATGCCTTCAACTGGAACGGCATCTGGACCATCAACACGCTCAAGGAGGACAAGAACCTCGAGTGGGGCGTGGCGCCGCTGCCGCAGATCGGCACCCAGAAGGCGGCGTGGGCCGGCTCGCACCAGTTCGTCCAGTTCAAGCAGAAGACCAAGGACGACAACAAGCTGACCGCGGGCAAGGTCTTCATCAACTGGATCAGCCAGCACTCGATCGAGTGGGCCCGGGGCGGTCAGGTGCCGGCCCGCGCCGAGATCCGGGACAGCGCCGACTTCAAGGCGCTGCCGGAGCAGTCGGCCATCGGCACGCAGATCGACTATCTGCACTTCCTGCCGCCGAAGCCGGGCATTGCCGACGCGATGGCCACCGTCGTCACGTCGATCAACGAGGCCGTGCTGGGGCGCAAGGATCCGGCCAAGGCGCTGGCGGACGGCGCGGCCAAGGCCAACCAGATTCTGGAACAGAACGCCAAGAAGTATGGCAGCTGAGACTTTCGTACGAAGCGAAGCGCCGGCCACTTCGGAGGCCGGCGCGACCAAAGTACGCCGTTACGGGACGCTCACCCCCTACCTGTTCCTCCTCCCGTATTTCGTCGTCTTCGCCACCTTCGTGCTGGCGCCGGCGGCGTACGGCCTGTGGATCAGCCTGCACGACTGGGACTATCTGCTGCCCGGCAAGCCGTTCGTGGGGCTCGACAACTATCAGGCGCTGTTCGACTCCGACTCCGCGGTCTTCAGCTTCTTCTGGGAGAGCATGTCGGCCACGGGCATCTTCACGGTGCTCAGCGTGCCGCTGCTGCTGACCGTGCCGCTGGCCCTGGCGCTGCTGCTCAACCGCAACTTCCGAGGCCGTACGTTCTTCCGGGCCGTGTATTTCGCCCCGTACGTGCTCGGGGTGGCCGTGATCGGCGTGCTCTGGCGCTTTCTGCTCGACCCGAATCTGGGTGTGGTCAACGCGGTGCTGGGCGCGATCGGGCTGCCGGGGAGCACACCGTGGACGACGGCGCTGCCCTGGGGCTGGGTCACGCTCGTCGGCGTGACGGTGTGGTGGACGCTCGGCTTCAACGCCGTGATCTATCTCGCCGGGCTGCAGGACATCCCGCGCGAGCTGTACGAGGCGGCGCGGATCGACGGGGCCGGCCGGTGGTCCGAGTTCCGCCATGTCACGCTGCCCGGCCTGCGTCCGGTGCTGCTGTTCGTCACGGTCAACACGATCCTGGTCTCGGCCAACATGTTCGGCCAGTCCTATCTGATCACGCAGGGGGCGCCGGGCACCGAGACCCGTACGGCGATCATGTACATCGCCACGGTCGGCCTGAACGAGTTCAAGATGGGCTCCGCCGCCGCGATGAGCTACCTGCTCACCGCGTGCCTCCTGGTGATCAGCCTGCTGGTGTTCCGGCTGTTCAGGGAGAAGGACGCATGAGACGAGTCAAGCCCGTCGCCTGGTACACCGTCCTGATCGGACTGAGCCTGGTCTTCATCGCGCCCCTGGTCTGGATGCTGCTCACCGCGTTCAAGACGCCCAGCGAGGCCACCCGGGTGCCACCCACCGTCCTCCCCGAGGAGCCCACCGCGGGCGCCTTCGACGTCCTGCTGGGCAACTCGCAGACGCCGGTGCTGCGCTGGTTCCTCAACAGCGTGCTGGCCGCCACCGGGCAGGCCGTGCTGGTGCTGGCGGTCGCCTCGATGGCCGCGTACGCCCTGGCCCGGCTCGACTTCCGGGGCAAGCGGCTGATCTTCGGCATGGTCATCGCGACCCTGTTCATCCCGGGCTTCGTGCTGATCATCCCGAACTTCCTGATCGTCGACCGGCTCGGCATGCTCGACACCCTGTGGGCCCTGATCATCCCCGGGGCGGCCGGCGCGTTCGGCGTCTTCTTCCTGCGGCAGTTCTTCCTCAGCCTGCCCCGCGAGCTGGAGGAGGCGGCCGTGCTCGAGGGGGCCAACCAGTGGCAGATCTTCACCCGGGTGGTGCTGCCCCTGTCCAAGCCCGCCCTGGCCACGCTGGCCGTGATCAGCTTCCTGACCAACTGGAACGACTTCCTGTGGCCGGTCTACGTGCTGTTCAGCCCCGAGCAATACACGCTGCCGCCTGGTCTGGGGATCCTGCAGGGCGCCTACACGATCAACTATCCCGTGATCATGGCGGGCGCGCTGGTCGCCAGCATCCCCGTGCTGCTGCTGTTCGTGGTGGCGCAGCGCTACGTGATCGAGGGAGTCTCCCGTTCCGGCCTGAAAGGATGATCATGCGACGCCTGACGGCCGCGCTCGCCGCGGTGATCACACTGCTGACCCTGACGGCCGGCGCCCGAGTTCCCGTGCCCGCCTCGGCGTCGTTCGCGGACACCTTCGCCGACCCGGTGATCGTGCGCGGCGACGACGGCTTCTACTACGGTTTCGGCACGTCCGACCCCCTGCGCGAGGGCGAGAAGGTCACGCATCGCATCCCCATCGCGCGCTCGCCCGACCTGAAGCGCTGGACCTACGTCGGCGACGCGTTCAACACCCTTCCCCCGTACGCGACCACGGGCGCCTCGCTGTGGGCACCGGACGTTCGTAAGATCACCGGCCGCTGGGTCATGTACGTGACCGTCACCGAGACGACGAGCGGAACGGGCGCGTCGGCGATCGGCGTGGCCACCGCGCCCCGGCCGACCGGCCCGTGGACGTTCGCCCCCGAGCCGGCTGTGCCACCCCGCGCGGCCCCCGGCGGCGGCTGGTGGTGGACCTTCGACCCGGCCCAGCTGACCACCCCCGACGGCCGGAAATACCTCTACTACGGCAGCTACTTCGGCGGCGTCTGGGTCAGCGAGCTCACCCCCGACGGCCTGCGGATCACCGGCACCCCGACCCGCGTCGCGATCGACAACAAGTTCGAGGGCGCGTACGTCGTCCGCCGCAACGGCTTCTACTACCTGTTCGCCTCGTCGGCCAACTGCTGCGCGGGTCCGACCACCGGATACTCCGTCTCGGTGGGCCGGTCCAAGAGTCCGCTGGGCCCGTTCACCGACCGCGACGGGCTGCGGCTCGACGCCTCGCGGGCCGGCGGCACCCCGGTGATCGCGCCGAACGGCAACCGCTGGGTCGGCACCGGCCACAACGGACTGATCACCGATCGGCACGGCCAGGACTGGTTCGTCTACCACGCGATCGACCGCAACGATCCGTTCCTCGACGAGCCGTACGGCATCAACGAGCGCCCGATGCTGATCGACCGGCTCGACTGGATCGGCGGCTGGCCGGCGGTGAACGGCGGCGCCGGGGCCTCCGACGGACGGGACACCCCGCCGGCCCGCGTCCCTGCCCCGGGCAAGCCGATCTTCGCGGAGGAGTTCGGCGATCGGAACGACGGCGAGTCGGGTGGCCTGACGGCGGGCTGGAGCTGGGTGCGGCAAGATCCGGCGGCGACCGTCAGCGGGGGACAGCTGCGCTGGCCGGTGCAGGGCGCCGATCTCACCGGCACGGGCAACGACGCGGGTGTGCTGCTGCGCGAGCCGCCGAAGGGCAGCTGGATCGCCGAGACCAAGCTGACCCTGCCGCTGGGCGAGGACACCGTGCGCAACTACCAGCAGGCCGGTCTGATCGCGTACGCCGATGACGACCTCTTCGCGCGGCTGAGCGCGGTGGCGATCTGGAACACGCGTCAGGTCGAGTTCGGCAAGGAGATGCCGTACGCGGAAAAGTTGTCGTACGGCGGCACTATCGTGGGCGCACCGGGAGAGACAGTGACGTGGTTGCGGTTGGCCCATCGAGCGGATCCGGCCAACGGCGAACACGAGTATCGGGCAGGGATCAGCCGCGACGGCAAGCGCTGGACCTGGGGTGGAGTGTGGACGCTGCCCGCCGACAGCTCGCCTCGGGTCGGCTTGATCGCTCACGGCGGCGCGGAGCCGGCGGTCACCGCGTCGTTCGACTACGTCCGGTTCTACCGATGGTGAGGCCCGATCATGAGGGGCCACGAGAGGTAGCGCCGGCTCGATGGGGGAGTGCCGCGCCGCGGCAAACGGTGGCGGGGCAGGAGCGGGCCGCGCCGCGGAAAGTAGTGGCGCGGCGGGGATGGGCTGCGCCGCGGAAAGTGGTGGCGGGGCGGGGATGGGCTACGCCGTGGAAAACGGTGGCGGGGCAGGAGTGGGCTGCGCTGCGGAAAACGGTGGCGGGGCGGGGATGGGCTGCCGGGTGGGTGCTGCTGGCTGGGGTGCTGCTGGTGAGCGGCTGCTCGAGCGGTAGTTCGTCCGGCAGCCCGGCAGCCACCCCGCACTCCGCCGACAAATCGGAAATGTCGGAAGCGAGGCAGGGCGTGACGTTCACCAATCCGGTGCACAGCGACAACTTCCCCGATCCGGGGGCGCTGCGGGTCGGCGAGACCTGGTACGCGTACGGGACCAATGGCCCCGCTGGGAATGTGCCAGTGCTGACCTCGCCCGACCTCGTGACCTGGACACCCGTGGCCGATGCGCTGCCGCAGATCGGCAAGTGGGCCACCGCGGGCAACACCTGGGCGCCCGAGGTGATTGAGGGCCCGGGCGGCACCTACCTGCTCTACTACACGGCCCGGTCGACCAAGACGAACGTGCAGTGCATCGGCGTCGCCGAGGCCGACAAGCCCGGCGGTCCGTTCGTGGATCAAAGCGACGAGCCGCTCGTCTGCCAGGCGAAGGAGGGCGGCTCGATCGACGCCAGTCCGTTCACCGACGAGAACGGCGACCGCTGGCTCTACTGGAAGAACGACGGCAACGCGATCGGGCAGCCCACCTATCTCTACGGCGCCCGGCTGTCCGCGGACGGCCTGAAGATCAGCGGCGAGTCCAAGCGGCTGCTGGTCAACGACGCTGGGTGGGAGGCGCACGTCATCGAGGCGCCGCAGATGGCGCGGCACGACGGCAAGCTCTACCTGTTCTATTCGGCCAACGCGTTCGACAAGGAGGAGTACGCGCTGGGCTACGCCACCTGCGAGGGCCCGCTCGGCCCGTGCGTCAAGGCGGCGGAGAATCCGATCCTGCACACCTCACCGGCCGCGGCCGGGCCCGGTCACGGGTTTCTGGTGACCACGCCGGGCGGCGAGTCGTGGCTGCTCTATCACGCGTGGCCGCCGAGCGCGGTCGGCAGCGTCGCACCCGGCCGGCAGCTCTGGCTCGACCGGGTGGACTGGGTCGACGGCCGTCCCGTGGTGAAGGGCCCGACCGTCGAGGAGCAGCCGGCGCCGAACTAGGACTTGTCCTCGTCGCGCTCGGTGGCCTCCTCGATGGCCCCGGTGATCGCGCCGGTGAGGTCGCCCGCGGGCACGGCGATGTCCTCGCCGAAGCCCTCCTCGGTGCCCCGCTCGGGCTCGGGCGCGGTGGCCCCGCCGGCGAAACCGAACTCGTTGGGCTCGTCGTGCTCTTTGTCCTGCTCGTTGTCCTGGGAAGTCGTCATGCCCCACCGGTTACCCGGTGGGGCGGCGACCTAAAGCTTCGTGGCGCCCGGCCCCGCTGTGACGGTCCACGCGGTCGGGGCGGTGAAACCCGCTTCCGCGTACGCCTGTTCGACCGCCGCCGTGACCAGGTCGGCCTTGTCCGCGTCGAGCAGGGTCAGCACGCAGCCGCCGAAGCCGCCCCCGGTCATCCGCGCGCCGTACGCACCTTCGGCGAGGGCCGTCTCGACGGCCAGGTCGACCTGGGGCACCGTGATCTCGAAGTCGTCCCGCATCGAGGCGTGCGAGGCGGTCAGCAGCGGGCCGATCTCGCGCACCTGACCCGCCTTGAGCAGCCGCACCGTCTCGAGCACCCGGTCGTCCTCGGTGACGATGTGCCGCACGCGGCGGCGCATGACCTCGTCGTCCAGGCGGGCCAGGGCGTCGTCGAGCTCAGCCCCGGTGACGTCGCGCAGCGCGGGCACGCCCAGCAGGCGGGCGGCCTCCTCGCACGACTTGCGGCGGGCGCCGTACTCCCCGTCGACGTGCTGGTGCGGGGCATTGCTGTTGACGACCAGGATGGCCAGACCCTCGGCGGCCAGGTCGAACGGGATCTGCTCGACCTCGTAGGACCGGCAGTCGAGGAACAGCGCGTGGCCCTCGCGGCAGCGGATCGATGCTGACTGGTCGAGGATGCCGGTGGGCGCGCCGACGTAGACGTTCTCGGCCCGCTGGGCGATCGCCGGGCGCCGCTCGAGCGGCACGTCGAGCCCGCCCAGGTCGATCAGCGCGGTCAGCACCGACGACTCGAGCGCGGCCGACGACGACAGGCCGGAGCCCAGCGGCACGTCGGAGTCGACGGCGATCCGCGCGCCGGGCACGTCGTGGCCCGCGTCGCGCAGGGCCCAGACGACGCCGGCGACATAGGCCGCCCAGCCGGTCACCTCGCCCGGCTCGGTGTGGCCGAAACTGATCGCCTCGTCCTGGAACGTCGAGCACACCGTCCACTCCCCGGCGGGGGCCGGGCCGACCGCGGCCACCGTGCGCTGCGGCAGCGCGAAGGGCAGCACGAAGCCGTCGTTGTAGTCGGTGTGCTCGCCGATCAGGTTGACCCGGCCGGGCGCGGCCCAGAGCCCGCTCGGCTCGGTGCCGTATTCCTTGCGGAACGCGTCGCGGGCGTTCATGCGACGTGCGAGCGGTAGAAGGACCAGGCGTCGCCGATCATGGCCTGGAGCGTGTTCTTCTCGGGCACCCAGCCCAGCTCCTCGCGGGCCCGGGCCGACGACGCGACCAGCGTGGCCGGGTCGCCCTCGCGGCGCGGCGCCAGCTCGACCGGCAGGTCGACGCCGGTGACCTCGCGGGCCACCTCGACGACCTGCTTGTTGGAGAAGCCGTTGCCGTTGCCGAGGTTGTAGATGCGGTGCTCGCCGGCCGTGGCCGCGTCGAGCGCGAGCAGGTGGGCCCGGGCCAGATCCTGCACGTGGATGTAGTCGCGCACGCAGGTGCCGTCGGCGGTGGGGTAGTCGTCGCCGAAGATCTGCAGCTTCTCGCGCTTGCCCGCGGCGACCTGCAGGGTGATCGGGATGAGGTGGGTCTCGGGATCGTGCCGCTCGCCGATCTCGTGCCCGCCGGAGATGTAGGCTCCCGCGACGTTGAAGTAGCGCAGCGAGACGGCGGCCAGGTTGTGCGCGAACGCCTCGGAGGTGAGCGCGTGGTCGAAGGTCAGCTTGGTGGCGCCGTACGTGTTGGTCGGCGCCTTGACCGCGTTCTCGGTGATCGGCAGCTCGACCGGGTTGCCGTAGACGGCGGCGGTGGAGGAGAAGATGAACCGCGGGACCCCGGCGGCGCGCACCGCGTCGAGCAGGGCGAGCGACTTCACCACGTTGTCGTGCCAATACAGCTCGGGCTTGACCATCGACTCGCCGGCCGCGATCAGCCCGGCGAAGTGCAGCACCGCGTCGAACCCGGAGCCGGGGGTGAGCACCTGGGCGGCGTCGGCGATGTCGGCCTCGACGAAGGTGGCCTCGGGCGCGACCGCGGCCCGGAAGCCGGTGACCAGGTTGTCGAGGACGGTGACCTCGTGGCCGGCGTCCAGCAGGAGTCGGCTGGTGACGCTGCCGACGTAGCCGGCGCCCCCGGTGACGAGCAGTTTCACGGCGCGCTACCCCTTCGCAGAGTGTTCCTCCGGCAAGCGTAGGCAGTCGCCGGACTACTCAAATACTTCCATCAACTTCGCTCATAAGTCAACACTTTCAAACATCCGACGTGGGCGGCGGCCGCGGTGGCGGGCGGGCGGCGGGCGCGGTGGCAAGTGGGCGGCGGGCGAGTGGCGGGCACGGTGGCGGGTGGGTGCCACGCCGGTTCGCTGAGCGCTGCACCGGACTGTCACAATGGTCGGCATGTCCGATGTCGCCCGCCGTCCACGCGTGCTTTCCGGCATTCAGCCGACTGCCGACTCGTTCCACCTCGGCAACTATCTCGGCGCCGTGCGCAACTGGGTGGCGCTGCAGGAGACCCACGACGCGTATTACTGCGTGGTCGACCTGCACGCGATCACCATGGGGCACGACCCGGAGGCGCTGCGCCAGCGCACCCGCATCTCGGCCGCCCAGCTGCTGGCCCTCGGCCTCGACCCCGAGCGCTGCACGCTGTTCGTCCAGTCCCACGTGCCCGAGCACGCGCAGCTCGGCTGGGTGCTCAGCTGCATCACCGGCTTCGGCGAGGCCGGCCGCATGGTGCAGTTCAAGGACAAGTCGGCCAAGGCCGCCGACACGACGACGGTGGGCCTGTTCACCTACCCGATCCTGCAGGCCGCCGACATCCTGCTCTACCAGGCCGACCAGGTGCCCGTCGGCGAGGATCAGCGGCAGCATCTCGAGCTGACCCGCGACCTCGCGCAGCGGTTCAACACCCGCTTCGGGCGCACGTTCACGGTCCCGTCGCCGTTCATCCTGAAGGACACTGCCAAGATCACGGATCTGCAGGACCCGACGGCCAAGATGTCGAAGTCGGCCTCCTCGCCCAACGGCATCATCGAGCTGCTGGAAGACCCGGCCCGCTCGGCCAAAAAGATCAAGTCGGCGGTCACCGACACCGGCCGCGAGATCCTCTACGACGAGGAGAACAAGCCCGGCGTCAGCAACCTGCTCACGATCTATGCCGCGCTCACCATGCGGACCATAGACGAGCTGCTCGAGCAGTACGAGGGCCGCGGCTACGGCGACCTCAAGAAGGACCTGGCCGAGATCGTGGCCGATTTCGTCAAGCCGGTGCAGGAGCGCACCCGGGCCTACCTGGAGGATCCGGGCCACCTCGACAAGGTGCTCGCGATCGGCGCCGAGAAGGCCCGCGCGGTCGCCTCGGTCACCCTCGGCGAGGCGTATCAGCACATCGGCTTCCTCAGCCCGACCCGCGGAGCCTGACTCCCTTGTCCGACCCCTCCACCACCCGCATAGGCGTCGCGATCGACATCCCCGAGCCCTGGGGTGAGCTGCTGACCCGGCGCCGCGCCGAGGCCGGCGATCCCCAGGCGGCCTACACCCCGGCCCACGTGACGCTGCTCGGCCCGACCGAGGTGCGCACCGACGCCATGCCCCGCATCGAGAAGCACCTCGAGGCGGTGGCCGCGGCCCAGGTGCCGTTCACCATCCACCTGCGCGGCACGGGCACGTTCCGGCCGGTCACCGAGGTGGTCTTCGTGACCCTGGCCGTCGGGATCAGCGAGTGCGAGCTGCTGGCCGAGGCGATCGTCAGCACCGACGACGTCAACCGGGGCACCCGGTTCCCCTATCACCCGCATGTGACGGTGGCTCAGGACGTGCCGTCCGAGGCGCTGGACGCGGTCTTCGACGACCTGGCCGGCTTCTCGGCGAAGTTCCACGTCCCGGCGTTCACGCTGTTCTCGCACGGCGGCGAGGGCCCCTGGCGCCGCCGCCGGGATTACACGCTGGGTGCTCCGGTCAACTGACGACGTGACGTCGGTTACGGTCGGCGCGTGAATCCGATCGATCGGGCGTACGACGCGGCCGAGGCCCGCATCATGTGGCTCCGGCACCGGTCCCGCTATTTCGATCACCTCAGCCGGGCCGTCGTGCGCTACATCGACGTGCAGGGTGGGCGGCTGGCCGCGGCGATCGCCTACTACGGGTTCTTCGCGGTGTTCGCGCTGCTGCTGATCGGCTATTCGATCTTCGGCATCCTGCTCAACAACAACGAGGACCTGTTCGACATCGTCCGCGACTTCCTCCGCGAGAACCTCCCCTTCCTCGACATCGGGGCGATCCTGGACAGCGGCCGGACGGTCGGCATCGTCGGCATCGTCGGCCTGACCTTCACCGGCATCGCCTGGGTGGAGGCGATCCGCTCGTCGCAGCGGCTGATCTGGCGGCTCAACGAGCAGCCGGGCTACATCGGCGTGCGGCAGGTGCTCGACCTGATGGTGCTGCTGGGTGTCCTCACGCTGCTGGCGCTCACCCAGCTCGCCGTCTACGGCCTCGAGCTGCTGCTCGACTGGATGGCCGACGGCATCGTCCAGACCGTTGTCGAATACGGGCTCCGAATCGCGGTCAACATGCTGCTGGCGGCGGCGCTGCTGGCCGCGGTGCCGAGGCTGCGCATGACCGTGCGGCGGATGGCCCCACCGGTGCTTCAGGTTGGCATCGGGCTGATGCTGCTCAACACGGTGGGCAAATCCTTCGTCGATCTGGTGCAGCGCAATCCGGCCTACGGCCTGGTCGGCTCGGCCGTCGGCGTGCTGGTCTACCTGTACGTCTTCAACCAGTTGCTGCTGTTCGGAGCGGCCTGGGCGGCGACCAGCCCGCACGGCCGGGTCATCGATCTGTCAGCTGACGATAAAAGTGCTCCCGTGGGGCAAAACACCTGGATTCGGCACACCAGCCCGGAATGATGGCCCCGTGGGCACTCTCGTGACATTGGACCTGCCGGCCGGCTCGCCGGTGGCCGACCTTCCCTGGGTCATCACGATCGGATCGATCGGCGACGAGGAGGACTGGGAGCCGGTGGTCTGCGGGCCGTACGAGCGCGCCCACGCCCTCGCGCTGGCCCAGGCCGTGGTGGCCGACGAGGAGTTGATGGCGGTGGTCGAGCCGCTGCTGCCGCGCCCCGACGCCGAGGCCATCCGCGACGAGATCGAGCTGGCCCGCGCCGCCGTGGAGGCGCCCGCCGACGAGACCGAGGCCGAGTCGGCCGAGGAGTACGAGACCCGGCGCGTGCGCCCGGGCCGGCCGCCGACCGAGGCCGAGGTGCGCGCGGGCTGGTCGCGCATAGCCGCCCGCCTGACCACGGTCTAGCGGTTGTAGAGGGTCCGGATGCCGCGCAGATAGGTCTCCTTGTCAGGAGTGCCGAGCAGCATGCGCTGCAGGGCGTAGCCGGGGATCAGCGAGTAATACGCGGCGGTGGTCGCGACGACGTCGGTGTCCGCCGGCAGTTCGCCGCTCTCGACGGCGTGTTCGACGATCACCTGGACGCCGGCCCGCAGGTCGTCGTAGCGCGCGAAGACGATCTTGCGGATGCCCGGGTCGATCGTGGATTCGCCCCACACCTGCAGGGCGATCGGCAGGAAGCCACCCGGCCCGGCCTGTTCGTCAATGACGTCGACGAGCAACTCCATCGACTCGAACAGGGGCAGCCGCCGGTCGGCGATGGCGTCGATGCGGGCGCGGATGCCGCCCACGACGCCCTGGGCGATGGCCGCGATGATCTCGTCCTTGGACTTGAAATAGCGGTAGACCGCGCCCACCGAGAGGCCGGCCTCCTTGATCAGATCTTGCATCGACGTGTGGTGCAGCCCCTTGCGCAGGAAGCAGGCACGGGCCGCGACGAGGATCTGCTCGCGGCGGGCGGTCAGGTGGTCTTCGGAGACGCGTGGCACGCCCCACATCGTAAAACGAACGCTCGTTCTTGACGCCGGGCAGTGACTGGGAACATGCTGAGCCCATAAAAGAACGAGCATTCGTTTTAGGAGAGATCATGCGTCGCTCGCCCGTCACCCTCGGCGTGCTCATCGCGATCGTCGTGGTGGCCGTCCAGGCCCTGCTGGTCCCGCTCTTCGCCGCCCCGGCGGCCAACATCGCGCCCCGCGATCTGCCCATCGCGGTGGCCGGCCCACCCGCCGACGCCGGCGCCGCGGGCGGGGCCCCCGGTCCGGGCGCGATCGCCGCTCGCCTCGAGGCCGAGCACCCCGGCGCCTTCGCGGTCACGACCGTCGCCGACGCGGCCGCGGCCGACGCCGCGATCAAGAACCGGGAGGTCTACGGGGCGATCCTGGTCACCGCGGCCGGGCCCGAGGTGCACGTCGCCTCGGCCGCCTCGCCCACCGTGTCGGCGCTGCTGACCCAGGCCGCGGCCGGGCTCGGTCCGCAGGTGCCGGTGCGCGACGTCGTGCCGCTCGACGCGAACGACCCCCGCGGCAGCGGGTTCGCGGGCGGGTTCCTGCCGCTGGCCATCACCAGCCTGCTGGCCGGCGTCCTGATCTTCCTGCTGGTCCGGCGGCGGGCGGCCCGGTTTGCCGCGCTGCTCACCTACGGGGTGCTGGCCGGGCTCGCGACGGCCGTCGTGCAGCAGGGCTGGCTCGGCATCCTGCCCGGCGACTACCTGCTGGTCGCGGCCGCGCTGGGTCTGTTCGCGCTGGCCGTCTCGGCCGCCATGACCGGGCTCGCGGCCCTGCTCGGGCGGGGCGGCCTCGGGCTCGGCGCCGCGGTGATGTTCCTGGTCGGCAACGCGCTGGCGGGCATCACGGCCGCCCCCGAGTTGCTGCCGCAGCCGTGGGGCGAGGTCGGGCAGTGGCTGCCGATCGGGGCCGGGGCGTCGCTGGTCCGGTCGGCCGCCTACTTCGACGGCGCGGGCGCGGCCCAGGCCGTCGCGGTCCTCACCGCGTACGCGGGAACGGGGTTGATCTTGACTCTGATCGGGCGCAGCGGGCTGGTGTCGAAAGAGGGGCCGGCTGCGCAGCACGCGGAGGCCCGCGAGGAGCTCGTCACCGCGCGCTGACATAGTCGGCGCATGGTCATCACGAAGCGGTGGGCAATCTTCCTGACGGCGGTCGGGGTCTGGACCTGGGTCATCTGGCCCCGGTTCGGCCTGGCCATCTGGCAGGACGACCGCTCGTTCGCCGACGGGCGGCCGACCTCGTTCCTGCTCGTGCACGCGGTGCTGATCGGGGCCTCGCTGGCCATCGGCACCACGGTCGGCGTCCTCGGCGTAAAAGCCTGGCGGAAAGGCTGACGCCACCGCAAGGTTTCTGGCCGGTTACCACAGGGACCGATGATTTGCCGCACTACCGGATAGAAGCGACGCCGTGAGTGCCGCGCGATTGCGGGCAGATAACGGTGCGCCAACAGTCCGGTCCAAAGTGCCTCCGACGTTCTGGCCTGCGGCTACGCTCCCGCGGTGAAGACTCACCGACAAGTGTCGGTGTGCGTTGGAAGGAGGGCGTCTTGCGCCCAGTACGTGGGAACCGGATCGTTGCGATTCTCGCGGCAGGTGGGCTGACGCTCGCCGCCGCGGCCTGTAGCGACGCTCCCGACGAGACCCCCGCCGGCAGTGGTTCGAGCGGCGCCGCCACCGCTGCCTACAAGGCCTGCATGGTCACCGACACCGGTGGCATCGACGACAAGTCCTTCAACGCCTCCGCCTGGGCCGGGCTGCAGGCGGCCAAGACCGAGGCCGCCGGCGTCGACCCGAAGTACGTCGCGTCGACCGCCGAGGCCGACTACGAGCCCAACCTGCGCGGCTTCGTGACCCAGAAGTGCAACTTCATCCTGTCGGTCGGCGGCCTGATGAGCGACTCCACCAAGGCGGTCGCGGCGCAGAACACGGCGCAGCAGTTCGGCATCGTCGACAGCTCGATCCAGGGCGCGGCGAACGTCTACCCGATGCAGTTCGCCACCCAGGAGGCCGCGTTCCTCGCCGGTTACCTGGCCGCGGGCTACTCCAAGTCGGGCAAGGTGGCCACCTTCGGCGGTCTCAAGATCCCGCCGGTGACCATCTTCATGGACGGCTTCGCCGACGGCGTCGCGCAGTACAACAAGGTGAAGAGCAAGAACGTCCAGGTGCTCGGCTGGGACAAGGCCGGTCAGAACGGCAGCTTCGCCGAGGACTTCGCCAGCCCGGCCAAGGGCAAGGCGCTGGCCAGCACGTTCGTCGCCCAGGGGGCCGACGTGATCATGCCGGTGGCCGGCGGCACGGGCCTGGGCGCGGCCGAGGTCGCCAAGGGCTCCAGCGGCAAGGTCTCGATCGTCTGGGTCGACCAGGACGGCTGCAAGAGCGCGGCGCAGGACTGTGACGTCTTCCTGACCACCGTGGTCAAGAACATCACCGACGCGGTGCAGCAGGCGGTCGTGGCCGGTGCCACCAACCAGCCGCTCACTGCCACCCCGGGCTACCTGGGCACGCTGAAGAACAACGGTGTCTCGCTGGCGCCGTACAACCAGTTCGACAGCAAGATCGACCAGGGTCTGAAGGACGAGGTCGAGAAGCTCAAGGCGGACATCATCGCCGGCACCATCAAGGTCGAGTCGGCCAGCGCTCCGGCCTGACGATTCACTAGGTAACATCGGCCGCCGCGGGCTGCGAGACTTTTTCGCAGCTCCGCGGCGGTTCCCCTTCAACTGGACAGCCGAAAGCTAGGAGATTCCGCTGAGACTCGAATTGCGCGGCATCACCAAGCGCTTCGGCGACCTGGTGGCCAACGACCACATCGACATCACCGTCGAGCCCGGTGAGGTGCACGCCCTGCTGGGCGAGAACGGCGCCGGCAAGTCGACGCTGATGAACCAGCTCTACGGCCTGCTCCAGCCGGACGAGGGCGAGATCCTGGTCGACGGCGAGAAGAAGGTCTTCCGCAGCCCCCGCGACGCCATCGCGGCCGGCATCGGCATGGTCCACCAGCACTTCATGCTGGTCCCCGTCTTCACCGTGGCCGAGAACATCGCGCTCGGCGCCGAGGAGACCCGCGGCGGCCCGCTCGGTTGGCTCGACCGCCGCCGCAACCGGCGCGACGTGCTCGAGACGTCGAAGCGCTACGGCCTGCCGGTCGACCCCGACGCCCTGGTGGAAAATCTGCCGGTCGGCGCGCAGCAGCGGGTCGAGATCGTCAAGGCGCTGACCCGCGAGGTCGACCTGCTCATCCTCGACGAGCCGACGGCCGTGCTGACCCCGCAGGAGACCGACGAGCTGCTCGCGGTCATGCGGTCGCTGGCCGAGACCGGCAAGTCGATCGTCTTCATCACCCACAAGCTGCGCGAGGTCAAGGCCATCGCCGACCGGATCACGGTGATCCGGCGCGGCCGCACGGTCGGCACCGCCACCCCCGACACCTCCGAGGACGAGCTGGCCGCGCTCATGGTCGGCCGCGACGTCAGCCTCGAGGTCAGCAAGACCCCGGCCGACCCCGGCCGCGAGGTGCTCAAGGTCTCGGGCCTGGTCGTCGACGACGACCGGGGGGTCCGCGCGGTCGACGGCGTCGACCTGGTGGTGCGCTCGGGCGAGGTGCTCGGCATCGCCGGGGTGCAGGGCAACGGGCAGACCGAGCTGGTCGAGGCGATCATGGGCCTGCGCGAGATCCGGGCGGGCGCGGTCGAGCTCGAGGACAAGAGCCTGGCCGGCCGCACGACCAAGCAGGTGCTGCGCGCGGGTGTCGGCTACGTGCCCGAGGACCGCAGCCTCGACGGCGTCGTCAAGGACTTCACCGTCGCCGAGAACCTGGTGCTCGACATGTACGACCGGGCGCCCTTCGGCAACGGCTTCGCGCTCAACCCCAAGGCGATCGACGAGTCGGCCCGCGAGCGGGTGACCCAGTTCGACATCCGTACGTCGTCACCGCAGTCCACGGTCGGCACCCTCTCCGGCGGCAACCAGCAGAAGGTCGTGGTCGCCCGCGAGATGTCCCGCCCGCTCAAGCTGCTGATCGCCGCGCAGCCGACCCGCGGGGTGGACGTCGGCTCGATCGAGTTCATCCACAACCAGATCATCCACGAGCGTGATGTCGGCACCGCCGTGCTCGTCGTGTCGAGCGAGCTGGACGAGGTGGTCGGCCTGGCCGATCGCATCGCGGTGATGTATCGCGGCCGGATCCTGGCCGTCGTCGCACCGGACATGCCCCGTGAGGAGATCGGTCTGCTCATGGCCGGCGTAGTGACGCAAGCAGAGGACACGGAGTGACAACCGAAGCCCCGGAAAAGAAGGCGGAGCCCAAGAAGGAAGAGTCGTTCCTCGGCGTCTTCCTGCACAACCTCTGGTCGGCCAACACCGTCGTCGTGACGATCCTGTCGATCCTGCTGGCGCTGGTCATCGGCGCGGTGCTGATCGTCGTCTCGGACTCCGACGTGCTCGCCACGTTCTCGTACTTCACCGCCCGGCCCAGCGACGCGCTCACCGCGAGCTGGGATCTGATCAGTCACGCGTACGCCGACCTGTTCAAGGGCGCGATCTTCGACCCGGCCGCCGTGCAGGCCTGGTTCAGCGGCAGCGGCGACTGGAAGACGGTGTTCAACCCGCTCTCCGAGACGCTCACCTACGCCGCTCCGCTGGTCTTCACCGGCCTCGCGGTCGCGCTCGCGTTCCGCGGCGGCCTGTTCAACATCGGCGCGCAGGGCCAGGCGGTCATCGGCTGCGTCACCGCCGGGGTGGCCGGCTTCGCCATCGGGCTGCCGCCCGTTCTGCACCTGATCGTCGCGCTGCTCTTCGGGGTGATCGGCGGCGCGCTCTGGGGCTTCGTGCCCGGCCTGCTCAAGGCCCGCACCGGCGCCCACGAGGTGATCACCACGATCATGCTCAACTACACGGCGACGCTCTTCCTGGGCTGGCTGATCCTGCAGAGCGGTGTGCAGGACCCGAACCGCACCGACGCCGTCAGCAAGACCATCGACTCCACCGCCGGCCTGCCCGCCCTGCCCGCACCGCTGCGGGTGCACCTCGGCATCGTGCTCGCGGTGCTGGCCACGGCCGGGGTGGCCTGGCTGATCAACCGCTCGTCGTTCGGCTTCGAGCTGCGCGCCGTGGGCGTCAACCCGCCCGCGGCCAAGACGGCGGGCATGAGCGTGGCCCGCACCTACATCATGCTGATGGTCGTGGCCGGCGGCCTGGCCGGCCTGGGCGGCGCCGTGCAGGTGCTCGGCACCGCCGACCGGCTGACCGGCCAGGTGGCCGGCAACATCGGCTTCGACGGCCTGCTGGTCGCCCTGCTCGGCCGCAACAAGCCGTGGGGCGTGTTGTTCGCCGCGATGCTCTACGGCGGCCTGCGCGCCGGCGGCAACCTGATGCAGGTCGACGTGGGCGTCTCGCTCGAGCTCGTCACCGTCCTGCAGGCCCTCATCGTCATCTTCATCGCGGCGCCCGCCCTGGTGAAGTCGATCTTCCAGCTCCGCGATGCCCGCACCGCGCGGCTCGGCGCGTCCATGGCGAAGGGTTGGTGAGCGGCGTGTCCACCGCAACCGTGGAAGATCTGGCCGAGGCCACCGCCCCGGACAGGTTCTGGAACCGGCAGCGCCGCTTGGGTGCCGCGCTGGTCGTCATCGGCCTGATCGCCGCCGTGATCTTCGGCTCGCTGGCCGAGTCGGCGACCGCCCGCTTCACCATCAGCGAGGACGCCGAGGGCGCGGCGCTCTCGATCAACGGTCAGCTCGGCGCCATCCTGTTCGGTATCGTCACGATCGCCGCCGGTGGCGCGCTGCTGGCCGGCGTGGCCAAGCGCTGGCAGACCACGCTGCTCGTGCTCGGCATCGTGACCTTCGTCTTCTCGTTCCTGTGCTGGCAGGTGGCCGGCAAGTTCCTCCCGCTGGTCGACACGGCCAGCGGCTCGCTGGAGCTCGCGCTCCCGCTGATCCTGGGCGCCCTGGCCGGTGTGCTCTGCGAGCGCTCGGGCGTGGTCAACGTCGCCATCGAGGGCCAGTTCCTGATGGGCGCGTTCGGCGCCGCCCTGGTCGGCACGCTGGCCACGAGCGTGTGGGCCGGCCTGATCAGCGCGGTCGTCGGCGGCGTCATCATCGCCTCGCTGCTGGCCGTGCTGGCCATCCGCTTCCTGGTCGACCAGGTCGTCGTCGGCATCGTGCTCAACCTGCTGGCCCTGGGCATCACCGGCTTCCTGTACGAGCGGCTGATGCAGCCCGACGCGTTGAAATACAACTCGCCGCCGCGGCTGCCCGAGTGGCGGATCCCCGGCCTGGCCGACATCCCGGTCGTCGGGCCCGTGCTGTTCGAGACCAACCTGCTGGTCTGGCTGGCGCTGGCGCTGGTCGTCGTGATCCACCTCGGCCTGACCCGCACCCGCTGGGGCCTGCGCACCCGGGCCGTCGGCGAGCACCCCACCGCGGCCGACACGGTCGGCGTCCGGGTGCGCGGCCTGCGCTACATGAACGTGCTGCTGGGCGGCGTCGTGGCCGGGGCCGGCGGGGCGTATTTCACGCTCGTCTCGACCGGCGCGTTCAACAAGAACATGACCGCCGGCGCCGGCTTCATCGCGCTGGCCGCCCTGATCTTCGGCCGCTGGACCCCGTTCGGCGCGCTGGGCGCGGCCCTGTTCTTCGGCTTCGCCCAGAAGCTGGCGAACTACCTGAGCGCGGTCGGCAGCCCGGTGCCCAACCAGTTCCTCAACATGCTGCCGTACATCGCCACCATCATCGCCGTGGCCGGTCTCGTCGGCCGGGTGCGGGCGCCTGCCGCCGACGGCGTGCCCTACGTGAAAAGCTGAGGTCCATGGAGATCGACTGGGCCGGGCTGCGCGCCGCGGCGACCGAGGCCATGCGGCACGCGTACGCGCCGTACTCCGACTTTCCGGTCGGGGCGGCGGCGCTGGTGGACGACGGCCGGGTGGTCGTCGGCTGCAACGTCGAGAACGCCTCGTACGGTGTGGGCCTGTGCGCCGAGTGCGGGCTGGTCAGCCAGCTGCACATGACCGGCGGCGGGCGCCTGGTCGCCTTCTCGTGCGTCGACGCCACCGGCAACCCGCTGATGCCGTGCGGCCGCTGCCGCCAGCTGCTGTGGGAGAACGGCGGGCCCGAGCTGCTCGTCGAGTGGCACACCGGGCCGCTGCGGATGGCCGAGCTGCTGCCGCACGCGTTCGGCTTCGAGGACCTGGAGCGCGTCGCCGGCGTCCTGAACGCCCCCGAGGTGCCCACCGAGCTGGCCAAGTGGCGCGGCCGCGGCACCGTTTTCGTGCACCCCGACCTGTCCGGCGGCGAGACCATCTGGACGTGCTACTGGGAGCGGTCCGGCGGCAGTGCCGACGCCGAGAAGGGCGTGCTCGAGGAGGGCCCGAACTTCGCCACCCCGGCCGAGGCGGTGGCCTGGGGGCGCGTGCGCACGCCGCGGATCGTGGTCGTGGACGCCGAGGGCGCGCTCGCGTGGGCCGGCGAGGGCCCGGCCCCCGAGGGCATTCCGGCGACGTGGAAGGAGGACGGCGATGAGTGAGTTCGCAGCCGTGGACGTGATCCGGGCCAAGCGGGACGGGCACACGTTGAGCGACGCCCAGATCGACTGGGTCGTCGACGCGTACACCCGCGGGGCGGTGGCCGACGAGCAGATGTCGGCCCTGGCCATGGCGATCCTGCTGCGCGGCATGACCCCGGCCGAGATCGCCCGCTGGACCGCCGCCATGATCGCGAGCGGTGAGCGGCTCGACCTCTCGTCGGTCACCCGCCCGACCGCCGACAAGCACAGCACCGGCGGCGTCGGCGACAAGATCACGCTGCCGCTGACCCCGCTGGTCGCCGCGTGCGGGGCCGCCGTGCCCCAGCTCTCCGGCCGCGGCCTCGGGCACACCGGCGGCACGCTCGACAAGCTCGAGTCGATCGCCGGCTGGCGCGCGTCGATCAGCAACGACGAGTTCAAGCGGCAGCTGCAGGACGTCGGCGCGGTCATCTGCGCGGCCGGCGACGGCCTGGCCCCGGCCGACCGCAAGCTCTACGCCCTGCGCGACGTCACCGGCACGGTCGAGGCGATCCCGCTGATCGCCAGCTCGATCATGAGCAAGAAGATCGCCGAGGGCACCGGCGCGCTGGTGCTCGACGTGAAGGTCGGCTCCGGCGCGTTCATGAAGGATCTGGCTACCGCTCGCGAGCTCGCGAGCACGATGGTGCGGCTCGGCAAGGACAGCGGCGTCAACACCATCGCGCTGCTGACCAACATGAGCACCCCGCTCGGCCTCGCCGTGGGCAACGCCAACGAGGTCGCCGAGTCGGTCGAGGTGCTGGCCGGCGGCGGACCGTCCGATGTGGTCGAACTCACTCTGGCCCTGGCCCGCGAGATGCTCGCCGCGGCCGGGATCGACGCCGACCCGGCCAAGGTGCTCGAATCCGGCGCCGCCATGGACACGTGGCGGGCGATGATCCGGGCCCAGGGCGGCGACCCCGACGCCCCGCTGCCCGTCGCGCGCGAGACCGAGGTGCTCCGCGCCGAGTCCGACGGCATCGTGACCTCGCTCGATGCGTACGGGATCGGGGTGGCCGCCTGGCGTCTGGGCGCCGGCCGGGCCCGCAAGGAGGACCCGGTCAGCTTTGGCGCCGGGGTGCAACTCAAGGTCAAACCGGGCGACGCGGTGCGCGCCGGCGACGTGCTGCTCGAGCTGCGCGCGGACGATCCGGCTCGCATCCCGGCGGCCCGCGCGACTGCGGCCGAAGCGGTCCTCATCGGCGCGGAGCGACCCACTTCTACAAATTTGGTGCTCGACCGCATAGCCTGACGCACCATGCAGAAGGCCGCACCCGACCCGCGCGCCGTTCGCGAGGCCAGCCTCGACGAGCTGGCCCGGCTCGGGCTGCCCCTGCCCCCGCCCGGCTTCCCGCTGATCTGGGAGCCGGGCGACGCGATCGAGCTGCGGCCGACCGCCGACATCGAGGCCCGGGCCGCGGTGCTGCACGTGGTGGTGGCCCGCTGCTTCGGCATGCCGACCGAGGCGGCGATGAGCTGGCTGCTCGGCTCGCGCCTGGTCGATCTCGTCACCCCGCCGGAATGGCAGTTCGTGATCGGCGCCAAGGGCGACCACCGCTCGTTCGTGCTGCATCACGACGCCGTGTTCGCGCTCGCCTGGCTGCTGGGCCTGAGCCGGCATCTCGACCCGACGGCCCCGCCCGAGGGCCGGCTCATGTCGCAGATGCCCGATCTGCCGGCGGGGGAGACGTACGGGAGTTGGCGTTCGCGGTCGCTGATCACCCCGCGTGACCCGATCGAGGCCGCGGTCCTGCTCGATCTCTACTACTGCCTCGACTGGGCCTTCCAGGAGGCCGAGCAGGCCGGTCGGCAGCTGCCGGGCGAGGTCGACGGCAACGCGATCGGCCAGCGGCGATGGGCGTTGGAGTGGGCCGTGATCTTCCACGGGCCGTACCACGACAAGCCCGCCGACTGGGAAGAAGTCGATCTTTCTATTTGAGATCAAGATCAAAGGGCAGATGTCCCGGCGGGGTGGGGGGTGCGGACCGTCGCTCCCGCGGGGACCGCGGCGGCCTGAGCAGGGCGCCGGGGCGCCCAGAACGCTCAGACCACCACGGCGACCTGCGTAAATGGTTGCGCCCCAAAGCCCAAAGATCACAAAGGCCGGTAGGTCGTCAGTAGTACTGAAGCCGTCACCCGGCTTGCGGTGGGGTTCGCATCGGGCACGTGGCGGGCGCTCGGGGTCATGCCGATCAGGGTGCGGGTCTCGTCCGCGGTCAGGTCGAGGTCGCGGCGCAGCTTCTCCGTCGGGCCGGGCTCGAAGTGGGCGTTCAATGCATCCTGCACTCGCACCTCTTTATCCGGGTCGACCTGGATCAGCCCGTACTCCTCGATCAGCTCGCCCAGGTGATCCGGCGCCGGCGTCACGACCAGCAGGCGCCCGCCCGGCCGCAGCACCCGGCGGAACTCGGCGCCGTTGCGGGGCGCGAAGACGTTCAGGATCACGTCGGCCACCCCGTCGGCCAGGGGGAGCGGGCGCCACAGGTCGGTCAGCACCGCCGCCGCCCGGTCGTGCACCCGGGCCGCCCGGCGCAGCGCCGGCTTGGAGACGTCGAGGCCGAGCCCGCTCGCTTCCGGGGCGGCGGCCAGCACCCGGGCGAGGTAGTGCCCGGTGCCGACCCCGGCGTCGACGATCAGGCCCGAGCTGACGGCCGCGGCGGCCAACTCGTCCGCGATGAAGTCGTAGTGACCGGCGGCCAGGAAGCCGGCCCGGTCGGCGACCATCTCGGCGGTGTCGCCCACGTGCGGCATGCGGCCCGCGGTCAGGTCGGCGTAGCCCTGCTTGGCCATGTCGAAGCTGTGCCCGGCGGGGCAGCGCAGCGACCGCTCCACGCGTTGGAGGCCCTGCCGGCAGACCGGGCATCGCAGGTACGGCAATGCTCCGTCGATCATTGGTCCCCTGCCTCTAGGCTCTGCTGATGGCCGCCATCGCATTCTCCGACATCGTCCCGGCGCCGAAGGTGCTGCTGCACGACCACCTCGACGGTGGGCTGCGCCCCGCCACGATCGTCGAGCTGGCCGAGCGGGTGGGCCACGAGCTGCCCGCCACCGACCCGGCCGCGCTGGGCGAGTGGTTCGTCGCCGCGGCCGACTCCGGCTCGCTGGAACGCTACCTGGAGACGTTCGCCCACACGGTCGCGGTGATGCAGACCGTGGAGGGCTTGCACCGGGTGGCCAAGGAGTGCGCGCTCGACCTGGCCGCCGACGGCGTGGTCTACGCCGAGGTGCGCTACGCGCCGGAGCAGCACCTCGAGCGCGGCCTGTCGCTCGACGAGGTGGTCGACGCGGTCAACGCCGGCTTCGCCGAGGGGGCCGCCGAGGCCGCCGCCCAGGGCACCCCGATCCGGGTCGGCGTGCTGCTGACCGCGATGCGGCACGCGGCCCGCTCGCAGGAGATCGCCGAGCTGTCCGTGCGCTACCGGGACGCGGGTGTCGTCGGGTTCGACATCGCCGGGGCCGAGGCCGGTTTCCCGCCCACCCGGCATCTCGACGCCTTTGAATACCTCCAGCGTGAGAATTTCCACTTCACCATCCACGCGGGCGAGGCGTTCGGGCTGCCGTCGATCTGGCAGGCGATCCAGTGGTGCGGTGCCGACCGGCTCGGCCACGGCGTGCGGCTGGTCGACGACATCACCGGCTCCCCGGCCGCGGGCGACGTGGTGCTCGGCCGCCTCTCGGCGTACGTGCGGGACAAGCGCATCCCGCTCGAGCTGTGCCCGTCGTCGAACGTGCAGACCGGCGCGGCGCCCTCGATCGCCGAGCACCCGATCGGCCTGCTGCACGATCTGCGCTTCCGGGTCACCGTCAACACCGACAACCGGCTGATGAGCGGCACGTCGATGTCGCGCGAGATGGCGCTGCTGTCCGAGGCGTTCGGGTGGGGCTGGAGCGAGCTGCAGTGGCTCACGATCAACGCCATGAAGTCGGCCTTCATCCCGTACGACGAACGGCTGGCGATAATCAATGACCTGATCAAGCCGGGGTACGCGAAGCTGATCGGCTAGCGGCACAAGACTGTTACCTCTCGCGGTCCGGCAAGCGACATTGCCGGTTCGGCGCCACTGATCATCCGTTCGGCCAGAATGGTCCCTACAAACACTGCGAAATCCGGCATCTCACCTTGCCGATCGTTCGCAACCGCGACATCGTTCCTCCTGCCGCGATCCTTTACGATCGTGCGCGGTTGGATCGGCGTACCCCCGCGCCGGGCCGGCCCGACAGAGTGACACTGAGAAAAGTTCACATCTACCGACCGTGATATTGATCGGCGACGTGGAGAGCAATGCGCGTCACACAACCGGTCCGTGTCCGGCGGCCCTTTCTCTTTGACACTCGTCGTGATGGAATCTCGGGGGCCCGACGCGGCAGTCGGCCGTGTGTGGCGCCCGGTGAGCCGAGTGCCGGGGCCCGAAACAGGAGGACGGTGACGTGAGCAAGCGCCCCAAGACGGCGACCGGCGTCATGTCGCGTCTCCGTCGGCCGGCCGATCGGATGCGAGATCTGCCGATCTGGTCGAAGCTTGGCCTCATCATGCTGGTGCCCACCCTGGCGACGATCATCGTCGGCGTCAGCGGCCTGGTCGACCACATCGATGAAGCCAACAACGCGGAGCGCGCCCGCACCCTTTCGGTGCTGTCGGAGGCGGCCGGTGGTCTCGTCGACCACCTGCAGAACGAACGCGCCTACGGCATGATGATCACGACGATCGACGATCCCAACAGCCCCGACCTGGCCAAGGCGAAGCAGGACTACGCCGCCGAGAGCTCCCAGGTCGACGCGGCCAAGGTGCCGTACGCGCAGCAGAAGGCCGCGCTCGACGACGTCCCCGAGAACGTCAGCACGCTGCTCCTGCGTCTCGACCGCAACCTGGAGGAGCTGCCCGCGCAGCGCAGCCAGATCGCCAACAAGCGGTCCGACGCCCAGGACGCGACGCAGGAGACCTACACCCGGCTGATCAACGACCTGCTGGCCGTGCGCAACGCCGCGGCCCAGCTGGCCAGCGACACCGAGCTGAGCGACCACCTGCGCGCCGTGGCCGCGGTGGCCACCGCCAAGGAGTTCGTCTCCCAGCAGCGCGACATCGGCCACGAGGTGATCGCGGCCCGCGAGCTCAACGGCTCGCTGCGGCAGGACATGCTGCGGGCCCAGCTCGGTTACCAGCTGGCCGGCGACACGCTGGTGCAGGTCGGCTCGCAGGCCGACCGCACGGCGTTCACCGACATCAACAAGACGAGCGCCGGTTACGCCGCGACGAACTACTCCAACCCGCTGACGATCAACCAGGGCGCCAACAACCGGCGCATCCTGTTCAACACCGAGCAGTGGGACAACGCCTTCAAGGGCTACGGTCAGGAGTTCCGCAAGGTCGAGGCGCGGATGGACTCCGAGATCGTCAACGAGGCCACCACCCTGCGCAACGACGTGAACCGGCGGGTCTTCATCGAGACCAGCGTGCTGCTCGGCATGCTGCTGCTCGCGATCCTGTTCGCCTGGCTCGTCGCCCGGTCGATGGCCCGCTCGCTGCGCGAGCTGCGGCAGGGTGCGCTCTCGGTCGCGCAGTACGGCCTGCCTCACGCCGTGAGCCGGCTGCGTGACCCGCAGCTCTCCGCCTCGCTGACCCCGGCCCAGGTGGCCGACCAGATCGCCGAGCCCCTACCGGTACGCAGCCGCGACGAATTCGGGCAGGTGACCGAGGCGTTCAACGCGGTTCACCTCGAGGCCGTGCGCACCGCCGCCGAGCAGGCCGCCCTGCGGGCCTCCGTCGCGACGATGTTCGTCAACCTGGCCCGTCGTTCACAGATCCTGGTCGACCGGCTCATCGGCCACCTCGACCGGCTGGAGCGCGGCGAGGAGGACCCGGACCGCCTGGCCGAGCTCTTCCAGCTCGACCACCTGGCCACCCGAATGCGCCGTAACGACGAGAACCTCCTGGTGCTCGCGGGCGCCGACTCGACCCGCGTGCAGCGCGAGCCGGCCGCCCTGATCGACGTGCTCCGCGCCGCCCAGTCCGAGGTCGAGCACTACACGCGCATCGAGTTCGGCATGATCGACCGGGACATCGAGGTGGCGGCGCACGCCGTCAACGACATGGTCCACCTGGTCGCCGAGCTGTTCGACAACGCGACGGCGTTCTCCCCGCCCAACTCGACGGTCATCGTCGAGGCCCGGCGGCTCGGCGACGGCGCGCTGCTCACGGTCGAGGACCGCGGCATCGGCATCAGCCACGAGCAGCTCCGCGACCTCAACGAGCGCCTGGCCAACCCGCCGATGGTGGACGTGGCCGTCTCCCGCATGATGGGCCTGGTCGTGGTGGCCCGGCTGGCCAACCGGCACGCCGTCAAGGTCGAGCTCCGCCCGGCCGACAACGAGCGCGGCACGGTGGCCGAGGTCGGCCTGCCGCTGTCGGTGCTCACCGGCGGCCAGAACCAGCCCGCCGTCGGCGGCGGCCGCATGCAGGTCGGCGCCGGCTACGACGAGCAGGGCCGCCCGGGCATGCCCGAGCCGCTCGCGCTCGAGAGCGGCGGTGGCCGCGGTGGCTACCCGACCGGCCGCCCGTTCGACCCGAACCCGCCGATGAACACCGGCGGCATGCTCGGCACGAACGGCCGCTCGGTGCCGGCCTGGTCCGACCTGACCGGGGCGTCGTCCAACGGCTTCGGCTCCAACGGCTCGCTCAACGGGCTCAACGGTGGCAGCAACGGCGGCGGCAGCAACGGCTCGAACGGCTTCTACGGCCCGCGCAGCAACGAGCCGATCCCGCCGCTGCCCTCCTCCGGCCCGCCGTCGTCGCCGCAGGGCTTCGCCGGCCCCGACGGGCTGCCGCAGCGTCGCAACGGCGAGCCGCCGCGCCCCGAGGGCGACATGAACGGTTTCGGCGCGACCATCCCGCGTCAGCTCCCGGCCAACCCCGAGAACCACGGCCGCAGCCCGTTCGTCCCGCCGGTCTCGGCCCCGCCGGTGCCGCCGATCTCGGCTCCGCCGGTGCCCTCCGGCCCGCCGTACGGTGGTCGCCCGATCTCGTCGCCGCCCGGCTCGGAGCCCCCGGTCTCGGCCCCGCCGACCGACAGCCCGGTCTCGGCCGCGCCGCCGGCCTGGCCGCCGGTCGCCCCGGAGCGCGAGCCCCAGGCGCCGCACGTGCCCGAGAGCCTCGCCGCGGCGCTCGACATGACCGCCGAGCTCCCGCGTTACCGGCCGGAGCAGCGTGACCAGGGCCCGCAGGTCGAGCGTCCGGTCAACCCGCAGACCGCGCCGATCCCCGCCTCCGCCCCGCCGGCCGCCCCGGTCTCGGCGACGCCCGCCTCGGGCGTCCCGCAGTCCGAGGCCCAGCGCGCGGCGGCGTCGGCCCGGGCGGCCCACGAGGCGGCGACCGTGCAGGCCGCCGAGGCTCAGGCCACCGCGGCCGCGCAGATCGCGGCGGCCCAGGCCGCCCGTCAGCGCGACACCGGCCAGGGCCAGTTCGCCGACGAGACGATGGAGCTGCCGATCTTCCGGGAGCTCGAGTCGGCCTGGTTCACCACGGCCCGTCCGGCCGAGGCCAAGCCGGCCTCCAACGGCGGTCTCGACGAGCCGGTCAGCTCGCAGCGGATCCCGACCGGGGAGCCGTCGCGATCGATCGGCGTGCCGCAGCAGGCCGTCTCGCCCGAGTCGCGCGACCGCGATCCGGCTACTGTTGGTGTCGGCGCCGCCAACGGCGCCGCGCAGAACGGCACCAGCCCGAATGGCAGCAACCCGTGGCAGACCGCGGCCGACGAGGGCTGGAATGCCGCTCAAGCGGCGGCGGAGGCGCAGGTCGACACCACGACCACCGCGGGTCTGCCCAAGCGCACCCCGATGGCGCAGCTCGTTCCGGGCGGCGTCGACCGGGCCGACCAGTCCGTACAGCGCCGTACCCCCGAGGGTGTCCGCGGTCTCCTCTCCGCTTACCACCGAGGCGTGCAGCGCGGCCGCAACACCGAATCGACCAACCCGGAGGAGACTCCGGGAGGGCAGCAGTCCTCGCAGGCTGGCAAGGAGCATGAGGCATGACATCTACGCAGGATCTCGGTTGGCTGCTGGCCAACTTCGCCGACCGCGTACCCGGCGTCGCACATGCGATCGCGGTCTCCGCTGATGGTCTGCTCCTCGCGGCCTCACGGGACCTTCCCCGGGACCGCGCCGATCAATTGGCTGCCATCGCCTCCGGCTTGGTGAGCCTCACTCAGGGTGCCGCAAGGTGCTTCGAGGGTGGCGCCGTGCTGCAGACGGTGGTGGAGATGGACAACGGGTTCCTTTTCCTGATGTCCATCTCGGACGGCTCGTCCTTCGCGGTGCTCGCGGCGCGCAGCTGCGACGTCGGACAGGTGGGTTACGAAATAGCCCTCCTGGTCGACCGTGTCGGCGAGGCTCTTACCCCCGCTCCGCGTTCGGCGGCCGGGGTCCTCGGCTGAACGGGCAGTCGGCCGGCGTCTTCGGCCGCTGTTCAAAAAGTTGAAAACTAGAGACACTTCTAAGGGTTCGAGAAAGGGGTGAGCGGTGACGATGCCCGAACGTGACGAGCCGACCGGCGCGCTGGTCAGGCCGTATGCCGTAACCCGTGGTCGGACCCGACCGAAGCTTGAGATAGCGCTGGAAGCGCTGGTCGAGACAACCGTTCGCGGACGCTCCGGCATCCGCGGCGGGCAGGGTGGAAGCGAGCATCAGTACATCGCGGCGATGTGCGACGGCGGCCGAGTTCAGTCGCTGGCCGAGATCGCGGCACGCATGCAACTGCCGCTCGGTGTGGCTCGAGTGATCGTCGCGGACATGGCCACTGATGGCCTGGTCGCGGTGTACGAGCCCACCTCGCTGGACGACGAGACCGACGCGGTAGGCACGGAACTGCTGGAAAGGGTGCTGAGTGGACTTCGCAGGCTCTGACATGTCGCACCGTCCCGCTGCGGGGCGCGTGACGTCGGCGAAGATTGTGATCGCCGGCGGGTTCGGCGTCGGTAAGACGACGCTGGTCGGTTCGGTCTCGGAGATCACCCCGCTGACCACCGAGGCCATCATGACCTCGGCGGGTGTGGGTGTCGACGACAACCGGCAGGTTCCGGGGAAGATGACGACCACCGTCGCCATGGACTTCGGGCGTATCAGCATCGACCGCGACCTGATCCTCTATCTGTTCGGAACGCCGGGCCAGACTCGTTTCTGGTTCATGTGGGACGAGCTGGTGCGGGGCGCGATCGGTGCCGTCGTGATGGTGGACACTCGGCGTCTCGCCGACTGCTTCGCCGCGATCGACTTCTTCGAGCACCGGCGGCTGCCGTACCTGGTGGCCATAAACTGCTTCGACGGCATGCAGTATCACAACGCCCAGGACGTGCGGGACGCGCTGGCGATCTCGAGTGACGTCCCGGTGGTGAGCTGCGACGCGCGTAACCGTGAGTCGACGAAGAACGTCCTCATCTCGCTGGTCGAGTATGTGCTGACGATGCGTCGTACACGCGCGGTAGCGCCCGCCTGACGACTGGTCGAAGCCCCGCACCGCGAGCCGGTGCGGGGCTTCGTGCTGTCCAAAATCGATTAGGGTCGCTCGTCATGCGTGTCTTCCTGACGATCGACGACGTGAACGAGCTGCTGCCCGGCCGGCGGGTCACCGATCTGCGGCGGCTGACCGGCGGCACCAAAAAGGGTGTCTATCGGCTCCGGCTCGACGACGGCGGCTCGGTGATCCTCTACCTGTGGGCCGAGTCGGAGAACTACTGGCCGGTGTCCGAGACCGTGCCCGACGACCCGTTCACCGACGCGTCCGGCGCCGAGCTGTTCGTGACCAACCGGGCCGTGCTGGCGGCCGCGGGCGTCCGGGTGCCGGAGGTGCTGCTGGCCGGGCCCGACCTGGTGCTGGTCGAGGACGCCGGCGACGAGACGCTCGAGGCGCTGATGGAGCGCGATCCCGTGGCGGCGGCCGGGCCGCTGGCCGAGCTCGGGCGCACGCTGCGGCGGATGCACACGACGTACGGGCCCGAGTGGGGCATCCCGGCCGCGCGGCCCGTGCAGACCCGGGTGCCGGAGGAGATGATCCTGGACCGGGCACTCAGTCTGCTGGGCAAGGTGGTGCCCCGCGACCGGCGGCTGGCGGCGGCCCGCGGCCGGATCGAGGACCGCTTGCGCACGATGCGGTCGGCGATCGAGCCGCGTCGCGAATACGCCCTCGTGCACGGCGAACTGGGGGCCGACCACGTGCTCGTGAACCCGGACGGCGAGCCGGTGATGATCGACATCGAGGGCGTGACGTATTTCGACGTCGAGTGGGAGCACGCCTTCCTGCAACTGCGCTTCGGGGCGGCGTACGGGGAACTGGGGCCCGTCGCCCTGGACCCGGCGCGCCTCGAGTTTTATCGGTTCGCGCAGGTCATCGGTCTGATCGAGGGGCCGCTGCGGATCGCCGACACCGACTTCCCGGACCGGCAGTGGATGCTCGACCTGGCCGAATACAACATCCAGAAGGCGATAGCGCCTGTTTCGTAGCTGTGGCGGGGCTGCGGCAGGGCCCAGATCCCGCCTGGCGGCGTCCCGGAAAAGCCCGGTTCCAACCCCGGGAGCCGGGCTTTCCCGGGCCACCACCAGACGAAATCTGGACCCGGCCTCGCTCCCACCCCAGCCACGAAACAGGCGCTAGCCGAGTAGGGGCAGCTTGCCGACGAGCTTGTCCACCGGGTTGCGCGGCCCGACCACGCTCACCGCGTAGTAATCGATCTTGTCGGCCTCGGTGCCGCTCACGGTCTCCAAATATTCGCTGTAGACCCGAGTGTGCTGAGCCGCCGCGGGCATGTCGGCCACGAAGAAGTCGGGGCGCGCGGCCGCCTTGGCCCTGATCGTGCGCAGCGTCTCGGCGTCGGCCGCCAGCACCGTGCAGCCGGCCCAGGGCAGGCCCGGGTGGGTGTGCCCGTCGGCGTCCACCGCGTCATCGCCCAGCAGGCCACCGACCGCGCGCGAGGTGGCGGCGGCCGTGCAGATCGCGGCGTTGGCGGCCCGCCCGGCCGGCAGTTCGGCGTCGACCACGACCACCCACTTGAGCCGGGCCGCGCGGGTCGGGGCGCTCTGGTCGATCTCGTCCGCGGTGAATCCGATCATCGTCTGCTCTCTCCGTGCATGTGTGCGCTGTACGGACGAAATGCTAGGCAGGTGTTAGGTTCAGCGGCAATGAATCCGTACTAGTCTCGGAAAGAGGCCGGAATTGGCGGACCTGGACGAACTAGATAAGGCGATCCTGCGGGAATTCCAGTCGGATGCACGGAAGACCAACCGGGAGGTCGCGGCGGCCGTTGGCGTCTCGCCCACCACCGCCCTCGACCGCACCCGGGCGTTGCGGCAGCGGGGCGTGATCCGTGGCGCGATCCTCGACGTCGACCTGAAGTCGATCGGCCGGCCGGTGCAGGCGCTGATCGCCATCCGGATCCGGCCGCCGTCGCGCCGCAACATCGAGGCGTTCCGCGAGTGGGTGAGCACCCTGCCCGACACCCTCGGCCTGTACGTGACGACCGGCACCGACGACTTCATCGTGCACGTGGCCGTCCCCGACAACGACAGCCTCTACGAGTTCGTCATCGACCGGCTGACCCAGCGCCCCGAGGTGGCCGACGTGCGCACCTCGATCGTCTACGAGCACATTCGCAACAACGGGATCGCGCCGTCGCCGTGAAGGGGCGACGATAGGCACATGACGAAGCTCGATGGACGGCAGATCGCGGCGGAGCGGCTGGACGGCTGGGTCTATGTGCCCGCCGGCCTGCAGACCAGCATCGAGACCAAGGACTTCAGCACCGGGCTGGCCCTGGTCAACGCGATCGGCGAGGTGGCCGAGCAGCAGAACCACCACCCCGACCTGACCCTGCGCTACCCGGCCGTCGACATCAGGCTGAGCAGCCACGACGAGGGCGGCGTGACGATCCGGGACGTCCGCCTGGCCCGCGCGATCTCGTCGGTCGCGTCCGGGCTGGGCCTGCACCCGTCGGCCGACCAGGTGTCGCGGCTCGAATGGGCGCTCGACAGCCCCGCCCACGCGTCGGTCTCCCCGTTCTGGGCCGCGGTGTTCGGCGTACGCGACGACGACGGCGAGCTGACCGACCCGGCCGACCGCCTGCCCGTGGTGTGGTTCCAGCGCTCCGGTGAGGAGCCGGACCGTCAGCGCTGGCACCCCGACCTGTGGCTCGACCCGTCCCAGGTGCAGCCCCGCATCGACGCCGCCGTGGCCGCCGGGGGCACCCTGGTCAGCGACGCCGACGCGCCCGCGTTCTGGGTGCTGGCCGACCCCGAGGGCAACCGCATGTGCCTGTGCACCTGGCTGGACAGAAACTCAGCCGACTAGGTCCATCAGGCCGCGCAGCTCCGCCAACGCCCGCGGGTCCGGCCGGCGGCCCCCGGTGTCGACCACCTCGGTCACCCCCGCCAGCAGCCGCCGGGCCGTGGCGACATCGCCCAGCTGGGCCAGGGCCTGCGCGGCCAGCCAGTCGCAATACGCCGGCGGGCCGCCCGCCGCCCGCATCTGCTCGACCAGGGCCAGGCAGACCTCGTCCAGCCCCGCCGCCAGCACGAGCCGCGCGAGGAAGTCGGTGCCGCGCAGCCACTCCGGCGTGCCCGGAAAGAGCTCACGCAACGTCTCGAAGGTGTCGACCGCCTCCTGCCGCCGCCCCGCCCCGATCAGGCTGCGTCCGAGGTCGAGGAGCGTACGGGCAATCAGCTCTCGATCTTGCCCGGCGCCGGCGAGCGTCAGCCGGGCCAGCTCGACGTTGCGCACCGCCTTGGCTGTTCGCACTGCCGGACCCGCATAACCGTGATGCTTCAACACGATCGCCGCCCGCGGTGCCGCCGCTGTCCGCCCGACCAGCCTCTCGTGCACCCGCCCCTGCCACCGCACAGCGTCCTTCCGGTGCAGGTGAGCCGCGGTGTTCGTGTACGGCAGCTCGTCATGCGCGTTGTCGATCTCGACCTCGACCACGTCGGCGTCGCAGTCCTCGAGGAAGGCTCGCAGCAGGCGGGGATCGCCCTCGTACCTCTGATCGGCGTCCACAGTCATCACCCAGAGAGCGCTCCACCCGCTGAGAGCTTCGTTGCGCGCTTTACTGAAGTCGTCGGCCCACTGCCCCTGGGTGAGGGCGGCACCGCGCTCTGCGGCGATCTGGGGCGTTCGATCTCGCGACCCCGTGTCGTGCACATGGATCTTGTCAACCACGCCGCTCAGGGAGTCCAGGCAGCCGCCGATCTCGGCCTCCTCGTCCCGCACGATCAGGCTGGCCGCCAGAAACGGAATGCTCACAAGAGTCGGTTCGGCACTTCAACCCCAAACCTGAACGAGCCCTTTCCCGTACGCCACGTCGACTCCCACAACCGCATTGGCGCCGAACCCGCTGCACCTCGCGACCTGGGACGGGCGCCAGGTCCGTAGCGCGTGCTCCGGCCGTGGTGGTGGGTCCGGCGAGCGCGTACTCCGCCTAAGACAGCGCAACTCCGCAGCGGCCAGCCGATGTAAGCACTCACTTACAGCACCACGCGAACCCGACTCAAAGCCCCGGGCCGATGTGAGCACTCACTTACAGCACCACGCGAACCCAACTCAAGCCCCAAGCCGATGTGAGCACTCACTTACAGCACCACGCGAACCCAACTCAAGCCCCAAGCCGATGTGAGCACTCACTTACAGCATCACGCCAACCCAACTCAAGCCCCAAGCCGATGTGAGCACTCACTTACAGCACCACGCCAACCCAACTCAAAGCCCCAAGCCGATGTGAGCACTCACTTACCGAAAAAGCGGCAATATCTCGGCGACGGCTGAGGCCAGGACAACTTCGCTGGCTGCTCAACCCGAGACCGGCCGCACACCATGTCGAGCAGGTCGAACCGGCAGCCCGCCACCATGTAAGTGAGCACTCACATCCGTTTGGGTTGCGGGCGGGCTGGCGCGGTGTTGTAAGTGAGTGCTCACATCGGTTTGGGTTGCGGGCGGGCCGCGCGGTCTTGTAAATGCTCACGTCGGTCTGGGGTTGTGGGTGGGATGGCACGGTCTTATAAGTGAGTGCTCACATCGGTTTGGGGTGCGGGCGGGCTGGCGCGGCTTTGTAAGTGAGTACTCACATCGGCTCGGCCCCAGAGGCGCGAGCGCCGTATTGGAAGTGAGTACTCACAAACCGGTAGGCGAGGAGCAGGGCCGCGAGACGCCAGCCCTCGGTTGTAAGCGAGCACTCACTTACCGCGGCAGCCGTAAGGCGAGCCGTCAACAGAGCCGCAAAAGCGATCGACCCGGCCCCGCAAATGCGGAACCGGGCCGATCAAAGCGTGCAGCGCCAGCTAGCGAGAGCCATGCCCCGCGTTGTTGTTGCGATACTCGTCGGCGCCCTCGCGGTCGCGGGTGAAATCCCAGCCGCCGGCTGCCTCGCGCCCCGGGCGGCCGCCCATGGCGAAGCCGCCGATCTCCTGCCCGCGCCGCCAGCCGCGGAAGTAGCCCGTCGTGTGGGCGGCGATGCTGGCCGCGTCGCGGACGATGCGCAGGGGGCGTTCGTCGCGCAGCGGGGAGCCGGGCACCAGGTTGGCCTGGGGCACGCGCTTGGGCAGGCCGGCCGCGGTCTCGGCGGCCACCGCGGGGGTGGACGCCTTTTCGGCGGCGCGCCAGCCCGTGTCGTTCGGGTTGGTCCAGTCGAGCTTGTCGGACTGGTCGTTGTGACCGGTGAACCAGGCCGAGCGGGCCGCCGCGAAGATCAGCAGATCGGTGTCGTTGCTGTCGGACGCGACCGGCGGGTTGATGCTGCGGTCGAGCGCGGTCAGCTTGCTGCTCGTCGTCGACGGCGACACCGGGCGGCGGACGCCGTTGCGTCCCTCGACCAGGCGCAGCGACGGCGGGTCGCTGACGGCGGGCATGTCGGTGACCGTGGCGTCGAGGCCGTTGGGCAGCTGGGAGTCGACCAGGCGCAGGGCCGGCGGCTCCTTCGGCATGTCCTGCCAGGGCGGCCGCACCCGGCCGTCGGCCGGCGGCGCGCTCGTCGAGGCGGCCGGTGTGGTCAGCGCGTCGTCGGAGCCGCTGGTGTTCATCAGCGGCCAGTTGGCGCGTGAGCCGGGCTCGGGCGCCTCCTGCCCGCCGGGACGCTGCGCGGGCATCGGCAGCGAATAGTCGGTGGCCTCGCCGGTCGGGGTCGCGGACCGGGTCGCCGGGCGGGGCGGGATGACCGTGCGCTGCCGCTCGGCGCGGGCGCTGTTGATCGCCGCGTTGGTCAGCGTGGCGCGGAACGGCTGGCCGCTCTCGGCCGGGCTGGATCCGTTCGGCGCGCCGGAGGACGGCGCCGACGCGGCCGGGGAGACCGAGGCCGCCGGGAACGTCGTGCCGGTCGGCGGGGCCGGGGTGCGCGAACCCGGAACCGGGCGCGAGCCCGGCGTGATCGGCGTCATGCCCGGCGGAGGCGGCGGCGTCGAGATCGGCCGGTTGCCCGGGGCGGCCGCGCGGTTGGGGAACAGCGAGCCGAGGCCCTCCCCGGCGCTGCGGGCCCGGGCCGCGGGAGCCGCGGGCGGCTGCGAGACCGGCCGGGGCGCCAGCGGCGGCGGCATGACCGGGTCGGGCGCGACCGGAGGCGTGGTGAGCGGGCGCGGCGTGATCGGGCCGGTGCCGGTCGACGCGGGCTCGGGGCGGGTGCGCCGGCCGAACCGCGAGGCGTCGCCCGTCACCGACTGCAGCGGAGCGGGCTCGGCGGCGCGGCGGGTGCGGCGGCCACCGTCGGGGGTGCTGCGCGCGGCAACCGTGCCGATCAGGGAGGCGCAGGCGGCGTCGGAGGCACGCACCGCGGCGACCGCCTGGCGCACCGTCTCGCCCGCGGCGGGAGCCAGCGACTTGTTGACCCCACCGCGGCGGGGCGACTCGCTGATCGCGACGTGAAGCGCGGTGACGGCGGCGATGATCTCGTCTTCGGTGCCGGAGCCGGCCCGGGTGAGTTCGCGGGCGACGTCCTCCGCGACCCGCTGGGGATCGCCGTTCGCGCCCAGCCGGCCCGGCTCGGGCAGCGCGTCGAGCACGGCCAGGGCGAGCGGGTGGGACGGGTCGGGATAGGCCCGCAGGGCGGCCGGGTAAAGCTCGCGCAGCACCTCGCGCAGGGCGATGGCGGCCGCGTGCCGGCCGCTGAGCAACGCGACGTGCGCCGAGAGGACCGGCTTGTAGCTCACCAGGTCGCGCGGCACGGGCAGGGTGCCGGCCGTGAGGGCGCCCGCCTGCAGCGCCCGGGCCAGGCCGACGGCCCGGCGCGCGGCCGGCGGCGCCTGCATCTCTTCGACGGAGTCGTCGTCGGCGAACCGCTCGGCGAAGTCGTCGGTGGTGTCGTCGTCCGCCACCACGAGCGGCCGGCCGGCCGCGGTGAGCAGGGAGGTGACCAGGTGGTCGTCGCTGTCGGCGGCGACCGCGGCGTCGGTGAATCCACTCGTCCGTTCCACGAGCAGCGAGCCGAACTCGGCGTATCCGCCGGGGTCGTCGCTGATCTCGTGGACGCCGAGCAGTCGTCCTGCGTCGTCCACCACGGCGATGGTCAGTAGTGCGGCCGAGGCCGCACGCACCGATTCATCCGCCGACGCCAGACCGCAGTACACGCGCACGAGCGCCACGGCGTCGTCCTCCTCCCCAGGGGGCAGCTGTCGTTCGGCCAAGGATTGATGGTCCCTGGTGAGGGGTCAGTCGCGCCAGTCCACAGCTGCAGAGATCTTGCCGATTACCGAGCGCCAGCCGAGACTTGCCTGTTGTGCCCCGATTTTCTTCAATCGACGGCGACCGAAGAATCCGCCCATCCCACCGTTCTCGGCGGAGCGAAGCGACTCGTCAAGGTCGTCGAGCGGTGAACCGGGCGCCAGTGCCAAGATCACCGGCTTGAGCCGGAGGGCGTGACCGAGGTCACGCGCAACCTCGCCCGCGGCGATGAGCAACGGCAGGTCCCATGTGTCGTGTCCGCCGCGCAGATTTTCCACCACGAGGTCGAGCTCGTAGCGGTTCTCCGGCAGCGGGTCGATGTCGGTCGACTGTACCCGGTCGGCCAGGGTGACCCAGGAGTCGATTTGTGCGAGATCGTGCGGAGCACCCGAACGAATGAAGGAGACCAGCGACTCGGGGGTCTTGAAGGCGATCAACCGGCCCTTGTGGGTCAGGAAGGCGGGCACCTCCTCGTCCTCCGCCTGGGTGCCGGCCTCGTCCGCCTCGTCCTCGAAGTCGGCCGGGTCGGGCTCGTCGGCCGCCTTCGCGTCCTTGCCGTCCTCGTCCGTCTCACCCTGGGCCAGCAGCGCCTGGAACTCGTCGTCGACGATGACCTCTTCGTCGTCGTCCTCCGCGGCGGCGGCTCGGCGCTTGCGGGCCTCGAACGGGTCGTCCTCGTCGACCTCGATCTCGGTCGGCGTCAGCGTCGAGGACTTGCGGTAGGCCCGCAGGGTGAGGGCGACGCCGCCGGGCAGCGCGATCTCGACCGGCTCGACGCCGGTCTCGTCCCAGAGGGCACGCCCGGAGAGGCCGCCGGACTGCGCAGCGGACTTCGCGGCCACGGGCGCGGACGCCTCGGGCTCGTCGGACTGGCTGGTCACGGTGACCTCCGGGATCAATCTGGCCTATGGGACGAGTGATTCTGCCGACACACCCTAATGGGCGTGGCTGGAAAGGAACTGACCGGTCCGGTGCAAACGGTCAGAAGCCCTTCGGATGCCAGACCGTCTTGATCTCGAGGAGGGCGGTCATCGCACCAGTACCCGGGTCCTCCGTGTAGTCAACGCCCGAAGAGGGGCGAATGACCCGCTTGAGGGTGCCGGCCGCCGCCCGTTCGAGTTCGGTCGCCAGTTCCGGGTCGCCCACGCCGGACAGGTCGAGCGCGTTCACGTCGTCGTGCGAGGCGAGCCACGGCGCGATCTCGGCGGCCTGGCCGGTTAGCACATTCACCACCCCGCCGGGCACGTCGGAGGTGGCCAGCACCTCGCCCAGGGTGATCGCGGCCTGCGGGTTGGACGCGACGACGACCACTGTGTTGCCGGTCACGACGGCCGGGGCGATCACGCTGACCAGGCCGAGCAGCGAGCCGGGGGCGATCACGCCGACGACCCCGGTCGGCTCGGGGGCCGAGAGGTTGAAATACGGCCCGGCCACCGGGTTGGCCCCGCCGGCCACCTGGGCGATCTTGTCGGACCAGCCCGCGTACCAGACCCAGCGGTCGACCGCGGCGTCCACCTCGGCCCCGGCGACGCCCAGCGACTTGAACTCGGCCCGGCGGGCCTCGAGCATCTCGGCGGTCCGATAAAGCACCTGGCCGCGGTTGTACGCCGTGGCGCCGGCCCACTTGGGCTGGGCCGCGCGGGCGGCCACCACGGCGTCGCGGGCGTCCTTGCGGGAGGCGAGGGCCACGTTGTCGCCGTCCACCAGATAGGTCCGTCCTGATTCGCTGCGCGGAAACTTCCCGGCGACGTACAGCTTGTAGGTCTTCCGCACCGCGAGGCGGGACGGGGTCGCAGACTTAGGCAAGGTACGCCTCCAGGCCGTGCCGGCCGCCCTCGCGGCCGTAACCGGATTCCTTGTAGCCGCCGAACGGCGACGTCGGGTCGAACTTGTTGAACGTGTTGGCCCACACCACACCGGCGCGCAGCTGATCGGCCACGGCCAGAATCCGCGAGCCCTTCTCGCTCCAGATGCCGGCCGAGAGCCCGTACGGGGTGTTGTTGGCCTTCTCGACCGCCTCGGCCGGCGTGCGGAAGGTCAGCACCGACAGCACCGGGCCGAAGATCTCCTCGCGGGCGATCCGGTGGGCCTGGGTCACGCCCGTGAAGATCGTCGGGGCGAACCAGAAGCCGCGGTCGGGCAGCTCGCAGGGCGGTGACCATCTCTCCGCGCCCTCGCCGGCCCCGATTTCCGACAATTCAGTAATCCGGTCGAGCTGGGCCCTCGAGTTGATCGCGCCGATGTCGGTGTTCTTGTCGAGCGGGTCACCCACCCGCAGGGTCGCCATCCGGCGCTTCAACGCATCGAGGAGCGAGGAAGCGATCGACTCCTGCACCAGCAGCCGGGAGCCCGCGCAGCAGACGTGGCCCTGGTTGAAGAAGATGCCGTTGACGATGCCCTCGACGGCCTGGTCGATCGGCGCGTCGTCGAAGACGATGTTGGCCGCCTTGCCGCCGAGCTCGAGCGTCAGCTTCTTGCCCGTGCCGGCCACCGAGCGGGCGATCTGCCGGCCCACCTCGGTCGAGCCGGTGAAGGCGACCTTGTTGACGTCGGGGTGCTCGACCAGATAGCGGCCCGTGTCGCCGGCGCCGGTGACAATGTTGACCACGCCCGGCGGCAGGTCGGCCTGGCGGCAGACGTCGGCGAAGAACAGCGCCGAGAGCGGGGTCGTCTCGGCCGGCTTGAGCACCACGGTGTTGCCCGTGGCCAGCGCCGGGGCGATCTTCCAGGCCAGCATGAGCAGCGGGAAGTTCCACGGGATGACCTGACCGGCCACGCCGAGCGGGCGCGGGTCGGGGCCGAGCCCGGCGTATTTGAGCTTGTCGGCCCAGCCCGCGTAGTAGAAGAAGTGGGCGGCGACCAGCGGCAGGTCGACGTCGCGGGACTCCTTGATCGGCTTGCCGTTGTCGAGCGACTCCAGCACGGCCAGCTCGCGGGAGCGCTCCTGCAGGATGCGGGCGATCCGGAACAGGTATTTCGCGCGTTCCGAGCCGGGCAGCGCGGACCAGCTCTCGAAGGCGCGGCGGGCGGCGGCGACGGCCCGGTCGACGTCTTCCGGCCCGGCCAGGGCGACCTCGGCCAGCACCTGCTCGTCGGCCGGGTTGATGGTCTTGAACGTGTCTTTGGCCTCGCCGAACTCGCCGTCGATGAACAGCCCGTACGACGGGGCGAGCTCGACGATCGAGCGGGACTCGGGCGCGGGAGCGTACTCGAAGAGCGACATCGGCCTCAGTCCAGCGTGAAGTAGTCAGGACCGGCGTAGTGGCCGGTGGTCAGCTTGGTGCGTTGCATCAGCAGGTCGTTGAGCAGCGAGGAGGCGCCGAACCGGAACCAGTCGGGGTGCAGCCAGTCGTCGCCGCAGGTCTCGTTGATCATCACGAGGTATTTGATGGCGTCCTTCGTCGTGCGGATGCCGCCGGCCGGCTTGACCCCGACCTGCCGCCCGTAGCGCTCGCGGAAGTCGCGCACCGCCTCGAGCATCAGCAGCGTCACCGGGGGCGTGGCGTTGACGCCGACCTTGCCGGTGGAGGTCTTGATGAAGTCGGCGCCGGCCAGCATGGCCAGCCAGGACGCGCGCCGGACGTTGTCGTAGGTGGCCAGCTCGCCGGTCTCGAGGATGACCTTGAGATGGGCCGGGCCGGCCGCCTCCTTGACCGCGACGATCTCGTCGAAGACGTGGGCGTAGTCGCCCGCCAGGAAGGCGCCCCGGCTGATCACCATGTCGATCTCGTCGGCGCCGTCGGCCACCGCGTTGCGCGTGTCGGCCAGCTTGACCTCGAGCGGGGCTTGCCCGGACGGGAAGGCGGTGGCGACGCTGGCCAGGTGGACGCCGGAGCCGGCGAGCACCGCGGCCGCCGTCGGCACCATGGCGGGATAGACGCAGACCGCGGCGACCGGCGGGCAGGTGGGATCGGCCGGGTCGGGCCGCAGGGCCTTGGCCGACAGGGCGCGCACCTTGCCCGGGGTGTCGGCGCCCTCGAGCGTGGTGAGGTCGACCATGCGGATGGCCAGGTCGATCGCCTGCGCCTTGCTGGTGGTCTTCACCGATCGGGTGCCGAGCGCCGCCGCCCTGGCCTCGATGCCCACCTTGTCGACGCCCGGCAATCCGTGCAGGAAGGTCCGGAGATCGGCGGGGGAATCGGGCAGGCCGGACAGCCTCGACGTCGCTGTCGCAGTCATGAGAAGGATTCTACGCGGGCCCCCGACAGTTGATCTTGGATGACCGGTAGGTTGATCGGCGTGGACGTACTCGTCGTAGATCACCCGCTGGCCCAGACCCGGCTCACCGCGATGCGCAAGTCGGAGACCGACTCGGGGGTCTTCCGGGCGTCCCTGCACGAGTTGACCACCATGGTGGTCTACGAGGCGGCGCGCTCGTTCGCCACCGAGACCTATCCGATCGACACGCCGGTCGCCCCGACCGAGGGCATCCGCCTGGCCAACCCGCCGCTGATCGTGCCCGTGCTGCGGGCCGGCCTGGGCATGGCCGACTCGGCGCTGGCGCTGCTGCCCGAGTCGTCGATGGGCTTCGTCGGCCTCGCGCGCGACGAGCACACGTTCGAGCCCCGGGCCTACATGGAGTCGCTGCCCGTCGACCTCTCCGGCCAGCCGGTGCTGGTGCTCGACCCGATGCTGGCCACCGGCGGCTCGCTGCTGCACTGCTGCAAGCTGCTGGTCGACCGCGGCTGCACCGACGTGATCATCTGCTGCGTGCTGGCCGCGCCCGAGGGCGTCCGCCGCCTCGAGGAGTCGGGCCTGCCGCTGCGCCTGGTCACCGCCTCGATCGACGAGGGCCTCAACGACAAGAAGTACATCGTGCCCGGCCTCGGCGACGCCGGCGACCGCCAGTTCGGCGGCATGAGGCGCTTCTAAGAGACGAAGCTCCAGCTCAGCGCCTTGCCGTCGGCGAACGGCATGACCCCGTGGAAGACCGTCGGGGAATCGGCGAAGACCAGGGGCAGGAAGTGGCGGTCCGACTCCCACATGGGCACCTGGCCGGCCAGCACGTCCGCGACCGGCACCCAGTGCAGGCTGCCCTCGTCGTTGCCGGCCGGCGGGGTGCCCGTCCAGGCCGGCACGCGAAAGACGAAACCGAACCAGTTCGCGCCGCCGCGGCCGAAGCCGGGCCACGAGATGGTGCCCGCCAGGTCGACCGTCGTGCAGTCGAGCCCGGCCTCCTCGTGGATCTCGCGGCGCAGCCCGCTCACCACGTCCTCGTCGGGCTCCAGCTTGCCGCCGAGCCCGTTGTACTTCCCGTAGTGCAGGTCGTCCGGCCGGGTGTCCCGCCGGACCATGAGCACCTGATCACGGGAGGGTGACAGCACGTAGCCGAGAGTCGCGATGATCGCCTGCACGGCACGACCTTAGCCAACAGCTCGACATCGACCTCCCGGGGCGAAGTGCCCGCCGAGCGGAGGCGAAGGCCAGCAAGCACAGCAACCGGGATATAACCGACCTGGCGATCTGATTGCGTGACTGGGGACACTATCGTTTCGATCCATGACCTCCATGCCTCTCGCCGAGGAACTGCTCCTCCTCGCGTACGACGACCAGACCGGCAAGGCGACCGGCTCCCGGATCGGGCTCGACCTCGGCATGGCCGCGGCCGTGCTGGTCGACCTCGCGCTGGCGGGGCGCATCGCCTATGTCGACGGCTACCTCAAGGTGATCGACCCGAGCCCGATCGGCGACACCATCGCCGACGCCGTGCTGGCCAAGGCGGCCGGCGACGAGCCGCACACGCCCGCCCAGTGGCTCCAGCGCCTGCGCCACCGGCTGCGCGCCCGCGTGCTGGAAGACTTGGTGGCCCGGGGTGTGGTGCAAGACGTGGACGAGACCCAGATGGGCGTGATCCACGTGCACCGCTATCCGACCACCGACCCGGCCTTCGAGGCCGAGATCCGGGGCCGGCTGGCCGAGGCGCTGACCACCGGCGCCCTCTGTGACGAGCGCACCGCCGCGCTGGCCACCCTGCTGGTCTCCTGCCGCATGGAGCCCGCGCTGCGGCTGCCCCCGGAGGACGTCGCCAAGGCGCACGACCGCCTCGAGCAGATCGCCTCGGGCGCCGGTTTCATGGCCGGCGCCAACCTGGAGGACTCGATCGTGCGGCCCAGCGTCGCGCTCGTGGTCGCCACGCTGGGCAAGGCCATCCAGGCCGCCCTGGGTGCGCCGAAGACGGCCTGAGCCAGGGAGCTACACCCCGAGGGCAGCGGCGATCTCTCGTCGCAGCCCGACCAGGCCGTCGCCCGCCCGTGCGCGGGCGGCGGCCAGACCACCGGCGTCGACCGGAACGACCACTTCCAGGTACGCCTTGAGTTTCGGCTCGGTGCCCGACGGCCGGATGACCGCCCGCGCCGCCGCCGTGCGGAACGTGAGCACGTTGTTGGCCGGGTCGTCGGTCACGCTGACGTCCTGCCCGAGCAGCGACTGCGGCGGCGCCGAGCGGGCCCGGGTCATCGCCGCCCCGATCTCGGCCAGGTCGTCGACCCGCACCGAGAGCTGGTCGGTCGCGTGCACCCCGAACTCCGTGGCCAGCTCGTCGAGCCGGTCGGCCAGGGTGCGCCCCTCGGCCTTGAGCCCGGCCGCCAGCTCGGCCACGGTCAGCGCGGCCGTGATGCCGTCCTTGTCGCGCACGAGGGCCGGCGCCACGCAGTAGCCGAGCGCCTCCTCGTAGCCGTACGCCAGCTCCTCGGCCGCCCGGACGATCCACTTGAACCCGGTCAGCGTCTCGGCGTAGGGCACGCCCCGGGCCGCGCACAGGCGGCCCAGCAGTTGCGACGAGACGATCGTGGTCGCGTACGTCCCCGGGACGCCCCGCCGGATCAGGTGATCGCCGAGCAGCGCGCCCAGCTCGTCGCCGCGCAGCGCCCGCCACCCGTCAGTCGTCGGGATGGCCACCGCGCAGCGGTCCGCGTCGGGGTCGTTGGCGATCGCCAGGTCGGCCCCGGACGAGGCGGCCAGCGCGAGCAGCAGGTCCATCGCGCCTGGTTCCTCCGGGTTGGGGAACGCGACGGTCGGGAATTCCGGGTCGGGCTCGGCCTGCGCGGCCACCACGGCCGGGGCCGGGAAGCCGGCCGCCGCGAACGAGGCCAGCAGCGTCGAGGCGCCCACCCCGTGCATCGGCGTGTACGCCACGGCGAGGTCGCGCGGGCCGCCCGGCGTCAGCACAGCCGCGGCGCTCCCGGCGTACCGCTCAATGATCTTGTCGTCGAGAAGGGTGCCCGGCGAGCCCAGCGGGATGTCGGCGATCGGCCCCACGGCCCGGATCGCGGCCTCGATCCCGGCGTCGGCGGGCGGCACGATCTGGGCGCCGTCGCCGCCCGGTCCGCCCAGCTCACGCCCCAGATAGACCTTGTAGCCGTTGTCCTGCGGCGGGTTGTGGCTGGCGGTGACCATGACCCCGGCGACCGCGTCGAGAGCCCGTACGGCGTAGGCCAGCACGGGCGTCGGCAGCAGGCTCGGCATGATCAGGGCCGCACGTCCGGCGCCGGTCGCGACCCGGGCGGTCTGCTCCGCGAACTCCTTCGAGCCGTGCCGGGCGTCGTACCCGATCACGAGCGGGCCCTCGCCGCCCTGCTCGGCCAGCCACGTGATCAACCCGGCCGCGGCCCGCGTGACGACCGCGAGGTTCATCCCGTTCGGCCCGGCGCGCAGCCGACCCCGCAACCCGGCCGTGCCGAAGGTCAGCGGGCCGGCGAACCGGTCGCGCAGCTCGGCCTCGGTGCCGGGCAGCCCGTCGATCAGGCGGGTCAGCTCGGCCCGCGTGGCCGGGTCGGGATCGTCCGCCAGCCAGGTCTCGGCCAGGGACTTGAGTTCGTCAGGCGCCATCAGGGATTGATAGCACGCCGACGTGGATCAGGAGGCCTGCAGGGCGTAGGTCTTGATCATTTGATCGAAGATCGGCTTGCTGCCGGCGAACTGGGTCTCGTTGGTGGTGAGGAAGAACGAGTACGCCTTGCCGCCCGAGATGACTGCGCCCCAGAGCCCGTGCCGGGCCTGGTCACCGGTTCCGCAGGTGTATTCGAGCACCGCACCGTCCCGACCGGCGATCTTGGTGTTGGTCAGACCCACCTGCGCGTACGGCTTGGGGCAGTTCGTCGAGCGTGTTTTGAGCGTGTTTTCCGCGACCCCGAGGAACGACTGCGGCGTGGCCTTGGAGGACGCGTTCTCGACGAGGATGCGAACCTTGCGCTTGGTGTCGTTGGGGTCCACGAAGTCGACGTAGACGCCGCCCGGCTTCTTGGCCCAGGCCTTCGGCACCTGCACCTTGACGCCGCGCTCGTTGTATTCCTGGGTGGCGAACGACACGGGCTTGGTCTCGGCATTGCCGGTCGGGGCCGCGGTCGGCGCCCCGGCGTCGTCACCGCCCCCGCCGGCCAGCGAGAACACCAGCACCAGCACGATCACCACGGCCAGCGCGCCGCCCCCGGCGATCAGCTGCTGCTTGCGCGGCCAGCCCTTGACCGTCTCGACCGCCTTGCCGGTGGTCTCCTTCGCGGTGGCCACGGCGTTGGCCAGCATGGCCTTGCGCTTGGCGGCCGGGCTGCCGCTGATCGTGCCGGCCATCGGGTCCCGGGCCGCACGGGCGCCGTTCCACGCCTCGCGTGGCGGGAGCACGTTGGTGGTGTCGCCCGAGGCGGCCGGCATCAGGCCGGTCGGGGTCGACTCGGCGGCCCGCCGGCGGGCCGAGCCCGGGCCGGAGGCGCCGCCCTGCTGCAGCTTGTTGAGGTGGTCGGTGAGCGAGTCACCCGGCGCGAGCATGGCCCGGCCGCCGATCTGGCCGCTCTTGGCGGGCGAGATCGGCTGGGTCTCGGCAGGCCCCGCGGGCGCCGCGGGCGGGCGCTGCGCGGGGACGACCGAGTAGGGGTCGGTCATCATGTGCGGCGGGCTCTTGCTGGCCAGCGGGCCGGCGAGCTGCTGCCGCAGGATGGTGCGCGCGGTCTGCACGTCCATCCGGCGGTCGGGGTCCTTCTCGAGCAGGCCCATCAGCACCGGCGTGAGCGAGCCGGCCCGGACGGCCGGGGCCGGCGGGTCCTCGACCACGGCGTGCATGGTCTCGATCGGGTCGCCCTTGTCGAACGGGGGCCGGCCCTCGACCGCGGTGAAGAGCGTGACACCGAGGGAGAACAGGTCGCTCGGCGGGCCGAACGAGCTGCCCATCGCGCGCTCGGGCGAGATGAAGTGGGGCGAGCCGAGCACCATGCCGGGGGTGGTCAGCTGCACGTCGGTGGGCATCCGGGCAACGCCGAAGTCGGTCAGCACGCAGCGGCCGTCACCGCAGATCAGCACGTTGGCCGGCTTGACGTCGCGGTGCAGCACGCCGTGCGCGTGGGCGACCTCGAGCGCGCCCAGCAGCGCGATGCCGATCTTGGCGACGACCCGGGGCGCGACCGGCCCGTCCTCGATCACCATGTCGGCCAGGCTGCGCGCGTCGAGCAGCTCCATCACGATCCACGGGCGGCCGTTCTCGTGCACGACGTCGTAGACCTGCACGACGGCCGGGTGCTGCAGGGCGGCCGCGGCGCGGGCCTCGCGCATGGTCCGCTCGTACATCGCGTCGCGGTCGCTGGGCGCCAGGCCGGGCGGGAGGATGACCTCCTTGATCGCCACGTCACGGCGCAGCAGCGTGTCGGCCGCGCGCCAGACCGTGCCCATGCCGCCATGACCCACCGCGGCACGTAATGTGTACCGCCCGCCGATGAGGGTGCCCGGGGCTGCGCGTCCGCTGGTCGGAGCGTTGTTGCCACCGCTCCACGTCGGAATCTGAGTCACTGAGGATGCCACCGAGGGGGTCTAGGGGCCGTCGACCGAACCCCGCTATCTTGCCGTGCCCCCACCCCGATTTGAAAGTCACGGTTGCCGTGTTCCGGTGAACTCGACGGTAGGTGACCACGAAATTGCATTGGGTGGGCACTTTCGGACGCTGAGTGCGAAAGTCCTCACTCAGCCGGATTGAACGAGGGTTCAGGAGGCGATCCGGTCGACCCGGACGCGATCACGACCCGACCGCCGGGACGGAGCCTGAGCCGACCGGCGGATTCGGCGAAGGTCGCCGGGGTAACAAGGAACGTCTTACCGTTGACGGAACAGGCGTTGTGTCTTCGTGCCACAGTGGGCGAGGTATGCCATGCCACATCTCGAGCGGTGCGTGCGGCGTTGACCAACCGGTCGAACGCCTGGACCTCACCTCCGGACAGATCTCCGGACGGACTCTCGGTGTGCTCTATCGGAGCCCGCCGTGGCACCGTAGAAAGCTCCCATCAGGGCTTTCGTGACCGAGCGCGATACGGCGCGTACGGGAATGGCGTTGCACAGCGTTACCTAAAACGGTCTAAGCTGTCGCCCGTCTCCGGAATGCGACAAACACTATATGAAGATGCGGATGCCGACGTGACTACGACTCTGAAGGAGCCCGCAGGGGCCCAGAAGGAGTGGCCCGGGCCGTTGCCCGGCGCCGAGCCCCTGCCCGGCCAGCTCGACCGCTGGCTCGCCGCTCACGGCGCGGAGCTCGTAGCGATTCGGCGTCACATCCACGCGCACCCCGAGCCGTCCTATCACGAGTTCGAGACGGCGGCCCTGGTCGCCCGCGAGCTCGCCGTGGCCGGGCTGTCGCCGCGCATGCTGCCCGAGGGCAACGGTGTGATCTGCGACATCGGCGAGGGCGACCGGGTGATCGCCTTCCGGGCCGACCTCGACGCGCTGCCGCTGCAGGACCTCAAGGACGTGCCGTACAAGTCGACGGTGCCCAACGTCGCGCACGCCTGCGGCCACGACGTGCACACCACCGTCATGCTCGGCCTGGGCCTGGCGCTGCAGCAGCTCGCCCAGCAGGGTCAGCTGCCGGGCCGGATCCGCCTGATCTTCCAGTGCGCCGAGGAGACCGTCCCCTCCGGAGCCCCCAAGCTGATCGCGGCCGGCGCCCTCAAGGACGTCGCCGCCATCTACGCCCTGCACTGCTACCCGCAGCTGCCGGCGGGCCTGGTCGGGGTGCGCTCCGGCCCGTTCACCGCGGCCGCCGACACCGTCGACGTCAAGCTGACCGGCCCCGGCGGCCACACCGCCCGGCCGCACCTGACGGCCGACCTGGTGTACGCGCTGGCCAAGGTCATCACCGACGTGCCGGCGCTGCTGGGCCGCCGGGTCGACCCGCGGGCCGGCCTGTCGATGGTGTGGGGCGCGGTGCACTCGGGCGAGGCGTTCAACGCGATCCCCGGCGAGGGCCGGGCCCGCGGCACCGTGCGGGTGCTCAGCCGTGAGGCCTGGCGGACCGCCCCCGAGCTGGTCACCCAGCTGGTCAAGGACGTCGTCGCGCCGACCGGGGCGCACGTCGAGGTGGGCTATCACCGCGGCGTCCCGCCGGTGATCAACGACCGGATGGCCGCCGCGATCGTGGCGGGCGCCGCGGGTGCCGCGCTCGGCCCCGAGCGGGTGGTCGAGGCCGAGATCAGCATGGGCGGCGAGGACTTCTCGTTCTATCTCGACCAGGTGCCGGGCGCGATGATCCGGCTGGGCACCGGGGTGCCTGGCTCGGACGAGAAGCACGACCTGCACCAGGGCGACTTCGATGTGGACGAGAGCTGCATCGGCTACGGCGTGCGGGTCATGGTCCACACCGCGCTGGCCGCCCTGGCGACAGGCGCGTTCTAGGGCTGCGGCGGCGCCGGGGGCCCCGAGATCGGGGGCTGCGGCGCGGCCGGGGCCACGTACGCCGGACGCCGGCGCGAGCGGTTGTACCGGCGTACGGCGTAAATGATCGCCCAGATCGGTAGGCCGAACGCGATCAGCCAGGGCAGCAGCGCGCCCAGCACGGTCAGCAGCACCTTGAGCGAGGCCAGCAGCGCGTCCCAGCCCGCGCCGAGACCGCTCAGGAAGCCGGGCGGGCCGTCGTCGGCGACCGCCTCGGCCTCTGGGTCGAGCAGGGTGACCGTGATCGTCGAGAGGGCGGTCAGGTCGGCCAGGTGCCGCTTCTTGGCCTGCAGCGACGCCAGGTCGGACTCGCGGGTGGCCACCTCGCGCTCGAGCATCACCAGGTCGTTGAGCGATTTGGCCTGGGCCAGCAGCTTGCGGCCGCTGTCGACCCGGGCCTGCTGCACGGTGATCCGCGCGTCGAGGTCGACGGTCTGGTCGGTCACGTCCTCGGTGTTGATCTGGCGCTGCTCCTCGGTGCCCAGCTTGGACAGCTGGTCGACCACGCCGGCGAACTTGTCGGCCGGGATGCGCAGCTCCATCGAGGCGGTGTCGGAGCCGGAGCCGCTGCTGCGGTTGTCGCCGCTGACGAAACCGCCGGAGGTCTTCGCGATGCCGGTGGCCTGCGACGCCGCGGCCTCGACGTTGTCGACCCGGACGGTGACGGTGCCGCGGTAAATGATCGAGCGCTGGTCGACCTGCAGGTCGGGCGCCTGGGCCTGGGCGTCCTTGCCCGTCTCGGGCGCGCCTGCTCCGCCCTGGTCCGGGACGGCTTGTTCGGCCGCTTGCGGCGCCCCGCCCGCGGAGGAGGCCGAGTTGTCCGACGCGCCGTCCCCGCAACCGGCCAGCATCAGGCCGGCGAGGACTAGGGTGCCGAAGATATATGTCTTTCGAGAGCGCATGCTTTCTCCCAACCCCGTTTCGGTGTGCCCCTGGGACGTGCGGCAGACGTTTTCCGGTTCCGGCAGACTGCGAGTTGAGCGGTTACGAATCAGCAGCGGAGGGGTCCCGTGCAGATCACGAAGTTCACGCATTCCTGTCTCCGGATCGAGGGCGCGGGTGTCCTCGTGGTCGATCCGGGCGCGTTCAGCGAGCGGGCGGCGCTCGACGGCGCCGACGCGGTGCTGATCACGCACGAGCACTTCGACCACCTCGATCCGGAGGCGCTCGCCGAGACGCTGGCGCGGCGGCCGGAGCTGCGGTTGTTCGCCCACGCCGATGTGCTGGCCCAGCACCCCCAGTTCGCCGAGGTGTCGACCCCGGTCGAGCCGGGCGCGGAGTTCGAGGCCGCGGGTTATCGCGTACGGGTTCATGGCGGTCAGCACGCGGTGATCCACCCGGACATCCCGCGCATCACGAACGTGGGTTATCTGATCGCCGACGAGTCGACGAATCTCTACCACCCCGGGGACTCGTTCACCGTGCCGGAGGACACGACGGTGGACACGCTGTTCGCGCCGTTGAATGCTCCGTGGATGAAGCTCTCCGAGTCGATCGACTTCGTCCGCGCCGTGCGGCCGGGCCGGGCCTACGCGCTGCACGACCACCTGCTCACCGAGACCGGGGCCAAGGTGTCGGACGGGCACCTCGAGCGGCTCTCGGGCACGAAGTACGCGCACGTCGCGCCCGGCACCACCATTGCCTGACGTGCCCGGCGCAACCGACGAGCTGATCCAGCGGCTCTACGAGTCCCCGCCGGAGGGCTTCGTAGCGGCCCGCACGGCCGCGATCGACGACGCCCGCAAGGCCGGTGACCGGGCCACCGCCAAGCGCCTGGCCGCGCTCAAGAAGCCGACCGTGGCCGCCTGGGTGGTCAACCTGCTCGCGCTGCGCAAGCCCGAGCTGATCGAGGAGCTCGTCGAGCTGTCGAGCTCGCTGCGCGAGGCCCAGCGCGGGCTCGACGGCGCGGCGCTGCGGGAGCTCACCAACCAGCGCCGCCAGGTGGTCTCGGCCCTGGTCACGGCGGCGAGCAAACTGGCCCGGGCCGAGGAGCCGGCGCTCAAGCTGCCGCTCGGCGAGGTCGAGGCGACGCTGACCGCCGCGCTGGCCGAGCCCGACATCGCGGCCCAGGTGCGTACGGGAAGGTTGATCCGGGCCGCCACCTATGCGGGCTTCGGAGAGGTGCCCCGGCCGCGGTTGCGCCTGGTCACCGACGAGGCTCTCGGGGAGGACGACGAGAGCGCGGCCGACGACGAGGCCGAAGTGGTCGAGTTCCCCCGGGAACGGGCCGCGGTGGCCGAGCGCCGGCGCCGGGAGTTCGAGCAGCGCCGCCGCGACCTGCGCCGGGAGCTGACGAACGCGCAGGCGGCCGAGAAGCGCGCCGACGGTCAGCTGGAACGGGCCGAGGCGGCCGAGCGTGACGCTGGTCACGTCGTCGAGGACCTGGACGCCGAGCTGGCCGAACTGGAACGCCGGCGCACCGAGGCGCAGGCCGACGTGGCCCGGCGCAAGCAGGCTCGCCGCCTCGCCGAACGGGAGGCGGCCGCGGCCCGGCGCCAGGTCGGCGACGTCCAGGCCGCCTTGGAGGATCTTGAATCGGACGAGCCGGAATGATCGGGTTTGCCGCCCCGGATGGGAAGAATATTTTCCAGATGCGCTCAGGGAGAGCAGAATCGGGCGGGTGACCCCCGAACAGGCAGCCGCCAACGCCAAGACGGGGCTAGCGACGATCGTGGGTGCCTTCGCCGAGTCGCCACAGACGCTGCGCCGTGCGCGCCTGCTGGGTCTGTCCGGCTGGGCCTATCACGTCTCGGCGCGCGCGGGCGCGCTCGGCGACGTCCGTCCCGAGACCGTCGCCGCCTCGATCGGCCTGATCGCCCCCGAGGCCGTCATGGACGGCTGGGAGGCGACGGCCAAGACCTCCGCGCCCATGGAGGTGGCCACCTGGCACCTTCACGAGCTGTGCACCTGGGGTGTGGAGCAGATCAGCGGCTTTCCCCGGCTGGCCCGGCTGCACGAGCTGACCGGCCGGGTGGTGGCCGCGGTCGACTACGCGGGCCTGCCCCTGTTCGCCGCGTGGCGGGCCATGCCGGTGCCCGATCAGACGACCGGCGCGCAGACCGCGGTGCTGCTGCACCTGCTGCACGAGCACCGGCTCGGCGTCCAGCTCGTGGCCGTGCGGGCCGCCGGGCTCACCCCGCTGCAGGCGATCATCGCCGGGCCCGAGGGCGAGACCGGGGCGGTGGCGTTCGGGTGGCAGCCGCCCTATCCGCCGGCCGGGCCGATCGTGCGGCGGCTGATGTGGGCCGAGTCGGTCGCCGACGCCATGGCCGGTCAGGCGTACGCGACGCTCGACCTGGGCGAACGGGTCGAGCTCATCGGCCTGCTCGAATCCCTGCGGCACCGGCTGCAGCAGTAAAAAGGCTCGCCCGCCCCCGCTCGGCCGTGGTCCCATGCCGGGGTGACTGAGCTTCCCGACGGCTGGAGCACCCGCCGGCCCACCCTCGACGACCAGCCCGCGCTCCTCGAGCTCGTGCACGCCAGCGACATCGCCGCGATCGGCTACCCCGACTTCAGCCCGGAAGACCTGCGCGAGGCCCTCACCGAGCCGAACACCGACCTGGCCCGCGACTGCTGGGTGGCGCTCGACCCCGCGGGCCGCATCGTCGGCTGGGCCTATCCGAGCAACGCCACCGGCGAGAATCGCGACTTCATCGAGGTCTACACGTGGCCCGAGCGCGGCCGCCCGGCGATCCGACCGCTGCTCGAGCTGATCCTGGCCCGCGCGGCCGAGCGGGGCGCCGAGTTCGGTCACAGCCCGTACGAGGTGCGGGCCGGCGCCGTGCCCAGCGAGACGGCGTACATCGAGCAGCTGACCGCGTACGGGTTCGGCTTCCTCAAGCAGCACGCGCGCATGCAGATCCCGCTCGACGGCGTGTCAGCGACCCCGCCCGAGCCGCCGGCCGGGGTCACGATCCGGACCGTACGAGCGGACGACGAGGCCGACCTGCGCGCCTTCCACGGCGTCGTCGAGCAGGCGTTCCTCGACTCCGACCACCGGGCCGCGCCCTTCGACGCGTGGCGGGCGCAGGCCAGTGCCCTCGACGAGTGGTTCGTGGCCGAGGTCGACGGCGTGGTGGCGGGCGCGCTGGAATCCTCGTACGACAGCGACGAGGCGAACGACGAGGGCTGGGTCAAGCGGCTCGGCGTGCTGGGGGCGTACCGGAAAAGGGGTTTGGGCGAGGCTCTGTTGCGCCGTGCCTTCGCCGCCTATGCCGCCAAGGGGCGCGCCAAGGCCGGGCTGGGGGTCGACATGGCCAACCCGACGCGGGCGGCCCGGCTCTACCTCGCGGTCGGCATGAAGCCGCTCTACGAAGCCAACATCTATCAGAAGGTGCTCTAAGCCTCGGGTGACGGCGTGCCGGTGGGACGGCGCCGCAGCTCCTCGACGTAGTCGTCGGGGGCGCCCGCCTTCTCCGCGGCGTTGGCGATCTCGCTCAGATACCACGCGGTGGGCAGGCCGCCCTCGTAGCCGGCGAAGACGTAGACCCACGCGCTGAACTCGCCCTCGAGCGTGGAGACACGCACGGTGACCTTCTGATAGGCCCCCGCGGTGACGCCCTCGACCTCGTCGAGCTGTGACGCATCCCACGGATGGACGTCGTACAGCGACACGAAGACCCGGTCGCCGGGCGACTCGACGATCGTCGTGACCGCGCCTTCCGAGCCTATTTCCCCCTCACCGGCAAAGGTCAGACGCCAGCCTTCTATCCACCCCACGCCAACCATCGGCGAATGCGGACAGTAGGCCCGCATGCGGGCCGGGTCGAGGTTTGAGCCATACGCGGCGTAATGACGCACGGCGATGACGATAGCCCGAGCGGGCGGTGGGGGAGAATACAAGGAGTGCGTGTCGGCACAACTGCCATGGGAAGGTTGGAAACGTCGTGAGTCGGATCGTGATCATCGGTGGGGGACCGGGCGGGTATGAGGCGGCCCTGGTCGCCGCCCAGCTCGACGCGGACGTCACCCTCGTCGAAGCGGACGGACCGGGCGGTGCCTGCGTCCTGACCGACTGCGTGCCCTCCAAGACCTTCATCGCCAGCTCCGAGATCATGACGGGTTATCGGCACAACGACCGGTTCGGCATCCGCTCGCAGGGGCTCGACGGGGTCACGGTCGACGCGGTCGCGGTCAACGACCGGGTCAAGAAGCTCGCGCTCGCCCAGTCCGGCGACATCCAGGCCAAGCTGGTCAAGGCCGGGGTCGACGTGGTGCACGGCCGGGCCCGCATGGGCGAGGACACGCTCGGCCACACTCACCAGGTGCTGGTCACCCCGCATCAAGCAGAGTCTTCAGTCCGGTCAGGGGCGGCGGTGGGGTGGTTGGATGGGGAGCCGTACGCGGTCGAGGCGACCACCGTGCTGCTGGCCACCGGGGCCACGCCGAGGGTGCTGGCCACGGCCCGGCCCGACGGCGAGCGCATCCTCGACTGGCGTCAGCTCTACGACCTCACCGAGCTGCCCTCACACCTGATCGTGATCGGTTCCGGCGTCACCGGCGCCGAGTTCGCCAGCGCCTATCTGGCCATGGGCGTGCAGGTCACCCTGGTGTCGAGCCGTGAGCGGGTGATGCCGCATGAGGACGCCGACGCCGCGATGGCCATCGAGCGGGTGTTCCGCGAGCGGGGCATGACGATCCTGAACCAGTCCCGGGGCAACGCGGTCGTCAACACCGGCTCGTCCGTGCAGGTCACCCTGGGCGACGGCCGGGTGATCGAGGGTTCACACGCCCTGATCGCCGTCGGCGCCATCCCGAACACCGCCGACCTCGGCCTGGCCGAATACGGCGTGCAGGTCGGCGACGGCGGCTACGTGACCGTCGACCGGGTGTCACGCACCAACGTGCCCGGCATCTACGCCGCCGGTGACTGCACGGGCGTGCTCCCGCTGGCCAGCGTGGCCGCCATGCAGGGCCGCATCGCGATCTGGCACGCGATGGGCGAGGCGGTGGCCCCGCTGCGGCTGCGCACCGTCTCGGCCAACGTCTTCACCGACCCCGAGCTGGCCACCGTCGGCGTCTCGCAGAACGACGTCGACGCGGGCCGGATCCCGGCCCGTCAGGTGATGCTGCCGCTGACCGGCAACGCCCGGGCCAAGATGGCCGACCTGCACGACGGCTTCGTCAAGCTCTTCTGCCGGCCGGCGACGGGCCAGATCGTGGGCGGGGTCGTGGTGGCGCCCAAGGCGAGCGAGCTGATCCTGCCGATCACGATGGCGATCGAGAACAACCTGACCGTGGACCAGCTGGCCCACACGATCACTATCTACCCGTCGTTGTCGGGGTCGATTGCGGAAGCGGCGCGTCAGCTGATGCAGCACGAGCTGCAATGACGTCCTTCTGACCGGCTGCGGCGGCCGCCAGCTCCTCGTCCTTGCGGCCCCCGAAGAGGGCGAGGATCCAGCCGGCGGTGCCGAAGACGACGGCCGCGGTGGCGGCGATCGCGAACAGCCGCCACGCGGACTGGGTGATCGCCGTGCCGCCGACGTGGCCGACCAGCCCGCCGTAGCTGCCCCAGGCGAGCGCGGCCAGGCCGTCGTAGAGGACGAAAAGCTTGATCGGGTAGCGGCGGCGGCCGGCGTGGAAGCCGGCCGCCATGCGCCCGCCGGGAACGAAGCGGCAGAGCAGCAGCACCAAGGGGCCGGGGCGGCGCAGCCCGCGGGTGAACCGCTCGGCGGCCTGCTTGGTCTTGGAGACCTCTTTGGCCTCCTCGTCGTGCTTGGGGCCGTAGCGAGCCCGCAGGGCGGACAAGCGGCTCGACCCCCGCTCTCCGGAGGAGCGGCCGAGGGTGAACGCGATCGCGTCGCCGGTGAACATGCCCAGCGCGCCGATGATGATCACCAATGCAAGATCAAGATTTCCGTAGACAGTCAGCGCCCCGGATGTGATCATGATCGCCTGGATCGGGACGACAGGAATCATCGCGTCGATCGCCAGGAAGCCGAAAAGAGCAAGGTACGCCCATGCCGGTGTTGCCATCATGGTCAACAAGTCGGTCATAGGTCATGCCACCTCACGGTGTTTCGGAGTCCACGTCATTCTCGGCGAGGACACCTGAGAATGGGCTGTGTTCAGCATGCTCCCTGATCAGACCCGGTCGTCGGTGATGCCGGACACGGTAGTGCCTCGATCCCTCCGGCGCTGCCCATTATCGGACCGCGAGCGTCTCGTAAGGGAGAGATGTCCGGGTTCGTCCCGCACATTTTTCGCTCGCAGCGGAGCGGGCGTACCGTGAGATTGCCGGAACGCCGGGTCCCCCGTTCTCGGTGTGCCGGCCGGTGGGCCGTCCGTAGGTCCCGTACGGGCGGTCCACTCGTCACTCGCGCCTCGCCTACCCTGTGCGAGTGCCTTCGCTCGTCGCGCCCACGGTCGACGCCCACGACTCTTTTCTCGCCGCCATGGACGAATACGTGGCCGAGGGGCGGGGCGGGCTCGACGATTTCAGCAACATAGGCAACGACCTCCGGGCGTACGCGGCCACGTGGTCGACGCCGGCCGGGTTCGCCCGCTTCGTCGCCTATCTGCGCGCGCAAGCCCTGGAGGAGACGCCCCGCCCGCTCGGCTTCGTGCCCACGACCGTGCTGTGGTGGCTCGACGGCACGGAATATCTGGGCCGGCTCAACATCCGGCACCGGCTGGCCCCCGGTCCGGCGGGGGAGCGCAACGGTCACATCGGCTACGACGTGCGGCCCGGGGCTCGCCGCCGGGGGCACGCCACCGCGATGCTGGCCGCCGCCCTGCCCCTCGCGACCGCGCTGGGCCTGCCGCGGGTGCTGATCACCTGCGACGTCGACAACGAGGCTTCGCGCCGGACGATCGAACGCAACGGCGGACGCCTGGCCGACCGCCGGGACGAGAAGCTGCGCTACTGGCTGTAGCCCGGATTCAGCTGCCGGAACAGTGCTCGCGCCAGGTCGAGCGGATCCTGGTCGCGGCCGGGAAAGGCGCCGGAGAGCCACAGCGTCGCGAAGCCGTGCGCGATCGACCAGCCGGCCTGCCCGGCCGTTTTGTCCGTGTCTTCGCCGTAGAGGGCCTCACTCGACTTGGCCCGCGCGGCCAGCAGAGCCGGGTCGTCCGCGTGGTAGAGATCGGGCCGGAACATGACCTCGAAATGGGCCGGCCGGCTCAGTGCGAACCGCACGTAGGCCACCCCCATCTCCAGGAAGTCGTCACCGGCCAGCGCCGTGGCCAGCTCCTCGAACCCCGCGGCGGCGAACGCCGTGAGCAGCCCCGCCTTGTCGCCGAAGTGATGCGCCGGGGCCGCATGCGACACCCCCGCTCGCCGGGCCAGGTCGCGCAGGCTCAGCGCCGCGACCCCGTGCTCCTGGATCGCCGCGGCGGTGGCCTCGAGCAGCACTCGCCGTAGATCCCCGTGGTGGTACGCCATGCCCTCAAGCCTAACTTGCCATTGACAAGATGGCTGTGACGGCTCAATCTTGACGTTGACAAGATTGGAGCTCGAGATGGCACCCCTGCTTGCCTTGATCGTGGGAAGTGTCCTGGCCCGGCTCGTCGGCCTGCTCGGGGTCGAGGCCCTCGACGGATGGTGGCCGGCGCTGCGGGTCGGCCTGGCCCTGATGTTCGTGCTGACCGGCCTGGCCCATTTCGGACTGGGGCGCCGCGAAGGGTTGATCGCGATGGTGCCGCCGTCGCTGCCCAACCCGGGGCTGTTAGTGACCGTTACCGGCGTGCTGGAACTGGCCGGCGCCGTGGGGCTGCTGCTGCCGGCTACGGCCCGTTTGGCCGCCGGGTGCCTGGCCGTGCTGATGCTGCTGATGTTCCCGGCGAACGTGTCGGCCGCGCGGCGCCACCTCGAGCTGGGCGGAGAACCGGTGACACCGCTGAAGGCGCGCATCCCTATGCAGGCGCTGTTCGTTGCTGCCGCGGTGGCGGTCACCCTCGGTTGATCAAGCCCAGCACAGAGGCCCGCCCTCCACCGGGGGCCCCCGCCACCACCATTTTATCGAGCGGGACCGATCTTGACGGGCGCCCCTGTGGACAACCTGGAATTGTGGATAACCCTCGACCCGTACGGGCGGACGCCTAACCTGGGCCGATGTTTCAGTCGATGCTGCAGACCACGGCGCCGGCGGTGACGGTCTCGCCGACCTTGATGGACAGTCCCGAGACCGTGCCCGCCTTGTGGGCCTGCAGGGGCTGCTCCATCTTCATGGCCTCGACCACGACGATCACGTCGCCCTCCGAGACCGTGTCGCCGTCGGAGACCGCGACCTTGACGATCGTGCCCTGCATCGGGGCCGTCAGCGCCGCCGCGCCGGCCGCCTGGGCGCCCGACCCGCCCGCGCCGCCTGTCCGCCGCGCCGCCGGTCGGCCCGGGGTGGCCGGGGCCGCGCCGCCTTGCAGCAGCTTTGCGGGCACGCGGACCTCGAGCCGCTTGCCACCCACCTCCACGACGATCGTCTCGCGCTCGTCGGCCTCGCCGCCCGCAACGGCCCCGCCGGCGAACGGCTCGACGCCGCCCGCCCACTCGGTCTCGATCCATCGCGTGTGGACGGTGAACGGCTCCGAGGCGAAGGCCGGATCGCGGACCACCGCGCGGTGGAAGGGAAGCACGGTCGCGATCCCCGTGATGACGGTCTCGTCGAGCACGCGACGGGCGCGCTCCAGCGCCTCCTCCCGCGTACGGGCCGAAACAATGATCTTGGCGAGCAGGGAGTCGAAGTTGCCGCCGATGACGCTGCCCGCCTCGACTCCCGCGTCGACCCGCACGCCGGGGCCGAGGGGCCACGACAGGGATTCGACCGTGCCGGGGGCGGGCAGGAAGTTGCGACCCGGGTCCTCGCCGTTGATGCGGAACTCGATGGAGTGGCCGCGCGGCGCCGGGTCGTCCGTGAGCTCGAGCGTCTCGCCCGCGGCGATGCGGAACTGCTCGCGTACGAGGTCGAGGCCCGCCGTCTCCTCGCTGACCGGGTGCTCGACCTGCAGGCGCGTGTTGACCTCGAGGAACGAGATCGTCCCGTCCTGGCCGACCAGATATTCGACCGTGCCGGCGCCGTGGTAGCCCGCCTCGCGGCAGATCGCCTTGGCGCTCTCGTGGATGGCCGCGCGCTGCTCGTCGCTGAGGAACGGCGCCGGCGCCTCCTCGACCAGCTTCTGATGGCGGCGCTGCAACGAGCAGTCGCGGGTGCCGACGACGATCACGTTGCCGTGCGTGTCGGCCAGCACCTGGGCCTCGACGTGCCGCGGCCGGTCGAGATAGCGCTCGACGAAGCACTCGCCGCGCCCGAACGCCGCCACCGCCTCGCGCGTCGCGCTCTCGAACAGCGACGGGATCTCGTCGAGCGTGCGGGCCACCTTGAGGCCCCGGCCGCCCCCGCCGAAGGCCGCCTTGATCGCCACGGGAAGGCCGTGCTGTTCAGCGAAGGTGATGATCTCGGCCGCGTCGGCCACCGGCTCGGGCGTGCCCGGCACCAGCGGCGCGCCGGCCCGCTGCGCGATGTGCCGCGCGGTGACCTTGTCGCCCAGGTCGCGGATCGCCTGCGGCGTGGGGCCGATCCAGGTCAGCCCGGCGTCGAGCACCGCCTGCGCGAACTCCGCGTTCTCGGAGAGAAAGCCGTAACCGGGGTGGACCGCGTCGGCCCCGGCCCGCCCGGCCACGTCGATCAGCTTGTCGATGCGCAGATACGTGTCGGCCGCGCTCTCGCCACCCAGCGCGTACGCCTCGTCGGCGAGCCGGGCATGCAACGCGTCACGGTCGCTGTCGGCATAGACGGCGACGCTGGTGAGACCCGCGTCCTGACAGGCCCGGACGACCCGGACGGCGATCTCGCCACGGTTGGCGATCAAGACCTTGCGCACGGGCTGAGCTTACGCTTAAGGAGTGTCCGCAACGCGCATGATGATCCTCGGCCTGGTCCAGTGGATGGAACCGGTGCACGGCTACGACGTCCGCCGTGAACTGCTCAGTTGGAACGCCGACAGGTGGGCGAACGTGCAACCGGGGTCGATCTATCACGCGTTGCGAAAAATGACCGACGAGGAGCTGCTCCACGAGGTCACCACCGAGCAGGTCGGCGCCCGTCCCGCGCGGACGACGTACGGGATCACCGACAAGGGCAAGGCCGAGTTCCAGTCGTTGCTGCGCCAGGGCTGGTGGAATCTGTCGCCGGGGGTCGACCCGTTCATGGCCGCGTTCTCCTTCCTGCCCGCGCTCCCGCCCGCCGAGTCGGCGGCCGCCCTGCGCAATCGGGCGACGCAGCTGCGGGCCGGCCAGCAGCAACTCGAGGCCGCGACCAAGGCCGACTGGGCGGACAACAAGCCGATCTATGTGTCCTGGTTGTGGGAGCGCAGCATCGTGATGGCCGAGGCCGAGATCGCGTGGTGCGAGCGGACCGCGCAGCGGATCGAGGAGAAGGGTGAATTCAAGTTTGACTAGTCAAAGTTTACGGCCATAGTCTGCGAGCATGATTGAGACTCGCGGCTTGCGCAAGTCGTTCACCTCGCGCCAGGGGCGCGACAAGAAAACCGTCGAGGCCGTACGCGGTGTCGACCTCGATGTGGCCGAAGGCGAGATCTTCGGGTTCCTCGGTCCGAACGGGGCCGGCAAGACCACCACCCTGCGCATGCTGGCCACGCTGATCGAGCCCGACGACGGCACGGCCACCATCGCCGGCGCCGATCTGCGCGCCGATCCCGGCGAGGTCCGCCGCCGCATCGGCTACGTCGCGCAGGGCGGCAGCACCTGGGACGACTCGACCGCGCGGGAAGAGCTCGTGCTGGAGGCCCGGCTCTACGGCGTGTCCAAAGCGGAAGCCCAGCGGCAGGCCGTGCGCGTTCTCGAGGGCTTCCAGCTCAGCGAATACGCGGACCGCAAATGCAAGACCTACTCGGGCGGGCAGCGCCGACGGGTCGACATCGCGCTCGGCATCATCCACGAACCCAAGGTCGTCTTCCTCGACGAGCCGACCACCGGCCTCGACCCGCAGAGCCGGGCCCACATGTGGGACGAGATCAGACGGCTGCGTGCGGAGGGCATGACCGTCTTCATCACGACCCACTACCTCGACGAGGCCGACGCGCTCTGCGATCGGATCTCCATCATGGACAACGGCGAGATCGTCGCCTCCGGCACGCCCGCCGACCTCAAGCGCGAGATCTCCGGCGACGTCGTCCGGGTGGGGCTGCCCGTCGACGCGGTGACGGCGGCGGCCGAGGCGCTCAAGAACTACAAACTCGAGACGTACGAGGACAACGTGCGCCTGTACGTGGAGGACGGCGCGGTGTCGATCCCGCAGATCCTGCGCGCCCTCGACGCGGCCGACGTCCCGCTCGGCACGATCGAGTTGCACCGCCCCAGCCTCGACGACGTGTTCCTGACCAAGACCGGCCGATCGCTGCGGGAGAGCTGAGCCATGAAGCTGCTACGCGACACTTCGCTCATCTTCAACCGGCAGATGCAGTTTCTGCTGCGCAATCCGGTGTGGATCCTCGTCGGCGTCTTCCAGCCGGTGATGTATCTGCTGCTCTTCGCCCCGCTGCTCAAGCCGGCCCTGCAGGTGCGGACCGACGCCGAGGCGTACGAGATCTTCGTACCCGGTCTGCTCGTGCTGCTCGCCATCTTCGGGGGCCTGTTCCAGGGCTTCGGCCTGATCGCCGAACTGCGCGCGGGCGTGATCGAACGCTCCCGGGTCACCCCGATCAGCCGCCTGGCCCTGCTGCTCGGCCGCTCCCTGCGCGACGTCGTCTCGCTGATCGCCCAGGCCGTGATCATCACGCTGCTGGCCCTGGCGTTCGACCTGCGCGTCTTCCTGGGCAACCTGCTCCTGGCGTACCTGATGCTCGCCCTGATCTCGCTGATGACGTCGGCGGTCAGCTACGGCGTGGCGCTGGCGGTCAAGAGCGAGGACGCGCTGGCCCCGCTGATGAACACGGTCGCCCAACCGGTGCTACTGCTCAGCGGCATCCTGCTTCCGCTCACGTACGCCCCCGGCTGGCTGCAGGGCGTGGCCGACTGGAACCCGTTCTCGTGGGCGGTGAACGGAACCCGCGCGCTGTTCCGGGGCGATCTGGGCGCGCCCGCGGTCTGGCAAGGCTTGGTGATCATGGCCGTGCTGGCGGTGCTCGCCGTGGCCTGGGCCGGGCGAGGGTTCGCCAAGAGCGTCCGTTAGCCCTGCTGGTTCCACAGCGCGATGTAGGGGACGCCCATTTCCGCGAGCAGGTTGCGCAGCAGCGGGAGGGACAGCCCGATGACGTTGCCGGGGTCGCCTTCGATCCGCTCCACGAAGGCGGCCCCACGCCCGTCCAGCGTGAACGAGCCGGCGACGTGCAACGGCTCACCGCTGGCCACGTACGCCGCGATCTCGGCGTCGCTGACGTCGGCGAAGTGCACCGTGGTCAGCCCGACCGCCTCGGCCTGCTTGCCGGTGACGAGGCTGGTCACGTGGTGGCCGGTATGCAGCACGCCGGACTTGCCGCGCATTCGCATCCAGCGCTGGGTGGCCTCCTCGGCGTTGGACGGCTTGCCGAACACTTCACCCTCGAACGCCAGCACAGAATCACACCCGAGCACCACAACCCCCGGATCAGCATTCAACTGAGCGGCGATGGTGCGCGCCTTCATCCGAGCCAGGGCAAGACACAGCGCGTACGCATCCTCAGCCTCGACGCCGGACTCGTCGACGCCACTGACCATCACTTCGGCCTCAATACCCGCGGCACTGAGCAGCCCCCGACGGGCCGGGCTGGCCGAAGCAAGAATCAACCGGTACGCAATGTCCTTCTGCACAACCCGAGGCTACAAGTTCACCTGCATTATCAACGCACCCTTAACGGCGTTTCAGCCCCAAACTTCAGTTCCGCCCCCGCCGCCGCAGCAAGAGCACAAGCACCACAGCCGCCGCCGCAACAACCCCAGCCAGCCCCCCGAACAGCAAAACCCCACTGTTGCCGGCAGGCTCACTCTCAGCCGCCGGCGGAGCCGTCTCCGGCCGCACAACCGGCGGCGCGCTCGAAGCCGTGGCAGTGGCCGATGGGGTGGCACTTTCCTCACCACCCTCGAGCGGTGGCACTTCGGCGGTCAACGCTTTAACAATGTTGAGCCGCCCAAACCCACACTCATCATCGCGTCCAGGAGGCCCAATATCGTCCGCGGTAGCAGTTATTCGGTGCACGACTTCTCGGGCTGAGAGTTCTGGGAATTTAGCGCGAACAAGTGCGGCCGCACCGGAAGCAATGGCGGCAGCCGGCGATGTTCCCGAAACATCTACATACTTTTTCTCGGGTTCTGCGGTCGTTATCTTAATGCCCGGAGCACAGATTTGGACGCGTTTGTCCTTGACGGACTTTCCGGAATACTGGCCGTCTGGTCCCACCGACCCGACTGCGAGAACGCCTTCGATGGCTGCAGGATATCCAATGATGAGGTCTCCGGGCGCATTCCCGACAGATCCAACGACTACTACGTCGGAATCTTTTGCCCTCGAGACTGCATCCTGCACGTCAAACGATGGGCCGATCGCCGCGGAGATGTTGATCACGCGAGCCTTGTTGTCGATTGCCCAATCAATTCCATCCGCCATCTCGTTCGATGGCGCCTTGATCGTATTTGAGATTTTGACAGGTAGAACTTTTGCGGCGGGAGCGATTCCTAGTACTCCATTTGATCCTCTGCCGTGAGCTGCGACCAGTGCTGCCATCTCGGTTCCATGGCCGACCCTGTCGCTGCGCCCATCGCCGCTTTGGCCTGGAATCAAATTCGCGCCGGGGAGAAGGTTTCTGCGTACATCAGGATGCGGAAAAGCTCCTGTGTCGAGAACTGCAACCGTAACTCCGGAACCCTTAGTGAGTGTATGTGCTTGATTAATACGAAGTGCCTTGAGATACCACTGATCGGTGCGAAAGCTGTCAGCTTGAGCCGGGCTTGCCGGAACGGTGATGCCGGCCGCGATGGCTATGAGCCCCACGGCCGCCATAAACCGATAGCGCATCCTCAACGAAGTCCGATCGCCGGTCCCGGGTCGACGCGCTGTTCCCGGGTGGGGAGAACGACAGGGTCAACACCCTGATCGGTCTGCCAAGGATTGTCGGGATCCCAGTGTGACTCTGCTGAGTCTGCTTTACCCGGTCGGCGGCCGGCTGATTGCCCATAGGGCATTCCACCCGCCATGTGTTCGCCCGAAGGCGCACCTCGCAATGCGGTCCGCCCATGTGGGCCTTCGCCTATCACGCCGCCTACTGGGTTTACTCGCTGCGCTTGAGGGCGAGAGCCTGCAGGCTGACCGAGGCCGACGCCCGGAACTCCGCCAATCACGCCCCCTGGAGGGAGCGGTCGGCCACCACCGATGGCGGTATTCGTGTGGAGGAAACCTTCGCGAGGTACGCCTGCGCCACGTCCAGGCTGTGCCGCAGTAGGGGGAGCCTGGCCAGGGCTGCTGGGACCGCGATTGCTGATACTCGGCGGCAGCAGCCCGGGAGCAGCGATCGGTCCCGTTCCTCCGGGCAGGGTTTGCGGCAAGGGGTTGGGCGTGGTGGAAGGTGAAGCGAACGTCGGAGCCGCGGGGTTGGCACCGCCCAGAATAAGGCCCGGTTGCTGAGTCGGGATGGGCGTCGGAGGTGGCGGAACCGCGCCGCCAGCTGTGGGGAAAGTAACCGAAGGCCGAGTCTTGGTGCTCCCGCCACCACCGTCGCTACCGTACGTCGGGACGATCGGTGGAATCGGCGGAGGTGGGAACGTATCGGTGACGCCGTTCGGATCCTTCGTATTGTCACGGAAGCTCGGCTTGTAGAGCGTTGGCGTCCGGATGCTTAGTTGTGCTGTCGCCAGTTCACCGCTCACGCCACTCAGCAGGGTGACCGCTTGGCGGTGCAGCTCCTCCTGCCGGCCGGCGGCTACCGGCGGTTGATCGCCGCCGCTGGGGCTGGGGCTAGGCGTCGGCGTGGGGTTGTTCTGCTTCGCTTGCTGCTGGACCGCATAGTCGTGCAGCAAGCCCGTGTTCGACGCGTACTCGTCGGCGATCTTCTGCATGTCGCGTTGGGCAAGGCTGATCGACAGGGTCGCTGCAGCGAAGGCGTCGTGGTTCGCGATCGCAGCCTCGTAGGTCTCATCCAGGTTGTTGATGAGATCGTCCAGACGAGCGACGTAGGCCGCGGCTGCAGCGTTTCGCTCCGGCGGCCATGCGGCAGCCAGGTTGTCGCGGTAGTTCTGGACCTGCCAGCGGTGCTCATTGATCAGGTCTGCGGACTGCTTCCACCCAGTGAGCAACTGGTAATGCTTGTCGGTGTCCGCACTCTTGATCAGCTGCAGCATCGTGTCGACCGTCTTCGACGCCCAAGGGGTGCCGCCGCCCCCGCCGCCGCCGTCTGCGATGAGCATTAGAGGATCTCCTCGCTGGTGTTGCCAAGGTTGCCGAAGGCATTCTCGACGTCGCTGACCTTGGCGCGAGAGAATGCGTCAGACCCGCGGTACTTGTCGCTGATGTCCGAAGCCGCGTTGGCCAAGTCCTGGGTGCCGTTCGCGTAGTTGTACACGTTCTGATGCGTCACGTCTTGGGCGTCTCGATGGGCCAACAAGAACGACGTGAGCTCGATGAACTCTCCGTTGGGCGAGGGGAGAGGTGTGCCCATGGATTCCGAGACGCTGGCCATGTGGGGGGCGTAGCTGTCCTGCACGTTCGCGGCTAGTTTGGCTGCGAACTGTTCCATGGCTTGGATGTCGGCCTCGATCGAGCCGAAGTCTGTCGTGCCGTAGTCACGCAGCCAAGCAGGACCGCGGTCCTCCTCCGGAATCATCTGCGTCCTCCCCCGAAAACCGAACACACGAAAACCGAACACGCGAAACCGAACACAAGTACGCGAAGCGTCTGTGAGAGTAGTCGGTCACTGCCAGCAGTGGGGGACCCTGTGGACAGTGACCGGCGATGATCTAGCCAGGTAGGGCGGAGGTTCGCCAGGAGCGCGGGCCCATCGACGGGCGTGCGGAGCGGGCCCACGTGGAGGGGCGCGGCGCGGCCGGGGCGGCATCAATTTTGCTGGATGCGGCCGCCAGTATCGTGACCAGTGCGGCCAGCTCCTCGGCGGCCGGTTCGCCGCGCACGACGCTGACCAGGGGTTCCGTATCCATTGACCGAGCGTACGACGTTGTGGGGTTGAACCGGTGACACGCATCCCACACTCGGCTGATCGATTCGCTGTCGCTCGACATGACCGGGTATTTTCTCCGTGATGTCTTCCTCTCCCCCGCTCGTAGTCGCTGACCGTTACCGGCTTGTCGCGCCGCTCGGTCAGGGCGGGATGGGTCGTGTCTGGCGGGCGACCGATGTCGTCCTGCACCGTGAGGTCGCCATCAAGGAGCTGGTGCCGCCGCCCGGGCTGACCCCCGGCGAGCGGCAGGAGATGCGCGAGCGGTCGCTGCGTGAGGCCCGCGCCATCGCCCGGCTCAACAACATCAACGTGGTTCGCGTGTTCGACGTGCTGCGCACCGACGCCGACCCGTGGATCGTCATGGAGTACGTGCCGTCCCGCTCGCTGCAGGACACGCTGGCCGCCGACGGTCCTTTCAGCCCCGTACGGTCGGCGGAGATCGGCCTCGGCGTGCTCAACGCGCTGCGCGCCGCCCACCGGGCCGGGGTCGTGCATCGCGACGTCAAGCCGGGCAATGTGCTGATCGGCGCGGACGGGCGCGTCGTGCTCACCGACTTCGGCCTGGCCACCGTCCCGGGTGACCCCAACGTCACGCGTACGGGTCTGGTGCTCGGCTCCCCGGCCTACATCGCCCCCGAGCGCGCTCGCGACGGTTCCGCCGGTCCCGCGGCCGACCTCTGGTCCCTCGGCGCCACGCTTTATGCCGCGGTTGAGGGCGCCTCGCCGTTCGCCCGGCCGTCCGCGATCGCCACACTCGCCGCCTTGGCCACCGAGAATCCGCCGCCCGCGCGCAACGCCGGCCCGCTCAAGCCGGTGCTCAACGGTCTGCTCCGCAAGGACCCGACGCATCGCATCAACGCCGAGGAGGCCGAGCGTCTGCTGCTGCGCGCCGCCGGTCGGCGCTCCAAGCTGAGCTTCCCGATGAGCCCGACCATGCGCCGCCCCGGCGTGGGCCGCGATCGGTCGGCGCTCACCGGTGGCACTTCGGCGACCCCGGTTGTGCCCGGCCCGCGGCCTCCGGTCGCCCGTCCGGCCAACCCGCCGGGCCCGCCTCCGATCACTCCGGGTCACCCGGCGGCCGGCGAGGGCCGGCCGCCGATCTTTACGCCGGGCAAGGCGCCGGTCGGCCGTTCCACCCCCGAGCCCCCGACCCGAGGCCGTACGACCGAGCCACCCGCGCGCGGCCGAGTGCCCGAGCCGACCGTCCGCGGCCGTACGCCGGAACCACCCGCCCGCGGCCGCGCGCCCGAGCCGCCCGTTCGTGGTCGCACGCCGGAGCCCTCGGCGCGGCGCCGCCCGGCGGCCGAGACGCCCACCCGGGTCGACGGCCCCAAGGTTGACGCCCCGCGCATGGACGCCACGCGCGTCGACGGCCCGCAGATCGACGCCACGCGTGTCGACGCCCCGCGTATGGATGCCACCCGCGTCGACGGTCCGCGCCCCGACGCCACCCGCGCCGACGGCCCGCCGGTGCAGGACGACCGCACCACGGTGGTCGGCCCGCCCAGCCCTCAGGCGAGCGGCGGCCTTTCCCGTACGGCGAGGGGGACGCAGGCCGGTTTCACCGCGGCCGACGTCGCCGCGAACCGCCGGAAGAAGGCCGCCCCCGAGCACGAGCGGTCGCTGGCCGACGCCACTGCGCTGCTCCCGCGGGTGGGGGCCGACGGGCTGCCCAAGGAGAGCAAGCAGGACAAGCCCTCGGCCGACCCGACGACCCGGATCGCGCTCCCGGCCAAGCGGCCGTCCGAGGCGGCCCCGAAGCCGCCCGCGGCCAAGGCCACGCCGCCCGCCGCGGACCCGGCCGACAAGACGACGAAGATCTCCGAGCCGGTCGACAAGACCACCAAGATCACGCCGCCGAAGACGGCCCCGGCCCAGGCCAAGCCGGTCGTCCCGGAGGCGACTCAGGTCGTGACCCCGGCCCAGGCCGAGCCGCCGGCCCAGGACGCGACCCAGCTCGTAAAACCGGCCAACACTGAGCCGGCCAAGGCTGGTCGTGCCGATGCCGAGTCGGCAAAGGCGGCACCCGCGACGGCTGAGCCCACGAAGAGCGAGCCCAAGTCGGCCGCAGCCGTGAAGAGTGAAGCCGCAAAGGCCGAGGCGCCCGAGACCACGTCCAAGACGGCCGCCGCGCAGACCGGTGCGGCGACCAGCGCAGAGACGGACGTGTCCAAGACCGACGCGACCCCGGACGGTGCGAAGGCCGACGCGACCCCGGACGCCGCGAAGACTGAGGCGACCCCAGACAGCGCGAAGACTGACGCGACCCCGGATGACGCGAGGACCGACGCGACCCCGGACGCCGCGAAGACTGACGCGACTCCGGACGCCGCGAAGACTGACGCGACCACGGATGACGCGAGGACCGACGCGACCTCGGGCAGCGCGAAGGCCGACGCGACCCCAGACAGTGCGAATGCCGACGCGACCCCGGGCAGCGCGAAGACCGACACGGCCCCGGACGACGCGAAGCCCGATACGACCGCGGACGGCGAAAGCTCTGACGCGGCCACGGACAAAGCGAAGAACAGCGCAAACGCGGCCGCCGCAAAGACTCCCGGCTCCGAGATCGTGCCCGCGACGACCGACGCGGCCACGGCCGACGCGGAAACCGACGCGGACGCGAAAGACGCGGCCGCCACGGTCGAGCCCGACAAGACCACGGCAGAAAGCGCCAAGGCCGAGAGCGCACCCGCCCCCGAGCCGAAGACCGCCGGCAAAGCAAAGGACGTGGACGCCACCACGACCCTGGCTGCCGCAGCCCTGGCCGACCAGACCACCAAGATCGCCGAGCCGCCCAAGCGAGAGCTCAAGCCGGAGCCCACGGTCAAGCCCGAGGACGACGGCGACGACCACATGGCGCCGGTCCCGGCGTTCAGCCGGCCGAGCCGCCCCGCCTGGGCCCCCATGCCGCACGGCCCCACCCCCGGCATCACCGTCTTCGGCACCCGGCTCACGTACGGCCAGGCCGCGATCGGCGGCGGCGTCATCCTGCTGGTCATCGTGCTGATCGCGGTCCTGATCGGGCAGTCGCTCGGCGATGACGGCGACGACCAGAGCCAGGCCGGCGCCGCACCGCCCCCCAGCGCGGCGGCCACCACCGGCGGCAGCTCGGCGGCTCCGGCCGCCCCGTCGAACGCGGCCACCACCAAGCCCAGTTCGCCCTCCGCGGCCCCGTCGACCACTGCCGCGCTCGCCCTGCCGTCGACCTGGGAGATGCGCACGGACAGCAGCGGATTCAAGATCCCGTTGCCCAAGAGCGCCACGACTTCCCGCTCCGGCAGTGAGGTCGAGATCCGGTGGAGCAACCGCTACCTGCTGATCGACCAGACCAACAGCCCGAAGGGCAGCGCCCTCGAGGATTACAAACAGCAGGAGCGTGACCGCGCCGGCTCGGCCTATCGGAACTACGAGAAGGTCAAGATGGTCGAGGTGAAGAACTACTTCAAGCAGGCCGTCGACTGGGAGTTCTTCTACACCACGAGCACCGGCAACCGGCAGCACGCGGTGAAGCGCAACATCATCGTCAGCGACAAGCAGGCGTACTCGATCTCGTGGTATGTCTCGCCCGAGGACTGGGCGGCCTCACAGTCCGATTTGAAGCTGATCTACCAGGGTTTTCAGCCCAAGAAGTAACTCCGGGGAGTGACAACGGGGATGAATGGGTAATTCACCTCCTGTCACGGACGGAGGTGCGACATGAACTGCCGACGGTACGGCAGGAAGCCGACACTGGTTCTCTGGTTGCTGGTGGCCATCGCTGACCTGGTCTTTCTCACCATTGCGGCCGGTGCGCTCGTCATGATCGCGATCGTTGCCCTGCTGGCGCTGGTCGTCGGCGGCGTGTTCGCCGCACGCCTGCTGGCCAAGCCCGCCCAGGCGCCCGAAGCAGTGGTGGTCCGCCGCCGGGCGTGAACAGCCGGCACATAGCGCGATCGGATACAGTTCCGCGCTGTGATCGACGGTGTGACTGACTTCTGGGACAAGCTGCTCGGCGCGCAACCGGATCCGCCCGGTCTGCTCGTCCTGCTCACGGCCCTGGCCGGTTTTCTCGCGGTGTCGTTCCGCCCGGTCTGGCGGGTGGCCCGCAACGCCGTCACGATCGCTCACGAGGGTGGTCACGCGCTGTTCGCTCTGCTCACCGGGCGTCGCCTGCGCGGCATCCGGCTCGAGTTCGACACGTCCGGCCTCACGCTGTCGTCGGGCCGCCCGACCGGTCCGGGCATGATGCTCACGCTGCTCGGCGGCTACATCGCGCCGTCGCTGGTCGGGGTGCTCGGGGCCTGGCTGCTCGGCGGCAACCGGATCACGCTGCTGCTCTGGCTTGCCGTCGCCCTGCTGCTCCTGATGCTGATCAACATTCGGAACCTGTTCGGCGTCCTGTCGCTGGTCATCACGGGGGCGATCGTCTTCGGCGTGTCCTGGTGGGCGTCTCCCGAGGTGCAGGCCGCTTTCGCGTACGCCGGGGTCTGGTTCCTGCTGTTCGGCGGGGTGCGCCCGGTCTTCGAGCTGCAGGCCCTGCGCCGCCGGGGCCGGATGCGCGAGTCCGACGCCGACCAGCTCGCCCACATCACGCACGTGCCGGCCCTGTTCTGGGTCGGCTTCTTCCTGATCGTCAACCTGATCGCCGTCGTGATCGGCGCCTTCCTGCTGGCCGGCCAATGGCTGCCGGAGCTGAGCACGCAGTAGCCGCACGGCGCCGAACCGGCTCCCGGCCGCACGGGGCCGAACCGGGTCCCGGGCGCACGGGCCGGCCGGATCCGGTACGCAACGGCCGATCATCCGATAGGGGTGCTCAAAAACCGGAGTTAGCGTCCGACTCATGGACGCTCCGCCGGGATTGGCCTGGTCAACGGCCGTTGTGGGCTTCGTCCTGGCCATGCCCCTTTTCAAGATCACGCATCATGCGATCACGCTCGCGCACGAGGGCGGCCACGCGCTGATCGGTTTGATCTTCGGTGGGAAGCTGCTGAAGAAGAAGGTGCACCTCACCAGCGACGGCGGCGGCGCCACCCACATCGAGATCGGCGGGCTCGGCCGCGTCTTCATGCTGCTGGCCGGTTATCTGGGCCCGTCCGTGGTCGGTCTGTCGGGTGCGTTGATGCTGGTCCATGGTTTCGAGCCCAGCGCGGTCATCATGCTCAGCCTGGTTTTCGGCATCTTTGTGCTGGTGCTGACCCGGAACGCGTTCGGGCTGCTCGTCGCCGCGGGCACCGTCGGTCTGCTCTGGGTGCTGGTCAGCCGCGCCACCGACCAGGTGCAGCTGGTTTTCGCGTACGTCTGGGTCTGGTTCATGCTGATGGGCAGCACCCGGATGATCCCGCGCGTGTTCTGGGGCGTCCGGCAGCAGAAGGGTGTGCAGGATCCGGAGTTGCTGGAGAAGCACACCCACATCGGCGACGTCGTCTGGCTGTTCCTGTTCTGGATCGGCACGTTGGGCGCGCTCGTCTATGGCGGCGCGATGATGCTGCGCCACACCGGGGCGGCCTGACTCAGAGCGGGATGTTGCCGTGCTTCTTGGGTGGCAGCGTCTCGCGTTTGGTGCGCAGCGTCCGCAGCGCCCGCGTGATCTGGGCCCGCGTCTCCGACGGCCTGATCACCGCGTCCACATAGCCCCGTTCGGCCGCGATGTACGGGTTGGCCAGCGTGTCCTCGTATTCCTGGATCAGCTCGGACCGTCGCGCCGCGGGGTCGTCGGCCGCGGCCAGGTCACCGCGGTAGAGGATGTTGACCGCGCCCTGCGACCCCATCACCGCGATCTGGGCCGTGGGCCAGGCGAAGTTGAGGTCGGCGCCGAGGTGCTTCGAGCCCATCACGTCGTACGCCCCGCCGTACGCCTTGCGCGTGATCACCGTCACCTTGGGCACGGTGGCCTCGGCGTACGCGTAAATGAGCTTCGCCCCCCGCCGGATGATGCCCTCCCACTCCTGCGAGGTGCCCGGCAGGAATCCCGGCACGTCGACGAAGGTCACCACGGGAATGTTGAAGGCGTCGCACGTACGGACGAATCGGGCCGCCTTCTCGGAGGCCGCGATGTCGAGCGTGCCCGCGAAATGCATGGGCTGGTTGGCCACCACGCCGACCGGCCGCCCCTCGACCCGCCCGAAGCCGACCACGATGTTCTGCGCGTAGAGCGGCTGCACCTCGAGGAAGTCGTCCACGACCGTCTCGACGACCTTCTTGATGTCGTACGGCTGATTGGCCGAATCCGGGATCAGGGAGTCCAACGCGAGATCGTCGTCCGTCGCCGACAGGGCAGCCGGCATCTCGAAGATCGTGGGGTCGTCCAGGTTGTTCGACGGCAGGTAGGACAGCAGCGCCCGCACGTAGTCGATCGCATCGTCCTCGTCGGACGCCAGGTAGTGCGCGTTTCCGCTGCGCGTGTTGTGCGTGCGCGCGCCGCCCAGCTCCTCCATGCCGACCTCTTCGCCGGTGACCGTCTTGATCACGTCGGGGCCGGTGATGAACATGTGCGAGGTCTGGTCGACCATCACGGTGAAGTCGGTGATCGCGGGGGAGTAGACCGCGCCGCCCGCGCACGGGCCCATGATCAGCGAGATCTGCGGGATGACGCCGCTGGCCCGCACGTTGCGGAAGAAGATGTCGGCGTAGAGGCCGAGTGCGACCACGCCCTCCTGGATGCGGGCGCCGCCGGAGTCGTTGATCCCGATGATCGGGCAGCCGATCTTCATGGCCAGGTCGAGCACCTTGACGATCTTCTCGCCGAAGACCTCGCCCAGCGAGCCGCCGAAGATCGTGAAGTCCTGGGAGAAGACGCAGACCTGCCGGCCGTCGACCGTGCCGTAGCCGGTGACCACCCCGTCCCCGTACGGGCGGTTCTTGTCGAGGCCGAAGTTGGTCGAGCGATGCCGGGCCAGCTCGTCGAGCTCGACGAACGAGCCCTGGTCGAGCAGCATCGCGATCCGCTCGCGGGCCGTCTTCTTGCCGCGCGCGTGCTGCTTCTCGACCGCGCGGGCGGACCCGGCGTGCACGGCCTCGCCCGTACGTCGTTCGAGGTCAGCGAGTTTGCCGGCGGTGGTGTGGATGTCGGCCACGACGTCGTCGTCCTGGTGGGTGGTCACGCTCGTTCCTCACGCTTCCCGAGGGTCTACTCGTCAGTAGTTTGATCGTAGTGCGCTACCAGGGGCCATGGCGGCCCGTGCGCGTTTCGCACGCAATGCCCCATTCGTTACCTGTGTCGTGACGAACTGGATGACCGCGGCCGGTATCGCCCTCATCGCCGGAGGGCTGGCCACGCTGATCTGCTTCCGAACCGTGCTGTTCGGCGGGGGCGGGCGGCGGGCCCGGAGCGACGCGGAGGACGGCATCCAGCCCAAGTCGCGCCGCGCGCGGGGCAACCGGCGCCGCGATCGAGTGGCGGAGCCGGTCGCGGCGGCCGCCCTTCCCGCCCTTCCAGCCGACGTCGACCAGCGCGCTCCCCACGCCGAGGATCAAGACCTTTTCCCGTACGAGGATGAGCCCGTCGACGTGCCGTACGCGGTCGAGGAGCCGTACGAGGTCGAGGCGCTGTACGAGGAGCCGTACGACCCGGAGCCGTACGAGCCCGAGCTCGAACCCGCGCTGAGACTGGTGCTGGACGACATCGAGGAGGAGGTCGCGCCCGCGTACAGCGAGGAGCGCTACGGCCACCGCGTCGAGGGCTGGGTCCGCCCCGAATACAGTCACGTCCCCGAGGAGCCCCCGGCCGGCGAGTATTGGACCCCGATCCCGGTCGATCTGGAGCCCGACCCCGAGCCCTCGGCCAAGGGCTACGGCTGGCCCATGGCGGTCGAGCGGCTGCCCTCGGTTCCCGACTACGAGCCGTCCACCGGTTTCGACCTGGCGCCGATCGAGCACGAGCCGACCGAGATCGTCGCCCCCCGTACGCCCGCGCGTAAGCGACGCGACCGGGCGCCGATCAGCGACCGCGACCGGGCCAACCGCATCCGCCTGCCCCGCAGCTGGTCCGCCCGGGACGACAAATATCAGGAACCGGCCGCCCGCGAATGGCGGACCGAGAACGACTCCGTGCCGCGTCGCCGCCGGGCCGAGTCCACCCAGATGTTCACCGCGGTGACCGACGACCCGCCACCTGCCAGCCGGCGTCGCCCCCGCCCGCGGCCGCGCCCCTCGGCGGAGCCGGTCGACCGCAGCACGACGATGTATGTCAGCCGCCACGCGGCCGAACCGCCGCCCCGCTGACCCCGGCGCTAGGCTCGGCCCCATGGCCTCGCCGTTCACGGATCTCGACCGACCACCGCTGTCCGAGCGTTCCCTGGCCCGTGCGCTCGTGACGCTGGGCAGCCTGTGGTCGCGGGTCGACGTGCGCGCCGCGACCGCCTCGACCAACGCCGACGTCGCCGCGGCGGCCGCCCGGGGCGAGCCCGAGGGGCTGGTCGTCGTGGCCGAGCAGCAGACCGCGGGCCGGGGCCGGCGTGACCGCCAGTGGACCTCGCCGGCCCGCGCCGGGCTCACGGTGAGCGTGCTGCTGCGTCCCGGCCAGGCCGATCGCGAGCGCGAGTGGGCCGCCCTGACGCCGGCCTCGTTCGCCTGGCTGCCGCTGCTGGCCGGGGTGGCCCTGCGCGAGGCCGCCGAGCGGGTGGCCGAGGTCGAGGCCGCCCTCAAGTGGCCCAACGACCTGCTGGTGGGCGGCGGGAAGTGCGCCGGCATCCTGGCCGAGGTGGCCGGCGACGCCGTGGTGGTCGGCATCGGGCTGAACGTGACGACCCGCGCCGAGGAGCTGCCCGAGACCACCGGCCTGCCCGCGACCTCGCTCAAGGTGGCCGGGGCCGCCGTCACCGATCGCGACCCGCTGCTGCGGGCCCTGCTGCGCGGCTTCGCCTCCTGGTATTCGGGCTGGCGCGAGGCGGGCGGCGACGCGGAGATGTCCGGCCTGCTCGCGGCGTACCGGCGGAGCTGCGCGACGATCGGCAAGCAGGTGCGGGTGCTGCTGCCCGCGGGCGAGCCCCTTACCGGCGAGGCGACCGACGTGGACCGGGACGGCCAATTGATCGTCCGGACGGCGGACGGCGCGGTGCATCGTGTCTCGGCGGGTGACGTGCTGCACGTACGCTGACCGCGTGGCGTTCCCGGACGAAGTGCTGGCCGACGAGGAAGAACTCGTCCTGCACCTGCATCCCCATTGGAAGGCGGCCCTGCGCCCCGGCCTGCTGGTGCTGCTCGCGGTCGTGGTGACCACCGTGGCCTGGGTGATGCTGCCCAGCACCGAGGGCGGGCTGATCGCTTTCCTGGTGGTCGCGGCCATCATGCTCTATCAGGGCATCCGGTACGGGGTGGCGCCGCTGGTGATCTGGCGGTGCACCCACTACGTGCTGACCGACGAGCGGATCCTGCTGCAGGACGGCGTGATCGCCCGCGAGCGGCGGGACCTGCCGCTCAACCGGATCAACGACCACGTCGTGACCCAGTCGGTGCTCGATCGCCTCTTCGGCTCGGGCACCCTCAAGATCGACTCGATCGGCGAGCAGGCCGTGACCCTGCTCGCCGTGCCCCGCGCCCAGAGCGTGCAGACGCTGCTCTACGAGCTGATCGAGCAGGACCGCGTCCGGCATCCGGAGGACGAGGAAGAGGAAGCCGAGCCGGAGGTGCCCGTACAGCGGAAGGGGTTTTTCCGGAGGCGGCCCGGGGCTAGCGGGACGGCTGCGGATCCTCGGCGCTCAGCTCGGCCAGACCCGCCACCGCGTCGAGCTCGGTGAGGTCGGCCTCGTGCCCGTCGACGGGCGGCTTGAGGAAGACGAACGTGCGATAGGCCCAGAACCGGAAGACCGTGGCGATCACGATGCCGATCAGCGTGACGGCCATGAAGGCGACCTCGTCGTGCTGCTCGGTCAGGCCGAAACCGTACTTGCCGATGGCGATCGAGCCGGACTGGATGACCATGCCGACGAGATTGAAGCCGAAGAACAGCGTGTACTCCCGCCGCAGGGCGGTGCGGCTGTGGTTCCGGTACGTCCAGTAGCGGTTCGCGATGTACGCCAGCGTGGTGGTGACCACGGTGGCGATGACGCTGGCCTTGACGGCGCCGATGGGCAGCGCGACCCACGTGATCGCCATGTAGAGCAGCGTGTTGCCGGCGCCGATGACCCCGAAGGCGAGGACTTCCGGGGCGAGACGGCGCAGGTGGTCCGCCAGCTCACGTGCTGAGGGCATTGGTCAACCTTACGGGAGAGGGGACGGTCACGCGGTGTCACGGACAGGCGAGGGCGGAGGCATGCCGGCTGCCCGGTGTTCCTGTCGTGGTGGCGTGGCCGCTGGGGTCGTGTCCGGAAAGACGAACCGGCGATACGACCAGAAACGGAACAGCGAGCCGGCGGCAGTGCCGACCAGCTGACCCGAGATGTTGTCCGCGAGCTGGGTCTGGAAGATCGGTGAGAGCTGCCCGAGACCGTAGTGACTGATCGCCAGGCAGGCCAGGCCGATGCCGAGGCCGATGGCGTTGAGCACGAAGAACATCGTGTATTGCCGGGCCATGTGGGCGTGGGCGCGATCACGCCACGTCCAGAACCGGTTGCCCGCGAACGCGAACGTGGTCGCGATGACGGTCGAGATGGTCTTGGCGATCAGGGTCTCGAAGCCGGACTGCAGCAGCACGTTGAAGATCGCGACGTCGATCGCGAACGCGATGCCACCCACGGTGCCGAACTTGCCGAGCTCGCGAATCAGTGCCCGGAACCGGGGACGCAGGCCGGTGGGCTGCGTCGCTGAGTCGTCGGGCACGGTTTCGAGCGTACCGGCGGCAGTCACGGACCGCTGTTTTCGTTGGCGAGTCTTAACCGCTGGACCTCGCATGGTGACGCTGCCGGTACGGAGGGTGGATCTCGCTGATCTCGGCGATCTCCGCAACTCTCTTCCGGCACTCACCACACCACCTCAGATGTACGCGCATTCGATTGCTGTCCCGCGGGGCAAGCCGCCCGCGCAGGTGAACCCCCAGCCGGTCGCCGGCCCAGCGGCACTCCGGGTGCTCGGCCGTCGTCACGTGCTGTTGCAGATAGAGGCTGCGCAGCCCCTCCCGCGCCCGGTGCGCGAGCACTGCCACGGCGTTGGGCGTCATGCCCAGCATCCCGGCGACCTCGGCCGGGCTGTTCCCTTCAACGGCGGTCTGCCACAACACGTCACGCCAGCGCTCCGGGAGCTGGCGGAACGCGGCCGCCGCGTACGTGCGTTCCAGGCGGTCGAGCGCCGGGTCGGTGTAGGGCTGGCCCTCGTCGTACCGGGTCAGGTCGTCGGTGAACTCGAGCCGCCGGTCGCGCCGGGCCCGGTGGTAACAGACGTGCCGCATGGTGGTGAACAGGTAGGCCCGGAAGGCGACCAGGGGGCCACGGCCGGCCCGGAGCGAGGCGAACACCTTGGCGAAGGTCTCGGCCACCAGGTCGTCGACGTCGGCCGGGTGACTGACCAGCCCGTACGCGAAATGGCGGGCCGGACCGCGGTGCCGCTCGTAAAGAGTCCCGTACGCCGCGGTGTCGCCGGCCCGGACCGCGGCCAACAGGTCCGTGTCCGGTGGATCGTCGTCCGGCATCGTCATTCCTGCCTCCTGCGGCGGGAGTAAGAGGAAAGCCCGATACCGACCAGCTTAAGCCGTTAGGTCCGTTTTGTGAAAGTCGACCGCACGGCACCCGTTGGCGGTCCTGCACAAAACTGCGCCGTTCGGCGAAGGATCAATCGTCTACGCGCACGCTGGCCGAGGATTGTGCGGTTATCCACAGCAACGGCCGATGAACTGAACGTGTCCGCCGCCTAGGCTGAGCGAACTCCACCCAAGACCCAGGCCGGCTGCTACCGGCCTTTGTGGTCATTGGTCAGTGCCGACCGAAGGAGAACCGCCTTGACGCAGCCCACCGAGCACCGTCGCCTTCTCGCCTGGATCGAGGAGGCCGCCGCCCTGACCACCCCCGACCGCATCGTGTGGTGCGACGGGTCGCAGGACGAGTGGAACGAGATCACGAACTCCCTGGTCGACTCGGGCGCGCTGGTGCGTCTCGACCCGGAGAAGAAGCCGAACTCCTTCTGGGCGCGCACCGACCCCGGCGACGTGGCCCGGGTCGAGGAACGCACGTTCATCTGCTCGGTCGACGAGTCCGACGCCGGTCCCACCAACAACTGGACCGACCCGGCCGAGATGAAGGCGACGATGACCGAGCTGTATCGGGGGTGCATGCGCGGCCGGACGATGTACGTGATCCCGTTCTGCATGGGCCCGCTCGACGCCCCGCAACCCATGTTCGGCGTCGAGCTCACCGACAGCCCGTACGTGGTGGCCAGCATGCGCATCATGACCCGGATGGGCACCGCGGTGCTCGAGGCGATGGGCGACGACGCCGACTTCGTGCCCGCGCTGCACTCGGTCGGGGCGCCGCTCGAACCGGGCCAGGCGGACGTGGCGTGGCCGTGCAACGAGACCAAATACATCTCGCACTTCCCCGAGACCCGCGAGATCTGGTCCTACGGCTCCGGCTACGGCGGCAACTCACTGCTCGGCAAGAAGTGCTACGCGCTGCGGATCGCCAGCGTGGCCGCCCGCGACGAGGGCTGGCTGGCCGAACACATGCTGATCATGAAGCTGACCTCGCCCGAGGGTCAGGTCCGCTACATCGCCGGCGCCTTCCCCTCGGCCTGCGGCAAGACCAACCTGGCCATGCTCGAGCCCACCCTGCCCGGCTGGAAGGTCGAGACCGTCGGCGACGACATCGCGTGGATGCGCTTCGGCTCCGACGGCCGGCTGTGGGCCACCAACCCCGAGTTCGGCCTGTTCGGCGTGGCGCCCGGCACCGATTTCCACACCAACCCCAACGCCATGCGTACGCTCGCCCGCGGCAACTCGGTCTTCACCAACGTGGCCCTGACCGACGACGGCGACATCTGGTGGGAGGGCATGGGTCAGCCCCCGGCCCACCTGCGCTCGTGGCGCGGCGAGGACTGGACCCCCGATTCGGACGCCCCGTCGAGCCACCCCAACAGCCGATTCTGTACGCCCATCGAGCAGTGCCCGATCCTGGCCGACGAATACCACGACCCCCGGGGCGTGCCGATCGACGCGATCCTCTTCGGCGGCCGCCGCAAGACGACGATCCCGCTGGTCACCGAGGCCCGCGACTGGGTGCACGGGGTCTATCTGGGCGCCACCCTGTCCAGCGAGACCACCGCGGCCGCGGTCGGCCAGGTCGGGGTCGTGCGCCGCGACCCGATGGCGATGCTGCCGTTCATCGGCTACCACGCCGGCGACTACTTCCAGCACTGGCTCGACATGGCCAAGGGCGCCCCCGGCGACGCGGCCCAGCTACCCAAGATCTTCTACGTCAACTGGTTCCGCCGCGACGACGAGGGCGGGTTCCTGTGGCCCGGCTTCGGCGAGAACAGCCGCGTCCTCAAGTGGGTCGTCGAGCGGCTCGACGGCAAGGGCGAGGCGGTCGAGACCCCGATCGGCCACGTGCCCACGGTGGCGGCCATCGACCGTACGGGAATGGATCTGTCGGACGAGGCGCTCGAGGCGGTGCTGCGCGTCGACCGCGACGAGTGGCTGGCCGAGATTCCGCAGGTCACCGAATGGTTCACCAAGTTCGGCGACAAACTGCCGGCCGTGCTCTGGTCCGAGCTGGACGCGCTGCGGGCACGCTTGCAGGACTGAGCGGCGGGGTAAACCCGCGTAGGTGACGAACGAAGCGGGGCGGCCCCGCGTGCTGCGCGCGCTGACCGCCCTGCTGTTCGCGACGGCCACCGCCACCGTCGTGGTCGAGATCCTCAACTACTTGTACGCCCCGTCGCACGGCTTCGGCTTCGCGGTGCGCACCGGCTGGGCGCTGCTGCGCACGCTCGGCTGGCTGCTGCTGATCCGCCAGGTCCGCCGCGACCGAGCCGTGGCCCGCCCGCTCGGCCTGATCCTGGCCGTCACCACGATTTTCGCGGTCGGCCGCCTCATCGTTCCCCGCTCCGGCCTGCCCCCGTGGCCCGGCGTGATCGGCTTCGCGGTGCTGTTCGTGCTGTGCGTCGCCGTGGTCGCGTTGCTCTACCGCCACCCGGTGGTTCGCGACCACCTCGTACGCCACCCCAACCGCCTCGTCCTGACCCGCTCGGGCCTGACCGTCCAGGAAGCCACCCCGCGCCGCGCGCCCGTGACCGGTTGGCTGCTGACCGCCCGGATCGCGGCGTTCACCTACAGCCCCCTGATGCTGGTCCCGGCCCTGATCTCGTTCGGCGAACTCCGCGACCGTCCATCATGGCTGCTCGGCGTCCTGTTCTGGGTGGGCTCCGGCATCGCGGTGAGCTACGCGGTGCTGCTGTGCACCATCTTCCTGATGCGCGGCAAGGCGGGGGCGCGGCGGGCTTTGAGCTGGCTGACCTTGCTGGTGCTGGTCTGGGATTTGCCGCTCTGCTACCTACTGCTCGGGACGGACGGGCTGATCCGCGACGGCGGGCCTCTTGTGGCGGCTGCGGCTCTTACTTGGTTCGCCCTTTACCGGGCCGGGAGTCTGTCCCGGAAATCTACGTCGCTCAACAACGCATAGGTGTCGTGCCTCCGGGCAGGCAAACTCGTGGCTCGGCTTCGTGTGGTTGGCGTGCTTTCGGTGAGCAGCTCGTTATCGCTTGTTGCCGTGCTTCCGGTGAGCAGCTCGGTATCGCTTGTTGCCGTGCTCGCGGTGAGCAGACTCGAAGCCTGGCACCGCGCTGCCGGTGAACAAACTCGCAACTCGCCACCGCGTAAATGCCGTGCTCCCTGTGGACAATTTTTTGCTCGGCAACGGATTGGCGCCTGCACCTGTGGATAACTCGTTCCTGCCGCTTGACAACGCGTAGGGTCACCCCACCAGCTCCCCGAGGCGGGTGGGGGTTAGGGATGGCCGTACAGGCGATCTTGAGGAATGTCCTAAATGGGCGGAATGTGTGTGGAGAAATTTGACGTAGCGATCGTCGGGGCGGGGCCGGCCGGGTCGGCGGCCGCCCTGGCCGCGCGGCGCGAGGGCGCACGAGTGCTGCTGCTCGACAAAGCCGCCTTCCCCCGCGACAAGACCTGCGGCGACGGCATAGCGGCCGAGGCCATAACCGTCCTCGAGCAGCTCGGCGTCGAGGGTGTGACCGACGGCTATCCACCCATCGAGCGCCTACGTCTCATCGCCCCCAGCGGCGTGGCGGTAGCCCGCCCCATGCCCCGCGCCGCCCACACCGTGCCGCGCAAGGTCTTCGACGAGCGGCTCGTGCGGGCAGCCGTCGCCGCGGGGGCCGAGCTGCGGCGGCACACCGTCCGGGCGATCCACGACGACGGCGCGGGTGTCACCATCGACGGTCAGTTCCGGGCCGGTGTGCTCATCGGGGCCGACGGCGCCGGGTCGGTGGTGCGGCGCGCGCTCGGTCACGCCGTCAACCCGCCGGGCCACCTGGCCGTGGCCGTTCGCGGCTACACCCGCACCACCAACACCACCGAGCAGGTCATCGTCACAACCCGGCGGCGGTGGCCCGCGTACGCGTGGGAGTTTCCGCTCGGCGACGGCACCGCCAATGTCGGCTACGGCGAGGTGCTCAGGGGCGAGCCGCTGTCCAGGTCGTACCTGCTGGAGTCGCTCGATCGGCTGTTGCCCGGCGTGGGTAGCCCGACCGGAATGCGAGGCCACCACCTGCCGCTGTCGACTCGGCGGCCGCCGGCCGTACGGGGGCGGGTGTTGCTCGCGGGTGACGCGCTGTCGCTGATCAACCCGTTCACCGGTGAAGGCATCTTTTATGCCGTGCTGTCCGGCTCGCTGGCCGGGTGGGCGGCCGCACACAAGACCGACTATCGCCGTGCCCTGCGGCAGCGGCTCGGTCGGCATCTGCGGCACTCAGGGTTCGCGGCCTTGCTCAGCCGTCAGTCGCGCGTGGTCGACGCCGCGGTGGACGCGGCTGCCCGGGATGCCGCCGTCTTCGACCGGATGGTGGACCTGGGCCTCGGTGACGGGGTTTTCGATCTTCGCACTATCGGGCGCATCGCCTCCCGGTTAGGTCACCGTCATGTGGCCACCCCTTGAGTCGCTACCCGTGAGGGCTAGGGTTTGAGGCGATGAGTCTGCGGTCCTTGATTGTTACTCCGTTCTACCGCGTGTACGAACGGCGGCTGGCCGGCAAGCTGGCCGGCAAACCCGTGCCCCAGCACGTCGGCGTCATGTGCGACGGCAATCGTCGCTGGGCCCGTGAGATGGGCTTCGTCGACCCCAACGACGGTCACCGGGTCGGCGCGGCCCGCGTCAAGGAGCTGCTCACCTGGTGCGACCAGGCCGGCATCAAGCACGTGACTCTTTACCTGCTGGCCACCGACAATCTGCGGCGCCCGGCCGTCGAGCTCGACCCGCTGCTCAAGATCATTGAGGATCTCGCGACCGAGCTCGCCGAGGACGGCAACCCGTGGCGGCTGCGCATGGTGGGTGCCCTCGACGTGCTGCCCGCCCCCACGGCCGTGGCGCTCAAAGCAGCCCAGGAGAAAACCCGTGACCGTACGGTGGGGGTCGAGGTCAACATGGCGGTGGGCTACGGCGGCCGTCGTGAGATCGCCGACGCCGTCCGCTCGTTGTTGCACGAGCAGGCCGCGGCCGGGCGCACGATCGAGGAGATGGCCGAGATCCTCGACGTCGAGCACATCGCCGAGCACCTCTACACCCGCGGGCAACCCGATCCCGACCTGGTCATCCGCACCAGCGGCGAGCAGCGGCTCTCCGGCTTCCTGCTGTGGCAGTCGGCGCATTCGGAGTTCTACTTCCACGACGCCAACTGGCCCGACTTCCGCCGCATCGACTTCCTGCGGGCACTCCGATCGTACGGAAGCCGGCAGCGCCGCTACGGAGCCTGAGCCGGTCGTAGGGGCAGCCGCCGGCGCCGCTACGGGACTTAGAAGCGCTCCAGCCCCTGCCGCAGGAACTCGGCCACCGCGTCGGGTGAGTCCAGGGTCAGGTCGGCCGCGCTGGACACCTCGGCGCCGGTCTCCGGATTGGCCACGGCGACGGCCACCCCGAAGAACGACGGGTCGACTGCCTCGCGGGCCCGCAACGCGTCGAACGCCTTGATGTCGGACATGTCATCCCCGAAATACCACGCGCAGCCCGCGTCACGGACGCCCTCGGTGATGACCATGCCCTTGTCCTGATCGACCGGCGGCTTCAGCTCGACGACCATGCGGCCGCCCTGCACGCGCAGCCCGAGCCGCTCGGCCTGCTCGTGACCCCAGCGCTCGACCGTGGCCGCCTCGGCCGGGGCGGTGCGGTAGTGCAGAGCCACGGAGAGACGCTTGTATTCGACCAGGATCGAGCCCGGCAGCTCGGCCTTGGCCTGCTCGGCGAGGTCGGACATCGCGGGCACCCAGGGCAGGGCGGCCGGGTTGGTCACGACATCGCCCTCATGCCACACCTCGAGGCCGTAAAGCCCGTAGAGGTCGACACGCTCCAGCGACGAGAACCGGGAGCGGAGGAAGCTGACCGGCCGGGCCGACACGATGGCGACGCGGTTGACGACCCCGGCCAGACGCTCGAGGACGCCGAGGACGGCGGGCGCCGGCTGTGAGGCGTCCGGGTCGTCGGTGACCGGGGAGAGGACGCCGTCGAAGTCGAAAAAGAAGGTGGTCGACGCGGCTTGGCCGGCGGTGAACGCCCACGCCTCGTCGATGCTCAGCGGATGGGTCGGACGCGGAGTCTGTGCCACGTCGTCAGATTACCTGCCGCACGTCCCGTTGCACGTCAGAGAAATTAGCCAAGAGTTGAGCGTCACCCGTTTTTACGTACTACCGCGTAGCGGAGTTGACCGCTAGCGTTTGAGTCATGGCACGGGGTCATCCCGAGCCAGCCGGCCGGCCCGGACCTGCGACAAGTGCGCCACGGGGCCCCGCAATCCGACCCCGTGCATGGAAACGGGCGCCGGAGGTGGCGGACCGCGGGCGTACCGGGTTGCACGCCCGCCGCTGGAGCAGGCCTGTGACATCTCGCCGTTCTGACGCCGACGTCTCTTCCCGCGACGCGGCCGTCGAAGTCTCCACCAGTCGGGCCCGAACGGGGCGGCAGTCCCGAGACAGGCACGCTGACGCGGAACCGGCCCCTCAGGGCCGTGTTTTCGTTCTGGACACTTCGGTCCTGCTGTCCGACCCGGCGGCGTTCCGCCGGTTCACCGATCACGAGGTGATCATTCCCCTGGTGGTCATCTCCGAGTTGGAGGGCAAGCGTCACCACCCCGAGCTGGGTTGGTTCGCGCGGCAGTCGCTGCGCTTCCTCGACGAGTTGCGAGTCAAGTACGGCCGGCTCGACGAGCCGGTGCTGTGCAACGACGAGGGCGGCACCCTGCGGGTCGAGCTCAACCACGCCGACCAGAGTGTGCTGCCGCAAGGCTTCCGCAACGACTCGAACGACACCCGCATCCTCTCGGTCGCCCTCGGGCTGGCCGCCGAGGGCCGCGAGGTGACGCTGGTCAGCAAGGACATGCCGCTGCGGGTCAAGGCGGCGTCGGTGGGCCTGACGGCCGACGAGTATCGGCACGGCCAGGCCAGCGATCCGACGTGGACCGGCATGGCCGACCTCAAGCTGGGCGAGGACCAGGTCAATTCCCTGTACGGGGGAGAGGAGCTGGAGCTGGAGGAGGCCGAGCACCTGCCGTGCCACACGGGACTGGTGGTGCACTCGCCGCGCGGGTCCGCGCTGGCCCGGGTGACGCCGGACAAGACCGTACGGCTGGTGCGGGGTGACCGGGAGGCGTTCGGCCTGCGGGGCCGCTCCGCCGAGCAGCGGGTCGCGCTCGACATCCTGCTCGACGAGTCGATCGGCATCGTCTCGCTGGGCGGCCGGGCCGGCACCGGCAAGTCGGCGCTCGCGCTGAGCGCCGGCCTCGAGGCCACGATGGAGCGCAATCGCCACAAAAAGGTCATCGTCTTCCGTCCCCTGTACGCGGTGGGCGGGCAGGAGCTGGGTTACCTGCCCGGCTCCGAGAACGAGAAGATGTCGCCCTGGGCGCAGGCGGTGTTCGACACGCTGGGCGCGGTGGCCCACGCCAACGTGGTCGAGGAGGTCATGGCCCGCGGCATGCTCGAGGTGCTGCCGCTGACCCACATCCGCGGGCGCAGCCTGCACGACGCCTTTGTGATCGTGGACGAGGCGCAGTCGCTGGAACGCAACGTGCTGCTGACCGTGCTGTCCCGCATCGGCCAGGGCTCGCGGGTGGTGCTGACCCACGACGTGGCCCAGCGCGACAACCTCAGGGTGGGCCGGCACGACGGCGTCACGGCGGTGATCGAGGCGCTCAAGGGCCACCCGATCTTCGCCCACGTCACGCTGACCCGTTCCGAGCGGTCGCCGATCGCCGAAGTGGTCACCGACCTGCTCGAGGAGATCCCCCTCTGAGGAAACTCTGAGTAGTGAGGGGAATCCGTGCCGTGAGTGCGGATTCCCCTCCCGGAGGACACGGTTCCGGGGTTTTTTTCACCCGTTTTGGGCCGGAAATCGTTGTGAGCAAGTTCACAAGACCGCCTGGTCATTTCACATCCACTTCACCGTGAGCCATGGTGTCTGGCGAGCGCCAAACGTGGTCATCGCGGTCGGAGATCGACTTCGCGCCACTGTCCCGGCCCGGTTGGGTCGCGGTGCTCGCGGCATGTCTCGCCCCCCTGCGAGGCTGTCGCGTCATTGCCCCCAACGAAGGGATGCTTCGTGAATCGGCTCTGGAGCCGGGTCGGAGTACGAGTCACCGCGGTCAGCCTGCTGGTAGTGGGTGCGGCCGGCGGTATCTACCTCGGACAGGACCGGGAAGTCCAGCAGCAGAGCGCCGAAGCGAGCGTCGTCGCGCAGGTCGCCGTCGACAACTCGCAGCTGCTGAAGCAACGTCAGGCCGAGCACGCTGCCGCTCGCGCCTTCCAGCGTCAGACCGAGGCCAACGCCGCCGAGAAGGCCGCGTCCGCCGCGAAGGCCGCCGCCGGCAAGGCGCACACGGCCGAGCGCAAGGTGATCGCCCAGAAGAAGGCGGCCGCCGAGGCCGAGGCGAAGAAGAAGGCGGAGGAAGAGGCCGCCGCCAAGGAGGAGGAGTCCGACTCGGGTTCCGGCTCGGGCGGCACCCCGGAGTTCGACGGCGACATCCCCGCCTCCTGCAACGAGTTCAGCGGCAACCGGGCCACCGGCTGCGCCCTGATGCTCGACGCCGGCTTCAAGATCTCGCAGTTCTCGTGCCTCGAGAAGCTGTGGAAGAAGGAAAGCGGCTGGAACCACAAGGCCACCAACAAGAGCTCGGGCGCGTACGGGATTCCGCAGGCCCTGCCGGGCAAGAAGATGGCCTCGGCCGGCAGCGACTGGAAGACCAACCCGGCGACCCAGATCGAGTGGGGCCTCGGCTACATCGAGGGCCGCTACGGCACTCCGTGCAGCGCCTGGGGTCACTCGCAGGACGTGGGCTGGTACTAAGTAGACAGGCATCGTGAACGGGCCGCGCGGCGAACCGCGCGGCCCGTTTCACTGTGATCAAATGTCTGTATGGTCCGAAATGTCGTTTCGCTGGTCATGGTCGCTGTCATGACCGTCGTGCTGACGACCGACGTCCGGCCCGTCGAGGCCGGCGTGAGCGCCACCCCGGTCGTCGGTGGCCTGGTGGCGCCGCAGGGCAAGTTCCCGTGGGCGGTGCGCCTCTCGATGGGCTGCGGCGGCGCGCTGACCGAGCCGCGCGTCGTGCTCACCGCCGGGCACTGCGTCGACGGCACCGGCAAGAACGACGGCATCGAGGTCACCGCGGGGGTGGCCGACCTCAAATCCCGGAGCGCGCAGACCGCCCGGTCCGAGCGGGTGATCCGGGCCGAGGGCTTCGTCGACGAGGTGCACGGGGACGACTGGGCGGTGATCCGGCTCGACCGGCCGCTGCGCCTGCCGACCCTGCCGCTGGCCCAGGACCCGATCGGGGCCGGGCGCTACACGGTGATGGGCTGGGGCCAGACCCGCGAGGACTCCATCCAGCAGGAGCAGCGGCTGCACTACGCCACCGTGCCCACCGTGCCCGACGACAACTGCGCCACGGCGTACCAGAAGGCGGGGGTCAAGCTCGTGCGCGACGAGCAGCTGTGCGCCGGGTCGCCCGGGGTGGACACCTGTCAGGGTGACAGCGGCGGGCCGATGATCGGGCGCGGCCGGCACGGCGAATGGGTGCAGGTGGCGATCGTGAGCTGGGGCCTGGGCTGCGCGCGGGACGGCTACCCCGGCGTCTACACGCAGCTCTCGACGTTTCGTCCGGCGATCGAGAAGGCCGTCCGGAAACTCAGAGATTGAACGTCGTGTCGAGTTTCGCCGGGCGGACCCGCTTGCGGCGGAACAGGATCGCCGCGATGACGCCGCCCAGCAGGCCGAGCAGGTGGCCCTGCCACGAGACGGGCTGGTCGGTCGGCAGGATGTTGTAGAGCTGATACCAATACAGCAGGCCGATGAACGCGGCCACCCCGAAGTTCCACCACGAGCGCTCGACCAGGCCCCGCATGACCAGCAGGCCGAGATAGCCGAAGATCACGCCGCTGGCCCCGACGACCACGCTGTTCGGATCGCCCACGAACCAGACGCCCAGGCCGCTGACCAGCATGATCACGAAGGTCGACCAGATGAACCGCTTGGTGCCGCCGGCCAGCGCGAACGTGCCGACCAGGATGAGCGGGACGGCGTTGCCATAGAGGTGATCCCACCCGGCGTGCAGGAACGGGCTGAACAGCACGCCGTCGAGCCCGTCGACCCGGTGCGGGATGATGCCGCCGGCCACGTCGAGCTGGCCGGCGCCGATGCCGACGTCGATCGCCTCGATCAGGAAGAGCACCGGGATCACGGCGCACATCGTCACGAAGGCCCGGCCCAGCGACGCGTAGAACGCGTCGGTGCCGAACTTGGCCTCTGCCTCTGCGCGTGCCTCGGCTGCCCCGTAGCTCATCATTCGATAGTTCCAGGCGAGGGCGAGGCCCGCCAAACGGGCGGGCCTGCCACAGCGAATTCTCAGATTACGGGCTCGCTGTCACCGAGCGTCACCGTCGGGAGGTGGCCGTCGAAGTCGACCGCCGAATACAGGGCCAGCTTCTCCAGGCGGTGGTACGAGTCGATGACCCGGATCGTGCCGCTCTTGGACCGCATCACGATCGACTGGGTGTGCGCCCCGCCCGACCGGTAGCGCACGCCCTTGAGCAGGTCGCCCGAGGTCACGCCGGTGGCCACGAAGAAGCAGTTGTCGCCGGTGACCAGGTCGTCGGTGGTCAGCACCCGGTCGAGGTCGTGCCCCGCGGCCAGCGCCTTCTCGCGCTCGGCGTCGTCGCGCGGCCACAGCTTGGCCTGGATCGTGCCGCCCAGGCACTTGAGCGCGCACGCCGCCGTGATGCCCTCGGGTGTGCCGCCGATGCCCATCAGCACGTCCACGTCGGACTCGAGCCGGGCCGCCGAGATCGCCCCCGCGATGTCGCCGTCGGAGATGAACTTGATGTTGGCGCCGGCCTGACGGACCTCCTCGACCAGCTGCGCGTGGCGCGGGCGGTCGAGGATGCAGACGGTCACGTCGGAGATGCTGGAGCGCTTGGCCCGGGCGATCCGCTTGAGGTTCTCGGCGGTGCCGGCGTTGATGTCGACGACGTCGGCGCAGTCCGGCCCGACGGCGATCTTCTCCATGTAGAAGACGGCGCTGGGGTCGAACATCGCGCCCCGCTCGGCCACGGCCAGCACGGCCACCGCGCCCGGCATGCCCTTGCTCATCAGCGTCGTGCCGTCGATCGGGTCCACCGCCACGTCGACCTCGGGCCCGGTGCCGTCGCCCACCTGCTCCCCGTTGAAGAGCATGGGCGCCTCGTCCTTCTCGCCCTCGCCGATCACCACGACCCCGCGCATCTGAATCGAGTTGATCAGTTTGCGCATGGCGTCGACGGCCGCGCCGTCACCGCCGTTCTTGTCGCCGCGGCCGACCCAGCGGCCCGCCGCCATCGCGGCGGCCTCGGTGACGCGAACCAGATCGAGGGCGATGTTGCGGTCGAGATCTTGCGGGAACCGTGCGGGCATGGGCGCCTCCTCGCGACGATGCGGGGCCGGTGGATGACCCGATCCTCACACGTTCGGATGCGCAAAGTCCCGTGTCAGCGACATGGTTAACAATGGGTGGGTGGAACCCGCATCGCCCGCCGCACCCGCGACCGCCCCGGCCGACCCGCCCGCGCGCCTCGGCCGCGGCGAGGGGCGCTCGCCCCGAGACATGATCATGTCGCTGGCCGTCCTGCTGATCCCGATCGCGCTGTTGCTCACCTTCTATCGGCTGGTGCTCGACGGCGACAAGCCGGTCTCCGTCGACGCCGCGCCGACGTTTCAGGAGGCCCAGCGGGCCGGCCTGTTCCCCGTGCTGACGCCGGCCGGCCTGAGCGACGACTGGCACACCTCGACCGCCACCTTCCGCCGGGCCGAGAACGGCGCGACGCTGCGGGTCGGCTACGTCGACCCCGACAAGGACCCGGTGCAGCTGGTGCAGAGCAACGTGCCCTCGGCCACGCTGTTGCCCACCGAGCTGACCAAGGAGGCCGAGCGGGTCGGCACCTTCCGCTCGCCCGCCGGGGTGTGGCAGCTCTACGACACCCGGCCGGGGGAGCAGGCGCTGGTCCTGGCCGACCAGACCCGCACGATCGTGATCGTCGGCAAGACCGACGTCGGCAATCTGGAAACGCTGGCCGGCTCGCTGAAGTAGGGGGTCAGCTCTCGCTGCGGGCGGCGCGGGCGGCCTCGATCCGCTCGCGGGCCCCGTCGAGCCAGCGCTGGCAGACGTCGGCCAGCTTCTCGCCGCGCTCCCACAGCGCCAGCGACTCCTCCAGCGAGCTGCCGCCCTGCTCCAGCCGCTCGACCACGCCGGCCAGCTCGGTGCGGGCCTGCTCGTAGCTCAGCTTCTCGTCACTCACTCGTTCTCCCGTACGGCTGCTCGCAGCTCGCCCTCGGCGAGCCGCACCCTGATCACATCGTCGGCCTTGACCTCGTCGGCCGCGCGCACCACATGCCCGTCGTCGCGCTGCACGATCGCGTAGCCCCGCTGCAGGGTGGCCGCCGGGGACAGCGCGCGCAGCCGGGCGACCGTGTGCCGCAGCTCGTCGTCGGCCCGGCGCACCCGGTGCTCGAGGCTGCGCACGGCCCGGTCACGCAGCGCCGTCACCTCGGTCGCGCGCTGGTCGATCAGCTGCTCGGGGCGGGCCAGCGAGGGCCGCGAGCGCCACGACTCGATGCGGTGGGTCTCGCGATCGATCAGCGTGAGCACGGCCCGGTCGAGCCGGCGCCGGGCGTGTTCGATCAGCTGCGTCTCCTCGCCGAGGTCGGGCACGATGCGCTTGGCCGCGTCGGTCGGCGTGGAGGCGCGCAGGTCGGCCACGTAGTCGAGCAGCGGCGCGTCGGTCTCGTGGCCGATCGCGCTGACCACCGGGGTGCGGGCGCCGAAGACGGCCCGGCAGAGCGCCTCGTCGCTGAACGGCAGCAGGTCTTCCACGCTGCCGCCGCCGCGGGCGATCACGATGACGTCGATCGTGTCGTCGTTGTCGAGCACCTTGAGCGCGTCGATGATCTGGGGCACCGCGGTGGGGCCCTGCACCGGCACGTTGACCACCCGGAAGTCGACCGAGGGCCAGCGGCGGCGCGTGTTCATCAGCACGTCGCGCTCGGCGGCGCTGGCCCGGCCGGTGATCAGGCCGATCCGCCCGGGCAGGAACGGCAGCCGGCGCTTGCGCTCGCGGGCGAACAGGCCCTCGGCGGCCAGCAGCTTCTTCAGCCGTTCGAGGCGGGCCAGCAGCTCGCCCAGCCCGACCTGGCGGATCTCGTCGGCGCGCAGGCTGAGGGTGCCGCGGGCCGGATAGAACTCGGGCTTGGCGTGCAGCGTGACCCGGGCCCCCTCGCTCAGCCCGGGCGCGCCGGAGTCGAGCACGTCGCGGTGGGCGGTGACGGTGAGGCTGAGGTCGGCCGAGGGGTCGCGCAGGGTCAGGAAGACCACGGTGGAGCCGGGGCGGCGGCTGATCTGGGCGACCTGGCCGTCGACCCACACCCAGCCCAGCTTGGCGATCCAGGCGCTGACCTTCTGGCTGACGACGCGGACCGGCCACGGCTCCTCGGCGGAACTCTTGGGCGGCGGCGCGGACTCAGTCACCCGGCCAGACTACGGAAGGCCTCCGACATTCTCGTCGTCCGCCGCCCGGGGCCGGTCGTCCCGGGCGTGCCTCCCGGTGGCGCGCGGCTCGGAGTGGGCCGACGCCCACGGCGACGCGGTCACGCGCGGCTTCCGCGGCTTCGCCGGGGCCGGGCGCACCTGGGCCACGACCAGCGCGACGATCACCGCGACGCAGAGCCAGAAGAGCAGATCGGCCACCGTACGGGCGGGGTCGAACCGCCACCCGCCGGGATCGCGGGCCAGCATCGTGAACGGGAAGCCGTGCCGGGTCACGTAGCCGCTCGAGCAGCACTCCACCGCGAGCGCGGGGATCGCCGTGCCGACCAGTCCGGCCAGGGCCACCCCGGCGCCGGCCAGCGCCGCGACACCCGACGGCAGCCGCCCGACGCGGCCCGCGCCGAGCAGCAGCAGACCCGTGATCAGCAGCACCACGTGGAAGGTCACATACGTGGCCGAGACCAGGCCCATGGCCAGGTTGAGCACGCCGAGCGCCACGCAGGCCCACCCGAGGATCAGGCGCAGCGTCGCGATCATCGAGGCGAGGGAGCCGGGTTCGTCCTCGGCGGCCTGAGGCATGGGTCCGAGTATCTCGGCAAACGAATCCCGTCATCGGCGATTCGCCCCAGATGCACTCAGGGGGTACGCCGGGCCCGGCCGATCAGCACGACCGCCACCACCACGATCAGACCCACGTACGACCAGATCAGCAGGTCGGCGGCGAGCGTGAGCAGGTCGGCCGTCCAGGAGGCGGACTGGGCCAGCCGGTATGCCGTCTCGGCGTCGTCGGCCACCGCGCCCCGCTGCAGCCAGTGATAGGGCCACCCGCGGTCGCTGATGTACGCGAACTGGCAGCACGTGCGCGACTGCCCGGCGAGCAGCCCGGCCCCCGTGCCGATCAGCGCGAACCCGGCCGTCACGGCCCCGGTCAGCAGGCGCGGCAGCCGGATCCGGTGCGGCATCAGCAGCACGAGCCCGCCGGTCGCCAGCACCGCGCCCACCGCGACGTCGAGCGCGGCGCTGCTCGCGTGCAGGTTGAGCAGAATCCACGTCATGCCGCCGACCAGCGACAACGCACCCAGAATGAACCGCAGTGCGCGTCCCGTGACGGCCGTTTTGTCCCGCCTGTCCTCGTCAAGCACCCGACGAGTATCCCGGTGAACGCCGTCCGGGTCGAGGGCCGCTGTGGCGCTGATCGCAGCCCGGCCGGGTGTCGGCCCCGGCACGTACCATGGCCGGGTGAGCGAACCTCGGAAGCGTGTCCTGCTGGCCAAGCCGCGCGGCTACTGCGCGGGTGTCGACCGTGCGGTGCAGACCGTCGAAGAGGCGCTGAAGCTCTATGGCGCCCCGGTCTACGTGCGTAAGCAGATCGTGCACAACAAACACGTGGTCAGCACGCTCGAGGCGGCCGGCGCGATCTTCGTGGAGGAGAACGAGGAGGTCCCCGAGGGATCGACAGTCGTCTTCTCGGCCCACGGCGTCGCGCCCGAGGTGCACGAGCAGGCCAAGGCGCGCAACCTCAAGGCCATCGACGCGACGTGCCCGCTGGTGACGAAGGTGCACCACGAGGCCAAGCGCTTCGCCAAGGACGACTACGACATCCTGCTCATCGGTCACGAGGGCCACGAGGAGGTCATCGGCACGTCCGGCGAGGCCCCCGCGCACATCCAGCTCGTCGACGGCCCCGACTCGGTCGACCAGGTCGTCGTGCGCGACCCCTCGAAGGTCGTCTGGCTGTCGCAGACCACGCTCTCGGTCGACGAGACGATGGAGACGGTGGCCCGGCTCAAGACCCGGCTGCCGCTGCTTCAGTCGCCGCCGAGCGACGACATCTGCTACGCCACGTCGAACCGTCAGCACGTGGTCAAGGAGATCGCGCCCGAGTGCGACGTCGTGATCGTCGTCGGCTCGACCAATTCCTCCAATTCCGTACGGTTGGTCGAGGTCGCGCTCAACGCCGGTGCTCGGGCCGGCCACCTGGTCGACTACGCCGCCGAGATCCAGGACGAGTGGCTCGAGGGCGCCACCACGGTCGGCGTCTCGTCCGGCGCCAGCGTCCCCGAAGACCTGGTCATGGAGGTGCTGGGCCACCTGGCCACCCGCGGCTTCGGCGAGGTCACCGAGTTCACCACGGCCGAGGAACGCCTCACGTTCTCCCTGCCCCAGGAGCTCCGCCGCGACATGAAGGCTGCGGCAGCAAAGGGCTAGCTGAGCTCCGGCGCCTGGGGTTGCCTGGGCGCCACCTCGAGCTGGATCGGGGTGGGGATCTCGTCGTCCGAGACGCCCATCTCGGCCAGTTTGCGCGCGCTGACCAGCACCCGCGATTCCAAGGAGCCGACCGCCCGGTTGTACGCGGTGACGGCCCCGCCCAGCGACGCGCCGAGCTTGCCCACGTGGTCGCCCAGCGTGGCCAGCCGGGCGTGCAGCTCGCGGGCCAGGCTGTGCACCTCGACCGCGTTGCGGGCCAGCTCCTCCTGTCGCCACGAGAACGCCACCGTGCGCAGCATGGCGATCAGCGTGGCCGGCGTGGCCAGCACCACGTTGCGCCGGAAGGCGTGCTCCATCACCGCCGGGTCGTGCCGCAGGGCGGCGTCGAGGAACGGGTCGGCCGGCATGAACAGCACCACGAAGTCGGGCGCCGACTCGAACGCCGTCCAGTACTCCTTGGCCGCCAGCGCGTCGATGTGCGCGCGCAGGTGCCGGGCGTGCTGATCGAGGAAGCCGTCGCGGGTTCGCTCGTCACGGGCCTCCAACGCCGACAGGTACGCCTCCAGGGGCGCCTTGGCGTCGACGACGACCGTTCGGCCGCCGTGCAGCTTGACGACCAGATCGGGCCGTACGCCGGAATTGTCCGTTGCCGCCGTGACCTGCTCAGCAAAGTCACAGTGTTCCAGCAGGCCGGCCGCCTCGACGATCCGGCGCAGCTGGTGCTCGCCCCACCGGCCGCGCACCTGCGGGGTCCGCAGCGCCGCCACCAGTTGCTTGGTCTCGGTGCGCAGCTCGCCCGAGACCGTGCTCATCGTGCGCACCTGCTCGCGCAGCTCGGCGTACGCGTCCACCCGGTCCCGCTCCAGCTCAGCGACCCTTTCCTCGTAGCGGCGCAGGGTCTCGTGCAGCGGCGCCACGGCCCGCGCGACGGCCTCCTGGGACTGCGCGGTGGCCTCGTAGGACAGTGAGCGCAGCGACTGCTCGAGGCGTTCCTCGCCGTCGGCGCGGGCCTGAACCGTGGCCTCGAGCCGCGCTATGTCGGCGGCCGCCCGCAGGCGTGCGGCGAGCCAGCCCAGGGCTCCGCCGACGGCCAAGCAGACAAGCACTACGACGAGCGTCGAAACAGTCACATACCGGAGCCTGCCAGACCCTGGCCACGGGAAATGCGCGGGTACCGTGGAAACATGAGCGTGTTGCTGATTCTCGGCATCGTCATTGTCGTCCTCCTCGTGATCCTTCTGGCCCGGCGCAGCGGCGCGGCGTCGCAGCAGACCCGGCTGGAGGACGCGCGCGCCGAGGCCCAGCGGTGGTACGAGCGGCTCGGCGGCCAGCTGATGAACCTGCACGGTGACGACGCGGCCGCCCGGCAGGCGCTCTCCGACGCGGGCGAGCGCTACAACGCGGCCGGCGGTCAGCTGCAGCAGGCCAACTCCGTCAAGCAGTACGAGCTGGCCCGTGAGTCGGCTCTCGAGGGCCTGCAGTACGTGCGAGCCGCGCGCCTCGCCATGGGCATCGACCCCGGCCCCGACCTGCCGGCGCTCGCCGCCGCCCAGGGCGCGGGTCAGCTCACCAAGGAGCGCGAGGTGAACGTCCAGGGCCACGCCTACAAGGCGGGCCCGCAGCCCGGCGCCGACACGCCCTACTACTACCCCGGCGGCCGCGTCCAGGGTCGCCCGGTGCCCGCCGGGTGGTATTCGACGCCGGTCTGGAAGACGGCGCTCGGCGCGGGCGCGGGTGTGCTCGGCGGCATGCTGATCTTCGACGCGCTGCTCTCGCCCGGCTTCGGTGACATGGGCTACGGCGACGGCTTCTCCGACGGCTACGCCGACGCCGCGCAGGACTTCGGCGGCGACGGCGGCGACATGGGCGGCGGCGACTTCGGTGGTGGCGACTTCGGCGGCGGAGATTTCGGCGGCGGGGATTTCGGCGGCGACTTCTAGCCGTCGGCGGGCAGGTATTTGGCCAGCTCGCGGCGCAGGCGTCGCGGGCTCGGCCAGATCTCGCTGAGGTCGGCCGTGAACGACTGCCCGTCCACCGTCTCGGCCAGCGCGGGCGGCCCGACCTGCTCGTCCTGCACCGGATGCACGACGTCGAGGTCGACCGGCGTGACCTCGAGCAGGTTCTTGAAGCCCTCCCGGCGCACGGTCACGTGTTTGATGTCGGCCCAGTCGAGCAGGATCGGATCGCTGTCCTGGGCGGCCAGCTCGAGCCCGCCCGCCGAGACCCGCACCCACGTGGTCAGCGAGCCGCGGGTCGAATACGTGTAGGCCCCGGCCGCGAGCCCGGCCACCACGGCCGCCTGCAGCGCGGTCTGCCACCAGCGATACCCGGCCCCGCCCGCGCCCAGCAGCGCGGCCAGCGGCGCCACCAGGGCGAACGACAGCATCAGGAGCACAAAGAGCGCGAGGAACGTCCGCACCGGCGACGACTTGAACAGCACGGCGTCGCGGGCGGGCGCCTCGACCTGCTCGGGCGCGATCGGCATGCGTTCATGCTGCCCTGCCGCGGGCCCCGGTTCCGGCGAAATCGCCAGAGCCGGGACCCGTGGGACATCAGAACGCGCTGGCGATGACCAGCTCGGGGGTGCGGCCCGGCAGCATGTCGAGCTTGGCTATCCGCCCGGCCGCCTTGAGGTCACCCTCGACCAGGGCCAGGCGGTCGAGCAGCTCGGCCGGCCCGAGCGCCTCGGCCAGCGGCACCTCGGCCTTCATCGACAGCTTGCGGTCCGACTTGGCCCGCCGGACCTGCCGCAGCGCCTCCCCGGCCAGGTCGAGCAGCGCGGCGTCACCCTCGCCGGCGACCCGGGTCAGCTCGTACGGCGTGGGCCAGGTCGACTGATGCACCGAGCCGTAACGCCACCACGACCAGACCTCCTCGGCCACGTAGGGCAGGAAGGGCGCGAACAGCCGCAGCAGCACCGACAGCCCCGCCGCCAGCGCCGCCCGGGCCGAGTCGGCCGCCGGCCCCTGCGCGTACGCCCGCTCCTTGACCAGCTCGATGTAGTCGTCGCAGAACGTCCAGAAGAACGCCTCGGTCGCCTGCAACGCCTCGGTGTGGTCGTACCGGTCGAAACCCTCGGTGGCCGTGGACACCACCGTGGCCAGCCGGGCCAGCATCGCCCGGTCGAGCGGCTCGGTCACCGGCTGCCGCAGCGCCTCAGCCGCGCCCAGCCCGAGCGCGAACTTCGACGCGTTGAGCAGCTTGGTCGCCAGCCGCCGCCCGACCTTGATCTGGGCCGGGTCGAAGGCCAGGTCGGCGCCGGGCCGCCCGTTGGCCGCCCAGTAGCGCACGGCGTCGGAGCCGTTCTGCTCGAGCAGGGCCAGCGGCGTGACGACGTTGCCCTTGGACTTGGCCATCTTCTTGCGGTCGGGGTCGAGGATCCAGCCCGACAGGACGGCCGAGCGCCACGGCAGCACGCCGTTCTCCAGGTCGGCCCGCAGGACCGTGGAGAACAGCCACGTACGGATGATCTCGTGGGCCTGGGGCCGGTGATCCATCGGGAAGACCCGGCGGAACAGATCTTCATCGTCGTGCCACCCGCCGACGATCTGCGGCGTCAGCGACGACGTGGCCCAGGTGTCCATCACGTCGGGGTCGGCCGTGAAGCCGCCCGGAACGTCGCGCTGAGAATCGTCGAAGCCGGGCGGACACTCCGAGGAGGGGTCGACCGGCAGGGCCGATTGGTCCGGTATGAGAAACTTGTCGTAATCCGGTTCGCCAGCGTTGTCGAGCCGGTACCAGATCGGGATGGGCACGCCGAAGAACCGCTGCCGGCTGACCAGCCAGTCGCCGGTCAGGCCGTTGACCCAGTGCTCGTAGCGGTGCCGCATGTGCTCGGGGAACCAGCGCAGCTCCCGCCCGCGCTCGATCATCTTTTCCCGGATGCGCTCGTCGCGGCCGCCGTTGCGGAAGAACCACTGCCGGCTCGTGACGATCTCGAGCGGCGAGTCGCCCCTCTCGTAGAACTTGACCGGGTGCGTGATCGGCCGGGGCTCGCCCAGCAGGTCACCGGTCTCGGTCAGGATGCGGACGATCTCGCGCCGGGCCGCGTTGACGGTCAGCCCGGCGAAGTCGCGATAGGCCGCCTCGGCGACATCCGCCGGGCGGTCGGGCAGGAACCGGCCGTCGCGCCCCAGCACGACCCGCGTCTCGAGCTGCAGGTCGCGCCACCAGATGACGTCGGTCAGGTCGCCGAACGTGCAGACCATCGCGATGCCGGTGCCCTTGTCCTTCGCGGCCGCCGGATGGGCCAGGACGGGCACCTCGACGTCGAAATAGGGCGAGCGGACCGTGGTCAGGCCCGCGTAGCGCTCGTCGCCGGGGTGATAGACCAGCGCGACGCAGGCCGGCAGCAGCTCGGGCCGGGTCGTCTCGATCTCGACCGGGCCGTCGGGGCCGTGGAAGCGCAGCCGGTGATAGGCGCCGGGCCGTTCCCGATCCTCCAGCTCGGCCTGCGCGACCGCCGTCCGGAATCCGACATCCCACAGCGTCGGGGCCTCGGCCGAATACGCCTCGCCGCGGGCCAGGTTGTCGAGGAAGGCCCGCTGCGAGACGGCCTGCGACCGCCGCCCGATCGTCGTGTAGGTCAGGCCCCAGTCGACCGACAGCCCGAGCCGCCGCCACAGCGCCTCGAACGCCTTCTCGTCCTCGGCGGTCAGCCGCCCGCACAGCTCGACGAAGTTGCGCCGCGAGATCGCGACGGCCTGCTTCGGCGGGCTGGCCGGCGGCTGCCACTCGGGGTCGTAGGGCAGCGCCGGGTCGCACCGGACGCCATAGACGACCTGGACCCGGCGCTCGGTCGGCAGGCCGTTGTCGTCCCAGCCCATCGGATAGAAGACGGCCTTGCCGCGCATGCGCTGGAACCGCGCGACCGTGTCGGTGTGCGTGTACGAGAAGACGTGCCCCATGTGCAGCTCGCCCGATACGGTCGGCGGAGGCGTGTCGATCGCGTATACATCCGCCCGCTCCTTCGAGCGGTCGAACGCATACGTGCCCTCCTCCTGCCAGGTGCGCGCCCACTTGTCCTCGAGGCCGTCGAGCGACGGCCGCTCGGGGAGACCGGCGCGCCCGGTCGTTCCCGTATCAGTCATGCGCTGAATGCTACGGCCGACCGGGCCGTTCGACCTGTGATTAACGCTGGGCCTCGTGGTTGAGCAGCACCCGCTTGACCTCCAGGCCCCAGCGGTAGCCGCCGAGCGAGCCGTCGGTGCGCAACACCCGGTGACACGGCGTGAACAGGGCCACCGGGTTGCGCGCGCAGGCCGCGGCGGCCGCCCGGATCGCCGCGGGGCGACCGCTGAGCCGGGCGAACTCCGAATAGGTCACCGGGGCGCCCGGCTTGATCTCGCGCATGACCTGCCACGCGTGCCGCATGAACTCGCCGCCGCTGAACTGCTCGACCACGACGGCGTCGAGCACGGCGCGGTCACCGTCGAAATAGGACCGCACGTGCCCGGCCACCGGGCCCACGTCGTCGGCCGGCTCCGCGGGGTCGCGCAGGTCGGGGTGGATGAGCGGGACGAGCTCGCCCACGTCTTCGGTGAAGCCGGCCGCGCGGACGCCGCCGGTATCGCTCACGACGACCGTGAACGGGCCGGCCGGGGTGTCGAGGGTGCGGTACTTCAACATGGTGTCCTCCAGGGGGTGACTCAGGACGCTCGCCACAGGCGGATGAGCGCATATGACCGCCACGGGCGCCACCTCTCGGCGTACGTGGCGAGGGTCTTGGGGTCGCCGGGCAGGCCGAGGGCCTCGGCGCCGCGGCGAACCGCCAGGTCGGTGGGGAGAAAGACGTCGGGATCGCCGATCGCGCGCATCGCCACGTAGCCGGCCGTCCACGCGCCGACGCCGGGCAGCTCCTGCAGGCGGGCAACCGTCTCGTCGCGATCCGAGCCCGGGTTCAGGTCGAGCTTGCCGTCGGCGACCGCGTCGGCCAGCGCCCGGATCGACTCGCGCCGCTTCGCGGGCATCCCGAACGCGGTGTCGGGCAGCTCGGCGATCTCGGCCGCGCTCGGGAACCCGATCAGCCCGTCCGGCCGCCGGAACGAGCGGATCATGCGGCCCAGCGTCGTGCGCGCGCCGGACACGCTGACCTGCTGCCCGACGATCGCCCGGACCGCCATCTCGAACCCGTCGACCGAGCGCGGCACCCGTACGCCGGGCTCCTTCGCCACCGTCTCGGCGAACGCGGGATCGGCGCCCAGCGTCGCGTCGACGGCCTCGGGATCGGCGTCCAGGTCGAACAGCCGGCGGCAGCGGGCCACGGCCGGCGCCAGGTCGCGCACGTCGCTCAGCCGCAGCGTCGCCGAGACCCAGCGGTCGGCCGGGGTGAGCGTCACGGTCGCGCTTCCGTGCGGCAAGGACAGACCCCGCCCGTACGAGTTCCCGTCGCGCTCCTCGACGCCCGGCAGCGCGCGCGTGGCGAGGAAGTCGAGCAGCGACGCGATGTGCAAAGGCGAGCGGTACGCCAGTCGCAGGTTGATCGTGCCCGCCTCGGCCCGCGCGATCGGGCGCTTCTCGCGCAGCTTGCCGGGCGCCTGCGCGTACACCTCGAGGATCGTGTCGTTGAACTGCCGCACGCTGCCGAACCCGGCCGCGAAGGCGATCTCGGACAGGCCCAGGTCGGTCGTCTCGATCAGGATCCGGGCCGTCTGCGCGCGCTGCGCCCGGGCCAGCGCCAGGGGACCGGCGCCCAGCTCCGCGGTGAGCAGGCGGTTGAGGTGGCGCTCGGTGTAGCCGAGCCGGCTCGCCAGGCCGGGCACGCCCTCGCGGTCGACCACGCCGTCGCCGATCAGCCGCATCGCCCGCCCGACCAGGTCGGCTCGGACGTCCCACTCGGGCGAGCCGGGCGCGGCGTCGGGGCGGCAGCGTTTGCACGCGCGGAAACCGGCGCGCTGGGCGGCGGCTGCGCTCGGATAGAAGCGGACGTTCTCCCGCTTCGGGGTCATCGCCGGGCAGGACGGGCGGCAGTAGATGCCGGTGCTGGTCACCGCGGTGCAGAACCAGCCGTCGAAGCGCTGGTCCCGGCTGTCCACGGCGCGGTAGCACCGCTCGAAGTCCAGTTCCATGCCCATGAGTCTCCTGCCTTCGGGCCCGGATGGCTGGCGGGATTCGGACATGAGCGTCTCGTGTCAACTTTGGTTGACGACTGAGGCTGTGTCAACTACGGTTGACGCATGGAGACGCTTGGCGCGACCGACATTCGGTATCGGACCTTCGGCGGCGGCGGTCCCAAGATCGTGCTGCTGCACGGCGGAATGCAGACGTCCCGCAACTTCACCCGGCTCGCGTTGGCGCTGGCCACAACCTTCACCGTGTACGTTCCGGACCGCCGCGGCCGTGGCCGCAGTGGCCCGGTCGGCGACGACTACGGCGTGCGGACCGAGATCGACGACCTCAGGGCGGTGCTCGACCAGACGGGGGCGGGCAACGTCTTCGGGCTCAGCTCGGGCGCCGTGATCGCCTTGCAGGCGGCCCTTTTCCTGCCGATCCAGCAGCTCGCGCTCTACGAGCCGCCGCTTCCCCATGGGGATTTCAACCCCGTTGCGTGGCGCCCTCGCTTCGAGAAGGAAATGGCCGCCGGGCGCACGGCGGCGGCCTTCGTGACGACCGTCAAGGGCACCGGTGACCTGCGGTTCGCACCCCGCGTGCTGCTCACCCCGCTGGTCCGGCTCGGCATGCAGCTCGACGCGCGCGACAACCGGCCGGCCGACTACACGCCGTTCGGAAAGCTCGTGCCGACCATGCGCCAGGACGCGACCGTCGTCGCGGAGTCGGCCGGACCGCTGACCCGCTTCGCCGCGGTCGAAGCCGAGACGCTGCTGCTCGGCGGCGAGCGCTCCCCGGCGTACCTGAAAGGGGTCTTGAACGGCCTGGAACCCGTGCTGCCACACGTGCGGCGGGTGACGCTGAGCGGCGTGGGGCATCTCGCGGCCGACAACCGGGGCAAGCCGGAACTGGTCGCGGCGGAACTGCGGAAGTTCTTCCGGTGAGGCTTGCGTAGACTGACGTTCCGTGAGCCTCACCATCGGAATCGTCGGCCTGCCGAACGTCGGCAAGAGCACCCTGTTCAACGCCCTGACCAAGAACGACGTGCTCGCCGCGAACTACCCGTTCGCGACGATCGAGCCCAACGTCGGCGTGGTCGGGCTGCCCGACGAGCGACTCGGTCGGCTCGCCGAGCTGTTCAGCAGCGAGAAGATCCTCCCGGCCCCGGTGAGCTTCGTCGACATCGCCGGCCTGGTTCGCGGCGCCTCCAAGGGCCAGGGCCGCGGCAACGCGTTCCTCGCCAACATCCGCGACGCCACGGCGATCTGCCAGGTCGTGCGCGCGTTCTCCGACCCCAACGTGCTGCACGTCGACGGCAAGGTCTCGCCCGCCGACGACATCGAGACGATCAACACCGAGCTCATCCTGGCCGACCTCCAGACGGTCGAGAAGGCGCTGCCCCGCCTGCAGAAAGAGGCCAAGCTCAAGAAGGACCGGGCCCCCGTGGTGGCCGCCGCCGAGGGCGCCTTCAAGGTCCTCAACGACGGCGTCACCCTGCACAAGGGCGCGGCCGCGGCCGGCGTCGAGGTCGAGCTGCTGGGCGAGCTGCACCTGCTGACCACGAAGCCGTTCATCTACGTCTTCAACGTCGACGAGGACGAGCTCAACAACACCGCGTTCCTCGACGAGATGCGCGCCCTGGTCGCCCCGGCCGAGGCCGTCTTCATGGACGCGAAGATCGAGTCCGAGCTGATCGACCTGCCGCCGGACGAGGCGCAGGAGCTGCTGGAATCCACGGGCCAGACCGAGCCCGGCCTCGACCAGCTGATCCGGGTCGGCTTCAACACGCTGGGCCTGCAGACCTACCTGACCGCCGGTCCGAAGGAGGCCCGCGCCTGGGTGATCCCGGTCGGCGCCACCGCCCCCGAAGCCGCGGGCGTCATCCACAGCGACTTCCAGCGCGGCTTCATCAAGGCCGAGATCGTCTCCTTCGACGACCTGATGACCGCGGGCTCCATGTCAGCCGCCAAGGCCGCCGGCAAGGTCCGCATGGAAGGCAAGGACTACATCATGAAAGACGGCGACGTCGTCGAGTTCCGCTTCAACGTGTAGTCGCCGATGACTGTGGTCGTCGCGCCGGAGTGGCCGGAGTCGCCGCCCCGGCCGGGCATCTTTCTGGCCGGAGGCATCAGCGGCGTCCGCGACTGGCAGCGGGACGCCATCGAGCACCTGCGTCCGGTCTGGCCGGCCGTCTACAACCCGCGGCGGCCGAACTTCCCCATGGGCGACGACACCGCGGGCGCCCGGCAGATCCGCTGGGAGTTCGACCAGCTCGCGCGGGCCGACGCCATCCTGTTCTGGTTCTCGTTCGAGACGACGCAACCGATCGTGCTGTACGAGCTGGGCCGGTGGGCCGCCTCGGACAAGCCGCTCGCGGTCGGCGCCGACCCGCGTTACGAACGCCGCTTCGACGTCGTCCAGCAGCTCGGCCTCGCCCGCCCCGGCCTCCACGTCCACCCCGACCTGGAATCAACCTGCGCCGCCGCGAACACCCTGACCGAGCGCCTCTAGCTCGGCGTCGAGCGGCCGGGCACCAGCTGGCCCAGGTCGAGCTCGAGGGGAAACGGCTTGCTGATGCGCAACTCGTGGCGATAGATCCCGGTCGGCACGTGCGACCGGGTCGGCTCGTCGAGCTCGTAGGCGTGGATGACCGGTGAGCCCCCCTCGTCTTCAACACGCCAGTAATGCGGGATGCCAGCTTCCGCATATTTGCGCAGCTTGACCGTCCGGTCGCGGTGGGCGGATTCCGGTGAGACCACCTCGACGACCAAGAGCACCTGATCGGGCGTGTAAAACGTGCGATCAGGATCGAACGGTGCGGTTACGACAAGAGCGTCTGGCTCAGGACGATTCCGCTCGTCGAGTCGGATCGTCATCTCCCGCTCAACCTCGAGTTCCGCCGGCGCCTGTTCCGCCAGGGCAACCACCAGTGCTGTGACGATCCGGGCGTGCCAGGACCGCTGCGGGGACATCATGAAGACGAGCGCTCCATCGATCAGCTCGGTGTGACGGGGAGCTTCGGGAAGGTGGTCGAGGTCATCGGCAAACCAGCCCTCAAGCCGAGGCGGCCGCATCCACTCGGGCACCGCAGTCATGGCGTCACCGTAGCACTCTGTGATGGCGCTCTCGCCGTCATCGTGTCGCCCTTCAGAGGGTCACCACCGAGCGGGCGCCCTCGCCTCGGGACATGTTGTCGAAGGCTTCGGGGACGTCGGGCAGCGTGATGCGGTCGGTGATCAGGTGGTTGAGGGAGAGGCGGCCCGACAGGACGTCGTCGGCCAGGCGGGGGATTTCCAGGTCGAAGTCGGCTGAGCCGTAGACCGAGGAGCGCAGGGTGCGGGCCGACGAGAAGATGTCCAGGGCGGACAGTGAGACCTGGTCGTCGTTGGAGCCCATGCCGACGACCGTGACCTTGCCGCCGCGGCGGGTGGCGCGCCAGGCGGCTCGGATGGTGGCGGCCCGGCCGACGCATTCGAACGCGTGGTCGGCGCCCCGGCCCGATGTGCGGCCGCGGATGTCTTTGGAGAGGGTGTCGGACGAGACCACGAAGTCGGTGGCGCCCGCGGCCTCGGCCAGGCCCTTCTTGGCCTCGGTGACGTCGACCGCGATGACCTGAGAGGCGCCGGCGGCCCGGGCGGCGGCCACCACCGACAAGCCGACGCCGCCCAGGCCGATCACGACGGCCGACTCGCCGGGGCGCACCTGGGCCGTGTTGCGTACCGCGCCCGCGCCGGTCAGCACGCCGCAGCTGAGCAGGGCGGCCAGCTCGAACGGGAGCGACGACGGGACGCGGATCACGGCGTTTTCGGGGGCCACGACCTGCTCGGCGAACGCGCCCAAGCCGAGGGCGACATGCACCGGTACGCCGTCCAGGGTCACGCCGTTCTCCAGCGAGGCCACGCCCGACGAGGTCGAGCACAGCCACGGCTCGCCCTGCTCGCAGAACCAGCAACTGCGGCACGCGGGCTGCCAGTTGAGCACCACGTGGTCGCCGACGGCGGCGCGGGTGACGTTGGCGCCCACCTCGACGACCTCGCCCGCCGCCTCGTGCCCCAGCACCAGCGGGTACGACGGGCGGATCGTGCCGTTGACCATGGACAGGTCGGAGTGGCACACGCCGGCCGCCCGCACCCGTACGCGGACCTGGCCGGGACCCACCTCGGGCAGCCGCAACTCGGCCACGCCGGGCCGTGCCCCCGCCTCGGTGAGCACCAGTCCGTTGAAGTACGCCGTCATCGCTGGATCGCCTTCACCTGCTGGAACTCGGCGAGCCCGTGCTCGCCCAGTTCGCGTCCGACACCTGACTGCTTGTAACCGCCGAACGGCGCCCGCGGGTTGAACGCGCCGCCGTTGATGTCGACCTGACCCGTACGCATGCGGCGGGCCACGGACAGCGCGCGCTCCTCGGAGCCCCAGACGCCGCCGGCCAGACCGTACTTGGAGTTGTTGGCGATCGCCACGGCCTCGTCGTCGGACGCGAACGGGATGATCGACAGCACCGGGCCGAAGATCTCCTCCTGGGCCAGCTCACTGGCGGGGTCGACGTCGGCGAAGACGGTCGGCGCGACGAAATATCCCTTTGGCGGGACGGGGGAGCCGCCCGCCACCAGCCGCGCCGAGGCCCGCGAGATGAACCCCTGCACGCGCTCTTGTTGCGTACGGGAAACCAAGGGGCCGAGCCGCGTCGACTCGTCGAAGGGATCACCGACCGGATAACCCCCGGCGGTCTTGGCGGCCAGCGAGACGGCCTCGTCGTACAGGCTCTCGTGCACCAGCATCCTGGTCCACGCCGTGCAGGTCTGGCCGGAGTTGAGGAACGCGTTGCCCACCCCCACCTTCACCGCCCGTACGAGGTCGGCGTCTTCGAGGATGACGTTGGCCGACTTGCCCCCGAGCTCGAGCGCGACCTTGGCTATCCGGTCGGCGGCGGCGTGGGTGATGGCGCGCCCGGTCGCCGTCGAGCCGGTGAACGAGACCATGTCGACGTCGGGGTGCCCGGCGATGGCGGCGCCGACGACCGGACCCGTGCCCGTCACCACGTTGAGCACGCCCGGCGGCAGCTGCGCCTCGTGGGCCGCGTCGACCAGCAGGAACGCCACGAGCGGGGTCAGCTCACTCGGCTTGAGCACGACCGTGCACCCGGCGGCCAGGGCGGCGGCCACCTTGGCCACGACCTGGTGCAGCGGATAGTTCCACGGGGTGATCGCGCCGACCACCCCGACGGGTTCGCGCTCGATCAGCGAGTTGCCGACCGTCTCGGGCTGCGGAAGAACCAGATCCGCGTACGACCGGAGGACCGTGAGCGGCAGCCCGGCCTGCACCGCCTTGGCGATCTTGAGCGGGGTGCCGAGCTCGAGCCCGACCGTACGGGCGATGTCACCGGCCCGGGCCGCGAGCGCCGTGTGCAGCCGGTCGAGATGGGCGAACCGGTCGGGCGCGACGGACCAGCTGTCGAAGGCCGCCCGGGCCGCCGCGACCGCGCGATCGACGTCGGCGGCCGTGCCCGCGGGCACGTGGGCCAGCACCTCCTCGGTGGCCGGATTCTCCACCGCGATCGTCTCGGCGGAGGCGGGTGCGACCCACTCCCCGCCGATATAGAGGTGCTTGCGGTCGAGCGATGTCATCAGCGGGTCCCCATCTCGTATCGGGCCGTGAGGCCGGTGATCAGCAGGTCCAGTCCGAGTTCGAAGGCGCCCTCGTCCACGGCTTCATGATGCTCCGCCAGGCGGGGGGCGTGGCCGAGGTGTGGATAACGGTCGTACAGCTCGGGATCGGCGTCGAAGCCGAGCGCGAACGAGCCCAGCGCCGAGCCGGTGACCAGATAGCGCATGAGCGCGCCGATGTGCGTGGCCCGCGCATAGGACCAGCCGGCGTCGACCAGTGCGCCGTACACCGCCTCGGCCATGGCCAGACCGCCCGGACGCCGGCCGGGGCCCTCGGCCAGCACGGGCACGATGTTGGGGTGGGCGGAGAGCACCGCGTGGTAGGAGCGGGCCCAGCGTCGCAGCGCCTCGGGCCACTCGCACTCCTCGAACGCCGACACGTCCACCTGTGCGGTCACCGCGTCGGCCACCGCTTCCACGATGTCGGATTTCGTGGCGAAATGGTTGTAGAGCGACGGCCCCTGAACGCCCAGCTCGGTCGCGAGCCGCCGGGTCGAGAGCGCGTCCAGCCCCTCCGCGTCGACCAGCGCGCCGGCCGCTTCGATGATCCGCGAACGGGTCAGCAGCGTCTGCCTGGGCCGCGCCATAAGAAACCTCCGGAGAGAATGCACTGGACGCCGTAAAACTTACACCGCTAGTTTAACGGCATGGACTTCTCGCTCACCGACGAGGAACGCGCGATTCGCGACACCGCCCGCCAGTTCATCACCCGCGAGGTCATGCCGCTGGAGCAGGAGGCGCTGCTCCGCGAGCGCCGCCACGAGCCCGGCCTCGACCGCAGCGAACTGCGCGAGCTCCAGCTCAAGGCCAAGAAGTTCGGCTTCTGGGGTCTGTCCACACCGGAGGAGTACGGCGGGATGGAGCTGCCCGCCGTCCTGCAGTCGCTGATCTGGACCGAGGTGGGCCGCACCTTCGTGCAGTTCAAGTTCGGCGGCGAGGCCGACAACATCCTCTACTACGCCAACGAGCAGCAAAAACAGGAGTTCTTGATCCCGACGATCGAGGGCGAGCGGATCAGCTGCTTCGCGATCACCGAGCCCGGGGCCGGCTCCGACGCGGCGAACATCAAGCTCAGCGCCCGGCCGGACGGCGACGACTGGATCCTCAACGGCGAGAAGACGTTCATCACGAACGGCAACGACGCCGACTTCGTGATCGTGGTCGCGGTGACCGACCGGGAGAAGGGCGTACGCGGCGGCGGCACGACGGCCTTCCTGGTCGACCGCGACATGGGCTGGCGCTCCGAGTTCATCCAGACCATGGGCGAGGGCGGGCCGGCGTCGCTCATCTTCGACGACGTCCGGGTGCCCGCGCGCAACATCCTGGGCGAGATCGGCCAGGGCTTCGAGCTGGGCATGAAGTGGATCGGCAAGGGGCGCTACCTGATCCCGTCCAACGCGCTGGGCATCGCCGAGCGGGCCCTGGGCATGGCGATCGACTATGCCAACACACGCGAGACCTTCGGCCGCAAGATCGGCGACAACCAGGCCATCCAGTGGATGATCGCCGACTCCGAGGTCGAGCTGGAGGCCGCCCGCTGGCTCATCCTGCGCGCGGCCTGGACTGTTGACCAGGGCGAAGACCCTCGGCACGCCTCCTCGATGGCCAAGCTCTACGGGGCCAGGATGGTCAACGACGTGGTCGACCGGGTCATGCAGATCCACGGCGGGATGGGCTACACCCGCGAGCTTCCGATCGAACGGTGGTACCGCCAGGTGCGACTCATGCGTATCTATGAAGGTACCGATGAGATGCAGCGCCTGATCATTTCCCGCGACCTCCTCCGCGGGTACACCAAGATCGGAGGGCACTTGGCATGACCCAACTGTCGCTCGCCACCGTCCTGGCGGAGTCGGCCCGGAAATATCCCGACAAACTAGCCGTCATTGACAGCGCCACCACCGAGCGGATCACTTACCGAGATTTGTGGCAACAGACCCTGGCGTACGCGGGAGGTCTGGACATCAATCCGGGCGACGTGGTGGCCGTCCAAATTCCCAACCTCGCCGACTTCCCCCGGGTCTACTACGCCGTGCTGGCGGCCGGCGGCACCATCGTCCCGATGCACCTTCTTCTCACCCCCGAGGAGAACGCGTACGTCCTCAAGGACAGCGGGGCGAAGATGCTGGTGGCCCACTCCAGCCAGCTGGAGAACGCCGTCGCCGCAGCCAAGCTCGCCGGCGTCCCGGTCGTCTCGGTCGGCCCGGCGGTGCCCGGCATCCAGAGGTTGGAAGACGCTCCGGGGAAGCCGCTGCGCACCTATGTCAGCCGCGAGGCCGAAGACGTCGCCGTCATCTTCTACACGAGCGGCACCACCGGCAAGCCCAAGGGCGCGCTGCTGACCCACCTCAACCTCGTGATGAACACGATGGTCAACGTCTTCGACGTGCACGAGCTGTACGACGACGACGTGGTGATGGGCTGCCTGCCGCTGTTCCACACGTTCGGCCAGACCGTCGGCATGAACGGCACGTTCCGGCTCGGCGGCACGATCGTGCTGATGGCCCGGTTCAGCGGCGAGGCCGCGATCCCGCTGATGGTCAAGGAGAACGTGACCATCTTCCACGGCGTGCCGACCATGTACATCGGGCTGCTGGAGGCCGCGGCCAAGGCGGACACCCTGCCGTCCCTGCGCATCTGCGTGTCGGGCGGCGCCTCGCTGCCGGTGGCGGTGCTCGAGAAGTTCACCGAGACCTTCCACGCGACGATCTACGAGGGGTACGGGCTCTCCGAGACCTCGCCCACGGCGACCACCAACCAGCCCACGTTCGGGGCCAAGCCGGGCACGGTCGGGCATCCGATCTGGGGTGTCGAGGTGGAGATCGCGCGGGCCGAGGTCGACGAGCGGATCGAGCTGCTGGACGACGGCGAGCTCGGCGAGATCGTGATCCGGGGGCACAACGTGTTCGCCGGCTACCTCAACAACCCCGGGGCGACGGCCGAGGCGGTCGTCGACGGCTGGTTCCGTACGGGGGATCTGGGCATCAAGGACGCGGACGGCTTCATCTCGATCGTCGACCGCAAGAAGGACCTGGTGATCCGGGGCGGCTTCAACGTGTATCCGCGCGAGGTCGAGGAGGCGCTGGCCCGGCACCCGGCCGTGCAGCAGGTGGCCGTGATCGGCGTGCCCGACCCGGTGCACGGCGAGGAGATCTGCGCGGTGGTCGTGCCCGGCCCGGGCGGCGTCACGGCCGAGGAACTGATCGAGTGGTCGCGCGAGAAGCTCGGCAAGCACAAATATCCGCGGCAGATCCGGTTCGCCGAGACGCTCCCGCTCGGGCCCAGCTTCAAGGTGCTCAAGCGCGAGCTGCGCAAGACGTACGGGTCAGGTCAGCAGGGCGGGTAGCTCGGCGACGATCGGCTTGTCCGCGGGCAGCCAGTGCACGCTGTCCAGCTCGTCCTTGGCGAGCCAGCGCATGGACGTGTGCTCCAGCGCCCGCGGCACGTCGCCTTCCAGCAGCCGTACGGCGAAGACGCGCAGGACGGCCCGGCCGTGGGCGAGGGGGACATCGGGGCCGACCCGGTCGCCCACCTCGACGCGGACGCCCAGCTCCTCGGCGCACTCGCGGGCCAGGGCCACCTGATCGGTCTCGCCCGGTTCGACCTTTCCGCCCGGAAACTCCCACCGGCCGGCCACCTCGGGCGGCGCCGAGCGTTCGCAAGCCAAAACCCGACCATCGACGATGATCACCGCGGCCACGATGACTCTTCGTGACGTTGGCGTCTTGACGTGCTGTTTCTGCGGCATGAGATCAAAGCTTCCCACAAAAGTTTACTCTTCAGGGTGCCCGAGGCGTCCCGATCGTCACGCAAACACGTATATGTGGGCGTGGACATGCTTGTCGCGGAAGGCAAGACTGTGGGCACCGACCATGACGACACGGCGACAGTTTGGCCACAAGCCGGCAACGACGCCAAGGGGGGTGCGGCGATGCGGGTCAGAAGACAGCGGGTCAAGACTTCCGACTACCTCAGCGACGCGCTGACGCTGCTCAGCGGCTGGGAGCGCGACGGTGTCCAGCTCAAGCGCGAACTGGCGTGCGACGACAGTCAGCATGCCGCATTGACGGAACGGATCAAGGTGGCGGCGGACACACTGCGCATACGCCCCTCCATCCGGCGAACCGACGGTCACACTCAGATCTGTCTGGGTGATCGCGACGGCGATGCCATCACAGACGGTGAGGTCACCCTCGCCGCCCGGATCGAGGACTTCTACCGTACGGTCACGGCTCCGCATAGCTCTTGATCGCTACCCTCGGGCCATGAGCGAAGTCATCTACGACAACAAGGGCCAGCTTCAGCAGATCGAGAGCGGCCTGCTCGACGGCGAGCAGATCATCGCCGTGTACGACGCGGTCGGGGTCGGCACCGGCTTCATCGGGCTGACCAACCGCCGCGTGATCATCCAGGACAAGTCTTTCGTCGGCAAGCGGGTCGCGCTCACCAGCATCCCGTATTCCAAGGTGAGCAGCGTCAGCGTCGTGAGCAACAAGAGCTGGGCCGGCCAGTTCTTCTCCACCGGCACGATCGCGCTCACCGTCGGCACGCACACCTACGAGGTCGAGTTCCGCGGCTCGGAGAAGACCCACCACGTGCACAACGTGATCCTGCACTACGCCAGCTAGAGCACCCTCGTGGGCAGCGGCGTCTCGGTCACCGAGCCGTCGGCGGCGCGCGTCAGCGAATAACCCCGCGGGCCGGGCCGGTCGGCCACCACCTCGGCCAGGGTGGTGCCGCGATAGACCAGCCCGGCGCCGTCGTCGGTGGCATACCCGTCGCCGAGCGTGCCGTCGCCGATCAGCTCGTGCATCTTGGGCCGCCGCTGCTCCTCGGCGTCGTAGTGCACGCCGTTGGAAAAGGGCAGCCAGCCCAGCCCGTCGGTGAAGCCGCGCAGGTCGGGGCCGAAGCTGTCGGTGCTGCCGCCCTGGTGCCAGCAGATCGAGCCGGCCGAGACGCCGCTGAGCACGACGCCCGCCTGCCACGCCTCGTGCAGGATCTCGTCGACGCCGTGCACCCGCCAGACCGCGCACAGGTTGGCCACGCTGCCGCCGTGCACCCAGATGACGTCCTGCTCGAGCAGGTGGGCGCGGATGTCGGCGACATTGGGCATCGGGAACAGCTGCAGGTGCGAGGCGACGAACTCGGTGCCCGCGAACGCGCGGTAGTGGGCGCCGATGACCTCTTCGGGATCGCCGGTGGCCTGGGTCAGCACGCAGATCCGGGGCTTGGCCGTCGCGTTGGCCAGCTCGGCCGCGAGCCGGTGGATCTTGCCGGGGCGCCAGTCGTTGGACCCGTACCGGCCGACCTCGAAGAACGCGCTGGTGGCCAGGATCGTGGGCTCGTCGGCAGTCACCGCACCATCATCGTGCATGCGTCGGCGGTGTCGAGCACGAGATCGGCCGCGATGTCGACGGCCAGCCGCAGCTTCAGGGTGTCGCCCTCGAGCGCCGCGAACGCCTGGTCGACCCGCTCACCGAAACGCTCGGGCGCACCGGGCAGCTTCGCGGTCGCGGCCACGGCGCCCTTCTCGTTGATCAGCCAGCGGCCGGCCGCACCGTGCAGGGCGTGCGTGCACACGCCGACCATCCGGAACAGGCAGCCGGCCACGAAGGCGGTGTCGGCCCGGCTGATGCCCTTGCGGGCCAGCGCCACCAGGAAGTCGGCCTCCCACAGCCCGGCCACCAGGGCCTGCGACAGTGCGGGCGGGAAGGTCCGCAGGTCGTCGCGCAGCCTGGTCAGCTCGCCGGCCGGGTCGCTCAGGATTTTGCCGAGAGCCAGTTCCCCCGCGTACGCGTGGTCGGCGAACCCGAGCGGGTGGCCCGCCTGCGTGTGGAAGGCGTACCGGCCCTGCTCGACGTCGGCGACCACCCCGCGTACGCGGTCGAGGTCTCGATAGATGAAGTCGAGCGCGGCCCCGTCGACCTCCAGCCACCCGCCGCCGTCGACCCACGGCCCCCACCCGCCGGGCCCGGTGACCTGCGCCGACTCCCCGGCCAGGGCCCGCGCGACCCGGCCCAGGTGCTCGAGGTCGAGCGGCTGGCGATAGTAGAGGCCCAGGTCGGTGTCGGACTCGGGGGTGTGCGTGCCCCGGGCCCGGCTGCCGCCCAGCACCACGCCGACGATGCCGGGCACCCGGGCCACCTCGGCGGCGATCGCGGCCAGCCGGGCATCGCTCAGGCCCATTTGCGCGCCTCGATCAGAACCCGGGTCGCGTGCGATACGAACATGCCCTTCACGGTGATCTCCTCGTGCACGGCCCGCAACCGATCCCGGTATTTCTCGATCGTGAAGCCGGGCACCGTCCAGACGACCTTGCGCAGGAAGTGCGCGACCGCGCCGATGTCGTAGAACTCCGCCCGCAGCCGCTCGGCCTTCAGCTGCACGACCTCGAACCCGGCGGCCTCGGCGGCGGCCCTGATCTGCTCGGGATGCTGCCGGTCGGGCGGCGGCAGCGGGCCCATCATCGCCTCGGACAGCTCACGATTGCTGCCCGCGCCGATCTGCTGCGACAGGAAGATCCCGGTTTCCCGTACGACGCGAGCCGTCCCGGCCCAGTCGGTGTTCACCGGATGACGGCTCACCACCAGGTCGAACGCGCCGTCGGAGAAGGGCAGCCCGGCGGTCGCCACGACGGTGGGCACCCTCGTCCGCGCGACCTGCGGCATCCACGCCTCGGTGGCGACCAGCAACCCGGGAGCGCGGGCCTTGTCGATCGCGTACGCGAAGACCTCGCCCCCGCCGGTCTGCACGTCGAGGGCCCGGCCGGCCGTGGTGAGCCGCTCGGCGACCAGGTCGGCGTACCCCCAGGAGGGTCGCTGCTCGGTCGCGCGGCCGGCGAACCAGGAGAAATCCCAGCCGTCGAGCGAAACGGCGGCGGCCTCGTCGAGCAGCGCATCGAAGTCGTTCACTCGCGTGAGTCTGGGACCGGCTACCTCGTGCCGCAATCGATTTGCGGGAGCTCGTCCACGGTCTGCCCACCGAGCAGCGCGATGTCCTGGTCGAGCACGGAGATCGAGGCGCCGCTCTCCTCGGGCCGGGGCTCCGGGCAGGCCTTGCGGCCGAGGGGCACGCAGAGCCCAAGACGCCTCTCGTCGCAGCGGTCGCCGTGCGCACGGTCGAAGCCGCGCCGGGCGCCGAACGCGATCACGCGATGCTGCGGCTGCCGGGTGACGGTGATGTCCATGAGCTTGCGGTCGGTCTCCCGGCCGTCGGTCAGCGTGACCAGGTAGCGCAGTGTCTCCTCGCCCGTCACGCCCGCGGCCTGCACCTTCTGGACCCCGCGGGGCAGAAAGGGGTCGCGGACGTATCGCGTCTGGAACGGGACGTCGCGCGTCTCGGTGTCGGTGCGCGTCGTGACCTGCGGCTGCGACGGGGCGGCGGCCGTGCCGGAGTACGAGCCCGATCCCGCGCCCGAGTTCGTGACGGCGGGCGGCTTCTGCGCGGCGGGTGGCGCGATCGGCTTGGCCGGCGCCTGCCGGGGAGTGCCCGGCTCCTGCTTCGGCGCGCGGGTGGCGGTGCGATCTGCCTTGTCGGAGATGCGCGGGAGACCGGCGGCTTGTCCGGCGGCTTGCCCGGCGGCGTGCCCGGCCGGCAGGTGCGGGGGCTCGGCGGCGAACGCGGCCGGCGGTGGCATGGGCACGCTGCCGGGCTCGGCGGTGGCGATGCCGATGCCTGAGCCGGGCTCGGGTGCGGCCGCCCCGGTGCCGGTGCCGGCGGCATCGCCGACGGCGGTCACGATCCGGGGCGCGTCGGGGTCGTCCCCGGTCAGGGCGGCGATCCCGGCCACGCCGCCGCCGATCACGATGAGCAACGCGCTCGCGCCGACGGTCATCCGGACGCCGAACGGCAGCCGGGCCCACCAAGACTTTCGTGGCATTTCGAGCAAATGCTGAAGAGAGTCACTAGTTGTCTGGTTTTGCACCCAAGCATTGTGCGCCGCGGCCCCCGGGATGCAAGCACCTCCGGGGGCCGTTTGGTCATTTACGCCCTTTTCGGGCGGTCTTGCGTTACCTTCAGGCGCCCTTGCGGACGGTCTCGAGGGCCTTGCTCCACTGCACCGTCTGGTCGAGCACCGCGCCGAGGGCCTGCTCCTGGCGCTCGCTCGGCAGGAACGTGCTGTAGTTCTCGAAGTCGGTCGCGAGCGACAGCAGGACCTGGGCGCGCACGTCCGCGATCATGAGCTCGCCGGCGATCAGCCGCAGGTGCTCGACGGCGCGGGCGCCACCGACCGAGCCGTAACCGACGAAGCCGGCGGCCTTGTTGTTCCACTCCTTGAAGAGGAAGTCGATCGCGTTCTTGAGCGCACCCGAGGTGGAGTGGTTGTACTCCGGGGTCACGAAGACGAAGCCGTCGAACGAGTCGATCTTCTTGGCCCACTCGATGGTGTGCGGCTGGCTGTACTGGCCCATCGACGGCGGGATGGCCTCGTCGAGGTGGGGGAGGTTGTAGTCGAGGAGGTCGACCAGCTCGAACTCGGCGTCGGTGCGTTTGGCGGCGACGTCGTAGACCCACTTGGCCACGGCCTCGCCGTTGCGGCCCGGGCGGGTGCTGCCGAGGATGATTCCGATCTTGGTCATGATCTTCCTTGCCTTTGGGGATGTCGCGCCGGTGTGTGTCCTTGCGCTCTAACTTGCTTCGTCAAACAACTATTCCGGCACGCGCCGCCTACGATCAATGTCATGTCCGCCACATCACCCGATCCGGCGTTGCCGCCGGGTCTCCACGCGCTCTCGGCGAGCGAAGAGGCGGTCATGCGGGCATTCGGCCGGATCCTGCTCGTGCTGCCCCGCGCGATGAACGCCGACCTCGAAGCCGAGCAGCGCATGTCGCTGAGCGAATACAGCGTGCTGCGACACCTGTCAGAATCCCCGCACGGCCGCATGCGGATGAGCGAATTGGCGCAGGCGTGCGACATGTCACTCAGCGGCATGACCAGGCTGGCCGCGAAGCTGGAGACGCTCGGCTTCGTCAAGCGCGTCAAATGCGACGAGGACGCCCGCGGCTGGAACGCCGTGCTGACCGACAAGGGGCTGGCCCGGCTGCGCGAGGCGTGGCCCGCTCACCTGGGCAGCGTGCGCCGGCACATCTTCGACCACCTGGGCGATCTGGACCTCGACGCGCTGGCCCGGACCCTCAACAAGATCGCCGGAGATTCCTAGCCCGAGACACCTAGCCCGTACGCCGCCAGGGCCGTGTCGAGCATGCGTTCCTGGTCGGCCGCGGGGTAGTGCGAGGGGTCGGCGGCGGCAAACGCGGCCACGCCCTCGGCCATCGCGATCAGGCCCAGCGCGGCCGGCTTGACCTGCGCCGGCGTCCAATCCGGGGCGGACGCCGCGACCAGCCGCTCGATGCGGGCCCGCCACGACCGGTTGTGCCGCCGGTGCATCGTGATGAGCTCACCGTCCGACACCGCGGCGGCGAGGAACCCCATCCAGACCACGCTGTCGGTCACCGTCTCGGGGTCGGTCGCCAGCCCCCGATGCAGGACGGCCCGCAGCGCCTCCCGCGGTGTCGCGGCGTCGGCCTCGAGCGCGTCGACCCGTACGCGGCTCTTCTCGTGCAGCAACTCGCGCGCATGCAGCAGCAGCGCGCGCCGATTGGGGAAACGATGCATGACGAGCCCCGTCGTGCATCCGGCGGCCGCGGCCACCGCCCGTACGGTCAATTTCTCCAGGCCCTGATGCGCCAGCACATCCCACACCGCGCGCGACAGCGCTTCCCCCTGAGCCGGCCGATCCGCCGTCCGTGCCATGCGCTCCATCGTAACAGGTGTTACCGTAACGTCTGTTACGCCGCTCTCGCGCCGGGGGAAGTCATGACCATGATCGAGGAACGCCCGTGGGACGACCCCGCCGGGTCGTCGCTGCGCCGAGCCCAGGAAACCGAGCTCGACCTTCGCTACGGCCTCGGCAACCACGAGCCCGGCCCGCTCCCGTCGGCCGCCGACATCGACGTCTTCCTGGTCGCCCTGACCGACGACGGCCACCCCCTGGGCTGTGGCGCCCTGCGGCGGCTGTCACCCACGAGCGCCGAGATCAAGCGCATGTACGTCACCCCGCCGGCCCGCGGCACCGGGGTATCCACCGCCATCCTGCGCGCCCTGGAAGCCGCCGCCCTGACCCGCGGCTGGACCACAATGCGCCTGGAAACCGGCCCCGGCCAGCCCGACGCGATCCGCTTCTACGAACGCGAGGGCTACAAGCAGATCCCCCTCTACGGCCACTACATCGGCTCCGACATCTCGGTCTGCTACGAACGCACCCTCTGAGGCTCACCCTCCAAGACGGCCAGCACCATGTCGACCAAGTCGGTGGCGCCCTGGTCGCGAATCTCGCGGGCCATGGCTTTCCGGTGCGGGGTGGCCGAGCCCGCACAGGCGTCACCCTGTCCCGTTGACGCGCCGGCACCGTCCCGCCCGGTGCGGCGAGGTCGTTCAGCTCCTTGGCGCGGGCGGCCACGATTGAGAGCTGCCGCTCCCACACGTCACCTTGGACGATCGGCGGCAGCGCGTCCTCCGGCAACGACGCCTCGGCCAGATACACGACGATCGGGACGTGCGCGCCCCAGAACGCGCCCAGCTCGGCCCCGCACCAGCTCGACGCCACCGACCGTTGGGTGGCGACGAAGACGCACACCGAACACGACTTCACCGCGGCCCGCAACTGCTCCCGCAACGACGCGCCCGCTTTGATCTCGGAAGGCCGCCAGTAGGGCACGTGGCCATGGTCGAGCCAATCGGCGACATTCTGGAACTCGGGTTTGTTGTCGAACGAGTGGCTGATGAAGACCGTCATCGCGACCCCCTCCGTACGGCCGGTCCGGACGATATCGATCCCCGAGCCGGATCGACACCGCCGCAAAGTGATCGACATCGGCCAATCGGTCGACCGGGAACCCGTTACTTCGTACCCGGCTCCAAGGTCTGGGTGTTGCCGATCCGATGGGGTGACGGCGACGCCGCCGACGACTGGAGGTGGGTGGAAAGCCGGCACCAAGAAGCCCGGCCGCCTCGGACGATCGCGAGTCAGCGGCGCCCGGCCAGGATGTTCGCGGCGGCGCAGGTCGATTCCAGGTCGGGGTGGACGTGGAGGCCGGGGCGGGCGAGGCCGAGCTGCTGGACGACGTCGAAGCGGCGTTCGTAACGCGGGTCGGCGCCGACCGCGAGCGGCTTGTCCGAGGCGGCCCAGCGGCCCAGCTCGTACAGCACGATCGGTTGCGTCGTCTCGAACGAGAACCAGAACAGAATGGCGTCGGCCCGCGCGAGCTGGTCGAACTCCCAGCGGATCTGCCGGGCGCCCGCGGTGTCGTCGCCCATCGGAAACTGCGCCCGCCGCGGGTTGTAGACGGCCGGCCAGACCGGACGCAGGTGCTCGATGGCCTCCCGCTGCCAGTCACGGACGCCGCTGATGCCCCCGGCCAGAAAGATGCCCGGCCGGGGCGGTGACTCCGGCCGCTCCGGGGCGACGATCACCACCGTCATCGGGCGGGCCGGGAGCCGGCGGCGTGGCGCATGGCGAACCATAGGTGGTTCGACCGGCAGGCCGCCACGCGTCGGGGTTCTTCGCCTACCAGGCCATCGTGTCCGGCGGTGTAGGTGCCGTCGGCCCGGAAAGCCGCCGAGCCGAAGCTCAGCAGCGAATGGCGACCGGGGATCGGCCCATCAGTCTCGACATCCGTACTCACGTAGATCTCAGCCACGCGCGGACGGTAGCCGACTAGCGGCTCGCGCACCGTCCTGATCACCGCTGCTGGCTCGAAGATCTACGCGGGCGACGACGGCGAACGGGTGAGTCGGACAGGTTGTGCGACTGGCGCTGCCACCTGCGGATTCAGGATGGCCGGCATGGTCGGATGGGTGCTGGTCGTGGGGGTGATCGCCGCGTTCGGGGCCGTTTTCTGGGTGGGTGAGCGGCTGATCGGGCCGGACGGTCGCGAGGAGCTCGAGCAGATGTGAGGCGGGGGCTGATTCTCGCGGGGAAAACCGGTAAGACCGAGGGATGCGACCTCGAGCCGGTGAAGTTCTGCATTTCAGTGAGGATCCGACTATCGCCCGGTTCGTGCCGCACGTGGCGCCGACCTCGGTGGAGGCCGAGGCGTACGTCTGGGCTGTGGGTTTCGACCGCGCCCCGGATTACTGGTTTCCCCGGCAGTGTCCGCGGGCCATGGCCTGGGTGGTCGAGGAAACGTCCGATCAGGACCGTGAGCGCATCGTCGGGGCCGGCTGCGGGGTCAGGGTGCATGCGGTCGAGTTCGGGTGGTTGGAGGCTATCCGTACGGCGAAGCTTTTCGCCTATCGCCTGCCGGCCGGGCCGTTCCGGCCGATCGCCGCGCCGGGGTCGGCGCCGCACGCGATGGTCGCCACCGAGGCGGTGGAGCCGCTGGGCCCGCCCGACCCGGTCGGTGACCTGTTCGCCCTGCACGCGGAGGCCGGCATTCAGTTGCGCGTGCTCGACAACCTGTGGCCGTTCTGGGACGAGGTCGTCCGGAGCACGCTCGGGTTCAGCGGGATCCGGCTGCGCAACGCCCGGCCCCAGCCGGCCGCGACGTGAGCGTGCGGCCGCGCGGATATTGAGCGGAGGCCGGCGGCCGAAACTGGTTCAATCGTCGGGTGGACGAACCCTTGACCTGGAGCGTCGTCGCCAACGTCAGCCGGGATGCCTACACGCCGCAGCGCGGCAAGGCCAAGCGGCCCGGCACGCGCCACTTTGTTCCGGGCGCCAAAGTCTGGGTGATGCCGGTGGTGTGGGGCGACGGCGGCGATCAGCGCTATGTGGTCGGAACCCGGCGGGGCACGGGTGGCCGTCACCTCATCCGGCTGGTGCTGAACACCGACCGCCTCGTGAACTTTTCCGTCAAGCCCGTCCACAGCCCGGCCGTCTACGCCGCGATGGGCCAGCCCCACTATGCCGACGTGGCCCCGACGCTCTATCTGGATCGCGAGCACGCGCAGCACTCGGCGGACGCCTGGAAGTGGGACCGGACCCGGCGGCCGCATCTCGGGCTGTGGGAGTTCGATTCCGGCATGCACAACGCGGATGAGGAGTGCGCGTTCTGCGACGGCCGGGACGCGGCCCAGGCGGGCGAGGAAGCCATCAACCCGTACGAGGTGCCGATCGCGGAGAACGAGGGCTCGGTCGACTGGTGGAGCACGGACCACGGTCTGTGGCGGGCGGGCTGGCTCACCGAGAAGGACATCGTCAACCCGAACCGGCTCGACGATCTCGCGCTGCGGCTCCTCGGTTTCGCCCGCAACAGGGCCCGCCGCCGCGCGGAACTGCTGGCGGAGGCCGTCGCGGGCCGGACGCTGGCCGAGTTGCAGGCCGACGGCTACGGACGGGATCGGCTCCGGTTCGTGCGGGGCGATCGCCGGCCACGCCGGCTCGACGGCATCGTGCAGGCGTGGCTCGACGACGATGACCGAGTCGTGCGAACCCAGTCCGGCTGACCGGTCCTACACCGCCACCAGCCGGACGCGGCCACCGCACAGCTTGGCCATGTCGTCGACGTCGGAGGTCAGGATCGCCGCCGGTGCGGGCAGCCGCAGCGCCACCTCGGCGACCATGGCATCGATGGCGTACTTGTGTCCGTGCAGGCCCGCCGTTTTCAGCAGCCCCGCGCTTCGACGAGCGGTCTCCTTCGTCACCGCCTCGACTCGGATCCGGGACAACAGCCAGGTCAGTCGCGCGATGTCCACACCGGAGTGGGAAACCTCGATGATCGTGGCGGCGGAGATGGCCACGTCGGCCCCGTCACGCTCGACCTGCTCGAGCAGCCGTAGCACCTTGCGATCCCGGTCGATCCAGCCCGAGAAGCCCTGTGAGTCGAGCACCACCGACTCAAGGCTCACGCCGCTTGCCCCGTGGCCTCGGTCCCGTGCAGGAGTGTCCGGGCCTCGGCCATCTCCTCGTCGGTGAAGGCGCCGAACTCGCCTTGATAGCGATCCAGATCCTCCCGCAGGAGCCGGCGCCGCTCGGCCCGCTCGGCCAACTCGGTGAGATAGCCGGAGACGTTATCGGTGTGCGACTTCATGCTCTCCAGCAGTTCCACCGGCAGTGTGATGGTGACCTTCTTCGTGCCTCCCATGAGCCGACCATACCACGGTATTACCGCAATGCGGGGCGATGCCGACGGGGACGGATGCGCGGATCCGGCTCAGGAACGCGGAGGACCGGCCAGCAGCGACGTGATCGTCCGGGCGAGGCGGGCCCGGGCGGCGTTGACCGGCAGGTCCATGTTTTCGCGCCACGTCGACCAGGTCGGCCACATGCTGACGGCGGTCAAGGCGTCGAGCAACTCGTCGTCGTCTTTGACCTCGTCGGCGAACAGCTCCGCCAGTTCGTCGCGCACCCGTTTGACGTGCATGCGGCGATAGCGGCGCAGCGTCTCGGAGAACGGCTCCTTGATGGCCGCCGCCTTGGCCGTGGGCCCGATCTGTTCGAGCAGGCGGGCCCGCTGCTTGCAGTAGGCGTCGATCCGCTCGGGCAGCGGCAGGTCGGCCGCGATCGGCTTGTGGGCGGCGTCGCGCACCTCGAGCACCCGTTTGCCGCTCGCGGTGAACAGCGCCTCCATGTCGGCGAAGTGGCTCCACAGGGCGCGCAGCGAGACGCCGGCCGTCTTGGCGATGCGGTCGGCCGTCGGGCGCAGGTCGCCCTCGCCGATCAGCTGCAGGTGGGCGTCGACGATGGCGGTTCTCGTGCGCTCGGACCGGGCCGTACGCCCGTCGACGCGCTGCTGTCCAGTCACGATGAGGCGCTCCGGTAGCGGTTCAGCTCCCGCCGGGCCAGCGAGCGCTTGTGCACCTCGTCCGGGCCGTCGGCGAGCCGTAGCGTACGCGCCCCCGCCCACAACGACGCGAGCGGCGTGTCCTGGCCGACGCCGGCGGCGCCGTGGGTCTGGATGGCCTTGTCGAGGATCCACTCCACCGTCTGCGGCACGAGGATCTTGATGGCCTGGATCTCGGTGTGCGCGCCCTTGTTGCCGACCGTGTCCATCAGCCAGGCCGCCTTGAGCACGAGCAGCCGGGCCTGTTCGATGCGCACCCGCGACTCGGCGATCCAGTCCTGCACCACGCCCTGCTCGGCGAGCGGCTTGCCGAACGGCGTACGGGAAAGGGCTCGGGTGCACATCAGCTCGAGGGCACGCTCGGCCATCCCGATCAGGCGCATGCAGTGGTGGATGCGGCCGGGGCCGAGGCGCGCCTGCGAGATGGCGAACCCGCCGCCCACCTCACCGATCAAGTTCGACTGCGGCACCCGTACGCCGTCAAAAAGCACCTCGGCGTGCCCGCCGTGATCGCCGTCGGTGTAGCCGAAGACCGTCATGCCGCGCTTGACCGTGACGCCGGGAGTGTCGCGCGGGACGAGCACCATGCTCTGCTGCACGTGCCGGGCGGCCTCGGGGTCGGTCTTGCCCATCACGATGAAGATCTTGCAGTTCGGGTTCATGGCGCCGGTGATGTAGAACTTGTGACCCGTGATGACGTAGTCGTCGCCGTCGCGCTCGATGCGGGTGCCGATGTTGGTGGCGTCGGACGAGGCGACCTGCGGCTCGGTCATCGCGAAGGCCGAGCGGATCGTGCCGTCGAGCAGCGGTTTGAGCCATTGCTCCTGCTGCGCCGGGCTGCCGAACTCGGCCAGCACCTCCATGTTGCCGGTGTCGGGGGCGGCGCAGTTGAGCGCGGCCGGGGCGATCGCGGGACTACGTCCGGTGATCTCGGCCAGCGGGGCGTACTGCAGGTTGGTCAGGCCGGCCCCGTGCTCGCCGGGCAGGAACAGATTCCACAGGCCCGCGCTTTTCGCCGCCGCCTTGAGCTCTTCCAGGATCGGCGGGGGTGACCAGGAGTCGCTGTGGAAACCGGCCTCGGCCGGATAGACGTGCTCGTCCATGAAGGCGAGCAGCCGCTTGCGGTAGTCCTCGGTCGTGGAGTCGAAGCCGAAGTCCATCAGTGTCCCTCCAGCGCCTCGTGGCCGCGCATGACCAGTGGGCCGACCATCCGGCCGATCGTCTCGAAACCCTCGCCCACGGTCTGGCCCTGAACGTATCGGTAGTGCACGCCTTCGAGAATCACCGCGAGCTTGAATGCGGCGAATCCCACGTACCAATGCAGATCGCTCACGTCGCGGCGGCTGCGCTCGGCGTAACGCGCACCCAGCTCGGCCAGGCTCGGGTGGCCCGGCACGCGCAGCGGCGCCCGGAGCTGCCCGTCGGTGGCCACGTTGAGCGGCAGGTCGGCGTAGACGAACATCAGCGCGACGTCGCTCAGCGGGTCGCCGAGCGTCGACATCTCCCAGTCGAGCACGGCGTTGACCTGCAGCTCGTCGCCGATCAGCACGTTGTCGAGGCGGAAGTCGCCGTGCACGACCGTGCCCGGGCCGCCGGCCGGGATGTCGACGGCGAGCCGGGCGTGCAGCTCGTCGATGCCGGCCACCTCGCGACTGCGGGACGCGTCGAGCTGCTTCTTCCACCGGCTGACCTGCCGCTGGTTGAAGCCCTCGGGCCGGCCGAAGTCGGCCAGGCCGATCGCCGCCGGGTCGAGCGCGTGCAGGTCGGCCAGGGTGTCCACAAGCGACAGGATCAGGGTGCGCATCGCCTCGGGGCCGAGCGCCTCGAGGTCGGTGATGTCGCGATAGATCTTCCCGTCGACGTGTTCCATCAGATAGAAGGGCGCGCCGATCACGTCGGTGTCGGTGCACAGCAGCACCGGGCGCGGCGCCGGGAACCCGGCCTTGGCCAGCGCCTCCAGCACCCTGTGCTCGCGGGCCATGTCGTGCGCGGTGGGCAGCACGTGCCCGAGCGGCGGCCGGCGCAGCACCCAGCGGTGTTCGCCGTCGGTCACCGCGTAGGTCAGGTTGGATCGGCCGCCCGCGAACATCCGGCCGGTCAGCTCGCCACTCCTCAGGAACGACTGCAGGCGGGAGAGGTCGAGGCCCTTCACCGGGGGCCACCCTCGAACGCGCGCTGCATCTTGTTCATGCCGCCGAGCCAGCGATCGGGGTCGTCGGCGCGCAGCCGATAGAACTCGGCCACCTCGGGGTGCGGCAGGATCAGGAAGCTCTCGCCCTCGAGCGCCTCGCTCACCTTGGCCGCGACCGCGTCGGGCTCCAGCGCGCTCTCGGCCAGCAGGGCCGCGCTCGCGCTGCCCCGGGCGCTGCCCCGGGTCAGCATGTCGGTGCGCACGCCCTGCGGGCAGAGCGCCTGCACGATCACACCCCGATGCCCGTACGTGGCCCGGAGCCACTCCGCGTACGCCAGGGCGGCGTGCTTGGTGACGGCGTAGGGCGCGCTGCCCAGCAGGGACAGCAGCCCGGCCGCGCTCACCGTGATCACCAGCCGCTTGGGTTCGCCCTGGTCGAGCCACCGGGGCAGCAACGCGCGGGTGACGTAGACGTGGGACATCACGTTGACCGCGAAGTCGCGCGTCCACACCTCGTCCGGGGTGTCCTGGTCGCCGGCGCTCAGCACGCCCGCGTTCGCGCAGAACAGGTCGATGCCGCCCAGCTCGGCCCAGGCCGTGTCGATCAGGCGGCGGGTGTCCTCCTCGTTGGCGGCGTCGCCCGGCACCGGCAGGCCGCCGATCTCGCTGGCCACCGCCTCGGCCGCGGCCGGGTCGAGGTCGTTGACGATCACCTCGGCCCCCTGGGCGGCGAACCGGCGGGCCAGCGCCGCGCCGATCCCGCCGCCGGCGCCGGTGACCACGACCCGCTTCACTGCATCTTCCCGGTCAGCGTGACCCCGCCGTCGAGCACGAGGGTCTGCCCGGTGATCCAGGCGGCGTCGGGCGAGCTGAGGAAGGCCACCGCACCCGCCACGTCCTCGGGGACGCCCAGCCGGGCCAGCGGATAACCGGCCGAGACCTGCTCCTCGCGCCCCTCGAACAGGGCCGACGCGAACTTGGTCTTGACCACGGCCGGGGCGACCGCGTTGACCCGCACCTTCGGGGCCAGCTCGACGGCCAGCTCCTCGGTGAGGTGGATCAACGCGGCCTTGGTGACCCCGTAGAAGCCGATGCCGGGCGCCGGGCGCACGCCCGAGACCGACGAGATGTTGACGATCGAGCCGCCCTCGGTCAGCCCGCCGCGCAACGCCTCCTGCACCCAGCCCAGCGTGCCGACGACGTTGACCTCGAAGATCTTGCGGGCCGCGCCCAGGTCGAGCCCGGCCAGCGGGCCGTACACCGGGTTGATGCCGATGTTGTTGACCAGGGCGGTGACCGGGCCGAACTGCCCGAGCACGGTGTCGATCACCGCGGCCCGGTGGTCGGGGTCGTCGCCCTTGCCGGCCACGCCGATCGCGACCTCGGCGCCGCCCAGGTCCTTGGCGGCGGAGTCGAGTGCCGCCGCGTCCCGGCCGGTGATGCACACCTTGTAGCCGTCGGCCACGAAACGTTGCGCGATGGCGAACCCGATTCCCCTGCTGGCCCCGGTCACGATCGCCACTTGGTCCGCCATCGGCGCTCCCTCACTCGTTACTGATCAGTTCGGTCCCGCAGCCCACCCTATGCAGCCGGGATGCCGTTCGCTGGCGGGGCCACCGCGGCGGCCTCGTAGACCTCGACCGCGCCGTCGCCGTCGTCGGTCCGGTACGCCTTGCCGAAATACTTGGCCACGCCGCCCTCAATGGTCGTGAGCTGCTCGCCCGCATAACCCGAGTGGTCGTCGGCGGAGTAGCGCACGGGCACCAGGCCGGGACCGGTGAAGCCGCCCTTCTGCACCGCCTCGATGATGCCGTCGCGGGTCAGGTCCTTGCCGGCCGACTGCAGCGCCTGGACGAACAGGTACGCGACGGACATGCCGTACACGACGTTGTTGTCCATCTCGGCGCCGCTGTTGTACTCCTTGTTGACCTTTGTGTAGAGCTCGATCCACGGGTTCGCCGCGTCGTTGGCCAGCGGCAGATAGTTCGCCGCGACGACGCCCTCGAGCAGCGGCGCGGCCGCCCCCAGCGTCTTGGCCAGCGTGGTCGGGTCGGAGCCGACGTTGCTCACCACGAACTGCGGCTTGAACCCGATCTTGGCGGCGGTGCCGATCGACAGCGCGGTGAAGCCGGGCACCGTGGCCAGCACGACGACCTGGCAGCCGGCCGCCTTGAGCGCGCCGATCTGCGGCCCGACGTTCGGGTTGCTGGTCACGTACGACTGCTTGGCCGCGACCGGGCCGAGCACCTTCTCGACCCCGGCCAGGCTGTCCCGCCCGAAGTCGTCGTCCTGCCCGAGGAAGCAAACCTTCTTGCCCGCGTACGTCTCCTTGATGTGGGTCGCCAGGATCTTGCCCTCGACCGTGTAGTCCGGGTTGAAGCCGAACGTGCCGGGATATTTGTCGGGCTGGTTCCAGCTGCGGCTGCCGCTCGCCACGAACAGGTCGGGCACCCGGTTGGTCTTGAGGAAGTCGAGCACGCCGCTGTGGGTCGGCGTGCCCAGCCCGTTGAGGATCGCGAACACCTTGTCCTGCAGGACGAGCTGACGGACGACCTGCTGGGTGTTCGCCGGGTTGTAGCCGTCATCCATGATCTTGTAAGTGATCTTGCGGCCGTGCACGCCGCCGTTCGCGTTCACGTAGTCGAAGTAGGCCTTGGTGGCCGGCGCGATCTTGGAATAGCCGGCGGCCGCCGGGCCGGTGAGCGGCATGTGCGTGCCGACGACGATCTCGGTGTCGGTCACCCCGGGCGTATCGGCGCTGCCGCTGCTGCCCCCGCCACCCGAGTTGCTGCAGCCGGCCGCGGCCAGCAGCACGGCGGCAAGGACGGTCGCTGTGCGTTTCATCAGTGGCCTTTCTTCTTGAAGGGGATGCTCTTCGTGAAGGGGACGCGCAGGGACGCGAGGCCACCCGGCGCGGCGAGCATGACGACGACGAGGACGACGCCGAAGAACGTGAGCGCGAGGTTGCCCTCCAGGCGTTGCGAGCCGGCCGCCTCACCGATCTCGTGCGCGACCGCGGGCAGGGCCACCAGCAGCACCGCGCCGATCAGCGCGCCCGACAACCGGCCCAGGCCGCCGATGACGATCGCCATCAGCAGGAACAGCGACAGGGTGAGCGGGAAGGCGCCGGGGGAGACGCTCTGGGCGATGACGGCGAACAGGGCCCCGGCCAGTCCGGCGCACGCGGCGGAGACCACAAAAGCCGCGACCTGCGTACGGGCGACGCTGATGCCCGCGAGTCGAGCCGCTGTCTCGTCATCCCGTACGGCCTTCATGTCCCGCCCGAAGCGGCCGCGCGTCAGCAATGCCAGCACCAAGACCGTGACCAGCGCGCCACCCCAGCACAGCCAGGCCTGCCACTGCTCGTTCGTCATCGACTCGGGCGGCGGGTTGAGCATGACCGACAGGCCCTGATCGCTGTTGAACGTCTCGTCGAACGTGCTGGTGATGCTGGGGACCACGACCGCCACGGCCAAGGTCAGGCCGGCCAGATAGGGGCCGCGGAGGCGGGCCGCGGCCAGGCCGATGACGGCGCCGACGGCGGTGGTGACCAGGACCGCGACCAGGATGCCGACGGGCAGGAGGTTGAACTTGTTCTGCCAGAGGGCGAGCGTGTAGGCGCCGGTGGCCATCAAAGCGCCGTGGCCCAGGGAGAGCTGGCCGTTGAGTCCGGTGAGGACGGTCAGGCCGGCGGTCACGCAGAGGTAGGCGCCCACGGTCGCTAGCTGATACGTGCGGAACGGCGGGAGCGTGTATGTCAGGGCGACCACGATGATGGCGCCGGCCACGACTACCAGCCACGGGCTGATCTTTTTGGCCTTGGTCCGATCCGTGGCCTTCGTTCCGGCCCGATCCTGGAGGGCTGTCATGCGGTCCTCGCTTTCGAGCGGGCGAACAGGCCGTCGGGGCGGCTGAGCAGGACGATGACGAGCAGGGCGAGCACGGCCATGGGGGCGACCGTGGCGCCGAGATAGCCGCTGATGTACGAGAGCAGCAGGCCGACCAGCAGGCCGCCGAGCACCGCGCCGATCGGGCTGTCGAGGCCGCCCAGCACGGCCGCGGTGAAGGCCGAGATGAAGACGATGTCCATCGCCGTCGGGTGCAGGCCCAGCTCGGTCGGGATCACGAGCATCCCGGCCAGCGAGCCGACCCCCGCGGCCAGGGCCCAGCCCAGCGTCAGCATGCCGCCGACGGGCACGCCGAGCAGCCGGGACACGTCGGGCGCGAACGCGGCCGCGCGCATCCGCAGGCCGGTCGGCGTACGGGTGAAAAGGAGCGTGAGCAGGACGACCACCGCGCCCACGGCGCCGAACACGAAGAGGTCGTAGCGGGACAGCAGCGCGATCCCGCCGATCTCGAACGCGTCGCGGCTGAGCGGGGCCTCGGCGGGCCGGAACTCGTTGCCGTAGATCATCCCGAGCACGCCCTGGATGATCAGCACGAGCCCGAGCGCGACCACTACGCCGTTGAGCGGCGACGAATGGTCGACGAAGCGCATCACCACCCGCTCGACGCCCGCGCCCAGCAACAACCCGGCGACGACGGCGACGAGAAAACCCAGCCAGTACGACCCGGTGGCGTCGGCGACCGAATAGCCCACGTACGCCGTGGCCACCGCCATCGCCCCCTGCGCGAAGTTGACGATGCGGGCGGCCCGCCAAATCAGCACCAGGGCCAGCGCGAACGCGGCGTAGACGGCGCCCCGGCTGAGCCCGTCGAACGTCAGGAACACAAAACGGTCCATGTCAGAACCCCAGATAGGCGTGGCGGAGCTCGGCGTCGTCGACGAGCGTCGCGGCGTCGTGCCGGGTGACGATGCGGCCCAGCGAGAGCACCACGCCCTGGTCGGCGATCGAGAGCGCGCTACGGACGTTCTGCTCGACCAGGAGCACGGCCAGACCCGTACGGTCGCGCAGGTCCCGCAGCAGGGCCATGATCTGCGCGGTGATCTTGGGGGCGAGCCCGAGCGACGGCTCGTCGAGCAACAGCAGCCGCGGCTGGGCGGCCAAGGCGCGGCCGATCGCGAGCATCTGCCGCTCGCCGCCGGAGAGCTGATGGCCCTCGTTGCGGCGGCGCTCGGCCAGGCGCGGGAACAACTCGTAGATCGGCTCCAGCGACGGCTGCGGCTTGCGCCAGAGCCCGCCCAGCCGCAGGTTCTCCTCGACCGTGAGCTCGGTGACGACGCCGCGCCCCTCGGGCACGTGGGCGATGCCATGCCGTACGAGGTGCTCGACCTTGATCTTCCGAAGGTCGTGCCCGTCCAGTCTGATAGAGCCCGTCTGCGGCGGCAGGAGGCCGGACAGGGTGCGGAGCAGGGTCGACTTGCCGGCGCCGTTCGCACCCAGGACGGCGACGATCTGGCCGGGCTCGACGGTGAGGTTGACGTCGTGCAGCACGGGGGCGGCGCCGTAGCCCACCGTGAGGTTCTCGACCTCGAGGAGCGCCGTCATGCCGCTGCTCCCAGGTAGGCCTCGGCGACCTTCTCGTTGCTGCGGATCTCGCCCGGGGTGCCGAGCGCGATCGGCTTGCCGAAGTCGAGCACCAGGATCTCGTCGCAGACCGACATGACCAGCTCCATGTGATGCTCGACCAGCAGGACGGTGCACTCGGTCTCGCGGATCAGGTCGGCCAGCCAGCGGATCTCGTCGGTGTCGAGGCCACCGGCCGGCTCGTCGAGCATCAGGATGCGCGGCCGGGCGGCGAGGGCCCGGGCCAACTCGACGCGCTTGCGTTTCGCGTACGGGAGGGCCTTGGGGAAATTGCGGGCGTGCTCGGCCACCCCGCATCGTTCGAGCGCGGCCCAGGCCTCGGCTTCGCTGCGCGGGCCGACCTGCACGTTGTCGAGGACGGTCATGCCGTCGAACTGGCCGACACCCTGCAGCGTGCGGGCGATGCCGTGCCCGGTGAGCTGATGGGGGCGGGCCCGGAACGGCTTGCCGTCGAGCGTCATCGAGCCCTTCTCGGGGGCCACGAACCCGCTGATGACGTTGAACAGGGTCGTCTTGCCGGCGCCGTTGGGCCCGATGATGCCGACCACCCGACCCGGCGGGACACGCAGCGAAACGTCGTCAAGGGCAAGCAAGCCCCCGAATCGCACGGTGATGTGGTGCAGGGAAAGGCCTTCCGTTGACATGGTCACCTCGGCTCGGGGGCGGCCTACGAACGGGCATGCCCGTCCTCTGTGGAGCGTGAAGGTCAACTATTTACACTGGCAGTGTAACTTTCTCCCCGGGCACGTCAACCGCCTGTTTCCAAGTTGTTTCCATGCGCGTTCAGCACATGGCGATGATCGAACATCCGTACTAATATGGCCGCATGACCAGCACCTACCAGCCGTCGATGTTCGACCTGGCCGACGCCGGAGGGGCCCCCGCCGCGGGCGTCGGCCGGCTGGCCGGGCGCATCACGCGACATCAGCTCACCGCCGGCGCCTGGGTCGACGTGCTGCCGGGCTGGCTGCACGGGTCCGACACGGTTTTCGAGACGCTGCTGGGCATCGACTGGCGGGCCGACCGCCGGCAGATGTATGACAGCGTCGTCGACGTCCCGCGTCTGCTCCGGTGGTTTGGCGGCGACGAGGAGCTGCCGCATCAGGCCCTCACCGAGGCCAAGCTGGCACTCAACGCTCACTACGCCGACGAGCTGGGCGAAGAGTTCGTCACCGCGGGCATGTGCCTCTATCGCGACGGCCGCGACAGCGTCGCCTGGCACGGCGACACGCTCGGCCGTTCGGCCCGCCACGACACCATGGTCGCCATCGTCTCGCTGGGCTCGCCGCGCAATCTCTCGCTCCGGCCCCGCGCCGGCGGCCACGAGACGCTCCGGTTCCCCCTGGGCCACGGCGACCTGATCGTCATGGGCGGCTCCTGCCAGCGCACATGGGAGCACGCCATCCTCAAGACGGCGAAGGCCGTCGGCCCGCGCATCAGCGTCCAGTTCCGCCCGATCAACGTCGCCTGACTCCGTCCGGGGTGCGGTGCCCGGCGCGCCGGCCACTCCCCGGCCGCCACGCGAAACGCCCAGCGCGTCCGCCACTCCGCGGCGGCCCACGCGAAACGCCCGGCGGGTGCCTCCGCCGAGCGTTTCGGGGCTGGGTCTACGGCGTGGTCTGTGGGCTGAGCTCGGCCGAAGGGGCGGGTTCGTCGGGGGTGGGCCGGGGCTTGGGCCGCAGCACCGCGATGGCGACCATCGCCGCCGTGAGGCCGCCGATGACGCCGATCAGGGAGGTAGAGGCGATGGCGGAGACGAACGAGTCCTGGGCGACTCGGGTCAGGGCCGCATCCCCCGTGGTGGCGGCGATGCGGAGGGCGTCGCCGATCGAGTCGCGGGCCTGGGCGGTCACGTCGGTCGGCATGGCGGCGCGGTATGTAGCCGTGAGCACGCTGCCCAGCACGGCGACGCTCAGGGCCGTGCCCACCTGCTGGACGGTGTCGTTGACGGCCGAGCCGACACCGACGCGGTCGGGTGGCAGGGCTGACATCAGCGTGCCGTAGGCGGCGGGGCCGGCGGTGCCGCTGCCCATGCCCATGACGACCAGGGCGAGGGCCAGTTTGCCGTAGCCGTCGCCGGGGGCGAGCGATGCGAGGATCCCGAAGCCGGCGGCCATCAGCAGCAGGCCGGCGGCCAGGGCCGTACGGGTGCCGAGCTTTTTGTCGATGACGACGCCGATGCCGTTGAAGACCATGGCGGTGACGATCATGGGGATGAACGCCGTGCCCGCCTTGAGCGGCTCGTAGCCGAGGACGAACTGCAGGTATTGCGTCAGGGCGAGCAGCACGCCGCCGGCCGAGAACGAGAGCAGGACGATCGACAGGCTGGCGCCGGCGAAGTTGCGGTCGCGGAACAGTTGCAGCGGCAGCATGGGCTCGTCGACCCGGCGCTCCCACACGACGAACGCGGTGAGCCCGGCGGCCGCGACGGCGAAACCGCCCAATGTGGAGGCGGAGGTCCAGCCGTGCAGCGGGGTCGAGATCACGCCCCAGACCAGGGCGGCCATGCCGATCGTGGAGAACAGCGCGCCGAGCAGGTCGGGGCGGCCGGCCGTGCCCTTCGACTCGGGGATGATGGCCAGCGCGGCGACGATGCCGAGAAGCGCGATCGGCACGTTGAGCAGGAAGATCGAACCCCACCAGAAGTGCTCCAGCAGCAGCCCGCCCAGGCTGGGGCCGCCGAGCGCGCCCAGCATCAGCACCGAGCTCCAGATGGCGATGGCCTTCTTGCGCTCGTCCTCGGCGAAAACTGTCGTGAGGATCGACAGCGTGCCCGGCATCAAGAACGCCGCGCCCACACCCATCAGACCCCGTACGGCGATGAGCTGTGCCGGGGTTTGGCAGAGCGTGGCCAGCACCGACGCGCCGCCGAAGACGATCAGGCCGATGACCAGGCCCCGGCGGCGGCCGTGGCGGTCGGAGAGGCTGCCCGCGGTGAGCAGCAGGCCCGCGAAGACCAGGATGTACGCGTCGATGATCCACTGAATCTGGGCGGTGCTGGCACCGAGGTCGCGGATCAGCGACGGGATCGCGATGTTGAGCACCATGTTGTCGACGACGACGACCAGCAGGCTCAGGCAGAGCACGCCCAGGATCAGCCAGCGCCGTGGATTGCGCTCGGTCATGACGGCCTCTCTCGTACGGTGTGCGATGGACTCGAACACCGTACCAGTGAGCTCGAACACTGTGCGAGTGCAATTAGAATGGCCTGGTCGAGAGGAATTGCATGCCGAAAGACCACGACTCGTTCACCAGCTCGGTGTGGCTCAAGCCCCCGCGCACGCCGAGCGGGCAGCCGTCGCTGAGCCGCGACCAGATCGTGCGCGCGGCGATGGAGATCCTCGACGAGGACGGCCTGGACGGGTTGAGCATGCGCCGGCTCGGCACGAAGCTGGACGCTGGCGCGACCTCGCTCTATTGGCACGTCGCGCACAAGGACGAGCTGCTCGAGCTGGTCGTCGACGAGGTGCTGGGCGAGGTCTACGTGCCCGAGCCGGGCGACACGAGCTTCCGGATCGGGGCGTCGGTCGTCGCCAACGGCATGCGGGCGGCGCTGCTGCGGCACCCCTGGGCGCTCAGCCTGCTCGGCCGGCATCCGACGCTGGGGCCCAACGCGATGCGGATGGGCGAGCGGTTGATGAAGCTCTTCGTCGCGGCGGGCTTCACCGGCATCGAGCTGTCGCACGCGACGGCCCTGTTGAACTCGCACGCGATCGGCGCGGCCACGGCCGAGGCGGCGGTCAAGGCGGCGCTCACCCGCACCGGCAAGACGTACGGGGAGGTCGCCGAGGAGGTCGAGCCCTATCTGGAACGGCTCGCGCCCGACAACCCGGAATACACGAAGTGGCGCCACGAGGTCCAGCCGCTCAATCGCGACCCCGAAAAGCTGCTCGAGAACACGTACGCCTTCGGCCTGGAACGCATCCTCGACGGGCTCGAATCGTGGCTGGCGGACAACCGCCCGGGCCAGTGAGCGGCCCGGGCGGTCACAAGATCAGTCCCGTGATTCCGGCTTGTGATAGCTGATCTGGTCGAGCGGCAGGGGGAACTCCTGGTCGCCGAACGGTGAGGGGCCGCCCTGCACGGGCAGCGTGACCTCGGTGACGTCCATCTTGCCGTCGTCCCGTACGGGCGGGGGCTCGGCCAGGCGGGCGCTGGAGAACGGCGTGGCGTCGCCCGCGCCGGTGACCCCGGTCGACACGCTGGGCGCCATCGACTCCGATTCGAGCTCGTCGCGCCGGAAGATCTTGCGGCCGAGCCAGACCAGCGGGTCGTAGCGCCGGTCGACCACGCGCTCCTTCATCGGGATGATCGCGTTGTCGGTGATCTTGATGTGCTCGGGGCAGACCTCGGTGCAGCACTTGGTGATGTTGCAGTAGCCCAGACCCTGACTGGCCTGCGCGTACTGCTTGCGGTCGTCGCGCGCGTCGAGCGGGTGCATGTCGAGCTCGGCCGCGCGGATGAAGTATCGGGGGCCCGAGAAGGCCTCCTTGTTCTCCTCGTGGTCGCGCACGACGTGGCACGTGTTCTGGCAGAGGAAGCACTCGATGCACTTGCGGAACTCCTGGCTCCGCTCGACGTCGATCTGCTGCATCCGATACTGGCCCGGGGCCACCCCGGCGGGCGGCGCGAAGGCCGGGGTCTCGCGCGCCTTCTCATAGTTGAAGGACACGTCGGTGACCAGGTCGCGGATCACCGGGAACGTACGCAGCGGGGTGATCGTGACCGTCTCGTCCTCCTCGAAGGTGGACATCCGGGTCATGCAGCCCAGCCGCGGCTTGCCGTTGATCTCGACCGAGCACGAGCCGCACTTGCCCGCCTTGCAGTTCCACCGGCAGGCCAGGTCGGGCGTCTGGGTCGCCTGCAGCCGGTGGATGATGTCGAGCACGACCTCACCCTCGTTGACCTCGACGTCGTAGTCCTGGATGTCGCCGCCGGACTCGTCGCCCCGCCAGACGCGGAAGTGGCGCTTGGTGCCCATTACTTCGCCTCCGTCTTGCTCTGCGCGTCAGTGCGGGCGCCGGGGATGTGCACCCCTTCGGCCTGGTCGAACTGGCCCATCTCGTCCTCGGTCAGGTATTTGCTGAGCTCGGTGCGGTCGAAGAGCCGGATCAGCTCGTCGCGCATGCGGGGCAGCGGCTTGCGTTCGAGATGCACGTCGCCGTCCTCGCCGAGCGAGCAGACCAGGTTGACCAGGCGCCACTGCGGGTTCATCTGCGGGAAGTCCTCCCGCGTGTGGCCGCCGCGCGACTCCTCCCGTTCGAGGGCCGCCTTGGCCGTGCATTCCGAGACGATCAGCATGTTGCGCAGGTCGAGCGCGAGATGCCAGCCCGGGTTGTAGCGCCGGCCGCCGGTCGCGCCCACGTTGGCCACCCGCAGCTTGAGCTCCTGGAGCCGCTTGAGCGCGTCGGCCAGTTCGCCCTCGCGCCGGATGATGCCGACCAGATCGCCCATCACAGCCTGAAGATCTTGCTGGAGCCCGTACGGATTTTCGCCGCTCTGCCGCTGCAAAGGCGCCAGCGCCGTCGTGACCGCGGCCTCGACGTCCTTCGTGCTGACCTTGGGCTTCTTGTCGAGCGTTTCCGTGTACGCCGCGGCGTGCTCGCCGGCCCGCTTGCCGAACACCAGCAGGTCGGACAGCGAGTTGCCGCCGAGCCGGTTGGACCCGTGCATGCCGCCGGACACCTCGCCCGCGGCGAACAGGCCCAGCACCGTGCCCATGGCCGCCGCCGAATCGGGCTCGACCTCGACGCCACCCATCACGTAGTGACAGGTGGGGCCGACCTCCATCGCCTCCTTGGTGATGTCGACGTCGGCCAGCTCCTTGAACTGGTGATACATCGACGGCAGGCGCTTGGTGATCTGCTCGGCCGGCATGCGGGTCGACACGTCGAGCAACACCCCGCCCGCCTTGGTGCCACGACCCGCCTTGACCTCGGAGTTGATCGCGCGGGCGACCTCGTCACGGGGCAACAGCTCGGGCGGGCGGCGGTTGTTGTCGGGGTCGTTGTACCAGCGGTCGGCCTCCTCCTCGGTGTCCGCGTATTGCTTGCGGAACACGTCGGGGACGTAGTCGAACATGAAGCGCTTGCCCTCGCTGTTGCGCAGCACGCCGCCGTCGCCCCGCACCGACTCGGTGACCAGGATGCCCTTGACGCTGGGCGGCCAGACCATGCCGGTCGGGTGGAACTGGAGGAACTCCATGTTGATCAGCGTGGCCCCGGCCCGCAGCGCGAGGGCGTGCCCGTCGCCGGTGTATTCCCAGCTGTTCGACGTGACCTTGTAACTGCGGCCCACGCCACCGGTCGCCAGAATCACCGCGGGCGCCTCGAGCAGCAGAAACTCGCCCGACTCGCGGTAATAACCGAACGCGCCGGCCACTCGGTCGCCGTCGAGCAGCAGCTCGGTGATCGTGGTCTCGGAGAAGACCCGGATGCGCGAGTCGTAGTTGCCGGTCTCGGCGAAGTCTTCCTGTTGGAGCGAGACGATCTTCTGCTGCAGGGTGCGGATCAGTTCCAGACCCGTACGGTCGCCGACGTGCGCGAGCCGCGGGTATTCGTGCCCGCCGAAGTTGCGCTGCGAGATCTTGCCGTCCTTCGTACGGTCGAAAAGCGCCCCGTACGTCTCCAGCTCCCAGATGCGCTCCGGGGCCTCCTTGGCGTGCAACTCGGCCATGCGGAAGTTGTTGAGGAACTTGCCGCCCCGCATCGTGTCGCGGAAGTGGACCATCCAGTTGTCGCGCGAGTTGACGTTGCCCATCGCCGCCGCGGCGCCGCCCTCGGCCATCACCGTGTGGGCCTTGCCGAACAGGGACTTCGAGATGATCGCCGTGCGCTTGCCGGCCAGCCTGGCCTCGATCGCCGCGCGCAGACCGGCGCCGCCGGCCCCGATCACGACGACGTCGTACAGGTGGCGCTCGACTCGTGCGGTGTTGCGCTGTTCAGAAGTCATGGTGTGCGCGCCCCTCAGCCGATGAACCGCAGATCGGAGAACCAGCCGGCCGAGAGCGCCATGACGTAGAAGTCGGTCAGCGCCAGCGTGCCGAGCGTGATCCAGGCCAGTTGCATGTGGCGCACATTCAGCTTCGACACGAAGGTCCAGACGCGGTAGCGCACGGGGTGCTTCGAGAAATGCTTGAGGCGGCCGCCGGTGATGTGCCGGCACGAGTGACAGGACAGCGTGTAGGCCCAGAGCATGACCACGTTGCCGACCAGGATGACGTTGCCCAGCCCGAAACCGAACCCGCCGTCACCGCTGCGGAACGCGATGATCGCGTCCCACGTGTTGATCAGCGAGATGATCATCGCGGCGTAGAACGCGTAACGGTGCGCGTTCTGGAAGATCAGCGGGAAGCGCGTCTCACCGGAGTATTTCTCGTGACCGTCGGGCACCGCGCACGCGGGCGGCGAGAGCCAGAAGGCGCGGTAGTACGCCTTGCGGTAGTAGTAGCACGTCAGCCGGAAGAGCAGCAGGAACGGCAGCGTGAAGGAGGCCTCGGGGATCAGCCAGAAGCTGGGCAGCGGCGTGCCGAACAGGGACGAGCCCTCGACGCAGCGGTCGGTCAGGCACGGGGAGTAGAACGGCGTGAGGTAGTGGAACTCCTCGACGAAATACCACTTGTGCATGAATACGCGGACGGTCGCGTAGGTGACCCACGCGCCCAGGCCGATGAAAGTGATCAGCGGCGCTAGCCACCATCGGTCGGTGCGCAGCGTCTTGGCCGTGATCGCCGCGCGTGATCGTTGTGGACCGGAGGGCCCCACGCCCGGCCTCGTTGCCGTCGTCGTCATTCGATCTCCTGACGTGCCTGTACCAGTGACCCGGCCGGCGAGCGAGGGGAGCCCGGCAGCCGCCATGCTTGCGTGATGTGTCGCACACGTTACGCCGGGGGCCGGACAGTTTCGCGCTCAGGGATGGGGTCTGGATCACAAAATTCGACCCCGATCACATCGATAGGCCGACAACCGCTAATGGATCTTGGTCCCTCTGATCCAAAACGGACGGCCAGACATCAGCCGGGCAGAAGCTTCCGCCGGTGTGTCCCGGGACCTTTTGGTGCGGCGCGGCGCTGGCTCAGAGGTCGGGGGCGGCCAGGCGGCGGATGGGGCCGGCGCACGACTGCGGTGACCACTCCAGCAGGTCGTCGGCGAGGGGGACGCCGCGGTCGTTCTTCGGCGGCAGGTAGAAAGGCTGCGTCGGCGATTTGACCAGCCGCTCCGAGGTGTCGGCGTAGACGGTGCGCGCGTCGAGGATCCGGCGCCACGCGTCCTGGGCCCGCTCGTCAGCGACCTGGGTCAGGTAGATCCGGATCGCCTCGTTCTCGTTGCGGATCGCCGCCGCGCGGGCGGGCACGCTGGTGGTCGCGCCGGGCGGGGTCAGCCGGTTGAGGCGCAGCTCCAGGTCGAGGCAGTTCTGATCCCGGACGGCACGGGTCTCGCGGGCGTCGTCGGCCCGGTCCCGCACCCCGCTGACGGCGTCGATGACCGACAGCCCGCCCACACACAGCGCGATCACGACGATGGCGGCACCGACCGAGATCCCCGCCACCCACCAGCGCCGCCGCCGACGCTGCTGCTCGTCCGGCGTCCCCGCTGGGCTACCGAAACTGAACGCCGCCCGCCGCCCCTTCGCCACCGGTCCGGGGTCACGCACTGAGCCGCCGGAGTCGGACACGTCGGACCCAGGCCCGGCGTCTGCACCTGACTTGGGTGCATCGGATCCAGGCCCGGCGTCCGCGCTCGAGCGGGAGCCGGAAGCCCAGCCCCAGCCTGATCCCGAGCCGGTGTCTGTGCTGCCGGCCGCCGCACTTCCGCGACCGGCATCGGCGTCCCCGGCCGGCGCCTCGTCGCCCGAATTGTCCGGTGTAGAGACGCCGGTGGGGTCCGGGGAGGAACGCAGCACTCGCCGGGTGGCGTCGTCCTGGTCAGGGTCGCGCGGCGTGTCGCTCACGGGCCAAGTGAAACACGCCGGTCAATGCGCCGGGCAGGGCACAATTCGCCGGTCGCCGGTCGCCGGTCGCCGGTCGCCGGTCGCCGGTCGCCGGTCGCGACGCCAGACGCGATGCCGACGCCAGACGCGATGCCGACGCCAGACGCGACGCGACGCCGACGCCAGACGGCCGGTCGCCGGCCCGCGCTCGGGAGACGTCGGGCCGCGCTCGGGAGGCGGCGGGCCGCGCTCGGGAGGCGTCGGGCCGGCGAAGCTCAGCCCGAGGCGTTGCCCGTCAGGTTCCACGACGCCAGGTGCAGGGCCGGTGCCGCGTAGCGGGTGCCCGACCAGCGATCCGGCAGCAGGATCGACTCGCTGCCGATGCCCAGCACCCGGCCCGGCCCCAGCGCCTGCGGATACGACTGGGTGAAGCGCATGTTGCTCACCGCCCCGGTCACCTCGCCGTCCTCCACCAGCCAGACGCCGTTGCGGGTCAGGCCGGTGATGACCAGCGTCTTGGGGTCGAGCACCCGCGTGTACCACAAGTCGGTGATCAGCAGGCCGCGCCGCATGCCGGCCACGAGCGGGCGCGCCGACTCGGCGACCGGGCTGGACGGGTCGGCCGGGGGCAGGGCCGGCTCGGTCGCGGCGAGCGCGGCCTCCATCCGTACGTGGGTGGGGTAGGGACCCCACGTGCGCGAGGCCGGCGACGCGTGGCCGGTCGACGTGGCCCCGGCCGTGGCCGCCGACATGCGGTCGTGCGCCACCGCCTTGGTCACGCCGTCACGCACCAGCACCAGCGACTCGCGCGGGGTGCCCTCGTCGTCGAACGGCAGGCCCGGCGCGGGTTCGGCCCGGCTGCCCAGCGGCTCGTCGATCAGGGTCACCGACGGGTCGAACTGATCCTCGCCGAGCTCGGCGAACGACTGCTGCTGCGCGTACGACTTGCCGTTGAACCCGAACATCGCGAAGTTGTCGAGCAGGTCGGCCACCGCCTCGGGCTCGAGCACCACCTCGTAGTGGCCCGGCGGCAACTCGACCGGGCTCTGCCCCGCCCGCGCCTTGGCCGCCGCGCGGGCCCCCAACGCCGAGCCGTCGAGGTCGCCGAGCCGCCCGCCGGCCAGCCGGGCCACGCCGTCGGCGCCGCCGATCCGGGCGATGCCGTCCATCGCGGCCTCGGCCGTGCGCCCCTCGACCGACTGCCCGGCGCTGTTGGCGAAGGCCGCCGATGTGTAAGTCGTGCGGCAGTAGCCGGCCGTCTCGAGGCCACCGGCGGCCCGCACGAAGTCGCGTACGCGGTCGGCTCTTTCGGCCGGGGTGGCCCGCGCGGTCGCCTCGTCGAACCCGAAGTCGAGCCCGGATCGCTCGCCCGAGCCGGGATAGCCCGCCGAGTGGTGCAGCGGGGTCGGCGGGGTCAGGCCGGGCCACGTGCCGTCGGGCGGGCTCAGCCGCACCGCCGCGACCGTGCGCTCGACCAGGCCACGCAGGCCGTCGGCGTCGACCAGCGTGGTCGAGCCCGCCGCCGTGCGCCCGTCGAGATGCAGCCGCAGCCGGACGTTCGTGACGGCGTCGGCCACGTTCTGGTGGATCATCGAATTCGCGAAGCGGGTCAGCGCCTCGGCGTCGTGCTGCACCATGACCTCGGCTTCGGCGGCCGGCCCGGCCACCTGCCGCACCAGCTCGACGACCCGGGCCGCCAGCTCGAGCTCGGCCCCCGTCCGGATGATGTCGATGCTCATCCCCGCACCCCCACACGCACGTTGGTGAACCGGGCCGGAGCGGCCGGATGGCCGGTGTGCCCCACCTGCCCGGGCTGGCCCTTGCCGCAGTTCGGCGTGCCCCAGGCGATGGTTTCGGAGGAGAGCATGTCCATCGACTGCCAGAATTTGGGGCCGATGCCGGTGTAGGTCGGGTTGCGCAGCATGCGGCCGAGCTTGCCGTTCTTGATCTCGTAGCCGATCTCGCAGCCGAACTGGAAGTTGAGCCGCCGGTCGTCGATCGACCAGGAGCGGTTGACATCCATGAACACGCCGTCCTCGGTGTTCGCGATGATCTCGTCGAGCGTGTGCGGGCCGGGTTCGAGGCCCACATTGGTCATCCGGACCATCGGCAGCCGGGCCCAGCCGTCGGAGCGCACGCTGCCCGCGTAGTCGAGGCCGGCCACGGCGGCCGAGTCGCGCCCGGCCAGCACGCCGACCCAGATGCCGTCGCGCACGGCGTCGCGCTTGGTCGCCGGGGTGCCCTCGTCGTCGTAGCCGAAGCTGCCGAGCGCGCCCGGGATGCCCGGGTCGATGGTGATGTTCATGAGCTCGGAGCCGTAGCGCAGCGAGCCCAGCTTGTCGAGCTCGAGCCAGCTCGTGCCGGCGAACGCGGCCTCCCACCCGAGGATGCGGTCGAGCTCGATGGCGTGGCCGACCGACTCGTGGATCTGCAGCGCGAGCTGTTCGCCGCCGAGCACGAGCGTGGTCTCGCCGGTCGGGCAGAGCGGCGCGCTGAGCAGGGCCCGCGCCTCCTCGGCCAGGCGGGGGGCGTTGCCGATTAGGTCGAGGCGGTCGACCAGCTCCCAGCCGCTCGTGCCGTACTGCCCGCCGTAGGACGGCCACGACCGCCGCTGGATCTCGCCGTCGCCGAACGCGCTGGCCCAGACGCCGGCGCCGCACTCGCGGGTGTGCTGATCGATGCGGTGGCCCTCGCTGGAGACGAACCACTTGCGGGTGTCCCAGACCCCGCTGACCGCCTCGGCGAGGTCGGACCCGGCCGCCTTGGCCGCGGCGGTGGCCTCGACCAGCAGGTCACCCTTGGTCGAGAGCGAGACCTCGAGCGGGTCGATCTCGCAGTCGTTGGCCCAGCTGGCCTCGATCGCGCCCGCGGGCACGAGGTCGATCGGCGGGCCGGGCACGGTGGCGCTGGCCACGGCGATCTGCGCGGCCCGGCGCCCGGCCGCGCGGGCGGCGGCGTCGGAGAGATCGGGCACGGCGTAGAAACCCCAGGAAGACCCGACCAGAGCCCGTACGCCGAGGCCGGCGCTCTCGCTCGAGCCGACGTTCTGAATGTCGCCGTCACGGGCCGACACCGACTCCACCCGGCGCACCATGATGCGGCAGTCGGCATAGCGGGCCCCGGCATCCAGAGCGGCCTGCACCGCCGAGTAAGCCTCATCGAAGTGACTCATGAACCGACCCTAGGGGACCGGTACGACAGAAATCAGTCCGGCAACAGCGCCGCGAGATCGAGATCGACGAGGACCGGCTCGGTGAGGTGCAGAATCTCACCGCCATGGGTCATGGAGCGTTTCTCGTACGTCGTCCCGACCAGCTCGAACAGGTCGATGGTGAGTGCGATGTGGTCGACGACCAGATACCACGGGATCCCGGCCGATTCGTAGTAGTGCTTCTTCAACGCTCGGTCCATCGCCGGCTTGATATTTGACTAGCTTCGATCCTGAAGGAAGGCCAGTTCCTCGGCGAGGGTGGCGGTCGGGCGTGAGGGCAAGCCGGGTAGCTCGGCGCCGATCAGCAACAGGGCGTCGGTGGGTTCGGCGCCGTGCAGGGTGTGGTGGGTGTAGACGTCGGCCGAGTCGCGGTGGTCGCCCAGATAGCGTTCGGCCAGCACCGGGGGCTCGTCGTGCCAGTCGACGACCGGGTTGCGGGCCACCCCGCGGTGGAAGACGTCAGCGCGGCGCAGCACGGCCATCGCGGCCAGCCAACCCCCGACCCCGGTTCCCCGTACGGCGACCGTGTTCAGATCCAGGTCGGGGTGCTTGCCCTGCAGCGCCCGCAGCGCGTCGACCTGGTCGGAGAGCGCCACGTCGACCAGCCGGCGGTGCACCACCTTCTCGTAGCTGGGGGCGACCCCGGGGGTGCCCCGGCCGTCGATGCTGACCACGGCGAACCCGGCGTCGGCCCACCACTGCCGCTCCTGCCAAGCCGCCGGGTCGTTGACCACCTGCTGATGGCCGGGGCCGTCGCCCAGGGTGACCAGCACCGGGATCTTCGTGCCGCCCACGAACACCGCCGGGTAGAGCACGGCGGCGGGCAGGCGGCGGTCGGTGACCCGTTCGAGCACGGGTGACGGCGCGTACGGAAGCGGCATCGCGAGGTTGCCCAGGGCGGCCACCCGGGCCTCGCCCCGCCACACCACGTCGTCGACGACCAGCACGTCGCCGCCGGTGTGGGCGTGGTGCCAGCCGGGGGCCTCGGTGACCTTGCGCGCCTCGGCTCCGCCGCCGCCGAGCGACGTGCGTACGCGGAAGACCGACTGGGTCGCCGGGTCGTCGTCGGTGCCCTCGACCACCAGGTCGGGCGCGGGGCTGCCGGGCCGCGGCACCGTGCCCACCACCCGCCGCACATAGAGGCCGGGCGGGGTCAGCAGGCTGCCGTCGGCGAACAGGCAGCGCGCGTCGAAGCCGTCGTGGGCCAGTTCGCCGCCGACCAGCACGCGGCCGTCGGGCAGGTGCCGCGGCGTGCCCGCCACCGGCTCGACCCAGCGGGCGTCGGCCAGCTCGGCGTGCACCTGCGTCTCGCCCGTACGGGGGTCGACCGCGAGCACCAGCCCGTGCTGCTGCATGCGGCGCAGCACGGTGATCAGCGGCCCGCCGCCGTCGGCCCAGCGCACGCTGACGACGTGCGGATACGTCTCGCGGTCCCAGTGCACGTCGACCCAGCCGAAGTCGAGGTCGAGCAGGTGCAGACTGGTCGAGGCGGCCGTGCGCGCGGCCAGGATCTGGCTGCCGTCGGGCGACCACCACCAGCCGCGATCGCGCCCGAAGCGCCGGGCCGTCTCGTCCGGCACGCCCCAGCCGATCGTGCCGCAGTGCTCGCGCCACGCGTTGCCGGACTCGCCGGCCAGCAGCCGGTCGCCGTCGGGGCCGACCACCCGCAGCGACGGGGAGCCGCCCTGCCGGCTCACGTAGCCGATGTTGCCGCCGCGCGGATCGGGCCGTGGGTCCTCGGCGGGCTCGTCGGTGGGCACCTCGGCGACCGTGCCCCGCACCAGGTCGGCCCGGAACAGACGGCCCGCGCGGGCGAACGCGGCCACGCAGGCGTCGCGATCGGTCGCGTACGAGGCCAGCGGGCCCGGCGCGACCAGGGACTCGGCCGCCGTCGCGACGTTGAGCACCCAGAGCGAGGCGACCGGGTCCTCGGGGCCGGTGGAACGCAGGAACGCCACCCGCCGGCCGTCCGCGCCGACCGTCACCGCGTGCGGCGCGCCGTGGCGGAAGTGGCCGGTGCGCTCCGCGAGTCCAGGGAAGTCCACCCGGACAGCATCGCTGATCAAGGGCCACTTGTGCGCCCCAAACCCGCGCACGGCGTCCGAACCGTCGCCGATGATCCCGCGTACAGTTGCGCGCGTGACTGACGCCTTGCCCGCGCGCCGGCTGCTGCTGGTGCACGCCCACCCCGACGACGAGGTCACCGGCACCGGCGCGACCATGGCCCACTACGCCGCGGCCGGCGCCCACGTGACGCTCGTGACCTGCACGCTCGGCGAGGAGGGCGAGATCCACGTCCCCGAGCTGGCCCGGCTCGAGGCGGCCCAGGCCGACCAGCTCGGCGGTTATCGGCTGGTCGAGCTGTCCCGCGCGTGCGCCGCGCTCGGCGTGACCGATCACCGGTTCCTCGGCGGCGCCGGGCGTTATCGCGACTCCGGCATGATGGGCCTGCCCACCAACGACCACGCCCGCGCGTTCTGGTCGGCCGACCTCGACGAGGCCGCCGCGCACCTGGTCGAGATCATGCGCGAGATCAAGCCCCAGGTGATGATCACGTACGACCCGAACGGGTTCTACGGCCATCCTGACCACATCCAGGCGCACCGGGTGGCCATGCGCGCGGCCGAGCTGGCCGGCGCCGACGGCCCGCAGAAGATCTACTGGACCGCGATGCCGCTGAGCGTGCTGCGCGACGGCATGGACGCGTTCCGCGAGCTCTCCGACAACCCGTTCGCCGGTGTCGAGAAGGTCGAGGACCTGCCGTTCGGCCACTCCGACGACGAGATCGCCGCGCGCATCGACGGCACCGACTTCTATCACCAGAAGGTGGCGGCCATGCAGGCCCACGCCACCCAGATCCCCGACAACTCCTGGCTGTACGGCATCGCCGGCGACTTCGGCGGCGAGTTCATGGGCGTGGAGTACTTCACGATCGCCAAGGGGTCGCGCGGCCCGGGCGAGGGCCCGCACGGCTGGGAGAGCGACCTGTTCGGCGGGCTCGAGCTCGAGCAGCCGGCGGCGGCCGACGCGGCCTCGCGATGAGCACCGAGGTGAGCACCCCGCTGGAGGAACCGCCCGCCCCCGAGCCGAAGAAGCCCGGCTGGGATCCGGTGCTCCGGGTCGCCGGTGTCGTGATCTCGATCCTGGCCGCCCTGATCAGCGGCTTCCTCGAGATCAACCTGAGCACGCTGCGGGCCGGTGACTTCGTCACGATCTGGCGCGGCGACGCGATCGGCTCCGGCGGCGGCCCGCTGCTCGGCCTGTCGATCCTGCTGGCCGGCGGGCTGAACTGGGCGATCGCCTGGTTCGCGGTGACCACCACCCGCCGCCGCTGGGCGCTCGGCCCGCCGTGGGCGCTGTGGACGCTGCTCATGCTGGGCGCGGCCGGCGTCCGCACCGACGAGGGCGACTACCTGCTCGGCGGCGAGAACTGGGTCGCGCTCGTGATGATCCTGGTCGGCAGCCTGACGTACGCTGTTTACTCCTATCGCCTGATCTTGAAGGGGCGGTTGCCGCAACAAACGCCACGGTGAGGTGAGCACGTGACGTCGAAGTCCGAGTGGTTCGGTCCGCAGCCGCCCGCGGGAGCGAGGCCGGACGACACCGTCATCCTCAACGAGGCACCCGACGGCAGCGTTTCGGTTCCCGATGGGGCGGACGCCACAGTTCCGCTGCCGATGAGCTCGGCGACGGCGATCATCCCGGCCGCGCGTCAGGCGCCGCCGCAGGAACGGATCGAGACGCCGCCACCGCCGCCGTCACCGCCCCGCAAGAAACGGAAGTGGCTGGTCGCGGCGAGTGTGGTCGCGCTGCTGGGCGCCGGTGCGGCCGGGTCGGCGGCCTACGTGACGACCGGTGACATCCCGCGCGGGGTCGAGGTGCTCGGTCTTAGCCTCGGCGCGTTGACCCTGGCCGAGGCCGAGAAGGCGCTGCGGGATCATGTCGCGGCGCGCTCGGCCCAGCCGGCCCGCGTCCGGCTCGACGGCAAGGACGTCACGGTCCCGGCCGAGTCGGTCGGTCTCGCCTTCGACGTGCCGGCCACCGTCGATGCGGCGGCCACGAGCGGGGTGCGGTTCTTCGGGACCAAGAGCATTCCCCCAGCCGTACGCGTTGACGAGGCCAAACTCACGGCGGCGCTCCGCAAGCAGCTGAACACCGAGCGGGTCACCGTGCGCCGGCCGGCGATCGCCTTCCGGGGTGTCGAGCCCGTGGTGGCGTACGGGAAACCCGGTCTTGATCTTGATGGGGGCCTCGCGGCCGAGCGGGTGATCGCGGCGTGGCCGACGGGTGGGGTGGCCGATGTGCCGCTGACCACGCGCACCCCGGTGATGGCCCGGGAGCAGGTCGACGCGCTGGTCGACGAGGTGGCCAAGCCCGCCGTGGCCGCGCCGGTGACCGTGACCGTGGGCGCGAAGTCGCTCGTCCTGACGCCCGCGGCCATCGCGAAGGGCCTGGTCTTCCGCGCGGACAGCACCGGCAGGCTGACTCCGGCGATCGATGCCACGCGGCTGCGCACGGCCGGGGCCACCGAGTTCCGCAAGGTCGAGACGGCGGCCAAACCGGCTTCCGTACGCCTGCAGGACGGCAAGCCGCAGGTCGTGGCGGGCACTCCCGGCCGGCTCGTGGACGTCACCAAACTCGGCCCCGAGCTGCTCAAGGTGCTCCCGGCCACGGGTTCGCGCGAGGTCACCGGCGTGCTGGCCACGGCCGAGTCGGAGACGAGCGTCGCCGACGTGACCAAGCTCGGCATCAAGGAGAAGGTGTCGACCTTCACCACGTATTTCACCGGCGGTCGCAACGCCCCACGCAGCCAGAACATCATCACCGTGGCCAAGGCCGTGGACGGCGCGGTCGTGCAGCCGGGGGCGACGTTCTCGCTCAACAAGCACACCGGCGAGCGCAACTACGCCAAGGGTTACAAGGACGCCCCGGTGATCGTCGGCGGCGTGCTCGAGCCGGGTGTCGGCGGCGGCGCCTCCCAGTTCACGACGACGCTGTTCAACGCGGCCTACTACGCGGGCCTCGAGGACGTCGAGCACAAGCCGCACTCGTTCTACTTCTCGCGCTATCCCGCGGTCATCGAGGCGACGATCTTCTATCCGACGCTCGATCTCAAGTTCAAGAACACCACCCCGTACGGGGTTCTGATCGACACCGCCACAACCGGGCGCTCGGTGACCGTGACGTTGTGGAGCACGAAGGTCTACGACAGCGTCAAGACCGTCTACGGCCCCAAGCGCAACCGGACCAGCCCGCCCACCGTGCAGCGCGAGGCCGGTCCCCGGTGCATCGCTACCAGCGGACTCCCAGGCTTCACCCAGGACGCATGGCGCGTCATCCGCAAGGATGGCCAGGAGGTCGAGCGCGAGAAGTTCACTTGGCGTTACGATCCCGAGCCACGATTCGTCTGCGGCGGCACGGAGTAGTCCGCCGGGCAGGTTCCGGGAGGGCATATGAGGCAGCAGCGCTGGTTCCCGATCGCGGCGCTGGCGATCGGCCTGTTCGCGATCAACGCGGTGGCCCGGCTGGTCACCCGGTTCGCGTTCGACGACAACGACGCCGCCGAGACCCGTACGACGGTCATCATGTTCGCGCTGATCGGCGTGGTGCTGGCCGTTTACGCGTTCCGGGCCTCGCACCGGCGCCGCCCGTCGGAGTGGCTCGTGCCCGACTGGGCGCTCGGCGTGGCCGGCGCGATGGTGCTGACCCTCCTGGTCGGACCGTTCGTCAGCGGCGAGCAGCCGTTCGCGAGCGGCTCCGACCACTTCTTCGCCCAGATCGCCCTCTACGCCGCGTTCGCCGGCGGCGGCACCCTGGTCGGCTACTGGGTCTCGGTCGCGCTCGGCCACGACTATCGCTCGCGCTCGCTCAAGGCCTACGGCGAGATGCGCCAGGCCAAGCCGCGCAAGATCGTCCGTCGCTGACGTTAGTCGAGTGGTGCCTCGCGTGTCAGATACGTGTGGTGCGTGGTGAAGCCGACCCGGCCGTAGAGCGTGACCGCGCTCGTGTTGCGCTCCTCGACCTGCAGATAGACCCGCGAGCTGCCGTGCTGGGCGCCCCACTGGGCCAGCCCGCGCAGCACGTGCTGGGCCAGGCCCTGCCGGCGGGCGTGCGGGGCCGTCTGCAGCAGCGCCACGCCGAGCCAGCGGCCGGGCCCGGTGACCGCGCCCCGGCCCACTGCGAGCAGGCCGCCGTCGGCGTCGCGAACCTGGGCGAAGACGACGTCGGCGGGGGCGCTCAGGATGCGTCCGGCGGCCGGCGGCAGCGTGCCCTTGTGCTCGGCGACCATGACGAACCAGTCGTCGCCGGGGCTGTCGGCCAGCTCGACCGGGGACAGATCGGGCCGGGCCGGCAACACGCCGGTCAGCGCGGCCAGCGAGGTCGTCTGCACCAGGGTGAGCGGCCGGGCGCCCCAGCCGCGGGCGTCGAGGGCGGCGTTGACCGGAGCGGCCAGCGGCATCGGCGCGTTGATCAGCGGGCGCTGGCCGTGTGCCGAATACCACTCCTCGACCGCGTCGATGGCGGCCTCGAGCGGCCGGTCGGGATCGCCCACCGCGAGGGCCGAATTCGCCCGGCCGGTCCAGTTCTCGGCGGCCCGGAGGAGCCAATTGCCCAGCTTGGCCTGCGTCGGAGCCGGCCAGGCGTCGTTCGCGGCCAGCTCGAGGGCGATCACCTCGGCCGCGGGCGGGCGGCGAGCGGCGGGCACCCTTTTCGCGCGATGAACCTCACGCAGTGGGACGCGGACGGTGCCCTTCTCGGTGGCGATCGTAAGATCGGTCTCGGTGAGATCGACCAGCTCACCGAGGGCATCCGTATAGAGCGTCCGGTTCTGGGAAACCCCTACAATGCGGCGTACCACCACCCGGTGCCCCACATCCTGCCGACGGAGCACGTGTCACCTCCTCCGGCGGTGATACTAGGCTCTGCAACTGTCGCCGGCGGTCCCCGCGGCAAGGCTTTGGAGGGAAAGACCCGTGACCTACATCATCGCTGAGCCCTGCGTCGATGTGCTTGACAAGGCATGCATCGAGGAATGCCCGGTCGACTGCATCTATGAGGGCAACCGGATGCTCTACATCCACCCCGATGAGTGCGTCGACTGCGGGGCCTGTGAGCCGGTCTGCCCCGTCGAGGCGATCTTCTACGAGGACGACGTCCCCGACCAGTGGAAGGACTACACGACGGCGAACTACGAGTTCTTCGAGGACCTCGGCTCGCCCGGTGGCGCGGCCAAGGTCGGCAAGATCGAGAAGGACACGCCGTTCGTCGCGTCGCAGCCGCCCCGGGGCGAGAGCTGAGCGGGCTGTCCGCGGCCCTGCCGGATTTCCCCTGGGATCTGCTGGAGCCGGCCAAGGCCCGGGCGGCCGCGCACCCCGACGGCGTAGTCGACCTCTCGGTCGGCACGCCCGTCGACCCCGTGCCGCCGCTGATCCGGCGCGCCCTCGCGGACGCGTCGGATTCGCCGGGTTACCCGCTCACCGCGGGCACCCCGGCCCTGCGCGCGGCCATCGCGCAGTGGCTCGTCCGTGAGTGCGGCGCCTCGGGCACCCCTGATGTGCTGCCCACGATCGGCTCCAAGGAGCTGGTCGCCTGGCTGCCCACCCTGCTCGGCGTCGGTCCGGGCGACACCGTCGTGATCCCGGCCATCGGCTACCCGACGTACGAGGTCGGTGTGCGCCTGGCCGGGGCCAAGGTGATCCGGTCCGACGCGCTGACCGCGGTCGGGCCCGACCCGTCCGTACGCCTGGTCTGGATCAACTCGCCGTCCAACCCGACCGGCAAGGTGCTGCCCGTCGAGCACCTGCGCAAGGTCGTCGCGTGGGCCCGCGAGCGCGGCGCCGTGGTCGTCAGCGACGAGTGCTACCTGTCGCTGGGCTGGGAGACGAAGCCCGTCTCGGTGCTCGACGACGCGGTGACCGGCGGCGACTACACCGGCGTGCTGGCCGTGCACTCGCTGTCCAAACGGTCCAACCTGGCCGGCTATCGGGCCGGCTTCGTCGGCGGCGACCCGGCCCTGATCGGCGAGCTGCTCGCCGTCCGCAAGCACGGCGGCATGATCGTGCCCGCCCCCGTGCAGGCCGCGATGATCGCCGCGCTCGGCGACGAGGAGCACGTGGCCGCCCAGCGCGCGGTCTACGCCCGCCGCCGCGACGAACTGCGGGTGGCGCTCACAAAAGCGGGATTCGAGATCAGCCACTCCGAGGCCGGCCTCTACCTGTGGTCGACCCGCGGCGAGGACTCCTGGAAGACCGTCGACTGGCTCGCCGAACGCGGCATTCTGGCTGCTCCCGGTGCCTTCTACGGCCCCGCCGCCGAGCAGCACGTGCGGATCGCTCTGACCGCGACCGACGAGCGAGTGGCCGCGGCGGTCGCCCGCCTGGCCTAGGTCCTGTTTCGTAGCTGGGCCCGGCCGCAGCCCCGCCCCAGCTACGAAACACGGCCTAGGTTCAGGTAGACAACGGTCGCTACCCTCGGTGCGTTGCGAGACGACGTAGCTACGGGGAGGCGGTCGTGAGTGACGGCATTCGCGTCGAGACCGACGGTCTGAACAAGTTCTCCGACCAGGTCCAGGACGACACGTCCCGGACCCTCGAGCCGGGGTATTCCGACGCGCGGGTGTCCTTCGGCACCGGGGTGCGCTTCGGAACGAACAACGCCAGCGGCAGCGTGCACGCCGCCAAGGCCCGATACGCGGCGAGCGTCGAAGCCTCGACCGCGAACATCGAGGAATACATGGCTGCGGCCCGCGTGCTGGCCGACGCGGCGGCCAAGGTGGCCGAAGCGCTCGACGCCACCGACATGCGCGCGGCCGACCGCACCGACTGGATCAACGGTGCGCTGGTCACGGCGGCGACCGAGGCGCAGGCCCGGCGTCAGGCGGCCGAGCGGGCAATCCCGCACGGCGGGCGGCAGGCGATATGAGCGACCCGGTGCTGACCAGCAGCTACTGCACGAACTGGGGAGCGTTCAACACGCCCCGGCTGTGGTCGATGGTGATGAACGAGGAAGATGGGCTCGCCCGCGAGCAGGTGCAGGGCTGGAAGCGGCTGGCCGGCTCGATCCGCGGCCAGCATCAGGCCCTCGCCACGGCCAAGGCCGACCTGATCGCCGCGTGGCCGCCCGACCAGAACGCGTCCGCCGAGGCCTTCCTCAACGAGCTCGACCGGCTGATGGCCCGGCTCCAGGTGGCCGCGACCGACGCCGACACCACGGCGAACGGCCTCGACAAGATCTTGAACGCGCTCGACACGGCCAAGAAGTCGATCGAGCCGCTGTGGGAGAAATACAAGGACAAGAGCGACGACCTGGTGCCGCGCTGGTTCGACAGCGCCGAGGACGAGATCGACGAGCAGGCCCGCGCCATCATGATCACGATGGAGGGCGCGGTCTCCGACGCGGTGGCCGACCTGCGGGTGCCCGATCCGTACAACTTCAGCGTGGGCGAGGGGCCGCAGGAGTGGCCGCCCAAGCCGCAGCCCGGGGGTGGCGGCTCGGGCTCGGGCTCGGGTCGTCTTGGGTCGGGCGGCATCAGCACCGCTTTGCCGCATGACCCGCCGCCGCCGTTGCCGGGCCAGGAGCCGATCCTGCCCGACGATCCGGGCTCGCCCGGTTTGCCTGGTGGGCCTGGCTCGCCCGGTTCGCCTGGCTCGCCTGGCTCGCCTGGTGGGCCTGGTTCGCCTGGCTCACCCTCCGATCCCGGCGCGGGCGTCGGGGTTCGTCCCGGCGGGCCTGATCTGGCCGGGGTGATCAACCCGCCCGCGACTTTGCCGGCTCCGATCGGTGGCGGTCCGGCGGGCCCGGTCCCGGGTGGGGGTGCGCCGCCGTCGCTGGGTGGCGTTCCGCCGCTGGTGCCGGGGGTGCTGCCGGGCGGTGGTGGCGGCGGTGGTCCGGTGCCGGGCGCCGGTGTCGGCCGTCCTCCGGTGAGCGGGGCCGGTCGTGGTCCGGCCGTGGGGCGGACGCTGCCGTCGGGCGCGGTCATCGGCGGGCCCGGGTCGGTCGGTGGGCCGGGTGCCACGGGTGGTCGCGGCGTCGGCAATCCCGGTGTCGGTGGTGCGGGACGCGGTGTGGGGTCCCGGCCCGGCGGTATCGGTGGCATTGAGGGCGGGTCCGGCCGTGGCGGCGGTGGGCCGCAGCTCGGCGGGGCCGGTGGTCCTGGTGGAGCGGCCGGTCGTGGCCTCGGGGGCGTACGCGGTCCCGGCGCCGCTCGCGGCCGGTCCGGACGCCGTGACGGTGACGAGGTCGGTGGCATCCGTCCTGGTGCCGGCGACGTGGAGGCCTTCGGGTCGGCCCCGGGCGGCGCTTCCGGCGTGGTCGGCGGCCCGCTGGGTGGCGTCGGCGGCGGTCGCGCGGGCATCGGTGGACCCGGCGCCGGTGGCGGCCGGGCCGGTGTGGGCGGTGTCGGTGCTGGTGGCGGTCGGCTGGGTGCCGGGGCGGGCCGTGGTGGTGCCGCGCGGGCTCCGCGACCGAGCTGGCTGCCGGACGACCCGGTCGGACCCGATCGGCACACCTTCGCGGGCGGAACCCAGGGTGGGCGGGGCTCGCGGTCCCCCCACGGCGAGGAGCCGACCGGCTTCGACCCCGACAACCTGTGGCAGGTCGCCGAGGGCGTCAACCCGGTGATCGGCCCCGACGCGGACGACGACTGGCACGACCCCGGCCCGAACGTGATCGGCCGCCGCGGGTGAGACGGTTCGCCGGGCGGGACGGGATCGACGGCGTACGACGCGGTCGGTCTCGCCCTGCTCGGCTGCGTGGCCGGTCTTGGGATTTCGACCGGTGGCCCGGCGGCCGCGCTTTTCCGGCGCTTCGACGAGCAGGAGCTGCGCTGTTCGCTGCCCTGCTTGTCGTGCTGCTGACCGGGGTGCCCGCGCGGGCCGACTCGTGGCGGGATCGGCAGTGGTATTTCGGGCCCATGCGTCTCGAGGAGGCCCAGCAACTGGGCAAGGGCGGCGCCGGGGTGACCGTGGCCGTGATCGACACCGGCGTGGACACCCGGCATCGGGACCTGCGGGGCGCGACCGTGCCCGGCTGGATCGTGACGCGGGACGAGCCTTCCGACAATGTGGACACCGGACCGCACGGCACCGGCATCGCGACCCTGATCGCCGGCCGCGGCCACGGGGAGGGCAGCGGCCTGCTCGGCGTGGCCCCGCGCAGCAAGGTCATGCCGATCCGGCCCGTCAACGACGACCTGCTCGTCGCCAACGGCATCAAGTGGGCCGCCGACCACGGCGCCAAGGTCGTCAACATGTCGTTCGACCTGGAATCCGACCAGGTGCTCGAGGACGCGATCGCCGAGGCGTTCGCCAACGACGTCGTGCTGGTCGGCTCGGCCGGCAACGGCGGGGGCGGCGTGGTCGATCCGGCCGCCTTCCCGAACGTCATCGCCGTCGGGTCGGTCGGCCGCGACAACCGGATCGCGTCGTTCTCCAACCACGGGCCGGAGGTCGACCTGGTCACGTACGGGGTCTCGATCCCGGTGGCCCGCCCCGGCAACAAATACGACGTCAGTAACGGCACGAGTCTCTCGTCGGCCCTGGTCGCGGGTGGGGTCGCGCTGATCCGCGCGCGCTATCCCGACATGCGCGCCGAGGAGGTCGTGAACCGGCTCATGTCGACGGCCGTGGACCGTGGCCCCAAGGGCCGCGACGACCGCTACGGCGAGGGGCAGCTCGACCTGGTCGCGGCCCTGACCGCCCCACGGGCCGAGCCGTCCACCCCGCCGGCCTCGCGGAAGCCCGCCCAGAACGCGGCCACGACGACGTCCACGAACGACAGTGGCCTGCCACCGTTTCTGATCGTGGCCGTCGGCGTGCTGGTGCTGGTCGTCGGGGTGGCGGTTCTCATGCTCCTTCGGGCACGCCGACGTTCCTGACGGGGGCGGGTCGGCCACCCGATACGGGCATTCGCGGGGGCGGATGCCTGCGCTACTCTCGGTATCACCGGAGATCGGGGGAGCGCCGGTGAACAAGACAATCAACGGTATTGACCGCACAGGCACGGCTTACGCGATGGTCGACCCGGTGGGCCGATGTGTCGACATAGGTCTGCGTTCCGGCTGGTGGTCGGCGCTGGGCCCGGCCCGCGTCGCCGCGGGCCTGCTGGAAGCGTTGGAAGCGGCTCGCATACAGGCGGCACTGGCGCCGCTCATGCAGCGCGGCGAGGGGCACGACACGGCCCGCTCGCGGATTTCCGAGGCGTACAGGCTGATCGACGAATGCCCCGAAAAGCCGGCCCTCCAGGTGATCATCGGCCCACGCGGCCTGTTCCGGCTGCACGTTCGTGGCGGCCGCATCGACGGCGCCGAGATCGGCCCGGTCACCCCGGCCGACACTGACCGCATCGCTGCCGACGCCCGCGACGCACTCACCGAACTGTCCGGGCAGCGCATCGGCACTCGATACGCGCCAGCGGGCTGAACGCCGCCCACCCGCCGGCCGTCTCGCGCGCCTCCAGTAAGTGAGTACTCACATCGAGGACGGGCCTGTCCGGCGGCGGTAAGTGAGTACTTACTTCCAGGATGTCCCTGCCCGGCGGCGGTAAGTGAGTACTCACTTTCAGGATGTCCCTGCCCGGCAGCGGTAAGTGAGTACTCACTTTCAGGATGTCCTCGCCCGGCAGCGGTAAGTGAGTACTCACTTTCAGGACGTCCCTGCCTGGCTGCGGTAAGTGAGGACTCACATCCAGGACGGGTCGGCTCGGCGGCGGTGAGTGAGGACTCACATCCAGGACGGGCCGGCTCGGCGGCGGTAAGTGACTGCTTACATCCGGGACGGGCCGGTCCGGCGGTGGTGAGTGAGTACTTACTTCCAGGACGTCGCGCCCGGCATGCGGTAAGTGAGTACTCACATCCAAGACGTCCTTGTTCGGCCGCGGTAAGTGAGTCCTCACAAACGTTGGGGTCGACCGACTGCGGGTCGGCTGGCGGGGGGCGTCTCGAGTTGGCGGAGGGCGTTCGAGTTGGCGGCAGCGCGGATGACAGGCGGGGCGGCAAGGAGCGCGCGCACGAAGGTCGCGGAGCGCGCGGCGTGGCTTCGGCGGGTAGCGTCGGGGGCATGGTCGAGCAGCCGGTGATTGTGGTTCGTGGTGAGGCGTTTCGGGAGGTGCCGCCCGAGCAGGCGCTTCTCACTGTCACCCTGTCGGCGCGTGACCGGGAGCGGGAAGCGGTCGTGAGCCGGCTGTTGGAGCGGTCTCGTGAGCTGCACGAGTTGCTGGCCCAGTCCGGCGAGGCGATCGAGCGCCGCGAGACCGGCGGCGTGCACGTGTTGCCCGAGCTCAAGCGGGGCAGCGAGCGCGTGGTGGCGTACACGGGAAGCATCGTCACGACGATCACCGTTGTCGACTTTGAGCCGCTCGGGCAGCTGTTGTTGCATCTGGCCCGGCTCGAGCATGCGGCGGTGTCCGGGCCCTGGTGGCAGCTGCGGCCGGGCAGCCGGGCGGGGGCCGAGGTGCGGCGGGAGGCGATCACCGACGCGCTGGCGCGGGCCCGCGAATACGCCGCGGCGGTCGGGGCCGAGGTGGATCGGCTGGTCGAGATCGCCGACGAGGGTGCGGGCGGCGGCGGGCAGCCGATGATGCGCATGGCCGCGTTCGATGCGGGGGCGCCGGAGTCGGCCGGTTTCGACGTTGATCCGCAGCCGCAGTCGGTGCAGGCCTCGGTGATAGTTCGGGTGACCATCACCGATCCCGATCTTGGGGAGCGGTGAAGCGGCAGTAAAACCGGCCGTTTCGGGCACGCAACGCCCCAAGATCGGCAAGACTCGGCTGCATGCCGAGGGGCCGCCGGGACGTGCTGCTGCGGGTGGCGAACGTCAACCCGGCCAGCGTGACCACACACACCGACCGGGTGCTCTACTCCGCGATCGGCATCTTCATCCTGCTCTATTTCGGGTACGCCACGGTCGGCGGCGCCGCGTTCATCGATGCCGGCTCGAACTATCAGCACCCGTGGTATCGCTGGCTGGTCGGCCCGATGGTGGCCGCGGGCGTCGTCGCCTACGACCGGGCGGTGGTCGGGCGGGTCGCGATCAGCTATGAGCAGCTCGAGTCGACCGACCCCCGGCACTTCCTCAAAAAACCGACCATCGGCCTGTACGCCGGACGCCTCGGACTGGCCCTGCTGTTCGCTGTGCTGATCACCGAGCCGTTGATGCTCTCGCGCTACCAGGGCGAGATCGACGCGCGCCTCAACGAGGTGCACAACCAACAGCTGAGCAAGATCGACCGTACGGGCGTGGTGGGCACTTATGCGGCCCGGATCGAGGCGCTCAAACGGGAGACGGTGGCGGACGACGCCGTGGTCAGTGGCCTGACCGAGCGCGCCGCCCAGAAACGGCAGGACGCCCGCAGGCTTTATCAACAGGCGGTCGCCGACTCGGCCGGTGACGGTGTGACCCGCGCGGCCGGCTGCCCGAGCGGCGGCTCCTGCGATCAGCTCGTCAAGCGGTCGCGTTCGCTCGACGACGAGGCGACCGCGCTCGACGTGCAGGCCGGGCGGCTGCTCGACACCCAGCGCACGGCCCGCGAGGCCCGCGCCGAGGAGCAGGTCGAGCTGACCGGCCGGATCGCCGAGCAGCGCGAGGCCAACGAGGTCGCGGTCAAGGCCGACGCCGGCTTCGGTGCCCGCACGGCCGCCATGTGGCACCTGGTGACCAGCGACTTCTGGGGTGTCGGGGTCTTCTATCTGGGCATCACGCTGCTGCTGGTGGCGCTCGACTGCGCCGCCGTCGGCCTCAAGTTCGCCTCGCGGGGCAACGGTTACGAGCGCAACGAGGCCCGGACCGCCCGCCGCCGCGAGCACGAGGCCACGCTGATCCACGAGCGCGAGATCCAGGACGCGCGGACCTACGGCGAGGCGATGGCCCGGGTGGTGGCCGACGGCATCGAGGCGGCCACGCACGACGTCGAGGTGGCCCGCGACTCGGCCGAGCGGGCCAGCGCGGTGCTGCGTACGTCGGTGGTCGTGCCGCCCGAGATCCGCCGGCTGACCGCGCACCGCGGCCGCCATCACCGGCCCGTGCACGCCGAGTTCCGCCACGACGAGGACGCGGGCCGCCATCGGAGCCCGCTGCGCGCGCTGCCGGCGGAGCCCGAGTAGAGCTATGTAGCCATGTGTATAGTGGCGCGCCATGACGATCGCCACGGCTTTCCTCGCGTTGCTCGAGGGGCGGCCCCAGCACGGCTACGACCTGAAACGCGCGTACGACGAGCACTTCGGCGGCGACCGCCCGCTGCACTACGGGCAGGTCTACACCACCCTGGCCAAGCTGCTGCGCAACGGACTGGTCAGCGTCGACGGGGTCGAGGGCGACGCCGGCCCCGACCGTAAGCGCTACACGATCACCGAGGCCGGGGTTACCGACGTGCGGCGCTGGCTCGACGAGCCCGAGAAGCCGGATCAATACCTGCAGAGCGCCCTGTACGCCAAGGTGGTCGGCGCCCTGCTGACCGGCCGGTCCGCCGCCGCGGTGCTCGACGTGCAGCGCGAGGAACACCTGGTCGCCATGCGTGAGCTGACCCGGCGCAAGCAGAGCGGCGACCTGGCCGACCGGATCATCTGCGACCACGCGCTGTTTCACCTCGACGCCGACCTGCGCTGGCTCGAACACACGGCCACGCTGCTCGACGAGCTGGCCGAGCGGATCGGCCGATGAACCCGCTTCTGGACGCCGAGGGGCTGCACAAGGCGTACGGGCCGACGACCGCCCTGGCCGGGGCCGACCTGCGGGTGCACGCGGGCGAGATCGTCTCGGTGATGGGCCCGTCCGGGTCGGGCAAGTCCACCCTGCTGCACTGCGCGGCCGGGCTGACCAGGCCGGACGCCGGGCATGTGGGCTACGACGGCCAGGAGCTGTCGAGCCTGAACGACGTCAAGCGCAGCGCGTTGCGCCGTCGAGAGTTCGGCTTCGTGTTCCAGTTCGGCCAGCTGGTGCCCGAGCTGACCGCGCTCCAGAACGTGGCGTTGCCGCTGCGCCTGGACGGCGTCTCCCGGCGTACGGCCGAGCGCCGCGCCACCGGCCTGATGGACCGGCTCGGCCTGGCCGACAAGGCGCGCTCGCGGCCCGGGGAGCTCTCGGGCGGGCAGCAACAGCGGGTGGCCGTGGCGCGGGCCCTGGTCACCGGCCCGCGGGTGATCTTCGCGGACGAGCCGACGGGCGCGCTCGACTCCGTCTCGGGCGAGCAGGTGATGGAGATGCTGACCCGCTCGGCCCGCGAGGCCGGGGCGGCGGTCGTGCTGGTCACCCACGACGCGCGGGTGGCGGCGTACGCGGATCGCGGAATCGTCGTGCGCGACGGCCGCAGCACAGAGCGGATGGCGGCGCGATGAGGCGGGTCGTGGCCGAGTTGGCGCTGGGGATCCGGCTGGCCTTCCCGAGCGGCCGCCACGGCTGGCTGCGCACGGCGATGGCCTCGGCCGGGGTAGCCATCGGGGCGGCGGCGCTGCTGCTGGGCGCCTCGGTGCCGGTCATGCTGGACGCCCGCCAGGACCGCATGCTGCAGCGCGACGACAGCGTGGGCCTGCACGAGGTGCCGCCCGGGCAGACGCTGATCGTGGCGTCCGTCGACTCGCAGTGGGGCAGCAACGCCGTACGGGGAAGGTTGATCTGGCCCGAGTCGCCCGCGGCGCCGCTGCCGCCCGGCGTGCCCGCCATCCCGGGCGACCAGCAGATGTACGCGTCACCCGCCCTGCAGGCCGCGCTGGCCGGGCCGGACGGCGACACCCTGCGCCGCCAGATGCCGTACGAGGTCGTCGGCACGATCGCGCCCGCCGGGCTGTCCGGGCCGCACGAGTTCGCGTACTACGCCGGCTACAAGCGCGCCGAGGCTCTGGTCGGGGTGAACTCGTGGCGGGTCGACCGGTTCGGCTACTCGCTCGACGACGGCGAACCCCGCCAGGGCACGTACGTCGTGGTCGCAACCATGCTGGCCACGCTGCTGCTGCCCATCGCGATCTTCATCGGGGCCGCGCTGCGTTTCGGGGCCGACACCCGCGACCGCCGGCTGGCCGCGATCCGGCTGGTCGGCGCGGACAGCCGGGCGGTGCTGCGGATCGCGCTCGGCGAAAGCCTGGTGCCGGCCGGGCTCGGACTGGCGGCCGGCACGGTGCTCTATCTGCTGGTCCGCAGCCGGTCGGCCGACCTGCGGCTCTTCGACGTCAGCGTCTTCCCGGCCGACATCAGTCCCGTGCCCGTGCTGGCCCTGCTGGTCGTCGCGATCGTGCTCGCCCTCTCGGCCGGACTGACCCTGCTCGGCTTCCGCGGCGTCGCGGTCGAGCCGCTGGGCGTGTTCCGCCGCTCGACCACCTGGAACGGCCGGCTCTGGTGGCGTCTGCTGCCTCTGGCCGCGAGCCTGTGGCTGCTCCGGCCCGTGCTCACCGGCGCGTCGAATCCCGACGAGGAGCGGGCCGGGATCGGTGTGGTCCTGGCGGTCCTCGCGCTGATCCCGCTCGTGCCCTATCTCGTGCCGCTGGCCGCTCGGGTGCTGCCCAGCGGGTCGGCGGCGTGGCAGCTCGCGTCGCAGCAGCTGCGTCAGAACCCGGCCGCCTCGACCCGGGCTGTCACCGGCATCGTCGTCGCCGTCACCGGTGCGATCGCCCTGCACGCGACGTTCGGCGCCGCCAGTGCCCGCCGCGAGGTGCCGGACAACCCCGCCGACCCCGCGTACATCCTGCAAGCCCCCGGCCCGCAGACGGATGCGGCCATGCGGGCGCGCACCGCAAGATTCGAGAGCGTCGACGGTATCCGGGCCGGCACGGTCGCTAAATATGGCCTGTACGGCAGCCCGACCAGCTACGCCAGCGGCCACCTCGTGATCGGCGACTGCGAGTCGCTGCGGCAGGTCGCGACCTTCGACCGGTGCGCCGCCGGGGACGCCTTCGTCGTCGGCGACCCGGGCCGGTCGATCACCCTGGACGCCGGGAAGCTCGACCCCGCCCCCGGCCGGAAACTGCCGATTCCGTCGGGCGCCCGCCCGGCCCGGCTGGTCGGCACCGACGCGCAGAACGTCACCTTCGGGCTGCTGCTGACCTCGACCCCCGCGGCCGTGGCGGGCGTGCGGCCCTGGTTCGTCGAGACGCGGATGTTCGCCTCGGAGGACGCGCCGGCCACGGCGGCCGGTCAGCTGCGCGGGGTGGCGGCCGAGATCGACCCGCTGGCCATGTTCACCGCGATCGTTCCCGAATACGACAAGTACGCATCGCTGCGCGTCGCGCTCAACCTCGGGTCGGCCGTGATCCTGCTGATGATGGGCGTCGGACTGCTGCTCGACGTGGCATCCCGCCTGCACGACCGGCGAAGGCTCCTCGGCGTGCTGGCCGCGGTCGGCGCCCGCCGCTCCACAGTGATCTGGTCGGTGCTGCTCCAGGCGTTCGTACCTCTGCTGGCCGGGCTCGCCCTCGCGATCGGCGCGGGCATCGGCCTCGGGGCCGTGCTCATGCGCCTGTCACAGGTGCCCGTTACCTTCGACGCGGCCGCCGTCCTGGCGCCGGTGGCTGTCGGCTCCGCCCTCGTGCTGGCCACCACCGTCGGCGTCCTGCTGCCCGCGGCCCGCCGCGTCACCAGCACCGAGCAGCTCAGATACGAGTGACGATCAAGAGCTTTCCTCCTGTACGCCGGAGACCCGCACCGGCACCGTGAAGATCGCGCCGTCGCAGGCCTTCTTGGCGCCGGCCGCCATGCTCAGCCCGCCGCGCACGTTGAAGGCGCCGATGGCGTTGCGGCCCACCTCCCACAGCACGTCGAAGCGGGGCTGGGCCAGCCGGACGGTCGCCGGGTCGCAGCCGGCCCGCTCGTGCTCGGGGTCGGCGGTGACCGGGCCGTTGGCCGACACCGACGTGATCCTGATCGGGAAGCCGTTGTCGTTGGTCACCGTGACGACCAGGTCGCCGGTCGTGCCCGGCTGCAACGGCTTGTTCAGGTCGGACCGGGCGCGCAGCGACAGCTCGACCGGTGGGCCGTCGGCCGCCGCCACCTCCGAGCCCGTGATCTGCCAGTAGGCCCAGGCCGCGCTGGCGTTCACGACCACCGCGGCGGCTGCGGCGATGCCGAGGATCAGCCGGGTCCGCCGGTCCAGCCGCCGTTTACGGCCCGGGTCGGCCCGCCGGACCTCCCACGTCGGCTCCTCGTGCTCGGCCGGGTCCAGTTCGATGTGCATGTCGGGAATCCTGTTGCCGTCGGGGCCGCTTCCGTAGAGGCCGCCGCCCTCCCGGAGTCGAGTGAGCGCCTCGTGCCGCATCATGACCGTGCCGCCGTCGTATTTCGGGCAGGCCGAGGGATCGGGATGAGCATGCGGGGCCTTCCTCCTCAGCGACGGGTGCGAGACTCGTGTGTAACAACGGTCGCTGACGACCCCTGGTCATGTGATCGGCATTCCGTCCGCGGTTCTGCGCGCATAAATCGCACACTTGCGCCTGTCCGGCCTAATCCCAAAGGGGGAAAGGGCGGCGTCGCCGACGTCACCGCACTGACCAGGGCATTCACCGCAGGGCCCACTGTCGTGGCCGGACGGCGGACTAGCACCAGTGACGCGCCCGGCCAAATGTGCAACTTTCACGGTGCCGCTGGGCCGATGCCAATTCCGAAGGATTCACCATTCTTGGGTACCCGGAATTGACCGAGCCCGCGGTGTGGGACCCCACCGCGGGCTCGATCATTCCCCCACCATTGAGGAATGCCTACGGAGCAGAACCGCTGGCGGACGGCTCCGGCTCACGCGTCTCGGACTCCGCCCCCGCGGGTGAGGACACGGGTGGCGATGTGGTCGTGGCTTCTTCCTTCGGCGCCGGGGGAGTGGTGGTGGGCTTCCCGACCGGCTTGGGTGTGGGCTTCGCGTCCGGTTCGGCCGGGGGCTTCGCGGCCGGTGCCGGGGCGAGATCGGGAGCGGCGGGCTTGCCAGCCACGGCCGGCTCGACCTCGGGAATCGCGGCCACGGCGGCGGCCACGAGTGTGATCTGCAGCGGCTCCGAGGCCGGGCTGTCGGGGCCGGTCCAGGTGGAGGCGGTGGCCCGGACGACATAGGACACCGAGCCCGCCGGTGGCGTCTTGTCCACGCACGTGCGGGTGGCAGCCGGAACGGTGCACACGACCTGACGGCCGCTCTTGTGCACCCGCACCACGACATACCCGGTAACGGGCCGACTGGGCGCGACGTCCGGCTGGGCCCACTCGATCGCCGGCCGGCCATCCGCCATCTCTGCCTTGGGCTGGGCAACAGCGGGCACGCGGCCGGTGCTGCCCTTGGCCTCGGTGGTCTGATCGATCTCCCAATTCGCCCAGGCCGAGAGGCCGCTGCCGGCCGCGATCAGCCCGGCGGCGACAACAAGAACCGCTGCTGTGGTCCGGCCGCGTCTCACTGTGCGGTGACCTTTCCAGTCAGAAGCAGAGGAATCGTGAAGGTGGCGCCCTGGCATGCTGAGTTGCTCGCGTTGGTCATCTTGACCGCGCCGTCGATTTGAAAGATCGATGACTTTCTGGGGCCGATGTTCCAGGCCACCGGATAGCTGGGCCGGACCAGTACGACGCCCGTGTTCACACACCCGGCCGCGGCGTGGGCAGCGTCCGCCTCGACCGGGGTGGAGCCCTGCGCAACTCGGTAAACAGCTACGGGGAAGGAGTTGTCGTTCGTGATCTGGACCCGAAGCCGGGTTTTGGTTCCCGGGTAGAGGGCGGCGCCGAACGGAAGGACTCCCTTGCCTCTCAGCGGAATCACCGTTCCGACCGTGGCAGTCGCGCGGGCCTGACCGGACATCCGCCACGCGGCCCACGCCGCACCGCTGGCGACGAGTGCTGAGGCCACTCCGGCGGCGGTGAGAACCTTCGCCTTCCTGGTTGTTCGGCTCATCGTCACGCTCTCTCGTCGATCGACTAATCACCGCTCGAGGAGGGGAGAGGCCGTCGACCCCTCCCCTCCGGCGATCAGGAGTCGAGGCTCTCCGCGTCGACCGAGACCTGGAAGGTGATCGGAGCGCCCTTGCAAGCGTCGTCCGGGTTGTCCTTCAGCTTGATCGAGTTGTTCCACGTGTAGGTGTGCGTTCCCGCGTTGGCTTCCAGCTCGAACGAGTTGAAGGCGGCGTCCTCGATGGCCACGAAGTTGTCCGCGTCGCAGCCGTCCTGCGTGGTGGCGAAGCCGCTGAGGCTCGCGCCGGTGACCAGAACCCTGAAGGGGTTCGTGTTGTTCACCGTGAACTCGACGCCGGTGCCGGGGCCCGGCACCAGCGGCCCGGTCAGCTTGGCGTCGACGATGCCCACCGGGGTCGCGGAGCCGGCGCTCGCGCTCGCGGTGGCGCTGTTGCTGACGGTCCAGGCGGCCCAGGCGGCCGCGCCTCCGCCGATCGCCACGACGGCGGCGGCAACGGCGGCGACGGAACGCTTGGTGTTCTTGCGCATGGGATGTTCCTCCAGGAACGGGCGAGAAATCGCGGGTGGTGCTTGGAATGTGTGGGGCCGGGGCTCGAAGCGTTCCGGCGCTGCGACAAAGATGGCGGAACGGAAACGACGAAGCGATAGTGCTTCCGCCCGTCCTATGCGGAACGGGAAGTCAGCCGGGTATCGATGATCGGACTAACCCGTGAGACTGACGGAAACGTGAAGGATCAACCGTTGCCGGCCCGTTGGCGATCACCGGTTGTTGCTGGTCGCAGGGCTGGGCTGCGGGAACCAGGGCCCTATCAGGCGGGCGCCGGGCGTTCAAGCCGCCGCTGATCCATTGTGGCGCGTGACCCCCAATTTGAGGGGGTCGGCGTGAAGCAGATGCGAAGAGAAATCGCGATGCTTGCCTGGGGGCAAGTGTGGCTTTCCACTAAAGGGGGAGCCGGGCTCACCTGAAAGAGGCTTAGCGCTGACGGTTCTGTTCAGGCGGGCAGGACGGCGAGGGCCTCGATCTCGACCCGGAAGTCGGGGCTGACCAAGCCGGCCACTTGCACCAGGGAGCTGGCCGGCGGGTTCGCCAGGTCGATGAACTCGTCGCGGGCCGTGCGGAAGGCGGGCAGGTCGGCCAGGCTGGTCAGGAAGATCGTCAGCTTGACCACATCGGACATCGTGGCGCCGGCCGCGGCCAGGGCCGTCGTGATGTTGCGGAAGACCTGGCGGGTCTGTTCGAGCGCGTCGTCCTCGCCGACCAGGCGGCCCTCGGCGTCGAGCGGCACCTGCCCCGAGACGACGACCGTGGGACCGGTGAACGCGACCGCGTGGCTGTAGCCGTTGGTCGGCGGGGAACCCTCGGGCCGTCCGTAATGACGCTGCACGATCATGAGCCTAGTCGCTAGGGTCGGCCGCATGGTGCGAGTCTTCGGCGAGGTCGCCGCCCTCTACGACGACGTGCGGCCGGGCTATCCGGAAGCCGTACGGGAAATGATCGAAGACTATGGCGGCGCGCCGGAGAGCATCGTCGAGCTCGGGGCGGGCACCGGCAAGGGCACCGAACTGCTGGTCGGGCTGGGGGCGCCGCTCACCGCGCTGGAACCCGACCCGCGGATGGCTGCCGTGTTGCGGGCCAAGTTCCCCACGGTCGAGGTGCTCGAGACGACTTTCGAGGGCTGGCAGCCGTACGGGGAACCGGGGTTGATCGCCTGCGCGATGGCGTGGCACTGGATGGACGCCGGGACGCGCAACCGGAAGGCATTTGACGCTCTCGCGCCGGGCGGCACGGTGGCGCTGTTTCAGCACAAGTTCGCCTATGCCGACCGGGCGCAGGATCGGGCCATCACCGAGGTGCTGACCGAGATCGACCCGAAGGTGGCCGACCGCGGTGATCACTGGGTGCGTGACGACGTGACCGCCGCCGGGCTGTGGGCCGACGTCGAGGAGCGCCGCCTCACGACGTATCCGGTCTATCCCAAGCAGCGCTATCTCGAGCTGCTCCAGACGTTCTCGCCGTTCCTGCGGCACACGCCCGACCAGCAGCGCCGCGCCCTGGACGGGGTCGGCGCGGCGCTCGACAGCTTCGGCGGCTCGGTGACGCTCGAATTGCGCACGAGCCTCGTGCTGGGACGGAAGAAGGCTTAGACGCGGGCGAGCTGCTCGGCGTAGAGGGTGGCCCGCGCGATCTCGCCCACGGCGCTGCCGGCCCGCGCGGCGACCATGCCGTCGGGGGTCCAGATGCCGGAGCGGCCCGCGGTCTCGGGATAGTCCGGGCCGGTCGCGCCCGCGCTCGAGGCGATCGCCGTCCACACCCCGTACGTGGTGCTGATCTTGCGGGCCCGCTCGGCCATCACGGCCTCGGCGGCGGGCTCGTCGACCACGCCGGCCACGTAGGCGTCGATGCCCAGCTCGGCCGTGGCCGCCCAGTGCTCCTCGATGCCGGTGTCGCGGCAGATGGCCAGGCCCAGCCGCCAGCCGTCGACCTCGATGACCTCGGGGCCGGGGCCGGGACGGAACCGTGCCTCGGCCGAGCCGTGCGGGTGCACCTTGCGATAGACGACCCGCGCGCCGTCGGCGTCGACCAGCAGCGTCGCGATGTGCGGGCCCGCGATCGGGGCGCCGGCCAGCGCGATCGAGTCGGTGGCGGCGCAGGCGTCGATCAGCGGGCGCAGCCGCGGGTCGTCCGGCGCGAGCAGCGGCGCGTCCACGTCGTACCCGGTCAGGGACAGCTCGGGGAAGACGACGACCCGGGCGTGGGCGGCCCGCACGGTGGCGGCGTGCCGGGTCACGTTGGCGGCGATGTCGAGGGCGTGGACGGGCGGCTGGGCGACGGCGAGGATCAACGAGCGCATGGGCCGATCTTTCTTTGGGGGGTGGGGGGTTACGGACGGACGGCTTCGACCAGGAACCGATGGGCGGTCACGGTGAAGGCGCCGTGCAGGCGGATGAACGTGTCGAGGCGCTCCAATGCGTCTTGGTAAAGCCTCGGTGAGAAGTCACGGATCTGCCAGGGCAGATCGCGAAGTTGGCGCACGATGCCGCCCACATCCTGGAAGGCGACCGGCGGGCGCTCCTCGCGAACGTCGAGCACCTCGAGGCCGGCGTCGGTCAGGGCCGCCACCGCGACCTCGGCGTTCCAGGGCTGGCGGTGAGCCGGTGGCGCCCCCAGCGCCACGTTCAGCTCGGCCAGGTCGTCGCTGCCCACCTGCTGGCTGAGCAGCGTGCCGCCGGGACGCAGCAGGCGCACGATGTCGGCCGCGGGGAGCCGGCCGTGCCGGCTGAGCACCACGTCGAACTCGTTCTCGCCGCCGGGCAGCTCGGTCAGCACCTGCACGCCGAAGGGGTAGAGCCGGTCGCGGGCCACCGGGGTGTTGCGCGACCAGCTCTCGACCGCGACCGTGTGCGGCGGGAGGGGCGCGAGCTCGGCCAGGAACTCGCCGTTGCCGGTGTCGAGGTCGAGCAGCGCGGCGGCCCGGCGCACCAGGGCGCGGGCGATCCCGGGGAACGACCAAGTGGGCTCGGAGCCCACGTCACGCCCGTCCAGCCAGGCGAACTCCCAGCCGGTGGCGCGCTCGCCGGCTGCCGAGTCCTCGTACTGCTGCCCGATGCGCACCCGACGACCGTAGCCAGTCGTCCTGTGCGCGGAGCACCCGATGTGACGTGGCTCAAGCGCGTACGCGTGAAGGGGACGTAAATTGTTACGCCGCCGCGACCTCGACCCGGCGCAGCAGGCCCGGCCAGCCCCGCCCCATTCCTTCGAGGGCCGTCGAACCAGGCGCGAACCCGTCGTGCAGCAGGAAGAGCCGGGTGCCGTCGCCCTCGGGCTCGAGCCGCCAGGTGATCGTGGTGTCGAGCACGCCCTCGGCGAAGGTGTAGCGCAGCAACTTCTCGGGTTCGACCTCGAGAATCTCGCACTGCTGCTCACCCCACGATCCCATGTCGAGCGTGAAGCGGTGCCCGACGACCGGCCTGATGTCGCCCGCGGCCCACCACTTCGCGTGCAGCTCCGGCTCGGTCAGCACCCGCCACACGGCAGCCGGCGGGCGTGCGACGAACTGGTCGCACTCGATGCTGTTCTTCACAGGTCTTCTCCTTCGGCAACGTCGCGCAGCGCCTTGAGGCGTTCGCGCCAGAAATGCTCGAACGGATGCAGCCAGTCGCTCACCTCGGCCAGCGGATCGGCGGCCAGGTGGTAATACCGATGACGGCCGCGCGGCTCCTCGCTGACGAGCCGCGCGTGCCGCAGCACGGCCAGGTGTTCCGAGACGGCCGGGCGGCTCAGCGCGAACCGCCCGGCCAGCTCACCCGCGGGCAGCGGGCCGTCGCGCAGGGCCTCCAGCAACTGGCGGCGCACCGGGTTGGCCAGCGCGCCGAACACATCCACGTCGGGCATGCGCCTCATGATGCGTCGGAAATCTCCGACACGTCAAGCCCGTACGGGCATCAGGATCGAGAATCGGGAGTCGTCGCCCGGGACGCGGACGGCCAGCGGCTTGATCGGGCCGTCCAGCTCCAGCACGAGCTGACCGGCGCCGCCCGCGTCGAGCGCCTGCAGCAGGAACTCCCGGTTCACCACCACGTGGTCGTCGTTCAAGGTCAAAGTCACGGCCTCGTACGTCGTCCCTTCGTGCTCCCTCGTCTCGACCGGGGCGGCCGCCATCTGCGCGCGCAGGGCCTCGGTGTCGACCGTCAGCCGGGTGCTGGGCGCGGGCAGACCGTCGAGCAGGCGGCGGTGGTCCGGGTAGTCCAGATCCAGCGGCTTGGTCCCGAGGTCGCCCGCGGTGACCTGCTCCGGCGACAGATCCAGCACCGTCCGGCCGCCGGTCGACCGGGCGCGCAACTCGTCGACGAAGGGCAGCGGCAGCACCGAGCGGGTCGGCGGCCCCTCGACCCCGGCCGCTGCCGACGCCACGGCCAGCCGGAACCGGTCGGTCGCGACCAGCGTGAGCACGCCGTCGGCCACGTCGAACAGCACGCACCGCAGCATCGGCAGCTCGGGGTCGGCCCCCGCGGCGAAACGGACGGCATCGATCGCGGCGGCCAGCGCGGCCGCGGGCAGGGTGATCCGGGTCATGAGATTCTCCTCCAGGTCGAGCAGGGCGTGGATGCGGAGGAGCTCACGCTTCGCGTCGGCCAGCCCGTCCTCGAGCCGGCGCCGATGCTGGTCCAGCCTTTCCCGTACGGCCGGGGACGGCTCCCGTACGGCCTGGGCGATCTCGGCCACCGGCATGCCGACCCGGCGCAACCCGGCGATCAGCCGCGCGGCCCGGATCTGGTCGGCGGAGTAGCGCCGATAGCCGGTGGCTGTGTCGACCTCGGCCGGCACCAGGACGCCCGCGCCGTCGTAGAACCGGAGCGCGCTGACGCTGAGCCCACTGGCCCGCGCCGCCTCACCGATGCTGAACATGTCTCCTCGCACTACCAGGACGCTGCCGCCTCAACCATGTCGAGAGTCAACCCACCGCAAGATTTTCTAGTCGGTGTACGGCCATCCCTAGCTCTAAAACTGCCAGAGGTTGCTAACACTTCGGGTCTCCGATCGTTGGAGATCGACTTATGCCCCCGTCGATGGAACAGAAGCTGGACCGCCAGGCACAGCATCGCCTGGCGGTCCTGCGGCACGTTGAGGAAGTCACCGGCAACGTCGCCCGCACCTGCCGCTACTACGGGATCAGCGGGCCGACCTACTACAAATGGCTGCGCCGCTACCAGGACGAAGGCCTCACCGGCCTGCGCGACCGTTCGAGCGCACCGCACCACTGCCCGACCGCGACGCATGCCGACATCGTGAACAAGATCGTCTACCTACGGCAGAACTATCACTTCGGCCCGGTCAAGATCCAGATGTACCTGAAGCGGTACCACGACATCACGATCACCAGCTCGGCGATCTACAACATCCTGGTCCGCCACACCCGCAACCGGCAAGGCGCCGATCTCTGGCCGGCTGCCCAGGCAGCGACGCCGCGCCAAGTACTACCAGTTCACCGCAATCGACGACTGCACCCGGCTACGCGTGCTGCGCATCTACCCGCGCTGCGACCAGAAGACCGCCGTCCAGTTCCTGGACTACGTCCTGCAGCGTCTGCCCTTTCGCGTCGAAGTCATCCAGACCGACAACGGCGCCGAGTTCCAGACCGAGTTCCACTGGCACGTGCTCGACCAGGGCATCGCGCACACCTACATCAAACCCGCATCGCCGCACCTCAACGGCAAGGTCGAGCGTTCCCACCGCATCGACGCCGAAGAGTTCTACCGCATGCTCGACGGTGTCGTCATCGATGACACCGGTGTCTTCAACGACAAGCTGCGTGAATGGGTGGATTACTACAACTACCACCGCCCCCACGGGGCCCTGGACGGCCAGACACCCTACGAACGTCTCAAGCAGAAAACCGAGACCCAGGCGTAAACCGGCTCCGGCAGATGCACACCTAGCCCCCGCCCGCCTCGGGGAGATGTGGGGGACAACCTACGCCTTGTCAAGCCGACGAGGTCTCGTCGTCCACAGGCCGATTTCGGTGCTCTGTCGTTCTTCACAGGGGGCTCACCCGAGCAGGAGCATCGCCGCTACGGCCAGCATTACGGCGGCGATCACACCGTCCAGCACCCGCCACGCCGACGGCCGGGCCAGCAGCGGAGCCAGGCGGTGGGCACCCGCGCCCAGGGCCGTGAACCAGACCAGGCTGGCGGCGGCCGCGCCCGCCCCGAAGAGCCAGCGGTGGTCGTGTTGCTGGGCGACCGAGCCGAGCAGCAGCACCGTGTCCAGGTAGACGTGCGGGTTCAGGTAGGTCAGGGCCAGGCAGGTCAGGATCGTCGCGCGCAGCGTGGCCGGGGCGCGGCCGGCGGGGTTGAGGGCGGCCGGTCGCAGGGCCCGGCGGGCGGCCATGACCGCGTACGTGATCAGGAAGGCCGCACCCACCCACTTGATCACGGTGACCGCGGAGGGGCGGGCCGTGACCACCGCGCCCAGCCCGCCGATGCCGGCCAGGATCAGCAGCAGGTCGGACAGCGCGCAGACCAGCACGACGGCCAGCACGTGTTCGCGGCGCAGGCCCTGGCGCAGGACGAAGGCGTTCTGGGCCCCGATGGCGACGATGAGCACGGCGGACGCGGCGAAACCGGCGAGGGCAGAGGTGAGCACGGATTCGACGCTAGGCGGGGCCTGCCGCGTACTCAAACTAAAGATTTTGAACTTGCATTAGCATCGCTAATCGTGGACTTCGCCCAACTGGCCACGTTTCAGGCGGTCATCGACACCGGCAGCTTCGAGGCGGCGGCGCGTGAGCTGCATGTCACGCCGTCCGCGGTGAGTCAGCGGATCAAGGCGCTCGAGCGCTCGGTGGGGCAGGTGCTCGTGCGGCGCGCGAAGCCCTGCGTGGCCACCCCGGCGGGGGAGGCGCTGGTGCGGTTCGCGGGGCAGGTCGCGCTGCTGGAGCGGGAGGCGCTGGCCCAGGCGCGCGACGGCACCCGGGTCTCGATCGTGGTGAACGCCGACTCGCTGCACACGTGGTTCCTGCCGGCGCTGGCCGCCGTGCCGGGGCCGCAGTACGAGCTGCACACCGACGACGAGCACTACACGGCCGACCTGTTGCGATCCGGTACGGCCATGGCCGCCGTCACCGCCGACGAGGAAGTCGTGCAGGGCTGCCGGATCGAGCGGCTCGGCTCGATGCGCTATCTGGCGTGCGGAAAGAACACCCAAGCCGTGATCTTGTACGACCGGAAGGACCGCCTGCAGCACCGCATCTGGCCGGATAAATCGGACACCCCCGTGCACTACGTCCCGTCGGCGTCCGCGTTCATCGAGGCGATCAGGCTCGGCCTCGGCTGGGGCGTGGTCCCCGAATGGATCGCCCGCGAGGACATCGCCGCCGGCCGCTACGAAGACCTGGGCCGTCACCTCGACGTCCCGCTCTACTGGCAGTACTGGCGGATCGGCTCGGCGGTGCTGGAGGAGTTGACGGCCGCCGTCAAAGCGGCGGCCGCCCCCTATCTCAAGAGTTAGCGTGCAGCGCCGCGTTGAGCTCGATGCCCGTGCCCTTGCGCGGCTTGGCCTCCAGCGCCCCGGTCACCGAGTTGCGCCAGAACAGCAGCCCGTTGACGCCGGACAGCTCCCGCGCCTTGACGACCTTGCCGTCGGGCAGGGTGATCTTGGATCCGGCCGTGATGTAGCAGCCCGCCTCGACCACGCAGTCGTCGCCCAGCGAGATGCCGATGCCCGCGTTCGCGCCGAGCAGGCTGCGCTCGCCGATGCGCACCTTGTCCTTGCCGCCGCCCGAGAGCGTGCCCATGATGGACGACCCGGCGCCGACGTCGGAGCTGTCGCCGACCACGACACCCTGCACGATGCGGCCCTCGACCATCGACGTGCCGAGCGTGCCCGCGTTGAAGTTGGCGAAGCCCTCGTGCATGACCGTGGTGCCCGAGGCCAGGTGGGCGCCGAGCCGCACCCGGTCGGCGTCGGCGATCCGTACGCCCGACGGCACGACGTAGTCGGTCATGCGCGGGAACTTGTCGACGCCGAAGACGGCCAGGTGGCGACCGGCCGCGCGCTCGAGGAAGCGCAGCTCGTCGACCCGGTCGGGCGGGCACGGGCCGGCCGACGTCCAGGCCACGTTGGCCAGCGCGCCGAAGATGCCGTCGAGGTTGACCGAGTTGGGCACGACGAAGCGGTGCGAGAGCAGGTGGAGGCGCAGGTAGGCGTCGGCGGCGTCCTTGATCGGGTCGGCCAGCGACGCGATCGTCGTGCGCACCTCGACCGTCGACAGGCCGGGCAGCGCCTTGGGCCCGGTCAGCCCGGCCGGCAGCACCGGGGCCTCGGCCGGCGGCTCACCCAGACCCAGGAAACCCTCCGGGAACCAGGTGTCCAGCACCTGCCCGGTCGCGGTGACGGTGGCCAGTCCGATGCCCCACGCGGGCGAGGTCGAGATCGCAGTTTCCACGTGGCGAACACTACTAAAGGCCCAGCACCCGCGATGATTCACGTCCGGCCGGTATCGTGCGCGCTATGGCCAACCCGCTAACCCCGGACGTGTTGGTCGACCCCGTGGAGCTCACCCGCACCCTGGTCGACATCGAGTCCGTCTCCCGCAACGAGCAGGCGATCGCCGATCACGTCGAAGAGGTGCTCCGTCAGGTCTCCCATCTGAGCGTGGACCGTCTCGGCAACACCGTGATGGCTCGTACGGATCTGGGACGCGAACAACGCGTGGTGCTCGCCGGCCACCTGGACACCGTGCCGTTGAACGACAACTTCCCGTCCACCGTCGTCGACGACCTCATCTACGGCTGCGGCACGTCCGACATGAAATCCGGCGTGGCCCTGGCCCTGCACCTCGCGGCCACGCTGCCCGATCCGCGCTACGACCTGACCTACCTGTTCTACGAGGCCGAAGAGATCGACTCCAAGTTCAACGGCCTGCGCCTGGTGGCCGAGGCCCACCCCGAGTGGCTGCTGGCCGACTTCGCCGTGCTGCTCGAACCGACGTACGGGGTGGTCGAGGCCGGCTGTCAGGGGACGCTGCGAGTCGAGGTGCGGACCACCGGACGACGGGCCCACGCGGCGCGGGCCTGGCGCGGGGTCAACGCGATCCACGCGGCCGGCGAGGTGCTGCAACGGCTGTCCGACTACCGTCCGCGCACGGTCACGATCGACGGCTGTACGTATCGTGAGGGCCTCAACGCCGTGAAGATCAACGGAGGCGTGGCCGGGAACGTCGTGCCCGACGCCTGCGTGGTCGAGGTCAACATGCGCTTCGCCCCGGACCGTACGGAGAAGCAGGCGCTCGAGCACGTGCACGAGGTCTTCGAAGGCTTCGAGGTGGAGCTGACCGACTCGGCCCCCGGGGCGCTGCCCGGGCTGAGCGCGGCGCCGGCCCGCGAGTTCCTGACCGCGGTCGGGGCCGAGCCGGCGGCCAAGCTGGGCTGGACCGACGTGGCCCGGTTCGCGGCGCTGGGCATTCCGGCGCTCAACTACGGCCCCGGCGATCCGCTGCTGGCCCACGCGCAGGACGAGCACGTCGAGATCGGCAAGATCCGGGACGGGGCGGCGACCCTCTATCGGTGGCTGTCGAGTTAGAGCGCGGGACGGACGGTCACCCGGCCGATGGCCCGCGCCACCTTCGCCGGCGGGATCTCCACCGTCGCCTCGGGATCGAAGCCGGGCCGCGGCCGGTCGCCGAACGCCATGCGGCGCTCCTCGACCACCAGTTGGATGCGCCGCTGCATGCGACGCTGCATCTTCATTCGCTCGTATCGGGTCGTCACGGTGGCTCCTTAAGCCCGGGAGCCCGGCCGAGGCCGAGAGATCTTAGTAACTGAACAGACGCCCTGGAGCTACCGTCCGTTGCTTCAATCTGGCAAAAAGGTCGCCGACCCGCAATCCTCTTACCGAAACCCACCCGGTTGTTCACCGTGCTACTGACCGTCCGCACTACCTTTTAGGCATGACGGACAGCACCAACGGGCGACGCGGCGGCGGGCCGGAGCGTCATCGGGGCGCGGTCACGCTGCGACGCGAGTCGATCCCGCCGAGCACGGCCGACGAGAAACTGCTCGATTCGCACCATCGACGGGAGTGGAAGACCAAGGACGCCTGGCGGGCGCTGCGGATCCTCTCGGAGTTCGTCGAGGGCTTTGACACCCTGGCCGACCTGCCCCCGGCGGTCAGCGTCTTCGGCTCGGCGCGCAGCCACCCCGACAGCCCCGAGTGCGAGATGGCCGCCGCCCTGGGGGCCGCCCTGGCCGAGGCGGGCTACGCGGTGATCACCGGCGGCGGCCCCGGCGTGATGGAGGCGGCCAACCGCGGCGCCACCGAGGCCGGCGGCATGTCGGTCGGGCTCGGCATCGAGCTCCCCTTCGAGCAGGGCCTCAACGACTGGGTCGACGTCGGCATCGACTTCCGCTACTTCTTCGTCCGCAAGACCATGTTCGTCAAGTACGCCCAGGCGTTCGTGGTGCTGCCCGGCGGCTTCGGCACGCTCGACGAGCTGTTCGAGGCGATCACGCTGGTGCAGACGAAGAAGGTCACCCGGTTCCCGGTCATCCTGATGGGCACGGCCTACTGGACCGGCCTGCTCGACTGGGTCAAGGGCACGCTGCTGGCCGACGGCAAGATCAGCGAGAGCGACCTCGACCTGATCCAGCTGACCGACGACGTGGACGAGGCGGTGCAGCTCATCGTGGACGCCGACGCGGCGCTCGCCGAGGGCCAGGGGCAGCACTGACGTGGCCGCCATCTGCGTCTTCTGCGCCTCCTCGAGCACGCTCGAACAGAAATGGCTCGACCTGGCCACCCGTACGGGTGAGGAAATCGGCGCCCGCGGGCACTCGCTGGTCTCGGGCGGCGGCTGCGTCGGCATGATGGGCGCGGTGGCCGACGGGGCCCGGGCCGGCGGCGCCCACACCCTCGGCATCATCCCGCAGACCCTCGTCGATCTCGAGGTGGCCGACCTGGCCTCCGACGAGCTGGTGATCACCGGCGACATGGGCGAGCGCAAGAACATCATGATCGATCGGTCGGACGCGTTCATCACGCTGCCCGGCGGCCTCGGCACCCTCGACGAGCTCTTCGAGGTGTGGACCACCGCCACCCTCGACCTGCACGACAAGCCGATCGTGCTGCTCGATCCCGAGGGCTTCTACGACGGCATGCTGGCCTGGCTCGGGCAGCTCGCCGATACCGCTTTCGTGCGATCCGAGGCACTCGAACGGGTGGTCGTGGCCAAGTCGATCGCGTCGGCGTTGGACGCGATCGAGGAACGGGTAAGGCGCGGCTGAGGGTGTCACGCCGGGTGGGTGTCACCACACCCACCCGGCGTGACCAGGGCCCCGGCGGGCCCGCCGGACAGCACGGGGGCGCGCCCACGCGCTCTCACCGGGACACGCCGGTGCGCACACTTCCGGCTGTCCGGCGGCGTCGCGCCCGCCGGGGCACGGCTGCTGCATCGGTTGAGCCCGACACTGCACGGCAGGTCGGCACGCGTCAATCAAGCACCTGCGAACGTGCGCATGGTGCTCGTTCTCCGAGCGTGGAACACTGCGAGACATGCCCCCGCAACGGGCGACCCTGCTACAGGTCGCACAGCGGGCCGGTGTGTCCCGCAGCACGGCCTCCTTCGTCCTGGCCGGACGCCACCTGGACATGAGGATCTCCGAAGACGCCCGGCAACGGGTGCTCCGGGCGGCTCAGGAGCTGGACTACCGGCCCAACCTCATGGCGCGGAGCCTGCGCACCAAGGTCACCAGGACCGTCGCGCTGGTCTCCGACACCCTGGCCTCCGACCCGTACGCGGGCCGGGCCATCAACGGGAGCCTGGCCGCCGCCGTCGCGCACGGCCACCTGCTCTTCATCGGCGAGACCGAGGGCGACCCGGTCGTCGAGGAAAAGATGATCTCGGACTTCCTCGACCGGCAGGTCGACGCGTTCGTCTACGCCAGCATGTTCACCCGCTACGTGCGCGTGCCCAAGCAGCTCAAGGGCCGCCCGGTGGTGCTGCTCAACTGCCTGACCCGCGGCTCGCAGCCGGCCCAGCACCAGATCGTGCCGGACGAGCTGGCGGCGGGCTGGAGCGCGGCCACGACCCTGCTCGAGGCCGGGCACAGCGGCGGCATCCACCTGGTCGGCAACCCCGGCGAGCACGTCTTCGCGGCCCGGGAGCGGCTGGCCGGCATCCGCGAGGGGCTGCACACGGCCGGCGCCCGGCTGGCCGGGACGATCGAGTGCGAGTGGTGGCCCGATTCCGCGTACGAGGCGGTGAGCCGCGCCCTGGCCGAGGGGCTGCTGCCGCGGGCGCTGATCTGCCTCAACGACCGCATCGCGCTCGGCGCCTATCAGGCCCTGCGCGAGGCGGGCCTGATCATCCCGGACGACGTGTCGGTGATCTCGTTCGACGACTCCGAACTGGCGGCCTGGCTGCGGCCCCAGCTCACCAGCATCTCGCTCCCGCACTACCAGCTCGGCTGGCAGGCGGTCGAGAAGCTGCTGGGCCCGCCGACCGGCCCGGCGGTGCACCGGTTGCCGATGCCGGTTCGCCGTCGCGCCTCCGTGGCGAAACCGCCTGTTCGTTAACGTCGGACCCTCGTGGTTTCCTTTATGCCGTGACCACGTCGGCTTCCTCGTCCGCAGCGGTGCGCCGCCCGGCGTATCGCCTGGTCCGGCGTCCACCGCGAGCGCTCCCGCCGCTGCTGCGTGATCCGCTCCAGGCTTACGCGGCCGCGCACGTCGACGGTCCCCTGCTCGTGGTGGGCGGCCCCGGCACGGGCAAGACGACCACGCTCGTCGAGTCGGTGGCCGCGCGCATCGCCGACGGTGTCGACCCGGAACGCATCCTGGTCCTCACCTTCGGCCGCCGCGGGGCCACCGCGCTGCGCGACCGCATCGAGGCCCGGATCGCCGCCGACCCCGGTCGCATCGTCCACGAGCCCCTGGTCAGAACCTTCCACGCGTACGCGTTCGGCCTGCTCCGCCGGGCCGCGGCCGAACGCGGCGAGCCGTCGCCCCGGCTGCTCACCGGCCCCGAGCAAGACCTGATCATCCGCGAGCTCCTCGCCGTCTCGGGAGACACCGAGGAGCCCGACCCGATCGGCTGGCCCACGGCGCTGCGCCCGGCCCTGCCCACCCGCGCCTTCGCCCAGCAGCTGCGCGACCTCATGCAGCGCGCCGCCGAGCGGGGCATCGACGCGGTCGAGCTGGCCCGCCTCGGCGAGCGTCTGGGCCGCGACGACTGGCCGGCCGCCGCCCGATTCCTCCGCGAATACGTCGCCGTTCTCGCCCTGCGCGACGTGACGACGCGTGGCTCCGCCGCCTACGACCCGGCCGAACTCGTACGGGCCGCCTCGGGCCTGCTCGTCGACACTCCCGAGCTGCTCGAATCCGAACGCCGCCGGCTGGCCTACGTCTATGTGGACGAGCTGGCCGACACCGACCCGGCCCAGATCGAGCTGTTGTCGCTGGTCGCCGGGGGTGGCAAGCCGCTGGTCGCGTTTGGCGACCCCGACTCCTCGGTGTACGGCTTCCGCGGCGCCGACCCGGCGGCGGTCGCCTCCTTCCCGGCCAAATTCCGCACGGCGTCCGGGGCGCTCGCCGAGACGCTGACGCTGCACACGAACTACCGCGCGCCGAGCAGCCTGCTCTCCGCCACCTCACGGGTGGCCCGTCGCATGCGCGGCCCGATCAAACACCGCCCCATGCACCCACCGGCCCCCCTGATCGGCCCCGAACCCCCACCCGCCCCGCCTGCGTCACTGGCCGAGCCCGCCTCGCGGTCCCTCCCCGCCCAGTCCGCATCGCCCTCCACCCCGGCCGCGCCCACGCCGCCTGTCCTCACGTCGCCCTCCACCCCGGCTGCGCCCACCTCACCTTCCACCCCGGCCGAGGCTGTTGTGCGGACATTTCGGGCGGCGACGGCGGAGGCTGCCTACGTGGCGCACGCCCTGCGCGAGGCCCACCTGCTGCAAGGCGTTCCGTGGTCCAAGATGGCCGTGATTCTGCGCAGCACGTCGTTGCAGCTGCCGTCGTTGCAGCGGGCGCTGGCCGCCGCGGGCGTGCCGACCGTGACCCACGCCGAGGATCTGCCGCTGCATCTGCAACCCGCCGTCGCGCCGTTCCTGCTGCTCCTGCGGTGTGCGCTCGACCCCGAGGCGCTCACCGAGGAGACCGCGGTCGCGCTGCTGCACTCGTCGCTGGGCGGGGCCGACCCGCTGGCCGAGCGGCGGCTGCGGCAAGGGCTGCGCGCCCTCGCGCTGGCCGCGGGCGACCGGCGCCCGTCCGGCGAGTTGCTGGTCGACGCCGTACGGGATCCGGCCGGGCTCGACATGGTCGAGCGGCGCTGGGCCGTGCCCGCGCAGCAGGTGGCCCGGCTGCTGGCCACCGCCCGCGAGGCCGCCGCCGCCCCGGGCTCGACGGCCGAGCAGGTGCTGTGGACGATCTGGCGGGCCAGCGGGCTGGCCGACCGGTGGTATGCGATGAGCACCCGCTCCGGCCCCTCGGCCGACAACACGGACATCGCCCGCGCCCGGCAGTGGCGGGCCGAGGCGGCCGACCGCGATCTCGACTCGATGGTCGTCCTGTTCGACGCGGCCGCCCGCTTCGTCGACCGGCTGCCCGGCGCGCGCACCGAGGTCTTCCTCGATCACGTGCTCGCCCAGGATCTGCCGGCCGACTCGATCGCGCCCAGCGCCGACCGTGGCGAGGCCGTGCGGCTGCTGACCGCGCACGCCGCCAAGGGCCTCGAGTGGGACGTGGTCGTGCTGGCCGGCGTGCAGGAGGGCATCTGGCCCGACCTGCGGCTGCGCGGCAGCCTGCTCGGCTCGGAGCGCCTGGTCGACGTGCTCGCGGGCCGGGTCGCCTCGGGCCAGGCGGCCGTGGTCGGCCAGACGTCGGCGCTGCTCGACGAGGAGCGCCGCCTGTTCTACGTGGCCACCACCCGTGCCCGCCACAAGCTCATCGTCACCGCGGTGGCCTCGGCCGGGGTCGGCGGCTCCGAGGGCGAGGAGCAGCCCAGCCGCTTCCTGACCGAGCTCGGCGTGCCCGACGAGGGCCCCGGCAACCCGCCTCCGCCGCCGCCCGAAGACCCGGGCCCCAATCTCTGGGATACCGACCCCGACCCCACCGAGCCGCCGGACGAGGACCCGGAGGGCCCGGAACCGGCCGGACCGATCGAGACCGACCCGGACAACCCGCAGTCCCCGGATGTGGAGCGGCAGGTCGGGCCGGGCGAGACCGATCCGGACAATCCGCAGGCACCCGACGTCGAGGGTGCCGGCAAGGCCGCCGGGGAGCTGGTCGACCTGTTCGAGGCCATGGCCGACGAGCCGCCCGGCGACGTGCCGGTGGGCCGCCCGCCGCGGGCGTTGACGCTGGCCGCCCTGGTGGCCGAGCTGCGTACGGTGGTCGTCGGCAGTGACCAGACGCCCGCCCGCAGGCGCGCCGCCGCCGCGGAGCTCGCCCGGCTCGCGGCGGCCGGGGTGCCGGGCGCGCACCCGGACGAGTGGTGGGGCCTGCGCCCGCTCTCCGACGACCGTCCGCTCGTCGACGAGGGCGAACCTGTCAAGGTCACCCCCTCCTCGATGGAGAGCGCCCTGCGCTGCAGCCTGCGCTGGCTGCTCGAACGGCACGGCGGCGCCGCGCCCCCGGGCCCGGCCCAGGGCGTGGGCAACCTCGTGCACGCCGCCGCCATGCTGGCCGAGGACGCCAACGCCGACCGCGAGAAGCTGGTCGAATACGTCAGCGCCCGGTTCGAGGCGATCGAGCTGGCCGCCCGCTGGCTGGCCGGCCCCGAGCAGGATCGCGCCCAGGCCATGGTGGACAAGCTGCTGCGCTGGCTGGCCGTCAACCCGCGGCGGCTGCTGGCCATCGAGCACGAGTTCACCGTCCGGATCGAGGACGAGAAGCGGCCGATCCAGCTCACCGGCCGGGTCGACCGGCTCGAGATCGACGAGGACGGCCGCCTGGTCGTGATCGACCTCAAGACCGGCAAGACCACCGCGGTCGCCGCGGCCGACGTGGCCGAGCACGCCCAGCTGGCCGGCTATCAGACCGCCGTCGAGGCCGGGGCGTTCGCCGATTACGGCGCCGAGAGCGGGGGCGCCGCCCTCGTGCAGCTCGGCCCGGGCAAGGACGCCCGCGAGCAGATGCAGCTGCCGCTGGCCGACGCGGCCGACCCCGAGTGGGCGCACGAGATGGTCCGCCGCACGGCCGAGACGATGGCCGCGGCCACCTTCTCGGCCGTGGCCAACAGCCGTTGCCGGGTCTGCCCGGTCCGCACCAGCTGCCCGATCTCCGGCAAGGGCCGCCAGATAGTCGACGAGGGCAAGTGACCCAACCCAGTTTGTTCGCCGAGGAACCGGCGAAGCCGCGGCGGCGTGCCGACTCCGGCCCGCGATACACGCCGGAGGAGCTGGCCCACCTGCTGCGCCTGCCCCGCCCGACCACCGAGCAGTCCGAGATCATCTCGGCCCCGGTGGAGCCGCTGCTGGTGGTGGCGGGGGCCGGGTCGGGCAAGACCGAGACGATGGCCTCCCGGGTCGTCTGGCTGGTCGCGAACAGCTACGCCCATCCCGACGAGATCCTCGGCCTCACGTTCACCCGCAAGGCCGCCGGCGAGCTGGCCCACCGCGTCCGCACCCGGCTCGGCCAGCTCATCCGCCGCCTGGGCCGGGACGACGCGTTCGCGGGCGAGGCCACCATCTCGACCTACCACTCGTACGCGGCCCGGGTCGTCACCGAGCACGGCCTGCGCGCCGGGTTCGAGCCGTCGGCGCGGCTGCTCACCGAGGCGGCCCGCTGGCAGATCGTCGACTCGCTGGTCCGGTCGTACACGGGCGAGATGACCGGCGTGAACCGCGCCCCGAGCACCGTCACCGACGACGTGCTCGCGCTCTCCGGCGAGCTGGCCGAGCATCTGGTCACCCCGGACGAGCTGGCCGCCTGGACCGGCCGGTTCTTCGCCGATGTGCAGGAGCTGCCGGGCAAGGTCTACAAGGACGTGGCCGACACCCTGGCCCGGCAGCGGCAGCGGCTCACCCTGCTGCCCCTGGTCCGGCTGTACGACCAGCGCAAGATCGACCTGGAGGCGATGGACTTCGGCGACCAGATGGCCCGCGCGGCGCTGGTCGCCCGCGATCATCCCGAGGTCGGCGAGATCGAGCGCGGCCGTTTCAAGATCGTGCTGCTGGACGAGTATCAGGACACCAGCCACGCCCAGGTCACCATGCTCAACGCGCTGTTCGGCGGCGGGCACCCGGTGACCGCGGTCGGCGACCCCTGCCAGTCGATCTACGGCTGGCGCGGCGCCTCGGCGGGCACGCTCGACCGCTTCCCCGAGGAGTTCACGCTGCCCGGCGGCGAGCCGGCCCGGGTCGGCGGCCTGACCCGCAGCTGGCGCAACCGTCCCGAGATCCTGCGGGTGGCCAACACGCTGTCGGCCCCGCTGCGCGCGTTCGGCGCCCGGGTGACCGAGCTGCGGGCGGCCGAGCGGGTGTCGGGTGCGGTCGGGGGCCGTACGGTGGCCTGCGCTCTGTTGCCCACGTTCGCCGAGGAGGCGGACTGGATCGGCGACTCGATGCTCACGGCGTGGCGGATCATCGCCGGCCTGCCGCAGGCGCTGCCCGAGGAGATCCCGGTCGAGAAGCGCCCGACCAGCGCCGTGCTGGTGCGGGTGCGCAGCCAGATCCCGGCCATCGAGGAGGCGCTGCGCCGCCGCGGGCTGCCCGTCGAGGTGGTCGGCCTGGGTGGCCTGCTCGACACCCCGGAGGTCCGCGACGTCGTCTGCACGATGCGCGTGCTGGCCGACCCGACCGACGGCGCCTCGCTGCTGCGCCTGCTCACCGGCGCCCGCTGGCGGATCGGCCCGCGCGACCTGGTCGCCTTGCACCGCCGGGCCCGGGGGCTGGCCGCGGCCCGGGCCGCCGTGGTCACCGGGGCCGAGCCCGACGACGTGGTGGCCGACCGGCTCGACGACGCCACCCTGGTCGAGGCGATGGCCGACCTGGGCGCCCCGCAGCAGTATTCGGCGGAGGGCTATGGCCGGCTGCACGCGTACAGCCGGGAACTGAGTGCCCTGCGGCAGCGCCTCGACCAGCCGTTGCCCGACCTGGTGGCCGACATCGAGCGCACTGCCGGCCTGGATGTCGAGGTCGCCGTGCGGGGCTGGGCGGCCGGGGACGCCGGGCTGGCCCGCGGCCACCTCGACGCGCTGGCCGACACCGCCGCCCGCTACTCGGCCGAGACCGACGGCGGCACGCTGGCCGGCTTCCTGGCCTTCCTCACGGCCGCCGAGGAGGAGGAGCGCGGCCTCGAACCGGGGCAGGTCGACGTGGTCGAGGGCGCCGTGCAGATCCTCACCGCGCACGCCGCCAAGGGCCTGGAGTGGGACGTCGTGTCGGTGGCCGGGCTGAGCAAGGGCGTCTGGCCGGGCCTGGTCCGCAACTCGGATCAATACCTGATGGGCATCGGTGTGCTGCCGTTCCCGCTGCGCGGCGACTCCGACGGCCTTCCGCGGCTCGATCTCTCCGCCGCCGTCGACCAGAAGGGCGTGGTCAACGCCGTCTCCGCGTTCGGCGCGGCCTGGCGGGAGCACGACGAGCGGGAGGAGCGCCGGCTCGCCTACGTGGCCGTCACCCGGCCCCGCCGCCTGCTGCTGGCCTCGGGCTACTGGTGGGGCGACGGGGTGAAGCGCCCGCGCGGCCCGTCGGTCTTCCTCGACGAGATCCGCGCCGCCTGTGCGGAGGGCGCCGGCGTGGTCGACGTCTGGACGCCCGAGCCGGCGCCCGGCGCGACCAACCCGGCGGCCGAGGCGGTCGTCTCGGCGCAGTGGCCCTCCGACCCGCTGGGCCTGCGCCGCCCGGCCATGGCGGCCGCGGCCGACCTGATCCGCCGCATCATGGCCGGCGGAGATCCGGAGGCCGCCGAGGAGTTCGCCGAGCTGGCCGAGGCCGAGCCCGAGGTGGCCGAGCGGGCCGGGCTGGCCGCCCAGCTCGTCGGCCTCCCCAACGATCCGGACGTCTCCCGCTGGCGCCGCGAGGCCGACCTGCTGCTGGCCGAGCGGGACGAGCGGTCCCGCCGGGACGGCCCGATCGAGGTGGCCCTGCCCCCGCACCTCTCGGTGTCGCAGCTCGTGGTGCTGCGCCGCGACCCGCAGGCGCTGGCCCGGTCGCTGCGTCGCCCGCTGCCGCACCGGCCGATGCCGCACGCCCGGCGGGGCACGGCGTTCCACGCCTGGCTCGAGCAGCGGTTCGGCGCGGTCCGGCTGATCGACATCGACGAGCTGCCGGGCGCCGCCGACGACGACGCGGCCGACGACGCCGAGCTGCTCGCGCTGCAGCAGGCGTTCCTGGCCGGCGAGTGGGCCGAGCGCACGCCGATCGAGGTCGAGGTGCCGTTCGCGACCACGATCGCCGGCGTGGTGGTGCGGGGGCGGATGGACGCGGTCTTCGCCGACACGGCCAACCGGTTCGACGTGATCGACTGGAAGACCGGCCGGCGACCCGAGGGCGCGGACGCCGACGCCGCCGCGGTGCAGCTGGCGGCGTACCGGATCGCCTGGGCCGCCCTGGCCGGGGTGCCGCTCAACCGGGTGCGGGCGGGCTTCCACTACGTACGGGATCAGGTGACCGTCCGCCCGGTCGACCTGCTCGACGCGGCCCAGCTCGCCGCCCTGGTCGAGCGGCTGCCCGAACGGGTGATTTAGGCCGCCCCCGCCGCCGCCAGCAGGTGCAGAAGCGCTCCCGCGTACGCCCCCTCGACCGTCTCCGCCGCGAAGGTGCGCTCCTCGCCGAGCAGGTCGATGAGCACCTCGTAGCCGGCCGGCCCCCGACGCAGCGCCCGGAACGTGCCGCCGAGCAGTTCGCGCAGTTGATCCTCCCGGGGCAGCCAGACCGTCTCGTCCATCTCGACGTCGTCGAGGGCCCACTCCGTGGTGCCGTTGAAGCCGATCACCTGGCCCTCCGGCAACGTGTGCACCTCGATAGTCATGTTGCTCAGCACGAACACCTCGTCGTCGAGGTCGTGGTCCGGGATGGCGAAGCGGTCGCCGAGCGCCGGCTTCCAGGTCAACCCGGCCTCCCTGAGCTGCTGTGCCAGTTGTACGCCGATCACCGGCAGACCTCCTTGAACGTGTTAGGCTCTCCGCGTTGTCAGTTTGGTTCCCAAGTACTCAGGAGCGCCTGTGGGGAAGTCTGCCCCAGGCGCTCTTTGTCGTAACCCGGGTCTTCCGGTACGGGCGATCAGTACGGCAGCACGAGACTCGCGAAGTGCGGGTCTTATTACCTCGTTCCCGTCCATAATGGGCGAGAACGATCGACCGTCGAGGAGACGATCATGGTTACCGGCGTTGTGAAGTGGTTCAACGCGGACAAGGGCTTCGGGTTCATCACCCCGGACGACGGCGGCGCCGACGTCTTCGCCCACTTCTCCGCGATCCAGACCTCCGGCTACCGCAGCCTGGACGAGAACCAGCGTGTCGAGTTCGAGGTGACCCAGGGCCAGAAGGGCCCGCAGGCCGCGAACATCCGCCCGCTCTGATGTAGCGAGAAAGGCGCCGTACCCCTCGGGGTGCGGCGCCTTTTTCATGCGCTGAGAAAACGTCAGACGGCGGCGGCCTGCGGCAGCGGGGCCGTGCCGCCCAGGTGGGCGGGCAGCCACCAGCGGTCGTCGGGGCCCGACGGCTTCTCGGGATAGGCCCGCTGGGCCGCGTCGAGCAGGCCGCTCAGGCGCTCCTTGAGGGCCGCGGTGAGCGCGTCGGGCGACGTGCCCTTGGGCATCTCGAGCGCCTGGCCGATCTTGATGAGCACCGGCACGTGCCGCTTGGTCAGCTCTTTCTTGTGATTCTTGGTCCACAGCCGATGCGGGCCCCAGACGGCCATCGGGATCAGCGGCACCTTGGCCGAGCGGGCCAGCCGCACCGCGCCCGACTTGAGCTCCTTGACCGTGAACGACTCGCTGATCGTGGCCTCGGGGAAGACGCCGACGATCTCGCCCTCGCGCAGCGCCTCGTTGGCCGCCCGGAACGAGGCGGCGCCGGCGTCACGGTCGACCGGGATGTGCCGCATGCCGCGCATCAGCGGTCCACTGATCTTGTGGTCGAAGACGGACTTCTTCGCCATGAAACGGACGAGCCGCTTGGCCGGCTGGGCCCCCAGGCCGCAGAAGATGAAGTCGAGATAGCTCACGTGGTTGCTCGCGAGCACCGCCCCGCCCTCGCGCGGAATGTTCTCCGCGCCCTCGATCTCGATCTTGAGGTCGAGCACCCGGAACATCGTCTTGGCGAAGGCGACGACCGGCGGATACACGAGTTCCATGGCAAGACGGTAGCGGAAGTCCCTGAACTTATCCTGGGTCAGGTGCAACGTCCGGCGCCGATCGTGCGTCTTAAGCATTATCGGCTGTTTTCCTCGGACGTGACCTTGGAGGTACCGGCATGCGCGGACCATCCGCCCGCCGGGAGTTCGGCTTCGTGCTCGCGCTGGCCGTCGCCGGTCTCGCGCTGGTTCTCGTGGTCGCGTTCGCCCCGTGGTATCCGCCGGCCACCGGTTACCCCGACGTCAGCCCGACCTTCTGGCAGCAAGTGACCGCCGTCTTCGGCGCTACGGAAGGCAACACCACCCCCTAGCCGTGACAAGATCCTCAGGATCGTGGTGTTCACTGGAATCCATGTCCGAGACTTCCGCCTGGAGCCGGCCGGGTGATCGGTTCGGCTCCGGCCTGGTCACGACCGCTCCGGGGGCCCCGCCGCGGCAGCCACCGCCCCCGCCGGAGGCCGATCCCGAGCAGCCCGACGACCCGGAGAACCGGCGCCGGCGGCAGATGCGGATCTTCGGGGTGGTCGCGGGCGCGATCCTGGCCGTCGGGTTGACCGTGGTGCTGATCGTGGCCTTCTCGGGCGGCGGCGACCCGTTCCGCTCCAAGGCCGAGGCCCCGACCGACGTCCGTCCGCCGCTCGCCCAGGCCTGCCCGGCGCCGACCGGCTCGCCGAGCGCCGCGCCGACCCAGACGCCGAGCGCGCTGCCGCCCGAGACCGGCGCGCGCACCACCGACACCGAGGCCGGCATCTCGTACAAGGCCTATGGCGCCCCCTGGGAACCGTGGACCGACACCTGGCGCGCGGGGACCCTCGAAGTGCCGTACAAGGTGGGTCAGCATTTCGTCACCGAGCAGTACAGCGGTGGCAGCTACCACGCCTCGATCCTGTCGGGGGCGATTCCCGCGGCCGACAACGACGCCGTGACGCTCAACCTCGAATGCGTCGGCCGGCAGGTCGCGGCGGACGTCCGCGCCGAGTATTACCCGCAGCCCAACACCATGGACCCGATCCGCGACGAGCTCACGACGGTGGGCGGCCGGCCGGCCTATGTCAGCGAGTTCCGGCTGCACTTCTCGTCGCCCGGCCTGACCGCCACCGAGGAGCTCTCCGCGGTGGCGGTCATCGACGTCGGCAAGACGACCGCGGCGATCCTGTACGTCTCGATCCCCGGCACCCACAAGCAGTACGACTACGTGATCGACGACGTCCTCAAGTCGGTGCGCCCGGTCTAGTTGCTCAACAAACCCCAGCGGCGGCGCAGGGCGTTGTCGGCCGCGTTGAACAGCACGTCGATCAGGATGCCGATGATCAGCACGACGATGATGTAGCAGATCACCAGGCTCGAGTCGCTCAGATCCCGGGCCTGCTGCATCCGTACGCCGATGGACAGCGCCCCCGGCACGATGACCAGCAGCTCGCCGGCCATCAGGCTGCGCCACGAGAACGCCCAGCCCTGCTTGAGGCCCGAGATGAATGAGGGCAGCGACGCCGGCAGGATCAGGTGCCGGTATTTCGCGACGCCCCGCATGCCGAGCACCTGCCCGACCCGCAGCCACGTCCGCGGCACGTAGTCGATGCCGCTGATCAGGCCGTTGGCGACCGACGGGGCCGCACCCAGGATCACCACGAACAGGATCGCGCTCTCGCTGAGCTGGAAGAGCAGGATGGCCAGCGGGAACCACATGATCGAGGGCATGGTCTGCAGCCCGGTGATCAGCGAGCCGATGGCCGCCCGCAGCGGGGCGAACTGCGACACCAGGGCGCCGATGATCGTGCCGATGACCACGGCCAGCAGGAAGCCGGTGAACGCGCGGGTCATCGTCACCCGTACGCCGTCCCAGAAGTCCGCCGTGGTGATCACGCTGCCCAGGTCGGTGAAGACCGTCTCGGGCGAGGGCAGCACGTAGATCGGCTTCCACTCGGCCCAGACCACGATCTGCCAGACCAGCAGCACGATCGCGATCGCGGCCAGCTTGGGCCAAGTGTTCTTCCAGATCCGCTTGCCGCGCTGCCCCTTGTCCCGCTGGGGCTGCAGTTCGAGCGCGTCGAGACCGGCGACCTCGGCCGCCTCGGGGCTGACGCCGACCTTCTCGACGACCGGGGCCGTGCTGTCGCCGCTGGTGCCCTCGAGCCCGGCCCGTGCGGACGGAAATTTACTGGGCATGGCGGGCGACCTCCGCACGGAGACGATCGGTGATCTCACCGGCCTGGGCGGACACCTCGGGGGAGTCGATGCGCCGGGGCCGCTCGTGGGTGATCGCGTAGTCCTCGATCACCCGGCCCGGCCGGCTGCTGAGCAGGATCACCCGGTCACCCAGCCGGACGGCCTCGCGCACGTTGTGCGTGACGAACAGGACGGTCAGCGACTGCTCGCGCCAGATCCGCTCCAGCTCGTCGTGCAGGATGTCGCGGGTCATCGCGTCGAGCGCGCCGAACGGCTCGTCCATCAGTAGGATGTCGGCGTTCTGGGCCAGCGCGCGGGCCAGGGCGACACGCTGGCGCATGCCGCCGGAGAGCTCGTGCGGCCGCTTGTCGCTGAAGCCGCTCAGCCGCACGATGCCGAGCAGTTCCTCGGCCCGTTTGCGGCGCTCGGGCCGGGACACGCCCTGCAGCCGCAGCGGCAGCTCGACGTTGCCCCGGACCGAGAGCCACGGGAAGAGCGCGGCCTCCTGGAACATCAGCGACACCTTGCGACCGCCGATGTCGAGCGTGCCGCCGGAGATCTGATCGAGCCCGGCCACCAGCGAGAGCAGGGTGCTCTTGCCGCAGCCGGACGCGCCGAGCAGGCAGACGAACTCGCCCCTCTGCACGGCCAGCGAGACCCGGTCGAGGGCCAGCAGGTCGCCGTAGCTCTTGGAGACGCTCTCCAGGCGTACGAGCGGACCCGTTCTGACGTCCTGTCGTTCCAGGAGGCTCATCGTTCAGACCTCTCAGGCCGCCGCGTCGCTGACCTCGGGCTTGCCCGCGGCCTTGAGCAGCTCGTTGAGCGGCCCGAGGTCGTAGATGCCCTTGAGGTCGACGGGCTTGAGCAGACCGACGTCCTCGGCGTGCTTCGCGCTGGTGAACAGCGACGAGGCGACCGGGTCGGCGGTGAAGGTCAGGTTCTTGAACGAGGCGGCCAGCACCTCGTCCTTGAGCGGCTTGCCACTGAGCGCCTCGAGCTGGGCGTTGGCGGCCTTCTGGGCGTCGGCGTCGTTCTTCTCGATGTAGTCGAGCGACTCGAGGTGCCCCTGCAGCAGCTTCTTGACCGTGCCGGGGTATTTCTTGAGGAACTCCTGCGTGACGATCAGGTGGGTCGTCACGAACAGGCCGCTCGGCCAGAGGTCCTTCTCGTCCACGAGCACCTTGCCCTTGGACTCCAGGATCAGCCGGCTGTAGTTGGGCTCGGGCACCCACGCGCCGTCGATCGCGCCCTGGGCGAAGGCCTGCAGCGCGGTCGCGTTGTCCTGCGGCAGCACCGAGACGTCGCCGCCGCCCTGCTGGTCGGCGTTGAGGCCGTTCTCCTTGAGCCAGGCGCGCAGCGCGACGTCCTGCGTGTTGCCCAGCTGCGGGGTGGCGATCTTCTTGCCCTTGAGGTCGGCTGGGGTGTTGATGCCCTCCTTGACCACCAAGCCGGCGCCGCCCGAGGTGCTGCCCGCGATGATCTTCAGGCCGGTGCCCTTGGACTGCGCCCAGCCGTTGATGGCCGGGTTGGGGCCGATGTACGTGGCGTCGATCGCGCCCGAGAACAGCGCCTCGATCGCGGCCGGGCCGGCGTTGAACGTCTTGGTCTCGAGCTTGGTGCTGCCCAGCGCGGTCTCGAAGAACTTCTTGTTCACGCCGACCAGCGCGGGAGAGTGGGTGATGTTGGGGAAGTAGCCGAGCCGGAGGGAAGCGGCCTCGGCGCTGCCGCCGTCGCCCGACGAGGAACCCTCGTCGTCGCCACCGCAGGCGGCCAGCAACGATGCGGACAGCAGGGCGGTGGCGGCAACAGCAAGCGCACGGAAGGTGCGGGAGCTCATGCCCCCGCCTCCGCTTCGCTACGGCAGAGGCCTGAGCCGGGCACTGTGCCTAATGATTCGCTCGCAAGCTCACTCATGCGGACTCCTTGATGGTGGAGAGTTCAGCCAGGGTTTTGTGGTCGACGACGCCCTCGATGGCCTCCTCGACCGCGACCCACACGTCGTGCAGCCCGAAGGCGGCCCCGTGATAGGTCGCATGGGTGGTGGGCAGCCCGCGGACGGTGGCGAGCGCGCCCCCGACGGCTCGCACGACGTCGCCGACGGTGATCTCCTCGGCGGGGCGGGCGAGCGCGTATCCGCCGTCGACGCCGCGGTGGCTGTGCAGCAGCCCGGCGCGGCGCAGGTCGAGCAGGATGCCCTGCAAGAAGCTGAGCGGGATGTCCTGGGCGGCGGCCAGGGTCGCCGCCTTGACCAGGCGGGGATGTTCCACCGTGACCGAGAGCATCGCCCTCACGGCGTAGTCCGTGCGTGCCGAGACGTACACGTTGCCCCCAGTCCCCGCCAAAACCCGCGTTCGCCTATCTAGTTGATGGGAATGATGGTCTAGGTGGAGATTGGAGTCAAGGCCGGTCCGCCATCGGGGAATCTCACCCGGTGTCCATGTGGTGACCTGCAGTGGCGACGATGACCTCGGAAGGCGCTAATGTCATTTTGTGGCGCGCAGAATCAAGATCCCCGCGACGAAGTACCCGGTGGAGCGATTCACCCTGGCCAACGGATTGCGGGTGGTGCTCACGCCTGACCGCAGCGCCCCGGTCGTCGGGGTCGCGGTCGTCTACGACGTGGGCATCCGGTCCGAGCCCGAGGGGCGCACCGGCTTCGCTCACCTCTTCGAGCACCTGATGTTCCAGGGCTCGGAAAACCTGGAGAAGCTGGCCCACTTCCGCCACGTGCAGGGCGCCGGCGGCACCTTCAACGGCTCGACCCACCTCGACTACACCGACTACTTCGAGGTGCTGCCCTCCGGCGCCCTCGAGCGGGCGCTGTTCCTCGAGGCCGACCGCATGCGCGGCCCCCGGCTGACCGAGGAGAATCTGCTCAACCAGATCGACGTGGTCAAGGAGGAGATCCGGGTCAACGTGCTGAACCGGCCGTACGGCGGGTTCCCCTGGCTGCGCCTGCCCCCGGTGATGTTCTCGACGTTCCCCAACGCCCACGACGGGTACGGCTCGTTCGGCGACCTCGACAGCGCCACCGTCGCCGACGCGCAGGCCTTCTTCGACCGCTATTACGCCTGCGGCAACGCGACCCTGGCCGTGGCGGGCGACTTCGACGTGGTCAAGGCGACCGAGATGATCCACCGCCACTTCGGCGACGTCCCGGCCCGCCCGGCGCCGTCGCTGCCCAGCTTCGACGAGCCCGACCTGACCAGCGAGCAGCGCGACGTCTACACCGACCGGCTCGCCCCGCTGCCCGGCGTGGCCAGCGCGTGGCGGGTGCCCGACCCGATCGGCGACTTCGACAACTACCTGCCGTACGTGGTGCTGGCCGAGGTGCTCACCGACGGCGACGCGTCCCGGCTGGTCGAGCGGCTGGTGCAGCGCGACCGCACGGTGACCAGCATCGGCGGCTACATCGGCTTCATGGGCGACGAGTTCCAGGTCCGCAACCCCACCGCGCTGCTGCTGCAGGCGCACATGCCGCCCGGCGGCGACGGCGAGAAGGTGCTGCGCACGGTCGACGAGGAGCTGGAGCGCCTGGCCGCCGACGGGCTGCAGCCCGGCGAGCTCGAGCGGGTGCAGGCTCGCATCGCGACCCACCTGCTGCGCGACACCGACTCCGTGCTCGGCCGGGCGCTGCCGATGGCCGTGCTCGAGCTCCAGCGCGGCCGTCCCGAGCTGCTCAACGAGCTGCCCAAGCTGGTCGGCGAGGTCACCGGGGCGCAGATCGTCGCCGCGGCCGCCACCCTGCGCCCCGAGCGGCGCGCCACCGTCGAGGTCCTCCCCGGAGCCGGAGCTGTCGCATGAGCATCAAGACCCTGCCCGACCTGATTCCGGACGCGAAGCTCAAGCTGCCCAAGGAGGCCGAGCGCACCCTGGCCGGCGGCCTCACCGTGATCGCCATCCGGCGCGCCGCCGTGCCGCTGGTCGAGCTGCGGCTGCGGGTGCCGTTCGGCAAGGCCCACCTGCCCCGGGCCACCCTGCTCTCGCAGGCGCTGTTCACCGGCACGGGCGCGATGTCCAGCGTCGACATCGCGGCCGAGCTGCAGACGGTCGGCGGTGGCCTCTCGGCCGGGCTCGACCCCGACCGGCTGATCGTGTCGGGCAACTCGCTGGCCTCCGGCCTCGACCGCATGCTCGAGATCCTGGCCGCGGTGCTGACCGACCCGGCCTATCCGAACGAGGAGGTGGCGACCGAGCGCGACCGCCTCGTCGACCACATCCAGGTCGCGCTGTCCCAGCCGGCCCACCTCGCCCGTACGGCGTTGCTCAAGCGGATGTTCGGCAAGCACCCGTACGCGGTGCAGACGCCCGAGCCCGACCAGGTGCGCGCGGTGCGCCCGGCCGCGCTGCGCACCCTGCACGCCGAGCGGGTCCGCCCCGAGGGCGCGGTGCTGGTGCTGGTGGGTGACATCAACCCGGAGAAGGCGATCGACGCCGCCGAGAAGGCGCTCGGCAGCTGGACCGGCCCGGCCAAGACGGCCGAGGCGCCGCCCACGCCGCCGCTCGTGCCCGGCCCGCTGCTGCTGGTCGACCGGCCCGGCGCGGTGCAGTCGTCGCTGCGGATGGCGCTGCCCGCGGTCGACCGCACCGACCCCGGCTACGCCGCCCTCCAGCTGGCCAACCTGGTCTTCGGCGGCTACTTCTCGTCCCGCTGGGTCGAGAACATGCGCGAGGACAAGGGCTACACGTACGGCCCGCACACCTCGATCGAGCACTATCTGGCCGGCTCGGCCCTGATGGTCTCGGCCGAGGTCGCCACCGAGGTCACCGGCCCGTCGCTGCTCGAGACCCACTACGAGCTGGGCCGCATCGCCAGCCTCCCGCCCGCCGAGGACGAGCTCGAGCAGGCCCGCCGCTACGCCCTGGGCACGCTGCGGCTGGGCATGTCGACCCAGGCCGGCCTGGCCGGTCTGGCCAGCATGTACGCCAGCTTCGGGCTGCGCCTCGACCACCTCCGGCAATACTCGGCCGCGCTGGCCACCGCGACCCGCGAGCAGGTGGCCGACGCGGCCGCCCGCTTCCTCGCGCCGACCAACGCGGTCACCGTGGTGCTGGGCGACGCCGAGAAGGTGCAGGGGCCGCTGTCCGCGCTCACCGCGGTGGAACGAAGCGCCGAGTGAGTGCGCCCGAGGAGCCCGACGTCCGCGAGCAGCCCGGCGCTCAGGTCGACGCCCCGCCGCTGGCCCGCAGCACCCTCGACCGGGCCGCCGAGCACCGCACCGACGAGGAGTGGCTGGCCGCGGCGTGGGACCGCGGCCTGGTCCTCGTCATCGACCTGACCAAGGGCGGCCGGGCCCTGCTGGCCGACGAGGGGCTGGTGCTGCTGCCCGCGGCCGAGGCGCCCGCGGCCGAGCGCTGGTTCCTCGGCGTCGACCCGGACGGCACGCCGCTGTGGACGGTCGACGCGCCGCTGCCCGAGGTGGCCGGCGCCCGGGCGGTCACGCTGCGGGACGTCGGTCACCTGCTCGACGATCGGGACGCGGGCGTGTTCACGGCGGCCGTGGCCCTGGGCAACTGGCACGCGAGCCACAAGTTCTCCCCCCGTACGGGCCTGCCCACCACGGCCGTCGAGGCCGGCTGGGCCCGCGAGGACACCGAGGGCAACACGATGTGGCCGCGCACCGACCCGGCCATGATCGTGCTCGTGCACGACGCCGTGGCCGGTCCCGAGGGCCGCTGCCTGCTCGGCCACAACGCCGCCTGGGGCCGCGCGGCCGACGGCGGGGTGCGCTTCTCGTGCCTGGCCGGTTACGTCGAGCCCGGCGAGTCGGCCGAGGCCAGCGTGGCCCGTGAGGTCGACGAGGAGGTCGGGCTCACGCTCACCTCGCTGACGTATGCGGGCAGCCAGTCCTGGCCCTTCCCGGGCTCGCTGATGCTGGGCTTCCACGCCACGGCCGACCCCGCGCAGCCGATCACGCTCGACCCGGCCGAGATCGACGAGGCGCACTGGTTCACCCGCGAGGCGGTGGCCAAGATGATCGCCGGGGAATATCACGATCCGGCCAGCGGTGTCCCGATGAGCCTGCCGATGCCCTCTTCCATCGCGTTCTATCTCATTGAGCGCTGGTTGGGCGGTTTGGCCGGGTAACGGAATCAACTTGATCTAATCAGAGAAGTTTTCGCCTGAGCGAGTAACCAGAACGGGGCCCAGCCGCGTCTCGGTATACAAAGACCGAGAGGTGGAAGATCGATGACGCAGGTGCAAGCACCCGCTTGGGCCCCGATGACCGCGGACGAGCGGGCCCAGTTCGACCGGGACGGGTTCCTCGTCGTGCCCGGGGTTCTGTCCGAGAGCGAGATCGAGGTCGCGCGCACCGCCGTCCTCGGCGCCTTCGAGCGGGCCGGGCAGCCCGGTGGTCATGGGCTCGGCTCGACCGGCGCGCTGCACCAGCTCTCCGCGGTGACGTCGCTGCCCGAGCTGGCCTTCCTGCTCGACCACCCGGTGGCATTCCGCTACATCTGGTCGCTGCTGGGCTGGAACGTGCACGTCTACCACTCGCACATCGACGTGCACCCGCAGATCCACGAGAAGCAGAAGGACTGGTGGCACTGGCACCAGGACGGCGGCCGGCAGAACCGTGAGATCGAGACCGACCCGCGCCCGACGCTCTCGGTCAAGCTGGCCTACTGGCTGTCCGACGTGAGCGAGACCGGCCGCGGCAACTTCACCGTGCTGCCCGGCAGCCACAAGACCAACTGGCTGCCCGGCCCGCCCAACCGCGGCACCCCGTGGCCGCAGCCCGAGGGCGCGCTGCAGATCACCGCGAACCCCGGTGACCTGGTCGTCTTCGACCGCCGCCTGTGGCACGCGCGCTCCGACAACTACTCGGAGGTCACCCGCGTCGGCGCCTTCTTCGGCTACACCTACCGGTGGATCGCCGGTCGCGACGAGGTCGCCGACCTGCCGAACACCCCGGAGTGGGCCGGCTTCAACGACGTGCAGAAGCAGCTGCTGGGCCACTGCCCGCAGGGCGACGGCACGGGCGACCACGCCTGGGGTCACTACCCCGAGACCACGCCGCTCTACGGCGCGCTCAAGGAGCGGGGCCTGCTCGACTCGAGCATCCCGGCTCTGATCCCGTAACACGCGTTTCCCGGATAACCTAATGATGTGGGGCAAACCGGGACATTAGACAAGACGGTGACCGCGGCGGGCCGGCTTCTCCTCGAGGCACTGGGGGAGAAGAGCCCGGCGCGGTCGTTGTCACGTCTGAGCGACTCGCCGCGCGCCGTCCGGCTGCTGCGCGAGCTCTTCACGGTCGCGGTGCGGCGCGGCTTCGTCGGGCGCGATCCGCGCGACGTCACGGCGTACGTGCGCGACCTGCTCGAATATCAGGAGTTGGCGACCGGCGGGGTGCTGGCCCGCGAGACCGAGGCCGTGATCCGCTCGGTGCTCGGCGAGCCCGAACTGGCGTACGGGATCTCGGATCTGCGGCGCTTCGAGCTGATCTGCTACATCGTCGGTGACCTGGCCCGGCCGCCCGGGGTGCCCACGGCCGAGCTGGCCGCGCTCGTCAGCCAGGCCGAGTGGCGGCTGACCCGCCTCGACCGGCTCGCGCCATGAGCCCGATCTTCTCGCCGGTCCACGGCATCCACACCGCCGCCGGGCGCTACCTGCAGCGTGTCGCCTACGAGGACGCGCCGCCGCGCAGCGTCGAACCGACTTCCGCCGCGCGCCACGTGTGGGAGATCGCTTTCGGACTCGCCGCCCGTCGCCGTTTCGACGCCGACAGCCCGCTGGCCGAGATCCGGCGCACCGTGACGACGACCCTGCGGCGGCACGCGGCCGCGGCCCTGCCCGCGCTGGCCGCCGAGATGCTGATCCGCGACGCGCTGGGCGAGACCGTGCCCGTCGACGAGATCGGCGACGCCGTCCGCAGCCGGGCCCACCTGATGCTCTTCGCCGGCCTCGTGGACGAGCTCGCCATGACCGACGGCGAGCTCGAAGACCTGGTCATCCAGGCCGAGGAGCTCGCCGTCGACGCGATCGCGGAGACCGTACGGGATTAGCTGGCAGCGAGGGCCGCGAGGTGTTCCTTCACCTGAACGATGGACGGGTTGGTCAGCGCCGACCCGTCGTCGAACTTCAGGGTGGGGACGGTCTGGTTGCCGCCGTTGACGCTCATCACGAAGTCGGCCGCGTCGGGCTGCTGCTCGATGTCCACCACCTCGTAGGCGATGCCCTCACGGTCGAGCTGCGACTTGAGGCGGTGGCAATAGCCACACCAGGACGTCGAGTACATGGTCAACATCGGTCGGATTTCCCTTCGGATGGGTCACATGGCACAGCGCCTTACGGCACAACGTCAGGCCCGGGTGCCATGATTCCCTACCGTGCGGACTGATGCGGTGCTGGCCGGGCTCGACCCCGAGCAGCGGACGGCGGTGACCGCCCCCGCCGGCCCGGTCTGCATCCTGGCCGGCGCCGGCACCGGCAAGACCCGGGCGATCACCCACCGGATCGCCTATCGGACGCTGACCGGCGAGGTCAGCCCCCGGCACATCCTCGCGGTCACCTTCACCGCGCGGGCCGCCGCCGAGATGCGCTCCCGGCTCACCGAGCTGGGCGCCGCGGGCGTGCAGGCGCGCACGTTCCACGCGGCGGCGCTGCGCCAGGTGCGCTATTTCGCGCCCCGGCTGCTGGAGGGCCGGGCCATGCCCGAGCTGCTCGAGAGCAAGGCGCGCATGGTCGGCCTGGCCGCGGCACGAGCCGGGGTGCGCGCCGACCGTACGGGGGCCCGGGATCTGGCCAGTGAGATCGAGTGGGCCAAGTCGTCGCTGGTCGAGCCGACCGAATACGCCGTCGCGGCCAAGAAGGCCCTGCGCGAGCCGCCGTTCGAGCCGGCCAAGGTCGCCGAGGTCTTCGCGGCGTACGAGTCGCTCAAGCGCCGCCAAGGGGTGATCGACTTCGAGGACATGCTGCGGGCCGCGGTGTGGGGCATCGAGGAGCACCCGGACGTGGCCGAGCAGATCCGCTCGCAGTATCGCCACTTCGTCGTCGACGAGTATCAGGACGTCAACCCGCTGCAGCAGCGCCTGCTCGACGCCTGGCTGGGCGGGCGGGACGACCTGACCGTGGTCGGCGACGCCAGCCAGACGATCTACTCGTTCACCGGCGCCACCTCGGCCTACCTGATCGACTTCCCGCGGCAGCGGCGCGAGGCCGTGGTGATCCGCCTGGTCCGCGACTACCGCTCCACCCCGCAGGTGGTCGGCCTGGCCAACGCGGTCATCCGGCAGGCCCGCGGCAACGAGGCCCGGCTGCGGCTCGAGCTGGTCGGCCAGCGACCGCCCGGGGCCGAGCCCGAGCTCAAGATCTTTCCGGATGAGGCGGGGGAGGCCGTTGCGGTGGCCCGCCGCTGCCGCGACCTGATCGCGTCGGGCACCCCGGCGAGCGAGATCGCGATCCTGTTCCGGACGAACGCGCAGTCCGAGACGTACGAGAAGGCACTGGCCGAGGCGGAGGTGCCCTACGTCGTACGGGGGGCCGAGCGGTTCTTCGAGCGACCCGAGATCCGGCAAGCCATGATCGCGATGCGGGCCGCCGTCCGCTCCATCCCCGGCGAGACCCCGCTGGTGCAGGCGGTGGTGGAGGCGCTGGCGGCGACCGGCTGGCAGCGCGAGCAGCCCCCGCCCGGCGGTTCGGCCCGCGAGCAGTGGGAGGCGCTGGCCGCGCTCGTCGCCCTGGCCGAGGACTACGCCCGTACGCCCACGCTGGAGCCGATCGGGCAGGCCGGGGCCGTGCAGCGGGACGTGACGCTGACCGCCTTCAACGACGAGCTGAGCCGGCGGGCCGAGCAGCAGCACGCCCCGACCATGGCCGGTGTGACGCTCGCCTCACTGCATTCGGCCAAGGGCCTCGAGTGGGATGCCGTCTTCCTGACCGGGCTGGCCGACGGCACGCTGCCGACCACGTACGCCAAGACGCCCGAGCAGCTCGAGGAGGAGCGCCGCCTGCTCTACGTGGGGGTCACCCGGGCCCGGCAGTGGCTCTGGCTCTCGTACGGGCAATCGCGCTCGACCGGCGGCCGCGCCCGGCGCCCGTGCCGGTTCCTGCCGCAGCTCGAACGAAACTCGTCGACCGAGCGCGCCGGGGACCGGAGTCGGAAACCCGACCGAAGGCGCCCTCAGGTGTCCTCGTGCCGGGTCTGCGGCACCACCCTGCTGGCCGGCGCCGACCGCAAGCTGGGCCGCTGCCCGACCTGCCCGTCCGACCTCGACGAGGAGCTGTTCGAGCGCCTCCAGCAGTGGCGCGCGGCCACCGCGAAGGAGCTCAAAGTCCCTGCGTACGTCGTTTTCACCGACGCCACGCTGGTGGCGATGGCCGAGCGCAGGCCCGGCAACCCCGCCGAGCTGCTCGCGATCGCCGGGATCGGGCCCCGCAAGCTGGGGCAATACGGCGAATCGGTCTTCGCGTTGGTGGCCGGAGCGAGCGCCGAGGAAGTTGCTCGAAAAAACTTTGGATAATTCGTTTGCCCTCTCCTGTAGGGCAGGCATAGCCTCAGATCACACCTCGCCGAGCAGCAATGTTCGGCGGGCGAGAACGAAGCGATACCACGACGAGAGCAAGGCGATGGAGGAGGTGGCAACGATGGAGATCTACACGATGAGCATGACGCAACCGTCGATGCCGCTGACCCGTGCCTGCGCTCCGTCCGCCTCGCTGATCGCCTCGGCCCCCGTGTGGGCTCCGGCGGCAGTCGAGCGGGCTCCGTTCGTGGCCACCGCTCCGATCTCCGGACCGGTGCTGGCCGCTGAGCGGGCCCCGGCTTCGCAGGTGCACCAGGTTTCCGCCCGGGCCGAGCTGGGTGGCGCACTGGAGCTTCAGCGGGTCGAAGGCAGCACTGGGTTCAAGGGCAGCAATGTCTCCATCAGCAAGCGCTACACGGATGGTGGCAGCGGTGTCCCGCCTCGAGGAAGGCCGGTCTGATCAACAGACCCCTGGCTCACCTCGAGGCCGCGGAACCCGTAACCGGGATCCGCGGCCTTAATTTTTTGCCGGCTCACCCGCCGGTGCACGACCTGAACGGCGATCCAGAAGATCGATGAGAAGAGAGAGGTGACCGGGCTTTATGAGTCTGGCGCTGGCCCCACTCGACGTGAGCGTCGAGATCGAGGCAAACCTGCCCTGTCGGAAGTTCGACCCGGACCTGTGGTTCTCGGACTCCCCGGCCCAGCTGGAACTGGCCAAGTCGCTCTGCGGGGACTGCCCGCTGCGCGTCGAGTGCCTGGCCGGCGCGGTCGAGCGGAACGAGCCCTGGGGTGTCTGGGGTGGCGAGATCTTCGAGCGCGGTGCCGTGGTTCCGCGCAAGCGGCCGCGTGGCCGTCCTCGCAAGGTCGACGTGGCGCGTGACGCCGAGTTGGCCCACGAGGTCGAGGAGCGGCTCGCCGCGAACGGACTCGACTCCCGCAACGCCGTCCGACTGGCGGCCTGACATGACCATCCTCACCCACCACCGGAAGCAGACCCCCGCGATGTCCACGACCTCCACGACTTCCCCGGCCTCCCCGACTTTTTCGACTTCCGCGAACGGAGCACTGAAGATGAGACTTCTCCAAGAGGCGTTATCACGGGCCCGAATGCGGCGGCCTCAGAGTGACTACACACCTGAGGCACACCGTCCCGCTCGCCAGGTCGCCCTGGAAGCGCGTCACGCCGCCACCCGCCAGCTCGGCGGACGGCGATTCTGATACCCGCGATAACCGCGACTGACTGAAGAGCACGAGAAGAAAGCCGAGAGGCCCGGCCGCTGAGATGCGGACGGGCCTCTCGTCGTATTCAGCTGACGGCTTGGGCGCTCACCGTGTTGCGTGTTCGTCCGGTCGTCCGGTCGTCCGGTCGTCGATCGACCGGGCCTGTGGGCAGATTCCGGTTGCTTGTGGACGAGCCGCAGCCCCGCTGCACCCGCCTGTGGACAACCCGCCCCGCACGACTTGACACCCCGTAAGGTCCACAGCAACGCCCCTGGGTGGTCGGGGGTGGTGGTGGGCTTATAGGCGCGCGCGAAACAAGATCAGGGGCGTAAGCAGGGGAATCAGGCGCGGGCGGAGAGGAAGACCTCGATCGCGCGGCTGAGGTAGGCCGGGTCGTCGACGTGGCACATCTCACGGGCCGAGTGCATCGAGAGCAGCGGCACGCCGACGTCCAGGGTGGGGATGCCGATCCGGGCCGCGGTGATCGGGCCGATTGTCGAGCCGCACGGCACGGAGTTGTTCGACACGAACTCCTGGTAGGGCACGCCGGCCGCCGCGCACGTGCGGCTCCACAACGCCGCGCCTACGCCGTCGGTCATGTAGCGCTGATTTGCGTTGATCTTCAAGAGCGGGCCGGCCCCGGCGACCGGGCGGTTGACCGGGTCGTGGCGGTCGGGGCGGTTCGGGTGCACGGCGTGGCCGGCGTCCGACGACAGACACCACGAGCCGGCGATCGCGCGGGCCAGGTCGGACCGGTCGCCGCCGAGCCCGGCGGTCACCCGCTCCAGCACGTCGGCCAGGAACGGCCCGGCCGCGCCGGAGCGGCTCTCCGACCCGATCTCCTCGTGGTCGAAGGCGGCCAGCACGGCGATCGCGCCGGCCGGCTCGGCCGCCAGCAGCGCGGCGACCCCGGCGTGCACCGACGAGAGGTTGTCGAGGCGGGCCGAGGCGAACAGCTTCTCGCCGGCGCCGAAGCGGGCCGGGGCAGCCGAGTCGACGGTGACGATGTCGTAGCCGGCCACGTCGGCGTCGGAGATGCCGGCCAGCTGGGCCAGGTGACCCATGACATCGGCCTGGGCGTCACCCGCGCCCCAGACGGGCTGCAGCTCGCGCTGCTTGTCGGGGGCGAACGAGTCGTTCACGGCCCGGTCGAGGTGGATCGCGAGGTGGGGGATGCGCGCGAACGGGCCGGTGCGGACCAGATGCGCGGTGCCGTCGCGGTGCACGACCCGGCCCGCGAACTCGAGCTCGCGGTCGAACCAGGACGGCACGACCGGGCCGCCGTACACCTCGACACCGGCCTGCCACCAGCCGAAACTGACCGTCGACGGCTTTGGCTTGAGCTTGAAGCCGGGCGAGTCGGTGTGCGCGCCGAGGATGCGGAACGGGGTGCCACGGCCGGCCGCCGAGGGCAGGGCCAGCGCGATGACCGAGCCGTCCCGCACGATCAGCAGGCGGGCCCCCGGGCGTACGGCATCGGTCCAATCGGCCGTCTCATCGAGCGTTTCGTAGCCCGCCTCGGTCAGCCGGCGGGCCACCTCGGCGGCCGCGTGATAGGAGCTCGGTGCCGCGGAGACGAAGGCGGCCAGGTCATCGATGTGCGCAGCGGCGTCCATCGGCCCATCAGATCATGGCCGGCACTTCAGCTCATGGGCGGCGCGAAGCCCGGCAGCCACTCTTCCAAGATCCCGCGGTACGGCGCCTCGGCCTCGAGCTGGCACAGCACGCCGATCGAGCCCAGCGTCACCCGGTGGATCATCAGGTAGGACGGCGGCAGGTTGAGCTTGCGGCTGAGCTGATAGGCCGGGGAGCGCGGGCTGCTCAGCCGGGTCGCCTCGCCGCGCAGCCAGGCCCGGGTGAAGCGGAACTTCTCGACCGCGACCGGCTCGATCATGGGGCGCAGGAAGTCGAGCACGGCCTGCGCGTCGATCTCGTCGTCGGGCTTGATGAAGCCCTCCTCGCGCAGCCCGTCGGCCACGCCCGCGGCGTCACCGTCGAGCGCGAGCCGCACCAGCCGGCCGATCGGCTCGGGCAGCCCCTCGGGCAGCCGGGCCACCGCGCCGAAGTCGATCACGCCGAGGCGGCCGTCGGGCAGCATCCGGAAGTTGCCCGGGTGCGGGTCGGCGTGCAGCAGGCCGGCCCGGGCGGGCGCGGAGAAGTGCAGCGTGGCCATCAGGCGGCCGGCCTGGTCGCGCTCCTCCAGGGTGCCGTCGCTGATCACCTTGGCCAGCGGCGTGCCCTCGACCCACTCGGTGACGAGCACGCGCGGGGCCGACGCGATCACCTTCGGCACGAAAATCTCAGGATCATTCCCGTACGCCGTGGCGAAGGCTCGCTGGGTCTCCGCCTCCATCGCGTAGTCGAGCTCCTCGGTGATGCGCTCCTTGAGCTCGGCCAGCAGCGGCTTGATGTCCATGCCGGGCTGAATGACCTTGAACATGTGGGCCAGCCGGGACAGCTGCTTGAGGTCGGCCAGCAGGGCCTCGCCGGCGCCCGGATATTGCACCTTGACCGCGACGTCGATGGTCTTGGGCTTGGCGTTCTTGCGGGCCGGCGGCAGTTTCCAGACGGCCCGGTGCACCTGGCCGATGCTGGCCGCGGCCGCCGGCACGTCGTCGAACTCGGCGAACTTGTCGCGCCAGTCCGCGCCGAGCTGCTCGGCCAGCGCCTTGTGCAGGCTGGCGGCCGGCATCGGGGGCGCGGCCTCCTGCAGCTTGGTCAGCGCCTGCCGATACGGGCCGGCCATCTCCTCGGGCATGGCCGCCTCGAAGACGCTCAGCGCCTGCCCGAACTTCATGGCGCCGCCCTTGAGCTGGCCCAGGACGCTGAACAGCTGCTCGGCGGTGCGCCGCTGGATGTCCTCCGAGATGACGTCGGAAGCGATCCCGACGGCGCGCTTGCCGAGGCCCAGCGCGGTGCGCCCGGCGAATCCCAGCGGTAGCGCCGCCAGCTTGGCGGTGCGGGCCGCCGCACGCCGCGGTATGTCGCTCACCAGATCATTGTGACCGACGCCGGAGCAGCAAACTGCCCGCCTGAGCCGGGTTGCCCCTACTACGCCCGAAAAGTCCCCTGTCCTTCGACACCAAATCTCCCCACAAGCCTCGTCCGTTGCCTTCACCAAGAGTCACCGCCGTCGAGGCTCGGAGCGGCCCGACAAGGTAGTCGATGGTCCATAAGTTCCTTTCGTGAGAGTTCACCCTCAGCGTCAGAGGTTCTCGGGGCTGCGCCGGGGTGAGCGGCGGGCGCAGTCGCAGTCGGGGTGCGGCGGCCACGTGCGGCGGCGCTGACGGGACGGGGTGGTCAGCTCGATCGAGGCGCCCAGCGTCTCGGGAGAGCCGCCGTCGACGAGGATCAGCGCCTCCTCGACCGCCACCGCGGTGGCGGCCAGCAGCGTGGCCACCGTGCACGGCTCGGGCGCCGTGCGCGGCGGCGGGCCCGGCCAGGCGGCGTCGCGGTCCTTCCGGTGCAGATCGAGGCAGGCCAGGCAGGGCGCGCCGGCGGGGAGGACCAGGGGGCCGATCATCGGGGCGCCGTCGCGGATAGTCACGGCCAGGTGGGGCTGGCGGCGGCCCGCGTGGGCGGCCGCGACCACGGTGATCGGGCTCTCGGAGTCGAGCTGGACGACCAGGGTGGCCGGCTGACCGCGGACGCCGCCGGTCTCGACGCCCTCGACGGTGCGGGTGATGGCCCGCTGGACCGCCTCGCTGCGGGGCCGGCCGATGTCGGAGGCGCGGAGCGGGCCGCCCGCGAGCTCGCCGCGATGCACCGTGCCGGGCAGGTCGGGGTGGATGTGACCGACACCGGCCTCGGCCAGCGCGACGGCGATCGGGGCGCCCAGCCGGCCGTGCCCGCTGACCACCACGCGGGCCGCACCCCGGCGGCGCAGGCGGGTGGCCGGGGTGGGGGAGTTCTCACTGCGCAGCGCGAGCACCGCGGCCTCGCCGGCCAGGCGGTCGGCCGACCGTACGGGAGGGAGAAGTGCCGTGGCCGGCACGGTCAGACCCGCGGCGTCGAGCGCGTCGAGCACGGCCCTGGCCTCATCGGGCGGGACGCCGTCGGCGACGGCCTGAAGCAGCACCACTCGCTCGGGACGGCTGCCGTCGAGCAGGTCGAGCACGCGGGCCGCACGGCGATCGGGCAGGCGCAGCACCACGGCGCGGGCGGGATCGGAGCCCAGCTGCAACTCGAAGCGGTTGCGCCAGACGCGGGGGAGTCCGGGGATGAGCGTGGGACGGTTCACGCGTCACAGGATGTCACCGCAAGGATGCGGAGCGAATCAGTTTTCCACAGGCACCGACGGCCCGTGACACGGTTTGTCCACAGGCTCGGGGAAGTTATCCACAGGCTGTGGGAGTTGTCCACAACCTCACTCAACGTGCGTGGACGGAAGCGGTTGCGCCTGGCCGGGGTATTGCACCGGGGAGGGCGACTCGCCCTCCCCGGGTGGGTGAACGGCCTTGTCGCAGGCTTGACGATGGCCTAGTGGGGCGAAGCCTGCGGGGCCGTCCGGCTCAGACCTTGGCCTTGCCCAGGATGCGGTTCACAGTCGTCCCGCACACCGGGCACTTGCCCTTGGCCATGTTCATGCCCGTCTTCGAGACCTCTACGGTGCCCTGGAAGTCGCGCTTCTCCTTGCACTTCACGCAGTAGCCGTTGTACGTGTTGTCGGCCACGGTTCCTCCTCGTTCATGTTGTCGGCCGGGTCGATCCCGATGCCTGCTCGCGGTGGCAGGCCGCGACCTGTGTTCGGCGCTGGACCGCTCCGACCACGCGGATGTGGCCACCCGTCGGGGCGGTCACTACCCAGGTCAGGCCTGTTCCATGTCAGCGCAGCGTCGGCGGTCTCGCCGACAGCGCTGAGTGTGCCGGTCCGAATCGCCCTTTTTGGGATGTTGTGCCGCAACACGCCGTGTTGTGCCATCAAACGGGCAGAAATGGGACGTTGGACGCGATGGTGCCGACAACTCGGCCATGAGTTAGGTTGGCAAACCGTCATCGATGTTGCGGGCCGGAAAATTTTTTCGGTATTACCTGGACGAAGTACACATATCCCCCGGGTGTCATCCGGCGTACTCTTGCGGTGACATGGGTCTCACGGATTAGCGTCTCAACGTGAACCCGAATCTGGGCTGCGCGAGCCGGTAATGGCCCGCACGCGCAAGCCTGTCGTGGAAGTGCGGCGCAGCCAGCGCCGTCGGCGCACAGTGTCCGCGTATCGCGACGGTGAGCGCGTGGTCGTGCTCATCCCCGACCGGTTCTCCCGCGCCGAGGAGACCGAGTGGGTCGAGCGGATGCTGGCCCGCCTCGCGGCGCGCGAGGAGCGCATTCAGCGCACCGATGACGAGCTGCAGATCAGGGCGCGCCGCCTGACGAACCGCTACCTCGCCGATCACGCCGAGCGGGTCCGGCCGGCCAGCGTGCGCTGGGTGACCAACCAGAACGGCCGCTGGGGCTCCTGCACCCCCGACGACGGCACGATCCGCATCTCCCACCGCATCCAGGAGATGCCCGACTGGGTGATCGACTACGTGCTGCTGCACGAGCTGTCCCACCTGGTCGTGCCGAGCCACAACGCGGAGTTCTGGGAGCTGGTCAACCGCTTCGGCAAGGCCGAGCGCGCCCGGGGCTATCTGGAGGGCATCTCGGCCGCCACCGGCCTCGTGCTGGCCGACGACTGAGTCGCGGCCCCGCGGCGGCTCAGCCGCCCAGCAGCGCCCGGGTGTTGTCCCAGCCCTCCAGGGCCGGGTCGAGGCTCGCCAGCTCGGCCGGGCCGCGCAGCCGGCGCCACTCGGGCGTCGAGGCGACCTCGCTGGGGGCCGGGGCATCCCGCCGGACCACCTGCGCGCTCGCCGTGTCGAGGTCGTGGTCGGTCAGCCAGGGCGGCGCGGGCAGGCTGGTGGCCAGGCTCAACAGCCCGTTGCCGGGGCCACCCGAGGCCACGGCGACCGCCTTGCCTTCCAGCGGTTGCAGCAGCTTGCCCAGGATCATGCCGGGCACGTCAGGGGCGTCGGCGGCCAGCACGGCGGCCTGGTCGAACCCGTCGGCCGTGGCGGCCTTCAGGACGGGCAGGACGGTCGCCGTCGGCACCTCGTAGATGCGCATGCCGGGCCAGGCGATCTCCTCGGCCAGCCCGAGATCGTCACTCGTGGCCGCGACGGCCGCCTCGGCCTGCGCGAGCCGCGCCAGCAGGTCGACCACGTCCTCGGCCAGGGCGGCCCGCCAGGCGGTCAGCTCGACGCCGGGCGGGCTCCACGTCACCGGCACCAGCAGTGCCGCTACCAGTCGGCGCGTCACGCTTTCTTGTCGTCGCCTTCGCCCTGGTCGCCCTCGTTCTTCTCGAGGTTCTCCAGCTCGCTGATGTCCCAGTCGGCAGTGCCCTGGGCGAAGACCTGCGGCTCGGCGAAATCCTCGTCGGTCGGCAGCAGGTCGGGGTGGCCCCACAGCGCGTCGCGGCCCTGCACGCCACGGTGCTCGAGGACCGCGGCCCACAGCACGCCCGCCTCACGCAGGCGGCGCGGCCGCAGCTCGAGACCGACCAGCGCGGCGAACGTCTGCTCGGCCGGGCCGCCCGCCGCGCGCCGGCGCCGGAACGCCTCGCCCAGCTGGACCACGGACGGCAACCGGTCGCCGGCCGCGCTGTCGACCACGTGGCCGACCCAGCCCTCGATCAGCGCCAGCGCCGTCTCGAGCCGGGCCAGGCTCTGCTTCTGCTGCGGCGTGTCCTCCGGCGTGAAGATGCCCTCGAGCGCCATGGCCTGCATCGACTCCGGGTCGGCGGGGTCGACGCGGCTCATCGCTTCCTCGATGGCCTCACGATTCACGGTGATGCCGTTCGCGTACGTCTCCACGGCGTTCAGCACGTGCGCGCGCAGCCACGGCACATGCCCGAAGAGCCGCTGGTGGGCCGCCTCGCGCAGGGCGACATAGAGCCGTACCTGGTCCTCGGGGATCTCCAAACCGTCCCCGTACGCCTTGATGTTGGCCGGGACGAGCGCGGCGGTGCCGGTGGGGCCCAGGGGCAGGCCGATGTCGCCGGCCGACAGCACCTCGGCCGCGAGCTGACCCAGGGCCTGGCCGAGCTGCCCGCCGAAGAGCGCCCCACCCAGGGTCGCCACCATCGACTGCATCGGGCCGAGCTGGGCCTTCGCCTCGTCGGGCACGAGGTCGCCCATGGCGCCCACCATGCGGCCCGCGATCGGGTCGCACAGCTTCTTCCACACCTCGAGCGTGTTGTAGATCCACTCGTTGCGGTTCCAGGCGGCGGCCACACGGATGCCGCTGGGCAGCGCGGAGGCCGGGTCGAGCCACAGATCGGCGAGCCGCAGCGACTCCTCGACCTGGTGGCGCTCGAACATGTTCACCGCGGGGTCACCGGCGGCGGACAGCTGACTCTGGGCGACCTGGCGGGCGAGGTCCCAGTTCACCGGGCCGCTGCCGGGCCCGGCGAACATCTGCTGCAGCTGCGCCATGAACTGCTGCATCTGCTGCGGGTCGGAGGGGTCGGGCGGCTGGGCGCCCGGCAGTGAGAAGCCGAACGGGATATCAGGCACGTGTCCAACCGTACGCGTGAAACGCCCGCTCCGGACCGATGGCGGTGTCAGCTCAGAGAGAACTCAGGGAGGGGCGATAGTCTCACGCGCATGAGACGTCGTGGTGTCACCGTAATCCTCGGCGCCCTGATCACCGCCCTGCTGGCAGTCGGTGTGATGGCCGCACCCCTGCCGTACGTGGTGTTGAAGCCCGGCCCGACCGTGAACACCCTCGGATCGGACAACGGCACCGAGGTGATCCAGGTGACGGATGCGAAGACCACCACGTCGGCCGGTCAGCTGCGCCTGACCACGGTGAACGTGCAGTCGCAGGTCGAGTTGGTCTGGGCGATCAGCAGCTGGTTCAGCTCGTCCGACGCGGTTGTCCCGCGTGAGCTGATCTACCCGCCCGACCGTACGGAGAAGCAGGTCGAACAGCAGAACGCCGAGGAGTGGACCGAGTCGCAGAACAGCGCGGTCACGGTCGCACTGACCAAACTGGGCTACCCCCCGCGCGCGGTGGTCAACAAGGTCACCGACGGCGGGGCCGCAGTCGGCGTCCTGCAGAAGGACGACGTGATCACCGCGGTCGACGGCACCCCGATCGACAGCCCGTCGAGGCTGACCGCGCTGGTCCGGGCCAAGCGGGCGGGCAGTGTGCTCACCGTCTCTTATCTGCGGGCCGGCAAGGCGGCGACCGCGAAGATCACCACCAAGGCCTCCGCGGACGACAACACGCCGCGGCTGGGAATCGAGATCACCCCGAAACAGGACGCCCCGTTCAAGGTCGAGATCGATCTCGACAAGATCGGCGGACCGAGCGCGGGCCTGATGTTCACGCTCGGAATCATGGACAAGATCAAGCCGGAGGATTTGACCGGCGGAAAGATCATTGCGGGTACGGGGACGATCGACAACGACGGCAACGTGGGCCCGATCGGCGGGATCCCGCAGAAGCTCGTCGGCGCCAAGAAGGCCGGCGCGGAATTGTTCCTCGTGCCCAAGGCGAACTGCGCCGAAGCGCTGCGGAACTCGGTCGACGGGCTTCCGATGGCCGAGGTGGCCACCGTGGACGACGCGCTCACGGCGCTCAAGACCTTCACGGGTGGTGGCACCCCCAAGCCCTGCTCGGGTGCGTGACAGATGACGTACGGTGAATCACCGGCCCGACTGAAATGTGGAGCCTCCGTTGGTAATGCGTAACAGCCCTCTGCCGAGGATGAGCCGGCGCGGTCGCGTCACGGTCGGCGTCCTGGTCGGGGTCTTTCTTCTTTTCACGCTGCTCGGGTGGGGCATCGACGCGTACACCGATTACCTCTGGTTCAACGAGGTCGACTTCGTCAACGTCTTCTCCGGTGTTCTCCTCACCCGTCTCCTGCTGTTCCTGGTCATCGGCCTCGCGGTCGCGCTGATCATCGCAGGCAACCTCTATCTGGCCTATCGGCTCCGGCCCCTGCTGCGGCCGCACTCGGCCGAACAGGCGACGCTCGAGCGCTACCGCATGATCATCGCGCCGCGCCTGGGCACCTGGATCACCGTGCTCACGCTGATCATCGGCTTCTTCGCGGGCCTCTCCGCGCAGGGCCGGTGGAAGGACTGGATGCTGTTCCGCAACGGCGGCAGCTTCGGCATCCAGGACCCTGAGCACAAAGTAGACGTCGGGTGGTACGTCTTCGACTACCCGATGCTGCGCTACGTGCTCGGCGTCGCCTTCACCGCCGTCGTGCTCTCGGTGCTCGGCTCGCTCGCCATGCACTACATCTTCGGCGGCGTCCGCCTGCAGGGCGTCGGCGACCGGATGACCACCGGCGCACGGGCTCACCTGACCTCGCTGGTCGCGCTGTTCGTGCTGCTCAAAGCCGTGGCGTACGTGCTCGACCGCCGGGCCCTGCTGCTCGAGCAGCACGTCTCCCCGGGCCTGTACGGGGCGGGTTACACCGACGTCAACGCGTTGATGCCGGCCAAGGAGATACTCGCGTACATCTCGATCGTCGTGGCGATCGCGATCATCGTGTTCTCCAACGCGGGCATGCGGAACCTGGTATGGCCCGGCGTCTCGCTGGCCCTGCTGGCGATCTCGGCGGTGGCGATCGGCGGCATCTACCCGCTCGCCGTGCAGAACTTCTCGGTCAAGCCCAGCCTGAGCGAGAAGGAAGCGCCGTACATCCAGCGCTCGATCGACGCCACCAGAGCGGCCTTCGGGCTCAGCAACACCCAGGTCGATCCCTACCGCGCGACCACGGTCGTCCCGCCGAGCGGCCTGGCCACCAATGCCAGCGCCCAGAACGCCCGCCTGATCGACCCGCAGCTGGTCTCGCAGGCGTTCACCCAGTCGCAGCAGTCCCGCGGCTTCTACGACTTCGGCGCCAAGCTCGACGTCGACCGCTACTCGATCGACGACAAGACCGGCGACTACGTGGTCGGCGTGCGCGAGATCAACGACGACAAGCTGACCACCCAGCAGCGCAACTGGCTCAACCGGCACACCGTCTACACCCACGGCTACGGCCTGGTGGCGGCGCCGGCCAACCAGTTCTGCGGCGGCCTTCCGTATTTCGTCTCCGGCTTCCTCGGCGACGACCGACCGAGCAACTGCTCCGCGCCGGAGGAAGAGATCGAGGTCGACCAGCCGCGGATCTACTACGGCGAGCAGTCGACCGAGTACGCGATCGTCGGCCAGGAGGACGAGAACCGCCGGGTCGAGTTCGACCGCCCGCAGGAGGACAACAACAACGCCGAGGAGCTCTACACCTACACCGGTGAGGGCGGCGTCTCGATCGGCTCGTTCTTCCGCCGGCTGGTGTTCGCGATCAAGAACACCGAGAGCAACTTCGTCCTGTCCGACGCGGTCAACTCCGACTCCAAGCTCATGTACATCCGTGAGCCGCGCGAGCGGGTGGCCAAGGTCGCGCCGTTCCTGACGATCGACGGCGACCCGTACCCGGCGGCCGTCGACGGCCGGATCGTGTGGATCCTCGACGGATACACGACGTCGGCCAGCTACCCGTACTCGCAGAAGATCAACCTGGCCACCGAGACGCAGGACGAGCTCACCGGCCAGGGGCAGTTCGCGCTGGCCCGCGACGACGTCAACTACATGCGCAACTCGGTCAAGGCGACCGTCGACGCGTACGACGGCACGGTCAAGCTGTACGAGTTCGACGACAACGACCCGGTGCTCAAGGCGTGGAACAAGGCCTTCGGCGGGGATCTGATCATCCCCAAGGCGGAGACGCCGCAGTCCCTCGAGGACCACTTCCGCTACCCGCAGGACCTGTTCAAGGTGCAGCGCAACCTGCTCACCCGGTTCCACGTCACCGACCCGCAGGCGTTCTTCTCGGGTCAGGACTTCTGGCAGGTGCCGAACGCGCCCGACTCGCCGTCGAACAACCAGAAGCAGCCGCCGTTCTACCTCAACGTGCAGCTGCCCGAGCAGCAACAGACCCGGTTCCAGCTGACCGCCGGCGTCACCCCGGCCAACCGCGAAAACCTGGCCGCGCTGATCTCCGGTTCGTACGTCGACAACAAACCCGTGCTGCAGGTGCTCGAACTGCCGGACCAGACAGTCACACCAGGCCCGGTGCAGGTCCATCAAAAGATGACGGCCAACGCCGACGTGCGACAGCAGATCACCCTGCTGTCCAACAACGCGCAGTCCCAAGTGCTCTACGGCAACCTGATAACCCTGCCCGTCGAAGGCGGCGTGCTCTACGTCGAACCGGTCTACGTGCGACCCAGCAACCAGGAGAACGCGGCACCCCAGCTGCAGAAGATCCTGATGTCGTACGGCGACGGCGGCACGTACGTGGTCCTCGCCAACAACCTGCAAGAGGGCCTGAAAGCGCTGGTCGACAAGGGCAAGGCCGCCCAGAGCGGCAACAACAACACCGGCAACAACAACACCGGCGGCAACACGGGCACCACAAACCCGCCGCCGCCGGAAACCCTCACCGGTGAACTGGCGGCCGCCGCGACCGCCCTCGACCAGGCCATCGCCAACGTCAAGACCGCCCAGCAGTCCGGCGACTTCGCCCGCTACGGCGAGGCGCTCAAGGCCCTCGACACCGCGATGACCAACTTCGAGAACGCCCGCAACGCCGCCGGCGGCGCGGCCCCCAACCCGTCCGGATCGGCAGCACCATCGCCGACCCCGAGCGGCTGACCCTGCTTGTTGGACCCCGGTGACCCGCCGTGTCGCGGGTCACCGGGACCCGTTTTGCAGCCGACGTCAGGGTTGCGCTAGTGTTAACAGGCCGACGCGGGGTGGAGCAGCTCGGTAGCTCGCTGGGCTCATAACCCAGAGGTCGCAGGTTCAAATCCTGTCCCCGCTACGAGTCGAGAGGCCTCTGTCCGCTGTGAAGCGCGGACCGGGGCCTCTTCGCTGTTTCCTGGGGGCCGAGCCCCCAGACCCCACGTTCCGGTGGGGGCGGGGGTGCATTGGTTGCGGTCGGTCCTGCGACTTCGTCGCGGGGTTGGCCTGAGGGCCTCGACGTAATGCGTCGGCTCTGACTCCCCACCGCGCCGGGTTTTGTTGCAGCCTGAGTCTGGTCTTGCCGGGCTCGATCTCGGCGGGCCGCCGTCGCCAGTTCCGGGCCTAGGGTCAGCGCTAACCGCGTGCTTGCTCTCGAGCGTCAGGCTTGGTCATAGCTTCAGCGCCAGTTTCAGCCCGGTCGCTGTTCTGGCGCAGCGTGTCCTCGGCCCGGTTGCCGTCCTGGCGTTGCGTCCGCCCTGGCCCGGTTGCTGTTCTGGCGTTGCGTCGGCTCCGGCCGCTGTCCTGTCACGGCCCCGGCCGCAGCTCCGCCCTGCCGCTGCCCTGGCGTGGCCCCAGCCCCGGCCGCTGTTCTGGCGTGGTCCCGGTCCCGGCCGCAGCGCGGACCTTGGCCGCGAGTTGTGCGACCCGTGGTGAGACATTAGGTATACCGGCGGTCGCGGGCCCCTCGGAAGATTCGCGTGGAAACGGAAACGCGGTTCGCCCGAAGGCGAACCGCGTTTCGTTTGTAGCGGGGACAGGATTTGAACCTGCGACCTCTGGGTTATGAGCCCAGCGAGCTACCGAGCTGCTCCACCCCGCGTCGGCTTCTAAAGCTTACCTCGTTCGGTTCAGTCGCATCCGACCGCCCCCAACGACCGCCCCCAACGACCGCCCCCAACGGCCGCCCGCTCGGTGCCGCCTGCCCCGTCGAGCCGGTTCGGTTTTGCCTGGCCCCCGGCCGGTCAAGCCCGCTCGGTGCTGTCCGTTCCGGTCGAGCCTGTCGAGTTCTGTTCGATCCTGCCGCCGGTCGAGCCGTTCGGTGCTGCCCGGCCCGTCCTGTCTGCCCAGTCCCATCGGTTCGAGCCCGGGCCCACTTTGCTCGTCCCGGCCGTCTCGGTCCCGCCCTCAGTTTGCTCGGTTCGAGCGCCTCGGATTCGCTGCGCCGCGGGGTGCACTGAACCTCGGTGAGCGGTTCCAGTTCTAGCAGCCCGTCTCTGCGGCACCTGGTGTCGGCGAACTTGACCTCAGTGGTCCTGATCCGGCGGCCGCGTTCGGCGGACCGGACCAGCGGCCCTATCTCGCGGTACAGCAGCCGAGCCGAGATTGGTCCTGGCGGCTTCGTCCGGGCGGCCGTAACTCCTGCCCCTGACTTCTGTGCCCCGATCGCCCTGTAGTTCGGGTCTAAGGGGTGGGTGGGCGGTGGTGGAGGCGGGTGTTGGCTTTGGTGGCTGCTGTGGTTAGGCGGGAGAGGAACGTGGTGACTTGGGTGAGGGTTTCGGGGGTGGTGTGGTGTAGGACGTCGGCTATTTCGGTGCCGGCGAACGACAGGAAAGTGCGGGCCTGGGCGCGGGCGTGGGGGGTGGGGCGGAGAGTTACGCGGCGGCGGTCGGGGTGTTCGCGGGTTCGGGTGATGTGGCCGGCTGTTTCGAGGCGGTTCAGCAGCACCGTGGTTGCGCCGGAGGTCATGCCTATTTGGCGGGAGAGGTCTGCGGGGGTGAGCGGGCGGTTCTGTTCGGCGGCCCAGACGATGTTGCTCAGGGCGTTCGCGTCTGACGTGGGGAGGGACATCCACGTGGCTAGGTGCAGGTTCAGTTCGGCGAACGTGACGGCCCAGTCTCGTAGCTGCTGCATCACGGCGGTCTGAGCGGGGGACCAGTCGACGGTCAGCGGGTCTGCTTCCGGCATGCAACTTCCTTCACTATGAAGTAGCTTCACTGTAAAGCATTAGGGGAGTGAAGCGAGATCATGGCATCAGCGCGGGTAATTGTGTCCGGGGCGAGCATTGCCGGTCTTTCGGCGGCCCACTGGCTCCGGCGTACGGGGTGGGAAGTCACCGTCGTCGAGCGGGCCGAGAGCTTTCGGGACGGCGGGCAGAACGTCGACGTACGGGGAATCGCTCGTCAGGTTCTCGAGCGGATGGGATTGTTCGACGCGGTCAAGGCGCAGAACACCACCGAGACCGGGACCGTGTTGATCGGCGCGTCGGGTGAGGTGCGGGGCGAGCTGCCCTCCGACGACCCGGACGGGGCCACGGCAGAGCTCGAGGTGTTGCGCGGCGACCTGGCCCGCACGATTCTCGATCATCTGCCCGACGGGATCGAGTTCGTCTACGGCGACACGATCGACGAGGTGACCGACGGGCCCGACGAACTGGCCGTCACCATGGCCTCGGGGCGGTCGTTGCGGGCGGATCTGCTGGTCATCGCCGAAGGGGTGCGCTCGACGACCCGCGATCGGGTGTTCGGGGCGACGGTCGATCCGCACGAGCTCGGGATCACCATGGTGTTCGGAACCATCCCGCGTACGCCGAGCGACGACACCCGGTGGCGGTGGTACAACACGGTTGGCGGGCGCCAGATCCACCTCCGGCCCGACAATCACGGCACCACCCGCGCGATCCTCTCCTACGCCCGCGGCGACGATCTCACCCGCCTCGACCTGCCCGACGCCTTGGCCCAGGTCAGGAGCCGGTACGCGGACGCCGGCTGGGAAGCGCCGCGGATCCTCGACGGGTTCGACGCGTCCGACGACGTCTACATCGACCACCTGACCCAGATCCGCATGAGCACGTGGCATCGGGGCCGGGTCGTGGTCGCGGGCGACGCCGGGTGGTGTGTGACTCCGTTGGGTGGCGGTGGTGCGTCCCTGGCGCTGACCAGCGGATATGTTTTGGCCGCCTATCTCGCGCAGCGGCCGGGCGACCTTCCGGCGGCCCTTTCCTCGTACGAGAAATGGATGCGCCCGCTCGTCGACGACGTCCAGAAGCTTCCGCCGGGGATCGAGCACTTCGCGTATCCGCAGACGCGGCTCGGATTGGCGTTGCGTGGGCTGCTCGACAAAGCCCTGACGTCGTCGCTGTTCGGATCGCTCGCCGCCAAGCTCACCCACGTCGCCGAGACCGACCAGCAACTCCCCGAGATGGCCCAAGTCTGAAGACGCCAGTACGCGAAACGGGCGGCCCGAGTCTGAAGGGTGCCGGTACGCGAAACGGGCGGCCCGAGTTTGAGGCGCCGGTATGCGCCCGGTATGCGAAACGGGCGGCCCGCGATTGTCGCGCGCCGCCCGTTCGGGGTGGGTCAGGGCAGGTCGTAGCCCACGGCGATCAGGTATTTGTTGCTGGGGCAGGACTTGCCGATGATCGAGCTGTTCTCGGTATGGTTCCACGGGCCGAAGTAGTAGGCCCCACCCGAAGTGCCCTGCACATTGGTGGCGCAGTAGATCATCGTGCGGTAGTAGCCGCTGCCCTTCTGGCACCAGAACGTGCCGCTGCCGCCCAGGCCCCACTTCGCATAGAGCCGGGAACAGCTGGTGGCGCTCGCGGAGGCCGGAGCCGCTGCCACGCCCACGGCCGCGGCGACCAACGTCGTCACCAGCAAGGTGCGTTTGATCAGGTTGCGCATGTATTCCCCCATGTCGATCTCGTAGCGGGCTCACCGTACCCGGTGAAGATCGACATGGCTGCCCCGCTCGGGGACTACGTCTGAACCTGTGGCCGGTATTCCTCCGGGGTGAGGCCGAAAGTCCACGCGACTCCCTCGCGGGCGGTGCGGGTGCTCGGGGGAACGCGCAGCCAGTAGACGCGGCTCGTGCCGTCCGGCTCGGGGGTGGCGTTGACCACCTCGACCATGACCAGCGGCTCGTCGCCGGTGAGGGGCAGGAACCACAGGGTGCCGGTGTCGTCCTGGTGGAGGCTGCGGGCGCCGGCCTCTTGCAGGTAGCGCTCGTAGCCGAAGTGCTCCAGCATGACGCGACGCAACTCGGCGTTCGACTCGGCGCCGATGCGGTCGGCCGTCAGGTGGGGCAACTCCGCGGCGAGGTCGGTGGGGATGGGCATGCCGCGCCAGGCCCACAGGGCGTAGCCGTCGGGGTATTCGATGGCCGGGCCCTCGCCGCGATGCAGGCGGCCCACATTGTCGCGGGCCAGCAGCGACGGGCGCTCGGTGAGGATCGCGAACCGTGCCCCGGCCCACCACCAGCCGCAATGCCGGGCGACGGCGGCCAGGCCGGTGAGACCCGCCATCAGGCCGGAGTGCAGGCGGTCGGCGGCCTCGAAAGTGGACAGCCATACGCCGTCGTGCTGACCGTAGATCGCGTCGAGCAGCCGGGGCCGGGCCGTGGGGAAATCAGCGGTGAGGTCTTCGCCGAGACGCAGGCGGATCCGCCCGGCGACCCTGTCCATCACGAGCTCCCACGAGCGGCGACCGGCCGCGGCCCCCAACTGGGCCCAGCCCTCGGGGCCGAGCGCGGCCGAGGCTCGTTCGCGGGCGGCCGCCCACGGCTCGGTGCGAATCTGGCGGCGGACCGACGGGCCCATGCTCTGCCCCGGCGTCCAGCCTTGCCGGGTCAGCGCGTCGCGCACGGATTGCGCGTCGTGCACGGATGGCGCGTCGTGCACGGATTGCGCGTCCGAAGCCTGATTCGGCGTGCCGGAGGCGAGGATGGCGGCGGCCATGGCCCCGGCGCGGGGTGAGCCCAGCCAGTAGATGCGTTCGGGCTCGGGAAGACCGGCTTGGCGATAGGCCTCCCGGACCCCGGCCTCGGCGGCGGGGCGGCCGGCGGGGGCTGTGTCGAGGGCGGCGGCCAGCCACTGGTCTTCGACGGCGGCGGCCATGGCTTCTTGTTCGGGGGTCAGCCTCATCTCAGTCGGCCACTGGGCGGAACGAGCCAGGGATGTATTCGCGCTGGCGGACGACACGATAATGGCCGGCCGGAAGCGAGATCGGGCCGTGCTCCTCGTGGGTGACCCGCCCGTAGGAGGGGACCTCGACGAACATGCTGGACGGATCGTCGACGTCGGCCAGCAGCTGCAGCCCGGGTCCGCCGACCACGTGAGCGTGGCCGGTCGCCTCGCCGCGGGCCAGCACCATGCGGCCCTGACGATCACGCGGCACCGCCGAGCAGGGCGGCACATCGTCCTTGGCCACCGGCACGATCAACACGTCGCCTTGCCGATACATCAGCCCTCCCGAGGTCATCGACTCCGCAAACCGTATCGGCCGGGTACGACATTTCCGCGGGGGCGGAGACGGCCGCCGAAGGGCGGGGCAGGTGCCGTGTGGCGGGATTGCGCGGGCGGCGGAGGGGGAGAGGTGGGTGCCGCAAAGACGCGGCGGAGGAGGGGGAGAAGTGGGTGCCGCGAAGGCGCGGGCGGCGAGGGGAGGTGGGTGCCAAGAAGGCACGGGTGGCGAGGGAAGAGGTGGGTGCCACGTAGACGCGGGTGGCAGGAGGAGAGGTGGGTGCCACGAAGGCGCGGAGGCGGGCAGAAACGGGTGCCACGAACGTGCGGGTGGGAGGGGAAGAGGTGTGCCGCGAAGGGTGGTGGTGGACAAGCGAGGGCCAGGGGGTGGAGAGGCGCGGGCTAGGAAGGGACCGCGGGCGCCGGGAAGGCGACCGGAATCCGTTCGAGCAGCCCGTCCGCGTAGACGTCGCGGAGGCCGAGTGGCTTCAGGTGTACGTACCCGATGTGGCAGTCGCACAGCGAGTTCGTGCAGGGGCGCGGACGCAGGGCCGCCTGCCAAGAGCCGTCGTAGAGGTTGCCCAGTGGCGTCGGGATGAAATGGCACCGCCGTACGGTGCCGTCGCCCAGCACCGAGATCGCTGTCTCGCCCGCGTGGCACGGCAGGCCGAGCGACGGATGCGGCCGCACGCTGTCGCCGAACAGCGGGTCGAGCGCGGTCCACCGCTGCTCCTCGGCGGCCGTGTAGACATGACCGTCGGCTGCGTTGATCCACAGGTAGACCGACGGCGGCAGCGCGGAGCGCAGGGCCACCGCCGCGTCGTAGTGCGCGGGCAGCCCGACCACCCCGACCGAATAGCGCACTTTCAGCGTATCGAGGCGGCGGCAGCGGTCGAGGAAGCGTTCGAGATTTACCTGCCCCGGGTGATACGTCGCCCACAGCGCGGCCACCTGCGGGTCGGCGTCGGAGAGCCATTCGACCCGCGCGGCCAGGTTGGTCTGGATGGCCACGCGGGCGACGTGCGGCAGGTGGGACAGCCGCACGATCGTCTCGCGATACCAGCTGCGGGTCAGGCCTTCGCCCCACGGCGTGAAGAGGATCGACAGCCGCCGGTCGGTCGTCTCGGCGACCCACGAGGCGAAGCGCAGCAGGTCGGCCTTGTCGGCCCGGAGCAGCGCGGGCGGGTCGACGCGCTTGGCGAACGGGCAGTACGGGCAGTCGTAGTTGCAGCTGGCCAGCGGGCCCCGATAGAGCACGTAGAGATCGTTCATCGCGGCACGTACGCCCCCATCGCCTCGCGCACCGGGCCGGACACCAGCCACGGGCCGATGGCGTCGGACTGGGCGAGCCCGGCCGGGGTCAGCACACACCGGTCGTCGTGCAGCCAGCCCCGCTCGACCAGCTCGCCGAGTTGCGGGAAGTCGTCCACATGGGAGCTGCCGAAACGCGACTGATAAAGCGAAGAGTCGACCCCGTCCGCGCGGAGCAGCGACTTGAGCAGCCACCGCCGCCGTTGCTCGGTCTGGTCGAGATCGAAGCCGATTTCGGCGTACGAGAAATCGCTTTGGGGCCGGGTGAGGTAGTCGTCGATGACGGCCCGCACCTCGGAGACGCCGACCGCGTAGTCGAACGAATAGTGCAGCGAAGTCGTGTACGACCGGGCGCCGCAGCCCAGCCCGACCATCCCGTCGTCCTGGCAGCAGTAGTCGGGGCCGTCGATCACGGGCGCGTCCGCCCGGCGGAACTGCCGCATGGACCGCTGCGAGTAACCGGCGGCGGCGAGCACCTCGACGGCCTGCCGATAGAGCTCTTGCCGCTGCTGATCCCAGCCGGCCCGCCCGTTCGCGCGGCGGCCCAGACCGGTCAGCGGTCGCACATAGAGCGGGTAGAGGTAAAGCTCCTCGGGCGCCCAGCGAAGCGCCTCGTCGAGCGAGTGCTTCCAGGTGGCGGCGGTCTGCCCGTCGATGCCGTAGATCAGGTCGAGATTGAGCACCGGGATCTTCGCCGCACGGATCGTCTTGAGCGCGGCCAGCACCTCGGGCAGCCGTTGCGGACGACCGGCCGCGTGGGCCTCGGTGTCGAGAAAGCTCTGCACGCCCATGCTGACGCGGGTGACACCACGCTCGGCCAGCACCGACAGCCGGTCGGCGGTCGCGGTCGCGGGGGACGTCTCGACCGACACCGGCAACGGGTCGGAACCGAACGCCAACTCGACGATCTCGAACAGCGACGTCAGCTCGGGCGCGGTCAGATAGGTCGGGGTGCCGCCACCGATCGCGAGCTGGGCGAACGACGCGTCGGCGGCGAGCGAATCGCGCACCGCCACGGCCTGCCGGCGCAGCTGGGCCAGATAGGCCGTGACCTGCTCGGCGGGTGGGTTGGCCCGGGTGAAGAGGTTGCAGAAGCCGCAGCGCATCTCACAGAACGGCAGGTGGACGTACCCGAAGAGGGCCTTTTGATTCTCCTGGGCCCACACCTCGGTGAGTGGCCGGCGCGGCTCCAGGCGGCGATAGGCGGTCTTGTGCGGATAGGCGTAGAGATAGCCCTGATAGGGCGAGTCGTCGATATTCACAAGACAAAGCTCCCGTACGGCACTGTCCAGACCGCCTCGTGGGCGACGCGATGCCCGACGTGGCCGTCCTCCCCGTAGAGCGTGCCGTGATCCGAGCAGATGATCACCTGACACGGCCGGCCGCGGCTCGCCGCCAGGTCGAACAGCTCGCCCAGCCGGCCGTCCACATAGTCCAGCGCGGCCGCGTGGCTGGCCAGGCTGTCGTCGGTCGCGCCGGGCAGGTAGTGCTTGTTGGGCTGGTGCAGCGCGGCCACGTTGACGAAGGTGAACAGCGGCCGATCCGGGGGCAGGGCGGCGACGATCGAGGTCAGGCGGGCGATCTGCGCGCCGAGGCCGTCGGGCGCGGTGACACCGAAGTCGCTTTCCCAGTGCGACTCGGCGAACAGGTCCGGCAGCACCCGCCCGAGCGGCGCGGCCGGGTTGAAGAAGCCGACGCCGCCGAGGCAGACGGTGTGATAGCCCGCCGCGGCGAGCCCGGCCGGCAGGTCGGGGGCGTCGAAGACATAGGTCGACGGGCCGCTGGTCTCGCTGCCGCCGAACCGGGCCGCGAACAGCCGCTCGTGCGGGCCGGGGGTCACCGGGGTGGGCAGGAAGCCGGCGAAGAACGCGTGATGCGCCGCGTAGGTGAAGCTGGCCGGGGTGTGCCGCTCCTCCCAGCGCCCGCCGGGCAGGTGCCGGGCCAGCGTGGGGGTGCGACCGGCGGCGAGCTCGGCCACCGCGACGTCGTAGCGCAGCGTGTCGAGCGTGACGAGCAGCAGGTCGTGGCTCCCGATCAGCTCACGCACGCGCCGGCCCAGCTCTCGTAGCGCCCGTCGAGCAGGGCGGCCACTTCGGAGTCGTACGTGTCCTGGCCGTTGAGCAGGTCGCCGAACGCGTTGACCTCGGCCACCGCGTGCGAGCGCCAGCCCGAGCGGAACATCAGGTCGACGCCGACGTGCAGGCTGCGCGGGAAGCAGCGCGCGACCTCGACGCACGTATGCATGGCTTCCTCCCAGGCCGTGCTGCCCGCCGCCGCCCGGACGGCCGCCACCTCGCCCCGGGCGTTGCCGAGATGCAGGTTGGTCAGCGGGGTGCGGCTCGTGCGGGCCACGATGTGCGACGGCTCGCCCGCGATCACGACGACGCGCAGGTCGAGCACCCGATCGCCCAGCCCCGCCTTGGGGAACCAGCGCTCGACGTGCAGCCCGTCGGGCGCGAGCCGGTCGACGATGCTCGCGATCGTGGCCTCGTCGTCGTAACGCCGGACGCGCAGATTGTTGTGCAGCCGCCCCTCGGCGCCGATCTCGACCGAGGTCATCGCCATGATCCGCGACCCCGAGACGGCCAGCGCGAGCACGCCCGAGGCCGACGATCCGTGCGCGGGCTTCACAAAGACCCTTCCCCACCCGTACGTCGTCAGGGCCGCTCGCAGCGCGGCGAAGCTCGCCACCGGCGGCAGCGCGGGCGGCACCGGGATGCCCGCCTCCGCCAGCAGCGCGTGACAGCGCCGCTTGTCGTTCATGGTGAGGATGTCGCCGACCGGGTTGAGCAGCCGTCCGCCGCCCGCGGCCACCCGCTCGAGGGCCCGGGCCAGCCCCGCATAGGCCGCCGCCGCACCGACGATCTCACCCGGCAGGGCCGCCGAAGGCAAAGCGCTCCCGGGCGCGGCGGAAGAGTTGGCAGGGAGTGAAGGGACCGGCCCGCCGGAAGAGTTGGCGGGGAAAGAAGCAGGCGGCCCGGCGGAAAAAGGGCCGTCAGAGAAAGGGCTATCAGAGGAAGAGGCGGCCCGCAGCAGGACGTCCACTTCGGAGTCCTCGCCGGGTGAATCGATGCGCACGGTCGTGCCGGGGCCCGGCACCGGGCCGCCGGTGAGCACGTCGCGCCACGGAAAGATCGTGGGCGCGGGCAGCCCGGCCCGGGTCACGGCCTCGGTGAAGAGGGTGACCCGGCGGTTGGCCGGGTTGCCCACGACCGCGAGCCGCATTACTCCGACACCGCTGTGTATCGGCCCCACTCCTCTTCCTGCTGGCGGTCGGAGACGTCGACCTGGACGCCCGGCAGCTCCTCGACCAGACGCTGCGCGAGCTCCTCGCTCAGGAAGTGGTGGCTCAGGTTGAGCGACGTGAGGTGGGTGAGCGGCTGGCCGGCCAGCAGCGCCTCGCCGCCCGTGTCGGACAGCGCGCCCAGCGACAGGTCGAGCGCGCTCAGCCGGGCCACCACCGGCGCGGCGGCCAGGGCCGCGGCCACCTCGTCGGCGATCTCGGCGTTGCGCACCGCCAGCGAGGTGAGCGCGGGCAGCGCCCGGCCCGAGAGGATCGGCGCCAGGTCGTCGGCGCGGGCGTCGCCGCCGTAGTTGTCGACGCCGAGCCACAGCTCGAGGTGGGTGAGCTGGGGGAAGTCGGAGGCGCCGACGGCCCGGACGATCTCGGCGGGCAGGCCGCCCGACTCGAAGGCCAGCTCGCGCAGGCTCTCGTGGCGGACCGGCTTGAGCTCGAGACCGTCGGCGCCGCGCACCCACAGCCGCTCGAGCTGCGGGAACGCCTCGAACAGGGCGGTGATGTCGGCCTGCTTGATCCAGGAGATCTCGCACTGCTCGAAGGTGAGCTCGGCCGCGAACAGCGAGCGCAGCCGACTCAGCCGGGGCGCGTTGCGCACCAGCAGATCGACCGGGAAGGCGCGCCCGTAGGACTCGCCCCACTCGCCGACCACCAGCGCGCCGGGGCCGCCGTCGCCGGTGCGTTTCAGCAGGGCCTCGAGGGCCTGCTCGAGCTCCTCCTCGCCGGCGTCGAACTCCTCGGCCTCGAGGCGCCACGCCACGGCGGCCGGATCGTCGGGGGTCTCATCGGCGTCCCAGGCCACGATGGGAAGGCCCGCGAACGTGCTGATCTTCGAACTGATCGTCACGGGCGAGACCCTAGCAACGCCCCCCGACAAAATCCCGGTCAGCTCACCAGCTGGGGATACAGCAGCGTCAGGTCACCGGCGAGGGCCGACTTGACGCTCCGGGTGACGTCGTCGGCCAGCACCTCGTGGGCGTCGGCCTCGATCCCGTCCAGGGCGGCCGCGGCGACGTCGGCGGCGGCCGACTTGGGCGCGTCGATCCGCACCGTCATGTCGGTGTCGACATACGCCACGTGCAGCCCGGTCACCTTGATGCCGCGCTCGCGCAGCTTGAGCCGCAGCGAGTTGGTCTGCGACCACAGGGCCGCCTTGGAGGCGCTGTACGGCCCGCCGTCGGCCAGCCAGGAGAGCGCGGAGTGCACGTTGAGGATGTGGCCGCCGCCGTTGCGCTCCAGCACCGGCACGAACGCCCTGGTCACAAGCAGCGGGCCGTAGAAGTTGGTCTCCAGGTCGCGGCGGACGTCGCCGATCGGCGAGTCCAGGTACGACGCGCCGGCCGCCGCGCCCGCGTTGTTGATCAGAATCGTCACGTCGGCGGCCCGCTCGGCCGCCGCGGCGATCGACGCCTCGTCGGTGACCTCGAGCCGCAGCGGGATCGCGCCGGGGTGCGTGATCGTGCGCGGGTCGCGGGCGGTGGCGTACACCTTGGCCGCGCCCCGCGTGAACAGGTCGTCGACCAGCGCCTTGCCGATGCCGCGGCTGCCGCCGGTGACGAGGACGACCGAGTCCTTGATCGCAGTCATGCCAGCTGCCTTTCTCGTACGGATAAACCGATCGGTTTCCACGACCGTAAACCGATCGGTTTCCACCCGGCAAGGCCCTGTGATCTACGAAACCGATCGGTTTCCAGACCAGGTAGTCTGGTCGGGTGACCGTTACTCGAGACCGTCTGCTCGACGCGGCGGCCGACCTCTTCTATCGCGAGGGCCTCAGCGTGGGCGTCGAGGCGCTGACCAGGGCGGCCGGCGTCTCCAAGCGATCGATGTATCAGCTCTTCGGCAGCAAGGACGAGGTGGTCGCGGCCAGCCTCGACCGGATCGGGCCGGGCTTCAACGCGAGCCTGCTGCCCGCCGGCGACGCCGAGGGCGGCCCGCGCGAGCGGATCCTGCACGTCTTCCGGGTGCTCGACGAGGTGTCGGCGCAGGCGGGCTTTCACGGCTGCCCGTTCGTGGCCACCTCGATCGAGATCAAGGCGCCCGACCATCCGGCCCGGGCGGTCGCCCGGCGCTACAAGGACGGGCTGACCGCCTTCTTCCGGCACGAGGCGCAGGCGGGCGGGGTGGCCGAGCCGGAGCGGCTGGCCCGGCAGCTCACGATGACGTTCGACGGCGCCAGCGCGTGGGCCGTCATGCATGGCGGAGGGCTCGACCGGGAGGGCGTACGGATGGCCGAAACCCTGCTCGACGCCGCGGGCCTGCCCGCGAACTGAGAGAGGCCCGGCTCCCTCGCGGGGGCCGGGCCTCTGGTTCAGCTCGAGAGATCAGCAGGCGGTGTAGCCCGGGGAGACGGTCTTCCACACGCAGGCGTCGATGTTCGTGCCGGCCGCGTTGCGCAGGGTGGCCTGCTCGCCGTTGTTGTTCCAGACGTAGCCCACCTTGCCCGCGCGGCCCCAGTAGCGCTGGTTGCCGGCGTTGGTGCCCTTGCCGCTGCGGATGAAGACCGACGCGCCGGCAGCCAGGTTGTAGCTGGGGAACGTGTAGATGATCTTCGCCTGGTCGCGGACGGTCCAGCCCTTGAGGTTGATGGCGGACTTCGTCGTGTTGGTCAGCTTGGCCCACTCGGTGTTGAGGCTGCCGTTGCTGCCGGTGTCCACGCCGGGGGAGTCGTACTGGATCCCGGTGAACTTGACCGTGCCGACGGCCGGGCTCGGCGGCGGGGTGGTCGGGGTGCCGGCGCCGGCGATCCACTGCTTGGCCTCGGCCGAGGTGGCGCCGAGGACGCCGTTCGAGTCGTCGCCGCTGATGACCGCGCGGAAGGTCTGGTCACCGCTGGGCTGACCGGTGAGGGTGCTCAGGGTGTTGCCGGTCTTCTCGTCCGGGTCGGTGTCGAAAGACTTCACGTTCACCCAGCTGCTGCCCGACTTGCGCTGCACCTGCACCTTGAGGCCGGGCTGGTTGGGCAGGACGCTGATGCCGGCGATGGCCTGGCCGTTGACGACCGGGCTGGGCCGGCTGACCCAGAACGTCGGATCGATCCGGGCCTTGACCGTGATCCGTTCCGACTGGACGTCGCCCTGCTGCACCCGGAAGTAGAAGCCCGAGTCGAGGAAGCGCTTGATCGTGAACTTGCCGCTGGCGTCGGCCGTGGCGCTCACGTAACCAGCGGCGGTCGTCCAGTCGCGGGCACGCTCCCAGTTGTTCCAGCCGATGGAGGTTTCCCAGAGGTCGACCGTGGTGCCCGGGTCGGCGGTGCCCGTCATTTCGAACTCGGCGAAGCCGAGGACTTCTGCCGGACCGGAGAGGGTTGGTGTTGCGGCGGCCGAGGCGGGAGCGGCAATGGCGAACGTCGCCGCGACCCCGATCACGACGGCCTTGGTCACGAGCCTGGAGATCATTCGCAGCAGCGTAGTGCAGATGGGCGTCTCTTGTATGGCCCGGTAGGACAATTACGAACAACCATCAGGTCACCGACGAAGATGTCTTCCTTCGATGGGTTCCCGCGCTGTTCGGGCGTTTTATGTGTTCGACATTTTGTAAGACCGGTTCGTCGAGCGGCACTCGGTAGCGGTAGGTGATTCCCTCGTCACGGACAACGAAATCATCGGCGTCCGGACGGCGCCACGTGAGGATCATTTGGCCATATCGCTCGGCCAGTTTGACCAGCGCGGGAAAGCTGTCGACGTTCACGACCGGCTTCCCGGGCGGACTGTTCATCGGTTCGACATGCACCAAAAGGTGCTGATGGCGGCGTTCGATCTCCGCCCGGGTGCGCGGCGGCTCATTGCGACGAGTCCGCAAATAGATCAACAGCGCCCCGGCCATAGCGGTCAGAAACGCCAGAATCGCGTACGAACGGGCGGTGCTCGCGTTCATGACCTGGTGTCCGAAGATGGCGACTTCGCGTGCTTGGACTGTTGTTGCAGGAGTGGCGCCGGCCGATGAGCTGAGCGAGCTGCCGGCCACCACGATCAGCTGTACGTCGTTCATCTCGAACCGGGTGGTCGCGGTGAAGGGCGCGATCCCGGCCGAGCTGACGAGGCTGCGGAGCTCGATGGCGATCGGGTTGCCGACCCCCACGCCGGTCGCCCGGGACGCGGCGGCGGCACGGTCGCTCAGCGCCTTGAGGTCGAGCCGCACGGTCCGCTGGTAGGCCGAGCCGGTGAACTGCTGGGCGGGCACGAGCGCCATGGTCGTACGCCAGCCGGTGCCGTTGGTCAGCTCGGCGCCGAGCGCGAAGGTGCCGGGCGGCCCCTCGTACCGGGTGCGCAGGTCGATGCGGTCGGTCAGCCGGCGGAAGACCGGGTCGGGCGACGTCACCGTCGTGCCGTCGTAGGCGGGCGACGGCGGGACCCGGGCCGAGTAGGAGAACGTGGTCGTCTGCGCCGGTCCCGGCGGCACGGCGACGGTCGCGGTGACGGGTTTCGTCCAGCCGACCAGGCCGAGGCCGAGTGCGAGGCCGGCGATCGCGGCGGTGGCCACGGCCAAGGCGCGTACGTGGGCCGGCATGCGTTCGAGGATCCGGACGACCTCCGCCGCCTGCGCCCACGAGCCGGCTTGGCGAGACATGGCCTTCACTTTCTTCTTCCGCCGGCCCCTCGGGACCTGCCTGCGGGTCAGCGTCGCCGTCGTCCCGCCGCCGGCGATCAAGAACACGATCATCCCCAACCCGGACGGGCTCAGGAGAGGTTTCAGCCAAATGCCGCCGTGCGGGACGTGCAGGGCCGCCTTGCCGATCAGCTGGGCCGCGGTGGGGTGGGGAAGGTCGACGGACTGGTTGTTGTCACCCTTGAACACGAAGCCGCCCGCCGCCGAGCCGCCGATGATCCGGTGCAGCACCCGCTGACCCGACTTGGCGTCCCGGTAGGCCGCGATGTCGCCGATCCCGTACGAGCTCCGGCGCGCGACCACGACGAGGTCGTCCTTGTAGTAGACGGGGTTCATGCTCACGCCGTACGTGATGACGTAGGAGACGCGCTCGGTGGCGACCGCCCATACGCCGACGGCCGTCACCCCGAGGACGACGGCCACGATCAGATGGCGGATCGGATGGCGAATGAGCACCCCACGACGAAGAAAAGAAGCCTGCGACCCGAGGTGATCGAGTCGCAGGCTTCATTCAAACGTGATTACGAGGTCGGCATCTGCGAGTTCGCGGCGACCACCGCGATCTCGATCTTGCTGAGGGCGTTGTAGTACTTGTTGGCGCCGACCACGCAGCTGTAGTTCGTTCCGGTCAGGATCTGGGTGCAGGTGATCCAGTCCGACACCGGCTTCGACGCGCCTTCGGTGCCGCCCGTGCCGGTCACCCGGGCGAGAACGGTAGATCCGGCCGCGACGGTGGAGGAGCCGTTCGGGGCCGTGATCTCGGCCGAGACGCCGGTGATCTCGTTGGGGCTCAGGAGCGGCTGGACCACTCGGGCGGACTTGACGATCGCGAGCCCGTTGACGGTGACGCTGATGCTGCCGCCGCCGGTGACGCCGCCGGCGAGGCTGCTGTCGGCCTCGACGCCCGGCGCGGTGAAAGCGGACGCTCCGGCCGCGACGGCCCCGGCCGCGATGACGCCACCGATGATGCGAGTCAAGTTGCCCATATTTCGTTCCCCCCGTTGATGTCCCTTGCACCTGTTGATTCGGCCCTCGGTCGAGGCGGAGAAGTGCTAACTGGTTGCAAGCCGATGCGGGCGGTCTGGGACAGTGGGGGAAATGCCTGAACGGGAGCTCCACGCCGACTGCTCGCGCTGCGTCGCCCTCTGCTGTGTCGCGCCGGCCTTCGCCAAGTCGTCCGACTTCGCCATCGACAAGCCGGCCGGCACACCCTGCCGCAACCTCGGCGACGACTTCCGCTGCACGATCCACGAGCGGCTCGACAGCAGCGGCTTCCACGGCTGCGTCGTCTTCGACTGCTTCGGGGCGGGGCAGCGGCTGACCCAGGAGACGTTCGGCGGCGCCGACTGGAGGCAGCGGCCCGAGATGTTCGCCGCCCTGCCGATCATGCGGCAGCTGCACGAGCTGATGTGGTTCGTCACCGAGGCGCTCAAGCTGGACGAGGCCCGCCGCGTACATCCGAAGCTGCGGGACGCTCTCGCCGAGACCGACCACCTCGCCGCCGGCTCGTCGGCGGAGCTGCGCGGCCTCGACCTGGACGCGATCCGGCGCCGGGTCAACCCGCTGCTGCAGCGGGCCAGCGAGCTCGCCCGGGCCTCGTTCCCGAAGCGGAAGGATCACCGCGGGGCCAACCTGATCGGCCGCCGGATGCGCGGGGCCGACCTGCGCGGGGCGAGCTTCCGGGGTGCGCTGCTGATCGGAGCCGACCTGCGCGACGCCGATCTTCGCCGGGCCGACTTCACGGGCGCGGACCTGCGCGGGGCCGATCTGCGTGGCGCCGATCTCACCGGAGTGCTTTTCTTCACCGATTCGCAGCGTCGCGCGGCGGTCTCGTCAAGCGGATAGAAACATCGCAGCCCTAGGATGTCCTGATGCAGGATGTGTCGGGTGTGGTTTGGCTGCTGACTGTTCTCGGCATCATCGGTCTGCTGCTGTATGACTTCTTCTTCCACGTACGCAAGGCGCACATCCCCTCGCTCGGCGAGGCGACCCGCTGGACGATCGTCTACGTCTCGATCGCCGTGCTCTTCGGCGTCGGGGTGTGGATCTTCGGCGGCAGCGACATGGGCGCCGAATACTTCGCGGGCTATGTCACCGAGAAGGCGCTCTCGGTCGACAACCTGTTCGTCTTCCTGTTGCTGTTCTCGAGCTTCAAGGTGCCCCGCGCCGACCAGCAGAAGGTGCTGCTCGTCGGCATCGTGGTGTCGCTGCTCGCCCGCACCGGGTTCATCTTCCTGGGCTCGGCGCTGATCAACTCGTTCGCCTGGGTGTTCTACCTGTTCGGGCTGATCCTGCTGATCACCGCGGGCAACCTGCTGCGCGAGCAGCGCAACGACGACGAGGCGCCGGACAACTTCGTGATCAAGGTGGCCCGCCGCCTGCTGCGCACCTCGGACGAGTACGACGGCGACAAGCTGTTCACCGTGCAGGACGGCAAGCGGGTCCTCACGCCGATGCTGCTGGTCATGGTGGCGATCGGCGGCACCGACATCCTGTTCGCGCTCGACTCGATCCCGGCGATCTTCGGCCTGACCCAGAACGTCTATCTGGTCTTCACGGCCACCGCGTTCTCGCTGCTCGGCCTGCGCCAGCTGTACTTCCTGATCGACGGGCTGCTCGACCGGCTGGTCTACCTCTCGTACGGGCTGGCCGCGATCCTCGCCCTGATCGGCGTCAAGCTGATCCTGCACGCCATGCACGAGAACAACGTGCCGTTCATCAACGACGGCGAGCCGATCCACGTCGCCGAGATCTCCACGGCGCTGTCGCTCTCGCTGATCATCGGGATCCTGGTCGTCACCGTGGTGGCGTCGCTGCTCAGCCCCAAGGGCCGGGCCCAGACGTACGTGGCCGCGGCGCGCCGGCACGCCAACGAGTTCCTCGACATCGAGAAGGACCCGGCCTACTGCGACGAGATCTTCCACCGTCTGCTGGTGGAGGAGGCGCACCTCAAGAGCCTGCCCGAGCGCTACCGGGCCCGGATCCGCGCCGAGGACGAGCTGATGGCGCTGCTGCAGCGGGCGCACAAGGTGCACGACGAGCGGGTCGCCAACGGCACCTGCTTCGTGCCGGCGGGCGCCCCGCTGGCCAAGGAATCACCCTTGAAGAGCGCCGAGAAGTAGAAGCGCGAAGACGCCGAGAAGGAGAAGCGGGAAGACCGGGCCGCCCCGAGACGGCCCGGTCCTCATCAGCCCTGGCGGTGGCTGCCCCGTCCGCTGCTGCCCACCTCGCCATCGTGGCGAGCGCCGCTGCCGCCGGCGCTGCCGCCGCGCACGCGAGCCGCGTTGCCGGCGAAGCGGGCGGCCGTGCGCCGGACCGACTCGGCCCGGTCACCGGCCTCGCTCTGGCTCACCCATTCCTCGGCGGCGGCGCGAGGCCGGGGCGCCGTGGCGGGCGGGACGTCGAGATAGGCGGAAAGGTTGGTCTGGTTCTCGAACTCGGCGAGCGGGCTCGCCCCGGCGGTCGCGCCCCCGGCGACCAGGCTGGCCACGCGGGCGGCGAGGTCGGCGGCGCGGGAGTCGAGGTCGGGCTGCCCGGTCAGGGTGGCGTCGTCGGCCGGCCGGGCCGACCAGGCCCGGCGCTGCGGCACCTCGGGGCGGACGTCGATCTGCGGGCGGGCCGGGTCGGCGACCGGGCCGAGGCTGTCGAGCGCGGGCCGGATGTCGGACGGCGCGGGGACGACGACGGGCGGCCCGGACACGACGACCGGCGGCCGGATGTCGTACGAGCGCTCGGCGGCCGGGATCTCGGAGGAGGGGTAGGCCACCGTGGCATAGCCGGGGCGGGCATCCTGAGCGGGCGAGGCCGGCGCGGTGGAGACCGGGGCGGCCGAGGTCGGCATGGCGGAGACGGGCTTGTTCGTCTCGACCGACACCGCCCCGATCAGCGACACCGTCTGGCCCTCGCCGCCCGGGAAGTTGGTGAACTCCGGGCCGATCACGAGGCGGGACAGCATGCGCAGCTGCGGCGGGGCGATGCCGAGGTCGGTCGCGTGCTCCACGCGGTAACGGGCGATGGCCTGCCGGAGCGTGTTCGCGACCCGGTCGGCGTCACCCACCGTGGTCAGATCGCCACCCGCGAAGACTAGCGCGGGGAAGCTGCCGCCGGGGCCCGCGCAGACGAGCTGGATCTGGGTCACGGTGGCCTGCCGGCCCGTGTCGCGGTTGCCGGGCTGCACCCGCAGGTGCTGCGGCCAGGGCCAGCGCAGCTCGCCGGTGTCGGCGGCGCCGGGGCCGCGATAGAGCACCCGCTGGTCGGTCACGACGACCTCGGTCTCCTCGGGCAGGGTCCACCGGGGGAGCGAGGCGGGCTCGTCGAACGCGTACTCCGCCACGGCGGTGTGGCCGCTCCACAGGATGCGCTCGGAGTCGGTCGAGATCGTGTCGCGTAGCGCAGCGTAGTACTCGGGCATGCGTGTTCCCCCCACTGTCGCCGCGCCCCGATAACGCGACCGTTACCGATTACAACCTTGTGACCTCGCGCAAACAAGTCGGCAGCCGCGAATCACACCGGATTTCCTGACGAGAACACGACAGGCCGAAAATACTTGCACGATCGGCCGACGCGATGTTACGTACGGTTACCGAAGAGGCCGACCGGTGGGGACGGTGATGCCACGGCGACACTGTCCGTGACGGGCTTCGTGCCCCCGGCGAAGCGGTCGAGGTCGGTCTCGAGCCGCCCGGGAAACCAGTCCCCGGCGGCCCGGCGGGCGAGCCCGGCCACCGGCGGCGGGGTGCGCCCGGCGATGACGACGAGGTTGCCGTAGCGGCGGCCGCGCAGCACGGAGGCGTCGGCCACGAGACACGCCTCGGGCAGCGCGGCGCGGATCGTGGCGACTTGGACCTTGGCGTGGCGCAGCGGCGGCCCGTCGGTGACGTTGGCGATCAGGTGGCCGGCCGGGTCGAGCACGCGGGCCAGCTCGTGCGCGAACTCGACCGAGGTCAGGTGGGCCGGGGTGCGGGCGCCGGCGAAGACGTCGAGCACGATCAGGTCGTAACCGCTGTCGCGCATGCCCTCGACGGCGGCGCGCGCGTCCCCCACCCGTACGCGGATGTTGGCCTTGGGCGGCAGGGGCAGGGCCTTGCGCACGAACTCGACCAGCGGGCCGTCGATCTCGACCACGCGCTGGGCCGAGCCGGGCCGGGTGGTCGCGAGGTAGCGGGGGATCGTCAGGGCGCCGCCACCCAGGTGCAGCGCGCGCACCGGCTGCCCGGGCGGGGCCAGCAGGTCGATCGCCGCGGCCATCCGGCGTACGTACTCGAATTGCAGGTGGGTGGGGTCGGCCAGGTCGACGTGCGACTGCGGGGCGCCGTCGAGCAGCAGGGTGAAGGCGGTGTCGCGGTCGGGGTCGGGCAGCAGCTCGGCGACCCCCGACGCCACCGTCTCGACCAGTCGTTCCGACCTCTTGCGCTGCGCCACGCAGCAAGTATCCACGGCCGCCGAACAGCCCGTTCGGGGTTATTTGGGGGAAAACGACTCATCCGGCCGAAAAGATACTCAAGACTTGGGTCTGCGCGACAGAGGAGGTACAGCCGTGTCCACGAGCAATGTCTTGGCGCAGATCATCGGCGAGCAGCAGCGACGCCCGCCGACGCCCCCGGCGGCCGGGGACATGCCCGCGATCATCGCGGCGGCTCAGGTCGAGGCCGGCCCGCCGTTGAAGATCCGGCGGCACCTGGCCGAGGAGGGTCCGGCGTTCTGGCGCTGGGACTGCGCCAACTGCGGCGAGTACGGCGGGGGCCGGCATCACTCGGATGCGATCAACCGGGCCACCCGGCACTGCGCGGAGCACCCGGAGCACCGCTCCTCGCTGCTGCCGCCGCTGCTGTGCCGGCAGCGCGACAGCTACATGCCGCCGCACCCCATGCTGTTCGCGGTGGACGACGACCCGCCGCCCCCGCCGCTCGCTATCTGAAACCCTGCTATGGGCGGGTGTCGCCCTGGCCGGTGCGCTTCTGGGCCTCGTCGACGGCCCGGTCGATGTGCGAGCTGTGCTTGTGGCCGGTGCGCTTGTCGACCTCGTCGCCGATCTTCTCGAGCGCCTGGTCGACCTTCTCGTCGTTCTTGTCGAGGAAGTCCTTGGCCTTGTCGAGGAAACTCATCGCTGTGCCTTTCGTTGGTTGAGGATCGCGGCGATCGTACGAACCCGCGGATCCTCGGCGATCGCCTCGAGCCCGGCGGTCAACGGCATCCGCCAGTTCGGGTATTCGTTCATAGTGCCCGGCAGGTTGGGCTGCGCGAGCTCGCCGAGCACGTCGTAAAGCGATGCGGTGACAAAACGGCACGGCGTACGGGCCAGGAACTCGTGCATCGCCACGATGATCTCGTCGTCCGAGGCGCCCGCGGCGATCAGGCCGTCGCCCTCGAGGACGGCCACCAGAGCGTCGCGGTCGCGCCGGGCGTTGCGCCGCTCCTCCTCGACCGGCCCGGCCAGCTGGTCGAGCTCGGCCCGCACCCGCACCTGCTCGCCGGTCAGGAACCCGGCCGCGGTCGGCAGGTCATGGGTCGACACCGAGGCCAGGGCGTTGCGCTTGTAGTCCTCGGCCGGCACGAACGGCTGGTCCGGCTCGGTCCACTCGCGGGTGAAGTAGAGGACGGCCGAGCCGAGCATGTTCATCCGCTCCAGCGTCTCGGTGACCGCGGGCTGCACCGTGCCCAGATCTTCGCCGATCACCACCGCGCCCGCGCGCGAAGCCTCCAGGGCCAGGATGCCCAGCATCGCCTCGGGGTCGTAGTGCACGTAGGTGCCCTCGGCCGGTCCCATGCCCGGCGGCACCCACCACAGCCGCCACAGCCCGGCCACGTGGTCGACGCGCAGGCCACCCGCGTGCCGGAAGATCCGCCGCAGCATGTCCCGGTACGCCGCGTACCCGGTCTCGATCAGCATGTCGGGCCGCCAGGCGGCGAGCCCCCAGTCCTGGCCGAGCTGGTTGAACGCGTCCGGCGGGGCGCCCGTGTGCACGCCCGCGGCCAGCACGTCCTGCAGCAGCCAGCCGTCGGCGCCGTTCGGGTCGATGCCCACGGCCAGGTCGTGCACGACGCCGACGGGCATGCCACCGGCGCGGGCCGCCTCGTTGGCCGCCTCCAGCTGGGCGCCGAGCAGCCGCTGGAGCCAGGCGTGATAGGCGATCCGGTCGCTCTGGAACTCCCGGACGGCGGGGGAGTCGGGGCGGCGCAGCTCCTCCGGCCACTCCGTCCAGTTCGGCCCGTGCCGCTCGGCCAGCGCGCAGAACCGGGCGAAGTCGGTCAGGCCCGGGTCGGACTCCAGGTCGACGTCGCCCGCCATCGGCCAGAGCAGGTCGAGCGCCGCCCGTTTGGCCTGCCAGACCGCGCTGTAGTCGATCAGGCCGTCGGCGGTCGGGGCGGGCTTGAGCCGGTCGACCGCGGCCCGCACGCCGGGATCGGCCCGGCGGTATTCGTCGGTGTCGGCGATCCGCAGGTAGAGCGGGTTGGCGAAGCGGCGGCTGGACGGCGAGTACGGCGAGGCCGGCACGGGCAGCGTCGGGGTGATCGCGTGCAGCGGGTTGAGCAGCACCAGGCCCGGGTCGCCCGAGACGGTCAGGAACTCGCGCAGGTCGCCCAGGTCGCCCATGCCCCACGAGCGCGCCGAGTGCAGCGCGTACAGCTGCACCATCCAGCCCCAGGTCTGCGGCGGCTCGGGGAGCTCGGTGGGCACGACGACGAGCGTCACGTCCTGGTCGCCGACGTGCAGGCGGTGCCAGCCCAGCGGCAGATCGGCCGGGATCGCGCTCACCTCACGCGTCGTGCCGTCCTCCAGCGTGATCGTGGCCGGTCCGGGCAGCTCACGGGTGCCGCCCTCGCGCACGACGACGGTTCCCGGCATCAGACCGAGAGCCTTCCTTTCCCGTACGGCGGAAAGCTCCTCGCGAATCGCCGAGGGGCCGGTCGCGTCGACCCCCAGCAGGCCCAGCACGCCCACCACCGACTCGTCGGCGACGTCCTTGCGCTCGCGATGCCAGTCCTCGTACCACGTCGCCACCCCGTGCGCCGCCGCCAGTTCCGCCAGATCGGCGTTCATCCGGGCCCCTCTCGTCTCACTGCCGCTGGTCATACCCTGCCCGATGAGGGGGTAGTCCGGGGACATGTCGTTGCGAGGATCGGTCAGGATGGGACACATGTCTGCAGTGGTGAAGTTCTGGTCGCGCCTGTCCGCCGCCGTTCTCGGGGCGACGCTGGCCCTCGTCGTGCCCGTGCACGCCTGGGCCGCGAGCACCGGTGTGACCGACATCGCGGTCGAGGCAGCGCGCTCCCGGCGGCGCGGCGGTTTCGGGTTCTTCGGCATCTTCGGCGCCGTGTGCTGCCTGTTCGTGGTGGCGGCGATCGTGCTGGTGATCGTCCTGGTCGGCCGGAACCGCAAGCGGCGCGACGACGGCTCCCCGCGGAAGTAGGCGTTTTCCCGAACCGCGGTGATCTTGGGTGAGCGCGACCTAGCGTTGAAGGATGCGGATCCGCGCTCACCACGTCCGGTCGGTCGCGTTGGCCGCCGGGGTCGCCGTGACCCTGTGCGTCCCGCTCGCCATCTCGGTGGCCGCCGGCGCCGACGACACCGTGCTGATCACCCGGGGCCGCCCGGCGATCGCGTCGTCGAACACCGGCGCCGAGGTCGCCGCGCGGGCCAACGACGCGAGCACGGTGACCCGCTGGGCCAGCGTGACCGGGCCGGGCACGCAGTGGGTGCGCATCGACCTGGGCTCGGTGCAGCGGATCGAGCGGGTCCGCCTGACCTGGGCGAGCACGTACGCCCGGACGTATCGGGTGCAGGCGTCGATCGACGGCTCGAACTGGACCGACCTGTACGCGACCTACGCGGGCAACGGCGGCGCCGACGACCTCAAGCGGCTCAGCGGCAACGGCCGTTACCTGCGGGTGCTGGCCACCCAGCGGGCGCGCACGAGCGGGGGCTACGCGCTGCGCGACGTGCGGGCGTACGGGCCCGCGGCCAAGGTTCTGCCCGCCGCGGCGCCGGCGACCGGCTCGCTCGTCTCGGGGCTGGAGGACACCCGCAAGAAGGAGCGGGCCATGCAGCTCGTCTCCAGCGCGGAGAACTCGACCCTGACGTGGCGGCACCAGTTCGCCTACATCGAGGACATCGGTGACGGGCGCGGCTACACGGCCGGGATCGTCGGCTTCACCTCGGGCACGTCGGACATGCTGGCCGTGGTCACCGAATACACCCGCCGCAAGCCCGGCAACGGCCTGGCCAAATATCTGCCCGCGCTGCGCGCCGTCAACGGCTCCGACTCGCACGCCGGCCTCGACCCCGGCTTCCCGGCCGCCTGGCGGGCCGCCGCCGCGGATCCGGTCATGCAGCGGGTGCAGGAGAACGCGCGCGACACGTATTACTTCAATCCGGCGCTGCGGTTCGCCCGGGCCGACGGGCTGCGGGCGCTCGGCCAGTTCGCCTATTTCGACGCGGCCGTGATGCACGGGGTGTCGGGCCTGCGGGCGATCCGGGCCGCGGCCCTGCGCACGACCAAGACGCCGGCCCAAGGCGGCGATGAACTGGCCTATCTGAACGCGTTCCTCAACGCCCGGGTGGCGGAGATGCGTACGGAGGAGGCTCATTCCGACGTGAGCCGGGTCGAGACCGCCCAGCGGATGTTTCTCCGCCGGAGCAATCTCGACCTGACCACGCCGCTCAACTGGAAGGTCTACGGCGACGCCTACCGCCTCGCGGGGTGACGCCTACGCCTTCGTCCACTTCTGGTTGGTCGTGCCGCCGCAGTCCCACAGCTGGAGCTGGGCGCCGTTGTTCGCGTTCCAGTCCTTGATGTCCACGCACCGGTTGGCCGAGAGGTTCACCAGGTCGCCGGCGCCCGAGAGGGTCCAGCGCTGCACCGGGTTGCCGTTGCAGGTGACGAGCTGGATCGGCGTGCCGTTGGTGAGCGCGCCCCCGGCCGGGTCGAAGCACTTGCCCAGCGCGGTCAGCGTGCCGTTGGAGTTGAAGGTCCACTTCTGGGCGCCGCTGTTGTTGCAGTCCCACATCTGGATCCGTACGCCGTCCGCGGCGTTGCCGTTCGGGATGTCGATGCAGCGTCCGCTGAACGTGCTCTTGAGCATGGTGCCGCCGGTCGAGGGCGGCGGGGTGGTGCCGCCGTCGTTGTTCCAGGCGTTGACGCGCACCCAGTCGACGAGCATGGTCTGCGGGAGCACCGTGCTGCCGTCCGGGTAGCCGGGCCAGTAACCGCCGACCGCCACGTTCAGGATCATGAAGAAGTTGTGGTCGAACACCCACTGGCCGGGCAGGTTGGCCGGAGTGACCCGGAAGTACTCGGATCCGTCGAGGAACCAGCGGATCAGGTTGGGCGACCACTCCACGGCGTAGTTGTGGAAGTCGTTACCGAGCGGCGCACCGTTGACCCGGTTGCCGCCGATGCTCGCGCCGCCGGAGTAACCGGGGCCGTGCACCGTGCCGTACAGGGTGTTGGGCTCCTTGCCGACGTTCTCCATGATGTCGATCTCGCCGGTGTTCGGCCAGTTGTTGCCGCCCAGCATCCAGAACGCCGGCCAGATGCCCTGACCCTTCGGGATCTTGATGCGGGCCTCGAACTTGCCGTACGTCTGCGCGAACTTGTCAGCGGTCAGGATGCGACCCGACGTGTATTGACAGGTGCCGTAGTGGCACTGGTAACCGGCCGGGTTCTCGCGGCGGGCGGTGATCTCGAGCTGGCCCGCGCCGTTGACCCGGACGTTGCTCGTGGAGTTGGTGTAGTACTGCTGCTCGTTGTTGCCCCAGCCGCTGCCGCCGATGTCGAACTTCCACTTGCTGGAGTCGATCGGGCCGGCGGCGCCGTTGAACTCGTCGGACCAGGTGACGGCTCCGACCGCGGCTTCGGCGGTGTCGTTGCGGCCGGCGGCGAACAAGCCGCCGGTGAGGGTTGTCGCGATCACAGCCGCGGCGAGAAGCACTCTGGCTTTACGCATGGGGGATGCCTCCGGGGGAAGAGGTGCGTATCGGAAACAGTCTTTAAAGATTGACGGCCTACGGTCAAGGGAGACTGGTTCCGGAACCCCGGATAACGCCTTTTCTTACAACTTCTTGAAAAGATTGGGCAGGGCGGACGGCTCCCACCCGGGCAGCGCGGTGTGCGCCGCCTTGACCTCGTACGTCGCGCCCTCGAAGGTCACCCGGTCGCCGACCTGATAGTCGGTGAACGTCTTCCACGCGGCGGGCTTGGCCGGCGGCGGCGTGGTCGGTGCCGCGGACGTCGGCGTGGCGGACGTCGGCGTGGCGGACGTCGGCGTGGCGGACGGGGTTGTCGGCACCGGCATCGGCTTGGCGCCCGCGGTCACCTTGACGAAGTCGACTTCCATGCGGCCCGGCCGGCGTCCGTCGGTGGCCAGGTTGAGCACCAGCGCGATCGGCAGCCCCGGCTCGTCCGGCGTCAGCTTGAGGCTCGGCGTGCCGTCGACCGACCAGATCACGGCCTCCGGCGACCAGTCGATCGCGTACGTGTGGAACCGGCGGCCCGAGGTCGGATCGGCGTCCTTGTCGAGCACTTCGACGTCGCCGCGCAGCACCCGGCCGAACTTGTCGACCGCCCCGAACGCGCGCCACGGCCCCGTCGAGCGCCGCACCTTGATCCGGGCCTCCGCGTGCCCGTACGGCTCCGCGAACGCCTGCCGGGTGCTGATCAGCCGGTCGACGACGAGGTTGCCGTCGCCGTCCAGGCGGCCGTTGCGCTCGTCGCCGTCGAGCAGCCACCGGGCCGGGTCGAGGGGCTCGCCGCGCCGGCCGTCGAAGGAGTCGTCGAAGACCGGACGGTGCTCGGCCGCGACGGCCACGCCGCCCTGACCGGTGAAGAAGACGGCGCCGGCCAGCCCGGCCCCGGCGACCACGAGGGCAAGTGCCGCACGTGGTCTGATCCGCCATCCAGCCTTGCTCACCATCGCCCCCTGTACGTCACAGCAGGCACACCCTCGTAAAAGTGAGAGCTTCTCGCAAGATCGGCGCCGAGTTCTTAAGACTCGCTTAAGGAAGATCGGCTGGAGACCCGCACGGTCGTGCCCTCGGCACTCGTCGTGAGGCGGAACGTATCGGTCAGCTCCTCGGCCAGCCACAGGCCCCAGCCGCCGGGCTGATCGGCCGCCGGGCGCACCGTGGGCTCGTGCCGCCGGGCCGGCAGCCCGCCCCCGGCGTCGCTCACCTCGCACACCACGTCGCCGTCGGACGACCACATGACGACGCGCCCGGCGCCGCCGCCGTGCCGCACCGCGTTGGTGAGCAGCTCGTTGACCGCCACCACGAAATCGTCCAGGCGGTCGCCGCGCAGTCCGGCCGACCCGGCACAGGACGCGACGGAGTGACGCAACGTCGTGATGGCGTCACGGTCGAAGGTCTGAGAGAGCAAAATCTCGGTGCCGATGCCTTCGACCGTAGGCCACGTCTGATCTTCCCGCAGGGCGGGCCACGGGTGGCGCATCTCATGTGGGATCGTCGGCGCATGCCGGACGCGCGGAACAGTGGGCTCGAGGCGCCGCTGTGGCGAGCGATCGCGGTCTATCGAATCGCCGCCCTGACGTACGCGACGATCCTGGTCATCGGCAACATCAGCTACTACAAGCGACCGATGCTGGCCTGGCCGGTGCTCGCCGTGATGGCGGCGTGGACGGTCTTCACCACGTACGCGTACGCCGATCCGGCCCGCCGCCGCGCCCCGCTGTTGCTCACCGACATGGCGGTCGTGATGGCCGCGCTCACCGCGAGCATCGAGATCGTCGGCCGGCACTCGCTCGAGACCGGCCGGCCCACGCTGGCGGTCGCCTGGCACGTCGCGCCCGTGCTGTGCTGCGCGGTGCGGTTCGGCCGCCGGGGTGGCATCGCCGCCGCCCTCGTCATGGGGGCCACCGACCTGCTCGTGCGGGCCCACTACGACCAGTCCGCGCTCACCGGCTCGGTGCTGATGCTGCTGGCCGCGATCGCCGTGGGGTATCTCGTGCGCATCGCCGAGGTGGCCCAGGAGCGGCTCGAGCGCGCGGTCGAGCTCGAGGCGGCCACCCGGGAGAGGGAACGGCTGGCCCGCGACATCCACGACTCCGTGCTGCAGGTGCTGGCGCTGGTCAAGCGGCGCGGGGCCGGGCTCGACGGCGAGGCCGGGGAGCTGGCCCGGCTGGCCGGCGAGCAGGAGGCGGCGCTGCGCACCCTGGTCGGCGGGCGGCAGGCCGCGGTCGATCCGGTCGGCGACGAGCTCGACCTGATGGCCCTGCTGCACCCGTACGCGACGGCCGACGTCACCGTCTCGGGCCCGGCCGGCGCCGTCCCGCTGCCCGCGCACGCGGCCCGGGAGCTGCGCGCCGCGGTGGCCGCCGCCCTCGACAACGTGGCCCGGCACTGCGACCCCGGCACGAAGGTCTACCTGTTCGTGGAGGACGACCCCGGCCAGGTGGTGGTGACCGTGCGCGACGACGGCTGCGGCATCGAGCCCGACCGGCTGGCCCAGGCCGAGGCGCAGGGCCGGCTCGGCGTCGCCCAGTCGATCCGCGGGCGCATCGGCGACCTGGGCGGCGAGGTGCGGATCGTCTCCGCGCCGGGCCAGGGCACGGAGGTCGAGATGAGCGTGCCGCGCGTCCCGATATCGTGACGGGCATGACGGCAGCGATCCGGGTGATGGTGGTCGACGACCACCCGATGTGGCGTGAGGGCGTCAGCCGCGACCTGACCGCGGCGGGCTACGACGTGGTGGCGACCAGCGGCGAGGGCCGGCAGGCCGTGCGCATCGCGGCCGCGGCCCGGCCCGACGTCGTCGTGCTCGACCTGCAGCTCCCCGACGTGTCGGGCGTCGAGGTGATCAACGGTTTGCAGACCGAGGTGCCCGGCGTACGGGTTCTGATGCTCTCGGCCAGCGGCGAGCAGCAGGACGTGCTGGACGCCATGAAGGCCGGCGCGACGGGCTACCTGCTCAAGTCGGCCGGCCAGGCCGAGTTTCTCGACGCGGTGAGCCGCACGGCGGCCGGCGACACCGTCTTCACCCCCGGCCTGGCCGGGCTGGTGCTGGGCGAGTTCCGGCGGCTCGCCGTGACCGAGCCGGCCGGGGCCGACGAGGGCGCGCCGAAGCTCACCGAGCGCGAGACCGAGGTGCTGCGGCTGGTGGCGAAGGGCCTGTCGTACAAGCAGATCGCCGAACGGCTCGTGCTGAGCCATCGCACGGTGCAGAACCACGTTCAGAACACGCTCGGCAAGCTCCAGCTGCACAACCGCGTGGAACTCACGAGATACGCCATCGAGCAGGGGCTCGACTGACTCACTCGTACTTGGGGGCGTTCGTCTCGTGCATGGCGAGCTCCTCGGCGCTCGCGCCACCGCCCGACGCGCCCGCGTCGTAGGCCACGCTGTCGGCCTCGTCGTCGAAGCCGTAACCCTCGTCGGGCGCGACCAGGCGGCCCACCGGCTGCGGGTCGGCGTCGTCGAGCTGGCCGTCGTCGTAGAGCGAGACCTGCGAGTCGGGATCGGAGGTCGGGCTCGCGCCCCACACGTCGGCGTCGAAGTTGCGCTGCTCGGAGCTGTCGACGGTCTCGTCGACGGGGTCACGGTTCGGCTGGACCTCGTCCTCCGCGCCGAAGTCGGGCTCCTCCTGGCGCAGCCGGCGGTCGAGGGACTCGCCCTCCCGCTGCTCCTCCGCGGTGTCGCCAAAGCGGTTGGAGCCGCCCGGTCCGACGCCGGCCAGCGCGGCCGGGTCGGCGCCGTCGGCCCAGCGCCCGGTCTCCACCTCGTCGTACGCGGTCGAATCGTCATCCGCGGTGTCGGGCAGGCCGGAGGCCTCCGGGTCGGACACCTCGGCGGGGTAGTCGTTGTCTCGCATGACGGCAATCTACCCGCGGACGGGGGCTTGCATGCTTGCCGCCGAGACGTCGTTTTCGTCCCCGTTCTCCCGCGCGAGCAGTGCCCACACCACTTTGCCGCCGTCGAGCCGCAGGCTGCCCCAGTGCGCGGCCACCGAGTCGATCAGAAGCATCCCCCGGCCCCCGTACGCGGTGGGGGGCACCGGGCTGCCCGAGAACGTGGGCACGTGGTCCGAACGGTCGCGCACGGCCACGCTGAGGCCGTCGCCGTGCGCCGCCACGAGCACGACCATCGGCGTACGGGCGTGCACGACGACGTTGTTGACGAGCTCGGTGACCACGATGCAGGCCGGGCCGGCCAATTCGGGCCGCTCCCAGCGGGCGCAGGCCTCGGTGATCAGCTCGCGGGCGCGGCGGGCGGCGCCCAGGGCCGGCTCCAGGTCGAGGCCGAACCGGTGGTCGGGGTCGGGCCGGCCGATCTCGGCGATCGCCTCGGGCGCGCTCGGCCAGATCGGCCAGCCCAGGCCGGGCCAGGCCGCCCCGCCGCGGACGTCGCACAGGGCGAGATGGGCGCCGGGCCAGTCGGCGGTCTCGTCGCGCAGCTCCCGCAGCACGGCCAGCACGAGAGGCGCGGGCAGGATCAGCTCGCCGGTGTCGACCAGCAACGCCTCGGGCTGCTCGGCCAGCACGTCCAGCAGGGCCGCACGCAGCGCCGGGGCGGTGTCGGCGTCCAGTTCCCCGGTCAGCCGGACCAGCGGGTACTCCGACCCGCGATCGACCAGATGCCGCAGCTCGCTCGCCATGATCGCTCCATTGTGCATAACGCGCGCCCTTTTCGCATTTCCCGCGCACTCCGGGTAACAAGGACCGCCTTCCGTAGAGAGCCGTACGGAACTATTCGGGACATACCGTCCCGGGGGTCATGGTCAGCATGTACCCGGGGGCGCATGACTCATGCCACCGCGGTCCCGGGAAATGCCCGGTATCCCAGGAACGTTCGCGTTCCCTTTCCGGCGCTGCCCCCTTGCCGACGCGCTGGTCGGTTCAGCGGCTCGTGGGTGCGGTGCGGAGCGGGGCCGGCTCGGGGCGGCGCGTGGGTGGCGGCGCGGCCGGGGCCTGGTGGTGCTGGGGCTCGGCGTAGCGGGTCAGCGCGATCACCGACGCCAGCGTGACCACGAAGCCCACCCCGGCCAGCCACTCCTTGCCCGGCTCGATGCGATCGCCGAGCAGCAGCAGGCCGACGATCGCGGCCGGAACCGCCCCCGCCGCGTCCATCGCCGCGACCGCCGCCGTGGTCGAGCCGCGCTGCATCGCCAGCCCCAGCAGCAGCTGGCCGACCAGCGAGTGCACGACGAGCAGATAGAGCAGGGGGTTGGCGAAGAAGCCGGTCACCGTGTGCTCGTTGGCCAGCGGGCGGGCGGCGATGGCGGCCGCGGAGAACCCCACGCCGGCCAGCGAGCCGAGCACCACCGAGCCGAGCGCGCCCTGCAGCCGTACGGCGAAGATGCCCAGGCCGCCGATGAGCAGCAGGGCCAGGGTCAGGCCGGCGATCGCGGCCGCACCCAGCGGGCGCGCGACGGCCGGCTGCGCCGATTTGACCAGCGCGGCGATGCCCACCATGAGCAGCACCAGCAGCACGATCTCGGCGGCCGGCAGCGACCACTTGAGCAGCAGCACGCCGAGCACCGCGGTCACGCCGAGCCCGGCGGCCACGCTGGCCTGCACGAGGAACAGCGGCAACTCCTCGCGGGCGAGGAAGGCGAGCACGAAGCCGAGCACCTGGCAGCCGAGGCCCAGCAGGTAGGTTCGCTGACCGGCCAGCCGCACGAGCAGGCTGGGGTCGAAGGTGTGGTGCACCGTCGTGCGAGCCGCAGCCGCCGACTGCAGAAGGTTCGCCACCCCGTACGCCAGAATCATGGCGGCGAGGAAGCACCAGCCCGAGGACACCACGTGACGCACGATAGACCAGCCTCGCCCCGGCATCAGCGCTTCGGGGGACACGGTCGTCGCGGGGTGTTTGTCCGCTTACGCAGCGCTATAACTTCTGGGGTTTTTGTCCGGTTACCGGCTAAGGGCCGTTAGTACCTTCTCGTGCAGCAAACCGTTCGTCGCGATCACCGACGACTTGTCGGCCGGCGGGCGCCCGGACAGGTCCGTGATCGTGCCGCCGGCCTCCTGCACGATCGGGATCAGGGCCGCCATGTCCCACAGCGACAGCTCCGGCTCGACCATCGTCTCCAGCGCGCCCTCGGCCAGCAGCATGTAGCCGTAGAAATCCCCGTACGCCCGGCTCCGCCACGCGGCCAGGCTCAGGTCGACGATCTGCTGCAGGCGGCCGGCCTGCTGCCAGCCCTCGAGACTGGCGTAGCAGACGCTGGCGTCCGCGACCCGGCCGACACCCGAGACCTGGATCCGGGTCGCCGCGTGCTGGTGCTTTCCCGCGTACGCCCCGTGGCCGCGCGCGGCCCACCAGCGGCGGCCCAGCGCGGGCGCGCTGACCAGGCCGGCGACCGGGGTGTCACCCTCGAGCAGGGCGATCAGCGTGCCCCAGATCGGCACCCCGCGCACGAAGTTCTTGGTGCCGTCGATCGGGTCGATCACCCAGCGGCGGGTGCCCGGGCCGGCGGCCGCCTGGGTCGCGCCGAACTCCTCGCCGAGCACGCCGTCACGCGGGCGGGCGCGGGCCAGCGTCGACCGGATAGCCTGCTCGACGGCCGTGTCGGCGTCGGAGACCGGGGTCAGGTCGGGCTTGCTCTCGACCCGCAGGTCGAGCGCCCGGAACCGGCCCATCGAGATCGAGTCGGCGGTGTCGGCGAGAAGGTGGGCCAGGGACAGATCGTCGGCATAACCAGCCATGCCCGAACGCTAGCCGATCGAGCCGGGCTCCTCATCGCCCCCGGCCGCTCTTGCGCGCTCGGCCTCGCGTTGGCTTTCTTGCCGCTCGGCTTCGTCGGCTCGTTCCGCCTCGCGCGGGTCGGTGTCGCCCGCTCTCGAGGCCAGCAGCCGCCGGTACGACTCCAGGCGGCGCGGGTCGGCCTTGCCCTCGGCGACCCAGGCGTCGAGGCGGCAGCCCACGTCGGCGGCCGTGTGCCCGCAGTTCGGCTGGTCCTCCAGCGTGCCCTCGACCAGGTCGGGGAAGCCGTGCAGCAGGCTCTCGGCGCTCACGTGGGCCAGCCCGAAGCTGCGGATGCCGGGCGTGTCGATGATCCAGCCCGGGTCCTTCTTGCTCTTGCCGACCGCCGGCAACCGCAGGGCGACCGCGCTGGTCGACGTGTGCCGGCCCTTGCCGACCGCGCTGACCACCCCGACCGCGCGCAGGGCGTCCGGCACCAGACGGTTGACCAGCGTGGACTTGCCCACCCCGGAATGGCCGACGAGCACCGAGATGTTGCCGGCGAGCCGTTGGCGCAGCTCGGTCAGATCGCTGTCGGGGTCGATCGCCACATAGGGCAGATCGAGCTCGGCGTAGTAGCCGACGATCTCCTCCGGGCCGGCCAGGTCGGCCTTGGTCAAGCAGAGCAGCGGCTCGATGTCCGCGTCGTACGCCGCGACGAGGCAGCGGTCGATGAACCCCGTACGGGGTGGGGGGTCGGCCAGCGCGCTCACGATGACCAGCTGGTCGGCGTTGGCCACCACCACCCGCTCGAGCCGGCCCTCGGGGGTGGTGTCGTCGTCGTCGGCCGTGCGGCGCAGCACCGACGTGCGCTCGCCGATCCGCACGATGCGGGCCAGCGCGCCCGGCGCCCCCGACACGTCACCGACCAGGGACACCCGGTCGCCGACGACGACCGACTTGCGGCCCAGCTCGCGGGCGCGCATGGCGGTGATGACCGGGCTGTCGGGCGGCGCGTCCTCGCGGAAACAGCCGTACCGGCCGCGGTCCACCGTGATCACCAGGCCGTCGACGGCGTCGTCGTGCTTCGGGCGCGTCCGGGTACGAGGGCGCGACGAACGGCCGGGGCGGACCCGGACGTCGTCCTCGTCGTACTCCCGCTTGCGAGCTGGCAGGGTCTAACTCCTCGCCACGAGTCCCGCCCAGAGTTCGGGGAACTCGGGCAACGTCTTCGACGTACAACCTACGTCGGTCAGCGTGATGCCCGGGACGGCCAGTCCGATAACCGCGGCGGCGTGGGCCATCCGATGATCCGCGTACGTCTCCCAATCGGTCTGGTGCAGCGGGCGCGGCTCGATGCGCAGGCCGTCACGGAACTCGGTGACCTCGGCCCCGGCCTTGCCCAGCTCGGTGGCCAGGGCGGCGATGCGGTCGGTCTCGTGGCCCCGGATGTGCTCGACCCCGCGCAGCTCGGACGGCCCGTCGGCCAGCGCGGCCAGCGCGGACACGACCGGGGTCAGCTCGCTCACCTCGGACAGGTCGGCGGTGATCCCGTGCAGCTGGCCCGAGCCGCGGACGGTGAGGCCGTCGGCCGACTGGGTGACCTCGGCGCCCAGCGCGGTCAGCAGCTCGACCAGGCGGCCCACCGGCTGCCAGCTCTCGGCCGGCCAGCCGCCCAGCGTGACCGAGCCGCCGGTGACCATGGCGGCGGCGAAGAACGGCGCGGCGCCCGACAGGTCGGGCTCGATCACCCACGTGCGGCCCCGGAGCGGCCCCGGCTCGACGGCCCAGACATCGGGCACCGACTCGTCGACCACAGCGCCCGCGGCCCGCAGCATGTGCGTGGTCATGCGCAGGTGGGGCGCGGACGGCACCGGCGGCCCCTCGTGACGCAGCACGAGCCCCTTGGTGAAGCGCGGCGCGGAGAGCAGCAGCCCCGAGACGAACTGGCTCGAGCCGGACGCGTCGATCACGGCCTCGCCCCCCTCGACCAGCCCGGCGCCGCGCACGGTGAGCGGCAGCCCGCCGGTGGCCGACGCGTCGATCGACACGCCGAGCGAACGCAGGGCCTCGACGATCGGGCGCAGCGGCCGGTTGCGTGCGTGCGGGTCGCCGTCGAACTCGACAGTGCCCTCGGCCAGCGCGGCGGCCGGCGGCAGGAACCGCATGATCGTGCCCGCGAGCCCCACGTCGACCCGGGCCGGGCCGCGCAACGGGCCGGGCTCGAGCCGCCACCGCTCGTCGTCGGACGAGTCGACGGCGACCCCGATCGCGCGCAGCCCGGCCGCCATCAGCTCGGTGTCACGGGCGCGCAGGGGCCGCTCGACCACCGACGGCCCGTCGGCGAGCGCGGCCAGCACGAGGGCGCGGGCGGTCATGGACTTCGAGCCGGGCAGCCGCACGGTGGCGCCGACCGGGCCGGACGCGGACGGGGCGAGCCAGGGGCGGGGTTCAGCAGTCACGCGGCCATTCTGCCGAAGGGGGCTGGAATTTTCGTGGACGTTTCCCGTCCCCCGAGACGGTAGCGTTGCCCGGCATGTGCGGGCGGTATGCGACAACCAGGAGCGAGGCCGACCTGGAAGACCTGTTCGAGGCCGTGAGCGTGGCCGAGCAGGCGGCCCCGAGCTGGAACGTGGCCCCGACGGATCCCGTACCGGTGATTCGCGTGTCGGCCACGCACGAGGCCCGGGTCGTCGACCGGGCACGCTGGGGCCTGGTGCCGCCCTGGGCCAAGGACCTCCGGGCCGGCGCCCGCATGATCAACGCCCGCTCAGAGACCGTGGCCACGTCACGCGCCTTCGCCCCGTCCTTCGCCCGCCGCCGCTGCCTCGTGCCGGCCGACGGCTGGTTCGAGTGGGTGGAACGCAAGCCGCACTACATGACCCCGGCCGACGGCTCGGTGCTGGCATTCGCCGGCATCTGGACGACATGGGGCCCGGATTCGGTGCTGACCTGCAGCGTCCTGACCACGGCGGCGGTGGGAGAGTTGGCCCGCGTCCACGACCGGATGCCACTGATCCTGCCGGCGACGCGCTGGCCGTCATGGCTGGCCGGCGGCGGTGACCCGGCGGAGCTGCTGACCCCCCTCAGCCCGGCCGAACTGGCGGCCATCGAGATCCGCCCGGTCCGCCCCGACGTGGGCAACGTCCGCAACAACGGCCCCCAACTGCTGGAACCCCCACCGACCCCGGACACCACCCCGGCCACCCTGTTCTGACCCTCCGCCCCGGCCGCATGCCCTCTGTGCCGGCCCCGCCGCTTGCCTCTCTGCCGGCTCCGCCGCTTGCCTCTCTGCCGGCTCCGCCGCCGCTTCCTTGCCCGGCATAGGCGCCCGCCCGTCCCGCCCTGCCGTTGCCCGCCCAACGCCTGCTGCAGCTCTGCCCTGCCGCCCCACGCCCCGCCGCGGTCCTTCCCGCCTAGCGCCCAGTTGGAGCCTTGCGCTGTCCGCGCACGCCGCCGTCCTCCCGCCCTGCCGCCACGCCCTGCCGCCCCACGCTCTGCCGCCGCCCTGCTCGCCCCCGCGCCCTGCTGAAGCCTTGGCCTGCCCGCGCACCGCCGCCGCCCTGCCGCCCCACGCTCTGCGGCCGCCCTGCTCGCCCCGCGCCCTGCTCGCCCCGCCGCTCTGCTCGCCCCGCGCTCTGCTGCGGCTTTGCTCGTCCCGCGCCCTGCTCGTCCCGCGCCCTGCTCTGCTACGGCACCCGCCCTTCCATAGCCGTTCCGGTCATTGAGCCGCGACGCCGGCCCGCTCGTCAGATGTGCCAACTTCCGCCGTCGGGCCGGAAGTGACTGTCGCTAGATCCATATGAATGCGCAGCTCAGGACCGGTTTTGATGGTCCGCGGTTATCCACAGTCGAGAGTTGTCCACAGGTGGGCCGGTGACGGGACATCGAAGATCGGTTGATTCCGACACAATCGGCGGTGGTGGGGGTCCCCCTGGGAGGGTGGGTAATGCGCTTGTGGGAGTTGCTTGCCGGTGTGGGGGCGTAGGGCGGGCTCTGCTACGTTCCTCGCGCTTTGCCGACGGTGCTTGCGGGTCCTCGGCGCGTCGTCGTCGGGTGGCTGCGTCGGTTTGGAGGCGCTCGCTGTGGGGGCTGGTGACGGTCTGGAGCGCTCCGCTGGGTGCGGCGGGAGCAGCGGCTGGCCGGTCGGCGTTGCGTCTCTTTGGTCGCAAATGTGAGTCGTGACGGCTAGTAGTGAGGGTGTGGGCGGTCAGCCGTGCGGGTGGCTGAAACGTGGGCCCGCGGGCTGAGCTGCGGCAAGATCAAGATTCGGTTTTGTCAATGGATGTCCGCATTTTTTATTGGCAACTTTATTTCAAGATAGATAAGCCCCTTGTTCTGATCTCCTACCCTGCGATACAAAACTGCGCCGGAGTGGTGCAGGTTCGCACGGTGCGAGCCCGTGGCCACACGCAGTGCCGGTCCCACGGGGGAGGTGGGCTGATGACACGGGCTCGTATGCCGCGTCCACATGAGGTAGCCATCGCGCGGAGGGATCCGCGCCTGCTCGAGGCGATCAGCGAACGACGCAGCGACGAGGCTTGGCGGACCCGCGGCGCATGCCGTTCGGTCGATCCGGAGACGTTCTTTCCGGCGCCTAACGAACCGTCCGAAGGTGCGGTTTCGCTGTGCGGCTCGTGCACCGTCCAAGGGCCGTGCCTGGCCTGGGCGTTGCAGGTCGGCGACTGCCACGGCGTCTGGGGCGGGACGACCCCGCGCGAACGCCGGGCGATGCTGGTGGCCTGGCGCGAACGCGTCGGTCCCGGCGGCGAGACCGTCGACGACGACACCGACGAGGAAGACCGCAGGTTGCTCAGCCTCACACCGATCAGCCGCTGACCAATCGTCGTCCGCCGGCCGGCACGCCCCCACGGGAGTGCCGGCCAGGCGCGCGCCGATGAACGGCGGCCAGCGCGCGCCGATGAACGGCGGCCAGGCGTGCGCGGATAAACGGCGGGCCGGCGGAGGCGCAAGCCGGCGACAGTGTGGGTCGAGACGTGCGCGGCCGGCAAAACGCGGGCAGGCGAAGACGCGCGGGCGGAGACGCGGGCGGCAAACACGCGGGCCGGGCGAGAGCGGGCTGGTGAAATAGGGCGTGACCGAGATCGAGACGCCCCGCGGGCCGGCGCATGTGCGGATCAGCGAGCCGGAAGGCCAACCCCTCAGCACGCTCATGCTCGGGCACGGGGCCGGCGGTGGGGTCGACGCGCCCGACCTCAAGGCCGTGCACGACGCCGCCGTGGCCGCGGGCGTACGGGTGGTGCTGGTGACCCAGCCCTATCGCGTGGCGGGCCGGCGTGCGCCCGCTCCGGCCGCGCAGCTGGACGAGGCCTGGTCGGCCGTGGTTGAAGCCGTACGGGGGAAGTTGCCCTTGATCGTCGGTGGGCGGTCGAGCGGGGCGCGGGTGGCCTGCCGGACGGCCGCCGGGCTCGGGGCCGTGGGAGTGCTAGCGCTGGCGTTCCCGTTGCATCCGCCGGGCAAGCCGGAGAAGAGCCGGGCCGCGGAGTTGCCGGCCGGCGTGCCGACGCTGGTGCTCAACGGGGATCGGGACGCGTTCGGGGTGCCCGTCGGCGGGGGCCCGGTCGAGGTGATCGTGCGCCCGGGGGCGACTCATGACCTGCGCAAAGGCGTCGCCGAGACGGCCGTGCTGGCGGTCGGGTGGCTGCGGGCGCACGGGTGGGCGCGCTGAAGGAATGCAAGTTGCGCTCGCGTGGTTATAAGCCCCGGAGCTTGAAAGTCGGAAGGGGTTTTACTGGTGCGAGCCGGAACCGAAAGCCTCGAGCGTGGGGGCCGGGACGTCGATCGGGTGCGGAACCTGCTGGGTTCCCCCGAGTGGCCGGCCACCGAGACCGCCAATGTGACGCCATCGGTGAGTGTCAGCACACCGGCGGTTTTCACAGCCGCTGATGGGGCACTACCCGTATCCTCGGCGGGGCGGTCGAGGGGAGATCTCAGGGTGGCCCAAACAGAACGGACCGAGGAGCGCAGGGCGCGCTTCGAGCGGGACGCGTTGCCTTTCGTGGACCAGCTGTATGCGGCTGGCCTGCGGATGACGCGTAACCCCGCCGACGCGGAAGACCTGGTGCAGGAGACGTATCTGAAGGCGTTCTCCGCGTTCCACCAGTTCGAGGAGGGCACCAACCTCAAGGCCTGGCTGTACCGCATCCTCACGAACACCTATATCAACTCGTATCGGCGCAAGCAGCGTCAGCCGGTGCAGGCTCCCACCGAGGAGATCACCGACTGGCAGCTCGCCTCGTCGGAGTCGCACACGTCGGTCGGCCTGCGTTCGGCCGAGACCGAGGCGCTCGACCGGCTGCCCGACAGCGACATCAAGGAAGCCCTGCAGGCCCTGCCCGAGGACTTCCGCCTGGCCGTCTACCTCGCTGATGTCGAGGGTTTCTCGTACAAGGAGATCGCCGACATCATGGGCACGCCGATCGGCACCGTCATGTCCCGGCTGCACCGCGGCCGGCGAAACCTGCGCAAGACGCTGGAGCAGTACGCTGCCGACCGGGGAATCACCCGGACCGCTTCGGAACCGCAGGAGGCCTGACCCGAGATGAGCGGCCTGAACGGTGAGGATCACGAGACCGACTGCGGCATCGTGATCAGCGAGGTCTATCTCTACCTCGACCTGGAGTGCAGCGAGGACCGGCGCACGTTGATCCAGAAGCATCTGGACGACTGCGACGGGTGCCTGCGGGAGTATGGCATCGAGCACGAGGTCAAGGCGCTGGTGTCGCGCTGCTGCGGCGACGAGAAGGCGCCGCGGGAGCTGCGCGAGCGGCTGCGGGTCAAGCTCGACCAGCTCGAGGTGCAGGTCGAGACCAGGGAATACCTGCCCTGACGCGACGTGACACAAGAAAGGCCCCGCTTCCGCGGGGCCTTTCTTCGTCGGTGCGCAAGCTCAGCTGTTGGGCCGCTTGCCGTGGTTCGCGCTGCTCTTCTTACGAGCCTTCTTCTTGCGAGCCTTCTTGGCCATAGGTGACTCCTTGTTCGTGCGGTGTTTCCCGAGCCGATGGTAGTCGGCGCGTCCGCCCGGCTCGGACTCGCCCGACACCGATCCGTGGTTTGATACCGATACCGACAGACCGAGGAGGGTTCCCCATGGCCGACGAGATCCGGGCCGAGATGGTAGCCAACGTGTGGAAGGTCGTGGCCAGCAGCGGCGACACCGTGGCCGAGGGGGACACCCTGGTGATTCTCGAGTCGATGAAGATGGAGATCCCGGTGGTCGCCGAGACCGACGGCACGGTGGCGGAGCTCGTCGTGCACGAGGGCGACGTGGTGCAGGAAGGCGACCTGATCGCCATCATCCAGGGCTGATCAGGCCGGCTCGCCCGAGTCGACCGGCCCGCCCGGCAGCTGCAGCTCCACCGCGGGAAAGCCGACGGGTTGCGGCTGGTCGGCCCAGAGCGCGCGCAGCTGACCCTGCAGGAAGGCCATGAGCCGGCGTCGGTATTCGGCGTCGAAGACTTCCAGCGTCTCGATCTGTTCCTGCAACGCTTTCCGTTTGACCGAGAGCCCGCCGACCGCGTCCTCGTACCGGCGCTGGGCGCGCTGCTCGAGTTGTTCGGCGGCCTGGTTCCCGCCGGCGACGATGCTTTCCGCCTCGGCGCGCGCCTCGGTCAGCAGCGACTCGGCCTGACGCCTGATCTCGGCCGCCTGCTCCTGCGCGTCCCGCTGGGTGATCTCGGCCGTCGCGCGGGCCGCGGTCAGCAGTTTCTCCGCGTCGGCCCGCATCTTCTCGGCGTATTCGTGCGCCTCGGCGCGGCAGTGCTCGGCGTTCCTCTCCGCCTCGGCCAGCACCGCCTGCGCGGTCGTGTTCGCCGCGGCGACGTATTCCTCGGCCGTCCGCTGGGCCAAGGTCAAAACCTGGAGCGCCTCGCCGGGCGGCACCGGTGCGGGCGGCACCGGTGGCGGCGAAGGCGGTGATGGTGGCGCCACCGGCGGGGGCGGGGGCGGCGCCGGCGGAGGTGGCGCCGGTGCGGGCGGCACCGACGAGGGTGGTGTCATCGGGGAGACGACGGGATGAACCGCGGTCACGCTGTCGACGGAGGCGCGGCCGAGCAACAACCGGACGCGTCCGGTTATGGGCTTGTCGTTCACGGGTCTCTCCCGTCCCTCTCAGGGGTTGGTGCCGCTGGGCGAAAGGCGTTACCCAGCGGCACCAAAGGGGCAGAACAAGGCGTTGTCAGCCCAAGATCTCGTGCGATCAGGGCCGCGCTGGCCTAACGATTCCCCTGCCGATCAGTGACCCACATCCGTGCGGCAGGAGAATCTCGGCGTATGCCGGCCCGCGATCAGTTACCGGCCATTCGGTCCGTGGTGGCCGGGACGGCCGATCGGGCCGTGGTGACCCGGACGGATGACCGGACCCGGGTGACCCGGGCGGAAGAACGGGCGAGGGTGACCGTGCCGGAACACACCCCGGTGACCCGGACGGATCTGGCCCCACCAGCCCGGCCGGAACTGGACCGGGAAGCCGCGAGTCAGCGCGAACGGGCGGCCGAAGCCGGCGGGGCCCCAGTCGTCGTCGCTCTCGACCTCGAGGGCCCACGTGCCCCGGCGCGCGCCGAGCTGCACCAGGTCGCAGTCGTGGTCGTCCCAGGCACCGCTGCGCTCGCCGAACTGCCCCGCGAGCTCACAGGCCCGCAGCGACCGGTAGAAGCCGACGACCTGGGTGCCGTCGCGCCACTGAGCGACCTGGCCGGCCCCGGACTTGCTCTCCACGGCAGCACCGGCGGTGGCCGACGCCTGGGCCGGCGCGGTTCCGACGGCCAGTGCGGCGAGTACGCCGAACCCTCCCATGGTCAGGGCGCGGGTGAGCTTCTTCATCGCATTTCCTTTCGTACCGTGTTGCTCGGTGACTTACGGAGGGGAAAACCGCATTTCGCCCACGCCGGAAGTCGAACGCGCGGATGTCGTCGAGCGCCGGAATGACGGGCGGCCGACAGCCGTTCGGCGGACCTCTCTCGAAGGCCCGGCGGCGGCCCACGAGAACGGGAGTCGATGAATTTCCGGGTGGATGCTGGGAAGGTGTCCGGCGGGCCGGTTCGGCGCCCCGGAACGGCGACACCGCGGCAACGCGGCGGTACGCAAGGTGACCGCTTCCGGGCCGGGTCGTGCGTGCCGAGAGCGGCCGGAGCGTCGCGGACCGTGTGCGGGCCGTGCGACGCCTCGGACGAAGGGGCAGCCGTGACCGTCGACGGACCCAGGGCGCGGTCGAAGGGTGGCTTTGCCTGCGCTAAATCGGATTGGCCGCCGCTGTCGCACGGGGTCGCTGCGGCCCCGGGCACCGGAGCTTGTGCGTCGCCGGCACCCCTTCGGCTTCGTACGAAAGGGTCATACGCACATATTTTCGGCCGTTCCCCGTGGCCTGGTCGGCCCCGCCCGGCCCGGAAAGGGACGATGAGCTCCCTGGCCGCCGGTCGGCCGTTTTCGTCGCTACTCCCCCGAAATGATTGCCGACGAGGGTTCGCGCCCTATTGCTCTGCGCCGGTCGTCCTGATAGCAGGTCGTTGCCACACGGCAACGGTGTGTGGAGGTTCAGTCAGACGTTTCTGGCAAAATCTAAGTCATGTCGAATGCCAGAAGGTCTTTCGGCCGGATTCCTTCTGCGCCGAGCTTGATCTTTCATGTTGGCCGGTGGCAGCGATCGGAACTATTCCGCGATGAAACCCGCATTGTGTGGACCTGATCGCCTGCTCGAATAGCGCGGCTGGTCGTCCGGGGGCCGCTATTCGGAAGCGGGGCGCGCACGCGGAGTGAGCGCATCGTGCCTGTTCTGCCATCGCGGCCGGCAATTGATCCAACAGCCGGCCGTTCGTTGTCACATGCTCGGCTGAATCTCGGCCAGGACGAGCGGAGCCAGGTTTGGTCACCCGAGCCGCGGTTATCGCTCGATTTGTCGCGGGCCGCCCGACCGCGATCTTCGTTGAATGAGTAAGGAAAAGGCCCGATGGGAACGAGCAACATGACCCTCCCGACCCGGTGGCGAGCGGCGTACAAGGCGGCTCTGGAGCTTCTCGAGAGCGACAAGCCCTACAACGACCCGCAGGACGCCCGGGCCCGGGCCCGTGTGCAGCGCCTGCGGACAGACACCCGCCGGTGGATCCGGGAGCAGAAGACAATGGCGGCGGCCGGACTTCTCTCCCCGGTGCAGACCTTGTTCATCGCGCACATCCCCGACAACTGGCGCGAGATCGACCTGCGGCGCCGGAGCCTGCGGCAATAACCGCGGCCGGCCGGGAAAAGATTGGCGCCCGGACCGCGAGATCGCGGTCCGGGCGCCATTTATTCGACGATTTAAATTTATGAGGCGTGGCCCGCTACGGCGGGAAAACGCGCGGGCTCCGGCGGGAACTCGGCCTCGAGGGAACCGCCCCACAGCATGTTCAACTGCCGCTGTATCGAGCCGGTCAGTTGTTGCCGGCAATAGGCGTCGAACATCTCCAGCGCCTGGATCTGCTTCTCCAGGGCCAGTCGCTTCGTCGGAAAGCCGCCGACGGCGTCCTCGTAGCGTTGCCGGGCGCGCAGTTCGACCTGCTCGAGCCGATCGCGGCCGTCGGCCCGGATCCGTTCGGCCTCGACCCGCGCGTCGGCCAGGGCCAGTTCGGCCCGGCGCCGGGCTTCGGCGGCCCGGCCGGCCGCGTCGCGTCCCACGAGGAGGGCCTCGCTCTGCGCCCGCGCCATCGCTTCCTCGGCGGCCGCGCGGATCTTCTCGGCGTCCAGCCGGGCGTCCTGCCTGATCTGCCCGGCCCGGGAGCGGGCCTCGGCCCGGATCAGCTGCGCGCGTTCGTCGGCCGCGGTGACGTAGGCCTCGGCGGTGCGCCGGGCCAGCGTCAGCACCTCCGGGCTCTTGTCGTTCACGGCGTCAGCGCGTTCCGCGTGCCGGGCGGTCACGGCGACTTCTCGGACATGTAGCCGCTGTAATAGACCGAGCTGGAACCGGTCGGCACCGCTGCCTCGTCACGAGCCGCCGGCAGCTCCGGAACCGGCCGGGGGAACAGTTCCCAATCCGGCCGGCGGAACGCGCGAGCCGGAAGCAGCGCGAGGCATCTGATCGCGCCGATGCCGAGAAGGTTGTAGGCCGCCTCCAGGGGAGTCAGCAGAATCCAGGTCCGCAACTTCTCCGACCGGCTCATGGCCGGCCGACCGGCCAGGTAGTGACCGGCCTTGGCGTAGCGCACAAGGACGTAGAGCGTTCCGTAGAGGATGATCCAAGGCGGCTGCGGCGGGGTGGCCTCGACGAGCAGGACGACGGCACAGACCATCCATGCGGGACCGCACAGGAGCCGCAGCAGGACGAGCGCGCGGATCCGGCGCGGGTGCCCTGTCGCCAGGACCGTCGCCAGCACCCGCCACCGCCTGGTCGCCGTGCGCAGCAGCTGCCGATAGACGCTGGCCACGTCGGCCGGCGCCCTCCGCCAGGCGATCGCCCCGGACACCGGGACCACGTCGCCGTCCAGGTCCGGATATCGCGCCAGGCACCGGTCGTCGCCGTCGGCGGCCGGGTCCATCGGGAGGCGCTCGTGCTCGAACAGGACAGCCGCGCGGTAGACCGACAGCGCGCCCGGTCCGATCTGCATCGCCCGCAACGCCGACCGGCGAGTCGGGCGCATGACGCCGGTGCCGGTGTTGAGGTCGACCAGGCGGGTCAGCAGGTTCTGCCCGACGTTGCCCATCAGCACCTCCGCGGTGGTCGCCACGACGTTCGGCTGGGCGAACTCGCTGAGCTGGCGTTCCAGCGCGTGCCCGTCGAGCACGCAGGTGCTGTCGACGGCCATCACGAAATCCCAGTCCTCGGGGTCGAGCCGGTCGAGAACGTAGCGCTGGGCGGCCCGACGGCCACCGTGTCCCGTTCGATGCCAGCGGACCCGCGGGTGCGCGAAGGGCTGCACCGGCGCCTGGGTCGAGCCGTCGTCGACCACGTGGATCTCGTCGACGACGACGCGGCTCTGCGCGAGGATCGACTCGACGCAGGCCCGCAGGTCGGACTCGGCCAACTCGTGCACGCCGACGATGGCGACCACGCGGCCGGTCACCGGTGCGGTTTCGGGTGGCCGGCGGCGCCGGGCGAGCGGATAGAGGGAATAGATCACGGCGCCGTTGCTGATCCACCAGAAAGTGAGCAGAGCCGGGTGGTCGATCCGCCCGCGGAAGTGCCACGTGGCCGCGATCAAGCCGACGAAGAAAGTGCCGGCGATCACCGCGCAGATGAGGAAGACACGCCGCGAGGCGAGTTTGTCGGACGACATCGGAACTCCTCAGCAGAGCTTCTCGGAAAGGGCAGGCAACGGCACTGCCCGGCGGCTCAGTATTGAGACGATCCGGCTGCGTCCGAGGAAACTGCGCGGGCCGACGTTCGCACGAAAGTGCGCCGGCGCCCGGCCGGACCGGCTCGCCCTCTACGACAGTGCTCATCCGATCGGTCAGCCGGACGTTATCCATTCGCCGTCACGGCGGCACCCGCGACCGAATTCGGGCGTCGCCGCGAGCGAGTTCTACCTCCTGCAAGAAGCGGTTCGCCGAGCAGTCGATGCTCCTTCGCCGGACGACAGCCCGGACCCGGCGGCGCCGCCGGCGGCGCACCGGCGAAATCGATGATCCGGCCGAACCCGCCGGGGGTTCCCGACGTCCCCCGTGAGGGAACCCCCGGTTGCGGCACGGCACGACACAGGAAAGGGATGCGGCCGGCTCATGACCAAACTGGAGATCCTGGCGCTGTTGTCGTCAGTCATCGTGCTGAGTCAGCTGCGGAGCCGACGGCCGGACGGGCCGCCGCAACTCGGCGCCGACCGCCTGGCTCACCAACCGGTGTTCGGCCCTCGGGACACCTGGCCGAGCTATCACGGGCCGTACCCCCTGGCCGACGCGCTGCCCCGGCGGCGACCCGTCCGCCACCACCGGATGCTGTTGCGGAGCTGCTATGTCCGCCGCCGGCGGTGACCCGTACCCGTCATCACCATGATGCCGGCATTCCCATTTTCCGGACCTGACGAATGTGCCGGCCCCAGCGCTGTCCGGCTGGTCGCGAATAGTCCGCGCTATGCGGTCGACTTTTCGGGACCAAGCAATTTAACGACGCGCCGGCCCGCTGGCCGGTTTCCGCCGCGCGCCTTTCATCCGTTGGCGCTACCTGTGCGTGTCGTGCCGGCGCCGGGAACGGATCTGCGTGCTTTTCTGATCTTGCGCAAGGGGCGTCCTGCGCGGTTTGGAAGTCCTTCAAAAGGAGCACGTAAATGAAGACAGCCATGCGTGTCGTCGCGGTGTCCGGCCTGGGCCTGCTGGCCGGTCTGACGATCGCCACCGGCCCGGCCCAGGCGGCCGGCGGCACGGCGCAGTCGGACAGCAAGCCGGCCGCGCAGCAGGGGATCGGCCGGGACGACATCGTCGGTTACTTCCGTTCCCCCGCCGTCTGCGAGGTCGCCGGCCGCCTCGGCGAGCGGTCGGGCCAGTGGGACGACTACGACTGCGAGTTCGTCCACATCGGTTTCCGGCGCGGTGGCTGGGTGCTGCGGGCCGAGTGCGACCGTGGCTGGGGCGGCCACGGTCACCACCACAAGCCGGCCAAGCCGCACGGCACCAAGGACAACGACGTCAAGGGCGACGACGGTTACACCAAGCCGGCCGCCACCAAGCCGGCGGCCACCAAGGACGACGGTTACACCAAGCCGGCCGCCACCAAGCCCGCGGCCACCAAGCCGGCGGCCACCAAGGACGACGGCTACACCAAGCCGCAGGCGGCCGAGCCCGACAAGTACTGATCGCACTGCCGGCACGTCGCCGGTGCGAGACACCACGTCATTTTCGTTGCCGGGCATGCCATGGGCATTCCCGGCAACGACGTTTCCGCCGGCCGGCCTAGCCGCGCCGCCAGCGCAGGGAGAGGCGGCTCCGGCCCCGCTGCCGGGGCACGGCGGGCATCCGGGTCATCGCCGTCGCCAGCTGGCGTGTCGACTGGTCGAGGTCGGGTGTGGACAGGGCCAGCTCGGCGAACGAGCGCGCGCCGGGCCGCGACGCCACCTCGGTCAGCCGGGTGGTGACCACCGCGGCCACGTCGGCCCGCGCCGACGGGTCGATCCAGGCCGCCACGATCAGGGCGAACAGCGCCGCCTCGGTGACCCGATCGACGCCGCCGTCGACCAGTTCGAGCAACATCCGCCGCCGGACCGAATCGAGCCAGGCCTCCTCGGAGCGGTGGTGCAGCAGGCCCAGGCAGGCCCAGATCTCGGGCGCGGCGACGTCGGCCGGCGGGTGGGCCAGCAGCGCCAGCAGGTCGGCCGGGGTCACCATGATCAGTTGCAGGGCCGCGTCGTACGCCGCCGGCGGGTGCGCCCACGAGAGCGAGGCGACCTGACGGAGCCGCCGTACGGCGTCGGGGGTGGGCTCGTCGGGCACCGGAGCGCCGCCGCGGGGCAGGGGCGCGGCCGCGGGGGTGCCGCTCAGCCAGGGGGTGTCGCGGCAGCAGTCGGCCAGGTCGGTGTGCTCGTGCGACTCGTCGGGGTGGTCGCGGATGTAGTCGGCCAGCCGGACGAGATGCATCAGGTCGCCGTCGGCGCGGTGCCTTAGGCGGTGGGCGGTGTGCACGGCGCAGTCGTACTCGGGGTCGCGTTCGAGGGCACGATCGACCCAGCTCAGCGCGTCGTCGAGGCGGCCGTTGTCGGCCAGGGTGCCGGCGATGTCGGCGTACACGGAGAGGTCGTCGGGGTCGTGGGCCACCGCGCGGCGCAGGGCCGCGAGCGCCTCGGGCAGCTTGCCGGCGCTGCGGTAGGCGTACCCGAGCCAGATCTCGCCGAGCTTGGACGGCCGGACGCGGGCGCCGCGGGAGGCCCAGTCGACGGCCAGGTCGTGCTCACCGACCCGGCGGGCCAGCGCGGAACCGGCGCCGAGCAGCATGGCGTGCTCCGGATAGGCGGCCAGCGCGTGCCGCACCACGGTCAGATAGGGCCGCAGTGTCGGCGGCGCCGGTTCGCCCACCCGGGTGCAGAGCCGCATGAGAACCTGGGCGAGCAGGCCGGGCTCGATCCGGACGCCCAGAGCGGGCTCGCCCACCCAGGGGATGCCCGCCCAGTCGGCGGCCGGTGACTGCCCGCTGGCCGCGGCGAGCAGGGGCAGGCCGTCCTCGGGGCGACCGGCCGCGGCGAGCAGATGCGCGCGGGCGGCGAGCCGGCCGGGCGACGCGTGCGGCCCGGCGCGAAAGAGATCGAGCCCGCCGCCGGGGCGAGCGGCGAGGCGGCCGAGCACCTCGTGCACCTCGGGAAGCGTGGGGGCGTGGGCCAGTGCGCCGGCGAGGTGATCGGCGGCCCGCTCCGGTTGATCCGTCGCCAGGGCCGATCTTGCCTGTTCAAGAGCGCGGTCGGCGGCGCGGCGTACATCCACGATGCAAGACAGTAGGGGAAAGTGCCCTTCCTGTCAGTAGCCGGATCGCTGCGCATTAGTGCTCGAAACGTTGACCAATTAAGCTGTTTCTTGCAAGACTGCGCATCAATCGCGCGCACAGCTGCTCATCTGGGGAGGAACACGTGACACCACGAGGCCAGGGGATGGCCGCGGACATCGCGGAACAACCGGGCGGATTCGCGCGGTTGCTCGAGAGTGAGCGCGCCGGCGCGATCGCCGCCGTGGCCGCCGAGGTGGCCCGCCGCAAGCCCCGGAATGTCGTGTTCGTGGCTCGGGGCACCTCCGATCACGCGGCGCTCTACGGGGCGTACCTGTCCGAGATCCGGCTGGGGCTGCCGGTGGCCAGCGCCTCGCCGAGCGCGATCACGCTGTTCGGCGCCCGGCCCGACTTCACCGGCACGCTCGTCGTCGGCGTCAGCCAGAGCGGCGGCTCGCCCGACCTCACCGGCGTGCTGCAGGTAGCCCGCGAGACCGGCGGGCTGACCCTCGCGGTCACCAACAACCCCGAATCCCCGCTGGCCCAGGCGGCCGAGTTGTCGATCGACGTGGCGGCCGGCCACGAACGGGCGGTCGCGGCCACCAAGACGTACACGGCCGAGCTTCTCGCCTTGTTGCTGCTGGTGGAGGGCATCCGGGCGGGCGACGGCGCGCTGCCCGACGACGAGCGGGCCGCGCTCGACAAGCTGCCCCAGCTGGCCGAGGACGCGCTGGCCGACCGTACGGCCGACGACCTCGCCCAGCGCTACCGGTTCGCGTCCCGGCTGGTGACCACCGGTCGCGGGTACGCCTACCCGACCGCCCGCGAGGCCGCGCTCAAGCTGATGGAGACGTCGTACCTGCCGGCGCTGTCCTTCTCGGGCGCCGACCTGCTGCACGGGCCGCTGGCCATGACCGACCCGGACGTGCCGGTGCTCGCGGTGGTGGGCGACGGGCCGGGCGGGCAGTCGATGCGCGACGTGGTGACCCGGCTCGGCGAGCGGCGGGCCGACGTGGTGACGATCGGCGCGAGCGACGTGCCGGGCGCGGCCGGGCGGCTGCCGGTGCCGGCGGTGACCGACGAGCGGTACAGCGCGCTGCTCGACATCCTGCCGCTGCAGAAGCTGGCCCTCGCCCTGGCGCTGGCCCGTGGCGAGGACCCCGACTCGCCGCGTGGGCTGAAGAAGGTCACCACGACGCTCTAGGAAACAACGGCGTGGCACGCTTGGCGCGTGTCAACGTTGCGTGATCTGGCCGAGGAGCACACCGGCCTGGGCCCGGCCGACATCGACCATCTGCACCGGATCGCCGGTGACTGGCAGCTGCTGTCCGACCTCTCCTTCGCCGACCTGCTGATGTGGGTGCCGGTGAAGGGGGAGGCCGGGCAGCCCCGTCAGTACCTCTGTGTCGCGCAGGTGCGGCCGACCACGGCCCCGACGGCGTACCAGGACGACCAGGTGGGCAAGATCGACAGCGGCCCCGAGGTGGCCCACCTCGACATCGCTCTCGCCCAGGAGCGGATCTGGCGTGAGGGCGACCCGGTCTGGTACGGCGACACTCCCGCCCGGCACGAGGCGATTCCCGTACGGCTGCGCGACCCGAACGACCGCGAGGAGGGCTACAGCGAGGTCATCGCGGTGATCGGCCGCGACACCAACCTCTCCACCGCCCGTACGCCGTCCCAGCTCGAGCTGAACTATCTGACCACCGCGGACGACCTGGCCCAGATGGTCGCCGACGGCACCTTCCCGCCGCCCCGGCACCCGGGCGAGACCACGTCCGCGCCCCGGGTCGGCGACGGCCTGGTCCGCCTCGACGCGGGCGGCAAGGTCACCTACGCGAGCCCGAACGCCCAGTCGGCGTACCGGCGCCTGGGTTTCAACGCGCACCTGGTCGGCGAGGAGCTCTCGGCGCTGACCAGCCGGCTCGCGGCCGACCCGCTGGAGGGCAACGACACCGCCGAGCGGATCCTGTCCGCGCTGCGCGGCGAGTCGCCGCCCCGGCAGGAGATGGAGGCCCGCGGCGCGACCGTGCTCATCCGGGCCCTGCCGCTGCTGCCGGCCGGGGTGCCGATCGGCGCGCTCGTCCTCGTCCGGGATGTGACCGAGGTCCGCCGCCGCGACCGGGCGCTGATGACCAAGGACGCGACCATCCGCGAGATCCACCACCGGGTCAAGAACAACCTGCAGACCGTGGCCGCGCTGCTGCGCCTGCAGGCCCGCCGGGTCGACGCGCCCGAGGCCCGGCACGCGCTGCAGGAGTCGGTGCGCCGGGTCGCCTCGATCGCCCTGGTGCACGAGACGCTGTCGATGTCGAGCGACGAGGCGGTCGAGTTCGACGGGATCGTCGACCGGGTCGCCACCGCCGCCACCGAGGTCGCGTCGACCAGCGTGTCGGTCAAGATGCGCCGCACGGGCACCTTCGGGGTGCTGCCCGCCGAGATCGCCACCTCGCTGGTCATGGTGCTCAACGAGCTGCTGATCAACGCGGTCGAGCACGGCTTCCCGGCCGGGGAGGACGACGACGAGCCGCCCGCGGAACCGATCGAACCGGGTGAGGTGGTCGTTTCCGCCCACCGGTTCCGCAAGCAGCTGCACGTCACGGTGGCGGACAACGGACAGGGGTTACCCCAGGATTTCCGCGCCGACGACAGCCAGCGGCTCGGCCTGCAGATCGTGCGCGCGCTGGCCACCGGCGAGCTGCGCGGCAGCATCGAGCTGCGCAATCGGGCCGGCGGGGGCACGGAGGCGGTGCTGGTCGTGCCGTTGGGCAAGCGCTGAAAGCTCCCACCTGGTGGGCTCCGACACACTCCCGAAATCTGGACCGCACTGGCCCAGATTCATTCGGCGTGAGAGGCTTGCCGACATGACCGCTGCTCTGGACCGCCGCTTCGTGGCTCGCCGCCACGTTGATTACGGCCGTGTCCGCAGCGCGATGTGTCCGGCTTCCTGACGCCGTCCGGATTATTTTTCGGGCGCGCGAAGACGCGCCGGCCACTCCTGACACTGTAGTCACGAGCCCCTGAGAGCCGTGAGCGTCTGATCGCGCCCACCGACTCCAGGAGGACCGCCGACATGGCGACCCCAGCTAAGCCGACCGCCCGCCCTCGCAAGGCGCGTGGCGAGGGTCAGTGGGCGCTCGGACACCGCGAGCCGCTCAACCCCAATGAGCGGATCAAGAAGGACGACAACCCGCTCAACGTCCGCGCCCGCATCGAGAACATCTATGCCCACACGGGCTTCGCCTCGATCGACCCGCAGGATCTGCGCGGCCGTTTCCGCTGGTGGGGGCTCTACACCCAGCGCAAGGCGGGCATCGACGGCGGGCGCACGGCGGTGCTCGAGCCGCACGAGCTCGAGGACGAGTTCTTCATGCTGCGGGTGCGCATCGACGGCGGCGCGCTGTCGGTGGCCCAGCTCCGCGTGATCGCGGACATCTCGAAGGAGTTCGGCCGCGACAGCGCGGACATCACCGACCGGCAGAACATTCAGCTGCACTGGATCCGGGTCGAGGACATGCCCGAGATCTGGCGCCGCCTCGAGGCCGTCGGGCTGCAGACCACCGAGGCGTGCGGCGACTGCCCGCGCATCGTGCTGGGCTCGCCCGTGGCCGGGGTGTCGGTCGACGAGGTCATCGACGGCACGCCCGCGATCGACGAGATCCTGAAGCGATACATCGGCGACCCGCGATACTCCAACCTGCCGCGCAAGTTCAAGTCGTCGATCGGCTGGCTGGCCGACGCGCCGTACGAGACCAACGACATCTCGCTGGTCGGCGTGGTGCACCCGCAGCACGGCCCCGGCTTCGACCTGTGGGTGGGCGGCGGCCTGTCGACCAACCCGCGGCTGGCCGAGCGGCTCGGCGTCTGGGTGCCGCTCGAGGACATCCCGGACGTCTGGGAGGGTGTCGTCGGCATCTTCCGCGACTACGGCTACCGCCGCCTGCGCAACCGGGCCCGCCTGAAGTTCCTGCTGGCCGACTGGGGTGTGGCCAAGTTCCGCGAGATCCTCGAGAAGGAATACCTGGGCCGCGCGCTGATCGACGGGCCCGCGCCCGACCTGCCGGCCAAGCCGATCGACCACATCGGCGTGCACAAGCAGATCGACGGCCGCAACTACATCGGGGCCGCCCCGGTGGTCGGCCGGTCCTCCGGCACCCAGCTGGGCAAGCTGGCCGACCTGGTCGAGCAGCACGGCTCGGACCGGGTGCGGCTCACGGCGTACCAGAAGCTCTTGGTCCTTGACGTGGCCGACGAGATGGTCGAGCCGCTGATCGCCGGGATGCGCCAGATCGGGCTGGAGGCGCGGCCCTCGGCCTGGCGCCGCGGCACGATGGCCTGCACCGGCATCGAATACTGCAAGCTCGCGATCGTCGAGACCAAGGCGCGCGGCGAGGAGCTGGTGGCCCGGCTCGAGGAGCGGCTCAAGGACTTCGACGCCGACATCTCGATCCACATCAACGGCTGCCCCAACGCCTGCGCCCGCACCCAGGTCGCCGACATCGGCCTCAAGGGCCAGCTGGTCATGAACGCCCACGGCGAGCAGGTCGAGGGCTTCCAGGTGCACCTGGGCGGCGGGCTCGGCATGGCGCAGGGGCAGACGGCGGGCTTCGGGCGCAAGCTCCGGGGGCTCAAGGCCACGGCAGAAGAGCTTCCCGCGTACGTGGAACGACTCGCCCGCAACTATCTGGACGGACGGACGGCCCGGGACGAGACGTTCGCCGACTGGGTCATGCGGGCCGACGAGGAGCTCCTCAAATGAGCGACGCCCGATCGACACCCATGTATTGCCCGTACTGCGGCGAAGAAGACCTGTTCCCCAACGAGGCATCACACGGAGCGTGGGAGTGCCACTCCTGCACCCGAGTCTTCACGGTCAAGTTCAACGGCTTGCTTTCCAAGGGAGTCAACCGATGACAGTCGTGGCCGCCACCTCTCTCAACCTGGTCAACCTCGGGGCTCCCGTGGTTCAGGACCCGACGCGGCGCTCCCGTGACGAGCTCGAGGCGCTGGCGCGCGACGCCGGCCGCGAGCTCGAGGGCGCGCCCGCCGAAGTGATCGCCAAGTGGGCGACCGACACCTTCGGCGACCGGTTCTGCGTCACCAGCTCGATGGCCGACGCCGTGGTCGCGCACGTCTTCTCCCGGGTCTCGCCGGGCGTCGACGTCGTCTTCCTCGACACCGGCCTGCACTTCCCCGAGACGCTCAAGGTGCGCGACATCGTGGCCGCGACCATGGACGTCAACGTGCGCTCGATCCGCCCGCGCCGCACGGTCGGGCAGCAGGACGGCGAATACGGGCCGCGGCTGTTCGCCCGCAGCCCCGACGAGTGCTGCTTCCTGCGCAAGGTCGAGCCGCTCGAGCGCGCCCTGTCCGACTACGACGCCTGGGCCACCGGCCTGCGCCGCGACGAGTCGCCGACCCGCGCCAACACGCCGGTCGTCGCGTTCGACGCCAAGAAGGGCAAGGTCAAGGTCAACCCGATCGCGGCGTGGACCCAGACCGATGTCGACCGCTACATCAGCCGCTGGAACGTGCCGGTGAACGAGCTGTTCAAGAAGGGCTACGGCTCGATCGGCTGCTGGCCGTGCACCCGCACCACCAAGGCCGGCGAGGACCCGCGCGCGGGCCGCTGGGCGATGTTCGAGAAGACCGAATGCGGACTGCACGTCTGACCGGCCGCACCGCGGTCGTCCTGGTCGCCCACGGCAGCCGGGACCCGCGGGCGGCCGCATCCACCCAGGCATTGGCCCGAGCCGTGCGCCGGGCCCACCCGTCGTGGGACGTGCACGCGTCGTTCCTCGACCACGCGGGCCCGCGGCCGCTCGACGTGCTGCGCTCGCTGCCCGGCCGCCGGGTCGTGCTGGTGCCGTTGTTGCTCACCGCGGCCTATCACGGCCGGGTCGACATCCCCGCCGTGGTCGCCGAGGCGGCCTCGCTGCCCGTCGACGTGACCCTGGCCGACGTGCTGGGTCCGTCGCCGCTGCTGGTCGACGGCGTCGCGCGGCGGCTCGGCCCGGCCCGGCTGGACGCGGTCGTGCTGGCCGCGGCGGGCACGCGGGACGCGGCCGCCCGCGAGACGATCACATGGGCCGCCGGGGCCCTGAGCGCCCGCCTGAGCGTTCCGTGCCTGGCGGCGTACGCCTCGGCCGCCCCGCCCGACCCCGGCGCGGCTGTGAGCCGTCTGCGGGCCGCTGGTGCCCGGAGGGTCGGCATGGCGACCTATTTCCTGGCGCCCGGTTATCTGTACGACGTGGCGGTGCGCTCCGCGCTCGAGGCGGGCGCGGTGTCGGCGGCCGAGCCGCTGGGGGACGCGCCCGAGCTCGTACGGCTGGTGGCCGCCCGCGTCCGGGCCGCCGCCGGCCGAACTCTGCCCGTCGCGGCCTAGCCTTTTGCCAGTGCTGCCTGCACGATTCGGACGGCCTCGCTGGTGTCGATGCCGAGGGCGGCGATGACGGCGGCGTACTCGGCGGCGGCACGATGGGCCCGTTCGCGGCCCTGCTCGCCGGCCGCGGAGACGAACGAGCCGGCCGAGCCGCGGGTCTCGATCAGGCCCGCCTCCTCCAGCTCCCGATAGGCCCGGCCGACCGTGTTGACGGCCAGACCGAGATCCGCGGCCAGGCGGCGGATGGTCGGCAGGCGGGTGCCCACGGCCAGCGTGCGCTCCTGGATCTGCGCGGCGAGCTGAGCGCGCAGCTGCTCGAACGGCGGCACCGGCGACGCCGAGTCGATGACGATCATGCGAGTCATCGGACGCCGAAGCCACGCAGGGCGCGCCGTCCGTCCCCGACCGTGATCAGGGCGAGCGCGATCACGCTGAGGACGATGAAGACGAGCCAGCCCGAGTTCCACGGGTCGAGCCCGGCGTCGAACACCGACACGACCGGCAGCGACCACACCACGGTCGGCAGGGCCACCTCGCGGGCGTCCTCGACGCGCATGAGGAAGTCGGCCCGCAGCGAGCCCTCGTCGTCGGCCACCACCGGGTGGGTGAGCACATGGTGCAGCTGGACGGCCGTGCCGGCCGCGACCCCGCACAGGCCGATGAGCAGAATGACCGCCGCGTATCTGGCGGCGCCCTCCCGGACGGTCAGGGTCGCGATCGCCAGCACCGCCGCGCCCGCGTACGTGGTCACCAGCAAGGCGGCTCGCGGCACGCCGAGCACAGTGCGCCAACCGGGCCGGACGGAGTGGGTCGCCCGGCGGGGCAGCGCCGCGGCGGCCTGCTGATCGACCCGCCGGACCTGTCGGTCGAGCAGGGAAAGGCCCAGGACCAGAGCGGCCACCAGGGCACCCAATGCCACCAGAGCCCAGCGGCGCTGGGTGCCGAACGCGGCGTCGGCGGGGCGGATCGGCAGGGCGGAGACGTAGACGAGGGCGGTGGCGACCAGGAACACGGCCGGGATCACGGCGGCGGCGAGTCGTGCGCGGCGTCTGACCGTCAGGCGGGCCGCGAGCATGGGGGTGGGCGTTACTTCGGTCAGGGCGCGGGCGGCCAGCCATTGGCGGGCCAGCTCCAGCTGTGTGGGACGCGCGTTGCTCGGCATGGCGGCCTCCCTGGCTTGTCGCAAGTCTTGTCTCAATAGAGTGCGACAACGTTTGCGACAAGTCAATCGTGGGCCTGGTTGGTGCTTGACGGGGTGCGGGATCGGCGCTGCGGTGGCGCGACGGGCTCGGTAGCAGCGGCTGTGGCGGGGCGGTGGCCGGAGCCGGGCCGGGTCGCGCCGCGCAGGGGCCGGGGGAGTCGCCTCAGGCCGCGCTCTACGTTCAGGGAGCGCACGGGCCGCTCAGGCCGCCCGGGGCCCGCTCAGGCGCGTTAGGGGTGTTAGATGCGGCCCACCCGACCGGGGGACCCCCACCCTACTCATGGCGCCGCTTGATCGTCGGCGACTGTCCACAGTCTCTCACGAAAGCGAAAATCGGCGTTCGAGTTATCCACAAGTCTCCCCGCGCCACGGCCGGAGCTCGCGCTACGGCCGTCCGTCCAAATCGGCCTCGCGAGGAGCCATCGGTTCGCGCTAATGCGGTTGGGCGCCGCCACGTGGCGTACGGGATGAGTGAGGCGACCCGGTGACCGTCGCTCAGCGTTACCGGCGGTTGTGCGCTCCGCCGACGTCCACGGCCGGTGAGGGGAATGTGGACCATTCGTGTCGGTGACGCAATTTCGAGATCATTTCGCGGATTCTCGATGAAACCCAACGTGATCGAATTGGCGCACTCGGCGAACCTCTCGGGTTCCTCTCAGGATTCGGCGCGCTGAGTAATCGATCGGAAACAGCAAGACGCCCCGGTGCCGTTCGGCCCGGGGCGCAAATGCTGTGGGGGATTGGTTCAGGCGGTGGGAGCGCCGACCCGCAGGCCGCCGCGACGCTTGACCGCGCGCCGCTCGTCTTCGCTCATACCGCCCCATACGCCGGCATCCTGTCCGGACTCGAGGGCCCAAGTAAGGCAGCCCTCGGTCACGGGACACCGCCGGCACACGGCCTTGGCCTGCTCGACCTGCAGGAGCGCGGGGCCAGACGTCCCGATCGGGAAGAACAGCTCCGGGTCCTCGTCGCGGCAGATCGCATCGTGACGCCAGTCCATGGCGGCAACACTCCTTGTTTCGGATGGGGTAATGAATTGCGTTACTGGTTTACCTATGCGTGCGCGGGCGGCCTGCGGGGTGTGTGACCCTCGGCTCGCCGTGCGTAGCAAGCTTTTGTGTTATCGGATGCTGTTCGGCGCCTCTTGATTAGGAACGCGCGCAAGCAGCAACCGGTTACTTCTTATCGCTTGTGAATGCTTTCACGAACTCGTGCGATGTCAAGGGTAGCGCCGGAAGTTTCTCCGGGCGGGTGAGCTGGCTCACGCCCTCTTTGTCCGGTTCTGACGCTTGCGCCGGAGCCGGTTGACCTACGCCTCCATCAATGTAGTACGGTCCGCGTCCCTCTGCCGACCTTTTGACCGTGTTTCTGTAACGGATTGTGAGGCCGGGGCTTAACGTGACCCGCCGGTAACCGTAGGTTGGTCACTCTTGCTCCGGCCCTATTCGCCTACCCAGCGGTCAGCAGATCACACGTAGCGCTTCGGGAACGGACACGAAGTGCACCTTCTGACGCTCGCCCAGATAATCGCCGTCCAGCTGAAACGCCTGCGGCCGGCTCGCGATCACGGTGAACTCGTCCTGGTCGTGCAGGTGCACCACCTGCTTGCCGTGCGGCTCGGCCTTGCGCAGGGCGAGCTGGGCCATCGTGCGGCTCGTGCTGGTGACGGCGAGACCACGCAGCGCCATCACGTCGAGCCCGCGGTCGAACGAGGCGCCGGGGCTCGGGTTGATCGGGCGGTCGCCCAGGTAGGTCCAGGGGGCGGTGTTCTGGACGATCACGGTGCCGAGGTCGGCCTCGGCGGGCTCGCCGGGACGCTCGATGGTGAGCGGCGGGGACTTGCGATCCTCCCGGGTGAGCATCTGCCCGACCACCGAGCGGAAATAGAGAGCGGGCGTCGACGTGCGCCCCCGCAGCCGCGCCTGCTCGACCCGGCGTACGACGGCGGCGTCCAGACCCATGCCGGCGGCGAAGGTGAAATAGCGGTCGTCGGCCCGGCCGAGCCCGATCACCCGGTGCCGGCCGTCGCGCAGGCCGTCGAGGATCACGCTGACGCCCTCGACCCAGTCGCGGGGCAGGCCCAGCGCGCGGGCGAAGACGTTGGTCGATCCGCCCGGGACGACGGCGAGCGCCGGCAGCACGTGGGCCCGGGGGCCGGTCAGCCCGCTGAGCACGGCCTCGGCGGTCATCAACCCGTTGACCGCCTCGTTCACCGTGCCGTCGCCGCCCAGCGTGACAACCACGTCGACCCCGCTCTCGGCGGCGGAACGAGCCAACGTCGCGGCGTGACCACGGCGGGTCGTGTATTCCACCGACAGCTCGACCGCGCTGCGCAGTGCCCTGACCAGGACGTCCCGGCTGCGCTCGCTGGTGGTCGTAGCCTTGGGGTTGACCAGCAGTAACGCTCGCATGCGCGGCACTGTACCCAAGAGCCGCCCGAAACACTGTCGGTATGGTGCTCGAGTGACCGGTGAGAAGTCAGTCGTTGACAACCCCGCGAGCCTGATGTGGGCGGTGCGGCTGCTCTATCTGGAGTGCGCCGCCCTGGCCGGGCTCACTGTCTATTTGGTCGTCCTCGATCTGACGAGCGATTCGGTGAACGTCGGAGTGGCCGTCGCATTGACCGTGTTCGCCGCTCTCGGCGTGGCGGCGATCTTCTTCGTGGCGCGGGGGCTCGGCCGCCGCACCCGGGGCGCGCGCGGGCCGGCGATCGTCATCCAGCTCTTCACGATCGCCACCGGCGGCTTCCTGCTGCAGGTCGGCCCGGTCTGGCTGGGCGTGGTGCTGATGGTCCTCGGGGTGCTCGTCGGCCTGCTGACCGTGCTCCCGGCCAGCACCCGAGCGCTGGGCATCGATTAATCGCCCTCATTCGGCGGGCCAGGGCCTACCCTGATGAGGTGACCGGATCAACGGTGCGCCCGCCCGCGTATCAGCTGCTGGCGGACGAGTTACGGGCCGACATCACTTCGGGACGACTGCAACCCGGCGAGCGCCTGCCACCGGAGCCCGAGTTGTGCGTCAAGACGGGCGTCAGCCGCAGCACGGTCCGCGAGGCCCTGCGGCTGCTGGCCAGCCAGCATCTGATCGTCACGACCCGCGGGGTCACCGGGGGCAGCTTCGTCGCGCATCCCGACGCCGAGCAGCTGGCCGAGAGCCTGACCACGGGGTTCACGCTGCTGACGAAGTCGGACGGGGTGGGTTTCGCCGACCTGCTCGAGTTGCGCCGGGCGATCGACGTGCCGGCCGTGGGCCTGGCCGCGCTGCGCCGCGACGACGACAACCTGACCGAGATCCGGGGCGCGTTCTTCGACCCCGCCGTCGACGACTTCGAGACGATGATGGCCGCGCACGCCGCCTTCCACATGGCCGTCGCCAAGGCCACCCAGAATCCGCTGTTCGAGCTGGTGGCGCGGCCGCTCTATCACGCCGAGTTCGGCGAGGAGGTCACCGACGACCTGCCCCCGGGCTACTGGCGGCAGATCGACGCCGACCACCGGCTGCTGCTCGATTGCCTGATCATGCGGGACGCGGAGTCGGCGACCCGGGCCGCGACCCAGCATCTCGACTACATGGCGGCGGTCGTGCGTTAAGACCCTCAGCCACCCGTACGGCGGGTGACCAGCCGGATCGTCGCGCGCTGGCCGGTCGCCTCCGCGGCCGCCGAGGTGGTCAGCGCGGTCAGCACCTTCCAGGCGAACGACGACTCGGCGGGCAGTTTGGCCCCCCGTACGGTCGTGACCGTGACCTCGACGGTCAGCGCGTCCTCCGTGACGGCGAAGCGGCACTCGAGCTCGGCGCCGCGCGTGGCGATCGCCAGCAGCATCGCGCACGCCTCGTCGACCGCGATCCGCAGATCCTCGATCTCGTCGAGCGCGAAGTGCAGCCGGGCGGCCAGGCCGGCCGTCGCCGTGCGCAGCACGCCCAGATAGCCGCCGTCGGCGGGCACGGTGAGCATGACGACGTCGTCACCGATCGCCGGGTCCGGGTGTGTGTCCGTCAGCTGAGTCACCGTTGCTCCTCCCACCGCTGAGCAGACTCTAGTAGCAGAGCGCAGTCGGCCGGTACGCCCGGTGGGCGTACCGGCCGGCACGACGCGGAACTCAGGCCTGCTTGGTCTCCCAGAAGATCTTCGAGATCTCCTCGATCTTGCCGAGCAGCTGGTCGGCCACGGCGGGGTCGACCGAGCCCTTGGCGCCCGAGGCGCCGGCGAGCTTGGTGGCCTCGTTGAACAGCTGGTGCAGGTTCGGGTACTTCTCGAAGTGCGGGGGCTTGAAGTAGTCGGTCCACAGCACCCACAGGTGGTGCTTGACCAGCTCGGCCCGCTGCTCCTTGATGAGGATGGCCCGAGTGCGGAACTCGGGGTCGGTGTTCGCCTGGTACTTCTCGGCGATGGCCTTGACCGACTCGGCCTCGATCCGGGCCTGCGCCGGGTCGTAGACGCCACAGGGCAGGTCGCAATGGGCGCTGACCACGGTCTTCGGCGTGAGGAAACGTGGAAGTCGCATCAGGACTCCTCCATACGAGTTTGCGATGATCCAGGGTTGACACTACCCCTTACACACTGCCCGTAACGTCGTGGAGGACTGATGCCGTGAGGTGGCAACTACCACTGTTCGCGGTGCTTGTCCGGGGACCGTCGATGGTGCCCGCGCTGCACTCCGGGGACGCGCTGCTCGTACGCCGGGGCGGGCGCGTAGAGGCCGGTCAGATTGTGGTCGCGCGGTTCCGCTCCCGGCCCGGCCTGCTGGTCGTCAAGCGCGCGGTGCGGCCGCAGGACGGCGGCTGGTGGATCCAGGGCGACAACGAGTTCATCGAGGATGACAGCCGGGCGTACGGGGTGGCGGATGTCATCGGGCGGGTGGTGATTCGCTACTACCCGCGGGTCGGTCGGCTAGGTTAAGGTCGCACCACCGCGGAGCCCACTCGCCCTCGCGGTTGCTTCTTACGGGTGATCCCCGCATCGCGCTCCGATCCGGCGCACATCTCGCCGCTGTGATCGACAGGCGCCTAGTCGACCTACGTCCTGATGCCGGTTGGAGTCACCATGTCCTACTTCAGTTTCGAACTCGATCCCGCCCTCGCCGCCGATCCCGTCTTCGACCTGCACAAACACGGCAAGATGGAGATCGCGCTGACGGTCCCGCTGGAGAGCCGCGACCACCTGTCGCTGGCCTACACGCCCGGCGTGGCCCGGGTCTGCGAGGCCATCGCGGCCGACGCCGAGCTCTACCCCGACTACACGTGGACGGCGAACACCGTCGCGGTCGTCACCGACGGCTCGGCCGTGCTCGGGCTGGGCAACATCGGCGCCAAGGCCGCGATGCCGGTCATGGAAGGCAAGGCCATCCTGTTCAAGCAGTTCGGCGGGGTCGACTCGATCCCGATCTGCCTCGACACCCAGGACGTGGAGGGGATCGTCGCGGCGGTCAAGGCCATGGCGCCCTCGTTCGGCGGCATCAACCTCGAGGACATCAGCGCCCCGCGTTGCTTCGAGATCGAGCGCCGCCTCGACGCCGAGCTCGACATCCCGGTCTTCCACGACGACCAGCACGGTACGGCGGTGGTCACGCTGGCCGCCCTGCGCAACGCGGCCAAGCTGCTCGACCGGCGGTTCGGCGACCTGCGCGTCGTGATCAGCGGGGCCGGCGCGGCCGGAGTCGCGATCACCCAGATGCTGATCGCGGCCGGGATCGACGGGGCCAACGTCATCATCTGCGACTCGCGCGGCATCATCCACGCCGAGCGCGGCGACCTCACCCCGACCAAGGCCGAGCTGGCCGCGACGACCAACTTCTCCGGGCGTACGGGGGGCATTGCCGAGGCTTTGATCGGCGCGGACGTCCTGATCGGGGTGTCCGGCGGGCTGATCGAGGAGAGCGCGGTGGCCGGCATGGCGCCCGGCGGCGTCATCTTCGCGATGGCCAACCCGACGCCCGAGGTGGCGCCCGCGATCGCCCACAAGTACGCCGCGATCGTCGCCACCGGCCGCAGCGACTTCCCCAACCAGATCAACAACGTGCTGGCGTTCCCGGGCATCTTCCGCGGCGCCCTCGACGTGCGGGCGAGCACGATCACCGAGGGCATGAAGGTGGCCGCGGCCGACGCGATCGCCGCCGTCGTCTCGGACGACCTGAGCGCCGACGCGATCGTGCCCTCGCCGCTCGACCCGCGGGTCGCCCCCGCCGTCTCGGCCGCCGTCGCCGCGGCGGCACTGGCCGACGGCGTGGCCCGTCGCTCCGCGCCGATGGCCCCCGAGCAGCGGACCGCGCCAGTTCGCTAGCCGGACCACTAGGGTCGGAAGCTATGCGCGCTGCCTACGCCGTAGCTTCCGACCCCACCGATCCGCGCTCCGCCCTGCGCGTCGGCGACCGGCCCGACCCGGAGCCGCCCGAGGGCTGGGTGACCGTCGAGGTGCGGGCCGCCTCGCTCAACCAGCACGACCTGTGGTCGCTGCGCGGCGTGGGCCTGCCCGCCGACCGGCTGCCGATGATCCTGGGCTGCGACGCGGCCGGCGTCGACCCGGACGGCAACGAGGTCGTCATCTATCCCGTGGTCGAGGACAAGGCCGACCCGCGGGGCTTGTCGCTGCTCTCCGAGCGGCACCCGGGCACGCTGGCCGAACGCGTCGCCGTGCCCCGGGAGAACCTGGTGCGCAAGCCGGCCGGGCTGTCGTTCGTCGACGCGGCCTGCCTGCCGACGGCCTGGCTTACGGCCTATCACATGCTGACCACGCGGGGCCGGGTCGCCGACGCGTCCTCGGTGCTGGTGCAGGGCGCCGGCGGGGGAGTGGCCACGGCGGCGGTCGTGCTCGCGGTCGCCATGGGCAAGCGCGTGTACGCCACCAGCCGCGACGCGGGCAAGCGGGCGAAGATCGCCGAACTGGGCGCAACCGCCGTGGAACCTGGGCTGCGCCTGCCCGAGCGGGTCGACGTGGTGATCGAATCGGTCGGCGCTCCCACGTTCGAGCACTCGATGAAATGCTGCGCACCCGGCGCCCGCATCGTGGTGTGCGGCGCGACCGGCGGCCACCTGGCCACCGTCGACCTGCGCCGAGTGTTCGCGATGCGACTCGACATCCTGGGCAGCACGATGGGCACCGGGGCCGAACTGACCGCGCTGCTCGACCTGCTCGTCGAGAAAAACGTACGGCCGGTGGTCGACTCGACGTACGGGTTCAGCGCGGTGGCTGACGCCTTCGCGCGCCTGGAGTCGGGCGACATCTTCGGCAAGGTGGCCGTCGACCTGCTGCATTGAAGCCGATAGTTATCCACAGTCCGCGGTTGTCCACAGGGCCCCCGGCCAAGATCGCCCCCGACCACTAAACTGGGCCAGGTGGGGGTCCCCCCGGTGGAGGGTGGGCCCTTGCCAAGATATACATCAAAGATCATCTATGTATGTGGCGATCTTGCCTCGGGTGGCGTCGCTCTTCAAGCGGTCGCGAGCGCTCTCGTCGCCATAGAGGGTCCAGCGCCAGAAGTCGGTCGACGTGGTCGTGACGATCCCGAGCGCCCGTCCGCCGATGGTGTGCCCGCCATCGGTGACACTGACGAACGCCTTGGGCCACTTGACCGCGTCATAGGCGGCCCGCCCGTCTGAATACGCGACCGTGGCGTCCTTCCGGCCGTGCACGAACAGCATCGGCGCCGCCGGCCCGGTGAACGGCTGCGGCAGCACCTGACGGCCGGCCAGCACCACCCCGGCGCGCAGCCGTACGTCGCGGGCGTTGCTGAAGAGCCCGAGCGTCGTGACCCCGCCCGCCGAGTGTCCGGCCGCGGCCACGCGCTCCTCGTCGGCGGCCGGGACGGCGGCGAGCGTACGAGTGATCACGTAGCTGGCGTCGGCGGGCTGGTTGAGCACGTCGAGCACATTGAACTGCTCCACCCCGCGCGAGGTGAACGGGTAGGCCGGCGCGGCCACGACGAAACCGGCGCGGGTCCAGGCCGTCAGCAGCTCGCGATAGTCGGCCGGGCGGCCGCCGAGCCCGTGGCTGAACAGGATCAGCGGGAACGGGCCGTCACCCTCGGGCACCCAGACCGTGGTGGGCAGCGGCCGGTCGGCGCCCCGCCGCAGCTCGAGCGTGCGCGTGTCGACCGTGAAGGACCGGGTCGGCGCCGTCCCGGCGGGAAGGGGAGCGGCGGTAGTAGCAACCGGTGGGGAAGAGGGCGGCGGCAGCGAGGCTATGGGCTCAGGATCCGCTGAGCAACCGGAAAGGACGACGACGGTCAGGGCGAGAGCGACGGCACGGCGATGCACCCGACCCATTGTGCGTCGGCGCTCTCACGATGGGGTGAAATCCCCCGGACGAATGACGTTTGTCCTGGTCGGAGCTGTGATGACTAAGATACGGGGCTCGGTCGGCGTGCATTCTTTCGCTATGGTCTTGCGCATGTCTGACAACAGCGTCGACCCGAGCGGCAACACCGAGGCGTTCCGGGCGTTCACCCAGAGCCCTTCGCCTGAGCCCGCGCCGGCGTCCAAGACCCCACTGATCGTCGGCGGCGCCGTCGTCGCGGTGGTGCTGGTCGCCCTCATCATCTGGCTGGTCGCCTGACTTTCAGCGCGACAGCGAGAGCGCCTTCCGGGACTGGTCGGCGATCTCCAACTCCTCGTCCGTGGGGATCACACAGACGGGAATGCGAGCGCCCGGCGGGGAGATCACCTCGTCGCGGCGCTCGTTGCGTTCCGGGTCGATCGCGATGCCGAGCGGTTCCAGGCCCGAGAGAGACGCCGAGCGTACGGCGGCCGAGTTTTCTCCCACCCCGGCCGTGAAGGCGATGGCGTCGACCCGGCCCAGCACGGCCAGGTAGGACCCGACGTATTCGCGGATGCGCCGGCAGTAGACGTCGAAGGCCAGCGTCGCCCCCGGGTCGCCCGCCGCCCGCAGCTCCAGCACCGAGCGCAGGTCGTTGACCCCGGCCATGCCCTGCAGGCCGCCGTGCCGGGTCAGCGAGGTCTCGATCTCGTCGAGCGGCAGGCCGGCCACCCGGTGCAGGTGGAAGATCACGGTCGGGTCGATGTCGCCGCTGCGGGTGCCCATCACCAGGCCGGGCAGCGGGGACAGGCCCATCGAGGTGGCCACGCTGCGACCGCCCTCGACGGCGCACGCGCTCGCGCCGTTGCCCAGATGCAGGGTGATCACGTTGGTCCGCGCCGGGTCGCGGCCCAGCACCTGGGCGGTGCGCCGGGAGACGTACGCGTGGGAGGTGCCGTGGAAGCCGTACCGGCGGATCTGCCAGCGCTCGGCCAGCGACCGGTCGATGGCCCAGGTGACGCCCTCGGGTGGGATCGTGGCGTGGAACGCGGTGTCGAACACGGCCACCTGCGGCACGTCGGGCAGCAGCTTGCGGGCCACCTCGATGCCGGTCAGCGCGGCCGGATTGTGCAGCGGGGCCAGCGGCACGAGCGCCTCGACCCGGGCCACCACCTCGTCGTCGATCAGCGTGGGACCGGTGAACTCGGCGCCGCCGTGCACCACCCGATGCCCGACCGCGGCCAGCCCGGCCAGGTCGGCCTCGTCCATGATCCCCTGCAGCGCGGCCCGGTGGTCGGCCACCTCGCCGCCCGCCTCGCCGATCCGCTCGATCAGGCCCTTGGCGACCGTGTCGGGCCCGTCGAAGAGCCGATACTTCACCGAGGACGAGCCGCTGTTGAGCACCAGCACCCGGCTCATCGCGCGGCCGCCTGAATCGCCGTGATCGCCACCGTGTTCACAATGTCCTTCACCGTCGCGCCGCGGGACAGGTCGTTGACCGGCCGGTTGAGGCCCTGCATGACCGGGCCCACGGCGACCGCGTTGGCCGACCGCTGCACGGCCTTGTAGGTGTTGTTGCCCGTGTTGAGGTCCGGGAAGATCAGCACCGTGGCCTGGCCCGCCACCGCACTGCCGGGCAGCTTGGTCGCGGCCACGGCGGGGTCGACGGCCGCGTCGTACTGGATCGGGCCCTCGACCGGCAGGTCGGGCCGGCGCTCGCGGACCAGCGCGGTGGCCGCGGCGACCTTCTCCACATCGGCGCCCGCCCCGGAACTGCCTGTCGAATAGGACAGCATCGCCACCCGCGGCTCGATGCCGAAGGCGGCCGCCGTACGGGCCGAGGAGAGCGCGATGTCGGCCAGCTGGGCCGCGTCGGGGTCGGGGTTGACCGCGCAGTCGCCGTAGACCAGCACCCGGTCGGCCAGCAGCATGAAGAACACGCTGGACGCCACCGACACGTCGGGGATCGTCTTGATGATCTCGAAGGCGGGCCGGATCGTCGCCGCCGTGGTGTGGTTGGCCCCCGACACCATGCCGTCGGCCAGCCCCTCGGCCACCATCATCGTGCCGAAGTAGTTGACGTCGCGCACCACGTCGTACGCCAGGTCGAGCGAGACGCCCCGCTTCTTGCGCAGCTCGGCGTAGCGCTCGGCGAAGTCGTCGCGCCACGGGCTGTGGGCCGGGTCGACCAGCTTGGCCGCCCCGATCTCGACGCCCAGCTCGCGGGCCCGGCGCCCGATCTCGCCGGGGTCGCCCAGCAGCGTCAGGTCGGCGACGCCGCGGCGCAGCAGGGTCTCGGTGGCCCGCAGGATGCGCTCGTCTGTGCCCTCGGGCAGCACCAGGTGGCGGCGCTCGGTGCGGGCCCGGTCGATCAAATCGTTCTCGAACATCAGCGGCGTGACCCGGCTCGACCGCGCTACGTCGAGCACCCGGGCCAGCTCGGTGGTGTCCACATTTTCCTCGAAGGCGCCCAGCGCGGCCTCGATCTTGCGTGGGGTGCCCGTGCCCAGCCGCGCCTGGATGTGTGAGGCGGCCGCGATCGTGTGATAGCTGTCCGCGTCGACCAGCAGCATCGCCAGGCCGGTGTTGAGCTTCTCGATGACCCGGACGACCCGCGGGTCGGGCGGCTCGCCCAGCGTCAGCACCAGCCCCGACAGCGTCACGTTGCCCGCCGCGTGCGCCGCGCTGGCCGCCAGCAGCAGATCGGCCCGGTCGCCGGGGGTGATCATCAGCGCGCCGTCGGTCAGGTGGTCGAGCACGGTCGGCACGTGGGCCGCGCCGACGACGTAGTCGAGCACATCCCGGTCGAGCGCGCCCTCGCCGCCCGACACGACGGTGGCGTCGAGCGCGGCGGCCACCTCGGCCACGGTGGGTGCGGCCACGGCGGGCACGGAGGGGATCGACCACATCGGCACGGGCAGGCCGGCGTCGGGCGTCACCTTTTCGGCCACCCGGTTCGCGATCACGGCGACGACGGTGGCGTCCAGGTCGACGAGCGAGTGATAGGCGCTGCGGGCGGCGGCCACCAGCGATTCGGCGCCCCGGCCCTCGCCACTGATCACCGGCACCACGACGCTGCCGAACTCGGTGGCCAGCCGCGCGTTGAAGCCCAGCTCACGGGGGATCTCGTCGCGCTCCTTGGCCCCACCGGCGGCGAAGTCGCTGCCGATCACGACCACCGACGCGGCCTGCCGTTCGACCTCGCGGTAGCGCTCGACGATCCGCGAGATCAGCTCTTCCCACTTGCCGTCGGCGACCAGCGCGCTCGCCTCGGCCATGGTCACGCCGTACGACTCCGCATAGGGCGCGACCACCGGATACCGCTTGGTCAGCATCGTGAGCAGCGAATCCTCACCCGGCCCGGCGACCAGGGGCCGGAACACCCCGATCCGCGCGACCTGCCGGGACAACAACTCCACCAGCCCGAGCGCGACGGTGCCCTTGCCGACACCGGGCCCTAGGCCGGCCACATAGACGCTTCGTGCCACGCCCTTCAACCTACCGGCCGCCTCTTGCCCCCGCCGGGTCGAAAGTCCTAACTCCGCATGACCATGGCCTCTCAAGATCAATTTCAAATTCCCGATGTCCCGGCTGGGTGGTGGGTACGGACCGTCGCTCCCGCGGGGGCCCGGGCGGGCTTCGCTGGCCGCTGGCGCGTCCAGAACGCGAAACCCACCCGGGCGACCTGAGTGAGTGGTCGCGCTCACCCCGAAGTCAGGCCGCCCAGGATCAGGGCCAGCCCCGCCTCGAAGGCCGTCTCGTGATCGATCCCGGGCATGCCGGGCGGCAGCTCGGGGTCGGGGCCGGCCTGCTCCTCCAGCACGCTGCCGACGGTGAAGCGGCTGGCCGTCAGCATCGCCATCTGCGCGTCGCATTCGGGCACTGTCGCCGGGCAGCGACTCCAAGTATGTGTAGAGCCCGTGGGTGGTCTCGGCCCTTAGGACGTAGGCGTTGGTGCGCTGCCCGGGGGGTGGATCCGTCAGCGGGCGGGTGCGAGGTATGGCCGCGGAGCGGACATGGCGTCACCACTTATGCACGTCGCCCGGGTGGGCTTCGCGTTCTGGACGCGTCAGCGGCCAGCGAAGCGCGCCCGGGCCCCCGCGGGAGCGACGGTCCGCACCACCCACCCGGCTAGGACATCTGGCTCTTGATCTTCCTGAAGTTCGTAGTGTTCATCGAGAGGCCGCGGACACCTACTCGTCATCCTCGTCGTCGTCCCGGGCCAGCCACGTGGCGAATCGCTCGATCGGGGTCTCGAACTCGGGGTTCATGTCGACGAAGGTGCGCAGCTGCTCGGCCACCCACTCCAGCGTCACGCTCTCCTCGCCGCGCCGGCTGACCAGTTCCTCGATGCCACGATCGGTGAAGTACATGCCCGGATAGTAAGAGGGGGCGCCCCGCCGCGGCGGAGCGCCCCCATCCCTCACGAGATCACGGACGCGGCAGCGCGGCCTCGATCAGCGCCGCCTGCTCGGCCTCGTGCAGCTTGGCCGAGCCGACCGCCGGGGCGGCCGCGGCCGGGCGCGAGATGCGACGCAGCCGCACCCCCTCGAGGTGCTCGAGCAGGTTGAGCGCGACGAACGACCAGGCGCCCTGGTTGGCCGGCTCCTCCTGCACCCAGACGAAGTCCTCCGCGTCGGGGAACTGCGCCAGCACCGCCTTCAGCTCGTCGACCGGCAGCGGATAGATCTGCTCCATCCGGATGATCGCGGTGTCGGTGATGCCCCGCTCGGCCCGGGCCTGGAACAGGTCGTAGTAGACCTTGCCCGAGCAGAGCAGCACGCGCTTGACCGAGCCCGCGTCGAGCGGCGAGCCGTTGACGCCGGCGTCGCCGATCACCGGCTGGAACGTGCCCTCGGTGAAGTCGGCGACCTGCGACACGGCGAGCTTGTGCCGCAGCAGCGACTTCGGCGAGAACACCACCAGCGGCTTGCGCTTGGTCGACAGGGCCTGCCGGCGCAGCAGGTGGAAGTAGTTGGCCGGGGTCGTCGTGTTGGCCACCCGCATGTTGTCCTGCGCGCAGAGCTGCAGGAACCGCTCGGGCCGGCCGGAGGAGTGGTCGGGACCCTGGCCCTCCTGGCCGTGCGGGAGCAGCAGCACCAGCGACGACTGCTGGCCCCACTTCACCTCGCCGGACGAGATGAACTCGTCGACGATCGACTGGGCGCCGTTGACGAAGTCGCCGAACTGCGCCTCCCAGAGGACCAGCGCCTCCGGGTTCTCGACCGAGTAGCCGTACTCGAAGCCCATCGCCGCGTATTCGCTGAGCAGCGAGTCGTGCACGAAGAACCGGGCCGAGCCGGTGGTCAGCGTGGACAGCGGCAGGAAGTCCTTGCCGGTCTTGGCGTCGACCACCGAGGCGTGCCGGGAGACGAACGTGCCGCGCCGCGAGTCCTGCCCGGCGAGCCGGACGGTGACGCCCTGGGCCAGCAGCGAGCCGAACGCGACGAGCTCGCCGAAGCCCCAGTCGATGCCGCCCTCGGTGCCCATCTTGGCCCGCCGCTCGAGCAGCTGCTGCACCCGCTTGTGCGGGGTGAAGCCCTCGGGCAGCTCGACGTGGGCCTGGCCGACCGCGCGCACGCCGGCGGCGTCGATCGCGGTGTCGACCTGGGGCTCGGGCTCCTCGCTGATCACCCGCGGGCGGGGCGGGGTGCCGGCCGCGTCCCGGGTGGCCTTGAAGACCTGCTCGAGCTGGGACTGGTAGTCGCGCAGCTGCTCCTGGGCGTCGTCCACGGTGATGTCACCCCGGCCGATCAGCTCCTCGGTGTAGAGCTTGCGGACCGAGCGCTTGGTGTCGATGATCTCGTACATCCGCGGGTTGGTCATCGACGGGTCGTCGCCCTCGTTGTGCCCGCGGCGGCGGTAGCAGACCAGGTCGATCACGACGTCCTTGTTGAACGCCTGGCGGTACTCGAAGGCGAGCTTCGCGACCCGCACGACGGCCTCGGGGTCGTCGCCGTTCACGTGGAAGATCGGCGCCTGGATCATCCGGGCCACGTCGGTCGAATACATCGACGAGCGGCTGTATTCGGGGGCGGTGGTGAAGCCGACCTGGTTGTTGACGATCACGTGGACCGTGCCGCCCGTGCGGTAGCCGCGCAGCTGCGACAGGTTGAGCGTCTCGGCCACCACACCCTGACCGGCGAACGCGGCGTCGCCGTGCACCAGCAGCGGGAGCACCGTGTAGCCGTGCAGGCCCAGGTCGAGGCGGTCCTGCTTGGCCCGGACGATGCCCTCGAGCACCGGGTCGACCGCCTCCAGGTGCGACGGGTTGGCCACCACGCTGACCGTGGTCGCGTGCTCGCCGTCGGGCGTCGTGTATTTGCCGGTCTGGCCCAGGTGATATTTGACGTCGCCGGAGCCGTGGGCCGACTTCGGGTCCATCTGACCCTCGAACTCGTTGAAGATCTTCTCGTACGGCTTGCCGACGATGTTGGCCAGCACGTTGAGCCGGCCGCGGTGGGCCATGCCGATGACCAGCTCGTCCAGCCCGGCCTCGGCCGACGACTCGAGCACCGCGTCGAGCAGCGGGATCAGCGACTCGCCGCCCTCGAGCGAGAACCGCTTCTGGCCGACGAACTTGGTCTGCAGGAACGTCTCGAAGGCCTCGGCCGCGTTCAGCCGGTTGAGGATGTGCTTCTGCTCGTCCGAGTCGGGCTTCGTGTATTTGATCTCGATGCGGTCCTGGATCCAGCGCCGCTCCTCGGGGCCCTGGATGTGCATGTACTCGATGCCGACGCGGCGGCAGTACGTGTCGCGCAGGACGCCGAGCACCTCGCGCAGCTTCATCCGCTGCTTGCCGGCGAACCCGCCGACCGGGAACAGCCGGTCGAGGTCCCACAGCGTGAGGCCGTGCTGCAGCACGTCGAGGTCGGGGTGCCGGCGGATCTCGAACTCGAGCGGGTCGGTGTCGGCCATCAGGTGACCGCGCACCCGGTACGCGTGGATCAGCTCGACGACCCGGGCCGCCTTGTCGATCTGGCCCTCGGACGTGCGGGCGACGTCGCGCACCCAGCGGACCGGCTCGTACGGGATGCGCAGCGACGTGAAGATCTCGTCGTAGAAGTCGTGCTCGCCGAGCAGGAACTCGTGCATGGCCTTGAGGAACTCGCCGGACTGCGCGCCCTGGATGACCCGGTGGTCGTAGGTGCTGGTCAGCGTGGTGGTCTTGCTGACGCCGTGCTCGGTCAGGGTCTCGTCGCTCATGCCGGCGTAGGGCGCGGGGTATTCCATCGCGCCGACGCCGACGATCGCGCTCTGCCCGGTCATCAGGCGCGGGATCGAGTGGACCGTGCCGATGCCGCCCGGGTTGGTCAGCGAGATCGTCGTGCCCGAGTAGTCGTCCATGGTCAGCTCGTTGCGGCGGGCCCGGCGGACCACGTCCTCGTACGCCTGCCAGAACTTGCGGAAGTCCATCCGCTCGCAGTTCTTGATGGACGGCACGACCAGGCTGCGCGAGCCGTCCTTCTTGGCGAGGTCGATCGCGATGCCGAGGTTGATGTGCTCGGGCTGGACCATCGCGGGCTTGCCGTCGACCTCGGCGAACGAGTTGTTCATCTCGGGGTGCTTGGCCACCGCGCGCACCAGCGCCCAGCCGATCAGGTGGGTGAAGCTGACCTTCCCGCCCCGCCCGCGGGCGAGGTGGTTGTTGATCACGATGCGGTTGTCGACCATGAGCTTCGCGGGCACGGCGCGCACCGACGTGGCGGTCGGCACCTCCAGCGAGGCGTCCATGTTCTGCACGATCTTGGCGGCGACGCCGCGCAGCGTGGTGACCTTGGCCCCGTCGGACTTGCCGTTGGACGCGGCCGGCGCGGGCTTGGCCGCCGGCTTGGGTGCGGCCTCGGGCTTGGCCTTGGCGGGGGCAGACTCCGTGGTGGGAACAGTCGGCTTGACCGGGGCGACCGTGGCCGCGGCCGGGGCGTCGGTGCCGGCGCGGGCCGCGGACGCGGTCGCGTTGGCTGCCTTCGCCTCGTCGGGCGTCACGATCGATCCTGTGGCCATCGCGGGCTTGTAGTCGGCGAAGAAGTCGTGCCAGGCCGGGTCGACGCTGGTGGGGTCGGCCAGATAGCGCTGGTACATCTCGTCGACGATCCACTCATTCGGCCCGAAGTCCGCGAGTGGGTTCTCGTGCGAAGTCTGCTGGGTCGACACTTCCGTGTTCGCCTCTTTCACCATGTTTGTCAGCACGCGACTGTTTCGTCACATGGGACGGGAAGGATTCGGCCTCAAGGCTACGCCGTGGGTGCGGGCGAACAACTTCCCACGTCGAGTGTGTGACCTGTCGGCCGAATCCCTCCGGCGAAACGTCAGCTGATGTCGCGTCGCTTCGTCAGCCAGGTGCCGAAGAAGCCGAGCACGACCGCGTAACCGATCATCACCACGGCCCCGACCCAGCGCGGCGGGCTGCCGGGCAGGTCGGTGCCGGAGATCATCAGCTGCGACGCCGTCGTCGGCACCAGCACCTGCAGGTTGTTGATCCACTCGGCCACGTACTCGCTGAGCAGGAAGAAGATCAGACCGATGGCCGAGGTGCCGACCACGTAGGTGATCGCCAGGATCAGCGTCGCCGCGATCTGGCTGCGGATCAGCACGCCGGCGCCCACGCCCAGGATCGCCCAGAGCACGAAGGCCAGCAGGTTGAGCCCGATCGCCCGCCACACGGCGGCCTCGCCGAGCTGGCTGCCCAGGTCGAGGTTGTTCATGATCAGCGGGACCACGAGCAGGTTGAGGACCGTGGTGAACAGCCAGACGAGCACGCCGATGACGGCCGCGGCGGCGAACTTGGCCAGGATGACCGACTCGCGGCGCGGCGTCGTCAGGAACGTCGTGGTCGCCGTGAGGTGGAAGAACTCACTGGTCACGATGATCGCCGAGAGCAACAGGACGACCAGCACGCCGAAGTACTGCCCGCTGGTGTAGAGGTTGGTCGCCACGTTGATCGGCTGCAGCGCGGCCTCGATCTGCGCGGTCTGCGTGTCGGACACCCCGGCGTCCGACGGCGGCTGACCCGCGCTGGCCTGGGCCCAGTTGGCCAGCACGCTGGCCGCGTACAGGGGAACCAGGATGATCCCCATGATCCACCACAGCGAGGTGGTGCGGACCTTGAAGAGCTCGGCGTTGACCAGACTCATCGGATGCCCGCCTTTCCGGCCGTGAGCTGCAGGAAGACCTGTTCGAGGTCGCCGCGCTCGGTGGCCAGCTCGTGCAGCTCGACCCCCGCCGCGAAGGCCGCGTGACCCACCGCGGCGGCCTCGGCCCCGTGCACCAGCAGGGCGCCGTCCTGGGTCGCGGTCACCGACGCGTTGAGCTCCGAGAGGGCGGCGGTCAGCGCCTCGGCCTGCGGGGTGCGCACCCGCACCTGCACGCCGCCGGTCATGCCGCCGAGCACCTCGTCGACCGGGCCCTGCGTGATCAGCTTGCCCGCCGCGACGATCACCACGTCGTCCGCCAGCAGCTGCATCTCGCCCAGCAGGTGGCTCGAGACCAGCACCGTACGGCCGTTGGACGCCAGCGACTTGAGCAGGTCACGCATCCAGCGGATGCCCTCGGGGTCGAGCCCGTTGGCCGGCTCGTCGAGGATCAGCACCTGCGGGTCGCCCAGCATGGCGGCGGCGATGCCCAGCCGCTGCTTCATGCCCAGCGAGTAGCCCTTGAACTTGCGGCCGGCGGCCGGCGTGAGCCCGACCAGCTCGAGCACCTCGTCGGCCCGCTTGTCGGGCAGGCCCGAGGCCCGGCAGATCATCCGCAGGTGGTTGCGGCCGGTGCGGCCCCGGTGCGCGCTCGAGGCCTCGAGCACCGCGCCCACCTTGCGTACGGGATCGCTGAGCTCGGTGTAGCGCTGACTGCCGAAGGTGGCCGTGCCCGCGGTCGGAGTGACCAGGCCGAGCAGCATGCGCAGGGTGGTGGTCTTGCCGGCGCCGTTGGGGCCCAGGAAGCCGGTCACCCGGCCTGAGCGGACGCGGAACGACAGATCATCTACCGCTCGGAGTTTTTTGTACTGCTTGGTGAGGCGATCGACGACAATCTCGTCGGTGCCTGGCCCGGTCATCGACAGAGTCCCCTTCCCCGTGGAGTGAGTGGTCAACTTACTAGGTGGTGGCGATCCAGGTGGCCCTGGCCCTGGCCAGCGGCGTGCCGTCCGGGTCGTACAGGGTCGAGAGCACTTTCGCCTTGCGACCCGAGAACTCGGTCGCCTCGCCCACCACGACACAGGTCGAGCCGGGCTCGGGCAGCGCGTCGGCGGCCACCGCGATCCGGCCCAGCACATAGGTGCGGCCGCTGCGCAGCGCAGTCCACCCGCCGGGGCAGTCCAGCGCGGCCCACACCACCTCCAGGCCGGCCTCGGCGGGCACGACCCAGGGCGCGGCGGTACGCCCGTCGGGCAGCGGCCCGGAGAAGATGCGCAGCCCGTCCGTCCGCTCCGGCCCGCAGACGTAACAGGTGGGGAACGGGTGCCGGGTGAAGCCCTCGTACGACTCGGCCGCCGCCACCGCCACCGCCAGGCCCACCGGGGTGACGGCCGGGATCTCGCCCTCGGCCTCGGAAACGGTCGCCACCAGCGTGTCGCCGTCGTGCACTGCACCGGCGGAGAACCTGAGCTCGGTGTCCAGCGGCGGCGGCACCCGCAGCGTGACCTCGAGGACCGGGGAGCCTGCCCGGGCGCCGGCCGCGGCCGCGAACGCGCCCGCTGACCACCCTCCGTTGCCGGACGCGGGCGGGCCGTTGAAACGTGCCGGAATCTGCATGCGAGGAACACTCGCACAAGCCGTTCATTTTGTAGCCATGAATCGCCTCCTGGCGCGACATTCCATCGGCAGTTGTCGCACTTACACACATCACATGGCCGTTCTACTGACTGCCGCCGCCCCCACCGGGACCAGCGGCTACACCCTGCTCATCGCCGACGACCCGAGCCTGGTCGCGGCCGCGCAGCGACTGCGCCACGACGTCTTCGGCAGTGAGCTCGGTGCGACCCTGCCGGGCGCCACCGCCGACGGGCGCGACGTCGACGAGTTCGACGACTACTGCGACCACCTGATCGTGCGCGACGACGCGACCGGCGCGGTGGTCGGCACCTACCGGATGCTCCCGCCCAAGGCGGCCGAGCGGGCCGGGCGGCGCTACGGCGACAGCGAGTTCGACCTGTCCGCGCTGCACCCGCTGCGCGACCAGCTGGTCGAGACCGGCCGCTCGTGCGTGCACCCCGACCACCGCAGCGGTTCGGTGATCAACCTGATGTGGGCCGGCATCGCCCGCTACCTGCACCTGAACAACCTGCGCTGGCTGGCCGGCTGCGCCTCGGTGCCGCTGAACGACGGCGGCGTGACCGCGGCCGGGGTCTGGGCCCGCGTGCAGGCCAAGCACCTGTCCCCGCCCACCCTGCGGGTCACCCCGCGCAACAACTGGCTGGCCCGCACCGAGCTGGTCGGCGACCCCAAGACGCAGCCGCCCGCGCTGCTCAAGGGCTACCTGCGGCTCGGCGCCTGGGTCTGCGGCCAGCCCGCGTACGACCCGGATTTCGACTGCGCCGACTTCTACGTGCTGTTCTCGATGGACCGCATGGACCCGCGCTACCGCCGCCACTTCCTCGGCGCCGCGCGATGATCGCCGGGGGCGCGCTGACCGGCCTCTGGCAGCCGGTCTCGGGCTGCGGCGACCACTGCCGCGACGGCGCCGACCGCCATGTCACCCCGGGCGCCGGCACCCTGCGCATGATCGGCCTGGCCTTCGTGCTGGTCGGCGGTCTGCTGCTGGCTCCCCTGCTGCGGGGGCCGGCCCTGCAGGCCGTGGCCCGTGCGATGCTGCGGGTGCTCGGCATCCGGCTCGTCCGCCGCGGCCCGGCTCTCAAGCCCGGCAGCCTGCTCGTCGCCAACCATGTCTCCTGGCTCGACATCCTGGTGCTGATGGCGGTCTCGCCGGTGCGCCTGGTGGCCAAGGGCGAGGTCGGCGCGTGGCCCGGGATCGGGGCGCTCGCGGGCCTGTCCGGGGCGATCTTCATCGACCGCTCGCGGCCGAAGTCGCTGCCCGGCACCGTCGGCGAGGTGGCCGCGGCGCTGCGCTCGGGCCGTACGGTGGCCGCCTTCCCCGAGGGCACGACGTTCTGCGGCGCCAACCGGGGCCGGTTCCGCCCGGCGCTGTTCCAGGCCGCGGTCGACGCGGGCGCCCCGGTGGTGCCAGTCTCGATCAACTACGACTCGACGGCGGCCGCCTTCATCGGCGACGACACCCTCTTCGATTCCGTACGCCGGGTGGCCGCGCTACGGTCGCTGACGGTCACCCTGGTCAGCGCGCCCGCGCTGCGCCCGGCCCCCGGCGCCGACCGGCGCATGCTGGCCCGCGCCGCCCAGGCCTCGATGGGAGTGGGCGGCTACCGCCTGGCCGCCTGAGAGCGTTTACAGAAAACTTTCAGCTTCCGTGCAGCCCCGGTGCAGCGGGCTGATAAATACTGGGTGTCATGGCCGCTACGACCCAGCCCAAGCAGAGCGAGGCGAAACTGCTCGTCGTCGAGGACGACGCGAACATCCTCGAGCTGCTCTCCGCCAGCCTTCGCTTCGCCGGCTTCGACGTGAGCACCGCGACGAGCGGCAGCGCGGCGGTCAGCGCGGCGAAGAACACCACTCCCGACCTCGTCGTGCTCGACGTCATGCTGCCCGACCTCGACGGTTTCGAGGTCATCCGGCTCATGCGCGAGGGTGGCCAGCGCACCCCGGTGGTCTTCCTGACCGCCCGCGACGGCACCGACGACAAGATCCGGGGCCTGACCCTGGGCGGCGACGACTACGTCACCAAGCCGTTCAGCCTCGAGGAGCTCACCGCGCGGATCCGGGCGGTGCTGCGGCGCACGACGCAGGGCGACGACGAGCCGTCCCGCCTGGTCTTCGCCGACCTCGAGCTCGACGAGGAGACGCACGAGGTCTATCGCGCGGGCCAGCGGGTGCAGCTCTCGCCGACCGAGTTCAAGCTGCTGCGCTACCTCATGCTCAACGCCAACCGGGTGCTCTCCAAGGCGCAGATCCTCGACCACGTCTGGAAGTACGACTTCCGCGGCGACGACAACATCGTCGAGTCCTACATCTCGTACCTGCGGCGCAAGGTCGACAACGTCCAGCCCCGGCTGATCCATACGCTGCGCGGGGTGGGTTACGTGCTGCGCAAACCCGCCGTCTGAGCCCCCTGCCGTGACGCTCACCGAGCGGGTCCGCGCCTCGATCCCGCCGCAGCCCAGCCTGCGTAAGGTCTCGCTGCGCATCAAGCTGGTGGCGTCCGTCCTCATCCTGGTGTTCGCGGCGCTCACCGCGATCAGCGCCGCCAGCACGTACGCGCTGCACAACTACCTGCTCGACCGGCTCGACACGTCGTTGTCGATCTATGCGGCGACGATCGCCAAGGCCCGCCAGGGCTCCGAGATCCCGGTCCCGAGCGACTATTATGTCTCGTCCAGCAGCATCGACGGGGTGCGGCCGGACCCGCCCGTGGTGGGCGACCCCGACCTCGGCCCCGAGGACACCCCGCCCCTGGTCAAGGGCTCCGACGTGGTCAACCCGCTGCTCGGCGAGCCGTACACGGTGCGCTCCCCGAGCGGCAAGGTCGTGTGGCGGGTCGTGGTCGTGATCGACCAGTGGGGCTCGGTCATCCAGGTCGGCGAGAAGCTCTCGGTGATCGGCCTGGCGGTCAACCAGATGGTCTGGGTCGACCTGCTGGTCGGCGTGGGCGTGCTGATCGCCCTGGCCTCGATCGGCGCGGCAATCGTGCGCCAGAGCCTCGTGCCGCTGCTGCAGATAGAGCGCACGGCGGCGGCGATCGGGGCCGGCGACCTGACCCAGCGCGTGCCTGATCCCGAGGCGCACGACGGCGAGCCCCAGACCGAGCTGGGCCGGCTGGCCAAGGCCCTCAACGCGATGCTGGCCCAGATCGAGGCCGCGTTCAGCGCGCGCGAGCAGTCGGAGGCGGCGGCCCGGGCGGCCGAGGCGGTCGCGGTCGAGGCGGCCGACTCCGCCCAGGCCTCCGAGGCGCGCGCGGTCGAGTCCGAGGGCAAGATGCGGCAGTTCGTGGCCGACGCCTCGCACGAGCTGCGCACGCCGCTGACCACCATCCGCGGCTTCGCCGAGCTCTATCGCCAGGGCGCCGTGACCAACCCCGACGACGTGGCCCGGCTGGTGCGCCGGATCGAGGACGAGGCCGCCCGGATGGGCCTGCTCGTCGAGGACCTGCTGCTGCTGGCCCGGCTCGACCGCGAGCGCCCGCTCACGCTGGGCCCGGTCGAGCTGCCCGTGCTGGCCCTCGACGCGGTGCAGGCGGCCGAGGCGACCGCGCCCGAGCGCACGATCGAGCTCGAGGTCCGCGACCAGCCGGAGCAGCTCGTGGCGTACGGCGACGACGCCCGGCTGCGTCAGGTGATCGGTAACCTGATGACCAATGCGCTGGTCCACACCCCGGCCGAGGCCACCGTCACGCTGCGGCTCTACGCCGAGTCGGGCGATCGCGCGGTGGTCGAGGTGGCCGACACCGGGCCCGGGCTCTCGCCGCAGCAGAAGGAGCACGTCTTCGAGCGGTTCTATCGCGCCGACGAGGCCCGCACCCGCAACACCCAGCGGGCCGCCACGGGCACGGGGCTCGGTCTGGCGATCGTTGCGGCAATCGTCAGGTCGCATCAAGGCAACGTCGAGGTGATCTCCGAACCGGGCCAGGGAGCCACCTTCCGGGTGACTTTGCCTACCCTAAATCCGGATAAAGGCTTCACAGAAAACATCCAGGCCTGACACAGGTCGGTCCGAGAGCTACGGGGCAAGGTTGTGGGCATGAACGAGAACGAGACCGACCCGCGACCCGCGGACGCCTCCTCTGAGAGCAGCAGCCCGGAGCGGGGACAGTCTGAGCAGCCGACCGCCGCGCTGCCCGCCGCTGCCCCGCAGCCGGCGGCGCCGCAGGCCCCCCAGTGGGCCCGGCCGGTGTCGAGCGCTCCCCAGCCGGGCGGCGCTCCCCAGGCAGCCCCCCAATCGGGTGTTCCGCAGTCCGGTGTCCCCGTCACGGGCGCTCCCACTCATCAGTGGCCGCAGCAGGCGCCCTGGCCGCAGCAGCAGCACTACCCCGGCTACGGCCAGCAGCCCGGCTACGGTCAGCCGCACGCCGCCTACAACCCCGGGTGGGCGCAGACCCACACCCAGCCCCTCGGCGGCGAGACGCAGGGCCAGCCCTGGACCCCGACGGCCGACGGCCAGCCCGCCTGGGCCCTGCCGGTCGACCAGCAGCGGCCCCGCAACACCGGCCGCGGCCGCAAGATCTTCGTGGCCGGCGCCGCCGCGGTGCTGATCGCGCTGGGCGCGGGCGGCGTGGGCGCGGCGACCGCGCTCGCCTTCGACGACGACGGCTCGTCCCCCTCGGTGCTGACCGGCAACTCCTCGGTGACCCGCGTGGTCGACCGCTCGTCGCTGGCTCAGATCGCCGCCGCGGTGCAGGACAGCGTCGTCTCGATCACCACCGGCAGCGGTGAGGGCTCCGGCGTGGTCATCTCGGGCGACGGCTACATCGTCACCAACAACCACGTGGTCGCGAGCGCCCAAAATGACAAGGTCACCGTGATCTTCGCCGACGGCAAGAAGGCCGACGCCACCATCGTCGGCACCGACGAGCGCACCGACCTGGCCGTCGTCAAGGTCACCGACGTCGCCGACCTCAAGCCCGCCACCTTCGGCAGCAGCGCCAAGATGCAGGTCGGCGACACCGTGCTGGCGATCGGCAGCCCGCTCGGCCTGGAGGGCTCGGTCACGGCCGGCATCGTCAGCGCCAAGGACCGCACGATCCAGTCCGGCAGCGAGGGCGGCCAGCAAGGCCAGCAGGGTGCCTCGACCACCATGTCGGGCCTGCTGCAGACCGACGCGCCGATCAACCCCGGCAACTCCGGCGGCGCCCTGGTCAACACCAACGGCGAGATCATCGGCATCAACTCGGCGATCGCCACCCAGGGCCAGAGCACGGGCAACATCGGCCTCGGCTTCGCGATCCCGAGCGACAAGGCCAAGCAGGTGGTCGACGACCTGATGGCCGGCAAGAAGGTCAGCCACCCGGCGCTTGGCGTCAGCGTGACCGAGGCCGAGAACGGCGGCGCTTTGGTGAGTCAGGTCACTGCCAACAGCGCGGCGGCCAAGGCCGGGCTCGAGCAGGGCGACGTGATCACGGCGGCCGACGGCAAGAACATCGGCGACTCCGACGACCTGGTCGCGGCGGTCCAGTCTGGCGCGGTCGGGCAGAAGATGACGCTCGACTTCACCCGCGGCGGCGAGAAGAAGCAGGTCACAGTCACTCTGGCCGAGGCCCAGTAGAGAAGCTTTGCCCTTTCGCTACGGCGGGTGGTGTGACAAGGGGGTTGTCACGCCGCCCGCCGTACGTTTGTTCGGCGCTAATCTCCGACTTCCGGAGGAATCCGTTCTTTTCCCCACCCGGGACTCGCCATCACGCAGGCAAACCGCCTAATCTCCATTCGCCATCGGCGGTACCCCGGCAGTGAGAGGCACCAGGTTGACCTACGTCGAGACCCGCGGGAATGTGTGGGACGCGCTGGCGGGTCGCGCCCCCGGTGAGCCCTCCGGGCCGGCCGACCCCGGGCTGTGGGGCGCGGTCGTCGACCGGCTGAACCCCACCAGCGCCCGTCCCGTGCTCCGCGCCGGAGTCGAATACGTCCAGCTGACCGGCGCCCGCGGCAGCGACTACATCATGCTGCGCTCGCCCGATGACGGCGAGCGCGCCAGCTATCTGCGGCTGACCCCCGAGGAGTGGGAGCTCGCGCTGCTGATGGACGGCGAGCACACGGTGGCCCGGCTGGTCGCCGAGTTCGCCCGCATCGCCGGCCGGCTCGCCCCCGACCAGGTGCGCCGCGTCGTCGCCGACCTGGCCGGCAACCGCATGCTCGACGAGCTGCCGATGGACGCGTTCCGCCCGCTGCAGGAGCTGCGCCGCAAGCCGGTGGGGGAGCGGGTCGGCAATTCGCTGCTGGCCGCGGCCCGGGGCCGCCGCATGCTGCTGCTCAACGTCGACGGCCTGGTCTCGCTGCTCTACCGCACGGGCGGCAAGCTGTTCTTCAACAAGGCCGTCGGCATCGTCACCGCCGTGCTCGCCGTGGCCGGCCTCGGCCTGTTCGTCGCCACCTGGACCCGCGGCAGCCGCTCGCTGTTCCTGACCGGCGATTCCTACCTGTACGGCGCGATCACCCTGATCCTGCTCAACGCCCTCGTCGTCGGCGTCCGCGAGTACGCCCGGGCGATGGCGGCCAAACACTCCGGGCGCGAGGTGCCCGCGGCCGGGTTCCTGGTCTGGTTCGGGCTGCCGTCGCTGTTCGTCGACACCAGTGACGTCTGGATGGCCGGCCGCCGCGCCCGCATGCTGGTCTCCGCGGCCGGCCCGCTCAGCGCGTTGCTGCTCGGCGGGCTCGCGCAGCTGGCCGGACTGACCCTGCCCGCGGCGGCCGACCTGGGCTTCAAGCTGGCGTTCCTGTGTTACCTGAGCGCCTTCGTCCACCTCAGCCCGCTGCTCCCGCTCGACGGGCAATACCTGCTGATGAACTGGCTCGAGGTGCCGCAGCTGCGCAACCGGGCGCTGGCCTGGGTGGGTGGCCGCCTGCGGGGCCGTCCGCCGCAGTGGGGCAAGCTCGACCGCGAGGGCCGTCTCATCGCCCTGTACGGCTTCCTGGCCGTCTGCTGGCTGGCCGCCGCGGTCAACGTGGCCTTCCGTCTCTGGGAGGACAGGCTCTCCGGCGTGGCCACCGGGCTGTGGCACGAGGGCGTCACCGGCGCCCTCCTGCTGATCGCGATCACCCTCGGCCTGGCCGCCCCGATCGTGTATTTCCTCGTCGGCCGGCTCACCCGATGGTGGAGCCTGTCCCGGCTGCGCCGCGTCGAGAACGACCGCGAGGCCGACAGCCCCCGCCGGCTGGCCGCGCTGCGCGCCTCCGACCTCGGCGGCCTGCCCGAGCCCGCGCTGCAGGGCCTGGCCTCGCGCGCCCGCTGGGTGCACCCGCCGACCGGCCGCCAGATCGTCATCGCGGGGGCCGCCCAGCAGGCCGTCTTCGTGGTCGTGGAGGGCGCCCTGGAGGCCCGCCGGCCCGGCGACCCGCCCGGCACGATCCGCCACCACGTCGGCCCCGGCGCCGTGGTCGGCCTGGTCAACGCGATCACCGGCCGGTCCACCCAGCTCGACTGGCACACAGCCGGCACGACCCTGCTCTCGATCCCGACCGCCACGGTGGCCACTGTGGTCGGTCCGCTGCCCGGCCCGCCGCCGCACGACCGGGCCGAGGCCGAGGCGCTGTTCGCCGACACCCCCGCGCTGGCCGGGCTGGCCACCGACCAGCGGCTCGCGCTGATCGCCTCGGCCCACCCGGTCGACCTCGACCCGGGCGCGCCGGTGATCCTGCCCGGCCCCACCCACGCGGTGGTGGTCGAGTCCGGCGTGATCGCGCTGCCCGACGGCGTCGAGCTGCGCCGCGGCACCCTGGTCGGGCCGGTCGGCGACGGCAGCCCCGGCATGGTGGCCCAGACCATCACCCCCGTACGGCTGTGGGTCCTGCCCGACGCCTCCGATCTGCCGCCGCTGGTCGGCGCCACCCACCGGCCGGGCTCGCCGATGCCCGTGGTCACGGCCAAGGGGTCGCTGCGCTCCGGCTCCCCGCGCGGCGCGGCCTACCCGCCGCTGACGATCCCGCCCGGCCCGCCCGACGGCCGCGACGCCCCCGAGGCCGACCGCCGTTTCGAGCGGGTGCTGACCTGGCTGGTCGTCGTGCTGCTGACCACGGCCCTGTTCCTGACCGGCCTGTCGTTCCGCCCCGGCCCGGCCTGGGCCGAGATGCCGGCCGACCGGGTGCTCCTCTCGATCGACGAGGGCCAGGTCACGGCCACCTTCGACGGCGCCCCGGCCACCCTCGCCGACGGCGCGCGGCGCTACCTCGACCAGGGTGAGGTGATCGAGGTGCCGGCGCGGGCCGCGGCCACCCTCACGTTCGCCGGCGGGTCGACGACGATGCTCTGCGCGAACACCCGGGTCGGCATCGGCAACCTCAGCACCGGCGGCGGCCGCGACCAGGCCCCGAAGGCCACCATCTCGCTGCAGACCGGCCGCGTCCTCGCCGGCACGGGCAGCACCAGCGGGGCGTACAAGCCGCTCGCTTTGACCGTGGACCGCAGCCAGGGCACGGTCACCAACAGCGGCGCCGCCTGGTATCAGATCGAGCCTTCGACGGTGGTCGTCTCGTCGGGCACGGTCGCCGTCGACGGCAGGACCAGCGAGGTCGCCGGCACGTCGCTGGGGTGCGCGGGTGAGGCCCCGGTCGAGGCGCCGCCGTCGAGCAGCCCCGAGCCGCTGCCGAGCGACGAGCCCCTACCGTCCGATTCGGAATCGATCAATCCGTCGATCGCCCCGAGCGCGACGCCCACGCCTACCGATACTGTGACTACACCGTCACAGACCGATGATCCGGGCGACGGCAACGACCCGGGTCAGCCCGACGACAACCCCACCATCGCCCCGCCGACGACCCGCCCGACGACGCGTCCGACCACGCCGCCGGCGACCACCAACCCGACGCCGCCGCGGACGACCCCGCCCCGCACCACCGCGCCGCCGCCCGCCACGACGCCGCCTGCCACCACCGCCCCGCCGGCGGAGACCCCGCCCCCGGGGCCGGAGGAAGGGTCGACGGCGCCGAACTGACGGGGGGACGGCCCCTTCGTCAGGAGGTTCGATGCTCTGCTGGTTCTGCGCCGAGTCGGCCCGGGCGAGCTGCCGCTTCTGCGGCCGCGGCGTCTGCGCCGAACACGCCCGGTTCGGCCCCTACCTGCTGCAGGTGAGCCGGTCGGAGTCCCGGCGCCGGGCGGAGGCGCTGGTGGTGGACGACGCGGTGCAGTGCGGCACCTGCCGGCCGCGTCCGCACCCGGTGGCCATGCCCGAACTGGACTGAACGACGTACCGTCAGGGCATGGCTCGCAACGACGGCTACGAAGACCTGGGCGCCTGGTCGGAGTTCGGCACGGTGAGCGGCATGGTCGCCGCCCGCACGACGGAGAATCTCACCGAGGCGCACACCGGCTTCGGCGACCGTCCCGACGAGCTCGACGGCCTGCCCGACGTGACCGTGGGCGCCAACGTCGCCGAGGCGGTCGGCGCGCTGGAGGCCGAGCTGTCCCCGCCACCGCCCAAGGGCTACGACAACGAGGTCGACGCCGACGGCGACGGCACCCTCGACGACGCGACATACCGCGGCCGCGCCGACGGCGGCGTCGACATCCTGGTCGACGTGAACGACGACGGCCGGGTCGACTTCATCGGCACCGACCTCGACCTCGACAACCGGGTCGACTACGCCGACTACGACAAGGACCACGACGGCGTCTTCGAGAAACGCATGCACGACGACGACGGCGACGGCTTCCTCGACCGCTCGACCTGGCTCCACCCGGGCAGCTGACTCTCCGCCTGAAAGACCACCTACGGTGCACGTGCTGCTCGCGGAGGCTCGCGCCGATCGGCCTGCTGATCGAAGCCCGGTCCGCCGGTAACCTCCTCGTCGCGGGCGAGATCGGCGCAGGATGTACGTGCAGGTCTTGATGTGGAGGCGCTCGTGAGCCGGTACTCCCTCGATGTCTGCGGCTTGGCTCAACCGTCGACCGGCGCGGTGGCCAGGGCGCCAAGACCTGAGTGGTCAGAGCATCCACATTTCTTCGGCGCCGAGGATGCGGCCGCCGTCGATGGTTAGTTTGATCAAGTGCTGGCCGGTCTTGGCCTGCTTGAGGAACTTGGCCATGCTGACCCGGACCGAGTCGCCGGTGGTGGGGTCGATCATGGTGTAGCGGCCGGCGGGGTCGGCGCCCAGGCGGCGTAGGCGGAGGTTCTTGTTGCGGATGTAGTAGTCGTGGCAGAGGACGCCCTCGCCGGTGGTGAAGTGGTCTTCGCGGCAGGCCTTGGCGGCGTCGGGCCACTCGAAGTATTCGACCAGGTCGAAGGTGACGCGGTTGCCCCGGTACGAGGTGACGTACGCGTACTGGGTGCCGAAGAGGTCGGTCCCGGCGACGACGGTCTTGCGGGGCTGGGATGTCCGGCCGGTCTTGGTGGCGGTCGTTCTGCTCGGGACGGGTGGGTCCGCCGCGGGTTTCTGACGCGGCAGCTGAGTCGTGGGCGCTGCGGGAGGGGCCGGCGTGGGAGCCGGTACGGGCTTGGGAGTGACGTCGGCGGTGGCTGTGCAGGCGGCGAGCGGCAGCAATAGGGTGATCGTGGTGGCGGCGGCGACGGCGATACGCCGTACGGGGAAGGTTGTCATGCTCGTCAGGGGTGGCCTCGCGCGCTCCGGATACGGCGTGTCGGCCACCCGACGGGCGGGGTTATGCCGTGAGCTGATTCGCCCAGAGGGGAATCGGTGGGATGTGCGGGCCCGCTGAGTAAAGCTTGGGAGCGTCGAACGGCCGGTCGGGTTCCGGCTCCACCGGCGGATGCGAGAGGGTGTTGTCATGAGTGTTGACGAGTTGACGATGCGGGGCGGCGGCGCATCCTTCGATGACCAGGTGTTCGAGCGGCTCCTGCGGGAGCGGATCATCTTTCTCGGCAGCGAGGTCAACGACGAGGTGACCAACCGCATCTGTGCCCAGATGCTGCTGCTGGCCTCGGCCGACAGCGAGAAGGACATCGCGCTCTACATCAACTCGCCCGGCGGCTCCATCAGCGCCGGCATGGCGGTGTACGACACGATGCAGTACATCAAGAACGACGTGGCGACGATCGCGATGGGCATGGCGGCCTCGATGGGCCAGTTCCTGCTCTGCGCCGGCACCCCCGGCAAGCGGTATGCGCTGCCGCACGCGCGGATCATGATGCACCAGCTCTCCGGCGGCATCGGCGGCACCGCGGCCGACATCGCCATCCAGGCCGAGAGCATGCTGCACATCAAGAACGTGATGAACGAGCGGATCGCGTTCCACAGCGGGCACACCCCGGAGGAGATCGAGCGCGACTCCGACCGCGACCGCTGGTTCACCGCGCAGCAGGCCAAGGAGTACGGCCTGGTCGACCACGTGATCAGCAAGGCGGCCCAGGTGGGCAACAACTCCGCGCTGGTCTGACCTGCGGGTTCACCGCTTCTCAACGGGCACGTGGCAGTCGCCGCGTGCCCGTTGTGTCGTCCTCGGCGGTTTCGGGTAAGAGCCGTTCATCCCCCGAATCTGCCAAGGAGGTGCTGACGTGAGGATCCCGACGTTCTCCCGCCAGTCCACGAGCGATACCGCGGAGACACCCGAGCGCCCGGCCACGACCGGCACTGTGACGCGGCCGCGCGACGACAACACGACCGAAGTCCGACCCACCCCCGTACGCCCCCGGCGCGACGACGAGGACACGCTGCGCGACCTGCCCCCGGCCCCGCCGCCGGCCTCGCGTCGCACCGAGCCGCCCGCGCCGCCGCGCCCCTCCGGCACCGCCCCCGTCGAGCGCCCGGCCGACCCGGATGCCGCCGTTACCGCCGGCCCCAAGCCGCGCGCAAGCCTGCTGGCCACCCTCGGCCTGATCCTGGGTGTGGCGTCCGTGCTGCTCGTTCTCTCCGGGCCGCTGCTGGGCTACGGCATCGGCGTGGCCGGCCTGGCCCTGATCCTCTCGCTGAGCGGCATCCACGCCACCGGCAAGCGCCACGTCGCCGGCAAGACCGACGCCCTGCTGGGCATGGTGCTGTCGCTGGGCGCGATCGTGCTCGGCGTGCTCGCGCTGACCGGGTCGCTCAGCTGGCTCGGCACCGACGTGCAGCCGGTGAACAGCCTCCGCGAGTGGCTTGACGCACAGTTCGTGGACCGTTTCTAAAGGTTTACCCCCGGCAATAGTCGGGCATCAGACAGTTGCGGGCGGCGATGCGCCGGACGCGATGATCGGAACCGGGACTGGCGCTCACCAGTCCCGCCCCGGAAGAGTCCGGCGGTGCGCCGGCAGTCATTCGCCTCGAGGGCGGCCTGGTTCAGGCCGCCCTCGACGCACGTCCGGGCCCTGTGCGGCGCAGACACAACGAATCTTCGGTGCGGCCGCGGATCACGCAACGATCGAACGCGGCAAGCATGGTTGAACTAAGGCATTCGAAGGTCCGGCGCGCCTAGCGTTTCAGGCATGACGATCACGGCTTCGCCGCGCCGCTACCTCATGTGCCGGCCCACCCATTTCGCGGTGACCTATCGGATCAACCCGTGGATGGATCCCACGGCGCCCTACGACAACGCGCTCGCCGTCAGCCAGTGGGAGAGCCTCCGGCAGACGTATCTCGACCTGGGTCACACCGTCGAGCTGATCGAGCCGCTGCCCGGGCTGCCCGACATGGTGTTCTCCGCGAACGGCGCCACCGTGGTCGACGGCCGGGTGCTAGCGGTGCAGTTCCGCGACGCCGAGCGGGCCGACGAGGCCCCCGCGTACGCCGCCTGGTTCCGCGAGCACGGCTTCGAGGTGATCGAGCCCAAGCACACCAACGAGGGCGAGGGCGACATCCTGCTCGCCGGGGACGTGCTGCTGGCCGGCACCGGCTTCCGCACCGCGCACGCGTCGCACGCCGAGACCCAGGAGGCCCTGCGCCGCCCGGTGATCACGCTCCAGCTCGTCGACCCGTCGCTCTACCACCTCGACACGGCGCTCTGCGTGCTCGACGACACCAACATCGCGTACCTGCCGGCGGCGTTCTCGCCCGGTTCGCAGGCCGTGCTCCAGCAGCTCTATCCGCACGCCGTGATCGCCAACGCGGAGGACGCGGCCGTGCTCGGCCTCAACGCGGTCAGCGACGGCCGTACGGTTGTGCTGCCGGTGCAAGCCACCCATCTCGCGGCCGAGCTGCGGGCGGCCGGCTACCAGACCGTCGGGGTCGACGTCTCCGAGCTGCGCAAGGCCGGCGGCGGACCCAAGTGCTGCACGTTGGAGGTGCGTTCATGACAACCGTGGAGAACCGTACGCCGAACGAGCTGGCCGAGGCCGAGCGGCACACGGCGCACAACTATCACCCGCTGCCGGTCGTGATCGCCGAGGGCGAGGGCGCCTGGGTGACCGACGTCGACGGCCGCCGCTACCTGGATTTCCTGGCCGGCTATTCGGCGCTCAACTTCGGCCACCGGCACCCCGGCCTGATCGCCGCCGCCCACGCCCAGCTCGACCGGATCACCCTGACCAGCCGCGCGTTCGTGCACGACCAGTTCGCCGAGTTCTGCCGGTCGCTGGCCGAGCTCTGCGGCAAGGAGCTGGTGCTGCCGATGAACACCGGCGCCGAGGCCGTCGAGACCGCGATCAAGGTGTCCCGCAAGTGGGGCTACCAGGTCAAGGGCGTGCCGGACGGCCGGGCCGAGATCATCGTGGCCGCTGACAACTTCCACGGCCGGACGACCACGATCGTCAGCTTCTCGACCGATCCCGACGCCAAGGCCGACTTCGGGCCGTACACGCCTGGGTTCGTCGTGGTCCCGTACGGGGATGAGACCGCCCTGCGCGAGGCGATCACCCCGAACACGGTGGCCGTGCTGCTGGAGCCGATCCAGGGCGAGGCGGGGGTGCTCGTGCCGCCGGCGGGCTACTTCGCCGCCGTGCGCGCGCTCTGCGACGAGCACAACGTGCTGATGATGGCCGACGAGATCCAGTCGGGTCTGGGCCGCACCGGCCGCACGTTCGCGATCGAGCACGAGGGCGTCGTTCCCGACCTGTACGTCCTGGGCAAGGCGCTGGGCGGCGGCATCGTGCCGGTCTCGGCCGTCGCCGCCGACCGCGACGTGCTGGGCGTCCTCAAGCCCGGCGAACACGGCTCCACCTTCGGCGGCAACCCGCTGGCCTGCGCGGTCGGCACCGAGGTCGTACGCCTGCTGGCCACCGGCGACTTCCAGCGCCGCTCGGCCGAGCTGGGCGAGCACCTGCACGCCCGGCTCACCGCGCTGATCGGCCACGGCGTCATCGCCGTACGCGGCCGGGGTCTCTGGGCCGGTGTCGACATCGATCCGTCCCTGCTCACCGGGCGGCAGGCCTGCGAACGGCTCGCCGAGCGGGGCGTGCTGGCCAAGGACACCCACGGCTCGACGATCCGGCTGGCCCCGCCCCTGGTCGTCACCCGGGCCGAGATCGATCACGCGGTGGATCAGCTGGCCGCGATTCTCGGCTGAGCTCGGCCCGGGCCAGCAGGAGGCCTCGCTCCCGCTCGTTGCGGGTCAGCGAGGCCGCCCGGGTGAACTCCGCCCGCGCCTCGGCGTGCCGGTCGAGCCGGGCCAGCAGGTCGCCGCGCACGCTCGGGAGCAGGTGGTAGTCGCGCAGGGCGGGCACGGCCAGCAGCTGGTCGACCAGCTCCAGCCCGGCCGCGGGCCCGTACGCCCGGGACAGCGCCACCGCCCGGTTCAGCTCGACCACCGGCGACGGCGCCACCGTGGCCAGCCGCTCGTAGAGCCGGGCCATGAGCTGCCAGTCGGTGTCGGCGAAACGGCCGGCCCGGGCATGGCAGGCGGCGATGGCGGCCTGCAGCACGTACGGCCCGGGGCGGCCGCCGGCCAGCGCCTCGGCATGCTCGAGCGCGGCCAGGCCGCGACGGATCAGCAGCCTGTCCCAGCGGGCCCGGTTCTGGTCGGCGAGCAGGATCGGCTCGCCGTCCGGGCCGGTGCGCGCGCCCGTACGGGAGGCCTGTATCTCCATCAGCGCGATCAGGCCGTGCGCCTCGGGCTCACGCGGGACCAGCCGGGCCAGCACGCGGCCCAGCCGCAGGGCGTCCTCGCACAACGCCGGCCGCATCCAGTCGTCGCCTGAGGTGGCCGAGTAGCCCTCGTTGAAGATCAGATAGACGACCTCCAGCACCGAGGCGAGCCGGTCGGCCAGCTCGTCGCCCCGCGGCACCTCGAACGGCACCCGGGCGGCGGCCAGCGTCTTCTTGGCCCGCACGATGCGCTGGGCCACCGTCGATTCCGGCACCAGGAACGCCCGGGCGATCTCGCCGGTGGTCAGGCCGCCCAGCAGCCGCAGGGTCAGCGCGGTGCGGGCCTCGGTGGACAGCACCGGGTGGCAGGCCACGAAGACCAGCCGCAGCAGGTCGTCGCCGATGCCGTCGTCCTCGGCGACCGTCGTGCCGATGTCGGGAACCGACTCCGGCAGCTCCCGGCCGACCTCCTCGATCTTGCGGCGGTAGGTCTCGGCGCGCCGGATGTGATCGACGGCCCGGCGCTTGGCCGTGGTCATCAGCCAGGCGCCGGGGTTGTTCGGGACACCGTCGGAGGGCCACTGCTCCAACGCCGCGACCAGCGCGTCCTGCGCGAGCTCCTCGGCCACGCCGACGTCGCGGACCAGCCGGGTCAGCCCGGCTACGAGGCGGGGCGCCTCCATGCGCCAGACGGCGTCGATCGTACGGTGGATGTCAGTGGCCACGGTGCGGACCGATCAGGTGAACCGGGACGACTTGTCGCGCTCCGCCACGGCCTGCCGCTGCTCGTCGGTCATCGTCTCGCTGAAGTCCTCGGGCCCGATGACCGGCCGGATCTCGATGTTGCTCGGCTCACCGGCCGGCGGGCGGAGCGGGTAGCGCTTGAACCACTCGACGCATTCCTCGAGCGACTTGGTCTCGACCAGGAAGAAGCCGCCGATGAGCTCCTTGGTCTCGGCGAACGGCCCGTCGACCACGGTCTTGCGGTCACCGTCGATGACGATCCGGGCGCCCCGGGAGCTCGGATGCAGCCCCTCGGCCGCCAGCAGCACGCCGGCGTCCATCAGCTCCTGGATGAACGCGCCCATCGTGTCGAAGACCTCGGTGGCGGGCGGGATGCTGGCCTCGCTCTCGGTCGTGGCCTTGGTGATCACCATGAATCGCAACGCTGTCTCCTCACGTCGGTGTGCCTTCCACCTACGCGTCGATCGGCGGCCGTCCCGTTCGACACCCGGCCGGAACTTTTCCGGCCGGGTGTTTTTGTCAGCTTCGCTCGAACTTGCGCAGGGCCATCGTCGGGGCCTCGCCCATCACCGATTCGGGTTGGACGACGCCGCCGGTGGCCCACATGTTCGACCGGCCCACCTGTACGCCCCCGTAGAGCTCGACCACGTCGTTCGGGCCCAGGGTGCGGCTCTCCTGGCGGTGCAGCGCGATCCGCTCGTCGTCGTTGACCGTGCCGCCGGGGCGGACGCCGCTGCCGTTGGTGCTGATGTCCTGCACGGTGAGGTTGCCGTCGGTGCGCAGCGTGAACTGGACGTGCCCGCGGCTGATCCACTTGCGGGCGTCGTCGGTCAGCCACTGGCCGAGCATGATGCCGCGGCCGCCCTCGGGGGCGCGGCCGACCACGATCGGCTCGTCGGTCGAGACCACGAACCGGCGGCGGATGACCCCGTCGATGCGGACGGAGAGCACCTCGACTGCGGGCCGGGGGCCGGCGTCGCGCAGCTTGGCGCCGTGCCGGGGGCAGGTGGGCGCGCCGGAGCGCAGGGACGGCGGCGGCTGCGAGACCGGGCTGGTGAACGTCCGCATGTCGGCGAACGGGCTGTCCGGGTCGCCGCCGGAGCCGAAGCTGGTGCAGTTGGGCTCGGGGCACGTCCAGATGCGGGCCAGCAGGCGCTCACCGACCGGGGAGCGCTCGGCCGGCCTGGGCGGCTCGCCCCGGCCGACCCGGGCCATGAGCACCGGGCTGCCGCCCTCGCCGGCCACGGCGGCCAGCAGGCGGCCCGGCTCTTCGACCCACGGGTGCCGGTCACGGTTGCCCCGGCTGCGGGTGAGCACCGGCAGGCCGAGCAGCTCGGCCACCTCGAAGACGCGATCGTCGAGCTGGGGCACGACCTCGACCTTGCCGTCGTCGGACCAGCGCCGGATGACCATTCGCTCGTTCGAGGTCAGGTCGGTGTCGGAGAGCAGGCCGCGCGGGGTCACCACGTAGACCGGGACGTTCTCCTCCGATACGCGGCGGCCGAGGGCGTCGATGACGAGGCCGAGGCGCACCGAGCTCGCGGGGCGGCCGCCGTCCAGGTCGGCATAACGCACGATCTCCGACATATCCACGACCGCGCGGGCGAGCGCGGGGTCGGTGGTGAGGCGCGCCTCGATGGCGTCGAGGACCTTGCTGACCTCGAATCTCACAGGTCCTCCCGGTGGTCCGCTGGTGTCTGTGCAACGGCAATCATGCCCCGTCCCCGCACTCGGCGAATGTCGCACCCCTCCGTTACCGTGTGGCCCGCGTAGAGATACATCGACGGGGGAGAAATCATGAGGACTCGAGGGCTGGCTCTCGCGGGCGCGCTGGCGGCGGTCGTCGCGCTCGGCGGCTGCGGCGACAAGCAGGTCACGACGGGCATCGCCGAGGGCGGTTCCGGCGCTCCCACGGCCCCGGCGACGGCCACCACGACGGCCCCGGCGGCCGCGGCCGGTCCGGCTGCCGAGCTCGAGGCGGCCGCGACCAAGCTCAGCGACGCGCCGGTCAAGGTCGACGTGATCTCGCTGGCCGGCGTGACCATCTCGGGTGCCTTCGACGCCAAGGCCCAGCAGGGTGACATGACCATGGAGCTCGGGCCGGCCGGCGGCATGAGCATGAAGCAGCTCGGCAACGATCTCTATGTCAAGGTCACCGGCTCCATGGCCGCCGCGGTCGAGGGGGCCGCGGCCAAGAAGTGGATGCACATCGACCTCAGCACCGTGCCCGAGTCGAGCTCGCTCAACATCAAGAACAACGACCCCAAGGTCACGGCCAAGCTGCTCACCTCGGCCATGTCGGTCAAGAAGACCGGTGACAACAAGTTCTCGGGCACGGTCGACATGACCAAGTCGCCGACCTTCAACGCGCAGACCGCCAAGGGCCTCGCGGGCAAGATGAAGGCCGTGCCGTTCACGGCCGAGGTCGACGCCGAGGGCCGCCTGGTCGAGCTGACCTTCGACATGGAGAAGATCGCGGCCGGGGCGGGCGAGATGATCACGCGGTATTCCGACTTCGGCGTCCCGGTGGCCGTCGAGGCCCCGCCCGCGGCGCAGGTCGTCGAGATGCCGGCCTCGTTCAAGAAGGCGATGGGCGCCTGACACAGGGGTCCGGCCCGACCGTGATGTCCGTTTGCCGTTCGCGGCCGCCGGGAATTGATGTCGGTGAGCCGGCGTCAATCGGGCGTCCGGCCGGGCGGAAGGGACGGACATGCGGACACCACGGCTCGCCGGGCTGGGTCTCGCGACGATGGCGACGGCGGCGCTGACGCTCGCCGGCTGCGGCGACGGGGGCAGCGCGACGCCCGGGGCGAGCGCACCCGGGCCCGGCGCGAGCGCCACCGCCACGGCCTCGGGCAGCGCCGCCGATCCGGCCGCCGTCGAGGCCCTGACCAAGGCGACCTCGCAGCTCGGCACGACCAGCTTCAAGATGACGGCCAGCTCGGGCTCCGGCTTCAAGCTGACCGGGGAGGTCGACCCGGCGCAGGGCGTGGGCACGGTCGACATGAAGGCCAGCGGCCCCAACGCCGAGGTCAGCGTCAAGACGCTGCTGGCCGGCCAGGATCTCTACCTGCAGATCCCCGGCGTCACCAAGGCCGGCACGTGGACCCACGTCGACGTGGCCCGGCTGCCCGAGGGGGCCAACGTCGGCCTGCGGCCCGGCCAGATCGACCCGGTCAACACCTCGAACCTGCTCAGCTCGTCGACCGACGTGCACGCCACCGGTGGCAACAGCTACGCCGGGACGCTCGACCTGACCAAGGCGGCCGGGCTGGCCGGCGTCTCGCAGGTGACCGTCGACCAGACCGGCGCCCAGGCGCAGAAGGTGCCGTTCACCGCGGGCCTGGACGACCAGGGCCGGCTGGCCGAGCTGACCGTGCAGATCCCGGCCGTCAACGGCCAGGCCGCGCAGCCGCTCGAGGTGCTCTACAGCGACTACGGCGTGCCGGTGACGGTGGCCAAGCCGGCCGCCGCCGAGGTCACCGAGGCCCCGGACAGCCTTTACAGCTCGCTCGGCAGCTAACGGCCGGCATCACTGGGAGCGGATTTGCGCGCGGTCCAGTCCGTGCTCAACGGGCGGAAGGCCGGCCGGTTCTCCTCGATCCAGGCGTCGATCCGCTCCCACCAGTCGTAGAGCCAGGCCACGCGCTCCTCCTCGCCGGTGGGCACCTCCTCCGGCGGGACGCTCCAGAACTTCATCACGAGCCGCTTGTCCATCGGCAGCTCCTGCCACACGTCGGCCACCGTCAGCATGCGGTCGAGGCCGGTGTGGGCCACGAAGATGACCCCGGCGTCGGGGGCGGCGTCGATCGCCGAGAACAGGCCACCCGGTTTCGGCGGGAGCACGTGCCGCAGATTTTCCGCCCGTTCAGCCGCGTCGGCCAGGCCGCGGGCCCGCAACCGGGCGATCGCGCTGGTGCGGCGGCGCGGCGTGAAGTTGCCGCCCTCCGGGAAGATCACGAACGCGTCGTTGTCGTCCAGCCCGTACGCCGTCTCGCCGATCTGCTGCTCCAGTGTGGACGTGCCCGTGCGGCCGGGCGTGATGAACCGGTTGGGCAGCCGGTTGAGCAGCACGTCGACGGCCGGGTCCCACTGCAGGGTCGCCTTGAGCACGATCCGCGGCTCGCGCTGGAACCAGTTGGTCAGCGCGTGGATCAGGATGAACGAGTCGCCCGGCCCGGCGTGCCGGCTGACCACGATCTCGGGCCGGCCGGGCAGCGCGGTGTCGGGGTCGGTGCCGACCACGTCGACGGTCAGGTGTAGCGCCCACTTGGCGAACCAGAACAGGATCGCCAGGAACTTCCCGGTCACGACGTAGTGCGCGCGCTGGAACCACGGGTTGCGGATCTTGGCGCCGAACCCGGAGGCGACCCAGAGCACGGCCAGCACCACCAGCGCGGCCGCGTCCCAGAGCAGATAAAGGATGGCCGCCAGCACGAGCCGGGGCACGCGCAGGTGACCGGGCACCAGCGGCGAGGCCAGCAGCGCGAGCACGAGCCAGACGGGGACCGTGATCAGCACGGCGGCGGCCAGCACGACCACCGCGGGGGCGATGACCAGGCGACGGACCCAGATGGGGGGAAGGGGCATCAGAGCACGTCCGGCCCGGGCTGCGGCGGCACGTTGGCGGCCAGGTAGCGACGGGACGCGGTGTAGGCGCGGCTGATCCGGCGTCCGACGGCGGCCATGTCGCGGTAGGCCCAAGGACTGTCGTCCCGGCTCTCGCCGCCGCCGGTGGGGAGCACGTGCACCCGTACATCGTCGGGCAGCGACGCAAGCTCGCGGGCGAACCGATGCCGGCGAGCGATCTCGAAGGCCACCTGGGCCACCTCCCAGGGCCGGCGCGGAACGCTGAGCGTGCGTTCGACCCGGCCCACCTGCAGCACGAAGACCAGCTTGGCGCCGAGTCGCACGGCCTCGCCGATCGGGATGGAGTTGACGATGCCGCCGTCCACATAGTGCTCGCCCGAGATCTGCATCGGCGGCAGCAGGCCGGGCACGGCCGACGAGGCGAGCACGGCGTCGACCAGGGGGCCGCTGTCGAACCAGTGCTCGGCGGCCCGCTCGATGCTCGCCGCGCAGCAGTGGAACGGCACCTTGAGGTCGGCGAACGTCGTCTGCTCGCCCAGCTCGGCCTCGAGCAGCCGGCGCAGCGGGAGCGGCGAGTGCAGATGGGTGCGGGCGGCGAAGCGGCGCAGCTGCCGGCCGATCGAGTCGCCGTAGACGGTGGCCGCCTCGGGCGACGTCCAGAGCCGGACCAGACGCTGGGTGACCGCCTCGCTCGGATCCGTCGCGACCAGGGCGCCGTTGACTGCCCCGATCGAGGTGCCGACCACGACGTCGGGCCGGAAACCCGCCCGGAACAGGGCGCGCAGCATGCCCACTTCGACGGCGCCGAGCACGCCCCCGCCGCCGAGCACGAACGCCACCGGACTGTTGACCATGACTTCATCGTTCCACGAGTTCGTGGAATCATCGTCGCCGTGCCTGTTACCCGCCGCGCTCTGGTCCTCGCCGCAGGCGGTGCCGTGCTGGCCGGCTGCGGGAAGACTGGCACGTCGGCGTGGGCCGAGCCCGCGGGTAGCCCCGGAATCGTGCCGACGACGCGGCCGGCCCCAACGGTCGCCCCGGTGCGCGTGGTCCTCACCAAATACCTCAAACCGACCCCGGACAACCCCAAGCATCCCGGGTACGCCGGTGCGGTCGCGCACGTGCAGCAGGACAACCGGACCCTGCTGACCGTCAACGTGGGCCACGCCCTGCGCTATCAGGCGGGCCCGGTCGAGCTGCCCGCCGCGCGACGGGTCGCCATGCGTACGGACTCGATCTTCGACCTGGCCTCGATCACCAAGGTCTACACCGCGATCCTCGTGCTGCAGCTCGTCGACCAGGGCAAGGTCGACCTGAACGCGCCGGTCCGCCGCTACCTGCCCGAGTTCACCGGCGCGGGCAAAGACAAGATCACGGTGGCCATGCTGCTCGCGCACACGAGCGCCCTGCCCGTCGGGGCCAAAGTCACCGGCTTCCGTACGAACGTCGAGCGCTGGCGGTCGGTGATGACGACGCCGCTGGTCAAGGGCGGGGTGCCGGGCACGACGTTCCGTTATTCAAGCGTCGGGCTCATGGTGCTGGGCCGGCTCGTCGAGAAGCTCGCGGGCCAGACACTCGACAAGGCGCTGGCCGACCGGATCACGACACCGCTCGGCCTGAAGGACACCGGGTTCCTGCCGCTGAAGTGGGTGAAAGACAAGTCCCGCCTGGTCGCGACCGACGCCCGTACGTCCCGGGGCCTGCTGCGCGGCACAGTGCACGACGACGTGGCCAACCACCTGGGCGGCGTGGCCGGGCACGCGGGCCTGTTCGGCACGGCCCGCGAGGTCGCGGTGATCGGCCAGCTGCTGCTCAACGGCGGCACGTACGGCGGCCAGCGCATCCTCTCGGCCGCGGTCGTCGCGCAGATGCTGACCAACGTCAACAAGGGCAAACCCGCCGTCGACCCGGAACGCCCTCGTCGCAGTGCCGATCACGGCCTCGGCGTCGAGATGAACCAGCCCTGGTTCATGGGCAAGCTGGCCGCACCGACCGCCTTCGGCCACACCGGCTTCGCGGGCACGTCTTTGCTGGTCGTCCCGTCCCGCCACCAGGTGATCGTGCTGCTCACGAACCGCGCCCACCCGAACTGGAGCTGGTCCAACCCGGACACCCACCGGGTCGCACTCCACAACGCCCTGGCCACCTGACAGTCATCGACGATCTTGGATTTCCCAGACAGGGGCCCGCCCTCCACCGGGGGTCCCCCACCTGGGCCCATTTTAGTGCTCCGGGGCGATCTTGGTTGGTGGCGCTGTGGACAGCGGCGGATTGTGGATAACGACAGGTGTCGATTGCGGTTCGGGTGTGCCGCATGTTGATTGCGCTACGGTCCGCCGCCGTGCTGGCCGCGTTTGTCGCGCCTTGGCGCTACCGGGGCGGCGTCCGCTCCCGAGCGGTGGCCGGGCAGCCGCTCCCGTTCACGTTGATTTGATCGCTTTTGGTTTGACCGCTACCACTTACGCAGGTCGCCCGGGTGGGCTGAGCGTTCTGGGCGCGCCAGCGCCCTGCTCAGCCCGCCCGGGTCCCCGCGGGAGCGACGGTCCGTACCCACCACCCCGCTAGGACATCCAGATCTTGATGTTGATCTTTCAGCCAATTCCCTTCAGGTACGCGCCATTCTGGTTCTGGAACTCCCAGCTGTAGAACTTGTCCCAGTTGATCGACCAGGTCATCAGGCCCCGGAAGTTCGGGTTGGTGCCGCTGCGGAGCGTGTAGGAGCCGCAGTTCGTGTTGCGGATCAGGCAGTTGACGGCCTGCTGGATGGCCGACGGGGCGACGTAGCCGTTGCCCGCGCTGACCGACGACGGGGCGCCGAACGCGATCTGATCTTCCCGCAGGCCCGGGAAGACGTTGTTGGCGTTGCCCGCGACCGGGAAGCCGGCGAGCAGCATGTCGGTCATGGCGATGTGGAAGTCGGCGCCGCCCATGGAGTGGTACTGGTTGTCCAGGCCCATGATCGAGCCCGAGTTGTAGTCCTGGACGTGCAGCACGGTGATGTCGTTGCGCAGCGCGTGGATGACCGGCAGGTACGAGCCGGCGCGCGGGTCCTGACCACCCCACGGGCCGGAGCCGTAGTACTGGTAGCCGAGCTGCACGAAGAACGTCTCGGGGGCCATGGTGAGCACAAAGCCGGCGCCGTAGCGCGCCTTCAGCGATCGCAGCGCCGAGATCAGGTTGACGATGACCGGGGTGGTCGGGTTCTTGAAGTCGGTGTCGCCGGTGTTGAGGGAGAGCGAGTGGCCCTCGAAGTCGATGTCGACGCCGTTCAGGCCGTACTTGTCGATGATGGCGCTGACCGAGCTGACGAACTTGTCACGCGCGGCGGTGGTGGTCAGCTGGACCTGGCCGTTCTGGCCGCCGATGGAGAGCAGCACCTTCTTGCCCGCATCCCGCTTGGCCTTGATGGCGGCGATGAAGGCGGCCTCGCTCTCGACACCCGGGCACTCGGTGGCCGGGCAGAGCGTGAACCGGATGTCGCCCGAGGTCACCGAGGTCGGCTCGCCGAACGCCAGGTTGATGATGTCCCAGTTGGCGGGGACGTCGGCCATCCGGACGTAACCGGAGCCGTTGGCGAAGCTGGAGTGCAGGTAACCGATGAGCGCCCGCTTGGGGAGACCCGTGTTGGGCGGCGGGGTCGTCGGGGGTGTCGTGGGCGGTGTTGTCGGCGGGGTCGTCGGGGGCGTGGTGGGGGGAGTCGTCGGGGGCGTGGTGGGCGGCGTGGTCGGGGGTGTGGTGCCGCCGCAGGCCCCGTTGTCGATCCAGACGTCCCACTGCCCGCTGTGGGTCGACGGGGCCTCGTTCTGGGTCCACCACTTGGCGGTGTAGTTGCGGCCGTTCTGCGAGGCCACGTTGTCTTTCACATAGACGGAGGCGGCACTCCAGGCCGGTGCGCACGCCGCGGCGGCGCTGGCGCTGGAGGCGAGGTAGACAGTGCCACCGCCGGCCGCGAGCACCGCGGCCATGACGAAGATCATCGATCGGCGCATGACCAGAGTATGAATACTGTAAAGTTTATTTGTAAATAGGCTCACAGTTACGGTGCGCCCTGTGGAGATCTTCTACGAGCCGTTGCGGCCATCCGACCACGCGGCGTATGCGGAGTTTCTGGCCAGTCCATGCTGGTGAAGCCGTCTGGGACGAGTCGGCGCACACCCACTGGATCGTGGTGGACGGATGCCGCTGCGGCTTCGTGCGGGCTTTCGACCTCGACGACGGGACGCCGCTGTTCGACCTGCGCCTGGCGAGCGACTGCCGCGGCCGGGGCATCGGCACGGCGGCGCTGGGCTGGCTCGTCGGCTACCTGTTCGGCCTGCTGCCCGGCATCAATCGCATCGAGGGAACCACGCGCGACGACAACAGGGCCATGCGCGAGGTCTTCCGGGCCAACGGGTTCGCCAAGGAGGCCCACTACCGCGAGGACTGGCCCGGCGATGACGGCACACTGCACGACACGATCGGCTACGCCCTGCTGCGGCGCGACTGGATGACGGGGACGACCACACCCGTACGGTGGGCGACCTGAACCCCCGCTCATCGGCTCGGATGGCGCTAAATCGGTGCACCTGGGTAGCGTTGCCGTCGTGCCAGAGGGACACACCATTCATCGGCTCGCGGCGCGGCATCGGGAGCTCTTCGCGGGGCAGGTTGTGCGGGTCGGCAGTCCGCAGGGCCGGTTCGTGGCCGGGGCCGAGCGGGTCGACGCACGCCGTCTGGTCGACACGGAGGCGTACGGGAAGCATCTTTTCCACCACTATGAGGGCGACCTGAGTGTGCACGTGCACCTCGGCCTCTACGGCAAGTTCGCCGACGGGGTGGCGCCCGTGCCGGAGCCGGTCGGGCAGGTGCGGATGCGGCTGGTCGGTGACGCGCACTGGCTCGAGCTGCGCGGGCCGACCGCCTGCGAGGTGTTCGACCCGGCGCAGGCCCAGTTGCTGCGTGACCGGCTCGGGGCTGATCCGCTGCGTGACGACGCCGACCCGGGTTCGGCCCTGGCCAAGGCGCGGTCGAGCACCAAGCCGATTTTCGCGCTGCTGCTGGATCAGTCGATCGTGGCCGGGTGCGGTCTCATCTACGCCAACGAGGTGCTCTTCCGGGCCGGTCTCGCGCCGACCACGCCGGGGCGCATGGTCGGGGCCGAGCAGTGGGACGAGCTCTGGACCGACCTGCGCGCGCTGATGAAGGAGGGGGTGGCCCGCGGCCGCATCGACACGGTGCATACCCGGCACACACCCGAGGCGATGCAGCGGGCGCCGCGCGTCGACCGGCACGGGGGCGAGGTCTACGTCTATCGCCGTCCCGGGCAGCCGTGCCTGGTCTGCGGCACCGCGGTCGCGCGTGGGGAGCTGGCCGCGCGCAACCTCTACTGGTGTCCTAGCTGTCAGCCGGCGGCGTGACCGTGGGCTCGGGGGTGGCCGGCGTTTCGGGCTCGTCCTGAGCGCCGGGGATGCCGAGGGTGAAGTTCTCGGTCAGCCAGGGCAGCAATTTCTCGTACGCCTTGATGGTGGCCGGCTGGTTGAAGTCGTGTGACAGCACGATCGCGCCCGGCCGCACCTGCTTCTGGATGTCGCGGACCATCCGGGCGATGTGCTGCGGCTCGGTCTCGTTCTCGGGGTGCTCCCAGTCGCGCGGGTCCACCTCCCAGTAGAGCGAGGTCATCCCGCCGTTGGCGGCCACGCCGACCAGCCGCTCGGTGAAGTTGCCGCCGGGGGCCCGGAAGAACGGGATCTGCGCGCCCGGCACGGCGGCCAGGATCGCGGCGTTGGTCCGATCGAGGTCGTCCTTGATCTTCGCCGGCTGGTCCTTGCCGATCTTGAGGCTGTGGTCCCACGTGTGGTTGCACAGCGTGTGCCCCTCGGCCACGATCTGCCGCACGATCTCGGGGTGCCGCTTGACCTGCGCCCCGACCAGGCAGAACGTCGCCTTGACCTGATATTGGGAGAGCAGTTCGAGGATCTTCGGCGTCTGCACCGGGTCGGGGCCGTCGTCGAAGGTGAGCGCGACGACCTTGCTGCCGGTGGTGCGCAGCGAGCTGCCCGGGCCGAGGTCGGAGCCGGGCTTCTTGGCGCCGGCCTCGGTCGCCTCGGCCGCGGGCTCGCTCGGCGCGGGGGCGGCCTTGGTCGGCTCGGGGGCGGGCTTCGCGGGCGGGCTGTCCTGCTCCTGCTTCTCGGGCGCGCGCTGGTCCTCGCGCTCGGGGGCGGCCTGCGGCTCCTGCTCCGGCTTCTTCTTCTCGGTCTGCACGCCGGCCACCGCCTGGGCGGCCGCGTTCACCGCCCCGAAGCCGTCGCGGCGCTGCTCGGCCGGCATGGCCAGCAGGACGATGCCGATGGCGACCAGCGACGCGAGCATGGCCTGCTGCCGCTTCTTGCCCATCAGCAGCCACGACTCGATCGGCAGGGTGCCGGGGGCGCGGTGCGAGCCGGTGGCGGGCGGGCGGCCGGACGGCGGGCGCTGGGCCGGGACGCGGACGGCGGCGTGCCGGCCGGTGCGGGCCGGGCGCTGATGCCGGGACGACCGGCTGCGTTGCGAGATCGGCGAGTCGGTCAGGGTGGTCACCGACACCCGCGGAACGCCGCGGGCGGGGACGTCGGCCAGGGACTCGGGTCGCCGGTGCCGGCCGGAGGGCGCGGCCTCGCCACCCTGGACCGGGATTCGAGGAGAGTGCGGCGACATCCTGCGTTCCTACCGTGCCGCATGATCAAGCGCGATACCGGATCGGTGGTTGTCGCCTCACGGTGCGCGATAGTTCCTGGCAGCGCTCTGGGAACACGGAAACGCAAATACGGTCAAAGGCTGGCGTGTACCGCCTCAGTGGCCTTTCGGGCAGCGATCAGCACCGGATCCCACACCGGGGCGAACGGCGGCGCGTAGCTGAGGTCGAGCGACGTCATCTCCTCGACGGTCATCTTGTTCCACGTGGCCACCGCGAGAGCGTCGATCCGCTTGGCGGCCTCGGCCCGGCCGACGATCTGGGCCCCCAGCAACACGCCCGTACGCTTCTCGGCGATCAGCTTGATGGTCATCGTCTCGGCGCCCGGGTAGTAGCCGGCCCGGCTGGTCGAGTCGACGCTCGCGGTGACGAAGGCGAAGCCGGCCGCGTGCGCCTCCTTCGACGTGAGCCCCGTCCGCGCCACCTCGAGCTCGCAGACCTTGGTGACCGCGGTGCCGATCACGCCGGGGAACGTCGCGTAGCCGCCGCCGATGTTGATGCCGGCCACCCGGCCCTGCTTGTTGGCGTGGGTGCCGAGCGGCACGTGCACCGGCCGCCCGGTGAGCAGGTGCCGGGTCTCGACGCAGTCGCCGGCCGCCCACACCCCCTCGACGCCCTCGACCCGCATGCGCAGATCGGTCCGTACGCCCCCGGCCGGGCCCACCGGCAGCCCGGCGTCCTCGGCGAGCGCAACGTTCGGGCGTACGCCCAGACCGAGGACCACGACGTCGGCCGGCAGCGTGCCGTCCGGGGTGACCACGGCCCGCACCCGCCCGCCCGCGGTCTCGAGCCCGTCGACGTGCGCGTCGGTCACCACCTCGATGCCGAGGGCGCGCATCGACTTCTGCACCAGCGCCCCCATCTCGGGGTCGACCGTCTTGCCCATCGGCTGCGGCGACTTCTCCAGCAGCGTGACCTCGAGGCCGCGCTGCACCATCGCCTCGGCCATCTCGACCCCGATGTAACCGCCGCCGATCACCACGGCCCGGCGCGGGCGGGGCTCACGGTCGAGCCAGTCGTGGATGGCCTGCCCGTCGTCGAGCGTCTGCACGCCGAAGACACCCGCGTCGCGCACGCGGGCCCACTCCGGCGTGAACGGGTTGGCCCCGGTCGCGTACATCAGGTGGTCGAAGGGCTCCCGCGTCTCGCCGCCGCCGGCCAGGTCGTGCGCGACCACCTCGCGCCGGTCGAGGTCGATGCCGACCACCTCGTGCCGCAGCCGCACGTCGATCCCGGCCTTGCGGTGCTGCTCGGGGGTGCGGGCGACCAGCTTGTCGCGGTCGGTGACAGCGCCGCCGATCCAGTACGGGATGCCGCACGCCGAGTAGGAGGTGAAGTGCCCCCGCTCGAAGACGGTGATCGCCAGTTCGTCCTCGCCGAGCCGCTTGCGCGCCTGCGACGCGGCCGACATCCCGGCGGCGTCCCCGCCGATGACCACGAGTCTCATCCGGCGTACCCCCGATCTCCGACCCCAGCCTACGTCGCGTCCCCGTCTCCCCGGGTCAGTCGGCCGAACCGGCGGCTCCCGGGACGTCAGCCGGCCGCCGGCTCCGGGACGTCGCCTCGGGTCAGCCGGGCGAAGCGGTCGACCACGTCGCTGATCGAGCCGCCCTGGGCCAGGATCGCGCGCTGCCGGGCGGCGCCGGTGCCGTGTGAGCGCAACCGCCCCATCAGGACGGTGGCCGTCTCGAGGTCGCCGTGCCGCTCGAGCCCGGGCCGCACGTAGTCGAAGAGCTGCCGCATCAGCTTCCAGGCGGGCCGGGGCTCGCGGGTGGCCATGTCGATGTTCAGCCCCTCGAGGCCGTCGTGCGCGGAGCGCCAGTGCGCGGCCATCAGCAGCGGGTGCGGCACGTCGGGGGCGGGCTTGCCGTCGCGCACCTCGTTGAGCAGCGTGGCGACCAGGGCCCGGGCCAGCGCGGCGAGCAGCACCGCGTCGTCGGCGGTGGGCATGACGTCGCCCATCCGGATCTCGACGGTGGGGTAGCGCGCGGACAGCCGGGCGTACCAGTAGAGCATGCCCTCGTCGAGCATCGCACCGCTCGCTTCGAGGTCGCCCACGAGCTGCTCGTACTCGGCGAACGAGCGCAGGTAGGGCGTGGGGCCGACGGTGGGCCAGCGCTCCCACATCAGCGACCGCCAGCTGGCGTAGCCGGTGTCGCGCCCGCTGAACAGCGGGGAGTTGGTGGTGGCGGCCTGGAAGATGGGCAGCCAGGGCCGCAGGTGGTTGAGGATCTGCACCCCGGTCTCGTCGTCGGGCACGCTCACGTGCACGTGGGTGCCGCAGAGGCCGGGGCCGGGGGAGAGGTCGCCGAAACGCTCGCGCATGCGGTGATAGCGCGGCTTGTCGACGATGCGGACGTTCGGTCCGGCGGCCGGGCCGGCGCCCATGGCCAGCAGGCGGGCCCCGGCCTGCTCGGCCGCGCCGGCCACCGCCGAGCGCAGCTCCCGCAGGGCCTCGCCCAGCACGTGGAGATCGAGCTGGGGTGGGCTGGCCACCTCGATCTGCCCCCGGGTCAGCTCGTGTTGCACGGCTTCACCCAGTTCGGGCGGCACGAAGTCGAAGACCTCCTCGACCGCCTCCACGGCCCGCGGCTCGACCGCGTCCACCAGCAGGTATTCCTCTTCGACGCCGAGTGTCAGCAGGTCTTGGGACTCGGCTCGCTCGGCCAGCTCGGGGTCGATGATGGTCGCGCCCGTGGCACCCGTATCCATGCGGCCCGGATTACCCGGTCATTGCCGCATGGAAACAGTCTTGGCGGTCGTCACGATCACCACGTTCACGGCGACCGCGGCCGCCGATCCCGGGCGCACGCGGTCCCCCTGACCTTCGTCAACCGGAACCGGATCCAGCTCCGTCGATAGCCCGACCCGCATACCAGGGGCGGGACCTTTAAGGATGTTTAAGGTCCGGCCCTCTGGACTTTTACTGTTAACAGTCCTAATGATTGATACATCTCATTGGGTTGTGCGTGGAGGGACCGTCATGAAGCGCTCCAGATCGATAGTTCTGACGACCGTCGCGGCACTCGTCGCCGGTGGCACGGCGACCTACTTCTCGAGCACGGCCTCGGCCGCGGTGGCCTGCGCGCCGGCCTGGAGCGCCTCGCAGGTCTACACCGGCGGCAACACGGCCTCGCAGAACGGCACCAACTACAGCGCGAAGTGGTGGACGCAGAACGAGTCCCCGGCCACCCACAGTGGACAGTGGGACGTCTGGAAGAACGACGGCGCCTGCGGCAGCGGTCCCACGACCCCGCCGACCACACCTCCCACCACTCCGCCGACGACGCCGCCCACGACCCCGCCGACCACGCCGCCCACCAACCCGCCGTCGAACGGCCAGCTGCCCAAGCACTTCCTCACCGGCTACTGGCAGAACTTCGACAACGGCGCCGCCCCGCTCAAGCTGGCCGCCGTCCCGAACAACTACGACCTGATCGCGGTCGCCTTCGCCGACGCCACCAGCACCCAGGGCGCGGTCACCTTCAACCTCGACCCGGGCCTGGCCGCGGCGGTCGGCGGTTACACCGACGCCCAGTTCAAGGCCGACATCGCCACGCTGCACTCACGCGGCAAGAAGGTCGTCATCTCGGTCGGCGGTGAGAAGGGCACGGTCGCCGTCAACAGCGCCGCCGCGGCCACCGCGTTCGCCGACTCGGTGCACCGCCTGATCACCACGTACGGCTTCGACGGGGTCGACATCGACCTGGAGAACGGGCTCAACCCGACCTACATGGCCCAGGCGCTGCGCAGCCTGCGGACGAAGGTGGGCTCGAGCCTGATCATCACGATGGCGCCGCAGACCATCGACATGCAGAACGCGCAGTCCTCGTACTTCGCGCTCGCGCTGAGCATCAAGGACATCCTCACCGTGGTGTTCACGCAGTTCTACAACTCGGGCGCCATGCTCGGCTGCGACCAGATGAACGCGTACTCGCAGGGCACGGTGAACTTCCTGACCGCGTTGGCCTGCATCCAGACCCAGGGCGGCCTGCGGCCCGACCAGGTCGCGCTCGGCCTGCCGGCCAGCACCCGGGCCGCCGGTGGCGGCTACGTCGCCCCCTCGGTCGTCAACAACGCCCTCGACTGCCTGGCCCGCGCCACCAACTGCGGCACCTTCAAGCCGCCGGCCACCTACCCGGGCATTCGGGGCGCGATGACCTGGTCGATCAACTGGGACGTGACCAACGGCAACGGCTTCGCCAACACGGTCAAGCCCCACCTCGCCACCCTCCCCTGAAACCCCCACCCCGCAGCAGGAGAATCCCCGTGAAACTGAGCAGGAAGCTGGCTGTCGTCGGCACCGTCGCACTGGCCGCCACGGCCGCCGCGGTGCTGCCGATGGCAACCTCGAGCGCCGCGGCCGCGTGTGCCCCCGCGTGGAGCGCCTCGCAGGTCTACACCGGCGGCAACACCGCCTCGCAGAACGGCGTCAACTACAGCGCCAAGTGGTGGACGCAGAACGAGTCGCCCGCCACCCACAGTGGACAGTGGGACGTCTGGAAGAACGACGGCGCCTGCGGCGGCACCACGCCCCCGACCACGCCGCCCACCACCCCGCCGACGACGCCCCCCACGACGCCGCCCAGCACCGGCACCAAGATGGCCTCGGCGCCGTACGTCTACCCCGGCTGGGGCAACCCGCCGGCGCCCGCGACCGTCGCCAACGCCACCGGCGTCAAGGCGTTCACCATCGCGTTCGTGCTCGCCAGCAACGGCTGCAACCCGGCCTGGGACGGCGAGAGCGGCCTGACCGGCGGCGTGCACGCCAGCTACATCGCCCAGGCCCGCGCGGCCGGCATCGACATCGTCCCGTCCGTGGGCGGCTGGAGCGGCAACAAGCTCGGTCCGAACTGCTCGACGCCGGAGGCGCTGGCCGGGGCGTACCAGAAGCTGATCGACGCGTTCCAGCTCAAGTCGATCGACATCGACATCGAGAACTCCGACGAGTTCGAGAACACGGTCGTCCAGGACCGCGTGCTGAACGCGCTCAAGATCGTCAAGCAGAAGAACCCGTCGGTGAAGACGATCCTGACCTTCGGCACCTCGCCGACCGGCCCGAACTACTACGGCACCCGGCTCGTGCAGCAGGCCAAGGCGCTGAACGCGAACATCGACATCTTCACGCAGATGCCGTTCGACTTCGGCGGCGGCGCGGACATGTACGGCTCGACCGTAGGCGCCACCGAGGGCCTGAAGAACCTGCTCAAGACGACGTTCGGCTACACCGACGCCCAGGCGTACTCGCACATCGGCATCTCCGGTATGAACGGGCTCTCGGACCAGCAGGAGCTCACCACCACCGACACGTGGACGCGGATCCGCGACTACGCCAAGAGCAAGGGCCTCTCGCGGTTCACGTTCTGGTCGGTCAACCGTGACCGCGGCTGCGCCGGTGGCGGCGTGGTCTCGGACTGCTCCGGCATCGCGCAGGCCGACTGGGCCTTCACGAAGATCAGCGCCGGCTTCTGATCCTTACCCGTCCCCTGACGCGCGGCCGCTCTGTCCAGCGGCCGCGCGTCGCCGTTTGCGCACCTTCTTGGTGACCCAGCTGGCGATCGTGACGATGAAGAACGCCCAGATCGCGTAGTCGAAATACTGGCTGTACTTCTCGAGATCCTGATAGCGCGAGCCGAGCAGATAGCCGCCGCCGACGAAGATGGCGTTCCAGACCCCGCTGCCGATCGCGGTGAAGATCGTGAACTGGGCGAGCGGCATGTGGTTGGCGCCGGCCGGGATCGACACCAGGCTGCGGACGACCGGCGCGCACCGTCCGAACAGGACGGCCGCCTTCTCGTGCTTGGAGAACCAGCGGTCGGCCTTCTCCAGGTCGTCGGCGTCGACCAGCGGGATGCGGTCGAGCCAGCGGCGCAGCCTCTCCTCGCCCAGGCCGTAGCCGAGCCAGTAGAGCAGCAGCGCGCCGCCGACCGAGCCGGCCGTGGCGGCCAGAAAGACCAGGATCAGGTTGACCCGGCCCTCGCTGGCCAGGAAGCCGCCGAGCGAGAGCACGATCTCGCTGGGGATCGGGGGGATGAGGTTTTCCAGGGCGACAAGCAGGCCCACGCCCACCTCGCCCCACGACTCGATGACGGACGCCACCCACCCTGTCAGCCCACCTTGCTGACTCAGACCCGCTTCAGCCACCGTTCGTTGATACCCGCCGGACCTGAATCCAACCTGAAGCGTGATCCGGCGGTTTGCATATGCCGACCGTCGGTATATTCTTTCCGGCGTGAACGAGCCGACCTTCCTCATCCTCACGGCCCTGGCCGGCGAGTCGATGCACGGTTACGCCGTGATCGAGGACGTCGAGCACATGACCGGCGGCCGCGTGCGCCTGCGCGCCGGCACGCTCTACGCCGCGCTCGACCGCCTGCGCGGCGAGGGCCTGATCGAGGTCGACCGGGAAGAGGTCGTCCAGTCCCGCCTCCGGCGCTACTACCGGCTGACGGGGGCCGGCGAGCAGAGTCTCGAGGCCGAGTCCGCCCGGCTGCGCGCCCAGGCCACGCTCGCGGAGGGCCGGCTCCGCGCCCGCCGCACCAATTTCGGGGGAGCCACCGCATGACCGAGATCCGCTACCGGCGTCTGCTCGCGCTCTATCCGCGCCACTTCCGGCAGGAGTACGGCGACGAGATGCTCGGCGTGCTCATGGCCGACCCGCGTCCCGGCGCGGCCCAGGCGTTCGACGTCGTGCGCGGGGCGATCGCGGCCCACCTGCGGCTGATGGTCACCGGCCAGAGCCGGGCAGCCCGCACCGTGGCGATCTTCGGCGCGATGCTGTTGTTCGCCGTCGCGCTGCGCCGGCTCATGCCCGAGTTGCGGGCCTTGCAGCTTTACCCGGAGTACGCGCAGCCGGTCGAGCCGGCCACCTGGGCCCGGCTCGCAGGCTGGGGCGTCGCCCTGGTCGCGGCCTATCTGGGGTGGCGTCTGCTCGGGGCGGTCGGGGCGACCGTCGGGCTGGCCGGCGAGATCGCCGCCCCCGCGCGGTTCTATCTCGAGACCCCGGCCACGGTGCTCTACGCGTATTGGCTGATCGTCGCGGCCGTGATCGTGCTGATCGCCGGCCTGGTGGCGGCCGGGCGCGGCGGGCCGGAGCCACGCGGCCTGCCCTGGGTGGCCGCCGCGGGCACGCTGCTGATCGCCCAGGGTTCCTTCTATCCCCGCGCGCTCAGCCTGTTCGGCACGGTGCTCTTCCTTGCCGCGGCGGTGCTTGTCGCGGTGGCCGTCTTCCAGCAGGAGCCCGAGATCCGCGCCCGGCTGCTGTGCTGGGCCGCGCCCGTGATCGTGACGGTGCCGTTGGTGCAGTGGGGCTTCGGTGGCCTCATCAAATACAACATGGGCCACCCCGATTCGCTGCAACTGATCAGCCCGCTGCAGTGGGCCGTCCTCGTGCTGGTGCCGCTGGCCGCCTTCGCCGGGGTGTCGGTGCTCAGCCGTCGCGACATTCCGGGTCTGACCACGTCCCGCCGGTGATCCTCGGCGGTCAGCGGTTTCGAGCTGTGGGGTCACGGTGAAGTAGAGGGGCATGACTGACCGGTGGTATCGGAAAGCCGTTGTCTACTGTGCCGACATCGACACGTTCGCCGACTCGAACGGGGACGGCTGCGGCGACATCCGCGGGATGATCAACAGGCTCGACTATCTGGCCCGGCTCGGCGTCAACTGCCTGTGGCTCAACCCGATCCACCCGACGCCGGATCTCGACGACGGCTACGACGTGTCCGACTTCTACAACATCGACCCGCGCTTCGGAAACCTCGGTGACTTCGCCGAACTGCTGCACCAGGCGGGCAACCTCGGCATCAAGGTCATCATCGACCTGGTCGTCAACCACACCTCGGACAAGCACCCGTGGTTCCAGTCGGCCCGGTCGTCGCCCGATTCGCCATACCGTGACTGGTATGTCTGGTCGGAGACCGAGCCCGCCGATCGCAAGCAGGGCATGGTCTTCCCCGGTGAGCAGGACGAGACCTGGACGTACGACCGCACGGCCAAGCTCTGGTATTACCACCGGTTCTACAAGTTCCAGCCCGACCTCAACATCAACAACCCCGAGGTCCGCGAGGAGATCAAAAAGATCACCTCGTTCTGGCTGCAGCTGGGCGTGGCCGGGTTCCGCATGGATGCCGTGCCGTTCATCATCGAGCAGACCGAGCCCGGCAACCCGAACTCGCCCAAGGATCTCGACTTCCTGACCGAGCTGCGCCAGCACGTGCAGTGGCGCAAGGGCGACGCCGTGCTGCTGGCCGAGGCGAACGTCGAGCCCGCCCAGCTGGTCGACTTCTTCGGCGACAAGGGCGGCTCGAACAATCGCATCCACATGCTGTTCGACTTCATGCTCAACGGCCGGCTGATCCTGGCCCTGGCCCGCGAGGACGCCGAGCCGATCATCGACGGCCTGCGCGACACCCCGATGCTGCCCGAGGGCGGCCAGTGGGCCACGTTCCTGCGCAACCACGACGAGATCGACCTGTCCCGGCTCACCGCCGAGCAGCGGGCGGAGGTCTTCGCGAAGTTCGGCCCGGAGCCCGAGATGCAGCTCTACGGCCGGGGCATCCGGCGGCGGCTGGCCCCGATGCTCGGCAACGACCGCCGGCACCTCGAGCTGGCCTACGCCCTGCAGTTCAGCCTGCGCGGCACCCCGGTCATCCGCTACGGCGAGGAGATCGGCATGGGTGACGACCTCGCCGAGGACGGCCGTTACGCGATCCGCACCGGCATGCAGTGGTCGCTCACCGACAACGGCGGTTTCTCCCGGGCCAAGCCCAAAGACCTGGCCCGCCCGGTGATCAGCGGCGGCGACTACGGCTGGGAGAAGGTCAACGTGACCCTCCAGCGGCACGACCCCAACTCGCTGCTCTCCTGGTTCGAGCGCATGATCCGTACGCTCCGGGAGGCCCCCGAGGTCGGCACGGGCAGCTGCACGCATGTCGATATTCCGGGCACGACCAGTGTGTTGGTCCACCGCGCGGACGGCGAGACCGGCACGATGGTCTTCGTGCACAACTTGGGAACCGAGGCGGCGACGCTCGACCTGAGCTCGCTCGCCGCCGAGGCCGACCAGCCCAACGACGTCCTGGCCGACCAGGAATACCCGGAGCTGGGCAAATGGGACAAGGTCGAGGTGGCCGGGTACGGATACCGGTGGATTCGCCTACGTCGTACGGTCTGATCCTGGGTTAAAGTGCACTCCCAGTGCAAATATTCGGAGGCATAAGTGTCGCAGTCCGTTCCCACTCGCGTCGCCATCGTCACCGGGGCCGCCCGGGGCATCGGTGAGGCCACCGCTCGCCAGCTCGCCGCCGACGGCATGGCCGTGGCCGTCGTCGACCTCGACGAGGGCGCGTGCGCCAACACCGTGACGGCGATCCACGACGCGGGTGGGACGGCCCTCGCGGTGGGGGCCGACGTCTCCGACCCGATCCAGGTCGGCGCGGCCGTCGAGCGGGTCAAGGCCGAGCTCGGCACCCCAACCGTGCTGGTCAACAACGCCGGCGTGCTGCGCGACAACCTGCTGTTCAAGATGACCGACGACGACTGGGAGACCGTGATGGCGGTCCACCTGCGCGGCGCCTTCCTGTTCAGCCGGGCCGTGCAGAAGCACATGGTCGACGCGGGCTGGGGCCGCATCGTCAGCCTCTCCAGCACCTCCGCCCTCGGCAACCGGGGCCAGGCCAACTACGCCGCGGCCAAGGCCGGCCTGCAGGGCTTCACCAAGACCCTCGCGATCGAGCTGGGCCGCTACGGCATCACCGCCAACGCCGTGGCCCCCGGATTCATCGTCACCGACATGACCGCGGCCACCGCGGCCCGGGTCGGGGTCGATTTCGCCCAGTTCGAGAAGGCTGCGGTGGCCCAGATTCCCGTGGGGCGGGCGGGTCGCCCCGAGGATGTCGCGAACACCGTATCCTTCCTCGTCAGCGAGGGTGCCGGCTTCGTGTCCGGGCAGGTCATCTATGTTGCCGGAGGGCCCCGCGCATAGTGCAGCGGTTGCTGTGAGGCGCTACAAAGGGATGATGATGAACCGACGCATGAGCTCTCGTAGCGTGTCGCTCACCAGCACGTTCTTGCTCCTCGCGGCGGGCGGGCTGGCGGCCTGCGACAACGACGACGACTACGACGACGCCGGTTTCTACTGCGCCGACGCCAACGGCACGGTCGTCGACGAGGACTACTGCGACGACGACGACAACAACGGTGGCTCCGGCCTCGGGGTGCTGCCGTTCTTCATCTGGTATTCGTCGGGTTATCGCTCGGGCTATCCGGTGGGCTACAAGCTGCCCCCGGGCGGCAACAAGTTCGCGTACAACGACACGAAGGCGCGGCAGTCGTTCGGCCTGCCCGCCAGCGGCCGGATCGGCAACGGCACGATCAAGACGAGCGTGGTCGGCAAGGGCGGCGTCGCGCGCAGCAACAGCAAGAGCGGGGGCAGCTGAGCGTGCGCCGAGTCGCATACGGTCCGGTTCGTGACGGCTGGAAGCTCACCAACTTCAGCCTCGGCCTGACCTACAACGACACCGAGCTGCCCGACGGGACGATGGTCTCGTACTGGCAGGAGGGGCCGTTCTACGACTTCACCGCGGCCGAGATCGAGGAGCTCGAGACGGCCACCGCCGCGCTCTACGAGATGTGCCTCGAGGCCGGCGACTGGATGGTCAAGCAGTGCCCGCGCCACACGTTGCAGGGTCGCAAGGACGGCTTCTTCGCCTCGGTCTGCAACCCGCAGTCGTGCTATCTCGCCAAGATCGGCATCCCGGAGTTCGCGCACGAGCAGATCATCCGGACGTGGTTCGACGGCGACGCCGAGACGTGGACGCACTACGACAAAGACCCCGACATGCGGCTGCCGATGGAGACGCCGGACTATTCGCCGACGGTCTACGGCCGCTTCGACCTCTGGTACAACGGCGCCGGCAGCACCCCCAAGCTGCTCGAATTCAACGCGCAGACGCCGACGGCGCTGGTCGAGAGCGCGGTCATCCAGTGGCACTGGGCCGACCAGACCAACCTGACCAAGCACGAGTGGCGCCAGTGGAACTCGATCCACGACCGCCTGGTCGGCTGGCCCGCCAGTCCCGGTGAGCCGGCCGAGCCGGGCGCCTGGAAGCGCAACATCGACAAGCTCCGCGAGGCGCGCACCTGGCTCCCGGAAAAGCCCAAGATCTTCTTCGCGTACGAGACGTCCGAGCGCACCGGCGAGGACAGGATGAACGTCGCCTACCTGATGGCGACGGCCGAGGAAGCGGGCTATCCGGTCGAGCTGATCGCGATGAGCCAGATCGGGTGGGACGTCGCCGGTGACCGCGTGGTCTTCGTGCCCGGCCCCGGTCAGGAGCACAAGTCCGAGCCGATCGACGTCATCTTCATGCTCTATCCGTGGGAGTGGTTCTGGAGCGAGGAGGGCGGCAAGGCCTTCTTCCGCAACATGGCCGACCCCACCAAGCACGGCACGGTCTGGATCGAGCCGCCGTACAAGGCGGCCCTGCTCGGCAACAAGGCCCTGCTCCCGGTGCTGTGGATGCTGTTCGGCGAGCACCCCGAGCGCAGCAAATACCTGCTCCCGGCCTATTTCGCCGAGTCCTCCAAGGCGGCCACGCTGACCAGCTACGCCAAGAAGCCCATCTGGGGTCGCGAGGGCGGCTCGGTCACGCTGGTCAAGGACGGCCGCACGATCACCGAAAACCCTTCCGAGTACGGGTCGGACGGGCGCTTCGTCGTGCAGGAGCTCTGCGAGCTGCCGTCCTTCGAGGGCCTGGAGGGCGTCGTGCACCCGGTGATCGGCTCGTGGCTGATCGACGGCGAGCCGGCCGGCATGGGCATCCGTGAGGGCCTCGGCGACAAGGGCCTGGTCACCAACGACGCCAGCTTCTTCGTCCCGCACGTCATCGAGGCGGAGGACTAGGGCATAGGGAGCCCTACGCGCGGGGGCGGTGCCGCCAGATCCACCAGAGGCCGATGAAGGGCAGCACCAACGGGACGTAGCCGTAGCCGCTGCCGAAGCGCGACCACACCGTGTCGTCGGGGAAGTCGGTGGTGTCGGCGACGGTCAGGATGCCCACGATCAGCACCCCGAGCAGCTCGATGCTGCAGCTGACGAGCGCGATCAGCCGGCCCCGGACGCCGCCGATCGCCAGCCCGACGGTGGCCGAGATGTAGACCAGGCCGGCGAACGCCGAGAGCAGATAGGCCAGCGGGGCCTCGCCGAAGTGCGTGGTGATCTGCACGAGGGCGCGGGCGCTGGCCGAGAGCGCGAAAATGCCGTACACCAGCAGCAGGACCCGGCCGAGACCGCTGCCCAGTGCGGCGTCCTGGGGGCGAGTGGAGGCTTCAGGCACCGGTCACCGACGCAATCTGCTGCAGCCGCAGCACGAGAACCGGCAGCACCAGGCAGGCGATGCCGAGGATCAGGCTGCCCCAGCGGGTCGGCTCCAACCGGGCCAGATAGGCGCCGACCGGCACGAAGGCAATCGTGGTGATCAGATAGCCGCCGAACGTGGCGGTGTCGCTCGGCCGGGAGTCGCCGAACAAGCCGACGACCGCGATGACGACGAGCACGGCGACCAGCGCGCTGAAGACCGCGGCGGCCAGCAGGTCGAAGCGGCTCGGCGCGCGGTTGAGGGCGGCGCGCAGCAGATACCACGCCGCCAGCACCAGGGCGGCGACGATCGTCACCACCGACAGAGGACCGTTCACCCGGCACAGCGTACTGATGGACTTCGGCCTGGTAGCTTGCGGCTGGAAGATCAGAGAGGCAGGCGACTCAGATGCGCTTCGGACTGTTCGGCACGGGGCCCTGGGCCCACCAGGCACACGCTCCGGCGCTGGCCGCCCACCCGCAGGTCGAGCTCGTGGGGGTCTGGGGGCGCAATCCCGGCAAGGCCGCCGAACTCGCCGCCGAGCACGGCTCCCGGGCGTACGGGAACCAGGACGACCTGATCGCCGACGTCGACGCCGTGGCGATCGCGCTGCCGCCGAACGTGCAGGCCCCGCTCGCGTTGCGCGCCGCCCGCGCGGGCCGGCATCTGCTGCTCGACAAGCCGATCGCGTTCACCAGCGAGGAGGCGGCCGAGATCGTCGCCGCGGTCGACGAGCGCGACCTCGCCTCGGTGGTCTTCTTCACCCGCCGGCTCATGCCGCAGCTGGCCGAGTTCCTCACCGACGCGGCCGCGACCGGCGGCTGGACTGAAGCCCGGGTCGACCACCTCGGCTCGATCTTCACCGACGACAACCCGTTCGGCGCGTCGCCGTGGCGCAAGGAGAGCGGCGGCCTGTGGGACGTCGGCCCGCACGCGCTCGCCCTGGTGCTGCCCGTGCTGGGCCCGGTGACCGAGGTGACCGGCCTGGCCGGCCCGCGTGACATGACTCACCTGCTGCTGCGCCACGCGAGCGGCACGATCAGCAACCTGACCCTCTCGGTCGACTCCCCGCCCGCCGCCGAGCGCGAGGACGCCCTGTTCGCGGGCGAGGCCGGCGTCCGCACGCCGCCCGACATGCCGTGGTCGCCGGTCGACGCCCTGGGCCGCGCGATCGAACAGCTGATCGCCAAGGCCGGCGGCGGTCCCGCGTCCGAATTGGACGTCCGCCTCGGCGCCGAGGTGACCGCGATCCTGGTCGCCGCCCAGGAGGCGATCGCCACGGGCCGTACGGTTGCTGTCGCCAGGTAGCCGGCGTTCGATCCCCGCTCTCCTTTCGACCGCCGGGAAGTTTTCCCGATCGGTGACCAGTCCGGGCGTACGGATGGAGCGAATTGGGGTTTGAATGACGGCAACCGGCGAAAGGCGGACCCATGGCGGAGCGCGGAGCAAGCCGTCGCCCGGAGCATCTGGCGGCGGTGCCGGACAGCGGGGCGCCGCCCCCGGCCGATGCCGGTGAGCTGCTGCGTGAGGTGGCCCGCGGCGACGAGAAGGCCTTCGGGCGGCTCTACGATCTGGTCGCGCCGCGCGTCTACGGCCTGATCCGGCGGGTGCTGCGTGATCCGGCGCAGGCCGAGGAGGTGGCGCAGGAGGCGCTCGTCGAGGTGTGGCGCTCGGCCGCCCGCTTCGATCCGGCGCGCGGCTCGGCTACCTCGTGGATCTTCACGATCGCGCATCGCCGGGCGGTCGACCGGGTGCGCTCCGAGCAGGCGGCGAGCGAGCGGACGATCCGGGCCGGCGTGGCCTCGGTCGACACCCCGTACGACGCGGTGGCCGACGAGGTGTCCGGCCGGCTCGAGCGTCAGCAGGTCAGACGGTGTCTCGAAGATCTCACTGAACTGCAGCGGCAGGCGGTGACGTTGGCTTACTACCAGGGCCATTCGTATCCGCGGGTGGCCGAACTGCTCGGCACGCCCCTGCCGACGGTGAAGACGAGAATGCGCGACGGGTTGATCCGGTTGCGCGACTGCATGGGAACGGGGGTCTCGGCGTGACCACGGAGATCCACACCCTCGTCGGCGCGTACGTGCTCGACGCGGTGGACGACATCGAGCGCGCGTCGTTCGAGCGTCATCTGCGCGAGTGCGACAGCTGCCGCCTCGAGGTCGACGAATTTCGGGAGACCACCGCTCAGATGGCGCACGACACGTGGTCGGTGCCGCCGCCCTGGCTGCGCGACAACGTCATGTCCGAGATCTCGCGGACGCGTCAGGCCCCGCCCGTGATTCCCGAGGCCCCGGCGGCGCCCCCGGTGCGCGGCGTGTCCCGCCGGCGGTGGCTCGTCTCCGCGGCGGCCGTGGTGGTCGCGGCGGCCGGGGCGGGTTCCGCCGTCTATGTGGTGCAGGATCAGCGCGTACGGGATCAGCGGCAGATCGCCGAGGCCGCGCGGGTCGACCAGGCCCGGGTCCGGCAGATCCTGGCCGCGCCCGACGTCGTGCTGAACGAGCAGCCGGTGTCGAGCGGTGGCCGGGTGACCGTGGCCAGCTCGCGCCTGCACAACGCGGGCGTCGTGCTCCTGGCCGCGGACGCCGCGCCCGCCGGCCGGGTCTACCAGCTGTGGACGATCCGGGGCGGCGGCGATCCGGTCAACGCGGGCGTCCTGGCTGACGGGCAGTCGGCCGACGTGGTGGTCGTCGAGGGCCTGCCCGGCGCCAGCGACGTCGCCGTGTCGCTGGAGCCGCCGGGGGGATCGGCCCAGCCGACCTCGACGCCGGTGGCCGACGTCAAACTGACGTGACGCTTCGTCAGGGCACGGTGCGTTCGATGGCGGCGGCGCCGTCGCGCTCGAGCTCCTGGCGGGCGCGCTCGACGTTCTCGGGGGTGGGGTCGCGGCCCTCGGCGACGGCCAGGTCCTCCGGGTCCCACGGCTGATCGGCCCCCGTACGCACGTGGGGCTCCTCGCCGGGCTGCAGGAACTCGGGGTTGTCACTGTCCGGGGCGCCGCCGGTGATGAACGCGCCGACGGCGACGTCGTCCTCGATCGCGTCGGCCACCTCCGGCGTCTCCTCCAGCGGCTGGCGCATCTCGTCGGTCATGATGTCCTCCATTACTCGGCTCACCTCCGGTAGTACCCCATCGATGTGGGTATTCACCATGGGTCGGAATGGGACGATCGTGTCGTCCGCTGGTCAAACTGAGCGCTAACTGGACAGGACCTGCGCGTTACGGATGGACGCTTAGTAGCGGGCCGAATACATTTTCGCCTTGACGCCCGTTCGCGGGGGCCGGGTGGGATGCGCCCGGGCCCCGGCACGAGCGGGCGGGGTGAGGGGGAAACGCATGACCGAGAGTCGGGGAGGGCGGTCGTGACCAGCCTGTCCGATGCCGAGCGGGACGCGTGCGACGCGCTGCAGGCCCTGGCGGGTCTGGCCGCGCTGCTGCGCCGCCCCGCCGCGGACGTGCCGGGTCTCGACCCGGCCGACCCCGCGGCCGACGATGCCCGTCGCCTCCTGCTGAACCTGGCGGAGGACGGTGGTCAGGCGGCGGCCCGGGTGCTGGCCTATCTGCGCACCCAGCGCGGCGCCGGCGACGGCGACCTGGTCGCGGTGCCGCCGCGGCTGGGCCCGTGGCGCGAGTGGGTGCCGCCGCGCGGTCACATCTTCGGCCTGACGGAGGCGCGGCCCACCCCGAACGAGGTTCCCCAGCCCCGCCGCAGCGATCCCGGCGAATAGCCGCCGGGCATTGCCTCGGCGGGGGCCGCAGGGTCTTCGCCTCAGTGGGGTGCCCGCAGGGTCTCCGACGGGGATTCGCCGAACCGGGCCCGATAGGCCGACGCGAACCGGCCCAGATGCGCGAAGCCCCACCGGTGCGCCACGGCCGCGACCGTCACCCGTACGGGGTCGGCCCGGCGCAACGCGTCGTGCACCCGGCCCAGCCGCACCTGCTGCAGATAGGTCATCGGGGCGGTGCCGACGTGCCGCCGGAAGCCCTCCTGCAGCGACCGGACGCTCATGTTGGCCACGCGGGCGAGGTCGGTCACGGTGAACGCGCGTTCCGGCTCGGACTGGATCGCCTCGACCACGCGGCGGATCGCCCGGGGCGGGCCGGCGGTGATCGGACCGGTCAGCTCGGCGTGATAGCGGTGCGGCAGGCTCAGCAGCAGCCCGCTGAGGATCGTGCTGCGCAGTTGCTCGGCCATCATCGGCTCGGCGAACAGGCTCGACTCGTATTCGAGCTCGTCGCACAGCAGCCGGATGAGCCGGGTCCAGCTGTAACCCGGACCGGTGGAAAGGTCCACCTCCGGGGGGAGGCCCAGGGGTCCCTCGATCGGGTGTCCCAACAGTCCAGACAATTCGTCCTCGAGCGCTTTCCGCTCGATCTTGACCGCCAATTCGGCGGAGTTGGCCCCGCGGGACGTGTAGACCGGGCTGCCGGGGCCGAAGATGACCGCCGTGGACGGCCCGGCGACCACCTCGTGACCCGCGTGCCGGGCGTGCAGGCGTCCCGCGGTCGGGATGCTTACGTGATAGGCGTCGAGTTCGGCTACGAGCAGCGTCACAGGGCTGGTGAAGCTGAGCCGGCCGACCGTCAGGGGTCCGAGTTGGATCACTCCGACACCTAACTCGAAGTTGTCGGTGCCTTCGGGCATACCGACTGCTACCGGATAGTAGAAACGATTTAGCACCGACCGGGCCTCATCGATGTCAACCCCGCTGAAGTGGACGATGTCCGGGACCTCGGGGAACACGTGGGCATACCTCGGGAAGACGTCAACCATGCCGAGAGGCGCTCCATCGCATACGGTGAGTATTCGACCCCAACACGTGGAACGTCAACGTTGCCGCCACGCGATGACCGATCCAGCACATTCAGGCCATATGAACTACTCTGGCGTTCCGCGCCTACGTGGCGTAACTTGCAGACCAGCGGATTGTTGTAGGGACGCGGTTGGAGAGTGGCGCCGGGGCGAGGCGTCCGATGCCTGTCAGGGCCTTCTGAGGCCGGCAGTGCGTCCTCCTCGCGGAATTCGGCGTCGGCCCCGCTCGACGCCAGGAAGAGGGCAGCCGTGTATCTGCCGATCACCACGCGCCAGTTGGCTGATGGCACCGTCGAGATCGCCCCCAGTGGGGAGATCGACCTCGACAACGCCCACGTGATGCGGGACGCCGTCAACGACGTGCTGACCAGCTCCACGCCGGGCAAGATCTGCCTCGATCTCCAGCGCGTCATGCTGATCGACAGCATCGGGATCGGCATCCTCGTGGCCTGCTTCCACACCGCCGCCGCCAGCGGCATCAAGCTGGTGGTGAGCCACCCGAGCCCGACGGTCTACCGCCAGCTCTGGGTGTCGGGCCTGGTGGGCCTGCTGGGCTGCGCCGAGCCGCCCTCCCCGCGCACGTCGGTCAACCTGCACTGACGAGCTCCTGACGCGACTGAGCGGCCACCCCCGAGGGGGCAGCCGCTCATCAGTTCGTGCTCAGGCGAGCGTTCAGTGCGCGCTCAGCGCCGCTTCCTCGCGGGCCCGCCGCTCGTCGCCGCTCAGGTCGGAGAGCGGCTTCTCCTTGATGAAGAGCACCGCGATGATCGCCAGGAACGCGATCGGCGCCCCGACCAGGAACAGCTCGGCCGTGGCCGTGCCGTAGATGTCGGCGACGATCGTCTTGACCTCCGGGGGCAGCTGGGTCAGGTCGGGCACCGCGTGCCCGCCGCCGCCGGACGCCGTCGCCGTCTCGCCGAACTTCTCGGCCGTCAGCGACGACACCCGCGAGGCCAGCACGGCGCCCAGCGCGCTCACGCCGATCGCGCCGCCCATGCTGCGGAAGAACGTCAGCGTCGACGTGGCCGCGCCCAGCTCCGCCGCGGGCACGTCGTTCTGCGCGGCCAGCACCAGGTTCTGCATCAGCATGCCGACACCGACGCCCAGCACGGCCATGTGCAGCGACAGCACCAGCACGCTCGTGGTCGCGCCGATCGTGCTCAGCAGGAACATTCCGACCGTCATGATGACGGCCCCCGCGACCAGGTAAATCTTCCACTTGCCGAACTTTGTGATGAGCGCCCCGGCGACGACCGACGAGACCAGCAGACCGAAAATCATCGGCAGGCTCATCAGGCCGGCGACGGTCGGGGACTTACCGAGCGCAACCTGGAAGTACTGCGACAGGAACACCGTGCCGCCGAACATCGCCACGCCGACCAGCACGCTGGCGATGATCGTCAGGGTGACGGTGCGGTTGCGGAAGATGCCGAGCGGGATGATCGGCTCCGGGGCGCGGGACTCGACCCACACGGCCAGCGCCAGCAGGACGACGCCGCCGGCCACGAACGCCGCCGTCTCCCAGGACGCCCAGTCGAAGTGCTGACCGGCCAGCGTCGACCAGATCAGGAGAGTGCTGACCCCGGCGGTGATGAGGAAGGCGCCGAGCCAGTCGATCTTCACGCCCTTCCGGCGTACGGAGGGAAGGTGAAGTGTCTTCTGGAGCAGGGCGATCGCGGCGATCGAGAACGGGACGCCGATGAAGAAGCACCAGCGCCAGCCGAGCCACGACGTGTCGACCATGAGACCGCCGATCAGCGGGCCGGCGATCGTCGCGACGCCGAAGACCGCGCCGAACATGCCGGCGTAGCGGCCCATCTCGCGCGGCGGGATGATCGCGGCCAGCACGATCGTGGCCAGCGCGGTCATGCCGCCGGCGCCGATGCCCTGCACCACGCGGCTGACGACGAGCACCTCGACGTTGGGGGTGAAGCCGGCGATCAGCGAACCCGCCACGAACAGCAACAGCGAGAGCTGGACCAGCAGCTTCTTGCTGTAGAGGTCGGCCAGCTTGCCCCACAGCGGGACGGTGGCCGTCATTGCCAGCAGCTCGGCGGTGACGATCCAGGTGTAGACGGACTGGCTGCCGTTGAGGTCGGCGATGATCCGGGGGAGGGCGTTGGAGACGACGGTCGAGGCGAGGATCGACACGAACATGCCGAGCATCAGGCCGGACAGGGCCTGCACGACCTGGCCGCGGGACATCCGGCCGGTGGTGGGGTCGTCGGGGACGGCCTCGGGCTGAGTCAGGGTCATCGGGTGACTTCCTCGTGAGTAGGTGCCGGCTCGGTCAGGCCGGAGCCGAGAATGACGAAGGCCTCGCGCACGAGGTCGAGGAGGTCACGGTTGTCGTCGGTGGCCCAGCGCATCATCGAGGTGCGTAGCGCGGCCCCCGCGGTGGTGGCGACGAGCTGGGGAAACAGGCTGTCAGGAGCAATTCCCGTACGCGCGGCGACCGCGGCCACGGTCTCCTCCTCGGCGCACTCCCCGCGCGCCACGAGAAGCGGCAACAGCGACGGGTTGCTCTTGATCACGCGCAGCCGCAGCAGCCAGACGTCACGCTCGGCCTGGATCTGCTCGATGTCGGGCTGCATGGCCTCGAACAGCGCGTTGAGGAGAGGCACCCCGGCCGGCACGGCGAGCAGCCGATCGTGGATCGAGGGCCCGTCCGGCAGCGGCCCGCCGAGCAGAGCATCGTCCTTGGTCGCGAAGTAGTTGAAGAACGTCCGCGGCGACACGTCGGCCGCCTCGGAGATCTCCTCAACCGTCACATGATCGCGCCCACGCTCGTCGACGAGCCGCAGAGCCGCCGCCACGAGCGCGTCCCGGGTCTGCCGTTTCTTCCGATCCCGCCGGCCGGGGGCGGCGTCGGTCGCTGTGTTTCCCACTCGGGCAGGCTAAGTCGAATCTTGCAGCCCCTGCAAACTTTTACCGACTGCAGTGACGAGCGTTACGACGCACCCCGGAGGAACTCGGCGGTGGCGGTGACGGCCTGGGTGACGTACGTGTCGTTGTCGTAGAAATCTGTGTGGCGGTCGCTGTCGAGCCAGAGGGTCTCGTCGGCGGCCATCGCCTCGGCCAGGTCCGGGGAGCAGTAGTCGTCGCGGCGGCCGTGGATGATCAGGCTGGGTGGGAGCAGGGGGCGTACGCCCAGCACGTCCAGGGTCATCAGGCTGTGCAGGGAGCCTCGGGTCACGCGGTTGGTCCAGTTGGCGGGGTGCTTCGAGTAGTACTGCCAGGGTTCGTCGCCGGGCATCGCCGCCTCGCCTTCGGGGGCCACCGCGGGCAGGAAGTCGTCATAGCGGTCGATCATGTCGGTCAAGGCTTTCCCGTACGCCGCCCGGCCCATCCGTTCGGCGAACCAGGCCGGGCTGTTGTAGGCCCCTGCGATGCCCGCGACCGCCACCACGCGCGGGTCGAGGGCGGCCGCGCGCATGGCGTAGCCGCCGCCGAGGCAGATGCCGACGACTGCCACGTCGTAGCCGTCGAGGAAGCTCACCGCGGCCCGCAGGTCGGCGAGTTTGCCCTGGCTGTCCTCGTGTTGCGGGCGGCCTTCGCTCTCGCCGAAGCCGCGGTGGTCGAAGGCGAGCGTGGTGAAGCCCGCGGCCGCCAGTCGTTCCGCGTACAGGCCGGTGACCTGTTCTTTCACGCCGGTGAAGGGTCCGGTGAGGACGATGGCCCGCGGGCCGGGGGTGGGGTGGAGGACGCCGGAGAGGGCCAGGCCCTCGCTGTGGATGGTCACGCGTTCGGTCACGCCGCGAGATTAGGCTGCTACCCGACGGAGGGGCAGAAGGCACTTTCGCGTACCCATAAAGGGCAGTCATGGATCTGGTCGTCCCCGACGTGCTCGAGGAGAGCTGCACCACCCGGCAGGCGCTGGAGCGTCTCGCCGCGAAATGGCGGGTGTTGCTGATCTATTCGCTGCTGGCCGGTCCGCAGCGGCCCGCCGATCTGCGCCGGCGGGTGCCCGGCATCACGCAGAAGATGCTGACCGAGACGCTGCGGGGCATGGAGGCCGACGGGCTCGTCGAGCGGCGCGTGCTCAAGGACACCGCGCCGCAGCACGTCGAATACGGGCTGACCGATCTCGGGCACACGCTGCGGGAGCCGCTCGCCGCGATCTGCGACTGGGCCGCGCGGCACCCGGTCAGCCCGGCTCCCGCCGACTGATCTTCAGGACCAGACCTTCGGGCGTACGCACGTGGAGCTGGTCGCCGAAGTCGCGGTCGTGGCCGACGCCGGCGATCGGGAAGCCGGCCCGGTGCAGGTGGGATTCGAGCTCGGGCAGCGGCATCGACGCGTCGAACGTGAGCTCGATCGTGTCCTCGCCGCGGTCGCGGTCGGGCGGGCGCGGGATCAGTCCGATCTGGATCGTGCCGAGCTGCATGAGCACCCAGTCGCTGTCGTCGCCGCCGTGGATCACCTCGCCGCCGAGCAGGCGGTAGAAGGCGATCGACGCGGCCAGGTCGTCCACGTGCAGCATCGGGCGCAGCAGCAGCCCCGGATCCGTTCGCGTCGCCATGACTGCCCCCTTTTCACCCGATATCACCGCATCTGACGCTCACTCAACGACTCAATCGTTCAGCTGGGTGCGCTCGATCTCGGACAGGGCCGCGGTCAAGACCTTTTCCGCCGTACGCCCACCGAGCAGCTCGGCCAGCAGCAGCGCGGCGTGCCGGGCCAGCGCGTCGGGCTTGGGCACGTCGGCCGCGTCCTCGTCGAGCACGCCGAGCGAGCCCGCCAGCAGGTAGAGCACGACATGCGGGTCGGTCTGCGGATGCCAGGCGACCGACGACCGGACACAGCGCTGCAGCACGTCGCGCACGGCGTCACCGTCGAGGCCGTCGGGGTGGGCCTCCTCGAGCAGCAGGCGCACGGAGGTGCCGAGGATCAAGCCGGTCTGCGCGGGGTCGAGCGCGGCCAGCTCGGCCGTCGCCACGTCGAGCGCCTCGGCGTCGTGCGCCTGCGCCGCGGTCACCGCCGCCGTCGTCGCGGCCGCGATCGGCCGGGCCGGGGCGGGCAGCTCCCGCCAGTTCTGAGTCATGGCCAGACCTTAGCCACGGCCCCCGACAAAAACTGAAAATGTCGGGGGGTGGTGGCAGGCTGTGCCCCATGTCGAGTCAGCTCCAGCAAGCCATGGCCGCGCGGGTCGAGCGCGGTGAAGTCCCCGGCCTCCTGGCCCTGGTCGCCCGGGGCGACGACGTGCTGGTCGAGACGGCCGGCGTCACCGAGTTCGGCGGCCCCGTGCCGATCCGCCGCGACACCCCGTTCCACATCACCTCGATGACCAAGCCGGTGCTGGCCGCCGTCACGATGATGCTGGCCGAGGACGACGCGCTCGACCTCGAGCAGCCGGTCACCCACTTCCTGCCCGAGCTGGCCGGTCAGCGGGTGCTGGCCCGGCCCGACGCTCCGCTCGACGAGACCGTCCCGCTCGCGCGGCCGATCACCGTCGAAGACCTGCTGACGTTCACCCTCGGCTTCGGCCAGCTGATCGGGCCCGGCGGCGACATCGATCCGCCCTTCCCGATCGTCCGGGCCTGGCGCGAGCTCGGCCTGCAGCTGGCCGAGCCCGAGCCGCGCACAGTCCACGAGCCCGACGAGTGGATCCGCCGGTTCGGTTCGCTGCCGCTGATCCACCAGCCGGGCGAGACATGGATGTACAACACGGGCACGCTCGTCCTGGGTGTCCTGCTGGCCCGCGCGGCCGGCAAACCGCTGGGCGAGCTGCTGCACGAGCGCGTGTTCGCCCCGCTCGGCATGACCAGCACCGGCTTCTGGCTGCCCGCCGAGCGCATCGCCCAGGTCCCCCCGCATTATCTGGGCGACGGTTCGGGCCCTCCGGCCCGCCAGACAGGCGAGCCGGCCGAGGCGTGGACCAGGCCGCCGGTCTTCCCGAGCGGCTCGGCCGGGCTGCTCTCCACCGCCGACGACTATCTGGCCTTCGCCCGCTTGCTGCTGCAGGGCGGCGTGCACGGCGGCACCCGGCTGCTGTCCGAGCGGTCGGTGGCCGCGATGACCACCAACCGCCTGAGCCCCGAGCAGATCGAGGGCGGCGGGTTCTTCCTGGGCGGCTCGGGCTGGGGTTACGGTCTCGCGGTCACCGTGCGGGCCGACGAGGTCAGCGCTCCCGGGCGCTACGGCTGGGCCGGGGGCTACGGCACGGATTGGTTCACCGACCCGCGCGAGGGCTTGATCTTCATCCTGCTCAGCCAGGTCAGCGACCTGTTGTGGAACGGGGCACTGACCGAGCTCGGCCAGTTGGCGTACGGTGCGGTCGGGGAACGGCCTGGGGAGGCTTGATGACCAGTCTCGAGACGGTGACGGCGTGGGTCGCCGGTTATCGCAAGGCGTGGGAGTCCAACGATCCGCGGCACATCGCCGCCCTGTTCGCCGAGGACGCGGCGTATTTTCCGGAACCGTATGCGAAACCGTGGCTCGGCCGCGACGCGATCGTCGAGCAATGGCTGAAGATCAAAGACGAACCGGGCAGCACGACGTTCGAGTGGCACCCGCTGATAGTCACGGAGGATCTCGCGATGATCGAGGCGAAGACGGTCTATCCGGACGATACGTACAGCAATTTGTGGGTGCTCCGGCTCGACAATCTCGGCCAGGCCCGCCAATTCACCGAATGGTGGATGAAACACCCCGCCTGATCAATTTGTCGCCGCGACCGGCAGCACGAGTCGCGATTGCGCACAGTGGATGGTGTGCTCCTGCGGCCGCAGTTCGGTCGCGTCCGCGGGCGAGCCCAGATTGCGGGCGAAACGCGGGAACGACCCGCCCGAGACCTGCACGCGCAGCCGATGACCGGCCGCGAGCCGGTGAAAGCACGGGTCGAGGGTGAGGGCGAGCCGCTGCAGTTGACCGGCCCGCATCGACGGGTCGAGCCGCCGCATCCCGTCCGCGAAGTTCCGCGAGTGTCCGCGTTTGTCCACGTCACAGAGCCGTACGAACACGTCCGCGTGCTCCGGCTCGACCGAGACGGCCAGCTCCAGCACGGGCGCGCCGATCACGTCGACGGCCGTGGGCAGCGGATCGGTCGTGAAGGTCACCACGTCGGGGCGGGCCTCGAGCGCCCGGTTGTCCTTGACCCCCATCGAGCCGGTCAGCGTCCGCCCGCCCACGGTCGGCGTCGGCTCCGCCGGGTCGTACCGGAAACGCACGGTTTCGCTCGCCGACCGCCGGGTGCCGCCGGCTGAGCCCGCGCCGGCATCGTCACCTGCGGGAAGAGCCACGAGCAAGCCGACCAGCGAATCGGGCGAATCGGTTGGCCCGTTGCCCGGAGCGGGGCCGCCACCAGTCGAGCCGCCGAAAGTGGCGGTTGGATCGTCGGTGGGCGTGCTGCCGGGGGCGGGGTTGGCGGCGAGGGTCAGGGTGCGGTCGGCGTGCAGTTGGAAGATCGCGGGCGCCGACGGGGGTGGCCAGGAGGCCAGTTCGTGCCAGCGGCGCTCGCCCGTCCGGAAGACGCGAACCGGGGACTTGCGGCTCGACGGACCGTCGGCCATGTGCTCGTCGAGCCAGGCCAGGCTTTCGCGGGCCATCGTCATCGCGCCCTGCAGACCCACGGTCAGGTGGGTCCACGGGCCCACCGTCAGACCCACCTCGACGTTGCGGGCGTGCAGGGCCTCGTACTGCCGCAGCGACTGGTCGACGAACAGGTCCTGCCAGCCGCTGATGATCAGCACGGGCGTGTCGACCTTGTCCAGGGCCTTGCCGGCTCGGTAGGGCTCCCACCACGGGTCGTCGTCGTCGGGATGCGAGAGCCACTCCCGATACCAGGGGGCGCGGCCGCGCAGCACCGGATCGGCCGCCTCCGGCAGCGGCACGCCCTCGAGCGCGGGCCGCAGGCGGCGGGCGGCCGAGGCGTCGTTGAGCGCCCGGCGCAGCAGGCCGCCGTCCTCCTGATGGGCGATCAGGTCGCTCCAGCTGAGAAAGTCGCCGAGCGTGAACGCGCCAGTGCCGTAGACGGCCTCGCGGAAGTCGTGCGGACCGACATACACGACGGCGGCCCGCAATTCGGGCGGCGGGTCCTGCATCATCGTCCATTGTGCCCAGGCCAGGTACGAGGCGCCGAGCGTGGCCAGCCGCCCGTCGAACCAGGGCTGTTCCCGCAGCCAGGCGACGGTGTCCAGCCCGTCCTCGGCCTCCTGCGCCATCGGCGTGAAACGGCCGCCCGACCCGAACGTGCCCCGGACGCTCTGCAGGATCACGTGATAGCCGCGCGCCGCGAACAGCCGTCCGTTGAGCGCCGAGGCGGGAAACCCACGCCCGTACGGGCTGCGCATCAGCACCGTGCCGCGGGGGCGGGCGGTGACCGGGGCGTAGTGATCGGCCACCAGCACCACGCCGTCGCGCATCGGCGTGCGCGCGGTCGCCAGCACATAGTCGTTCGCCGCGGGCCCCTGGCGCAGAAGGCGCGACAATGCCGCATCGGCGAGTCGCTGCCTGATCGAGTTGGCCATACCGCTCCTTGATCAATTACCCGAAGGTCGGGAAGGACGCGACTAAACAATGCCGGAATGTGAAAGCGAGCGCGATTCGAGCCGTACTCGGATGTGCGATTTCGCGGCCGGGTTGGCAGACTGCCACGGTGGAAGTTCGGCAGGCACTCGGCGGCCGCTACACATTGCTGAGCGAACTCGGCAATGGCGGCATGGCCGTGGTGTGGCGTGCCCGCGACGAGGTGCTCGGCCGCCCGGTCGCGGTCAAGGTGCTGGCGGGCCGGTTCGCCGGTGATCCACAATCGCGGGCCCGCATCCGTGACGAGGCCCGGGCCGCGGCCAACCTCTCGCACCCCAACATCGCCCAGGTCTACGACTACGGCGAGGCCGACGACCTGCCGTACGTGGTGATGGAGCTGGTCAACGGCCCGACCCTGCAGCAGCGGGTGTCCTCCGGGCCGCTGCCGCCGCGCACGATCTTCCGCATCTGCGGCGAGGTGGCGGCCGCGCTCGCCGTCGCCCACGAGGACGGCCTGGTCCACCGCGACATCAAGATGGCCAACATCATGATCGCGCCCTCGGGGGTCAAGGTCGTCGATTTCGGCATCGCCGCCGTGGCCGGTCCCGCCGCCCCGGAGGACATGCTGGTCGGCACCCCGGCCTATCTCGCGCCCGAGCGGCTCACCGGCGACGCGGTCGAGCCGGCGTCCGACGTCTACGCGCTCGGCGTGCTGCTCTATCGGCTGCTCGCGCACGAGTCGCCGTGGACGGTCGAGAGCACGACCCAGATGCTGCAGGCCCACGTCTACGTCGAGCCCGAGCCGCTGCCGGAGCTGCCCGGTGTGCCCGCCGCGGTGGCCGACCTGATCCACGACTGCCTGCGCAAAGATCCCGCCGAGCGGCCCAGCGCGAGCGAGGTGTCGGCCACGCTGGCCGACGCGGCCGAGGCGGCGTCGGTTCCCGATCCCGTACGGGATGACAACGAGCCCACGGCCTTCCGCCTGCCCCGGCCCGCGCCGCCGCCCGCCGAGCCCCCGCGGTACGCCGCCGAGCCGGGTCCCTGGCCGACCGGCGCGGCGCACAATTCGGCCCGGCCCGCCACGGTGATCGACCGGCCGATGCACGCGTCGCGGCGACCTCCCACCGCGGCCGGGGGCCGGTTCTCCGGCGTACGGCGGAAATATGTCTTCGCCGGTGGAGGCGTCGCCGTCGTGCTCGTCGGCGCACTGATCGCGTGGCTGCTCAGCGGCGACCCCGAGGCGGCCGGAGAGCAGCGGGCGGCCGCCCCGACGGCCTCGGCGGCACCGACCGTGACCAGCGCGGGTGTCTCGCCGTCGGCCTCCCCACGCGGCAACCTCCCGGTGCCGGCCGCCACCGACCGGCCCGGCCCCGGACCGATCGTCGGCAGCGGGCCCGTGCCGTCGATGATTCCGTCCGCATCGCCCGGCGTCACCCGAACCGTGAGTGCCGCGCCCGCACCCAGCGCGTCGATCGACGTGTCCCCGACGGTGTCGGCACCCCCGGCCGGCCAGCGGCTCGAGTCGCCCGGCGGTGCCGCCTTCGCGCTCTGCGACAAGGGCAAGGCGTCGCTGACCGGGTTCGAGCCCGCCGACGGCTTCACGGCCCGGCCGATCGAGCCGGGGCCGGCGTTGACCGCGCGGGTGCTGTTCAGCGGGGCGACGTCGAAGTATCGGATGGCCGTGACGTGTGTCGGGCAGACGCCGACGCAGGTGGTCCTGCCGCTGTAGGTCCTGTTTCGTGTCCGGGGCAGGGCTGCGACCGGGGAACGAGGCCTAACCCCGCAGGGTCTCGCTCGGCGGGCAGCCGTATTCGGCGCGATACTCCGCGGCGAACCGTCCCAGGTTGACGAAGCCCCAGCGCCGGGCCACCGTCTGCACGGTCATTCCGTCCTGCGGGTCGCCGGCCAGCAGTTCCCGGTGCACCCGATCCAGCCGTACGCGGCGCAGATAGGTCATCGGCGTGACCCCGAGATGCCGGCGGAACGCGGTCTGCAGGCCACGGATCCCGACCCCGCCCGCCGCCGCGATGGCGCTCACGGTCATCGGCCGCTCCGGGTGCTCGTGGATGAAGGCGATCGCGCGGCGCAGCACGGGCGACGGCACCGACGGGTTCACCGCGATCATGGTGGCCGCGATGAGGCGTACGAGCTCGGCGTTGGGTTTGCCGTCGACGGTCTCGGCCAGCTCGGCGGCAATGGTGACCGGCAGTCGCAAAAGGACGAACGTGGCCTCGCCGCCCGTCTCGGGTGTCATTTGTCCGGATCCCTCCGCCGCGCCACCTGGGGCGGCACGACTACCCCGGTTCTCTCGCGAGTGCACATCGGACGTCGATAGCCGATGCGATCCGTGGCACGCTGCGGTTATCCGTGACTGAGGCCGGGAAGGACAAGCGACATGACTAGGGAGAACTTCAACACCGAGGCGGCCGAGGGCGATCGCGACCGCAGGTTCCACGGCGGCGCCCCCGCGCACCTCGACGACGACGAGCTGGCCCGCCGCACCGAGGAGGAGCGGGCCGCGGCCGGCGTGACCGACTACGACCCCGGCGCCGTGCCGCCGGCCACCGACGACCCGGTGCCGTACGACCCGGAGGCCGACCTCGTCGAGCAGGACATCGAGAGCGTGACCGCCCGGCAGGAGGCGGAGGGCGAGAACGTGCCGCTCGGCAAGGACAACCCGTTCCCGCCCACGCGCTACGCGGAATAGCCCCGCATCAGGCCGTTCAGCCCGCCGTACTCCAGGGCATCGGCGACGGCGGCGTACGTGCCGGTGGTCAGCGCCTCCTCGGCGGCATGCCGGGCCACCGCGTACGCCGCCTGGGCCACCGCCGACCCCAGGCTGACCCGCGCCACCCCCAGCGCGGCGAACTCGGCCACACTCGGCCCGCCCGCTCCCGCCATCACGTTCAGCGGCGCCGGAATCTTCGCCGCGAGCGTCCCCACCGTCTCGGGGTCGGTGACCCCCGGCACGAAGATCCCGTCCGCGCCCGCGTCGAGATAGGCCGACGCCCGCGCCACCACCTCGTCGACGTCACCCGCACCCCGCAGGTACGCGTCGAGCCGCGCGTTGATGAACAGCTCGGCCCCCGCCGCCGCCCGGGCCGCCGCGAGCCGGGCCGTCTGCTCCTCGACCCCGCGAGCGCCGTCCTCGATGTTCACCCCGGCCGCCCCCGCCGCGACCACCGCCCGTACGGTCGTCGCCACGTCTTCCGGTTCCACCCCGAACCCGGACTCGATATCGGCGGTCACCGGCACCCGCACGGCCCGGACAACCCGCCGCACCAGCGCGACGGCATCGTCCCGGCTCAGCGCGTCCCCGTCGGGCGCGCCCAAACTCCAGGCCACGCCCGCACTGGTGGTGGCCACGGCTCGCGACCCGGCCGCCTCGACGATCCGCGCGCTGGCCGCGTCCCACGCGTTGACCAGCACCAAGGGCTTACCCGGCATGTGCAAGGAGCGGAGGTTTTCGGTCACCGCCACAGTCTTCGCCGCGGCTCCGGCAACCCGTACTGTTTGAGTCTCAGCTAAATCCACGGAGCCGACATTGGTCTCGATCGCCCTCTCGGCCGCCTCCGCCACCCGCATCCGTTTCGCGATCTCCGCCCTCTGGGAAACCCTCGCGGCCGTACGGATCCTCCGCTCACCCGGCGTGCCCGCGGTCTACCGCACGTGGGCCTCCCAGGCGGCCCTCCCCGCCGACAGCCTGCTCGCCACGCTGGTCGCCCCACCCGGCGCCTACACCCCCGACTTCCTGACCCCACCCCCGACGGGTCTGACCGCCGACCTGGACACCGAGCTGGCCGCCTTACGCGCCACCCCAACCGACGTCATCCGCGCCCACCTGGATCTCCTACCCGGGCTTACTCTTCGGCCCGGTGCGCTGACTCGGCTCTACGACGACCCCACCGCCGGCCTGGCCGCGCTGTCCGACGAGATCGCCTCCTTCTGGTCCACCGCCATCGCCCCCAGGTGGCCCCGCATGAAGGCTTTGCTGGACGCCGAGGTGCAACGCCGTGCCCAGATGCTCGCCACCACCGGCACGGAAGGCGTCCTGGCCGACCTGCACCCCGCGGTCACCTGGCAGAACGGCATCCTGCACGTCAACCAGCCCCACTGCACCGCCCCCGACGTCCCCACCGGCACCGGCCTGATCCTGATCCCGTCGGTCTTCATCTGGCCCACAGTCATGACCGTCTCCGCCGGCCCGACTCCCCAACTGGCCTATCCCGCCGCAGGCGTAGCCACCCTCTGGGAACCCACCACAACCACCCCCGACGCCCTGACCGCCCTGATCGGCCGCAGCCGAGCCAACGTCCTGACCGAACTGACGACCCCGCTGTCCACCACGGAGCTTTCCGCCCGCACAGGCATCACCCCCGGCGGCATCTCCCAACATCTAGCCGTCCTCCGCGCCGCGGGCCTGATAGTCACCCACCGCCAGGGCCGATCCCTACTGAACACCCGAACCCCAGCCGCGGAAACCCTGCTGTCAGCCACCACCCACTGAGGTCAGGCAGTTGATCGCTCCCGGCCGCAGCGCGGGCTGGGCTACCGGCACCTGTGCCTCCGTTGTCACGTCAGCCGCACGGCATCAACGGTGTGACGCAAAGTGCGCTCGAAGCGCTGGTCTCCGCTCGGCCGATCCCGCTGCCGCGGGCCTCGAACCCGCCCTCGCCGCCTCGGCCGGGGCCCGGCTGCCAGTCAGTCCGAAACTCTCCGCGCACACGAACAGCACACTGCCCTCATCAGCCGGTGCAGCTGCGCCACCAACGCCGCCAACCCACTGGCCGGAGGCTCGGACCCCGCTCGATGCCAAGGCCAGCCCCAGCCGCCGCCCAGAGCCAAAGCGCAAACCCCGGCACCCCCCAACGTCAAGGTCGCACCTCAAACACCCACACACCGCACCACCACACGATCGCGATGCCCCGGCCCTCGCCCCACGGCGTAGTGCCTGACGCACACCGCGCCACCACACGATTGAGGGGTGACCATTCCAGTCCAAGCGATCGCACGCCGCGCCACCACACGATTGGGGGTGGGGCATTCCAGTCCAAGCGATCGCACGCCGCGCCACCACACGATTGGGGGTGGGGCATTCCAGTCCAAGCGATCGCACGCCGCGCCACCACACGATTGGGGGTGGGGCATTCCAGCCCAAGCGATCGCACGCCGCGCCACCACACGATTGGGGGGTTCGGGGGGGGCTCGCCCCCACGGCGTGGGGTCTGGGGCTCGGGCCCCAGAAAGGAATGCACCACGCCAAGGTGAGCGCTTTCCGCGAACATGATGAGCCTAAGTGGTGCCCCCGGCAGGATTCGAACCTGCGCTTTCGCCTCCGGAGGGCGACGCTCTATCCCCTGAGCTACGGGGGCTCAAGTGAGTAGAACCCTAGCAGGTGTGCCGGGGTGGTCGACAACTGGGTTACGGCGAGCCCTCCAACGACGGAGGCCCCGAACCAAGCGGTTCGGGGCCTCGCGACAATGAAGGCGTCAGCTGGCTTGGACCTTCTTGAGGAGGTCGTCGATCAGACCGAGTTCGGTTTGCTGGGACTTGACCATGCTTTCGGCGATCCAGTCGACGTCCTTGTTGTCGGACAGCTTCACTGCCTCCTGGGCCATGTGGATGCCGCCCAGGTGGTGCTGGCGCATCAGGGTCAGGAACTCGGTGTTGAGCTCCTTGCCGCTGGCGGCGCGCAGCTTGGTGAGTTGCTCGGGGGTGGCCATGCCGGGCATCAGGCCGTTGACGATCGAGCCGGCCGAGTTGGGCATCCAGGCCATCGGCTCCTGGGAGCTGGTCGGGCTCAGGTCCCAGTCGCGCAGCCAGGCCTGCATGTAGCCGATCTGGCCGTGCTGGGTGAGCGCGATGTCGTTGGCCACGTAGACGATCTCGGCGTCGTCGGACTTCTGGTGGGCGATCATCGACATTTCCACGGCTTGGGCGTGGTGGGTCGACATGTCGCGCAGGAAGCCGGCTTCGACCGAGTCGTCGCCGGGTTTCGTGAAGTGCGGGATGGACAGGCCGATGCCGATGCCCAGGGCCACGCCGAGGATCAGCGCCAGCGCGGCCCAGAGCGGGCCGCGGGAGCGGTGGGTCTCGGTCGGCGCGGCGGCGTCGGCCGCCGCGCCGGGGTTCGTCGAGACGGTCATTACTTGTTCATGACCGCGCCGTTGCCGGCCGAGGCCTGCAGCGGGCCGGTCGTGGTGTTGCCGCCGGAGCAGGAGATGCCGGGCTCGAGGGCGGAGACCAGACGGGTGTCCTTGATGAATTCGTCGATCTTGGCGTCGTTGACGTCGTCCGTCTTGTACTGGAAGCCCCAGACCTGCACCGAGACATTCTTGTCGAGGCCCGCGTACGGCGACATCATCGTGTAGTCCTGGCCCTCGACCTTCTTCTTCAGAACGTCGACCTGGTCGGCCGCGAGACCCGGCTTGTACGTGATCCAGACCGCGCCGTGCTCGAGGCTGTGCACCGCGTGCTCGTTGGCGATCGGCGCGTCGTAGACGTCACCGGAGCAGTTCTGCGGCGTCGAGTTGTGCGCGCCGCCGACGGGCGGGCTCGTCACGTACTGCTGGGGGCCCTGCTTGTGGGACGTGTCGTTGATCGCCGCGTTGTTCTGCTTGCGGTAGTTGACCACGCCGGCGATCTCGGAGACCTTGTCCTCCCAGCTGCGGGAGCCCTGCACGGCCGCGAAGACGCCGTAGCCGATGATGCCGACGGCGACCAGGACGACCACGCCGGCCACGGCGATGGGGCCCCAGTTGCGGCCGCCCGCGACCTTGACCGGGGTGACCGGCTTGCGGCCCTTGCCGCCACCGCCGCCCTTGCCCGCGGGGCCCTTGCCGCCGCCGGTCTTCTTGGCGGCGGAGGAGCCGGCCGGCGGCTTGCCCTGGCCGGAGGTCTTGGTGACCTTGACGGAGGACGGGACCCGTTCGGGACCCGGCGTGCTCATGCTCATCGTGCCTCGTCGATTCTTTGTGAGAGAGAGGGCGGGGCTCGGGTGGCCGCCGAGCGACGAAGTCTACCCCCGATAGCATGGCCGGGTGACTCCCGCCAACCTTGCTGCCACCGTTCTCTCAGCTGCTCGTAGCGTGTTCGAGACCCGCGGGCTCGACACGTCGGCGCTGCCCGAGGCCACGACGGTCGAGCGACCCCGCAACCCCGAGCACGGTGATTACGCCTCCACGCTAGCCCTGCAGCTGGGCAAAAAGGCCGGGGTGGCGCCGCGCGAGCTGGCCGCGGATCTCGCCGCGGAGCTGGGGCGGCAGCCGGGCGTCAAGTCGGTCGAGATCGCCGGCCCGGGCTTCCTGAACATCCGGCTCGACGCGGCCGCCGCGGGTGTCCTGGCGCGCGACATCGTGCTGGCCGGCGAGGGCTACGGGCACACCGACACCCTGGCCGGTGAGCGGATCAACCTGGAGTTCGTCTCGGCCAACCCGACCGGCCCGGTGCACATCGGCGGCGTGCGGTGGGCGGCGGTCGGCGACGCGCTCTCGCGGCTGCTGCGCGCGACGGGGGCGACGGTCGGCACGGAGTATTACTTCAACGACGCCGGCTCCCAGATCGACCGCTTCGCGAAATCCCTGTACGCCAGTGCGAAGGGCGAGCCCGCCCCCGAGGACGGCTACGGCGGGGAGTACATCGCCGAGATCGCCACCGCGGTTCAGGCCGAGGCCCCCGATGTGCTGAAGCTGGGCGAGGCCGAGGCGCTCGAGACGTTCCGCCGGGTCGGTGTCGATCTGATGTTCGCCGAGATCAAGCAGTCGCTGACCGAGTTCGGCGTGCACTTCGACACGTATTTCAACGAGAAGGACCTGCACGAGCGGGGCGAGCTGCAGGAGGCGCTCGACCGGCTGCGTGAGCAGGGCCACATCTACGAGGCCGACGGCGCGACCTGGCTGCGGACCACCGAGTTCGGCGACGACAAGGACCGGGTGCTCCGCAAGTCGGACGGCGACTGGACGTATTTCGCCGCCGACTGCGCCTACTACCTCGACAAGCGCAAGCGCGGGTTCGAGCGCGTCGTGATCATGCTGGGCGCCGACCACCACGGGTACATCGGCCGGATGAAGGCCATGGCGGCGTGCTTCGGCGACGACCCGGCCAAGAACCTCGAGATCCTGATCGGCCAGCTGGTCAACCTGGTGCGGGACAAGCAGCCCGTACGGATGAGCAAGCGGGCCGGCACGGTCGTCACGCTCGAGGACATCGTCGAGGCGATCGGGGTCGACGCCACCCGGTACGCGCTGGCCCGGTTCTCGTCCGACTCGCCCATCGACATCGACATCGACGAGTGGACCCGGGCGACCAAGGACAACAAGGTGTATTACGTGCAATATTGCGCGGCCCGCACCTTCAACGTGGCGAAGCAGGCCGCCGATCTCGGCGTGACGCGGGGCGAGCCCGGTGACTTCCAGCCCGCGCTGCTCAGCCACGAGAAGGAGAACGACCTGCTCAAGGCGCTGGGCGAGTTCCCCGAGGTGGTGGCCCGCTCGGCCGAGCTGCGCGAGCCGCACCACGTCGCCCGCTACCTGGAGGATCTGGCCGGGGCCTATCACCGGTTCTACGACAACTGCCGGGTCACGCCGCGCAGCGACGAGACGGTCACCGACACTCACCGTGCGCGGCTCTGGCTCAACGACGCCACCCGTACGGTGATTGCCAACGGGTTGGGCCTGCTCGGCGTCTCGGCGCCCGAAAGGATGTAGGGATGCGAGCTCATGAGGCCGGGGCGCTGCACGGCGACCTCGGACAGCGGGGCCCTGCCTGGCTGCGTACGCCCGAGGACGTGAACGCCCTGGTGCCGCAGCTCTGGCCGCGGACCGTGAGCCGCGCCGAGGCGGGGCACCTGGAGATCGGCGGCGTCAGCGTCACCGACCTGGCCGCCGAGCACGGCACGCCGGCTTATCTGCTCGACGAGGACGACCTGCGCGCCCGCTGCCGTGACTTCGCGGCCGCGTTCGCCGACTGCGACGTCTATTACGCGGGCAAGTCGTTCCTCTGCAAGGCGGTCGTCCGGATCATCGACGAGGAGGGCCTGCACCTCGACGTCTGCTCCGGCGGCGAGCTGGCGGTGGCGCTGGCGGCCGGGTTCCCGGCCGAGCGGCTGGGCTTCCACGGCAACAACAAGTCGGTCGCCGAGCTGCGCCGGGCGCTCGAGGCCGGGGTGGGCCGGATCATCGTCGACTCGTTCGACGAGATCGAGCGGCTGACCGAGTTGTCCAAAACAATGCAAAAGCGCCCGGACGTTCTGGTGCGAGTCACGGTGGGTGTCGAAGCGCACACCCACGAGTTCATCGCGACCGCCCACGAGGACCAGAAGTTCGGCTTCTCGCTGGCCGGCGGCTCGGCCTTCACGGCGGCGGTCAAGATCCTCGACGAGGGCGTGCTCAACCTGAAGGGGCTGCACTCGCACATCGGGTCGCAGATCTTCGACACCAGCGGCTTCGAGGTGGCGGCGCGGCGCGTGCTCGAGCTGCAGGCGCAGGTCCGTGACGCCCGCGGGGTCGAGCTGGAAGACCTCGACCTGGGCGGCGGCTTCGGCATCGCCTACACCACCCAGGACGACCCCAGCACCCCCGGCGACCTGGCGAAACGGCTCAACAAGATCGTCGAGTCGGAGTGCGAGCTGGCCAACCTGCGCAAGCCGAAGCTGTCGATCGAGCCGGGCCGGGCGATCGTCGGGCCCGCGGTCCTGACGCTCTACGAGGTCGGCACGGTCAAGGACGTCGACGGCATCCGGACGTATGTGAGCGTCGACGGCGGCATGAGCGACAACATCCGTACGGCGCTCTACGACGCGTCCTACTCGGCGACCCTGGCCGGCCGGGCCAGTGCGGCCGAGCCGTTGCTGGCCCGCGTGGTGGGAAAGCATTGTGAATCCGGGGACATCGTCGTGAAGGATGAATTCCTGCCCGCCGACGTGCAGCCCGGAGATCTTCTTGCCGTGCCCGGCACCGGCGCCTACTGCCGGAGCATGGCCAGCAACTACAACCACGTCCCTCGGCCGCCCGTGGTGGCCGTGCGCGATGGCGCCTCGCGCGTGATCGTGCGGCGGGAGACCGAGGACGACCTGCTCGCATTGGATGTTGGATGACGCAGCCTGCAAAGCCCGTCCGCCTCGCCCTCCTGGGCTGCGGCACCGTCGGGTCGGAAGTCGTACGCCTGCTGAACGCCCAGGCCGAAGATCTGACCGCCCGGATCGGCGCCCCGCTCGAGATCGTCGGCATCGCGGTGCGCCGGCTCGGCCGTGAGCGCGGCGACCTGCCCGTCGACCCGGGCCTGTTCACTACCGACGCGCTCGGGCTGGTCAAGCGCGACGACGTGGACGTGGTGGTCGAGGTCGTGGGCGGCATCGAGCCGGCCCGCACCTGGCTGGTCGAGGCGCTGCGCGCCGGCAAGAGCGTGATCACGGCCAACAAGGCCCTGCTGGCCGAGGACGGCGCCGCCCTGCACGACGCGGCGGCCGAGGGCAACGCCGACCTCTACTACGAGGCGTCCGTGGCCGGCGCGATCCCGCTGCTGCGCCCCCTGCGCGAGTCGCTGCACGGCGACCGCGTCACCCGGGTCACCGGCATCGTCAACGGCACGACGAATTTCATCCTCTCGTCGATGGACTCCTCCGGGGCCGGCTTCAGCGAGGCCCTCGACGAGGCCACCGAGCTCGGATATGCCGAGGCCGACCCCACGGCCGACGTCGAGGGCTTCGACGCCGCGGCCAAGGCGGCCATCCTGGCTTCGCTCGCCTTCCATTCGCGGGTCACCGCGGCCGACGTCTTCCGCGAGGGGATGACGGGTGTGACCGCGGGCGACATGGCCAGCGCGAAGGAGATGGGCTGCACGATCAAGCTGCTCTGCATCGCCGAGCGCGGGCCCGACTCGGCCGGGCAGGAGTCGGTGAGCGTGCGCGTGCACCCGGCGATGATCCCGCGCAGCCACCCGCTGGCCGGGGTCGGCGACGCCTTCAACGCGGTGTTCGTCGAGGCCGAGGCGGCCGGTCAGCTCATGTTCTACGGCCGGGGGGCGGGCGGCACGCCGACCGCGAGCGCGGTGCTGGGCGACATCGTGGCGGCGGCCCGCAACCGGCTCTCGGGCACCCGCGCGCCGAGCGAGAGCAACTACGCCCACCTGCCCGTACGGCCGATCGGCGAGGCCGTGACGAGATATCACATCAGCCTCGACGTGGCCGAACGACCGGGCGTGCTGGCCAGTGTGGCCGGCGTCTTCGCCCAGCACGAGGTGTCGATCGCGACCGTACGGCAGTCCGGCCGCGCGGAGGACGCCAAGCTGGTCATCGTGACCCACGGCGCCCCCGACGCCAACCTGGCCGCGACCGTCGAGGAGCTGTCGCGGCTCGATATCGTGCGGTCGATCGCGAGCGTGCTGCGGGTCGAGGGTGGAGCCTGAGTAATGCCGACGTCTGACGTGAGGAGCACTGCCATGTATCGGGGACTCATCGAGGCGTATCGGGACCGGCTGCCGGTCACCGACAAGACCCCGGTGGTCACGCTGCACGAGGGCAACACGCCGCTCGTGCCCGCGCCGGTGCTCTCCGCGCGGACGGGGGCTGACGTCTACCTCAAGGTCGAGGGGGCCAACCCGACCGGGTCGTTCAAGGACCGCGGCATGACCATGGCCGTCTCCAAGGCCGTGGAGGAGGGCGCGAAGGCGATCATCTGCGCGTCCACCGGCAACACCAGCGCCTCCGCCGCGGCGTACGCGGCCCGGGCCGGGGTCACCTGCGCGGTGCTCGTGCCGCAGGGCAAGATCGCGCTGGGCAAGCTGGCCCAGGCGCTCGTCCACGGCGCGAAGCTGCTGCAGGTCAACGGCAACTTCGACGACTGCCTGGCGTTGGCCTCGAAGCTGTCGCAGGACTTCCCGGTCTCGCTGGTCAACTCGGTCAACATCTTCCGCCTGCACGGTCAGAAGACGGCCGCCTTCGAGATCGTCGAGGCGCTGGGCGACGCCCCCGACATCCACTGCCTCCCGGTCGGCAACGCCGGCAACATCTCGGCGTACTGGATGGGCTATCAGGAGGACCACGAGGCGGGCAACAGCACCCGCCTGCCGCGCATGTTCGGCTTCCAGGCGTCGGGCGCCGCGCCGATCGTCACCGGCAAGGTCGTCGAGGAGCCCTCCACGATCGCCACCGCCATCCGGATCGGCAACCCGGCCAGCTGGACCAAGGCCCTCGACGCGCGCGACACCTCGGGCGGCCTGATCTCCGCCGTGACCGACCGCGAGATCCTGACGGCCTATCGGCTGCTGGCCCGCGAGGTCGGCGTGTTCGTCGAGCTGGGCAGCGCGGCCAGCGTCGCCGGTCTGCTGCAGCAGGCGGCCGAGGGCAAGATCCCGGCCGGCTCGACGGTCGTCTGCACGGTCACCGGTCACGGGCTCAAGGACCCGGAGTGGGCCATCTCGACCGCCCCGTCGCCGACGACCATCCAGAACGACGTCCTGATCGCGGCGCGGGAGCTAGGGCTGGCCTGAGCCGGCCGCCTTGATGATCAACGCGGTGGCCTGAGCCACCAGATCGAGCTCCTCGGCTGAGAGACGGCTGAGGATCGTACGCATCTTCTCGTCCCCGGCGTTGAAGATGCTCCCGATGAGATCGCGGCCCGTGCGTGTCAGCGCGATCCGGCGGACCCGCCGGTCGTGCGGATCCTCCGCGCGCGCCACCAGGTCTTGCACGACGAGCCGATCGATCATGCCGGTCAGCGCGGCCGCGCCGATCCCGAGCAGGCCGGCCAGCTCACCGCCCGAGACGGAGCCGTGGCGGGCGAGCAGCATGAGGATTTTGAGCTGCGACAGGGTCAGGTGCGAGGAGAAGAGGGGATCCTCCCGGTCCTCCGCGATCAGGTCCTGCAGCCGCTGCTGCGCGCCCATAATGTCCGCGATGAGCTGTTCTCGTGTGGCCATCGCGGGACCCCTTCTCTGTGACGCGCCGATGGCCGTACCGAGTCCATCTCTTTACGGACGCTACCAGCGGACCCCGGCGGAAAACCATTTGTTCGTGTCGGGCAAAATATTTATGCTGGACGAACTATTACCGGGGGAGCGCACATGTCATTCCTGACCCGGCTGAGCCTGGCCAACAGAGGGCTCATCGCCCTGATCGCCATCATCATCACCGGCTTCGGCCTCTTCGCCATCCCATCGCTGAAACAGCAGCTGTTCCCGTCGATCGAGTTCCCCGCGGCCTTCGTGACCGCGACGCTCCCGGGCGCCGGCCCCGAGATCATCCAGGATCAGATCACGGAACCGCTCGAGGACGCGGCGAAGGGCCTCGACGGCATCGACAGCGTCACGTCGAGCACCCGCGAGGGCATCGCGACGGTGACTGTCGCCTTCGTCTTCGGCACCGACATCGACACCGCGGTCAACCAGCTGACCACGGCGGTCAACCGGGTGCAGCCGTCCCTGCCCGCCGACGTCACGCCGACGATCTTCGCGGGCGGCACCGACGACATCCCGGCGATCGTGCTGGCCGCCTCGGGCGGGGGTGACGAGAGCGAGCTGCTCGAGCGGCTCAACGACACCGTCGTGCCGGAGCTCAACGCGATCTCCGGCGTGCGCGACACCCAGATCACCGGCGCCCGCGCGGCCCAGGTCGTGATCACGCCCGACTTCGCCAAGCTGACCGCGGCCGGGGTCACCCCGCAGGCGATCACCACCGTGCTCCAGCAGAACGGCATCTCGGTGCCGGCCGGCGCGGTCAACGACGGCAACCGGTCGCTCACCGTGCAGGTCGGCACGCCGCTCACCTCGATCGACCAGCTCAAGCAGGTCTATCTCACTGGCTCCCGGGGCCCGGTGCAGCTCGGCTCGGTGGCCACGGTTGAGAGCAAGCTGCCCGCGGCGACCTCCTACACCCGCACCGACGGGCAGAACAGCCTGGGCATCGCGGTCACCGCCCGCCCCGACGGCAACCCGGTCGACATCTCGCACGAGGTCCGCGACAAGCTGGCCGACCTGCAGAAGGCGTCCGGCGCCACGCTGACGGTCGTCGTCGACCAGGCGCCGTTCGTCGAGCGCTCGATCGAGAGCCTCACCACCGAGGGCCTCCTCGGCCTGGTGATGGCCGTGATCGTCATCCTGGTCTTCCTGCTCTCGGTGCGCTCGACGCTGGTCACGGCCGTCTCGATCCCGCTGTCGGTGCTGATCGCCCTGATCGCGCTCTGGACCGGTGATTACACGCTCAACCTGCTCACCCTGGGCGCGTTGACGATCGCGATCGGCCGCGTGGTCGACGACTCGATCGTCGTCCTGGAAAACATCAAGAGACATCTGGAGTACGGCGAGCCGAAGGTCCACGCGATCGTCTCGGCCGTGCGCGAGGTGTCGGGCGCGGTGACCGCCTCGACCCTGACCACGGTCGCCGTGTTCGCGCCCATCGCGCTGGTCGGCGGTTTCGTGGGCCAGATCTTCTCGTCGTTCGCCATCACCGTCACCGTGGCCCTGCTGGCCTCGCTGGTCGTGGCGCTGACCGTGGTCCCCGTCCTGGCGTACTGGTTCCTCAAGCCCCCGCCCGAGGGCGCCGACCCCGAGGCCATCCGGCAGGCCGCCGAGGAGAAGGAGCGCCGCAGCCCGCTGCAGCGCGGCTATCTCCCGGTGATCAATTTCGCCACCAAGCGGCGGTGGACCACGCTGACGATCGGCCTCGTCGTGCTGATCGGCACGCTCGGGCTGGCCAGCCGGCTCGAGACGAACTTCATCGACCAGTCCGGTCAGGACTCGCTCTCGATCTCGCAGGAGATGCCGGTCGGCACCAACCTGGCGGCCACCGACGCGGCGGCCAAGCAGGTCGAGCAGGTGCTGGCCGACACCGAGGGCGTCAAGACCTATCAGGTGTCGCTGGGCAGTGGCGGCGACTTCAACCCGTTCGTCGGCGGCGGGGGCGCCAGCACCGCGAGCTTCAACGTCGGCCTCGAGGAGGACGCCGACGCGGTCGAGCTCACCGATCAGCTGCGCGAGAAGTTCGCCGGCATGAACGGCATCGGCGAGGTCAGCATCGGCGGCGACAGCTCCGGGCTGGGCGGCGGCAACGAGCTGTCGGTCCAGGTCAAGGCGGCCGACCTCGACGCGCTGACCGGCGCCACCGAGCAGGTGCAGCAGGCGATGGCGGCCACCGGCGGCGTCGTCGAGGCCAAGAGCTCGCTCGCGGCCAGCGTCCCGCGGCTCCAGGTCTCGGTGAAGCGTGAGGTCGCCGCGCAGTACGGCCTGACCGAGGCGGGCATCGCGCAGAGCGTGGCCGGCGCCTTCCGGTCGGCGCCCGCCGGGCAGATGACGGTCGACGGCTCCGGCCAGGACGTGGTCATCTCGTTCGGCACGGCCCCGGCCAGCCCGGAGGCGCTGCGCAAGCTGCCGGTCACCTCCGCCCGCGGCGTCGTGCCGCTCGGCACGCTGGCCGAGGTCAAGGAGGTCAGCGGCCCCGAGGAGGTCACCCGCGTCGACGGCGACCGCACGGTCACCGTGACCGGCACGGCGACCGGCTCCGACCTCGGCGCGGCCACCCGTGAGCTGCAGCAGAAGCTCGACGACCTGACCCTGCCGGCCGGCGCCACGGCGACCATCGGCGGCACCAGCGCCGACCAGGCCGAGGCGTTCCAGCAGCTGGGCCTGGCCGTGCTGGCGGCCATCGCGATCGTCTTCATCATCATGGTGGCGACGTTCCGCAGCCTCATCCAGCCGGTGATCCTGCTGGTGTCGATCCCGTTCGCGGCGACCGGCGCGATCGCCCTGCTGCTGATCACCGGCACCCCGCTCGGCGTGCCCGCGCTGATCGGTGTGTTGATGCTCGTCGGCATCGTGGTGACAAATGCCATCGTGCTGATGGATCTGATCAACCACTACCGGGCGGCCGGCATGGGCGTGCAGGAGGCGGTGATCGAGGGCGGCCGGCACCGTCTGCGGCCGATCCTGATGACCGCCATCGCGACCATCTTCGCCCTGATCCCGATGGCGCTCGGCCTCACCGGCGAGGGTGGCTTCATCTCGCAGCCACTGGCCATTGTGGTCATCGGCGGCCTGGTCAGCTCGACGCTGCTCACCCTGGTGCTGGTGCCGACGCTCTACACGATGGTCGAGAACAGCAAAGAGAAGCGGCGGCAGAAGCGGCTGGCCAAGCGTGGCGCCGTCACCCCGCCCGAGGAGCCGGTGGAGCCGGACGACAACGGCGGTCCGGCCGGGCCGCCGGAGCCCAAGCCGCAGCCGAGCGGTGCCCTGCGCGGCTACACGGATCAGTTCGAGGTGCTGAAGATGCCGAAGCGCCCCGACACCGCAACGGAGTAACGACGAAGACGCCGGGCGGTCGGATCTCGATCCGGCCGCCCGGTAACGTCCCGGTACGTGGCAACAGCGTTTTCGGTCGTTACTCGGAACCGGGATTTCCGGCGGCTCTTCGCGGCCGAGCTCGTCGTCTTCGGCGCCGACTGGTTCGTGATGGTCCCGCTGCTCGTGCTGCTGCCCGAGCTGACCGGCAGCGGCATCTGGGGCGGCCTGGTGCTGGCCGCCGACACCGGCATCAACGCGCTGCTGCTGCCCTACACCGGCACGATCGCCGACCGGTTCGACCGGCGGAAGATCCTGATCATCGCGAACCTGGCCGCGGTCGTCGCGGTGCTGCTGCTGTTCGCGGTGCGCTCGGCCGCCACGGCCCCGCTCGCCCTGGTCGCGATCGGCGCGATGGCGGTGGCGAAGGCCTTCTACTCCCCGGCCGCCTCGGCCGCGCTGCCCAACGTCGTCGACCCGGACGACCTGCCCGCGGCGAACACTGTCTCGGGCTCGGCCTGGGGCACCATGACGATCGTCGGCGCCTCGCTGGGCGGCGTGGTGGGTGCGGCCTTCGGCCCGTACGCGTGCTTCGGCATCACCGCCGGGCTGCTGATCCTGGGCGCCGCGCTGACCTTCACCATTCGCCGTCCCCTGCAGGCGGGCCGCGACGAGAGCACGCCGGCGCCGCGCACCCGGCACGCGCTGCGCGAGTCGTTCGGCTATCTGCGGCAGAACCCGCGCATCCGGGCGCTGGTGACCGTGAAGATGGCGGCCGGGCTGGGCAACGGCGTGCTGACCGTCTTTCCCCTGATCGCCGGGCTGCACGGGGCGGGCGTGCTCGGCGCCGGCCTGCTTTTCGCCGTACGCGGGGCCGGGGCGCTCGCCGGACCCTTCGTGCTGGGCCCGGTCATCCGCCGCCGGTCGTGGCTCTTTCCGGGGCTGGCCCTCTCGATGTCGACCTACGGCCTCGGCTATCTCGGCGTGGCCGTGGCCCCGTGGTTCCCGCTGGTGCTGGCGCTCGTCTTCGTCGCGCATCTGGCCGGCGGCGCCAACTGGGTGCTGTCGAACTACGCGCTGCAGGGCGAGGTGCCCGATCGGCTGCGCGGACGGGTCTTCTCGACCGATCTGATGCTGGCCACGCTGGCCATCGCGATCAGCCAGCTGGGCGCGACCGCCGTGGTCGACCTCGTCGACGAGTGGGTCATCCTGGCCGGCTGCGGCCTGGTCACGCTGCTCTACGCGATCGGCTGGCGGATCGCGACCCGCAAGGTGGCCCGATCGGAGCCGTCAGCGGCCGGGACCGGCCCAGGGGTCAGCTGAGGAGCAGTCAGCGGCCGCCCGGCCCCAAGGTTGGCGGAGGAGCCGTCAGCGGCCAGGACCGGCCCAGGGGCCGGCTGGGGAATCGTCCGGAACGGGGGCGGAAAGGGGCGGCGCCGACAACCGGGCCGACTCGGAGCGGATCGAGGCGAACGCGGCCACCAGCAAGGCCAGGCCGCCCGCGAACAGCAGCGTGAAGATGAACGAGATGATGCTGCTGAGCAGGCCGAATTGGGTCGCCGACCAGTCGAGCCGCAGGATCACGTGGCTGAAGGCCAGCTGATAGAGCAACGACACGGCCGTCTCGGCCAGCAGCACGATCAGGCCGGCGCGGGCCAGCGTGTGACTGCGCCCGGGCAGCCGCCGCTCCGCGCGGCCGAGCAGAGCCAGGCCGACAACCAGCACCACCAGCACCGGTAGCTGCACGATGAAGAAGCTGAACAGCGAGGCCATGAATTCCACGGGGCTGAACCTACCGGGGGGATATGACAAAAGATCAAGCCCTAGTCTGTGGCGATGGGCTTGACCTTCGCCTCCGCGCCGGTTTCCGTTCGCACGCCGGCCACCAGCGCCAACCTCGGCCCCGGCTTCGACGCCCTGGGCCTGGCCCTGACGCTGTACGACGACCTCACGGCCCAGGTCACCGACGGCGGCTTCGCGGTGACGGTGACCGGCGAGGGCGCGGGCGAGCTGCCGGGCGACGAGACCCACCTGGTGCTGCGCGCGATGCTGGCGACCTTCGACGAGCTCGGCGAGCGCCCGCCCGGCCTGGCCGTCGAGTGTGTCAACCGGATCCCGCAGGCGCGTGGCCTCGGCTCCTCGTCGGCGGCCATCGTCGGCGGTGTGCAACTGGCGCGTGGCCTGGTGGCGAACGGTCTGCGAACGATCGGCGACGAGGCCGCGCTGCGCATCGCGGCCCGGCTCGAGGGCCACCCCGACAATGTGGCGCCGTGCCTGCTCGGCGGCTTCACGATCGCCTGGAGCGAGGGCGCGGGCGCGCGGGCCGTGCGTCTGGCGCCGGCGAGCAACGTACATCCGACAGTCTTCATTCCGGCCGAACGCGGCTACACGTCGTCGGCCCGCGCGGCGCTGCCGCCGGCCGTCCCGCACGCCGACGCGTCCTTCAACGCCGGTCGTGCGGCCCTGCTGACCCACGCCCTGACCAGCGATCCCAGCCTGCTCTGGGCGGCCACCGAGGATCGCCTGCACCAGGGTTATCGGGCCGAGGGCATGCCCGGCACGGCCTCGCTCGTGGCGGCCCTGCGCTCGGTCGGCGTGGCCGCCGTGGTGAGCGGCGCGGGGCCCTCGGTGCTGGCGTTGACGCAGGTGCCGGCCGATTTCCACCCGGGAACAGAATGGCGCGCCGAGTCGTTGGGCGTGGATGGCGCCGGTGCTCTTGTCAAAGGGAGTATGGTGGAACTCGCCTAGCGGGGCCCTGTTGCCGCAGGTCGCACGAGTTGACTACGCTCAAGACCTAGCACAGCCGCGAAGCGAGCGATCTCTGCGGTTCGGCGCGCACCCCCGAGACTTCAAAAGGCCTTTCTGGCCGTCTCACCTCTCCAAGGCACACGCCGGGCAGCAGCAGAAATGTCGCTGCACTCGCCGAGACCTACTCGTCAACCCCTGACGGGCAGGGACACCGTCGAGCTGCCGTGCTGCAAAACTCCCGCGCCGCTTTGCGAGGCGGGTAACCGGAACTCCCGGCCACCAGGCTGCAGAACCGGGAGTCTCGGGCTTTTTCCGACGGAAGGAATCCATTGAGCGACACCACCGACGTGACGTCGGGTGTTTCTGACGTCGCTGACGCCGGCGCTAGCACCACTGCGACGGCCACGAAGCGCCGCCGCGGCGGCACCGGCCTGTCCGCGATGCTGCTGCCCGAGCTGCAGAGCCTCGCCGCGTCCCTCGGCATCTCCGGCACCGCCCGGATGCGCAAGGGCGAGCTGATCACCGCGATCACCGAGCGTCAGAGCGGCGGTGCGCCGGCCGAGAGCGCGCCGGCGCCGCGCCGCAGCAAGGCCGCCGCGCCCGCCGAGGCGGCGCCGGCTCCGGTCGTCGCCACGGCCCCCGTGGCCGCCTCGGCCAAGGTCGAGCCGCCCGTCGTGCAGGCCGCCCCGGCCGACGCGCCCACCGGTCCGATCAGCGCCGCGCCGACCGAGGCGCCCCAGACCGCTGCCGCGCAGCCGGAGGCGGCCCCGGTCGCCGAGGGTGGCAGCCGCCGCGGCCGCAATCGGGAGCGCGAGTCCCGTGAGCCGCGCGAATCCCGTGAGCCCCGTGAGTCCCGTGAGTCCCGTGAGACGACGGCCCCGGCCGCCGAGACCGAGACGGCCGAGCGGGTCGAGCGCGCCGAGCGTCCGGAGCGGGGCGAGCGCAACCGCGACCGCGATCGCCAGCGCAACGACCGCCAGCGGGACGACCGGCAGCGCGACGACCGTCCGCGTGAGGACCGGCAGCGCGACGACCGCCCGCGCAACGAGGGCCGCAACGACCAGGGCCGCAACAACAACAACAGCAACGACGATGACGACGACGACAGCGGCGACGGTGGCCGCCGGAGCCGCCGCAGCCGTTTCCGTGACCGCCGGCGTGGTCGTGACCGCGACGGCAACGAGGGCGGCGGCCAGCGTGACGGTGGCGGCCGCGAGCCGCACGTCAACGAGGACGACGTGCTCGTCCCCGTGGCCGGCATCCTCGACGTGCTCGACAACTACGCGTTCGTCCGCACGACCGGTTACCTCTCCGGCCCGAACGATGTGTATGTGTCGATGTCGCAGGTCAAGAAGCACGGCCTGCGCCGCGGCGACGCGGTCACCGGCGCCGTGCGGGCCACGCCCCGCGAGGGCGGCCAGGGCGACCAGCGCCGCGACAAGTACAACCCGCTGGTCCGGCTGGACACCATCAACGGGATGGAGCCCGAGGAGGCCCGGCGCCGGCCGGAGTTCTACAAGCTCACCCCGCTCTACCCGCAGGAACGGCTGCGTCTCGAGACCGAGCCGCACATCCTGACCACCCGCGTCATCGACCTGGTCATGCCGATCGGCAAGGGCCAGCGGGCGCTCATCGTCTCGCCGCCCAAGGCCGGCAAGACGATGGTGTTGCAGGCGATCGCCAACGCGATCACCCACAACAACCCGGAGTGCCACCTGATGGTCGTGCTGGTCGACGAGCGGCCCGAAGAGGTCACCGACATGCAGCGCTCGGTCAAGGGCGAGGTCGTCGCGGCCACGTTCGACCGGCCGCCGCAGGACCACACCACGGTCGCCGAGCTGGCGATCGAGCGGGCCAAGCGCCTCGTCGAGCTCGGCCACGACGTGGTCGTCCTGCTCGACTCGGTGACGCGGCTCGGCCGGTCGTACAACCTGGCCGCGCCGGCCTCCGGTCGCATCATGTCGGGTGGTATCGATTCGACGGCGCTCTATCCGCCGAAGCGGTTCCTGGGCGCGGCGCGCAACATCGAGAACGGTGGCTCGCTCACCATCCTCGCGACCGCGCTGGTCGAGACCGGCTCGATGATGGACACGGTGATCTTCGAGGAGTTCAAGGGCACGGGTAACGCCGAGCTCAAGCTCGACCGCAAGATCGCCGACAAGCGGGTCTTCCCGGCCATCGACATCGACCCGTCCGGCACGCGCAAGGAAGAGATCCTGCTCGGCAAGGAAGAGCTGGCGATCATCCACAAGCTCCGGAAGGTGCTGCACTCGCTCGACTCGGGGGCGGCGCTCGACCTGCTGCTCGACCGGCTCAAGCAGACCCGGACGAACGTCGAGTTCCTGATGCAGATCGCGAAGTCGACGCCCGGCGAGTAAACGCACAAAAAAGGCGCGATCCCTCTTAACGGAGGGATCGCGCCTTTTTGTCGCACAACGGGTGTGTCCGATACCGGGCAGGGTCGTGCGAATCTCCCATTCTGAATTGGCAATACGGTGGGAGGCGCCGATGAACGTGCCCGGCTATCGGGACACACCGATCGAGCCCTGGGACCGTACGGCTCCCGCGGATCCCGGTGAGGCCGAGGACTTCCTGCGGCAGTGCTACACGGAGAACCCGCGCCTCGGTCCGGTCGAGCCCCGGCTGGCGATCGTCCGGGCCCAGATCGCGGCCACCGGCACCTACGTGCACACCACCGAGGAGCTCGCGTACGGCGCGAAACTGGCCTGGCGCAACGCGAGCCGGTGCATCGGCCGCCTCTACTGGCGCAGCCTGGTCGTCCTCGATCGGCGCCGAGCCCGTACGGCCGATGAGATCTTCTCGCTCATGGTGAATCACCTGCGGACGGCGGGCGGCAACCAGATCCGTCCCGTGATCAGCGTCTTCGCCGCCGCGCAGCCGGGCCAGCCGTACGCCCGCATCTGGAACGAGCAGCTGATCCGCTACGCGGGTTATCGCGGCGCGGACGGCTGCCCGATCGGCGACGGGCGGCAGCAGCAGTTCACCGCCGCGATGCAGGGGTTCGGGTGGCGCGGCAAGGGCGACCAGTTCGACGTGCTGCCGCTGGCGATCGAGACCCCGGCCGAGGGCGTACGGCTCTACGAGTTGCCCGAGCGGGCCATCCGCGAGGTGCCGCTGACCCATCCCGAGTACGCCTGGTTCGCCGAGCTCGGCCTGCGCTGGCACGCCGTCCCGGCCATCTCCAACATGCGGCTCACCATCGGCGGCGTGCACTACCCGCTGGCGCCGTTCAACGGCTGGTATCTCGGCACCGAGATCGGCGCGCGCAACCTGGCCGACGGCGACCGCTACGACATGCTGCCGGTCATCGCGACCCGGATCGGGCTGGACACCACCCGCGAGTCGACGCTCTGGCGGGACCGGGCGCTGGTCGAGCTCAACCGGGCCGTGCTGCACTCGTTCGAGCTGGCCGGGGTCAAGATGAGCGACCACCACACCGAGTCGCAGCGCTTCCTCAAACATCTCGGCAACGAGGAGAGGGCCGGCCGCAGGGTGCCCGCCGACTGGACGTGGATCGTGCCGCCGATGTCGGGCGGGATCACCCCGGTGTTTCACCGCTACTACGACGAGGCGGACCTGCGGCCGGCGTTCTATCTCGACGACGAGGCGGCCGAGCTGGCCCGCGGGGAGTGTCCGGTCAGGCGAACTCATTGACGGCGAAGGTGGCGCCGAGCCGCGCGCCGGGGGCGTCCGCCGGCTCGGCCCGCACCCACTTCAGCACGCGGACCGAGAACTCGTCGGCCGGTATGCGCCCCGCCGACCGTACGACGAAGCCTTCGGAACTCGCGGCGTCGCGGCGGGTCGCCCAGGCCGCCCGGGCCTCGGTCAGGCTGCCCCCGCGATAGAGGACCGGCACCACCGGCAACTCCAGCCGAGTGGCCCAGTCAACCGTGTCGTCCCAGCCCAGCAGCGTGTCGGTCTCGTCCCAGATGCCGAAGACGATGAACACGCCGGGCAGGTCGGAGTAGGCGATGGTGCGCCGGGCCCACATCGACTCGCCGCAGACCCGCCAGTCGTCCGGGATCCGGTACGACGTCATGGCCCACAACGCCTTGGCCGGCCGGTCCCAGGGCTCGGTGTCGCAGTCGGGCGACCGGCCGTACATGGCGTCGCGCGTGAAGGTCAGGTTGCCGCCGTCGAGCTTCTCGGTCACCACGAGCTCGCCGTCGAGCCAGGTCAGATCGTGCTGGACCATGTCGTCGGCCGTGGCGCCGGGCGAGCCGGGCAGGTGGAGCGTGTCCGGATACCGCACCGCTCAGAAGTCTCCCTCCGCTACCTGGAAAACGGTCAGCCCCAGCTCACGCCACATGCGCACCACCTGTTGGCGGTCGTCGAAGACCCCGGCGATGCGCCAGCGGTGGCTGATCTCCGTGGTGAAGATCTCCTGTTTGACCACCGCGTCCTTGCGGTTGTCGCCCGCGGGCCGCATGAATAGTGCTTCGTACGGCACGTCCACGTAAAGATCCAGCCAGGCCTCGGTTTCGGCGCGGGAGACCTCGTCGCGTCCCGAGCAGAAGACGATCGCGTTCCCGGCCGCGTGCATGGCCCGCACCGCCTCGATCACGGCCCGGTTGGGGGTGTCCTGGCCGACCCGGTGCCAGTCGTACGGGCGGCGGCCGTTCATCAGCGCGACCGTGCCGTCGATGTCGACCAGGATCGCCGGCGGCAGCTCCACGGGCGGGTCCTCGATCACACCCGGGCCGCCGGTTTCCCCGTACGGGATGGGCAGTGGCAAGGTTTTCCCGGCGAGATAGGTCTCGTGCATGCGGCGGATGCCGTCCGCGCCGACCCGTTCGTCCTCGCTCCGCGTGGCATCGCGCCGCAGGCACTCCTCGAGCGGCACGTCCGTGAAGTCGTGCACCTCGAATCGGGCCCCGTGCCGGGCGGCCATCCGGACCCACCGGCGTACGGCGTCGTCGCGCAGGTTGGTGTCGTCGACGATCACGCTCGCCCCCGTGCGCAGGAGCGCGTCGACCGTCGTGCGCTGGGCCAGCGTGACCTGAGCCTCGGCCCAGTCGGTGTAGAGCCGCCGGCCGTGCAGCATGCGGCGCAGATCGTCGCGGTTGACCCGGACGACGCGCGGCTGGAGCGTACGGGCGAAGGTGGTCTTGCCGGACGCCGGCAGGCCCCTGGTGATCAGCAGTCGTGTCATCAGTCGAGAACTCCGGACAAAGCGGCAGGAAAGCGCCGGGAATACCCCGCCCACGGCGTACGTTGAAGCGCAGGTCACGCCGATTTCGCCAGGACGCGGCGACATGGCAGACTAGTACATCGGCCAGTAAAGGTTCCGGTTCACGCCGCCAGCAATCTCGGCGACCCGGCGACCGTTTTCCATTGAGGGAGACCGAGTTACATGAAGAGCGGCATCCACCCGGAGTACACGACCACCGAGGTCATCTGCTCCTGCGGCAGCACCTTCTCCACCCGCAGCACCGCCAAGGGCGGCGAGATCCGCGTCGAGACCTGCAGCGCCTGCCACCCGTTCTACACCGGCAAGCAGCGCGTCCTCGACACCGCGGGCCGGGTCGCGAAGTTCCAGGCCAAGTACGCCAAGGTCAACGCCGCGAAGAAGAAGTAACTGCTTCAACGGCGCCCGTTCCCGGTTCTCCGGGGCGGGCGCCGTTCGCATGTCGAGGCAGCCCTAAAAGGGAGATACCCGTGAGCAACGATCGGCTGACCACCCTTCTCGCCGAGTACGCCGAGCTCGAGAAGCGGATGGAGGACCCCTCCATCCACTCGGACCAGGCCCTCGTGCGCCGGGTCGGCCGACGCTTCGCCGAGCTGGCCCCCCTCTACGCGGCCAACGCCGAGCTCGAGGCGGCCCGGGCCGATCTGGCCGCGGCCAAGGAGCTGGCGGCCGAGGACCCGGGCTTCGCCGCCGAGGTCGAGGCGGTCGCGGCCACGCTGCCGCCGCTCGAGGAGAAGCTCGGCGAGATGCTCATCCCGCGCGACCCCAACGACGCCAAGGACGTGATCATCGAGATCAAGGCGGGCGAGGGCGGCCAGGAGTCCGCGCTGTTCGCCGGCGATCTGCTGCGCATGTACACGCGCTACGCGGAGCGCCACGGCTGGGTGGTCGAGGTGATCGACTCGCAGGAGTCGGACCTCGGCGGCGTCAAGGACATCTCGGTCGGCGTGCGCACCAAGGGCGCGCCCGAGGGCGGTCACGGCGTCTGGTCCCGGATGAAGTGGGAGGGCGGCGTGCACCGGGTGCAGCGCGTGCCGGTCACCGAGTCGCAGGGCCGCATCCACACCTCGGCGGCGGGCGTGCTGGTGCTGCCCGAGGCCGAGGAGGTCGACGTCGAGATCGCGCCGAGCGACCTGCGCATCGACGTCTTCCGCTCGTCCGGGCCGGGCGGGCAGTCGGTCAACACCACCGACTCCGCCGTGCGGATCACCCACCTCCCCACCGGCACGGTGGTGAGCTGCCAGAACGAGAAGAGCCAGCTGCAGAACAAGGAGTCGGCGCTGCGCATCCTGCGGTCCCGGCTGCTGGCGATCGCCCAGGAGGAAGCCGACGCGGCCGCCTCCGACTCGCGCAAGGCGCAGGTGCGTACGGTGGACCGCTCCGAGCGGATCCGGACGTACAACTTCCCGCAGAACCGGATCACCGACCACCGGATCGGCTACACCGCCTACAACCTCGACCTGGTGCTCGGCGGTGAGCTCGACGCCGTGCTCGACGCGCTGGGCGAGGCCGACCGCGCGGCCCGCCTGGCCGGCGAGTCGGAGATCGGCCGCCGGGGCTGACGGTCTAGCGGACGGCGACGACCTGATAGTCGTCGCCCACCGTGCAGACCAGATAGCCGGGCACCGAGGAGCACGGGCGGCCGGCCATGGCGCCGATCGTGCCCAGCATCCGCTGCCGGCCGGTCCGCAGATCCCAGCGAATCACCGCCGTACGGTCCGGGGGCGAGACGGTCGAGCGCAGCACGAGCACCGAGGCCTCGTCGGGCGCGCTCCAGGCCAGGGTGCCGAAGGCCGGCTCGCCCAGGGCCGCGCCCGTCTCGGCATCGACGAGCACGTTGCGGCCGTCGTCCAGGCCCTCGCCGAGCACGAGCCGGTCGGGGGTGACCTGGAAGGCGTTGACGGCGCCGTCCAGCCGCCAGCGGCGCTCGCCGGTCAGCGGGTCGTACGCGACCAGGCCGGCGCCGTCGTTGAGGCACAGGGCCGAGCCGCACGGGAAGGCGTACCCGTTGGTGTCGGGCGCCCGCCACAGCTCGGTCATCGTGTCGGCGCGGTAGACGCTCATGTCGAAGAGCTCGCGGCGTGATCGGTTGACCACCAGGACGTCGCGGGTGCCGCTGAGGTCGTTGAAGTAGCCCTCGTCGGGGTTGCCCTTGACCCACGGGACCTTGGCCGTGCTGATCAGCTCGCCCGTCGCGTACGAGTAAATGTTGATCACGCCGGCGCCGGTGGCCGTGATGATCTTGTCGGGCCGGTCGCCCGGGATGACCGTGTAGTTGCCCACGCCCGGGGTGTCGCGGCGCCAGATCGTGCTGTGGTCGCTGAGCCGGATCAGCCGCATGCGGGCCAGGTCGGCGCGGTCGGTGTATTCGGTCAGCAGCGCCGTCTCGCCCGACACCGTGTACGGCTCGCCGGCCGTGCGCCACAGCTCGGCCCCGGTCGCCGTCGAGATCGCGATCGTCTGCCGGTGGAACTCGGCGTGGAAGGCGGACTGCTCGTTGACCGCGGGCAGCTCGACGACGTGGCCCTCGGTCGGCACGAGCAGCATGCCCGCGGACTCGGCGGCCTGCAGATAGCCGATCGTGGTGTCGAACGGGCGCTGCCAGCGAACCGCGCCGGTGGGCAGGTCGTAGGCGGTGACCGCGGCCAGGCCGTTGACCGAGCGGTGCACGAAGACGCCGTCGCTGGTCAGCGTCGTGCCCTGGGCCTGTGCGATCGAGATGCTCCACACCGGACGGACGCCGAGCGGCTCGGGCACGTGCGAGCCGGCCAGCCCGGCCAGGCAGAGGGCGGCGATCAGCCCGAGACCGGTCTGCCGGACGAGCCGGCGGTCGAACCGGGGCGAGCCGACGGGATCCGGGCCGTCGTGGGCCGGGGAGATCTCGCCGAGCTCGATCGTGCTCATCGCAGGGGTTACGTCATCTCGGAGAGGGGCCGGGTCGGCAACCGGTTCGCCGCGGCCGCGGCCAGCGCGGCGCTGAGCGTACGCCCGTTGGCCCCCACCTCGGACCAGCCCGCGGCCAGGCTGATCGGCGTGCCCGGCACCAGGATCTGCCAGTTCTCGGCGTTGGTGGCCGCGGTGATGCGCCGCGACACCTCGGCCGCCTGGGCCGTGCCCGCGCCCGGCAGCACGACCACGAACTCGTCGCCGGCGAACCGGGCCACGAAGTCGCCGCGGCGCATGACCCGGTTGAGCACCCCGGCGATGCGTTGCAGCACGAGGTCGCCGCAGTGCCGGCCGTGCCGCGCGTTGACCTCGGTGAAGCCGATCAGGTCGCACACGCCGATCGCGGCCCGGTCGCCGCGCTGCAGCATCGTCGCCACGTAGCGCTCGAGCTGCCGGCGGTTGGGCAGGCCGGTCAGGGGATCGGTGAGCGTCTCGTCGCCGTAGCGGCCGGGGTCGCGCTGGGTCTCCTGCGCGTCGAGCCGGGCCGCCACGCCGTCGAGATAGCCGTCGCGCAGCCGGTCGATGCGCTGGGCGGCCAGCCGGAACGCGTAGCGGTCGGCGGCGTGCGCGGCCGCGTGGTCACCGGCGGCGGCATGGCAGATGCTGCGCAACCGGGCCGGCTCGGCCGCGCCCAGGATCTCGGCCGACACCGGCACCGAATCCAGCATGGACAGCGCCTGACCGGGGCGGCCGGCGGCCATGGCGAGACAGACGTGACCGAGATGCTGCAGGTCGCGGGTGCGCACGCTGTCGCCGCCGCCGGTCAGCCACTCGGCCGCGTTGGCCTCGGTCTCCTCGCCCAGCGCGGCCCGGCGGGCCAGCGAATAGCCGTACGCCGCGCGGCTGCCGGGCCGCATGTGGTCGGCGCCGATCGAGACGTATCGCGTGAGCTCGGCGTCGATGTCGCGCAGCACCCGCAGGCAGCCGTCGGTGTCGCCCTGGTGGTCGAGCGAGACGGCGTTGCGCAGCCGGATACCGGGGGCCGCGAAGATCTCGGGGGCCAGGCCGACCGCGGCGCCGACCTGCCGGGCCTGCTCGATCGCGGTCAGCGCGTGGCCGTGAAAGCCCAGATAGGAATAGGCCATGGCCAGGTCGTGCCAGCCCCAGGCGGTCTCGGAGTCGTTCTCCTGCACGGCGGCCAGGGCGCGGGACGCCTGCACGAGGTGGGTCACGCCCCGGTCCAGATTGCGCTCGAGGTGGGCGCCGAGGGCGGCGAAGGCGTGCATCTGGCCGCGCAGATAGGCGTCCGGGATCTCGCGGACGGCGTTCTCGGCGATCGTCATCGCGGTCGCCAGCTCGGCTATCCGGCCCAGGTTGATCAGCGCGCCGAACCGCTGCACCAGCGCGTACGCCCGGGTGGTGGGATCCGCCGCGACGGCCAGCACCTTGTCGAGGATCGGCAGCGCCTCCGCCGAGCGGCCGTTCTGCTGGAGCCGCCCGGCGCGACGCAGCTCCTCGGTGTTCTCCGCGAGCTGGTCCAACCAACTCACCAGGCGCCTCCCACTGGTGCCGCGCGTCCTGCACCGACCCGGCCGATCGGCGCCGCACGTGACGTTTGAAGATTATGCCGTGGACAACGACTCCGAAGACACCTCCCGGCCGCCGGTTCGGGCCCCGCTGAGCCGGGCCCTGGCCACGGCGGTCGTCGATCTCTCGGCGGCCGGGGTCGAGTCGCCCCGGGTCGACGCTGAGCTGCTGGCCGCGCACGTGCTGGGCGTCTCACGTGGGCGGTTGCTGCTGGTCGACTCGCTGCGGCCCGAGGAGTTGAGTCGTTTCACCGCCCTCGTGGCCGAGCGGGCGCGACGGATTCCGCTGCAGCATCTGCTGGGCACGGCCGCGTTCCGGCATCTCGAACTTCAGGTCGGCGACGGCGTCTTCGTCCCACGACCCGAGACGGAGCTTCTCGCGGGCTGGGGGATCGAACACACCGCGCCGGGCGCGACGGTGGTCGATCTGTGCAGCGGGACCGGGGCGATCGCGCTCGCGGTGGCCGACGAGGCCGCGCCGGGCCGGGTCGTCGCCGTCGAACGGTCGGCGGCGGCCCTGTCCTTTTTGCGGCGCAACGCCGCCGCCTTTCCGGTTGTCGAGGTGGTCGAGGGCGACGTGACCGATCCGGGGCTGCTGCCGGGCCTGACCGTCGACGTCCTGCTCTGCAACCCGCCGTACGTTCCCTCGCAGACCCCGGTCCCGCCGGAGGTGGCGCGTGATCCGGCCGAGGCGGTGTTCGGCGGCCGCGACGGGCTCACCGTGATCCGCCCGGTCATCGCGCTGGCCGCGAGGCTGGTCAAACCCGGCGGTGTGGTGGGTATCGAGCACGACGACGTGCACGGCGAGGCGGTGCCGGAGCTGCTGCGGGCCGACGGCCGGTTCACCGAGGTGACCGCCCATGACGACCTGACCGGCCGGCCCCGGTACGCGACGGCCAGGCGGGCCTGATCGATATGCGCGATCGCATGGCAGACTGCACGGTGTGATGCTCTACGACTGCCGTACCACCGCGGACCGTGATCGCGGCATCGCCGCCGCCATCGAAGCGGTCAAAAGCGGTGAGCTGGTCGTCATGCCGACCGACACGGTGTACGGCGTCGGGGCGGACGCGTTCACCCCGCACGCGATCACCTCGCTGCACCATGCGCGCAGCGTCACCAACCAGGTGCCCCCGCCGGTGCTGGTCGGCTCCCGGCACACGCTCGACGGCCTGGTCTATTCGCTGCCCAAGGCGGCGCGCGAGCTGGCCGACGCGTTCTGGCCGGGCGCGCTCACCCTTTACGTGGAGCATTCGCCGAGCCTGCAGTGGGATCTGGGGGACACCGGCGGCCGCGTCGCGGTGCGGATGCCGCTGCACCCGGTGGCCCTCGAGGTGCTGCGTGCGGTCGGCCCCATGGCGGTCACCACTGCCAACAAGGTGGGTCAGCCGGCCCCGATCACCGCCGAGGCCGCTCGCGACCAGCTGGAGTACGCGGTGCGGGTCTATCTCGAGGCGGGCCAGGCGCACGATCCGGCGCCGAGCACGGTCGTCGACGTCAGCGGCGAGGTGCCGCAGGTGCTCCGGGCGGGGGCGATCCCGTTCGAGAAGCTCCGTGACGTGGTGCCCGAGATCCTCGCGGCGGAGGACTGACTTGACCGCCTTCACCGTCCTGCACGTGTGCATGGGCAACATCTGCCGGTCCCCGATGGCCGAGCGCCTGCTGGCCCGGGCCGTCCGCGACCGCACCGGCGAGCAGGGCGACCAGCTGGTGCACAGCGTCAGCGCGGGCACCGGCGGCTGGCACGAGGGCGAGGAGATGAACCCGCCCGCCGCCCGCCAGGTCAAGGCCCGCGGCGGCTCCGACACCGGCTTCGAGGCCCGCAAGCTGCGCGGCGACTTCATCGACGAGGCCGACCTGATCCTCACGGCGACCGCCGACCAGTACGACTACGTGGTCGCCCTGCGCCCCGACGCGGCCGCCCGCACGTTCGTCACCGGCGAGTTCGGCCGGCTGCTGGGCGCGGTCGACGCGAGCGCGCTCCCGCCGGGCGAGCCCAAGCCCGAGGCCGTACGGGCGCGCGGGGCCGCCATCGTCGCCGCCGTGCACGTGCTGCGGGGCGACGACGGGCCCCGGCCGTCCGACGACCTCGACGACCCGTGGGGCCGCGGCGACCAGACCTTCCAGCGCGTCGGCGACGAGATCGAGGACACCACGGTCCCGTTCGCCAAGCTCCTGCTCCCGTGACCGTCGTCAGTCCCGACGCCGAGGGGCTGCGCCGCGCCGTCGAGGTGCTGCGGGCCGAGTCGGTGGTCGCCTTCCCCACCGAGACCGTCTACGGCCTGGGCGCGAACGCGTTCTCCGAGCGCGCGGTGGCCGAGATCTATCGCCTCAAGCGCCGCCCGTCGTGGAACCCGCTGATCGTGCACGTGGCGAACGTCGAGGCGGCCCGGGGCCTGGCCGAGAGCTGGCCCGGCACCGCCAACGAGCTGGCCGCCCAGTTCTGGCCCGGGCCGCTCACGCTGGTCGTGCCGCGGGCCCGCCGCCTCGAGGGCGTGGGCGCGAGCAACGACACCATCGCGATCCGGATCCCGGCCCACGAGGTGGCGCTGCGCCTGCTCGAGGCCTCCGGGCTGCCGCTCGCCGCGCCCAGCGCCAACCGCTCCGAGAGCATCTCGCCGACCACCGCCGAGCACGTGCTGCGCAGCCTGCCCGACGTGCCGCTGGTGCTCGACGGCGGCCCGGCGTCGTGGGGCATCGAGTCCACGGTCGTCGACGTCACCGGCGAGACCCCCCGGCTGCTGCGACCGGGCGCGCTGCCCCTGCGGGCGATCCGCGACGTGGTCGGCCTGATCCTCCTGCCCGACGAGGGCCCGGCCGACGGCGCGGTCCGCTCCTCGCCGGGCATGAGCCGCCGCCACTACGCCCCGCGGGCCACGTTGCGGCTGGTCAAAGAGGTGGATCAGACCGGTCTGTCCGGCCCGGTGGGAGTGCTCACGTACGAGGGGGCCGACGTCGAGGGCGCCGAAGTCCTCTCGGCCGACCCGCGCGAATACGCCGCCGACCTCTACGCGGCCCTGCATCGCCTGGACGACGCCGGGGTGGCGACGATCCTGGTGCGGGAGCCGCCGCAGACCGAGGACTGGCTGGCCGTCCGCGACCGCCTGGGCCGCGCCGCGGCTAAGTAGCCTTCGTTGTCTCCGCGCCGCGGGCGATGTTGCGGGCCATGCCGTTGAAGATGATGCCGTGGAAGGGCAGGACGGCCGCCCAGTAGGCGTGGCCGGCCAGGCCGCGCGGCACGAAGACGGCCCGCTGGCGATAGACGCTGCCGCCGTTGCCGTCGGGGGCGGCGCGCATCTCGAGCCAGGCCCGCCCCGGCACGCGCATCTCGGCCCGCAGCCGCAGCAGTTTGCCCGGCTCGATCTCCTCGACCCGCCACCAGTCCAGCGCCTCGCCCACCCACAGGCGCTCGCGGTCGCGGCGGCCCCGGCGCAGGCCCACCCCGCCGGCCAGCCGGTCCAGCCAGCCCCGTACGGCCCAGGCCAGCGGGAACGAATACCACCCGTTCTCGCCGCCGACGCCCTCGATGACCCGCCACAGCGCCTCGGCCGGGGCCCGCACCGCGCGGCTGCGCTCGTCGACGTAGACGCTGCCGCCGGACCAGTCCGGGTCGCTCGGCAGGGGTTCGGCCGCCCAGTCCCGGCCGGCCGCGTTCGACCAGCGGGTCTCCACGTCGGCGTCGCGGATCTTGCCGAGCGCGACCCGGACCGCCTGCTCGAAGCCGAGCGGCTCGCCGGGGGCGTACTCGCGGATGTCGTTCTCGTGGGCCACGGCCTCGTGCACCAGGCTTGCCACCAGCGGGCGGGCGATCGCGTTGGGCACGGGGGTGACCACCCCGACCCAGTGCGACGACAGCCACGGGCTGAGCGGCCGCAGCGGCACGATCACGCGGCGGCGCAGGCCGGCCACCCGGGCGTAGCCCTGCATCATCTGCCCGTACGTGAGCACGTCGGCGCCCCCGACGTCGAAGCCGCGGTTGACCTCGGGCGGCAGGCCGGCCGCGGCGATCAGGTAGCGCAGCACGTCGCGGACGGCGATGGGCTGGATCTGGTTGCGCACCCAGCGCGGGGTGACCATCACCGGCAGCCGCTCGGTCAGGTAGCGCAGCATCTCGAACGACGCCGAACCGGAGCCGATGATCACCGGGGCCCGCAGCACGGCCGTCGGGACGCCGCTGGCGAGCAGGATCCGCGCGACCTCGGCCCGCGAGCGCAGGTGCGGCGAGGGCTTGTCGCCGGGCGGCGGTTCGGGGCCGCCGAGGTAGACGATCCGCGCGACGCCGGCCGCCCGGGCCGCGGTCGCGAAGTTCGTCGCCGCCTCCCGGTCGAGCTTCTCGAAGTCGGCCCGGCCCAGCGAGTGGACCAGGAAATACGCGACGTCGACGCCCGCCAGGGCGGCCGGCAGCGTCCCGGCTTCGTTCAGGTCGCCCTCGACCACCTCGGTCCGGCCGGCCCACGGCACGTCGCGCAGACGGCTCGCGCCGCGGGTCAGGCAGCGCACCTCGTGGCCGGCCTCGAGCAGGCGCGGCGCGAGCCGCCCGCCGATGTATCCCGTCGCACCCGTCACCAAGCACCGCATAAACACAGACTGTGCCCTCGGAATGACCTGGTGAAGCCATATGCTCGAATCGGCAGCGCGGCCTACTCGGGGGAGGGCACGTGGACACGTTCTGGGGGCCGGATTTCGGCGCGCTCGAGAGCGCCGATCCGGAGATCGCCCGGGTTCTGCTGGCCGAGGTCGAGCGGCAGCGCACCGGCCTGCAGCTGATCGCCAGCGAGAACCTCACGTCGCCGGCCGTGCTCGCCGCGCTGGGCTCGACGCTGGCCAACAAGTACGCCGAGGGCTATCCGGGCGAGCGCTACTACGGCGGCTGCCTCGAGGTCGACAAAGCGGAGCGGCTGGCCGTCGAGCGGGCCAAGGAGCTCTTCGGGGCCGAGCACGCCAACGTACAGCCGCACTCGGGCGCGGCGGCCAACCTGGCGGCGTACGCGGCCCTGGCCGAACCCGGCGATCCGGTGCTGGCCATGAAGCTGCCGCACGGCGGGCACCTGACCCACGGCAGCCGGGTCAACTTCAGCGGCAAGTGGTTCCACCCGATCGGCTACCGGGTCCGCCCCGACACCGAGGAGATCGACTACGACGAGGTGCGCGACCTCGCGCTGGCCCACCGGCCCAAGCTGATCATCTGCGGCGCCTCGGCGTACCCCCGTCTGATCGACTTCGCCCGGTTCCGCGAGATCGCCGACGAGGCCGGCGCCTATCTGGTCGTCGACGCTGCGCACTTCATGGGCCTGGTCGCCGGTCGGGCCATCCCGTCGCCGGTGCCGCACGCCGACGTGGTCACCTGCACCTCGCACAAGGTGCTGCGCGGCCCCCGCGGCGGCCTGATCCTGTGCCGGGCCGAGCTGGCCCAGCGGATCGACAAGGCCGTCTTCCCGTTCAGCCAGGGCGGGCCGATGATGCACGTCATCGCGGCCAAGGCGGTGGCCCTGCGCGAGGCGTCGCAGCCGAGCTTCCGCACGTACGCCCGGCAGGTCGTCAAGAACGCGCAGGCGCTGGCCGCGGGCCTGGCCGCCGAGGGGATGCGGCCCGTCGCCGGCGGCACCGACACCCACCTGGCGCTGGCCGACCTGCGCGGGCTCGGGGTGTCCGGCCGCGACGCCGAGACGAGGTGCGATCTGGCCCGCATCACGCTCAACAAGAACGCCATCCCGTACGATCCGGAGCGACCCGCGGTGGCCTCGGGCATCCGGGTGGGCTCGCCGAGCGTGACCACCCAGGGGATGCGCGAGGGCGAGATGCGGCAGATCGCCGCGCTGATCGGCGTGGCCGTGCGCAGCGATCCGGACACCGCGGGCGGGGCGTCCCGGCTGGCCGACGCCGCGGACGAGGTGGCTGCCCTGGTGCGACGGTTCCCGGCGTACGGGCGGCAGGAGGTGATGGCGTGAACACGGAGATCGATGAGTTCGAGCGGGAGCGACTGCGGGCGCTGGAGTTTCAGCGGCAGCAGGCCGAGGAAGAGGACAAAGACGACCTCTCCCTGCCCGATCTGCCTCCGCTCCCGGCCGATCCCCGCTGGCGAGTGGCGCACCTGCCGTTCCTGAGCGCGGTCTCCTTCGCCCTCCTGCTCTTCGCCGCCTCCATCGGTTTCGTCACCGGCGGGCCGGCCTCGGCGCTCGGCGCGTCGGCCGGCGTCATGATCGTGACCGTCAGCTTCACGATGTCGACGCTCGTCATCGCGTGGGCCGACACCGTTCGCCCGGCTCTGCTGATGCCGCTCGCCCTTTTTACATATGTTCTGAAGTACGGGGCACTCGGCGTGGTGCTGGCCTACGGCGTATCGACGACGTGGCCGGGTAAGAACGCGCTGGGGTACGGGATCGTCGCCGGCGTGGTCGTCTGGACTGCCGTTCAGGCGTGGTGGTTTCACCGAGTTAGTCGCCCGAACTGATCTTCTTACAGCCGTTTCGCCTCGTCAGCGCCCTATTCGTGGTTTGTTGACCACGAAACGGTGACGTGAACGGTTGTGTGTTGTCCGGTTATGGCGAAGGGGGAGTACCGTGTCCTTCCAGTTGCGAGACCCCTGACGCCTGGACAACTGCGGTTGTGCGGGGGGTCCCGCTTAGCCTCGTGTTTCCTGCTGATATCGTTCGGGCCGTCATGACCGGTCAAGAACCTCCCAGGAACCCCAGCGGTGACGACCAGCCCCCGCCCGACACGGGCATGGGAATGACGGCTGTCGCTTACCTCATCTCGGGCATGTTGGTGTGGGGAGCGATCGGTTGGCTGGTTGATCACTGGCTCGGCACCAAGGGCATCTTCGCCGGAATCGGCGCTGTCGTTGGTATCGGCGGCGGTGTCTACCTCATCGTGCGCCGTCTCGGCGCCTGACAGGAAAGGGCTACGGTGACCGGTCAGTCGACTGTTCTCGCAGCGGAAGTTCCGTTCCCGCCGAAGGTCGAGGACTTCTACCTGCCCAGCATCCTGCCGTGGGGCGAGCACAACTCGTATTGGTTCACGAAGATCACGGCGCTGCTGTGGATCTCGATCGCCATCATCATCATCTTCTTCCTGGTCTCGTACCGGAAGCCGGCGCTGGTGCCGACCAAGAAGCAGTGGATCGCCGAGAGCATCTACGGCTTCGTGCGGAACAACATCGCGGTCGACATGCTCGGCAAGCGCGGCATCAACTTCGCGCCGTACCTGACGACGCTGTTCGTCTTCATCCTGCTGATGAACTTCTGGGCCATCGTGCCGTTCGCGCAGATCTCGCCGAACTCGCACATCGCCTTCCCCGCCGTTCTCGCGGTCATCAGCTACGTGATGTTCATCTACATCGGCATGAAGCACCATGGCGGCCTGAAGTACTTCAAGCACGCGCTCATCCCGCCGGCGCCGTGGTTCATCCTGCCGTTGCTGATTCCGATCGAGTTCTTCTCGACGTTCCTCGTCCGGCCGTTCTCTCTCGCCGTCCGTCTCTTCGCCAACATGTTCGCCGGCCACATGCTGCTGCTGGTGTTCACGCTGGGCGGCTTCGCGATGCTGAACGCCAACGTGTGGTTCGCGCCGTTCTCGGTCGTCTCGTGGGTGATGACCATCGCCCTGACCTTCCTGGAGTTCCTGGTCATCTGCCTCCAGGCCTACGTCTTCACGGTGCTGACCGCGAGCTACGTCCAGGGCGCGCTCGCCGACGAGCACTGAGCAACTCCACGCATCACCCTGCATCACCCCGTTTGTCGTCCCGCGTGATCGTCACGCGAGATACCAGGAGGATCCTGAAATGCTCTTCGCCGAAGTTGTCGGTAGCACCGCTGCCATCGGTTACGGCCTCGCCGCCATCGGCCCCGGCATTGGTGTGGGTCTGGTCTTCTCGGCCTACATCCAGTCGACCGCTCGTCAGCCGGAGTCGTCCCGCCTGACCCTGCCGTACGTCTGGATCGGCTTCGCCGTTATCGAGGCGCTCGCGCTTCTGGGTATCGCCTTCGGCTTCATCTGGGCCGGCTAGTCACTCCCGTACTCCTCGTTGGGAGGTGTCCATGATCACCGAAGTTCTGACCGTCGCGGCTGAAGCCGGCGAGTCGGACCACAACCCGATCATCCCGCTGTGGCAGGAGGTCGTGCTCGGCCTCATCGCGTTCAGCATCCTGTGCTTCGTGCTCATGAAGTTCGTCTTCCCGATGATGGAGAAGACCTTCGCGGCGCGGGTGGACGCGATCGAGGGTGGCATCAAGCGCGCCGAGGCTGCTCAGGCCGAGGCCAACCAGCTCCTCGAGCAGTACAAGGCCCAGCTGGCCGAGGCTCGCACCGAGGCCGCGCGCATCCGCGACGAGGCCCGGGCCGATGCCGAGGGCATCCGCCAGGACATCCTGGCCAAGGCCCGCGAGGAGTCGGACCGCATCATCGGTGCCGGCCAGGAGCAGCTCGCCGCACAGCGCGAAAGCATCGTGCGTGAGCTCCGCTCCGAGGTCGGATCGCTCGCGGTCGACCTGGCCAGCAAGATCGTCGGCGAGAGCCTCGCCGACGAGGCGCGCAGCCGGGGCACGGTCGAGCGGTTCATCAACGAGCTCGGCCCGGCCGGCTCGGCGGGCGGGCGGCGCTGATGGCGTCGACCGCCGGTCAGCAGGCCACGGCCGAGGCGGGCGCCAAGTTCGCCGCCGGCACGGCCACCGCCACGAGCGGGCAGGTCGCCGCGGCCGCCGACCAGATCCTGTCGGTGGCCGGGCTGCTGCGCGCTCAGCCGCGGCTGCGCCGGGCGCTGACCGACCCGTCGCGCTCCGGCGCCGATCGGGGCGCCCTGATCCGCTCGCTGTTGTCAGGCAAGGTGGCCGAGGTCGTTCTCGACACCCTGGCGACCCTGGTGTCGGGCCGGTTCTCCCGGCCGGCCGAGCTGCTCGACGCCGTCGAGCGGCTGGGTGCCGACGCGGTGCTGGACTCGGCCCAGAAGGACGGCAAGCTGGCCGACATCGAGGACGAGCTGTTCCGCTTCGGGCAGATCGTCTCGGGCAACCCCCAGCTGGCCGTCACGCTCGGTGACGCCGGTGCGCCGCAGGAACGCCGGGTTAAGCTGGTGGAGGACTTGCTCAAGGGCAAGGCCCAGCCGGCCACGGTGCGGCTCGCCGAGATCGCTCTCGAGGGCTTCGGGGGTCGTGGCTTCGAGTCGTCGTTGACCCGGTTGGTGGAGCTGACCGCCGCGAAGCGGGACCGTGAGGTCGCGTACGTGACGGTGGCCCAGCCGCTCTCCGACGCCGACGAGCAGGCGCTGGCTGCCAAGCTGTCCGACATCTACGGTCGGCCGGTCTCGCTCAAGGTCGACGTCGATCCCGCGATCATCGGCGGCGTCAGTGTCCGGGTCGGCTCCGACCTCTACGACGGCACGATCCTGCGTCGGCTCAACGCCGCCAAGCAGGCATTCGCGAAGTAGATTTTCCTCGATCCCGCGGCGACGCGGATCGAGCAGGCCCCTCGGTGGCGGGAACGTCCCGAGCTAGACAGAGAAGGCAGAGGATGGCCGAGCTGACCATCTCCTCGGACGAGATCCGGGGGGCGCTAGAGCGCTACGTCTCGTCCGCTACCAATACGGTGACCCGCGAAGAGGTCGGCATCGTCTCCGATGCGGGCGACGGCATCGCGCACGTCGAGGGCCTGCCCTCGGTGATGGCGAACGAACTGCTCGAGTTCGAGGACGGCACGCTGGGTGTCGCCCAGAACCTCGACGTCCGCGAGATCGGCGTCGTGGTCCTGGGTGACTTCGCCGGCATCGAGGAGGGCCAGCAGGTCAAGCGGACCGGCCGCGTTCTCTCGGTTCCGGTCGGCGACGCCTTCCTCGGTCGCGTGGTCGACCCGCTGGGCCGGCCGATCGACGACCGCGGCGACATCGCCAGCGAGGGCGACCGCGAGCTCGAGCTCCAGGCTCCCAACGTGATGGCCCGCCAGCCGGTGAAGCAGCCGCTGCAGACCGGCATCAAGGCGATCGACGCCATGACGCCGATCGGCCGCGGTCAGCGCCAGCTGATCATCGGCGACCGCAAGACCGGCAAGACCACGGTCGCGATCGACACGATCATCAACCAGCGCGCCAACTGGGAGTCCGGCGACCCGGAGAAGCAGGTTCGCTGCATCTACGTCGCGATCGGGCAGAAGGCGACCACCATCGCCTCGATCCGCGGCACGCTGGAGGCCCAGGGCGCGCTCGAGTACACGACGATCGTCGCCGCTCCGGCCTCCGACCCGGCCGGCTTCAAGTACATCGCGCCGTACACCGGCTCGGCCATCGGCCAGCACTGGATGTACGCCGGCAAGCACGTCCTGATCGTCTTCGACGACCTGACCAAGCAGGCCGAGGCCTACCGCGCCGTGTCGCTGCTGCTGCGCCGCCCGCCGGGCCGCGAGGCGTACCCGGGCGACGTCTTCTACCTGCACTCCCGGCTGCTCGAGCGCTGCGCCAAGCTCTCCAACGAGCTCGGTGGCGGCTCGATGACCGGCCTGCCGATCATCGAGACCAAGGCCAACGACATCTCGGCCTACATCCCGACGAACGTCATCTCGATCACCGACGGCCAGATCTTCCTGGAGACCGACCTGTTCGCCTCGGGTGTCCGCCCGGCGATCAACGTCGGCACCTCGGTGTCCCGGGTCGGCGGCTCGGCGCAGGTCAAGGCGATGCGCTCGGTCTCCGGCCGCCTGCGCCTCGACCTGGCCCAGTTCCGTGAGCTGGAGGCCTTCTCGGCCTTCGCCTCCGACCTGGACCGCGCGTCGCGGGCTCAGCTCGAGAAGGGCGTCCGCCTGGTCGAGCTGCTCAAGCAGCCGCAGTACTCGCCGTACTCGGTGGTCGAGGAGGTCATCACGATCTGGGCCGGCACCACCGGCCAGCTCGACGACATCGACGTGGCCGACGTGCGCCGCTTCGAGCAGGACTTCCTGAGCTGGGTCAAGCGCAACCGCAGCGACACCTACACCGCGATCGACTCGACCGGCCTGCTGTCGGACGACGACATCGAGAACCTGAAGAGCGGCGTGACGGAGTTCAAGGAGCTCTTCAAGCGCGGCGAGACGGGTTCGGCGGTCAACGAGAACCCGGCCGAGCCGCTCGAAGAGGGCCGCCAGACGCGTGAGACGGTGACCCGCGAGGTTCCCCGTCCGGCCGAAGGCCACCCATCCAACCCCCCCGCCGCCGCCCCTAACTCGACTGAAGGCTGAGTCATGGCCGGTCAGGTACAGGCGCTTAGGCGGCGCATCCGCACCGTCAAGTCGACCAAGAAGATCGCAAAGGCGCAGGAGCTGGTGGCCACCAGCCGCATCGCCAAGGCTCAGGAGCGCGTTCAGGCTTCCAAGCCGTACGCGGAGGCGATCACCCAGGTCCTGACCGCCCTGGCGTCCAACGCGACGATCGACAACCCCCTGCTGGTCCCGCGCGAGCGGGTCCGGCGGGCGGGTGTCCTGCTCATCACCAGCGACCGCGGCCTGGCCGGCGCCTACAACGCCAACGCCATCCGCACCGCCGAGCAGCTGATCGAGCGGCTCAAGGCGGACGGCAAGGACCCGGTGCTCTACGTCGTCGGCCGCAAGGGCGTCGGCTACTACCGGTTCCGCAACCGGCCGATCGAGACCAGCTGGACGGGCTTCTCCGAGCGGCCGTCGTTCTCGGACGCCAAGGCGATCGGTGACGCCCTGCTGGACGCGTTCGTCGCGGGCGCGGACGACACCGACGAGACCTACGGCCCCGACGGGATCCAGGGCGTCGACGAGCTGCACATCGTCAGCACGCAGTTCAAGTCGCTGATGACGCAGAGCGCCGAGGCGCACTTCCTGGCCCCCATGCAGGTCGAGGAGCGCGAGGTCGAGCCCGGGCTGCGCCCGGCCTACGAGTTCGAGCCGGACGCCGACGAGCTGCTCGACGCGCTGCTGCCGAAATACCTCAACACGCGGATCTACGCGGCGTTGCTGGACTCGGCGGCCAGCGAGTCGGCCTCCCGGCGGCGGGCGATGAAGAGCGCGTCGGACAACGCGGACGACCTGCTCAAGCGGTACACGCGCGAGATGAACTCCGCGCGGCAGGCTGCGATCACCCAGGAAATCAGTGAGATCGTCGGCGGCGTCGAGGCGCTGTCCTCGGCAGGAAGTGATATGTGATGACTGCTGTAGCTGAGCCCACCAAGGCGGAGACCGGTGTCGGCCGCGTCGTCCGGGTCATCGGCCCGGTCGTCGACGCCGAGTTCCCCCGTGACGCCATGCCGGACATCTTCAACGCGCTGCACGTCTCGGTGACCCTCTCCGAGGGCACCAAGACGCTGACGCTCGAGGTCGCCCAGCACCTGGGTGACAACATCGTCCGCGCCATCTCGATGCAGCCGACCGACGGCCTGGTCCGCGGGGCCGAGGTCGCCGACACCGGCTCGCCGATCTCGGTGCCCGTCGGCGACGTGACCAAGGGCCACGTGTTCAACGCCCTCGGCGAGGTGCTCAACGTCGACCCGTCGACGCTGGACATCCAGGAGCGCTGGGCGATCCACCGCAAGCCCCCGGCCTTCGCCGACCTCGAGCCCAAGACCGAGATGCTGGAGACCGGCATCAAGGTGCTCGACCTCCTCGCGCCGTACGTGCGTGGTGGCAAGATCGGCCTGTTCGGCGGCGCGGGCGTGGGCAAGACGGTGCTCATCCAGGAGATGATCATCCGGGTGGCCCGCAACTTCGGTGGTACGTCGGTGTTCGCCGGTGTCGGCGAGCGCACCCGTGAGGGCAACGACCTCATCCTGGAGATGGAGGAGGGTGGCGTGCTCGACAAGACCGCCCTCGTCTTCGGCCAGATGGACGAGCCGCCGGGCACCCGCCTGCGGGTCGCCCTGTCCGCGCTGACCATGGCGGAGTACTTCCGGGACGTCCAGAACCAGGAGGTGCTGCTCTTCATCGACAACATCTTCCGGTTCACCCAGGCCGGTTCCGAGGTCTCCACCCTGCTCGGCCGCATGCCCTCCGCCGTGGGTTACCAGCCCACGCTGGCCGACGAGATGGGCGAGCTCCAGGAGCGCATCACCTCCGTCCGGGGCAAGGCCATCACCTCGCTCCAGGCGATCTACGTGCCCGCCGACGACTACACCGACCCGGCGCCGGCCACCACGTTCGCCCACCTGGACGCGACGACCAACCTCGAGCGGTCGATCTCCGACAAGGGCATCTACCCCGCCGTGGACCCGCTGGCCTCCAGCTCGCGGATCCTGGCGCCCGAGTTCGTCGGCGCCGAGCACTACGCGGTCGCCCGTGAGGTGCAGCGAATCCTGCAGAAGTACAAGGACCTGCAGGACATCATCGCCATCCTCGGCATGGACGAGCTCTCGGAAGAGGACAAGGTCACGGTGCAGCGGGCCCGCCGCATCGAGCGCTTCCTCTCCCAGAACACGTACGCCGCCGAGCAGTTCACCGGCGTCCCCGGCTCGACGGTCCCGCTCAAGGAGACCATCGAGGCGTTCAAGAAGATCAGCGAGGGCGAGTACGACAACTTCCCCGAGCAGGCCTTCTTCATGTGCGGTGGCCTCGAGGACCTCGAGAAGAACGCACACGAGCTGATGAAGGGCTGACGCCCACTCAGAGTCAACGAGGCCGCGCCGACTGTAATAGTGGGCGCGGCTTCGTCGTGCTCGGGAAAAGTAGTGTCCGTTTTGTTAGCTTGTGCGGCGATTCGGGGAGCGCTCGCTCGTTACTGTTGTCGGCGTCGGATCGAGGCATTGGGGAGCAAGTGGCGAAGAGCGGGAAACGACGCACGCCTCTGTGGGCGCGACTGTGCGCCATCTTCGGGTGCGTGCTCATGGTGGTCGCCGGTGGCGCCCTGGTGACCCAGCAGGTGCTGGTGTCCCGCTACGCCGGGTCGATCGAGACGCAGAACCTGCTCGGCGCGCCCGCCGCCAACGCCAACACCAAGGTGTCGGACATCAAGGGCCCGCTCAACATCCTGCTGGTCGGCATCGACCCGCGCACCGACGAGCAGACCCCGCTCAGCGACTCGATCATCGTGGCGCACATCCCCAAGGACATGAAGCAGGCATACCTGTTCTCGATCCCGCGTGACCTGGTGGTCGACATCCCGGCGTTCGAGAAGACCGGCTTCAAGGGCGGCCGCTCCAAGATCAATGCCGCCATGGGGTACGGCAGCGCGGTCGGCAACGGCAAGCACGACGTGGTGCAGGGCTTCGATCTGCTGGCCAAGACGGTCGGCCAGCTCACCGGCATCCCCGAGTTCGACGCCGGCGCCATCATCAACTTCAACGGCTTCAAGGCGATCGTCGAGGCCATGGGCGGCGTCACGATGACGATCGACCAGAACGTGAAGTCCGAGCACCTGCAGCCCAACGGCAAGCCGCGCCCACGCCTGGCCCGCTGCGCCGACAACTCGTGCTCCCACCCCTACTACGGCCCCCAGGCCGAATACAAGATCGGCACCAAGCATCTGCAGGCCTGGCAGGCGCTCGACTACGTCCGGCAGCGCTACGGCCTGCCCCGCGGCGACTACGACCGCCAGCGGCACCAGCAGCAGTTCATCAAGGCCATGGCCAAGCAGGCCCTCGGCAAGGACGTGGTGACCAACCCGGCCAAGCTCGACCGCGTGCTCAAGGCGGCCGGCAAGGCGCTGATCTTCGACGGCGGCGGCCACAACGTGGTCGACTGGGCCTTCTCGATGAAGAACATCCGCTCCGACGACATGACGCTGATCAAGCTGCCGGGCGAGTCGATCATGGTCAACGGCAACTACCGCGGCGAGGAGCTCGACGCCAGCGCGAAGGATTTCTTCACGGCGGTCCGGCAGGACACGGTGCAGGACTTCGTGTTCCGTAACCCGGAGTACATCAACAACAACGGCGCCTGACCGTGTGGGGGTTGCCACCCCCTACCACGGCGACCGGCGGCGCCGATTAGACTTCACCCATTCGGCGGTGCCGCCGGAGGTCAAAGCAGGCTCAACAGGAGGACAGCGTGGCCAACCAGCTGCCCGTGAAGGTCGTTGCCGTCGAGGAACGCATCTGGTCCGGCGAGGCCGAAATGCTCGTCGCGCGCACCACCGAGGGTGAGATCGGCGTGCTGCCCGGTCACTCGCCGCTGCTCGGCCTGCTCAAGGAGCCGTCGCAGGTGCGGGTCAAGCTCGCCGGGGGCGAGCAGCTCACCTACGACGTGTCCGGCGGTTTCCTCTCGATCGACGCCGACGGCGTGACCGTCCTGGCCGAGAGCGCCACGCCCGCCTCTCCCGAGTCTCGCTGACACCGGCGATGCGGGTTCTGGAAGTCTTCGGAATCTGCGTCGGTGCGCTGCTCCTTGTCCTCTTCGCGGTCTTCTTCCGCCGCCGGCTGCTCATGCTCGGCGGCGGGACGATCCGCTTGCAGATCCGCGTCACCACCCTCGTGCCGGGCCGCGGCTGGTCCCCGGCGATCGGCCAGTTCGCGGGGGGCACGCTGCGGATCCATCGCATGTTCAGCTTCGCCTTCCGCCCCAAACGCATCCTCGACCGGGCCACGACCGTGGTCGAGAGCCGGCGTCCCCCCGAGGGCCCCGAGCGCCTGACGATGCCCGGTCACTGGGTCATCCTGCGCCTCACCACCACCCTCGACGAGATCGAGATCGCCATGGCCGAGTCCACGGTCACCGGCTTTCTCTCCTGGCTCGAGGCCGCGCCTCCGGGCCCACCCGGCAGTGTCGCGCCCCGCCCGGTCATCCAGCCCCGCACGATCGAGCCGTGACGGCCTGATTGGCTCTCGCCGCCTCCGCCCCCGCGTTCTAGCGTCGAGGCATGCGGATCCGAATCGTCGATGCCTTCACCGACCGCCCGTTCGCCGGGAATCCCGCCGGAGTGGTCGTGCTCGACCGCTTTCCTTCGGACGAGTGGATGAGCCAGGTCGCGGCCGAGGTCAACCTCTCCGAGACCGCCTTTGTGCACCCGCTCGACGACGGCGAGGCCGACTACGCCCTGCGCTGGTTCACTCCCGCCGTAGAGGTGGCGCTGTGCGGCCACGCCACGCTGGCCACCGCCCACGTGCTGGCGGTCGACGGCACGGTCAGCTTCGCGACCCGCAGCGGCGTGCTCACCGCCACGGCCGGGCCCGACGGCTCCTACACGCTCGACTTCCCGACGGCGCCCCTGACCCCGCTGGCGCCCGACGCCAAGCTGCTCGACGTGCTCGGCGCCGCGCCCGTCTCGGTGCACCACACCGGCCCCAACACCGACGACGTGCTGCTGGAGCTGGCCGACGAGACCGCCGTACGGAATCTGACGCCCGACCTGGCCACGCTGGCCACCTACGACCAGCGCGGCGTGATCGTCACCGCCCGGGCCGACGACCCCGGCGCCGGCTACGACTTCGTGTCCCGCTTCTTCGGGGCCGCGGCCGGCGTGGGGGAGGACCCGGTGACCGGCAGCGCCCACACCGCACTGGCCCCGTTCTGGTCGGCCCGGCTCGGTGGGCGCACCGAGCTGGTGGGCTATCAGGCCTCCCGGCGGGGCGGGCTCGTCCAAGTCTCCCTACGCGGCGACCGCACCCTGCTGACCGGCAAGGCCGTCACCGTCATCGACGGCACACTCCACGCCTGACCCATCGCGGCGGTTGCTCATCAGGCCTGCGTAGAGGCGGTCGCGCAGGGCGTTGGCGGCCTGCTTGGGCAGGGCCCGGTGCAGGTCGCGCAGCACGACGCGGAGCAGCACGTTGACCTCGCCGTCGCGGATGCCGAGCCGCTCGCGGGAGGCTTCCGGCAGCGCGGCGGGCGGGGTGACCGACTCGATGGCCACCTCCTCGACCAGGTGGGCATCCGCCCCGAGCAGCTCCCGCACCCGATCGCCCAGCTCCTCGGCCGTCACGCCGGCGGGCAGGGCCACCGAGATGTCACGCCGGGCCGCGGGCTGGAGCGAGACGGGCCGGTACGGCGTCAGGTCGAGCAGTTGGCCGCTGACCCTCGGGTCGGTCGAGCGCAGCAGGCGGATGTCGTCGATGCCCTTCCGGAGCATCAGCAACCGGTCGAGACCGAGCCCGAGCGCCAAGCCTTGCCGCCCGGACCCGATGACCTGCCGCGCCGCGACTCCGCACTCGCCGATCTCGACCCAGGCGTTTCCCACTAGAGCCTCGATCTCCAGGCCACCGGTCGTGTAGGGATGGGCCGCCGGGTTGGCGCGCCACTCCGCGCCGGGCAGGACCGCCGCCACGACGGCCGCGACAAGCGCAATCAAGTCCCCGCCGAGTCCGAGTGAGTCGGCTTGGGTGGTGGGCTCGGTCGGGGCGGGTTCGTCGGCCGCCGCGGGTGCATCGGCCGGGGCGATCGGTATGGCCGGGGCGGGCTGCTCGGTCGGGCTGGGCGTTTCGGCGGGGGACGGGCCGACCCACCAGAGGTCGAGTTGGTGGGGCGTGCCGGTGTGCAGGCGGTCGATGGAGTCGCGGCGATAAACCATGCCCGGGCACACGATCAGCGCCTCGGTGACCGGCAGTTGCCGCAACGCGCCCGGAATGAGCGCGGATGTCTGAGACCGCAGCATCCGTCGCTCGTCCACATACCGGGTGTACCGGCTGTCGCGGGCCGCCGCCGATGGGCTGTAGCCGAGCCGGTCGTAGTTGTCGGCCACGTCGACGATGCGGTCACCGCGATGGACGATCACGGCGGCCTCCGGATATCGGGCGTGTGCCGCTGCGAGCACGGCATCGACGATCAGTTGGATCGCATGCGGGCCGGCTGCGGGGTCGGTGAGGTCGCGTACGGCCAGGTCGGTGGCGAGGGTCATCGGGCTCTCCTTGTCGGAAGGAGGCTGCCCACGCGAGAGGCCGGAACGAGAAATGGCCGCCCCGTGGGACGGCCAAGAGAAGTGCGCAGGTCAGCCGGCCGCCAGAGGAGGCCGAGCAAACACAGCGCGAGACGTCATACCCCGATGGTGACACCAACGGCGAAGCCGGTCACCAGATTTTCGAGCGCAACAAATGAAACACATGTAAACAAGGCCCGCCCCACCGGGGGACCCCCGCCCACGGCCATTTTATCGGGTGGGGCGGATCGGGACGCCGGTCGGCGGGGCGGGCTGTGGATAACCCGAGACTGTGGACAACGGAAGATCTGGACCGGGAGTGTGCCAAGGCCTGTTTTATAACTGGGACGGGGCTGCGGCAGGGCCCAGATCCCGCCTGGCGGCGTCCCGCGAAAGCCCGGATCCAACCCCGGGAGCCGGGCTTCCACGGGCCACCACCAGACGAAATCTGGACCCGGCCTCGCTGCCGCCCCAGTTATAAAACAGGCCTTAGTCGGGTGGGCCTGACTGGAGTTCGACCTCGTAGCCCCACGCGTCCTCCAGGTAGGCCGCGTAGGAGTCGGGGCCGCCGGCTCGTGGGTGGCGGTCGGGGAAGAGCAGGGTCCAGCCGTGGGCGGGCGCCTCGGCCGTGAGGCGGTCGACCGAAGCGGGGCTGCCCGCGTTGAAGGCCAGGTGGTTGAGGCCGGGCGCGAGGCGGTCGTGCACCTCGCCGGAGAGGGCCGGTGATTGCTCCAGCACCAGATAGACGCCCTCGCAGAGCCACGACCGGCCGCCGGGCCAGTCCTGATATTGCTGCCAGCCCAGCTCGCCCAGCAGCCAGCCCCAGGGCGTGAGCGCGCCGGGCAGGTCGGGGACCCAGAGTTCGACGTGGTGCAGCATCAGGCCGCGCCTCCGCCGGGGACCCACTTCACGTCGCCGCCCGGGTTGGCGATGCGGGACAGGATGAAGAGCAGGTCGGAGAGGCGGTTCAGGTATTTCGCGGGCAGCTCACCCGTACGGGAGGGGTCTGTCTGCAGCAGGGCCCAGGTCGAGCGCTCGGCCCGGCGCGCGACCGTGCGGGCCACGTGCAGCAGGGCCGCCCCGGGGGTGCCGCCGGGCAGCACGAAGCTGTCGAGGGCGGGCAGCCGCTCGTTGAACTCGTCGCACCAGCCCTCGAGCCGGGTCACGTACTGCTCGGTGATCCGCAGCGGGGGGTACGGCGGGTTCTCCGTCTCGGGGTTGCACAGGTCGGCCCCGACGTCGAAGAGATCGTTCTGAATGGCGGTGAGCACCTTGCGGACGTCCTCCGGCAGGTCACCGAGGGCCAGCGCCACCCCGATCGCCGCGTTGCACTCGTCGGCGTCCGCGTACGCCACGATCCGCGGGTCGGTCTTGCCGGCGACCTCGTTGTTGCCGAGGCGGGTCTGCCCGGCGTCGCCGGCGCGTGTGTAGATGCGAGTGAGGTGAACGGCCATGCCCCCACCCTACGGACGCGTCCCTGTGCGCTTGCCCATACCATGGCCCGCGTGGATGTGATCAGGGTGAAGGGCGGCACGCCGCTGACCGGTGAGGTCACTGTGGGTGGCGCGAAGAACTCGGCGCTCAAGCTGATGGCGGTCGCGCTGCTCGCGCCGGGCCGCAGCGTCGTCGAGAACGTTCCGCGGATCACCGACATCGCCATCATGGCCGAGGTGCTGCGCCGGCTGGGGTGCCAGGTGTCGCTCGAGGGCGGTCAGGCCACCATCGACGTGCCCGACAATCCGGGCAGCGAGGCCGACTACGACCTGGTCCGCCGCCTGCGGGCGTCGATCTGCGTGCTCGGCCCGCTCCTCGCCCGTACGGGATATGTCCGCGTCGCCCTCCCCGGCGGCGACATGATCGGCTCCCGCGGCCTCGACATGCACGTCTCGGGTCTGGCCCGGATGGGCGCGCAGATCTCCGGCGAGCACGGCTTCGTGATCGCCTCGGCGCCAGGCGGCCTGCGCGGCGGCAAGATCTGGCTGGACTTCCCGAGCGTCGGCGCCACCGAGAATCTGCTGATGGCGGCCGTGCTGGCCAAGGGCGTGACCGAGATCGACAACGCGGCCCGCGAGCCCGAGATCGTCGACATCTGCGAGATGCTGACCGCGATGGGCGCCAAGATCGGCGGCGCCGGCACGTCCACGCTCACCATCGAGGGCGTGCAGGAGCTCCAGCCCGTACGGCATCGGACCGTGGGCGACCGCATCGTCGGCGGCACCTGGGCGTTCGCCGCCGCGATGACCCGGGGCGACGTGACAGTGCAGGGCGTGCGGCCCGAGTTCCTCGACGTGGCGCTGGACAAGCTGGTCACGGCGGGCGCCTCGGTCGAGCCGGGCGACAACCGCTTCCGCGTCCGGATGACCGAGCGCCCCAAGGCCGTCGACATCGTGACCCTGCCCTATCCGGGCTTCGCGACCGACCTGCTGCCGATGGCGATCGGGCTGGCCGCCGTGGCCGAGGGCTCCTCGCTGATCACCGAGAACATCTTCGACGGCCGCTTCATGTTCGTGAACGAGATGGTGCGCCTGGGCGCCGACATCCGCACGGACGGCCACCACGCGGTGGTCAACGGGCGGGAGCGGCTTTCCGGGGCGCCGGTGCGGGCCACCGACATCCGGGCCGGGGCGGGGCTGGTCATCGCCGGCCTGTGCGCCGAGGGCGTGACCGAGGTCGGCGAGGTGCACCACATCGACCGGGGCTATCCCGACTTCGTGGCCGACCTGGCCAAGCTGGGCGTCGAGGTCGAGCGGGCCGACGTGCCCGAGCCGACGTTCGACTTCTGACAAGGCCTCGGCGAAAGCGGGCTAGACCGAGCCGACCAGCCGCCGGGCCGTCTCGACGTGCTCGGCGAAGACCAGCACGATGGTGCGGCCCTCCCGGTCGTACGTGTGGGTCGCTCTGATGCCCGCCTCGCCGAGGAGCTGCCGGATCTCGTCGGCCACCTCGGCGTCGGTGGTGACCGCGGCCGGGCAGAGCAGGCCGTAGTCGTCGGAGTCGCCGAAGATGGCCAGCCCGGTGCCCGCCTCGGGTTCCGTCGCGAGCGTCCACTGCAGGCCCATCCGCCAGAAGACCGCGCCGAGCAGGCCGACCAGGCCTACGGCGATCAGCGGCCCGATGAGGTACCAGCCGTTGCCCGACGCCATGGGCATAGTCTCGCACCGGTACGTGCGCTTTTTCCCCGAAATTGCCCCGATCGGGCGGCACCCCCTGGGCTGAGTTTCCGTTCAGTAACCCGGCTAATGTGAGCCTGTTGTTCTCGACGTCGAGGGAGAAGCACACATGGCGGGTCGACTCGCGGTCATCGGCTCCGGGCTGATGGGTTCCGGCATCGCGCAGGTCTCGGCGCAGGCCGGCTGGCACGTCACGATGCGGGACGTGGACGACGCGGCGACCGGCCGCGGCATGGTGGCGATCCGTGACTCGCTGAGCCGGTTCGCGGCCAAGGGCAAGATCACCGAGGAGGAGGCCGAGGCCACCCTGGGCCGGATCACTCCCACCACCGACCTCGACGCGGCCGCCGACGCCGACGTGGTGGTCGAGGCCATCTACGAGAAGGTCGAGGCCAAGCACGACGTCTTCCGCACCCTCGACAAGATCTGCAAGGCCGACGCCGTGCTCGGCACGAACACGTCGGCCATCCCGATCACCCAGATCGCGACCGTCACGCAGCGGCCCGAGTCGGTGGTCGGCATCCACTTCTTCTCGCCGGTGCCGATGATGAAGCTGGTCGAGCTCGTCCGGGGCTATCAGACCTCCGACGAGACGCTGGCCGCCGCCCGGGCGTTCGCGGAGGAGGTCGGCAAGACCTGCGTCGAGGTCAAGCGGGACGTGGCCGGCTTCGTCTCCAACCGCCTGTTCAGCGCGATACTGGTCGAGGCGGTCCAGCTGGTCGAGTCGGGCGTGGTCAGCGCGGCCGACCTCGACACCGTGATGAAGCTGGGCTTCGGCCACTCGATGGGCCCGCTGGCCACGGTCGACCTGACCGGCCTCGACGTCATGCTCAACGCGGCGACGAACATCTACCGCGACACCGCGGACGAGAAGTTCTTCCCGCCGGAGCTGCTGCAGCGCATGGTGCAGGCGGGCGACCTGGGCCGGAAGACCGGTAAGGGCTTCTATACGTACTAAAGGTCCTATTATTTCCGTATGGCGAATACGGGACCAGGGCCCGAAGAGATGCAGTGGGCGCTCGCCGAGGCCAGCAAGGAGGCCTTGGCGGTCGCCCCGGGCTGGTTCCGCGCGTGGCCCCCGGGGTCGGACGAGCGCTGGTCGGCCGTGAACGTGCGGGCGGCCACGCAGGTCGTCGTCAACCACAGCCGCGAGGACGACCGGCACCCGAACAGCTGGACCGTGCGCGCCGTCTTCGGCACTCACACGGTCGAGCTGCGCCTGGGCCCGTACGACTCCAAGGAGCAGGCCATCCTGGTCGCGCACGCCGTGCTGTCGGTGGGATACAAGGACGCCTAGGCGTCCTGCTCCTCGAGCTCGCGCGGGGCCACCCGCAACCGGATCTTGGTGATCGCCCGGCCGGTGACCTCGACGACCTCGGCCGTGTGCCCGTCGACCTGCACGGACTCGCCCGGCTCGGTGGGGATGTGCCCGAGGTGGGCCAGCACCAGGCCGGCCACCGTCGTGTAGTCGCCCTCGTCCAGGTGCTCGACGTCGACGCCGATGTCGGGCAGGTCGTGGATCGGGAACGTGCCGGGCAGCAGCATCGAGCCGTCGGGCTCGCGCACCACCGACTGCACGTCGCGGTCGGTCTCGTCGTAGATCTCGCCCACGACCTCCTCGACCAGGTCCTCCATGGTCACGATGCCGTCGATGGCGCCGCGCTCGTCCACGACCAGCGCGAGCTGCTGGCGCTGGACCCGCATCTGCTTCATCGCGTCCGACACCTTGAGCGTCTCGGGCAGGAACAAAGGCGCGTACATGTGATCTCGTACGGGACCCTGGGCGTTGATCAGATCGCGCAGGTGCACCACGCCGAGCACGTCGTCGAGGCCCATCGGCCCGGTGACCGGCGCCCGCGAGTGACCGCCCGCGATCAGCTGGGCCAGGGCCTCGTGCGAGTGCGCCTCGCCGCCGACGATGAGCACGTCGCGCCGGGGCACGAGGATCTCGCGCAGGATCCGGTCGGCGATCTCGAACGCGCCGCTGATGATCGTGCGCTGCTCGGGCGTGAACTCCTGCTGCTGGGTGACCAGGTCGCGGATCTCCTCGGTGGTCACCTCCTCGCGGGCCGCGTTCGGGTCGGCGCCGGTCAGCCGGACGACCATGTCGGTCGACTTGCCGAGCAGCCAGACCACGGGCCGCGACAGCGAGGCCAGCATGTCGAGCGGGCGGGCCACCAGCATCGCCCAGCCCTCGGCGCGCTGCATCGCGATGCGCTTGGGGGCGAGCTCGCCGATCACCAGCGTGAAGAAGGTCAGCACGATGGTGACCAGCACGATCGACACCGGCTCGGCCGCCGTGCCCAGGAAATCCAGGGGGCCGGTCAGCGGCTTGGCCAGCGACACCGCGGCCGAGGCCGAGGCCAGGAAGCCGGCCAGCGTGATGCCGATCTGGATGGTGGCGAGGAACCGGTTGGGGTCGCGGGCCAGCTTGGCGAGCGTGCGGCCGGTGCGGCTCTGTCGCTCGAGCCGCTGCAGCTGACTGTCCCGCAGCGAGATCAGCGCCATCTCGCTGCCGGAGAACGCCGCGTTGAGCAGCACCAGCACGACGACGAGCACGATCTGCCAGCCATATCCGCCCATGGCGGCGACCAACCCCTTCGATTGTGATCCCGCCGTGTTACCCGCCGACGGTAAAGGTCAAGCCTGTCAGAACCGGGCGATGGCTCGCTCCGCGGAGTGACATTTTGGCGGACGGCGAATCAGTGGGTCGAGGCGAACGCCAGGGACAGCGGACGGCGGATCAGTGGTTTGAAGCGAACGCCAGGGACATCAGCGTGGCCGCGACCATGCCGCCCAGCAGGGTCAGCCCGATGCCGCCGATGTCGAGCCGCGCCTGCAGCCGGCGATGCGCGCAGAACGCCGCCACCGGCACCCCGGCCGACGGCGCCACCAGGAAGGCCAGCCAGCCCAGCCCGCGGATCACCGCCCCGCCCCAGATGCCGGTGCTGCCGAAGGTGACCAGCCCCGAGCCGACCAGGCCGGCCATCGCCGCGATGAGCGCGCCCAGCAGCGGCAGCAACGGCAGCGCCCAGCGGGGCAGCGCGCGCCGCCCGGCGGGCCGGATGGTGTGGTCGATCCGTTCGGCCGCCCGGGCCAGCAGGGCTCGCGGCGACTGCCGGGGCACCGGCGGCCGCTCCGAACCCGACTCGTGCCGCGGCAGCGCCGCCCGCGGCAGCGACTCGGCCGCGGCCGGCTCCGGCAGCTCGCCGATCGCGCGCACCCGCAGGCCGCGGGCCCGGCGCAGCTGGTCCCAGAGCCGGGCCGCCTCGCGGTCGATGTCGAGCACCTGGGCCGCCGCCGCCCCGGCCCAGCGGTCGGCCGACAGCGCGTCCCCCTCGGCCCGGGCCAACTCTCCCGCGGCCTGGGCCGAGCTCTCCTGATAGGCCTGCTCGGCGTTGCCCAGCTCGTGATCCCGGCGCCGGGTCGCCTCGGCCAGCGCGCTCACCATCAGCTGATAGTCGCGGCCGATCGGCTGACGGTCACGTGTGGTCACTGTTCACCTCGTACGGGACGATGACTTCGGGTGTGCGGTGCACCGAGCGGTCGAAGAACAGGGCCCGCCGGGTGCGCGGATACCAGGCCGGACCGCCGGGCTGCGGATAGAGCGGGGCCAGGTCAGCGCCCTGCACGTCGAGGGCGACCCAGGCCCCGATCGGGTCGAGCCGGGCCCCCAGTCCGCCCAGCGAGTCGCGCAGCCGGGCCACCGAACGCCACCAGCCGAGCACGTGGGTGCGCTGCTCCGGGCCCTCGGTGACGAGCCGGCGGAGCACGGACTGGTCGGCGCCGGCGTCGAGGGCGTAGCCGATCACGTAGTGCGGCACGTCGAGCAGCGTCGTCTCGGGCAGCGCGTCGCACCAGTCGGCCGAGGGTAGCTCGGCGATCAGGCGGGCCGCCGGCCGGGCCGCGTCGGTGTCCAGGCAGACGATGCTGAAGTGCGCGGGGCCCTGCGCGGCCAGCGACAACGCGGCCGCGGCGAGGATGTCACAGGCCTCGTCCGTACGGGTCCCGAGCACCGCCAGGTTGCGGCCCGGCATGCGCCCCAGCCGGAGCCGGGCCGGTCGCGCCGCCACGTCGATGCGCTCGCCCAGCACCGCGCCGGGGGAGGAGCCGACGGGGTGGGCGGCGCTGGGCACCGGACCGGCCGGGCGGCAGCTCTCGGGCAGCAGCGGCACGGCGTCGCCGTCGAAGAGGCGGGGCTCCTCGCAGCCGTCGGGCCGGTCGCGCCACAGCCGCCGTTGCAGGCTGCGCCAGACCAGCCGGTCGCCCGCGTCGGGCAGCCGGACGATCTGGTTGGCCCCGGACGCGCCGGACTGGGCGTTGACGACGGCGTGGAAGCGCGGGATCACCGCGGCCGCCAGGTTGTCGTCGGCCAGGATGCGGCGGGCCTTGGGCAGGGCGATCCGCAGCGTGAACTGCCCGATCAGACCGGAGCGGCCCCACAGCGCCTCGATGCCGCTCACGTCCTGGCTGGCCAGGATCAGGTGGATGCCCTGCGAGCGGCCCCGGCGGGCCAGGTCCTCGAGCAGGGCCACGGCCTCGTCGGCGACCGCGTCCCGGCCGGCCAGCAGCACCTGGAACTCGTCGATGACCGCGACGATGCGGGGCCAGTGCCCGTCCGGGTCCTCCGCGCGCAGCTCGGCCAGCTTGGACGCGTCGAACCGCTTGGCCGCCTGGGCCCGGGTGCGCAGCTCCTCGCTCAGGTGCCGCAGCATGGCCAGCCCGAACTCGCGGTCGCCGTTGACGTTGATGCCGGCCAGACGCACCTGGGGCAGCCAGCCCGGGTCGCGTGGCCCCGGCACGAACCGCGCGAACGACACGCCCTCCTTGAAGTCGAGCAGATAGAGCGCGAGCTCCTCGGGGCCGTAGCGGGTGGACAGGGCGGCCAGCCATGCGTACAGGAGGTTGGTCTTGCCCGACCCGGACGGCCCGCCGATCAGCGCGTGCGGCGGGTCGTCGCCCAGCGGCACCTCGATCAGCGAGCCGTCGGTGCTGTCGCCGACCGGCGCGACCAGCCCGTGCGCCGACGACTCGGCCCAGAATTCGCGCGGCTCCAGGTCGGACAGGCGGGCCGGGGGCGGGCCGGCCCGCAGGCGCTCGGCGGTGGCCCGGCAGAAGGCGGCGACCCGGTCGGCGGGCGGCGCGGGGTCGAGGCGGATCTCCAGGTCGCCGGTGATGTCGCAGGTCGCGGTCTGGTCGCGCACCTGCAGGCGGCGCACGGTCGGGTGCTCGGCGAGCTCGAGACCCCGTACGAGAAGGTGCACTCCACACGAGACCCCGGTGCGCACGATCCGGTCGAGCTGGGCCCGCTGGGCGTTGGTCAGCTCCTCGGTCGTGGCCGAGTCGGCCAGCAGCACGACCACCCGCCACGGCTCGGGCCGCGGGCCGGGAGTGGCCGCGGTCAGGTCGGCCAGCGACTGGTATTCGCCGGCCAGCACGGTCTCGTTGACCCGGCAGATGTGCTCGACCAGCTCGTCGAGGGCCGGCCCGAGCCCGCCCGGCCCGACGAACGAGATGCCCAGCGGGGCGAACGACGCCAGCGTGCCGCCCAGGTATTCGGGGTCGTAGACGGTCAGCTCGACGTCCCCCGGGCGGGTGGTGCCGAGCGCGCGCAGCAGCAGGCCGGTGATCACGCCGTCGGCGGTCTCGGCCGGCCCGTCCAGGTTGACGTGGGCCGCGTCGAGGAACGGGACGAGCGCGGGCAGGGCGGCCGTGTCGTCCAGGGTCAGCGTGCCGATCCGGAGCAGGCCGGGGCGGGCGCCGGGCTCGGGCTCGGTCGGCGACCACATGCGCCAGGGCAGCCCGGCCGCCCCGGTGGCGTTGCGGGCGGCCAGCTGCCGCACGTTGCCGGCCAGCCGCGACGACTCGAACTGGAAGCGGCGCTGGATGTCGCGGCGGGCCGAGTCGCGCGCCTCGGCCAGCTGGTTGAGGCAGGTCGAATACGCGTCGCGCACGAGCTGCCGCCGGGTCTGTGCCTCGCCCCGGGCCGTCTCGGCCTCGGCCAGCACCACCCGGGCCGCTCCGCGCGCCTCGGCCAACTCCTGCCGGACGGCGGCGACCAGCGCGTTGCGGTGGTTACCCACACGACCCCCCGAAATTCACGTTGGGGGATTTTACCTATTTTCGCCCGAAGCGTCGGATTATGTGCTGCGTGTCGGGGTGCTTCGCTGCCGGGCCACGAGCCGCGGGTCGGTGGTGATCAGCTCGTCCCAGAGCCGGGCCGCGACCAGCGCGGCCGCCTCGTTGTGCCAGCGCCGCAGGGTGCCGCGGGGCACATAGCGGCGCATCCAGTCGAGCGCCTGCCGTGCGTCCCGGTCCAGCCCGTCGGTCCGGAGTTTCCGCCCGTACGGGTTGAGCCCGAGCACGGTGCAGAAGTGCAACGCGTTGTAGTGCCGCCACTCGTCGGTCGTCTCGAACGCCCCCGCCGGGCGCAGCCGATCGATCTTGTCCTGGAGCAGCGCCCGCAGCTCCACCGCCCGCTCGAGCGGCTGGTCGAGCGCGCGCCCGCGGAGCCGCCGGTCGACGGCGGGCAGGTCGGTCAGCGGGCTGCGCATCAGCCGGCCGAGGTCGCCGTAGTTGTCGAGCGCCTGCCGCGCGAACCGCAGGAACTCGTCCTCGCCGGTGGCCAGCAGCCGGTGCCGCTGCCGGCGCCGGGGCAGCGCCTCGGCCAGCAACAGCAGGGCCGATCTGTCCTGCCGCAGCCGCTCCTCGCCGCGGAACGCGAGCACGTCGAGCCCGCGCCGCACCGGACCCTCCAGCCCGGCCACCGACATCGCCGCCGCGACCAGCAGGAACTGCAGGACCGTGACGACGGTGTCGTCCACCGCGACCAAGGTGACCGCGGCCGGCCCGCCGACCAGGACGGTCACGACGACGGCGGCGGTGGCCGAGCGGGTCAGGTCGGGGCGCAGCCGCTCGCCCACGTCGAGCGCGTCCGAGACGGCGATCAGGAACCCGAGGATGAGCAGGTCGAGGCCCATCGCGGCCAGGGCCAGGCCGGGGCGGCCCAGGCTGATCGGCAGCAGCAGGGCGGCCAGGGCCAGCGCGTACAGGGCGGCGGCGACGGTGAGCGCGGCGGTCACCATCGGCGGGCGCACCTGATCGCGGAACCGCCAGAGCAGCAACAGGCCGCCGGCCAGCGGCGCCAGCACGATCAGCCGGACGGCCGACGGCAGCACGACCAGCGTGACCAGGAACGCCCCGGCCAGGATCAGCCAGCCCAGGTCGATCTGGCGGCGCTCGGGAACCGAGGACGGCAGCAGCGCCACCGTGGCCCCGGCCCAGAGCAGGGCGGGCACGCAGAGCAACACCTCGGCCGCCGTGCCGCGCGGGTCGACGGTCCACAGTGCCACCCCGCCCGCGTACGCGAGCAGCGCGCCGGCCGCCCGCAGCGCCGCCTGTCGCATCGGGTCACGACCGGCCAGATAGCAGGCGGCCCACCAGGCGAGGGCGAAAGCGACGACGGCGAGGGCGGGCACGGCGAAGAGTCAATCACCCAGCCGCGGCGCGCCGGTAGCGACGAGAGCCTTCTTACGTCGCCGCCGGCGCACCACCCAGACCCCCGCGAGGACCATCAGCAACAGTCCGACCAGGACCAATACCGGCAAGAGGATGGCCAGAACGGACATCACGACGCTGCCGATGTCTTCCGCCGTGCTGGCCACGGGGGCGCCGAAGCCGGCCGTAGTGGCGTTCACCACTGGGCGGGAGGACGCCTTCACGCCGTGCACGACGAGCGCGATGACCACCCCGACCGCGATCGGCACCCACTGGTGCGACCCGAAGAACGAGCCGGGGTCGCTGACCGTGACCGTCTCGGACGAGGAGCCCGCGCCGAACGCCAGGCCGCCCGCGGTCGGCCGGACCACGGTCTGCACCACGTCGTTCACGTGATCGACTACCGGCACCTTGTCCGCCACCACCTCGATCGCCAGCAGCAGGGCCAGGATCAGCAGCGTCCAGCCGTTGGACAGCCAGTCCCAGCCGGTGGGCAGGTCGATCGTGTCGGTGTATCGGGCCAGCACGCCCATCGTGAGCAGGGGGATGTAGGCATTGAGTCCGGCGGATGCGGCCAGGCCGGTGCCGGTCAGCGCTTCGAGCACGGCTTCAGGATGACAAACCCACGCGAGCGCCGCCCGTCGAGCCTAAGAGGGTCCGGTACTGTCGTGCGGTGCGTCTGGTCATCGCGAAGTGCTCTGTCGACTATGTCGGCCGGCTGTCCGCCCACCTGCCCACGGCCGTCCGGCTGGTGATGGTCAAGGCCGACGGCTCGGTCTCGATCCACGCCGACGACCGTGCCTACAAGCCCCTGAACTGGATGAGCCCGCCCTGCAAGCTGCAGGAGGCGCCCGGCGTGTGGAAGGTCGTCAACAAGGCCGGCGAGGAGCTGCGGATCACCCTCGAGGAGATCTTCCAAGACACCTCGTACGAGTTGGGGGTCGATCCCGGCCTGGTCAAGGACGGTGTCGAGGCTCACCTGCAGGAGCTGCTGGCGGCCCACCCGGAGACGTTCGGCGAGGGCCACACCCTGGTCCGGCGCGAGTTCATGACCGCCATCGGCCCGGTCGACCTGCTGCTCAAGGACCCGGCCGGCGTCTCGGTCGCGGTCGAGGTCAAACGCCGCGGCGAGATCGACGGCGTCGAGCAGCTCACCCGCTACCTCGAACTGATGAATCGCGACCCGCTGCTCGCCCCGGTCCAGGGCGTCTTCGCCGCGCAGGAGATCAAGCCGCAGGCCCGCGTCCTCGCCACCGACCGCGGCATCCGCTGCGTGGTAGTCGACTACGACAAACTCCGCGGCATGGAACGCGACGAATTGACCCTGTTTTGATGGCGATCGCGTTCTGAGTCAGTTCGACAGTTCGGTGCGGTCGTCGCCGGTCGTGCCGGACAGGTAGATGCGGGCGCCGCCGACGCCGATGATGGCCTGGAGCAGCAAGAGGGTCGGGGTGAGCTCGCCCGAGCCGATGGCGATCCAGGCCGGGATGCCCAGCAGCAGCATGTCGGGGCCCATCACGGCGTTGACCAGCGGGCCGGTCGAGAGGGTGCCCATCGGGGTGTCCAGCGGCAGCAGCTCGTTGCGGACGAAGCCGACCCGGGCCCGGTGCACCGCGGCCGCCGCGCCGACCGGGCCGAGGGTCAGGCCCAGCGCCCACCATGGGCCGGCGGCGAGGTCGCCCAGCAGGTCGAGGGTGGTCAGCGCGATCGCCGCCCACAGCCCGGCCAGCACGCCGGGCACCCACAGCCGTTGCAGGACGGCCTGGCGGGACGACAGCCCGAGCAGCCGCAGCAGCACCGGGTTGCCCGCGTCGGTCTTGACGTTGCCGCTCGCGGTCAGGCCGGCGATCAGGCAGCCAGCCAGCACCGCCGCGCCCAGCACCCAGCCCGGCGCCCCGCCCAGCAGCACCGGCAGCGCGGCCGTCAGCAGCAGCCACAGCAAACGGGTGCGGCGCCGCAGCGTCAGCAGCAGATCCTGCGCGACCAGCACCGGCAGCCGCGGGAAGAGCGGGGTCGAGCGCAGCCGGCGCCGGGCCCAGAAGCGGCGCTCGATCATGTCGGTCAGGAACGACGGTTCCATGCCGAACGCCGTGTCGAACAGGGTGCCCGCGGTGCGCGAGGCGTCGAGGACGCGGTCGCTCGGCGTCGCCGCCAGCCCCCGGATCACCAGGGCGAGCGCCACGATCACGACTAGCGCGACCGCGCCCACGACCGGGAGCAGCGCCGAGATCGGGGGCCACTGCGTGATCACCGCGGGCCGGTCGAGCGTGGCCGCGGTGACCAGGCCGGCCAGCCCGGCCGCGAAGACCAGGCCGGCCAGCCGGTCGAGGGCGTCGCCCCACCGGCCGCCGGCCTGCGCGGCCGTCGCCACCAGCAGCAGCACCAGCCCGACGAGCGCGCCGCCGGTGACCAGCAGGGCGACCTCGTCGCCGGCCTCGGACCGGGGCGCGGCGTGCCCGGCGATCGCCAGCGCGGCCAGCCCGCCCAGCAGTGCGGCGGCGATGCCGGTCAGCCGCAGCGAGGGCAGCAGCAGCCGGCGCCGGCTGACCGGGGCCGTCAACAGCCAGGAGGCGGCGGCCCGGCTCAGCGCGAGCGGCCCGAACCGGCGCAGCGCCAGATAGAGCAGCCCGTAACAGACGGCGACGAGCGACCCGGCGGTCAGCGCCGAGGCGTCCGGCGCGGACGGCCAGAAGATCGCGGCGACCTGCCGGTGCAGCATCCCGCCGATGATCGCGATGGTCAGCGCGCCGATGTACAGGCTGTTCAGGGTGGCGCCACGCTCGCGGTGCGACGACTGGGTGCGGCTGATCCACCGCCGTACGGGGGAAAGGGGGACGACGGTCACGGCGTGCCCGCGCTCAGCGACTCCATCGTGGTGACCTCGGCCCCGGAGGCGAGCGCGAAGGCGTCGTCGTGGCTGGCCATCAGCAGCGAGCCGCCGCCCGCGACGTAGTCGGCCAGCAGGCCCGCCACGTCGGCCCGGCCCTCGCGGTCGAGGCGCTGCTCGGGCTCGTCGAGGATCAGCAGCGAGCTGGGCCGCAGCAGCGCGATGGCCAGCACGAGCCGCTGTTTCTGCCCCGACGACAGCTGCGGCGGGATCGCGTCGGCGTGCCCGGCCAGGCCGAACCGCTCCAGGGCCTCGTCCACCCCGGCCGAGGAAGGGTCCTGCCCGTGCGCGCGGCAGACCAGCTCGGCGTGCTCGCGCGCGGTCAGCCCCGGATACCAGGTCGGGGGCTCGACCGTGGTCACCACGGCCCGCCAGAACTCGGGGGTGGCGCCCGGGTCGCCGCCGAAGACCTGGATCGTGCCCTCGTCGGGCTGCTGCAGGCCGCTCACGCAGCGCAGCAGCGTCGACTTGCCGATGCCGTTCTCGCCGACCACGCAGACGCCCCCGCCGGCCGGCACGGTCAGCGAGACCCCGACGAGCACCGGTGTGGAGCCGTAGCCGACATGCAGGCCGTCGACCTCGACAGCGGGGTGATCCACCACTTCAGGGACGTTACTACTTCCGCCCGTAGAGGATTCTGAGGGCCTTGATGATGGCGCCGACCTGGGCCGGGGTGCGCTCGAAGGTCATCGCGGGCAGCACCGACGGACCCCGGCGTACGGTAATGGACTTGGACCGGGCGAACTCGCGCAGCCCGTCCTCGCCGTGGATGCGCCCGAAACCGGACTCGCCCACGCCGCCGAACGGAAGGTTGCCCATGCCGACGAAGCTGAGCGTGGAGTTGACCGCCACCATCCCCGAGCGAAGCCGGCGGGCGATGCGCAGCGCGTTCTTCCGGCCGAAGACAGCACCCCCCAGCCCGTACGGGGTGTCGTTGGCCTTCTGGAGGGCCTTGTCGGCGTCGGCCACCTTGGTGATCGTCAGCGTGGGCCCGAAGGTCTCGTCGCGGATCTCGCTCGACTCGGCCGGCACGTCGACCAGCACGGTGGGCGCCACGTACGGGGGTTGCACGGCCTCGGCCCCGCCCAGCACCGCCCGGCCGCCCTTGGCCAGCGCGTCGTCGATGTGGTCGCGGATGATGTCGAGCTGGCGCGGCATCGTGATCGGGCCGATCTCCTCGCCCGTCCGCAGCTTGGCCGCCTTCTCGGTGACGGCGCTGACGAACTCGTCGTAGATCGGGGCGACCGCGTACACCCGCTCGATGCCGATGCAGGTCTGCCCGGCGTTGGTCATCGAGCCCCAGACCGCCGCCTCGGCCGCGGCCGGGATGTCGGCGTCGGCGTCGACGATCAGCGCGTCCTTGCCGCCCGCCTCGATCACCGCCGGTACGAGGTTTTCCGCGCACGCCGCCAGCACCTTCTTGGCCGTGGCGGTCGAGCCGGTGAACGCCATCTTGCCCACGCCCGAGCGGCACAGGGCGGCCCCGGCGTCACCCAGGCCGTGCACCGCCTGCAGCACCGGCTGCTCGGGCACCACCTCGGCGAACGTGTCGACGAGCCACTGGCCGACGATCGGGGTGTATTCGCTCGGCTTGAAGACCACGGCGTTGCCCGCGGCCAGGGCCCCGCTGATCGGCCCGACCGGCGTCAGGATGGGGTAGTTCCACGGGCCGATCACGCCGACCACCCCGTACGGCTGGTATTCGACGTGCCCGGAGTGCTCGGCCACCAGCAGCCGGGTGCGCATGCGGCGCGGCCCGAGCACCCGCTTGGCGTTGCGGGCGGCCCAGTCGAGGTGCTCGACGGCGGCGACGGCCTCGACGGCCGCGTCGGCGTGCGGCTTGCCGGTCTCGAGACCGGTCAGCGTGGCCAGCTCCTCGACGCGGCGCACGATCAGCGACCGCCAGCGCAGCAGCCGCTCGCGCCGGCCGTCGTAGCCGAGCGCCTGCCACCAGCGCGCGGCCTCGGCGGCGCGGCGGACCGTCTCGTTCACGGCCTCGGCGTCGGCCACCGGCACCCGGCCGGCCTCCGCGCCCGAGGCGGGGTTCGTGGAGATCAGTACGCCGTCCTCGACGACCGGGAGGCCGGGCACACGGGTAGCGGTCATGAACGCGAGTCTAATTCGCTTGTTACCGGCGAGTCATCAACTGATTTGGCTCACGTCAAGCGGCTCGTGACCGGCCTCACCCGTACGCTTGTGAATGTGAGCCCTCGCCGTAACCACTCCCGCCGCCGCGACGCCGGGGTGACGCCGCCGCCGGAGCTGACCGACGAGCGGGTCCGCAAGGGCATCGAGGGCGTTCAGCAGTGGCAGGACGGCGAGTGGATGGTCCGCTCGATCTTCGGCGGGGCCGCCGTGAAGACGTACAAGTGCCCGGGGTGCATGCAGGAGATCCGTCCCGGCGTGGCCCACGTGGTGGCGTGGCCGGTCGACGGCAGCGGCGACCTGACCGACCGCCGGCACTGGCACACCGGCTGCTGGCGGGCGCGCGACCGGCGCGGCCCCGGCATCGAGCGCTCGCGCAACGCACCTCGCTACGGGTAGTAGAGGATCTTTCCTATGAGCAACCCCATCCGAGCCAACTCGATCCTGCCCGCCCACCGGGAGGACATCGAGCTGGAGACGGCCGACGGCCTCACCCTCGTCGGCGAGCTGGCCCGCCCGCTCGACCGCGACCCGGTGGCCACGCTGGTCTGCCTGCACCCGCTGCCCACCCACGGCGGCATGATGGACAGCCACGTCTTCCGCAAGGCGGCGTGGCGGCTGCCCGCGCTGGCCGGGCTGGCCGTGCTCCGCTTCAACACCCGCGGCACGTCCAGCGTGCGCGGCACCAGCGAGGGCACGTTCTCGGCCGGGGCCGACGAGAAGTTCGACGTGGCCGCCGCGATCGAATACGCCGAGTTCGCCGACCTGCCGAACATCTGGCTGCTGGGCTGGTCGTTCGGCACCGACCTGACGCTCATGCACGGGCTCGACCCGGCGGTGGCGGGCGCGATCCTGCTCTCGCCGCCCCTGCGCTATTCGCAGCCCGAGCACCTCAAGGAGTGGGCCGCCGACGGCAAGCCGCTGACCGCGATCGTCCCCGAGTTCGACGACTACCTGCGCCCGGCCGAGGCCACCGAGCGGTTCGCCGCCGTGCCGCACGCCGAGGTGCTGCCGATTCCGGGCGGCAAGCACCTGTGGGTCGGCGACGCCGAGAAGGTGCTCGACGAGGTGGTCAAGCGGGTCGCGCCGGGCGTCGAGATCCCGCTGCCCCGCACGTGGGACGGTCCGATGGAGACGGGCGACATGAACGCCTACGCGGACCGGACGACCGCGGCGTTCAGCGACGTGCCGATGCCTACTTCGCCTCCTGGCTCGGAATGACCACCTCGCGCATGATCAGCTGGATGGCGGCCACCATCGGGATCGCCACCAGCGCACCCACCACGCCGAAGAGCGCCACACCGAGCAGGGCCGCGACCACGGCGGCGACGTCGCTGACCTTCACCGAGCGGCGCATCACGTTCGGATAGATCAGGTAGTTCTCGATCTGCTGATAGAGCAGGAAGAAGACGGCGCAGACGATGCCGTCGGTCAGCGACGAGGCGAACCCGACCAGGCTCACGATCACCGCTCCCAGCGTGGCGCCGATCTGCGGGATCAGGTCGGTCACGGCGACGACCACGGCCAGGGCGAACGGGTAGGCCAGGCCGAGGATCACGGCCAGCAGCCAGGTGCTCGCGCCGGCCAGCACGGCGATCGAGATCGCGCCGACCATGTACGCCCCGACCTTGGTCAGGATCTCGTCGGTCAGCAGCCGTACGCGGACCCGGCGGGACGCCGGCACGAGCGAGTAGCCCGTCTCGCGGATGCGGTCGAACGAGGCCATGAAGTAGATCGTCAGCACCAGCACGGTCAGCAGGTTGAAGATCGTGCCCGCGAGTACCCGGCCCACGCCGACCACCCCGCCGACCGCGCCGCCCACCGTGCCCGGGTTGAGCGCGCTGGTCACCCGGTTGAGGATGTCGTAGCGCTGGACCAGGTCGTTGATCGTCTCGTTGCGCTGCAGGCTCTGGATGTATTCCGGCACGTTCTCGATGAGTTGGGTGGTCTGGCTGACCAGCGGCGGGATCAGCGCGACGATGCCGCCCGCGAGCAGCGCCACCACCGACAGCGCGACGATCGCCACGGCCAGCCCGCGCGGCACACCCCAGCTGCGCAGCCGGACGACCGCGGGGTTGAGCCCAATCGCCAGGAAGAGCGCGATGAAGATCAGGACGAGGATGCCCGACGCGTTGGCCAGGCCGCCGTAGATCGCGTACGCCAGGAGGGCGCCCAGTCCGCCCAGCAGGCCGATCATGAACGGGTTGCGGCGGTCGAGCGGCGGGCCGGGCCGGCCGAAGCGCCCGGCGAGGTGCTCCTCGGCCTCCGGTTCCAGCGGCTCGTCGTCGCGCGGGGTCTCGTCGTCTTCCGTGGCCACCCGGATCCTCCACACTGGTGGGTGAGCCGGAATCGCTCGCGCCGGCCGCACAGTCTCGGCGGAGACGTTAATCCTGCGGGGTCGGCGCCGCCACCCGGCCCGCCGCGCGCGTGACGCGGGGCTCAGGGCGACGGCGGACGATCACTCGGCGTCGGCGCCCACCCGCGACGTGGGCGGCACGGTGACCTTGGCCGACGCGGTGACCTTGCCGCCGGCGGCCGCGGGCTTGACCGCCGCGTGCTGACCGGCAGGCTTGTCGGCGGCGTGCTGCCCCGTGGGCTTGTCGGCGGCGTGCTGGCCTGTGGCTTGGTCGGCGGCCGGCGGCTCTTCGGGCTCCTCCGGCGAGTTGGCCGCGGCCAGCACGGCCGCGGCGGCCAGCTCGGCCACCCGCTTCGCTTCCTTCTGCACCTGGCGGCGGACGTCGGCGGCGTGCCGCTCGGCCGCCTCGCCGGCCCGCTGGGCCTCGGCCACCCGCTTCTTCTCCGCCTCGAGCTCGGTGCGCGCCTCGGCCAGCCGCTTGTGCACCTGCTCGGCCTCGTCGGTGCCGGCCCGCGCGCGCTCCTGGGCCGTGGCCAGCTCGCGCTCGGCGTCGGCGACCTTGGCCCGGGCGGTCTCGAGCTCGCGACCGGCCTCGGCGATCTTCTCCTGCTGGGCCGCGATCTCGTTGCGGACCGCGGTGGCCTGCTCGTCGGAGCGGCGCAGGACCTCCTCGGCGTACTTGTCGGCCTCGCTGCGCAAGTCGGCGCACTGCTTCTCGACACCCGCGCGCATCTGGGCCAGCTCCTGCGTGAGCGCCTGACGCTTCTGGGCCATCTCCTGCTCGAAGGCGCCGCGCTGCTCGCCGGCCTCGCGCTCGGCCGCGGTGCGCAGGGCGGTGATCTCCTGCTGGTTCTTCTCCCGCAGCGCCTTGATCTCCTGCTCGGCCTGCATGCGGGTGGACTGGGCGTAGCCGTCGGCCTCGGCCCGGGTGCGGTGGCCGGCCTGCGCGGCCTGGTCGGTGTGCTGCTGGGCCTCGGCGCGGGCCCGGGTCAGCACTGTCTCGGCCTCGGTGCGCATCTGCTCGGCGGACTGCCGGGCCGCGGCCAGCGCCTTCTCGGAGGCGGCGCGCTTGGCCGCGTCGGCCCGCTCCTCCTCGGCGCGGCGGGCGGCCAGGGCGATCTCGAAGTCGCGGATGCCGTTGTGCGCGTGGGCCTCGGCCTCGGCCCGCACCCGCTCGGCCTCGGCCAGGCGGGCCGCGATGTCGTCGGTGGCCGACGCCTTGATCGCCTCGGCCTGCTCCTCGGCGATCGTAAGGATCTGCTCGACCCGCGGGCCGAGGTGGCGGAAGGAGACCTCGGGGCCCGGCCCGACCTGCTTGCGGGCCTGCACGATCTCCTGCTGCAGCCGCTCGATCTGCGCGTTCATCGCCTGCATCTGCGAATAGGCCTGCTCGCGCTCGGCCGCCAGCGCGGCGATCTCGTTCTCGGCGCGGGCGACGTACCGCTCGACCTGCTTCTTCTCATAGCCCCGAAGGGCGATGTCGAAGCTGGGTTCGGTGGCCGCGTCTCCGCCGAGACCAAGAATTTCACCGCCGTGCGACATGCTTCCCATCCTCACATACGCAACGTCCGCCCTCGGGGGGATACACACCGTCCCGGGGGGAGTATGCGTCTAGTTGTGATATGTCTGACCCGGCTTGCGACTTTCGCAGAAGCAAGGCTATGCGCGAAAACGAGCCGGGCCGTATCGGAGAAACTCCGATACGGCCCGCATCGATGCTCACTCAACGACCGGGCGACCCATACGGTCGCGCACCGCGAGGGTGCCCGCAACCGCAGGGGGCCCGGCCGGAGAAATCAGGAGTTCGTCTTCGCCGCCACCGGCTTGTCGGCCTCGGGACCGCTCGGCCGGGGGCCCTCGGTGGCGCGCTGAGCGGGCGCCGCCTCGGCCGCCTTGGCCACCGCCTCGGCCGCCTTGGCCGGGCCGACCCCGGGCACCAGGCCGGAGAGGCCGGAGAGCATCTGACCGAGCTGGTTGGTGACCGCGTCCTTCTGGCGGGTCAGATCCTCCACCTCGCGCTTGGCGGCCTGCGTGGTCAGCTCGGCCTCGGTGCGGGCCTCGCTGAGCAGGCGCTGCGCCTCGGAGCGGGCCTCGCTGACGTTCTTCTCGGCCAGGGCGCGCGCCTTGTCGGTGGTCTCGGCGGCGTTGCGCTCCGACTCGATGCGGCGCTGCTCGGCCCGCTGCGAGATCTCCTTGGACCGGTCTTCGGCGGCGCGGGCGCGCTCCTCGGCCTCGGCCACCATCTTCTGCGTGGCGCTGACCTGGGCGGCGTGCCGCTGCGACTCCTCGCGCTCGGCCTTCTCGCGGCGCTCGGCGATCTCGAGCGCCAGGGCCTGCAGGTCCTTGTCGCGCTTGTCGCGGGCGTCGGTCAGCAGCTTCGTCGCCTCGGCGCGCTTCTCCTCCGCCTCGCGTGACGACTTGGCCCGCAGCTGGGTGATCTCGCGCTCGGCCGTGGCGCGCAGCGAGGCCACCTCGCGCTCGACGGTCGACTTGAGCTCGGCCACCTCGTGCGCCGTGACCGTGCGCAGCTGCTTGGTCTCGCGGTCGGCGTCGGAGCGCAGCGTGTCGGCCTCGCGGCGGGCCTGCACCCGGGCCTCGGCCGCCTCGCGCTCGGCGTGGGTGCGCACCTGGCCGGCCTCGCGCTCGGCGGTGGCCTTCATCGCGGCCGCCTCGGCGCGGGCCTTGTCGGTGATCTCCCGAGCCTCCAGGCGGGCGGCGGAGAGGATGCCCTCGGACTCTCGCTTCGCCTCGCTCCGGTGATCGTTCGCCTGTTCCTCGGCCAGCCGCAGGATCTGCTCGACCCGGGTGCCCAGCCCGGAGAGCGTCGGCCGGTTGTTCTCCTCGAGCAGCTTGTTGCTGTCGGCGAGCTTCTGCTCGACCGCGTTGAGCCGCTGCTCGGCCTGGCGCAGCCGGCGCTGCGCGTCGTTCATCCGCTGTTCGGCCTCGCCCTGGGCCTGCGACGATTGGTTGAGCGCGGCGACGAGGCGGCCGAGGTGGGCGTCCACCTGCCCGCGGTCGTATCCGCGGAGCACAACGGTGAAGTCGTGCTGAGAATTCGCGGAGTCGAAAAATGCCAAATTCTGATCCTGCTGCTGGGGCATTGGGCCATCCTGGCGAAGACGCACGAGCCACGCAAGAGCGGAACGGCTACGGAAAAGACACGTAGATCAGCTTTGAGCTGGCCCGTAGTGAGCGGCTCCACCGTTCGGCCGGACGAACGTCACCCGCCCGGCGGCCGGGGTCCGTCGCGGTGTCACCTGCTGTATCCGGGGTCGCCGCGATGATCGTCGGGAGAGGACCGCGGCCGCGGCCCTCTATGCCCCGAGATCCTGCCAGGCCGGGAAGGCCACGTCAGGATGATTCATCCTTAAGGGGTACGAAATCAGGCAGGCTCCACCAACTCCACCAGAACGCCCCCGGCGTCCTTGGGGTGGACGAAGTTGATTTTGGAGCCGGCCGTGCCGCGGCGCGGGGTGTCATAGAGCAGGCGCAGCCCGCGGGCCCGCAGCGCCGCCGAGGTGGCCTCGACATCGGCCACTGTGTAGGCCAGCTGCTGCATGCCGGGGCCGCTGCGGTCGAGGAACTTGGCGATCGCCGAGTCGGGCCGGGCCGGGGCGAGCAACTGAAGGCGGGGACCGTCGTCGTCGCCGATCGCGAGCATCGCTTCCCGTACGCCTTGCTCCTCGTTCGTCTCTTCGTGCACGCAGCGCATGCCGAAGGTCTCGGCGTAGAAGCGCACGGCCTCGTCAAGATCCGGTACGGCGACCCCTACGTGATCTATCCGTAGAGGCGCGACCTCGCCGGATGTGACATTCTCAGACTCGGCGGCGCTAGGTGAAGGCTGGGTCATCCTATTAGTCTTGCCTAAACGGCCGTTAAGGCCAACGGGGCGTCCCCCCTCAAGACACCCCTGAGTCCGCCCGGCAGATCGGAATCCAACCGTGACCAGCTCGGTGATCGTGAGCGGCGCCCGTACCCCGATGGGCCGCCTGCTCGGCAACCTCAAGAACGTGCCGGCCACGACGCTCGGCGGCTACGCCATCGAGGCCGCCCTCTCGCGCGGCGGCCTCCGCCCCGACCAGGTGCAGTACGTCATCATGGGCCAGGTGCTGCAGGCCGGCGCCGGTCAGATCACCGCCCGCCAGGCCGCGGTCGCCGCGGGCATCCCGATGAGCACCCCGGCCCTGACCGTCAACAAGGTGTGCCTCTCCGGGCTCGACGCGATCGCGCTGGCCGACCAGCTCATCCGGTGCGGCGAGTTCGACGTGATCGTGGCGGGCGGCATGGAGTCGATGACCAACGCGCCGCACCTGCTGATGACCCAGCGGCAGGGCGTCAAGTTCGGCGACGTGCTGGTGCGCGACCACACGGCGTACGACGGGCTGATCGACCCGTGGGACGGCACCTCGATGGGCGAGTCCACCGAGCGCAGCGGCGTGCACCTCGGCATCACCCGCGCCGAGCAGGACGCGTTCGCGGCCCAGAGCCACCGGCGGGCGGCCGCCGCGCAGCGCGAGGGCCGGTTCGCCGAGGAGATCGTGCCGATCAAGTCGGGCCAGCGCGAGGAGGATCCGGTCGTCGACGTCGACGAGGGCGTCCGGCCCGACGCGACGGCCGAGTCGCTGTCGAAGCTGCGGCCCGCGTTCACCCCGGGCGGCACGATCACCGCGGGCAGCTCGTCGCCCATCTCGGACGGTGCGGCCGCGGTCGTGGTGATGAACAAGGCCAAGGCCGAGGCGCTCGGGCTGCGCTGGCTGGCCGAGATCACCGCGCACGGCAACGTGGCCGGCCCCGACAACTCGCTGCAGTCGCAGCCGGCCAACGCCATCAAGCACGCGCTCGACAAGGCCGGGCTGACCGTCGACGACCTCGACCTGATCGAGATGAACGAGGCGTTCGCCCAGGTCGTGCTGCAGTCGATGCGCGAGCTCAAGGTCGACGAGGAGATGGTCAACGTCAACGGCGGGGCCATCGCGCTGGGTCACCCGATCGGCATGTCGGGCGCCCGGCTGGTGCTGACGCTCGCCCTCGAGCTGCGTCGCCGCGGCGGCCTCTACGGCGCGGCGGGGCTGTGCGGCGGTGGCGGGCAGGGTGACGCGCTGATCATCAAGGCTGCCTCGGCGTGAGCCGTTCGCACGACGTCCCGACGCTGGTGGAGAAGGCGCGGGACGGGGATGCGCGGTCGGTGGCCCGGCTGATCAGCCTGGTCGAGAACGGCGACCCGGCGCTGCCCGAGGTGGCCGCGGCCCTCGCCCCGTACGGGGGAAGGGCCCAGGTGATCGGTCTGACCGGCTCACCCGGCGTGGGCAAGTCGACGACCACCAACGAGCTCGTACGCTCCCTGCGCGCCCGGGACAAGCGGGTCGGGGTGCTCGCGGTCGACCCGTCGAGCCCGTTCAGCGGCGGCGCGATCCTCGGCGACCGCATCCGCATGCAGGACCACACCACCGATCCGGGCGTCTACATCCGGTCCATGTCGAGCCGGGGGCAGCTGGGCGGTCTCGCGGCGGCCACACCCCAGGCCGTACGGGTGCTGGAAGGGGCCGGCTGCGACGTGATCCTGGTCGAGACCGTCGGCGTCGGGCAGGCCGAGGTCGAGATCGCCTCGCTCGCCGACACGACGCTGGTGCTGCTCGCCCCGGGCATGGGCGACGCGATCCAGGCGGTCAAGGCGGGCGTGCTCGAGGTGGCCGACGTCTTCGTGATCAACAAGGCCGACCGGCCCGGCGCCGACGCCACCTACCGCGACATCCAGGGCATGCTCGGGCTGGGCGAGCGCGCGCCGGGCGACTGGCGGCCGGCGGTCGTGCGGGCCACCGCGGTCAAGGCCGAGGGCATCGGCGACGTCACGGCGGCCATCGACAAGCATCGGGACTGGCTGGAGCAGACCGGTCACCTGGCCACGCGTCGCGAGCGCCGGGCCGCGGTCGAGGTCGAGGCGATCGCGCTCGGCGTGCTGCGGGCCCGGATCGGCGACCTGCGCCAGGGCACGGCGCTGAGCACGCTCGCGGCCGGGGTGGCCAACGGCGAGATCGACCCGTACGCCGCCGCCGACGAGCTCATCAAGGGCCTCTAGCCGAACTCCTCGAGCGTGTCCTGGATGAGCTGCAGGTTCCAGGTCAGCGTGCCGTCGGTCAGATCCTGCACGACCCCGCGGAGCCAGGTGATCTCGGCCGTGAGCAGGGCCGCGCGGTATTCGTCCTCGATCAGGAAGAGCCGGGGCAGGCCCGCGGGCGCGGCCTCGTGGATGGCGGCGACCTTGGCCGTCAGCGCCTCGACGCGCTGCGCGAGCAGATCCCGTACGTGCTCGGGGTTTATCAACGCGAGGAAGGCGAGCGCGGCCGGGAACTCGGGGAACTCCCGGGCCGGCACGGTCAGCGCCTCGGCCAGCCAGCGCCGCATCGTGGCCGCGCCCGCGTCGGTGATCTCGTAGATCGTGCGCTCGGGCCGGCCGGCCTCGCGAGTCGTGCCGCCCGGGCGGGCCAGGCCGTCCCGCACGAGCCGGTCGAGCGCCTGATAGACGCTGTTGCGCTGGGCCACGTTGACGATCTGGTCCTGGCCGCGCTCTTTGATCATCTGCTGCATCCGATACGGGTGCATGGGCGCCTCGGTGAGCAGCGCCAGCAGCAGCATGCCCAGATTCGATCGGCGCGGTTCGGTTGCCACTGATCAAGCCTAAAGGGTTGACGGCTCTTAGTCATGAGATGGATAGTCATTACATGACTAAGCCAGTTGCCCTGATCGCCGGCGGGGGCATCGCCGGCACCGTCGCCGCGCTCGCCCTGCACCGGGCGGGCTGGGCGCCCCACGTCTTCGAGGCCCGCCCCGCGGATGCCGACGAGCGGGGCGCGTTCCTGACCGTGGCCGTCAACGGCCTGACCGCCCTGCGCGCCCTCGACCTCGATCCGTCCGTGGTGCTCGCCGCGGGCTTCCCGACCCCCACGCTGACCATGAGCAACGGCGCCGGGCGCCACCTGGGCGTGCTCCCGCTCGGCGGTCCCACGCCCGACGGCACGACCACGACCACGATCCGGCGCGTGGACCTCTATGCGGCGCTGCGCTCGGCCGCCGTGGCGAGGGGCATTCCGCTCTCGTACGGGAAAGGTCTGCGCGACTTCACCGAGGGGCCGGGAGGGGTGAGCGTCACCCTGACCGACGGCTCCACCGCCGAGGGCGCGCTGCTGGTGGGGGCGGACGGCATCCGATCCCGTACGCGGGAACTGCTCGACCCCGGCGGCCCGGCGCCCTCCTACCTGGGGTTGCTCAACGCGGGCGGGTTCACGACGGGGCCGGTCGACGGGGTCGCCCTGGAGCCGGGCATGGTGCACATGGCCTTCGGGCGGCGCGCCTTCTTCGGCTGGACCGCGGCGCCGGACGGCTCGGTCTGGTGGTTCGCCAACCCGCCCAGCAAGCAGCCGGTGCGTCCCGGTTCGTATCCCGGCTCCGCCTGGCGCGACTTCTTGATCGACTTGTTCGCCGCCGACGCCTTCCCGGCCGCGGCGATCATCCGGGCCACGCCCGAGGTGCTGGGACCGTGGAACACCGACGACCTTCCCCGCGTACGGGTGTGGCACTCGAACCGGGCGGTGCTGATCGGTGACGCGGCGCACGCCGTCGCGCCCTCGTCCGGGCAGGGCGCGTCGATGGCCTTCGAGGACGCGGTGACACTCGGGCTGTGCCTGCCGGCGGGTTCTCCCGTCGCTGACGGGCTGGCCGCCTACGAGCAGCGCCGCCGGCGCCGGGTCGAACGCGTGGTGGCCGTCGGCCGGCGCAACGGCAGCGGCAAGACGGCCGGACCGGTCGGGGCGGCGATCCGGGACGCGATGTTCCCGCTCGTCATGAAGGTCCTCTATCGCAAGGGCAACCCGCAGGCGTGGATCCTCGACCACCGGGTCGCTTGAGAGTTTTTCGGTCACTTTCGGTAAGCATTCGGGTGACCACCCATACCGACGTTGACCCGATCGGCAACCGCCTCGCAACGCCCTAAGCTGGGACTACGTCGTCGTCAGGAAGGAGGGACGTCATGGTCAACCCGGTCACGTTCCCCCGATCGGCCGGCACCACGGCCACCTATCTTCACCCTCTGTTGCAGTCGACGGTGCTGCAGTCGACAGTCCTCGCAGCCGCGGCGAAGCCCGTTGAGGCCGCCCCGAGCGTGACGCAGGTGCGCGAACCCGCCGTGCCCGCGGTGACCGCCGTGCAGCCCACCGCCGCCTACGCGGAGAACCTGGCCCGCGACGCCGCCACCGCCGTCCGCGCGGCCACGGTCACCGCCAAGACCACCCGCCGCAGCGACCAGGCGGCCGACGACGACGCGTTCGCCGAACTGGCCCGCCAGGCCTCCCTGGACCGCGCGTCGTCCCAGGTCGGCATGCTCCTGACCCGAGCCGCGGCCGAACGCCGGGTCGCCGTCACATCGGGCCTGCCCGCCGCCCGCCTGGCCCAGCTCGACACCACCACGTCGCGCCTCTACCACGCCCTGGACGTCCTCGTCTGACGCCCGCTCCGTCCCGGCCTTGTCGCGCGCTGGACGCCTTCGTCTGACGCCCGCTCCGTCCCGGCTGTCTCACGCGCTGGACGCTCTCGTCCGAGCTCGTGCCCCCGGCTCGGCTTTGTCACGCGCCGGACGTCCTCGTCCGAGCTCGTGCCCCGGCCCGCGACGCCCACTCCGTGTCCTGTCACGGCGTGGGCGTCGTTTTTTGGGGGCCGACCCCGATGCTCCCTGTGGACAACTTCGTAGGCCCTCGCGCCGCCTGTGGACAGATCGCCCTGCCTGCTTGACATGGGTCTAGGTTCGCTTCCATCTCGATCTCGGCCTGGTATCTGAGCGTGGACGAGCGGAGCGTGATCGCTGACCAGCTTCGTGAAGGCGTCGCCCGGACGGCCATCGGCGCGGAGTTGGGCCGGCCCCGATGCACGATCAGCCGCGAGAGCGGGCGCCCTGTCCGTCCATACCGCCGAACGCCCGACCGCGGTCCCCGCCGAACTCAACGGACGCCTCGCGCGAACCCTCGACTGGGACACCCCTGCCGAACGCCTGGCTACACTCCGGCACGCCAGCTGGAAGCAGTGCTGCAACGACCCTGGAATCCGCCGCGGGTGGGGGTTAGGGCTTCAACCGCACCGTATGCGACGAATGATCTACTCCCGCCCCTTCACCGGCAGCCGGGACCGCGCCGATGCTCTGCCGCAATGGCTGCTTACCTACAACCGCCACCGCCCCCACACCGCGGCTCGGAGGCCATCAGTCGCGTCAATAACAGTGCTGGTCACTGCAGCTAGAGATGGCTGTGAGGGTGATCCGGGAAATGGTGGGAGGCGGGTGGCTGAACCACCCGCCACGGCCGGGGGTCGCGTAACGGCCCGGGCCACCCGCCGGCTTGCGAGGCGCGCCCGGGGCGGTCGTATTGCTTCTGTGGACGGTCACGACTCGTACGGGATGGGTCTTGTTCTTTTGGGATGTGACCGCGGGCGGGGCGATTGACCTTAGCGATCGTTCAGGAATGGCCCTAGGATGACACGCATGGATGCTGCCGACATCGCTGCGGGGCGGGAGCGCTGGCAGCGGCGCTACGATGCCGCGCGCAAGCGGGATGCTGACTTCACGACGCTCTCCGGGGCCACGGTCGAGCCGGTTTACGGCCCGCCCGCGGGGGCCGGCTATCCGGGGTTCGACCGCATCGGGTGGCCGGGCGAGTTCCCCTACACGCGTGGCCTCTATCCGACCGGTTATCGCGGGCGCACCTGGACGATCCGGCAGTTCGCCGGGTTCGGCAACGCGCGCCAGACCAACGAGCGCTACAAGATGATCCTGGCCGCCGGTGGGGGCGGGCTCAGTGTCGCGTTCGACATGCCGACGTTGATGGGGCGTGACTCCGACGACGAGCAGTCGGCCGGCGAGGTGGGGCACTGCGGCGTCGCGATCGACTCGGCGGCCGACATGGATGTGCTCTTCGACGGCATCGACCTCGAGAAGACCACGACCAGCATGACGATCTCGGGGCCGGCGGTGCCGATCTTCTGCATGTATCTGGTGGCCGCCGAGCGGCAGGGCGCCGACATCCACCGGCTCGACGGCACGCTGCAGACCGACATCTTCAAGGAATACATCGCGCAGAAGGAGTGGCTCTTCCAGCCGGAGCCGCACCTGCGCCTGATCGGCGACCTGATGGAATACTGCGCCCGCGAGATCCCGCGCTACAAGCCGTTGTCGGTCAGTGGCTATCACATCCGCGAGGCCGGCTCGACCGCCGCGCAAGAGCTGGCGTACACGTTGGCCGACGGCTTCGGCTACGTCGAGCTGGGGCTCAGCCGGGGGCTCGACGTCAACCAGTTCGCGCCGGGGCTCAGCTTCTTCTTCGACGCGCACATCGACTTCTTCGAGGAGATCGCCAAGTTCCGGGCCGCGCGGCGCATCTGGGCCCGGCACCTGCGCGACGACTACGGCGCCACCAGCGAGAAGGCGTTGTGGCTGAAGTTCCACACGCAGACGGCCGGCGTCTCCCTCACGGCTCAGCAACCAGTCAACAACGTCGTCCGTACGGCGGTGGAGGCGCTCGCGGCCGTCCTGGGCGGGACGAACTCGCTGCACACCAACGCGCTCGACGAGACGCTGGCGCTGCCCACCGACGAGTCGGCCGAGATCGCCCTGCGCACCCAGCAGGTGATCATGGAGGAGACCGGCGTGGTCAACGTGGCCGACCCGCTCGGCGGCTCGTGGTATCTGGAGGAGCTGACCGACCGGATCGAGGCCGAGGCGGAGGAGATCTTCGCGCGCATCCGGGAGCTGGGCGAGGACGGCAGCATCACGGCCGGCATCCTGCGCGGCATCGAGGACGGCTGGTTCACGGCCCACATCGCCGACTCGGCCTTCGTCTATCAGCAGGCCGTCGAGAAGGGCGAGAAGCGTACGGTCGGCGTCAACGCGCACACCGGCACGGTGGCCAAGGAGCTGGAGATCCTGCGGGTGTCGCACGAGGTCGAGATCGAGCAGAATCGCGCGCTCGGGTCCCGGCGGTCAGAGCGCGACCCCGTACGGGTCAAGGCCGCCCTCGACCGCATGGTGGAGGTCGCCCGCACCGGGGCGAACATGATCCCCGCCATGCTGGAGGCCGCGCGGGCCGAGGCGACCCTCGGCGAGATCTGCGGCGTGCTCAAGGACGAGTGGGGCATCTATCGGGAACCGGCCCGGTTCTAGCGCCTGCTTGATCGAATCGGACAAAAGCGGCGCGTGCCGGGCGGATCTTGCGCAACCGCCCGGCAGGGCCGAGGATCGGCGGAAACACGCTCCTGTGACGTCCGATATCGGCGCGGCGGAGCGCCTCGTCTGCGTGCGAGACTAGGTAACCATGAGCGACCCACGGACCACTCCGTCGATCTTCACCCGCGGCGCGGTCGATCTCAGCGCGCTGCGCGCCCCGGCTGCGTCCCCGGCCAAGAGCCCCGCCCCCGGCAGCGCGGCTCCGCACGAGAGCCACGACGGCCCGTCCGGCACCATCCCCGGCGGCCTGCCCGGTGGCGCCGGCCCCGAGACGATCATCGACGTCACCGAGGCCAACTTCCAGACCACCGTCCTCGAGCGGTCCCTGAGCACCCCCGTCATCCTCGACTTCTGGGCCGACTGGTGCGAGCCCTGCAAGCAGCTGTCGCCGATCCTCGAGCGGCTGGCCCAGGCGGGCGGCGGCTCCTGGGTGCTCGGCAAGGTCGATGTGGACGCCAACCCGCGCCTGGCCCAGGCGCTGCGGGTGCAGGGCATCCCGATGGTGGTCGCGGTGGTCAACGGCCAGCTGGTCGAGGGCTTCACCGGGGTGCTGCCCGAGTCCCAGATCAAGCAGTACGTCGACGCGGTGCTCAAGGCGGGCGGGGTCGCCGTCGAGGCGGCGGCCGACCCGCGGCTCGACGCGGCCGACGACGCGCTCATGGGTGGCGAGCTCGACGAGGCCGAGGCGGCCTACCGCAAGATCCTGGCCGAGCACCCGGCCGACGCGGCCGCCGAGTCCGGCCTGGCCCAGGTCGAGCTCTATCGCCGCATCTCCGGCGCCGACGCGGCCTCGGCCGTCGCCAAGGCCGACGCCGCGCCCGACGACATCGACGCCCAGCGGCTCGCCGCCGACGTCGAGGTGCTCAGCGGGGAGGCGGACAAGGCCTACGCTCGGCTCGTCGCGCTCGTCCGGCGCACCTCCGGAGACGACCGCGACGCCGTACGCAAGCACCTGCTGTCGCTGTTCAGCGTGGCCGGCCCCGACGATCCCGCGGTGGCCGGAGCCCGACGGGCCCTGGCCAGCGCCCTCTTCTAGCCAGGGAGCCGCTCCGTGCGCCGCATCGCCGTCCTTGACGCACCGTCCAATCTCGGTCTGCGCCCGCCGACCGCGACGTCGGTGCCGGGCTGCGCCAAGGCGCCCGGAGCCCTCCGCGACCACGGGCTGATCAGCAAGCTCGACGCCCGCGACGCCGGCTGCCTGACCCCGCCCCGATACGACGCGGGCGACTGGCGGCCGGGCGACGGCGTGGCCCACGCGGCCCAGATCGCGGCCTATTCGCGGCGGCTGGCCGACCGGATCGGCGGCATCCTCGACGCGGGCGAGTTCCCGGTCGTGCTGGGGGGCGACTGCTCGATCCTGCTCGGCTCCGGCCTGGCCATGAACAGGCTCGGCGAGTCGGTCGGCGGGCGCATCGGCCTGGTCTTCGTGGACGGGCACTCCGACTTCCGGCACCCGGGCAACGCGTCGTACGTGGGGGCGGCCGCGGGCGAGGATCTGGCGCTGGTCACCGGGCGCGGGCAGGCCGACCTGGCCGCGATCGAGGGCCGCCGGCCCTACTTCCGCGACGTCGACGTGGTCGTCATGGGCATCCGCGCGCAAGACGAATACCGCCTCGACCTGCAGGCGGCCGGCATCGTCACCCGGCCCGTGCCCGCGCTCCGGGCCGAGGGGGCCGCCCGCAGCGCGCAGTGGGCCCGCGACCAGCTGGTCGACTGCGCGGGCTACTGGGTGCACATGGATGTCGACGTGCTCGACCCCGCGGTGATGCCGGCGGTCGACGCCCCGTCGCCGGGCGGGATTGCCTTCCCCGAGCTCGAGATCCTGCTGGCCGGGCTGGTGGAGTCGCCGCACTGCATGGGCGTCGAGATCACGGTCTTCGACCCGGACTACGACACCGACGGGTCGTACGCGGCCGAGATCGTCAGCGCCATCACCGCCGGGCTGGCCAACGCCCACACCGTGACCCCGCGCCCCGACCTGGTCGCGGCCCGGGCCGACCTGAGCGAAGCAGCCCAGCCCGCGGAAGCCCCGGTGGCCGACGAGCCGGGGCGGCTGGGCCCGTCGGCGCCCCGCTTCGACCGGGCCGCGTCGCTGATCGCCGGCCTCGACCGCGCCGGCCTGAACCGAAACACGGAGTCGAGCGGGCCCGATCGCGCCGGGCTCAACCGGGCGACGGAGTCGAACGTTCCCGACCGCGGCGGGCTGAACAGCGATCTGGGCGGACTTAGGCGGGCCACGGAGTTGGGCGGGCTCAACCGCGGCGACAGCGGCGGCGGTGGGCTGAATCGTGACCTGGGCGGGCTGAATCGAGCTACCGACCTGGGCGGGCTCAACCGTGGTGAGGGCGGCGCAGCTGGGCTCATCCGGCCACGGTCGCCCAATCCCCGGGTGGGCCGGGCCGAGTCGTTGATAGCGGGACTCAACCGCGGCGGGTCGCAGGCCGGTGGGCTACGGCGTCCGGCCGCGACGCCCGATGACGAGCGCGAGCAGCGCCGAGCCGCGGCCGCCGCCGAGAGCGTCTCGCTGGCCGCCGCGGGCATGTCGGACGAGGTCGCCCTCCCCGCCACGACCCTGCTCGGGGTGGAGGAAGCCGCCGAGGTCGCGTTCGAGGAGGCCGAGCCTGACGCCGACGGCGTGGACGCCCCGGAGACCGACCTGGCCACGGAGGTCGCGGCGAGCTATCGGGTTGACCATGGCGAGTCCGTCGAGGACGGGGGTCAGACCGCGCCCGGTCACGACGACGACAGCGCCGCCGAAACGGCCCTCACGGATCACTGGACCGAGGCCGGCGCACCGGCGGGGGACGATGATCCGGTCGACGCCGCGCCGGCTGACGAGGTTGATGCCGATCCGGCGGCGGGCTGGATCGGGGACACGGATCTGACCGACGTCGCGCCGGCCGAGGAGATCGACGCCGACCCGGTGGACCACTGGGTCGAGGGCGCGGAGCCGGTCGAGAGCGACGCTCGTCCGGCAGAGCATTCGACCGAGGACACGCATCCGGGCGAGCCGGAAGAGATCGACGCGGATCCGGGCGCGACGGATGAGGCGGCTGAGGAGCACCGGGCCGAGGGTCGCGACGGTAACGAGCCGGACGAGGAGCCGGCGGCTCGGCTGGTGCCGCGGCCGCTCGGGCAGGCGCCGCTGCTCGACTCCGAGCCGCTGCCCGCCACCCGGCCCGGCATGCTGCGGCCCCGGGGCGCCGACGAGGGGCCGTTCTCGTTGCCGGCCCAGCGCCCCGCCTTCGACCTGGGCTCGGGCGCCCCGGCCGACATCGCCTGAGCCGGCCGCCGGGTCGCCCCGCCTAAGCCGGCCGCGCTGCCCGAGCCGGCCGCGCTGCCCGAGCCGGCCGCGCTGCCCGAGCCGGCCGGTGTCCGTTACTTGGCCAGGTTGGTCAGGAAGCGGGAGACGATCGGGACCGCGGCCTCCGACCCCGCCCCGCCCTTCTGCACCATCACGGCGAACGCCACGTCGCCCTGATAGCCGATGAACCACGAGTGGGTGTCCTCGGTGGCCTCGCTGAACTCGGCCGTGCCGGTCTTGCCGAACACCGGGCCGCCCGGCACGCTGCGCAGGGCCGTGGCCGTGCCACCCGTCACCACCTCGCGCATCATCTTGCGCAGCGCCGTCACCGACGGCTGGTCGAGGCTCGCGCCGTCGGCGGCGGGCGCGGCCGGGGCCGGGTCGAGCACGAGTTTGGGCTGCTTGAACTGGCCGCGGGCGATCGCGGCCGTCGCGCCCGCCATGGCCAGCGGGCTGACCGCGGTCGCGCCCTGGCCGAAGGTGGCCGCGGCCAGCTCGGTCGGGCTGTCGGCGGGGGAGAGCTTGCCGCTGAACGCCTCGACGCCGAGATCCCACTTGCCGCCCAGGCCCACCGCCTCGGCCGCCGTACGCAGCCCGTCCGCGCCCAGCTTGGGGGCCAGCCCGACGAAGGCCGTGTTGCACGATTTGGCGAAGTCCACGTGGAACGGCACGTTGCCCAGGACCATGTCGTGGGAGTTCTTGAACTGGCGGCCACCGACCACAGCGATCTTGGGGCACGCCACGACCGAGTCGGCCGTCGCGGCTTTCTTTCGCAGGATCCCGTACGTGGAAATGGCCTTGAACGTGGATCCGGGGGCGACCTGGCCGGTGAGGGCGGTGTTGACCCCGCCGCCGTCGGGCCCGTTGGCCACCGCGAGCACCGACGAATCGCTGACCTTGATGGCCACCAGCGAGCTCGGCTGCTTCTCGCCGGCCAGCGCCTGATCGGCCGCGACCTGGGTCTTCACGTCGATGGTGGTTTTGATCGGCTTGCCCGCCACCGGATCGGTCCGGAAGATCTCCTTGGGGGCCATCTCCTCCTGACCCGTGCCGTTCGCCTGGTCGCCGTCGGTGCCGCCGCTGATCGCCACCGAGACCCCGGCCGTGCCGCGCAGCGCGGTGTCGTATTTCTGCTGGAGCCCGCCGTGACCCACGGTGTCGCCCTGCACGAGCGTTTGCGGGTTCTTCTGGAGGTCTTCGGCGGTCGCGGCGTCGACCGTGCCGAGCAGCGCGCGGGCGAAGATCCTGGTCGGCGCGAGCTCGCGGTCCTCCTTGATGAAGGCCGTGCCGTTCAGCGCCCGCAGGCCGGGCCGGATCTTGTTGTAGTCGGGCTCGCGCAGCGTGATGAGCTCGAGGAAGGACTCGGGCTGGGCGTTCTTGATCCGGTCGGCCAGATTGGTTGTGTCGACCGTGACGCCGATCTTTTTGAACTCGGCGGCCAGCCCGGCCCGCAGCTTGGCCAGGTCGGTCACCTTTTGCGGCTCGACCCCGACCTGGATCACCGTGCGCGGGGTGACGATCGGCTGGCCGGCCGCGTCGAGGATGCTCGCGCGGTCGGCCGGCAGGCGGAGCACCGAGAACTTGTCGCCGCTGGTCAGGTCGCTGTGCAGCACCGAGGGCTCCCACACCACGCGCCAGCCGTCGCTGTTCTGCTTGGTCAGCCGCACGGTGCTCTGGTAGGACCATTTGACGTCGCCGGGCAGTGTCCAGTCGAGCTTGAGGCCGCTGGTCGCGTTGTCGCCGGTGGTCTTCGGCTCGCCGTCGGCGGTGACCGTGAGCGGCTGCTTGGCGAGCTCGCCCGAGACCGTCTTGATCTGCTCCAGGACGGCCGGCGCGGCGATCTTGCCGCCGTCGGCGCCGACGAATCCGACCTTGCTCAGGTCGCCCGCCTTCCAGCCGGCCACGAAGTCGGCCAGGGTGCCCTCGGGGCCGTCCTTCGAGCAGCCGGCGAGGCCACCGGCCACCAGGGCCAACGTGACGGCCGCCCCGACGGCGCGGTGCACGGATCGGTACGGACCGCGGTGCATGGGAACCTCTTTCGCCGGGTATCGGCCGGAACGTAGGAGACGGTAGTGAACCGGTGCACGTTCCGCTGACCCCACTCCGGTGAGATAGGTCAAATCCGCCGCCCATCGGCCCGTTCACACCGCGGCTGTCCTAGTGCCCGGCGCGGGGCTCTAGGCTGTCCTCGACACGTTGAACCCACAGTGTCGTGGGTGAGGGGAGCGCCAGAGCCATGGCTGTCGCCGACGAGGCAGCGACCGAAACCGATGCCGACAACGATCTCATCGCCGGGCCGGGCCTTGCCCTGACCGGTCGCCTCGGCGCCAGCGCCGAGGAAGGGGATCTCGACGAGACGCTGCCCAACGGGGAGCGGCTCATCGCCCAGGCGGTGGAGGTGGCCGGCGACGACCACGCCACCGCCTCGCTCGTGGGGCGGTATTGGCGGTTCGCGCCGGACGAAGAACTGGTGGGCCTGACCCCGCAGGAGATGTACGACGCCGCGATCAGCCACCGTGAGCTGGCCGCGACGCGCCTCCCGGGAGAGCTCAAGCTCGCGATCACGCCGCCGGGCGGGTCGCAGTGCCACACCATCCTGCAGGTCGTCACCGACGACATGCCGTTCCTGGTCGACTCGGTGATCGCGCTGCTCTCCGCGCACCAGCAGCAGGTGCATCTGCTGGTGCACCCGTTGATCGTGGTGCGCCGGGAGCCGCTGGGCGCCCTCGGCGAGCTCGCCGCCGACGTCGAGCCCGACGACGCGATCGACGGCGACCTGGTCGAGAGCTGGATCCGCATCGAGCTCGACCCGATCCGCAGCCCCGAGGCCCGCGAGCAGCTGCTCAACGAGGTGCGCCGGGTGCTGACCGACGTGCGCGACGCGGTCGAGGACTGGCCCCGCATGCGGCAGCGGGCCCTGGTCATCGCCGACGAGCTGGCCACGGCCCGCGGGTCCGAGCGTAAGCTGCCGGTGCCCGACAAGGACGTCACCGACTCGATCGAGCTGCTCAAGTGGCTGGCCCACGACCACTTCACGTTCCTGGGCTATCGGGAGTATCACCTCGACGGCGACGTGCTGACCGCCGTCGCGGGCACCGGACTGGGCATCCTGCGGGGCGACGGGCGGCCGCGCAAGCTCTCCACGATGGCCGACGAGGCGTTCCAGCGGGCCCTCGAGAAGCGCCTGCTCGTGATCACGAAGGCGAACTCGCGGGCCACCGTGCACCGCTCGGCCTACCTTGACTACATCGGCGTCAAGATCTTCAACGAGGCCGGCGAGGTGGTCGGCGAGCGTCGCTTCCTGGGCCTGTTCAGCTCGTCGGCCTATCGCACCAGCGTGCGTGAGCTGCCGGTGGTCAAGCGCAAGGTCCGCGAGGTGCTCGACCGCTCCGGCCTTTCCCCGCGCGGGCATTCCGGCAAGGACCTGCTGCAGATCCTCGAGACGTACCCGAGGGACGAGCTCTTCCAGATCAAGACCGATGACCTGTACGAGGCGGTGATCGGCGTGCTGCGCATGGCGGGCCGCCGCCAGTTGCGCCTCTTCCTGCGGCGCGACGGGTACGGCCGGTTCATCTCGTGCCTGATCTATCTGCCGCGCGACCGGTTCACGACCGGCAACCGGCTGCGCATGCAGGAGATCCTGCTGCGCGAGCTCAACGGCGTGGGCGTCGACTACACGACCCGGGTGACCGAGCGGATGCTGGCCCGGGTGCACTTCATCGTGCGTACGGATCCGGCCGACCCGCCGGGCCAGATCGACCCCAACACGCTGGCCGAGGCGCTGGCCGACGCCACCCGCATGTGGGACGACGACTTCTCGCTGGTGCTCGAGCGCAAGCTGGGCGAGGAGGCGGCCCGCGACCTGTTCGCGCGCTATGCGACGGCCTACCCCGAGAGCTACAAGGACGGCCACACCCCGTACGAGGGAATGCAGGATCTGGCGAAGCTCGAGCTGCTCGAGGAGGAGGGGCAGCTCGAGATGCACCTCTACCGCAAGCGGCGGCCCGGGCGCGACGGCGTGCTCGAGGCCGACGACCACGACATCCGGTTCAAGGTCTATCGGTACGGCGAGCCGATGATGCTCTCGGCGGTGCTGCCGGTGCTGCACTCGCTGGGCGTCCAGGTGATCGACGAGCGGCCGCACGAGATCCGCCGCACCGACGGCACGATCTACCTCTACGACTTCGGGCTGGAGCCGCCGGCCGCGCATCGCGAGCTGGCCGAGGTGCGGCCGCAGGTGGAGAACGCGTTCGCGGCCGCCTGGCGGGGCGAGGCCGAGGTCGACGGGTTCAACGAGCTGGTGCTGCGGGCCGGGCTCACCTGGCGGCAGGTGGTGGTGCTCCGGGCGTACGCGAAATATCAGCGCCAGACCGGGTCGGTGTTCTCGCAGCGGTATCTCGAGTCGACCTTCATCGCCTATCCCGAGATCGCGCGCCTGCTCGTCCGGCTGTTCGAGACCCGCTTCTCGCCGCGGCTCGAGGCGGGCGAGACCGAGCGCGGCCGGATCGCCGACGAGCTCGTCGAGCGCATCACCGCCCTGCTCGACGACGTCGACAGCCTCGACCAGGACAGGATCCTCCGGTCCTACCTGACCCTGATCCAGGCCACCCTGCGCACCAGCTTCTTCCAGCGCGGGGCCGACGGCCGCCCGAAGTCGTACATCGCCTTCAAGCTCGACCCGACGGCCATCCCCGACCTGCCGCAACCCCGCCCCAAGTACGAAATCTTCGTGTATTCGCCGCGCTTCGAGGGCGTGCACCTGCGGTTCGGCGCCGTGGCCCGCGGCGGTCTGCGCTGGTCGGATCGGCGCGAGGATTTCCGCACGGAGGTGCTCGGCCTGGTCAAGGCGCAGATGGTGAAAAACGCGGTGATCGTGCCGGTCGGTGCCAAGGGTGGCTTCGTGCTCAAGCAGAAGCCGGGCGACCGCGACGAGGCGGTGGAGTGCTACAAGCGCTTCATCACGGCGCTGCTCGACGTCACCGACAACATCCTCAGCGGCAAGATCATCCCGCCCCGCGACGTGGTGCGCCACGACGGCGACGACCCCTATCTGGTGGTCGCCGCGGACAAGGGCACGGCCACGTTCAGCGACATCGCCAACGAGATCTCGGTGTCCAAGGAGTTCTGGCTGGGCGACGCGTTCGCCAGCGGCGGCTCGGCCGGCTACGACCACAAGAAGATGGGCATCACCGCCCGCGGCGCGTGGGAGTCGGTCAAGAAGCACTTCCGCGACCTGGGCGTCGACACCCAGCGCGAGGACTTCACCGTGGTCGGCGTGGGTGACATGTCGGGCGACGTCTTCGGCAACGGCATGCTGCTCAGCGAGCACATCCGGCTGGTGGCCGCGTTCGACCACCGGCACATCTTCCTCGACCCCACGCCCGCCGCTCTCGAGTCGTTCAATGAGCGGAAGAGGCTGTTCGATCTGCCGCGGTCCTCATGGGACGACTACGACCGGTCGCTGCTCTCGGCCGGCGGGGGCATCTATCCCCGTACGGCGAAATCGATCCCCGTCTCGCCCGAGGTGCGCGCGGCGTTGGATCTCGGCGAGGCGGCCACGATCAGCCCGGTCGAGCTGATGCGGGCCATCCTGCGCGCGCCGGTCGATCTGCTGTGGAACGGCGGCATCGGCACGTACGTGAAGGGTGCGGCCGAGACGCACGCCGACGTGGGCGACAAGACCAACGACTCGATCCGGATCAACGGCGGGCAGCTGCGGGTGCGGGTGGTCGGCGAGGGCGGCAACCTGGGGCTGACCCAGCGCGGACGGATCGAGTTCGCGCGGTCCGGCGGGCGCATCTACACCGACTTCATCGACAACACGGCCGGGGTCGACTGCTCCGACCACGAGGTCAACATCAAGATCCTGCTGGGCGGCGCGGTCACCGACGGCGAGATGACCCTGCCCGAGCGCGACGAGCTGCTGGCCACGATGACCGACGAGGTGGCGGCGCTCGTCCTGCGCGACAACTACGAGCAGGCCAACGCGCTCGGCAACGCGCGGGCGCAGGCCCACTCGCTGTTGCCGGTGCACCGCCGGTTGCTCGACGACCTCGAGTCCAGCGGCCAGCTCAACCGTGAGCTCGAGGCGCTGCCGACCGACGCCGAGCTGGCCGCCCGCTACGACGCGGGGGACGGGCTCACCGCTCCGGAGTTCGCGGTCCTGCTGGCGTACGTGAAAATCAGTTTGGAACGCGAAGTGCTGGCCGACGAGATCGTCGACGAGGCCTGGACCAACAGCGTGCTCAGCCGCTATTTCCCGACGCCGCTGCGTGAACGGTGCGCGGGGCGGATGTCCGGCCACCGGCTGCGCCGCGAGATCATCTCGACCGCCCTGGTCAACGAGGTGGTCAACCGGGGCGGCACGTCGTTCGTCTATCGCGCGATGGAGGAGAGCGGGGCCTCGGCGGCCGACGTGATCCGGGCCTACACGGTGATCCGGGAGGCGTACGGGCTGGCCGGCATCTGGGCCGACGCCGAGGCGCTCGACAACAAGGTGCCGACCGAGGCGCAGACCCTGGTCTTCCTGGAATCGCGGCGGCTGCTCGACCGGGCGGTGCGGTGGCTCGTCAGCACCCGCCGCTCGCCGATCGACGTGGCCGGCGAGATCGCCAAGCTGGGCGCCGGGATCCAGACGTTGCTGCCGCAGATGCCGCAGGTGCTGCGCGGCATCGAGCGCCGGTCGATGGACGAGCACATCGCCACGCTGGTCAACAAGGGCGTGCCGATGGACCTGGCCGAGCGGGTCACGTGGTGCAACTACGGTTTCGGCCTGCTCGACATCCTCGAGACCGGGGTCGGCACGGGCAAGCCGCCGGTCGAGGTGGCCGGGGTCTACTTCGCCCTGTCCGAGCGCTTCCACATCGACCAGCTGCTCTCCCACATCTCGTTCCTGCCCCGCGGCGACCGGTGGCAGACGCTGGCCCGCATGGCGCTGCGCTACGACCTGTACGCGGCGCTGGCCGCCCTGACCGCCGAGGTGCTGCAGTCGACCCCGTCGGACGCCACGGCCGACGAACGGGTCTCGGAGTGGGAACGCGTCAACGCGGCCTCGATCGCCCGAGCCGCCAACGCGATGGGCAATGTGGCCGACACCCCGGCCGAACTGGCCGCGCTGTCGGTGCTGCTGCGCCAGATCCGCACCCTGGTCAAGACGTCCGCAGCCTGACCTGACCGCTGAGAGGGGCCGCCTTTGTGCGGCCCCTTTCGCATGCCCCGGTCCGCCCGCGCCGCCTTCTACCCGGCCCCGCGCCGCCTTCTACCCGGCCCCGCGCCGCCTTCTACCCGGCCCCGCGCCGCCTTCTACCCGGCCCCGCGCCGCCTCCCGCCCCGCCCCGCGCCGCCTTCCGCCCGCGTCGCCCCGCCCTCCGTCCTGCCCCGCTGGCCGAGCCCTCCGCCTCCCCTGGTACCCCCAAGGGGTATAGGGTAGTGAGCATGGAGCGGGTGATCGAGCTGGAGATCGGCGGGATGACGTGCGCCGCGTGCGCCAACCGCATCGAGAAGAAGCTGAATCGGATGGACGGCGTCACCGCGACCGTGAACTACGCCACCGAGAAGGCCCGCGCCACCGTGTCCGCCGCGTTCACCGCCGCCGACCTGATCGCCGTGGTCGAGAAGACCGGCTACACCGCGGCCGAGCCGCAGCCCCTCGAGGCGGCCAAGCCCGAAGCCGCGAGGGACACGCTCCGCGACCGGCTTGTGATCTCCGCTGCGCTGAGTGTTCCCGTCATCGTGCTGGCGATGGTGCCGGCCTGGCAGTTCGACTACTGGCAGTGGTTGTCCTTGACGCTGGCCGCGCCCGTGGTCGCGTACGGGGGCTGGCCTTTCCATCGGTCGGCCTTCGTCAACCTGCGGCACGGCGCCGCCACGATGGACACGCTCGTCTCGATGGGGACGCTGGCCGCGTTCGGGTGGTCGGTGTGGGCGCTCTTCCTCGGCGACGCGGGCATGCCCGGAATGTCGCACCCGTTCTCGCTGACCGCCCGCGAGGGTGACGCGATCTATCTCGAGGCGGCCGCCGGGGTCACGACGTTTCTGCTGGCCGGCCGCTATCTGGAGGCCAGGGCCAAGCGGCATGCGGGCGACGCGCTGCGGGCGCTGCTCTCGCTCGGGGCCAAGCACGTCACGATCCTCGACGGCGGCCGGGAGCGGGTGATTCCGGCCGCTGAGCTTGTCGTCGGGGCCCACTTCCTCGTGCGCCCGGGGGAGAAGGTCGCCACCGACGGCGTGGTCGAGGAGGGGTCGTCGGCCCTCGACGTGAGCCTGCTGACCGGCGAGTCGGTTCCGGTCGAGGTGCGCCCGGGCGACCCGGTGACCGGCGCGACGATCAACGAGGGTGGCCGGCTCGTCGTCCGGGCCACCCGGGTCGGCGCCGACACGCAGCTGGCGCAGATGGCCCGCCTGGTCGAGGAGGCGCAGAACGGCAAGGCGGCCGTGCAGCGGCTGGCCGACCGCATCTCGGGCGTCTTCGTGCCGGTGGTGATCGCGCTGGCGGTGGGAACGCTCGGCTTCTGGCTCGGCACCGGGCGCGGCCCGACAGCCGCCTTCACCGCGGCCGTCGCCGTGCTGATCATCGCGTGCCCGTGTGCCCTGGGGCTCGCTACGCCTACTGCGCTGCTGGTGGGCACGGGCCGGGGCGCGCAGATGGGGATTCTGATTCGCGGGGTCGAGGCCTTGGAGTCGACCCGTCGCGTGGACACGATCGTGCTCGACAAGACGGGCACGGTCACGACGGGCCGGATGTCGGTGGCCGCAGTGGTGCCGGTCGACTCACCTCATCGCGGCGAATCCGAAACGGCGGACTCGGTGATTCTGCGGCTGGCGGGAGCGGTGGAGGCCGCCTCGGAGCACCCCATCGGCCGGGCGATCAGCGAGGCGGCCCGCGTGGCCGGGCCGCTGGCGGCAGTCTCGGACTTCCGGGCGACGGCCGGGGTCGGCGTACGGGGAATGGTTGAAGGTCGTGAAGTTGTGGTGACGGCCGGCAGGCCCGCGTCGCCGGCGGCTTCCGGTGGCGACGGTGCCGGGGTGCCGGTCGAGCCGGAGGCGGCCACCTGGGTCGAGGTCACCGCGGACGGGACGGTTCTCGGATGGATCGCGCTGGCCGATGCCGTACGGCCGACCAGCGCCGCCGCCGTGGCTTCCCTGAAGGGGCTCGGGCTGACGCCGATGCTGGTCACGGGTGACTCGCCGGCGGTGGCGTCAGTGGTGGCCGCCGAGGTCGGGATCACCGAGGTCGAGGCCGGGGTGCTGCCCGCGGGCAAGGTCGACGTGGTCAAGCAGCTGCAGGCGCGGGGCCGCTCGGTGGCCATGGTCGGTGACGGCGTGAACGACGCGGCCGCGCTGGCCCAGGCCGACCTCGGGCTGGCGATGGGCGCCGGCACCGACGTCGCCATCCAGGCCTCGGATCTGACCCTCGTGCGCGGCGACCTGACCGCGGCCGTCGACGCCGTACGCCTCTCGCGGCGCACCCTGGGCATCATCCGCGGCAACCTGTTCTGGGCGTTCGCCTATAACGTCGCCGGCCTCCCGCTGGCCGCCGCCGGCCTGCTCAACCCCATGATCGCCGGCGGCGCGATGGCCTTCAGCTCGGTCTTCGTCGTGCTCAACAGCCTGCGCCTGCGCCGTTTCCGCCCCGCCTGAGTCGTGCTCAACAGCCCAGCGCCTGCGCCGTTTCCGCCCCGCCTGTAACGATCACGAACTGTCAAGATTGCGGTACGGCCACCGCCTCCCCCGGCCACCCTGGGAAATGGGGGTAACCCTACGCCGATGTCAAGCTGCTCGCCGGTGGCCTGTGGACAAGCCGGCTGGCCTGTGGATACAGCGTGAGCCGGGTCGCGGCGGATTGCTCCCGAAATCCACTGCCGCGCCCGGCTCACCGTCTGCGTCGCGGAGACTCGGCCTGGTCCCGTAGGCCGAGTTGGTCCGCGACGTCCCCAGACCCACCTGCGGACATAACGCTACGTGCCGGCGGGCGGACGCCGGAAGCTCCGCGTACGCGAAATGGCCGTTCGGTCACCACGACCCGGGCGACAGATCCGGATAAGTGTGGACACGAGGGCATAAAGCCCGATCAGCGATTACTCACCGTGAAGACGACCGAGCACTACCCACGGTGATCAGTCGTCCTTACGCACCGTCTCGATCAGGGCCAGCACCTGGCGCAGGGCCGGTCGCAGCACCCGCAGCCGCGACAGCGACACCATCCGGTCGATCAGCGGCACCGCGCCGTCGATCAGGCGCCGGGTGCGCCGCTGGCCGGGCGACTTGTCGTACACCCAGAACAGGATCACGCCCATCCAGCCCAGCCAGAGCAGCTCGGGCAGCTCCTTGCGCAGCTCGGGGTCGAGCTTCGCGGTCGAGCCGTCCACCACGTCGCGGAAGATCGCGATGGCGGCCTCGCGGGCCGGCGACGACTCCTTCGAGAACGGGCTCAGCGGCGACGTCGGCTCGGCGGCCGACTTGAAGAACGTCGCCGCGAACGAGTGATAGGGCTCGTTGACGTCGATGCCCGCGTGCAGCACGCCGCGCAGCCGGGGCGCCAGCTCCTTCTCGGTGGTCAGCACGGACTCGGCGGCGACCCGGTGCGCGACCTGATTGCGGTCGTAGAACCCCTGGATCAGGTGTTCTTTGGAATCGAAGTAGTAATACGCGTTGCCGACCGCGACCCCGGCCTCCTTGGCGATGGCCCGCATGGTCGTCTCGGTGTAACCCCGCTCGCGGAACAGCCGCAGCGCCGTCTCGAGGATCAGCTGACGGGTCTGCTCGCCCCGCGCCCGCCGGGGCTTCTCCGCGGGGTCGGGTTCAGCGGCAGCGGTCGTCACACCCGTCACCGTAGTCCCCCGCGGCGGAGCCGAAGTCCTCCGGCGCGGAGTCGAAGTCCCTCGTACGGACTCTGACCGCCGACGCCGCGGCGATGAATGCCCGCGCCGCGCCCGACCCCATCCGCTCCGACAGCCCCCGATAGTCGGCCAGCGCCCACAGGCAGGCCGCCCAGGCCCCCTCGCCGGTGTAGACCGACCCCTCGTCCCCGATCACGGTGATGTCCCGCAGCGTCGCCTCGTGGTCGAGCCCCGGGAACCGATACCGCGCCTCCGCCGACCCGGCCGGCACGAACTCCAGGGGTACGAGCTGGGCCCGCCCCTGGAGCCATTTGCGCGCCGTACGGCAGATCGGGCACCCGCCGTCGTAGAGCACTGTGAAGGAGGTGATGGCCCGGCCGCCCCCTCGTCCGGCCGGGCCATCCTCGGTGGTGGTCATGCCCGGGCCGGCGGCGGGCCCTGCGGCGGCATCGGCGGGTGCATCGGCAGGCGCCCGGCCGGCGGCAGCGGTGGCACGCTCTGCTGCTGACGCAGGCGCCCGCGGCGGTAGCGACCGAGGAAGAACACGTTGAGGAAGTGCAGGGCGCCCAGCACGAGCAGCACCAGCCCGACCTTGCTGGACAGGGTCTCGAGCGCCTCGCTGGTGTCCGCGATCGTCTGGCCCGACCGCATGGTGACCGTCACGTAGCCCAGGTTGAGCAGGTAAAACCCCATGACCAGCAGTTGGTTGATCGCCTTGGCCAGCTTCTCGTCGCCGAACACCTCGGCCAGGAAGACCATGCCGTTGCGCGAGAGCGTGGTGGCCACCCAGACGGTGAGCCCGATGCTCACCGCGAGATAGACCAGGTACATCCAGACCTTCGGGTCCATCGGAACGCCTTTCTCGAACGTGTTCAACTTTCTGAGGACAGCGTAAGCCCACGACTTGAACATGTTCAAGTGGTGTGACGTGGAAGGCAGGAGAGGCAGAAAGAAAGAGCGGCCCGTACGAGACGGGCCGCTCGGAAATGCGAGTTCTACAGCGCAGCAAGCCCCAGGGCCTCGGCGGCGGCCCGCCCGTTGGCCAGGCTCGCCCCGTGGGTCGTGACGAAGGCCCGCGCCCGAGCCGGCCGCCAAGCCGACGGCCAGCCCATCTCGACGACTCCCACGGTGTGGGCGGCCGAGAGCTGCTCGATCAGGGCCCGGTGCGATTCCTGCCGGTGGGTGTGCCGGCCCACCACCACGATCGGCCGAGCGCCCGCGTGCGCCGTCAGCTGGGCGGCCGACGCGGCGGCGGCCTCGACCTCGACCTGCTCGACCCCGTCGAGGTGCGGGGCCAGGCCCCACGGCACGACGCCCTCGGCGATCGAGTAGCCCGACGCCAGCTGCACGACCAGCGGCGACGAGAGGCCGGTGAGCGACCCCTCGACCCGCACCGCGCGCCGGGCCGCGGCCAGCCCCAGGTCGTCGGCCACGGTCACCGCTGTACGGGGGGATGCCGTCCATGCGGCGAGCGCGGTGTTGCGGGCCACTGCCTGCTCGAGGCGAGCCGCCGGCACCCCGGCCACGATCGCCGCGACCACGGCCTCGACCAGTTCGTGGGTGACCTCGGCGCCGATGCAGAGCAGATCGGCGCCGGCGGTCAGGGCCCGTACGGCGGCCTGGGGAATGCCCCCGGCGGCGGCCGCGGCCCCCGCCATCTCGAGGGCGTCGGTGACGATCACGCCGTCGAAGCCCAGCGTCGAGCGCAGCAGATCCTGCAGGGCGGCCGTGCTGAAGGTGGCCGGGTCGTCGCCGGTCAGCACCGGCACCCGGATGTGGGCCGACATGACGGCCTTGGCCGACCCGGCGACCGCGGCGAAGGGCGGCAGGTCACGCGTCTCGAGGAGCTCGCGGGGCACGTCGACGGTCGGCAGCGAGAGATGCGAGTCGGTGACGGTCGCGCCGTGGCCCGGGAAGTGCTTGGCGCACGCCGCCACCCCGGCCGACTGCAGCCCGTCGACCGCGGCGCGCGCGTGCCGGGCCACCAGCAGCGGGTCGGCGCCGAAGGACCGCGTGCCGATGATGGGGTTGTCGTCGGCCGTGTTGACGTCGACGGTGGGGGCCAGGTCGAGGTTGATCCCGGCCGCCACGAGGTCGGCGCCGATCGCCGCGTACACCGCGCGGGTGAGATCCTCGTCGTCGACCGCGCCGAGCGCCGCGTTGCCGGGGTAGGGGCTCCCGGTGCGGTGCGCGAGCCGGGTGACGTCGCCACCTTCCTCGTCGATCGCGATCAGCGCGTCCGGGCGGCCTTCGCGCAGCCGGGCGGTCAGCGCGGCCACCTGGGCGGGGTCGGCGACGTTGGTGCCGAAGAGCGTGTGGCCTGCCAATCCTTCGCCCAGGAGGGTGACGGCCCAACCGGGAGCGTTCCCACCTTTGAAGGCCGCCAGCAGGGTGCCGAGAGCGAGGCGGCGGAGTGCGGGGTCGATCGCCATGATGTCCTTCCGGTGACGCAAGTCTGGTCTGTGCACCCCGCGAGCTGCCATGATCGCTCGGTGTCGGGCCCGATACAGGGGCGCCGCTAATCTAATAGGAAACTATCCTAAAAAGTAGAGGATCCTGCCATGGCCTCCACCCGCCTTCCGGGCACGCCCCGGCTGCTGCGCGCGCTGAACGACCGCGCGGCGCTGGAACTGCTGCTCAACCGGGGTCCGCTGACGCGTGCGCAGCTCGGCGAGATGACCGGGTTGAGCAAGGTCACCGCGTCCCAGCTGGTGGAGCGCCTGGAGCAGCGCGGCCTCGTGCGCCGGGTCGGCGAGCAGGCCGGCGGCCGCGGTCCCAATGCCCAGCTGTACGCCGTGACCCCCGGCAGCGCGCACGTCATCGGCGTCGACGTCGGCCCCGATCGGGTGGTCGCGGCCTGCGCCGACATCACCGGCTCGATCATCGGCCGGGTCGAGCAGTCCACCAAGGACACCGACGACCCGGTCGGCGTGGTGCACAACGCCGTGGTGCAGGCCGCGACCGACGCCGGCACCGACATGACCTCCGTACGCCGGGTCGTGCTGGGCACCCCGGGCCTGGTCGACCCGGAGAGCGGCGAGATCTCGTTCGCCTGGGACCTGCCCCGCTGGCATCGCGGCCTGCTCGACGACCTGCGCCGCGACCTGAGCACGACGGTGGTCTTCGGCAACGACGTGAACATGGCGGCCGTGGCCGAGTCGAGCACCGGCGCCGCCGCCGGCGTCAAGGACTTCGTGCTGATCTGGGCCGGCCGTGGCGTCGGCCTGGCCAGCGTCATCGACGGCCGCCTGCACCAGGGCAGCACCGGCGCCGCGGGCGAGATCGGCTATCTGCCTGTGGCCGGCGCCGAGGTGCCCCGGCATCTGGGCCGCAAGGCGACCAAGGGCGGCGTGCGGGGCGCGTTCCAGAGCATCGCGGGCGCCGACGCGGTCAAGGCGATCGGCAAGAAGTACGGCTTCCGGGGCGTGGAGGCGGCCGACGTCGTGCGCGACGCCGTCGAGGCGGGCCCGGCCGGCGAGCCGGTGCTCGACGAGCTGGCCGCCCGGCTGGCCCTCGGCGTGGCCGCGACCTGCGTGGTCCTCGACCCGCCGCTGGTCGTGCTGGCCGGCGAGGTGTCGCAGGCCGGCGGTCCGGCCCTGGCCGCGCGGGTCGAGAACGAGGTGGCCTCGATCACCCTGGTCAACCCGAAAGTGGTGATCACCGGGGTCGAGGCCGAGCCCGTCCTGCACGGCGCTCTGCACACCGCCCTCGGGGCCGTACGCGATGAGGTGTTCGGCTCGACCACCGCATGAAGGCCACCGCCTGAGCGGTCGTACTCGTGCGTGGTTGGATGGACGCGTGCGAAAGCCCGACGAAGACACTGTCATCGCCTTCGACCAGGTCAGCGTGATCCGCGGCGGAAACCATCTGGTCCGCGGCCTGACCTGGCAGGTCGAGCTGGACGAGCGGTGGGTGATCCTGGGCCCGAACGGCGCCGGCAAGACCACGGCGCTCAACCTGGCCTCGGGCCGGCTGCATCCGTCGCGGGGCACGGCGTGGGTGCTCGGCGAGCGCCTCGGCCGCACCGACATCAACGAGCTGCGCACCCGGATCGGCCTGGCCACCGGCCAGTTCGCCGAGAGCGTGCCGCCGAGCGAGCGGGTCGTCGACGTCGTGGTGACCGCCGCCTGGTCGGTGGTCGGGCGCTGGCGTGAGTCGTACGACCCGCAGGACGAGGCCCGCGCCCGGCAGCTGCTCGAGCAGCTCGGCATGGGCGCGCTGGCCGAGCGCGAGTTCGGCACCCTCTCGGAGGGCGAGCGCAAGCGCACCCTGATCGCCCGGTCGCTGATGACCGACCCCGAGTTGATGCTGCTCGACGAGCCGGGCGCCGGGCTCGACCTGGGCGGCCGCGAAGACCTGATCGCCCGCTTGACCGAGCTCGCCCTCGACCCCGACTCGCCGGCGATGGTGCTGGTCACCCATCACGTCGAGGAGATCCCGCCCGGCTTCACCCACGGCCTGCTGCTGCGCGAGGGCACGATCGTCGCGGCCGGGCTGCTGGGCGAGGTGATGACCGCCGACAACCTGTCCAAGACGTTCGGGCTGCCGCTGATCGTCGACCGGTTCGGCGACCGTTACGCGGCGCGGGCGGCCTGACCCGCATGGCCCCGCGGATCGTCGTCGCCGGCAGCGCGAACATGGACCTGGTCGGGCTGGCGCCGCGCCTGCCCCGGCCGGGCGAGACCGTGCTCGGCGACGACTTCCTGATGATGCCCGGCGGCAAGGGGGCCAACCAGGCGATCGCGGCCACCCGGGCCGGTGGTCACACGGTGTTCCTGGGCGCGATCGGGTCGGACGCGTTCGGCGTCAACCTCAACGCCCGGCTGCACGGGGCCGGCGTCGACATGCAGCACGTACGCACGAGTTACGGCGCGTCCGGCGTTGCGGTCATCATGGTCGACCACCAGGGCGAGAACTCGATCCTCGTCGCGCCCGGGGCCAACAACGCGTTCGTCGGCCTGACCGCCGCCGAGCGGGCCGCCATCGCCGCCGGTGACGTGCTGCTGTGCCAGCAGGAGATCCCGGTCGAGACGGTGGTCGCGGCGGCCCGCGCGGCTCGCGACGGCGGCACCCGCATGGTCCTCAACGCGGCGCCCGCCCGGGCCCTGCCCGAGGAGCTGCTGGCCTGCATCGACCTGCTGGTCGTCAACGAGACCGAGGCGCTGGCCGTGACCGGCGGCGCCGAGATCGACGTGCCCGGCCTGCTGGCCCTGGTGCCGCGGGTGGTGCTGACCCAGGGCGGCAGCGGCTCGCGCTACGCCGACCGCGAGGGCCGCGACGAGACCGTGCCCGCGTTCCACGTCGAGGTCACCGACACCACCGCGGCCGGCGACGCCTTCACCGGGGCGCTCGCCGTGGCCTGGGGCGAGGGCCGCGACCTGGTCGAGGCGGTGCGCTGGGCCAACGCCGCGGGCGCCGCGTGCGTCCGGCGGATGGGCGCCTCGAACGCCCTGCCCACCCGCGACGAGATCGACGAGGTCTTCCGGGCCGGCTAGCTGGCCCGGGCCGTGGCGACGAAGCGGCTCACCTCGGAGCGCAGCACCTCGGCCAGCTGCGAGAGCCCGGCGGTGCCCGGTGCCCCGCCCCCGTCGACAGCCGTCGCGATGCCGTTCACCAGCCCGCTCATCTCGCGGATGCTGTTGGTCACCGCCTCCAGCACGGCCACCGCGTCGGCCGCGGCGTCCTGCACGGTGTTCACCTGGCCGAGGATCTCGTCGCTGGACGAGCTGGTCTCGGCGGCCAGGTTCTTGACCTCGCCCGCCACCACGCTGAAGCCGAGCCCGGCCTCGCCGGCCCGGGCCGACTCGATCGTCGCGTTCAGCGCGAGCAGCCGGGTCTGCTTGGCCACCTGGTTGATCAGGTCGACCGCCTTGCGGATCTGGTCGGACGCGCTGCGCAACGAGGTGACCGTGGTCAGCCCGCGCTCGGCCTCGGAGACCGCGTCGCGGGCGAAGTCGGCCAGCCCGTTGGCCGACGCGCCCATCTCGGTCGCCGCCGTCGCCACCTGCTCCGAGACGGTCAGCACGGCCGACTCCAGCTCGTCGGCCAGCGCGACCCGGGCCCCGGCGGCCTGGGCGACCTGGTCGGCGCTGACGCTCATGGCCTTGAACGAGGTGGTCATCTGGTCGGCGGTGTGCCGGAAGGCGCCCTGCAGCCCGCGGGTCAGGATGCGGCGGTGGAAGCGGCCCTCGGCGGCGGCGGTCGAGGCGGCGCCGGCCTCGCGCAGGAACGCGTCGCCGGTGTCGAGGAAGTTGTTGAGCGCGGCGCGGGCGGCGACGGCCTCGGGGGAGTCGCCGATGTCGGGCAGGCGGGCCTCGAGGTCACCGGCGGCGGCCCGGCGGCAGACGTCGGCAATCAGCGCCAGGGCGGCGTCGGTCATGCGCTCGTCCGGTTGGTCAGGGTCCACACGAACTCGTCGTACGTCTGCCCGCCGAGCTCGCCCAGCAACGCCTGCCAGCCCGCCTCGACCGCGGCCGGGGTGGTCGCCTGCCGCTGCTCCGTCGCGCGGATCCGGTCGTAGAGGCGCTTGACCTCGGCCACCGCCGCGGGTTCGGGCAGCCGCCGGTTGGAGTGATAGCCGGCGAGCCGCCCGTCGGGGCCGAACGACGGCGTCTTGAAAAGTCAGGAAAGTCGGACTGTCAGCGGGCGACGCGGCGGGCCCAGAGCACGAGCGGCACCTGCAACGGCAGCCGCCCGAAGGCGATCGCACGCTTGCCCGGGGAGGCGTGGCGCCAGTCCACCGCCATCTTGACGTTGGCCGGGAAGACCCCGACGAAGAGCGCCGCGGCCGCCGTCCCACCCCATTTCCTCGTACGGGGGTGGACGATCGCCGCGGCCACGGCGAGCTCGGCCGCACCGCTCAGATAGGTCCACGTGCGGCGCCGGCCGGGCAGTGAGCGCGGCACGATCGAGTCGAACGGGCGCGGCACGGCGAAGTGCAGCACTCCCGTGGTGGTCAGCAGCGCGGCCAGGGCGACGGCATCCTTCTTCACGGGTCGCATATTACCGGCGAGTAGCCGGTTCCAGCGCGCGTTGCAGGGCCCGATAAATGCGCCCGAACCGGGCCGCGTCGGGGGTGCTGAGCAGCAGCACGTCGCCCGCGGCGGTGCGGGCCCAGATCTCCCGCACGCGGCTGCCCCGGTCGTACGAGCGGTCGACACGCTCGAGCAGGACGTCGGCCAGCGGCGCAGTGGCCAGCCCGACCAGCACGCCCCCGCCGGCCAGGGCGATCGTGGTGGCGGTGGAGGCGTCGATGACCAGCGCGACCAGCACGGCCAGCAGCCCGACGGCGAGCGGCGTGAGGATCGCCAGCCCGGTCACGCCGCGGCCGGCGATCGTGCTCCAGGACCGGCGGCCGCGCGTGTGCCACACCTGGAGCAACTCCTCCAGGCGCAGATCGCGGCCGTGCATCCGGACCCCGGTGGAGGTGATCCACACGTCCGGATCCCGGTAGTAGGTGGTCATCTTCATCTGAGGTACCCGTCGTAGGCTGGCCTGAACCAATCTTCAGGGGAGGCGCGCGGTGGGCGAGTTCGTGACGTTGGAGACTACCGACGGCATCGGCACGATCCGGTTGGATCGTCCTCCGATGAACGCGCTCAATACGCAACTGCAGGAAGAGTTGCGGGCCGCCGCGCATTCCGCCACCACCGACGAGCAGGTCAAGGCCGTCATCGTGTACGGCGGGGAGAAGGTCTTCGCCGCGGGCGCCGACATCACCGAGTTCACGAAGGTGGGCTATCCCGAGATGGCCGTGCGGGCGGCCGCGCTGTCCAGCGCGTTCGACGCCGTGGCCCGCATCCCCAAGCCGGTCGTGGCCGCGATCACCGGCTACGCCCTGGGCGGCGGCTGCGAGCTGGCGCTGGCCTGCGACTGGCGGGTCGTGGCGGACGACGCCAAGCTGGGCCAGCCCGAGATCAAGCTCGGCATCATCCCGGGTGCGGGCGGCACCCAGCGGCTCGCCCGGCTGATCGGCCCGGCCCGCGCCAAGGATCTGATCTTCTCGGGCCGCATGGTCGACGCCGAGGAGGCGCTGCGCATCGGGCTGGCCGACCGGGTCGCCCCCGCGGCCGAGGTCTACGCCACGGCGGCCGCGCTCGTCCGGCCGTACGTGTCGGGCCCGTCCCTCGCCCTGCGGGCCGCCAAGCTGGCCGTCGACGGCGGGCTCAACACCGACCTGGCCTCCGGCCTGGCGCTGGAGTCGCAGCTGTTCGCCGGTCTGTTCGCCACCGACGACCGGGTCGAGGGCACCGCGGCGTTCGTCGAGAAGCGTAAGCCCACATTTACTGGGCGTTAGGCCTCGACCCCATCGATCCTTTGCCATAAAGTCCGCAATGTGGAACCGGTTCCGGTCACGCGCAAGGTGCGCCGCACCGTGCGCATGGCCGTTGCGCTGGTGGTCGGCCAGGCGATGCTGTGCGCGCTGATCGGCTGGCTCACGCTGGGCCGCCACCAGTCCGAGCCGGCCCGCTCGCCCGGTTCGGCAGTGGTCGACCAGCTCGCCGTCCCGCCGCTGGCTCCCACCGGCGCCACCTCGGCGCCGCCGCCCCCGTCGCGCAGCGCCATCTCGGCCACCAAGCAGACCCGCAAGCCGGCGTCGATCGTCTCGCCGCGCCCGGCGCCGGCCCGCAGCACCTCCGCCATTCCCGCTGCCCCGCCCCGCAGCCCCGAGCCGATCCTGGCGCCGCCGGAGGACCCCGAGGTCGTGCCGCCGGTGCCGCCCACCACGTCGCCTACGCCGCTCCCGAAACCCCCGCTGTTGCCGACCTCACCGGCGTCCACGCCGATGCCCTCCGAGTCGCCCGGCTTCGTGCAAGATCCCGTACGGGTGGGGGACGAATGCCACCCGGTGGGCGCTTACGGGCGAACCGTCGAGGGCGACCTCGTGCGTTGCACGCGTGACTGGCGGCACGGGCCGCGCTGGAAGATCGTGTGACGGCGGGTACCCCCTAGACTCAGGGAATGGCCATCGACCAAGGTGAGCCGAAAAGGCATGCCCTCGGCGTGGACTTCGGCACCTCGAACACCGTCGCGGTGGCGCGCTGGCCCGACGGCCGCGCGCGCCCGATCCTGGTCGACGGCTCGCCGCTGCTGCCCTCGGCCGTCTATGCCGAGCCCAGCGGCGCGCTCGTGGTCGGCCGCGACGCGGTGCACAGCGCCCGGCTCGACCCGGTGCGCTTCGAGCCCAACCCCAAGCGCCGCATCGACGACGGCACGGTGCTGCTGGGCGAGCAGGAGTTCCCGGTCGTCGACCTGATCGCCGCGGTGCTGGCCCGGGTGGCCGAGGAGTGGCACCGCGCGGTCGGCCCGGTGCTGCCCGACGTCACCCTGACCTGCCCGGCCACCTGGGGCGCGACCCGCCGCTCGCTGCTGGCCGAGGCCGCCGCCCGGGCCGGGCTGACCAACGCCCGCCTGGTCGCCGAGCCGGTCGCCGCGGCGACGTATTTCGCCGAGGTGCTCGGCCGTGACGTGCCGATCGGCTCGGTCGTGGTGGTGCACGACTTCGGCGCCGGCACGTTCGACGCCAGCGTCGTCGCCCGTACGGCCTCGGGCTTCGAGGTGATGGCGATCGACGGGCGCGACGACATCGGCGGCCTCGACATCGACGCGGCCATCGTCGAGCACCTGAAGACCAGCGAGTGGGAACGGCTGCTCGAGCCGACGACGGCGCAGGAGCGGCGGGCCCAGCGCCAGCTGTGGGAAGAGGTGCGGATCGCCAAGGAGCGCCTCTCGCGGGCCCAGTCGGCCGATTTCGTGGTGCCGCTGCTCGACACCGAGGTGCACCTCACCCGCGACGAGCTCGAGAAGCTGGCCCGCCCGGTGCTCGACCAGACCATCCGGGTCACCAAGGGCCTGCTCGACTGGGCCGCCCTGCCCGAGGGCCGCCTGGCCGGCGTGTTCCTGGTCGGCGGCGCGAGCCGGATCCCGCTGGTGGCCACGCTGCTGCACCGCGAGCTGGGCGAGGCCCCGGTGGTGATCGAGCAGCCCGAGCTGGTGGTGGCCGAGGGCAGCATCCTGGCCGACGCGGCGATGCTGGCGACCGGCGCGGCCGCACCCGGCCTGACCTCGGAGCTGCGGCTGGTCTCCACGGGCCGGGCCGAGTCGGCCACCGTACGGGTGGCCACCGCGACCGTGCGCGTGCCCGGCACGACGGGCCTGCAGCCGGCGGTCGACCCCTGGCCCGATGCCGACCACGGCTGGGTCCCCGACCCGCACGCGACAGTGCCGACGCCGAAGCCGAAGTTCGAGCCCCCGGTCTCGACACCCCCGGTCGCGTCGTCGCCCCCGGCCAGCCCGCCCTCGCACGGCATGGCCGCGGTCCGCCCGGTCTCGTCGCGGCCCGTCTCGCCGTCCCGCCCGCCGATCTCCCGGCCGCGCCCCCAGCCGCAGGTCTCCCAGGCCGTCCGGCGCACCAAGAAGCGGGGCGGGTTCCTGCGCGCGCTGCAGATCCTGTTCAGCACCGCGATCATGATCCTGGTGCCGCTGGCCGCCCTCGTGATCGCGTACGGCTACGGCAACGGCAAGCCGATCCTGGTCGACGCGGAAAACCTTTGGGAAGACATCCGAAGCCTGCTCGGCTTCTGAGGTGACTCACGGGTAACGTGCGGCTACACCGGCGACGAGGCTGAGGGGTAGCACACGATGGCAGAAGTGATCGAGGGGCACGGCGGCGAGCTGGCGCTGGCCGCGGCGCGGGCGTTCGGGGTGAACGAGATGTTCACGCTGTCCGGCGGGCACGTGTTCCCGCTGTACGACGCCGCGCACAAGACCGACTTCCCGATCTACGACGTGCGCCACGAGCAGACCGCGGTCTTCGCGGCCGAGGCGGTGGCCAAGCTGCAGCGCCGGCCCGGCCTCGCGGTGCTCACCGCCGGCCCCGGCGTGACCAACGGCATCTCCGGCCTGACCAGCGCGTTCTTCAACGCCTCGCCGGTGCTCGTGCTGGGCGGCAGGGCGCCCGCCTTCCGCTGGGGTGCGGGCAGCCTGCAGGAGTTCGACCACGTGCCGCTGGTCGCCCCGGTCACCAAATACGCGGCCACGGTCGGCGACACCGACGCGATCGCGGGCGAGGTGCGCGCGGCCCTGACCGAGGCGCTCACCGCCCACCGCGGCCCGGCCTTCCTCGACATCCCGCTCGAGGTCGTCTTCTCCAGCGGCGAGGCCGCGGCCCCCGGCGAGCCGGCCGTCCCGGTGCTCGAGGCCGACCCCGACGAGGTCGCAAAGGCGGCGTCGCTGCTGGCCACGGCCCAGCGGCCGGTGATCATCGCGGGTTCCGACGTGTGGGGCGGCAACGCGATCGCCGAGCTGCGGGCGGCCGCCGAGGCGCTGCAGGTGCCCGTGTTCACCAACGGCATGGGCCGCGGCGCGCTGCCGCCGTCGCACCCGCTCGCCTTCGCCAAGGCCCGCCGGCCCGCGCTCAACGAGGCCGACCTGGTCTGCGTGATCGGCACCCCGCTCGACTTCCGGCTCGGCTTCGGCGAGTTCGCCGAGGCGCGGGTGGTGCACATCGTGGACGCGCCGAGCCAGCGGGCCACGCACGTCGAACCGGTGGTCTCGCCCGCCGGCGACCTGCGGCGCATCCTGGCCGCGATCGCGGACTGGCCGGGCGACCGGGCCGATCACACGGAGTGGATCTCGGGGCTGCGCTCGGCCGAGGACGCGGGCAAGGCGCGCGATGCCGAGGCGATGGCGGCCGAGACCGACCTGATCAAGCCGGCCCGCATCTACGGCGAGCTGCGCAAGGTGCTCGCCCCCGACGCGGTGACCATCGGGGACGGGGGCGACTTCGTCTCGTACGCGGGAAGGTATTTGGAGCCCGCGCAGCCCGGCACCTGGCTCGACCCGGGTCCGTACGGGTGTCTCGGCACCGGCATGGGCTATGCGATGGGGGCCCGGGTGACCTATCCCGACCGCCAGATCTGCGTGCTGATGGGCGACGGGGCGGCCGGCTTCTCGCTGATGGACGCCGAGTCCCTGGTCCGGCAGGGGCTCCCGGTCGTCATGGTGGTCGGCAACAACGGCATCTGGGGTCTCGAGAAGCACCCCATGCAGGCCATGTACGGCTACGACGTGGCAGCCGACCTGCAGCCCGGCCTGCGCTACGACGACGTGGTCAAGGCGCTGGGCGGCGCGGGGGAGACGGTCGAGAAGGCGGCCGAGATCGGCCCGGCCCTCGAGCGCGCCTTTGCCGCCGGGGTGCCCTACCTGGTCAACGTGCTGACCGACCCCGGCGACGCCTACCCGCGCTCGTCGAACCTCGCCTGACGCCTCAGTCCTCCTCGCGGTTGTTGAGATCCTTCTCCCACTGGGCGAGCATCTCGCGATCGCGCTTCGACTGCTCGGTGTCGACCGAGCGGAGGAAGTCGGCGTCGTCGTCCGGCGAGGCCGGAGCGGGGCGCCTGCGCACGATCCCGCCCTCGACGGGAGCGGGCCGCGGGCGTCCCCAGAAGAAGTACGCGAGCGGGCCCAGCAGGGGGATGAGAAGGATCACCAGCACCCACACCACGCGGGGGGCGTTGCGGACGCGAGCAACCGACAGACAGCTGATCAGCGCCAGCACGAAGAGCACCAGCTGCACGGCAGCCAAGAAGATGAACAACCGGACCATGAGGCAATGATGACGCGCTCCGGCCGATCCGGCGACGATCAGAGCGTGACAATGACCCCCGCGAGCACCGCGAGGGCGACTGTGGTCAGGGCGTACGCGGTGATCGAGCGCCGGCCGCGGTGCGGCGGGCGGCGGCGCAGGGCCCGGGCTCGGCGGTAGGCCAGGGCGACCAGGACCGACCAGCCGAGGCCGGCCAGCGCCGCGGTGATCCACTGGGCCGGGCCCGCGTCGGGGTGGAAGGCGGGCCGGGCGGCGAGCAGGAAGACGACGGCGCCCGACAACGCCGTACGCCGCCAGGCGAGCCGGGTGCGCTCGGCCGCCGCGCCGTGGTCGGGCGGCTCCGTCATCGGGGGCTTTGCAGCACTACCGCCACGATCAGCAGCAGCGCGCCCAGCGCCACGACCACGGCCAGGAAGGCCGGGAACCGCGAGCCGGGCAGCTCCTCGCCCAGCCGCATCGCCCGCTCGGTGCGGGCCCAGTGATCGACCGCCCGCAGCGCCACCAGGCCACCCAGCACGAGCAGCGAGATGGCGATGATCTCGCGCAGATAGGCGATGGGCAGCGGCGGCAGGAACTGGGCGCAGCCGAGCCCGCCCGCGACCAGCGCCAGGCCGGTGCGGATCCAGGCCAGGAACGTGCGCTCGTTGGCCAGCGAGAACCGGTAATCCGGGGTGCGGCCGACGGTGGGCGTCTTCTCCGGGTCTATCCATTGCCGCAGCGCACCGAACACAGGGAGATTATTGACCTCTGGGGTCAAGAAGAGCGGGCCCAGAGGGTGCGGACTTCGTCACTCACGCAGGCCTCGCGCAGGTGGCCGCACTTGCACCACGGTGAGTCGGGGTCCACTCGGCCATGGGTCTCCAGCACCATGCCGGGGCCGCGTGGTAGACGATGTGAGGCGGACGGAAGCAACCCGTCGGCCAGTGGAGTGGTAAGGCCGGACATTTCGTACACCTCCCTACACCGACTGTAGCGATTCGGCGGTCGGGGCGGGTGAGGTGAGTCACTCTTCGTGGCCGACGACGCCTAAGCTACCGACGGGTAACCTGTCGGGAGGCGTCCGGCCGCAACGGTGCGTTCACAACAGGAGGTCGTAGGAGCGCGATGAATATCGTCGTACTGGTCAAGCAGGTGCCCGACTCCGGTGCCGAGCGCACGCTGAGCGCCGACAACACGGTCGAGCGCGCGTCGGCGAACAACGTCATCAACGAGATGGACGAGTACGCCATCGAGGAAGCCTTGAAGATCAAGGAGGCGCACGGCGGCGAGGTCACCGTCCTGACGATGGGGCCGGCCGGTGCGACCGAGTCCATCCGCAAGGCGCTGAGCATGGGCCCCGACAAGGCCGTGCACGTCTCCGACGACGCGCTGCACGGCTCGTGCGCCGTCGCCACCTCCAAGGTGCTGGCCGAGGCGCTCAAGACCCTCAACGCCGACCTGATCATCGCCGGCGCCGAGTCGACCGACGGCCGGGTGCAGGTCATGCCGCACATGCTGGCCGAGCGGCTGGGCGTCGCCGCGCTGACCGGCGCGCGCAAGCTCACCGTGGACGGCTCGCAGCTGACCGTCGAGCGGCAGACCGACGAGGGCTACGAGGTCGTCACCGCGGCCACCCCGGCCGTCGTCAGCGTGTGGGACACCATCAACGAGCCGCGTTACCCGTCCTTCAAGGGCATCATGGCCGCCAAGAAGAAGCCGGTGCAGGCGCTCACGCTGGCCGACCTGGGCATCTCTGCCGACGAGGTCGGCGCGGCCGGTGCCACCAGCGCCGTGCTCGAGTTCGCGCCGCGCCCGCCGCGCTCGGCCGGCACCAAGGTCACCGACGAGGGCGACGGCGGCGCGCAGCTGGTCGCGTACCTCGCCACCGAGAAGTTCGTCTGAGCCGGGGGAGAGGGAATCATGGCTGAAGTACTGGTCGTCGTCGAGAACGGCGTCAAGAAGGTCACGCTCGAGATGCTGACCATCGCCCGAGGTCTGGGCGACGTCTCCGCCGTCGTGTTCGGTGAGGCCGACACGGCCAAGCTGGGCGAGTACGGCGCGGCCAAGGTCTACGTGGCGTCGGGCGACGACGTGGACGGTTACCTGGTCGCTCCCAAGGCGGCCGTGCTGGCCGACCTCGTACGGGAGAAGCAGCCCGCCGCGGTGCTGCTGGCCTCCACGCAGGAGGGCAAGGAGATCGCCGGTCGGCTGGCCGTCAAGCTCGACAACGGGCTGCTCACCGACGCGGTCGAGGTGGCCGCCGACGGCACCGCCACGCAGGCCGTCTTCGCCGGCTCGGGAATCGTCAAGTCCAAGGTCACCAAGGGCCTGCCGATCGTGACGATCCGCCCCAACTCGGTCACCCCGGTTGCCGCGGCCGCGACGCCCGCCGTCGAGCAGCTCACCGTCGCGGTGTCCGATGCCGACAAGCTGACCAAGGTGGTCGAGCGGGTCGTCGAGCAGAAGGGCTCGCGCCCCGAGCTGACCGAGGCCGGCATTGTCGTCTCCGGCGGCCGCGGCGTGGGCAACGCCGACAACTTCAAGCTGGTCGAGGAGCTGGCCGACCTGCTCGGCGGCGCGGTCGGCGCGTCCCGCGCGGCCGTCGACTCCGGCTTCTATCCGCACCAGTTCCAGGTCGGTCAGACCGGCAAGACGGTCTCCCCGCAGCTGTACGTCGCGCTCGGCATCTCCGGCGCGATCCAGCACCGGGCCGGCATGCAGACCAGCAAGACGATCGTCGCGGTCAACAAGGACCCCGAGGCCCCGATCTTCGAGCTGGCCGACTACGGCGTGGTCGGCGACCTGTTCAAGATCGTCCCGCAGGCGGCCGACGAGATCCGCAAGCGCAAGTAAGTCCCGATCGAGCGGCCCGGTGCTTAGCGCCGGGCCGTTCGTAGTCTCGGAGCGAGGCATAAGCTTTGGCCGTGACGGCCTACTTGGATCACGCCGCGACCACGCCGATGCTCGACGAGGCGCTGGCGGCATATGTTGCGGCGGCCCGCGAGGCCGGCAATCCGTCGTCCCTGCACGCGGCCGGGCGGCATGCGCGGCGCCTCGTCGAGGAGTCGCGCGAGCGCATCGCGGCCGTCCTCGGCGCCCGGCCCTCCGAGGTGATCTTCACCAGCGGCGGCACCGAGGCCGACAACCTGGCCGTCAAGGGCATCTTCTGGGCCCGGCGGGCCGGTTCGCTCAACCGCAGCCGCGTGGTCGCCTCGGCCGTCGAGCACCACGCCGTCATGGACACCGCCGAGTGGCTCGGCACGCACGAGGGCGCCCAGCTCAGCTGGCTGCCGGTCGACGGCGCCGGGCGGGTCGATCCGGCGTCGCTGGCCGAGCTGCTGGCGGCGTACGGGGAAGAGATCGCCGTCGTCAGCGTGCAGTGGGCCAACAACGAGGTCGGCACGATCCAGCCCGTGGCCGAGCTCGCGCGCCTGGCCGCCGAGGCGGGTGTGCCGTTTCACACCGACGCCGTGCAAGCCGTCGGGCAGGTGCCGGTCGACTTCACCGCCAGCGGCGCCGCGGCCATGACCGTCACCGGGCACAAGGTCGGCGGCCCGGTCGGCGTCGGGGCGTTGCTGCTCGGGCGGGACGTGGCGTGCACCCCGCTGCTGCACGGCGGCGGCCAGGAACGCGACGTGCGGTCGGGCACGCTCGACACGGCCGGGGTGGCGGCCTTCGCCACAGCGGTCGAGATCACAGTCAAGAGCCAGGCCGCGTACGCGGAAAGGGTCGGCTCCTTGCGGGACGAGCTGGTGCGCCGGGTCGTCGCCGCGGTGCCGGACGCGATCCTCAACGGTGACCCGGCCGACCGGCTGGCCGGTAACGCGCACTTCAGCTTCCCCGGCTGTGAGGGCGACGCGTTGCTGCTGCTCCTGGACGCGCAGGGGGTCTGCTGCTCGACCGGCTCGGCCTGCTCGGCCGGGGTCGCCCAGCCCAGTCACGTGCTGCTCGCCATGGGCGCCGACGAGGATCGGGCCCGCTCCTCGCTGCGCTTCACGCTCGGCCACACCAGCACGTCGCACGACGTGGACGCGCTGCTGGCCGCCCTGCCCGGCGCCGTCGAGCGCGCCCGCCGGGCCACCGCCTGGAAAACGCCCCGTTAGGCTTGGTGCCATGCGAGTTCTAGCGGCCATGTCGGGCGGGGTCGATTCCGCCGTCGCCGCCGCGCGCGCCCACGCCGCCGGCCACGACGTCACCGGGGTGCACCTCGCGCTGGCGCGCAACCCCCAGACCTACCGCACGGGCGCCCGCGGCTGCTGCACGCTGGAAGACTCCCGCGACGCCCGGCGCGCCGCCGACGTGATCGGCATCCCCTTCTACGTGTGGGACATGGCCGAGCAGTTCCAGGCCAGCGTCGTCGACGACTTCGTGGCGGAATACTCGGCCGGCCGCACGCCCAACCCGTGCCTGCGCTGCAACGAGAAGATCAAGTTTGAGGCCGTGCTCGACCGGGCCGTCGCGCTCGGCTTCGACGCCGTCGTCACCGGCCACCACGCGCGCCTCGGGGCCGACGGGCTGCTGCGCCGCAGCGTCGACGAGGGCAAGGACCAGTCGTACGTGCTGGCCGTGCTCACCCGGGCCCAGCTCGACCGGGCGGTCTTCCCCCTCGGCGACTCGACCAAGGCCCAGGTGCGCGAGGAGGCGGCCGAGCGCGGGCTGGCCGTGGCCGACAAGCCCGACTCGCACGACATCTGCTTCATCGCCGACGGCGACACCCAGGGCTTCCTGCGGGGCAAGCTGGGCGACGCCCCCGGCGACATCGTCGACGGCCGCACCGGCGAGCGGCTGGGCGGCCACAACGGCGCCTACGGGTTCACGGTGGGCCAGCGCAAGGGCCTCGATCTGCGGGTGCCGGCGGCCGACGGGCGGCCGCGCTACGTGCTCTCTATCACCCCGGTCACCAACACCGTGACCGTCGGCCCGCGCGAGGACCTCGAGGTCGGCACGGTCAGCGCGTCCAAGGTCATCTGGCACGGCGCGGCGTCGCCGCTGGAGTGCGACGTGCAGCTGCGGGCTCACGGCGAGGTTTATCCGGCCACGGTGACGATCGAGGGCGACACGCTGACCGCCCGGCTGCACACGCCCGCCCGGGGTGTCGCGGCCGGCCAGGCGATCGTGGCCTATCAGCGCTCGCCCGAGGGCGATGTGGTGCTGGGCTCGGCGACGATCACCGCTGCGGCCCCCGCCGCCCCCGTCCCCCCGTCGAGCGCCCTCCCGGTGGCCTCGCGTGCCTGATTTTCCCTGGCGGCCCGGGTCGGCCACCGGCGTCGGGTCGCTGCCCGGCGCCGACATCGCCGAGGCCCAGCGCATCGTCTTCGGCGAGCTGCCCGAGCTGCCGCACCTGGCCGAGCTGCCCGCCCGCGGCCCCGGAGCCGACATGATCGGGCGCAGCGCCGGTTTCCTGGTCGAGCTGCCCGTCCAGCTCTACGCCGGCCGGTGGCAGGTCGCCCCGCGCCCCGGCAAAGACCTGCGGGTCACCGCCGACCTGCTGGAACGCGACCTCGACCAGCTCACCGAGCAGGGCGAGAAATACACCGGCCCGCTGAAGATCCAGTCGGCCGGCCCGTGGACGCTGGCCGCCTCGATCGACCTGCAACTCGGCGGACGCCTGCTGCGCGACGCCGGCGCCGTGCGCGACCTGACCGACTCGCTGGCCGAGGGCCTGCGCCGGCACGTGGAGGATGTGCGCAAGCGGCTGCCCCGGGCCGAGATCCTGCTCCAGCTCGACGAGCCGTCACTGCCCACGGTGCTGGCCGGACGAGTGCCGACGGAGAGCGGGCTAGGGGCTTATCGCGCCGTTCCCGGTCCTGACGCGGCAACCGCCCTGCGTACGGTGGTCGAGGCCGTCGGTGTGCCGGTGATCGCGCACTGCTGTGCGCCCGACGTGCCGCTGCAGGTCTTCCGGGACGCGCGGGCCGCTGCCGTGGCTCTTGACCTGTCGCTGCTCAAGGATCTCGACCCGCTGGGGGAGATGCTCGAAGCCGGTCTGGGGCTGTTCGCCGGGGCCGCGCCGACGACGCCACCGGCGGGCGGGATCGACGGCAAGAAGGTGGCCGACCGCGTCAGCACGCTGTGGAAGCGGCTCGCCTTCTCGCCGGCCCTGCTGCCGCGCCAGGTGGTGATCACGCCTGCTTGCGGGCTGGCGGGGGTGTCGCCGAGCTATGCCCGAGCGGCACTGACCGCCTGCCGCGAGGCGGGGCGTCGGCTCTCCGAGGTGTAGTTCACGCTCGGCCTCCGAGCTGCCCTCGCGACTCCGCCCTGACCCGGCGCCAAGATTACGACGCCGGGAAGCCGCCATGCCCCGACCCGGCGACCCGCCGGTGTAGCTCGCCCCGCGCTCAAGATCGTCCTGCCGGCGGAGCCCACCCCGGCCCCAAGATCGTCCTGCCGGCGTAGCCCACCCCGGCCCCAAGATCGTCGCGCCGGTGTAGCCCACCCTCCCGGGGGCCACCGCCACGGCCGATTTTACTGAAGTTCGCCGATCTTCGCGGCCGCCCCTGTGGATAACTTCGAACTGTGGACAACCGCCGCGCAGGCGTGCCCAGCACCGAAAATGTCGGGGGTGGCGACTACCGTTCCGGGTAGTTCTCGAACGCGGAGGTTCCGGTGTCTGAAGAGATCGTGGATGCGCAGCCCACTGCCGAGCAGGAGGCGGCCGCCGGCCAAGACCCGACCCCGGAGGCCAGCGCCCGGCATGCCGAGCTGAGCGACGAGCTGCGCGGTCACCAATACCGGTATTACGTGCTCGACTCGCCCACCATCTCCGACGCCGAGTTCGACCGGCTGCTGCGCGAGCTCGAGGCGCTCGAGACCGAGTTCCCCGCGCTGCGCACCCCCGAGTCCCCGACGCAGAATGTCGGCGGCACGTTCTCCACGCTGTTCACCCCCGTCAAGCACGCCGAGCGCATGCTCTCGCTCGACAACGTCTTCGACGACGAGGGGCTGGCCGGCTGGGTCGAGCGCACGCTGCGCGACGCGGGCGGCCCGGCCGAGTTCATCTGCGAGCTCAAGGTCGACGGCCTGGCGATCAACCTGACCTATGAGAAGGGCCGGCTCGTGCGCGGCGCCACCCGCGGCGACGGCACCGAGGGCGAGGACGTCACGTCCAACGTGCGCACCATCCGCGAGATCCCCGAGCGGCTGGCCGGCGACAACCCGCCCGACCTGGTCGAGGTCCGCGGCGAGATCTACTTCCCGGTCTCCGCGTTCGCCGACCTCAACGCGTCGCTGGTCGAGCAGGGCAAGGCACCGTTCGCCAACCCGCGCAATGCCGCCGCGGGCAGCCTGCGGCAGAAGGATCCCCGCATCACGGCCTCCCGCGGGCTGCGCATGGTCGTGCACGGCATCGGCGCGCGCGCCGGCTTCACCCCCACGTCACAGTCACATGCGTACGAGGCTTTGCAGGAGTGGGGCCTGCCCACCAGCAACCGGTGGAAGCTGGTGGGCGACCTGGCCGGCATCCGCGACTACATCGCCTATTACGGCGAGCACCGGCACGACGTCGAGCACGAGATCGACGGCGTCGTCATCAAGACCGACTCGGTGGCCATCCAGGGCCGGCTGGGCTCCACGTCGCGGGCGCCGCGCTGGGCCATCGCCTTCAAATATCCGCCTGAGGAGGTCACCACCAAGCTCCTCGACATCGACGTGAACGTGGGCCGCACGGGCCGGGTCACGCCGTTCGCCGTGCTCGAGCCGGTGAAGGTGGCCGGGTCCACGGTCGCGCTGGCCACGCTGCACAACGCGCGCGAGGTCGAGCGCAAGGGCGTCTGGATCGGCGACACGATCGTGCTGCGCAAGGCGGGCGACGTGATTCCCGAGGTGCTCGGCCCGGTGATCGACCTGCGCCCCGAGGACGCGCGCCCGTTCGTGATGCCGACGCACTGCCCGGCCTGCGGCACCGAGCTGGCGCCGGCCAAAGAGAGCGACATCGACATCCGCTGCCCCAACACGCGGTCGTGCCCGTCGCAGCTCCGCGAGCGGGTGTTCCACCTGGCCGGGCGGGGCGGGTTCGACATCGAGGTGCTGGGTTACAAGGCCGGGCAGGCGCTGCTCGACTCGGGTGTGATCACCGACGAGGGCGACCTGTTCGCGCTGACCGAGGATCAGCTGCGGCAATCGCCGTTCTTCGTCAACCAGGACGGCAGCCTCGGGTCCAACGCGGTGAAGCTGCTGGAAAACCTGGAGCGGGCCAAGGATCGCCCGCTCTGGCGCGTGCTGGTGGCGCTGTCGATCCGCCACGTCGGGCCGACCGCGGCGCAGGCGCTGGCCCGGCAGTTCGGCTCGATGGAGGCGATCGAGGCGATCGTGGCCGCCACCCCGGGCAGCGCCGAGGAAGCCGCCGCAGTCGAAGCGGCCACAGCCGACGCGGCCACGGCCGAGAGCGGCGCGGTTGAGGGTGGCACGGCCGAGAGCGGCGCGGTTGAGGGTGGCACGGCCGAGAGCGGCACGCCCGAGGCGGCAACGGCCGATGCTGACCTCAGCGCCGAGGCGGCTGCTCCCAAGAAGGGCAAGGCCGAGCCCGATCTCCTGTCGACCGTGGAGGGCGTCGGCCCGACCATCGCCGAGAGTCTGCGCGAGTGGTTCGCGGTCGACTGGCATCGCGACATCGTGCGCAAGTGGCGCGAGGCCGGCGTCCGCATGGCCGACGAGCGGGTCGACGAGGGCCCGCGCCCGCTCGAGGGCCTCTCGCTGGTTGTCACCGGCACGCTGGCGACCCACTCGCGCGATCAGGCGACCGAGGCCGTGACGTCGCGCGGCGGCAAGGTGAGCAGCTCGGTCTCGAAGAAGACGGCGTTCGTGGTGGTCGGCGACAACCCCGGCAGCAAGTACGACAAGGCGCTGTTGCTCAAGGTGCCGGTGCTCGACGAGGCGGGCTTCGCCGTGCTGCTGGCCGACGGGCCTGACGCGGCACGAGAGGTCGCCGAGATCGGAGCCGACGCACCAGAGGCCGCCGACGCACCAGAGGCCGGCGGCGCATCAAAGGCTGCCGACGCACCAGAGGCCGCCGACGCAGGAAAGGCCGGCGACGCAAAAGGGGCCAAGAAGGGCGGCGACGCTACTGAGTAGGCAGCGCCACGGTGGGCCGCAGCGGGCGGTAGCGGGCCAGCCAATCGGCCAGGTCGGCGGCCGGCATCGGCCGGGCGTGGAACCAGCCCTGGGCCGCGTGGCAGCCCGCCTCGGCCAGCAGGCGCCACGTGCGCTCGTCCTCCACGCCCTCGGCCACGGCTCGCAGCCCCAGCGCCTCGGCCAGGTCGATGACGGACCGCACTATCGCGGCGTCGCCGTGGTCGGTGGCCATGCCCAGCACGAACGAGCGGTCGATCTTCACCTCGGCCAGGGGCAGCCGGCGCAGGTGCTGCAGCGACGAATACCCCGTGCCGAAGTCGTCGAGCGAGATCGCGATGCCCATCCGGTCCAGGCGCGTGATCGTGCTCAGCACGCGGTGCGGGTCGGCCATCAGCGCGCTCTCGGTGATCTCCAGCTGGAGCAGGTCGGGCGAGATGTCGTACCGGCGCAGCAGGTCGTCGACCCGATCGGCGATGTCGCCCGCGTGCAGGTCGCGCACGCTGACGTTGACCGCCGCCCGCAGCGGTCGGCCCGCGTCCCGCCAGGAAGCCAGCTGCGCCACCACGTCGTGCAGCACCCGGCCGGTGAGCAGCCGCATCACGGGCGTGGGCTCGGCCACCCGGATCAGCTCGTCCGGCCCGACCAGCCCGCGCTCCGGGTGCCGCCAGCGCAGCAGCGCCTCGACCCCGACGACCTCGCCGGTCGCGATGGCGATCTGCGGCTGGTAGAAGAGCACGATCCCGTCGTCGGGCGCGTCGGAGCGCAGCGCGTGCCGCAGGTCGGCCAGCAGGGTCAGCCGGTCGGGGGAGTGGTGGGCCGCGTCCGGGCCGTAGATCGCGTACTGGTCGCCGCGCTGCTTGGCGTCGTACATGGCCGCCTCGGCCTCGCGCAGCAGCGTCGCGCCGTCGCCGCCGGGTTCTCGCTGCAGCGCGATCCCGATCGAGGCCGTCACGTCGAGCGGCGTGCCGTCCAGCGCGAACGGCCGGTTGAGCGCCTCGGCCAGGTGCTCGGCGATGCGGCAAGCGGCCGGCGGCCCGTCGACCCGGGTGGCCAGCACCGCGAACTCGTCGCCGCCGAGCCGCACCACCAGGTCGTGCGCGGGCACCACGTCGGACAGCCGCCGCCCCACTTCGGCCAGCAGCCGGTCGCCGACGCCGTGGCCGAGGGCGTCGTTGACCGTACGGAAGCGGTCGAGGTCGAGCAGCAGCAGCGCCAGCCGCCGCCCCTTCGGCTGCGACAGCACCGCCGCGTGCAGCGCGGGCCGGTTCGGCAGCCCGGTCAGCGCGTCGACCCGGGCCGCCCGCTCGAACTCGCCGGCCGAGCGGACCATCCGGTGCACGGCGTGCAGGGCGAGCAGCACGAGCGGCACGAAGGCCAGCCCGACCTGCGCGGTCGCCAGCACCACCGGCCCGAGCAGCAGCAGCGCGGCCGTGGCGAGCAGTTCGACCCCGAAGCGGCGCAGCCGGCGCAGCCGCTGGAGCTGTCCCGGCCGGTCGGCCATCGACCGGGCGACGAGCGCGGCCAGCCCGTAACGGGCGACGATCCAGGCGCTGGCCGCGGCCACCGTCAGCAGCGCGTCGCCCCAGTCCGGCCCGGGGCCGATGCGCAGCGAGACCAGCGCCACGACCAGGCAGGCCGCCCCCAGCGCGACGGCGTGCTGCACGGCCAGGTGCAGGATCCGCTGCGCGGTGTGCCGCATCCGGAAGCCGGCCACGGTGACCGAGACCAGCTGGACGGCCAGCGCGGGGCCGTAACCCCAGGCCAGCGCGATGGCGAAGGTGAAGCAGATGGACGGCAGGATCACCTCGCTGGCCCGCCGGTTGGCCACCACGTACGGCCGGGCGTCGACGATCACGGCCAGGAAGCCCATCAGCCAGTACGCGGCGGGCAGCGCCTCGAAGTGCGGCCGGTCGAGCGCCCACAGTCCGGCGTCGACGGCCGCCACGAGCAGGCCGGTGACCACCAGCGCACGCCGGCGCCGGGCCCGTTCCGGTGGCGCACCGCCGGAGGAGGCCGGCCGCCGCTGTACGACGTCGTCGTAACCCCCGTCGTACGCCGCGTCCATACGACCTCCACCGTGGCCTCGAGCACCGATCGTTCCCACGATAGATCCACATGGGCGATTAACCGCTAATCGCCTTTCCCGTTATCAAATCGGCATGAGCGGCCAAACGCTCAATAACCCCAAATTACCTCTTCCGAGCGACGCTTCCGGCAAGGTCCGAGCGACGCTGCCAGCAAGGCCCGTCCCGGCCGCCAGGCGGAACCGCGGGCGAAATAGACTCGTACGGTCAGCGACAGCTTTGACAGAAAGTAGGGCAGGATGGCCGCCATCTCCCGCGAAGAGGTTGCGCACCTCGCGCGCCTGTCGCGGCTCGCCGTGACCGAGGAGGAACTGGATCGGTTCGCGGGCCAGCTCGACGTGATCCTGCAGTCCGTGGCCCGGATCGGTGACGTGGCCGCCGACGACATCCCGCCGACGTCGCACTCCGTGCCGCTGACCAACGTGTATCGCGACGACGTGCCGGTCCCGTGCCTCACGCAGGAGGAGGCGCTGTCCGGCGCCCCCGACGCGTACGAGGGCCGTTTCCGGGTGCCGCAGATTCTGGCTGAGGAGGACTGACCGCCGTGTCTGACCTGACCAAGATGTCGGCGGCCCAGCTCGCCAAGGCGATCGCCACCAAGGAGGCCTCGGCCGTCGAGGTCGCCACCGCCCACCTCGACCGCATCGATGCCGTCGACGAGCGGGTGCACGCGTTCCTGCACGTCGACCGCGAGGGCGCGCTCGCCGCCGCGGCCGAGGTCGACGCGGGTGCCAAGACGGGCCCGCTGGCCGGCGTGCCGGTGGCCGTCAAGGACGTCATCACCACCAAGGGCGTGCCCACCACGGCCGCCTCCAAGATCCTCGAGGGCTGGCGCCCGCCGTACGACGCGACGATCGTCGAGCGGCTGCGCGCGGCCGGCACGGTGATGCTCGGCAAGACCAACATGGACGAGTTCGCGATGGGCTCCTCCACCGAATACTCGGCGTACGGGCCCACCAACAACCCGTGGGATCTCGGCCGCATCCCGGGTGGCTCCGGCGGTGGCAGTGCCGCGGCCGTGGCGGCGTACGAGGCTCCGCTGGCCATCGGCACCGACACGGGCGGCTCGATCCGGCAGCCCGGCGCGGTCACCGGCACGGTCGGCGCCAAACCGACGTACGGTGGCACCTCGCGCTACGGCCTGATCGCGTTCTCCAGCTCGCTCGACACCCCCGGCCCCTGCGCCCGTACGGTCGAGGACGCGGCGCTGCTGCACTCGGTGATCGCCGGCCACGACCCGCGCGACTCCACCTCGATCCCGCAGCCCGTGCCCGACGTGGTCGGCGCGGCCCGCCTGGGCGCCTCGGGTGACCTGAGCGGCGTCAAGCTCGGCGTGGTCAAGGAGTTCGCGGGCGACGGCTCCGAGCCGGGCGTGCTCAGCGCGTTCCACGAGTCGCTCGAGGCCCTGGTCAAGCTGGGCGCCGAGATCGTCGAGGTCTCCTGCCCCCACTTCCAGTACGCGCTGCCGGCTTACTACCTGATCGCCCCGAGCGAGGCCTCGTCCAACCTGGCCCGCTTCGACGGCGTGCGCTACGGCCTGCGTACGGGCGACGACGGCAGCCGCTCGCTCGAGGAGGTCATGTCGCTGACCCGCGACGCCGGCTTCGGCCCCGAGGTCAAGCGGCGCATCATCCTCGGGACGTACGCGCTGTCCAGCGGCTACTACGACGCCTACTACGGCCAGGCGCAGAAGGTCCGCACCCTGATCACGCGGGACTTCGAGGCGGCCTGGAATAACGTCGACGTGCTGGTCTCGCCGACCACCCCGTTCGTCGCCTTCCCGTTCGGCTCGCGCACGAGCGACCCGTATCAGATGTATCTGGCCGACCTCTTCACGATCCCCACCAACCTGTACGGCGGCCCCGCGATCTCGGTGCCGTGCGGGCTCTCGGAGGGTCTGCCGGTCGGCTTCCAGGTAATGGCCCCCACGATGGCCGACGACCGCATGTATCGGGTCGCCGCCGCCCTCGAGTCGGCGGTCGGCTCGCTGACGCCCCCCACGCTCTAGGCAGGTGTGGTCGGGGAGTCCAGCCAGGTGTTGATCAGGCTGGTGAAGTTCCGGCCCGTGTGTTTGTTGACGAACGTGATGAACGACGCCCGGTCCTGCTGGGTGTTTCGCTGAGTTTGCACCCAGGCGGTGGCCAGCGCGAAGAAGCGCTGGTCGCCCAGGGCGTCGTTCAGTTCCTTGAGCATGGCCGCCGGGCAGTAGTAGACGTTGCTCTCGGCGAAGTGCCCGGCCTGCGGCTTCCCGGGCGGGCCGAGCTGTTTGCGCAGGCCGGCGTCGCGGCTGCGCAGCACGCTTTCGAGGTCGGCGTCCGACATGGAGTGCCGTTCCTGTTTCCACAGCAGCTGGGCGTAGGTGGCCCAGCCCTCGCTCAGCCACAGGTCCCGCCAGGTCGTCGGCGTGATCGAGTCGCCGAACCAGTGGTGGGCGTATTCGTGCAGCAGATCCTCCTCGAACGGGCCCGGGTAGAAGTGCGGGATCCGGCCGCCGATCGTGACCATCTGCTGAGTCTCCATGCCCGAGCGGGAGTCGACGACCACGATGCCGCCGCTCGGAAACGGGTACGGTCCGAAGCGCTTCTCCAGGAAGGTCAGGAACTCGGGGGACTTCCGCAGCGACGGGACCAGGCGTTCGTCGAGGCCGGGGCGATACCAGTAGCTCAGCGGCAGCCCACGCGGCCCGCTCGCGGTGATTTCCTTGTAGCGGCCCACGGCGAGGGTCTGCAGGTAGGTCGCCATCGGGTCGGTGCTGCGGTAGCGGAACGTCGAGCCCGTACTGCCCGCGGGTGTGCCGCCGGCGATCGCCGACCAGCCGTCGGGCACGGTGACGGCGATGTCGTAGAGCGCCTCGTCGGAGGGATGGTCGTTGGCCGGATACCAGGTGAAGGCCCCGTACGGCTCCTGCATCGTCCACAGCCCGCCCTCCGGTGACACGGTGAGGCCGAGCGGCTCGGCGTCGTTGCGGTTCGACGGCATCGGGGTCGTCGACGGCGTGCCGCGATAGGGCACCGCGAGCGTCAGCTGCCGGTCCTTGCGCGCGGGGGCCGACACGATCAACTTCTCTCCCCGTACGGCGGCCGGGACGTTCGCGCCGTCCACGGTGACCTGGCCCAGCCCGTACGGCTTGAAGTCGAGCTTGATCTCGCGGGCGTCCGCCGTGGGCCGAATGAGCAGGGTCGCCGTACCGGAAAGGGTCTTGGGCTGCCAGGTGAGGTCGAGGTCGTAGTGCAGGACGTCGAGCCCGGGATTGCCGTGCTGCGGATAGAGCGGATCAGCCAGCGGCTCGGAGAGGCCGGCCACGTGCTCGACCGAAGGCGTGGTGGGAGCCGGAGTCGGAGCCGGGGCAGGGGCGTCACAGGCCGCGAGAAGGAGGAGCATTGCTGCGGCGAGGGGAGCGCGGCGCATGCGCGGGACGGTACCCGTCCGGTGCACCTCCCGGGTCACGGAAATTCTGTCGGACCGGCCCACTAGTCTTGTTCGCATGACCACCACCGCGCTGCCCACCTACGAGGACGCTGTCTCGCGTTACGAGCCGGTCATCGGGCTCGAGACCCACGTCGAGCTGGGCACGGCCACCAAGATGTTCTGCGGCTGCCGCACGGATTTCGGCGCCGAGCCGAACACGCAGGTCTGCCCGGTCTGCCTGGGCCTGCCGGGCGCGCTGCCGGTGGCCAACCGCGCGGGCATCGAGGCCACGATCCGCATCGGCCTCGCGCTGAACTGTGACATCGCCGAGTGGTGCCGCATGGCGCGGAAGAACTACTTCTATCCCGACATGCCGAAGAACTTCCAGACCTCGCAGTACGACGAGCCCCTGTGCGTCGACGGCTACGTCGATGTCGAGGTCGACGGCAAGCAATACCGGATCGGCATCGAGCGGGTGCACCTCGAGGAGGACACCGGCAAGAGCCTGCACGTGGGCGGCGCGACCGGCCGCATCCACGGCGCCACCGAGTCGCTGGTCGACTACAACCGGGCCGGCATCCCGCTCGTCGAGATCGTGACCAAGCCGGTGCCGGGCCTGGGCGCGCTGGCCCCCGAGGTCGCGAAGGCCTACGTGGCCGAGCTGCGCGACATCATCCGCTCGCTCGGCGTCTCCGACGTGCGGATGGAGCAGGGCTCGCTGCGCTGCGACGTCAACACCTCGCTCAACAAGCCGGGCGAGGAGTGGGGCACCCGCACGGAGACCAAGAACGTGAACTCGCTGCGCTCGGTCGAGCGCGCGGTCCGTTCCGAGATCATCCGGCAGACCAGCCTGCTCGACGTGGGCACCCGCATCTTCCAGGAGACCCGCCACTTCCAGGAGACGACGGGCGACACCCGCTCCGGCCGCTCCAAGGAGACGGCGACCGACTATCGCTACTTCCCCGAGCCCGACCTCGTGCCGATCGCGCCCGACAAGGCGTGGGTGGCCGAGCTCAAGGCCGCCCTGCCCGAGAAGCCGAGCAGCAAGCGGGCCCGCCTCCGCGAGGATTGGGGCATCAGCGCGACCGACATGGAGTCGGTGGCCAACGCGGGCGCGGTCGAGCTGATCGAGGAGACCATCGCGGCCGGGGCCTCGCCCGCGGGCGCGCGCAAGTGGTGGATGGGCGAGCTGGCCCGCCGGGCCAACGAGACAGGCGTCGAGCTGGCCGCCGTCGGGGCCACCCCGGCCCAGGTCGCCGCGCTGCAGAAGCTGGTCGACGAGGGCAAGCTCAACGACAAGCTGGCCCGTCAGGTGCTCGAGGGCGTCGTCGAGGGCGAGGGCGACCCGGCCGCTGTGATGGCCGCCCGCGGTCTCGGGGTCGTCTCCGACACGGGCGCGCTGACCAAGGCCGTCGACGAGGCGATCGCCGCCAACCCCGACATCGCGGCCAAGGTCCGCGACGGCAAGGTGGCCGCGGCGGGCGCGCTGGTCGGCGCGGTCATGAAGACCACGCGCGGCCAGGCCGACGCCAAGACGGTCCGCGATCTGATCCTGGAGCGCCTCGGCGCCAGCTGAGAAAACCGGCTAGGGGGTCGGCGACAGCGACGGTGCGGGCGTCTCCTCGGCGTCCGCGCCGACCACGTTGCGCTGCATCTCCACGTTGGATTGGCCGGTGCCGCCCAGCCTGATGTCGTCGTAGGCCTTGAGCTGCCTGTTCTCGTCGAAGTAGAGCACCGACAGGCTCAGCGGCGTCGGCTCCTCCTTCTCGAGCCCGCGCAGCCCGGCCCCGCCCGTCGAGCCCTCGATCATGAGCCGGGTGGCCAGCGGGGTCCCGTCGGTTCCGGAGGCCGCGGGGGCGGGCGACGCCGACGGTTCCAGCGTGGGGGCCGGCAGCAGCTCGACCGAGCGCTGGTGCCGGTGCCCGGAGAGCACGAGCGGCACCACCCCCGACAGCGGCGGCGCCATCGCCGGGTCGTGCACGAGCGCGATGTCGACCGGCTTGTCCGAGGCCCGGATGGTGTCGGCCAGCTGCGACCCGGCCCGCAGCAGCGGCGACTGGGTCGGATCGTCCGCGTTCTCGGCGGGCGGGGTCTCGCTCTTGTCGGGGGTGAACTCCGGGTCCCCGATGCCACCGATGGTCAGGCCGGCCACCGTGGTGATCTTGTTGTCGAGCACGGTCGCGTTGCGCTGACGGGCCACGGCGGTCTGGATCGACGCCGAGTCGTGGTTGCCGCGAACCCAGATGTACGGCACCCCGACCGACGGGATCGACGACGCGTACCCGGTCTCGGCCGTGCTGCCCCAGTCGACCAGGTCGCCCGTGTCGATGACGGCGTCGATGTCGAACGTCTGCACCACCGTCCGGATCAGCCCGTACGCCTGGGGGCTGAGGTGCAGGTCGGAGACGTGCAGGAGGCGGGTCGTGTTTTCCGCGGGCTCGTAGACGGGCAGCGACGACACGGTCGTGTAGAGCCGGCTCACGTTGCTGACGATCTGGTTGAGCTGGTCGGCGTACTTGCCGTAGTTGTCGGCGATCCGGCGCGCGTCACCGACCACGGCGGGCGCGTTGACCAGCAACCCCTCGTAGCGCGGCTCGGCGATCGAGTCGGGCCGCAGGGTGCTCGCGGCCAGGCCGAGGCTGCCCCCGGTGACCAGCAGGGCGGTCACCCCCGAGGCGGCGACCCGGCGGACGTTCCGGAAGATCAGCGCGCTCAGGATCAGGGCGCTGAGCACAGCGATGCCCAGCGTGCGCACGCCCAGGCGGATCACGCCGTCGCGCACGTCGGAGACCGCGTTTTCGCCGGCCCGGCTGATCGTGGCCGGGTCGTCGATCAGGGCCTCGGTGCGGTTCTGGTCGAGCGCGGCCAGGTTGACCTTGAGATGGATCGGGCCGTCGTGGCTGTCGAGGTGCAGCGAGCCGAGCGGCGGCAGGTCGACCTCGGTGCCGCCCAGGACCGACGGGTTGATCGACATCTCGGCGCGGAACGGCCCCACGTTGACGTTGGCGTGCGCGAACAGCATCGTGCCGATGACGGCGCCGCCCACGCTGATCACGGCGATCATGGCCGCGACCCGCACCCGCCTGGTCCACGGGCTGCGCCTGACCCTCCGCCACGCGGACGGGAATCGGCGGACCACCGACAAGAGGCGCCGGGGCGGAGTCTGCTCGATCATCGTCGGCTCACCTGCCCCGCCCCTTCGCCCGTCAAACCGTGCTCCCCACCACCGTGGCATGGTCAGCTGCGGCCGGCGCCACCGTCCGAGAAGACCAGCCGAACGATCCGGTCGTCGTCGGGGCCGGGGGTGCCCGCCTGCTCCTGGTTCGACGTGCCGGCCCAGAGCGAGCCGTCGGGCGCGGCGACGATGCTGCGCAGCCGGCCGTACTCGCCGACGAGCGCCTCCTGCGGCGTGCCCAGCACGGTGCCGTTCTCGGTCACGTTGAGCAGATAGACGCGCTTGCCCTGCAGGCAGGCGGTGGCGACCATCTGCTCGAGCACGGCGACCCCCGAGCAGTCGGAGTCCTTCACCGGCCAGCTGAACATCGGGTTGGTCAGCTTGGTGTCGCTGCCGGGGCCGTCGGCCTTGGGCCAGCCGTAGTTCTTGCCCTTGGCGATCACGTTGAGCTCGCCCGACTTCTTCTGGCCGCTGTCACTCGCGTACAGGCGCTTGGTCTTGTCCCAGGCCAGGCCCTGCACGTTGTGATGGCCCGAGCTCCAGACCAGGCTGTCCTTCGCCGGGTTGCCGGGAGCGGGCTTGCCGGCCGTGGTCATCCGCAGGATCTTGCCGCCGAGGCTCTTCGGATTCTGCGCCTGCGTGCCGGTCGGCGTGCCGTCGCCGGTGCCCGCGTAGAGCTGGCCGTCGGGGCCGAAGGCCAGCGCGCCGCCGTTGACGCCGGTCGAGCGGGGGATGCCGGTCAGGATGGGCGTCAGCTTCCCGCCGAGCACCAGCTTGCCGACCCGGTTGTCCTTGGCGGTGGAGTAGTAGACGTACACCGTCTTGTCGGTCTCGTACTTCGGCGAGATCGCGATGCCCAGCAGGCCTCCGTCGCCGGTGGCGCGCACGTCGGCGAGCCGCTGAGCCTCGGTGACCGTCAGGCCCTCGGCGTCGGACTCGGGGCCGACCTTGAGGATGCGGGCGGTGTCACGCTCGGTCACCAGCGCCGACCCGTCGGGCAGGAAGGCCATGCCCCAGGGCACGTCGAGCCCCTTGGCCAGCACGGTGACCGCGACCTCCTGGCTGCCGCCGCTGGGGCTCTGCGCCTCGTCGGAGGCGTCGGCCGACGGCTTGGGCAGGTTGGGCGGCGCGCCCTGCTGATCGGGATCGGGCGGCCCGAAGCTGCAGGCCGAGGCGAGCCCCAGCACGGCGGCGAGCGTCACCGAGACGGCGCGGGCCCGACGGGAACGCACGATCACTCGACCTCCTCGAGGGTTCGACGCACCCCAGGGTAGCGAGGCCGGCTGGGAAGCTACTCGGAGTGGCCGATCTGTTGCTGACCTGCGGCCAGAACCCGGGGCAGGTTGTCGGGCGTGACCCCGGTGAGCCGGATGACCTTGCCGTTGTCGAGCAGTGCGGAGATCTGCCCGCTGCGGTCGGGGGCCAGCTCGTTGACGCGCTGCCAAGGCACCTTGGTGCTGCCGACGAGGGCGCGCACCCGCAACTCGTCGGCGTAGACGTCGGTGCCGGCCCGCCAGGCCCAGACGAAGATCGCGGTCGGGATCAGCAGAACCGGAGTGAGCTGCCACATCGCGCCGGCCAGGGGGATGGCGCAGACGAACGCGATCACGGCGGCGACCATCAGGGCGCCGGTCTTGCGGACGCGCAGCAGGGGCTTGGAACTCACGACTTCATCCTCCCACCCACGGTGTGCGGTGCTTTCGCCGGTCCCGGGCCGGATAATCGTGCGCATGACTGTCCTGCTCGCGATCGGCACACAGAAAGGCCTGTTCCTGGCCTCGAGCGACGACGACCGGCGGACCTGGCGCGTCGGTCCGGCCCACTTCCCCGGCACGGCGGTCTACACCGTCGGCGTCGACACCCGCGGCGCGCGGCCCCGGCTGCTGGCCGCCGTCGACAACTCCCATTTCGGCCCGAGCGTGGCCGTCAGCGACGACCTCGGCGCGACTTGGCACGAGCCCGAGACCGCCCCCATCGCCTTTCCGGCGGACGCGGGGGTCGCGGTCGAGCGCGTCTGGCAGATCGTGCCCGGCCATCCCGACGAGCCCGGCGTGGTCTACGCGGGCTCGCAGCCTTCCGCGCTGTTCCGCTCGACCGACGGCGGGGAGTCGTTCGAGCTGGTCCGCGGCCTGTGGGACCACCCGCACCGCCCGCAGTGGGGGGCCGGGTTCGGCGGCCAGGCGATCCACACGATCCTGCCGCACCCCGGCGACCCGTCCCGGCTGCTGGTGGCCATGTCGACGGGCGGGGTCTACCGCTCGGCCGACGGCGGCGCGAGCTGGGCCCCGGCCAACAAGGGGATCAAGGCGTACTTCTTCCCGGACCCGTGGCCCGAGTTCGGTCAGTGCGTGCACCGCGTCGCCCGCGACGCCGGCGATCCGGAGCGGCTGTACGCGCAGAATCACCACGGGGTCTACCGCTCGGCCGACGGCGGCGACAGCTGGCAGTCGATCGCGGACACCCTGCCGTCCGACTTCGGCTTCCCGATGGTCGCCCACCCGCGCCGGCCGGGCACGATCTGGAACTTCCCGCTCACCGCGGACGGCGAGCGCCACCCCACCGACCTGTTGTGCCGGGTCTATCGGTCGACCGACGCGGGCGAGAAGTGGGAGCCGCAGCAGCGTGGCCTGCCCCCGGGCCCGTATTACCCGGTCGTGCTGCGCGACGCGATGTGCACCGACGAGCACGACCCGGTGGGCGTCTACTTCGGCACGAGATGCGGGGAGGTGTTCGCCACCAACGACGAGGGGGAGAGCTGGGCGACCGTGGTGTCGCATCTGCCCGACGTGCTCAGCGTGCGGGCGGTGACCGCCTGATGCCGGTGCTGCTGGTGCCGGGCGTGCTGCGGGCCGAGGCGGGCGGCGAGTCGCGGCTCGAGATCGCCGCCGCCGGCACCCTCGGCGCGGTGCTGGCCGAGGTCGGCGAGCGGTGGCCGCGGCTGGCCCGGCGCATCCGCGACGAGCAGGGTGCCGTCCGGCGTTACGTGAACGTCTATGTGGACGGCGAGGACGCCCGGCGGGTGGCCGGCCTCGACACCCCGGTCGGCGGCGCCTCGGAGATCCAGGTGCTGCCGTCGGTGGCCGGCGGCTCCGTTTCCGGCGACGGTTGTCCGTAGCCGACGATCTGGACGTGCGAAGGTCCAACACGCGGCCGTAACCTGTTCGAGGGACGTTCGTTGTCCGGTGCAGCTCCCTCTGTCCCCCTTGTTTGACGAGACGCCGAGGATCCGTCGACGTGGCAGTGCCGCTCCCCCCGCGCACCGCCCGGCCTCGTGGCCGGGTGTGGCTGTCGGCCGTGCCCGCGGCCGCGGCGATCGTGCTGCTGACCGGCCTGACCGGGGTCGTCGCGCCCGAGCTCGCCCTGGCCCTCGGGGCCGGCGGCTGTGCCCTCTGGGCGTCCGCCCTGCTCGTGCGGGCCGCGCTCTCGATCCACCACGCCGACCGCTCGTTCGTGGCCTGCCGTGGTGCCGGCTTCGTCGGCCTGGGTGCGCTCGCCACCGCGCTGGCCGTGCTGGTCACGCTGCTGTCGCCGCCGGGCGCGACAATCTGGGTGACCGTCGCCTTCGGCCTGGCCGCGGCCTGCTTCGCGGTCGGCACCCTGCTGCTGCCCGGCTCGGGCAAGGGCTGGATCGTGCACTCCCGGCGGGCCTTCGACGGCCTCGGACTGGGCGTCAGCCTGGCCTTCGCGGGCTATCTGCTCACCCCGGAAGAGGCGGAACACCCCGGCGGCCTGCCGGTGACCCTGATCGGCGCCACCGGCATCGCGATCGTGCTGGTCGCCATGCTGCGCGGCTGGCCGGCCCGGCGCCCGGCGGTGCGTTGCGGCATCGGGGCGATCCTCGTGCTCTGCGGCCTCGCCGCCGTCACGACGATGCTCGCGGCCGGGGCCGGCGGCCCGCTGCTGGTCGCGACCGGGCTGCCGATCGTGGCCGGCCTGGCCCTGACCGCCGAGGGCGGCTCCCGCCGGGACCTGCCGGCGCCGCCGCTCGAGCCGCGCAACCCGGATCAATATCTGGCCAGTTATCCGTTGCTGGCCGTGCCGGCCGCGGTCGGCGTGCTGGCCGCGGTCTGGCATCTGATCGTGGCCCGCCAGTTCGACTCGACCAGCATCATCCTCGGCATCGCCATGGTCGCCGTGCTGGCGATGCGCGAGCTGCTCGTGGTGCACGACATCCGGCGGTACGCGAGCCAGCTGCTGACGGCCGAGGCGCACTTCCGCTCCCTGGTCGCCGGGGCCACCGACCTCACCCTGGTGCTCGACGAAAATCTGCGGATCACGTGGCAGTCGCCGGCCGCGTCCCGCCTGTTCGGGCTGGACGACGACGAGGTCGTCGGCCGCACGTTCCGCGATCTGATCCACGCCGACGACGCCGAGACCGCGCAGGAGATCATCGACTCGGTGCTGGCCGGTGAGCCCACGGACGGGCCGCCCGCGCTGGTCACGGCCCGGATGCGGGACGGCGCCGGGTGGTGGCGCGACACCGAGTCGACGATCTCCGACCAGCGCGGGGTGCCCGAGGTGGCGGCGCTGGTGGTGCACGTGCGCGACATCGGCGAGCGCCGGCACCTCGAGCGCACGCTGCACAAACTCTCGTACACCGACCAGCTCACCGGGCTGGCCAACCGGCGGGCGCTGATGCGCGACCTGCTGGCCCACCGGCGCCGGGCGGGCCGGCCGGGCACGCTGCTGGTGATCGACCTGCACGGCCTGGCCGAGATCAACGACAGCCGGGGCCGCGCGACCGGCGACGCCGTGCTGATCGAGGTGGGCCGGCGGATCCGCGGCCTGCTCGCCGCCGAGGACGTGCCGGCCCGGCTCGGCGGCGACGAGTTCGCCGTGCTGACCGCCGACGGCGCCGTGCTGGCGTACGCGCTGGCCACGCGCATCGCGACCGTGCTGGCCGAGCCGCACCAGCTGCCCGGCACGATCGTCGAGCTGCACACCAGCATCGGCCTGGCCGAACTGGCCGGCGGCAGCGACTCCGACGAGGTGCTGCGCCACGCCGACCTGGCCCGCAAGCGCGCCCGCCAGCTCGGGCTCGACCGCGTCGAGTGGTACGACCCCGACGTCGAGATGAAGCTGAACCGCCGGATGGACCTCGAGCGCGAGGTGCTCGGCGCGGCCGAGCGGGGCGAGCTCGACCTGGTCTTCCAGCCGGTGGTCGACCTGCGCGACCAGCAGCCCGTCGGCGTCGAGACGCTGCTGCGCTGGCGGCATCCGCAGCTGGGCACGATCCTGCCGCACGAGCTGCTGCCGATCGCCCGCGCCGTGGGCATCTCGGCCGAGCTCGACGAGTGGGTGCTCGACACCGCCTGCAAGCGGCTGTCCGGCTGGGCGGGCGGCGACAACGGCTTCTGGCTGTCGGTCAACGTCTCGCCGCGTGAGCTGCTCACGGCCCGGTTCCCCGACCGGGTGGCGGCGACCCTGAAGCGGTACGGCGTGGCCCCCGAGCGCCTGGTGGTCGAGGTGGCCGAGGCCTGGATCGCCGAGGACGTGCCGGCGATCGTGGCCTCGCTGGCCGGGCTGCGCAAGCTGGGCGTGCGGGCCGCGCTCGACGACTTCGGCGCCGGGCAGGCCTCGCTGTCCCACCTGCGCCGCCTGCCGGTCGACATGCTCAAGCTGCACGCGTCGCTGGCCGGCGCCACCTCCGAGGCGGCGGGCAACGGCCCCGCGGTGATCGACGTCGTGGTCAGCCTGGGCCGCCGGCTGGGTCTCGAGATCGTCGCCAAGGGCCTGGAGTCCGAGGAGCAGATCGAGCGGGCGGCGCAGGCCGGCTGTCTCTACGGCCAGGGCTTCGCGGTGGGCCGCCCGGCGCCCGCCGAGCGCATCGAGGCCTACCTGGAGACGCACCGCACCTGAGGCTTCAGCGCGGTGGTGCGGTGCTTCCCCGCGGGGTCAGGTGGGCCGTTCCCGCCTCGACGTTGCTGACCTGCTTGCCGTCGATCGCGGCCAGCAGCTCGCGGGCGGCGTGCGCGCCGTATTCGGCGATGTCGCGCGACAGGGCCGTGAGCGGCGGGTGCACCAGGCTGCACAGCGGCGAGTCGTCCCAGGCCACGATGGACAGGTCGCCCGGCACGGCCAGCCCCATCTCCTGCGCCACGGCCAGGCCGGCCACGGCCATCACGTCGTTGTCGTAGATGATGGCGGTGGGGCGGTCGGCGCCGATCAGGAGCCGGCGCGTCGCCCGGCCGCCCTCTTCGCCCGTGTAGTCGGACGGCACGGTCAGCGCCTCGTTGAGGCCGAGCGCGGCGCAGACGTCGTTGAAGGCCCGGGTGCGGGTCTGCGTGTGCAGCAGGCCGGGCAGGCCGCTGACCCGGGCGATCCGGCGATGGCCGAGCGCCGTCAGGTAGCGCACCGTCTCGGTGATCGCGCCGGCGTCGTCCGACCACACCTGGGCGATCTTGCCGGTGTCGCCGGGCCCGCCGATGACGACCGCCGGAAGTTGCAGCTTTTGCAGAACCGGGATGCGGACGTCGTTCTCGCGGAGGTCGGTCACGATGACGCCGTCGATGCGGCGCTCGCCCCACCACCGGCGATAGACCTCGACCTCCTGCTCGGGGGTGGCCACCACCTGCAGGGTCAGCGCGTAGGAGCGGGCGGCCAGCTCGGCCTCGAAGCCGCTGATCAGGCCCATGAAGAACGGCTCGATGCTGAGGATGCGGGCCGGGCGCGACAGGGTCAGGCCGACGGCACGCGCGCTGGCCCCGGACAGCGCTCGCGCGGCGCTGTTGGGGTTGAAGCCGATCTCCTGGGCGATCGCGACGATGCGCTGCCGGGTCGCCTCGGAGACGCCGGGCTGGCCGTTCAGCGCGTACGACACCGCGCCTTTCGACACGCCCGCCCGCCGCGCTATGTCGGCGATCGTGGGCCGCTTCACTCGGTCTCCTCTTTTCCCGCCGAGCCTACCGGCGGAGTTTACCGGTGCAGGAATCGGTAGAGCGCTCTCACGCGAATCCGCGCCGTCATGGCGGATCGGCCGAGGCGTGTCTTGATCGGTTAAGTGTTGGCGACCACACCCACTTTGTAAACAGCGATCGCCACTTTAGTCCGTTTCACCCTGCTTAACGGACACTGACAACGTTGACAGATCACCGGCGTAACACGGTATTGACACTTATCGAGGACCGGCTTAGCGTCTCCACAACTTACCCGGTTCAGTAAATCTCTCTCCGGCATGGAGGCTCCAATGAGACGGACTTTGAGCGCGGTCGCGGCCGGCCTCGCGGCAACCTTGGTGATCGCGGGCTGCAGCGGTCGTGACCTTGAGAGCAGCAACAAGACCGAGGGCGGCAGCGGCGAGCAGATCACGCTGAAGGTCGCGTTCTGGGGCGACATGGGCCTCGACAAGCTCAAGGCCGACTACGAGAAGGCCCACCCGAACGTCAAGATCGTGCTGAACACGGGCGAGTTCAACGCCCAGCACGAGGACCTGCAGAAGAAGCTGGTCGCGGGCACCGGCGCCCCGGACATCTCGGCGGTCGACGAGGGCTTCATCGTTCAGTTCCGCAACCAGTCCGACAAGTTCGTCAACCTGCTCGACAAGGGCGCCGGCGACTTCGAGTCGAAGTATCTGGACTGGAAGTGGAAGGCCTCCATGTCGTCCGACGGCAAGCAGATCGGCCTCGGCACCGACGTCGGCGGCCTGGCCATGTGCTACCGCTCCGACCTGTTCAAGGCGGCCGGCCTGCCCACCGATCGCGAGGAGGTCTCGAAGCTCTGGACCAACTGGGACCAGTTCATCGAGGTCGGCAAGAAGTACGTGGCCAAGACCGGCAAGAAGTTCGTCGACTCCGGCACCAACATGTTCAACCCCGTGCTCGCCCAGCAGCCGGTCGGCTTCTACAACGAGCAGGAGCAGCTGCAGATGGACGGCGGCCCCAAGGTCGCGTTCGACGTGAGCATGAAGGCGATCGACGCCGGCATCTCGGCCAACCTGGCCAGCTTCCAGCCCAACTGGAACCAGGGCTTCAAGAAGGACCAGTTCGCCGTGCTGGCCTGCCCGGCGTGGATGCTCGGCCACATCCAGGAGACCGCGCCCGACCAGAAGGGCAAGTGGGACATCGCCGCGATCCCCGGCGGCGGCGGCAACTGGGGCGGCTCGTGGTGGACCGTCCCGTCGCAGGGCAAGAACATCGACGCCGCGGTCGACTTCGTGAAGTGGATGGTTCAGCCCGAGCAGCAGATCGAGGTCTTCGAGACGGTCGGCAACCTGCCCTCGCAGCCCGACCTCTACAAGGACCCGAAGGTGCTGGCCTACAAGAAGGAGTTCATGAGCAACGCGCCCACCGGCCAGATCTTCGCGGCCACCGCGGCCGGCCTCAAGCCGCAATACCTGGGCAAGAAGAACGGCCCGACCCGCGTGGCCGTGGAGAACGTGATCACCCGCGTGCAGCAGGGCGGGCTCAAGTCGAGTGCGGCGTGGCCCGAGGCGGTCAAGCAGGCCGAGAAGGTCGCCAAGACCGGTAAGGCCTGACGGTTCAGCCAGGCGGGGCGGCGGCACGCCGCCCCGCTCTTCCCTAGGAGAGGCCGTGTCCCTCACTGAGCTCCGGCCGGCGTCGCATCGCCCCGCCCCGCCGCCGAAGAAAGTCAGAACCAGGAGCTGGCTCTACCGGTTCGACAACAAGACCATCCCGTACGTCTTCATCTCCCCGTTCTTCATCCTGTTCGGCATCTTCGGCGTCTTCCCGCTGATCTTCAACGGCGTCGTCGCGGTGCGGAACTGGCGGCTGGACGACCCGACGCTGACCGGCTGGGCCGGCCTCGGCAACTTCGAGCGGCTGCTGTCCGACGAGGACTTCTGGAACGCGCTGGGCAACACGTTCGGCATCTTCATCCTGTCGACCGTGCCGCAGCTGCTGATCGCGCTGATCATCGCGAACCTGCTCAACCGCAAGCTGCGCGGCACGACCTTCTGGCGGATCGGCATTCTGCTGCCGTATCTGACCCCGGTCGTCGCCTCGACCCTGGTCTTCGCGATCTTCTTCGCCCGCGACAACGGCATGGCCAACTGGTTCCTGTCGCTGGTCGGCTTCGGGCAGGAGACCCCGCTCGACTGGCGGGCCCAGAAGTGGAGCGCGTGGATCGCCATCGCCACGATGGTCAACTGGAAGTGGATCGGCTACAACGCCTTGCTCTACCTGTCGGCGATGCAGGCCATCCCCAAGGACGTGTACGAGGCGGCGGCCGTCGACGGCGCCGGCGCGTGGCGGCAGCTGTGGCGGATCACCGTGCCCATGATCCAGCCGGTCGTGGTGTTCACCGTGATCCTGTCCACCATCGGGGGGCTGCAGCTGTTCAACGAGCCGATGATGTTCGACGAGAACCCGCAGTCGGCCAGCGGCGGCTCGGCCCATCAGTTCCAGACAATCGCCCAGCTCATCTACAAGGTCGGCTGGAAGGACCTCGACCTGGGTTACGCCGCGGCGATGTCCTGGGCTCTGTTCCTGATCATCCTGCTCGTCGCCGGCCTCAACACCCTGCTCACCCGGCGCATCGGAGGCGACCGATGACCAAGACGTACATCAATCGCGCGCCTCAGGACACCGGCGGCACCTGGCTGACGTACGTGAGCCTCGGGGTGGTCCTGCTCTTCTCGGCCTTCCCGGTCTACTGGATGTTCGTCATCTCGACGAGCACCGACGAGGCCGTGGCCCAGATCCCGCCGTCCGTCCTGCCCGGCGGCGAGTTCTGGACCAACGCGAACGAGGTGTTCACGCTCAATGAGGTCTTCTTCGCGGCCTCGCTGATCAACAGCGTGATCGTCTCGTCCGTGATCACCCTGGCCACGCTGTTCTTCTGCTCGCTGGCCGGCTTCGCGTTCGCCAAGCTGCGCTTCCGCGGCCGCAACGCGCTGCTGGTGGTGGTCGTGCTGACCCTGACCGTGCCCAGCCAGCTCGGCATCGTCGCCCTCTACATCGTGATGGGCAAGCTCGGCTGGAACGGCACCCTGCTCGCGGTCATCGCCCCCGGGCTGGTCAGCGCGTTCGGCGTCTTCTACATGCGGCAGTTCATCGCGCACGCCGTGCCCGACGAGCTGGTCGAATCGGCCCGCATCGACGGGGCGCTGAACATGCGCGTCTACTGGAACATCGTGCTCCCGGCGATCCGCCCGGCGCTCGCCGTGCTCGGCCTGCTCACGTTCGTGATGGCCTGGAACGACTTCCAGTGGCCGCTGATCCAGCTCAACGGCACCGACTTCCCGACCTCGATGGTCGCCCTGTCCGACCTGGCCAGCGGCAACTACGTGATCTATCGGCGGGTGCTGGCGGGTGCGTTCATCGCCACAGTTCCGCTGATCGTCCTGCTGTTGATCGGCGGACGGCAGATCGTACGGGGGATCATGGAAGGCGCAGTCAAGTCCTGATCCGTGTTTGTGGATAGGCCCGCAGAAGGAGAACCGTGACCTCGTATCGACCCCTGCACGACGGCTGGACCCTGACCGGAGGCGACATTTCCGGTGTTCCGGCCGCCGTGCCCGGATGCGTGCACACCGACCTGCTGCGGGCCGGCCGGATCGACGACCCGTACCTGGACGCCAACGAGATCAAGCTCGGCTGGATCGGGCGTACGGAATGGGTGTATTCGACGTCTTTCTCCGCCACCCCCGGTGGACGCACCGACCTCGTCTGCGCCGGTCTCGACACCGTCGCGGCCGTCGAGCTCAACGGCGAGATCATCGGCGAGACGGCCAACATGCACCGCGGTTACCGTTTCGACGTCAGCTCGCTGCTGGTCGACGGGGACAACGAGCTGAAGGTCAAGTTCAAGAGCGCTTACGCGTACGCCGAGGGGCAGCGCGACCGGCTCGGCGCGCGCCCCAACGCGTACGACGAGCCCTTCAACTTCATTCGCAAGCAGGCCTGCAACTTCGGCTGGGACTGGGGACCGACCCTGGTCACGGCGGGCATCTGGCAGCCGATCGGGCTCGAGACGTGGACGACGGCCCGGCTGGCCGAGGTGCGCCCGCAGGTGACGGTGACCGGCGGCGTGGGTCGGGTCGAGCTGCGGGTCCGGCTCGACCGGATCTCCGACGCCCCAGTGAAGATCACCGCGTCGGTCGGCGGGCGTACGGCCCAGGCCACGGTCAGCGGCATCGAGGCGCTGCTGATTCTCACCGTGGACGACCCTGAACTGTGGTGGCCGCGCGGCTATGGCTCGCAGACCCTGTACGACCTGGACGTCACCCTTTCGTCCGGTGCGGAACAGCTCGACTCCTGGTCCCGCAAGATCGGCTTCCGGTCCGCGCGCGTGGACACGGCCGACGGCGGGTTCACCGTCGTGATCAACGAGCAGCCGGTGTTCGTACGGGGAATCAACTGGATCCCCGACGACGTCTTCGCCGACCGGATCACCCGCGACCGGCTGGCCGCCCGATTCCGCCAGGCGGCCGACGCGAACGTCAACTACCTGCGCGTCTGGGGCGGCGGCCGCTACGAGTCGGCGGACTTCTACGAGCTCGCCGACGAGATGGGCTTCCTGGTCGGGCAGGACTTCCTGTTCGCGTGCGCGGCCTACCCCGAGGAGGAGCCGTTCCGCTCCGAGATCGAGGCCGAGGCCCGCGAGAACGTCGTGCGGCTGGCGTCGCACCCGAGCCTCATCGTGTGGACCGGCAACAACGAGAACCTGTGGGGCCACGAGGACTGGGGCTGGAAGCCGGCGCTCAACGGGCGTACGTGGGGTGCGGGCTTCTACTACGACCTGCTCCCGCGCGTCGTCGGGGAACTCGACCCGTCCCGCCCGTACTGGCCCGGCAGCCCCTACTCGGGGAGTGCCGACCGCTATCCCAACGACCCGGCCTACGGCACCACGCACATCTGGGACGTGTGGAACACCGACGACTACACGAAATACGCCGCCTACCGCCCGCGCTTCGTCGCCGAGTTCGGCTTCCAGGCCCCGCCCACGTACGCCACCCTGCGCCGCTCGATCTCCGACAGCGTGCTCGCGCCCGACTCGCCCGGCATGGCCCACCACCAGAAAGCCATCGGCGGCGACGGGAAGCTGTCCCGCGGCCTCGCGAACCACCTGCCTGCTCACCGGGACTTCGACGACTGGCACTACCTGACACAGCTCAACCAGGCCCGCGCGCTGGCCTTCGGCATCGAGCACTTCCGCTCGCTGAGCCCGCTCTGCACCGGCACGATCATGTGGCAGCTCAACGACTGCTGGCCGGTCACGTCGTGGGCCGCGGTCGACGGCGACGGGCGCAAGAAGCCCCTCTGGTACGCGATGCGCGACGCCTACGCCGATCGCCTGCTCACGTTCCAGCCCCGTACGGGCTCCGCGCTCGCCGCCGGCGGCCCGCTCACCGCCATCGAGCCCGGCGCGGTCTTCACCCCCGACGGCGCCCCCGCCCTGGTGGCAGTCAACGACGGCCGCACGCCCTGGACCCTCGCCACCACCGTGACCCGCCGCAACCTGGCCGGCGACGTGCTGGCCACTCACGACGTGTCGGCCACCATCGACCCCGGCGCGTCGGTGACCCTGACACTCCCGGCCGACGTCGCCACCCCCGGCGACCCGCGCACCGAGCTGCTGGCCACCGACACCGGCACGACGTGGTTCTGGGCGTCCGACAAGGACATCGCGTGGCCTTTGGCCGACTACACGACCGAGGTCACCCGGGCCGGCGACACCACGACCGTGACCGTGCACGCCTCGACGATCCTGCGCTCACTCACCCTCTTCCCCGACCGGCTCTCTCCCTCCGCGGAACCCGACCGTGCGGCCGTCACCGTCCTGCCCGGGCAGTCGGCGACCTTCACGATCCACTCGCCGGAGCCCCTGGACGAAGGTGCTCTGACCAGCCGGCCGGTCCTGCGTTGCGTGAACGATATGGGGTCGGCGCAGTGATCGCTTGAGCCCTGTGGATAACCCTGAATTGTGGATAACCCGTTCCGCTCGGCTGGGTTCGATACGCTTTTTTAGGGTGGCGACCCCCGGGCGGGAGGGCCATATTCCGCGGTGATCAAATTCTGCCTACGCGATGATCGGACAGGTGTCAGCCGCGCGGTGATCAGGCTTCTCCACTGCGCGGCGACCAGGAACTTCGCCGCGCAGTGTCGAGCTTCAGCCACGATGACCAAGCACCTCCGCCGCACGGCGACCAAGCCCACGGCGACCGAGCATTGCTGCCGCGCGGCGTTCGCGTTAGTGCCTCCGCGGCGACCGAGCTGAGGCGACCGAGTCGCCTCTCCGCGGCGGAGTCCTCAGTGGAGCGCCGCAACCGTGGCCGGCGTCCCCAGCGTGATGTCGTGCGCCGCGTGGTCCCCCGTCAGCTCGACCCGCGTAGCCACCGGCGCATGCCCGCTGGCCGCCACCGTGTACACCCCCGGCGGCAGATCCCGCAGCTCATACCGCCCCTCGTGATCGGTCGTAGCCGCCCCCGCCACCCGCCCGTGACGGTCCACGGCCACCACCGAAGCCTCCGGAATCGGATGCCCCGACCCCGCCGCCCGGACGTTCCCCGTCAGCACCCCGCCCACGGCCAGCGCCAGATCCACCGGCCCCGGCTCATTGGGCGAGACCGTCCGCGAAGCCGGCCGGGCGTGGGCCGCGGTGGCCGTCAGCGTGTACTCCGGCCCGTCCAGTCCCGGCAGCTGATACCGGCCGTCCGGCCCGGCCGTGGTCGTCGCCACCACTTCGCCCTTCGTGTTGGTCAGCGTCAGGGTCGCCCCGGGCAGCCCGCGGCCCGCCCGGTCGGTGACGCGTCCGGTGATCTGCCCGGCCCCAGCCAGCGAAAGCACCCGCCTTATCTCCCCGGCGGCCACGTTGATCACGGCTGCGGCGGGCTGGTGCCGGTCGGCCGCGCAGATCAGCAGGAACGAGCCGCCGGTGTGCAGCACCATCCGGTACGTGCCGTCGTCGCCGGTCACCGCGCGGGCCAGCTGCTGCCCGCCGAAGTCGGTGATCGTCAGCGTGGCGCCGGGCAGCGGTAGCCCGCCGGGGCCGTCGATCCGGCCGCGGACGACCGCGTCGCCCGGGCCGGTTGGCTCCTCGGGGGCGGCCGGGTCGTCGGTCAGCGTGGCAGTGTCCATGTCGAGTGTCCGTTCGAGACTTGGCCCGGTGTCGAACAACCGGGCGAGATCGGCGTCAAGGTCGGCAAGGTCGGTGCGAGCCAGGGCATGTTCAGCGGTGGAACGAGCGGGCGGGGCGGCACCGGGCGAGTCCGGTCCACCCCGCGAAGGGGAGTCCGGTCCACCCCGCAACGGCACGTGCGGAAGAAACAGGAAGAGCACGAAGGCAACGACAAGAATGGCCGCGGCGACCAGGAAGATGCCGTCCACCGCGTCCGAGAAGCCCGCTTTGAACGGATGGGCCAGGGCGGGGGTCACCCGCTCGAGGAACGACGTGTCGTCCAGGGCGGAGCCCTCGCCGCGGAGCGCCCCGGTCAGGGCGGGCTCGGCGGCGGCCGCGCGCTGGGCGGCGGTGTCCTCCCGGAACGCGGCCGCGATCTTATCGCCCACGGTGGCGAACAGCAGCGACAGGAAGACGGCGGTGCCCGCGGTCGCGCCCATCTGCCGGAAGAACGTCGACGACGCCGTGGCCACGCCGATCTCGGACCGCGGCATGGCGTTCTGCACGGCCAGCGTGACCGGCTGCAGCACGAATCCGAGCCCGAGCCCGAAGACTCCCATGTGGATGCCGGTCTGCCAGAACGGCGTGTCCACCCCCACGGTGTGCAGCAGGGTCAGCCCGGCGATCATCAGGGCCGCACCCGTCGCCGGGAAGACGCGATATTTACCCGTACGGGAAATGGTCTGTCCCGAGACGAGCGAGCCGGCCATGATGCCCGCCGTCATCGGCAGCAGCTGCAGCCCCGACTCGGTCGGCGTCGCGCCCCGCACGATCTGCAGGTAGAGCGGCAGCAGGGCGAGCCCGCCGAACATCCCCATGCCGGTGACGAACCCGCCGCCCGCGGTCAGCGCGAACGTGCGGTTGCGGAAGAAGCGCAGCGGGATCAGCGCGGCCGGCCCCATCCGCGTCTCCACGATCAGGAAGAGCGCGAGCCCGGCGGCACCGACGAGGTAGCACGCGATCGACTTCCCGGCGTCCCAGCCCCACGTACGCCCCTGCTCGGCCACGGTCAGCCACGGCACCAGGCACACGCACAGTGTCAGCGCGCCCCACCAGTCGATCCGATGCTCGCGCCGCGTGTGCTTGATCCGCAGCACCCGCGCCACGACGGCCATCGCGACCCCGCCGATCGGCACGTTGACCAGGAACACCCAGCGCCAGCCGGTGATCCCCAGCAGCTCGTCCGTGCCGGCCAGGAACCCGCCGATCACCGGCCCGAGCACGCTCGCCGAGCCGAACACGGCCAGGAAGAAGCCCTGATAGCGAGCCTGTTCGCGGGGCGGCACGAGGTCGCCCAGGATCGCCAGGGCCAGCGAGAACAGCCCGCCCGCGCCCAGCCCCTGCACCGCCCGGAACGCGGCCAGCTGATACATCGACCCGGCGAACGCGCAGGCCGCCGAGCCCACCACAAAGATCGAGATGGCGGCCAGGAAGAACCGCTTACGCCCGTAGATGTCCGACAGCTTGCCGTAGAGCGGCGTCGAGATCGTCGCGGTGATCAGGTAGGCCGTGGTCACCCACGCCTGCACGGTGAGCCCGTGCAGGTCGTCGCCGATCGTCCGGATGGCCGCGGTGACAATCGTCTGGTCCAGCGCGGCCAGGAACATGCCGAGCATCAGCCCGGCGAGCACCTCCAGGGTCTGCCGATGGCTGCGCTGCTCAGTGGTGCTCACGCATCGAGCAACGAGGCGGCCCCGGCGGAAGTTGCCCTTTGGGAAAGATCAAATCCATAAAGTACGAGTTCTCCGACGCGCTCTGCTGCCTAGCATCGGCGCCGTCGGGGTCACTCCCCTCAGGCCGCTACCGGCTGGATCGGTTGCTATCGGTCGCGACCCATCGACTTGCCCTAACCTAACTTGCCCCGGTTGCCGCTTCGCGATCCTGATCACGAAGCTCAGGCCGGATCGACTGCTGCCTCGAGGCGGCTGCCGGCCGGTCGATTCGCGTCGGGACCAGCCGTCCGGTCCGTGTTGCGGCCGGCCCTAACAGCGTTCCGGCCAGCCGTCCGTTTCAGGTCGCGGACGGGCCGTCTCGACACGTAACACGACCGCCCGTCCGATTTCGCGGAGCGCCCGACTGACCGATTACGACGCGCCAGGGCGTCCTTGCACTCCCGCGCCGCGGCGAGGGCGACGTCCCCAACCCGCCGACGATGCCTCATCCGGTCGCCCGTGACGTTCAGCCAGGCGGCGTAGGGCGGTGTGGTCCTGACAACACTCTCGATCGTGGTGCGCGGCACTCAAGACAGCGAAGGCACGAACGCCGGGCCCGCGGGCCCGGCCGGCTCGGGCTTGGGTGGACCCGACGTCAGTGCGAGGAGGGGACGGCGACGCGTCAGGCGACGTCGCCTGGTGCCAATCGAACTCGGAACATACGCCCGGCCGACCACGAACCGACCCGCGGTCGAACACGCGGCGTGCTCGAACGAGAAACCCCGGCCCGGACCTATCCCCGTTCAGGGCGGCCGGCACAGAGTTGATCACCGCGGAAGTCCCCACAGTTCATGGGCCCGCCCACGCGACCAACTCGCCGACGGGACCCCGGTCGCGGTCTTCGACGTCCTCGACGACTGCACCCGCCTGCTACGCCGCCGCTTCGGAAACCGCGGCATGTTGGGGTGTCGGGGCGGGGCGGGGCGGGGTGAGGGGCATGGGCCTGGTGGGGTGTCGGGCGGGGGCGCGAAACTCGGGGGTGTCGGGCGGGGCGCGGAACTCGGGGTGTCAGGTGGTGGACGCGAACAAAGCATGTGGGCGTCGGGCCTCGGGAGAGCCTGCGGGCGTGATCAGGCGGGGCGGGTGACAAGTGCGCCAGCTTCCGGCCCGCGCGCGGGGTCTAACAGGCAACGGTCGCTGGGCAGATCGAGGAGTTCAAGACGGCGGGGGCAGTGTGTCCGCGCGCGACCTCGGGATCCGGGTGAGTGTCAGGATTTCGGTGGGGTCCACGGCGTGCCGGCGATTGTTGAGGCGGTCCGCAGTCGTTCGCGGGCGGTGGTCACGTGACTCGTGATGCGTCCGGCGGGTGCTTCGTTGTCCGGGGGCAGGATGGAAATGCGGGCCGCCGGTGGCGGCCGACGGCCGCGGCCACGCACTCGGCGTGTGCGTGGCCGCGGGGACGGTCGTGCTGTGCGGTTGTGGACTGCGACGTGGCGTACGGGTTATTCAGGGACCTTGCGGTAAGCCCCGTCGCTCGCGCTGGTGGCCATGGAGGCGTAGGCGCGCAGGGCCGCCGACACCGGGCGCCGGCGGTCGACCGGCGTGTACGGCTTGGGGCGGCGCTCCTGTTCGTGGCGGCGCTGGGCCAGGGTCTCGTCGTCGACGTGCAGCGTGATGCCGCGGCCGGGGATGTCGATGCTGATCTCGTCGCCGGTTTCGACCAGGGCGATCAGGCCGCCCGCGGCCGCCTCGGGGGAGACGTGGCCGATGGAGAGGCCGCTCGTGCCGCCGGAGAAGCGGCCGTCGGTGATCAGCGCGCACGCCTTGCCGAGGCCGCGGCCCTTGAGGAACGACGTGGGGTAGAGCATCTCCTGCATGCCGGGGCCGCCGCGCGGGCCCTCGTAGCGGATGATCACGACGTCGCCCTCGACGACCTGCTTGCCGAGGATGCCGTCGACGGCGGCGTCCTGCGACTCGAAGACGCGGGCGGGGCCGGTGAACTTCCACAGGGTCTCGTCGACGCCGGCCGTCTTGACCACGCAGCCGTCGGGGGCGAGATTGCCGAAGAGGATGGCCAGGCCGCCGTCGACCGTGTAGGCGTGGTCGATCGAGCGGATGCAGCCGTTCTCGGCGTCGGTGTCGAGCGTCGCCCAGCGGTTCTGCGTGCTGAAGGGCTGCGTCGTGCGCACCCCGCCCGGCGCCGCGTGGAACAGCTCGAGGGCGGCCGGCGAGGGCGATTCGGCCCGAATGTCCCACTCGTCGAGCCACGATGTCAGGTCGGGTGAGTGCACGGAGCGGACGTCGGTGTTCAGCACGCCGCCCCGGTTGAGCTCACCCAGCAGCGCGGGGATGCCACCGGCCCGGTGCACGTCCTCCATGTGGTATTTCGGGCTGTTCGGCGCGACCTTGGACAGGCACGGCACCCGGCGCGAGATCGCGTCGATGTCGGCCACCGAGAAGTCGATCTCGGCCTCACGGGCCGCGGCCAGCAGGTGCAGCACCGTGTTGGTCGAGCCGCCCATGGCCACGTCGAGCGCGACCGCGTTTTCGAAGGCGGAGCGGTTGGCGATGCTGCGGGGCAGCACCGACTCGTCGTTCTCCTCGTAGTACTGCTTGGCGATCTCGACGATCAGCGAGCCGGCCTTCTCGAACAGCGCCTTGCGGGAGGCGTGCGTGGCCAGCGTCGAGCCGTTGCCCGGCAGCGACAGGCCGATCGCCTCGGTCAGGCAGTTCATCGAGTTGGCGGTGAACATGCCGGAGCAGGAGCCGCAGGTCGGGCAGGCCGAGCGCTCGATGGTGTCGAGCTGCGCGTCGGTCACGTTCTCGTTGGCGCTGGCGCTCATCGCGTCGACCAGGTCGAGCTTCTCGTGCACGACGCCCTCGATGGCGATCGTCTTGCCGGCCTCCATCGGGCCGCCCGAGACGAACACGGTCGGGATGTTGAGCCGGAGCGCGGCGATCAGCATGCCGGGGGTGATCTTGTCGCAGTTCGAGATGCAGACCAGGGCGTCGGCGCAGTGCGCGTTGACCATGTATTCGACCGCGTCGGCGATCAGCTCGCGGCTGGGCAGCGAATAGAGCATGCCGCCGTGGCCCATCGCGATGCCGTCGTCGACCGCGATCGTGTTGAACTCGCGCCCGACCCCGCCGGCCTCGGCGATCGACTCCGCGACCAGGCCGCCCATGTCTTTGAGGTGCACATGACCCGGTACGAACTGGGTGTAGCTGTTGGCGATGGCCACGATGGGCTTGCCGAAGTCGTCGTCGGTCATCCCGGTGGCGCGCCAGAGGGCACGCGCGCCGGCCATGGTCCGACCGTGGGTCGAGGTCCGGGAACGCAGGTCAGGCATCCCCTCAGTGTGCCACTCGAAGAAGTAAGGACCGCCAATTGCGTCCACAAGACGGGACGCGGGGGCTACTTAAATAGATCGGGATCAGGCAGAGTGTTCGCGTGCAATCACCGTCCGGCGTGGAGCTGGCCGGGCTGGCGAGCCTCCTGGTCGCGGTCCCGGCCGTTGCCCTGCTGGGCGATTCCGGTCGCAAACACACCGGCGCCGCTCGTCGAGCCCATCTTCTTCTGGCCGCCGGGGGAGCTGTCGCGACCGCGGCCGCCCTGGCCGGCGTGATCACTGTGCTTCTCACCACCGCCGCCCCACCCCGTACGGGTCTGGGCACGGCCGTCGCCGCCGGCACCGCGCTCGGCGTGCTGACGCTGCTGGTCGGGGTGGCGATGCTGCCCGGCGCGGCCGAAAACGCGGGCGCGGCCGTCCGGCACCTGCTCGACGGCCTGGTCATCGCGGCCGCCATCTGGTTCGTGGGCTGGGTGCTGATCGCCGAGCCGACCCGGGTGCTGGGCGACGCGACCCCGATGGCCTGCCCCTCGGTGCTGATCCCGGCCGGGTTCGCGGTCGTGTCGCTCGGGCTCACGATCGTGCTGGCGCTGCACGCCCATCGCCCGCGGCTGACCACCGTACGGGTGGCGGCCGGGGTGACGCTCGTGTCGTTCGCGGCGGTCGCCATCGCCTGGGGCATCTGCCAGGACCGGGACGGCGTCGTGCTGGCGGGCGCGCTGATGCTGCCGGCGGGCCTGTTCGTGATCGCGCGCGCGGTCAAGGTGGCCGACCGCCCGGTCGAGGTCGTGGGCGACGTCGTCGAGCGCAACACGGCGTACGCGGTCGTGCCGATGGTGGCCATGGTCACGGCGCTCGGTTATCACCTGGCCCGCGGGGGCGATTTCGACCTGTACGGCTTCCTGGGCGCCGGGGTCGAGGGCTTCGCGCTGGTCGGCCGGCAGTTCCTGGCCCTGCGTGACGTCCGGCGGTACACGCTCGAGCTGCGCGAACGCGAGGCCCACTTCCGCGAGCTGGCCCACACCGACCCGCTGACCGGTCTGGCCAACCGCCGAGGGCTGCAACGGGCGCTGCGCGCGAGCGGCGATTCGCGGGTGCTGGTCGGCATCGACCTCGACGGCTTCAAGACGGTCAACGACATGCGCGGCCACGACGTCGGCGACGCGGTGCTGACCGAGGTCGGCGAGCGGGTTCGGCGCAACCTGCTGGAGGGCGACGTGGCGGCCCGGCTCGGCGGCGACGAGTTCGCGGTGCTCATGCGGGGCAACGCGGAGGAGGCCATGCTCACCGCGCACCGGCTGCTCGCGGTGCTCGGGGAGCCGTACGAGGTGGAAGGTCTGGCGGTCTTCCTGTCGGCCAGCATCGGCGTGGCCGACTCGAACACGCTGAGCCCGGCCGACACCGGCGAGCTGATCCGGGACGCCGATCTGGCCCTGCGCTACGCCAAACAGCGCGGGAAGAACAGGGTCGAGCGCTATCAGGCCCGGTACGACGAGCTGCTGCGCCGCCGGGGCACGCTGGAGAGCGAGCTGCGGCACGCGATCGACCGCGATCAGCTGCGGCTCGTCTTCCAGCCGGTCGTGGCCCTGCCCTCGATGCGGCCGGTCGGGGCCGAGGCGCTGCTGCGCTGGCATCACCCGACGCTGGGCTCGGTGCGGCCCGACGAGTTCATCCCGGTCGCCGAGGAGTCGGGGCTGATCAACCGGATCGGCGCATGGGTGCTCGAGCACGCCTGCATCCAGCTCGCCGACTGGCTGTCGCGCGGCCACGACGTGTGGGTGTCGGTCAACCTGTCGCCCAAGGAGCTGCACTCGACCGACTTCGCGGGGCACGTGGCCGACGTGCTCGAGCAGCACGGGGTGCCGCCGCAGCGGCTGGTGCTCGAGGTGACCGAGCACGCCGTGGCCACCGACATGGAGGAGCTGATCAGCCGGCTGGCCGAGCTGCGGGCCACCGGCGTACGGGTCGCGCTCGACGACTTCGGCGCCGGTTACTCGTCACTGGGCCAGCTGCGCACGCTGCCGGTCGACATTCTCAAGATCGACCGTGCCCTGGTCGCCGAGCCCGAGTCCCGTACGGGCATGGCCGCGCCCCTGGTCGACGTGGTGGTCCGGATGGGACACCGGCTCGGGCTGGAGGTGCTGGCCGAGGGCATCGGCACCCCGGCGCAGCGGGCCGCGGTCGAGGAGGCCGGCTGCCGGTTGGGTCAGGGCTCGCTCTTCGGCTGGGGCGTGCCCGCCGAGCATCTCGAGGCCCAGTTGCAGACGCTGCGCTCGGGCGGTCCCAGCCGGCCGCTCCCGGCGCCCCGCTCGGCCCCGCCCGCCGACGCCGCCGCGCGCAGCCAGGTGGTCATGCTCGGCCCCGGAATGCGGCAGCTCAGGGCGCTGCTGCCGAGTGATCCCGGGTTCGTGGCCCCCACGGGTGAGAGCGAGTGATCAAAATGTGGGATCAGTTGACTCACCGCTTGAGATGGGGCAAGGTGGCTTGCATGTGCTTCGCGTCCCGAGTACTTATGTGAGCGCACTCCAGTCGCAATAGCGACCAGAGTGCGCTAGGTCCCGTGCTACCAGGCACGAGGGCCTTTTTTGTTGCTCAAGTAACGGAACGCCCAACCCGTAAAGGTATGAAGTGCCATGACGAGACCCACTCCTGAGACCCTCGCCCACCGAGCCAACCCGGCCACTGTCGCGGCGGCCGCCACCCCGGCCCCGGCCGTAGCCACTCCGGTTTCCACCTCGGGCGCCGGGTCGCTCGTGCGGTCGCTCGAGGCGCTCGGGGTCGAGGTCGCGTTCGGCATCCCCGGCGGCGCGATCCTCCCCGCGTACGACCCGCTCTACGACTCCAAGGTCCGGCACATCCTGGTGCGCCACGAGCAGGGCGCGGGCCACGCCGCCACCGGCTACGCGCAGGCCACCGGCAAGGTCGGCGTCTGCATCGCCACCAGCGGCCCGGGCGCCACCAACCTGGTCACCCCGATCGCCGACGCGTACATGGACTCGGTGCCGATCGTCGCCATCACCGGCCAGGTCGCCCGCCCGTCGATCGGCACGGACGCCTTCCAGGAGGCGGACATCCAGGGCATCACGCTCCCGATCACCAAGCACAACTTCCTGGTGCAGACGCCCGAGGAGCTGCCGCGCATCCTGGCCGAGGCGTTCCACCTGGCCATCACCGGCCGCCCGGGCCCGGTCCTGGTCGACATCCCCAAGGACGTGCTGCAGGCGCAGACCACGTTCACCTGGCCACCGACGCTCGACCTGCCGGGCTACCGCCCCACGCTGCACCCGCACGGCAAGCAGATCCGCGAGGCGGCCCGCCTGATCGCCGCGGCCAAGCGCCCGGTGCTCTACGTGGGCGGCGGCGTGCTCAAGGCCGGCGCCACCGACGGGCTGCGCAAGCTGGCCGAGCTCACCGGCATCCCGGTCATCACCACGCTGATGGCGCTGGGCGCGTTCCCCGACTCGCACCCGCAGCACCTGGGCATGCCCGGCATGCACGGCACGGTCCCGGCGGTCTACGCGCTGCAGAAGTCCGACCTGCTGATCACGCTGGGCGCGCGCTTCGACGACCGGGTGACCGGCAAGCTCGACTCGTTCGCGCCGGACGCCAAGATCGTGCACGCCGACATCGACCCGGCCGAGATCGGCAAGAACCGGCACGCCGACGTCCCGATCGTGGGCGACGCCCGGCACGTGATCGACGAGCTGATCGCCGCGGTCTCGGCCACGGCCGAGGGCCCCGGGCAGTACGAGCCGTGGTGGGCCACGCTGAACGAGCTGCGCCAGCGCTATCCGCTGGGCTACGAGGAGCCGACCGACGGCTCGCTGGCCCCGCAGTACGTGATCGAGCGGATCGGCGAGCTGGTCGGCCCCGAGGCGATCTACGTGGCCGGCGTCGGTCAGCACCAGATGTGGGCCTCGCAGTTCATCAAGTACGAGAAGCCGGGCACCTGGCTCAACTCGGGCGGCGCCGGAACCATGGGTTACGCCGTTCCCGCCGCGATGGGCGCCAAGGTCGGCCGGCCGGACACCCCGGTCTGGGCGATCGACGGCGACGGCTGCTTCCAGATGACCAACCAGGAGCTCGCGACCTGCGCCCTGGAGGGCATCCCGGTCAAGATCGCCGTCATCAACAACGGCAACCTGGGCATGGTCCGGCAGTGGCAGACCCTGTTCTACGACGGCCGCTACTCGAACACCGAGCTGGGCACGCACAAGCACCGCATCCCCGACTTCGTGAAGCTGGCCGAGGCGCTGGGCTGCATCGGCCTGCGCTGCGAGTCGAAGGACGACGTCGACAAGATCATCAAGCAGGCGATGGAGATCAACGACGCCCCGGTGGTCATCGACTTCACGGTCGGCAAGGACGCGATGGTCTGGCCCATGGTCGCGGCCGGCACCAGCAACGACGAGATCATGTTCGCCCGGGACGTGCGCCCGAACTTCGAAGAGGACGACCTCTGATCATGAACAAGCACACCTTGTCCGTGCTGGTCGAGAACAAGCCGAGCGTGCTCGCGCGGGTCAGCGGCCTGTTCTCCCGGCGCGGCTTCAACATCGACTCCCTGGCGGTCGGCGAGACGGAGAACCCGGACGTCAGCCGCATCACGATCGTGGTCAACGCCGACTCCTCACCCCTGGAGCAGGTGACCAAGCAGCTCAACAAGCTGGTGAACGTCCTGAAGATCGTCGAGCTGGACCCGCAGCAGTCGGTTCAGCGCGAGCTCCTGCTGGTCAAGGTGCGCGCCGATCGTGCGCAGCGCAGCCAGGTGCTCGAGACGGTCGAGCTGTTCCGGGCGAGGGTGATCGACGTCGCTCCGGACACCCTCACGATCGAGGCCACGGGTAACCCCGACAAGCTGGACGCGTTGCTGCGCGACCTCGAGCCGTACGGCATCAAAGAAATGGTCCAGTCCGGGCTCGTGGCCATCGGCCGCGGCTCCCGCTCGATCACCACCGGCCCGGCGCTGCGCGCCGCCTAAAAAAGCCGTCCTCAGCCCCGCCACCGCCCTTAACCGGACTAAAGACTCAAGGATTAAGAATGACCGCGGAAGTTTTCTACGACGACGACGCCGACCTGAGCATCATCCAGGGCAAGAAGGTCGCCGTGATCGGGTACGGCAGCCAGGGCCACGCCCACTCGCTGTCCCTGCGCGACTCGGGCGTCCAGGTGGTGGTCGGTCTGCAGGAGGGCTCGAAGAGCCGGGCCAAGGCCGAGGAGCAGGGCCTCGAGGTCAAGACGCCCGCCGAGGCGTCCGCCTGGGCCGACGTGATCATGGTGCTGGCGCCGGACACCGCGCAGCGCAAGATCTACGCCGAGTCGATCGCGCCGAACCTGTCCGCGGGCAAGGCCCTCTTCTTCGGCCACGGCCTCAACATCCGGTTCGAGCTGATCAAGCCGCCGGCCGACGTGACCGTGGCCATGGTCGCCCCCAAGGGCCCGGGCCACCTCGTCCGCCGTCAGTACGTGGACGGCAAGGGCGTGCCGTGCCTGGTTGCCGTCGAGCAGGACCCGACCGGCGAGGGCCTCGCGCTCGCGCTCTCCTACGCGAAGGCGATCGGTGGCGCGCGGGCCGGCGTCATCAAGACCACCTTCAAGGAGGAGACCGAGACCGACCTGTTCGGCGAGCAGGCCGTCCTCTGCGGTGGCACCGCGGCGCTCGTGCAGACCGGTTTCGAGGTGCTCACCGAGGCCGGCTATGCGCCCGAGATCGCGTATTTCGAGTGCCTGCACGAGCTCAAGCTGATCGTCGACCTCATGTACGAGGGCGGCATCTCCCGCATGCGCTACAGCGTGTCGGACACCGCCGAGTTCGGTGACTACGTCAGCGGCCCGCGCGTGATCAACGCCGAGACCAAGGCGGAGATGAAGCGGATCCTGGCCGACATCCAGTCCGGCGAGTTCACCCGCCAGCTGATCGAGGACGACGACAACGGCCGTCCGCTGCTCACCAAGTATCGCGAGCAGGGCGCCGCGCACCCCATCGAGGTCACCGGCAAGAAGCTGCGCGACATGATGAGCTGGGTCGACCGTCCGATCACCGAGACGGCCTGACGGTTTATTGCGAAGGCCCGGTTTCCGCAGCGGAAACCGGGCCTTTTCCGTGACCGTGCGATTACCTGAAACGTGCGTGTTACTTCCCGCTTACCTGGGTCGCGCCCGAAACTGAATTGTGCGCTGTTCGGGCCTTTGAGAGTGCGTTTCGCCGGGTATCTTCGCGAGATGCGACTGGCTGATTCTTTTCGGAGTGAGCGCTTCGGCGCGGTCCGGATTCATGAGCTGCAGCGGGTGATCGAGCTGGACTCGGGCGCCTCGGTCGGTGCGGGCAGTCAGGTTGTGCCGGCCGAGGCGCTTCGCGCCGTGGAATCGCAAATGGTCATTGTCGTTCCGTGCATGAATGAGACACGTTCCGTCATCGAGGGTGTCCTCTCCGGCATTCCGCACGACTGCCTCATCGTGCTGGTGTCGAACAGCGACCGCGGGCCGGTCGACCGATACGAGATCGAGGCGCAGACCGTCGAGCAGTTCTGCCGGCTGGCCGGCCGCTCAGCGATCACCGTGCATCAGAAGGATCCGGGCGTCGCCGCGGCCATCAAGGCGGCCGGCATGCCCGAGCTGATCGACGACGACGGGCTCGTCCGCAGCGGCAAGGGCGAGGCGATGCTGCTCGGCATGGCCCTGGCCGCGATGACCGGCCGTCGCTACCTCGGCTATGTCGACGCCGACAACTACGTGCCCGGCTCGGTCCACGAATACTGCAAGGTCTACGCGGCCGGGCTGCACCTGGCCGGCTCGCCTTATTCGATGGTCCGCATCTCGTGGCACTCGAAGCCCAAGCTGCGCGACAACCGCCTGTTCTTCAGCCGCCGCGGCCGCAGCTCGGCGATCACCAACGAGTGGCTCAACCGGTTCCTGGCCGAGTATTCCGACTTCGGCACCGAGGTGATCGCCACCGGCAACGCGGGCGAGCACGCGATGACCCTCGACCTGGGCCTCAAGCTGCGCCTGGCCGGCGGGTTCGCCGTCGAGCCGTACGAGTTCATGGACCTGTTCGAGCAGTTCGGCGGAGTGCTGGAGAGCACCGACGCGGACGTGATGGCCAGCTCGGTGCCGGTGCTGCAGATCGAGACCCGCAACCCGCACTTCCACGACAACAAGGGCGAGGAGCACGTGCAGGGCATGCGGATGCAGGCCCTCAACGTGCTCTACCACTCGCCCGTCACGCTGCCCGCGGTCCGCCAGGCGATCGTCGAGTTCATGGTCGAGCAGGGCGCGCTCGAGGTGGGTCAGGAGCCGCCGCGCGAGCGGGTCTACCCGCCCGTCGGCACGCTCGATCTCGACCTGCTCTACGACGCGCTGGACGCCGAGGCGCTCAGCTTCCGGCAGCCCGACGGGCTCGCCCTGGCCGGTCACCCGGCCGCCCCGCCCATCGATCGGGATCAAATTCCGAGACGCGTCGCCTGACCAAGCGCGGTGTGACGGCAGTCACATCACTGTGGACCTCCGGGACTGCTTACGATCGGGTCCCGCGATCCCCGGAGGCTGCCGAGTGACGCCCGTCGTCCTGATCGCCGAAGAGCTGGCCCCCGCTGCCCTCGACGTGCTCGCCCACGACTACGACGTCCGGCACGTCGACGGCACCGACCGCGCCGCCCTGCTGGCCGGGGTGGCCGAGGCCGACGCGCTGATCGTCCGCAGCGCCACCCGGGTCGACGCCGAGGTGCTGACGGCCGGCTCGGGGCTGCGCGTGGTGGCCCGGGCCGGCGTCGGGCTCGACAACGTCGACGTGCCCGCCGCGACCGCCCGCGGCGTCCTGGTGGTCAACGCGCCGACCAGCAACATCGTGTCGGCCGCGGAACAGGCGATCGCGCTGCTGCTCGCGGTGGCCCGGCACACGGCCACCGCCTCGGCCGCGCTCAAGGCCGGCCGCTGGCAGCGCTCGCGTCACGTCGGCGTCGAGGTGCAGGGCAAGACCGTCGGCGTGGTCGGCCTGGGCCGCATCGGGGTGCTGTTCGCCCAGCGCATGGCGTCGTTCGGCACCCGGCTGATCGCCTACGACCCGTACATCCAGCCCGCCCGGGCCGCGCAACTCGGCGTACGGCTGGTGGGCCTGGAGGAATTGCTGCGCGAGAGCGACTTCATCTCGATCCACCTCCCCCGTACGCCGGAGACCGTGGGCCTGCTCGGCGAGAAGGAGCTGGCCCTGGTCAAGCCCGGGGTCCGGATCGTCAACGCGGCCCGCGGCGGGCTGATCGACGAGGCCGCGCTGGCCGCCGCGCTGACCGAGGGCCGGGTCGCCGGGGCCGGGCTCGACGTGTTCGTCACCGAGCCGACCACCGAGTCCCCGCTCTTCGCCTTCGACAACGTGGTGGCCACGCCGCATCTGGGCGCCTCCACGGCCGAGGCGCAAGACAAGGCCGGCCTGTCCGTGGCCCGCAGCGTGAAGCTCGCGCTCGACGGCGAGTTCGTCCCCGACGCGGTGAACGTGCAGGCCGGTGGCGTGGTCGACGAGGACGTGCGGCCGCTGCTGGCCCTGGCCGAGAAGCTGGGCAAGGTCTTCACGGCGGTGGCGGGCGGTGTCGCGGCCACCGTCACGGTCGAGGTGCGCGGCGAGATCGTCTCGCACGACGTCGGCGTGCTGCGCCTCGCGGCCACCAAGGGGCTGTTCACCGCGGTGGTGGACGAGCGGGTGACCTATGTCAACGCGCCCCAGCTCGCGCTCGACCGGGGCGTGGAGGTCGAGCTCGTGGTCAGCGATGAGCCCGCCGAGCATCACAACCTGGTCACCGTACGGGGTGCGCTGCCCGACGGCCGGGCGGTGCGGGTGGCCGGCACGCTGACCGTGCACGGCGCCCGCGAGATCGCCAAGCTGACCGGGGTCGACGGGTTCGACCTCGACCTCACCGCGGAGGGCGTGCTGCTGTTCTTCCGCTACAGCGACCGCCCCGGCATCGTCGGCGCGATCGGCACGCTGCTGGGCGAGGCCGGCGTCAACATCGCGGCCATGCAGGTGGCCCGGTGGGAGGCGGGCGGCGAGGCGCTGATGACGCTCACCGTCGACTCGTCGGTCGATGCCGAGCTGCTCTCCACGGTGGCCGCGGCGATCGGCTCGGAGCGGGGGAGCGCGGTCGACCTGCGCCTCAACGGCTCCTGACCGGCGGTGGGTACACCGTTCCGTCCTGCAGGTCGAGCAGGTCGAGGTTGAGCTCGCCAGCCAGCCGCTCGATCGTCTCGAGCACCTCGTCCGGGCAGTTCTCGTCCAGCCGCATCTGGATGTGGTCGGCCGCGGCGTGCAGCGGGGCGTGCGCCCACGGCGAGCCGGCCGCCGTGGCGCGCGGGCCGCGGTCGGGATAATCGCTGGTCAGGGCGTCATAGAAGGCGACGACGCGCGGGTCGGCCGGGCGTTGCGGGTGCTCACCGCGCGCGCATCGCGCGTTGGCGGCCCGCACGGCGTCCGGCAGGTCCGTCTTGTCCATCGCCCACACCACGAGGTCGAAACTCACCGGCGCATGGTGCCATCACGGCGGGTCCCAAAGCGGAAGAACCGCCCCGACACGCGGGGGAGGCGCCTTGCGCGTCTTCCGCCCGCATCGCTAGCGTTGACCCCGCCGCACGACGCGCCGACGGGCACGTCTTCGGGTGATGTTCCCGTCATCGCACGTCGCGCGGCCGTTCGGCGGGACCGAGCCACGCGTCTTGTCGCCACGGCCCCCACGATCGTCTTGCCGCGGTCGTGGGGGCTGTCCGCGTTCCGGCCTTCCCCCGAGCCCCCGTCACGGTGAGTCTCCGGCCACTCGTTCGGCTCGAGGAGCTGTATGGATAGGAACACCGTCCGGGTGCCGGGCGCCAAGATCGCCTTCGTGCTGGGTGGCGACGACGACCCGGCCACCGTCGACGACTTCGACGTGGTGGTGACCCTCGACGACGGCAGCCGGTGGAGCGCGACCCTGGTCACCCTGCCCGCGATCGAGCGGACCATGGATCGCTGGCGGGGCACCGGCGAGTGTCTCGACGGCGCCTTCTTCCAGAGCCAGGATCTGGTCATCCTCCGTCACCCCGGCGTCACCGCGGCGACCGATGTGCTGAGCCGGCTCGTCGCCGCCGGGCAGATTCCTTACACCCTCGTACGGCTGGAGGATGCGGACTGAACGTTCACTAGGTGGGACCGGCGTACCGAAGATCGGGACCCAGGCGTTAGCCTGGATCCCGAGTCATTCCGACCTTGAGGAGCAGACGTGAGCGTGGCGCGGATCGCGGTGGTGGCCGGCGACGGCATCGGTACCGAGGTGACGGCCCAGGCTCGCAAGGTCATTGAGGCGGTGCTCCCCGGCGCCGAGTTCGACGACTACGACCTCGGCGCCCGCTTCTACAACCGCACCGGCGAGGTGCTCCCGCAGGCCATCCAGGACGAGCTGGCCCTGCACGACGCCATCCTGCTCGGCGCCATCGGCGACCCCAGCGTCCCGCCGGGTGTCCTCGAGCGTGGCCTGCTGCTCAAGCTCCGCTTCGACTTCGACCAGTACGTCAACCTGCGCCCGTCCAAGCTCTGGCCCGGCACGACCAGCCCGCTCGCGGGCGTCAAGCCCGGCGAGATCGACATGGTCGTGGTCCGCGAGGGCGTCGAGGGTCTCTACGTCGGCGCCGGCGGCGTCCTGCACAAGGACACCCCCGCCGAGATCGCGACCGAGGAGAGCCTCAACACGCGGCACGGCGTCGAGCGGGTCGTCCGCGACGCCTTCGCGCGGGCCCAGCGCCGCGAGCGCCGCCACCTGACGATGGTCCACAAGACCAATGTGCTGACCAAGGCGGGCGGCCTCTGGGCGCGCACGTTCGCGGCCGTCGCGGCCGAGTTCCCCGAGGTCACCACGGAATACCAGCACATCGACGCGGCCAGCATGTTCATGGTCAGCAACCCCCAGCGGTACGACGTGGTCGTGACCGACAACCTCTTCGGTGACATCCTCACCGACATCGCCGCGGCCGTTACCGGCGGCATCGGCATGGCGGCCAGCGGCTCCGTCAACCCGGAGCGCAAGTTCCCGTCGACGTTCGAGCCGGTCCACGGCTCCGCGCCGGACATCGCCGGTCAGGGCATCGCCGACCCGGCGGCCGCCATCCTCTCCGCGTCGCTCCTGCTCGAGCACCTCGGCCACCACGACGAGGCCCGCCGAGTATCCGAGGCGGTCGCCGCCGAGGTCGCGTCCCGCACGACGGGCACCTCGCTGCGCACCGCCGAGGTCGGCGACCGCGTTGCCGCCGCGCTGTAACTACGCAGCGTAGGGGGCCCTTTCACCCGCTCCGGTCTGTGGATTGAACGACCGTTCGGGGTAGATTCAGGAGGCACTACGGGTGCTTCCGCATGCCCTCATTCGTCTTTGTCAGAAAGCAGGTCCACTTGTCATGAGCGGTGGTGACAACCTCGAGTTCGAGATCCGTCCGAACCCGGCACCCGTGGCAGATGCCGAGCGCGCCGCGCTCCTCGCCAACCCCGGCTTCGGCCGCATCTTCACCGACCACATGGTCACGATTCGCTACGCCGACGGCAAAGGCTGGTACGAGCCGCGCGTCGAGGCCCGGGCCCCGATCCCGATGGACCCGGCGTCCGCCGTCCTGCACTACGCGCAAGAGATCTTCGAGGGCCTGAAGGCGTACACGCTGCCCGACGGCGGCGTCGCGATGTTCCGGCCGGACGCGAACGCGACCCGTTTCGCCCAGTCCGCCCAGCGCATGGCCATGCCCCAGCTCCCCGTCGAGACGTTCCTGCAGTCCCTGCGCGAGATCATCGCGGTCGACCGCTCGTGGCTCCCGCCGGGCGACGAGGGCAGCCTCTATCTGCGCCCGTTCGCGTACGCGAGCGAGGTCTTCCTGGGGGTCCGGCCCTCGATGGAATACCTCTACCTGGTGATCGCGTCCCCGGTCGGGCCCTACTTCTCGGGCGGCGTCAAGCCGGTGTCGGTCTGGGTGACCCCCGACTACACCCGCGCGGCCCCCGGCGGCACGGGCGCGGCCAAGTGCGGCGGCAACTACGCGGCCGGGCTGTCGGCCCAGGCCGAGGCCATCGAGAACGGCTGCGACCAGGTCGTCTATCTCGACGCGGTCGAGCGCCGCTACATCGACGAGCTCGGCGGCATGAACGTCTTCTTCGTGCTCGACGACGGCACCCTGGTCACCCCGCCGCTGACCGGCACGATCCTGCCCGGCATCACCCGCGACTCGGTGATCAAGCTGGCCGAGCGGGCCGGCCGCAAGGTCGTCGAGCGCCCGGTGAGCCTCGACGAATGGCGTACGGGGTCGGCCTCGGGCGCCATCCGGGAGGCCTTCGCCTGCGGCACCGCGGCCGTGATCACCCCGATCGGCTCGGTCAAGTCGGCCGGCGGCGGGTTCTCGATCGCCGACGGCGGCACCGGCGAGGTCACCTCCGACCTGCGCAAGCAGCTGGTCGACATCCAGCGCGGCCGCGCCGAGGACCCGTTCGGCTGGGTCCACCGCGTCCTCTGATCGTTACGCCGGCTCCAGCAGGTGGGCGCGCATCGCGGCCACCTGCTGGTCGGTCAGACCGATCTCGGCCACGTAGTTCTCGACCGAGCCGTGCAGGGCGCGCAGATCGTCCAGGAACATCCGCATCGCGGCGGGCGGCGAATCCCACATGTGCTGTTTGCCCAGCACGGCCGACGGGTGCTTCTCGAGCAGATAATCCGTCAGCGGCCGCATCGCCTGGGTCGTCAGGGCGTAGTCGTTCGCGATGTCCTCGTCGGACACGCCCAGCAACGACAAAGCCAGAGCACAAACCGTCCCCGTACGGTCCTTGCCCGCCATGCAGTGCACGATGACCGGCGCCTGACCCGGGTCGGCGATGATCTGCAACGAGGCCAGGATCGCCTCCCGCCCGTCCTCGGCGAAGTTCAGGTAGCGGTCGGCCAGCCAGCGCTCGTGCACCACGTCGTCCGGGTGGTCGATCGTCTCCCAGTCGACGTGGTTGAGCACGAGATTTTGATAGGCCAGCCCGTACCGCTCGGCGACCCGGCCGTACTTCTCGATCTCGAACGGCCGGCGCAGGTCGATCACCGTGTGCACGCCGAGCGCCTCGAACGCGGCCGCGTCGTCCTCGCCGAGCCGGTGCAGCGCGTCGGAGCGGAAGAGCCGGCGCCAGCGGACGGTGCGACCGTCGAGGCCCGGATAACCGCCGACGTCGCGGAAGTTGTAGGTCGCCGAGAAGCCGAGGTTGCGGGGGAACTGTTCGACTGCCACGAGCCCAACCTAGCCCGCCCGAACGAACGACGCTGTGACGTAGAAGTGTCCCCCGGGCGAGCGACACCGTCCCAATCCGTGGATTTCCTGTTCCACTTCCACGTGGGCGTGGCATGCTTCGCAACGTGACCCACTCCGTGCTGATTATTCGCACCTAGCGCGCCGGCTGACTTCTCGCCGACGCGCAGACCTCCCGCATCCGCGGGGGGTCTTTTTGTTGGTCACCAAGAATCCTTGAAGGGAACGCGCCATGGAGTACCAGGTCTTCGACACGACGTTGCGCGACGGCGGGCAGCGTGAGGGGATCAGCTACTCGGTCGCCGACAAGCTGGCGGTCGCGAAGCTGCTGGACGAGTTCGGCGTGGGCTTCATCGAGGGCGGCTGGCCCGGCGCGATGCCCAAGGACACCGAGTTCTTCGCCCGCGCCCGCACCGAGCTCGACCTCAAGAACGCCGTGCTCGTCGCGTTCGGCGCCACCCGCAAGGCCAACGTCGACGTCGCCGCCGACCCGCAGGTGCAGGCCCTGCTCGACGCCGAGACCCCGGTGGTCTGCGTGGTCGCCAAGAGCGACATCCGGCACGTCGAACGCGCGCTGCGCACGACCGGCGACGAGAACCTGGCCATGGTCCGCGACACCGTGCGCCACCTGGTCGCCAGCGGCCGCCGCGCGTTCGTCGACTGCGAGCACTTCTTCGACGGCTTCCGCCACGACCCCGAATACACGGCGAGCGTCGTGCGGACGGCCATCGACGCCGGGGCCGAGCGCGTCATCATGTGCGACACCAACGGCGGCATGCTGCCCTCGATGATCACCAAGGCCATCACCGAGGTCGTGGAGCGTACGGGGGTCTCGGCTGATCTGCTCGGCATCCACTGCCAGAACGACACCTCGTGCGCGGTGGCCAACACGGTCGCCGCCGTCGAGGCCGGGGTCAAGCACTTCCAGTGCACCGCGAACGGATACGGCGAACGGCCCGGCAACGCGGACCTGTTCGCCACGGTCAGCAACATCCAGCTCAAGCTCGGGCTGCAGGTCCTACCGGACGGCTGCCTGGAGAAGGCGACGCGGGTGTCCTCCGCGCTCGCCGAGATCGCCAACATCGCCCCCGACACCCACCAGGCCTACGTCGGGGCCGCTGCCTTCGCTCACAAGGCGGGGCTGCACGCGAGCGCGATCAAGGTGGATCCGCTGCTCTACAACCACGTCGACCCGTCGGTTGTGGGCAACGACATGCGGATCCTGGTGACCGAGATGGCCGGCCGGGCCAGCATCGAGCTCAAGAGCCGCGAGCTCGGGATCGACCTGGCCGGCCATCCGGACACCCTCAGCACGGTCACCCAGCGGGTCAAGGACCTGGAGGCGGGCGGCTGGTCGTTCGAGGCCGCCGACGCGTCCTTCGAGCTTCTCGTACGCGACGAGCTGCTCGACGGCAAGCTGGCCCGCCCGTTCAGCCTCGAGTCGTACCGGGTGCAGGTGGAGCACCGCGAGAACGGTTCCGTGGTCTCCGAGGCGACGGTCAAGGTCCGCGTACGGGGGGAGCGGGTGATCGCCACGGCCGAGGGGAACGGCCCGGTCAACGCGCTCGACGAGGCCCTGCGGGCCGCCCTGACCCAGTCCTACCCGCAGCTCAAGAACTTCGAGCTGACCGACTTCAAGGTACGCATCCTCGAGGGCAGCCACGGCACCAACGCGATCACGCGGGTGCTGCTCGAGACCGGCGACGGCGACCGCGACTGGACCACGGTCGGCGTGCACGAGAACATCGTCGAGGCCTCGTGGGTGGCGCTGGTGGACGCGCTCACCTACGGTCTCGCCGAACAGTCGTGAGGATCTTCAGCGGCTCCTCCTTCGAGGACCAGATCGGGTACGCCCGAGCCGTGGTGTCCGGCGACCACGTCTACGTCTCCGGCACCACGGGCTTCGACTACGCCACGATGACGATTCCCGAGGGCGTGGTCGACCAGGCCCGGCAGGCGATCGGCAACATCGTGGTGGCGCTGGCCGAGGCCGGCTGCTCGCTGGCTGACGTCGTACGGGTGCGGTATTTGCTGCCTTCGCGCGAGGATTTCGAGCCCTGCTGGCCCGTGCTGCGCGAGGCTTTCGGCGAGGCCCGCCCGGCCGCCACCATGATGGTGTGCGGCCTGGCGGACCCGCGCATGCGGATCGAGATCGAGGTCGACGCTAGGGTCGCGCCTCCTCACTGAGCCTCCTGATCGCGGCGGCCACCGGCATCGCGGGCACCTGGCGGCCGTCGCGATGCCGCAGGGCGACCAGGCCGTCCGGCGCCTCCCGCCGGCCGATGATTCCCGCGTACGGGATCTTCTGTTCCGCCGCCGCCCGGATGCGCCCGCCGATCGAGCCGTCGTGCCGGGCCTCTGCCCGCAGACCGGCGGCGACGGCGGCTCTTACGAGCGCGTTCGCGGCGTCTCCCTGCTCCTCCGAGACGGGCAGCACGGCCAGCTGCACGGGGGAGTACCAGAGCGGGAAAGCCCCCTCGTGCACCTCGATCAGATGCGCGAACAGCCGTTCCATCGACCCGGCGAGACTGCGGTGAATCATGACCGGCCGCTCCTGCTCGCCCGACGAGCCGGCGTACTTCAGATCGAACGCCTCCGGCTGGTGGTAGTCGACCTGAATGGTGGCCAGGGTCCACTCCCGGCCGGCGGAATCGGCGACCTGCACATCGATTTTCGGTCCGTAGAAGGCGGCCTCGCCCCTCGCCTCAACGAACTGGACATTTTGGACTTGCAGGGCCTCGCGCAGCAGGGCCTCGGCGGATGCCCAGCCGGCCTCGTTCCCGCCGTACTTCTTGCCCTCCCCGCGCAGCGACAGCTGATACGACGACGGCTCGATCCCCAGCGCCGCATGCACCTGCCGCATCAGCCGCAACACCTCGGCCACCTCGTCGGCGGCCTGCTCCGGCGCGCAGAAGATGTGCGCGTCGTTGAGCTGGATGGCCCGCACCCGCGCCAACCCGCCCAGCACCCCCGACCGCTCGGCGCGATACATCGGCCCCAGCTCCGCGATCCGCAGCGGCAGGTCGCGATAGGACCGTCCCCGCGACTTGTAGATGAGCGCATGATGCGGACACTGGCTGGGCCGCAACATCAACTCCTCCTCACCCATCGGCGCGAACATGTCCTCGGCGAAGTTGCGCCAGTGCCCCGACTTCTCGAACAGCTCCCGCTTGCCGAGTGCCGGCGAATAGACGTGCTGATATCCGTTACGGCGTTCCAGCTCATGCAGATAGCTCTCGACCGCGTGCCGCGCGGCAGCCCCGGCGGGCAACCAGAACGGCAGCCCCGCCCCGATCAACGGATTGGAGTCGAAGAGGTCGAGCTCCCGCCCGAGCTTGCGATGGTCGACGTGCATCGGTTCTCTCCCTTGCTTTTACGGGCGAGACTTCCTCCGGGCACGCGAACGGCCCCGGGCATCCCGCCCGGGGCCGTGTCTGTCGCTGCGAATCAGGTCAGCACAAACGCACACCGGGACACCCCGGCGTCGTCGTCATCTGCTGCCCGAACCTCATGTGGCCGATGCTAGAGGCGTTGCCCGACCACCGTCACCCGATTAACCGCTCAGGGCTCGAACGGGAGGCCATTGCCGATGAACGGTGCGTCGCCGTAGGCGAAGACACCCCCGTCCCCGGCCAGCAACCAATAGCCGGCGCCGCTGCGGGTGGCGCAGACCCCGACGACCGGCCGCCGCAACGTGACGCCGCCGGCTGAGCCGTAGAACCCGGCCGAGCCGTACGCGAAGATGCCGCCATCGGCGCCGACGAGCCAGTAGCCGTTGCCGGACGGGTGTGCGGCGATGCCGACGACCGGGGCGTTGAGCGGGCGGCCGCCCATGGAGCCGTGAAAACCGGAGGCTCCGTACGCGAAGATGCCGCCGTCCGACGCGACGAGCCAGTAGCCGTTGCCCGATGGATGCGCGGCGATGCCGACGACGGGGGCGTTGAGCGGGCGGCCACCCATCGACCCATGGAACCCGGCCGCACCGTACGCGAAGATGCCGCCATCGGCGCCGACCAGCCAGTAGCCGTTGCCCGATGGATGCGCGGCGATGCCGACGACCGGGGCGTTGAGCGGGCGGCCGCCCATGGAGCCGTGAAAACCGGAGGCTCCGTACGCGAAGATGCCGCCGTCCGACGCGACGAGCCAGTAGCCGTTGCCCGACGGATGCGCGGCGATGCCGACGACCGGGGCGTTGAGGGCCTGACCACCCATCGACCCGAAGAAGTCGGCGGCGCCGATCGTGAACACCCCACCGTCCCGGGCGACCAACCAGAAGCCTTGACCGGTGGTCGGTGAGAGGGCGAGCCCCCGGAAATACCCGGCGGAGGGCGCCGGGCCGAGGCCCGGGAAGTCGACGTTGATGGGGTCGCCGGGCCGGATCGCGCCACCGGTGCGGCGGTTCACCGCGGCGTTCAAGGCCTCGTACGTCTGCCCGCGCAGCCGTGCCTCTAGGTGCAGGTGGTTGCCGAAGGAATGGCCGGTGTTGCCGACCACACCGATCAGCTGGTTCTTCGCGACCGAGGCGCCGACGGCGGTCTTGATCTCGTGCAGGTGCGCGTAGAGCGTCTCCCAGCCCGAGCCATGGTCGATCACCACTTTGTTGCCGTATCCGTCTCCTTGATCCCGCGCCACGCGGACCGTGCCGCCGTAGGCAGCGACCACGTTCGGCCGCCCGGTCCCGGTGCCGATGTCGATTCCGGCGTGGAACTTCCGCTGACCGTTGAGAGTGCGCCAGCCGATCAGACTGGTGACGGTGCCGCTGGTCGGCCACTGCATGACCCCGACGGCGGCGAAGCTCGGTGCGCCCGGCAGGCCGAGCCCACCGAGCGCGGCGCCGGCGGCGGTCGCCCCGGAGAGCGCGAGCAGACGCCTGCGGCTGAGGGGTGTCGATGACATGACGAGATCCTTTCGGAAGATGCTGAGCTCTCCCGAGAAGACACCGCGACCGGCCGCCCGCACAGTGCAGCCCTGCACTGGTCTCCGCGTCGCCGAGAGCCGCCAGGGTGCAGGGGTGCACTGCCACATGACGAGGCGGCGGCATTGACTGCGGTCATCGATGTCCGCGTCAAGAGGGGAGCGACCATGTCGCTTGCGAAAGGCCGCCGGCTCATGTCGGCTGTCGCCGCCTGCATCACTCTCGCCATGGCTCCGGCGGTGCCCGCCGCCGCCGCGGCGAACGACTACTGGCTGGACCCCGATCAGGGCCTGGGGTCCGGCCAGCGCCTGGTCTCCGCCGACGGGCAGTACGTCATGTCCATGCAAGGTGACGGGAACCTGGTGCTGTACGCCCCCGGCAACCGTGCCATCTGGGCCAGCGGCACCGGCGTCGCCGGGTCCGACTTGCAGATGCAGGGCGACGGGAACCTGGTGATCTATACGCCGCCGCAGCCGGCTCGACGCGCCGTATGGGCCAGCGGCACCAGCGGCGCCCTGAGGCTGGAGCTGCAGACTGACGGCAACTTCGTGCTCTACACGACCAGCGGGCACTCCGCGCGATGGTCCGGCGCGACGATCACCGATCGCAACAACATCGCCAGGGTCAAATACAACGGGTACGTGGCCATGCGCGGTCGTGGTTGGGCCGACTCACAGTTCCCGCAGTGCCTCGAGCCGCTGTGGAACGGCGAGAGTGGCTGGCGCTGGAACGCTCAGAACCCGTCGTCCGCTGCTTACGGGGTGCCGCAGTCAAATCCCGGGTCGAAGATGGCCAGTGCCGGCGCGGACTGGCGTGAGAACCCCGCGACCCAGATCTCCTGGGGTCTCTCGTACATCAAAGCCACCTATGGCGATCCGTGCAACGCGTTCCGCCTTTGGAGCAGCCGCAGTCCGCACTGGTACTGACCTCTGAACTGGTACTGACCTTCGATCGGTGTCGCGGCGGTCGGTCAGCCCGGGCCTTCGCACGGGAAGGCGGGATTCTTGCCCGGGGCGCGTGTCACGACGACCGCCGCGACCACCTCGCCCTCGGCGGTGACGATGCGGCTGACCTCGAGATGGTCGGAGGATGCGACGAGCTTTCTCGCCTCCGGCAGAGGCACCTCGATCAGCTCGACCGCAATCTGCTGACCGATGGCCTTTTCGTTGAAGTACTGCGCGCCCCGCCAGGAGGCCAAAGTCGCGGGTCGTTCGAAGCCGTAAACGACTTCGACGTAGCGGACGGCGTCGGTCTCGCTCAGGTTGTGCATCGCCAGCATCAGGGTGTTCCCTGGCTTCGGCGATGCCGTGCCGATGAAGTATTCGCAGTCCCTGGTGGCCGTCCCCGGGGTGGGTGACGTGATGCTGCCGCGTGCCGTCGAGAACGACGTCCGGGTGATTCCCGCGGCCGCCCGGACCGGTGCCGGCTGAACGGTCTGAGGGGCCTCGATGTTCTCGCGGGAATCTTCGTGACTGGCCCAGAAACTCGCACCGGTGACACCGGCGGCGATCAGCGCGACGAGCGGGACGGCGACGACGGGGCGGCGCAGCGACCGGCCGAGAAGCACGGGCCGGCGGGGTTGGGCCAGCTCCCGGAACCGGCTGCCCCAGGCTTGCAGGTCATGGGGCCGGTCGTTCGGTTCGGGGGCGAGCATCGACAGCACGTGGGCCGTGAGCCCGGGGGCGAGCGCCAGGCGCTTGACCGCCTTGCGCAGCACCCGATCCCGGCGGCCGGGTCCCTCGGCCGAGTCCGGCGGAGGGTCCTGGCCGGTCAGGCAGAAGAAGGCCAGGGCTCCGACGGCGTAGATGTCGGCGCTGGGCAGCCGCGGGTTGTGCGGCATCGCGAGCACTTCGGGGGCGCTGTAGGCGGGGGTGTGCCGGCCCGCGAGGTCGAGGCCGTCCCGGGGCAGCTGCATGGTGGACACGTCGATCAGCACGAGGCCACGATCGGACGTCACGAGGCAGTTGGTCGGCGAGACGTCACGGTGGACGGTGGGGTTGCCCGCGGTCTGCGTGAAGGAATGCAGGCGCGCGAGGGTCGTGCAGGCGTCCTCGATCCACCGGGCGCGCGTCTCGACGTTCGTGGTCTTCGTCGGAGCGGTACGGATCGTGGTGGCGAGGCTTTCGCCCTCCACCCACTCCATCTCGATGATGATCGACTCGTGTCCGGAGGAGTCCGGCTGCCCCAAATGGTGGGGTGGCGGTCCGGAGGTGAACTCGTTGACCCGGACCAGATGATCCAGGCGCATGTGTCGCAGCAGGGTGGTCTGATCGCGCCACCGGGACCTGTCCTGGGCCGACGGCCAGCCGGTGGGCGGGTCGATCGGCGGGTGCTGGACCTTCACCGCGAGCGGGAGCGGTGAGTCCAGGCTGCCGTGGTAGCGGGCGCGCCACGTGATGCCCTCGCCGCCGACGATGCCCTCGCCGAGCAGCTCGTAACGATCGGGGTCGTCGGCCGGGCCGACGTACCAGCCGTTCGGGTCCTCCGGGCCGAGGTGGCCGGCATCGAACCTGGGCGGCGATACGTCGCCCACCGTGTGCGAATGCTCCGACGTCATTACGGCACCCACCGGTTACGGATCGCATACCGGGCCAATGACCAGCGAAAATCGGTTCCCGGCCGGGTGGGGTCGTCGGCCACCAGATCGGGTACGCCGTGACCGCTGAGCGTCTCGCGCACCGTCTGGATGACATTGCGGACGTACTGCGGCGACAGCCCGAGCGCCGTTCCGATCTGCTGGTAGGTCGCGGGTGCGGCGTCCGAGCCCTGCTGGCTCAGCATCGGTGCGCACAGCGCTTCCACCACCTTGCGCTGCGCCGGGGTGAGGGGGAACGGCGTGGTTGTCGTGACGACGTCGGAGGGGGAGGGCTTGACGTCCGAGAGGCCGTCGGAGGTCGTCACGCCGCTGACGTCCAGATCGATCTGGACGGTGGTCCCGGCCATGCCGGCGATGACGATCTGGAGCGTACGGTGCGGCAGCGACGTCACCGCCGCGCCGGGTTCGACGACGTGGTCCTCGCCGGCGACGGGCCGCAGCACGAACGGCTTGGTGGTCGAGTGATTCCGGACCAGCACACAATCCTCGAGGACGGTGACGGAGCCCGCCGTACGGGAGATGTGGCTGTCGTTCGGGAGCATGATCGTGCAGTCCCGGCCCCGGCCGAATGTCAGGGTGTCACCGCGGGTCAGTTGTCGGGCGTTTCCGTGATGGGTCACCCGGACCGTGCCGTCCGGCTGCGATGAACCCGGCAATGAGCTCCACATCCCTGTAAGCGCGCGAATCCGGCCGAGCCAATTCTGGCAGCGCCACCACGGATGTGTCATTGATGACTCCGGACAGTGAAGTCAGCCCGGACGGCCGAACCCCCCGGGGGAGTTCGGCCGTCCGCTTCCGGCTCGGTCAGGCGCGGGTGTAGATGGTCAGCCAGTCGATTTTGATGTGGCCGGATCCGGTGGGCCGGGACGACGATCCGGACTCGGATTGCAGGACCCAGTGCATCGGCAGGCTCGGGATCTTCTTCGTGAAGGTGCGGATCAGGCGACCGTCCAGGTAGACCTTGACCGAGCCGGGCAGCCACTCGGTTGTGGCGGTGTGCCAGCCGGAGGCGAACGCGGTGCCTGACGAGGCCGCGTCCTGGCCGCCGTTCGCGTCGGCGTAATGCATGAAGGCCTCCATGTTTCCGGTGAGTGCGCCCTCCGGCCAGTCGATCTCGCCGTGGGCCGGCCACACGTCGTCGTCCGGCCACAGCAGCCACGCGGAGTTCCAGCCGGTCATGCCCGGGTCCACCTTGAACCTGACCTCGTACCGGCCGTAGGTCTGCGTCGGGGTGCGGGGGAGGATCGCGGCCGAGTAGGCCACACCGTTCTCGCTGTGCAGGTAGTAGTCGGCCGTGCCGCCGGACACCGAAACATCCTTGCCCGTACGCCAGACGCCGCCGCCGTGGGTGTCCGGCGGGTTGTGGGGATAGTCGTACTGGTCGAACTTCGCCGCATAGCTGCCCGGCCAGCTGCCGAGGGCGACGTCGTTGGTGAAGTCCTCGGTGAAGATCTGCCGCCAGCCGGCCAGGTCGCCGACGGGCAGGGGCTGCCCCGACGGGCTGCTGCCGGCGGCCGGGATGGTCACCATGACCGAGGCCGTTGGTCCGCTCCCCGCCGCGTTGCCGGCGGCCACCGACAACTGGTAGGTCGAACCCGGGTTGAGCAGGTTGAACGTCGCGCTACGCACACTCGCCCCGGCGGTGCCGCTCCACGGCCCGGTTCCCTGCGAATCGGTCCCGTTGCGCCCGTACGTGTATCCGGTGATGGCCGAGCTGCCCGTCGACGCGGGCGGTGACCAGTTCAGGGTGGCCGAAGTCCCCGACACCGTGGCGCTGACTGCCGTCGGCACGCCGGGAACGGCGGCGCCCTGCTCATAGCTGCACAACGTCGACTTGAGGCCGTTCGCGGTCGACGACGCCTCCTGCAGGACGTGCGCCGAGGCGGCACCCGAGGGGGCGGTGACGCTGGCGGTGACCGGCTTCCAGGCCGTGGTGGACAACGCAGTCGGGGTGCCCGCGGACTCGCTCAGGTAGGTGCCCGCGGAGTTGTACCACTCGACCACCAGCTTCGCCGTGCCGGAGCCGCCGACGAGGCGGTCCTGGGCCGACACGGTCCAGCTCTGCCCGGCCGAGACCTGCAGTTGCGGCATCCAGAAGGCGCGCCCGGTGGTGGTGAAGGCCCAGCTCGCGCCGGGGACGTCACTGACCGCCGTCCGGCTCACCGTCCCGGAGTCGAGGGCGCCCCAGCCGTTCAGGTTGGTGGCCAGCACCGGATTGGAGCAGCCGTTCCCGGCGGCTGCCTCGCTCGGGGTTATCGTGCCGACCAGCGCGGTTGCCGTCAGAGCCGAAACAGTGAGAATTGCCTTCCAACGCATGACTCGCTCCCTGCGTGAAGGTGGCTGCTACGGCCGCCGGCGGAGGTGATCAGCCACAGATCTCTCTGAACCGGCAGCCAACCAGCGCCCAGCCGCCCGCGACAGTGCACCCCCGCACGTGACCGCCCAACCGGTGAAGCCGTTAGCTCACACGGGTGACAAGACGAAGTGCGGCGCTGCGGTCAATGCGTGAGGGCGACGTCAGCGGAACGAGCGGTAGATGATGCCCTCCAGCGCAGGATCCCCGTACGCCGCGGCGTTGGTGACGTGGCCGTCGTACGGGCTTACTTTGGTGATCTCGGCGCCGTCGCGGAAGACCAGTTGCAGGCCGTGTTCGGGTTCCCAGTCGCAGTTGCATTCCAGTGAGACGTAGACGTGGTCGGCCTCGCGGCTGACCGTGATCTCGTAGCCGGGCTGGATGTGGTCGAGCACCTGGTCGGGGCCGGCGATGTCGACATCGACAAAGTCGACGAGCTCGGTGATGTCGCGGTAGTAGGCGTAGATATGCGGGGTGGCCGCGACAAGCGCGCTGCGGTCCAGGGCGAGGAACGTGCGGATCGCGGCGTGGAAGTCCGGGCCGGCGTCGTAGCCCTCGACGAGGAAACGAGCCTCCTGCCCCAGAAGGGGCACCAAGATCGGTGAGCTCTCGAACCAGCCGGCGGCGGCGTCCTCGACGACCGGGCCCAGGCCGGGGATCTCCGTCACGACGCGGGGACCGTGAGCTTGGCGATGATGGCGCGGTGGTCGCTGCGGGGGATGCCGTGCACGCTCGTTTCCCGTACGCCGATCCGTTCGTCCACGAGCACATGGTCGATCGTCACCGGCGGGATCGGGTTGCCGTCGTACGGGCCCCAGGTGCCGATCAGGCCCTTGCCGGTGGCGTCGGCGGCGTCGCGGTAGCCGCCGGCGATCAGTTCGCGCAGCGGGGCGTGGTCGAGGGTCGCGTTGAAGTCGCCGAGCAGGATCACCGGGGTGGCGCTCTGGTCGGCGCGCGGCTCGGCCAGCAGGTCCTTGCGCCACTGGGCGAGCACCGAACCCGCGTACGGGGCCAGGGGGTGAGCCGATTCGACCAGAACCGGCCCGGCCGAGGGGACCTGCACGGTCGCGTACGCCTGCATGAAGCCGCCGCCGTTCTTGTCGGCGCCGGGGGAGCTGATCGGGTAGCGCGAGTAGAGCCCGGAGCCGTCCGCGCGGGGCTCGTCGGCCAGCGACGAATATGGCAGCAGCGCGCCCAGCCCGGCGTCGGCCAGTGCCTGTCTGCCCTCGGGGGTGAACTCCTGCACCGCCAGCACGGCCACGTCGTGCTCGGTGACCAGTTTGACGATCGCGGTCGCGTCGGCCTTGCCGAAGAGCATGTTCGACGTCATCACGGTCAGCGGCACGCCCTGCTGGGGGCCCTTGTCGCGGCTCGGGATCATGCGCGGCAGCACGGCCGAGGCCAGCGCGATCGCGACGATGACGGCGACCGCGGCCACTGTCCAGCGGCGGGTGGCCAGGGCCAGGATCGCGGGCACCCAGGCGGCGGCCGCGACATAGGGGGTGAAGGCGAACAACTGGACCACCGGGCCCCGTTCCCAGCCGCCGAGCCGGATCACGGCCCACGCCAGGAAGGGGAGGATGAACAGCCAGAACAGCACGGTCAGCGCGGCCTTTCGTCGTCGTCGGGGGTGACCGGCCTCACGACCGGCGCTCGGCGCGCTGGTGATCGTCATGGCGGCGAGGCTAACCACCCCACGCCAGACCAACTATGACGCGGCGGGAAGAGTGACCGTCGCGACTAACGCACGGTGGTCGCTTCCTGCCACCGAATGAACAGACGTCCCCCGTACGCCTATCCGCTTGTCCACCAATATGTGGTCGAGCGTCACGGGCGGGATCGGCAGCCCGTCGTAGGGGCCCCAGGTGCCCGACAGGCCCTTGCCGGTGGCCGCGGCGGCGTCGCGATAGCCGTGCGAGATCGCCTCGCGCAGCGCCGCGTGGTCGAGTGTCGAGTTGAAGTCGCCCAGGATCAGCTTGGGCGGCCCCGCCCGGTCGGCCCGGGGCAGCGCCTCGAGGTCGGCGCGCCACGCCTGCTCGGCCGCCAGCGCGTACGGGGCGAGCGGGTGCGCCGATTCCAGGAAGATGGGGCCCGAGCCGGGTGGCTGGATGGTCGCGTACGCCTGCAGGTTGCCGTCCTGGAGCCCGCCGCCGTCGCCGCGCCGCGAGCCCTGATCGGTCAGCGGATAGCGGCTGTAGAGGCCCGACCCGGTGGTGCCGATCTCGTCGGCCAGCGCGTGATGCGGCAGCAGCTCGTCGAGCCCGGCCGCGCTCAGCCCGGCCGCCGCCTCGGGCGTGAACTCCTGCACCGCCAGCACCGCGACGTCGTGCTCGCGGACCAGCCGGACCACCGCCGCGGGGTCGGCCGCGCCAATGAACACGTTGACGGTCATGACGGTCATCGGGATGCCGGTCGCCGGGCCCTTGTCGCGGTCGGGCACGGCCCGGGGCAGCACGGCCGCCGCCAGCAGCACGGTGGCCAGCGCGGCCACGGCCGCCGCCAGCCACTTGCGGGTCACCAGGGCGAGCGCCAGCGGCACGAGCGACCACAGGGCCGCGTACGGCGTGAACGCGACCAGCTGCACGAGGAACCCGTGCTCCCAGCCGAACAGCCGCACCACCGCCCAGGCCAGGGCCGGCAGGGCCAGCAGGATGAGCAGCGCGGTGCGCCTCACCCGCCGGCCCGGCCGGACCTCGGACGGTGTCGTGGTGATCGTCATGGCGGCAAAGCTATCGGTCGTACCTTGCCGGTCGCTGGAAAGGGGCCGTGATTCAGATCTCCGCGTCGACCACGTCGCCGATCTTCGCCGCCACCAGCTCGTCACGGATCACCGCCGCGTCGCCCTCGACGACCAGGGTCAGGCCGTGCGGGTGCAGATGCCGCCCGGCGGCCGCACTGACCTCGGCCAGCGGCGTCTCCAGATATTGCGAGCGCAGCGCCGGGTAGTAGTCGTCGGGCAGGCCGTGCACCACCAGGGTGCTCAGCGCGCCCACGATCGAGCCCGGGGTCTGCATCTCGACCGACAGCTGCCCGGCCCGCCACGACCGGGCGACGGCCAGCTCGTCCTCGGTGATGCCGAACTCCTGCGTGCGGGCGATCTCGCCGAGCGTGTCGACGATCGCGGGCACGGTCACCGCGGTCTGCACCCCGGCGGCCACCTCGAACCGGCCGAAGCGCCGGCTCATCGCGTATGCGCCCCGGATCCCGTACGTGTAGCCCTTGACCTCGCGGATCAGGTGGTTGAGGCGGGACGTGAAGGCGCCGCCGAGCACCGTGGCGGCCAGCGTCATGGCCACGAAGTCGGGCGTGGCCCGCTCGGGTGAGCGGTGCCCGATGCGCAGCGTGGACTGCACCGAGCCGGGCCGGTCGACCAGCAGGATCTTGCGCTCGCCGCGCACCGGCACGTCGAGCGGCGGCTCGGCGGTCAGCGGGTTGCCCTCGACGCCACCGAACGCGGCCTCGCCCAGCGCCTTGAGGTCGAGCGTGCTCAGGTCGCCCGCCACCAGCAGCACCGACGGCCGGTGCAGCCAGGACTGGTGGGTGACCACATCGTCCACGGTGACCGCGGCCATCGAGGTGGGGTCGCCGTGCATGGGGCGGCCGAACCGCACGTCCGCGCCGAACAGGTCGGCCCGCAGGGCGGCGTCGGCGCGCGGGCCGGGCTGGGCCCAGTCCATCCGCAGCGCGGTCACCTCGTCGTCGCGGACCCGCGTGACGTCGGCCGGGTCGAGCCGCGGCGTGCGGACCGCCTCGGCGGCCAGCCGCACCGCGTCGAGCAGCTGCGGCACCGGCGCCGAGACCCCGACGCGGAACGTGTCCCAGTCGACGCCCGGCGAGAGCTCGGCGCCCAGGCTCTCGAGAGCGATCGCGTACGCCGCCGAGTCGCGCTTCTTGGTGCCCTCCTCGAGCGACTTGGCCAGCACGGTGGCCGTGCCCTCGCGGCCCGCGGTCTCACGGGCGGCGCCCGCGTCGGCCAGCAGCATCGCGCTGGCCAGGACCTGACCGGGCAGGTGGGCGCCGATCACGAGGCCGCCGCCGGCCTGGACGCGCTGCAGGTCGGGGAACGTGTACGGCCGGGCCTCGCCGGGCTCGGGCCGGGTGGCGATCAGCGTCATCAGTTCTCCCCGTTCTCGGGCAGGTAGGTCAGGGTGACCCGGGATTCGGGCTTGAGGGCGTACTTGGCGGCGTCGGTGACGTCGTCGGCGGTCACCGCGAGCCACTGCGGCAACCTGTACGCCGCCGCGCCCGGATCGCCGAACTGCGTCGTGTAGCGCGAGAGCGCGTCGGCCCGGCCGCCCACGGTGGACACCTGCCGCCACCACCCGGTGGTCAGCAGCGCCTTGGCCCGCGACAGCTCCTCCTCGGTCACCGGCTCGGTCACCAGGCTGCCGATCACCTCGCTCAGGCCCTCCTCGAGCGTCTCGACCGGCACCCCGTCCTTGGCGGTGGCGGTGATGATCAGCGGCGCCGGGGCGTGGGCCAGATCCACCCCGTACGACCCGATGTAGTCGGGCTGCGCGATCCGGGCGCCGTCGGCCAGGCGCTGGTAGAGACGGCTGCCGCGGCCGTTGCCGAGCACCGCGGCCAGCACGGTGATCGCGTCGTACCCGGCCGTGCCGAACGGGTGCGTGCGGTGCGACAGATAGATCCGGGGCGCCGGGACGGCCGCGGTCACCGTTTCCCGTACGGGGGAAGTGGCCGGACCGGGCAGGTGACTGTGCGGCGCCGGCGGGATCGACGACACCGGCTCGAGCACGCCGAAGTACTTCTCGGCCAGCGCGAACACCTCGGCCGGCGACGCATCCCCGGCCACTGTCAGCACGGCGTTGTTGGGCGCGTAGTACTGCTGGTGGAAGGCCTTGAACGTGTCGAGGGAGGCCGCGTTCAGGTCCTCCATCGAGCCGATCGTGGCGTGGTGATAGGGGTGGCCCTCGGGGTAGAGCAGGGCCAGCAGGCGCAGCCAGGCATCCCCGTACGGCACGTTCTCGTAGCGCTGGCGGCGCTCGTTCTTGACCACCTCGCGCTGGTTGTCCAGCGTCTCCTGGGTCAGCGCGGGCACCAGCCCGCCCATCCGGTCGGCCTCCAGCCACAGCGCGAGCTCGAGGTGCTCGGCCGGCATGGTCTCGAAGTAGTTGGTGCGGTCGGGGTTGGTGGTCGCGTTCAACGAGCCGCCGTTGCCCTGCACGAGGCGCATGTGCTCGGTCTTGGCCACATGCTGGGAACCCTCGAACATCAGATGCTCGAACAGATGCGCGAAGCCGGTCTGGCCGGTGGGTTCATGGCGCGACCCCACGTCGTACCAGAGATTGACGCAGACCACCGGGGCGGTCCGATCCTCACTGACGACGACCCGCAGGCCGTTGTCGAGGCGCGTGGATTCGATGGGCCACGGATAGCCGGTCACGACGGCCGGCGCAGTTGAGGACGTCACCCGTTCATACTGCCTTGTCCGCGTGCCATGCTGGGCGGCGTGGTGGATGACGTCCGGGTCAATGATCGGCTGACTATCCCGGCGGCCGAGCTCGCCTGGCGCTTCTCGCGTTCCAGCGGCCCCGGTGGCCAGGGGGTGAACACGACCGATTCGCGGGTTGAGCTGTCGTGGGACCTGGCCGGTTCGGCGCTGCTGCCGCCCATGCTCAAGGAGCGCGCGGCCGAACGCCTCGGCGCCCGGCTGGTGCAGGGTGTGCTGACGGTCACCGCCTCGGAGCACCGCTCGCAGCTGCGTAATCGGGAAGCCGCCGCGGCTCGCCTGGCGGGTCTGGTCGCCTCGGCCATCGCCGCGCCGCCCCGCGTACGGCGGGCCACCCGGCCGTCCAAAGGCTCGGTCGAACGCCGCATCGCCGAGAAGAAGCGCCGCGGCGAGACCAAACGCAACCGCCGCTCGTATCCCGACTGATGCCCCTGATCGTGGTGCTGCACGGCCTGGCCGGCAGCGCGGACGAGATGGCCCCGCTGGCGGCCCGCCTGTCCGCGGCCGGCCATCGGGTCGTCGCCCCCGACCAGCGCGGCCACGGCCACCACGAACGCCACCCGGCCGATGTGTCCCGCGAGGCCTATGTGGCCGATGTGCTGGCCCTGCTCGACGAGCCGGCCTTCCTGGTGGGCCAGTCGATGGGTGCGCACACCGCGATGCTGGCGGCCGCGGCAGACCCTTCCCGCGTACGGGGTCTGGTGATGATCGAAGGAGGCGTGGGCGGCTCGACCGACGACTATCCCGAGCGGCTGCGCGCCTATTTCGCCTCGTGGCCGATCCCGTTCGCCGACGAGTCCGCCGCACGCGAGTTCCTGGGCGACCGCCCGATCACCGACGCCTGGATAGCCGGCTTCGAACGCCGCCCCGACGGCCTGTGGCCCCGCTTCGACCCCGACGTGATGAAGGCCGCGATCGCCCCCGTGGCCGCCACCGCCCGCTGGTCCGAGTGGCGCTCGCTCACCGTTCCCGTGCTCCAGATCCTCGGCGAACACGGCTCGATCCCACCCGACGAGGTCGAACAGATGGCCGCCCCGCGGGTCGTCGTCCCCGGCGCGGGCCACGACGTGCACCTGGAGGCCCCCGACGAGACGGCCCGCCTCATCCTCGAGTTCGTGGCCGCCCGCCCGGACGCGTGATCAGCCGATCCCGTACGCGCGGAAGACGGTGACTTCGGTGTAGGCGCCCCCGGCGACCGTGGCGCGGACCTTCAGGGCGACCGCACTGGTCTTCGGGTTGGAGACCATCGCGTACCAGGTGCCGCCGATTTTCTGGACCGGCACGGTGCGCCACGTCTGGCCGCTGTCCGGCGACATCTGCGCGGTCAGCTTGCTCAGCTTCGGGTCGGTGCCGCGCTTGGCGTCGGGGTCGACCGTGCTGCGGTACAACCGGATCGCGACCTTGGTGGTGCTGCCCGCCTTGGCCTTGTTGGTCAGGCTGAGCCCGGTGGGCAGCAGATGCGCGGAATAGACCCCGGCCAGCGCGCTGGCGTTCGGCTTGGACTGGAACCTGTACGTGACCCGGCTGGTCGTCGACATCATCCCGGACGGGAACGTGATCTCCGGGTAGTAGCGGGTGGCGGTGTTGGTCAGCGTGTACCAGCCGGCCTTCTTGACCGTGTAATACAGGTAGGTCGAATCCGGTTCCCAGCCCTTGTCCTGCTTGCCGGCCACCCGCTTGCCGCCGAAGTCGAGCGTCGCCACGGCCTTGTCGCCGCCCTCGACCGAGCCGTCCCGCGGGAACCCGGGGTCGGCGAACATCTCGTTGAGGCCGAACGAGATCCGGCCGCGGATGGTGACCGGCAGCTGCGCGCTGGGCCCCCAGGCGGAGTTGAAGAAATTCAGCCCGTACGTCTTCCCGGCCGCGACCGTGCGCTTGGCGAAGTAGCTGCCGATGTTCCAGGTCTCGCCGGTCTTCGTGGGCGCCGACGAGCTGACCCGGACGTCCCATGTGCCGGGCGAGGCGAACACGGTGGTGGCGGTCGGCCGGTCCGTGCCGCCCAGTCCGGCGTACAGGCTGTCGCCGCACCCGCTCCCGATCGCCTGCATCGCCAGGTCGGAGTAGATCGACCCGGACGGTCCGCGCTTCTGCACCACCTTGACGGCGGCCAGCTGGCCCTTGCTGAAGGTGCGGCCCAGCCCACCCGGCACGCCGTTGGTGTGGTGCAGCACCGCGTAGCTGTTCGAGGTGCCGGAGTGGTCGCTCCACGACCCGAGCGCGGCGAAGCCGAGATACTTCGACGCGAACGGCACGATGAACAGCTTGGTGCCCGGGGAGGCGGACGCGTCGATCCCCTCACTGGCGCTGGTCCGCGTGCAGATCCGCATCGTCATCGTGCGTTCGAGACCCGTCGGAGCCGGGCTGATCGCGAGCCCGACCCCCTTGCCCTGCCGGGCGTCGATCGTCAGCTTCGCCGAGCCGGAGACCTTCACGGCCTTGCCCGACAGCGTGATCGTGTTGCCGGTGGTCACCGAGGTCAGCACGGCGTACGTGCCCTTGGGCAGCTTCTTGGCCGTGCCCGAGGTCGCCGAGTAGATCGAGCTGCTCACCACGTCGACCAGCCGCAGGCCCGCCTTGACCTTGACCCCGTTGCGATTCACCACGGTGACGGTCAACGTGTGAGTGGCCGCCACCGCGGCGCCACCCACGCCCAGCAGCAGGGCCGGAACCACGGCCAGGGCCAGCAGACGGCCCGGCTTCACAAGAGAGAACATGGCAATCCCCGCAGCGAAGGAGAGGTAAGGCGCCGAGATCATGCCACACAGGACGGTACGGTGTCGTCCCCTTCTTTCCGCCGGCCTGCTATCGGCGGTCGAGCCTGACGCAGCGGGCCACGAGAAAGACAGGCAGCCGCGCCGCGTCCCTGCGATCATCGGTCCGCCACGCGGCCGGGGGCGAGGGTTCGCTCGTGGCCGTGAGAAGCAGGTCGTGGCGGCTCAGCGTGTTCACGTAGGTCGACAGCGTGCGGTGATTGGCCCCGACCTGCCGGCGCAGGGCCGCGGACTGGTTGTCGGCAACCCAGAAACCCTCGTCGTAGTAGCTCTGATCGGCGGGCCAGGTGCCCGCCACCAAGGCCGTGCCGGCGAAGCACGGGTGCAGGATCGAGAAGACGAACAAGCCACCGGGCCGCAGCACCCGCCGCACGGTGGCGGCCGCGCCGTCGAGATCGTCGATGTCGGCCAGCCCGAAGTTGCAAACGACCGCGTCGAAGGACTCATCTTTCAGCTCGGTCGCGTCCGCCGCATCGGCGTGCACATAGGCGACGCCCAGCGGCTCGGCCTGTTCTTGGGCGCGGGCCTTGTCGAGCAGGGCCCCGGAGAGATCGACCCCGACGGCGGTGGCGCCTTGGCGGGCGAGCTCGCGCGTGACCCGGCCGTGCCCGCACGCGAGATCAAGCACCCGCCGGCCCCGCGCCGGACCGAGGTGGTCGAGCACAGTCGTCAACACCGGATCCCGCGGGTCGGAGAAACCAGCGTCATAGAAGTCGGCCACCGCGTCATACCTCGCACCACGCATGCCCCCATTCAACCGAACACCGACAGCGCCGCTCCGGGCAGTCGTTCCGTTGACTCGGCGGTGAAGACTGAAGAGCAACTGTGGGAGGCAACGTGACTCAGAGTCGGCGCGGCCGGTGTCCGGTGTGCAAGCGGGTGGTGGCCCTCACCGCCGACGGAAACGTGGCGCGGCACAACGGCACCATCCGTGCCTACGCGCCGCCCGAGGAGTGCCGCGGGGGCGGGCAGCCACCGGAGGCTTAGGCCGTTCTCACGCCGCCCAGAAGATCGTGCATTCGCCGTGGCGGGCGGCCGTGGCGAAGAAGCCGGTCAGGTCGTCGTATCGGTCGGCCAGCTGAATCCGGTACATCTCCACTCTCTCGTCCGAGAACACCGGCGTCACGATCCGCTCGGGTGGCAGCGGCTGCCCATAGGTCGGCGACTCGAAGTCATAGTCGACCCGTACGGTGTCCCGCTCGACCAGCGCGTCCCGCAGACGAGGAGCGAGCGCGGCGAACGGCGTCCGCTCGAGCAGGGCAGCCGCCTCCACCACCTGAGCCGGATCCAGCGAACGAGAGTCGCCCCAGGCCCCGAACGCGTTCTCCGCATCCGGAAACAACGCCCCGGAGCGGAACGGGTTGACCCCGAAGCCGGCCGCCGCGAACAACGGCCCGAACACCTTCCACTCCCAGTCGAGCTCGAGCCGCTCCGCCCCACCAAACTTGGTCACCCGCTCGTACGCGGTTGAGGGATCGCCCCGAATGTCCTCCCGCAACCCCGGCGACAGCCGAATGAGATCGCCCAGCAGGCTCATCACGCATCCCCTCCTCGGTTGTGCCGTCCGCCAGCAACAGACAGTCGATCACCTGACGTGTCAAAGGGGTGCTGATTTTCCATGCGTAGATTCCCGATAGTGGTCCTGCTGGTGCTGGCCCTGCTCGCGATCGCGGCTCCCGCACGGGCCGCGGCTGGGCAGTCGTTGCTCGTCGGCGGGGAGCGGCTCAACCCCGGGCAGAGTTTGACCTCGCCGAACGGGCAGTTCCGGCTCACGATGCAGGCCGACGGCGCGCTCAGGGAGTTTCGTGCGGAGATCGAGCCCGTATGGCAGGCGGTCAACCTGCGGATGAGGGCCGGCTCGACGTTGGAGATGCAGGGTGACGGCAACCTGGTCATTTACGGGCCCGGGCACGTCGCGCTGTGGTCTTCCGGGACGGCCGGGCGCAACGGGTCGGTGCTGCGTCTTCAAGATGACGGCAACCTTGTCCTCTATGCGCCCGGCAACAGAGCCGTCTGGGCGACCGGCACCTGCGAACGGCACAACGGGTCGCTTTTGTGCGGGCCGATCCTCGCCAAGTATCGGGAGCAGTCCGCCCTGCTCGGGCTGCCGATCACGGGGGACTTCGCCGCCGGTGGGGGCCGGGGGCGGGGCATGCACTTCCAGCATGGATCCGTTTACTTCTCGCCCGCGACGGGGGCGCATTCGGTGCGCGGCTGGATCCGCAGCCGGTGGGCGATGAACGGGTGGGAGAACGGGCCGGTCGGGTTCCCGACGTCCGACGAGTTCGGCTACAACGGCGGGCAGCGCAGCACCTTCCAGTTCGGCTGCTCGATCACCGTCGACCCGCAGCAACGGATCAAGACCGGTTGTACGGGGAAGAAGTTCGACGAGGGGAGGCAACTTCCGCCTCCGCGCGACTGCGGCGTGACCAGCGGCGGCTACGGCACCGACGGGCTGTTCCGCCTGTACGGCACGCCGCTCACCCAGGACCTCGCCATGCCCGGTCTTCGCGAGCGCTGGATCTCCTTCGCGATCTACCAGATCACCCTGCCGGCCGGGGATGTTCCGATCGGGTGGGCGATCAAGTATTGCGGGATCGGGTAGCGCTCAGCGGCGGTTGGCCGGGGCGACTGCCTCGCGGCTGCGGGCCGCGCCCTCGGGGCCCATCAGCTCTTCGCAGACGCGGATCAGGCGGGCCCGCAGGGCGGCCGCGCGGCGGGCGAACTCGCGCTGGCGGGCCACGTATTCCGCCTTGCCCTCGGGGGTCTCGATCTTGACCGGGGGGTGGCCGTAGGAGCTCAGGTCGTACGGGCTGGCTTGCATGTCGAGCAGGCGGATGTCGGAGGCCAGGGCGAAGCAGTCGAGGGCCAGCGCGCCCGGGACGGCGGCGCCCAGCTTCGTCGCCCACTTGTGCACGTCCATCGCGGCGTGCAGGCAGCCGGGCTGGTCGAGGTCGACCTGGGTGGCCCGGGTCGGCTGCAGGCGGTTGAGCCCGACGGCCTCGGGGGTGAAGAAGCGGAACGCGTCGTAATGCGTACAGCGGATGGGGTGTTGCTCGACGACCCGGTCGGTCTCGGCCAGGCCCAGGCGCAGCGGCAGCGGGTGGCGGTGCTCGGGATCGCGATAGACCATGGCCCACTCGTGCAGGCCGAAGCAGCCCGAGAAGACCGGGCGGGACGCCGTGGCGGTGAGCAGGCCGTGGATGTAGCGCACGCTCTCGCCGCGGGCGTGCACGTACGCGTCCTGGTCGAGCGTGACCACGCCGTCGGGATAGGTCATGTAGAACTTCCACGACGACTGCTCGGCCAGGCCGTCGGGCGCGGGCGCGAGGCCGGCGCCGACCCCGGGATGCCAGCGGCGCAGCACGGAGGGCCGGGTGCCGTAGTAGTCGTAGAGGAAATCCTCGATGGCGTGCTTCTCGCCGGTGGCCCGGCGGGCACGGTGGCCCGCGGTCATCTCGTCGGCCCGCTCGGCGTGGGCCCGGGCGAGGGGAATCCAGGTCACCGAGGGCAGCGTCGTGGTGAGCGCCCTCACCTGCTTGATCCCCATGGCATCAGCGTATCCAGCCGAGGCGATCAACACGATCACCGTTAGGCGCGAATGCAATCTGCGTCGCGGACGAAAGTGGCGTAAGCGTCCAATTCGGTCAGTCAATTGTCAGATACCGAACGTCTGCTCGCAGATGTAGTACACCTACTACATTCTTGATAGTGTGCTGGACATGGGAGGAATGACTCTGACGGGGGCGCTCGAGTCGGGCCCGCAGGTGCCGGCCGACGAGCGGGTCATCGACGTCCGTGACCTGCGGATGCGCTACGGGACGAAGGACGTCCTGCACGGTGTGAGCTTCGCCGCCCGCAGCGGTGAGGTGCTCGCGCTGCTCGGGCCCAACGGCGCGGGCAAGACCACGACGATCGAGATCCTCGAGGGCTTCCGCATGCGGTCCTCGGGCGAGGTGACCGTGCTCGGCGTCGATCCGGCCAAGGCCGGCGAGGCGTGGCGGGCCCAGGTCGGCGTGGTGCTGCAGTCCTGGCGCGATCACGGCAAGTGGCAGGTCCGCGAGCTGCTCGGTCATCTCGGGCGGTATTACCGGCGGTTCTCCACCGACCGCAAGACCCGGCCCTGGCCGGTCGACGACCTGCTCGACGTGGTCGGCCTGACCGCGGCGGCCGCGACGCGGGTCCAGCGGCTCTCCGGCGGCCAGCGGCGCCGCCTCGACGTGGCGATCGGCATCGTCGGCCGGCCCGACCTGCTGTTCCTCGACGAGCCGACGGTCGGGTTCGATCCGGCCGCCCGGCGCGAGTTTCACGACCTGGTGCATCGGCTGACCGATGTGGACGACACGACGATCCTGCTCACCACCCATGATCTCGACGAGGCGGAGAAGCTGGCCGACCGCATCCTGATCCTCAACGGCGGGCACATCATCGCTGACGGCTCGGCCGACGACCTGTCGCGCCGGGTGGCCGGCGAGAGCGAGATCCGCTGGAGCCGCGACGGGCAGCGGTTCGTCCACTCGGCGGCGAACCCCACTCCGTTCGTACGGGAACTGCTTCTGCAGCACGGCGACGCTGTCGAAGACCTTGAAGTGCGGCGTAACAGTCTGGAAGACACCTACATGCGACTGGTCGCCGACACGGAGGGAAGCGCGCGATGATCGAGACGTTGCGGGTCGGCGCCGCCCGCGGGCTCATCGAGCTGCGCCAGACGCTGACCAACTCCCAAGACCTGTGGGGCTATTTCTTCCCGTCGGTCGGCCTGCTGATCACGCTCTTCTTCACCAACGACGCGAAGGTGCCGGGCACCACCTTCTCGCTCGGCGCGGCCACCCTGCCCAGCTCGATCGGCATGCTGCTGGCGTTCGGCGGCCTGCTGACCATCGCGCAGTACCTGGTCGTCGAGCGCGAGGACGGCACGCTGCTGCGAGCCAAAGCCACCCCGTACGGGATGACGGGCTATCTGGTCGGCAAGGTCGTCATGATCGGTGGCATGACGATCTTCTCGGTGCTGGTCGTGCTGATCCCCGGCCTGTTCCTGGTCGACGGCGTTCAGGTCGACCTCGGCGGCATCCTGACGCTGGTCTGGCTGCTCCCGCTGGCCGTCGTGGCCACCATGCCGATCGGCGCGGCGATCGGCTCGATGCTGGAGAACCCGCGCCTGCTCGGCCTCGTGATGCTCCCGATCTTCGGGCTGGTCGCGATCTCCGGCATCTTCTACCCGATCACCGGCATGCCGGGCTGGTTGCAGGCCGTCGGGCAGCTCTTCCCGATCTACTGGCTAGGGTTGGGCATGCGATCGGTGTTCCTGCCCGACGCGCTGGCCTCGGTCGAGCTGGGCGATTCGTGGCGTCATCTCGAGACGTTCGGGGTGCTCGCCGTCTGGGCGGTGCTGGGCCTGCTGGTGGCGCCGGTGCTGATGCGACGGATGGCGCGGCGCGAGTCAGGCTCCGCGGTGGCCGCGCGGCGGGAGCGGGCGCTGGCCACGGTGGGTCGATAGAGAGAGCTGATGGGCAGCAACGAGGTTACTTACAACCGGATTGCGATGCTCCGCGCCGAGCGCGGGGTCTCGCGGCGGCAGCTCGCCGACGCCCTGGGGGTCCACTATCAGACGGTGGGCTACATCGAGCGCGGCGAGTTCAGCCCCAGCCTCCACCTGGCCCTGCGCATCTCGCGGTATTTCGAGGTCCCGATCGAGGTCATCTTCTCGCTCGATCCGTTCCCGCGGCTGGGTGCGACCGCGAACGAAATGAACGGCGAGCGCTCGGCGTAGATTTCCCTTGAAGAGCCGTCAGCGTAGAGGGGATCAACCGTGCGATTCGCCCGTTTTGTTCATGCCGGAGGAGTGTCGTTCGGCGTCGTCGAGGGTGACGCGTCGGGCCTGACCATCGCCGAGATCGGCTCGCTGCCGTTCGAGGAGGTCCGGTTCACCGGTCAGCGCTGGGCCCTGGCCGACGTACGCCTGCTCGCCCCCATCTTCTCCAGCAAGGTGATCGGCGTCGGCCGCAACTACGCCGACCACGCCGCCGAGTTCGGCAACGAGGTGCCCAAGGAGCCGTTGATCTTCATCAAGCCGTCCACCTCGGTGATCGGCCCCAACGACGCGATCCGGCTGCCCCCGCAGTCGCAGCGGGTCGAGGAGGAGGGCGAGCTCGCCGTCGTGATCGGCGCCACCGGGGCCCGCCGCCTCGACCGGGCCGGCGCCGAGAAGGCGATCTTCGGCTACACCATCGGCAACGACGTCACCGCCCGTGACCTGCAGCGCAGCGACCCGCAGTGGACGCGGGCCAAGGGCTTCGACTCGTTCTGCCCGATCGGCCCGTGGATCGTCACCGGCCTCGACGTGAGCGACCTCGAGATCCGCGCCGAGGTCGGGCGCAACCCCGAGGCGCTCGAGACGGTGCAGCTGGGCCGCACGAAGGACATGGTGTTCGACGTGCCGACCCTGGTGTCGTACGTGTCGCATGTCATGACCCTGCTGCCGGGCGACATCATCCTGACCGGCACGCCCGCCGGGGTCAGCCAGATCACGCCCGGCGACACGGTGTCGGTGAGCATCCAGGGCATCGGCGAGCTACGAAACCCCGTCGTCTCCCTCGACTGACCCCTCGATCCCGCGCAGCAGCAGGTCCAGACCCAGCCCGTACGAGTCCTGGGCCTGCTGGTCGCTGCCCCGGTCGAAGGCGCCCGCGTTCCAGATCGAGGTCATCGTGGGATGCCGCTCGACGTCGAACCAGCTCTCCCACATCTCGCCGCGCTGCAGCCACCACTCGTCGGTGCTGAGCCCGGTCGTACGGCGTAACAACGCGCCCTCCGCCTCGTGCCGGGCCGCCGCCGTGATCCACGACGTGATCGTGGTGGCGGCCGGGCTGAGCCGGCGGATCGGCAGCCCCAGCGTGGCCACTGCCGCGAGCATGAACTCGGTCTCGGCCAGCATGCCCGGCCCGACCGGCGGCCGCACCCGCGAGACCTCGGCCAGCCAGGGATGCGCCCGATACATCGCGAAGGTGCGCTCGGCGAAATAGCCCACGCGCTCCCGGAAACTGCCCCCGGCGGTCAGCTCGCGGGCCCACAGCACCTCGTCGACCATCAGATCGACCAGCTCGGGTCGCGAAGGCGCGTACGTGTAAAGGCTCATCGTGGCGACCGACAGATCGGCGGCCACCCGGGCCATGCTCGCCGCCTCCAGCCCCTCGGCGTCAGCGATACGGACAGCGGTGGCGACCACCACGTCGACGGTGAGCCGGGGCGGACGGCCGACCGGCTTGCGGGCCGGGATGTGCCGGCGCCAGAGCAGCGGAAGGATCCGCGGGCTGAACTCCTCCATGATTCCGTATACCCTACGGGAATGAAGGTCCTGGTCACCGGAGCCACCGCGAACGTGGGCCGCATGGTCGTCGACGAGTTGCTGGCCCGAGGTGCCGACGACATACGAGCGCTGACGGTCGACCCGGCGCGGGCCGGACTTCCGTCATCCGTCGAGGTCGTCCGCGGTTTCGTGAGCCGGCCGTCGACGGTTCCCCTGCACGGCGTCGACGTGCTCTACCTCGCGCCGCACATTCCGACCGCGTACGAGGTGTGCCGGCGGGCTGCCGACGCGGGCGTGCGGCGAATCGTCGACCTGGCCGGCGCCAAAGGCGACCACTGGCAGGAGATCGAAAACGCCGTCGAAGCCTCCGGAGTGCCGCACACCCACCTCGAACCGGGCGAATTCATGGCCAACGCCACCCTCTGGGCCGACCAGATCCGCGCCGGCGACGAAGTGCGCGACGGCTACGCCGGTTCGGCCAACGCGGCGATCGCCCAGGAAGACATCGCCGCCGTCGCCGCCCACGTGATCGTCACCACGGGTCACGAAGGCCAGTCGTACGAGCTCACGGGACCCCAGTCTTTGACCCGACGCGAAAAGGTCGAAGCGATCGGCCGGGCCCTCGGGCGTGACCTCCGCTACATCGAACTCACCCACGACGAGGCGGTCGAACAACTGCGGCCGGTCATGGGCGAATACGCCGAGTGGTATCTGCAAGGCGCCGCCCAGCTCACCCGACACCCCCAAGCCGCCGTGCCGACCGTCCCCGAACTGCTCGGCCGGCCTGCGAAAACATACGAGCAGTGGGCCCGCGACCACGCCGGCCTGTTCCGATGACGGAACCCGATTTGGTGGGCCCTGAAGCGTCAGGTAAGGTTTTCTCTCGGCACGGGAAACCGGGCCAATGGGGTATGGGGTAATTGGCAGCCCGGCTGATTCTGGTTCAGCTAGTCTAGGTTCGAGTCCTGGTACCCCAGCGCAACCACTCCCACGGGGGAGGCGGCGCTGGACTTCTGATAGAGTTCGGCCCGTCGCCAACGCGGAAGCGGAAGCAACAAGTAAGATCCTGGCCCCGTCGTCTAGCGGCCTAGGACGCCGCCCTCTCAAGGCGGTAGCGAGGGTTCGAATCCCTTCGGGGCTACATTCGGGTTGAGCTCGTCCGCAGAAAGCGCGGACGGGCTCATTCCGCGTTCTGCCTGGGGGCCGAGCCCCCAGACCCCACGTTACGGTGCTTGCTCTTTCGCGCGTCGGTGACGGGGAGGTGGTGCTTGGGGGCTGCGCCCCTTGCCCCCAACAGCACTGAACCTTGCTCTTCATGAAGCCCAAGCGAGGGCCGGGCTCCCTGCCAACCCAGTCCAGCCGGTGGTGGGGCTGCGCTTCTTGGTCCTGCCAGTAACTCGACGCCGCGCCAGAACCAACCCGGGGGGCGCTCTTCTTGCCCCTAAGCGAGCCTTATCTGGTGTTGAGGGCTGCGTTCCTTGCCCTCAACAGGGGCCAACGGGTGCTCGGGCTGTACTTATCGCCCCTGGCTGGGCCGAACCCAGGGGGCCGCGCTTCCTGTCCCCGCACCGAAAAGGTTGACGTCAGCGACACCCCCCAGCGCGGTCGACGTCAGCATCAACCCAAGACAGACGGCGTCCCCGGCATCCAGAAGACCGACGGTGCCCCCGGCTTCCACTCGCTGCCGCCACTAACGCAGCTCAATCGGTGCTGGGGCTGTGCTCCCCGCCCTAGCTTTGCCCTCAATAGGGCCCAACGGGTGCTGGGGCTGGGCTCGTGGCGGCTGGCTGAGCTCAACAACCGAGGGGACCGCGTTTCTTGCCCCCGCAACGAAAAGGTCGACCTTAGCGACACGGCCAGCACGGGCAACGTCAACATCAAACCCCAAGACCGCAGGCGCCCCGGCTTCCACCTTGCTGCCACCACCATCGCAGCCCAACCGGTGGTGGGGCTGCGCTCTCCGCCCAACTGGACCCAATCGGGGGGTGCGCTCCTTGCCCCCGCCATAACCAATCCGTGCTTCTTGCGCTCCAGCAGAGCCCGGCCCGAGGTTGCCCCCACGGAGCCCAGTCGGAGGTCCGCCGCCCTCACATCGCCCAGCCGGGGTGCGCCGCTCTCACATCGCCCAGCCGGGGGTGCGCCGGCCTCACAGCGCCCACCCGGGGTGCGCCGGCCCCACAACGCCCAGCCGCGGGGCGCGCCCCCCGGAGCGCAGCTAAGGGTGCGCAGCCCCCATAGAGAACAGCTGAGAGTGCGCCGCCTCCACGGGGCCTAGCTGAGGGTGCGCCGCCTGGACAGGGTTCGACCGAGGTGTGTCCCGTGTGCCTACAGAGCCCAACCCCGTGCCCTTCGCGAAATTCGGCCGGGTTGGAGTGGGGGCGGTTCGGGGGGTTAGGGGGTCCAGATTGCGTTGTCGTGGGCGAAGTAGATCTGGCGGGGGTCTAGGGATAGGAGGCGGGGGAGCCAGGACGGGTGGGTGGCTAGGGCGGCCTTGTGGGCCATGGCGTCGGTGGTGAAGAGGGTGGCGTTGTCGTGGGATTGGCCGGCCACGATCACGGTGCCGTCGCGGCGGTGGATTACCAGGGACTGGTGGCCTGCGGTGTGGCCGGGGGTCGGGATGATGTGGACGCCGGGGGCTATTTCGGCTTCGCCGGTCAGTTCTTCGATGTGGGCGCCCGGGTGGTCGACCAGGTCGGGGAGTGTGTGGCTTTCGGGGGCTCGGGCCAGTTCCAGTTCGGCCCGTTGGGCGAAGATCGGGCGGCCGGCCAGCTCGGGGTTGCCGCCGCAGTGGTCGAAGTGCAGGTGGCAGTTCATGACCATGCGGACGTCGGCGATGTCGGCCCCGGCGGCTTTGAGGGCGCCGGCCAGGGGGATCCGCGTCGGGTGGTACCAGGCGTCCACTTCGGCGTTGCCGCCCATGCCGGTGTCGACCAGGATCAGGCCGGCTTCCGGATGGTCCACGAGGTATCCCAGCGTGGGCTCCACCCGGACCTGGCCCGTGCCCGTCTCCTCGGCCGGCCGTACGAAATATCCGTAGTCGATCCGGCGCACGAAAATGTCGCTCACCCACGTCAACCTACCGACGACCCCAATGACGAAGACGTGTGACGCGGGTCATAGATCGTCGGCGTCATTGCGCGGTGGGGGCTCCGAGGTAACGGCAGTCGAAAAGGGGGAGGACCTCACAATTACTGCCGTCAAGACCGATACCGGCCGGGGGCTCTTGCTCGCCGGGGTGTGGGCGGGGCCGTTGTTCGTCGGGTCGAATGTGGTGCAGGTGATGGTGCGGGACGGGTTCGATCTGCGGCGGCATCCGCTCAGCCAGCTGATGCTGGGTGGGGCGGGGTGGGTTCAGTCGGTGACCTTCGTCGTGGTGGGGCTGGCCGTTGTGGCGCTCGCGGTGGGGCTCAGGGAGCAGCGGGCGACGGCCGTGTTCGTCGGTGGGTTCGGGGCGGGGCTGGCGGCGGCGGGGCTGTTCGTGCCGGATGCCGCGAACGGGTTTCCCGCGGGGGCGCCGGCGGTGGTGCCGATGTCGTGGCACGGCGTCGCGCATGCGACGGCGGCGGTGCTGGCGTTTCTGGCCCTGGCGGGGGCGTGTGTCGTGCACGCCGTTCGCGCGGGAAGGCGGCGGGCGGTGCTTCCCGCTGTCCTCAGTGGGATCGTGGCGGTGGTGCTGTTGCTGCCGACGCCGCCGGAGCACGCGAGTGTGCAGCTCGCGGTGACCGGGCTCGTCTCGTTCGGCTGGACCACCGCGATTGCCCTGAACGCGATCCGAGGGGGAGAACGATGAAATATCTCCTGCTGGCCTACACGCCGCTCGCCGCCTGGGATGCGGGGGTCGGGGCGGAGGAGGCCGTCGAGGTCTATTCGCGGTTTCAGCGGGAGCTCACCGAGAGCGGCGAGCTGGTGTCGACCGAGGGGCTCGGGCATCCGGCGGTGAGCACCACGGTGCGGCGCACCGAGCACGGCGTGGTCGCCACCGACGGGCCGTTCGCCGAGCTCAAGGAGGTGCTCGCCAGCTTCGCGGTGATCGACTGCGCGAGCCGGGAGCGGGCGGTCGAGATCGTGGGGCGGCTCGTCGCGATCCTGGGGGAGCCGATCGAGATCCGGCCCATCCTGGGCGGGGAGTTCCGGGGGTGAGCACGCCCGCGCTCGAGCACCTGCTGCGCAGCGAGGCGCCGCAGGTGCTGGGCGCGCTCGTCCGGCGGTTCGGGCACTTCGACCTGGCCGAGGACGCGGTGCAGGAGGCGCTGCTCGCGGCGAGCCGGAAATGGCCGGCGGACGGTGTCCCGGCCGACCCGCGCGGCTGGCTGATCCGGGTCGGCTATCGGCGGCTGGTCGACCTGCTGCGCGCCGATCAGGCCCGCCGGCGGCGCGAGTACGAGGCCGCGACCGCCCCACCCGCGGCACCCGGGTCGGCGGTGGACGACAGCCTGACCCTGCTGCTGCTCTGCTGTCATCCGTCGCTCGAGCCCACCGCCCAGGTCGCCCTGACCCTGCGCGCCGTGGGCGGCCTCACCACCGCCGAGGTCGCTCATGCGTCCGGGCTGAGCGAGAACACCATGAGCGCCCGGATCAGCCGCGCGAAGAAGCACCTGCGATCGACCTCGTTCGTGAAAGGGCGGGTGGAGGCCGTACGGCAGGTGCTCTACCTGATTTTCAACGAGGGTTACACGGCCTCCCGGGGCGACCGCCTCGACCGGGTCGACCTGGCCCACGAGGCGATCCGCCTGACCCGCATGCTGCACCAAGCCGAGAGGGGCGAACTCGAGACGACCGGCCTGCTCGCGTTGATGCTGCTCACCGAGGCCCGCCGCCCCGCCCGTACGGGTGAGGACGGCCGCCTGGTGCCGCTCGAGGAACAGGACCGCGAACGGTGGGACCAGGCGCTGATCCGGGAGGGCACCGAACTGCTCGACGCGGTCTGGGCCGAGCCGGACGCGGGGCCGTACCGGATCCAGGCGGCCATCGCGGCAGTGCACGCCGCGCCCGGAGACACGGACTGGCCGCAGATCGCCGCGCTCTACCAGGGGCTCGAGGCGGTCATGCCCACGGCGCCGGTCCGGCTGAGCCGCGTCGTGGCGGTGGCCCAGGCGTACGGGCCGGGGCAGGGCCTGGCGTTGCTCGACGAGCAGCCCGACCTGGCCCATGAGCCGCTCACCCGGCAACGTGAGCAAGCCGTACGGGCTCATCTGCTGGAACGGACGGGCGCGCACGACGAGGCGGCCCGGCTCTACCGTGCGGCGGCCGGGCTGACCGCCAACACGGTGGAGCGGCGTTATCTGCTGGGCCGGGCCGATCGGCTCACTCCCAAGCCGTCCGGACCCCCGGGGTGAGCCACGTCATCGCGCCGGGTGGGAAGGCCGCGTCGATCTGCGCGCGGCCCTCGTGGAAGTGGGACCAGCCCTCGTAGTGCACGGGGACAATGCGCCGCGGCTTTATAAAACTGCAGAGCGAAGAAGCATCGCGGCCGGTCATCGTGAAACGGGCGGGACCGGTGAGGCCGAACTGGACCTTGCCCAGGTGCAGCACGGCCGTGTCGACGGTGAGGCGGGAAGCCACCTCGAGGACGCCCGGGAAGACGACGGTGTCGCCCGAGATCCAGACCACCGAGGAGGAGCCGGGCGGCCGCAACGCGAATCCGGTGGTGGGTCCGACGATCGGCACGCTCCAGGCCGGCCCGTGCCGCGACGGGGTGGCCGTGATCTCGACGTCGCCGATCGTGGTGCGCTGCCACGGCGTCAGCCCCACACAATTCAGCCGGCGGGCGCCCGCCGGTGTGGTGACCACGACGGGCACCGAGGGCAGCAGCTCCCGTCCGGCGTCGTCGAGGTTGTCCGCGTGCTGGTCGTGGGTGAGCAGGATGCCGTCGAGCGCTCCCAGCGACGAGGGCGGGAGCGCCGGGCCCGCCGTTTTCCGCGACGACGTGCCCCAGCCGAACGAATAGCGCCGGCCGGGGGCGTCGAAGGTGGGATCGACGAGCAGCCGCACGCCGCCGAGCTCGATCAGCGTGGTCGGCCCGCCGATGTGGGTGATCGCCAGTCCGGTCATCGAGCGTTGGCGAGCGCCCACTCGAGGGCCTTGTCGGCCACCTTCTCCCAGCCGGGCTCGCCGCACGTCCAGTGGGAGCGGCCGGGGAACTCGAAATACTCCGCGGGGGCGGCCTTGTAATGGCTCGCATTCGACTTGTTCACCGACGGCGGCATGATGTGGTCGGCCCCGCCCGCGATGAACAGCAGCGGCGCCCGTTCCTTGTTGTGGAAGTCGACCCACGTCTCCTGCTTGCCGGGCTTGAAATTCGCGATCAGCCCGTACGCCCAGACCCAGCTGCCCGGCGCGGGAATGGCGTACCGGTCGTAGGCCTCTTGCGACTCCGCCTCGGAAAGCGTGTTGCAGAACGCGTAATGCCACTGCTCGGGGGTGAAACCGGCGGCCTGGTGCCGCTTGGCGGGGTTGTTGAGGATCGGGAAGAGCGATTTGAGTTGCGACGGCGGGTTGACGTAAATCCCCTCCGGCGGCGCCGAGTCGATGACCACGCCGGCCGATCCGTGTCCGCGGTCGAGCAACAGCTGAGTCAGCGTGCCGCCGAACGAGTGGCCGATGATGACCGGCTTCTCGGGCAGGGCCGTGATGACCTTTTCGAGGTGGGCGATTGTCTCGGGAACGGTCACCGCGGCGATCGGCGAGGTGTCGGCGCGCAGGGCCTCGACCTCGACCTCGAAGCCGGGATAGGCCGGGGCGACAACGGTGTGCCCCTTCGCCTCGTAGTAGGAAATCCAGTGCTCCCAGCTGCGCGGAGTCACCCAGAGGCCGTGAACCAGAACGATCGTGGTCATGTGCCGATCGTGCTGGGAGCGCGTCCACCCGCGAATCACGCGTCTCACGTAGTCAGTCGTGCACCTTGCCGCGCAACTGCCGGCGCGACCGCACCCCGAGCTTCCGATACACCTTGCGCAGGTGGTAATCGACGGTGCTGGCACTCAGGAACAGATGCGCCGCGATCTCGGCATTGGTTCCCCCGTCCCGGGCCAGGCGGGCCACGGCGGCCTCCTGCGGGGTCAATGCCGTCTCGTCGGTCTCCCGTACGGGGTGAAGCACCGTCCCGCCCAGCGCGCGCAGCTCCTTGCGGGTCCTCTCCGCGAACGCCTCGGCCCGTACGCCCTCGAACATCTCGAGCGCCGTGGCCAGTTGCTCGCGGGCGTCCCGGCGGCGGCGTTGCCGGCGCAGCCACTCGCCGTAGAGCAGATGCGCCCGGGCCAGATCGCCGTGACAAAGGCCGTCGCCGAGATGCTCGATCGCCCGCCGGTACGGGGTTTCGGCCTCGGCCGCCGGGGCCAGCAGGGCCCGTGAGCGCTCGAGCACCCCGAGCGCGCGGGGCGTGCCGCAGGCCTCGGCGACCACCGTGAGGTCGGCCGCGGCCAGTTTCGCCGTACGCCGGTCGCCCGCTCGCAGCGCGGCCTCGGTCAGGTCGGGCAGCGCGTCGGCGTAGCGGTGCGGCCGGCCCAGCTCGACCAGCCCGAGCAGGGTCTCGCGGGCCGCCGCGTACTGGCTCTCGGCGTTGTCCAGCACCGCGAGGCTGAGCCTGGTCCACGCGTGCAGGCCGCCCAGGCAGAGCATCTCGAAGACGCCGAGCGCGGCCGCGACCGATTCGCGCACGCCCGGCCCGGCCCGCCACGTCGCCAGCTCGGGATGCCGCCACACCTGGGCCTGATCCGCGGTCATGCCGAGCGCCGCCCGCAGCCGCAGCCCGGCCGCGTCGTGCCGGTCGGCCTCGTTCAGCCCGCCCAGCAACGTCCAGGTCATCGTGCCGAGATAGTGCACCAGGTCGAGCGCGTGCAGGGCGCCGCTGCGGCGGGCGGCCTGCTCGGCCCGGCGCAGCAGCCCGTCCTTGGCGGCGTCGTCCCACAGCAGCGTGCACAGGTTGACGCCGACCACGAGCCGGGCCAGCAGGGCCTCGTCGCTCAGCGCCGGGCCGGCGAGCGCGTCCACCGCCCGGCGCACGGCGGGCAGCCCGCCGGCGTATCCGTGGGTGGTGAATTCGGCGTAGCCGGCCAGGATCAGCTCGTCCAGGCCGGTCGGGCCGGGACCGACCAGCCGGGCCGCCTCGGCCGCGATCTCCGGCTCGCTCACCGCGGACAGGTGCTCGGCGCTGCGAGCCAGCTCGATCGCCTGCACGACGGCGCGCCGGGCCCGTTCCCGGTCGTCGCCGAACGCGCGCGCCGCGGCCAGGCAGCGGGCGGCGCCCAGCCGTTGCCCGTCCGGCGTTCCCGTGTTGACCTCGGCCAGCGACCGCGTCATGAGGGCGCTGCCGCGCGCCGCGCCCGGCAGTGCGCTCTCGTCCAAGTCGTCCAGCAAAAGCAGCGCCTGACCGTAGGCGCCGGCCGCGAGCGCGGCCTCGGCCGCCCGCACCTGCCGGACGGCCCGCGCCCCGGGATCCGGGGTCAGTTCGGCCGATCGGGTCAGGAAGGTAGCCCGGGCGGTGTGCCCGCCGCGGGCCGCGGCCCGGTCGGCGCGCGTCTCGAGCTCGGCCGCCGTCGTCTCGTCGGGACCGTCGGCGGCCGCGGCGAGATGCCAGGCCCGGCGATCCGCCTCGGACTCACCCGTGATCGTGGCGGCCAGGGCGCGGTGGGCGGCCCGCCGGGCGGCCGGGGTGGCCCCGCCGTAGACGGCCGAGCGCACCAGGGGATGCCGGAATGTGCACGCCGGGGAACCGGTGACGAGCCGGTCGGCCTCGGCCGGGGCGGCGTCGGCGGGGGTGACGCCGAGCAGCCGGGCGGCCGCGGTGAGACCATCGCCGGCGGTGCCCGCGCCCGCCGCGGCCAGCAGCAGCCAGGTGCGGGTGGCCGCGGGACAGCCGTCGATCCGGGCCGCGTAGTGCGCCTCGAGCCGGCTGCCGATGGGTGCCGGCTCGGGCAGGGCGACCGTCCCGCCCAGCTGCCCGGCCGTGAGCTCGTGACCCAGATCGGTCAGGGCGAGCGGATTGCCGCCGGTGGCCCGCGCGATGTGCTCGGCCCGGGCCCGGTCGACCACGGAGTCGACGACGTCGGTGAGCAACGCCACGGCCGCCTCCGGGGCCAGGCCGGCGATCTCGCGCACGGCCACGCCGGCGAGCAGCCCCGGGCCGCCTGGGCCGTCGCCTTCCGTGCGCAGGCCGAACAGCAGCACCACACCCTCGGCGTGCAGGCGGCGGGCCACGAAGGCCAGGGCCCGCAACGACTCCTGGTCGAGCCACTGCGCATCGTCCACGACACACAACCGCGTGCGGGGCGACGCCTGGCCGTCCGTGCGGCGGGAACCGGCCAGCAGGGTCAGCGCGGCCAGGCTGACCAGATAGAGGTCGGGTGGCGGGCCGTCAGCGAGGCCGCAGGCCACTTCGAGCGCCGCCAGCTGAGTCGCGGGCAGCCGGGCGCGGTCGCCGAGGAGCGGGATCAGCAGGCGGTGCAGGGCCGCGTACGGGAAATCGGTCTCGGGCTCGACGCCGCTGATCCACAGGGAATCCGTCGCGCGACCCTCCGCGTACCGCAGCAGTGCGGTCTTGCCGACGCCGGGCTCGCCGCGCAGCACGAGGCTCGCGCTGCGCCCGGATCGCGCCCCGGTGAGGAGGGAATCGAGCGCGGCGCACTCCGTCTCACGACCGAAGAGCCGCACGCGGCGACTCTATCGACGCTTCTACAGACCCGAAAGCCGCTGTCCGGCCCGCACCACGGCCATCGCGTGCCGTTCGCCGGGACGACGGCCGAGGCGCTCGATCGGACCGCTTATCGAGATGGAGGCGATGACCCGGCCCGTCCGGTCGCGGATCGGCGCCGAGACGCTGGCCACACCGGGCTCGCGCTCGGCCACGCTCTGGGCCCAGCCCCGGCGGCGCACCTCGGCCAGGGTGCGGCCGGTGAACTTGCAGCGGGGCAGCAGCGGCATGACGGCCTCGGGCGGCTCCCAGGCGAGCAGGATCTGGGCGGCCGAACCGGCGACCATCGGCAGCACCGAGCCGACCGGCACGGTGTCGCGCAGGCCGCTGGCGCGCTCGGCCGCGGCCACACAGATACGCTCGTCGGCACGGCGCAGGTAGAGCTGCGCGCTTTCCCCGGTCGCGTCCCGCAATGCGGAAAGCAGGGGCTCGGCCGCGGTCAGCAGCACGTCCGGCGCGGCGTTGGCGAGCTCGCCCAGCCGGGGGCCCGGCCGCCACCGGCCCTGGGTGTCCCGCACCAGCATCCGGTGGATCTCCAAGGCCTGGGCCAGGCGATGTGCGGTCGCCCGCGGCAGTTTCGTGCGGTCGACGAGTTCGGCCAGGCTGGCGCCGTCGACACACGCCGCCAGGATGACTACCGCCTTGTCGAGAACGCCGACACCGCTCATACTGTGTCCCACAAGCCGAAACATACCTCCCAGAATTTAGGATGTCCAGATGGTGGGAGTCACTCCGAGGACCCTGGCCGAAAAGGTCTGGGACGACCATGTCGTGCGTGCTGCCGAGGGTGAGCCTGATCTGCTCTACATCGACCTGCACCTGTTGCACGAGGTGACCAGCCCGCAAGCCTTCGACGGCCTGCGCATGGCGGGCCGCCCGGTTCGACGCACCGATCTCACGCTCGCGACCGAGGATCACAACACGCCGACCGGTTATGCCGACCCGGCCTTCAACACCCAGCGCGGCGAGCTCTTCACGATCGCCGACACGACCTCGCGGACGCAGATCGAGACGCTGCGCAAGAACTGTGCCGAGTTCGGTGTTCAGATCCGCCCGCTGGGCGACGTCAATCAGGGCATCGTGCACGTGATCGGGCCGCAGCTCGGCCTGACCCAGCCCGGCATGACGATCGTCTGCGGCGACTCGCACACCGCGACCCACGGCGCGTTCGGCGCGCTGGCCTTCGGCATCGGCACCAGCGAGGTCGAGCACGTGCTGGCCACCCAGACGCTGCCGCAGGGCAAGCCGAAGACGATGGCGGTCACCGTGGTCGGCGAGCTGCGCCCCGGGGTCAGCGCGAAGGATCTGATCCTGGCCCTCATCACGCAGACCGGCACCGGCGGCGGCAACGGCCACATCGTGGAGTATCGCGGCGAGGCCATCCGCAAGCTCTCCATGGAGGGCCGGATGACCATCTGCAACATGAGCATCGAATGGGGCGCCAAGGCCGGCATGATCGCGCCGGACGAGACGACCTTCGCGTATCTCGAGGGCCGCGAGAACGCGCCCAAGGGCGCCGACTGGGACGCCGCGGTGGCGTACTGGAAGACGCTCGTGACCGACGAGGACGCGGAGTACGACACCGAGATCATCCTGGACGCCGCGGCGATCAGCCCGTTCATCACCTGGGGCACCAACCCGGGCCAGGGCGCGCCGCTCGACAGCGTGGTGCCGGACCCCGACGAGTTCATCGAGGAGACCGACCGCAGCGCCGCCCGCCGCGCCCTGGAATACATGGACCTCGAGCCCGGCACCCCGTTCCGCGACGTGCCGGTCGACGTGGTCTTCGTGGGCTCCTGCACCAACGGCCGGATCGAGGACCTGCGGGCCGCGGCCGACGTGATCCGGGGCCACCGGGTGCACGACGACGTCCGCATGATGATCGTCCCGGGCTCCTACAAGGTGCGCGAGGCCGCCGAGGCCGAGGGGCTCGACAAGATCTTCACCGAGGCGGGCGCCGAGTGGCGGTTCGCGGGCTGTTCCATGTGCCTGGGCATGAACCCGGACACGCTCAGCCCCGGCCAGCGGGCCGCCTCGACCTCCAACCGCAACTTCGAGGGCCGGCAGGGCAAGGGCGGGCGCACCCACCTGGTCTCGCCTCAGGTCGCCGCCGCCACCGCCGTGGTCGGCAAGCTGGCCGCCCCCGCCGATCTGTAGAACGGAAGAGACGAGAGATGGACAAGTTCGTCACCCACAGCGGCAAAGTGATGCCGCTGCGCCGTTCCGACGTGGACACCGATCAGATCATCCCGGCCGTTTATCTGAAGCGGGTCACCCGCACCGGATTCGAGGACGGTCTGTTCAGCGCCTGGCGCGACGATCCGGGCTTCGTGCTCAACAATCCGGCCCACACGGGCGCCACGATCCTCGTCGCCGGTCCCAATTTCGGCACCGGATCCTCACGTCAGCACGCCGTCTGGGCGCTGCGGGACTGGGGTTTCAAGGTGGTCGTCGCCGCCCGATTCGGCGATATCTTCCGGGGCAACGCGCTCAAGGAGGGGCTGCTGCCCGTCCAGCTCGACCAGAAGGCGGTCGAGGCGCTCTGGGATCTGGCCGAGAGCGAGCCGGAAAAGCAGATCACCGTGGACCTCGAGGGCCGCCGGGTGGTCGCCGACGATGCCTCGTGGTCGTTTCCGATCGACGATTTCAGTCGTTGGCGCCTCATGGAAGGGCTCGACGACATCGGACTGACCCTGCGCCACGCCGACATCATCACCGACTTCGAAAAAAATCGGCCTTCCTTCAAGCCGGTGACCGCCTGAGGGTGAAATCCCTTGTCAGCACTACGTTTTTCGCCCCCGCCGCATCCCCGGCGGGGGCGAATGCGTTGTAACGCAAGGGTTTTTTATGACACTAATGTTTGTGTCTGCTGGTCAGAGGGCATACGGTGCGCGCAGAATGGCTCGCATTGGGCCAGTGAGGCTCAGTTCTCACGTTTGGGAGGAAAACCGTGAACAAGGCCGAGCTCATCGAGGCGCTCGCAGCCCGATTGGGAGACCGCAAGTCCGCCACGGCGGCACTGGATGCGGTCATCGCTGAGGTGCAGGGTGCTGTCACCAAGGGCGATCGGGTTGCCATCACCGGCTTCGGCGTCTTCGAGAAGCGGGCACGCAATGCGCGTACCGCCCGCAATCCGCGCACGGGCGAGCCGGTGAAAGTGAAGAAAACCTCCGTGCCGGCGTTCAAGCCGGGCACCGCTTTCCGCGAGATGGTCGCGGCCGGAAAGGTCGCGAAGGCGGCCGCTCCGGCGAAGAAGGCGGTTGCCACGAAGGCCACCGCGGCCACGAAGGCGACCCCGGCGCGGAAGACGGCTGCCACGAAGGCGACCGCGACCCCCGCTACCAAGACCACGGCGGCCAAGAAGACGACCGCCACCAAGGCCACCGCCACCAAGTCGACGGCGGCCAAGGCCACCGCGACCAAGGCGACCGCCACCAAGGCCACCGCCACCAAGGCGGCCCCGGCCAAGTCGACGGCGACGAAGGCGACGGCCGCCAAGAAGACGGCCGCCACCAAGGCCGCCCCGGCCAAGACCACCACCGCCGCCACCAAGGCGACGGCGGCCAAGAAGACCACTGCCACCAAGGCGGCCCCGGCCAAGTCGACGGCGACGAAGGCCACCACCGCTACGAAGGCGACGGCCGCCAAGAAGACGGCCGCCACCAAGGCCGCCCCGGCCAAGACCACCGCCACCAAGACGGCGGCGGCCAAGAAGACGACCGCCCGCAAGACCACCACGGCGGCCGCGGCCGAGACTCCGTCACGGGCTCGCGCCACTAGCACGGCGCGCAAGTCCCGCTAGTTTCGCGGATTGCATCATGTTCGCCCGATAAGGCGTCCACCCTAACGGTGGACGCCTTTCGTGTGTGCGGGCGCCGAAAGCGGTGCTGGGCCTACCGTCCGGGGCATGGAGCGCAGAGCATCACCGCGGGGGCTGGTCGGCCGGTCGCTGATCGCCACGCTGGTGTTCGCGGCCGCCGTGGTGCCCGGCTGGACGCTGGGCACGCTGGCCGAGCGGTACACCGGCTCGGAACTGCTCGACTGGTGCGTCACGGGCCTCTGGGGCGCGCTCGCCGTGCGCGTGCTGGCGCCCCACGCGTCGTACCGGCCGCGGGACGCCTGGCTGGGCCTCATCCCGCTCTACAACTGGTATCTCGTCTGTGTGCTCGGCTGGCGGGTCGCGTCGCTGCCGTTCCGCGACTGGGAGCCGCGCGACGACGAGCTGTGGCGGGCCCGCTGGCTCACCGGCGACCTGATCGGCTACTGGCGGGCCGATCCGGTGCCGGTGGGCGCGGCGGCCCGGGCCGCTAAAGCCGCGTCGGCTCCAGCAGGCAGTCGCCGCTCCAGGTGAGCAGCCAGGCCGAGCCCTTGGGCGTCTTGTAGGGCTCGGGGTCGGCCTCGTCGCGCAGCGCGGCCAGCAGGTGCGGGATTATCTTGCCCTGGCTGCAGATCGCGGGCAGGGCCGTGCCCGACCGCAGCTCCAGCAGGCGCTGCGCGGCCAGTTTGGCCTTGGCCGGCGCCTCGTCGGCCTCGGCCGGCTCGGCGAAGGCGCCGTCCACCACGATCGGCATGCCGCCCAGCGCCGCGGCCAGCGGTTCCAACGTCTGCTTGCAGCGCAGCGGGGTCGCGGTGACGAGCCGCTCGGGCCCGATCGGGCCGCAGATCTCGGCGAACCGCTCGGCCTGCTCCTCGCCCAGCTCGTCGATCGGCCGCAGCGCGTCGTTGCCGGACCACTTCTTGCGCTCGCCCGCGTGCGCGTGCCGCACCAGCACCACGACGTCGGTCACCGGGGGCAGCGTCGCCACGTGCTCGAGCACCGCGCGCTCGTCGGCGTAGCTGACCCGCTCGGCGGCCTCGGCGAGCGACAGCCACGCGACCTGGTCGACCTCGTCGGTGTCCTGCACCGGGCCGCCCTCGCCGACGGCGTCCATCAGCCAGTACGTCACTGTCTTGGGCCGGCCGTCGGGCAGGGTGTACGCCACCTCGGGCAGCGCCAGCCGCACGCGGCCCCGCCAGCCCGTCTCCTCCAGCACCTCGCGAGCGGCCCCGATCAGCGGGTGCTCGCCCTTGTCGAGCTTGCCCTTGGGCAGCGCCCAGTCGTCGTAGCGGGGACGGTGCACGAGGCAGACCTGGCCGTCGCGCAGAAGCACTCCACCGGCGGCGTGAACGGTGTCGGTCATCTTCAGGACGCCTTGCCGATCACCCGGCGCAGCAGGGCCTCCTGCAGGTGGACGTGCGGCTCGGTGAGGTTGGCCGGGTGCCGGTGCCAGTTGCCCTCACCGTCCAGGTCGAAGCCCTCGGTGCCGTCGCTCATCGACAGGTCGAGCACGTAGCGCAGCTCCTCGCGGGCGGTCGGCATGGTCACACGGACGAGCGCCTCGACGCGACGGTCGAGGTTGCGGTGCATCATGTCGGCCGAGCCGATCCAATACTCGGCGTCGTCGCCCGCGCCGAACCGGAACACCCGCGAGTGCTCCAGGAAACGGCCGACGATCGAGCGCACGCGGATGTTGTCCGACAGGCCGGGCACGCCGGGCCGCAGCGCGCACATGCCCCGGATGATCAGGTCGACCTTCACGCCGTCCTGCGAGGCGCGATAGAGCGCGTCGATCGTCTCCTCGTCGACGAGCGAGTTCACCTTGATCTGCACCAGCGCCTCGCCGCCCTCGCGGGCGATCCGGGCCTGCTCCTCGATCCGCTCGATCAGGCCCTGGCGCACCCCGTGCGGGGCCACCAGCAGCCGCCGGTACGACCGCTGGCGGCTGTAACCGGTGAGCACGTTGAACAGGTCGGTGACGTCGGCGCCGATCTCGGGGTCGGCCGTGAGCATGCCGAAGTCCTCGTAGAGCCGGGCGGTCTTGGGGTGGTAGTTGCCGGTGCCGATGTGGCAGTAGCGGCGGATCTGGTTGCCCTCCTGCCGCACGACCAGCGCCGTCTTGCAGTGCGTCTTGAGCCCGACCAGGCCGTAGACGACGTGGCAGCCGGCCCGCTCCAGCGTGCGGGCCCAGGCGATGTTGGCCACCTCGTCGAAGCGCGCCTTCACCTCGACCAGCACCACGACCTGCTTGCCGGCGGCGGCCGCGTCGACCAGCGCGTCGACGATCGGCGAGTCGCCCGAGGTGCGATAGAGGGTCTGCTTGATGGCCAGCACGTTGGGGTCGGCCGCCGCCTGCTCTATGAACCGCTGAACGCTGGTCGAGAACGAGTGATACGGGTGGTGGACCATGATGTCGCTCTCGCGCAGCCGGTTGAAGACGCTGCGCGGCACCTCGCCGTCGGCCAGCTGCGGGTGGGTCGCCGGCACGAACGGGCGGTCCTTGAGGTCGTCGCGGTCGCACTCGCCGAACACCTGCCACAGGGCCGACATGTCGAGCAGGCCGGGCACCCGCTGCACGTCCGAGCTGACCACGTCGAGCTCGCGCACGAGCAGGTCGAGCACGTGGTCGCTGATCGAGGCGGCCACCTCGAGGCGCACCGGCGGGCCGAAGCGGCGCTGGGCCAGCTCGCGCTCGAGGGCCTGCAGCAGATCCTCGTCGCGGTCCTCGTCGACCTCGAGCTCGGCGTTGCGGGTGACCCGGAACGAGTGCCACTCCTCCAGCTCCATGCCCGGGAAGAGCTGGTCGAGGTGGGTCGCGATGAGCTCCTCGACGGGCAGGAAGCGCACCGCCCGGCTGTCGTTCTGCACGGTCACGAACCGCGGCACGTTGTTCGGCACCTTGATCCGCGCGAACAGCTCGCCCCCGGCGTCCTCCGGGTCCCGCAGCACGACCGCGAGGTTCAAGGAGCGGTTCGAGATGTACGGGAACGGGTGGGCCGGGTCGACGGCGAGCGGGGTCAGCACGGGGAATACCTGCTCGCGGAAGTAGCTGCGCAGGCGCTCGCGCTCGGGGGCGTCGAGATCGGCCCACTTCACGATCTCGATGCCCTCGGCCTGCAGCTTGGGCCGCACCTCGTCGGAGAAGCAGGCCGAGTGCCGGGTCACCAGGTCGGCCGTGCGCTGCGAGATCATCTCGAGCTGGTTGCGCAGCGAGGACCGGTCGCCGCCACGCATCGGCAGGCCCGCGTTCAGCCGCCGCTTCAGGCCCGCCACTCGCACCATGTAGAACTCGTCCAGGTTGCTGGCGAAGATGGCCAGGAACTTGGCCCGTTCGAGCAGCGGGGTCTCCGGGTCCTCGGCCAGGGTCAGCACCCGGGCGTTGAAGTCGAGCCAGGAGAGCTCGCGGTTGAGGAACCTGTCCTCCGGCAGCTCGGGCCGCTCGGCGGCGGTCTCGGTCGGGTCGTCGATGCTGCTGGTCACCACGTGCTCCGTCGGTTTCGGATCTGCGGCTGCCACGGTCTCGCCCACGGGTGCCGGATCGGTCGGGGTCGTACGGGGGAGATAGCGGCCGTTCGGGCCACGCCGGCGGGTTTCGGGGGTCCGGGGCGAGGTGTGCATCGCACCATCATTGCCGGTTTCTGCGGAACGTGAAACGAACAAATCTCGGAACGGGTCAGGCGACCCCGGGAATTCTCACCTGCCGGACGCCCCCGGCGGGGTCGGCCTCGATGTCGACGCGTTGCCCGAGGCGGAGTTTGCGCAGCCCCGAGGCGTCGAAGGCCGGTGCCCCGAAGGCCAGCTCAGAGCCGTCGTCGAGCAGCAACGTGCCGCTTCGCGAGGCCGGGTCGAAGGTCGCGATTGTGCCCTGCATGCCCTAAAAGCTACCGTTCACGCGGCCGAGACGCAGGCCACCTTGAGTCCCAGGTCACGCAGCAGCTCACAGGTGTGCCGCCCGGCGCCCAGACCGAGCACGGTGGCCAGGTCGGCCGGGGTGTCGACGTCCTGCCGCAGGCCCGGCCACTCGCCCTCCAGCGGGCGCGCCCCCGAGGCCGCGTGCGCCGCCGCCGAGCCGATGCCGAAGCGCGGATCGAGCGGCTCGCCCGGCCCCACGGCCAGCAGCACCGTGCCCGAGCCGGCGGCGTCGGCCACGAAGCCGCGCCCGCCCCGGGCCGCGGCCAGCGCCGCGTCGAGCTGCTCGGGGCGCAGCGCGGGCAGATCGCCGGCCAGCACCGCGCGATGCCGGCTCAGCCCGGCCACCTCGTCGGCGCCATAGCGCATCGCCTCGTTGAGCCCCGCGTCCGGCCGGTCGGGCACCACCCGGGCCCCCAGGGCGGCCACGGCCGCCCCGGCCACCGGGTCGTCGGTCACCACCAGCAGCTCGGCCACCGCCGGGGCGGCCAGCACTGCCGCCGCCGTGTCCCGCACCATCGCGAGCGCCAGCTCCCCGTGCCGGGCGGCCGGAACCGCGCCACGCAGCCGGCTCTTCGCGGCCCCGAGCCGTTTGACCGGCATCACCGCAGTCCAGTCGCGCACCATTCGGCCAAGTCTGCCAGCGACCGGAGGTAAGGACCCCTACCTGGTACCGCAGGCTTCGAGCAGGCATGATTTCGTCGCAGGTACGACGACAGGCGGCGGGGGCACGCCGCGTCCCGGTAGCAACAGCAGGCAGGAGGGGCCGTGGCACACCGCAGGCTCGGGTTCTGGCGGCGTTTCGCGGCGCTTCTGGTGATCCCGGTGCTGAAGGTCTGGACCAGACGGACCTGGCTCAATTCGGACAACATCCCGCGGTCGGGCGGGGTGATCATCGCTTCCAACCACGTGTCGCACTTCGACCCGGTCGTCGTGGGTTACTACATCTTCAGCGCCGGTCGCTGGCCGCGCTTCCTGGGCAAGGCCAGCCTGTGGAAGGTGCCGCTGCTCGGCGGCTTCCTCCGCAAGGTGCAGCAGATCCCCGTGGAACGCGGCAGCGTGGAGGCCGTGAAGTCGCTCGACGTGCTGGTCGAGGCGCTCGAACAGGGCGGCGTCGTGGTGATCTATCCCGAGGGGACGACCACGCGCGAGCCCGACCTGTGGCCGATGCGCGGCAAGACCGGCGCGGCCCGGCTGGCCCTGCTCACCGGCGCCCCCGTGGTGCCCGTGGCGAACTGGGGGGCCGAGCAGATCTTCGACCCGCGCACGAGCAAGCTGCGGTTCCGCCCGCGGGTGCCGGTGACCGTCACCTCCGGCAAGCCGGTCGACCTGAGCAAGTGGCAGGGCGCGACCCCGACCCGGGCCGTGCTCGAGGAGATGACCGAGGCGATCATGCACGACATCAGCGGACTGCTCGGCGCCCTGCGGGGCGAGACGCCGCCGCCCACCCTCTACGACCGCCCCCGCAAGAAGATCACGAACGCCGAGGACGCCTGATGGCCCGCGCGGCGGTGCTCGGGGCCGGCGCCTGGGGCACGGCCTTCGCCAAGATGCTGGCCGAGGCCGGGGCCGACGTCACGATCTGGGCCCGGCGCGAGGCGGTGGCCACCTCGATCCGTGAGCACCATCTCAACGAGGCCGCGCTGCCCGGGCTCAAGCTGCCCGACCGCATCACGGCCACCAACGACCTGGCCGAGGCGGTGGCCGGGGCCGAGCTGGTGGCGATCGCGGTGCCGTCGCAGACGCTGCGCGGCAACCTGGCCGAGTGGGCCGGGTCGTTCGAGCCCGACTCCACGCTCATCTCGCTGATGAAGGGCATCGAGCTCGGCACGACCAAGCGGATGAGCCAGGTCATCGTCGAGACGGCGCGGGTCGACCCCAGCCGGGTCGTGGTCGTCTCGGGGCCCAACCTGGCGCCTGAGATCGCCGCCGAGCAGCCCGCCGCGACCGTCGTGGCCGGCACCGACCACGACCGCTGCCGGGCCGTCCAGCACGCGCTCGCGCTGCCCTACATGCGGCCGTACACGAGCGAGGACGTGATCGGCTGCGAGCTGGGCGGCGCGGTCAAGAACGTGATCGCCCTGGCCTACGGCATGGCGGCCGCGATGGGCCTGGGCGACAACACCAAGGCGTCGCTGATCACCCGGGGCCTGGCCGAGACCGCCCGGCTCGGCGTGGCCCTGGGCGCTGACCCGCTGACCTTCGCCGGCCTGGCCGGGCTGGGCGACCTGGTCGCCACGTGTTCGTCGCCACTGTCGCGCAACCGCACCTTCGGCGAGCAACTGGGCCTGGGTAAGACTCTGGAGCAGGCGCAGGTCGCGGCCCGGCAGACCGCCGAGGGCGTGAAGAGCTGCCTGGCGATCCGCGACCTGTCGCGCGCCCACGGGGTGGAGATGCCGATCACCGAGCAGGTGGAGCGGGTCTGCCACGAGGGCGTCGACCCGCGGGTCGCGGTCAAACTGCTGATGGGCCGGGAGATGAAGCCAGAGTGAGAGAGCGCAGCGAACGAACCATCAGGCTCAGCGTGTTTGTGCCTCATGTCGATTCGGAGCGAAGCGGAGAATCGGCATGAGCTTTTCGGACGGCACGAGGGTCGTGCACGCGGGTCTGCCGGAGGCCGAGGCGGGCGATCCGTTCCTGCCCGGCCCGGTCTTCGCGGCGCCCTATCACCTCGACCCGGCCGCCGGTCAGGTCGGCGACAACGGCTACGGCCGGCCCGACAACCCGACCCGGCGGCGGCTCGAGTCGGCGATCGGCGAGCTCGAGGGCGGCCGGACGCTGACCTTCGCCAGCGGGCAGGCCGCCATCACCGCTCTGCTGCTCTCTGTGCTCCGCACGGGCGACACGGTGGCCCTGCCCTCCGACGGGTATTTCACGGTCCGCAGCTTCGCCGAGAGCACCCTGCGCGACCTCGGGGTGAAATCGATCGCGGTGCCGACCGCCGGCCCCTATCCCGACTTCTCGGGCGTACGCCTCGTGCTGCTCGAGACGCCGGCCAACCCGGGCCTCGACGTCTGCGACATCCGCGAGGTCTCGGCGCTGGCCCACGCGGCCGGCGCGCTGGTCGCCGTCGACAACACGACCGCCACCCCGCTCGGGCAGAATCCGCTCGCGCTCGGCGCCGACCTGGTGGTCGCCTCCGGCACCAAGGCGCTGACCGGCCACTCCGACGTGCTGCTGGGCTACGTGTCGGCCAACGACACCGAGCTGCTCGACAAGGTCGAGACGTGGCGCAAGCACACCGGCGCGGTGCCCGGCGCCTTCGACGCGTGGCTGGCCCATCGCTCGATCGCCACCCTCGACCTGCGCCTGGCCCGGCAGAGCCAGAATGCGGCCGCGGTGGCCGCGCTGCTGAGCGGGCGGGAGGACGTCACCGGCGTACGGTGGCCGGGGTTGAGCTCCGACCCGTCGTACGCGGTGGCCTCGACCCAGATGCGGCGCATCCCCGGCGTGGTGTCGTTCGACCTGGGCGACGCCGAGCGGGTGGCCCGCTTCCTGACCGCGGCCGAGCTGGTCTTCGCGGCCACGTCGTTCGGCGGCGTGCACACGACGGCCGACCGGCGCGCCCAGTGGGGTGACGACACCAGCCCGGGTTTCGTACGCCTTTCGTGCGGCATCGAAGACACGGTGGACCTGCTGGCCGACCTGACCGCCGCGCTCGACCAGTCCTGATCTAGGTTGCCGGAGTGAGTTGGGACAGCTTCTCCGGTGACCAGGTGGCGGCCATGACCCAGGGGTCGAGCTTCTTCGCCGACCCCGGCGAGCGGGAGTGCCCGGCCTGCGGCGCGACCTCGCTCCGGGCCTATTTCAACGCCCCCGAGAACGCTCGCCGGCCCACGCTGGTCAGCTATGTGTGGTGCTCGTCGTGCCGCAAGTTCGTCGGCACGCGGGCCAAGCACCCCGAGGGCCTGGTCTTCAGCGACCCGCTGGCCACCCTCACCACCGCCGAGCGGCGCGAGCTGGAGCGCAGCCTGGTCGGCTTCCTCGAGCACCTCGACGGCCTCTGGGACGACGGCGTGCTGCCCCAGACGTTCGCGGCCTGAGACTGCCGAACCGCCCTCTTGCCCTCGCTTGCATCGCGGCTCTATGGTTCGTTACATGAGTAATGAACCACTGCACTAAGGAGGCTCGCGTGTTCCACGACCGCAGCCCCATCTATCTGCAGATCGCCGACGGCATCAAGAACGACGTCCTGAGCGGGGCCCTCAAGGAGGACGACCAGGTCATGTCCACGAATCAGTACGCGGCCTTCTATCGGATCAACCCGGCCACCGCGGCCAAGGGCTTCGCTCAGCTCGTCGACGAGGGCGTGCTCTACAAGCGGCGCGGCATCGGCATGTTCGTCAGCCCCGACGCGCCCGCCAAGCTGCGGGCCGAGCGGCGGCAGCGGTTCTTCGCCGAGGTCGTCGACCCGATGCTCGAGGAGGCCAAGCGGGTCGGGATCGGCGTCGACGACATCACGCACTACCTGGGGAGCCGGCGATGATCGAGCTGCGCGGCGTCACGGTCCGGTACGGCAGCACGGTCGCCGTCGACAACGTCGACCTTGAGCTGCCCACCGGCGCCATCTACGGCCTGCTGGGGCGGAACGGATCGGGCAAGACCAGCCTGCTCAGCGTCCTCGCCTCGTACCGCAAGCCGTCTGCCGGCACGGTGCTGATCGACGGCGAGGCGGCGTTCGAGAACCCGCGGCTCATGCGGCAGACCAGCTTCATCCGCGACACCCTGGACCTGAGCGGCTCCGACCGGATCAGCACGGTGTTCGCCGTGGCCCGGTGGCTGCGTCCGGGCTGGGACGCCGAGTACGCGGGCAAGCTGCTCGACCTTTTCGAGCTCCACCCCCGCGAACGCGTCGGGGGGCTCTCCCGGGGCGAACGTTCCATGCTGGGCGCGACCCTGGGCCTGGCCGGCCGGGCCCCGCTGACCATCCTCGACGAGTCCTACCTGGGCATGGACGCGGTGGCCCGCACGCTCTTCTATCGCGAGCTGCTCGACGACTATCTGGCCCACCCGCGCACGATCGTGCTCTCGACCCACCTCATCGAGGAGGTGGCCGAGCTGTTCGAGCGGGTGATCATCATGGATCGGGGCCGGATTCTGCTGCACGACGAGACCGACGCCCTGCGCGGGCGGGGCGTCACCGTGACCGGGCCGGCCGACCTGGTCACCGCGTTCGCGGCGGGCCACACCGTGCTCGGCGAGCACAGTCTGGGCACCGTACGGGCCCTGACCCTGGACGGCCGCCTCGACCCCGACGAGATCGCCCGCGGTGAACGCGACGGCCTGTCCTTCGGGCCGCTCGGCTTGCAGGAGCTCTTCGTCCACCTCACCTCGCAGCCCCGGCCCCTGGAGGCGTCCCGATGAGCGTCAGCGCGGTCCTGTTCCAGCTCTACCGTCCGGTCATCTACTGGGGCCTGGCGATCGTCGTCACGCTCGAGATCGCCGCGGTCGCGGCGATCCTGACGGTCAACCCGCTCGGCTTCAGCTTCTGGCTCGTCGTCGTCGGCTCGGCCGCCAAGTACTGGCCGCTCGTCACCGGCATCCTCATGATCAGCACGTATTTCCGGCTGATCGTGACCAACGGCGTGACCCGGCACGAGTTCCTGCGCGGGTTCGCGGTCTTCGCGCTGGGCATCGTGGTGCTCTTCCCGGCCCTGGTCGTGATCGGCCACGGCGTCGAAAGCACCGTGCTCGGCCTGCTCGACCAGCGCGGCGACACCTATCCGGTGTTCCGCTTCGGCGAGGCCGCGAACGAATACCTGCATGTGCTTCCGGCCACGGCGGCCTACCTGGCGTCGGGCATGGTGATCTCAGCCGGGTTCTACCGGTTCCGGCCACTGATCGGGCTGCTGCTGATCATCCCTGGCTCGCTGCCGATCATGGCGAGCAGCGGGCTCATCACGATCGACGAGTTCGGGGTGCTGACCCAGCGGGCCCCGCTGGCCGTCGCGCTGACGATCGTGCTGGCGGCCACGGCCACGGCCGGAATCGCGGCGCACCGGCTCATGCGGGACGTCGCGATCCGGCGTACGGGCTGATCTCAGGCGCTGTCGGCGAGCCGGCGCGACGGGTGGGACGCCACGAAGTCGTAGAGCCAGTCCTGGGTCACCGGCATCTCCGTGCCGCCGGTGACCCGGCTCAGCGCCTCACCCGGGGGGATCCCCAGCAGCACCAGCGTCGTGCAGGCGAGCAGCGTCGAACGCCCTATCCCGCCGAAGCACTGGGTCACGACGAAACGGCCGGCCCGCACCTGGCCCGCCAGCTGACCGGCCAGCGAGACGACCTGCACGGCCTCGTCGCGCGGGACGCCGCCGTCCGGCACCGGGAACGAGACGAACTGCAGCCCGTACGACGAGGCGGCCGCGGCGGTGTCGCCGAAGCCCAGCCGATGCTGTTCGACGGTGGTCAGGGCCGAGACGAGCACGTTGACCCCGGCGCGGGCCAGCGCGCCGAGCTGCTCGACCGGCCAGGCGTCGGCGCGCGGGTGCGCGATCGTCGCCAGTTGCCCGGGCCCCGGCCCGGCGATCACGTGGAGTGCTGCTCTCATGAACTGCCCGTTCCCCTGTCCCGGCCCGGCGGCCGGGTGATCCCGCGAGTGGCTAACGCAGAGTAGGGTCACCCCCGGCATGACCGCTAGCGAGAGGCCCAAAGAAAGTGACGACCCCTCGGAAAACCCGCGTCGCGATCGTCTTCGGCGGTCGCAGCTCCGAGCACGCGATCTCGTGTGTGAGCGCCGGCAGCATCCTGCGCGCGCTCGACCCGGACCAGTACGAGGTGCTTCCGGTCGGCATCACCCGGGAGGGCCGGTGGGTGCTCTCCGGCGACGACCCCTCGGCGCTGGCGATCCAGGACAAGCGGCTGCCCGAGATCACGGCGGCCAGCGGTAACGCCGTCGTGCTGGCGGCCGACCCGACGGCCACCGAGCTGATCGTGCACGACCCCGCGGACGGCATGTCCACGCTGGCCGGGGTCGACGTCGTCTTCCCGGTGCTGCACGGGGCGTACGGGGAGGACGGCACCATCCAGGGCATGCTCGAGATGGCCGGCCTGCCGTACGTGGGGGCCAACGTCTTCGCCTCGGCCGCGGCCATGGACAAGGAGTTCACCAAGAAGCTCGCGCTGGCCGAGGGCATCCCCGTCGGGCCGTACGTGGTGCTCCGGGCCGGCGTCTCCTTCGCCGAGGAGGACAAGGAGCGGCTCGGCCTGCCCGTCTTCGTGAAGCCGTCGCGCGCGGGCTCGTCGCACGGCATCACCAAGGTCACCGACTGGGCCGACCTCGACGAGGCCATCGCCACCGCGCGCCGGATCGACCCCAAGGTGCTGGTCGAGGGCGCGATCGTGGGCCGCGAGATCGAGTGCGGCGTGCTCGAGGGCGAGGCCGGGGGAGCGCCCGAGTCGTCGCTGCTGGCCGAGATCCACGTCGACGCCAACGACTGGTACGACTTCGAGACCAAATACCTCGAGGGCAGCCACTACACCATCCCGGCCGACCTGCCCGCCGAGGTCACCCGCCAGGTGCAGGAATACGCCCGGCGCACCTTCACCGCGCTCGACTGCGCCGGCCTGGCCCGGGTCGACTTCTTCGTCACCGCCGACCACCAGGTCTACCTCAACGAGATCAACACGATGCCGGGCATGACGCCGACCTCGATGTTCCCGCTGATGTGGGCGGCCACCGGCCTCGAATACCCCAAGGTGGTCGACCGTCTGATCCGGACGGCGCTGCACCGCGGCACCGGCCTGCACTGAGAGCGCTAGCCCTTGCAGCCGCTGGGCACGCCCTTCGTGGTCGACTTCACGGTCTTGACGACGGGCTCGGAGAACTCGTTGGCCCACTGCCCGGTCTGCTGATAGCTGCCGGGCACGCTCACCTGCACGGCGACCTCGCGGTCCATCGTGGTGAAGACGTCGGTGGCCGGGCCGTCGGCGGCCCACCAGCAGACCCCGTCCATCGCGAGCATGGTGGCGTCCAGCGGCACACAGCCGTCGGCGCCGCCGTCGATCCGCTCACACATCACCGGCTGCTTCACCCCGCAGGCCAGGGTGATCGCCGGCTCGCCCCAGGCCGCGTTCTGCTCGGGGCCGGCGGTGACCTTGCGGCCGGTCAGGCCCCGCAGCTCGGTCGGCAGCTGCGACGTGACCGCCAGACAGACCTGGGTGGTGCGCGCGTCGAGGGCGGGCGCGGCCATCTGCACCGGCGTCGACGGCACCGGGGCCGGCGCGGAGGCCGACGCGGTCGCCCGCTCATTTGTTTGTTGCGGCGTGATCTGCGAAAACGCGACGAGTCCCACGATCACGGCGACCGGCACGGCGACCAGCGTCGCCCACAGGGCGGCACTGCGCGTCGTCTTGTCCCGGGTCTTTGCCGGCGGGTTCTCGAGGTCGACCATGTCAGAGGTTTACCACGGAGCAGGTGAGAGTCCGCATGATGCCGGGTACGTACTGGACTTTGCTCACAATGAGCCCCCCGAGGTCGTCGACCGTGTGCGCCTCGGCCAGCACCACCACGTCATAAGGGCCGGTGACCGCGTCGACCCGCACCACACCGGGGATTTTGCCGATCGCGGCGGCCACGTCATGGGCCCTTCCGACCTCAGTTTGGATCAGGATGTATGCCTGTACCACGCTCCGACTCCATTCCGCCTCCGCCGTAACCCGAACGTGAAACTACCGTAAGGATCCGCTCGACAGCGGGACGCCACCACCGCCGACGAAAGGCCGTACACCCGTGAGCATTGCCGAGGCCGGAGAGTTCGGGCTCATCGCCCGAGTGGTCGCACGGCTCGAGAACGGTCCGACGACCCTGCTCGGTCCGGGCGACGACAGCGCGATCGTCGCCGCCCCCGACGGCCGGATCGTCGCCTCCACCGACGTCCTGGTCGAGGGTCGCCACTTCCGCCGAGACTGGTCGTCCGGCGCCGACGTCGGTCACCGGGCCGCCGCGGCCAACCTGGCCGACATAGCCGCCATGGGTGCGGTGCCGACGGCCCTGCTGGTCGGCCTGTGCGCCCCCGCCGACCTCGAGCTGAGCTGGGCCGAGGAGCTGGCGGGCGGGCTCTCCGACGAGGCCGCGCTGACCGGTGCCTCGGTCGTCGGCGGCGACACGTCCGCCAGCCCGACGCTCACCATCGCCGTGACCGCCCTGGGCGATCTGGGCGGCCGCAAGCCCGTGCTGCGCAGCGGCGCCCAGCCCGGCGACGTGATCGCGATCGCCGGCCGGGTCGGCCACGCAGCCGCCGGCTACACGGTCCTGTCCCGCGGCTTCCGCACCCCGAAGGCGCTGGTCGAGGCGTACCGGCGGCCGGCCGTCCCGTACGAGGCCGGCCCTGCCGCGGCCCGCGCGGGCGCCACCGCGATGATCGACGTCTCCGACGGCCTGCTGCAGGATCTGGGTCACATCGCGCAGGCCAGCGTGGTCGGCGTCGACGTCAGCACGGCCGCGTTCGACGTCTCCGACCAGATGCGCGACGCCGCGGCCGCCCTCGGCGTCGACCCGCTGCAGTGGATCCTGGGCGGTGGCGACGATCACGCCCTGGTCGCCACTTTCCCGCCCGAGGCCGCGTTGCCGCCGGGCTGGACGGCCATCGGCAAGGTGCACGAGAGCACCGGGGTCACCGTCGACGGCAAGCCGTGGAGCGGGCCGGTGGGCTGGGACCACTTCCGGTGATTACGCTCTTGCCTCGTGTTCAAGATCAAGCAGGCTGATTTCGCTGAGCCGTCGGTGCGGGCGCTGCTCGTCGACGTGCTCGGCGAACTCTCCGAACGCTACGGCGGCACCGGCGACGACACCCCGATCGCCGCCGACGACTTCACGACCCCGAACGGCGCCTTCTTCGTCGCCGACGACGGCACGGCACTTGTCGGTTGTGCCGGATGGCGCCGACACGGGAAGGATGCCGAGCTGAAGCGCATGTTCACGGCCAAGCCCGTACGGGGTCAAGGCCTGGGCCGGCGCCTGCTGGCCACGATCGAGGACTCGGCGCGCGCCGCAGGCTGCCGGCGTTTGATCCTCGAGACCGGGGACAAGCAGCCTGAAGCCGTCGCGCTGTATGTGTCAGCGGGTTACGTGCGGATTGAGGACTTCGGCTACTACGCGGGGCATGACAGCGTGCTTTCCTACGCCAAAGACCTATAACGTACGAGTTGTCGCCTCATACAGACGCATTCGGGCCGCTCGCGCTGTGCCGGCGGCCCGGGTGCGACACCGGGCCGTAGCGCCCGCTCGGGATGTTCCCGGTGGTCGGGCTCTAAGCGTGCTCCGGTTCCCTACCCGCGGTCGCTCAGGGCCGCATGTCCCCCGCTTGTCCGGGCGCGCTTGTCCTGGGGTCCGTGCCCGGAAAGCACAACCAGCCCCCCGGTCACGTGGACCGAAGGGCTGGGTGGCACAAGCCAGAATTAGGCGCGGACGACCTTGCCGGCCTTGATGCACGAGGTGCAAACCTTGAGCTTCTTGGTCGTGCCGCCACCGGCCGGGGTGCGCACCGACTGGATGTTCGGGTTCCAGCGGCGGTTGGTCCGCCGGTGCGAGTGGGACACGTTGTGGCCGAAGCCCGGTCCCTTGCCACAGACGTCGCACACGCTAGCCACGGGATAACTCCTGAGTCGAAACGAAACTTGAAGGCGCCCAGCGAACACCGCCGCACAGGCAACTGCGCAAGGTTACCCGATGCCTGCCCCCAACAGCGAATCGCCCCCGCCCCGCAGCCGGCCCCCGGCCGCGATCGCCCCGCCCCCGGCCGCGATCGCCCCCGCCCAGCAGCCCGCCCGTGGTCGCGATCGGCCCCGCCCAGTAGCCCGCCTGCGGCAGCGATCGGACCCGCCCCGCAGCCCGCCCGTGGTCGCGATCGGCCCCGCCCGGCAGCCGCCTGTGGTCGCGATCGGCCCCGCCCCGCAGCCCGCCCGCGGCAGCGATCGGCTTCTGCCCCGCAGCCCAGCCCCGCTCCACGGCGACCATTCCATGCCGTTGCCCCACTCCATGATCACGCCCCGCCCACCAGCCCAACCCACCCGACCGGGGGGCCTCCACTCTAAAAAGGAAAGGGCTGCCACCCCCGAGTTATCCACAGGCGGCGGCATGAGTCCGATTTGTGAAACGGAGTCGTCCACAGGGGGTGGCGCGCTCCCGAGAAGTTGTCAGGCGTCGTTAGTACGATTTTCGAGTGCTGGAGACCCTGGACGCCGCTGCCGTCCGCCGCTGGTGTGGCGGTGGGCTCAGTGCGCTCCGGGCTCATCAGCGCGAGATCGACGAGCTGAACGTCTATCCCGTGCCCGACGGTGACACCGGCACCAACCTGGTGCTCACGCTCACCTCGGCCCAGGAGGCGCTGGAGGCCGCCGAGGCCGAGTTCGCGGGGGCGGTCGAGCAGCCGCGGCCCCCGGCCAACGCGCTGCGCCGCATGGCCCGAGGCGCGCTGTTGGGGGCTCGCGGCAATTCGGGCGTCATCGTGTCGCAGATCTTGCGGGGCATGGCCGACAGCCTGGCCGCGTCGGTCGCTGTGCGGGGGGCCGATTTGGCTCGGGCGTTGCGGTCGGCCTCCGAGGCCGCTTACGCCGCCGTGGCCCGGCCGGTTGAGGGCACAGTTTTGTCCGTCGTGGCGGCGGCGGCCGATGCCGCGGGCCGGCTCAAATCTGACGATCTCGTCGCCGTGGCCCGGGCCGCTGCCTTCGCGGCGGCCGAGGCGCTCGCCCGCACGCCTCAGCAGTTGCCCGCCCTGGCCCGCGCGGGCGTGGTCGACGCGGGCGGCCGCGGCCTGGTGGTGCTGCTGGACGCCCTGGTCGAGGCCCTCACCCTGGCCGACGCCCGCCGCCCCGGCGACCAGAAGGGTCACGAGCCGAGCGATCAGAAGAGCAGCGACCAGAAAAGCCACGAGCCGAGCGACCAGAAGAGCAGCGATCAGAAGAGCAGCGACCAGCAAAGCCAAGAGGCCGACGACCCGAGGAGCGGCCGGCCCGGCGAGCCGAAAAGCCACGACTCCGGCACCCCGAGGGACCCCAGCAGCGTCGGTCACAAGGAGCGCACCGAGAACGGTCACGCCGAAGACAGTGCCAAGGGCGAAGCACAGCCCGAGCAAGACGGCCACCACGGCGAAGGCGCCTACGGCTACGAGGTGCAATACCTGCTCGACGCCGAGGCCGAAGCGGTAACCAGGCTGAGGCGCGAGCTAGCGGCCCTGGGCGACTCCCTGGCGGTGGTCGGCTCGGGCGACCCCGGCCTGGCCACCTGGAACGTCCACGTCCACGTCCCCGCCGGCGGCATCGGCCCCGCGGTGGAAGCCGGCGTAGTCGCAGGCCGCCCCCATCGCATCACGGTCACGCCGCTCGACCCCAGAGGCCACGAGCATCCCACCGGCCGGGGCGCCGTGGTCGTCGCGGCCGGTGACGGGTTGACCGCGTTGTTCGAGGCCGAGGGGGCCACCGTGGTCGGCCGCAATCCGTCGACGGCCGAGATGCTCGACGCCATCGAGCGGTCCGGCGCCCGCTGTGTCGTGCTGCTGCCCAACGACGCCAACACTCACGCCGTGGCCGTCGAGGCCGCGAAGGAGGCGGGGGAGTCCGGCCGCCAGGTCAGCGTCGTGCCCACGCGATCGCCCGTGCAGGCGCTCGCGGCCCTCGCCGTACGGGATCCGGGCCGGCCTTTCGCCGACGACGTCATCGCCATGGCCGAGGCCGCCGGGGCCTGCCGCTACGGCGAGGTCTGCACGGCCCAGCGGGATTCGCTCACGGTCGCCGGGCCGTGCCGGGCCGGGGATCTGCTCGGGCTGGTCGACGGCGAGGTGCATGTCATCGGCGACGACCTGGCCCAGGTCAGCGCCTATCTGCTCGACCGCATGCTGGGCGGCGGGGGCGAGCTGGCCACGCTCGTGCTCGGGGCCGACGCCCCGGCCGAGCTCGAGCCGGCCCTGCGCGCGCACGTCGCCGCGGGCTGGCCGTTCGTCGAGCTGGAGTGTTATGCGGGCGGGCAACCCCGCTATCACCTGCTGGTTGGAGTGGAATGAGCGACGAAGCAGTCGAGGCAGTCAAAGAGTCCACGACCGACACCCCGTTGACCGAGCTGCTCAAGAAGCACGAGGCGAAGGCCCTCGCCACCCACCTCGACCTGCACACCGCGGGCGATCTGATCTATCACTTCCCCCGGCGGTACGACGAGCGCGGCGAGCACACCGACATGCACGGCCTGCAGGTCGGCGAGCAGGTCACCGTGCTGGCCCAGGTGCAGTCGATGACCGTCAAGCCGATGCGCCAGCGTCGCGGCAACATGCTCGAGATCACCATCGGGGACGGCTCGGGGGCCACGCTGACCTGCACGTTCTTCAACCAGGCGTGGCGTGAGCGCGAATTGAGAAGGGGCCGCTGGGGGCTGTTCGCGGGCAAGGTCACCGATTTCCGGGGCAAGCGCCAGCTCAACAGCCCCGCCTATCAGCTGCTCAGCGCGGACGCCACGCAGGACGAGGCAGCCGAGGAGATCGAGGAGTTCGCGGGCGCGCTGATCCCGGTCTATCCGGCCGCGCAGGCCATGCCGACCTGGACGATCGCCCGCTGCGTGCGCACGGTGCTCGAGACGTTCCAGCCGCCCAAGGATCCACTGCCTTCCGCCGTACGGGCCAATCGCGACCTGGCCGGCATCGGCTATGCCCTGCGCGAGATCCACCGGCCGTCGTCGCGGGGTGCCCTGGAGACGGCGAAGAAGCGCCTCAAATGGGACGAGGCCTTCGCCGTGCAGCTCACGCTCGTGCAGCGCCGGGCCCGGGCCGCCGCGTCGCCCGGTCGTTCGCGGCCGCGCAGCGAGGGCGGCATCCTGGCCAAGTTCGACGCGAGCCTGCCGTACGAGTTGACCGAGGGCCAGGCACAGGTGGGTGAGGAGATCGCCGCCGACCTGGCCAAGCCGCACCCGATGCACCGGCTGCTGCAGGGCGAGGTCGGTTCGGGCAAGACGCTCGTCTCGGTGCGCGCGATGCTGCAGGTCGTCGACGCCGGGGGCCAGGCCGCCCTGCTGGCGCCGACCGAGGTGCTCGCCACCCAGCACTATCGCGGGATCGGCGCGCAGCTGGGCGCGCTGGGCCGGGCCGGGGAGATCGACGGCGACCCCGCGGGCACCCAGCTCACCCTGATCACGGGCTCGCTGGGGGCGGCCGCCCGGCGCGCGGCGCTGGCCAAGGTCGCGGACGGCACGGCCGGTATCGTCGTCGGCACGCACGCCCTGCTCTACGAGGGCGTCGACTTCCGCGATCTGGGCCTGGTCGTCGTCGACGAGCAGCACCGGTTCGGCGTCGAGCAGCGTGACGCGTTGCGGGCCAAGGCCGCGACCCCGCCCCACGTCCTGGTCATGACGGCCACCCCCATTCCCCGTACGGTGGCCATGACCGTCTACGGCGATCTCGAGACCTCGGTGTTGTCGCAGCTCCCGCGGGGCCGCTCGCCGATCGCGTCGCACGTCGTGCCGCCCGAGAAGCCCGCCTTCCTCGACCGGGCCTGGCGACGCGTGCGCGAGGAGGTGCAGAAGGGCCATCAGGCGTACGTGGTCTGCCCGCGGATCGGCGAGGGTGCGGCCGACGAGGACGTCGAGCCGCCGAGCGACAACGAGCCGGCCCGCCGTCCCCCGCTCGCGGTCACCGAGGTGGCCCCCATCCTCGAAGAGGGGCCGCTGCACGGTCTGCGCATCGCCATGCTGCACGGCAAGCTGCCGGCCGACGAGAAAGACGCGATCATGCGGAGGTTCGCCGCGGGCGACCTCGACGTGCTCGTCGCGACCACGGTGATCGAGGTCGGCGTCGACGTCCCGAACTCCACCGTCATGATCATCATGGATGCCGACCGCTTCGGCGTCTCGCAGCTGCACCAGCTGCGCGGCCGGGTCGGCCGAGGCTCCGCGCCGGGCATCTGCCTGCTGGTCACCGAGTCGGTCGAGGGCACCCCGGCCCGCGAGCGGCTGGACGCGGTCGCCTCGACCACCGACGGCTTCAAGCTCAGCGAGATCGACCTGGAGCAGCGTCGCGAGGGCGACGTGCTGGGCGCCTCCCAGTCGGGCAAGCACTCGCATCTGCGCCTGCTGTCGCTGCTGCGCGACGCGAAGCTGATCACCGAGGCCCGCGCCGAGGCCGACGAGCTGGTCGGCGACGACCCCAGCCTGAAGAAATATCCCGAGCTGGCGGCCTCGGTGGCGGCGCTGGTCGACGAGGAACGCGCCGAATATCTCGAGAAGGGCTGACACGAAAAAGCGCGCCGACCGAAGTCGGCGCGCTTTCTCGTTGCTAGGCCGGTCAGGCGGTGAACTTCACCTTGCGGCGGCGGGCCATGACGAACAGGACCGCGCCCAGGGCCAGCAGAAGGCCGGCGCCACCGGCGATGCTGCCGGCGACCGGGCCGGTGACGGGCAGGCCGCCACCGCCACCCTCACCCGGGGAGGACTCGGTCGGGGTCGGCGTGGGGGTCGCGTCGCAGTCGGCCGGCTTCTCGAGCTCGTCCCACTTCAGCGCTTCCTGCGCCTCACCGTTGATCGTGGCGTTGACGATCAGGCCCTTCTCGCCCTTGAGCTCGAGGGTCTTGGTCTCGCCGGGCTTGGCGACCAGGGTCTGGGCCTCGCCCTTGTTGGGCTTGAGGGCCAGGGTGATGGTCTCGTCGCCCTTGGTGTTGTCGATCCCGAAGATCAGCGAGTCACAGGTGACCTCGTAGCCGACCTCGGCCTCGCCACCCTCAGACGGCGGGTTGCAGTTCTCGGGCTTCTCCCACTTGCCGACCAGGATCGGCTTGCGGCTCTCGCCCTCGAAGACCAGCACCTTCTCGGCGTTCTCGGCCGGGATCTGGACCGCCACCGGCTCCTCGCCGGCCTTGACGGTGACCTTCTTCTCGAAGTCCTTCGAGCCCTTGATCGTGAAGTTGGCGTCGGCGGTGGCGTCCTTGCCGTTGGCCAGGGTGACCGTCACGCCCTCACACGAGGAGGCGAGCTGCGCGTCAGGCTTCGGCGACTCCTCCTTGGAGCACGTGCCGTGGAACTTGACGAAGCCGCGCTTGTGGTCGTACTGGATCCACTCGTCGCTCCACTTGACCTGCACCTCGAGGCCGGCGCCGCGGGCGCCCTTGTCGCCGGCGACGCGCTGCGTGCCGACGAGCGGCTCGTTGCTCTTGTGCGGGAAGGCCGGGTCGGCGTCGTCGGGGGTGTGGACGATGCCCTCGACCGGGGTCGGGAACGACGCGACCTTGAGGAAGCGGTAGTTCTCCGCGCCCTTCTCGTTGCCGTTGTCGGTGTTCACTTCCCAGGTGACAACCCAGTCGCCAGTGGTCGTGTCACACGTGGCGCTGCCCTTGACGAAACTATCGTGCGCGCTGGCGGGCGAGGCGAAGAACGCGACACCGGACAGACCGATGAGCGTTCCAGCAGCCACGGCGGTCATACGCCGCAGCTTGGACTTCAGCAGGTTCACGCCTACTCCTGTCTGGGGATTCAGGGGTACGGCGTAAGGAAGCGGGCGGGCCTGTCGCCGGCGGTCTCGGGCGATGGCCTGCGTCGACGCCTCCCCACGTCGAAGGCCGGCAGTCGGTGGAGACGCCAGCAACAGCGCCTGACCATAACGACTAATGAGAATCTGGGAAATCCCTCAGCGACGCTTAAAGGTCTTGATGCAAATCCGTGATTTTCCATTTACCGAACGGATCGGGGTCGATGCCCAGAGTGGCGATCGGCTGCGGAATTGTTCACTCCTTCGTTGCGGTGCGTAAGTGGTGAAGTAGCTTCGAGTCGTGTTCACCGCTGAACCCCGCGAGGTGCCATGACCAGGATCATCGCCGGTTCGCACGGCGGGCGGCGACTGTCCGCTCCGGCCGGTGCGCTGACCCGTCCCACATCGGACCGTGTCCGCGAGGCGTTCTTCAGCGCCCTCGATTCGATGATCGACCTGAAGGGCGTCCGGTTCGCGGATCTTTACGCGGGTTCGGGTGCGGTCGGGCTCGAGGCCCTTTCCCGGGGGGCAAGTCACGCCCTTCTGGTCGAATCGGACGCTCGCGCGGCCCGCACGATCCGCGACAACATCGTGGCGCTCAAGGTCGGCAGCGCGGCCCGGCTGGTCACCGGCAAGGTCGCCCAGGTCGTCGCCGGCCCGCCCGACGGGGGCGCCTACGACGTGGTGTTCGCCGACCCGCCGTATGCGGTGACCGACGCCGAGCTGGTCGAGGTGCAGCAATCGATGATCGACTTCGGGTGGCTGGCCCCGGACGCGGTCGTGATCCTCGAGCGGGCCACCCGCGGCGGGGCAGTGAGCTGGGTGGACGGCGTCACTGCCGACCGCAGCCGCAAGTACGGGGAGACCACGCTTTGGTACGGTCGCCGATCATGAGACGAGCGGTGTGTCCCGGCTCCTTCGACCCGGTCACCAACGGCCACCTCGACATCGTGGGCCGGGCCTCCCGGCTGTTCGACGAGGTCATCATCGGCGTTCTGATCAATCAGTCGAAGACGGGCCTCTTCACGATCGAGGAACGGATCGAGATGCTCGGCGAGGCGACCGCCTCGTACGAGAATGTCCGGGTCGCCTCGTTCCACGGGCTGCTCGTCGACTTCTGCCGCGACCAGGGCGCGGCCGTCGTGATCAAGGGCCTGCGCGCCGTCAGCGACTTCGATTACGAGTTGCAGATGGCGCAGATGAACATCGGGTTGTCGGGCGTGGAGACACTCTTCATGCCGACGAACCCCCTTTATTCTTTCCTCTCGTCCAGCCTGGTCAAGGACGTCGTCAAGTGGGGTGGCGACGCCTCGGCGTACGTTCCCGACTTCGTCGGCGAGCGGCTGGGCACGCGCCTGAAGCAGACCTAGCCCGTACGGCGGGGCTTCGGCGCGCCGGTAACGGGTGCGACGGTGACGCAGTAACGTGATCGCACCACGCTGCGTGGCGCTAAGACGGGAGTGAGGCACCGGTGGATCCGCTCGACCGCATCGACGAGATCATCGAACTCGTGCAGGAGTCGCGCTCCGTCCCCATGTCGCGAACAAACTTCATGTTCGACCGGGGCGAGATGATCGAGCGGCTCGACGAGCTCCGTTCCGAGCTGCCGTCCGAGCTGCGCAAGGCCGCGGCCGTGCTCGACGAGCGCGACCGGATCATCGAGGCCGGCCGTCGCGAGGCCGACCGGATCATCAGCGAGGGTGAGACTGAGCACGCCCGCCTCGTCTCCGTGAACGAGATCACGGTCTCGTCCGAGCACGAGGGCGCCCGGATCATCGCCGAGGCCCGCACCGAGGCCCAGCGGCTGCGCGAGGAGGTCGACGACTACGTCGACACCGCGCTGGCCAACTTCGAGCAGTTCCTGACCAGGGCATTGGCGTCGATAGAGCGTGGCCGCGACAAGATGCACGCGCTCCGTGAGATCGGCACCTTCCAGGGGGAAGACAGCGAGCGCCCGCTGCCGTTCTAGAAGGGTCGCCCTCGCACGGGGGCGATTCGACGGTAGGGCGGCAGCTCAGGTAACCTTTTCTGTCGGCCTACCCATGGCTGAGGAAACACTATGCCCAAGTCATCGCAGAGTCACCTGGACCCCAGGCAGCCGCTTGTCGTCGACACGACGAAGCTTCCGCGGCAGCCTGGCGCGACGCGTGCCCTGAACAGGGTGATCCCGGCACCGGTCAACCTCGGTCTGGAACTGATCTCGGTCCCCGAGGGGTCCGACGTCGAGCTCGATCTGACGCTCACGTCGGTCTCCGAGGGGGTTTATGTCAGCGGCAGGGTCCGCGGTTCGCTCTCGGGCGAGTGCGGTCGCTGCCTCAACGAGATCAACGAGTCCTTCGACGTCAAGATCGCGGAGTTGTTCGCCTACGAGGACAGCACCACCGAGGAGACGACCGACGAGGACGAGGTTGGCCGGATGCAGGGCGACCTGTTCGACCTGGAACCGGCGTTGCGGGACGCGGTGGTGCTGACGCTGCCGACCAACCCGCTCTGCCGGCCGGATTGCCCAGGCCTGTGCCCCGACTGCGGGGTGCATTTCGACGATCTTCCGGCGGAGCACAGCCACGAGGACGTCGATCCCCGCTGGGCCGCTTTGCGTAACCTGTCACAGACTGAGGAGTAGGAACCGTGGCCGTCCCCAAGCGCAAGATGTCGCGCAGCAACACCCGGTCTCGCCGGGCGAACTGGAAGGCGACCGCGGTCTCGACCGTGGCCTGCCCCCAGTGCAAGTCGCCGAAGCTGCCGCACACCGCCTGCTCGGTCTGCGGTACCTACAACGGCCGTCAGGTCCTCGAGGTCTGAGTCGCGCTTAAGTGACGCGCCCGCTCACCGGGCGGGTCGCTCCTGAGCAAAGGCGACCGATCGGTGCCACGGCTCCCGGACAGGTGACTGTCGGGGAGCCGGGCACCGCGCGGATCGCCGTCGACCTCCTCGGCGGGGACCACGCTCCCGCCGTCGTGGTTGACGGCGCTCTGCGCGCCTGCCAGGCCGACCCGGCCCTTCACCTGCTGCTCGTCGGCCCCCTCGAGGCGGCCGGCGAGATCTTTGGCGCCCTGCCGCCGAGCGAGCACGCTCGGCTCAGCACGCTGCCCATCGCCCCGGGCGACCCCGTCGACAGCTGGGTCGAGTCCGGCGTGCGCTCGGCCGTGCTGGCCGTGGCCCAGGGCGCCGCCGACGCCGTGCTCTCCGCGGGCAACACCGGCGCCACCGTCACCTCGGCCGCGCTCGGCCTGGGCCGCCGCCCCGGAGTGCGCCGTCCGCCGCTCGCCGCCGTGCTGCCGACCCGGGCCGGGCGGCTCGTCCTGCTCGACGTGGGCTCCTCCGTCGACCCCGACGAGGAGACCGTCGCCATGCACGCCCGGCTCGGTTCCGCGTACGCGAAAGTGGTTCATGGGGTTACCGAGCCCCGCGTCGGCCTGCTGACCATCGGCACCGAACGCGGCAAGGGCGACCGCCTCCGTCGTGCCCTCCCGTCGCTGCTGGGCGGTCTCGACCTGCCCGGCGGCGGCCGCTACATCGGCCTGGTCGAGGGCAACGACGTGGTCACCGGCGAGATCGCCGACGTCGTCGTGACCGACGGCTTCACGGGAAACGTCCTGCTCAAGGGCCTCGAGACCGCGTACGCGGAAATCGGTAGCCCGCAGCGGCCGACCCCGCCCCGCGCCGCCCTGCTCCTGGGCGTCGACGGCACCGTCGTGGTCTGCCACGGCGCCGCCTCGGGCCTGGATCTCGCGGCCGGCATCGCCTTCGCCGCCCAGCTTCATCGCCAAGCCGCGGTCGCGGCGATGGCCGAAATGATCGAAACACAACGAGGTGTCTCATGAGTGACAAGCGCCGCCGGCCGCCGACCCTGCCGCTGGAGGAGGCCTTCGGTGTTCCGCTCGAGCCGGATCTGCTCGAGCGCGCGCTCACCCACCGCTCGTACGCGTACGAGAACGGTGGCCTGCCGACCAACGAGCGCCTGGAATTCCTCGGCGACTCGGTGCTCGGCGTCGTGATCACCTCGGCGCTGTTCCACAACCACCCCGACCTGCCCGAGGGTCAGCTGGCCAAGCTGCGGGCCAGCGTGGTCAACATGCACGCGCTGGCCGACGTGGCCCGCGGCCTGGGCGAGGCGGGGCTGGGCCGGCACCTGCTGCTCGGCAAGGGCGAGGAGACGACCGGCGGGCGCGACAAGGCGAGCATCCTGGCCGACACCCTGGAGGCGCTGCTCGGCGCGATCTATCTCGAGCACGGCCTGGACGTGGCGGGCGAGGTGATCCACCGGCTGTTCGACCCGCTGATGGCCGAGTCGGCCGGCCGGGGCGCCGCGCTCGACTGGAAGACCAGCCTGCAGGAGCTCACCGCCGCCCTCGGCCTGGGCGTGCCCGACTACGTGATCGAGGACTCCGGCCCCGACCACGCCAAGACGTTCACCGCCTGGGTCGTCGTGGCCGGCGAGCGCTACGGCGGCTCCGAGGGGCGCAGCAAGAAGCAGGCCGAGCAGCGGGCCGCCGCGGCCGCCTGGCGCATCCTGACCGAGCGCACGAGCGAGCCGACCGGCGCGGTGCTCGACAAGGCCGAAGACAAGCCGGAGGACAAGCCCGAGGACACGAGCGACGAGTGAGCCTGACCGACGAGAAGACGCAGCCCACCCGGCTGTGGGACCTCGCGGGCGGCCGGCGCGGCATCGGGATCGCGGTCGGCGTCTTCGCGCTCACCCGGGTCGCGCAGCTGATCATCCTGGCCTGGCTCGACGCCGCCGATGACGAGCCGACCGGCGTACGGGCTCGCCTGCTCGTCTGGGACGCCGGCTGGTTTTTGCGCGTGGCCGTCGACGGCTATCCGCACGGCTACACGTTCGACGCGGCGGGCCGGATGGAGGGCAACGAGCTCGCCTTCTTCCCGCTCTATCCGATGCTGACCCGGGTGGTGGCCGCGCTCGGCATCCCCGCGAGCACGGCCGCGCTGATCGTGAGCTGGCTGGCCGCGATCGGGGCCGCCGTCGCGGTGCACCTGCTGGGCACCTCGCTCCACGACAAGCGCACCGGGTGGGCGCTGGTCGGCATCTGCTTCGGCGCGCCGGTCGCGATCGTGTTCTCCATGGCGTACACGGAAGGGCTTTTCCTCGCCCTGGTGGCCGGGATGCTGGTCGCCGCGCACCGGCGCGTGTGGTGGGCGGCCGGGTTGCTGGGGCTGGCGGCCGCGCTGACCCGCCCCACCGGTGCCGCCGCGGCCGTCGCGCTCGCCGTGGCCGCGCTGCTGGCCGCCCGCGAGGACCGCCGCAAGATGTGGCAGCCGCTGGGGGCGGCCGGGCTCGCCCTGCTCGGCGTGCCGCTGTTTCTGACCTGGGTCGGTTGGCGGGTCGGCGACCCCGCGGCGTGGTTCCGCATCCAGGCCGCCGGCTGGGGCACCGCCTTCGACTACGGGTCGAGCACGCTGAGCTTCCTCGGCACGACCTTCTCCAGCGCGGACGGCTGGGTGCCGATCAGCGTCGCCCTCATCCTGCTGGCCGCCCTGGCCGCGGCCGGGGTCGCGCTGGCCGGCAAGCCGTGGCTGCCGCTGGCCGTCTACGGATTGATCGCGATGGCGCTCGTCTACGGCCAGGCCGGGTTCTACCACTCGAAGCCGCGCCTGCTCGTGCCCGTACTGTTGACTCTGCTCCCCGCCGCGGTCGCCGCCGGCCGGGCCCGCCCCCGGGTCGCGGTGCTGTCGATCGCCGCGTGGGCCCTGTTCGGCCTCTGGTACGGCGCCTACCTGGTCACCGTCTGGCCCTACACGCTCTGATCTGTCACGAGGAGTCGACGTGCCCGAGTTGCCCGAGGTCGAGACCGTACGGCTGGGCCTGGCCAAATGGGTCACCGGCCGCACGATCAAGTCCGTCGAGGTGCACCACCCCCGCGCGATCCGCCGCCATCTCACCGGCGACGCGCACTTCATCGCCCTGCTGACCGGCCGCACGATCACCGACGTGTCGCGCCGCGGCAAATACCTGTGGTTCCCGCTCGACTCCGGCGACGCGATCATCGGCCACCTCGGGATGAGCGGTCAGCTGCTCATGCAACCGGCCGACGCCGAGGACGAGAAGCACCTGCGCATCCGGTTCACGTTCACCGACGACGGCCCGCAGCTGCGCTTCGTCGACCAGCGCACATTCGGCGGCCTGTCGGTGTCGGAGGGCGGCGCCGAGCTGCCCGACGAGATCGCGCACATCGCCCGCGACCCGATGGACCCGCTCTTTGACGACGAGCTGTTCGTGGCCCGGCTACGGGCCAAGCACACCGAGATCAAGCGCGCGATCCTCGACCAGACGCTGATCTCGGGGGTCGGCAACATCTACGCCGACGAGGCGCTCTGGCGGGCCCAGCTGCACGGCGCCCGGCTCACAGATCAACTGACCAGGCCCGCCGTACGTCGTCTGCTCGCCCACATTCGCGACGTGCTCGCCGAGGCCATCGTCGCCGGCGGCACCAGCTTCGACGAGCTCTACGTCAACGTGAACGGCGAGAGCGGCTACTTCGACCGGTCGCTCAACGCCTACGGCCGCGAGGGCGAGCCGTGCCACCGGTGCGGCACGATCATGCGGCGCGAGCAGTTCATGAACCGCTCCTCGTTCAGCTGTCCGCGCTGCCAGCCCCGCCCGCGTACGATTCGGCACTGACCCGCGGGCCGGCGTCGGTGGCCAGCCCGAACCCGGCCCCACGGCGGCCCATCAGGCGGCGCGCGGCGGTCAGCAGGGCCGTCGGCACGCCGTGCACGAGGTGCCCGTCGCCCGGTCGCGAGCCGTCGCCGTCCCAGTTCTGATAGGCCTCCCAGGGGCCCTCGAAGGTGCAGATGCGCACGCCCAGGTCCCGATAGAGCGGGTGGGTCGGCACCCCCGGGTTGAGCACCACGCGGTGCAGGCCCCGGCGTGCGGCCAGCCTTATGGTCAGCGCGACCGGCCCCACCCCGCCCGAGCCGGCCGGCGCCCGATCGAGGAACAGGCCCTCGGCCCCGTCCTCGCGCCAGGCGTCCACGTCGGCCAGCACGTCGGCCAGTGAGCGGCTGCCCCAGTCGAGGTCGATGCGGCCCAGCGACTGGTGCAGGGTGCGGCGGTCGCCCGGCAGGTCGCGGACGATCCAGGTGTCGCCGTCCAGAGGCAGCTCCGGCGACGGGTGGGCGTACGGAGGGAACAGGGTCTTCACGGTGTTCTCCGGTTGTCGTCGAGGGACTGTGCAGGTTGCGCGATGAGGGCGACGACGAGGAGGCCGGCCAGGTGGGTGGCGGCGAGCACGGCCACGGCGTCGGGCAGCGGGCCGGATGAGGGCAACGGCAGGAACGGGAGGACGGCCGCGGTCAGCGGGGGCGCGGCGGCCAGGGTGGCGGCGATTCCCGTACGGCCTCGGGCCGCGACCAGATAGGTGATCGCGAAGACGCCGCCGAGCAGCATCCCGCCGGCCAGACCGAGCACACCCGACTGCGTGTCGACCAGCCCCGGCAGCCCCGCGGGCAGCTGATACGCGGCCAGCGCGAGCGCGATTCCCACGGCGAACGGCGGCAGCAGCCCGGCCAGCGTGATCAGGGTGACGCTGCGGACGTGCCGGTGATAGTCGGCGCCGTTCTCGGCCGCGTCCAGACCCGCCTCGACCTGCCGGGTGTGCCAGCCGATCAGCGCCTCGAGGATCGGCACGGCCAGCAGCAGCGGCAGCCAGAACGGCGCGGTCGAACCGGACGGCCCCGCCTGCCAGACCAGGCCCACGCAGATCGCCTGGGACGCCCCGATGATCAGGTAACCGCCGCCGCGGAGCAGCTCGGCCGGGGTCAGCCGGGGCCGCCGCGACCGCCGCCCCGGCACCACGACCGGCTGGAACGCGCGGATGAGGGCGACCACGATCGCGGCCGGCAGCAGCGTGCCGACCGGCTTGAGATCGGCCATGGTGATCGCGGCCAGCACCCAGCACGGCAGGCTCCACAACACGATCGCCGCCTCGGCCCGCGTCACCAGGGCGGCCGTGACCGTGGCCAGCGTGCCGAGCCCGCCCAGCCCGACCACCAGGGCCAGGCCGCGGTCGGGGCCGACCATCGTGGACGGCGCGATCCAGACGAGCGCGCACCACACCCCGGCGACCCCGGCGAAACCGAGCCCGACCAGGCGGGCCGCCGCCGACGAGCCGGCCCGGCGGGCGACCGACACCCCCGTACAGGTCAGGGCCTGGGCCGCCGCCCACCCCAGCAGGAGCGTGACCAGGGGCACCGGCCAGGCGACCCGGCTCAGGGGCTCGGCCGCGGCCGCGGCGACGCTGAGCGGGCCCAGATAGAGGGCGCAGCGCAGCACGGCCGCGTACAGGTAGGAACGGCTCGCGGGCCGGGCCCGATGCTGGCGGATCACCGGCGGCGGGGCCTCGATGACGACGGGCGGCGGCGCCTCCGGCAACGGCGTCAAGGAGTGCCGGGGCATGCCGCTGACCCGGCGGCGATGCGTACGCCGTGGGGCCGTGCGTGACCGTCCGTGCGTGATCGTCATCCGTCCGTCCTTTCACTGACCAGCCAGCGCAGGGTGACCGGCGGTTCCGACCGGGGGGCCGGCACCGCCAGCGCCAGCTCGAACGCGGGCGGCGGGGGCGGCGCCGCGAGATCGGCGTAGAGCGCGCCGTAGACGCGGACCACCCGGTCGTTGGTGAAATGCATGAGCGCGCGCCGGCGGGCGGCATCCCCCAGGGCACGGCGGCGGCCGGGCGCGCGCAGCAGGTCGACGATCGCGATCGCCAGCTCGGCCGGGTCGCCCGGCTGCACCAGCACGCCCGCGTCCCCGAGCGTCTCGGCCGCCGGTCCCACGTCGACACCCACGACCGCGCGGCCCGACATCATGGCCTCGATCAGCCGGTACGGCGGGTCGGCGGGCCCGGGCACGTGGGCCACCACATGGCCGGCGGTGTAGCGGTCGCGCGGATCGGCGGGCAGCGGATGCAGCCGTACGGCCCGGCCCAGCCCCGTGCGCTCGATCTGCTCGGCGCAGAACTCCTCGTGCGCGGCGGTGACCCCGACCAGGTGCAGCACCGTCCCCGGCAGGGCCGCGGCGACCTGCTCGAACGCGGCCAGCAGCGGGGACAGGCCGCTGTCGGGGCCGCCGGAACCCGCCCACACCACGGCCGGGTCGGATTCGAGCTCGGGCGCCCCCGGATACTCTGACGGGTCGACCCCGGCCGGCACCTGCACGAGCTTGGCCGCGTGGGCGCCGTGCCGCAGGGCCCAGCTGTGGTGGTAGGCGCTGAGCGGGGCGATCAGGCCGGCCTCGGCGTACCCGGTGCGGGCCACCGAGCCCCGGAACCGGCGCAGGATCGTGCGCACTGCCGGCGACAGGCGCTCCTCGTGCGGCTTGTGCCGGGCGACCGGGGCGCGGGCCTCGGTGAGCAGCAGCGGGACCCCCTGCCGCCAGCGCCCGGCGAGCGCGGTGAGCAGCGGGGTCGTGCCGCCGATGCAGTGCACGAGGTCGGCCGCGGGGAGATCCACGGTGAGCGCGCCGAGAGCGTGGCGTAAAAGCGTGGCCGCCGTACGGGCATCGCGCACACTCAACCGCGGGAGCGGAAGCTCGCCCGGCTCGGCGTGGCCCGTGCGCCAGGCGTCTATCAGCGCGTCGGCCAGCGGGAGACCTGGAAGCACCCGGATGTCGTCGGCCAGCTGCCGCAGCCCGTCGGAGAAGGTCTGCTCCGCGTTCCCGGCCTCGCCGATCAGCCCCGTGCAGAGCAGGGCCGCGGCCGCCCGGGCCCGTTCGGCGGTGTCGCGCTTCTCCTGCCGGCTGGGCTTCTTCTCCTTCGGCTGCTCTTTGGGGGGCTCGTCGTCGGGCTCGTCGAGGCGGGTGTCGCGCCACAACTCGTGCCGCTTGAAATCCCGGCCGACGGCCACGGCGCGGGCCGACCCGACATTGAGCGGCAGAGGATAGGCGGGGGCGACCGGCGGTTCCCGATCCGTGACGGTCAGCAACTCGAACCGGAACCGGCGCAGCCCCTCGACGAGGGTCCGGCACCATCCGCTGAGCGCATCTCGGCGATACGGGTATCCGCCGCCGGTCAGCAGACAGATGCGCTCGCGCGCCGGGGTCGGATTCACGATGGGGGCAACGAAACAGCCCCCCACACACCCGACACAGTGTCAACTAGGCGACACAATTACGCGCTTTTTACCCGATTTGCCGCCCTATTCGTAACAAAAGTCCGATTCCGTGACACCTATTTCACGTCTCACATTGTCGCCCATCAAGATCAACCGCCCCGTCTAACCCACCCTCCCGGGGGCCTCCACCTACCGCAGATTGTCGTGCCGATTGCTGATCTTGGCGGGCGGCCCTGTGGATAACTCGCCGCTGTGGACAACGCACATGATCAACAGCAAATCGTGTAGGGCGGGCCCGCGATGATCGTCGTCGTGGCGTCGTGGCGTCGTGGCGTCGTGGCGTCGTGGCGTCGTGGCGGCGTGGCGGCGTGGCGGCGTGGCGGCGTGGCGGAGAGGGGCGAGGGGCGAGGGGCGCGGCCAGCGCGCGGGGGCGAGTGCGCGAGGCGAGACGGTGGGGCATCGCGGCGGTGGGTGTTGACCGCTGGCGGCGGAGAGTTGGCGCGGCGGGCGGTGGGCGCCAGAGGTGGCGGCGGGCGCGCCGGACGCGGGAGGTGACGTCGGGCGATGGGCGGCGGGCGCGGGAGGTGGCGGCCAGGTGCGGCGGGCGCAACGGGGGCGATGGGCGATGGGCGGCGGGCGCGGGAGGTGGCGGCCAGGAGCGGCGGGCGCAGCGGGGGCGGCGGGGAGCTGGTGCGGCGGGTGTGACGGGGAGCGGCGCGGCAGGAGGCGGCGCGTGGCGGGAGGCGGCGGGAGGGTCGCGTCCACCGAAGTGGTGTATGACCTGGTCTTTCCCGGCGAACTGAGGCGGCCACCGCAGATCCTTCGGATTGTCTAGATCACGAAGGAGAGACCTGCGATGGCCGCAGAACCGAGTCTGAA
>NZ_JAENHO010000004.1 GCF_016785085.1 Paractinoplanes lichenicola
CCGGGGCTGCGCCCGGCCTGCTTTCACCGGGGCTGCGCCCGGCCTGCTTTCACCGGGGCTGCGCCCGGCCTGCTTTCACCGGGGCTGCGCCCGGCCTGCTTTCACCGGGGCTGCGCCCGGCCTGCTTTCACCGGGGCTGCGCCCGGCCTGCTTCCACGGCGGCTGCACCCGGCCCGCTTCTACAGCGGCTGCACCCGGCCTGCTTTCACCGGGGCTGCACCCGGCCTGCTTCCACCGCGGCCGCGCCCGGCCCGCTTCTACAGCGGCCGTGTGCCGATCGACTCGCTGATGCAGGATGCATCGCTCCGAAGTGGCGCCATCTCGGGTGCGAGGGCGGCGGTGTCGGTCCAAGAACGAGGGAGACAGATCGTGGATGCAGGATGCATCTCCGGATTGTCTGCGGGGGAGGGCGCCGGGCGGGCCAGTCGGGTGTTGTGTGGCGCGGCGAGCGGGTGTTGCGGGGGACCGGGGAGTGGGGGTTCGGGTGCGGCGGTGAGCGGGGTGTCGGTTGCGGCGGCGAGCGGGGTGTCGGTTGGGGCGGTGAGCGGGGTGTCGGTTGGGGCGGTGAGCGGGGTGTCGGTTGGGCCGGCGAACGGGGGTGTCGGGCGGGGCAGCGAAAGGAGGTGTTGGGCGGGCCGGTGGTTATTCGGGCGGTGGCACTTTGTAGCCGGCCACTGAGGGCCAGCGGACGGTCAGGACTACCGATTCCTGTTCGGCCAGCCAGGAGTGGTCTACGCCCTTGCCCCAGACGACGTAGTCGCCGGGTTCGGTGAGGATGACTGTGCGGTCGGGGAGTTCTACGTGGAAGCGGCCGCTGATCAGGATCAGGAGCGCGGTGCGTTGCTCGCCGGTGACCCACTTGGCGCGGCGGTCGCCCTTCGGGTGGCGGCCCCACTTGATCTCGACGTCGGTGCTGTGGCGGGGGTCGCCGGGCGGGCGGAAATGGCCCAGCAGCCAGCCCTGCTCGCCGGGGGCGTCGAGATCGGCCTTGCCGACATAGATGGCCCCGTCCGAGCCGCCAACGTCCAAGCCAGTCACGCCCGAGCCAGTCACGCCCGAGCCAGTCACGCCCGAGCCAGTCACGTCCAAGCCACTCACGCCCGAGCCGGCCACGTCCGAGCCGCCAACGTCCAAGCCAGTCACGTCCGAGCCAGTCACGTCCGAGTCGGCCACATCCGAGCCGCCAACGCCCGAGCCAGTCACGCCCGAGCCAGTCACGTCCGAGCCAGCCACGTTCGAGCCGGTCAGATCCGAGGCGGTCGCGTTCGGGGCGGCCGTGGCTGGGGGTGCCGCGTTGGGGGCGGTGGCGTCTTTGGGCGCTGCGGGGTTCAGAGGGCGTCCGTCAGGATTTTGGCGTATGTGGGGGGTACGTAGGTGGGACCGCCGGGGGTGAGGACGTCTTCGCGGGAGGCTGTGGTCCAGGCGGTGGGGGGTACGGCCTTGCGGAGGGCGGTCAGGACTGGGGCGTCGTCGTTGAGCATGGATAGGGCTACCAGGGATTCTTCGACTTCGCCTACGCACTCGAAGGGCTTGTGGGCGTCGATGCCTAGCAGTTCCAGGAAGCCGGGGAGTTGGGCCTCGTCGGCGAACAGGTCGTGGCCGAAGATGTGGTTGAGGCGGTCGCGGGGCATCGCGGGGGCCATGGCCAAGTAGACGAAGCGGCACTTGGGGCAGTCGCCGCACCAGCGGGCGGTGGGGTCGTGCAGCTTGAAGGCCTTGTTGCAGCTCGTGACGACGTCGTCGTACTGGGTGTGACGGGCGAACAGCTGGGCGATGTGCAGCTCGGAGAGTGACCGTAGCAGCGAGAAGTACGGCTCCGTGAGGCCGGCGTGGGCAGTCACGGCGGCCCGCAGCAGGCCCTCGGCCTCGACGCCTTTGGACCACTGGTGGTTGACCTCGTGACCGTTCCAGATCAGGTTGGGGTCGGAGGCGGAGCGTTCGTTGGACATGACGACCGGGCCGAGGCCGTGCCAGACGGCGGTGGCGATCGCGATCAGCGAGTTGATCGCGGTGACCGGGATGTGGCCGTTGAGGGCGCCCGCCTTGTTCAGCTCGAACAGGCGGGGGTCGAGCTTGCGCCGGGCGGCCAGGGCGGGCAGGCCGGAGGCGGCGTTGACGTTCTGGATCACCGGGTTGGGGTTGACCGAGAACGGCACCGGGTCGAGGCCGGCCGCGCGCAGGATCTCCAGCGTGACGATCGAGTCCTTGCCGCCGCCGACGGCCGAGAGCGGGCGGCCCTGGCTGTTGTCGATCAACGGCGCCGCTTCCAGAGCGCCGGGCACCTCGACTGTCAGCTCGAGGACGTGGGGGAGCTGATTGCGGTAGGCGTACTCGGCCATGCCCTGCGTGTAGACCGCGGTGAAGAACTCGGCGACCTCGGGCGCCACCGGCGACGGGGCGAGCACGCGGGCGGGCGCGCCGACCTTGAAGTAGCTGACCCCGGCCACGACGTGCAGCAGGTCGAGCACCCGGGGCAGAGCCTCCGGGACGCCGCCCTCAGCGGGGACCGGCAGCGTGATCGTCTCGGTGAAGTGCAGCGGGTCGGGGCCGTCGAGCACGTAGTCGAACGTCGCCACCCCGGTCGCGGGGTCGAAAGCGTACGAGGGGAAGCGCATGACGTCGAACTGCACCCGGGAACTCCTGACGTAGGGCCGACGGGCAATACTAGTGCGACTCGACGAGGAGGGGCGATCGTGCGTCTGGCAGACCTGAAGGGCCGGTCCGTGGCGGTCTGGGGCACGGGCCGCGAGGGGCGGGCCGCGGTGACGGCCATCGCGCCGCACGGGCCGTCCCGCTTGATCGCGGTCGATGACAGTGCGAATTTCCTCTCGGTGTCGTGGGAGGGGGAGCTGGCCGCGCTGGCCCCGCTGGCCGGGGGTGACCACGCGTTCCCGGCCCTGGTCACGGCCGATGTCGTCGTGCGTTCGCCGGGCGTGCCGCAGACCCACCCGTGGATGAAAGAGCTGCGCGAGCGCGGCGTCACGGTCACGGGCGGTAGCGCGCTCTGGATGGCCGAGCACGCCGCGCGCACGATCGGCGTCACCGGCAGCAAGGGCAAGAGCACCACGTCGAGCCTGATCAGCCACCTGCTGGCGGCGGTCGGCCGGCCCAACGTGTTCGGCGGCAACATCGGCGTGCCGCTGCTCGACATGCCCGGCGACGCCCCGCTCTACGTGCTCGAGCTGTCGAGCTATCAGTGCGCCGACCTGACCGATTCGCCCCGCGTGGCCGTGGTGACGTCGCTGTTCCCCGAGCATCTCGACGCGCACGGCGGCGAGCGGGAGTATTACCGCGACAAGCTCAACCTGCTGCGCCACGGACCGGAAATGATCGTCGTGAACGGCACCGACGAGCGGCTGCGCGACGAGATCCGGGGGGTCACCGACGCGAACGGGTTCCCGCCCATCCCGGCCGCCGCCGACGACTCGCGGTTCCGGGTCGAGGACGACATCGTCTTCTGCTCCGACGACGCTCTCTTCCCGCGCTCGACGCTGCGACTCAAGGGTGCGCACAACGGCCGCAACCTGTGCGTCGCGCTGGCCGTGCTGGACGGGCTGGGCATCGACGTGCCCGGGGTGGCGGCGCAGCTGGCCGAGGCCGTCGCCTCGTTCGAGGGCCTGCCGCATCGGCTGAGCGAGATCACCGACCCGTCCGGCCTCACGTTCGTCGACGACACACTCTCCACGAGCCCGTACGCAACGATGCACGCGATCGACGCCTACGCCGGGAAGCCACTGACGGTGTTACTCGGCGGCACCGACCGCGGGCTCGACTACTCCGTGTTGCGCGACTTCCTGGCCGAGCGTGAGCTGACCGTGATCGGCCTGCCCGACAGCGGCCCCCGCATCCTGGCCGCGCTGGCCGGCCTGCCCGGTGTCACGGCCGTCGAGGCGGAAGACCTTTCCGATGCCGTACGTCTCTCGCGCGAGCTGACGCCGGCCGGTGGCGTGGTGCTGCTGTCGCCGGCCGCCCCGAGCTACGGCCAGTTCCGCAACTTCGAGCACCGCTCCGAGGCGTTCACGGAGGCGATCCGCGCGACGGCGTGAGCCAGAAGCCGGCGCGCCAGTCTTTTTGTGCGTAGTGCGGTAGTCGGCGCTGCGCGAGCGCGTTGTGCGTGACCACCGGATCGAGGCCGGAAGCCGCGTGATCGGCTTTCGTGGCACCAGCGTGTGCGCAGCTCAGGGAACGGCCTTGGTGCTCTTGGGAAGGGCCCTAGGGCGTACGGGAAAAGTTTTTGATCTTGTTTCGGCGGTAAAAACTGCGTTTCATGGCCGCCAGCAGTTGGGTCGATCGGCCCTGCCCGCGTGGTGCGAATGGGCAGCAGGCATCGACCAAACGGTCCAGCCCAAACCATGACATACCCCCGCACGTGATGGCGGTCACGTCGTAAAGAACATTTCCGGATCGATGACTGTCAAGTGGTGGCGGCGTAACACGCGTTCATCGGCGCAGGTCAGGTAACGGTTTGAAAACTTCGCCCAACTCCTTGACACAGAGGGGCGGTTAGTAAGAACTTTTACCGCGACAGTAAACACTCCTTCCTGAAAGGGTGGCCCATGAGCGAGCCGGAGATGGACGGCGCCGCGGCGACCGCGGTCGTCGACTCCATGGTTCGCGGCACCCAGGCCACCACGGACCTGCACGTCGCGAATCAGCAGGGAGTCCTCGCCCGCGTCCGATCGCTGCTCCCGGAGTTCACGGGGGCGCTGCGGCGGGTCGCCGAGCAGGTGCTGACCGATCCGGCCGCCGCCTCGCGGGCCACCATCGTCGAGCTCGCCGAGCGCAGCGGCACCTCGCCGGCGACGGTCACCCGGTTCTGCCGGGCGCTGGGCTTCGACGGGTACGCGGATCTGCGGCTCGGCATCGCGGCGGAGACCGGGCGCGCCCGCTCCGCCGGCTGGACCGTCGACATCGGCCGTGAGATCCAGCCGAGCGACCCCCTCGAACGGGTGCTCGGGCAGATCATGGCGGCCGACACCCAGGCCATGCACGACACGGCCGAGCTGCTCGACCTGGCCGAGGTCGAGCGGGCCGCCGTCGCGATCGCCGCCGCGCCGCGGGTCAACATCTTCGGCGCCAGCGGATCCGCGCTGGTCGGCGAGGAGATGCAGTTCAGCCTGCACCGCATCGGGGTGGCCGCCTGGGCCTGGACCGATGTGCACAACGGCCTGGCCAGCGCCGCGCTCTCCCGGCGGGGCGACGTCGCGCTCGGGATCTCGCACAGCGGGGAGACCGGCGAGACGATCGAGCTGCTGGCCGAGGCGAGCAGCCGGGGCGCCACCACCATCGCCCTCACCAGCTTCCCGCGCTCGCCGCTGGCCGAGCTGGCCGACATCACCCTTTTGACCGCCACCCAGGCGACCACGTTCCGGCCCGACGCGCTCAGCGCCCGGCACCCGCAGCTGGTCGTCCTCGATCTTCTCTACGTCGCCGTCGCGCAGCGGACCCACGAACGTTCGCACGCTGCGTTCCAGCGCACCGCACAGGCCGTACATGGTCACAAGGCGGCCAAGGACGGCAGCACCACCTGAATTCGCATCATCCCCAGATAGAGAATCTCCCCAGGAGGAAAGCGTGAAGCGCAAGATTGCCGCCGTCGCGGCCATCACGGCGACACTGCTCGGCGCCGCGGCCTGCGGCTCCAGCAGCGACGATGACGCACCCACTACCTCGGCTTCCGGCAAGGTCGACGGCACCGGCAAGACCCTCAAGGTCTGGCTGATGGTCGACGCGCAGAGCGCCTGGAAGGGCGTGGTCGACGACGCCAGCAAGCGGTTCACCGACGCCACCGGCGCCCAGGTCAACGTCGAATATCAGCAGTGGGCCAACCACCTGACCAAGCTGGACGCCACCCTGGCCGGCAGCGACGTCCCCGACGTGGTCGAGCTGGGCAACACCGAGTTCCCGAAGTACGTCTTCGCGGGCGCGTTCGGCGCGGTCAACCCGGCCGACTACGAGAACTCGGGCTCGTGGCTGCAGGGCCTCAAGGGCGCCTGTGACTTCGAGGGCAAGACCTACTGCGTGCCCTACTACGCCGGCGCCCGGGTGCTGATCTACCGCACCGACCTGCTCAAGAAGGTCGGCGCCGAGGCGCCCAAGACGTACGACGAGTTCCTGGCCACCGCCGAGAAGGTGCAGGCCTCGGAGAAGGCGAACAGCAAGTTCGGCGCCGTCTACATGCCCGGCCAGTACTGGTACGCGGCGATGAGCTGGGTCAAGTCGACCGGCGGGGACATCGCCAAGCAGGACGGCGACAAGTGGGTCGGCCAGCTCTCGCAGCCGCAGTCGATCGAGGGCCTGCAGCGCTGGGTCGACCTGGTCAAGAAGTACTCGAAGGCCGACCCCACCAAGAACGAGAACGACCAGGCCAACACGTTCGCCCAGGGCACCGCCGCGATGTTCTACGGCAACGCGTGGGAGCAGGGCGCGGCCGAGGAGACCAAGAAGGACCCCAACAACCCGGACTCCCCGCTGGTCCCGACCAAGGTCAAGGGCAAGCTGGCCGCCGCGCCGATGCCCGAGGTCCCGTCGTTCCTGGGTGGCTCCAACCTCGGCATCACCGAGAAGAGCCAGAACAAGGAGCTGGCCGCGCAGTGGATCAAGGCCTTCACTGACAGCACCTCGATGGCCGGCCTGGTCAAGGCCAACGCGCTGCCGAACGCGACCGCTCTGCTGGACAAGGCGGCCGCCGACAACCCGAAGATCGCGCCCGCCGCGCTCGCCGCCAAGAACAGCTGGTTCCCGCCGAACGCCGAGAAGTGGGCCGACGTCGAGAAGGGCGCGGTGCTGCAGACCATGCTGACCGACATCCTGACCGGCAAGAAGTCGGTGGCCGACGGCGCCAAGTGGGCCGACGACCAGATCAACACGACGCTCAACGAGAGCTGACATCCGCCGAGCTGCCCGCCTCCTGCCGAGGCGGGCAGCTTGCCAGCCCCTTCAGAAAGGGAATGCCGATGTCCGTCGTCGACTCCCCGGCGACCCGGCGTCCGAACGACCCGGACCGGCCGCCGCAGAACCGGATCCCCGGCCACGTCGCCCCCCGGCGCCGCAAGCGCAACAGCAGCGTGGTCCCGTGGCTGCTCGCCGTGCCCGCCCTGCTCTTCATCGCCGGTCTGCTGGGCTACCCGCTGTTCCGGATGATCATCCTGTCCTTCCAGAACATGCGCCTGCGCGAGCTGATCAGCGGGCGCACGCCCCCGTGGGTCGGTTTCGACCAGTACACCCGCGTGCTCTCGGACGGAGTCTTCTGGGCGGTGGTCGGCCGCACGGTCGCCTTCACCGTCGTCTCCGTTCTCCTCTCGGTGATCCTCGGCCTGGGCATCGCGCTGCTGATGCGCCGGGTCGCCCGTGGCGTCCGGATGTTCATGGTCGTCGCCATGATGTTCGTGTGGGCGCTGCCCCAGCTCGTCGCGGCCCAGATCTTCCGGTGGATGACCGACTCCGACTTCGGCGTCGTGAACTACCTGATCGACAAGCTGCCCGGCGTGGACTACCAGAACCACAGCTGGTTCGTGAACCCGTGGCAGGGCTGGAGCGTCATCACCACGCTGGTGGTCTGGGCGGGCATCCCGTTCCTGGCGATCACGCTCAACGCCGGCCTCACCCAGGTGCCCAAGGAGCTGCTCGAGGCGGCCACCGTGGACGGCGCCACCCCGTGGCAGGCGCTGCGTAACATCATCCTGCCGATCCTGAAGCCGCTGCTCACGATCGTCACGACGCTCTCGGTGATCTGGAACTTCGGCCTCTTCACCCAGGCCTGGGTGCTGCGTGACGGCCACCCGGAGCCCCAGTTCCAGACGCTCGCGACCTACTCGTACACGCAGGCATTCGGCCAGGCCCGGTACAGCCTGGGGTCGGCCATCGCGGTGATCACGGTGCTGCTCATGCTCGGCGTGATGATCTTCTATATCCGGCAGATGTTCAGGATCGGAGAGGTGGACTGATGGTCGCCCCCGCAGTGACGCCCACCGCGCCGCTCAAGCGCCGCCGCAAGGCCAAGGCCGACGAAGGCGTCATCACCGTCGGGCGCAGCCGCTCCGGCACGATTCTGGCCAACACCGCCGGCGTCGTCTTCTCGGTGCTCATGCTGTTCCCGGTCTACTGGGTGCTCAACACCGCGTTCAAGCCGGCCGACGAGGTGCTGGCGCTGGAGCCGGGGTTCTGGCCCAGCAACCCGACGTTCGACAACTTCATCTCCGCCTTCAACGCCCCGCTGTTCCTCAAGGACATGCGCAACGGGGTGATCATCACCTTGATCGCCGTGGCCGGCGCCCTGGTGGTGGGCTTCCTGGGCGCCCTGGCGATCGCCCGGTTCTCGTTCTACGGCCGCAAGGCGATCATCCTGGTCGTCCTGGTGGTGCAGCTGGTGCCGTTCCTGGCCCTGCTCATCCCGCTGTTCCTGATGTTGCAGAATGTCGACCTTGGTTTCAAGAAGTTCGATTTGACCGACAGTTTGCCGGGTGTGAGCATCACCTACCTAGTGCTGATCTTGCCTTACACCATCTGGACACTTCGCGGCTTCATCTCGGGCATCCCCCGGGAGCTCGACGAGGCCGCGATGATCGACGGCTGCACCCGGGCCCAGGTGTTCTGGCGCATCATCCTGCCGCTGACCGGCCCCGGCCTGGTCGCCACCAGCGTGTACGGGTTCATCCAGGCCTGGAACGAATTCATCATCATCAACACGCTCAACAGCCCGGAGAACCAGAACCTGATGGCCTGGCTGCTCCAGAACCAGACAACGCGCGGTACCGCCTGGGGGCCCCTCATGGCCGGTGCGATCATCACCTCGATCCCGGTGGTGGTCTTCTTCCTGATCATCCAGCGCAACATCGCAACCGGCCTCACGGCCGGCGCGGTCAAGGGATGATTCGGAACTAACACCAGTAACAAACAGCAAGCACTGAGGAGATGCTGTGACCGACATATTCACCAAGCCCGAGTTGGACCGCCGTACGCTGCTGCGTCGCGCGGCCGCCGTCGGTCTGCTGGCCACCCCCGCCGTGAGCATGCTCAGCGCGTGCGTCGGCAGCTCGGACGAGGGCACCCAGGACCAGGCCACCGGCACGAAGTCCGCGGACAACCCGCTGGGCATCGACGCCAAGGCCGGCGTCGAGATCGTGATCTTCAACGGCGGTCTGGGCACCAAGTACGCGACCGACGTGGACACCCCGCTCTTCAACAAGAAGTGGCCGGACGCCAAGGTCACGTACTCGCAGACCGAAGAGATCTCGACGATCATCCAGCCCCGGATCAACGCCGGTAACCCGCCGGACATGATCAACAACTCGGGCTCGAAGCTGATGGACTTCGGCGCGATCGTGAAGGCCGGCCAGGCGGCCGACCTGACCGACCTGTTCGCCGCCCCGTCGCTCGACATCGCGGGCAAGACCGTGGCCGACACCCTGGTGCCGGGCGCGGTCGAGCAGGGCAGCTACGACGGCAAGCCGTTCGCCGTGAACTACTCGTACACGGTCTTCGGCCTCTGGTACAACGCGGCCCTGTTCAAGAAGAACAACTGGACCCCGCCGACCACCTGGGCCGAGTTCACCGCCCTGTGCGACAAGATCAAGGCCGCGGGCATCACGCCGTTCGGCTTCGCGGGCGCCAACGCGTCGTACTACATGGTCCGTGCCCTGCTCACCAGCGCCGGCAAGATCGGCACCGAGCAGGTCCTCAAGGACATCGACAACCTGAAGGAAGGCGCCTGGACCAACGACGCCATCAAGCAGGCGGCCGAGGCGTGGGCCGGGATCGGCAAGAACTACATCAACAAGACGTTCCTCGGCCTGCGGCACACCGAGGTCCAGCTTCAGCAGAACCAGGACAAGGTCGCGTTCTACCCCTGCGGCTCCTGGCTCGAGAACGAGCAGGCCAAGGACACCCCGTCCGGCTTCGAGTACGCGATCGCGCCGTACCCGAGCGTCACCGCGTCGGACAAGCTCCCGGCCACGGCCATCAACGCCGCCGCCGGCGAGATCTACTTCGCGGCCGCCAAGGGCAAGAACCCGCAGGGTGGCAAGGAATACCTGCGCACCATGCTGTCCAAGGAAGCGGCGCTGGAGTTCACGAAGCTCACCAAGTCGCTTACGGTGGTGGCGGGCGCCTCCGACGGCGTTACGATCTCTCCCGGTCTGACGAGCGCCAACGACGCTGTCACCAAGGCCGGCAAGGACGTCTTCATGGGCTACCTGTTCGACACCTGGTACAAGAAGCTCGACGACGAGTCGCGCGCGGCGGCGAACGACCTGATGTTCTCCGACTACGACGCCGCCAAGTTCTGCGAGCGCATGGAGAAGGCCTCCCAGGCTGTTGCCAAGGACTCCTCCGTCACCAAGTTCACCCGCAGCTGATCACTCGTAACTCGTAAGGCAGGACGGTAGGCGCCATGCGGCACGGCAAGTATCCCTTCATCATCGGCTTCCTTGTCGTGCCGGTGGCGCTCTACGCGATCTTCGTGGTGTGGGCCTACATCCAGGCCTTCTACCTGTCGGTCTACGAATGGTCGGGGCTCGGGCCGGTCGAGAACTTCGTCGGCCTGGGCAACTTCCGCAAGATGTGGGACGACACCCTGTTCTGGCAGTCGATCAAGCACAACGTGTTCCTGCTGATCTTCCTGCCGATCATCACCGTCATCCTGGCCCTGATCTTCGCGTTCCTGCTGAACGTGGGCGGCGGGCAGAAGGGCGGCGTGACCCGGGGCGTCTGGGGCTCCAAGGTCTACCGGATCATCTTCTTCTTCCCGCAGCTGCTGGCCCTGGCCATCGTCGCGGTGATCTTCGGCCGGGTGTTCGGGCCGGACAAGAGCGGCATGATCAACGGCCTGTTCCCCGAGTCGTGGCAGCCATGGCTGTTCCTGGCCGACGAGCGCTACGCCATGGGCTGCATCCTGGTCGTGCTGGTCTGGCAGGCGGTCGGCTTCTACGTCGTGCTGTTCTCGGCCGGCATGGGCAACATCCCGACCGAGGTGTACGAGGCGGCCGCGATCGACGGCGCCAGCCGGATGACCCTGTTCTTCCGGATCACCATCCCGCTGCTGTGGAACACGGTGCAGGTCGCCTGGGTCTACCTCGGCATCGCCGCCTTCGACGCGTTCGCGCTGGTCAACATCATGACCGTCGACCGCGGCGGCCCCGACGGCGCGACCTCGGTGCTCAGCCTCATGATCTATCGCAACGCCTTCGAGTTCTCGCAGGCCGGTTACGCATCCGCACTCGGCGTGGTGCTCTTCTTCCTGACCCTTACCTTCGCCTGGGTGACCCTCTCGGCCACGCGGCGCGAATCCGTCGAAGCCTGATCGGCGAGAGGCGAGACGATGACCACCATCACCAAGACCCCCGGCCCCAGCACCGCATCGGCGGGCCGGGCGCCGAACCAGAAGCGCGACCTCAAGATCGCCACCGGCCTCTCGCACGTGGCCCTGGTCGCCTGGGCCCTGATCACGGCCGGCCCGCTGCTGTGGGTGCTGCTCGCGTCGTTCAAGAGCAACACCGAGATCTTCCTGGGCAAGCCGTTCGCGCTGCCCAACTCGTTCTCGTTCGACACCTACGTCAACGCCTGGAGCGACGCCCACATCGGGCGCTACTTCATCAACAGCGTCTTCGTCGTGCTGATCAGCACGGCCGGCACGATGCTGTTCGGCGCGATGGCGGCGTACGTGCTGGCCCGCTACAAGTTCCCCGGCAACCGCGCGATCTACTACCTGTTCGTCTCGGGCCTGGCGTTCCCGACGTTCATGGCGCTGGCGCCGCTGTTCTACATCCTCAAGGGCATGGGCCTGCTGGGCTCCTACACCGGCCTGGTGCTGGTCTACATCGCGTACTCGCTGCCCTTCACGATCTTCTTCCTGGTCGCGTTCTTCAAATCCCTCCCGTACGAGATCGAGGAGGCCGCGACCGTCGACGGCGCCTCGCACGTCCGGAAGTTCTTCCAGATCATGATGCCGATGGCGCGCTCCGGCCTGGTCAGCATCACGATCTTCAACATCGTCGGCCAGTGGAACCAGTACCTGCTGCCGGTCGTCATCATGAGCGGCCCCGGCGCCGACCAGAAGCTGCTGCTGACCCAGGGCATCGCGCAGATCAGCGTGTCCGCGGGCTATCAGGCGGAGTGGTCGACGCTGTTCGCCGCCCTGGTCCTGACGATCCTGCCCATGATCATCGTGTACGCCATCTTCCAGCGCCAGATCCAGTCGGGCCTCACGGCCGGCGCGGTGAAGTAAAGCCTCTCTCCTGGCGAAGCTCCTCCCTGCGGTCCGTCCCGCGGGGAGGAGCTTCGCCGTTTCCGCAGTCGCTTTCGCGGGCCGATCTTTGTCGCGGGTGGTGCGTGCTGCGCGGGTGGCGTGCTGCGTTGGTGGTGTGTGCTGCGCGGGTGGTGCGGGCAGGTCGGGCTCGTGGTGCCGTCTATGCGTCGCTTGCGATGCGGCGCCACTCGGCCGGGGGCACGCCGACCACGCGCCGGAACGTCGCGGCGAAGGCCACGTCGGAGGTGTAACCGACGCGGGCTGCCACCGCCGCGACGGTGAGCCGCTCGTCGCGCAGCAGGCGCCGGGCGTGATGCAAGCGCAGCGATTGCAGATAGCGCATCGGCGGCTCACCAACGACCGAGCGGAAGCGGGCGGTGAATGCCGTCCTCGACAGCCCCGCGGTCCCGGCCAGCGTGGCGAGCGTCCACGGCCGGGCCGGGTCGGCGTGCAGGGCGCCCAGCGCAGCGGCCAGGTGCGGATCGCGCAGACCGGCCAGCCATCCCGGATGCTCGGTCACCGTGCCCGTCTCGCGCAGCGCCCGGGCGATCAGCGCGTCGGACAGCCGGGCCATCACGACGTCACTGCCCGGCCCGGCGTCGAAGGCCTCCTGCCGCAGCACCTCGACGTAGGGCGCCAGCCAGGGCGGCGGCTGCCCGTCGTGGCCGGGGACGTGCAGCACCCGGGGCAGCCCGCGTAGCGCCGGATGGTCGGGGTCGCCGGCGATGAAAGCGCCGCAGACGATCGCCGTCACGTCGTCGCCGGGGCCGCCGCCGCGCAGACGCACGCCCGGTGTGCGGGCCGCCAGCTCGAAGCCGGACGTGGGGGCGGCGGCTCGGCCCCTTCGCAGCTCGTGATCGTCGCCGCGCGGCAGGATGACCGTGTCCCCGGCCGCCAGTGGAATCACAGTTCCGCTCGCCTGCGTTGCCGCAGTTCCGGTCGCATGTATTGCCGCGGTTGATTCGGCGGGCCGGGCTGCCGAGCCGCCGGCTGCTCTTGTCGGCGACCCGCGCGCGGGTCCCAGCTCTGATTCGCCGGTCAGCACCAGCTCGCAGCGGCCGGCGGCGATCAGGTGCACGCCGCGCAGGCCCGGGCGGTCGAAGACCAGGCGGAACGGCGCTCCCATGTCGATCCAGCGGTACGCGGCACTGGCGAAGCTGACCTCGCGCAGCACCGCGCCCAGGACGTCCGGTGTGCTCTGCGGGACGGACACACATGGAGTGTCCCGCCGCCCGTTCCTACCGTCGAGAGCATGAATGACGTGCTGGTGACAGGCTCGACCGGAATCGGCGGCGCGGTGGCGGCCGCCCTGAGGGAGCGGGCGCTGACGGTGGGCCGCGGCGGGATGATCCGGGCCGATCTGGGCCTGATGAGCGAGACGGCCCGCGCCGCCGACGAGGTGGCCGCGCGCCGGACGCCCCTGACGGCCATCGTGTGCTGCGCGGGCGTGTTCAGCCTGCGGGCCGCGCACACTCCCGAGGGGATGGAGCGGGCTTTCGCGCTCAACTACTTGTCGCGCTATTTGCTCGTACGCCGCCTGCTGCCGTTGCTCAAGCCCGGCGGCCGGGTCGTGCTGGTGGCGAACGCGGGCCGCTACCGGGACACGCTCGGCCCGATGGACGACTTGAACCTGCACCACGGCCACCTGTGCGAAAGGCTTGACCGCGGCAGCCCTCATCCCGGCAGCCCCGATCGCGGCGCCCCCGACTCCCGCGGCCCGCACATAAGCGGTCGTGGTGTGCGCCGGGGCGACCGTGGCCTGCGCGTCGCCGGGCGAACTCAGTTCGCGTGCGATCTGTTCGCCGTCGAACTCGCTCTGCGAGAGCCGGGTCTGTCTGTCAGCTGCGTCTTCCCCGGTCTGGTGGCCACGCGCGTGTTCCGCGACGCGCCGGGCGTGCCCGCGCCGCTGCGCTACTTGCTCGACGCCGTCCAACGCCGCGTCGGCGCCGACCCAGCCCGCGCGGCCGCCACCCCGGTCGCGCTGGCAGCCGGCGCCAGCGCCCCGTCGCCCAGCACAGCCGCCCCGTCGCCCAGCCCCGCCGAGTGGTCGCCCGGCACAGCCGCCCCGTTGCCCGGCGCAGCCGCCCCGTTGCCCGGCAGAGCCGCCCCGTTGCCCGGCAGAGCCGCTCCGTTGCCCGGCAGAGCCGCTCCGTTGCCCGGCAGAGCCGCCCCGTTGGCTAACCCCGCCGAGCCGTTGCCCGGCACGGCCGCGCCGCCGCCGGAGCCCGCCGCGGCGGTTTCCGCGGCCCGTTTCTATAGCCCCGGCGGTGTGCCTATCCCCGTGCCCGAGCGCGTTCTCTCGGGCCGTCGCCGGGAACTTTGGGAAGCCAGTGAGGCGCTCGTCGAGCGGTGGCTTTAGCCCCACACCTCCTCGGCCGTTTCGACGATCAAGGCCAGTTTGGCTACCTCCTCGTCGTACGTCAGGGTGTTGCCCTCCACCGTGGAGGAGAAGCCGCACTGGGGTGAGAGGCAGAGTTGCTCGAGCGGGACGTAGCGGGCGGCCTCGTCGATCCGGCGTTTGAGGGCGTCCTTCGATTCGAGCTCGCCGCGCTTGGTGGTGACCAGGCCGAGCACGACTGTCTTGCCGGGTGGGACGAAGCGCAGGGGAGCGAAGTCGCCCGAGCGGTCGTCGTCGTACTCCAGGAAGAAGCCGTCGACGGCCAGCTCGCTGAACAGGGCCTCGGCCACGAAGTCGTAGCCGCCCTCGGCCGTCCACGACGAGCGGAAGTTGCCCCGGCACATGTGCGTGGTGACGGCCAGGCCCGCGGGCCGGTCGGCGATCGCGGCGTTGATCTGGCGGATGTAGCGCAGATGCTGATGCTCGGCGTCGTCGCCCCGGTCGGTGAGCAGGCGGCGCTGCGCGGGGTCGTTGAGATAGGCCAGGCTGGTGTCGTCGAGCTGCAGATAGCGGCAGCCCAGGTCGGCCACCCGGCGCACCTGCTCGGCGTAGGCCGCGCTGAGGTCGGCCCAGAACTGCTCCTCGTCGGGATAGACGGCCGGGTCGATCGCGGCCCGGCCGCCGCGATAGTGGACCATGCTGGGCGACGGGATGGTCAGCTTGGCCGTGACCGCCGGGTCGACGACGGACTGCAGAAACGTGAAGTCGTCGCCGAAGACCGTCTCGGTCAGCCGGATCGGCGCGTCGATGGCGAGCGCGGCCGACTCGAAGTCGAGCTGGCCCTCGGCGTTCCGGAAGTGCACTTGGATCTTCTCGTCGGTCGGGTGCACCCCGCCCAGGCGATAGATGAAATCCATGTGCCAGGACGTGCGGCGGAACTCGCCGTCGGTGGCCGAGCGCAGCCCCACGTCGCGCTGCATGTGCACGACGTCGCGGATCGCGGCATCCTCGGTGGCCCGCAGCTCGTCGGCGTCGATCTCGCCGGTGGCACGGCGCTCGCGCGCCTCGAGCAGGCCGGCCGGGCGGAGCAGGCTGCCGACGTGGTCGGCCCGGAACGGTGGCGTCTCACGGATCGTCATCGGCTCACCGTAGCCCCGGGAAGGCGCCGCCACCGTTCAACTGATCGATGAGGCCCAATACGGCATTTCGGCCCCCGGTGGCGTCGAGCCAGCGCTGCACGCGGCAGGCGGCCCGCGAATACACCTGCTGATCGGCGCTCGCCGCCTCGAGCCAGGCGGGCAGCGTCTCGGGCAGCGGGCCGTCATAGGGCACGTCGCAATGCGCGCCCAGATAGCGCGGATCCTGCGACACGACCACGGCCAGCCCCTCGTCGAACCACTGGGGCACCTCGCCGTCACGGAGCCGCCGACTTAGCTCGACGTGGGACATCTCGTGCGAGGCGATCACGGCGTCGAGCCCGCGCGGCGAGAGCATGACCGCGCGATCGAGGATCGCGATGCCCTTCTCGCCGCCGCCCCCGATGCGGTCGTAGCAGCTGTCGGTGAAGCAGGCGACGAGCCGCGGATCGGACTCGCGGCCGCCGTAGAACTCCTCGACCCGTCGGCGCGCGTCGGCGGCCACCGTGGTCAGCTGCTGTTTCTGCGCCGCGCTGAGGTCACGCTCGCTGTAAAGACCGTCGCCGACCTTGGTCAGGCCGTAGCAGCCCGGGCACGTCGTGGCGGCGACCGCGGGATAGGCGAGCGCGAGCCCGGCGGCGATCGCCACCACCAGGGCGGCGACACCGGTCAGGACCCATCGCAGTCGTTTTCTCACGGCGGCCAGTCTGCCCAGGCGACGCCGTGGTGGCGTCAACCCGTGGTTTGATTTTTCGCCAGAGCCTCGAGGACTGCCGCCTGCGCCACCGCGTCCGCGCGGCCGTACAAAGGCGCCGAGCCGGCCTCGATGGCTCGTGACGCGGCGACGAATTCGACCGCGTACGGGTTGGCCGCCTCGACCGGCAGCCGCTCCACCGTCCCCTGCCGCTCGAGCTGCACATAGCCCAGAGAGCAGATCCACGGGTCGGGCACGACGATCTTGCCGGCCGTGCCGATCAGTTCCAGCTCGTCACGCCGCGGAAAGTCGAGCGCCACGTCGAACTGGGCCAGCACGTCGTACGGCATCGTCAGCGTCGCGGCCAGCCGCAGGTCCGAGCCGTCCGCGCCCTCCGCGGGGTCGGCCACTCGGGCGGCGGACATGGCAACCGGCTCACCGCCGAACATTCGGATCGCGCTCACGCAATAACAGCCCAGATCGAGCAGGGCGCCGCCACCCAGTTTCCCCGTACGCCGGATGTCGCCGGGCGGCACGTCGACGCTCAACGCGGCCCGGATGAACGACAGTTTCCCGATCGCGCCCTCGGCCACAAGTCGCTGCGCGAGAAGCGTCTGCGGATGGTGCCGCCACATCAGACCCTCGATGCACAACCGCCCAGCCTGCTCGGCGGCGTCGAAACACGCGGTGGCGTCGGCGGCGGTCATCGCGAACGGTTTCTCGCACAGCACGTGTTTGCCGGCCCGCAGCGCGCGGAGCGTCCATTCGGTGTGGAGCGCGACCGGCAGAGGGACATAGACCGAGTCCACTTCGTCGTCGGCGAGCAATTCCTCGTACGAGCCGTGGCTGCGCGGCACGCCCAATTCGGCGGCATAGGCGGCGGCCCGCACGGCATCGCGGCCCGCGACGGCGACGAAAAGGCCCGGCAGGGCGGCCGCGACGACCCGGCCGATTCCGGCGGTCGACAACATTCCCCAGCGAACCGTCATGGCGTCCGGCCGTCTCTTCCGAGCGAAAGGTGGCGCGCGAAGGCCGCGTACGCGGAAGGGTTGTGCAAAGCGGCCGCAGTGGTCAGCTGATCGTAGCGCCGGGTCCACCGTGGATCGTCGCGAACCGTGGGCAGGCCCAGCCGGCCCGCTTCGGCGTCGGAGACGTAGCAGTCGGGCACGTGCGCCGAGACGGTGGCGGCCGACGGGTCCACCGACCGTACGGTCTCGCGCAGCAACGACGCCGCCCGCGCCGACGGATCGGTGGCCGGGAAAAGGGGTGTGAAGTTGAGCTTGGCGTCCCAGAAATAGACGGCCGGCGCCTCGGTGTTGTGGTCGAGCCGCATCGACTCGGCGGCCGTGCGGAACCGGAACCGGATCGAGCTCTCGCTCAACGCCGTCAGCACCCGTGTGAATTGCGCCTGCACGAGCGCGATGACTGTCGCCTTCTCGTGCGCGCCGGCCGTCGGGGCGACGTGGAAATGGGTCGCCAGGGCCGTCGCGAAAAGCGGGTCGAACGGCACGGCCAGATGTCGTGCGGCGTCCGCTATCCACACCAGCGCCTGAGCCTTCGCCTTGCCCGCGAGCAGCAATTCCACCAAGCCGGGCCAGCCGGCCTGAATGCCGCGGGCCGGGCCGTCGACCCGGGGCTCGCCGCCGCCGGGCGGATCCCAGGCGACGCGCAGATAGTCGCCCCCGCGGAAAAGATAACCCGTTTCCGCGTACGCCCCCTCGCCGTCGACCGCCGCGTCGAGGCCGTCGGTGAACGGCGCGACCATTCCGGCCACGGCGGAGAGGGGCCGCGGATATTCGGGATCGGGCTTCTCCCGCTGCCAGTCGTACCGGGTGTATCGGTCGCCGTGGAAGAAATACGCCTTGCCGTCGCGGGTCGGCGGGCGGCCGTTGAAGGCGGCGTCCACTCCGCCTCCGTTCAGCCCCGGCAGGGCCCAGGCCGCCAGCTCGCCCAGACCGGAGTCGCCCAGGCCGCTGGTCAGGTCGACCCGCGCGTAGCGCACGCCGCGGAACTGGTAGCCCGTACGGGTGTGCAGGCCTCGGCCTTTGAGGGCCGCGTCGAGGCTCTGATCAGGGCCGACGGGGGAGAAGGGCAGCCCGAAGCCCAGACCGGCGACCGCGTGCACCCCGTCGTCGACGCGGTTGCGGTCGTAGTTGTAGACGACGTAGTGATCCGCGAGGAAGAACGTCGCCTGGTGCGAGCCGTCCGCGTTGCTGCGGGCGGCATCGATGTAGCGCTCCACCATCAGCTGCCTCCGCTTAGCGACTGACGCCCCGCTGCGCAGCGTATTGGTGTGGCTACCCGGCGAATGTCGGCTGAACTGCCGGACTACGCTGACCGATCATCGCATTGGCCGGACACCCGAGCGGGGATATAGAGACGTGCTCAACTACGAGCCGCCATCGGTGGGCAGTGCGAAGCTGGAGGCGTGTCTACCAACTACGCCGCCGACGCGGACCGTTACGCATCCATGGAATATCGCCGCACCGGGCGCTCGGGCCTCAAGCTGCCGGCCGTATCGCTCGGCCTGTGGCACAACTTCGGCGACGACCGGCCGCTCGAGACGCAGCGGGCCATCCTGCGGCGCGCGTTCGACCTCGGCATCACGCACTTCGACCTGGCCAACAACTACGGACCGCCGTACGGGTCGGCCGAGCTGAACTTCGGCAAGCTGCTCGCCCAGGATTTCCGGCCCTACCGCGACGAGCTGGTCATCTCGTCCAAGGCCGGCTACGACATGTGGCCCGGCCCGTACGGCGACTGGGGCTCGCGCAAATACCTGACCGCCTCGCTCGACCAGTCGCTGCAGCGGATGGGCCTCGACTACGTCGACATCTTCTATTCGCACCGGCACGACCCCGAGACGCCGCTCGAGGAGACGATGGGCGCGCTCGACGCCGCCGTCCGGGCGGGCAAGGCCCTGTACGTGGGCATCTCGTCGTACTCGCCCGAGAAGACCGCGGAGGCGGCCGCCATCCTGCGTGACCTCGGCACGCCCCTGCTGATCTCGCAGCCGTCGTACTCGATGCTCAACCGCTGGATCGAGGGCGGCCTGCTCGACGAGCTCGACCGGGCCGGCGCCGGCTGCATCGCGTTCTCGCCGCTGGCCCAGGGCATGCTGACCGACCGTTACCTGGACGGGGTGCCCGAGGGCTCGCGCGCCACCGAGGACAAGTCGCTCACCCCGGACTGGCTCAACGACGACAACCTCTCCAAGATCCGCGCGCTGAACGACATCGCCCGGCGGCGCGGCCAGTCCCTGGCCCAGATGGCCATCGCGTGGGCCCTGCGTGACCCGCGGATGACATCGGTCGTGCTCGGCGCGAGCAGCGTCACCCAGCTCGAGAACAACGTGGCCGCGCTGGGCAACACCAAGTTCACGGCCGAGGAGCTGGCCGAGATCGACAAGCACGCCACCGAATCCGGCATCAACCTCTGGGCCCGTTCCAGCGAGAGCTGACCTCAGGCCAGCAACGCCTCGCGCATCTCCTTGCCCGGGTTGAAGCGGCCGACCACGTGCGGGGCCTGAGGGTCGTACACATCAATGGTGTTGTTGCGGCGCATCAGCTCCCGCACGGGGTCGGGCAGCGGCGGCTCGTCGCTCATCGCGGCCCGCAGGTCGCGCGCGGTGCCGATCAGGCGGTGCGCGAGGCCGGCCAGGTCGGTGTCGGGACGGACCCGGGCGAACTCCCAGCCGATCACGGTCAGGTCGAGGATCTCGAAGACGTGGGCCAGCACGGGAACCGGGGCGGTCACGCGCACGGTGCGTTTGGCCTGGTCGCCGAGCAGCGCGGCGGCCGCCCCGACGTGAATGTACGGGTGCAGGCGGCCGGGCAGGGCGAACAGGTTCCACCGCGGGCCGCCCCGCGGGTGGCGCCACTGGGGGCGATAGTTGCGGCGGTCCACGAGATGGCCGAGCTGGGTGCTGATGTCGCGGTGGGCGTCGTCGGCGAACTCGTGCAGGATCATCGCCGCCGCGAGCAGCCCGTCCTCGTCGGCCGCGGCCAGCTGCGCGGCACACGCAGCGGCCTGGCCCTGGAACGGGTTGTGCAAGTGAGCGCCGTATCGGGCCCGGACGTCGTCGACCAGCGCCCGTGCCGCGGTGCTGTCGGTCTGCTCCTGCTTGCCGGCACCGCGCCGGAACCACCGCATAACGCCACGTCCTCGCCGCTGCCCGTGGGAACGCGCGTCATGCTAGTGCCTCCCCGGCCCCCACGTCGATCAAAACTCGTGGTTCCGGTTCGCCTCCCGGGGTACCCGAAGACTTCCCCACCCCGTACGACGGAAGGTTTTGATCATGCAGAGTCGCCGCATCGGTGACGTGACGGTGAGCGCGATCGGCCTCGGTGGCATGCCGATGTCGATCGAGGGGCGACCCGACGAGGAGCGCTCCCTCCGGACGATCCACGCCGCGCTCGACGCCGGAGTGACGCTGATCGACACCGCCGACGCCTATCACATCGGCGCCGACGAGGTCGGTCACAACGAGTCGCTGATCGCCCGTGGCCTGGCCACCTATGGCGGGGACACCTCCGGCGTGCTGGTCGCGACGAAGGGCGGCCACCTGCGCCCCGGCGACGGCAGCTGGACCAAGAACGGCTCGCCCGGCTACCTCAAGCAGGCGTGCGAGGCGTCGCTCAAGCGGCTCGGCGTCGACGCGATCGGGCTTTACCAGTTCCACCGGCCCGACCCCGAGACCCCGTACGAGGAATCGGTGGGCGCGCTCCGCGACCTGCTCGACGCCGGCAAGATCCGGATGGCAGGCATCTCGAACGCCGACCCGGCCCAGATCCGGCAGGCCCAGGAGATCCTCGGCGGCCGCCTGGTGTCGGTGCAGAACCAGTTCTCGCCGTCGTTCCGCTCCTCCGAGCCCGAGCTGAAGCTCTGCGACGAGCTGGGCATCGCCTTCCTGCCGTGGTCGCCGCTGGGCGGCATCGGCAAGGCCTCGGAGCTCAACGGCCACGCCGACAAGTTCACCACGGTGGCCGAGCGGCACGGCGTCAGCCCGCAGCAGGTCTGCCTGGCCTGGCACCTGGCCAAGTCGCCAGTGGTGGTGCCGATCCCCGGAGCCAGCCGCCCCGAGACGATCCGCGACTCGGCCGCGGCCGCCGGCCTGACGCTGACCCCGGAGGACCTGGCCGAACTGGGCTGACCGCTATTCGTCGAAGCTCGCGTAGTAGGACGCGGCCATGTCCTTGTCGCCGTGGCCTTGGCCGGCGGCGCGGCGGAACCGTTCGGCCCCGGCCTCGGCCAGGTCGAGCCGGACGCCGTGCTGCCGACCGGCCTCGGCGATGAGGCGCGCGTCCTTCTCCGCCGTGGAGACGGCGAAGCTGGCCGGCGACAGCTTGTCGCCGCGCACCAGGCCCACCTTCACCCGCAGGTAGCCGTTGTCGAGCGGGCCGCCCTCGATGAGCTCGAGGAACTTGTCGGGCTCGACCCCGAGCGCCTCGGCCAGCGACAACGTCTCGGCCCCGGCGTGGGTCAGCGCCAGCACCCAGCTGTTGGCCACCAGCTTGAGCCGGGTCGCCTCGCCCGGCCGGTCGAGCCAGACGGTGCGGCTGCCCACGGCCTCGAACACGGGCTCGACCGCGGCGCGCTGCTCGGCCGGCCCGGCCGCCAGCACCGTGAGCTGCCCGGCCTCGGCCGGCTGGCGGGTGCCCAGCACGGGAGCGTCGTAGAAGACCAGGCCGTGCTCCTGCGCCTCCGCGGCGAGCCGGTCGACGTCCTCGAGGGCAACCGTCGTCGACTGCACCCAGAGCGCGCCGCTCCTGACGGCGGGATAGGCCTCGGCTATGACCTCCCGTACGGCGTCGCCGTCGTAGAGCATCGTGATCACGGCATCGGCGTCCCGGACGGCCTCGGCGACGTCACCGGCGACCGTGGCGCCGTCCTCGGCCAAGGGGGCGGCCTTGCCGGCGCTGCGGTTCCAGACCCGTACGGCGTGCCCAGCCTTGATCAGGTTGCGCGCCATGGCGGCCCCCATGATGCCCGTGCCCAGGACCGCCACAGTCAGTTTCTCGCTCATGATCCCCATCCTTCCGCGCCACTCTTCCGGCTGCCACGACGTTCCCGCATGCCGCACCCTCACACGCCGCATGCCGCGCCGCACCCTGCCGGCCCACACATCGCGCCGCCCGCCGTGGCCTTCGCCCGCCCTCGCCCGCCGTGCCCGCCCGCCGTGCCCGCCCGCCCGCCGCGCCCGCCCTCCGGTCGGCGCACTCGTCAGCCGCGTCGCCCTCTTGTCGGCCGCGTCGCCCTCTTGTCGGCCGCGTCGCCCTCTTGTCGGCCGCGTCGCCCTCTTGTCGGCCGCGTCGCGTCCCGCCTGACCTTCGGCACCTTCCCCTGCTGTGTTGCGTCGCCCGCACTGTCGCACTCGGCCCCTCCGCGATGCCGTCGGCCGGATGTTCTGTGTCAGGTATGTGAGTACTCACTTACGCCGGGAGGCCGTCGGCATCGGCATCGTTCTGCGGACCGTCCCGCTGTACGGCCGGCGGTGGCTGTGTTTGTGAGTACTCACTCACGAGTCAGGCGGCTGGCAGGCGGTTCGGTGAGCGGTTGGGGCCTAGCCGACGGCTCCGGGGCAGTCGGCGCGACGGGGCTGGGGTGGTCTGGGCTGACAGCGGCCGCGTTGAGGAGGGAGTGGGATTGGGGGACGGCGAGAGGCAGCCGTCCTGTTGACGCGGACGGCTAGAGGAGTCGTCGGCTGGAAGCGGGCGCGTTGAGAGGGAGTGGGGCGAGAGGACGGCGAGTGGCCATGTGGGGTGGAGGGCGGCGGCCGGGAAGGAAGGCCGGGCTGGAGGTGGCGGGAAAATGTCGTACCCGGCGGTGAGAATCAGGGGGTGCTGACGGCGGTGGTGGTTGATGCGGACGGGCTGGGTGGCCGTCTGCAAGACCTGCACGCCGACGGCAGTGCGGCGGGTCCCGTGCGGCAGGTGGGCGACTTGGCCAAGGCCATGGCCGAGCGGGAGGGCGCCGATCACCCGCGGTGGGTCTGGGCGGCCACGGCCGAGATCTATCCGGCCCTGCTCCGCAGCGGTGTTCGAGTCACCCGATGTCACGATCTCGAGCTCACCGAGGCCCTGCTGATGGGGCATGCCGGCTGGTGGGGGTCGCCCAAGGCGTTGCCCGCGGCCCGGGCCCGGCTGCACGGCCTGCCGGTGCCGGCCGATCCGCCGCCGCGGGCCGCCGAGCCTCCGGGTTATGCGCAGGGGGCGCTCTTCGAAACCGCCGCCACGCCGCCGGGGAATCATGGGTTCGACGTGCTCGAGGCGGTTCGCGAGGTCTATGCCCATCAGCTGCGCCGCGTCGGCGAGACCGAGCATCCGGGGCGGTTCCGGCTGCTGGTCGCGGCCGAGTCGGCGGGGGCGCTGGTGGGGGCCGAGATGGGGCACGCGGGGCTGCCCTGGCGGGCCGACCTGCACGATCGGCTGCTGCGCGAGCTGCTCGGGCCGCCGCAGCCGGTGGGGCCGCCGCGGCGGCTGGCCGAGTTGTCGGCCGAGATCAATGCCGCCTTCGGCACGTGGGGGCTGCATCCGGATTCGCCGGCCGAGGTGGTGCGGGCGTTCGCCCGGTCGGGCGTCGACGTGCCCAACACGCGAGCCTGGGTGCTGCGTCACGTCGACCATCCGGCGGTCAAGCCGCTGCTCGAATACAAGGAGCTTTACCGCATCTGGACGGCGCACGGCTGGTCGTGGTGCGACGCCTGGGTGGTCGACGGGCGCTTCAAGCCCGAATACGTTCCGGGTGGCGTCGTCTCGGGCCGGTGGGCCACCCGGGGCGGCGGGGCGCTGCAGGTGCCCAAGGCCGTGCGCCGGGCCGTCGTGGCCGACCCGGGGTGGACGTTCGTGGTGGCCGACGCGGGCCAGTTGGAGCCGCGGGTGCTGGCCGCCGTCTCGGGGGATCGCCGGTTCACGGCCGCGGCCGCCGCGGGTGACCTCTATGCCGCGCTGGCCGCCGACTCGTTCGACGGTGACCGCGCGAAGGCCAAGCTGGCCCTGCTCGGGGCGATGTACGGGCAGACCGGTGGCTCGGCCATCCCGGCCCTGGCCGTGCTGCGCAAGAGCTATCCGACGGCGTTCGAGTTCGTCGAGCACGCGGCCCGGGTCGGCGAGGCCGGGGGACTGGTCCGGTCGTGGCTGGGGCGCACGTGCCCGCCCGCGTCGGGGGCCTGGCGCGACGCCGGGCTCGACCCGCCGGAGGAAGCGGGCTCGGGCGAGCCGCAGGGCGGGGCGTCGGGGCGGGCCCGGGGGCGGTTCACCCGCAACTTCGTGGTGCAGGCGACCGCCGCCGAGTGGGCCCTGGTGTTGCTCGCGACGCTGCGCACGGCGCTCAGTGGCGAACGCGCGGCAGGTGGGGCCCCACCGGCGGCCGGGCCGTCCCCGAGCCGGGCGGAGATGGTGCTTTTCGTGCACGACGAGGTGGTGGTGCACTGCCCGATCGAGGAGGCCGGCCGGGTCGTCGCGGCCGTGCACGAGAGCGCCGCCGAGGCCGGGCGGCTGCTCTTCGGCGACACGGCCGTGCGCTTCCCCCTCGACGTCTCAGTAGTTGGTGCGTACGCCGAAGCTAAATGAGAATCGGGTACCTTTGTGGGTCCGAAGCGAGAGGCGCTGCAACGGGGTGACACCCGCCACGCTCGCTCGGTGGAAACCGACCAAGGGCGCCTCCGTTGAACCGCGGAGGTGGTCGGTATGGCAAGAACTGATGAGCTCAAGCGCCTGCTCGACGAGCGCGTCGTCGTGCTCGACGGCGCGTGGGGCACGATGCTGCAGGGGGCCAAGCTCACCCCGGCGGATTATCGCGGCGACCTGATCGGCCCCGATCATCCGCAGGACGTCACGGGCGATCCCGACCTGCTGATCCTGACCCGGCCCGATGTGATCCTCGACGTCCACCGGCAATATCTGGCCGCCGGGGCCGACATCACCACCACCAACACGTTCACCGCGACGAGTATCGCCCAGGCCGACTACGGCCTGGAGTCGTACGTGCGGGAGATGAACCTGCGCGGCGCCCAGCTGGCCCGGCAGGCCGCCGACGAGGCCGGGGGCAAGTTCGTGGCCGGCTCGATCGGCCCGCTCAACGTCACCCTGTCGCTCTCGCCCAGGGTCGACGACCCGGCGTATCGGGCCGTCACGTTCGACCAGGTCAAGGCGGCGTATGCGGAGCAGATCGCGGCCCTGGCCGAGGGCGGCGTCGACATCCTGCTCGTCGAGACGATCTTCGACACGCTCAACGCGAAGGCCGCCATCGCCGCCGCCCGCGAGGTCGCGCCCGAGCTGCCGCTGTGGATCTCGGTGACGATCGTCGACCTGTCCGGCCGCACCCTGAGCGGGCAGACCGTCGAGGCGTTCTGGCGGTCCATCGAGCGCGCCGAGCCGCTGATCGTGGGTGTGAACTGCGCGCTCGGCGCCACCGAGGCCCGCCCGCACGTGGCCGAGCTGGCCCGGCTGGCCAACACCTACGTCGCCGCCCACCCCAACGCGGGCCTGCCCAACGCGTTCGGCGGCTACGACGAGACCCCCGACCAGACCGCGGCCCTGCTCAAGGAGTTCACCGAGGCGGGCCTGGTCAACATCGTCGGCGGCTGCTGCGGCACCAGCCCCGCGCATATCGCACAAATCGCCCAGAGCGTCAAAGGCGCCAGCAAGCGGGAAGTCGCGACCAAGAGCGAGACCACCCGATTCAGCGGCCTCGAGCCCTTCGAGATCGGCCCCGACACCGGCTTCGTCATGATCGGCGAGCGCACCAACGTCACCGGCTCGGCCAAGTTCCGCCGCCTGATCGAGGCCGACAACTATCAGGGCGCGGTCGACGTCGCGCTCGACCAGGTGCGCGGCGGGGCCAACCTGCTCGACGTGAACATGGACGCCGACCTGCTCGACAGCGAGACGGCGATGACCACGTTCCTCAACCTGATCGCCACCGAGCCCGAGGTCGCCCGCATCCCGGTGATGATCGACAGCTCGAAGTGGAGCGTGCTCGAGGCCGGCCTCAAGTGCGTGCAGGGCAAGGGCGTGGTCAACTCGATCAGCCTCAAGGAGGGCGAGGAGCAGTTCCTCGAGCACGCCCGCCGCATCCGCGACTTCGGCGCCGGCGTCGTCGTCATGGCCTTCGACGAGCAGGGCCAGGCCGACACGCGCGACCGCAAGGTCCAGATCTGCGGCCGGGCGTACGACCTGCTGGTCAACGAGGCCGGCTTCGCGCCCGGCGACATCATCTTCGACCCCAACGTGCTCGCCGTGGCCACCGGCATCGCCGAGCACAACGGCTACGCCAAGGCCTTCATCGAGGCCCTCCCGCTGATCAAGGAGCGCTGCCCGGGCGCGCGCACCAGCGGCGGCATCTCGAACCTGTCGTTCTCGTTCCGCGGCAACGACGTGGTCCGCGAGGCCATGCACTCGGCCTTCCTCTACTACGCGGTGCAGGCCGGCCTCGACATGGGCATCGTCAACGCCGGCCAGCTGGCGGTCTATCAGGACATCCCGGCCGACCTGCTCGAGCTGGTCGAGGACGTGCTGTTCGACCGCCGCGAGGACGCCACCGACCGGCTCGTGACGTTCGCCAGCACGGTGACCGGCAAGGGCAAGCAGCGCGAGGTCGACCTGTCCTGGCGCGACGCCCCGGTCTCCGAGCGACTCTCGTACGCGTTGGTGCACGGCATCGTCGACTTCATCGAGGCCGACACCGAGGAGGCCCGGCAGGAGAAGGAACGGCCGCTCGAGGTGATCGAGGGCCCGCTGATGGACGGCATGAAGGTGGTCGGCGACCTCTTCGGCTCGGGCAAGATGTTCCTGCCCCAGGTGGTCAAGAGCGCCCGCGTGATGAAGCGCTCGGTGGCCTATCTCGAGCCCTTCATGGAGGAGGAGAAGGCGGCCAGCGGCAACACCCGCGGCCAGGGCAAGGTCGTGCTGGCCACGGTCAAGGGCGACGTCCACGACATCGGCAAGAACATCGTCGGCGTGGTGCTGGGCTGCAACAACTACGAGGTGATCGACCTCGGCGTGATGGTGCCGGCCGGCAAGATCCTGGACACGGCGATCAGCGAGGGCGCCGACGTGATCGGGCTCAGCGGCCTGATCACGCCGTCGCTCGACGAGATGGTCTCGGTCGGCGCCGAGATGCAGCGCCGCGGGCTCAAGCTGCCGCTGCTGATCGGCGGCGCCACCACGTCCAAGCAGCACACGGCGGTGCGGATCGCTCCCGCGTACGACGGCTCGACCGTGCACGTGCTCGACGCGTCCCGCGTGGTCGGCGTCGTCAGCGACCTGCTGCAGCCCGACCGGGCCGAGCGGCTCGACGTCGCGAACCGGGCCGACCAGGAGCGCCTGCGCGAGCAGCACGCCAACCGGCACGCGCAGCCGCTGCTGACCCTGGAGCAGGCCCGGGCCAACCGCGAGCGGATCGACCTGGGCGAGATCCCTGCTCCCACGTTCACGGGCGTACGGGAGGTCCGGCCGACGATCGCCGAGCTGCGCGAGATGGTCGACTGGCAGTTCCTGTTCCTGGCCTGGGAACTCAAGGGCAAGTATCCGGCGATCCTCGAGCAGCCGGTCGCGCGCGAGCTGTTCGACGACGCCAACGCGCTGCTCGACCAGATCATCGCGGACGGCTCGTTCGAGGCGCGCGGCAAGTACGCGCTCTGGCCCGCCCACAGCGACGGCGACGACATCGTGCTGGACAACGGCGTCACCTTCCCGATGCTGCGCCAGCAGACCGAGAAGCCGGCCGGCCGGGCCAACCGCTGCCTGGCCGACTACATCGCGCCGGCCGGGCACGGCGACCACCTGGGCGGCTTCGCGGTGGCGATCCACGGCGCCGAGGAGCTGGCGGGCAAGTACGAGGCCGACAACGACGACTACCGCGCGATCATGGTGAAGGCGCTGGCCGACCGGCTGGCCGAGGCGTTCGCCGAGTTCCTGCACCTGCGCGTGCGCCGCGAGTGGTTCGAGCCCGAGGCGCAGCCCGAGCTGGCCGACCTGCACGCCGAGAAGTTCCGCGGCATCCGGCCCGCCCTGGGCTACCCGGCCAGCCCCGACCACAGCGAGAAGAAGGACCTGTTCGAGCTGCTGGGCACCGACGAGATCGGCGTCGCGCTGACCGAGTCGTTCGCGATGACGCCGGCCGCCGCCGTGAGCGGGCTGATCTTCGCCCACCCCGAGTCGCGCTACTTCACGGTCGGCCGGCTCGGCAAGGACCAGGTCGCCGACTACGCCCGGCGCCGGGGGATGCCGCTGGACGAGGTCGAGCGCTGGCTCCGCCCCAACCTGGCGTACGAAATCAGCTAGTGGGGCAAGATCGTCGGGTGACCACAGTCGATGATCTTCTGATTCAGGCCCGTGACGGCATGCGGCGGCTCGACCCGGAACAGACCCGGGCGGCCGTCGCGGCCGGCGCCCTGCTGATCGACACGCGCACCGACATCCAGCGCCGGCAGCAGGGCTCGCTGCCCGGCGCGATCGTCATCGACCGTACGGTGCTGGAATGGCGGCTCGACCCCACGTCGCCCAACCGGATCCCCGAGGCGACCGGCCACGACCGGGTGGTGATCGTGGTGTGCCGCCAGGGTTACAGCTCCAGCCTGGCCGCGGCCAGCCTGCGCGCGCTCGGCCTGGTCAACGCGACCGACCTGGCCGGCGGGTTCGAGGCGTGGGTGGCGGCCGGCCTGCCGACGGCCACCGGCCCGGAGGACGTGCGCTACTGACTCAGTTGTACGAGCGGTAGCGGCGTCGCCGGCGGCGATGCGGGTCGCGCCACATGTTGCGGGTGAGGAACAGGGCCACGCCGGCGATCAGAACCGCGATGACGCCCATCATCGGCATGCTGAGCTGCGAGCTCGAGTCGCTCTGCTCGGCCGAGGAGAGCACCGCGCCACCGGGCCCGGCGGCACCGGCAGCACCACCCGCGGGCGTGGCCGCGGCGGGCGGGGGAGCGGTCGGCAGCGCGGCGAAGTCGACCAGGTTGCTGCTCTCGAGCAGCGTCAGGTGGGTCATCACGAACTGGTTGGCCCGCTGGGCCAGCTTGCGGATCGTGTCGTTGCGGGTGCTCGTGCGGATCGTCGCGATGGCCGGGAAGATCTTGCCGTGGGCGGCCCGCAGCCGGTCGATGTAGATCTGGTCGAACTCCTCGCCCTCGGCGTTCGCCATCTCGTCGAGCCAGCCCTGCTGATCGGCGTTGGGCTTGTCGGGCAGGTCGATGTCGAGCTTGGCCGCCGCGTTACGCACCATCTCGTCGAGCACGACGTGCTGGGACGCGATGTCCTGGCCGATCTTCTTGATCCGGGCGTTGTTCGACTTCTCCTGGGCCATCTCGCCCGCCGGGATCTCCCACAGCCCGGCCAGCCGCACCTTGACCGCGAAGTCGGCGTCGGCGTCGGCCACCCGGCCCTTGCCGGTGTCGGTGATCAGCTGGTTGGGCGGGTCGGGGACGCCCGGTTCGGCCCAGGCGGCGCTCGGTTCGAGGGCGGCCAGGGCCACTGTGGCGGCGACGGCCACGCCGGCCAACCGGCGGAACACATGAGCGACGGTGGACACGCCGACCTCCCGAACTGCTGTCTCCTGGCCCTGGACGTGCAGGAGTACGGAGGACGACCCGTCTCCGGATCAAAGGAAACTCATAGGAAATATTCGACGGGCATGGAAACAGCCTGCCGGGCGACGCCGGCAGGCTGTCTCGACGGGCTTACAGGGGCAGCCAGAGCGCCAGGACGTTCGGCGGCTCCCAGCCCGGCAGCGAGGTGTGGGCCTGCCGGCACTGATAACGCGCGCCGTTGTAGGTCACGATCTGACCCACCGCGTACGGGGTGTTGGCCGCCCAGGAGGTGGTGCCGGCGGGCGGCTGCGTGGTCGGCGGGGTCGTCGGCGGCCGTGTGGTCGGCGGAGTGGTCGTGGGCGGAGTCGTCGGCGGGGTGGTCACGGGCGGGTTCCCGCCGGCCCCGAACGGGCTCAGGATGATGCCGGCCCGCTGCGGGTCGCCGTCGTTGACCAGCGACTCGAAGCCGCCGACGTCGTCGTACGCGAAGCCGTAGGCCTTACCGTCGGCCATGTTGGCGTGGATGATCCGCGAGTAGTGGTTGGCCGCGCTGTTCTTGTAGAACGCGTTCGCGTCCAGCACCGGCTCCTGCGCCGAGGTGCCGAGCGTGCCGCGGACCAGCGCGGTGCAGATCGTGCGGCGCACCTCGCTCTGGATGAACGGGGCGACGTTGGGCGCGTTGAAGACGCCGTCGCAGCCCCACACGTTCGACGTCGAGGGCTTGTCGACCGTCGCGACCTCGGCCCCCGAGCTGTCCGTGAAGCGCATGGTGTTGCCGACCGTACGGCCGAAGAACTTGCGGTTCGGCTCGGCGGAACGCGGCACCACGGTCAGCGTGCGGCTCGTGTAGGCGGCGAAGGCCGAGTTGATGTACGAGTCCAGGTAGTTCGCGGGGAACAACCCGGCGTCGGTGGCCTTGCCCGGCGCGAGCACCCGCAGCACCGTGCCGTCGGAGCGGGTGATGACCGACCGCTCCCAGCCCGGCTGCGCCTTGATCGCGTTGATCACCTTGTTCCGGCCGTCGTTGACCACATCCCCCGTACGTTTGGTCTGCCCGGCGCCGTTGGTGACGGTGACCGCGTGCGGGATACCGAAGAAGTCGACCTGCGAGCTGTTCAGCCACAGGCCGGCGTCGTTGAACGTGAACTCGCTGGTGTCGAACAGGGTGTTGAAGTTGGGGTCGCCGGGTGCCCAGGGCGCGGGCTGCACGAAGCCGTCGGGCGTGATGAAGAATTTGATCTTGTCGCGCATCGCCATGTAGACGCGGCCCGACAGGCCCTTGGGGATGCGGATCGTGGTGCTGCCGCCGTTGCCGGGGCCGGGGATCGACACGTCGGGCGCCGGGGTCGGGGGGATGCCGCCCGCGGGCCACGGCGAGAACGCGCCGGCGCTGTTCACCGAGCCCCAGCGGCCGTTCATGATGCCGATGACGTAGAGGTGGACCGCGTCGCCGCGGCCGGTGTTGTTGGTGACGGTGACGGGGAGGATGGCGGGGGATGCCGCCGAGGCGGGCAATGTGACCGCCGCAATGGGCGCGGCGACGGCCAGGGCCGCCACCGCGCTCAGCCATGCGGTGCGCTTACGCAAGTCGGCTCCTCAACTGTTCGGGTGAGGAGAGAATGTTTTGGAAAGTTAACAGTTGTCAATGGAGCCGATCGAACGCTGCCTCTTTATTCAAAGAATTTGAGGCCGAACCCGGTGTTCGAGGTCGCGCCGGGCACGTTGGCCCGGGTGTAGGTGGTGTTGCCCCACCAGACGAACGAGCCCGTGTACCAGTAGCGGTTGGCCCACGAGTACGGCGTGCCCTTGGGCACCGCGTGATACATCATCGGGAACCGCGGGCCGGCCGGCGGGCTCGTCGCGATGTCGCCGTTGAGCAGCACGAACGTGTGGTGGCCGGGCCCGTTGGCGTACAGGGTGGGGTCCCAGCCGGCCATCATGGTGGCGCGGTTCGAGCCGAAGATGCAGCCGTTCGACTTGTACCAGTCCCAGACGTACGTGGGGTCGCCGCCGGCCCGCAGCCGCAGGTCGGCCAGGCAGTACTGGTCGCTCCAGCTGCCGTTGGCCGAGTACACGATGTGCAGTTGCCCGTTCGGGTCGCGGATCGGCTCCGGGCCCTCGTTGATGAACGGGTTGCCGACCACGCGCTCCCAGCCCTCGCGGGGCTGCGAGATGACGTACCGGCCGCCCGTGGTCGTGGTGGGGCTGCTCATCCGGGCGATGTAGAGGTTCTGCTCGACGTTGGTGTCGCCGGCCCAGCCCGACCACACGAACCAGCGCTGCCCGTTGAAGGTGAACATGCTGCCGTCGATGGCCCACTTGTCGTCGGGTAGGGCCATCCGCGTCTCGGCCGTGTACCCGCTGTCGGGCGCGCCCGAGCTGATCGCGTACATCCGGTGGGCCGAGCCGCGGCCGGCCGAGAAGTGGATCCAGTAGCGGCCGCCGTCGACCGCGATCTCGGGCGCCCACACCTCGCCCAGGTTGCGGGAGTCGGACCAGACCTGCCGCTGGGGCGCGGTGGCCAGCCCGTCGGTCGACGAGGCCTGCCGCACGGCGATGCCGCCGCCGGTCGACTGGACCGAGATGTACGTGCCGCCGACCCGCAACACGCTGGGGTCGGCGGCCCGCAGGGAGGTCTGCCCGGCCTCGGCCGGGGTTGCCGTCTGCACGAACGCGGCCGCCAGGACGACGGCCGACACACACGCGAGGCGGCGGATGAGGATCTTCATGACGAACTCCTCGGGGGATTGGGGGATCTCCCGAGGATCGGCCGCCGTTTACATCGTTGTCAATGCGCGTAAGGGCAGAAACGGGTGCGTCCGCCCCGGGACCACGTGATCGTCCTGGGGCGGCCGATCAGACCGGTTCCGGCATCGCCTCGGGCACTAGCACGGCGGCCTGCGGCGTACGGCTCAGGGCGATATTCGCGGCGTGCAGGTACGCGCGGTTACCGCTGGCGACGTACTCGGCACGGAGCAGGGCGGCGATCTCGTTCGCGGTGGTCAGCGAGCGGGCTTCGGCGTCGACGGTTCGGAACATGGCTCACGCTTTCTCGATCAGGAACCAAAACATGATGCGCCGTAACGAGCCCGAAATCATCAACCGAAACGGTGTTGACGGCAAGGGTCCTCGATGATCACGCAAACACATAAGCTCCCTGATGTGACAAGAGGGCTACCGGGTGTGGTTGATCACGGTCCGACGGGCGTCGCGGCGGCCTGCCGGGCCAGCAGGCGGGCGACGCCGTCGGCGGTCATCGGCTCGGCCAGGTGGAAGCCCTGGCCCAGGGTGTAGCCGAGCTCGCGCAGCGCGGCCACCTGCTCGGGGCTCTCGATGCCCTCGGCCACGGTGTCGAGCCCGAGGGCGTGCGCGAGCTGGATGACCGCGCGGGCCACGGCCTGCCGGGCGTCGGCCGCGGCCGGGTGCCCGTCGTCGATCTCGATGCCGTCCACGAACGACTTGTCGAGCTTGACGATCGCGGCCGGGAAGGCGCGCAGCAGGCTCAGCGACGACTCGCCGGTGCCGAAGTCGTCCAGCGCGAGCCGGATGCCCATGCGATCCAGTTCGTACAGGGCCCGCGAGACCTGCTGGCCGCGCAGCACGGCCGACTCGGTGACCTCGAGGACCAGCCGCTCGCAGGGCAGCCCGCTGTCGGCCAGCGCGCCGGCCACCTCGGCCACGAAATCGGGGTCGTGCAGCTGCCGGGCCGAGACGTTGAGCCCGGCCTCGCGCAGCGCGTCCGGCCCGAACTCGGCCAGCCACGCCGCGGCCTGCCGGCAGGTCTCGCGCAGCACGAACCGGCCCAGCGGCACGATCAGGCCGGTGCGCTCGGCGGCCGGGATGAACTCGCCCGGCCCGACCACGCCGCGCGTCGGGTGATGCCAGCGGACCAGGGCCTCGACCCCGACCAGGCGGTTGCCGTCGAGCCGCACGATGGGCTGGTAGACCACCCGGAACTCGTCGTTGTCGAGGGCCCGGCGCAGCTCGCCGCCGAGTTGCATGTGGGCCAGCACCGGCTCACCCATGCCCTCGGCGTACCGGACGAACCCCGCCTTGCCCTGCTGCTTGGCCGTGTACATGGCGACGTCGGCGTCCCGCAGGATCGTGTCGACGGTGGCGCCCGGGGCCGCGGTGGCGATGCCGATGCTGGCCTGCACCAGCAGCCGGTGCTCGCTGATCGGGCGCGAGAGCGCGGTCAGCAGCCGAGCGGCCAGCGCCTCGGGGTCGGCGCCGGTCAGCACGACGGCGAATTCGTCGCCTCCCACCCGGACGGGAAGGTCTTGACCCACCTCGGCCCGCAGCAGCCGGGCCACCGAGATCAGCAGCCGGTCGCCGACCCCGTGCCCGAGCAGGTCGTTGACCGTCTTGAAGTCGTCGAGGTCGATCAGCAGCACCGACACCGGCCCCGGACCGGCCAGCGCGGTCGTCAGGCGCTCGCGGAACAGCGCCCGGTTGGCCAGCCCGGTCAGGCCGTCGTGGCCGACCTCGTACTGCAGCCGCTCCTCCTGCAGCTGCGCCTTCCGCAGCAGCCGGGCGTTCTCCCGGTACGCCAGGTATTGCCGGACCATGACCAGCGCGGTCACCACCACAGCGGCGATCAGCACCACCCGCACCGGCGCCCGCAGCGGCGCGCCGAACGCGACCGCGAGCAGCGGCACGTCGACCAGGATCATGGCCAGATAGGGCAGCAGCACCCCGACCCGGGCCTGCTCGCGGCGCAACCCCCGGTCGGCGCGCTGCTGCGCGGCCACGCCCAAGGTGACCAGCAGGGGGCACAGCGGCATGAAGATCGCCTGGGCCAGCACGCTGGCCAGATAGCCGTACTGCACCGCGAGCACCGCGTCGGCCCCGGCCGGGATGCCCCCGGCGGCCGCGATGAACCGGATCGCCACCCGGTCGACCGGCCCGCCCGCGATGTACGACACCTTCGTCGCGGCTCCCACCGCGACCAGCAGGGCCAGCCCGACCAGCACAGTCGCCTGCGGGCTCCACGGCTCGCGGGCCGACAGCATCGGGGCCAGCCCCAGATACCACAGCACGGCGGCGCAGCCGAGGAACGCGATCGTCCGGTCCAGCCTCATCCGCCACCGCTCGGCCCGGCCGGCCGGGGCGACCGGCACCCGGGCCAGCCCCCAGATGGCGAACAGGAACCCGAAAGCGGCGAGGGCCGCGGCGGGCGCGGGCATGCTGCGGGTGCGCACCTCGTCGGCGTGGGCGAACATGTCGACGGCCAGCCAGGTGTAACCCACCGTGAGCGAGACGGCGGCGAGCAGGATGGCCCGCCAGAACCGCCGGGCCACCGGGTCGCGGCCGGCGCCACCCCGGCGCAGCAGCCCGGCCACACTGCCGGCGGCGAGCGCGCCGCCGAGGGGCACGAAGACGTAGGCAACCGCCTCCACCCCGACGCCGAAGCCGAGATAGCCGACGCACCAGAGGGTGCCGGCCAGGGCGACAGCGGCGGTGGCCCCCACATATCGCCGGCCGGCGCCTCCCTGCTTCACGCGCCCGACCCTAACCGGTCCGATGTAGAGACGATCTCCCCCGAACGTTCGCTTCTAGGCCCTGTTTCGTAGCTGGGGTGGCAGCGAGGCCGGGTCCAGATTTCGTCTGGTGGTGGCCCGGGGAAGCCTGGCTCCCGGTGTTGGAACCTGGCTTTCGCGGGACGCCGCCAGGCGGGATCTGGGCCCTGCCGCAGCCCCGCCGCAGCTACGAAACAGGGCCTAGTCGAGGCGATAGAGGATGTGGCCGTCGATGACCTCGCGGGTGATCCCGAGGCCGTCGGTCGGGCGGTCGGGGACGCCCACCCACGGGGTGTCGGGCAGCCACTCGGGCAGGACGACGACCGAGCGGATGCCCTCCGCGCGCAGGGCGGCGATGCTCGGGGCGTCCGGGAAGGTCTTGCTGACCTCGCGGATCCGCTGCTGGCTGGCCGGCTCGAACGTGACGATGCCGTTGGGGATGCGGGGGAAGCCGTTCGTGGTCCAGAGCATGATGGACATCTCGAGGCTGCCGCCGCTGGGCAGCACCAGGGTCGGCTCCTGAGCGGCGGCCATCGCGGCCGGATAGCGGATCAACTCGGGGTGCGGGGTCTTGTTGACGCCCTCGACGACGACCAGCGCCAGCGGGATCAGCAGGGCGAGCCGCACCGCGACGAACTTGCCGCGGGTCAGCGAACCGGGGCCCCAGGGCGCGGCCGTGCGGGCCCGGACGACCAGGGCGCTGATCGCGCCGGCGGCCAGCACGGCCATCAGCAGCGAGATCCACAGCATCATCCGGCCCGAGGTGCGCAGCGCGTTCCAGCCGGGCAGGTGCTTGGAGAGGGTCAGATAGCCGGGGTCGCCGTGCCAGGGGGTGTTCGCGCCCAGCGCCAGCAGCACGGCCACGGCGACGCCGAGGAGCAGCAGCACGCGGTGGCGGACCTTGAAGACCGAGAAGAACAAGCCCGCGGCGGCCAGGGCGATCAGGGCCACGCCGGGCAGCAGCGCCATCTCGGGCGGCCAGAACAGGTCGGCCCGGACGGCGGCGTGCCGGTCGCCCCACAGCCAGGAGCTGTCGGGGGCGATGAAGAAGCCCCGCCAGGGCGCCGAATACATCTCGGTCCAGTTCAGCCCGCGGTCGGCCTGCGGGTTGAGATCCACCACGCGCAGGTAGGCGACCCCCATGTACGCCGTGGCCGCGCCGAAGCTGAGCCCGCCGATCAGGTCGGCCACCAGCAGTCGCCGGCCGAAGACCGGACGGCCGCGCCGCCACCAGGCCCAGCCGTAGCACGCGGCGGCCACGAGGCAGATGGCGATCATCAGGTACGCGAAGGGGAGCCCGATGGCGAGGCCGAGGCTGATCTGCCACGCGCCGACCAGCCAGCCGGCCAGCGCCCAGCCCGGTTTGTGCCGGTCCGGGCGATGGCCCCGGCGCAGCGACCAGCCGTGGCCGCGGGCGAGCATGGCCAGGCAGAGCGCGATGCCGCCGGTGGAGATGACGTTCATGTGCCCGGCGTGGGCCAGCCGCCACGGCGCGAACGCCCACGCGACACCGGCCACCGCGGCGCCGAGGGGGCGGGCGCCCAGCTGCCGGGTCAGCGCGTACGCCCCGATGAAGGCGAGCGCGTGGAGCAGGACGTACAGGATGTTGTAGCGCAGGACGGCGTCGTCGAGGCCGGAGCCGAAGATGCCGAACGGCATGTAGCCGAGGACGGTGTCGGTGAAGGCCAGCGAGTGCGGCTCGGGATAGAACGTGTTCGCGTCCCACAAATGCGCGGGATCGGTCAGCAGCGCGTGCCCGCCCCAGGCGATCTGATAGGCGAACAGGGCCGGGTCGCCGATGTCGCCCGGCACGGTGTGCCTCGGGTCCTTCATCGTCGGCCAGGTCAGCAGCACGGCCAGCACCAGCGAGCCCAGGATCACCAGGATCCACTCGCGGCGGGCCCACAGCCGCCTGGCCAGGCCCGGACGCGGCTGCTCAGCGACGGCCTGCTCAGCGGAGGGGACAGCCTCGTCGATTTCGGTCACCCAAGCCCCCTATGTCCGCCGCGCAGCGCCGCACATTGTCACATACCGATGACGGCCTGTGCGGCCCGGCGGGATCAGGCGAGCCAGCCCGGGCGGATCAGGCCTGCCTCGTACGCGTAGACGACCAGCTGCGCCCTGTCCCGGACCCCCAGCTTGATCATCGTGCGGCTGACGTGGGTCTTGGCGGTGGCCGGGCTGATCACCAGGCGGGCCGCGATCTCGTCGTTCGACAGGCCCTCGGCCACCAGCACCAGCACCTCGCGCTCGCGGTCGGTCAGCTGATCGAGGGTGGCCGGCGGGGTCGCGGACCGGCCCGTGCCGCCGCCCGCGAACTCGCCGATCACGCGCCGGGTGACGCTCGGTGACAACAGGCCGTCACCGGCCGCGACCGCCCGCACGCCGCGGATCAGCTCGACCGGCTCGGTGTCCTTGACCAGGAAGCCCGAGGCACCCGTACGCAGGGCCTCGAACACGTATTCGTCGAGCTCGAACGTCGTCAGGATGACCACGCGGGTCTCGGTCAGGGCGGGGTCGGCGGCGATCCGGCGGGTGGCCTCGAGGCCGTCGACGCCGGGCATGCGGATGTCCATCAGCACGACGTCGGGCCGGGTCTGCTGCGCCTTGGTCACCGCCTCCAGCCCGTCGGCCGCCTCGGCCACGACCTCGATGTCGGGCTCGGCGTTGAGCAGGGCGCGGAAACCGGCCCGTACGAGCAATTGGTCGTCCGCCAGCAGCACCGAGATCATGCGCCTTCTCCCGTGGGTAGTAGGACCGACACCAGGAAACCGCCGTCGACCGGGCCCGCCTCGAGCGTGCCGCCCAGGCTCTGCGCGCGCGCCCGCATGCCGGCGATGCCCGTGCCCGCGGGGCCGCCCTCGCGCACCGGCGCCACCTCCACAAAAGTATTGCGGACGGCCAGGTGCAGCGCGGTCGGCAGGTAGTCGACGCAGACCGAGGCCGTCGCGCCCGCCCCCGCGTGCCGGCGCACGTTGGTCAAAGCCTCCTGCACGATCCGGTACGCGGCCCGGTCGACCTCGGCCGGCAGCGTGCGCACCTCGCCGGTCGTCTTCGTCTCGACCGGCAGCCCGGCGTCGGCGGTCAGGTCGTCGAGCCGGCTCAGGCCCAGCGCGGGCTGCCGGGGCGCCGCCTCGTCCTCGGTGCGCAGCGCGCCCAGCACCGAACGCACCTCGCGCAGCGCCTCCGAGCTGGCCGTCTTGATCGCCGAGAGCGCCTCGCGGGCCTGCTCGGGGCGGCTGTCCATCAGGTGCAGGCCCACGCCGGCCTGCACGTTGATCAGCGACAGGTGATGGCCGATCACGTCGTGCAGCTCGCGGGCGATGCGCAGCCGCTCCTCGGACGCCTGCCGCTTCTGCTGCTCCTCCTCGGCCCGCTCGCGCTCGGCCCGCACCTTCACCAGCTGGGCCATCTGCTCGCCCTTGATCTTGGCGATCCCGCCCATGAAGATGGCCCCGGCCAGCGCGATGCCGACCAGCAGGGTCTCGCGCAGCCCGGGGAGCACGCGCTCGTCCAGCTCGGCGCGAAAACCCCAGAAGAGCACAAGATAGACCCCGTACGCCGTGAGGGCGGCGACGATCGACGCGGTGCGCCGCCCGCAGGCGGCCAGGTGGAACAGCGCGATCATGGGGGCGACGGCCCAGAACCAGTGCGGCTCGGCCATCGTGGCGAACGTCAGCGAGGCGGCCGTCGTGATCGCGAACGCGACGACCGGGTAGCGCCGCCGGACCAGCAGCGCGGCCGGGCCGACGATCAGCAGCGCCCACACCCACGGGCTGAACGCGACGAACACGCGGCCCTCGCCGGCCAGGTTCTTGGCCCCGATCAGCTGGAACAGGGCGGCGCCGACGGCTGCGCCCACGCCCGGGTCCCGCCGGCCGCGGAACGTCCCGGGAATCGGGGGGCCACCTCGATTCCCGTGCGCCCAGGGCGGCGACGGGGGCCGGTGCATGTGTCTCACCCTGCCGAAGCTACGGCACCCGCTCCCACCCGGGCATCGGTGCGCGGGACCGGACGCGGGTACTCCCACGGGCGTACACGGGAATGCGGTTGTGCTCCTCACGGCGTACGGGAAAGCGGTTTTGCCCTCCCGAAGGCCTCCCGGAAGATGCTCCGCCGGGGCGACGCCCGCAAGCGCCGAAAAGCCGACGCTTGTTCCACGACGCCCCGAGGAGGACACGGTGGAACCCAACGAGACCAACTGGTCCCAGACGAGCACCAAGCGGATGCGGACCTCCGACAAGGAACGCGAGCACGTCGCCGAGATCCTGCGGGCCGCGATGGCCGAGGGCCGCCTCGACCTGGCCGAGGGGGAGGAGCGGCTGGCCAAGGTGTACGCCTCGAAGTTCCGCGACGAGCTGGCCCCGCTCACCGCCGACCTGCCGTTCGGGGGGCTGCGCGCGCTGGCCGACACGCCCGGCAACCGGGTCGCGACACGCCGGGCCCTGCGCCGGCACGCGTGGGTGGTGGTCTCGATCGGCATGATCCTGACCGGTCTCTGGATCATCTCGGGGGCGCACTTCTTCTGGCCCGCGATCCCGCTCATCTTCCTGGTCATCGGGTTCATGAAGCACGCTCGCTACCGCCACTACCGCTACGAGTACAGCCTCGGCCACGGGGTCGCGCCCTGGAACGGCCCCGGCTGGGACGGCCCGCGTCAGTTCCACAGTGGACACCGCGGTTGTTGATCGATCCTCCCCGCTTTGCCAGAGTTGATTGGTTCAAGCGGGGAGGAACAACTTCACATGATGGGTCCGTCGCACGCCCTCTCGGGGGCGACCGCCTGGCTGGCCGGCACCTGGGCGCTGGACCACTTCGCCGGGTATGAGCAGTCGCCGCTCGCGGTGGCCGTGGGCACGCTCGTCTGCGCGGGCGGCGCGCTGCTCCCCGACCTGGACCTGTCCGGCAAGGTCACCCGCAACCAGGGCGGCGCGACAGTCGCCCGTACGTTCGGGGTCTTCTCGCTCTTCGTGGCCGAGGTCATCGAGAAGGTGTCGCTCGGCATCTACACGGCGACCCGGCTCTCGCGCGACCCGAGACGAACCAACGGCCACCGTACGTTCACCCACACCCTGCCCTTCGCCGGGCTGCTCGGCTGGGGCACGACGGCGCTCGCCGGCCACTTCGGCAAATGGGCCGTGGTCGGGATCGTCTTCTTCACGGCCGGCCTGGCCCTGCGGGGCCTGTTCGACAAGTGGGCCGAACGCGCCGGCTGGTTCATCGTCACCCTCTGCTCGGCCGTGATCGCCTGGTTCACCGCGGCCAACCTGCCCGGCGACCGCGGCTATCCGATGCTCGGCTTCGCGGTGGCGGTCGGCTGCGTGGTCCACCTGTTCGGCGACATCATCACGTCGGCGGGCGTGCCCATCCTGTGGCCCGTACCGACCGGCCGCCGGCTGTGGCGCATGGTCGGGGTCCCCAACGGCATGGCCATCAAGGTCGGCGGCAAGGTCGAGACGGTCGTCCTGCGTACGGCCATGGTCGTCATCTCGCTGGTCGCGATCGCCGGCATCTTCGCGCCCGGCCTGCTGCAGCGGTTCGAGGATTTGATTTCCACAAGCTCAACAGTTGCCATGAAGGAAAATATCTGACATAGTTTCCGTCATGGAAAACATTGAGCGGGTGCCGGACTCCACCGCGGCGCGCGAGGCGCTGGCCAGCATCGACGTCGCGCAGCGGGCGGTGCGGGACACGCCGTGGCCCACGTGGCTCTACCCCGTCAACGCCGTCCTGCTGGGCGCGATGGCGCTGACGGCCCTGGCCCCCGAGGACAATCGCTTCCCCACCCTGCTGGCCGTCGCGTTCGCCGTCATCGCGGTGAACGCCGTGACCGGATACCGCATGGGGACCCCGTGGACGTGGCCCACGAGCCGGGTCTTCCTCGTCTCGGTGATCGGCGCGGGCCTGTGCATGGCCGCCGCGTTCGCCGTCAGCGACCACACCGGGCCGGTCATCGCCCTCGCCGTCGCGACCGCAGCCCTCTACCTGGTGGGCAGCGTGGCCCACCGCCGGACGACCGGCCGCCCGCGGTGACGGCGGAGCTCGACCCGATCATCCACCCGACCCATCGCCTGCGGATCTGCGCGATGCTGGTCGCCGGCACGACGGTGGAGCTGTCGGTCATCAAGGACCACCTCGACCTGAGCCCGTCCGCATTGAGCAAACAGGTCGCGGCCCTGGTCGACGCGGGCTACGTCAAACAGGAACGGCTGGGCAGCGACACCCGCCGGGTCTGGCTCTCGATGACCCGCCAGGGGCTCAAGGCCTACCGGGGGCATGTGGCCGCCCTGCAGGAAATAGTCAACGCGACGACAGTGATCCCAGCCGACCAGCAATCCTGACGGCGTCAGGCTCCGGCCGGCCGCGACGACGCCAACGCGTTCAGCGAGACGCCCTGCTCGGCCGCGCGTACGGCGAGACGTCGATGAACCTCTTCGGGTGGCGCCGCTGGCCGGGCGGGTCGCCACTAAGATCGACCGCGATCTTGGGGAGGTCCGCGGTGAGGCGTGTGATGGTGGCTGTTCTGGCCGCTCTGGTGGGTGTGACAACCGCCTGTTCGGGTTCCCCGGGTTCGTCAGGGGAGGACGGGGCGGGGACCGCTGAGACGCTCGCGTTGTATTCGAGCGGCGGGGCGGCGGCGCCGGTGTCGCAGCTCGGGTTGCCGGCGACCGAGCTCAAGGACGCGTTCCTCGTCAGTCCGCATCAAACGATCAAGTTCGCGCGCTGGGTGGCGGCGCCGGAGCTGACCAGCGACCAGCTCATGGCCGCGGGGCTCGAGATCAAGGACGCTGACGGCTTCCAGGTCGCAGACCAGGCGTTGCGGGCGCCCGAGGGGCACGAGTTGTTCATCGTGGACGCCGACAACCCCGACGTGATCCCGATGTCGCAGAAGGACGCGTTGAAGAAGGTCAGCTTCGCGCTGGTGGTCGGTGGGAAAAGCCGGGACCTCGGCAACTCGCTCTCCGCGTACAACCTGCGGGACGCGCTGCTGGCGGTCGTCCCGGCCGGGGCCGAAGTGCGGCTGGACCTGACCGACGAGGGCCGCACCCAGTCGCTCGACCTGCGCACCGGCAAGCGGGCCGTCGCCGTCGCCGCGTTCTATCCGCTGCGGCAGGCGTCGGCCGGGCCCTCCGAGCGGTGGCGCTATCGGGGCAGCACCTACACCTCGATCATCGCCAGCCTGAACGCGCGGCTCAGCCCGTGGACCGAGGAGAAGGGCTGGGCCCCGGCCGGTCGGGCCTGGCTGACCGGCAAGGTCTCGGTCAGTGTGGGCTCGCTCGAGCTGCCACTCACGTCGAAGAGCGTCCGGACCCCCGCCACGATCCAGGTCGACCTCGGCCGCGACCTGCGCCTGTCCGGCTCAGGCATGCCGGCGCGACTGTGGCCGGCGGGCACCACCGTGTTCGCGGCCGACCCGCTGGCCCCCGGCCTCCCGGAGGAGGCGACGAGCCGCGCGTTCACCGTCTCCGTGCCGGAGAAGCTGACGAAGTTCACCGCCACGTTCGCCACCAAGGTCGACACGCCCGGCTACGTCCGCGACCCCGACCAATCCGACAAGTCCCGCGTGGCCACCCTCGAGGCGCCGCCGCGCTGAGCGCTCGCCGGGGTATCGGGTCGCTCGGTGTAGTGCCACTATGGACAGAATGTTCGGACGACGGGGGCGTGGCACGCCGAGTTCGTTGGCGACTCTGCGGGAGCCGCGGGCGGAGCAGGAGATTTGGCGGTCCTATCGGTCCGGGGCCGATGTCTCGGTGCGGCGGCGGCTGGGTGAGTTTCGGGCGTTCTTCCGGGATCACGGGTCCCGGCTCACGAATCTGAGTGATCCCCTGTGCGCGGCGTCCGTCGGGGCTTCGTTGAGTGCGCCGTTCGTTTCCGTGACCGATTTGATGGGGCTGCCTCGCGAGATCGTGTTGGAGGCGGTGGCCAAGACGGGCACGGCTGAGGCTCGGGCCGCTCTGCTGGCGCTGGCCGTGGCGACGGACGGGCAGTTGGAGACGCTCGCGCAGCGGGCCGCGGCCACGATGGATGGTGTACCCGAACCGCCGTGGGCTGCGGCTGCGCGGACACCCCTGAAGCGGGTCTCCACCGAGCGGCTGCGCGACCGTGACGACGATCGGATGGAAGCGCTCATTGTGGCGTTCAAGCAGGGCCGGTATCACGCGTGTTTCGTGATGCGGTTCCACCCGGTCTCGCTGCTGACGGCCCGGATCCTCTTCCTGCCCGAGGTCAGCCGGGCCGCGGCGCTCGCCGACTTCACCGCGGGGCGGGGCGCGGCCGAGCCGTACAGGTTCACCCGCAAGTTCAGGGTCACGGAGACGCAGGAGAGCATGGTCGCGCTGGTCGGTGGTCTGCTGCGGGAGAACGAGCTGAACCTGCGGATGGGGCGCGGCCACCCGCCGTACCCGCCGGATCTGGCCCACCTGTCGCGCGTCGGGGAGGTCGAGATCGTGCCGGCCGTGCTCGTGCTGCTGCGCAAGTTCGTCCTTTCCGCGTACGGGATAAAGGCTTGGGAAGACGTCGACCACGGCACCCCGGTCTGGGTCTGACCATGCCGTGGACGACGGGGGAGGTCGTTCTCGGGCAGTACGAGGTGACCGGCGAGTCGAAGGCCGGCGGCATGGGTGTCGTGAACCGGGTGCGGCACCTCGAATGGGAGGTCGATCTGGCGGTCAAGACGCCGCTCGAGCCGGCCTCGTTCGCGCGGTTCGAGGCCGAGGCGGGCACCTGGGTCGGGCTCGGCCTGCACCCGCACACGGTGAACTGCGTGTACGTCCGCCGGATCGACGGGGTGCCGCGGGTGTTCGCCGAGTGGGTGGACGGCGGCAGCCTGGCCGAGGCGATCCGCGCCGGGCGGCTCGACGAGGCCGGGAAGGTCGACATCGCGATCCAGACGGCGTGGGGGCTGCAGCACGCGCACGACAACGGGCTCGTGCATCAGGACATGAAGCCGGCCAACGTGATGCTGGAGCCGGACGGCACGGCCAAGGTGACCGACTTCGGGCTGGCGGTGGCCGCGAGCGAGGGCACCTTCGGCGGTGGCACCCCGGCGTATTTCTCGCCCGAGCAGGCGGCCGCGGCGGCCGGTGATCGCGGCGTCCGGCTGACTCCGGCCACCGACGTCTGGTCGTGGGCGATCACCGTGGCCGAGATGGTCGCCGGGCGGCGCTTCACCCGATACGGCCAGGCCGCGGCGGAGGCGCTGGAGACTGTAGAGCTCGCGCCCGAAATGCACGCCTTACTGGCGTCCTGCTTCGCCGAGCGGCCGGACGGCTTCGGCGCCTTGATCGAGCGCCTGAGTTCCCTGTACGAGGCACTGACGGGAACGCGATACCCACGGCCCGCGCCCCGCCCGGCCCTGCTCCGCTCGGACGGCCTGTCCAACCAGGCGCTGTCCCTGCTCGACCTGGGCCGCGTCGACGAGGCCGAGATGCTGTGGCGCGAGGCGATCACGGCCGACCCGCACCACCTCCCGTCGGTCTACAACTTCGGCCTGCACCGCTGGCGTGCCGGCACGGTCACCGGCGAGGAGGTCGTCTCGGGGCTGGAGGCGGCCCGCGCGGCCGGCGGCGATCCCGAGCCCGGCCGGGGCGCCCTGCTGCTGGGCAGCGTCGAGCTGGAACGGCACGAGGACGACCGGGCCGGCGAGCTGCTGCGCGAGGCGGCCGCGGCCGATCCGGCGTCGGCCGAGGCGGTGGCCGCGCTGCGGGAACGGGCGACCCGGGCCCCGGGAATCAGCGCCGAGGCGCCGGCCGGGGAGGTGCGCGTGATGGCCACCGGGCCCGGCGGCGAGCATGTGCTGTTCGCGGTGCGCGGCGGTGGCCTGCACCGGTGGACGCCCGCCCGGGGCGAGCCGCAGCGGCTGGCCGACGGGGCCGCGGTCGAGGCGTTAGCCGTGGACGGGACCGGCTTGCTCGCCGCCGTGCTGCGCGAGGACGGCTCGCTCACGCTGTGGGACGTAGCCGAGGGGGTGCCGCGCGGCTGGCAGCGGTCCGTGCCCGGCGCGACGTCGGTGGCGCTCAGCGGCGACGGCCGGTTCGTGGCGGCCGGGCACGGCAGCGGCCGCATCGAGGTCTGGGAGATCGGCGCGCTCGGCGGCCCGGTCGTGCTGACCGGGCACACCGACCGGATCACCTCGCTGGCCCTGAGCCGCACCGGGCGCCGGGTGCTGTCCGCGTCGTTCGGCGGCAACATCACCCGCGAGGAGGGCGACGGCACTGTCCGGCACTGGGCAGTGGACACCGGCGAGTGCGTGGCGGTGTGGACCGGTCCGCGGCGCGGCACCCTCGCCTCCGGCGCCCCGTGGGTGCACTTCCGGGGCGACAAGGTCGTGGTGTCGGCCGACGCGCGACATGCGGTGGCCGCCTGGGAAAACGGGCCGCTGGTGGTGTGGGACGCCCGCCGGGCCGCCGTGGTCGGCGAGGCGTCGCACCGGCTGCGCTACGAGATCGTCCTGGCCCTTGCTCCCGGCGCCCGTGGGCTGCTGGCCGGCGGCCCCTCCCGGTCGGCCCGGATCCTCGACCCGCGCGCGGGGCGCAGCGTGCGGGCCTTCGACGACGGACTGCCGGAGCTCATGCTCGGTGTGGAGGCCGGCGCGGTCAGCCCGGACGGCAGCGTGGTGGCCCTCGGCGGGCCGTACCAGGTCGTGCTGCGGGCGATGCCGGGCTCCGGATATCGGGCCCCCTGGTGTTATGCCCGGCCCCGGTCCGCGCCCGAGCTGCATCGGGTCCAGGAGTCCTTCGACGACTTGATCGCCCGGGCCCGGGCCGGGTTCGACGCGGGCCGGTTCGCCGAGGTCGCGGAGCTGCTGCGCGCGGCCCGCGAGCTGCCCGGATACGACCGGCATGCCGAGGTGCTGAACGGGTGGCGGTCACTGCTCCCGCACGGCCGCCGGGCCGGTCTGATCGCCGCCTGGGAGACCTTCAGCGCGGACGGGCGCGACTTCTTCACCCAGCCCCCGACGGCCGCCCTCCGGCGCGACGGTCTGCTCCTGGCGACCGGGCGGTGGACCGGCCAGGTGGCGTTGCTGGACGTGGCCGAGCACCGGATCGCCGGCAACTTCGCGCCGGGCGGCAAGGCCCGGGAGATCCGCTGGGCCCGCGGCGGACGGCTGCTCGTGGTGCTCACCTGGGACGGCACGCTGCGGCTGCTCGACATCTCCGACGGCGGGGTGGAGGAGCTCACCGGCGAGACCGGTGCGATCACCGCCTTCGACCTCGACCGGGCGGGGGAGCGGATCCTGTACGGCGAGGAGTCCGGTGTGCTGCGGCTGCGTGGTCTGGAGACCGGCGTCAAGCTGTTCTCGATCCGCGCCTCCGACCACCCGATCACGGCCGTGGCCCTCGACCCCGACGACCCGCGCATGGCCTGTCTCGACCAGCGCGGCGAGGTCCGGATGTGGCGGCCGAACACCCGGCGCCCGGACTGGAAGCGGCGGGTGCCGTTCTGGCGCGAGACCCGGCTGCACTTCTCGCCCGACCGGTCCACCGTGCTCATCGACGAGATGGGGCTGCTGACCGGGGTGGACGCGGCCCGCGGCAAGAAGCGCTTCGCCTTCGAGAGTCGCGGTCCGACCGGAACCAGTGTCGGCAATGTGGCCTTCACCCCCGATCGGCGGCTGGCCGCCACCTCGGACGTGCGCCGGCTGCTCGTGTGGGAGACCACCACCGGCAAGGTGCGCCACGAGCTGTCGTTGCCGGAGGACCCGGTGCACTTCGCGCTGGGCCCGGATGGCACCTTTGCCGTCGTGGCGGGCCTGTCGGACACGGTCGGCATCTGGGCGACGGCCACCGGGCGCTGCCTGCGGACCTTGGAGGGCCACCAGGCGGGCCTGCACGTGATCCAGCTGGACGACCTCGGCACGGCGATGGTCACCGTCGACATCGGCGGCGGCCTGCGGGCGTGGGAGCTGGCCTGGGAAACCGACGTTGACTGAGGTCACCCTGGTCGTCGGCGGGGCGGGTCGCGTCTTCACCGGCGACGCCGAGGTGCTGCTCGGGCGTGACGCGGCGTGCGACGTCCAGGTGACCGACCGCCGCGTGTCCCGGCGCCACTGCCGGCTGGTGGTCCGGCCGGATCGTGTCGCCGTCCGTGACCTCGGGAGCCGCAACGGGACATCCGTGAACGGGGTTCCGATCGACGGCGAGCGGGAGCTGCACGACGGCGACGAGCTGCGGCTGGGCGACACGGTCGCGCGCGTGGGAGTGACGCGGAACGGCCTGACGATCCTGCGCGAGCTGGGCCGCGGCGCCCAGGGCGTGGTGCATCTGGCCCGTGAGCCGGACGGGAGCCTGGTCGCGGTGAAGACCCTGACCGCGCCCGGCGCGACCGACCTGTTCCGGCGCGAGCTGGAGTGCACGGCGGCGCTCGACCACCCGAACATCGTGCGCTTCCACCGCAGCCTGGCCGAGCCGCTGGGCTTCGTGGCCGAGTACTGCGCCGGCGGCAGCGTGGCCGACCATGGCCCGTACGGGGTCGAGAAGGCTCTTGATCTGACGCGGCAGGCGGCGGCCGCGCTGAAGTACGCGCACAGCGCCGAGATCCCGGTCGTGCACGCCGACGGCACCACCGCGGTCGGGCGTGGGCTCGTGCACCGCGACATCAAGCCGCAGAACCTGCTGCTGACGGCGGACGGGCGGCTCAAGGTGGCCGACTTCGGGCTGGCCAAGGCGTATGACCAGGCCGGGCTGAGCGGCCGTACGCCGACCGGGGCGATCGCCGGCAGCGTGGCCTTCATGCCCCGGCGGCAGGTGATCGACTACAAGTACGCCCGGCCCGAGGCCGACCGGTGGGCCCTGACCGCCTGTCTGTACTGGATGCTCACCGGTTCCCCGCCGCGCGACTTCCCGGCCGGCGCCGACCCGGTCGCCGTCGTGCTGCGCGAGCCGCCTGTGCCCGTACGGGAAAGACTGCCGGCCCTGCCCGCCGCGCTGGCCGCCGAGATCGACGCCGCCCTGACCGAGAATGTTTCTGAACCGCGATTCAAGTAAATTGCAAATTACCAGCTCACGAGCGCGAGAACGCTCTTGTCTGAGCTGACGCGTGATGGAACACTCGCCGCCAGGCCGGAACTCCCAACTGGCGGAGGAGAACCTCGTGTCCCGTAGACCTGCGATTCGCCGGACCCTGGCCGGTGCCGTGGTGACCGCGCTGGCCCTCGCCGTGGCCGCGTGCGGTGGTGACGACGCCGCGACGTCGGCGGCCCAGCCCGACGCGCTGAACCCCAGCGCGGACCTCAAGACCCAGAAACTCACCGTCTCGAACTGGGACGCCTATATGCCGGAGGACCTCCCGGCCAAGTTCGAGCAGAAGGTCGGCTCGAAGGTGACGGTCACCAAGCACGCCACCAACGAGGAGGTCATGGCCAAGCTGACGGCCGGCGGGGACAGCGGCATCGACGTCGCGTTCGTCTCCGGCCCGTTCGCCCAGGCGCTGGCCGAGCAGGGGCTGACCGAGCCGATCCACCCCGAGCTCATCCCCAACCTGAGCAACCTCTATCCCGAGGCGGCGCAGCTCGCCTACGACCCCGGCAACAAGTTCTCGGTGCCCTACACCTGGGGCACGACCGGGCTCTGCTACCGCAGCGACCTGACCGGCTACGACCCGGACAGCTGGAACGACCTGCTGACCCCGAAGCCCGAACTGGCCAAGAAGATCACCATGCTGCAGACCGACCGCTGGCTGATGCTGCCCGCGCAGAAGGCCCTCGGCTACTCGGCCAACACCAAGAACGCCGACGAGATGGCCAAGGTTAAGGAGAAGCTGCTCGCGGCCAAGCCGGGCCTGCTGGCGTTCGACGACACCACCTTCTACGAGCGGCTCGTCTCGGGCGAGGCGGCGCTGGTCGAGGCGTGGGACGGCTGGTGCAACTACGGGATCACCGACAACGCGAAGATCAAGTTCACGGTGCCCAAGGAGGGCAGCGACCTCTTCGTCGACACGATGGTGATCCTCAAGACCTCGAAGAACAAGGAGGCCGCGCACGCCTTCATCAACTACATCCTCGACCCGGAGATCCACTCCTGGGCGGTCGAGAACATCCTCTACAAGGTGCCCAACAAGGCCGCCATGGAGAAGCTCGACCCGGCGCTGGCCACGAAGTATCCCAACCTGGGGATCACCCCGGCCGAGCTGATGAAGCAGGAGACGCTGGTCGACCTGGGCGAGGCGGCCACCGACTACAGCCGGATCGTGACGGAAGTCGCGGCCAGCTAGATGCGCCGGCTGGGGGAGCGGTTCACGCTGCTGGGGCCGGGGCTGGCCTACCTGACGGCGCTCATGGTGGTGCCGCTGGTGCTGGTGCTGTCCTATTCGATCTTTCAGCGCGGCCGCTTCGGCGGGCTGGTCCACGAGCCGACCGGGGAGAACTTCGCCCGGCTCTTCGACCCGCTCTATCTGGACGTGCTGGTCACCTCGGTCAAGCTGGCCGGGGTGACCACGGTCCTCGCCCTCCTGCTGGGCTACCCCACCGCGTACGCGATCACGAAGTTGCCCCCGAAGTGGAAGACGGTGGCGCTGATCGCGCTGGTGCTGCCGTTCTGGACGAACTTCCTGATCCGCACGTACGCCTGGATCGTCCTGCTCTCCCCGGCCGGCCTGGTCAACGACGCCCTGACCGGCTGGGGTCTGATCGACGAGCCGCTGCAGCTGCTCTACCGCCGGCCCGCGATCGTGGCCGGGCTGCTCTACGCGTATCTGCCGCTCATGGTCCTGCCCCTGTGCGCCGCGCTCGAGCGGATGGACGACGAGTTGCTGGAGGCCGCGGCGAACCTGGGCGCCCGCCCGGCCCGCGCGTTCCTCAGCGTCACGCTGCCGTTGTCGCTCCCGGCGGTCATCACCGGCTGTGTGTTCGTCTTCGTGCCCAGCATCGGCAACTTCGTCGTGCCCGAGCTGCTCGGCGGCGGGCAGACCGCGATGGTCGGCAACCTCGTACGCGACCAGTTCCTCAAGGCCCGCGACTGGCCGTTCGGGGCGACGCTGGCCCTGGCCGTGGTCGCGATGCTGGTCGTGCTGCTGATGCTCCAGGCCTGGTCGGCGCGCCGGCTGCAGGGAGGCCGCGATGCGTAGGGTCCCGCTCTGGCTGACCTTCGTCTTCCTCTACGTGCCGATCGTGGTCGTCGTGGTGATGTCGTTCAACGCCGGCGACTCGCCGTTCAACTGGAGCGGGTTCAGCCTCAAGTGGTACGGCGAACTGGCCGCCGACGAGCAGATCCGCACCGGCCTGGGCAACACGCTGATCGTGGCGGCCGGCTCGACCGCGCTGTCCACGGTGCTCGGCACGCTGCTGGCGGTCGGCCTGGCCCGGCACACCCGCTCGAAGCTGCTCGACGCGATCGCCACGCTGCCGGTGATCCTGCCCGACATCGTGCTCGCCATCGGCCTGCTCGCGTTCTACGCGCTCGTGCAGCTCACCCTCGGGCTCTACTCCGTGCTGCTGGCCCACGCGGTCTTCGGCACCGCGGCCGTCGCCGCCGTCGTGCGCACCCGGCTCGCCACCACCGACCCGTCGCTCGAGGAGGCGTCGCGCGACCTGGGCGCCAACGGCTTCACCACGTTCTGGCGGATCACCCTGCCGTCGCTGGCGCCCGGCGTGGTGGCGGGTGCCCTGCTCGCGTTCACGCTCAGCATCGACGAGTTCGTGATCGCGTTCTTCACCGCCGGGCCGCAGTCGCCCACCCTGCCGATCGTCATCTACTCGATGGTCCGGTTCGGCGTCACCCCCGAGATCAACGCGCTGGCCACGGTGCTGCTCGCGGTCACCTTCACCGCGATCCTGGCCGTGCAGCGCCTGACCCGACTGGCAGGCACCCGATGACATTGCTGAGCATCAGCGACGTACGCCGGCGGTTCGGCGACGTGACCGCGCTCGACGGGGTCTCGCTCGACATCCGCGAGGGCGAGTTCTTCGCGCTGCTCGGGCCCAGCGGCTGCGGCAAGACGACGCTGCTGCGCATCCTGGCCGGGTTCGAGACGCTCGACGAGGGGGCCGTGACGCTGGCCGGCGACGACCTCACGCGGGTGCCGGCCCACCAGCGCCCGATCAACCTCATGTTCCAGTCGTACGCCCTCTTCCCGCACCTCACCGTGGCCGGGAACATCGCGTACGGGCTCCAACGGGAACGCCGCCCCAAGACGGAGATCAAGCAGCGCGTCGACGAGGTGCTCGAACGGGTCGGCCTGACGCACGCCGCGAAACGCCGCCCGCAGCAACTCTCCGGCGGCCAGCGGCAACGGGTCGCGCTGGCCCGGGCGATCGTCAAACGGCCCCGGCTGCTGCTGCTCGACGAGCCGCTGTCGGCGCTGGACCGCAAGGTGCGGGCCGAGATGCAGCTCTGGCTCAAGCAACTGCAGCACGAGGTCGGCATCACCTTCGTCGTCGTCACCCACGACCAGGAGGAGGCGATGTCGATGGCCGACCGGATCGCCGTGCTCAACCAGGGCGCCGTCGAGCAGGTGGCCGACCCGGTGACCCTCTACGGCTCCCCGGCCACACATTTCGTCGCGGACTTCATCGGCGCCAACAACTTCTTCCCCGGTACGGCGGTGGCCGGCGGACTCGCCTCGACGGAGTTCGGCTCGCTGCCCGCCCGTCCGGGCGCCGCTGTTCCCGGGTACCCGGCGATCCTGGCCGTACGGCCTGAGCAGGTCTCGCTTTCGGGCGGACCACTCGCCGGCCGCGTCCTCGACGTCAGCTTCTACGGCGGCCTCTCGCGTATCACTGTGTCGCTCTCGCCGGCGTCCTCAGCTGTTTCGCCGTCCTCAGCCGTCCCGCCTTCTCCGGCCGCCCCACCCTCTTTAACGGCCCCGCTCTCTTCCGCCACCCCACCTTCCTCAACGGCCCCGCTCTCTTCCGCCACCCCACCTTCCTCAACGGCCCCGCCCCCTTCCGCCACCCCACCTTCCTCAACGGCCCCGCTCTCTCCCGCCACCCCACCTTCCTCAACGGCCCCGCTCTCTTCCGCCACCCCACCTTCCTCAACGGCCCCGCCCTCTCTCGCCGCCTCATCCCTCTTAAACGACAAATCGGAAATGTCGCTTTCTCCGGGTGGCACGATCACGGTGCATCAGCACGGCGCGCCTCGCGTGGCGCCGGGGGATGCGGTCGAGCTGGGCTGGGCGGCCGAGGACGCGGTCCTTGTCGAGCCGTGAGCTGATGGCCGGGTCATGCCGTGAGCTGGTGGCCGGTCACTCCGCGGGCGTAGTCGAGGATCAGCTCTTCCGCCTCGGCCACGCCCAGGGTCGGATGACGGGCCACGATCCGATACCCGTACGCGTCCTCGAGCGCGACCAGGTTGCGGGCGATCGCCAGCGTGGTGCCGGTCAGCGTGAACACGCCCTGGGCCGTGCCCTGCTCGAGGATCGTCTGATACATCGAGACCTGCCGGTCGTACAGGGTGGTCAGCAGGGCCGCGTAGACCCGGTTGCGACCGGCCGCGCCGCCCAGCTCGCAGAGCAGCCGTACGTCGGTGTCGTCGGGCCCGTCGGGCAGCCCCGAGCGCACGGTGACCACCAGCTTCTCGGCCGGGTCGGCCACCTCGGCGATCCGCTTGACCCGCAGCTCGTAGAAGCGCTCCATGCCCGCGTGGTGCGCGTCGATCAGCAGGTCCTGCAGGTCGGAGTAGTGATAGAGCACCGCCCCCGAGGTGAGGCCGGCCTCGGCCGCGACCTGCTTGATCTGCACCCCGTCGGTGCCGTGCCGCACCATGGCCCGGCGGGCGGCCTCGATGAGATCGCCCCGCCGGTCGGCCCGGCGCTTGCGAGGAGTCGTCACCCCCGAACAGTATCCGCGCCGCATTCGGGGAGGATGGACCGCCCATGATCAAGAACAGCCTGGCCGACGCCGAGCCCGCAGTCTTCTGGACCTCCCGGGGCGGTGCCCCTGCGGAGGAGCCGCCGGTGCGTGACGGGGACTCGGCTGACCTGGTCATCGTGGGCGGCGGGTTCACCGGGTTGTGGGCGGCCGTGCAGGCGCTGCACGAGGACCCGGGCGCCGACGTGCTGATCTTGGAGGCGGCCTGTATCGGGTACGGCGCGAGCGGGCGCAACGGCGGGTTCGTCAGCGAGTCGCTCACCCACGGGATCGGGCACGGGCAGGCCCGGTGGCCGGAGGAGCAGCGGCGACTGATCGAGCTGGGGCGGCGCAACGTGGCCGAGATCGCGTCGACGCTGGCCGCGGCGGGAATCGACGCCGACCTGCGGCTCGTGGGCAAGACGACGATGGCGACCGCGCCGCACCACGTGGGGGAGCTGGCGGCGCTGGCCCGGCTCTACGAGGACGCGGGGGATCGGGTCACGCTGCTCTCGGCGGAGGAGGCGCGGGCGGATGTGCACTCGCCTACCTACCTGGGCGGGCTGCGGATCCATGAGTCGGGCGGGCTGGTCGATCCGGCGGCGTTGACCTACGGGTTGGCGCGGTTGGCGGAGTCGCTAGGCGCCCGTCGGCACGATCACTCGCCGGTCGTCACCATAAGTCGTTATAAATCGGGCCTCGAAGTTGAAGTGGCGGTGGAGAGGGACGGCCGGAGCAGGGCGAGTGGGGGCCGGCGGGTTCGGGTGCGGGCCAAGAAAGTGCTTATCGCGACCAACGCTTATCCGTCGCCGCTGCGACGGGTGCGGCCCTATGTGCTGCCGGTTTACGACCATGTGCTGGTGACCGAGCCGCTGAGCGAGGCGCAGTGGGGCGCGGTCGGGTGGGGCGAGCGGCAGGGGCTGACGGACAACGGGAACCAGTTCCACTACTACCGGCCGACCGCGGACGGGCGGATTCTCTGGGGCGGGTACGACGCGATCTACCACTTCGGGGGGCGGGTGCGGGCGGCCTACGAGCAGCGGGCGGCCACCCACGAGCTGCTCGCGCGGCACTTCTTCGAGACGTTTCCGCAGCTGGAAGGGCTGCGCTTCACCCATCGGTGGGGCGGGGTGATCGACTCGACGAGCCGGTTCACGCCGATCTTCGGGACGGCGCACGGCGGCCGGGTGGCGTACGCGGTGGGCTATACCGGCCTGGGGGTGGCGTCGTCCCGCTTCGGGGCGCGGGTGGCTCTCGACCTGCTGAGCGGGAAGTCCACCGAGCTGACCGGGCTGTCGATAGTGCGCCGCCGGGGCATCCCGTTTCCGCCGGAGCCGGTGCGGTGGCCCGTGGTGGCGCTGACCCGGCAGCAGATGGTGCGGGCCGACGCCAACGGCGGGCGGCGCGGCGCCTGGCTCCGGCTGCTCGACCGCTTCGGCGTCGGCTTCGACAGCTGAGACCGCCGAGACCGGCAAAGCCGCCCGAGACCGCCGAGACCGGCAAAGCCGCCCGAGACCCGCGAGACCGGCGGAGCCGCCCCGCCCCGAGGCCGCCCGGGGTCCGCGGTGCCGCCCCCCGAGGCCGCCCGGGATCCGCGGAGTCGCCCGAGACCCGTGAGACCGGCGGAGCCGCCCCGCCCCGAGACCGCCCGGATCCGCGGTGCCGCCCCGGCCGCCCGGGATCCGCGTAGCCGCCCGAGGCCCGCGAGAGCGGCGGAAACGGCTGAGATCGACTGCGGCCGGCTGGGCCGGATGTGACTGCTGTGGGAGGTGATCAAATGGGCCGAGCAATTTCGATTAATTGCAAGATCAATTGATTGCCGGCGAGAAAGGGTCACCCTTTCGTGGCGTGTTTCAGGGCCGGACAAAAGCGACGTCTTCCCTAATATCTGCTCATCGGGCAAAGCTCGGTGAACAGAGAGAAAGGCGTTGTCATGAACAAGGTCACGCGCATGTTGACGATGACCGGCATCGCGCTCGGTGTCGGCCTGACGATGGGCGTCGGCCCGGCGTCGGCGACCCCGGCCACCCCCGCCGCGGCCGGCCACGCCACGCAGGTTCAGGCGAAGGCTCCGAAGTTCAAGACCAAGGAGCGGGTCGTCGGTTACTACCGCACCAAGCAGGCCTGCAACCGGGCCGGCAAGATCGGTGAGTTCCACAAGAAGTGGGACGACTTCGACTGTGACCGGGTGCAGCGCGGCCCGAAGCGCGGCTGGGTCGCCCTCGAGGCGCAGTGGCACGTCCGCGGCCACGGCAACGGCCCGTGGGGTCACCCGCAGGGCCCGAAGGGTCACGGGCACGGCCACCGCTGAGCCGACGGGCTCTGAATAAGCGAAAGGCGCACCCGGCGACGGGCGCGCCTTTCGCTTTTGTTATTCGTTGCACAGCCAATTCACAGGAAATTGGTAACGGGTTTTCCTCTGAAAGTCTGCCGCTCGTCCTTTCGTCCGATCTTTCCACCCGGACGTTCGGCCGGCGAAGATCTCTCAAGTGCGGCCGCCCGGCACCGATATCTCCCCCGTGCTGACCTCACCGGGTACGTCGCTGCAGAGCTCCGGGCGCCTTCGTGCCCTGCGGGCCACAGGTCTGCTCGAAGCCGGCCAGGTGGACGCGTTCGACCGGCTGACCAAGCTGGCCGCGCGCATCCTGGCCGCGCCCACGGCGCTCGTCTCGCTGGTCGACACCGAGCGTCAGCGCTTCGCCAGCGCGTACGGGCTCACGGGCGAGCTGGCGGTGACCCGGCAGACCCCGCTGTCCCACTCGTACTGCAAGTTCGTGGTCGAGGACCAAGCCGCCCTCGTGGTCGATGACGCCCGCCTTGACACCCGGCTGAGCGACAGCCCGGCCATCGCCGACTACAAGGCCATCGCGTACGCCGGCATGCCGTTGCGCACCCCCGACGGCCACGTGCTCGGCTCGTTCTGCGTGCTCGACTCCGAGCCCCGGGTCTGGACCAAGGACGACCTCGCGCTGCTGCGTGACCTGGCCGAGGCGGCCGAGACCGAGGTCGCCCTGCGCCTGTCGCGGGCCGAGCACTCGATCTCGTCGGCCCGGATGACCGCGGTAGTCAACGGCACCCACGACGCCTACATCTCCGCCGACCTCGACGGCACCGTCACGGCCTGGAACGCGGCCGCCGAGCGCATGTTCGGCCATGCCGCGGACGACGCCCTGGGCCGCAACATCGTCGACCTGATCGTCCCGGAGCGGTTCCGGGCGCAGTATCTGGCCGACATGAAGCGGGTCCAGGCCGGCGGCATCACCGAGTTGTCCGGGCAGCACCGGCGCATCGCCGCGATCACCAGCTCGGGCCGGGAGTTCCCGGCCGAGATGACCTTGCAGGTCGTCCAGGAGCCCGGCGGCATCGTCTGTCACACGTTCCTCACCGACATCACCGGCCGGCTCGTCGCCGCGGCCGAGATGGAGAAGCAGCGGCAGAAGGCCGACGAGGAGCACGCGTTCCTGCAGGCCGTGCTGGACAGCGTCGACGTCGGCATCGCCGCGTGCGACGCCGCCGGCAACCTGACCTTCGTCAACCGGGCCGCCCGCGAGGTGAGCGGGCGCGAGGTCAACCCGAACACCCCGGCCGACGAGTGGACCGAGATCTACAACGTCTACGAGCCGGACGGGCGGACCCGCATGGCGGATCTGCCGCTGCGCCGCGCGTACGAGGGCGAAAGCGTCCGCGGCCGGCAGATGCTGGTCAAGACCGAGAACTCGTGGCGCCGGTTCGTGGCCAACGGCAGCCCGATCGAGACCCGCGACCACCGCAAGCTCGGGGCCGTGGTGGCCCTGCACGACATCACCGAGGCGCACCGGGCCGAGCAGCTGCGCCGCGCCCGGCACGCCGTCGCGCAGGTGCTCTCCGACGCCACCAACGCCAAGGAAGCCAGCATCGAGGCCGTCGCCGCGATCACGAAGGCGCTGGGCTGGACGGTCGGCGAGTACTGGCAGCTGACCGAGGACCGGCGGACCATCGTGCGGCACAGCTCGTACACCACCGGCGACCGCGACCTGTCCGCCTTCAGCAGCGACGTGCCGCTGACCTTCGAGCGCGGCGAGGGCCTGCCCGGTCTGGTCTGGGCGCGCAACGGCGAGGTCTGGTGGAACACCGGCGAGGTGCCGTCCGACATGAAGGACGTCGGCCGTGCCGCGCTGCACGAGGTCGGCATCCGGGTCGCCGTCGGCGTGCCCGTGCTGTCCGGCCGGCGCGTGCTCGGCGTGCTCGCCTTCTACACCGACCAGGATCTGCCGCACGACCCCGACCTCGTCGGCATGCTCGACGCGGTCGGCGCCCACCTGGGCCGGTTCGTCGAGCGGCGCTGGGCCGAGGACATGTCGCTGATGCTGGCCGACGCCCGCCGCAACTTCGACCGGATCGTCGCGCAGGTCAACGACTACGTCTGGACCGTCGAGGCGGTTCCCGGCGAACAGGCGCGTCTCGTCTACGGCAGCCCCAACGGCCGCGCGGTCTTCGGCCGCGAGGTCACCGTCGAGGACCCGACGACGCTGGGCGAGCGCGTCCACCCCGACGACGTCGCGATCCTCGACGACTTCAAGGGCAAGCTCGCCGCCGGGGAGCACGCCGAGGTCGAGTGCCGGGTGGTCGGCTTCGACGGCGTGGTCCGCTGGGTGTGGACCCGCGCCGCCGCGCGCAAGGAGGGCGACAAGCTGTTCGTCGACGGGCTCTCGACCGACGTCACCGAGCGGCACGAGCTCTCCGACCAGCGCGAGCGCCTGCTCGACCAGGAACGCGACCAGGTCGAGCAGCTGCGTCAGCTCGACCGGATGAAGGACGAGCTGTCCGCCCTGGTCATCCACGAGCTGCGCAACCCGGTCGGCGTCATCAAGGCGTACACGGAAATTCTCCTGGACAGCCCGGAGCTTTCGGGGGCCGAGCGCAAGCACGCGTCGGTCGTCGACCGCACCACGCGGCACCTGCAGGATCTCGTGGACGACCTGCTCGACCTGGCCCGGCTCGACGCGGGACACATCAGCATCAACCCGTGCCCGATGCCGGCCGACGCGATGCTGCACGACGTCGTGGACGCCCACCAGCCGAGCGCGGCCGCCAAGAACCTGACCGTGCACGCCTCGATCAAGCCCGAGCTCAGCGTCTACGCCGACCCGCAGCGGCTGCGCCAGGCCCTGGACAACCTGCTGTCCAACGCGGTCAAGTACACGCCCGAGGGTGGCACGGTCACGGTCACGGCCCAGCACGACGGCGACGCCGTGGTCATCACGATCAGCGACAACGGCATCGGCATCCCCGCCGAGCAGTACCCGCACCTGTTCAGCCGCTTCTTCCGAGCCTCGAACGCGACCCAGGCCGGCATCAAGGGCACCGGCCTGGGCCTGGCCGTGACCAAGGCGATCATCGACGCCCACGACGGCACCCTGACCGCCCGCCCGGCCCCGGACGGGGGCACCGAGTTCACGATGTCGCTGCCCGCGCCGACCCTCGACTTCGAGGCCCGTCAGAGGTAGCTGGCCCGCAGCACCTCGGCGACCGACCACGCCTGGAACGGGCAGCCGGTCGCGGTGTGCGGGGCGTCGCCCTCGGCGGTCTCCGAGATCGACCCCAGGCCGTACTCGCCGAGGTGGGCGTCGATGTCGGCGACCACCTCGACGCCCAAGCGGTGCCAGGCGGTGGCGTACGGGCCGAGCAGCCAGGGCCAGACCGTGCCCGTGTGATAGGCCGCGTCGCGCTCGGCCGGGGTGCCGCGGTGGGCGCCGTGATAACCAGGCGTGCCGGGGGCCTGGCTGCGCAGGCCGAGCGGGGTGAGCAGGGCCGCGCCGAGCGTCCGCAGGATGGCCGGGCCGGGCCGCAGCGGCGCGTACGGCAGCGACCAGGCCAGCAGCTGGTTGGGGCGCAGCGTCGCGTCGTCGCCGTCCGGGCCGTCGACCACGTCGTGCAGCCAGCCCGCCGGGGACGGGAACCGGCGGGCGAAGCTCGCGCGGGCGGTGTCGTACAGGCGCTTGTGGGTGGGGAAGCCGGCCAGCGCGTTGATCCAGAGCGCGTTGACGTCGACCGCCTTGCCCCGCCGCGGGGTGACCGGCACGCCGTCGACGCGGGCGTCCATCCACGTCAGGGCCTCGCCGTCGGCACCCTGGGTGAGCAGCCCGTCGGCCGGGTCGCAGGCGATGCCGTAGCGCGTGCCCCGCACATGGTGGTCGATCACGCCGAGCAGGGCCGGGCGCAGCTCCTCGGCCAGGTCGGTGTCGCCCGTCGTGGTCACGTGCCGGTCCACCGCGTGCAGGAACCAGAGCGTGCCGTCGGCCGTGTTGTACTCCACGTCGCCGGTGTCGGCCGTGTTGGCCAGCATTCCCCGCGAGAGCGTTTCCCCGTACGCCCGCAGCAGCGCCCGCCCCTCGCCGGCGCGCCCGGTCGTGAGGAACAGGCCCTCGTAGCTCAGCATCGTGTCGCGCGACCACGCCCCGAACCACGGATAGCCCGCCACCACGTCCGGGCCGCTCGGGGTGCGTACGATGAAGGCGTCAGCGGCCAAGGCGAGCGGGGAGAGACGCCGGTTCCGCTGATGGGCGGCGTCGACGACCCGGGTTGCCGGGGGTGGGACGTCGGCCAGGTCGCCGGCCCAGCCCGACACCTCCGCCGTGTCGCCCGGCTCGCGCAGCTCGGCGTGGAAGCTCCCGGCGTACCAGAGATCCTCGACCGGGGTGAGCCCGCGCTCGGCCTCCTCGCGATGCCGCACCCCGTGCCACCAGGCACCCGCCGTACGGAAATCGGGGCCGCGCAACCGGTACGCCCCCTCGACCGTGACGCCGCCCTCGACGGCCTCGACGACCGGGGCCGGACCGTCCGCCGTGCGCTCGCCGTGCCCGTCCCGCCAGGTGCAGATCGCCTCCAGCGACAGCCCCACCGGCCCGCCGCCGAGCAGCCGGTGCACCACCGCCACGGCCGGGCGCCCGAGCATCATGGCCAGCTCGCGCTCCAGCACGACGTCGCCGATCCGCCACCGCCACCGCGGCAGACCGTCGACCAGCGTGAACCCGGCGAGCAGTTCGTGCCCGCGCGGGGCGATCGTCCCGTCCGCCCACTCGTGCGTGGCCAGGCGTACGGAAACCCCGGAGGGCAACGTCAGCACCGGGTCGAGCGAGGCCAGGCCCAGGTGCCGGCGGGCCGGGTTGTCGCCCGCCACGACGAGCAGCCCGTGGTAGCGCCGGGTGCGCAGGCCGCTCACGGTGCCCATCGCATAGCCGCCGCACCCGTCCGGAACCAGCCATTCGCGGGTGGCGCCCTCGTCGAGCCGCCCGCACGTCTGTGAGCCGAACGTAGCCATCCGATGACCTCTCGTTGTCGGGCAGAATCAGACGGTGTCATCACATGTAACACCGGGCAGTGAGACTCTGAGAAGTCGTCGGATTATGTAGGGGTGAGGCACCGCGTGGGGGAGCGTTCCCGGCTGGCGCAGGCGGACTCGGGTGAGCAGCCGTGGCGGGCCTGGGGGCCCTACCTGGCCGAACGCGCGTGGGGCACGGTCCGGGAGGACTACAGCGAACACGGCACGGCCTGGGATTATTTTCCGCACGACCACGCGCGCTCCCGGGCGTACCGGTGGAACGACGACGGCATGGCCGGGGTCTGCGACGAGCGCCAGACGTTCTGCTTCGGGCTGGCCCTGTGGAACGGGCGCGACCCGATCCTCAAGGAGCGCATGTTCGGCCTCGGCGGCGACGGCGGCAACCACGGCGAGGACGCCAAGGAATACTGGTGGTATCAGGACTCCACGCCCACCCACTCGTGGATGACCTGGCGTTATCACTACCCCCAAGAGCCTTTCCCGTACGACCAACTGGTGCGCGTCAACGGCCAGCGCTCCCGCGAGGAGTCGGAGTACGAGCTGGTCGACACCGGCATCTTCGACGACGACCGGTTCTGGGCCGTCACCGTCGACTACGCCAAGGCCTCGCCGCGCGACATGTGCGTCGCCGTCACCGTGTCGAACCGCGGACCCGAGACCGCCTCGCTGCACGTGCTGCCCACGCTGTGGTTCCGCAACACCTGGTCGTGGGGCCTGCCCAACCGTCCCGTCCCGGTGCTGAAAGGCAGCCCGGGGCGTCTGGCCGGCCGGCACCGCACGCTCGGGCACATCGTTCTTGTCGGTTCTTCGGAAGCGACCCCGTTGCTGTGCGACAACGAGACCAACGCGCAACGCCTGTGGGGTCAGCCCGGCAAGAGCCTGTATCCCAAGGACGGCATCAACGACTACCTGGTGTCCGGCGCGCCCACGATCAACCCGGACCTCGAGGGCACCAAGGGCTCCCTGCACTACCTGCTGACGTTGGAGCCGGGGGAGAGCCGGACGATCCGGTTGCGCCTGACCCAGGACGAGGACGAGCTCGGCCCGCTCGACCTGGGTGACGGCTGGTCGTCGGTGATGCTTTCCCGGCGCGCGGAAGCCGACGAGTTCTTCGCTGACCTGATCCCCGCCGCGGCCTCGCCCGAGGAGGCGGCCGTGGCGCGGCAGGGCGTGGCCGGGCTGATGTGGGGCAAGCAGTTTTACCACTTCGACGTCAAGCAGTGGCTCACCGGCGACCCGGGTTCGGCGCCCCCGCCGCCCGGCCGGCGCTACGGGCGCAACAACGCCTGGTGGCACATGAACAGCTTCGACGTCATCTCGATGCCCGACCCGTGGGAATACCCCTGGTACGCGGCATGGGACCTGGCCTTCCACACCGTGTCGATCGCCCGCGTCGACCCCGCCTTCGCCAAGAGCCAGCTGCTGTTGCTGCTGCGCGAGTGGTACATGCACCCCAACGGGCAGATCCCCGCATACGAGTGGTCCTTCGCCGACGTCAACCCGCCCGTGCACGCCTGGGCCGCGCTGCGGGTCTTCGAGATCGACGGCGGGCGGGACCACGACTTCCTGGCCCGGGTCATGCACAAGCTGCTGCTCAACTTCACGTGGTGGGTCAACCGCAAGGACGTGGGTGGCAACAACGTTTTCGAGGGCGGCTTCCTCGGGCTCGACAACGTGGGCCCGTTCGACCGCTCGGCCGCGCTGCCCGTGGCCGGGGTGCTCGAGCAGTCCGACGGCACCGGCTGGATGGCCATGTACGCGCTCAACCTGCTCGACATGGCGATCCGGCTGGCCCTGCACGACCGTACGTACGAGGACATGGCGACGAAGTTCTTCGAGCACTTCGCGTACATCGCCGAGGCCGCGTATCGGCAAGGCTTGTGGGACGACGAGGACTGCTTCTTCTACGACCAGCTGCGCCTGCCCGACGGTCACAAGCTGCCGCTCAAGGTGCGCTCGATCGTCGGCCTGCTGCCGCTCGCGGCCACCACCAGGCTCTCCGCCGCCACCCTCAACCGGCTGCCCGAGCTGCACGCGCGCCTACGGTGGTTGCAGGCCTCGCAAGGCGAATACGCCGACGTCATCAGCGCGCGCCGGATCTCACCCGAGGGCCGCCAGCAGCGCCTGCTCTCGATGGTCGGCCAGGAGCAACTGCTCCGCATTCTGGCCCGCATGCTGGATCCCGAGGAGTTCCTTTCCCCGTACGGGATCAGGACCCTGTCGCGCAGTCACCTGGAGAAGCCGTTCACCGTCTCGTTGGGCGGCTCGGACTTCACCGTCGGCTACGAACCGGCCGAATCGACGAGCGGCCTGTTCGGCGGCAACTCCAACTGGCGCGGCCCGGTCTGGATGCCCGTCAACTATCTGCTGGTCGAGGCCCTGCGCGAATACGCCGACTTCTTCGGCGACGACATGAAGGCCGAATACCCGACCGGCTCGCAACGCAAGGTGCCCCTGGCCGAGGTGGCCGACGACGTCTCCCGCCGCCTGATCTCCCTGTTCCTGCCTGACTCTTCGGGTAAGCGCCCGATCTACGGCGCCAACCACATCCTGCAGACCCACCCCGACTGGAAAGACCTGATCGTCTTCCCGGAGTACTTCCACGGCGACAACGGCGCCGGCCTCGGCGCGTGGCACCAGACCGGCTGGACGGCCCTGGTAGTCGACCTGATCCTCACCCTGCGCCGCCGATGATTGTTTAGCCGCGCCCGCGCCGGGGGTACACAAAGGACACCAACGAACCACTCCTGACGGGGAAGGAAGCTCCGATGTCCCAGATGACCTCCCGCCGCACCGGCTCCGTGACCGGCGCCCGCGTCTGCACCATCATCGCCTTCGTGTTCGCCGCGCTGGCCGTCCTGTTCCTGCCGCCGGTGATGGGCCTGGTCGCCATCGTGCTCGGCCTGGTCGGCGGCTACCTGGGCGACCGCCCCCTCGGCTGGTACGCCGCCGCCGCGGGCGCCGTGGGCGCCGTGCTGGGCATGGTCCTGGGCGCCATCCTCCTCAACGCCTCCTGACCCGCGTCCGTCGAACGCCCGGTTCCCGGTGGAGCCGGGCGTTCACCATGCCCGGGCGGTGCGCTGACAGGCCAGCTCGAACATCAACAGGTACAGCGGTGCGGCCCGCCATGCCTGCCAGTCCGGGTCCTCTTCGGCGTGCCCGACGATGGGTTGCAGGTCGAGGCGGGCGAAATCGGCGTACTCGAGCCGGTGGATGAAGCGGACGACCCGGTCGAACGCGGCCGGTATTCTGCCGTGGATCACCTCTGGGCCCAGATTGTGCAGCAGGCTCTCCAGATGCCAGCCGGCCGTGTACTGAGAGCGCAGTCCAGTGAACTTATGAGGGTCGATCATGCCGCCGGTCGGCCGGCGGCGTTGCTCGCGACAGGGATACGCCCGGGCGTACGCGGTCGCCGCCTTCAGCGCCCGCGCCAGCGGCCGGAACTGGCGCCGCAGCTGGACGTCGCCGTCGTCGATCGCTTGGCGGTGGGCCTCCGGGTAGGCCAGGACCCGGACTGTGTCCTCGATCGCCGAGTTGTCCGGGACGGTCCAGAACACCAGCGTGCCGGGCCGGTCCGCGCAGCGCAACGCGACGATGATGTCGACCTCGAAATCACCGTTGGGGGGGACGATTCGGATCGCTCGTGGGCCTGATGTGATCCGAGATCCGGGGTCCATTCTTTTGAGGGCCGCGCTGAGGTGCTCCCGTAGGCCGTGCCACCTCCGGTACGCGGCAACCTCGTGCCCGAAGGCGCCCTCGACGTGGAACGCCGGGTCGGCGATCTCGACCACTATGTCGATGTCGCCACGCGGCAATTCGGGACTTTCGTCGATCCGTCGAAGGGCGGCTCTCAGCTCCGGCCCCAGAGCCACATTGGTCCGGTTGGCGTAGGAGCCCTGGGCGACGAGGCGATATCGCACTGGCAGGTATTGCAGGGCCGCGCGCAGAAGGTCGCAGTACCGCATGAACGTCTGATCCGCCGCTTGCCGGTCCGGCGCCCGCGACCAGGTCTCGAGCATGGCGTCGGTGATCGGTTTCCGCCACATCGCCGTTGTCAGTCCTCGGGGAACACTGCGGACAGCGTCCACGTCGTGGTCTGCCGGGTGTGCAGCTGCGCGAGCACGCTGGTGTCCAGGCCGAGCTGGACCATTTTCGCCGAGACCCGGCTGTCCAGCCGCGTGTCCTCAGTGTGTGACACCACCAGCCGGCCGTCGCGCTGGCGGTGCCGAATTCGTCCCTCGCCGAAGGCCTGCCAGCCGGGTTCGTAGTCGTACCACAGCAGGTCGTCAGGCACCGTCGGCTGTGAGTGGCCGGGGAACCGGGCGGACAGCAGGAGCGACCCGCTCACCGAGTGCTCCCCACCGGTGTGCACCTCGGCACCCCACTGAGGTGCGCCGAGCGAGCCGAGCCAATCGGCGGAGTGGCCGTCCTCGTGCTCGATGTGCACCTGGCGGGCACCGAGTCCGGCGAGTAGCCGGACCGCCTCGGTGACCTTGCCGAGGAAGATGTCACGGTGGTAGGTCGCCGCCGGATAGAGCACCCGCGCGGCCCGAGGATGCGGCACGTACAGCACGCCTTCAGCCGGGCTGGAGCTGGGCAGGTGGTAGGCGTCGGCGCGGTTGAGCGGCTCCACCAGCAGGCCGTCCCCGGGCGTCACCGCCAGCAGCCGCCGGACCAGGGCGGCGTCCGGAGGGGCCGGGGCGGTCACCATGCCGACCAGGGCGGCCAGATCGAGCTCCTCGAGCAGCGACCGCCACAGCCGGGCCGCCGTGCCGGACTCGTCGTCGAGCAATCGCAATCGCTGCGCGGTGAACTCGCCGAGCGAGGTCATCTCATTGGCGGCCATGAAGTCGTACACATCGCTCGCAAGGTCCGAGTGCCGGCGCAGCACATACCGCAGCGCGACGCACCCGACCTCGGACCGCGCCAGCTCAGTCAGGCGGCGGTGGTGTTCCGCCTCGACCGAGGTGGGCAGTGTGGTGCGCCGACGTCGCTGCTGGTCGTACTCGTCGCCGGATTTGGCGATGCGCCGGGCCAACGCTCGAACTGACCCCTTCGCGCCGCCGCCGTAATATGCCACGGCGGCCCGGCCCACGGTGCGCGCGTGCGCGGCCGACCAGGCGCCGTCGACTGCGGACATCCCGGCGTATCCCGCCACGGTGGGCGCCACCGCCGCCTGCACCAGGCCCGCGATCGTCTTGCGAGTCGCCTGCAGCGTGGTGATCACGGGCCGGGCGGCCAGGCAGTCGCGGACGAACCGGCGCGCCTCGTCCTCGGAGATCTGCTGGTCGAACGCCGCCGCGATGTCGGCCACTGCCTTGGCCACCGTGCGCAACATGGGGTACGAGTTCAGCAGGATGGGAACGGCGCCTTGCGCGGCGATCCGCACGAGCAGACCGCGCATGATCTCCTTCGCGCGCTCGTGCCCGGACGTGGTCCAGAACGGCTCGTTGCCGGTCATTCCGAGAGCGGCGAAGAACTGCCGCGCACTGTCGGTCGACGACCGTACGAAGATCAGGCCAGATCCGGCGGCCGGGCGGGCATCGGTACGGCCTGACATCGCGCTCCTCAACGGCACGGTGCTGTGTCGGGCGCTCAGAATACTGTTCCCGGCATCGACCGCGGCTGTCAGAAATCGGTCACCTTCGCACCGTTAAATGATCATAAGGTGACTGTGGAACGCCGGCTGCCCGGCTGGTCGCGACGGGAGACGCAATGGTGATGCACATGGTTGCGGCGGCGCCCGGAGCGGCCGCGACACCGGCCAGTGTCACCGTCCTGGTCGCGGTGATCACCTCCGGGGTCGTCGCGGCGCTCATCACCACCGTGTCCGGCAACATGCGGGCGAACGCGAGCCTGCGGCGCGATCGGTACGCCGAGGCGGTGCGGTACCTGGTCGCCTGGGGCGAATACCCGTACCGGATCCGCCGCCGCACCGACGACGAGCCGGCCACCCGGGCCGCCCTCGCCGAACGCGGGCATACCCTGCAGGAGGAACGTGCGCAGATCGCCGGCTGGATCGCCACCGACAGCCGCGCCCTCGTCACGGTCTTTGACGGCTGCGTGCGCGACATCTCGGCACTGGTCGCGCCGGCCTGTGTCGAGGCCTGGTCGGCGCCGCCGGTCACCACCGCAGCGGGAATGGTCCTGAAGGACTTCGGCCCACGCGAGGTGGGTGCGATCGCCACCCGATTTCAACTCGCTACCCGCTACCGCTTCGGTGTGCGCCGTCTGATGTGGAGTTCCTGGGTGCTGCGTCGGATCGGCCGCGGTTAGTCAGCGACCGAAGATCTGATTGGAACACCTGAACGGCCGGCCGGTGAGAGCCTCACCGGCCGGCCGTTTCCCCAGATCCCCGCGTTGGGGTGCCGGGTCTCAGGTGGATGGTTCGCCGCCCTGGCAGTGACGCCAGAGCCAGCGGCCGCCCACCTGCTCCACCAGGCCCGACACCCGGTAGGGGAAGTTCTCTTCGGTGCCTTCGTCGGGGCGGGCTACGCCGGATGCCTCGGCGAAGACGTACGCGTGGTCGCCGAAGCGGTGGATCACGATGTCGCCGGCCTTCCACGCGTACGACTCGGGGCGTAGGAAGACGTCGCCGAGCAGGGTGGTCAGGGCGGCGCGGCCGGTTGCCGTCTCGGTGAGTTCCGAGCCGGCGTAGGCGATGTCGTCGCCGGGGGTGAAGCAGGCCAGGGCCGCGTTGAGGTCGCGGGCGGCGAAGGCCTCGCTCAGGTCGTGCACGGCCTGGGCCGGGCCGCCGCCGGTCATGCGGGGACCGGCTCGCGATCGTCGGCGGCCGGGGCGGCCTCCTCAGCAGAATCGGCGTCCGGAGCCGGAGCCGGAGCCGAAGCGGCGACGTCGGCCGGAGCCGAAGCCGAAGCGGCGACGTCGGCCGGAGCCGGGGCCGGAGCGGCGACGTCGGCCGGAGCCGGGGCCGGCGACGGGTGCTCGATGTAGACCAGGTGGCGCGGCTCGTAGTCGGCCGACGTGGCGGGTTCCTCGTCGTCGGACATGTGGCGGGGTTCGTACATGGCGTTCTCCTCCAAGCGGCGCATGCCGGGCAGGAACAAAAATCCGATGGTCACGACCGCGCCCAGCAGGCCGGCGCCGATCAGGGTGGGGCGGACGCCGATCCAGTGGGCGACCGGGGCGGCCAGGGCGTAGGACAGGGGCAGCAGGGCGGTCGAGACGAACCAGTCGACGCTGGAGACCCGGCCCAGCATGTGCTCGGGGACGAACCGCTGCTTGGTCGTCGCCCAGGCCACGGTGCCGGCCGCCTCGAGGCCGTTGACCAGCACGCAGGCCACGGCGAGCTGCCACGTCTGACTCGCCGCGCCGTAGCCGGCCACGGCCAGCGTGGCGACGGCCCAGACCCCGTACGTGTAAGACATGAACCGCTTGGGGATGCCGATCCACCCGACCGTCATGGCCGCCGCGATCGCGCCGATGCCGCCGGACGTGAGGATCAGGCTGAGTGCCGACGCGTTGAGGCCGAGCTCGTGCTTCACCACGTACGGGAGAAGAACTTCGGTCGGGCCCACGAAGAGCAGGTAGGTGAACGTGGCCGACAGGAACGTGCCCCACAACCACACCTGGCTGCGGACGAAGCGGATGCCCGACTTCATCTCCTGCCAGATCGACTCGGCCGGCTCGTCGCCCGGGTCGGCCGCCACCAGGGGCAGCTTGCGCATCAGCAGCAGGCAGGCCACCGACAGCGCGAACGTGACCGCGTCGACCGCGAACGCCCAGCCCGAGCCGCCGATCGCGATGACCGCGCCGGCCAGCATGGGCCCGAAGATCTGCGCCCCGGCCGGGCGGACGAACTGGTCGAGCGAGTTCGCCGCGACCAGGTCACCGGCCGGCACCAGCTTGGGCACGGTGGCGTCGAAGGCCGGGCCGAAGAAGCCCGCCGCCGCGCCGTAGAGCGCGGTCAGGGCGAGGATCTGCCACAGCGAGGTCAGCTGACCGGTGAGCGAGAGCGCGGCCAGCGCCGCCATCACCGCGAGGCGGATCAGGTCGGAGAAGAGCATGACCTTGCGCGGGTCGAGCCGGTCGCTGATCACGCCGCCGAACAGCAGCGTCGCGACCTGGGGCAAGGAGAGGGCCACGCCCACCGCCGACATGGCGGCGGGCGTGCCGAACAGGTCGTAGACCTGCCACGCGAGGGCGACGAGGAGGACCCCGTCGCCCACGAGCGAGGCGCTCATCCCGGTCCACAGGAGCCGGAACTGGCGGTGCCGGAGCGGTGCCAGCGGACCGCGGAAGATCACTGCTCGACGCGGCGCAGCTTGCCCGCTGCGTGCAGTTCGGTGATCACGGCGTTCAGCTCGTCGAGCTCGGAGTCGTCGTTGGCCGCCGTGACCTGGGCCCGGAAGCCGACCTGGTCGCGGGGCACGAGCGGGTAGGCGGCCAGGGTGACGTAGATGCCGCGGTCCCACAGCAGCTTGCCGACGGCGTCGATGTCCTCGCCCGCGGCCAGCGGCAGCTCGATCACCGGGGTGGTGCCGGTGTTCGGCGTGAAGACACCCAGGCCCCGTACGTGGTCCAGCACCTTCATCGTCTTGCGGTAGAGGTCGGCGCGGATGTCGTCGCCACGCTTCTCGTTGAGGTCGAGGCCGGCGTTGACCGTGGCCAGCGACGCGGTCGGGGCCGGACCCGAGTAGAGGTACGGCGGGGCCGACACCTTGAGGTGGTTCTTGAGCCAGGTCGGCAGGGCCAGGAAGGCCAGCAGCGACGAGTACGACTTGGAGAAGCCGCCCACGAGCACGACGTTGTCGTACGTCTCGCCCGAGTACTTGACGATCGCGTTGCCCTTGAGACCGTACGGGCTCTTCTCGTTGGCCGCCCGCTCGCCGATCACGCCGAAGCCGTGCGCGTCGTCGACGTACAGCAGCGCGCCGTACTCGCGGGCCACGGCGGCGAACGCCTTCAGGTCGGGCGCGTTGCCGGTCATGCTGTTGACGCCGTCCATCGCCACGATCTTGGACACGCCCGCCGGCGCGGCCTTGAGCAGCTCGCGCAGGTGCTCGTGGTCGTTGGCGCGGAACCGCACGACCGTCGCGCCGAGGCCGCGGGCGTACATGGAGCCGTCGTAGATCGTCTTGTGGGCCTGCGAGTCGAGGAAGACCATGCCCTTGCCGGCCAGGATCGGCAGCACCGACATGTGGATGTGCGTGATCGTGGGCAGGACGAGCGTGTCGGGCGCGTCGAGCAGCGCGGTCAGCTTCTCCTCGATCTGCGGGTAGAGGGCGGGGTTGCCGAGCAGGCGGGACCAGCTCGGGTGGGTGCCCCAGCGCGCGACCTCGGGGGCGATCGCGTCCATGATCTCGGGCTCCAGGTCGAAGCCGAGGTAGTTGCACGACGCGAAGTCGGCCAGCCAGTGGTCGCCCACGCGGATCCGGCGGCCCTTGATCTCCTCGATCGTGGCGTCGTACATCGGGTTGCCGCTGCGGAGCCGCTCCAGGTCGGCCCAGCGTCCGTCGCGCTTGACGAACTCGAGACCGTCACCAGGGGTGGGAGCGTGGGTCATGACTTTCCTTCCAGAACGGGGGTGGAGGTCTTACGGGAGCGGAGGTATTCCTGGAACTCGTCGGAGGTGATCGGTTTCGAGAAGAGATAGCCCTGCCCGTACGAGCAGCCCATCTCCTTGAGCGCGGCGCGGTGCCCGTCGAGCTCGATGCCCTCGGCCACGACCGACAGCTCGAGCGTGCGGGCGAGGTTGACGATGGTCTCGACCAGCGCCATCTGTTGCCGGCTGTCGAGGATGTCGTCGATGAACGACTTGTCGATCTTCAGGACGTCGACCGGCATCTGGCTCAGGTAGCTCAGCGACGAGTAGCCGGTGCCGAAGTCGTCGATGGCGATCCGGACGCCCATCGCGCGCAGCTCGCCGAGGTCGCGCCAGACCTGGTCGGCGTCGTGCAGCACCAGGCTCTCGGTGACCTCCAGCAGCAGCCATTCGGGCCGCGCGCCGGTGTCGGCGATGACCGAGCGCACCTCGTCGACGAAGCCGGGCGTACGGAACTGGCGGGCCGAGACGTTGACGCTGACGTAGCGCATGTGGCTGCCGAACTCGGTGCGCCGCCACTCGGCGAAGGTGCGCAGCGCCTCGCGCAGCACCCACCCGCCGATCGCCACGACCGAGCCGTTCTCCTCGGAGAGCTCGATGAACTCGTTCGGGCCGAGCAGGCCGCGGGCCGGGTGCTGCCAGCGCACGAGCGCCTCCAGGCCGGCCACCTCGCCGGTGGGCAGGTCGACGATCGGCTGGAAGCGCAGCCGCATCTGGCCGCCCGCGACCGCCTCGTTGAGCGCGGAGCGCATCTCGAGCCGGCGCAGCATCGCCTCGTGCATCTGGTCCTGGTAGCGCTGCCAGGTGTTCTTGCCCTCGGTCTTGGCGCCGTACATGGCCACGTCGGCCCGGCGCAGCAGCTCGCTGATCCCGGCCGCCTCGCCGCTGGTGGCCAGGCCGACGCTGGCGGCCCCGTTGACCAGGTGGGTGGCGCCGGTGGCGTCGGTGACCTCGATCGGCTGGGCCAGCACGGCCACGATCAGCTCGGCGATCCGCTCGGGCTCGTCGTCGCCGCCGACGTGGTCGAGCAGCACGGCGAACTCGTCCCCGCCGGTGCGGGCCACGGTGCTCAGCGGCCCGACGGCCTCGGTGATGCGCCGGCCCGCGGCGGTCAGCAACTGGTCGCCGGCGGCGTGCCCGAGCGTGTCGTTGACCTCCTTGAAGTCGTCGAGATCGACGAACAGGACGGCCACCTCGTGCCGGCGCTCGGCGGCGTACGTCGCCGCGTGCTCGAGCCGGTTCTGGAACAGGGCGCGGTTGGCCAGGCCGGTCAGCGCGTCGTGGAACGCCTGGTGGGCCAGGTCGTTCTCGAGGCGGCGGCGCTCGGTGACGTCGCGGATGGTGACGACCAGGCCGTCCACGGCCGGCTCGTCGCGCAGGTCGCGGCACGTGCACTCGACCTGCAGCAGCAGGTCGTCGCCCGAGATGGCGGTCAGGTCGACGCCGTCGCGCGGGCCGCGGCCGTCGCGCACCTGGTCGAGCAGGTGCCGCAGCTCGGCGTGGTCGGTGGCCGCGATCAGCTTCGCCAGCGGCATGCCGACCAGGTCGGTGCGCCCGAAGACGGGCAGGGCGGACGGGCTGGCGTACCGGATGGTCTCGTCGTCGCCGACGATGAGGATCACGTCGGACGCGCTCTGGATCAGGGCGCGGAAGTAGTCCTCGCTGCTGCGCCGGTTCACCTCGTCGGTCAGGGTGATCCGCTCGACGGCCATCGTGCCCTGGGCCATCAGCGCCTCGAAGGACGGCTCGAGCGCGGTCAGCAGCTCCTCCGAGCCGGACAGGTAGACCTGGTGGCGGCGGGGCGGCCCGTCGGCCGTACGACCGGCGGCGATCGACTCGGCCCGCAGCACCCAGTCGAAGTCGCCCAGCTCGGCGCGGACCGCGGCCGGCAGGTCGGCCAGCCAGACCAGGCTGGTCGACATGACGCCGGTCGGGGTGCCCGGGTCGGCGTCGACGCCGCGCATGTGGAAGCGGTAGTCCTCGCCGTCCGGCACGATGTCGGCGATCGCCTGGCGCAGCGCGGCCCCGGCCTCGACGACGCTGCTCGCCGCGACCAGGTCGGCCCCGGTCAGGCGCAGGGTGCGCTCGCGGGCCGCGGTCTCGCGCTGCGACTGCATCAGGCCGGCCACACGGGCCATCACGAGCAGGAACATCACGCCGGACGCGGTGGCGATCATCGGGGCGTCCTTGACCCCGCCGCCCAGGTCCTCGATGAACAGGACGGCCGGGGCGATCAGGGCGGCGATCGACATCAGGGCCAGGCGGCGGCCGCCGGCCGGGGTCGGGGTGACCCGCTCGCTGAAGGTCAGCTCGCGCATCGAGGGGTGCAGGGCCGACATCGCGATGGCGGTGTAGAACAGCACCCAGCCGGCGTCGACCGGGCCGCCGACCTGCCACGTGCCGGCGAGCTGCCGCAGGCCGTAGAGCACGTCGGTGACCAGCAGGCTGGAGACGCCGACGAACAGGACGGTCAGCGCGACCGGCTTGCGGCCCCCCGCGGTCAGCAGCCGGGCGAACATGGCCAGGGCCAGCACGTCGCCCAGCGGGTAACCGCAGGAGACGGCCTTCTCCAGGAACGTCAGGTCGGTGTCGTGCACGTACGGGGAGATCAGGAAGACGTACGAGAGCAGGCCCATGCCGGCCGTGGGCACCAGCGCGTCGAGCAGGGCGGCGCGGTTGTCGGTGCCCGAGCGGGCGCGGATGAAGATCAGCAGCGCCGCGGCCAGCATCGGATAGACGGCCAGATAGAACAGGTCGGCCAGGGACGGGAACGGGTTCGTGTCGCCGAGGAAGTCGGTGAGCACGTTGTAGGTCGTGTCGCCGAGCGTGAAGCTGGCGACGACGGCCGACAACAGGAACCAGGGCAGCCGCCGCGCGGGCCGATGCACCCGGATGCCGACGAGCACCATGGCCGACGCCGACAGCCCGATCGTGGCCCACGTATACATGCTGTACTGCGGCAACGTGTAGAACACGACGGTCAGGGCGACGATCCAGGCGCCGAAACACGCCTGCATGCGCTTGGCCGACATCCGTGCTCCGATCCGTGCGTGGGGTCCGACTGAGCCCCACTGATCGGCACACGGTGGCGGTTGTTGAGGAGGGTCGGTCAGCTCATCTTCTGGATCACGTTGCGGAATCGGTGCAGGTCGTGGCGGCGGCGCTCGAGCGTGGTGGCGATCAGCACGAGCAGCAGCCCGGCCACGGCCAGCGGGATCCACCGCGGGATGAGATCCCACAGCTGGGCCAGCTCGTGCAGGGCCAGCACGACCAGGACCCCGCCGCCGGCCAGCACGGGCGCCCGCAGCCGGAAGACCGCCCCGGCGACCAGGATCGCCACCGCCGCCACCCCGAGCAGCAGCCGCCGCAGGTATTGGTCGTCGGCGGCGAGCACCGAGGCCAGGCTGGGCAGCAGCGCGGCGGCCAGCGCCGGGCCGTAGGCGACCCAGCTCGAGGCGCCGCGGCCGAAGAGCAGACCGGCCAGCAGGGCGACGGCGGCCGCCGGCACCGTGTACGCCTCCAGCGTGGTGACGCCGTTGGCCGCGAGCACCAGGAGGCCGGCGACCACCTCGGCGGCCACGGCGGCGAGCAGGTAGCCCCGGCGTCGCGCCCGCACCCCCAGCACCAGGCCCCACAGGCCGAGCACGATGGCGGCGCGCTCGGCGTCCTCGACGACCAGCAGGAGGGCGAGCGTCGCGCCGGTGTGCGCGGCGACCTCGGCCGGCCACTTGCGGACCACGGTGACCAGGGCCGACGCGGCCAGGACGGCGAGCGCCTGCGGCAGGAGGTCGTCGGTGAGCGCGGCCGCTCCCATCCAGGCGGCGGCGGGCACGGCCAGCAGACCGGCCAGCAGGCTGCCGGTGCGCAGATCGCCCCGGGCCAGGACCGCGGTGGCGCAGCCGAGCGCGGCCACGGCGGCGAAGACGGCAGCGGCCACACCGGGCTCGGCCAAGCCGGCCGCGATCGCGTACACCGTGAGCGGGAGGGCGACGAAGACGGCGGAGCGGCTGACCCGCAGCGTCACCGCCAGGGCCGCCGCGACGACCGCCAGGGCCAGGATCGGGGCGCACCACCAGGGCAGCTGCAGGCCGGTCAGGACGATCAGGCCCACCGTGGCCAGGGCCGCGGTGACCCGCCCGGCCGCGGGCATCAGCACGACCGCGGCCGCGCCGAGCAGGGCCAGGGCGATCGGCAGGGACCACCCCTCGCTCGGCTGCGCCTCGTCGAAGTGGGCGAGCAGCAGCATGCGGAACGCCTCGACCATGGTCCAGCCGAAGGCGAACGCGGCGGGCGTGGACAAAGCGGCGACGGCCCCGAGGCGGGCGCCCAGACCGGCCTGCGGCACGACCATGACCAGCACGGCCAGCGCCAGCACGACCGCGGCGATCACGGGCAGGGCGTTGAGCTCGGCCGGGGCCAGCAGCACGGCCACCCGGCCCGCGGCGACGGCCAGCGCCACGACCAGCAGGCCGCTCGCGATCTGCCGGGCCACCGGAGCGGCGGCGACCAGGGCTCCGGCCAGCACGACGAGCGCGGCGGTCAGCAACGCCGCGCCGCGGGCGGCGGCCAGCGCCGGGTCCTCCGTGTCGAACAGGCCGGCCAGGGCGAACTGGGCCGCGACGAGGGCGGCCAGACTGCCCGCGAGGACGGCGGTCAGGCCGAGACCGCCGCGCCTGACGGCCAGGACGGCGACGTTGAGAGCGGCCACCGCGGCGAAGGTGAAGCCCCAGACCGCCGGGCCGGGTTCGGCCGCCGCGACCAGCACCGGGAGCACCGGCTGGGCCGTCAGCAGCGCGGCGAAGCGGGGACCGGTCAGGCCGGTGACGTGCTCATATCCGGCGGCGACGGCGGCCGTGACGGCGAACACCGCGCCCGCGTAGCCCCAGCCGGAGCCGTCGGCCACGCCGAACAGGTTGACGTACCAGGCGGCGTACCCGTCCAGCAGCATCAGCAGCAGGCCGATGGCGGCGAAGGTCTCGGCCGTGCCCGTCAGGCGGCGGCGCAGCGCCAGGAACGGCACGGCCAGGGCGGCGCCGGTGAACCCGGCCAGCACGACGGCCCGTCCGCCCACGCCGAACTGGGCCCAGGCCACCGCGGTGAAGACGATCGCGGCCACGGCCAGCAGGAGGCCGCCGAGCGCGAAAAGAATGGTCTGGACGAGACGGCCACTCGTTTCTTTCGTCGGATGTTCCGGGACGATGCCGGCTCGGACTCGCGTGGCGGCGGCTTGGCGCCGGTTCCATACCTGCCCCAGCGTGGTCTCCAGCCCGGAGACGACCAGCCGGGCGGCCAGCAGCTGCCGGTTCAGCTCGGCGATCTCGGCGTCCGCCCGGACGACCTCGATCGCGTCCGGGTCGGGGCCGCGGCCGCAGGACGGGCAGCCGCTCTCCGGCGAGGCCGGCGTTCCGCAGTGCGGGCAGGGGTACGTCATGCCACAGATCCTTGCCGGGCGCCCCGGGAAGTGGTTGAGCTTGCGTACTCAACGTTGCCCGCCATAATGCTCGGCAATGATCGAGACCAATGCGCTGACGAAACGGTTCGGCAAGGTCGAGGCCGTACGGGAGGTGACCTTCACGGCCGCCCCCGGGCGCGTCACCGGCTTCCTCGGCATGAACGGCTCGGGCAAGACGACCACCCTGCGGATGCTGCTCGGGCTCACCCGGCCCACCTCCGGCAGCGCCCTGATCAACGGGCAACGCTACCGCGACCTGACCGACCCGCTGCGGCAGGTCGGGGCCGTGCTCGAGCAGGGCCTGATACACCCCGGGCAGACCGGGCGCGGCCACCTGCACACCCAGGCGCTGCTGAGCGGGGTCGGCAAGCAGCGCACCGAGCACCTGCTGGAATACGTGGGCCTGGCCGGCGCCGCAACCATGCGCACCGGCGACTACTCGCTGGGCATGCGGCAGCGGCTCGCGGTGGCCACGGCGCTGCTCGGCGAGCCGCCGGTGCTGGTGCTCGACGAGCCGGCCAACGGCCTCGACCCGTCCGGCATGGCCTGGCTGCGCGGGCTGCTGCGCGACCACGCCGAGGCGGGCGGCACCGTGCTCATCTCCAGCCACCTGCTGGCCGAGCTCGAGCTGCTCATCGACGACGTCGTGATCATCGCCGACGGCCAGGTCCGGCTGGCGGCGCCGCTGTCGTTCGAGTCCCATTTGCGCGTACGGGGTCGCGACCCGCACCGGTTGTGGCAGGTGTTCGAGCAGGCGGGCGCCGCGGTGCGAACCGACGGGAGCGGGCTGTTCGTGACCGGGATCAGCCCCGAGGACGCCGGCGAGCTCGCTTTGCACGTCCAAGTTCCCCTGTACGAGCTGACGGTGGAGACGCCGAGCCTGGAGAAGCTGTTCCTCGACCTGGCGGCCGCCGCATGATCGCCGTGCTGCGCAGCGAGCTCCACCGCACCCTGACCGTCCCGTCGAACTGGATCTCGATCGGCGCCGCGATCGTCCTCGGCATGTCGTTCGCGCTGTTCAGTGTCGACTTCTGGTCGCTCTTCGTGGCGCTCGGCGTCTTCGGCACCGCGGTCGTCACCACCACCCAGCACTACCAGCACCGTACGGCGATGCTGCTGTTCCTCGGCCGGCCGCGGCGCTGGGTCGCCCTGCTCGCCCAGTGCCTCGCCGCCACCCTGATCGGCCTGGTGATGACGGCCGTGAGCGGCGTGACGACCATCCTCTCGGGCGACCTGGCCCAGTTCGCGGGCACCCTGGCGGCCGTACCTTTCCTCGCCGTCTTCGGCGTGGCCAGCGGCACGCTGCTGCGCCGCCCGGTCCCGCTGTTCATCGGCTACGGCACGTGGTTCGTCTTCGCCGAGGGGCTGGCGTTCCGCTTCAAACAGCCCCTCCCGTTCACGACGTTCATGAGCGCGGCCGGCGGCAACAACCCCCTCGGCCTGCTGTTCTTCGCCGGCTGGACAACCCTGGCCCTGGCGATCGCCCTCTGGACGATCCGCCGCGACCTCACCGACTGAACCCGGCCTTCCCGGTCACCGGCCCGCTTGACAAGAAAGCTAGCCGGTCGGCAAGCTAGTTTGCATGCGTGCCCTCCGGTTTCACTCCTACGGCGCTCCCGCCGACGTCCTGCGGCTGGACGACATCGCCGTTCCCGAGCCGGGTCCCGGCGAGATCCGCGTCGCCGTCGAAGCCTGCGGTCTGACCCCTGCGGACTGGGCGATCTGCGGTGGCCTGCACGACGGGGTGCTGCCGCGTGGCATCGGCCTAGAGATCTCCGGCATCGTCGACGCCATCGGTCCCGGCGTCACCGGGGTCGCACTCGGCGACCCGGTCCTGGGGCCGTCCAGCTACACCGGGGCCTCGGCCGGCGCCGCCGAGCAGGCCATCATGACCGACTGGCATCCCCGGCCCGCCGGGCTGAGCGCGGCCGAGGCGGCCGCGCTGCCGATGGCCTTCGAGACCGCCCAGCGCGGCCTCGACGTCCTCGGTGACGTCTCCGGCAAGACGGTCCTGATCAGCGGGGCCGGGACCACGATCGGGCTGGCCGGCGCCCAGCTCGCGCTGCTCTCCGGCGCCCGCGTCATCGCCGGCGCCGGCCCGGCCTTCGCCGACCGGCTGCGCGCGGCCGGGGCCCAGGTCGTTCCGTACGGCGAAGGGCTCGGCCGCCGCGTCTCGGACCTGGCCGGCGGCCCGGTCGACCTCGTCTTCGACAGCGCGCCGGCCGGCACGATGCCCGAACTGCTGACCACCGTCACCGACCCCGCCCACATCGTCACCGCGACCGACTTCGCCGCGCTGACGGAGCACGGGGTGCGCAGCACCGGCATGACCATGCGCTACGACGTGCTCACGAGATATGCCGAGCTCGCCGCGCAGGGCACGCTCTTCATGCCGATCGCCGGCACCTACCCCTTGGAGGACTGGCGCGAGCCCCTGGCCGCCAGCCAGTCGGGCCGGGCCCGCGGCAAGCACGTCCTGATCCCGTGAGGGCCGACAACCGGCGCACCGACACCCGCGACCGGGTGCTCGCCGTCGCCCTGGAACTGTTCGCCCAGCAGGGATATCAGGTCACCTCGCTGCGGGAGATCGCCGACCGGCTCGGGGTCACCAAGGCGGCCGTCTACTTCCACTTCCGCACCAAGCAAGAGATCCTCACCGCGCTTCTGCGCGGCTACGCCGACGTCGTGGTCGCCCTGGTCGCCGACGCCGAGCGGGGCCGGCCGCTGACCGCCGCCGACGAGGAGGCGCTGCTGCGCCGTTACGCGGCCTTCCAGCAGCAGTGGGGTTTCGGTTTCGTCCTGCTCGTCCGGCAGAACTACGCCGAGGTCCGCGACCTGCCGATCGGTGCGGAGGTCCGGGAGCGCACCGCCGAGCTGGTGCGGGCCCTCGCCCCGGCCGGCGCGGGGCCGAAGGAGCTGCTGCGGGTGCGCATGGCGTTGACGACGTTCCAGGTCGCGGCGTCCACGGAAGATCCGGTCGCCTTCGAGGCCGCCGTCGCCGTCGCCCTGGAGATCCTTCGAAGCGGACGTGACATGGACCACTCGGCGTCACAGCCGTGACGGTGGTGGCCGTCTCGCGGGCATGACTGACATCGTGATCCTCGGGGCGGGCTACGCCGGCCTCGCCGCCGCCACCAATCTCGCCGGCCGCACCCGCAAGCGCGAGGACGTCCGCATCACCCTGGTCAACGCCGCTCCCCGCTTCACCGAGCGGCTGCGCCTGCACTCCACCGCCGCCGGCCACGCCACGGCCGACTTCGACCTCGCCGGGCTCGCGGCCACCGCGGGCTTCACTTTCATCCCCGGCTGGATCACCGCGGTGGACGCCGGCGCCCGTACGGTCCGGGTCGACGACGAGCGCACCCTCCACTTCGACACCCTGGTCTGGGCGCTCGGCAGCACCGCCGACACGAGTGACGTGCCCGGGGCGGCCGAGCACGCGTACACGCTGGACAGCTTCGCCGATGCCCAGGCCCTGGCCGCGCGCCTCAACGACCTGCACACGGGCACTGTTCTGGTCTGCGGCACGGGCCTGACCGGCGTCGAGACGGCCGCCGAGATCGCCGAGCGCCACCCGCACCTGACCGTCCACCTGCGCGGCCGCGACGAGCCCGGTGCGACGCTCACCCCCAAGGCCCGGTCCTATCTTCAAGGCGTGTTGACCCGTTTGGACGTACGGGTGGAAACCGGCGCCGACATCGTCAAGGTGCTCCCGGACGACGCCGACGTGATCGTCTGGACGGCCGGCACCCGGGTCTCGCCCCTGGCCGCCGCGGCGGGGCTCGCGGTCGACGAGCGCGGCCGCATCGTCACCGACCCGGTCCTCAGATCAACGTCCCACCCCCACGTGTACGCCGTCGGGGACGCCGCCGCCGTCCGGCAGCGCTACGGGATCATGCACGGCACGTGCCAGGGCGGGATGCCGACCGGGGTCCACGCCGCGCAGGCGATCGCCCGCGAGCTGGACGGCCGGGAGCCGCGGCCGTTCCGGTTCGGCTACTACCACGCGCCGATCAGCCTGGGCCGCCGCGACGCCGTCGTGCAGTTCACGCACCCCGACGACAGCCCGCGCCGCGGCTACCTGACCGGTCGCGCCGCCGTCTGGTACAAGGAGACGGTGAGCGCCTCGCCCTGGCCGACCTACGCCCGCATGCTCAAGCAGCCGGGTCTGGCGTCGTGGTGGCCGCGCGGGGGCCGGTTCACCCGATGACCGTCTTCGACCAGCATCGGCGGCTGCTATTCGCGATCGCCTACCGCATTCTCGGCTCGGCCACCGACGCGGAGGACGCGGTGCAGGAAGCCTGGCTGAAGTGGTCGGCGGCGGACCGCTCGGAGGTGGCCGACCCGAAGGCGTACCTGGCCCGCATCGTCACCAACCAGGCGATGGATCAGCTGCGCTCGGCCCGGCACCAGCGCGAGACGTACGTCGGCCCGTGGCTGCCCGAGCCGGTGCTGACCACCGAGGACGTCTCGAAGGACGACATCTCGACGGCCATGCTGGTGGTGCTCGAGACGCTCGGCCCGCTCGAGCGTGCGGTGTTCGTCCTGCGCGAGGTCTTCGATTTCCCGTACGGGGAGATCGCGGCCGCCGTCGACCGCAGCGAGGACGCCGTACGGCAGGCCGCGCACCGGGCCCGTGAGCACGTGCGGGCGCGGCGTCCCCGGTTCGTCGCCGACCGCCGCCGGCAGCGTGACGTCACCGACCGTTTCCTGGCCGCGGCGACCGGCGGCGACATCAACGGGCTGATGCAGTTGCTGGCCCCGGACGTCACGTTGTGGACCGACGGCGGGGGCAAGGTGCGTCAGGCCCGCAAACCCGTCTCGGGCGCCGCACGGGTGGCCGCGTGGATGGCCGGGGTCTCCCAGGTCCCGTACGAGGGAATTGCTCCTGCCGACATGCGGGCCGAGGTGGTCGAGCTCAACGGGACGGTGGGCGTGCTCTTCACCGGGGCCGGCCGCGTGGTCGCCACCCTGACGTTCGACCTCGACGAGGACGGGCTGATCCGCGAGATCTTCAACATGGCCAACCCCGACAAGCTGCGCGCCGTCACGCGTGGCTGACCCATTCCGACCAGCGCTCGACCGTGATCTCCACGAACGGCCCGTCCGGCGGCGTCTCCCGATACTGCGGATAGCGCTCTTTCAACACATCGAGAGCCTTCCCGTACGCATCCAGCACGCGCGCCGTCCCGTCGGCGCGCACCCACCACAGGCGCGACCAGTCCTGCTCGTAATGGTCGGCGAGCACGCTGACCCGCGGCTCGGCGGCGATGTTGGCCAGCCGTTTGAGCGCCCGCGACCGTTTCGGCTTGCCGTCCACCGCGAAGACGATCGTGCCCTCGACGAGCGCGAACACGATCGGCACGAGGTGCGGCATCCCGTCCGCTCCGACCGTCGCCAGCCGGGCCACCGGGACGGAGGCGAACCGTTCGGCGGGGGTCACCGTCCGGTCAGCTCGCCGATCGCCGCCTCCCACTTCTCGAGGGCGGGCTCGACCACGCTCCACGGCCCCGACGGCAGCCACACCGACACCCGGTCGATCCCGGCCTGCTCGCAGCGCTCCAGGGCCTTCGGGTCGGGCGGCACGCTCAGCATCTGCACCTGCAGGTAACGGTCGGCGCGGGCGCGCAGCTCGGCGATCCGCTCGAACACGTTCTCGTCGCGCCACTGCGGGAACCAGCCGTCGCCGTACGCGAGCACCCGGTCGAGCACGGTCGGGCCGCCGCCCCCGATCAGGATCGGCGGGTGCGGGCGCTGGGCCGGCTTGGGCCACGACCAGATGCGGTCGAAGTTGACGTACTCGCCGTGGAAGGTGGCCTCGTCGTGCCGCCAGATCTCGCGCATGGCCTGGATGCGCTCGGTCATGACCGGAACCCGTACGCGGGCATCTGTTCCGTGGTTTGCCATCTCCTCGCGATTCCAGCCCAGCCCGACGCCGAACTCGAACCGCCCGCCGCTGAGATGGTCGACGCTGGCCACCTCCTTCGCGGTCGTGATCGGATCGCGCTCGGTGACCAGGCAGACGCCGCTGCCCACCCGCAGCCGGCTGGTCGCCTCGGCCGCCGCGGTCAGCGCCACGAACAGGTCGTACGTGTGCCAGTACTTCTGCGGCAGCCGCTCACCGCCGGGCCAGGGCGTCGCCCGGCTCGCCGGGATGTGCGTGTGCTCGGCGAAGAACAGGGCCGAGTGCCCCCGCTCCTCGACCCGCCGGGCGATCTCGCCGGGCCGCATGCCGTCGTGCGTGGGGAAATAACCGACACCGAATTCCATAGGGGGAGTCTATGAACCGGACGGCTCCGAACACCGTGTGAGGAGAAAGCGCGGAGGGAGAGTCTCATGATTCTCGGTATCGCCGTCGGAGCCGCCCTGCTGACCGGCTTCCTGTTCGGCTTCCTGTGTTTCAAGAAGACCAACCAGTTCTGCGGCCGCTGCGGCGTCACCCGCGAATGCCCGATCTGCCCGGCGGCCGCCCCTCAGAGCGGGCGGAACAACAGCAGGTCACGGATCATGGCCATCCGCTCGGGCGTCATCCCCGCGCAGTAGACGACCAGCTCGTCCGGGCTGGTGAAGCCCTGCCGCAGCCCGCGCTGCAGGGCGATCTCATCGGCCAGCGGCTGCGGAATCTGCAACGAGTACGCCAGCCAGGCCGCCGGCATGTGGTTGACGTCGACCAGCCCGCCGTCGTCGTACTGCCGGCCTTCGATGTCGGGCCGTCCGATCCGCAGCTCCCACGCCATGCCAGGGTTGGACCGCACCAGCTCCCGCGCCTCCTCCCGGCGCTGCACCCGCCAGGCCGCGGCCGCCACCGCCGGCGGGGGTGGCACCTGCTTGGCCACCTTGAGCTGCAGGAAGACGGTGTGCAGGGTGCCACCGAGCCACACGATCAGCAGAAACGCGGCCATCGCGAGGTCGTACGCCGTGCCCCGATCGGCGCTGGGATCGTCCGGCGCGGTCAGCCCCGCACCACAGGCGAACCCGACGGTCACCACCAGATAGGCCACCGCCGCGGCCATGTGCGCCCGCGACTTCAGCTTGTAGCCACCGGTGAAAACCATGGCAAAGGCCCCGAACCCGCACGTGAACGTGGGGACGAGAAACCACCACCAGGTCGTGTTGCGCTTCGCGGGCCCGGGCCCCGGAACAGGAGAAACAGCAGGGTGCACCGCAAGATCATAAGAAACCCGCAGCCCACCGCCGCATGGACGGGGCTCGGCCGTTCAGCCGAGAATGCGAGACATCTGGACGCTGGGATACCCCGGTCGAGCTACAGCGACCGGAGCGACCCGGCCCTGGAGCTCATCCACGAACTGGCCCTCGAGTACGGGCTGACCATCTGGGATCCGCAGAACAGGTCCGTCTACCGGCCGGTGAGAGCGCCCTCACGCGAGGACGTCGAGGCCTGGTGGCGTGACCTGCTCGACGGCCGGAGCAGCCGGTCGGAAACCCACGAACGGGTCCGGCTGTGGGTCGAGGACCCGCCCGAACCCATCGCGGACCCGATCACCTTGATGGGACTGCAGCACCTCCACGGCTTCGGCCTCACCGACGGCGAGCAGATCCAAGCCACGTTCGACCAGTGGATCGCCCACTGCGAAAGATTCGACGCCGACCCCGCCGGCTGGCAACGGGACCGCTACCTCGAAGCGCTGAAGGGAGTCCTGCGCGAGCAGGGTACGCAACACGCCTGGTCCCTCGCCGACCGCCTGACAGCTCGGGGCTGGGTGACACCCGATGACGTAGCCCAAGTCTTCGGTTCGCCCGCTTTTCAGGTGGGTCCGCCGACTCCGCCGGTCCATCCTGCCCGCTGAAGGATTTCGTCGGCGATCGCTGCGGGAGGGCGGTCGTTCGTGACCGTGAAGTCGGCGACGGCGGTGTCGATCGGGGCGAGCCCCTGCCGGTCCAGCGAGTCGAGAAGACGTTCGAGCTTGGACCCCGTGTCGCGCCGGCGCAGGCGATCGCGCACGGTGCCGACATCAGCGACCAGTCCGACCACCCGGACCTCGCAGTCCGCGAGGCTCGCCAGGTAGCGCTGCCGCACGGCCGCGGTCTCGATGACGGCGGCAACGACCAGGAATTGCGCGCCGGCCGCCTTGAAGTTCGCCCACACCGCGGCGAGATTGGCGCACTTGAGCTCGTCGTAGCCCGCGAAGCGATTTATCGGAGGCGGCCCGAACTGCGCCAACTGGTCCGTGTCGACGACCGCCGTGGCCTGCCCGGCTTCGGTCATCGCTCGCCCGACGGCGGCGGCCACCGTCGACTTCCCCACCCCGGCCATGCCGCTGAGCACCAGGGCTCGGCACGCGGGCGGCCGAACGGCCGGGCTGTCCGCCCGCAACTCGAACCAATAATTGACTGTGGGGCCCTGCGTGGCCAGGCCGCCGCCCATCGACTCGTAAAGCGCCCGGGCGGCGGCATTCGCCTCACCCGTCGTCAAGAACATCCTGTTGGCGCCGTCCCGCACACCGGCCGACATGAACGCCCGGAGCAGCCCCCGGCCGATACCCTGCCGCCGGTGCTCAGGCCGCACCTCCAGCCGGTGCAGGTAGAGCATCGCAGAGGTGTCCGGCCGGACCAGGTGATAGCCCCAGCACCACCCGAGAACGTCGTCACCGTCGTGGGCCACGAAGGCCACAGTGCCTGGACTTTCAAGAAACGCCCGGCCCCCGCCGGGAGCCGTCCCGAAGGTCGCCGCGGCCAGATCGAAGAGCCGCGAGTCGGCCGTCGTCACTCGAGTGATCACGCGCCATTCTCACCCTGGGCTCGCCATGACCACGAGCCCAAGGCGCCGCGTTCGGACGGACGCGGGTCAGGAGGCGTTCAGGATGATGGGGCCCGCGGCGGCGGCCTTTCATGTGCCCCGATCGGTGAGTCGATCGTCCCGGCGGGGCCCGGTCCGTATCATTGCTCTGCCATGCCCGAGCCCACATCGTCGCCCGGAACTGCCTCGACGGCGGAGCGGATCGTCGCTGCCGCGATGGGTCTGCTCGCGGAGGGCGGAAGTGAGCGGCTGTCGACCCGTGCGGTTTGCGACGCGGCGGGCGTTCAGCCGCCCACGATCTATCGGCTGTTCGGCAGCATGAACGGGCTGCTCGACGCGGTCGCGCGCGAGGGGTTCCTGATCCATCAGCGCGGCTATCGCGGTCTCGAGCAGTCGGACGATCCGGTCGATATCCTCCGCAAGGGCTGGGATCAGCACGTCGCCTTCGGGCTGGCGAATCCCTATCTGTATTCGATCATGTATGGCCGCGCCGATCCGGCCACACCGTCGTTCGCCGCCGTGGCCGCCAATGAGGGTCTGCGCTACTCCATCCGCCGCCTCGCGGAAGCCGGGCTGCTGCGCGTCGACGAGGAGTTCGCCGCGTTCTCGGTCACCGCGGCCGGGGTCGGTACGACATTCACCTTGCTGACGGTTCCCGAGGAGAACCGTTCGCTCGACGAATCCGCACGGATGCGGGAGATGCTCATCCGCTCGATCGTGTCGGACCGGCCCGAGGCGCCCGACGCCGGCGTCGTGGGAACCGCCGCCGCCCTGAACGTCCTGCTCGACACGAGCAGCGAGCTGCATCCGGCCGAACGGGGCCTGATGCACCACTGGCTCGATCGTCTGGCTCGGTCGCAGGACGCCGATCGGAACGGTCCGCCGGCATAATTCCGGCCGCCGCCGCTCGTCAATCGGACTTCGTCCATGCTGAGGCGTGGGCCACTTCTGTCGTCGCGCCCCTTGTCACCAGGCCATGTTTAACCGCTAACGTTGCCGTGTTAGCAGTTTATGATCGCCGCCTGGAGGATCCCCCGTGACTGTTCCCAAGCCGACCACGGCCGACATCTCCGCCCTCGCGCAAGAGCTCGGCTACCCGGCCGTCGCCGAGGCCGCCAAGGAATACACCGCGATGATCACGGGCATGCTCGGGATCTACGACGCCGTCGAGGCCGTCCCCGAGCCCGCGGTTCTGCCCGGGCGCGGGGCCGTCGCCTACCGCGTGCCCTCGGCCGAGGAAGACCCGCACCACGCCTGGGAGGTCCGCGCCTCGATTCCCGGCGCCGCGGCCGGCCCGCTCGCCGGGGTCCGGCTCGGGGTCAAGGACAGCATCATGGTGTCCGGCCTGCCCATGGCCAACGGCTCCGACGTGCTGGCCGGCTTCGTGCCGGCCGGGGACGCCACGGTGGTCACCCGCGCTCTCGAGGCGGGCGCGGAGATCGTCGGCAAGACCACCAACGAGTATTTCTGCATGTCCGGGGGCAGCCACACCGCGTACAGCGGGCCGGTCCACAACCCGCACCGGATCGGCACGTCTTCCGGCGGGTCGTCCAGCGGCAGCGCCGTGGCCCTGGTGACCGGCCAAGCCGACATGACACTCGGGGCCGACCAGGCGGGGTCGATCCGGATGCCCGCCTCCTGGTCCGGTGTCGTCGGGCTCAAGCCGACGTACGGTCTGGTGCCGTACACCGGCATCGCGCCCTTGGACGGATTCTTCGACCACGTCGGACCGATGACCCGCACTGTCGCCGACAACGCCCGCTTCCTCACCGTCCTCGCCGGACCGGACGGCATCGACCCCCGGCAGAGCGGCGTTCGCGCCGGCGACTATCTGGGTGCGCTCGACCACGGCGTACGCGGGCTGCGGGTCGGAATCCTGCGGGAGGGTTTCGGGGGTCCCGACGCCGAAGCCGCGGTCGACCACACCGTGCGGGCGGCGGCCGAGTCGCTGCGTGACCTCGGAGCTGTCGTCGAGGACGTCTCGGTGCCCCTGCACGCGCTCGGTCCGGCGCTCTGGACGGCGATCGCGATCGAGGGGATGGCCGAGACGGTGCTGCGCAATCAGGGGTTCGCGTTCGGCCGGGCCGACCACTACCCGGTGGACATGATGCGGCACCTGTTCGACCGGCGTGACACCGTCGCCGGGCGGCCCGCCAACGTCATGCTGTTCACGCTGGTCGGCCGCTATGTCGACGCTCACCAGGGGCGCCTGAACTACGCCAAGGCGATCAACCGCACCCGTACGCTGCGCGCGGCCTACGACGAGGCCCTGCAGCGGTACGACGTCCTGGTGACGCCGACGACGCCGCAGACCGCCCGCCCCCTGCCCGACCCCGCGGCCGGGCCGGGCGCCTCGGTGCAGGCCGCGATCGAGATGTCGGCCAACACCACCCCGTTCAACATCACCCACCACCCGGCCCTCAGCGTCCCCTGCGGGACGGCCGAGGGGCTCCCGGTGGGCCTGCAGCTCGTCGGCCGCCACTTCGACGAGGCGACGCTGTACCGAGTCGGCCGGGCCCTCGAACAAGCCTGAACCCGCGGCCGTTCAGTGCACGGGCTGGACGCGTTCCGCCGTCGGAGGTAGGGCGAGCGGCAGTCCGAGGGCCGCGAAATGTTCGGGTCCGATGAACGAGGTGACCTCGCACACCAGGGGGCCGCGCAGCGTGAGGACGTCGATCGACCAGGCCCGGAACTCGCCGCCGGGTTCGGAGCGCAGGTAGCCGCCGATCGCCGGTTGGCCGTTGGCGCTGATCGGCTCCGAATGCCGCCATTCGCCGCAGCCGGTCAGTGGTACTTGGACGGCGAAGTCGGTGACCGCCGGCAGCCCCGAATACCAGTGTGGCAGTGGTGGCATGGACCAGGTGACGTCCTCGGTGAGCAGCGAGACCAGCAGGTCGGTGTCGCCCGCCTCGAGGGCACGCGAGTAGGTCGTCACCGCCTCGCGCAACTTCGCGTCGCCGACCTGGCGCAGGGTCCGCTGCTGGCTCACCGGGGGCACGCGGGCCGACACCATCGTGCGGGCCCGGGCCAGTGCCGAGTTGACCGAGGTGGGGGAGGTGTCCATCATCGTGGCGATCTCGCCGGCCGAGAAGCCCAGCACGTCGAAGAGCACCAGCGCGGCCCGCTGGTTGCCCGGCAGGTGCTGGAGCATCGCGACGAACGCGAGCTCGATCGCTTCGCGCTGCTCGTAGCGCGCTTCCGGCGTCGCGGTCCCCGAGCTCAGACCCAGGTCCCCGTACGGCCCGAGCCACGCGGTCTCGGCCGACGGGGCATCGTCGAGGACCGTGGACGTGCTGGCCGGCCCGAGATCCATGGGCAGTGCCCGCCGCGAGCGGGATTCGGCCGCGTCCAGGCAGACCCGGGTGGCGACGGTGTAGAGCCAGGACCGCAGCGAGCTGCGCCCCTCGAAGCCGGTCAGCCCGCGCCAGGCCCGCAGCAAGGCTTCCTGCAGGGCGTCCTCGGCGTCGTGGGCCGAACCGAGCATCCGATAGCAATGCGCGTGCAGCTCGCGGCGCAGCGGCTGAACGAGAGCGGCGAAGGCCTCCTCGTCGCCCGTCCGGGCACGGTCCAGAAAAATGTCTTGGCTCACCCGACGATTCTGCCCGGTCGCCGCCGTCACTACCCATGACGACCGTTCCGACCTGGGAGGACTTCCCGATGACCCACCTCAGCCGAACCGACGCCGACCTCTACTACGAGCTGCGCGGCGACGGACCCCTGGTGGTGCTGGCCGGGGCGCCGATGGCCGCCGGGGCCTTCGCCGCCCTGGCCGGCATGCTGGCGGCCGACCACAGCGTGCTGACCACCGACCCGCGCGGCATCGGCCGCAGCTCGGTGCGCGACCGGGACGCGCCGTCCACCCCGCGGGAGCGCGCGGCCGACCTGGCCGCCCTGATCGATCACGTCGGCCGGGGCCCGGCGAAGCTGGCGCTGGGTTCCAGCGGCGGGGCGGTCAGCGTGCTCGCCCTGGCCGAGCGGCATCCGGAGAGCGTGGATGCGGTGGTCGCGCACGAGCCGCCTCTGCTGGAGGTGCTGCCCGACCGCGAGGCCCTGTGGGCCGGCACCGAGGAGATGCTGGCGATCTTCGAGACCGGCGACCGGCTGGCCACGTTCCGCAAGTTCATGGAGGTCGCCAACCTGCGACTGCCGGACGAGGTGGTCGAGATGATGGCCGGTGGTGAGCCGTCCGAGCAGGAGCTGGCCGACGACGCCTTCCAGTATCGGAACATGTATCGCGGCACGGTCGGCTTCCGGCCCGACATCGAGCGGCTGCTCTCGGTGCCGACGCGGGTGCTGATCGGCCTGGGCGAGGACTCGGCGGGCGAACTGTGTGACCGCTCGTCGCGCGCCTTGGCGGCGATGCTCGGCCGCGAGCCGGTGATGTTCCCCGGTGGCCACATCGGCTTCGCCGAGGACCCGGCCGCCTTCGAGCCGGAGCTGCGCAAGCTGCTGTGACGCCCGGGAGCCGGCCGGGCGTGGGCGGCGGAGCTCTGCGGGGAACACCGACATACCGTTGTCGCGCCGGCGTCCGAGAGTGGGCGCATGACGGAGAGCACGAACCCCACGCCCAGTTCCCCCGCCCGGCACTCGCTCGACCTGTGGCTGACGATGTGGAACACCGACGGTGGCATCGCCCGGCAGATCTGCGCCGACGACTTCCGCATTCACTTCGCGGTGACCGAGCGCGACGGGTCGACCCCCGCGGACGACATCCGTACGGCGGAGGACTTTGCGAAGTATCTCGACTGGTGGCATGAGCAGAATCCGGGCGTCGTCTTCACGCGGATCGCCGACGCGATCGACGGCGAGCACGGCCGGTTGCTGTGGGACGTCGACGCGGCCGGCCGGCGCGCGGGTGGCGTCGACGTGTTCGACTTCGCCGGGGACGGCCGGATCCGGCGGGTCTGGTCCGTTGGCGGACAGCGGAGCATGCGGAGCTGACGTACGACACCGGACACGTTTGCCAGACTCGAGTGATGAAGCGCGCCGAACGGCAGTACGCCCTGGTCGACCTGCTTCGTGGGGCGCGCCGGCCCTGGTCCGCCGCCCGGCTCGCCGGCGAGTTCGGAGTGTCGTCCCGCACCATCGAGCGCGACATCGGATCGCTCCAGCTGGCCGGGGTGCCCATCTACGCGGATCACGGGGCGGCCGGGGGCTACTCGATCCTTCGCGAGTACTCGCTGCCGCCGCTGAACCTGTCGGCCACCGAGTCGCTGGCGGTGCTCGCCGGGCTCGCCCTCCTGGATTCCTCGCCGTATCAGGGGGCGGCCCGTCGGGCCCGCGCCAAGATCGCCGCCGTCATGCAGGAGGAGCATCGCGCACCCGTGCAGGAGATGCTCGGGGCGATGCAGGTCATCGACGCCCGCCCCCTGACGGACGACGTGGTGCCGCTCGGGATCCTCTCCGATGTGATCGCGGCCCGGCGGGTGGTGCGGCTCACCTACCTGGGGGAGAACGAGGACGGCGGGCCGGATCCCACCACCAGCACGGTCCGCGACGTCGAGACGATGGGACTTCTGCGCGCGGGGGACGCCTGGCTGCTCACGGGGTGGTGCCGGCTCGTGACGCGATCCGCGGCTTCCGCATCGAGCGAATCACCCGGCTCGAGATCCTGGGCGAGGTGCCGCCCCCGCGCGACCCGGCGTTGCTCGAGGCCGACCAGGCCCGGTGGCCGACCCGGAACCTCGCCTGACTCGCCGCGGCCTACCCACCCGGAAGGGGTCCACCGACCGGCCTCCTCGGCCACCCGTTCTGCGCCACGACCTGTCCGCTAGATCCACTTCCCGGATCGGCAGGCGACCGTTTCTTAGGGCAAGAAGCGAAATGAACGGGTATGAGAGGATTCTGATGAACAAGCTCACTCGCGCCCTCACCCTTGGCGGGTTCGGCGTTCTCACCGCCCTGACCGTGGGCATGGGTCCGGCTCAGGCCGCCCCGGCCGCGCCCGCGGCCCCGGAGAGCAAGGCCACGGCCAGCCACAACGTGTGGCGAGGCGAGAGTCAGGTCGTCGGCTTCTACCGGTCGTTGCGCGCCTGCCAGCTGGCCGGCGTCTACGGCGAGCGGAGCGGCGCCTGGGACGACTTCGACTGCACCCCCGTACGCTTCGGGCCTCGCCGGGGCGCCTGGGCCCTCGACGTCGCCGACTACGACAACTGGAACTCGTTCGGCTTCGGCCGGCCGTTCCAGGTCATCCGGGGCTTCCCGGCGCAGTTCCGGCCCGTCTGGGCCGGCCAGTTCCGGCAGGGACGCCCGGGCCAGTTCCGGTTCTTCCGTCCGGGCACGCACCGCAACGACTGGATGCGCGACCGGGACCGCCGTCACGGTGGCCGGGACCACGACGGCCGTGGCGGCCGGGACCGCAACGACCGCAACGACCGCGGGGACCGGGGCAACGACCGTAACGACCGCGGGGACCGCAACGACCGCGGCAACCGGGGCTGACCTCACTACCCGTCGAACGCCCGGCTCCGCGACAGGAGCCGGGCGTTCGGGCCGTTAGTTGCATGCGCGTTCTATCCGTGTCGGCTGATATTCTCGCGGCGAGGTGAAGCACGATGGGGATTTCTGACGACGCGGTCGAGGTGCGGGCCCAGGGCTGGCGCCGGCTGGCCGCCCTGCACGGTTTCATCGAGTCGGCTTTGGAGCGTGAGCTGCAGGCCGAGCATCAGCTCTCGGTCGTCGAATACACCGTGCTCGACGCGCTGAACCGGCAGGACGGCTGGCACATGCGGATGCAGCAGCTGGCCCGCGCGGCCGCGCTGTCGGGCAGTGCGACCACGCGGCTCGTCAACCGCCTCGAGGACCGGGGCCTGCTGACGCGCATCCTGTGCGCCGACGATCGCCGCGGCATCTACACCGAGCTGACCGCGGCCGGGCAGAGCCTGCTGGAGCAGTCCCGGCCCACCCACGACCGGGTGCTCGAGCGGCTTCTCGACGAGGCGGAGGAGGTGCCCGAGCTGCGAGGCCTCGCGCGCCTGTTCCAGGCCGCGGTCGCCTAGCGGAAGCCGAGGCGAGCGCGCCTGTTCCGGGCCGCGGTCGCCAAGCGGAAGCCGAGCCGAGCGCGCCTGTTTCAAGCCGCGGTCGCCTGACGGAAGCCGCGGCGGTAGGGCGCGGGAACGGGCGGTGTCGCGCCGACGGCCTGGGCCGCGCGGATCGGGAAGTTGGGGTCGCGCAGCATCTCGCGGCCGACCAGCACGACGTCGGCCTGCTCGGTGAGCAGGATGTGCTCGGCCTGCCGGGCCTCGGTGATCAGCCCGACCGCGCCGACCGGAAGCTTGCTGCCCGCGCGGACCGCCGTGGCGAACGGAACCTGATAGCCCGGCCCGGCCGGGATCGCCGCCGGCACGTTGCCGCCGGTGGAGACGTCGACGAGGTCGACGCCGCGCTCACCCAGCCATGAGGCCACCTGCACGGTCTCGTCGGACGTGACGCCCCCGTCGGCCCAGTCCGTCGCGGACAGCCGGACGGCCAGCACGACCGACTCGCCCGCCTCGTGCCGGACCGCGTCGACGATCTCGAGCAGGAGCCGGGCCCGGTTCTCCAGCGGGCCGCCGTACGCGTCGGTCCGGTGGTTGCTCATCGGCGACAGGAACTCGTGCACCAGGTAGCCGTGGGCGCCGTGGATCTCCAGCAGCTCGAAGCCGGCCTCGACCGCCCGCCGCGCCGCCGCCGCGAAGGCCCGGACGACCTCGGCGATGCCCTGCTCGTCGAGCTCGCGCGGGACCCGCAGGCCGGGGAACGCGACGGCCGACGGGCCGACGGTCTCCCAGCCGCCCGCGTCGAGCGGGATGCTGCCGTCGGTCTGCTCGGTGCCCCACTCGGGCCAGGCGCTGGCCTTGCGTCCGGCGTGGGCCAGCTGGATGCCCGCGACGGCGCCCTGCGACCGCATGAACCGCACGATCGGGGCCAGCGCGTCCCGCTGCTCGTCGTTCCACAGGCCGAGGTCCTTGGGCGAGATCCGTCCCTCGGGAACGACGCCGGTCGCCTCGACGATGACCACGCCGGCGCCGCCCCGCGCCAGCGCACCGAGGTGCACGAGGTGCCAGTCGGTGGCGACGCCGTCGTGCTCCTCCACGGCGTACTGGCACATCGGCGGGACCCAGATCCGGTTGCGGATCTGGATCCCGCGCAACGTGATGGGCTCGAAGAGTCGCTGCGACATGTGGCCTCCCGCCGGTTAGTGCATTCGCCGATATAGCGCGTGTGCAACATTACTATAGGGCGGGTGCAACTATTGCAGGCGCAGGGTTCACAGCAGCTTCTCGATCAGGGCGGCCGCCCGGTCGGCGCCGCCCTCCGCGCGGACCTGCTGCTTGATCTCGGCGCAGCGGGCACGCACGACCGGGTCCGAGGTCAGGGTCAGCAGGTGGTCGCGCAGCTCGGCGGCCGTGACCGTCGCGAGGTCGATCGTGCGGCCGATGCCCAGGGCGGCCAGCTGCTCGGCGTTCTGGAACTGGTCGGCCGCCTGCGGCGCGGCGATCATCGGGACGCCGCAGGAGAGGCCCTCGCTGGCGCCGCCCATGCCCGCGTGGGTCAGGAAGGCGTCCGCCTGCTCGAGGATCGCCAGCTGCGGGACCCAGGAGCGCACCTCGATCGAGGAAGGCACCTCGCCCAGTTCGGCCGGGTCGACGCGGTCGCCGATCTGCAGCACGGTGTGCCAGCCCGGGAGGTCGCCGAACGCCTCGACGCAGCGGCGATAGAAGCCGGGGTGGTTGGTGAAGGCCGAGCCCAGCGAGACGAGCAGCACCCGGTCGGCCCCGGCGGGGCGGCTCCAGGTGCCCTGGGCCGAGCGGTCGCCGAAGACCGGGCCGACGAAGTCGAAGACGGCCGGGTCGACGCGGCCGGCGTGGGGCTGCAGGGCGCGGGGGATGAGCACCAGGCCGCGCTCGGGGCGGCCCTGGAACGCCAGGCTGTCGCGGGTGGCGGAGCCCTCAGCGGTCAGCCACTCGGTGAATCGCGTGTAGTAGCCGGCGCCGCGCGGGTCGGCCCGCATGCCGTCGATCATCGGGGCCATCTCCTGCTCGTAGCCGTCCCAGGCCACGTACGTGGGGGAGAGCTGGACGGCAGGGATGCCCCACTGCTCGCCCAGCAGCCGGGCTGGGGCGCCGGCGATGTCGTAGAGGAACAGGTCGGGGCGATCCCCGGCGTACGCGTCGCGCAGTTGCGGCAGCATGGCGATCGCGTCGTCGAGGAAGAGCGTGAGCTGGTCGATCGCGTCGCCGTTCCACTCGTCGTCATTGGTCGGCAGTCTCGACCCGTACGGCTTGAGCTCGGCCCCGGTGTTCGCGACCGGCTCGGCGAAGCGCGGGTCGTTGGCGTAGGTGACCCGGTGCCCGCGGGCCACGAGCGTGCGGATGACCTCGGCGCTCGGGTTGACGTGACCGTGGAACGGGATGCTGACCATCGCGATGTGAGCCATGTGCGAGACGCTACGTCTCGTCTCGTTCATTCGTCAAGACGAGACGTCTCGTCTCGCATAGGATAGGATGGGCTCGTGCCCGATGCCGCCCGCCGTAACGAGCAGTCCCGCCGCGCGATCCTCGACGCGGCGCTGGCCCTGCTGGCCGAGACCGACTACGCCAAGGTGACGATCGAGGCGATCGCCGCCCGGGCCGGGGTCGGCAAGCAGACGATCTATCGCTGGTGGCGGCGCAAGGGCGAGGTCGTGCTGGAGGCGCTGACCGGGGAGGCGACGCCGGTCGTGCTGCCCGACAGCGGGGATCTCGAGGCCGACCTGCGCGAGCTCGTCCGGGCCACGGTGGCCGAGTTCGCCGACCCACGGCTGTCCGCCACCACCCGGGCCCTGACCGTCGAGATGCTCTCCGACGACGACCTCGCGGGCCAGGTGCGCGACCGGCTGCTGCGGCCCCAGCTCGACGCCGTACGGGATCGGCTCGCCGCGGCGCGCGAGCGCGGTCAGATCCGTACGGGGGCCGATTTGGACGTGGCCGTCGAGCTGATCTTCGGGCCGATCTTCCACCGCTGGCAGCTGCGCACCGGGCCGCTCACCGAGGAGTACGCGGACGGGCTGGTCGACCACGTGCTGGCGGCCGTGCGACCGTGACGGCATGCGACTTTCCATCTGGCCCGGCGCCGGGCAGAGCTACGCGGCCGTCCTCGAGCAGGCGCGGCATGCCGAGGAGACCGGCTGGGACGGCGTCTGGTTCGCCGACCATTTCATGCCCAATGTGGGCCCCGGCGAGGACGACACCGGGCCGGTCCTCGAATGCGGCTCGGTCGTGGCGGCGCTGGCGGCGGCCGTGCCCCGGGTGCGGATCGGCACGCTCGTCTACGGCATCACCTACCGGCACCCGGCCGTGCTGGCGAACATGGCCGCGACCGTCGACCAGATCAGCGACGGCCGGTTCGTGCTCGGCGTCGGCGCCGGCTGGCAGCTCAACGAGCACGAGCAGTACGGGATCGAGCTGGGCTCGCTCAAGGTGCGGATCGACCGGTTCGAGGAGGCGCTGCGGATCCTCGACGGGCTGCTGCGAACGCCCCGCACGACGGTGCACGGCGACCACTATCGGGTGACCGGCGCGGTCAACGAGCCCAAGCCGGTGCAGCAGCCCCTGCCGCTGATGATCGGGGCCAAGGGCGAGAAGCGGATGCTGCGGATCGTGGCCGAGCGGGCCGACGAGTGGAACTGCTGGGGGCGGCCGGAGTTCGTCGCGCACAAGTCGGCCGTGCTCGACCAGCACTGCGCGGACCTCGGGCGCGACCCGAAGACGATCGCGCGGACCGGTCAGGCCCTGACCGTCGTCGACGGGCCGCTGCCGGCGGACGCGCCCCACGTGATCGGCGGGTCGCCGGCCAAACTGGCCGACGACATCGCCGCGTACGCGGGGAACGGTCTGGACGAGCTGATCGTGCCGGACGCCCTGCTCGGCGAGGGCGCGGCCCGGCTCAAGGCGATGGACGCGATCCGGTCGATCGTCAGTGACCTGTGACGATCGCCTCGGCCACGCGGCGCAACTGGGCGTGATCGGGGTGGAAGCCGGCCGCGATGTCCGGGTGCAGGCCGTCCTTCGTACGCTCGAAAAGCTGCGTGGTCACCTGCTCGACGCTCTCCCCGGCGTACGAGTGCCGGGTCTTGTCGGTGGCGGCCTGCAGGGCTGAGGTGAGCTGTTCCTCCAGCGGCCCCCGAAGCTTCTGTTCCACCACGTTGAGCGTGCGCGGATCCAGCGTGACCTGCGGCTCGGCCATTGTTTCCTCCGTTGTAGATCGCGGCGTGACGCCGATACCCATCAGCGTCACGCCGTTAAACGCGCGAACTACCGGCCGCGTTTCACCTCACTGAACGTTTCGATGCGCATCAGGGTGGACACCGAGTCGAACAGGGCCAGCGAATCGTTCTCCGGCGGCACGTCGCCGATGATCGGCCCGTGCAGGCCGCGAGGCGCCCCGTCGAGGTGCAGCACGGGCGAGCCGATGCCCGGGCCGGCGAGTTTCAGGGCCAGCTCATGAGATTCCCGTACGGCGGTCTCCCAGCTCGCGTCATCGAGGATCGTTTTCGCGCCGTCGACCCCGGCCGCCTCCGCCGCCTGCTCGACCAGCGTGTCGTCGAGGGTGGCGCCGTCGTCGTGCACCCGGGTGCCGATCGCGGCGTAGAAGGCGGCGATCGTGTCGTCCCGCTGATCGGCCCGCAACGCCTCGACCAGCCGCAAAGCCCGGAACGAGGCGGTCACGCGGGGCCGGTGCCGGTCGGGGATGTTGTCGCCGTTGAGCACCAGCAGGCTCATGGCCCGCCAGCGGATGGTGAGGTCGCGCGACGGGGCGACCGACACCAGCCAGCGTGACGTGGTCCAGGTGAACGGGCAGGCCGGATCGAAGAAGAACGTGGCTTCCATGCGGGCAAGCGTAGATGCGGAGAATGCATTTCTGGTTTGTTTCGTCACCGTGTGGGGCAGACCAAGCACTGGCCGTCGAGTGATCGTGATCACTTGACGTTTTCTGGCCGGATGGAGGGTCAATGGCGATCAACGACCGACATCCGCAACGGCGCACCCTGCGCGCCCGGGCACTCGCGGCGGGGGCCGCGATGACCCTGATGGCGCCCATGGCGGCCTGCGGATCCGACGACGGGGGAGTGCCCGTCCTCAACTTCTACAACTCACCCGTCGAGAACATGCAGAGCGTCGTCGACCGGTGCAACCAGGAGGCGGCGGGCAAGTACAAGATCTCGTACCAGGTGCTGCCGCGGCAGGCCGACGACCAGCGGGTGCAGATGGTGCGCCGGCTCGCGGCCAAGGACGACAGCATGGACATCCTCGGCATGGACGTGACCTGGACCCAGGAGTTCGCCAGCGCGAACTGGATCCGGGAGATCACCGGGGAGCTCAAGAGCGAGGTCGAGAGCGAGACGCTCGAACCGGCGGTCGCCTCCGCGCAGTACAACGACAAGCTGTACGCCGCGCCGAACAACACGAACGTCCAGCTGCTCTGGTACCGCAAGGATCTGGTGCCCACGCCGCCGAAGACGTGGGACGAGATGATCAAGATGTCCCAGCAGCTCAAGGGTGAGGGCAAGCCGTACCAGGTGATGACCATGGGGGCCCAGTACGAGGGCCTGGTCGTGCTCTACAACAGCCTGGTGGCCAGCGCCGGCGGCAGCGTGGTCGACGAGAGCGGCAAGAAGGCCGTGATGGACGAGGGCGCGCTCAAGGGGCTCGAGACCCTCAAGACGTTCGCGAGCGCGGGCGTGACCAGCCCGTCGTTCTCCAACGCGGTCGAGGACGACGTGCGGCGGGCGTTCCAGTCCGGCGGCGGCGCGTTCCAGCTGAACTGGCCGTTCGTGTGGGCGTCGATGGTGCAGGAGGCGCCCGACCTGGCCAAGAAGGTGGGCTGGGCCCGCTACCCGGCGATCGACGCGAACACGCCCAGCAAGACCACCATCGGCGGCTCCGAGCAGGCCGTCAGCGCGTACAGCAAGCACCCGGACCTGGCGTTCGAGGCGATCCAGTGCCTGCGCGGCCCGGAGAGCCAGCTGTATCTCGCGGTGAACTCGGGCCAGGCGCCGTCGATCGAGGCGGTCTACAACGACCCGTCGATGAACGAGGCCTACCCGATGAAGGACGTGCTGCTGGAGGAGCTGAAGACGTCGGCGCCGCGGCCGCGGACCCCGGCCTACCAGAACCTGTCGACCGTGGTGTCGGCCGAGCTGTCGCCGCCCGCGTCGATCCAGCCGCAGCAGACGGCGGACTCGCTTCGTAAGTCGATCCAGGACGCCATCGACTCCAAGGGGGTGCTGCCGTGAGCGTTGCTACTCGGCCTTCGGTTGATTCTCAGCCTTCCCGGCGCTCCCGGCCCGCGCTCAGTGAGGGCAAGAAGCAGGAGCGCAAGCTCGGCTGGCTGCTCTGCGCGCCCGCGGCGATCGTCATGGTGGCGGTGACGGCGTACCCGATCATCTATTCGATCTGGCTGTCGCTGCAGCGCTACGACCTCAAGTTCCCGGACGATCGGGAGTTCATCGGCCTGGCCAACTACGCGACGGTGCTGTCCAACAACTACTGGTGGACCGCGTTCGGCGTGACCATGCTGATCACCGTCATCTCGGTCACGGTCGAGCTCGTGCTGGGCATGGGGCTCGCGCTGATCATGCACCGCACGCTCATCGGGCGCGGCCTGGTGCGGACCAGCGCGCTCATTCCGTACGGGATCGTGACCGTGGTCGCCGCCTTCAGCTGGCGCTACGCGTGGACGCCGGGCACGGGTTATCTGGCCAACCTCTTCTCACCGGAGGGGGCGCCGCTCACCGAACGGGCCAGCGCCCTCGCGATCATCATCTTCGCCGAGATCTGGAAGACCACGCCGTTCATGGCCCTGCTGCTGATGGCCGGGCTGGCGCTGGTGCCGGACGACCTGCTCAAGGCGGCCTCGATGGACGGCGCCTCCTGGTGGCAGCGGTTCACCAAGGTGATGCTGCCCGTGATGAAGCCGGCCATCCTGGTCGCGCTGCTGTTCCGCACGCTCGACGCGTTCCGGATCTTCGACAACATCTACGTGCTCTCGGCCGGGGCGAACGAGACGTCGTCGGTCTCGATGATCGCCTACAACAACCTGATGAAGGGTCTCAACCTGGGCATCGGCTCGACCATGTCGGTGCTCATCTTCCTCACCGTCGCGATCATCGCCTTCATCTTCGTGAAGCTGTTCGGCACGGCGGCCCCCGGTAGCAGCGACGAGGACGGGAGGCGCTGATGGCCACCGAGACCACCTCCGCCAAGGTCAAATGGGGTCTGCTGGACGCGATCGTCGTCGTGTTCGCGCTGATCCCGGTGCTGTGGATCGTCTCGCTGTCGTTCAAGACGACCGCGACGCTCACCGACGGCAACTTCATCCCGCGCGAGTGGACGTGGGACAACTACAAGCTGATCTTCCAGACGGACCAGTTCGTGCGGGCCCTGATCAACTCGATCGGCATCGCGCTGATCTCGACCGTGATCGCCGTCGTGCTCGGCACCATGGCCGCGTACGCGATCAGCCGGCTCGACTTCCCGGGCAAGAAGGCGCTCGTCGGCGTCTCGCTGCTGATCGCGATGTTCCCGCAGGTGTCGCTGGTGTCGCCGCTGTTCAACATCGAACGCCAGCTCGGGCTCTTCGACACCTGGCCCGGCCTGATCCTGCCGTACATCACCTTTGCCCTGCCCCTGGCGATCTACACCCTGTCCGCGTTCTTCAAGCAGATCCCGTGGGACCTGGAGAAGGCGGCCAAGATGGACGGCGCCACCCAGGGCGAGGCTTTCCGCAAGGTGATCGCGCCGCTGGCCGCCCCGGGCGTCTTCACCACGGCGATCCTGGTCTTCATCTTCTGCTGGAACGACTTCCTGTTCGCCATCTCGCTGACGTCGACCGAGCAGTCCCGCACGGTCCCGGTGGCGTTGTCGTTCTTCACCGGCGCCTCGCAGTTCGAGGACCCCACCGGGGCGATCTCCGCGGCCGCCGTGACGATCACGATCCCGATCATCCTGTTCGTGCTGTTCTTCCAGCGGCGCATCGTCGCGGGTCTCACCTCCGGCGCCGTGAAGGGTTAGGTAGCGATGGCTGACATTGTTCTCGACAAGGTGACCAAGAAATACCCGGACGGGACGACCGCGGTGCACGAGGTCGACCTGGAGATCGCCGACGGCGAGTTCATCATCCTGGTCGGGCCCTCGGGCTGCGGGAAGTCGACGACGCTCAACATGATCGCGGGGCTCGAGGACATCACGTCGGGGGAGCTGCGGATCGGCGGGGAGCGGGTCAACGACAAGGCCCCCAAGGACCGGGACATCGCGATGGTGTTCCAGTCGTACGCGCTGTATCCGAACATGACCGTGGGGGAGAACATGGCGTTCCCCCTCAAGCTGGCGAAAATGGACAAGTCTCTTATCGAGGAGAAGGTGGCCGAGGCGGCTCGCGTTCTCGAACTGACCGAGTATCTGAACCGCAAGCCGGCCAACCTGTCGGGTGGGCAGCGGCAGCGGGTGGCGATGGGGCGGGCGATCGTGCGCTCGCCCAAGGCGTTCCTGATGGACGAGCCGCTGTCCAACCTGGACGCCAAGCTGCGGGTCCAGATGCGGACGCAGGTGTCGCGCCTGCAGAAGCAGCTGAACACCACGACCGTGTACGTGACCCACGACCAGACCGAGGCGATGACCCTGGGCGACCGGGTCGTGGTGATGCGCGGCGGCTACATCCAGCAGGTCGGTGACCCGCAGACCCTGTACGACAATCCGGTGAACCTGTTCGTGGCGGGGTTCATCGGGTCGCCGTCGATGAACTTCCTGGCCGCCAAGGTCGAGGAGTCTCAGCTGCGGACGGCACTGGGGGATCTGCCGCTGAACGACCGGATGCGTAGCGCGCTGGGCGGGGCGTCGCGGGAGCTGATTTTGGGGATCCGGCCCGAGCACTTCGAGGACGCCGGGCTGATCGAGGAGCATCAGCGGGGCAAGGGCTTCGAGTTCACGGCGCCGGTCGACCTGGTGGAGTCGATGGGCTCGGACAAATACGTCTACCTGACCGTCGAGGGCGAGCATGCTGTCGCGGCCGACCTGGAGGACCTGGCCGCGGACGCGGGCGGGGCCGACCTGCCGCCCCAGGACAACCTGGTCACGCGGCTGTCGGCCGAATCCCGCGTGCGCGACGGGTCGGACGCCCGCATCTGGATGAACCTCGACAAGATCCACCTGTTCGACCCCAAGGACGGCCGCAACATCACCCTCGCCGAGGGCAGGACCGTCTCCACTTCCTGACGGCATCTCCGACGAGCGCCCGGCCACCGTGCCGGGCGCTCGTTGCGTGACCGCTTGCCCGCTTTGCTGCGTGCCCGCGCGCCCGCTTTGCTGCGTGCCCGCTTGCTCGCTTTGCTGCGTGCACGCTCGCACGCTTTACTGCGTGCCCGCTTGCTTGGGCCGCGCACGCCCGCGCTCCGCCCGCGGTCAGAGCAGGCCGGCCTCGTGGATCAGCACGGCGGCCTGCGCGCGGTTGTTGATGCACAGCTTGCCCAGCACTCGCGACACGTGCCCCTTCACGGTGGACACGCCCATGCCCAGCGTGGCCCCGATCTCCGCGTTGGACAGGCCGCGGCCCAGCCCGATCGCCACCTGTCGCTCGCGGTCGGTCAGCGTGCCGAGCTGCTTGATCGCCTCGGACCGCCGGGACCCCTCGGCCGTGCTCGCGACCAGATCGACGAGCGGTCGCAGCATCCGTTGCGAGATCGCCACCTCGCCCCGCGCCGCCGACAGCACCGCAGCGATGATCTCCTTGGGCGGGGTGTCCTTGAGCAGGAACCCGCACGCCCCGTTCCGGATCGACTCCACCACGAACTCGTCCACGTCGAAGGTCGTCAGGATGACCACCTCAGGCGGGTTGGGCAGCTTGCGGATCCGCCGGGTCGCCTCCACCCCGTCCACCCGCGGCATCCGGATGTCCATCAGCACCACGTCGGGCCAGTGCGCCCGCACCGCGGTGACCGCCTCGTCGCCGTCGCCCGCCTCCCCGACCACTTCGACTCCGTGCTTGCCGCCGAAGAGCAGCCGCATTCCGGTTCGCACGAACTGGTCGTCGTCGACGATCACAAGCCGCACCGGCCGCCGGCCGGATCCGCTCGCCGGTGCCTTTGCGTCGTCGACTACTGCTCGTGGCAAGGCAGCCATGCCTCCAGACGGAAACGGTCGCCCTCGGCGCCGTACTCCACTCGACCCCCGGCGAGCGCCACCCGCTCGCCGACCCCCGTCAGGCCCGTGCCGGAACCCGGCACATCCTCGCGCCGCTCGCCGTGGTGGTGCAGCGCGTTGGTGACCAGGATGCGCAGATCACGGCCGCCCCCGCCGTCGAGCCGCACCTCGACGTCGCCGTCGGGTGCGTGCTTGCGGGCGTTGGTCAGGCCCTCCTGCACGACGCGATACGCCGTGCGCTCCAGTTCCACGGAGGGTACCGACCCCGGGGTGAGCCACACCAAATCGATCTTCATGCCCGACGAACGTGCCTCGGTCAGCAAATCGGGCAGATCGGAAAAGCGCGGCTGCGGCGGCTCGACGTGGACGCGGCCGCCGCCGTTTCGCGCGCCCCGCTCCAGGGCCTCGGCCATCATCACGATCGTGTCGTGCTTGCTCGGGCCCTTCGTGTGCTCGCTCGGGCCTGTGGCGTGACCGCTCGCGGCCGCCGTGTTTTGCGGGCCGGTCGCTTGTGTGCTCGGGTCTGCCGCGTGCGTGCTCGGGCCCGTCGCGTGTTTGCTCGGGTTTGCCGCGGGCGTGCTCTGGGGTGCGGGCGTGCCGGCGCGGGCGTCGCCCTCGCCGTGCGGGCTCTCGCCGCCGGTGGGCTGGCGCAGGACGCCGATCACCGAGCGCAGCTCCTCGAGGGCCAGGTGGGAGCTGACGCGGATGGCCCGGGCGGCCGTGGCGATCTCGTCGGGGGTGGCATCCGTGCGGACCTCGAGCGCGCCGGCGTGCAGGCTCACCATCGACATGCGATGGGCCAGCACGTCGTGCATCTCGCGGGCGATGCGGGTGCGTTCGGTGAGCCGGGCCCGATCCATCCGCATCTCGGCCTGGGCCTGCGCGTTCGTCGCCTCGGCCCGGAGCGACGACGTCAGGTGCCGATAGGCCTTCAGGAACAGGCCCCAGCCGACGGCGGCCAGCCCCGTGATCGACCGCATCAGCAGGTCGACCCAGAGGTCGAAGGGCGGGTTGTGCTGGAGGGCGTAATAAACAACGCCGGTGCCGATGTGGACGGCCGTGAGGGCCAGCACCAGGCGCGCCCGGCGCCGGATCGCGACCGTGAACAGCGCGACCAGGATCGGGCCGGTCGCCATCACCGAGACGACGCCGAACGGGAGCAGGGCCAGGCACAGTGCGAGCGGCCGGCGGCGGCGTACCAGCAGGGCCGGCGTGCACGCGACGCCGATCGCCACGTCGGCCTGCCACGGGATCGCCGCGTGGGCCGAGGTCGCGTCGCCCAGCGGCACCATGAGCGCGCCGTAGGCCAGGGCGGACAGCACGGCGATGACGTCGGCCGTGCGGTCGCGCAGCCTCGCTTGCCGGCTGCCCGGGGGACCGGGCACCAGCAAGGCGAACAGGAGCGACGACATGTGCGAAGCGTACGAGGCTCGGAGCGGCTTGAGGACCTACCAAAGTACTGGGTCGACCCCGTACCGAAGACGGCTGTGCTTCCGGCCGCCGGCCGCGATCCTCACCGGCATGACATTTCTCCCGGCGCTTCTCTGGTCCCTGCCCGCAGCCGCATGGGGCGCGGTCGCGGGGTGGTGGACCCCGCGCGGCCCGCTCACCATCACCCAGGCGCTCTGCTCGGTCGCGGTCAGCGCGGCGATCGGGTGGGCCGCCGGCCGGTTCGGCCGTTCCCGTCTCATGTGGCTGGTCGTGCCGGTCGCCTTCCTGTTCGCGCTCGAGCTGGTCCGCGCCGGGGTGGCCGGCCCGTCCACCGGGCCGCCGCACGGCAGCCCCTTCGGCGTCGTCGTCCTGCTCGCGGGCCGTGGGGTGCAGGCGGTGCTGACCCTGTTGCCGCTCCTGCTGGGTGTGTGGGCCGGTCGCGGGGTCAGACGCCGCGTGCTTTACGCGCTGCCCGCCGCTGCCCTCCTGCTGTTCACGGCGGCGGTCGCCGTCCCCGCCCGCACGGCCGGCATCTCGGGCGGCGTGGCCGAGCTGGCGCGGGTGGGCCGGCTCGGTGTCATGATCCGCGGCGCCCACGCCGACGCGCCGGTGCTGCTCTTCGTGCCCGGGGCGCCCGGCGGTTCCGAGCTCGGCAACGTCCGCACCCATCTGGCCGCCGTCGAGCAGCGGTTCGTGATGGCGACGCTCGATCGGCGCGGCGGCGGCTCGTCCTATCCGGCGCTCGACCCGGCCTCGCGCGTCACCGTCGATCGTCTGGTCGACGACATCCTCGAGGTCACCGACTATCTGCGCGAGCGCTTCGGCCAAGACCAGATCTTCCTGTACGGGCACTCCGGCGGCTCGCTGCTGTCGGTGCTCGCGGTGCAGCGACATCCGGAGAAGTTCCGGGCCTACATCGGTTCGGGGCAGGCGGTGAACCTGCCGGCCAGCGACCGCATCTTCTACGACGACATCCTGGCCTGGGCACGGGCCGGTGGCCGTGACGAGGTGGTCCGCCGGCTCACCGGGCAGGGCCCGCCGCCGTACGGGGAGGTCTGGGCCTACGAGCCGATCATGCTCCACGAGAATGAGGCGTACGACCAGCGGCCCTTGGAGTTCGGGCTCGGGGTGCGCGAGTTCACGCTGCTGCAGAAGATCCACGTGCTGAACGCGATGCTCGACACCTGGGAGGTGAGCTATCCCCGCATGCAGCAGATCGACCTGCGCCGCGACGCGTCGAGCCTGCGGGTGCCGGCGTGGTTCGTCATGGGCGCCGACGAGATGCGCGGGCTTCAAGTGCTCTTCGACGAGTGGTACGCCCAGTTGCGGGCACCCACCAAGAAGCTGGTGGTCGTGCCCGGCGCCGGCCACGCCGTGATGTTCGAGCAGCCGGAGCGCTTCCTCCAGGTGCTGGACGATGTGCTCGCCGGGTGAATGGGGCCGGTGGCCCAAGCGGAGGCTCTCGATCCCCTTGAACCACCGGCAATCCTCTTCGCTACCCGTTCGTGGCCGGGCTAATCACTCCGGAGAGGACTTGTGGCAGAAGTTCGGCCAGCACCGCCAATCCGTCCCGGCTGAGCACCGACTCGGGGTGGAACTGCACCCCGGCGAATCCGGGCCCGCGCAGAGCATGCACGGCCGAGTCCGCGGGGTCCCGGGCGATCTCCACCCGGCCGTACGGGGTGTCCAGCTCCGCGGCGGGCGAGAGCGCGGCGAAGCTGGAATAGAAGCCGACCCGGCGCCGCGTGCCGAAAAGGTCGACCTCTCGGGCCAGACCCTGATAGGGCGAGTCCCGCCGGTGCAGGCGCAGCCCGAGCAGCGACGCCAGGATCTGGTGGCCGAGGCAGACCGCGAGCAGCGGCTTCCGCTCGGCCAGCCGGGCCGCGACGAGCGCGCGCATCGCCGCCATCTTCGGGTCGGCGACGTCACCGGGATCGCCCGGCCCCGGCCCGGCGATGACGAGATCCGCCCCCATGATGTCGACCTCGGCGCGACCGTAGGGGTCCGGCGCGGCGCGGCCGGACTCGGGTCGGCCGGCTTCGGCGCGGGTCTGTGCGGGCTCGGCGCGGGTCTGTGCGGACTCGGTCGCGGCGGTCCAGGGGACGAGGGTCACGGCCAGGCCGAGGGCCTTGAGCTGGTGGGCCAGCATCGCGGTGAAGGTGTCCTCGCCGTCGACGATCACGGCCGTGCGGCCGGCCAGGCCGGGCACGACGAGCGCGCCCGGCGCCCGGGAGTCGAGCCAGAAGCGGGCCAGGTCGTCGTTGCGGGCGGCCAGGGCCGCCTGCACCTCGGGCGATTCGGCCTCGACGCGGGCGGGCGACGGCCTCGACGGGACGGCGCCGAGGGCCGCGAGCACGCCGGCCGCCTTGGTGTGCGTCTCGGCGACCTCGCCGGCCGCGGTCGAGTGGCGCACGAGCGTGGCCCCGACCGGCACGCGCAGGGCGCCGTCGGGCGAGATCTCGGCCGTGCGGATCAGGATGGGCGCGTCCAGCGTCTGGCGGCCCTGGTCGTCATGATCGAGCAGAGCCAGCACCCCGGCGTAGTAGCCCCGGCCCCGGCGCTCGTGCCGGGCGATCACCCGGCAGGCGTTCTCGATCGGGCTGCCGGTCACGGTGGGGGCGAACATGGTCTCCCGCAGCACGTCCCGCACGTCGAGCGAGCCGCGCCCGGCCAGCAGATACTCCGTGTGCGTGAGGTGGCTCATCTGTTTCAGATAGGGCCCGGCGACCTGGCCGCCGTGCTCGGCGACGGTGGCCATCATCTTCAGCTCCTCGTCGAGCACCATGTAGAGCTCCTCGATCTCCTTCTCGTCGCGCAGGAAGTCGAGCAGCCGGCCCGAGCCGTTGCGGAAGGTGCCGCTGATGGGGTTCATCATCGTGATGCCGTCGGCCACGCTGACGTGCCGTTCGGGTGTGGCCCCGACCAGCGTGCGGGTGCCCGTGTGCACGAGAAAAGTCCAGTAGGTGCCCTGTTCCGAGGCCAGCAACCGGCCGAAGGCGGCGCGGGCGGCGGCGACCGGATCCCCGTCGACGGCGGCGGTGAAGACGCGGTGGATCACGAAGTTGGCGCCCTCGCCGTGTCCGATCTCGTCGCGCAGGACGTCCTCGACGATCGTGCCGTATTCGTCGTCGGAGAGGTCGAACCCGGCGTCGCTGATGCTGAGCGGGCCGGGCGGAAAGGCGTCCAGCGGTTCGTGGTGCGACGAGCGCACGACGAGGCACTCCAGCGGCGCGCCGTCGTCGACGCAGTCGAAGCCGCGCTCGGCGATCTGCCGATAGGGGATCACGGCCAGCGTCGGGCGGCCGCGATGCAGGGGGATGTCGTCGAGCGCAGGCACGGTGATCACGTCACCGGCGAGCACCTCGACGTGGTCGGCGCCGTCACGGTGGAGCAGGGCGAAGGGTCGCATGGTGGTCCTCTTCCGGGTCTCGGCGGCGCCGGCCGAGGACGGACCATGCAGAAACGGCCGCCTCGGGGAGGCGGCCGCGTGGTGAGTTACGCGCGAGGATCGTGGCCGCCGGTCAGGCGGGCCACCAGTTCAGTCGCGCGTTCAACATGCGGCCGAGACTACGGGCCGGTGCGAGCCTCGCACCAGACCCGTCCCAAAAATCCCCCGAGCGAGCTTCTCGGGGCAAATGCGGGGGAGCGTAGCGGGCCCGGGCGAGCTCTTCGGGGCGTATGCGGCGAAGGCGGAGCGGGCCCGGTCGGGGTGAGCTCCTCCGGGCGTATGCGGCGAAGGGGGAGCGGGCCCGGTCGGGGTGGGCGCGCTCCGTGGGGCGTGTGCGGCGAAGGCGGAGTGGGCCCGGTCGGGGTGGGCGCGCTCCTCGGGGCTTATGCGGCGAAGGCGGAGCGGACCGCGGTCCGGGCCCAGCGCATGCGGCCGATGGCGCAGTCGGGGTGCTCGCCGAATTCCTGGGCGACCAGTTCGGCGCAGCGGGCCTCGCCCAGCCGGTCGACCGTGGCGGTCACCGCCTGGCGGATCAGCTCGGGGGTCGGTCGCTGGGACCGTTGGACGTGTGAGACGAAAAGGGCTTCGGACCTGATGTCCTCGAGGACGACGCTCATCGGAACCTCCTGCCGGGCGGAGCAAGTGGGGTCTGCAACCAGAACACCCGAGCGGGGATGCAGGTCTGCTGCACCCTCGTTGCGCGTCGGTTGCAGAGCACCGGTCGATTTGTCTGAGCCACGTCGGCATTCCCGGAGCGGCCTCACAACTCGGACTAACCGGATATGGTCCCGATAAGTAGCGAAAGCGCCGCAGCCAAACCGAGGGAGATTGCCGTGACGGTGGTCTTGGTCGCCGACGACGACGCAGACATCCGCGATCTGGTGGCGTTCAAGCTCGAGCAGGCGGGCTTCGAGGTTATCGCCGTGGAGGACGGGCAGACCGCGATCGAGCAGGCGCGCAGCCGGCAGCCCACGCTGGCCGTGCTGGACGTGTCGATGCCCGGGCTGTCCGGGATCGACGTGTGCCGCATGCTGCGGGCCGACCCGGCCACGGCCGGGATCCTGATCATCATGCTGACCGCCCGCGTGCAGGAACAGGACGTCGAGGGCGGGTTCAGCGCCGGCGCCGACGACTACGTGACCAAGCCGTTCAGCCCACGCGAGCTGGTGTCCCGGATTCAGGCCCTGCTGAGCCGGGCCCGGGCGTGAGGCCCGGGCGGGCGGGCGCACGTCGGGACGATGCGACGTGACGGCTCCGTCGGAAGGCTGCTGAGCCGGACCTTCGCGATTCTGGTCGCGCTCATCATCGGCTCCGGACTGGCCGAACTGGCCGCCGTGCTGGTGCAGCACCGGGCCGTGCAGCAGCTGACCGGCGAGGTGCAACCGGCCCAGCTGGCCAACGCCGGGCTGCGCGCGGTGCTCACCGACGCCCAACGCGGGCTGCGCGGCTATCTGCTCACCGGCGACGAGCAGATGCTCGACACCTACTACGTGGCGCGCAGCGACTTCACGGTGGCCAGTGACGACCTGCGCCGGCTCAGCCGGGAGGTCGGCCGCGACGCTGTCGTGGCCGCCGACCAGATCGGCAAGGCGAACCTGTGGTGGGCCGTGGCCGAGCGGCAGCGCCTCGAACCGCCCCGCAGCCAGGCCGCCATCGACCTCGCCGAGCAGGGCAAACCCCTGTTCCAGGATTTCATCACGGCCAACGACGAGCTCCGGTTCACGCTGGCCGCCCGCGCCGACCAGCTCCGCGACCAGGCCAACCTGCTGCAGGCCGCCGCGATCGCGGTCGTCTCGGTGCTGACCGTCGCGGCCGCCGTCGCCGCCGTGGTCACGGCCGTGCGCACCAGCCGCCGCATCACCCGGCCCCTCGGTGCGGTCGTCGAGACCCTTGATTCCGTACGGGAAGGAAAGCTTGACGCCCGTGCGGACGTGACCAGTGGGCCGGCCGAGATCCGGGCCGTGGCCGAGGCCGTGAATGCCGCGGCCGAGCAGAGCGAGCACATCCGGCGGCACGAGGGGCAGGTCAGCGCCCGCCTGCAGGCCCTCGACACGGTCAAGACCGACTTCATGTCGACGGTCTCGCACGAGCTGCGCACGCCGCTGACCAGCATCTCCGGCTATCTGGAGCTGATGCGCGACAGCGAGCCGGGCGAACTGAGCGACGCGCAGCAGCGGATGCTCGAGGTGATCACGCGCAACACCAAGCGGCTGCGCGACCTGATCGAGGACATCCTGACCCTGTCGAAGATCGAGTCGGGCAGCTACAGCAGCGACCGCACCCCGCTCGACCTGGCCAAGGCGATCGACAAGGCGCTGATCGGGGTGGGGCCGGTCGCGGCGAAGAGCTCGGTCGGCCTGCACCTCGACATCCGCGGCCCGCTACCGGTGCACGGCGACGGCGCCCAGCTCGACCGGGTGCTCGACAACGTGCTCTCGAACGCCGTCAAGTTCACCCCGGCCGACGGCACGGTCACAGTCCGCGCCGAATGCCTGGACAACCGGGCGGTGCTGACGGTCGCCGACACCGGGATGGGCATCCCCGCCGACGAGCAGCAGGCTTTGTTCGTACGCTTCTTCCGAGCCACGAACGCGATCAAACAGGCCGTGCCGGGCACCGGGCTGGGCCTGGCCATCGTCCGCACAATCATCGACAACCACGGCGGCACGATCACCGTGCAATCCACCGAGAACGTCGGCACGACGGTCACGATCACGCTCCCGTCGGAGCCCGTCTGAGCCCGCCCCGAGCGCCGCCTAAACCTCGCGGAAGTCCTACCCCGAACTCACCCGAGCCCTTGAGTGCTGCCCGAGCCCGGTACAACTTCCGTCCAAAATTCGGCCGAGCCGCGCAAGATTCGCCCCCGGATCCCGCCCGAGCCCGAGGGAACCCCGCCCCAAGCGCTGAATAAACCGCGGGGGAGGAGCCGGGCAGATAGCAAACTAGGTTCCTAGGATGGCTAGCCCACTGTGACCGCTGCACCGAGCCGGCCGACGGCATGGTGCTGCCGTGCCCGACGCCGAGCGCCGCGACCGGCGGATCGTGCGCGATCGCGACGCGGCGGACGGGGGCCTGCGCAGAGGCGGACATGTGGGGTCGCGAAGCGGGGCGGCCCGCGCATTGGCGGACCGTGTGCGGTCGCGAAGCGGGGGCGGCTTGCGCAGTGGCGGACTGTGTGCGGTCACGACGTGGCGGGTGGGGTCTGCGTATCGGCGGCGGAGTCGAACGATCGGCGAGTGGTGGGCGAGCCCCGGCTAAGCCCGGTCCTATCGGCGCGAAACGGATATATTTCTCGTATTAGCCCGATGGGGGCCGCCTGCGGGGAGGTTGGCTTTGTTCGAGCTGTTCAGCGTGACCATGCTGGTTCTGCTCGCCGTGGTGGCCGGGACGGCGGCCGGCATCGTGGTCGTCAGGGTCTGGCGCCGGATCCGGAACCGCCGCCTGGCCGCGCTCGCCGCCGGCCCGCGCCGATCGTTGCTGGCGTTCGTGGCCGACAACGGCGAGGAGGGCTCCGAGGATCTGATCGCCATCCCTGATGACGCCTGGCAGGCCGCCCTGCCCGCCGCGCTGGGGCTGCTGGGCAAGTTGCGCGGCGACGCGCATTCGGCGCTCGTGTCGGTGTTCCTGCACCGCGGCGCGGCCCGGGCGGCGCTGGACGATCTGCATGCGCGCAGCGGCGTCCGGCGGGCGCGGGCGGCGCAGTTGCTGGGCGATCTCGAGTTGCGCGAGGCCGTGCCGGAGCTGTGCGGGCTGCTGACCGATCGAGATCATGAGGTGCGGGTGGTGGCCGTACGGGCTCTGGGCCGGATCGGGGATGCCAAGGCGGCCTGGCGCATGATCGCCAGCCTGGATCAGCACGACCCGGTGCCCTCGCTGCTGGCCACGCACGCGTTGGTGCAGATGGGGCGCGAGGCCGAGGTGGTGCTGTCGGCGGCGCTCGACCATCCGCAGGCGCGGGTGCGTGCGGTCTGCCTGGACGCGCTCGGCCTGATCGGGGCGACCGGCGCCGTCGCCCGCATGGCGCGTGTGCTGGCCGACGACGAGGTTCTCGACGTGCGGGTCGCGGCCGCGGCCAACCTCGGCCGGCTCGGCGCCCGCGGGGCCCTGAAACCGCTGATCGACTCGCTCGACCCGCCCGCCCCCGACCTGCTGCGGGCCGCGGCCGCCCGCGCGCTGGGTGACCTCGGCGCCCCGGCCGCCGTCCCGGCCCTGGCCGCCCATCTCGACGACGCCGAGTTCCAGATCGCCCACGAGGCCGCCCAGAGCCTGCGCCGCCTGGGCCCGCCCGGGCAGTCCGAGCTGCGCGAACGCGACAACGACCACTGCCGCGAGGCGCTGGCCCTGATGCAGCCCGAGCTGGTGAATGCGCAGTGACCCGCGACTACGTGCTTGCCGTGCTGCGCGGCGCCGACTACGCAGTGTTCGCGTATTTCATCGCGCTCAACAGCAGCTACCTGATCATGATCGTGCTGGCGTCGGTCGAGTTCGCCAAGCACCTGCGGCGGGCCGCGTTCGCCGGTTCCGACGACATGTTCCGCAGCCCGCTCACCCTGCCCGTCACGGTGATCGTCCCCGCCTACAACGAGGGCGCCGGCATCGTCCCGGCCGTGCAGGCGATGACCGCGCTGCGCTACCCCCGCTACGAGATCGTGGTGGTCGACGACGGCTCCTCGGACGACACGTTCGACAAGCTCCGCGAGCACTTCGATCTGGTGGAGGTGCCCCGGGTGGTGCCGTCCGAGGTCCCGTACGAGTCTCAGGTGCTCTCCGTGCACGTCCCGCGGGGCGACACCGGGTCGCTGACCGTGGTCCGCAAAACCAACGGCGGCAAGTCGGACGCCCTCAACGTCGGGATCAACCTGGCCCGGCATCCGCTCGTGTGCATGGTCGACGCCGACTCGGTGCTCGACCCGGACGCGCTGCTCTCGGTGGCCAAGCCGTTCGCCGACGACCCGCTGCGGGTGGCCGCGTGCGGTGGCGTGGTGCGGATCGCCAACGGCTGCAAGGTGGTCGCGGGGCGTGTCGTCGACGTCCGGATGCCCCGTACGTGGCTGGTGCGCATCCAGATCGTCGAGTACCTGCGGGCGTTCCTGATGAGCCGTACGGGGTGGTCCCGGATCGGCGGCCTCGTCGTGATCAGCGGCGCGTTCGGCGTGTTCCGGCGCGACCTGCTGGTGGCGATCGGCGGGATGGCGACCGACACGATCGGCGAGGACGCGGAACTGGTCGTCCGCCTGCACCACTACCTGCGTGATCGGGGCGAGGACTACCGGGTGATCTTCGTGGCCGAGCCGGTGAGCTGGAGCGAGGCGCCGTCGCACTGGAAGGTCCTCGGGTCGCAGCGCCGCCGCTGGCATCGCGGGATCGCCGAGATCCTGACCAAGCACCGGCACATGGTGTTCAACCCGCGCTACGGGCGGATCGGGCTGGTGGCGCTGCCGTACTACCTGATCTTCGAGTTGCTGGCGCCGTTCGTCGAGCTCGCGGCGCTGGTGCTGCTGCCCCTCGGGCTCTGGGCGGAGGCGATCGACATCGGTTTCGCGTGGCGCTTCGCGCTGGTCGCGTACGGCTATGGGTTGCTCGTCAGTCTGGTCGCGCTGTTCATCGAGGAGGTGTCGTTCCACCGGTATCCGCGCTGGAGCGACATGCTGCGCGGGGTGGTGGCGGCGGTGCTGGAGAACTTCGGTTATCGCCAAGTGCTGGCCGTCTGGCAGGTGTGGGGCGCGATCGCGGCGTGGCACGGCCGGCCCGCGGTCTGGGGCACGATGACCCGCACCGGCTTCGACACCCCCGAGCCGACCCCGGTCGAGACGGTCGGCGCGGGCAAGAGTTAGCTACTGCGGGCGCACCAGCCCGGTCTCGTAGGCGTAGACCACGGCGTGCACCCGGTCGCGCAGGGCGAGTTTGGTCAGGATGCGGGAGACGTACGTCTTCACGGTCTCGGCGCCGATCACCAGCGCGCCCGCGATCTCGTTGTTCGACATGCCGGTGGCCAGCAGGCGCAGCACCTCGAGCTCGCGCGGCGTGAGCGCCTCGGCCGCCGCGGAGCCGTCCGAGACCGTGGCCGGGCGGATGCGCTGGGCGAAGCGGCCGATCAGCCGGCCGGTGACCGCGGGCGCCAGCAGCGATTCGCCGGCCGCCACGGTGCGGACCGCCGCCACGAGGTCGGGCGGGGTCGCGTCCTTGAGCAGGAAACCGCTGGCCCCGGCGTTGAGCGCCGCGTAGACGTACTCGTCGAGGTTGAAGGTCGTGACCACCAGGACCTTGATCGGGTCGGCGACGGCGGGGCCGGCCAGCTCGGTCGTGGCCGCGATGCCGTCCAGCACGGGCATGCGCACGTCCATCACCACGACGTCGGGCCGCAGCCGCCGGGCCAGGTCGACGCCCGCCCTGCCGTCGGAGGCCTCGCCGACCACGGTCATGTCGGGCTGGGCGTCGAAGATGGTGACGAACCCGGTGCGTACGAGGGCCTGGTCGTCACAGACCAGCACCTTGAGCGTCACGACGATGCCTCCGCGGGGATGTGGGCGTTGACGGCGAAGACCCGATCGCGCCGCGGGCCGGCGGTCAGCTCGCCGCCGAACACCTCGACCCGCTCGCGCAGCCCGGCCAGCCCGCGCCCGGAACCGCCGACCGGATTGCCGGCCGAGACCGCGACCGGCTCGGTGGTGACCTCGATGTGCACGCCGTCGGGCCGATAGCCGAGCCGCACGACGGTCCGGCCGCCGGTCGCGTATTTCATGGCGTTGGTCAGCGATTCCTGCACCACGCGATAGGCGGTGATCTGCCGCCCTTCGCTCAGCTCCGGCGCTTGTCCGTCTTCGATCAGCTCGACCGGCTGTCCTGAGGCGCGATTCCGGTCAATAAGAAGCGAAATATCGGATATTCCAGGCTGTCGATTAAATGAGGAGGGGCGGCTGGGAAGCGGAGAGGGGTGGCTCGCAGCAGGAGAGGGGTGGAGCGGAGAGGGGTGGCTGGAAGCGGGAGAGGGGTGGCTGGAAGCGGGAGAGGGGTGGCTCGCAACAGGAGAGGGGTGGCTGGAAGCGGGAGAGGGGTGGCTGGCAGGGGAAGAGTGGTCGGGCCAGGGGGAAGGGTGGCTGGGAGGGGCGGAGCGGGAGGTTCGGCTCGCGGGAGACGGCGAGGGTGGACCGGCGAACGTGGGCGTGGCGGCGGGGAGGCGGGCGGGGTCGAGGACGCCGAGGAGGTCGCGGAGTTCGGTCAGGGCTCGGCGGCCGGTGTCGGCGATGGTGGTGAGGCTTTCGGTGGTGCGGGCGGGGTCGGCGGTGAGGAACTGGGCGGCGCCGGCCTGGACGACGATCGCTGTCACGTGGTGGGTGACCACGTCGTGGAGTTCCCGGGCGATCTCCGATCGTTCGGCGGCGCGGATCTCGGCGGCGGCCAGGCGCCGGCGTTCGGCCTCGGTGCGGCGGCGGCTGCGGGCCCACGAGCCGGCCACCCACGCCCCGCACAGGCAGAGGAAGAAGACGGCGTAATCCGACGGGCGGGCCGCCGAGCCGGCCGAGTGCAGACCCCAGACCAGACCCCCGTACGCCACCACGGCCGCCCCCGCCGTGGCGAGGCGGAACCGGGGCTGGTGGGCGGCCGTGCTGTAGAGCGCGACGACCACGCCGATGCTGGCGAAGCTCGCGTACCCCCGGATCTCCTGCACCCCGAACCCGGCCGCGACCACCGCCAGGGTGAGCGCCGGGGCCAGACGGCGTAGGGCGAGCGGCAGCGCCATGGCCAGCGCGGCCGCCACGGCCAGCGCGTCGAGCGGGCGGACCGGCAGCTCGCCGAGCCGGGTGCCGTTGCCGAGCAGCGGGGGAGCGAAGGCCAGCAGTGCCAGCAGCACCGCCACCAGGCCGTCGCGCACCAGCACCGGCCGGGTGGCCCAGCCCGTCCGGAGCTGGGCCACGAAGGCGGGAAGCCGGGGCACGGGGGCAGCGTAGCCGCCGGAGCTCATCGCCAGGACGCCCTGTGGACAAGTCCGCGGCGACGGGCCGTACGGAGCAGGAAGTAGGACGCGACCAGGCCCACCAGCACCGCATAAATGCTGGCCTCGGGTCCGAAGCCACCGCCGCTGAGGATCGCGGAACCGTGCGGGACGCCGGTCAGCAGGCCGCCCACGGTGCCGTCGGAGCCCGAGGTGGTCGCGCCGAAGATGCCCGATTCGACGAAGTTCCAGCCCAGGTGCAGGCCGATCGGCACCCACAGGTTGCGGAAGAGCACATACGCCGCGCCGAGCAGCACGCCGGCCTCGACCGCGATCGCGAGGGCGCCCCACAGGGTCGCGGCCGGGTTGAGCAGGTGCAGGCCGCCGAACAGGGCCGCCGAGACGACCAGGGCCAGGACCGTGCCCGCCCACTCCTCTCCGATCCGGAACAACACGCCCCGGAACAGCAGCTCCTCGAGCGTCGCGATGCCCGCCATCAGCCCGAACGTGGCGATCATGTCGGCGATCGAGCCGTAGCCGGTGAACCGCCAGCCGTTGCTGGCCACGATCAGCAGCATCACGGCGGCGAAGAGTGCCGACCCGATCCACAGGCCGTGCAGCGCGCCGCGCCAGGACGACAGCTCGGTCACCGGCCGTTGCTCGAGCCACCGGACGAGCCGGACGTAGAGGAACAGCGCGGCGGCGGCGATCGCGAAGCCCACCAGCAGGCCGGTGATCGGGTTGCGGGCGGCCAGGGCGGCGAGCGGCGCCAGCCCCACATCCGCGAGCAGGAAGACGACGAACAGGAAGAGGAGGCGCAGCCCGATCGGGCGCAACCAGCGAGGAGCCGACATGGGGAGAACGCTATTGACGGGCGCCGCTGGGGAAGTCACCGTCCGGTGGGCAATCGGGGGTAGCTCGCCCGGGGGATGGATCACTCAACGTATTGATGGAGATGCCCAGCGTACGAGGGTTTGAGTCTTCGCGCTCGAGACGGCACTATGCTTCGGTGCGGCGATCCCGGAACCTCATCATTGCTGTGGCGGCAGTCGTGATCCTCGGCGGCGGAGGCCTCATCGCGCTCGGCATGGGCGGCGACGGCGAGGGCGGCGGTGTGACCGCGGCGCTCACGGGCGGCAAGGCCAACAAGCCGGCCGGTCCGAGCCCCGAGGAGTTGGCGCGGCTCGAGCGGGCGAAGAGGGCCAAGCAGCTCGACGCGGCCCTCAAGCTGGTCGCGGCCGAGACGCCCGACTTCGCGGTCGCCGTGATCGACAAGAAGACCGGCCAGGCGTATCAGTATCAGGGCACGACGAAGTTCGACACCGCGAGCATCGTCAAGGCGCAGATCCTCGCCTGCGAGCTGCTGCAGGCGCAGGACAAGGATCGCGAGCCCACCGACGGCGAGATGGCCCTGGCCACCCCGATGATCCAGCTCAGCGACAACAACGCGACCACCGAGCTGTTCGAGCACCTGGGCGGCAAGAGCGCGATCACGAAGTGCAACAAGCGCCTCGGTCTGACCCAGACGACCGTGAACCGGGCCTGGGGCCTGACCAAGACGACCGCCACCGATCAGGTCAAGCTGCTCTCACGCCTTGTCGACTCGCGCGGCCCGCTCGACGCGGATTCCCGCAAGACGGCGTTCTCGCTGATGAACACGGTGGCCGACGATCAGGACTGGGGTGTGCCGTCGGTGGCCAAGCAGGGCGAGACGAGCACGGTCAAGAACGGCTGGGACACGCGCTCGGCCGACGGCGGCCTGTGGGCGATCAACTCGATCGGCCGGGTCACCTCCTCCGACGGCACGGTCGACGTCTCGCTGGCGGTGCTCTCGCACAACAACCAGTCGATGGACAGCGGGATCGCGCTGGTCGAGAAGGTCGCCCAGCTGACCCGGCAACACCTGAAGTATTGAGGTTCGTCAGCCGCGAATTTGATAGATAGGGGTGGATCTATTTACCCCGGTGATCGGAGTCTGGAGGCCACCCATCTAGGAGGCTCCGATGACCCGCCGCATCCTCGTCGTCCTGCTCCTCGCCGTGGCCGCCCTGTTCCCGGCCGGCGCCGCCTACGCCGCGGACTCCAAGGAAACCGTCCTCTCGCGTTGGACGCAGCCGACCGCGGCCAGCACCGCCGCCTGGAACGACGCCCGCAACAACCGGCAGCCGTGGGCCTCGTACGGCTTCGACTGGTCGACCGACTACTGCTCGTCGAGCCCCGACAACCCGCTCGGCTTCAACTTCGACACCTCCTGCTGGCACCACGACTTCGGCTACCGCAACTACAAGGCGATCGGTCAGTTCCCGGCCAACAAGGCCCGGATCGACGACACCTTCTACGCCGACCTCAAGCGCGTCTGCGCCACCTACAACGCCGTCGTGCGCCCGGCCTGCAACAGCCTCGCGTGGACGTATTACCAGGCCGTCAAGCTGTTCGGCTCGCTCGCCGCGGTCAAGCAGTCGGACATCGACAAGGCCGCCGCACTCATCGAGAAGTAGTCCGGTATTCATGACGACGTCACCGGCCGTTGGCAGCCGCCGACGGCCGGGACGGCATTCTGCAACGATGTTCGGATTCCTGGTCGGCGGGCTCGCGGCCACCCTCGCGGCCGCGTGGGGCGTGATGGTCGCCGTCCTCGACCAGCAGCCCGTGCCGAGCCGCCGCATGCAGCACATGTGCACGGCCCTGCTCGTCGCGCTGGGCGCCGTCGTCGCCGTGGGAGGCGTCACCGCCGCGGCCACCTGACCGCTACCCTGGCCGCGTGAGAGTCGTCGTGGCCGAGGATCTGACGCTGCTGCGCGACGGCATCGTGCGCATGCTCGAGGCGTACGGGTTCGAGGTCGTGGCCGCCGTCGGCACCGGCCCCGACCTGCTCAAGGCGCTGCTCACCGACAACCCCGACGTGGCCGTGGTCGACGTGCGGCTCCCGCCCGGCTTCTCCGACGAGGGGCTGCGGGCCGCCCTGACCGCGCGCGCCGAGAAGCCCGGCCTCCCGATCCTCGTGCTCTCCCAGTACGTCGAGCGCCTGTACGCCCGCGAGCTGCTCGCCGACGGCACCGGCGGCATCGGCTACCTGCTCAAGGATCGCGTCTCCGACATCGGCGAGTTCGTCGACGCGGTCCAGCGGGTCGCGGCCGGCGGCACCGTGCTCGACCCCACGGTCGTCGCGAAGCTGATGGGCAGCAAGCCGAAGCTGCCGCTCACCCCGCGCGAGCACGAGGTGCTGTCGCACATGGCGCAGGGCCGCTCCAACGCCGCGATCGGCGCCGCCCTGTTCATCACCGAGAAGGCCGTGGCCAACCACACCAACAACATCTTCGCCAAGCTCGGCCTGCAGGCCTCCGAGGACGACAACCGCCGCGTGCTGGCCGTCCTCAAGTTCCTGGAGGGGTACTAGCACCTCGGCAAGACGGGTTTCAGCCACCTCGTTCGCGGGACCGGCAGGAACGAGGCTCTTAGTCATGACAACCACGCAGATCAAAGGACCCGTCACCCGTTCCGAGCGAGCCCTCGCGCCCGACCTCACGCGCGGCGCCATGCTGCTGTTCATCGCGCTGGCCAACGCGGCCAACTTCGCCTTTCGCGGCCAGCCCGGTCTCGACCCCACCCCGTACGGGCTCGAACGGGTCGTGAATTTCGGAATGTCGGCGCTGATCGACAGTCGCGCGTACCCCGTCTTCGCGATCATGTTCGGCTACGGTCTCGTGCAGATCTGGCGGCGCCAGGGCGACGCGGCCCGGCGGGTGCTGCTGCGGCGCAACACCGCCCTGATCGTCTTCGGACTCGCCCACGCCACGCTGCTCTACTTCGGCGACTTCCTGGGCGCGTACGGGATCGTCGGGGTGCTCTGCACTCTGCTGCTGCTCAAGCGGGGCGACAAGTTCCACCGGCTGATCCTGTGGCTCTGGGGCTTGCAGACCCTGTACGCCGTGCTGCTGGCCGTGTTCACGCTGAGCACCGCGAGCGCGGGCGACGCCACGCTCGTCAACACGCCCAACCCGTCGCTGAGCGCCTCGTCCTACGCCGCCTCGATCGCCGACCGGCTCGCCGAATGGCCCCTGCACACGGCCACCGTGCTCGGCTTCGTCATCATCGTCTGGCTGGGCATCTGGGCCGCCCGGCACCGCATCCTGGAAAACCCTGCCCAGCACCGTACGCTGTTGCGCCGCACCGCGATCGGCGGGCTGAGCCTCTCGATCCTCGGCGGCCTCCCGTACGCCCTGATCTCCGCGGGCTGGCTGCACGTCGACGCCGCTACGGTCGACGCCATGAGCTTCGTCCACGCGCTCACGGGTGAATACGGCGGCCCCGGCTACGTCGCGCTGTTCGGCCTGCTCGCCACCCGCATCACCGCCGGTAATCGCCTGGCCGCCCCGGTCGTCGCGCTCGGTCAGCGCTCGCTGAGCGGCTACCTGTTCCAGTCCGTGGCCTGGGTCGCCCTGTTCAGCCCGTGGGCGCTCGGCCTCGAGGGCACGTACACCGCAGTCGTGGCCGCCGTCGCGGTCTGGTTGATTTCGGTCACCGTCGCGCAGCGGATGAGCGCCGCCGGCTATCGTGGCCCGGCCGAGACGCTGCTGCGCCGCATCACCTATCGGACCGCGCGATGACTCGCGTTCTTCCAGCGGTGGCCGTGGCGCTCTGCGTCGCGGCCACCGTCGCGTGGGCGGTGCTGGGCCGGGGCGACTTCTGGCCGCGTTGGGTCTACTTCGGATTCGGCACGGTCGCGGCCGCGGTCTTCGTGTTCCGCCGCGCGCTGCGCACGTCGTCCGGCCGCCGCCGCTGGCTCGTGGTCAACGCGGCGTTCGGCGGGCTGCTGATCGCGGCCGACCTGACCATCTACGTGCTCTCCGGCGGGGGCTACTTCTGGCCGGTCTGGACGACGCTCGCGGTCAGCGCCCTGCTCGGCCTGCACGCGTACGTGGTCAGCAAGCCACCCGGCAAGCGCGAACGGGAGCTCGCGGCCCGGGTCACGTCGCTGGCCCGCTCGCGCAGCGGCGCCCTGGACCGGCAGGCGGCCGAGCTCAAACGGGTCGAACGCGACCTGCACGACGGCGCCCAGGCCCGGATGGTCTCGCTCGCCCTGACCCTCGGCCTCGCCGGCGAGCTGCTGCGGCGCGACCCCGACGGCGCGGAGAAGCTGCTGCTGGAGGCGCGGTCCACGGCCCGCTCGGCGCTGGACGACCTGCGCGCGGTCATGCACAGCATCCACCCGCCCGTCCTGGCCGACCGGGGACTGCTCGACGCCGTACGGGCCCTGGCTCTTGATCTTGCAGTGCCGGTGACCGTGGCGGGGACGATCGAGGGCGAGCCGAGCCCGGCGGTGGAGACGGCGGCCTACTTCGCGGTGGCCGAATGCCTCGGCAACGTCGTCAAACACAGCGGCGCCACATCGGCCCAGGTCGTGTTCGCGGCGCCGTTGCGCGTCACCGTCACCGACGACGGCCACGGCGGCGTCGACCCGGCGGCGGGCAGCGGCCTGCGCGGCATCACCGAGCGGCTCGAAGCGGTCGACGGTCGCCTGGAAGTGACCAGCCCGGCCGGCGGCCCGACCACCATCATGATCACGATTCCGATCTGAGCTGGCATCGGTTGCGCCCGGCAGGCAGCATGGCGGGGTGCCTCACGCCTTCGACAATCTGCGTCAGCAAGCCCGAAGCCTCGCCGAAGCCGGCGACCCCGAAGCGGCCCGCGCGCTGCTCGAGGACGCGGTCGCGCAGGGCCGGGCCGGACTGGCCGAGGGCGACCCGGAGCTGCTCGAGACGATGCGGCAGCTGGCCGGGCTGCACATCGCGGCCGGGGATCCGGCCGCGGCCCGGCGAGTGCTCGAGGAAGCCGCGGCGGCCTCGCGCGGGGACGCCGATCCGCTGGTCGTGATGCTCGCCTTCGACCTGGCCGTGGTGGCCGAGGAACTGGCCAACCGGCATGTGGCCCGGCGCAACTTCGCCAAGGTGGCCGAGCTGGGGCCGGCGGCGTTGGGGGAGGACCACTGGGCCGTGACCCGGGCCCGCGAATATCTGGACGCCGCGGCGCAGCCGTCGCCTCCGCTCGACCCTGGCCCGCCGATCTTCGGTGCGCCCACCTCCGCGCCGCCTGCCGCGCCCGTTTCCGCGTCGCCCACCTCGGCCGCGCCGGCCCCTCTTTTCGCGCCGCCGCCGGTTTCGCCCGCGCCTCCTATCGCGCCGCCGCCGGTTTCGCCCGCGCCTCTTTTCGCGCCCCCGCCGGTTTCGCCCGCGCCCAGTTTCGAGGCGGTCCCGCCGCTGACCTCGGCCCCGCCTTCTCCCGCCCGCCGCAACTGGATGCCCGCGGCTCTCGGCGGTGTCGTCGGCGGCATCATCGTGGCCGTAGTCGTCGCGGTGCTGGTCCTGCGGCCCGGCGACGAAAAGCCGGAACAGACCGCCGTCGCGCAGCCGGCGCCCTCCCAGCCGGCCGCCGCCGCTCCCGTCGCCTCGGCCGGCATCTCCGCCCTCCCGCAGGCCCCCGTCGTGCCCTCGGCCGCCGCCTCCACGACCGCACCCCCGTCGCCGCCGGTGACGACCGCCCCGGCCACCACCGCGCCCACGCCCGCCAAGACCACCCCACCCCCGGCCACCGTACGGACGAGGATCGTCGCCCCGGCCGCCAACAGCCGCGTGTCCTACCCGTTCGACGCCCGCTTCTCGGTCGCCCCGGCCGACGTGAAGTCGACGGACACGGTGGTCGCGCTGCTCATCTGCGTGGCCGGCCGCTGCTACCTCGACGGCAAGCTCGACATCATCGGCAACGGCGCCGCCCCGTACACGATCTATCTCGGCTCCACCCGCCCCGAGGGCACCGGCGTCACGTGGCGGCTGCGCCTCGACCGCCTGCCCAAGACGAAATACGCCGACCTGATCTCCCAGCGCGACGCCGCCATCGCCGACGGCAGCTGGGGCGACAAGGGCACCCCGCTGAGCGCCCTCAACGCCACGCCCGTCAGCACGCTCGCCGTCGTCAAGGGATGAGTGTTTCGAGCCGCCCGATTGCCCGCAACGCCTCGGCGCGATGCTTGGCCTGCTTGAGCCAGACCGGCAGCCGCGACGCCAGCGAGGTGTTCACGAACCCCTGACGCTCCCGCAGGCCGGCCCGCACAAAGTCTTTGAGATAGGCGACGTGCTCCGCGTTGTAGGCCCACAACGTGTGCCCCGCGCACGAAGTCTGCAACCACAACGGCAACCCGAAACAGTCATCAACCAACGCCCGCGGCGTGCCGATCGCCCACACATGCGCCTGCGTTACGGTCGTCGCCTGGCAGTCGTGGCACGTGAGCTCAACTTTCAGGCTCGTCGGCGCCGTCGAGACCGTTCGCTCGAATGTGAGCCAGCGCCCGCAGTTGCCGCAGCGGCGCTGCACCGCGAGGGACAGCGGCCCGGCCCAGCGCCCCTCATATCGGAAGCGCCCACAAGCCAGGCACGAGAACCGCGCGCGCTCCCACCGGCGTCGCTCACCGTCCCACGCCCGCCGCACCATCCCCGCCGAGCCGCAGCGCGGGCAACACACGACAAACTCCCCGGCAAACATGTCAAGCCGGCGCCCCGTGTCCACAAACCGCGTCTTCATAGCGCCCCGAGCGTAGGCGCCTCCCGTGCCGGTGCGCCTCCGGTTTACGCCCGGCAGGCAGGGATGTCGTTCGGTGCGTGACGCGCCCGGGTCCGCGCCCTGATCCCAGAGCGCGACGATCCGCCCGGAGGTCGAGGTCGACTTCGGCGCGGGCCGGCGGCACATCCCCGAACATGAGAAAGGTGCGCGATACGCGGCCCGCAACCGGCCTGGTCCCGGCTCTGATGACCCGCCGACCCGTATTGCTCGCCGGGCCGTGTAGCTCGCCGACCCGTATAACCCGCCCTCCCAGGGGGACCCCCGGCCACCACCCATTATCGTCGATTTTGGTGATCTTCAAGCGGGCCCTGTGGATAACTCTGGACTGTGGACAACCGCCGGGCCCCTGCCGAATTCCGGTAGATTTATCTGTGGTGGGGGACCCCCTGGGAGGGCGGGCTATACGGGTGCGGACCTCGACTAGCAGCCCGAGCTCAGCGGCCGATCGCCTCTTCCTTGGTGGCGCCGTCGATCAGAGGCCTGCCGTTCAGTGGCGCGGCCAGTTTGAGGGGGAAGAGCTGGATCGGGGGCAGGGCCTGGCTGCGTTTGGCCGGGTCGCAGAGGATCTCCGGTTTTGTGCAGGCGCCGCGCAGGGTGACTGTCACCTGGGACGGGGTTTCGTCGACGGTCATCGCGTCGGGGCGGAAGGCGCCGTCCACGGCGATGAGCAGGTCGGCGTCGGGCACAGGGCCCAGGCCGGCCAGCAGCTTCTCGGACGGGGTGGCGTAGCGCCAGATCGCGACCGGCGTGCCCGTCGAGCCGGGCGGCGGGGCCGCGGTGAGCTTGGCCGACGACGTGCCGAAGAAGGCCTCGCGCGCCTCGGCGGCGTCGCGTTCGGGGTGGTGGGACGAGCGGATCAGGACCGAGCCGAGGACGAGCACCAGCACGATCGTGCCGACCCCGGCCGCGCGGCCCATGTTGTAGGACAGGTCGCTCGGCTCGTTGGCGTCGGGGTCGCGGTAGCGCCAGGCGTTCAGCAGCTGCCACTGCTGCCGCGGCGCGATGACGGTCCAGAGAGCGAACGCTATGAGCAGCGCACCACCGATGATCAGCCCCACGGCCGCAGTGTCGCAGAGCCGATCAAGGCCGGCCCGCCGGGGAACCGGGGCTGACCAGGCCGGTCTCGTAGGCGACGACCACCGCCTGCACGCGGTCGCGCAGCTGCAGCTTGCCGAGGATGCGGGCCACGTGCGTCTTCACGGTGGCCTCGGACAGGTGCAGCTCGGCGGCCAGTTCGGCGTTGCTCAGCCCGCCGGCCAGCAGGCGCAGCACCTCGGTCTCGCGCGGCGTGAGGGCGGCCAGGTCGCGGTGCACCGCCGGCACCTGCGGGTCGCGCCGGGCGAACCGGCTGACCAGCCGCCGGGTGATCGCCGGGGCGAGCAGGGCGTCGCCGTCGCGCACCATCAGCACGGCCGCCACCAGGTGTTCCGGGGTCACGTCCTTGAGCAGGAAGCCGCTGGCCCCGGCGGCCAGCGCGGCGTACACGTACTGGTCGAGGTCGAACGTGGTCAGGATGATGATGCGCGGCGCCGCGGCGGCCCCGGTCAGGATGCGCCGGGTCGCTTCCAGGCCGTCCAGCTCGGGCATCCGCACGTCCATCAGCACCACGTCGGGGCGGGTGCGCCGCACGGCGTCGACGGCCTCGGCCCCGTCGGCCGCCTCGGCGACCACGTCCACCCCGCCCGCGGTGAGGATCATGCGGAAGCCCGTACGGACCAGGGCCTGATCATCGGCGACCACCACCCGTACGGTCATGCTGTCTCCAGGGGGATCAGGGCCTCGACCAGGAAGCCCTCGCCGGGCCGGGCCTCGGCGCGCAGGCTCCCACCGTAGACCGCGAGCCGTTCCCGCAACCCGATCAGCCCGCGCCCGCCGGTCGGCCCGGTGACGGCGGGCCCGGTCGGCTCGGTGTTCGCCACCTCGACCCGCAACTCCTCGGCGGAATACTCCACCAGCACCATCGCGGTGGCCCCGGGCGCGTGCCGCACCATGTTCGTCAAAGCCTCCTGCACGACCCGGTACGCGGTCAGCCCGGCCCCGGGCGCGATCGGCCGCTGCTCGCCGACGACCGTGAGCAGCACCGGCACCCCGGCGTCACGCATCCGCCCGACCAGCGCGGGCAGCCCCTCGATCCCCGGCTGCGGCGCCTCGGGTCCCCCTTCCAGCACGGGCGAGGACAGCAAGCCCATCACGTTGCGCAGCTCGGTCAGCGCCGACCGCCCGGTCGACTCGACGGCCAGCAGCGCCTCCCGCGCCTGGTCGGGCTCGGCCGCCAGCACCGCGCGGGCGGCCCCGGCCTGGATCACCATCACGCTCACGTGGTGCGTCACCACGTCGTGCAGCTCGCGGGCGATCCGGGCCCGCTCGCCGTCCACGGCGTCGCGCAGCGCCTCGGCCTGGGCCCGGGTCTCGGCCGCGATCCGCTCCCGGTCCTCCCCGGCGCGCCGCTTCCACACGTAATGGCCGCCGGCCGCGGCGGTCAGCGGCGTCAGCATCAGGAACGGCAGATAATCCTTGGGCACCTCGACCACGACCAGCCCGAGCACCGCGGCCACCGCGACGGTGACGAGGGCGGGCCGCCTGTACGGGCTGTGCGCGGCCGCGCTGTAGACGGCGATGAGCGAGGCGACCACCACGCACGGATAGAGGTTGGGCTGCTGATCGCCCTGGCTCGCCAGCACCAGGAACGAGGCGAGGATCGTCGCCCAGAGCACGGCCAGCGGGTAGCGCCGGCGCAGCACGAGCGGCGCGCACAGGACGAACACGAGCAGCAGCGCGCCGAGATCCGACTCGGGCGGCGGCTCCGGCAGCCAGGGATCGGGAATCATCGGCGGGATCGGCCGGATGACCCCGGCGTCGTCGGTGGCGGCCTGGAAGCTGACGAGCCCGAGCGCGAAGGCCAGGGCGCCGTCGAGCAGCAGCGCGCGCCAGCCCGGTCTCGGCAAGGGCCCGGCGGCCACCATCCACTTCACCCGCTCATTCTGGCCCGGCCACGCCCGTACGGGCATCGGCCGCGATAGCTACATCGCAGGGATGACGCCGTACGGAAGTTGCATCGCGGGACCGACGCGACCAACGACTCGGCGCTCGTAGCGTCGCTGCGACCGACCTATCGAGGAGCGCCGACATGACCGATCCCGTGATCGACCTGCGTGGGGTGACCCGCCGCTACGACGAGGGCCCGCCCGCGCTGCACGACGTGTCGCTGACCGTGAAACCGGGGGAGTGCGTGGCCGTGCTCGGACCCTCCGGCAGCGGCAAGTCCACTCTGCTCAACCTGATCGCGGGCCTGGACCGCCCGGACGAGGGCACGGTCACGGTGGCCGGCACCCGCGTCGACACGCTCGGCGAGGCGGCCTCGGCCCGCTACCGCCGGGCGCACATCGGGCTCGTCTTCCAGTTCTTCAACCTGCTCGACGACCTGACCGTGCTCGACAACGTGCTGCTGCCCGCGCAACTGGCCGGCGGCTCCCGCAAGGCGGCCCGCGACCACGCGGCCGGGCTGCTGAGCTCGCTGGGGATCGCCCGGCACGCCGACGCGTACCCGGGGCGATTGTCGGGAGGGGAAAGGCAGCGCGTCGCGGTGGCGCGGGCGCTGGTCAACCGGCCGGCGTTGCTGCTGGCCGACGAGCCGACCGGCGCGCTCGACACCGCCTCCGGCGAGGACGTGCGGCACCTGCTCAACGGCCTGCACGACAGCGGCCAGACGATCGTGCTGGTCACCCACGACCTGCGGCTGGCCGAGGCCTGCGCCACCCGCACGATCGGCATGCGCGACGGCCACGCCGAGGAGGAGCGGTGAGCGGGCTGCGGCAGGTGATCCGTTCCGGCGTACGGCGGCGCCGGGTCCAGACGGTGGTGATCGGGCTGGTCGCCGCGGCCGCCGTGACCGCCTCCGTGCTCGGGGCCGGGCTGCTGGTCGCCTCGCGGGCGCCCTTCGACAACTCCTTCGCTGCCCAGCACGGCGCCCACTTGACCGTCCAACTCGCCCCCGACGCCAAGCCTCCCGCCGACGTGCCGGGCGTGGTCGCGGCTTCCGGCCCGTACGCGGTGCTGGACGTCCCCCTGCAGGGACCGCCCCTGACCCTGGTCGCCCGGGCCGACCCCGGCGGCGACGTCGACCGGGTCGAAGTGACCGACGGCCGGTGGGCCACCGCCCCGAACGAGATCGTGGTCGGCGACGGCAGCTTCCGCCTGCCGGTCGGCGAACACCTGACCACCGAGAACGGCGTGACCCTGACCGTGGTGGGCACCGCCCGCTCGGTCAGCCAGACGGCGACGGCCTGGGTGGCGCCGTCCGCAGTGGAATCGCTCGGCACGATCCAGGGCTATCAGATGCTCTACCGGTTTGGCGCCGCGAGCACGGCCGCCGATGTCGAGGCCGGTCGCGCCGCAGTCGAGGCGGCCCTGCCGAAGGGCGCGGTCACCGGCGCCCGCTCCTGGCTCGACGTGCGGCAGCAGGCCGTCGAGGAGGCCGCCGTCTTCGTGCCCTTCCTCGTCGCGTTCGCCCTGCTCGGCATCGTGATGGCCGTGCTCGTGGTGGGCACGGTGATCGCCGGCGCGGTCGCCGCCGGCACCCGCCGCATCGGCATCCTCAAGGCGCTCGGCTGCACCCCCGCCGGGATCGTCCGCGCGTTCGTCGCCCAAGCATTGATCCCCGCAAGCGTCGGCGGCGTTGCCGGAGCGGTGGCCGGCAACCTGATCGCGCTGCCCGTGCTGGCCGAGACCGAGCAGCTGTACGGGTCGTCCAACGCCACGATCGCCTGGTGGGTCACCCTCGTGGCGGCGGGCGGGGTGCTCGTGGTGGTGGCCGCGACCGCGTGGGCGGCGGCGCTGCGGGCCGGTCGGCTGCGCACCGTCGACGCCATCGCGGTCGGTCGCGCGGCCGGACCCGTACGGGGCCGGTGGGCGGGACGATGGGCCGCCCGGCTGCCCGTCTCCCGGCCGGTCGCGCTCGGCCTGGCCCGCCCGTTCGCGCGCCCCGTCCGCACCACCGCGATCCTGCTGGCCGTCGCGACCGGGGCCACCGCGGTCACGTTCGCGACCGGCCTCGCCGCCTCACTGGTTCGCATCCAGGCCGCGGTCGAGCAGGACAACGCCGACGTGATCGTCATGGGCATGCGCGGCGACGCGGCCGGCGCGCTCCCGGCGATCACCGCCCAGGCCGGCACCCGGGCCGCGTACGGGATGGGTCAGGCCCCCGCAATCGTCTCGGGCAACACCGACCCGTTCAGCGTCACCACGATCACCGGCGACGCCACGTGGGACGGCTTCGAGATGGTCTCCGGCCGCTGGTTCACCGCCACCGGAGAGGCCGTGGCCGGCGCCCCGTTCCTCAACGCGACCGGCACCCGGATCGGCGACACCGTCCAGATCAAGATCCAGGACCAGCCCGTACGGCTCCGCATCGTCGGCGAGGTCTTCGAGACGAACGGCGGCGTCTTCACGTCCACGAGCACCATCCCCGACGTGCCCGTCGGCGAGTGGCACATCGCCCTCACCGACGGCACCGACAAGAACGCGTACGCCCAATCCCTGACCACCGCACTCGCCGGCCAAAACCTGACCGCCCAGCCCAACGGCGCCGAGATCGACCCCCTGCTGGCCGTCGTCCAGGGCCTGACTCTGACACTGACCCTGCTGCTGCTCGCGGTGGCCGCCCTGGGTGTGCTCAACATGCTGGTGCTCGACCTGCGCGATCGCGTCCACGACCTGGGCGTGCACAAGGCCCTCGGGATGACCCCACGCCAGACGATCGCCATGGTGATCGCCTCGGTGGCGGGTCTAGGGGTGCTCGGCAGCTTGCTGGGGGTGCCTTTGGGGATCGCCATGCAAAGGCTGGTCGTACCGGCCATGGCCGCCAGCGGCGGGTTGCACCTGCCGGAGTCGCTGCTCGACGTCTACGGGCCGGTGCTGTTGGGTGGGCTGGCCTTGGGCGGGCCGGTGATCGCCCTGCTGGGAGCGCTGCTCCCCGCCGGCTGGGCCGCCCGCACCCGTACGGCGGTGGCCTTGCGAACCGAATAGGAGCCGATCGCCCGGCACCCGAGCGGCACCCGGGGCGTGACCGGCCGCGCACCCGCACCGGCCGAACCCCCTGACGTGAAGATCCGCACCGCTGCCCGCCTCGGCGGCATCGTTGTCAACGGGTCGGCCGCGGTACGGCCACCACGGTGAGCAACTGTTCCAGCCCGACGAAATCTCCGGGGTTGGTGGTGTAGAGCGGCAGCCGGTTCACGGCGGCGATGGAGGCGATCATCAGGTCCGCGACACGGCGACGTGGTGTCCGGCCGGTGGCCAGGACCGCCGCGCAAATCACGCCGTACGTGCGGGCTGCCTCGGCGTCGAACGGCAACGGGTCGAACGTCGCCTCGGTGTGCTGCAACACGCTGGTTCGCCTGGCCCGCTCGATGGGATCGTCGGTGTGATGGGGACCGGCGGACAACTCGGCCAGGGTGATCGCACTGATGACCATCTCGCTGGGCAGCAGGGCGGGGTCGAGGACGGACAAGTGAACGACGATGTTCGTGTCGATCAGGCCGCGGGTGGCGTCACCAGTCACGGTCGAACGGGTCCTGCTCGACGGCGGCATCCAGGTCAGCGCGCAACCGATCGGCATCAACTGTCGCTGCGGTCGCAAACGCGGCCATCACCTGGTCGCGGGGAACATAAGTGCGTCGCCGAAGTGGGATGAGACGACCGATCGGCGTTCCATTGCGCGTGATCGTGTAGGACTCGCCTCGCTCAACTCCACGCATGATGGCACCGGAGTCGTTCCGAAGCTCGCGTTGTGTGATCTCGCGTGACGGCTCAACCATAGCTACAGACTAACGATATGTGCTACGACGTGCTACAGGCGCTGGTTGCCTACGCGGCGATCCGGTTGCGGGCCGGGGCCGGGCGGTAGTCGGCGATCGCCGCGGCCGGCATCGGGTGGCCGTAGTGGAAGCCCTGCGCATATCGGTAGCCCAGCCGCTGCAGTTCGGCTGCCTGCTCGGCGGTTTCGACACCTTCGGCGACGGCCCGCAATCCCATCCCCTCGCAGATGCCGATCAGGGCGGCCACCACCACAGCCTGCTGCCCGCCCTCGGTGACGTCGTCGACGAACGACTTGTCGACCTTCAGCACATCGGCCGGGCACGTGCGGAGCAGCCCCAGGGACGAGTGCCCGGTACCGAAATCGTCCAGGGCGATCTTGACGCCCAGCTCGGAGATGGCCCGGACCTCGGCCAGCGCCGTGCCACCGTCGAAGACCGCGGTCTCGGTGACCTCCACGGTCAGCGTCGAAGGGGGCAGGCCGGTGCGCTGCAGCACGGCGGCGACATCGGCAGCGAACCCGGCCTCCCGGAGCTGCCGGGCCGAGACGTTGACGGTGACGGTGTGCGGGGCGCATTCCCCCAGCGAGGCGCGCCAGGCGGCGGCCTGCCGGCACGCCTCCTCGAGGATCCAGGCCCCGAGCGGCACGATCAGCCCCGTACGCTCGGCGGCCGGGATGAAGACGTCGGGGCCGATCGGGCCGCGGGTGGGGTGGTTCCAGCGGATCAGGGCCTCGACCCCGTACAGCTCGCCGCCCGGCATCTCGACGATCGGCTGGTAGACCAGGTTGAGCTGGTCGGTGTCGAGGGCGACCCGCAGGTCGGCGGCGAGGCGGGACTGCTCGGCGGTGCGCTGGTCCATCTCCGCGGCGTACGTGACCTGGCGTCCTTTGCCTTGGCCCTTCGCCTCGTACATGGCCACGTCGGCGCGGCGCAGCAGCTCGTCGGCGGTGTCGCCGTCGCGGGCGGGGGCCAGGCCGATGCTCGACTCGACGACCAGCTCGTGACCGCCCGCGTGCACCGACAGGCGCAGGCGGGAGGTGATGGCGGCCAGCGTGCCGGGGGCGTCGCCGCGCAGCAGGAGGGCGTATTCGTCGCCGCCCTGGCGGGCCACGAGGCTGCCCGGCGGCAGCTGGGACGCGATCGTCTCGGCCACGGCGACCAGCAGCGCGTCGCCGACGGCGTGACCCAGGTCGTCGTTGATGGCCTTGAAGTCGTCGAGGTCGATCAGGGCCACGCTGACGTCGGCCGGGTCGTCGGCCAGGGCCTCGGTGATCTCGCGGGCCAGCACGGTGCGGTTGGCCAGGCCGGTCAGCGCGTCGTGGCCGGCCTGGTAGGCAAGTTCCTGCTTCTGGGCGTCGAGGTCCTCGAGCAGGCGGGCGTTGTCGCGCAGGGCGACCAGCTGGCGGGCGGCGACGAGCAGCGTGACGGTGACCGAGCCGATCGCGACGGCGAGCAGGTCGGCGGTGTGGCCGATGGCGCTGGTGAGCAGCAGGGCGCCGGTGCCCAGCACCGCGGCGTACGGCATCAGGCTGAGCCGGCTCATCGCCGGGCGGGGCAACGGCCGGCCGAGGCGGCTGGCGCGCAGCTGCCGGTCGGCGGCCAGGCTGAGGCACAGCGAGGTGGCCGGCAGCAAAATGTGCGCGGTGTTCAGGTAGGGCCGGTCGGCCAGCAGCGGGGCCAGCGACCCGCCACCCGCGCCGACCGCGCCGGTCAGGGCGAGCAGGTGCAGGGCGCGGCGGTCGATCGGGCCGGTGCCGGTGAAGGCGACCTTGACGAAGGCGAAGACGCAGACGAAGCCGGCCGAGAGCACGATGAACACGGAGAACGAGTCGGCGATGGTGCCGCCCAGCCAGCTCTCCCACCGCCGGTACGCGAAATGCCAGGTGAAGGTGAGCACGGTGACGACGACCGTGGCGGTGTCGAGGCCGAAGCGGGCCCATTCGATGCCGGTGCGCCGGGCGCCGGGGATGCGCAGCAGGCCGGCCACGAAGGCGACCAGCCCCAGCACGTAGATCGCCGCGGTCAGCCCGCCGATGTGCTGGCCGTGCTGGGCGCCGCTGAAGTAGTCCCAGGCGTTGGAGACGGCGCCCAGGCCGATCAGCACGATGCCGACCGAGGCGTAGCGCCAGTAGGTGCGGCCGCCGGCCGAGGCCCGCCACGAGACGACCGCGGCCACCGGCACCGAGATCAGCACGGCGAGCCAGCCCGCCGAGGTGGGTGTCTCGTGCACGAGGCCGAACCCGAACCACAGGGCGGCGAGGGCCATGGTGCTTGCGGAGACGGCCAGGGCACGCGTCAGCCGGAACGGGGGAACCCGCACCCCGCCGGCGGCACTCGTCCTCTCCACAGCGATCCCATCGGCTCGACACCGCCGCGGGCTGAGGAGATCGCGGGGCTGTTCGCGCCACAGGGTACCCCCGCGACTCCGGTAAGCAAGGGCTCCCGCTGAACCTGAACCTGTTTGACCCGGATCCGTGGTTGCCGTGACAGTGGTGGCGTGAAAAGGGCCATGGCCGCGCTGACCGTCGCGGCGTTCCTGACGTTGCTCGTCGACGTCGGGAGCGGCCACAGCGAGGGCATCGCGCTGCTGCCCGCGTTCGGGTTCACGGTCGCGGCCATCTTCGGGTTCGCCTGGGCCGAGCGGGGCCGCTTCCGTTTCCCGTACGTGGTGGGCCTGGTCCTGCTGGGTTTTGCCGTCTTCTACGCCTCGGACGCGTCGGTCGGCTCGACGCTGATGCTCGTGGTGCTCGTCGTCCAGGCCACCCTGCTGCTCCCGCCGGCCGCCGTGGCCGTGGTCGTGGCGCTGCTGCCGTTCTTCCACGTGGGCATGGCCCTGGCCGAGGGGCTGCGCGAGGGGTTGAGCCTGTTCGCGGTGGGGGCGTTCGCCGCGGTCGTCACCAGGCTGCTGATGCGCGAGCAGACGGCCCGGCAGCAGGCGGAACGGGTGGCCGTGCTCGAGGAGCGCAACCGGGTGGCGCGCGACATCCACGACGGGCTCGGCCATGCGCTGACCGTCGTGCAGATGCAGATCAAGGCGGCCCGGGCGGCTCCCGAGCGGGCCGACGAGATGCTGGCCAAGGCCCAGGAGCAGGCGGAGAAGGCCCTTCAGGAGGTACGCCGGTCGGTGGGCGCGCTGCGCGAGGAGCGAGCGCCGCTGCCCGAGGCGTTGCGCGAGCTGGGTTCGGTGGATGTCCGGGGCGAGCCGCGAGGGCTGCCGGCTGAGGCCGAGGAGTCCTTGTTCCGCGCGGCGCAGGAGGGGGTGACCAACGCCCACAAGCACGCGCGGGCCACCAATGTCACGCTGCACCTCGACTACACCGCCGCCGGCACAGTAAGCCTCGAGGTGCGGGACGACGGAGTCGGCGGCGACGAGACAGGCGGCGGTTTCGGCCTGGTCGGGCTGCGGGAACGGGCCGCGCGGCTGGGCGGGCGGGTGACGTTCGACTCGGCGCCCGGGGCCGGGGCCACGCTGCGCATGGAGGTGCCAGGATGACCCCCGTACGGGTGCTGCTCGTCGACGATCAGGCGCTGTTCCGCGAGGCCCTGGCCGTGCTGCTCGGCGCCGCGGCCGGTCTGGAGGTCGTGGGCGAGGCGGGTGACGGCGAGGAGGCCGTACGCCAGGTCGCCGCCACCGGGCCCGACGTCGTGCTGATGGACCTGCGCATGCCGGTGCTGGACGGGGTCGCGGCCACCCGCCGGATCCGCGCCGAGCACCCGGCGACCCAGGTGATCGCGCTGACCACATTCGACGACGACGCCGACGTGTTCGCGGCGCTGCGCGCGGGCGCGCTCGGTTACCTGCTCAAGGACGTGTCGTCGGAGCGGCTGGTCGAGGCCGTACGGGCGGCCGCGCGGGGCGAGTCGGTGCTGCAGCCCTCGGTGGCGGCGAAGGTGGTCGCGCGGTTCGCCCAGCTGCCCGACGCCGAGGCCGAGCCCCCGCCGCAGCCTCTGGTGGTGCCGCTCTCGGACCGGGAGCGTGAGGTGCTGCGGCTGCTCGCCGAGGGCCGCAGCAACCGGGAGATCGCGGCCGCCTTGTTCCTGGCCGAGGGCACGGTCAAGAACCACGTCACCAACGTGCTCGGCAAGCTCGGCGTCCGCGACCGTACGCAGGCCGCCCTGCGCGCCGCCAGGCTCGGCCTGATTCCGTGACCCCGGGCATGACTTCCGGCACCTGAAACCGTGACCCCGGTTTTTCGATGATCGGGCCATGACGACAACGTTGAAGTTCGCCGGGCACTACCTCGAGATGGTCATCGCCATGTTCGTCGGCATGTTCGCTCTCGCACCGCTGTGGTCGATGGCGGTGCCGTCGCTGTCCGAGCATCCGGACGCGGCCGCGATGGTGATGGCGACCAACATGTCGATCGGCATGGCCCTGTGGATGCGTGTCCGCAAGCACGGGTGGGCGCACATCGGCGAGATGTGCGCGTGGATGGTGGCGCCGTTCGTCGTGCTGCTCGTGCCGTACTGGCTGGGGCTGATCGGCGGGGACACCCTGATGACGGCCGGGCACGTGCTGATGTTTCCGGCGATGCTGATCCCCATGTTGCGACATCGGCAAGGTAACGTGCACTAAATGCAAGAGATCTCGGACGTCGTCCGGCAGCGGATCCGCGGGCTGCGTCAGGCCCGCGGGTGGAGCCTCGACGCGCTGGCCGCCCGCTGCCACATCAGCCCGTCCACGCTGAGCCGCATCGAGACCGGCCACCGCCGCATCGACCTCGACCAGCTGGTGGCGCTGGCCCGGGCCCTCGACACCACGATCGATCACCTGGTCGAGCCGGTCGACGACGCCGACGTGATCATCCGGCCGCTGCAGCATCAGGAGCCGGGGCTGACGACGTGGGTGCTGTCGCGCGAGCCGGCCCGCCCCGGCGGCAGCCTCGTGGCCAAGATGCGGATCACGCCGGAGCGCCGCCCGAGCCCCGAGCGGCTGGCCGTCCATCCCGGGCGCGAGTGGTTCACGGTGATCAGCGGGACGGCGCTGCTGCATCTGGCCGAGCGGCAGATCCCCGTCGCGACGGGCAACGCGGCCGAGTTCTCGACGATGATCCCGCACTTCATCGGCGCGGTGGACGGCCCGGTCGAGATCCTCACGATCTTCGACCAGGAGGGCGAGCGCGCCCACGCGTCAGCCTGATTCTTGCTATTCCCGCAAGAGCTAATGCCGTACGGGCAAAGCCGCCCTACCTTTGCGCCATGCTTACCGCCCCCACCGTCACGATCGACGACCCCCGCCGGCGCCGCGCGATTCTGATCGCCGTCTGCGTCGCGCTGATGGCGGTCATCGCCTCCGTCTCCGGCCTCAACGTCGCCCAGCAGCAGATCGCCCTGGCCTTCGGGGCCTCGCAGAGCACCGTCCTGTGGATCATCAACGTCTACGCGCTCACCCTGGCCGCCCTGCTGCTGCCGCTGGGCGCGGCCGGCGACCGCTGGGGCCGCAAGCCCGTGCTGCTGACCGGCCTGCTCGTCTTCGGCGTCGCCAACGCGGTGGCCGGGCTCGCCCCGACGACCGAGGTCATGATCGCGTCCCGCCTGCTCAGCGGCGTCGGCGCGGCGATGATCATGCCGGTCACCCTGGCCGTGATCACGTCGACGTTCCCCGAGGAGGAACGGTCCCGCGCGATCGGCATCTGGACCGGTGTGGCCGGCGGTGGCGGCCTGCTCGGCATGTATCTCTCGGCGATCCTGGTCGACGTCGCGAGCTGGCGCTGGCTGTTCCTGCTGCCGGTGGCGCTGGTCCTGGTGGCGGCCGTCCTGACCGTACGCTCGGTGCCCGACTCCCGCGAGGGGAAGGGCTTCGACGTCGGCGGCTCGGTGACGTCGCTGATCGCCGTGGTCGCGCTCATCTTCGTCCTGCACGAGGGTCCCGTACGGGGGTGGGCCGCCCCGGAGACCCTGATCGGCCTGGCCCTCGGCGTGATCGCCGCGATCGGTTTCGTCGCCTGGGAGCTGCGCCACCCCGCCCCGCTGCTCGACGTGCGCCTGTTCCGGTCACGCGGGCTCGCGAGCGGGTCGGTGTCGCTGCTGACCGTCTTCGGCGTGCAGGCGGGCATCTTCGTGGTGCTGTTCCCGTACTTCCAGGCCGTGCTGGGCTGGTCGGGCCTGCGCTCGACGCTCGCGATGCTGCCGATGGCGCTGCTCATGATGGTCGCCTCCGGCCTCGCCCCGCGGCTGGCGGCCCGGGCCGGCGCCCGCGCGACGATGGCCACCGGCATCGCCCTCGGCGGCGCGGGCCTGGCCCTGATGGCCGCCCTGGTCTCCGTCGACGGCGGCTACCTGTCGGTGCTGCCCGGCATGCTGGCGATGGGCCTGGGCATGGGCCTGTCGATGACCCCGTCGACCGAGGCCATCACGTCCTCGCTGCCCCGCGACCGCCAGGGCGTGGCGTCCGCGCTCAACGACGTGACCCGCGAGTTCGGCACCGCCCTGGGCGTGGCCCTGCTGGGCGCGATCCTGTCGGCCGGCTACCGCTCCGCCATCGACTCCCGCCTGCCCGGCGCCCCTTCCGCCGTACGCGAGAACATCGCCAACGCCGACGCCGCTTCGCTCGCGGCCGCCCAGCAATCCTTCGTCGACGGCTGGCAACAGGCCATGTGGGCCGGCGTCGCCGTCATGGCACTGCTTCTCGCGTACGTCGTCACGCGCGGCCCGCTACGCCGGACGCCGGTGCACCACGGCTAGCACCACGTCGTCCTCGGCCCGGCCGGCCAGCTCGGTCAGCAGGCGGTCGCACAGGGCCTCGGCGGTCTTGTCCGGGGCCGCGGCCAGCGCGCCGAGCAGGGCGTCGAAGCCGGGCCGTCGGGCAGGGTGAACGCGTCGTACCAGTCGCCGCCGACCTTGGCCCCCTCGGCCGCCGGCTGATAGCGGACCGCCACCTGCAAGTGGTCGGGCTGGGCGGGATGGCTGAGCAGGCTGCGCTGCAAGGCCTCGGCCAAGGCGCGTTCGCCGGCCCGGCTGAGACCCTGGTTGAGGGCGGCCGCGACCAGGCGCAGGAACCCGCGGTAGGCGTCGTCGTAGGGCACGAGCGGGCTCAGCCCGGTCGCCGCGGCGCCGGTCCGCACCGTGGCGATCATCGGCCCGATCTCGTCCCAGATCTCGGCGAACACCTCATGCACCGGGGCGCCCAGCGCGGCCGGATGCTTGTCGCCGATCATGTCGACGTAGGCCTCGTTGTAGACCATCACCTGCTCGGCACCCCAGAACAGCGTGACCGCGCTGCGGGTGTGCAGCAACATGTCGACCGCGCTGAGCAGGGTCGGGCTCCACTCGGCGACCGGGCCGAGCGGGGTCGTGGCCCAGTCGACCCCGAGATACGCCTCCCGCAGCGCGCCGGCGTCCTCGAAGGGGTCGATCACGCCCCGAATCTAGGGCATGCTCGGTCGGCATGACGCATCCCGTGGTGCACTTCGAGATAATCGGCACCGACCCGGCCGCCCTCCGCGGCTACTACGGTTCGCTGTTCGGCTGGTCGTTCGATACCTCCGGGCCGGTCGCCGCGTCCGTCTCCGAGCCCGGCTCGTACGGCTTCACCCCGGCCGGGGACACGATCCCGGGCGGGGTGGGTGGCGGTGCCGGGTTTCGGCCGCAGACCGTTTTCTACGTGGGGGTGCCCGACGTGGAAGAGGCGCTGCGGCGGGCCGAGGCGCTGGGCGGGCGGCGGGTGATGGGGCCGGAGCGCCCTGAGGGTCGTGACCTGGTGGTCGCCCACTTCACCGACCCCGAGGGCAACCTGATCGGGCTGGCCGGGCCCGCCTGATCCGTCCCCGGCCCGTGCCGTCAGCCGAACAGGGCGGCCGGGATGTCGGCGTAGAACAGGGCCGGGTCACCGGAGAGGGAGGCTTTGACGTTGGCCGTCGGCTTGTCGGCGATGACCTCCAGCTTGCCCGCCTCCAGGCCGTCCAAGGCCTGGGCGATCACCTCGTGCGGCGGCAGCTTGGGGATGTCGTAGCCGGCCATCATGTCGGTGTCCGCGATGGCCAGGGCCAGGGCGGTGACCTGGGTCTTCTGCTCGGCCAGCTCGAGCCGGACGCCGTTGGTGAGCGACCACATCGCGGCCTTCGAGGCGGCGTAGCCGTTGCTCGCCGGGGCGAAGGCATACCAGCTCAGCGCCGAGATGACGTTGAGGATGGCCCCGCCGGCCAGCTTGGGCGCGAAGGCGCGGGTGACGTCGAGGGTCCCCCAGAAGTTGGTCTCGAACTCCCGGCGGATGTTCTCCTTGGACGGGCCGAGCAGGGGCGCGTTGGTCGAGATGCCGGCATTGTTGACGAGAATGTCGAGCTCACCCACCTCGGCGACCGCCGCGTCGATCGACGCCTGATCGGTCACGTCCAGCCGCAGCGGGACGACGCCGGGGATGTCGATGCTCTCGGGCTTGCGCGCTGTGGCGTAGACGGTGGTCGCGCCGCGGGCCAGCAGGGCCTCGGCGAAGGCCTTGCCCAGGCCACGGTTGGCGCCGGTTACGAGGGCTTTTGTTCCGTTGATCTGCATGCCGCCACGCTAGAACCTCACGTTGACGTCAGGGGCAAGTACTGCGAGGCGCGTCACCCGGCTGCGGACACGGAAGATCATCTAGCCTCTGCCGTATGAGTGAAGGTCCCGGTGAGGCGCCCGTGATGTCGCCGTACGAGGAACGACGGTGGGCGGAGTTGCAGCGGCACTGGGCGAAGAAGGCCGAGCGCCGCCAGCTGCTCCCGCCGAAGGCCAGGGCCGCGATCGGCGGCGCGGGCCGGCAGGTCAAGGAGACCGCCCGGAAGGCCGGCCAGGCCGTCGCGAACGTGACGCCCCCGGTCGTCAAGGACGGCCTCGGGACTGTGGCCGACGCGGCGCTGGTGCCGGTGGCCAAGCAAGCCGTTCACCTGCTCGAGCTCGTGACCGACTGGACGACCGAGCTCGTGGATCCCGAAAAGGTGCTGGAGCATCACCGGGCGGCCGGTCGGGAGGTCGAGAAGCTGGCGGACCTCAAGGGGCTCGACCTCGAGCAGCTCGACGACTTCACCCGGACGATGGCGCTGAAGTGGCGCACAAGCGGAGCGCTGCAGGGCGGGGCCATGGGTGCGCTCGCGATGGTTCCGTTCGCCGGCGGGGTCGCCGCGCTCACCCTGGACATGGTGGCGATGCACGTGCTGAGCACGGCCGTCGCCACGCGGGTCTGTTACGCGTACGGGTTCGATGTGAACGACGATGAGATGAAGCACCTCGTCGATCGCATGGTGGTGCGGGCCTATCGCAGCCAGGCGCCGAAGGTCGAGACCGCTCGCAAGGCAGGGGCGGCGTTCAACGTCGCCAAGGACCGGGTGCGGTGGAGCCAGAAGTTGCGGGACGACCATCGGCTGATGGCGGCGGTCGAGAAGCTCATGAAACAGTTCGCCAACGGGCGCGCGGTTCCGGTCGACAAGGTCGCGAAGGCGATGCCGGTGGTCGCCGTGATCGCCGGGGCGGGCACCAACGCGTACGTGCTGGGCGACGTGGTGCGGCAGGCCCGCTTCTACGCCCAGACGCTGTATCTGGCCGAGAAGTACGGGCAGCCGGTGCCGGAGAATCTCCGCCGGCAGGACGACGGCGAGGGAGAGACGGCCGCTGTGCTTTGATGCTGCCGTGCGTATCAGCGAGTTGATCCTGCGGATCGGGCATCGGCGGTGGTTCGCCGCCTCGGGGCGGTTCTTGATGCCGCTCGACCGGCGGTTGATCCGGCTCGCCAAGGGCCGCTTCTCGGTGGTCGGCTGGCGGACGGCGCCGGCCACGTTGTTGCTGACGACCACGGGGCGCAAAAGCGGTCTGCCGCGGGAACGGCCGGTGCTGTACGCCCGTGACGGGGACGCGTTCGTCGTGATCGGCTCGAACTGGGGGCAGGACCATCATCCGAGCTGGTCGGTCAACCTGCTGGCCAACCCGGCGGCCACGATCACGATCGGCGGGGAGACCACCCCCGTACGGGCAATGCTGGTCGACGGGGCCGAGCGGGAACGGTTGTGGCCGCTGCTGTTGCGGGTCTGGCCGGCGTTTCGCGACTATGACGCCCGCGCAGCCCGTACGCTGCGAGTTTTCCGGCTGGAAGAGGACCGTCGATGATCCACACCGTTGAGATCCAGCCCGAGCCGCCGGTTGCCGGCGACCGCAACACGATCGGCGGGTGGCCGCTGCTCGATGCCGGCGAACCGTGGCCGGCCTGCTTCTGCGGCCGGCCGATGGTCTTCTTCTTCCAGCTCGACGTCCCGCAGTTCGCCGGTGACCATCTACTGGTATTTCAGTGCCCGGCGCACGACGACGCGGCCTTCGGCCCGGCTCAGCTGCCGGACCGTTACTGGGACACGGCAGTGGACCCCTATGCCGGCCCGTTCTGGCGTTTCCTGTTCCGCCCGTACGGCGTAGCTTCGCCGGACGCCGAACCGCAGCTGGAACCGCGTCGGCTCGCCCTCCGGCCCGCCGACGAAGAGGTCGACGAACACGGTCGTGGCCGTTCCGGCTTCAAGCTGGGCGGCGTCCCGTCCTGGGCGCAGGAGCCCGAGAGTTACCGCTGCTCCTGCGGCACCGACATGGTCTTCCTGTGCCAGGTGCCGGAGAATTTCGGCTTCGACATGTGGCCGATGCGCGACAAGAACGGCGACCAGGCCCAGCTCTTCCTGGGCAACGAGGTCTACATCTTCGCCTGCCCGGCCCGCTGCCACCCCGAGGCCGCCTGGCCCGCCATTCAGAACTGAGATTCCTGGCGAGACTCCCGGGCGGCAGCGAGCTCGCGCAGCCGGCGGTTCACATCGGCCGCCACCGCCGCGGCCACCCCCGGCTTCTCGCGCCGTATTTCCCGGGCCCGGCGCAGGTCGGCCCCGATCCGTTCCAGCTGCTCCGGCAGTGACTGCTGCGGGTCGAGCATTTCACGGTCGTAAAGGTGCTCCGCCTCGGTCAAGAGTTCCGAAGTGAAGTCGGCCATCGCGCCGCTGCGAACCGGTGACTCGGCCCGCGCGACGGAGACGGCGACCAACGCCCGGACGACAGCGATGGTCGTGTGCCAGGACCGGCGAGGCGGCATGTGGTGGTCCCGCATCCGATCCACCAGCGCGAGCAGCGCCTCACGCCGGTGGGCATCGGTCACCAGACCGGCCAACTGAACGGCGCGCTGCAGCAGCAGCGGGGCGAAGTCCGGATGCTCGTGGGGTTCGTCCGGGGCCGAGCGACGGGTGATCCGCGCGCGGTCGGCCAGCTCGAGCAGGATGGAGCCGATCCGGGCCAGTTGAGCATCGGCGCCGCGCCGGGCCACCATGCCCTTCATCGCCAGCGAGGCCACTTGCAGGGTGTTGTAGTCGGAGCTCTCGCCGTCGGTGGCGACCCACGGCACATCCTCGACCGGCCACCGGCCCGACCCGAAGGTCGCGATCCCCGCCCAGTAGGACAGGGCCAGCTCGTAGCGTAGTTGCAGCTTCCGGGACAGCCGCTGCTGTTCCTCGTCGAGCAGGCCGAGAACGCGCGTCCGCTCGGAGATCAGCTCCTCCACCGCTTCGAGGGCGGTGACCGTGGCGGTGATCCCTCCGGGCCAGCCGCACTCGAGCAGGTCGGCATCCCGGTCGTCCGCGACGAGGGTCTCGGGGGCAGCGGCGAGCATCTCCTGCCAGTCAGCCCGCAGCCGGGCCACCACTTGGGGCACCGGCAGTCTGTCCTGGTTCACCATGGCGAGCAGCGCCCGACCGGCCGGGGATTCGGTGTCGAACTCGGTGACGCTGAACGTACGCAGCAGCCCCTCCTGCGCCGCGGTGAGCCGGACACTCGCCCGTTCCTCCAGGTCCCGCAGCTGGTCGCGCAGCGCCTGGCGGGCCGTGCTGGTCCGGAAGATCCTGACGAAACCCAGGGTGGCCAGCGACAACGTCACCGACACCGCGTACGAGTCGACCGAGCCGGTGAACGTCGGCGTGCCGTTGTCGGCGTGCTCGGCGTAGTAGTCGAGCAGGATGGCGGCGAGCCGGTGCGGGATCTTCCGTTCGTCGCCCAGCGGGGCCAGCGCGGCGAGGACTTCCTGGCTCGTCATGTCGGGACGGTCGAGCGCGAGCCTGGGCAGACGGGTGGCGGGCAGCAGCAGGCACAGCAGCTGCTCGGCGTCGGCGACTGCATCGCGGACCGGCCCGTCACCCCAGACCCACAGATCCTCCCGTACGCAGTCCTCCGCGATCGCCCGCCAGATGTCGAGGATCTGCGGCCGGTCGCCGGTCTCGGGCCGGGGGCCGCCCCGCGCCACCCGCTGGTATCGGCGCTGCAGTTCGTCGTCCCCGAGCCGGGCGTGGGTGAGCCGCGCGGAGGCGTCGGCCGCGTCGGCCAACTCCTCGAAGACGCTGTCGTCGCTCATCGCTCGCCTCCCGCTCTGTCCACATTCTGCCCCTGCGACGAACGCGGCGGGGGTGGGGAAGGAGGGGGAGGTGCCGAAGACGGCGAACGCGGCGGGGGCGGGGGCGGGCGGGTGCGGTCGTATTCGCTGACTGCGGGGCGCAGGCGGTCGCGGGCCAGTTTGTAGTTCTGGCGGATCGTGGACTCGCTGCGGCGCAGTTCGTCGGAGATCTCGCTCATGCTCAGGCCGTCGAGGAAGCGGCTGAGCACCGCGTACTGGGTCGGCGGCAGGGTGCCGAGCAGCTCCTGCACCCACTGGTCGCCGCTGATCCGGTCGATGTCCGAGACCATGTCGACCAGTTCGGGGAGTTGGTCGGTCGGCACGGCGACGAAGCGGTGGTCGCCGCGGTCACGGCGAAGCTTGATGATCGTCCGGGGGACTGCCCGCCGGGCGTACGCGGCCGGGCTTTTGATCTCGTGCCAGCGCTCGCACATGGCCACCATGACCGTGTCCACGGCGTCGTCCGCGTCGTGGTAGCTGCCGCACCAGAACGTCGCGAAGCTCAGCAGCGGCTCGTACATCCGCTTGAAGAAGTCCTCGAACGACTCGGCGGGGACCGGCCGCTCCGGTCTGTCGGCCACGTCGCCCTCCCGCCCTCGTCGTCCGGGTCTCATGATGACCGAGCGTCAGCGGCGGGTCATGAGGGCCATACCCGAGATGACGACCGCCACCGCGGCGGCGATCAGGGTGACCGGCACCGACCCGGTCGTGAGGAACACCCCGCCGACGCCGGCCAGGATTCCGTTGATCAGCCACAGTGTCCCCTGGTGATCCCGCTCGGCCACCGCGCGCTCGTCCTGTGTCACCGCAGGTCTCCCTCCCGTTGATGCGTGCTTGTAGAGAAGAACCGGCTCGGCCGCCTGGCGTGAAAACACGCAGGCGGATGCCCGCAAAGGCATTGACGTAATACGATGCGTCGATGTCAGGGCTACGAATGCGAAGCGTCGCCGTCGTTGCGGGGGCCGGCGTGATGCTGGCCATCGCCGCGGCGCCTGCTGGGGCGGCCGGGACGCCGGCGCACATCCGGGGCGGGGAGACAGTGCCCGTCTACTCCTATGAGGACGCCGTCCGCGAGAGCGTGTGGGTGCAGACCACGCTCGACAACGATCAGGACGGGGTGCCCGACAAGGTCGCCGTCGACATCACCCGGCCCCGGGCGGCGGTGAAGGTGCCGGTCATTCTGGAGGCGTCGCCGTACTACTCGTGTTGCGGGCGGGGCAACGAGAGCGAGCTCAAGCAGTACGACGCGAACGGCGTGATCACCAAGCAGCCGCTGTTCTACGACAACTTCTTCGTGCCGCGCGGGTACGCGTTCGTGGCGGCCGACATCGCCGGCACCAACCGGTCGACGGGGTGCATGGACGTGGGCGGCCGCGAGGAGGTGCTCAGCGCCAAGGCCGTGGTCGACTGGCTGAACGGGCGGGCCAGGGCCACGTACGCCGATGGCACCCCGGCCGTCGCGACGCGCTGGACCAACGGCAAGACGGGCATGATCGGCAAGTCGTGGGACGGGTCGGTGGCCAACGGGGTGGCCGCGACCGGCGTCGAGGGGCTCGAGACGATCGTGCCGATCTCGGCCATCTCGAGCTGGTACGACTATCAGCGCTACAACGGCGTGCTGCGGACCAACGACTACCCGGAGTATCTGCACCGGGTGGTCAACGGGCGTCCGGCGGGGGTCTGCGACCAGGTCGTCAAGCAACTGGACGAGGGCAGCGACGACGCGACCGGCAACTACAACGCGTACTGGGCCGAGCGGGACTTCCGGCCCGACGCACGCAGGGTGCACGCGAGCGTGTTCATCGCGCACGGCATCAACGACACGAACGTGACGACCACCCAGTTCGCGCGGTGGTGGGAGCGGCTCGACGTGCCCAAGAAGATCTGGCTGGCCCAGCAGGGGCACGTCGACCCGTTCGACATCCGCCGCGGCGAGTGGGTGGACACGCTGCACCGCTGGTTCGACCGGTGGCTGCAGGGGCTGCGCAACGGCATCGACCGCGAGCCGCAGGCGACGATCGAGACCGCGCCGGGCACGTGGGTGAACGAGCGGTCCTGGCCTGCCTCGGCCGCCAGGACGACGAGGGTCGCGCTGGGCAACGGCGACGGTTCCACGGGCACGCTCGGGGGCAAGGTCAACGGCGGTTCCCGTACGTGGTCAGACGCGCCCGACCTCAGTGAGGACGTCGCCGTGGCGAGCCCGAACTCCGCCGTACCGGGAAGGGTCTCGTTCCTCTCGGCGCCGCTGACCCAGCCCGTACGGATCTCGGGCACGCCCACCGTGACCCTGAAGGTGCAGGTCGACAAGCCGACGACCGAGCTGACGGCCCGGCTGGTCGACTACGGCACCGCGAACCGGGTCAACTATCTCGGCCGGGGCGAGGGCATCACGACGCTGACTACCGAGTCGTGCTGGGGTGCGTCGACGACCTTCGACGACGCTTGTTACCGCGACACCGCCGAGGACGTGGTGACCAGCGACCACGCGATTGTGACCCGGGGCTGGCAGGACGCCGCCCACCACGTGTCGCTGCGGTTCGTGACGCCGCTGCGGCCCGGCCGGTGGTATTCGGTGACCGTGCCGCTGCAGCCCACCGACCAGCGGATCGCCGCCGGGCACGTGCTCGGCCTGATCCTGCAGGCCAGCGACAACGAGTATTCGACCCCGCAGTCGACGGGCGCGACCGTACGCCTCGATCTGCGCGGCAGTTCGCTCAGCTTGCCGCTCGTGGGCAAGCTGCCCGCGCCGGGTGCGACGGCCCCGACGGTGCCGGCCGCTCCGCCTTCCGGAAAGCGGGTGGCGCCGCCGAGGTTCCAGCCGCTGCTGCCGGGCTAGGGCCGAGGTCAGGCCTGGACCGACGGCCTGATCTGGAGGTTGTTGACGACGACGTGCGGCGGCCGGCTGACGATGTGCAGCACGGCCGCCGCGACGTCGCCGGGGTCGAGGTTGCGCTGGGCGGCCATCGCGCCCTCGATGCCGGCCTGCAGAGCGGAGTCGCCGATGCTGCCGAACAGCCCGGTCTCGGTGTAGCCGGGCTCGACCACGCTGACCCGTACGCCGTCGCCGGTCAGCTCCTTGCGCAGCGCGTCCGAGAAGCCGTACAGGCCGAATTTGGACGCGTGATAGGCGGCGGCGCCCGGATAGGTCTCGCGGCCGCCGATCGACGAGATGTTGACGATGTCGGCCGCGCCCGCCTCGACCAGGTGGGGGAGGGCCGCGTGGGTCACGAGCATCATGCCGAGCAGGTTGGTGTCGAGGCAGCGCCGCCAGGTGGTCACGTCGGCCCCGAGCACCGGGCCCAGCGGCATGATCCCGGCCGCGTTGACGACCAGGTCGAGCCCGCCGAACTCGCCGGTGGCGGCGGCGACGGCGGCCCGGATCGCGGACTCGTCGGTGACGTCGAGGGCCAGATTCAGGTCGCCGCCGAGCTGGTCGGTGCGCCGGGCCGCGGCGGCCACACGGGCGCCCTCGTCGCGCAGGGCCCGCACGACGGCGGCGCCGATTCCGGAGGAGGCGCCCGTGACCAGGGCGCGTCGGTTCTTCAGTTCCATGTGTCCCAGCCTGGGCGCGGCGGGCGCGTTTCCCCAGGCCCGGCCGATCCTGGGGGTCGCAGGGCCAGGTTTTCGCCCGAGGTCCGGCCTACCGTGGGGGGATGGCTGGTGACCTGGGGGAGTTCCTGCGGGCGCGGCGGGCGCTGATCGGTCCCGCCGCGGCCGGGCTGGTCGCGGGCGGGCGGCGGCACGTGCGCGGGCTGCGGCGCGAGGAGCTGGCCCTGCTCGCGGGCATCAGCGTCGATTACTACGTACGCCTCGAGCAGGGCCGCGACCGCAACCCGTCGCCCGAGGTGGTGGCCGCGCTGGCCCGCGCGCTGCAGCTGGACGGCGACGCCACCAGCCACCTGCAGCGACTGGCCGCCGTGGCCGTCCCGGCCGCCGCGCCCGACCCCGAGATCCGGCCCTCGGTGGCCCGGCTCGTCGACCTGTCGCCGTGGCCGGTCGTGCTGCTCGACCGCACGCTGACCGTGCTGCGCGCCAACGAGCTGGCGGTGCTGCTCAACCCGGATCTGCGGGAGGGCCGCAACCTGGTGCGCGACGTCTTCCGCCGGCCGGCCCCGGCCGCGGTGCGGGCCCAGAGCGTCGCGGCGCTGCGCTCGGCGGCCGGGCTCTACCCCGACGACGCCGAGCTGCAACGGCTGGTCGGCGAGCTGTCCGTGCACAGCCAGGAGTTCCGCGAGCTCTGGGCCCGGGCCGAGGTGTCCTACTGCCGTACGGGGAAGAAGGTCTTGCACCACCCGGATGTGGGCCGGCTGACGCTCGACTACGAGACGCTCGACATCGGCGACGCGAGCGGGCAGCGGCTGCTGATCCACTCGGCCGAGCCGGGCACCCCCGACGGCGACAAGCTCGCGCTGATCAGGCCAGACCTCCCATACCGGGATCACTAATGCTTTCGCGGCCGTTCTCGAGGTGGCCCGCGTAGCGGCGCTCGATGCCCGTGGCCGTGACGGTCAGGTCGTACCAGCCGCGTACGGTCGGGGTCCGGTGCTGGTGGGTCGAGCCCGGCCGCACCGACACGGTCGTCTCCTTGTGCGAGTAGCGGTTGGCCACCCTGACCAGCGCCCGCGCCCCGCCGTGGTTGACGATGTCGAGCCCGGTGCCCGCCCCGCGCACCTCGACGCTCGGCTTGCCCGCCTTCCCGGTGAAGTGGCGGTAGAACCCGTTGGGCCCGCGCACCTCCAGGTCGTACGCGGCGGTGGTGGGCCACATGCCGGTCAGGTGCTTGCCCGGTTCGACCGTGTACGTCCGGGGCTCGTGGGCGGGGTCGGCCGAGTGCACCTGGAAGACCGCGGCGGCGCGTCCGGTGTTACGGAAGTCGATCGTGAACCCGGTGGTCGCGGCCTTGCCGTCGGCGTGCAGGTCGTACGGCAGCGCGCGAGCCGGCCGGACACCCCGCTCCTGCTTGGGCAGCGCCGGGTCGGCCGGGGGCACCGGCACCTCGTCGGGCTGGCGGGTCAGCTCGGTCGGCTTGAACTCGGCCGTCCCGGGCAGGTCGACGCGGCGGCGGTTCGGCGTCTTGAAGTCGAACGCGCTGGTCAGGTCGCCGGCCACGGCCCGGCGCCACGGCGTGATGTTGGGTTCCTTGGGGCCGAAGCGGCGCTCCAGGAACCGGATCAGCGACGTGTGGTCGAACAGCTGCGAGTTGACCCAGCCGCCCCGCGTCCACGGCGAGACCACGATCATCGGCACGCGCACCCCGAACCCGTACGGGCCGGTGGGGTGATTGCTGCTGCCGGGGAAGATCTCGTTGGTGGTCGGCACGGTCGAGCGGGCCGGGTCGGGGGTGGGCGGCACGAGGTGGTCGAAGAAGCCGCCCTCCTCGTCGTAGGTGACGAAGAGCGCCATCTTGCTCCACACCTTGGGGTTCGACGCCAGGATGTCGATGACGCGCGAGACGTACCACTCGCCGTAGTGCGGGCCCCAGTTCGGGTGCTCGGTGTAGGCCTCGGGTGCGACGACCCAGCTGACCGAGGGCAGCCGGTCGTTCTCGACGTCGGCGCGGAAGTCGGTGAGCAGCTTCTCCGGGTCGCGGCCGAGCTTGTTGATCTCGGTGCCCATCTTGGCCTTGTCGGCGAGCGGGTTGCCCGGCTGCACCTGATATTGGTGGAAGTAGAGCAGCGCGTTGTCGCCGTAGTTGCCGATGAACGGGTCGTTCGTCCAGCCCCACGACCCGGCGGCGGTCAGGCCCACGCCGATGTCCTGATAGATGCGCCACGACACACCGGCCTGCTCGAGCTTCTCGGGGTAGGTCGACCAGTCGTAGCCGGCCTCCGAGTTGTCGACGACCGGGCCGCCGCCCTGGCCGTCGTTGCCGACCCAGCCCGTCCACATGTGATAGCGGTTCGGGTCGGTCGAGCCCAGCAGCGAACAGAAGTAGTTGTCGCAGATCGTGAACGCGTCGGCCAGGGCGTACGCGTACGGCAGGTCGGCCCGGACGTGATGGGTCATGGTCTGCACGCCCTTGTTGGGCACCCAGCGGTCGTAGCGGCCGCCGTTGAACGCGTCGTGCGTATCGTTCCAGCCGTGCGGCGGGTCGGGCAGGAACATGTCGCCCACGTCCGGCACCTCGGGGCGGAACGGCAGCAGCTCACCCGTGCCGTTCGGCTGATGCCAGACGCTGCGGCCCGACGGAAGCCGTACGGGGTGGGGGTCGGCGAAGCCGCGGACGCCCCGCAGGGCGCCGAAGTAGTGGTCGAACGAACGATTTTCCTGCATCAGGATGATCACGTGTTCGACGTCCTCGATGCTCCCGGTGCGGTGGGCCGCGGGGATGGCGAGGGCCTTGTCGAGGCTCGCGGGCGTCGCCGTAGCGACCGCCGGAACACCGAGCATCTGCAAAAACGTGCGGCGATCGAACTCAGCCATGAGGCCCGAACGTAGACCCGCCGAGTGGCCATGTCATTAACGAGGATCGATCATTTGCTTTCCTCCCGGACCCTTCTGCGCTTGCCCCCCGCCCCGCCGCCCGCGCCCGCCCGCCTGCCCGCCTGCCGCGCCCGCCCGCCTGTCGCGCCCGCCCGCCTGCCGCGCCCGCGCCTGCCCGCCTGCCGCGCCTGCCCGCCTGCCGCGCCCGCCCGCCTGCCGCGCCCGCGCCTGCCCGCCTGCCGCGCCCGCGCCTGCCCGCCTGCTGCGCCCTGCCCGCCTGCCCGCCTGCCCGCCTGCCGCGCCCGCCCGCCTGCCGCGCCCGCGCCCGCCCGCCTGCCGCGCCCGCGCCCGCCTTCCGCCCGGGCCCGCCGCCGCCCGGGCTTTCTGGCCAGGAATAAAAAGATTTGAATGTATTGACTAAAGTTCCAGTTCTCCGAGGATGGGGAGATGCGTTCCCTCGTACGCGGTCTTCTCGCGCTCGGCGTCCTGCTGGCTCTCGTGTTCGGGCTGCCCGCATCGCCCGCCTCGGCCCACGGCACGCTGGCGATGTCCAACCCCGTGAACGGGGCGACGGTCGCCGCGCCGCTCGGCAGCGTCGAGCTCTACTTCACCGAGAAGGTGCGCGATGATGCGTACTTCGCGGTCACCGCGCCCGATGGCGGCCGGGTCGACAACGGGTGGGAGCACGCCTCGCCGCGGCCGCTGGACAAGCCGGTCACCGAATACTTCATGGAGAACGGCAAGTTCGAGCCCCGGGAGTACAAGACCGGCTTCCCGGCCCGAGTCAGGATCGCGCACCTGCCGGCCACGGGTGAGTACAAAGTGGAGTACCGATCCACGGCGTCGGACGGCGACCAGGTTCACGGGACGGTGACGTTCAAGTACACGGGACCGACGACGCCCGCGCCGGCCGGGTGGGCGCCGCCCGGCAGCGCCACGACGCCGGCGAAGACTGACGACAATGGTGGCGGGATCAACTGGCTCGCCTGGGCGGGTGGGGCTGCCGGCCTCGCTCTCGTCGCGGCCGCTGTCGTCGTGTGGCGCCGGCGCGGCTCACCCCTGCCTCGTCTCGCCCGCATCCCGGTCGCGCCGGTGGCCGTGGGCGGGGTGGTCGTCGCGCTGATCGGCGGTTATGCGCTCGGCCGGGCCACCGTGGCGAAGCCGGCCCAGGCTCCCGCGCCCGTGGCCATGACGGGCGCGGGCCCGCATCAGCACGGCGGCGGCGACGGCGGCACGGCCAGCGTCGACGCGCTGGGCACCGCGGTCAGCGACCAGGGTTACACGATCCAGCCCGTACGCCGGTCGCAGCCGAAGGGCAGCACGGTCGACTACACGTTCCGGATCGTCGGCGCCGACAAGCAGCCCGCCACCCGCTACTCGGTCGTGCACGACAAGCCGCTGCACCTGGTCGTCGTGGGCCGCGGCCTGACCGGCTTCCAGCATCTGCACCCCACGATGGCCCCCGACGGCCTGTGGTCGGTGCCGCTCACCCTGCCCGAGGCCGGCGCCTACCGCGTCTTCGCCGATTTCACCCTGGACAGTCCGGCCACCCCGCTGGTGCTCGGCGTCGACCACTTCGTGCCCGGCGACACGACCACGGCCGAGCTGCCCGCCCCGCAGACGATCGTCGAGGCCAAGCCGTTCCTGGTCTCGATGGAGGGCGACGCCAAACCCGGCGCCACGACCCCGGTCCTGTTCCGGGTCGCCCGCTCGGCCCCCGGCCCGGTCACGTTGGAGCGCTACCTGGGGTCGTACGGGCATCTGGTGGTGCTGCGCGAAGGGGACCTGGGCTATGTCCACGTGCACCCCGACCCGGAACTGACCGACGGCGCGATCCGCTTCAACGTCTCCCTTCCGGGCGCGGCCCGCTACCGGGCGTTCCTCGAGTTCCAGGTCGACGGGAAGGTGCACCGAGCCGAGTTCACGCTCGACCCGAGCTGAGACCGTCCCGCAGGTAGGCCGTCAGGCGGCGTGCGGTTTCGACGTCGGCGGCCAGCGCCGCCCCTCGGGCCAGGGTGAGCACGTCGGTGGCGGTGAGCCCCGTCCGCAGGTCGCCGCGCGCGCCCTCGACCAGGTCGGCGGCCACCGCGTTGATCGACGCGTGCCATGCCGCGAACCGGGGCCCGCGCCGCCCGCCCGGCCCCTCGGTGGCCGCCAGCGCCAGCGGCCGTTTGGTCGCCACGTGCACCACGAAGGCGTCGAGCCAGGCGAACAGCGCGTCCAACGGCGGCGACGCCCGGCCGACCTCGGCGCCGTACGCGCACAGGGCCGCCACCTCGTCGGCGTAGACGGCGGCCAGCAGATCCTCGCGGGTGGGGAAGTGGCGGTAGAGCGTCGCGTTGCCCACCCCGGCGAGCCGCGCCACCTGGTCGAGCGAGATGTCGCTGCCCTCGCGCTCCACCAGGTCGCGGGCGGCCGTCAGCAGCACGGCGGCGTTGCGGGTGGCGTCGGCACGCTTGCGATCCGGGGACATCCCCACTTACGGTAGCAGGACAAGGCAGGGAGGACCGCCATGACGTTCACCGCGGACGACCGGACCGCCGTCCTCGACCTGATCAACCGGCACGGGCATCTCTGCGACGCCGGCGACTTCGAGGGCCTGGCCGCCCTGTTCACGCCGGACGCGACCTACGACGTGACCGCCCTCGGCGGCGGCGTCCTGGCCGGCCCGTCCGCTCTGCGCGAGGCCGCCCTGGCTCTGGGCGACGCCAACCCGGTCGCCCACCATGTCACCAACGTCGTGCTCACGGAGGCGACCGGCTCGCAGGCGAGGGTCGTCTCGAAGGGGCTGGGCGTGATGGCCGACGGCACGGTCAGCAGCGTCACCTACGACGACACCGTGACGCTGACCGCCGAGGGCTGGCGCATCGCCCACCGGACGGTCCGCCCCCGCCGCCGGCCCCTGCACGCCTGAGTGTCAGGTCGCCCGGTCCACCGCCGCCGTGGCCTGGTCCTGGAGGGCCGCTCGGACGAACGGGGGGAGCGGCGCCGCTTCCAGGGCGGTCAGGGCGGCCTCGGCCCGTACGCGGATCATCTGTTCGATCTGGGTCAGCGCGCCCGTCTCGACGATGATGCCGCGCAGCTCCTCGGCCCCGGAGGCGTCCAGGTCGGGGTTGCCGAAGAGCACGGCCAGGCGGGCCGCCTGGTCGCGGGTGGCGGCGTCGCGGGCCAGGGCCATCATCACCGTCGGCTTGCCCTCGCGCAGGTCGTCCAGGGTCGACTTGCCGGTCACCGTCGGGTCGCCGAAGACGCCCAGCACGTCGTCGCGCAGCTGGAACGCGTCGCCCAGCGGGTCGCCGAAGTCGATGAACGCGGAATACAGCGAGCGGGGCGCGCCGGCCAGCCACGCGCCGATCTGCAGGGGGCGGGTGACCGTGTAGCGGGCGGCCTTCATCCGGATCACGGTCAGCGCGCTGGCCACCGAGCCGTCGCCCACCCCCGAGACCAGGTCCAGATATTGGCCGGCGATCACCTCGGTGCGCATCAGCGCGAACGCCGCGTACCCCTGGTGGATCTGTTTGGGCGGCAGCCCGCACTCGTGGAACATCTGCTCGGCCCACGCGGCGCACAGGTCGCCGCAGAGCAGCGCGGTGTTGCGGCCGAAGGCCAGCGAGTCGCCGCGCCACGAGTGCCGGTCGTGCAGGGTCGCGAAGAAGCGGTGCATCGACGGCTGGCCGCGGCGCCGGTCGCTGCCGTCGATGATGTCGTCGTGGATCAGCGCGAACGCGTGGAACAGCTCCAAGGCGGCGGCCGCGTTGACCACTTCGTCGCAGTCGTCGCCCCCGCCGCCGCGCCAGCCCCAATAGCAGAATGTCGGCCGGATCCGTTTGCCCCCGGCCAGAATGAACCGCCGCAACGAGTCGAGCGCGCCGCGCGGGGCGCCGTCCGGCCACGACGGGTCCTGCCGGTCGATGAAGGCCGCGAGCGCCGTGTCGAAGCGTTGCCGCAATTCGGCGGTGGCCGGCGCCCGCGTCACCTCGAGCGTCATGACAGCCCCGCCAATCCGAGCAGCAGCCCTTTCACCTCGGTCGCGGACACCTTTTCCCGTACGGCGGAAGGGTCCGAACACAAAAGCACCGGGGCGTCCTTGGCCGACGTGGGCAATCGGCCGTGCGACCCGCGGACGGCCCGCGCCCCCGCGTCGAGCCCGATCGGGTTCATCACGTAGCGCAGCCCCATTTTCTTGCGGGCCACCGCGGCGATCGCCCGGCGCTGGGCCGCCCCCGGATTGGCCGGGTCGAAAAGCAGCTCGGCCGGGTCGTATCCGGGTTTGCGGTGAATCTCGACGCTGCGCGCGAAGTCGGGCGCCCGCGCGTCGTCGAGCCAGTAGTAATAGGTGAACCAGGCATCCGGCTCGGCCACCAGCACGAGCTCACCCGAGCGCGCGTGGTCGAGACCGGCTTCGACCTTGTCCACCACCGTGTCGACGCCGGGCAGGGCCTCGCACAATTTGGTCACGGCCGGGATGTCGGCGGGATCGCGCACATAGACGTGCGCCACCTGGTGGTCGGCCACGGCGAAGGCCCGCGACACCCACGGATCCAGATACTCCATACCGTCCTGGGTGTAGACCTCCAGCAGCCCCTCGGAACGCAGCATCCGGTTGATGTCGACGGGCTTGCTGACGTCGGTGATGCCGTATTCGGAGAGCGCCACCACGGTCGTGTCCGGCAGCGTGAGCAGTGGCGCCAGCACGTCGTCGAGCGCCGCCGCGGCGTCGGCCGCCTGGGGCGAGGACGGGCCGAAACGCTGCAGGTCGTAATCCAGGTGCGGAATGTAGACCAGGGTCAGGTCGGGATCGCGGGTCTTCCGCAGGTGCAGGGCCGCGTTGACGATCCACTGCGACGACGGCATTCCCGCGCCCGGTCCCCAATAGCTGAAGAGCGGGAACGGCGGCAGTTCGTCGTGCAGTTCGGGCGGATACGTGTAGCAGTCCGGTTCCTTGCGGCCGTCGGCGCGATAGATGGGCCGCGGGGTGATCGTCCAGTCGACCCGGGCGCCCATCGCGTACCACCAGCAGACGTTGGCCACCGTGAAATCCGGGCGTTGTCTGCGGGCCGCGTCCCAGATCTTCTCGCCCTCGACGAGCGCGTTGTGCTGCCGCCAGAGGAACACTTCGCCGAGCTCGCGGAAATACCAGCCGTTGCCGACGATGCCGTGACCCGAGGGCAGTTCGCCGGTAAGGAATGTGGACTGCACGGAACAGGTCACGGCCGGCAGCACGGTGCCCAATGGCGCCTGGAATCCGCGTTCGGCCACTGCCCGCAGCTTCGGCATGTGAGCCAGCAACCCCGGTGTCAGCCCGACCACGTCAAGGACGATCAGTTTGCTCATCGAGCGGCCCCTTCCATCGACAGCAGATTCCTCGCGAAGGCCAATTCCGCCGCGATGCCGTCGGCCAGTCCGGCCGCGTCGCGGGGTCGCTGTTCGAGTGGCAGAACACCCCAGGTGTACGTCTCCACGTCGTAATGCGCGCAGTCGGACGACGCGAGCAATTCCCGGATCGCGGTGCGCAGCACGGGAACTGTCGACGTCAACGGCGCCACCGGTTCCGCGTGCAGCGGCACGTGATAGTGAATCCGCCACGGCCCCGGCAATTTCCGGTCGAGGGCCGCATCCAGATCGTCCGTCGCCTCCCCGCCCCGCGAGCGCGTCTGATGCAGAAACCGCGGTTCCACGTACGCCTGCAGGACGTCGGCCGTCTCGAGCGGCGCGTCCGCCTGCAGCGCCGCCGACACCTGCACCTTCACGACCGGCACCCCGGCGACGCGCAGCCGCTCCAGGGCCTCGGCCGGCTCCTCCCAGGCGACCGCGAGATGGGCCAGGTCGAGGCAGACGCCGAGCCGCTGCGTGTCGACCCCGGCCAGCAGCGCGGCCGCCTGCGTCGTGTTCTCGATCAGGCACCCCGGCTCGGGCTCGAAACCGACCTTTACCGTACGGCCGGTCTCCGCCTCGATCCGGGCCAGTCCCCGGGCCAGCTCGTCCAGGTGCGCGAACGCGGCCGCCGCGCGCGAGCCGTCCCACGGCGTACGCCAGGCGATCGGCAGCGACGACACCGAGCCGTACGGGGTCTGGTCCGGCATCAGGTCGACGAGGACGCGCGCGAGCTGCAGGGTGTAGTCGAGCCGCTCGCGGGAGGTCCAGTCGGGGTAGTAGACGCCGAGCTTCACCACGGGGGCCTGGAACGCCTCGTACGGGAAGCCGTTGAGGGTGACCACCTCGAGCCCGCGCGCGTCGAGCTCGGTGCGCAGCCGCCGCCGCTCCGAAGGGCTGGCCGCGAGCCCGGCCGCCGCGGGGGCCGCCAGCCACAGTCCCAGGCCCAGCGTGTCGGCGTCGAGGCGCTGCCGGATCGGGAGGGCGTACGTGTCGAGCTGCTCGATGATGCCGGCCAGATCCTCGGCCGGGTGCACGTTGGTGCAGTAGCTGAGGTGCATCAGCTGCCTCCGCGCAGGATCGAGTTGCCGGCGAAGGTGGCTTCTACCTCGGATTTGTCCGAAATATCCAAGCGGCCCGACTGCGAATAGAACGCGACCGGGTTCTGCCACAGCACCCGGTCGACGTCGTCCTCGGAGAAGCCCGCCTTGAGCATCGCCTCGCCAGTGCGCAGGGTAAGCAGCGGGTCCGATTTGCCCCAGTCGGCGGCCGAGTTGATGAGCACCCGCTCGGGCCCGTACTCCTGCAGGATCGTCACCATCCGGTCCGGCGACATCTTCGTGTCCGGATAGATCGAGAACCCGGCCCACACTCCCGCGTCCTTGGCCGCCGCCACGGTCACCTCGTTGAGGTGGTCGAGCACCACCCGGCCCGGGTCGATGCCCGACTCCTTGATCACGTCGATGCTGCGCTGGGTGCCGCGGGCCTTGTCGCGGTGCGGCGTGTGCACGAGCGCGGGCAGCTCGTGGTCGAGGGCCAGGGCCAGCTGCGCCGCGAACGCCTCGTCCTCGGCCGGCGTCATCGAGTCGTAGCCGATCTCGCCCACCGCCACCACGCCGTCCTTGGCCAGATAGCGCGGCAGCAGGTCGAGCACCGGCCGGCAGCGCGGATCGTTGGCCTCCTTGGGGTTGAGCGCGATCGTGGCGTGATGCCGGATGCCGAACTGGCTCGCCCGGAACGGCTCCCACCCGATGATCGAGTCGAAGTAGTCGGTGAACGAGCCCGGGCTGGTGCGCGGCTGGCCGAGCCAGAACGCGGGCTCGACCACGGCCAGCACGCCCGCCTCGGCCATGCGCGCGTAGTCGTCGGTGGTGCGCGACGTCATGTGGATGTGCGGGTCGAAGATGCGCATCAGGCCTCCTTGAGCTGGTCGAGCAGAGCGAGCGCGTCGGGCGGCATGTCCCGCCCGGCGGCCGCACGTTCCTGGGCGAAAGCGCGCAGCATCGCACCGAGCTCGGCGTCGGCGCGGTCGTGCAGCCGGTGCACTTCCTTGAGCGGTACGCCCATGAACACGCACTTGAGCACGGCCTGGCGCCACGCCTCCTGGCCCAGCCGATCCGCGTACGGGCCGAGGGCCGCGCTCACGAGCCGCGTGTCGTTGGTGCGCAACGCGTCCTCGAGCAGTGGGACGCCACTGTCGCCGATCGGCAGCAGCGGCAACGCTTTCAGCACGGCTAGCTTCTCCGCCGTGTCCCCGTAGCGATACGCCTGCAGCACCTGATCGGCCGGGGAGACGGACAACAAAAGTGCCCGCGCCGCCTCGTCGGTGGTCCAGCCGCCGGTCAGCGGTTCCCGCCCGTAACGCCGCCCGGCCGCCGGAAACAACCCGGCCACGGTTTCCGGCTTGTCGGCCACCCGGCGCAAATCGTCGGTCAGCCGTTCATTGCCCGCCAATTCGCTTTTCAACTGATCCAATGTGGTCATGCGCGGTCTCCTGCCTCTTTGAGGGCGTTGCGCAGGAAGTCCAGTGATTGCGCGGCGATAGTCGGCGCCGCATGCGAATGCCGCGGCAACTCCACCGCGACCAGCCCCCCGTACGAGGCCTCGAGCGCCGCCAGCACCGGCGGGAACTCGATCTCACCGGTCCCGAACTCGAGATGCTCGTGCGTGCCGCGTCGCATGTCGTCGATCTGCACGTTGACGAGATGCTCGGCCACCGCGGTCACACACTCGGCCACCGGCAACGGCTCCAGGCACCGGCAGTGTCCGATGTCGAGCGTTATCCCGAAGTTCGCGGGCCGCCCCAAGTCTTCGTACAGCCGCCGCCAGTCCGCGATGTCGTTCACGAGCATCCCCGGCTCCGGCTCGAATCCCAGCGTCACCCCGCGCTCGGCCGCGAACTCAACGATCCGCCCCGTCCCGTCGACAAGCCGATCCCACCGCTCGGCGCTCCCGATGCCCGCCCAGAACGAGACCGCTTGCGCCCCCAGATCGGCCCCCACCCGTACGGCCTGGCGCAGGTATTCAAGGCGCAGCGCCGGGTCGTCGTCCATCAACGTGGGCGAGTGCTTACGCCAGGGATCGAGTAGATAACGCGCCCCGGTCTCGATGACCACACCCAGCCCCAGCCGCTGCAACTCCGCGCCTACGACTTTGGTCCGCCCGGCCAGATCCGCCTCGAACGGATCGAGATGATTGGTGTCGAGCGTCAGCGCCACCCCGTCGTACCCGAGCTCGGCAATGACCCGCAGCGCCTCCGGCAAGCGATGGTTGCCAAATCCGTTGGTCCCGTAGCCGAACTTCATGCGGGGAACTCCTTCCGGCCCGGCTCGTCCTTCTCCACGCTCATGTCGGCGAGACCTTTCGCGCCAGGCGCCGGGCCAGCGGCGCGACAAGAGCAAGCCCAATCCCGTACGCGGGGGAGCCGGCCTTAGCGGTCAAGGCGCCCTGCAACGTCGGCAGATCGGTGATCCCGGCCCCGACCGCCGCCCGAATCCGGCCCGCCGTGGGCTCGGCCGCCGCCTTGACCTGCGCACTCCCGTATCCGACCGCATACCAAGCCGCCAGCAACCCGGCCGGCCCCGGCTTCTTTCCAGCAGTCGTGGCCGCCAACGCCACCGTCCCCGCGAGCGTCGTGAGGGGGAGCGCGGGAGTCGCCCCCTCAACCTCTCGACGGGAGAGTTCGGTGACCGTGTAGGTGTGCGCGGCCACGGTCAGCGCGGCCGGCACGGCGTCCCGCATCCGGCCGCCGCTTGCGCCCAGCAGCACGTCGAGCCCCCGGCAGGCCGCCATGAAGGCCGGCCCGGCCGGAGTGTTCTTGGCCCACAGGTCATAGGCCCAGACCGCCCCGGCCAGCGGCACCGCGACCGCCGCCGCCCGCCGGCCCCCGGTCAGCGCGGCCAGCCCGACCCCGGCCGCGGTCAGCCCCGCCGCCACGAGCGCGGCGTGTTTCGGTTGCACCCGCCCCGACGGGATCGGCCGCTGCGGTCGCTCCCGCGCATCCACATCACGGTCGGCCCAGTCGTTGGCCGCCATCCCACCCCAGTAGAGGCAGACCGAGGCCGCGGCAAGGGCAGGCGTGGCGGGCCGCACTCCACCGGCCGCAGCCGCCCCGGCGATGAGATCCCCGGGCACGGAGAGGGCAGCCGGCGCCCGGACGAGCTCCGCCAGATCCCGCCAGGCCGGCCATCCACCCCGCGATGATCGACTGCGCAACGCGGGTGTCCGTTGGTTGTTCGTTTGCGCGTTGGCCGCCGCGATCGGTGGGCTGCCGTTGAGCGAGGTCGAGCGACCGTTGACGTCAGTCATTGGCGAGGCCTCGCACGAAGGCGGCCAGCCGCCCCCACTGGTCGGCCAGGCCGTGGGGGACCTCGCCGATCGGGTCCTTGAAGAAGAACGCCAGGTCGGTCAAAGGGCCGGTGCGGCCGGCGGCGTGGGCGGCCGCGGTGAGCCGGGCCAGGTCGAGGATCAGCGGGGCGGCCAGGGCCGAGTCGCAGCCGTGCCACGAGAATTCCATGCGCATCTGGGTGCCGAGGAAGCCGCTGAACGTGATCAGGTCCCAGGCCGTCTTGAAGTCGCCGATGTCGTCGACGTATTCGATGTGGCTGCTGCCCTGCGGCTGGTAGCCCAGCGTCTCCTTGAGCACCCGCTGCTTGCTGCCCGACTTGGCGGCCCGGGCGGCGGGATCGGCCAGGTTGGCCCCGTCGCCGCCGCCCAGCAGGTTGGTGCCGGCCCACGTGCGTACGCGCAGGTGGCGCATGGCGAACATGGGGGCCAGCACCGACTTCACCAGCGTCTCGCCGGTCTTGCCGTCGTGTCCCGCGTACGGCAGTCCGGCCTCGGCCGCCAGGGAGACCAGGGCGGGCAGCCGGGCCCCGGTCGACGGCGTGAAGTCGACGTAGGGGCAGCCCGCGCTGAAGGCGGCGTACGCGTACAGGGAACTCGGTGGCAGGATCGAGGACGTGGCCATGGCGGCGCGGAGAGCCTCGAGCGTGTCGAAAGCGGGATGCGGAACGATGATCGGCTCGGTCGACGAGACGTTGACGACCACGACCCGTTCCAGGCCGCGGCGGCGCCGGAAGTCGTCGATGTCCTGCGCGATCAGCCGCGCGGTCTCCAGCTGGTTGGGAGCCGACGGCACGGGCCGCAGCTCGCGTTGCAACTCGTCCAGCTTGTCGGCCACGGCCGCCGCCGGGCGTGCGGGGAGCACACCGGCGGCGACCAGGTTCTCGACCTTCTTCTCCAGGGTGATGTCGCTGATGTCGTGGCCGCCGAAGACCAGCTCGCTCAGCCCGGGCAGGGCCGGCGAAGCCAGCTCCGGCAGCTCGGTGACGCACCCCAGGGGCTCGGCGAGCCCGGCGCGTAGTGCGGTGGCCCCGACCATGCTGGTCACCGCCACAGATCCTCGTGCTCCGATCAACCACACGCCGGTCGTCATCCTGACCCCTTTCCGAACTGCTTAGTTGCCGTAGACCTCGAAGTTGTAAAGCGAGTAACCCCAGGCGGTCGCGCGTTGCGTTCCATAAATACGGACATATCGCGCCTGGGAGCTCAGGCCGGTGTGGTCGTCCTCGCCGCCGTTGGCACCCGTGACCGACCGCGCGGTGGTCCAGGTGGTGCCGTCAAGAGAGGTCTGGATCTGGTAGGCCGACCCGTAGGCGGCCTCCCACTGAAGCCGCACGCGGCTCACCGAACGGACAGCGCCCAGGTCGACCCGGACCCACTGCGGGTCGCTGAAGGCGCTCGACCAGCGGGTTGTGGTGGAGGCGTCCACCGCGTTGGCGGCCGGGTACGAGGCGTTCTCCACGCTGGACGCCGTGGCCGGCTTGTTCAGCGACAGGTTCGTCGCGGGCGGCTGCCCGGTCAGCTCCTTGATCCGGATGTTGCGGAAGGACGCCTGGTCGCTTGCGCCGTGGTTCTGGATGCCGATGTAGCCGTCCAGGTTGCGGGCCGGGTCGGCGTTGGTGAAGTCGTTGATCAGCTTGCCGTTCAGGTAGACGCGGATCCGCTGACCCTCGACGAGCAGCTCGTACGCGTTCCACTCGCCGGCCGGGTTGAGCGCCGCGTCGCGGGCGGCCAGGTCGGCCGACTTGAACGTGTAGATCGCGCCGGTGGTGCGGTCGGCCGCGTCGGTGGCGTCGATCTGCACCTCGTAGCCCTGGTTGACGGCCACCCACGGGTCGTTGCCCGGGTTGGGGAAGCCGACGAAGATGCCCGAGTTGCTGTCGCCGGTCAGCCGCCAGTCGGCCTTGAGCGAGTACGACGTGAACTGCTTGGCCGAATACCAGAACAGGCCCATGCCGCCGGTCGAGCTCAGCGTGGCGTCGCTGTTGGTGAAGCTGCCCGGCCCGGCCTGCGACCAGCCGGTGGTGCTGCCGTCATAGAGCTTCGTGTAGCCGCTCTCGGGGCGGCAGTCGGCCTTGGCCCGGTTCGACGCGTAGCGCAGGCCGCCCAGCAGGTGGGTGCGGAAATTCGCTTCCCCGTACGAGGCCTGGGTGTGCCCGAAGCCCGTGTACCAGGAGCGGCCGCTGTCCACGGTCTTGCACCACGCGATCGGGTGGTCGGCGCCCATGTTGCCGCCCGAGTACGTCGACTCGTCCAGCGTGGCCAGCACGTGGGCACTGCCGCGCGGGTTGCTCTGGTAGTTGTAGAGCTCGTCCGTACGGGTCCACGCCTGCGGCAGGTGCGCGCTGCTCGGGTGCCCGCGGTCCTCGACCCGCGCGGTGACCTGCTGGATCGCCGGGTGCGAGTGGAAGTACGCGCCGACCAGCTGACCGTAGAAGGGCCAGCCGTACTCGGTGTCGGCCGCCGCGTGCACCCCGACGTATCCGCCGCCGCCACGAACGTACGACTCGAAAGCGGTCTGTTGGGTGTCGTTGAGGATGTCACCGGTCGTGTTGAGGAAGACGACCGCCTCGTACTGGGCCAGGTTGCCCGTCGTGAAGGCGCCCGCGTCCTCGGTGGCGGTGACCGTGAAGTTGTTGGCCGCGCCCAGGTCGCGGATGGTCTGGATGCCGACCGGGATGGCGTCGTGCCGGAACCCGGCCGTCTTCGAGAAGACCAGGACGTCGTACGGGGAATCGGCCGCCGAAGCGGGACCAGCCGTGAACGTGCATGCGGCTAAAGCGATCAGTGTCGCCGCACCTGCTAGGACCTTGCGCATGAAGCGAGCCTCCTGAAGCGGGGGAGGTGGGCGCCCGCTTGGGGGAGCGGGCGCCCACACTCGACGGGGAAGGATCAGCTGCCGTAGACCTCGAAGTTGAAGAGCGAATAGCCCCAGGCGGTGGCCCGGGTGGTGCCGTTGACGCGCACGTAGCGGGCCTGGGCGTTCAGACCGGTGATGTCGTCGGACCCGCCGTCACCTCCGGTCACCGAGCGGGCGGTGGCCCAGGTGGTGCCGTTGGTGGACGTTTGGATCTGATAAGCCGAGCCGTAGGCGGCTTCCCACTGAAGACGGACGCGACTCACATTGAAAGCAGCGCCGAGATCGACCTGGATCCACTGCGGATCGCTGAAGGCGCTCGACCACCGCGTCGTGGCCGAGGCGTCCACCGCGGCCGAGGCCGGGTAGGTGGCGTTCTCGACGCTGGAGGCGGTGGCCGGCTTGTTGAGCGACAGCAGACTGGCCGCCGTGCCGGTGGCGAAGGAGAAGCTGTCCACGTCGAACAGCGCGCCCGTAGTGCCGCCGGCGAACGTCAGGTAGAGCGACGTCGTGCCGGCCGGGGCCCCGCTGATCGCCCCAGTGACGTTGACGAACGTGTCCCACGAGCCGGTCGGGGCCACCGCGGCCGAGCCGATGACGGTTCCGGTCGGTGATCCCGTACGGACCTGGAGCGTGCCCCCGATGCCGGCCGAGGAGACCCGGGCCGTGAACGAGGTGGCGTTGTTCAGCTTGTACGGGTCGAACTGGATCCAGTCGCCGTTGGTGATGTCGCCGACCGTCTGCCCGCCCTCGGCCGTCGTCTTGGACATCTTGGCCACGCCCGACGACGTCTTGTAGTGCTCGGCCTGCCGCTTGCGGGGCGCCAGGATGTGCTGCGCGTGCGTGGTCAGGCCGCCCTTGTCCGTGTACGCCGCGTCGAAGATCGGGAAGATGTTCGCCGCGTCGTCGTGCTCGCCGTCGGTCGGGATCGTGATCGTGCCCGAGCAGCCGGTCTGCGACGTGATCTGGTGCGCGTGCTGGTCGTGCCCGAGCACGTAGGCCATCGTCACCTTGGTGCAGTCGATCGTCCCGTCCTCGGGGTCGGTCACGGTGACGCTCCACGGGATGCTGTCGCCGAACGACGCCAGCTGCCCCGCGGCCGGGGAGTTGATGGTCACGGTCGGCGCGGTGTTGCCGACGCTGATGCTCACGCTCGACGTGCCGGTCGCCCCCTGCGGGTCCCGTACGGTCAAGGTCGCGGTGTAGGTGCCGTTGGTGGCGTACGTCTTGGCCGGGTTGGCCGCCGTCGACGTGGTGCCGTCGCCGAACGCCCACGAGTAGGTGAGCGCCCCGCCCTCGGGATCGCTGCTGCCCGCCGACGAGAACGTGACCGTCAGCGGCGCCGCCCCGGAGGTCGGGGTCGCACTGGCCACCGCGGTCGGCGCCCGGTTGCCGCCGGCCACGTAGTCGTAGCGGTAGAGGGCCGAGTTGGCGTCGCCGTTGAAGTAGCCGGTGCCGTAGTCGAGGACGTAGAGCGCGCCGTCGGGGCCGAACGCCATGTCCATGACCTGCTTGCCGTTCCACGGGAACGTGTCGATCGCGCCGTACGTGCCGTCGGCGTTGACCACGGTCGGCTTGATCCAGCCCCGGCCGAACTCGCCGGCGAAGAACTGCCCGTCGAAGACCTGCGGGAACTTCGTGGTGGAGGGGTTGCTCGCGCTGTACCGGTAGACCGGGCCACCCATCGGCGACTCGGAGCCCCCGCCGAACTCGGGCGGCGAGCCCGCGTCCCCGGCGTACCGGATCCAGGCGGGTTTGGCGGCGGGCAGCGTGCCCAGGCCGGTGTTGCGGAACGAGTTGTTCGTCGGGCCGCCGGTGCAGTTGTATTTGGCGCCGCCGGTGCCGGCCGCGAAGTCCCATTCGTTGTACGTCTCGGCGCTGGTGTTGGTGCCCGTGCAGTAGGGCCAGCCGTAGTTGCCGGGCGCGGTGACCCGGTTGAACTCGACCTGCCCGGACGGGCCGCGGGTGGCCGACGACGTGCCCGCGTCGGGACCGTAGTCACCCACGTAGACCGCGCCGGTGGCCTTGTCCACACTGATCCGGAACGGGTTGCGGAAGCCCATCGCATAGATCTCGGGCTTGGTGTTGGCGGTGCCCGGCGCGAACAGGTTGCCCGCCGGGATCGCGTACGTGCCGTTGGCGTTGGGCTTGATCCGCAGGATCTTGCCGCGCAGGTCGTTGGTGTTGCCCGCGCTGCGCTGGGCGTCGTAGACCGGGTTGCGGTTGGTGCGCTCGTCGATCGGGGAGTAGCCGGCCGAGTCGAACGGGTTGGAGTCGTCGCCGGTCGAGATGTAGAGGTTGCCGGCCGCGTCCCAGTCCATGTCGCCGCCGACGTGGCAGCACATGCCCCGGTCGGTCGGCACGTCGAGCACGTTGACCTGGCTGGCCGTGTTCACGGTGAAGTCGGCGTTGAGCGTGAACCGGGACAGCCGGTTGACGCCGGCCCAGGTGGCCCAGGTGGCGGCCGTGCCGGTGGCCGGGGCGTCGCCCGCGGGCGTGCTCAGCGGGGGCGCGTAGAAGAGGTAGATGTGCCGGTTCGTGGCGAAGCCGGGGTCGACCGCCACGCCCTGCAGACCCTCCTCGTCGTGGGTGTAGACGGGGATGGTCGCGATCACTGCCGTGTTGCCGCTGGCGTCCGTACGCCGGAGCGTGCCGTTACGCGCGGTGTGCAGCACCGAGCGGTCGGGCAGCACGGCCAGGCTCATCGGCTCGCCCGTCTCGGCGACGCCCTTGGCCAGCGTGACCTGCTGGAAGTCGGCCGGGTTGATCACCGCGGAGGCCGGCGTGGCGGCGACACTGAGGACGGTGGAGAGGAGCAGAGCGGCCGTACTCATCGTTACTAATCGATGGGTGAAAGTCCGTTTGTTCACGTGGTCCCTTCCTGACTGGGGATTGCCAGGCGGGCTTCTCCGGCATCAGCGGGGATCTGATACGCGCCGGAAACATTCCCGTAGTGGGCCTTGAGGTTATGAACTTCGCGACGGTCCTGTCCAGACTTTCGGATCGATCAGCATAACTTTTGCAGCATCAGTCGAAAGCTGCGCCGGGGTCTTCACGGCTTGAAATAAGCCGGACCGTGAACGTCGTCCCGACGTGCTGCCGGCTCTCGACCTCGATGCGGCCGCCGTGGTCGGTGACGATCCGATGGGCGATCGTCAGGCCCAGGCCGGTGCCGCCGGTCGCGCGCTGCCGGGCGGGGTCGGCCCGCCAGAACCGGTCGAACACGTGCGGCAGGTCGCTCGCGGCGATGCCGACGCCGGTGTCCTGCACGGTCAGCACGCCCTCGCCGCCCTCGGCCCGCACCCGTACGAGCACCTGGCCCTGCTTGTCGGTGTAGCGGATCGCGTTGGTCAGCAGGTTGCCCAGCACCTGGCGGATCCGGTCCTGGTCGGCCTCCACCCAGACCGGCGCCGACGCGTCCACGGTCAGCGCCACCTGCGCCTCGGCGGCCACCGCCCGGTGCGCGGTCACGCTGCCCGAGGCCAGCTCGGCCAGGTCGACCGGCGCCTTGGTGTAGCCCAGGTCGCCCGCCTCGGCCAGCGCCAGCACCTGCAGGTCGTCCAGGATCCGGCTCTGCAGCATCGTCTCCTCGTGCAGCGAGACGAAGAGCTCCCGGCTCGGCTCGATCACGCCGTCCGAGAGGCCCTCGAGATAGCCCCGCAAGTTCGACAACGGCGTACGCATCTCGTGCGCGACGTCCGCGATGAGCCGGCGCTGCTGCTCCTCGCTCTGCTGCACGGCCGCGGCCATCGAGTTGAACGAGGTGCCCAGCCGGGCCAGCTCGCCCCGCCCCTTGATCCGCACCCGCGCGTCGAGCTGACCCGCCGCGAGCATCTGGGAGGCCCCGGTGAGCCGCCGCACCGGGCTGCTGACCTGCCGGGCGATCAGGAACGTGCCGATCAGCGCGACCACGATCAGCCCGGCCGCGCCCGCAATGCCGGGCCGGCCGAACTCCGCGAGGTCGATCCCGCCGCGGCCACCCAGGTAGAGCTCGAGCGGGACGGCCGCGCTGGTCACCACGGTGTCCGTGTAGGCCTGGCTCACACAGGTGATGATCTCCTTGGCGCTCGGGCTGGGCGCGGCGCCCGGCGCACGGATCCGGTCCGGCAGGAAAGCAGTGTCCTGTCGCACGCCGGCGCACTGGAAGTAGAAGTCCCAGTAGCTGAAGAACCATTCGTCGTCGCTCAGCACCTTGGTCAGGGCGCGGCGGGTGCACTCGGGCGAGCGTTTCAGCTGATCCGGCGTCACGTACGGCGCGGACGCCAGGCCCAGGGCGTCCTCGTCGCCGAGGGTCTCGTTGAGGCAGCGCACGAGCACCAGGCCGGTGCGGAACTGGGCGGCCTGCCGGAGCACCAGCGCCGCCGTGGTGCCGAAGAGCGGATCGGTGGGTGTCGCGCCGAAGATGTTGCTCGGCACCAGCCTCAGCTTCTGATAGGTCGCGGGGCTGATCTGCCGCCGCGCCTCCGCCTCGGTCATGACCAGCGGGACCGTGATCGGCGGGAGGGCGTCGATGGGGTACGCGATCGGCTGCACCGGCCCGGACGCCCGCTTGGCCTGGATGTCCGAGTCGACCAGCACGATGCCGTCGTCGGCCGTCTGCACCCGGATGTGCAGGCCGGTGCGGTCGGACAGGTCGGTGACCAGGCCGTCCAGCCCCGGCCAGCGGCCATGCGCCCGCCCGAACTCCTGGATCTCCTCGACGATCTCGGCCCGGTACAGGTTCTGCGACTCCACCGCCTTGGACACCTCACGCTGGGTCAGCTGCAGGGTGAGGAACGCGGTGGCCCCGATCGCGCTCACCGCCACCAGCATCACCAGCGCGAAGATGCGTACGCGGAAGCTCAAGACTCGCCCATCCGGTAGCCCCGGCCGTACACGGTCTGCACGTAGCGGGGCTCGGCCGGGTTGTCCTCGATCTTGCGGCGCAGGTTGACGATGTGCGCGTCGACCGTCCGGTTGGACACGTCGTGCTCGAAGCCGAACGTCTTGTCGATGATCTGGCCGCGGGTGAACACCCGGCCCGGCTCGCGCGCCAGCAGCTCGAGGATGCCGAACTCCTTGGCGGTCAGGGTGACGGCCGCGCCGCGTACGCGAACCTCGAACCGGCCCGCGTCGACTTCCAGCTCACCCACCCGGAGCACCGACGACGGGCCTTCGGCCTTCCCCGTACGCCGCAGGAGCGCCCGCACCCGGGCGGTGAGCTCGCGCGGGCTGACCGGCTTGGGCATGTAGTCGTCGGCGCCGATGTCCAGGCCCAGCAGCATGTCGTTCTCCGACGAGCGGGCCGTCACCATCAGGATCGCCACGTTCGACTCGGCTCGCAGGATCCGGCACACGTCCAGCCCGTCGACCAGCGGCATCATCACATCGAGCACGATCAGGTCGGGCTTGCGGGCCCGGGCCACGTCGAGCGCCGACCGGCCGTCACCGACAGTGATGACCTGGTGGCCCTCGCGCTCCAGATAGAGCCGGATGAGCTGGGCGTGCTTCGGGTCGTCGTCGGCCACCAGGATACGTGCGGTCACGCTCGCGATTCTGACCTCTCCGCACCACCCCGGCCAAGAAATGTTGGATTCCCGTGAAGATCCCGGCCGATTGCCGTGCGGCCACAAGTTCTTCACAGGTCGCCCCGCACGCTGCCGGAGCAACGCCAACGGGAGGAGCCGACATGTGTGGGTTGAACGTCTTTGTGAGCAGCCGGCCGGCCGCCGGAGCGCCGGACCCGGCGTCCCAGGCCGCCTTCGCCGCCGCGCTCGAGACGATGCACCACCGCGGGCCGGACGACACCCGGGTCGAGTTCGCCGACGGCGCCGCGTTCGGCTTCAAGCGGCTCGCGATCATCGACCGCACCGAGGCCGCCCAGCCCGTGCACTACCGGGACCGCTGGACCGTGGTGTTCAACGGCGAGATCTACAACTACCGGGAGCTGCGGGCCGAGCTGATCCGCGACCACGGCGCCACGTTCGCTACCGAGGGTGACAGCGAGGTGCTGGCCGCGGCCTTCCACTTCTGGGGCCCGGCCGCCCTGCCCCGGCTGCGCGGCATGTTCGCCTTCGCCGCGTACGATCACTGGACCGGCACCCTGCACGCCGCCCGCGACCAGTTCGGCATCAAGCCGCTCTACATCCTCGAGACCGTGGACGGGCTGTTCCTGGCCAGCGAGCGCAAGGCCCTGCTGCCGTTCAGCGGCGACTCGGCCGCGCAGCTCGACACCGACGCGCTGGCCCACTACTTCACGTTCCAGTTCGTGCCCGACCCGCAGACCCTGCACCGGCAGATCCGCCGGCTGCCCCCGGGCCACCGCCTGACCTGGTCCGCCGCCGGTGGCCTGCGCCTGGACCGCTACTTCCGCCCGTCGCTGCGGCCCCGTACGTCTTCGACTTTTGTGGAGGACATCCAGCACGCGCTGCGCGACAGCGTCCGCGCTCACCTGCACGCCGAGGTGCCGGTCGGAGCCTTCCTGTCCAGCGGCGTCGACTCGTCGGCCATCGTCGCGCTGGCCCGCGAATACAAGCCCGACCTGCACGTCTTCACGGCCGGGTTCGCCCACGAGGGCTACTCCGAGATCGACATCGCCCAGGACACGGCCCAGCAGCTCGGCGTACGGATCACCCCGACCGTCGTCACCGAGGACGACGTGATCCGCGAGCTGCCCCGCATCGTGCAGCTGCTCGACGACCCGGTCGCCGACCCGTCCCTGATCCCCCTGTATTTCCTGGCCCAGACCGCGTCGCGCTACGTCACCGTGGTGCTCTCCGGCGAGGGCTCCGACGAGCTGTTCGGCGGCTACACGATCTATCGCGAGCCCGCGTCGCTGGCCGGCATCGAACGCCTCCCCGCCGGGATGAAGAGGGGACTGCGCGGCCTGGCCCACGCCATCCCCGAGGGTGTCCGCGGCCGCAGCTTCCTCGAACGCGGCACCACCCCCATCGAGGAGCGCTACTACGGCAACGCCCGCATCTTCACCCCCGAGGAGAAGGCCGAGCTGCTGCGCTTCACCGCCGAACCCCACACGTCGATCACTTCCCACCTGTACGCCGAGACCGCCGACGTCGACGACGCGACCTCCATGCAGTACGTCGACCTGCACACCTGGCTGCCCGGCGACATCCTGGCCAAGGCCGACCGCATGTCGATGGCCCACTCGCTGGAACTGCGTGTCCCCTTCCTCGACCAGGCGGTCTACGCGGCCGCGGCCGGCCTGCCGACCGAGCTCAAACTCCCCTCGAACAACAAGCACACCACCAAGCACGCCCTGCGCGAGGCCATGCGCGGCATCGTCCCCGAATCCGTCCGCGAACGCCGCAAGCTGGGCTTCCCCACCCCCACCCGGCTGTGGCTGAAAGGCGGAATCGGCGACTGGGTGGGCGGCCTGATCTCCGGCTCGGCCCCCCGCCACCTGATCGACGTCGACTACGCCCTGCGCCTGCTCACCGACCACCGCGCCGGCACGGCCGACAACTCCCGCAAGGTCTGGGCGGTCGCCATGTTCGCCCTGTGGTGGGCCATCAACGTGGACGGCACCATCCGCCCCGAACCCGCCCTCATGGCCCCGCCCCAGCCGGCCGGAGACCGATGGGCGACAGTTATGACTGGCCAGTAGCTTCCGTGGCTACCATCCAGCCATGCCTTCACAGCTCGTCGATGCGCAGCAGATCCAGGGCAACATCCTTCGCCCGTTCGGCGGCGCCCACCAGGCGTTCGTGGCGCTGTCATTCCGCAACAACCGGCCCGCGGCCCGCCGCTGGCTGACCGCTGCCGCCGCTCGCGCGACCGGCACCGACCAGGTGCCGGGCCGCGGCCAGGACCGGCTCGAGCCCGGCCGCTCGCTGCTCAACGTCGGCCTCACCGCCACGGGCCTGGTGCTGTTGCACCCCGAGACCGCGGACCGGCTGGCCGCCTTCGTCGCGTTCTGGCACGGCCCGCTGGGCCCCCGCGTCGACGACAACGACCGCCTGACCACGGCGCCGGCGCTGCTCGGCGACACCGGCCCCAGCGACCCGTCGCACTGGGTGGTCGGCGGTCTCGGCCGCCCGGTCGACGCCCTGCTGACGCTCGCGGCCGGCGACGAGGAGACCATCAAGCAGGCGGTGCTGGCCGAGCAGGCCGCAGCCGAAGGCTTCGACGTGCTGTTCGTGCAGCACTGCGAGGTGCTGCGCGACGACCGCGGCCGGCGGGTCGAGCACTTCGGCTTCACCGACGGCATCTCCCAGCCCGGCGTCAAAGGCTTCCCCGACGCCGAACCGGCCCGCCCCGGCTCCCCGATGATCGCCGCGGGCGAGTTCATCCTGGGACACGTCGGCGAACGCCGGCCCCAGTCGTGGATGCCCCGCCCGGTGCCGCCGGCCTGGATGCACGGCGGCTCGTTCCAGGTGTTCCGCCGCCTGCGGCAGGACGTCGCGGGCTGGCGGCGGCGGCTGACCGAGGTGGCCGGGGAGAGCGGCGACCCGTCGACGATCGCCGCCCACGCGCTCGGACGGCATCTGGACGGCCGCCCCCTCGCCGCGCCCGGGGCCAGCCTCGAGAAAGAGAACGACTTCACGTACGACGAGGACCGCGACGGCGAGAAGACCCCGCTCTACGCCCACATCCGCAAGGTCAACCCGCGCGAGGACGTGATCTTCCGCGACCGCGGCCACAAGATGCTGCGCCGCGGCATCCCCTTCGGACCCACATACGACGAGGACCCCGCCACCGACCGCGGCATGATCTTCAACTCGTACCTGACCAGTATCGAGGACCAGTACGAGTTCGTGCAGCGCCGCTGGGCCAACGACCCGGGCTTCCCGTCCAGCTCGCTGGCCAAGTACGGCCGCGTGCCCGCCACCCCGGCCCGCATCGACGGCCTCGACCCAGTGCTGGGTGACAGCCGCGGGACGGCGGAGAGCCGGCTGCCCGCCGAGGTCTACGACAAAATCAAGGAGCCCGCATTCGGCGGCTTCGTGACAACGACGGGCGCGGTTTACGCCTTCGCCCCGTCCCTGGAGGCGCTGCGCAAGCTGGCCGGCGACGACTCCCTGGCCGGCTAAGCAGCCCTGGTCTGCCGCGGCGCCCGGTCGATACGCTCCAGCAGCGTCTCCAGACCGGGCCCGCTGTCGGCAACGATCCACTGGGGAAGCGCGGGCAGCGGCGCACCGGGCGGCAGCCTTACGCCGGTGAGCCTGAGATAGGCGTGCCGGTATTCGAGGCTGGGGGCCCGCGCGTACAACCGCCGGTAGATATCCGCCGCCATCCGTCGAGCGTCGTCGTCAGTCGGGTCGGCCTGCCACGCCGCATCCATGAGGGCCGCCACCTCATGCGGTTCCGACCACGTCTCGGCTGCTTTCCGCAGTCTTTCAGCGGCCGCCATCGCGTCGATCTTGCGAGAGTCGATTTGCAGTCGGATCGACAGGATGAATGCCGTTACCCGCGTGTCCCGCTCATCGTGTTCCTCGGCGATGTTCAGCGCCTCGGAGTTCAAACGTTCCGCTACTGCTGGACGGCCGGCACTCAGATGGAGCCTGCCTAGACGATAGAGCGATTCGCAGAGGTAGTAGGGCGCTTCCAGTTCGCGGGCCATCAGAACGGCACGCTCCAGCAGACGCTGTGCCTCTGCTGTCCGGCCCTCCGCTGCGGCGATCGCTCCGAGCCCGGTCACCTTGTCGACGACAGACGCCCAGTCCCGTAGTTCAACGGCGACTCGCAGCGAGCTCAGCGCACAAGCTCGGGCTCGACTGAAGTCGCCCTCCTCGCGATAGATCTCACCCATGTTCCCAACCGTGATGCTGGCGGTGTGCCGTGCCCCAATCGCGCGTGCCACGTCCAGCGCCCGGCGATAAGACGCAATTGCCTGCACATGATCAGCGTTACGCACGAATGCCCAGCCCAGGTTGTTCGCGCCGTGCAGCATCCAATAACGGTCGCGGGCCTGCTCGGCCGTGCTGAACGCCTGGCGCAAACTGTCGAGCGCATTCTCCGACCGGCCGGTATTGAGATAGCACAAACCCAGATGGTTGAGCGCGGCGCACATCGCCGGCAAGTCACCCGCAGCGGTCGCCATCGCCAGATGTCGCTCGGCCGTGGCGATCGCCTCGGCGTATTCCCCTTGGCGGAACAGCACAAAAGTCATCCTGTCCATGGTCCGCGACAATCCACTGGCATCGCCGAGGCTCTGGAATCCCGCGAGGGCACTCCGTAGCCAGTCGAGGGCCTCGGCGGGCTTACTTGTGTAGATCAGCAGATCGCCGAGTTGCCGCTGGCCGGCTGCGACGATGTCACGGCGCCCGGTCGCCTCCGCGGCCCGCATTGCCAGTCGGTAGTGTCGCTCGGCCTCGGCCCACTGACCGGTATGGTGCTGCACGGTGCCGATCTCCACGTGCAATGCAGCCTGCTCCGCCTCTGGTAGCAGGGGAAGCAGCCGTCCGTAGTACTGGGTCGCCGCCTCATTCGCGAAGATTGCCTTCGCGCGGTCCCCAGCTGCCCGGAACCAGATCCGCTGTTTATCGGTTCGGTCGGTGCGGGCGTAGTGGTGGGCGAGCAAGTCGACATACTGGGCCAACCGATCGGCAAAAGCCTCTTCTACAAACAAGCCGGCTTGCTCGTGCAGGGCGGACCGGGTGTCGTAGGTGATGCTTTGATACGCCGTCTCCTGCGTGATCGGGTGCTTGAACTCGTACTCCGGCTCAGGTCCCTCATTGACGCGGGGAGTGATATCGAGCGAATGAAGATGCCGAAGATGTGTGGCAACCTGCTGCGATGAACCAGCCTTCGGATAGACCGAAGCGATCCACGGCGGCCGGAAGCGCCGACCGATCACGCTGGCCACCTTGATTGCGGCCTTCTCGTCATCGGTGAGTTGGTCGATGCGAGCCATCACCAGACGCTGGAGGCTGTCCGGCAAATGGAGCGCGGCAAGTCCGGCCGCATTAGCAGGGTCGAATCCGTTGCCGTGCAGGTAGGCGATCAATTCCTCGATGTAGAACGCGTTTCCTCGCGCCTGTTCGTCGACCTGCTCGACCACCCGTGCCGAGATCACGGCGTCCCGACCGTAGCGTTCTCGCAGGCACAATGTGGCCAACCGCTGCGCGTCAGCGCTCGTCATCTGAGTCAGTGGCATTTCCACCACGTGATCGGCCCCAGAGAGCGTGCCCGGTGTCAACTCGCGTGAGGTTGCCACGAGCAGGACCGGAAGATCGGCCAGACGAGCGGCCAGCAAGTCGAGCAAGCTCAGGGAAGCGGGGTCGATCCAGTGGCAATCTTCGAGTAACAGGACCAGTGGGGCGGCTTGGGCTCGCTCCCGGAGGATGGCGATCAGGATCGAGCGCAGCAGCACATCGCGTCCTGCCTGGTCGAGCTGGGCGGTGAGTTCGTTGTCCGCCATCGGCAGGTCGACCACCGCGGCTACCAACGGTGCACGCTGGCCGGTTTCGTCGTAGCGAGAGACCCGAGCAGTCAGCGCCACCCGCTGCTCCTCGAGTGGCAATGAAGCATCGATGTCCAGCAACTCGCGCCAGATCGAGCGCCACACCAGGTAGCTCGCATTCGTTCCATGCGAACGGCAACTACCGCTGTAGCCCGTGAAACCAAGTTCGCCTGCTATCCGGCAGGTCTCAGCGGCGAGACGAGATTTACCGATGCCAGCCTCGCCATGCAGCCAGACGACGCGGCCGCGGCTTGTGCGCACCTCGCTCACGAGTTGTTCGAGTCGCGCCATCTCACTGGCGCGTCCAACCAAGGCGCTGGACGCGGGCGAAGGGAGTTCGCCTGGCGGCGTGGACTCCAGCACCGAGCGCACGATCCAAGACTGGACCGGCATGGCCTTACCCTTGGCGGCCACCTCGATGGGACCTTCGGCTTCGACCACGTCGCTGACCCGCTCAAAGGTGGATCGGTCGACGAGCAAATGTCCAGGCGGCGCAGCCTGCATCAGCCTTGCCGCCAAATTGACCGCGTCGCCAACTACGGCATACTCGCGGCGTACGTCGGAGCCGACTTCACCGCAGAAGACCGGCCCGGTAGTCAGTCCCCCTCGGCCGGTCCCGCCGGGCAGCGCGAGGAGTTCGAGGCAGCAGCGAAGTGCCCGTTCCTCGTCGTCCTCGTGACTTACCGGAGTGCCGAAGACGGCGACCAGCACAGTGCCCTTGTCATCGGCCATGAGATGACGCAGGTGGCCGCCGTAACGGTCGATAACGGCCACTCCAGCGGCCAGATAGCGCTGGAGGGCCTCCACGGTCTCGCGATTGTCGATGGAAAGGTCGGGCAGGCGGACGAAGGCCGTAGTGACCTTGCGGTGCTCGTTGACCAGTTCGTGCCGCCCCGACCTGAGTCTCGTCCGGATAGCCGGGTGCAGGAAGGGTTCGACGAGTCGCTCGAGCTCCGCACTCCTTGACTCTGCGTAGATCGCCGGGCCGGATGTCGCACTCTTCACAGCCGGTTGATCGGCTATCAACCGCAACTCCGCGGCTGCCACGATTTCACCCCGCTCGGCACGATGCAGAGCAGCGACCGCGTCATCGAGCGCCGGGCCGGCAATGAGGTGCTGCAGGCGGGTCGCTGGGTCCCCGAGCAGCATCAGAAGCAGCGGGCCCGCAGCCATCCCGATTCGGATGGTGAGCGAACGGGCGCCGTCAGGTGTCGACACCGGAACGACAGAGGCAGTAGCTTCGCGTATCAACTCGGCACAGCGGATCGCGCGGCGGGCAACAGCGGCTGCGGTTTCCGGTGTGTAGTCGAACATTCCGACCAGGGCGTCGCCCGCGAAGTCGACGACACTGCCGCCCGATTCGGCAATCGCGTCGGCGGTGACCTCGAACCAGCGGTTGATGATGCGAGTCAATTGCTCGGTGCCGAAGCTTCCCGAGCCCGCGAAGCTTTCGGTAAGTGCTGTGAAACCTACGACGTCGGCGTAGAGAACAACGGCATGGGCACGCTGCGTGACTGGCGGAATGCTGACACTGTCGGCTGTCAGCAGCAGCCGTAGAACGTGTTCGGGCAGGTAAGAACGCCAGGTCGCAGCCAATGCATTTACGATCTGTGATGAGGAGATAACCGGGAGTTGCTCGGTCACGCCTTGTGTGGCCACCTCTCGGATCCTACTGTCGGGGATCAATCATCACTCTCGGCGCGACTGTCGCCAATGGGGGGCACGTCATGGGTATGGGCACCAGCGACGCCGTCTTTGAACTGACCGGGGCGTGCGTCCATTCCCTGCGGTTCGCATTTGGGGCTCCGATCGGCTACCCGTACGCTCCGCTGCTGCCGGAGGGTAGCGACCAGCCGGAGGCGTTGTTCCGGCGGGTGCAGGCCGCCTCGCCGCCGCCTCGTCGTAACGGTGAGCCCTGGTATGCCGGCATGACGCTGGCCGGTGAGCCGTTCCGGCCCGACGTCGTCACCGGCGCCGACCGCTTGGCCGCTGTGGAGCACGAGGAGGGCGTTCCGTCGCTCGATGCTGCGGAACCGGAGACGATCGTGCTGGACGAGTGGATCCGGGTGGGGCAACCGGACGAGCCGAAGACGATCGCGTTCCCGGGGGCGGACCGAGGGCAGTTCCTGTTGTCGATCGGTTACTGGAGCCCGATTCCCGAGGGCGAGAAGAGCACGGAGAAGGAAGTCCGGTATTACGGCGAGTACCGGATGGACTGGAGCCGGGTGCCTGAGGGCCGGTGGGTCGCCGTGAGCTTCGATGCTTTCTGGCCGCCGGAGCGGGACAGTGCCGACATGATCATCCCGATCGGGGCCTGCGACTCCAGCTGTCCGGTCTGACTTCACTTTCATCGCCGGCCAATCTACAGTCATCAATGAATGGGAGCGCTCCCAAGACTGTAGGAGGCGGCCGTGCGACGTCGGATGTATGCGGTGGCGGGGGCTGCGGCGCTGGTCGCGGCCGGTCTGGCAGTGGCGGTGGCGCCGCCGGCGTCGGCCGCCGCGGCCTGCACTGTGGAGTGGACGGCCAATCAGTGGTCGAACGGTTTCACGGCCGAGGTGCAGGTGACCAACGGGGGAGCGGCGGTCACGTCGTGGACTCTGGGGTGGACGTTCGCCGGGGATCAGCGGGTCACCAACGGGTGGAACGCCACCGTCACCCAGACCGGCAACGCCGTCACGGCGGCGAGTGTGGGGTGGAACGGGTCGCTCGCCACGGGTGCGTCGGCGCGGTTCGGGTTCCAGGGGACGTATTCGGGGACCAACGCGAAACCGGCCGAGTTCAGCTTCAACGGTGTCTCGTGCAGCGGATCGCCGACGACCCCGACGCCGGCCCCGACCACACCGGCCCCGACCACGCCCGTGCCGACGACCCCGCCTCCGAGCACCCCGCCGCCGACCACCCCGAGCCCGGGCTGCGTGCCGACGGCCATCTGCGACGGGTTTGAGAACCAGGCCGGGACCGTGCCGGCCGGGAACTGGACGGTCGCCACGCCGGACTGCTCAGGGGCGGGAGCGGCGGTCATCGACCGTACGGTGGCTCGAAGTGGGTCTGTCTCGCTGCGCATCGACGGGGCGGCCGGCTACTGCAATCACGTCTTCGCGGGCAACACGCAGATCCTCGGCACGGCGGGGCCGGTCTGGTACGTCCGTTACTGGGTGCGGCACACCACGGCGCTGCCGGCGTCGCACATCACCACGGTGGCCATGCGCGACGCGGCCGACGGAAACAAGGATCTGCGGTTCGGCGGGCAGAACGGGGCCCTGCAGTTCAACCGGGCCTCCGACGACGCGACGCTCCCGGAGCAGAGCCCGGCCGGCGTGGCCCAGTCGAAACCGCTGCCGACCGGCTCGTGGAACTGCGTCGAGTTCAAGGTCGACGGCAGCAACGGGACGATGGAGACCTGGCTCAACAACACGTCGGTGCCGGGGCTGCTCAACGACGGCGTCGCGACGCACGACATCGACGGGCAGTGGCTCAACCGTACGTGGCGGCCCGCGCTGACCGATCTGCGGCTGGGCTGGGAGAGCTACGGCGAGGGATCCGACACGCTCTGGTACGACGACGTGGCCGTCGGTTCTCAGCGGAACGGGTGCTGATCTTCCTACAGTGGGCGCATGAGAGCGCTTGTCGTCAGGGGTGGCTGGGAAGGCCACGAGCCCGTCGCCTGCACCGAGTTGTTCCGCGGCCACCTCGAAAGCAACGGCTATGTGGTCGGGGTGGCCGACACCCTGGACGTCTACGCGGATCCGGTGGCCATGAGCCGGGCCGATCTGATCGTGCAGTGCTGGACGCGGGGGCGGTTCACCGAGGAGCAGGAGCGCGGGCTCGTCGAGCGGGTGGCGGCGGGGGCCGGGTTCGCCGGGTGGCACGGCGGGGTGCTGGCCGTCGGCTACGAGGCGTCCCGTTATCAATACATGCTGGGCGGCCGCTTCCTGTTCCACCCCGGCGATTTCGTACGCCACCAGGTCGACGTCGCCGCGGGCCATCCGATCACCGCGGGGCTGCCGGCGTCCTACGAGGTGCACACCGAGCAGTACTACCTGCACGTTGACCCGACGCTGGACGTGCTGGCGACGACCACGTTCCGCGGCACGGTGGACGCGCCCGAGACCGCGGGGGCCGTCATGCCGGTGGCGTGGACCCGGCGGTTCGGGGCGGGCCGGGTCTTCGTCTGCACTCTCGGCCACGGGCCGGCCGACCTGTCGGTCGCGCCTACCCGCACGCTGATCGAGCGCGGATTGTTGTGGGCGGGTGCCTGAGCGATGCTCGATTAAGGTAAGACCTTTTGGCGCCGAACTGTGGGGCATGTTTCGCATCTCCGAGGTAGAAGATTCCCCGCGCCCGTCGTCGGCGGCGTGTTGTGACCGCCGTGCGACTGTTGTCGCGTTTCGCCCCGCTGATCGTCATTGTTGTGCTGGCCGCCGTGGCCACGGCCGGGGTCACGTGGAACCCGCCCTTCGACCGGCATCTCGGTCCGGCGGTGGCCTACCTGGTCCTGTCCGCGCTGTTCTGTGTTTTTGTCAACGTGCTGGCCGTGCTCGACCGTGACCCGGCCCGTACGTCGTCGCTCGAACTGCTGCAGACGGCGGCCGGCATCGTCGTCACCGATCTGGTGCTGGCGTCCATGGATCAGATCGGGCACATCGCGGTCTGGCCGGGCGCCGTCTTCGTGCTGCTCACCGCCTCGACCCGGCGGCAGCGGCGGGGCGCGCTGGTGGCCTGGGCCGCGATCGTGCCCGCGCTGATCACCGGGTTCGCCCTGCGCGGAATGGTGCTCGACGCCGTGGCGCCCGCGCTGCTGCTGCTGATCTTCGCGGTGGCCAGCTCGGATCAGGCCTGGCGGCTGGCCCGCACCCGTACGCGGCTCGACGCCGCCGAGGAGCAGGTACGCCTGCTGTCCGGGGCCGACCCGGTGACCGGCCTGCTCACCCGGGCCACCCTGCAGGACCGGGCGGGTCTCACGCTCAACGAGACCGCGGTCATCGCCGTCGAGCTCGACGGCTTCCGCGAGCTGACCGACGCGTTCGGCCACGACGCGGGAGACACCCTTCTCCGTACGGTGGCCGACCGCATGCGCAGCACCGTCGCGGACGACGCCCTGGTGGCCCGGCTGGCCGGCCAGCAGTTCGTGATCGTGCTGCCGAACACGTCGCGGGCCGCCGCCCAGGCCTGCGCCGACCGCCTGGCCCGCCTGGCCGACGAGCCGGTCGTCATCGACGGCGCCCGCGCCCCCTTCGGCGTCAGCCTGGGCCTCGCGTACGGCTCCCTCTCCGGCCCGGTGACCCTCCGCGACCTGCTCCGCATCGCCGAGGGCCGCGCCCGCGCGGAAGCCGTGCCGACCTGGGGTTAGGGGCAGGCGCCGAAGGCCGCGCCCGCACGGAAACCGTGCCGGCCTGGGGTTCAAGGCAACGCCGCGGGGCGCGCCCGCGCGGGAGGCGCGCTAAGGGCGGTCGAACAACGCCAGCGCCTCGGTCAGCCGGGCCCGCACCCAGTCGAGGTGGCGGGGGCCGGTCACGCCGCGGTAGGCGGTTTCGATCAGCATGATCAGGGTGAGGTGCAGGGTGTAGAGGCGGCGGCGGTCGTGTTCGGCGGGGGTCAGTGTGAGTTTGCCGTAGCCGCGCAGGAAGGCCGTCGGGTCGCCGAACGAGCGGAGCTGGGTGGCGACGAAGCCGGCCTCGATCAGCGGGTCGCCGTAGAAGGCGCGCTCGTGGTCGATGATGCAGACGATCCGGCCGTCGCGGACCAGGACGTTGCTGTCCCACAGGTCCCATTCGACCAGGCGGGGCTCGGTCACCTCGTCGAGGCAGCCGGCCTGTGACTCGGCCAGGGCGCGCAGGGCCGGGTAGTCCAGGTCGACGCCCTTGCGGGAGCCGTCGGCCAGGACCGTCTCGAACATGGTCAGGAACTGGGTGCGCCAGCTGGGGGAACCGGGGCCGATCAGCGGGCCGAACCGGTCACCCCGGATCGCGTTGAGCTCGCGGGTGGCCAGGCCCAGGGCCTGATCCAATTTGTCCTGCTCGCGGGCCGAGAGGGTCGAGCGGATCACGCCGTAGTTGTCGGCGTCCACGTACGGCATGAAGAACCAGTCGGCGCCGCCCAGCTCGCCCGTGGTGTCCACGAAGTCGACGGCCGGCACGGGCACGGCCGTCGACTCGCGGATCAGCTCGATCGCGGCCAGCTCGGTCGCCATCGCCCCCCGCTCGTACGTCATCACGTCGACGCCCGGCGGCGGGGCGATCTTGAGGACCACGTCGCGGCCGTCGCGCAGCCGCACCCGATAGGCCACGTTGAACCAGCCGTGCCCTAATTCGTGCACCCATTTACCCGTACGGGAAGGAACTTGATCTTTGCCGTAGGCGCGCGTCACCATGGCCCGGAGCGTGTCCAGGGACTGCCGGTTCTTGGTGATGCTCTCCATGGTGGATCAGGATCCTACGTAGTCCGCCAGGTGCTCGCCGGTCAGGGTGGCGCGCGCGGTCACCAGGTCGGCCGGCGTGCCCTCGAAGACGATCTTGCCGCCGTCGTGGCCGGCGCCGGGGCCCAGATCGATGATCCAGTCGGCGTGCGCCATCACGGCCTGGTGGTGCTCGATGACGATCACCGACTTGCCCGCCTCGACGAGCCGGTCGAGCAGGCCGAGCAGATTTTCCACGTCGGCCAGGTGCAGCCCCGTGGTCGGTTCGTCCAGGATGTAGACGCCGCCCTTCTCGCCCATCCGGGTGGCCAGCTTGAGCCGCTGCCGCTCGCCGCCCGACAGCGTGGTCAGCGGCTGGCCCAGCTTGAGATAGCCGAGCCCGACGTCGGCCAGCCGTACGAGGATCGTGTGCGCGGCCGGCACCTTGCCCTCGCCCTCGCGGAAGAACTCCTCGGCCTCGACCACCGGCATCGCGAGCACCTCGCTGATGTCCTTGCCGCCCAGCTTGTATTCGAGCACCGACGCGTCGAACCGCCGGCCCTCACACACCTCGCAGGTGGTGGCCATGCTCGCCATCACCCCGAGGTCGGTGTAGATGACGCCGGCGCCGTTGCAGTTCGGGCAGGCGCCCTCGGAGTTCGCGCTGAACAGGGCCGGCTTGACCCCGTTGACCTTCGCGAACGCCTTACGGATGGGTTCGAGCAGGCTCGTGTACGTGGCGGGGCTGCTGCGCCGGGAGCCGCGGATCGCCGCCTGGTCGACCGCCACCACCCCGTCGCGCGGCGCCACCGACCCGTGGATCAGCGAGCTCTTGCCCGAGCCGGCCACGCCCGTGACGACCACCAGCACGCCGAGCGGGATGTCGACGTCGACGTTCTGCAAATTGTGCGAGTTCGCGCCGCGCACCTCGAGCGTGCCCGACGGCTGGCGCACCTTCTCCTTCAGCTTGGCCCGATACTCCAGGTGGCGCCCGGTCAGCGTGTCGCTGGCCCGCAACCCGTCGAGGCTGCCCTCGTAGACGACCTGGCCGCCCCCGCTGCCGGCGGCCGGCCCGAGGTCGATGATGTGGTCGGCGATCGCGATCGCCTCCGGCTTGTGCTCGACCACCAGCACCGTGTTGCCCTTGTCGCGCAGCTGCAGCAGCAGGTCGTTCATGCGCTGGATGTCGTGCGGGTGCAGGCCGATCGTCGGCTCGTCGAAGACGTACGTGACGTCGGTCAGCGCCGAGCCCAGGTGCCGGATCATCTTCGTCCGCTGGGCCTCACCGCCGGACAGCGTGCCCGATGGGCGGTCGAGCGAGAGGTAGCCGAGGCCGATCTGGACGAACGAGTCGAGCGTCTCGCCCAGCGCCGTCAGCAGCGGCCCGACCGACGGCTCCTTGAGCTTGCGGACCCAGTCGGCCAGGTCGCTGATCTGCATCGCGCAGGCGTCGGCGATGCTGATCCCCTTGATCTTCGACGACCGGGCGGCCTCGCTGAGCCGGGTGCCGTCGCAGTCGGGGCAGGTCTTGAAGATGGCGACCCGCTCGATGAAGGCCCGCACGTGGGGCTGCACCGCGTCGATGTCCTTGGACAGGTACGACTTCTGGATGTTGGGGATCAGACCCGTGTACGTGAGGTTGATGCCCTCGATCTTGACCTTGGTGGCCTCGCGGTAGAGCAGGTCGTCCATTTCTTTCTTGGTGAACTTCTTGATCGGCTTGTCGGGGTCGAAATACCCGACGCCGCGGAAGATTCGTCCGAACCAGCCCTCCATGCTGTAGCCGGGGATCGTGATCGCGCCCTCGTTGAGCGACTTCTCCTCGTCGTACAGCTGGGACAGGTCGATGTCGTTGATCGAGCCGCGCCCCTCGCAGCGCGGGCACATGCCGCCCAGCAGGCTGAAGGTGCGCTTCTCCTTGACCTCGCGGCCGCCCTTCTGCAGCGTGACGGCTCCGGCCCCGCTGACCGAGGCGATGTTGAAGGAAAAAGCTTGCGGAGACCCGATGTACGGCTTTCCGAGGCGGCTGAACAAAATGCGCAGCATGGCGTTGGCGTCGGTGGCCGTGCCCACGGTCGAGCGGACGTCGCCGCCCATCCGCTCCTGGTCGACGAGGATCGCGGTGGTCAGCCCGTCGAGCACGTCGACGTCGGGCCGGGCCATCGAGGGCATGAAATTCTGCAGGAAAGCCGAATACGTCTCGTTGATCAGCCGCTGCGACTCGGCGGCGATCGTGCCGAAGACCAGCGAGCTCTTGCCCGAGCCGGAGACCCCGGTGAACACCGTGAGGCGCCGTTTCGGGATCTCGACGCTGACGTCCTGGAGATTGTTCACCCGTGCGCCGGTCACGCGGATCATGTCGTGGCTGTCGGCGTCGTGCATTCCCGGCTCCCCTGGTAGTCGGCGTGGCTCCCCCGGGGAACTCTAGGCTGGACGGCCAGCGTCCGGCTTCTCGATTCCTGATCGGGGGATAGGCAAGTCTGCCAGGTCAGAACGACTTCCGGGGGCCTGCCAGTCCTGCAGTGCCGCGAGTTGCCGGGCGACGGCACCCGGCGGGGTGAGACGCAGCACGAGGTCGCGCAGGGGGCTGCGGCTCTGCAGCAGACGGCCCATCGCGCGGGCCCGGCGGGCGATCGCCTGGGTGCGGCGGCGGCGAGCTACATCGTACGCGGGAAGGGCTTCATCGATCGGCAAAGCGCTCAGCAGGTGGGTGAGGGTGGCCGCGTCCTCGATGGCCATGGCGGCACCCTGACCGAGGTCGGGCGTCATGGCGTGCGCGGCATCCCCGAGCAGCACGGTGCGGCCCCGGACGAAGGTGCGCAGCGGACGGGCCAGGTCGAAAATGTCGGTACGCACGATCGCGGCGGGTTCGATCGCGTCGAGCACCTGCGGGATGGGGGAGTGCCACCCGTCGAACCGCCGCCGCACCTCGACGTAGTCGTCCGCGAAACGGGTGCCGGCGGGCAGCGAAGCCACCCCGAACCAGTAGACGCGCCCGTCGGGCAGCGGCGCGAGCCCGACCCGTTCACCCCGCCCGAGCGACTCACCGGCCTCCCCGCCCAGGTCGACGGGGTGCTTCGTGACGCCACGCCAGCTCGTGTAGCCGCTGTATCGCAGGCCGGGATCACCGGGCCACCCCGCCCGAGTCCGCGACCGAAGCCCATCCGCCGCCACCACGAGGTCGAAGTCCCGACTCCAGTCATCCCTTAACTCTTCCGTCGCCTCCCCGGCCACCCCTTGTCCGCTCCCACCCGCACCCCTCACCCCTTGTCCACTCTCACCCCTTACCTCTTGTGTGCCTTCACCCCTCACCTCTTGTGTGCCCTCACCCCTCACCTCTTGTCCGATTTGCGCGGATGTGCTGTAGGTGATGGTGCCCGGCTCCAGTTGTGCGGCCAGGACTCGATGCAGGTCGGCGCGATGCACAACGCGCAGGTCATGGAGCACGTGCGACGGCGACACCGCGAGCCACCGGCCGTCCTGGTGCCGCTGTCCGGCCCGCGCGTGGTGTTCAGGGCCGGCGATTTCCCGTACGGCATCCCCGGCGCCGATCGCGTCGAGTGCTCGCCACGCGTTGCCGAACAGCGACAGGCCCGCGCCGACCTGCGAACCCGCGGCCGTGCGCTCGAAGACGGTGACGTCCCAGCCGGTGCGCTGGAGACCGATGGCAGTGGTGAGGCCGCCGATGCCGGCCCCGACTATCGCAGCTCTACGCATGTAGAGGACTCTACGGGTGTAGAGTGATCGGGTGAAGGTGGTCCCGAACACAGATCGGCGGGCGGCCATCGGCGACGCGGCCGTCGCGCTTGTCGCCGAGCAGGGGCTGCGGGCACTGACGCATCGGGCGATCGATCGCGCGCTGGAGCTGCCCGCCGGCTCGACGTCCTATTACGCGCGCACCCGGCGCCAGCTGATCGAGCTGATGGTCCAGCGCCTGGCCGGCCGTACGGTGACCGACATGGCCCCCGTCGCCGGCCCGGCCGAGCTGCTCGACCGGCTGGCCGAGCGGGCCGCCGACCACCGGGTCCGGTATGCGCTGATGGTCGACCTGGCCGGCGATCCCGCGTTGCATCCGCTGCTCACGACCGGCTCCCCGGCCCGCGCGGCGTTCCTGACCGCCGCCGAGTCGACCCTGGCCGCGGCGGGCGTGAGCGACCCCGAGCGGCACGCCCCGGGGCTGATCGCGCTGGTCGACGGCCTGCTCTTCGACCGGGTGGCCGGCTCGCGGGTCGAGAACGCGGGCGAGGTCATCAAGGCGTACCTGCGGGGTGTCGCGGGTACGCCCTAGGCATGGCTATCAAGACGGAGACCCGCAACGCGCTCTCGGACAGCACCTTCGCGTTCCCCCGCGTACGGAAGGAGCCGTTGAATGATGCCAAGCATGTGCGCAACGCCATCGCCCGGTTCGACCAGGTGCGTGACGTCAGCGACTCCGAACGCGACGAGGCGTTCCGGCGGATCAAGAAGGCGGCGCGCCAGTACGGCGTCGAGCTGACCGAGAAGAGCTGGCGCGAGCTGGGCAAACCCAACGCGGCCAGGCGCTCCTCGGACAAGCCGCGCCCGCAGGCGGCCAAGAAGGAGCTGTACGAGGAGGCCCGGCGCCAGAACATCAAGGGCCGCTCGACCATGACGAAGGAGCAGCTGGTCGAGGCCCTGAGGTCATAGCCGGGGCAGGCGGGCCTTGTCGCGGAGGTGCTCGGGGACCAGCTCGACCAGTTGGTCGGGGCGCAGGGGCAGGTCGAGCAGGCTGAGCTTGATCCGCGTACGGGTGCCGTGGGTGTCCTGGTCGAAGCGGACGACGTTGACCGCGTTCGGGCGCATGCGCAGGATCATGTCGGCGCCCGCGTCGACCGTGAACGTGGCCGCGCCGTCGAGCGACAGGCGAGTCTCGTGCGAGGGGGCGCGCAGCAGCACGGTCTCGTCGCCGCCGAGCACGATCGGGCGGGTGATGCCCGACATCGGCGCGACCGGGGTCAGGCCGATCAGCGGGGCCGACGGCGAGATGATCGGGCCGCCCGCCGCGTAGTTGTACGCGGTCGAACCCGTCGGCGTGCACACGACCACGGCGTCGCTGCGGTAATACCCGTGCCGGACGGCGTTGATCTCCAGGTCGAGCGAGACGGCCGTCCAGGGCTGGGTGGCCGTCAGAACCACGTCGTTGAAGGCCAGGGCGGGGGCGTCGTGGCCGGTCAGCTCGAGACAGCTGTGCGGCTCGAGGCTGAAGTCGCCGGCCACCAGGCGGTCGAGCGCCTGGGACAGGCCGTCGGGGGAGACCTCGATCAGGAAGCCGATGTTGCCGTGGTTGACGCCCAGCACGGGGGTCGGCCGCCCCGCGACCAGGCGCATCGCCCCGAGCATGGTGCCGTCGCCGCCGAGGCTGAACACGAAGTCGGCCCGCTCGGCCAGCTCCTCGTCGGCCATCGGCTCAACACCCTCAAGCCGTACGGCATCGGAAGGCTTTGCCACGATCCGGACGCCGTGAGCGCTGGCCAGACCGACGACCGTGGCGACCGAATCGCTGACATCGTTGCGCGGGTGCACGACGAGGCCGATGACATGGTTCTTCATTCCCATGGTGTCGACCTTGCCACGTTTTTTCGCCAACGCCGCAGCGGATGGCACCTCTCGAAGTCGCAGCCGGATTCGAACCGGCGTGCGCCGCTTTGCAGGCGGCTCCCTGAACCACTCGGGCATGCGACCATGCGTGCGCGTCCCTGGTGCCGACCCAGGTCTGCCTAAGGCGACGGTTTTACGGACCGCTGGACGTGCCGCCGTCCACGACGCGCTAGGTGGCTGGCCGGACTTGAACCGGCGGCCTCCGGAGTCACATTCCGGCGCTCGGCCGACTGAGCTTCAGCCACAGTGTCCATACCAGGATTCGAACCTGGGACCTTCCCCGTGTGAAGGGGACGCTCTTCCGCTGAGCCATACGGACGTATCCCGGGCTGGGGTCGAACCAGCGACTTCCGCCCTGTCACGGCGGCGCTCTGCCTCTGAGCTACCAGGATGGGAGCAGGGGCGGGATTCGAACCCGCGGTTTCCGGCTTATGAGACCGGCGAGGACGACCGAACTCCTCCACCCTGCAAGTGCGCCGCCGGGGACTCGAACCCCGAACCTGCTGATTAAGAGTCAGAAGCTCTACCAGTTGAGCTAGCGGCACTTTCTGTTCCTACGCGGAGACGGGGCGAGTCGAACGCCCACGGGGTTTCACCCCCCAACCGCTTTCGAGGCGGCGGCCGGCGCCCATCGGCTGGCGTCTCCCTGGTGGTGCCTTGTGAACGTGGACCCGGCCGGGGTCGAACCGGCCACCTCCGCTGTGCGAGAGCGGCGCTCTACCTGATGAGCTACGAGCCCTTGGTGCTGCTTTGTTGCGTACTGCTTTGCTGCGTACTGCTTTGCTTGCGTACTCGGAGCGCGATTCGAACGCGCACTGGCGCCGTTCTGAGCGGCGTGCCTCTGCCATTGGGCTACCCGAGCGTGAGCCGGCGGCGGGACTCGAACCCGCTACCTGCCGATTACGAAACGGCTGCACGACCAGTCGTGCTGCACCGGCCCGGTGCTGATGGTGCTGGTGCTGGTGTTGCGTGCCCTCGGCGCGAGTCGAACGCGCACTGGCGACGTCCTCAACGTCGTGCCTCTGCCTTTGGGCTACGAGGGCGATAAGCGGCAGACCGGATTCGAACCGGTGGCCTCCACCGTGGCGGGGTGGCGCTCTGGCCTGACTGAGCTACAACCGCATGTGGACCTGGGCGGACTCGAACCGCCGACCCCCGGTCTGCCGAACCGGTGCGCTACCCGCTGCGCCACAAGCCCATTACTGCTTCGTCCGGAGCCCCCGAGTCGAACGGGGTGTCTCACACTCCCAAGGTGCGCGGGTTGCCGTCTCCCTCGCTCCGGATTATCTGTGCCATCCGCTGTGGAGTTGTCAATTAACGAATCGAATAAGGGCAGCGCGAATTGACTCACGGCGCCAGGCGGAAATTGCGATCAGAAAACAAAAAAGCCGCCGTCCCCAGGTCGGGTCGGCGGCGTCGTGCCAGCGAGAGCTAGCAGAGCCACCGGGCCCGATAGGGCTTGCCAAGGAGCGTGAACGAACAGGTCAGGGCGACGGCGGAGCCGAGCGGTGCTAGCTGGTGAGCGTGCTGCGACATGGCCATCTCCTCTCCTGCGGGTGGTGCTTCCCGGTGGTGAAAACAAAGGTAGCCGCCGTCGCCTCGTCTTGGCAACGCTATTTATGGGCCGGATAAAAATTGTTCGTTGTCAACCGGGGCTGTGGACAACTCCGCATTGTGGATAACGTGTGCCGCCCGGTCGCCGCCGCGTAAGGTCGGGCACGCGACTTCTCCTCTCTCCCAGTGGTGGGCGGGGGAGGTGGTGGCCGTACAGCCGTACAGCCGTACAGCCGTACAACAGTTGAGCTTGATCAAGAGGAGCGGGCATGGGTGACAGGCCGGCGGTTCATCTGGCGATCCCGGTGGACGATCTCGAGGCGGCCCGGGGGTTTTACGGCGGCGTGCTCGGGCTGGGCGAGGGGCGGTCCAGCGACCACTGGATCGACTGGAACCTGCACGGGCACCAGCTCGTCACGCACGTCGTCGCGCGGCCCGTGACGGCCGCGGGTGACAGCGAGGTGGACGGTCACGACGTGCCGATTCCGCACTACGGGCTGCTGCTCACGGCCGAGGCGTTCCACGAGCTGGCCGAGCGGCTGCAAAAAGCCGGCACCACGTTCCTGATCGAGCCCTACCTGCGGTTCCCGGGCCTGCCGGGCGAGCAGTGGACGATGTTCTTCCGCGACCCGGCCGGCAACGCGCTGGAGTTCAAGGCCTTCAGCGACGAGAGCCAGGTGTTCGCGAAGTGAGCAAGGCCAACGAGCCGAGCAAGACCAGCAGCGCGAGCGAGGCCGGCGAGACGGGCGGGTCGAGCCAGCGGAGGCGAGTGCTGGTCACGGGGGCGTCGCGGGGGATCGGGCGGGCCGTCGCGGTGGCGTTCGCCAACAACGGTGACCGGGTGGCGGTGCACTACGGGCGCGACCGGCAGGAGGCCGAGCTCACCCTGCGTACGTTGGAAGGGGTTGGCCACGCCCTGGCCGGCGGCGACTTGTCGGATCCCGAGGTGGCGCGCGGCGTCGTCGAGAGTGCCACGGCCGAGCTGGGTGGGATCGACGTGCTCGTCAACAATGCCGCCGTCGCGCCGAGCGACGCCAACCGCCACAAGATCGACGACATCCCGTACGAGGAATGGCAGCGCACCTGGCGCACGATGATCGACGTCGACCTGCTCGGAGCGGCGAACGTGACGTACCTGGTGGCCCGCCAGATGATCGACCGGCGGTCCGGGGGCAGCATCGTCAACGTCGGCTCGCGCGGGGCGTATCGCGGCGAGCCCGACTTCCCGGCGTACGGGGCCGCGAAGGCCGCCCTGCACGCGTTCGGCCAGTCGATGGCGATCGCGCTGGCCCCGTACGGGATCGCCGTCACCTCGGTGGCGCCCGGCTTCGTCGGCACCGAGCGCCAGCAAGACAAGATCGACGACCGGGTACGCGGTCAGAGCCCGTTCGGCCGGGTCGGCGCCCCCGAGGAGGTGGCGGCGGCCGTGCTGCACCTGGCCTCGCCCGAGGCGGTCTGGTCGTCGGGGGCCGTGCTCGACCTCAACGGAGCGTCCTACCTGCGGTAACGACACTTCTCGATGACTCGGGTATGTTCGGCGAGGCGACGAGGAAACAAACTTTCACATTTACGGGGGCCCGGATGTCTGCTGCGGACCGTTTCGCCCTGTTGTCGACAGCCGAGCCGCCCAGCGGTCAGCGGGTGCTGTTCGAGCGGGCCGTCGTGCTCGGCGGCAGCATCGCGGGCCTGATGGCGGCGCGGGTCCTCAGTGACCACGCCGAACAGGTGCTGATCATCGAGCGGGACGACCTGGCCGAGCTCGACGCGCCCGACGACCAGATCGCCGCCGACCCGGCCGGCGCCGTCGCCCCGCGGCCGGGCGTGCCGCAGGGCAGCCAGGTGCACGCGCTGCTGCCCTCGGGGCTCACCCAGCTCGAGCGCTTCTTCCCCGGGTTCGTCGACGAGGCCCTGGCCGCCGGCGCCGTCAACCCGCCGCCCGGCACGAGCCACTTCTACATGGACGGCAAGCTGCGCGACGAGCCCCCGACCGGCCCGGCCGCGCAGGCCCTCATCTCGAGCCGGCCCTTCCTCGAGGCGCTGATCCGCCATCGCGTCCTGGGGCTGGCCAACGTGCGTACGGTGAAGGGCCGTGCCGAGGGTTTGATCTTGCATGGCGAGGCGGTGGCCGGCGTGCGCCACAGCGACGGCCGGGAGGAAAAGGCCGACTTCGTCGTCGACGCCACCGGGCGCTCCAGCCGGCTCGGCGACTGGCTCGAGGGGCACGGCTTCGCCAAGCCGCCGATGCAGCGGATGGGCATCAAGCTCAACTATGCGACGGCCCTGTTCCACCGCCCGGCCGACGCCGCGGTGTGGACGTGCATCTCGATCGCCAACCCGGGCCCGGGCAAGGTGGCGCGGATCGGCGGCTACACCCCGATCGAGGGCGACCGCTGGACGGTGCTGGTCTCCGGCTACGACGACGACCGGCCCGGCCGCGACGCGAGCGAGTTCCGGCAGCGCTGCGTCGACGACTTCCCGCCCGAGTTCGGCGCGGTGGCGACCACGGCCGCGCAGGTCGGCGACGTCATCACCTACCACCAGGCCGACAGCCGGCGCCGCGACTTCCACAAGCTGACCCGCTTCCCGGCCCGCCTGATCGCGGCCGGCGACGCCGTGGCCTCGTTCAACCCCGTCTACGGGCAGGGGATGACCTCGGCCACCCTGCACGCCTCGGCGCTGTCGGAATACCTGCGCGGCGGGCCCGACCTGGCCAAGCCGGCCCTGTCCTACTTCCAGGACGTCAAGGTGATCGTGGACGCGGCCTGGCAGGTCTCGACGATGGCCGACCTGGCGCTGCCGCACGTCGACGGGCCCTACCCCAAGGGTTACAAGGCGATCCAGTGGGTCACCGGCCTGATCTTCAAGGCGTCCATGCGCGACCAGTCGATCAACCAGCGGCTCGGCCAGGTCACCACGATGCTCGAGCATCCAAGCGCGCTGGCCCAGCCCCGATTCCTGCTGCGGGCGCTAGCTATCGGCGCTCGAGCCTGAAGTGACCCACTCGCGGCCGAACCAGCGACGGATGCGGTCGGCGCCGAACGCCGTCTTGTCCGCCGCCAGGTCGGTCGACGGGCCGATCAGGCTGCCCACCGGGCGCTGACCCGCCACGAACTTGACGTCGACCTTGGCCACCCGGTCGCCGCCGAACTCGAGGTAGCAGACGCCACGCCCGTCGTACTCGGCGTCCCTGACCTTGCCGATGATCCGCTGAGCGACCACCGCGGCCTGGCCCTCGGCGAAGACCCCGGCCTTGGGCGTGCCGACGCTGGTCACGTCGCCCACGGCGTACACCCCGGGGAAGGCGGTCTCGAGCGTCAGCGGGTTGACCGGGATCCAGCCGTCGACGGTCAGGTTCGCCACGGCCCGCGGGGCTCGATGGACTGGCACACCGAGGAAAAGATCGTACGGAATCTCGGTGTCATCACTCAGCGTGGCAACTTTGCGCTCCGCGTCGAGCCCGCGCACCAGTCGCTCCGGCACCCACGTGATCCCGCGCTCGGCGAAGGCGGCCAGCACGGCGGCCGACGCGTCGGGTGACGGCGGAATCGGGGTGCCGAGCGGCATGACCAGCGTGATCTCACACGGCCGGCCGCGCGCGGTCAGATACTCGTACGCGAGAAGGGCTGTCTCACTGGGCGCCGGCGGACACTTGAACGGCGTCGACGTGACCGCGACGACGACCCGGCCGCCGGGGAAGTCCCGGAGCCGCGCTGCCGACGCGAAGGCACCCTCCACGGTGTAGAACTCGTTACCGGCCAGCCCCGGCGTCGCCTCCGGATGCAGATCGGCGCCGAGGGCCACCACCAGCACGTCCGCCTCGAACTGCCCGGCGCTCGTCTCGACCCGCTTCGCCTCGGGATCGATCGCGGTGACCTCGGCGCTGACGAACCGGACGCCCGGGTTCACCATGTCGACGTACCGGTGCAGCACCTGCTCGGGCCGCGAGCGACCGAACATGACGTCCAGCTTCGAGAACCCGAAGACGAAACCCTCGGACTTGTCGATCAAAGTGAGCTCGACGTCGTCGCCCAGTTCCGCCGCCACCGTCGTCGCCAGTTCCAGCCCGCCGAACCCCGCCCCGAGCACCACCACGCGCGTCGTCACGCCCGGAGACTAGCCGCGCTGTGGCCCGTGACACACGGTGTCACGTTCGCTTTCACCCCCTCGTCCCTGCCATGAACACGGACGGCCGAGCGAAGGATGGACACAATGAGGATGGCGGTTGCCGGCGGAACCGGCTGGGTCGGCAAGCTGGTGGTCGAGCGGGCACGGGCGGCCGGTCACGAGGTCGTGGTGATCTCGCGGTCGAACGGCGTCGACCTGACCACCGGCGCGGGTCTCGACGAGGCGTTGCGGGGCGTCGACGCGGTGATCGACGTGACCAACATCGAGACGTTGAGCGGCAAGACGGCCGGCGCGTTCTTCGAGACGGCCACACGCACCCTGTTGGCGGCGGAAGAGCGTTCCCTCGTACGTCACCACGTGGTGCTGTCGATCGTCGGTGTCGACCGGGTCGACTCGGGCTACTACGCGGCCAAGCGCCTGCAGGAGAAGCTCGCGCTCGACGGCCCGATCCCGGCCACCGTGCTGCGGGCGACCCAGTTCCACGAGTTCGCCGCCCAGATGCTCGAGCGCGTGCCCGGACCGGTCAAGATCGTGCCGTCGATGCTGACCCGGCCGGTCGCCGCCGCCGATGTCGCAACCGAGCTCGTACGGCTGGCCGAAGGCCCCGCCCAGGGCTTGGCGACCGATCTGGCCGGCCCCGAGGTGCTCAAAATGTCGGCCATGGTGCGCCGCCTGGCCAAGGGCAAGCTGGTGCTCACGGTGCCGGCCGGGCGCGCGATGGCAGGCGGCGGGCTGCTCCCGGCGGGCGACTTCCACCGCGGCGAGATCACGTTCGACGAGTGGGTGGCGGCCCGATGAAACGCTGGGCGGTGCTGATCCTCGCGGTGTCGGCCGCGGTCGTCGGGGTGTGGGCGGCCGCGTTCCCGGTGTCGTTCTACACCGACTTCCCCGCCCCCGGCCGTCACTGGGTGTCGACGCTGGGTCCCTACAGCGAACATCTCGTACGCGATGTGGGCGCCCTCTATCTGGCCCTGCTGGTGCTGAGCGTGTGGGCCTGGCGCCGCCCCACCCCCGACGCCATGCGGGTCACCGGGGGAGCGTGGCTGATCTTCAACTCGATCCACTTCCTGTGGCACATGCTGCACCTCGAGATGTTCCCGACCATCGACAAGATCGGGAACGCGGTGGCCCTGGGTGGTGTGCTCGCGCTGTCGATCATGCTGCTGCTTCCCGATAGAGTCACTCCTCGTGGCGGCAGAGATCATCAGTGAGGTCCGCGACGGCGTCGGCTGGGTCACCATGAGCAACCCGGCCCGCCGTAACGCGTTGTCGACGGCGATGCTGGCCTCGCTGGCGACGACCGTCCGCGATTTCGACACCGCTTCCCCCGTACGCACCATCGTGCTGCGCGGCGCGGGCGAGACGTTCACCGCCGGGGCCGACATCAGCGAGTTCGCCGCCCACCACGACTCGGCCGGCGCCCGCGAGACGTGGGAACAGGCGCTGACCGGCCTGTTCGAGACGCTGAGCGGCCTGACCACGCCACTGATCGCGATGATCCAGGGCCCGTGCATCGGCGCGGGCATGGCCCTGGCGTTGAGCGCCGACATCCGCGTCGCCGCCGAGGGCAGCAAATTCGCCATCCCCGCGGCCCGCCTCGGCATCGGCTACCCGTACGAACTGGCCCAGACCCTCGTCCACGTCGTCGGCCCCGCCAACGCGAGCGAGATGCTCTTCACCGCCCGGACCTACACCGACACGGAAGCCCTGGCCGCAGGCCTGATCAACCGCCTGGTCCCCGCACCCGCCCTCGAACCCGACGTGCTCCGCACCGCCTCAGCGATCGCCGCGAACGCCCCCCTCGCCGTACGCGCCGCCAAGGCCTCGATCAAGGCCGCCGCCCACCCCGCCCTGGCGCCCCGGGCCCAGCAACTGATCGCCTCCACCACCGGCTCACACGACGAGTTCGAAGGACAACGCGCCTTCATGGAACGCCGCCCACCCTCCTTCGAGGGCCGCTAACCCCTCCACCCCGCCAGCCCTCATCCCGCCCAGCGCCGCACTTCCCCTCGCCCTCCCGCGCCGCGTCCACCTCGCCCCTCCGCGCCGCGCTCATCCCTCGCCACTCCGTGCCGTGCCCTCCCTCGTTATTCCGCGCCGCGTCCACCCCGCGCCCAGCACCACCCCTCACTACTCCCCGCCCCGTCCAACCTGCGCCACTCCACGCCGCGTCTGCCCTGCGCCACTCCGCGCCGCGTTTACCACGCGCCACTCCACGCGGCGCTCATCCTCGCCACTCCGGGCCGGACCCCTCCCCGTCGCCACTCCGCCCCTTCCCTCCGCCACTCCGCGCCCCGTCCACCTTTCGCCACTCCGCGCCGCGGCCTTCCCTCGCCACCCCGCTCGCCGCGCGCGTTGCCCTTTCCGTGGCTCGCGATATCGGGCCAGACTTTTATCACGCTGTATATTGACGACTGTTAGTAAATCTTCCTAATCTTTGTGGGCCCGAAGTCATCCCCACGGCGCAACCCCCGCGCCGGACACGAAGGGTCACCATCCCCATGGCCATCAGAAAGAGCCGCTGGACTGCGGCCGCCGCGGCGTGCGCGGTCGCCGCCGTCGGCACGATCACCGCCCTTGCCGTCCAGGCGCCGTCCCAGGCGGCCGTCCTGCCCAACGGCTTCAAGAGCGTCGGCTACATGCCGTCGTGGGCCGGCAGCGTCACGAGCATTCAGTACTCGAAGCTGACCCACATCAACTATTCGTTCGCGCTCCCCAATGCGAACGGCACCCTCCAGCCGATCGAGAACACGTCGAAGCTCCAGCAGCTCGTCACGCTCGGCCACCAGAACAACGTCAAGGTCTCGCTGGCCATCGGCGGCTGGAACGACGGCAACGACTCCGCCTTCGAGTCGCTCGCCGCCAGCTCCGGCACCCGTACGGCGTTCGTCACCAACGTCATGAACACCGTGCGCCAGTACGGGCTCGACGGCGTCGACATCGACTGGGAATACCCGGACCCGGGCGCCTCCGGCAACAACTACACGGCCCTGATGCAGCAGCTCAGCACGGCCCTGCACAACGAGGGCAAGCTGCTCACCGCCGCGGTCGTCAGTGAGGGCGGCACCGCCAACGGCGTCCAGCCGGCCGTGTTCGGCTACGTCGACTGGCTCAACATCATGGCGTACGACGGTGGGTCGCCCCACGCCAACTACGACTGGGCCATCGCCTCGGCCAACTTCTGGAAGAACCGGGGTCTGCCCAAGGCCAAGACCGTGCTCGGGGTGCCGTTCTACAGCCGGCCCGGCTACCTGACGTACGCGCAACTGGTCGCCCAGGACCCGGCCAACGCCAACCGCGACTGCACGCCCAGCGGCGAGTGCTACAACGGCCTGCCCACGATCCGCCGCAAGACCCAGTGGGCGCTGGCCAACGCCGGCGGCATCATGAACTGGGAGCTCTCGCAGGACGCAACCGGCGCGAACTCGCTGGTCAGCGCCATCTACGAGACCGTGATGAACGGCGGCGGGGGCCCCACGACCCCGCCGCCGTCGGGCCGCACCGGCCGCATCACCGGCGTCGCCGGCAAGTGCGTCGACATCAACGCCGCGAACAGCGCCAACGGCACTGCCGTGCAGCTCTACGACTGCAACGGCACCAACGCCCAGAACTGGACCGTAGGCACCGACGGCACGATCCGCGGCCTGGGCAAGTGCCTCGACGTGGCGGCGGCCGGCACCGCGAACGGCACGCTGGTGCAGATCTACGACTGCAACGGCACCGGCGCCCAGCAGTGGCAGTCCCAGTCGAACGGGACGCTGCGCAACCCCACCAGCGGCCGCTGCCTCGACGCCTCGAACAACAGCTCCGCCAACGGCACCCGCCTGCAAATCTGGGACTGCGGCACCGGCGCCAACCAACGCTGGACCCTCCCCTGAGTATCGCTCCGCCTGTTTTCTGATCGCTCGGCCCGTCCCCTCGTGGGGCGGGCCGCGCTTCGTTCGGGTTAGGCCGCTCGGGCGTCCGCTGGCGGGCGACTGACCGGCCGCATGGCGGTCGGCATCATCGCTCGCATGCCCTATCGCGTATCCGACCGCGACGTATCCGGCACCGTCAACAAGACCCCATGCCCGTCGTGGCTTGGGTGATGACGTCCGCGGCGTGCGCCGCCGCGGCCTGGGGTATCTCCGACTTCCTTGCCGGCCTGCTGGCCCGCCGTCTACCGATCGTCACCATCCTCGTCTGGTCAAAAGTCGCCGCCATGCTGCTGGCCGTGGTGGCCGCCGCCGTCTGGACCACCCCGCCCGCGACCGGCCCCCGCCTCTGGCTCGGCGTCCTGGCCGGCCTCGTCGGCCTCCCGGCGATGGGCCTGCTCTACCGAGCCATGCGCGACGGCTCCCTGGCCGTGGTCGCCCCTGTAGCCGCAATCGCCGCCCTGGTCCCCGTGGCCTGGGGCCTCCTGCACGGTGACCGCCTGAGCCTCTTCGCCACCTTGGGCATCGCGGCCGGCCTGGCCGGAGCCACCCTCGCCAGCTGGCCCGTGCCCGGCACACCCCAACGCCGCACCCAGCACTCAGCCAACCTGTGCGCGCTCGGAGCCGCCCTCGGCTTCGGCATCTACTTCGTACTCCTGCACGAGGCCGCCACCGCGGACCAGTTCTGGTCGGTCGCCTACGCCCGCATAACCGAGGGCCTGGCCGCCCTGCTCTTCCTCCTCACTACCGCCCGTCGCCGGTCCCCAACCCGCAAGCCATCGGAAGCCTCCGCCGCAACGCCCACTTCCCGAAACTCCGCACTATTTACCTCCGCCCCTGATCGCGCCGCAGTGCACTCCTCTCGCACGACCCGTCTCGGACTCGGCGCCCGCAGTGCCATTCCGATCTTCATCGTGGGCGCCACCGACGCCCTGGCCGACGCCGCCTTCATCACGGCGGCCGCCGCCGCGCTGGCCCCCGCCGCCGTCGTCGCCTCGCTCTACCCGGCGGTGACGCTGATGCTCAACCGCTCGCTGCTCCGAGAACGCTTGCACACCGTCCACCTTTACGGCGTGCTGGCCGCCCTGTTCGCGGTCGCCTGCCTGGCCCGCTGATCCACTCGGTCTCCCGCCCGCGGCGGCGTGTTGAGGCGTGTGCGTCGCACGCGGCCCCACGGCTTGTAGACCGAGAGCACCGTGGCCAGGCTGAGCAACGTCAGCGACACGATCGGCGGCATGATCAGGCTGCTGACGTCGTGCGAGACCGTCTCGCCGGCGGACAGGCGGGCCCCGAACTCGGCGATGCCGGGCATGCCGGGCCGCAGCAGCACCAGGATCAGCGTGCACAGCATGACGTTCAGCACCAGCTTGACGCCGACCCACCAGTAGCGGATCAGGCCCCACTTCGTGCCCAGTCCCAGCACCAGCCCGGTGATCAAGCAGACCAGCCCGGACGTCAGCATCGGCCACACAACGAACGTGCCCAGCGCCTGATAGGCCAGCCCACGCCGGGCGGGATCGTCGCTCAGCCCACCGATGCCCACCAGCACCGCCACCACCACGTCGATGCCGATCCACGCCCCGGCCGAGACGATGTGCAGCACGAGCCAGAGCTTGCGATGCGCGGGTCCCAAAGTCATGAGCCCAGCTTGCTCGACGATCGGTCGCGGATCGTCGGGCTCGGAGCGGCTTCGCACGTACGCCCTCCGACGTACACACCTGCCCCGCGCCCATGGCACCGTGAGAACATGCGCCCTCGTGACCTGGCCGTCCCTGCCGCCCTGGCGGTGGTCGGCGTGGCCACCATGCCCGCGCTCGACAGATTCTCATCAACGGATCACCCCCTCGACCTGACCGCCGTGGCGCTGGTGCTCGCCACCGCCGCAACCACCGCCCTGCGGCACCGCTGGCCCGGACCCGCCCTGCTGACCGCATCCGCGCTCACCTCCACATATCTGATCATCGGATTCCCGTACGGCCCGATCCTGTTGTCCTTCGCCGTCTGCGTCTTCGCCGTGGCCCGCCACCGTGTGCTGCGGCAGGCGGCCCTCTGGGCGGCCCCGGCGCTGCTCGTCCTGCTGATCCACCTCGTGTTCGACGAGCCGCTGATCGGCTTGGCGCCCGGCACGGCCTGGGTGGTCGTCCCGTTCACCCTCGGCGCGGCCCGGCGCCAGGTCGTCGAGGCACAGGCCCGCGAGCGCGCCGAGTCGGAGCGACGGGTCGCCGACGCCGAGCGGCTGCGCGTGGCGCAGGAGGTGCACGACGTCGTCGGCCACGGCCTCGCCGCGATCCAGATGCAGGCCGACGTCGCGCTGCATCTGCGTGACGCGCGCCCCGAACTGGCACTCGAGGCCCTCGAAACGATCAGCAAAGCCAGCTCCGAAGCGCTCGACGAACTGCGCGCGACCCTCGCCGGTCTCTCCTCGCCTGGGTTGGCCGGGCTCGAGGACCTTTGCGCTCGTGTCCGCACTGCCGGCGTGGCTGTCGACCTCACCGTCGGTGGAACGCCGAGCCCGCTGCCCACCGCGGTCGACATAGCGGCATACCGAGTGCTGCAGGAGGCCCTCACCAACGTCGTCAAGCACGCCGACAAGCCGCGAGCCCGAGTGACGATCCAGCACCGTCCGGACCACCTCGACCTGGGCGTCTTCAACTCCGTCGCCGCAGTTGGCCACACGGACGGCTTCGGCATCACCGGGATGCGCCGACGCGTCGAGCAACTCGGTGGCGACTTGACCGCCTCGGCCGACGCCGGAACCTTTGCCCTGCAGGCCGTCATCCCCCGGGAGCACCGCCCGTGATCACCGTGCTGCTCGCCGACGACCAGGATCTCGTGCGCCTGGGTCTGCGGACCCTGTTCGACGCGACCGAGGGCTTCAGCGTCGCCGCCGAGGCCGCCGACGGGTTGGCCGCCGTGGCCGAGGCCCGCCGGACCCGGCCCGATGTGGTGCTCATGGACATCCGCATGCCGGGCATCGACGGCCTCGAGGCGACCCAGCGCATCGTCGTCGACCCGGAGCTGACGTCGACCAGGGTCATCGTTCTCACCACCTTTGAACATGACGAATACGTCTTCACCGCCCTGCGCGCCGGCGCGAGCGGCTTCCTGCTGAAGAACACCAAGCCACCCGCCCTGCTCGACGCCGTCCGCACCGTGGCCGACGGCGGCGCGCTGCTGGCGCCCTCGGTGACCCGCACCCTGATCCGCGAATTCACCGATCTGGCCCCGCACTCGCGAACCCCGCACCCCGGACTCGACCGGCTGACCGACCGCGAGCGCGAGATCGTCGTCCTGGTCGCGCGGGGACTGAGCAACCATGAGATAGCCGAACACCTCGTGGTCAGCCCCGCGACGGCCCGCACCCACGTGAGCCGCTCGATGACCAAGCTGGGCGCCCGGGACCGCGCCCAGCTGGTCGTGTTCGCCTATCAATCCGGCCTCGCCTGAGCCCGGCCGCGAGCGAGCGCCAGCCCGCCGAGGACCATTGCCATCGGGCCCAGAACCAGGGCCGCCCAGCCGCCGACCACGCCGTTTCCCGTGCCGGGGCCGCCGTCGGCCGTGGCGACCACGACGGCCCCCACCACCGTGCCGACCGCGCCGGCGACCACGGCGCGGGTGGAACCTTTCCTTCTCGCGTGAGCCAGGGCCCACAACGCGGTGATGACGCCGATCAGCGCCAGTAGCGCGCCCACTGTTGCTATCAACCGATCCAGGGTGACCATGGGGTTCCTCCTTTCGCCTCTGCATCGTGGTCGTGGGAAGCCTTGAGGGCATCGTGCCGATGTAGACATTCGGCTACTGCGTTTGCAGCAGCCGAAAACGCCTGCGTTCGCACGACGCGCCCCGAGCGGCCGGCGGTTAATGTGCCCGGCATGGACAGAGCGTGGGATTGGGTGATTGCGGTCGGAGTGGCCGTGATCCTGCTGGTCGCTGGGCTGTCCTCCACCGGGTTGGCGGCGGTGGGCTATCCGCTCCTGGTCGTCGGCGGCCTGGCTCTGGGGGAGCGGCGGCGCGCACCGGTCGCCGTCCTGATCGTCACGGCAGCGTGCGCGGCCGGCTATCAAGCGGCCGGGTTCGACGCCTTCGCCGTGGCCTATCTCATCGCGGTCTATTCGGCGATGCGGGCCGGGCGGTGGGTCGTCACGGTGGTGACCAGCGCGGTCCTGCTGGTGGCGCTGCCCGCCGCGGCGCTGGCATCGGGCGCATCCGACCTGGGCGAGGCGTTCGCGCGGTCCCGCAGTGTCCTCGAGCTGGCCTGGCTGGCGGCGGCCGGGGCGGCGGGAGAGGCGCTCCGGCAGGCCGAGCAGCGGGCCGACGAGGCGGAGCGCACTCGTGAGGCGGTCGCGCGCCGCCGGGCCGATGAGGAGAGGCTGCATATCGCACGCGAGCTGCACGACTCGCTCACCCACCAGATCTCGGTGATCAAGGTGCAATCCGAGGCCGCAGTGCACGTGGCCGAGCGGCGAGGTGAGGAGGTGCCCGAGGCGTTGCTGGCCATTCGCGACGCCGGCCGTGCGGCCACCCGCGATCTGCGCGCGACCCTCGAGGCGCTGCGTGACGACGTCTCCGTGCCGCCGCACGGGATCGACCAGATAGCCGAGCTCGTCGAGCAGGCCGAGAGGGCCGGGACTGCGACGACGCTGACATTCGAGGGCGAACGCCCCGAGGTGCCGTTCGCGGTCGACCGAACGGCCTACCGAATCGTGCAGGAATCCCTGACAAACGTCGCCCGGCACGCACCAGCCGCCAACGTCACGGTCCACATCGCATGGCAACCCGGCGCCTTGACGATCCGCGTGAAGGACGACGGCGCAGCCAAGCCGAAGTCCGCCCAGAGCGCCGCCAGCACGGCCACGGGAAAGCCCGGGCTGGGCGCGAGCGGCGCGGGTGCGGGAAAGTCCGGGCGAGGTGGGAGCGGTGCTCTTGCGGGGCAGGTGAGGGCCGGCGTGGGGCTGGTTGGCATGCGGGAACGGGTTGCTGCTCTTGGGGGCAGTATTCGGGCCGGGCCTTGTGCGGGTGGGGGATTCGCCGTTGAAGTCGAGTTGCCATGGGGTCGGGTTTGATGATCAGGGTGTTGCTGGTTGACGATCAGCCGCTGATTCGTAGTGGCTTTCGGGCGTTGCTCGATCTCGAGGATGACATCGAGGTGGTGGCCGAGGGCAACGACGGCGATGAGGCGGTGGCCCTTGCTCGGCAGCATGTGCCCGACGTGGCGTTGATCGACGTGCGGATGCCGGGTGCCGATGGCATTGAGGCCACCAGCCGCATCGCGGGGGAGCCGGGCCTGTCGGGGGTGCACGTCGTGATCCTGACCAACTATGGGCTCGACGAATACGTCTTTCGTGCGCTTCGGGCGGGGGCGGCCGGGTTCCTCGTGAAGGACATCCGGCCGGAGGATTTCGTGCATGCCGTGCGGGTTGCGGCGCGTGGGGAGGCGCTGCTCGCCCCGGCGATCACGCGTAAGTTGATCGACCGGTATGTGACGTGGCCTCCGCGGCCCGCGGCGAAGCTGGACGAGTTGACCAACCGCGAGCGCGAGGCCGTGACCCTGGTCGCGCACGGACTGGCCAACGGCGAGGTGGCCGCGCGGATGGCGATCAGCCAGGTCACCGCGAAGACCCACATCAACCGGGCCATGACCAAACTGCAGGCCCGCGACCGAGCCCAGTTGGTGGTGATCGCCTTCGAGTCCGGCCTGGTACGCCCACCACACCAAAACTGAACAGCGGTAACTTGCGAGACCATGGCCGGAAGAAAGGGGCGCCCCGCGATGCCTGTTGGGCGACTGCACCATCTCATCGTCGACTGTCCGGAGCCTGCGGTCGAAGGGCAGTTCTGGAGTGCCGTGCTCGATCAGCCGGTCACCTACGACGACGGGGACTTCGTTGTCGTGTCGGCCGATACGACGACGTCCGGGGTTGCGTTTCAGCGGGCGCCGGACCATCGGGCGTCGACGTGGCCCGATCCGGCTGTCCCGCAGCAGATGCACCTCGACGTCATGGTCGACGATCTCGCGGTGGCCGCCGAGGCCGTGCTCGCGCTCGGGGCGAGGCCGTTGCCCGGCGACCACGTTTTCGCCGACCCCGCGGGCCACCCATTTTGCCTGATTCCGAGGCCGAGCTGGGCCACGCCGATAGGCCGGGCCGGGCCACGCGGATAGGCCGGGCTGGGCCGCTCGGATAGGCCGGGCTGGGCCACGCAGATAGGCCGAGTTGGGCCACGTCGACAGGCCGGGCTGGGCCACGTCGACAGGCCGGGCTGGGCCACGTCGACAGGCCGGGTTGGGCCACGCCGAAAGGCCGGGATGTGCTCGCGGGAGAGGTCGACGGCGAGCAGAACGACCGGTGTGTGGCTGTTTCGGGCGATCACCGGGGGGAACGCAGAAAGGCAACACCGACGAACCAGGAGGTTGTCATGCCGGCACGTAAGGAGCTTCCGGGCACGCTCAAGCGGTCGCCCAAGAAGGCTCAGGACACGTTCATCAAGGCGCATGACTCGGCCGTGAAGGAGTACGGCGAGGGGGAGCGGGCGCACCGCACCGCGCTGGCTGCTGTGAAGCACTCCTTCGAGAAGGTCGGCGACCACTGGGAACCCAAGGCCAAGAAGGGACCGAGCGACAAGAAGGCCGCGGGCGGACGGAAGACCAAGGCGAAGACGGCCGGCGGTGTCGACGCCAACGCCAGCAAGAAGCATCTGCTCGACGTGGCGAAGAAGCTCGACATCACCGGCCGCACCACGATGAAGAAGGGCGAGCTGGTGAAGGCTATTCAGAAGAAGAGCCGCTGACGATCACTCCTCCCTGAACGACCGTGCGCGGGCCCGACCAGAGGACCGACGGGGAGGCGAGCGGGTCACCGTCGACGATCAGGAGGTCGCCTGCCGCGCCGGGGGCCACGGTGCCCAGGTCGGGGCGGTTCAGCAGGGCGGCGTTGACCGACGTGGCCGACTTGAGGGCGGTCAGGGCGCCGTCGACTTCGACCTGCAGGCGCAGGCCGTTGAGTTGTTCGTCCTCCAGGGAGCCCATCAAGTCGGTGCCGAAGCCGACCCGCACGCCGGCCTCGCGGGCGAGGAGCACTGCCTGGCGACCGGCGTCGAGGACCTCGCGGTTCTTGGCGCGTGACACGGCGGCCATGCCCAGGGAGGCTCCCCGGCGGTCCATGGCGTCGTACGCGGCCAGGGTCGGCACCAGGAAAGCCCCGGCCTCCGCCATAGCCGCGGCCGTGGGGGCGTCGAGCAGGTTGCCGTGTTCGATGGTGCGGACGCCGTTGTCTATCGCGTGGCGGATCGACTCGGGGGAGTAGGCGTGCGCCGCCACATAGCTGCCTCGGCGGGCCGCCTCCGACGTGACGGCGCGGATCTCCTCGGGCGAATACTGCGGGATGCGGATCGGGTCGGTCAGCGACACCACGCCGCCCGAGGCCATGATCTTGATGGCGTGGGCACCGCGGCGCAGCCGCTCGCGGACGGCCACCCGCAGGTTGTCCACGCCGTCGACGACCTCGCACGTATGCGTGTTGCAGCCGCACACATCGGAGTCGGCCGCGCGGAAGTCGCCGTGGCCACCGGTCTGACTGAGCGCGGCACCCGTCCACAGGTAGCGGGGTGACGGCAGCAGGCCCTCGCGGATTGCCCGGTCGAGTCCGGCGTCGCCGCCCGACGGGTCGCGCACCGTCGTGAAACCGCGGGACAGCGCCGCCCGCAGACGTTGAGCGGCCACCAGCGCGACGTAGCTCAGCGGCCGCGACTCGATCTCCAGCATGTTGAGACCGATCCCGTACGCGTGGCAGTGCGCGTCGATCAACCCGGGCAGCACGGTTCTCCCGCGGGCGTCGATCGTGCGGTCGGCGTCCTGCGGTGCCCCGCCGACGGCCGTGATCCGGCCGTCGACAACGTGCACCGCGCCCTCGGTGAGATCGTCCGAGACCCCGTCCCAGACGGTGGCGTTGACGATCGACAGGGAGGTCACCGCCAAACCCCCGACTGAAGAGCGAGGCGAGGGGCGAGGGGAGCGGTGAGGCGAGGGGTTAGGCGAGCGGTAGGGGGAGGGGCGAGGCGAGCGGTGAGAGCAGGGGCGAAGCGAGCGGTGAGAGCAGGGGCGGGGCGAGCGGTCAGAGGAGGGGCGAGGCGAGCGTTGAGGGAAGGGGCGAGGCCGATCACGCCGTCACCCGCCGGGCTGTGGTGCCTTCGGTGTCTACCTCGAACGTGACCGGGTCGACGATCACGCCGTAGGAGGTCGCCGCGGCCGAAACGGACACGAAGCCGTTGCGCACGTCCGCGGCCACCAGGGCCGGCGAACGCTCGAACGGATTGCCGTACCCCCCACCCCCACCGGTGTTGTTGACCAGGACCTCACCGGTGTCGAGCAGGTTGTAGCTGCCCCCGGTGACCTTCTCGCGGTCCGTGCCCGGGTTGAGCACGATGTGGTTGTTGTCGCCCTCGCCCCCGCCGTCGATCGACCACGGCTTCGTCTTCGTCTTGTAGACGATGCAGATCCCCGTAGAGGGCGCCGTGAACCGGTACGACCGCTGCACCCCCACGCCACCCCGGTTGCGCCCCGCACCCCCGGTGTCGGGCCGATACCCGTACGACTCGATGAACATCGGCGACTTGGTCTCGAGCACCTCGACCGGGTTGTTGCGGCACCCCGGCTCCGAGATGTGCATGATCCCGTCCGCCCCGTCGCCGTGCGCGTGCCCGCCGAAGCCCACGGCCTCGTTGGTCGCCTCGAGCCAGGCCTCGCCGTTGCGCGGGTTCACGCCCAGCCCCATCATCGAGCACACGTCCCCACCCGAGCAGGCCGGCACCAGGTCGGGCATGCCCTGGGCGAGCGCCTTGAGCACCACCTCGCCGCCGAGCAGCCCGGTCCACAGGGTGAAGGTCGGCATCGGCGGGACGGCGTGCATGACCGAGCCCGGTTCGGTGATCACGCGCAGCGGCCGGAAGTTGCCCGCCACGACGGGGGTGTCCGGCGTGGTCAGCGACTTGAAGATGAGGCTGCAGAACGCCTCGGTCTGCCCGACGGGCAGGTTGATCGGGCCGCGGACGTCCTTCTCGCTGCCGGTCCAGTCGACGATCATCTCGTCGTCCGTCACGGTCACGGTGACGTTCATCTTGATCATGCGGTCGAGGTCGACGCCGTCCTGGTCGACGAAGTCGTACGCCGTCCACGTGCCCTTGGGCAGTTTGGCCAGCGCGATCCGGGCCAGCCGCTCGCCGTGGTCGTTGATCGCGGCCATCGCCTCGGTCAGCGCCGCCGCGCCATATTTGGCAGCGATTTCCTGCGTACGCCGGACGCCCGTATAGCACGCCGAAACCTGGGCCTGCAGGTCGCCGATCGTGCGCTCGGGCATGCGGCTGTTGAACTTGACGACGTTGAAGATGTCCTCGTTCATCTCCCCCTGGCGGTACAGCTTGGCCGCCGTGAAGAAGATGCCCTCCTGATACATGTCGGTCGAGTCGAGGACGTACCCGGCGTCCTTCTGCTTGAGGTCGAGCACGTGGATCCGGCACGACGCATAGCCGATCAGCGTGCCGTCCGTGTCGTGGATCGGCGCGAACACCAGCGGGTCGAGCGTGTGCGCGGACGACCAGTACGGGTAGTTGATGATGAACACGTCGCCCGGCAGCAGCTTCTCGGCGCCGAGAAACTCGACCGCCTTCTTGATGCCGTGGTCGTTGCCGCGGGTGAAGACGGCGATGCCTGGCGCGTCGGCCACCACGTCGCCGTTCGCGTCGTGGATCCCGATGCCGTAGTCGTGAATCTCGTAGACGACCGTGTTGTAGGCCGTCCGGCACAGGTTGCGGGCCATCTCCTCGGCGCCCGCGAGCAGGCCGTGCCGGATGACCTCGATCGTGATGGAGTCGACGGTGCTCATGCGCCTGCCTTCACAGAGATGACCATTTCCCCGTACGAACCCACGCGCAGACGATCTCCGGCGTGGATGACGGTGGTGGCGGTGTGTTCGTGGATCACGGCCGGTCCGGCGATCTCGTCGCCGGCCAGCAGTTCCTCGCGGGTGTAAAGGGCGTACGGCACAGCCGGCTGCTCCGCCGACACGAACACGTCACGCGTGCCCTCGGAGGAGAGAGCGCCCGACTCGCGCGCGGCCAGCAAAGGCAGCGTCGGCTTTTCTACTCGCCCCGTGGCGCGCAGCCGCAGCGTGGTGACCTCGATCGGGTCGTCCATCACGTGCCCGTACTGCCGTTCGTGCAGCTCGGTGAACTCGCGCTCGACGACGGCCGCGACCCCGGTGGTCCCGTCCGGAACCGGCACCGTCACCGTGTGCTCCTGCCCGGCGTAGCGCACGTCCACGCTGCGGGTCAGCACCTGCGCCGCGGGAGCGAACCCCTCGGCGGAGAGGGCTTCGCCGGCGGAAGCAGCCATCTCGACGTAGCTCGCCTCGACGGCCGGGGAATCGAGCTCGGCGAGCGGGGTCACCGCCGTACGGGCGAAGTCGTGCTGGACATCGGCGAACAACATGCCGAAGGCCGAGAACGCGCCCTGGCCCGGCGGGACGATGACCGTCGGGATGCCGAGCTCGTCGGCGACGTCGACCGCGACCAGGCCGCCCCCGCCGCCGAACGACAGCAGCGCGAAGTCCTTGGGGTCGCGGCCGACCTCGACGGTGATCGCCCGGACGGCCCCCATGATCTTGGTCGTGGAGATCCGGATCATGCCACGGGCCAGCGCCAGCGGCGTCATGTCGAGCTTGGTCGCCAGCGGTTCGAGCGCGCTCAGGGCCAGCCGGTCGTCGAGGCTGAGCCGCCCGCCGAGCGCCGCCGTCGTCCCCATGTAGCCGACCGCGAGCGCGGCGTCGGTGAACGTGGGCTGGGTGCCGCCCTTGCCGTACGAGGCCGGGCCCGGGTCGGCGCCCGCGCTCTGCGGCCCGACCTGCAGCGCGCCCGCGTCGTCGAGCCAGCCGATCGAGCCGCCGCCCGCGCCGATCGTGTGGATGTAGAGCGACGGCGTGTTGATCGGCAGCTGCTCGAACTCGGCCCCCTGATGCAGCACCGGCCCGCCGTCGATGACCAGCGACGCGTCCAGGCTGGTGCCGCCCATGTCGATGGTGATCAGGTTGGGCTGCCCGATCAGCTCGCCGAACGCGGTCGCCCCGATGACGCCGCCGGCCGGGCCGGACAGGATCAGGCTGACCGGTTGTTCCCGGGCCGAACTGGCGGTCATGGCGCCGCCGCCCGAGCGGGTCATCAGAAACCGCCCGCCGAACCCGCCCGAGGCCAGCTCGCCCTCGAGCCGTTCCAGATAGCGGCGCACGATCGGCTTGACGTAGGCGTCGAGCACGGCCGTGCTGGTGCGCTCGTATTCGCGATACTCCCGGGACAGCTCGTGCGAGACCGTGACGACCACGCCCGGCGCGACCTCCTCGAGAATCTCCCGCATGCGCGACTCGTGGACCGGATTCGCGTACGAGTGCAGGAAGGCCACCGCGACCGAGTCGTAGCCGCGCTCGGCGATCGTGGCCGCGACCTGCCGGGCCGCCTCCTCGTCGAGCGGCCGGTGCACCGAGCCGTCGAACAGGCTGCGCTCGGGCACCTCGAACGTGTCGTAGCGCTCGACCAGAGCCGGCGGCGGCCGGTAGGTGATGTCGTAGTTGGTGCGCCGGTCGGTGCGCCCCAGCAGGTAGACGTCGCGGAAACCGGCCGTGCCGACCACCGCCGTACGGGCTCCGGTGCGGGTCAGCAACGCGTTGAGCCCGAGCGTGGTGCCGTGGGTGAACATGGCGACCTCGGCCATCGGCGCCTCGGTCGTGGCGAACGCGTCGAGCACGCCCGCGGTCGGCTGGGACGGGGTGGTCGGCACCTTGCCGAAGCGGATCTCGCCGCTGGCGCCGATGAGCTCGACGACGTCGGTGAAGGTGCCGCCGACGTCGATCGCGACGCGGCTGTTGCTGGTCATAGGGAAATCGCCTTTCGCGCACGGCGAAGCACCACCGGTGGAGAGCGGTGGTCAGGCCTGGAGAAGAGGAGATCGCCGGTTGGCGCGGCGAGGCCCCGAAACTGTCACAGCCGTTTCTGGGGTGTCAATCGGTGCTGGTGGGGCGGCCACCCGGTGTGAACACGGCGTTGCGCCGCGCTGCACAGCCGCGCCCGTCGCCGGTGTGCTCGGCGCACATCCGTGGCGGACCGGCCACCGTCAGCATTTGCCCACTCCAACCACCCGAAGCACGGGAGGTACCAATGGTCCGCAGCGTCCTCACCCTTCGAGCGGCCGCCGGCCTGGGCCACGAGCTCGAGGCCTTCTACGCGGACCAGCGGGTTCTGGAGCGGGCCCGGGCGTTCCCCGGGTGCCGTGCTGCCGAATTGTTGCGATCCGTTGACGACAGCCCCGCGACCCACCTGGTCATCGCCGACTGGGACACGGCCGCCGACTACCGCCGATGGGTCGACGACCCGTGGCGAGCCTCCTTGTCCGGGCGGCTCACCGCACTGCTGGACATCCGGGACGACGAGCCGCTCGTTGGCGGAGTCTTCGAGCTCGTCGAGCCCTGAGAGTTCTCGATTCTTCTTCTTGAAAACAGTAAGAGGAGTACCAGTGATACGAGTTGCTCGGCTCCTGGCGGTCGGCCTGACCGCCGCGGTGGCGCTGACCGCCTGCAGCAATCCCAACAACGACGACAGCGCCGGCGCCGCGGCCACCGCCGCCCCGGCCGACAAGAAACTCAGCATCGGCTTCTTCGGCTTCGCCAAGGCGAACTCGTTCGCCCAGGCCACCTGGGCCGGCGTGCAGGAGTACGCGAACGCCAACAATGCCGAGGCGACGTTCCTCGACTCCAACTTCGACGGGCCCACGCAGGTCAACCAGCTGCAGGACGCGGTGACCTCCAAGCGCTACGACGTCGTGATCGTGCAGGCCAACGACGGCACCGCGATGGTCAACCCGGTCAAGCAGGCGGTCGCGGCCGGTATCACCGTGGTCGTCGAGTTCACCCCGGTCGGCGGCAAGTACGACACCGCCGCCCCGCAGGTGCCGGGCACGATCAACATCATCGACCCGCCCACGGTCAACGGCGAGGGCCTGGCCAAGATGGGCCTGGAGGCCTGCAAGACGGTCGCCGGCAGCGGCTGCAAGGTGGCCTATCTGCAGGGCTTCGCCAACTATCCGCTCGACACGGCCCGTACGGAGGCCGCGGTGAAGACGCTCGAGGCGGGCGGCGCGGCCGAGGTCGTCTCGAACTTCGTCGGCGGCTACACCCCGGACAGCGGCCGGGCCGCCATGCAGAACCTGCTGCAGGCGCACCCCGACATCAACGTCGTGATCGGCTCGTCGCAGGCGCTGCAGGGGGCGACCCCGCTGGCGGCCGGCAAGAAGATCACCTTCGTCGGCAACGGCAACTCGACCCAGGCCTACGACCTCGTCAACAAGGGCACCTGGTACGCCACGTACGCGCTGCCCGAGAAGGGTCAGGGCGCCAAGGCGGCCGAGCTGGGCATCAAGAAGGCCCGCGGCGAGACCGTGCCGGAGTCGTCGGTGGCCTGCGAGGTGCTCACCGACTACAACTGCCTCGGCACCAAGGAAGCGCTGACCGGCAAGACGGCGGACTACTCGGACTGACGGCGCGGGCGCCGGGGACACCTTTCCCCGGCGCCCTCTGGCGTTGAGGAGACCCTTTGAGCAGTCGAAAAGCGCCGTCGATCGCCGTGCGCGGCGTCGGCAAGAGCTACAGCGGCGTCACCGTGCTGCACGACATCGACCTGGACATCGCGCCCGGCGAGGTGCACGGGCTGGTCGGCGAGAACGGGGCCGGCAAGAGCACCCTGCTCAAGATCCTGGGCGGGGCGATCCGGGCCGACGCCGGGACGCTGAGCTTCGACGGCGAGCAGGTCACCGTGGGCAGCCCGCGCGACGCGATCGGCCACGGCATCAGCCTGATCTCGCAGGAGGGCGCGCTCGTGCCGGCCCTGTCGGTGCTGGACAACGTGTTCCTGGCCCGCTGGTCGCACCGCGGCGGCCTGGTCAGCGCCCGCGCCGACCGCAAGCGCCTGGCCGGGCTGCTCGAGACGACCGGCTTCACGGTCGACCCCGACGAGCGCGTCGACCGGCTGCCGATCGGGGTGCAGCAGCAGGTCGAGATCCTGCGCTCGCTGGCCCGGGGCGCCCAGGTCATCGCGATGGACGAGCCCACGGCCGTGCTGGCCGAGCACGAGAAGGAGAACCTGCTCGCGCTGATCCGCAAGCTGGCCGCGGGCGGCACGACGATCATCCTCGTCTCGCACTTCCTGGAGGAGGTGCTGTCGGTCGCCGACCGGATCACCGTGCTGCGCGACGGCGCCCTCATCCGTACTCAGAAGGCCTCGGAAACGTCACCCCGCGAGCTGGTCGGGCACATGGTCGGGCGCGAGATCGACGTGCTCTATCCCGACCCGCGGCCGGTGCCGGACGGCGCACCGGTGATGCTGGCCGCCCGTGGGCTCAAGCGCGGTCTGGTCAACGGCGTCGGCCTCGAGGTGCGGGCGGGCGAGATCCTGGGCATCGCCGGGCTGGTCGGGAGCGGGCGGACGGAGACGCTGCGGCTGCTGTTCGGCGCCGACCGGCCGGTCGAGGGCGTGGTCGAGGTCGACGGCGCCGAACTGGCCCAGCCCACCCCACGAGCGGCGATGGCGGCCGGCGTGGCGCTGGTGCCCGAGTCGCGCAAGGAGCAGGGCCTGGTCATGCAGCGGTCGGTGGCCGAGAACGTGGCCCTGTCGTCTTTGTCGGGGCGAAGGGCCGGCCCGTTCGTGCGGCGACCGGCCGAGAAGAAGGCGGTCGGCGAGATCGCCAAGTCGGTCGACATCCGCGCGGCCGACCCGGAGGCCGCGATCGAGACCCTCTCCGGCGGCAACCAGCAGAAGGCCCTGTTCGCCAAGTGGCTGCTGCGCAAGCCCAAGGTGCTGCTCATCGACGAGCCCACCCGTGGCGTCGACGTCGCCGCCAAGACCCAGATCCATCACCTGATCACCGGGCTGGCCGCGGACGGCATGGCGGTCGTCTGCGTCTCGTCCGAGATCGAGGAACTGCTCGCGCTCTCGCACCGGGTGCTCGTGCTGCGGCACGGCGAGCCCGTCGGCGAATATCCGCGCGGCACCACCCCGGAGGTCGTCATCGCGGCCGCGTTCGGCTCGGATGAAGGAGAACCCAGTTGAGCGTCGACACCCTGCCCAAGACCGCCGCGCCGCCGGCCGGCAACATGTCGCGGCTCGCGTTCCGGATGCGCGACTACGGCATCGTGGCCGCCCTCGTGATCATCGTGATCGCGCTCTCGGTCAGCACCGACACGTTCCTGACGACCGGCAACATCGTCAACCTGCTGGACCAGACGGCCGTGATCGGCCTGCTGGCGACCGGCGCCACCATTTGCATCATCAGCGGCGTCTTCGACCTCACGGCCAGCGCCACGCTCGCCCTCTCGGCGATCATCGGCGTGCAGGTCGGCCGGGTCACCGACGTCTATGTCGGCATGCTCGCGGCCGTGGTGGCGGGCGCGCTGCTCGGCTTCGTGACCGGCACGGTGGTGGTGCGCAGCGGCGTCAACTCGTTCGTCGGCACCCTGGCCACGAGCATGGTCTATCGCGGCCTGGCCGTGATGGTGACCGGCGGCGCGATCGTCTATCCGCTGACCGGCGCGGCCGAGACGTTCGGCATGCTGACCTGGCCGTCGCTGTTCGGCCTGACCTCGGCCACCATCATGTTCGTGGTGGTCGTGGGGGTCCTGGCCGTCGTCGTCGCCCGCACCACGTTCGGCCGCCGCCTGTACGCGGTGGGCGGCAACGCCGAGGCGGCCCGGCTCTCCGGCATCCGGGTCGGCTCGATCCACGTCACCGCGTTCATGATCAGCGGGGTCTGCTCGGCGCTGGCCGGCCTGATCCTGGCCTCCCGGGCCGGGTCCGCGCAGTCGACGATGGCCACCGGCACGGAGCTGACCGCGATCGCGGCGGCCGTGGTCGGCGGCACCAGCATCCTCGGCGGCGAGGGCGCGGTGTGGCGGGCCATCGTCGGCGCGCTGCTGCTGACCCTGATCGGCAACGGCTTCAACCTGCTGGGCTGGGACACGATCTATCAACAGGTCCTGCAGGGTCTGCTCATCCTGTTCGCCGTGACCATGGATCGATGGTTGCGAAAGCGCACCCGTTGATCGCGAGTACGATCAAGAAATGCCTGCTCAGGGCGCAGTTGCGCAGATCGGGGTGACGCTGCGGCCGCACCGGGCGTACGCGGCGGTGGTGACCGGCCCGACCGTCGAGCCGGTCGAGCCGGTGGCCCCGGCCCGCGCCGATCTGGAGGGCGTGATCGCGGCCGCGGCCGGGGTGGCCCTGCGCGCCCCCGGCGGCGCCGGCGCGGTCACCGTCGACCTGGCCCCGCTGCTCTACGACACCCTGCTGCGCCCCGAGGCCGAGCTGCCGCCGGTGGCCGTCGTGCGGATCGTCCCGCGCGCGGCCACCGACCCGGCCCTGGCCCGCTCGCCGGCCGAGCTGGTGGAGCGCCGCATCGCCCGCCGCTGGACCGTCGCCGGCGGGCACGACCTGCTCGGCAACGAGCTCTGCCCGCTCGACCGCACCGGGCTGGCCGCGCTCTGCGAGGAGCTGTCCGCCTCCGGCATCCGGCACGTGGCCATCGTCGCCGCCGGCTCGCAGGCCCGCCCGGCCCACGAGCGCGAGGTGGCCGACGCCGTCCTGGCCGCTGTGCCCGGCGCGCACATCTCGGTGGCCAGCGACTACGGCGGGCAGGGACTGGTCGCGAGGGAGGCCACCGTGGTGCTCGACAGCGCGCTCGCCGTGCTCACCGAGCGACTGCTCGACCGTTGCGAACGCACCCTGGCCCGGCTGCCCGGCTCGCTCGAGCTGCGGGTGGCCCGCGGCGACGGCGGTTACAGCACCCCGTCGCGCATCCGCGTCACCCCGGTCGTCGCGTTCGGCGCCACCGAGGCTCTGGAGCTGCGTGGCGCCGCCCACCTGGCCGGGCTCGACGACTGCCGGGTGCTGCTGCCCCGCGGCGGGCGGCGGCTGGCCGGCGAGGTGCGGCACGGCCTGGCCGTCGTGCGGCCCGACGAGCCGGACGGCATCGGCACCGAGCTGGTCGTGCCGATGGCCGTGCTCACCGCCGAACCCGGCGACACCTCGCTGCACCTGCGGCCCGACCAGCCGCCGCACCTGCTGGCCTGCATCGGGGCGACGCTCTGCCAGCCCGCGGCCTGGCTCGACGAGGTGGCCTTCATCGAGTCGGCCGACCAGCTCGAGGACATCCGCCGCGACGCCGAGGAGCGGGCCACGGCGATGGTGATGGCCAACGGGGCCGCGCCCGGCACCACCTACATCGCCGAGATCTCCACGGTGGCCCTGCCCTACAGCCCGTCCGGCACCGTACGCGTCCGCGTGCGGGTGGCCGGCCTGCCCGACACCTCGCTGGCCCGGCGATGACGCAGCCGGGCTACGTCGGCGCCAGCTCGTCGATCACCGCCGACGACGTGCCCGCGTTCTACGAGGGGGCCAAGTTCTATTCGCCCGCCGTGGGCGACGCCAACAAGTCGTCGGTCAACTCGTGGCTGGCCGGGCTGCTCGACCGCAACGGCCCGGTGCCGCTGCTCAAGGTCGAGGGCGTGCCCCCGGAGACCCCCTGCGTGTCGGTCTGCGTGCTCGGGTCGGGCTCGGCGATGGCCGACCTGCCCCCGGCCGGCGACGAGTTCGAGCTGGCCGTACGCCAGATCGAGCGGCTCCAGCGGGTCGAGTTCGGGGCCGTCTATCCGCTGGCCGCGGCCACGATCAGCGCCCTGGTCGCGGTGGTGACCGCGGCTCAGCTGCGGGTGCCGCTGCTCGACGCGGACGGGATGGGCCGGGCCTTCGCGCTGATCCACCACACCTCGATGCACCTGTCCGGGGTGTCGCCGACGCCGCTGGCCGCGGTCGGGCCCACCGGCGAGAGCGTGCTGGTCGAGGTGCCGGCCGGGCCGCGCGCGGACAGGATGCTGCGGGCCAACGTGGACACCGTCGGCGGCTGGGCGGCCCTGGCGGCCTACCCGACCACCGCGGGCGTCCTCAGAAGAGCAGCCCTTCCCGGTACGGTGTCCCGGATCGCCAACGTGGGGCGGCTGCTGCTCGACCGTACGGATCCTGATCTGCTCGTCACCCGGCTCGGCGCGATCACCGGGTGCCGCCGCCTGGCCCGGGGCCGCATCGCCGAGCTCGAGCACCTGAGCCGCCCCAGCGACGTCACCATCCCGGCCCACCCGTCGAGCCTGGTCGTCGACGAGGTCGGCGGGCTCGGCCGGCAACTGCGGATCGAGCTGCGCAGCGAGATCGTGGCCGTGTTCGCCGACGGCGCGCTGATCGCCGGCGCCCCCGACCTGATGTGCCTGCTCGACGTCTCCCGCGGCGCGCTGGCCACCCTGGACAGCCTCGAGCCGGGCGACCTCATCGACGTGCTGGTGACCCCGGCCGATGCGGTCTGGTATTCGCCGCGCGGCATCGAGATGGTCGGGATGGGCTCGCACGGCATCCCGCTGGCCCACCCGAGGCGCCGATGAGACACCCGCTTGTGAGGCGCCGATGAGGCACCCGCTTGTGAGGCGCCGATGAGACACCCGTCGACCCTGCCCATCACGCTCGGCGAGCTGGCCCGCATCCAGCCCCTGGCCGCCGCCGAGCCGCACCTGGCCGACCCCGCCCGCAAGGTCGAGCAGGTGGTGCTGGCCGAGACCTTCGAACGGCTGCGCCGGTGCACCCCGCACGGGCTCGTCGTGCTGCACAACGAGGCGGCCACCGGCGGCTGGTCGCTGGCCGCGGCGCTGCACCTGGCCTGGGAGCGCAACCTGTCGGCGGTGGTCGTCGCGCGCTCGGTGGCCGGCGACTCCAGCGTGGCCCTGGCCGAGCGGCTCACCATGTCGCTGATCGTCATCGACGACGACCCGATCGACGTCGCCCTGCACCTCGCCGGGCAGGTCAGCGCGCCCGCCGCGGCCCGCGCGCTGCGCCAGGCCCGGCTGGCCGAGCAGCTGGCCGAGCAGACCGGCATCCGCGGCGTGCTCGGCGTGCTCAACCGCGAGCTCCAGCAGGTGCCGGTGGCCCTGGTGATGGGCGGCGTCGTGCTCGGCGGGCAGAGCGCGGCCCTGACCGAGCGCCCGCACGTGCGCCAGATCGAGGTCGAGGTGCACGCGCCGGGGGAGCGGTCGACGGCCCGGCTGGTCGCCGCCGTCCCCGTGCCCGGCCCGGCCGACCAGGTCGAGTCGCTGCTGCGGCTGGCCCGCCCGTCGCTGCAGGCCGCGTGGGCGCAGAGCCGGCTCGACGCGGCCGCCCGGGCCGCCCACGAGCAGGCCGCGTTCGGGCTGCTGCGCCGCCTGGCCGGGGACCCGGCGCCGGAGCCGGCCGAACCGGCCGGTGTGGAGGCCCCGGGCTGGGCCGGCGAGCTGGGCTGGCAGGTCGGCGAGGCCAACCGGGCCGTCTGGCTGGCCCCCGTACGCCCCGCGGGCGAACCCGCGCCCGAGATCACCTTCATGATCCGGGCCTCGTGGCAGCGCGGCCACACCACGTGGCCGCTGGTCGCCGAGGGCGACGGGTGGATCTCGTGGCACAGCAGCGCCGACCCGGACGACGTGACCGCGCTGCGCCGGGCCCTGGCCGGGTTCCGCGACTCGGCCGTCGCCCACCGGCTCGTCATCGGCGTCGGCCGCGCGCACGACGGCGTGGCCGGCCTGATGCGCTCGGTGGCCGAGGCCCGGCTGGCCGCGCACGTGGCCCGCGAGGACGGCCCCGGCGCCGTGCAGTGGTTCGACCAGGTCGGCGCGAACGCCGCGCTGGCCTGGCTGCCCACCACCGAGATCGCCCAGGTGGCCGACCTGTGCCTGGAAGATCTGATGGCCGCCCGCGACCGGGCCGCGCTCGTGCAGACCGTGCTGGCCGTGCTCGACGCGGGCGGCTCGCTGAGCCAGGCCTCGCAGCAGCTCGGCGTGCACCGCAACACCGTGCTGGCCCGGCTCTCCCGGGCCCGGCAGTTCGGCCTGACCTACGACGAGCCCGGCCAGCGCCTCGCCCTGCACGTGCTCTGCTACGCCCTGACCTCCCTGTGGAGCGACGTCACCGAGGCCCCGTCATGAGTCGAGGCGCAGGATCGTCTCCTCGATCTCGGTGCCGCGGGCCCGGGCGAAGTCGACGCCGGTGCCCACTTCCTGGAAACCGGCCCGTCGCAACACGGTCAGCGACGCGAGGTTGTCGCTGGCGGCGCGGCCGAACAGGGGGCGTACGGGAACCTCTTGCAACAGAAGGGCAAGCGCGCGCCCGGCGATGCCCTGACCCCAGAACGCCCGGTCGATCCAGTAGGTGACCTCGGTGTCGCCCTCGATGACGAACGCGGCGATGCTGCCGACCAGCCGGCCGTCGAGGGTGACCGCGCGGTTCGTCACATCGGTGCGGCTCCGGATCCGGGCCATGTGCGCGTCGAAGGCGGCCCGGTCGTCGGGGTCGCGACCCACGAACGCGGCCATCCGCACCGATTCCGGATCGCGCATCAGCTCGAACAGCGCGTCCATGTCGCCGTCCTCGAGCGGCCGCAACTTCACCTCTGTCATTCCGGCGATTCTGCCCCCATCTCGAGCATCACGTTGACCCGCTGCATGACGTCGATCTGGGCGGCGTTGTGCAACTCGGCCACACCCTGCAAGACCACGGCCACCGTACGGGGGTCGGCCTCGCCCGCCGCGACCTGGCGGCTCCACTCGGTCATGCCCGGGTTGCTCGCCCGGTCGGCCGCCACCTCGGGGGCGATCCGCTCGGCCAGGCTCTGCCGCTGCTCGTCGCTCGACTCGTCGGTCAGCTCGTCGAACTCCCGCCCGGTCTCGGTGCGCGGCGACCGGTGCTGCTCACGCAGCGTCTGCAGCAGCTCGGGCTCGAGGATCCGCGACGACAGCAGCAGGAACGCCCGGTCGGCGTCGGACAGGTCGCCGGCCGTCCGGTCGAAGCCGGGCGGCAGGTCGGCCAGCTTGTGGTGCAGCAGGATCGCGGCCAGCTCCGCGCGCATCCGTTGCTGGCGCTCGATGCCGGCCGCCAGCTCGGCGTCGAGGGCGCGGAAGACCCCCTCCGCGCCCTCGACCGACTCCTCGACGACGGCGATGTCCGCGAGGGACACCCCGAGGTCGACGAGCCGGCGGATCCGGAGCAGCCGGATCAGATGCCGGACCCGATACTTCTTGTAGCCGTTGGCCGCCCGCTCCGGCTCCTCCAGCAGCCCGATCCGGTGATAGTGCCGGACCGTCTTCAGCGTCGTGCCGGCCAGCTCGGCCAGCTCGCGCGTGCTCCAGCCGCCCGCGATCCGCATCGGGCCATTCTCATTCACGACAGCTCACACCCCATGCGAACCCGTGCCCCTGGGGCAGGGTCAAGCGGGCGGCCTACTTCAGCGGGATCTTCACCCCGCCGGTGAGGAGGGAGAACGAGTCGTGCAGCTCGATCGACGTGAGCTTGGTGCCCTTGGGGACGTCGTAGACGAGCTTGCCGGTCACCTGGTTGCCCGGATTGATCTCCTGGATCATCGCGGACGACCCGGAGTTGGCGGCTACCCCGCCCTCGAGGTGGTCGGAGAACTGCGTGCCCTTGGCGTCGAACGCCTTCTGGCTCGAGCCGTCGAAGAACTGGGCCTTGTCGCCGACGTTCTTGACCGTCAGGGTGACCACGCAGAACGTGCCCTGGGCCTTCGTGGGGTAGGCGGCCGGGCCGAGGCTGCTCTTGGTGCAGTCCATCGACTTGACCGTGAACTCGAAGCTGCCGTCGCGGGCGGCCTTGTTCATCTCGCCGGCGACCGCGTTCTTGCCCGAGGCGTTGTCGTCGAGGGTCTCGACCGCTTCCTTGGCCCCGTTGAGCACGAAGGCGAAGACGCCGACGCAGCCGAGGATCATCACGACGACCACGGCCAGCAGGATCCAGGGCCACTTCTTGCGCTTCTTGGGCGCCGGCGGCGGGCCGCCGAACCCGGGGCCGGGCGTTCCGTAGCCGGTTCCCTGCGTGCCGGGCGTGCCGAAACCGGGGGTGGGGGTGCCGTATGTCGGAGCGGGGTTGCCGTAGGCGGTGCCGGAGTTGCCGTAGCCGGGCTGCTGCGGCGTCTGGTTCTGATAGTGGGGAGGGCCGGCCGAATAGGGCGGCTGCCCGCCGTAGACCCCCGGCTGGGGCTGGTTGCCGGTCGGGTAGGGCTGGTCAGCGTGGGGCTGATATGTCACGTCGGTCGGTGCTCCACGGACTGGTTGTCAGGGACTGGTATGCGGCCGGGCACCAGTCCAGGCACGGCCGCGCTCCCATGCAACCGGCCCGGCCCGGCATGATCATCCCCTGTCCTGACAGGCCTGACTGCCGCGAGCGGCTAAATAGTCAGACCTTTCGGCGGAGTGAGCAGTTCCAGCAGCGTACGGGCGCCGAAGCCGGTGGCGCCGTCGGCCGAGGCGTTGCCGGACCAGGCCGGGCCGGTCATGTCGACGTGGACCCACGGGACTGGCCGGGGCACGAACTCGCCCAGGAACAGCGCCGCGGTGATCGCGCGGCCGGAATCGTGGAGGGGATGGTTGCGTACGCCGGAAGCGGTCTTGATCTGGGGAAGGTAGCGCTCGTCGTAGGGCAGCTCCCACAGCGGCTCGCCCGCCGCCGCGCCCGCCTGCAGGAAGCGGGTGGCCGAGCCGTCCCGGCCGAACACCGCGGCGATCTCGGGGCCCAGCGCGATCTCGGCCTGGTAGGTCAGCGTGGCCAGGTCGATCAGCAGGCCCGGTTCGGAGTCGGCGGCCAGGGCCAGCGCGTCGGCCAGGATCACCCGGCCCTCGAAGTCGGTGTCGAGGATCTGGATCTCGGTGCCGTTCCAGGCGGTCACCACGTCGCCGGGGCGGACCGCACCCGGGCCGGGCAGGTTCTCGGCGAACGGCAACACCGCCCGTACACCGAAATCGCACCCCGCGCGGCGCAGGCCGGCCATGACGGCGAGCACGGTGGCCGCCCCCGCCACGTCGAGGCGCATGCTCTGCATCGCGGCCGGCGACTTCAGCGACAGGCCGCCGCTGTCGAACGTGATCCCCTTGCCGACCAGCGCCACCTCGGGCGGGCCGGCCTCGGGCAGGTGATCGAGCGTGACCAGGTGGGGCCCGTTGGCCGAGCCGCCGCCGATCGCCGCGAGACCGCCGAAACCCTGCGCGGTCACCTCTTCCGGGCCGAGCACCGTGCAGGTCAGCCCGGCGTCGTCGGCGAGCCGGACGGCCAGCGCGGCCGCGGCGGCGGGAGTCAGGACGTTGGCGGGGGCGCTGGTCAGCAGCCGGGCCAGCCGGGCGACGTCGGCGGCGAGCCGGCCCCGCAGCGCAGCCGGGAGCAACGCCTCGTCGACCAGGAGCGTGGCTTCTCCCGGGCAGCCGGTGATCAGGCCGTCGACGATCGGGCCGATCAGCTCGGGCGGACCGGCCACCTCGACCGGGCCGCCGCTCAGCAGCGCGGCTGCTTCGACTCCGGCCCGGCGCGCGGACTCCGGCGACAAAACGCCTAAACCGACTTCCCCATCGAAGGCCGACCAGGGATCCCGCACGACGGAACCGGGCACGAACGTCAGGTGCCGGTCGGCTTTTCCGACATCGACGGTCACCGGTCCGGTGCCCGCCGTGACGGCATCGGCCGCGGCCGCGATCTCGGCCGCCCGGTCCCGCCTGTCGCTGCTGGTCACGGTGCCTCCCGGGGGGTCGTCGACATCCCGGCATCCTGCCGGGCGCCGCCGGGCCGGGATCGTGCGCCCCGCACGCGCCGTCGCCACACCGCTATGCAGGGCGCACACTCCATCCGTACACCCGCTCTCTAACTTGCGCTTACCGGAACGGCCTCGGCGCGAGGGAGATCACATGGGGCGGTATCGAGTCGCGATGGACATCGGGGGCACGTTCACCGATGTCGTGACGTACGACCAGCGGAGCGGGGCGTTCGCGGCGACCAAGGCCTCGACCACGCCCGGCAACCTCAGCGAGGGCGTGCTGGCCGGCCTGGACGCGGTCGTCGACGACCCGGCCGGCATCGACTTCCTGGTGCACGGCACGACCCAGGGTCTCAACGCCTTCCTCGAGCGCCGCGGCGTGCCGGTGCTGCTGCTCGGCACGGGCGGGCTGGAGGACACCTACCACATCGCCCGCGGCCCCCGGGCCCGCCTGTACGACCTGCACTACCGCAAGCCGGCCCCGCTCGTGCCGCGCCGGGACGTGGTGGGCATCGGCGGACGGATCGCGGCCGACGGCTCCGAGTTGACGCCGCTCGACGAGGACGCCGTACGGGCTGCGGCGGCCCAGGCGCGGGCGAGCGGGCACGGCGCCATCGCGGTGGCGTTCCTGTTCAGCTACAAGAACCCGGCCCACGAGCTGCGGGCCCGCGAGATCCTGCAGGAGGAGTTGGGCGACGACGTCACGGTGTCGGTCTCGCACGAGGCGGCCAAGGAATGGCGCGAGTACGAGCGCACCTCGTCGGCGGTCGTCGAGGCGTACACGGGACCGATCGTCCGGCGCTACCTGGTCGACCTCGAGGGCCGGCTCTCCGATCGGGGGCTGCACGTGCCGTTGCATGTCATGCAGTCGTCGGGCGGCATCCTGACCGCCGAGTCGGCCCGCCGCCGCCCGCTGCAGACGCTGCTGTCGGGCCCGGTCGGCGGCGCGATCGCCTGCGCCGAGCTGTCCCGCCAGACCGGCCGGCCGCACCTGATCGGCATCGACATGGGCGGCACCTCGTTCGACGTCTCGCTGATCGTCGACGGCGAGCCCGACGTGTCGGCCGAGGCGTTCCTGGAAGGCCTGCCGATGCTGATGAGCGTCGTCAACATCCACACCGTCGGCGCCGGGGGCGGCTCGGTGGCCTGGGCCGAGGCCGGCGGGCTGCGCGTCGGGCCGCGATCGGCCGGCGCTCGCCCGGGACCGGCCTGCTACGGCCGGGGCGGCACCGAACCGACGGTGACCGACGCCAACCTGGTGCTCGGGCGGATCGACCCGGACGGCTTCGCGGGCGGGCAGATGACGCTCTCCCTTTCCGCGGCGGAGGAGGCCGTCGACGGGCTGGCCGAGGTGTTCGGCATGACCACGACGGCGATGGCCGAGGGCATCTGCGACGTGGCCAACTCCAAGATGGCGCAGGCGATCCGGACGATCACGGTGTCGCGCGGGATCGAGCCGCGGGACTCGGCGCTGGTCGCGTTTGGCGGGGCGGGGCCGATGCACGCCGTGTTCCTGGCCCGGGAGCTGGGCATCGCCGAGATCGTGGTGCCGCGGTTCCCGGGGGCGTTCTCGGCCTGGGGGATGCTGCAGACACAGATCCGGCAGGACTACACCGAGCCGTACTTCTTCCTCGACCAGGATCTCGACACCGCTGACATGGCGGCGGCACTGGCCCGGCTCGAGAAGGACGGGCTGGACGGGCTCGATCACGAAGGGGTGGCGGGGGACGCGCGGCACGCTTCGCACGCGGTGGATATCCGGTACGCGGCTCAGGAGTACACGCTGACCGTGCCGCTGACCGGTGCGGATGAGCCTGCCTCGCCGACTTTCCTCGCCGATGTCGCGCAGCGGTTCGCCGACCTGCACAAGTCGCGGTACGGGCACGCCAATCTGGGTGCTCCTATCGAGTTCGTCGCGCTGCGTACGGCTGCTTTCGGTGATCTGGGACGGCCCGATCCGCAGAAGTGGCCCGCTGCGGACAAATCGGACTTTGATCATGCTGTCCGAACGGTGGTCTTCGATGGCGTCGGACAAAACACGCTTATCGTCCGCCGAGACGATCTCTATGTGGGGCACACCTTCGACGGCCCGGCGGTCGTCATCGAGGACACGGCGACCACGGTGGTGCCGCCCGGCTACGCGGTGAGCGTCGACGACATCGGCTCGCTGATCATCTCTCGGAAGGACGGCCAGTGACCATCGACCCGGTAACCGTCGAGATCATCCGCAACGCGCTCAACGCCGCCGCGGACGACATGAACGCCACCCTGATCCGCTCGGCCTACACCCCGATCATCTATGAGTGCGGCGACTGTGTGGTCGCCCTGCTCGACGCGAACCACCAGGTGCTGGGCCAGTCGGCCGGCCTGCCGATCTTCCTGGGCAACCTGGAGACGTGCACCCTGGCCACCGAGGAGCGCTTCGGCCGCGAGGTGTGGCAGCCGGGCGACGTCTGGATCCTCAACGACAGCTACCTCGGCGGCACGCACCTCAACGACGTCACCATCTTCGGCCCGGTCTTCGTCGACGAGACGCTGGTCGGCTTCACGGCCTCGCGGGCCCACTGGATCGACGTCGGCTCCAAGGACCCCGGCGGCTCGATGGACTCCGTCAACATCTTCCAGGAGGGCCTGCGCCTGGGCCCGCAGAAGCTGGTGTCGGGCGGCGTCGAGGAGCGCTCGGTCACCGACACGATCGCCACCAACGTACGGTTCCCCTACCCGACGACCGGCGACATGCACGCGATGATGGCCTGCATCCAGATGGGCGACCGGCGGCTGCAGGAGATCGTACGGAGGTTTGGCCTGTCGGTCCTGGAGGAGGCGCGCGACGAGATCTTCCACCAGACCGAGCTGCTCGAACGGGCGGTGATCGCGAAGATCCCGGACGGCGTCTACAGCGCCGAGGGCGTGCTCGACAACGACGGCGTCGACCTCGACACCCCCGTACCGATCCGGTTGAAGATCGCCGTCTCCGGCGAGGACATCGACTTCGACGTGACCGAGTCGGCCGACCAGACGGTGGGCCCGGTCAACTGCGGCGTCTCGCAGGCCGTCTCCGCGCTCCGGGTCGGCTACAAGCTGCTGGTCAGCCCCGACCTGCCCGGCAACGGCGGCTCGTTCCGCTCGATGACCACCCAGGTGCGCGAGGGCTCGGTGCTCGGCGCCAAATCCCCGGCCGCCTGCCAGTGGTACTTCTCGCACCTCGGCCTGCTGATCGACATGGTGGCCCGGGCCCTCGCCCCGGCCCTGCCCGACCAGGTGGCCGGGGCCAGCCACGGCGACTCGATGATCATCCTGTCGGCCGGCACGGACCCGCGGGTCAAGCGCGAGTTCGTCAGCCTCGAGGCCACCGTCGGCGGCTGGGGCGGCTGGAACGGCTCCGACGGCGAAAGCGCCCTGATCAACAACGTGAACGGCTCGCTCAAGGACATCCCGGTCGAAGTCTACGAGACCCGCTACCCGTGGCGGATCAACGAATACCGCATCCGCCCCGACTCCGGCGGCTCCGGCAAATGGCGCGGCGGCAACGGCGTGATCCGCGAATACGAGGCGCAGACAGACCTGACGGTGTCGCTGTGGTTCGAACGCTCCCGCCAGCCGGCCTGGGGCTTGTTCGGCGGCGAGGACGCGGTCGGCCCCGAAGTCGTCATCAACCCGGGCCGCGCCGACGAACGCCGCATCCTCAAAATCAACGGCATGCCCCTGAAGAAGGGCGACGTGGTCCGCTGCGCCACCGGCGGCGGAGGCGGCTACGGCGACCCCACCGAACGCTCAGCCGACGACGTCCGCGCCGACGTCCTCGACCACAACATCACCGCCGACGCCGCCCGCAACCGCTACGGCATCGCCTGACGCGCTGGTACGGGTCGCGGGCGACATAGGCTTCGGTCATGACAACCCTTGCGGCCCGTACGATCGCGGCCCTGCGCGCCGAGCACGACGCCCTCGCGTCGCTGGCCGACACCCTCACCCCCGAGCAGCTCAAGGCCCCGTCCGGCGCCTCCGAATGGACCGTCGCGGACGTCTATTCGCACCTGGGCAGCGGCGCCGAGATCGGGCTGGCGAACTTCCGGGCCGAGCTCGGCGAGGCCGAGAAGCCCGGCCCCGATTTCAACCAGGGCGTGTGGGACCGGTGGAACGCGCTGAGCCCCGAGGATCAGGTGGCGAACTGGCGCGAGTCGGACGAGAAGCTCGTGGCCGCCTTCGAGGCGCTGACCCCCGAGCAGCACGAGACCGCCACGCTCAACCCGGGCTTCCTGCCCGAGGCCATCCCCGTGGCGTCGTTCGTCGGCATGCGGCTCAACGAGGTCGCCAACCACACGTGGGACATCCGCGTCGGCGTCGACCCGGCGGCCGGGCTGCTGGCCGGCTCCGACGAGTTGCTGGCCGAGCACCTCGGCGGGGGACTGGGCTTCCTGCTGGGCTGGATCGCCAAGCCGGAGGTGTTCAGCGGACCGATCGTGGTGGGGATCGTCGGCACCCCGTACGCCGTCATCGTGGGCGACGACACGCGCCTCACCACCGGCACGCTCGAGGTCACGGCGGGCTTCAACGGCCCGCTCGAGGCGGCGCTGCGGCTGCTGAGCGGACGGCTCGGCGAGCGCTACACCCCGCCCGCCGTCACCGTGTCGGGCAACGTGACGCTCGACCAGCTGCGGGCGGCGTTCCCCGGCTTCTGAGCGTTGGGCCGGCCGATCGTCGTCAAAGGTCGGCCGGCCGCATCAGCCTCCCGACGCGATCAGGGCTTCCACCTGCTCCAGCTCGGGGTCACGCAGACCGACCGTCCCGGTGGTCCAGAACGCCTCGGGATAGACCAACCGGCCAGCCATCCAAGGCTCGTACGCCGGCCGAAGCGCCACCTGGAACCCCGGCTCCGGGATCCGCGTCGAGGGCCGATCGAACCCCAGCGCGGCGGCGGAGCCGAACCCGCGCCGCCCGTAATACTGCGGACTGCCCTCGAGAAAGACGGCCGGTGTGCCGCGATCGTCGGCGGTCGCCAGGGCCGCCTCGACCAGCGCGGTGCCGACGCCCTGCCCCTGACGGTCGGGACGGACCGCGAGCGGCGAAAGCACCAGCACCTCGACCAGCTCGCGTCGAGCGTCCACCCAGCCGCGCGACAACCCGACGTGCCCGACCGGTTCGTCATCATCAACGGCGACCAGGCTCACCCGCGCCGCTCCACCCGCGTGCAGAGCGCGCATCATCCGCACAACGCGCCCGTCCACCGGCTCCCCGAATGCCGCCGCGACAACCGCCTCGACAGCCAACTCTTCGGCCGGCATCACACCCCGGATCCGCATGGCGCGACTCTAGTGACAGTGATCGAGCAGCGCACCGGAGTTTCCCGGAGCCCATCTTGCTCCATATCACGCTACTTCCGGCGCACGCCGCTTCCACCATGACGTGAAAAGCGTGATGACCTGCTCTTTCACTTCATCGGTGATGATATTTCGAGCGTCCCCCATGAGGGGCCGTGCGGCATGCTTGTAGACGTCTGGATGCTGTTCGATGGACGGGCAAACAAAGAGGGTCAGTATTCGAAGGACTCGTAAGGTGTCCTCACCAAGCAAGGGAAAATGCGCCTGAGCGAGCCGGGACAATGCTGTCCAAACTTTGTCTACAACAATAGCGATAACGGCGTCCGCCAGCATCTTTGAATAATCTGGCAACTGTTTCGTAAGAATATCTTTGACGAACGCTTTAGCTCGGTCGGAAAGAATTTGGGTAGCAAGGTCGATCGTCTCGATCCAGCGGATCAGCGCCACTAGAAGGCCGCACCACACGTGATCGGCCAACTGCTTCTTGATGTCTTGCGGGCTGCGCTCGGTCTGGGCAATGCCATCGATCTCATCTGAGATTTCGTCCCAGGTCTGGTCCATCAACTCTTGGCCGAGGAGAGTCACCCGCTCGGCATCGAATGTAATGGTGCCGGCATCGGCAATGTCAATCTTCGGCAGGGGCGCTCCGGGGGATTCCCTCCGTAAGCCCGAACCGGACATGAAGTCGGCGATGTCGAGACGCGCAAGGTCGATGTACGCCTGACGGTTACGTGCATTGAAGTTGAGCGCCCCCAGTCGGGTGCGCTCAATTTTGCGGTCCAGTTCTCGCCGCTTCTCGTCGCGCTTTTGCTGCGAATCAATGGCGAACCCGGTCCAGCCCTGCCAGCCGTGGAGAGAGCCGCCGCAGCCCGAACATACGCAACCAGGATTTTGGGCGTTGGCGCAGTTGGCCCTGTGTGTTTTCCCAGCCATACGGCAACCACCGCTTCCCAAGACATTGCCGAGAGTAACTGAGTAAGTACGATAGGTGAGCCTCGATGTCTACGGGGAGGTTTCGAACATTGGCCATCTCGGGTCGCATCCGGCATTCCGCCGTCAGCGATGGAGCGCTGCCTGCTCATGCCGGCCTGAGCGCGGAGTGGCGATGATCTGTCGAATACCTGATTGACCGACCGGCGAACCCGCTCGATGAACTGCCGCGCGCGGTCGCCGCACCACTTGCTCTTCGGTGCATGCAGTTAGGGATCTCGCCAGGCGCTAGTAATGTGTGACATACTACTGACGTGACGACGACCGGGCCGGCTCGGATGGAACCGCACCATGACCCAGTGCGACCTGGGCCTACGTCTCCGATCACGATCACTGTCGACGGTGCTCCGATGAGTGGGCTGCGAGGGCAGACGGTCGCCGGGGTGCTCATGGGGGCGGGGCGGCTCGCCTGGCGTACGACACCCAACGGGCGGCCGCGGGGCGTGTTCTGTGGCATCGGGGTCTGTCATGACTGCCTGCTGACCGTGAACGGCCTCGCCGACGTGCGGGCCTGTCAACGCCAGGCCGCCGACGGTGACGTGATCTCCACGAAGGACCCGGCATGACGGTCGAGACTCCCGACGTGCTTGTTGTGGGGGCCGGGCCCGCCGGGCTGGCCGCGGCCGATGCTGCCCGCCGGGCCGGGGCGCAGGTCGTTCTGCTCGATGCGGCTGCCGATGCCGGGGGGCAATACTGGCGGCACCTGCCCAAGGAGCGGCCCGCGGCCAACGAGCGGGTCCTGCACCACGGCTGGGAACGGTTCGCCGCGCTGCGCGGAAGTAACGAAGTACTTACTAACGCGCAGGTCTGGCTGGCCGAGCGGCATGACGACCGGCCGCCCACCCTGCACGTGCTGGTCGGGCCGGCGGACGGCAATCACCGGGTCCCGCGGACGTTCGCGCCCAGGGCTCTCGTGCTCGCGACCGGGGCGTACGAGCGCACTTTGCCCTTTCCCGGCTGGGAGCTGCCCGGCGTGTTCACGGCGGGGGCGGCGCAGGCCTTGGCCAAGTCCGAGCGGATCGCCGTCGGGCGGCGCGTGCTCGTCGCGGGGGCCGGGCCGTTCCTGCTTCCGGTTGCTTCGACCCTCCTCCGTACGGGGTCGAGGGTGGTGGGGGTACTCGAGGTGAACGGCTGGGGGCGGCTGCGGAAGGCGTGGACCGCGCGCCCGGCCGAGCTGTTGTCGACGCGGCACAAGGCGGGCGAGCTGGCGGGATACGTACGGGATCTGGCTCGTCATCGCGTGCCCTATCGCGCCGGCCTGGCTGTGATCGCCGCGCACGGCACCGATCGCGTACGGAAGGTGACGGTGGCGCGGCTCAATCCGTTGTGGGCGCCGATTCCGGGCACCGAGCGTGACATCGACGTGGATGCCGTCTGCGTGAGCCACGGGTTTGTGCCGCGCAGCGAGCTCGCGGCCGGCTGCGCCATGGCGAACGGTCGCGTGCTCACCGACGAGAACGGGCTGACCAGCGTGCCCGGCGTCTACGCGGCCGGGGAGATCACCGGCATCGGCGGCGCGGATCTGGCCCTGGCCGAGGGTGCGACAGCCGGGCTGGCCGCGGCGGGCGGCACTCCCACGCGGGCGCAAATGCGGACAAAAAAGGAACAGAGGCGTTTCGCCGTACGGCTGGAAGAGGCTCACGGCATTCGACAAGGCTGGACCGGCTGGCTCGACGACACCACGATCGTCTGCCGCTGCGAGGAGGTGACGGCGGGCGACCTCCGACGAGGTGCCCACGACACCGGATCGCGCGGCCTGCGCTCGCTCAAGCTCAGCACCCGCGCCGGCCTGGGCGTCTGTCAGGGCCGGGTCTGCGGGCGCACCGTCGAGGAACTGCTGCACCGGCACACCGGCGGCCTGCTCGACCCGGGCCGCACCGAGAACCGACCCCTCGCCGCGTTCGTCCGGATGGGCGAACTGGCCGGCCTCACTCAGGAGGACACCCCATGACCACCGACCTTCGCGGCGTTGTCGTCGCCACCGCGCTGCCCTACAAGGAGGACCCGTCCGCGCCGGCCGGGCTCGCCGTCGACTTCGACAAGTACGCCGAGCACTGCGACTGGTTGATCAGCAACGGCTGTCACGGGGTCGGTCCGAACGGCTCGCTCGGCGAATACTCGTCGCTGACCGATGAGGAGCGCCGCCGCGTCGTGCAGGTGGCGGTGGAGGCGGTCGCCGGGCGTGGCAAGGTCATCGCCGGCGTACACGGCCCGGGGTGGCACCAAGCGAAGAAGTGGGCGGAGCTGGCCGGGGAGGACGGCGCCGACGGCGTGCTCGCGCTCCCGCCGACCATGTATCGGGCCAGCCACACGCAGGTGGTCGAGCACTACACGAGGATCGCCGACGCCGGGCTGCCGATGATGATCTACAACAACCCGTTCGACACCAAGGTCGACCTGGTGCCCGACCTGATCGCCGAGATCGCGCAGATCCCGCAGGTCGTGGCGGTCAAGGAGTTCACCGGGGACGTGCGGCGGCTGTTCGAGATCCGCGAGAAGTGCGACATCGACGTGATCGCGGGCGCCGACGACGTGCTGTTCGAGCTGATGGTCGACGGCGCCGTGGGCTGGTTCGCGGGCTTCCCCAACGTCTTTCCGGCCGAGTCCCGGCGGCTCTACGACCTCATGCTGGACGGGCAGGTGGCCGAGGCCCGCGCGCTCTATCAGCACCTGGTGGCCGTGTTCCGCTGGGATTCCCGTACGGAGTTCGTGCAGGCCATCAAGCTCAGCATGGACTTGATCGGCCGGTACGGGGGCCCGTGCCGCCCGCCGCGGGGCCCGCTCACCCCCGAGCACCGGGCGCAGGTCGAGGCGGAGACGAAGCGGGCCGTGTCGGCTCTCGAAGCAGCGAAAAACCAGGCCTGACGTGCGCGCCTCGCGGATGTTCTCGGCCGTCGACTCGCACACCGAGGGGATGCCGACCCGGGTCGTCACGTCGGGGTTGGGGACGATCCCCGGGGCGACCATGAACGAGCGGCGCCTGCACTTCATCGAGCACCTGGACGGCGTACGGGAGCTCCTGATGAACGAACCGCGGGGGCACGCGGCCATGAGCGGCGCCATCCTGCAGCCCCCGACCAGGCCCGACGCGGATTTCGGGGTCGTCTACATCGAGGTGTCGGGCTGCCTGCCGATGTGCGGGCACGGCACGATCGGGGTGGCCACGGTGCTGGTCGAGACGGGCATGGTGGCCGTCACCGAGCCGGTCACCACGATCCGGTTGGACACCCCGGCCGGCCTGGTCATTGCCGCCGTACGGGTGGAGCAAGGCCACGCCGAGTCGGTCACGCTGGAGAACGTGCCGTCGTACTGCGAGCGCCTCGACGCGACGATCGACGTGCCCGGCCTCGGTTCGGTGCCGTACAGCCTCGCGTTCGGCGGCAACTTCTACGCCATGGTCGACCTCGACGCGGTCGGCCTGCCGTTCGACCGGGCCCGGCAGCGCGACATCGCCGACGCCGGGCTGGCCATCATGGCCGCCATCAACGAGCAGGACCCGCCCAGGCATCCGACGATCGACGGCGTGGACCACTGCCACCACGTCGAGTTCATCGCGCCGGGCTCGGACGCGTCGTTGTCGCGGCACGCGATGGCGATCTACCCGGGCTGGTTCGACCGCTCGCCGTGCGGCACCGGCACGTCGGCCCGGATGGCCGAGCTGTGGGCGCGCGGCGAGCTGAAGCTCGGCGAGGACTTCGTCAACGAGTCGTTCATCGGCAGCCGTTTCACCGGGCGCCTCATCGGGGAGACCACAGTGGCCGGGCGGCCCGCGGTCATCCCCACCATCACCGGGCGGGCCTGGGTGACCGGCATCGGTCAATACTTGCTCGATCCGTCCGACCCGTATCCGACCGGCTTCGCGTTCTGAGGAATGTCTTCATGAGTGTTCTTGATGCCGCGGCCGCGGCCGCCCCGGTTTTGGCTCTTCTATCTCCCCGCGATCGGGCTTCCTTGTTGGTGGCCGCGGCGGAGGCTTTGACTGAGGCCGCGGACGAACTCGTGCCGCTGGCCATCGAGGAGACCGGGCTGACCGAGCCCCGCCTGCGCGGCGAGATCAAGCGGACGGCGGTGCAGCTCAAGCTTTTCGCCGAGGTCGCGGCGGCCGGCGCTTATTTGGCCGTACGCCTCGACGCCGCCGATCCGGACTTCGTCCTCGGCCCCCGGCCCGACCTGCGTCGCTACCTCGTGCCGCTGGGCCCCGTGCTCAACTTCGCGGCCAGCAACTTCCCGTTCGCGTTCTCGGTGGCCGGCGGCGACACGGCCTCGGCCCTGGCCGCCGGTTGCCCCGTCGTCGTCAAGGCGCACCCCGGGCATCCCCGCCTCTCCGACCGTACGGCGGAGGTCTTGAACTCGGTGTTGCCCGCAGGCGCGCTCGGCGTCATCCACGGGCAGGAGGAGGGTGTGGCCGCGCTCAAGGACGAGCGGATCACCGCCGCCGCCTTCACGGGTTCGCTCGCCGGCGGACAGGCGCTGGCCGCGATCGCCGCCGCCCGCCCCCGGCCGATCCCGTTCTACGGCGAGCTTGGCAGCCTCAACCCGGTGGTGGTCACCCCATCCGCTCTCGCCGAGCGGGCCTCGTCGATCGCCTCCGGCTTCGCGGCCAGCGTCTCGGGCTCGGCCGGCCAGCTGTGCACCAAGCCCGGCCTGCTGTTCGTCCCCGGCTCTTTCGATGCCGACTCCTTCGAGGGCGTGGCTCCGCATCGCTTGCTGCACGCGGGAATCGTCGACGGCTACACCCGGCGCCGTGCCGAGGTGCTGGAGACGCCCGGCGTCACGGTGGTGGTCGAGGGCTCGGTGACTTCCGACGGGGCGACGCCGACCCTGGTCGAGACCGACCTGGCCACGCTGGTCAAACACCGCGACACGCTGCTGCAGGAGGCTTTCGGGCCGCTGTCGATCGTCGTCCGCTACACGCCGGGCGAGCCGCTGGGCTCAGTGCTCACCGAGCTGGTCGAGGGCTCGCTGACGGCCGGCGTCCACGTCGGCTCGGACGAGGACTCGCCGTGGCTGCACGAGTTGGTGACCTCGTTGCAGGCTCTGGCCGGGCGAGTGCTGTTCAACGGCTGGCCGACGGGTGTTGCGGTGACCCCGGCAATGCAACACGGCGGCCCGTTCCCGGCGACGACCAACCCGACGACCACCTCGGTGGGTACGGCGTCGATCGAGCGGTTCCTGCGACCGGTGGTCTATCAGGACGCGCCGGCCGCCCTGCTGCCCGAGCCGCTGCGCGACGACAACCCGTGGAACGTGCCGCAGCACCGCTCGCCCGCCGGCGAATCCCCGAACTGGGGCGCACTCAACGGCTGAGACTCGATAACGGGCGCCCACCGTGCCTGGTCAGTGACCAGGCAGGACCTGCGAGCCGAGTGCGGAGGTGAGCAGGGCCTCCATCGCGTCGTCGATCAAGGTTTCGCCCTGTTCCGGCGTGACGCGTTGTGCCGCGATGAGGGTGGCCGTGCCCTGCACGGTGGCGGCGAAGAGCAGCTTGAACCGCTCCCGGGTGTCATCGCCGGCGGAGTCGGCCAGGCCCCCGTCCAGGACCGTGAACAGCCGGCCCGCGGCCTCCTGGACCGGCCCGGCCGGACCGTTCGACTTCGACGCGAACATCAGCTCCATCAGTGCCGCGTTCTCGACGGCGAAGGCCACGTATGCGCGCCCCACGAGCCGCAGTCGCTCCCGGTCGAGGCCCGGGTCCCGCAGCGCGGCGACGACCCTCTCGGTGAGGCGGTCGAAACCCCGCTCGGCGAGCGCATCAAGCAACGCTTGCCGGTCGATGAAGTGACTGCGCGGGGCGCCGTGACTCACGCCCGCCTGCCGGGCCAGCTCGCGCAACGACAAGCCGTCGACCCCTTCGGCGCGAAGCATCACTTCGGCCTGCTCGAGCAGGACCTCCCGCAGATTGCCGTGATGGAAAGGCCGCCTCATGCCACCAGCGTACCGTGATCCTAGGCACTGCCTAGAATGTAGGCGTTGACTATTTAATAGACGCTGCCTAGTTTGGGTGTCATGACCTCGACCTTGACCTTGACCTCGGCCTCCGGCCTGCCCGACCTGACCGGACGCACCGTGATCGTCACCGGCGCCGGCAGCGGCATCGGGCTGGCCACCGCGCAGGCCCTGGGCGCCGCGCACGCCCGCGTCGTCCTCGCTGTCCGGAACACGGCGAAAGGCGCCGCCGCGGCCGCCTCGATCGCCGGCGAGACGGTCGTACGGCCCCTCGACCTGGCCGACCTGAGCTCCGTGCGCCGCTTCGCCGACGAGTGGGCGGGACCGATCGACGTGCTCGTCAACAACGCCGGCGTCTCCAGCCCGACCCTGCAGCGCACCAGGGACGGCTTCGAGCTGCAGTTCGGCACCAACCACCTCGGCCCGTTCGCGTTGACGAACCTGCTGCTGCCGCACATCACCGGACGCGTCGTCTCGCTGTCCTCCCAGGCCGAGCGGACCGGGCGGATCGCCTTCGACGACCTGGGCCTCGAACGCACGCCGTACCGGGAATCCCGGGTCTACGCGGCGTCGAAGCTGGCGAACCTGCTCTTCATCACCGAGCTGCAGCGCCGCCTGACCGCGGCCGGCTCGCCGGTCCTCGCCGCCGCCGCCCATCCGGGCCTGGTCGCCACCCCCATGACCGAGGGCAGCGGTGGCGCGATGACCCAGTTCATGGTTCGCCACCTGGCGCAGAGTCCGGAGCAGGGCGCGCTGCCGGTGCTGCTCGCCGCGACCGCCGACGTGCCCCCGGGCGCGTTCACCGGTCCCCAGCACGCGATGCACATGCGGGGCGGGGCCCAGCTGATCGGCCGGTCGAAGCACTCCAGGGACCCGGAGCTCGCGCGTCGTCTCTGGGCCGTGTCCGAGGAACTGACCGGCGTCACGTTCGGGCTGTGAGCCGGCCAAGACGAGCTAAGGGTTCCCGAGGTGGGGGAGCAGTGTGGGCCGGTCGACGGCGAAGGCGGCCGCGTCCAGGTGCGGCGGCCGGTTCAGCATGAGGTCGGCCAGCAGCTCGGCGGTGGCCGTGGACAGGACGATGCCGGCGCCCTCGTGACCGGTGGCGTGCCACAGGCCGGGGAGGCGGTGGTCGGGGCCGATGACCGGCAGGTGGTCGGGGACGAAGGGGCGGAATCCCCCGTACGCGCGCATCACCGCGACCCCCTCCAGGAAGGGGAACAGCACCAGCGCCTTGGCCGCCACTGCCGACAGCACCCGGGCCTCGATGGTCTCGTCGAAGCCGCGGCGTTCCCGGGACGAGCCGATCAGGACGGTGCCGGCCGCGGTTGACTCGACGACGCTGGAAGTTTGCAGGGAGGCGTCGTTCGAGCCGACCGCGCCCACGTAGTCGGCGTCGTAGACCTTGTGCCGGATTCGTTGGCGCATCCGGGTGGTGACCAGGATCGTGCCGCGCCGGGGGCGTACGGGAAGGGTGACTCCGAGCCGTTCGGACACCTCACCCGACCAGGGCCCGGCCGCTACCACGACGTGATCGGCGGCGAGGGGGCCGTCGGAGGTGACGACGCCGCCGCCGCGTAGCGAACTCAGCACCTCTACGCCCTGGCGAACCTGGGCGCCGTGGCGGCGGGCGTCGGCCAGCAGGGCCTCGGTGGCGATCGCGGGCTGCACCTGGGCGTCCTGCGGATAGAGGATCGCCGCCGCGTGGCCGGGGTTGAGGTCGGGCTCGTGGTCCAGGCCGTTCACTTCGGACGCTTCGACCCCCGCCGTACGCTGGGTGGCCGCGAACGCGCGCAGTGCCGTCGCGCCCGCTTCGGTCGTCGCCACGACCAGCCCGCCCTTGGCCTCGTACTCGATCGGCAGTGGGCTTTCGGGCCGGAACTCGCGCCACAGTGTCAGCGAGCGCAGCGCCAGGTCGAGCTCGGGGCCGGGGCCCTTGTCGGAGACCAGCAGGTTGCCCTCGCCGGCCGCGGATGTGCCACCGGCCGACGCCGAGCGGTCGAGCACGATGACGTCGACGCCGGCCCGCGCGAGCTCCCGGGCCACGGCCGCGCCGACGATCCCCGCGCCCACCACGACGACCCTCATTCGCTTCGCCCGCTCCACCAGCCGGTGATGTGGCCGAGGTGGCGGTGCATCAGTTCCTCGGCCCCGGCGCCGTCACCCGACTCCAGCAGGTCGAGCAGCGTCAGGTGTTCGACCGAGGACTCGGCCAGCTCGGGGGAGCCCAGCATCGTGGCCAGGCCGACCAGCCGGGTCTGCTGGCGCAGATCGCCGACCAGGGTGACCAGGCGGTCGTTGCCGGTCAGACTGAGCAGGTGCAGGTGGAAGGTGGTGTCGGCGGCCAGATAGGTCGGCAGGTCGGAGGCGTCGGCGCTGGTCACGATCGCCTCGGCCTCGGCCCGCAGCCGGCCCAGGCGCGCGGCGTCGAGCCGGCCCGCGAGCAGGCGCATCGGCGGCGCCTCGAGCCACTGCCGGATCTGTACGATCTCGGCCAGGTCCTGCTGGCTGACCTCGGTGACCCGGAAGCCCTTGTTGCGCGCGATCTCCACGAATCCACGCTTCTCGAGATTCAAGAGCGCTTCCCGTACGGGCGTGGCCGAGACGTCGAACCGGGCCGCGAGGGTCGGCGCGGTCAGCATCGTGCCCGGGGCGAACTCGCCGGAGACGATCGCGGCGGCCACCGCGTCCTCCACGTGCTGCCGGAAGCTGCCGGCGGTGCGCAGCGGGCCGATGAGCGGTGACGTCATGGCTGTTGCCTCCCTCGGTGGTATGTGACATGGTACAGCGCATGATCGAGGCGGACCAGGTAGCCGCACTGGGCTTCCCGGGCGCGATCGCCGCGCTGCGCGAAGCCCTGGCCGCGGGGCTCGACCCCGAGTCCGAGCCGGCCCGCTCCCGCGTCGAACTCGGCGGTGGCGAGATCCTGATGATGCCCTCCGGCGACGACCGGTTCGCGGGCATCAAGCTGGTCGGCGTCGCGCCCGGCAATCCCGCCCACAACCTGCCTCGCATCCACGGCGTCTACGTATTGTTCGACGCGCCCACGCTGGTGCCGCGAGCCATTCTGGACGGTGCCGCCCTTACGTCGCTGCGCACCCCCGCAGTGTCGGCCCTGGGCGTCGACTTGGTCGCGCCCGCCGACGCCCGCCGACTGGTGGTCTTCGGAACGGGGCCGCAGGCGTTGGGCCACATCGAGGCGATCCGCGCGGTGCGCCCCATCGATTCGGTTCAGGTGGTCGGTCGAGACCGCGACCGAGTATCGGCATTCGCCCGCGAGCTGGGCCTCGAGGCGGCCGGTCCGGAAGCGGTGGCTGACGCCGACATCGTGGCCTGTTGCACGACCGCGCGCGAGCCGCTGTTCGACGGGAAGTTGCTGCGTGACGATGCCGTCGTGGTGGCGGTTGGGTCGCATGAGCCTGAGGCCCGCGAGGTCGACGCCGAGACCGTACGCAGGTGTGGTGCCCTCGTGGAGTCGCGCGCGGTCGCCATGCGTGAGGCCGGGGACCTGATTCTGGCGGGAACGACGGCAGACGAGCTGACCACGTTGGCCGATCTGGTCCGGGGTGTCGCCCCCGCCCGGCCCAGGCTGATCAAGACCGTGGGGATGGGCTGGGAGGACCTTGTGATCGCCGCCGCCGTTGTGGAGTCGTTGTCATGACCGAGTTGTCCGCGCTGGTGTTGCCGGACCGGCATCCGGTCGCCGACTGGGTCGCCGACGTGGTGGAGGCCGAGCGGGCCGGTGTGTGCACGGTCTGGACGTACGACCACCTGACCTGGCCGCTGCTCAAGGACAGCCCCTGGTACGGCTGTGTCCCGCTGATCGCCGCCGCGGCCGGGGCCACCGAGCGGGTCCGTCTCGGTATTCAGGTCGCGACGCCGAACTACCGGCACCCGGTGCCGTTCGCCAAGGAGCTGATGACTCTCGACCAGCTCAGCGGGGGCCGGCTCGAGGTGGGCCTGGGCGCCGGCGCCGAGAGCCTGGACGCGCTCGTGCTGGGCGATCCCGCGTTGACGCCGCGTGAGCGGATGGACCGGTTCGCCGAGTGGATCGGGCTGCTCGACCGGCTGCTCGCCGAGCCCGTCGTCACCGTGCGGGGCGAGCGGTACAGCGCGATCGACGCGCACCAGCTGCCCGGGTGCGTGCAGACGCCGCGCGTGCCGTTCACCGTGGCCGGCACCGGCCCGCGGTCGCTCGCGCTGGTGGCCAAGCACGGCCAGGCCTGGGTCACCTACGGCCCGTACGGTCCGGCGGTCGCTCCCGACGAATGGTTCGCCGCCCTCGAGAAGCAGTCCGCCCAGCTCGACCAGGCCCTCGACGGCCGCCGGATCCGCCGCGTCGTCAACGTCGCCCTCGAGACGTACTGGCCGTTCGAGAGCCGCGACCGCTACGCCGACACCGTGGGACGGCTCGCCGCGCTGGGCTTCGACGAGGTCAGCGTGCACTGGCCGCGCCCGGACGGCCGGGGCGTGCCCAGGAACGCGCTGAGTGACGTCTTGTCCGTGCACGGGCTGTGATTGAGCGCCTCCTAACAGGGGTATGCGGCGCCCGTGAGGGCGAAATGGTGGGGTGCGACCGCGTTGTCCGTGGTCGCCCTCGCCTGGGGCGGGGCCGGCTATCTGATCACCAAGCCGGTCGACTTCCACGACTATCGGGTCGCCGCCGTGAGCGCGGCCGAGACCGCCCACGACGCGCTGACCACGACGGCCCTGGTCGCCGAGGCCCTCGAAAAAGGCCAGGTCATGACCCCGTACGGGAAAAGTGCCTTTGACGATGCCCGCAAGGCGCTGGCCGGTGGGGCGAAGAAGTTCACCGCGATCGAACCGCCGGACGAGCGCTGCGAGCGCATGCACGACGAGCTGGCGCCCCTGCTGCAGCAGGCCGACGCCGCGCTCACCCGCACCGAGACCGAGCCGCACGCGGCCGATCAGCTCTCCGACGCGCTGGAACGCTTCGTGGAGCAGCACACGTGAAGCGCCTCCTGGCCGTCACGCTGGGCATTCTCACTGCGATCGGCGGCTTCGTCGACATCGGAGACATCGTCTCGACCTCGGAGGCGGGCGCGCGGTTCGGGCTGTCCCACACGTGGGTGCTGCTCGTGGGCATCGTCGGCATCTGCGTGTACGCCGAGATGGCGGGCCGCGTGACGGCGGTGTCCAAACGCCCGGTGTACGACCTGATCCGCGAGCGCCTCGGCCCGCGCGTCGCCCTGGTCAACCTGCTGGGGGCGTACGCGATCACGCTGTTGACCCTGGCCGCCGAGATCGGGGGCGTGGCGCTCGCGTTGCAGCTGCTCAGCGGCGCCCCCTATCTGCTCTGGGTGCCGGCCGTGGCCCTCGTGCTGTGGCTGGCGCTGTGGCGGGTCAAGTTCTCGACCCTCGAACGGATCTTCGGCCTGGCCGGGTTGTCGCTGGTCGTGCTGCTGATCGCGACGTTCAAGCTGGGACCCGACTTCACGCAGATGACCAAGATCGCGCCGCCGCCGGGCGAGAACTGGCCGACCTACTTCTTCGTGGCGATCGCCCTGTTCGCGTCGGCCATGACCCCGTACGAGGTCTTCTTCTTCACCTCGGGCGGCGTCGAGGAGCGGTGGACGCCCCGGGACCTGACGCTGTCGCGGGTCAACGTGTTCCTCGGCTTCCCGCTCGGCGGGCTGCTCGCGTTCGGCTTCCTGGCCACGTCGGCCGCCGTCTACGAGCCGCTCGGCATGCGGGTCGACACGCTCGGGCAGGCGGTGCTGCCCGCCGGGCTCGCGTTCGGCCAAGTCGGGCTGGGGCTGGTGATCCTGGGCGTGTTCGCGGCCACCTTCGGCGCGGCGATGGAGACCAGCCTGTCCGCGGGTTACACCGTGGCGCAGTATTTCGGCTGGTCGTGGGGCAAGTATCTGCGCCCCCGGCAGGCCGCCCGGTTCCACACCGTGGTGCTGGTGAGCATCCTGCTGGCCGTGGCCGCGCTGCTCACGACGATCGACCCGGTGCAGCTCACCGAGTACATGCTGATCTTCAGCGCGATCGTGCTGCCGCTGACCTACCTGCCGATCCTGGTGATCGCCAACGACCGCGGCTATCTCGGCGACAAGGTCAACGGCCGGCTGGCCAACACGCTCGGCGTGATCTATCTGTTCGTCATCCTGGCCGCGGCGGTCGCGGCCGTGCCCATCATGATCCTGACCGGCATGGGAGGCTGACATGCGCCTGCTCATCGGGTTCGACCTGCTCGACCGTCAGATCGTCGACCGTGACGGCGTGCCGGTGGGCAAGGTCGACGACGTCGAGCTGTCCGAGGACGCCCGTACGCTCACCGCGCTGCTCACCGGGCAGAGCGCGCTCGGCGGCCGGTTCGGCGGCGTGCTGGGCCGCTGGATCACCGCGGCGGCCGGCGGGGCCGAGCCCAGACGCATCCCGTACGACCTGGTGGCGAAGGTCGACTCGGCGGTGCACCTGGCGATCAAGCGGGAGCTGCTGGCCCCGCCCGCGCTGGAGAAGTGGCTGGACGACCACCTGATCGGACGGATACCGGGAGCCGACAATGCCGAGAGCTAGCGACTTTCTGGGTAAGCGGGTGGCCGGCGGCCGCATCGTCGACGTCGCGTTCGACGAGAACCAGCGGCTGACCGAGGCGATCGTGGTGCGCGGCCCGTGGGGGCGGTTGCTCGGCTACGAACGCGAACAGGTGCGCGGGCCGTGGCTGATCGAGACGCTGGCCCGGTGGATCCTGCGCCGCGAGACGATCGTGGTGCCGTGGGACCCGTCGTTCGTCACGCCAGACCCTCGGCCTGAGCCACCGACTTCGGCTCGGGAGGCGTCCGGGTGAAGACCTCGAGGAGGAAGTCGGCCTCCTCGTGCCGGGCCTGACGGGCCAGCGCGGGCACGGCGCCGAGCAGTTCGTGCACCTCGTCGCCGGGGCGGGCGTGCTCGTCGACCGGGTGCCGCCAGTGCACGGCGACCAGGTCGCCGCCGGGTTCGAGGGAGGCCACCGTCCGCTCGATCAGCGTGGCCAGGTCATGGTCGTCGAAGTAGTAGCCGAGCTCGGACAGCACGATCAGGTCGAACGTCTCGTCCGGCCAGTCTGCCGGCATCCGCGCGGTGCGCACGGTGACGTGCGGGAACGCGGCCAGGTGGTCGGCGGCGGTGGCGATCGCGGCCGGGATCGCGTCGACCGACAGCAGCCGGTCGCAGCGCCCGGCCAGCCGCGCGGTGAGCCGGCCGGTCGAGCAGCCGGGCTCGAACCCCGACCGGTAGTGGCGGCGCGGCAGCGAGTCCACGGTGAGGGCGTGCTTGCGGGCGTCGTACCAGCGGGTGGCGAAGCTCCACGGGTCGTCGCTGCGGGCGTACAGGTGCTCGAAGTAGCTGGTCGGCGTGGTCACCGGAAGATCACCTCGAACGGGCGGGCGAACCGGGCCAGCACGTGCGGGGGCAGGATCGCGGCGTCGGCCGGCTCGGGGCCCAGGGGAGCGATCTGGCTGGGGAAAGCCTCGATAGCGGCCTGTTTCGCATCTCGGACATTTCGCGCAAGTGGCACCCTGAAAGCCCGATCCCACGGCACCCGGGGGTCTTCCGGTGCGGACCAATGCCACGTCCAGATCGGGTATTCCAGCAGCACCGCCCCGGTGGCCTCGCACGCGCGGGCGGCGGCCCGGCCCACCGCCTCGTGATCGGGGTGCCCGTCCTCGCGCCAGGTCGCCAGGCACCACCGGCCGGGGGAAAGCAGCCCGGTCAGGACCTCGGTCAGCGCCTCCTCGTCGATCTTGCCGTCGGGCTGGCCCGGCCGGTGCACAACCGCGTCGGCCAACCCGAGGCGGCGCAGGGCCTCGTCGGTCTCGGCCCGGCGGATCAGAGCCAGCTCGGCCTGCGTGTGCACGGTCGAGCCGGGGTGCGAGGCCTCGCCGTCGGTCACCGCCACCAGCTCGGCCCGCCCCAGCGTCGCCATCAAACCGGCCACGCCGAGGATCTCGTCGTCCGGGTGCGGGGCGACGATCAGCGGCGTGCCCGCCTCGCCCAGGGGCAGCTCGGGCCACTCGGCCATGGCGGGCCAGGCGAGCCAGCTCCCCTCCGGCGTGCCCTCCTCGATGACGATCGGCTTCACCACAGCGATTCCTCCTGAACGATCGGCTTCACCACGGCGACTCCTCCTGGACGAGACGGCCGAGCTGCTCGAGGTCGGCCTCGGCGTGGCTCTGGCGCAGATAGACGGTCAGATCGGCGACCCGGCGGGCGTGGCGCTCGTCGCGGCTCAGCGGGCCGGCCCCGAGCGCGCGGCCCACCCGGTCGATCACCTCGGTGGCGGCGGCCTCGACCGTGGCCCGTACGCGCAGGGCCAGCCGATGCTGCACGGCGGCCGGGTCGGCATCGATCGCGGCGGCGGCCTCGGCCAGCACCGCGCGGGCCGCGCCCAGGGCCACGTCGACCGCGCCCAGGTGGGCCAGCGCGTGCGGCCCGTCCGCCCGCTCGCGCAGCAGGCCGGCGATGCCCAGCGCGCCCCCGTACCAGCAGGCCGCGACGCCGATGCCACCGTGCCAGAAGCCGGGCCGGTTCACGTAGTCGCCGGGGCCGCCGACCGGACGGGCGGGCGCGTCGGTGAACCGGATCGTGCGGCTGTCACTGGCCGCCATCCCCACAGCCGGCCAGGTGCCGTCGAGCGGAACCGCGTACGGGGTCTCGTTGGTCACCGCGAACAGCCGGATGCCGTCGTCGGCCTCGGCCGTGACCAGCGCGTGGGTGCACCAGGCGGCGCCGGAGCACCAGGGCCGCTCGCCGCTGAGCCGCCAGCCGTCACCGGCCCTGGTCGCCGTGACCGACTTGGGGACGGCGGCCCACACGCCCCAGCGCTCGCCGGCCGCGGGCGGGCCGTCGTCGCCGAGCTCGGCCCGGATCGCGGCCGCGTCGGCGTGCCCCTCACCGAGCCGGGCGGTCACGGGGTCCGCGCGGCCCAGCTCGGCCAGCTTCCACAGGCGTTCGGCGGTGGCGCCCTTACCGGGCAGGGGCTCGACCATCAGCACGGCAACGCGGTTACCCCGGAACACCCCGGCTATGCAGACGTTTCACGGCGGCGCCGGTGGCCAGGGCCACGCCGGCCACGGCCAGGCCGACCTGGGCGCGGCTCCACCGGCCCGGGCCGCCCTCCTCGCGGGGCCGGGCCGCGAAGACGTTGCCGTCGTGGTGGGCGATCGCCTGGCGGGACAGGCCGCCGCGCCTCATCAGCGGCGTGACCAGGGCGTCGTACAGGGAAGGGAAGGCGTTGAAGCCGAACTCGATGAGCCGGTTGGTCGCGCCCACCGACGCCTCGGGCCTGGGCCGGTCGGCCTGCCGCACGATGCGGGCCGCGACGCGCTCGGCGCTGTCGACCGGGGGCGGCGGGCGGCCGACGAAACCGGCGTAGTTGGCCGCGCTCGTGTAGATCGGGGTGTCGACGCTGCCGGGGTCGACCGAGCACACGTGGATGCGCTTGTTGTCGCGCGTCTCCTGCCGCAGCACGCGCGTGAGCCCGCGAGCGCCCCACTTCGAGGTCACGTAGGCTGACATGTACGGCACCGCGACGTGCCCGAGCAGCGAGCCGGTCAGGATCAGCGTGCCGTGGCCCTGCTCCCGGAACTGCGCCAGCGCGGTGCGGGCGACGTTCGCCGGGCCGAGCAGGTCGGTCGTGACCATGCGATCGAACACCTCGGGCGGCAGCTCCTCGAATTTCCCGTACGCCATGACAGCCGCCGAGTCGGCCCACACGTCGATTCGCCCGTACTTTTTTATCGCGCGTTCGCGGACCTGTTCGAGGTCTTCGCGCCGGGTGACGTCGGCCGGCACCACGATCGGATCGGTCCCGCAGGCCGCCGCCACCTTTTCGAGATCGTCTCTGCTGCGCGCGGCCAGCACCAGCCGGTCACCGCGGGCCGCGAACGCCAGCGCCGCAGCCCGGCCGATCCCGCTGGACGCCCCGGTCACCACCACCACCCGTGAACTCATGGTTGGTTTGCATACCCGCGAAAAGCCCGGGTATCCGGCCCGTCATGCGAGCACTCACCTGGCAAGGCACCGGCAAAGTCGCCGTGGAGAACGTTCCCGACCCCAAGATCCAGGAGCCGACGGACGCGATCGTCCGGATGACGTCGACCGCGATCTGCGGCTCCGACCTGCACCTGTACGACGTGCTCGGCATGTACATCGACAAAGGCGACATCCTCGGCCACGAGCCGATGGGCATCGTCGAGGAGGTGGGCGCCGAGGTCACGCACATCAAGCCGGGCGACCGGGTGGTGATCCCGTTCAACATCTCGTGCGGGTACTGCTGGTACTGCTCCAAGGGCTACTACGCGCAGTGCGAGACCACCCAGAACACCGAGCAGGGCAAGGGCGCGTCGCTGTTCGGCTACACCAAGCTGTACGGGCAGGTGCCCGGCGGCCAGGCCGAATACCTGCGCGTGCCGCAGGCGCAGTTCGGGCCGATCAAGGTGCCGGACGGGCACCCCGACGAGCGCTACCTGTTCCTCTCCGACGTGCTGACCACCTCGTGGCAGGCCGCCAAGTACGCCGACATCGAGCCCGGGAGCACGGTGCTGGTCACCGGTCTCGGCCCGATCGGCCAGATGTCGGCCCGGATCGCCCGGCACCTCGGCGCGGGCCGGGTGCTCGCGGTCGACAACGTGCCCGAGCGGATCGCCATGGCCGAGCGCAACGGCATCGAGGTGCTGAACTTCGACAAGGTCGACGACATCGGCGCGGCCGTCCGGGACGCCACCCAGGGCCGCGGGGCCGACTCGGTCATCGAGGCCGTCGGCATGGAGGCCCACGGCACGCCGTTCCAGGCCGCCGCGATCAAGGGGGCCGGCCTGCTGCCCGACGCGCTGGCCCGCAAGGCCACCGAGACGTTCGGTGTCGACCAGATGGGCGCCCTGCGCACGGCGTTCGACTCCGTCCGCCGGGCCGGCACCGTCTCGATCATCGGCGTCTACGGCGGCGAGGCCGACCCGTTCCCGATGATGGACCTGTTCGACAAGGGCATCACGATGCGCATGGGCCAGGCCCACGTGAAGCGCTGGGTCGACGACATCATGCCGCTGCTCACCGGCGACGACGACCCGCTCGGCGTGGACGACCTGGTCACCCACCGCACGCCGCTCGAGGAGGCGCCCCAGGCGTACGAGATGTTCAAGAAGAAGGAGGACGGCTGCATCAAGGTGGTCCTCAAGCCCTGACCGCCGCGGCCGGGGATAGGTTCGTCGGCATGATCCTGCCGAAGGTCCGCGACCCGCGGTTCATCACGATCCGCCGGGGCGGCACGCTGACGGACGACGATCACCACCTGCTCACGCTGTGGGCCGCCGACTGCGCCGAGCACGTGCTCGGCCTGTTCGAGGCGGAACGGCCGGACGACCCCAGGCCCCGCGAGGCCGTCGAGAACGCGCGGGCCTGGGTGCGGGGCGAGGTCAAGATGATGCAGGCGCGGGCGGTCGGCGGGCACGCCATGGGAGCCGCCCGCGACCTGCGAGGCGCGGCCCGCAACGCCGCCTACGCCGCCGGGCAGGCCGCCGTCGTCCCGCACGTCGCGGCGCACGAGCTCGGCGCCGCCGCGTACGCGATCAAGGCCGTGCGCGCCGCCGCGGGCGAGGAGGCCGGGCGCCAGGAGTGCCGGTGGCAGCGCGACCAGCTGCCCGGCCCGATCCGTGACCTGGTGCTCGACGACCAGCGGCTGCGGAACGATATCTGCTGGTCAGTGTTCACCTGATTCGGGTCCACAGTGGTTGGTGCGATGCACTACCCTGATCACCCTCGCCGGTTTTCGGGAGGGCAGCCATGACGGACACTCCGCCGCAACTCGACACGAGCACGCCGCACAGCGCCCGGGTCTGGAACTACTGGCTCGGCGGCAAGGACAACTACGCCGTCGACCGTGAGGTCGGCGACAGCGTCCTGGCCGTGTTCCCGGCCATCGCGGAAAATGCGCGGGCCTGCCGGGCCTTCCTGGTCCGCGTGGTCAGCTACCTGGCCGGCGAGGCCGGGATGCGCCAGTTCCTCGACATCGGCACCGGCCTGCCCACGGCCAACAACACGCACCAGGTGGCCCAGCGGGTGGCCCCGACGTCCAAGATCGTCTATGTCGACAACGACCCGCTCGTGCTGGTGCACGCCCGCGCCCTGCTCAGCAGCGGCCCCGAGGGCGTCACCGACTACATCGACGCTGACCTGCGCGACACCGAGACGATCCGGCTCGAGGCGGGCCGCACGCTCGACTTCGACCAGCCGATCGCCCTCATGCTGATGGGCATCCTGGGCCACATCGAGGACGACGACGAGGCCGTGGCGATCGTCAAGCGGCTGGTCGACCTGCTGCCGCCGGGCAGCTATCTGGCCTTCTACGACGGCACCGACACGAGCGAGAAGATCGTGGAGGGGGCCAAGGTCTCCAGCGAGGGCGGCCACACCTATCACCTGCGCAGCCCGGAGCGCATCGCCCGCTTCTTCGAGGGGCTCGAGCTGGTCGACCCGGGCGTCGTCTCGGTCTCGGACTGGCGTCCCGACGTCGAGGCCCCGCACCAGGATTCGTACGGCGGAATCGGCCGCAAGCCTTAGGTCCTGTTTCGTAGTTGGGGTGGGTGCGAGGCCGGGTCCAGATTTCGTCTGGTGGTGGCCCGGGGAAGCCTGGCTCCCGGTGTTGGAACCTGGCTTTCGCGGGACGCCGCCAGGCGGGATCTGGGCCCTGCCGCAGCCCCGCCCCAACTGCGAAACAGGGCCTAACGGCTCCACAAAAAATCGACCAGCCGGCGGGCCTGTACGCCGGTCTCGGCGGCCAGCGCCGCCCGCTTCTCGGGCGGCGTGGTCAAGGCGTGCATCATGGCGCCGCCGATCACCGTGTTGAGCAGCAGCGTCACCGATGTCGCGGCGGGCAGCTCGCCCCGGGCTATGCCGCGCTGCACGATGCCCCGCGCGGCCTGGATCTGGGCCTCGCGGGTGGCCGCGTAGTGCTCGGCGATGCCCGGGATCTTCGCCGCCTCGAGCTGCAGGCGTAGCGCGGCCCGGCTCGACGGGCCCGCATAGACGTCGAGAATCTGGGTCGCCAGCTCGACCAGGTCGCCGTGCAGGGTGCCGGTGTCGACGTCGCTGACGTGCGGCAGGCTGCCGGTCAGGGCGTCGGTGAGCAGCGCCTCCTTGCTGTTCCAGCGCAGATAGAGCGAGGCCTTGCCGACCCCGGCCCGCCGCGCCACCGTCTCCATCGCGAACCCGGCCCAGCCCGCGTCGCCGAACAGGTCGAGCGCGGCCCGCGCGATGCGGCGATCGACCTCGGGATCGCGGGGCCGCCCGGTGCTCACCATCTGCGGACCCCCTGCTCGCACATTGCTGAACGGTTACCGTCACGATACACTTCGGATAATTGAACACCAAGCGTTCAGTAAAGGCGTGAGGTCATGAGGGACGGGCCGGGCACGATCCTGGTGGGCATCGACGGGTCGACTTCCTCGCTGCGCGCCGCCGCCTACGCCACGGGCCTGGCCCGGCGACAGCGCAGCCGGCTGGTCGCGCTCTATGTGCGTACGCATCCCTCGGCCCTGCTGCCCCTGGCCGACACCGGCGGCGCGGTCGCCACCGTGATCGACACGCAGGACGCGGTCGAGCGGGAGCTGCGCACCATGTTCGTCGACCGGCTGGCCGAGCTCGAGCTGGACGCGCGCCTGGTCGTGCGCACGGGCGAGCCGTTCACCGAGATCGTCGACGCCGCCCAGGAGCTGCAGGCCGACGCCGTCATCGTGGGCCGCTCGACCCAGACGTTGCACCGTTTCGCCGGCTCACTGAGCTCGAAGCTGGTGCGCTGCGGCCGCTGGCCGGTCACCGTGGTGCCCTGATTTCAGCGCCGCCCACCCCATAGAGGCGAAAGCCAGATCCCGTACGGTCGCCGCCCCGATCGACATCACGTCGGGCAGCGTCGGGCTGACCGCGTAGAGCAGCATCCCGGCCACGAGGGTCCACCCGGTCCACGGCGGCCACTGCCCCGCCCGCGCGACCGCGACCCCGAACGCGATCCCGGCCGCGATCATCAGCACCGAGTGCACGCCGGTCCACGCGCCCAGCCGCTCCGACAGGGCGGGCCAGTCCGGCACGCCGGCCACGATGGCGTAGAGCACGGTGCCGGTGAAGAAGACGTACGTGTACGCGTAACCGACGGCCCCGGCCAGTCCGAGCCGGCCGATCCGGGGGCGTTGCAGCGCGTACAGGCCGAGCACGAACAGCGGGATCGCGGCCTCAGCGGCGTACGTGAGACCGAGCTGCATTCCGGAGAAGCCGCCCTGCGCCAGCTCGATCAGGTCGGACAGCAGATAGACGGCGGAGAACACGATCGCGGCGCCGCCGGTGAGCAGACGAAGGTTCATGCCGGTCAGTCTTTGCAGCGCCGGCCGCCCCGACATCGGGGTCGCACCCTGAGCCGGGTCAGCCCCCGTCGTGGCGTTCGACGGCGCGGGCGATCTCGACCCGCGAGGTGACCGACAACTTGTGGAAGACGTTGCGGATGTGGGTCTCCACCGTCTTCGTGCTCAGAAAGAGGGCCTCGGCGATCTCGGCGTTGGTCCGGCGGTCGGTGATCAGCCGGGCGATCTCGAGCTCGCGCCCGGTCAGCCCGGCCAGGCCCGAACCGGGTCCGCTGCGGTGGTGCACGCGGCGATGGCCGAGCCGCCGCATCAGCCGTTCGGCCTCGGCCCGGCGCCTCGGTGCGCCGCAGCGCTCATAAAGGTCACAGACCAACTGCAGCTCCCGTACGGCGGCCTCGGGCTGATCCGCCTCGGCCAGCGCGCGGGCGGCCAGGAAGCGGGACGCGGCCTCGTCCGTCGGCCCGGCGCTCGTCGCGGCCTCGGCCAGGGCCAGCTCGGCGGCCTCGTGGGGGCGGCCCTGGGCCAGGGCCGCCGCCGCGGCGGGCCGGCCCGTGTCGCCGGCCAGCGCGGCCGCCTCGGCCACCCGGCCCGCGGCGAGACAGCACCGCACCAGCAGCTCCCGCGCGGCCGGGCGCAGCGGGGCCGGAAGCGCGTCGAGGGCGTCCCCTTCGGTCATTTGCTCGGCGGCGGCCGGCTCACCCGCGCCGGTCAGCGTCGTGACTAGTCGCTCGGCGGCGGCCGGTTCGCCTGCGCCGGTCAGCGTCGTGAGCAGTCGCTCGGCGGCGGCCGGTTCGCCCGCGTCGGCCAGCGTCGTGGCCAGGGTCAGCCGTGACCAGACGCCGGGCAGGGTGTGGGCCTCGCCGCCGTGGGCCTCGACGCACTCCTCGGCCAGGGTCCGCGCCCGGGCCGTGTCGCCGCTGGTCGTGGCGACCGTGGCCCGGGCCAGCAGCGTCCACCCGAGCAGGGACGGGTTGCCCGACGAGCGCGCCACCTCGATCGCCTCGTCGAGCACGGCCGCGGCCTCCGGCAGCCGCCCCCGCGCCGCCCGCACCAGCCCGGCCCAATACATCACCGGCACGTGATGGCTGACCACGGCGAGGGCCCGTTCGGCGTGCCGGGCGGCATCGCTGAGCCGGCCCGCCAGCAGCTCGGCCGCGGCGAGCTGGCCGACGATCGGGTCGGCGGAATGCCCGATCTCCTCGTCGGTCTGCGCGTCGAGCAGCGCCGCGGCCTCGGCGCAGGCGGCCACCGCGTCGGCCTCGAGACCGGCGAAGGCGGCGCTGAAACCCAGCCGCATCGAGGTCTCGGCGATCACCCGCGGATCGCCGAGCCGACCGGCCGCCGCGCGGGCCCGGCGCGACCACTGGACGGCCGCGGTGAACTCCAGCCGGAACTGGTGATCCTGGGCGATCGCGCACATCAGCGTGGCCGCCTCGGCCGGACGGTCCTCGCCGGCCTGGGCCAGGGCCGCCGTCAACCGGCGGTGCGCGGCGTCGTGCCGGCCCAGCGTGTGCTCGATGCCCGCGCACTCGGCGATCAGCGGGACCCGCGCCGCGAGGTCCTCCTCCGGCAGCAGCGCGAGGGCCCGTACGAGGGCATCTCGGGCCTCGGCCAGCCGACCGGCGCCGCCCAGCGCCTGGCCCAGCGCGGCCCACAGCTCGGGGTCGCCGGGCCGCAGGTCGAGCGCGTGGCGATACCAGCGGGCGGCCTCCCCGGGCGCCGGCAGCAGCACGTCGTCACCCGCTTCCCGCAGCAGCGCGACCGCCTCCGGGTCGCCGGGACGGGCGGCCTGCACGATGTGATGGGCGCGCCCGGCCGGCGGCACGCCCCGCTCGGCGAGCGCCCGGCCCAGACGTTCATGCGCACCGACCCGCCACGCCCGCGGCGCGGCGTCGTAGACGGCCCGGCGCAGCAGCGGATGCCGGAACCGGAACCGGCGCGGGGCCTCCGTGGGGCGTACGAGGTCGCGGTCGAGCAGCGCGTCGAGGGCGTCGGCGACCTCCGGCTCGGTGCGCTCGGCCGCGGCGGCCACCAGCTCAAGCTGGAACGGGTCACCGGCCACGGCCGCGCCCTCGAGCACCCGGCGCACGTCCCGGTCGAGCAGGGCGAGCTCGTCGGACATCGCCGTCGACACCGCGTCCTCGGTGGACGTCCGGCCGTCGGGGGAGCGGCCGGTGCGCGCCAGCTGGGTCAGATAGAACGGGTTGCCACCACTCTCGGCGTGCAGCCGCGCGGCATTCGTGGCTCGCGGACCCAACAGCTCCCGTACGGCCTCCGGGGTGAGCGGGGCGAGGTCGAGCCGGGTCGCGGCGGCCCGATCGAGCGCGGCGGTCAGACGCCCGGACGTCTGGCGGGGCCGCATCGCCAGCCCCAGCAGCACGGGCGCCGCCGGGGGCCGCCGCAGCAGCGCGCACAGCAGCTCGACCGACCCCTCGTCGGCCCAGTGCAGATCGTCCAGCAGCAGCACGGTCGGGGTGGCCCGGGCCAGCACCTCCAGTACCTGACGGACCGCCCGGTGCGCCCGGTAGCGCGGATCGCCGCGCCCCTCCGACGCCGGGGCCGGCCACGACGGCAGCAGGCGCGCGAGCTCGGCCTCCGTCTCGTCGTCGAGCTCGGGCCGGGCCGCCCGCAGATATTCGTCGAGCGCGTCGACGAACAACCAGAACGGCAGGTCCCGCTCGAACTCCGAGGCGCTGCCGTCGAGCACGAGCAGGCCCCGCTCGTCGGCCATCCGGCCCAGCTCGGCGAGCAGGCGGCTCTTGCCGATGCCCGGCTCTCCCGCGATCACCAGCGTCCGGGCCCCGGCACCGTCCAGCGCCGCCGCCAGCACCGCCAGCTCGGCATCCCGCCCCACCAGATCACGCCCCTGCTCCACCGGCTCAGGGTCGCACCCCGATGTCGTCCCGCGCGACCGTCGGCACGCTCGACCTGTGCCGCGATTCCTGCTCCACAACCGACACGCCGCCGCCGACTGCGGGGTGGTGTTCGCCGCCTTCCGGGGCTTTCCCAGCCCGCTGCGGCACACCGGCGCGCTCGCCTCGTGCCGGGCCGGCGGCCACGAGATCTGGTGGCAGGCCACCGCGGCCGACGCCGCCGGCGCCCTGGACCAACTGCCGCACTATGTCGCCGCCACCACCACCGCGACCCGCATCGAACCGGTCGACACGCCCTGATGTCGTGCTCGCCTTTCTTACCGAACTCGCTGGTCTTGCCGAACTCGCTGGTCTTGCCGAACTCGCTGGTCTTGCCGAACTCGCCGTCTCACCGAACTCGCCGGTCTTACCGAAGGAGACACCATGTCCGAACGTACCGAGGTTCTCATCGCCGGGGCCGGGCCGACCGGGCTGACCCTGGCCTGCGCCCTGACCGCCCGCGGCATCGACCACGTGCTGCTCGACCAGGCCGAGCGCGGCGCCAACACCTCACGGGCGGCGGTCATCCACGCCCGTACGCTCGAAGTGCTCGACGGCCTCGGAATCAGCGAGGAACTGGTGCGCCGGGGGATCGTCGTGCCCGCCTTCGCCGTCCGCGACCGCGATCGCGTGCTGATGCGGGTGCCGTTCGGCGGGCTGCCCACCAAGTTCCCGTACACGCTGATGCTGCCCCAGGACGTCACCGAACAGGTGCTGGCCGCCCACCTGCCCGCCGGCAGCGTTCGCTGGGGCCACCGGGTCGTCGGGTTCGAGAACGACGCCGCCAAGGTCGCCGGCCCCGACGGCTCCATCAGCGAGATCCGGTTCCGCTACCTGGCCGGCTGCGACGGCATGCACAGCGCCGTCCGCGAACAAACCGGCATCGGCTTCACCGGCGACCAGTACGCCGAATCATTCGTCCTGGCCGACGTGACGATGGACTGGCCCTACCCCCGCGACGAGGTCAACCTGTTCTTCTCACCGAACGGCCTGGTGGTGGTCGCGCCCCTGCCCGGCGATCACTACCGCATCGTGGCGACGCTCGACTCGGCCCCCGAACACCCAACCGCCCTCGATGTGCAGCGGCTGCTGGACGACCGGGGCCCGATGGTCTCGCCGGGGCGGGTGACCGGGGTGGCTTGGAGCTCACGGTTCCGGGTGCACCACCGGCTGGCCGACCACTATCGGCAGGGCCCCGTGTTCTTGGCCGGCGACGCGGCCCACGTGCACAGCCCCGCCGGTGGGCAGGGCATGAACACCGGGATCCAGGACGCGGTCGCACTGGCCCGGGTGCTGGCCGGGGACCCTGCTGACCTCGACGCATACGAACGAGAACGACGGCCTGTGGCGGCCCAGGTCGTCGCCACCGCGCACCGCATGACTCGGGCGGCCACTGTGCGCAATCCCTTGCTACGGGCCGGCCGCAACACCGTTCTCGGTTTCGCGGGGCATGTGCCGGCCGTTCGGCGCCGCTTGGCTCTTAACCTGTCCGAACTCGGCCGCTGATCAACTCCTACTGATCGCCCCCATAGCCCACCCTCCCTGGGGGCCTCCACCACCGCCCATTCTAGTGAAGCGGGCCGATCTTCAAGGGGTGGCCTGTGGATAACTCTCGATTGTGGATAACCGCCTTGGTGGCTCCGACGAGGTCTAAGCTTCGGAGTCCAAGGCGGGGCAGGGGCCGTGCCGTGAGGCTTCAGCAGCGGCGCCCGGATGCGGGGAGGGCGGCTGTTTCGTGGGCCGGAGCCGGGCGGGGCTTGGGGACTGGCGGCGGGTCGAGGCTTGGGCCGGCGGCGGGCTTGGGCCGGCGTGGGCCTGCGGCGGGCTTGGGCCTGCGGCGGGCTTGGGCCTGCGGTGGGCTTGGGCCGGCGTCGGCCTGCGGTGGGCTTGGGCCGGCGTCGGCCTGCGGTGGGCTTGGGCCGGGGTCGGCCTGCGGTGGGCTTGGGCCTGCGGCGGGCTTGGGGCGGTGCCGGGCTTGGGTTGGCGTGGGCCTGCGGCGGGCGTCGGAGCGCGAGCGTCAAGCGGGCGCGGTTCGGCCGTCGGTGGCGGCGTCCAGAGAGGGGCGGAGGGGGAGTAGGGCCGCCCGCACCAGGTCGGGTAGTGACCCGGAGGGGATGACGAAGCCCGGCATGGAGGGCGGGACATTCGCCGCTCCGAGCCATCGTTCGAGGGCGACCCGTACTGCGGCGTTCGCGGCTGCGGCGAGCACCTCGGCGGTCAGGGCGTCGATCTCAGGGTGCCGCGCCACGATGGCCGGCCCGTCGAGAGTGGTCATGCTGTCGACGTAGCAGGCCCGCAGCGAGGTGCTGGCCGAGATCATGGCGAGTGCTTCGGCCGGCGGAGGTGCGGCCGTCCAGGCGGCGGACGATCTCGTCAGCACGTCCCCGACGTTCCCAGCGTCCGGGGCCTCCCCGGCCGCGCCGTCCCCGGCTGCAGCGTCCCCGGCCGCGTCGTCCCCAGCGTCCCCGGCTGCAGCGTCCCCGGCCGCGTCGTCCCCAGCGTCCCCGGCAGCGGCGTCCCCGGCGGCGGCGTCCGCGGTGTAGAGGCCGATCACAGCCTCGATCACGGCGTCGCTCAACGGCCCGTCCGGGCTCAGCCGGGCCGTCCGGTCAGCGGTCAACGCGGCCACGATCGCGTGGTCGCGACTAGGGAAGTAGTTGTTGTACGTGCGCGGCGAGACCCCCGCGGCCTCGGCGATGTCGTCCACCCGTACGCGTTCCGGGCCGTGTTCCAAGGCGAGCCGCAAAGCCGCCGCGCTCAGGGCCTCGCGGGTCGCCTGCTTCTTCCGCTCGCGAAGACTCATGCCGCCACCCTCGCACCAAAAGTACGTGGACGCAAACTTGCGTGCACGCAATAATGACGTCCATGAGAGCGAAAGGCATCGCCTACGACACCGGCTTCGTCGTCGACGGGCGCAACTCGATCGACCACCTCGACCCCGCACGCCTCGAGTTCACCGCCGAGATCGCGGCTTCTCTAGGCCTCGAGGTCTGGTTCTCGCCCTACCCGCTGGACCTGACGTTGGAAGAGACGAAAAGCCTGTTCCGAGACTGCGCCGAGCGGGCCGAGCGCCTCCGCGCCGCCGGAAGCGAGGTCGTGTTCGTGGCCGGCGTCGAGCTGACCCTCATGGTTCGCGGTCTCGTCAACGGCGACCGCCTGCCCGATCGCCTCGGGCACCTGTTCGCCGATCCGCGGGCGCGCATGCCCGAGGCCCGCGACCGTCTCGACAGTTTCTTTCGCGACGTCGTGCCGCGGATCCGGGAGCGGTTCCACGGCAAGGTCACGTACGCCGCGATCCCTTACGAGGCCACCGTCTGGGAGCTTTTCGACTTCGTCACCCTGGAGCTGATCCGCTCGGCGGAGGTGGCCGAGCAGTTCCCTGACGCCGTACGGGATCTGGTCGCCCATCCGAAACCAGTCGCCGTCTCCGGTTTCGGCTGCGCGACGTGGCGCGGCGCGGCCGAGGTGGCCCCGCGCAGCATGGAGATCGTCGAGCCCGGCGGGAAGAGGCTGGACGGCGTCTACGAGCGCGCCGAGGCCGAGCAGGCGAGATATCTGGCCGAGGTGCTCGACATCTTCGACCGGGCCGGCGTCGACAGCACGTTCGTCCACCTGTTCGCGCTGCACAGCCATCCGCATCGCCTCGGTGGCGATCCGCGCGACGACCTCGACCGGGCCAGTCCGGGCGTCGTCAAGGTCTTCGACGACGGCCACTGGGAACCGAAAGCCGCCTTTGCCGCGGTCGCCGCCGCGTACACAAACTAGCGCTTTCACAAACAGGTGTTTGTGTTAGGGTTCGGCCATGACCGATCTTGATTCGGCGTTCGCCGCGCTCGGTGACCCCGTACGGCGGGCGTTGGTGAGCCGGCTCGCGCGCGGTGACGCCACCGTGAGCGAGCTGGCCGCGCCGTTCGACCTGACGCAGCAGGCCATCTCGCATCACGTCGGGGTGCTGCGCCGGTGCGGCCTGGTCGAGCAGCGGCGCGAGGGCACCCGGCGGCCCTGCCGGTTGCGGGCCGACCAGTTGACGCTGCTCGGCTCGTGGATCGACGAGCAGCGCCATACCTGGAACGACCGCCTCGACTCGCTCGAGAAGCACCTGTCGTGATCACCGGCGACGAGCTCATTGCCGTACGCCGCCTGGCCGTCCCGCCGCCGCGAGTGTGGACGGCCTTCACCACGCCGGCCGGCATCGCCGCGTTCTGGGGCGGCTCACACGCGGTGGTGCCCCCGCAGTCGGTGACCGTCGACCTGCGCGTGGGCGGCGAGTTCGCCCTCGACACCCGCGGCCCCGACGGCACGGGCCGGCGACTTCGCTTCCGGTACGCCGTCGTCACGCCCCCGCACGAGCTGGTCTTCGACGAGCCGGTCACCGGCATCCGCACCACCGTGACCCTGCGCCCCGACGGCGACGGCACCGACCTCACCGTCCAGCAACGCAAGCTCCCGCCCGAGTTGCGGACCGCGCAGGCCGCCGACGGTCTCGCGTCAATCCTCGACGCCCTCGCCACCCACCTGGAGACGCCATGACAGCCCAGCAGGATCTGGTCGCCGAATACTTCGCCGGTTTCCGCGCGAGCGACCACCCCCGCATCCTGGCCACTCTCACCGACGACGTCGACTGGGTCATCCACGGCCACCGCACCACCACCGGCAAGACCGAGTTCGACGGCGAGATCGAGAATCCGGCCTTCACCGGCAGCCCCGAGCTCGACGTGCAACGCGTCTACGAGGACGGCCCGGTCGTCATCACCCTGGGCGAGGGCCTCGGCGCCACCGTCGAGCACGGCCCGTTCCGGTTCGCCTTCAACGACACGTTCACGTTTCGCGACGGACTCATCGCGCGCGTCGACTCGTACGTGGTGCCTTTGCCTTAGCTGACGCCGAAGGCCTCGGTGGTGACGCCGTCGACCGGAGTGGTGCCGGTCAGCACGGGCAGGCCGCGGCGGTCACCCTTGAGGGCGTACGCGAAAAAGGCTTTGAGCAAGGTGACCGTCGCCTTCTGTTGCTGCACGGCGGTGGGCCGGCGTGATCGGTGTCGCCGAAGCATTCCGCCGAGAGGACGGCCACCGGCGCCCGGGTCACCGTCGTGTCGTAGCCCTCGTCGGTGTAGGCGGCGATCGCGGCCACACCCCTGCGAGGTGACCGGCGAAGTCGACGTCGCTCCCACGCCCGGTGGCGGGATCGGTGAACTTGCCGGCCGGCGATCCACCAGGCCTCCCAGGCGGTCCTATCGCGCGGTCGGGAGCGGACCTGAGTGTTTTGTGGCGTGAGCGGGAGGAGCGCGGCGGCAATGGGAGTGCTACGCCGGAGAGGGCGCGGCGATCACAGCAGCGCGCCCCCTCCGGCGGGTCCTCAATTGCCGCGGAATTCCGGCTTGCGCTTGTCGAGGAACGACTGCAGGCCCTCGGCGGCGTCCTCGCTCGCGATCACCTGCTGGACGGCGGCCCACTCCACGGCCATCGCGCCCTCCATATCGAGCGGCGCCCCCTCCAGCATCGACGTCTTGAGCAGCCCGATCGTGGCGGTCGGCTTGGCCGCCCACTCAGCCGCCCGCGTGGCGACCACGGCCGCGAACTCCTCGTCGGGCACGACCTCGTCGACCAGGCCGATCTCCAAAGCGCTGGCGGCGGACAGACGGCGGCCCTCGATCATCAGCAGCTTGGCCTTGTGCAGGCCGAGCAGACGGGGGAGCCGCTGGCTGCCGCCCGCGCCGGGGAACAGGCCGAGCTGCATCTCGGGGAAGCCGACAGTGGCCGACGCGGCGGCGATCCGCAGGTCGCAGGCCAGCGACAGCTCGGCCCCACCGCCCAGGGCGTGACCGTTGAGGGCGGCGATCACCGGCTTGGGGGCCAGTTCGAGCAGCCGCTGCACCTCGATCCAGCGGCGCATCCGGACGTGGTTGTCGAGCGACAGGTCGCGCATCACGGCGATGTCGGCGCCCGCGATGAAGAAGCGGCCGACACCGGTGAGCACGATGACCCGTACGGAAGGGTCGTCGGAAAGGCCGGGAACGACCGTCAGGAACTCCTCGATCAGCTCCGGGGTGACGGCGTTGGCGGGCGGGCGGTCGATCACCACGGTGGCGACACCGGCGGCCACATCGACGTTGAGGAAGGTCATCGGTCTCACTCCAGGACTGTCGGGTCGGCGGCGACGATGCCGAATTCGGTCAGCACCGCGTCGGTGTGCTCGCCCAGCAGCGGGGCGGGACGGTCGACGCGGACCGGCGTACGGGAAAGCTTGAGAACGCTGCCCTCGTGGCGGACCTCGCCGGCCAGCGGGTGCCGCAGCATGGGATAGAAACCGCGGTCGGCCAGCTGTGGGTCCAGGTCAGTGAGGTCCTCGCCGGTGCTCACCACGGCGGCCGGGATCCCGTGCGCCTGCAGCAGCTCGGCCGTCTCGGAGGCACCCCGCGCCCGGGTCCAGGCGGCCAGCTCGGCGTCGATGCGGTCCTCGTTGGCCTTGCGCTCGGCCAGATCAAAACCGGCCTCCCGTACGCCGGTGAGCCGCGCCAAGGTCCGCCACTGCTCGTCGTCCAGGACCGCGATGGCAACCCAGCGGTCCTCGCCCAGCGCCGGGTAGACGCCGTGCGGGGACCGGGTCGCCAGCCGGTGCGGCCAGGCCGGGGTGGCCCCGGTCGCGACCGTGCCCAGCTGCTGCTCGAGAACGGCCGGCCCCATCGACGCGGCCATCGCCTCGAGCTGCGACAGGTCGACGAACCCGCCCCGCTTCTCCTGCAGCAGCGCCACGATCGCGAGCACGGCGGCGTTCGCGGCCACCATGTCGCCCAGCCCGAACGTGAGCCCCTGCGGGTCGCCGCCCGGGTCGGCCGTCTCGTGCGTGAGCCCCGACATCGCGGCCAGGGTGTCGGCGAACGTGACCGCGTTGCGCCACGGCCCGTCCTGCCCGACCCCCGACATCGAGACCGCGATGATTCCCGGGTTCACCTCGGCCAGCGACTCGTGGTCGAGCCCCCACTTGGCCATCGTGCCCGGGCTGTAGTTGTCGATGATCACGTCGCACTGCGCGGCCAGCTCGCGCACGATCTGCTGACCCTCGGGCGTGCGCATGTTCACGGCGATCGAGCGCTTGCCGCGGTTGAAGTTGAGGAAGTAGCCGCCGTCGTCGTGCGTGGCGCCCGGCCGCAACCGCATCGAAGGCGCGAACCTGGTCGGGTCCTGCCGATGCTTCGACTCGACCTTGATCACGTCGGCGCCGTGGTCGGCGAGCTGCCGGGTCGCGTACGGGCCCGCAAGAACCCACGTCAGATCGAGCACCCGCAGGCCCGTCAGCGCCGGCATGTCTTTGTCGCCGCGCCGCCAGGTCTTCGAGCCCGGCTCCGAATCGGGCAGCTTGACGGCGTAACCGACGTCGGTCAGCCCGTCCACGTCGATGAAGAAGTCACGCGCCCGCAGCTGCGGATTCTCGGCGAGCTGATCGGCCCGGCTGACCTCGGCCCACGGCAACGCCCGCCGCCGTCCCTCCTCGCCGAGCGTTCCCGCCGTACGCCGCGCCGCGAACCGGGCCACGACCTCGTCCACGTGCGGGCGCTCGTTCCAGCGGTAGACGGCGTCGGCGTACTTCTCGTCGATCAGGTCCTCGGCCTCACCCACCTCGACCATCCAGGCCAGCAGGTCGGTCCACATGCGATTGCTGCCCGAGTAACCACCCGCGGCGTAGCCGTCGGCGGCCTTGAACACGCGATGCGCGACGTGGCCGTAGATTCCGCCCGTACGCCGGGGGAACGCACCCGCGTGAATCCAGGCGATCGCACCGGTCTCCAACGTCGCCGCCACCGCCTCCTGCGCGGACACGTCGATCAGCTGACCGCCGCCGTCCTGGTTCGCGCCGTCGCGGTTCTCCGCCTGGTTCGCGCCGTCGCGGTCTTTGGCCAGCAGGCCGAGATAGGCGCCGATCGCCGCGTGGGCGCCCGCGATTTGCAGCGCCGACTCGCGCGGGGGCGGCTTGGGCGGCCCGTCGGCACGACCGCCGAGCCACGTCATGCCACCCGCGGACGCCGCGATCAGATCGTCGGCCAGCCACTCGCGGCGCGGCCCGGTCAGCCCGAACGGCGTCACCACCACATGCACCAGCCAAGGCCAGCGGGACTTGCCGTCCGCGGTCAGACCGCGCAGCCGCGCCACCGGGCCGCTCTCCACGACCACGTCGACCTCGGCGGCCAGCGCGTCGAGGTCATCGGTTGCTGCCCGCCGGGTCCCGGCATACCAATGGAGGCCGGCGGCCCGGTCGGCCGGCTCGTCGAGCGGCACCCGAGTGACATCGGCACCCAGCCCGATCAACGCGCGGATCGCCGCCGCGCCGAGTTCGTCGGTCAGATCCAGGACTCGCACTATCGATCCTTTCCGGCAGAGGGAAATACGGGCGGGGGTGGGGCGTGCCCCGAGTCGCCGCGCGTCTCGACGCACTCCTCGGCCGGGGCGGCCGTCGCGGTCGGAACTGCGACCGGCATGGGGGCGGCGACGGAGGGGGAGGCCGGGACTCGTCGGAGGTGTTCGAGGTCGGCGGCCGCGGCAACGAGGGCCGGGTCGCGCAGGGCGGGCTTGCTGACTTTGCTGGATCCGTTGCGGGGCAACGACTCCAGAACGGCGATGTAGCGCGGCCAGGCGTGCCGGGGGAGTCGCTCCCGGCACCAAGCGTGCACGTCTTCCGGTGTCACGTCCCGGGCGGGGACGACCGCGACGAGCAAGTCCTCCTCGGTGAACTCGGAGCTCAGTCCGACCGCGGCCGCCTCGCGTATGCCGGGCATGGCGGCCACGGCCGACTCCACGTCCCAGGCCGAGATGTTCTCGCCGCGGCGGCGGATCACGTCGGAGTGGCGGCCGCAGAAGACCAGCCGGCCGTCCTCGTCGAACCGGCCCAGGTCGCCGGTGGCGATCCACTCCGGGGGCGGCCCGGGGGTGCCCACATAGCCGAGGGTGCTGATGTGCGGGTGCCGGGCGCGGACCGTGATGCCGCCGGTCTCACCCTGCGGCACGGGCTTTCCCGCGGCGTCGCGCAGCGTCACCTCGTACTCGGGAAGCGGTTTTCCGGCAGTGCCCGCCGTGACGTCGCCGAGGCGGTTGGACGTGACGTCGCCGAGCTCTGTGCAGGCGTACGCCTCAATCAGCTGGACGCCGAAGCGCGACCGGAACTGCTCGGCCAGCCACCGCGGCGCCGGCCCGCCATAGGCCCGCGTGACCCGGTGTTCCTCGTCGGTTTCCCCCGTACGCAACAGGATCGCCGCCACCGCACCCATGAAGTTGAACGCGGTGACGCCCTCGTCCCGGCAGATCTGCCAGAACGCCGACGCCGAGAATCGTGGCACCGCCAGCAACCGTGCCCCGCTGACGAGCGCGGCCAGCAGCCCCGTGTGCCGGATGTTGACGTGGTTCCACGGGAAAGCGTTGTACAGAACGTCATCCGGACCGTATCGCATGGAGTCACTGACCCGCCGCGCGTGCCGCACACCGGCGAAATGCGGCAGCAGCACGCCCTTGGGCCGTCCCGTCGTGCCCGAGGTGCTCAGCACGAGCGCCGGATCGCCGGGCCCGGGCAGGCGGGGGAGCGGACCCGGGCGCAGGTCGTCGAACGTGCCCGGGCCGCCGCCGTCGTCCACGGTGAAAACCGTCGGCGCCAGGGTGGCCAGCGCGGGGTTGGCGGCCAGCGCGGCGGTGCCCAGCAGAGCCACCTCCGCCCGAGGCCCGCCGCCGGACGTGTCGAGGGCGGCCGGCACCTCGACACGCCCGGCCCGGGCCACTCCCGCGACGACGGTCGCGAGGGCGGCCCCGGGGCGGAGGCACGTGACCACCGATGCGTGCGGGCCGAGGGCCAGGGTGGGCGAGGACAGCTGCCGCGCGACCCGCTCGGCCCCGAGGAGCAGGTCGCCGGCCGTGATGCCGCCCTCGCCCAGGAACGTGGCCACGACCGTGTCCGGGTCGTGCTCGGCGCGCCGGGTGAGCACGTCGACGAACGTCTCCGGCCGCCCGGTCACGGCCGTCATCGAGCCTGGCTGACGGCGCCCGGTCACGGCCGTCACCGGGCCAGGTTGACCCATACGCCCTTCGTCTCGGTGAACTCGTCCAGCGCGTACGTGCCCATCTCGCGCCCCCAGCCGGAGAGGCCGAAGCCGCCCCACGGCGCGCCCGGGTCGATCAGCGGCAGCTGGTTGACGAAGACGGTGCCGGCGTGGATCCGCGCGGCCAGCCGGTGCGCCGCCGTCAGGTCCTGCGTCCACAGCACCGCGGCCAGGCCATAGTCGCTGTCGTTGGCCCGCGCGATGACCTCGTCCTCGTCCTCGTAGCTGAAGATCGACAGCACCGGACCGAAGATCTCCTCGCGGGCGATGGTCATGTCATCCCGTACGCCGGAGAAGACGGTCGGTGTGAAGAAGTAGCCGTCGTCCAGGCCCGCCCCGGAGGCCCGCTTGCCGCCCGTGACGAGCTGGGCGCCCTGCTCGACGCCGCCGTTGACGTAGCCGGTGACCCGGTCCAGCTGCTCCTGCGAGACCAGCGGGCCGAGCACGGTGTCGAAGTCGATGCCGGGACCGATCTTGAGGGTCTGCGCGGCCGCCGCGATCTTCTCGGTGAACTCGTCGGCCCGCTTGGCGTCGACATAGAACCTGGTGTACGCCCCGCAGGCCTGCCCGGTGTTGAACAGCGCGCCCTGCAGGTTGCCCATCACGGCCGCGTCGATGTCGGCGCCGCGGGTGATGATGCTCGGCGCCTTGCCGCCCAGCTCGAGGCTGACCCGCTTGAGGTCGGCCGCGGCCACCCCCGCGATCTGCTGGCCGACCTCGGTCGAGCCGGTGAACGAGATCTTGTTGACGCCGCGATGCGCGACCAGCGCCTTGCCCACCTCGGGACCGCCGGTCAGCACGTTGACGACGCCGGCCGGGATGCCCGCCTCCAGGCACAGCGCGCCCAGCTTGAGCGTGCTCAGCGGGGTCTGCTCGGCCGGCTTCAGCACCACGGTGTTGCCGGTGGCCAGGGCCGGGGCCAGCTTCCAGGCGGCGATCGCGAACGGGAAGTTCCACGGCGTGATCAGGCCGACCACGCCGAGCGGCTCGCGCCGGGTGTAGTGCAGCGTGTCCGGCACCGACACCGACGACAGCTTGCCCTCGATCTTGGTGGCCCAGCCGGCGTAGTAGCGGAACACCTGCGCGGCCAGGGTGACGTTGACGTTGGTGGTCAGCGCGATCGGCATGCCCTGGTCGTGCGTCTCCAGCTCGGCCAGCGCGGTGGCGTCCCGCTCGATCAGGTCGGCGACCTTCCAGAGCAGCCGCCCCCGGGCGTCCGGGCTCAGGTCGCGCCAGTCCGGGTCCTCGAACGCCGTCCGGGCCGCGGCCACCGCGACGTCCACGTCGGCGCTGCCGGCCTCGGCGAACTCGGCCAGCTTGGCCCCGCTGGCCGGGTCGAAGGTCTCGCTGACCCGGCCCGACGCCGCCGGAACCCACTCGCCGGCGATCAAGAGCTGTTCCGCCACGGTGCCCTCCCTCAACGGCGGCACGCCCACCGCGCCACCGAGGTCCCGATCGTCGGGCGACCCCCGAACAGGGTCAACGCGATCGGACCGCCCACCGGACCGCAACGATGGCCCCCGTACGGCCTCCCGGGTCAGGATTCGGCGCATGGGAGCTGTGGTGATCACCGGCGGAACCAGCGGCATCGGCCTGGCCGTGGCGGCCGCGCTGGTCGCGCAGGGCCGCCCGGTGGCCGTGCTGGGCCGCGACGCCGCCCGCTGTCAGGCCGCCCGGGACGCGCTGGGCGGGGACGTGCTGGCCGTTCCCGGCGACACCACCGACGCCCAAGTTCTTGCCGAGCTGGTCGCGGAGGCGGAACGCCGCTGGGGGGCGGTCGACGGCCTGGTCACCGCGGCCGGCCGACTGGCCCGCGGCAGCCTCCTCGAGCTCACGGAAGCCGACTTCCAGGCCGCCTGGGAGACCAACGTGATGGGCACCTGGCTGGCGATCCGGGCCGTAGCCCCCGGCATGACCACCCGCGCCCACGGCCGGATCGTCACGATCGGCTCGGTGCTCGGCTCGACCGGCGCCCCCGAACGCGCCGGCTACGCCGCTACTAAGGGCGCGGTCGCCGCCCTGACCCGCTCGCTGGCCCTAGAACTGGCCGGCACCGGCATCACGGTCAACTGCGTCGCCCCAGGCCCCGTACGCACCCCCATGAACGCCACCGACAAGGTCTCGGACGCCTTCACCGCCAAGATCCCCGTCGGCCGCTGGGGCACCCCCGACGAGGTCGCCCACGCCGTGCTCACCCTGCTGGACCCGTCAAGCAGCTTCACCACCGGCAGCACATGGCACGTGGACGGCGGCTACACCGCTCAGTAACGCGCGCTCGTAAGCCGCAACCCGGGGATGAGCACGGCGGCAAGCGCGACATGCGTGACGGCCAAGACAATCTTGCTCCCGCTGGACGCCTCCACGCTCACGAACGGCACGAACGACACCGCCAGAACCACGAACGCCGCGATCGTCCAGATGAGAACGGCCCGAGCGGTGAACCGTTCCAGGATGGCCAAAGCCGCCCAGCCGACCAGGCTGAACACCGCCGCCATGAACACAATCTGGCCCACGCCAAGGTCCATGACCGGCTGCCCCGGCGACTGCACCACCAGGTCATGCCCGAGCAGCGGCTCCCCGACGACCCACGCGACCACACTCGCGAGCACCGCAGCCCCGACCACCAGCATCCGCCTGCCCGTTCTGCCGAACCGCCCGGTGGACTGCGTCTTCGTTTGCACTGCCATAGCTCCTCCTTGAGCAAGTCAATTGTTGAGCAAGTCAACCTTTTTCGGAGCCTAGCAGATACTTGAGAATGTCAACTATCGAGAATGCGTACCATTAGCCCATGGCTGCCGAAGACCCGCTGATCACCGAGCTGACCGACCTGGCCTTCCACGTGTCAGGCCGCCTCCAGCAGGGCTTCAATGCGATCGCGGCCGAGCTCGACCTGACACCCGTTCAGGCGGTAGCCCTGGTCAACCTGCGCGACCCGGCCCCCATGCGCGACCTGGCCGGCGTCCTCCACTGCGACGCCTCCAACGTCACCGGCATAGTCGACGGCCTGGAACGCCGCGGCCTCGTCACCCGCGAACCCGCCCCCACCGACCGCCGAGTCAAACACCTGATCCTGACCGACGAAGGCCACCGCCGCCGCAACCACCTGATGACCGAGGCCAACACCAGAGCCGAGGCCCTGTTCAACCTCCCGCCCGCCGACCGCCGCCACCTCCGCGACCTGCTCGCCACAATCGTCAACGCCGACCAGCAGCATTCGTGACCTGTTCCCCACCCGCAAATGCCGGACGCCGCCCATGCTCTGGCGGCCGTATCCAGCAATCGGTCTCAGTGGACGTCCCTTGTTCCCTCGGAAGCGGTCGTCTTTTCGTGGCAGCGTTCGTGCTGTTCAACGGGGCGATTTGTCAGGTCAGCCGGTGCTCCGCACCCGGGTCTCGTCCTTAGGATCAGCGGCATACATTTCGTCGATCGACGGCGGCGACATGCCTCGGGTGCGGAATCCATGCAGCCGCGCGGCTCATCGAGACTATTCTTATCATTCAGGAGTACGGAAGCTGTGATTATGGCTGGAATGGGGCGACGCACGCTTGCTCGAGGTACTGTTTCGCTGCTTATGGCATGCGCATTTCTTACCGCCGGGGAACAAGCATTCGCCGCTGCTGGTAGCACTTTTACCTACATCGACTTCGCCGCCGCTTCTGATCTGATCCTCAACGGAAACGCTTCCGTCAGCGGCGCAGCGCTACGACTGAGTGGCACCGGCGTCGACGAGTCGGCTGCGGCGTGGCACGGTAAGCCCATCGATCCGGACGCTTCGTTCGAGAGCGTGCTTCATGTGTCCCTGCATGACGGCTCGACACCGCCGGCCGACGGTCTCGCTCTGGTGCTCCAGTCGTCCGGGGCGGGTACCGCCGCTATCGGCCGGTTCGGTGAAGGCATCGGTTATGGAGGCATCACTCCGAGCGTCGAGGTCGAGTTCGACACGTGGCTCAACGACTGGGACCCCGATGCCAACCACATCGCTGTCACCACCGGCGGCGACGAAACGAAATCGCTGGCCATCGCCGCGCCTCCCTTCGCGTTGTACGGAGCCCCTTTCACAGCCTGGGTGAACTATGACGCGGCCGGAAAGCGTCTATCGGTCTTCGCGTCGCAGAATGCGCAGAAGCCGGCCGCCCCCATCGTGTCCGCCGACATTGATCTGTCCGCTGTACTCGGCAAGTCGGCTCCCGCGTACGTCGGTCTGACCGGAGGCACGGGATCGAACCACGAACTCGCCGATGTCACCTCCTGGTCATTCGGAGGTCCACCTACCACGGCTCCGCGATTGACCACTGCTCCTGCAGGTCTGATCTACGCTCCGCCGACGGGTACACGGAAAATCGCCATTGCGGCAGCGTCCGCACCGAGACTCAAGATTGAAGTCGATCGGGCGGCGTTGCGTCCTCGTGGGGTGAAGTACGACCGGCTTGGACTACCTAAGTCACCGGTTCGAGTTCAATGCTCCGGTCTTGGCGTCGAGTCGAGCAGCCCTTCCGTCACCTGCGAGTTGTCCCAAACCGACTCGAAGATCATCACGGTACCGCTGTGCTTCGACTTGCAGTCGACCACCGCCGACTTCGATCAGACATGCTTCCAGGTACGTGGCGGTCATGGGATCGGACTCGGTGACTCTTACGCGAGCGGCGAGGGTGGGGGCGGCTACGTGAACAGCACCGCGAAGAACGGCCTCGGCGTCTGCGATCGTTCTCGGTACGCCGCCTCGCAGCAACTCTTCGACCGGCACATGGCGAAGATCCGATACGACCTGCTGGCTTGCACCGGGTTCACGAGCGTCGACATGCAGAACGTCAGGGTGAGCAGGTCTCAAACGTATGCTCCGGTGGCGACTCAACTGGACTATCTGGACGACGACGTCACTTTGGTGACGCTCAGTGCCGGCGGAAATGATGCTGGCTTCTCCGATGACGTGAGTTCATGCCTGAAAGTCACCCGTTGCGACATCGACCCGGCGTTCACCACCAAGCTCGCCAAACGGCTCGCCGACATCCCAGGTCGCTTGGATGCTCTCTATGGTGCGGTGCGCGCGAAGGCGCCCAACGCTCAGGTCTTGGTCCAGGGCTATCCGTACCTGTTCCCGAAGACCGGGAACTGCCGCCGGACCGACGTCAGGATTTACGGAGCCGGAACCATCACTCCGGAGGAATACCACTTCATGATGCGGGAGGAGGAGCGGCTCAACGCCATGATCGCGACAGCCGCCGGCGAGCACGGCTTCACCTTCGTGGACGTCGCTGCTCCCACCTCTTCTGACAGCTTCGCCGGCCACTGGTCGTGTGGCCCGGACAGTTGGATTCACGACCTGACACTCTCGTCCGGCGCCAGCGCCAAACTGAAGCTCAGCCTCGAGGCGTTGCACCCTACTAAGGAAGGGCAGACCCACCTGGCGAACCTGCTCTGGGCCAAGCTGAATCGAGGCGGATGGACGCCGCCGTCCAGATGAGACTTTGGCTCAGCAAGCCGGCCTGAAAGAAAGATCAGGTGAATTGGTTCCAGCCGGTGCCTACAAGGTCGGGGCGGAGCTATTCATGCCGGCAACGATCGTCGAACGGCGACCAACTGACGTATGTGACTAGACCGCTGGGATTGCCAGTTGGGGGTTGATGCCGGCGAAGGCGAGGGTGATGACGAAGCCGGCGACTTCCTCGAGCTGTCGTGCCCGGTCCAGGCCGCCGAAGACGACTGGGGTGCCGCCGATGTCGCGGATCAGCGAGCTGACGGTCTGCAGCGGGGCTGGGTCGTCGCCGCAGATCGGGACTGTCACCGGGGGCGATGTGGGAGCCGTCCAGCGCGTCGACGGGAAAAGGTGAAGCGCCTTGACTACGTGGGCGCCGGGGGCGAGTTCGGCAACGCGCTGCGCGATCGCACGGCCGGGGTCGGTTCGTAGTACGCCTATGCCGTGGTCGACCGCGTTGGTCGGGTCGATGAGTGGCTTGCCGGTGAGCGAGCCGTCGGGTGCGCCCACCGCCGTGAGGATGTCGGCGATGCCTTCCCAGCGCACGCTGAGCAGAACGGCGTCGGCGTCCTTGACGATGTCGGGCAGCGGCCCGTAGTGAGCTCCGGATGCCTCGGCCGCGGCGGCCGCGCGCTGGGGTGAACGGCCGCCGATGTTGACGTCGTGGCCGGCCCGGGTCCAGCCGGTGGCTAGTGCCGTGGCGAAGGTTCCGGTGCCGAGAATCGCGATTCGCATGGGTTTGGACGTTAGAGAGTTCGACGCGAACCATGAGGTGCGCATCGGCCGTGGCACGATGGGCGGATGTCTGGTGGCACGGGCCGAGACGGCTTGGAGTTCGTGGCGGACTGCCGGCTGCGGATGGGCACCGACCTGTTTGCGCACGTGTGGGATCCGGTGGTGCTGGCGGCGTTGACTGTCGGTCCGCGACGTCGCCGTGCGCTTCGGGCGCAGATCGGCGGGATCAGTGACAAGGCGCTGACCGAGGCACTCAACCGGCTCATCGCGAACGGCCTGCTCGAGAAGCGGTCGTACGCCGAGGCGCCTCCTCGGGTCGACTACGCGTTGACTCCCCTCGGCCAGACCTTCGCCGGGGGGCCGATGCGAGCGCTCGCCGACTGGGTTCTTCGGCACGGGGACGAGCTTTTCGAGGCGCAGCAACGGATGCGCCCGGCACACGCGCATTTGTGAGGGGTCGTTACCGGGCGGGCAGCACAGACGTGACGGCGTCGCGGACTTGGGTGCGGAACCAGGTGTGGGCGGGGTCGGTGTCGTAGCGCTGGTGCCAGACGGCGACGACCGGTGGGGCGGGCAGGGGCATCGGGAGCTCGTCGACGGCCACGTCGAAGGCGGCGATCAGGGGGCGGCACGAGGCTTCGGGGACGGTCAGGACGGTCTCGCCGCGGGCCACGATGTGCAGGGCGGTGGCGCTCGTGCCGACGGCGGCGACGACGCGGCGACTGAGCCCGGCGGCGGCCAGGACGTCGTCGACGGGATCGGCCAGGCGGCCTCGGCGCGACAGGAGGATGTGCGGGCGGGCCGCGTACGCGGGAAGGGTCTTGATCTTGGGTGTGGCGCGGCGGCGCACCAGGACGAGGCGGTCGTGGCCGATCGTGTCGGAGCGGAACTCGGGCAGGTCCGGGAGGGTGGCGCCGATTTGCAGGTCGACGCGGCCGTGGCGCAGGTCGTCGGAGTCGCCGGTGGCCTCGGCCAGCAGTCGCAGGCTGACGCCGGGGGCTTGCTCGGCGAGTGCGCTCAGCAACGGGGGTGCGAGCGCGGTGGCCAGGGCGTCGTGGCATTGCAGGGTGAACGTGCGCTCGAGCGTGGCCGGGTCGAACTCGCGGCTCGGGGCCAGCACCGACTGGGCCTGCAGCAGCACCTCGCCGACGCGGTCGCGAATTCCCACCGCGTACGGGGTGGGGGTCATGGTGTGGCCGGAGCGCACGAGAATGTCGTCGCCCGTGAGCCGGCGGATGCGGCCCAGCGTACGGCTGACAGCGGGCACCGACAGGCGCAGGCGCTCGGCGGCCCCGGTGACGCTGTTCTCCTCGAGCAGGGCGTGCAGGGCCGTCAGCAGGTTCAGGTCCAGTTGCATGGCAGTAAACATTAGCTTGCCAAGGTTGCATTGGATTTAACCGCGCCGCGGGCCGATGCTCGATGCATGGAACTTCTGAACTCGACCGTCACCGCCGTTCGTGAGGCGGGCGCCCGGCTGCTGGACCGTTACTCGACCTCGAGCCGTCCGGCGACCCTCGACGACCTGCTCGCGGCGCTGCGGGCCAACGACACCGCCGTCAGCGACGTGCTGCGGCCGGCCCTGTCGCACGCGCCCTGGGAGTCCGACGAGCACGCTACCGGGCCGATCGCCGGAGGGGACCGCTGGGTGGTGGACCCGGTCGGCGGCAACGTCAACACCGTGCACGGCATGACCGACTGGAACATCGGCGTCAGCCTCGTCCGCGACGGGCGGCCGGTGCTGGCCGTGCTCTACGCGCCGCTGGCCGATGAGATGTTCACGGCTACGGCGGGCGGCGGGGCGTTTCTCAACGGGGTGGCGCTGCGGGTCAGCGCCAAAAATGATTTGCGGGCCGCGGTGGTCGGCACAGGCCAGGCGGCACCCGGTCGTTCCTTCAAATCAGCGGCTTTCATGGGGGCCTCGATCACCGCCATGATGCAAGAGGCCCTGTACGTCCGCATGTCCGTGCCCGTCGGGCATCAGCTGGCGCAGGTCGCGGCCGGGCGGATGGACGCGCACTGGCAGTACGACAACGTGCGCTCGCACATCGGGCCGGTGCTGCTCGTGCAGGAGGCGGGCGGCGTCGTCACCGACCTCGACGGGAAGCCCTGGGACATCACGTCGCCGTCCTATGTGGCGGCCGCGCCGGGCGTGCACGCGGCTGCCCTCGCGGTGGTGCGCTGATGCGGGTCGCCGTGCTGGGTGCTTCGGGTGCAACCGGGCGTCTGCTGACTTCTGCGGCCCGTGCGCGGGGGTTGTCCGTCGTGGAGATCGCCCGCTCGCTGCCGCCGCCCGCGGTCTTCGGCGACGTGCACGACCCGGATTCGATCAAGCGGGCCGTGGACGGGTGTGACGTGCTGGTGTCCGGGCTGGGGGTCGTGCGGGACAGCCCGCCGGGCACGCTGGCTGCGGGGGCTCGGGCAGCGGTCGGCTCCGGGGTGCCGCGGGTGATCTGGTTGGGGGCGTTCGGGACGGGACGCACCGCGGTCTTTGCTAGCGGGCTCACCAGAGCAGTTATCGGGCTGGCGCTGCGTCGCGAGCTGGCCGACAAGGCTGCCGCCGACGAGATCGTGCTGGCGGCGGGCGGGACGGTCTTCCACGCCGGTCCGCTCACGAACGCCCCGGGCTCGCGCGCGTTCCTGCCCCGCCGGTTCTTCCCGGCGACCATCAGCCGGTCCACGGTGGCCGCGGCGATGATCGATGAGGCGATCCGGCCGCAGAACCCCGGCCGCATCGTGACGGCGCTAGCGTAGGGCGGATGCGGGTTCTGATCGTGACCGCCGGATCGCGGGGCGACGTGGCACCGTTCACCGGCCTGGGGCAGCGCTTGGAGCGGGCGGGTCACCGGGTGACGCTGGCCGCGCACGAACGGTTCGGCCCCCTCGTCCGCGACGCCGGGCTTTCCCATTACGTCCTGCCCGGTGATCCGGTCGAGCTGACCCGTGCGCGTACGGCCGCACCCGGCCCTGACGCCGCCCGGTCGGTGTTCGCCGCGTTCCTCGACGAGCTGGGCGACGGGGTGCTGGGCGCGGTGGCCGCGGGCGCCGACGTTGTGTTGACGGCCTTCGGGCCGGCGCCGCTGAGCCGGGCCGTGGCCGCCCGGTACGGGATCCCGTGCGCCGGGCTGTATCTGGCGCCCGGCGTCCCGACCCGCGAGTTTCCGCCGCCGGGTATGCCTTCGGGCGCATCGCCGGAGGAGAACCTCGCCGCCGGCCACACGATGCTTTCCGGCACGAGCGCCCTCTACGTCGACGTGCTGCGGCGGCTGGGCCTGGCCGCCGCCGACTCGGGGCCGATCCTGCACGGCTTCAGCCCCGTGGTTGTTCCCCGGCCGGCCGACTGGCCCGCTTCGGTGCAGGTGACCGGATTCTGGTGGCCGGCCGTACCTTCGGGGTGGGAGCCGCCCGCTTCGCTGGTGTCCTTCCTGGCGGACGGGCCGCCGCCGGTGTTCATCGGCTTCGGCAGCATGACCGAGGACCGTTCCGAGGTGGTCGCCGACGCGGTGCAGTTGGCGGGGGTACGAGCGGTGATCCAATCTGATCGGGCTTCTCCCGGCGCGACCTCATTTCTTGTTGGCGACGTTCCGCACGAATGGTTGTTCCCGCGCATGGCCGCGGTCGTTCACCACGCCGGGGCGGGCACGACCGGTGCCGGCCTGCGCGCCGGGGTGCCCGCCGTGCCCGTACCGGTGCTGGTCGACCAGCCTTTCTGGGCCGACCGTCTGCACCGGCTCGGCGTGGCACCGCCCCCGATGGCGTCGCTGACCGCCGAGTCTTTGGCCGGCTCGATACGCGCCTGCCTCGACCAGCCGTCCTACCGGGAACGCGCCGCCGAAGTGGCCGCCCGGATCGCCACCGAGGACGGCGCCGCCCCGGTCCTCGAACTGCTGTCCCGCTGGGACTCCGCTTGCAGGCATGGCTGAAGATCGTCGGGTGAGTGAGAACGTTTTCCCCGACATCGTTCTGCGTACCGCCCGGCTGACATTGCGCGCGCCGCACGAGGACGACGTCGACGCGATCGTGGCCGCCGTCGCCGATCCGCTGACGCAACGCTGGCTGCCGCTCCCGGACCCGTACGAGCGCGAGCACGCGGTGACCTTCGTGGCCGAAACCGCCCCGACCGTACGGGCAAGCGGCCGTGGCCTGATCCGCGCGATCGAATGCGACGGCGAGCTGGCCGGCCTGATCGACCTGAAGAACACCGACTGGCGCCACCGCACGACCGAGATCGGCTACTGGACGACCCCCGCCGTCCGCGGCCGGGGCGTGATGACCGAGGCGACGGTCGCGCTGTCCCGCTGGGCGTTGACCGAGGCGGCCTTCGAGCGGGTGATCATGCGCATCGCCCCGGGCAACACCGCCTCGATCCGGGTCGCCGAGCGGGCGGGCTTCACGTACGAGGGTGTCGCCCGCAACGCCGGCATCATCCACGCCGGCCGGGTGGACCTGGCGATCTATTCGCTCATCCCCGCCGACCTGACCACCTGACCCTTCTTGTGGTCGTCCAGGTCTGATGTGGCCGTCCACGCCGGCCGCATCAGTTCCTGACGCGACTAGCACAATCAAGCCCGGCCGGTTCGCCGTCCAAGTTCCAAGTTATCCACAGGCGCGCCTGAGCCCGCCCTCCAAGATCCGCCCCGCCCGGTAAAACGGCCGAGGGCGGGGGTCCCCCGGTCGCTTGGGTTCAAGGGATCGTTGCAACACCCGAGTTGATCGAAGTGTTGACGGGTGTTCGAGGATCGTGCAGGCAGTGGGTTGCCGGTTGCGGGCACGGCGGCGCAGCGGCAGGCATACCTAGATCTTGTGGCGCAGGGAATCGGTACCAGCGAGGCATGCCGGCGGGTCGGAATCGGTCGTAAGGTCGGCTACTACTGGCGACACCCGGAACAGCGTCGGGTCAGGCGGGCCGAGGAGAAAGCGAAACAGCGCAACGCCAAGGCGGCGGCGCGGGCGGCGTTCTCGAGCCGTTACCTGTCGGTCGAGGAACGGATCGTGATCGCGGATCGGCTGCTGGAGAAGGCGTCGCAGAAGTCGATCGCGGTCGAGCTCGGCCGGTCACCGGCCACGATCAGCCGTAACCGGCACCCGGGCACGGGCGTCTACCGGCCGCATGCGGCCCAGCAACGCGCCGAGGCCCGCCGGCCCCGCCCGAAAACCCCGCAAACTCGCCACCCGGCCGGTGCTGCACGCCGCGGTGCAAGCCATGCTGACCGACAGGTTCAGCCCGCAACCGGCCACTGGGAAGGCGACCTGATCGTCGGCAAGGACAACAAGTCGCCGCCCAAATGAACCGCCGCCCCCGCATGACATTGGGCTGGGACACCCCAGCCGAACGCCTGGCTAAACTCCTCGACACCGACCGTGTTGCAACGACCGGCTGAAACCGCCGTCGGGTGGGCCCTTTCTACTGCACGCTCAGACGATCAACGGTGTTTCATACGTTCAGCCGCTCCAAGGCCTCAGCCGGCAAAATCACCTCAGCCGCAGCCAGGTTCTCGCGCAAATGTGCCACCGAAGACGTCCCAGGAATCAGCAGGATATTCGGCGACCGCTGCAACAACCAAGCCAACGCCACCTGCTTAGCCGTAGCCCCCACCGAAGCCGCCACCGCATCCAACGCCGCCGACTGCACCGGGCTCCATCCTCCCAGCGGAAAGAACGGCACAAACCCGATCCCGTCCGCCGCCAGCGAATCCACCAGCGCGTCATCCCCGCGCAGGGCCAGGTTGTAGAGGTTCTGCACAAAGATGATCGGCCCGATTTCCCGCGCCTCGGCCACCTGCGCGGCAGTCACATTCGACAGCCCCAAATGCCGCACCAGCCCTTCTTCCTGCAGAGAGACCATTTCCCCGTACGCCGTAGCGACCGACCCGCCCCCGTCGACGCGCAAATTGACGGCGTCCAGCGTGTCCAGCCCCAAATGCGTCAGGTTCGCCTCCACCTGGCCCCGCAGGTCGTGCAATGACGGCTCCCACGACCCCGACGGCCCCCGCCGGAAGCCCACCTTCGTGACGATCCGCAGCGAGGGGTCGTACGGGTGCAGTGCCTCTCGGATGATCTCGTTGGTGATGAAAGGACCGTAGTAGTCGCTGGTGTCGATGTGGGTGACGCCCGATTCGACGGCGGTGCGCAGAACCCGTACGGCCTCGGCCCGGTCTTTCGGCGGCCCGAAGGCGTTGGGCCCGGCCAGCTGCATGGCGCCGTAGCCCATCCGGTTGACCTCGAAGTCGTCCGCGAGTCGCAGTGATGTGTTCATGACCTCGATCTTCGGCGCGCGGCGGCGGCCCGGGGAGTTACAGGTTGTACCACCATGGGGTGATGAACGAACTCGGCGCGGTCCTGCGGGCCTGGCGGGACAGGCGAGGCCCGGAGGCGCACGACCCGGCCCGACGGGTGCCGGGGTTGCGCCGCGAGGAGCTGGCCACGCTGGCCGGCATCTCGATCGAATACGTGGTCCGGCTCGAGCAGGGCCGCGCCCCGACCCCGTCGGCGCACGTGTGCTCGTCGCTGGCGCGGGCGCTCAAGCTTTCCGGCGACGAGCACGCCCACCTGCTGCGGCTGGCCGGGCACGCGGCCGACCCGGGGCGGGTGCCGCGGCAGATCCCGGAGAGCCTGCACCGGATCATGGCGCAGCTCGCCGTCAACCCGCTCGCCCTGTACGACGCCACGTGGCAGCTGCTGCACTGGAATCCGCTGTTCGCGGCGATGTGCGGCGATCCGGCCACCGCCGAAAGAAACGCGCTGATCTGCCACTTCGAGGGCCTATGGCCCTGGTTGCGCCTCTCAAAAGCCGAGCGGGCCGCGTTCGAGGAGTCGATGGTGGCCGACCTGCGGGCCACCACGAGCCGCTACCCGGACGACCCCGAGGTCGCCGCCCTGGTCGCGCGGCTGCGGGGCAACGCCCGGTTCCGCGAGTTGTGGGCGCTGCGCTCGGTGGCCGATCACCAGAGCGCGCACAAGACGATCGAGCACCCGGTCGTGGGCGACATCGCGCTCGACACGGACGTCCTGGCCACCCAGGGCTCGAATCTGCGGCTGGTCGTCTACACCCCGCGGCCGGGCACGGACGCCCGCGACAAGCTGGACCGGCTGAGCCGGGCGTCGGCACGCTGATCGATCCGTTACCCTCGTGCCGAATCGATTGCGATCGAACTTTCACGGGGGAACACCAACTTCATGCTGCCCAAAAAACTGCTAGCCGCCGGAATTGTCGCGACATTTCTGGTCGTGACACCCGCCGTGGCCCAGGCCGCGCCCCGACCGGTGGGCGCGATGCAGGCCGCAAGCCAGGCCTCGTACGACCAGAAGCTCGCGGTGGCGATCAAGTTCGGGCGCGGGGACGACTTCGCGCTGATCGAGCTGGCCGACCGCGACTTCGTCATCGCGATCTGGAATCACGTCAAGAACAACGCCGACCACCTCGAGGTGCGCGCCGCCGCCGAGCTGGCCTTCTCGGAGAGCGAGGAGAGCCCGGCCGCGTACGAGTTCATCACCGCCGGGGTGTTCGCCGCGTTCGACCGGGACGTCGCCCGCGAGCGGCAGGAGGCCGAGGCCAAGCGGCGGAGCGACTCGGCCCGCAGCGCGGCCGCGGCCAGCATCGACGTCGTGGCCGACGCCGCCCTGCTCAACGGGAGCGACGCTGACTTCGTACGGCTGATCTGGGAACTGGTCGCCGAGGACGTCAAGTGGCCCAAGGTCAAGACGGCCGCGCGCACGGCCCGCGAGGGCAGCGACGAGGACCGGCGCGTGTTCATCGCGACCGGCCTGGCCGAGGCCGCGCATCAGGACGTGGACGACCGGATCGCCGCCGACCAGGCCAAGACCGAGGCCGAGAAGGCGCTGGAAAGAGCGCGAGTCGCGAAGAAGCTGGCCGCCAACCGGATCGGGATGACCGTCACCGACGCGCTGCTCGGCCTGCCCGACCGCGACTTCGTGACCGAGGTCTGGAACTTCGCCACCGACGGCACCGAGGTGCAGGCGGCCGCCATCGCCGCCGCGCGCAGCAACGACGCGGCCGTGTGGAAGGCGTTCATCGACACCGGCATCCACGCCGCCAAGGACCGCGACATCGCGATCGCGCTCGAGCGGGCCTACCAGGCCGACCGCGCCCTGGCCCTGCAGATCAAGACGACCGCCACCACCAACGGCGATCTCAACCTGGCCTGGTACGCCACCAAGGCGCTCGCCGGCACGCCCACCGAGCTCAACGACTTCGTACGGGTGGGGCAGTTCGACCTTGACCTGGCCACCGGGTTCGAGAGCGCTGATGTGCAGCCGACCACGCCGGTCACCGGCAGCATCGTGGGTGTCACCAGCCCGACGGTCGCCGTGGCGGCCGGCTCCGGGCACTCGGGCACGTCGGCGCTGGTCTACTCCGGCACCGACGTCAACACCCTTTCCTCGTACGCCTACCTCAAGTCGATGACCGTGAGCCGGATCGCGGTCAAGCCGTCGACGAAGCTCTCGTACTGGATCCGCCCGCAGAGCACGGCCACCCGCCCCGAGGTCAAGACCCGCAACAGCACCTGCGTCTCGATCGACCTGATCTTCAGCGACGGCAGCACGCTGCGCGACTCGGGCCTGACCGACCAGCGCGGCACCCGCGTGCACCCCGCCCAGCAGTGCAGCAAGATCGTCGCGGACCGCTGGAACCAGGTCGTCGTACCGCTCGGCAGCCTCGCCGACAAGCAGGTGACCACGGTCGTCGTCGGCTACGACCAGCCGCGCAACGCGGGCGGCTTCCGCGGCCTGATCGACGACCTGACGATCACCGACGGCCCGGTCGAGGTCACCGACCCCGGCTTCGAGCCGGTCGACTACCCGCTCGACGCGTGGCGCAACGACTTCAACAGCGACGGCTGGGCCGACGTGATCGGCCGCAACCCGGCCGGCGAGCTCAAGCTTTACCGCGGCAACAACAAGGGCTCCTGGATCGACCCGTCGACCAACATCGAGATCGGGACGGGCTTCAACCAGTTCAACCACGTCTTCCCGGTCGGCGACTTCTCCGGCGACGGCGCACTCGACATCGTCGGCCGCAACGCCGCGGGCGAACTCAAGCTCTACCGCAGCAACGGCAAGGGCGGCTGGCTCAACGGCGGCAGCCCCGAGGTCATCGGCACCGGCTGGAACAACTTCACCGCGGTGTTCTCTCCCGGCGACTTCAACGGCGACGGCTTCACCGACGTCATCACCCGCAACAAAGACGGCGAACTGCTCCTCTACCGCGGCAACGGCAAGGGCTACTGGATCGACGGCTCCACCAACATCAAAATCGGCACCGGCTGGAACCGCTTCACGCTGATCTTCTCGCCCGGCGACTTCACCGGCGACGGCTTCACCGACGTCATCGGCCGCACCTCCACCGGCGAACTCCACCTCTACCGCGGCAACGGCAAGGGCGGCTGGCTCAACGGCTCCGACCCCGACGTCGTAGGCACCGGCTGGAACCAGTTCACCCAAATCCTCTCCCCAGGCGACTTCACCGGCGACGGTTTCACCGACGTCATCGCCCGCAACACCACCGGCGACCTCAAGCTCTACCGAGGCAACGGCAAGGGCTCCTGGATCGACCCCTCCACCAACATCAACATCGGCACAGGCTGGAACCAGTTCAACCTGATCTTCTGATCCGACAGTCAAAGGCCCCTTCCCCGTACGCGGGGAGGGGGCCTTCGCCGTCTGACTCACCGGCCCGGGAGTGGTTACCGGGTGTTCAGCACTGGCGCGGTCGCACTGATCCGGACAGGAAGCGGTGGTCCGATGTGCCGGAGTCGAGAATTCTGGCGTACGGGTCCTCGAAATGACAGTCGCTGGCGAATACGTAGTCGATCTTCTCGAACTTCTGGGTCGCCTCGCCGCCTCGGCAGGGGCTGGCCGCCCACAGGCAGGTGGTGTCGGCGATCTCCCGGAACTGGCCGCTTCCGCCGCTGTGGCGGTAGAGATGGCCGAGCCCATCAGAGCCAGGGGTGAGGTTGAAGTCCCCGCCGAGAATGACGGCCATCTCGGCCTGGGCCACCTCGGGTCGCTCCGCGATCGCCTTCGCCTGCGGGCCGGCGCGGTACCCGTGCTGGCTCAGGTGGGTCACGCAGGCACGCAACGACCGCCCCCGCAAGGACGTGTCAGCGCAGAGCAGCTGGCGTGTCTCGTCGCCGTCCGGGCGTCCGAGGTCGGTTGGGGTGTGGGAGGTGATCGCGCTCGACGTCAGAACGGCGACGCCGTAGCCACGAGCGCCGTTCTCAGCCACACCGCAGTAGCGGCCCTGCCACATCGAGGTCTTGAGGTCTGTGATGCCGGCGGCGAACCTGCCGTCCATCCGCCAGCCTCGTTCGGCCAGTTGCTTCTTCAGGGTCTCGTACTGCGACTCGCAGATCTCGTTGAGCGTGACGACGTCGTACCGCTTGGCCGGGATCAGGTTGAGAAGGTACGGCACCGGTCCGGCAGTGTCCCCTCCTTGCGCCGGACACTCGGGTCGGTAGAGCTGGGCACCGCAGATGTTCGCCTGCAGAACCCGGATGCGATCGGTGGCCGCCGCCGAGGGAACGGCCGTGGCCGACACGACGCCGGCCACAACTGCGACGACGGCCCAGAACCGTGCTGATCTCATGACGTGCTCCGTCCTGGTTCGCGGGCTCCTCAACGGCCCGCTGACCATCAGCACAGTGGCCGTTCACGCAGGCCACCACCGATCCGAACGACGCTGAACAAGGCTGAACACCCGTGTCGTCCTACGGCGCCTCGAGAACAATCGTCACAGTCGCGCCGGTCGACTCCGGGGGCGAGCTCACGACGTACGAATGGCTCTCACCACTGGGGCACGCCCGCCGCGGCGCGGCCCAGACGTTCGGCGCGCCGGGGAGACGCCCGAAGGTGATCTCGGCCCGCACGCAGCGCCGGTCGGCCTTGTCGTCGCGGAACCAGAGTTGTGCGGCAGCGCCGCCCCAGCACGGCGTGAATGTGTAGGAGAAGGCGTCCGTCGATCGGGTCTGCTGAGCCGCGCACGTCGGCGCCGGCGGCCCGCCGCGCCCGCTGTCGGCGGCGGCCAGCCCGAGCAGGACCAGGGGTCCGACCAGCGCGGCGGCCCGCCACCGAGGGCGTCCCACCGCCGGACGGCGCGTCTGCTTCGCCCTGGGTTCCTCGACCGGTAAAGGTTCCGCGACGGAAGTCTTCCGGCGGGCGACGAGGAGCCGGGTGTGGACCTTCGTCCACGGCTCGGTGTTCGTGATTCCGCAGGCCCGGACCCACGCCCTCACGTACTCCGTGTTGCTGGGCAACGCCCGATGCTTGATCCAGCTCGTGAGCACCGAGGACGAGAACCCGATCCCGTGCGGATGCCGGGGGTCCCCGGCGACGGCGTGCGACCGCTCCGACAGTTCGCGATAGGTCAGCCCCTGCGCCGTCCGGAGCATCTCGAGCTTGTCGAGGAAGGTGTCCTCGGTGTCGGCCGAGTCCGGTTCGGGGACGTCGGGCGAACTGATCCGGGGCGGCACGAGTCGATTCTGTGCTGAGCCGGCTCACGGCCTCGACGTTGCAGTCCTAGATCGGACAGCGGGACCACGGTTCCGGACGATGGGCGGATCTCGATGGACGGCCAACGGTCCTAGGCGTCGTAGTCGGTGATGAATGGGGTGTCGACGCCGAGTTCGCCGATTTTGCGGGCGCCGCCCGGGGAGCCGATCGGGGTGTCGCGGCCCGGCAGGACGATGGCGAAGAAGTTCTTTTGGTCTTCGACGAACTGGGTGCGTTCTTCGTCGCCGCGGGCTTTTCTGTCTACGAAGATGGCTTCTACTGGGCATTCGACCTCGCAGGCGCCGCAGTCGATGCATTCTGCGGCGTTGATGTAGCTTTTGCGGTCGCCTACGTAGATGCAGTCGACGGGGCAGACGTCCATGCAGGCGCGGTCGTTGACGTCGACGCAGTCCTTGCCGATCACGTACGGCATGTCAGGCTCCTTGAGCGGAATCGGTGGAGTGGCCGGGGAAGAGGGCGGCGTCGGGGTCCAGCTCGACCGCGGCGTTGTTGACGGCGGTGGCGACCTCGCCGAAGCCGACCGACATGAGCCGCACCTTGCCGGGGTATTCGGTGACGTCGCCGGCTGCGAAGACGGCGGTCAGGTTGGTGCGCATGCGCTGGTCGACCACGATCGTGCGGCCGGACAGCTCCAGGCCCCAGTCGGCCAGCGGGCCCAGGTCGGAGATGAAGCCGAGCGCGGCGATCACGCTGTCCGCAGCGAGACGATCAGAAGGGCCGAGGCGGACCTCGGAGACCCAGTCGCCGCCTATGAGCTCGGAGACCTCGCAGTTGGTGCGGAACACAACCCCGGCCTGTTGGGCTTCGGTGATCGAGGCGGCGTGGGCGCGGAACCTCGCCCGCCGGTGCACGACGGTGACCGAGCGGGCCAGCGGCACCAGCGCGTTGGCCCAGTCGATGGCGCTGTCGCCGCCGCCGACCACCACGACGTCGCGGTCGGCGTGGGCGCTCAGGTCGGGTACGAAATACGACAGCCCGCGGCCCAGGAACTCCTCGCCGGCCGGCAGCGCCCGCGGCGTGAACGTGCCGATGCCCGCGGTCAGCACGACCGCCCCGGCGTCGACGATCGTGCCGTCGGAGAGGGTCAGCTGCGGCCGCCCGGCCTCGTGCCCGATCCCCACGGCCTGCCGTTCCAGCAGGTAGCGGGTGCCGAAAGCGTCGGCCTGGGCGGCCAGCCCGTCCACGAGCCGGCGGCCGGTGACGGCGGGCAGCCCGGCCACGTCGCGCACGACCTTCTCCGGGTAGAGCGCGGCGATCTGACCGCCGACCTGGGGCAGCGCGTCCACCAGGACGGTGCTCAGGCCGCGGAAGCCGGCGCAGAACGCGCCGTAGAGGCCGGTCGGGCCGGCCCCGACGATGACCAGATCCGTGTGGATCGTCGTGGTGGGTTCCATGGCCAGGACCGTAGGGAGAGCCGGCCGCCTTTTTAACAACGGCAGACCGCTGAGCGGACCGTGGACCGCTGAGCGGAACGCGTTTCGGTGGGTGGACTCGAAGGCTGTGACCCGGCCGGGAGAGGTGATTCGCTCCACCCCATCGCAACAGCACGATGGGAGTTGGACCATGGTCGCAGAAAGCACGCCGGCCCCGCGGGCCGAACGCCCCCGGCGCCCCTCGCGTCCCTCGCGGCGTGGCCGGCTGCCCGGACGGCAGGACTGGTCGAGCTGGCCGCACTACCAGGAGGCGAAGGCCGGTTTCCGCGGCTACTGGTATCCGGTGGCGTTCTCGTCGCAGATCACGAACAAGCCGACCGGTGTCACACTGCTCGGTGAGCGGATCATGGTGATGCGCGACAAGGGCACCGTGTACGCCCTCAAGGACCGTTGCCCGCATCGCGGCGTGCCGCTGAGCTACGGCAACCAGCAGTTCCCGGGCACGGTCAGCTGCGTCTACCACGGCTGGACGTTCGACCTCAAGACCGGTGACCTGGCCGCGGCCATCACGGACGGGCCCAACTCGCCGATCTGCGGCAAGGTCACCCAGCCCACGTTCGAGACCGCCGAGCGGCTCGGCATGGTGTGGCTGTTCGTGGGTGACGGCGAGGACGCCCCGCCGATCGACGAGCAGCTGCCCGAGGAGCTCGTCGAGAACGCGGCCGTGGTCGGCGCCCGCATCCAGCCCCGCGAGGGCAACTGGCGGTTCGCGGCCGAGAACGGCTACGACGAGGGCCATGCCAAATACCTGCACCGTACGGCGTTGTGGCGGCTCTTCAAGGCGATGCCGGTGCACAACGACACGCGGATCGTCAAGCGCGGCCGCTGGATCTATCGCGTGCAGGACAAACAGTACTGGGACGCCGAGTTCCCCGGTCTCGGCAAGTGGAGCGGCAAGGCCTGGTACAAGATCGACCCGTCCAAGAAGAAGCCCGGAGCGACGGCGAACCGCAACATCGGCAACACCGGCGGCGCGGCCAAGGTCAACGAGGTCATCGCGGCCCAGGAGTTCCCGGGCTTCGCCTCGATCTCGATGCCGGGCGTGCTGCGCATCGCGTACCCGGGCTTCATCCACTACGAGTTCTATGTGCCGGTCGACGCCGACAACCACCTGTACGTCGGTGTCATGGTCAACTTTGCCAAGGGCGCGGCCACGCTGCCGTTCTACGCGAAATACCTGGGCGCGATCCGCTGGCTGTTCCACGGCGAGTTCTCCGGCCAGGACAAGTGGATGGTCGAGGTCACCGACGCCCCGCCGGAGCGCCTCTACCGCCCCGACGAGTCGCTGCTGCAGTGGCGCAAGCTGGCCGAGGACGTCACCGAGGAGCGCGTCGACCGGCTCAAGGAGCAGGGCATCACGGCCGAGGACGGCAAGCCGGAGGTGACCCGCTGATGGGCGGGATCGTGCTCGGCGTCGCGGCCTCGCACTCGACGCTGATGAACACCCACTGGGACAAGGTGGCCGGCATCGACCGGGCCGAGCGGTTCCGCCACGCCCTCAGCGAGGCCCGCGACGCGATCGCCGAGGCCCGGCCGGACAACGTCGTCATCATCGGCTCCAACCACTTCCGCGGCTTCTGGCTCGACCTCATCCCGTCGTTCACGCTCGGCGTCGACGAGGTGATCGCGGCCGGCGACGGCGGCACCCCCAAAGGCCCGCAGAAGTCGGATCCCTCGTACGCCCAGGCCCTTGCGGAGCAGCTGGTCGAGCGGGGGACCGAGGTCGCGATCAGCGCCAAGATGACGATCGACCACGGCCAGAGCCACGCCGTGCAATACCTGCTGCGCGACATCGACGTGCCGGTCACCCCCCTCGTCATCAACGTCTTCGCCACCCCGCTGCCGACCGTCAAGCGCTGCGTCGAGCTGGGTGGCAACCTCGCTCGCGCCTTGGCCCAGACCGACCGCCGTACGGTCGTCATCGCGAGCGGCGGGCTGAGCCACCAGCTGCCGTGGCCCAGCCGCTGGCAGGACCCGGACGGCGACGACGAGGAGTTCCTGGTCGAGGCATGGCGCAACGGCCGCGGCGAGTGGGAGAAGTACGACAAGCGCCGCCGCGAGATCATCGTCGGCGCCCGGCCCACCCTGTTCCCCGAGTTCGACGAGGCCTTCCTCGGCCGCCTCGACAAGGGCGAGCTGGGCTACTACGCGGATTACACGACCGCGCGGATCGGCGAGGAGGCCGGCAACGGCGGCCAGGAGATCCGCACGTGGCTCACGATGGCGTCCGCGCTCGGCTTCGCGCCGGGCAAGACCCTCGCCTACAGCCCGATGCCCGAGTGGCTGACCGGCATGGGCGTCGGAGTGATCCGCCCCGACAGCGAGGCCGCCGGAGGGTCCGGCGCGGAGCGTGGCCGGTGAGCGAGCTGCTCGCCGAGGTGCTGCGCCGCATCACGCCCGAGCGGCTGCGGGCGGCGGCGGTGGCGGTCACCTCGATCCCCAGCCCGACGGGCCGCGAGGCCCCGCTGGCCGAGTGGCTCGCCGCCCAGATGTCGGAAATGTCAGGGCAAGTCCAGCGCATCGACGACGATCAAGCCAACGCCGTGGGGCGCGTGCGAAGCACAAGGACCGGCCGCGACCTCATGCTTTACGCCCCGATCGACACGCTGACGACGGGCGACGTCGCCGAGGACGTGCCGTGGATCGGGCCCGAGCTGCGACCGGACATGCGGCCGGAGGCGACGGTCGACGGTGATTACGTACAGGGCCTCGGCGCCGGCAACCCCAAGGGTCACGCGGCGTGCGTCCTGGTCGTCGGTCAGGCGTACGCGGAAGCGGTTTCGTCTTCGCACGCCGAGCCCAAGGGTGATCTGGTGCTGGCCTTCGGTGCCGGGGGCATGCCGACCAACGCGATCGGCGGCGACAGGGCGAACACCGGTCACGGAGTCGGGGCGTCGTTCCTGCTCGAGCGCGGCTGGTACACGGATCACGCGATCATCGCCAAACCCGGTGACTTCGTGGCCCACGACGAGGTCGGGCTCTGCTGGTTCGAGCTGACGGTCAAAGGCATTCACACGTACGCCGGAAGCCGCCACCGTCTCCCGTACGGGAACCCGATCGTCACCGCCGCCGAGGTGATCACGCGCCTGGAACGCTGGCTGGAGGACTTCCCGGCCCGGCATCGCACCGCGACCGCCGCGCCGCAGGGCATCATCGGCTCGATCGCCGGCGGCTGGGAGCGGATGCTGGCGGTGACCCCGGCCGCGGTGCGGATCCGCCTCGACATCCGGCTCGCCCCGGGGATGACCCCGCTGGGCGTGCGCCGGGAGCTCGAAGCGCTGCTGGGCACGGACGCGGACTGCGAGCTGGTCGCCCACATCCCGCCCACCACAACGGATCCGGGCAACTGGGTGATCACCGAGACGATCCGCGCATGGGAGGCGGCGTCCGGCCGTGAGCACACGCCGATTCCCGACAACAGCGGCGCCACCGACGCGAACATCCTGCGCGCCCGCGGCATCCCCACCGCGCGGGTCGGCATGCCGAAGGCACCCCTGCCCGGCATCGACTTCGCGCTCGGCATGAACACCGTCCAGGTGACCGAGATGCGGCGGCTCAGCGAGGTGCTGGCCCGCGTCGCGGTCGCGAACTCCGAGGAGGAACGATGAGCAAGGCCCCCGACGGCAAGTACGCCGACGGCTATCACTACCTCGACATGGGCGCCGGCCTGGACACCGTGTTCCTGCACGGCGGCGGCCCCGGCTGCACCGGCTGGAGCGACTTCGGTCCCGTGGCCGAGCTGTTCGCCGCCGACCGCCGGGTGGTGATCCCCGACATCCTGCAGTACGGCAAGTCGGAGAAGGTGCGCATCACCGGGCCGATGTGGGACTTCCACGCGGCCAGCCAGGTCAAGCTGCTCGACACGCTGGGCATCGAGCGGGCCGACTTCGTCTGCAACTCCTGGGGCGGCACGATCGCGCTCAACCTGGCCGCGAAATACCCCGACCGCGTACGGTCCCTGGTCGTCACGGGCAGCATGCCGGTCTTCTACGGCCCCCTCGCCCCGCTGCCCGAGAACGGTCACCGCGGCCGTACGGCGCGGGATGTCTACTACGGCGGCGAGGGCCCGACCCGCGAGAAGATGCGGCAGCTGATCACCCGCCTCGAGTGGTGGGACGGCGACCGGCTGCCCGACGAGACGCTCGACATGCGCTACGAGCAGAGCCTCGACCCCGAGGAGCGCGCGCTCGCCGCCATGTCGGACTCGCCGCGTGGCGACTGGCAGGACCTCACCGCCGAGCTGGGCCAGGTGCAGGCGCCGACGCTGTTCATGTGGGGCCGCGAGGACGCGTTCCTGACCCCCGACTACCCGATGATGCTGGCCCGCATGGTGCCGAACGGCAATCTGCACGTGATGGACCACGTGTCCCACCACCTGCAGGAGGAGCAGCCCGAGCGCTATCACGCCGTCGTCGCCGCCTTCCTGGCCGACTGTGCCCGCCGAGACCTGGAGACCACCCGATGAAGATCCTTCTGACGCTCGCCGGCGCCGCCCTGCTGGTGGTCGCCGGGCGCGAGCTCGCCAAGCGCAGCAACACCCAAGTCCACCGCATCAACCAGCCGTAGGAGAGCCATGTCCATCTGGACCGACCTGACGCCGTTGCCGTTCTCGCTCTCGTACGTGGACGCGGGTGGGGTCGAGACGCGGACGCTGCGGGCCGGCGAGGGCGCCCCGGTGGTGTTCCTGCACGGCACGAGCGGGCACCTCGAGGCGTTCACGCGCAACATCGCGCCGCACGCCGCGCACTACGAGGTGCACGCGATCGACATGCTGGGCCACGGCTACACCGGCAAGCCCGACCACCCGTACGAGATTCCGCTCTACGTCAAGCACCTGCTCGACTATCTCGACGCCGTCGGGATCGAGAAGGCGCACATCGTCGGCGAGTCGCTCGGCGGCTGGGTCGGCGCCCGTACGGCCGTCGACCACCCCGACCGGATCGCCAGCCTGCAGCTGCTCTGCGCGGGCGGCACGGTGGCCAACCCCGAGGTGATGCAGCGCATCGACTCCAGCACCCGGCAGGCCGTGGCGACCGACGACGTCGAGCTGACCCGCAAGCGGCTGCGGCTGCTGATGGCCGACCCGGTCAACGCGACCGAGGAACTGGTCGACGTGCGGCACCGTATCTATCACGAGCCCGATTTCGTGGCCAACATCGACAACCTGCTCTCGCTGCAGAAGATGGAGATCCGGCAGCGCAACCTGCTGACCAAGGAGCAGATGGGCCGGATCACCCAGCCCACGCTGATCGTCTGGGGCCGCAAGAACCCGTTCGGCGACGTGCCCGAGGCGCAGGCCATGCACGAGGCCATCCCGGGCTCGCAGCTCGAGCTGTTCGAGGAGACGGGGCACTGGCCGCAGCACGAGCAGGCCGCGCTCTACAACCCGCTCAGCCTGGAATTCCTCGCGAAGGCGGCCGCCTGATGCGCGCGCTGCGCTTCCACGACTGGGGCAAGGACCCGGTCATCGAGCAGATCGAGGAGCCCGTACGGGGTGAGGGCGAGGTGCTCGTGCAGGTGCAGGCGGCCGCGCTCGCGCACCTCGACCTGACCGTGGCGTCGGGCAATTTCGGGCTCAAGCCGCAGCTGCCCTACACCGGCGGCGTCGAGGGCAGTGGCGTGGTGCTCGAGGCCGACGACCTCGAACCCGGCACCCAGGTGATGCTGCGTGGCGCCGGCCTCGGCCTGCTGCGCGGCGGCACGTGGCAGGAGCGGGTGAGCGTGCCCCGCAAGGCGGTCACCGTGCTCGACCCGGGCCTGCCGGCCGAGGTGGCGGCGACGTTCTTCGTGCCCACTACCACCGCCGCGGTCGTGCTGCACGACGTGGCCAAGGTGCAGGCGGGGGAGAAGGTGGCCGTGGTCGGCGCGGCCGGTGCCGTGGGCGCGAGCGTGGCCCAGCAGGCGTTGCTGGCCGGGGCCGAGGTGACCGGTCTGGTCGGCCGCCAGGACCAGCTCGACCTGGTGCCGGCGGGGGTCACCGGCGCGGTGCTGGACGACTTCCGGGGCGAGGAGTTCGACCTGCTGGTCGACACGCTCGGCGGCGAGGGCCTGATCGGCCGTACGGGCTGGGTGCGCAAGGGCGGCCGGGCGGTGGTCGTCGGTTACGTGGCCGGCACGCAGATCACCATCGACCTGCCGAGCTGGCTGCTGGCCGACGTGGCGCTGCTGCCGGTCAACATGATCCGCCACGAGCGCCGGGCCCGCGAGCTCGCGCCGTCGCTGATCGAGCGGCTCGCGTCGGGCGAGCTGGGCGTCGCGGTCGAGTCCGTCCCGCTCGAGGACGCCGTGGACGCGATCGCGCGGATGCGCTCGGGACACGTACGGGGTCGCGCGGTTCTGTCTTTCTGAAACCTGAGGTCCGGTCAGCGGGACGTGTTCCGCTGGCCGGACCGTTTCGTTGATAAGTGTGACGGCGGAGACGAGATTCAGGTGATGGAGGCCACCGCCGCAGACAGCTGCCTGTTCCAGTCCGACCCCCGTGAACCCCACCCCGCGCCCGACAGCAACAGCGTGCTGGGCAAGGTGCGCCGCATCCTCGAGGTGTTCGGCCTCGACGACGAGACTTTGAGTCTGAGCGAGTTGGCCAGGCGCACCGGCCTCGCCAAGGCGTCGGTGCACCGGCTGAGCCAGGAGCTCGTGCAGTGGGGGCTGCTGGAGCGCCGCAACGGCGAATACCGGCTCGGCATGCGGCTGTTCGAGATCGGTCAGCGCGTGCCGCGGCAGCGGATCCTGCGCGACCTGGCCCGCCCGATGATGATCGACCTGGTGCAGGCGACGCACGAGACCGCGCACCTGGCCGTGGCCAGCGGGCTCGAGGTGCTCTATCTCGAGAAGGTCTCCGGCGAGCACGCCCAGATCAGCCGGCCGTCGCGGGTCGCCGGGCGGATGCCGTTGCACTGCACGGCGACCGGCAAGGCGCTGCTCGCGTTCGGCCCGCGCACCCTGCTCGACGAGGTGATGACCGCGCCGCTGGCCCGGGTCACCCCGCGCACGACGGTGGCCCCGGGCCTGCTCGCCCAGGAGCTGCAGAAGGCCCGCGAGCAGGGCTTCGTGGCCGAGTTCGAGCAGACCCGGATCGGCTACATGAGCGTGGCCATCCCGCTCACCGGGGCGACCGGCGCCGTCGTGGCGGCCCTGTCGGTGACCGCCCCGACGACGCGGGCCAAGGTGGACCGCTACATCGGCCTGCTCAACCTCGTCGGCCGCAGGATGACCAAGCTGCTCAGCGCGCAGGAGCTTTGAGACTCGCCACGATGTGCCCGGCGGTCTTCGCCGCGTACGCCTCGATCGAGACCATCGGGTTGACGCCCGGCGCGGTGGGCAGCGCCGACGCATCGGCAACGTAGACGCCCTTCACGTCGAAGAGCTGCCCCTCGCCGTCGACGACCGTGCCCGTCGCGCACGTGCCTGACTGGTGCGCCGACAACGTCAGCACGTCCGGCCCCTCCAGCTTGGCCAGGGTGTCGAGGAACGCCTCGAAGTCCTCCCCGTCGCGCCAGCGCGGATCACCGGGCAGGAATGTGAAGATCTCGCGCGCGCCGGCCCCGCGCAGAATCTTGGCCAGCTCGACGTGACAGCGCCGCACGACCTCCAGGTCGACGTCGTCGGTCAGGTCCCAGTGGATCAGCGGCATGCCGTCCGGGCCCAGCTCGACGTGGCCCGAGCCGTGGTCGCGGGCGAAGCCCCAGACGCCCGACACGTGCCGCAGCCGCAACTGTTCGCGCTTGTGCGACTCGCCGTCCTGCCAGGGCGTGAGCGCCGTCCAGAAGCCCAGGCCCATCGGCGCCGCCTCCACGACGAAACCGTGCTCGCCGGCCACGTGCTCGTAGTCGTGGCTGACGCTGGTCAGGATCTGCCCCTCCCAGCCGCGCACGTCCTCGTCGAACACTCCACTCATGAAGTACGACGGGTGCACGTGCAAGTTCTTGCCGACTTCGGGGCCGCCGATGCCCGACGCGAGCAGCAGCGCGGGACTGGCCAGGGCGCCCGCGGCCACGACGACGATCGGCGCCCGCAGCTCGACCTCCCGATCACCGACCTGCGCCCGTACGCCGGAAGCTCGCCCTTGATCGTGCAGGATCTCGCGCACATCGCAGTTGGGCAGCAGGCGCGCGCCCTGGTCCGACGCGTCCTGCAGGAACGTCTTCATGGTCGACTGCTTGCACCCGACCAGGCAGCCGGCATTGCACTCGCCGCAGTAGCGCGACTCGTCGTCCTTCGCGTTGCGGGCCAGCGTGGCCCAGGCCAGCCCGGCCGCCTCGAAGCCGCGGATCAGGATCTCGTTGACGTGGTTGTGCACGGTGTTCGACGGTTTCGCGTTGATCCGGTCCATCACCGCGCGCACGTGCTCGTCGAAGTCGTCGAGCCCCTGCATGCCGCGCTGCCGCCACTCCTCGACCACGTAGCCGGGGGTGGGCAGGCAGGCCATCGAGTTGACAGTGGTGCCGCCGCCGACGGTCGAGCCCGCGAGCAGCCCGACGGAGGCGCTGGTCGACCACAGGAAGCCGCCGCCGAGATAGAGGTTGGGGAACGACAGCGCCTCGAGCTGCGGCAGGTCGGGCTCGTTGCGATAGGAACCCTTCTCCAGTACGAGGACCCGCAGCCCCGCCTCGGCCAGGCGGGCCGCGGCGACACCGCCACCGGCGCCCGAGCCGACCACGATGGCGTCGGCGGTCAGGTCGTCGTCAGCGGTGATCGTGCGCAGCGTCTTGGGGAATTCGGCCTCGCTCGGCGTGGGCAGCAGCGGGCCCGCGTAGCCGATGGCGGGCCAGGTCGGGTTCTTGGCCTCGGCGTCGGGGCCGGTGTAGAACATCGCCAGTACCGTGCTCTGCAGGATGATCGCGCCGGGGTACGTGTCCGGGTTTGCCAGGGCTTGTTTCCAGCGCCGGGCCAGCTCGTCGCCCTCGGCGTCGCCCAGGCTGTCCAGGGTGACCGCGATCTTCTCCTGGACGTGCGGCGCGAGCATCGGGATGACAGCGGCGGCGATCGCGTCGATGCCGAGATCCGAGGCGCTCAGGCCGAGCAGGGTGGCCGCCTCGAGACTGTCGTCGGTCGCGGCCGGCACGCGGGGGATCAGGGTGTCGCAGACGGCTTTCAGCGTGGTGGGATTCATGCGAGGAACTCCAGAGTCACAGCGGCCACCTCGGCGGCCTTTTGCTCCATGAGCGGGATGGTGCCGCCCTCGATGACGGCGGTCTCGACCCGTACGGCGTTGGTCAGGTGTTTTTGCAGGCGCTCGACGTCGGGCAGCGCGAACGGGTCGTCCGCGCCGCCGATCAGCAGCACGGGCGCGGTGACCAGGCCGATCCGGTCCTCCATGACGTAGCGGGCGCAGGCCAGATGCCCCTCGGCCGGGTCGACGCCGGGGGCCAGCGCGTCGCGGATGAAGCGGTCGAGCAGGTCGGGCCGCCCGGCCGGGTAGTACGGCTGCCGCAGCGCCCACAGCTTGGTCAGGTGGCTGCCGTCCTCCGCCGTCTCGGCCTCGTCGACGCCGGGCCCGTTCGCGTGGCCCTCCCGATAGGCGGCGTCGGTCCAGGGCGCGGACGACAGCACGAGCGCTTTTGTTCGGTGCGGCGCGGCCGCGGCCATCTCGATGGCGACCGCGCCACCGGTGTGGTGCCCGAGCACCGCCGCCTGCTCGATGCCGAGCGCGTCGAGCAGCGCGAACGCGCCGTCGGCGATGGCCTCGATCGTCTGCGGGGCCGGCAGGGGAGCGCTCAGCCCGAACCCGCGCATGTCCATGGCGATCACCCGGTGCCCATCGGCGAGCAGCGGCTGAACTTCACGGAACTCGTCGTACGAGCGCGGGGTCTGGTGCAGCAGCAGCACGGCGGGGCCCTCGCCCAGCTCGGCGTAGTGCATCTGGCCGTACGGCGTGGCCGCGTACCCACGGGTCATCGGCTGTTCTCCCGTCGAAGTGTGGTCTGGGTCTCCACAACACGCCTCCGCGGTTACGCGCGCCTTCCTGGTGGTCCGTTCACCGGACTACCGGCCCAAATCTCCGAACGTCGCGATCCGGCCACAGTCCGTTCAGCGGAACAGGTCGCTTAGGCCGGTAACCCGCCGGTGCCAAGGTGAGCGCCAATCCGGTTGCCGGTGGGTGAACTCACAATCCCCCAGGGAGGTACGCAGGTGAACGCAAGTGCGGCGCCTCTGGTCGAGGTACGCGGAGTCTCGAAGCGATATCCGGGCGTGCTCGCCCTCGACAACGCCAGCCTGGCCGTCAGCCCCGGCGAGATCGTGGCCCTGACCGGCGAGAACGGCTCCGGCAAGTCGACCCTGTCGAAGATCATCGGCGGGGCCGAGCAGCCGGACGGCGGCGTCGTGCTGGTCGACGGGGCCGAGACGGTGATCGCCAACCCGGCCACCGCCCTCAAGCTCGGCATCGTGATGATCAGCCAGGAGCTCACCCTGGCCCCGCAGCTGACCGTGGCCGAGAACGTCTTCATGGGCCGGCTGCCCCGCCGCGGCCGGGTCATCGACTGGGCCACCGTCCGGCGCCGGGCCCGCGAGGAGCTGGCCGCGCTGGACGTGCACGTCGACGTCAACGCCAGGGTCGGCGACCTGTCGGTGGAGCTGCAGCAGGAGGTCGAGATCGCCCGCGCGGTCTCCAGCAAGGCCCGGCTGCTGATCCTCGACGAGGCCACCAGCTCGCTCTCCGAGCACGCCACCGAGCGGCTGCTCGAGCTCGTCCGGGAGCAGGCCAAGCGCGGCGTCGCGGTGCTGATGATCTCGCACCGGATGCCCGAGCTGTATTCGACGGCGGGCCGGGCGGCGGTGCTGCGCGACGGCAAGATGGTCGGCACCGTCCCGCTCCCCTCGACCCCGGAATCCCAGCTCGTGCGCATGATGGTCGGCCGCGAGCTCAACGACTACTACGGCTCCCGCGACTGCGTCCCCGGCGACGTGGTGCTGCAGGTGCGCGACCTGGCCTCGGCCGACGGCGCGCTCGCCCCCACCTCGTTCGAGGTGCGCAGCGGCGAGATCGTCGGCATCGCCGGGCTCGTCGGCTCGGGCAAGGCCCAGCTCGGCATGGCCCTCGGCGGCGCCATCGCGGCCACCGGCGACGTGCGGGTCAACGGCTCGCCGGTCACGCTGGGCGACCCGCGGCGCGCGCTCGGCGCCGGCATCGGCCTGGTGCCCGACGACCGCAAGCGCGCGGCCCTGCTGCCGACCCGCAGTGTGGCCCACAACATGACCCTGACCTGGCTGCCGAAGCTCTCCAAGTTCGGCGTCGTGCCCACCCGTACGGAAAAGCGCCGGGTCAAGGAGGCGATCGCCGAGTACGGCGTGAAGACCTCGTCCCCGGCCAAGCTGATCACGCAGCTCTCCGGCGGCAACCAGCAGAAGGCGATCCTCGGACGCATCTTCGCGCTGGACTGCCCGGTCTACGTGCTCAGCGAGCCCACCCGCGGCGTCGACGTCGGCTCCAAGAGCCAGATCTACGCCCTGTTGCAGAAGCTGACCGAGAGCGGCGCCGCCGTCGTGATCATCAGTTCCGAGCTGCCCGAGCTGATCGGCCTGGCCGACCGGGTCCTGGTCTGTTTCCAGGGCGCGGTCCACGGCGAGGTCAGCGGCGAGCAGTTGCAGGAAGAGGTGCTGAACGCGATCGCGGTCAGCGGGCACGTCCACTCCGAGGAGCCTTCATGAGCCAGGACACTTCACTTCGTCCTTCTGAAAAGATCGCGGCTCCGTCCGATTCCGGTCGGGTCGGCGTGCTCACCAACGTGTGGCGGGCGTCGGGCAAGACCACCGGTGTGCTGGCCGGCCTGATCCTGCTGGTGATCTACCTGTCGATCACGCAGCCGATCTTCATGACCTGGGGCAACATCACCAACATCGTGGCCAGCAACAGCGTCGTGCTGGTGCTCGCGGTCGGGGCCACGTTCGTGATCATCTCGGGCGGGCTGGACCTGTCGACGGCCTCGGCCGCGGCGGTGACCGGCATGTCGTACGGGATGCTCCTGCAACATGGCATGAGCGCCTGGGTCGCCGTGGCGGGCGCGCTGGCCGTGGGTCTGCTGCTCGGCATCGTGAACGGCGTCCTGATCTCTTACGTGAAGATCTCGTTCCTCGTCGTCACCCTGGGCACGTTGTCGATCTTTGAATCCGCGGCGCTGGTGATGTCGCAGGGCAAGACGATCAACGTGTTCTCGCTCGAGGGCTTCCAGCCGATCTACAACCTGGTCAACGGCAAGGTCGCCGGCATACCGTACCTGCTGATCTTCGACGTCCTCCTGGTCGTGGCGGCCGCCCTGGTGCTGCGCTACACGACGTTCGGCCGCGGGGTCTACGCGCTCGGCTCCAACCGCGAGGCGGCCCGGCTCAACGGCATCAACGTCGCCCGGACGACCCTGAGCGTCTTCCTGATCGCCGGCCTGGCCGCCGCGGTGGCCAGCCTCATCCAGGTCGGCCGGCTCACCGGCGCCAGCCCCGGCATCGACTCGACCCTGCTGCTCACGGTGGTCGCCGCGGTCCTGATCGGCGGCACCGCCTACACCGGCGGCGACGGCGGCGTGGGCGGAACAGTCCTCGGCGTCCTGTTCCTCGGCGTGATCCAAAACGGTCTGACCCTCAGCGACGTCTCGACGTTCTGGCGCGGCACAGTCAACGGCGTCGTCCTGATCGTCGCGGTCGCCCTGGGAGTGGCCCGCGACCGAGGCTGGTTGCGGTTCAATCGGGGCAAGACCCCGGCATCGTCTTAGTTCGGACTTATCACCACAGCAACTGACGCGACGGAGGACTCCATGCCGGAAGTACAGGACCAGGCGATCATCCAGGCGGTCTGCGACACGTTCGCGCCGTCCCTGGACGCCCCGTCGGGCGCGGATGACGTCACGATCGCGTTCTACCGTGACGGCGCCAAGGCCCGTGGCATCGACGTAGCCGTGGCGAGCGCGGTCGGGTCGCTCGACGCGCTGACCCGCGGCGTCGTGGCCGAACTCTTGGAACGGCTCGGCCCATCGTTTGCCTCAGCCGACCTCGAGACCCGTACGGCGACGCTGCTCGCGGTGGCCGACGAGTCGATGCGGCTGCGTCTCGGCGTACGGCAGCTCAAGGCGATGACCCTCGCGACGCTGGTCGGGGCCGTCGACGCGACCGGAACCAACCCGACGTGGCCCGCGCTCGGCTACCCCGGGCCGGCCACGCCGCCGCCCAACAAGCCCAAGGACTTCCCGCTCGTCGAACTGCCCGCGGGCCCGGCCACGCTGGCGGCCGACGTCGTCGTGATCGGGTCGGGCGCCGGGGGAGCGATCGTGGCGGCCCGCGCGGCCCAGGCCGGGTTGTCGGTGCTCGTACTGGAGGCCGCGCAATATCGGAACGAGGCCGACTTCCGGCAGATCGACTCGCTCGGGGCGGCCACGATGTTTCTGCGCGGTGGCTCGCTGTGGTCGTCGTCGGGGCAGATGGGCGTGCTGGCCGGGGCGACCCTGGGTGGTGGCACGGTGATCAACTCGATGGTCTGCCTGCGCACTCCTCAGCACATTCGCGAGCTCTGGGCCTCGTACGGGCTCGAGGGTCTGGACGGGCCCGACTTCGACAAGTTCACCGACATGGTGTGGGACCGGATCGGGGTCAACACCGACGCCACCCAGTACAACGCCAACACCCGGGCCATGATCACCGGGCTGGCCTCGCTGGGGCTGCGGCACGAGCGGCTGCCCCGCAACGCCGCGCTCGACGACGACGCGACGATGTGCGGCTACTGCAACGCCGGCTGTCAGCAGGGCAAGAAGCGCTCGACCCTGCACACATACCTGCAGGACGCCGTGGATGCGGGCGCCCGCGTTGTGGTCGGCGCGCATGTCGACAAGATCGTCACTGCGGACGGGCGCGTCACGGGTGTTCTCGCGACCGTCAACGGCTCCACTTCGCTGACCGTCTCGGCTGAGCACGTCGTGGTCGCCGCGGGCGGCATCGAGTCACCCGCCGTGCTGCTGCGCTCGGGCATCGGCGGCCCCGCGGTCGGCAAGAACCTCACCCTGCACCCGGCGTGGATCGTCACCGGCGTCTACGAGGAGCCGGTCGAGGCGTGGCACGGCCAGATCCAGTCGGCCGTCAGCTTCGACCTGACCCAGGTCGTCGACGGCGGCGGCTTCCTGGTCGAGAGCCTCGCCCTCAACCCGGGCACGTGGGCCGGGCAATCCCCGTTCACCGACGGCCGCACCACCCGCGACCAGCTGCGCAAGCTGCCCTACTTCGCGACCTGGCACGGGGTGTCGCACGACCACGGCAGCGGCGAGGTCTATCTCGACGCCGACGGCCGCGCCGCCGTGCACTGGAACCTCGACGACGACGTCGACCACCGGATCGCCGTACGGGCGCACACCGAACTGGCCCGGATGCATCGCGAGGCCGGCGCCACCGAGATCTTCACCTTCCACTGGAGCGACCAGCGCTGGCGGCGCGGCGAGGACTTCGACGCGTACCTGGAACAACTGGCCGGCTCCCCGATCGACGATCACACCGCTTTCTCCGCCCACCAGATGGGCTCCTGCCGGCTCGGCGCCGACCCGGCCACCTCGGTGGCCGACGGCTGGGGACAGCTTCACGACGTCAAGGGCGTCTGGATCGGGGACGCGTCCGCGTTGCCGACCGCGCCCGGCGTCAACCCCATGATCACAGTCATGGCCTTGGCCGAACGGACTGCCTCGGCTCTCGTCAAGACCTTCTAAAGCACGCGCCTTCACCCCTCGGAGGAACCGTCATGCCCATTTCCCGGTGGAAAATTACCTCTTGTAGCATTTTGGGCGTTGCCGCCCTGCTCGGCACCACGGCCTGCGGCGGGGGCGACGACGCCGCGGCCGGCGGCAGCACCGGCGGCCTCAAGGTCGCCTACTCCAGCCCGGTCGCCTCGCAGCCCGGCCAGCAGATCGTCACCAGCGGCCTGAACGCCGGCGCCAAGGAGCTGGGCTGGGAGGTCAACGTCATCGACGCCAACCTCTCGGCCGACCAGCAGGTCTCCAACGTGCAGACGATGATCCAGCAGCAGGCCGCCGCGATCGGGCTCTGGGCGCTCGACTCCGGCGCCATGGAGGGCACGTACGCCCAGGCCAAGACGGCCAACATCCCGGTCATCGGCGTCAACTCGGAGGGCGCGAACGTCTCCTCGACCGTGTGGTGGGGCGTCAACCGCTGCGACGACGACCAGTCGCCGTACCGGCAGGCGGCCAAGCAGATCGCCGACGCCCGCCCGGGCGGCAAGGTGATCGTGATGGGTGGCCCGCCGGTGCCGTCGATCCAGGCCAACGTGAAGTGCTTCAGCGACGCGGCCAAGGCGGCCGGGCTGACCATCCTGGCCCAGATCGACAACACCAAGGACACCTCGGCCAACGCGGCGTCGCTGACCGGCGACACGTTCACCAAGTACCCGGACGTGGACGCGGTCTGGTCGTACAACGACTCCTCGGCCATCGGCGCGTCGACCTCGGCCACCCGGGCCGGGCGCAAGATCTCCGACGGCACCAGCGAGGGCATCATCATCCAGGGCTCGAACGGCGACCCGGACGCGATCGAGGCGGTCAAGCAGGGCCGGCTCAGCGGCACGTGGGACCCGGACTCGTACGCCACCGGCATGGCCGTCATCAAGGCCATGGACGACGCCAAGAAGGGCGTGACCGGCAAGAACTACGTGGTGACGGCGAAGTACTGGAGCCAGGCCAACATCGCCGAGTACAAGGACACCGCGACGCTCGGCTACACGCTGGCCACCATCCCGGTCACCGAGAAGTAAGACGTGACCGACGCTACGGCGATGGCCGCGCTCATCAGTTCCGGCGAGGCCAGTCCGGCCGAGCTGGTGAGCGCGGCGATCGGCCGGATCGAGGAGCTCGACGGCCCGCTCAACGCGGTCGTGCACCGCCGCTTCGAGCAGGCCCTCGACGAGGCCAGGGGCCCGCTGCCGGACGGACCCTTCCGCGGCGTGCCGATCGTGCTCAAGGACCTGGGCAGCGGCAGCGCCGGCGACCCGGACCAGCAGGGCAACGCCTTCCTGCGCGGCCTCGACCGCCGCGCCGCCCGCGACGCCAACGTGACGGCGGCCCTGCGCCGGGCCGGTTTTGTCGTGCTCGGGCGCACCAACACGGCCGAGTTCGGCCTGGTCTCCACCACCGAGCCGCGGGCTTTCGGGCCGACCCGCAACCCGTGGGATCTCACCCGCTCACCGGGCGGATCCTCCGGGGGCTCGGCCGTCGCGGTCGCCACCGGGATGGTGCCGCTGGCGCAGGGCACCGACGGCGGCGGCTCGCTGCGCATGCCCTCGTCCCACTGCGGCGTGTTCGGCTTCAAGAGCAGCCGGGGCCGGGTCAGTGCCGGGCCGGACGAGGGCGACGCGCTGGCCGCGCACAACATCTACGGCGTCATCACCCGCAGCGTGCGCGACAGCGCGGCCGCCCTCGACGCCATCTCCGGCTACCGGTCCGGCGATCCGGTGGTGGCGCCCGCGCCGTCCCGGTCGTTCCTGGCCTCCGCATCCGACGCGCCTGGCTCGTTGCGGATCGGGGTGATGCTCGTCGACGACGTGAACGGCTACCCGGTGGACCCGGCGGTCAACGCGGTTGTGCGGCGCACCGCCGACCGGCTGACCGCGCTCGGCCACCGCGTCGAAGAGGCGTACCCCTCGGCGATGACCGATCCGGCCTACCTCGAGCACTGGCTCGGCCTGCTCAGCCCCAGCGTCACCGTGCTGATGGACGACCTGGCCGCGATGGCCGGGCGGCCGCTGCGCCGCGACGAGGCCGAGGAAGTGGCGTGGTGGTGGGCCGAGCAGGGGGCCAAGGTGTCGGCCGCGGATTACGTACGGCATGAGATCTGGCGCGACGACTTCCGCCGCCGCATGGCCGCGTGGTGGACCGGCGGCTTCGACGTGCTGCTGAGCCCGGTCGTGCCCAACCCGCCGCCCCCGCTGGGCCTGTTCGACGGCCCGGACGGCATCCAGCGCTCGATCGACATCCTCTGCTTCACGCCGCAGTTCAACACCACCGGCCAGCCGGCCATGTCGGTGCCGGCCGCACGGACCGAGGACGGGCTCCCGATCGGGGTGCAGTTCGCTGCCGCCTACGGCCGCGAGGAAACACTGTTCTCCCTGGCCGGGCAGATCGAGGCGGCACACCCGTGGATCGGGGCCGGCGTATGACGATCACCGGCCCGTCCGACCGGCACATCCGGTCCGCGGCCGACCACCTGGGGCTGCCGCTGCCGGACGCTGACGTCGCCGCTGTGCGGGCCGACATCGCGCCCATCATCGACCTGCTGGGCGGGCTCGACACCATGGCCGAGCCACTGCCGCCCGTACGGTATCCGCGCACCCCGGGCTGCCGTCCGGACCCGGCCGACGACCCGTACAACGGCTGGGCCGTCCGCACCGACATCGCCGGCGCCGAATCCGGCCCGCTGGCCGGGCACCGCGTCGCCGTCAAGGACACCGTCAGCGTGGCCGGAGTGCCGATGACCGCCGGATCGGCCACGCTGCAGGGCTTCGCGCCGGACTTCGACGCCACGATCGTGACCCGCATCCTCGACGCGGGCGGCGTCCTGGCCGGCAAGGCCAACTGCGAGTACTTCTGCTACGGCGCGGGCAGCCACACCAGCGCGAACGGGCCGGTGCGCAACCCGTGGGACCCGACCCGTACGGCCGGCGGCTCGTCCTCGGGCAGCGCGGCGCTGGTCGCCTCGGGCGCGGTGCCGATGGCCGTGGGCGGCGACCAGGGCGGCTCGATCCGGGTGCCCGCCGCGCACTGCGGAATCTATGGGCTCAAGCCGACGCACGGGCTCGTGCCGTACACGGGCGTCATGCCGGTCGACCCGTCGATCGACCACGTCGGCCCGATGACCGCCACCGTGGCCGGCAACGCCCTGCTGCTCGACGTGCTCGCCGGCCCCGACGGGCTCGACCCGCGCCAGGTGGGCGTACGCAAGGGCGACTACCTCGGCGCGGTGACCGGTGGTGTCGAGGGCCTGCGGATCGGCCTGCTGACCGAGGGCTTCGGCCAGCCGCTGGCCGAGCCGGGCGTCGAACGGCTCGTACGGTCGGCCGCCGACCGCCTCGCCGCCGCCGGGGCCACGGTCGTCGAGGTGCCGGTGCCCGAGCACCGCACGATGATGAACGTCTGGGCGGCGATCATCCTGGAGGGCACCGTCCAGATCGCCATGCACGGCAACGGCGCCTGGATGGGCATCACCGGCCTCAACCCGACCGCGCTGATGCGGGCCCACTCGGCCTGGCGCCACCGGGCCCACCTGCTGTCCGCGCCGATCCAGACGGGGCTGATCGCGGGCCACTACCTCCGCGAGGTTTATGGCGGCGTCTACTACGCCAAGGCGCAGAACCTCGTCCGCGTCGCGCGGCAGGCCTATGACGCCGCGCTGGCAGAGGTCGACGTGCTCGCGCTGCCCACCGTGCCGTTCGTCGCGCCGCCGCTGCCGCTGGGCACCAGCCGGGCCGAGATGTCCGCCCCCGGCTTCGACCCCGTGGTCAACACGGCGCCCTTCGACTGCACCGGGCATCCGGCGCTCTCCGTGCCCTGCGGACTCAGCGACGGGATGCCGGCGGGCCTGATGCTCGTCGGGCGGCATTGGGACGAGGCGACGCTTTACCGAGCGGCGGGCGCGCTGGAGCGGGCCGGGGACTGGCGGGAATGGCGGCCCGATCGCGACTAGGGCCTAGCCGTTGTCCACAATCCGGGTCACCGTGCGGCGACCTGTGGACAACTTGTGCCACATCCCGGCACCCGGGCGTAGTGTCCAGCCCCTGCCCTTGGGTGGGCGGGGGAGGTGGTGGCACTCCGCCGATCTTGAGACCAGCGGGCCCCGGTCAACGGCGACCGGGGCCCGCTCTCGACTCGGCACGGATTTCTGGATCGCCTCGCAGCAGGGCGGCCAGATCGGGGCCGGTCGCCACGAGGTGGTCCGCCGTCGATCACTCGATCGTCGGGTTCGTTCCGGGCGGGTCGGGGAAGGTATGGCAGGTCAGGATCGGTCGTTGACGAGCTCGCCGGCGGCCGGCACTCGGCGGGCGGCCTTGACGCGGTACATCGCGGTGTCGGCGTCGCGTAGTAGTTGCTCTGCGCTGGTGCCGGTGGCGCAGTCGGCCACGCCGATGCTGACGCCGATGCGGGCCGTGCGGTCGCCGATCCGATAAGGCGCGCTGATCGTGGCGCGTAGGCGTTCCACCAGCTGGTCCTGGTCGGGGCCGGGGACGCTGTCGGTCAGCAGGATGACGAACTCGTCGCCGCCGAAGCGGGCGGCCAGGTCGGTGGGGCGCAGGCATTGGCGGAGGCGGGCGGCCACGCGGGTCAGCAGTTCGTCGCCGGCGTGGTGGCCCAGGGTGTCGTTGACCTTCTTGAAGCCGTCGAGGTCGAGGAAGAGTACGGCGCCGGGGTGGCCGACCGCGGCGGGCAGGGCGGCGGTGAACGAGGTGCGGTTGGGCAGGCCGGTCAGGCGGTCGGACTGGGCCGCCCACCTCAGCTGGGCCTCCTGTTCGCGCAGGTCGAGCGCGACCGTGAGCAGGGCCGCGCACTGGTTGACCAGTTCGCGGCCGTCGTCGACCCGGTTCTCGACCTTGTCGACCAGGGCCAGCCAGCCCCGGTCGCTGTCGCCCACCTTGGCCCGTACGACAAAGGTCGGGCCGGCGATGTCCAGGAGTTCGACCGGGGGAAAGGCCTCGACCGTCGTCGGCCCGGCGGGGATGGGTGGGCCGGGGTGCCGCCGCCAGCCGGGGGTGCGTACGAGGTCGCCGTTGCGGTCGCGCAGGGCGATCGAGCCGGCGGTGGCGGGGGTCAGGGCCAGCCACGACGGGTCGCCGGGGTCGGCGTCGCGGCGGTGCAGCAGCGTGATGCTGAGGTCGTAGTTGACGCTGATCAGCGAGCGCAGGTGCAGCTGGTCGCCGAGCTGGAGCCGGTTGTAGGAACGGCCGAGGAACATCACGATGTCCTGGACGCCGCGCGGGTCGACGGGGGCGGCGCCGGCGTATTCCTGGACCGCGCGGCACAGCACGCGCAGCGTCTCCTGGGTCGGGCTCGCGGCGAGCAGCGTCTGCAGTTCGTGCGCGGCGGGCACGACGACGCCGGCCTCGAGCGCGTCGGCCACGAGAACGGCGGTGGCGTCGGGGTCGAGGCGCGAGCCGAACACCATCACACCGGCCAGCCGGGCGGCGAGACGGCGGCGAGGGTCGGCCTCGGGCAGGTCGGGCAGCCGTTCGGCGAAGGCGGTGCAACCACACGACGTACGCGGGACGAAGCGGGTCGGCAGCCGATGCTCGCCCCGGCGCACCGCTTCCCCGCGCATTTCCCGTACGAGCAGGTCGACCCCGAGCCGGCTCATCGCGTCGAGCGGCTGGGCGACGCTGGCCAGCTCGGGCCGGACGAAGGCGGCCACGTCGAGGTCGTCGAAGCCGGTCAGCTGATAATCGTCGGGGCAGTGCAGCCCGGACGCGGCGAGCATCCGCTGGGCGCCGATCGCGTTGCGGTCGGTCGCGGCGACGAGCGCGTCCGGTTTGCCGTCCCGCAGCAGGTCGTCCGCGGTCCATTCGATGCCGACCTCGACGTTGCTGGTGGCCGGCAGCAGCGGGCCGGGGGTCAGGCCGTGCTCGCGCAGCACCGCGAGATAGGCCTCGTACCGCTCCCGGATGTCGCTCGCCTCGAGGAAACCGGTGAACGCGATCCGGGAGCAGCCGTGCGCGCGGATCAGGTGGGTGACGGCGGCCCGCATGCCGTTGTCGTTGTCGGCCAGCACCACCGGACGGTCCAGCCCGTCGACGGTGTGGCCGACCAGCACGACGGGTTTGCCGGCCCGGCCCAGGCGGCGCAGATGCCCGGCGTCGACGGCGTCGGCGAACACGACATACCCACCGATATGATCCCAGGCGACGGGCGCGTCGAAGGCCGGGTTGCCGCCGCTGACGGTCAGGTCGGCCGCGGCGTCGAGGGTCTGAATCGCGATCAGCGGCCGCCCGTGCGAGGCCGCCGCCGCAACCGTGCCGGCGACCAGGCTGCCGTAATAGGTGCCACCGACGAACGGCGCCAGCACCCCGACGCTGCCCCCGGTCCCCATATCGGCCCGATCGGCGGCAAAAATCCGATGCTTAGCCCCAGAGCGGGAACCTAGGCGCGCCGAGGTCGATGTTGATCGTCTTGGGGGCGCTGTATTCGAGCAGCGTCTCCCACGACAGCTCGCGGCCGAACCCGCTGTCCTTGACGCCGCCCATGGGAGCGCCGGCGGGCAGGTCGAACCACTTGTTGACCCAGATGATGCCGGCCTCCAGCGCGCCCGCGATGGTGTGGGCGCGGGCCAGGTCCTTCGTCCACACGCCGGCGGCCAGGCCGTAGCGGGTGCTGTTGGCCCGCGCGACCACCTCGTCGTAGTCGGTGAACGTCTCGGCCACGGTCACCGGCCCGAAGACCTCGCTGGTGACGATGTCGGCCTTCCCGGTGGGGTCGTGCAGCACGGTCGGCCGTACGAAGAAGCCGTTCTTGTTCTCCGGCGCCAGCCCGAGGTCCTCGTCGCCGGCCAGCACTCGTACGCCTTCGTCCCGGGCGCGACCGACATGCCCGAGCACCCGGTCGAAGTGCGGCCGCGACACCAAAGGCCCCACCTGGGTGGCGGGGTCGAGGGCGTCGCCGACCTTGATCGAGGCGGCCAGCGCGGCGAAGCGGGCAAGGAAGTCGTCGGCGATCGAGGCGTGCAGCAGCAGCCGCGACGACGCGATGCAGGCCTCGCCGTTGGCCAGGTAGATGCCCATGGCGGCGTCGGCCACGGCCCGGTCGAGGTCGGCGTCCTCGGCCACGATCATCGCGCTCTTGCCGCCCAGCTCCATGATCGTCGGGGTCAGCACGGCCGCCGTCGCCGTCATCACCGCGCGGGCGGTCGGGCCGCCGCCGGTCAGCGTCACCTTGGCCACGTCGGGGTGCCCGGCCAGCGTGGCCCCGACGACCGGGCCGCCGGTGACGACGTTGAGCACGCCCGCGGGCAGCAGGTCGGCGATCAGCTTGACGAATTCGAGCACGCTGGCCGAGGCGAACTCGCTGGGCTTGAGCACGACCGTGTTGCCGGCGGCGAGCGCGGGCGCGAGCTTGTTGGCCGTGGTGATCAGCGGCGAGTTCCAGGGCAGGATCGCGGCGATCACGCCGAGCGGCTCGCGCACGGTGTAGACGAGGCTGTGCGGGTCCTCGACCGGGATCTGGTCGCCGCGGTGCGAGCGGACGAGGCCGGCGTAGTAGCGGTAGATGGCCGCGCTGGCCGGCACGTCGGCGATGGCGACCTCGCGTACGGGGCGCCCGTTCTCGGTCGGCAGCAAGCGCGCGAACAGGTCGGCGTTGGCCTCGATGCGGTCGGCGATCGCGCCCAAGATCGACTGGCGGGTCGCCACGGACGATTTGCGCCACGCCGGCAGCGCCTTGCGGGCCGCCTCGACCGCGGCCTCGGCGTCGGCCGCCGCGCCGTCCGCGATCGCCGCCCACGCGCTGCCGAGGCTCGGGTCGACGGCCTCGAAGGAGTCCCGGGCCGCCACCCAGTCGCCGCCGACGAACATCCGGTAGTCCGCGCTGGGACGGAATCGCTCCATGACACTCCTCAAGGTCGGCCGGCTCGGATGAGCGTCGCCGTCGCGCGCGTCGCAGGGCAACCAGGACGTTCCAGTCACCGGACCAGGCCCGAACGGGCGGAAATTACTGTCTGCCCGGCAGCGGCAACCCTACGCGACACGGCGCTATCGTCGGGAAGGCAAGATCCACAGCTGTGGAGGGAGCCGCGCATGACCGACCTCGCTTTCCGCATCCCGCCCGACGTCGAGCTCGATGACGAGACCGGCACCCCGAAGTCCGTGCTGGGCAAGGCGCAGCTGCTGCTGGCCGCGTTCGGCGCCGGGGCCGTCCAGCTGCGGCTGACCGAGCTCAGCCGCCGCTCGGGGGTCCCGAAGGCCTCGGCCTACCGGCTCGCCCAGGAGCTCGTGCAGTGGGGGCTGCTGGAGCGGGTCGGCAACAGCTATCAGCTCGGCCTGCGCGTCTTCGAGCTGGGCCAGCGCGTGCCGGTCGCGGCCATCCTGCGCCGCGTCTCGCGGCCGGCCCTGGTCGACCTGTACGCGGCCACCCGGGCCACGGTGCATCTGATCGTCCCCGACGGCACCCACGTGCTGTTCCTCGAGAAGATCGCGGGCGCGGCCAACGTGCTCACCCACTCCGAGGTCGGCGGGCGGCTCCCGGCCAGCTGCTCGGCCTCGGGCAAGCTGTTCCTGGCGTTGCGCCCCGACGGCCGGGCGATCCTGGCCGAGCTGAGCCGGCACGAGCTGATGCGCCCGACCACGCGCAGCGTCCCCACCCTGGAGGCGCTCGGGGCCCAGCTGGCCGAGGTGCGCAAGCGTGGGCACTCCGTCGAGCTCGAGGAGATGCTGGTCGGGCACAGTTCGCTGGCCGTGCCGGTCGTCGACGCGTACGGGGAAATTTACGCCGCCGTGTCGATCACCATGCCCACGTCGCAGCTGATCGTGCCCCGCCTGTTGCCGATCGTGCAGGCGACGGCGGGGTTGATCCACCGGGCGGTCGAGGCGCGGACGGCGGCCTGATCAGACGAGCGGGCCGTGCGTGGTCTCCCACGGGATCGCCACGACGCGGCGGGTGCGGGCGCGCTCGTTGAGCCGGCGCACGATCAGCACGACGGCCAGCACGACCAGCCCGCCGGCGCCCAGCCTGAGCCACCACCAGGGGCCGATGAAAAACGGAGAATCGCCTTCCCGTACGGCTCCCGAATCGATCGCGGCGTCGGCCAGGTCGAGATAGCTGACCTGGGACGGCAGCGTCATCGCCGGCGTCGGCCGGTCGGCGCCCGGGGTCAGGGCCAGGAGCCGGGGCTCGTCGCCGAGGACGAAGACCAGCGCGCTGCCGTCGGGCCGCCAGCCCACGAACCACCGGCGGTAGACGGTGCCGTCGACAGCAGGCAGATCCGGGCCGTCGACCTCGCGGCCGGTCGCCGGGTCGAACCACCTGGGCGCCCGGTCCTCCTGTTCGGCCACGGCCACGGCCCGGCCGTCCGGCGTCCACGCGCCCTTGCCGGCCAGCACGCCGTCGAAGCCCAGCTCGAAGCTTTTCGTATCGGGGCCGATCACGGTCAGCCGTCCCTGGTACGCGTACGCGAGCCGGGTGCCGTCCGGTGACCAGGCTGCCGACGTCTGGGCGGCCGTGGTGGCCAGATCGGTCGCGGCGCCGGTGCTCACGTCGACGATCCGCAGCGTCCCGTCGTCGGTCACGAGCCGGCGGCCGTCGGGCGACCAGGCGAGCGGAAAGCCGGGCAGCGGGCGCTCGGCGCCGGTGTCCAGGTCGATCAGCCGGTCCGGTACGGCCAGGGTGGCACCGTCCGGGGCGAGCAGCACCTCGTCGTCGACCAGGCCGGTGTGGATCTTGCGGTAGTCCTCTTTCCGCGCGCCGACCAGCCCGTACGTGTCGTGGTCGTCGAACCAGGGCCCGAACCGGGGGCCGTACCCCGAATAGACCACGGACGCCGCACCCAGCCCGGAGACCCCGCGAGCCCCGTACGCCGGCAGCCCCAGCTTGTCGGGCAACGAGATCGCGCCGCTGTCCGCCGCCGGGGTCGTCGCCAGCCGCGGCGTGAACGGGACGGCCAGTGCCAGCGCCGCCACGAGCACGGCCCACACCACAGCCGTACGGCGTCGCCCTCGCCGGGCTCGGCGCAGACTTCCGGCGTACGCGTCGTAGGTCTTCGCCGTCGCGGCCTCGCGCCGCAGCTCCTCACGCAGATGGGCAGTCACCGGGGGCTCCTCTCGCCGTCGTCGATCAGGCCGGGCGCGATCTCCCGCAGCCGGCGCAGCGCGTCGTGGGCGTGCCGTTTGACCGTGCCGACCCGCACCCCGAGCACGTCCGCGGCCTGCGCCTCGGTCAGGTCGTCGTAGAAGCGCAGCACGACGACCGCGCGCTGCTTGGGGCTGAGCGTGGCCAGCGCCTGGGCCAGGCTGAGCCGCAGGGCCGTGGCCTCGGCCGGGTCGTCCCGGGCGGTCTCCGGCGGCGCGCCCGTCAGGTGCTCGGGCACGCGGCGGCGCCGCCACCAGCTGACGTGCTGGTGATAGATGGCCCGGCGCAGGTACGCCTCGGGGTTGTCGTCGCGCACCCGCCGCCAATGCCGGTAGACACTGGCCAGCGCGCTCTGCAGCAGGTCCTCGGCGAGCTGGTGGTCCCCGGTCAGCAGGTACGCGTGCCGCGACAACGCCGGCGAGCGCTCCCGGACGAAGTCCCGGAAGTCGTCCATCCCTCACCCCCTTCACCTGCCCTAACGACGGCGAGGCGGCGGATGGTTGGGGCCCTAGATCGGCAGATCCTCCTCGAGGAATGCTCGCAGCACGTTACCGGTGAGGACCGAGACGTCGTTACGGCGGTCGTCGACCAGCAGCGAGCCGCACCACGCGATGCTGCCGGTGGAGAAGACCGCGCCGCCGTTGGGCTTGGGCACCAGCACCAGGTCGCAGCGGACCTTGTCGCTGGTCGTGCCGTCGTAGCAGCCGTCCGGCAGCTGGACCTCGATCGGATCCAGCCCGTACGCCCGGGAGAAGCCCGTCGCCGAGGCCAGCACGACCGTGTCGTCGGGGGTGCCCAGCGCGCGGTCGGCCCGGTCGATCTCGACGCCGGCCGCGCCGTGCCCGTTCACCAGCGACGGGAAGTCGCCGATCCGGTTCACGTCGTCGATCCCGGCGAAGACGAACGGCACCTTGGTGACCACGTCGTACGGGCGGTTCGTGTCGAAGCCCTGCGAGGCCATGCCGACGCCGAGCATCTTCTGCGGCGCCTTGCCGCGCAGCCGCCACAACCCGCCCAGCTCGCCGGTCGTCGCGTGATGCCACTCGCCCGCCTCGGGCTGCCAGGCGCGGATGCCCGCCGTGCGCCGGATCTCGATCGTGTGCTCGCGCTCCGGGTCGATCGACGTGACCCAGTAGAAGCCGTTGCCGCCCAGATACATGAGCCGGCCGCCCTGCCCCAGATACGACTCGTACGCGGCCATCATCGCGGTCGTCGGATACTCGGGGTGACTGCCGGTCAGCACCACACGGTAAGGGGCCAGCGCGGCCGGCCCCTCCCGGTGCACCTCCTCGTCGGTGATCACGTCGACGTCGTAGCCCTCGGCGTCCAGCCAGGCCAGCAGGTGCAGGTCGGCGCTGAACTGGTGCGCCGACGTCTCACCCCCGGCCACGGCCGCCCAGCGGTGATCAGGCCGTACGTTGGGCAGGGGTTTCTGCGTGCTGGTGAAGCAGACCCCCGTGCCGTCGGTGTGCACGTCGTAGAGGCTGCGCAGGCCGTTCGTGAGCAGGTAGGCGTCGTGCTTGTTGCCGCCGAACTCCGGGGGCTCGCCGACACCCACGCCGCGCAGATAGTCACGGGCGCCCGGGTCGGCCATCACGTGCTCGCAGCTGTACGCGAGGTAGCTGAACGTCGGTAACACGACGAGGGCCTTGTGACGCGGGTTGTCACCGGGCGTGACCACGAACGGGACGGTGTCCTCGGTGCCGTCGGCCGCCGTGACGTGAATGCCGTAGACGCCGCTGGGCAGGTCGCCGGGCACGTCCAGGGTCAGGTCGTCGTCCCAGCCGGCGTCGTCGAGGTCGTCGTCGTGAAAGTGGATCGCCTGATAGGCCTCGGGCGCGAGCCGCGGATCCACGTCGTCGGCCGCACCGTCGACGCCCAGACAGGCCCGCAACGGAAAGTTGACCGACTCACCGTGAAACTCGGGACCGACACGGTTGGCGATCCGCCGCAACGTCCGACTGGGCCCGAAGTCCCACTCCGCGATCACACTGTCGCCGGCATACAACGTGGGCCGATCAATGCGCCCGTTGAAGTGATTCTCGCCTTTACCGTCAGCCGCAAACGTCACCGCCAGCGCCCGAAGTGCCGCCGCCCCGCCGTCCGCCTCGTTTCCCGCCTCCCAAACCGGACTTATCATAATTTGTCGCTCGTCAGGCGCCTTATCGGCGCGCGAGGGGCTGGGTGCGGTGCGCGAGGGGCTGGGTGCGGTGTGCGCGGAGTCGAGGACCAGGCTTGCCGTCGATCCTGTCACTGTTAGCGCTAGCCGATACCAGCGGCCGGTCGCCACTTCGCCGGCCGGGGCAGACCCTTTCCCCGTACGCAGGAATGCTTGTCCTTCGTCGATGACAACTGCGGCCACGAGCGCGTCACCGCTGGTCAGGGCCACAACCGTCTGGTCGTGTCCGGCTCCGGTGGCGAGCGTCGGCCGGAACGCCAGGCGCAGCTCGACGTGACCCGCGGGGACGGGGCCTTCCGCCGTACGGGCGAAGGAACCGGCTCGAATCGGCTGGACCCGGCCCGGGAAGCGCAGGCCGTCGAGCGCCGAGGGAACCGCTCGGATGTCGACGCCCGGCCCGAGCGAATGCGCGTCCCCGTTGATCAGCCGCACCAGCCGCGCGTCGAAATCGGGCGCGGGAGTGCTGAACTTGGCGTGCACGGTGGCACCGGGCGCGTAGCTGAGCCGGTCGAGATACCCGATGATGTTCATCCCCGCACGATCGCAGCGCGGCGGCCCCCGCGGCGGCGAACGGGTCCGGTCAACGGACCGATTCGTCAGCCCAGCTTGAACGGGTCCCGCAGCTCCCCGGGAACATGCCGCCCTCGTCGCGCGCGACCGGCCGGCCCTCAGTCCGAGCTGCACCTCGTCCCCGCACCCCGTCCGTGTTCAGCGGCAGCGCGGCGCGGTTCTGCGCGCATTCACCCGCTCAGCGGCAGCCTGGCGCGGATCTCGAAGCCGCCGCCGGTCGTCGGGCCCGCCGTCAGTTCCCCGCCGACCGCCGCGACCCGCTCCCGCATGCCCGCGATCCCGTGCCCGCCACCCTTCGTGTCGTCCCCGCGCGCCGAGCCGGCATTGCCGACGACAACGTGCAACGCCTGCTCATCCGCCGCCACCTCAACCCGTACGGGGGCTCCTGGCGCATGCCGGGTCGCGTTGGACAGCCCTTCCTGCACGATCCGGTACGCGGTCTGGCCCACGAGCGGCGCGACGTGCACGCCATTTCCCGTCAGCTCAACCAGCGCGACGTCCAGCCCCGACTCTGCGGCCACCCCGACCATGTCAGAAATGTCGCCCAGGCCCGGCGACGGCGTGAGCGCGGCGTCCACGTCGTCGCTGCGCAGCACCCCCAGCAGCCGCCGCATGTCTTGCAACGCCGCCCGCGACGCCCCGGCGATGGCCGTGAACTCGGAGTCCCGGGCCTCCTTCTCCGCGCCGACTCGATAGGGCGCGGTCTCCGCCCGTACGGCAATCATCGACATGTGATGGGCGACCACGTCATGCATCTCGCGCGCGATGCGGGCCCGCTCCTCGAGGACGGCGCTGCGTTCCTGCTCGGCCGCGGTCAGCTCGCGCGCCGCGGCCAGGCTGTGCTGCACCTCCACCCGGCGGCGAACCTGGTCACCGATCAGGGCCAGCACGACGACCGCGGCCACCGAGACCGGCAGTTGCTCGGATGTCAGATGCCCCGCCATGGTCGCCACCGTGAGCAGCGCGGCGACGACTGTCGTCCCGGTCTCATGCCGCAGCGCGACCACCAGCACCAGCAGGGGCAGCACCCAGAGCTGCATCGGGTGCCACGGCCACGAGATGCCCCCGGGTGCGATCGATCCCGGCAGGTTGAGCAGCGTCGCCACCATCGCGATCCGCCAGGCCATCAGCGAATGCCGCGGCACCAGCACGACGGTGAGCCCGACCGCCACCGCCAGCCCGAACCGCACCGCCTGGGGCTGCCCGTCGAGCTGGTCGTGCACGCCGGCCCCGACCGCGACCGCCAGCAGAAAGAACAGCCCGGTGAGCCAGGGCCGCCGCCGCAGCCCCGGCCGTTCCCGCCCGGCCGCGACCGTCCACAACCCGGCCAGGGCCGCCTTTCCGACTGTCACCATGCGGTCCATGCTTCGCCGGCCGGGGCGCCCGATCGATCCCGCAGACCCGAGGATCAAAGGTGGTGAAAACCCTACTTCTCCGCCTTACGCCGCGATCTTGGGCAGCAGCTTCTCCAGGCCGCCGGCGGGACGATTCTTTATTGGATTTCATCGATCAATAGGGCCCCGTCGGCGGCCGGCAGCCAGGTCCCCCGGCGCGACGGTGGCCCGGCGGCGAATCCCATCGCGGCGACCAGCTCCTCGACGGCCGCGTCGGCGACGTCGCTGCGCCACAACAGCCACCACGGGAAGACCGGGGTCGGCTCGCAGAGCGGCACACTGCGGATCCGATCGTCCGGCAGCCGCATCGCCTCGCCGATCAGCGACGGCGGCGCGACCCCGGTGGTGACGTCCTCGACCCAGTTCGCGAACCCGAACGTCGACCCGCTCGTGTCGATGTCGGCCCCGGTCAGCGCGGCGAACTCGGCCACGTAGGCCTGCCATTCGACCGGCGCGCCGGCCATCGGGAACCACAGCCGCTCCCCGTTCAGCTCGGCCAGCGGCAGCCGGTCACGGGCCGCCCACCGATGATCCTCCGGCACGAGCACCGCGAGCGGTTCCAGCATGACCAGCCGCCGGCGGACCTCACCGGGCCACGGGCCGGGCACGGCCCCGGCCCGGCCGAACGCGAGCTCAGCTCGCCCCTTGATCAGCAGGTGCTCGGCCGTGCCGTCGGGTGGTCGTTCGGTTACCTCGACCGGAATCGTGACCGACGCCCGTCGCAGCCAGGAGATCGGCGCCAGATGGTCGCCCATGGCGTCGACCCGCAACCGCTCGGGCGGCATCTTCTCCCCGAGCCGATCCACCACCCGCACGACCTCCACGGCCTGCGGCAGCACTCGCTGCCCGTCCGCGGTCAGCCGGATCGAGCGCCGGTCCTCGCGATCCACGAGGGACGTGCCGAGATCGGCCTCCAGCCGCCGAATCCGCTTCGACAACGCCTGCTGGCTGAGCCCGAGCCGCGCGGCGGCCCGGCCGAAGTGCAACTCCTCGGCCAATGTGACGAACGCCCGCAGCGTCGCGGTGTCGAGGTCCACCGCCCGAGTACAACTTCGACAACCACCGGTTGTCAAAGCGGCCCGGCAGTTGTTGGACCCTCCCTCGGCCGCGGCCGTGTACTGCTCACATGGACCCGCACCTCACGTTCGTCGCAGCGCACGCGGCCGCCGCCACCGTCTCCCTGATCACCGCGATCCTGGCCGTCCGCCGCCCCCGGTTCGCCGGCGTCCACGCGCTGTCGACGATCGCGATGACCCTGCTCCTGATCCCCGCCCTGTGGTTCGGCGACGCTTCGGGGATGACGCTGATCGTGTTCCTGGGACTGCTGGTCCTCGCCGCCGTGATGAGCGTCCGAGCCGTACGGGCGTGGCGGCTCCGCGCCGGGGAGGCCTGCGTCGCCGCCCTCGGGTTCAACGCGATCTCGCTGGTCACCGGTCTCGTCGCGGTCAGCGTGTTCCGCCTCGACCTGCCCCCGCCGCTGCTGATCCCGGTGGCCGCCGGGGCGATCGTCCTGCCGGCGGTGATCGGCCGGAGACTCGTCGCCCGGGCCCGTAGCCTTGCGGTAGATTGCTGACAAATCACGCTTGCGGAAGGCCGGGGCACATGACCGATGGCGCTGTTGATCCGATCGCCGTGAAGCTGGGGCACCTGTTCGGGGCGAGCGACACCGACGGGGACGGATTCGTCGACTGGAGCGACTACGAGCGCCTGATCAGTCGCTACCTGGACGGCTACGGCATAGCGGCGGAGGACAGCCGGGCCCACGCGCTGCGAGCCGCCTACCAGACGTACTGGTCGGAACTGATGCAACACGCGAACGGCGTCGATCGCCTGTCGAAAGATCAGTTCGTGGCGGCCAACCAGGCCGACGAGAGCCGGTCCACCATCGCCGAGACGGTCCCCCAGGCGATCTTCGACGTGATGGACACCGACGCCGACGACGCCATCAGCAAGCCGGAATACAAGGTGTTCCTGGAAGCGTGGGGCGTCTCCGACCTGGAGGCCCTCAACGTCTTCCTGGAACTGGACACCGACGACGACGGCCGGATCAGCCGCCCCGAATTCATCGGCGCCATCCGAGACTTCTTCACCTCCCCCGAACTCGACTCACCCGCGAGCCTGTTCTTCGGCCACATCCAGCAGTAGAGGGCCGGCCGGCTCGTCCATGACCCGCCGGAAAGCCGCGCGGCCGCCAGGCGAGATGATCGCCTGGCGGCCGAGGATGTGTAAGTCACCTATCGGCATGGGGATCGCGCGATAAATGCATCCCCTTGTGCGTTACTCAGTTGCGTTTGATGCTGCTCCGAACGACCCCGGTGTGGCGCCGCCCGATATCGCTCGTGGCGTCAGTTCCCCCGGTTGTTGCCCTGGTGGCCACGACCGCCGTTGTTGCCCTGGTTGCCGTGACCGCCCTGGTTGCCCTGGTTGCCCTGACCGCCGTTGTTGCCCTGGTTACCGCGACCGTCGTTGTCCCGGCCACGGCCGTCGTTGTCCCGGCCACGGCCGTCGTTGTCGCGGCCACGGCCGTCGTTGCGGTCCCAGCCGTGGTGGCGACGGTCCCGGTCCCGCATCCAGTCGGACCGGTGCGAACCCGGGCGGAAGTGCCGGAACTGACCCGGACGAACCTGGCGGAACTGGCCCGCCCAGACGGGACGGAACTGGGCCGGGAAGCCGCGGACGACCTGGAACGGCCGGCCGAAGCCGAACGAGCCCCAGTTGTCGTAGTCAGCGACGTCGAGGGCCCAGGCACCCCGGCGGGGACCGACGCGAACGACGTAGCAGTCGAAGTCGTCCCAGGCACCGCTCCGCTCGCCGTACATGCCGGCCAGCTGGCAGGCCCGCAGCGAGCGGTAGAAGCCGACGATCTGGCTTTCGCCCCGCCAGATGTTCTGGCTGGCCGTGATCTTGCTGTCCGCGGTCGCCGGGCCGACCGGCCCGGCCGGGGCGGCCTGAGCCGGACCCATGCCAACGGTCAAAGCGGTGAGAACGCCAAACCCTCCCAGGGTCAGGGCGCGGGTGAGCTTGTTCATCGTGATCCTCTCGCACTGCTTTCATGGCGCCGTACGAGAGGACAAACCGGATTAACCCGACGTCGGATGTCGAGCTGACGGCCATCTCCGAAAGCTGAACAGATCGTCGGCGGATCAGCCGGTCGGTTGACCCCGTTCGGGTCGTACCTTCCCGTCACGATGGAAGCCACGCCGCGGCTCGACCTCCAGCTGATGGTCGAGATCTGAGGCGGCGTACGAGATCGGGCCGCGGTCGCCGTTTACCGGGACCCGCTAGTTCAAGATCGGTGGAGTGCCGCCACCTCCCCGTCCACAGAGAGGATGTTGGTGAGCACCTCCCGCCGGAGTCTGACTCACCCTCCCACTGACTTCGGGTCCTGCCTGGAATTTGTCGTCGTTGGCTGGGAGGTGCTCGTGCATTCACCGGACCGGATACACCCCTTGCTGACCTGGGTCCACGGTTTCGGCCGGGCTAGGCCGTCTCGGGTCGAAGGGACCGGCGCCTACGGCGCGGGGCTCGCCGACCGCCTCCGCGTCGCACAGGTCAAAGTGATCGAGATCGACCGGCCCCGCCGCAATATCCGCCGATCACCAGGCAAATCCGACCCGATTGACGCAGCCACAGTCGAAGCCGCCAAGACAGCCCTGGCCGCAGACCGCACCGGCACCCCGAAACATCGCGACGGCCGGGTCGAAGCCATTGCACCGTGACCGGCATTGTGGACATCGCTTCTAAGCGGGCCCGTCGGCGTAAGCAGCATCAACGCGACCGGCCCGCCGTTCCCGTCATTCGCCGGGCCCGCTCAAGCGCGTCCGCGGCCCGGTGAAGCGTCGCCTCGTCCCGATGCCGGCTCACGAGCGTCAGGCCCGTGGGCAACCCGTCGCTGAGCCGGCGCGGCACGGAGAGCGCCGCATGCCCGGTGCAGTCAAAGGCGCCGTGTTGACCACCGGGTCGAAGCCCGGGGCGGACATCTCGGCCCGGCCGGCGCCCAGCGGCAGGGGCTGCGCGACGAACGGCACGGTGGGTAGCGCGAGCACGTCCACCTGGTTCAGAGCGGCGTCATGGGCCTGCCGCGCGACGCGGACAAGGTTTTTTGGCCTGGCGCAGTAGACCTCGTGGAGGTTGTGACCCGCGATCAGCCCGGTCTTGAATGGCTCGGACAGCAGGTGGGCCCGGTGACGTCAGGCCGAGTGGTCCTCCCGCATCAGCGCGGTCGGGTTGAGGCCGGTGATGCCCATCCGAGCGCCGTTGCCGTACATGGCGATCTGGACGGTGCCCTCCGGGATGATCGCCGACCAGACGTTCGTCGTCGTGCAGTGTTCGGGCACTGACACTTGACGACCGTGGCCCCGGCAGCGGCGAGGCGGTCGGCGGCCGACCGGCATGACGCCCTTGTAGGGCGCGAGCCCGTGGGCCGGTTTGAGGCCGTAGACACCGCAGTGGGCGGCGGGGCACCCGGATCGAGCCCCCTTGGTCACCGCCCACGGCCATTGGCAGCGCGCCGGAGGCAGCCGGCACCGCGCTGCCCGAGGACGAGCCGCCGGCCGTGCGGGCTGGGTTCAACGGGTTGCGCACCGTCCCGTTCACGCTGGTATGGCTGCCCGCGCGGTAGCAGAAGTATTCGCAATCGGCCTTACCGGCCAGGGTGCCGCCTGCCGCAGTGCCGCGAATCAGCCCCTGGACACGGCCGACCAAAGCCTGCTGGTCCGGGAGCGCCGCTGATTCCGCAGCATATTTCGCTGTTGCCGTCGCCTCACTGGCGGCGGCGGAGGGGGATCGGGTTGTCGTCCGGTACGGCCTGCCAGGCTCGTTCGGTCAGGGGCGTCAGGAGTTCGGTCGCTGCCTTGTCGCGGTTGTGCCACGGACCTGCCGCCAACTCGTCGGTCAGGGCCTCGACCCGGTCGTACGCCTTCCGGCCGGTCTCGGTAGCGGTGCCGTCGGGGGTGACCCAGCCCCGGTCCGCCAACCGCCCGACTGCGGCCTGCCACTCGTCGTCGGTCCAGCCGCGGGCGGGCTGGGTGACCTCGCGCAGTTTGCCGCCGTCGAGGGCGGCGCGCCAGGCCAGGGATTCGCAGCCGTCCAAGCCGGCCGTAAGCAGGGCGGCTACGTGGCCGTCGCCGCGGTGTTCGCGGAGGATCGTGGCGGCGTGCCAGAGGCGGGCGATCGGGGCGTCGGGCCAGGGGAGGTCGGCGTGGGCGGCGGCCAGCACCCGGCCTGTTGTGTCGGCGGCGTGGGCGGCGTCGGTGAGCAGGTCGGCGGCTTCGGTGACTGTCTTGTCGGGCAGGCCGGCGAACAGGTCGGTCAGCGCGGCGGTGGCGCCGGCCGTGCGGGCCGCGAGGGCGGCCGGTGGGCTGATCCGGGTCCACACGTCGGGTATGGCTCGTTGCACCATGCGGGGGGCGAAGCCGAAGAACGCGGCGGTGACCGGGCCGGGGCCGACCGCGCCGAGGGCGGCGGCCCGGCCGGCGAAGTAGCGGCGCCAGAAGCCGGTCAGGCCGGCCTGCTCGAAGGCTACGGCGCCTTGCGGGGCGAAATACGTGACGGCGTGCAACGGCTCGAAGAGCGCCCACATCCGGCGCGCGACAGACATGACCTCACCCTGCCATGACAGGATCGGCGGGTGGGGCTTCGGCACTTGGCGGATCTGTCGGCGGCTCGGTGGCTTGTCGACGAGACCGATCGGCCGTGGACCGAGCGGGTGACGTTCGGGCCGGGTGGCTTTGCCGCGTACGCGCGGGTGCGGTTCCTCGACGACCCGGCCTTTCCGGGCCAGAGCGAGAATGATGTCGCGCCGGCCGAGGACGCGCCGACGGAGTCCGAGCAGATCGGGTTCGCCCTCGAGACCCTCAGCGGGCACACTGCGACGCCGGACGACTGCTATTTCTGCCTCTGGGACGGCTGGGGTACGGAGATCGCGGGCAGCCCCCGGGTCGAGCTGCCGCACCGGTCCTACTTCCTGTTCCGTGGCAGCCTGACCGACTGGCGCGCGGCCGACCTGTGGCCCGGGCAACCTCGGGGCACCACGCCCGATCCCGCGTTCGTCTGGCCCGCCGATCACGCCTGGTGCCTGGCCAAGGACGTCGACCCGCACTGGGCCGGGGTCGGTGGGTCCGAAGCGGCCGTGGCGGGCCTGCTGGCCGACCCGCGCCTCGACGTCGTGCGGGCCGACCCCGCCGCCAAGCAGCCCACCTATTACTGAGGGGCGGGGCGGGGCGATTTTCTGAGGTATGGGGGCGGGAGGGATTGCTGGGAGGTGGGGGCGGGAGGAATTGCTGAGAGGTGGGGGCAGGAGGAGTTCTGAGAGATGACGGTGGGAGGAGTTACTGAGATGGGGGCGGGAGGAGTTACTGACGGATGGGGGCGGGAAGAAGGGGTCAGGGGGCGGTCACGTGGTGGCGGCCCAGCGGCAGCATCAGCGGCTTGCCCGACGTCGGGTCCGTGATCACCTGGCTGTCCAGGCCGAACACCGCCCGTACGCAATCCTCCGTGAGCACCGACGAAGGGTCCCCGGCCGCGTGCAGCTTCCCGTCGGCCAGGGCGATCAGGTGGTCGGCGTAGCGGGCGGCCATGTTCAGGTCGTGCAGCACCATCACGACCGTCGTGCCGCGGTCGTGGTTGAGGTCGGTCAGCAGGTCGAGCACTTCGACCTGGTGGCTGACGTCGAGGAAGGTCGTCGGCTCGTCGAGCAGCAGCACGTCGGTCTGCTGGGCCAGGGCCATGGCGATCCACACCCGTTGGCGCTGGCCGCCCGAGAGTTCGTCGACCGAGCGGTCGGCCAGGTCGGCCGTGTGGGTGGCGTCCAGCGCGGCCGCCACGGCCAGGTCGTCGTCGTGGCTCCAGCGGGACAGCAGGCGCTGGTGCGGGTTGCGGCCGCGGCCGACGAGGTCGCTGACGGTGATGCCTTCGGGCGCGATGGGGGATTGGGGGAGCAGCCCGAGCGTACGGGCGAGCTCTTTGGCCGGCATCTTGTGCACCTCGCGGCCGTCGAGCAGCACGTGGCCGTGGCGCGGGGCGAGCAGGCGCGACATCGAGCGCAGCAGCGTCGACTTGCCGCAGGCGTTGGCGCCGACGATCGCCGTGATCTTGCCGGGCGGCACGACGAGGTCGAGCGATTCGATCACTGTCCGGTCGCCGTAGCCGAGCGACAACGAGGACACGGTGAGGGAATGAGAGGAAGTCACAGGGAGCCTCCCGCGCGGTTGGTGCGGATGAGCAGATAGACGAGGTAGGGCGCGCCGAGCACGCCGGTGATGACGCCGACCGGGTAGCGGATGTCGAACGCGTACTGGCCGATCAGGTCGGCCACCAGCACCAGGAGCGCCCCGACCAGGCCCGCCGGCACGAGCAGGGAGCCGGCCGAGCCGACGATGCGGGCCGCGATCGGGCCGGACAGGAAGGCCACGAACGCGATCGGGCCGGTGGCGGCGGTGGCGAACGCGAGGAGCCCGACGGCGGCCACGATCACCAAGATCCGAGTTCGTTCCAGCCGTACGCCCAACGCCGCGGCCGTGTCGTCGCCGAGCTGGAGCATGAACAGGTTGCGGGCCTGCGCGAGCAGCACCGGCCCGAGCACGAGCAGCGCGATCACGACCGGCAGCGTCTCGTCCCAGGTCGCGCCGTTGAGGCTGCCGGTCAGCCACCGTACGGCCTGTTGCAGGTCCCATTGTGCGGCCTGGCTCAGCACGTACGCGGTGGCGCTGTCGAGCATGGCGGCGATGCCGATGCCGATCAGGATGAGCCGGGTGCCCACCACCCCGTCGCGGAACGACAGGACGTAGACGACGATCGCCACGCCGAGCCCGGCCACGATCGCGAACGCCGACACACCGGTCTCGCTCAGGCCGAGGATGACGATGGCGAACGCGGCCGCGGCGCTCGCGCCCGAGGTGATGCCGATGACGTCGGGGCTGGCCAGCGGGTTGCGCAGCATGGTCTGGAAGGTCACGCCGCCCAGCCCGAAGCAGAACCCGGCCAGCGCGGCCAGCGTGGCCCGGGGCAGCCGCAGCTCGCCCACGGTGAACGACGCGCCCGGCACGGTCTCCCCGAGGATCACGCGCCAGATCTCGGACAGGGAGTAGTAGGTCTCGCCGACGATCAGGCTGACCAGGTAGGCCGCGACGATGAGAGCGGCCAGGAGGCCCAGGACGAGGGCGTAGCGGCGGGCGCGGCGTACGCGGCTGCTGATGACAGCATCGAGAGTCACAGCTCGCGCACCTTCTGCCGCCGGACGATGTAGATGAAGAACGGGGCGCCGATCAGCGCCGTGATGATGCCGACGTCGATCTCCTGCGGGCGCGCCACCACCCGGCCCACCACGTCGGCCGCGGTCAGCAGGGCCGCCCCGACGACCGCCGAGAACGGCAGCAGCCAGCGGTGGTCGAGCCCGATCAGCAGCCGGCACAGGTGCGGCACGACCAGCCCGACGAAGGCGATCGGCCCGGCCACCGCGGTCGACGCGCCGCACAGCAGCACCGCGCCCAGCGCCGCCACCGCGCGGGCCAGCGCCACGCGTTCGCCCAGCCCGGCCGCGAGGTCGTCGCCGAGCGCGAGCGAGTTGAGCGACTTGGCCGAGAGCAGCGAGATCGCGAAGCCGACGAGCAGGAACGGACCGGCCTGGCGCAGGCTGTCGTACGACGCGCCGCCGACCCCGCCGATCTGCCACGACTGGAAGCCGGTGGCGATGTCGCTCCGGGGCAGCACGAACGCGCTGATCAGGGAGGCCAGGGCGGCCGAGATCGCGGCGCCGGCCAGGGCGAGCTTGAGCGGGGTGGCCCCGCCGCGGCCGAGGGAGCCCACGGCGTACACGAAGACCGCCGTGACCGCCGCACCCGCGATGGCCACCCAGATGTAGGAGGTGGCCGAGCTGAGGCCGAAGGTCACGATGCCGGTGACGACGGCGAGCGAGGCGCCCATGTTGACGCCCAGGATGCCCGGGTCGGCCAGGGGGTTGCGGGTGACGCCCTGCATGACCGCGCCGGCCAGGCCGAGCGCGGCGCCGACGACGAGCGCCAGGAGCGTACGGGGAATGCGTTTGACCACCGCGGCCTGGCCCAGGTTGTCGTCGCCGCCCCGCACGCCGGCGACGATGTCGGACCACGGCACGATCCGCGAGCCGAACGCGACCGACGCCACCATGAGCAGGGCGAGCACGACGAGTGCGGCGAGAATCCACAGCGTACGCACCCGTGCCGGGCGCCGCCGAACAGCGGGACCCGGCACGGGAGGGGTGTCGAGCTGCGTCATGACACCTTGTCGGCGGCGGTCGCGAGCAGGTTGACGTAGTCGTTGAGCACGAACGGGATGGCCAGCACGGTCGGGTTGGCCGCGGTGGCGAGCGGGGTGCTGCCGACGAGCTGCACCACCGAGCCGCGCTTGACCGCCGGGATCTTCGACAGCAGCGGGTCGGCTTGGAGCTTGGCCAGCTGGTCCTCGGTGTCGGAATACATCACGATGACGTCGACGTCGTCGAACGCCTGGATCTGCTCGGAGCTCTTGTTGAGCGTGAACGCGTCGGTGCCGGCCGAGTCCTTCTCGACCACGTCGGCGATCTTGAGGCCGAGGTCGCTGAAGAACTGCGTACGGGTGTCGTGGCTGGTGTAATAGCCGATCTTGCTCAGGTCGGTCGGGTCGATGTGCGTCACGAACATCGTCTGCTTGCCGGCCAGCTGCGGCTTGGTGGCGGCCGCGTCCTTCATGGCCTTCTCGGTGCTCGCGATCAGCGCGTCACCCTCGGCCTGCAGGCCCAGCGCCTGGCTGGAGAGCTTCACGATGTCGCGCCACGGGGTCGCCCAGGGCGCGTCCGGGTACGCGATGACCGGCGCGATCTTGCTGAGCGTGTCGTAGTCCTGCTGGGTGATGCCCGAGTACGTGGCCAGGATGACGTCCGGCTTGGTGTTCGCGACGGCCTCGAACGCGATGCCGTCGGTCTCGTCGAACATGACCGGGGCCTGGCCGCCGAGCTCTTTGATCTTGTCGCCGACCCACGGCAGCATGCCGTCGCCGTCGTCGTCACCGAAGTTGGCCTTGGCCATGCCGACCGGCACGATGCCCAGAGCCAGCGGCACCTCGTGGTTCTCCCACTGCACGGTGGCGACGCGCTCGGGCTTCTTCTCGATCGTGGTCGTGCCGAGCTTGTGCTTGATGGTGATCGGGAACTGCGCGGCGGCGGAGCTGCCACCGGCCGCGGGAGTGTCGTCGGACTCGTCGGAGCCACCGCAGGCGGCCAGGGCCAGAGCGGCGGCAGCGGCGACGGCCGCGGCCAGCAAACGAGGGGCGCGCATGCGCGGACTCCAGTTCTACAAAATTCAAAATAAGGGATGCCTAACCTAACAGCGTCCCGGAAGCGGAGTCAGCGCTCGGAATATGAAAAGGGCACAGGTCACGGCGGGGTGAGGGGCCCGCGCGCGGCCCGAAGCGGTCTGCTACTCGAAGAGGGTCCAGTTGCCCTCGGAGATGACCTCGACCGTGTCGCCGACGACCTTGATGGCGGTGTCGTCGTCGATCGCGTAGGACGGGTTGGGGAGGGTGGCGGCCCATTTCTCGGCGGCGCCCATGTGGTTTTCGGGCAGGGCGGGGTGGTCGAGGTGCGGGAAGATCGAGAAGTCGACCAGGCCGAGTGTGCTGTCGTCGCCGCCGGTGGGTGGGCGCCAGCCGACGAAGTCCTCGCCGATCCGGGGGGTCATGATCATGCTGCCGGCGCTCAGGCCGACCCAGACCGTGTCGTCCAGGGCGGGCAGCAGGGCGGCCAGGCCCGACTCGCGCATCCAGTAGTGCAGGAACAGCGGGTCGCCGCCGTTGACCAGCAGGACGTCGGCCTCGCGGACGACCGGCTGCCAGCGCTCCGGGCCGAGGCTGGGCAGGACGCTCAGCTCGAGCACGCCGACGGACTTCCAGCCCAGCTCGGTCATCGGGCACTCGGATTCCTGCCCGGCCACGAAATTCCACGCCCGGCCGAAGCCGCCCGGGTTGGCGTAGCCGGCGGTCGGGATGCACAGGGCCGTCGCCCCGGCGATCGGCTTGCCCAGCACGTCGAGCAGGGCGTCGTGGATGCTCTGATTACGGACGCCGCCTGAGGTCAGCAGAAGTCTCATGCGTGCTGACGGTAGCAGCACCGGTTGCGAAGTACCATCAGTCTCGATGAGGGCGGAAACAACTGACGCGCACCGGTCGGGCTGCCCGATCAACCTGGCCGTCGAGGTGCTGGGCGACAAGTGGTCGCTGGTCGTGCTGCGCGACGTGATGTTCGGCGATCGGCACTACTTCCGCGAGCTGCTCACCGGCTCTGAGGAAGGCATCGCCTCCAACATCCTGGCCGACCGGCTGCGCCGGCTCGTCGCCCACGGCCTGCTCTGGCGCGCGGACGACGAGACCCACAAGCAGAAGATCCGCTACAGCCTGACCGAGGCCGGGGTGCAGCTGGTGCCGGTGATGGCCGCGCTCGGCTCCTGGGGCCGGCGGCACATGCCGGCCGGCCACGAGCTGTCAGTCCGCGCCGAGCTGCTCGAACGCGGCGGCCCCGACCTGTGGGACCGCTTCATGGACGAGCTACGCGAACAACACCTCGGGCTGGCACGGCCGCCGGGCACTCCATCGGTTTTCGCCGAGCTACAGGCGGCGTACGAGGCCGCCGTCAACAAAAAGGGTCAGGACAGCCGGTAGACCGAGACCGTCGCCTGCAGCTCGGCCGCGGTCTGGGCCAGGCTGGCCGCGGTCTGCTGCGTGTCGGAGGCGCCCGACGTGACGTGCGCGGCGGCCTCGGAGACGCCCGCGATCGTGTCGGCGATGCTGGTCGAGCCCATGGCGGCCTCGTTGACGCTGCGCGAGATCTCGGCCGTGGTGGCGGTCTGCTCCTCGACGGCGGCCGCGATGGTCGTCGTGTAGTCGTTGATCGTGCCGATGACCTCGCCGATCTGCTGGATCGCGATCACGGCGGCGTTGCTCTCGGCCTGGATCGCGCCGACCTGGGTGGTGATCTCCTGGGTGGCCCGGGCGGTCTCCTGGGCCAGGTCCTTGACCTCGCTGGCGACCACGGCGAAGCCCTTGCCGGCCTCGCCCGCGCGGGCCGCCTCGATGGTGGCGTTGAGCGCGAGCAGGTTGGTCTGCTCGGCGATCGAGGTGATCAGCGCGACGACCGAGCCGATCTGCCCGGAGGCCGCGACCAGGCGGGCCACGCTGGCGTTGGTGCTCTCGGCCGCGCGGGCCGCGTCGGCCGCGACGCCGGCCGCCTCGTTGGCGTTGTTGGAGATCTCGCGGATCGACACGCCCATCTCCTCGGCGCCCGCCGAGACCGTGGTGACGCTCGTCGAGACCATGGCGGCCGACTCCGAGACCGTGGACACCTGGGCCGAGGTCTCCTCGGCCGACGCCGACAGCTCCGACGACACGGCCGAGAGCTCCTCGGAGGCCGAGGCCAGCAGCGTCGAGCTGTTCTGGATGCGCTCGACCATCTCGCCCATGGCGACGGCGGTGCGGTTGAGCGTCTCGGACATGTGGCCGACCTCGTCGTCGCTCTCCACCGCGACCCGGGCGGTGAGGTCGCCCTGGGCGATCCGCTCGAGCGCCTCGACGTTGCGGCCCAGCGGCTTGACGATCATGCGGGCGATCGCGAAGGCCAGTGCCAGACCCAGCAGCAGGCTGCCCGCGAGCAGGCCGATCACGAGCGTCCGGGTGGACTCGTAGGTGGACTGGGCGGCGGCCGCCTGCGCCGCGCTCGCCTTGACCGTCATGTCGGACAGCGCGGTCAGGTCGGTGCGCACGTCGGCCATCTCCTTGGCCATCTCGCCGTCGCGCAGCGCGTTGAGCTCGACCTGAGCGTTGCGCTTGGACAGCGGCAGCACGTCGATGGCGACGACCTTGGCGTACTCGGCCCAGTTCTGGTCGAAGTGCGCCGCGGTGGCCAGGGCGGCCGAGCCCACCGGATAGGACTGGAACTCCTTGGAATATTGGACGACCTCGCCCTTGGCCTTGGTGATGGCGGCCTCGGCGGTGGTCCGCTCGGCGTCGTTGCCGGCCAGCATGTGGGCGTCCACCGCGAGCCACACGCGGTTGACCGCGGCGCGCAGGTTGCCGATGCTGTTCAGCTCCTGGTTCTGCGTGAACCCGTGCTTGACCTGGTTGTTCGTCTCGCTGAGGCTGCTCAGCGCGTAGAGGCCGTTGCCGACCCCGAGGAGGGAGACCACGCCGACCGCGGCCATGATCTTGGTGCCGACGCGCCGGTCGGCGACCAGACGCTTGATACGACTGCTCACTGGCATCTCCGTGGTGCGGTTCGCGGTTTGAGGTGTCGGCCGCAAGATCGGTCGGCGCCCGCCGGATGCTCAGGAACCGCACGGTTGCGAAAACGTTGCGATACTTGGCCGCATGACTCGTGAGCCGCAGCGCGCGACGCTGGCCGCCGTCGCGCGGGAGGCCGGGGTGTCCGTGCCGACCGTCTCCAAGGTGGTCAACGGCCGCACCGACGTGGCCTCCGAGACCCGCCGGCGGATCGAGGCGCTGCTGGTGCGGCACGGCTATGTCGCGCGCGGCCTGGGCGGGGCACAACCTGCCACCCGTACGGTCGAGGTCGTCTTCGACGCCATGCGGACGCCCAACAACCTCGACATCCTGTTCGGCGCGCTGGAGGCCGCGGCCGCCGGCGGGGTCGAGGTCGTGGTGGGCACCGTCCCGGAGGATCCGCTGGGCGCGGCCTGGGCCCGCCGGATGGCCGCCGCCCACCGGGAGGGCCTGATCCTGGTCACCTCCGAGATCAACAGCCGGCAGTGGCGGCAGTTCGCCGAGCAGCGGATCCCGGTGGTGGCGATCGACCCGATCAACCTGCCCGGCCCCGACGTGCCCAGCGTGGGCGCCACCAACTTCAACGGCGGCATGGCGGCCACCGATCACCTGCTCGACCTGGGGCACCGGCGGATCGGCTTCATCGAGGGCCCGACCGGCGCGATGGTGGCGGTCGCCCGCCTGCACGGCTATCACGCCGCCCTGGCCCAGCGCGGGCTGACCAGCGACCCGGCGCTGATGGCGGCGGGGCCGTTCACGTTCGAGGCCGGCTTCGCGGCCGCGCTCGACCTGCTCGGGCGCACGCCCCGGCCGACCGCGCTGTTCGCCTCGAACGACGGGCAGGCGCTGGGCGCGATCGAGGCGGCGCGCACGCTCGGCCTGCGCGTGCCCGAGGACGTCAGCGTGGTGGGCTTCGACGACATCAACGCGGCCCGGTGGTCGGCGCCGCCGCTGACCACCGTGCGTCAGCCGTTCGCCGAGATGGGCCGGGTGGCCATGCGCCGTCTGTTGCGGCTGATCGCGGGGGAGGAGCTGGCCTCGCCGCGGGTCGAGCTGGCCACCCAGTTGATCGTCCGGAAGTCGACCGCGGCCGCCTGATCCTGGGCTATAACAAGCTGCGGGTCCGAGAATCCTCGAAAGTTTTCGACCTTGTGACTTGATATTTTCGCAATCTAACGTTGAGGACGGCCCGCTACCGCCCCTCGTCGAAAGGCTTGCGCTGATGACCTCCGAGTTCCACGTCGCGACCACCGGCTCGGACGCCGCCGAAGGATCGAAGGACCAGCCCTTCCGTACGATCAATCGCGCGGCCGCCGTCGCGCACGCGGGCGACACCGTGGTCGTGCACGCGGGGGAGTATCGCGAGTGGGTCCAGCCCCGGCGCGGCGGGCTCAGCGACGCGCGCCGCATCACCTACCAGGCCGCCGAGGGCGAGCACGTCGTCATCAAGGGCTCCGAGCGCGTCACCGGCTGGGTTTCCGAGGCGGGGACGGTCTGGCGGGCCGAGGTGCCCAACTCGCTGTTCGGCGACTTCAACCCGTACGGGGAAGAAGTGGGTGGGGATTGGATCGTCTATCCGGAAGGCGCCGCGCACAAGCACCTCGGTGACGTCTATCTGAACGGGCTCAGCTTCTACGAAGTCGACTCGCCGGACGCCGTCGCCGCGCCCGAGGCCCGTACGGAGATCGTCGACAACTGGACCAGGACGACCGGCCGGGTCCGCAACGTCGAGCAGACCAAGCTGGTGTGGCACGCCGTGGTGGGCGACGAGACGACCACGATCTGGGCCAACTTCCAGGGCGCCGACCCCAACGCCGAACTCGTCGAGATCAACGTACGCCGGTCGGTCTTCTACCCCCTCGTGCCGCACCTCGACTACATCACCGTACGAGGCTTCGAGCTCGCCCAGGCCGCCACGCCGTGGACGCCGCCGACCGCCGACCAGCCCGGCCTGATCGGGCCCAACTGGTCGAAGGGCTGGATCATCGAGGACAACGTCATCCACGACGCCAAGACGTCGGCCGTCTCGATCGGCAAGGAGGCCTCGACCGGCCACAACTACGCGACCGAGCGCGGCGACAAGCCCGGCTACCAATATCAGCTCGAGTCGGTCTTCTCGGCGCAGCAGATCGGCTGGGACAAGGAGCACATCGGCTCGCACGTCATCCGGCGCAACACGATCTACGACTGCGGGCAGAACGGCATCGTCGGGCACCTCGGCTGCGTGTTCTCGACCATCGAGGACAACCACATCTACAACATCGCCCTCAAGCGCGAGTTCTACGGCTACGAGATCGGCGGCATCAAGCTGCACGCGGCGATCGACGTCGAGATCCGGCACAACCGCATCCACGACTGCTCGCTCGGCACCTGGCTCGACTGGCAGACCCAGGGCACCCGCATCTCGCGCAACGTGTTCTACAACAACAGCCGCGACATCTTCATCGAGGTCTCCCACGGGCCCTACCTGGTCGAGCACAACGTCTTCGCCTCGCCCGCCGCGATCGAGCTGTTCAGCCAGGGCGGCGCGTTCATCAGCAACCTGATCTGCGGCACCGTCCGCGTCGAGGCCGTGATGGACCGGGCCACCCCGTACCACCGGCCGCACAGCACCCAGGTCGCCGGTTACGCGTACATCCGGGCCGGTGACGACCGATGGGCGGGCAACCTTTTCGTGGGGGGAGAACCTTCACGCGCGTACGGGGTTGAGGCCGAGGGGAAGGCGCCGGCGCTCTCGGGGACGTCGGCTTACGACGGCTACCCGAATTCGTTCGAGGCCTACATTTCTCGTATTCAGGCCCAGCCGCCGGGCGACCACCAGCGCTACCTCGACGTGGTGCAGGCCGTCTACGCCCAGGGCAACGTCTACGCCGCCGGCGCCCGCCCGTTCGACGGCGAGCCCGCACCGCTCGTCGTGTCCGCGGGCACGGCGACGGTGACCGACGAGGGCGACGCCGTCTACCTGGCGACCGACCTGCCGGCCGAGTTCGACAACGCGCGCCTGGCCCCGCTCACCGGCCGCGACCTCGAACGGGTCCGCTTCGCCGACGCCGAGTTCGAGGAGCGCGACGGCACCCCCGCCGTGATCGACGTCGACCTGCTCGGCACGCACAAGGCGGCCGGCACGCTCTTCACCGCGGGCCCGATCGCCTCGTTGGCCTCCGGCCAGGCCCGTACGAGGATCTGGTAGCCCCACCGGGCGCGGCCGATTCCCAACGAGGGCGGCCGCGCCCGGCCATGCTTGCGGGCAATGACGGACAGGCGGTGCGTCTCTCGGGGTTCCGGCGGTGAGCCCACGCGTAGCTCCCAGTAATCTGATCGGGGACACCCTCTCGGGCGTTCCATTGCGCTGCGCGGGCATTTAGGCTATTTTTTCACTTTGTCCGAATGGCCGACACGTAGTACTCGGGAGTTTTATCACCATGCATGAAGACCGGCCAATCGGCTGGCGGCGTAGCTCCCGCTGTGTTGGAGAGTCACATTGCGTTGAGGTCAACCTGGGAGACCACGAGGTGCTCTTGAGGAACTCGACGCGGCCGGACGTCAGTCTCACTCTGTCGCTGGATCAGTGGCGCGGCCTGATAGCAGCTCTGAAGTCACCGCGGCCCTGGGCGGAATGAACTCCCGATGCCGCCGATCAGGGAAACTCGAGCGGTCTGCTCGTCCGCGGCTTGTTGATCACGGGAAAGCTGTCGTCGGTCGACGGAAACTGCTCGAATGAGCGGGCCGGTGGTCCCGCCCGCAGGGCTCGCAGATACTCCTCGTTCACCAGGACCCGGAACTGATCGCGATGATTGCGGGCCGGACCCGGGCAATGCCAGTCGCCTGTTCTCTCCCAGAACATGCGCGGCACCTCGCTGTCGAAAAAGCTCTGCAGATACGCGCGAGCCAGCGGTTCGTCGATTTTTCGCTGCTCCCAAGAATCTGTCCAGAGCTTGACCAGTAATTGGCAATAGTAGAAAAGATCCTCGGCGACGTGACCCGGTGAGACCCGGGCGCCCCAGCATTGCCGGTAGACGGGATTGGCCATGGCCAGTCGGACCAGTTCGTCAGTTGTCTGGTCCAGCAATTGCAAGCGCACCTCCCTGACCTGCCGTCGCTGCTCGATCAAGGAGGCGGCCACGGCGACCAGTGCCGTTGTCGCCACCAGCGCCGATGCGGCCCCGTAAGCCTGGCCGACGTCGCCGATCACGCCGAAGTCGACGCCGGCCCGGCTGTACGCCAGGCCCAGCAAGAGCGGCGACAGCGCGACGCCGATCACGGCAAGTGCGGCCGCGATCCACAGTAGGCCCCAACTCCCGGTCCTTTTTCGAGCCGGCGCGTGGAAGGCATCGTTCTTGTCAGCCGCCATGACAACCCCCTACGCCTCTCTTCCGCCAATTATTGGTGGGTGAGTGGCGTCGCACGCGATTCATTCATGCGCGCAAGTGGTTGCTACCAGGCAATCTGCTCTGTCGCACATTGACCGGTAGCGGTTCATGAAAATGCAACTTGCATGGTTGAGGCCGTCCAAAGATATACCAAAGGTGGCCGCCGAGGCGCTTCCCTTCCCAACTCCAGCAGCGGACGGCGAATCCGGCAGCTTCTTATTCCACGTCCTGGGTCCAGACGCCCGGGATGTGCTCGCCCGGCTCCAGCCACAGGTGGGGCTGGGCGAGACTGCCGTTGTCCCACGGGAACGTGCCGTCGCGGTCCGGCCAGACGACCTCGAGGAACGGGATGGGCGGCCGGCGGTAGAACCAGATGCCGTGGCCGAAGAACGCCTTGTACCAGCCCGGCTGGACGGTCCGGAGCCGTACGGGATAGCCGTTGACGACGTCGTCGTGGGACTGGCCGTCGTCGAGGCCGTCGCGCTTGCCCAAGATGTTGAGGCACGACTGCATGACGGCGAGATCCCGGAGCCCGAACATGGCCAGCTCGGGCTCGCCCCGGCTGTGCCAGCGGCCGATCGTGTAGGACCAGCCGGGGCCCTTCTCGTCCGCCGGCACGCCGGTGACGCTCCACTCGAACTTCTCGACGTTCCCGAGCACACCGTGGTCGGCCGCGTCGTACTCGTCGCGATCGCCGTAGTCGTGGCAGATGACGCAGCGGCAGATCCGCGAAGATTCGTACACGGGCAGAGCGTATTGCGGAGGCCCGGCGAACATTTTCGGGGGATGCCGAAACGGCTGTCCGCCACATAAGGGGGAACGGGCTCGTTCGAAGCCCCTCTCCGAAGGATTGCCATGCTCAAGAGAGTGTTGGCCGGTGCCCTGCTCGGCGTCGCCGTGCTGGTGCCCGCGACCGCCTGGGCTGATTCCCCCGCTGTTCCCGTCGTGCCGATCGCGGAGGCCTCGAGCCAGCCGGCCGGATCGCCGGGTGAGGGCTTCCTCGCCAAGTCCGCGATCATCTACATGGGTGCACGGAGCGCTCCCTATCTGAGTGGCCGGGACAACGCCGACGCGCCGATCTACGTGGACGACGTGCTCGAGATCTCGGTCTGCAACCCGGACTCGAAGCTCTGCCCGGTCGTCCACCGCGAGGACTTCAGTGAGAACTGCACCGCCGCCGGGCCGAAGCCGATCCCTCCGCTGTTCATCGGCGGTTTCCTGCACTCCGGCATGAACCAGGTCGTGTTCACCCTGCGTGACCTGTGCGGCCAGAACCGCGGAAGCTCAGGCCTCTACCTCTCGGGCGCCGGCGTCATCACCGGTAACGAGACTCCGCCCGACGACTGCGCCGGCAACCCCCTGAAGTATTTCGGCGGGGCGATGCTGAGCCCGATCGTCGACCAGTCGGTCACCGACCCGGGTGTCGGCGACGACCACAAGGTCCACGGCACCGGGCTGGCCACGGTCAACCAGAAGCTCAACTGCTCGGCCCAGGTGCAGATGCGGCTGGAGACGAGGGTCTGCAACCGGTTCGGCTACCTCTGCAACCCGAAGACGATCGCCACGACCGGCTGGGAGTCGCTGCCGTCGAGCGGCATCGTCTCCCGCGACCTGACCGGCGACTGCCGCTCGGGCGTCGACAGCTATCGCGTCCAGGTGCAGGTGCTCTGGGCGACCTGGGACGGCTTCGTCGACGGGACGGTCGTCCCCGAGATGAGCACCCACAGCGAGGCGGTCCAGGCCGACGGCGACGCGGGGTGGGTCAAGCTGAAGTGCTGACCGCGGCGTCCGCCGGTTGCTGGTCAGTGGAGGCTGGAACGGCTGGTCGGGCGGAGGCGGAAACTTTCGACCTTGACCACGTCGGCGGGGACCTCGGCTCGCAGCGGTGACCGGGTGAGCCGGACCAGGGCGTGTTCCCCTTCGCGGACCGGCAACCGGGGGAAGGTGTTCGCGGCGTACTCGGTCACCAGCGTGGCGAGCGACCCCTCGGGAACGGGCGCGGGAAAGGGGCCGGACCGATACCAGATCGTCGCGTGCAGGAGCGATTCCGGATCGGCGGCGCCGCGGTCGAAGACCGGTACTGCGACGATTTCCCGAAGCAGCAGGACGTCGTCCGAGTCGAGCATCGTCGCGTTCGCCGCGGGGCCGTGTTTCGCCCAGACGGGGCCGGAGTAGAAGGCGGTCAGGGCTGTCCGGCGCGCTTCCATGTCGGGGAAGCCGCGCAGCCACACGAACTGGTCGGGCCGGTCGAGGTCGCGGAACTGGCCCAGGACGGCGATGCCGAGTGCTTCCTGGGTCTCGACGAACTCGCGGTCGAACAGGTCGATCAGCTCGTCGCGGCGGCCCTCGCGCAGGGTGTAGCGGCGCAGTTCGACGATCACGTGGGCATCCTCTCGAGAATGTCGGCGACGCTCGTGCGGGCCAGCGAGGCCTGGAACGCCTGGGTCGCCTCGTCGTACAGGTCGGTGAGCACTGGGCGGATGCCGCGGCCGACCGGGCACTCCAGGTTGGGTTCGGTGCGGTGCAGGGCCAGCAACGGCTCCGGAGAGACGGCGAGCCAGACGTCGAGCAGGGTGATCTCGGCAGCCGGGCGGCCGAGGGCGAAGCCGGCACCGTTGCCCCGGCGGGCCGTGACGAGGCCGGCGCGGTGCAGGTCGGTGAGGCTGCGGCGGACGATGACCGCGTTCGTGTTGACGCTGGCGGCCACCTCGTCGGAGGTGAGCGTCGTGCGGCCCCGCCGCCGGGCCAGCTCGAGCCAGGCCAGGGCGTGAGCCGCGATCGTCAACCTGCTGTTGGCCGCCACCCGGACAGTCTCGCCGCCCCGCGGCCCAGAAGCAACAGCTTTTGTTACGACTGAGTTGGGCGGAATTGAGCCCGGCCACAACGGGTGCGGGCTTGGTGAGCCGCGCGCCCACTGATCAACCGCGACGGGCGGCACTGAGCTGGACCACGACGGGTGCAGGCCTGGCTAGCCGCGCACCCACCCACCGGGCGCGACGGGCGGCACTGAGCCGGACCACGACGTCCACCGCCTGGGCAGCCGCACTTTCCATCCGCCGGGCGTGACGGGCGGCACTCAGCCCGGCCACGACGCTCACCGCCCGGTTACGGCCGTGGGTGAGAAGAGCGGCTTCCCAGGCGGTGGGGCGTCGTGGCCGGGCTTTCTGCGGCCGGTTGCGCCGGTGGGGTGGGAAGAGCGGCTTCCGGCGTGCCTGAGGAGGGCGGTCGGTGACGGGCCCAGGCGAGCGCGCGAGTGGTGAGAGGAGAAAAGGGGCGGGCGTAGGGTCGCTCGTATGGCCACGATCATGACCAGCGACCGCGTACGGCTTCATTACGCCGACGAAGGGGCAGGGACGCCGGTGGTGTTGATTGCCGGGTTCTGTGCGCCCCTCGAAAGCTGGGAGCTGCAGCGATCGGCCCTCAGCGAAGCCGGCTACCGGGTGATCGGTTTTGATCGGCGTTCGCACGGCGGGTCAGAGTCACCCTCGTACGGGCAAAGGCTCTCGCGGCATGGAAAGGACCTGCGGGAGCTGATCGAGCAGCTGGACCTCGACGGTGTCGTGCTGGTCGGCGGGTCGATGGGGGCCAGCACGATCTGGGCTTATGCCGACCTGTTCGGCAGCGATCGGATCCGGCGGGTCGTCACGATCGATCAGACGCCGAAGCTGGTCAACGACGCCGGCTGGGAGCACGGTTTCTACGGGCTGAACAGGGACAACGTCGGCACGTTCTTCGCGAACGGGGTGCCGCAGACCGGGCGTGGGCTGGCGGGGGACCGGCTCGGCGGGATCACGCGGCTGATCAAGGCGCTGGGGAAGCCGCCGGTGATGGCGGATGGGAGCACGCCGGAGCGGCGGGCGTTGCTGCAGAATCATGCCGAGCAGGACTGGCGGGATGTGATTGCGCGGCTGGATGTGCCGAGCCTGTTCATCGCGGGCAGGCAGAGCCAGCTCTGGCCGTACGAGCATGCCGAGGCCGCGGCGGCGAGCAATCCGCTGGCCCAGGTGGTGGTGCTCGACGACTGCGGGCACGCCGCGAATCTCGACCAGCCCGAGCTGACCAACGCCGCGATTCTGGAGTTTCTGAAGTGAACGTCATCGACGACCCCGATGTGCTGGAGAGCTTGAGCCACGACGACGCGGAATGGGCCCCGTACGGGCGGCCGGTCGGCGCGGTGCGCCCGCTGACCACGGCGGACGTGCAGGAGGTGGTGGCCTTTTGCGCCGAGCGCCAGATTCCGATCGTGCCGCGCGGGGCCGGCACCGGGTTGTCGGGCGGGGCCAACGCGGTCGACGGGGCGATGATCCTCGACCTGTCGAAGATGAACCGGATCGTCGAGATCGACACCGAGAACCTGACCGCGACCGTGCAGCCGGGGGTGATCAACGACGATCTCAAGAAGGCCGTCGCCGAGCACGGGTTGTGGTATCCGCCCGATCCGGCCAGCGCGCCCTGGTCGACGATCGGCGGCAACGTGTCGACCAACGCGGGCGGGCTGTGCTGCCTCAAGTACGGCGTGACCCGCGACTACGTGCTCGGGCTGGAGGCCGTCGTGGGCGGGCCGGCCGGGGCGTACGGGACGGTGGTCAAACTGGGACGGCGCACCACCAAAGGCGTCGCGGGCTACGACCTGGCCGGGCTTTTCACCGGCTCGGAGGGCACGTTCGGGGTGATAACCGAGATCACCGTACGGCTCCGGCCCGCCCGGCGGGAGGCGCCGCGCACCGTGGTCGGCGCGTTCGGCAGCGTGGTCGCGGCGGGGGAGGCGGTCGCCGCGGTGACCCGGGCCGGGCTGGTGCCGGCCGCGCTCGAGCTGCTCGACCGTACGTGCCTGCGGGCCGTCGAGGAGTGGAAGCACCTGGGCCTCGAAGCCGACGCCGCGGCGCTGCTGCTAGCCCAGCTCGACACCCCGGGCGACGAGGAGGCCACCGCGGTCGCCGGCGTGTTCCGGGCCGCGGGGGCGCTGTGGGCCGAGCAGTCGACCGACGAGATCGAGGCCGAGGCGCTCTTCGCCGCGCGCCGGCTGGCCTACCCGGCCCTGGAACGGCTCAGCCCGGTGCTGACCGAGGACATCTGCGTGCCCCGCTCGAAGGTGCCGCAGATGCTGGCCTCGATCGAGGAGATCGCGGCCCGGCACGGCTCGACGATCGCCACCATCGCGCACGCCGGCGACGGCAACCTGCACCCGCTGATCCTGGCCCCGGCCGGCGACGAGCAGGCCAAGCGGGCCGCGCAGGCCGCGTTCGAGGACATGCTGGCCGCCGCGATCGCGCTGGGTGGCACGGTCACCGGCGAGCACGGTGTCGGCCTGCTCAAACGGGCCGGCATGAAGCAGGAGCTGTCGCCCGCGGTGCTGGCCATGCAGGTCGCCGTCAAGCAGACCCTCGACCCGCTCAACCTCTTCAATCCGGGAAAGGTTATCGGCTGAGCCAACGGGGGTAGCGTCCCCGGCGTGCTCAGTCTGCTGCTCGCGGTCTCGGTCGGGGTCGCCGTCCTGGTCTGCACGAGCGTCGCTCGGCAGTTCCGGATCGCGCCGCCCGCGCTGCTGCTCCTCGCCGGCGTGCTGCTCGGCTTCCTTCCCATGCTGCGGGCCGCGCACCTGCCGCCCGAGGCCGTCCTGCTGCTGTTCCTGCCCGTGCTGCTCTATTGGGAGAGCTTCACGTCGTCGCTGCGCGAGATCCGCACCAACCTGCGCGCGATCCTGCTGCTGAGCACGGTGCTGGTGGCCGCCACGGCCGCCGTCGCCGCGACCGCCGCGCATCTGCTGGGCATGCCGTGGGGCCCGGCCTGGGTGCTGGGCGCGGCCGTCGCGCCGACCGACGCCACCGCCGTCGGGGTGCTGGGCCGGTCGCTGCCCCGCCGGATCGCCACCACGCTGCGGGCCGAGAGCCTGGTCAACGACGGCACGGCGCTGGTCATCTACGCGCTGGCGGTCGGCGTCACCATGGGCGAGGAGCACGTCGGGCTGGCCAGTGTGTCCGGCCGGTTCGTGCTGGCCTATCTGGGCGGCATCGCGATCGGGTTCGCGCTCGCGTGGCTCAGCGTGCAGACCCGCAAGCGGCTCGACGACCCGTTCCAGCACAACATCGTCGCCCTGGCCACGCCCCTGGCCGCCTATCTGGTCGCCGAGGAGGTCGAGGCCTCGGGCGTGCTGGCCGTGGTGGTCAGCGGCCTGTGGGTGAGCCGCGCCGCGCCCCGCCTGTTCTCGGCCGACGCCCGGCAATACGTGCAGACCGTGATGGCCTTCCTGACCGCCCTGGCCAATGCGGCGTTGTTCGTGCTCGTCGGGTTGGAAGTGCAGTCCGCCGTACGTGATCTGACCACCGTCGGCCTGGCCCAGGCGCTCGGGGCTGTGGTCGCGGTGTCGGCGGCGGTCATCGGCGTGCGCTTCGCCTGGCTGTTCACCAGCCCGTACGCGATCCGCCTGCTCGACCGCAGGCCCCGGCAACGCGAGCTGCGGCTGGGCGCCCGACCCCGTACGGTGGTCGCCTCGGCCGGCTTCCGGGGCGCGGTCTCGCTGGCCGCCGCGCTGGCCGTGCCCGAGAGCCTGCCCGGCCGCGACGTGATCGTCTTCGTGACCGCCGGGGTGATCGCGGTGACGCTGGTCGTGCAGGCGCCGCTGCTGCCGCGGATCGTGCGCTGGGCCCGGCTGGTCGACGACGGCGAGGCCGCGAGGGAGCGCCACCGGGCCGAGATCACCGCGGGCGAGGAGGCGATGGCCGCCCTGCCCGAGCTGGCCGGCGAGGTCGGCGCGGACCGCGAGGTGGCCGACGAGCTGCGTCACGAGTTCGGCCGGCGTCTCGGCATCATGCGCGAGGACGGGCCCGACAACGGTGACGGCGCACGCCGCCGCGAGGAGCAGGACCGGCGGCTGCGGCTGGCCGCGATCGCGCACAAGCACGCCACGGTCGTCCGGCTGCGCGACGAGGGCGTCATCGACGACGAGGTGCTGCAGAGCATCCAGACCACCCTGGACTTCGAGGAGGTCCAGCTCCGCCACCACAACTTCGGCGACATCAGTCCCGGTGATGACACTCGCCGGTGAAGACGCGGGCCAGCTCGCCGGCCAGCGCGGCCCGGGAGGCGTCGGCGGTCATCGTCGCGGGCTCGGTGTAGGCGTGCAGCTTGAGCCCGTCGAGCACGGCCAGCGTACGGGCGGCCTCGGCCTCCTCGTCGGCCGTGGGGTCGACCTCGCCGCACTCCTTGCCGTTGCGGATCGCCCGGGCCAGCATCGCCCGCAGGTGCGCGTTGCTGCGCCCGAGCGCCTCGGCGACCCGCGGGTTGTCGACCGCGCGTCCGGTGAACGCCAGCTCGACCCGGCACTCGCGGCGCCGCCGCTCGTCCAGCGGCAGCAGCTCGGTCAGCGCGCCCAGCAGGATCTGCTCGATGCGGGCGCCGGCCTGGTCGGCCCGATCGGCGTCGGCCAGCACGCGCCGCTCGGTGCGCTCGCGGGCGTGTGTGAAGGCGTGCAGCAGCATGTCGTCCTTGCTGGGGAAATAGTGCTGCACCAGCCCGACCGAGATGCCCGCGGCGGCGGCGGTCTTGGCCACGGTGACGGCGTCGTAGCCCTCGGACGCGACTAGACGCTCGACCGCCTCGGCCACTTGCTGCCGGCGGGCGTCGTGATCGGCGGTGCGTGCCATTGCATAACCATATCGCGATACGGTATATCTCGATAACCATACGGCCATACGATTATCGGGGTGATTATGTGTCGTGGATTCTGTCGGCCTTGCTGGCGGTCGTGGCGCTGGCGCCGGTCCAGCCGAACGAGATCGAGGACTATCTCCGCGAGCAGCAGGCTGAGCTGCGAATACCCGGGCTGGCGTACGTGGTCGTCGGCCCGTCCGGGGTGATCAGCCAGGGGGCCTGGGGCGTCGAGGCCGACACGCCCTTCCTGATCGGCTCGGTCTCCAAACCGGTCACCGCCCAGGCCGTCATGCGGCTGGTCGAGGCGGGCCGGGTCGGTCTCGACGACCCCGTACGCCGGCACGTGCCCTGGTTCGACCTGGCCGACGAGGACGCGGCGGCCCGGATCACCGTGCGCCACCTGCTCACCCACACCAGCGGTCTCGGGCAATGGGCCAGCCGCACCGACCGGTTCGACAACAGCGCCGACGGGCTGGCCCGCTCGGTGCGCGACCTCGCCGACGTCGAGCCCGAGCGCGCCCCGGGGGCCGCTCACGAATACAGCGACGCGAACTACATGGTGCTGGGCGCGCTCGTCGAGACCGTGTCGGGGAAGCCGTACGGGGAATTCTTGCGCTCGGAGATCTTTGAGCCGCTCGGCATGGAGCACGCCGCCGCCACCGAGGCCGACGCGCAACGGGTGGGACTGCCGGCAGGTCACCGCTATTGGCTCGGTCATCCGCGCGGCTTCGATCGCGGCTATGACACTTCCGGTTCCCCGTACGGATATGTGGCGGCGAGCCTGGACGACATGGCCCGATTCGCGCGTGACCACCTCGGCGGGCGGCACAGCGAGATGCACAAAGGGCAGACCGCCAACGGGTACGGCCTGGGGTGGCGCGACACCGAGATGGACGGCACCCGGGTCGTGTGGCACGCCGGCGCCACCCCCGGCTTCTTCGCCCACGTCGTGCTGCTGCCGGACGCCGACGTGGCCGTGGTGGTGCTGGCCAACAGCTACAGCCTTGCGCTCGACGGGTCGCTGGCCGCGCTCGGCTTCAACGTGGCCCGCATGACCCAGGGCCAGGCCGTGCAGACAAGCGACACCGATCCGACGTTCAGCGTGGTGCTCTACGTGCTGCTGGCCGTGGCCGCCCTGCTGGTGATCGGCATCGCCCGGACGCTGATCCGCCGCCGCTTCCGGCTGCTGAGCGCGATCTTGTGGGCCGCCGGCTGCGCCGTCCTGATCGCTCTCGTCCTCGTGGTGCTCCCGGCCCAGCTCGGCGGCGACCTCGGCATGGCGCTGCTGTGGACGCCCGACATCGGGTGGGCCGCCCTCGTGGTCGCGGCTTTGGCGATCATTCTCATAGCCGTGATCTGTCACAAAGTGGTGCGGCGGCATGTCCTCAAGGCATGAACTCTGAATCCCTGCGCCGCTGGCTGCGGGGCGGCCTCTACACGCTGGCCGCCCTGCAGACGTTCGTCTCGCTCTGGCAGTACTTCCTGCCCCGCTCGTTCTACGACAACTTCCCGACCGTCCAGCTCGACCCGCCGTACAACGAGCACCTGGTGACCGACGTCGGCGGCCTCGGCCTAGCTCTGGCCGCGACCCTGTGGATCGCGGCCTGGCTGATCGACACGAAGGTCGCCCTGGCCGCCCTGACCGGCTACCTGATCTACGCGGCCACCCACTTCGCCTACCACGTCACCAACTTCGACAACTTCTCCCTCGGCGAGGCCCTCGGCGTCGGCACCGGCCTCGGCATCGAAGTAGTGCTGGCCCTGCTGCTGCTCTACACCGCCCGGCTGCTGTACCGAGCGGAGCGAGTGACGGTGTGAGGGTCAGAAGGTCTCGCCCGGCTTGTCGACGATGATCGCCTTGCGATACATCACCTGGCGGAACAGGTCGCCCTTCTTCGTGTACGAGGTGCCGTCGTCGGCGCGGTTCGTGTGGTCGGCGACCGCGATCATGCGCTCGCCGATCAGGGCGTAGGTCTGCTTGTCGAACAGCAGTTCCTGCGACAGGTAGCCCTCGAGGATCCGGCCCAGGCCGATCGCGGGCCGGCCGTCGAGGTTCTTGGCGTCCGCGTTGACCTTCATGCCGGGCTGCTGCGCGAGGTAGCGGAAGATCGCCGCCTGCACGGCCGGGGGCAGCACGTACTGCCCGGCCAGCGCGTCGACGTCCATGCCGACCGGCCCGCCGGGGTCGATGGTGAACTTCTTCACCGCCGCCGGCGTGGTCAGCTTGGCGACCTGCGCCCACGTGAGCCGGGCCCAATAACCGCCCCCGTCGCCCTGCTTCGCCACGACGAGCTTGCCGTTCTTGATGGTCCCCTGCACCTGGCCGTCGACCCGGTCCCACATCTGGACCGTGCGATATTTCGCCTTACCGGGCACCAGGGCGCCGTTGGGCGTACGGTTCTCGACCGCCGGCGGGTTACGCAGTTCGCGCGTCTCGACATACATGAACTGCTCGGGGGCGGGGTCGGTCCACTGCTTCCGTTCGGCCGTCCACGCCGCGTTCTCGAAGTATTGCTGGGCGCTGACCGGCTTGAGATAAGGCACCGTCGCCGCCGCTTGATGCGCCTCCGGCGGGGTGGTCACTTCGGTCTTCTCGACGCCGTTGAGGCTGAACGCGGCGACGACGGCCGCCGCGGTAGCCACGCCGGCCCCGATCGGCACGGCCACTCGCCACCACCGGCGGCGTTCGGCCGGTCCGTCGATCCGGCTCTGCAGGGCGGCGCGGGCGCGCTGCTGGGCTGCCGCCGGGGGAGCGTCGCCGGTCTCGAAGGTTTCTCGCAGCATGCTCATCTCGTCCATCACTCGTCCGCCTCGATCTCCATGTCCAGCGCCTGTCGCATTTCCTGTCGCGCGCGGTGCAGCCGCGATCGGGCCGTGCCGGCCGGGATCCCGAGCGCCGCCGCGGCTTCCTGCTGGTTCAGGCCCGCCCACGCCACCAGCAACAACACCGCCCGTACGGGCTCCGGCAGCCGCCGCAGCGCCTCGGCCAGCCGCCCCCGGACCGCCGCCGCGTCGAGCCGCCCCGCGACGGCGTCGGCGTGCCCCGACTGCTCGGCCAGTTGCCCACCGGCCTGGGCGAGCGCCTTGTACCGCCGCGTCTCGGCCCGCACATGCCGGGCCGCCAGGTTCGACGCGATCCCGTACAGCCAGGGCCGCACCTCGCCGCGCGCCGGGTCGAAGCTGCGCCGCCGGTCGAAGGCGATCAGAAAGGTCTCGGACGCCACGTCCTCGGCGAGGTCGGGCCCGAGCCGCTTCGCCACGAACGCATAGATGTCCGGATAATGGCGGTCGAAGATCGCCGCGAACCGCTCGGGCGTCCGTCCCGCCTGCTCGATCAGCTCGGTGTCGGTGACCAAGCCGGTTGTCGTCCCCGGTCTCATCAGCCCCACCGTGCCCTTGCCCGCCGTCTCCCTGGTCGCATCACATCGATACTTCGCCGCACCCGGGAAAAGTGTTCGCGGTCAGGTCGCGGGCCGGTCTCCTTCGAGCACCGTCCCGGGCCGATCGCAGACGACGCATCGCTGCGAGCCCCACCAGGCAGCGTCCTCGCCCGGGTCGACGACGCAGGCCTCCTGGAAATCCTCCCCACAGGAGCAGGCGCTGCCGGCGGCCGTCCGATGGAGATGATGACCGACATGCCCGGGCCGATCCGGCAACAGCGGGCGGCGCCGGCGTTCGCTGTTCTCGCCCGCCCGCGCGTATGCCCGAGCGGCCATCCGCTCCTCCCAGCTACGCCCCATCCGCCCACCGTACCGACTACGGCGAACTGGACCCGGGCGCTGACTGCTGCCGGTCAGGAGTCCTTGTTGCCGAGCTGACGCTGGGCCTCGCCCGAGACTCTGCCCATCAAGGACTTGGCCCGGCCGAAGGCTTGCACGCCGAGACGACCGGCGGCCCCCACACCCTCGGCGCCGGTCTCCAGGACCTTGTCCTTCACGTCGCCCCCGGTGTCGAGGACCTTGGTCCCCACCTCGGCGCCCGTGTCGAGAACCTTGTCGCGCACCTCGGTGGCCGCGTCCAGCCAGCGCCGGGCGCTCAACGACTGGCGATCGCGTTCGATACCGAGCCGGCCGTTGAAGTCGACGACGGTGGTCGCGACGTGGTTGGTCGAGTGCACGACGGCGCGGGAACTGGTCGGGTTGAGCAGCACCTTCGCGTTGGCTGTGCCGGCGGCCGCGTCCATCCGGGCCAGCAGGCGCCCGGTGCTGCGCGCGATGATCTCGATGCGGTTCCGCCGGGCGATCCGGATGGCGACGCGGTGCTCCTCCAGCTCCTGCGGGGCGGCGCCCAGCACCCGGTCGAGTTCGAGCACCGAGACGGCGTCCTGCAGCTGGAAGCAGCGGGCCAGGACGGCCAGCCACTCCTGCACCTTCAGCTCGGCTTCCTTGGTCGTACGGGCCAGGTCGCCGACCTTCGACTGGGTCTCCAGCCGCTCGGCGATGCCGTCGAGCTGCCGCAACGCGTACGCCTGAGTGCGGGCCAGCGGCACCGGCGTGGCCTGCACCTTGGACCAGGTGACCTCGGAGACCCGGCCTACCTGCTCCCAGATCGTCAGGGCCTCGTCGATCACGAGCTCCACCCCGATCATGTCGGCCAGCACCGCGTCGGTCTGGGCGCGGAGCACGGCGTCGACCTTCGCGTCGATCACGGCGAGATAATCGGTGATTTCCTGCATGCTCTGCTTCATCGCGAGCTGGGCCATGAGCCCGGCCGCGCCGGTCAGGACGGCCGGGTTGGTCAGCATCGCGGCGGGGCTCTGCTGCACGATTTCGAGCAGGCCGGTGATCTTGCCGTGGTCGGTCAGCACGGCCCGGCTGACCCCGTCCCGCGAGCCGGCCATCAGGTTGTACTTCTTTACGGCCTGCGCGGACTCCGCGGTCAGCTGAACCCAGCGCCCCGACTTCTCGGACATGTCGGCGCCGGCCTTGAGGACCTTGGCGGTGGTGCCGAGGGACGGAATGAGCCGCTTCAACCCGAGATCCTTCGAGGGCAGCCGTTCGGCGGCGAGGAAGCGATCGACAGCCGCCGGATGCCCGATGACCGCCAGGCCATCGCCGTCGCTGATCAGCTCGATCTCGTTCTCCACCGTCGTGCTCCTCGGGGCGTGGGGCATGGAACCGCCTCACGTTACGGTCGGCCACTTCCGCCTCACCATGGCCCAGTCGTCTCGATGATCGAGGAATCGGGGGATGTCACGCAGCAGGACGTCACGGCGCCAAAACGGCGCCATTCGCCCGATCCGCCGCCGTCGGGCTCAGGTCAGGATTGCTGGCATGGATTTGATCGACGCCCAGGCCGCGCTGGACGAGGCGCGCGCCGGTCGGCTGAACGACGCGCAGGTGAAGTGGCTGGCGGAGGCGTGCCACGGCGATCCTCGGGGGCAGGCCGTCCCGTACGAGGTGGCGAAGTGGGCCGACCTGTGGCCGGGCGACGGAGGTTCGATCACGCGGGGCGCCCTCCTCGACATGGGCGCGGCGCCCGCCATCGACATCTTCACGGCCAGCTACCTCTTCGGCATGGGCGAGCGAGGCTACGGCCGCAGCCGCTACGACCGGATCCGGGCGGCGGCACCGGAGCTCGGCGAGACGCTGGAGCGGGTCCGGGAAATCGGCCGATGCCAGGGGCCGGTCTTCGCGTACGCCCAGCTGTATGGCGGGCCGGACTACGACCACCGCCGCCGCCCGGGAACGCCGCCCTGGTCCCGGATCGCGAGCTACGGCCCCGCCTTCTTCACGAAGTTCCTCTACTTCACCGTGCCCGGCGCGCTGATCCTCGACGCCCGGCTGGCCGCCCGGGTAGCCCGCCTGACCGGCAACGACCACGGCTACCTGCGCAACGGCCGCCCGGTGGCGTGGACCCCGTACCGGTACGCGGTCTACCTGCACTGGATGAACCAGGCGGCCGCCGACGTCGCAGTCAGCCCGGACCTGCTCGAGCTCACCCTGTTCAACCTCGCCGTAGCCGACCTGCCCCCACGAACCGGAACCACCACCCCCGCCCCAACCGACCCCGAGGACGACGGCGACGCCGCGGACTGATCGTTACGCCGTCGAGCCGCGCTCGAACCAGGATCAGAGTGCCGGCCTGCTCGGGGAGCGGGCCCAGCGTTCGCCGTCGGGCCAGGGGCCGTAGCCGGTGCCGGTGAGGCCGTCGGTGGGCGGTGGGCCCGATTCGAAGTACGGCGGGGTCACCAGCAGGGCGGCCCGCACAGGGCCGGTGTGCTGGGCGGCCCAGACGGCGACGACCAGGCAACCCGCGCTGTGGGCGATCAGGATCGCCGGCTCGTCGTCGGCGCTGATCGCGGCGTGCAGCGCGGCGAGCCGGTCGGCGACCACGAACGGCGGCTCGGGTGGTGCGGGCGCCCACGTGAACTCCGGATAGTTGCCGACCCATTCGCGCGACCAGTGATCCGCGGCGGGAACGCCCCGGCCCCGAAAGACTAGAAACCGGGTCATGCGAGAAGGCTTTCGAGGCGTTGTTCGAGGCGCCGGCGGGCTGTCTCGACTGCGAACCCGGGCCAGGACCGGGTCACCTTCACGGGGTCGGGCAGGTAGCCCACGATGTCCATGACGCTCCAATACCTGACCTCGGCCCGCCCGTACGCCTCGACGAGCCGCGCGGCGGCCGGCACCCCGTGCAGCATCGCCAGATAGGTGGCCGCGTGCGCGACGTCCAGTTCGGCCGGTCCCCACGATGTCTCGACCCAGTCCACGACCCCACTGATCCGGTCACCGTCCCACAGCAGGTTGCCGAGGTGGAAGTCGCGGTGCAGGAACACGCCCTCGTACGCCGGGGTGGGCGAGGCTAGCACGGCGAACGCCGCCTCCCACAGGGTGGGCCGCGACGACCAGGAGGGTACGACACGCTTGGCTCGCGGCGCCCACGACTGAAACTCGCGTGGCCGGTCGGGGCCCGGGTCGAAGCGGTGGATCTCGGCCAGCATGTCCGCGATCGGCTGCACTGGTGCAGAATCCAGGCGGAGCCGACCCGGCAGCCACGACATGAGGTGCGCGGGCGTGCCGGTCAGCTCCACGGCGATGCTGCGTGGCGCAGGGATCGGTGACCCCTGCAACTGCCGCTGGACAAAAGCCTCGCGGGTCAGCAGCCCGGGAGCCTGCCGCCGCCACGGGTCCTTCGTCATCAACCGCAGGACGGCCTGCTCGCCGTCGCCCGCGGTCAGGGCCGGCATCGTCGACGTGACGCCGCCGTGGAGTTGCCGCACGTCGGTCACCGGGCGCCATACCCGAGACACCCACGGCAGCTTGTCACGCATGACGTCTTACCGTACGGTAATGCATTACCGATTGGTAAAGCGTTGAGGAGGCCACGATGCCGGAGGTTACCCGTTCGCTCGAGATTCCCGCTCCGCCCAGTGCTGTCTGGCAGTGGTTGTCCACCCAGGACGGGTTGCGGCGGTGGCTCTCGCCCGACCTCGTGATCGACGCGCGGATCGGCGGCGCATATCAGATGCCCGGCGGCGACGGCGAGATCCAGATCAGTGGCGTCGTCCTGGAGTTGGTGCCCGAGGGGCGGCTCGTGCTCTCGTGGCTGGAGGAGGGTTGGGTGCATCCGGGTCGCCTCGTCATCACCCTGGAGCCGACGCGGCAAGGCACCCTCGTGCACCTCGTGCACGACGGCTTCGCGGGCATCGGGAAGCCGGATTGGGAGCGGACCGCCGAGGCGTACGAGCGCGGCGCCGACAAGCACCAGGTGCTCCGGCGACTGGCCGACGTGGTGACAGCAGCCGGTGTCTGAGGAAGACGACCTGTTCCGCGCCCTGGCCGACCCCACCCGCCGGCGCATCCTCGACCTGCTGGCCGAGCACGAGACGCTGACGGTGGGCGAGCTGGCCGCCCACTTTCCCGAGCTGGTGGCCTCGGGCATCTCGAAGCACCTGATGGCCTTGCGCGCGGCTGGTCTGGTCACGGCGACCAGGCAGGGCCGCCACCAGCGTTACGCTGTCGACGCGGACACGATGGCGCGGGTGCTGGCCCCCTGGGTCGCCAAGTATGACGCGTACTGGTCGGCCGCGCTGCTGAGGTTGCGCGGACTGGCGGGGGAGTAACCCGCCAACTGGCGGGGAAGTTCCGCCGGACGGCGCTCGGCCCGCGGCGGGCCGGGGCAACAGAATGAGGTCACACCGCCGAAATCTTCCTGTAACAAGGGGGTTCCCGTGACGAACGTTCTGCCCGAGACCACCGTAGGCCCGCCGCCGCCCTTCGATCCCGAGTTGAGCGCCGCCCTCGCCGTCATCGGCGAGCAGATGCCGCCCCAGCTGACCGCCGACATGATCCAGCCGATGCGTGAGGGCTCGCTGCTGGCCGAGCTCAGCGACGACGACCTGGCCCGCGACGGCGCCTTCACGGTGACCCGGCGCCACGTGCCCGGCCCGGACGGCGATCCCGACGTCGAGCTGCTGATCCTGACGCCGACAACGGGTGACGTCGTCAAACCCGCGATCTACCACACCCACGGCGGCGGCATGATCGTCGGCAACAACCGTACGGGGGTCGAGGTCCTGCAGGACTGGGCGGCCGAGGTGCCGTCGGTGATCGTGTCGGTGGAGTATCGCCTCGCCCCCGAGCACCCGCACCCGGCCCCGGTCGAGGACTGCTACGCGGGCCTGGTCTGGACCGCCGCGAACGCCGCCGAGCTGGGCATCGACCCCGAGCGCATCGTCATCGCGGGCGCCAGCGCGGGTGGCGGGCTGGCCGCGGCGGTCGCCCTGATCGCCCGCGACCGGGGTGGGCCGGCCCTCGCCGGTCAGATGCTGCTGTGCCCGATGATCGACGACCGCAACGACACCCCGTCAGCGGTGCAGATGGCCGGTCGCGGCGTCTGGGACCGTACGGCCAACAACACCGGCTGGACCGCCCTGCTCGGCGCCGACTGCGGCGGGCCCGACGTCTCCCCGTACGCGGCCCCGGCCCGCGCCACCGATCTGTCCGGCCTGCCGCCCGCGTTCGTCGACGTCGGCTCGGCCGAGACGTTCCGCGACGAGGACGTGGCCTACGCCAGCGCGATCTGGCGGTCCGGCGGCCAGGCCGAGCTGCACGTCTGGCCCGGCGGCTTCCACGGCTTCGACATGATGGTTCCGCAGGCCGCCGTGTCGCAGGACGCGCGCGCCGCCCGGGTGCGCTGGCTCAAGAGGCTGATGGGGATGTAACCGTGAAGGATCTCGCCGTCCGGCTGGCCGCGCTGGACCCCGACGCCGGCGCCGCCCTGCACGTGATCGCGTATTTCGACCGGCTCGCCGAGGCGCGGGCCGGTCTGCACACGATCGTGCGCGGGGCGGCCGTGCTCTCGGGTTGTCCGGCGCGGCTGGTCGACGACGAGCGCCGCGTCCAGATCCGGGTCGAACCGGACGGCGCGCCGGCCCCTGCCGACGTACGAGATGGCGTACGGGATGAGGGTTGGATGTCGGCCCCCGCGGGTGGCGCGACGCTGTGGCTGGAACGGAGTGGGCCGCCTGGTCCGGTCGACGCCATGGTGCTCGAGCGTGCATCCGCCGCCGCGCGGTCGGTTCTCGAGCGCACCCGGGGGCATGCCCCGCAGGCCGATCCGGCGCTGGTCGAGCTGGTGATCGATGCGCGTGCGGCCGAACCCCTGCGCCTGCAAGCCGCCGCCCGGCTCGGTCTCAACCCCCATGATCCCGTACGAGTCGTCGCGCTGGAAAGCGGAGCGGTGCGCTTGCTTCACGGGGCGGGCGGCCTGTCGGGCGATCGCGCCGGGGTTGGCCCCGCCGGCCCGGTGACACGACTTCCCGCCTCTTACGAAGCGGCCGTCCTGGCCTTACGTTTCACCGCCGCGGGCACAGATCAAGATCCCGGCCCGCGCGTCGTGCACGCCGACGAGCTGGGCGGCCTGGCCCTGCTGGCCGCCGCCGTGGGCCCCGGCACGGAACCCGTGCCCGACCAGCGCGCCCTCGACCGGGCCGCCGCCACCGCCCCCTGGGTGCTGGCCACCCTCGACGCGGTGGCCCGCTCGCCCAGCCTGCGCGCCGCCGCGACCGCCCTGCGTGTGCACCACTCCACCCTGCAGGACCGCCTCGCCCACACCCTGCCCGTGCTCGGCTGGGACGTGCGCGACCCCCAGGGCCGCCTCCGCCTGCAACTCGCGTTGGCCCTGCGGCGGCTCTCGTTAAGCCGGCCTTAGGTCGGTCGCAGGTGCCGCCCGGCACGGTGTTTCCCATGAACAACGAACCGAGCGGACTCCTCCTCGCCCACCGGGCAATGCTGCGCGACCTCGACCGCTGCGCCGCCCTCACCGCCGACCTGGCCCGCAACAGCCCGCGCCTCGACCGCAAGCGCGCCTCCGCCATCGCCGGCTACCTGACCGACTTCTGCGACAGCATCCACCACCATCACAGCGCCGAGGACGACGTGCTGTGGCCGGTGCTCGAGCGCTCGGCCGGCGCCCACGTCGACCTGACCGAGCTCACCGACGACCACGCCGTGCTCGACCCCAAGCTGGCCCGGATCCGGGTCGGCGCGGCCGCGCTCAAGGCCGAGCACATCGTGCCCGCCGAGCTCGCCGCCGACCTGGCCGACCTGCGCGACACGCTGCACGAGCACATCGCCGACGAGGAGCGCACGATCGTCCCGCTGATCAAGCAGTACGTGTCGGACGACGAGTGGAACCGGGTCGAGTCCGAGATCCGCAAGCGCGGCGCCAAGATGACCTTCGAGGTGCCCCGGATCCTGGCCGTGGCCACCGAGGCCGAGCTGGCCGAGACGCGCAAGGAGGGCGGGATCCCGGTCGCCATCATGATCAAGCTGTTGCCGTTGCCGTTCAGGCGGCGGGAGAGCCTGGTGTTCGGAGCCGCGCGGTGAGCTCGGCCGCCGTTTTCGCGTACGCCTCGTCGCGGGTCAGCGCGTGCAGGGCCGCGTCGACCGGCCCGGCGTAGAGCGTGCCCGAGTCGAGCCCGGCGACCCGGCCGGCGAAGGGGAGCAGGTCGGCGGCGATCCGCCGGCCGGTCTCCTCGTCGCCGAGCCGGGCCGCCGCGTGCCCGCGCAGCGCGGTGAACCCGAGCCAGTAGTAGTTGCGGTCGATCGGCAGCCGATCCGCCCAGACCCGCCGGGCCGTCTCCTCGTCGCCCGTGTCGAGCAGGGCCAGCACCAGCGGATCGGTTACCCGTCCCGGGTACGCCGCCTCCACCGCCATCAGCTCGTCGCGCAGCGGCGCCCACTCGTCGCGGGCCATCGCCGCCCCGATCCGCCCGACCGTGGCCATCGCGGCCCCGTTGAGCGCGCCGTGCTCGGCCAGCCGCCGGCTCACGTCCGCGTACCTTTCCAGGGCCGCGTCGACCCGCCCGGCCAGCAGCTCGAGCAGCGCCTCGAAGATGCCGACCACGGCCAGCAACCCGCTCAGCTGCCCCGTCGTCGAGCGGGCCACGGCCAGCCCCATCTCGGCCCGCGCCCGCTCCAGGTCCGTACGGGCGGCCGACTCCAGGAACAGCAGCCAGTGCGCGACGGCCTCGTGGTCGATCTCGCCGCACTCGGTTGCGCGGGCCAGATATTCCTCGGCGACCGCCCGGCGCTCGTCGCGCAGGTCGGGCCCGAGGGCCGCGTACGCCCGCACGTTGAGCGCCGCGCACAGCAGCCGCGCGTCGCCGGCCCCGCGGGCGAGGGCCAGGGCCTCGGCGCTGACCCGCTGGGCCTCGGGCTCGTCGAAGCCCTCCAGCTCACGGAAAAGTGCGAGCAGAAGGCGTACGCGGGAAGGGTCTTGAACGTCGGTGGCGAGATGACGCCGGATGGCCGCGATCGTGCCGGACGACGGCTCGCGGCCGTCACGCGTGGTCCAGATCAGCGGGGCGTCCCAGGCCGTCAGAACGGCGAGGTCGTCGCCGGCGTTCAGATAGATGCGGCGGGCCCGCACGATGTCCCCGGCCCGGGCGTGCGCGTTCACCGCCGGGGCCAGCAACTCGGCGGCCGGCCCGGTGGCGCGGCTGCCGGCCAGCTCGTGCAGCCGCACGGCCTGCCGCCACTCCCCGGCCGCCTCCCGCCACGACCCGGCCCGCTCGGCCGCGCGGGCCGCCGCCACCGCGTACGGGATCGCCTCGCTCGCCGTGGCCGGACCGGCGGCCGCCGCGGCGTGCCGGGCCAGGGTCGCCGCGTCCGCGTGCCCGTCGAGCACCGTCAGCGCCCGCGTGTGCAGCCGGGCCCGGCGCAGCAGCGGCGTGTCCTCGTAGAGCGTGTCCCGCACCAGCGCGTGGGTGAACCGCACCTGCCCCGGCGCGGGCTCGTCGAGCAGCCCCGCCAGCACCGCGGTCTCCAGCGTGTCGAGCAGCTCGTCCGGGTCGCGCCCGGCCACCTCGGCCAGCACGTCGAGGTCGGCCGCGCGCCCCAGCACGGCCAGCTGCCGCAGCGTCGTCGCCACGGCGTCCGGCAGCCGGGCCACGCGGCGGCGCAACACCTCCCGTACGCCCGCGGGCACCCCCGAACCCGCCGCGTGCGAGCCTTCGGCGGCGATGAGCCGGGCCAGTTCCCGGACGAACAAGGGATTGCCGTTGGTCCGCTCGGCCACCATGGTCAGCAGGTCGGGCCCCGCCTCGGCCAGCCCGTGCCGCCGGGCCAGCTCGGCCGTCGCCCGCTGGTCGAGCCCGCGCAGCTCGAGGTGGGCCGCCGTCGACCCGAGCAGCGCGGCGATCGTGGCCTCGAGCTCGTCACCGCGGTCGCCGGTGCGATAGGTGACGATCACCAGAAGCGGCCGTCCCGCCTGCTGCGCCACCACTTGGCGCAGCAGTTGCAGGGTCAGGTCGTCGGCCCGATGCACGTCGTCGAGCAGCACGACACTCCGCCCGCTGTCGAGCGCCGCCGCGATACTCAGCCCTAGCCGGAACGGGTTCGGCACCGCGCCGTCGTTCCCCGTCATGCCCCCGGCCCCGCCGGTCTTGTTGTCGGCCCCCGCGGTCAATGCCTCCGTCCAGGCCCAGCCGGGCGGGGCGCCGTCGACCTCCGGGCAGCGCCCACGACGGGTCAGCCAGCCGGCGCGACCCAGCTCCGCCAGGGCGGCCTCGGCCAGGGTCGTCTTCCCGGCCCCGGGCTCGCCGCCGATCAGCACCACCCGGGCACCTTCGCGAGCGACCTCGTCCGCAGCCCTCGCGATCAAGGCCAGTTCCGCCTCCCGGCCCCACAACGCCGGCGTTTGCCCTTCCGGGGCCGACACCCCGCGCGTGGCCGCCCCGGTCGTGAGCTGCGTGGCTGTCCCGGACGTGAGCTGCGTAGCTGTTCCGGTCGTGAGCTGCGTGGCTGCCGCGGACGCGACCTGCGCGGCCGTCCCGGACCCGAGCTGCCCGGCGGCAGACGCGCTCTCCTGCGTGGCCGGATAACCAGACAAAACCGGCGCATCCAGGGCCGGGGATTGCGCCAGAATGTCCGTCTCCAACGCCCGCAACGCCGGCCCCGGATCAACCCCCAGCTCTTCGGCCAGATGCTCCCGGGTGCGGCGCAGCACCGCGAGCGCGTCCCCCTGCCGCCCGCCCCGATAAAGGGCCAGCGCCAGCAGCCGCACCGCACCCTCGCGGCCCGGATTGTCGTGCAGGTGGCGTTCCAGCGAGGCGACCACGAGCGCAGCCTGCCCGAGCGAGAGCTGCGCCTCGGCCAGCGACTCCACGGCCAGCAGGCGCAGCTCGGCCAGCCGGGCCACCTCGGGCACGGCCCACGGCTCGGCCGCCACCTCGGCGTAGGCCTCACCCCGCCAGCAACCCAGCGCCTCGGTCAGCAACCGCTCTCGCTGCGCGGGCTCGGCGCCGGCCGCCCGGCGTACGAGGTCGTCGAAGTGCCACGCGTCGACCCCGTCCGCGGGCAGCCGCAGCGCATAGCCCGGGGGCGCACTGACCAGCACCGACGCCGGGGTGCGGGGCGCCCGGCCCGGTTCGAGCGCGCGGCGCAGATGCGAGACGTGCACCTGCAGCGTGGCCAGCGCCTTGGCCGGCACGTCGGCGTCGCCCCACAGGTCGTCGACGAGCCGGTCGGCCGACACCACGTCACCGCCCGCCACCGCCAGCCGGGCCAGCACCGCCCGCTGCCGGGGCCCGCCCAGGTCGGCGGCCGAGCCTTGCACCGTGGCCCGCAACGGGCCGAGAACGGAGATGCGCACGGTGCTCTTCCTGCAGTTCGGTGCGGTTGCCGCCGCCGACGCTACCGGGGATCGTCCGCCGGGTCGGCCCCCCGAACGGCGGATTCCCCCGCCGTTTCAGGCCATGAACGCCGCGCACCCAAGATCGCCCACCCCAAGATCGAAACCGCAAGATCGCTGTACGGCCACCGCCTCCCCCGCCCACCACGGGATGTGGTGGGGACCCTACCGTGCGGTGGGAAGCGGGCCGGAGTTATCCACAATGCGGAGTTGTCCACAGGCTCAGGGCGTTCGGCTGAGCCGTTCGTAGCTGTCTGTGGAAGAGTCTTCGTCGCCGTAGATGGTGAGGCGGGTTTCCGAGCAGATGTATTCCTGGGACGAGCCGTTGGAGACCGACTGGGTGAAGCTGACGTTGCGCCCGTTGCGGGTGATTTTGGTCGAGCGCTTGGCGACCACCCCGCTCGAGTAGACCCGGCCGTTGCGGGTCTCGTTGTGATAGGTCGCGGTGCCCCGCAGCGTCTGCACGTATTTCGCGCCCTTGACGGTGGCCGTCAGCGGCGCCGACTTGTTGAAGTCGCTGGCGCCCCGCCCGTCCGGCCAGATCCGCATGATGGCGCCGCGGCCGCCGCTGAACGTCTTGTCGATCCCCTCGAAGTGGTTGACCACCTCGACCGAGGTCATCCGCCACCGGCCGACCAGGCAGCTGTCGAGGTTCGGGTTGACCGGGGTGGCAGGCGTCGACGGGGGAGCGGCGGATCGCGCCGGCGACGACGACGCCTCGGCCGGAAGCACGGGGGGCTTGTCGTCGCTACCGCGCCCGGCGGCCCAGGCGATGCCCCCGCCGAGCATCAGCACGGCCAGGGCGGCCGACAAGACGACCCAGGCCGTACGCACCCGGCGGCCCGACCCCGGGATCAGCACGGTGTGGGCGGTCGCGGTGGGCCCGCCGGGGTCCTGCCGCACGGTCGGCGCGGCGATCGTCAGAGGCGGGGCGACCGCGGTGGAGCCGTCGCCGCGACGCCGTGGGGGCTCGTCGGCGGGTAGGGCGGCGACCGTTTCGAGCAGCGGGCGCGCGGCCTCGGCGGTGAGCCGGGTGGCGGGATCCTTGTCGAGCAGCCCTTTGATGACGGGCCACAACCTTCCCGCGTACGGGGGTGGTGGCACCTCGAAGGTCAGGATCGCGGCGAACGTGGCCTGCGTGTCCTCGCGCTGGAACGGCGATTTGCCCGTCACCGCCGTGAAGAGGGTGACTCCGAGCGCCCACAGATCGGCCGCGGCCGTGGCGGGCTTGCCGTTGATGCGTTCCGGCGCCATGTACGCCGGCGACCCGACGAGCTGGCCCGTGGCGGTCAGGGCGGTGGCGTCGTCGATGGCGGCGATGCCGAAGTCGGTCAGCACCACGCGATCCCCGTCGAGCAGGATGTTCGCCGGTTTGACGTCGCGATGCAGGATGCCCTCGCGGTGGGCCGCGCGCAACGCGTCGAGCACGTGCAGCCCGATCCCGGCCGTACGGTGCTCGGTCAGCAGTTCGTGCTCGCGGATGGCGCCCGCGAGGGACTGCCCGCCGACGAGCTCCATGACGATCCACGGCCGGTCGTCGTCGGTGACCACGTCGTGCACGGTGACGATGCTCGGGTGCCGCAGGCGGGCGGCGGCCCGGGCCTCGCGCAGGGCCCGCTCGGTGCTGGGCCCGATGACCTCTTTGATCGCCACGTCGCGGCCCAGCAGCTCGTCGTGGGCCTGCCAGACGGCGCCCATGCCGCCCCGGCCGATCGGCCGCTCGAGGCGGTATCGGCCGGCGACGATCCGATCGGTCACACCGGCAATTTAGCGGACCGGCGCGAGCGGCGATCCACTTCGGAGGGCCTTCTTGCGATACATGGCGGCGTCGGCGTCCTTGAGCAGCTGCGTCGCGTCGCCCGGGGCGCCCGTGGCCACGCCGACGCTGGCGCCGACCGTGACCTCGAGCCCGTCCGGCAGCCGGATCGGCTCGGCCACGGCCTGCGCGATGTGCTCGGCCCGGTCGGCCGCCGCGGTGGCGCCGGAGCCGGGCAGCAGCACGGCGAACTCGTCGCCGCCGAGCCGGACGGCCAGGCCGTGCTCCGGCGTCCACGTGGTGAGCCGCTCGGCCACGGCCGTCAGCACCTGGTCGCCGGCGTGGTGGCCGTGCCGGTCGTTGATCGGCTTGAACCCGTCGAGGTCGATCAGCAGCACGCTGACCTGGCCGTCGGACAGTTCCGCGAGCCGCTGCTCGAGCAGGCTGCGGTCGGCCAGCCCGGTCAGCGCGTCGTGGGTGGCCTGGTGGCGCAGCTCGTCGTGCAGCGCCCGGGCCTCGGTGACGTCGCGGGCGTTGAAGACGATCGCGTTCACGCTGGGGTTCCCGGAGAGGTCGACGCCGACGACCTGCAGCCACCGGTACGACCCGTCGGTGTGCCGCAGCCGCACCTGGGCGTCGGCCTCGGTGCCGGGCCGCGCGGCCAGCCGGGCCAGCAGCTCGCGCAGGGTCGGCATGTCGTCGGGGTGCACCCGGTCGGCCAGCACCGTGCCGTCGAGCTCGACGGCCTCGATGCCCAGCACCTTGTGCACGGCCGGGGTGGTGAAGCGGACCGAGCCGTCCCGGCCGACCACCAGCGTGACGTCGGAGGAGTGCTGCAGCAGCGACCGGAACCACTCGCGGCTGCGGTCGATCTCGTCGGTCAGGCGCTCGTTGTCGGTGAAGGCGGCGCTCTGCCGGCTCAGCACCAGCGCGGTGATGGCCACCGCGCCGATCGTGACGCCCCAGACGCGCAGGTCGCCGCCGCGGCCGGCCAGGGCGGCGAGCAGCAGCAGCTGCACCGCGCCGACGGCCACGTACGGGAGCCGGCTGGCCCGCCGCCGCCCGGTGCCGACGGCCTCGGCGCCGCTGCGGCGCATCCGCAGCTCCTGGTAGCGCATGCCGACCGGCATGAGCAGACACGGCACGAGCTGCGCGGCGTAGATGACGCCGGGGTCGTCGGTGCCGGTGAGCAGGGTGACGGTGGAGGCCGCGATCGCCGTGCCGGCCACGCCCAGGCTGGCCACGATGCCGGGGCCGCGGTCGAACGGGGCGGTGCCGCTGAGCAGCAGCTTGAGCAGGCCGACGGTGATCAGCAGCATGACCGCGGAGGTGGCCACCGCGCCGACCAGCTCGGTGGTGTCGCCGTCGGTCACGACCTCGGCCAGCACGAAATACCAGAGGAACACGATGACCGCGGTGAGCACCGTGGTCGCGTCGAGCCACAGGCGCAGGCGCAGCCGGCCGGTGCCGCCGAGCGGGTGGAAGAGCATCGTGATGATCACAGTGACCATGCCGAGCACCACGAGACCGGTCTGGATCGGGCTCGGCTGGTGGTTCGCGCCCTGAACGACGGCGAGGACGGTCTGGTAGCCGTCGCCGAGCGCGCACGTCACGCCCGTGAACAGGACGGCCCGCCAGAACCGGCGCGCGTGCCGCTGACCGGCGGTGGCCCGGACCAGCCTCCACGCGAACACCGCGATCAACACGTCGAGGCACGTCTGCACGCCCCACGACGTGGTCGCGCCGCCCGGCCCGGCCAGGAACCAGAGCACGATGGCGACGCTGACCGCCGCGAGCCCGGCCATGACGGGGTCGGACCGGCGAGCGGGGTCTCTCATACAGGCCCTCATCGGCAGTCTCCCCGGGCAGGTAAGAGATCGAGGTTTCCGGAAAGTTTGCTACAGAATCCCCGGCGCCGCGCCGATGAGGGCACATGAACCACCGCCGTACGGGGATCCGGAGGAGACGACATTGGAGCAGGCGAGGCTGCGGCTGCACCGGAACGCCCTCGGGGTGGCCGGTTCGGCGCTCGTGCTGGCCGGTGCCGCCTGGCTCGCCGTCGGCCTGGTGCACGAATGGGCGTACCCGATCCTCGGCTGGCTCCTGCTCCCGGTGAGCGCGGGCGTGGCCTCGTACGCGGCCTGGGGTGTCTCCCGCTCGGCGGTGCTCGACCCGGGCACCCGGCGGTTCTGGCGGCACATGGCCTTGGCCAGCGCGCTCTACGTCGGCGGCACGATCTCCAACACCGTCGACGCGGTCGGCGGCCCGGAGCCCTCGCAGCGCGTCGGCACGCTGACGATGAGCTGGTATCTGGCCACGATGGGCGTGGTCATCTGGGCCCTGCTGCGGTTGCCGGCCTGGCAGCGCACCCGCGGCGACTGGGTGCGCTTCCTGCTCGACTCGTGCGTCGTGCTGGTGGCCGGGGCCGCGTTCGTCTGGCAGTTCTCGATCCGCAACCACCAGGAGTGGACCGCCGAATCCGGGTCGGCCACCGCCGTCCTGGTGATGGTCTCGATCGGCCTGGTCGCCGTGGTCACGCTGGCCAAGGTCGCCTTCGCCGGCGCGGGCCGCCTCGACCGCCGCGCCCTGCACCTGCTCTCGGCGGGCAGCGCGCTCAGCGCCGCGTTCGGCAGCCTGTCCCCGTTCCTGGTCGACCACCCGCACCTGTCCAGCAGCTTCGTCGCCATCCCGGTCGGATCGCTCGGCGTGACCCTCGCCGCGGCCCGCCAGCTGCGCAGCGGCGGCCGACTCCCCGCCCCGCGCCGGATCCGGCGGATCAGCGTCGTGCCGTACGTGGCCGTGGTGGCCATGGACGCCCTGCTGCTGTGGGCGGGCGGCGACAGCACCGCCGTACGGATCAGCACGGCCGTGCTCACGGTGCTGGTCATGCTGCGTCAGGTGTACGCGCTGCGGGAGAACCGGCGGCTGCTGAGCACCGTCGACACCAGCCTCAACCGGCTCCGCGAGACCCAGGACCAGCTCTCGTACCAGGCGACCCACGACCCGCTGACCGGCGTCGGCAACCGCGCGCTGTTCGAGGAGACCGTCGACGTGCTGCTGGCCACGCGGGCCGAGTTCCACGTGGCGCTGCTCGACATGGACGACTTCAAGAGCGTCAACGACCGGCTCGGCCACACCACCGGCGACTCGCTGCTGATCGTGGTCAGCCGCCGCCTGCGGGCCGCCGTGGGCAGCGAGGGCGTGGTGGCCCGGCTCGGCGGCGACGAGTTCACGATCGTGCTGCGCGACGTCACCGACCACCGGGTCGACGAGATCCTGGCGCGGGTGCTGACCGGCCTGCGCGAATCGCCGCGGCTCGGCCCCGGGGTGCGCAGCGTGGCCAGCGTCGGCGTGACCACGGCCCGCGCCGGCGACACCGGACCGGACCTGCTGCGCCGGGCCGACGTGGCCATGTACGAGGCGAAGGCCCGCGGCGGCGACCGGCGGCACTGGTTCGACGCCGAGATGGACGAGCAGGCCCAGCGGACCGCCCGGCTCAGCGCCGACCTGCTCGGCGCCCTCGACCGCGACGAGTTCTTCCTGCTCTACCAGCCGATCGTGGAGCTGCCCAGCGGCCGCCCGGCCGGCGTCGAGGTGCTGCTGCGCTGGCGCCACCCCGAGCACGGCCTGGTCTCGCCGGACGTGTTCATCCCGCTGGCCGAGCGCAACGCGCGGATCGTCGAGATCGGCCGCTGGGTGCTCGAGAACGCCTGCCGCCAGGCCGCCGAGTGGCAGCGCCGCTTCGGAGCACACGCCCCCTCGAAGATCAGCATCAACGTGTCCGCGCGCCAGCTCGCCGAGCCCGGTTTCGTGGCCGAGGTCGAGCAGATCCTGGCCCGTACGGGGGTGGACCGCGCCACGCTGCTGCTGGAGGTCACCGAGACGGCCGTGCTGGAGGCCGGCGCCCCGCTCGAGGCAGTCCGCGAACTGCGCGAACGGGGCCTGCGGGTCGCCCTGGACGACTTCGGCACCGGCCAGTCCTCGCTGAGCCTGCTGCTCACGGTCCCGGTCGACGTCCTCAAGGTCGACAAGTCCTTCGTCAGCGGCGACGCCGCCGACCACGCCGGCGCCGTGATCGTCGAGCACCTGATCGGCTTCACCAACGGCCTGCGCATCGAGGCCGTCGCCGAGGGCGTCGAAACCGAGGACCAGGCCAACCGCCTGCACGCCGCCGGCTACTCCCTGGCCCAGGGCTACCTGTTCGGCCGCCCCGCCACCGCCGCCGACATCGAATCCCGCATGGCGCCCGCCCCCGTCTCGTAGCCGGGAGCGGGCCGCCGGAACCGAGTCAGGTTGCTACGCACGACAGGGACGGGGTGGTCGCCGCCCCTTCCGCCAGGAAGCCGAACGTCACCGAGGCGCCCGCGGCCAGCGTGCCGTTCCAGCTCACGTTGCCGGCCGTGACCGCGCTGCCGGTCGTGGTGACCGTGGCGCCCCACGATTGGGTGATTCGCTGGCCTGAGGCGAGCTGCCAGGCGGCCGTCCACCCGGAAGTCCCGCTCGAACCCGCCGTCACGGTCACTTCGCCCTGGAAGCCGCCCGTCCAGCTGCCGGTGACCGCCAGCCGAGCCTGGCAGGAGCGGCCAGCGGGCGGGGGAGTGGGAGTGGGTGAGGCAGTGGGCGTAGGTGTCGGCGTAGAGCCGTCCGTGACCGCCACTTCGGCATCGCTGAACCGTGCGTACGAGGGGTTGATGTCGCTCTCGCCCCCGCGCCCGTCGCACCCCCGGTCAGGGTTGAACAGCAGGTAGGTTCCCGAGCCGCAAGCAGAGGCCAACTCCGCGTCCCCGCCGACCACGATCGACCCCGACAAATTGGCGCCGCCCTGGACGATCGCGTTGTCCTTGACGATCGCGTTCCCGCTCACGGTGGCCCCCGAGTTGACCCAGGCCAGCCCCTCGATCCGGGCGTTCCCCGAGACGGTCGAGTTTCCGTAGACGGCAGCCCGCGGCCCCACATAAGCGGTGGACGCCACGGAAGCCTGGTTGTCGACCCAGCCCCCGCCGTTGGAGTGCCAGTGCCCACCCCCGGCAGCGGCCGGCTTCACATATCCCGGCTCGTATCCCGACGGCACGGCCCCGGAAACCCCGAACTCGTACGCATACCGATGGTTCTTCGTATACCCGTCCAAGAACCCGTACTTGTGCACCGACGAAGGCGCGCCCACGACAACCAGGTACAAGTCCTTGTCCCCGGATTGCATCTGGAACGAGATCTGTCCGTCGGCCGCGGTGCTCACCGGCCCATACCGCGGCACCCCACTAGCCGAAACCGCGACGAATCCGTAGCTCCACCCCGCAGCGTCGTTCGCGTGTCCCTTGAAGTGCAGGCGCACGAGAGAAGAAGACGGCACCAGTTTGATTTTGTTGTAGCCGTAGTCCGAGGGCGCCAACGCGTCCGGAATCGCGTAGTGGTTGCCGACCGCGTCCACCGGCACCCCGTTGTACGCGTTGATGAAGGCCCCGCCGTACATGGAGTTGATGAATTTCTGGAAGTGCGACTTGTTGCTGTAGTCGTACGTGACCTGATGCTGGGCGTAGGAGGCCAGCGCGGCATTGAGTTGTTCCTGCGAATAGCCCAGCAGCCGCCGGTACGTCTCCAGCGGATGCTCGGTGTTGCGAGCCTCGGCCCACACGCGGTTGAAGAGGCCGGGCTGGAGGTCCTCGAAATACTGGATCAGCATCCACGCGCCGTAATGGTGCCGTGAGGACGAATAGGCGAGGTTCTCCGTGCGCAGGAAGCGGGTGAGGTCGCCCGCGCCCCCGTCCGGATACACCTGCATCGCCATGTATTCGGCGCTCGCCTCCCAGAACGTGCCGGCCGACGCGTTCGTGAAGCCGTACCCGGATCTGCCGAGGAACGTCAGGTTCTGGAAGACGTGGCCGAGCTCGTGCGCGAGTCCCCACGATCCCGGCAGCGCGGCCGCGGGCGCGATGTTGATGACGCCGACCCGCCCGTCGGCGCTGCCCCCGGTGGCCCAGGCGTTCAATTCCGTACGGTTCCAGGTCTGCGTGACGATGACGTCGATCTTGTATTGCGCGGTGACCGTGAACTTCATCGTGTCGTTGTAGAACGCGTACAGCGTCTCGAGCTGGGACAGGATGTTGTCCGGATCGAACGTGTACGGCGAGGGCGCGCTCTTCGGGTTCGGGCCCGATTTCTCGCCCCAGAGCAAGATGAAGTTCGCCGATTCCTTCGTCCGGTCCTGGCTCCACGGCACCTCGCCGGTGCTCTTCCAAGAGGCGGGAATGTAGACCGATTTCTCCGCTGCGTACACCGGGCGCATGCCGACGAAAGTCAGGGCAACGGCGACGGCGACCAGGGCGACCTTGCGTGCGGGGGACATACGCGGGGTCCTTCGGGAAACAAAGGGACGCCGCCGCCGAAGCAACCGAAGGCAGGCGGGAGCACCACTGACTCCCCACAAAGTCATCAACCCGCCCACGAATCGGCCGTTCAACGGCCGCGTGGGACGGCGTCATCATCGTCCAAGACAGTGACGCTCGTCAATGCTCAAGCGGCACTCAGGGCTTGCGCGCGACCCCGCAGTAGCCGTCCATGGCCGGGGGCGCCTCGCCGATCGGCCGCCAATGCGGGATCGAGACCACGCCCGGCTCCACGAGCTCGAGCCCCTCGAAGAACCCGGCGATCTGCTCAGGGCTGCGCAGGTTGTACGGGTGGCCGCTCTGGTTCGCCTTGCGCTGGCCCTCGACGATCCCGGGGCTCGTGTTCGTGCCGTCCGAGATCATCAGGTAGCTGCCCGGGGGCACGGCGGCCAGCAGGCGCTCGACGATCGACCGGGCCTCGGCGTAGTCGGCCACGTTGCCCAGGATGCCCAGCATGGTCAGCGCCACCGGGCGGGAGAAGTCGAGCGTGCGGGCCGCCTCGCGCAGGATCTTGGCCGGGTCCTCGACGTCGGAGTCGACGTAGTCGGTCGAGCCCTCCGCCGTACCGGTCAATAAAGCTCTTGCGTGCACCAGCACCAGCGGGTCGTTGTCGACGTAGACGGCCCGCGCGTCCGGCGCCACCCGCTGGGCCACCTGGTGCGTGTTCTCCGCGACCGGCAGGCCCGTGCCGATGTCGAGGAACTGGCGGATGCCGGCCTCGCCCGCCAGCCACGTGACCGCCCGGGAGAGGAACTTGCGCTGCTCCTGGGCCACCACCACGATCTCGGGCAGCGACTCGCGCACCTGATCGCCGACGATCCGGTCGATCTCGAAGTGGTCCTTGCCGCCGAGCAGGTAGTTCCACACCCGCGCGCTGCTGGGCCGCGAGGTGTCCAGCTTCGGCTCGCTCATGACGGCTCCCAAGGTCGACTTCGGACCGACCATACTCCTCGATGGCTAGCGCCTGTTTCGGGCATTCCCGCCACTATCGGCGGAGCGGCGGGCGATACTACGCGCTGTGGGAGACGAAAGCCTGCTGAGCCGCGCGGAGTTCATGCGCCGCCTGGACGACGGGTTCCAGCGGGGCAACCCGCCCGCGGTGCTGATGGTCGACCTCGACAACTTCACCGCCGTCAACGACGTGCTCGGCTACGTCGTGGGCGACCGGATCCTGGCCGCCGTGGCCCGGCTGCTGAGCGACAGCGTGCGCGAGGGCGACCTGGTCGGGCGGCTCGGCGGCGACCAGTTCGCCGTGCTCGCGCCCGAGATCGCCGTGCCCGCGCTGGAGGAGCTGGCCGACCGCATCCAGATCGCGCTGGACAGCCCGATCGACGTCGACGGCCGCCCGGTCTCGGCCCGGGCCAGCCTCGGGGTGGCCTCCGGGATGCCCGGCGACACCGGCGGCGACCTGCTGAGCAAGGCCGACATGGCGCTGCGGGTGGCCAAGGCGCGCGGCCGGGGCCGGCCCTTCCACTACGAGTCGGGCCTGAAGCGCCGCTTCGGGGATCAGGCGGCCCTGCTCGACGGGCTGCACGACGCCGTCGAGGGCGGCCAGCTGGAGCTGGTCTATCAGCCCATCGTGCGGCTCGGGCGGGGCAGCCTGACCGGCCTCGAGGCGCTCGCCCGCTGGCAGCACCCCACCCGCGGGCCGATCATGCCGGGCGACTTCATCCCGGTCGCCGAGCGCAGCGGGCTGATCGTGCCGCTGGGCCGCTGGATGCTGGCCGAGGCGTGCCGCCAGCAGGACGCCGACTGGCCCGAGACGTACGTCAACGTCAGCGCCCACCAGCTGCGCGAGCCCGGCTTCGCCGACGAGGTGGCCCGCACGGTTCCCGAACCCGGCCGCCTGATCATCGAGGTGACCGAGGACGCGCTGGCCGAGCAGACCGTGCTCGAGGCGCTGCACGCGGTGCGGGACCTGGGCGTACGGGTGTCGCTTGACGATTTCGGCGCCGGGCCCGGGTCGCTGCCCGCGCTGGCGTCGGCGCCGATCGACGTGATCAAGCTGCACGGGTCGATGACCGAGCAGATCATCACGTCGCCCCGGCAGGCCGCCGTGGCCCGCGCCGTGGCCACGCTCGCGGGCGAACTGGGCATCGTGGCCGTGGCCAAGGCTGTGGAGAGCGCCGCGCAGGCCGAGATGCTGCACGAGCTCGGCTACCGGCAGGGGATGGGCTTCCACTACGCCGTTCCCCAGCCGGCCCGCGCGATCCCGCTCTTCCTCGCGAACGAGGCCCTGCTGACGCCGATGGGCTGACGACGCTCGCAAGAGCCGCCAGAAAATCAGCGGGCGATGTAGCCGCCGTCGACGAACAGCTCGGCGCCGGTGATGAACGAGGCGTCGTCGCCGGCCAGGAAGACGATCGCGGCCGCGACCTCCTCGGGCCGGCCGACCCGGCCCAGGGGCGTCGTGGCCACGTACGGGCTCTGGTCGGTCTCGCCCATCATCGGGGTCTCGATGAAGCCCGGGTGCACGCTGTTGACGCGGATGCCGAGCGGCGCCCACTGCACGGCGATGTTCTTGGTCAGCGTACGGACTGCGCCCTTGGCCGCGTGATAGGCGGGCGAGGTGCCGAAGCCGCCGGACGCGCCGAAGATCGAGCTGATGTTGACCACCGAGGCGGCCGGCGACGCCTTGAGCAGCTCGGCCGCGGCCTTGGTGCCCAGGAAGACGCTCGTCTGCGTGACCGCGACGACCTTCTCGTAGAGCTCGAGCGACGTCTCCTCGAGCGTGTCGGCGTGGCCCAGCCCGGCGTTGTTGACCAGCACGTCGAGCCCGCCGTACGCCTTCTCGACCTGCGCCACGGCCTGCTGCCAGGCGGCCTCGTCGGTCACGTCGAGGTGCACGAACAGCGCCCGGCCGCCGTTCTTCTCGATCTCGGTGGCCACCTCGGCGCCCGGATCGTCCTGCACGTCGGCGACGACCACGTTCGCGCCCTCGCTCGCCAGCCGCAGCGCGGTCTGCCGCCCGATGCCGCTCGCCCCGCCGGTCACCAGCGCCGTCCTGCCGTCCAGTCGCGCCATCGTCCTCGCCTCTTCCAGGTTGTGTGTCGTTCGCGTTTCCTAAACGATACGTCTCGTATCGGATATAGGATCCTGTGATCCCGACGACAGGAGGAAACGCTCATGCCGGGTCGCAAGCGTGATCCCCGGGCGCAGGCCGCTGCCCTGGCCGCCGCCGAGGAGCTGCTCAACGAGGTCGGCTATCACCGGGTGACCATGGAGCGCATCGCCGAACGCTCGGGCGTGGCCAAGATGACGCTCTACCGCTGGTGGCCGAACAAGGCCGCGATCGTCACCGACGCCGTACGGGGAAAGCTCGCCCCCGCGGAACTGCCCGACACCGGCTCGCTCGAGGGCGACCTGCTGGCGCAGCTGGAGGCCCTGCTCGGCGCGCTCACCCGCTACGGCGACGCAAGCGTGGTGGCCGGCGCGATGAGCTCCCGCGGCGAGGCGGGCCGGGCCGACCTGCGCGACATCCTGCACCCGTGGTTCGAGGGCCTGGTCACGATCCTGGAACGCCGCGGCGACCCCTCGTTGCCGGTCACCCTCATCGCGCAGTCGTGGGTCGGTTACGTCGTCTATCGCGTGGTCTTCCTGCAGGAGGAGGTCACCCGCGAGGATCTAAGCCGGCTGATCGCCCGCTGAGCGCAGCGCCGCCGTCAGGTCACGGCGCGAGGCGATGCCCAGCTTGTGATAGGCGTGCGCCAGATGCGTCTCGATCGTGCGCCGGCTCAGCACCAGCCGCGCCGCGATCTCCCGGTTGGTCAGCCCGCCCGCGGCCATCCCCGCCACCTGCTGCTCGGCCTCGGTCAACGCCCCCGGCCCGTGCTGGGCGGCCCGGCGTGGTCGCGCACCCGCCGCATGCAGTTCGGCCGTCGCGCGCGCCGCCAGCCGACTCGCTCCTCCCGCGGCGGCGATTTCGAGCCCCGTACGCAGTTTTTCCCGCGCCGCGCCGAGCTGACCGGCCCGCCGCAGGGCGCTGCCCAGACCCACCAGCCCGTACGCCCTCGCCAGCCGCTCCGGGGTTCCCTCACACACCGCGACCGCCCGCTGCAGCAACGCGATCCGCTCGTCCCGCCCCGCCACCGTCGCCGCCACCCGCAGCGCGTAGCTGAGCGACCCCGGCGCCGCCGCCCGCTCGGCCAGCTCGAGATGCTCCCACGCCAGCGCTTCCACCTCGTCTTTTGCGGCGCTTCTGGTCGCGGCTCCCGCGGCTCTCATCGGCGCCACCAGGTCGGCCCGCCACGAGGCCACCCCCGGGTGCCGTACGCCCAGCTCGTCCCACATTCGCGCCGCCGCGCGCAGATCCGCGATCGCCTCCACCGGCCGTTCCTGCGCGCACCGCAGCCGCCCCCGGCTCTGCAGAAACATCGGACTGCTGAGCCCGTACGGCGGTGGCTCCCCCGGAAACGCCGCCGCGAGCAACGCATCGGCCTCGGTGACCCGATCCGCCTCGACGAGCGCGTCCACCAGCGGGCACAACGCGAACAGCAACCCCTCGGCCGGCGTGTTGCTGCCCACCTTGAACTCGACGGCCGCCCGCGCATCGGCCACGGCCTCGGTCACCAGCGCCGCCGGCAGCACCGCCTGCGCCCGCAGGAACCGCCCGTGCGCGACGGTGCTCAGCCACCCCCGCGCCCCGGCCGCCCCCGCGATGCCCTCGCTCATCGCCCTGGCGGTGCCGAGATCCCCGTTCGCGATCAGCGTCAGCCCCGCCACCGTCGGCAGCACGGAGTCGTTCTCGCCGTCCAGCCCGCCGCTCGCCAGCAGGGGCCGCAGAATCGCCAGGTTGTCCGCGGCCGCCCGCCCGGCGAACGTGTCCTCCACCGCGGCCAGCACCCGCCACAGGCCCAGTGCGGGCGGTCGCTCCCGGCACTGCCGTAGGAAATCGCGCACCAGCGGCCTGGTGCGGCTGTCGAGGCCGCCGGCTCCCGCGATCTCCGCCTCCAGCCGCTCGATCGTGGCCGTTTTCGCCGTGATCGCGCCCCCACTCTGCCCACCCCGCCCAACCAGGGGGCGGGCCAAGAGTAGATCCCTGTCAAGTCCAGCCCCCGAGTTATCCACAGCGGGGGTGGTGTCCGCTTTGTCCACCCGGGCGTTATCCACAGCGGTCGGCGGTGCGGGGATGCCTGAGGTGGCGGCCCCGAGCAACGGCGCGGCGGGGTCGGGCGCCGCAGGCTCGTTCAGCGCAAGCCGGCACACGGCGATGGCCGCCGCCCCGTACGCGCTGATCGCCAGCGCCCGCCCGCACCGCAACGCGGCCTCCGCCCGGGCCCCGGGGTCGGCGATCCGAGCCACCGCCTCATACGCGAGCGCCTGCGCACCCTCCTGACGCACCGCGGCCAGCGCCAGGGCCAGCTCCAGCCGAACGGCCGCGTCGTCGGCCGGGTCCGTCACCGGCTCCTCGAGCGCCCGGCGCAGATAGGTGGCCGCGCTCTCCGGTGCCCCGCGTCCGGCGGCCCGCGTGGCGGCCGAGCGCAGCCATGTCACCACCTCGGGCCGCCCCGCCGGTTCGGCCCGCAACAGATGCACCGCCGTACGCTCCGGATCTGACCCGCGCGCGGCGAGCAATGACGCCGCCCGGGCGTGCCACAGCCCGCGCTCGGCGGCTCCCAGCCGGTCGGTCAGCGCCGACGCGAGCATCGGGTTGGCCGGCGACCAGTCCTCGGACGAGACGATTCCCGCCGCTCGCAGGGCATCGGCGCACCCCGCGGCCCGGTCCGGGTCGAGCCGGGCCAGCGCGGCCGCGTCGGTCAGCCGGGCCGCCGGTCCTAGCACGGCCAGGCTAGTCGCCAGGGTGGCGCATCCGTCCGGCATCCGGGAGAGCCGCAGCGACAACCAGCGCGCGACCTCTCCGGGGCCGACGGCCGGGGCCGAGTGGCCGTCCGAGTGGGCGAGCAAAACCTTGAGCAGGTACGGATTTCCGCCGCTGGCCGCATGACATTCCGCCACGAACGACGGCGCGGCCTCAGGGAACCGCTCGTGCACGAGCAGCGCGCACGCAGCCGCATCGAGCGGTCCGAGCCGCAGCACCGTGCCGGCGGTCAGCTCTCCTAAGACGCCCCCACGTTCGGGCGTCGCGCCGCGACCCACCGTCCCGCGATCGGGCGCGCCATTAATGCCCTGCGTCCCGCTGTCGGGCGTGTTACCAAGACCCCGCGTCCCGCTGTCGGGCGCGCCACCAAACCCCCGCGTCCCGCTGTCGGACGCGCCACCGATGCCCCGCGTCCCGTGATTGGGCGCGGTGCCCCCAGAGTCCCACGTCCCGGAATCGGGCGTGTCCGCGCCGGCGTCCAATGTCAGCACCAGCGTCAGTGGCAGCTCATCAACCCGCCGGGCCAGCGCCGCCAGCCAATGCTGCGACGCCACATCAGCCCAATGCGCATCGTCCACGAAGAGCACAGCCGGACGCCGCGAAGCCACCGCCACGGTCAACCAGAACAACCCGTGCGTAGCCGCGTAGGGCCCGTCGAGCGGATCATCCCCCTCGAGCACCCGCGCCCCCAGCCCCGCCGCCCCGCGGCACAGCGACTCCCACCCCGGCGCCCCCTGCAACGGCGCGAAAGCCTGCCGAGCGACCCCGAATGCAAACGCCAGGTCGAGCGGATTCCCCCGAGCCCGCAGCACGGTGATCCCGCGCGCCCGGGCCAGCTCGACGGCCCGCGCGAGCAGGGTCGTCCGCCCCGTCCCGGCCGCACCTTCGACGGTCAGCAGCCGCCCCGAGCCCGACGCAGCCGCGTCCAGCCCGCCGGCCAGGACGGCGAGCTCGGCCTCACGAAGCGCGGAAACCCTCATGCGTACGCCAAATCTCGGTAGAGCCTCCACGATGACCCCGCCCCGCCGCCCGGGCCAGCCTGGAGCCACATGCCCGACAGTCGAGGGGGAACACAGCATGAGCAGGTACGTCATGGGCCGCACGGCCGAGGAGCACGAGCGGCTGCGCCGGCAGGCCGCGATCTGGCAGCAGGCCACCGGCCGCCTGCTCGACCTGGCGGGCCTGGCACCGGGCGACCGCTGCCTCGACGCCGGCTGCGGCACCGGCGCGGTCATGGATCTGATGTCCGCACGCGGCGGCCAGGTGACCGGAATTGATCTGGACGCCGGCCTGGGGGAGACCGTCGCCGGGACGTTCGTCCGGGCCGACCTCGAGACCGACGACGACGCGGTGCCGCCCGAAAGCTTCGATCTCGTCTACGGCCGGCTGGTGCTGCTGCACACGAACGACCCGGTCGACGTGCTGCGCCGCATGTGGCGGTGGGTAGCCCCGGGCGGCAAGCTGGTCGTGCAGGACTACGACATGGATGCGGCCGAGTCGTTCCCGCCGCTGGACGTCACGCTGGAGTGGCGGCGGGTCTTCCTGGGCGCCTACGAGAAGTCCGGCCGCGACTATCGGCTCGGCACCCGCCTGCCCGCCATGTTCGCCGCGGCCGGCATCGGCGCGCCGGACCTCACCGACGTGGCCGGCCGGTTCGGGACCATGGCCGACACCGCCGCGATGCTGGCCGCGACCTATTCGAGCATCGCCCCGATCGCCCTCGAACAGGGCCTGATCACCGAGGACCAGCGGGCCGCCTTCCTGCGCGACATCGAGCGGGCGGGCCGCGAACAGGGCGACGTCGGCATGATGTGGCCGCTGCTGATGGGGGCCGTCAAAAACCGATAGTGCTCTGCCGCGGGATCAGCCGGTGGGCGGCCCGCAGTTCGACGCCCGGCACGGGTGTGGAGCTGCCCATCCGCAGCACCAGCCGCTCCACCGCGATCCGCGCGATGGCCCCCTTGTCCGGCGAGATCGTGCTGATCGTGGGCCGCCCGTACCGCCCGTCCTCGATGTCGTCGTAGCCGATGATCGCCACGTCCTCGGGCACCCGCAGCCCGTGCGCCAGCAGCGTGTGGATGGCCCCCGAGGCGACCAGGTCGCTGTAGCAGAACACGGCGTCGGGCGGGTCGGCCCGGTCGAGCAGCGCGGCCATCGCGGTCGCCCCGTCGATCCGGTTGAACCGGGCGGTTCCGATGATCAGCGACTCGTCCACGGGCAGGCCGGCCGCCGCGTGGGCCGCGCGGAAGCCCCGCGTACGCAATTGGGCCGCCTCGCCCGTCGGGTACGGCTGGTCGCCGATCGCCGCGATCCGCCGTCGTCCGATTTCGATCAGGTGCCCGACGGCCTCGGTGGAGGCGGCCACGTCGTCGATGCCCACGTGGTCGAACGTGCCGTCCGACGTGCGCTCACCCAGCACGACCAGGGGCAGGGCCGGATCCCGTACGGACAGGTCGTCTTGGGAAAGCCCGAGCGGACTGAAGATCATGCCGTCGAAGAGCAGCCCGCGGGCACCCCGGCCGACCAGCGAGGACTCGTGCGCGGGGTCGCCGTCGGTCTGGTCGACGAGCACGTTGTAGCCGGCCTCGCGGGCGGCCGGGATGATCGCCTGCAGCAGCTCGGCGAAGTACGGCGTGTCCAGGTAGGGCACCACGACGACGATCTGCCCGGAGCGGCCGTTGGCCAGGTTGCGGGCCAGCACGTTGGGCCGGTAGCCGAGCTGCGCGATGGCCCGTTCGACCTTCTCGCGGGTGGCGTCGGTGACCTTGGCGTAGCCGTTGACCACATTGGAGACCGTGCGCGGCGAGACGCCCGCCAGCTCGGCAACATCGCGCAGCGTAGTTTCGCGCATCGATTGCTCCCCATCTCTTGCCAGAGTCCGCGCGACGGAGCATAGTCCTTTGCAGCGCTGCAATCGCATCTTAAAGCTCTCGAAACCGGCGAGTGTGTTCTCCCCTCACCCTCCTCGGCATCCCACCCATAGCGCGTCGCGGCACGAGCCTTATCACGCTCGGTGATGACTCCTGCCCTAGGAACGACGCGCGATGTTTCCGGAGGCCAGGACGAAATGCGCAGAATCCCCGCTGCCTTGCTGTGTTTGACCGTCGCGTTGGGAACCGCCGCGTGTGGCGGTGACGACGCCGATTCCAAAACAGCGGCGAAGCCGACCAACTGCACCAACAAGATCGTGAACGAGGCCGCGCCCCGGGTGCTGGTCTGGGCGTGGTATCCGAACATGGCCAAGGTCGTCGACAACTTCAACAACCAGCACACCGACGTACAGGTCTGCTGGACCAACGCCGGCCAGGGCCAGCCCGAGTACGAGAAGTTCCAGACGGCGATCTCGGCCAAGAAGGGCGCGCCGGACGTCATCATGCTCGAGGCCGATCAGCTCGTCGGCTTCGAGATCCAGGACGCGCTGGTCGACCTGGCCCCGTTCGGCGCCAACGACGTCAAGAAGAACTTCAGCGAGGGCGCCTGGAAGGACGTGTCGCAGGGCGAGGCGGTCTACGCGATTCCGGTCGACGGCGGCCCGATGGCGCTGATCTACCGCACTGACGTCTTCGACAAATACAAGATCCAACCCCCGAAGACCTGGGACGAGTACGCGCAGGCGGCCGCGAAGGTGAAGGCGGCCGGCGGCCCGGTGTTCGGCGACTTCGGCAGCAACGTGCCCGCCGTGACGACCGCCCTGATGATCCAGAAGGGCGCCCAGCCGTTCGTCTATAACCTGGCCGACAAGCAGAAGATCACGATCAAGCTGGACGACCAGGCCACCAAGGACGTGCTGACCTACTGGGGTGACCTGGCCACCAAGGGCCTGGTCGGCAAGGAGGACCAGTTCACGACCGACTACATCGCGGGCATGGTCGGCGGCAAGTACGCCACGTACGTCTCGGCCGCGTGGGCGCCCGGCTATCTGACCGGCTCGGGTGTGGGCGCGGGCAAGGACAAGGGCAAGTTCGCCGTCGCGCCGCTGCCGCAGTGGGATCCGGCCAACCCGGTCTCGGTCAACTGGGGCGGCTCGGCCTTCGCCGTCACCTCGCAGGCCGCCGACAAGGCCCTGGCGGCCAAGGTCGCGATGGGCATCTACGCCGACGACGCGTCGCTCACCGACGGCTGGAAGACGCAGACGATCTTCCCGCTCAACCAGGGCGTGCTCAAGTCGGACGAGTTCGTCAACGCCAAGGTCGACTTCTTCAGCGGGCAGACCGCGAACAAGGACATCTACATCCCGGCCGAGAACGCGTACAAGGGCGCCGTCTACAGCCCGTTCACGGTCTTCTACTACGCCCAGTTGCAGGCCCAGATCGTGAAGATCCTCGGCGGCAAGACGACCGGCGCGCAGGCCGCGACCGACCTGCACAACCAGATCGTCGAGTACGCGAAGTCGCAGGGCTTCACGGTGAGCTGACGATGGCACTGACGCTCGAGGCGCCGCCCGCCGACGTGACAAATCGGACAAGACGTCGCGTTTTCAAACCGGCGGGCTGGCTCTTCATCCTCCCCTTCCTGATCGTCTTCGTCGCGTTCCTGCTCGCGCCGCTGCTCTACGCCGGCTATCTCAGCCTCTACACCAAGGGGCTGGCCACCGGCACCACGTTCGCCGGCTTCGACAACTACACCCGCGCGTTCGGCGACCCGTCGTTCCGCAAGGGCCTGTGGTTCGTGCTCAAGTTCAGCGTCGTGGTGATCCCGCTGCAGATCGTCGTGGCGCTGGTCGCCGCGCTGGTCCTCGACGAGGTGACCGGCCGGCTCGCGCGCTTCAGCCGGCTGGTCATCTTCCTCCCGTACGCGATCCCGGTCGTTCTCGGCGCCCTCATGTGGGGCTTTCTCTACAGCCCGAGCTTCGGCCCGATCGAGCAGATCGCCGGGGCCTTCGACGTGCGGGCGCCGTTCCTGCTCAGCCAGGGCAACATCTTCTACGGCCTGCTCAACGTCGTGACCTGGCAGTGGTCCGGCTACTACATGATCATCATCTACGCCGCGCTGCGCAGCATCGACTCGTCGATCTACGAGGCGGCCCGGATCGACGGGGCCAATTCAAGACAGATTGCCGTACGCATCAAGGTGCCCATGGTGTCGTCGGCGCTCGTGCTGATTCTCATCTTCTCGCTGATCGGCACCCTGCAGTTCTTCACCGAGCCACAGATCCTCGGCCCGATCGCCAACGGCTCGGTGACACCCGACTTCACCCCCAACATCTACGCGTATTACATGGCCTTCCGGTACGCCCAGTTCAACTACGCCTCGGCCATCTCGTTCTCGCTCGGCTTCGTGGTGTTCCTGGTCGTCGCCGTCTTCACGTTCGCCACCCGCAAACGAGGGGGTCTGTTCTCATGAGGCCTCGGCACGTGGGAGCCAAACTCCTGCTGCTCGCGCTGTGCGGCTATTTCCTCGTACCGGTGTGGTGGCTGCTGGTGGCCAGCACGAAGAACGCCGAGGGCCTGTTCTCGGGCTCGGGCGCGTTGTGGTTCAACGGTTTTCACCTGGCCGACAATCTGCGCGACCTCTTCACCTTCAACAACGGCGAGTTCGTACGCTGGCTCGGCAACTCGGTGCTGTACGCGCTGGCCGGCGGGATCGGCTGCACCGTCATCTCGGTGCTGGCCGGTTACGGGTTCGCCAAATACACCTTCCGCGGCCGCAATCTGGTCTTCGCGATGGTGCTCGGCTCGGTCATGGTGCCGTTGACGGCGCTGGTCATTCCGACGTTCGTGCTGATGTCGAACGTCGGGCTGATCGACACGATCTGGGCGGTCATTCTGCCGTCGCTGCTGAGCCCGTTCGCCGTCTATCTCATGCGCGTCTACGCCGCCGGTTCGGTGCCCGACGAGTTGCTCGACGCGGCGCGCATCGACGGCGCCGGGGAACTGCGCACCTTCGTCCGGGTGGCCCTGCCTTTGATGCGGCCCGGCGTGATCACCGTGCTGTTGTTGTCGATCGTCACGACGTGGAACAACTACTTCCTGCCGCTGACGATGCTGTCGAGCTCGAAACTGTTCCCGCTGCCCGTCGGCATCGGCCTGTGGACGCAGTTGGCCAGCTCGAACAACGCCGGCGGGCAATCGCTGTGGAACCTCATCATCGTCGGTTCGCTGGTGTCGATCGTGCCGCTGATCGTCGCCTTTCTCACCCTCCAGAAATACTGGCAGGGTGGACTCTCCGTCGGGAGCCTCAAGTGACCCTGCGTGCCTCGCTGCACCTCGACCCCGCCCGCGTCGTGGCCCCCGTGTCGCGCCGGACCTTCGGCTCGTTCGTCGAGCACATGGGCCGGTGCGTCTACGGCGGCATCTACGAGCCGTCCCACCCGTCGGCCGACGCGGACGGCTTCCGGCAGGACGTGCTCTCCCTCGTACGGGAAATGGGGGTTTCGCTCGTGCGGTATCCGGGTGGCAATTTCGTCTCCGGATATCGCTGGGAGGACGGGATCGGCCCGGTCGAGTCGCGACCCGTGCGGCGCGATCTGGCCTGGCACAGCCTGGAGACCAACGAGGTCGGCATCGACGAATTCATGCGCTGGGCCGCACAGGCCGGTGTCGAAGTCATGTACGCCCTCAATTTGGGCACCCGGGGCGTGCAAGAAGCGCTCGACGTCCACGAGTATCTCAACCAGCCCGAGGGCACCCACCTGTCCGACCGGCGCGGCGGAAAGCCGTACGGGATAAGCATGTTCTGCCTCGGCAACGAGATGGACGGCCCGTGGCAGACCGGCCACAAAACCGCCCACGAGTACGGTCGTCTCGCCGCCGAAACCGCCCGCGCGCTCCGCTCCGCCGAACCCGGCCTCGAACTGATCGCCTGCGGCAGCTCGAATTCCGCCATGCCCACGTTCGGCGCATGGGAGGCCACGGTCCTCGAATTGGCGTACGACGCGGTCGACTACATCTCGGCCCACGCCTATTACGAGCCCCTCGACGGCGACCTGGCGTCCTTTCTGGCCTCCGCCGTCGACATGGACCACTTCGTCACGAGCGTGACCGCCACCGCCGACAGCGTGGCCGCCCGCCTGAAATCGAAGAAGCGCATCAACATCTCCTTCGACGAGTGGAACGTCTGGTATCTCAGCCGCTTCCAGAACGCCCCCACCCCCACGGAATGGGAGGTGGCCCCCCGAGTCATCGAGGACCACTACAACGTCACCGACGCCGTAGTAGTCGGCAGCCTCCTCATCTCCCTGCTCCGCCACAGCGACCGCGTTACGGCGGCCTGCCAGGCTCAGTTAGTGAATGTCATCGCCCCCATCCGCGCCGAGTCGTCGGGCCCGGCCTGGCGCCAAACCACATTCCACCCGTTCGCCCTCACGTCCCGCCTAGCCACCGGCGAGGTCCTCGACATCCAAATCGATTCCCCCACATACGCCACCCCCCGCTTCGGCGACGTCCCCGTGATAGACGCGGTAGCCACCCACGAACCGGGCTCCCTCACGGTCTTCGCCGTGAACCGCAGCCAGAACGAACCCACCGAGCTGACCTTCTCCGTCGGCGGCGCCCCGGAACTGGCCGAGGCGTGGTTGTTGGCCGATGCCGATCCGACCGCGACCAACACCCAGGAGAATCCGGATCGCGTGATCCCCCAGCCGTTCGAGGACATCACCATCGACGGCGACACGATTCGCGTCACGCTGCCACCGATCGCGTGGGCCGCGATCCGTCTCACCACCTGATCAGCGCCGGGGTAGGGGTGCCCGCAGCGCCTCGATCAGGCGAACGAAATCCCGCGGCGCGCGGCGTGGGTCGGCCAGGTCGAGGGTGGTCAGCAGTTCCAGGCGTACGGGCAGATCGTCGGTCGGCACGATCAGGATCGGCAGGACGCGGTAGGCGCCCTCCCGTACGCCCAGGGACTGCGCCAGCACGTTCTCGAAATCGGCTGTGTTGTCGGCCAGGTAGGTCGGGGACAGGACGATCACGGTGCGCTTGGCGGCCCGGATTCCCCGTTCCGCGTTGACGATGTGGGGGACTCCGGGATCGCCGGACGCGCCGGAGACCGCTAGGCGTAGGCCTTCTCGTTCCAGGCGGGGCACCAGCACCTCCCACACCCAGTCGGCGTCCGACGTCCGGTCGGCGTAGCTGATGTAGGCGTCGTACGGGAAGCCGTCGCTCGGAGCGGGAGCCGGGGCGGCGGCGTGCCGGGCGATCGGGAAGTTCTGTTCGAGGCGGGCCTTGAAGACCGGATGCTGGGCCGGCTGGTCGCGGGTGACCCGTGGCTGGACGAACTCGAACAGGTCCAGCACCCGGATCAGGCCGTCGCCGCCGGTGACGCCGCCGCGCAGGCCGGCCAGCAGGTGCTCGGTGAAAAGGCTGTGGGCGTGACCCGGCAGGACGTACGACAGTTCGTCCTCGCGCGACGCGGCCATGATCGCCCGGCCCGAGGCCAGCCGCTTGAAGAACGACGCATCGGGGCCGGCGCCCGCGGAGTGACAGCAGTCGAGGATCACCAGCACGTCGGTCGCCGGGACGGCCTCGAGCGTGGCGCCCAGCGAGCCTCCGGAGATGGCGGTTCTCGGCAGGCGCCGCGGGTCGGCGTCGATCGGGAACAGGAAGTTGCCGATGGCGTGACCCGAGAAGTAGAGCAGGACAGTGGACCCCGGCCGGGCGGCGCCGGCGAGGCGGTGCAACGCCGACGTGATGGCGTCTCGGGTCGCCTCCTGGTCGAGCAGCAGGGTCACCCTCGCGGCCGGGTATCCGCCGTGATCGGGGTCGGTCAGGACGTCCCGCATCGCCCGGGCGTCGGCCCGGACGGCGGCCGGAAGCGCGGGAAACCTTTCGTAGTCCGCGATTCCGACCACCAAGGCATGCGTGTCATCAAGGCTGGTCACACCCTTTTGATCCTCCGGAACCGGCCGTAGAACGTATACGTCGCGGTCTTCTCCGTCTCGCCGTGCACGGCCAGCAAACCGGCACTGTAGGTGTCGCTGGCCTTCTGCCCGGCCGATCGGCGGCTCGACCTCGACCCGGACCGGAGCCGGGCCGTGCCGGCGTTCACCACGATGTGCCCGCTCTCGTTGCGGCCGGTGGTGTTCTGCCAGACGTCGTAGTGCCTGTTGGGAACCTTCGTCCGTACGCCGTAGATCACCATGACGCTCTCGTCGGCCATCGCCTCGGCGGCGCGGCCGGTCGTGGCGGTGTCGCGGGATTCCACCGGGCCGACGCTGAAGGTCAGGCCCTCGATGTCACCCTGATCGTCCGGCCCCGCGTCCCGATCCGTGATCTGGCGCTGGTCGGGCAGGTGCGCGACGAAATAGCCGGCCTCCATCTCGCTGATGGCTTCGAGGTGGTTCGCCAGACCGCGGTCGCTGGGCTCGCTCACCTCGATGTGCAGGGCGAACTCCTGGTCGATGCTGCGCATGCGGTGCAGCGCTCGGGAGACGATCCGCGCGCCGTCGACGACCGGTGGGGCGAACCGGAGCGGGCTCATCCGCAGCATGTCGTCGAGCGGATCGGCCGCGTCGTCGTCGTTGTACCTGGGGTCCTCGGGCTCGGTCATCGTCGTTCACCTCATTCGTCGGTCGCGGCGCAGCGGAACCCGATGTCGCCGTCGAGCATGGTCGCCTCGGCCCCCACCGCGTAGGACATGTGCGTCGCCCCGTCGTAGCGCCCGCCGCCCTTCACGGTCAGCACGTTGACGCGGTCACGGCCGTTCCAGTCGCCGAGGCGGTTCAACTTCGTGTCGTCGCCGGGGCCGTACCGCACCGCGGTGGCCGCCCATTCCTGCACGTTGCCGGCCAGGTGGCTGATGCCCTCGGGCGTGTTCCCACCCGCGTACCGGTTGTCGTCCACGGCCGCGAGCGGCGGCGCCGCCGACTCGCCGAAGGCCGTGACCAGGCGGCTCGCGTCGGGCTCGGCGGTGCCCCACGGATACGGCCGGCCCTCGGTCCCACGCGCCGCCCGTTCCCACTCCGTCTCGGTGGGCAGCTGGCGGCCGACCCACCGGCAATAGTCGGCCGCCTGATAAGCCGTCACGTACACCACCGGCCGGCCCCGATCGCCGTCGTAGTAAGCGGAGTCGATGAGGGGCTGGACCGGCTCCAGGCATCGACCGGCCCGCACACACAGCCGGAACTGGCCGTTGGTCACCTCGTGGACGTCGAAGCGCAGCGGCGGCAGCGTGACTGGAGACGGTTCGGTGCCGATGAGCGCGGTACCGCCCGGAAGCAGCACGGTAGGGCCGAGCCGCCGAGCCTCGTTGCGCCACCGCCACTCCTGCACCCGCGGGACGGCCAACCAGACGGTGCCGGCCAGGAAGACGAGCACCAGTGCGGCCAGAGCGCCGTGCCGCGCCGCGCGCCAGATCCGGCCGACGCGCAGGAAGCGGCGCTCCCTGAGCCCCAGCTCGTGCGGATAGCGTCGCCGCCAGTCGAGGGCCTCGGCCAGCCGGCGGCCGCGATAGAGCGCCCCCCGCTCGCGCCCCCTCCCGGCCCAGTCGTCGGCGTCGCGGGTGATGCGGCGGCGGGTGAGTTCGTCGGCGCGGTTCTGGTCGACCCATTCGCGCAGCGTGGGCCAGCCGCGGATCAGCTGTTCGTGAGCCAGGTCGGCGGCGTCGCCGTCCAGGGTGAGCAGACGGCGGTCGGCCAGGTGGCGCAGCGTCGGCTCGAAGTCGTCGTTGTCGGAGGCGCTGCGCAGGGCGGCGACCGGCTGCCGGCGGCGGCTGTCGCCGTGGTCGTCGCTCAGGTGGACCAGCCGCAGCAGGATGCGCCGGGCGATCGCCTGCCGGGCGGGAGGCAGCCCCGCCAGCGCGGCGTCGGCCCGGATCGCCATCGCGGTGGCCAGACCGCTGCGGCCGTCGGTGCCGAGGGACTCGTACGCGCGGGCCGTCAGCAGGCGACGGGACCGGCGCTCCCACAGCAGCACCAACGTCTCCTGCAGCAGCGGCAGCACGCCGGGCTCGCCGACGGCGTCGTGCGTCAGGCGTTCGATCAGCACCGGCTCCAGATGGACGCCCACGTCGCGGGCCGGGCGGGCGATCGCCTGGCGCAGTTCGGGCGCGCCGAGCGGCACGATCTCGAAGCGTTCGCCGGGGCCGAGGGGCCACAGCGGGCTCGTCATCAGCTCGGCGTAGTTGTTGGCCCGCATCAGCAGCATCAGCGTGCAGGAGCCGGAGTCGCGCAGCACCGCCAGCGCGCGCAGGAACCGTTCGCGCTCGCCGGGAGTGGCCTGGACGAAGACCTCCTCGAACGGGTCGATCACGAGCAGCCCGGGACTGCCGTCCAGCGCCGGCTGCAGAGCCTCGTACGGGTGGGCGCCGGGACGCATCGTGCGGATGGACCAGCCGCCGTCGCCGGCCAGCCGGGGGAGCAGGCCGCCCGCGACGAGCGACGACTTGCCCGAGCCGGAGGGGCCCGCGACGAGCAGGAATCGTTGCTGCCTGACCCGCTGGGCCAGTTCGTCGATCTCGCGCTCCCGGCCGTAGAAGAACGGCGCGTCGGCCGGGCCGAAAGCCACCATTCCCGGATAGGGGCAGGCGACCCTTTCGGCCGGGGGTTCCGCCACTTTCAGCAGATCGCGCAAGCGGCCGATCTCGGCACTCCAGCGATCGGGATTCGTGCAGTCCAGGCGGACCCGATAAACGATGTTGAGCGGCAGTTCGCACGGGTGCAGGACCAGCGGAATGACGCTCTCCGGGTCGGTCACGCCGGCGTGCGTGGCCAGCGTCCCGCCGAAGACGGCCCACTGATCTGTCAGGAATGCGTCGGAGAGCACCAGCACCGTGAACTGCGCATTCCGTACGGCCTGGGCCACCTCGTCGACGACGGCGACGCCCGGCCGGAACGATTCCTCGGTGAGGACGGCGCCGGTGGGAAGCCCGAGCTCGGGGCGCAGGAAACCGTCGACCCACTCCCTGTCGGCCTGCGAATGCAGGATGAACAGGGTAGGCCGGGCGGCGTCGGCCGGGACGCGGGATCGGGTTTCCGACGAACTCATGTCGACATCCGGAAGAGAGATCAAGAATGGCGATCAGTAGGACTTTTATGGGCCTCTAAGTGTCCTGAAGCGGAGGCTCGCACGCCTGCCGAAAAGCGTCAAGAAGATAAGCGACTCCGCATGCGGACGATCACCGACGGGGACCGGGGCATTGCCGTCCAGGCGGTATTCGGCCGTGAACGTCGTGCGGCCGCGGCGCAGGCGACGCGGGCCGCCTCGACCGCGGCGACGGTGGCGGACCCGTCAGGTCGATCGTCACGGCCGCTCAGTTCAGCGCGGCGGCGACGGCGGCGGCGTTCATCCGGAGGATGGCCTCGGCCACCGTGAGATCCAGCCCGGCGAGCGTGTCCCGGGGCGTGTGCTCGTCGGTGTTGAGCTGATCCTCGCCCTCGATGGTGAGCACCGCGGGCAGGCCGGCGTCCAGGAAGGACACGTGGTCGGAGGCGAACGGCTCGAGCGAGACGAACACCTCCAGGCCGGTGTGGTCGTGCGCGGCCCGGGCCAGGGCGTCGATCACGGGCTGGGCGACGGGCGCGCCCTCCAGCAGCACCGAGGGGGTGGCGGTGTTGCGGCGGCCGATCATGTCCATGTTGACGGCCATGGTGATCCTCGACCGCTCGGCCGGGGCGAGACCGGCCACGTGCACGCGGCTTCCGTGCAGGCCCTGCTCCTCGCCGCCGAACAAAACCACGCGCAGGTCGTGGGTGGCCTCCGCGGTGGCCAGCACGCGGGCCAGTTCGAGCGCCCCGGCCGCGCCGGAGGCGTTGTCGTCCGCACCGGGCGCCGGCGCCGAGACTCCGCCGGCCTGGTTGACGGAGTCGAGGTGGGCCATGACGTAGACCAGCCGGTCACCGGGGCCGGGCCGGTCGGCCACGACGTTCAGCGTCTCCCGGCCGCCCACGGCAACCGGCTCGGTGCGGGTCGCGTAACCCAGGGCGGCCAGCCGGTCGGCGACCTGCCGGGCCGCGTCGCGGTAGTGCGGCGAGAACGAATGCCGGGTCGGGTGGGCGGTGAGCTCCTCGAGGACCTCGCGGTAGCTCTCGATCGAGATCTGGTCGGCCGGGCCGGCGGCGCGACGGGTGGCGGTCGCCGGGCGGGGGAGCCGCACCGGCCGGGGTCGCGGGTCGGACCGGCGACGGCAGCCGTCGGCAGGTGTGACTGCGTCCATAGGGCAGTCTAGGCCCGTACGGGGGTGTGGCGGCCATCCCCCACACTGCGGGCATGGAGATCTTGATCGTGGTAGCGGTCGTCGTTGTCTTCGTGCTCGTGGTCGCGCGCGCCGCCAAGAAATCGGGGCGCCGGGGTGGCGGGGACAGCGGCGGCTACTACAGCGGCAGCGACTCGAGCGACAGCGGCGGCGACGGCGGTGGCGGCGGGGGTGGCGGCGACTAACGGGTCCGCACCGTCACCCGGTTGAGCGCGAGCGTGCCGGCGTCGAGGCGCAGCCCGAACGCGGGGGCGCCGGTCACCGAGGCCAGCGGCGCGGTGTGGATCAGGCTCCACGCCCCGGCGCGCTCGTGCCAGGTGGTCAGCGTGCCCGAGCGGGCCAGAACGGCGAACCTGTCCCCGGCCTGCCACTGCACATTCGCGCAGCAACCGCCGTCCGGCTGGGCAGCGCCGTCGACCCGCACGTCGGCGCCGGACGTGCCGAAGTGGTTGTTGTACCAGGCCAGCGCGTTCGTGGCGGCGCCCGAGGAGAGGCCCAGGAACAGGCTGTCCTCGGGGGAGGAGCCCGCGAACTTGGCCGGCTCGACGATGACCGCGGTGCCGTTGGCCGAGGCCGCCACGGGTGCGGCCAGCACGGCGAACGAGCGGGAGTTCGCGGCGGCGGTCAGCGTGCCCCCGGCCACGGTCAAGGCCGGCGACGGCTCGGCGGCCGGGTGGTCGATCCGATACTGGGCCACGCGGTCGGTCGAGAAGTCGTCGTCCCACAGCGTCACCGGGTAGTTGTCCGGGTTGAACTGGTACGACGTGGGCAGGACAGCCGCGCTGACCCCGGCCCCCGATCGGGCCAGCAACCGCACGGGCAGACCCGCCAAGGGATCCGCACTGCCCGGCACCGTCACGTCCCACGTCGTCGCCAGCGTCGCACCGGCGTTCAAAACCGGGACCTGCGCAGCCGTACGCGGCCGGGCCGTCCATCCGCGAGGCACCTCGAGAGAGACCCGTACGTCGGGAACTGTTTTCGACGCGGTGACGCGCGTCTGCACGGTCGTTGTCACCCCGGCGTCGACGGCCAGGGAATCGGCGCCGAATCGCGCGGTCAGCCGGGAATCGGGCTGCCGCCACACCTGCAGGGCCGTAATGCCGACCGCACCGCCGCCATTTCGTGTCGGCGCGACTCGCAGCCGATCGGTCGTCAGCGGCGGGTCCACGACAATGCGATTGATGGCCCGGCCCACCGGCGTGGAAGGCGAGCGCTGCTGCCCGGGAACATCCACCCAGGCCCCACCGGAATTCTGATACTGCAACGCGTACGCATCCGGAGTGCGCACACCGCCGCCGTCGTCGTAGAAATCGATCCGTACGTCGGAAACCGCGGTCGGCGCACCGAGGTCGACGGCCAGCCAGTCCGACGCGTTCGGCGACTGCCACGTGGTCCAGCGGGTGCTCGGCACGTCGAGGTGGAAATCCTGCCCGTCGATGGCGTTCGCGGCGCTGTCGGCCGGCCACGTGTACGACGCCGACGCCCGCGGAAAACCGGTTTCCCGTACGTTCGCGGCATCGTCGGCAAGTTCCGGCTGACCGGCGGCCGATACCGCGGATCCGACCGCCACCCGCACATCGCCGAGGGTGGCCCGTGACAGTTTCCGCACCCCGTCGACCCAGACCTGCATTCCGGCGCCCCGGCCGTAAACGCTGCCGTCCCGGTCCCACAAGACCGTCAGGTTGCGACCGTGATAGGGCACGTTCTCGACCGCGAAATGGTTCCACGCCGACGGCACGAGCGGCGCCACCCGTACGGTGTCGTCGCTTTGCGGCCTGATGCCGAGCAGCCCCGACAGCACCAGATCGGTGTAGGTCGAGTGGTTGTAGTCCTCGGAATGCCCGGCGCCGTCGTAGATCCAGCGGTCCTCGTCCGGATGGTGCGCCTCGGCCACGTACGGCTGGCCGTTCTTCCTTTGCGTGAGGGCATATCCGCGCAGAGTCGCCGTGTAGTCGTCCTTGCTCACATAGGACTGGGCGGGATAGTCGAGCAGCTGGTTGGCCAGCGCGGTCAGGGTCTGGCTGGTCGCGAACGGCCAGCTCGGCCCGTCCCAGCGGCAGCAGCCGTTGAGCGCCTCGTGCATGAACCACCGGCTGCGGCGCTCGGTGGTCGTCGGCCCGTACGGCGCGGCGAAGCCCTGCGGATCCGTCAATTGCTGCCAGGCCACGGATTTGCCGGCCGCGGCCATGTGGAAATACCACGGGATGAAGCCGATCTGCTCGCGGTCGGCGATCCGCGTGTCCTGCCCCTTCATCACGTGCTTGTAGAACGAGCCGTCCCACAGCACGCGGTCGGTCGCCGCTTTCAGTTGTGCGGCCTCGTCCTCGTAGCGCTGGGCCGCCGCGGTGTCGCCGGTCTTGCGCTTCAACAGGGCCAGGGCGCGGGCATCGCCGTACTGGTAGGCATTGAGGGTGGGCCGATAACCGTCGCCGCCGTGATAGGGGTCGCTGCTCTGATACGAGCTGGCGGTGAACTCCATCGCGTCCCACACCGGCGTCTGCCAATAGACGCCGCGGGCCGCGTCGAAGTTGGTGCGTTTCCAACCGGCGTACTGCTTCTCGAGCGCGGCCATCCGGTCGGTCAGGAACTTCCAGTCACCGGTCACCTCGGCCCGCGCGACGGCCGCGTCGACCGCCCAGAACGAATACTGGTGGGCCCAATCCGTCGTGTTCTTGTTCAGCTCCTCGGTGGCCGGCTTGGCCTCAGATCCGGAGCCGGTGAGCCAGTAATCGAGGTAGTCGTCGAGATAACGGCGGTCGCGGAGCCAGCGTCCCTCATAGAGGTGATGCCCCGCCGCGGCGTCGATCCCGCCGAACGGCGCCGAATAGCCGACCGGCCCGAGAAACTCCGAAACGATCCAGCCGTCCTTGGGCCCCGTGTATTTGAGGGCCTCCTTGAACGTGCGCCACCGGTAGTAGTACGTCTTCTCGATCTCGGCGTCGGGCAGGTCGACGAACGGAATATTCGCCTCGTACCAATCCGGCTCCGGTGTATTGCCGAGCAGCGCCCGGTGGTCGAGGAAGGTGGTCGTCGTCCCCGCCGGCGGATAGAGCGGCGGCGGGGAAACGGCGGCCTCGGCCGGGGAGCCGGGAGCCAGCAACCCCCCGATCAGCCCGAGCACGGCAATGGCACCGAGACGCTTCCGACCAATCACCATCGCACGTTCCCCAGAGCCGAACGACCAAGAATGCCCAAAGTCAAACATCGGCACCCATCAACGTCAAGCGCGACCGCGAATCATGAAGACGTCGACCGTGTCCTCGCGTTCGACGGTGAACCCGTGCCGCTCGTAAAGGCGCCGGGCCGGGCTGCCCTGCAGCACGTTGAGCCGGATCGTTGTCCGGTCGCGACCCGCCAGCAGCCACGACAGCACCGCCGAGCCGAGGCCGCGTCCCTGCACGCGCGGCTCGAGATAGAAGTGCTCCAGCGAGTGCCCGTCCGCGGCCGGCCGCAGCGCCACGCAGCCGGCAAAGCCACCGTCCACCTCGACGATCCAGGTGTGCGAAGGCTCGTACGCGTCCCGCAGCCGTTGCCGCACCCGGTGCTCGTCAAAACGCCCGAGCCGCTCCAGATCAGCCCGCAACACCAAGGCCCGCAACTCGGCGATCACGTCGACATCCCCGATCGACGCCGCCCTGACCCGCCACTCCACCATGATCGGCAGCCTACGGCGACTGCCGCCGCCCGAACGTGTCACCCGCATTTGACCTTGGTTTCTGGGGGTAGTGGTAGTTCGGTGCGTGGCCTTTTGGTCGTCACCAGCCGGGGCTGCTCGGTCGCTCGGCCTGGTGTGACTTGCTGCCCCTGCCGTACGCATGATCCGGGGGCATTGTCGCTGGGCCGGGTGGCGTCGGTGAGACCGCTGACAGGGACCCGGCCACCCATTCCTGGGTAGGTCTCTTCGTAACGTGGCTGCCGGCAGTCCGAAGCTCAGGCATGGTGGCCGATCCCATGATGGACGTCGTGGGGACGAAGACGTGAGCGACGAGTACGGCGTGTTCCTCGGCCTGGTCGTCGGCAAAACCGGCCATCACGCGGTCGCATTGGACTCGGCGGGCAAGGTTGGCTGCGCCAGGGCCAGCCGGTCGAAACTTACCGAGATTGCTGAGCCGCGGGCGCACCGCATGGACGCATGCCTGGTCGAGCAGATCTTCGCCGCGCTGGGCATCGAGACACTGGTCGTTCCCGGCACCATGAGCGCAGAGCATCCTGCCGAAGCTGGCGGACCAGCATCCTCGGTAAGCATCCACCCAAGGGCGGTAGCAACCGTACCGGTGTCAAGCTGCCTTGCGAATGACAGCCGCGGCCAAATCGACGGCGCCGCCCCTCAAAACGCCGGGCGCGGGCGCGGGCCGCCGTCGGAGTAAGCGAGTCTCGCGGTCATCGAGCCCATGAAGCCTCCCGGAAAATGCGCACCCTGCTGCTACGGTCCGCCGCGTGGACGAGGACAGGTTCTGGGCGATCATCGGGGCGACCCGGGAAGAGGCCGGAAGCGACTCGGCCCGCGTCGCGCGGCTGCTGTTCCGGCGTCTCCGCGTCCTCGGTCCGGCCGAGGTGGTCGAGTTCGTCCGGTGGTGGGAACGGGCCCGGTCGCGGCTGTATTCATGGCCGGTGACCGACGCGGCCGCCGTGCTGCTCGGGCCGGTGGACGAGGACGACGAGGAGCTGGAGCGCATCCAGGACTGGATCATCTCTTACGGGCGGGAGACGGTCGACCGCGTCGCCCGGGATCCGGATTGCCTCGCCGGCCTCGTCGCGGACCGGGGGAGTGCCCGCGCCGATTCGTTCGAGGAGTTCCTGGCGGAGGCGCACATGGTCGTGGCCGGAAGCTGGCCGCCCGACTACGACCCCGACGGGCCGGACGATCTGGTCGGTGAACAAACGGATCTCGGTGACCCGGAGGCCGTCCGGCGGCGGTTCCCGCGGCTGGCGGCGCTCCGCGAGGAGTGACGAGACCGGGCTGCTCCGCGTTGGTGTTCTCGACAGCTCACCAACACGAAGGAGTCAGCAGTGCGGTCTCTTGTCATCGCGTTCGCCGCCGTCGTCGGCCTGGGGGTCGCCGCGGCGCCGGCCTCGGCCGCCGGCAGCAATCAGTTTCGGCTCAGTGCGGGCAGTGTCGTCGGGTACGGCATGTACGAAAACATGATGAGCATTCCGGAGCGGCCCGTGCCGCCGTTCCGGATCACCGGGACCATGGCCGGGCGGAGCCTGTTCCGCTGTGCCGTGATCCAGGTCGGGCAGAGCGGCCCCGCCGACGGTCTCGAATGGCGCACGTTCGGCAAGCACTGCGGGCCGGGGCGGAGTAGCTTCCGGGTGCAGGCGTCGTACATGTTCCGCGGGGTCAAGCCGCCGGTCCGGCTTTGTGCGGGCGTGACGCCGGCGCAGGCCGAGCGGGGCCGCCAGTGTGACCTGTATCGGCCGTCGGCGGACTGACGCTCTGCGGGCCCGGCTTTTCGAGGACGGCCGCGAACAGCCGGGCCGCCGCCAGACACAGGGGGACCGCCAGAAAAACCGTTTCCCCGTACGCGGTCAGGCCGGTCCCGCGGTGGACCAGCGCGACGATCGGCATGTGGATCAGATAGAGGCTGTACGAGTATCCGCCCAGCGCCCGCAGCGGCCGGCAGTCCAGCACCCGTACGAGTCCCGCCGGTCGACGCCCCGCGACGGCCGCCAGGAACAGCGCGATCGCGGGTCCCACGGCCAGGTCGAGCCAGTAGTAGTGCGTGACCGTCCACACCGGGCCACGAAACACGATCAGGGCCAGCACCGGGGCGGCGGCCAGCGCGGCCAGCAGGGGCCGGGCCCGCATCCCCGCCGCCAGCACGCCCAGGGTGAACAGCGGCGCGAGCTCCCACGTGTAGCCGGTCGCCCGCGCCCCCGTGGCCAGCTCCGGCACGAGCAGTCCGGCCGCCACGACCGGCACGGTGACCACGACCAGCGTCGCGATCGCGCCCAGCCGCCGCCGGGCCAGCAGCACAAGCGGGAAGGCCAGATACAGCCCAGCCTCGACCGCGATCGACCAGAACGCGCCGTTGGGGGCGGGCGCGGCCACGAAGTCCTGCAGCAGCAGGGCGTAGACGACCATCGACCGTACGGTGGGCGGCTCGCTGAGCGGCAGAGCGGGCAGGCACGCCGCGAGCGCCGCGCTGAGAACCAGAGCGACCCAGTACGCGGGCAGGATGCGCCGGGCCCGCCGCCGGAGGTAACGCCGCAGGCCGCCCAGCCGCCAGCCGTTGCGGGCGGGCGCGAGGGCCAGCGAGAAGCCGGACAGCGTGATGAAGACGACGACCGCGAACCGGCCGTGCACCAGCCAGCCGAGCCACCCCGGGCCGGTGTTGGCCGGGTAGCCGGGGAACGACAGCAGCCAGCAGTGATGCACGACGACGTAGAGGGCGGCCAGGCCCCGCAGCCCGTCGAGCCCGGCCACCCGATGGTCGTCCTGCACGATCCGCTCCTGGGGATGAGGGCGCACGCCACCCACCGGGCGGGCCTGCGGCCGGTCCGGTTACGGGTGGGGAAGCGCTAGGGGAGGGGGAGCTGCCGCCAGGTCCGGCCGTCCGCGGAGACGTACGGGCCGATTTCCGACGTCACCAGGAAGGGATCGGCGGCCTGGCGCGAGGTGACCTGCAGGTGTCGACTGAGATCGGCGGGATAGCCGGGCAGGCTCGTCCGCGTGTATGTGCCGGTGCCGCGAGCGGCGACGAACCCGGTGCCCGTCATGACGATGTGCGAGCCGTCGGCGGCGACGAAACCGGCGTTGTCCACGGCGCCGCGGATCGTGTCCCCGGCCCGCCAGGTCAGCCCGCCGTCGGTGGTGTGCTGCGCGACGGCCACGTTGTCCTCGCGATAGATCAGCACGTACGCGGTCGCGCCCGGGCTCGCGGCCACCCACGGCTGATATTTCATGGGCGCCCAGCCGTTCTGGAACTTGGCCGCCACGCCGTCGGTGAAGACGTGGGTGCGCCACGTCCGGCCGGCGTCCGAGCTGGCGGCCACCGCGGGCTTCTTCGTGACCGGGTCCAGCCCCGGAACCCACAGGCGCCCGTCGGCCGGCACGGTGATCAGGTCGCTCCACCCGGGCTCGACGGTGATGCCGGTGGGCTGGTGGGCCAGCGGGGCGAACCGTCCGGTGGCCGGGTCGATCGCGCCGACCGTGCAGGTCGTGACCCGGAAGACCACGCAGTCGACCGGGCGGGTGCCCGCCGGGACGGCGGCCAGCGGCTCGGTGCTGGTCTCGGCGCGCTGCCAGCTCCCGCCGCCGTTGGTCGTGACCCACAACCGGTCGCTGTCCCGCGCGACGGTCGTTCCGGTCGCCTCGTTGAACGGGATGACCCGGCCGTCGTTCCAGGCGAGGATGCCCGGGGCCAGCGGGATGAGGGTGGCCATGCGGGGGTCGCCGGCGTCTGCGGGCTGGGGCGGCTCGGTGCGGCGCTGCCACGAGTTGCCGCCGTCGGACGACACCCACAGCTGGGAACCGCAGCCGGTGCAGCCCACGAGAACGCTGTAAAGGTCTTGCCCGGTGGCGGCGGCCGTGGTCACGCGGGGCCACACGGCCTCGGACGGGGCCGCGGCGGGCAGGCCGGTGCCGTCCGAACCGCCCCGCACGGCCAGGCCGAGCCCGGCCACGGTCAGGACGGTAGCCAGGAACGCCGCGCTCGACGTGACCAGCCGGCGCCGGCGGACGCGCACTGCCCTCCGCCGTACGGTATCGAAATCGGGCTGGCGCACCGCGTCACCGGCCTCGGACCGCAAGCTGTCGAACCGCCGCTCAAGCATGACGGACCTCCTCGGTCAGCGGGACGGGCTCGTCGTCGGTCAGGTAGCGGGCCAGCGTGGCGCGGCCCCGGGCCAGCCGGGCCTTGACCGTGCCCACCGGCACCCCCAGCGTCTCGGCGACCTCGGCCACCGACAGGTCGGCCAGGTGATGCAGCACCACGACCTCCCGGGTCGGCGGGGCCAGCCGGCGCAGCGCGGCCAGCAACGCCACCCGATCGCCGGACATCCCCGGCACCGCCGCCGGAGCCACCTCGACGCGCCCCGAACGCACCAGCTTGTCGAACAGCCACCGCCGCCGATACCGGCTCCGCGCCACGTTCAGCGCGGCCACCCGCAGCCACCGCTCGGCGTCGTCGGCCTGCAGAAACGACCGCGGCGAGGCCAGCACCCGCGCGAACGCCTCGTGCACGGCGTCCTCGGCCTCGGCCAGATCACCGACGAGGCCGTAGACCTGCGTCACGAGCCGCCGGTAATAGGCCTCGTACGCTTGCCGCACCGACTCGTCGGCCCCCACGCACCCTCCCCGCCGCTCACCACCTGTCCCTCAAAGGACCAACAGCCCACCCGTACGGTTGCAGGCGTCTTCGACTTTTTTGGTCAGCTGGAGCCGCGCACGGTCAGCGTCGTCGGCAGGCGGGCCGGGGCGGGCAGGGCCGGGTCGAGCAGGTGCTGGACGGCGGCTGCGGCCTCGTCCTCGACAGGCATGTAGACCGAGGTCAGATCGGCCGCCTCGGCCAGGGTGCTGCCGTCGAAGCCGACCACTGCCACGTCGTCGGCCACCCGGCGGCCGGTCTCGCGCAGGGCCCGCAGCACGCCCATGGCGGTGACGTCGCAGGCGGCGAAGACGGCGTCGAGCCCGGGCTCGCGGGCCAGCAGTTCCCGGGCCGCCGCGTAGGCGCGGGCGTACGTGAAGTCGCCGTCGGCGGCGGTCACCGGCTGGGCCGCGCCGGCGAACACGCGCAGAAAACCGTCCCGGCGCTCCTGGGCGCACGGGGTGGGCGGGCCGAACACCGCGCCGACCCGCTTGCGGCCGGTCTTGACCAGATGGACCGCGGCCTGATGCCCGCCACCGTCGTTGTCGGGGGCGACGAACGCGACGCCCGGCGCCGACCGGCCCAGCGCGACCACCCGGCCCCGGCGTGCGTACGCGGCCCCGGCTGCACCCGCCACGTTGATCAACAGCCGCCCGTACGGCGGGTCGTCGTCCTGCGCCGGCAGGGTGGACACGCGCCGCACCTCGAGCGCGATGTCCCGGTCGCCCAGCGCCCGCATGGCGCCGGTCAGCGCCCGCCCGTAGAACGGCTTGACGCTCAGCGCGGCCGGATCCGGGTCGACGATCAGCACCTCGACGCGTTCCCGGCGGCCCGCGCTGGGCCGCCCGGTCGCCAGCGCCTGCGCCACCGCATGCGGCTCATACCCCAGCTCGGCCGCGACCGCCCGCACCCGCTGCCGCACGGCCTCGGACGTGCCGTAGGCGCCGTTGATCGCCCGCGAGGCGGCCGCGCGCGACACCCCGGCGGCCCGGGCGACATCGGCGAGCGTGGGTCGCTGATCCGTCATGCAGCGAGGTTAGCCGCCATCAGCGCACAAATCCCGCCCACCGTCACGACCAGGCTGGCCACCAGGAACCCGACGTTGTGCGCGGCCCACCACCGGGCCCGGCCCTGCACATAGGCGGGGACGTCCTGCGCCCGCACCAGCCGCACGGCGACGACGGCCAGCGCGGTCACGATCATCCCGAGCACGCCGAACCAGGTCACCACCCCGGCCACCTCGACCCAGCTGCTCGACTCCATGCGGCCATCACACCCCGCCCGTACGCGGGAAGGTGTCTCACCTTGAGACGGCGGCGACCAGTCCTACCCGGGGCGGGGGTCGCCGGTCGCCCGGAGACCCCCGCGAGGTCAGGCCAGCTTGTCGTCGCCGATGTGCGGGGTCGTGCTGCGGTCCACGTCGACCGTCGCGCGGGCGGCCACCTCACCGTTCGGGGCCAGGGCGGTCACGTGCAGGCGGCCGGCCGGCCAACCGTCGGGCAGGGTGGCGTCGACGGTGACGGCGGGGCTCAGCTCGTACGGCTTGGCCTCGACCGCCGGCCCGTCGACCGGGGGCAGCAGCGGGGCGGCCGAATAGACCGGCCCCCAGGCCCAGGTCAGGCGGCCGGCGAAGAGGTCCGGGCCGTGATGCGAGACGTGCGCGCCGAACGTTGCCGTCGGGCCGAGGATGTCGCGGCTCGGGGCCACGGGCAGCACGTCGAGCACGAGCGTGGTGGTGGCGTTGGCGTCGACGGGGGAGGCGCCGCCCAGGTCCTTGCGCTGCCGGTCGAAGGTGAGCAGGCCGGCCGACTCGTGTTCGATGTCGTAGAGCTCGGTGTAGACGTAGCCCGACAGCCGGTCGTGGCGGCGCAGCTCCTGGGTCTGCCAGCGCAGGTGCCAGCCGCGTTCGACGGCCGTGAAGCCGCCGCCGTATTCGCTGTTGAGGTTGGGCAGGCCGCGCAGCGGTTGCGACGGCACGGCGAGCGCCTTGTTGACGACGAAATCCGGGCCGAGCTTGACCGGGAAGTCGTCGCGCTCGCCCTCGACCAGGGCGCGCAGGGTGCGGGCCCAGCCGATCGCGCTCTCGTCGTAGTAGTGCCAGTCGAGCAGGTCGGTGCGAACGTGGGTCCAGCCCGAGTTGTCGACGATGGGACGGCTCCGGTCGAGAGAAGCCAATTTCCCGTACGCGGAAACGACTGCCTCCTGCTTGGCCGCGTCGCCCGGGATGTCCCAGTCGAGGCCCCACTCCTCGTTGTAGAGCCCCCAGATCACGATCGCCGGGGAGTTGCCGTCGCGACGGACCATCGGCTCGATCTGCGCCTCGAACGCGGCCGTCGACGCCGCGCTGAACGTGCCGGTGGACGCGGGCTCACACCACAGCAGCATGCCCAGCTTGTCGGCCAGGTGCACAAACCGCGGGTCCTCGAGCTTCAAGTGCTTCCGTACGAGGGTGTAGCCGAGCTCGCGGGCCAGTTCGAGATCGCGGATCATCGCGTCGTCGCCGGGCGGGGTGATGCCGGTCTCGGGCCAGTAGCCCTGGTCGAGCACGCCCTTGACGTAGAGCCGCTCCCCGTTGAGCAAAATCTCCTCACCACGCACCTCGACGCTGCGCAGCCCGGTGTAGCCGCGGACCCGGTCGACCCCGTCGGACGTTTCCAGCTCGACGTCGACGTAGTAAAGGTGAGGCGCCGAGGGGCTCCACAACGCCGGCTCGGCAATTTCCAGGATTATTTCGGAAATGTCCGAGGTGACAGCCGGGGCGCCGGCGAGGTTGACCCGGATCGTCGCGCCTTCGGTGTTCGGGCCTGTGGCCTCTACCCGTACGACGATGCCGTCCAAGTTTTCGGTGGGGCGCAGCGACAGTGACGCGATGTGGGTGGCGGGGCGGGATTCCAGCCAGACGGACTGCCAGATTCCTGAGCTGGGCGTGAAGCAGACGCCGTCGTAGTCCGTACGGGGGACGCTTCTTTGTTTGCCGTGGGCGATTTCGCGTTTGTCGGCCGGGGCGTCGACTCGCACGACGAGTTCGTTCGTAGACGAGAGCGCGTCGGTGATGTCGGCCTCGAACGGCGTGTAGCCGCCCTCATGCTTGACGACCTCGATGCCGTTGACCCATACGGTGGTCAGGTGGTGGGCGGCCCCGAAATGCAGGACGATGCGCTGCCCGTCCCAGTCGGAAGGCACGTCGATTGTGCGCCGATACCAGCCGATCGGCTGCCAGTATTGCGCGAGGCCCGAGGCGCGGGTCTCCCAGGCGTACGGGACCTCGATCTGACTGTCGAAAACGGGCTCGCCGAAGGAGAAATCCCAGGCGCCGTTGAGGCTGAGCCAGCTGTGCGAGCGGTCGAAATGCGGCCGCGGATACTCGTTCATGGAAAGCCTTTCAGCCTTTGACGCTGCCGGCGAGGATGCCGTTGATGAAGTGGCGTTGCAGGAGAATGAAGACGAGCAGCAGCGGGATCATCGCGATGCTGCTGGCGGCGAGCAGTTCGCTCCAGACGGTGGCGAAGTCGGCGCCGATCCGGTTGCCGCTGATGTTCTGGGCCAGGGTCGAGAGCACCACCTGCAACGTCTGATGCCGCTCGTCGTTGACGGCGACCACGGGCCAGACGAAGTCGTTGTAGACGTTCATCATGGTCAGCACCGCGAGCCCGGCCAGTCCGGGCCGGATCACCGGCACGACGATCCGCCGGAACACCCCGAATTCCGAGGCGCCGTCGACCCTTCCGGCGTCGAGCAGCTCGTCGGGAATGGCCGCGATCACCTGCCGCATCCAGAAGATGCTGAACGCGTCGATGCTGCCCGGCAGGATCAGCGCCTTGTACGTGTTGACCCAGCCCAGCGCGCTCATTTCCAGCAGCAACGGAATGATGAGCACGAGCGTGGGCAGCATCAGGGTCAGCAGCACGATTCCGAAGAGGACGTCCTTGCCGGGGAACTTGTATTTGGCGAACGCGTAACCGGCCAGGGGACAGAAGAACAGCGTCATGCCGCCCTTGATCGCGAGCACCAGTGCGGTGTTGGCGAAGCCGGTTCCGATCGGCACGTCGGCGAACATGGCCCGATAGCCGTCGAGCGTGACGTCGCCCAGGGTGAAGCCGAGCGGGTCGCTGATGATTTCCGCGGCCGGCTTGACCGACGAGCTGATCGCCCACCAGATCGGGTAGAGGAACAGCAACGCCAGTACGCCCAATAGTGCGTACGTGGGAATGCCTGGTCTTTTGTCATTCATCGCGCGCTCGCAGCAGCCGGACGGAGACAAGGGACAACGCGAACACGAGGATCACCAGCAGGAACGAGTTGGCCGCCCCGGTGCCGAGGTCGGACGCCGTGATGTGGTCGTAGAGGTAGAGCCCGGCGGTGGTCGTGGAGCCGTACGGGCCGCCCTGGGTCACCACGAACGGCTCGGCGAACATCTGGAACACCGCGAGCGTCTGGATCACCAGCAGGAACGACAGGCTGCGGCGCATCAGCGGGACGGTCATCGACCAGAACTGCCGGGCCCGTGAGGCGCCGTCGAGGTCGGCCGCCTCGTACACGTGGCTGGGGACCGACTGGAGACCCGCGAGCAGGATGATGATCGCGAACCCCGTCGTCTTCCACAGGAACAGCAGCGCCAGCGTCGGCTTGGACCAGGCGGTGCTGGTCAGCCAGCCCACGTCGGGCAGGCCGACCAGGTTGAGCGCGTGGTTGACCAGGCCGTAGTCGCGGTCGAAGACGACGATCCAGACCTGGGCCATGGCGACCAGCGGGGTCACGAACGGGGCGATGAACGCGACCCGGAACACCCCGCGCAGCCGCAGTTTCGCGTTGGACAGCAGCACCGCGGCGCCGAGGCCGGCGACGAGCTGGATCGGCACCACGAGCAACCACATGACCGAGCTGTTGCCCAGCGACGCCCAGAATTCGGGGCTGGTCAGCAAATACGTGTAGTTGTCGAAGCCGATCCAGCGGGCCTCGCCGGCCCCGGTCCACTTGGTGAAGCTCAACCGCAGCGCGTACGCCAAGGGGTACGCGCCGAAGGCGGCGAACACGAGGAAGAAGGGCAGGACGAAGACGTACGGCGCCGCTCTCCTTCGAAGGAGCGCGGACATCAGGCGCGGTCCACCAGGTTCCGCTGGATCTGCTTGGTCGACTCGGCGATCACGTCGTCCGGTGCCATCTGCCCCTGGATCAGCCGCTGCACGTTGTTGCCGAGATAGTCGACGGCCTTGGCCCACCAGGCCGGAATCGGGGCGGCGGCCGGGATCGTCTTGCTGGCCTCGACGGCGACCTTCCAGAGGTCCTGACCGCCGAGCGCCTCGACCGGCTTGAACAGCGGCTCGGCGTCGAGCGCGGGCAGGAACGCGGGCACCGAGGTGTTGAGCCCGCCGGGGTAGGTGTCGCTGGGGCCGTAGACCGCCTTGATGCCCTCGTCGCTGACGGTCAGGAACTCGTACAGGCGCCAGGCCAGCTCGGGGTTCTTGGCCTTGGCCGGGATGACGAAGCTGCTGCCGCCCATCGCGCCGCTGCGGGCGCCGCCCGGGGTCCAGGCGGGCAGCGGGGCCGCGCGCCACTTGCCCTTGGTCTTGCTGAGCAGGGTCTGCGGGGCGAAGTCGAACCAGATCGCCCACGGCACGAACGCCTGCGTGCCGTCCTCGAGCGCGGCGATGTCGGCCGGTTTCAGGTACGGGGTGTGGGTGACCAGCTTGTCGTCGACGGCCGACTTGATCCAGGTGAGGATCCGGCGGTACTCCTCGGAGTCGAGGCGCAGCTTGCCCTGGTCGTCGCTGAGGCTGGTGCCCTGCTGGTTGGCCAGCATCTCGAGCCAGAGCTGGCCCAGGAACGGGTCGGCGTCGAGGTGGATCGGCTTGGCCTTGGCGTTGCGCTCTTGCAGCTTCTTCGAGGCGGTCAGCAGATCGTCGTACGTGGCCAGGGACGCCGGGTCGATGCTCGCGTCCTGCAGCAGGTCCTCGCGGTAGTAGAGCAGGCCCGGGTTGAGGTCCCACGGGACGCCGTAGACCTTGCCGTCGACGGTGTTCACGCTCAGCTTCTGCGGGGCGATCTTGTCGCGGTACGGGGCGATCAGCGTGGTCAGGTCGTACAGGTGCTCGGCCTGACCGGCGATCTTCGCGTCGTCCCAGAACGAGCCGTCGGGCACCCCGGCCCCCGAGATCAGCGTGTTGGCCAGCTTGGCGTCGATGTCGACGGCCTGGTGGTCGACGGTGACGCCGGGGTTGGCGGCGGTGAACTTCTTGATCGCGGCGTCGAAGACCTTGAACAGGTCGCCCGAGCGGCTCCAGATCGTGAGGGATCCGGTGAGCGGGCCGGCGGACGACGACGCGGTCAGGGGCTGGGAGGTCGTGGTGTCGTCGCCACCGCCGCAGGCGGCGAGGGCGGTCAGGGCGGTGGCACCGGCAGCGCCGGCCAAAAGGGAACGGCGGGTGGTTGTCATATCGGGCTCCTCCGAGCTGGTGGCAGCTCTGCAGACTCGCTCTGCAACGATGCAGACATCGTGCACGTAGCTCTGCAACGATGCAAGACCTATGATGGGCGCGTTGCATTAAGCTGTCGGTCGACTCAGGGGAGGGCGGACCATGCGCGAGGCCACGCTGCGGGATGTGGCGACCCGGGCCGGGGTGTCGATCCGTACGGTGTCGAACGTCGTGAACGGCTACGCCCCGGTCTCCGACAGCCTGCGGGCCAAGGTCGAGACGGCGCTGACCGAGCTCGACTACCGGCCCAACCTGATCGCCCGCAACCTGAAACAGGGCCGCAGCGGCATGCTCTGCCTGGTCGTGCCCGAGCTCGACGTGCCCTACTTCGCCGAGTTGGCCCGCGCGGTCATCGCGGCCGGCCGCAAGCACGGCTACGCGGTCATGGTCGACCAGACCGACGCCGACCCCGTACGGGAGAGGGAGCTGCTCACCCGCAACTCGCGGCTCACCCTGTTCGACGGGCTGATCCTGAGCCCGCTCACGCTCAGCGCCCAGGAGCTGCGCGAACGCGGCAACAAGACGCCGGTCGTGCTGCTCGGCGAGCACATCTTCGACGGCAGCTTCTCGCACGTGGCGATCGACAACGTGGCGGCCGCCCGCGAGGCCACCGAGCACCTGATCGGCCTGGGCCGCACCCGCATCGCGGCCGTCGGAGACCAGCCCTACCGTACGGGCGAGACCGCGCAACTGCGCACGGCGGGTTATCGGCAGGCGCTGGAAAGGGCCGGTCTCCCGTACGATCCGGCGCTGGTCCGCCCGACCGAGCGCTTCCATCGTCGCCTCGGCGCCACCGCCGCCACCGCCCTGATGGCCCTCGACTCCCCGCCCGACGCGATCTTCTGCTACAACGACCTGCTCGCGCTGGGCGCCTTACGTGGCCTGCTCACGGCCGGCTTCCGGGTGCCCGACGACGTGGCCGTGATCGGCATCGACGGCATCGAGGAGGGCGAGTTCGCCACTCCCAGCCTGAGCACGATCGTCCCCGACAAGCAGGCGATAGCGACGCTGGCCGTCGAGAGCCTGGTCGCCCTGATCGAGGGCGGCGCCGCCCCGGCCCCGGCCGAGGCGCGGGCCGCCCACACGCTCCTACCCCGCGAGAGCACCGTCGGTCGCTGACTCATCCGATCGCGTGGTCATTCGATCGGGGCCTGAGCGCGGGCGGGTGGTCGTCCAACAATGACGGCATGAGAGCGCACCGACTGGCCGGGCTGGTTGCCTTGTCCTTGCTGCCGATCGCCGTTCCCGCCCCGGCCGCCGCGGCGATCTCGGGCGAGCGTTACGCCTATCTCAAGGCCGTCGACCCGAAGACCCGGACGGTGACCTTCGACGTCGTCACCTGGTTCTGGGGTGCGGCCGCGACCAAGGCGTGCCGCGAGGACGGGCAGGAGATCCCGGACATGGAATGGTGCAACGACTACTACTACCGCAACCCCGACACGAAGCTGCACACCGCCCGGGTCGCCGCGAAGGCCGTCGTTCTCGCGGTCTCGCCGCGGGACGCGCGCCGCTTCGTGCCGGTCCCGTTGGCGCGGCTCCGATCCGGGCCCATCACTTTGCGGTTCCGCGACGGGGTGGTCATCCGGGTGGCCGAGGTCTTCGTGCCCTGACTTTTGGACCTTGCTGCCCCGGGGGAACGCGATCGGTGCCCGATCGGGCCGACCCGGGCTGCCCGGTTGCGCCCCACCCGGCCGTCACGCACCGTGAAGTGAGCGGTCAGGGTTGCGTTCCTCGAACAACGGGGGTCTATGTTGGGGATTGATCGGTTTTGTCCCTCTCCCCCGGAGGATTCCCCATGCGTAAGTCAAGGTTTTTGATCGCGGCCACCGCCCTCACGGTGACCCTCGGCGCGGGCCTCACGGTCGGCTCCCGCAACGACACCGCCGAGGCCGCAGTGGTCTGGAACGAGGACTTCAACGGTCCGGCCGGCTCCGGCGTCGACACCTCGAAGTGGAATTTCGATACCGGCGGCCATGGCTGGGGCAACCAGGAGCTGCAGTACTACACCGAGGGCACGAGCAACGTCGCCATGGACGGCGAAGGTCACCTGGTGATTACGGCGCGTAAGGGCAGCGGCGGGCACAACGACTGCTGGAACGGCGCCTGCCAGTTCACGTCGGGCCGCATCCAGACCTCGGGCAAGTTCACCCAGCAGTACGGACGGGTCGAGGCGCGGATCAAGGTGCCCGACGGCTCCGGCCTCTGGCCCGCCTTCTGGATGCTGGGCGGCGGCAACTGGCCCACGGACGGCGAGATCGACATCATGGAGGTCGTCGGCCGCGAACCCAACCAGCTCTTCGGCACGCTGCACGGCCCCGGCTACTCGGGCGGCGAGTCCTACGGCAACCAGATCGTCTCGGGCACGCCGTGGCACCAGGACTTCCACACGTACGCCGTGGACTGGTCACCCAACCTGATCGTCTGGACCGTGGACGGCAACGAATTCTTCCGGGCCACCCCGGAATCGCTGCGGGCCGCCAAGGGCAACGTCGACTGGGTGTTCGAGCACAACTTCTTCATCATCCTCAACCTGGCCATCGGCGGAAACTTCGGCCAGGGCAACCCGGCCGGCCTCCCCGACGAGAGCCGCATGCTGATCGACTACGTCCACGTCAGCAACTAGCTTCTCCCGGCGACCATCACCATGCGGTGGTGCTCCGCGGTCAACGGCTCGCCGTCCTCGCCGAAGCCGGCCACCTCGTCGAACCCGGCGGCGACCAGCCAGTCGCGCAGCTCGGGAAAGGCGAACAGCCGCTTCACGAACGTCAGGCGGCGGGCCCGGCCGTCCCGGATCACCGTCCGCTCCACCTCGAACCGCATCGTCAGCGGGTCGAGGTGGTGCCGGTCGACCAGCATGTCACCGTTGTCGAGGGCGGACGTGATCCGCGACGGCGGGACCGAGGCCAGAAACCGCGTCAGGTTGTCCAGATCCATCGCGACCCTGCCCTCGGGCCGCAGCACCCGAGCGATCTCGCCGAGCACGCCCCGATTCGTGGCGTCGTCGAAATACCCGTACGCGGTGGTCCAGTTGATCACCCGATCGAACCGGCCCGTCCAGTCCGGCAGCGCCCGCATGTCACCGGCCACGAACTCGACCTCCGCCGTTGCGTCGGCCCGCGCCCGCTCCAAGAAGACGGGGGACGAGTCGAGCCCGGTCACCCGGCAGCCACGCGCCGCCAGCGCGTTGGCCATCGTGCCGTGACCGCAGCAGAGATCGAGCACCGCCATGCCCGGCGCCAGTTCGAGCAGTCGCCAGACAAGATCGACGGCCGCGTCCTCCCGATAGGCCGTGCCGACCAGGGGGCCGTGGGTGGGGCCTTTGCTCTCGGTGGCGAAGAAATGCAGATAGTCCTCTTCGTACATCGCCGTCGCGTCGAAAAGATCCGCCGTCATGCCCCCGACCGTAGAAACGCTGCCGCGCGCTCGCAACCGGCGCCGCGGAAGTCAGCGTGCCGCTGGCAATCCGGCGCCGCGGGAGGTGTCGGGGTGTGGGCTTGCGGATGGGGGCCACAGTGGTGCCGTGTCTGGGGGAGTGGGCGGAAGACGTCAGCGGGCCGGGGTGCTTCGGCGTCTGTTGAGTCCGGCGGGTTTGATCCTGGCCGGGTTGTGCCTGCTTTTGCCGTTCATGAGTGCCTCCTGCGGCGCCGACCAGTCGCCGCGTACGCAGTGGCGGGTCACCTACACCGGTGCCGATGTGATGACCGGCGGCGCCCCCGAGATCTACTACACCGAGGACGCCGACCGCGAGCCGATCCGCCGGCTGAGCGCCGCCGAGGTCGAACAGTTTCTCGGGCCGGAAACCCTGTCCCTGCCGGCGCAGCCCGTCGCCTGGTCGGCCGCGGCGCTCCTGCTGATGGCGCTCGCCGCCGCGGCGCTGCCCTCCCGCAGTTGGCGCGCGACGGCCGTGGGCGGGCTGGCCCTGGCCGCGGCCATCGTGCTGTTCGGGGCGACGGTGCTGGCCCGGCGCGACGCCACTGACGCGGTGGCCGCCGTGTTCCTTCAGTCCGGCCAGCCATCGGCCGAACCCGCTCCGACGGTCGCGGAAGTACGCGACTGGGACAGCTACGACCAGGTCGCCGCCTCGTTCCGCTACGCCTACGGCCTCTGGGTGGCCGTCGCCGCGCTGGCCGCCATCGGTGTGGCGTCCACCGTCGACGCTCTCCGGTCCACACCCCGGTCGGCCTCGGGTTTGCGCGGCCCGAATGCCACAGCCACGGGCTCGGGCGGCACGGATTCTGCCGGCCCGGACGGTCCCGCCCCGGAAGCCATCGCCCCTGACTCAGGTGGTCCGGGTTCCTGAGGCGTCCACGACGGCGGGGACTCGAATGGCAGCGCCTGACCGGCCTTGGCCGCGGCGTCGGCGTGGCAGGTCGGCGTGCCAGGTGGGGTGAGGGGGAACGAGTACCAAGAGGGTGATATCGGCGACGACATGGCGGACCTGTGGCGGAGCCTGCGCACCGGCGAGATCGACGACCCGGTCTTCGAGGCGGCGCTGGGCGATCTCGTCCGCCGGGTCGAGGAGTGGCCCGGCCGCGCCTTTCCGGCGGAGTGATGTGAAACAGTCTACGAACTTTACTGTCAGGCATTGATTGACGTCGCTGGCTGCGGTTGAGTCCAGAGTTATGATCAAGCTGGCCCTGGCGGCCGTTGTGGCTCTTGTCGGCGTCGCCGTCGCTCCCGCGCCGACGGGGAGCCTGGCCATCGGCACGCCCGTCGTCGTGCAGGGTGAGGCCTTGCGGGTGGACTATCGGGCCGACGCCGCGAACGCCACCAACTGGGTCGGCATCTACACCGATCCCGGCAACGGACCGGTCGATCAGAAGTTCGTCGGGCCCTCGTTCCAATGGCAGTACGCCACCGCGGCGAGCGGCACGCTGAGTTTCGCCACCGGCTCCTGGGCGCCCGGCAACTACATCGCGTACGGGCTGGCCCGCGACGGATACGCCTGGTTCGCCGAGCCCGTACGCTTCACCGTGCGCAGCTCGCAGGCGCTGCAGTTCGTCGCCGCGACCACGCCGCTGCGCAACGCCAAGGCCCAGCGCGGCTATCAGGCGTCGGTGGCCGGCCTGCTCACCGGTGACCGTCAGGGCGTCGCGTTCGCCAAGGTCGACGGCGCGGCCTGGCTGACCGTCGGGCGGGACGGGACGATCGGCGGCACCCCGCCCGAGAGCGCGGGCGGCACCACGGCCGCGGCCACCGTGCAGGCCACCAACGGCACCGGCCAGACCGCCCGTACGCGGGTCACCGTCGACGTCAGCCGCGCCGCCGACCGGCTCGTGCCCACGCTCAACGTGATGAGCTGGAACCTGTGGCACGGCGGCACCCGGGTCACCGACTACCGCGCCAAGCAGCTCCGTTTCCTGGTCGAGCAGGACGTCGACGTCGTCGGCATCCAGGAGAACGACGGCGCGGCGGCGGCCCTCGGGGCGGCCCTGGGCTGGAACTATTACGACGCCGGGGCCGACGTCGGCATCCTGAGCCGCTATCCGATCGTGCGCCGGGGCGCCCAGTCGTCCGGCGGGGTCAAGGCCAACGACGTCGTGATCAGCCTCGACGACCAGTTCGGCGATGACGTGGCGCTGTGGAACGCGCATCTCGGCTACACCCCGTACGGGCCGTACGGCGCCTGTTTCGGCAAGCTCTCGACCGCGCGCCTGCTGCAGCGGGAGGCGGACTCCGGCCGTACGGGTCAGATCACCACGATCCTGCAGCGGATGCAGGCGCAGCTGGGCCAGTCGGCCACCACCCCGATCCTGTTGACCGGCGACTTCAATGCCGCCTCGCACCTCGACTGGACCCCGGCCACCCGCCGGTGCGGCTATCAGCAGACCGTCCCGTGGCCCACTTCCACGCTGCCTGCCCAGGCCGGCCTGACCGACACCTTCCGCGTGGCCCACCCCGACCCGGTCGCTGTGCCCGGCAATACGTGGTCGCCTATCACGCGGACGTTCGCCGGGGGCTACGGCTACGACCAGTTCGCCGGGCAGCCCGAACCGCAGGACCGGATCGATTTCGTGTACGCCAGGGGCGGCTGGCCGGTGCTGGGCTCGCGCACCCTGGTCGTCGGCGCACCCCAGCCCATCCCGAACCACGCCGCCAACGCCTGGACCTCCGACCACGCCGCGGTGCTGACCACGTTCCAGGTGTCATAGGGCCGGGCTGCGCTTGATGGCGGCCTCGACCGCGGACCCGATGCGCCGCAACGCTTTCAGGTCGTCGCGGTCCAGGTCGTCGATCAGGTATTCGCGGACCGCGGCGACGTGGCCCGGGGCCGCCGCCACCACCTCGGCGTAGCCGGCCTCGGTCAGCGTCGCGTTCGTCCGGCGGCCCGAGCCGGGGACGCGGGCGCGGGTGAGCAGCCCCCGCGCCTCCAGCCGCCCGGCGACGTGGGACAGCCGGGACAGTGACGCCGCCGTCCGGCCGGCCAGGTCGCTCATCCGCATCGTGCGCTCGGGCTCCTCGGAGAGCACCGACAGCACCATGTATTCGAAGAACGTCATCCCCGATTCGCGCTGCATGCGCGCGTCGAGCGCCGCCGGCAGGCTGATCATGATCGCCGAGTTGGCCAGCCAGGCCGCCAGCTCGTCGGGTTCCAGCCAGCGCGGGGTGCTCTTCGTCATGGCCCCATCCTAGCCCCTCTTGTTGACGCATCAAGTTCGAGCGTGTACTTCTTGATGCGTCAAGTTCAAACGGAGGCGCGACATGCGAACCACCACCCTGGGCGGGCTCGAAGTCCCCCGCATCGGCCTCGGCGTCATGGGGATGTCGGCGTACTACACGGGCGCCGGCCGCGACGACGCCGAGTCGATCCGCACCATTCACCGCGCCCGCGACCTGGGCGTCACCCACCTCGACACGGCCGAGGTCTACGGCCCCTACGTCAACGAGGAGCTGGTCGGGCGGGCGATCCGCGGCCGCCGCGACGACTACGTGATCGCCACCAAGTTCGGCCTGATCTCGGGCAGCCGCCCGGCCGCCGTCCGGGCCGCCGCCGACGGGTCGCTGCGCCGGCTCGGCACCGACCGCATCGACCTCTACTACCAGCACCGGGTCGACCCGGGCACGCCGATCGAGGAGACCGCCGGCGCCCTGAGCGAGCTGGTCGCCGCGGGCAAGGTGCGGCACATCGGGCTGTCCGAGGCGTCGGCGGCCACGATCCGCCGGGCGCACGCGGTGCATCCGGTGGCGGCCGTGCAGACCGAGTATTCGCTGTGGACCCGCGACCCCGAGGCCGAGATCCTGCCGGTGCTGCGCGAGCTGGGGATCGGCCTGGTGCCGTACTCGCCGCTCGGGCACGGCTTCCTCACCGGCACGATCCGCTCGCTCGACGGCCTCGACGCCACCGACTGGCGCCGCACCAACCCCCGCTTCACCGGCGGCAACCTGGCCCGCAACCTGCGCCTCGCCGACGAGGTGCGCGCGGTCGCGGCCGAGGCCGGGGCCACGCCGGCCCAGGTCGCCCTGGCCTGGCTGCTTGCGCGGGGCGAGGCCGTCGCGCCGATCCCCGGCACCAAACGGATCGACCGGCTCGAGGAGAACACCGCCGCCGACCGGCTCCGGCTCACCGAGGCCCAGCTCGCCCGCCTGACCGCCCTGCCCGCGGCCGCCGGCGCTCGTCACGACGAGCCCGGCATGGCCGCCGTCAACCTGTAGAAACGGAGCATCCATGTCCCGCACGATTCGCGCCGGCATCATCGGTGCCGACACCAAGGCCAGCTGGGCCGGGGCGGCGCACATTCCCGCGCTGGCCGCTCAGCCGCAATTCGCCCTGGCCGCGGTGGCCACCCGGCACGAGGAGAGTGCCCGCCGCGCGGCCGAAACTTTCCACGCCGAGCGGTGGTACGCCGACCCGTTCGCCCTCATCCGCGACCCGGAGATCGACCTCGTCACCGTGGCCGTCAAGGTGCCCGCGCACCGCGAGCTCGTGCTGGCCGCCCTGGCCGCGGGCAAAGCCGTCTATGCGGAGTCACCGCTGGGCGCGACCGTGGCCGAGGCGGAGGAGATGGCCGCCGCGGCCGGGTCGCTGCCCACCGCGATCGGGCTGCAGGGCCGGCACAATCCGGCGGTGCGCCGCGCGGCCGACGTGGTGCGAGAAGGGAGGCTCGGGCGGCTGCTCTCGGCGCGCGTCACCGCCACCACCTTCGGCAACGGGCCGGAGTCGGCGAGCCCGTACGAGTATTTCGACAAGGCGGCGGCCGGGGCCGGCTTCCTGCCGATCGCGGCCGGGCACGTGCTGGACGTGGTCGAGGCGGTGCTGGGCGACATCACCGAGGTCGACGCCCGTACGGAGCTCTTGTGGCCGCGGGTGAGGCTGGCCGACACGGGTGTCACGACCGTGCGGGAGGTTCCGGATCATCTCGACGCCGTCGTCAAGACCGCGTCGGGCGCCCCGGCCGGTGTGCAGATTCTGGCCGGAGTGCCCACTGGCGAGTTCCGGCTGGAGATCCGCGGCTCGGACGGCTGGCTGCGGCTGACCGGTGCCCACCCGGCCGGCGTTCAGGTCGGCGATCTCGAGCTGTCGTCGAGCGTGGCCTTCACCGCCCCCGACCGGCCCGTCGCCACCGGTACGGGCCCGGCCGCGGCCGAGATCTGGACCGGCGCCGCGATCAACGTGGGTGAGGTGTACGCGAGCCTGGCCCGCGACATCGCGAACGGGACCCGGCACACCCCGGGCTTCGCGCACGCCGTGCACAACAGCCGGCTGATCGCCCGGGTCGAGTCAGCCGCGCGGACCGGTGTCCGCCAGCTCGCGGTCGGTCAGCCGGGCGGTCAGCGCGTCGGCGGTTAAGGGGCGGGCGAAGTGGTAGCCCTGGGCCGTGTCGCAGCCGATCTCGCGCAGGGCCTCGGCGGCGGCCTCGTCCTCGACGCCCTCGGCCACCACGGTCAGGCCCAGGCGGTGGCCCAGCTCGACCGTGGAGGCGACCAGCGCGCGGCTGCTGTTGTTCTCGGCGATGTCCAGGACGAAGGAGCGGTCGATCTTCAGCTCGGCGATCGGCAGGACCTTCAGGTAGGTCATCGAGGAGTAGCCGGTGCCGTAGTCGTCGATCGAGGACTTGACGCCGGCCGCGCGCAGCCGGTTCAGCGCCTCGATCGCGGTGTCCGGGTCGCTCATCAGGGCGTACTCGGTGACCTCGATCGACAGCAGCTCGCCGGGCACGCCGGTCTCGGCGAGCAGGGCCGCCACCCGTACGGGGAACTCGGGGTCGAGCAGGCTGCGGGTCGACACGTTGACGGCGACCGGCACGCGGTGGCCCGCGTCGAGCCAGGCGCGGGCCTGCCGCAGCGCGATCGTCAGCACGTGCTCGGTGAAGCGGTGCATGAGGTTGGTGACCTCGAGCACCGGGATGAAGTCGGCCGGCGAGATCGGGCCCCGCACCGGGTGGTGCCAGCGGGCCAGGGCCTCCACGCCCACCAGGGCGCCGTCGGTGACCGCGACCTTGGGCTGGTAGTTGAGGGTCAGCTGACCCGGGTCGTCCATGGCCCGGCGCAGGTCGCCCAGCAGCGACAGCCGCGCGGCGACGTCCTGCCGCTGCTCCTCGCGGAACCGGTGGAAGCCGGCCCGGTGCTGCTTGGCGTCGTGCATGGCGGTGTCGGCGTGCCGCAGCACGGTGGCCACGTCCTCGCCGTCGCGGGCGGTGTGCGCGCCGATGCTCACCTCGAGGTCGACGGTGACCTCGTCGAGCACGAACGAGCGGTCGAACGCCTCAGTCAGGCGCTCGGCGATGGTCTCGCCGACCCGCGGGTCGTCGTCGTGCAGCAGGACGGCGAACTCGTCGCCGCCGAGCCGGGCCACCACGTCGTCGCCCGTCCGCACGAGCGAGCGGAGCCGGCGGGCCGCCTCGATCAGCAGCAGGTCACCGATGCGATGCCCGAGCTGCTCGTTGACGTCGCGGAAGCCGTCGACGTTGATCACCAGCACGGTGGGGCGGCCGGTCGCGAGGGCCTGGACGGCCCGGGTGGTGAAGGCGGTGCGGTTGAGCAGGCCGGTCAGCGGGTCGGTGGCCGCCATCGCCTCGACCTGCCGGCGCAGCGCCCGGCGGGACAGGGCGAGGCCGCCGAGCGCGACGACGCCGAGCAGGAACACGACGATGACGGCGATGACCGAGTTGCGGGAGTCGCGCAGCGAGTCGGCCTGCTTGCGCTCGTAGTCGGCGAGATGGTCGTTCTGCTCGTCCAGCAACTCCCGCATCATCACCGTGTACTCCGGCTCCAGCACGCCCTCGACAGTCGCCTTGGCCGCGCCGTTGTCGCCCCGGTCGACCTGGGCCAGGAACCCGATCACGACCATCTGCAGGTTGCGGTGGTGCTCGGCCAGCTCGTGGGCGGAGCCCCGGTGCTCCTCGTCGATCGACGCCATGTGGTCCATCGCCGCCTGGGTCTCCAGGTTGGCGTCGAGCAGCTTGTCGCGCTCCTCGCCGTCGTGCTCGAGCATCGTGCCCTGCAGCATCGTCGTCTCGGTGGTCAGGGCGAAGGCGGCCTTCTGGTACGCGTCGGTGTCGCTGCCGGCCGCCGCGACGGCGCGGACGCGCTGGGCCTGCTGCCAGTTCGCCAGCACGGCATAGCCGGCCAGCGCGGCGAGCAGGACGGCCAGCACCACGGTCACGGTGCGGGAGGCACGCAGGAACGACACCAGCAACCCTCCCGTCCGTCATCGCCGCGGGTGGAAAGACCCACTGATGCGAGCATCGGACAAGCAGGTTGGCGATCGGCGGGCGTCCCGGTTGCGAAATGGGTGCAGGTCACCCTGCGAAAACGTCGTACAGGAGGAACGCGTTCAAACCGATGATCATCACGGCCGCGGTGCCGGCGACCGCCGTGGTCAGCGGCTTGTTGACGAAGACGCCCATGATGTCGCGGCGCCGGGTGAGCAGCAGCAACGGCACGAGCGCGAACGGGATGCCGAACGACAGCACCACCTGCGAGATGACCAGGCTGTCGGTCACCGGCAGGCCCAGCGCGAGCACGATCAACGCCGGCAACATCGTCACCGCGCGTCGCACGAACAACGGGATACGGCGGCGGATGAACCCCTGCATCACGATCTGACCCGCGTACGTTCCCACGCTCGACGACGACAGGCCGGAGGCGAGCAGGGCCACGGCGAAGGCGAGGGCCGCCCCGCCGCCGACCAGCCGCCCGAGCCCGTCGTGAGCCGATTGGATCGCGTCACCGGCGGCGAAGGCGGTGCCGTGGAACAGCGACGCCGCGATCACCAGCATCGACAGGTTGATCAGCCCGGCCGCGCCCAGCCCGATCATCACGTCGAGCCGCTGGAAGCGCAGCAGCTCGCGCTTCTCCCCGTCGTCACGGCAGGCCACCCGCGACTTGGTCAGCGCCGAATGCAGATAGACCACGTGCGGCATCACCGTGGCGCCGATGATGCCGCAGACCAGCAGCACGCTGTCGCCGCCGGCGAGCCGGGGGATCAGGCCCGCGGCCACCCCGCCCGCATCGGCGCCGACCGCGATCAGGTCGTACAGGAAACCCAGGAACACGATGCCGAGCAGGCCGGCGATGGCGAGCTCGAACCGGCGGTAGCCGCGCTGCTCGAGGGCGAGGATGCCGAACGCGACGACGGCGGTGATCAAGCCGGCCGGGAACAGGGGCACGTGGAACAGCAGGTAGAGCCCGACCGCGGCGCCCAAGAACTCGGCCAGGTCGGTGGCCATGGCGATGATCTCCGCCTGCGCCCAGAGCCCGCGGGAGACCGTACGGGGGAAATGGGCGCGGCACAGCTCGGGCAGGTCACGGCCGGTGGCCACGCCCGCCTTGGCCGACAGGTATTGCACGAGCATGGCGGTCAGGTTGGCGACGACGATGACCCAGGCCAGGGTGTAGCCGAACTGGGCCCCGGCGGTGAAGTTGGTGGCGAAGTTGCCGGGGTCGATGTACGCGACGGCCGCGACGAAAGCCGGACCGAGAAGAGCAACAGTTCCCCGTACGCGCCCCCGCGCTCGCAAATCCGTGAAGACGGACGCGGGGGCGACTACGGAGCCCTCCACCGGGCCCATCCGGCTAGCCCACCGACGGGCCGAGACCGAGCGACTGCGGCGTGCTCGAATCGGGCGACGGCTGCCGCAGACCCTCGTCCAGCTCGCCGAACTCGGTCATCAGGGCCGGGCTGCCACCCCACGGCGTCTGCTCCTCGGCGACCAGCGTGTTGGTGGTGAGCAGCAGCCCGGCCACCGAGGCGCCGTTCTGCAGGGCCGACCGGGCCACCCGCAGCGGGTCCACGATGCCCATCTCGATCATGTTGCCGTAGCGGCCCTGCAGCGCGTCGAAGCCCTCGTCCGCCCCGAGCTGCGCCACGCGGGCCACCACTTCCTGACCGGAGAAGCCCGCGTTGGTGGCGATCAGGAACGTCGGCTCGGGCAGCGCCCGCCGCACGATCTCGACCCCCTTGACGTAGTCGTCGTCCTTGACCTCCAGGCCGTCGAGCGCGCCCGCCGCGTGCAGCAGCGCCGCCCCGCCGCCGGCCAGGATGCCCTCGGCCATCGCGGCCCGGGTCGCCGACAGCGCGTCCTCGACCCGGTGCTGCAGCTCCTTGAGCTCGGCCGGGGTCGGCGCGCCGACGTGGATGACCGCGACCTTGCCGGTCAGGGCGCCGATCCGTTCGGTCAGCACGTCCTCGTCGGCGCCGAAGGTGGCCCGTTCGAGCTCGGCCCGCAGCTGGGTCACGCGGAACTCGACGTCGCCGGGTGACCCGCCGCCGCCGATGATCGCGGTGTTCTCCGACTCGACCCGCACCTGGTCGGCCCGGCCCAGCTGGTCGATCGTCATCGTCTCGAGCGTGAATCCGGAGTGCCGGCTGTAGACGGCGCCGCCGGTGATCGCGGCGATGTCCTCGAGCTTGTGCAGCCGCCGGTCGCCGAAGCCGGGGGCGCGTACGGCGACACACTGGAAGACGCCGTTGACGTGGTTGTGCGTGAGCATCGACAGGGCGGTGCCCTCGACGTTCTCGGCGATGATGACCAGCGGCCGGGGCGCCCGCATGATCTTGTCGAGCAGCGGCATGAGCTGCTGCACCTTGGTGATCTTCTCGCTGCACAGCAGGATGTACGGGTCGTCCAGCACGGCCTGGAGCCGGCCCGGGTCGGTGACCATGTACGGCGACAGGTAGCCGTTGTCGAACTCGAAGCCCTCCACGAAGTCGACGCTCATGCCGTGCCGCTGCGACTCCTCGACGGTCACGATGCCGCCGTCGCCCACGGTGTGCAGTGCCTTGGCGATCACCGAGCCCACCACGTCGTCGTCGTTGGCCGAGATGGCCGCCACCCGCTGCAGTTCCGCCTCGCTGCTGACCCGGCGCGCCGCCGACTCCAGGCGCTCGACCAGCCGCTCCACTGCAAGATCAACACCGCGTTTCACCAGTACGGGGTTGGCCCCGGCGGTGATCGCCGACATGCCCTCGCGCACGATCGCCTGGGCGATCACGGTCGCCGTCGTGGTGCCGTCGCCGACGATGTCGTTCGTCTTGATCGCCGCTTCCTTGACCAGCTGGGCGCCCATGTTCTCGAACTGGTCGGAGAGGTGGATCTCGCGGGCGATGGTGACGCCGTCGTTGGTAACGACGGGCGAGCCGGTGATCTTCTCGATGATGACGTTGCGGCCCTTGGGGCCCAGCGTCGACTTGACCGCCTCGGCCAGCTTGTCGACGCCGCTCTGCAGCAGAGTCCGCGCATCACTGCCGTATCGGAGTTCCTTGGCCATCGGGTCTCCTTGATTACAGGGCTTCCTCGCCCTGACCGTCGGTGTCATAGCGGTGCTTCAACATGCCGCGGCAGATGCCGGTGTTCGCGTCGAGCGACGTACGGGTGAGGCGGGCCTTGCGCAGGTGCAGCGGGACGTCGCCGGCGCCGACCGGGTCGCCGGTTCTGGGGTCGATGAGCAGGGGACTGTCGTCGGCGTACGGGAGGCCGAGATCGCGCCGCCGCCTTCGGAGCCGCTGGAGTGCGGGGGAGTAAGGAATGTCGCCCAGCGTCATCGTTGCCAGCGGAAACCCGGCGAGCGGGCGGCACACCGCGTCGGTGCCGGCCAGCACGGCCTTACGCAGGAAGTCGGCGCGCAACTCGTCGAGCTCGTCGACGGCCTCGCCCTCGAACGACCGGACAAATCCGGCGCGGGCCGCCACGCCCTCGTTGATCGCGTCCGACGCGAAATGGTCGTCCAGGATCACCGTTGTTCTGAGGCCGAGCGCGGCCACCTGGTCGTACGCGTCCGCGACCATCAGATACGCGAAGTTGGGCGCGCAGAAATAGGTCGGGAGCCGCAGATGAACCTCGGCGGTCCCGTCGTCGGTCACGGCGGCGGACGCGACGAAGCCCAGCGCCGTGATCGGCTCGTCCAGTTCGGGGTCGCGCACCTCGGCCAGGGCGGCCAAGATGCGCGAACCCGTCGTTGTCGCGGTCATCCGAGCGAGGCCGCCGGAGACCCGGAACTGACGCCCACGGAGTCGTCCCGGGCCGCCGGTGCCCCCTCGCCCGCGTCGAGCTGATACTCCTTCGGAACCTCGATGCCGTACAGCTTCGCGGCGTTGAGCCCGAGGATCTTCTTCTTGGTCGCGGTCGTCACCCGCGGATAGTCGCTGAACTCGTCACCCGGGTAGTCCCAGTCGACGAAGCCCTCGATCTGCCACTTCGGCTCCCAGATGCCGTAGTCGCTGCCGAAGGTCATCTTGTCCTCGCCGACCCAGAACAGCAGCTCGCCCATCACCTTGGCGAAGAACCGGGGCCGGGCATGCATCAGGCCGCCGATCACCACGGACAGCCCGGCGTAGACGTTGGGTTCCTGCGTCGCCATGAAGCAGAAGTCCTCGATGCGGGGCAGCCCCACGTGCTCGACGATGAAGTTGAGCTCGGGGAAGTCGGTCGCCGCGTGATCCACGTCGGAGACATCGAACGCGTCCTTGTCCAGGGGCCAGATCGTCGGGCCCTTGTGCACGTGCACGTTCTTGATGCCGAGCTCCTGCGCCTTTTCGAGATACCGGTACGCGGCCGGATCCTTGAGCGTCCAGCCGCGCGAGCCGTCCTTCCACTCGGCCGTGTAGAGCTTGAGCCCGATGCTGCCGTACCGGGCGACGTTCTCCTCCAGCTGCTTGAGCCCGTCGTCGCCGTCGCGCGGGTCGAACCGGGTGTTGGCGATGAACTTGCCGGGGTGCTTGGCGCCCAGCGCGGCGTTGCGCTCGGTCGTGTTGAACCCCTCCCGGTACCACTCGGTCAGGTACGTCGGCTGGAAGATCGCGACATCCACGTACCCGTCCTGGAAGACGTCCTTCATCAGGTCGTCCTCGGTGTACGACATGAACTTCTCGATCGGCCAGTGCGTCGCCGGCGGCCCCAGCCCCTGGTAGGCGTGGAAGCACTCGATCCAGCCCTTGGCGTACTGCTCGGCCCCCGGCACCCAGTTGTCCGGCCCGGCACTCCAGTAGTGCATGTGGCTGTCGACAACGAAGTACTTCTCGCCGTCCTTTTCGTACATGGACTACCTCGATTCGGCCTTGAGGTCGAAGCCGATGTACTCGGCCGCGTCCTCGGGGTTGGCGAAAATGATCGTGCGGTCGTCCTCGTGGATCATGCGGCCGTAGTGGGTCGACATGCTCTCCTCGAACTGGGCCGCGTCGAAGAAGCCGGGCTCCTCGCCCAGCGCCTCGGACACCTCGTCGTAGACGACGTCCATGCGGTTGGTCGCGTCGACGCGGATCATCGAGGGCAGGGGCGTCACCCGTACGCCGGGCTTGTCTTTCATCACGTCGGCCACCACCACGCCGACCTGGCTGTTCATCAGCGTGAAGCCACACATGTTGGACGCCGTGTTGTCCGACTTGAAGGGGCTCTCGGCCGTCTTGAACTGCTGCGTCATCGCTCCAGCTCCTTCGGGATGTCCAAACTGAGCTCCTCGACGACACCGGCGAAGCGGCTCTTGACCCGGTCCAGCGCGTCCTCGAAGCGGATCGGCTTGGTGTCGGGCTGCGACCACAGCGGCTGCATGGCGCGGGCCGCCGTGATGGCCTGCCCGGTCCAGTCGGCCAGCCAGGTGTTCATGATCCGGCTGTTGTGCTCGGCGAACTCGCGGTCGTTGCTGAGCAGCTCGAAGATCGCCTTTGTGTAGCGCAGATCCCGCTCGCTGAAGTCGTACTCCTCGGCGCCGACCACCGTCGGGGTGACGAAGTCGCCGTTGCGCGGGGCCACCTGCATCACCAGCTGGCTGCGGAACAGCTCACCCACGAGCGGCTGGAAGACCACATTCGCCGCGAACACGGCCTCGGCCCAGTCATCGGTCGCGGTCAGGCGTTCCGCCATTTCCCGTACGCCCTGCCAGGCCGGATCGGAGTTCCACGTCTCCAGGTGGGCCGAACCGTCGAAGCCCTCGACCTCCTCGCTCAGCGTGAGCTGATAGAGCGCGAGATCCTGGGCCGCGCGGATCAGGTGCATGCTGTTGACCGCGATCGCCGTGTTGTGCATGTTCGTCGGGCCGCGCCGGTTGGCGTTGGCGAACAGATACAGCCCCAGGCCGTGGTCGACGTGCATCCACGCGCCCACGTTCTGCTGCACGAACCGCACCCAGTTCGGGTTCCACTGCTGGAACGACTTGGCCTGCTTCGCCGCGTCCACATTGGCCTGCAACTGCCGTACGACGTTGGCGTTGTAGCGGTAGAGCGAGAGCTCCCACTCCTCGTTCGGGTCGCGGAACTCGTGCCAGCCGTGCGCCGGCCACTCGTAGCCCTGCCCGCCCGTGCCCGGCCCGCGCTCGGGTTCCGGCCGGTCGCTGCCCCACGCCTTGAGCTGGGTCCAGTCGAGCGGGTAGCCGCCCTTGCCGTCGGAGAAGCCGTACAGCCAGCCCTGCGCGAGGTAGTGCCGCGGGTCCGGCTGCACCTCGACGGTGACGTCCTCGTAGTGGGTCTGCTTGCGCTTCTGGGGGGTGAAGTAGTTGAAACGGCGCGCCTTGGAGTCCGGGAACTCCTTGGCGCCGGCCTCGGCGTCGGTGAAGACGGGCTTGGGAACGCTGCGTTCCGTCGCGGTCGTCATCAGTCCTCCCCACCTGTCGTGGTGAACTTGTCGTAATAGATGTGCTTCTCGGGCGTTCCCAGCTGGGCCAGCAGCGGCATGGCCGCCTCGACCATCGGCGGCGGCCCGCACAGATAGGCGTGCGCCCTGCTCAGATCGACCTCGTTGGTTTTGAGGACGTCGGTGATCAAGCCGACCTCGCCCGCCCAGCCCTCAGGCTCCTCACTGAGTGCGGGCACGAATCGGAAGCCGGGCAGTTTGCCGCGCAGCGCCTCGATCTCGGCGACAAAGCAAAGATCCTTCGCCGTACGGGCTCCGTAGTAGAAAACGGCCTTGCGCTCGATGCCCCGCTCGGCCATCGAGCGCAGCAGCGACAGGATCGGCGCCAGCCCGGCACCCCCGCCCACGAAGATCAGGTCGCGGTCGGGGGCGTCGCGCAGGGTGAAGACCCCGAACGGGCCGGTCAGTTCCAGGCGGTCGCCCACCTTGAGCGTGCCGTCGAGGTAGGACGAGAAGATCCCGTCCGGGTAGACCTTGATGACGAACTCGAGCTTTTTATATGAGGTGCCCGCCATCGAGAACGAGCGGGTGATCTCGGTGCCCGGCACCTTGATGTCGACGTACTGCCCGGGGAAGAACGTCAGCTCCCGCGGCTCGATCAGCTCCAGGACGAGGTGCCGCAGGTCGTGGGTCACGTGGTCGATCGCCACGACCTCGGCCACCGCGTTCTGGATGGGCAGCCCCGAGCGGATCATCTCCTCGTCGAAGTTGAGCAGCTCGATCGTCACGTCCTCGTACACGTGGGCCCGGCACAGGAGCGTGAAACCCTCCTCCTTCTCGTAGTCGGGCAGCGCGAACGTGGAGTAGCGGTCGAGCTCGATGTCGTCACCGTCGAGGACGAACGACTTGCAGGCGGCGCACTGGCCCTCCTTGCACCCGTGCATGAGCATCAGCCCCTGCTCGGACGCGGAGCGCAGCACGGTCTGCTCCTCGTCGACCTCGATCTCGATCCCGACGGGCTCGAACCGGACCCGGTGCTTCTCGCCCATCAGTCCTTGGCCGGCCTTCCGGCTGGACCGCCCTTGATGTAGTTCGCGTGGAACGCCGCCCGCTCCGCGTCGGACATCTGGTTGAGCAGCACGTTCGGGCTCTGCAGGTTCGGCATGCGGCGCAGGTGGTCCAACGTCCACATCTTCTTGGGGTCGTCCAGGTTGAGGTGCGGCTGCGCCACCATCGTCTTGCCGTCATCGCGGACGAAGCCCATGTCCTGCACGACGTCGGCCCAGTTCCAGCCGTGGTAGAGCGTCTCCCACTCGCGGGCGCCGATCAGCTGGCCCATGTTCGGGGTGTTGCGGCCCTGATAGACCGGGCGGAACGCCTCGACGTCGGTCCAGCGGCAGGCCTCGTGGCAGTACGTGCGCCACTGCCCGTCGACCTCGGCCATCACCATGTCCTCACGCACCAGGCACGGCACCATGCAGGTCCAGCAGCGGTGCGGATACTGGTAGTCGACGTCCTCGGCGACGATCGGGTGATGCCCGTTCGGCGTGCTCAGGCGGTTGTAGTTCTCCCACCACTTGCCATAGCGGTCGTACCAGCCCGGATACTTGTGCTCGAACCACTCGAAGTCCTTGTCGGTCATCGGGTCGATCCGCCAGTAGTTGGCCAGCCAGCCGGTCGCGAAGAACTGCGCCACCTCGTGCACGTAGCCCTTGTGCCAGATCTGGTTCCACGACTCCTCGATCAGGTCGTGCGGGATCGTCAGGCCGTATTTCTCCAGCGGCACCAGATACGAGCGGTAGTAGTCGTCGTAGATCCAGCGGCGCCACATCTCCGCGTACGACTCGCGGTCCTTGCGCCGGTCCTTGGTGCCGTATTCGATGAAGGTGCCGATCGCGGCGTCGACCACGCGGTGGTTGTTCCACCAGGCGTAGCGCAGGTCGCGCTCGAGCAGCTGGTGGTTGCCCTCGTCGGCCAGCGCCATCAGCAGCGTCGCGTAGCCGTTGGAGATGTGCCGCGACTCGTCCGACTGCACCGAGTGGAACACCGTCGGCAGCAGGTAGTCGCCGTTCGCGGCGGCCTCGGCCGGCATCGCGACGAACAGGGTGTTGGTGAACGCGGTCTCGGCCACGATCGTCAGATAGATGCTGGCCGCGGTGATCGCGTCACCGGTGATGAAGCCCTCGGCGAACTGGCGGCCGATCGTGCCGCAGTAGTCGTTCTGGAAGTTGCGCAGGCTCGAGTTGAAGCCCGCCGGGTCGATGTAGTTGTTCATGTACAGGCGCTTGAGGTTCTGCTGGATCGTCGAGTGCCGGACCTCGTCGATCATCTGGATCGCCTGGCCGTTGTGCAGTTCCGGGTTGGGCACGTTGCGGAACAGCAGCGGCATCGCGCGGGCGGCCGAGATCTCCGGCAGCGGGATGATCGACAGGAACAGCTTCTGCCACTCCAGCCAGCGCTCCTGCACCTGGCGGAACATGTTGCCGCGGATCGCGCCGTCGGACGCGCCGTACACCCGGTGGTCCTTCTCCTCCTGCATCGGGAAGTACGACCGCAGCACCTGCTTGAGCGGGTCCTTCTTCTGCGCCTTGCGGAACGTGTAGTCCGTTCCGTAGTGCGAGACCGGCTGGTGGTACATCGGTTCCCAGGCCAGCTCCTGGATCTTCTGATGAGCCTTGGCCACACTCTGGCGACTCATGAGTGCTCCCTTTATTCGGCTGCGTGCCTTACTTGGCGCATCAGACCCCATGCCGTACGTGGTGGGGGTCTCACATTGAGTCAGGGCCGTCGGGGAACATGGCTGCCCGAATTTCCGCCAGACGGTTTTTCACGTTTTCTCGCACCTGGCGGTCGCCCTCGGCGGCCGGCTCGATGCCCAGGGCCCGCAGCAGGTCGGCCGCGGGCGCGCCCGGATCGGTCCCGCCCAGCACGGGATGCAGGCCCTGAGCAGCCAAGTGATGGAAGACCACGTTGACGACGGTCCACGGGTTGAACGTCTCCATCGCCCGAGTCCACCCCTTTGTCCCAGGGGTCGCGGTCTCAACATGAGACGGGGGTCACCCCGGCCGGGCCTATGGTGAAACAGGCCCGAAACAACCCCTGCCGACAGGGGACCCCATGGCGCTCGGACAGAACGATCCGCTGGCGAAGACGCGAGAACAGTTCCTCACAGCCGAACAGGTCGACCCCAACCAGGTGCGGGACGCGATCCTGGCCTCGTGGTGGCGTTCCCGCCACTGGAACGTGGCCGCCGACCGGGTCGACCTGACCTACCTGCGCGACCCCGACCTCGACACGCCGCTCACCCGCAGCGCCCTGCCCGTGCTGCAACATCTGCGCGAACACCTCGACGGCCAGCCGATCAGCATCATCCTCACCGACCCGACCGGCCTCGTGCTGACCCGCCTCGACGCCGGCCGCGACCTCGACACCCACCTCGACCGGGTCAACCTGGCCCCCGGCTTCAGCTACGCCGAGGAGTTCGTCGGCACCAACGGCATCGGCACCGCGCTCGAGGGCGGCCGGCCCATGCACGTCTTCGGTCACGAGCACTACGCCGAGCATCTGGAGGACCTGGCCTGCGCCGGGGTGCCGATCCAGCATCCGATCTCGGGCAAGACGGTCGGGGCGGTCGACCTGACCTGCTGGCGCCGCGACGCCGACCCGCTGCTGCTCGCCCTGGCCAAGACGACCGCCGGGCAGATCCAGCAGGCGTTGCTGGCCGACAGCGGCATCCGCGAGCTCGAGCTCCTGCAGGAATATCTGCGCACGTGCCGGCGTACGGCGGGAATTGTCTTTGCCCTCAACAACGACGTCGTGATGATGAACGACAACGCCCGCCACGTGCTCGACCCGGCCGAACAGAGCATGCTGCTGGCCCAGGCGGCCGAGACTCTGGCCGGCCGCAACCCCACGGCGTCGCTCACAGTGGAGCTGCCCAGCGGCGTCAAGGCGCGCATGTTCTGCCGCCCGGTCCGCGGCGAGGGCGGCCTCACCGGCGGCGTCGTGCACGTCAAACTGGCCGAGCAACGCACCGGCGTACGGCTCGACCCCGACCCCCGCATGTTCCTGCCCGGCCTCGTCGGCTCCGGCGGCCTCTGGCTACGCGGCTGCCACCAGGTCAAATCCGCGTACGCGGCGGGGGAGTGGCTCGCCCTGGAAGGCGAACCCGGCGTAGGCAAACTCGCCGTCGTGCGCGCCATCCACCAGCACGACAACCCCGGCGCCCACTTCGCCGTGGTCGACGCCGCCTCCCCCGGCCGCGGCTGGCTGATCGACATCCGCCGCGAACTGGCCGACGGCACCGGCGCCCTGGTCATCCAACACGCCGACCGCGCCGGCGACCACCTGACCGCCCTCTGCCGCCTGCTGGAGAAGGCCCGCGTGGCCGGCGCCGCCCCGTGGGTCGCGGTCACCCTGAGCCAACGCCACGACGGCAGCGACCTCGCCGACCTGCTGCGCTTCTTCCCCAGCACAGTCGAACTGCCCCCGCTGCGCTACCACCTGGAGGACGTGCAGACTTTGGTCCCGTTCTTCCTGACCCGCCTGGTGCCGGACGGCCGGCTCACCTGCTCACCGGAAGCCCTGCAGATGCTCAGCCGCTCCTCGTGGCCGGGCAACATCGAACAACTGTGGCAAGTGCTCCGCAACATAGTCCAGCATCGCCGCAGCGGCGCCATCCGCCCACTCGACCTGCCCCCCGAATGCCGCACCGTGTCGCGCCGCCTGCTCAGCCCGCTGGAAGCCATGGAACGCGACGCGATCGTCCGCAGCCTGCTCGACTGGGACGGCAACAAGGTGAAGGCGGCGGCCGCCCTGGGCATGTCCCGCGCCACGATCTACCGAAAAATCCACGAATACGGCATCGTCGCCCCGGCCAAGTGACCCGCCTACCGGAGGGTGATCTCCGCCGTCGGCGCCAGCGGCTTGCAGGGATACGGAATCGCCGGGAGCCGGTAGTCCGAGTTCTGCCCGCCGGCGGCGGTGAGCAGAAGTCCGTGGCAATCCGCATTCGCGTCGATCGCCGTGAATCGGAACGTGTGCCCGACGTCGTCCTGGTCCCCGACGGAGGCCGAGGCCACCCAGCGGCCCTCCTGGGCAACGGTGACCGGCCCTCCACCCACGATGAAGTAGTCGCGTGAACTGTCGCCGCGGGACACGATCCACAGGGTGTGGCCGTCCGGCCCGCCGCCGAAGGTTCCGGCGAGCCCGATCCTGGTCTTCGGCGCGAATTCGGAACCCGGGGCGGGTTCGGTGAAGGCAAAGCCGACATCGGATGCCGGGGTGTCGTCGCCAGGCAAGCGGACAAAGGTGAGAACCACGGCGCCCGCGACGAACGCGATGACGAGCAGGGCCGCATTCACGACCCGGCCCGTCCGCCGGGTCTCGCTGCGATGCGAGGTCTGTTCCGCCGCGACACCGCCGAGCAGGGACACCGGCACCACGACGAGCGCGACGATCACACCGAGCGTCGATCCCATCTTGTCCATCAGGTCGAGAGCGTCCCGGCCCCGGACGATCGCGGCGATCAGCGCGCCCAGAAGCAACGCCGCGAGGATGAGCGCGGCGTTGCCGAGCGTGGTCAGCCAGCGTTTACGCTCGCCCACAAGTCCCGTGTGCTTCCGTCACGGCTTCAACTGGCGGCTGCCGCACGTGCGAGAACTTCCTCGGTGGTGAGAGGGCTGCGGGGGTGGTGGCTCAAGCACAGCGGGGCGGTCAGCTTGACGAACGGGCCGCCCTCGACTGTTGCGTAGAACTGGCCGGCCTTGAGGCGGGCGACGTCGGCGATGGAGCTGCCCTTGGCGCGGGCCATGTCTTGCGCCGCGGCGATTTGGGCTGGGCTGTTGAGCAGGCCGAAGAACTGGGTGGCGGCGTTGCCGGGGATGCGGTTGTGCAGGCCCTTGGGCGCCTGGGTGGCGAAGATCAGGCCCAGGCCGTACTTGCGGGCCTGCGAGGCGAGCGCGAGCGTGCTCTGGGTGCAGGCGGTCATCGTGCCCGACGGGGCCAGGGTCTGGGCCTCGTCCATCACGAACAGGCCGCCGAGGGGGCGGTCGCCCGCCGGGTTGCGTTTGATCCAGGCGAACAGGGCGATCTGCAGCTGGTTGACGAAGTTCTGCCGCTGCTGGTCGTCGGGCAATCCCACGAAGCTGATCACGGAGACTCGGGCGCGGAAGCCGTCGGACGGGGTCAGCAGCTCACCCGGGTTCATGGGGGCGCCGCGGCCGCCGAACATCGGGTCGTTGACCATCGCCGCGGTGAGGAGTTGGGCCATGTTGCCGGCCAGCTTGGTCGCCTCGTCGAGCAGGCTGACGCCCTCCGGCAGCGCGTTGAGCAGGCCGATGAAGCCGCGCAGGTCGCTCCCGCCGGCCCGCGCGTAACTCAGCATCGCCTCCCGCAGCACGGCCCGGCCCAGCACCGCCTTGTCGGTCTTGCCGTCGACCCGGGCGTGCGGCGCCAGGGCCGCCACCGCGGAGTCGATCCCCGCCGCGAACGCGTCCGCGTCGTCCAAGATGTCGGCGAACTCCGGCAGCGGCTGGAAACTGATCGGGCGCCCACTGTCCCGGTTCGGCGTCCACACGACGACCTCGGTGTTCCGGAGGTAGTCGTCGGCGCGGGCGGCCTCCGCGGCATCCCAGCCTTCCGGCGTCGTGGGCCAGGGATCGCCCAGCCGGGCCAGGTCGTTGTTCGGGTCGAGCACGATCGTCGACACCCCGCGCAGCGCACACTCCTCGACGATCCGCCGGATCAGCACCGTCTTGCCCGACCCGGACCCCGCGAAGATCGCCGTGTGCCGCCGCATGGCCTCCAGATCGATGGTCACCGGGTCGCCGCCGTCCATCGGGGTGCCCAGCGGCAGGGACCCACCGGCCGGGGCCACGGCGGGGGTTGAGATCGGCGCCGGTGCCGAGGCCGTGCCCAGCGCCTCTTGCAGCAGCCCGATCGCCTTAGTGGGCTGCCGTTCACGGAACCACGGCAGGAGCCGGTCCGAGCCGTACTTGTCGATCAGGTCGGCCAGGGCTCGCAGCCGCTTGATGTCGTCGTCGCTGAAGGGCAGCACGACCCCGCCGGCCTCGGTGAAGTCTTTGACCACCTCACGCGTGCGGGCGCCCTGCGACCACGGGTGCACATCCAGGTTGCGCAACAGGAACAGCCGGCGCTTGGTGATCCCCGCAGTGAGCCCGGCGGTCGTGACGGCATTACGGATCCGATTGAGCACGGCGATGTGGTGGGTCGCGCACATGCCCCGGAACGCCCAGTGCTCCTCGTCCTCGGACTCCGCATCGAGGTCGTCCTCGGACAGGCTCAGCCGCAGTCGCGCGTGCAGGGCCGGCTTGCCGCCGGCGTGCGGGTCGATGCTGAACGCATCCCCGTGGGCGCCACGCTCCCCGATCCACGCCGTGAGGCCCGCCGTGAGCAGCGCGGGCACCTCCAGGTCTTCGGTGGCCTGATCCAGCGCGGGACTTGGGTCGGCGTGCCTGAGGAATTCGGCGAACTGCTCGTCGATCGGATCCAGGTTCTCGGCGGACTCCGTCGTGCTGACTCGCTCCGCGGCGGGAACGGCCCGCTCGGCTTGAGGATCCAGGTTTTCGAGCTCGGACACGGTCTCGGCACGCAGACAAGCGCGTACATGGGTATCGATGGCGCGCAGCAACTCGCGTGGCGTGTAGTCGGGCGCGTCGTCGAATGCGGCGGGACTGACTGGCCACGTCGGGTACGGCGGCGTGAAGCCGATGCTCTCGAAAGGCTGCGCGAAGCGTTTCTCGATCAGCTCCCGGCCCATGTCGGCCGTCGGGATCTTGCGAAGCTGCACGGCCTCGCGGAACCTGTCCTGCACGGTGTCGGTTGCCTGTGTGGTGATGTCTTCCCAGGTATGGGGCAAGCAAGTCACCACGGACAGGGACCGCCGAGTTGTTTCCCGCAGCGACATGAGGCCGCCTGCGACCTGCTCCAGTAGCAACGCGTGCTGCCACGCGCCAGCTCGGTCGCCCAGAACGCCGGTCACTTTGGCGGACTGGGCGACCAGCAGGTCGATCTGGTCGACCGCGATCACCGTAGGCCCGGTCAGGGCGAGCAACCGCGACACGTCCCGTACGACTTCCTGCGCCGAACGCTTGCCGCGCCGCATTCCCCAGGCAGCCCGTTGACCCGGCTCCTCCTCGTCGTTGGAGCAAAGAAACTGGTATCCGATGTCCTGCGATCCGGGATCTCCGCTCGCGAAGAGAATCAGGGCCCGTGCAGTGTCCTGGCTCTCCATGCCGATCTGGCGGTGATGTTTGCGGAGAAGGTCGATGAACGCGTCGAGGGCCGGACGGGTGAGCTCGCTGTCACCGACGGCGGCGCGATGCACGCCGCGGGTGGCCCCGATCACGGTGCCGAGCCGTCGCAGAAAGGTCTTCAGCTGGCTCTCACCCGAAGCTGTGGGTCGGGCGAATCCGTCCAGGATCGACAGCGCCCCGCTCCGCCAGAACGCGCTGGTCTCAAGCAGGCTGATCAGGAAGAAGTAGCCCCCGGCATCCTGCACCTGGGTGCGAACGGCACCGAGCAGATGTGTCTTCCCGCTGCCACGCTGGCCCAGGATCGCGACGCCGATCGGACTGGACTCGGTGCTTCGCTCGGCCTCGTCCACCCCGTCGAGCACCATGCGCACGACGTTGTGGTGAAGACCGTCCACGTGGAACGGGGCCGGTCTCCACACATCGTCGGGGGTGGGAGCCCAGTTGAACCTCAGCGCGGCCAGGGCACGCTGCTGCTCGGCATCCATCAGCGGCCGACGGCGAGGAGGTGTATGTCCTGGTTGCCGATGCGGACGGCCGCGGAGCGCTGGGCCGCCGTCAGCGCCTTCTGGTTTGACTCCGGAATCAGCGAGACGTCGGGCTCTCGCCCGAGACGCCGCAGAGCCTCGTCGACACTCGACTTGGACGCGTCGCTGACGGCCTGCCGGAGGTCATCCAGCATGACCCAAGCGCCCGGCTCGGCAGCCAGTTCCGCGTAAGCCTTACGAATGCGCGACTTCAGATCCTCCTGGGCGGCCGGCTTGCCGCGCGGCGCCGGAGCCGAAGCCGCCCTCGTCGTCATGGGGGCAGGTGATTGGCCGGCATAGGCCATGAAGAATTCCGCCGCCGACAGATCCTGCTTCTCGAAGTGCTGCCGTAAGACGTCGAGCAGTAGGTAGAGCGCCGCGCCGAGTGCGCCGGCCAAGGCAGGGACACCCGCGGAAGATTCTTTGATAGCCCGGCCCCAACCCTCTTCGGTGAGTTCCAAGGTCAGATACCGCGTGTCGGGCTTCAAAGTGATCAACTTCTGTTTGATCAGCTTCTCCCGATCGGACTTCTTGATATTGATCTTCGCGTGTGTCAAATGCCGAAGTTCCGTTGGTTCGGCCTTGACCATCAAGGCGAACAAGACGGCCCTTTGCGGATTGGTGAGTTCCCCTTCCGGCATGCAGCCGACCTCCCGAAACACACGACCGCGCCGCCGCAGCACCCTGTGGCCGCGGCTGGATACGGATCATCGAAATAGCGAGTTCGGGCCGATTGTGCCGACGCGGAACGGGCCGCGCAAGACGCTCGAACAAGCGGCCAAAATCCGACAAAGCACAATGTGGATCTCCGTATTCGCAGCTCGTCGCCGATACTGGAATGATCCGTGCGGAACGGCATTTTGATCAACCGATTGGTCGTTGCGATCCGGCTAATCACCGTGCAGCATTACCGCGGAGTGCGGCCCGGCTCGTCCCCGCTCTCCGTGCGCCCGCCCTCGCCCGCCCGATGGGGGTCCGATGTCCATGTCGTTCGCACACCGCCCGCCCGCGCTGCCGAGCAAGGAAAGCCCCGCACACCGCCCGCCCGCGCTGCCGAAGAGGGATGTTCCCGCGTGCCGCTGATCCCGATCGGCGCGAAGGTCGAGTCCTGGGCGGTGGCGCTGCATGCCACCGCCGACGACGAGGTGCCGCTCGGGGCCGGCTTCGTGGTGGATCAGACGCTCATCCTCACCAGCACGCCCGTGGCTTTCGCCGACGGTGAGCTCCGGGACCTGTGGGTCGCCTTCCCGCAGGCTCAGCACACCGAGCGGCGCAAGGTGCGGGCCTGCCGGCTCAACGGCCGCGCGGAACAGCGCATCGACATCGCCCTGCTCGAACTCGAGCAGCCCGTGCCCGTCTCGGTCACCCCGGCCCGGCTGCGGCTGGCCGCGACGCCGGGCCTGGTCGGCAGGCAATGGCGGGCCTGCGGTGCCGGCGGCCTGCGGGTCGAGGGCACGATCGGCGACGGCGGCCGCGAGGGCCTGGTGCGGCTGACCACCACGGCCGGGGACGCCGGAGTGACGCGCGGTTTCACCGGCGCCGCCCTCTGGTCCCCGAATTACCGGGCGGTGGTCGGGCTGGTCGTCGACGCGGAGGCCGGCCAGGCCCTCGTGCTGGCCCACGCCGACGAGCAGCTGCCCGGCCTGAAGCTGTCCGCGCTGGGCGACTGGCGGCTCGAGGACGCCGACGAGCCCAGCCTGGCCGCGTGGGGCTGGGCCCTGACCACCGACGACGAGGCCGGCCGGCACTGGCTGCCGCGGGCCCGCGGGGTGGCGAGCGGCGCCGAGAAGGGCTCGCGGTTCCGGGGCCGGAGCGCGGCGCTGCGAGAGCTGCGGTCCTTCCTCGACCGTCCCGAGGCGGCGGGCCGGCCGCTGGTGGTGACGGGTTCGCCAGGCGTCGGCAAGTCGGCGGTGCTCGGGCGGATCGTGACGACCGCCGACCCGGGTGTGGTCGCGGCGTTGCCGCCGGACGACATCGCCGAGCGGGCCACGACCGGGTCGGTCGCCTGCGCCGTGCACGCGAAGGGCAAGACGGCGCTGGAGATCGCCGAGGAGATCGCCCGCAGCGCCGCCGCCCGGCTGCCGCAGGCCCTGGTCGACCTCGTGCCGGCCCTGCGCTCACGGCTCGGCTCCCGCCCGGCCCGGTTCAACCTGGTCGTGGACGCCCTCGACGAGGTGGTCACCCCCGGCGACGCCCGCGCCCTGGTCGAGGAGGTGCTGGTGCCGCTGGCCCGCAGCTGCGCCGAGCTCGGGGCCCAGGTCGTGGTGGGCACCCGGCGGTCCGACGACGCCGGTGATCTGCTGGGCGGGTTCGGGGCGGACGCCCACGTGATCGATCTGGACGCCCCGGCGTTCTTCTCGGCCGAGGACCTCGCGGCCTACGCCCAGGCCACCCTGCAGCACGCCGGCGGGGGAGCGTACGCCGATCCGGTGGTCGCCGAACCGGTGGCGCGCCGGATCGCCGAGCTGGCCGACCGCAACTTCCTGATCGCCGGGCTGGTGGCCCGCACCCGCGCCCTGCGCGACGTCGAACCGGTCGACCCGGCACGGGTCTCGTTCACGGCCACGGTCGGCGACGCCCTCAACGAGTACGTTCACGACCTGCCCCCGGCGGGCGGCGCGTCCGCCGGGATGGCGCTCACGGCTCTCGCGTACGCGGAAACGCCCGGTCTGCCCATGGAGTTGTGGCGGCTCGCCGTGCGGGCGCTGGGCGCGGAGGTCGCGGCCGGGCAGCTGCGGGACTTCGCGAGATCGTCGGCGGCCAACTTCCTCGTCGAGAGCGGCGACCCCGAGCAGCCCACGTATCGCCTGTTCCACCAGGCCCTCAACGACGCGTTGCTGAGCAGCCGGGAGGAGGCGGGGCGGCGCCGGGACGACGAACGGCGGCTCGTCGGCGCCTGGCTCGGGCTGGGCCGGGCGGACGGGTGGGACGAGGCGCCCGAATATCTGCTGCGCTCGCTCCCGGCGCACGCGGCGCGGGCCGACCTGATCGACGAGTTGCTGGCCGACGACGGCTATCTGTTGCACGCCCGCCTGGAACGCCTGCTGCCGCACGCCGACACCGCCCGCACCGAGGCCGGCCGCGCCCGCAAGCTGTTGCTGCAGCGTACGCCGGTCGCGGTGACCGCCGAGCCGGAGGAGCGGGCCGCGCAGTTCTCGGTCGTCGACCGGCTCGACGCTCTCGGGGCCAAGGTGAGCACCTCGGGGGCCCGCTATCGGGCGCGCTGGGCCCACACGCCGCCGCGGCTCGAGCGTACGGTGCTGGAGGGGCATTCGCTGGCGGTGCACGACGTGTGCGCCATCGTCGTCGACGGGCGGAGCCTGCTCGCGTCGGGCGGCGAGGACGGCACGGTCCGGCTCTGGGATCCGATCACCAATCAGACCGTCCGCTCGTTCGCCTGTCACGACGACTGCATCCGGAGCCTGAGCGCCGTCACGGCCGGTGGGGTCACGCTGCTGGCGACGGCGAGCCACGACGGGACGATCGGCCTCTGGGATCCGCGCTCGGGAACGCACCGGAGCACCTTCGTGGGGCACGACGACTGGATCCGCAACCTGTGCTCGCTGCCGATGCCCGCGGGTGACCTGCTCGTCTCGGCCGGGGACGACCGGACCGTACGGATCTGGGACGTCGCCTCCGGAATGCCCGCGCGCACGCTGCGGGGGCACACCGGGTGGGTCACCGCCGTGACGCACGTTCCGGTCCCGCAGTCGTACGGGATCCTCGCGTCGGCCGGGTTCGACAGTTGCGTGCTGCTGTGGGATCCGCTCTCCGGCCGCTGTCTGCGCGAGCTGCACGGGCACGACGGCTGGGTGACCACGCTGTATCCGGTCGTGACCGACAAGTGGACCCTGCTCGCCTCGGGCGGCTACGACGGCACGGTGCGGCTGTGGGATCCGATCGGCGGGCGGGAGGTCGCGACGCTGACCCCCGGGTCGGGGCCGATCACCGACATCTGCACGATCCGGTCCGAGCAGGGCTGCATCCTCGCCGTGACCGGGGAGGACGGCACGGTCCGGCTGTGGGACGTCGAGACCGGCGTCGAGCGGCGGGGGCTGCGCGGGCACGCGAGCTGGATCCGGGCCGTCTGCGAGCTGCCGGTGAGCGGGCGCAACCTGCTGGCCACCGCGGGCGACGACGGCACCGTACGGGTGTGGGATCCGCGCGGCGACCTGCCCAGGGCGGTCCGGGAGAGCGAGCTGCCGGGCCTGGTGGCCGACGTCAGCGCGGTCCGGCGGGGCGACGAGACGCTGGTCGCGACGGCCGGGGGCGACGGCGCGATCCGGCTCTGGGAGCTGGCCACGGGAGCGGCCCGCGGCGAGCTGGGGTCGCACTTCGGGCCGGTCAACGCGCTCTGCGCGACCGAGTCGGGGCTGGCCTCGGCGGGCGAGGACGGGCACGTCCTGCAGTGGGACGTCGACGGCCACGAGCCGCCCGAGCCGTTCCAGGCGCACGAGGAGCCGGTCAAGGCGGTCTGCGTCGTCGACCGGCACGGCGAGCCGATCATGGCGTCGGCCGGGGACGACATGACCGTACGGCTGTGGGAACCGCGGACGGCGCGGCCGGTCGACGGGCTGATCGGCCACCGGAACTGGGTGACCTCGCTGACGACGGTCGTGCGGGACGGCCGGCAGGTGCTGGCGTCGGCCGACAAGAACGGCGTGGTCCGGTTGTGGGACGGCGCGGGCGGCCGGCTGTGGGAGCAGAACCATCACAACGACGGCGTGAACGCGTTGTGCGCCCTGCAACTGCCGGACAGGCAGGTGGTGGTGTCGGCCGGGATCGACTGCACGATCCGGCTGTGGGATCTCGTCGACGGCCGCCCGATCCGGGTCCTGACCGGGCACACGGCCGAGGTCACGGGGGTCACGCCGGCGGTGCTCGACGGGCGTACGGTGCTCGTGTCGTGCGGGCTCGACCGGACCGTACGGGTGTGGGATCCGCGCCTCGGCAAGTCGCTGCTCGTCATCCCGGTGCATCACCGCGCGCTGGCCGTCCGTCAGATCGACGACCACCTGATCGTGGGTCTCGACCGCGGCCTGCTGGCCCTGACCCTGGGCCGGCTCTGACCCTGGGCCGGACGGCGAAGCGGCGGTGGACCTGCCGGTGAAAGATGCCTAAGATCCACGGCGATGGATTCCTTGGCTCCGGTGCCTCTGCGCAAACGGCCCGTCGACCTGTTCTTCGTGGCGTTTTTCGTGTTCAACGCGGTCGTCGTCACGTACACGATCGACATCGAGCAGTTGGTCATCGACGATCCGGACCGATTCAGCTATCCGCTCTGGCCGCCGCCGCCCGTCGTCGACTTCATCCACTGGTACGGGCGGTCGTTCGACCCGCTGCTGATGGCCCGGCCGGCCTTCTGGCAGATGACCATCTGGATCGATGTCCTGCTCTTCGGCCCGTTCTATCTGGCCGCCGTCTACGCGTTCGTCCGGTCGCGGTCCTGGATCCGGGTGCCGGCCCTGGTCTGGTCCGGCATGATGGCGTCCAACGTGCTGATCATCCTGATGGAGCAGCGGTTCGGCGTCTCCGCCAGCCCGCACTTCGGCGTCGTGCTTGGGGCCTACCTGCCGTGGCTGCTCGGAGCGGTCGCGATGTTCCTGCGGATGCGCAAGGCCGAGCCGTTCCCCGAGGGCGACGCGGCCGGCCGGAGCCGCCGCGCCGCACTTGCCCCATCCGCCTGACGACCCCTTAGCGCTTCAGTTCGTAAGTCCTTCGGGGGTTGACGGTTCGGGGCTTCGATGCGGCCAGTCGGTGATCGGGCTGATGAGGACCTCGCAGACGAAGTCGAGGGCGTCTTCGGTGGTGCCGCTGAACCAGTACTGGTCTTCGTAGCTGTTGTTGCTGGCCCGGTAGGTAGCCAGGCGCCAGCGGTGGGCGGATCCGCTGTAACGCAGTCGCATCACCGGTAGCTGCTGCTGCCCGCCGGTCAACTCGACGCTGACGTAGGCGAACTGACCGTGGTAGCGCACGTGGACTCCGGTCAGCTGCGGCCATTTCTGCTCGGCCTGTGCCTGCAGCCGCTGCGGCAGGGACGTCTTCGTGGAGGCAGGAATGACCGGCATGGTCACATCCTGCCCCTGCGGCGTGTCCTGCCGGGCTGCGGCACGCCTGGTCGGCATCCTCGACCGGCCCTCAAGCGAGATCATCTTCGATGGAAGCTGGCCGGTGCCCGTCCCTCACGCACGTCTGATCATCTTGACCCGCCCAAGCACTAAGCGAAGCTGGTTGTCGCCAGAGCGGCCGCGACTAGCAGGCCCAAGCCGTTCGTGGCCCAATGCAGGGCGGCCGCGGCTAAGAGGCTTCCGCTGCGGCGGCGGAGTTCGCACAGGAGCAGGCCGGCCACGGCGGTGAACGCGACCGCTCCCAGGACGGCCAGCACGCGACCGGTGGTGCCGGCGCCGACCGCGTCTCCGACGGCCTGGTTGGCTGAGTTCAGGCGTAAAGACGGGAGGATGTGCCACAGGCCGAACAGGACTGAGGATGTGATGCTGGCCCAGACGGCGCCGCGGTGGCGGTTGATCACGCCCATCAGGACGCCGCGGAAGGCGATCTCCTCCAACAGCACGGTGCCCAGCGGGACGATGATGAAGGCTGCCATCAAAGCCGCGCCCGGGTGCAAGTGGTAGCGGACGTCGTGGAAGGCGGGGCGGGTCCACGGGAGGGCTACGCCGATGGCGTAGACGAGAGCTACGGCCAGGATCGCGCCGACGGCATACTTCAGGCCGGGCACCAGCGTACGGCGGGAAAGTCCTAAGTCGTGCCAGGTGAGGCCGGCTCGGCGGGCAAGGAGCACCAGGAAGGCCGCGACGAGGGGGCCGGCGACCAGGCCGGTGTGGGGTGGGCCGAACTTGTCGGCGACGTTGACCGCGGCCAGGATGGGGACGACCGCGCCGAGCAGGAGAAACAGGCGGCGGCGGGACGGGTGGGTGGCAGGCATGACCGGGGAAGCGTACCCGGATGCGGGCGTCATACTCCGGCGGTGAACTCCTGCAGGCCCAGCACGCGCAACAGCTCGTAGCGCTCGCGTGACGGCGCGTCGGCGGGAGTGAGCACGAGCAGCATCTGGCGCTGATCGGGCGTCATCAGTGTCTCGCAGTCCATGACCAGGGGACCCACCCGTGGATCAAGGAACGTCTTACGGTCGGCGCGGCGCACGCCGACCTCGTGTTCGGACCAGCGGGCGCGGAATTCCTCACTTTCCTCCGACAGGTGCGCGATCAGCCGTACGAGGGAAGGGTCGTCATGCCGGCGCCCGGCCACCGCACGCAGGTCCGCCACCGTGGCCCGGCTCAGGTGATCATGCTCTTCGACCGGATGCAGGGCGCGGATGGCCGGCTCGGTGAACCACCGGTAGATGTGGAAGCGCCGATCGCCGGTCAGACCGGTCTGCACGCCGCCGAGCAGCAGCGAACCCCGGGACTGGGCGAGGGTCTCGCCGAGATCGGACAGGACCATGGCCACGGTGTCGCCGAGCAGATCCAGCATCCGTACGAGACCCTGGCGGGCCAGGCGTGACGAGCTCTCGGCGGGCGGGGGCTGGTGGCCGGCCAGATGGAACAGGTGATCACGCTCGTCGTCGGAGAGCCGCAGCGCGCGGGCCAGGGCGCCCAGCATCTGGGTCGACGGCTGGCTGCTGCGGCCCTGCTCGAGCCGTACGACGTAGTCGCTCGACATGCCGGCCAGCATCGCCACCTCCTCGCGACGCAGCCCGGCGGTGCGGCGGCGGGGGCCCTCGGCCAGACCCGCCTCGGCCGGGCGGATCGCCTCGCGGCGGCGGCGCAGGAAGTCGGCTAGCTCTTCACGCTGCATGAAATCCATCCTCGCCGGGCCCGTGCGGGCTATCCAGGGAGCGGCTCTCCCACGATAAGCGCTCCGCTCCCGTCACCGCCGCGATCGGCGCAGGCTGGTCTCCATGCAGACACGAAACCTGGGCAAGAACGGCCCCACCGTCTCGGCGCTCGGCCTCGGCGCGATGGGCATGTCGAACGGCGTCTACGGCACCTCGGAGCGCGCGGAGAGCATCGCCACGGTGCACGCCGCGCTGGACGCGGGCGTCACGCTGATCGACACCGGCGACTTCTACGGCATGGGTCACAACGAGTTACTGCTGGCCGAGGCGTTGCGCGGCCGGCCTCGCGACAGCTACCAGCTGAGCGTCAAGTTCGGCGCGCTGCGCGGCCCCGACCACTCGTGGGGCGGCAACGACGGGCGGCCCGCGGCCGTGAAGAACTTCCTGGCGTACTCGCTGAACCGGCTGGGCGTCGACTACATCGACGTCTACCGGCCGGCCCGGCTCGACCCGGCGGTCCCGATCGAGGACACAGTCGGCGCGATCAAGGAGATGATCGACGCCGGGTTCGTCCGGCACGTCGGGCTGTCCGAGGTCGACGCGGCGACGATCCGGCGGGCCCACGCCGTGCACCCGATCGCCGACCTGCAGATCGAGTACTCGCTGATCTCGCGCGCCGTGGAGGGCGACATCCTGCCCACGCTGCGGGAGCTGGGTGTCGGCCTGACCGCGTACGGGGTGCTCAGCCGGGGTTTGATCTCGGGGCACTGGAACGCGGCGCGCGGCGGCGAGGCGGGCGACTTCCGCGGGATGACGCCACGATTCTCCGGCGACAACCTGGACCACAACCTGACGCTGGTCGAGGCGCTGCGCCGGGTGGCCGCGGCCAAGGGCTGCACGGTCGCCCAGCTGGCCATCGCCTGGGTGGCGGCCCAGGGCACGGACATCGTCCCGCTGGTGGGGGCCCGTACGAGGGAACGCCTTGCCGAGGCCCTGCCGGCGCTCGACCTCACGCTGACCGCCGACGACCTGGCCGAGATCGAGAAGGCGGTGCCGGCGGGCGCGGCCCGGGGCGACCGCTACCCGACCGCGATGATGGGCAGCCTGGGCGCGGGTAACTAGCGTCCCGCCTGGACAGCGCGACGGGGTTCGGGCCGTCCGGGCGGAAACAACTTTGGTGTGGTTGGCAAATAGTGGATGTCGATCACTTGTGCCCGGATTTGGGCTCGCTTTCTGTCGTACGTGTGTACGAAGATGCTCGCCATGTTGGTGGACGAAGTGGTGCAGCTGGGGCAGGAAGCGGCAAAGCTTGCCGCCGCTCCGCTGTGGCCGCTCGCCGACGACGAGATCACCGCGGGCCTGGCGGCGGCCCATCGGCTGGAACAAGTCGCGGTGGCGTTGCAGGCCCGGTTGACGCATCATGCCGACGAGCTGGGTCTGACCACCAGGAACGGCTACCGCGGCACCAAGGCCTGGTTGCGGGAGCAGTTGCTCCTCGATCCGAGCGCGGCTCGCGACCTCGCGAACCGCGCCACCGTCCTGGCCCGTCACCCCGCCGTGGAGCAGGCCCTGATCGACGGGCGAGTCGACGTCCGGCAGGCGACGGAGATCGCGGCCCTCACGCAGACCGCGGCCGACGGCCTGGCCGAACTGCGCCAGGCCGACCCGGCGATCCTTGACCCAGCGGCGGCCGACGAGATCGTTCGGCAGGCCACCACCGCCCTGATCGACTGGGCCGACCGGCTACCCGCGTATCAGCTGCGCCACATCGGCGGACGCATCCTGGCCCACGTCGCCCCGCATGTGGCTGAACGGGCCGATCAGCTCGCCCTGGCCCGGCAGGAGGACCGCGCTCATCAGGCCCGGGGCTTCACCATGTCCCATCCGGCGGCAGGCCTGGTGCGCCTGTCCGGCATGCTCGGCCTGGAGGAGGCGGCCGTGGTGCAGGCCGCCTTGCACCCGCTGTGCCGGCCCCTTCCGGACGACGACCGGCGGCCCGCACAACGCCGGGCCGACGCGCTGATCGACATCTGCCGGCTCGCCCTGCGTACCGGGGAATTGCCCGAGTCCGGCGGCGAACCCGTCCAGCTGACGGTCGCCGTCAAGTTCGACCCGCTCACCCGGGCCCTCGGCACAGCCGCCACCGACACCGGGCAGCGACTGTCCGCCGCGGCCGCACGGCGGTTCGCCTGCGACGCCAAGATCCTGCCCGCCGTCCTCGGCGGCGAAGGCCAGGTCCTCGACCTCGGACGCAGCCACCGCCTGCCGACCGGGCCGCTCCGGCGCGCGCTGCATCTACGCGACGGTGGCTGCACGTTCCCCGGCTGCGATCGCCCGCCACGGTGGACCGACGCACACCACCTTGTCAGCTGGATGGACGGCGGTCCGACCTGCCTTGAGAATCTGGTGCTGCTCTGCCGCCACCATCATCGGCTGATCCATCACCCGACCGCGGGCTGGCAGATCCGTCTTGACGCCGATCAACGACCTGAGTTCATCCCGCCGGTGGACGTAGACCCGGCTCAACGGCCCCGCCGCAATCTCTACCACCCACGCCTGTAGGCGGGGTGTCGCGGGCCTCCACCTCGTCCAGACCGGGCCGTCGGGGCGACCGCGCCAGGGTGCCGTTGCTCAGCGCCTCGCCGCCGTCGGGAACGGCGACCGAGATGTCGAAGCGCGCCTTGCCGGGGTGGCGCCCTGCCGATCGAGCGTCTGCTCCAACGTACGAAGATCCTCGTCACGGCCGACGAACGGGTTGGCCGGCGCACGAGGAGAACCCTCCAACCGAGCCGGCATCGGCACCGGAAGCCTGCACACCCCCATGGCACATGCCTGCACCCGGCCAACCCGGACTGGAATCGCCGGACGGACATCACCTGGCGATGATCGGCAAACCACCCGAAAGCGGAGGTGGCGGCAGTCGAAGACTGTCAGCCCGGAGGGGCGTCCAGGGGGTCGGAGAGGGTGCCGCGGAACATCATGCGGAAGTGGGAGATGCTGTAGCCCAGGTTGCGGGTGTAGCAGCTGCCGCCGACGCGGTCGACGTAGTCGATGTAGCTGCCGCTGAGGGGGTAGATCCGCAGACGGACCTCCCAGTCGTCGTTCTCGTTGTCGCAGACTCGGATGTTGCGGATCTGGTCCTCGTTGGATGTGTTGCTGCTGACCGTTACCGAGCCGAGGTCGTCGCCCCACGTCGTTTCGTTGACGCCGATCTGGTACGTGTAGCTGGGGCCGTTCTGGTGCTCGGTGTAGCGGAACTTCCAGCTCGCGGCGAAGGCCGGGGCCGGGTTGGCGAGCAGCGAGCCCGCGACCATCACCGCGCCCGCCGTCAGGGCACTCAGGAGACGTTTCATGCGGAGGACGGTAGGGCCGGCAGTGCAGGGGCCCCAACGTCTTTCGACGGCGGTCGAATCATGGATAAAGCTCGAGCAGGGCCCGGCCGCGGTCGGTCAGGCGGTAGTAGACGGTGTTGCCCTGCCGGTGGGCGCTGACCGTGTCGCCCGCCAGCAGGACGGTCAGGTGATGCGAGACGGTGCTGGGGGCCAGGCCGAGCTCGTCGGCCAGTTCGCTGGTCGTGGCGGCCCGGGCCAGCCGGCGCAGGATCACCGTCGGGCGGGGGCCGAGCAGCGCGGCCAGCGGGTCGTCGCGGCCGCGGGGGCGGGCCTCGTTGTCGAACAGGGCCAGGTTGGGCGGGGCGTACGAGAATCGCACCCCGCCGGTGGTGGTGAGCGCGCCGGTGAGGTTGGCGCTGTAGGTCAGGGGTGCGCTGACGACCGGGACCAGGGTGAGTGACCGCGCCCGGAGCTGGCGGGACGCGCCGCCGGGGGAGCGGGGCTCGTGGCGCAGCCTGTCCGGTCCGATGCTGAGGCTGGGATGCAGGCGCTCCAGCAGGCGCCGGGTGGGCCCGTCGACTAGCGCACCCTCCAGCAGTTCGGCCTCGCGTCGCAGCCGGCCGAACAGGTCGGGGTAGACGCGCCGGACGACGAGGTCGTGATAGCGGCGCAGCGTGTCGACGTACGCGCCGAGGGCCCGGGCCGGGGCGTCCAGCCACGACCGGAAATGCTCCGGGACGTCGCCCGTGAACTCGTCGGCGATGGCCGTACGGATGTCGCCGCCCGCCTCGCCGATCAGCTCGAGCTCCTCGGCGAAGGTCATCGTGCCGGGGCGGCCCGGGTGCAGCGCGTCGGGGATGCGGGGGTCGTGGCGGTTGCCGATCGGGGCCAGGGCCGACAGGTCGAGCGGCCGGGCCAGCGAGTGGATCGCCGCCTGCACGGCGCTCGGCAGCCGGCCCCGCAGCACCCCGAACGCCTCGACCACGCTGGTCATGGTGGTGCTGAGCGGGCTGACCGACACCGCGACCGGCAGCCGGCTGACATCACCGACGAGGACGTCGACCGCGGCCTTCACGATGGGCGCGCCGGCTTCGACGGCGTGTACAGCCAGGCCTGGAAGAACGGGCCCAGGTCGCGGCCGGAGAGGCGTTCGGCCAGGGCGACGAACTGGGCGGTGGTGCCGTTGCCGTACCGGTGCTCGGCCGGCCAGGCGCGCAGGATCTTGAAGAAGGCCGGGTCGCCCACGGTCACGCGGAGCGCCTGCAGGGTCATCGGGCCGCGGAAGTAGATCTCCGGTGTGATGACGGGGACGCCCGGGTCGCCCAGCGGCAGGGTCCACACCGTGTCGTCGTCCGGGAAGCCGTCGTAGTACTCGTCGAAGAGTTGTTGGGCCGGGGCGTCGCCGGTGTGCTCGGACCAGAGCCACTCGGCGTAGACGGCGAAGGCCTCGTTGAGCCAGATGTCCTGCCACCTGGTCAGCGAGACGCTGTCGCCGAACCACTGGTGCGCGTTCTCGTGCACGACCACATTGGGGTTGGGGCCGCGGCGGAAGTGGCTCGTGCCGTACGTGGGCCGGGTTTGGGTCTCGAGCGAATACGGCAGCGCGTCGGGTGGGGTGACGACGCCGCCCTGCGACTCGAACGGGTACGGGCCGAAGAGGCTGCTCTCCCAGGCGACGATCTCGGCGGTGCGGCCGACGCTGGCCCGGGCGGCCGCTTCGAGCTCGGGGGTGAGCAGCTGGGAGTACGCGATTATCGAGTTGCGGGTCCTCTCGATGTCGTACTGCCCGATCGCCAGGAAGGCCAGATAGGTGGCCATGGGGTGGGCCGAGTGCCAGCTCCACCTCGTCCAGCCCGGCCCGTCGGGGGACGGCGGGTGTGGCAGTGTGCCGTTGCTCAGCACCTCGACACCGGTGGGAACGGCGACCGAGATGTCGAAGCGCGCCTTGTCGGCCGGGTGGTCGTTGGCCGGGAACCACCACCACGCCGCCTCGGGCTCGCCGGCCGCCACGGCGCCGTCGGGAGTGCGGAACCAGGCGCCGGTTGTGCTGGACGGAATGCCTGAATAGGCCACCCGTACGGTCATGGTGTGGCCCCGGCGCAGCGGCCGGGCCGGCGTCACGACCAGCTCGTGGTCGCCGCTGCGGGCGAACCGGGCGGCCCGGCCGTCGACAGTCACGGACTTCACGCCCAGCCGGAAGTCGAGATCGAAGCGGCTCAGATCCTGCGTGGCCCGGGCCTTGATGGTCGTGCTGCCGGAAAGCTCGTCGGTGGCGGGCTGATAGCGCAGGCGGATGTCGTAGTGCTCGACGTCGTAGCCCCCGTTGCCGTAATCGGGGTAGTAGCTGTCACCGATGCCCGCCGCACCCGGCTGCGGCGGCGCGGCCTGCGCGGGCGCGACGGGACCGGCCAGGACCATCACGACGGCGCTCAGCACCGCTGCCATCCGCCTCATAGCCGGACGCTATCGAACTCCGTTGATCCTTTGTGCCCCGTGCCGCTCGTGACGGTCGGAGCGGTCAGCGGCGGTCGGCGGCGGCGTAGGAGATGGCTGCGGTGGCGGCGGAGACGGCCAGGACCGCGGGCCAGGAGCCAATTTTCTTGGCCAGCGGGTGGGACAGGCCGAAGGCGCCGACATACGTGGCGACCAGCGCCGTGGTGACGGCCGGGGACGTGTGGCGCGACCATTCGCGGCCCGCGAGGACGCCGCCGGCGGCCAGGACCGCGCCGCCCAGCGGGCGGATGCCGGTGCGGCGGGCCAGTTGCCAGCCGCCGATCAGGGAGGTCGTGGTGATCGCCGCCGTGGGGATGCGCATGGGGGAAGGTTACCGGGGCGGGCGTTCCTTCTTGGGCAGCCGCGCCACCACATCGTCGTACGAGGAATCGACGGCCTCGAGCAGCTCGTCGTCGGGGATCGCGCCGGTCAGGCGCAGGCGGTTCCAGCCGTAGCGGCCGATGTAGGCCAGGGGCTCGGCGTCCTTCGGGTAGCGGGTCAGCCACTCGTCGGCGACCGTGCGGTCCTTGCCGCATTTGACGCCGACCGCATCCGCCGAGCCGCAGAACGCGAAGATCTTGCTGCCCACCTTGACGACCGTGTCGCCCTCCCAGGGCTGGTCGGCCCAGGCGCCGGGCTTGCCGAGGCAGTGAGCGAGCAGTTCTTGCGGATCCATGGACTGCAGCCTATGCCGGGCGGGTCGGGGATCGTACGGTGAAGCGATGGACGTCGTTCTTCCGGACGGGCCCGGCAGTCCGCGCCTCGTTCAGGTGCTGCAGTTCGCCGCCTCACGGCGCGGGACGATGCGGCGGATGCGGGACAGGTACGGCTCGGCGTTCACCGTGCAGTCGCTGAACCTGGGGCGGATGGTGATGCTGTCCGACCCGCAGGAGGTGCGGGAGCTGCTGCAGGCGGCGCCCGAGCTGGCCGACACCCCGGACGCCAATCTGGGCTCGGTGCTCGGGCCGGGGTCGATGTTCGCGATCGCGGGCGAGGAGCACCGCCGGCAGCGCAAGTTGCTCACGCCGCCGTTTCATGGGCGCCGGCTGCGGGCGTACGAGGGGATCATCGAGGTCGAGACGCGGCGCGAGACGGCGTCGTGGCCGATGAACAAGCCGTTCCCGGTCATGCCGTCGACCATGCGGATCACCCTCAACGTCATTCTGCGCGCGGTCTTCGGGGCCGACGGGGACGAGCTGGACGAGCTGCGCGTGCTGCTGCCCAAGGCCGTACGGCTGGGGTCGGTGCTGGCCGTGCTGCCGGTGTTGCGGCTCGAGCTGGGCGGGCAGGGGCCGGGCGCCCGGTTCGCGCGGCATCGGCGGCGCTACGACGAGATCGTGGACGTGCTCATCGCGCGGGCGAAGGCCGACCCGCGGCTGGCCGAGCGGGAAGACGTGCTGGCCATGCTGGTGCAGTCGCGTTACGACGACGGGTCGGCGATGAGCCGCGACCAGATCGCCGACCAGCTGCTGACCCTGCTCGCGGCCGGGCACGAGACCACGGCGACCACGCTGGCCTGGGCCGTCGAGCGGCTGCGACGCCATCCCGAGGTGCTGGCGAGACTGAACGACGCCGGGGACGAGCTGTTCGACGCGACGGTCACCGAGGTGCAGCGGGTGCGCCCGGTCATCGAGATGACGTCGCGGCAGGTGCGGGCGGAGTCGCTGCGGATCGGCCGCTGGACGTTTCCCCGCGGCACCGTGGTCACCGCCGGCATCGCCCTGGTGCACGACGACGCGACGTTGTTCCCCGAGCCGGAGCGCTTCGACCCGGACCGGTTCCTGAGGGCCCGGGCCGACGGCTGGATCCCGTTCGGCGGGGGAGTGCGGCGCTGCCTCGGGGCCGCGTTCGCCTCGCTCGAGATGCGCGTCGTCCTGCGGACGATCCTGCGCGATTTCGTGCTCGAGCCGACCACCGCCGCGCCGGAACGCTCGCACAACCGGGGCATCGCCGTGGCCCCGGCCCGTGGCGGCCTAGCTGTGGTCCGGCGTCGCTAGATCGTGGTGCACGCGGTTGCGGCCGTTGTTCTTCGCCGTGTACATCGCCGTGTCGGCGCGGCGGAGCTCCGTCTCGGGGTTGGCGCCCGAACAGGCGGTGATCACGCCGATGCTGGCCCCGATGTAGACCGGCCGGGCCGGGGTGTCGAACGGCTCGGACAGCGCCGCGACGATGCGGTCGGCGACCGTCTTGGCCGTCTCGTCGTCGGTCCACGGCAGGATCACCGCGAACTCGTCGCCGCCCAGCCGGGCCACCACATCTCCCGTACGGACAATGGTGTTGATTCTCTGGGCCACCGCGACCAGCACCGCGTCGCCGGCTTCGTGGCCGCAGGTGTCGTTGACCGGCTTGAAGCCGTCGAGGTCGATGTAGAGCAGCGCGGTCGGGCCGACGGACTCGCCCAGCGCGGCCGCCCACCGGTCGTGGAACCGGCGGCGGTTGGCCAGGCCGGTCAGCTGGTCGGTGGTGGCCTGCTCCTCGACCGCCCGCAAAGCGCCCGCCAGCAGCCGCACGAGGCCGTCCAGCCGCGCGATGACCAGCAGGAACAGCACCGTGCAGCCGGCCACGATGACCGGCACGTCGATCGGCATGCCGCGCAGCCACTCGATGGCCAGCACGGCCGGGGCCATCAGGCTCGCCACGGCCAGCGCGGCCACGCGGCGCCGGGGCGCGGGACTCTCGGCGGTCTGCGGGCTCCGCTCGGCCAGCGCGCGCACCGACGGGTGCAGCGCCGCGGCCCCGCCCAGCGCCTGCATGGCGATCCAGCCCAGGTCGACGATGTTGCCCGCGGTGTAGCCGATGCTCAGCTCGAGCAGCGCGTACCCGATGTCGGCGTACAGCAGGGCGGCGATGCTCGCGACGAGCAGCTTGAACGCCGGCGGGCGGTCGCCCTTGCCGGTGACCAGCCGCGAGAGCACGGTCAGGACCAGCAGGTCCGAGATCGGATAGGCCAGGGAGACCGCGCGGGCGAGCGGGCTCAGGTCCTCGGCCCGCACGTACGGCACGATCAGGAACACCCAGGCCAGCATCGCCGCGCCGGTCGAGAGCACGAGCGCGTCGATCAGGCCGGGCCGGTCACGTCCGGGGCGGCGGGCCCGCACCAGGCCGACGACCGAGATCGCGAGCAGCACCGCGAAGGTCAGGTACAGCACATCCACGTACGAGGGGAAGACGTCGCCGCCCGTGGTGAAGTGCTGGATCCAGTACGCCACCTCGGCCAGCGCGAAGCAGGCCCGCGCGGCCGCCATCAGATACCACGGCCACCGTACGGCCGGCTTGTGCCGCCGCACCCCGGCCACGATCGCCACGGCGGCCGACATGCCGACGCCCGCCACGATGGTGGCCTGCACCCACTCCGCGGGGAACGCGTAGTAGACGACGCCCGCCACGGCGCAGACGGCGAGGTAGACCTGCCAGGCAGCAAACCGCCACCGATCCACCACGTACCCCCTGCCGGTTGTCTGACCAGCCCTTGATCGACCGGCAGGGGGACGCCTTTAGAAGTCGCCGCTGGTGTTGCACTTCGCTCTCTGCGTCAGGCAGTTCTTGACCCGTTCCCCCAGGGCGCGGTTGTCCCAGGCCAGGAACGCGTCGCCGTGCATCGAGGAGGCCATGCCGGAGGCCAGCCGGAACCCGGCGGGGCCGCCGCTGGTGGGGTAGGCGATGAGGAAGGACAGGTTGGGGATGGCGACCGGGTAGGCGCCGCGGCAGGTGCCGTCGTAGCTGTAGGCGACGTGCTCCTTGTGGGTGCGGCTGTCCAGGTTGCGGCCGTCCCAGCAGTCCTGGAAGACCAGGTGGAACATCAGCACCGCGGTGGGCGCGCAGACCGGCCAGTTGCCGTCGGCGCTCCGGCCGACCTCGCCGCCCGGACCGGCGCAGTAGAACGCGTTGACCGAGCCCGCGGGGGTCGGCACCTGCCGCCGGGCGTCCCCGGCGATCATGCGGAAGCCCTGGGGGAAGGGGACCGTGGCCGACGAGTCGGTCAGCCGGGAGCCGTAGTAGACGACCACGTCCTTGGGCTCGATCGCGCGGTCGTTCTCGTACAGCGTGGGGATCCAGTACGCGGACAGGTCGGGCGCCGGGCGGCAGGTGGTGCCCGCGTTGGCGAGCAGGGTGCGCGTGGTGGCGTACGCGTCGGTACCGGTGTTGCCGAGGAACGAGTGCATGTGCGAGGCGCCCGGCAGGCCCGGGAACACGATCGGGTCGTCCGGCTTCGAGTGGCTGTAGGCGCAGGTCGCGTTGAACTCGGGCACGCGCACCGAGTTCGCCGGCACCGGCCGCGGGGTCAGCGCCCGGAACTCGGCCAGCTGGGCGTTCCAGGCCGCGGCGTCGACCGGCACCCACCCGTCGGCGGCGTCGGCGGCGTAGGCCGGGCCGGGCGGGGCACCGAGGACGGTCGCGGCTGCCGCGAGGACGATCGCCAGCAGGAGGCGGATTCGTGGGGATGAATGCATGACGCTCCCTTCGGGGGAGGGGGAATCGGGTGCTCCGGAGTATCAGACCCGAGGAAGCGCTCTCTCAACTTTGACGTCCTTCGATCGGCACCATATGCGGAAACGTGCGCCGATGGTCGGGAAGCGCTTTCTTTGAGCGGTGGTCCGGAGGTTGACGCGCGACGGGCCGGATCCGGTGGGTAATATCGGAGCCCTGCGGTCGGCCTCGTTCGAGGACCGGCCGTCTCGCGTCAAGCAGCGGCGCGGGAACGGGATTCCAGGCACTCCTGGGCCCGTCCACCCGCCCGTCCCGGCCGCCGTCGCGGCCCCGCCCGCTGCAAGGACAGACCGACATCCATGACGCACGACCCGAATGCCGTGACGGCACTGGGGCGGATCCGGCTCGCCGAGACCACCCTGGCCGGCTTTCTCGACCGGGTGGCCATGCTGGCCTGCGAGGCCGTGCCCGGGGCCGAGGCCATCTCGATCACCTTGGCCGGTGAGTCCGGTTCGTACACCGCGGCCGCCGTGGGGGAGCCGTCCGGCGCGGCCGCGGTGCTCTCGATCGGGCTGCCCGTCTCGGCCGAGCTGACCGGCGTCCTGACCCTGCACAGCCGCTCGCCCCGGGGGTTCAGCGACGAGGACACCGTACGGGCGGAGGCCTTTGCGGGGTATGCGGCCGTCGCCGTGGCCAATGCGCACTCGTTCCACAGCGCCTTGCTGCTCGCCTCGCAGATGCAGGCGGCCATGGGCAGCCGGGCCGTCATCGAGCAGGCCAAGGGCGTGATCATGGCCCAGCGGCGGTGCTCGGCCGACGAGGCCTTCGCCCAGTTGACCAAGGCCTCGCAGGACGCCAACCGCAAGGTCCGCGACGTGGCGGCGGCCCTGGTGGCCGAGGTCGGCAAGCACTCGGTCGGCTGATCAGCCGAACGGGACTCATCCTTTCGGCTGGCATAGTTCCGGATCCTCGGGTAGCGTCCGGCTATCGGTCAAGAAGGCGCCGATCCTCGACGTGCGGTTCATCTCGTCGCGGTTCGACGCGCCTTGCCTGGTGTCTGCCGCACGTCGCGATCACACACGCGATGCGCTGTGAATGGAGACACCGTGACCGTAACCACCCGACCGGCCGGCCGCCGCAAGTTCGAGGTCACCGACGAGGACAGGCACGCCACCGCCCTGATCGAGGCGCTGGCCGCGATGCCGGCCGACCATCCCGACCGGCCCGCCCTGCGCCGCCGCGCGATCGAGGCCTGGATGCCGATGGCCCACCGGCTCACCCGCCGCTACATGGGCCGCGGCGAGCCGTTCGACGACCTGCTGCAGACGGCGACGATCGGCCTGATCAAGGCGATCGACGGGTTCGACGCCACGCGCGGGGTCGACTTCACCGGGTACGCCATCCCGACCGTGCTCGGCGAGGTCAAGCGCTACTTCCGCGACCGCTCGTGGACGCTGCGGATCCCGCGCCGCCTGCAGGAGCTGCGGATGGCCATCGGGCACGCCCGCACCGAGCTCGAGCACACGCTGACCCGCGCCCCCACGGTCGCCGACATCTCGGCCCACCTGGGCGTGGGCGAGGAGGAGATCCTGGAGGCGCTCGAGGCGGGGCACGCCTACCGCCCCGATTCGCTGAGTTCCCCCGTACGGGATGGGGAGGACCTGACGCTGGGGGACACGCTCGGGGGCGAGGACCGCGGGTTCGCGCTGGCCGAGTTCGGGGTCGCGCTGCCGCCCGCGCTGGCCACGCTGACCGAGCGCGAGCGGACGATCGTGGCGCTGCGCTTCTACGGCGAGCTCACCCAGTCCGCGATCGCCGAGCGGATCGGGGTCTCCCAGATGCACGTCTCCCGCCTGCTCACCCAGGCCCTGGCCAAGCTCCGCGAGCAGATGGACGGCTAGGGCGTAAATTGGGCGGATGGCCGATTCGCAGGGGGCACTGGCGGAGCTCGGGCGCATCCGGCTGAGCGAGGTGCCGCTCGACGACGTGCTCCTGCGGGTGGCCACGCTCGCCCGCGACACGGTGGACGGGGCCGACGAGGCGTCGGTGACCCTCGTGGCCCCGCGCGAGTCGGGCACCGCCGCGTTCACCGGTGTGCTGGCCAAGATGCTCGACGAATGGCAGTACGAGAACGAGGGCGGCCCCTGCCTCGAGGCCGCCGCTTCGACCGTCACGATCTCGGTGCCCGACGTGGCCAGGGAGGAGCGCTGGCCGCTTTACCTCCCCCGGGCCGCCGGGGCCGGCCTGGGCAGCGCGCTGTCGGTCGGCCTGCCGGTGCAGGAGGCGGTGACCGGCGCGCTCAACCTCTACTCGCTGCGGGCCGAGGCGTTCGACGACCACGCGGTCACGGTGGCCCAGAGCTTCGCCGACTACGCCGCGGTCGCGCTGGCCAACGCGCAGTCGTACGACGCGACGGCCACCCTGGCCCGGCAGATGCGCGAGGCGATGACCAACCGGGCCGCCATCGAGCAGGCCAAGGGCATCATCATGGCCGAGCAGCGGTGCTCGCCCGACGAGGCGTTCACCCGCCTCAGCAAGCTCTCCCAGCAGAGCAACCGCAAGCTTCGCGACGTCGCCGCGGCCCTGGTCGCCGAGGCCTCGCGGCCCCGCTGACGGCGCGCCTGCGTGACCGGCCGGGCCCGATTTGGCAAGATCACCGGGTGCTGATGGATGAGGACTACTACGACACGTCGACGCTGAGCGAGCGGCAGCGGCAGATCCTCACGGTCATTCAGCAGTGGGCCCAGCGCCACGGCTATTCGCCGTCCACCCGCGAGATCGCCGACGCGATCGGGCTCGCCTCCCCGTCCTCGGTCGGGCGGCACCTGCGCGTGCTCGAGGAGGCCGGGTTCCTGCGCCGGGGCCGGGCGACCAGACCCATCGACGTACGGATGTTCCTGCAGCCCGTGCCGCGGCAGCGCACCGAGCCGACCGTCGGGGTGCCCGTGCTGGGCGACATCGCGGCCGGCTCGCCGATCCTGGCCGAGCAGAACTCCGACGAGGTGCTGCCGCTGCCGCGTGACCTCGTCGGGCGGGGCACCCTGTTCGGCCTGCGGGTGCGGGGCGACTCGATGATCGACGCGGCCATCTGCGACGGCGACATCGTCGTGGTCAAGCAGGGGCACGAGGCGTTCAACGGCGACATCGTGGCCGCGATGATCGACGACGAGGCGACCGTGAAGGTCTACCGCCGCCGCGGCGGGCACGTCGTGCTCGAGCCGCGCAACCCGGCGTACGAGAACATCGACGGCGACCGCGCCGTGGTGCTGGGCAAGGTCGTCTCGGTCCTGCGCCGCACCTAGCTCACCCGCACGGGCTCCTCGGCCAAGCACACCCGGTTGCGGCCGGCGGCCTTGGCGGCGTACAGCGCGACGTCGGCCCGGGCGATCAGCTCGTCCGGGGTCTCCTGCTGGTCCCACTCGGCCAGGCCGGCCGAGAACGTCTGGTTCTGCGGGGTGACGTCGCGCAGCCGTTCGATCGCCGTCACCGCCTCGGTCGCCGGCGAGCCGGTCAGCAGCACGACGAACTCCTCACCGCCGTAGCGGGCCAGCACGTCGTACGCCCGCAGCTGCTCGCCCCAGGCCTGCGCCGCCTCGCGCAGCAGCCGGTCGCCGGCCGGATGCCCGTACGTGTCGTTGAAGGCCTTGAAGTGGTCGAGGTCGATCATGCCGACCACGACCGGGATGTTCTCGGTCCGGGCCCGGGCCAGGAAGACCGGGAACTCCTCGTTCCAGCTGCGGCGGTTGTGCAGGCCGGTCAGCTCGTCCCGGCGGGACAGCTCGCGCACCAGCGCCGCCTGCCGCTCGGCCTGCTTGAGCAGCTGGGTGAAGCGGACCATCACGAGCAGGAACATGATGGCCGAGCCGATCCCGATGGCCAGCCCGTCGACGATCTCGCCGGTCAGCTGCTGCGTGATCAGCAGGGTGGGCGACATCAGCATGGCCAGGGTGAGCACGGCCAGCTGCCGCCGGCTGAGGTGGTGGACCGCGCCGGCACCGTCCCCGTCGCCCCGCACCCGCGGCCAGGCGACGGCCAGGGTCAGCACGAGCAGGCACAGCAGGTAGTCCGCGTTGATCAGGCGGGCCGTCCACCAGAAGTCGGCCCAGCCCTCGTTCACGTGGCGCAGCACGACCCACGCGCAGTCACCGGCCAGGTAGCCGCCGATCGCGACGGCCACCATCAGCGGCGCCCGGCGGCCCTCCCGGCCGTTGCTGCGGGCCAGCAGGATCGTCATCGCCAGCAGCACCAGGTCGGCCAGCGGGTAGGCGCAGGTGACGAGCCGGGTCACCAGCGCCGTCGACTCGTCGCGCAGCACCGGCGCGATCGCGTACGACCAGGCCAGCAGGCCGATGCCGGCCGTGACGGTGAACGCGTCGACCAGCGCCGCCCAGTCGGTGCGCCGCCGCGACTGCCGGATCATCAGGGCCAGGCCGGTCGCCACGGCCGGATAGAACGCCAGGAACAGCAGGTCGGCCAGGTCGGGCCCGTCGGCGGCCAGCCAGTCGGCGCCGACCTGCAGGGGCAGGGTGGCCAGGGTCGTGCAGGTCAGGCCGAGCGCGAAGAACAACCACGGCGCCCGGTCGCCCGCCGGCACCCGCCGCAGCCCGGCCAGCAGGCCCGCGATCAGCGTGACCTGGACGCCGATCTGGAAACTGGTCTCCCAGGCCTGACCCCCGGGAGCGGCCAGATAGACCACGACGGCCGCCACGACCACGGCGGCGTACAGCTGCCAGCCCCGCCGGGTCACGGCGCCACCAGCAGCTCGGCCCGGGTCAGCAGGGCGGTCAGCTCGTCACCCGGCTGCGGCCGGTGGTAGAGGTAGCCCTGGCCGTACCGGCAGCCCATCTCGAGCAGGCGGCCGGCCTGCGCGGGGGTCTCGACGCCCTCGGCGACCACGTGCATGCCGAACGCCGCGCCCAGCCCGGCCACGGCCGCCGCCACCGCGTACGCCCGGGGGTCGTCGTCGATGCCGGCGACGTAGGACCGGTCGAGCTTGAGCAGGGACACCGGCAGCCGCCGCAGGTAGTTGATCGCCGCGTGCCCGGTGCCGAAGTCGTCCACGGCGATCCTGACGCCCAGCTCGCACAGCGCGTGCAGGCGGTCCAGGGTCGCCTCGTCGGGCTCGAGGACGATGCGCTCGGTCAGCTCCAGCACGAGCCGGTCGGCCGGGAACCCGGTCTCGGCGAGGATCCCCGTGACGATCTCCACCAGACCACTCTGCTTCACCTGCAGGGGTGAGAGGTTCACGTTCAGATAGATTCCCGCCGCGGCCGGGACCTCCGTGCGCCACCGGGCGGCCTGCCGGCACGCCTCGCGCAGCACCCACTCGCCCAGCGGCACGATCGCGCCGGTCTCCTCGGCCAGGTCGATGAACGCGCCCGGCATCAGCAGGCCGCGCTCGGGGTGGTTCCACCGCACCAGCGCCTCCACGGCCACGATGACGTCGCCGCGCAGGTCGACCGCGGGCTGGTAGTGCAGCAGCAGCTGACCATCGGCGACGGCGTGCCGCAGCTCGGCGTCGCGGGCGCGGGTGTCCAGCTCGGGCGTGTAGACCCGGTAGCGGCCGCGGCCGCCGCGCTTGGCCGCGTACATCGCCGTGTCGGCGTGTGCGAGCAGCTCCTCGACGTCGTCGGCGCCGTCCGCGCGGAACGCGACCCCGATGCTGGCGGTCACGGCGAGCAGCAGATCCCCGAAGATCACCGGGGTGTCCAGGGCGGCGACGATGCGCCGGGCGACCTGCTCGGCGGCATCCCGGTCGGGCAGGCCGGTCAGCACGACGGCGAACTCGTCGCCGCCGAGGCGTCCCGCGGTGTCGCCCGCGCGGACCACCGAGCGCAGCACCCCGGCCACGGCGGTCAGCACGGCGTCGCCGGCCTCGTGCCCGTACCGGTCGTTGATCGGCTTGAACCGGTCCAGGTCGACCAGCAGGACCGCGCCGTGGCGGCCCTCGCGCGGCGGTTGCCCGGTCAGCTCGGCCAGGCGCTCGCCGACCAGGGTCCGGTTGGCCAGGCCGGTCAGCGGGTCCGTCACGGCCAGCCGGCGGTTCTCGCTCAGGGCATACATCTGGCGGGCCATCACCAGCGAGGTGAGCACGATGGCGCCGATGATCATGCCGCCGAGCGGATAGAGGTCCTGCTCGCGGGCCAGATAGCCGAGCAGCCCGTACGCGATGGCGCTGGCCCCGTACGGGAGCAGGCTGATCCGGCTCCGCCCCGCGCGGCCGATGCGCTCGGCGGTGCTCTTGTGGCGCCGGCGCGTCGCCAGCACGAACAGGTAGCAACCGGTCAGCCAGAACAGGTCGGGCCAGGTGCCACCGGTGAACCGGTCGTTGAGCGTGATCCAGCTGTAGGCGAAGTCGGCCACCACGTAGGTGCCGACCGCGGCCGTGAGCAGCAGGGTGGCGGGCTGCCGGCCGTGGCGGCGCAGCAGCACCGAGGCCAGCGCGAGCACGAGCAGCAGGTCGCCCACGGGCAGCGCGGCCGACATGGCGACCTGCAGCGCGGTGGCGTTCTCGACCTGCAGCGCCGGGCCGATCACCAGATACCAGGCGACCATGAAGGTGCCGGTGCCGACGATCAGCGAGTCGATGACCAGCTTCGTCCGCTCGGCGCGGGTGCGCCGGGTGCCCGGCAGGAGCAGCAGGCCGGCGAAGAGGAACGGCACGAAGGCCAGGAACCAGTAGTCGGCGGCCGCCGGGTACGTGGGCGGGCCGAGGAAGTTGTCCTCGAGAAACCAGGTGGCGTGGGCGACCAGCTGACAGCCGAACGCCAGGGTGATCAGCGTCCAGGCGCGGCGGCCGCGCTGGTCGAGCCCGCCCCGGTGGACCAGCCGGACGCCCGCGACGACGGCGAGCACGGCCGGCGGCAGGTAGGCGCCGTCGGTGACGAGCTGCCGCAGCGGCTCGTCACCCCAGCCGCCGAGGTAGAACACGAAGAAGACCGCGAGCAGCAGCCCGCAGCCGGCCACGGCGGCGTCCAGGAGCCGCTCGGCCCTCCCGGTCACAGCGTGTACAGGCCCAGGGCCACCACGACCACCATGTAGAGCGCGCAGCCGAGCGCGTAGGTCACCGCCGTGGTGATGCCGAAGGCCATCCAGTACGGGGTGGTTGACAGCCCCATCCGGCCCGCCTTGTTCCCGCGGGCGAGCACCGAGATGATCGCGAGCGGCCCGAACAGGAACGTCCACACGGCCACCGGCCAGACGCTCGGCGGCAGCATGCCGGGCGCCGCGAACAGGTCACCCTGCGGCGCCTGGCGGGCCGGATAGGCCGGCGTGGGCGGCGGGCCGAACAACGGGCGGGCCACCGGGCGCTCGGCGGCCTGATACCGCGCCGCCAGACCCTGGCTGCCGCCCTGCAGAGGCGCCTGGTGAACCTGACGGGCGGCGGCCGGCGTGGAGGGGCTGAGCCAGGTCTGGCTGGTGCGCGGTTCGGCCGTCACGTGGGGTCTCCGTCCGTGGAAGTGGTCGCAAACGTCGTCGCGGATCACTTCGGCAGACGGGCCCGAATTATGAGGCTTCGGTCACCCTGTGAAACGGTGCTGTTGCTTTTAGTTACGGCCGTTTCCGTTGCCGGCGCCGTTGCCGCCCCCGTCGGGCAGCCCGTTGCCGGGGTTGTTCGGGTTGCCGCCCGGCGGGGTGACGGTGCCGCCCGGGTTGTTCGGGTCGGTGCCGGGCGGGCAGATGGTGCCGCCCAGGATGCAGCCGTTGGTCGGCGCCTCGGGCAGCGGGTCGAGGCCGTTGCCCTTCTTGTTCGGGTCGCCGACCCGCACGTCCGGCGGGAACGAGGTCTTCTCGGCGTCCAGGGCCTTGTTGGCCAGGTCCATGAAGACCTTCCAGGTGTCGCCCGGGGTCGAGCCGCCCGTCATGCCCTTGGTCTTGCTGCCCGGCTTGTAGATCGGCAGCAGCTGCATCTGGTCCTTGACCTGCTTCTCGCGGCCGATCCAGACCGTGGCGGCCAGATGCGGGGTGCCGCCGACCCACCAGGCGTCGCCGTTCTGCCCGCTCTTGCCGTCCTTGTACTCCCAGGTGCCCGACTTGCCGATAGCGTCGTAGCCGCTGCGCAGGTTCTGGCCGTTCTTGCCGGGGATCTTCTGCAGCACGGTGTCGATCGAGGCGACCACGCCCGGGTCGAAGACCTGCGTGAACTTGACCCGCTCGGTGTGGATCGTCTTGAACTTGCCGGTCTTCTCGTCGCGCTCGGCCACCGACTTCACGAAGTGCGCCTTGGTGTAGCGGCCCTCGTTGGCCAGCGTGGCCACGCCGTTCGCGTGGTCGAGCGCGGTGATCGCGTACTGGCCGTAGCCGATCTCGTTGCCGTACTGCTTGAGCGCGTCGCCCTTGGTCTTGTTGAGGTCGACCCGGGCGCCGATCTTGGTCGGGCTGGAGATGTACTGGATGCCGGCCTTGTGCGCCGCCTCGGCCACCTTGTCGGGCCCGAGCGCCGCGGCCAGGTGGTAGAAGGGGAAGTTGTACGACTGGATGGTGGCCTCGGAGAGCGGGCAGCGCCGCTTGTCACAGGTGAAGTTCGTGCGGCTCGAGTTGTTGATCGCGTCGCCGCCGACCTTCTTGGCCTCGGAGTCCCACGTCGTGTCGAAGCCGTAGCCGTCGCTCAGCGCGGCCAGCAGCGTATAGATCTTGAAGGACGAGCCGGGCGGCCGGCCGCCGCCGACGAAGTCGCCCTCGCTGTTGTAGTTCGGGCCGGCGTAGTCCCAGCCCACGCCGTCCGGGCCGCCGTAGTAGGCCATCACGTGGCCGTTGGCCGGGTCGACGGCGACGAGCGCGGTCTTGTACGTCGCGTCGAGCTTGCGTAGCGGCGACTTGTCGCTGGTGCGCATGGCCGCGGTCTCGGCCGCCTTCTGCACGGCCGGGTTGATCGTCGTGGTGATCCGCAGGCCGCCGCTCTGCTGCTTGGCGTCGCTGATGCCCATGGCCCGCAGTTCCTGCTTGACGTACTTCACGATCTTGCCGGTGGCCTTGTCGTTGCCGCAGGACGTGCGGCACGCGTCCGGGTCGAACTTGGCGACCTTCGGGTACGCGGCCGGCGCGGTCTTGATCCAGCCCTTCTCGAGCATGTTGTTGATCGTGTACTGCCAGCGGATCTTGGCGTCCGTCAGGTTGTTCTGCGGGTCGTAGCCCTTGTGCGTGGCCGACGGCTCGGGCTGCTTGATCACCGACGCGATGACGGCGGCCTCGGCGGCGGTGATCGCGCCCTTGGTGCCGGGCTTGGTCAGCACCGAGCGGGTCGGGCCGAAGTACGCCTTCACGGCCGCCTCGATGCCGTACGCCCCGCGGCCGAAATACACCGAGTTGAGGTAGCGGCCCAGGATCTCGCCCTTGGAGTACTGGTCCTCCATCTTGCGGGCGATCACGGCCTCGCGCAGCTTGCGGTTGTAGCTGATCTCCTTGAGCTCGGCGGCGTGCCGCGCGTACTGCTGGGTGATCGTGGACGCGCCCTGCTGGTCGCCGCCGGTGAAGTTGTTCCAGGCCGCGCGGGCGATGCCCTTCATGTCGATGCCGTTGTGGTCGAGGAAGTTCTTGTCCTCGGCCGCCATGACCGCCTGGCCGATGACCGGGTTGATGCTGGCGAACGGCACCTGCTGGCGGGTCGAGTTGCCGATGGTCGCCAGCTGCGTCTTGTTGTCGGCCGCGAAGATCTGCGTGACCTGGTCCTCGGACTTGGGCTCGGTGAACTTCACGTCGTCGAAGAAGTAGGCCCCGCCGACCACACCGGCGCCGAGCACGATCACGAGCACGGCCGCGGCCACGGTGAGCAGGTTGGTGCGGCGGCGCTTCTTGGCCGCCTTCTTCGTGTCCTTGGGGCTGACCGGGGGCTTCTCACCCGGTGGCTGGGGGCGCACCGCGGCGCGGGCCACCGAGGCCGAGCCCACCGAGGCTGCTCCCACCGAGGCGCGGCCACCGACCGGCGCCGCTCCGACGGAGGCCGATCCGACCGGCGCGCGGCCGCCCACGGACGCCGACCCTACGGATGCCCGGCCGCCGGGGACGGGGCTGCTGCTGCCCCGCGCCGGGGCGGAACCGGAACCGGGCACGCTGGCCCGCGCGCTCGCAGACTGCGGATCGCCGTAGGGGTTCATCTGTCCTCGTCGTCGCTGAAGTGGATCTCTTTACTACACGACTTTGTCAAGACCGGACAATAAGTCGCGCGCTTGATGATGCCGAGCTTCGGGAAGACATGGTAAGGCTGTCTGCCTGTCGCGGGGGAGAAGAGATTCATCCCCTTGGTTGGGTGGCGGATCATCGCCGGGCCGGTCAAGGGCGGTTACGGGCTCTCCGGGGCCCTTTTCCCAGCCGTACGGGTCGAGTTCGCCACCGGTTCGGTCAAAGGTGCCGCGCGGCCGCCGGAAAAGGCCCTGGCCTCGGCCTTTGTCCCTGCGCCGGCGGCGCGGGGGCGGGGTGCGGAGATAGGGAGTGGTAAGCGCCACACTGACGCCGCTGTGCGACTTTCGGTCGGCCGATTACTCGCAAAGCAGGTTTAAACGGACCAAAAGGATGATGTCGGGCCTCGGCGCGTCGCCGGTATGTCCCCGTATGCGCGCGGTTACTGGCGGTCGCCGTCCGTTCGGAAAAAAGGAAGTACCCGGCGTTGGTGCGTAAAGGTACGTACGGTGCGCTTCACTTCTTGACGAGCCGGCGCAGCGCGAGCCGGGCCAGGGGCAGATAGCCCAGCACCATCGGCGCCGGCCCGTTGATCATCAGGGTGGCCCGGGTGCCGGTCGCCGCAGGCTCGACCCGATGCGAGAGCTGCACCGAAGCACCGGCGACGAAGACGGCCCACAACCATGACTGCGGCGGCGAGACCCGCAGAATGACGAAGGGCACCCGTACGCCCAAGGGGCCGTGCACCACCCCACCGGTCCGCTCCCGCAACTCCGGTTCCGCGTAGTCGACCGACCGAATCTGCGGCGACCACTCGGCCCAGCGGGCGGGCTGCACATACCGATCCCAGGCGTCCCCGACGTCCCGGGGCCCGAAGACCTCCACATTGCGGCGCACCTTTACTTGATACCGGCCTTCGCGTCGAGTTGCTGCAGCAGGTCGTGGGCGGCCAGTTCGATGCCCTTGTGCCGCCACTCGGAGGCCCGATAGACACAGGCGATCAGGCCCGTACGGTGCAGTCGCCGCAGATCGCCGTAGACGAACGCGTACCGGGCCTTGGTCTCGTCGGCCGCGCCGTCGGTCAGGCCCAGATGCCAGGCGGCGTAATCGGCCCAGGAATGCTTGTCGAGGAACGAGTTCTCGGCGTCGGCGCGGGGCTGGACGCTGCCCCAATCGCTGTCCAGCACATACTGCTTGGCTTCGATGAGCTCGCGGGCCCGCCGCACCGCCGCGTCGTTGACCTCGTACTTGGCCATGCGATCCCTGTACCCCGCAGGGTCGCGCACTATCCCGGCGGCTTCGCGCTTGGCGCCGCGGGGTGGCTCGGGCTTGGCGCCGCTGGGTGGGCCGGGCTTGGCGCCGCTGGGTGGGCCGGGCTTGGCGCCGCTGGGTGGGCCGGGCTTGGCGCCGCGGGGTGGGCCGCGGCGCCTCCGTGGGTCAGGCGGCCGGGTTCTCCGCTGTGGCGACGATCGTGGCGCGGCCCAGGATGTGGCCTGCCATCGTGAAGCCGAGGATCGCCGGGGTGGCGTCGGCGGGCACCCCGATGTCCTCGACGTCAAGCGCGTGCACGGTGATGAAGTAGCGGTGCGCCCCGTGGCCGGCCGGCGGGGCCGCGCCGACGAACTGGGCCAGCCGGGCGTCGTTGGGCAGCTGGTAGGCCGGGGCCGGCAGCTCCTGCACACCCTCGTCGAGCGAGGTGACGGCGGCCGGAAGGTTGGCCACCGCCCAGTGCCAGAAGCCGGAACCCGTCGGGGCGTCGGGGTCGTACACCGTGACGGCGTAGCTCTTCGTTGCCTCCGGGGCGCCCGACCAGCTCAGCTGCGGCGACTTGTCCTGGCCGGAGAGCTGGGCCGGGGCCAGGGGCTCGCCGTCCTTCACCGAGGTGCTCGTGAGGGTGAAGGCGGGAACTTCCGGGAGTCTCGCGAACGGGTTGTTCATGGCTTGCTCTTCTCTGTCGTGTCTCTCGTGTCATCGATTAACTTACAGATAATCGATTATCTGCGGTAGGGTGATGAGCGTGACACCGTCCGAGAAGGTCTACGCGTCGCTGCGGACCGCTGTGCTGCGCGGGGAGTTCCAGCCGCGGCAGGCGCTGAAGCCGCAAGAGCTGGCCACGGCGCACGGCGTGAGCCTGGCCGTCGCGCGGGAGGCGCTCCTGCGGCTGGTGGGGGAGGGCCTGGCCGACCGGCTGCCCAACCGCGGTTTCGCCGTGCCGGCCGCAAGCGCCGAACGCTGGCAACAGATCGCCGAGGCCCGCTCGATAGTCGAACCCGGCGCGCTGCGGCTCTCGATCACGCGCGGCGACCTGGAGTGGGAGGCGGCCGTACGGGCTGCCTATCACCGTCTTGCGGGCACGCCCCATTTCGAGCGCGAGGGCGACAACCACCTGAGCGACGCTTGGTCCGAGGCGCACCGCTTGTTCCACCGCACCCTGTTGTCGGCGTGCGGCAACGACGTGCTGCTGGAGACTTTCGACCGCCTCTGGACAGCTAGCGAACTGACTCGCCGCTGGTCCCTGCACGGCGATCCGTCCCGCGATGCCGCCGCCGAACATCAGGCCCTTGAAGACGCCGCCCTCTCCCGCGACGGCGACCGGGCAGCCGAGCTGCTGCGCCGTCATGTCCTTCGCACCGCCGAGGCCCTGACAAACCCCTGACCGCAGCCGCTCGTTCCCCTAGCTCAGCCCGCCGGCCCGCCGGCCCGCCGGCCCGCCAGCCCGCCAGCCCGCCAGGCCACAGGTTGCATCGGCCCATTGGCCGGCCAGCTCACCGGCTGTCTCAACCCCGCCCCGGCCCGCCAGCTGCCCCGGCCTTCCGGCCCCCCAGCCCACGGCCCCCCAGCCCACGGCCCCCCAGCCCCCGGGCCACCGGCCCCCGGGCCACCGGCCCCCAACCCACCGGCCCCCAACCCACCGGCCCCAGGCCACCGGCTGCCCCGGCCCACCGCCGGCCGCGCGCTTGTTTGCCGCGCCTAACCGAGTCGCCGAGACGATGTTCCTAGCCTCCTAGGATGCATACAGTCCGTGCCAGTCGACACGCGACAGCGACCATCGCGGGCGACGAAACGGCTCGGCAGGCGAGACCGCTCCCGGTCTGCACCAGGTGCTGTTCTGCGATGGCGAGCCGGACTGCCGATCGTCTGCGCTGTCTGGAGAAACCACGTCGGCGGGGGAAGGGAAAGTCATGGTGGCGTCTAGCGTTGAACCGCGGCACGTAGCGGCCGGTAGTTATCGGACCGCGGTGTCGGATGTGCCCGAAGTTCTCGAGCTCGTCGCGGATGTCTGTCAGGCCCCGATGGTCGCGCTGAAGGTGGCCGACGAGGCGCACGCGCACTTCGCGGCGACGCTGGGCATGCCGATGGCGGTCGACGTGCCCAAGTCGCGGTCGTTGTGCGACATCGTGGCCGGGCGCAACGACACCATGGTCGTCGACGACGCCTCGCACGACCCGCGGCTGGCCGATCACCCGCTGGTGTCGGGGGCGGCGCACGTCAACTTCATCGCGGCCGCGCCGCTGCGGCACGACGGGCACATCGTGGGGGCGTTGTGCGTGTTCGACAACGGCCGCCGGAGCCTCGATGCCGACACTACCCGCCGCTACCTGGAGCGTCTCGCCCGTCGCGTCGACGCCGAGACGGGTCTGCGGCACCTGCTGGACAACCGCTCGCCGCTCGAGCTGGCCGGCCGGGAGGACATGCTGGCGACGATGTCGCACGAGTTCCGCACGCCGCTGACCGCGATCCAGGGCTACGTCGAGCTGCTCAACGGCGTGCCGGGAGCGGTGCCGCCCGCGTTCGCCCGCCAGCTCGACGCGATCAGCCGCAACGCCGGTCGCCTCTGCCGTACGGTCGACACCCTGCTGCGCGCCGCCCATCAGCACCACGTCGAGCCGGTCGGTGACCGCCGTACGGTCGACCTGACGTGCCTGACGGCGAGGGTGGCCGAGGCGCTCGGTCCGGCCGCTTCCCGGATCGTGCTGGACGGTCCCGGCCGCCCGGTTCCCGTGTACGCCGACCCGCAGCTGCTCGAGGTGGCGATCGGTCACCTGCTGAGCAACGCCCTGGGTTACAGCCGTGCCGATCACCCCGTAGTCGTGTCCCTCGCCGGCGGTCCCCGCCCGGTGCTGGAGATCCGCGACTTCGGTCCCGGTCTCGGCGAGCAGGAGCTGACCCAGCTGGGTCTGCCGTTCTTCCGCGGTGCCGACGCCCAGCGCAACGAGTCCCCGGGCATGGGCCTGGGCCTGGCCGTGACCCGTCGGATCATCGCGGCTCAGGGCGCCGACCTGACCTTCGCCAGCCCGTTCGACGGTGGCCTGGCCGCCCGCATCGTCTTCGGCTGACGAACGGGTTTTGCCTGGGCCAGGACGGGCATCTGAGGTGCATGTTCCCGGCTGAGAACCTGCGCGACTGGCGCGGCGAAAAGGTCATCGACCAAGACGGCGACAAGATCGGCGAGCTGGAGGCGGTGTATGTGGACACCGCCACCGACGAGCCGGCCTTCGCGACCGTACGGGTGGGCTTCATCGGACGGCATCGCCTGGTGTTCGTGCCGCTGGGCGGGGCCACGGTGCGGCCCGACGCCGTGCGGGTGCGCTACGACAAGAAGCTGGTCGGCGACGCCCCCACGATCGAGGTCGACGGCGAGCTGACCGCGGCCGACGAGCCGGGCGTCTTCGCGCACTACAACCTGCCCTACCAGACGGGCATGGCCGGCGAACGCCGTCTCGCCCGCCGCTGACGACAGGCTGTTTCGCCGGGGCGCCGCGTTGGGAACAATCGGGTCATGAGACTGCGTCGTCCCGCCGTGCTTGCCGTCGTCGCCTCCACCGCCGCGCTGCTGCTCGGCGGTTGCATGAAGGACGCCATCTGCGGATCCGACGACTACCCGGTGCTGCAGACCGGCGGCAGCGGCCGGCAGTGCGTGCCCAAGGATCAGGAGCCGCCGTCCGGGTTCACCCGCTTCCCGGAGGGCCAGGTGCCCGAACACGTCGACGACGAGTGGGACGTCTATTGGCGCAACCACACGATCGACAGCTCCGGCCAGACAATCACCTCCTGACGCGCAGCCCGGCCGGCCCCGCTCGCCATGACCGAACGACGGCGGCTCGCCAGGCCGGGCGCCTTGAAACAACCCCGCCAGCGGCTCGCCCTCGCTCCGCCGGGCCCGCGCTCTCTCCGCCGGGCCCGCCCTCTCTCAGCCGGGCCCGCCGTTCTCAGCCGGGCGCGGCTAAGAGCCGGTCCTGGGCTGCGGACAGGCGTTCCTCGGCCGGGCGTGGGGAGTCGTCGCCGGAGATCGCGTCGGCCCAGGCCAGCAACCGACCGATGTGCGGATCGTCCCCTGCCGCAATAGAGGCCTGGGCGCCCCAAGCGATCTCGCCGCTGCTGCCGTCGATGGTGATCTCGGTGCCCTCCGCGAGCGCGTCCAGCCCCGAGGCCCCGACCACCGCGGGCTTCCGCAGCGACCGGGCAACGACCGCCGCGTGACTGGCCAGGCCGCCCCGGGCCGTCACGACACCGACGGCCGCGGCCAAGCCGTGCATGTCGAGGGGCGAGGTCTCCGGCCGCACCAGCACGACCGGTCCCTGCATCCGAACCGCGGCATCAGCCGTGAGCGCGACCCGCCCGGTGGCCACGCCAGGAGAGGCGCCCCGGCCGCGAGCCACCAGGCCAGCGGTGTCGGCGAGCGTGTTCCGAACGGGCGGGTCGGCAACACCGGCCGACGCTGCACGCTCGCGAGTGGGCGGGTTGGCTGCGTGCCGTTTTCGGAGCGGCGGGCTGGTTACAACCATGCGGGGTGTGGCGGCGGCGCGCAGCCGGGACGGCGAGATTCGACGGACGGCCTCCCGGCGGTCGATCAGGCCCTCGTCGGCGAGGTCGACGGCGACGCGGACGGCGGCGCGTGGTGTGAGCCCGCCCGGCCGCAATTGCAGCAGCCACAGGCGAGCCGATTCATAGGTGAACTCGACGTGGCACGCGTCGCGGTAGTGCTGTTCGATCAAATTCAGGGCGGCCACCAGCGCGGACCACACCGGGGGCTCCCGCTCGGCGAGGGCGGCCAACGGCAACGTGTTGCACTCGCCCGACACGACAGCGTCGCCGCGGCGGCCGAAGAGCACATCCCCGTACGGGTGGGGGTCGCCGGTGCCGGGGTCGCGGCTGAAGGCGACCCCGCTGCCGCTCTGCTCGTCGCGGTCGCCGTGGACCATCGCCTGGACGATCACGGCCGTCCCCAAGTCGTGCGGGATGCCGTGCAACTCCCGATAGGTGACCGCGCGCGGCGTGTTCCACGACTCGAAGACCTCCCGTACGGCGGGGGTGATCGGCCCCCGCACGTCGAGGACGGTGTTCATCATCCCGGGCATCGACACAGCGGCCCCCGAACGCACCGACACCGACTCGGCGCCGAGCCAACCCGCCGCGACGTCGAGCCCGTGGGGCAGCCGGCCGTCGCGCAGGAACCGCCGGCACGCCGAAGCACCGATGACAAAGCCGGGCGGTACCGGCAGCCCGAGACGCAGTAGGCGGACCAGGCCGTGCGCCTTGCCCCCGATGACCTCGACCGGCTCACCAAGCGCCGGATCGAGCGGAAAGAACGCACCGCCGGACAAAGAGTGGGCGCCGCTGGGCGGAGAGAGCGCGTCGCTGGGCAGAGAGAGGGCGCCGTCGGGCGGAGAGAGGGCGCCGCCGGGCTGAGAGAGGGCGTGGCCGGGTCCGGGCACGGAGTGGGGCGAGGTCATGTGCGGGGGATGCCGAGCGTGGCCAGCAGGTCTTCGTGGAGCTGGAACCAGATCACGTGGTACGACGTCATCGAATCGGTCAGCTCCTCCATGGCGCCGGCGCGGGCCCGATGCAGAGCGGCGTCGAGTCGTCCGCCGTAGCGGGTGAGGCGGGGCAGGGCGGCCAGCACCGGTTGGACGCGCCGGTTGAGGTCGGTGAAGCGGTCGAGCACCCGGGCCGGGTCGATCGTGTCGTCGCGCAGCTGCCACAGTGAGCACAGGTCGAGCAGCTCGGGGTTGAGCACCAGGAACGTCTCGTACGCCGACGTGACCGCGGCTCGGGCGCCGCTCGTGTCGAGCTCGTCGGCGGTCTGCTTGGCGTCGGCCGCCTTGCCCGCCGCGGTGAGCCCCCAGGCGCCCATCGAGCGGGTGGCCAGCCCGTCGACTGCCAGGTCGATCAGCTCGGATTCGACGTGGGCCTCGGGCAGGCCGGCCGTGGCGGCGATGCGGCTCAGGTCGGCGTGCCCGATGCAGCGCAGGGTGTGCAGCACGACGTTCATGACGAGGCCGCCGCGTGGCCGGCCCCGCGGCCGTCGGCGCGGGCCACGATCTCGCCGGTCCGCACCCGTACGGCGGATTCGGTGTCCGCGGCCGCCGTGAGGCCGATCGCCGTGGCCAGCGCGCCGTGGTCGTCGAGGACCACGCGCACCTCGGGCCGGATGGCATGCCCGAAGACGCGGCGCAGGCAGGTCGTCAGGTCGGTGAGGCGCAGGCGGACGAGGGCGCCCGTCTCGGCCGGATCGTCGGTGACGAACGCGAGAGTGACGGTGTCGCCGGGACGGGCCGCGCGCACGGCCTCCTCGGCGGCCTCGAGCCGCCCGCTGCCGAGCACGACAAGCACCCCGTCATCCCCGAAGCCGACCAGCCGGCCACTGAGCAAATCCACAAAGCCGCCCGCCCCGCCGCCGAGCAACTCCGCGAAGCCGGCCGGAGTGAAGTGGACCGGCCGCGCGGAAGCGACGAACGGCAGATGCGGCGGGTCCCACTCGTCGGCCAGCGGCAGACCGGCCAGGTGGCGGCAGGCCCGCGCGACGTCGAAGGGGTCGCCGAAGCCGGGCGCGGTCTCGGCCAGGTGCGCCGCCCCCTGCAGCATCGTGAGGAGCAGCTCGGCCAGCCGGACCTGGCGGCCGGAGCCGCGGGCCCGGCACGACTCGAGGGCGAGGCCGAGCAGCAGCCCCTCGACCCGGGTGATCTGGGCCAGGGCGGCGCGGCCCTGGTCGTCGTCGACCACCCCGGTCAGCGAGCGTGCGGCGAGGCGACCGGCGTCGGCCTCGTCGGTGGCCAGCGGCAGCCGTTCGAGCCAGACCCGGGCGAAGGCCTCGACGGCGGAGGCGACGCCGGCGAGCTCGCCGGGGGGATCGGGCATGGGGGAGGCGGCCGCCGCGAGCAGCACGGCCAAGTAGAGCGAGCGTTTGCTGGGGAAGTTGGAATACACCGCGCCGCGGGTCAGCTCGGCCCGCTCGGCTATCCGGTCGACCTTGGCCCCGGCATAGCCGAAGTGCGAGAACTCCCACTTGGCGGCCGAGAGCACGGCGCCCTTGGTGCGCTCCTGCTGCTGGGCCCGGGTCATCCTCATGCGCGACACGATACTCCCACCATCCCGATGATAAGAACATCTGAAACGTGACTCAGTGAGCCCGCCGGTCGTCCGATGGGTATGACGTGGCCCTGCTGTCCCGGATGACCAGTTGGCGGCCGGCCTCCCGGGCCGCCGTCGTGCTGGTGTCGCTGGTCGTCGCCACGCAGCTGGTGTCGCTGGCCGAGCCCGGCCTGCGCCGCCCGATCCTGTTCGGCTCGGTGCTGCTGCTCGACGTCATCGGCGTCTACTTCAGCTTCCGGGCCGTGCGCAACAGCCCGTACCCGTGGGGCTGGCGGCTGATCGGCCTGGCCCGGGCGAGCGCCGTGGCCGCCTTCTTCGTGTTGCTCTGGTATCTGCAGGACGGTCCCGTGTTCGCCTACTGGGCCGGCATCGGCCTCCGCGGGATGATGTTCGTGTTGCTGGCGGCGGCCGCCTTCGTCTCCCGGCTGCCCGAGATCCGGGGCCGCAACCGGTGGGCGTACATCGCCGAGATCGTCATCGTGGTGGCGGCCGGGGCCATGCTGGCCTGGTATTTCGTGATCGACCACGCGTTCGTCGTGCACACCCCGCCGATGGAGCTCAGCCGCATCCTGGGTTACGTCGTGGGTGACCTGCTCGTGCTCACCGCCACCTGCGCGCTGCTGCTCGGCGGCGCCTGGCCGCACCTGGCCCATCCGACCACGCCGATGGTCGGCGGCCTCGTGCTGCTGATGATCACCGACGTCGCCTGGAACGCCACCGACCTGCACAGCGACACCCAGGCCGACGTCTGGCTGATCGGTCTCGGCATGGTCGGCGCGGGTCTGCTGCTCACCCTGTCGCCGATCGCCGCCGTGACGCAGCGCGGGCAGCGGGTGGAGCTGAACCGGCGGCCGGCCTGGTCGCAGCGGCTGGTGCTGGCGTCGCTGCTGACCGGGGCGGTGACGCTGATCGCGGTGACGATCAACGAGGACGACATGTTCCCGTGGGGTGGCCTGGTCATCTGCCTGCTGCTGATGGTCGCGGCCGTGATGGTGCACATGACCGTGTCGTTGCGTCAGACCCGCGATCTGGTGGTCGCCGACCCGCTGACCGGCCTGGCCAACCGCACCGGGCTCGAGGACGCCATCGCGATCGCCGCCCGCCGGGGCGAACCGGCCGCGCTGCTGCTGATCGACCTCGACGACTTCAAGCTGATCAACGACGCGTACGGGCATGCGGCCGGGGACACGGTGCTGACGGAGTTCGGGCATCACCTGCGGGCCGTGGTGCGGGCCAAGGACACCTGCGCGCGGATCGGCGGCGACGAGTTCGCGGTGCTGCTGACCGGCGGCGCGGCGCCCGACGTGGTGGCGCAGCGCATTCTCGGGGCGCTGACAGCCCATCCCGTACGGCTGGGGGAGGACACGGTGCTGGTCCACGCCAGCATCGGGCTGACCGACGCGCGGCCGGGCGACACCACGAAGGAGCTGATGCGCCGGGCCGACCTGGCCATGTACGCGGCCAAGCGGGCCGGCGCCCACTCGTGGATGCGGCACGACCCGTCGATGGTCGACCGCCGGGCGATGGACGCGGCGCTGGCCGACGACCTGACCGGCGCGGCCGCACGCGGCGAGCTGATCGTGCTCTACCAGCCGATCGTCACGATCGAGACCGGGGCCGCGGCCGGGTACGAGGCCCTGGTCCGCTGGCGGCACCCGGTGCGCGGGCTGGTGCCGCCGCTCGACTTCATCCCGGTCGCCGAGCGCACCGGGCTGATCTACGACATCGGGCTGCACGTGCTCGAACGCGCCTGCACCGACATGGCCGCGGCGCCCGGCCGCCCGTACGTGTCGGTGAACCTCTCACCCCGCCAGATGCAGACGCCCACGCTGGTGCACGACGTGCTGGCGGTCGTGCGGCGCTCGGGGATCGGGCTGGACCGGCTCGTGCTCGAGGTGACCGAGTCGGCGATCGTCGACGAGCAGAGCGGCGGCATCGCGACCCTGCACGAGCTGCGGTCGCACGGCATCCGCATCGCCGTCGACGACTTCGGCACCGGCTATTCGTCGCTGCACTACCTGACCCGGCTGCCGGTCGACATCCTCAAGATCGACCGTAGTTTCGTGGCCGAGCTCGACGGCACCCCGACCGGCGCGGCCATCGCCGAGGCGGTCATCCGCCTGGCCCAGGTGCTGCGGCTGCGCACGATCGCCGAGGGCATCGAGACCACCGAGCAGGCCCACGAGCTGCTCGCGCTGGGCTGCCACACGGGCCAGGGCTATCTGTACGCACCGCCACGGCCGCTCGACGAGGCCCTGCGGTCGGAGACGCGTCGCGTGGAGGCGCTCGGCTCAGAGGCGCGTCGCCGCCAGGATCAGCCCGGCTAACGCCCGCGAGCGGCTGTGCGGCGGCCAGGCGATCACCGTCGTGACCAGCGGGGCGTCGAGGACGGGGACGGTGGCGATGTCGTCGCCGAGCTGGGTGCGGCACGACTCGGGCAGCACCGCGATCGCCCGTCCGAGGGTGATGAGCTGCAGCAACTGGGTGTGGTCGTGCACCTCCGGGCCGGCGCCGGGGGCGTACACCCCGTCCGCCGACGGCCAGCGGGGCAGCGGCAGCTCGGCGAGATCGGACATCCGCAGGTGCGGCCGGGTGCTCAGGGGATGGCCGGCCGGGAACAGCGCGACTTGGCTCTCGGTGCTCAGCTCCTCGACGTCGAAGCCGGCCGTCGAGTCGAACGGCAGGTGCAGCAGGGCCACGTCGGCGCGGCCGTCCCGCAGCAGTTTCTCCTGCTCGCCGACCCGGCACAGCACCACGTCGACCGCGACCGAGCCCGGTTCCGCGGCGTACGCGTCCAGCAGTTTCGCCAGGATCTCCCCGGCCGCCCCCGCCTTCGACGCGAGCACCAGGCCAGGGTTCTCCGAGGCCCTTCGCGTACGCCGTTCCGCCGCCTCGACCGCATCGAGCGCGGCCCGGCCCTCGCGCAGGAGCACCGTGCCCGCCTCGGTCAGGGACACGGCACGGCTCGTACGGTGGAACAGCTCGACCCCCAGGCGCCGCTCGAGCTGGCTGATCGCCCGGGACAGCGGCGGCTGCGCCATGCCGAGCCGGGTCGCCGCCCGTCCGAAGTGCAGATCCTCGGCCACGGCGACGAAGTAGCGCAGCTCCCGCGTTTCCATACCCCCACGGTATCGCTGCCGACCCAAACGGTGTTGGCCGTGAACCCCGTGCGGGCGAACGATTCAGGCATGACGAACAAGACGACCGCGCTGGTCACCGGCGCGAACAAGGGCATCGGGTACGAGATCGCGGCGGGCCTGGGCGCGCTCGGCTGGGCCGTCGGCGTGGGGGCGCGGGACGACGTACGGCGGGAAACGGCCGTGGAAAAGCTGCGCGCGGCCGGCGTCGACGCGTTCGGGGTGCCGCTGGACGTCACCGACGACGCGAGCGTGGCCGCGGCGGCCGAGCAGCTCGAGCAGCGGGGTGGCCTCGACGTGCTGGTCAACAACGCGGGCATCACCGGGGGCTGGCAGCAGGAGCCGACCGTCGTCGACCCGGCCACCATCCGTACGGTCGTGGAGACCAACGTGATCGGCGTCGTGCGGGTCACCAACGCCATGCTGCCGCTGCTCCAGTGCTCGGCATCCCCGCGCGTGGTCAACATGTCGAGCACCGTCGGCTCGCTGAGCCTGCAGGCCGCGAACACCGACGCCACCGGGCCCATCTCGGCGGCGTACGCGCCCTCGAAGTCGTTCCTGAACGCGATCACGATCCAGTACGCCAAGGAGCTGGGCGACACGAACATCCTGGTCAACGCCGGCTGCCCGGGTTTCGTGGCGACCGACCTCAACGGCTTCCGCGGCTACCGCACGCCGGCACAGGGCGCGCAGATCGCGATCCACCTGGCCACCCTGCCCGACGGCGGCCCGACCGGCGGCTACTTCGACGACAACGGCCCGATCGCCTGGTGAGCGTCAGGGCTTGCGGCCGACCGCCGTCCAGATGTTGATGTCGGAGCGCTCGGGGATGACCGCGCCGGGCTCGGGCCGCCACTCGCTGGCCGGCACCACCCCGGGCTCGACCAGCTCGAGACCGTCGAACAGGGCGGTGAACTCCTCCTTGGGGCGGGTCCACACGTCGGACTTGCCCTGCTCGACGAGCTGGCGATAGAGCACCTGCTGCTCGGGGGTGCCGAAATCGGAGGTGGCGTGGGTGGCCACCAGATAGCTGCCCGCGGGCAGGGCGTCGAGCAGCTCGCGCACGATCGGCCGGGCCGCGCCGTCGCCGTGGATGAAGTGCAGCACCGCGATCAGCATCAGCCCGACCGGCTGGCCGAGGTCGAGGGTCTCGCGCAGCGCCGGGTTCTGCAGGATTGCCCGCGGGGTGTTCAGATCGGCTTCGATGTACGCCGTGCGGCCCTCGGGGCTGCTGTTGAGCAGGGCGCGCGCGTGCACCATGACCAGCGGGTCGTTGTCGACGTAGACGATCCGCGCGTCGGGAATGATCCGCTGCGCGACCTCGTGGGTGTTGTCGGCCGTGGGCAGGCCCGTGCCGATGTCGAGGAACTGGCGGATGCCGGCCTCGGCCAGGAACCGGGTGGCCCGCTGCAGCTGCGCGCGGTTGGCCAGCGCGCCGTCGCGGACCTTGGGGAACAGCTTCTCGAGGGCGTCACCCGAGGCCCGGTCGGCGGCGAAATGATCCTTGCCGCCGAGCCAGTAGTTGTAACGCCGCGCGGGGTGCGGCACGTTCGGGTCGAGGCCGGCGGGGGCGGCGCTGCTGTGATCCACAGCGGAACAATACCGCCGCCTACCCAGCGTCGTCACGCTCGTCCATAGTAGAGCGATGGACGAGCAGCCGCAGACGGCGCGCATCTGGAACTATTGGCTCGGCGGCACGGACAACTTCGCCGTCGACCGGGCGGTCGGTGATCAGATCCGCGCCGCGTTCCCCGACATCGTCGACAACGCCCGGGCCTCGAGAGCCTTCCTCGTACGGGCGGTCAGCTTCGTCGCCGGCCAGGGCGTCCGGCAGTTCCTCGACGTGGGCACGGGCCTGCCCACGGCCGACAACACCCACGAGGTCGCGCAGCGGGTCGCCCCCGAGTCCCGCATCGTGTACGTCGACTTCGACCCGCTCGTGCTGACCCAGGCGCGCGCCCTGCTGACCAGCACCCCCGAGGGCCGTACGGCATACATCGACGCCGACGGCCGCGACACCGGGCGGGTGCTGGGCGGGGCGGCCGAGACGCTCGACTTCACCCAGCCGGTCGCGCTGATCATGTCGGGCCTGCTCGGGCACGTCACCGACGACGACGAGGCCCTCGCGACGGTCCGCGCCTACCTGGCCGCGCTCGCCCCGGGCAGCTACTTCGTCGCGCTCGACGGCTCGCACAGCCTCGAGCACGGCGCGGCCGAGAAGATCTGGAACGAACAAGCCAACCCGCCGTACGTGCTGCGCTCCCACGCCCAGTTCGCCCGCTTCTTCGACGGGCTGACCCTGATCGAGCCCGGCGTGACCTCGGCCCCGCTGTGGCGCCCCGATCAGCAGGACCCCAAGCACCTCGACGTGGTGTGCGCGGTCGCGATCAAATAGGGCATGACACGAACGGCCGTCATCACCGGTGGCATGAGCGGGCTGGGTGCTGCCGCGGCCGCACGCCTGGCCGCCGACGGCGTACGGGTGCTCACCCTCGACCTCGCCGAAGGCGCCGACCTGCACGCCGACGTTGCCGACCCCGAGGCCGTACGGGCGGCGGCGGCCGCGACTGGGCCGATCGACATCCTGGTCAACTCGGCCGGGATCGTCGGCCCCAACGCCCCGCTCTGGCAGGTGCCGGCCGACGGCTGGGCCCGCACGTTCGCGGTCAACGTGACCGGAACGTTCAACACGTGCCAGGCGTAGGTGCCCGCCATGATGTTTCCCACCACCGGCGTGCTGGCCAACGCGATCGCCCCGGCCGTCATCGCCACCGGAGATGAACGCCGACACCGACCCGGCCGCCCTCGAGCACATCACCGGCCTGATCCCGATGCGCCGGGTCGGCCGGGCCGAGGAGGTCGCCGAACTGATCGCCTGGCTCGCCTCCGACAAGGTCAGTTTCTCGACCGGCGCCGTCTATGACATCAGCGGCGGCCGGGCCGTCTACTGAATTCATTCCGCCCGCTTATCGCCTTTCCGACGCGACGCTATATCGGTCTTGTTCGCGGTGCTGTGATGACCCCCGAGGAGGTCCTCATGGCACCCACCATCATTTACGTCCATGGCAACGGCAATCAGATCGCAATGGAGCGACTGCGCTCGGAATGGGACCACGCGCTTTTCGGCCGTGATCTCGGCGCGGCCTCCCGCATGGCCTACTGGGCCCGGCTCCGCTACGCCAAACCGCGCGGTGAGGCGGCCGAGCTCGAGGCCGTCGCCGAGGCCGACCCGGCGCAGCGGCTCGTCGGCCCCGAGGCCTTCGCCGCCGACGTGCTGCGCGAGGCCCGGCAGGAATCGGGGGTCGCCACGGAGGCGGCCGCCGACGACGAGCGGCTCCAGAAATGGCTGCTCAGGATGGTCTACGACGCCGACGCGCTGGCCAACGGCGAGGCGGGCGGCCCGGCCGAGGCCCTGCCGCTGCCCCGCAAACTGCGCATCGCCGCGTTCCGGGCGCTGGTCAAGCGGACGTTCCACGACGTCTACGCGTACTTCTTCGGCGGCATGCGCGACCCCATGCGTCAGGTCGTCGAGACGACGCTGGCCGGCGCGGGCGGGCCGCTCGTCGTGGTCGGCCACAGCCTCGGCACGATCATCGCGTACGAGGCCCTGCGGAGAATCGGCGCCCAGGCCAATGTCGACTTGTTCGTAACAGCCGGTTCGCCGCTCGGCGTCCTGGAAGTGCAAGACCTTTTGGACAAGCCGCTGCGCGTCCCCGACGGCGTACGGGAATGGCGGAACGTGAATGACGCGCGCGATCTGGTCGCCCTCGATCACCGAATCCGCCCGGAATACGCGCCGGCCGATCGGTGCACCGACTTCATCGTGAGTAACGGCAGCGACAACCACCACGGCATCGGCGAATATCTGGCCACCGCGCCGATCCGCGACGTGCTCCGGCCCCTTTTCACCGGGGAGGCGGCGCCGTTGGTGACCGCCGGTGGGCTGCGCTCGGTCAGCAAGCCGGAGACGCCGGTCGTGGCCGAGGAAGCGGCCGTCGTGGCACCGGAACCCACCGCGGGCAGCACCGGCAGCGAGCCCGACGAGCGATCCCGGTCGGCGGCGGTGCTGGTCGGCAAGGGCAAGAGCGCCCCGATCCGGCGGGCCGCGGTCACCACGGAATCGGTCATCGGCCCCGACGAACGCGTCCGCATCTTCGACACACACCTGTCGCCGTGGCGGATGATCTGCTCGCTGCGGCTGACCGGGCCCACCGGCGCCGGCGCGATCGGCACCGGCTGGTTCATCGGCCCGCGCACCGTGCTCACCGCCGGGCACTGCGTCTTCAGCAGCCACTTCTTCGGCGGCTGGGCCAGCCAGATCCAGGTCGTGCCCGGCCGCAACGGCCCCGGCGACTCCGCGGTGTCCACCCCGTTCGGCCGGGTCACCAGCACCCGCTTCTCGGCGATCGACCGGTGGGTCGCGGGGGAGAACGCCGACTACGACATCGGCTGCATCCACCTGGCCGAGGATCAGGACCTGGGCAACACGGTCGGCTGGTTCTCGCTGGCCGCCCCGCCCGCCGAGGACCTGGCCGGGTTCCTGCTCAACATCTCCGGCTACCCGGGTGACCGCGGCGCCGGCCAGGAGCAGTATTTCGCCCGCAACCGGGTGCTGCGGGTCACCGAGCGCCGGGTGTTCTACGAGGTCGACACGTTCGGCGGGCAGAGCGGGGCGCCGGTCTGGATCCACGAGGACGAGAACGCGCCGCCGCGGGCGATCGGTGTGCACGCGTACGGTACGGGAGGGACACCCGCGGACTTCGACATCACCGCGAACTCGGCGCCGCGGATCACCCCCGAGGTGCTGGAGATCGTGACCGAATGGGTGCAACAGGACGGCGGATGGCCGCAAACGTGACGGAATGGACCGGGCGCGTCGTCGACAACGGCGGCGCGCCCGTGGCCGACGCCGCGGTGGTCGTGGTCGCGGGATCGGTGCCGATTCCGGAGCTGGCCCTGCTCAGCGGCCCCGACGGGCGGTTCACGCTACGCCTGCCGCCGGGCCGTTTCACTCTGCGCGCGCACGGCGACCCCGGCCGCGGCGAGACGACCGTCGACACCACCGCACTCGGCGCCGAGATCGTCATCCGGGTCGGCTGACCGCCGGCATCGCGGCTCCAGCCGAGTCATCCGCCGCCTCGGCGTGTTCACCCACATGAACCGCGACGGCCGGTACGCCGTGGGCCGGCAGCAGCCGCCACTGCCGGCTCGGGCGGCGGCATCGCCCACGTGACGTCGCGGGTCAGCCGACGGCCAGTGTGGTGGCAAACTCCTCGGCGCACCTCGGGGTCGTCGGAGATTTTGTGCGGCACAGCGACGATTCTGGCCGGGCCCGGCCGTCATATCCACCGAGCCGTGTTTGCCGAGCCGTGTTTGCCGAGCCGTGTTCGCCGAGCCGTGTTTGCCGAGCACAACCCGGGAGCCGTACGAGATGAGCCGCACCGACAAATGGGCGCCGTTGCGCGCCGAATACGCCGCCCTGGCCGACGATCTGGCCGGCCTCGACGAGGGGCAGTGGGCCAAACGATCGCTGTGCGGCGAATGGAGCGTCGAGGAGGTGACCGCGCACCTGACCGCCGCCTCCAGCCTGAGCATGCCGCGCTGGCTGGGCAGCATGATCGGCGCCCGCTTCGACGCCGACGAGCACAACCGGCGCCGGGTGGCCGAGTTCCGCGGGGCGACGCCGGCCGAGACCCTGGCCCGATTCCGGGCGGCCGGGGCGCGGGCCAAGGGGCCAAGCGGGCACGTCGACGCGTGGCTGGGGGAGGTCGTGGCGCACGGCCAGGACATCCGGCGTCCGCTCGGGCTGACCCGGACCCCGGCCGTCGAAGTCGTCGAACGGGTCGCCCGGTTCTACGCGAGCCGTGACTTCGCCGTGAACAGCAAGACGGCCGCCACCGGCCTGCGCCTGGAAGCAACCGACGGCCCGTTCACGGCGGGCGACGGGCCGCTGGTCACCGGCACCACCCTGGCCCTGACCATGGCGATGGCCGGCCGCGCGCCCTACGCCGACGACCTCACCGGCCCCGGCGCCGAAACCCTGCGGTCGCGCATCGCCTGAGCAGCCCTTACGTGGCGGCCAGTCACCGAGCCCGCCTGGTCGGTTGCGTGGCCGGCTCTGGGTGGAGGTCGGTCACCGAGCCCGCGTGGCCGACTCTGCGTGGTGGCCGGTCACCGACCCACGTGATCGTTGCGTGGCCGGCTTTGTGCGGCGGCTGTCGCCCGGCCCGCGCGACCGCCGGGTGGCCGACCTGCCCAGCGGCCGCCTCGGTTCGGCTTGTGCGGTGGTTGGCTTGCGCGGCGGTTGGCTTGCGCGGCGGTTGGCTTGCGCGGCGGCCGCGCGACTGGGTCTACGCGGCCGCCGCGTGAGCGGGTGTGCGTGGTGGCGGGGCTTTACGCGGCGGCCCGGTGGGGGCGGGTGCGCAGGAAGGACTCCAGGCCGGCCAGGTCGTCGGTGTTGATGTGGTCGACGTCGGCCGCGACCAGTTCGCGCCAGAGGGCGTCGCGGGCGGGGCCGGCCACGTCGGGGGTCGCCCAGAAACGGACGCGCTGCCGGTTGGCGTGGGCGTCGCGGACGAAGGCGCGCAGCTTCGCGCGTTCGGCGGCCGGGAACTCGCCGACGCCCTGCCAGGTGAACAGGTTCGTCCAGTTGTCGCTGATCAGCGGGATGAACGACGCCGGGGCGCCCGAGTTGAGGTCGGCCGCGCGGCCGTCGTAGAACGCGTACCGGCGGGTCTGCGCCTGCATCAGCTCGCGCGGACGGTCACCGCTGACGACCACCGTGACCGCGTCCTTGGCGACCTTGCCCCGGGCGTACGTGGAAAGAATGCTCTTGTAACGGCGGAGCACCCGGTCCAGCTCGGTGTAGGTGGCGGCGCCGGTGTTCTTGATGTCGACGAGCAGCTGCAGGGAGATGTCGCTGCCCCGGTAGACCCGGCCGTGGTTGGCCCGCACCCGCTTGACCAGCGGGTCGAGATACAGGCTCTGCAGCGTGCGGCCCGGCACGACGTCCTCGAGGTCGTGCGCCACCAGCAGTTCGCCGTCGACCAGATAGATGTCGGCCTCGACGCTGGTGAAGCCGTGCGACAGCGCGTCGGCCAGGGGACGCTCGTGCTCGTAGTCGTTGTGGGCGTGCGCGCGGGCCAGCGGGCGCACCCCGTGGCGGTCACCGGCCTGCGCGGCCGACGGCGCGAGAACCAGCGTCGCGCACACGGCGGCGAACAGAGCGAGGGCTCGTCTAGTCATGCGCCCGACCCTAGAAGCGGATCGTAAATCGTCAATGAATCTCGCCGGAACGCTAGGCTGGCCGGTCATGGCGGCGAACTCGCGCATCAAGCCCGTCGAAAAGGCCACGAACCGTACGTGGGACGAGTGGCTGACGTTCATGGACGGCATCGGTGCGAAGGATCTCGACCACAAGCAGATCGCGCTCAAGGTCTACTACGAGCTCGAGGGCACGGGCGTCGAGCCGCTGGGCTGGTGGACGCAGGCCGTGACGGTCGCCTACGAGCAGTTCATCGGGCGGCGCATCCCCGGCCAGCGGCCCGACGGCACGTTCCAGATGAGCGTCAGCCGGTCGACCACGATGGGCATGCAGGAGCTGATGAACGCCTGGGCCGCCTTCGCCCCTACCGACGAGTTCGTCACGGGCCTGCTCGCCGAGGGCGCCTCACCCAAAATCAGCGGCACCGACCGCCGGATCACGTGGCGGATCAAGGCGGCCGACGACTCCCAGATCATCGTGACCAGCGAGCCCAAGGCCAACGGCACAGCCTCGATCGTCGCCGCCCAACTGGGCCTGCAAACCCCGGAACTCAACGACCAGGCACGCGACGGCTGGGCGGGCGCCGTCGAACGCTTCCTGGGCGGCGCGCAGGCTGAGTGAGCGTTGTCGAGCGGCTCGGGGGCGGGGTGCGGGTGGGATGAGCGCTGGCGGGCGTTCCCTGGGCGGTATGCGGGCTGGGTGATTGTTGTCGAGCAGTTCCTGGGCGAATGAGGGGCGGGCGGCTGGCGTCAAGCGTTTCCTGAGGGGGTGAGCATGCCGAGCAGGGCTACGGCGTCGGCGCTGGGGGAGGCGGGCTCGGGGGAGTAGACCGCTAGCTCCTGGCCGTCGGTGCCGCGGACGGAGAACGTCTGCACCCGCAGCGTGAAGCGGCCCACCTCGGGGTGGTGGAACGTCTTGACGTCGAGGCTTTTGCCCCGCGCGTCGTGGCGGCGCCAGAGGTCGGCGAACTCGTCGCTGCGTTCCAGCAGCTCGGACAGGACGGCCCGGATGCGTGGATGGTCGGGCGCCTTGCCCAGCTGCATGCGGAAGCCGGCCACCGAATTCGCGGCAACGGACGGCCAGTCGGCGTAGAAGTCGCGCGCGCGGGGGTCGGTGAAGACGGCCAGCATCAGGTTGCGCGGGAGGCCTGCGAACAGGGCCTCGCCCAGCGGGTTGGCCGCCAGGATGTCGTAGGCCCGGTTGTAGACCAGCGCGGGCGTCGCCGGCCAGGCCTGCATGAGCTGGACCAGCGCCGGGTCGACCCGATCGGTGCCGTAGGCCGCGCGGGCCGTCGGGGCCAGGCCGGCCAGCCGGAACAGGTGGGCCCGGCCGTCGTCGTCGAGCCGCAGGGCCACGGCCAGGGTCTCGGCCACCTGGGCCGACGGGTTGCGCTCGCGGCCCTGCTCGAGGCGCACGTAATAGTCGACGCTGACGCCGGCCAGCTGCGCCACCTCTTCGCGGCGCAGCCCGGCCACCCGCCGATCGCCGTGCTCGGGCAGCCCGACCTGACCGGGCCGGACGGCGGCGCGGCGCTTGCGGAGGAAGTCTCCGAGCTCAGTGGTGGGCATGCGTCCACGGTAGGCCGCCCGCGACGAACCTGCCTGGTCCTGCTGTGCCCACCCAGAACCCTTGCGACCGACCCGCTATGTCTGTCGGAGCCGGGCACTGTCAACGCCGTCGTGGGTGGCGGGTCACTGATCACGGTCCGGCTGCCCTTAGCAGCCGTCTCTGCCCCGCCGCTGTGCCAGGCCCCAGAGCGGCCGCGCCTCGACTGCCGCGCAGGCGACGGCGTCGCGGAGGAAGGGACGGGGACGTGGAGAGGGCGGCGGTGTCGCGGAGGAGGAGGCGACGGCGACGTGGAAGAGGTGACGGCGATGGCAGGTCCCGGAGCGGCCGCGCGGCGGACCTGGCGCTGGGTGGGAGCACGGCACCCTTCCCGGTCGGGGTTGGCCGTCGCAGGGTCGAAGGCATGACTGACACGCAGAAGATCATTCTGGTTACCGGTGCCAGCAGCGGCATCGGCGCGGCCACCGCTCAGCGCCTGGCCGCCGCGGGCCATGTCGTCGTGGCGGGGGCCCGGCGCCCGATCCAGGCCGCCGAGCGGCTCGAACCGGCCGAGCTCGACGTCACCGACCGCGACTCGATGACCGCTTTTGTTCAGGGGGCCGTTGACCGGCACGGCCGCGTCGATGTGCTGGTGGCCAATGCGGGCGTCATGCCGCTGTCCCGGTTGGATGCGTTGCTCGTCGACGAGTGGGACCGCATGATCGACGTCAACGTGCGGGGCCTGCTGCACGGCATCGCCGCGGCCCTGCCCGTCTTTCAACGCCAGGGCGGCGGCCACCTGATCACGACGGCCTCGGTCGGCGCGCATGAGGTTGTGCCCACGTCGGCCGTCTACTCCGGCACCAAGTTCGCCGCGTGGGCGATCACCGAGGGCCTGCGCCAGGAGTCCGATCCTGGCATCCGGGTCACCACGATCACCCCGGGCGTCACCGAGTCCGAGCTGGCCGGCCAGATCAGCGACCCGTACGCCCGTGACGCCATGGTCGAGTATCGCCGCGACACCATCCCGGCCGACGCGATCGCCCGCGCCATCCAGTTCGCGATCGATCAGCCGGCCGACGTCGACGTCAACGAGATCATCGTCCGCCCGGCCCGGCAGCGCCCGGCCGCTTGATCAGCCCGCAGGGCTGGCGTTCGTGGGCGCAACCACTCACTCACGTCGCCGTGGTGGGCTTCGCGTTCTGGACGCGTAGCGGCCAGCGAAGGCCGCCGCGGCCCCCGCGGGAGCGACGGTCCGTCACCCACCACCCCGCTGGGACATCTGGATCTTGATCTTGCGTCTCAAAGTGCGACCTCGTAGGGCGGATTCGCACCGCAGCGTCGATGCGGGGAAGAGGAGCGAAATCTACGTCAGGAAGAGGAGACGATGAAGGGGCTTGTCTATGGTGGGCCGGGTCAGCGGGCCTGGAAGGACATCCCGGATCCCGAGGTCAGGGATCCGCGGGACGCGATCATCCGGGTCGACGCGGTCACCATCTGCGGGACCGACCTGCATATTCTCGGCGGTGACGTGCCGACCGTCGAGCGGGGGCGGGTGCTGGGGCACGAGGCGGTGGGCACGGTGGTCGAGACCGGGAGCGGGGTGTCGGGTCTGGCGGCCGGCGATCGGGTGCTGGCCTCGTGCATCTCGGCCTGCGGCATCTGCGAATACTGCCGTCAGGGCACGTACGGGCAGTGCCTGGGTGGCGGGGGCTGGATCCTCGGCCATCTGGTCGACGGGGTGCAGAGCGAACACGCGCGGATCCCGTACGCCGATTTGTCGACCTACAAGCTGCCGGAGCGGGTGAGCGACGAGGCGGCGGTGCTCGTGGCCGACATTCTGCCCACCGCGTACGAGGTGGGGGTGCTCAACGGGCAGGTGCGGCCGGGCGACACCGTGGTCGTCGTGGGGGCGGGGCCGATCGGGCTGGCCGCCGTGGTGACCGCGCGGCTGTTCTCGCCGGCGCACATCGTCGTGGTCGACAAGGCCGAGAGCCGGTTGCAGGCGGCCAAGATGTTCGGGGCGGACACCACGATCGTGGCGGGGGAGCAGGACGTGCTCGAGACCGTGCGGGAGATGACCGGCGGGCTGGGCGCGCACGTGGTGATCGAGGCGGTCGGCATTCCGGCGACGTTCGAGCTGTGTACGACGCTCGTGCGGCCGGGCGGGCGGATCGCGAACATCGGTGTGCACGGCAAACCGGCCACGCTGCACCTGGAAGACCTGTGGATCCGGGACATCACGCTGACCACCGGGCTGGTCGACACGTTCTCGACGCCGCGGCTGCTCGACATGCTGATCGCCGGGCAGTTCGACCTGGGCCACATGATCACGCACCGGTTCGGGCTCGAGGAGTTCATGCACGCGTACGACGTCTTCGCGGACCCGGCGCACTCGGGCGCGCTCAAGGTCCTCCTGACCCGGTCCTAAAAGGGGTATAGTCCGACAAATTGCCACGTCTCCGCCGTTCTTTGCGGTAGCGTTCTTCCGCCCATCGGGCGATAGGCGCGCGACCAGGGATTGCGCGGGGACGGGCGTCGGGCGTTACGTGAAGGGCGCTACGGGCACCGGAGGTGCGAGCAGAAGGCTGCGGATGTTGAAGACAGTGATCGACCGGAACCTCGACACCGGGATCACGACGGTACGCCTGGGCGGCGCGCTGTCGGTGGCCACGGTTCCCGAGGTCGGCACCGCGATAGCCAAGGTCGCCGCGGAATGCCCGTCGGCCGTGATCGTCGACCTGGCGGCCCTCTGTCACGACTCCGACGCGCTGCTCAGCGTGTTCGCCACGATGACCCACGACGCCCAGCTCCACTGGGGAGTGCCCGTGCTGCTGTGCGAGGCGGCTCCCGGCGTACGGGAAGGTCTTGGCGCCTTTCGTACGTATGTGGCGCTCTACGAGGACAGCGCGCAGGCGGCGCTCGCGGTGAACGCCAACGTGCCCCGCTGGGTGCGCCGGCATCTGCCGCCCGAGCCGGCCAGTGCCGCCGCCGCCCGCAACGTCACCGGCGAGGCCTGCCTGACCTGGGGCCTGCCGCAACTGCGGAGCCCGGCCCGGCTGGTCGCCAACGAGCTGGCGGCCAACGCGATCGTGCACGCCGCCTGCGAGTTCGACCTGACCGTCGTCTACACCGGGCGCTACCTGCGGATCGGGGTGCAGGACAACGCCAAGGCGATGCCCCGGCCGCCCGAGGAGCCGATCGTCACGAGCACGCTGATGCGGCCGGGCTCGGGGCGCGGGCTGCGGATCGTCGCCGCGGCGGCCACTCATTGGGGTGCGACCCCGCTGGCCGACGGCAAGGTCGTGTGGGCGTTGATCCGCTCATAGGTTGTTGCTACAACTCGCTGCTTCATGTGATAGTTGTAGCTTCAACCAATGAGAGGGATCGTCATGGGTATCGGACCGGTGCGGCTCAACCACGCCGTGCTCTTCGTGGCCGACCTGGCCCGCGCCGAGCGGTTCTACACCGAGGTGTTCGGCATGGTCGTCGCCGCCCGCGAGCCGCAGGCCAACGCCGTCTTCCTGCGCCTGCCGCGCTCGGGCAACCACCACGACCTCGGCCTGTTCGGCGTCGGCCCGGCCGCACCGCCCAAGCAGCGCGGCGGCATCGGCCTCTATCACCTGGCCTGGCAGGTCGACACGATCGACGAGCTCGAGCAGGCCCGCCGGACCCTGGCCGAGGCGGGCGCCTACAGCGGCGAGTCCAGTCACGGCGCGACCAAGAGCGTCTACGGCGCCGACCCGGACGGCAACGAGTTCGAGATCATGTGGATGCTCCCGCGCTCCGACTGGGGCTCGTACGAGAACGCCGCCCCCGTCGACCGTCTCGACCTGGCCGCCGAGGTCAGCAAGTGGAGCGGCGTGCGCACGGCGGGTTCGCTGTGACCCCGCCCGTCGTCGCCCTCGCGGGCTCCACCGATCCGGCCGCCCCGCTCGTCGTCCTGCTGCACGGCCGCGGCTCCCACGAGCAGGAGATTCTCACCCTGAGCGAGCACCTCCCGCCCGCTTTCGCGTACGCGGCGGTCCGCGCCCCGATCGCCGAGGGCGGGGGCTACGCCTGGTTCGCCAACCGCGGCATCGGCCGTCCCGTGGCCTCCTCGCTGCGCGCCACGATGGACTGGTTCCGCGCCTGGCTCGACTCCTACGCTGCCGTGGGGCGCCCGGTGATCCTGGTCGGCTTCAGCGGCGGGGCGGCCTTCGCGGGCGGGCTGCTGCTGGACGATCCCACTCGCTATGCGGGGGCGGCCATTCTGTACGGGACGCTGCCGTTCGACGCCGGCGTTCCGGTGACCGGCGAGCGGCTGGCCGGGGTGCCGGTGCTGGTCGCCCAAGGCACGCAGGACACGGTCATCCCGCGCGAACTTCTCGACCGTACGTGGGACTACGTGCGCGACGAATCCGGCGCTCTCGTGACCGCCCGCCGCGACTCGGCCGGGCATGGACTGACCGCGCCTGTGCTCCAGGCCGTCAACGACTGGCTCGCCGCGCTCTGAGCCGTTCGCGTTTGGGCCTGGTCGGCCGGTCGGGATCGCTGTCCGCCGGATCGGCTATCGTGAGCGCATGGGTTGCTTCGCCTGCATGCAGATTCGCTTCACCGCTTAGCGGCGGTCCCGCGGTCGTCGTGACCGCGGCCTCTCACCGCCGGATCGGTGTCCGCCGGCAGCCCGAGTGCGCGGCTGCCGGGTCATCCTGTGTGATCCGGGGAGCGATCTGTGTCGCAGCAACACCTGCCAACCCATCGAACGCACCCGTCCGGCCTCGACCGGGCAGTGCCTGATCCCGAACGAGACGGGTCCGTCTCCGGGCAAGACGTTTCTCTTTCTGGGCGAGGCGTTCCTGTTTCCGCGCGACTCGCGCTGTCGCTTCGGGCGGCCGGGCCGGCCGGACAGGAGTGGCTGACCGGGCTGCCCGCCCTGCTCGACAGCCTGGCCGCCGACTGGTCGATCACCATCGGCGCCCGGCTCGATGGCGGACGGGCCGCCTACGTCGCCGAGGCGGCAACCCGTGACGGCAAGCCGGCCGTTCTCAAAGTGACGATTCCGCCGGGGGACGACCGGCAACTAGTCGCCCTGCAGCTCGGCGGGGGTGACCCGTATGTGGGGCTGCTTCGGCACGATGTCGCGCGCCGGGCGCTGCTGCTGGAACGTCTTGGGCCGCCGTTGGCTGCGCTGGGCCGGCCTGCGTCCCGTCAGTTGGAGCTGCTGGCTCGCACCGCCGCCCGGGGCTGGCGGCCTGTGGAGGACCACGGCCGACTGCCGACCTGGATCGAAGCGGCTCGCTGGCATGCGGCGTTCATCCCGTCGATGTGGGAGACGCTGGGCCGGCCCTGTTCGGAGGCGGCCGTCGAGCTGGCTGTTCGCTGCGCCGCCCTGCGGGGGGCCGCCTTCGAGCCCGGCCGGGCGGTGCTCGTGCACGGGGATGTGCACGCCCTCAACACCCTGCGGAAGTCGGGCACGGATTTCCGGCTGGTCGACCCGTCGGGGCTCGTCTCCGAACCCGCGCACGACCTCGGCGTAATCCTGGCGCGCGGCGTGCAGGAATGGCGGGACGGACTCGCGGCCGGCGACCCTCGGCAGGCATGGCAAGCGATGACTGACAGCTGCCGGGAGTTGGGCCGGATCGCCGGAGCTGACCCGGAGGCTGTCCGGCAGTGGGCCTGCACCGAGATCGTCTCCACCGGCCTGCACGTCCTGAGCCTCGGCGATCATAACGAAGCGCGGGCTTTCCTCACGGTCGCCGACAAGCTAGCCGCGGCGACCGAGCCCGAGCGGGCGTCCGCGTCCAGGAGCGGCTCTGTGGCGCTTCCCGTGCCGGCGCGTCACGAAGCACCGACCCCGCCCCGGCTCTTCCTCATGGTGGGGCTGCCCGGTGCCGGGAAGACGACCCGGGCCAAGGAACTAGCGGCGACCCGCCGAGCGCTGCGCCTGACCCCGGACGAGTGGATGATCTCGTTGTTCGACGGGGTGCAGCCGGACGGTAAGCGGTTCTTGGTGGAGGGCCGGCTCATCACGGTGGCCCTGCAGGCGCTGCGGCTGGGCACCAACGTCGTGCTCGACTTCGGGTTGTGGTCGCGCGACGAACGTTCGGCCCTGCACTGGCTGGCCCAGCAAGCCGGCGCATCGTGCGAAGTGGTTTACCTGCCCGTGGACCGGGAAACCCAGCTTGCCCGGGTCGCCCACCGGCAGGACACAGCGCCGCACACCACGTTTCCCATAGTCGAAGCCGACCTCGACCTGTGGCGCACGCTGTTCGAGGTCCCCGACGCCGCCGAACTGCGCGGGGAACTGCCCGAGCCCCCGCCGGGCTGGGCCCAGGCCCGGTGGCCGTCACTCGATGTGACGTGACGGCGACCAATTTGCACGGAGTGCAACGCTGCATTTAGTGTAACGATCGTGGTGGTCAACGCGGATCGACGGGCGGCGCTCAAGGCCCGGCACCGGCGGGCGATCCTCGACGCGGCCAAGGCCCTCATCGACGAGGGCGGCGCCGCGCGGTTCAGTGTGGATCAGCTGGCCGAGCGGGCCGACGTGTCACGACGGACGATCTTCAACCACTTCGCCTCGATCGACGACGTGGTGACCACCGCCTGCACCGAGGTGCTCGGGGTGGTCATCGACACGTTCCGGCGGCAGGTCAGCGAGAGCGCGGCCGGGGCGGGCAGCCGGGCCGAGATGTTCGAGGTCGTTTCCGCTGCTTTGCGGGCGACCGACGTGCCGGGCATCATCGCGTTCCTGTGGCAGGCCCTCGGCGGGTTCAGCGCCGACGACCCCCGGCCGCAGCAGATCTTCCAGGCGACCTTCTCCCGTACGACGGAGGAACTCGCCCGGGAACTCGCCGAGCGTCACGCCGATCGCGATCCGCTTGAGGCCGAGTTGCTGGTCAGCTCGCTGATGCACGGCACCGAGGTGATCGCCCACCACTGGATCGCCGACACCGGCGCCACCACCGACGAGAGATCCCGCGCTCACTGGCACCATCTGCTCGACCGACTGATCGATCACATCCGTACCGGTTACTGAACGCCCCCCAACGAGAAAACCGGATCAATGGCTGAACTGCTGTACCGCCTGGGCCGCTTCTGCGCCCGCCGCGCCTGGACCGTCCTGACTGTCTGGCTCGTCATCCTGGCCCTCTCCGTCACCGGCTACTTCGCGTTCGGCGGGGTGCTGTCGTCGCAGGTGAACATTCCGGGCACGGCCACCGAGGAGGTCTCGGGCAAGCTGGCCGAGCGGTTCCCGAGCGCGAGCGGCGGCAACGGCGCGATCGTGTTCCACACCGCCGACGGGTCCGCGTTCACGGACGCGCAGCGTACGGGCATCACCGACCTGCTCGTCAGCACGCGTGACCTGGACGGGGTGGCGAACACGGTCGACCCGTTCGCCACCGCGGGGCAGCTGGCCGAGCAGCGGGCGCAGATCGACGACGGCCGCAAGAAGCTCGACGCCGGCCGCGAACAGGTCGCCGCCCTTCCGGCCGCGCAGCGCGAGGTGGCCGAGCAGCAGCTCGAGGCGCAGGCCACGACCCTCGACCAGTCGCAGCAGCTCATCGACATGTCGGCCAAGGTCCGTACGGTCTCGGAGGACAACACGGCCGCCGTCGCGCAGGTCGTCTTCACCGAGGCCCGGCTCGACGTCACGCCCGAGACCAAGGAGAGCGTCGTCGACCACGTCGGCGCGGGCGTGCCCGACGGGGTCGAGGCCGAGTTCTCCAACGACCTCACGCAGGGTGTGCCCGAGATCCTCGGCGTGGGCGAGGTGGCCGGCGTGGTGATCGCCGCCATCACCCTGATGATCATGCTGGGGGCGATCGTCGCGGCCGCCCTGCCGATCGTCAGCGCCCTGGTCGGCGTGGGCATCGGCGTCACCGCGGCGCTGTCGCTGAGCGGCGTCGTGGAGATGCTCTCGATCACCCCGGTGCTCGGCGTCATGCTCGGGCTGGCCGTCGGCATCGACTACTGCCTGTTCATCCTCAACCGGCACCGGCGGCAGCTGCTCGACGGCGTGGACCTGCACGAGTCGATCGGGCTGGCCAACGGCACCTCGGGCAACGCGGTCGTCTTCGCCGGCTCGACCGTGCTCGTGGCCCTGCTCGCGCTGAACGTCACCGGCATCGGCTTCCTGGGCATGATGGGCACGGTCGGCGCGATCTGCGTCGCCGTCTCGGTGCTGCTGGCCGTCAGCTTCACCCCGGCCCTGCTGTCGCTGCTGGGCACCCGGATCCTCAGCCGCAAGGCCCGCGCCACCATCGGCCACACGCACCACCGCCAGGGGCCGAGCACCCCGATGAGCACCGGCCGTGCGGTGCTGACCGTGATCGGCGGCCTGGCCGTCCTGCTCGTGATCGCCGTGCCCGCCCTGTCGATGCGGCTCGGCCTGCCCGACGGCAGCTCCGAGGCCGAGGATTCGACGCAGTACCAGGCGTACAAGGTGATCGAGGAGAAGTTCGGCGCCGGCGTCAACGGGCCGCTGCTCGTGGTGGCCGACAACCCGCAGCCGGTCACCGAGCAGGCCCGCGTGGTCGGCGAGCAGGTGCGCATCGCCGACGTGCTGCTCGCGCAGAAGGGCGTGGTCGCGGTCGCGCCGATCGGGCAGTCCGAGGACAAGACGCTGTTCGCCTTCCAGGTGATCCCCGAGGACGGCCCGTCCAGCTCGTCGACCGAGCAGCTCGTCCGTGACCTGCGTGACTTGTCGCCGCTGCCCACCGACGTACGGCTGGGGGTGGCCGGCAGCGCCAGCGGCAACATCGACATCTCGGAGCAGCTGGCCGACGCCCTGCCCGGCTATCTCGGGCTCGTGCTGGGCCTGTCGCTGATCATCCTGATCTTCGTGTTCCGGTCGATCCTGGTGCCGCTGACCGCCACGCTGGGCTTCATCCTGTCGCTGTTCGCCACGTTCGGCGGCCTCACCGCGATCTTCCAGTGGGGCTGGCTGGGCGGCGTCTTCGGCGTGCACGACCCCAACCCGGTGCTCAGCTTCCTGCCCACGATCCTGATCGGCATCCTGTTCGGGCTGGCCATGGACTACCAGCTGTTCCTGGTGTCGGGCATGCGCGAGGCCTACGCCCACGGCGCCTCGGCTCGGCTCGCCGTGCGGCAGGGTGTGCACGCCGGCCGTACGGTCGTGGTCGCGGCGGCCATCATCATGATCGCGGTCTTCGGCGGGTTCATCTTCTCCAACACGGCCATCATCCGCTCGCTCGGCTTCGGCCTGGCCTTCGGCGTGCTGACCGACGCTTTCCTCGTCCGCATGCTGCTGATCCCGGCCGTCATGCACCTGCTCGGCCGTTCGGCGTGGTGGATCCCGCGCTGGCTGGACCGGCTGCTGCCCAACGTCGACGTCGAGGGGGCGGCTCTGGAGCGCCGTCACCCGACTGTCACGTCCGATAAAGGTTGAGGCGGTAGGCGCGGGTCTGCGGCAGCAGCTTGATCAACCTCATGATCATCCGGTATGCCCGGGGCAGCTGCCGCAGCACGTCGGGTTGCGCGCCGACAGTGGCGGTCTCGACGAGCCGCAGGCCCGGGTGCCAAGCCTTCAGTGCCCGCGGGTCGTCACAGGCCCACTCCAGCGAGGCCGACATCTTGCGCAGCGCGTCGTGCCGCTTCTGGTTGCGGATGATCCACTCGCCCCACGTGTCGAAGGCGATCAGGGCGCCGGGGAACTCGGCGGCGATCCGGGCCACCGAGGTGCGCGCGTCGGCCTCGCTGAGATAGATCAGCACGGCCTCGGCCACGAAGAAGTACGGCCCGGGTTGCCGGCGGACGACTTCCAGCCAGTCGCCGTCGACGACCGAGCCGCTGACCATCACCCGCCGGTCGGTCTCGGTGAAGAACTTGCGCCGCAGGGCCATCGAATCGGGCAGGTCGAGGTCGACCCAGTGGCAGGAGCCGTTGTCGAGCCGCTCGAACCGGGTGTTGAGACCCGCGCCGATCTCGACCACGGTGCCGTGGGGGTGGTCGTGCAGGAAGTCGGCGACCCAGTGGTCGAACACCATGCCGCGCAGCACCGAGCCGGCCAGGCTGCGGCCGCCGTCGAACTTGGCGAAGTCGTAGTCGATCGACTCGACCAGGTCGACCGCGCGCGGATCCCGTACGAGGGGGTGGGCCTTGCGGGTCTCGACGGCCCGCCCGTAGAGCGGAATCAGCATCGTCTCCTGCGCCGGTCCCAGCTCGACCCGTTCACCCATGGCGTCAACCTACTCTTGAGCGGTGAGCGACGAGATCAACGCGAAGTGGCCCCGGCTGCGGGTGGCCGACTGGACCGGCACCAAAGACACGCTGCACATGTGGACGCAGATCGTCGGCAAGGTGCGGATGGCGTACGCGCCGCCGGTGAACCACTGGTGGCACGTCACGCTCTACCCGACCGCGCGCGGCCTGAGCACGTCGGGGATCCCGTACGGGGAGGGAATTTTCGACGTCGAGTTCGACCTCGTCGAGCATCAATTGCGGATCCGTGCGAGTGACGGCCGGGCCGCCGGGGTCAAGCTCGAACCCAAATCGGTGGCCGCCTTCTACGCCGAGACGATGGGGGCCCTGGCCTCGCTGGGGATCGAGCCGAGCATCCACGCCGTGCCCAACGAGGTCGAGTCCGCGATCCCCTTCGCCGAGGACGAGACCCATTGCTCGTACGACGGTGTGGCCGCGCAGCTGTTCTGGCGGCAACTGCTGCAGGCCCAGCGGGTGTTCGAGCGCTTCCGGAGCGAGTTCGTGGGCAAGGCCAGTCCCGTCCACTTCTTCTGGGGCGCGATGGACCTGGCGTACACCCGCTTCTCCGGCCGGCAGGCGCCGCCGCATCCGGGTGGCGCGCCCAACTGCCCGCCGTGGGTGATGCAGGAGGGCTACTCGCACGAGCTGGCCAGCTTCGGCTTCTGGCCCGGCGGGGGCGACGAGGGCGCCTTCTACGCGTACGCCTATCCCGAGCCCCCGGGCTATGCCGAGCGCAACGCCGCCTTCTACGACCACGACCTGCGCGAATGCGTGCTGCCGTACGAGACCGTGGCCGGCTCCGCCGATCCGGAGCAAACCTTGCTGACGTTCCTGCGCTCGACCTATCTGGCCGCCGCCGACCTGGCCGACTGGGATCGGCCCGCGCTCGAGACCTTGCGGAGCGACGCCGAATAACACATGTTCACGTTCACCTTTTGGTGAGAAGCGATGGTCGATCGGGGGATAGGCCCCGATCGACCATCGTGCTTACGGTCCGGATCGAACTCGTTGTCTTCGACCGTGCTCCTTCCCCGAGCCGGTCTCGTCTGAGCCGGCATCCGGTCGTCCTCTCCGGAACCGGCGCAGGCTGCTCCCGCCACACCGTGGCGGTGTGGCGTCCTGTCCCATGAGACGAGGCGACATGCCAACTTCACATCGCACCTCCCGCCCGGCCCCGACGGCGCTCGTCCGTGCCGGAATCGTCCTGCTGCTCGCGCTGGGCCTCGGCCTGGCCGGAGCATCGTCGTCGCAGGCGGGCGGCAAACCGAGCATCACCAAGGAGCCGTACGGCAGTGTCGGGGGCCGGGCCGTCGACCGCTGGACGCTGACCAACGGCAAGTTCCGCGTACGGATCCTGACGTACGGCGGGATTCTGCAGACCGTCGAGACGCCCGACCGGCACGGCAAGCTCGCCAACATCACGCTGGGCTTCGCCACCCTCGACGGCTACGTCACGTCCAAGAACCCGGCCTACTTCGGCGCGCTGATCGGCCGTTACGGCAACCGGATCGCCAAGGGCAAGTTCACGCTGGACGGCCGGACCTACCAACTGCCGATCAACAACGACCCCAACAGCCTGCACGGCGGCACCACCGGCTTCGACAAGCGGGTGTGGACGGCCGCGCCGGTGCCGGACGGGCTGCGGTTGACCTACGTCAGCAAGGACGGCGAGGAAGGCGATGCGTGGACGCCACGCTGATCCCGACCGGCACGCTCGCCGCGGTGGCGGGCACGCCGATGGACTTCCGCAAGCCCACGGCGATCGGCGCCCGCAACCGGAGCACGTTCCAGCAGATCGTGTTCGGGCGGGGCTACGACCACAACTGGGTGCTCGACCGCCGGGGCAGCGGGCTGCAGGTCGCCGCGCGGGTCTCGGATCCGGGCAGCGGGCGCACCCTGACCGTGGCGACGACCGAGCCGGGAATCCAGTTCTACGGCGGCAACTTCCTCGACGGCACCCTGTACGGCACCGGCGGTCACGCCTACCGCCAGGGTGACGGCCTGGCCCTGGAGACCCAGCACTTCCCGGACTCGCCCAACCACGCGAACTTCCCCTCGACCGTGCTCCGCCCGGGGCAGGTCCTCACGTCGACCACCGTCTACCAATTCGGCACCGCGTAAGCGAAAGGCTGAGATGAACGAGAAAGTCGAAGAGGCAGTATCCACATTGGATCTCCCAGCTGCTTCGCGGCGGCGCTTGCTGACCGGGGCCGGCCTGTTCAGCGCCTCGCTGGCCGCGGGCACCCTGCTCAGCGCGTGCAGCCCGGACAAGCAGGCCAGCGCGGCGGGCGCGTTCGGCAACTTCCCCGAGACCCCGAAATGGAAGTTCACCTTCGTCAACCACGTCACCACCAACCCCTTCTTCACCCCGACCCAGTACGGGATGGAGGACGCGGCCACGCTGCTCGGCCTCGAGAAGCCGCAGTGGACGGGCTCGCAGAACTCGATCGTGGGCGAGATGGTCAACGCGCTCAACACCGCCATCAGCGCCAAGTCGGACGGGCTGGCCGTGGCCGTCGTCGACAAGGACGCCTTCCGGGCCCCGGTCGACCAGGCGCTCGACGCGGGCATCCCGGTGGTGTCCTACAACGCCGACGGCGCCCGCGGCGACCCCGGCACCAACCGGCTGGCCTACATCGGGCAGGGCCTGTACGAGTCCGGCTACGCCCTGGGCCAGCGGGCGCTGCAGACCGTCAGCTCGGGCGACGTGGCCGGCTTCATCGCCACGCCCGGGGCGCTCAACATCCAGCCCCGCATCGACGGCGCCCAGGCGGCCTTCAAGGAGTCGGGCAAGCCGGTGACGTTCACCCCGGTGGCGACCAACGCGGACGTCACCAAGGGACTCTCGATCATCGACGCGTACGCGCTGGGTCACGCGAACCTGAGCGGGATGCTCGCCGTGGACGCGGGCTCGACCGCCTCGATCGGGCAGGTCGCGAAGAAGTACAACATGCGCTCGAAGAGCCTCAAGGTGGCCGGCGGCTTCGACCTGATCCCGGAGTCGCTGACCGGCATCAAGGAGGGCAGCCTCGACTACACGATCGACCAGCAGCCTTACATGCAGGGCTTCCTGCCGGTGCTGTTCCTCTATTTCTACAAGTTGTCGGGCGGGCTGATCGCGCCCAGCGAGACGAACACGGGCCTGCTGTTCGTCACCAAAGACAACGTCACGCCTTATCAGAACACCAAGACGCGGTACGAGGGCTCGACGACCGACAAGGTTCTCGTGCCCCGGAACGGGCCGATCGCGCATGAGTGAGACCGCCGCCCCCGCGCGTGGGCTCCCGGTCGTCGGCCGGGCCCTGTTCGACGGCTTCGTCCGCCGGCGCGAGGCGAGCGTGCTGCTGGTCGCCCTGGGGTTGATGTTCTACTTCAGGGCGACCAGCGACGTCTTCCTCAGCCGCGACAACCTGGTCAACATCGCCCAGGCCACGGCGCCCACCGCGATCGTGGCCGTGGGCATCGTGCTGCTGCTGGTCAGCGGCGAGATCGACCTGTCGGTGGGGATCGTGGCCGCGTTCGCGCCGTTCCTGCTGCACTTCGCGATCGACTTCTACGGCGTGCCGGTGCTGCTCGCCTTCCTGCTGGCGCTGGCCCTGGCCGCGGGCATCGGCCTGATCAACGGCTTCATCGTGACCCAGCTCAAGGTGCCGTCGTTCGTGGTCACACTGGGCACGTTCTTCGCCGTGCAGGGCCTGCTGCTGATCACCTCGCACGCCTATCCGGTGCCGATCCCCGAGGCGGCCAAGGGCACATTCCAGACGTGGCTCGGGGCCGGTCCCTGGGCCAGCATCACGTGGGCGATCCTCATCGTCGCGGTGTTCCACATCATCCTGACGAACACGCGGTGGGGGCTGCACACGATCTCGGTCGGCGGCAACCCGGTCGGCGCCACCGAGGCCGGGATCCGCGCCTCCCGCATCAAAATCGGCAACTTCATGATCACCAGTACGCTCGGCGGCCTGGCCGGGATCATGGAAGCGTTCCGGATCAACACGATCGACCCCAACATCGGCGGCGGCACGACGCTGACCTTCGCCGCCATCTCGGCCGCGGTCATCGGCGGCACCGCGCTGGCCGGCGGCTCCGGCACGATCATCGGGGCCCTGCTCGGCGCGCTCGTGCTGGCCGAACTGCAGAACGGCTTCAACCTGATCGGCTACAGCGCCAACACGATCTTCCTGATCCTGGGCCTGGCCATCCTGGTCTCGATGATCGCCAACCAGTATCTGTCCCGGCTGCGCAGGGCGGGGCGATCATGAGCACGGCCGCTCTCGAGGTGCGCGCGGTGGCCAAGCGCTTCGGTGCGCTGACCGCTTTGCGTGACGTCACCCTGCACGTCGACCCGGGCGAGGTGCTCGGCCTGATCGGCGACAACGGCGCCGGCAAGTCCACCCTGATCAAGATCTTGTGCGGCTTCCACCGGCCGGACACGGGCCAGATCCTGGTCAACGGCGACGAGGTCACGCTGCGCAGCGTCGACCACGCCCGCTCGCTCGGCATCGACGCCGTCTATCAGGACCTGGCGCTGGTCAACGAGCTGTCCGTCTATCACAACATGTTCCTCAACCGCGAGCTCGTGCGGTGGCCGCTGCTCAACAACCGCAAGATGCGCCGCCGGGCCGAGGAACACCTGCGGGACATGGGTGTCGACCTGCCCGACGTACGGGTCGAGGTGGCCAAGCTGTCGGGCGGGCAGCGGCAGGCCATCGCGGTCGCCCGCTCGGTCTACTCCGACGCCCGGGTGCTGCTGCTCGACGAGCCGCTGGCGGCAATGGGAGCCAAGGAGGGCGCGATGATCCTCGACCTGATCCGCGACCTCAAGGAGCGCGGCCGGGTCTCGGTGATCATCATCGCCCACAACTACGCACAGGTGCTCGACGTCTGCGACCGCGTCAACCTGCTGCAACACGGGCGGATCGCCTTCGACAAGCGGGCCGCCGACACGTCCCTGGAGGAGCTGACCGACCTGGTGGTGGCCGAATACCGGCGCCGCCGAGCTTAGGGCCGCCGGGCGATCCCGGCGTACATGGAGACCTCGGCGGCGTCGGGGCCCTCGTCGCGCCACTGGGGGAGGGGGACGACGCCGGGCGGCAGCACGTCGAGGCCGTCGAAGAACTTCGCGACCTCGGCCTGCGAGCGCAGCCGGCCCGCGCCGTGACGGCCGGACGTGATCGACGCGACGACCTCGGGCGGCAGCCAGTCGCCCGAGGCGTGCGAGACGGCGACGTAACTGCCGGGCGGCAGGGCCTCGACGAAAGAGCGGACCAGCCCGTACGGGTTGTCGTCGTCGGTGATGAAGTGCAGCACGGCCAGCAGCATCAGGGCGATCGGGCGGTCGAAGTCGAGCGTCTTGCGGGCCTCGGCCAGGATCGTGGCGGGGTCGCGCAGGTCGGCGTCCACGTAGGAGGTGGCCCCGGTCAGCAGGGCCCGGGCGTGGGCCAGCACGAGCGGGTCGTTGTCGACGTAGACGACGCGGGCCTCGGGCGCGATGTGCTGGGCCACCTCGTGCGTGTTGCCGGCCGTGGGCAGCCCGGTGCCGACGTCGAGGAACTGGCGTACGCCCTCGGACTCGGCCAGGAACGTGACCGCCCGGCGCAGGAAACGCCGGTTCTCGACCACGGCCGTGCGGATGCCCGGGAACTGGGCCGCGATCGCGTCGCCCGACTCCCGGTCGGCCGCGAAGTTGTCCTTGCCGCCGAGCCAGTAGTCGTAGCGGCGGGCGGGGTGCGGCACGCTCGTGTCGAAGGCGCTCATGCGCGGGATCTTAAACCCGGCTGCCAATCGACTGTGTCTAGTCCGGGGTGACCAGGCCCTGCAGGCCGACCACAATGGCGATCAGGCCGAAGATCGCGAGCAGCAGCGCCGGCGGCGTACGGCGTTTGGTCAGGCGGTCCCACAGCAGCGCCACACCGACGAGGATGCCGACCACCTCGAAGTGGAAGACGCGCGGCCCGTCGAAGATGTGCACGAGCAGATAGAAGCCGCCCGCCACGAGGGCCACGATGCCGACGATCCAGCCGAACGGCGCCACCCGGTCGGCGGCGCGGCCCAGGGAGTCGCCCGCGCGTGGCACCCGGCGCAGCAGCGAGATGGCGAGCAGGAACCCGCCCACGATGTTGGCGAGGTCGAGAAGCAAAGCCATGATCACGCCGCTCGATATACCCGGGAGCGCTCCCACGGGAAACCTGCTAGACCGGCTCGCCTGGTGTATCGCTTCCGGTGGCGGTTCTCAGCGGCCGGCTCGCCCGCTGCATCGCTTCCGGTGGCGGTTCTCAGCGGCCGAAGTGGATCAGCCCCGCCCAGTCGGCCACCGGCCGGTGCAGCGAGGCCAGCTGGGCCTTGCGCAGCGCGTCGACCGGCCGCTCCCCGGCCGCGATGTGCTCGTGGAAGAGCAGCATCAGCTCGGACACCGCCCGGTCGGGCAGGCTCCACTGCGCCGCCACGACCGCGCCCGCCCCCGCCGCGAGGAACGTGGCGGCCAGGCTGAACGCCTCGTCCCAGCCGCGCCCGGAGACGGCGGTGCGACAGGCGGCCAGCACGACCAGGCCGGGCCGCCGTCCGTTGCGGGTCGCCGTGGCCAGGCGGTCGGCGCTGAGCTGCTCGCCGCCGTCCAGCAGCAGATAGGCCTGGTCGTCGCGGACCCCGCCGTGGCAGGCGAGATGCAGCACGCCGCCGGCCGCCGCGTCGTCCCCGGCCAGCCACTCCTCGACCTCGGCGGCGCTGCCCCGGCCGTCGGCACCCTCGGCGGGACGTCCGACGTAACGGGCGTGCGGGAAGAAGCGTTCGTGGATCGTCTGCGCCTCGACGCGGGCGCCGGGCAGGTCGGGGGCGGCGTCGCCGGTGTCGGGGTCGCCCACGATCAGGGCCGGGCCGCTCGTCTTGGGCTCGGCCGAGGCCGCCCGGCAGAGCATCCGGGCCGACGGCGCGTACGAGATGGTGGCCCGCTCGATCGCCCATCCGTCGGCCGAACGCGCGGCATGCCACGCCACCCGGCCGAGCTCGCCCATCGGGATCAGCACCAGCCGCGGCTCCCGCCCGGCGAACGGCCCGTCGAGCAGCGGCCCGATCGCGGCGGTCCAGGCCCAGTCGGCGTCGTCCGGCGTCTCGGCCGGTCCCAGCTCACGGATCCCCAGCGGCTGCGGCTTTGGCTGGGGCTGCGGCTCCGGCTCGCGGTCGGCCGGGCTCGCGGTCGCCTTGTCCGGCGGGTCGGTCAGCCCCGGCAGTTCGAGGATCGTCGCCGGGCCCTGCGCCGGGACGATGACCGCGTGCCCCACCTGCTCGTCCTCCGGCACGAGATAGACCAGCGCGTCGGCCCCCACCGCGGTCAGCGCCGCCCGCACCTCCTCGCCGGTCGGTGGGTCGAGCAGCCGGCGCGGTTCGACCAGCCGCTCGAAGACCGCCCGGCGCAGCGCGGCCGGCTTGGCCTCGAGCCCCTCGGGCAGCGCGGCCCACTGCCCGGCCAGGTCGTCGAAGCCCGCCTCGGCCAGCTGCCGCGGCACGTCCCGGGTCTCGGTCGTCGCGTTCAGGATCAACGCCCGGCCCGCCTCCAGCGCCGCCGCCGCGCCCTCCGCGTCCCCGTCGTCGCTGTGCCACCCGGCGACCTCCAGCGCATCGGTGGCCGCCCAGGTCACCACGGCCGCGGCGGCGGCGGTGTGCGCCTGCATCAGCACCTGCCACATGTGCCCGCGCAGACCCTCGACGCCGACCGCGCGGGCCTCGTCGTTGCGCCCGGCCAGCCGATAGCCCAGACCCAGCCGCAAGCAGATCAGCGCCCAATGCGGCTGCCCCGGCCAGCCCGCCAGTTCCCGCGCCTCCTCCAGCAGCGCAATACCCTCGGCCGCGTCGCGCAGCGCGCCGGACATCGGCCGCAGCGACATCCGGGTCACCAGCCGGGCCACCCCGCGCGGCGCCTGGCTCGTCGCCCAGGCCCGGTTGAGCAGGGCGTCGGCCAGCATCAGCAGGTAGTGCGGCCGCTGCGGGTCACCCTCGGCGGCGAACCGGACGGCCATCCGGAAGTCACGGATCGCGAGCCAGTCCTGAGCGGGGTTGTCCTGGGCACTGCTGAGCAACCCGATCTGCGCCAACAGGAAGGCACGCTCGATGGGCGACAGCTTCTCCCGTATGGCGTCCCGGCGTAGCTTGTTGATCACCTTGGGATCCACCGTTTCGCGTGCCGTGAGCAGCCGCGCCGCCAGCTCGATCGGCGCCGACGCCCCGACCTCCGGCGGCGGGAGGAACCGAGCTCCCCGCTTCCGGGTGACGTGCTGCGCCATGTAGTCGGCCAGCTTGCCGATGGCGTCGAGTTCCTCGTGCACCAGCGAGCCCTCAGGAAGCCGGGCCCGCAGCTCCGCCAGCCGGGCCGGCAAGCCCATCAGCGTCGCGACGTCCCGATGCTGATAGGCGGTCAACAGCTCGCCCAGCACCCGCAGCGCCGCGAACTCCTCCGGCTCCAGGTAGGCGGCCATCCCGTCGAGGGCCTTGGCCAGGTCCTCGGCACCGACTCCGGTATGCCCCTGAACGATCGCGCCGAACACCCGCTGAAACTCGGCCAGCGCCTCCTCAAGACTCACACCCTCTACTGACGGACCGCCGAGCTAGTCCCCCACGCCGGAGCCGACGATCACGAAGGTGCCCGGATCCAGGCGCATCATGGTCAGCCTGACCTCGCGCGGCCACCAGCGGGTCGGCTCGCGCCAGGCGCACTCGACGATCGTGGCCGCGGGGTTGTCGGCGCAGTCGCCGACCTGTTCCCAGTGGTCGAGCTGCGTGGCGACGAGCTGCCGCGACTGCAGCCACGGCGAGCCGGCCGGCATCGCGTACGTGCGGACGGTGGCCTCGCCGCGCTCGTTGCGCAGGCCGCGGGCGATGAGGGTGGCCCGATCGGCGACGTCGCGCTCGTACCCCGGCGGCGTGGTCGCCCCCGCGGGCGGAGCGATCGCCCGCGACTCGCCGGCGGCCCGCCACCGTACGAGGGCAATCGCGGCAACCGCGAGGACGACGACCAGCAGAAGCCCCGCACCAGCGGCGACCAGGCGCCGTCGACCGATTCGCACAACCGGAGTCTAGGCAGCCCGCACCACTACGTGATCCGCCCTGACCGCACCGACCATCGCGAAACCGCACCGGTCCACGTCGCAGCAGAACGGCAGGTCCCAGGCGAGGTCGACGCGCTCGGCCACCGGAAACCGAGCCGAGGCGCGCGCGTGCTCGGCGGCGCCCGCCCGCACTCCCGCGACCAGGTCGTCCCGGCCCGGCGCGGCCCCGCGGAGCAGGCCGTCCAGATACTCCGCGCAGGCCCGGTCCTCGCGCGTCCGCCCGGTGCAGATCAGGGTCCAGGGCCGGCCGGGATGGTTCGCCGTGATCCAGCGCGCGGTGGCGCCGACGTTGACCGCCGACATCGCCAGCAGCGCCGCCGCGTCCGGGCTTTTGGCCAGCCCCCGGGTGCCGTTCGAGGTCGTCTGGATGAGCCGGCGACCGTCGACCAGCGCCGCTGACATCTCGGCCGGCGAGTTCCCGAGGTCGAAGTCCGCCGGCTTGAGCCCACCGACCTCACCCATCAGCAACCGATCCGGGTGCTTACGCCGCAGCTCCCGCCCCGCATCAGCCGACGCCGCACAGGCGATTTCCGTGGCACCCCGCTCGAAGGCGACCGCGGCCGTGGTGAAGGCCCGGATGACATCGATGACGACAACAACCCGCCCGGCCGGAACCACGGCGTCCATACCCACGATCGACACGACTCCGATGCTTCGCCACCCGCCGCCGCCCCGCAACGCCTTCGCGTCAGGACGAGCCGGGCTCCGGCTCCGCGAGCATCGCCATGTCGACCATGAAGCAGCCGACGTCTCCGCTCGCCGTGCGCCCGATCCACACCGGATAACCGCCGTCGCCATAACCGGTTCGGCCCCTCCCATCCACCCGCCCGGCTCGCGGCGGCATGCTAAGCCACCCACCACCAGCCGTCGCCTACTTCGCGTTGGGCGTGGCCGAAGTCGCCTGAGGCGGTGGTGATTTGGGTGTCGGGGGTGGGCGGCTCGGTGAGGTAGGCGAGGCCGGTTCCTGATTCGGCTCGCCAGTTCTGCCAGAGCTGGACGAAGAGCACCTTGTCGCCGGCGTAGGCGTAGCCGGACGGGGAGAGGGAGCGGACGTCGGCCGGCAGGGCCACGATGTCGTGCAGGCGGCCGGCCCGGTAGTCCGCGGCCAGGCCGGCCAGCGCGGCGCGGTGGGTCCGGTATTGGTGGTCGACGTAGTTGGCCTCGAAGTCGCGCGGGACGGCGGCGATCCCGGCCGCGACGGCCAGGAGCAGGCTGACCGCGGCGACACCCCACGAGCCGCGCGCCACGGCGATCAGGATGACCGCGGTCGACACCAGCGTGGCGAGCAGGAAGGCGGCCATGAAGACGGCCAGGCCGAGATAAGGGCCGCCGAGCGCGGGCGTGCGGCCGAGCCACCACACGGGGAACAGCAGCAGCCAGCCGGAGGCGCCGAGGACGACCCGGAGCAGGCCGCGACGGCTCCACAACCGGAGTCGCGCCACGGCGGGAGCCTCCGGCTGGTCGGCCGTCTCCCACAGGAATGTCATGGTCGCATCGTGCGCTCACGGCCGGCGCGGGCGGAAGGCAGCACACACAACCTCCACACGATCTCCCTACCTGCTGCCGGCGGCGGGCAGCATCAGCTCCTGGCTGGGCCGCTCCCAGATCACGCTGGGGTCGTTCAGCTGAGCGCCGTGCCACATCTGCACCTCGATGGTCGGGTCACGCAGCACGCCGTTCTCCACAGTGGCCACGGTTCCGGTGGCCAGGCTGAAGCCGCGCAGGTTGAGCGCGGTCAGGGAGTTGCCGGGCGGGGGCTTGGCGGGCAGCAGGGCGTCGGCCAGCAGCACCGCGTCCCACGCCGGGATCAGGTACGTGCCCAGGTCGTTGGCGCGGCACGGGCGGCTGGTCAGCTTGACCGAGGCGTCCAGCGGGCAGGCGTCGGGCAGCTGGCCGTCGACGATCCCGCTGGCGCGGTCGGCGCAGGCGAAGGGGCGGCCCTCAAGCCGTACGAGGGAACTGTGCTTCTCGATCTGAGCACCCAGGACCCCGTACGCGTCGGGGGTGAGATCGGCGCATCCGGGCCCGCCGACGTTGTAGTTGACCGGCCAGTCGGCGGTGCTGACCGCGCGCAGCTGGTAGTTGGCCATGAAGCGGCTCACCGACACGTCCGCGATCACCAGCCGGGGCCGGGAGTGGCCGCACAGCTCGTTGACGCGCTGCACGAACTCGGCGAAGCGGGTCCAGCGGTCGGCGAAGTAGAGCACGGCCGGGGGAGCGGTCTTGTCCGACAGGCAGACCGAGTCGTCGAGGCGGTCCAGGGCGGGCACGTGCCGGGCGGTGGCCGGGGCCTGCTCCCGTACGGCGGAAAGAAGGTCGTTGACCAGCGACGTCGTGTACTGGTCGGTGGGGTTGGGCTGCTGGTAGACGTCGAGCCGGAAGCCCTTCGGGTACGCGTGGGCCAGCCGCTCGACCGCGTCCTGGGCGTAGCGCAGGTTCGACGGGGCGAGCTGCAGATAGCCGGGCCGGTTGACGAACGGCTCGCCCGGCCCACCCAGGTCGGCCAGCAGGTTGGGCGCGATGACCGGGATCTGAGCGTCGAGCAGCCGGTTGATCGCCTGCTGGGTGACGTCGCGGCTGTCCCCGCCGCCCACCACGACCACCCGCTCGCCCAGGGCGGGCCGGCGGTCGATGATCAGCTTGGCCACGTCGTCGGCGTGCGTGACGTCCTGGGTGGCGTCGGCGATGACCACGTGCAGCTTGTGCTCGGTGGTGTCGTCGATGTGCGACTGGGCGTAGAGCAGGGCCCGCAGCTGGTCGCGCTCGGACGGGTAGTCGCGGCCGTCGGCGCAGCGGGCCGGGTCACCCTTGAGCGGCTCGCAGGAGAGCGCGCCCAGCCACACGACGGTCAGGTCGCCCCGGCTCAGCGGCTCGTTCTGCTCGAGGATCTTGCGCTGCAGCGTGCTGGTGACCGGGTCGCGGCCGAAGGCGTCGGCGGCGAACACGCCCGCGTCGGCCGTGTCGAGCAGGCCGTAGCAGCGGTCGCCGTCCGTGGTCGCCCGCAGCACCGTGATGCCGGTCGAGGTGGGCAGCGTGTAGCAGTTGTGCACGACGCCGGGCAGCCACTCGGCGCGGGTCCAGCCCAGGAAGCTGATCAGCAGGGTCAGCACGGCCAGCACGGCGTGGTGGGTGGTGGTCAGCGCGGGCTGGCGGACCAGCGCGACGAGCTTGTCGGAGATGACGATCGGCAGCACGATGGCGGCCACCGAGACGCCCAGGGCCCGGGCCTCGGTGCTGCCCGCGAAGATGTCGGCCACGAGCACGGTGGCCAGCGCGAAGATGACGGCGATGCCGCCGAGCAGGGCGACCAGCTTGAGGTCGGCGGTGAGCAGGGTGGCTACGACGGCCAGCACGACGGCGATCAGGATCGTGCCGACGCCGACGTAGCCGGTGATCGCCGCGTGCACGATCAGCACCAGCAGGGCCAGCACGGCGGCCTGGCGGGAACGGGAGCGACCCAGCCAGCCGGCCTTGTCCTCCGCCGGGCCCGAGGTCAGCAGCGGTTTGACCCACCCGACCAGCCACAGGACACCCCACAGCGCGACCGTGCCGGCCACCACCACGACCACCGCCCACCAGCCGGACGAGCCGGAGAACAGGGCGCGGGCCAGGATCAGGACGGCCAGGACGACGGCGGCCAGGCGCAGCAGGGTGTCCCCGGTGAGAAGCGCACGCAGATACCGCATCGGCCTCCCTGAGCTACTGAATGGACACTCAGGGTAGGAGGAGCTTGCCAGCCTTTCGCGCGGCCCGCAGACCCCGTACGGCCACTGGGTCGCCGCCGCCGGCCAGCCCCTCGAGCCGGCTCAGCCAGAACGTCCAGCGCGGCAGGTTGTAGCCACCCTCGGAGAGGCCCTCGCGCTCGGCCAGCTCGTGCAGCCGGCCGGGCCCGGGCCCGAAGGTGCGCCGATGCCGGGTCGCGGTGGCCAGCTCGGCGCCGCACTGCTCGAACCACTCGACGGCCGCGGGCAGGTGCTCCGACGGTTTGGCGAACGTCTCCAGCGCCGTGCCGATCGACCACAGCCCGAACAGCGAGAAGTCGACGCCGGCGGCGGTCAGGCGGGCCGCGAAGCTGTTCAGCCGCGTCCACGACTCGACGCTGCGGTCGTCCGGCGGCACCAGATTCCACTCCTCCCGCATCTGCGCGCCGAACACCGGCAAATCACCGAAAAGCCGCCGCCCACCGATCTTCACACCCTCCACCGCGGTTTCCCGTACGCCGGTGACCAGCGCGACCAGTTCGTCGAGGCGCTGCTCGTCGGCCTCGGCGGCGGCGTCGGTGACTCCCTGCCACAGCTCCCAGAGCAGGCCCTCGAGCGTCCGCTCGGTAGCACCCGCCGCGGCCGCCTCCACGATGCCATGTATCGACATATTGAGATGCATGAGATTTTATGATCCCGACCCGAGTCGGAAACGGAGTTCCGCAAGCGTGCTCACTGTCCGGCTGACCTCTGAACGTTTGAGGAGTGTTCCTTGAAACAACGTACCGCTGTGCTGGCCGCCGTCTCCGCCATCGCGGTGACCGCCGGCCTCACGGCTGCCCCGGCGTCCGCCGCACCCGGCGCCGACGCCGCCCCGGCCGCCGTCGAAGCCTCGCTGGGTGAGGACAACCTCCCGCACCCGCTGGGCGAGGAGCGCGAGGCCGCCCGGGCCGAAGCCCTCGAGAAGCTCATCGCGGGCGAGGTCAAGAGCGAGAGCCGTACGGGCTCCGAAGTGATCAAGCTCGGTCAGGGGCGCTTTGTCGAATATCGCAAGAAGGAGACGAAGACCGACCCGATCCTGACGTTCCTCGTCGAGTTCGGCGACCAGGTCTATCCGGCCGCCGGTGGCACCGCCGGACCGCTGCACAACCAGATCGCCCAGCCCGACCGGGCCAACGACAACTCGACGATCTGGGCGCCGGACTTCAGCCCCTCGTACTACAAGAAACTCCTGTTCGACAAGAAGCAGGAGTCGATGACGACGTTCTACTCGAAGCAGTCGGGCGGGCGCTACACGGTCGGCGGGGACGTCTCGGAGTGGGTCAAGCTGCCCTACAACGCGGCCCGCTACGGCAGCAACGAGATCGGCGAGGACGACGGCTACTGGAACTTCGTCAAGGACAGCGCCACCTCCTGGTACGAGTCGCAGGTCGCCGCCGGGAAGACGCCGGCGCAGATCAAGGCGTACCTGAAGACCTTCGACGTGTGGGACCGCGACGACTTCGACAACGACGGCGACTTCAACGAGCCGGACGGCTACATCGACCACTTCCAGGCCATCCACTCCGGCGAGGGTGAGGAGGCCGGCGGCGGCGCGCAGGGCACCGACGCGATCTGGTCGCACCGGTGGTACGCGTACTCCGACCTGGAGGGCACCGCGGGCCCGGCGAACAACCTGGCCGGCGGCGTGCAGATCGGCGACAGCGGCTTCTGGATCGGCGACTACACGACCGAGCCGGAGAACGGCGGCCTCGGCGTCTTCGCCCACGAGTACGCCCACGACCTGGGCCTGCCCGACCTGTACGACACGGCCGGCGGCGACAACGGCACCGGCTTCTGGACCCTGATGTCGGCCGGCTCGTGGCTGGGCCGCGGCGCCCCGACGATCGGCTCGACCCCCGGCTACATGGGCGCCTGGGAGAAGATCTGGCTCGGCTGGTCCAACTTCGTGACCGTCAAGCCCGGCAAGGCCAAATACGTCACCCTGGGCACGGCCGCCAACGGCGAGGGCGTGCTGCCCCAGGCCGTGGTGGTGCCGCTGGCCGACGGCTCGTACTACGCGGCGGAGTACCGGACGTACACCGGCTACGACGAGGTGCTCAAGACCGGCCCGTACAACTGGGGCTGGCAGGACACCCGGCCCGACTGGGCGGAGCGCTTCCCCTATCAGGACGGCCTGGTCGTCTGGTATGTGAACCCGGCCGTCGGCAACAACAACACGAGCCGCCACCCCGGTACGGGCCTGGCCCTGCCGGTCGACGCGCGCCCCACCCCGATCGTCTTCCCGGACGGGGTCAACCTGGGCAACCGCCGCCAGCCCTTCGACGCGTCGTTCGGCCTGCAGAAGACCGACCCGGTGACGTTCCACCGCAACGGCGCCGCGGTCTCGGTGCCCCGCCAGCCGGCGATCCCCGCCTTCGACGACTCGGACCCGCTGCGCTATTGGAACGCCGCCAACCCGCAGAACTCGGTCAAGGTGGCCGGCGCGGGCGTCAAGCTCGAGGTCAAGACCCAGATCACCGGCCTGATCCCGCTGATGACCCTGAAGGTCACCCCGCCCAAGGCGTGACCTGGACCGGCATCCCCGTCACCGGACCCCGGTGACGGGGATGCGCGGCCGGGTGCTGGCGACGACGTTGGCCGCCAGCCGGCCCGAGAAGCGGGTCCACCAGCGGGTGTCCAGGCCGGGCGAGGAGGCGACGACCTGGCGGAAGACGTCGTCGACGATCGGGGTGGGCAGGGTGACCTCCTGGGCGGCCCAGGCCCGGAGGGTGTCGTCGAGATCCATCACTGCTCCACGTCGTCGTAGGTGCTGAGGGCTTCGGCCAGCGTGCGGCGGGCCAGGGAGAGCCGGTAGCGGACGGTGCCGGCCGGGACGCCGAGCGCGGTGGCTATCTCGGCGCTGGTCAGCCCGCCCGCGGCGGCCAGGGTGAGGGCGACCCGTTGCGGCTCGGGCAGCCGTTTGATCGTCTCGGCCACGACGGCGACCCGTTCCGCGGCGAGCACGGAGGCGCTCGCGGGCGCGGCCACCTCGACCGGCTCGGCGCGCAGGACGGCGTCGGCCGCGGCCCTCGTACGGGAATGCCTGTGCTCGTCGATCGACAGGTTGCGGGCGACCGTGAAAAGCCACGCCCGCTGCCCGTCGTCCGCAAGCCCCGACAGCTCGGGGAACCGCCGCCACGCCCGCAGGAACGTCTCCTGCATCAGGTCGGCGGCCAGCCAGCGGTCGCCGGTGCGCCCGGTGAAGTAGGCGTGGACCGCCGTCCGATGCGCGTCGTAGAGCTCACGGAACTCAGCCCCGCGATCCATCATCGACCTGGATCTGCCCGTAGATGTCTGTGGCCAGCACCTGAACGGCGGGCACGGCCGCGGCCGGCGCCAGCACATCACCGAGCACGACGATGTCGGTCACGTGCTCGCGCAGCAGGTCGGCCGTGACCCCGGGCCCGATCGTCAGGTCACCCAGGGAGATCAGGCTGACCGGGTGGTCGAGCAGGCGGAAGTAATCCGGACCGAGCTCGATGTCGTCGAACAGCACCCGGGGGTCGCCGGAGCGATACCAGATCGTCTGGCCCTGGATGTCCATCCGCGTCTCGAGCTCGCCCTGCGCCGCCTCGGGCGCGATCACCTGCCCGGCCACGAAGATCTGGCCGTAACCGATCGCCCCCACGGCACCGGTGATGATCACCTGTCCGGCCGCGATCAGGATGTCGCCCGGCTCGCCGCTGTGGTTGGCCAGCGCGCCCCCGGTCAGCCGCACCTGCCCGCTGAGCATCTTGACGTGCGGCCCGGACTGCCCCTCCTGATAGCGGTAGTAGGTGACCGTCCCGGCCCCGCCTCCGAGCACCCGCCCGAGCGCCGCCTCACTGCCCCGCGGCGCGAACACCGACCCGACCACGCTGATCCGGCTCGGCAGCTCGCCCGTGACCAGCCCGGTGACCACCAGTACGCCGACCACGACCAGCATCTCGCCCGGCGCCCCGATGCCGTCCCCACCCACCACCAGCGGCCCGACGTGCACCCTGGCCTTCAGCCCCTCCGGCACATAGATCGTGGCCCCGACGTCCGAGACCGAAATTCCCGCGTACGCCCCGGCCAGCGCCTCGGGCAGCACGACCGCGCCGACCCCGCTGATCCGGGTGATCGCGGCCAACTGCTCCGGGCTGGTCAGGTGGCTCAGATCGAGCACACCCTGGCCCTCGATCACGCCTCGCTCGTCGGTCATCGTGCCACTCCCGCCACGCCACGTCCGGCCTCCGGCCACAGGCGCTCCGCCCCGGCCATCAGCCACTGTGCCAGCACGATCCGATGCCGGCCCACCGCTGGTTTGTCATCGCTCTGCGGGCTCCGCTGCCTGAGCTCGGCCTCCCGCTGCAACTCCTTCATCCGCACCGTCGCGAGCAGATAAACATCCATCATCCGTCTCACCCCTCTCACCCAGTACTACGGACGAGCGCGAGAAGTGTTGGGTCCGAATTCCTCGATCAAGCCGACGAGCGCCTCCCGAAGGTCGTCGAGAGCCGCTTTCTCAGTGCTGCCCTCACCGTGCGCCCCGACGCCGGGCCGCAGTCGCGCGTGAGCACACCAAACGCCGTCCTCGTCCCGCTCCACGACAACCGGCACAGCCGACGGATTCTCGAGGTGCACGCGCATGACTATAGTCGTGCGACCACTAGGGACAACCTGATTACGATCCGCGGATGATTGAAGCGCCCGTGTCGTTGGCCGAGTTGCCTAGGCGTGTCTGGACCGAGGATGAGTGGCGGCGGATCGCGCGGGGTTACACGGCGCGGGACATGGATGAGAAGTGGGATGTGGCCGTCGAGGGGGCGGTCGCGCATCTGCATCGGAGCTGGACCGGCAATCGGATCTTCGAGGTGACGTTCGAGCCCGTTGCGGGTGGGCGGCGGATCTCGGCGGTGACGGTGGAGTCCGATCCGTCGCGCTACCGCCGGAGCGGCGATCGGTACGACTGCGTGCTGATCGAGGTCGTGATCAGCTACTTGCTGCTCGGGGAGGATGCCGCCGAGCTGCGGGCGGAGCTGGCGGGTGCCGCAGAGCGGCCCGAGCTGATCCTGCATCGCGACATCGGCCTGCGGGGTGAGCCCCGCGACGGTCTCGCGGGTGACCGGCAGGAGTCTTCACAGATCGAAGAGTGACTATGTACGGTCGGAGGATGCGGACTCGTCTGGCTGTGTTTCTCGCAGGTGTTCTGCCGTTGACTGTGGTGGCGGCTCCGGCTCAGGCTGCCCCGCCCACGGTGGCGCTCGGCAGTGTCATTCCGGCGCCGGTCGACGTGCGGCCGAGTGGTGGTGGGTTTCGGATCACGGCGCGCACCGTGATTGAGGCGCCGGCCGCCGCGCGGGGTGTTGCCGAGCAGCTGGGGGAGGCGTTGCGTCTGCGGGTGGTGGGTCACGCTCCACCCCGTACGGGGAAGATCGCTCTTGAACTGGGGAAGGTGAACGGGAAGCCGGAGAGCTATCGGCTGACCGTCGACAAGCGCGGTGTCACGCTGCGTTCGGCCACTACGGCGGGGCTGTTCAACGGCGTGCAGACGTTGCAGCAGCTCGTGCCGGTGAGCGGGCCGCGGACCATCGCCGGTGGGGAGATCATTGACTACCCGCGGTTCGGGTATCGGGGGACGATGCTTGACATCGCGCGGCACTTCCACACGCCTGGTGAGATCAAGCGGCACATCGACGAGATCAGCAAGTTCAAGGTCAACTATCTGCATCTGCACCTGTCGGACGATCAGGGCTGGCGCATCCAGATCGACTCGCGGCCGAGGCTCACGACTGTCGGCGGGGCGGCCGGCACCGGGGTCGACGGGGTGGGCGGCGGCTTTCTGACCAAAGCCGACTACCGCGACCTGGTGCGCTACGCGGCGAGCCGGCACGTGACGATCGTGCCCGAGATCGACATGCCGGGGCACGTGAACGCGGCGCAGGTGGCCTACCCCGAGCTGACCTGCGACGGGGTCGCGCCGCCGCCGCGTACGGACACCGCGGTCGGCTACAGCTCGCTCTGCATCGGCAGCGAGACGACGTACCGGTTCGTCGAGGACGTGGTGCGCGAGCTGGCCGAGATGACGCCCGGCCCGTTCATCCACATCGGCGGCGACGAGGCCCACGCGACCACGCAGGCCGACTACCTGACGTTCCAGAAGCGGGTGCTGCCGCTGGTCACGAAGTACGGCAAGACCGCGTACGGGTGGAACGAGATCGCGGCGGCGCCGGAGGCGAACGTGGCGGTGGCCCAGTTTTGGAGTTCGGCCACGCAGAACCCGGCCGTGGCGGCGGCGGTGGCCAACGGCACCAAGGTGATCATGTCGCCGGCCAACCTGGCGTACATCGACCAGAAGTACGACCCGACAACCCGGCTCGGGCTGAGCTGGGCGGGCTACATCGAGGTGCGCAAGGCGTACGACTGGGACCCGGGCACGCATGTCACGGGCGTACCGGAAAGCGCTGTGCTCGGTGTCGAGGCCCCCCTTTGGTCGGAGACGCTGCGCAGCCTGGACGACATCGAATACATGGCGTGGCCGCGGCTGGCCGGGATCGCCGAGCTCGGGTGGTCGCCGGCCCGGGACTGGGAGTCGTTCCGGACGCGGCTGGGCGCCTATGGGCCGCGGTGGGCGGCTCGGGGCGTCGACTTCTACCGGTCACCGCAGATCGATTGGGCGAGCTGACGGAACCCTAGTGGCGGCGGCGGTGTCTGCAGGATATGAGGACACTTGCCGTCGCCGCTGCCGTCCTGACGCTGGCCGGCTGCACAGCCACGACCCAACCGGCTGAAACCCCGTCGACCGCTGCTGCGAAGTGCGGCGAGACCGTACGCACCACAGCTCTGCCCGAGTGGGCCCGCGCCGGTTTCAACTGGGACGGCAGCGGCATCAAGCACGTCTACGGCGCCAAGGGTGAGATCCTTGCCGTGCTCTTCGGCTATCCACTGAGCAGCCCGCCCGGTCCCGACCGCGGCAACAAGATCCTCTGGGTGGCCCGCGACCAGTACGAGCACGGCGACCTGACGATCACGGCCGAGCTGGCCGGCGGCACCGCACGGGCCGAGCAGAAAGTCAGCGGCGGCCCCGGCCCGTCGATCGTCGACCTGCCCCAGCCCGGCTGCTGGCACGTCACGCTGACCTGGCCCGGCCACACCGACACGATGGACCTGACCTACGGCGTGCCCACGTCGTAATAAAGGAGCAGGTCGACGGCGATCGTCATCCGCGCCTTGAACTCGGCCCGCGTGGCCACCTCGTGCTTGATGCCGCCGGCGGTGCTCCGCAGGGTGCGGGCCAGGTCGTCGGCCCGGGCCCCGGGCAGCGCGCTCGTGACCATGGCCAGGAAGCGCTCGGGATAGTCGGTGACCATCGGCCCCAGCAAACCTGGATTGGTCTCGATCAGCACGGCGACCTCGCTCGCCATCGCCCCGACATAGCGGCCGGTCCACAGGTCGAAGGCCTCGATCAGCCGGTCGCGCAGCGGACGCCCGGCATCCTCCAGGACGCCGGCCGCCGTGGCCAGGTCGCTCTCCAGGGCGTCGACGGCGGCCGCCCGGAACAGATTTTCCTTCGACGAGAACAGGAAATACAGGCCGGGCCGGGAGATCTCGGCGGCTCGGGCGACATCGTCCATCGACGTCTTCCGGTATCCGTAGCGCGCGAACGTGGTGAGGGCGACCGACAGGACGTGCTTCCGGCGGGCGCTGTCACCCTGCTCCCCGACCGTCATGCCGCTACTGTAACAACTATGTTTACTAGACAGTTCTAGCTTAGTTTGTATAGTTGCCGCCATGGGCACACCGCGGGAATTGATCACCACTCGCTTCGACGCGAGCAGCACCGCCGACGACGTGGTGGCCGGCGTCGACCTCACGGGCGTCCGGGCCGTCGTCACCGGCGCCTCGTCCGGGATCGGGGTGGAGACCGCCCGCTCTCTCGCCCGGGCGGGCGCCGAGGTCACGCTGGCCGTTCGTGACGTGACCGCCGGGGCCAGGGTCGCGGCGGGGGCCGTTCAGGTGCGGGCGCTCGACCTGCTCGACCGGTCCTCGATCGCGGCGTTCGTCGACGGCTGGTCGGGGCCGCTGCACCTGCTGATCAACAACGCCGGCGTCTTCCTCAGCCACCTGCACCGGACCCCGGAGGGCTGGGAACAGCAGTTCGCGGTCAACCATCTCGGGCACTTCGCCCTTAGCCTGGGCCTGCGCGGGTCGCTCGCGGCGGGGGCGAGTGAGCGCGGCGGGGCCCGGATCGTCGCGGTCAGCTCGACCGCCCACATGAACTCGCCGGTGGTCTTCGACGACATTCACTTCGAACGGCGCCCGTACGATCCGCAGGCCGCCTACGCGCAGTCCAAGACGGCCACCTCGCTGTTCGTCGTCGAGGCGTCGCGCCGGTGGGCCGGGGACGGGATCGTCGCTAACGCCGTCAATCCGGGTGGCGTGTCGACGGGGCTGCAACGAGACTTCACGCCCGAGCAGAAGGCCTATCTGGCCGCGGCCGAGGCGGCGGGAGCGTTCACTTACAAGACCGTCCAGCAGGGGGCGGCCACGACGCTCGTCGCGGCGGTCGCCCCGGAGTTCGCCCGCACCGGCGGCCACTACCTCGACGACGGGCGTGAGGCGTACACGGTCGCCGACGACGCCGACCTGTTCGGCCACAGCCATGGCGTCAAGCGGTGGGCGCTCGATCCCGGCGCCGCGGCGAGGCTGTGGACGGTGTCGCTGGAGATGATCGGTCGTTAGGCATCGGCGGCGAGCAGGCGGCCCCGCGCGCGGATGCGGTCGTTGCCCTCGGGGGTGTTGTAGCGGGCGTACTGCGGCCACAGGAACACGAGCATCGCCAGCTCCTCGGCCCGGATCGCGCGTCGCAGCGCGTCGTCGGCGGGATAGAGCTCGAGCGGAACCCGTACGCCGGCCGGGGTGGCTCGCACGCTCAGCAGGGCCAGATCTGAGGACGCGCGCCCGGCGCCGGTCGACTGCCAGTCGCAGAAGACCAGGGTGCCATCGTCGACGGTGATGTTCTCGGTGTGGCAGTCGCCGTGGATGAAGACCCGCCTGGCGGCTTGGAGCGGCTCGACCTCGGGCGGTGTGCCCCAGAAGTCGCGGATCAGGGCGATGTCCGGCTGTGCCATCGCCTCGGCCAGCGGGTCGGGGGCGTCCCACGGCGGCGGCGGTGTCGCGTGCAGGGCCGCCAGCGCGCCGAGCAGGTCGGCCCACATCGGCGTCGTCCACTGTGTCACGTCGACCGTGGTGCCGGCCGCCGATAGGAGCAAAGTGCTGTCTCGGTGGTCCAGCAGGCGCGGGGTGCGTACGGGGACGGTCAGCGAACGATAGAAATCCAGCTCGGCTCGATTCGTGCCGACCTTGAGGAACGCGGGGCCGCCGTCGGCGGTGGTGACCGGGTGGACTCCGGCGCCCGAGCGCGATTCCAGCCGTCCCGACCCGTCGCGGGACGAGACCCGCATTGCCGCCATGGCCTCGGCGGTGTTCACGGCTTGGAGATGTACGTGGTCAGGATGGTCACGGCCACCGCCAGGATCAGCGTGTTGAACAGGAAGGCCGACACCCCGTGCACGAGCACCTGACGGCGGATCCGGGTCTGGGTGACCTCGACGTCGGTGGTGCCGAAGCTCGTGCCCACCGCGACCGAGAAATACGCGAAGTCGACGATGCCGGGCTCGGCGTCCCCCGGGAAGCTCAGCCCGCCGCGCTGCGCGTACATCCCCAGGTAGGCGATGGCGAACCCCGTCTGCAGCACCAGCCAGCACGTCACAACCGCGACGATGCTGACCAGGAGCACCAGCCCCGGCGACGTGCCCAGGTCGCGCGCCTGCGGCATCGCCACCACCGTGGTGACCATCGCCACCGAGGCCGCCGCCTGGGAGAACTGCTCGGGTGCGGTGGCCAGCAGGCGGTCGGTCGTGGTCTGCCGCCGCGAGGCCAGCGCGATCGCCCGGACGACGGCCGGGTCGCGCCGCCGGTAGGTCAGCCAGGTCAGCGTCAGGTAGGCGGTCGCGTAGAAGTCCCAGCCGGCGATCCATTTCACCAGGTAGTCGCCGGGGAGCAGCAGGCCGAACAGGAAGAAGGGCAGGGACAGGAACTGCCGGGACGACTCGCGGGTCCACCAGCGCAACGGGTGAGTTCCGGGCATGCCGGAGACTATGCCGCACGCTCAAGATCGGCGCAGCCCGGAGATCGCCGGCTCAGTGGCCCAGCAGCGCCTTGAGCAGCGAGATGCCCGCCGCCACGACCGCCAGCGCGATGCCGGCCAGGAGCGTACGGAAGGAAGGCTTTTCCGAGCGGAGGCGCTCGATCAGCAGGCCGACCAGCGCCATGCGGACCAGCAGATAGATCTCCGAGATCCAGGTCGCCCGGCCGCCGTCGATCCAGCCGGCCCAGGCCGCCGCCAGCAGCAGGCAGGGCACGATCGCGGACGAGGCGATCGGCTGGGAGTCGCGCAGCTCGTGCCAGATGGCGGCGCGGCTCATCGGCTCCCCGGCGCGGGCGTTGTGCCCGACGATCTCGGCGAACACGTGGGCCAGATAGGTCGACAGCGCCACCCCGAGGACGAGCGTGAGCGAATGCCCGTGCACCGCGTCCTCCTCGCGCAGCGGCACGAGCGTCGCGAAGACGATGATGTTGCCGTACAGGTAGGCCGAGATCCGGGCGGCCGCCCGCTCACCGGAGATGTTCTCATCGGCCCGGTAGCGGACGACCCGGTCGCGCAGGCTCGTGGCCCGATCGTTGATCACGACCTCATGATCACAGATCAGCCCGGCGGCGTTCAGGTCGCCACCTGACCGGCGAGCCCGCCGAAACGTGACAACGGCATCCGCTCGCATCGGGTTGCTACGTTTGTGGGCGTGACGTGGCTGGGTGCGATCTGGTGGTTGGTCAGTGTGCTGACCGACGCCGGCCCGTCCGCTCTGGCCGGCGTTCTCGTGGTGGCGGCCCTCGCCGCGGTGGTGCTGCTCGTCGTTCGGCAGATCCCCGGCGACCGCACGACCGGAGCCGGGCTGGCCTTGCGCGCCCGGGCCGGCAAGACGGGCGTCCCGCGCTATAGAGACCCCGACGCCCCCGGACGCACCCGCCCGAGAGGACCCACTGCGCGGCCCCTGGCGGCCGCCTGACGTTTGACGCGCGGCCGCTGGTGACGCCTGTCCGCCAGCCTCCTGAGGAGATCAGCCGTGTCCATCGTCTATACCGTCATTTCCGAAATCATCCAGTTGTGGCAATCCGTCTGGGGCTTCCTGGGCCCGAACTGGTCCTGGGTCGCCGCCATCGTTTTCGTCGTCCTCACCGTTCGCGTCGCGTTGCTGCCGCTTTTCGTCCGGCAGATGCGCTCCCAGCGGGCGATGCAGCGCCTCCAACCGGAGTTGCGCGAGCTGCAGACCAAGCACAAGGGCGACCCGATGGCGCTCGGCACCGCGATGACCGAGCTCTACCGAAAGAACAACGTCAGCCCGTACGCGAGCTTCGTGCCCCTGCTCGTGCAGGCGCCGATCCTGTTCGGCCTGTTCCACGTGTTGCGTCACCTGCGCCCGACGATCACCGACCCGGCCACGCAGACCCTGTACGGGTGGACCACCGCGCAATTCCACGACGCGTCGCACGCCACCCTGCTCGGCGCCCCGCTCGCCTCGACGTTCAGCAGCGGGGGCGCCCTGGTAGCCGCGGTCCTGATCGCCGCCATGGTCACGACGACGTTCCTCACCATGCGGTTGTCGGCGGTCCGCAACGCGCCGGTCGAGGACCCGATGCAGCGCACCATCCAGCGCGTGATGACGTACGGGATCCCGCTCTCCCTGCTCGTCAGCGGCGTCATCTTCCCGGTCGGCGTGCTGCTCTACTGGACGACGCAGAACGTGTTCGCCCTCGGCCAGCAGGCCTGGCTGCTGCGCCGCTATCCGGTGGAGATTCCGGCTAGCCGGTAGCCGGGTTGGGTGCTCGCCGTGACGACACGAGCCGCCCCGACCGCCGAAGTGATCAGGCATGAGGGGGCAAGCGCGGCGACGGCGAGACGCTGAACGAGGACGGACGAGCGGGCGATTTGTCCGCTACCGTCCCGGCCGTGAGCGAGGCCACCCCGGCCTCGTTCCGGCTGGCCGGCCCACGCCGTACGGTCATGGAAGGCCTGCTCAGGGCCGATCCGGGCGACCGTTGGGGCATCACCCGGACGCGCGCGGCCCTGCAGGAGCAGTCGTTGTGCGGATGGCGGGGCCGTCATGTCCGGGCATGATCTTTACGTGACAGACGAGCGTTGGACCGCGAGCGCGGCGGTTCCGCCCCCGGCCGCCCCGGGCAGAGGCAAGCGGCGGTGGGTGCTGGGGGTCGGCGTCGGCGTGCTGGTGCTGCTCGTCGGCATCGGCGCGCTGCTCGTGCGGCCGTCGACCGTGGTTCCGGCCAAGACCTTCATCGCGGGTGTGGCCGTCGGCGGGCTGAACGACCAGCAGTTGCGCGACGCGCTCGACGGGCCGGTGCGGGCCAAGGTCGAGCAGCCGGTCGAGATCGAGGCGGGCGATCAGCGGTTCACGGCCCGGCCGGGTGAGCTCGGCGTGCGGCTCGACGCCGACGCGACCCGGCGGGCGGTGGGCGTGACCCGGCTGCGGCTGCCCGGCGGCGGCCGGCACGACATCACGCCCGTGCTCAGCGTCGACGAGGCCGCGGCCACGAAGGGGCTCGACACGTTGCTGGCACCGGTCGGCAAGCCCGCCCGGCGTGCCTCGGTCGTGCTGGCCAAGCCGGGCACCGTGCTCGACGGCAAGGGTGATCTCGCGTACGAGGCCTCGGCTCGTGGGGTGACGGTGCAGGCGGGGGAGCCCGGCCGCGGCGTGGACACCACCGACGCCGTACGGCTGCTGACCGGCGCCGTCCGTGAGGGCGCGACCGCGGTGGCCGTGGCCGTGCGCGCGCTCCCGCCCGGCGACGCCGACCCCAAGCTGGCCGGGGTCGACCAGCTGATCGGCACGTTCACCACCTATCACCCGTGCTGCGCGCCCCGGGTCAGCAACATCCACCGGATCGCCGAGCTGGTCGACGGCACCGTGGTCCCGGCCGGGGCGACGTTCTCGCTCAACGACACCGCCGGCGAGCGCACCCGGGCCAACGGCTTCGTGCCCGCCCCGGCCATCGTCGACGGCGAGCTCGAGGACCAGCTGGGCGGCGGCGTCTCGCAGTTCTCGACCACGCTGTTCAACGCGGCCTGGTTCGCCGGGCTCGACGTCGTCAAGCACCAGCCGCACTCGCTCTACATCAGCCGCTACCCGCCCGGCCGCGAGGCGACCCTGGACTGGCGCTCGATCGACAACGTCATCCGCAACGACACGGACGCCCCCTTCGTCATCCGGGTCCGCAGCACCGACACGTCCGTCACGGTCGGCCTGTACGGGCACACCGGCGACCGTGAGGTGCGTTCGGTGACCGGCCCGCGCCGCCCCCGCGACAACGGCGGCTTCCGGGTCACCGTCACCCGGACCGTGCTGCAGGGCGGCCAGGAGACCGGCACCAAGTCGTTCAGCTGGACGTATCAGGGCCTGGACTGACGCCCAGCACGGGCAGGCATGCCGCGACGCCGGTCAGCTCGACGTCGTCGCGGCGGGTCCGCTCCCACGCCTCGCGGGTGAGCCGCCACTGCTGGATCAGGCCGGGCTCGCCGCGGCGGGTGTCCCAGTCGGTGCCGTTCGGCTCGTAGCCCAGCCCGCGCGAGATGGCGTTCGAGGCCGCGTTGTCGGCGAAGGCGTCGCTGCTGGCCTCCCGCGCGCCCAGCCCGGCGAAGGCCAGGTGCAGGATCGCCGTACGCATCTCCTTGCCCAGCCCTTGCCCGCGCCGGCCCGGGGCCAGCCACGAGAAGCTGGTGACCGTGCCGAACTGGGTGAACTTGCGGCCGACGAGATCCTGCATGCCCACCGCCTCGCCGTCGACGAGCACCACGAAGTAGAGCCGCCACAGCTCCGGCGTCACCCGCCCCCGGCCGCGCCAGATGCCTTGCAGCCACTTCCATTCGCGTTCCGGATTGTCGGCGTAGAACGAGATCGGATCGTCGAACGGCCACGGTTCGACATCGGCGACACCGGCCCGCACGACCGGCACGAGCCTTTCCAACAGCTTGTCGGATGCACCGGCCAGCGTGAGCCGGGGCGTACGGACCTCGACGTTGAGCGGGGGATAGGTGTGGGCCATGCCCGGAAGTTAACCCGGCCGGAACAACCGCCCGAGCTGATCCTCGAGGATCAGCCGGGCCGCGGCGCCGTCCCGCTGGCCGCCCAGCACGCTCGAACCCAGCCCGTTGGTCAGCGCCAGCAGCGCGGCCGCGCCCAGTGCCGGGTCCACCTCGGCCGCCACCTGGCCCGCCTCCTGAGCCGCGGCGATCTGCCTGGCCAGCAACGACTCCAGCTTGTCGGGATAGGTGGCGCCGTGCCGCCGGGCCAGCTCGGGGTCGCTGAAAACCAGGGTGTAGAAGCCGGTGTAGGCCCGCGTCAGCCGCACGCTCTCCTCGTCGGTCGGCAGCACGGCGGTGAGCGTGCCGTAGACGACCGTGCGCGGGGTGACCGGGCCGAGCGCCCGGATGCTCGCCGCCACCCGCTCGGTGAGCTGCTCGCCCAGATAAGCCAGGGCGGCCACCAGCAACTGCTCCTTGGTGTGGAAGTAGTACTGCACGAGCCGCAGCGAGACGCCGGCCTCGGCCGCCACCTCGCGCATGGTGGCCGACTGCAGCCCGCGCGTGCTCGCGATCCGCAGCAGGGCCTCGCCGATCTGCCGCCGCCGCTGCTCGTGGTCCACCCGTTTCGGCATCGTTTTATGATACCGTTGTATCAAAATAGGAGGTAGCGATGCCCATCGGCGAGTTCCGCAACGATCGAGCCCGCGAGCGTTTCCTCACCGCCTACCAAGACGCGGCCGACCGCCTCTGGCCGGCCGCGTCGGTCGACTCCGATGTGGACACCAGCTTCGGGGCGACCCGTGTGCACCGGCTCGGCTCCGGCGGCGGCCAGGAGCCGTTCGTGCTGCTGCCGGGCTCCGGCGGCCCGTCGCTGATGTGGCACGCGTACGTCCGGCGCCTCGCCGAGTCGCGGCCGGTGATCGCGATCGACCCCGTCGGCGAGCCCGGCCCGTCGGTGCAGACCCGCGCGATCGACAGCGGCGACGAGTGGTCCCAGTGGCTCGGCGAGGTGCTCACGGCGCTGGGCGTCGGCCGCGCTCACCTGGTCGGCACCTCGTACGGGGGCTGGATCGCCCTGCGGCACGCCCTGCGCTCGCCGCAGGCCGTGGCCAGCCTCGCGCTGCTCGACCCCGGCGGCTTCGGCCGGGTCAGCCCGCGCTTCATCGCCTGGGTGATCGCGTGCGGGCTGGCCGGGTTCGCGCCCCGGCCGGTCCGGCACGCGCTGGCCCGCCCCCTGCGCAACGTGACCCTGCGCGAGGACGACGCCATGGAGCTGGTCAAGGCGTCCTTCGGCTTCCGGCGCCGGCACGTCCTGCCCGCCCCGCTCACCGACGAGGAGCTGGCCCGCATCGCGGCGCCGACCCTGGTGCTGCTCGGCGGGCACAGCCAGCTCTACGACGCCCGCGAGGTCGCGGCCCGGGTCACCGCCCACATGCCGCACGCCGTCGCCGAGATCATCCCCGAGGCCGGCCACGACGTGGTGCTGTGGCACCCCGAGGAGTTCGCCGGCCGCATCGCCGCGGTCCCCCTCAAGCTTTGAGCTGATTGAGCAGGGCGCGGTTGTCGAAGCGCACCCATTCCTCGGCGATGCGGCCCTGGTCGTCCATCCGGAAGATGTTGCTGAGATCCCAGACGACACGTTTGCCGTTGGGCGGCAGCGGGCCGTCGGGGGATTGGGTGAACTCGTGGGCGAACGTGCCCTCGATGTAGGTCTGGCAGGCGATGTAGTCGCCCTCGACGACGATGATGCCGCGCCGGATCGTACGGTCGTCGAAGGCGGCGCGGATCGACGTGAAGTAGTCGGCCAGCCCGGCGTAGTCGGTGTCGAAGCCGTCCGGGCCGTGGAAGCGGAACTTCTCGGTGTCGAAGTACGACGGGGTCTCGGGGTGGTCGCCCGACACCTCCAGCTCGCCGGCCCGCACGAGTCGCGCCACGAGTTCGTCCCTGGTGAAAGTCATGCCCCGACGCTAGGCCGGGCCCGGGTGCGGCGGCGCGGACGAAAGTGCGGGGTGGGAGCACAATAGTGCGGTGTTGAGCACGACCCTGCACGCCGGGCAGCCCTATGCGACCAGCACCTTCGACTCGTGGGAGCGCGGCTGGCGGTCGCTGCTGCTGCGCCGGTGGACCCACGCCGCCGAGGCCGACGACGTCACCGTGCCCGCGACCGGCGAGCAGATGGTCGCGGTGATGGTGTCGGGCCGCCGCCGGGTGCGGATCGGCGCCCGGACGGCCGTGCTGAGCGCGGGCGACGTCAGCATGACCCCGCCCGGTCAGTCCTCCCGGCTCAGCTGGCGCACCGAGGGGCCGGAACCCTCGGCCATGCTGCAACTGCACCTGCCGAGCGAGATCACGGAGCGGCTGGCCGCCGAGCTGGGCGCGGTGCACCGGCCCGATGCGTTGCGCGCGGCCGATCCCCTGGTGGCCGAAACCATCCGTACGCTGGAGCGCGCGGCCCGCGACGGCGCGCCCGACCTCTACGCGGCGTCGGCGGCCGAGTTCCTCGCCGTGCACCTGCTGACCCGGACCGTGCCCGCGCCGCCGCGCCACGAGGACGCCCGGGTGCGACTGCTCAAGGACTACCTGCACGCCGCGCTGGAGCGGGACGTCTCGCTGGCCGACATGGCCCGTGAGGCCCGGATGAGCCGCTACCACCTGATCCGGGTCTTCACCGCGGCCGAGGGCATCACCCCGTATCGCTACCTGATGCGCCTGCGGGTCGAGCGGGGCCGCCGGTTGCTGACGTCGACCACCCTGCCCGTCGGCGTGATCGCCCGCCGGTGCGGCTTCTCCGACCAGGCTCACTTCGCCCGGGTCTTCCGCCGCGCGACGGGCGTCGCCCCCACCGAATACCGGGCTGCCAACTAGGGTCCGTTTCATAACTGTGGCGGGGCTGCGGCAGGGCCCAGATCCCGCCTGGCGGCGTCCCGCGAAAAGCCAGGTTCCAACACCGGGAGCCAGGCTTCCACGGGCCACCACCAGACGAAATCTGGACCCGGCCTCGCACCCACCCCAGTTCTGAAACGGACCCTAGATCGGGGGCTGTCTATGATCTGGCCGCCCGATCTCGCGGGCCGGTACGGGGAGTCCCATGAAGAAGTGGTTTTTGTCCATCTGCGCGGCCGTGCTCGCCGCCTCCACTCTGGCCGGTGCGCCGGCCGCCGCGGCCGCGGATTGCGGCGGCCCGCTCGCCATCGGTGAGGTCGCCACCTGCGCGTCGATCAGCGGCACCCAGGAGCAGGTCTACTTCGTCAGCGTGCCCAAGGCCAACGACGTTCTCTACACGATGCTGACCCGCGGCAGCGGCGAGTCGCCGCGGGCCGCCGTGACCGGGCCGACCGGCGCCGCCGTCTGCACCATCCTGTCCGACGCCGGGCGCTGCGAGCTCAAGAGCGCCGGCACTTACAAGATCGTCGTGTCGCTCTACTTCGAGGGAACCGGCGACTACACGCTGGGGGTGCAGTCGCTCAAGTCGCCGTCGGCCTGCACGACACTGCCCGCCTCGTTCTTCTCGTTCGCCTCGACCGGGCAGGCGGGCTCGCTGCCCGCCGGCGCTCCCGGCGACTGCTTCCGGTTCAACCAGCCCACCGGCAGCGTGCTGCGGCTGTGGTCGCCCAAGGGCAACGGCGACATCCAGGGCGACATCCTCGACGCCGATCTGCAGTACGTCTGCCAGATCCGGTACGCCCAGAACTGCACGCTCACCGGCTCCGGGCCCTACCGGCTCAACCTGGCCGAGGCGTACGGCAACCCGACCCCGTACACGCTGCGCATGTCCCGCATCTCGAACGCGGCCGGATGCCAGGTGCTCCGGACCGCGCCGTTCGGCGACCCCAGCGCGTACGAGGGCACCGGAAGTTTGCCGCAGCAGGAGGACATCGCCTGTCACAAGACGCGGGTGACCGCCCCCGGCACGCTCGGGGTGCGCATCTTCGACGTGCAGAGCATCTCGTGGACGGTCTACGACGACGCGGGTCAGGCGATCTGCTCGAAGGGGGGCCAGGAGCCGTGCGCGTTGCCCGCGGCCGGTGACTACACGGTCATCGCCGAGAGCGGGCACTGGGAGCCGATCGACTACCGGATCGCGGTCAACGCCCTGGCTCGTACCACCGGTTGCGCGGCCGCGACCGGGTTGTCGTGGGCGGCCGACGCGCTCGTCGTGCACCAGAGTTCGCCCGTGCAGACGAACTGCCACCCGTTCCGGGGCACCGCCGGTGACCGGGTCATCGCGTACGCGTCCTCGACGTCCTACAACGAGGTCCGCAAGACGATCGTCGACAGCACCGGCGCGGCGGTCTGCACCGGGTTCAGCGAGGAGGACGGCTGCGTCCTGCCCGCCACCGGCACGTACCGGGTCGTCTCCTACCTGACCATGTGGGGCCCGGATGCCACCGACGAGACCTACGAGCTGCAGGTCCGCCGGTTGTCCCAGCCCGCCGGCTGCCCGGTCGTGCGGCCCGGGGCCTACAACGCGCCGCCGTCCGGGGCGCTCGGCCCGATCCGGTGCCGGACGCTGGTCGTCACCGAGCCCGGCGCGTACACCGTCCGCGGCTTCGACGACGAGAACTACCCGAAGTACGGCCAGCTGTACGACGGCAGCGGGCTCAAGGTGCGCGCCTACAACCTGCCGGCCGGCCGGTTCACCTGGGTGGTCGGCGGCGGCGCGCCCGACGTGATCGACAACAACGTCACGTACGTGACCTCGGTCCTGCCCGCCAAGCCGTCCGGCTGCCCCGCGGTGACCGCCGGTGCCGCCTGGCAGGCCGAGTACACCCAGCCCGGGCAGGTCTTCTGCCGCTCGCTCGACGTGCCGCAGGGGGCGCGGCTGGCCCAGTTCCGGCCGACCGACGGGGTGCTGCCCGAGGCCCGCCTGCTCGACGGGGCCGGAAACTACGTGTGCGACTCGGCCACGCTCAACCAGTACAGCTGCCCGCTGGGTGAGCCCGGCCCGTACACGGCCGTGCTCGAGCAGCGGCAGGGCGTGGCCCCGGGCGCGTTCGCGACCGCGTTCACCCGGGTCGACGGCGCGACCGACTGCCCGGTGCTGCCCGCCGACGGCACGACGGTGCAGACGGGTGAGGACCGGTTCACCGCGTGCTTCACTATCCCGGCTGACCAGCACGGCGCGACCGAGAAATTCACGTACCAGCGCATCTCGGGCGCGGGTACGGCTCGGCTCTCGGTCTTCACCGGCGAGGGTGTGCGGTATTGCCGCACCGGGGACGCCCCGGAGCGTACGGTCACGTGCACGACGCCCGCCGGCCCGCTGACCGTGGTGCTGGAGGGCCCGCTCGCGGGAGGCGAGTTCCGGCTCACCCGCGGCTGACCGTCGCAGAACGGCCGGGCCCGCCATTCGCGGGAGGCGCCCGGCCGTTCTGCGTTACGGTGCCTGCCGCCGGCTCGCGGGAAAGACCGGAAACACTTGCCGCGCCGCGGACATGTTGAGGTGTGACAGAGATGCGAGAACGGCAGCGGTACGAGGAGGTGTACCAGCGCACGTACGTCGACCTCGTCCGGTTCGTCGTCCGGCGCGGGCACCCCGCCGACCAGGCCGAGGACGTGGTGGCCGAGGCCTTCGTCGTCGCGTGGCAGCGCCTCAAGGATCTGCCCGGCGACCTCGGCGAGGCCCGCGCCTGGCTCTTCGGCATCACGCGCCGGCTGTTACTGGCGAAGCAGCGGGCCGACAACAGAGGCCAGGCGTTGTCCGTACGGATCGCCGGGGCGGCCGCCACCGACGGCCGCACGCTGGAGCACGACGACCTGGTCGCCACCTCGGTCGACCTGGCGCAGGCGTGGACCCGGCTGAGCGCGATCCACCAGGAAGCACTGAGCCTGTCGGTCTGGGACGGGCTGACCGGCGCCCAGGCGGCCCAGGTGCTGGGCATCTCGTCCGTGGCCTTCCGGATCCGCCTCAGCCGCGCCCGGCGGCTCCTCAAGAACCACCTCGGCAGCGCCGCAGAAAGCAGCGCCGCCGAGAGCTCCCACATGCCCGCCAGCAGCGAAAAGGGATACGTGTGATGACGACGACCGATGAACAGCTCCGGCCCCACGACCCGGCCCGCCACATTCCCGATCATCTGGTCCGTGCGCCGCACGCAGCGGCCACGCTGACCCGGATCATGGCGACCGAACCCGGCACCGGCACCCCTGCCGTGTCCGCCCGCCCGGCCCGCCGGGCCCGGCGCGTGGCCCAGTTCGCCCTGGCCGGGGTCGTCGCGACCGTGGGGCTCGCCGCCGCCCCGATCCTGGGCACCGACCACGCGGCCACCGCGACCTGGGAGGCCGTCGCCCGCCCGGCCACGCCCCAGGAGCTGGCGGAGAACGGGCGGGAGTGCGCGGAATGGACCCGCCTCGGCCCGGGCGCCACCCCGCGGATGGTCGAGATGCGCGGGGCCTGGGTGATGACCTACGTGACGACCGCGACGGGCGAGGCCCAGTGCCTGAGCTCGACGGTCAAGACGGCCGAATATCCGGACGGGGAGGGCGAGGCGTCCTCCGGCCCGCTGCTGCCCGTGCCGGCCGCGAACGCGCTGGCCACGAGCGGCGTGCACATGACCTCGGGCGGGGTCTCCTCGGGCACCCAGTTCATGGTCTCGGGCAAGGCCGGCTCGCAGGTCACCGCGATCACCTTCAGCACGCAGGACATGCAGGTCAAGGCCACTGTCAAGGACGGCTACTTCACGGCCTGGTGGCCCAAGCGCAAGCCCGACACGATCGCCGGCCGGCTGATCGACTACTCCGGCTACAACGGCTCGCCCAACCCCGAGGTCACGATCACGCTGAGGAACGGGCAGACGATCGAGACGCGGATCAAGGACTACGACGTCAACCAGTGATCGCCCTGGTCATAGGCTGACCCCATGTCGGTCGTCGGGAAGGTGTCGCTGATCCTGGACGCCTTCACCGCCGAGGATCGCGGGATCGGATTCGCCGAGTTGCAGCGGCGGACCGGTCTCGCGAAGGCGACCCTGCACCGGCTGACCGGCGAGATGGTCGACGCGCGGCTGCTCGACCGGGTCGACGGCAGATATCACCTCAGCGGGCACCTGTTCGCGCTGGGCATGCGGGCCTCGGTCGAGCGCAGCCTGATCGAGGTGGCCACGCCGTTCCTGGAAGACCTTTACGAGCGTACGCACGAGACCGTGCACCTGGGCCGGCGCGAGGGCACCGAGGTCGTCTACGTGGCCAAGATCGGCGGTCACCGGCAGGCGCGGGCACCCTCCCGGCTCGGTGGCAGGTTGCCGCTGCACGCCACGGCGATCGGCAAGGCCCTGCTCGCGTTCGCGCCTGACCCCGTACGGGCGGAAGTGTTCGCGAAACCGTTGGAGCGGCTGGCCCCGAGGACCGTGACGTCGGCTGCGCTGCTGCGGCGCCAGCTCGACGAGGCGGCCGAGACGGGATTGACGTACGAGGCGGAGGAGTCGGCGGTCGGGATCGTCTGCGTCGGCGCCCCCGTGCTCGACGCGGACGACGTGGCCGTGGCGGCGATCAGCGTGGCCGGGCCGTCGACCCGCTTCCAGCCGCAGAAACACGGCGCGGCGGTGAAGGCGGCAGCGGCCGAAATCGCGATCACGTTGGCGCGGCGTTCCGCATAACGGAACTTTTTGCTAGGACAAACCGGCCCCCGCCAGGCATCGTCAACCCCATGACATCGCCAGCGGCCCAGCGCCTGCTCGACGCGGCCCGCACGGGAACCCCGTGTGCGCCGGTCCGTGACCTGATCGGGGCCGACGACATCGCGGCCGCCTACGCCGTGCAGCGGGAGCAGACGCTGCTCCGCGAGAAGAGCGCGCCGATCGTCGGGCACAAGATCGGGCTGACCAACCCGGCCGTGCAGCAGCAGCTCGGCGTCGACCAGCCCGACTTCGGGGTGCTGTTCGCCGACATGGACGTCAGCGCGCTCGAGGTGGTGCCGGTGGCCGGGCTGCTGCAGCCGCGCATCGAGGCCGAGGTCGCGTTCCTGCTCAAGGCCGACCTGACCGGCGAGTTCACGGCCGACGACGTACGGGCCGCGGTTGACCTGGTCGCCCCGGCGCTCGAGATCGTCGACAGCCGGGTCGCGGGCTGGGACATCAGCATCGCCGACACGGTCGCCGACAACGCCTCCAGCGGGCTGTTCGTGCTGGGCCCGGCCCGCAAGACGCTGGACGAGGTCAGCCCGGTCGACATCCAGATGGAGATGACGGTCGACGGCGAGGTCGTCTCCAAGGGCTCCGGCGCGGCCTGCCTGGGCGACCCGCTGACCGCGCTGGCCTGGCTGGCCACCGCCGCCCGCGACTACGGCGACCCGCTGCGGGCCGGGCAGGTCGTGCTCTCGGGCGCGCTCGGCCCGATGGTCCCGGTCAAGCCGGGCATGCGTGTGCACGCCACCCTCACCGGCCTCGGGTCGGTTTCGACGAACTTCGGAGAGGCCTGATGGGTACGAAAGTTGCCGTCATCGGCTCGGGCAACATCGGCACCGACCTGATGATCAAGATTCTGCGGCTCTCGGAGACGTTGGAGATCGCGGCCATGGTCGGCATCGACCCCGCCTCCGACGGGCTGGCCCGGGCCGGTCGGCTCGGGGTGGCGACGACCGCCGAGGGGGTCGACGGCCTGATCGCCATGGACGGCTTCGAGGACATCGAGATCATCTTTGATGCGACCTCGGCCGGCGCGCACCTCGCCAATGCCAAGAAGCTGGAGCCGTACGGGAAGGTCTTGATCGATCTGACGCCCGCGGCGATCGGCCCGTTCGTGGTGCCCGCGGTCAACCTCGACATCCACGAGAGCGCGCGCAACATCAACATGGTGACCTGCGGGGGACAGGCGACCATTCCGATCGTGGCCGCCGTGTCGCGTGTCGCGCCGGTGCCGTACGCGGAGATCGTCGCCTCGATCGCGTCCAAGTCGGCCGGGCCGGGGACGCGGGCCAACATCGACGAGTTCACCGAGACGACCGCGCACGCCATCGAGAAGGTCGGCGGGGCCACCCACGGCAAGGCGATCATCGTGCTCAACCCGGCCGACCCGCCGCTGATCATGCGGGACACGGTGCTGTGCCTGGTCAACGCGCCGTCCGCGGTCGAGCGCGAGGAGATCAAGGCGTCGATCGAGGCCATGGTCAAAACCGTCGCCGGGTACGTGCCGGGCTATCGGCTCAAGCAGCAGGTGCAGATCACGCCGATCCCCGGCGACCAGCCGGTGCACACGCTGGCCGGTGACGCGCCGGTGACCCATCAGGTGTCGGTGTTCCTCGAGGTCGAGGGGGCCGCGCACTACCTGCCCGCGTACGCGGGAAATCTCGACATCATGACCTCGGCCGCCATTGCCGCGGCGGAAAGGATCGCGGCGTGACGACGAAGCTGTTCATTCAAGATGTGACCCTCCGGGACGGCATGCACGCCGTACGGCACCGGATGGAGCTCGACTCGGTCGCGAAGATCGTGGGCGCGCTCGACGCGGCGGGCGTCGACGGCATCGAGGTCTCGCACGGCGACGGGCTCGCGGGCGGCAGCCTCAACTACGGCCCCGGCTCGCACACCGACTGGCAGTGGCTCGAGGTCGCGGCGGCCAACATCAACAACGCTCGCCTGACCACGCTGCTGCTGCCCGGCATCGGCACGATCGCCGAGCTCAAGCAGGCGTACGCGCTCGGGGTGCGCTCGGTGCGCATCGCCACCCACTGCACCGAGGCCGACGTCTCCGCGCAGCACATCGCGACGGCCCGCGAGCTGGGCATGGACGTCTCCGGCTTCCTGATGATGAGCCACATGGCCCCGCCCTCTGTGCTCGCTTCTCAGGCCAAGCTCATGGAGTCGTACGGCGCGCACTGCGTCTACGTCACCGACTCGGGCGGCCGGCTGATGATGGACGGCGTCCGCGACCGCATCCGTGCCTACCGCGAGGTGCTCGACCCGGCGACCGAGATCGGCATCCACGCCCACGAGAACCTGTCGCTGTCGGTGGCCAACTCGATGATCGCCGTCGAGGAGGGCGTCTACCGCGTCGACGCCTCCCTGGCCGGTCAGGGTGCGGGCGCCGGCAACTGCCCGATCGAGCCGTTCGTGGCCGTGGCCAACCTCAAGGGCTGGGAACACCGCTGCGACCTGTTCGCCCTCCAGGATGCGGCCGAGGATCTCGTACGCCCCCTGCAGGACCGCCCGGTGCGGGTCGACCGCGAGACGCTGACCCTGGGCTACGCCGGCGTGTACAGCTCTTTCCTGCGGCACGCCGAGCTGGCCGCTTCGCGCTACAACGTCGACGTCCGCACGATCCTGGTCGAGGTCGGCAAGCGCGGCCTGGTCGGCGGCCAGGAAGACCTGATCGTCGACATCGCCCTGGACCTCACCGCCGGGCGCGCGTAAACAGTCGCCGACCGGCCGGCTCGCACCGCGCGGGCCGGCTCCGGCGTGCTCGCCACGTCACCTTGGCGAGCGATCGTCGCTCGTTCCGCTTGGCCCAGTGAGAATCGGGGCCGATCCTGGTCGCATGGGCAAACTGGCTCCACGGCCTTGGACCGCAGCCTGTCTGCTCGCTGTCGGCATCCTTCTGGACCTGCGGGCCCTATCCGGATGCGGGAGGGCCGTGGCTGCTCAGCTATCCCGGAGTGGGAATCATGGCGGCGGGCGTCGCCCTCATCGGAGTGGCGGCGCTGGTGTGGATGATGACCGTCGCCGGTCAGGCCCCTTGGCCGATCGACCCGGGCTGAAGATCGAAGCCATCAAGTACGGTCTGGGGCTCTTCGCGGCCAGTGGGGCCGTGGCCGCGCTCTTGCTGGCCCTGCGTCGTCAGCGGCACCTGGAGTCTGCCCAGACCCACACCGAGCTCGACGCCTCCGAACGCCGTTTTACTGATCTCTACACCAAGGCGGTCGAACAACTCGGATCGGATGACGCTGCGGTGCGGCTCGGTGGCCTTTACGCGCTCGAGCGAGCCGCCCAGCACGCCGTCGAGGCCGTGTTCATCGGGAAGACCGGGTTCCCGGGGACGATCTTCGACGGGGAGGCCCGATTCGAGCGGGCGACATTCGAGGGTGCGGCCGACTTCGACGGCGCGACCTTCCACGGTGATGCCCATTTCGACGAGACGCGGTTCAGTGATCCCCCGACCTTCGAGGGAGCCCGTGCACCGGAGCATGGGGACCGGGCGGACGTCTGGCCCGTCGGCTGGCGCCTCGAGATCGACGGCTCGGAACGGGCGCGACTCATTCACGACTAGCCCTGGAGCCGCTGTGTCACGATTCCAGGATGGACCGCAGTGTCCGGGATTGCTGACATGTTCCCCGATGAATGGTGGTGGGGGGCCGGCAACCTGGTGGTCGCCGTGGGGCAGCCGTTGTTGCTGGCTTGGGTGCTCGAGGCCAGCATGTCCGGGGCGACCAGTGGGTTCGAGCCGCACTGGCTGGTCGTGGCCGGCTTTGTCGCGGCCGCGCTGCTCTGGATGGGCACGATCGTCCTGCACGCCAAGATGGGCCTCAACTTCGTGGCCTGCATCTTGCTGGTGTTCGTGGGCGGCGGCGTCCTCACCGTGGGTCAGGCCGGTGTGATGGCCGAGCGCGGGGTGCGTACGGCGTGTGTGGTCACGGCCGTGGACAAGCACACGCAGACCCACACCACATACGACTCGCCGGGCGGCGGGCAATCCACCTGGACGGAGACCTCCTACGTCCACGCGTTGCGGTGCGAGGACCCGAAGGTCACCGGCATCACCACGGGGACCCGGCTGGCCGGCGCCGGAGAACGCCTCGACGTCGACTATGACCCCGAGGGCCGGGTGGCCCCGCTGCCGGCCGACGTCACGGACAGCCGCGAGACGACTGAGCGGTGGGTGTGGTGGGTCCTCGCGGCGGCTGTGCTGGTGCGGGTGACCGCGGTCGTTTGGGAGTGGTACGACCCGTTCTGATCGGGCTGTGGTGGTCATTACCCGGTCCTTTTCTTGAATCATTCAAGTTTAGGGCTAGTGTTCAGGGCGAGATCCACACAAGGGAGGACCGAAGATGACCGTCACTCAGGGCATCCCGACTTCGTACACCCGTGCCACGCCCGCCCAGGCCGACCGGCTGCAGCGGGTGCTGGTCGACCTCGTCGCCCTGCACCTGCACGGCAAGCAGGCCCACTGGAACATCGTGGGCCCGAACTTCCGCGACCTGCACCTGCAGCTGGACGAGCTGGTCGACATCGCCCGCGAGGCCGGTGACACCATCGCCGAGCGGATGCGGGCCCTCGGCGCCGTGCCCGACGGGCGGCCGGCCGTGGTGGCCGCGCACACCGCCCTCGACGACCTCGGGCCCGGCGAGATCGCCACCGGGGACGCCGCCAACCGGGTCGCCGGGCTGATCGGCCAGGCCGTCGCCACGATCCGCGAGGTGCACGACGCGGTCGACGCCGAGGATCCGACCAGCGCCGACATCCTGCACGGCATCGTCCACGACCTCGAGAAGCAGGCCTGGATGCTCACTGCCGAGAACGCGATGCCCCGCCGATCGTGATCTTCGATTAATCTGCATCAATGCGTCGACTGCTGGTGGTTCTCGGCTCCGTCCTGGCTCTGCTCCTGCCCGCGGTGCCGGCCACCGCGGCCGACGACCTGCTCGACCGGCTCAAGGCAATCCCGGGGCTGACCGTCGTCTCGGAGACCCAGCCCACGGGCTACCGGTTCTTCGTGCTGACCTACCGCCAGCCGGCCGACCATCGGCATCCCGGCCGGGGCACGTACGAGCAGCGGTTGACCCTCCTGCACCGCTCGGCGGACGCCCCGACCGTGCTGTCGACCAACGGCTACGGGCTGGCCGCGAACCCGCAGCCGGGGCGCACCGAGCCGACCCGCCTGCTCGACGCCAACCAGGTGTCGGTCGAGCACCGGTTCTTCACCCCGTCGCGGCCCGCCCCGGCCGACTGGGACGACCTGACCATCTGGCAGGAGGCCACCGACGAGCACCGGATCGTCACGGCCCTCAAGACGATCTATTCGGCCAAGTGGATCCAGACCGGTGGCAGCAAGGGCGGCATGACCTCGGTCTATCACCGGCGGTTCTACCCGAACGACGTCGACGGCGTGGTGGCGTACGTGGCGCCGAACGACTCGCTCAACGACCTCGACGGCGCGTACGACCGGTTCTTCGCCACGGTCGGGGACGCGGCCTGCCGCAGCGCGCTCGACAACGTACAGCGGGAAGCTCTGAAAAGGCGCGATCGGCTGGTGCCCCGGCTCGAAGCCTCCGGCTACACATTTTCCCGTACGCTCGGGACCGCCGACCGCGCGTACGAGATGACTGTGCTCGACACCGTGTGGGCGTTCTGGCAGACCCGGCTCGCGGCCGACTGCGCGACCGTGCCCGCGACGACCGCCACCGACGACGAGCTCTACAACTGGATCGACGACGTGGCCGGCTGGTCGTTCTACACCGACCAGGGCCTCGAACCGTACTGGCCGTATTACTACCAGGCCGCCACCCAGCTCGGCTGGCCCTCGCTCAAGTTCGCGCACCTGCGTGATCTGCGGCGCTATCCGGGGCTCTACACGGCCAACTCGTCGCTGCCGGCCGAGCTGCGGTCGCGGCACAACCCGTTCCCGATGATCGACGTCGACCTGTGGGTGCGTACGGCCTCGCAGCGGATGCTGTTCGTCTACGGCCAGAATGACCCGTGGGGCGGCGAGCGCTTCACTCCCAGCCGGCGCGACTCGGCCCTTTTCGTGGCGGCGGGCTGGAACCACGGTGCCAACATCGCGCGCCTGGCCCCCGAGGAGTCGGCGAAGGCCACGGCGATGCTGCTGCGCTGGGGTGGCGTCTCGGCCGCGGCGGCCCGCAGCCGGGGGCCGGTGGCCGACCTGCCCGAGGAGGACATGCTCGAACCGTGGCGGCGGTGACGCTCAGCGGCGGCGGGCCCGGTCACGCAGGTCGCGGGCCATCGCGTACAGGGGATGGTCTTTGGGCGCGGCCCGCATGAGCTGTTTGGCGACGTCCTTGGCCACAGCGGCGTCCTCCCGGCGGCCGGTGCGCTGATAGCGGGCCAGGTGCGTCTCGCCGAGGTAATAGACCATCTCGACGTAGTCCATGTGCTCGGGCGAGGTCTGTTCCACCGCTTCCCGTACGGTCCGCAGCGCCGCCTCCAGGTCGGCCGGCTCGTTGGTGGCGGTGTAGCGCAGCCGGTACGCCTCGTGCAGCGCGAACAGGCGGGTGCCACGGCCGAGCTCGCCGGGCGGGGTCGCCGCCACCGACTCCTGGGCCGCGGCGATGGCGTCGTCCAGGTCGGCCAGGTCCTCGGTGCGGGCGAAGCGCAGCTCGATCGCCTCGGCCAGGCTCATCCGCAACGACGTCGCCTCGGCCTCGTCCCCGGCGGACCGCACGGCGTGCCGGGTCATCGCGATGACCTCGTCGAGCACGTCGAGCGGCTGCCCGGCGAAGGTGAAGACGGCGACCGGCTGCGGGTTGAGGCGCAGCGGCTTCGACGGCACCTCGGCCAGCACCGCCATCCGCTCGACGAGGTCGGGCACGTGGTCGTACACGGGCCGCAGCAGCGACTCGGCCCGCTCCAGGTCGCCGTTGCCCGGAGCGGCGACGTGCCGCACGTAGAAGTTTATCCCGGCCGCGTGCCGCACGGCGATCGGTGGCGGCTCGTGCGCCCGCAACAGAGCTTCCACATCCCGTACGGCGGCGGGGTGCAGAAGGTCCTCGGTGTCCCCGCTGTTGCCGTACCGGTTGACCCGGGCCCGTACGGCGTCGAGCCGCTCGTCCTGCATCGGTGCACACTAGGACCCCGAGCTGAACGGCGGCTGACTTTACTCAGCCGTGCAGACGCAGGCCCGGTTGCCGTCCTGGTCCGCGATCACCGTGAACGACGGCGCGTTGCTGTCGTCCACAATGGTGCCGCCCGCCGCCACGGCCGCCGCGATCCGCTGCTCGGCCACCTCCGGCGCCACCCACACGTCGAGGTGGAAACGTTGCCGCGGCGTCTCGTGCTCTTCGGTGTCCTGGAACCACAGGATCGGCACCCGCCCCAGCGCGTCCCGCACGTCGTCGCCGATCGTGCCGCGCCCGTGCGCCCCGGTGTCCCCGGTCAGCAGGGCCGCCCACATCGGCGCGATCGTCTTGGCCTGCGCCGTGTCGAGCGCCAGCTCAATGATCGTGATCGACCCCGGGTCGGCCGCGAGCCCTTGCTCCGCCGCCGTGGCACTGATCTGCCGGGCCAGCTCGACGTCGCGCTCGGTCACCCACTCGACTTGGTGCTCGCGGCCCTGGTCATCCCGGTAGATCGCATCCTCGCTGATCAGCTTCAGATCGACGTACCCGTTCCCCACCGTCACCCGCGCGGGCTCCCCGATCGCCCCGAGAAACCGTACGGCGTCCTGGAAGTCCTTGGTCACGAACCGGGCGTGCAGGCCCTGGCCCAGCTTCCGCCAGTCCATGAGATCGGCCGCCAAGATCTGCTCACGAGTCAACATCTCCATGCCGCGCACGCTAACCCCCATTCCGGACGATCCACGACCGGCTACCGTGGTGGGGGCGTTGTTACTTCACTTCGCAGCCGGATTTGGCCTCCACCGTGCGGCCCTGGTAGCGGTCGCCGACGCACCAGTCCGCGTTGCCGCCGCCGCCGTACATCGAGTCGTCGGTTCGTTTGTCGTTGGCGTAGAGGTAATCGCGGCCGCCGTAGCCGTAGAGCATGTCCCGGCCGCCGCCCTGCCATGCGTAGAGCCGGTCGGAGCCGCCGCTGCCGCGCAGAGTGTCGTTGCCGGGGCCGGCCACCAGGGTGTCGTTGCCCCAGTTCCGCGCCCAGTTGTGGCCGTCCCCGCCTTCCAGCGAGTCCTTGCCGCCCTCGCCGTAGAGGGTGTCGTTGCCGGCGAACCCGCGTAGCCGGTCGTCGCCGCTGCCCCCGTAGAGATAGTCGGCGCCGTTCTCACCGGCGATCAGGTCGTTGCCCGCTCCGCCGTTGAGGTAGTCGTTGCCGGCGTCGCCGCAGATGATGTCGTTGCCGCCCCCGCCGTACAGCCGGTCGGAGCCGCCGAGGCCGACGATCACGTCATTGCCGGGCGTCCCGTGGATGACGTCGTTGCCGGGGCCGCCCCAACGCGTGGCGTACGCGCCGTAGCAGCGGGGCGGCGCGGCCTGGGCGGCGCCGACCGGCACGGCCAGCACGACCGTGGCCGCCGCGGTGAAACAACCGACGAAGAGGCGTCCTGAGCTGAGGTTCATCACTGTGATCCCTTCCGATGGTTCCCCGGACGCCGTTGCCCGGGTGTACGAGAACCGTCGCAGGAACCGGTGGTCGCGCCACAGGAAGAAGTAAGCCCTGGAGCAGGTAAAAATGCCCGCTCCCGCGCGGGTGGCTGGGATGCCTGGGGCGTTGCTGGAGCCGTCGCGCCGCGCGGCGTACGAGTTCGTCGCCGGGCGGGCCGAGCCGGTCGGCCGCAACGAGGTCGCCGACGCCGTCGGGGTGGGCCGCAATGGCCCCGCCCGAAGCCTTCACCCTCCGCGACCCGTTCCCCGCCCCGGCGCCGTCCGCCCTTCCCTGAAGTCTTCGGCCACGAACGGGTGAAACGGTGCCGCATACTGTCGGTGGCCACTTATAGCATCGTTGCTATGACCTGGGGTACTGTCGAACTCGAGCCGGAGGTCGAGAAGTGGCTGGATGGCTTGCCGACCGCTCAGTTTGCGCACGCTGCGTTCTACATCGATTTACTGGCGGAGGAGGGGCCGCTGCTCGTGTCGACGAGGCGCACGAGGTCGTCGGCGAGGAGGGGGCTGGGCCATGAGCGAGGGTGACGGTTGGGCCGCGATGCGGGAGAGGCGGCTGGCGGAGCCGGGGGCTACCGAGGCGTATGAGGCCGCAGGACTGGCCTTCGAGCTCGGCCGTTCGGTCCGGGAGCTTCGGGAACGTCGCGGCTGGAGCCAGACGCAATTGGCCAAGGCGGCGGGAATGACGCAATCTGCGGTGGCCCGTTTCGAGGCTGGTGGGACGGTCCCGACCCTGACGGTGCTGGAGCGTTTGGCTCTGGCCCTGGACGTGAGCTTGAAGGTTGGTTTTGAGCCGCGCGGAGAGGCTGCTTGAACTGTTGCGGGCGGCTGACTTGACCCTCGCCGGTAATGATGATTCGGAGGGCACGCCGCTCATCTGTCACGTGCGTGAGCGTAGGTGAGGTGGCGCAGGGCGGTCTCGGCCGGGCCGCGGATGTCTCGGCGGCGCATCAGGTCGGCGAGCAGGACGGTCGCCAGCCACACCGCCAGCGCGACGAGCACGGCCACGGCCGGTGAGGTCAGCCGCAGGTGCAGCGCGTACGAGGAAAAGAGCAGGGCCCACGCCAGCGACTGGGCCAGATAGAAGGTCAGGGAGCGTTCGCCCAGGGCGGCCAGGGCGTCGACGACCGGGCCGCGGCGGTGGTCGAGGCGGAGGGCGAGCAGGGCGATCAACGCGGCGTAGCCCAGGCCGCCCGCGTAGCCGGTGGCCTGGTGCAGGGCCGTGGCGAGCATGACGTCGGCGGGGGTGACGCCGGTCCAGACGCCGGCCTTGTCGAGGGCCAGGGGCAGGCCACCGAGCACGGAGAGCGGGATGCCGACGGCGGCGATGGCGCGCAGCGGCCGGGGTTTGCCGAGCAGGCGGTGGCGGGACGCCAGGATGCCGGCCAGGAACGGCACGACGGTGCTGATCAGCATCATGACGGCGATCGCGGAGAACAGGCTCAGCCGGAAGCCGAGACCGTCGGACAGCCGCGGCAGGCCGTCCCCGGTCATGGCGTCGTCGGCGGCGACCAGCGCGTGCACGGCCGTGGTGACGGGAAGCCAGAGCGCGGCCCAGACGATCAGGGTGCGGTCGCGCAGCCGGAGCGCGCCGGCCAGGAGCACCGCGGTCAGGCCGTACACGGTCAGGATGTCGGCCGGGAAGAGCAGCACCACGTGGGCCAGCCCGAAGGCGATCAGCCAGAGGCCCCGGCGGCGGATCATGCCTCGGGCCCGGGGCCACGGGTCGCCCAGGCGGCGATGGATCTGGGCCAGGCCGTAGCCGAACAGGGCCGCGAACATGGGGTAGCCGCGCAGGTCGACGAGCATGACCGTGCCCGCGGTGGCGAGGCGGTCGGCCGTCGAGCCGCTGCGGTCGGGGCCACCGATGAGGACGGTGAACAGGTGGGTGTGGGCGAGCGCGATGACGAGGAGCATGACGCCGCGGGCCAGATCGGGGGCCAGGGTGCGGCGGTCGAGCGTGAGTGATCGGTTCGCCATGCGTACACAATAAACACGGCGATCGGGAGGCGAGAACTAGCAGAAAAAACTTGGCATACGGCGCTAGTGCACCTAGGTGGTGCGCTAGTACACTTGGGCCATGGAGGAGCTGCCGCCGTACGCCCGGATCGTGGCCGACATCCGGGCTCGCATCGACGACGGGGAGCTGGGCCCGGGTGATCGGGTGCCGAGCGCCCGCGAGATCATCCGGGAGTGGGGCGTGGCCATGGCGACGGCGACCAAGGCGCTGGCCGCCCTGCGCCAGGAGGGCCTGGTCGAAGCCGTACGGGGAATTGGGACTGTGGTCAGTGGACCGGCGCCGAAGCCCAGGAAGGAACCGAGACCGACCGGCCTGACCCGGCTCGCCGTCGTGGAGACGGCGATCGCCATCGCCGACGCCGAGGGCACCGACGCGCTGTCGATGCGCCGGGTCGCCACGAGCCTGAACGTGAGCACCATGGCCCTCTATCGGCACGTGGCCAACAAGGAGGCCCTGGCGACGGCGATGATCGACCACATCTACGCGGAGCACTCCCTGCCCGAGCCGCCGCCGGCCGCCTGGCGACCGGCCCTCGAGCTGGCGCTGCGGACCGAGTGGGAGATCTATCGGCGGCATCCCTGGGCGATCCGGCTGACCCCGCTCGCCGGCCCGGTGCACGCCCCGGCGCTGATGGACAACGGCGAGTGGATGATGCGGGTGCTCACCGCCGAGGGCAATTCCCCCGACAAGGCCGCGGCGATCCTGACCTTCGTCTCGTCCTACACCTCCGGCATGGCCCTGCAGGGCACGCGGGCGGTCATCGAGCAGTACGACTACGGGCTCGACGTCGAGCATTGGTGGAAGTCCCGCGCGCAGGAGTTCCGCCGGATCGCCGAGTCGGGCCGCTATCCCGTCACCTTCAGCATCACGGGCCCGCCCGACGTCCGGATCATCTTCGAGCTGGGCCTGAGACACCTGCTCGACGGGCTCGCTCCGCTGATCGAATCAGGCAGCTGAGGGCTCCCACCAGGTCTGATTGGCCGCCACCTGGGCCGCCGGCTCGAGGACCTCCCAGCCCTCGGCGATCAGGCCGTCGTCGATGCGCCAGATGTCGACGACCTCGATCTCGGCGGCAGGCAGCGTGCGGCGCGAGTACATGACGACCCGATCGTCGTCGGCCAGCAGGTGGCGGATCTCGACCTGCATGTCGGCCAGTGGCTCGAGTGCGGCTCCGACGGCATCGAGCCATTCCGCCTTCGAGTGCCGGAAACCGCCCGGCCGATGGTGGACGAAATCGTTGCTGAGGAACGGGGCGAGCGCGCCGGTGTCCCGCGTTTCGAGCAGCACGGTCAGCGCACGTTGGATGAGGTCTTTATTGGCAGCAGTCATGGGCACAATGCTTGCGGCGGCCGCGCCGGTTGTCGATGAACTCGCATTTCATGGCGGGCACACCAATTCTGCGTACGCTCGATGACCGTGCACACCGTCGGGGAACTCCTGCGCCAGTGGCGGCAACGCCGGGGGCTGAGCCAGCTCGACCTGGCGATCGCCGCCGACGTCTCGGCCCGGCACGTCAGCCTGGTCGAGACGGGCAAGTCCCGGCCCAGCCCGGCCATGATCCTGCGGCTCGCCGATCAGCTGCACGTGCCGCTGCGTGAGCGCAACCGGCTGCTGCTGGCCGGCGGTTTCGCCCCCCGGTACGCGGAGCGCCCGCTCGGCGACGACGCGCTGTCGGCCGTCCACGACGCGATCGGCCGGGTGCTGCGGGCGCACGAGCCCTATCCGGCGCTGGTTTTCGACCGCCGGTGGAACATCGTGCTGACCAACCGGGCCGTCGACCAGTTCTTCGCCCGGGTGGATCCCGAGCTGCTGCGGCCGCCGGTCAACCTGGTGCGGCTGGGCCTGGACCCGCGCGGGCTGGCCCGGCTGGTGGTCAACCTGGACGACGTACGGGCGGTGTTCCGCTCCCGGCTCGCCCGCCAGCTCGCCGCCGCCCCCGACCCGGAGCTGACCGCCCTGTACGAGGAGCTCCTGCAGCCGGGCGGTGAGGCCGGGCCGCGGGTCGACGCCGACGTCGTCATCCCGATGGTCCTGCGCGTCGACGGCCGGGAGCTGCGGCTGTTCTCGACCATCACCACGTTCGGCACACCGATGGACGTCACGGTCGACGAGATCGCGATCGAGTCGTATTACCCGGCCGATGAGGAGAGCGCCGCCTTCTTCAAGAGTGCGTCGCCCACGCGGGCCGTTTCCTCCTTGTACGGGGTGTCCGACAGGATGAAGTGGGTGACGCCCAAGTCGCGGTAGCGGCGTAGCGCCAGGGCGACCTCGTCGGCCGTCCCGACCAGCCACGTGGTGCCCGCGCCGCCGCCTCCGTGCCGGCCGGGGGCCGTGTAGAGGCAGGTGTCGAGGACGTCTCCGCGCGCGGCCAGGTCGAGCAGGCGTTGCTGGCCGACCGCGGGGCCGTGGCGGTCGAGATGGCGGTCGTCGCGGTCGCCCATGGCGGCGACCCGGGCCTCCGCGTCGCGCCACGCCTCGGCCGTCGTGTCGCGGATGAGCGTGGTGATCCGCAGCCCGAACTCGAGTGGCGGCAGCTCCCGGTCCACAGACAGCTTGCGCAGCCGGTCGATGCGTTCCGCGATGCCCTCGAGCGGTTCGCCCCAGAACAGCTGCACGTCCGCTTCCGCCGCCGAGACCCGTTCCGCCGCCTCGGACGCGCCGCCGAAATAGAGCCGGGGCCCGCCACCCGCCGGCCGGGGAACCACGGTCGAGCCGTTGACCTGGAAGTGCTCGCCGCGATAGGTCACGTTCTCCTCGGTCCACAGCCGCCGCACGAGCTGCATGAACTCGCGAGTGCGGGCGTACCGCTGGGCCGAGTCGGCTTCCCGATCCCCGTACGCGGCCAGGTTGTCCTGCCCGCTGACGATGTTGACCAGCAGGCGCCCGCCGCTGAGGTGGTCGAGGGTGGCGGCCGCGCTGGCGAAGTGGGCCGGCTGCCAGTAGCCGGGCCGGATCGCCGCCAGCGGGCGGAACGTGGTCGTGCGGGCGGCGATCGCGGTGGCCACGGTGAACGTGTCGGGCCGCCCCCAGCCGGTGCCGATCAGCGCGCCTTCCCAGCCGTGTTCCTCCGCCGTACGGGCCAGATCGACGCTGTGCTCGAGCGTGCCGTACCCGGCGACGGCGTCGTCCCCGCGATGCCCGGGCTCGACGGTGTTGGGGATGTACCAGAGGAACGTCATCGCAGCACCAATCGGTTGGCCGGACGGGGGAGTCCGTAGTGCTCGCGCAGCGTCGCGCCGGAGTACTCCGTACGGAAAAGCCCTCGCTCCTGCAGGATGGGGACGACTTCGGTGGCGAACGCCTCGAGGCCCGAGGGCAGCACGGCGGGCATGATGTTGAACCCGTCGGCGGCGCCGTTCTCGAAGTAGTGCTGGATCGTGTCGGCGACCTGTACGGGGGTGCCGGCGAACGTGCGGTGCCCGCGCCCGCCGCCCAGCTTGCCGATCAGCTGGCGTACGGTCAGGTTGTCGCGGCGCGCCCAGTCCACGATCAGCGTGCGGCGGCTCTTCGCGCCCTCGATCTCGTCCTCGCTCGGCAGGTCGGCGGGCAGCGGCTCGTCCAGCCGCAGCCGCGCGGGGTCGACCCGCAACGTGTGCGCGAGCGTGCCCAGGGCGTATTGCGGCGCGATCAGCCGGTCGAGTTCCGCGTCGAGCTCGCGCGCCTCGGCCTCGGTGGCCCCGATGACCGGCACGATGCCGGGCAGGATGACGACGTGGCCGGGGTCGCGCCCGGCCGCGGCCACCCGGCGTTTCAGGTCGGCGTAGAAGGCCTGGCTCTCGGCCAGCGTGGGTTGCGCGGTGAAGACGGCCTCGGCCCAGCGCGCGGCGAAGTCCTTACCGTCCTCCGACGAGCCGGCCTGCACGAGCAGGGGATAGGCCTGCGGGGAGCGGGGCACGTTGAGCGCGCCGTCGACCCGGAAGAAGTCGCCCGCATGCGCGATCGCGCGCACCCGCTCGTCGAGGGCGTGCACTCCGGCCGTCTTGTCGGCCACGATCGCGTCGTCGGCCCAGCTGTCCCACAGCTTCGTCGACACGTCGAGGAATTCGTCGGCGCGCTCGTAGCGGGTCTTGTGCAGCGGCTGGTCGGCCAGCCCGAAGTTGCGTGCGGCGGCGTCCCCGGCCGTGGTCACGATGTTCCAGCCGGCCCGGCCGCCGGAGAGGTGGTCGAGCGAGGCGAACCGGCGGGCCAGGTTGTAGGGCTCGTTGTAGGACGTCGACGCGGTCGCGATCAGGCCGATCCGGCTGGTGCTGACGGCCAGCGCGGCCAGCAGCAGCGTCGGTTCCAGCTTGCCGGCCGGGCGGCGTCCGGGGTCGCTCCACAGCACCGGGCTGTCGGCCAGGAACACCGAGTCGAACTTGGCCTCCTCGGCCACCCGGGCGAGGTGCTGATGGGCGGCGAGCGAGAGATTCGCGTACGGGTCCGAGACGGGCAGCCGCCAGGACGCCTCGTGGTGCCCGGTGTCGTGCAGGAACAGGTTGAAGTGCAGTTGGCGGCTCATCGGCCCTCCCCTTCGACACCCAGCTCAGTCAGCAGAAACGCGCGCAGCTCCGCTTCAGGGCGGTCCGGTTCCACCCGTACGTCGGTGCGCACCACCCCGCCGTCGAGCACGATCACGCGGTCGGCCAGCACGACGGCCTCGTCGACGTCGTGCGTCACCAGCAGCACTGCGGGCCGGTGGGCCTCGCACAACTTGCGCAGCAACGCGTGCATCCGGATGCGCGTCAACGCGTCCAACGCGCCGAACGGCTCGTCCGCCAAGAGCAACTGCGGTTCCCGTACGAGGGAGCGTGCGAGCGACGCCCGTTGCTGCTCGCCGCCGGACAGCTCGAACGGCCAGGCCCGTTCCCGGCCGGCCAGCCCGACCTCGGCCAGGGCCTGCCGCCCGCGGGCGTTCGCGTCGCTGCCGCGCAGCCCGAAGACCACGTTGTCGAGCACACGCTTCCAGGGCAGCAGCCGCGAGTCCTGGAAGACGACCGAGACCGACGCGGGGACGCTGATGTGGCCGCGGCCGGCGACGTCGCGGTCCAGCCCGGCCAGGGCCCGCAGCAGCGTGCTCTTGCCGGTGCCGGAGCGCCCGATCAGCGCCACGAACTCGCCCGCCCCGATGTCCAGGTCGAGGCCGTTGAGCACACCGCCGTTCGCGGTGAAGCTGCGGTGCAGGTTGCGCACGCTGACGGCCGGCGCCGTGGTCAGCCCTCGAGTGTCTGTCGCCATGCGAGCACCCTCCTTGCGGTGAGCCGGACAGCGGTGTCGGCGCAGTAGCCGAAGATGCCGTAGATGACCAGGCCGACCACGATCACGTCGGTCTGCCCGTACTGCTCGGCCAGCGTGATCATGTGACCGATGCCCGCGGTCGCGTTGTACTGCTCGACCACGACCAGGCCGAGCAGCGACGAGGTGACCGCGAAGCGCATGCCGAGCAGGAACCCGGGCAGCGCGCCGGGCAGCACCACGTGCCGCACGAACTCGCCCCGGCGCAGGTCGAGGGTCTCGGCCAGCTCGGCGTAGCGGCCGTCGATGCCGCGCAGCCCGTTGTGGGTGTGCACGTAGATCGGCACCAGGCTGATCAGCGCGATGGTCACGATCTTCATCTCCTGGCCGATGCCGAACCAGGCGATGAACAGCGGGATCAGCGCCAGCGTGGGGATCGACCGCTTGATCTGGATCGGCCCGTCGATCAGCGACTCGCCGGCCCGGGAGAGCCCGGACAGCACCGCCAGCACGGCGCCGGTGATTACCCCGATGGCCAGTCCCGAGGCGGCCCGGGCCAGCGACGACAGGATGTCGCCGAGTAGGTCGTGGTCGGTCCACTGCACGCCGAACGCGACGACCACGTCCCACGGCGAGGTGAGGATGGCCGGCTTGATCAGCCCGGTCGCGGAACCGGCCGACCAGATCACTAGCACGACGGCGGGGCCGACCCAGAACGCGCCGCGGAACCGCCGTCCCGGGCCGAGCCGGCGTCGCACGACCCGCACGTCACCCTCGTACGAGGCCGGGGGTGCTTTGTCGATGACGGTCATGCGGCATCACCGGTGACGACCTTGGACCCGACCGCCTCGGCCTGAACCTGCTCGAAGCGCCGGTCGACGAGCGTGGTCACGTCGAGCTTGTCGTGCTTCTGCTCGGCCGCCAGCAGGTCGGCGGTCGCCTGCAGCCGGGCGATGGCGTTGTCCCAGGTGGCCGGGATGCCCTTGACGCCGTCGGTGGCGATGACATCCCTCGCGTCCTCGGGGCTCAAACCCTGGACGGCCTGCAGGTACGCCTTCGAGTAGCCCTCGGGGTTGTCGTTCTGCCAGAGCAGCGCCTTGGCCCGCAACCCGACGTAGACCTTGAGCGCCGCGGCCTTCTCGGCGTCCTGCACGGCGGAGGTCAGGCAGTAGAGCGTCGACGCGTCGTCGCGGATGCCGGTCAGGATCGCCGTCGCCCCCGGATACTTGCCCTTGTAGATCTTCACGTGGGCCGCCCCGATCGGCGCCACGTCGACGGCCTTGCTGCCCAGCGCGGTCACGTACGAGTCGCCGGTGCTGGTCAGCTCGACCAGCGTGACGTCCTGCTGGGTCAGGCCGGCCTTCTGCAGCACCCGCAGCACGAGCGCGCCCTGGGCCTGCCCGGCGCTGTAGGCGATCTTCTTGCCCCGCAGGTCGGCCAGCGACGTCACGTTCACGCCGGGGGCCACGCCGAGCTGATAGATCGGATGGGTGAGCGGGTCGACGATCACCGACTGGAACACGATCTTGGTGGAGGTGCCGGTCCACGCCGCGAACAGCGACGGGATGTCGGCCACCGCGCTGCAGTCGAGCTTGTCGGCGCGGAACGCCTGGATGCTCTGCGGGCCGCCGCTGATGTTGGCCCACTCGACCGCGACGCCGGCCTTGGTCAGCTCCTGGTCCAGGCCCGAGGCGCCCAGGATGGCCTGGATGGCCGGGTCGCCGATCCGGATCTCGGTGCCGCTGGGCACCTGCTCGGGCAGTGCGGCCGACAGCTCCAGGGTGGCGGCGCCGTCGTCACCCGCGCAGGCGGTCAGGGCGGCGGCCAGCAGGACGACGGCCGACAGGGATAACAGTCTCCTCACGAGGGGCTCCGTTCACGGTGCAGAGAGTGGGGAGCGCGCGCTGCAATTCATACTAAGCAGCTAGGAGAAGAAGGCAACTATGTGCCCGGCTGAATTAAGTATCCGCAGGTGAAAGGGGTTGCGCGTAGACGTGGTCGAGGGCCACCGCACCACCCGCGACGGCGAGCACGGTGGTGGGGAAGCTCGTCGGCCGGACCACCTGCGCGACGTCGGCGCCCGCGGTCGACCAGGCCGTGATCTCGGCCCGCAGCGTGGCCAGGCAGGCCGGGATCCGGTTGGCCCCGGCCTCGGCCACCACCAGCACCTCGGGGTCGAACAGGTCGAGCAGCAGCGCCGCGGCCCGCCCGACGAGCCGCGCCCGCTCGTGGAAGAGACTCAGAGCCCGCGCGTCGCCGCCCTGGGCCGCCGCCACCAGGGCGAGCAGGTCGGGCGCGCCCGAGCGGCGGACGAGGGTCTGCTCCGAGACGGCCGCCTGCAAGCAGCCCGTACGGCCGCAGGAGCAGCGCTCGGTGCAGCCCTCGACGCCCAGGTGCGCGACCGCGCCGGCGGCCGAGCGCGGCCCCTGGTGCACCACGCCGCCGGTCGCGAAGGCCACGTCGACCACGTTGCCGACGAACAGGTGGACCGCGCTCTGCCGGGCCCGCCCGGCGACCGCACCGAACAACTGCTCGGCGCGCAGCAGGGCCCGCGAGTTGCTGTCCACCCGTACGGGAAGCCTGGTGGCCTTGGACAGCGTGGCCGCGACCGGCACGGCGCGCCAGCCGAGGGCGGGATGCTCCACGACCGTGCCCGTCACCGCGTCCACCCACCCGCCGGTGGCCACGCCGACCCCCAGCACGCGACGGCGGCGCCGCAACCGGCCGATCCGCTCGGCGAGCCGGTCGAGGACGCTCGCCGGATCCCGCCCGGCATGCGGCTCGCGCTGCTGCTCGATCACCCGGCCCCGCAGGTCGAGCAGGGCCACCGTGGCGTGCGGGACCGCGATGTGCACCCCGATCACCGCCACCGCCTCGGCGTCGATCTCCAGCGGCACGGTCGGGCGGCCGATGCCCGGGCGCCCGGCCGCCTCCGGCGCCTCCCGGATCAGGCCGCGGCTCAGCAGCGAGGTCGCGACGCCGCTGATCGAGGCGGCCGACAACCGGGTCGCGCGGGCCACCGAGCTGCGGGCGACCGGGCCATGGTCGAGAACGGCGCGCAGCACCGCCCCGGCCGAGTCCATTCGAGCACGTTAACGCGCCCGCGGGCGGGGGACGGCCGGTCGTCATAGGACGTTTCAGGGTCGGTAACACCGGGCCCGCGATGATAGAAACGGTCAGGTGAGTGACTTCGCGGATCTCGATGCGTACGTTCGCCTGCCCCACGTCGACGGGCTGTGGCTCGCGCCCGACGGCGGCCGCCTGGTGGTCGGTGTGGGCACGCCGAACAAGGAGAACGACCGCTACACCACGGCGCTGTGGGAGGTCGACCCGCTCGGTGAACGCCCCGCCCGGCGCCTCACCCGCAGCCTCAAGGGCGAGGCGGCGGCCGCGTTCACGCCGGAGGGAGATCTGCTCTTCACGTCCGCGCGCGAGCTCGACGAGGACGACGAGGGCTCCGCGCTGTGGCGCCAGCCCGCGGCCGGGGGCGACGCTTACGTGCTGGCGAAGCTGCCCGGGGGAGTGCACGGCGTCCAGGTCAGCGCGAACGGCACGCTGGTGGCCGGCTCGGCCCTGCTGCCCTCCTCGACCGGCGTCGGCGACGACCAGGACGTGCGCAAGCGGCGCAAGGAGTCCGGGGTCTCGGCGATCCTGCACGAGGGCTACCCGATCCGGTTCTGGGATCACGACCTCGGCCCGGCCCGGCCCCGGCTGGTCACGGCTGCCCTGGCCGACGAGCTCGAGCTGCGCGACCTGACCGGGCACGCCGGGGCCGCGCTGGACGCCGACGCCGACTGGGACATCACCCCCGACGGGCGTACGGTCGTGACCACCTGGACGGTCGCCGAGCAGGCGGGGTCGCAGCGCATCACGCTGGTCGCGATCGACGTGGCCACCGGCGAGCGGCGCGACCTGGCCGCCGGCCCCGCCCACGAGCACGCCGCGCCCCGCATCTCACCCGACGGCGCCACGGTGGCGTTCACGGTGCGCGAGGTGTCCACGCCCGACGCGCCCGGCGACGCCTGGCTGGCGCTCGTGCCGCTCGCGGGCGGAGCCGTACGGGCCCTGACCGCCGGCTGGGACCGCTGGCCCGAGCTCGGCCGCTGGACGCCGGACGGCAGCGCGCTGATCGTGGCGGCCGACGATGACGGGCGTTCGCCGCTGTGGCGGGTCGACGCCGAGACCGGTGCGGTGACCCGGCTGACCCCCGACAACGGCTCCTACCACGACATCCGTGTGGCGCCCGACGGCCAATGGGCGTACGCGTTGCGCAGCGCCATCGACAGCGCGCCCGCGCCCGTACGGGTGAGCCTCACGGGCGACGCGAAGGTCGAGTTCCTGCCGGGCCCGGCCCCGACGCTGGAACTGCCCGGACGGCTCGAGGAGGTCGAGACGACGGCGGCCGACGGCACCCGCGTACGGGGATGGCTGGCTCTGCCCGAGGGTGACGGCGCGCCCTTCCCGCTGGTGCTGAAGATCCACGGCGGGCCGATCAGCTCGTGGAACGCCTGGTCGTGGCGGTGGAACCCGTGGGTCTGGGTGGCCCGGGGCTACGCGGTGCTGATGCCCGACCCGGCCCTGTCCACCGGCTACGGCTACGAGTTCATCAAGCGCGGCTGGGGCGCCTGGGGCGACAAGCCCTACACCGACCTGATGGCGATCACCGACGCGGTCGTGGCCCGGCCCGACATCGACGAGACCCGTACGGCGGCGGCCGGCGGCTCGTTCGGCGGCTACATGGCCAACTGGGTCGCCGGGCACACCGACCGGTTCGACGCCATCGTCACCCACGCCGGCCTGTGGGCGCTCGACCAGTTCGCCGGCACGACCGACTTCTCGTTCTACTGGTCGCGCGAGATGAACCCCGAGCGGCAGCGGGAGAACTCGCCGCACCGCTTCGCCGACGCCATCACCACCCCGATGCTGGTGATCCACGGCGACAAGGACTACCGCGTGCCCATCGGCGAGGGGCTGCGCCTGTGGTGGGACCTGGTGTCGCGTTCCGAGGCCGACGGCGTGCCGCACAAGTTCCTCTACTACCCCGACGAGAACCACTGGATCTTGACCCCGGGCAACGCCAAGGCCTGGTACGCCACCGTCCTGGCCTTCCTCGACCACCACGTGCGCGGTGCGGAGTGGCAGCGCCCCGACCTGTTCGGCTGATCCGGCGTGGACACGGTCGAAGTCGTCGTGGCCCACAGCGAGCGCACCACGCTGCGAGTCGGTGACGTCTTTCTGAAGGTCGACGGCAACCCGGGGCGGCTCGACGTCGAGGTCGAGGCCATGGAACTGGCCCCGGTGCCGACGCCGGAGGTGTTGTGGCGCAAGCCGAACGTGCTCGCCATCGCGGCCGTGCCCGGTCAGGCCCTCGGCCGGCTCGGGGTGCCGTCGACCGCCTCGGCGGGGGCGTGGGCCGCGGCCGGGGCCGCCGTGCGCAGGCTGCACGAGGCGCCGCTGCCGCCCTGGAACGGGCCCAGCCTCGACGACATGGTGGCGGAGGTCGACACCGAGTGCGAATGGCTCGTGGCCAACGGGGTGCTCCCGGCCGACCTGGTGCGGCGCAACCGGGAGGTCGCCCAGGCCGCGCTCCGGCCCTGGAATCCGGCCTTCGTCCACGGCGACCTGCAAACGATGCACTTCTTCGTCTCCGGCGACAACCTGAACGGCGTGATCGACTGGTCGGAGGCGGCCCAAGGTGACCCGCTGCTCGACCTGGCCGTGATGACCCTGGGGCAGGAGGACCGCCTGGGCGACCTGCTCCTCGGCTACGGGTCCGACATCGACGTCGAGGTGATCCGGGGGTGGTGGTCGGTGCGCAGCCTGACAGCGTCGCGCTGGCTGATCGAACACGGCTTCGACCCGGACACGCCGGGCTGCGAATTCGACGTGCTCCGGGCCCGCATGCGCGATTAAACGGTCGCCTTTCGCCGGCCGGGCTGGCTAGGGTCCCGCTCATGCGGCATCGCCTGAGCTCCGCCGAGACCGGTCCGGCCCTGCGGGCCCTGGCCGAATGGACCCCGGCCGACGCGCCGAGCGGCGGGCTTCATCCCGGCGACCTGGGCTGGCACCTGCGCTTCGACGACGCGGAGGCGCTTATGTGGACCGAGGGCGGGGTGCCGGTGGCGGTCGGCTACCTCGATGACGGAGTGCTGCGGGTTACTACCGCGCCTGGCGTCGGCCTTTCGCCTTTGGCGGCTTCGGCAGGTTCAGGTTCGGCTTCAGCTTCGGCTTTGGGGGTTTCGGCTTCGGCTTCGGCAGCTTCGGTTTCGGGGGCTTCGGCTTTGGCGGCTTCAGCTTTAGCGGCTTCGGCAGCTTCCGGGGCTTCGGCAGCTTCCGCGGCTTTGGTGGCCGACGTCGAAGAGCTGTTCGACGGCGGCGCGGGCTCGGTCGACGGCCTCCCGATGCCCGGGTGGGACCGCGATCCGGACGCCTGGGCCGTGCTGTCCTGGACCCCGCGGCCGGTCACGACCCGCGCCGAGCCGGTCTCCGCGGCCACGGCGGCCGACCGGGTGCTGGTGCAGCGGTCGGCCTTCAAGAATTCGACGTTCACGCTCGAGAAGCGGCAGACGATGCTGCAATCACCGGCCGCCGAGCTGGTCACGGACGTCCTCGTACGCACACCCTCGGGCGAGCCGGCGGCCGCCGCAACCGGCTGGTTCGCCGGTGCGGGGCGCTGCGGATTGCTCGAGCCGGTGGGCACCCACGTCGATCATCGCGGGCATGGCTACGGGCGGGAGGCCGTGTGGGGCGCGTGCGCGAGTCTCGCCGCTCGAGGTGCGAGCGCGGTCGCTGTCGTGACCCCGGCCTCTAATACGGCGGCGGTCGCACTTTACCGCTCGGCGGGCTTCACCCAACTCCGCGAAAACCACGACTGGATCCGCCGCTCCGCCTGACCCGGTAAGTGAGCACTCACTTCTTGGGGTGGGTGTGGGTGGTAAGTGAGTGCTCACTTCCGGGGCGAGCCGTGGGTGGTAAGTGAGTGCTCACTTCCGGGGCGAGCCGTGGGTGGTAAGTGAGTGCTCACATCCGGGCCGGCGATGGGAGGTAAGTGAGTGCTCACATCCAGGGCGAGCCGCGGGCAGTAAGTAAGCACTCACATCATCGGGCGGGTTGGCGTGGATCGTGCGCCTGCCGTAGCCGTATCGCTAGGTCGGCCGGCTGCTGCCGGGTCGCCGCTGTCGGCGGACACCAGCCGCGTCCCGAGCCGGCGAAGAATGTAAGTGAGTACTCACTTCGGGGTGGGGTGCCGTGGAACGTAAGTGAGTGCTCACATCAGAGCGGGGCGGCGAGATGTGTAAGTGAGTACTCACATCTGAGTCGGCGGGGGCGATGGGCTACGCCTCGCCCATCACCAGGCCCTCGATCGTGTGTTTCTGGGTGATGGGGGTGAGTTCGTCGACGATCGGGCAGTGCAGGTGGTCGCGAACCTGTTGGGGCAGCGCGTCCCAGTAAGGCTTGGTCACGGCCATCGCATGCTTGTCGCCGTTCGTGGCGTCGGGGGCGTCCACGCCGAGCACCAGCACCGGGCGCGACAGTTGCGAGTGGTTGGCCGTCCCGCGGTGGATGGTGAGCGCCGAGCGGGCCGAGATGTCGCCGCGCTGGGGGTATTTGCGGACGGCCAGTGAGTTGTAGCGCTCGTAGTGCGGCTTCGGCGGGAACATGTCGTGGCCGAATTCGGGGCTGTCGTCGAACTGGGTGCCGGGGGCGATCTCGAACGGGCCCATGTCTTCGGTGGTGTCGACGCCGGTCAGGTTGAAGGCCAGCGAGTTGAGCCGGCCCTCCTCGCGGGTCACCGAGGGCATGGGGAAGTCGCGGTGCCACGGCTGGTTGACGGCGCCGGCGAAGGGGATGTCGAAGCCGAGTTCGACGATTTCGTAGTCGGGGCCGAGCACGTCGGTGCAGACCGCGGTGACCCACGGGTGGGTGACCAGGTCGACGAAGCCGCGTAGCTGTTCCGGGTGAATTTCCACGTAGTAGCGCTTCGGGCCGCGGCCCACCGCGCCGCCGTCGCGGTTGATGGCTTCGGCGAACGCGGTCTCGATGTCTTCGCGCATCGTGTCGGCCCAGGCCACGCTGAACGCGCCGCGCCGGGCGGTGATGCCGTCGGTGTAGATCGCCTCGCGGGCTCCTTCAGCAATATTCATGCCTCTCATATTGCAACGTGGCATGCCACGTTGCAAGTGCTGAGTAGGATGTCCGCGTGGGAGCCAATCTGAGGCAGGTCGCCGAGCGCGCCGGTGTCTCCGTCCGCACGGTGTCCAACGTGGTTTCCGGGTTTCCGCTGGTCGCGCCGCAGACGCGCGAGCGGGTGCAGCGGGTGATCGACGAACTGCAGTACAAGCCGAACGCCGCCGCCCGGCATCTGCGCGGCGGGCGGTCGGGGCTGGTCGCGCTGGTGCTGCCCGAGATCGCGTCGCCCTATTTCGGCGAGCTGGCGGGGCATCTGGCCGACGGCGCCGAGGCGTACGCGTGGACGTTGCTGGTGCAGCAGACCGGCGGTGACGCCGCCCGCGAGAGAGAACTGCTTGATGGCGTACGGGGTCAGGCCGTCGATGGTTTGATCATGAGCCCGTGGGCCCTGTCGCCGGGCGAGCTGACCCGGCGGCCCGACAGCGCCCCGCTCGTGCTGCTGGGCGAGCAGGACGCCGACGGGCTGCTCGATCACGTCGCGATCGACAACGTGGCCGCGGCGGCCGCCCTGACCCGGCATCTGATCGAGAGCGGCCGCACCCGGATAGCCGCCATCGGGCTCCAGCCGCACCTCGAGAACGGCACCGCGGCGCGGCGTGCGCGGGGCTACCGGCAGGCGCTGAGTGCGGCCGGCCTCCCGTACGGGAAGGAACTTGAACTTGACGTGGAGAGCCTGCACCGGGCCGACGGCGCCGCGGCGATGACCCGGCTGCTCGACAGCGGGGCCGAGGTGGATGCGGTGTTCTGCTTCACCGACCAGCTCGCCCTGGGGGCCATGCACGTCGCGATCGAGCGAGGGCTGCGCGTGCCGGCGGATCTGGCCGTGGCCGGTTTCGACGACATCGAGGACGGGCGATACGCCAATCCCGCGCTCACGACCGTCGCGCCCGACAAGGCCGCGCTGGCCGAGGCCGCCCTCGCCTGCCTGGCCGAGCGCGTGGGCCGCCGCGACGATCCGCCGCCCGCCCGCCGCATCATCGTGCCGCACCGCCTCGAAGTGCGCAGGAGCGCTCCCGTTCGTGGTTGAGTGGGGAGATCCAAACCGAGGAGGCTGTCATGGGCAATCACGTGTACCGGCTCACCGAGGTCGTCGGGAGCAGCCAGGAGAGCGTCGACGATGCCATCCGCACGGCGATCCGCAAGGCGGCCCAGACCGTACGCAACATCGAGTGGTTCGAGTCCCAGGAGATCCGCGGCCAGGTGGTCGACGGTGACGTCGCCTACTTCCAGGTGCGCGTGAAGATCGGCTTCCGGGTCGAGGACTGAGGCCGCGCCTCACGGGCCGGTGGGCGGATCCTTCTTCCGCTCACCGCTCGGCCGCGCGTTCGACTGCCACGCCGTGTAGAGGCCGGCGAGGGCGGCGACACCGCTGAGGGCCGTGTTCGCCGCGTCGGCGCGCTCCGGGCTCATCAGCAGCAGCACGAAGAACAGCACGGCGGCCACAAACACGACCATGCCGATGGTGAAAGCGGTCTTCTTTTCCCGTACGCCGGTCCGCCGCGACGCCGGCACCTGGTCGAGCTCGGGCAGCACGATGCCGAGCCAGGACCGTGGCGTCACACCTTTGCGGAAACCCCGCCCGGGCAGCCACAGCACGAGCCCGGTCAGTAACCACCCGGCGAGGTAGCCCGCGATCACCACGGACGGCCAGAGCCCGAAGTTCGGCCGCAGAAACGTCTCCAGCACACCGAGCAGGGCGGCCACGACCAGCACGAGCGCGACCGCCGCGCCGACCAGATGCGGCCGCGAGCCCAGCCAGCGCGCCCCGTATCTACTGATACCCACGGATGCTCCAGAAGATGCTGTAGAGGGGTGTGTCCCGGCCGGGCACGAACAGCTGCCCGCGGGTCTGCTCGGCGATCACCCGCAGCTCCCGCTCCCACTGCGACTCGTTGGCGTTGTTGGTGCTGCCGTTGAGGCCGGCCGGGCCGGGGGCGGGACCCTGGTCGGGGGTGTAGCCCGCGCACGAGCTCGAGTTCTGCTCGCCCGAGTCGAAGGCGATCGTGTAGATCCGTACGGACCGTTCCGCGGGTGACAGCTTCTGCCGGAACTTGACGTAGTCGCCGTAGTTGGCGCCGCAGTTGTTCTGCCCGTCCGAGAACAAGACGATCGACGTGCTCTGCGCCTTCAGCCCCGGCCGCACCAGCTCGTGCGCGCGTTCCAGGGCGTCATACATGGCCGTGTTGCCCTGGGCGCGCAGGTCGGTTCGCGCGTACGCCTGGATGGCCTTCAACGTGGGGGTCGTGCTCTCGTCGGCCGGCAGCACGAAACGTTTCGCCGGCTGGGCCTTGCTGTTGAACGGCACGAAATCGACCCGCTCGCCCGCCAGGAAGCTGAAATACGTCGTCGGGTCGTCGGGGTCGCTGCCGGTCAGCCCGATCAGCGCCTGCCGCAGCAACGGCATGTTGGTATCCATCGACCCCGACACGTCGAGCACGAACACCATCCGGGCCGGCGGCCGCACCTGCTCGCGGTAGCGGTCGACCAGGCTGCGCAGCACCTCCGGGTCGGTCGGGTAGCGCAGCTGCGGCACCGGCGGCGTGGCCGGATCCGCCGTCACCTCCGGGTTGCCGGGCCGGCGGGACGTCGACTCGCGGATCCGCTCCTGCGTGGCCGGCGTGAACAGCCAGCGCCACAACCGGTCGAACGTGTCCTGGTCGCGGGCGGTCGCGCCGCGCAGCAGGCTCAGCCGGTACTCCGCGATGATCGTGCCCTCGCTCGGGTAGATCGCGGTCAGCCGGCACGCCTCGGGCAGCGTCTGCGACATGCGCCGCACCTCGGACTCGTAGATGACCAGCCCGTCCACGCCCTCGGGGCTGGCCTTGCGGCCGCACTCGTCGCCGCCCGTGCCGACCTGGGTGACATAGCTGTCGGAGAGCACCCGCGAGGTGTCGGCGGCCAGGTGGTGACCGGTGAAGAACCGGCGCAGGTACGGCTGCAGGCGCGGCAGGTCGTCCGCGGTGACCGGGAGGCCGGTGTCGGCGGCCGCGGTCGCCACCGCCACCAGCCCGGCGAGCCCCGAGTTGGAATGGTCGGGGCGGGTCATCCCGTACCGGAAACGGCCGTTGGCGATGGCCGAGACGATCGCGGACCAGCTCGCCGAGCGGCCGCCGCTCCACCTGAGGGAATCGGCCAGCGAGGCCCGCACGCCGAACACGACGGGCGAGCGCATCAGCGGCGGGGACTGGCGCAGCAGCGCGCGGCGGCTGTCCGGCCACATGCCGAAGAACTGGTCGGCGCCGAACCAGACCGCGTCGTACTGGGCGGCCACGTTCGGGTCGGCCAGCTGCTTGGCGCCCTCGACGGAGCCCGTACGGGAAAGCTCGATCTTGATGTTGAGGGCCTTCTCGGCGTCGCGGAGGATGTCGCTCATGTCCTCCAGCTCGCTGCCGGCCAGGATCCGCAGCACGGGCGGGTCGACCGGGTCGCCGTCGTCGCAGGCGGCCAGCGTGCATCCCAGCACGGCGGCCAGCAGGAAGCTCAGGGCCTTACGCGCACGTGGCACCGGCCCGGTCCTTTCCGTAGACGCCCGCGACCACGGTGTTGAGGAACGAGGTCCACAGCGCGGTCGGCGGCAGCGGGACCGGCGGGCCGGGCAGCTCGACCGCGGCCTTCTCCCCGTTGGCGGCGGCGAACGCCTTGGTGTCGCCGACCGGCCGGAACCCGTGCTCGGCGGCGATCTTGCGCAGCTCCGGATCGGTGGCCAGGAGGGTGGCGACGTCGGCGCCGCGCGGCTTGAGGGCGGCCACGGCGTGGGTGCTGGAGACGCTCTGCCGCGGATACAGCATGATCCGTTCCAGCGTGACCTCGGTGCCGTCGATCGCGGTGACCCGGGTGACCAGGCCGTCGGCGTCGGCCCGGATCGCGTCGAGAAACTGCGCCTCGTAGACGACCTGCATGGGCAGCTGATAACCCTCGGCGGAGAAGTATTGGTCGAACGGTTCCTCGCTTGTCAGGCCCGTGCTGCCCTGCGCGCGGAAAAGGCTTTTCATGCGTTCGGTGACCTCGCCCGGATCGGCTGACTGAATGGGTTTGCCGCCGTTGGCGGCGTAGCTGCCCAGCGCGAGCAGCAGTTCCGCCGAATTGGAGGTGTCGAGCCGCGTGCTGAGCAGGACGGCGCGCTGAAAAACCGGATAGGGGGCCGACAGCCCGAGGTCGCGCCAGCGTTTCCCGGCCCCTTCGACATCCTGCAGATAGCGGGCGACGTCGAAGGTGCGCAGGTCGGCCGAGACCACCCCGGCGGGCAGGGCCCGGGCGACCTCGCGATAGGTCGCCACCACCAGCGGGGACGAGAAGACCGGGGTCGGTTTGCCGACAATTCCCTGCTTGGCCAGCACTTCCGCGGCCGCGCCCTCGCTGCCGGGGAAGGCGAAGTCGTACGCCGGCAGGTCGCTGTCGCAGGCCATCGTGCGGGAGCCGGCCGTCTCGACCGTCACCGCCAGGCCGTGTTTCTTGAACGCGTCGCGTACGGCCGGGTCCTCGAAGAACGACAGTTTCTCGGAACCGACCAGACCGTGAACGGGAAACAAATCACAGGTCAACAGATAGGGGATTTGGATCTCGCACGCTTTCCGGCGGTGATCCGTGCCGACCGACAATCCACCGAGGATCACCAGCAAAACCAGAACACTGCCGAGAATCGCCCTGTTGCGCTGGGACTTCATGCCCACCCTGCCGTAGACGGACGTCTGCCCATTCAGGATAGAACCCGCATGCACGCATTCCCGGCGGCGCTCGGCCTGCCGCTTATAAGCCGAGGGCTACCGGGGCGGCGGGCGGTCCGGACGTGAGCAGGTCGTGCAGCGGCGTGGCCAGGTCGCGGGGTGAGAACAGGTCGGGGCCGGCGTAGTCGGTGATCTCGGCGAGCGGCCACCAGCGGAAGGCGCCGATGTGCTCGGCGGCGAGCTGGCCGTCCGTGAACTCGCCGCGCGGCTCGAAGTGGGCGGTGCGGACCAGGAAGTAGTCGTTGACGAGACCGCCGAGCCCCGGCGGAAGATCAGCCGCGGCGATCACCTGGTGCCAGACGTGCGGCGGGTCGACGGCGGTGACCAGGCCGGTCTCCTCCCGCAGCTCACGGCGCAGCGCGGTCAGCCTGTCCTCGCCGGGGTCGATGCCGCCGCCCGGAGCGGCCCAGACGGCCGGCGCCCCGGCCGGGACCGCCGGGTGGGGGACGACGAACCGGCACAGCAGCACGCGGTCGTCCTGGTCAAGGATGATCGCGCGGACGGCGGCCCTGAAACTCAGCGACATGGCAGGACCCTAATGCCACCCGAATTGGGGATTCCGGCCGTGCTGCACCCAAGATCGCCAATGCTGGGTGCTGACATGTTGCTTGTTCATCGTGCCGAGCGGACCGACCGGCTGGCGGATGCCCTGGCCGACGTGGTGTGCGAACCGCTCGGCGACCCGTTCGCGCCCGAGATCGTCAGCGTGCCGTCCAAGGGTGTCGAACGCTGGCTCGCCCAGCGCCTGTCGCACCGGCTGGGCGTGAGCACCGGCGACGACGGAGTATGCGCGAATGTGCAGTTTCCGTCGCTGGCCGATCTGCTCGGGCAGGTCGGCCTGCCCGGCGACGACCCGTGGCGGCCGGACCGCCTGGTCTGGCCGCTGCTCGAAGTGATCGACCGGAGCGTGTCGGAACGCTGGTGCCGGCCCCTGGCGGCCTACCTGGGCGCCCTCGAGGACGACCCGATCCGCCGCGGCCGCCGGTACGCGACGGCCCGGCACCTGGCCGAGCTGTTCGACTCGTACGGCCGGCACCGCCCCGCGATGCTGCGCGCCTGGTCGGCCGGTCAGGATTCCGGCGTGCCGGGCGATCTGACCTGGCAAGCCGAGCTGTGGCGCCGGCTGATCTCGCGGATGCCCGTGCCCAGCCCGGCCGAACGCCTGCCCGGCGTGTGCGCGGCCCTCCGGCGGGATCCCGGCAGTTCCCCGCTGCCCGGCCGCCTCTCGGTCTTCGGCCTCACCCGGCTGCCCGCGGCCCACGCCGCCCTGCTCGATGCCCTGGCCGCGGGTCGCGACGTGCACCTGTGGTTGCCGCATCCCTCCCCGGCGTTGTGGGAGAGCCTGACCCCGTACGGTCAATCACAGCTGCCCCTGGCCCGCGAGGCCGACCCGACGCGCGAGCTGCCCCGGCACCCGCTGCTGGCCTCGCTCGGCCGCGACGCCCGTGAGCTGCAGCTGCTGCTCGCCCCGGCCGAGGACCGCCACCACCCCGGCCCGGCCTTCCCGCCGACCCTGCTCGGTCATCTGCAACGCGCCATCGCCGCCGATTCGCTCACAAACGCGCAACAGGTGATCGACGAAAGTGATCGCAGCGTGCAGGTTCATGCCTGTCACGGGCACGACCGGCAGGTCGAGGTGCTGCGAGAGATCATCCTGGGGCTGCTCAGCGCCGATCCGACCCTGGAGCCGCGGGACATCCTGGTCATGTGCCCGGACATCGAGTCGTTCGCGCCGCTCATCTCGGCGTCGTTCGGTCTGGGGGCCGAGGCCGCGCATCCGGCGCACAAGTTGCGCGTCCGGCTGGCCGACCGGGCGCTGCGTCAGCTCAACCCGCTGTTCGGCGTGATCGCGCACCTGCTCGAGCTGGCCGATGCGCGCGTGACGGCGGCGCAGGTGCTCGACCTGGCGGCCACGGCCCCGGTCCGGCGGCGGTTCCGGTTCGACGACGACGATCTCGACCGGCTGCGCGAGCTGGTCGTCGAGTCGGGGGTGCGGTGGGGCTTCGACTCCGAGCATCGGCAGCGGTTCCAGGTGACCGCCCGCTCCAACACGTGGGCGGCCGGCCTCGACCGGATCCTGCTCGGCGCGGCCATGAGCGAGGAGGAGCCGAACTGGCTGGGCACCGCGCTGCCGCTGGACGACATGGACTCCAGCGACGTCGACCTCGCGGGCCGGCTGGCCGAACTGGTCGACCGGCTGGGCGCGATCCTGACCGGCTTCTCCGGGGAACGCTCGCTGGACGAGTGGCTGAGAGCGATCGCGGCGGCCGTCGACGAGTTCACCGCCGTGTCAGACGCCGATGCCTGGCAGCGCATCCAGCTCGACGCGGAACTGGCCGAGATCGGCGATTCGGCCGCGCCGCTGTGCCTGGCCGATGTGCGGTCGTTGCTGGGCGGGCGGTTGCGGGGCAGCCCGACGCGGGCCAACTTCCGGACCGGGGACCTGACCATGTGCACAATGGTGCCGATGCGGTCGGTGCCGCACCGGGTGATCTGCGTGCTCGGGCTCGACGACGGCGTGTTCCCGCGCGGTGCCGGGCTGGACGGGGACGACGTGCTGGGGCGGGTTCCGTACGTGGGGGAGCGGGATCCGCGCGGCGAGGACCGGCAGTTGCTGCTCGACGCGGTCATGGCAGCGACCGATGCGCTGGTGCTCGTCTATTCCGGCGCGGACGAGCGGACGAACGCGCCGCGGCCGCCGTCGGTGCCGCTGGACGAGGTGCTCGACGCGCTCGATCGCACAGGTCGCACGAGGGATGGCCGTTCGATGCGCGAGTTCGTCCTGACCCGTCATCCGTTGCAGCCGTTCGATGCCCGCAACTTCCGGGCCGACACGCCGTTCAGCTTCGATCCCACCGCGCTGGCCGGAGCGGTCGCCGCCGCGGGGGAGCGTACGGATCAGCCGCCGTTCCTGTCCGCGCCGCTGCCGCCGCCGGTCGCGGACGTGGTCGAGTTGAGCGATCTGCACGCGTTCTTCGCGCATCCGGTGCGCGCTTTCCTGCGCCGCCGGCTCGGGGTCGGCCTCTTCGGCGACGACGGCGAACCCGCCGACGGGCTGCCCGTCGAGCTCGACAACCTGGAGAAGTGGTCGGTCGGCGACCGGCTGCTGCGCTCCCTGCTCGACGGCACCGATCTCAACCGGTGCGTCCAGGCGGAATGGCGGCGCGGCACGGTTCCGCCCGGCCCGCTGGGCTCGCGGCTGCTCGACGCCATCGCGGGGGAGGCCATGCCCCTCGCCACCGCGGCGAAGACGCATGTGGACGGCGTACCGGAGGCTGTGGACATCACCGTCGCGCTGCCGGACGGGCGGCTGCTGGTCGGCACGGTCGGCGACGTCTACGGCGACACGGTCGCGGCGGTCAACTACTCGCGCGTCTCGCCCAAGCACCGGCTCAAGGCCTGGCTGCAGCTGCTCGCCCTGACCGCGGGCCGCCCGGACGTGCCGTGGCGCTCGGTCACGATCGGGCGCGGGTTCGGCGGGCCGTCGCGGTCGTCGTTCGGCCCGATCGACGCGGGCATCGCGCGCCGGCTGCTCGGCGACCTGGTGGCGCTGGCCGACGAGGGGCTGTGCGAGCCGGTTCCGCTGGCCACCAAGACCTCGCACGCGTACGCGAAGTGCCGGTTGAGCGGCGGGCCGGCCGAGACGGCGTACGGGAAGGCTCGTCAGGAATGGGCCAAGTTCGACGGCGGTGGCGAGAACGAGGACGCCGAGCATCGCCTGGTGTGGGGGCCGGATGCCGCGTTCGACCGGTTGTTGAGCGATCCTGCGCGTTTCGACACGCTCGCGATGCGCGTTTGGGAGCCGTTGTGCCGGGCCGAGACGTCGGAGCAGCTCTGATGGCGGTGGCCGCTTTTGACGTACGGGGTCCGCTGCCCACCGGCACGACGGTGCTGGAGGCCAGCGCGGGCACGGGCAAGACGTTCACGATCGCGGCGCTGGCGACCCGGTACGTCGCCGAGGGCCGCGCGAAGTTGCGCGATCTGCTGCTCGTCACGTTCGGCCGGGCGGCGACCGCCGAGCTGCGCCAACGCGTACGGGAAAGGCTGGTCAGCGCCGAACGGGGGCTCGCGTCGGGCGTCATCGACCCGGGCGACGTGGTGCTGACCCTGCTCGCCGACGCGCAACCGGACGAGATCGCGCAACGCCGCCGCCGGCTCGCCGCCGCGGTCGCCGACTTCGACGCGGCCACCATCGCCACCACGCACCAGTTCTGCCACCAGGTGCTGGCCGGGCTGGGCATCGCCGCCGACACCGACCCGGACGGCGTGTTCGTCGACGACCTCGAGGACCTGATCACCGAGGTGGTCGACGACCTCTATGTGCGCAAGTACGCAACTCCGGACGCTGAGGCGCCCGAGTTCACGCGGGCCATGGCGCTCGACATCGCGCGGCACGCGGTGACGGACAGTCAGGCGCGGCTCGAACCGGACGGCAGCACGCGATTCCGGTTCGCCGCGGCGGTGCGGCACGAAGTCGAGCGGCGCAAGAGGCAGCGGCGGCTGTTCGGTTTCGACGACATGCTCACCGGCCTCGATCGGGCACTGACCGATCCCGTACGGGGTGAGACCGCTTGTCGCCGTCTGCGCGAGCGCTATTCCGTGGTGCTGGTCGACGAGTTCCAGGACACGGATCCGGTGCAGTGGAACATCGTGCGGACTGCCTTTCACGGCCACACGACGCTCGTGCTGATCGGGGATCCCAAGCAGGCCATTTACGCGTTCCGCGGCGCCGACGTGATCAGCTATCTGTCCGCTTCCGGCGACGCCCCGGCGCACGCCACGCTGGGCACCAATTGGCGCAGCGACCGCGGCGTGCTCTCGGCGTTCGAGACCGTTTTCGGCACCGCAGCATTGGGCGACAAACGCATTGCCGTACGACCGGTGGCCGCGGCCTGGGAGAAGTCGCGTCTTTCGGGGCCGCCGTTCCGCCTGCGGGTGCTGCGCCGGGACGGATTCGCGCTGAACAAATGGGGACTCGTGTCAGCCCCCGACGCCCGGACCACGATTACCGAGGATCTGGCCGCCCAGGTCATGAACCGGCTGGCCGACGGTTCGGTCGCGCCCGGCGATGTGGCGGTGCTGGTGCGCACTCACCGGCAGAGCGCGCAGATTCAAACGGCGTTGTCCGCGCTGGGATTGCCCGCGGTGCAGGCGGGGACGACAAGCGTGTTCGGCACTCCGGCCGGAGCCGATTGGCTGGCCCTGCTCGAAGGGCTGGAGCAGCCGCACCGGGGCACGCGGGTCGCGGCCGCCGCGCTGACGGGCATCGTCGGCTGGTCCGCGTCGCGCCTGGCCGCCGCGACCGAGGAAGAGCTCGACGAGCTGGGCACGACGCTGCGGCAGTGGCAGCGGCTGGTGACGACCCGCGGGGTGGCGGCGCTGCTGGAGGCCGTGACCGCCACCGGGATGCCGGCCCGGCTGCTGGCCCGCCGCTCCGGCGAGCGGCACCTGACCGACCTGCGGCACGTCGGGATGGCGCTGCACGCGGCGGCGGTCGAGGGCGGCCTGGGCCTGACGGCCGTCACTGAATGGCTGCGCCGGCGCATCGAGGACGCCCCGCACGACGTCGGCGTGGAACGAAGCCGCCGCCTGGAATCCGACGCCGATGCCGTGCAGATCGTGACCGTCCACAGTAGTAAAGGACTCGAATATCCGGTGGTGTTCCTGCCGTTCGGGTGGGACCGGCATGTCGGAAAGCCGGAATTGCTGCGACTGCACGACGAAGCGGGCTCGCGCGTCATCGACGTCGGCGGGTCGAAAGCGCCGGGCTATCGCGCCGCATTGCGCCGGCATCGTGCGGAGGAGGACGGCGAGGATCTGCGGCTCATGTATGTCGCTTTGACCCGCGCGGCGAGCCAGGTGGTGGCGTGGTGGGCGCCGACGGCCAACACCAAAGCCTCGGCGCTGCACCGATTCCTGTTCGGCCGCCCGGCCGAGGCCGAAAACCCGTCGGCCGAATACGACGTGCCGTCCGACGACGACGCGCTGGCCCGGCTCGGCGCTTTGTCGTCCGAATCGTTCGCGGTCGAAACTCTGGTCCCCTCAACGCCCGTGTCGTGGTCTCCCGCGCCCACCGAAAGCCCGGCTTTGGCCGCCGCCCCTTTCCGCCGCCGGCTCGACTTGGGTTGGCGGCGCACGTCCTATTCGCGCCTCACGGCCGGCCAGCACGACGAGCCGGGAGTGGCCAGCGAACCCGGCACCGCCGAGAACGATGAACCCGCAGTGCCGGTCCCGTCCACGCTTGCCGCCGCGGATGGTGTCGGGCTGTTGTCGCCGATGGCCGGGCTGCCGACGGGGGCCGCGTTCGGCACGATGTTGCACACGGTGTTGGAGCGTTGTGACTTCGCCGCGCCGGATCTGCACGAGTCGCTCACTTCGAGTGCGCGCGCGACGCTCGGACCGTCCGCAAACGCGCAAGAACTGGCCACCGCGCTCATCCCCGCGTTGCACACTTCGCTCGGCCCGCTGGCCGACGGCCGGCGCCTGATCGACTTCGCGCGTACGGATCGGCTCGACGAGCTGGAGTTCGAGCTGCCGCTGCAGGGCGGCGACCGGCCGAAGGTGTCCGAAGCCGTCCGTTTGAGCGCGCTCGCCGACCTCCTCGAGCGGCATCTCGAACCTGCGCATCCGTTGTTCGTTTACGCCGATCGCTTGCGGTCGCTCGGTCCGGAGCCGTTGCGTGGCTACCTCACCGGCAGCATCGACCTGGTGCTGCGCCTGCCCGGCCCGCGCTACGTGGTGGCCGACTACAAGTCGAACTGGCTCGGCCCCTTCGACGGCTCGCTCACCGCCTATCACTACCGGCCCGACGCCCTGCACCAGGCGATGATGGCGGCGCACTACCCGTTGCAGGCGCTGCTCTACTCCGCGGCCCTGCACCGTTACCTGCGCTGGCGGCAGCCCGGCTACGACCCCGCTCAGCATCTCGGCGGGGTGCTCTACCTGTTCCTGCGCGGCATGTGCGGCCCGCCGACCCCGGCGCCGGGCGGCATCCCGTACGGGGTCTTCAGCTGGCACCCGCCGCACGAACTGGTCACCGAGCTGTCCGAGCTGCTGGACGGGGTGCGCACATGACGGTCACTGTCGAACGAGCGTTGCACGCCACCGGATTGCTCGCCGTCTTCAACGCGGCCGGTGTGCTCACCCTGGCCGATGTGCACATCGCTCAGCGGGTGGCCGTTCTCGGCGGCGAAACGGACGAGAACGTGCACCTGGCGATCGCCCTGACTGTGCGCGCTTTGCGCATGGGTTCGGTCTGCGTCGAGCTCGCCACCGCGCGCAGCACCACGGCGGCCGACGAGGGTGTCGACGTCAGCACCCTGCCCTGGCCGTCGCCGGAGGCCTGGCACGACGCGTGCGCCCGCAGCCCGGTCGTCGGCGTGCCCGGACGGCCGTTGCGCCTGGTCAACGGACTGCTCTACCTCGACCGCTACTGGCGCGAGGAGGAGCTCGTCCGCCGCCAGCTCCAGTCCCGGGCCGCCGCGCCGCCCTTGCCGGTGTCGCTGCCGGCGCTCGAGAACGACCTGGATCGGCTGTTCGAGTCGGGCGCCGGCAAGCAGCGACTGGCCGCCGCGGTCTGCGCGTTACGACGGGTCACAGTGCTCGCCGGCGGCCCCGGAACGGGCAAGACGACCACTATCGCGCGCATGCTGGCCGTGTTGTGCGCACAATCGTCCGCTCCGCCGCGCATCGCGCTCGCCGCCCCCACCGGCAAGGCGGCCGCGCGGCTGGAGGAAGCCGTACGGTCGGTGACCGGTCTCGGCCTGCCCCCGCTCGAGGCGTCCACCCTGCACCGTCTGCTCGGCCGGCGCCCCGGATCACGCACCCGCTTCAAACACCATCGCGCCCACCGCCTCCCGTACGACGTCGTGGTGGTCGACGAGACGTCGATGGTGTCGCTGACGATGACGGCCCGCCTGATCGAGGCCGTACGACCGGACGCCCGACTGATTCTGGTCGGCGACCCCGACCAGCTCGCGTCGGTCGAGGCGGGCGCCGTGCTGGGCGACATCGTGGCCGCCGACGGCTGTCCCGAGCCCGCGCTGGCGGCCGCGCTGGAGTCGCTGGGCTCGCCCGCGGACGTCGTCAACGGGGTGGTCACGCTCGACCGCACGTGGCGGTTCGGCGGCGACATCGCCCGGCTGGCCACCGCCGTACGGGCCGGTGACGCCGACGCCGTCGTCTCGTTGCTGCGTTCCGGCAGCTCACAGGTCGAGTTCGTCGAATCGGCCGACTGCCCCGAGCTGCGGGCCGAGGTGCTGGCCGCCCTCGCCCAGGTCGCGTCGGCGGCCGCCGCCGGTGACGCCCCCGCCGCCCTGAAGGCGCTCGAGGCGCACCGTCTGCTCTGCGCGCACCGCCACGGCCCGTACGGGGTCGCTCGCTGGACGAACGAGATCGAACAGTGGCTGCCCGCCGATCACCCGGCCGACCTGCGACCGCTTCTGATCACCGCCAACGACTACGACAACCACCTCTACAACGGCGACACGGGCGTGGTCATCCAGACCCCGCAGGGGCTGCGCGCGGCGTTCGCCCGGGGCGGCGAGACGGTGCTGATCCCGCCCTCGCGCCTGTCCGAGGCCCAGCCCCTGTACGCGATGACCGTGCACCGCAGCCAGGGCAGCCAGTTCGACCGGGTCTCGCTGGTGCTGCCGCCGGCCACGTCGCCGCTGCTCACCCGCGAGCTGTTCTATACGGCCGTCACCCGGGCCCAGTCCGGCTTGCGCATCGTCGGCTCGGAGGACGCCGTACGAGCTGCGGTGACACGCCCGATCGCGCGAGCCAGCGGGCTACGCGAGAGCCTGGGAGTGCCCGCCGTTTAGCGCCTGTTTTTCGGCCCCGCCTCGCCCTCAGCGTTTTTGGCCCTGCCCGCCCTTAGCGTTTGTGGCCGGGCCCCGCCCTCAGCGTCTGTGGCCCTGCCCCGCCCTCAGCGTTTTTGGCCGGGCCCTGCCTCAGCGTTTGTGGCGTTTGTGGCCGGGCCCTGCTTCAGCGTTTCTGGCGTTTTGTGGCCGGGCCCTGCCCCAGCCTTTGTGGCCGGGCCCGCCTCCACCACATGGCCGCGGTGCGCGAGGCGCTGCCCGGCGACTGGCTGCTGAGTTAGCGCTGTAGCCGTGGGCCGGCGCCTGGCCTATGGCTAGCGTCCGGCTGAAATGTTAGCGCCAAGCTGGCGGTTTGGCGGTTAGCTGGCGGGGTCAGCACTTGGTCAGCGAGGGCTGGCGTCTAGCTGAAATGTTAGCGCCAAGCTGGCGGGGTTGGCGCTTGGCTGGCGGGGTCAGCGCTTCCGGGCAAACGGCAACGGCACTAATTCGATCAGGGCGGGCTAGCGTCTGGCTGAAATGTTAGCGACTAGCTGGCGGGTTTGGCGCTTGGTCAGCGCGGGCCAGCGTTTGGCTGAAATGTTAGCGACTAGCCGGCGGTCTGGGGCTCGTCCGGTGCGGGGGTTAGCGCCGGGTCAGGGCAATCAGGGCGCGGAGGAAGCCGTCGCGGTCGGTGGGTGGGAAGTCGGACAGCAGGTCGGCCTCGCCCGCGCGGATCTCGGACTGGATCGTTTCGTGGAGGCGGCGCCCGTCCGCGGTTAGGTCGAGCAGGCGGACGCGGCGGTCGGACGGGTCGGGCTCGCGTTCGATCAGGCCGCGTTTTTGCAGCTCGTCGAGCACGGGGATCAGTCGCGTCTTGTCGGCGCCGATGCCTGCGGCCAGTGCTGTCTGGGTGCGCATCGGGCTCTCGCGCAGCGCGGTCAGCACCGCGTACGCCCACATGGACACGCCATGCCGGTCCAGGATCGGCTGCTCCATCACCAACAGCCGCCGCCCCAGCCGGAACACCATGGCGCCCAGATCCTCGCGCTCCTCCACGAGATCTACTCCTACCACCCGTTGACTAATCATAAGCGCACGCACATGATAGGCGCATGCTTACGATTGAGATCGACGCGCGCCCACTCGATGCCGCCGCAGTCCATACCACTACCGACCTGGTCTCCCGGATCACCGACGCCGACCTGACCTCGCCTACCCCTTGCGAGGGCTGGGACCTGGCCGCGCTCCTGACCCACATGACCGACCAGCACTACGTCTTCGCCACGGCCGCCGGAGCCTCACCCGCCGCCGCGTCACACGCCCCTGCTTCGGCCGCCCCTGCGTCAACCGCCCATGCCACTTCGGGTCCTACCGCCGGGTCCGCGTCCCTTTACGCTCTCGGGCTGTCGCGCGAGCTGATTCGGCGCTACGAGGAGTCCGCGCGAGCCGTGATCGCCGCCTTCGCGGCCGTCGACGACCTGGACACGCCGTTCTGGATCCCGGAGTTCGGCCGTTCCGTCCCCGGCCGGCTGGCGGTCGGGTTCCACCTGGTCGACTACGTGGTGCACGGCTGGGATGTGGCCCGCACGCTCGACATTGCCTATGCGCCCGACCCCGACGCGCTGGCCCTCGCCCTGGCGGTGGCCCGAGCCGTCCCCGACGGCCCCGAGCGGCTGGCGCCGGGCTCGCCTTTCGCCCCCGCGCTCCCGACCCCGGCCGACGCGGACCCGCTGACCGAAACCCTGCTGCTGCTCGGCCGGGACCCCTCCAGCCCGGTGAAGTGACCTGCCCAGATCGGCGGGCGCCTGGGCTCCACTTCGCGCAGTCAAACGCCGGCGGCCGCGGCTGGCGAACGGATGCACCCGATTGCGCACCCGCGCCGGGACCCGCTTGTCGATGCATGAGGACGAGCGACGTTCATGGAGTCTCGCCGGCCGGTGCACGGCGGGTGGTGGGGATGAGTGCGGCGGCGTTGGTACGACGGGTGGTGTGGGTGGCGGCATGGTGGGGGGAGGGGATGCGGGTGGCGGCGATCAGGGCTGCGGTGAGGGCGGCTGTGCCGGCCAGGAGGAAGCCGGTGGTGGGGGTGGTGAAGTCGGCCAGGGTGCCTGCGGCTGCGGCGCCGGCTGCGGTGCCGGTGGCGGTGGCGGTGGCGAGCCAGGTGAAGGCTTCGGTGGCGGTGCCGGTGGGGGCCGCCTTGTCGACCATGGCGTAGGCGCTGGCCAGGATGGGGGCGATCACGGTTCCGGCCAGGACGATCAGTGCTGGTGGGGCCACGGCCAGCGACAGGTGGCCCGCGGCCAGGAATGTGAGCAGCAGGGCGAACGAGCGGCCGTCGCGGGCGCCGCCGCCGGAGCGGGCGGCCACTACGCCGCCGGCCAGTGAGCCCAGGCCCCACAAGCCCAGCAGCCAGCCTGCGGCGGAGGGGGCCGACGCAGTCACCGCCACCTCGGTCGCGCCGAAGACGACACCTACGCACGCCATGACGAGCACCAAAGTGCGCATTTGCGGGGAAGCGAGCGCGCTTGAACGCGTACGGGAAACGGCTTTTGATCTCCATGAGCGGGACGTGGGGGAGAGCACGAAGGCGAGTGTGGCCGCGAGCAGGACGGCGCCGGCCAGGGCCAATGCGGTGCCGGTGCCGGCTAGCGAACCGACGGTGAGGGCCAGGGGCGGGCCGGCGATCCAGGTGAGTTCGGTCGCGGCGGCGTCGATCGCGTAGGCGCGGGGTTCGGTGCCGGGGTTCAGCAGCGGGATCAGGGTGCGCATGCACGCGCCGACCGGGGGAGTGGCGAAACCGATCAGCGCGGCCAGGGCCAGCAGCGCGAGCAACGGCGTACGGGCGGGAAGGAACGCCACGACCGCGAGCGCGGTGCCGGACACGAGGGCCGGCAGGATCAGCACGAGCGTCTGGCCGTGGCGGTCGACGAGGCGGCCCAGCAGCGGGCCGCCCACCCCCTGAGCGATCGCGAGCGCGCCGGCGGCCAGACCGGCGGCGGCGTACGAACCGGTCAGCCGCTCGACGTGGACGAGCAGTCCGATGCTGAGCGTGGCGAGCGGCAAACGAGCAACAACCGACGTCGAAAAGAGCATGTTCTGACTCTCGCGCCGGACTGGTACAAACAACAGATCCAGTGGAGTGGCGAAAGAGGGGACCAGTGGAGCTGCTGCTGACCGTCTCGCGCGACCGGGCGGGCACGTTGAGCGCGCAGATTCAAACCCAGATGCGCGATGCCGTACGCGGGGGGACGCTGCACCCGGGCACGCCGGTGCCGTCCACGCGCGAGCTGGCCCGGCAGCTCGGCGTTTCGCGCAAGGTGGCCGTCGACGCGTATGCGCAGCTGGCCGCCGAGGGCTATCTGGCGCTCCGGCAGGGTGTGCAGCCGCGCATCGCTTCCGGCGCATTCGTGCACACTCGCGCAACTGCGGCCATCAACGAGCAGGTGGTCGTCCGGCTGGACCTCCGACCGGCCCGGCCCGACGTCTCCGGCTTCCCGCGCGCGGCCTGGGCGCGCTGCCTGCGCGACGCCGTCAACGAGATCACCGTCGAGGATCTCGGCTACGGCGACCCGCTCGGCACCGACGCCCTGCGCGACGCCCTCGCCGACTACCTGGGCCGGGTCCGCGGGGTGGTCGCCGACCGCCGGCACATCGCCGTGACCACCGGATATCTGCAGGGCCTGGGCATGATCTGCCGGCTGTTGCGGGCCCGGGGTGCCCGACGGATCGCGTGCGAGGACCCGTGCAACGGTGAGGAGGCCGAGATCGCCGCCCGGGCCGGGCTCGAGCCGGTACGCGTACGGGTGGACGGTCTTGGTCTGCGGACCGACGAGCTCGCGGCCGCCGGGGCCGACGCGGTGATCCTCACGCCGGCCCATCAGCACCCGACGGGCGTGGTGCTCGCGCCGGAGCGGCGAACGGCGCTGATCGCCTGGTTGCGCGAAACCGGCGCGATCGCGATCGAGGACGACTACGACGCCGAATACCGCTACGACCGGCCGGCGGTGGGCGCGCTGCAGGGGCTCGACCAGGAGCATGTCGTCTATGCGGGCACGGTGAGCAAAGTCCTCGCGCCCGCGTTGCGCCTGGGCTGGATGGTCCTGCCGCCCTCGCTGGTCGACGGCGTGCGCGAGGAGAACCAGGGCGTGTCGCGCATCGAGCAGCTGGCGTTCGCCCACTTCCTCCGGCGCGGCGACCTCGACCGGCACCTGCGGCGAATGCGTACGCGATATCGCCGTCGCCGCGACGCCATGGTTCGCGCGCTGGCCGAACACCTGCCGCAGGCGACCGTCCGGGGCATCGCGGCCGGACTGCACGTGACCGTCGAACTGCCGCCGTCGGTAAACATCTCGTCGATCGCCGCCGCGGCCCGTGCGAACGGGATCGCCCTGGCCACGATGAGCGACTACGCGACAGCCGCCGGCGAACGGCCACCGACGCTCATCCTCGGCTACGCACAGACGACCGAGGACCGCCTGCGCGAGGGCGTACGCGAGCTGGCCCAGCTGATCAGCCGCTCACTCGATGGGGCGGCCGAGTGAGCGGCTGCGTCCCCGGAACTCGGCCAGCACGGTGCCGTCCTCGCGAGCGACGGTCACGTCGTAGAGGCCCGAGCGGCCGCGCCGGGCTCGTTCGGCCGCGTGGGCTCGCAGCAGGTCGCCGGCCTTTCCGGATTCCAGGAACGTGATGTCGAAGCCGGCGGCGACGGTCACCTCGCCGTACGTGTTGCAGGCGACCGCGAACGCGCTGTCGGCGAGCGAGGCGAGCAGCCCGCCGTGCAGCAATGCGTAGCCGTTGACCATGTCGTCGCGCACGCGCATCGTCAGCACCGCCCACCCCGGCCCGACATCGTCGAGCTCGATGCCGAGGCCTCGGCTGGCCGCGTCGCGACTCAGCATGATCTCCGCGAACCGGCGGGCATCCGACGACATCCGTGGAACCTAACACCCAGGCAGCAGCCCCATGGTGCGCTGGCGGGTCGCGTGAACACCTTCGACGTCCTCGGCGACCCGGTGCGCCGGCGCATTCTGGAGCTGCTCGCCGACGGTGAGCAGACCTCCGGCACGATCACGGACGTGGTGCGGGCCGAGTTCACCCTGTTACGGCGGCCGTCTCCCAGCATTTGCGCGTTCTGCGTGAGCACGGGTTCGCGTCGGTCCGGGCCGACGGGGTGCGCCGGTTCTACGCCGCGCAGGCCGGGCGTTGAGCGAGGTCGACGCCTGGAAGGTGTCGCCCGCCGGACGCGAGTTCAGCCGGCGCAGCGCCGCCGCCTGGGGCGAGGCCCACCTGGCCGGCGGCGGCGAACCGGGCCACGTCGCGGCCGCGGTCGAGGCCACCACCGCGTTTTACGTGCCTGTAGCGGATGCGCGATGAAGTGGTAGCTTGAACATGTTCAGTTGAACGTGTTCAAGAACGGGAGGCGCCATGGACCGGCTGAGTGGGTCCGGGTGGGTCGGGCTCTACGTCGTGGTTGCGGTGTGTGTGCTGCTGTTTGTGCCGCTCGGCCTGGGGGCGCTCGACCGCGGGGCCAAGATCGTGCGCTGGTGGCCGGCCGTGGCGGCCCCGGCCGTGGTGGCGATGGCGCTGCCGAGGGGCTGGGTCGCCGGGCTGCTCTGCGTGCCCTACCTGCTGGCCTGCTGCGTCGTGCCGGTGGTGTTGCGGCGGGAGCGGCTGGTCGCCTTCGCGGCGGCCTGTCTGCCCGTGGCGGCGGCGGGGCTGGCGGCCGAGCGGGCGGGATACGCGCTGCTCGGGTTCCCGCCGGGGATTCTCGGGCTCACCGCCGCGCACTTCCACGTGGCCGGGTTCGGCGCGATGTTGCTGCTCGCGCTCACGAATGAACGCAAGATCCTGGCGCCGGGCGGGGTGGCCCTCGTGGGAATCGGGTTTCTGGTGGGTGGGCAGACCGGCGACCTGATCGAACTGCTCGGGGCCGGGCTGCTGAGCGCGGGGTTGTGGCTGGCGATCGCCGCCCGTACGGGGAAGGCTTTTCGATTCTTGCTGGCGCTGAGCATCCTCACGATGGGGCTCGCGCTGCTGTACGCGTCGGGGCAGGTGGTCGACGTGCCGCACCTCAACCTGACGTGGATGGTGCTGACCCACGGCGTGCTCAACGCGGCCGCGGTGCTGACCGCCCTGATCGTCGCGTACGCCGGACGCGCGCAGACGCACACCTGGACGCACCGGATCGGCGCCGGGCGGGAACGCTTCGAGCTGGCCTCGCGGGCCCTGCTGACCTGGGAGATGCACCGCCGCTCGTGGGCCTGGGTCGAGCCGGGGACGCCGCCGGCCTTCGTGGGGCAGCACATGCGGTCCGAGCTGGGCTTCGGGCGCTTGCGGGTGCCGGAGCCGTGCGAGGTGCTCGAGGTCGTACGGGAGGACGACCGGACCTCGCTGCACTACCTCGCGCTGCCGGGCCACACCTTCGAGGGCGAGGAGCGCTTCACGGTTCTCATCGACGGGGCGGGCGCCGTGTTCTTCCAAGTCCACGTCACGGCCAAGCCGGCCCGCCTGATCAGCCGCCTGGCCGGGCCGCTCGTGCCGGTCGCGCAGTGGCTCTTCATCGCCCGGTGCGCCCGTACGCTGGCGGGATTCGACCAGCGGGCCGCCGCGCGGCAGCCGTGACTCAAGCCGGGGGCAGGGCCCGTTCCACGTCTGCCGCGCCGGCCGCCTCGTAGACCCCGGACACGGCCGACCTCGGCAGCGACCCGTAAATGTGCGGGAACAGCTCGCCCCGGTCGGGTGCCTCCTCCCACCGCACCGCCGGGCCGAGGGCGTCGGCCTCGATGGCCAGCACCACGAGCGCCGGCTCCGACCCGAAGAACAGCTCGGCGGTCACCCCGGTCTGCTCGCGGCTGGAGCAATGGATGAACCCGCTGCTGTGGTCGAACGGGGAGCCGTCGAAACGTCCCGCGGCCTCGAACGCGGCCCACTCCGCGGGCAACAGGATCTTGTAGATCAGCACCCGTCCACCTTCGCAGACGGCCCCATCGGCGCCAACTCGGCAACGGCTACCATTCAGCCCGTGACAGCGCTGCGATGGTACGGCGGATTGGCCCTGGTGATCTTCGGCATCCTGCCCACGGTGATGATCGCGCTGCTGGTCAACGCGGGTCGCACCCCGTCGTCGGTGGGTTACCTGCTGCTCGTCGGCATCCCGCTGGTGGGCGCGGCGGCCGTTTTCCTCGTACGGGGTCTGGTCGAGAAGGACCCGGAGCAGGCCGCGCGCCGGCTGCACCTGAGCATGGCCCTGGTGGCCGGCGCCGACCTGGTGCTGCTGGGCGGCAACGCCCTGCTCCGGATGGGCTCCTAAAGCGCGCTTTTACGAGGCGAGATCGCCCCACACGTGCCAGCGCTCGATCACCAGCCGGCCGCTGACCCGGGGCCGCTCCCGGTTCGGATAAGGGTTGCCGCCGTAGTGCCGGGACAGCGCGTCGATGTCCTGCAGCCCGATGTCGTGGGTTAGCTCCTCGACCCGCCCCTGCAGGCTCACGTGGGTGTACCAGTTGTCCTTGTCGAGCACGGTCAGTGACACCCGCGGGTCGTTCTGCAGGTGCTTCAGCCGCGCCCGCCCGCCGTCGAGGTTGAGCAGCACCCGCCCGTCGTCCTCGAAGAGATACCACGTGGCCACGCTGACGGGACGCCCGTCCTTGGCCAGGGTGGCCATCACGGCCGGGTTGGGCTGCCGCAGCATGGCGGCGACGTTGTCGGGCAGAGGTTCGGTAGACATGATCAAAGCCTAGGGTTTCCGGGCGACCCCGCCGAACTGATAGACCTCAGTGCCGGCCGCGGGATCGCCGGGCTCGGGCCGCCACTGCGTGCACGTGACTACCCCGGGTTCGAGCAGTTCAAGCCCCTCGAACCAGCGCAGCATCTGCTCCTTGCGCCGCAGCGTGATCGGCGGGGTGGCCGTCGCGTTCCACTGCCTGGCGGCCGCCGCCGACTCCTCGGGCCGCACCTCGAGCGTGGGGTGCGCGACGGCCAGATAGCTGCCGGGCGGCACGGCCTCCAGGAGACGACCCACGATCCCGTACGTCTCCTGGTCGCTCCCGACGAAGTTGAGCACTCCGAGCAGGAGCACGGCGATCGGCTGCTCGAAGTTGAGCGTTTGCCGCGCGGTCTCCAGGATCCCGCCGGTGTCGCGCACATCGGCGTCGACATATTCGGCGTCACCGTGCAACAACGCGCGCGCATGAGTGAGCACAAGCGGGTCGTTGTCCACGTAGACGACCCGGCTCTCCGGCGCGATCGACCGCGCGACCTGGTGCGTGTTGTTCACGGTGGGCAGCCCCGCCCCGATGTCGAGGAACTGGCGGATGCCGGCGTCGGCGGCCAGGAAGCGTACGGCTCGTTGCAGGAACGCCCGATCGGCGCGGGCGGAGGCCACGATGTCGGGCAGGAACTGCCGCACCTGATCACCCACGGCCCGGTCGGCGGCGTAGTTGTCAGTCCCGCCCAGCCAGTAGTTCCAGATCCTCGCCGTGTGCGGCACGTCGATGTTCACGAGCGACCCTCCCGGCGGCGATCCAGCATGGACAAGCATAGATTGAACGGATGGCGGTGGCGGGGGATTACACGTGGGCGATCGAGACGTACGCGCTGGGGCAGAACTACTGCCTGACCTTCGTACGGGGGCTGGAACCGGACGACGTGATCGAGCAGCTTGGCGGAACGGGCGCGGTGCCGATGACGTCGGCCGGACTGGCCCTGGGCGGAAGCGAAGCGGTGCGGAAGTGGGTCGACGAAGAAGGCGCGGAACACGACACCAGGCTGGATTACGCGGCCGCGACGCAGGCCGGCGACTGGACGATGGTCATCGAGCCCACCGGGTCTCTGTGCATCCGTGACGAGGTCGTGCGGGCGTTGTCCGTCGAGATGGTGTCGCTCTACTTCAACGAGAACACTTCGCCCCAGTTCTCGTGGGCGATCGACGGCCGTTTCATCGTCACTTTCGATCCTGGACATCCGTCGCACCGCTCCGGCGATGCCCCCGTACGCCTCGACGGGCTGCTGGCGGGGCTCGAGTTCGGGGCGGCGGACGACCGGGCGTATCTGGCGCGGGCGCTCGCGCTGATGGAGCGGATCACCGGCGTGCACTGGGACGCGGAGTTCCTCGAGAACGCGACGTTCCACTGCGCCGGAGTCGGAGCAGGTGCCGCGGCCCGGCCCTGGTATGGCGAAGTGCGGGAGGAGCTCGAGGCCTACGCGCTCGATCGGGACGAGTGGTTCGACAACAACCTCCGGCGCCGGGGCCGTGGTGTCGCTGGTCGGCGGGTCGGGACGACACTGCACGACCGTGATGGCGAGCCGGCGCCCCGGCCTCCCGAGCGCCGCATGCGGGAGGCCGGGGAGCGACGAGAGGCGCAGCGGCGTCGCGAGGAGCTGGAACGGTCGTGGGGTGGCCGGGTTCCCGCCGACGAACGGTTGCTTGATCCCGAGGTGCAGACGTACGCCGTCGGGCTGGTCCCGTACGACCGTGATCTGATCGATCGGATCGTCCAGGCCGGGCCGGAGTCGTGGCGTGCGATGGCCGCCTGGGGTGCCCGGTTCTGCTGCACCCGCGCCGGGCTGATCGGTGCGGACTGGGTCGTGGCGGGGGTGACCGCGCTCGAACAGGGGGATCCGCCGCCGGCGTGGTTCGCCGACTTCGAGGCCGCCTATGCCCGGTGGCGAGACGTGCCTGCGGAGAGCCTGGTCTTCACGACCACGATGTCGTTGAACCCGGATCCCGGCTCGCCGCCACAGATCGAGCCGACCGTGCTGGCGCTGCATGCGGTGGTGGCCGCGCGTCATGACAATCCGCTGGTCGCCGCTCTCGAACCCTTGCGCACCGCGCTCATGCTCGACGAACCGGCTGCTGTGCTGGCCGCCTTTCGTGCCGCATTCAGCCTGGGGTGAGCCGGCCCTGTCGGCCGCGCTCATTATCCGCTGACCGAACGTGTTCGTTGCGCTCATCCTGCGCTGGCCGAAGATGCTCGTTGCGCTCATCATGCGCCGGTCGAACATGTTCGGCCGGCGCTCATTTCGGCGCCGTGGTCAGGCGGGTTTGAGGCGGCCCAGATAGTGCTGCCAGAGGATGCGGGCGGCGACCGCGCGCCACGGCCGCCACGGTTCGGCGCGCAGGGTGGCCTCGGCGGGGGACGGGAGGGCCGGCAGCTCCCACAGTTGGGCGATGGCCGCGATGACGGCCAGGTCGCTCGCCGGCCACGCGTCGGGCCGGCCCAGCACCGAGAGCCGATAGATCGTCGATGTCCAGGGCCCGATGCCCGGCAAGGCCTGCAATTCCCGGTCGACCTCGGCGTCGTCGAGGCCGGCCAGCTTGCCGAGGTCGAGGGTGCCTTCGACGATGGCGGTGGCGGCGGCCCGTGCGTACCGGGTCTTCTGGCGGCTGAACCCGGCCGTGCGCAGCTGCTGGTCGTCGAGGGCGAGCAGGCTCTCCGGCGTCAGCGGGTCGGCCAGCACGCTCAATCGGTCGAAGACGGCTCGCGCGGAAGCGAGCGACACCTGCTGCTCGAGCATGATGTGCAGCAGCGACGGGAAGCCGGGCTCGCGATTCCACAGCACGGGCATCCCATGGCGGCGCACCACGTCGGCGAAGACCGGTTCGCGCCGCGAGAGCTCAGCCACGCCGGCGTGCAGGGAAGCCTCGGTCAGCATGTCTACACGCTAGGACGACCGCGCGCGGGTGCGGCGGTGGGCATGGCGGAAACGCTGGTCCGACCGCGCGGGGGAGCCGCGGTGGGCACGGCGGAAACGCGGGTGCAGCCGCGCGACAGGCCGTCTGGGGGAGTGTGGGGTGGCCGGGTGGGCGACCCCCTGAGGCGGAGAAACTGATCTTGGGTACGCGTCGTCGCGGGAATGTGGGTTCTGCGCCGCACACTCTGATCACTGATCATGACTACGGGGTGGCGAAGATGGCAGGAACCAGCATCATCGATCTCGTCGACGGCTTTGTGGCGACCCTGCGCCGCAACGGGGTGGAGATCGATCGGCAGGCGGTGGAGGCGGAAGTGGGCGAACGGCTGGCCGACATCGCGGAGCGCCTCGGGGTCGGTGTGCACGTCGTGCTGCGCGATTACGCCTCCGAGGACTGGGGGCGGCAGATGGCCCTGGCCGTGGTGGCGCAGATCCGCGAGGATCACCTGCTCGACGTCGCGCCGCGCTGATCATCGCTGAACCGGTTAACTGTAGTGTGGTGCCCGGGATGGCCGTCAAAGAGCGGGCATCCCGGGCACCACGTGTAGGGGTTGATCTCGGAAGCGCTCAGCGTCCACTGCACCCACCACATCGTCTCCTCCACCTGCTGCCCGAGCGCGGCATGCGACCCCTCGTGCCCGCGTTCGAGCTCGCAGCCCAGCTCGGACTGCACGCTGGGCGCCTGGGTGGGGAGCCCGTCGAGGAAGGTCAGCTGAGCCGCGTCGAGGGTGACCCGGGCCGGGCAAGTCATCACATCCTGGCGATCGATAGACATGATTTGATGCTTGCCCGTTTCTGCCGGGACTTAACCGGATCAGTCCAGGTCGAGGACGATCTTGCCGCGCCGGGAACCGCTCGTCACGGCCTGGTGCGCCCGGGCTGCCTCGCGTACGGGGAAAACGGCCTCGATCGGCACCCGGAACCGGCCCGCGGTGACCAGCTCGGCGGCGGTGCTCAGCCCGTGCCCGCGCCGTGCACCAGCAACGTCATGCCTGGCCGCAGGTCGAGCAGGTCGAGGGCCCGGGTGGCCGTCTCGACCCCGGAGCCCGCCGCCCTGGCCTGCGCCCACGGCATCGCGGCCGGCTTGCGCGCCCACATCTGCAGCACCGCGAACTCCGCGCTCGCGCCCCGAGCCGGGCCACGTCGACCAGGCCGAAGACCTCGTCGCCGATGCGCACGCCGGAGAAGTGGGAAGGTCCGGGCCGCCGATGACTCAGATGCGGCGCGCCGACGCCCGCGACAACCGGGAACGCGCGCTGGCGGCCGCCCGCGGGAGCGTCAGGAACACGCCGAGGCGCTGAACGAGTTGGTCGTTCGTGCGTACGCGGCCGGTCGTTTGCGCGCGGACGTGGACGCCGGCGACGTGCGCGCGGGCCTGCTCGCCATCGCCTCGCTGCGCCGGCTGCCCCCGGCGACCAGCGCGACGGTGATCGGCAAGCCGGCCCGCGTCATCTTGAGCGGGCTCAGCGCGCCGCCTTTTCGATGAACTCCACCGTCGTACGGGGTTGGGAAGCGAACACCATGTGCGACGCTCCGCGGACGACTTGAGTGCGCGAATGTGCGCGTTCGGCCATGAAGCGCTGCGCGGCCGGCGGGATGATCCGGTCGGCCCCCGCGATCAGGTAGTGGCTCGGGATGGTGTGCCATGCCTGCGGCGTCGACGCGGGCTCGCCCAGCGCCGCCCCGGCCGCCGGGCGCTGCGTCACCGCGTACAGGGCCGCTCGCTCCGCCGGGAGGTCACCGGCGAAATTCTGGTGGAACAGCGCCGGGTTGATGTAGAGGTCGACCCCGCCGTCCGGCAGCGGCACCGGCTTGAGCGACTCGCCGACCGTGCTGCCCGGGAACTTGCCGCTCAGCGCCTCGGCGCTCTCCCCGGTCTCGGGCACGAACGCCGCCAGGTAGACCAGCGCCTTCACGTTGGCGTTGCCGGTGGCCGCCGTCGAGATCACCTGACCCCCGTACGAGTGCCCGACCAGCACGATCGGCCCGTCGATGCTCGCCAGCAGGGCCCGCACCGCCGCCGCGTCCGACGTGAGCCCGCGCAGCGGGTTGGCCGCCGCGATCACCGGATAGCCGTCGTCGAGCAGCCGCCCGGCCACGTCGGTGAACCCGCTGCCGTCCGCGAACGCGCCGTGCACGAGCACGATCGTCGGCTTCTTCTTGGCCGGCCCGCCGCCCGAATGCGCCGCGGCCGAGGTCATGGTCACCATGGTCAATGTCGACACCGCGGCCAGCGCCACGGTCAGCTTGCCCCACATCTGCATGGCCCGGACGCTAGAGACGGCCGCTGAACAGCGACTGCACGATCGCTTTACGACCGATCCGCGCGCACCAGGGCCAGCACCGTGTCGGCGAGCGCGGCCGGCGACGCCGTGGCATCCAGGGGTATCGCCCCGGCCGCGAGCATCCGCGCCTGCAAGACCGGGCGGCCGTCGCGGATCTGCTGCTTGACCCCTTCGGTGCGCGCCGCGGAGGTGGCCCGCGCGAGCCGGGCGTCCTGCTCGTCGGCCTCGAGGGTCAGCAGGAACACCCGCTCGAAGAGATCCAGCAGTTCTTCCTGGTTGACCGCGATGCCGCAGACGAAAGTCATGTCGGTCAGGGCCGCCTCGAGCCGCTCCCGGGTCCAGACCCAGCGGTGGGTGAGCTGCCAGGCCTCGTCGACGGTCGCGGGGGCGTCGACAGCCGCCCCGGAGCTGTCCGCCCAGCTCGCAAGGTCGTCGGCGTCGACCGCCCGGTGACCGCGCCGGACCAGCTCGGCGGCCAGCGTCGACTTGCCCGAGCCGGGGTTCCCGGTGATCAGAAAAGCCCGCACGCGCTCACCCGCCCACGCCCCGATAGGTCCCGCTCTCGTCGGCGGAGCCGGCGAACTCGTCGAAGTCCACGTTGCCGAGGCACAGGTTGGCCGACATGTCCTCGAACCAGCGGGGCGGCAAGCGCAACGTCCGGCCGTCGTGCAGATCTACAGCCAGCAGCGGCCGTTCGGCGTCGGTCATCGTCGTGCCGTCGGCCAGGAACACGTACACCACCTTCTCGACGTCCGGCGCGGCGCGGTCGGCCTCGACCAGTTCGGCGACGGTCACGCCCTCATAGCGGCGATCGTCGACGAACGTCGCGTCGTCGTCGCCCACGGCCTCCCGCAAGGCGGCCCAGGCCCTGTCGTCGGCGAAGTCGGTTCGCAGGACCAGCGAGGTCAGGTCTTCCGGTTCCGGCAGCGATCCGTTCACGACCTCAAGTATCCCCGCCGCGCCACGGGGTCAGCCGCGGCCACCAGCTCGGGACCGCCCGCCGCCCGATCCCCGCCCCGAATCCGCCACCCGTCGCCGGCCAGCCCCCGGGCCACGGCCTCCCCGACCAGCCCCGAACTCCCCGTCACCGCAACCGAACGCGCGTCATCCACGCCGCTGAGAGTGGCCCGGATGCCAAGCGGTTGCAAACAGGTGCGCGGCGGCCGATTCCTCCGATCCGGGCGCCGGGAGACGAAATGAGGCTCCAGACGCGGCCTCACCATCTTCGGGGCTGCCCATTCGCGGGAGCGTGGGATGAGTTCGGTTGAGGCGCCGGTGCATCGGCGAGGTGTGATCGGCTGGGTGCAGGACCGTCGGGTGAGCACGAAGATCCTGTCGGCGGTCATGGTGGTCGCGGCCACCGGTACGGGGGTGGCCTCGTTCGCGGTGACGCAGATGACCAGCCTCAACAACAGCACGAACGAGGTTTATGTCGGCACCCAGCAGTTGAACACGATGGCCGAGGTGCGCAACGCGTTCAACCGGGTCCGCATCGACTCGCTCAACCACTTCTTCGCCCCCGACAAAGCCACCCAGGCCGAGGCCGAGAAGGCGATCACCGACGACCTCGAGGCGCTGGCCAAGGCGGAGGCGACCTACAAGACGTACGACCTCGGGGCGACCCGCACGGCGGCGCTGGCCGACTTCGACAAGGCGTGGGCGCAGTACGTCGCGATCCTCAACGACAAGCTGCTGCCGCTGAGCCGGGCCAACAAGAGCGCCCAGGTCGCCGCCGTCCGCAAGAACGAGATGGATCCGCTGATCGCCACCTCGCGGGCCGCCATGGACACCCTGGCCAAGGAGACCGTCACGGCCGCCGAGAAGGAGAAGTCGGAGGCCGCGGCCGCGTACGCCAGCGCCCGTAACCTCGTCATCGGCCTGATCATCGCCGGGCTGCTGCTCGGGGTGGCCGCCGCGGTCGGCATCGCCCGGCTGATCACCAAGCCGCTGGCCCGCTGCGTCGAGGTGCTGAACCGGATCAAGGACGGCGACCTGACCGCCCGTACGGGCCTGACCGGCAAGGACGAGGTCGCCGAGCTGGCCAAGTCGCTCGACGCCTCGACCGACTCGGTGGCCTCGATGGTGCGCCAGGTCGCCGACAACGCCCACCATGTGGCCGCGGCCTCCGAGGAGCTGTCCGCCGTGTCGGTGCAGATGTCCTCGGCCGCCGAGGAGACCTCGGCCCAGGCCGGCACGGTGTCCGACGCCGCCGGCACGGTGTCGCTGAACGTGCAGACCGTGGCGGCCGGGGCCGACGAGATGGGCGTGGCGATCCGGGAGATCGCGACCAGCGCCACCGAGGCCGCCTCCGTCTCGGCCCAGGCCGCGGCGACCGCCGAGCGGACCAACAGCATCGTCGCCAAGCTGGGCGAGTCGTCGGCCGAGATCGGCAACGTCATCAAGACCATCACCGCCATCGCCGAGCAGACCAACCTGCTCGCCCTCAACGCCACCATCGAGGCGGCCCGCGCCGGCGAGATGGGCAAGGGCTTCGCCGTGGTCGCCTCCGAGGTCAAGGATCTGGCCCAGGAGACCGCCCGGGCCACCGACGACATCTCCCGCCGGATCGGCGCCATCCAGAGCGAGACCGAGCAGGCCGTCGTCGCGATCGGCGAGATCACCGAGGTCACCGCCCGGATCAACGACCACGCCGCCACCATCGCGGCCGCGGTCGAGGAGCAGACCGCCACCACCAACGAGATGGCGCGCAGCGTCGCCGAGGCCGCCTCCAGCGCCAACGACATCGCCGGCAACATCAGCGGGGTGGCCCAGGCCGCCGACGCCACCGCCACCGGCGCCACCGAGACCCAGACGACCGCGCAGGAGCTGGCCCGGATGGCCGAGGAGCTCAACCAGACGATTTCGGTCTACCGCGTCTGACCTCAGGTTCTGACCGGACGAGGCGGCCCACCGGGCCGCCTCGTTCCGTATGCGTCAAGTCCGGCTTCCTACCGTACGGGCATGACGACCTCGCAGAAGGCGGGCACGGCCCTGCACCGGGGGCTCACCTCGGCGCAGATCGGGATGCTGACGATCGGCGGCGTGATCGGCACCGGGCTGTTCCTCGGCTCGGGCCTCGCGGTGTCGATGGCGGGCCCGGCCGTGCTCGTCGCCTACCTCGCCGGCGCGGTGCTCGCGGCCGCGCTGACCTACGCCGCGGTCGAGATGGCGGCGGCCGAGCCCGGGCTGCACGGGTTCGGCGCGTTCGCCTTCCGCCACCTCGGGCCGCTGGCCGGGTTCACCCAGCGCTGGCTCTACTGGGGTGTCGTCGCGATCAGCACGGGCACCGAGACCGTCGCCGTGGCGATCTACATCCGCTACTGGTGGCCGCACGTGCCGTTGTGGGTTCCGGTGCTGCTCTCGGCGAGCGTGTTCATCGTGATCAACCTCTTCCTCGTACGGGCGTTCGGCGCGGTCGAATACTGGTTCGCCGCCGTCAAGGTCTCCGCGATCGTGGTGTTCCTGGTGCTGGGCGGCGTGTTCCTGACCGTCGGGCTGCCCGATCGCCCCGCGGCCGGCCTCTCGGCGTTCACCGACGCGTCGTCGTACCTGCCGCACGGGCTGGCCGGGCTGGCCGTCGCGCTGATCGTGGCCAGTTTCAGCTTCGGCGGCACCGAGGCGCTGGCCCTGACCGCCGCCGAGTCGAGCGACCCCGGGCGGGACCTGCCCCGCGCGGCCCGCTGGACGCTGCTGCGGATCTGCCTGTTCTACCTGCTCGGCATGGTGGTCGTGGTGTCGGTGTCGCACGTGGTCGGCGCGGCCCCCGACGGCGGCCTGACCGCGAGCCCGTTCGTCCGCATCTTCGACTGGGCCGGGCTGCCGGTCGCCGCCGCGGTGATGAACTTCGTGGTCCTCACGGCCGCGTTGTCCGCGCTGAACACGGTCTTCTACGTGGCCACCCGTACGCTGCACTCGCTCGGCGTCGACGGCCAGGCGCCGGCCTGGACGACGCGGGTCGACCGCCGGGGCGTGCCGGTGCGCGCGGTCCTCGCGTCGGCGATCGGCGTGCCCTTCGCGGTGACGCTGTCGGTGGTGTCGCCCGACGAGGCCTTCGCGAAGCTGGTCGGGCTCGTCATGTTCGGCGTGGTGACGACCTGGCTGCTGATCTTCGTGACGCACGTGGCCTTCCGCCGCGGTCGCACGGCCGAACAGGTGCGCCGGTCGCCGGTGCGGCTGCCCGGTGGCGCCCGGACCAGCGCGGCGGCGGCGGTCGCGATGGCGGGCCTGCTGATCAGCATGCTGTTCGTCGACATGTTCCGGATCGCCTGGACGGTCGGCGCCCCCTGCCTGGTGGCGATCCTGCTCGCGTACGCGGTGACGCGCCGACTACGACGCGACGGCGCCCCAGCGCGGCGCTGACCCGGCACAACGCCATCCCCGTACGGCGTTCGAGCTGGTTCAGATCAGCGTGGCCAGCAACTTCTGAGCGCGACGGGCGAACAAGTGAGCGCCGCGGTCGGCCGACCGGTCGCGGGCCCGCTCGGCGGCAGCGCGCACGGCGGCGACGGGCTCGCCCCGGGCCTGCAGCAGACGCGCGCGCAGCAGCAGGATCAGCCCCTCGGCGTAGCGCTGGCCGTGCACGCGGATGGCCCGTTCGGCGCGGTCGAGGGCGCCGCCGGCCCGCTCGGGATCGTCCGCGGCCAGCCACATCTCGGCGATCAGCGCGTAGTGGTAGGCCAGCCCCCACTGCGGCGGGTCGAGCAGGTCGGCGGCCAGCCCCACTTCCGCCTCCCGGGCCGCGGCGGCCGGGTCGTCGCCGGTCATCGCCCGGGCCCAGCACCAGTTCTGCCGGATGTAGACGTCGAGTTGGGTACGCAGGTGGTCGAGGTCGGTCACGACCCAGCGCTCGCCGGCCCCGCGGGCCACGGCGGCGTCACCGGCCATCGACGCGATCATGGTCGTGTAGTAGACCCAGATCGAGAACGCGTACGGGTCGGTGGGGTCGTCCCAGGTGTCGACGAAAGCCAGCGCCGCGCCCGGATCGCCGTGCAGCCCGGTCATCACGGCCCGCCAGCCCGGCCCTTCACCCGGGATGCTGCCGTCGCGTCGCAACGGCGTCGACATCGGCGGCTCCTCCGACGGGGACGTCGGGACGATGTCCGGTCCGGTCAGCGACCGGTACGCCTCGCCGATGTTGCCGATGTCCCACTGGTGCAGGCCCCACGCCTGCCGGGCGTAGGCCCGCGCCGCCGGGTCGCCCGAGTCGCGGCCGCGTTCGTGCATGCGGCGGGCCAGCAGGCCGCGGTCGTCGGTCATCCGGGTGAAGGCGCCCATCGTGCGGATGAACAGGAAGTCGTCGGCCTCGGCGGGCCGGTTCAGGATGCGGGCCAGGTGTTCCGCCCGCTCCAGCAACTCGAACGTCGTGCCCTCGTAGTCGGCGTGCCGCCGCACGACGATGGTGAGCAGGGTCAGCACTGACAGCTCGAGCTCCGGCAGGCCCGCCGCCCGGGTCACCTGCGCGGCGTGCCGCAGATGCCGGTCGGCGGCCAGATAGGCGAGCTTGGCGGCCGCGCGCCGGGCCGCGCGCAGCAGAGCCTCCGCCGTACGGCTCGGGTCGGCCAGCGGCCCCGCCGACCACAGGTGGTGGGCCACCGCCTCGTCGTCGCCGTGAAGGTGTTCCAGGGCGTCCGCTACCCGCAGGTGCAGCCGGGCGACCTCCGGCCGGCTGACGGTCCCGGCCACCGACTCGCGGACCAGGTCGTGGGCGAACCGCAGCGACGACGGGTCCTCGGGCCGGCCCTCGAACAGGCCGAGCGCCAGCAGCGGCCCGATCCGTTCGAGGCAGTCCGCCGGCTCGGCCCCGACGGCCCGGGCCAGCAGCCGCAGGTCGACGTCGCGGCCGATCAGCGCGGCGACCTGCACGAGGTCGCGTCCGTCGAGGTCGAGCCCGGCCAGGCGGTCGCGGACGATGTCGCGCACGGTGGCCGGGACCCGGGCGTCACCGTCGCCGAGCATTCGCGCCAGCTCGCGGACGAAGAACGGGTTGCCCGCCGTACGGGCGTGGACCGCGTGGACGACGTCGCCGTCCGGCTCGTGGCCGAGCTCGTGACGGATCAGCTCGGCCACCCCGGCCGCGTCGAGCGGGCCGAGCCGGAACCGGACGTGCCCGGGCAGCCGACCGGCCCCGGCCAGCGTCCGGGCCAGCATCGAGGTGGGCTCGGGCGCGCGGTCGCGCAGGGCGGCCAGCAGGGCGGTGCGCCGGGGCAGCCGGGCCGCCAGATGGCCGAAGAGCTGCAGCGAGGCGGCGTCGGCCCACTGCAGGTCGTCGAGGATCAGCAGCGTCGGCCGCTGCCCGCCGGCCTGCCCGAGCACGGCCACGACCTGCTCGAACAGCCGGAACTGGGCATTGCCGTCGGCCGCCGGACGGGTGGTGTCGTGCTCGCGCGGTTCGAGCAGGCTGCCCAGGTCGCCGGCGCGCCATTTCTCCCGGGCCGGGGCGGGCAGGCTGTCGACCACCGCGCCCAGCGCCTGCTCCCACGGCCACATCGCCGGGGTGCCGTCGCCGGGCAGGCAGCGACCCCAGACGACGAGCGCGCCCTGCTCGACGGCGGCCGCGGCCGTGGCCTCGAGCAGGCGCGTCTTGCCCACCCCGGGTTCGCCCTCGACGACCCCGACCGCCGTACGCCCGGCGACCGCTCCACGCACCGCCCGCCACAACCTGGCGAACTCGCCGTCCCGCCCGACCAGCCCGCCCGGCGCCGGATTGCCGGGTCCAGGTTGGGTCGGGGTGTGGGTGCCGGCTCCAGGTTGAGTCGGGATGGGGGTGCCGGCTCCAGGCGGGGTTGGGGTGGGGGTGCCGGGTCCAGTTTGGGTTGGGGTGAGGGTGCCGGCTCCAGGCGGGGTTGGGGCGAGGGTGCCGGGGCGGGGTGACGCTGTGGCCGGAATGCCGAGACCAGGCGACGCGTCGGCCGGGGTGTTAAGTCCAAGCGACGCTGTGGCTGAGGCGCCGGGATAAGGCGAAGCCGTGGCCGGAATGCCAGGACCATATGACGCTATAGCTGGGGTGCCGAGCCCAGGCGACGCTGTGGCCGGGATGCCGAGCTCGGGCGACGCTGTGGACGGAGCGTCGGGGTGGGGTGACGCCGTAGCTGGAGCGCCGCTAGGGGGCGCGGCCGGGACCGGGGCCTGTCGAGTCAGGACGCGGAGGTGGGCCGCCTCGAGTGCCGCTCCTGGGCTGATGCCGAGTTCGCCGGCCAGGCGGTCGCGGACTGTGCGGAAGACCGACAACGCCTCGGCCTGGCGGCCGGCCGCGCCGAGCAGTCCGACCAGGCCGCTCTGCACCGGCTCGTGGAACGGGGCCATCGACGCGGCCAGTTGCAACGGTGGCAGCAGTCGTTCCGGCCGGTCCAGCGACACCGCGAGCGCGGCCGCGGTGGCGCAGGCGGCGTAGAACTCCTCGTCGAGCGCGGCGAAGACGGTTGTCGCCCGGGTGCCGGTGGCCAGGCCGCCGCCGGCCGGGCCGCGCCAGAGTGCCAGCGCCTCGGCGTAGTGGTCGAGCGCCGCCGCGGGGCTGTCGGTCTGCGCGGCCGCGACCAGCTGCCGGAAGGTGAGCAGGTCGAGCCGGTCGGCGTCGGCCTCGAACACGTAGGAGCCGGCCCGCCGGCGCAGATAGGAGCCGTCCGCGCGGGCCGGGAGCGTGGGCTCGAGCAGCCGCCGCAGGGATCCGACGTACTTCTGGATGACGTTGAGGGCGCTCGCCGGGGCGTCGTCCTCCCAGATCAGGTCGATCAGCTCGCCGGTGCCGGTCGGGCCGCCGGCCCGGGCCAGCAGCAAGGCGAGCAGGAAGGCCTGCTGACGGGGGCCGGCGTCCACTTCGGTCCCGCCGCGCCACACCCGCAGCGGACCCAAGATCTGCAGCCGCGGGGGAGGGTCGCCGAACACCACGCCGCGGGAGTTTAGCGCGTGACTGTTACAGCTCCGCTCCCGCGCCGAAGCCCGGCCGTCCCGCCGCCCACTGCGGCTGCAGCAGCACCGACTTCCGCGGCCAGCCCCGCTGCTCCACGAGGTGCCGCTGCAACAGCCGGCAGGTGTCGCTCTCCCCGGCGATGTAGGCCGTGCCGGGCCGCGGCGGCAGTTCGAGCTCCTGGACCGCGCGCAGCAGCACCCGCGACGCCACGCCCGAGCCCGTGCCGCGGTGGACCCACGGGAACGGCGTGAACGCCCCGAAATCGGGGACCTCGTTGCCGGGCGTGCTGGTCTCGAAGACCCCGTACGTGTCGGCCTCCCGCCCCAGAGCCGCGCGCATGGCCAGCAGCGGGACGGCGCCGGTCTCGTCACCCAGGAACAGGTGATGCCGGGCCGCCTCGTCCAACGTGATCTTGCTGCGGGGCGGCTCGACGGTGACCCGGTCGCCCACGGCCACGCCACGGGCCCACGTGCAGCCGGGTCCGCCCGCGTCGTGCAGGGCGATCCGCAACGTCACCGAGGCCGCCCCCGGATCGTGCCGCCACAACGAATAGACCCGGCGCTGCGGCGTGTGCACCACCAGGTGAGCCCCGGGCCGGCAGCGCAGACGCCGCAGCTCGGGACCCACCAGCTCAACCTCGCGCATATGGGTGGCCACCTCGGCGACCGCCCGCACCTTGGTCACCAGCGGCGCCCGCCTCGCAAAGCTCACGGCCCGAGGCTAACAACCTCGCCCGTCAGTCCGAGACTGCCCGTACGGCGTCGGTGAGATCGCGCAGCAGCTCAGGGGCATCGAAGGTCATTTCCGCATGGGTTTGGCTTCGGAAGGCCACGGTCTTGACCCCGTCACGGAATCTGACTGTCAGGTCGAAGCTTCCGAAGTTCAAGATGATCTCGTCCGGCCGCCTCAGGATGGAGTTCGCCACGTCTCGGAACGATTGCGGATCGAGGTCGCCCATTCCGGCAGGTGCGCCGGTCACGTGCCAATCGCGCACGTCGGCGCTGACCACGAGGTGTCCGGACCGGTCGGAGTTGTCGAGCCGGCCCGCGAGCGTGGTTCCCTCGAATCGGACGTCGCCCTGATAGAGCTTATGGGACAGCACGAGCTTCATCGGGAAGGGCCGGCCGGCTAGGCGGAGGACCGCATGATCCAGACGATCGCGAGAATCAGTGCGACCGCCGCCAGGCTCAGTCCGACGATCAGCGGGATTCGGGAGCGGCGCTCCTTCACGAGCGCCGGGCCTTTTCCCGGTGCGATCTCTTGTATCGAAGAGGTGCCGTCCGGGTCGAGCAGCATGATGGCGACCGGTGCCCGCAGGTCGGCGGCGGCCTCGTGGGCGCCTCGCAGCGTTCCGAAGGCCTGGCTCGTGAAGGCCCAGCCCTCGGCCTCGGCGGCGGCCAGCCGGGTCACCCGCGCGAGGAAGGCCCGCCGGGCGTCGCGGTCCTTCACCCCGCCGACCCAGGAGCCGGCCGGGTCGTCGCCGAGGGAGGCGGCCGGTTCCAGCGCCGAGTCCAGCATGGCCGCCGTCCGGGCCGGCACGTCCTCGGCGGGCTCGTCGCCGCGGATGATGGCGTCGATGCGGTCGGCGTCGAATTCTTTGTCGAGCTGTTCGCCGAGGCGTTCGTAGCCGTCGGCCGACCAGGCCAGCGCCGCGATCCGTTGCAGCAGCACCGGATCGTCGCGCAGATCGTCGAGCACCAGTGTGTAGCGGATCGGCGTGCCGCCCGCGTCGCGGCGTTCCGAGGGCACCCCGGTGACGTAGACCCCGACCCCGCCCTCGTGCCGCGCCACCACGATCTCGCGCTGCGTGGTCTGCACGTGCTTGGTGACCGCGTCCCACCAGCGGGCCGGCGGCACCGCGCCGATGAACTGGTAGTCGTAGCGGTTCTCGCGGGGGCGGCCCCGCGTCATCAGGTAGGCCGGTGCCGTCATGACCAGGGCTCCACCCGCGGGTCGTACGCGGTCGCGGCCAGCGCCTCGACGCTCTTGCGGACCTGCTGCTGCCGCTGCTCGATCTGGGTGATCTCCATGGCCGTCTTGCCCTGGTCGGCCGCGTTGCGGGCCGACTCGCCGCTGACGTAATACCCGATCGTGCCCCAGAAGCCCTTGCGTTCCCGGTCGCGGGCGACCAGCCGGGCGTAGTCGTGCTGCCGGGCCGCCAGCACGCGCCCCTCGGCCACCGCCCAGCCGTCGACCACGCATTGGCACAGGGCCGTCATCACCGCGCCGGCCGCCTTGACCGACGGGGTCGTCTTGTCGCCGCGGATCCGGTAGTGGGCGCGGAAACCGAGCCGGCCGTCGCTTTCCCGGGGCCAGTCGGCCTCCATCAGTTCGACCACCCCGTACGTGTCGATCGGGGCGTAGATGATTTTGATGTCGCGCTGGGTCGCCTCGCCGCGCACGATGTCGAGCATCGGGCCGTACCACTCGGCCACCCGCTTGCGCAGCTCGTCGGCGTCGCGCCCCCAGCCCCCGTTGTCGTCGAAGTATTTCTCGCACTTGAGCGGGGCCAGCACCAGCACGGCGGGCTCGTGGTGGTGCTCGGCCAGGTTGCGGGTGCTCGCCCATTTGCGGGCGACCTCCTCGACGTCGCCGAACTGCAGCAGGCCGGGCACGGCGCCCCGCTGCGGCGGCGTCTCGGCCTCCATCAGGATTGACGCGTCGATCGGCACGAGCAGCATGACGCTGGCCTTGATGTGCTCCTCGCATTCGCGCCACTTGCGTTTGCCGTCGGCCACCGTGTCGAGGAAGTCGGGGTCGAGCCACTTGCCGGGGTAGTCGAGGATGCTGAACGGGATCCGAACGTCCTCGTCGGCGACCGACTGCAGCGACACGTGGTAATACGCCTCGTCCTGGGTGCCGGCGAGGGCGTACGCGTTGAACTCGCGCTGCAGCAGCGCCTGCTGCATCTCTTGCCGGTGGGTGCGGACCCGCCGCTGGGTGCGCTCGTCGAGCGAGATGATGACGCCGGTGCCGGCCAGCATCTGCTTGGTCTCGTCGAGGATGGCGGTCAGCAGCGTGGTCTTGCCGACCCGGGTGGGTCCGAGGACCGCTGCCTTGAAAGCCGGATTCATCGCGAAGTCCCGTCGTCAGAAGAGGGTTGCAAGGCGGTGGTCAGGTCGCGCAGGACGCTGCGCAGGTGCTGCACCCGGGCGGTGGCCAGGGCCGGGCCGCTGAGCTCGTCGGGCCACAGCTGGTCGCGGAACGCCTCGGCCAGCCGGCGGAACTCGGCCTCCGACTTGGCCGAGCGGATGAACTGGTCCTCGAACTGCTCGGCGAAGGCCAGCAGCACCTGGGCCGTGATGGCCGGCTCCTGCTCCAGCGTCTTCGCGGCCCCGTGCGCGGCCTCGCGGGCCAGGTGCGAGATGTGGGTGAACAGCGTCCCGGCGCCCTCGTCGTTGTGGGGCACCGCGGGCGGCTGGCTGCGTTCGGAGCGCAGCAGCGACAACGCCGTACGCATCCTCGGCATCACCCGGGTGCGGTAGTCGAGCCGGACGTCGAGCACGTGGTCGACCGCCTCGGCCAGCACCGGGCACGGGTCGGGGGCCTCCCGCAGCCGCACCGCGAGATCGGCCAGCGCCTGCCGGGGGCCGCCGTCGGCCGGGGGCACCAGCCGGGCCCCGAGCGCCTCGGCCAGGCCCGCCCAGAACTCCTCGCGGCGCCGCTCGAGCAGGTCGTCGATGGCGCCGAAGCGTCGCGCGATCTCCACCCGTACGGCGTTGAGCTCGCGCACGGTGAACGGGCTGGGGGAGTCGTCGACCCGCATGTCCGACACCGCCCGCTGCCGCCAGGCCGGCTCGCCCTCGCCGAAGCCGTCGACGATCCAGTCCCGTACGTCGTCGCGCAGTTGCTGGGCCCGGTCGTAGAACTCCTTGTCCTCGTAGGAGTCGGCGGCCTTCTCCTCCAGGCCGGCGATCCATTCCTGCACCGTGCCGGCCATCTGCTGCTGCAGCCCCTTGGCCCGGGCCAGCAGCAGGTCGACCGTGGTCGGGGTGAGCACCGAGCGCAGCGTGGCCAGCAGGTCGGCGGCCACCGCGCCCAGGTGCTCGCGGGTGGCCGTGCCGAGCGTGAGGGCGTGCTCGATGACCGCGGTGTCCATCCGGGGCAGCGCGGTGGCCAGGTGGGCCAGCACCGGCCCGAGCACGTCGGCCTGCACGGTCTCGGGGCTCTTGACGTCGGCCACGATGACCGGGAAGGCGGCCTCGCGGGCGTTCTCGTTGACACCGTCGCGGATCGCCGAGAGCAGCGCGTCCACGTTTTCCTGGGGCAGGCCGCCGCTGTTGACCAGGATGGCGGCGAAGTCGCGGACCGGGGCGGCCCCGGCGGCCTGGCAGATCAGGCCCAGCCCGGCGGCGTCGTGGCTGTCCCAGTAGGCGTTCACGCCGTCCGGGCGCTTGACGTTGAGCACGAAGTCGACGTCGTTCTCGAGCCCGGCGATGTGGTGGCGCTCGGCGTTGGGCATGCTCTCGCCCAGGCCGGGCAGGTCGATCAGGCCCAGGTCCTCGACCGTCGCGGTGGGGAACCGCGTGGTGATGCGGGCGTCGCGCACGGCCAGGTAGCGGCGGTCGGGGCGGGGGTCGTCGATGCCCGGGTAGGCCACCCAGGCCCGCAGGTCAGCGAACTCGATGACCCGGGTCTGACCGTTGAGGAACTGCCGGTACGTCTCCGTCGAGTTCTGCATCTCGCGCAGCCGCACCAGCATCGGCCCGAGCCGGGTCTGCTCGGCGGCCGGCAGGTCGAGGTCTTCCTTGTGGGCCGGGTAGTCGTGCGCGACGAACGCGGCGATCGTCTCGGGCGGCGGGCCGAGCCGCAGCTCCTCGTGATAGCCGGCCAGCACCTCGGCGCAGAACGAGGCCTCGGTGTGCATCGTCAGCACGGCCTCGCGGCGCTCGGCGGAGTGGAAGATGCGGCTGCGCACGGCGGTCACCGGCACGCCGGCCCCGGCCGGGATCTGGTCGTCGCCGAGCCCGGTCAGCGACTGCAGCAGCGTGCTCTTGCCGTTGCGGGCGCGACCGCTGACCCCGATGTTCATCGTGTGCCGGCCGACCCGGGCCCGGACGGCGGCCAGCGCGGCCAGCACCTCGCTGACCCGCTGCCGCAGCGCGGGCACGTCGACGGTGTTCAGCCCCAGCGCGGCCAGGCTCTCGTCCTGCGCCGCGCCGACGGCGTCGATCGCCTGACCCAGCCGGACGAGGAGCTGCTGGGTCTGCTCCCACCGCAGGATCTCGTCGTCGACCGCGGGCAGCAGCCGCCTGCGGTTGTCCAGCACCTCGGCTATCCGCCTGCTCGTGTCGCTCATCAGCCCTCTTCCATGTCGGACGGAGACACAGACCAGGCGCGACGCTACGGACGATTGAGCCGGACCAAAATCGGCTTTGTGACGACCCGTTCCGGCTGATCGTCGGCGAACGCGGCTTGAGCTGGGACGCTCGGGGTGCGTACGGGAGGGGCTGTCTTTGATCTGTCAGCCGGTGGGGTCAGCACGAGGTCGCGCAGGCGGCGGCCCAGCGGACGCTCGACCCAGCGGTGGACCAGCCAGGCCAGGCCCAGCATGAGCAGGGTCGTCACCGTGATCATGACCCAGACCGGCGCCGTGAGCCGCTCGTACGCGGCCCGGATGACGGTGTGCCCGATCCGCGAGTGCAGCAGATAGAGCGGGTAGGTGAGCGCGCCGGCGACGGTGAGCCAGCGCCACTGGATGCGGTCGGTGTAACCCAGCGCGACCAGCAGCAGCACCGCGTACGAGAGGGTGATGATGACGAAGCCGGGCCAGGGCGGAACCTTGGGGCCGAGGTCGTGCATCCGGTCGTTCACCCGGGCCAGGCAGACCAGCCAGGCCAGCCCGGTGATGCCGAACAGCAGCGGGGCCGGGCCGAACCGGTGGATCAGGTAGAGCGCGATGCCGCCGATGAAATACGGCGCGTAGTCGCTGATCACCAGTGCGTTCAGGGCCGGGCTGCCCAGTGAGGGCGCGAACACGGCCGCGGTCATCCACACGGCACACAGCAGCACGGCCCGACGGTAGGTCAGCCCGCCGCGGGCCAGCACGATCGCCATGATCAGATAAAACTTGAGCTCGACGAACAGGGTCCAGTAGACGCCGTCGACCGGGTCGTGCCCGAGCGGCTGTTGCAGCATCGTCAGGTTGATCGCGAGGTCGAGCACGCTGGGCCGGCCGCCGTCGGTGACACCGCCGGTGAGCGGGAAGATCATGGCTACGACGCCGGTCAGGATCACCGCCGCCCAGTAGGCCGGGAACAGCCGGCTGACCCGCGAGGCGAAGAACTGCCCGAGCGTGCGGCCCCAGCTGCTCATGCAGATGACGAACCCGCTGATCAGGAAGAACAGCTCGACGCCGAGGAGACCGTAGATGGTGACGTGCACGGTGCTCGGCAGGAAATGCTCGGGCAGCCGGACGCCGTCGATGCGCCACGCGACGGTGTAGTGGAACGCCAGCACGGCCAGGGCGGCGATCAGGCGAAGGCCGTCGATCGCGGCCAGGCGGGGACGGCTCATATCTTCGTCAGTTTCAGCGCGTACGCGTCGAACTGGCCCACGCTGCTGAACAGGATGCGCACGGATCCGGCGCGGGGCATCGTCAGCTCGTATTCGCGGGCCTCGCCCGGGTCGGTGCAGTCGACGCTGCTCTGCTGGTCGACCGCGCCGTTGAGCAGGATCGTGAACGGCAGCGCGGTCGGCCCCGAGCAGCCCACCCGCAGCCGGTATCTGCCCTCGGTGGCCTCGATCCCGACGTCCTGGTCGAACGCGTCCATCACGTCGGCATGGCTGGCCCCGGGCACCAGGGCGGCGGCCACCTCGACCTTGTCGGCCCGGCCGGTCCAGGCCACGCCCGAAGCGGACGGGCTGACCGAGGACGCCGGCACGATGGTGTTCTGGTAGTCGTTGCGCTGGTCGACGATGAAGGCCCCGCCGCCCACGATGACGACGGCGGCCACGACCGACGCCCGTACGGTGGCCCGCCGGTGCACCGTGCGCCGGGCCGCCTCGGTGCCGGGCGCCTGCACCTGGGGCAGCGTCTTGGCCCGCAGGTCGTTGAAGAGCGGGGTCAGCGGGTCAGACACGACGGGCCTCCGGCTGCAGCTGGCTGGCGAGAGCCGTACGACCGCGGTGCAGCCACGACTTGACGGTGCCGACGGCGACGTTCTCGCGCTCGGCGATCTCGTTGACGCTCAGGTCGCCGAGGTAGTGCAGGACCACCGCGCGGCGCTGGGCCGCGGGCAGCGTGGCCAGGGCCTCGACGAGCTCGATGCGGACCGTGTCGGGCCCGGCGACCTGCGGTTCCTGCGGGCGCTGGCGGCGCAGGAACGACAACGCCGTACGGGAGCGGCGCCAGCGGCTGACCGCCAGGTTCCACGCGACCCGGCGCACCCAGGCCACCGGGTCGTCGTAGCGCGACACCTTCGACCAGCGGCGCAGCGCTCGGCAGAACGCCTCCTGGACGACGTCCTGGGCCTCCTGCCGGTCACCGAAGTACGCGTACAACTGCACGGTCAGATCGGCGTACTGCGCGGCGTACACCGCGTCGAAGTCCGCGGGGGGATCGGCGGCCGGCATCGTCGTAGAAGCTCCCCTCGGAGGACCCTCCGCGGTGGTGGTCATGGGGACTACACGCGGCACCGCCGATCAAGGTTGCACCCTATTTTTGCCCTTCTACCGCCGGTTGCTTCCCGAACACCGTGTATTCACCTCCATCAAAACCCTCTAGCGTGAGAGCGCTCTCCCCGTTCCCCCCAGACTCGGAGTCCATCCTCATGCCATCCCGACGAAGAATCGTCTCCGCCCTGGCCGCGGCCGCGCTCGCGGTCGGATCAGGAGTGCTCGCCGTGACCTTGACCAGCACTGCCGAGGCCGCCACGGTCGGCGCCGGCAGCTACACCGAGACCCTCCCGGCCGGCGCCAAGCTGCCCACCGGCTGCGGCGCCATGTCGACCAACCCCCGCCAGTACGTCACCTCGAACGCCCCCGGCGGCGCGGTGCCGACCAACGACTGGTGGTCGTCGCTGCTGTTCAAGAAGGGCGACGACTGCAACTTCTCGCAGCCGCTGTTCGCCGGCCCGGCCTCCTACCGGCCCACCGCGAACGGCCTCGGCCTGTCGTACCAGACCGACGCGGCCATCAGCGGCAGCGCCACCGGCACGGGGGAGTACCACTACCCGTACGCGCAGCACATCGTGGTCGGCGTGGCCGGGCTCAACGCCCCGCGCGCGCTGGTCGACGGCTGGAGCGACTGGACCGTCACCCCCTCGTGGAGCGACGGCGCCCGCACGCTCAAGGCCACGATCGGGCACGGCCTGCCGCTGTCGTACTACCGCGTCACCGGCGGCGACGCCCAGCTCAGCATCGTCGGGCCGCCCACGGTCTGGCAGAACACGGGCGGGCGGATCGGCTTCTCGATCGGCGGGCACGACTACGTGGCGTACGGGCCCGCGGGGTCGACCTGGAGCCAGTCCGGCAACACCCTGCGCTCGAACCTGGGCGGCCAGGGCTACTTCTCCGTCGCCGTGCTGCCCACACTGTCGAGCGCGAGCACGGCCGACAAGACCGCGCTGGCCGACCAGTTCGGGCAGTTCGCGCACAACCACGTCACCGGCACCCGGATGGCCTACAACTACAACCAGGCCAACGGCACGGTCACCACGACGTACAGCTTCACCACGCAGAACCTGGCGGGCGGCTCGGGCGGCACGGTCATCGCGCTCTACCCGCACCAGTGGCGCTACCTGACCGGATCAACCCCGCTTTCCCGTACGTACGTGTCCCCGCGCGGCGCCATGAAGGTGCTCACGGGTACGCAGTTCCAGACGTCCATGCGCTACTCGGGTGTGCTGCCCGAGCTGCCCGCCGTGGGCGACTCGAGCGGGGCCGACCTATCCCAGATCACCACGCTGCTGAACAACGAGCTCGGCAACCCGGCCGACTTCAAGGGGAACGACACGTACTGGACCGGCAAGGGCCTGGGCCGGGCGGCCCGGATCGCCGAGATCGCCGACCAGCTGAATCTGACGTCCGTACGGGATTCGGCGCTGAACGTCATCCGGACCCGGATCACCGACTGGTTCACCGCATCGGCCGGCAAGAACGAGCGGGTCTTCTACTACGACAAGAACTGGGGCACGCTGATCGGCTACCCCGCGTCGTACGCCTCCGACGAGGACCTCAACGACCACCACTTCCACTACGGCTACTTCATCGCGGCCGCGGCCACCCTGGCCAAGTTCGACCCGGCGTGGGCGTCCAATTCCCGGTACGGCGGCATGGTCGACCTGCTGATCCGCGACGCCAACAACTACGACCGCACCGACACCCGGTTCCCGTACCTGCGCGACTTCGACATCTACGCCGGGCACGACTGGGCCTCCGGGCACGGGGCGTTCGGCGCGGGCAACAACCAGGAGTCGTCGTCGGAGGGCCAGAACTTCGCGAACGCGCTGATCCAGTGGGGTCAGGCCACCGGCAACAACGCCGTCCGCGACGCCGGCATCTGGATCCACACCACGCAGGCCGCGGCGATCAACGAGTACTGGTTCGACGTGCGCAACGAGAACTTCCCGCAGAACTGGGGCCACAACTACACGGCCATCGTGTGGGGCTCGGGCGGGGCGTACGCGACCTGGTTCTCCGGCGAGCACGAGATGATCGTCGGCATCAACATGCTGCCGATCACGGGCGGGCAGCTCTACCTCGGCGAGTATCCGGCCGCGGTGCGTAACACGTACGCGGAAATGGTGCGGAACAAGGGCGGCGAGCCGACGATCTGGCGCGACATGCTCTGGCAGTACCTGGCCCTGGGCGACCCGGACGCGGCGATGTCGAAGTGGCGCGCGGCCGGCAACTACACGCCGGAGGAGGGCGAGAGCAAGGCCCACACGTTCCACTGGATCCGCAACCTGCAGGCGCTGGGCCAGGTGGACGCGACGGTCTCGGCCAACCACCCGCTGGCCAAGGTGTTCAGCAAGAACGGGGCCAAGACGTACGTGGCCTCGAACATCACGAACAGTGCGCTTTCCGTGACGTTCACCGACGGCCGTACGTTGTCGGTGCCGGCGGGCAAGACCGTGGCCAGCGGGGCGCTCAACTGGACGGGCGGCAACGCCACCGGCGGCGGCACGACCACCCAGCCGCCGACGACTCCGCCGACGACGACCCGACCGCCCACGACGCCCCCGACCACTCCGCCCACGACCACGCGGCCGCCGACCACCCCGCCGACGACGCCTCCCACGACCACCCCGCCGACCGGCACGGCGTGGGCGCCCAACACCCCGTACGCGATTGGGGCGGTCGTCACCTATAACGGCGCCCGCTACCGCTGCATCCAGGCCCACACCTCGCTGGTGGGCTGGGAGCCGGCGAACGTCCCGGCCCTCTGGTCGCGGATCTGAGCAGTCCCGGCCGTCGTCATCCCTGGCTGACCATGATGCAGAACGGGTGCCCGGCCGGGTCGGCGAAGACGTAGAGCGGCTCATCGGCATCGCCGGTGCGGTCGAGGAGCACGGAAGCCCCCAGTTCCTCGGCCCGCCGGCGCTGCCGTTCCAGTTCCTCGACCGTCGCCACCCGGAAGTCCAGATGCATCTGCGCCGACACGTCGTGCTTCGGCCACGTGGGCCGGGTCAGCGTCGGCACCCGCTGAATCGCGAACACCCGGCGGCCGTCCCCGTCGAGCAGCACCAGCCAGTCGTCCTCGTCGCCCTCGCGATACTTGAGCCCCAGCAGCTGCCGATAGAACTCGGCCAGGGTCCTGCTGTCGGTCGCATCGATCACGGTGTGCATCAACACGGGATAGTCGGACATCGCCGCCGCCTCCTAGGGTCTGCTACGGTCACCCTAGGCGTGGCCCACCGCCCAACCTCCCCGACCGTCCCGCGCTCGGTCTCGTACGGAGGCAAAGGGACTTCTGAGTCTCGGGTCGCTGTCACTGTTCGCTGGTTCCGGACGTCCTGGTCGCGCGGGGATCGACGCACGGGACAAGCGGAGGGCCCATGACAGCCAACAAGAACCTCAAACGCCGGGTGCGCGCCCGCGCCGCCAAGACGGGTGAGTCCTACACCGCTGCTCTGCGGCACTTCCGCACGGCTCCGCGAGGAGAAACGATGCGACTGTCCGTCACCCAGCTCACCGTCCACCCCGACCCCGGCGACACCGCCGCGCTGCGCGAAAGCGGCCGGCAGATCCGGGCCCTCATGCGCGAGGCCCACGCCGCCGGCGCCCGCCTGCTGCACCTGCCCGAGGGCGCACTGTGCTGCCCCGGCAAGCGCATCATGTCGGCCACCCCCGACGTCGTCGGCCCGGCCGACTGGGACCGCGCCGACTGGCCCACCCTCGCCGACGAGCTGCGGGCCATCGCCACCCTGGCCGGCGAGCTGCGGCTGTGGACGGTGCTGGGCTCGATCCACCCGCTGACCCCGCCCCGGCGCCCCCACCTGAGCCTGTACGTCCTCTCCGACCAGGGCACGATCGCCACCCGCTACGACGAGCGGCTGCTCTCGAACACCAAGGTCAGCCACATGTACACCCCCGGCGCGGCCCCGGTCACGTTCACCGTCGACGGCCTGCGCTTCGGCTGCGCGCTGGGCATGGAAGCGGCCTACCCCGAGATCTTCAGCGAATACGAACGCCTCGACGTCGACTGCGTGCTGTTCTCCACCCACGGCCCCGGCACACCGGTCAACAACGGCCCGTTCGCGCTGCAGGCCCAGGCTCTCGCCGCCGCCAACAGCTTCTGGGTCAGCTACGCCGGCACGGCCCAGGACGCCCCCAACGCCCCCGCCGGCGTCATCACCCCCGCCGGCGACTGGGCGGCCCGCTGCCCCGCCGCACCGTCCGACGCCCTGACCACCATCGACCTCACCCGCCCCACCGAAAACCCGGCCCGTCAGTGGCGCCGCACCGCCCGCAGCGGCCTGTACAAGCAGTTTCAGGCCCCCGACGACCCGCGCAGCCTGCACCGCGCCGGTCCACAGTGATTCCACAACACCAGCCCGCCAAGCTTCCGGGCGGAGGGAATCGGTCCCCCTCGAGAGGAAGCAGGGCAGATGCGTATTTTGAGGATGGTGGTGGCGATCGTGCTGGCCATCTCGGGTTCCGCACTCGCGGCCCGACCGGCGGCGGCCGCGGGCGAGTGGTATTACGCCACCGGCTGTTTCAGCTGGGGCAGGGCGACCAACATCTACAGCGACATCAACAAGGTCAACCTGATCGGTCGCTTCGAGTGGGCCTGGAACGCCCGCAGCGGCAGCAGCGGCTACTACCGGCTGACGGTGGTGGACGAGGCCCCGCGCGACGGCATCGGGTTCGAGGCCCGCGTGGACGCGGGGACCGCCAGTCAGTCGAACGTCATCCCGTATTCCAACGTCTACCACTACAACATCTACTACGCCGTTCGTAAGTGGCGGGCGTACGTCGCAGGTTCGTCGGCCGGGCCGTGGTACCCGCCGACGTCCTGCGGCTGAGCCGGGCTCCGGGCGTCGCTACGGCACGAGGCGCCAGGCCTCCACCAGGCCGGCGACGGTGATCAGACCCAGCAGGACGTTCCCCCAGTGCGGGCCGAACCGGCGCTGTCCGTCATCGGGCAGCGCCGGCACCTCGGTCAGCGCCGTGGTGAGCCAGCCGATGCCGGGCGAGACGGGTTCGTGACCGCCGGTGAGCCGGGGTTTGAAGAAGTACTCGAACGCCGACATCTCGACCGAGCGGTGACCGGCGACCAGCAGATGGATGGCGTCGTGGTCGTCGGGCCGGGTGACCAGGCTGCGGGCGATCGTCCAGGTGTGGAGCGTGTTGCGCACGATGATGTCCTGCGCGGTCACCGTCACGCTCACGACCGGCCCGGTCAGCCACAGCCCGGCGGTGAACCCGGCGACGAAGCACACCGCCAGCGCCACGTTCGGCAGGATCAGCCAGAAGGCGAACGGGGCGAAAGCCACCCAGCCGCCGATGATGATCAGAGCCCGCTTCTCGACGCGGCGGTAGGTTCGCCGATCATCACGCACCGAGAAAGATTATCGGGGGAGTGTCGGGTCCGGGATCGGGCGTTCGTGGAGTAGGCAAAGACCGGTAGAGCAGAGAGGCACTGACATGACCGCGACCTACACCTGGGACGTCTTCTCCACCCTCGACGGCTACGGCTCGTTCGACGAGGGCGCCGACTGGGGCGGTTACTGGAGCAAGCAGGGTCCCGAGCTCCTCGCCCACCGGGCCGCCCTGTTCGACACCGAGCAGCGCACGGTCTTCGGCGCGACCACCTTCCGCGAGATGGCCGAGATCATGTCGTCAGGCATCGACCCCAACGCGCTCGACGAGTGGAACCTGCGCACCATCCGCTCGCCGGCCACGGTCATCTCGTCGACCCTGACCGACACGCTGGGCTGGCCCGACGCGACGATCGTGAGCGGGGACGCCGTCGAGATCGTGAAGCGGCTCAAGGAGGAGTCGGACGTGCCGTTGCGCGGGCAGGCCAGCCTGTCGCTGAACTGGGCGCTGATGGCGGCCGGCCTGGTCGACCGCGTGCAGGTGACGATCTTCCCGGTTGTCTCGGGCCGCACCGGCACCAGCCCGATCTTCGGCGGCGCGGGCGATTTCGACCTCGAGCTGCTCGAGAGCCGCACCCTCGACGGCCACACCCTCGAGGTGGTCTACCGCCCGACCGCTCACTGAACCTGCAGGCGATTCAGCACCGCTCGCTGGGCGTCGTTGAAGACCGTTTCCCCGTACGCCGTGAGCAGTGCCTCGGTCAGCGAATCCACCGCGTGCAGACCGTCGAAGCGCAGGCGGCCCAGCACCTGCTGGAAGTCAACGACCAGCCGGTCGACGTCCTCGCGCGGCGTCTCCGGGCCCAGCGCGGCGAAGCGGGCGCTCAGCGCGGTGGTGGCCGCCAGCAGGCCGGGCTCGGCGACCTGGCCGAGCAGGCCGGTCAGCGCGGTGCGACCGGCGTCGTCGAGCCGGTGGTGCAGCAGCAGCATCATCTCGCGGTCGTGCCGCAGCATCTCGGCCGGCAGGTCGGGCGCGTCGGCCACGTTCGTGAGCAGGCCGGCCAGTTCCGGCGGGGTGTCGGGGCTGGCCCCGGCCGCGCGCAGCCGGGCGATCACCTGGCGGCGCGCGGCCAGGCGCTCGATCTGGGCGGCCAGCTCGCGGTCGAGGTCGTCGAGCACGGTGCCGGCCCGGCTGTCGCTTTCGAGCAGCGGCGGGATCTCGTCGAGGGGGATGCCGAGCTCGGCCAGCCGCCGGATCCGTAGCAGCAGCACCAGGTCGCCGACCGTGTATTCGCGATAGCCGTTCGACCGCCGCGCGGGCTCGGGCAGCAAGCCGACCTGGTGGTAGTGCCGCAGGGTGCGCACGCTGACCCCGGCCGTACGGGCGATCTCGCCGCTGTTCATCGAGGTGAGCCTACGAGCTGGGGCTCCAGGTCGCGCAGGGCTCGCGCGCCGATGGCGACCACGCCGGTCACGAGCCAGACCAAAGCGAGAACAACTGCCCCCGTACGGGCTCCGCCTCCCTCGACGAGCAGCGCGGCGCCGCCCATGCCCAGCGCCGGGGCCAGGGTCAGGATCGAGTTCTGCAGGCCCATCACCCGGCCCCGCAGCGCGTCCGGGATCCGCTCGACCATGAGCACGCCCAGCAGGCTGCCGAACAGCCCGTTGCCCAGCCCGACCAGGGCCGCCGCGCCCAGCACGAACCACGGGCCGGCCAGCGTCGCCATCGCGCCGAAGCCGGCGATCGTGATCAGCATGCCGGTCAGGAACCAGGTGCGCCGCGGCCCCCGGCCACCCGCCGCCGCGTACGTGCCGCCGCCGGCCAGCAGCCCCACGGCGAGCGCGCTGAGCACCAGGCCGAGCATCTCGGGCCGCTGCTGCAGGGTGAAATAGACCGGCAGCACCAGCGCCTGGAAGCCGGCCAGCACCACCACCAGCCCGGCGCTGAGCATCGTGGTGACCAGCAGGAACGGCGACCGGATCAGCGCGTGCCAGCCGTCGCGCAGCACCACCCGTTTCGACGGCGCCACCACCGCGCCGGCCGACCGGGGGATGAGCATGGTGACCGCCGCGGCCGCCGCCGACGTGGCCGCGGTGACCCAGAGCACGGTGACGCCGTCGAAGACCGCGATCAGGGCCGCCCCGGCCGCCGGCCCGGCCAGCATGACCACCGCGCCCAGCGCCTCCCGCAGCCCCAGCAGCCGTTCCGCGCTCATCCTCCCGGCCCGCGTGATGCCCGGGATCATCGCCTCGCGCGCGGTCAGCCCCGGCACGTCGCCGAACGAGCCGAGCACCGCGAACAGCACGAACCAGCCCAGGGCGAGCCCCACGGTCGCGTCGACCAGGGGCAGCGCGGCGACCGCGAGCGCCGAGACGACATCGGTCAGCACGGAGGCCGTACGGCGGTTGATCCGGTCGATGACCACGCCCATGACCAGCCCGGCGAGGGCCGCGGGCAGCGCCGACGCGACGGCCACGGCCCCGGTGGCCAGCACACTGCCGGTGGTCTGCAGCACGAGCAGCGGCAGCACCACCCCGGCGATGGAGTTGCCCAGCAGGGACAGGACGTAGGAGGCCAGGTAGGCCGACGACACGCGGTTCATGGCGACCATCGGAAACCATGACGTCGCGTCGGGGTCAAGCCAGCGCGACGCGGGCGATCGCCTTCTCGGTGAGGCTGCCGAGCCACAGCGTGCTGCCGTGCTGCCGCACCCCGGTCGCCATCACGTAGCGCCCGGCCGGCCCGTGGAACGCCCGCAGCACCGTGCCCTCGACGTCGACCTGCGCCACGATCGGGTGCGGCAACGGCTGCGGCTGCAGACGGGTGGGCAGCACGGCGGCGACCCGGCGCAGCATCGGATGCGGCAGCAGCCGCTCCGCGAGCGCGACCCGGGGGCTGGCCAAAGCGATCCAGTACGTGCCGTCGCCCACCGACGACATGTTGTCCGGATAGGCGGGCAGATCGTCCAGGACCCGTACGGTGCCGTCGTTGAGGGTGATCCGCACCAGCTGGTGGGCCACTGTCTCGCACAGCATCAGCGCGTCCTCCTGCGGGGTCAGCGCGATGCCGTTGGGGAAGCAGAAGCCCTCGGCGACCACGTCGACGCGGCCCGAGACCGGGTCGTAGGCCAGCACCCGCCCGTTGGGCCGATGCTCCAGCAGGTCGCGCCGCCAGTGCGAGACCGGGAAGCGGTTCGAGCTGTCGGTGAAATAGACCGTGCCGTCGCGGGCCACGGCGGCGTTGTTGCACAACAGGATCCGCTTGCCGCCGACCCGGTGCGCGAGGTCGGTGATCACGCCGTCGGGGGTCAGGCGCAGCAGCCCGCGATAGGCGTCGCAGACGATCAGGCTGCCGTCGCGCGGGTCCACCTCGATGCCGAGCGGGCGCCCGCCGGTGTCGGCGATCGGCTCGGCCCGGTGGTCGGTGTGCGCGTCGGCCGGCCACCGCCAGATGCGCCCGTCGTCGGCCCCGGCGTAGACGCGGCCGTCCAGCCCCACGACGACGTCTTCCGGCCCGTGCCCGTCCGGCAGCGGCAGAAGCTCTATGTCATCGAGCCGGGTGTCGCCGGGCGCCCACACCCCCTCCAGCGGCGGGGGAGTGGTCGCGGGCATCTTGACCGGCCGAATGAGCCACGGCGCGGGCGGGCGAGGAATCGGCATCCCTGATTCTCACCCCGGCACTCGTACGGGGCCGCATCTGGGCAGTGTTTTGCCCGGCTTGCCGTGGTGGGTTGGCGCAGTTGCAGTTTTGATTTCCTTTTGGACGTTTCTTTCGACGCCTGACGGGTTTTTGAGCCCGGGTCAGGCGTCTTTTTTGTTTCGTCGGTTCACGGGTCTGCCCGGGGTGATCACTACAGCGACGCGGAGGGCTCGCAAGGTGCGTCCCCTCCTGAGTCGAGAGGATTCCGTTCGATGGCAACTGGCACCGTGAAGTGGTTCAACGGCGACAAGGGCTTCGGCTTCATCACCCAGGATGACGGCGGCGCCGACGTGTTCGCCCATTTCTCGGCCATCGCGACGTCGGGCTACCGCAGCCTCGACGAGAACCAGCGGGTCGAGTTCGATGTCGAGCAGGGCGCCAAGGGCCTCCAGGCCGCGAACATCCGCCCGCTCTGACGCAGCACCCCGGCGGTCGCTACACCGCCGGGCGTGGTGACGGCCGGTCACCCCTGGTCGCAGATCCGCCCATCAGCGTGATCTCCCGGGGTGACCGGCCGTCTCCTGTTACGGCGTCGCTCAGTTGCCGAGCTTCTCCAGCTCGCTCAGATCCGCGCCGCCGCCGAAGTACGGCATCGTCGACAGGTCGAGCTTGGTGGCGCCGGTCGGGGCCTCGATCGCCTGGGGCTCGCTGACCTCGAGGCGGGCGGCCACCCGGCCGGTCGCGCCGTCGACGAACTGCAGCACGTCGAGCTCGGCCGCGGTCAGCTTGCCGTTGTCGATCCACAGGTCGAGCACGATCGGCTTGTCGGCCGGCGCCTTCTTGAACTGCGCGGCCAGCGAGGGCTCGACGGCCGTGGCGAACCGCTTGGCCTCCGCGTACGCCTTGGTGGTGGACGACGTGACGATCAGGTGCTTGTCGTCGGCGCCGTCCCGCTTGACGTCCGCCCCCTCGAGCAGGTTGGTCGCGCTGGTGGTGAACTCGGCCAGCGCCTTTTGCTGGTCGGGGCCGGTCGTCGGGGTGGGTGCGTCCTTGGACAGGGCCGTGAGGTCGATCGAGACCCACTGGCCGGCGAAGAACGCGTCGAACTCCGACGTGCCCCCGCTCAGCTCCTTGACCTCGGCCGGTGTGGCGCCGAACTTGGCCGCGAGCTCGCTCACGGGCGCCTTGGCGTAGACCACGCCGCCGACGAACCGGACTTCCGTGCCGGTGACGCCGTCGACGGTGGCGGCCAGGCTCGACTTGTCGTCGTCGGTGCCCGGGCCGCCCTTGTCGTAGGCGAGCGAGACCGACGAGTTGAACAGCTGCTTGACCGTGGCGGCGTCGGCGTCCTTGCCGGCCGCGGCGACCAGGGCGGCCGGGTCGCCGGTCACCTTGAGGGTGAACCCGGCCTGCTGGGCGTCGGCGAGCTGCTGCGCGGCGTTGCGCAGCTCCAGCTTCGGCTCGAGGGCCTGGAACTGCTGAGCGGCACAACCGCCGGCCAGCGCGACGGCGGTGACACCGGCGAGACCGCCGGCGAGAAGAGAACGCATGAATCCCCGTTTCCGTGAAAGGCCGCTTCAGCGTACGGAGGCCGTTCAACCGAAATTCGGCCGTGCGCGCCTGACCTGCGGAAACTACATCGGTGTAGTTAGGTGATCTTTCCGCGTACCGGTTGCTGGAAGGTCATGCGTCGTGATCACTGGAGGGGTGATCTCCGCGCCGATGCTTGCGGCCGCCGGCCCCCTGCCGGCCGGTCCCGGGTGGGCGTTCGAGTTCAAGTTCGACGGCGTCCGCGCGATCACCGGCGTGAGCGGCGGCCGGGTCGAGGCCCGCTCGCGCAACCTCAACGACATCACCGGCAGCTATCCCGAGCTGGGGGAGCTGCCCGCCCTGCTCGACGGGCGCGACGCCGTGCTCGACGGCGAGATCGTCGCGCTCGAGGGCGACCGCCCGTCGTTCGCCCTGCTCCAGCAGCGCATGCACGTCTCCACGCCCAGCCCGGCCCTGGTCGCCGGGGTGCCGGTCTTCTACTACGTCTTCGACCTGCTCGCCCTCGACGGCCAAGATCTCACCGCCCAGCCGTACGCCACCCGGCGCGACCTGCTTTCCGGCCTCGGGCTGGTCGGCGAGCACATCCGGGTGCCGGCCCGGTTCGCCAACGCCGACGGGCCCACCGTGCTGCGCGCGGCTGAGCTGGCCGGGCTCGAGGGCGTGGTCGCCAAGCGGCTCGACGCCCCGTACCGGCCCGGCAAGCGCTCCGCCGACTGGACCAAGATCCCGCTCGTCAAGACGCAGGAGGTGCTGGTCGTCGGCTGGAAGCCCGGCTCCGGCCGCCGCTCCGGCACGATCGGCTCCCTGCTGCTGGCCGTGCACGACGAACGCGACCGGCTGGCCTTCGCGGGCCACGTCGGCACCGGCTTCACCGACAGCGCCCTGCGTCACCTGCAGACCGAGCTGGCCGCCCTGACCCGCACGACGCCGCCGATCGAGGGGGTGCCGCGCGAGTTCGCCCGCCACGCCCACTGGGTCGAGCCGGCCCTGATCGGCGAGGTCGCGTTCCGCAACTGGACCCCCGACCACCGCCTGCGCCACCCGTCGTGGCGCGGCCTGCGTACGGACCGCTCGCCGGCCTCGATCCGCCGCGCCCCCGAACCCGTGCCGCCACCCAGCCAGGGCAAGGTCATCGGGGCCATGCAGACCCCCGACGGCCGCTGGCGCGTCGAGGCCGTCCGCCGCGGCCGCCAGGACTTCTTCCGCCTGATCCACGGCGACAACATCATCGACGGCCTGGTCATCGCCACCGTCGAACGCCTGCTGGCCGAGGCCGGCGTCCACCTGGGCGACCTGGTCGACGTCCGCCTGGGAAGCACCCCCGGCGCCGCCTAGGCGGTCTCAATCACGATCTTGCCGAACACGTCGCGGCCGGCCTGAGCTGCATAGGCGGCGCGAGCATCCGTGAACGCGTAGGTGTGCTGAACCACCGGCTTGATGCCGTGGGCATCGATGAAGGCTCCCAGCCGGTTGAGCGCAGCGGAACCCCCGACCGCCGTGCCGCGGATCGAAGCACCCTTGGCCATCAGGACCGGCAGGGCGGGAGGCTCGTCACCGCCGGAGAACAGGCCCATGACGGCGATCTCGCCGCCGGGGTTGACCGCGAAGACGGACTGAGCCAGGGCTCCGCCGCCCGCGGCATTGACTACCTTGTCCGCGCCGCCGGCGGCGGCCACACTCTGCCCCCAGGCCGGGTCGGTGCGGTAGTTGAAAACCTGGGCGGCGCCGAGCTCGGTGAGCCGATCGACCTTCTCCTCCCGGCTGGTAGTGGCGAGAACCTTGGCTCCCATCGCCCGGGCGAGCTGCACGGCGAAGATCGCCACGCCGCCCGTGCCCAGGGTGAGAACGGTCTGGTCCGCCGTGACGGGGTGCTCCTCGAAGAGCGCTGTCCACGCGGTCAGACCGGCGCAGGTCAGCGTCGCGGCCTGAGCGAAGTCGAGCGAGGCCGGCATGGCCGCGACCCGATCGGCATCGAGCACGATGTATTCGGCCAACACCCCGTCCTCACCGGGCGCACCCAGACCGAATCCCATTCCGCCCGTCGGAGGCCCGTCGACCCAGCCGTCGAAGTAGACGGAGATGACCCGGTCGCCGAGTTTCCACCCGTACACGTCGGGGCCCACCGCGTCGATGACCCCGGAGGCGTCCGAGAGCGGGATCGTCGGCGTGGCGATCGTCTGCCCGTACTCGCCGTTGATGATGATCTGATCGCGGTAGTTCACCGACGCCGCACGCACCGCGACGCGAACCTGCCCGGGGCCCGGTTCTGGAACATCGGCGTCGTCGATCAGGCTCAGTGCGTCCAGCCCGAGTACGCCCGGCTGAAGTACCCACTTGCGCATTTCTCTTGTCCCTTCCCCGGCCCCGCACCATGCAAGTAACCGGTTAGTTGCATGGTGCACCACGGTAGCCGTGAGTGCAACTAACTAGTTACTTGCGCTACACTCGGGCCGTGCTCAAGGACTCCGCGCAGACCAAGGAACGCATCCTGGCCGCGGCCGTCGAAGAGTTCTCCGCCTTCGGGCTGGCCGGATCGCGCATCGATCGCATCGCCGACGCCGCCCGGTCGAACAAAGCGATGATCTATCGGTACTTCGGCAACAAGGAGCAACTGTTCGACGCCGTCTTCGACGCCATGGTGGTCGCCACCGTCGACGCGGTGCCGCTCGACGTCGCCGACCTGCCCGGCTACGCCGCCGCACTCCACGAACAACACCGGCGTGAACCACGTACGTTGCGCATCGCCACCTGGGACCGGCTCGAACGCGACGGCGCCGGCACCAGACTGCCGACGGTGCGCGAGGCCACCGACGACAAAATCGCGCAGATCCGGGCCGCCCAGGCACGCGGGCAGCTCACCGCCGCATACTCGGCCGAAGCGATCCTGAAACTGGTGATCGCCCTGTCTCAGCCCGCCCTCGGGCCCAGCTCCGAGGAACCCGACGGGTCCGGGTGGGTCGCCACCGCGGTGCGAGCCGCACTCGGCGAACCGGCAGGCTCGCCTTTGCCCACGGGGTGAGCCCCGATTGCCACACGCAGGTCACCTGCAAGGTGGCGGCCACCGTCATGCCTCCGGCCGGGCCAGCACCAGCAGCCCGATCATCGACAGTGCCGCCCCCGCCGTCATGAGCAGCGCCATCGGCACGGCCGTGTACTCCCCGCCCAGCCCGGCGATCGGGGCGATGATCCCGGCGGCGACCCATTGGACGAAACCGAGGAGCGCGGAGCCGGTGCCCGGGTGCTCGGGCACCTCGGCCGAGGCCAGCGCACCGGCGTTGGCGAGGATCAAGCCCTGGGCGCTCATCAGCACGAGGAAGCACAGCAGGGCCAGCCACAGCGGGGTGCCGAACCACACCGCCCCGGCGAGCATCGCCACGCCCGCGGCCAGCGCGGCCACCTGCCCGGTCAGGATGACCGCGCGGGTCGGCACCCGGCCGGCCAGGCGCGCGGCGACCAGGGCGGCCACGGTCATGCCGGCCGCGTTGGCGGCGAAGTCGGCCGAATACGCCCCGGGCGACAGCCCGTTCATCGACTGCAGAACGAACGCGGACGTGGCGACGTAGGCGAACAGCGCACCCATGGCGGACCCGGTGACCAGCAGGTAGCCGACGTAGCGGCGGTTGCCGAGGAGCTGCCGCCCGGCGTACGCGAAAGCCCGCAGACCCCCGTCGTGGCGGCGCCCCGGCGGGAGCGACTCGGGCACGGCCACCAGCACGGCCACGGCCATGACCACGCCCAGCGCGGCGACGGCCCAGAAGGACATCCGCCAGCCCGACACCTGCAGGATCGCCGCCCCCAGCAGCGGGCCGACGATCGGGGCGACCCCACCGACCCCGGCGACCAGGTTGAGCACGCGGACGAGCTTGGCCCCGGTGGCGAGGTCGACGATCACCGCACGGCCGATCACCATCGCCCAGCCGCCGCTGAACCCCTGCACGAACCGGGCGGCCATCATCAGCCCGATGGACGGGGTGAGCGCGCACACGACCGAGGCCACGCTCATCAGCCCGATCGCGAGGAGCAGCGGCCGGCGCCGGCCACGCTGGTCCGAGACCGGCCCGCCGATCAGCTGACCCAGCGCCATCCCGACGAAAAAGGTGGTCAGGGTCAGCTGCACCTGCGTCGCCGTGGCCGACAGATCCCCGGCGACCCGGGGAAAGGCCGGCACATACATGTCCGTCGCCAGGGGCGCGATCGCGGTCAGGAAAATGACCGTCGCGACCAGGGCAGTGCTGAGCGTGGCCCGGGCGGCTGCGGTCGTCACGCTTCGGCCCGCTCGATGCGAACCGTGAAGCGCCGGCCCGCCTCGGCGAGGTTGTCCAGGCCGTCCTCCACGACCCCGAGGCGAACCAGGCCGGAGCCGGGCACGCGCTGCCCGAGGTCGGCGTAGTAGACGGCGATGACGTCGGCGCCGGGCACGAAGTAGATCTCCGCCGGGGCGGGGTCGTGGACCGGCTCGGCTCGGTCGACGGCGAGATCACGGGGCAGCCGGCCCGACTTGGCCTGCGCCCAGGCGTCCCTCATCGGCACGGACACCGGCAGCATCGCGAGCAGATCCCGGGCCGCCGGTGTGTCGGCCAAGGTGGCGGTGGCGACCCGGTCGCCGGTGCGCAGGACGATTGCTGTTCCCGCCCCGGTGGGCGACGGGCTGGAGCCGGGCCGGGACGAGCACGCGCCTGCGGCGAGCAGCAGCACGAGAACCAGAGCCCGGGGGATGAGGGTCATGGGTTCAGCTCATCGGCGCCGCCCGCCCGGTGGGAGTCTCTGATGAGGGGTGTACTGCTGGTACGTCGCTGGCGGGAGGGCTTCGCCGTACCGTCGAGGGCATGGACAACCGGGCCGAGGTGCGTGACTTCCTCATCTCGCGGCGCGCGAAGATCGGCCCGGAGCAGGCCGGTCTGCCGGTCGTGGGGCAGCGCCGCGTGCCCGGCCTGCGCCGCAGCGAGGTGGCCGGGCTGGCCGGGGTGAGCGTCGAGTACTACGCGAAAGTCGAGCGCGGCACCCTTTCCGGGGTCTCGGCCGGGGTGCTCGACGCGATCGCCCGCGCCCTGCGGCTCGACGACGCCGAACGGGCCCACCTGCTGCGTCTCGCGCACGAGGCCAACGGCAGCAACGCCCTGCTGCGGCCCCGCCGCCCGCGGCAATGGCAGCTCCGGCCCGGTCTGCAGTGGTCGCTCGACGCCATCACCGCCGCGCCCGCCATCGTCGGCAACAACCGCTCGGACCTGCTGGCGGCCAACGCGCTCGGCCGCGCCATGTACAGCGACGTCTACGCCGACCGGTCAGGCCCGCCGAACTTCGCCCGCTTCACGTTCCTCGACAGCGCCGCCCGCCGCTTCTACCCCGATTGGGACCTGGCCGCCGCCATGACCGTGGCCAACCTGCGCACCGCGGCCGGCAAGGATCCGCACGACAAGGGGCTGCACGATCTCGTCGGCGAGCTGTCCACCCGCAGCGACGACTTCCGCCGCCTGTGGGGCGCCCACGACGTCCGCACTCACGGCACCGGCGTCAAACGCTTCCACCATCGGGTCGTCGGCGGCCTGGAGCTCGCGTACGAGAGCCTCGACCTGCGGGCCGAACCCGGGCTCACCATGACCGTCTATGCGGCCGAGCCGGAATCGCCCAGTGCGGAGTCGTTGCGCCTGCTCGCCTCGTGGGTGGCCGATCAGGTGGCGCCGATCCCGTAGGGTGGCTCGCCGTGCGGATCGTGAGCGTGAACGCGTGGGGCGGGGCCAAGCACGACGACCTGATCGCGTGGTTGCCCGAGGTGGGGGCCGACGTGTTGTGCCTGCAGGAGGTGACCCGCACGCCCGGCCGTACGGGGTGGACGCACTTCGAGGACGCCGAGCGGGCGCTGCCGCAGCGGGCCGACCTGTTCGATGACGTCCGCCGGGCACTGCCGCGGGCCCAGGCGATCTTCCTGGCCAGCGACTCCGGGCCGGTCACGGTCGAGGGCGAGCGGCACCGTCAGGACTTCGGCGTGGCGACCCTGGTGGCCGAGCACCTGCCCGTCGTCGGCGTCGATTCCTCGTACGTGCACGGGGTTTATCAGGATCACGACGAGTGGACCTCGACGCACCGCCCCCGCAACGCGCTGGCCGTGCGCACCGTCGACCGCGACACCGGCCGCGCGGTCTGCATCGTCCAGGCGCATGGTCTGCGCGATGCTCAGGGCAAGGGCGATTCCCCCGTACGGGCGGAGCAGGCTCGCAAGCTGGCCGAGCTGACCCGCCGCATCAGCCGCCCCGGCGACCTCACGATTCTGTGCGGCGACCTCAACCTGCTGCCCGGCAGCGAGACGTTCGCCATCCTGGCCGAGGCGGGCCTGACCGACCTGGTGGGCGCGGCCGACACCCGCACGTCGAGCTACCCCAAGCCCGTACGGCATGCGAGTTATCTGTTGATCTCCGACCCCGCGGCGGTCAAGCACTTCGAGATCCAGGCCGCCCCCGAGGTCTCCGACCACCGCCCGCTCATCCTGGACATCTGAGTGCGTTCCCCCGTACGCCTGTCCGCCGCGCTCGCCCTCCCGCTGGCGGCCGCCGGCTGCTACGTCACCGAGGCCGACCCCGCTCCCGTGCTGAGCAGCCTGGCTCCGTCGTGCGCCGTCACCGGCCTCGACGCCGGGGAGCCGGTGATCCACGAGCCCCGCCTGACCGGCTACCACGAGGTCGTCGTGCGCGCCGGCCGGGTCGAGAGCTCGGTCCTGCAGCACAGCGACCCCGAGCGGCCCCGGATCACCTGGACCGCCCTCAAGACGGCAACCGTCGACGACGTGCTCCGCGCGGCCGCCCAGCCCGACGCCGGCCGCAGCCCCGGCCGCGACGAGCTGGCCGCCGCCGTCGCCGGGCTGGGCGCCGAGGACGGCACCTTCATCGGCTACGCCGCCGTTCGCCCGATCGAGCTCCGGTTCACCGGCACGTGCGCCGACGGCGGCGTGATCAGCGGCTACCTGTACTCCTGGACCGGCTCCGAGGTCGGCGTCGTGAAATGCGGGACCCCCGCCACGGCAACGGCCCGGCTGGCGCAGTCCGAACGCTGCTGACCAGGCCCGTTCCGGACGTCGCACAGGCCGCCCGCTGCCGCCCCGGGCCGGTCCGCTTACCCTGGTCCGGTGACTGATCTTGACGAGACCCCCGTGCAGCCCGAGCTCATCGCCACGCACTACCTGACCAGCATCGACGACGTGACCGAACACCTGCGGGCCGCGAACCAGCTCGGCCTCGGCGTACGGCTGCGCAGTTATCTCGAGGCCGGCGAGGAGGGCGACGAGCCGACCGCGGGCTGGGAGCTCGAACTGCTCGTCTCGTCCCCGCTCGAGGAGCCCGAGGCGACCGAGCCGGCGGAGTTCGCCCCCGCCGAGTAATGCCTGCGCCGGGCTGGGCGGTTGCTTTCCGCTCGGCCCGGCCGTCCTGCAGGGCTGCGGCGGCGGCATGCGTGTTCTTCAATGTGTGCATGTTCCTGGCCGTCCTGAGCAGTGTCATGATCGCCGTCCTGGTGGCGGCCTTCGTCATCATCGGGCTGGGCATGTCGCGCTACAGCGCCCCCAAGCGCGCGGCTGAGGAGCAGCGCCGCCAGGACAAAGTGCTGCGCGCTCGGGTGGATGCCGTTCTCGCGGCGGCGACGGGCCCGGACCGGCCGGTCGTCGCGGGCGACCTCGGCCTGCAGAACCCGGACGGGGATTCGGCCCTGCACCTGGCCTATCACGCGGGCCGCGACGACGCCGTGGCCCGACTGGTGGCCCTGGGAGCCGACGAGACGCTGCGCAACCACGACGGGCTCACCCCGGCCGAAATGGTGGAGGTGGCCGCCATCGAGCGGCTGCTGGAGCGGACGGTGGCCTGCATGACCCGCTGCCGGTGGCGCGACGCCGAGACGGGGCGGACGCTTTACGAGTCGCTGCTCGAGCTGCCGCTTCGCCTCTACAACCCGGCCCTCGTACGGGTGGCTCTGCGGAACCCGGAGAGCATGAGCCTCGCGTGCCTGGGCCTGAAGGTGGGCAAGCCGGGGTCGGAGGAGCGGCTGGTGCCCCTGCTGGACGGGCTCGGCAGCAAGGCCATGGCCACGAAATATCTCAATTCGGGCTCCCAGGTGCTGGCCGACGCGGCGTTCCGGTGGGCCCGGGCCAACGGCTATGTCATCCAGCACACGGGCGGCGGCACCGGTGTGCGGTGGGGGCGGTTCTGAGCTGTCACGGCATCGCGAGGGCGATCATCAGTGAGGTCGTCCAGGCCGGGTCGCGGAGTTTGTCGCCGTAGAGCTCGCGTAGCTGGGTCATGCGGTAGCGGACCGTCTGCGGGTGGATGAACAGCTCGGCGGCCACCTCCTCGCGGCGGCCCTGGTGGCGTAGCCAGCTGCGCAGGGTTTCGACCAGTTTGGCGGCCGACGCGTCCGAGGTGTCGCCGATCGGGGCCAGCACGCGGGCGCGCAGGTCGGCCAGGGCCTGCGGGTCGGCGGTGAGCACCAGCTCGGCCAGGTGCTGCTCGGTGTCGATCACGCCGCGGGCCGAGCACAGGCTCAGGATGCGCACGGTCCGGTCGTACGAGGCCTTGACCTGCAGCCACGGGCGGGCCGGGCCGACCACCACGCTCTGGCCGCGCAGCAGGCCCAGCAGGGCGTCGCGGGCGGTGCCGGCGGCGTCGGGGACGAGCAGCACCGAGCGGTCGGGCGCGCCGGGGCCGGCCTCGTTGAGCTGCAGGGTGCGCCGGTCGAGCAGGTCGAGCGCGGCGCGGGTGGCGTGTTCGGGCACCAGCACGGCGGTCAGCGTGCGCGGCGGGGACCAGTCGGCGCGCTGGGCGGCCGCGGTGACGGTGTGCTCCGCTTCGCCCGCGAGCAGGGCCTGGGCCAGGCGTTCGAGGTGGCGGGCGCGGGCCCGGCCGGTGGAGGCGAGCTCGTCGGCGTGCCCGGCCACGCTGGCCGCGGACAGCTCGTCGATGTAGGCGAAGACCAGCTCGGCGAAGTGGGCGATGGTCGCCGCGGGCTGGCCGGTGCCGACGCTGATCTCGGCCAGCTCGTGCCAGGCGCTGCGCGCGCCCACCCGGTACGCCGCGAGCAGGGCGTCCAGGCTGCGGCCGTTGCGCGCCTCGCCGCGACCCAGCGCATACGCCGCCTCCAGGGCCGGGGCCAGGGGAGACTGGGGGTCGGGGCCGTGCCCCCGCGAGACCAGGCCGAGGAACGTGCCCAGCGCGGCCCGGACCGCCCGCTCGATCTTGACGCCGAGATCGCCGGCAAAAGCCTCTCGGTAGGCCGGAACCTCAGCCATGATCGCGTCGATGGTCTGGGTAGCGACGTGCGGCAGCCGTTCACGCAGGGGCATGACAACGGCTGGCGACAGACGGAAAGTCCGTACGTCCGGAAGAGGTTCAGACATGCTTGGTTGTCCCTCGCGAACAAAAAACACGGGTTGATTCACTTCGCCTGGTCAGGAATCTACCCCGCCGACGCAGGAAGCTTGTTACGTGGCTGTAATACACAACCTCCGGAGCGGCGCTTGGCGCGTCGTCGAGCTGATCACGACTCCGGTTGTCCCCGCGGACTACCTCGACGTGATCGCCCCGCTGCGCAACGCCCGGATTCTCCGCGCCAAGATCGACGCGGTCCGGCCCGAGACCGATCGCAGCGTCACACTCGTGCTGCGGCCCGGCCGGGGCTGGACGCCGCACCGGCCCGGCCAGTACGTCCGCGTCGGCGTGGACGTCGAGGGCGTACGGCTGTGGCGCTCCTACTCGATCACCAGTCCGCCCTCGCGTCGCGACGGCCGCATCACGATCACCGTCAACGAGGTGGCCGGCGGCGCCGTCAGCACGCACCTGGTCCGCAAGGCCCGGCGCGGCGCGATCGTGCACCTCGACCCGCCCACCGGCGAGTTCCTGCTCGACGAGCCCCGCCCGGCCAAGACGCTGTTCATCACGGCGGGCAGCGGCATCACCCCGGTCATGGGCATGTTGCGCAGCGCGCTGCACGAGCTTTCCGACGTGGTCGTCGTGCACTCCGCCGGCACGTCCGAGGCGGTGGTCTTCGGCTCCGAGCTGCGGGCCCTGGCCGCCGCGGGCCGGATCCGGCTGATCGAGCGGCACACCCGCGCCGACGGGCGGCTCAAGCCGGCCGACGTCGAGGAGCTCGTGCCCGACCTGTTCGACCGGATGACCTGGGCCTGCGGCCCCAACGACATGCTCGACGACCTCGAGACGCACTGGGCCGACGGCGGCGCCGCCGACCGGCTGCGCACCGAGCGCTTCCGCCCCGCGCTGATCAGCGCAGGCGGGGGCGGCACGGTCACGTTCACCCAGTCCGGCACGGTGGTCGAGACCGACGGCTCGGAGCCGCTGCTCGACTCCGGCGAGGGCGCCGGCGTGCTGATGCCGTCGGGCTGCCGGATGGGCATCTGCTTCAGCTGCGTGCTGCCGCTGCGCGAGGGCGCCGTGCGCGACCTGCGCGACGGGCAGCTCACCGTCGCCGAACCGGGCGACAGCATCCCCGTACAGACCTGCATCTCGGCCCCGGCCGGCCCCTGCACCATCGACGCTTAGGACGCACACATATGACGACTATCCAGCGCCAGCAGTCCAGCCCGATCGCCCACCTCACGCCGGAAGACATCGAGCAGATCGGCATCGAGCTCGACGCCATCCGTGACGAGGTGATGGGCAGCCGAGGCGAGAAGGACGCCGCGTACATCCGGCGGGTTATCGCCTGGCAGCGGGGGCTGGAGCTGGGCAGTCGCGGCGTGCTGCTGTTCTCGATCTTCCCGCCGGCCTGGCTGGTCGGCACGGCCGGGCTGTCGGTGGCCAAGATCCTGGAGAACATGGAGATCGGCCACAACATCATGCACGGCCAGTGGGACTGGATGCGCGACCCGAAGATCCACTCGACGAAGTGGGAGTGGGACCACGCCTCCCCGGCCGAGCAGTGGAAGCACTCGCACAACGAGCTGCACCACACGTACACGAACGTGATCGGCCGCGACAACGACCTCGGCTACGGCATCATGCGCGTCGACGAGGACCAGAAGTGGCACCCGGCGCACCTGGGCCAGCCGTTCTACAACTTCATCAACGCGTGCTTCTTCGAGTACGGCATCGCCGCGTACGACCTCGAACTGGGCCGCAATCTGCAGACCAAGGAACGCCGGCGGGACCCGAAGTTCCGCGCCGCGCTCAAGAAGGTGCGCAACAAGATCGGCAAGCAGGTGCTCAAGGACTACGTCGTGCACCCGGCCCTGAGCGGCCCGTCGTTCCTGCACACGATCGCGGCCAACTTCACGGCCAACCTGATCCGCAACGTGTGGAGCCACTCGGTCATCATGTGCGGCCACTTCCCCAATGGCGTCGAGACGTTCGAGAAGACGTCGATCGAGGGCGAGACCCGCGGCGAGTGGTATCTGCGGCAGATGCTCGGCTCGGCCAACATCAGCGGCAGCAAGGCCATGCACCTGATGACCGGCAACCTGTCGCACCAGATCGAGCACCACCTGTTCCCGGACATGCCGAGCAACCGCTACAAGGAGATCGCCCCCAAGATCCAGGACCTGTTCCAGCGGTACGGGCTCTCCTACACCAGCGGGCCGCTGCCCAAGCAGGTCGCCTCGGCCTGGTACAAGGTGTTCCGGCTGTCGCTGCCCAACCGGGGCGAGGCCGCCGTACGCCGTCCGGTCGCCAAGAAGGCCCCGGCCGTGTCCACTCGCTGGCGCCGCGCCGAGACCCCCGTTACCACCTCTGTCGCTCCCTAGAGGGGGCCGCCGCCGAAGCCGATCTCGTTGCCGTCGGGGTCGCGGAAGATCGCCTTGCGCACGCCGTTGTCGTAGGTCTCGCGTGTGTCGGGCTCCAGACCCCTTACGGCGATCTCGGCCAGGCGCTCGTCGAAGTCGCTCAGGAAGACGGTGACCAGGCCGTGCCCGGCGTGCTCGGGGCGCACCTCGATGTACACGTAGCGATTCTCGGCGAGTTCCCACACGGCCTCGGTGTCATTGGGCAGAAACGACGGCGGGCCGCCGAGCAGCCGCTCATACCAGGCGGCCGCGGTGGCGTAGTCCCGAACGGACAGGCCCGCGAAGAGGTCGACGCTCATGCCGCCACCCTAGGCCCACGTGAGAGATTGCTGGGCATGATGCTGTCGTCGCTGCGCACTGCGCGCCTCAGGCTCGACGCCTTCACGGCCGGTGACGCCGTCGAGCTGCATGAGTTGTTCGCCGACCCGGACACGCACACGATCGGATCGGGGCCGTTCACCGCCTTCAAGCAGACCGAGCGCTGGATCGCCCACCGCTTGGCCGCGCAGCGTGAGCACGGCCTGTGCTGGTATGCACTGCGCAGCTCCGAAACGGGCCGGCTGATCGGCAATTGCGGGATGCTGGCGGGGCGTACGGGCTTCGAGGAGCCGGAGATCGGCTACCTGATTCAGGCGTCTCAGCGGGGTCGCGGCTACGCCGGTGAGGCGGCCGGGGCCGTGCTCGAGCAGTGCCGGGCCGCCCGGTTGACGCGGGTGTGGGCCAGCATTCGGCCGCACAACCACGTGTCGCGCCGAATTGCCACCGGCCTCGGCATGCATGTCGACCGCACTGAACGCGACGAACGTGGCGACCTGCTCTTCTACGTCATCAACCTGTAGTTGACTTCGACCTTCGGGGCTGGCACGACTTGCCCGGCTGCATGCGGGGATACGTCGTAGTTTCCGCGGCATGGTCCGCATCGGAGCGATCGTCTTGTGGGCTACCTCGATCGGGCAGGATCTCTCCGGGCCCTGACGTAGTCGATGTACTCCTCGCCGGCTACCGCATGGTTGACCCAGCGGTCCGGGCGGGCGTCCATCAAATGTTCGGCGAGCGATATCGCTTCTTCCTCGTCTTCTTTGAGGCCCAGTTCGCGGCCTTCGCCAACGTACGCCTCATCGACAAGGTTGAGCGATATGAGGTTGGCCAGGTCGCCTACCTGGTCGTCATCAGGGTCTTGCACGGTGTGCAGCGAGATGCGGTACTGCCTGTTCATGGGGCTGATCGCCACCCATCGTATGGCGGGCTCGCCGTCGATCTCAGCACCGCCGAGGAACTGCTCGATGCCGTTCCCGCGGCGCAGGGCGCCGATCGCGAACTGCCGGGTGAGGTAGCGCATGCGGAAAGCGTAGTGCTGCTCGGCTCGGCTGTTGATCAGCCCGCCAGCAGGACGCGTTTCCGCAGCAGGTCGAAGCCGGCTCGGCCATACCTCTGCTGCTTGATCATCTGGATCCGGTTGACGTTGCCTTCGACCGGCCCGGAGCTGAAGGACAGGCTCAGCCCATGCGTGACCAGCGGCGAGTCAGGCCGTCGACCTGCTCGACGAAGGTCTTCCTCGACGTGATCGACGTCGGAGGAACGCAGGCGTTAGTGCTCGGCGACGACCCCGCGACGACGCTCGGTAAGGAAGCCGTCCGGGTGTTGCCGGCTTGCGGGTGCTCGCGTCCGCAAGAGCTGCTGGCGCAAATCGGTTTGCTGTGGAAACCTATTGGCATGACAGCTAACTCGATTCCGGCTGCCGGGGATCCGCGCCGGTTGCTCTCCGAGATGCGTGCGCTCTCCCACCGCGTACGGCTTGATCAGCGCATGACCTGGGCCGCGTTGCTGGTGCTGGCGGCGGCCGTCTTCGTCGCTATTCCGTTCGACTGGTTCGGCATGAAGGTCACCTGCGGGCCCGACGGCAATTGCGAGTTCGCGCGCCGGGGCATGCTCTACTACTGGCCGGCGGCCATGGTGCTGGCCTACGCGGCCATCGCCGTGATCTACGTGCGAGCCGCCCGGGCGCGCGGCGTGGGCACCCGCGTCCTCCCGTACGCGATCACCGGTGCCGCCACTGCCGTCGTGTTCCCGGCCGGCTGGATCGCCGTGCAGCTGTATCTGGGCGACGGCCCGTTCCCCGACCCGCTGCCGTATTGGGCCTTCGTGCTCGACCGGCTGGTCATGCCCTGGGGCACGATCGGTATCGTGCTGCTCGTGCTGGCCTGGCTCGAACGCAACCGCGCGTTGCTGCTGTTCAGCCTGGCCTTCCTCGTGCTGGTGCTGGTGCTGCCGACGAACAACGGTCTTTCGCTGTTCGGCTGGGGTCTGCGCGCCGAGATGGCCGCGCCGCAGGTCGTCGTCGGGCTCGTGCTGCTGCTGGGTGCGCTCGGCTTCCGGGTCGCGGCCCGGCGGCGCCGGTGACGGCCGTGACCGGCGCCGAGGACGCCGCACACCCGGTCACCGGCCTCGACGAGGTGGTGCACCAACGCGTACGGCTGGGAATTCTGACGATCACGCACGAGGCGCGCCGGGTCGAGTTCGGCTATCTGAAATCCCATCTGGAGCTGACCGCGGGCAACCTCTCCAAGCATCTGAGCGTGCTCGAGGAGGCCGGCCTGATCGAGGTGGAGAAGGGCTACGAGGGCCGCCGCGGCCGCACGTGGATCACGCTGACCGGCAGCGGCGCCACCGCGCTGGCCGACGAGATCGGGCGGCTCAAGGAGCTGATCGCGCGGGTGGAGACGACTGAGCGCTGAGGAAGCGCAGGCCGCGTTTGAGGAACGTACGGGGGTTGGTGTCGAGGTGCCGGGCCCAGGCCGGGTCCGGCTCGCCGCGCAGCCACGCGTATCGGGCCAGGCCGTAGCCGTACATCGGCTCGGTCAGGTAACCGAGCCGGCTGGTCTGGTCGTAGCTGTAGTCGCCACGGACCACCTGCGAGAAGTCGAAGGCCGAGTTGGCGCTGAAGATGCCGAGGCCGTAGAAGATGGTCAGCAGGTCGGTCAACGGCTCGTGATCCTGGCGCCGGTCCGAGATCCGGCCGTCACCCAGCAGCAGCACGTGCCCCAGCTCGTGCGCGATGGTCGCCACCAGTGCCATCGGCCGGGCCGCCTGGTCGTCCCGGATCCCGATGACAATCTTGCCGTCGCGAACCCGGAAATGCCCGGCCGCGCCCGACCCGGCCTGGTGGATCGGGACGTGCGCCGACAGTTCCGGGTTGTCGTCGGCCTCGTCATGCTCGACCTCGATCCGGGCCGGGTCGATCCGCATGTGGGCGCAGAGCTTTCGCAGGACCGCTTGGACATCCTCGCGGGAGCCGCGATAGGCGCCGGGGAAGTAGTCGTCGGTCGGCAGGACAACTTCGGCCCTCAGCTGACGCGGGCCGAACTCGGCCACGAACCAGTCCATCGACCGGTCGATCCACTCCTGTTCGACCGGCCGCACCGGGCACTCCGCACGCCGTCTCCACAGCATGCCCGGAGTGTGCGCCCCGCCCGCAAGCCCTACAGCGTGGGCCCTCAGAGGCGACCCGTCAGCGTGGCGCGGTCGATCGGATCGACCCGGGTGGCCGGCACGGTGCAGGCATGCGCGCCCGCGATCGCTCCGAATCGCAGGCAGCGGTCGAGCGGCTCGCCGGTCAGCCGGCCCAGCAGGAAGCCGGCCACGAAGGCGTCCCCGGCGCCGTTGGTGTCGCGGACCTCGCCCGGTGGGGTGGCCGGGCCGTACGGGCGGATGCGGTCGTCGGCGAGCACATATCCACCCTGTGCGCCGGCCATGGCCACGACCACGCGGGGGCCGGCCAGTGAGCGCATCGCGGCCTCGGGGTCGGTGAGGTTGGCCGTGGACAGGAACACGATGTCGGCCCGTTCCGCGAACGCGCGGTGGTAGTCGTCGGCGCCGTCCCAGTCGTGCAGGTCGGTCGAGATCGTCAGCCCGGCCGCGGCCAGGGCGGGGATCGCCTCGGCGCAGGGTTCGGTGATCGAGACGTGCGCGTGCCGGGCGCGTCCCGCGAGCGTGGCCAGCAGGTCGGGCGGGAACGTGACGCCGCCCGCGCCGCGGCTCGAGTCGTACAGGGAAAGGCGGCGGCCGTGCGGGTCGACCAGGTTGACCGACCGTTTGGTGCCCTGCGGGGTGATGATCGAGTGGAACGGTATGCCCTGCCGGTCGTGCAGCTCGCGAACCAGGTTGCCCTCGGGGTCGTCGCCGATCACGTCGAGGTGCGTGGTCGGCAGGCCCAGCGCGTGCAGGCCCAGCGCCACGAAATCGCCGGTCTGCCCGGCGCGGGTGTGCACAGTGGAATGGATGCTGTCGGCCAGCGGCAGGGGCAACTGCGGCACCTGTACGACGTGGTCCACGCCCGCTCCGCCGAGCACCAGCACACCGTCCCGCTCCGGCACCGGCTCGGCGACCCTGAGCTCGGCGGACGGGCCGGCGACCCTTCGTTCGGCGGACGGTCCCGTGACTCCTTGTTCGGCGGACGTGCCCGTGACTTCTTGTTCGGCGGACGGGCCGGCGACGAGCAGGGTGGCGCGGGCCCACGGCTGCTCGCGCAGCAGGAACGGCAGCTCCTCGGCCAGCCAGTTCGCGATGTGCTCGCGCTGCTCGGGCGAGTCGCCGTCACGCGCGGTGAGCAGCCGTTCCTGCTCGTCGAGGTCGCCCTGCAGATAGACCGTGGCATCGAGCCAAGGCGCCAACTCCGTACGGATCACGCCGGTGCCCTCGACCCACACGACCGGCGCCCCGGCCGGCACCCGGATCGACCCCGGCCGGTCGTGAGCGACCCAGGCCCGCGGCCGGAAGTCCACGGCCTCGCCGCGGTGCAGGGGCGCCAAGATGTGTTCGGCCAGCGCGCCACCCCAGTCGAAGTAGGCCAGATTCCATGCCACGTCGTCGGTGTGCACGATCGCCGACCCCGGCACAGCCGTACGCAGTCTCTCCGCGAGCGTCGTCTTGCCGGCGCCCCCGCGACCGTCGATCGCGATGATCCGCGGCCGCCCCGTGACCTCGCCCGCCGCCTCGAACAGCCGCCGCACGACGTCGTCCGCCGTAGCAACCCGCCAGCCACCGGCCTCGATCTCACCCGGATGTAGCCGCATCCGTCTGAAGATAGTCTCGAGCCATGCGCTTCTAGCCGCGCCGAGCCGCCGGGCTTTTTCCCGGGCAGGGTTGCTGACGGAGATGCGCCGGGCGGTCAGCGGCGCGGGGAATTACCGCTAGCCGGTAGTCCGGTTGGGGGCTCGCCCTGACGACAGCGGCCCCGGTGGCGGAGGATCGTCTCCGGCATGACAGTTGTTTCGTACGCCCCGGCGGTCGGCCGTACGCTGGCGAACGTTCTGCGCGAGGACGGCCCGCTCCCGGTGGCCAGTGTGCGGGCGATCGCTCTGCAACTGCTGGACATCCTCGAGCAAGCCGGGCACGGCAATCTGCATCCCGGCACGGTCTATCTGCACGACGACGGCCGAGTCGCCCTGCTGCAGCCGGCCCCGGGCGCCGCCGCCTGCGATCTGGTTGCGCTCGGGGCGACGCTGTTCGCGGCCACCGGGGGCCGTCCGGGCCCGCTGCGCCCGATCATCGAAGAGCTGCTGACCTCCGACGATCGTCAGCTGGCCGCGCGTACCCGGGCCGCCCTGAGCTTCGACGCGTTCAAAGGGGAGCCGGCAGCCCCCGGTCGACCGCCCGCTCGAAGCGTTCCCACGCAGCCTGAGTGAAGGGCCGGATTCCGTCGAGGATCAAGTCGGCGACGTACCGTGCCTCGTTTCGTGTCTGTGCCGCCTCACCTGCTGTGATCCATTCCCGGTGGACGGCGTCGTCGAGTTCGTCGTCGTCGGCGATGCCGACTGTCCGGCCGTGCCGGCTGAACCTGGGGCCGGGGTCGGTGTCGTCGTCGTCCGGCCGGTGCCAGAGGTCGAGCTCGAGGTCGACGAAGCTCCACACGTCCCCGCTTCGCGTCATGGGACGGGACAAATCGACGGTGATCGCAGTGTGAGGTGTCCGCCTCCACGCAGCGACCCAACCGCCCTGATGCGGCGCGAAATAAAGGACGGCGCAGCCTGGTTCCTCGGGAACTCCGGAGAAGCACGTGGCCTCGCGGCCGTCGGCCCACCGGCCCGTATAGGTCGTGCCCTCGGGATGGAACAGCCAGGAGCCGCCCTCGTCGTCACCGAGGTGATAGGCGAGCCAGCTTCCCTCATTGCCGTTGAGCTTGCGCTTCACGAGTTTCAGGACGCGGGGCATCGTCTGAAACTAGCCCACCACCTCGTAACCTCGCCGCCACGCGGGCGACGATCGTGCCGACGTTGAGCAGGGCGGCCACGGCGACCCACACCACCAGCGCGGGCACGGTGTAGGTGAGCTGCCGGAAGGTGATGTCGCGGCCGTTGCCGACGATCGTGCCGAGCAGGTAGGGGAGCGAGACGAGCAGCACCAACGGCACCGCGCGGGGCAGCAGCCGCACAGCCGCCATCCCAAGAGGGCCCCCGCGGCGCAGCCGGCGCACCCCGAGCAGCACACTCAGCACCGTCAGCGCGGCCAGCACCAGATCCACGATCAGCCGCGTCGGGGCCGGGGGTGCGGGCGGGCGGCCGGTCTCGATCAGGCTCGCGAGCGCGTCGGCCAGGGCGTCGGTGCCGCCGGTGGCCAGGCTGAAGCCGCTGTTGCCGAGCACCGCGATGCCGTGGCCGGAGGGCAGCAGCAGCGCGCTGGCCGTGGCGGTGAACCAGATTCCGTTGTGGTGGAGCCGGCCCCCGCTGGTGTCCCAGCCCATCCCGTACGTCCAGCGCGGGTCGGACGCGGTGTGCATGGCGGTCATGCTCTGCTTCGAGACCAGGCCGCCGGTGTTCTGCACGACCAGCCAGCGGGCCATGTCGCGCGCCGTGGTGATCACGCCGTCGGAGCCATCGACGAACCGGTCGGGCTCGGCAGCGGCGATCGAAGCGCCGTACGCGTAGGTGTGGCCCCGCGGCAGGTCGTGCGGCGTCCGGGCGATCGCGATCGTGTCCGGCATGCCGGCCGGCCCGAACACGTGCCGCTGCAGGTAGCCGCCGAACGGTTCGCCCGACACGACCTCGACCACCCGCGCGGCCAGGTGATAGTTCGTGTTCGTGTACGCGTGACGGGTGCCGGGCGCGCCGGCCGGCGTCGCGTCCCGGGCCCGCTCCACGGCCGCCGCGAGCGAGTCGGGCTGCGGCAGGCTCTTCTCCCGCAGCGTGCGATCGGTGATCCCGGACGTCTGATTCAACAGCTGCCGTACGGTGATCTGGTCGCCCCGGGAATCGTCGATCCGGAAGCCCGGCAGATAGTCACGCACGGGCGCATCCAGCGTCACTTTCCCCGCGTCGACCAGCTGCATGACCGCGAGCGCGGTGAACGACTTGCTGACCGAGGCGATCGGCATCGGCGTCGCCGCGCTCACCTCCGCCCCGCCCGAGTCGTGCCCGTAGCCCGCCATGTGCAGCACCTGATCGCCCTTGGTGATCGCGACGGCGACCCCCGGATAACCCGCCCGCGCGGCGAAACCGTCGACCACCCGCTCGACGGCAGCACTGTCCAAACCCTCCTGCGCGTACGCCGGAGCGGGAACCACCAGCACGGCCAGCGCAACCAGCACCGCGGATTGCTTTCTCCTCCACATGCCCGACAACGCTAGGAATCAGCCCGCCCGAGCACACGACCCGATGGTCACCCGGCACCCCCGACTTTCGTAGGGGGTGCGAAAACCCGTCCGGCCTAAAGAGCCCGGATCACCGGGCCGCGGCGCGGATGGCCTGGCGCTTGGCGCGGGCCATCCGCCACAGGTAGGCCGGTGTGGGTGGGACCCAGCCGAGCTGGCGGGCCAGGCCGAAGTCGTCGCGGTTGGCCCAGTGTTCGAGGACCTGGCCGTCTCTCATGCGGAACCAGTGGGTCTGCGTGATCGCGAACGGGCGGCCCGTCGGCGGCATCGCGCCGGAGACCTCGCCGCGCGCGTCGTAGGAGACGAACGGGCCCACGTGCCGGCCGGACATGGTGCAGTGCACGGCGATCAGGTCGCCGTCGGCCACGGTGTCGTGGACCTCGAAGGCCAGGTCGGTGAACGCCGCGCGCAGCCAGTGGGCGGTGGCCGCGAACGCGGCGGGGCCCTGGCCCCGGCAGGCGGGCGGCTCGTCCTTGGCCTCCCGGTTGGTCGCCTGGGGGTGGACGATCGGGGTCAGGTCGTCGAGGTCGCCGGACGCCATGACCGTCATGGAGCGGATGCAGACGTCGGTTTCGAGGGTGCGCATGATGCCTCCGTACGAGTTATCGGATACAGTGGAGAAGTATTCGATACTAGTGAACGGTAATCAATGACGCGTCGCCCATACGACAACAGCCGCCGGGCCGAGCAGGCGCGCCTGACCCGTCGTCGCGTCCTCGACGCCGCCCACGGCCTGCTGGTCGAGCGGGGGCCGGCCGCGGTCACCATGCGCGACGTGGCCGCGAGCGCGGGGGTCTCGGCCGAGACGGTCTACAAGACGTTCCGCACCAAGGCGGCACTGATCAAGGACGTGTACGACGTCACGCTGGCCGGCGACGACGAGCCCATCCCGATGATCGACCGCCCCGAGATCCGGGCCGTGCACGCCGCGACCACCGCCGAGGGCACGCTCACGGCCTACGCGCACGCGGCCCGGCTGGTCAGCGGACGGACGGGCCCGCTGCTGGCCCGGCTGCTCGCCGCCGCCCGCGGGGGCGATCCCGACCTGGCCGAGTTCCGCGAGACCACCAACCGCGAGCGTATGTTCGGGGCCGGCGGGGTCGTGCGGCATCTGACCGACATCGGTGGCCTGCGCGCCGGCGTCGACCCGGGCCAGGCCACCGACATCGTCTGGACGCTGATCTCGCCCGAGGTCTACGAGCTGCTCGTCGGCGATCGCGGCTGGACCCTCGACCAGTACGAGCAGTGGCTGGCTCGGTCGTTCATCGACGCGCTGGCGGTGTAGCGTGCGGCCATGACCCTGGCCCGGCGTCTGACGCTCCTGCCGGTGCCGATCGCCGCGGCGGTGCTGTGGGCGCTCATGTTCCGGCCGCTGACCGAGCCCGCCGGCAACAACTCGTACTGGGTTCGCGAACTGCGCTGGGCCGCGCTGATCGCCCTCGTGCTGGTGCTGATCGTGCTCGCCCAGGGCGGCCGCCGGACGACGTACGGCGCTTTGGGTGTGGGCGTTGCCTGGTTGGCGGCCGACATCGCGATCGACCGGGCCGGGCTTTCCACCATCGGGCTCGCGCTCGGTGCGACCGCGGCCGGGTTGGCCTGCTGGGCGGTCGTCACGACCCTTCCCTTCGTACGGGAACCGAATGTGCCCTTGGCCGTGGCGATCGTCGCCGCCGTGGCATCGGGGCTGGCCACGGCCACCGAGTCGCCGACCGGCACCGAGCCCGCCCTCGCCCTCGGCAGCGCCGCCACCGGTTCCCTGCTGGCGTTGACCGCCGTCCTGGCCGCGGGGGCCGGAGCAAGAGCCGCCGCCCTGGCCGTCGCGGCGCCCTGGTTGCTGCGATACGCCCTGCCCGAGCCGAGCGGCGTCCGCTGGCTGGCCGTCTTCGCGTTCACCGTGCTGCTGATCGGCCTGCTCGCCGGGCGCGCCCGGGCCGCCCTCGCCGCCGTCGTGATCCCGCTGATGCTCCTGCCGCTCGTCCTGCTCAGTGCCCTGCTGCCGAGCGGCCGCCTGCTCACCGCGCTGGCCGGTCACCCGCCGATCGGGCCCGGGGACGAGGACGTGGTGCTGATCGTGCTGGCCGTGCCGATCGGCGTCGTCCTCGCCCGGACGATGGTCGCGTTCAGCCCTTCGGCGTCGCCGGCGGGTCGAGCGCCCATTCCACGGTGACCGTGACCGACAGCTGCTGACGGCCGGGCTCGATCGGGATCGACGCGTCGGCCGCGGCGAACCTGTCCTGCCCGCCCTGCGGCCACGAAACCTGGCCGCCCTCGTTCACCCGCACGACCCGGCCCAGCGGCCGGCCCGCCTCGCGCGCGTACAGCTCGGCCTTGCCGCGGGCGTCGGCGAACGCCTTCTTGCGGGCCTGGGCCAGCAGCGCCGCGTCGTCGTCGATCGAGAACGAGACCCCGCTGAGCCGGGCCGCGTCGCCACCGGCGGCCACGGCGGCGGACATGAGCGCGCCGGCCTTCGCCAGCTTCCGGATCTTCGCGGTGAGCCCCTGGCTCACCGTGTAGCCGGTGATCGGGCCGTCGTCCTTGCGCATCGACGTGACGTTGACGTTCGACGTCTGCAGGTCGGCCCTGGTCACGCCACCCTTCACGAGCGTGTCGCGCATGCGGGTGGCCGCCGCGGTGGCCTGCTTCATGGCCGCGTCGACCGTGGTCGCGCTGGTCTCCACCCCGAAGGCGGCCTCGAGCGTGTCGGGCGTGCCGGACACCGTCCCCGTGCCGCTGACCAGCACACTTTCCCGCTGCTCGTCGTTGGCCGAGGCGGGTGCCGGGCTTCCGCCGAGAAGCGCGGCCAAGAAGACGATGGCCAGTGCCCGATTAATCCCTTTTAGCATGTTTACATCTTATCGTCCTAGTTGAGGATCGCCAGGACCATCGTCGCCGCGCCGATCGCCAGCACGATGTCGATCAGGATCTCGTGCGTGTGGCCGCCGATCCGCTCGACGATGCGCCGGGCCACCACCGACCCGATCATGAGCGCGGCGCCGATCGTCAGCCCCCGCACGATCACCGCCCCGGTCAGGGCGTCGGCCACGCCGAAGGTCGCGAGCTTGCCCGCGTACAGCAGCAGCGAACTGGCCGCCTCACTGCCGAGAAAAGAGCCACCACCCAGCCCGTACGCGGTGAAGATCGGAACGCTGAGCGGGCCGGTGGAGAACAGCAGGCCCGTGAGAAAACCGACGACCGCCCCCGCCACCGCCATGTGCCACAACCGGAACCGCCACCGCGCGACGACACCACGGCGACGAGCCACGATCATCGCCACGAAGAAGACCGCGATCGCCGCGTCGGCCACGCGTTCCGGAATGGCCAGCAGGGTCCGAGCGCCCAGAACCGCGGCCGGTACGCCGGGAATCGCGTACGCCAGCGTGGGCCGCCATGCGATCCGCCGCCACCAGGCCACGGCCCGGCCGATGTTGCCCAGCACCGCCGCGATCCCCATGACAGGCACCGCGACCCGCGGCCCGTACGCCCACAGCAACGCCGGCAGGAGCACCAGGGACGACCCGGTGCCGACCACTCCGCTGAGGACACCGGCGACCGCCGCGAGCACGAGCAGCAAGCCGAGAACCAGCATCGACCGCCGAGCTTATCGATCTTCGTCGGTCTCCGGGAGCCCGCGGCGACGGCGCTGCTCGGGCACGCCCGCCAGCAGGCAAGCGCGCGTCCCGGCGGGGTCGGCCAGCAGCCGGTCGCGCAGTTCGGCGGCCTGGGCGGCCAGCGCCGGCAGCCACGGCGACGGGTACGGATCGTCGAGGTCGAGCGACGCGATGTGCTGGATGGTGGCCAGATCCGCGGAGGCGTCGGCGTCGCGGCGCAGCAGAACGGCCGTCGCCGCCTGGAAGAACAGGTGCCACACGTCCTGGCCCGCACTGACCCGGCGGCAGCGCCGCAGATAGCCCTCCAGCGTGCCGTTCTCCTCGAGCCAGGGGAGCACGACCTCGCGCAGGGCGGGCACCAGACGGGCCATGTAGTGCTCGCCGTCCTCGACCGTACGGAAGCTCGTGAAGTATTCGGGGAGCCGGAGTTCGTGACCGAGCTTCCACCCGGTGTCGAGCACGTCGAGCGGCAGATAGAGCGGATGCAGGATCACCAGCGGCTGGCTGGGCTGCGGCGTGATGCCCCGCGCGATCAGCCCGACCGGTCGCATGATCAGCCCGCCGTCGTTGACGAGCCACTCGCCCGGCAGGTGCGGCAGGGCGTACCGGCTGACGGCCTCGGCCCAAGGCCTGGGTCGCCGCGGCACCTATCCGATCCCGCCCGCGACGGCGCGTCCCTGCTCCGCCGCCGTACGGAAGAAGGTGGCCAGGGCCTGCAGGTCGCCGCTCATATGCGGGTCCGGGTCGAACCACCCGTCCTGTTCGATCCCGGCCGTGATCTCGCGAACCTCGGCCGGCCCGATCAGCCAGGCGGTCTCGTACCCGAGATCGACGTCCAGCTTCGTCCCGGCCCCGTCGACCGCCTTGCGCATCCACGCGCTCTCGTCGGCCTCGGTGTCGAGGTATTCGGAGACGTGCAGGTAGTTGAGCTCGAGGAGGTCCGCCTCGTCGTCGAGCGCCGACAGCGGCGGCGGCAGATCGTCCGGGTCGTCGAAGAGCTCGTTCAGCACCTCGGGGTTCGCCGAGACCGCCTCCGCCTGCTCGGGAGTCAGTTTGACCAGCAGGAGCTCCATGCTCATGGTTGACGCCTTCACGACTGGGCGGCCCGGAACTCACCCACGCTAACCGCGCCACCCGGTGCACGAGGCCGCTTTCCGGAGGTAGCTTCGCGGGCGTGGAGTCGCGGATGATTCGCGTACGGGATGTGGAGTTGCACGTCGGCGTGACGGGCAGCGGGCCCGACGTCGTCGTGCTGAGCGGTGGCCCCGGGTGCGTGCACTATCTGGAGCGTGACGACCTGGCGCCGCGGGGACACCGGGCCTGGTTTCCGGAGCCGCGCGGGGTCGGCCGGTCGGGTGGCGGCCCGCACACCATGGCGGAGGCCATCGCCGACCTCGAAAGCATCCGGGCGGCGGTCGGTGTCGGGTCGTGGATCGTGGTGGGGCATTCGTGGGGCAGCGATCTGGGTGTGCGCTACGCGGTCGAGCGTCCGGAGGCCGTGACGGCGCTGGTCGGCGTGGCCGGTCGGGGACCTCAGCGTGATCGCACGTGGACCGACGCGTACGAGAAGGGCAAGGGCACGGAACCCGCGGTCGAGATCGCTTGGGACCCGGGCGTGCACGCGGCCCTCGGCGAGTCGTTCACCGACTGGATCCATCGGCCGGAGCTGTGGCGCTCGCTGGCCGGCTGCGAGGTGCCGATGCACTTCATCGCGGCCGCCGACGACATCCGCCCGTCATGGCCGCTGGCCCAGTTGGCCGCCCTCGTCCCGCACGGCCGCTTCTCGACGGTGCCGGGCGTCCCGCACGACTTCTGGTTCACCCACCCCGGTGTGTGGACCGAGACCATCACGACCGCCTGCGCCGGCTAGGGGCTGTGGAGGGCCCGGCCCCGCGAGACTTCGGGGCCGGACCTGTTCCGCACCGGGTGGGCGTCAGTTCCAGAGAGAGACCTGCAGTCCGGGGCAGTTGTTGAAGCAGTAGACCTCGGCCCGGTAGGTGGCGTAGACGCCGCCGATCGTCCGGTACACCTGCCCCGAGGTGGACGTCGAGTAGACGATCCGGTTGTTGGTCACGTCGCGGATGTCGAGCCGGTAGCTGCGGCTCTGCACGTTGTAGGTCGCCACCGTCACCCGCCCGCCGTTGGCCGTCACGTTGCCGGTGCTGCAGTGGCTGTTGCCCGGCTGCACCGTGCACGACTCCGTGTAGGCGAGCGCGGTGCCGGGCGTCGCCACCAGCATCGCGGCCGTGGCGGTGGCACCTGCGACTGCGGCCTTGATCGATGTCCTCATTGCTCCTCCTCGATGGACGACCCGTGTCGTACGGGCCCGCCCAGCCTGCAAGTCGGCGATTGTCGGGGAGTTGCTTCCGGATTGCATCGGGTGGGTGCGCGTGTTTCGCTCGACGGCGTGGACAGCCGCTCGGACGATCCGGCGCCCTGGCGGCTGCTGGGTCCCGTGCGGTGGCAACCGGCCGAAGTGGACGTCGACCTGGGGCCGGCCAAGCAGCGCTGCGTGGTCGCGGTCCTGCTGATGACGCCGGGCCACAGCGTTCCGGTCGCCACGCTGGTCGACCGCGTGTGGGGCGAGCGTGCGCCGCGCACAAGCAACCCCATTGCCCCGTACGCCGCTCGCCTGCGCCGGCTCGGCGGTGCGCTCGGCCTGCTGCGGTTCGCGTCGGGTGGTTACCGCATCGAGGTGCCCGCCGACGACGTCGATGTGCACCGCGCGCGACGCCTGGTCACGGCCGCCCGGGAAGCCGCCGGCGACGAGGGCGCCGTGACCCTGCTGCGGCGGGCCCTGGCCGGCTGGGAACCGGTCGCGCTGGCCGGGCTGACCGGGGCGTGGGCGGCCCGGGTCCGCGAGACGTTGCAGCGCGAACGGCTCGACCTGATCGCCGAGGCGGCCGAGGCCGAGGTGCGCCTGGGCCGCCCGGAGGCGGTGGTCGACCAGCTCCGGACGGTCGCCGCCGAGCACCCGACGACCGAACGGCTGACCGCGGTGCTGATGCGGGCGCTGCACGACAGCGGCCGGGTGGCCGAGGCGCTGGAGTGCTACGCGCGGCTGCGCTCGGCGGTGGCCGACGAGTTCGGCAGCGAGCCCGGCGCCGCGGTGCGGGACCTGCACGTCGAGTTGCTGCGCCGCAACCGCCGGCCCGGCGCGGGCCCGGGCGTTCCCGATGCCGCCGGGCCCGCCCAGCTGCCGTCCGATGTGGGTGCCTTCACCGGCCGCGAGGACGAGCTGTTCCGGCTGGACGAGGCGCTCGCCGACGACCGTCCGGTGGTGCTCTCGGGCACGGCCGGCGTCGGCAAGACGGCCCTCGCGGTGCACTGGGCGCACCGCGTACGGGATCGGTTTCCCGGCGGTCAGCTCTTCGTCAACCTGGCCGGTTTCGGGCCGGACGAAGCCGTCGTGCCACCCGAGGAGGCCCTGCGCGGCTTCCTCGAGGCCCTCGGCGTGCCCGGCTCGCAGGTGCCCCGGGAGCTGCCCGACCGGTCGGCCCTGTTCCGCACGCTGGTGGCCGGCCGCCGCCTGCTGATCATCCTGGACAACGCCCGCGACGCCGACCAGGTGCGGCCGCTGCTGCCCGGCGGGCCGGGCTCGGTCGTCGTGATCACCAGCCGGGATCCGCTGCTCAGCCTGGTCGCCCTCGAGACGGCCCGGCCGCTCGCCGTCGGCCTGCTCGACCCGGCCGCCGCCCGCGCGCTGCTGTCCCGGCGGCTGGGCGCCGCGCGGGTGAACGCCGAGCCCGAGGCGGTGCGGCGGCTCACCGCGGCCTGCGCCCACCTGCCGATCGCGCTGGCCATCGTGGCGGCGCACGCGGCCAGCCGGCCTGACCTGCCGCTGGCCGCCCTGGCCGGTCAGCTCGGCACCGGCGACGGGCTCGACCTGCTCGACGGGCACGACGCCAGCAGCAACGTACGGGTGGTCTTCTCGTGGTCGTACCGCACTCTCACCCCGGCTGCGGCCCGGCTGTTCCGCCTGCTCGGGCTGCATCCCGGTCCGGAGGTCACCGAGAACGCGGCCACGAGCCTGGCCGGGGCCGGCGCCGGGCCGCAGCTCGACGAGCTGGTGCGGGCCCACATCCTGGCGCCGACGCCGACGGGCCGCTACGAGCTGCATGACCTGCTGCGGGCGTACGCGGGGGAACTGGCCGGCGCCGACGAGCCCGCGCCGGACCGCCGGGACGCCCTGCACCGGCTGCTCGATCACTACCTGCACGGCGCCTGCATCGCGATGCGGCTCAATCACACGCCTTCCCCGCTGACCCCGCCGCCCCCGCAGCCCGGCGTGGTGGTGGACGAGATCGCCGACGACGCCGCCGCCCTGAGCTGGCTGATGGCGAACGACCCGGTGCTGACCGCGCTGATCCGCCGGGCCGGGCCGGCCGGCTTCGACGGCCACGTGTGGCGGCTGGTCCGGGCCCGAGACCACTTCGCCGTCCGCCGGGGCCGGTGGAACGACCTGCTCGAGCTGGACGACCTCGGACTCCACGCGGCAAGACGAACCGGTGACCGTACGGCGGAAGCGCAGTTGCTGCGCAGCCTGGCCCGCGCGCACCTGATGCGGGACCACCACGACGAGGCCCGGCGACACGCCTTGACCGCGGCCGGCGTCTTCCGCGAGCTGGGCGATCGCACCGGCGAGGCGCAGACGCATCACTTCCTGGCCGACGTCCACGGCCGGATGGGGGAGCAGCGGACGGCGCTCGACCACGCCCGCGCGTCCTTGCGGCTCTACGAGGCGGGCGACGACCCGGTCGGCACGGCCCGCGCGCTCAACGCGGCCGGCTGGTGCCACGCTGTGCTGGGCGAGCACGGTCTCGCGGTCGACCATTGCGAGCGGGCACTCGCGCTGTTTCGCGCGGCCGGCGATCGCGACGGCGAGGCGGCCACCCAGGGCAGCCTCGGCTACGCCCGCGAGCACTCCGGCGATCCCGCGGCGGCGATCGGCCACTACGAGCGGGCGGCCCGGCTGTGCCGCGAGATCGGCGAACGCTTCTTCCTGGCCGACACCCTGACCCACCTCGGCGACTGCCACTCGGCCCGGGGCGACGCCTCGGCCGCCCGGGCCGCGTGGTCCGAGGCCCGCGACATCTTCGCCGAGCTGCGGGTCTAACCGGTCGAGGTCAGGCCCTGTCTCGCAGCCGGGGCGGGGCTGCGGCAGGGCCTAGGCGGGCGGCGATGCCGGCGATGACGACGCCGAGCTGGCGCTCGAACCGGGACTCGCCGTCCTGGCGGGCGTGGCCGCTCTCGGCCACCAGGGGTGCTCCCGCGCCGATCCGGCGGTCGCGCTCGTCGGGGGCGTAGCGGGCGGGGTCGGACTGGGCCCGCTCCTGCTCCTCGATCACGAAACCGACCACGAACGCGGTGACCAGGTCGGTCGCGTCGGCGGCGTGCGCCACCGAGACCCCGGCGGCCGTCCAGCGCCGCAGCCACGGCTCCTGGGCCTTGAGCACCTCGGCGTCGGTGATCAGGGTGCCGCTGAAGGTGCGGGCGCCGTCGCGGTGGGCGAGATATTCGGTGCGCAGAGCATGAGCGTACGAGATCAGGTCGTCGTGCCAGGAGGCGCCGGCGGGGCGGCCGGTGAGCGCCCGGACGACCCGCCGGTTTATCTCGGTGCCCATCTCGTCGAGCAGATCCTGCTTGTTGCGCACGTGGTAATAGAGCGCGGGGGCCTGCACGCCGAGCCGAGCCGCCACCGCCCGTACGGTCACCGCCTCGATGCCGTGTTCGTCGAGCACGGCCAGCGCCGCCGCCACCACCCCGTCGCGGGTCACGCCCTTGGCCACGTCGCGACCCTACCGGCTTGACGATCTAACTAAGTTAAGCCACGCTCTCGTTTAACTAAGTTAAGGAGTGTCCGTGGTGCCGGAAGACCTGACCGACTTCTTCGTGGCGAGCGCCGGAGTGGCCGGCGCCCTGATCGGGCTGCTGTTCGTCGTGCTGACCGTGGCCGAGCCCCGCTTCGCCGAGAACGAGCAGGCCGCGCCCCTGCATCGGGTCCGCGCCGGGGCGGCGCTGATGTCCTTCATGAACGCGCTAACGGTCAGCCTGTTCGCGCTCGTGCCGGGCGAGCGCCTGCCCTGGGCGGCCGTCGTGGTCGCCGTCGCCGGGCTGCTGTTCGTCCTGGCCACCCTGCTGTCCCTGGCCCGCCTGCGGGTGCTGCTGTCCCGCCGCGTCCACGAGGCGGTTTTCTTGGTCGGGCTGGCGGTCGTCTTCGTCTGGCAGATCGTCACCGGGATGCGGCTGGGCGGTCACCCCGAGCAGGAAACCCTGGTCAGCACGCTCGCGATGCTGGTGGTGGCCTGCTTCGTCATCGGCGTCTACCGAGCCTGGGACCTGGTCGGCGGCCCGTCCTTCGACCTCGGTCGCGAGGTACGCGCGCTGCTCCGGTCCCGTAAGGACGCGGATGGGGGCTCGCCGACCCGTTCCTGACCGTCTCGGGGCAGCGCGCGCGGTTTCTCGGTGCGGACGCCATCACCCCGGAGATCGCGGCCGGCCCGGAGCTTACTCAAGTTGACGCTTGATAAAGCATCTGCTTGGGTATGGGTCATGAACGCCATCGCCGAGGATCAGCTCGATGTCTTGTTCACGGCGCTCAGCGATCGCACCCGGCGCGACATCGTCGTGCGGCTGAGCGCCGGTGAGGCGACGGTCAAGGAGCTCGCCGAGCGGTACGCCATGAGCATGCAGGCCGTGTCGCAGCACATCCAGGTGCTCGAGCGCTCGGGCCTGGTCAGCCGCGGGCGGCATCGGCAGACCCGGCCCTGCCGGCTCGAACCGGCGCGGCTGGCGGTGGCGGCCTCCTGGATCGAGGAGAACCGGCGCATGTGGACCGAGCGGATGGATCGGCTTGAGTCGCGCCTGGCCCGCCTGCAAGAGGGCGAGAGCCGGTGAGCGACGACGAGCTGGTCTACGAGCGTACGTTCCAGGCGCCGCGCGACCTGGTCTGGCGCTGCCTCACCGAGCCCGCCGAGCTGGCGCAGTTCTGGGGTCCGCGGGGGATGATCACCCCGGTCGACGGCATCGTCGTCGAGCTTCGGCCCGGTGGCCGCTTCGAGACGCTGATGGTCGGGCCGCAGGGCAGCTATCGGATGGTCGCCACGTTCACCGAGGTCGTTCCGCCCGAGCGGCTTGCCTGGACCGAGCCGGCGAGCGGGATGCACACCATCAGCACGCTCGCCGACCTGGGCGACGGCCGGACCGCGGTCGTCATCCGCCAGCGGCATGTGCCCGAGGCGGCGCGCCGGCCCGAGGCGCAGGCGGGCTTCCGCACCTCCCTCGACAAGCTGGCCGAGCACCTTCTGACCCACGGAGACCGATCATGACCTGGGTGGCACCGACCTACCTCAGCCTGGCCGACCTGCTGGCCGACGCCCCCGCCGAGACCTGGGACGCGCCCTCGCTGTGCGAGAAATGGCTCGTCCGCCACGTCGTCGCGCACGTGACGATGCCGGTCCGGCTCACCCCCGAGCAGTTCGGCGCCGAGATGGCGGCGGCCGGCGGCGACTTCGCCGTGCTCTCCGACACCGTGGCCGTACGGGATGCCGCGCTGCCGGTCGACGACCTGCTGGCCCAGCTGCGATCGCCGCAACTGCACGCGTGGCTGCCACCAGGCGGCGGCGCGCCGGGCGCCCTCACCCACGCCGTCATCCACTCCCTCGACGTGACGATCGCGCTCGACCGGCCCCCGGCCGCGCCGCGCGAGGCCGTGATCGCTGTTCTCGACCTGCTCACCGCCGCCGGCGGCACGCTGTTCGGCGTCAACCTGGCCGACGTCCGGCTAAAGGCCACCGACACCGACTGGAGCCACGGCGCAGGCCAGCCGATCCGCGCCGACAGCGGCGCCCTGGTCGCCCTGCTCGGCGGCCGCGCGCTGCCCGACGGCCGCTCGCTTCCCCGGAGCTGACCCGGGGCGTACGGGGTCAGGGGGTCGCCGGTGGGTCCGCGCTCGGGCTCGAGTATCCGCGGCGGGCGAAGTCCGCGGCGACGTCGTCGAAGACCGCCACCGCGAGACCCGGGCGAGCCGCGGCCTCGGTCAGCGGCAGCTCGACCTGTGGGTCATAGCCCGCCAGGCCGGTCGTTTCCTCGACGAGCCGGCCGAGGTCGTAGAGGGCGCGCACGACCCGCTCGGCGTCCGCGCCCTTGTACCAGTACGGCACGTGATGCCCGCCTCCCCAGGGTTTCGAGGGCGTCCTCCCACGACTGTCCGGCGGGCTTGTCGAGGAAAGTCAGGTCGTAGCTCATCAGCGCAGCCGGCGGCTGGTCAGGCCCGCGGGCGGGTGAGCGATCACGTCTTGGGCCGCGATCAGTTCGAGTTCCCGGGTGCCGGCGGCCAGTGTTGCCTCCAGGACGGCGAAGATCGAGGAGACCGTACGTTCCAGGGCCGTCGACGGCGATTTTGTCGTCCACAGGTGGGCCAGGTAGAGGGCCGCCGTGATGTCGCCGCCGCCGTTGGGGGTGATCGGCAGCAGGGGAGTGGTGACCGCCCAGGCGCCCTCGTCGGAGACGGCGACCACGTCGACAGTGCCTTCCGGGGCGTCGCCGTGCACGACGCTGGTCACCAGCACGTGCCGCGGACCGGTTTCCCGTACGACGTCGACCGCCGCCAGCACCTCGTCGAGCGTGGTCGTCGTGCGGCCGGAGAGGAAGTCCAGCTCGAAGTGGTTCGGCGTGATGATGTCGGCCCGGGGCACCACGACGTCGCGCATGTACTGCGGGATGCCCTCCTTGACGAACAGCCCCCGGCCCACGTCGCCCATGACCGGGTCGCAGCAGTACACGGCGTCGGGGTTGGCCGCCTTGACCCGCTCGACGGCGTCGAGGATGACCGCGCCCACCGCCGGGTCGCCCTGATAGCCGGAGAGCACCGCGTCGGCCGTGCCGAGCACGCCACGATCCTCGATGCCCGCGATCACGTCGGCCACGTCGGCCGGCGCCAGCAGCGGCCCGCGCCAGGCGCCGTACCCGGTGTGGTTGGAGAAGTGGACGGTGAACACCGGCCACACCTCGTGCCCGAGACGCTGCAACGTGAACGCCGCCGCCGAGTTGCCGACATAGCCGTACGCCACCGAGGACTGGATGGAGAGGATCTTCACCCGCCCATCATGACGTCCGGTGGTTCCGCCTGGGCGGCCGACCGCCACTTGTCCAGCTCGGCCTCGTGCGATCCGGTCTCGGTCGCGCGGACGACCTGTTCTTGTGCGGCGGTCAGCGGCGTCAGCGGCCACACCGGCGTACCGGGCCGTTGGTCGTAGGCGTGCCACTGCCACGGACCGTCGAAACGCCACGCCCGGCCGTGGTGGTCGGCGACATCCGCACCGAGGTTCAGGAAGGCGTACGGCCGGAACAGCAGTTTGACGGCCATGGGGATGTCGTCGTCCGGGTCGAGGCCGGTGCCCTGCTCGACGGCGTCGGCGATCTCCGACACACCCCGGCGCAGGACGACGATCTCGCGCCGCGGACGGGGAAGCCGGCCGGTCACGAGCGGCGGGTCGAAGCTTTGCACCTCGATCACGTGCACCACGGTGGGCTCGATGCCGACCCGGCACAGCGATCCCTCCAGGAGCATCTCGGCGGCGGGCTCGGTGCTGAACAAGTCGCCGGTCCCCTTGCCGACCGCGACGGCCCCGTTCCACTCGAACCCGTCGGCGTCCGGGTCGGCCCGCCACCATGGCCACCGCAGCGACACGTCCCAGCGGGAGACGCCGATCACGCCGGCCTCGGTGAACGGGCAGGAAATCTCCAGCACATCACCCGTACGGAGTTCGATATCAGCCACGCCGAAGAGTGTGCACCAAGGTGGTGGTCAGGCAGGTTGGCCTCCTGGGCCGCGTCGATCGGCGGGGTGCGCGCCGCCGTGGTGTTTCGTCGGGGCGGCCGGGGTGGCGGTCGTCGCGTTCGGGATGCTGGTCGTGCTGGAGAACCGCCGTCAAGCGGGCCTGGCAAGCTAGGTGGATGGAGTCGGTCTGGGACTATCCGCGGCCGCCGCGCCTGGAGCACACCGGCGCGCGGATCACGGTCGTACACGCGCAGCAGGTGATTGCCGACAGCGAGCGGTGCTGGCGCGTGCTGGAGACGTCGCACCCGCCGGTCTACTACGTGCCGCGGGAGGACGTCGCCGACGGGGTGCTCGAGCCGGGCGCGGGGCGCTCGTTGTGCGAGTTCAAGGGCGTGGCCAGTTATTGGGACCTGGTCGTGGGTTCGGCGCGGGTGCGGCAGGCCGGCTGGTCGTATGAGCACCCCGTGCCCGCGTACGGGGAACTGGTTGGTGCTGTTGCTTTTTATCCGAGCCGCGTCGACGAATGCCGGGTGGCCGGTGAGCTGGTGCGGGCGCAGGAGGGCGACTTCTACGGCGGCTGGATCACCGCGGACATCACCGGGCCGTTCAAGGGCGCCCCGGGGACCATGGGCTGGTGACTATCGGGGCAGCACGCCCAGCAGGGTCGCGGTCAGGGACAGCCGCAGGGACTCTTGCAGCGGCAGGTGGAAGCGGGCCAGGTCGGGTTCGGCCTCGTAGGCGGCCCGCAGGCTGGGCGGGGGAGTGCTGTAGGCCGACAGTGAGCCGGCCAGCACCATCGTCTGCAGGCTGAACAGGGCCGCGGTGTCGCCCAGCTCGGGCAGGTGCTGGCCGAGCAGGTCGGTCATGGTGGTCAGGCGCTCGAGGGACGCGCGCTTGTAGCGGGCGACGACCTCGACGGAGACGTTGTGCTCCAGCACGCTGCCCTGGGCGCCGAAGAGGTCGCACAACACCACCCGACCGGCGAGGGAGCGGCTGAGGATCTCGGCCACCGCCTTTGCCCGTACGGGCATGGGTTGCTTGTCGTCGACGCCGGCGGCCAGGTCGGTGGCCAGTTCCGCCAGCCACTCCCGCAGGAACAGGTCGAGCAGTTCGAGCAGCACCGCCTCGCGGGACTCGAAATAGCGCAGCACGTTCGGCTTGGCCAGGCCGACCCGGCGGCTGAGCTCGTTGAGGGTGACCGCGGCCACGGGCATCTCGTCGAGCATCGCCGAGGCCATGTCGAGGATGGCCCGCCGGCGGATCTCCCGCTGCTCCTCGGTTCGCGCCCGCTGGAAAGTCACGATCACCACCCTAACTTAAGTACCTCCGGTACGTTGACAACGTACCGGGAGTACTTTAGCGTCGTTTATGCAAGATACCTTCGGTACTTTAGTTGGGGAGACGACATGAGCGAGAAGTGGACGACGGCGAACATCCCGGATCAGCGCGGGCGGGTGGCCGTGGTGACCGGGGCCAACACCGGATTGGGGTACGAGACGGCCCGGGCCCTCGCCGAGCGGGGCGCCTCGGTGGTGCTCGCGGTGCGCGACGTCGACAAGGGCCGGCAGGCCGCGGCCCGGATGACCGGCGACGTGACAGTGCAGGCGCTCGACCTGACCTCGCTCGACTCCGTGCGGACCGCGGCGGCGGCGCTGCGCTCCCGGTTCGACCGGCTCGACCTGCTGATCAACAACGCGGGCGTCATGTACACCCCGCAACTGACCACCCGCGACGGCTTCGAGATGCAGTTCGGCACCAACCACCTCGGCCACTTCGCGCTCACCGGGCTGCTGCTCGAGCTGATGCTGCCGGTGCCCGGCTCGCGCGTGGTCACGGTCAGCAGCACCGGCCACCGCATCCGGGCCGCCATCCACTTCGACGACCTGCAGTGGCAGCGGTCGTACAGCCGGGTCGGCGCCTACGGCCAGTCCAAGCTGGCCAACCTGATGTTCACGTACGAGCTGCAGCGCCGGCTCGCCACCCACGGCACCACCGCGGCGCTGGCCGCGCACCCCGGCGTCTCCAGCACCGAGCTCGCCCGCAACACCCCCGCGTTCATGCGGCTGCCGCTGACCTGGCTGGCGCCGCTGATCACCCAGACCCCGGCGATGGGCGCCCTGCCCAGCCTCCGCGCCGCCACCGACCCGGCCGCGCTCGGCGGCCAGTATTACGGCCCCGGCGGGCGGGGCGAGGTCATGGGCCACCCGCGGCTGGTCACCTCCAGCCCCCAGTCGTACGAGGTGGCCCTCCAGCAGCGGCTGTGGACCGTCTCCGAGGAGCTGACCGGCGTCAAGTTCCCCGTCCTGACCGCCGCGGTGTAGCCCGACCGGGTGAGCGTCCCGCCCGGCAGCCGGTCATCCGGGGCGTTCGTCCCTACGGTGATCTTCGTGCGTCGTCATCTCGCGGTTGTCGTGGCCGCCGCTCTCAGCGTGACCGCCGGTCAGGTTCCCGCCGCGGCGGCGACCCCGGACGTGTGGGGGCAGGCCGCGGCCCACGCGACCGGCGACTTCTTCAACCCGGGCGAGACCCGGCTGACCCCCGCGGTCGCCGGCAAGGTGAAGCCGCGCTGGACCGTCCCGCTGGCCGAGGCGAAGTGCGCTACCCGGGCCGTGCCCTTGGTCGGCGCGAACCGGCTGGTCACGGCCGCGTCGTACCGGATCAGCGGCTACGACGCGAGCACTGGCGCGCTGGCCTGGCAGACCCCGGCCACCACTAAGAAGACGAGCATCAGCCTGGCCGCGATCGTCGGCACCCGGCTGGTCGCCCAGTCCCGCGACTGCCGCTCCGGCCGCACGTTCCTGGCCGCCCACGACGTGACCACCGGCAAGGTCGTCTACTCCAAGCGGATCCCCGAGACGATGTACAACATGGTCGTCGACCAGGGCATCGTGGTCGGCGGCGTGTGGGACGCGACGATCAGCAAGTACGCCGTACGGGCGTACCGCATCGCCGACGGCTCGCGGGTCTGGGCGCGGGAGGGCTCGATCGGCGGCGAGACGCTGTCCGCCAGCGGGAAGGTGCTCGTGGTCGGGGACACGTCGACCACCGCGGTCGACGTCACGACGGGCAAGTCGGCGTGGCCGGCCGGGACGGGCTGCTACACGCCGATCGGCGCCTCACCCGACGGCAGCAAGTTCTACATGCGCTGCGACCCCGACGGGCTGATCCGCAGCGTCAGCGCGGCCACGGGAGCGGTCCTCAAGACGTTCCCGAGCCACGGCGCCACGTTCGGCTTCGCCACCGACGGCGAACGCATCTACCTGCACAGCTTCGCCGGCGCCATGCTGGCCATCAGCGCCGACGACGGCCGCAAGCTGTGGTCGGCGCCGTTCCCCGAGGACGCCCCGATCCGATTCGCGATCGGCGGCGGCGTCGTCTACGGCTGGCGGGACAAGGACCGCCCACTGGCGGCCTTCGAGGCCCGCACCGGCCGCCCGATCCCGTTGCCCGCCGCGACGACGGGCCTGCAGTGCGAGCCGATCGTGGCCAACGGCCGCCTGTACGGCCGCACCGAATCAACGGTGATCACGTACGCCCCGTGATCGGATTTCCAGGGCGGTGCCCGGGCGGAGGAATGCGCCGGTGAAGGTCATCGAGTGCCCGGTGAGACCGCCGCTGACCGAGACCGTTTCTCCGTCGCTGACGGTCACTTCCAGCGGCCTGCTCCGTAGCCAGTCCATCCGGGCCCGTACGACGTGCAGACCGGCGGGCACCTCGACACGGGCGGTCGCACCGCGCCTGAGTCGCGCGACGGGCCGGCCGTCCACGAGGAACGTCATGCGACGCCCGAGCCCGCCGGCGTCCATGGCGCGCTCGACACTCAGCCACGGCACGTGGCGCACCCCCTCAGGTTGAGTCCCGTGCCGTACCCGTGCCGACCGGTGAATCAAACTCACACGCACGGGCCGGTTGGGCGGACCGCTGACGGTATGAAAGTCAGTTCGAGGCCGTCCTTGGACGTGCGAACCGTGCGTTGTCTGCTCGGCAGGTAGTAGGCGGCCCAATCGCCCTTCTCACCCAGATAGAAGGCGTAGAAGACTGCGTTCTTGTCCCGTATGCAGACTGGGTCGGCGTGCACGTCGAACGTCAGGGTGCGGGCGCCGGCCGGTATCGGATTTCCGGCGATCACCTGCCGGGCCAGTTCCACCATCCGGCGATTCGCGAACTGCACCATCGCGTCGTACGAGAAAGCGAACAACGCGACCCACAGCAGCACGAGCGCCCGTCGGCGGGCCGGGGTGCCGGCGTGGCGATGCAGCAGGGCTGTGATGCAGGCGGTGACGATGACTCCTGCGGTCACGGCGACTGTCGTCTTGATGAACGGCCTGCTCAACAGGATCGGCGCCTTGGTCAGGCCGAGCAGCGCCGGCCCCAGCGCGGCCACGACGGCGACGCTGATCCACAGCGTGACCACCGGCGTGGTCTGCTGCAGAAACCAGGACAGCGCCGCGCTGATCACTGCGAACACCGCGATCAGCATGGAGATGAACAGTGCCAGGGCGACCGCGGCGTGGGCGATGATCCGGCGCTGGTCGATGCCGACGTCGCCGGGCGAGATGCCGAACGCCCGGTAGAACGCGTCATAGCCGAGTGCGACCAGGCTGTAGACGAGCCCGCCGACGACGGCGAACACCACTGCCACGTTGGTGAGGAAAACCTGCAAGGTCAGGTTGAGACCGGTTGGACTTGCCGTGTCTGTTTCACCGGGCATGCCGTCATTGTTCGCAGACCGGGCCGGGCATGGCGGCGCTGCGTCAGCGATCGGACCGAGACCCGCGCAGGGATGGCGTTGGTGGCGATGAGGGCCCAGAGCACAAGCACGGGCTGGAAGAGCAGGCGGATGGCGCGGGCGGTGTCGGTGTTGAGGCCGAAGGCGTCGCGATGTTCGGTGAGCTGGGCGATGTTGCCGGGCAGGATGGCGACGAAGAAGGCTGCCGTGGCTACGCCGACGAGAGCTCGGTAGGGCTGGCGCCAGGTGGCCAGCAGGGCCACGGCCAGGAGGAAACGGTCAGGCCGGAGGCGAGGACTACGACGTCGGCGTCGAGCGGGAGCCAGGACGGGACTTGCGCGCGGAATTCCGTACGGGAAAAGGTCATGTGGGCCGTGCCGGTGAACAGGAGCACGGCGCCGAGCAGGAATTGGGCTGTGGCGAGGGCCGCGCGCTGCATGGAGAACCACCGTACGGGAAAAGAGAAAGGCGTGACTAAGACGGTTCTGGTGAGTGGGGCCTCGGGCTTCATCGGCTCGCACGTGGCGGCGAAGCTGGCCGAGGACGGCTATCGGGTGCGCGCCATGACCCGGCATCCGGACAAATATGACGGCGCGGGGGAGCCGGTCGCGGCCGACGTGTCCGACCCGGCCAGTTTGCGGGAGGCGTTCGCGGGCGTCGACGTGGCGTACTACCTGATTCATTCGCTGGATTCGGACGACTTCGAGGAGCGGGATGCCGACGCGGCGCGCAACTTCGCCGAGGCGGCGGCCGGGGCCGGGGTCGAGCGGATCGTCTATCTGGGCGGTCTCGGCGCGGACGACGGTGAACTGTCGGCGCATCTGCGGTCCCGGCGCGAGGTCGAGAAGATCCTGAAGGCCGGGCCGGTGCCGGTGACCGTGCTGCGAGCGGCGGTGGTGATCGGGCACGGCGGCATCTCGTGGGAGATGACCCGGCAGCTCGCCGAACGGCTGCCGGCGATGGTGACCCCGCGCTGGGTGAACACCCGCACCCAGCCGATCGCGCTGCCCGACGCCGTTCGCTACCTGGTCGGGGTGCTCGAGCCGGTCGAGGCGCGCGGCCGCACGTACGAGATCGGCGGCCCCGAGGTGTTGCGCTACATCGACATGCTGCAGCGCGTGGCCAGGATTCAGGGGAGCTCGCTGCCCAACGTCACCGTGCCGCTGCTGACCCCGCGGTTGTCGTCGGCGTGGCTCAAGTTCGTCACCGACGTCGACGCGGCGACCGCCCGCAACCTGGTCGACTCGATGACCACCGAGGTGGTGGTGCGCGACGACGCCATCACCCGTGTCGTGCCCGGGGAGAGGATCGGGTACGACGACGCCGTACGGCTGGCCCTGGCCGAACGTGAGCAGGTGAAACGGTGAACCTGGCCTGGGTGCGGCGGGCCCTGGGACCGTCGCTGATCGACCGGGTCGAACGTGACCACCAGCAGACCGACCAGCAGTTCCGGCGGCGCCGCATCGTTGTCGCGTTCACGCTGGTGGCGGGCGCGGTGCTGCTGGGCATCTCGCTGTCGGTGCGCCCGGGCGACGACCTGTTCTACCTGCTGACCGTGCTCGTGGCCGCCACCTGGATCACCGGGGCGTTGCTCTCCGGGCCGCTGCATCTGGGCCGCATCGCGTTTCGCGACAAGCTGCGCCGCCCGATCGTCACGCCGATCGTGACCGGGCTCGTCATCGGCGCCATCTTCGTGACGGGCTCGCTGATCGTGCGGGAGCTGCCGGCGCTGCGCGAGCTCGTCAACAGCGTGCTGGCCCACGCCCGGTACGGTGCCATTGTGCCGATCGTGGCGATCACCCTGCTCAACGGCGTGGCCGAGGAGGTCTTCTTCCGCGGCGCCCTGTTCGCGGCGATCGGCCGCCGGCACGCCGTCCTGCTGTCCACCGTGATCTACGCGGCGGCCACGGTCGCCACCGGCAACCTCATGCTGGTCTTCGCCGCCTTCCTGCTCGGCCTGGTGCTGGGCCTGCAGCGCCGCGCCTCCGGCGGCATCCTGGCCCCGATCCTGACCCACATCACCTGGTCGACCACGATGCTCTTCGCCCTACCAGCCCTCATTCACCAATGAGCGGGCCGGTGCTGCGGCTGGTCGGCTATTGGGACGACCGCGCGCATCCGGGGGAGTGGCCGGACGTCTGCGGTTTCCTGTCCGAGACCGATGAGCCCGTACGGCGGAGGGTTGCGGCCTATCTGCGCTCGGGCACCGTGTCACTACCTTGCCGTGGCCGCCTGGGAACTGCCGGAGCACGCCGAGATCTACGTCGACCGGATCCCGCCCGACGCGATGGCGCTCCTGGTCGGCATCCGGCGGCTGCTCGGGGCGGCGTGGCCGTTCGCCGGCCTGCGCGACCTGCTCGCGTCCCAGCCCTTCCGGGCCGGCGCCGGCAACCCGGCCGACCTGCATCGCGCCCTGAACGCGTCCCCCGAACTGCGGCCCTATCTGTTTTACGGCGCCGACGGCGCACTCCGGCCGCTCCCATGAAGTGGGCTTACGGCGAGACCGTCCTTTATCGGTACGGCCGGCAGGGGCGGGCGCGTTTCGTCCGGGTCGGCCGGGTCATCAGCGACGACGCCGACGGGCTGGCATTGTGGATCGCGCCGGGTTCGCCGCAGGTCGAGTCCGTGCTGGCCGACGGGCGGCCGCTGCGCTCGGTCCCGATCGCCGATCGCGCGACCCTGCCCCGGGCTCAGCGCCGGTCGACGTGGCGCGGTTCGGGCATCGTGCATTTCGCCCCGGCCGTCGGTGACTGGTCGCTGTGGTGGTTCTTCGACGCGGAGCAGCGGTTCAAAGGCTGGTACGGCAACCTCGAGAGCCCCCGTACGAGGTGGGAAGCTGGCATCGACACCGCGGACCGGGCCCTCGACGTGTGGATCACGCCGGACCGGGTCGGCCGGTGGAAGGACGAGGACGAGTTCGCCGCCCTGACCGGGCTGCCGGGTCGTTGGACCGCCGAGCAGGCGCCGGCGATCCGGGCCACGGGGGAACACTTGATGCGCCTGGCCGCCGAGGGCGCCCCGCCGTTCGACGGCCGGTGGACCGGCTATCGCCCCGACCCGTCGTGGGGTCCCGTCACCCTGCCCGGCGGCTGGGATCGGCCACATCACGCCGGACCATGAAATGTGGCCGGCGACGCCTGGCATCGCCGGCCACTGTGGAGCCGCAAGGCTCAGGCGCCGGGGCGTTCGACGTCGCCGCGCCAGGAGCCGGTGGCGCCGCCGCGGTTCTCGATGAACTCCTTGAAGCGCTTGGTGTCGGCCTTGACCTGGTGGCTGTCCACCCCGATGGCGCTGCCGACCTTCTCGACGAACCCCTCGGGCTCCCAGTCGAGCTGAATGGTGACCCGGGTCTGTGCGTCGTCGAGGCGGTGGAAGGTGACCACGCCGGCGTGCTTGGTGTCGCCGCCGGTGCTGGCCCACGCGACCCGCTCGTCGGGGTGCTGCTCGGTGATCTCCGCGTCGAACTCGCGGGTCTGCCCGGCGATTTTGGTCACCCAGTGGGTGTGGGTGTCGTCGAGCTGGGTGATCGACTCCACGCCATCCATGAACTGCGGGAAGTCCTGGAACTGAGTCCACTGGTCGTAAGCGGTACGGATCGGCACGTTCACGTCGACGGACTCGGTAACGGTACTCACGGTCATCTCCTTACGAGTGTGGTGAGGATGCGATACCCGCCCTGAGCCGCTCCAATCCAGTTGCGTCGGTTCGTGCGTCGTTAGGGGCGGAAGGCGCCGATGTTGCGGGCGGCCCACTCGGCGAAGGGCTGCGCCGGCCGGCCCAGGACCGTCGCCACGTCCGGGCTGACGCGTTGCTCCCGTACGGTCGGCGTGCCCAGAATCGCCAGCGTGCCCTCGACCACCGGCGGCGGCATGAACCCGAGCATCTGCTCGCGGGCCTGATCCGGCGTCTGCTCGACGAACCCGATCGGCGAACCCAGCACGGCGGCCAGGTCGGCGACCCGCTGCCGCGGCGTGCTCAGGACCGGCCCGGTCAGCTCGTACGTTCGTCCGTCGTGCCCGCCGTGCAGGGCGGCGGCGGCCACCGCGGCGATGTCGTCCGGGTCGATCACGGGCAGGCCGACGTCGCCGAACGGCGCGGCCACGGTTCGCGTCGTGCGGATCGGCTCGGCCCACGCGAGGGCGTTGGAGGCGAAACCGCCGGGGCGCAGGATCGTCCAGTCGAGCCCGGACCCGCGTACGAGGTCCTCGATGGCTTGCAGCGGCGCGTGCGAAGGCCTGGTCCCGGCCGCTTGCGACGACTGCAGCACGACCCGCTTGACCCCCGCCGCCGTGGCCACGCGCAGGATCTCGGGTACGTCGAGGTGGGCCCCCGCGCCCTCCACGAGCAGATACATCGCCTCGGCGCCGGCCAGCGCCGGACCCAGGCTCGCCGGCTGCTCCAGGTCGGCGCGGTGGTGGCGAACCCCGGCCGGCACGGGGAGTCGCCCGCGGGAAACCGCTGTGACCGGCCCGGCCAGCAGCGAGACGAGCGTACGGCCGACGTTTCCGGTGGCTCCTGTCACGACGAACATGCTGGTGTCTCCCCGTTCTCCCGCGTCGGTAGCGCGGCTGGGGAGGACGCTAGTAGCGTCGGGATAGTAGGTACCTAGAGGATAGTAATGGCTTTGTGGCGGAGGGCACATGAAGCAGACCGCGGATCCCGAGCTGGCCTGCCCGGTCGCGCCGGTGGTCGACATCGTGTTCAGCCGCTGGACGACACCCATCCTGTGGAGCCTCAACACGCACGGCCGGCAGCGGTTCGTCGAGCTGGAGCGGCGGCTGACCAGCATTACGCCGAAGGTGCTGACCCAGCGGCTGCGTCGGCTCGAACGCGACGGCCTGGTCGCCCGCACCTACTACGCCGAGGTGCCGCCCCGGGTCGAATACGAGATCACCGAGCTCGGGGCCAGCCTCGGGCCGCTCTTCGCCCACCTGTCGACCTGGGCCGACGCCCACCTGCCGGAGGTCGACCGGGCGCGCGAGGCCTACGACGGCCGGTAGGCCAGGAACGTCGCACCCGCCAGGTTCTCCGAGATGCGCCAGATCCGCTCGGCGTCCTCGGGGTTGCGCAGCCGCGAATAGATCGGCTGCTCGGCGGGCCCGCCGCCCAGGTGCCCGAGACCGCTCGGCCCGTAGAAGCGGCCGCCGCGGGCCTCGGGTGACGTCGCCGCCATCAGCGCCGGCAGCCCCGCCGACTCGGCCGTGCCCAGCAGGATGCCGCGCCGCGAGAGCGCGCGGATGACCCGTACGGAGGAAGTGTCCTTCTCGCGGCCCAGGCCCGGCTGCGCGGCCAGCAGGTTGGTCGGCGCGACCCCGGGGTGCGCGATGTTGCTGGTGATGCCCCACCCGCCGGCCTGGCTGCGCCGGTCGAGCTCGAGACCGAACAGGCCGAACGCGATCTTCGACTGGCTGTAGGCGGCGCGGCCGTTGTAGGACCTCTCCCAGTTCAGGTCGTCCCAGTTGATCGAACCCTGGTTGGCGGCCACGCTCAGTTGCGAGGTGACCCGGGCCCGCCCGGCCCGCAGCAGCGGCAGCAGCTGGGCCACCAGCGCGAAGTGCCCGAGGTGGTTGCTGCCGAACTGCAGCTCGAACCCGTCGGCGGTGGTCTGCCGGGCGGGCGGCGTCATCACTCCGGCGTTGTTGATCAGCAGGTGGATCGGCCGCTCCTCGTCACGCAGCGTGGCTCCGAGCGCGGCGATCGACGCCAGCGACGACAGGTCGAGGTCACGCAGCGAAACGGCGGCCTTCGGGTGCTCCTGTTTGATGCGGGCGATCGCTTTCTCGCCCTTGTTGCGATTCCGTACGGGCATGACGACCTCGGCGCCGGCCTGGGCCAGCCGGGTGGCGATTCCCAGCCCCATGCCGTCGCTCGCGCCGGTGACGACGGCGATTTTTCCGGTCAGGTCGGGAACGGTGAACTCGGGAGCGGTGCGGGCCATTGTTTTCGCCTTTCCAGCGGCAGTGGATGCCCATTCAGGCTGCACCTTCCGGTGGACCGTAACCACGGCCTGCCGGTCCCAGGCTGCCAAGGGGGGATCGGCGGGCCCAGGATGCGGTCCGGGATCGGTGATAGAACCGAACCATGATTGACCGAGCCGGGCTGGCCGAATTCCTGCGCCGCCGCCGCGAGTCGCTCCAGCCGGAGGACGTCGGCATGCCGCGCGGCCAGCGGCGCCGCACGGCCGGCCTGCGCCGCGAAGAGGTAGCCACGCTCTGTCACATCTCCACCGACTACTACAGCCGGCTCGAACGCGAGCGCGGCCCGCACCCGTCCGAGCAGATGATCGCCTCGATCGCCCAGGGCCTGCACCTGTCGCTCGACGAGCGCGACCACCTGTTCCGCCTGGCCGGCCACAACCCGCCCGCCCGCGGCACCACCAGCGAGCACATCAGCCCCGGCATGCTGCGCATCTTCGACCGGCTGGCCGACACCCCGGCCGAGATCGTCACCGAGCTCGGCGAGACGCTGCGCCAGACCTCACTGGGCGTAGCGCTCACCGGTGACCTCATGCGCTACACCGGCCCGGCCCGCAGCATCGGCTACCGCTTCTTCACCGACCCGGCCGCCCGCGCGCTCTACCACCCCGACGATCACGCGCTGCACGCCCGCGTCTTCGCCTCCGGCCTGCGCCGGGTCGTCACTCTGCGCGGCCCCGGCTCGTATGCCGCGCACCTGCAGTCGCTCCTGCTCGAAAGCAGCGCGGAATTCCGCGAAGTCTGGAACGAGCACGAGATCGGCGTCGGCTACAGCCACACGAAACGTTTCGTGCACCCCGAAGTGGGTGATCTCGAACTGGCCTGTCAGGGTCTGCTCGACCCCGATCAGTCCCATTCCCTGCTCGTTTACACAGCCATTCCCGGCAGCGAGAGCTACGAGAAGCTGCAACTGCTGTCGGTCATCGGCAGTCAGGACCTGCTGGCCCGCTGAGGCGCCAGCAGTCCCCGCGTCGGCACGGAGAAAACCTGCACCGGCCGTACGCCGTGACAGCGCAGAATCGCGTTGGCGGCGACCGCGGCCGAGGCGGCGGACCGTTCCATCAGCGCGCACGGGAAAGGCATGCGCACCCAGTCGCCGGCCAGGAACAACCCGTCGGCGCCGGTGGCCACGCCCGGCCGGGTGGCGTCGCTGTTGACCCCGAACGACGGCGCGTCGTGCCCGATCCGGGTGTCGCGGTCGACCACCCGCAGCCAGCCCGCCTCCCGCCACAGGCCCGGCAGCTCCGACCACATGGCGTCGGCGGCCGGCCCGGCCTCGATGCCCTGGTCCGCGGCGTACGCGTGCAGCTCCACGACCGCGCCACCGGTGCGCCGGGCCCACTGCTGCGCGCCGCGTTCGACGCGATGGAACAGGCTCACCGAATCCAGCAGGGGCTCACCAGCGACGCCGCTGAAGGGGGCCCGGCTCTCGGCGACGTCCCGGTCGGTCCAGAACCGGCTCACCGCGTACGGGGAAGTGGTTGTCACGGTTTTCATCCGGCTCGCCAGCTCGTGAGGCATGCCGGAAGAAGCCGCGACGATGCCGCTCGCCGAGGCCGGGTCGGTGGCCAGCACGACATGATCGGCCCGGAACTGCTCGCCGCCGCCCAGCGTGACGGTCCAGCCGGGCTCGATCCGGTCGACGGCGGCCCCCGTACGGATCTCGCCGCCGAGCGCCTGCAGCCGTTCGCTGAGCGGCCCCCAGATCGCGGTCTCGTAGTCGTCGTCCGGCGCGTCGAAGTTCAGGCCCTCCGGGTTGCGCAGGAAATAGAAGTGGAACTGCATGATCATCTCGGCGGCCGACATCTCGGTGGCCGGGTTGAAGAACGAGTGCGCGAACACGTTGAACAGCATCGACCGGGCCCGCGCGGGCATGGCCAGCCGGTCGAGGAACTCCGCGGCGGGCATGGCGTCGAACTCGCGATAGGTCGCGGCCCGCGAATAACGCACCAGCGCCAGCGAGGTCGGCCCGTCGACGTCGCGCATCTCCGCCAGCGGCAGGCTGGGCGAGCGCGCCAGCAACGCGAGCAGGTTCCACGGCGGCCGGCCCGGCAACCCGCCGAAATCCTCTTCGGGCCAGGCCCGCGAGATCACCGGATAGCTGCCCGCCGGGCGCAGGAACGACAACGCGGGGTCGATCCGGCGCAGGATGTTGCGCCAGTTGTAGTACTGCCGGAAGAACGCGTGGAAGCCGTGCCCGACCATCTGGCTCGAGCCGTCGGCCAGCTGTTTCGGCCACGCCGCGAGCCGCCCGCCGAGCCGCTCGTCGCGTTCGAGCAGGGTCACCGCGACGCCGCGCTCGGCCAGCAACAGGGCCGCCGTCATCCCCGCGATGCCACCCCCGGCCACCACCGTACGGACGGGGTGTTCGACCGTGCGGGGCAGCGAGCGGTCGACGCGCACGAGGCGGTGGGCGTGCCGGCTGGTCGCGGTCGTTGCTCGGAGGTTGACGTCATGGGGAGAGCGCACGCGAACCAGCCTTCCTTGTCGGGTCGGGGTCGGTTGCCGCTATCGCGTTATCGGACCCGCCGGCCGGCCCGGGCCGCCGCGTCGATGCGCAGCGGGGCGACGTGCCGCTCGTTGTCAGATCCTGTGATTCGGGACGATGCCTATCGAGGGCGGAGGAAGAGAACTATTCGCACCCTACGTCATCGGTGCGGAACTCGCCGTTCGGCGTTATTTGCTCCTGTTCAAGTATGCGCGATAGTCACACGCCTATCTGGACTCGGGAGCCTGTCAATCGCCGGTTCGCGGGTGCCTACCGTGTCGGCATGGTCAATGCGGCACTCGCCCAGGAACTGATCGACATGACCGACGAGGACCGGGAGCTGCAGCCCGGCGCGCTCGGCGACGACCTCACGGCCCAGCTGGCCCACCGGCGCGTCACCGTACGCAACGGCGACCGGCTGGCCGAGATCATGGACGAGCACGGCTGGCCCACGGCGGAACTCGTCGGCCCCGACGCGGCCCGCCGGGCGTGGCTGGTGGCACAACACGCCGACCGGCAGCTGACGGTGCAACGGCGGGCCCTGGAACTGATGAGCGCCGCGGTCCGGGCCGGGCAGGCCGACCCCGGGCAACTGGCCATGCTGGAGGACCGGGTGCTGATCAACGCGGGACATCGGCAGCGCTACGGCACGCAGATCGCCGGTATCGTCGACGGCGCCCCGGTCCCGTGGCCGTGCGACGACCCCGAGCACATGGATCAGCGGCGGGCCGCGGTCGGCCTGGAGCCGTACGCCGTGCATGTCGCCAAGCACGCGCCGGCCTGAGGCTGGGCCTTCCGGCACGGAAGAGTGCGTCCATGACTGCGCCGAGGGGCTGATCTCCTGATCGACTAGCAGGATCGCGAGGCCGGTTCTGTCGTGCCCTTCCGCCGGGCCGGCGTGCGCGCGGGCCGGCCTCTTCCAGGGCTTACTGAAGGGCGGCGCCGATTCCCCGTACGAGCAGGCCGGTGCCGAGCGCGGTGACGACGAGCGCGCTGATCAGGGCGAGCCGGGCGGGCCAGCGAGGGCCGAGCCGGTTGGAACGGGCGAGCAGGCGGCGTGAGCGCACGAGGGCGATGCCCAGGCCGATCAGCACCGCGGCGACGCCGAGGCTGAAGCAGGCGATCAGGCCGAGGCCGAGGACGGTGCGGTTCACGCCGACGGCCAGCACCATGATGCCGAGCGCCTCGGGGCAGGGCACGAGTCCGCCGGAGACACCCATGGCGACGAGACCTCGCTGCGTGACGCGAGCGGGTTGGTGGGCGGCCGTGTCGGGCTGGTTGGCGCGTGCGTGGTCGCGCGGTTCTGAGTGCGCGGCCGGGTGGGGCTGCTCGGCGTGGCCATGTTCGTGGGGTTCTGTTTGGGCGGCGGCTGTGTGGGGCCCGTGGGCGTGGGGGTCTGTTTGGGCGGCCACGGCTGGTTCGTGGGTGTGGGGTGTGGTGCGGCGGCGGAGCATGTGGGCGCCGACGGCTACCACTAGGGCGCCGGAGAGGATTTCGAGTGTGGGTACTAGTGCGCCGGGGAGGAGGAAGCGGCTGGCGAACAGGGCTAGCAGGCCTACGGCGATGACCGAGGCGGTGTGGGTGAACGTGACGACCGCGCCCAGGGTCAGTGCGTCTCGGAGGCGGCCGCCGGTGCCGACCAGGTAGGCCGCCATCAGGGTTTTTCCGTGGCCGGGGGTGAGCGCGTGCAGGACGCCGAGCAGGGCGGCCAGGGCCAGCGCGAACAGCATCACGGGCGGGGGCAGCGACCTCGACTGCACGATTTCGGCGAGCCGGGCCGGCGACGGCATCGATTGCGAGCATTCCATCGGCGTTGAGGCGTCCCCCGTACAGGGAACCGGGGTTGATCTGCCGAGGGTGTAGGTGATGCGGCTCTGTTGCTGGGCGGCCTCCCGTTGCTGGTGGATGACCTGCGCGTCCGCGGTGAGCAGGGCATTGACCTGGTAGGCGGCGCCGGGCGGGGCGTGGTTGTTGCGGAAGACGAGCACGTGCGGGCCCGGTGTGGACGGGGCGTCGGGGATCGTGGCGTGCAGGCGTACGGTGCCGTAGCCGGCCTGGAGTGTGCGGTAGGGCGGCACGTCCACGCTGGTCAGCGCGATCGGCCGGGGGATGTCGTCGACGTGTGCCTGCAGGCGGTTGACGATCCGATCGGCGTAGGCGCGGGCCTCCGCCGTCGTGACTTGGTGGTTGCCGTCGGGGTCGAGGTCGGCCAGCGCGGCCGGGGCGACCAGGATGCCGGGGGAGAGGGCCAGTTCGAGGCGGATCGCGCCGGGTGCGGGGGTCAGGTAGGCCGCCTGCAGGTAGGCGTCGAGTGGGTGCGCCGCCGCGGGAAGCAGGGCGAACGCGACGCCGACGGTGGTCAGCACACCGTGCCGCCGTAGTCGTTGGTGGGGTCGCGGTAGATGCCGTGGATGTGGTTGACGGCGTCGCCGCCCATGGCCCGCGGGGAGTATTCGATGTGCACGTGCGGGCCGGTGATCCGGAAGTAGGCCGCGCTGCCGGGGGTGGTCGGGCCGTACCAGGCGAAGTGGGTGCCGGGCAGGTCGGCGCGCAACTGGGCGAGCCTGGGTGCGGCGTGCCGTGGGTTGCCGAGCGAGCCGTATTCGCTGATCAGCGCGAGGAAGGCGGCGCGCTGGGCGGGGGTCATCGCGGAGGCGGGCAGGCCTTCGGGGGCGATGCTGCGGCAGTCCTGGCCGGCGCCGAGCACCAGGTCGATGGGGGTGCTGCCGAGCACGGCCCGTCGCCGGGTGCCGGCGTCGAGGGAGTTGACCAGCGCGAACGCCTGGTCGGTGAGGTCGCCCAGGGGGCGTACGGGGGTGCCGTCGTTGGTGTAGGTGGCGGGCTGGGCGCCCAGAAAGCTCGGGGTCAGCGACAGGGCGGCGCCGGTGAGGGTGGCGTTGATCGACACGTGGTGGCCGCCGAACTGCCACTGCCAGGGCTCGGTGGGCGAGGGCTCGCCGATGAGGGCGATCCGGAACAGGCGGGTGCCGAGGTTGGTGCGGCCCTCGGCGGCGGCCAGCACGTCGTCGGCGGCCCACTCGGCCAGCACGCGGGTGTAGCCCTCGGGGCTGAGGGTGGCGCGCATCAGGGCCAGGAAGGCGTCGGTCTGGGGCCGGGCGAGGTCGCCGATCATCAGGCCGGCGCGGTCGTAGATGCCGTCGGGGAGGTTGGACCAGCGCTGCTGTTGTTGTTTGTCGCCTCGGTCGAAGAGGACGCGGTCGCGTTCGTCGGCGCTGAGCGTGTCGAGGAAGGCGGTCGCGGCGGCGACGATGGCGTTGGGAGCGCTGGCCGAGGTGCTTTCCGCCGGGGCGGGTGCGCTGGCCGGCGGCGGAGGGGCCGGGGCGCTTTCCTCGCCGCAGCCGGCCGCCGCGGACAACAACAGCACAGCGGCTGCCGACGACCAGATCCGCGATCTCCGGCGTACGGGGAACCGGTCTTGACCTTGCATCGGGGCGCCTCAGCCGACGATGACGAGATCGGCGAACGGGCACGGCTCGTCGACGGTCAGCGCCACCGGCTGCGCCGCGGGACGCGACACCGGCACAGCGACGACGACCATCCCGGCGGCCACCAGCACGGCCGCGATGCTGAGAAACAGGGAGTCCAGTGGGCGAAGCATGCCCGCCAATCTCCCGGCCGCAGCGGGGCCGTGCCAACGCGAGAATCGGATGCATACTATGCGCGTGCCGCATAGCGATCTCGGCCTGTTGCAGGAACTGCGTGCCCTGGCCGTCCTGCTCGAGGAGCGGCACGTCTCCCGGGCCGCCGTGCGTTTCCACCTCAGCCAGTCCTCGATGAGCCGCACCCTGCAACGGCTGCGCGCGCTGTTCGACGACGAGCTGCTGGTCCGTGCGGGCGGCGACTACGAGCTGACCCCGCGCGCCCGCCAGATGCAGCGCGAACTAGCTCTGTTGCTGCCCCGCCTGGAGAATTTCGTGGCCGGCCAGGGCTTCGACCCGGCCACGGCCACCGGCGTGCTGCGCATCATCGGCACCGACTACACGACGGCGACCCTCGGCCCGCATCTGCTGCCGCGGCTGTTCCAGGCGGCGCCCGGCCTGGAGATCCGCGTCGAGCCCCGCAACCAGGACAGCTACACCGACCTGGAACGCGGCCGGGCCGACCTGGCCCTGTCGGTCATGCGCCCCGGCGAGCCGCTGCGCTGGGAGCAGCTGTTCACCGACGACGTCGTCTGCGTGGTCGACCGCGACCACCACCCGCAGGACCGCATCGGCCTCGAGGACTACATCGCCGCCCGGCACATCGCGATCGACGTGATCTCACGCGGCCAGCCGATGATCGACCGCTGGCTCGATGCGGTCGGCCACACCCGTACGGTCGCCGTCCGCGTCACGTTCTTCAGCGCCGCCATCACCGCCGTCCCCGGCACACCGCTGATCGCCACGATCCCTCGCCGCCTGGCCGAGGTGCAGGTCACCGACCCCAGGCTCCGGCTGGCCGAGGCCCCGGAGGAGTTCGACGCCTTCCCGTACGGCATGGTCTGGCACCCCCGCCTGGAAACCGACCCGGCCCACCGCTGGCTACGCGACATGATCCGCGCCGCCATCCACGAGATGACTCGCCTATCGTGAACCGATGACCACCCGTCACGGGCCGGCGCAGATCGGTGACCTGCCGCCGATCGGACGCCCGGCCACCAGCGCCCTGCTTCAGGCCGGCCTCACGACTCTGGCCCAGGTGGCCACCCGCAGCCGCCGCGAGCTGCTGGCCATGCACGGCGTCGGGCCCAAGGCGGTCGGCATCCTGGCCACCGCACTGGCCGAGCACGATCTGGCCTTCGCCGGTGAACAGGCCTGATCTCGTCCTGAGCGGGCTGGCCGAGAACCCGGCGGTTCCGGACGACGTCCTGCTGCGGCTGTTGCGCGACTGGCCCGTGCCGGTCGCCGAGGGTTTGCGACGTCGGCCCGACCTGCCGCTTGCTGTGCAGGAGCAGATGGCCGCCCATCCCGAGCGTCGAGTCCGGGCGGCGGTCGCCCGCAGTGAGTGGGCGGACCCGGCGATCCAGGACCGGCTGCTGGGCGATCCGGACTGGCGCGTACGGATGGGCGTCTTCGCCGACAAGAAGCGGCGGCCCATGCCCGAGGAGTCGCTGAACCGGCTGCTGGTGGACCTGCTCGACCCGCCGGACGACGTTCCGATCACCAGTCCCGAGTTGTATCAGGAGCTGTTCTTCGCCGACGGGAGCCGGACCGACGTCGCCGCCCGCATCCCGATCCGAGGGTGCGTACGGCCGTTGTGCCGTACGCGCGGGTGGAGGTTGTGCGGGCCCTGCGCGCTGACTCGGATCCGCGGGTGGCGGCGGCCGCGACGGCGTGGATCGCGGAGCTCGAGCGGCCCCGGGAGCCGGCCGACCTGCCGCCGCAGCACTGTCATGCCTTCTGGCGGGTGCTCAAGCAGCCGCTGTCTCGGGCGCTTGCCGCGCAAGTGGCCGCCTCGGACGACGTCGAGGCCATCCAGTCCATCGCGGTCAACCCGACGTTGCCGCCCGACATTGCCGAGGCCCTCTCGCGGCATCCCGACGCCGGGGTTCGGGCGGCGCTGGCCGGGCACGCGGAGCAGTTCGCGGTCTTCGTCACCGATCCCGACCCGGAGGTTCGTGCCGTCGTGGCCATCCGCGCCGGGCTGACCGCCGAGCAGATCGCCGTCCTGGCCGTCGACCCCGATGCCGTGCTCGCCGATCACCCCGATTTCCGCGTACGGGCTCTGGTCGCTCTTGACCCTGAGGCGGACCCGGCGCTCATCGCGCGTCTGAGCGCCGACCCCGACCCGTGGGTGCGCAAGGCGATGGCCCGGTGCCCGCGCCTGCCCGCCGGCCGCCTCGCCGCCCTGCTCGACGACCCGGAGCTGGCCACCGACTCCGCGGCCAACCCGTCGCTGGGCTGGGAAGCGGTCGTCGACGGGCTCAGCCGCGGGGCTGGGCCGGCATCTGCAGCGGGACGCCGAACCGGTTGAACGCGTTCATCAGGGCGACCTGGACGACCAGCGCGCCGAGTTCCTCGTCGGACAGTGCCGCGCGGACGCCGGCCCAGATCTCGTCGCTGACGCCGTGCTCGGTCAGCGTCGTCGCGGCCTCGGCGTAATCCAGCGCCGCCCGCTCGGCCGGGGTGAACAGCGCCGATTCGCGCCACGCGGTGAGCTGCAGGAGACGGTCCAGCGAGTCGCCCAGCTTCAGCGCGTCGTGGCTGTGCAGGTCGATGCAGTGCACGCAGTGGTTGATCTGCGAGATGCGCAGCTTGACCAGCTCACGCAGGGCCGGGTCGAGGGGTGAGGCCAGAACGGCCTGGTCGGCGGCGTAGAGCGCCTTCGTCGCGGTGGGTGCGGCCGTGCGCAGATCGAGCCGGGGCATGGTGTCTCCTTGGATCCCTGAATTCGGATAACTCTTGTCCGAGATTCTATTCGGACAAGAGTTATCCGAGTCAAGTAGGGTGGGCGGATGAAAATGTCCGGCGGGGTCGAGTGGGCCCTGCACTGCTGCGTCGTGCTCAGCCGGGCGGGAGCCCCGGTGCCGGCGGCCAAGCTCGCGGAACTGCACGACGTCTCGCAGAGTTACCTGGCCAAACAGCTTCAGCTGCTGTCCCGCGCGGGCCTCGTGCGCTCGACGCTGGGTCAGTCCGGGGGTTATGTGCTGACTCGGGCCACGAGCGAGATCACCGTGCTCGACGTGGTCGAGGCGATCGACGGCGCCCAGCCGGCGTTCCGATGCACGGAGGTGCGGCAGCGGGGCCCGTTGGCCGTGCCGGCGGAGCGGTGTGACACGCCGTGCCCGATCGCCCGGGTGATGGATTCCGCCGACCGGGCCTGGCGCGAGTCGCTGCGCGCGATCACCGTGGCCGACCTGGTCGCCGACGTCGGCCGCACCACGCCGGCCGAGACGCTCGAGGCCGCCCGGCAGTGGCTGCGGGCCTGAGGCCCTAATCGCCTCACCCGTCCCGCAACCGGGCCGATGAGCATTGCGTGGACGAAGCACTGAAACCGGGGGCTGACGCGGCGGCGCCTTGGCGGCCGACCCGCCTGCTGATCGCGGCCATCTGTATCGACGCGGTGGCCTGGGCCTGGTTTCTGATCGGTCTGGCCCGTCCGACTCCGCCGATGGCCGGATGGGGTCTGCTGATGTTCGCGGTGCCGATCGCCGCGACGGCGGCGTGGCGGGCCGGCGCGGCGGGCCGGACCTTCTGGCGATACGTGTCGGCCGGCATGGTCGGGCTGGGCCTGGCCTCGGCGGCCGCGGCGCGTGACTTCTACAGCGGCGACCAGGTCGGCCAGAAGATCGGCGGTTCGACCGCCGCCCTGTACGTCGGCAGTCTGCTGGTGATGCTGTGGGGGCTGCTGCGCATTCCCGGGGCGCAACGGGCCCGCATCGAGTGGATGCGCTTCGTGCTGGATGTGGCGACGATGGTTGTCACCGTCGTGGTGTTCAGCTGGCATCTGGTGCTGCCGCGCTGGGAGAGCTGGACCGACGGCAGCGCCGCGGGCACGGCGTCGGTGGTGGTCGTAGCCACCGCCGCGATCATCGGGATGCTGGCCTTCGTCAAGGTGTCGTTCACGGGCACCGGCCTGATCGACCGCCGGGCGCTGTACATTCTGGCGCTGACCGGTGCCGTGGGCGCTCTGGGTGGAGCCCTGGCGCCGCTGCTGGCCGAACGGCCGTACCTGAACACCGGGCACGTGCTGCTGCCCACCACCAGTCTGCTGGTGTGCCTCGCCGCCGACCGGCAGCTGCGGGCCAGCCGGGCCGGGCGGCCCGCGCCCCGGCCGCTGTCGCGGCGACCGAGCGTGCTGCCGTACACCGCGGTGCTCGGCACCGGCGCCCTGCTGCTGATCAGCGTCGACGCCCGGGCCACCGACCTGATGGCGGTCGCGGCCGGGTCGGTCACGGTGACACTGCTGGTCGCGGTGCGGCAGATGGTCGCCCTGCGGGACAACGCCCGCCTGCTCGGCGACCTCGACATCCGCCAGGGCGAGCTGGCCTTCCAGGCCGGCCACGACGGTCTCACCGGGCTGGCCAACCGGACCGTCCTGACGGGCGCGATCAACGCCAGGCTGGCCGAGGGACGGCCGGTCAGCCTGGCCCTTATCGACCTGGACGACTTCAAGGCCATCAACGACGACCTCGGACATGCGGTCGGCGACGCGCTGCTGGTGGCCGTGGGCGAGCGGCTGGCCGGTCAGCTGCCCGACGACGCCGTGCTGGCCCGGCTGGGCGGCGACGAATACGCGGTGCTCCTGCCGGACCCGTGTGGTTCCGCCCTCGCCGTGATGGCGGCGAGCCTGCGCCGCCCGTTGCCCGCCGCCGGGCACGAACTGGTCGTCGAGGCCAGTGTCGGGCTCGCCGGATCCCGCCCCGGCGACACGGCCGGTGAACTGCTGCGGCGGGCCGACGTCGCGATGTACGAGGCGAAGGAGCAGGGCAAGGGGCGGCAGGTGGTCTTCGACGACCGGATGGACCAGCGCACCGCGGAACAGTCCCGGCTCACGGCCGACCTGCGCCACGCGGTCGGCACCGACCAGTTCTACCTGCTCTATCAGCCGATCGTCGCGATGCCCGGCGGCGAACTGGCCGGAGTGGAGGCCTTGGCCCGCTGGACCCACCCGCAGCGCGGACCGATCAGCCCCGCGGTCTTCATCCCGGCCGCCGAACGAACCGGCTCGATCGTGCCGGTCGGCGCCTGGATCCTCGAGCAGGCCTGCCGCCAGGCCGCCGTCTGGCTGACGACGATGGGTGCTGCGGCCCCGCGGACCGTCAGCGTGAACGTCTCGGCCCGGCAGCTGCGCGAGGCCGGTTTCGCCGGGGAGGTCGCGGCGATCCTGAGCCGTACGGGATTGCCTGCGGCCATGCTCACGGTGGAGGTCACCGAGACGGCCGTGTTCGACGGGGGAGCGGCGCTGGAGGAGCTGAAGACGGTCGCCGGGCTGGGTGTCAAGATCGCGCTCGACGACTTCGGTACCGGCCATTCGTCGCTGGGGCTGCTGCGCACCTGTCCCGCCGACGTCCTGAAGGTCGACAAGTCGTTCGTCGACGGCGTGACCGCCGACGGCCCGCAGACGGTCGTGGCAGCCGCTCTGATCAGCATCTGCGACGGCATGCGACTGCGCGCGGTCGCCGAGGGGGTGGAGACCGCCGAGCAGGCGGCCACGCTGCAGCGGCTCGGCTACCGCTACGCCCAGGGCTACTACTACGCCCGCCCGATGCCGGCCGACGAGATCGCCGGGTATCGGCCCGGGGCCCCCGAGGCGCTCAGTTCTCGCGGCACGGGGCCGAAGTGACCGTCGTGGCGTCGTCCGGGATCCGCCGGCTCTGGATCGCGTACGGCGTGGTCAGCGTGGTGCTGACGGCCGTGCGGGTGGTGGTCCCGGAGGGGTCCGCAGCCGCGGCCCTGGTGACGTACTGCTATCCGGTGCTGACGATGGCCGCCATCGCTGTCGGGGTCCGGGTCAACCGCCCGCCGCGCATGCTGCCCTGGGCCCTGTTGCTGATCCTGTCCCTGGCGGGCGGGATCGGCAACGTGATCATCTCGGTCTATCTGGTCCGCGGCGGGGTGCCGTTCCCGTCGCCGGCTGACATCTTCTTCCTGGCCGGTTATCCGCTGCTGCTGGCCGGGTTGATGCTGCTGGTCGACGGGCTGTCCTGGCGCCGTGACCGGGCCGGCATCCTGGACACGCTGATGGTGACCGGAGGTCTCGGGCTCGGCGTCTGGCTGCTGTTCCTGCGCGACCTGATGGCGCCGGCCATGCCGGCTGGTCGCCATCGCCTACCCGCTGGCCGACCTGCTGCTGCTGGCCGGGGTCGTCCGGATGTTCACCTCCGCCGCCCGCCGGGGCCCGGCGTTCTGGCAGCTCGTCGCGTCCCTCGGCGTCCAGGGCCTGGCCCACGTGGGTTGGGTCTGGCAGTCCTCGCGGGGGGTCAACCACAACGAGCTGGCACCGGCCTTCGTGGCGAGCGCGCTGCTGCTCGGCGGGGCCGCGCTGCACCCGTCGATGGTGCGGGTGGGCAGCGCGGGCGGGCGGCCCAGCGCGGGCATCACCCCGCAGCGGGTGCTGCTGATCAGCTCGGCCTGCCTGCTCAGCCCCGTCCTGCTGCTCGTCGACGGCTTGCTCGGGGTGGGCTCGCCCGACTGGATGGCCGCGTCGGTGTGCTCCGTCGTGGTCTTCCTGCTGCTGATCGTGCGCATCCTCGGGCTGATGCGCACCGTGCAGGAGCAGTCCGAGCAGCTGGAGTCGCTCGCCTATCTGGACGGGCTCACCGGGATCCCCAACCGCCGCGCCTGGGACGTCGAGCTCGAGCGCCGGCTCGCGGTGGCCCGCAGGCACGGCAGCACCCTCGTCGTCGGGCTGATCGACCTCGACCATTTCAAGAACTACAACGACCTGCTGGGCCACCAGGCCGGCGACGAGCTGCTGCGCAGTGCGGGCTCGGCGTGGCAGCAACAGCTCCGGGCGGGCGACCTGATCGCCCGCTATGGGGGTGAGGAGTTCGGCCTGGTCATGCACTGCCGGCTCAAGGACGCGGCAATCATCATGGACCGCCTGCACGAGGCGACACCCGACGGTCAGACGTTCTCGGCGGGGCTGGCGCAGTGGACGGGTGGGGAGTCGGGCGAGCAGTTGACCGCGCGCGCCGACGCGGCGCTGTACGCGGCCAAGCGGGAGGGGCGCAACCGCTTCTCCGTCGCCGGTCATCCTTCGTACACCGACCTGCAGGCCGACTTCGTGAGTAGCCGGCACTGATTGCGCATCAACGTTCATCTATTGACAATCGCACCGCGCTTCCTATGCTGTGAACGTTAACAAACTCGTCACATGTGGAGGCCCCCATGCGGGTGAAGCTCGTCCTGCCGGTGATCGTCGTCGCCGCCGCGATGTCCGCCGTGGCCATGAATGCGCAGGCCGCCGTGCAAACGGCCGCGCCCGTCGCCGCCCTGGCCACGCCGACGACGCCACCGGGCTCGTACCCCAACCCGGGTGTGGTGACCGGGGCGACCGGCACCCATGACCCCACAATGGTCAAGACGCCCGCGGGCACGTACATAGTCGCGCAGACCGGCAACAACATCGCGCTGACCACGTCGACCGACCGCACCGCCTTCCGGGCGGCCGGCGCGGCCTTCCCGAGCGGCGCGCCCTGGACCACGACCTACACCGGGGGCAGCGCCAACCTGTGGGCGCCCGACATCTCGTACCACAACGGCCAGTACTACATGTATTACTCGGCCTCCACGTTCGGCTCCAACCGGTCGGCGATCTTCCTGGCCACCAGCCCGACCGGGGCCTCCGGCAGCTGGACCAACCGGGGCCTGGTGATCGAGTCGCGCACGTCCGACAACTTCAACGCGATCGACCCCAACCTGTTCATCGACGCCAGTGGGCGTTGGTGGCTCAACTTCGGCTCGTTCTGGTCGGGGCTGCAGCAGATCGCGCTCAACCCGTCGACCGGGCTGCGCTCCGACTCGAGCCTGCGGCTGATCGCCGGTCGCAACGGCGGGGCGATCGAGGCGCCGTACATGTTCAAGCACGGCTCCTACTACTACCTGTGGGTGTCGTTCGACCGCTGCTGCCAGGGCGCGGCCAGCACCTACCGGATCATGGTGGGCCGCTCGACCAGCCCGAACGGGCCCTTCGTCGACCGCAACGGCACCCGGCTGGCCTCCGGCGGCGGCACCCAGGTGCTGGCCGGGCACGGCAGCATCCACGGGCCGGGACACCAGGCCGTGCTGGCCGACACCGACGCCGAGGTGCTGGTCTACCACTACTACCAGGACAACGGCGCGTCCAAGCTCGGGATCAACCTCATCGGCTACGACACGGCCGGCTGGCCGTTCGTCTACTGAGGGAGAGCCTTGATGCGCACGCTCCGCACCGCCCTCGTCCTGCTGCTGGCCGCGATCGGCACCGCCGCCGTGGTCACCGAGGCCCAGGCCGCCACGGTCACCCCCGGCACCCCGTACGTGCTGGTCAACCGCAACAGCGGCAAGGCCCTCGACGTCTACAACCTGGCCACCACCGACGGCGCCGCGATCAACCAGTACGCCCGCAACGACGGCGCCTGGCAGCAGTGGAAGTTCCTCGACTCCGGCGGCGGCTGGTATCGGGTGCAGTCGGTGCACAGCGGCAAGGTCCTCGACCTTCCCACCAGCGCCGACGGCGTCCAGCTGGTGCAGAACACCGACCGCAACGACGCCCGGCAGCAGTTCCGGCTGGCCGACTCGGCCGGCGGCCTGGTCCGGCTGATCAACCGCAGCAGCGGCAAGGCCCTCGACGTGTGGGAGTGGTCGACCGCCGACGGCGCGAAAGTCTCGCAGTTCCAGGATCTCGACGGCGCCAACCAGCAGTGGCAGCTGATCGCGCTCGGCTCGGCCGCCCGCACGTTCACCAACCCCATCAAGCGCAACGGCCCGGACCCGTGGCTGCAGTACTACAACGGCTACTACTACCTGGCCACCACGACGTGGAACTCGACCATCACCATGCGCCGCTCGACGACGCTGGCCGGGCTCGCGTCGGCGGCCGACCAGGTCGTGTTCAACCTCGCCGGCCGCGCCAACGGCTGCTGCAACATGTGGGCGCCGGAGTTCCACCTGCTCAACGGCCGGTGGTATCTGTACTACGTGGCCGGGCAGAACGTCTCCGACTACAACCCGACGCAGCGGCTGCACGTGCTCGAGAGCTCGGGCAGCGACCCCATGGGCCCGTACGCCTTGAAGGCCGACCTCGGCGGCGACTGGCAGCTCGACGCGAGCGTGCTCAAGGTGGGCAGCAACCTCTACCTGATGGGCACGTACGGCGGGGACGGCGCCGGGCAGAGCAACTTCATCCAGCGCCTGACCAACCCGTACACGCTCAGTGGTTCGAGGGTGCGCCTGAGCTCGCCGACGCTGTCGTGGGAGCGGCAGACCGGCGCGGTCAACGAGGGCCCGGAACCTTTGTACCGCAACGGCAAAGTGATGGTCGTCTACTCGGCTTCGGCCTGCTGGGGCCCGGACTACAAGCTCGGCCTGCTCACCCTGACCGGCACCGACCCGATGAACCCGGCCCACTGGACCAAGAGCCCCAACCCGGTGTTCCAGCGCAGCGACGCCAACAGCGTTTTCGCGCCGGGCCACAACGGATTCTTCAAGAGCCCCGACGGTACGGAGGACTGGATCGTCTACCACGCCAACGACTCAGCGGGCGGCGGCTGCGACATGAACCGCTCCACCCGCGCCCAGAAGTTCACGTGGAACGCCGACGGCACACCCAACTTCGGCACCCCCGTACGGCTCGGGGTCACGCTGACCGCCCCGTCGGGAGAATAATCGCCGCATGACGCGACCGCCGGTGGGCTGGACAGCACTCGAGCAGTGGGGTGGCGACGCTACCCGTATCGAGAAGCTCACCGGCGGCGTCGCCAACGACGTGTGGAGCGTGCGCGTCAACGGCGAACTGGCGGTCGGCCGCCTCGGCACCAGAAGCGACGCCGACCTCGCGTGGGAGACCGACCTGATCCGGCACCTCGACCGTGCGGGCCTGACCGTGCCGGTGCCGATCCCCACGACCGACGGCCGATTGTTCGCCGACGGCATGGTCGTCATGACCTACCTGGAGGGCGGCCCGCCCGAGACCCCGGCCGACTGGCAGCGCGTGGCCGAGGTGCTGCGCGACGTGCACCGGCTGACTCTGGGTTGGCCGCAACGCCCCGGCTGGAAATCCTCGACCGACCTGCTGCACGCCGAGACCGGCACCAAGACAGACCTCCGCGCGATGCCGCCGGAAGCCGTGACCCGCTGCCGGGGGGCCTGGGCGCGGCTGGCCGGTCGCCCGGCCAGCGTCGTGCACGGCAACCCGGCCAACCCCGGCAACGTCCGTGTGACCGCCGACCGGGTCGCGCTGATCGACTGGGACGAGGCCCACGTCGACGTGTCCCTGCTCGACCTCGTCCTGCCCGGCAACGCGGCCGCCCTCGACCCCGTCACCCACGACATCGCCGCGCAAGCCTCCGCCGCGTGGGAGGCCACGGTCGCCTGGCACAGCGACTACGCGGTCGGGCGCCTGGCCGAGGTGCGATAAGTCGTCTGCCGGCCCAGCACGAACTGGGCGAACCGGCGGGCGGCCGGTGTCTGCTCGCCCGGCGCGGGCAGCACGAGGGTCCACCGCTGCTCGATCGTCACGTCGGCGAGGGGGACGACGGCGACGGCGGTGCCGACCAGGCCTTCGGGCACGAGGGCGACCCCCATGCCCGCGGACACCAGGTCGACCAGCATCGACCATTCGTTGACGGTGCAGGCGATCTCGCGGGTGAGATGCCGCTCGGCGAAGATCGCGTCCGTGCGGGCCCGCGTGCCCGAGCCGGGCTGCATCTCGACGAAGCGCTCCGCGGCCAGGTCGGCCAGGCGCACCTTGGTGGCCCGCGCGAGCCGGTGGCCGGCCGGGACGATCGCCTGCAGCGCCGTGGTGCTGATCGGATAGACGTCGAACACGTCCGCCCGTGCCGGTGACGCGGTCAGCGCGCAGTCGAGCCCGGCCGCGGCGAGCCGATCGAGCATCTGCGCGTCGGACAGCTGCTCCACGGTGACGTCGAGCCCGGGGTGCGCCTGCGCGAAGGCGCTCAGCCACTCGAGAAACGGGCAGCCCGTGCCGGAGGTCTGCGCCATGCCCACCGACAGCCGCCCGGAGATCACCGACGCCACATCCCGTACGGCTTTGCGCCCGTCCTCCGCGGCCCGCAGCGCCCGCCGGGCCTCGGGCAGCAGCGCCTCGCCCTCGGCGGTCAGCGTCACCGGGCGGCTCCCGCGCCGCACCAGCGCCGCCCCCACGTCCTGTTCGAGCCCGCGGATCGACGACGACAGCCCCGACTGCACGATCAGCTCGCGGGCCGCCGCCCGGGTGAAGCTGCGTTCCTCGGCGAGCGCGACGAAGTGTTTGAGCTGCCGCAGTTCCATGCACGTGATTATCTCGTACGGAGATGGTTTCCAGCAATTTATGCTGCGCCGGAGCAGGAAGGCTGTCTCCGCGGCATCGGTTCGTGATGGATGAAGCCCGCACCCGAAAGGTGACCCGATGCCCTCCGAAGCGCACGACCTGTTCCACCGCCTGTTCACGGCCAAGACCGCCCGCGACGTCGACGCGACCCACGCCTTCTTCCACCCGGACCGCACCTTCTACGCCGACGCCGCGCTGGGCTGGGTCTGGCCGACCAGCGAAGCCCTGCGCGCGGTGTGGGCCGAATACATGCCGGCCTGGCCGGACGGGGCCCGCTCCTACCCGACCCGCATCCTCGGCGACACCACCAGCGCGATCGTTTTCATGACCGACACCCCCGAACTGTTCGGCGGCGAGATCCGCGCCATCGCCCCCATCGACTTCGCCGACGGCCGCATCGTCCGCTGGATCGACTACTGGGACGCCCGCAACTTCGGCGCCGCCCAGGCCGCCGGCATGCGCACCCCGCCCGAGCAGTACCCCGACCTGTACGCCGCCCTGCCCGCCCGCACGCCCACCCGGATCGACGAGGTGGCGGCCGCCCTGCACGAATCGCTTGCCACGGGGGAGCCCGCCGCCTTGTTCGCCGCGGAAGCCGTCTTCGAGGACCTCACGCTGCGCACGACCATCCGGGGCCATGCCGCGATCGGCCGCTACTTCAGCCGGGCCGCGAAATCCCTCCCGTACGGCCCCGGCGCGCAACTGCGTCACGTCGTCGGCACCGACCTGGGCGGCGGCTACGAGTGGCAGTCGACGGGCCCGGTCCCGCGCGGCGTCACCGCCCTGGAACTCACCCCCGACGCTGCGATCGACCGCATGACCACAGTCTGGGACGGCGCCCTGCTACCCGACGACGCCCTGCTCGCCCTGGCCGCCTGCGCCGTGGACGTGTGACAGTCGCAGGCCGACCAGCTTGACCAGGAAACGGTCGAGCTGGTCGGTCACCGGCGGCCAGGGCAGATCGGGCTCGTTGATGCGCTGGGCCAGCATGCCGTTCACGGCGGTGCGCAGATCGACGGCCACGGTGAGCGCGTCGTCGGGCGGGGCTGCGCCGGCGTCCATGCAGCGTTGCACGGCGGCGCGGGTGCGTTCGACCATGACTTCCTTGAACGGCATGCCTAGGCGGCGGTGGACACCGCTTTCGTGAAGCACCTTGTAGAGGCCCGGGTGAGCCTGGGCCCATTCGCACTGAGCCACGATGCGGGCCCGCAATTGGGCGGCGGGATGGTGATCGTGGGCGGCCTCGGCGGCATCACCGACGGCGACCAGCTCCTCGTGGCAGCGCTGGGCGGCGGCCAACACGAGCGCGTCACGGTCGGGAAAGTAGAGGTAGACCGAGGTCGCGGCGACAGAGACGGCACGCGCGACCGCACGCAGCGACAGCGCCTGGTCGTCGCCGAGCTCGTCCAGCAGACGCACACCGGCCGCCAGGACCTCCTCGCGAAGCAGTTCACCGCGCCCACGGGTGTTCTGCTTGCGCCGGCCCGTGGTGTCCATCCCGCCGAGAATAGCCGGACCCTATTGCGCTACAGGTGTATTCCAATCCTGCTGGGTCCATCAAGGACCGTTGCACAACGCAGGGGGAACGCCATGCCGCTCACGCTCCACGAGGCTCAGACCGTCATCGCCGGCGCCCACGAGCGCGCCGCCGAGCTGGCCGCATCGGTCACGGTGGCGGTCGTTGACGAAGGCGGGCACCTGCAAGCCCTCGGCCGGATGAACGGCGCACCGCCGCTCTCCGCGCAGATCGCCGAGGCCAAGGCGGCCACCGTCGCCCTGTTCCGCCGCGACGGGGCCGCGCTGCGCACCATGCAGGAGAGCTCGCCAGCCTTTTTCGCCCAGCTTGACCGGGCCGTACGGGTGCGGATTCTGACGGGTGCGGGCGCGGCGCTCCTCATGCGCGGGGACACCGTGCTCGGCGCGCTGGCGGTGAGCGGCGGGGCGGTGCCCGGGCAGGACGACGAATGCGCTGGAGCCGCGCTGGCCGTCCTCGGATAATGGCCGGATGACGCAGGCGCTTCCGCATACCACCGGCACGCTGGCCGCCGACCTTCGCGCCTTGGGGCTGGCGGCCGGGGACATGGTGATCGTGCATTCGTCGATGCGCGCGGTCGGGTCCCTGGCCGGTGGTGTGCAGGCGGTCGTCCAGGCCTTGCTCGACGTGCTGACTCCGGACGGGACGCTGATCGTGCCCACGCACACGCCGTCCAACTCCGACCCGGCAGAGTGGAGCAAGCCGCCCGTCCCGCCCTCGTGGTGGCCGGTGATCCGCGAGCAGAGCCCCGGTTTCGACCCGGCCCGCACCCCCAGCCAGTGGATGGGGGTGCTGCCGGAGGTCGTCCGGGCCTGGCCGGGAGCGGTGCGCAGCAGTCACCCGCAGGTGTCGTTCGCCGCGCTGGGCGGCCAGGCGGTCGCCGTCGTGGGGGAGCACCCGCTCGAGGACGGGCTGGGCGAGCTTTCCCCGCTCGGGGCGCTCTACCGGGCGTACGGGAAGGTCTTGCTCCTGGGGTGCGGGCACGGCCGCAACACCTCACTGCACCTGGCCGAATGCCGCCAGAAGCCGCCCGTGCTGGTCGAGCACGGCGCCGCGGTCCGCGAGCCGTCGGGTGGCAGCCGCTGGGTCACCTGGACGGCGCCGGACGCCGACGCGTCGGACTTCGAGCAGCTCGGCGCCGCCTACGAGGCCGAGAACGGCGTGCTCCTGGGCAAGGTCGGCAACGCCGAGTGCCGCCTGATGCCGCAGCGCGCCCTGGTCGACTTCGCCACGAGGTGGCTGGGCAGTCACCGGGTCTGAGCGGGACGCAACGTCACCTTGCCGGTGGTCCTGCGGGCGACAAGGTCCTCGAAGGCGCGGCGGGCATCCTCGAGGGGGTATGCCGCGTGGACCATCGGCTTCAGCACGCCGGCCGCGGTCAGCTCGAACATCTCGGCCAGCGGCTCGGCATAGGCGCCGGGCGCGGCAAGGGCCGGCCGCAGCCAGAAACCCATCACGGCCGTGTTGCGGTCCGCGAGGGCTCCCGCGTCGACCGGCGGGCGGCCTTCGCGGGAGGCGTTGCCATAGGTGACCAGGCGTCCGAAGGTGCCCAGGATCTCAAGCCCGGCGCTGAAGACGCGCCCGCCGATCGACTCGAGAACGACGTCCACCGGCGCCCCGTCGTTGGCCGCGAGGACCCGCTCGGCATACCCGTCGGCGTCACCGGACACCGCGGCGTCCGCACCCAGCGACAGCGCCAGCTCACGGCGGGCCGCGGTGGAGGCCGTCGCGATGACCCGCCCCGCCCCGAAGTGCCTGGCCAGTTGTACCGCGAGCGAACCGACACCGCCGGCCGCCGCGTTGACGACAACCGTCTCGCCGGCGCGCATCCGGGCGCAGCTCTTCAGCACGTGCCACGCGGTCAATCCCTGGACGAGCAGCGCGAGAGCCGCGGCGTCGCCCACCCCGTCGGGCACTGCGACGGCGTCGGCCTCGTTGACCACCGCCCGCTCGGCGAAGCCGCCACCGCCGAAGATCGGGGCGAGCACCCGGCGACCGTCGGCCGCCCGGCCCACCACCTCGGTGCCGGGAACGAACGGCAACTCGGGCGCCGGTCGATAGGACCCGGCGATGCGGCTGGTGTCGGCGAAGTTGACCCCGGCCGCGCTCACCTCGACGAGCAGTTGCCCCTCGGCCGCCACCGGATCCGGCACCTTGACGAGCTCCAAGACGTCGGCGCCGCCGAAACGGGCGCACTGCACGGCTCGCACGCGGTTCTTTACCTGCCCGTCCGGCGCGAGCCGGGGCGACGGCCGCCACGTGGGGGCCCGGAGCGGCGGGGCCGGCCCGGCTGATCGGCCGGGGCGTCGACGGCGCCGGGGCTGGAGAACGACAGCGACGGCGCCGCGGGCCGCGAAGACGTGGGCGGCGGCCAGGACGACGCCGCGATCTGCGCCCCGGTGACCGGCAGCGCGGGCGAGATCTGGTCGAGCAAACGCTGCGCCAGAGCGGCGTCGATCTCGAGCTCGGCGCTGATCCGCACCTCGGCGGCGGTCGCCAGATCCACGACGTCCGCGCTGGTGTACGCATCGGGCCCGAGCGAGCTCAACCGGCGCGCGAACTCCTGCACATTGATCATCTGCAGCCTCATCCTCGTATTGCTGAGGGATCCACGGTAACTCCCGCCCGGAAAGCCCGAGCGAAACCCCTCGGCCCGGCACGGCTCCGGCGTAGGCATGCTCTGCCGATGCCATGGCCGGATGTCGTCTTCTACGGTAGTGGTGTCACCAGGCGGCACACGAACGGTACTGGTGTCACCGGGCGGCACACGACAGGGCGGGAGGCAACGATGGAGAGCTGCACCCAGGGCCTGCCCGCGCAGTTGCTCGAGACCAGCGCCGGCCTGGGGTGGCAGACCGTCGAGGCCCGCCGGTACGCCGACCCGGCGGTCGCCGACGAGTTCAGCTCCGGCTCCGACCGGCTGCTGCTGGTCCTGGTCACCGGCGGGCGCTACCGGATCGAAAGCCGGCGCGGGCGGTCGTGGCGCCGGGCCGGCTACCGTCCGGGCTCGCTCGGCGTCACAGCGCCCGGGCACGTGAGCGTGTTGCGCTGGCGCAGCACGCACCCCGACCCGATGGAGTCGCTGCATCTGCACCTCGACCCGGCCGCGGCCGGCGGCGTCGTCTTCCCGGATGCGCTCACCCTGCACGACCCGTTCGTCCTCGCCGGGGCGCGGGCCCTGGGCGCCGCGCTGCACTCCGGCGCGCCGAGCCTGTACGCGGACTCGGTCGCGCAGGCGCTCGTGACCCACCTCGCGTTCGGGGTGGTGCGGCCCCGCCGGGCGGCTGTGAAGGCCGTCGTGCCGCTGAGCGAGTCCGAGGTGCGCCGGGTGGAGGAGCACATGCGGGCCCGGCTCGCCGAGGACGTGACCGTCGACGAACTGGCCCGGGCCGCCAACGTCAGCAAATACCACTTCATCCGTGCTTTCGCCGCCGCCACCGGCCTCACCCCGTATCGCTATCTGCGCCGGCTGAGAATGCGGGCCGCGGCCGAGACACTGCGCAAGACCCCGTACGGCGTGGCCAGGGTCGCCGCGATGAGCGGGTATCGCAGCGCGGGACAGTTCGCCGCGGCGTTCCGTACGGAAATGGGTGTGTCGCCCGCCGAGTTCCGCAATTCGCGGTGATCACCGAGCAATAAACCGCGCCGCCGTCCGCGGCCGACGGGTACCTCACCGAACGTTCGAGCTGTCTCCCTCGACCTTCGGAGATCATTGTGAGCACCGTCATCATCACCGGCGCCTCCAGCGGATTCGGCGCCATGACTGCCCGCGCCCTGACCGACGCCGGCCACCGGGTGTACGCCGGCATGCGCGACACCGAGGGACGCAACAAGCAGGCCGCGGCCGACTTCGACGCGTACGGGCCGCACGCCGCCAGCCTCGAGATGGACGTGTCCGACCAGGCCTCGGTCGACGCCGCCGTCGACCGGGTGCGGCAGGAGGCGGGCCGCATCGACGTGGTCGTGCACAACGCCGGCCACATGACCCTCGGCCCGGTCGAGGCGTTCACCGTCGAGCAGATCGCCGCCGTCTACGACACCAACGTGCTCTCCACCCAGCGCGTCAACCGGGCCGTCCTGCCCCACCTGCGTGCGCAGGGCGAGGGCCTGCTCGTCTGGGTCGGCTCCTCCAGCGCCCGCGGCGGCACCCCGCCCTTCCTCGGGCCCTACTTCGCCGCCAAGGCCGCCGAGGACTCCCTCGCGGTCAGCATCGCGGCCGAGGTCGCCCGCTTCGGCATCGACACCACGATCGTCGTGCCGGGCTCCTTCACCACCGGCACCAACCACTACGCCCACGCCGGCCGCCCCGGCGACACCGCGGTCGCCGACTCCTACGACCAGAAGTACGCCGGCGTGATGGACGACCTGCTCGGCCGGCAGGCCCGACTCTCCCCGGCCGACGCCGACCCGGCCGAGGTGGCCCGCGAGATCACCCGGGTCGTCGGCCTGCCCCGGGGCCGGCGGCCCTTCCGGGTCTACATCGACCCGGCGCAGGACGGCGCCGAAGAGATCTTCCGGATCGGTGACCGGGTGCGGCGCGAGTTCTACCGGGCCGTCGGCTATGAGGACCTCCTCCGCTGAAAGGCACCGTCATGTCCAAAATCGCCCTGATCACCGGCGGGAACCGCGGCCTCGGCCGGGCCACCACCGCCACCGAGTTCGGCGGCGGTGGCCTGCAGGACGAGGACGTGCAGAAGTACCTCGCGGCGGCCAACGTGATGGGCCGGATGGGTCAGCCCGAGGACATCGCCGGTGCGATCGTCGCGCTGGTCGGCGAGGGCACCCAGTGGATCACCGCGCAGCGCATCGAGGTGTCCGGCGGGATGCTCATCGCGCGGAGCTTCTCGTACCCCGCGTCCTTCGCTGACGTGCATGCCGTGAGGAGTGCCAGCGTGGTGAGCAAGGACGCTCCGCGCACCGACGCGGCAACCCCGACCGACCCGACCGGCTAGCTCACCTGCCGATGAGCGTGCACCTGATCTTGGCCGTTTCGGAAATCACCTCAGCGCGACGGCCGCTGCCACCAACGCGACCGCCGACGCCCCAGCGCGGATGCGATCGACGCGCAGGAGAGAAGCGATCCGATCCGGATCGTACCTCGCGCCCAGCCGCGTATGAGCCGGTGCCGCCGCCGCCGCGGTGACGGTGAACGCCGCCGCGGTCGCCGCCAGCGCCACCAGCGTCCAGGCACCGGGGCCTGACCACAGCGCCCAAGCCCCGGTCACCACCAGGGCGCCGTAGACGATGACGACAAGCCTGGTGATCGCCCGAGAATGAGCTCGGTGCGCGACCGGCCATTGCGCCGCGGGCACCTTCGCCAGTGCCGGATATGCCACTGCCGTGACCGTGGCCTGGAAGCCGAAATGGGCCGCGGTTGACGCCAGCAGAGCGGTCTCGGAAGTGATCACATCTGCGAGCGAAGCATGCTTGACCGCGGGGACGACCGGCGGGGCGTGTGCGGTCCGGAAATGGGCCGGGGCACCACCATGCTGTCAGTGGTTCGGGGTGCGCAGCACGGTGTCGAGCCGGCCGTCGCGGTCCGTGTCGAGGTAGGTGAGCTCGGGCACCCCGTCACCGTCGAGGTCGAGCTGCACCATGTCGGCGATGCCGTCACCGTCGAGGTCGGTGACCACCTCGATCGATCCGTCCGAGCGCCGGCTGACAATCGAATTAGCGGTGGTGGCGACCCGGCCTGCCGGCGATCCGGGCGCGGAGGATGGCAGCGGGCCGGGCCTGCTGTCATACGCCCCAACCGGGCCGTCGGTGCCGGACGGATCGATTTCCTCTTCAGAGGGGTAGACGTCGCCGTGCCAGGCCGGATCAGGATACGTACTCATCGCCTTAACCTTCCCTGACGGAGCCGGCGGTAACCGTCGGCGCAGGAAGAAGCACACCGCTGTCGCTTGGATGGGGCCCGGACTCGCGAACCCTCAAGCGAGCGCTGGTAGCAGGCCGAGCAGCGCCAGGTCGTCCAGGTACTTCGTGATCAGTTCGGTGGTCATGGTGGGGATGTCGCCGGGGACGGCCGCGCGGAACTGGTCGGTGGGAATGGGCAGGGTCGCGGCCGGCTCGGTGAAGGCCTGCAGCAGCGGCAGCAACGAGTGCTGTCGCTGCTGCGGCGGCAGGGAACGCAGCGCCGCCTCGAAGCGGCCGAGCCACACGCCGTAGTCGTCGATGCGGGTGAGGGGACAACCGGCCTCGACGAGCAGGTCGACGACGGTGTCGAGATACGTCTCGGTGACGTGCGGATCGGTCACGTTGTAGGACCCGCCGGCCGCCGCGCCGACGATGAAATCGGCCACGAAATCGACGGGCAGGCCGCCGTAGTGCGCGGGAGTGTTGAGCCCCCGGAACGAGCGCGGCGCGAGGCCGGTCGCCACCACGCTCAGCAGCAGCCGGGTGAACACGTCGGGCACGTTGACCTGGCCGGGATAGCGGCTGTGGGCCAGCAGGAGGCCGGGGCGGACGGTGGTCACGGGCAGGCCGAACCGGTCGTGCGCCTCGCGCAGCAGCACCTCGGCCGCCCACTTGCTGTTCGCGTACCCGCCGGCGTATCCGTCGTCCACCGGGCGGACCGGGTCGGTGACGCGCAGATCGCCGGCCTCCGTGGAGGCGGCGGTCAGCACACCGATCGTCGACACGTACGTGACCGGCTTGAGCTGCTCGCTCACGGCCAGGCGGAGCACCTCCGCGGTGCCCAGCACGTTGGGCGCGAACAGCTGCGAGTAGGGCAGCACGTGGTTGACCAGCGCGGCGTCGTGCACGATCAGGTCGACCTCGGCGGCGAGCTGCTGCCACACCTCGGCGTCGAGCCCGAAGCGGTCCTCGCCGAGATCACCGGCCAGCACCTCCAGCGTCGAGGCGGCCAATTCCCCGTACGTCCGGCCGGGCTCGGTGCCGGCGTCGCCGAAGGTCGCGTCGAGCCGGGCCCGGGCGGCCTCGTCGTCGCTCCCGCGGACCAGGCAGATGAGCCGGCCGCCGGTGGGCTGCAGCCGTCGTAGCCAGGCCAGACACAGGAAACGGCCGAGGTAGCCCGTCGCGCCGGTCAGCAACACCGTACGGGGTGGGTCGGCGGCCAGTGGCGGGGCCTGGCCGATGGGGCCGAGGAACTTGTCGAGGGTCAGGTCGGCGGCCCGGAGTTCGGTGGCCGACGGGCCGTGCACCGAGGCGGGGGTGGGGCGTTCGCGGCCGGGTTCGAGGTGTCGTTGGATGAAGGACGCCACCGCGCCGAGGTCGTTGACCGGGCTGATGATCTCGGCGACCGGCACGGTGAAGCCGTACGTCTCACTCAGCAGCGTGGACAGCCGCAGCGCGGACACCGAGTCGCCCCCGAGGTCGGCGAAGCGGGCCTTCGCGTTCAGGTCGTCGGCGGGGGCGCTCAGGATCGCGCGGGCGGCGGTGACGACAGTGTCCGGAACCGGCTGATCGCGGCCGGTGGTGCGCAACCGGCGCAGCTCGTCGGTCTCGCGCTCGGCGAGCTCGGCGTAACGCCGTTCGAGCCGTTCCCCGTACCGCTGCTGCAGTTTCGGCCGCATCAGTTTGCGCGCCGCCGACATGAGCCCGTTGCCCGTCGAGAAGGGCTCGGTCTCGACCAGGAAGTCCCGCGGGATCTCGTACGCCTCGAGCTGCTCGGCCCGGCCGGTGCGCCGCAGCGAGTCGCGGACCAGGGCGGTGACGCGCTCCGGGTCGGCCGCGGCCTCAGGGGTGGGCACGACGACGGCCAGCAGATAGGGGCGCTCACTGTTGCCGTACAGGTAGATCTGCTGGATCACCGGGCCGGTCGCGAACACGGTCTCCAGCCGGGAGAGCGCGACGAACTCGCCCTGGGACAGCTTCAGCAGGTTCTTGCGCCGGTCCACGTAGGTCAGCGTGTCCGGGGCGAGCTCGGCCACGATGTCGCCGGTGCGGAAATACCCGTCCGAGGTGAAGACCTCCGCGGTGGCGTCGGGCTGCTGGTAGTAGCCCGGGATCAGGGTCGCCGACCGGATCAGCAGCTCGCCGCGCGGATGCGGCCGGTCGGTGCTGTAGTAGTTGAGGTCGGGGACGTCCTCGAGGCGGTAGTCGAGCACGTGTTCCCGCATCACCCGGCCGTCGAACAGCACCGCCCCGGCCTCGGTCGAGGCGTAGCCGTCGGACAGCCGGATCCCGAGCACGGACGCGACGAACGCCGACAGTTCCGCGGCCAGCGGCGCCGAACCGCAGACCGACCACAGCACCCGGCCGCCGAAGACCTCCTCCCGCAGCGTCGACTTCGCCGCGTCCTCGTCGATACCGTCGCTGATCATCAGCTGGTAACGCTGGTGGACCACGTCGACGAGCCGGGGCACGAGCATCAGGATCGTGGGCCGGGCCAGCGCGAAATCTTCGAACAGCGTCGACAGGTCACTCTTGCCCACGAAGAACGACGTACCACCGCGGGCCAGCGTGCTGAACAGGATGGCCCGGCCGGCGAGATGGCTCATCGGCAGGTAGGCGACGTCGATCAGGGGCAGCCCCGGCCGCTCCGGGAAGAAACCGCGCCACAACTCGGCGATCAGCCGGGCCGGGTAGGCCGCCCCCTTGGGCGACCCGGTCGTCCCCGACGTGTAAATGACCAGCGAGAGCCGCTCCTCGTCCACGGCCGTCGCCGCGGGCACCGGCAGTTCGCGGCCGCGTTCGAGCACCTCGGCCAGGGTCTCCACGACGATGCCGGAAAGCCTTCCCCGTACGGCGTCGATCCGCTCCCGCTCGTCGTCCACATCGGCATGGTGATCGAAGACGACCAGCCGCCGTACGGAGGTGCCGGCCGCGACGATTTCGGCGGCCGTGCCCAGGTGTTCCAGGCTGACCGCCAGCATGCGGGGCTTCGTCTCGTGCAGCAGGGGCAGCAGCTGTGCGGGGGACGAACCCGCCGACAACGGCACCCCGGTCACGTCGAGCCGCACGTACACCATTTCCAGCGTGGCGTAGTCGCCGCCGGTCGATCCCAGCGTCGCCACGAAGTCGCCGGACCGGATCGGCTCGCGCTCGTCGTCATGCCAGGCCGCGGCCAGCGCACCCGCCCGCCGCCACAACTCGCCGTAACTGACCGTGTCGAAGCGCGGCAGCAGCCGCCGGGTGGTCCGCCCTGTCCCCGGGTCGACGACCGCCTCGGTGGCCCGTACGCCGTAGGCGGGCCGATCCGCGTAGCCCGTCATTACCTCGGCCACCACCGCCTGCAACGACGTCTCCGGCCGCCGGACGACCTCGGTGATCCGATCGTCGGGCACCGCCGCGGCGAACTGCTCGTCCCGTTCCAGCAACAGGGCGATCCTGTCCGGGTCGACGAGGTCGGTATGAGTCACTAGCCACCTCCGGGTGTCCCGTCCGAAGGTAGCCCGGGTTTTCGCCCGCCGGTCACGGTGTGGTCGCCGGCTTGGCGGTGAGGGCGGGCCGCCCCTCCCAGACGGCAGTGCGCTCGACCAGCCCGTACGACCGTGGAAGCCGGCCGGTGATCGCCAGCCAATATTCCTCTCCGTCGGCCGGGCAGGTGGTGTGGCGGCCGGCGGGAACTATGCCGACGGTGTAGCCGTCCGGCCGGTTCTGGTAGACCACGTATTTGTTCTTCTGCACCAGGCTTTCGTACCGGGACGCCTCCACGATGCGCCGGTCCGTCACCGCGCATCCGGGTGCGGGCAGGGCCTCGGGCGGGTCGTGGGCGAGGCGGAGCCGGTCGCCCAGCGCGAACGCGAGTTTCGTGCGGACGGTGACGACCGGCCGGTTCTGCGGTGTCTCGATGGCCCGGGACATGCTCAGCGAGGACTTCGCGGCGATCCACGAGCCCTGGTTGATGTTTTGGTCGAGGGCGGTGGCGCACCGGCGGTCCTGCCCCTCGGCCACCGGCTCGCCGATGCGGGTTCCGTTCGGATAGGCGCAGACGTAGACGGCCGACGCCAGCACCAGCATGGCCGTGTCGGTGTCGTTGCTGACCTCGTACTTGACCACGGCGAAGTTCATGCCGTTGAGCGTGCCCTCGTGGGTGACGGAGATGGTCTGGGTGAGCGCGGCGTTGGCCCGGCCCGGCAGGTAGATCGCGCCGTGGTAGAACTCGATGAGCGGCAGCGCACCCGCGGCCACGGACAGAACGAGTGCCGTGGTGAGCGCGGGCAGCCGACCCACCACTCGCCGAGGCCCCGGGTCGCGGCGGCCAGCCAGGCGATGAGCACCGAAACCGACACCGTGAGCGACAGCGTCGCGGCCACCAATGCTCCGCAGGTGGACACCGTCCGGGACTTCACCCAGGTGAGCCCGATCCCGCCGGCGATCACCAGCGGCGCCGTCTGCAAGAACCGGTCGAGCAGAAGTCCGGAGAGGCTGACCGGAGTGGAGTCCTCCTGAAACCAGGTCATCGCGGTCAGCGCGATCGCCGGCAGCAGCAGGGCCGCGACGCGCCACCGCTCGCCCTTCGACAGTGCCCTGGTGACGGTGATGAATCGAGACTCGGCGTCGGCCACTGGACTCGCCCCTTCCCGCTGGCGTTCACCAGTCCCTGACGGACAGAGCGCCGTGCCTCAGGACGGTGGTCATCGGGCTGACACGGCATCGCGGTCGCGGGCGATGAGGCGGAGGATGATGCGGCGCAGCACGTCGAGCTGGGCGGGGTTGTAGATCGCTCGTAGACAATCACGAATGGGCGGAGCGGCGACGGCTTCTCCGACGGGTCCCCAACTGCCCCCAGTGGTTTGATCGACGGCGTGACCATAACAGGAGGTCGGCCGGGCTTACGCCGGTCGAGTAGCGTTACCCCGTCCGAGCCGTACATCGCGGCACCCGGGCAGTCAGCCGTCGAAGCCGGCGGCGAGGTGTTGCGCGACGCGGCGGGCGGCCTTGCGGCCGGCTCGTTGGGGTATGAGACCTTCCATGGCCACACCGCGAACAGTGGCGACGACACCACCCTGTTGTTCCCGGATCGCCACCGTGACGACAGCCGGGTTCGTGTTCAGCGCGCCTGAGCCCATGATGACCTGCGACTCGGCTGTCCTGCCGCCCAGGGAGTCCAAGGTCCGGCCGATCAGCGCCGAGGCGGCCGGCAACGGCAGCGGGAGCTCCACCGCGGTCTCGAAGATGTCGGCTCGCATCCGGCGGGCCGCGAAGCGTGCTCCCCACCCCGCGCCGCGTTTCGTGCTCTCACCCAGCGTGAACAGCCCGGCGACCAGCAGCTCGTGTTCCGCGGGGGCCAGCTCCACGACCGCAGTAGATCACGGTGAGCCGCGCAGCCGGTGGCCACCCGCCGCCATCTTGCTGTCGATCGGAGCCGGCGCGTGAAACGCGGGCCAGACGGATACCTTCCTGCGCACCAGCTGAGTTCGGGCGCACAGGTGTTGTGATCCTGGCTGCTCAGTGGTTTTCGCCGGTCGTCGCGGCGGGCAGAGTGGGCATGTGTCGACGGTCGTTCGGATCCGGGTGTTCGGGGGGCTGCGGCTGTGGCGTGCGGGCGAGGAGGTCGACGTCGGGCCGCTGCGCCGGCGGATCGTGCTCGCCGCCCTGCTGGCCGGGCGTGGGGCGGTGGTCACCACCGGTGAGCTTGTTGACGCGTTGTGGGGCGACGACCCGTCCCCGAGCGCCGTCAACCAGGTGCAACGGCTGATCGGGCAGGTGCGGCGGCTGTTCGAGCCGGAGCTGCGCAACCGCGAGACGGGTTCCTGGGTGGTGCCCGTCGGCGACGGCTATCGCCTGCGGGTCGAGGGGCGCGCCCTGGATCTCGCGGCCTTCTTCGAGCTGGCCGCGGCGGGCCGGGCGGCCGCGGCGCGCGACGATCACCGGGAGGCGGCCCAGAAGTACGAGCAGGCCCTGGAGGTGGCACGGCAGCCGCCGTTCGCGGGCCTGCCGCCGGCCCTGCTGGAACTGCCGGCGTTCGTGGCGATCGACGCGGCCCGGGCCGAGACGGCCGTCGAGGCCGCCGACATCGCCCTCGCGCACCCGCGGGCACGCCGACTGTTGACCCTGGTGGCCGGGTACGCGGCCGCCGCGCCGCTGCACGAGCCGCTGCAGGCGCGTCTGATCCGCCTGCTCACCGCGGCCGGCCGCCGCGCCGAGGCGCTGGTGTTGTTCGAGCAGGTGCGGCAGCGCCTCGCCGGGGACCTGGGCACCGACCCCACGGTCGAGCTGCGGGCCGCCCACCTGGACGCGCTCACCGACCCGCAGACCGAGCCGGAGGCGATCCGGCCCGCTCAGCTGCCACTGCCGGTGGCCGGTTTCACGCCGCGGGACGACCTGGTGGCGGCGCTGGAGCCGGGCCGCGGCGCGGCGGTCGTGACGCTCAGCGGCATGGCCGGCGCGGGCAAAACCACGCTGGCCGTGCACTGGGCGCACCGGCTGACCGCCGAATACCCCGACGGCCAGCTCTATCTGAACCTGCGGGGCTTCGACCCCGACGGCCGGCTGGTGGGGCCGTCGGAGGCCCTCAACACCCTGCTGGAGTCGGTGGGCATCGCCGCGGCCGCCGGGAGCACGCTCGAGACACGGGCCGCGCGCTGGCGCTCCGCGCTGGCCGGCCGCCGCATGATCCTGGTGCTGGACAACGCCCGCGATTCGGCGCAGGTGCGCCCGCTGCTGCCGGGGTCGACCGCGTGCCTGGTCGTGGTGACCAGCCGCAATCGCCTGACCGGCCTGGTCGCCCGCGAGGCGGCCCACCCGGTGCAGGTCGGCCGGCTCGACCGGGCGGCCGGCTGGGACCTGCTGGCCCGGCGGCTCGGCCGCCCGCGGCTCAACGCCGATCCGGCGGCGACCGACGAGCTCGTGCAGTGGTGCGCGGGGCTGCCGCTGGCCCTGTCCCTCGCGGCCGCCCGCACCGCCGTGCGGCAGGAGCTGAGCCTCGCCGACGTGGTCGCCGAGATGCGGGCCGCGGGCCGCCGGCTGGACGCCCTGGGGACGGGCGAGCCGCACGACGACGTACGGTCGGCCTTCTCCTGGTCGTACGCCGCGCTCACCCCGGCCGCGGCCCGGCTGTTCCGCTTGCTCGCCGTGCATCCCGCCACCGAGATCGCGGCCGGCGCGGTGGCCAGCATCGCGGGCGCCGGCGCGGGCGAGGCGCTGGCCGAGCTGCACACCGCGAACATCGTCACCCAGCTTGGCGTGGACCGGTACATCCTGCACGACCTGATGCACGCGTACGCGGCCGAGCTGCTCGACGCGGGCGAGCGGGAGCAAGCCGAGCACCGGCTGGTCGACCACTACGTGCACACCAGCCGCAACGCGTACCTCACCTTCGGGCTCCCGCCGCCCACCGACCCGGGCCCGCCACCGGCCGGTGTCCATCCCGTCTCCCCACCCGGCGACAACGCGGCCCTCGCCTGGTACAAGGCCGAGCGGCCGGCGCTGGTGGGCGCCGTCGAGCTGGCCCTCGACCGTGGGTGGGCGCGCGCCGCGGCGCTGATCGTGCTGCACGTACGGCCGCTGCGCTCGTCGTCGGCGGAGCCGCGGAGCGATTCGCGCGAGCAGACCGTTCGCGTGTGGCAGGCCGTCGAGCAGCTCGGCGACCCGGTGCTGCGGATCGGCCTCGGGCGTGAGGTGGCCACCCTCGTACGGGCAACGGAACCGGAACGCGCGGTCGATCTGCTGACGCGGGCGCTGGACCTCGCCGTACGGGAAGGTCTGGTCTTCTGGCAGGCCCAGGCACATCGCAGTCTGGGCGGGTGGCCGTCGATTCTTGACCGGGCCGGCCGGCTCGAGCATCTGCGGCGTGCGGTCGCCCTGGCCCGCGACGCGCACGACGTCAGCGCGCTCGTCTACGCGCTGGAGGCTTCGGCGGTCGAGCATCTCGCCGGGAACGACGCGGCCAAGGCGGTCGCGGCGTTGAGCGAGGGCCTCGAGCTGGCCCGCGCCGCCGCCATGAACGACTTCGTGGTCTCGCTGGCCGGCCGCCAAGCCGAAGCGCTGTTGCAGCTCGGCGACGCGGCCGCCGCGATCCGGGCGGCCGACTGGGCGCTGGCCAACGCGGCCGCCGGTGACATCCACACCGCCTACGCCGCCAGCCGGTTCGTCGCCATCGCGTACGCACGGCTCGGCGACGCGATCCGGGCCCGCGAGGCGGCCCGCGTGTTCCGGGAGCTCTGCGAGCGGCACGCCGATTCCTACAACGGCATCTTCGGTGCCGATCTCGTGGCCCACGAGCGTCAGGAGGTCGAGGACGCCGTCGCGGCGATGGGAAGTGCACCGGCTTTGCAGTGATCGTGCAGTGGGTGCTGCTGTGCTCGGTTCCTCACCACACCAGAGGAGCTGACATGCCCGCCATCAACGCCCCGGTGATCGTGCTCGTGCACGGCGCCTTCGCCGACTCCGCCAGCTGGGCGCCGGTCACCCGGCTGCTGCTCGACGCCGGCTACGACGTCCGGGTGCCCCCGGTGCCCAACCGCAGCCTGTCCGGCGACGCGGCGTACATCCGCCGGTTCGCCGAGCAGATCGACGGTCCGGTGCTGCTGGCCGGCCACTCGTACGGCGGCGCGGTGATCACCGTGGCCGGCGTCGCCGACAACGTCGCCGGGCTGGTCTACGTCTCCGGATACGCCCTGGCCGAGGGGGAGAGCCTCGGCCAGCTGCAGGGCGGTTTCCCCGACTCCGACCTGGCCGCCAACCTCGTCTACGAGCCGTACACCCTGCCCGACGGCACCGACGGCACCGACGTCTCGGTCAAGATCGACGCCTTCCCGGAGATCTTCGCGGCGGGGGTGCCGCTGGCCACCGCCCAGGTGCTCGCCGTCTCGCAGCGGCCGCTGTCGGCCATCGCGTTCGGCGAGCCGGCCTCGGTGGCGGCCTGGAAGACCAAGCCGGCGTGGGGGATCGTCTCGTCGGCCGACCGCACGATCAACCCGGACGTCGAACGCTACGGCTACGAACGCGCCGGGCTGCGCGCGGTGACCGAGATCGACGCGCCGCACCTGGTCATGCACGCCCGCCCGGCCGAGGTGGCTCGGGTCATCACCGACGCCGTCGCCGCCCTGTAGCCGCCGCCCTGTTGTCGTCGCCCCTGTAGAGGAGATACGCCATGCCCGCCAACCCGCACAACGTCTCGCTCGAGCCCGCCGCCCTGGAGTTCGCCGAGGCCACCGCCAACCCTCCCTACCTGTATGAGCTCACGCCGGAGCAGGGCCGCAAGGCCGTCGACGGCGTGCAGGACGCCCCGATCGCCAAGCCCGCGGTCGACGAGAAGTGGATCACCGTCGCGGGCGGCCCGACCGGTTCGGTCCGCGCCCGCATCGTCAGGCCGGTCGGGGCCGCCGGCCCGCTGCCGGTCGTGCTCTACACCCACGGCGCCGGCTGGGTGTTCGGCGACGCCCACACCCACGACCGGCTCGTGCGGGACCTGGCCGTCGGCACCGGCGCGGCCGTGGTGTTCCCCGAATACGACCGGGCCCCCGAGGCGCAATACCCCGTGGCCAACGAGCAGTCGTACGCCGTGGCTCAGTGGGTTGCCGCGACGGCGCCGACGAGGGCCTGGACCCGACCCGCATCGCGGTCAGCGGTGACTCGGTCGGCGGGAACATGGCCATCGCGCTGACCCTGATGGCCAAGGAGCGCGGCGACGTCGCCTTCCGGGCCCAGGCGCTGTTCTACCCCGTCACCGACGCCAGGTTCGACACGGATTCCTATCACCGCTGGGCCGAGGGCTACTGGCTGACCCGTACGGGAATGCGGTGGTTCTGGGATCAGTACACCACCAGCGAGACCGATCGCGCGCAGCTCACCGCGTCGCCGCTGCGGGCCACCCCCGGTCAGCTCACCGGCCTGCCACCGGCTTTGATCATCAACGCCCTGCAGGACGTGCTGCACGACGACGGCGCCGGCTACGCCGACAAGTTGCGGGCCGCCGGGGTGCCGGTCACCCACGTCACCTACTCCGCCGCCATCCACGACTTCGTGATGGTCAACTCGATGCACGACACCCAGGCCGCGAAGGCCGCGGTGCTCCAGGCGGTCACCTTCCTCAAGCAGGCCCTGGACAGCTGAGCGTCGGGCCCCGCTGACGCCGGGCAAGGTTCTCGGGCGGGACGTTCACCGCCAGCGCAGCGGTCCGGGGTGCACGCTCCACAGCAGCCGTCGCCACCAGCTGCGCCGCGCGCGCAACTCTTCGGCGTACGCGATCGCCTGACCGCCGGCCCGGGACGCTTGCCCGTCGTCGGCGGCGCCCGGGGCGAACCCGACGGTGTTGATCCCCGCCACCAGCTCGTCCAGCGGCGGCATGTCCTCGCCTGCGGCGGGCTCCGGCACGGCTTTGCGCAACCGCTTCTGCGGTGGTCGCGGTTTTTGCGCGTACGCCGCCGCCTCGCTCGCCGCCAGATGTCGCGGCACCGGCTGCCCGGCCAGCCGCAGCGCGTCACGGAACTCCGACCACGCCCCGGTGATCCGCTCGTCCGGGCTGCCCTCGCCGAGCCTTCGCCGTCGCAGCGAGCGCCGCATCAGCACGACCGCCCCCGCCGCCGCGACCAGCAACAGCAGCACCGACCCCGACGCGCCCCCGGCCACCACCACAGCCGACGGCCCGTCCCGTTCGTCCGCAGCCAGCAGCGCCGGCGGCCCCGACGACGACGGCGTGGCCGTCGGCGTGGGCGGCTCCGACGGCGGCGTGGGCGGCTTCGACGGCTTGGGCGTGAAGTCCTCCTCCACCGGCCGCGGGGTCTTGCTCTTGGGCAGCGGGTCGAACGCCACCCACCCCAGCCCGTCGAACAGCACCTCCGGCCACGCCAGCGCGCTCGCCGCCGTCACGGTCCCACCCGCGGCCGGCGCGTCGAACCCGACCACCACCCGGCTCGGCAACCCGGTCAGCCGGGCCAGCAGCGCGAACGACGCCGCGAACTGCTCGGTCGTGCCCACCTGCCCGCCCTGCTCGCGCGGCCCGAACAGGAAGAAGTTCAGATTCGGGTACGCATGCCCGCTCGGCGCGTCCGCGACTTTGCGATAGTGCTCGGCCAGAAACTCCTCAATGGCTGTCGCCCGGTCGAAAGCGGCACCGTTGCCGTCGGCCAGCTGATCGGCCAGCCGCTGAATTCCCTCGGGCACTTCGGCCCCGACCGCCAAAAACCGCGCGACCGCATCCCCCGACGGCGAATCCGCGGTCGGCAGCAAATTCAGATCCGGCGTCTGCAACTCCGACGTCACCGAATATTTGAGCCCCGCCTCGAGCCCCTCCGGCCGGATCATCGTCCCGGTCGAGGAGTCAAAGGCAACCCGAGCCCCCTGTACGCCCGTGGGCGTGGGAACAACCGGCAGCAGCCGCCCGGTCAGCCCGTCGATAATCACGTCCTGCCGCACCTCGGTCAGCTGCGTGTCGGGCAGTTTCGGCTGCGCCGGCAGCACCCGCCCCGCATTGCGATAGGTGGCCCCGACCCGCCAGGTCACCCCGTCGTAATCCGGCAGCACCGCCAGCCGCAACCGCAGCCTTTTCCCCGGCGACGCCGACGCCCGCGACACTTTCAGCAGCGGCTCCTTCGGCGTCAGCGCCCACCCCGAGATCCGGTTGAGCGGGCTCTCGTCCAGGCTGTCGACCTGCGGCGGCTCCACATATTGCCGCGGATCCACCGGCGTGGCCCCGACCCGCCCGCCAACCAAAGGCCCCACCGCCACAATCAGCGCGAGCACAGCCACCAGCCCCGCCGCGGCACCGGCCAAAGCCCTTCCCCGTACGGCTTTAGTGACCTCGCTAGTGCTGTCGGCGCGCTGAGCCGGCCGCGCACTGACCGCCAGCGCGATCACGCCCAGCGCCGCAAAAATCAGGGTCGGCGTCCCCGCGTTGTCCGCATTCGGCCCGACCACATAAAGCGCGCCCCCATAGAGCCCCGCCACCGGCACCAGCCCGAGCAGAACCCGCCCCGCCCGCACCGCGATCTCGGCCCCCGCCAACCCGGCCAGCCAGGCCGCAATCACCGGCACGACAACGGTATCGGGCGTCGGCTCGACCGGAATCATCGCCGTCAGCAGCCGCGGAATACCGTTCTTCACGCTGTCGCGAACAATGGTGGCCAGCGGATCGGTGATGTCAGCCTGATTGGCGGCCAGCCGCAACGCCAGCACCGCATAACCCGCCATCAGCACAGCCGACAACGGCGCCACCACCCAGTTGGGCACCCGCCGGCAGGCCAGACTCAGCCCGACCGACCCGACCGCGGCCCCCGCCATCAGCTGCAGCAGCAGCGACCCGGCAAAGACCTGTCCGAGTACCACCCCGGACAGCGCGATCATCCCCGCCAGAGCAACAGCGACAACGGCCGCGCGAACCCACCTCACCATGCGCGTGCTCCGTCCCAGGCGGCGGCGAACTCGGAGCCGTCGACGGCCTCGATGACGATCAGGCCGTCGCCGCCGGAGACCGGGGCGCCGTCGCGGTCGCCGAGCAGCCCGGCCATGACCACCGGGTACGGCCCGCGCAGCGCACTCACCGCGCCGAGGTCGTCGCGCCCGCCGGGCCCGGTGAGGAACACCAGCGTGTCGCCGAGGCGCTGGGCCCGTACGCGCCGAAGGGTTGCCGCCAGATCACCGGGGACCAGGGCCGCCTGGGTCAGCACGTCGAGATAGGGCCCGCTCGCCACGCTGCTCACCAGGTGCAGGCTGACCGGGATGTCCTCGCGCACGGCGGCGGCCACGATCGACGCGGCGGCCTCGCAGGCGGACTCGAACGAGTCGGCGGTGCCGTCTTTCACGTCGGGATGCGCGGAGGCCCGGTCGTCGAGCAGCACCACGATCGTCGGCTCGGAGGTGTCGAGCTGCTCGCGGACCATCAGCTCGCCGACCTTGGCGCTGGACCGCCAGTGCACCCGCCGCAGCTCATCACCGACGACGTACTCACGCAGTGAGTCGAACGTGATCGAGCCGTGCGGCACCTTGTCGATGCGCCCGTCGAGGCTGCGGGCCATCCCGGCCGGCACCGCCCGCAGCAGATGGATCCGCGGGTGCACCCACACCTCGGCGATCCCCCCGTACGTGCGGGCCAACGTGATCAGCCCGAGCGGGTCCCCGCGGGTGACGCGCAGCGGCCCGATCGGCACCACGCCACGCCGGCTGGTCGGCACCGGGTAGTTCGCCGTGGTGTCGCGCCCCGGCCGCAACCGCAGCAACGGCACCGGCACCGACTGGTTCCCGCACCGATCCGAGGCGACGAGGTTGGCCGCCCGCACCCGGCTGGTGTTGCGCACGGTCAGGGTCATCTGCGCGGGTTCGCCCCGGGCGACCCGGTCGGGATCGGCGACCCGGTCGACGCCGAGCCGGGGCCGCCAGAACGCGAACACGACCGCACAGGCCAACGCGATCCCGGCCGCCGCCCCGAGCAGGGCAAGGTCGGGGTAGCCGTACTGGAAGCCCGCCACGAGCAGCGCCACCGCCGCGACGATCACGCCGTAGCCGCGGGCCGTGACACCCGTGGTGCGCCGCCACTTCCGCAGGCCGCCACCAGCAGCAGCTCCGGCCGCGGGGGAGGGGCCGCCGCCGGTCGGCGGAGCGCTGCCGACCGGCAGCGGCGGCTCTCCGGGGGGCGGGACGCTGGTCACGCCCCGGCCGTGACGCGGTTGTTGTCGGGCAGCGGCACCGGCACCGACCGTACGGCGTCGTCGAGCACCTCGGCCGCGGTCACCCCGCGCAGCTGCGCGTCGGCCGAGAGCAGCACCCGGTGCGCGAACACCGGCTCGATCAGCGTCTTGAAGTCCTCAGGCAGCACATAACCCCGCCCGTTGATCAGCGCGTACGCGCACGCGGCCCGGGTCAGCGCGATCACCCCGCGGGGGCTGACCCCGACGCGTACCTGCGGGTGGTTGCGGGTCGCGGCGGCGAGCCGGACGGCGTACGCGTAAAGCGGGTCGGCGATGTGCACCCGGGTGGCCATGCGCACCATCTCGCCGACGATGTTGGTGTCGGTGACCGGCTCGAGCGCGTCGGGGGAGCGCAGCGCCGCCCCGCGCAGCACCTCGACCTCGACCTCCTCGCTGGGATAGCCGACCGACAGTTTGACCAGGAAGCGGTCGAGCTGGGCCTCGGGCAGCCGGTAGGTGCCGTCCATCTCGACCGGGTTCTGCGTGGCCACCACGAGGAACGGCTGCGGCACCGGGTGCGGCACGCCGTCGACGGTGACCCGGCGTTCCTCCATCACCTCGAGCAGCGCCGACTGGGTCTTGGGGGAGGCCCGGTTGATCTCGTCGGCGATGACGATGTTGGCGAACACCGGCCCGGGGTGGAACTCGAACCCGCGGCTGGCCTGGTTGAAGATCGTCACACCGGACACGTCGGAGGGCAGCAGGTCGGGCGTGAACTGGATGCGCCGCCACTGGCCCTTGATCGAGGCGGCCAGCGCGCGGGCCAGGGTGGTCTTGCCGACGCCGGGCACGTCCTCGAGCAGCACGTGCCCCTGGGCGAACAGAGCGGTCAGGGCCAGGCGCACCACTTCGGGCTTGCCCAGCACGACCGCACCCACCCGGTCGGCGAGCGCGGCCGCCACCTCGGCGAACCCGTGGATGTGCTGCGGCGGCAGTTGTTCCGTCACTGTTGGTACCTCAATATGTAGCGCTAGCAGGTCGGCAGGTCGTTCAGGTCATCCCCGCCCTCGAGGTTGAGCCACGCCCACGGGATGTAGTTCTTGCCGCTGTAGTTGACCTGGATCCACCAGGTGCTGCGCTTCTCGTTGTTGTAGATGTACGCGTAGACCGACTCGCCGTTCTTCTTGCAGTACGCCTGCAGCCGCGTGCCCGGCTTGGCCCAGCCGACCTGCCGGTCGTCGTTCTGGCTGGTCACGCTGAAGATCTCGTTGCCGTTGCGGCCGTCGCGGTCGCTGTCGCAGTAGGTCGCCGTCTCGCCGTTCTGGCCGTTCTTGCAGGTCGCGATGCCGTACAGGTTGTCGGTGGTGCCCTTGGACTGGGCGGTGACCGTGCCCGCCGCGTTCTTGGCGGTGATCGTGAACGTGTACGCCGTGCTGGGCTTGAGGTTGGCCACCTTCAGGCTCGAGCAGCTGCCCGACGCGCTGCCGCCGCCACCCGACGACGCCACCGAGCAGCTGGCCGTGCCTCCGCCCGCGTCCACGCTGAACTTGACCGTGGCCGTGTTGAACGTGGCGTCCACGCCGGTGCCGGTGATCCGGGGCAGCGCGACCGTCTTCGCGGTGGCCGTGCCCGGCTCGCCTTCGCCGGCCTCGTTGACCGCGCGCACCTCGACCGCGACCGTGGCCCCGGCGTCGAACCCGGTCAGCGTGGCCGCCGTGCCGTCGGTGACGTCGACGGTCTTGCCGCCCCCACTGACCACGTACTTGGTGATCGGCCGCCCGTTGTCGGCCGCCGGCTGCCACGCCACCTGGATCGAGCCGGCCTGGTCGCCCGCGGTCGCCGCGTCGGTGCCCTCCGGCCTGCCCGGCTTGGTGAACGGCACGACGCTGCCGCTGACCGGCGACGCCTTGGAGCCCGCGCCGCGCTCGTTGACCGACACGACCGTGAACGCGTACTGCTTGCCGTATTCGAGCTGGCCGTCCTTGATCGTCAGCGACGCCTCGGCCGAGTCGCCGATCGGGGCGCTGCCGCCCTCGCTGATCGCCGTCACCGTGTAGCGCCGGATCTCGAGGCCCTGGCCGTTGGCCGGGGGCCAGCTCACCACGACCGAGCCGTCCGGCTTGGCCTCCGCGGTCACTGCCGTCGGGGCGTCGGGCACCTCGGACGTCGGTTTCACCCCATTACTCGTACGGGATGGGCCTTGACCCTTTTTGTTGATCGCGCTCACGGCGAACTGGTAGGTCTGGCCGTTGACCAGCCCCGTCACGGTCAGCGCGCGCTGGTCGGCGCCGACCTGGAACGTGCGCCCGGCCCCCACCACGACGTAGCGGGTGATCGCGGCGTTGTTGTCCTGCGCGGCCTGCCAGGTGACCCGCGCCTCGGCGTTGCCCGCGGCGGCCCGCACGTTACGCGGGGCGCTGGGCTTGCTGACCACCGGCTTCTTCGGCTTCGGCGGCGGCGGGGGAGCCTGCGGCGGCGTCGGCGGCCGGTCGCTGCCCAGCACGTCGTCGGCGTACTTGTCGACCGTGCGCACCGCGTGCGAGGCGTCGACGACCCGCGCCACCGACGAGCCCGGCGCGTTGATGAACAGGTAACCCTCGCGGACCTCGAGCTCGAGCTTGCCACCCGGGTTGGGGAAGGTGATGTCCTTCTGGCGCTGCCCGGCCGAGTTGAACACGTGCACCTGGCCCGAGTCGTCGGCCACGTAGAAGTAGCCCTCCCAGGCCACCGCCGGCTGCAACCCCTCGCCGTCGCCCGGCACCTGGAAGTCGGCCGCCACCCGCCGGTCACCGACGACGTAGACGTGACGCGCGTCCGGCACGGTCACCGGCACCTGCTTGCCGTCGGTGCGCGGCGCCAGCGTGCCCGGGCCGGCCAGGGGCAGGGTGGTGTTGGCGAAGCCGGGCTCGCTCCCGTTCACCACGGCCAAAGCATTGTTCGTACGGTTGAGCACCGCCACGCCGTCGTCCAGCGTGGAAAGCGCGAGGTCGTGCGCCGCCGGGGCGACGGACTCCGTGCGTACGCGCTGGGGTGTGCCGGTGTTTTGCTCGGGCGCGGCCGACGAGATCGCCGCCGGGGTGACCGCGCTGACGGTGCCCTCGGTCGGCGAGGCGATCCACAGCTTGCCCTCGCCGTCGAACACGCCACCCGCGATGCCCGGCGGGAACCGCAGCGGATTGCCGACCGGCCCCAGCGTGCGCGGGTCGAGCTGCTGCACCGACCCCTGCACGGCGTCGATGACGAACACCGAATCCTCGTGCAACGCCACCCGCACCCCGATGCCCGAGGTGGACGAGGCCGCCCAATATTCCTGCAGCGAGGTCAGGTTCATCGACCCGATCGCGCCCGTGGTGACATCCCGCATGATCACGAACTTGTCGTTCTGGACGATCTGCACCTCGTGCCCGCGCGCCTTGGGCACGTCGACGCGGGTGTCCACCTTGGCGGTGACCCCGTTGATGCGGGCCACCTCGCCCTTGGCCTTCGACCACACCCAGGACGCGGCGTCGAAGCTGGCCACGGCTTGATCGGCCGACCCGAGCCCGAAGACGGTCAGCCCGAGACCACCCGCAAGACTGAGCACGGTGCCCATCGTGACCAGATAGCCCCGCCGCCAACGGCGTTTCGGCCGGTCCAATGTCACCCCGTCTGCGCTGGTCACTGCCGCTTCCTCCCCGTCGGACGGCCACCGGATTCCAGAACGCAGGCCATCATAGGGGGATGCAGATGAGTGGTTCTACCCGTTGTGGATAACCCCGATCACGATCAGTGATCAAGCTAGCGCAGAGTGGCCACGATCTATCTGGGAGTAGCCGCGGCTCGCGACGTGCAGGCCTGCGGAGACGTCGCGAACTTGTTCCCGCTGTAGACCGCCACCACCGCGAAGCAGTAGTTCAAGTTCGTGTTCAGCCCCTCCATCTCGAACGACGTTCTGCCTGGTACGAGCGTTCCCGCCGGCTTCAACTCCTGCCCCGGCCGCCCCATGATGACCATGAACGGCACGGTCCCCTCGGTCGGATCCGCCCACCTGACCTCGATCGTCGTGCCCTTGTCGCTCAAGGTCACCTCGGTCGGCGCCTGCCCCGCCAGAGTTGGCACATCCTGCCTGTCAGACGGGTCACTCGTCCGATTGGCAAGAACAAAAACGAGCGCCGCCACCGCGATCACCGCCGCCATAACCGCCGCGATGGCCGCAAAAACACCCAAACCCTTACGACCCTTTTCCCCGTACGGGGTTGGGCCGCTCTGGTGCGCAGGCGCGAACACTTGCCCACTGGTCGGCGCCGCAGCCGGATATTGCGGCTGTTGCGGAGCCCCACCCCACGGCGCGGCTTGCGGCACCTGCGGCTGGAACATCGTCGGCTCGTCCACCGGTCCCTGATGCGGCAATGGGCCTGGCTGGGTCGCCGGCTCGGTCCAAACCTGCTGGTTGGCTTCCGTCGGCGGCTGAACCGTCCTCGGCCGTACCTGCGGCGGCACCGCCTCGAACACAGTCGTCGGCGCCTCTTGCTGCGCCGGCCCTGCCTCTTGCTGCGCCGGCCTCGCGCTGAAGCTGGGCGCCTGGGGCGGCGGGGGTGCGTTGAACGTGGGCGCCTGCGGTTGCGGCGCGGGCGCGTTGAATGTCGGCGCCTGGGGCTGCGGCTGGGGAGTGTTGAACGTGGGCGTCTGTGGTTGCGGGGCCGCTGAATTGAAGGCCGGCGCCTGTGGCTGCGGCGGCGTCCCGTTGAAGCGAGGCGCCTGCTGCTGTTGAGCGGCACCACTGAACCTGAGCCCCGGCGACCCCGCCTGCGGCGGCTCAGACTCCGCCCGTACGGGGGAAGGCTCTTGATCCGGCCCCAGATAAGCCCGCGCCTTGGCCACCGCCGGGTGATCGCCCCCCAGCACCGCCGGCCCCCACTCGGCCACCCGCGTGAAAGCCTTACGCGCCTCATGCCGATTGCCCAACTCTTCCGCCGCGACCCCGATCTCGTGCGAGATCAGCACCATCAGCGAGTCGGAATCACCCAACCGCCACTGCCCAGCCGCATACGCATCCTCAAGCACCCGCCGCGCCGCCGACGGATCATCCGCCCGCTGAAGCAGGATCCCCAATTCGTAGGCGGTGCGGAGAACATCCGGATCGTCCTCGGAAAGGTTGACTTTCCCGAGTTCAACAGCCTGCTCAAGCAGCGCCCGGGCCCCCGCAAGGTCCCCCGACGAGGCCAGGGCGTGAGCTCGTTGCCGGGCAGGACCAAGGGGCGAGGGCTGAGACACGCAGGCCATGCTGCCCGCTACCCGCACACCACCGCCATCCCGGGCCCATCCCCACGCCCGTATGCCCCCAATTGTCGTCACCCCACCCCTCCCGCACCCCCTCCCAGGGGCCGTGTAGAGTTCTCTCCTGTGCGGCCCGCTGGGACGCCGATCCTCCGCGATCGGTTAACCTTCAGGCGGTGATGCAGGTCCGGGTGGCGGAATGGCAGACGCGCTAGCTTGAGGTGCTAGTGCCCTTTATCGGGCGTGGGGGTTCAAGTCCCCCTCCGGACACGTATTAAAGACACGAAGATCGGCCGGGGTGGCAACCTCGGCCATCAGTGTTTCTGAGCCTGGTTTGTAGGTCAGGCGCAGGCCGATCCGGCTGTAGAGCTCCGCCCGATCCTGTGGGTCAGCGGCGCGGAGCAGGCGAAACAGGTCGTTGAAAGCGTCCGCGATGGCGTCGAGCTGATCGCTGCCCATCCGCTGGGGCGGAGCCTCGGTGAGCCCGAGCCGGGTCTGAGCGGCCTTCTTGATCGCGGTGGCCTCGCCAATCCAGGTGGCTATGAGCGCGGGGTCACCGCCGGCGTCGAGGGTCGCCCGATAGCGGCTGATCTTCTGATCGGCGTCATTGATCGTCTGGCGCAGGGTCTCGATCTGGCCCGGGGCGTCGTAGGCGGCGAGCGCTGCGCGGTACCGCGCGTCTGCGACTCGGCTGAGGTTGTCGGCCAGTGTCGTTCCGGTCAGTTCCTCGCGGAGGAATCGGTCGACCGGGTCAGTGATGGCGTCCTCACGTAGGTACAGCGCGGGTGGGTGGCTGATCTTGTGCTGGCGGACGAAGTCGCGGCTCGCGGTACACCGGTAGTAGAGGCGTCCGTGGTTAGGGTTGCCGACCATCTTGCGGTCGCACAGGCCGCAGGTGATCAGGCCGCGGAACAGGTAAGGGTGGCCGGTGTGCCGTGGCGCTCGGCCGGCGTCGCCGTTTGTTCCGCGTTTCTTGATGGTCTGTTGCGCTCGTTCGTAGAGATCGGTGCTGACGATCGGCGTGTGCGACTCCTCGCGCGACCAGACCCACTGGCTCGGGTCGTTCCAGCGGTGCCGGTTCTCGTGGCCAAGCGCGACATCGTCGACGTTGATCAAGACTTCGTCCGTGCGGGCACGGTTCCAGACTTGGCGGCCGGTGTAGCGCGGGTTCAGCAGGATCGCGCGCACCGCAGTGGTCTCCCACACCTGCGTTCGACGGTGTGAGTTTCGTGCCCGGTCGTAGGCGGACGGGCATGGGATGTCGTCCTGTGTCAGGCCGCGTGCGATCGAGGTCATTCCGCGCCCTGAGACGTACTCGTTGAAGATCCGTTTCACGACCGGTTCGGTGACCGGGTCGGGTTCGAGGCGATGCAGACGCCTTCCCTCGGCGGCTTTGGCGGGGTTCGGGTGCGGGCCACCGTCGGCGAGCCGGTAGCCGTACGGTGGGCGTCCGCCGAGGAACCGGCCTTCCAGTTCGGTTTGCGCTTTCATCGCCGAGCGGACGCGGACTTTGATGCGGTTGCGTTCGCCTTTGCTCATGCCGCCGTAGAGCGCCATCACGAGATCGTGGGCGTCTGAGCCGGGGTCGATCGCGCCGCCGATCTCGGGCACCCACAGTCCGACGCCGTAGTGCACGAAGACTGGGAACGTCATGCCGAACTGGCTGCCGTAGAACGCGCGCTGCGGCTCGCCGATGACGACGGCGTCGAAGTCGCGACCGGGGCTCTTGATCGTGTCGAGCAGGCGCAGCGCTTCCGGGCGCCGCTTCCATGGCAGTGAGCGCGATTGCCCGACGTCGAAGAATTCCGCGACGATCTCTCCGCCGGCCGGCTCGATCAGGCTGCGAGCGCGAGAGAGCTGCCAGGCTTTCGACGCCTGCGGGTCTTGCTGATCTTCGGTCGACACGCGTCCGTAGGAGGCGAACCTCATGTCTGCCGAGTCTTCCGGGCTCGGTCGATGATGCGCCACAGCACATCTGCGGCAGCCTCCGAGAGTGGGACTTCTAGGGACGTCTTGACCTGCTCGTTCTCGATTTCGAGCGTCTTGCACGTTCGTATGCTGCGATTTCTCCCCTCCGCGGTGGTGTCTTCCATGGTGATCGTCGGGCCTCCTTTCTCCTCTCATTGCGGGTCCGTGCGGTCGTCCGTCCGTTGTTCGTCCGCGCGTTGATCTGCGCAGACGCGCGCGAGCGGACGGACGTCCGCGCGGACATCGACTCACGCTCGCCAGCGGCCCCGGGTGACTTGCCGGGCGCGGCCATTGGTGGCGAGCGCGTGGAGCCGGTCATAAACCCAAGTGCGGCTCATGCCGGTCGCTTTGATGAGTTCGGGGATGGCCAGCCCGTCGTCGGGCGCCTCATCGAGTGCGCTCAGGAGTGCCGATTCCAGGTCGGCTGACGTGACCCTTGGCGGTTCGAGGGCACGACGGGGCCCGTCGATCGCGGCCTGTGACAGCGGATCGAGTTCCGGTCGCTGGTCGGCGTAGCGGACGGCCGTGTCACGGACGTGGTCGTCGGTGACGAGGTAGGCGCGGGCGCGTCGTGGTTGGTTGTGCCCGTCGGCCAGGACGTAGAACTTGCCCGGGGCGTCGAGGGTGTGGGCGTGCCAGCCGGCGGCGAGTATCCCCTTGTCCAGGATGAGATCGACGTCGCGACGCTCGCGGACTCGGAGGCAGACCCGGATGCTCATCTGTGAGCGCAGCGCCCCGCCGCCCATGGCCTTTTGTGTCGGGCGTTGAGTAGCGGCGAGCAGGTCGACGGCGACCGCTCGGCCGCGCCGCGCCACTGATTCGGCGTAGCCGACAGCGTCCGGTGCGGTGTCAGCCAACTCGGCGTACTCGTCGATGACAATGACCAGCGCTGGCGCGTTCGGCGTGGGTTCCCAGACGCGGGAGTTGTCACGGCTGGACGCGTGTGCGCGGGCTTCGAGCACGGCCACGGCGTCGGCGAGCAGCCGCGGGGCCTCGTCGGGTGTTGTCGCCAGCCGCGCGAGGCACGGTGCCCACGGCTGTAGTTCCATGCCGCCTTTGAGGTCGATGCCCCAGAGCACGACGTCGGGGCACGCGACGAGGTTGCCAAGGACGACGTTGAGGACACCGCTCTTTCCCGAGTCAGTGGTGCCACCGATCAGTGCGTGCCGCCGCAGGAGCGGCACGCGGACGGTCGTTGCGTCCTCGAAGACGCCCAGCTCGATCGGGTCGGCCAGCGTCGTCGCCGTGGGGCCAGGCCACGGGATTGCCCCTGCGTGCGGGTCGACGGCAAGGACTCTCATTGTGCAGCGCCCGGCATGCGTGGGGTCCTGCTCGACGCGTACGGCGCCGGGCCGGGTCCCCAAAGCCGACTCGATAGCCGGCACACGAGCGACGACGTCGGTGACGCTCTGGCCTGGCTTCAGCTTCATCCGGGCTCGCCAGCCCCAGGTGTCGACGACGGCCGACATGACGCGGGAGCCGTCGAGCCCGATCGTGTCCGCAAGGTCGGGCCAGGCGTGGATGACGCGGTCCACGCGGACGCGGGCACGGCGTCGCCGATGAGACCACCAGGGAATGCCAAGCACGACGATTCCCAGCACGAGGACGGTGAACAACGGCCGCGAGCTGACCCCGAGCGCGGTAGCCGCAGAGAGCCAGCCACCCGCCACGGCTGTAGCTGTCGCGGCGTATGCGCGCTCCTCCCGGCGCTCGACACCCCAAGGAAATCCGCGAAGGCCGGAGGCAACGGCCACCAGAACGGTAATCAGTGCGACGAGCGGCCACGCGCTGCGGTGGGTGTGGTGCAACAGTGATCCGACTCCCGCGAGTACGAGGCCCGCGTAGATCGGCGCGGCCTCTGACCGGTACCGAAACAACGCTCGGGCTATCGAAGCCAGGCCGACGAGCAGGACTGGCTCATCGGGCACGAGAAGCAGCGGCTGCGGATGGCGCCGGGTCCACCGGCGGTGTCGGCGTCCGTAGGCCCTCATTCGCTTTGCCGTTCATCAGGTAGTGGCCAGGGCTGATGTTGGGCGACAGCGTCGCGCAGGTAGGACAGCGGGTCGGCTTCGCCCTCGCGATCGGCGCCAAGGGTGGCGCGAGTAGCGGCGAGCAGATCGGCGAAGTCCCATTGAGCGCGGCTGAGCAGTTCAGCCAGGCGTTCGATTTCGGTGAGCAGGCCGGGAATGTCGGCGGCGGCGGTCCAGACGGTTGCCGGGGTGGGTCGGCTTCGTGCGGCGTGCAGGTGGGCGAGTACGGCCTCCGGGTCGATGGTCGGGCGCGGGATGCGCGGTCGGTTCGTCATGGGCGGGTTGATGCCTCCTCTCGGTCGGTGCTGACAGGGGTTGCGGCCTCGTCGGCAAGCCGTCGCCGTAGCTCCGTTGCCTTCGGTCCGGCGATGTGCAGTGCTGAGCGCAGGCCGTCACGGCTGATAGGGCGGCCGTCGTGTTCGGCGCGGTGCATCGAGTCGGCCTTCCGGGCGGCTTGGAGTAGTTCGGCCTCCGTGCGGCGCCGGGGCTGATCGGTCCGGACTTGAGTACGGACCGCGGGACGGTTGTTGAGCGCAGGAGTCTCGTTGTCGGCAGCCTCGGTGGTGGCCGTGAGCGCGTGAAGGTGGGCGGTGAGCCCGAGGACGGCGGCCGGGACGGCGCCGACGAGGACGACGATCGGCCAGGAGACGGGGACGATGTCTGCCGCGATGAGGTGGTAGCCGGCGTTGCCGAGGATGCTCGTCGCAATGGCGCCGATGGCGTTGGCCCTTGCGAAGCTGCGGACACGGGTCGTCCCGACCGTTCCGGCCAGCCAGACTCGCGCGGCGGTCATGGCGTACGCGTCGATGGTGACCGGCAAGAGCCACGCGAGCTGGCCGGGCCAGCCGGCGACCTCTGCGAGTCCGCGAAGGCCGGCGAAGCTGGCCACTGCCGCGGAGATCGCGGCTACCGCCATGCCGACGATGACCCACCAATCACGCCCGGGTGCGGTTGAAGCTTCGCTCATGTCAGAGGTCCAGTCCGGCGACGAACCGCGCCAGTGCCCGGAGCCCGTCGCCGATTTCGGGGCCGATGGAAGACGAGGCGAGGAAGTAGCCGAAGGCCGCGCAGACGGCGGCTTGCCAGAGCGGCAGTCGGGCGTATCGCCAGAGCAGGTAGACGAAGACCCCGAGCAGAATGACTGCGGAGATGGCGATCGTCACGCGTCACCGCCGTGATTGTTGCGAGCGCGGCGCCCTCGACGCGTACGGAGAGCCTTGTCCCTGCCGCCGTGGCCGCCGCGCGGCTGGTGACGCCGGTTCCAGCGCGTTCGGGCAACGCACTTGCGGCACATCGTCGGGTGTCCCGCGCCGAGCTGCGCGCCGCAGGGGCAGGTGGGGGTCTCGCTGGTGAAGTGTTGGGTTTCCATTGCTGGCTCCTCTCGATCGGCGGTGCGTTATTCGCATCGACGCCATCGAGAGTGCGGCTGGCGGCCGGGACGTCAGCAGTTGCTAACTGGACGGCTTGTTGACGTCTTTCGTAGGGTGACCAAGCTGGCTGGGACGTCCCGACGGGAAGACGATGCCGAACGAGCGACTACGCACCGCGATCCTTGAACGTGGCATCACCCCGGCCGGACTGGCGGAAGCGCTCCAAGTCGACCCGAAGAGCGTGGAGCGGTGGATCAACGGCCGGACGCCGTACCGTCGCCATCGGTACGCGGTTGCCGCGCACCTCGGGGTCGACGAGGTGTACCTGTGGCCCGACGCGCTCAACCCTGATCAAATCGCCAGCGCGAGCGAGAGCGAGATCATCAACATCTACCCGCATCGCTGGACTGTTCCGTCCGACCTCTGGCGGCGAATCTTCGACCGCGCTGGGGAGGACATCGGCGTCCTGGTCTACAGCGGCTTGTTTCTGTCCGAGGACGCCGGTATTCAGAGGATCTTCCGCCAGAAGGCCGAGGCCGGGGCGCGCGTGCGCATCCTGCTCGGTGACCCGGACAGCGAGGTCGTGGCCCAGCGGGGCGCCGACGAAGGCGTCGACGACGCCCAAGCGGGAAAGATCAAGAATGCCCTCGTGATGTACCGGCCGCTGCGCCAGCTCGACGGCATCGAGTTCCGGCTGCACCGGACCGTGCTCTACAACTCGATCTACCGAGCCGACGATCAACTCCTCGTCAACACGCACATCTACGGCGTCACCGCGTCCCAGGCGCCGGTGCTCCACCTACGGCGAGTCGCCGGCGGTGGCATGGTTACGACCTACCTGGACAGCTTCGAGCGCGTCTGGAACGACGCGACTCCGCTGCCCTAGGTTGGAAGCATGGTCGGGCGGAGAGACTTCTACGACGATCCCGATGCGCCGGCCGCGACATCGCTCGTCCCGTCGGCGAACGTGATCGTGGCGGATGACGACGGTCGAGTCCTGTTGGTCCGTCGTTCGGACAACGGCAATTGGGCGCTCCCAGGAGGCGCGATGGACCTGGGGGAGTCGCTTCCGGCGACCGCCGTACGGGAAACCGCCGAGGAAACCGGGCTCAACGTCGAGATCACCGGCCTGGTGGGGATCTTCACCGACCCACGGCACGTCATCCTCTACACGAGCAACGGCGAAGTGCGGCAGGAGTTCTCGGTCGTCTTCGCCGCACGGGCGATCGGGGGAACCCTTTCGACAAGCTCCGAGACGACCGACGTCCGATGGGTCCCCACCTCGGAGATCGATTCTCTGCCCATGGACCGATCGATGCGCAAGCGTCTCGACCACTTCATGACCTCGGCGGACGTGCACCTTGGATAGCGAATGGCTCGGGGCCTTCGCGGACTCGTTCTCCGCGGTCGGCACGGTCGGTGCGTTCCTCGTCGGGTTCATGCTGTTGCGCCGCGAACACCGCCGTGAGGCCGAACGTTCGGAAGACGCACGCCGAGTGCAGGCCGAGCGAATCAGCGCCTGGGTTGAGATGACCCGCAAGGCCGACGGTGAACGTGAGCTGGCTTTCCACATCCACAACGCCAGTGGCATGCCGATCTACGAGGTGGAACTTCCCATGCCCGCGTACGGCGACGAAGAACAGCGCTCGGAGTTCATTGGCCTCGTTCCACCAGGCCGAACCATCCAACGCCCCGCACCGGCCGACTGGCTCCGGACGTACGTAGAGCCGGAACCGGTACAAATCGAGTTCCTGGACAGCTCAGGTCGCCGATGGAGCCGCGACGAGCAGGGCGCTCTGTCCCGGACGGAATGATCGTCAGGTCCGATCGAGCGCCGCCTTCACGATGCGAACTGAGTCGATGATCAACGGGCTAGCTTCCCGGATCGATTCGGCAACGAGGTCGCCGTCGCCGTAGCGGGCCAGGATCTCGGCGAGGCGGAGCTCCACCTCGGTGGGCTCGCCGTCCGGCGTCGTGGTCATGTCTGCATACGTGATCGCATCCGCGGCCAAACCGCCGACGGGTGGGAACTCCTGCGTGAGCTGGTCAGACAACCCGCGGTTCCGAGCCTCGATGAAGGCGCACGAGTGGTGTGCGACGAGCCGGCACACCAGGTCGTCAGCTTGGGCGACATCGCGCAGGTAACGAGCACCGTCGAGCTGATGCATCCCGGTCACCACGAGGTTCGGGGCATACCCCACGTCGTGCAGCCACGCAGCGGAGATGAGGGCCGACGCGTCATCGCCGACCAAATGTGCGACTGTCTCAGCCTTGAGTCCCACGCCTTGACTGTGAAACCAACGTCGGGGGATCGACTCAGACAGCAACGAGCGCGTGAGGTCACGGGCGCGCTCGACCTGGTCCACATTGCGAGCCTATGTGAACGTACCGTCGAACGCACGTGACGCCCTGTCGCTGCTCCTTTGTCTAGAACGAACTACTGAGCGGCACGTCCGGCTAGTAGAGCGGCGAGCCGACCGGCCACAGTCGGATGGACGTCGCCGATCCGGACGACGGCGTCACCTTTGCGGCCCATGGCGTTGTGCAGCGCTGGGAAGTCTTGGCCTACATCGAACCCGGCGTCTTCGAGCGCAAGCGCAAGCCGGTCAGCAGCACGCTGTGCTGCCTCTTCATTTGCTTGGTCATCTTGACCCACTGAGCCTGCCCAGTCCTATCCCTCGACGGACGATGCCTGCTTGAGAGTCTTCGCGTCAGATCACACCGTGTGAACTACGGCGCTAGGACGTCTTGGGACTTCTTGGATACGATGGGTCATCGCCAGCGATGGGAGTCGTTGCGTGACCAGTCCACTCACCCGCGCGATGCGAAGCGCGGGCATCAACGAGATCGACGTTGCCGCGCGACTTGGCGTCGACCCGAAGACCGTGCGTCGCTGGATGACCGGGCGTAAGCCCTACCCGCGCCACCGCAACGCTCTCGCCAGCTTGACGGGATGGTCGCAATACGACCTGTGGCCAGACCTGCCACGGGCCGCGGCCCATGGCGACCACGCCGACGAGGTCGTAACCGTCTATCCCCATCGATCCGCCGTGCCGGTAGATACGTGGACACGCCTCTTCGGCGGCGCCCGCGAGGAGATCGATCTCCTCGCCTACAGTGCCCTCTTTCTCGCCGACGACGTGGCCGCATCCGCTCAACTGCGCTACAAGGCGGAGGCCGGCGTACGGGTGCGCATCGCTCTCGGGAAGCCGGAGGGCGCCCACGTGCTTGATCGCGGCGCGGAGGAGCGCATCGGCGACGGTATGAGTGCTCGCATTCGTACGGCCCTGGTCGGCTTTGGTCCAGTCGTCGGTGCTGGCGCTGAGCTGCGGCTGCACGACACTGTGCTCTACAACTCGATCTACCGCGCGGACAACGACCTACTGGTCAACGCTCACGTCTTCGGCCGGCCGGCTTCACACGCGCCCGTACTGCACCTGCGGCGACATGTTCCCGAAGGGATGGCGGCTACCTACCTCGACTCGTTCGAGCGGGTCTGGGCCTCGTGTTCCGACGCGTCCGTTGAGGCGTAGAAGCCTGGGCAGCCCGGCCGCACGCTCATCTGGGGGCACGCACGGCCGGGGCCTCGGGCAACCGGTGTCCCAATGCTCGCGCGATCTGGATACCGACTTGCAGGTCCAGACTGCTGCGAGTATGGGATCGAAGGCACCACACCCGTCGGGACGTCCTGTCACGACTTGACGTCCCAACGGATGTCTCCGAGCCAGCTCGACATCGAGTGATGGAGTCGCGCATTGGTGAGTGCTACGACGGAACTACCGCTCGGCACAATCAATGCTGACTGATCACTTGCTCGATAGGTAGATGACCAACCCCACTACGAGTAGCCCACCGTAGAACGGCGCTATTGACCAAGAGAGCCATACTTGGGGGCCGGGAAGCCATCGCCCGGCGAATTCTCCGACTTTACGCCAGCGCGGCATTCTTTGCTCAGTCACTGCGATGGAACCGTCCGCGGCGCTACCCGACTTCTCTAAGGTCGTGAAGAAAACATTCGACGCATCCAGTGAGAATACGGGAACCGCCCGCGGGTCGGCAGTCACTATACCGTATAGCTTCCGATACGCCTTTTCTTGGCGTAGATAGTTAGCGTCAATTATGGAGAATAAAAGTACTGCCGCCATTCCTAGAAGGGCTAGCGACTCAACGCTTTTCGTAAGCGCATATCCGTATGTGGCCGTTACTACCGGGAGCAGCCAACTCTTAGCGGAAGAGGACGCGGCGGACATCCGCGTTACAACAGCTTGAATGTAGTCAAGGTGTTTTCGGCGATCGTCAGGCGTCGGTTCCGGAATGTTCTCAATCATCTTGACCTGAGTTTCGCACAGCCCACCTCAGACGCCCCCAAGCTTCATCTTTATCAAAGTCCGAGTAGTCCGTCTTCGGAGGCCATATCCGCCCGAAGCGATCGTCGCGCCAACGCGGAACAACGTGAACGTGAAGGTGAGGGACTGTCTGAGTGGCAGCGTCGCCATTCGACTGGATGACGTTCAGCCCGTCAGGGTTGACTGCTCGCCGGATGGCGCTAGCAATTTTCAAGCTGACCCTTGAAAGGCCTTCAGCCGTGCGAGAATCCAAAGCCCAAATATCCTCGATGTGACGCCTGGGTACTAACAGTGTGTGGCCTAGTGTTGCGGGTTCAGTAGGAAAGAATGCGACGATGTTATCGTCACGATAAATCTCTCGCGCGTCCGGATCACTTTTTCTAACTATTTCGCAAAACGGGCACTCTAATTGACTATCCATTGCGGCGCACGACACCCTGATCGGACCACCAGTCTAGGTTCTTCCTAAGGAAATTGTAGGTCGCGGTCCCATCAATCCTCCCGTACCAGTCGATCTGAGTTGGGTCGAAAATCGGAATGCCCGATGTAGAATGGAAGGGACTCGGCCCGGCCTTGTCTACTGCCTTCTCCATGGAAGGGATTCCGTGAATCCGAATTCCTAGAAGTGGCCTCTTGTCTTTCCAAGCCTTTTCGATCTCGTACTGAACCCAGGGTCGAGAAGCCGTCTGCTGTCCGATAAGTACGATCACCGACTTTTTGTATAGCATCTTTTCGTGGATCCAGCCCTCAATGCCCTTTTTGCCTTTCTGTTTCACGGTTTCCCAGGCTTGGGCGGTCAAGAGGGGCTGCTTCTCAAGCGCGTTCATATTGCGAACGAGCTGGACTCGATGCACATCCCGATCATAGTGAAAGCTGTAAAATACCGCGTTTCCCACAAGAATTTCCTTTCAAAGATCGACCATTTTACCGCTAGCTGTCGGCTCAGGGAAGGCGTGGAGTCGTGACACCTGTCGCTTACCCGACACTAATTTCGGAAGAACGGACCATTGTTACAGATCGAATGGTGCAGTCTTCTGACCCTGAAAGATGCGACCGAGGACCGTGGAGCCTCCGTGGTCACGCCATCCCGTAGAGTCTCGTGTTCGGCTAGTCTGTCGTAGTGTCCAAGTTGACTGTTGAGGATGTCTTCAAGATCTCTGGCGTGCCGACCCACACCTTCGTGAAGCCATCCGAATTTAGCCGGCTCATGGTTGCTCTACGCACGCCTGGCCGAGGTGTGGTTGTAGAAGGTCCGTCAGGGATCGGAAAGTCAACGGCCGTTACCAAGGTCCTAGACGAGCTAGAAATAGCTAAAGACGTTGTCAAGCTCAGTGCACGAATTCCCTCCGATGTGGAGTATATCGAGCTACTTCCGGAGCTTGGCGGGTTTGGCACGGTGATCGTGGATGACTTCCATCGCCTTGACGACAAGACGAAAGCTCATCTCGCAGATCTTCTCAAGGTGACAGCCGATCAGGAGGACACAACACGCAAGTTGGTAATCATTGGAATTAACGATGCGGGTAGGGCTCTGATAAAGTCATCTCCGGATCTTTCTAACCGCATCGACGTGGTCAAGTTCGAGATCGAACCCGACTCCAAAATTGGCGAACTTGTAGCGGCGGGTGAGAATGCGCTCAATGTCCGAATATCTGCTCGTGAGCATATCATTGAAAAGGCACGGGGGAGCTTCTACCTAGCGCAGCTTCTGTGTATGGATGCCTGCGTAGCCGAAGGTGTAATTGAGAAGCCCGACGCTGAAAGGGTTATAAGTACTTCGTTTGCCGCAGTGCAGCGTCGAGTCGTGGAACGGCAAAAGGAGCGGTTTGGCGACACGGTTCGTGCCTTCGCTCGTGGAACGAAGTTTCGCCCTAGTGGCCGAGCGCCTTATCTACACATCCTTAAATGGCTTTCCGAGTCGGATTCGTGGAGCATCTCACTCTCTGAAGAAATGCGGAAGCATCCCACAGAGAAGGTCAGCGTTAGTATCGTACTCGACCAAGGCTACCTGAAAAATCTTACAGACAAAGTAGATATATCCGAGATCTTGCACTTCGATCCGGACGCGCGGATTCTTGCTGTGGAGAATCCGATGCTTATTTTCTACCTGCGTAACGTCTCGTGGCCTGACTTCGTCCGTGAAGTCGGATTCACGAATGTCGACTACCGGCAGACATACGATTTTGCTCTCTCATTCGCGGGTGAGGATCGGTCCTACGCGGAGCACCTGCGCAATGCTCTAGAAGACAATGGGCATACCGTATTCTATGATTTTGCCGAACAGCACCGATTCCTTGGTCAAGACATCGAAGCCTACATGGGGCCAATTTATGCGTCTGACTCTCGGGCTGTTGTTGTCGTTCTTGGTGATAGGTATGGAAGAAAGCGTTGGACCTTATTCGAGGCGAGCCAGTACAAATCACGTATTGAAGCTGGCGAAGTGATTCCCATCTGGTCCTCCGCTGTAGCGCCGTCGCCCTACGATGAAATGCGGAACCGGGGCGGGCTTGAGTATGACCCTCTGGGTGATCTACTTCAACAAGCCACGTCTCATGCCGATGCCCTATCTAAGATGATCGCAGAGCGATCGGACGGGTCTAGCGCTCGAGCGTAGCTAGAAATAACGACTTGATATTGGCGCGGCCAGTCACGCGGAAGTCTGCGGACGTCATGATTCTGCCTGTAGGCGACGAGCGTTTCGTGCCGGCGCTGTTTGCTTCGGCTGGCATAGTGCCTTGAGTTGATCGACGAATTCGGCTCCTGGTAGTTCCCCATCCCTTACATCGCCATAATGGCAGTCATTCAAGCTGAACCAGACCTCCCCGGAGCGTAATAGAGGGAGGATGGGCTTGCCTTCACACTCCGCTAGGCGAACCTCTCGCTGCACCCACCTGGAGCGTTCGGCATCAGGTGTCATGATGACTATTAGGGCAACGCAGCCGACAATCTTTTCTCGTACGACTTCCACCCATCGTTCGCCAACATCGATATCATGGTCATACCACGCGTTTAGGTCGGCTTTGGTCAAAAGCTCTGCGAGTTGGCTAGCATAAGTCTTCTCCTCGCGTGGATAGGAAATGAAGAAGTGTGATATCCGGCTTGTATTTCGCCTTGGTGCCTTATCTTTCTTCTGTTTATGCGGAGTCTCGGCAGATGGAGTAGGCTCTTTTTTGAGGTGTGCTTTGACTCCTTTAGCAGATTGGGAAAATGCTTGCATAGGCCTAATGTCCAGGTGAATTCCAGAATCATGCAGCGCGATTCGCTGCGACCTGAGAAGAGTTAAAATTAGCGGCAGGGTCTTCCGTATGTCTCGTTTGACTTCATATTTTATCCGCGATTTCGATGACGCATAGTTCGGATCCGGTATTCCATTAAACCTGGCCGCCAGGTATTCCCAATTGTAGTGTTCGACTTCCTTGACGCGTTCAAGCTGCGCCGTAAGAAAGACGTACAGATTTGCCGCCAAACCGCCAAACTTCAATAGACTTAGTGCGTCCAAATCCACCGCTACGGGGTCGCCGTGAGTGAGGTGACGGAAGAAGCTGTCGGAAAACTCAACAAAATTTCGTCTTCCTGCAGGCTGTGGCTGGCTTCTGGACTGTCCCCACAGCGACCAGTCGGAAAAGATTGGTTCTTCCGGTACTGACCAGTCGTCCCCTATTCTGATGGATGAATTTGTGAGTCGTCGCAGTTGTTCAGCTAGCCGTTTTCGGCTGCCGTTCATTCCCCCAGTACTGGCGAGGCCCAGCTTCTTCATAAAGGCGCTGTAGGATCCATCCAGTTCGATCGTGGGTTCGCCACTCCGAAAGGCTTCGCCGCAAAAGAAGGCAAGGAGGAGTACCGCTAGTCCTCCGAACGGCAAGCCGATATCTTGTTCGCCGGTTGCTCGCGTGATTACGGTTATTTCGGCCGCACCGTTGCGTCGGCGCCACACTCGGTTCCGCGCGTCAGGGCTGCGATAAGGTAATGAACATTGCGTCAGTTCCCAGGGCAGGTAGCCGGCAGGCTGTCGCTGGCGTATGTGGAACTTTTCGATCGCCTGAGCAAGCTGTAGATCCGCACTTGGACGTCCTGGCACCTGGAAAGGGTCACACGCCGGCAAGTCCAAGTGCAAACCTACGTTAGGCCTCGCGCCGGCCGCGTTAGCCAGCCCCTGGTAGGTATAGGTCTGTGCAGGAGACAGGCCTGCGCATGCTTAAAAGGCCCTAACACGATCTGCTGAATCGATGTTGATCAGCGCTACGAGGTGGAGATCAGTCTCGTTCGTTGGTCATGAGCAAGGCGTGGATCGTCGATGACGATCTCTGGAAGCTGATCGAGCCAGTACTGCCGCCATGGCCGGACAAAGCGCCAGGGCCGCGGCCGCTGCCGGATCGACTGTGCCTGCAAGGCATCTTGTTCGTACTGCACACCGGCATCGGGTGGGAAGACCTGCCGCAGGAGCTCGGGTTCGGCTCGGGGATGACCTGCTGGCGGCGGCTCGAGCGCTGGACAGAGGCCGCTGTGTTCGACCAGGTGCACCAGATTCTGCTGACCAAGCTGAACGCGGCGAACCGGATCGACTGGTCGAGGGCGGCGATGGACGGCAGTCACATCGACGCGAAAAAGGGGGTACCGGGACAGGCCCGTCGCCGGTCAACCGCGGGAAGCCCGGCTCTAAGCACCATCTGATCTGCGACGGTCACGGCACCCCGATCCACGTGCTCACCTCTGGCGCGAACGTGCCCGACATCAGCCGCGCCCTCGACCTGCTCGACGGCTACCCGCCGATCGCCGGCCGCCGCGGGCGGCCACGCCGACGGTTCGACACACTGTTGGCAGACAAGGGCTACAGCAGCGACGCGTTCCGCCGGGCCTGCCACGAACGCGGTACCGAACCGATCATCCCGAAGCCCAAGACCGCAGGATTCAAGGGCTTGGGCAAGCTGCGCTACGTCGTCGAGCAGACCTTCGCCCTGCTGCATCAGTTCCGACGGCTCGCCGTGCGCTGGGAACGACGCCTCGACATCCACGACGGCCTGGTCGGTCTCGCTTGCGTCCTGATCTGCTGGCGCCGACTGATCAACTGGATCCGCTAGGAGATCGTGTTAGGAGCTTTAAGCGGCATGCGAGTTGGCTGATGTCGACCGTGCGGTGCGTTTCCCTCCGCTTACGCCCAGGGGATGGTCGGGCAGCGCTCACGACCCGCAAACCAGATCTCGGGATGCGATCAGGGTGTGCGTGACCTTCGTGTCGGGCTCCGGACACGTTAACCCCCACCAGATTCATTCCTCTCGGGGATGGATGTGGTGGGGTTTTCTGTATCCCGCGCTGCGCCGGAATGCGAGTCCGCGCTCCCAATGGTGGGGAAGCCGCCGTTGTTCGGCCGCCGAGCTTGGGCGCGGTGTCGTGCTCGAGGTGCCGGTCGAGCGTGAGCTTTCCGGGGTTGCAGACGATGACGAGGTCTCGGTCGCGTAGGTGAGTGGCCAGCCCTTCTACTCCAGCTGATCTCGTGAGGGCGCCTTGGCGTTTGAGGTCGTGCAGCATCTCGGTGGTGATGCGTCGTTCGGGCCAGTAGATCGCGCGCGGCCGTGCCCCGCTGGAGTGGGCGCTGATGTGGCCGTGCCGGCAGCGGTATCCGGGCCGGCCGTGTACCCAATGGCCCTCCAGGCGGCGCCCGCAGAGCCCGCAGACGAGGAGCCCGGTCAGCGCATAGCGGCGGACAGAGTCGTCGTTCGGTGTGTGGATCGCGGAGACGTGTTGAGCGGCGAGGAAGTCGGCGTCGCTGATCAGCGCGGGGTGGGTGCGGTTCTCGGAGATGATCCACTCGGACTTGGGATTCCAGGTGCGGGTAGGTCCGAGGCTGCTGCGTTTGTCTCCGGGCACGGTCTCGCGGTGGTCGGTGTGCTGCCGGTTCCAGACTTGCCGTCCGGTGTAGCGCGGGTTGGCCAGAATCGCCGCCACGGTACGCAGCGTCCAGACAGAGTTGGTCCGGTGCCGGTTACGGCCAGGGTCGTGCTGGGCGGGTGAGGGGATTCCGGCGGTCGTTGAGCGTGCGGGCGATACCAGCGGTGCTGGCACCGGTCAGCCGTCGGGCGAAGATCCACCGGACGTGTGCGGCGGTGTCGGGGTCGGGGTCGAGGCGGTGCAGGCGTCGTCCCCAGGCGGCGTGGGCTCGGTTGGGGTGTGGTCCGGCGTCGACCAGCTGGTAGCCGTACGGCGGGCGGCCGCCGAGGTGGCGTCCTTGGTCGTGGGCCTGGGCGCACATCGCGGCGGTGGTGCGCATCCGGAATTTTAGGACTTCTCGTTCGGATTGATGTCCGAGCATCATCAGCAGGGCTTGGTGGGCGGGTTCGTCGAGATCAATTGGTCCGTTGGCTTCGGGCAGCCACACGGTGACGCCCAGGTTGTTGAGGTGGCGGATGGTCTGGATGGCTTGTTGGCCGGTGAAGGCGCGTTCGTATTCGCCGATCACGATCGCGTCGAACGGCCGGTCGGGTTGTGCGGCGAGGTCGAGGAGGTTGGCGGCGGCGGGTCGTTTGTGCCAGGGAAGGCTCCGGGAGTATCCGGCGTCGAAGTATTTGATGACGATGGTGCCGTGTCCGGCGATGAGCCGGTTGGCGTTGTCCTGCTGCCACTGCTGCGACGTGGTCGGATCTTGATATTCGGTGGTCGACATCCGCCCGTAGAACGCGAACCGCAGTGCGCCCTGCGGCTGGTCAGGTCGGCGCCCGCGGCGGCGTGCACGGCCGGGTGTCTGGTCGACCCAGGCGGTGAACAGATCGTCGGGTGGTTCGGGGGAGTGGGTGGTGAGGGGTGTCGACATGGGCGTCACCTCGTCTCGAGGAGCGGAACGTCGATACCTGAGAGATTCGCGCGGGAGGCCGTCATGACGGGCCGGATGTCTGCTTCACCGAAAAGGGTGAGGGTGATGGGAGACGCAGGCTTCGGTGAACTCGCGCGATTACCTGTCGAGGGCTTAGGAGAAGCCTCTGTTGAGACGGAAGAGCTGTCCGGAAGTCGGCTCGGTGTCGCCGGCGTGGCCATGATCGGGTGAGCATCTCCGGCCGTGAGCCGCTCAGTGTGCGGAACGCCTAGGCAGAAGAAACCCCGCTCAGGTGAAGAATTCCGAGCGGGGTTCCGGTGAGGCTATTCCATCTACAGCAGTGGAAGTCTCCAGGACGGCGCCGACCGTGGTGCGGACGATCGGAACTGTCGCGACGACTGAGTATCGTGGCGCTGTTCTTCGGGGCTTGAGCTTGTCGGAGCCTTCGTGTGCAAGCTTTGTCGCTATAGCTGTGGACTCATGCCTTCCGGTTGTTGAGATCGTTCAGTCTGGCCCGTGCGCCCATGCCGTTCTGCTCAGACCCGTTCGACGGAGGTGGCGTGTGCGTCGGTCCACTGTTCCACGATTCCTGCGGTGATCAGTGCGTCGACCTCGTCGGCCGGCATGCCGAGCACGCGGATCAGCACGTCGCGGCTGTGCTCGCCGGGCAGCGGAGCCGGCTCCAGTGGTGGCGGCCCGATCGACTTGAAGACGGCGGGGCCGTTCTCGGTGGGCATGGGTTCGGTGATGTGCGGGTGGTGCATCGTTCGGAAAAAGCCGCGGTGGGCCAGGTGCGGGTCGTCGAGTAGCTCCGGGACGCGCTGCATCATCGCGGCGGGCACACCTGCGGCCTGTAGTTCGGCCATGGCGCGGCGTGGTGGTCGGGCTGAGGTCCAGGCCGACACCAGGGCGTCGATCTGCTCTCGGTGGGCGATCCGGTCATCTGCGGTCGGCAGGTCCAGGTCGGTCCCGAGCAGTTGGGCCAGTCGTTGCCAGTCGTTGTCACCGCGCACGGTGACGACGCACCACTCGTCGTCGCCGGCGCATGGGAACAGGCCGTAGGGGGCGTCGGCCGGGCCGGTGTTGCCGACGGCGGTCAGCGAGCCGGGGCGTACGGATTCCAGCGCCAGCTGGTGCTGCAGCTGGCCCATGATGACCTCGGCCTGGGCCACGCTGACCGTGCCGCCGCGGCCGCTGTGCCGGCGGGCGATGAGTTTGGCCAGGATCGCGACCGCTTCGATCCGGGCGGCGATGTGGTCGGGATAGATGGTGGAGGCATCACTGTGGCCACCTTCGTCGTCCAGATAGCGCCACAGGCCGCTGAGACCGGTCGATGCGCGGACGAGAGGGCCGTAGCCCATGCGCCGGCTCCATGGTCCGGTGGGGCCGAAGGCGCTGCTGTCGGCGATGACGATGCCGGGGTTGACCGCGGCGAGCTGCTCGTAGCCGAGTCCGAGTGATTCCATGGTGCCGGGCTTGAAGTTGGAGACGACCACGTCGGACTCGGCGACCAGCTGTTTGAAAATCTCGATGCCCTCGGGGCTGCGCAGGTTGAGGCCGAGGCCGAGCTTGTTGCGGTGCCCGTAGGCGAACGACGCGCTGATGGCCGCGCCGTCGAAGGTCTGGCGGCTGCCGTCCGGGAAGGCCCTGTTCTCGACCTTGATGACCTCGGCGCCCATGTCGGCGAAGAGGCGGCCGAGTTCGGCGCCCACCACGATGACGCCGAGGTCGAGCACGCGCAACCCGGTCAGGGGAAGAGCGCCGTCGGGTGCCGCGGCGCCGGGAGTGGCCGGGGTCAGTGTGCTGAGGACTTCGCTGGTGTGCTGCCCGTGGCCGGGAGCCGGAGTGCGGATGCCGGCGCGGCGGCCGTCGACCTCGAGCAGACCGTCGGGCATGCGGGCCTCGGGCACGGACGGCACGTCGGTGAACGCGCCCCGGGCGGTGAACTGTTCGGCCTGCATGACCTCGGTGGGGGAGAGCAGGGCGGCGGTGGGGACGCCGTGCTGTTGTCCTTCGGTGACGATCTGCTCGCGGGTGCGCGTGGCGAACAGCCGGCCGATGGCCGGGTAGATGCGGCCGGCCGCGGCGAATCGCTTGCCGAGCTTGGCCAGTTCTGGGTCGGCGAACTCTGCGGGCTGACCCAGCCAGGTGAACATGCCTTGCCACTGGCGTGGAGCCAGGACGCAGATGCGGACCCAGCCGTCGGCGCATCGGAAGATCGGGTAGAGGTGGCGGGCGTCGGGTCGGCCGCGCGGACCGTTGACTGCGGGTACGCCGCCGGTGGCGCTGCCGCCGATACCGAATCCGGGGTCGAGGACCTGGGTGATGGCCTCGTAGACGGAGATGTCGACCAGGTCGCCGCCGCGGTAGTACGCGAGCAGTGCGGCCCAGGCGGCCTGGGCCGCCGCCGACTCGTAGGCCAGGGAACCGGGCGGGAGCAGGGGTTCGCGGCCCGGCAGACCGGAGCGGCAGAGCACTCCGCCGAGGGCGAGATGGGTCCACTCGGTGGCCTGCCAGTCCCGGTACGGGCCGGTGAGACCGTAGTCGGTGATGGCCACGACGGTCAGCCCGGGCCGTTGGTGCCGGGTGTCCGCGGCATTGTTGGTGATCAGGATGTCGGCGCTGTCCAGCAGGCTGCTCAGGTCGTCGTCACCTGCGACGACGGCACGCTTGTTCGCGTTGTGGGTGGCGTAGTAGAGGCTGACGCCGTCGACGACCGGTTCCTGGTGGCGCGACAGCGAACCCGTGGCCGGCTCGGCCCGGATGACGTCGGCGCCGAGGTCGGCCAGCAAGCGGGAGGCTGTCTCGCCGAGGCCGTCGGTGCGGTCGACGACCCGTACTCCGGTCAGCGGCAGATCGGTGTCCACGGCGGCCTCCTCAAGGGCTCAGGTGCGGTAGGTCACACCATCGCCGTGCTCCTCGCCGTTCGTAAATCACTGTTTCGCGCACGTTACGTGCCGCGGGCGGCAACGTGGCGGCGGAATTCCTTGCCGGTAACCGTTCAGTAACGCAGACTGGGGTCATGGACGTGCAGCAGCTCCGGTGCTTCCTCGCGGTGGCCGAAGAGTTGCATTTCGGCCGGGCGGCCGAGCGGCTGCACATGACCGCGTCACCGGTCAGCCGCATCGTCAAGGAACTCGAGCGTGAACTCGGGGCTCCGCTGTTCGTTCGCGGCTACCACCAGGTCGAGCTCACCCCGGCCGGGCGGGCGCTGGCCGCCCGAGTGCCGCCGCTGCTCGACCAACTCGAGCGGGCGCGCGCCGAGGTGCGCCTGATCGCGGCCGGGGAGCAGCGGGCCGTGCACCTCGGTGGGTCACATTTCGCGCCGCCGCTGGTGCTCGACACGGTGGTCGACTGTGCCGAGAAAGGCAATCCCGGCCGGCCGGTGGAGGTGACGTTGGCGCCCTCGGCCGATCTGCTACCGGCCGTGTCGCGCGGCGAGCTGGACGCCGCCCTAGTGCACCTACCGGTCGACGATCCGGCGGTGGCGTCGCTCAGCCTGGCCTCGTACCGCTTCCTGGTCGTCATGCGCCGCGACGACCCGCTGGCCGGATCGCCGGCGCTGAGCGTCGCCGACCTGGCCGACCGGAACGTGGTTCTGATGCCGCTGTCGCTGCAGCCGCTGGCGATGCAGCGCATGCGTGATGATCTGATCAGCCGGGGCCTGCTGCGGCTACGGATGCTGGCCGGGGTGGACTCGGCCATGCTGGCGGCCCATGTGCGCCGTACCGGCGATCTGACGTTCTCGCTCGACCCGTCGACCGGCGGCAGCGCCCGGATGTACGACGACCCGGCCTTCGCCGTGGTGCCGCTGACCGACTTTCCCCAGTTCCGGCTCGGGCTCGTCTGGCTCGCCGAAAGGGCGGCCGATCCGGTCGTGCGGGGCGTCGTCGAGGCGGTCCGCACCGCCTGGGCCGACGGCGAATGGGAGATCTGATCAGCGCCAGAGCTGCGGCGATCCGTCCGAGCCGCGCACAAGCCCGGTTGATGCCAGGTAGTGCAAGTGAGCGACGGTTTCGGCCAGCGCCATCCGTCGCATAATGCCGTGCGGGGCTGGCCACCCCCGTGACCAGGTGAGGGCGGCGGCGATGGCCCAGGCGGTCGACAGCGCCGGTGACGACCGGCAGGATCTCGTCTTCGGGTACGCCTTCAGCCCGGATGAGCTCCATGAGCCGGGCGTTGGTCTGGTCGTATATGTCGACGACCATGGTCTCCTCGGACGGGAAGTACCGGAAGAAGGTCCGCGCGGTGACGCCAGCGTCTGCTGCAATCTCGCTCAGACTTGCTGCGCCGCTATGTACTGCAGTTCCGCCACGCCCAGGCTGAGGCGATCGCTGCAGCCGGGCGAACACGGTGAACGCCTTGTCATCCGTGATCACGGGTGAGGACGGCTGCTTTATCAACGTCCGGACCAAACAGGTCTGGATGGCCAAGAACGCCGACGAGCTCGGGTTCGACCCCGACCGCCTGGCCGTCTACGGCGCCAGCGCGGGCGGCGGGCTGACCATCGCCACCGCGCTGTTGGCCCGGGACCGCGGCGGCCCAGCCCTGAGATATATGATGCCAATCTACCCCATGATCGACGACCGCAACACGACCGCCTCCAGCGAAGAGATCGTGGACATCGGCGTCTAGGACGGGTCGACAACATCGAGGCCTGGCCTGGTATCTCGGCGGCAAACCGGCCGATCGGTACGCCGCGCCGGCTCGGGCCGAAGGCCTGGCCGGCCTGCCACCGGCGTTCATCGACGTCGGCACCGTCGACCTGTTCCGCGACGATGACATCGCCTTCGCTCAGCGCCTGATGGCCGCCGGCGTGCCGACCGAGCTGCACGTGCACCCGGGCAGCTACCACGCCGGGGAGAACCTCGCCCCGGACTCCGCGTTGGCCAAACGGATCTGGGCGACCCGGCTCGGCGCGCTCCAGCGCGCCCTCTGACGAGACGCGCGGAGGAGAGTTCGAGCAGCTCAGAAGGTGATGATCCCGCGCCCCGCGATGCGGCCGGCACGCAGCTCGTCGTGGGCGAAGCTCCAGGGGGTCGAAGGGGAACGCGACCGGGGCCGACGAAGTCGATGACCGCGTCGGCCCCGGCGCTGCTCTTGGGCGGTCTCGTGGAGATTGTCCGGGCTAGGGTCAAGAATCCCGGTCAGCCCGAGCCGGACCAGCGGGCGGCCGACCTGATCGCCGTCTTCCGGCAGTTGGCCGCGGAACGCCTCAGCTTCAGGGATTCTCGGCGAGCATCGCGCTGAGTGCGCCGAGCAGGGTGGCGCTGGTCTCGTCCGGCGTGTCGGTGCCGCGGCCCTCGGTCCATCGGGTCACCGTCTCCATGAGCCCACCACTCAGCAGGACGCCGAGGGCGTCGAGCTGGCCGATCGAATGCCGGGTGGTGAGCAGCCGCCGGGCCAGCTCGGCCGCGATCGGTTCGAGCTCAGCCCGGAAGGCCGCCGAGGCGAGTTGTGAGGCGGCGCTCGGGTAGACATTGCGGTGCAGTTGCCCATGTTCGGCGGCGTAGTCCATCAGCGTTCGCAGGCGCGCTCGCGGGTCGCCGGAGTTGGCGGCATCGAGCCAGGTGCGGAACGAGGAAGTGATGGCGGCGGCGATCGCGCTGTCGCGGTCCGTGAAGTGCCGGTAGAAGCTCTGCCGGCTGACGCCGGCGGCGGCTGCGATGTCGGGGATCGAGATCTCCTCGATGCGTCGGGTGGACGCGAGGGTGAGGGCGGCCTCAAGAATCTGCGCTCGAACGCGTTCGGCCCGGGGATCGGCACTGTCCGCGCGGCTGGTCACGGGAGTATGGTAGTCGGTGACAACCGACTCCGAAGTACCCATACTTCGGTGTAACTAGTAACTTAGGGCCTCGTCCGTGAGAAGCCGCGGCTCCGGGACCCGGAAAGCTGGCGACATGCGAGCATGGCGGTTCACCTCAGCCGGCAAGGGCCTCACCAGGCACGAGATCGCGGCGCCCCGGCCCGCCGCGAACGAGGTGCTCATCGACATCGCGGCGGCCGGGCTGTGCCACTCCGACGTCGGGCTGCTGCACGGCGAGGGGCAGCCGTTGCCCTTCACCCCGATCACGCTCGGCCACGAAATCAGCGGCGAGATCACCGAACTCGGCGCTGACGTGACCGGCTGGCGCGTCGGCGACCGGGTCGCGGTGATCTCAGACCCGGCCGGCCCCGGCTTCGGCCGCGACGGCGGGTACGCCGAACAGGTCGTCGCCCGCCCGGACGAGCTCGTCGCCGTACCCGAGACCGTCGACGACGCGGTCGCGGCGCTCGCCACCGACGCCGGCCTCACCTCCTACCACGCCGTCCTCAAGCAGGGGCGCGTGCAAGCCGGCATGAAGGTCGGCGTCATCGGGCTCGGCGGCCTCGGCATGATCGGGGCGCGCATCGCCGCTGGCGTCGGCGCCGAGGTGTACGCGGCCGAGATCAAGGGATCGCTCTTTCCGCTCGCGGCCGAGCAGGGCGTGATCGCCTGCTCGGCGGCAATCACCGACTTCACCGATCGGCGGCTCGACGTCATCATCGACTTCGCCGGGATGGACACCACCGGCGGCGCCTTCAAGGCCATCCGCCCCGGCGGGCGTGTCGTCCAGGTCGGCATCGGCCGGCCCACGGCCACCATTGAGATGCTCGACGTGCTGCTCAAGCAGCTGGAGTACGTCGGCTCGATCATCGGCACGAAGGAGGACCTGGCGGGATTCCTCGCTCTGGCCGCGGAGGGCAAGGTCACGCCCCTCGTCGAGCGCATCGCCTTCGACGAGATCGGCGAGGGCATCGAGCGGCTCGGACGGGGCGAGGTCGTCGGCCGCCTCGTCGCGGTCCGATAGGAGGTGGGACAGATGCGTACTTACGCGATCAGCGGAGCGGCCTCGGGCATCGGCAGGGCCGCGAAAGAACTTCTCGAGGCCGACGGGCATCGGGTCATCGGCATCGACCTGCGCGACGCCGACGTCATCGCGGACCTGTCCGGCGCGCAGGGCCGGGCCTCGATGGTGCGCGACGTGACGGCGATCAGCGGTGGGCGTCTCGATGCCGTCCTGGCCGTCGCCGGCCTGGCCAGCAACTCCGCGGCGACCGCGAGGGTGAACTATTTCGGCATGCTGGCCACGCTCGAGGGCCTGCGCCCCCTGCTGGAGCAGTCCGACGCCCCACGCGCTGTGGCGGTGGCCAGCATGGCGGTCATGTTTCCGCACGACGCCGAACTCGCCGCCGCTTTCGAAGCCGGCGACGAGGCGGCGGCGGTAGCCCGGGCCGAGGTGCTGGCGAAGGAGGAGGGCCAGGCCATCTACGCGACGTCGAAGCGGACGATCGCCCGCTGGGTCCGGCGTGCCGCGCCCAGCGCCGACTGGGCCGGCAAGGGCATCGCGCTCAACGCCGTGGCTCCGGGCGTGATCGCCACACCGATGATGGCCGACTCGCTTGCCAGTGCGGAGAACCGTCGCCAGCTCGAAAGCATGGTCCCCATGCCGCTCGGCGGCATCGCGAAGGCCGAAGACGTCGCCGAGCTCCTCCGTTTCTTGTCCAGTGTGGAAAACGGCCACATGTGCGGTCAGGTCGTCTTCATCGACGGTGGAGCCGACGCGGTCATGCGTGGCGACACCATCTTCCCGCTGACCTGACGCTGACCACGAGCGCCTCGCCGAAGCCGTACCGGCCGTCATCCCTCCGTGGCTTCGGCGAGGCGCCGCAGGGCAGGGCGAGTATGACGGCGGCTGTGAACACCTTCGGCGCCTCGCGCTGCGTGCCCATCGCGTGGGGTGGGCCGCCGAACGCCGGATGGTCCCGGTGGCGACCAGGTGGTGCAGGTGGGCGAGGGTCTCTCCGAGGGCCATGCGGCGCATCATGCCCTGCAGGCTGTCCCAGCCGCGCGACCAGCTGAGCCGCTCGGCGATCGTCCAAGCGGTGGGCTCGCCGAGGGTGTCGATGACGCGGAGGATCTCGAGGCTACGGTCGTCGTGGTGGCGGATCAGGTCGGCGGCCCGGTCGTCGATGCCGCGGAAGCGGTACTCGTGGGCGGGCAGCGCCTCCTCGGCGGTGAACTTACCGGTCTGCTCCAGCGAGTCGAGGTAGGCGGTGAGCGGGTCGCCCTCGGCGCCGGGGTGCACGCCGATCGTCGGGCTGATGCGGGGAAGCAGGTGGTCGCCGGTGAGCAGGATGCCGGCGGCGGCGTCGTGCAGGCAGAGGTGGCCGGGGGTGTGCCCGGCGTCCACACCGCGCGTACCTCGTGCCGAGCCAGGGGGAGCAGGTCGCCGTCTTCGACGGCCCGGTCGGGCTCGGCCATCTCCAGCAGGCCGCGCATCCGGTCCGGGTTTACCGGCACCGTTCTGTCTGTGCTGACGTTCCTCGTAGGCTTCATTCTGTGGACTGCGGTGCTGAGCGATTCACGGCCCGCCGTCGCCCGCCTGCGGCGAGCTGCCGTCTACACCGCGAGCATTCCCGGCGGCCTGATCGGACTGGCGCTGCTTATCAGTAGCCAGCCCCTCGTGGCCGGGCATGCTCACGCCGGCACGCTTCTCGGTCCGATCGCTGACCAGCGTGCGGGCGGGCTCGTCATGATGGTCGTTGAGGCAATCTTTCTGATTCCCGTACTGCTGCATTCAGCCCGATCTCGGTGAGCTGCCACCGGACAGAAACGGCCCCGAACGGCCGGACCGAGCCAAGTGCGTCCAGGTGCTGCAGATGAGCGACGGTTTCGGCCAGCGCCATCCGCCGCATCATGCCGTGCAGGGCCGGCCACCCCCGCGACCAGGTGAGCGCGGCGGCGATGGCCCAGGCGGTCGACCCGGTACGGGGGTCGATGGCGCTCAGGATTTCTCGGCTGCGCTCCTCGTGATGGTGGATCAGTTCCGCGGCGCGCTCGCCGACGCCGCGGAAGCGATATTCGTGGGCCGGCAGGGCCTCGTCCGAGGCGAACTTAGCGGTCTGCTCCAGCGAAGCCAGATAGGCGGTGAGCGGATCGCCGTCGTTGCCGCTATGCACGCCGATGTTGGGGCTGATCCGGGGCAGGAGGTGGTCGCCGGTCAGCAGGATGCCGTCGCCGGGGTCGTGCAGGCACAGGTGCCCGGGCGTGTGGCCGGGGGTCCACACGGCGCGCAGCTCGTGCCCAGCCGCCGGCAGCAGGTCCCCGTCCTCGATGGCGCGATCCGGTTCGGCCATGGCGAAGACGCCGCGCAGCTGTTCCGGGTCGACGGTCATCGCGGAGGCCTCGTCGTCCGGAACGCCGTGCCGGATCAGCCATCCGCGGTCGTCCGACGGCTGCCGATCGCGCCAGACGCGTACGGGCAAGGTCTGTGCCTCGACCGGGTGCATGCCGATCCAGGCGCCGCTCTGCTCGCGCAGCCAGCCGCTGAGCCCGTGATGGTCCGGGTGCACGTGCGTGACCACGACGCCGGTGATGTCGCTGACCGTGGCCCCGGCCCGATTCAGGCCGGCTTCCAGCGCGGCTCGGCCCTCAGGCGTGTCCCAGCCCGGATCGACGAGCAGGATGCCGCCGTCGTTCACGAACGCGTAGCTGAGCGTGTATCGCAACGGGTTGTGCGGGATGGGTACCGGCACGGACCACACGTCGTCACGAACCTGCTCGACCGGCGGCAGCTCGCGCCGCTGCCAGGCCTGCTGCTGGGCGGTTCCGGTGACGATCATGCGCCGGCGCCCGCGGTGACCGAGTGCATGAGGAAGTCGACTAGTCGCCGGGCGTGCGGCGCGGTGTCATCGGCCAGTTCAGCACGCCGGTCGGGTGGAGTGGACAGGGCGTGCATCATCGCCCCGCCCAGCAGAGTGTCGAGCAGCAGCGTGACCGACGCCGATTCGGGCAGTTCGCCTCGGGCGATCCCGCGTCGCACGATGGCGCGTGCCGCGCGGATCTGTGCCTCCCGCATTGCCTCGAACTGTTCGGCAACACCCGGAATCTGACCCGCGTCAAGGGAGAGTCGCAGCGCCGCCCGGCTCACCGGCCCGGCGTAGACGTCGAGCATCTGGGTGGCCAGTTCGACCAGGTCGCCGTGCAGGGTGCCGGTGTCGACGTCGCTGACCCGGGGCAGGCCCAGGGTCAACGCGTCGGTGAGCAGTGCCTGTTTGCTGTTCCAGCGCAGGTAGAGCGAGGCCTTGCCGACGCCGGCGCGGCGGGCGACGGTTTCCATCGCGAACCCGGCCCAGCCGGCGTCGCCGAACACGTCGAGGGCCGCTCGGGCGATACGGCGGTCGACCTCGGGATCGCGCGGGCGCCCCGTCGCGGCTGGTGAGCTCACCGCAGCCACCTTTCCTTCGCTTGCCGTCCAACGCATTGCTGAACGGTTACCGTCACGATACAGTCCTTACTAAGTGAACGAAAGTCGTTCAGTAATAGGGGAGCCGTGCCATGTCCCATGATCTTGCCGACCTCGATCCGCACACCCCGATCGTGGTGGGCGTCGGACAGTCCTCCGAACTGCTCGACTCACCGGACTACCGGCGGCGGTCCCCGGTCGACCTGGCCGCCGACGCCGCCCGGGAGGCCGTCGCCGACGCCGGCATCGACCCGTCACAGATCGACACCGTCGCCGGCACCCGGCAGTTCGAGACGTCGATTCCCGGCGCTCGGGCCCTGCTCGGCCGCTCGGACAACTACCCGCGCTCGGTCGCCGGCCGGCTCGGCGCCGACCCGAAGCGGGCCGTCCTCGAGGTCGGTGGTGGTCAGAGCCCGCAGCACCTGGTCAACGAATTTGCCGCCACCATCGCCGCCGGTCAGGCCGAGGTGGTCCTGCTCTTCGGCTCGGAGGCGATCTCGACGATCGAGCGGTTCGCCAAGGCCGACGACAAGCCGGACTTCACCGAGCACCCCGAGGGCGACCTCGAGGACCGCGGCTACGGCCTGCGCGGCCTGGTGAACATGCACCACAGCACGCACGGGCTGACCGACGCGCCGAGCCAGTACGCGCTGTTCGACAACGCCCGCCGGGCCCGGCTCAAGCTCTCCCGTGACGAGTACGCCGCCGCCATCGGTGAGCTGTTCGCGCCGTTCACCCGGGTCGCGGCGGCCAACCCGCATTCCTCGGCACCGGTCGAACGCTCCGCGGCTGAGCTGATGACACCGACCGAGAAGAATCGTGTCATCGCCGAGCCCTACACCCGCTACGTCGTCGCGCGGGAGAAGGTGAACCAGGGAGCGGCGGTCCTGCTGACCTCGGTCGGCGCCGCCCGCCGGCTCGGTATCCCCGAATCGAAATGGGTGTTCCTGGCCGGGCACGCCGACCTGCGCGAGCGCGACCTGATGGAGCGCAACGATCTGTCGGCGTCGCCGGCGTCGGTGCTGGCGGCCCGGGAAGCTCTCGCGGTGGCCGGCGTGAGCTTCGACGAGCTGGCCTCGATCGACCTGTACAGCTGCTTCCCGGCGCCCGTGTTCAACATCGTGGACGCGTTCGGCCTGTCGGCCGATGACCCGCGCGGACTGACCGTGACCGGCGGGCTGCCGTTCTTCGGCGGCGCCGGTAACAACTACTCCATGCACGCGATCGCCTCGACCGTGAATCTGGTGCGCTCGAAACCGGGCAGCTACGGCTTCGTGAGCGCCAACGGCGGGCTGATGAGCAAGTACTCCGTCGGCGTTTACACCACCACCCCGTCGCCCTGGAAGAACGACAACAGCGCGGCGTTGCAGGCCGAGGTGAACGCGTGGCCGGCCCCCGAGGAAGCGCGGCAGGCCGACGGCTGGGCGACCATCGAGACGTACACCGTCAAGCACGACCGCACCGGCGGGCGGACCGGCATCGTGATCGGCCGCCTCGAGGCCGACGGGCGGCGATTCGTGGCCCGCAGCGACGACCGGGACACGGCCATCCTCGACCTGCTCAGCACGGGCGAACCGATCGGGCAGCGCGTCTACGTGCGCTCGTTCGGCTTCGGGAACCGGGTCAGCGTCTCCGACGCGGCGATCGACGAGCTGTTCCCGCCGCAGCCGGCCGTGCTGCGCGAACGCTACGACAACATCCTCGTCCGCCGCGACGGGCACCTGCTCGAAGTGACGATCAACCGGCCGGAGGCCCGCAACAGCCTCACCCCGATGGCCAACGACGAGCTCGACCACGCCTTCGACGCCTACTTCGCCGCCGACGACCTGTGGGTCGCCATCCTCACCGGCGCGGGCGACAAAGCGTTCAGCGCGGGCAACGACCTCATCTACTCCGGCTCCGGCAAACCGATGTGGGTGCCCAAGAACGGGTTCGCCGGGCTCACCTCGCGCCGGCACATGCCCAAGCCGGTGATCGCGGCGGTCAACGGTTTCGCCATGGGCGGCGGCTGCGAGATCGCCCTGGCCAGTCATCTGGTCGTCGCCGACGCGACCGCGCAGTTCGCGCTCAGCGAGGTCAAGGTCGGCCTGATTGCCGGGGCCGGTGGTGTCGTGCGCCTGCCCCGCACGGTACCGGTCAAGGTGGCCAACGAGATGATCATGACCGGGCGCCGGATCACCGCGGAGGAGGCCCGCTCGTACGGGTTGGTCAACCGGGTCACCGAGGCCGGCCGGGCCCTGGAGGGCGCTCGTGAGCTGGCCGCCGAGATCCTCGAGTCGTCACCGACCTCGGTGCGTATCTCGCTGCAGGTGATGGAGGAGACCCGGGGCATCCCCGACGTGGTCGACGCCGTCACGCACCACAGTGCCGCCCTGGACGACCTGATGGTCAGCGCGGACGCCATCGAAGGCCTGACCGCCTTCGCCCAGAAGCGCAAGCCGCGGTGGGTCAATCGTTAGCCGCGCAGCGGCACCCAGTCGCCCGGGCGGTCTCTGCCCGGGCGGCTTCCACCAGGCCGCCCTCGGCCCATCTCGTTCGGAGGACCTGCTATGCCAGGACTGACCGCGGAAGAACTTCAGGACTTCACCGGCGCTGTCGACGGCGTTCTGTCGACCCGCTGGCCTCACGCGCGCAGCGCCGGAGAGGACCCGCTCGGTGCGGAACTGCGCCTTCTCTGGGCCGGGGCCGCGGAGTACGGGTGGACGGACCTCGCGTCGGCCGGTGCTGTCGACGCGGTGATCGCCGCGCTCGGCCGGCTCGGCCGGGTCGCCTGCCCGCTGCCGCTCATGGACGTTTATGTGACGGGCAGCCTGCTGGCCGCCGACGAGAAGCTTACCGCCGGCATCGCCGATGGCAGCGTACGACCGGTGATCGCGGTCGTCGAAGCCGATACACCGGCGGTGCGTTTCGTGGAGGCGGCATCGGCCGCCACCCATGTCGTCCTGCTGCTCGGCGCCGAGGTCATCGTGCGCGAGATCGCCGGCGTCACCGAGACGCCCGGCGTTGCCAAGCCGTCGTGGTCCGACGTAGAGCTGCGCGCGGATGTCGTCTTCCGCGCGAAGACCGCGCCGGAGGCGGTCGAGGACGCGAAAGCCCTTATTCGGCTGGGGCTCGCGGCCCGGGCGGTGGGGGCAGCCGACCGTACCGTCGAGTTCTCCCTGGCCCACGCCAAGGAACGGGTCGCGTTCGGCAAGCCGATCGGCGCCTTCCAAGCGGTGTCGCACCGGGCCGTCAACGGCGCCACGGACATGACCGCCTCGCGGGCGCTGATCCGTGCGGCCGTCGATGCGCACCTCGCCGGCCGCGACACCTGGCACCTCGCCGTCCAGCTCGCGGTGCAGTTCGCTGCCCTGGCAGCGGTGCAGGCCCAGTTCGGAGCACAGCACACCCTGGCCGCTTCCGGCTACTTCGAGGAGCACGATGCGCCGTGGTTGTTCCGGCGGGTGCACGCCGACGCCAGCCTGCTCGACGGCGTCGCCCTTGCTGCCGGCGACGTGGCTGACATCCTGATCGAATCCACGCGAGGCCTGCCGGCTTTCGAGCTGGGCGAGCGCGCGGAGGAGTTCCGCCGTGAGGTCCGGGCCTTCACCACCCGATTCCGTACGGCCGCCGCTGTCGAGCACATGGGTGGCTCGAACCGGGAGCTGCTCGACGCCGCGGCCGAGAGCGGCTACGTGACGATGTCGTGGCCGCAAAGTGCCGGCGGTCGAGGCGCGTCGGTGGAGGAGCAAATGGTCTTCGGTGAGGAACTCGCGTACGAGAACTTGACCGTGATCAGCAAGATCGCCGCTGACATGCTGGGCACGGCGGTCATCCGTCACGGTACGCCGGAGCAGCAGGCCCGCATCCTTCCCCTGATCGCTTCCGGCGACTTCCCGTTCTATCTGGGCTACTCCGAGCCGGAGGTCGGCTCCGACCTGGCCAGCTTACGCACCAAGGCGGTACGCGACGGCGACGAGTGGATCGTCAACGGTCGCAAAATGTGGGGGACCGGGGCGCACACGGCGGACTGGGTGTGGCTGGCCACCCGTACCGACCCTGACGCTAAGCCGCCACATGCCGGCATCACCCTGTTCCTGACCCGGGTCGACCGGCCCGGATTCGAGGTCCAGCAGCACACGGCGTTGTCAGGGGAAATTTCCTGCTCCACGTTCTTCGACGACTTCCGGGTGCCCGACGCCGACCGCATCGGTGAGGTCAATGGCGGTTGGAAGGTCATCACCGAGGCGCTGGCGCAGGAACGGGTGGTGATGGCGAACAACGCCGCCTCGGTGATGCGACTGCTCGACGACCTGCTCGCCGAGGTACGTAAGGATCCGGCCGGCACCGTCGGACCGGCCGGGTCGGCCAAACGGCGCACGATCAGCGAACTGGCCGCTCGGCTGCAGGCGGCCCGGGTACTGGTCAACGCCAGCGTCCGTGCCACCGCCAAGACCGGCGGCGGCGCCCGTCTCGAAGCCCCCATGGCCAAGATCCTGGCAAGCCAGCTGCTCGAGGACTTCAGCGAGGCCGCGCTACGCATTTTCGGTCCCGCCGCAGCACTGGGCGAGGGCGTGCCGGACGTACCCGGGCGCGGGGCCTTCGAGTACAACCTGCGTTACTCGATCATGCATGTTGTCGGTGGCGGCAGTATCGACATTCAGCGCAACCTGGTCGGCCGTGCCTTGGGGCTGCCGCGTTGACCATGGGCGGCGACGTCACGCCCGTACAGCCCGCCCACACCCGCCGGTGCCGAGCGCAAGGACCCGCGGCGGGGCGTCGACCGCACGGGATGAACTGCCAGAGGCGCCAGCCGTAGCCGCCCGGGCCAATCGCCCGGGCGGCTCCAAGCTTTGTCAGCTCCGTGGGGGCAGGGTGACGTCGACCTCGCCGGGGCCGACCGTGACGCCCTGCTCGTCGGCGCACTGCACCTCGATGGTCACGCGCCGGGTCTCGGGGTCGACCGAAAGGACGGTGCCGCTGACCGTGGTGGTGTGCCCGACGACGTTGAAGCGGCCCATCCGGAACTTGCGGATGGCGTCGATCGTGGCGCCGGGACCGGCCCAGTCGCGGACGAGGCGTTCCCACATGCCCATCAGGAACAGGGTGTTGGCGTACATGTCGGGGGCGCCGGTGCCCTGGGCGTAGCGGCTGTTGTGGTGGATGGAGTTGAAGTCGCGGTTGGCGCCCGCCTCCATGACGAGGCGGTAGACGGTGATCGGGTAGTCGATCGGGTCGAGCGTCTCGCCGGCCTTGACGTCGTCGATGTGGCGGTCGGTGCTCATGCGTTGCTCCCGGTGGGGTGCGGGTTGTACGCGTACACGCTGGTACGCATGCGGGCGACGACGTCGCCGTTGTCGGCGACGATGTCGGACTCGGTGGTCATGAAAGCGCCCCGGCCGACCCGGGTTTCCTTGGGCGTGCAGGCCAGCAGGCGCCGGCCGCGGCTGCCGAGGCGTTCGCCGACGTGCACCGGCCGCAGGAAGTCGATCTCCATGTCGGTGGCGAAGAAGCCGGTGGTGGCCGGTGCGGGCCCCGGGTCGGCGTTGTTGATCGGCGTGCGGTCCGGTTGGGCGTCCGGGGCCGAGTCGCTGAAGTTCGTCGGCTGTCCGGGACTCCACATCGCCGGCAAGGTGTAGGCGAGCAGGCTGGTTGCCGGGGCTACGAGGCCAGGGTGACCGTACTGCTGGGCGGCCGTCAGGTCGTAGTGGATCGGGCTTCCCAGTTCGATGGGTTCCAGGTACCGGCGGATCGTGCCGGCCTCGACGCGGTCGGCGCCCCAGCGGATCTCACCGTCGGACAGGTCCGTGCCGACCAGGTCGATCATCGGGTCCCAGTCGCGGATCCATGGGTCAGTCATCGGGTGCCTTTCATTTCAGGATCTTGGCGTCGACGATGGCGTCGATCGCCTTCTGGTCGTAGCCGAGCAGGTCGCGCAGGATCTGCTCGTTGTGCTGACCGAAGGTGGGCGCGGCCCGGTCGACGCGGCCCGGTGTGTCGGACAGCAGATACCGGGGCCCTTCGACAGTCGTGGTGCCATGCAAGGGATGTGCGACCTCGACGAGGTGGCCGCGGTGGATCAGCTGCGGGTCGAGGCAGAAGTCGCGGCTGGCGGCCGAGCGGTGGGCGGGAACGCCGGCCGCCTGCAGCTCGGACTCGGCGTCTTCGACCGTGCGGGTGCTGGTCCAGGCGGCGATGGCGGCGTCGAGCTCGTCGCGGCGGGCCAACCGGCCCGGCGCCGTCCGCAGGCTGTCGTCGTCGCGCAGGTCGGCGCGCCCGAGGACACCGGTGAGGGCCTGCCATTGGTCGTCGGTGGTGACGGCGACGGCAACGAACCGGTCGGCGCCGGTGTCCGGGTCGGTGCGCCCGGGATAGACGCCGTGCGGGGCGTGTTCACGGTCGGCATTACCCATCCGGGCGATCACGGTTCCGGTGGCGGCGTTCTCGGCGATCTCCGGTGCTTGCAGCCAGACGCCGGCCTCGACCTGGGACAGGTCGATGTAGCTGCCTTGACCGGTGCGCCGCCGGTGTTCCAGCGCACCGAGCACGGTGCAGATGCCGAATCGAGGGCCGAGGTAGTCGGTGTAGGGACCGAACGGCCCGAACGGTCCGCGGTCGGGCCAGCCGACAGCGGCCTGGAAGCCGGACAGTGCGGCGCCGATGTTGCCGTAGCCGGCCAGTTTGCTCAGGGGCCCGGTCTGTCCGTTGATCGAGGTGCTGAGCATGATCAGGTCGGGGTTGTCGGCGCTGAGCGTGGCGTAGTCGAGGCCCCAGCGGGCCATCAGGCCGGGGGAAAACGACTCGACGACCACGTCGGCCCAGCCGGCCAGGTCGCGGGCGATCTGCTGGCCTTGTTCGGACTGCAGGTCGAGGGTCATGCCGAGCTTGCCGGCGTTCCAGGTGCTGTAGAGCGCGGAGTTCTCCGGGGAGACGACGCCGCCCTGGAAGGGTTGCATGAACCGGGCGGTCTCGATCCGGACCGAGGATTCGACACGGACGACGGTGGCGCCGAAGTCGGCCAGTGCTCGCCCGATGACCGGGCCGGCGACGACCCAGCTGAAGTCGAGTACCCGCAGGCCCTCCAGCGGCCGCCGCGGTTGCTGACTCGCCGCCGGGCCGGGCGCCGCCGGGTCGAGCCATTCGGCCGTGACCTCAGCGGTGTGCTCGCCGATGCGGGGAGCGGGCCGGGGCTCGGCGAACGCGTCGGTGCTGACCTGAGCGAAGGGCCCGGGCAGCGTGTGCTCGCCGACCGTACGGAAGAATTCGCGGGCCCGCAGCTGACGGCTGTTCCGGACATCGGTGGTGTCGAAGATCGGCACGCACAGCAGTCTGCGCTGCATCGCCGCCTCGAGCACCTCGTCCTTGGTCTTGGCGCCCAGGAACGCGGCGATGGCTGCCCGCAGTTCAAGGACGTCGTCGTCGCTGAACTCACCCGCCTGGATCATCGCGGGGACGGTGCGGAAGTCCAGCGCGGCGAAACGTTCGACCGGGGCGCCTTCGTCGGCCATCCACCGCAGGAAGGCGTTGGTGAAACCGCCGGAGGCCGGGCCGATCCCGATATGGAACTCGATCAGCCCGTCACGGCACGGCCATTTCTTCAGAGCCGGATCGGTGGCCGCGCCGCTGCCCGACTGGTCGACCCGCTTCACCTCGAGCGTGTGCCCGGCGGACATGTCGCGCGGATGGTCGCCGACGGCATGGGCCAGCACGTGGCCCAGGGTCGCGGCGCCGAGCACCGCCTGGGTGGATACGTCGACGAGCTGTCCGCGCCCGGTGTGGTGCCGGGCGAGAAGTGCCAGCTGGGCTCCGGCGGCCGCGTCGGTGGCGGCATGCCGGAACGCCTGGGGCAGGCTGACCCGCAGCGGCGGGCGATCGCCGTCGCGGTGCTCGTCGAGCGGGCCACCGGCGGCCCAGACCGTCAGATCGCTGGCGTGGTACCCGGCCTTGGGCCCGGTACGCCCGAACGCAGTGATCGAGACGTACACGAGCCGGGGATTGATCGCGGCGAGGTCGGGGTGGTCGAGCCCGCGGGGGCCCTGCACCGAGGGGCCGTCGGACTCGATGACCACGTCCGCGGTGGCGGCCAGGGCGCGTACGAGGTCCTGGCCTTCGGTGGTGTCCAGGTCGGCGGTGATGCCACGTTTGCCGGCTGCGTACGCGCTCCAGAGGAAACCGCGGCCGCGGCGTCGTGCGGTGCTGCCGGTGGACGGTTCGACCTGCACGACGTCGGCGCCGAGCTCGGCCAGGATGCGTCCGGCCAGCAGGCCGCGTTCGTCGGTGAGGTCAAGTATCCGGTAACCGCTGAGAAAGGCCATCGCGAAGCTCCTGTCGCAGGAGGGCTGACGGCACCGCGAAATCGGAACGGTGAACGTCAGTATTTCGCGGAGATTAACGGCACGGTGACCGTTCTGCAATAGCCTGGGCTGGGGATCAGGTCCTGACGACGGCCCGCAGCAGGAAGTCGACCAGCCGCTCGGCGTGCCCCGTGGTCCCCTTGGCCAGTGTGGTCCGTGACTCGGCCGGCGTGCTGAGGGCGTGCAGCATGGCGCCGCCGACGAGGGTGTCGAGCAGCAGCGTGACGGGAGTGTCATCCGGCAGTTCGCCCCGGTTGACGCCTCGGCGCACGATCGCCCGCGAGGCCAGGATCTGCGCCGTACGCATCGCCTCGTAGTGCTCGGCGAACTCGGGTATAGCCGAGGCTTCCATGGTCAGGCGCAGCGCGGCGCGGCTGGCCGGACCTACGTAGAGGTCGAGCATCTGCTGGGCCAGCTCGATCAGGTCGCCGCGCAGACTGCCGGTGTCGACGTCGCTGATTTGGGCCAGGCCATGGGTCAGGGCATCGGCCAGCAGTGTCTCCTTGCCGGTCCAGCGCAGGTAGAGGGTTCCCTTGCCGACCCCGGCGCGACGCGCCACCACTTCCATGGCGAACCCGGGCCAGCCGAGCTCACCGAAGACCTCCAGCGCTGCCCGGGCGATCCGCCGGTCCACGTCCGGATCCCTGGGCCGGCCGGGGCCGATCGGTGACGCGCTCATGGCTCTTCTTCCGTTCCTCAGGTCCTGAAGGTCTGCTCGTTGCGGCTGGGAGCACGTTACATGCCGGTAATCGCAACGCGCGGGACTCGGCCGCCGGCTGCCCGAGACGGGGCATAGCAGCAGGTCAAGAGGCTTGTTCGGCGATGGATCCGACACATCGTCGAAACATTGACGAGACTGCAGGATGCATTCTACGTTGTGGTCCAGGTCACCTCATGGTCACCTAAGGGACCGCTCGAGCCCTCCCTCCTCGTCACCGCTTTCGGTTCGTCAGGAGGCGCCATGTCCGCACCTACTCAAGAAGCCTCATCCACCGGCGACGCTCGCGACGTTCCGGCGACCGCCGATGTCGTGATCATCGGCGCCGGGTTCGCCGGAATGTATCTGCTGCACCGTGTACGGGATCTCGGCCTGTCGGCGGTCACGTTCGAGCAGGCCCCCGACGTCGGCGGGACGTGGTACTGGAACGCGTACCCCGGTGCCCGCTGCGACGTCGAAAGCCTGCTCTACAACTACTCCTGGGACTCCGGCCTGCGCTCGGACTACCAGTACAAATGGCCCGAGCGATTCTCCCGCCAGCCGGTCATCCTCGAATACGCCCGCCACGTGGCCGATCGGTTCGACCTGCGCCGCGACATCCACTTCGACACCCGGGTCAACCGGGCGACGTGGGACGAAGCCTCTCGTCACTGGATCGTCGAGACCGACCGGGGTGACCGGGTCCGGTGCCGGTTCCTGCTGTCGGCCGTCGGCTGCCTCTCCGACTCGCAGGTGCCGAAGATTCCCGGCCTCAAGACGTTCCGGGGCGACTGGTACCACACGGGCCGCTGGCCGCACCGCGACATCGACTTCTCCGGCCGGCGGGTGGTGCAGATCGGCACCGGATCGTCGGGCGTGCAGGCGGCCCCGGTGATCGCCGAGACTGCTGGGCATCTGACCGTTCTGCAGCGCACACCACAGTTCTGCATTCCGGCCCGCAATGCGCCGCTGACGCCCGAGCTCGTCGACACGTCACTCGAGCGGCTCAAGGACATGATGATCCAGATGGCGGACCGGCCCACCGTGCGGCGGCTCTGGGAGTCGTTCGCCACCAAGAAGACCTTCGACGACAGCCCGGAGGAACGTCAGGCCTACTTCGAGCAGTTGTGGGAGAACGCCGCGGCCGCCTTCCCCTTCGGCTACCTCGACACGATGACCGATCCGGCCGCCAACGAGGAGGCGGCCGAGTTCGTCCGCGGCAAGATCCGCTCGATCGTGCAGGACCCGGCGACCGCGGACAAGCTGCTGCCCAGCTATCCGATCGGCACCAAGCGCCAGATCATCGACACCGGCTACTACGAGACCTTCAACCGGCCCAACGTGACGCTCGAGGACATCCGGACCGACCCGATCGAACGCATCACCCCGGACGGTGTGCTCCTGGCCAGCGGCAAGCTCGTCGAGGCCGACATCATCGTGTTCGCCACCGGGTTCGACGCCATGACCGGCCCCATCTTCCGGCTCAACATCGAAGGCGTCGACGGCCGCGCGATCCAGGACGCGTGGGCCGACGGGCCGCAGACCTACCTCGGTCTGGCCGTGCACGGCTTCCCCAACCTCTTCCTGCTGACCGGCCCGGGCAGCCCGTCGGTGCTCAGCAATGTGATCCAGTCGGCCGAGCAGCACGTCGACTGGTTGATCGCACTGCTGGACCACTTGCGCGACAACGGCATCGACCGCATCGAGGCCGAGCCGGACGCGCAGGCCCGGTGGACGACGTACTGCACGGACATGGCCAATGAATCGCTGTGGCCTCGTGCCGACTCCTGGTACATGGGCGCGAACATCCCCGGCAAGCCGCGGGTGTTCATGCCCTACATCGGCGGCAACGCGCTCTACCAGGAAGAGATCGACGAGGTCGCGGAGAAGAACTACGAAGGTTTCCAACTGAACGGAGCAACGAATGTCGCGTCGTGACCTGATCGACCCGGAGCTGCGCCCGATCCTGGACGCGCTGCTCGAAGCCATGCCCGGCGGCTTCAACGCCGTGCCCGACATCGTGCAGCGCCGAGCCGCTGTCGACGCCATGAACAGCGGGGTCGAACTGCCCGACAATCCGAACGTCGCCAAAGAGGACCGTACGATCCCCGGGCCTGACGGCGAGCCCGACCTCACGGTCCGGATCTATCGTCCGGTCAACGCCGAAGGCACGGTTCCCGGCATCTTCTACATCCACGGCGGCGGCATGATCATGGGCAGCGTTCAGGGTGAGGACGCGACCGCGACCCTGCTCTGCGACCAGATCGGCGCGGTGGTGGTGTCGGTGGAGTACCGGCTGTCCCCGGAGCACCCCCACCCGGCGCCGGTCGAGGACTGCTACGCCGGTCTGGTGTGGATGGCCAAGAACGCCGGCGAGCTCGGCTTCGACCCGGACCGGCTGGCCATCTACGGCGCCAGCGCCGGCGGCGGGCTCACCATTGCCACCGCCTTGATCGCAAGGGACCGCGGTGGCCCGGCGCTGACGTTCATGATGCCGATCTACCCGATGATCGACGACACCAACACCAGCGCCTCCAGCGAGGAGATCGCGGATATCGGGGTCTGGGACCGGGCCGGCAACATCGAGGCCTGGGGCTGGTACCTGGGCGGCAAGCCGGCCGATCAATACGCTGCCCCGACGCGGGCGCAGGACCTGACCGGGTTGCCGCCGGCCTTCATCGACGTCGGTACGGTCGACCTGTTCCGCGACGAGGACATCGCCTTCGCGCAGCGCTTGATGGCCGCGGGTGTGCCCACGGAGCTGCACGTTCACCCGGGCAGCTACCACGCCGGTGAAAATCTCGCCCCCGACTCCGCGCTCGCCAGACGGATCTGGGCCGGCCGTCTGGACGCCCTCAGGCGTGCTCTCGCCTGATCACCGTCTCCGGGCCCCGGGACCTCAGGTCCCGGGGCCATTTTTCTCAATGGGAAAACTTGCCCATTGGGCAAATACTTGTGATTATTGGTGGCGCCACCCATGTGACCGAGGAGGGGCGCCGCCGTGGACAGCACCACCCGTCAAGCCGGCATGCACATGCATGACCTGCTCAAAGCAATGAGACTGGCCAAGCAGCGCCGCGCGGCGGCACGCGGAACCGTGCCGGTCGGTTCACTCGGTCTGCTGGCCGAGATCGATCGGATCTCCGGCTCCTGCCGCGCCCGCGAGCTTGCCGTTCAAGCCGGGCTCGACCCCTCGACGGTCAGCCGGACACTCGCCGCGCTGGTGGCCGAGGGCCTGGTCGTGCGTGAGCCCGACCCGCACGACGGGCGGGCCACCATGCTTGTGGTCACCGACGCCGGGCGGGCTGCCCTGGCCGATGCCATGGATTGGTACGGCCGCCTGCTCACCGGGGCCTTCGACGGCTGGAGCGACAACGAGGTCGCCGTCTTCACGCGCGGGCTTGCCCGGTTCACCGAGGCGCTCGAGAACACCATCACCACTGACAACAGCCTGGAGGCGGCGCGATGAGCGCACCCACTACGACGGCGGACGCCACCGCCGCCGAACCCATGAATCATCGGCAGACGCTGGAAGCGCTCAGCGGCCTGCTGCTGGTGCTCTTCGTCGCCATGCTCAGCAGCACCGTCGTCTCGACCGCGCTGCCGCAGATCATCGGGTCGCTCAACGGCTCGCAGACCCAGTACACCTGGGTCGTCACCGCGACTCTGCTGGCCGCCACGGCGACCACGCCGATCTGGGGCAAGCTGGCCGACCTGTTCAACAAGAAGCTGCTGATCCAGATCTCCATCGTCATCTTCCTGCTCGGCTCGATCGTGGCCGGCTTCAGCCAGTCCGCCGGCCAACTGATCGCCGCCCGCGCCTTCCAGGGCATCGGCGTCGGCGGACTGCAGGCGCTCGTGCAGGTCGCCATCGCCGCGATGATCCCGCCCCGCGAACGCGGCCGCTACAACGGCTACCTCGGCGGCGTCATGGCCCTGGCCACCGTCGGCGGCCCGCTGCTGGGTGGACTGATCGTCGACACCGACTGGCTCGGCTGGCGGTGGTGCTTCTTCGTCGGGGTGCCCTTCGCCATCATCGCCCTGGCCCTGCTCCAGTTCACCCTGCACCTCGCGACGATCCGCCGCGACAACGTCAAGATCGACTACCTGGGCGCCACCCTCATCGCCGCCGGCGTGAGCCTGCTGCTCATCTGGATCTCCTTCGTCGACGGCTCGTTCGCCTGGCTGTCCTGGCAGACCTACACCATGGTCGGCGGCACCGTGATCCTGCTGGCCCTGGCAGTCTGGGTGGAATCGCGGGCCATCGAACCCATCGTGCCGCTGCCGATCATCCGCGAACGCAACACCGCCCTGGCCATCCTGGCCAGCCTCGCGGTCGGGATGGCCATGTTCGGCGGCGCCGTGTTCCTCGGCCAATACTTCCAGATCGGCCGCGGCTACAGCCCGACCGAGGCCGGCCTGCTCACCATCCCCATGATGGCCGGCGTGCTGCTCACCTCGATCATCAGCGGCCGCATGATCACGACCAGCGGCCGGATCAAGCCGTACATCATCACCGGCACGGTCGTCCTCGTGGCCGGCTTCGCCATGCTCGCCACCATCGACCACGAAACCCCGCTCTGGTACGTGGGTGTCGGCATGTTCCTGGTCGGCGGGGGCGTCGGTATGGCCATGCAGAACCTTGTCCTGGCGGTGCAGAACTCCGTCGCCCTCAAGGACATCGGCGCAGCCAGTTCGTCCGTCGCGTTCTTCCGCTCGCTCGGCGGCACCATCGGCGTCTCGGTCCTGGGCGCGGTGCTCGCCCGCCGGGTCGCCGACCAGATCACCCACGATTTGGCCGCGTCCGGAGTACCTGCCTCCAGCAGCGGCAGCGCCTCCAGCAGCCTCAACCTCAACGCCCTGCCCGACGCCGTCCAGCACATCGTGCGCGCCGCCTACGGCGACGCCACCGGCCACATCTTCCTGATCTCCGCGATCATCGCCGTCGTCGGCGTCCTGGCCGCGATCGCCATGCGATCGGTCACCCTGCGCGACAGCTTGGATCTGCCCGACCGGGGCGCGGCGGTGGCCGTCGGTGCCGACGCCCTCGACGCAGCACCACCGATCGATCAGATCGGCCCGGCGCGGACCGCGGACGACGAAGCCAGAGGGCGCTGACCCGGTGATGGGCAACGACGAGCCGGCCCGCACAGCCCTCCTTGTCGGAGTCGACGGATCCACGTCCTCGCTTCGTGCCGCGGCCTACGCGGTGGGACTGGCGCGACGACAGCGGTGCCGGCTCGTGGTTGCCTATGTGCGAACTCCGCCGCCCGCCCTGCTTCCGCTGGCCGACGGCGGCGGAGTGGCCGTTACGGTGAATGACGTCCAGGACGAGGTCGAGCAGGAACTACGCGCTGCCTTCGCGCAGGAGGTTCCGGCGCTGGGCGTCGATGCGCACTTCGTGACCCGCTCCGGCGACCCGTACGGCCAGCTCCTCGAGCTGGCCAAGCTGGTCAGCGCCGATGCTGTGATCGTGGGCCGGTCCACCCAACCCATCCACCGGATAGCCGGGTCGCTGGGCGCGAAGCTTGTCCGTTGCGGCCGCTGGCCGGTCACTGTCGTCCCCTGACCATCGGTGTCGTGAAGTGAACGGCGTTTCGGCGGAGGCTTTGGTCCTGCGTAGAGCGAGCGTAAAGGCGATTTGTCAGCTTCGGCTAACCTGCGCGCTTCGCTAGGCGGTCGGCGGAACTCGTCCGGCGGGGCTTGCGGCCACCGGTCAGCAGCCCGAGTCGGCCGAAGACATCGCGGGCGGCGTCCGCGTAGCTGGTGCCGTTCTCGACCGAGTTGTGCTGCAGCAGGCGCATCATGGCGAACGTGGTGTAGGCCCAGACTTTGGCGTCTTGCGGGTCGAGGTCGGGGAAGCGGGTGCACAGCGCCTCGGCGAGATGGTCCTCCCAGTAAGTGGCGCGGATCAACAGGGCTGCGGTCAGGGTCTTCGAACCGTCAGCTACCGGTTGCAGCGCCGCGAAGAGCTCGCCGAACTCCTCGCACCACCGCACGACAGCCTCGGTCAGCGTGGGCAGAACCTCGGTCGACGCGGTGGGGACGGTTTCGATCAGCTGCATCACCCGTGAGCTCGTCTGATCGTAGATGTCGAGCAGCACCGTTTCCTTCGACGGGAAATACCGGAAGAAGGTTCGCGAGGTGACCCCGGCGTGCTCGGCGATCTCGGCGACGGTCACGTCGTCAAAACCTCGCTGGGCGAAGAGCATCACTGCGCTGGCGCCGAGCCGGCGCGCGATGCTGCGAGTGTCACGGATGGTTGTGCCGCGCCGCTCTTCGATGATCGGGGTTATGCCCCACGCGGCGGCCTGCAGCGCGTTGTCCCATCCGGTCGCCCAGTCCTCTTCGCGCACCAGGTCAGGCTATCCGACCGGATATCTGCCGGACCGGCCCGGCCGTCCGGCCGATTTCCGGGATGTTTCAGAGCTCGCTCTTGTCGTTCACAACTTCATGTCATACGGTGACACGAGATTCGGGTCACACAGTGACACGAAACTTGGCCGCGGTGGTCCGCCGGCCTTCTCTTCGGGACGCGAGGAAGCGAGTTCCCTCATGGTTGCTGTCATCGATCGACAAAAAGTTCTCGCCGCGGCCGGCTCCGACAAGGAACTGGCCTACAAGCTGCGCAGCTACGCCGGCCGGGTCCGGTTCGACATTCCTGGGCAGGCCTTCGACCTGCTGATCTCCGACGGCGTCGCCACCAAGATCGAGGACGCGGACGGCGAAGCCGACATCACGTTCTCCGCGCCGGAGGAGTTCTGGACGCAGGCGCTGGCGGCTGCCCTGCCGGCGCCCGGCTACGAAACTGTCACCACGGCCATGGCGCACGGCCTCACTGTGTCGGCAGACTTCGTCCGGGTGGTCGCTCCTTGGCAGATCGGCTGGACGCGCCTCTACCAGGTGGTACGCGAGTCGGTCACCGGCCCGGCGCCGCGCCGCGAGTTCCGCGACCCGTTCCATGAGACCGACACCGCCGTCGGCCGCTACATGTACGTGGACGCCAACGGCGTCGAGGCGCGGATCTACTACGAGACCGCGGGCACCGGCCCGATCCCCATGCTGCTGCAGTCCACCGCGGGCGCCGACGGCCGGCAGTACCGGCATCTGCTGGCCGACCCGCAGATGCAGGAGCGCTTCACCATGTACGCCTACGACCTGCCGTATCACGGGAAGTCGATGCCGCCGATCGGCGTGCGCTGGTGGGAGCAGCCGTACCTGCCCAGCCGGGACGAGCTGATCAACTGGGTGGTCGCGATCGCCGACAAGCTCGGCCTGGACAATCCGTACTTCATGGGTTGTTCGGTCGGCGGCCAGCTCGCGCTGGATCTGGCCGCCGAGCGCGGCGACCGCTTCGGCGCGTTCATCTCCCTGAACGGCTGGTACGGCAACCCGCCGCTGTTCCCGGGCTTCTCGAACGACCTTTTCCGGACTCCGGCGATCGCCGACAGCTACGCCCCCGCCCTCAACTACGGAGGCACCGCGCCGGTCGCGCCCGAGCCGAACGCGCACGAGACCTACTGGATCTACCGGTCGTCGTTCCCGGGCATCTACGCGGGTGACAACGACTACTTCGCCTACGAGCACGACCTCAAGAAGAACGGCCACAAGATCGACGCGCACGCCAAGCCCGTCTACGTGGTCACCGGTCAGTACGACCCGGCCAGCGACGACGAGGTCAACGGGGGCCCAGCGGTGGAGAAGTTCGTGCCGGGCGCCAAGTTCGTCAAGGTCGAAGGCCTCGGCCACTTCGCACCGTGTGACGACCCGATCGGCTTCAGCGAAGCCATCGTCCCGATCCTCGACGAGGTCATCGCCAAAGCGGGTGCCGCAAAATGACCCGCCCGACGATCGACTTCGACCACCAGTCCGTGAATTACCGCGACAACTGGCGGCACATGGCCGCCGACTTCCACGCGACGGGAAGTCCGATCGCCTGGAGCGAGCACCACGACGGCTTCTGGGTGACCGCCTCGTGGGACGCGGTGCACCAGGTCGCGTCCGATTGGGACACCTTCACCTCGGTCAACGACCTGACCGGCACCGAGAACGGTGGCCGAGGACAGACCATTCCGCAGATGCCGTACCGGCTGTTCCTCGGCGAATCCGACCCGCCGTTCCACACCGAGCGCCGCCGCTTGGAGGCGCCGTTCTTCACTCCCAAGGCGCTGCGCAACTGGGGCCCCGTCGTAGCCCGGTACCTCGGCGAGGCGCTCGACCAGGTCGCCGCAAAGGGCCACGCCGAGCTGATCGACGATGTCCTGATCCCGGCCACCGCCCGCACCACCCTCTACGTCCTTGGCTATCCGGCCGACGACTGGCAGGACGCCGCCGCGGCCGCGCACGCCGGCGCCTACCGTTTGCCGGACGAGCCCGAATATCCCCACGCGGAACAGGCGCGCCTGCGCCTCGGTTTCCGGGAAATGCTCGCTGAGCGTGGGAAGAATCCTACCGGCGACATCATCTCCGCACTCGCCACCGGCACTGTGCTCGGCGAGCCGCTCGGTCTGGACGCCGGCGAGAGCATGATGAACGCCTTGGTCTTCGGCGGGTTCGACACCACCGTCTCGACCGCCGCGAGTGCGCTGATCTATCTGAGCCGGCACCCGGAGCAGGCCGAGCGGATCCGCACCGACAAGGCCTACCGCCGCAACGCCATCGAGGAGTTTCTCCGCTTCTATCCGCCCGTCGCCGGTCTGTCGCGCACCGCGGTGAAAGACACCGAGCTGCTAGGTCAGCCGATCGCGCGTGGAGAACGCGTGTTGATGTGGCTAGCCGCCGCCAACCAGGATCCGCTGAAGTTCACCGATCCCGGCACACTCGATCTGGAACGGGAGAACGCCCGCGACCACGTCGCGTTCAGCGCCGGGCACCACCGCTGTCTCGGCTCGCCGCTGGCCAAGCTCGAGCTCGAGACGATGCTGGAAACCATCTTCACCCGGTTCCCGGACCTGCGTATCGACCCGGACGAGGTGGTCGGTTTTCCCAGCATCGGCGGCGTGAACGGCTACGTCGCCGTGCCGGCGACGTTCACGGCGGAGGTGTGACGATGCCGAAAGTCACCTACGTCTCGGACGAGGGCGAAGTCCGCGTCGTCGACAGCGCGGTGGGCGACTCGGTCATGCAGACCGCCGTGCGCAACGGCGTGCCCGGCATCGTCGGTGAGTGCGGCGGCGTGCTGTCCTGCGCGACGTGCCACGTCTTCGTCGACGAGGCCCTCCTCGACCGGTTGCCGCCGATGACCGACCTCGAAGACGAGATGCTCGACGGCACAGTGGTCGACCGATGCCCCAACTCGCGACTTTCCTGCCAGCTCAAGATGTCCGACGAGCTTGGCGACCTGCGCGTCACCACCCCCGAAGCGCAGGAGTAGCGCCATGAGCGACACCGACGGGGTGCTCGTCATCGGCGCCTGCCAGGCCGGCATCCAGCTGGCCTGCTCGCTGCGCGAGTACGGCTACCCCGATCCGATCACCGTGGTCGGTGCCGAACGGCACGCCCCGTATCAGCGGCCGCCGCTGTCCAAAGCCGTGTTACACGGGGAGACGACACCCGGCGCGTTGGCCCTTCGCTCGGAGGCGTTCTATGCCGACCACGGCATCGCGTTGGCCCTGGGCGAAAGGATCACCCGGGTCGACCGCAGCACCGGTGTCGCACACGCACTATCAGGGCGTGCATTCGCGTTCGGCCGGCTGGCGCTCGCGGTCGGTGCCCGGCCGCGACGCCTGCCGGTCCCCGGCGCCGATCTGGGTGGTGTCCTGTACCTGCGCGATGCCGACGATGCGCTCGCACTCAAGCATGCTCTCGCCAACGCCGGCCACGTCGTGGTGATCGGTGGTGGTTTCATCGGCTTGGAAGTCGCCGCCAGCGCCCGCAGACTCGGTCACCGCGTGACGGTAGCGCTGCTGGAGGACCGTCTTCTTGGCCGGGCTGTCGGCGAGGCGACGAGCGCCTTCTTCCACGGGGCACACACCCGCCGGGGTGTTCAGGTGCACCTGGGCGTACAACCGGTCCAGTTCTACGGTGACGACCGTGGCAACGTCCGCGGCGTCGAGTTGTCCGACGGCCGGCACATCACCGCGGACCTGGTGGTAGTCGGGATCGGTGCAGTGCCGCGCACGGAACTGGCCGAACAGCTCGGCCTGGACATCAGCAACGGCATCGTCGTGGATGCCCACGGCGTCACCTCCGACGGCACCACCGTGGCCGCCGGCGACTGCGTAGCCTGCCCGCCCCCGGTTGACCTGCCTGACCTGCCCGCCCGGATCCGGTTCGAGTCGGTCAACACTGCGATCGAACAGGCCAAGGTCGCCGCCGCCACGATCGCCGGCAGGCCAGTGCCCTACCGAGTCGTGCCGTGGTTCTGGTCCGACCAGTTCAATCTCAAGCTGCAGGTTGCCGGCCTGTCGTCGGGCCACGACCGCTACGTCCTGCGAGGTGATCCGGAAATGGAGAAGTTCGCCGTCCTCTACTACGCAGGTGAGCGCCTGATCGCGGGGGACTTCGTCAACCGGCCCGCGGACTTCCTCGCCGTCAAGGCCGCGCTCGCCGGCGGCCGGACCATCTCACCCGCGGCGGCCACGGACGTGGCGGTGCCGCTGAAGAAACTGGTGCTCACGTGAACGCGGTTCCTACTCGGCTGCTGATCGGCGGCCAGTGGCGTCCGGCCACGGACGGAGCTGAGTTTCCCGTCCGTAACCCCGCCGACGGCAGCCTGCTCGCCTCTGTCGCCGATGCCACCGCTGACGACGGCGTGGCCGCGCTGGATGCCGCCGTGGCGGCGGCCGCGGAGTGGGCGGCAACGGCGCCCCGGACCCGTGGCGAGTTGCTGCGCGCCGCGTTCGACGCGTTGCAGCAGCGCCGCGAAGAATTCGCCACCGTGATGACCGCGGAGATGGGCAAGCCGTACGCCGAGGCCCTCGGCGAGGTGACCTACGGCGGGGAGTTCCTGCGCTGGTTCGCCGAGGAGGCGCCTCGCGTCGCCGGTCGGTACGGCCCCAACCCCGAAGGCACCGGACTGATGATGGTCAGCCACCGCCCCGTCGGCCCCAGCTACCTGATCACCCCATGGAACTTCCCGCTCGCGATGGCCACCCGCAAGATCGCCCCAGCCCTGGCCGCCGGCTGCACCGTGGTGATCAAGCCGGCCGAGCAGACCCCGCTGACCACACTGTTGTTCGCCCAACTGCTCACCGAGGTCGGGGTGCCGCCCGGCGTGGTCAACGTCGTACCCACCTCTGCCCCCGTGCTCATCTCCGAACGGCTGATCACCGATCCGCGGCTGCGCAAGCTCAGCTTCACCGGCTCCACCGCGGTCGGGCGCAGCCTGCTCGCCCAAGCGGCAGGCGGCGTGCTGCGCACGTCGATGGAGCTCGGCGGCAACGCGCCGTTCCTGGTCTTCGACGACGCTGACCTCGACGCCGCGGTAGCCGGCGCGCTGCAGGCCAAATTCCGCAACATCGGCCAGGCCTGCACCGCCGCCAACCGCTTTCTCGTCCATGAACCGATCGCCGGCGAGTTCACCCAGCGCCTCACCGCGGCAGTCAAGGAACTGACGGCTGAGACCATCGGGCCGCTCATCGACCAGCGGGCCGTCGACGGCGTCGGCAAACTCGTCGACGACGCCGTCACTCGCGGCGCCCGCCTCGAGATCGGCGGACGTGCAGTCGAAGGACCCGGATCGTTTTACGAGCCGACCGTCCTCAGCGGCGTCGCCCCCGGTAGCCGACTGCTCCGTGAGGAGATCTTCGGCCCGGTCGTGGCGATCGTGCCGTTCACCGACGAGGACGAGGCCGTCCGCCTCGCCAACGACACCGAGTACGGGCTGGTCGCCTACGCCTACACCCGCGACCTCGCCCGCGCGCACCGCCTCATCGACCGGCTCGAGACCGGCATGTTCGGCCTCAACGCCGGCGTCGTCTCCAACGCCGCGGCGCCCTTCGGCGGCGTCAAACAATCCGGACTCGGCCGTGAAGGCGGAATCGAGGGTATCCATGAGTACCTCACCACCACCTACGCCCTCCTCTGCCGATAGCGGCCTGCGCTGGCGCATCAAACTGTCGTTCCTGCAGTACATCTCCCGCCTGCCTGACGGCCGCTGCTCGGTCACCGACGGCGCGGAAATCATCGATGAGCAGGAGTTCCTCTTCGCCGCCGACACCGAGTCAGCCCCCGAAGCCAACAAGGTGAAATTCCGTGGGGACGTGCGGTTCGGCGGACACCACCGCCTGTTGTTCCTGCGTATCGCCGATCCCTGGCTGGAGGTCGGCGACGACGCGGCCGCGACCCTGAGCATCGCCGCCGAGCCCGACCGGATCGCCCTGGCCACCCTCGACCTCCGGCAAACTGCCGACGGATACCTGGGCACCGACGTCCGCCTGACCGAGGCCGGCTCCGAACTGTTCAACCTCGTCTATCCCGCCGGCGAACGTCTGGACAACCTCACAACCCTGCCCTGCTCGACGCTTCAGGAGGCAACGCCATGACCGCATCCTGGCCCACCGAATCCACCCCCGACCTGCTGTCACGCATCCGCAACGCACGAACCAAGGGCGTCACCTGGCTGACCGCACGCATCGGCGACAACGGGCGTCCCGACGGCGCCGAGATCAGCAATTCCTGGTGGCGTGCTCCCTGGGCGCTGTGCGTGGGCGGCGCCCCGGACGCCGCCGCGGCAATGATCGGCTGGGCCGAACGTGAAGCCCTCACCGACGACGGCGACTTCCGGCCCGGACCGTACGGCGGTCCCGGCGACGGAAGCCCGGTCTACCACCTGTCCCCGCTGGTCATCGCGTCCTGGATGCTCACCCGCTACGACACCGCGACCGCGATCAGCACTACCCTCGCCCGATTCCAGAACCCGGAGACCGGCGGCGCCTACGACGTCCGGAACTTCGCGAGCGACCCGTTGGAGGACAACCTCAAGACCGCTCAGCTCGGCATCTCCGCCCTGGTCACCGGCGACCAGGAGATGGCCGGCGGTGTCCACCGGTGGCTGACCCGCAACTACGCCGACCAGCCCGACCTGCCGAACCGCCTCTACGTGTCCCGGCGCGGTGACGAGCTGATCACCGAGGAATCATTCCTGCGAGTCGTCGACTTCCGCGCGCGCAAACAGGCCTACTTCCATCCCGGCATCGCCGCCGCATTTCTCGCTGGATACAGCCAGCAGACCGGCGACAAGAACGCCCTCGAGCTGGGCCGCAAATATCTGGCGCTGACCACCGGCGGCACCCAGGAGCAGTACGACGACGAAACATCCGTGCAGATCTGCAAATTCGGCTGGGGCGCTGCGGCCATGCTGACCGCCGACCCGGACGGCGGCCACGAGCCCTGGACTGCACGCATGGGTGAGTGGTTCGTCCGTCGGCAACGGCCTGACGGTGCTTGGGCCCCGTCATCGTTCATGACCCCCGAGCCCGGAGTGCTCGATCTGTACTGGAAGACCGCTGAGCACGTCATGGAACTGTCCTACATCGAGCTGGCATTGTCCGCCCGGCCATGACAGCGATCGTTACCCTCGTCCCGTTCACCGCCGGCCAGATGACCCTCGACTGGAGCTTCTTCCTTGATGGTGCGCCCGGCATCATCACCGCCCCGGTCACGGCGTACCTCATCGAGCACCCGGTCAAGGGAACCGCTGTCTTCGACAGCGGACTCGGCCCCCGGTTCCGCCGGCCCAACGGTGCGCCTCTCGACGGGCCCGCCGACCTGACTGCTGACGGCACCATCGACGCGCGCATCACCGCGGCCGGCTACGACCCCGCCGCGGTGTCGATCATCGTCAACTCGCATCTACACACCGATCACGCCGGTGGCAACCAATGGCTGCCGAATGCACGTGTCGTTGTGCAGGAGGCGGAGTGGCGATACGCCAACTCCGTCTATGACCCCGTCTACCACCTACCGAAATTCGACACCGGCCAGCCGATCGAGCCGATCGGCGGCGAGCATGACCTTTTCGGCGACGGTTCAGTCGTGATCTATCCGACCCCCGGGCACACGCCGGGCCATCAATCCGCGCGGGTCCGCACGGCCGCCGGCGAAGCGATCCTCGCCGGCGACGCTTGCAACCTGCGCGACGCACTCGACCAGTTGCGCCTGCCGGATCACACCCACGATGCCGACGCCTACCGCGCGAGCCTCCACGACTTCGCCCGGCGCCGTGACGCCGGCGCCGAAATCTTCTTCAGCCACGACCCCGACTTCTGGGCGGCCATCAACAAGGGCACTCCCTGGAAAGGACCAATCGATGGAGTACGCCCGTCTCGGTAACTCGGGCCTCAAGGTAAGCCGGGTCGCCCTCGGCTGCATGTCCTACGGGGATCCCACGCGAGGCCACCAGGACTGGGTCTTGAACGCCGACGCTGCGGGACCATTCTTCCGGCAGGCCGTCGAGCTGGGCATAACCTTGTGGGACACCGCCAACGGGTACGGTATCGGCGCGTCCGAGGAGGTCGTCGGCCAGGCAGTCCGGGAGTACACCAGCAGGGAGAACGTCGTGCTGGCAACGAAGGTCTACGCCACAATGCACGACGGGCCGGGCGGATCAGGGCTGTCCCGCAAGGCGATCATGGAGAACATCGATGCCTCGCTACGGCGCCTGGGCACCGACTACGTCGACCTCTACCAGATTCACCGATTCGACCCGGATACGCCGGTCGAGGAGACCATGGAGGCGCTGCACGACGTCGTCAAGGCCGGCAAGGCCCGCTACCTCGGCGCATCCTCCATGCACGCCTGGCAATTCGCCAAGATGCAATACACCGCCACTGCTAACGGCTGGACCCGGTTCGTGTCCATGCAGGACCACTACAGCCTCATGCAGCGCGAGGAAGAACGCGAGATGTTCGGCCTGCTCGCCGACCTCGGCGTCGGCAGCATCCCCTGGAGCCCGCTGGCGCGCGGACGGCTGACCCGCCCGTGGGGAACTCGGACCCGTCGATCCGCCACCGACGCGTTCGGTCTCAGCGTACTGAGCGATGACGACCAGCCGATTGCCGACGCCGTGCAGAAGGTCGCCGAGGCCCGCGGCCTCCCGATGGCCCAGATCGCCCTCGCCTGGGTGCTACGCAACCCTGTGGTGACCGCTCCCATTGTCGGCGCCACCAAGGAGCACCACCTCACTGACGCGGCGGCCGCCCTTGACGTCCGGCTTACCGACAGCGAGGTCGCGACGCTCGAATCCCCGTACACCTCACGGCTACCGACCGGGTTCTAACCTGACCCTCCTCGCTGTGGGCCATCACTGGCCGGTGAAGCGCCCCAGAGCGCTATCCAAGGCCGCGATTTCTGCGTGGAGGGCGAATGATGAGGTGTCCCAGACCAGCAAGAACCCCGCTCGGGTGAAGCTTCTAAGCGGGGTTCCGGTGTAGCTATTGAAGTGAAATGGTGGTAGATAGGATGGGATGGGTATTGGTTTGTGTCAATCTCCGGACACAAAATCCGTAGCATCCATGCACAGCATGGGTGTTCATGGGCACATGATAGCCAAACGCTCATGGGTGCCCTAAGAATAGATCAAAAAGTAATGGCCGACTCGATGATTCGGCCATTACTCGTTTTGATCGTCACCGCATCTGAGCAGGCACAACTTTCCGTGGGTGATCGCCGTCACTGCGGGTCGGCAAGCCGTGGCTAGATCAACGGGCGCAGGGCCTGTCAGGGCCCGAGGATCGCTGACATCGAGTCGTCGTCGGCGAGGGGATGCGGTTCGCCGGTCAGTGCCGCGAGTGCCTGGGCGACCTCCTGCAAGGTCGCTTTGACGTAGGTGGCAGTGGTCCCGGCTTCGTTGCTGTCGGCGTGGCCGGCGAAGGCACGGGCAACCGCGTACGAGAAGTGCCGCTCGACCCAGGTGAGCGTGGTGTGGCGCAGCCAGTGGGCGCTGATTTGCTGGACGGTGACCCAGTGCAGGTGGGTGCCGACCCGGCGCCAGAGGTGGTCGTAGCGTCGGCGGCCTACACAGTGACCGTTCCGGTATCGCAATATCTGCTCATCGGGGTCGCCGCCGGAACGCTCGTCGAAGTGGGCGACGAGCGCTTCGGCAAGGGTCGGTGAGATCGGCTGCCAGCGTTGGGTTTGCCCTTTCTCGTGCAGCCGGACGAGGCATTGCTCGGGGTCGAGGTCTTTGCGCCTGATGGCGAGCGCACCCCCGCGGCGGCAGGCGGTCTCGATGTGGATCCGGAGGATGAGCAGGTCAAGTTCGGGGTCGTTGCCGGTCTCGCCGGCGACTTTGATGATGGCGGCCAGCGCCGGCCCGGGCAGGGCATGTCTGAGGCTGGGCTGGCGGTGCGGTTTGTCGACGCGGACTGATGGGTTGGCTGCGGCGGTTATGAGCTGGTCCGCGGTGGCGTAGCGGTAGATGCATCGGAGCGCTGCGATGAAGTGCTCGGCTGCACCCGCACCGCCGCGGTGGTTGCGGCGGACAACTGCGTGCTGGCGGACCTCCTCGGCAAACTGTTTGATCTCCAGTGGAGTGGGTTCGTCGATTCGCCGATGGCCCCATTTTTCGCGGATGCGTCGCCAGTACGTTTCGTACACGCGGCGGCTTCCTGCGCTTACGCCGTTGGCGACTTCTGGGATGTAGGGCTGGCTGTGGTCGTCAGATCGGGCACCACTTGGTCGCCGGTTTCGACACCACGCAGGCACCGGCCGAAGTCCGTGGTCGCGAGACTGGGCACCACCGGTTAGCGAGCCGCTGACCTGCACTGCGACGGTCCCATGGTCAGCCTCTGCGGTTGGTTCTCCCGACCATTGCGCCTCGCTGAGATCGACAACTGGTGCCGAAACCCGCGACCAACTGGAGCCGCTTCTCGCGACCGTAGCCATAGGGCATCCCAGCCCCGGACTTCGCCGAGACCCGCGCGGTCGAAAACGAAGCTTTCGCTGTAGACGGCCTCGACCGCGGCGCGGTCGCCGGTGTCACTGAGGGGAAACGCTACGAGCAAGTCGTAAATAGCCAGACGGTCCTCGATCGTCCGCAGGCGTTGTTCCATGGACATGCCGCGCTCACGCATTGACGGGGACGGTTTCACGACGCAGTACTGTCAGCGCGCCGCTCCATGCGAGGAGCTGATCGAGCATGGTCTCCAGCGCGGACTCGTGAAACGGCTTGGGCTGTAGGGTCTGAAAGTTCTCGAAGTCGGTCATTAGCGAGAACAGCACCTGCTGGCGGACATCCGCCATCCGCAGTGCTCCGGCGATCTGGCGAAGCTGCTCGGCGGCCCGGGCGCCGCCCACGCTGCCATAGGAGACAATTCCCATGGCCTTGTCGCCCCACTCGGCATACAGGTAGTCGAGGGCGTTCTTCAGCGCCCCCGGGACGCTGTGGTTGTACTCGGGTGTGACGATCACGAACCCGTCGTACGCGGCAATCGTGCCGGCCCAGTTACGGGTGTGCTCGTTCTGGTACTGCCCGACCACCGGCGGCACCTCCTCGTCGAGCTGCGGCAGCGCGTGCTCCCGCAGATCTAGGAGCTCGAACACGGCATCGCTGCGTCGCGCGGCCAGATCGAGGACCCAGTGGGCGACCTGCTCGCCGAGCCGGTTGGGGCGGGTGCTACCCAGGATGATGCCGATGCGCATCACGATTCTCCCTTGCGTCGTCGTGAATGTTCACGACGATCGTGGCACGCGCGTCGTGAATCTTCAACACGGCGATTGGGTAGAGTGATCCACATGACCAGCTCGCAACCATCCGAGGACGACTCGGCCCTCTGGCTATCGCGAGATGAGCAGGCGGCCTGGATGCCCCTGGCTGCCCTGCTGATGACGATGCCCTCCGTCGTCGACGGACAACTCAAGCGCGACTCCGGCCTGAACCTCTTCGAATACACGATTCTGTCCGGCTTGTCCGAGTGTGAGGGCCAGTGCGCACGCTTGGCCACCCTCGCCAACGTGGTCGGCGGGTCTTCCTCGCGCCTCTCACACGCCGTAGCACGCCTCGAGCGGCAGGGATGGGTCGAGCGTCGCACTCAAGCCAACGGCGAACCTCGCGCCACCGACGTCTTCCTGACCGACGAGGGTCAGGCCAAGCTGACGGCAGCGGCCCCAGACCACGTCCGTGAGGTGCGCCGCCTCGTCTTCGAGGGGCTGTCCACTCCACAAATCACACAGTTAAGCCGCCTTGCCCGGCGCATCCTGTCCGTTACCGCGCCTGAAACCGCGGCACTGCTCGCCGATCGAGACCGACAGATGGAGAGGGAGGGGCCAGGTGCATGGTGATATGTGGACTATTTGCCGCGTCAAGGAACTTTTGTCAGCTATCTCTTCGTCGTGGATCGTGCCGCCGCTGACCAATGACGCTGCGTCCGCGATGGCTTCTAGCCGGCTCTTAGTGATAGGTTTTCCAACCTGCGAGGTTCCGCTGAGAAGGTTCGCTGTCGTGTAAACGTTGCTCAGGCCGAACGGGTGCTTGGTGGTGAGTTCGATGGAGTTTCGTTGAAGGTTCAGGTATATTTGTCGGTCGATGGTAGTGCCGATGCGGCTATCTGCTGTGCATCGTTTGCGAAAGCTGCTGTTTCGGTTTTTGGTTTCGGACTGGACGCTTAGCGGGTCTGAAATCGCCGACGGTTCAATAATGCCGATCTATTTTTTGAGAGCGGCTCAGATTGCCAGGGGTCCGACTGTTCGGGCCTGTTCCACAGGGCGGCCGTGCGGAGTTCTCGGATCCGCCACTGAGTTCCGTTGCGGACAAGGCCGATCGTGTAGGAACCGTGCAGGGTTCCGATGCCGGCTCCCTGTGCGGGCGGTTGATGCCACGCGTACATGGACACCATTGCGTGAGCGTGGTCGCCTTCTGCGCTGATCATGTGGTTGGCGCTTATGTGTTGAGTGGGTGGCGCGCTCGTCAGACTGTTCTGACGATCTCCGCGAAGTCGTCGGTATAGTGCGTCCTTCCCGGCTCGCCGGACAGCGGCGAGAAGTCGACGTCGATCTGGTCGTCAATCGTTTCCCGCAGTTCCGGCTAGTCGCAGTTGTCCAGCGCTTTGAAGTATTGGATTATCGTCTCGGATGCGGCCGTACGGTCGAGAAGGTATTCCAAATGCTCGTTTATCGTCTTCCTCGATCGCTACCACTTTATTTTACTCGTCATGCGGACGGTGGCGTGTGTCGCCTTTGCAGTCATGGCGCCGGAACGATGAAACGGGCCACGATAGAGATTTGAACCGGGCTGCTATTCGGGCCCCGCGATGATCCCCTAGTGGCGTTCGAGAATCCAGTCGATGGTGCTGGCGATTTCCTCGGCAGGGACGTGGGCCGCGATGTGGCCGTCGGGCCTGATCAGCCATACTCGTTGTGGCGCAGTCGGCGAACCGGGAATATTTCCGTACGGAATCTCGGTGATTCCAGCGTCCATAATTCCTACGGCGGCGAACGTGTTGCTGTTCGCCAGGTCCAGGGTGGACCGGCCGTCAATGAGCCAGTGGTGCGGTACACGCATCCGGACTTCGGGTCCACTGTCGTGAGGGTCTCTGATCGGCATGCCGGTGCTCTCGCCGATCATCGCCGGGGATGAAGCAGGCGGATAGCCGAGCCCGATCATCGCGGTGGCCTCGTCGAACTGCTTCACACTCCAGTCCATCTCGATGATCGACCGTTCGAGGATGAACGCGTCCACCGGGCGTCGTTCGGGGTCATAGCTGTCCAGCAGCCCGGCGCCGGCTCGCCCGTCGAGCACCCAAGCAAGTTTCCATGCCAAATTGTGTGCGTCGGCGATCGCCAGGTTGGCGCCCATGCCCATGGATGGCGGCAGCGCATGTGCCGCGTCGCCGATGACGAACACCCGCCCGGAGCGGAACGTGGCGGCGAGGTGCGCGGTGGGCGTCCACTGCGCGTGGACCAGCACCTCGAACTCGATCGGCTGCCCGACGATCGACTCCAGATCCTTTGAGGTTTAAGCGCCGGCGGTCGCCCGGGGTCGCGGTACCCGGCGGACGCCCTCGGCCCCACGAGGCCGTATCCGGGCTGGCCGTCTGGCTCTGATCACGGTCGCCGTTAGTGACGATCACGCGGTGGCCGCCCCTGCATCTACCGGCTCCGACCATGCTCTCGGACAGCGGCAGCCGTACTAAGACCAGTCGTTTGAACCATGTCAGGTCTGCTAGCCGGATTCGTGCAGACTGCCAAGCGGTCCGACCTCATATCTTCCTGACATGCGCTTGCCAGGCTGACCAGCGGTCGGGACTGTCCCGGCCGCGGTGACGGGAGGTTCACGGATGCGCAGGAGTCAGGCGCTGGCGGTTGCGGCGATTGTCCTGACGGGGCTGGCGGGATGCGGGTCGCCGGGTGAGGGCGAAGCCGGGAATGCGGGCGGGGCGAAGGTGGCCACACTGCAGAGCGCCGCCCCTGGGCCGACGGCGTCAGCCTCGAAGGTGCCGGAGCGGCCCCGAGAGCGGCTCGACACCACGCAGGAGGAGTTCGAGGCGTTGCTCGCACCGTACAACAAATGTCTTAAGGATCACGGCGTCACCGACCTGAGCAAGGCGCGGAAGCTCATCAACGAAAGCGGTCCGGAGGCCGACACGTTCAGGGCCGCGAACAAGATCTGCGAGACGCAGTACTACCCGCTGCCGCCGTGGGAGAGGGACCCGGCCAACCCGGAGGCCAAGGACTTCGCGGTCGCCGTCGTGAAGTGCCTCAAGGAGAAGGGCGTCGAGTACGTCGAGGTGTCCGAGAACGGCCTCGGCTGGGCCTTCGGCGGCGACCAGAACGACTCCCGCTCGATCTCGCTGGGCATGGAGAAGTCGCCGGAGTGCGAGCGCGAGGTTGCCGCCGCGATGAAGTGATCTTTAAGAGGGGGCGGCGGCCGGGCAGCAAGTGCCCGGCCGCCGCCTTTCTAGTTTGCGGCCAGGGCCTGTATCGGGATTGGGCGCGCCGCCCGTGCGCAGGGATAGACGCCGTCCAGCACAACCGACGCCGGCCACGCCGGACACCGCCGGCTGGGGCGGGCACCACCGGCGGCCTGTCGTCCCGGTTGTCGTCGTCACGGTGACGCGCTCGCCCGGGCCGGGCTGGCAGCCCACCGAATGGCCGGCCAGCGGCCGGGGCGCGCCGTAGCCGCTTCGCGGCCGTCGGCATGCCGGATCGTCAGGAGTATGCCGCGGCGGCGGCCACCGCCACGATCACACCCGCGGCCAGCCACATTCCGACACGCCGCCGGGGTGCGGGCGGGGGCCGCAACCGCCGGGGACCACATCGGTGGGGGCGTCAGACTTCACTGGCATACGGACGAGGGCGGCCGAAGATCATCAGGAATTTGTCAGGTGTGACCCCAAGACGCCACCGAGCCGGTTTTCGCGACTTATAGTCGCCGCCATGTGTGCTCATGTCCTGGTCGCCGAGGACGAATCTCGTCAGGCCGAGGTGCTGCAACGCAATCTGGTCGCCGACGGGCACGAGGCTGTCGTGGTGCACGACGGCCGGTCCGCGCTGAGCGAGGCCCGTCGGCTGCACCCCGACCTGCTGCTGCTCGACGTGATGATGCTGGGGCTGGACGGTCTGGACTTGTGCCGGCCGCTGCGCCAGGAGTCCGACGTGCTGGTGCTGATGCTCACCGCCCGCGCCGCCGAGAACGACCTGTTGCTGAGGCTCGACCTGGACGCCGACGACTACCTGACCAAGCCGTTCAGCCTACGCGAGCTGGAGGCCCGCATCCGCATGCTGCTGCGCCGGGCCCCCGGACCGCTTCGGCGGCCCGCACGGTCGGCCAGGTCGAGCTGGATCCCGTGCGGCACACGGTGACCGTCGACGGCGAGCCGATCGAGTGCACGCCCGGCGAGTTCGCGTTCCTGGCCGCAATGTCCGAGCAGCCGGGACGGTTCTTCATTCCCGCGCAGCGCCCGGCTCACCTGGTGACCGTGTACGGCGTCGGTTACAAGATGACGGCCGTCGGGTGAGCAGCAGGGTGCCGCTGCGGCACAGCCTGGTGACCCGGCTGCTGCTCACCTCGATCGCGATCGCGGTCGCGGCCATCGCGGCGACCGCCTGGCTGGCCACCCGCACCGCGACCCGGGCGATCGTCGCGGAGCAGAGCCGCTCACTCACTGACGACAAGGGCGTCTACGAGATGCTGGTTGGCTACGCGGCCACCCACCCGGACTGGTCCGGCGCGGCGCCGTTGATCAGCGCGCGGGCCGCGAAGCTGGACCGGCGGATCACGCTGACCACCGACGACCTGCGGATTATCGCCGAGTCGTCGCCCGGGCCCTCGCTGCGCACCGCCCGCCCGTCGGCCGTGGTCGACCCGCTCAACCTCGACATCGGGCTGACCGGTGGCACCGAGCGTATCGACTCGCGGGCGGTCGGTCCCTACCGGCTCACCGACTCCGACCGGGCCAAACTCCGCGACGTGGCCGCGGCACAGGTGGGCTGCCTGCGCCGAGCCGGGGCGGAGGGGAAGGTCACGGACGACCCGGGCGGCCGGCCCGTGGTGACCACGACAGCCGAGCTCAGCAGCGCCGCTTACACATGCCTGGCGGCCGGCGCAATCGTCACTCCAGCCGAGCGGAAGGCGCTCGATACGCTTGCCGCGTCTACCGCCCGCTGTGCTGAATGGCCCCCAGAGGCCCTCCTGCGGATCGGGCCGGACTTCTCGATCTCCCTTGGGCGATCCCATGACGTGGTCTATCTGCCGCTGGAGCGGGTGCGCGGACTGGATTCTTCCACCGTCGCGCGCCTCAAGTCGTGCCTGGAGCAGTCGCGCCGCAACCAACTGCGGCCGTACGTCGCCCCGCCCGCCCTGCTGTTTCTGACCGGCCCGAGCTCGGGCGTCGATCGCACCACGTTCACGCTGAGCCGGGAGAACACGATCCGGATCGTCGGCACGACCGGCGCTGTGCTGCTGGCCACCATCCTGATCACCGTGCTGGTCGGCCGCCGCCTGGTCCGGCCACTGCGCGCGCTCACCGAGGCGGCCGACCGGCAGGCCCCGATCGCCTCGACCGGCCGCGACGAGATCGGCCACCTGGCCCGCGCGCTGGATGCCTCGGCCGAACGCCGCGACCGGGCCGAGGCGCAGCGCCGGGCCATGGTCAGCGATGTGGCGCACGAGCTGCGCACTCCGCTGACAAACATCCGCAGCTGGCTGGAGGCGGCCCAGGACGACCTCGCGCCCACCGATGCGCAGCTGGTCACACTGCTGCACGAGGAGGCCACGCAGCTGCAGCACATCATCGACGACCTGGGCGACCTGGCCGCGGCCGACGCCGGCACCCTGCGGATACATCCGGCGCCGACCGACGTACGGGACCTGGTCGGTCAGGTGGTGGAAAGCCACCGCGGGGTGGCACACGCAGCCGAAGTCACGCTGGCGGTCAAGGTGCACGGCACGCCGATAGTGTGGGCCGACGCGGTCCGGCTGCGTCAGGTGGTCGGCAATCTGGTGTCGAACGCGATCCGCTACACCCCGGCCGGTGGCGCGGTGACGGTCGGTGCGGAGGGCACAACGATCACCGTACGCGACACCGGGGTGGGTATCCCGGCCGAGCACCTGCCCCGTATTTTTGACCGCTTCTGGCGCGCCGACGAATCCCGCAGCCGCGCCACCGGCGGCAGCGGTCTGGGTCTGGCCATCACCCGCAAGCTGGTGGAGGCGCACGGCGGCACGATCGAGGTGGACAGCACCCCCGGCGAGGGCAGCCTCTTCACGGTGCGGCTGCCGGACCGGTAGCAAGGCTCGCGGTGCTCAGTGACCGACCGCGACCTTGACCATGTGGCCCACCATGTCGGCGAGAATGTGCGCGAGAAAGGCGGACGCGGCCACGCCGAGCAGAGCGGCGTGGCCGTGACGCAGATCGTCGCCGATCAGAGGTACGACGGTGGCAAAAATGAGAATGTTGTCGTAGACCTACGCGGCGGTACGTGCCGCCGCTCGATCCCGCGAAGTCACACTTCTCCCCGTGAGTGTCAGCTCATGGCCGCGCGGATTCGCTCGTTGCGGGCATCGATTGCTTCCTGGGTCGCGGGAGTCACCAGGTCGGCACCGCCGGCGGCGGCCGCCTGTCCGGTACGCACGTACGGACGCTGGCGTTCCTCGTAGCGGGCGAAGCCGGCGGCGAGGTCGTCCTCCCGCAGTTCTTCGGCGAGGAACCAGGTGCCGAGCAGAGCCAGTGTGGTGCCGCGGCCGGACAGGCCCGACGCGGCGTGGGCGGCGTCACCGACGAGCACGACGCGGCCGGTGTGCCAGGTAGGCATGTGGACCTGGCTGCAGGAGTCGAAGTACAGCTCGGGGTCGGCGTTCGCGGCGGCGATCAGTTCCGGTACGCGCCACTGGCCGTGCCCAGCGTACGCATCGGTGAGGATCTTCTTCTGCGCGTCGAGGTCGTGGTAGTCGTAGTCGACCCAGTCCGAGCGGAACTCGAAGACCGCCAGAGCTCGGTCGTGATAGCGCATGATGCTGGCCATGCGGCCGGGGTAGTTGTAGGTCGGGTTCGGCAGGTCGGCTCGGCCGGCTTCGGCGGGCAGGTCGGCGATCGCGACGTAGACGCCGAGGTGCTCCACGAACTGCTTCTCCGGTCCGAAGACCAGCCGCCGGGTGGTGGAGTGCAGCCCGTCCGCGCCGACGATCAGATCGAAGCGTTCGGTGCGGCCGGACACGAAACGCACCTCGACGCCGGTGCCGTCTTCGGTGAGCGTCCCGATGGAGTCGTTGAAGACGACTGTCGTTTCCGCTGGTAGAGCTTCGGCTAGCAGGTTGGCCAGGTCCTCGCGGGCGATCTCGATGTCGTCGCCGGAGTCGTCGAACTCCGCGACAGGCAGCGGCGCGACGGCGTTGCCGTCGGCGTCGACGAAGACGGTCTGATCGGTCATGTGCAGCCGGTGCTCACGGATTTTGTCGAGCAGTCCCATCTTCGCGGTGATGTCGATGGCGTCGCCGCGTACGTCGATCGGCGAGCCGTTGACCCGGAAGTGCGAGGAGCGCTCGACGATCGTGACGTCGTGGCCACGGGTAACGAGGTTGGTGGCGGCGGACAGGCCGGCCATGCCGGCGCCGGAGACGAGGATCTTCATGGTGTTCCCTCCTTGGGATTGCTTAAGGCGACAGTACGTCGCTTTAAGGCGCGTCGCCACTTCACCGGAGATTTGAGAGAATCAACCTTGATGGCTGAGAAGAGCAGGCCTGGTGGACGTACGGCCCGGGTGCGCGCGCAGATCCTTGCGGCGACTGTCGACCTGGTCGCGCGGGAGGGCGTGGCCGGGTTCCGGTACGAGGAGGTGGCCGAGCGGGCCGGCGTGCACCGGGCCAGCGTGTACCGCAACTGGCCGGACCGCGACGAACTGGTCGTCGAGGCGCTGGCCCAGTACGCGGCGCGGCAGGTGCCGTTCCCCGACACCGGCGACCTGCGCGCCGACCTGGTGGAGTTCCTGCTCGGTCAGGCAGCCGAACTCGCCGAGCCGGTCGGGCGCGCGCTCGAGAACGCCGTGTCGAACAGCGAGAGCGAGGCGGTTAAGCGCACCGTTCGCAGGGTGCTCGACCGCCGGCTGGAAACTGTGCGCACCCGGCTCGAGCGGGCGACGGATCGGGACGAGTTGCAGGCCGTGGATCCGTTGTTCTTCGCGCACCTGGTGGCCGGGCCGGCCCACCTGGCGCACATGCACGGTGTCGCCTACGGCCGGGCCGAGGCGGAACGCACCGCCGACGTCGTGCTGGCGGGCCTGAGGGCGACCAGTACGACGCGTCATTCACGAGAGGAACGCGGCTGAGTGCGTGTGCGCCTCGACGCCCATGGGCAGTTCCGCAAGCAGTTCCATCGCCCCCTCCGCAACTCATCGGCGAGCGGGCTGTGGATGACCACCGGGCTTGCGGCGTTGACCGGAATGTTGCCAGCTTCCGAGATGGTCGTGCTCGGGCAGCCTGGACGCGGCCAAGCTGGGCACTCTGACGGCGCCGCAGCGTAAGTACGTATCACTCCGGTCACGGGGGCCGTCGGCAGAACCTGACGAATTTCATACAACTGGCTCCTATGGTCTGTTCTTGATCATCTCAATGAACCGATCGGGAGACCTCGTGAGACGACGTACGTTCCTGGGCGCGGCAGTGCTCGTCGTGGTGACCGTCGCTGTTTTTTCAATGGCGAATCGGAGTGACACCGCCGGCGCGACCACGACGCCGCCGGCCTTGGTCTCGGCGTCAGTGGGAGTCGTCGAGTACAACCTGGGTGACAGAGCCTTCACCGACAAGCCGGACTGGGATGGCAACTCCGAACTGCGCGCCGTTGTGCACTACCCGACGAGAATGAGCGGCAAGCTGCCCGTGGTGGTGCTACTACACGGTCAGAACATCTCCTGTCACACCGCGGACGAGGACGACTGGACCTGGCCCTGTCCGCCCGGGGTCAAGCCGTACCCGAACAACCGCGGCTACGACTACCTCGCGCGTGCCCTGGCCCAGGACGGCTTCGTGGTCGTTGCGCCAACCGCCAACGGCCTCAACTACAACATGGGTGTCGCACCTCAGCGGGCCCACCTGATCAACAAGCACCTCGCGATGCTGCAGAAGCTCACGACCACCGGCGCCGGGCCGCTCGCGGGCAAGTTCAGCGACCCGGCCACCGGACGCAAGTCCGACGTCGACTTCCGCGGTCGGCTCGACCTGAGCCGGGTGGGGACTATGGGCCACTCGGTCGGCGGCGAGGGCGTCTACTACCAGGCGGCCGACGCCAACCGACGGGAGTTGCCGGCCGGGGTGTCGATCCGGGGTGTCGTCGCGGTTGCCTCCCCCAACAGCAATATGTTCGACACCACGGTCACCAAGGCGCAGGTGGCCGTGCTGTCCGCGGCCTGTTTCGGAGACAGTGACCAGGCCTTCTACCGCAACGCCAAGGCCCACCACGGTGTCGGTGGCTTCCTTGTCAAGGTGGCCAAGGCCAATCACAACTACTTCAACACCGAGTGGACGAAGGGACCGGGCCCGGCGGACGGCGACGACACCGAGTGCCCAGAGGCGAAGGGCCGGCCCACCGCGGCCGCCCAGCAGAACCTCGCGGTCACGTATCTGCGAGCCTTCTACGCGTACGCCCTGAAGGGCGATCGGCGCGGTCTGCCCGTGCTGACCGGCAAGACCCCGGTCGGTGGCGTCAGCACGCAGACCGAGACGTTCCGCTGAGGCCGACCGAAATCGTTCGGGCGCCCAACTGTCGACTTCAGCGGCGATCCGCTTGTGGACGCCTACCGCATGGACGAACGGCGAACGCGACGTCAATCAACCCTCGGATACGAGAACCACTTAAGCCCGCGTCATAGGGGATTCTTATGTATCACGCTATTGTCAAGCGCATTGCCGTGCGAAACTTCCAGCTGGTTTCCGATCACAACTACGAACCGTTACTGAAGAATTGCGCGCCCACCATTCACCACCGCTTCGGTGGTGCTCATGCGCTAGGCGGTGAACGTCACGACCGCGACGGGCTTCGCCGCTGGCTTGAGCGGGTGGGCCGGGTCACGCCGACGCTGCGTCTGACCGTCACTGACGTCTGGGTCAAGGGTTGGCCGGGCCGCACCACCCTCATCATCCGATGGACGGCGACGCAGGACATGCCCGACGGGTCACCGTACGACCAGCACGGCGTACACGTCATCGAGATGCGCTGGTTCAAGGTCGTCTCCATCGACGCCAATGAGGACTCGCAGTTGGTCGACGCCGCTCTGAAGATCATCGCCGCCCATGGCGTAGAGGAAGCTCTCGCCGCGCCGATCATCAGCTAGCCGAAACCTCGGCTCCGATCGGCGGCGCACCTTCGGGTACGAAGCTACGGTCGGTCGCTCGATCGCGCGAGGTTGTCCATGAACAGTTCGAGTGTGAAGTCGAAGCGTTCGTGACCGGTACCCGAGGTCAGTTCCGCCGCGTACCGGGTCGTCTGGGGGAATGTGTCTGAGGGGAGGGCCTCGAGGCGGCTCACCAGTTCGTCGCGAGACAGAATCCAGGTGGCTTCGGAGTCGCGGCGCCGACGCTCGACCAGCGCCGACTCCAGCGCGTAGCCGGCGACATAGAGCGAGAGCCCGTCGATGACCCAGGCCGCAGTCCGGGGTGCGGCGCCCGAGGCTAGAGCGATCGCGAAGAGCCCCTCACTGACCCGCAGAGTCTCCACGTGAGTCGGAACGATGGCCAGCGCGGCCCGGGAGATACCCGGATATCCCAGGTAAAGATCGCGGAGCTGGACGTACACGTCCCTCAGCTGCTCCCGCCATCGCACAGGGTCGGACCGGGGCAGCGCGATCCGCGAGCACACCCATCCGACCAGCAGATCGTCGATGTCGGCCTTGTTGACGATGTGGGCGTAGAGCGAGGACGGGCCGGTGCCGAGCACCTTGGCCACGCTGCGGATAGTCAACGCGTCGTACCCATCGGCGGAGACAACCTGCAACGCGGCCTGCGTGATCCGCTCGACGGTGATAGGCGCTCGCCGGGGTGCCGAGCCGGCGAGACCGGCGTCGAAGCGGGCCAGCCGGGCCGCGCGAGGCCGGGAGGGGTCGACTGCCATGTCGATCATTATACGTTGACACGAACTTAGTTCGTTTAGTAGAACTTAGTTCGTTCTAACGAACTAAGTTCGTCAGGAAGGATTGTCATGACGACCTCGGTAACAGTCATCGGCGCGGGCCTCGGTGGCCTCACCCTCGCCCGAGTGCTGCACCTCCACGGCGTCCCGGTTGTCGTCTACGACAGCGAAGCCTCCGCCGATGCCCGCACCCAAGGTGGACAACTGGACCTGCACCAGCACAGCGGTCAGCTTGCTCTCGAGATCGCCGGGCTGACCGACGAGTACCGTGCGATCATCCATCGGGGTGGTGGCGCGCAACGGATTCTCGATCAGCACGGCGAAGTGCTGGTCGAACTCCCCGACGACGGTTCGATGACCCGGCCGGAGGCGCTACGTGGGGACATCCGGCGCATCTTGCTCGAGTCGCTGCCGACCGGGACCGTGCAATGGAGCAAGAAGCTTCAGTCGGCGACCCCAGCGGGGTCAGGCCGTCACGAACTGGCGTTCGCAGACGGCACAACCGCCGTCTCCAACCTGGTGGTGGGCGCCGACGGAACGTGGTCCAAGATCCGCCCACTGGTCTCCGAGGCCAAGCCGGTTTACGCGGGCATGAGCTACGTCGATCTCTATCTGCACGACGTGGACGACCACCACCCCGAGGCAGCCAGAACGGTCGGCGGTGGCGCGATGAAGGCCCTGATCCCCGGCCAAGGTTTTCTGGCCCATCGGGAAGCGAACGGCGTCATCCATACGTACGTCGTCTTTTTCCGGCCGGTCGAGTGGTTCGCCGACATCGACTTCGCCGACGCCCTGGGCGCCAAGAAACGGATCGCCGCCGAGTTCGACGGATGGGCCCCAGAGCTGACTTCGCTGATTACCGATGGTGAGACCAATGCCGTGCTGCGCAGCGTCTACAAGCTCCCCAACGATCACCGGTGGGACCGGATCCCCGGCGTGACACTGCTCGGTGACGCGGCACACGTCAGCCTCCCCGGCGGCGACGGCGCGAACCTGGCCATGCTCGACGGCGCCGAACTCGGCCAGTCCATCGCCGCCCACCCCGACGACCTCGAAACCGCCCTAGCCGCGTACGAGAAAGCCATGTTCCCGCGCAGCGAAGCCGCCGCGATCGCCGCCCACAAGACGATCGACCTCATTTTCGGCGCCCACGCCCCCCAAGGCCTCGTCAGCCTCTTCCAGCGCGGCTGACGCCTTATCCGCGGGCGACATGTTGGTGGGCGAGCCGTCCAAGGCTATGGCGCCGAACGCGGGGATAAAGTCATTGTGGAGGTAGGCGGTGTAGCGGTTGACAGTGAGCCATTTTCATCCTGAGTAGGCCGGGTTCTCGATGTGGTGCAGGGCGAGGATGGCCTGCACGATCGCGGTCGCCCGGTGGGGGCTGCAGCGGAGTTTCGTCAGGAGTTTCCAGGTCTTGAGGGTGGCGTTGGCGCGTTCGCCGATGGCACGGATCCGAGCGTGTGCCCGGTTGACCTTCTTCTGCCAGGCGGACAGTTTCGGCCGGTAGCGGTGCCGTTTGAACGGGGTCCGGATGCTGCCGCGGGCTCCTTGGTGGGCCTTGTCGGCGAACGTCATCACGTTCGCGCTGGTCAAAGCCTGGATGATGGCGTGGGTGCGGGCGGCAGTCAGGTCGTGGATAGCGCCGGGCAAGGCTGCCGATGCCCAGATGAGCCGGCCTGCCGCATCGGCTATGACCTGCACGTTCACCCCGTGCCGGCGGTGTTTGCCGGAGTAGTAGGGCTTCTGGTCGGCGACCCGGTCGATCGGGATCAGGGTGCCGTCGAGGATCACGTAGGCGAGCAGCCGGATTCTGGCCATCGCCGCCTCGAGGTCGTCGGCGGTGGCCGCGAGCAGATTGATGGCTTCGCGGACGTAACGCCAGGCAGTCGTTACGCCGATCTCGAAACCGCTGGCCAGGCGGGTCAGGGTGTCGCCGTTACGCAGGTGGGCCAGAGCGAGCAGGGCTTGCCGGCCGGGGTCGAGGCGCCGCCAACGGGACCTGCACTGCTGGCGGTGGGCTCGGATGAGGCCGGCGAGGTGGTTCAGGCTGCGAGTGGACAACGGAATCGCGGCAGGGTAAGACAGCACAGCGAGGCTCCCGGTTGGGGCATCGGATCTTGGTCGACTGCTGTCTTACCGGGAGCCTCGCCTGATGTCCACATCAGACTCCGGCGCGGCCGTGACCTGCCCCGTCACGATGAAAATGGCTCAGTGTGCGGCTTGAGGGTCGGTGTGACTTGGTCTCGAGCCACTGGGTGAGGTAGCCGGCCACCGTTTCGTTGTCGTGGAGTTTGACCGCGGCGCGCTCACACCCGAGCACATGGGCGAGGTCACGACGTCATCGTGTCGGAGGCCTCAAGCTTCGGGCACTCACCGCTGCCAGGGGTCGAGGAGCCATCGAGGGGAGGACTGGCCGCTACTCGAGACAGCCGCGAGCTGGATCACCTCGGTTGTGGGTAGGGGCAGAGCCTGGCACGACGATGGGGACCCCAAATCGTCCGCATCGAACAGCTCGCCGCGGCTCTCGGCATAAGGCAAGCGGCATCGCCGCGCCGTCGATTGTGTTCTCGCTCGAGCGGTTGGATCTATCGTTCTGGCAGCAGTGTCAGGTCGGTCTCCATCCGTTCGGCAACTGCTGTGTCGAGCTCGGGTTCGTGACCGAACGTCCAGTTCCTTGAGCGGAGGCTTCTGAGCGTCTTGGTCAAGGCGCGTCGCGCGAGCATGGTGCATTCGTCGTTCAGCAGGATCGCGACTTCTTGGGGTCCGGTGTGGTGCCGTTCGAGGGCCTCGCCGATGAGCGTCAGTGCATTGCTTGCGTCGTCGAGCACGCCGACGGCACGCCATTTGCCGTCTTGGCTGGCCGCGAGCTGTTCGTGATTGAGGCTGACGCACCGAGCAGCCTGGGCTAATGAGGCAACCAATCGCCCCATGCTCGACGAGGTCGACCACGGCCGGCGAGGCATCCGCGATCATTTGCCTGTGATCTCCATCGGCTTGCACAAGATCGTCAGCGATCGGGCCGACATCGATGGCGTCAAGATACGACCGGATAACCGTGGCTTCCTTGACGCGGAGCCGAGTCGCCGCATCGCGTACCAGGCGCTCCATGATGTCCTCCGCGGTCGCGGCGGAAAGATCGAGACCTCGCCGTAGGCACTCTGCTTACAATCACTCGACGCCTCGCCGGAACCCGGCCGACTTCCGCATTGTGCCGCCCTCCATGCACGCTGGATGAGTGGATCCGCACCATACTGCGCTCGCAGTGCCAGTCGGGTCCAGGCATGTGGGGTCAGGATCGCGTCGCAGACCGCGCGGAGGCAGTGTCCGTGCGGTCCGCAGGGTCTTAGGTTCGTGACTTTCCTGGCGACTTTAGTGCTGCTGGTCCATCGATTCCTGGAAGTCCCCACGGTGTGGGAACGAGCGGCTCCTCGTTTCTTCCTGGGCGTGCTGTCAGCATGACCGCGTTGAATCGCTCTCGGTCTTTGGGTGCGAACTTGGCTTTCGTGCCGTTGCCGCGTCCGGCCTCGAGGGCAGCTTGGAGCTCGTGGCGGTTCTCGATCTGCGTCTGCGTGTGGAAGAACAGCAGGCGGCCGAGGGATACCCGGTTCGCTCCGATGAAGATGTCGGTGTCCGCGTCTACCCGCATGGACACCGTCTCCTCGCTGAGCAGAGCTTTGAGAGTCGGGTCGTAGCGTCCATTCATGGTTGCGGTGAACTCGCGTGCGCCTCGATATTGCACGCAGTGTCCCTCGACCAGTAGTCGGGCGAGCCGGATGTCGATGCGTTCGGTGATCGAGATTCTCTCAGGGATGGGGAAGAAGGTTCGCGCATGACGTTGCACAATGTCCAGGTCGTCGGCCAGAAGTTCGATGTCTGCCAAAGCTTCCATCGTTGCCTGGTCCGGAACCGGAAGGTCCGGGCGGAGCAAGCTCATGACTTGTCCACCGATCTCCAGCTCGCAGCTGCTGAACTCGAGGAGGTTTCGGTGCAGGCCAATGGTTTGCAAAGCCTGCTGCGGCGTCCATGCGTGTAGGGAAAAGTCGGCCTGAAGGGTCACGCCGTCGTCTCCGACCTTCAGCCTGAGCTTCGTGTCGTTCTGGATTTGGAGATCTATCGAGTAGCCGGAAGAGCCGGCCCCGGCATACGACACGCCTGCCTGATAGGACGAACGCCGATGACCATCGCTGTCCAGCATATGCAGCTTGGCCTCGGTGCCGATCCGGTCCGACAAATCTATCGGCTTCAGGGTCAGCTCGTACGGGCCCTGCGGGGCGAGCCAGTCAGGGCCGGTGAACGTGAGTCGTTGGGTGATCTCGGGTGGCAACACCACTGTGTCGTTGCTGCCGAATCGAACGATCTGATCGAACGACCGCCTGATGTCAGCGTGCTCAGCTCCGAACGCACCCTGGAACGAGAAGCTGATCGGTGAGACCTCAGCTGCCCGCTCGTGCTTCGGGACGATGGTATGCAGGATCAAGCCGTCGTGCGCGGCGGTTTCGATGCCCCAATCGGGATCGAGAGTGTCGGCAACCCGAGCCAGTGCACGCGTTCGCTCGGTGAGGTCGGACAAGCCGCCTGTGAGGAGCGCCTTCTCCTGACCGTAGAGCATGATGCAACAGCGAATCTCGGACCAGATACTCAGCAAGGTCGGGGTACCGCGAGAGCCGGCTGTCGAGCTGCTGACGGCCCATGATCGTCACCTTCAGACCTGGCCGATCACTACCCAACTCCATGACGAACTGCTCTTCTCCCGGAGTGGGGTTGGTGGGAATCACCAAGATCCACTCAATGGGATCATGCTTCATCGCGGCGGTGAAAGACTTGGTGATCTGCCGACGACGCGAGCGCTGCTCACTCCCGAACCCGTCACGGAAATACTTCAGCTGAAAGATCCGCAGCCGAGAACCCCTCCGCACGACGACGTCACGCCCGCCGTCACCACCGCGCCCGTCGTAGGCCCGGACCTCAACACCGGGAACGCTGTAGAGCCGGTCGATCAGGGTTTCGACAATGCGATCGAACTCGGGTTGTGTGAGGTGATCCCAATCGATGGCGATGTTGACTCCCGCGAGATCTCCGGTCGAATGCGCCAGCTCCGCCGGGCCGGCAGGCGTTGCCCGAGAATATAGTCAACCGACACCTGAACGATGACGCGGCACACGCAATCTGCGGCGGAGCGGATTTCCCCGTCCCGCCGCAGACGATCTGCAACCGTGTTGCTGATATCGCGCTTGCCGTGCGGTTCTACAGGTGTTAGCCCGATCGAGCTTCAACGGCTCCGGGCCAGCCATTCGCACCGCGTGACAGCTCTATCAATGACGCTGAGAGACTATATGGCTGCTGGAGTGTTGATCCGTCCAACGTGTGAACGCTGACGATCGCGCACCGATGGCAATACCAGGACTGCTGCCACAGGCGCGTCGCACGCTCGAGAGCCGGCTCCGCCTGCCGCATGTGACGGATACGTGCCCGCAGGTTTGCGACACTGCACGCCGTGAGCACGGCAAAGACGATCATGGCAACTCCAGTGCTCGCCGAACCGGACCCCGTCAGAGCCATCCTCAACGTGGTCAGCGTAAGCGCACCCGCCGTGGCGAAAGCCATGACCGAGCCGGTTACCGGCCGCGGGCGTTGCGGCGGCGCCAACGCACGAGCCAATGAACTGGTCCTCGTCACCTGCGCATCAATGGGAATCGGGTAGCCGTATCGGCCGGTCACTTCCCCGTGCATCAGCGCCGATGAACGCCCGGCACGGACGACTGCGGCGACGCGATCGAGCCGGTCCAGGCATCCGCAGTAGAGACAGCGGGGCTGGGCTCTACTCATCGTCATCCTCCTCCCCTTCAGCCGCCTGCAGCGCCTGCCTGGCAACCTCCAACGGTGAATCGGTGTCGGCGAGCGGGTGGTGTTCGCCGGTGAGCCCGGCCAGGGCGGTGGCGACTTCGGCGAGGGTGGCTTTGACATAGCGGGCGGTGGTGCCGGCGTCGTTGGGTGTTTCGGCGTGTCCGGCGTAGGCGAGGGCGACGGCGTAGCCGTAGACGCATTCGACCCCAGGTGAGGGTGGTGTGGCGTAGCCAGTGCGCCGACACCTGCTGCGTGCCCAGCCAGGGCAGGGTTTTGCCAAGGCGTTCGAACAGGTAGTTGTAGCGGCGTCGGCCGACCGCTCGTCCGTTGCGGTAGCGCAGCAACGGTTCGTCCTCGAGCGGGCCGCGTTCGTCGATGTGCAGCTGGAGGAACGCCATGAGGGTGGGGGAGATCGGCTGCCACCGGAACGTGTCGCCTTTCTCCCGCAACAGCACGAGGCACTGCTCCACGTCGAGGTCTTTGGGGCGTAGGCCGAGGAGGCCGCCGCGGCGGCAGGCGGTTTCGATGTGGAAGCGCAGGATCAAGGTGTCGAGTTCGGGGTCGTTGCCGGTGACGCTGGCGGTTTCGATCAGTTCGCTGAGCCGTTCGTAGGGCAGGGCGGTGCGGGTACTGGCCAGCCGGCGTGGTTTGGCGACTTTGCGGGCGGGGTTGTCGCCTTCGGCGATCAGCCCGTCGGCGACAGCCCGCTTGTATAGGGAGCGGAGGCCGGCGATGAAGTGTTCGGAGGCGCTGCGCCCGCCACGGCTATTGCGGCGCTTGAGCGCGTGGGCTTGGACGTGGCGCATGGCGGCTTCGATTTCGGAGGGCAGGATTTGGTCGATGCCGCGGTCGCCCCACAGGTCGATGGCCTTGTTCAGGTAGGTGCCATACATGCGCTGGGAGGCTGGTGAGACGGCGGCCATGACGACGGGGACGTAGTCGCGGAACGACGGCATGCCCGACCCGGTGTTGGCGGGCGCGGTGAGCAGGTCGGCGGGGGAGACGCCCATCTGCTGCAGCAGCAGCCGTGCGGCCTGCAGGACTTCCGGCTTGGAGTTGGTGGCGGTCACAGTTCACCACCGACAGCGGCGAGGTGGGCGGTGGCGGTGAGCTGGCCGAGGGCGGCGGGTGGGTGGATGATCAGCCGTTGCCGGTCGGGTAGGGCGGCGAGCAGGAGGCGTTCGCGGTTGTAGAGCCGGCAGGCGCGGCGGACGTTGACCGGGAGCCGTACCTGGCGGCGGTCGTCGAGCCCGCGGACGCCGTCCTTGTCGGCGGTCACCACGATGAGTTGTTCGTGGATGGTGAATCCGACCCGGATGCCCGGTGTCCAGCCGAGGCTGTCCATAAGCCTCCGATCGGTCACGCGACCGGCTTGGTCCATCCAGCACATCCCGAACACCACGTCCCGGCGCGGCAGGATGGGCACAGCCGGGAGCGGCAGCGCCGACTGACGTCGCGGCCGCCGGGCCGGCACGCGGCGTTCGCCTTGGCGGTCGGGCAGGGTCAGTTTCGGTACGAGCGGGGGCAGCGGCACCGACCTCATGAGAGCCACCGCCGACCGAAACTCTTACGAGTGGCTGGTAGCAGGCCGGCTACCGCAGCGGGCTGGAGCAGGTATGATTGCCATAAGTCCGAAATGGGTACGGATGCTATAGAAGGACTACTAAGTCCCCGGACACGTTAACCCCCACCAGATTCATTGCAGGGGATGATTCTGGTGGGGGTTTTCTGTATCGCGCGTTGCACAGGAATGCGAGCTCGCGCCGCGGCCGGTACGGGGGGTAGTCGGTGCAGGTCATCCAGTTAGTCGGCCGCCAGGATCAGATGACGCTGGCCGGCCCGGTCTCACGATGGATGGATGAGCACGCCGCCCCGACGAAGGTCATGGAATGGTCCGAGCACTCGGCCACATGCCGATGCACGGGGAACCGGCCTTAACCACGTACATCCGATCGCGACGGCATCGACGAAGACGCGCTGACGTCTGGTCAGGAGTCACACCTTCGACGGGGATGGCGATCGCGAGGCTGCTCCGATACGGTACGCCCGCTGGTGCCACGCTTCGATGCTCCGGGGGAGACATGGATCTGCAATTCCGGCGCGCCACTGCCTGGGCCGTTCTGGGCGCCTCCGCCATATTCGCATCCGCCGCCGCCCTGGTCGCCACGAGTCGCCCGGCGTACGCCGACGAAGCCGTGGCCGACCTGGAGGTGAAGGTGTCGGCCACGACGGCGATGACCGGTGAGCTGTTTCGGCGCCTCGAGCTCAGGGTGGTCAACAACGGCCCGTCCGACGTCCCCCGTTCCTGGACCATCGTCTTCGACTTCAGCGGTCTGAACGACCGCAAGGTCACTGTTCTCCCGGTGCAGTTGCCGGACTGCGTACTGAGCGACGACAAACTGGTGTGCACCGAAACGCTCAGCCTCCCGGTCGGCTTCAGCCACTTTCAGACCATGCCGTTCAACCTGGACGCCCGGCCGGGCGAGCAAGGGCCGGTCGGCTCGTTCACGATCACCGCGGCTTCCAGCTCCGTGTCCGACCCCAACCCCGAGAACAACACGGCAACCATCGATGTACGAGCCGCGGAACCCTCGACGGCGCCGACCACGCCGCCCGCACCGGGGGATGAACGGCACTGCGAGGCGTACCTCTACACGGGCACCCGGACGGATCTGTGCGCCGACTTCCGTGGCGCCCATAATCCCAGCTGCGACACCGTCAAATACCGGGTGACCCTCCCCGACTACCGGAACGACCCGTGGGGCCTGGACGGACCCGCCGGCGCCGCGTTCACCGGCGTACGAGGGCTCGGCTGTGAGAACAACCCGCGCAAGCCGGCACCCGCAAGTCCCGCTCCCCCGGCCGGTGGCGGCGGCGGTGGCGGTGGCGGGCTGCCGGTCACCGGCGCCGATGGGCCCGTGACGGCCGGCTTCGGGCTGGCTCTCCTGGCGATCGGCGCCGGCGCAGTACTGCTCGTGCGCCGCCGCGCGAGGAGGTTCGAGCCCTGACCCGGCTAGCGGTCGAGCTCGTGCCTCTCAGGGATGGATGTGGTGGGGATTTTCTGAGTCGGCCGGGGTTGCACACTATGACCAGCCCGCAGACGAGGAGTCCGGTCAGCGCGTAGCGCCGGACGGTGTGGTCGGTCGGGGTGTGGAGTGCGGAGACGTGTTGGGCCGCGAGGAAGTCGGTGTCGCGTTGATCGATCAGGGGTCAGGCCGGCTGGGGGAAGACGCCGAGCTGGGTGAGCATGTCGAGGATGTCTTCGACGAAGGTGGCCTCGGCGATGCGGCCGTCGCGGATGCGGAACAGCACCGTGCCGTGCCGTACTTGCCGGTGGCGGGGCTGCCCATGAAGTCACCGACGTTGGTACCGCTGTTGGTGAACAGGGCGTAGACAAGGTCGTCCTGGGCGAGCAATCGCAGCACCTCCAAGTGCATGCCGGTGAAAGCGTCGGCGCCGGCCGCGGCGGAGAACGCCTTGTAGGCGTCGAGGCCGTGGTAGTCGTCCGGCTGCGGCCAGGCCGACGTCGGCCGGGCTGAGGGCCTGACGCCGGACGCGGAGGAACTGGGCGAGCTGCTGGGTGTCCACGACGAGAAGTCTGCGCCTGGTGGCCTCCGGTAGGCAGAGAGAACTTCACTCTGCCTACCGGGCCCGGGACCGCCGACGCTGGTCGGCATGACTTCTCGTACGTGGTTCATCACCGGCGCCACCCGCGGGCTCGGCGCGATCTGGACCGAAGCGATCCTCAAGCACGGCGACCGGGTCGCCGCCACCGCCCGCGACGTGGCCGCGCTGCAACCGCTGGCCGGCCGCTACGGCGACCGGCTGCTGCCGCTGGCACTCGACGTGACCGACCAAGCCGCCGTCGACGCCGCGGTGCATACTGCCGAACAACGCTTCGGCCGCATCGACATCCTCGTCAACAACGCCGGGCACATGCTCACCGGCGCGGTCGAAGAGGTCACCGCCGAGCAGGCCCGCGCGCAGATGGACGTCAACTACTTCGGCGCGCTGTGGACCACCCGGGCCGTCCTGCCCGGCATGCGCGAACGCCGCGCCGGCCGGATCCTGCAGGTCTCCTCGATCGGCGGGCTGGTCGCCTACCCCGCGCTGGGCCTCTACCAGGCCTCCAAGTGGGCGCTGGAAGCAATGAGCCAGTCCCTGGCGGCCGAGGTCGCCGCCTACGGCGTCCACGTCACCCTGATCAAGCCGATCATGTTCCCGACCGAGCTGGCCACCGCCTCACCGCAGGTGACACCGGATCCGGCGTACGCACATGCTCGCGAAGCCTTGTACGCCGGCGCGGCCGCTTCGGGGTTCGTGCCCGGCGACCCGTCCGCGACCGCGCAGGCGCTCCTCGCGCTGGCCGACACCCCGAACCCGCCGCTCCGGGTGCTGTTCGGCACCAACGGACTCGACGCCCTGCGCACCGAATACGCCGCCCGGCTGGCCGGGCTCGCTACCTCGCCCGGCACGGCACGAGCCGTGCGGTCAAAGCCGTACTCATCAGCGCCATCCCGCCGCTCATGGTGCGCACCGAGGCCAACCCGAACGGCCGGCCCAAGCAGGTCTTCGACGACTTCCGGGCCCAGTTGCAGAACAACCGGTCGCAGTTCTACCTCGACATCGCGTCCGGACCTTTCTACGGCTACGACCGGCCGGACACCGAGCCGGTCGAGGCCAACATCCGCAACTGGTGGCGCCAAGGCATGATGGGTGGCGCCAAGGCCGGCTACGACGGGATCGTCGCCTTCTCGCAGACCGACTTCACCGCGGATCTGCCAAAGATCGACATCCCGGTTCTGCTCATGCACAGCCGCGACGATCGGATCGTGCCGTACGAGGCGGCCGCCCCGCTGGCGGTCAAGCTGCTGCCCAACGGCATTCTGAAGACGTACGAGGGTCTGCCTCGTGGCATGCCGACCACCCACGCCGACCTGGTGAACGCCGAAATGCTGGAGTTCTTCCGTTCCTGAGGACCTCCGCGGGACCGGCGGCGGTGGTCGCCATCAACTGAGGGATCGCGCACTCCGCGCGGACATAAGTTGCGGTAAACAGGGAAAGCGGGCCGCCCCGGACCACCTCGGTGAGGAGCGGCCTATGACTGTCGGCGAACAACACCGCCCGGAAATAGTTGTCGGACTGGTCGCTACCCCACCGGACCACCCGGCTGAGGTCGTCGCACGGCTCTCGGGCGAGCTGGCCGATCGGCTCGCCGAGCGGGTGGATGCCGACGTGCGATGGATTGTCCGCGACGGCTGGGGTGAGGTCGCACCACGGCGCGACGGGGGAGCCGAGGCCTTGCTGGACGATCTTGTGCAAAGGCGAGCCGACGACCGGTGGGACGTGGCGGTCTGCCTGACGGATCTGCCGCTGCACAGTGACGGGGTGCCTCTGGTCGCGCAGGCCTCCGCCCGGCGCCGGGTCGCGATGGTGTCGCTTCCCGCGCTCGGCTGGCGCCAGCTGCAAGCGGTCCGTGCGGTGGTTCCCGATCTGGTCGGGCGGCTACTGCGTGATACCGGCGATCAGCCGATGTCGTCAGCCGGTCACGGGTCGGCGAACCGGGTCGCGGCCATCCACCGGGCCGTCGATGACGGCGATGCCGGCGAGCGGCGCTACGTCGGCTCGCGGCTCAGCGGCCGGGTCCGGCTGCTGACCGGAATGGTCCGGGCCAACCGTCCTGGGCGGGCGCTGCTCGGCCTGTCCAAGTTGCTGGTCGGTGCGTTCGGAACGGCCGCGTTCGCACTGACCACCCAGACCATCTGGCAGATGGGCGATGCGCTCGGCGCGGTCCGTCTGACGACTATCATGATTCTCAGCCTGGTCGCCTTGGTGACGTGGCTGATCGTCGCTCATGATCTGTGGGAGAAACCGGACCGGCGGACGCCGGTCGAGCTGGCCCGGCTGTTCAACGTCGGCACCACTTTGACCCTCGGTCTGGCCACCGCTGTGTCCTACCTGGTGCTCTTCGCCGGAACGGTGCTTGCCGCGGCACTGCTGATCGACACATCTGTGCTGGAGCAAACCCTGCAACGCCCGGTCCGTGCCACCGACTATCTGACACTTGGCTGGATCATCAGCTCGATGGCCACGGTGGGTGGAGCGATCGGCTCCGGGCTGGAGGACGAGGAAACCGTGCGGGCCGCCGCCTACGGGTACCACCCCGAACCAGACGGCTATCAGGACCGGAAGGATCGTTGACCGGCCGCCGGCCCGGCGGTGGCGTCGATGCGGAGGCGGGCACCACGTCGTTGAGATCGGCAGCGGGCCCTCATGGCCTGGTCCGCCGAGGTCACGGCTCGATGGCGCCTCGTTGCCGAGGAGGCGTCGCCGTGTCCTCCCCGGCCGGAGAAGCCGGGGCGGCCGCCTGCTCACCCGGCGGGCCGTCGCGGCCCGCCCGCCGACCGGGGCGGGCCGTACGAGGATCGGGGTTGGCCAAATTGTCCGCCGCGGCGTCGATCATCCGGCGGACCGCCTGGCGTGAACGGCCGGTGATCCGCGGGAAAGTCTGCTCCGCAACGCGCTGGGCCACACGCCGCGGCCCGGCGGTCAGCGATGGTGGGCGCCACGGCTGTGCGGCCGGGCGGACCGCCGCTTCGATCTCGACCCGCAGCCGGTCGACCGCCGTGAGCAGGGCGCCGTGTTGCTGCCAGGCGGCCGCGTCGGCTTGCGGGTCCACCAGCAGGAGCCGGCTCAGGAGCTGCCGCCGCTGGTACAGCTCATCGAGCTGGGCGAGCACCCGGGCGCGACTGGTATCCACAGCCTCAGCGCCCCGGGCGACGGCAGCTACGCCGTCGAAGGCTGCTGCGGCGGCGTCCAGCACGTCGGCGAGGGCGAGGCGGGCGGGTGCGGAGTAGGCGTCCGCCTCGAGTTCCGGCGGCAGATAGAACGTCCGGTCGAAGATTTCGCGACACAGGGTCCGCACGACGATGGTGCAGTACTCGATCGCGGTGAGGGCCGTACGCAGGCGCGGCTGCGCCACCCGGACCTCGCCGCCGCGAGGGTTGAGCACGGCACTGCGCTCGGCCCGGACCAGCGAATGGTCGGCCTCCAGGACCGTTGCGCTCAGACCTCGGGCTGCCGTGAGCCAGTCCTCGGCGGCCTGGCGCGACCATTCGGTGCGCAGTTGCGTAGCCAGCGAGCGCAGGAACTCACCGAGCCGGGTGGCCAGGCCGGCCACCGCCGAACCCGCCGATTCCACATGTACCGGGGGCACGATAGCGAAGTTCACCGCGATGCCGGTCGCCGTGCCGATGAGCGTTTCGTACACCCGGCCGGTCGCTGCCTGCGGCGCTGCGCCGCCGCCAACCGCGAGGATGAGCATCGCGCTGATCGGTACCTCCAGAGTGTGCGGCCCCAGACGGAGAAGCTGCCCCAGTACGAGACTCGCGGCCACCACGACCCCCAGGCTCCACCAGCTCAACCCCGCGGCGGTGGCGAGCCCGACCGCGACCAGGACGCCGGCCAGCACACTCAGGACACGCTGGAGCCCTTCGGTAACAGTCTGGAACACGGTCACCTGCACCACCAGGATCGCGGTCAGCGGCGCGAGGATCGGTGACGGGGTGGTGTCGAGCAGATCGGCGGCTGCATAGGCCAGTACGGCGGCCAACGTGACCTTAGCGGTGCGAATCCCGGGAATGCGGCCCCACCGGGCCAGCGCAGCCTCCCACGGGCGGCGCAGAAAGGTGATCAGCCGCATCGCTCCTCCTCGTCGGCCGTCGTGGCCTCGTCTGGCAGGTGCTGTCGGGATGGCCGCCGGGCGGGCGGCCGAATTTCACCGTAGCGGTCGAATGCCGGTTTAGGCGATATCGCGGCGGGTAGGCGGTGCGCCGCACGCGGCCCTTCGTCCTGCGTTCCGCCGGTGGGACCGGGCTTCATCGATACGGAGGCTGCGACGACGCGGCTCCGGCCGCTAGGAGGAGACATGGATCTGACGGCAACGACGACCGTCCGCAAACCCGCATCGGAGGTGTACGCGTTCTGGCGTGACCTGGAGAACCTGCCGACGTTCATGGCGCACCTGGAAGAGGTTCGCGCCGCTGGTGACCGGACGAGTCACTGGTCGGCCGCCGCACCGTTCGGCAAAGACGTCGAATGGGACGCGGAGATCACCGAAGAGACCCCGGGGGAGAGGATCGCGTGGCGCTCGACCGGCGACGCCGACGTGCCCAACGCCGGCACGGTGTCCTTCGTCCCGGCCCCCGACGGGGCGAGCACCGAGGTGTACGTCTCGTTGGTGTACGAGATCCCGGGCGGCTCACTGGGCAAGGCGGTCGCGAAGTATTTCGGTGAGGAGCCGCATCAGCAGCTGGACGACGACCTGCGCCGGTTCAAGCAGGTGCTGGAGACCGGCGAGGTGGTCCGTTCCGACGGCGCTCCGTGGGGCAAGCGAGCCCGCAAGGAGTTCCCGCAGCGTCCGGCGCAACCACTGTCGGACGCCGAGCTCGCGAAGGGAGCGCAGGCATGAGGGCGAACACCTGGTCGGGACGCAACAAGGTCGAGGTCCGCGACGTACCGGACCCGAAGATCCTCAACCACCGGGACGCGATCGTACGGATCACCTCTACCGCGATCTGCGGCTCGGACCTGCACCTGGTGGACGGGTACGTGCCGACGATGCAGGACGGTGATGTCCTGGGCCACGAGTTCATGGGCGAGGTGATCGAGGTCGGGTCGGGGGTGCCCGGCGACAAGCTGCGGGTCGGCGACCGGGTGGTCGTGCCGTTCCCGATTGCCTGCGGGGCGTGTGCCGCCTGCGCCGCCGAGCTGTACTCGTGTTGTGAGAACACCAATCCCAATGCGGGGATCGCGGAGAAGATGTTCGGCCACCCGGTCGCCGGGATCTTCGGCTACTCGCATCTGACCGGCGGTTTCGCGGGCGGTCAGGCGCAGTACGCGCGGGTGCCGTTCGCCGACGTCGGCCCGCTGAAGATCGAGTCGGAACTGACCGACGAGCAGGTGCTGTTCCTGTCCGACATCTTACCCACCGGCTATATGGGTGCCGAGATGTGTGACATCCAGCCCAGCGATGTGGTGGCGGTGTGGGGCGCCGGCCCGGTCGGCCAGTTCGCCATGGACAGTGCCCGGGTGCTCGGCGCGGCGAAGGTCATCGCGATCGACAAGGAGCCGTACCGGCTGCAGATGGCCGAACAGGCCGGGCACATCCCGGTGAACTTCGACGATGTAGACGTGCGCTCGAGGCTGCTCGAACTGACCGGTGGGCGGGGACCGGACAAGTGCATCGACGCGGTCGGCCTGGAAGCCACCCACGGCAGCGCGCACATCGCCGCGTACGACCGGGTCAAGCAGGCTGTACGGTCGGAGACCGAGCGCCCGCACGCGCTGCGCCAGGCGATCCTGTCGTGCCGCAGCGGCGGGGTGGTTTCGGTGATCGGCGTCTACGGCGGCCTGCTGGACAAATTCCCGGCCGGAGCCTGGATGAACCGGTCGCTGACCCTGCGCACCGGCCAATGCCACGTCCAGCGCTACATGAAGCCGCTGCTGCAGCGCATCGAACGCGGCGAGCTCGACCCGACCCGGATCATCACTCACACCCTGCCCCTCGACGAGGCCGAACGCGGCTTCGACATGTTCAAGAACAAGCAGGACAACTGCGAGAAGGTCGTCCTGAAGCCCTGACGGATACGGGCCGGTGACGATCAGGGGGCGCCGAGTACGTGCTGGATGCCGGCCACGGCGGCGCCCTGGGCCCAGTCGGCGAAGGTGAGCGGTGCGACGGTGATGTCCAGGGCGCACCGCTGGGTCTCCTGGGCGCCGGGGCGCAGGCGTTCGGCGATGGTCTCGTTCATGGCCGGGGATCCAGCGATCGCCGCGATGTTATCCCCGGCCAGTACGATGCATCATCCACGCTACCGGCGCCCTGGTGGCCCGGTCGGCGCGCAAGTACAAAGCCGCCCTGCCGACCCTGCGGGAACTCCAGCCTGTATCGGCGACAGTACCGGGATGGATCCCATTGCGGCTCGCCGTTCAGCGCGGCCACCACCCGCGCGAGTTTCTTGCAGGGTGGCTTGACATAGGTCGCGCTAGTGCCGCCGGTGTGTCCGGCGAAAGCACGGGCGATCGTGGCGGTGAGGTGCCGTTCGACCAGGCCAGAGTGGTGTGGCGTATCGAACGGTCGTTGATCTTCTGGATGGTGACCCAGGGCAGGTGTATGCCGATGCGTTGCCAGAGGTGGTCGCAGCGGCGCCGGTCGGCGTAGCGGCCGTTGCGGTAGTGCAGCATTTGCCTGTCCGGTTTGCCGGCGAGTACGCGACAACGGCAGTTGTATCGACCAGCTCGTCAGAGGCTCGGGCTTCGGTTGCGGGAGTCCTCGGATCGGGCGGCGTTGTCGCGGATGTATTCGCTGGGTGTCATGCCGTAGCGACGCTTGAAGAGCCGGGTCAGGTGACTGCCGTCGGTGAACTGCCAGTGGGCCGCGACCTCGGAGACACTGCGACGGCCGCCGGTCAGAGCGGCGCGCGCCTCGTGCAGACGACGGTCGCGAATGTGCGCGGTCAGCGACCGGCCTTCGGCCGCGAAGGCCCTTTGCAGCGTACGGACGGAGACGCCCAACTCGCGGGCCAGCCGCGCCGACGACAGCCCGGGCTCGGTGAGCAGGCGGTCGGCGAGATCACGGGCGGCCCGGGCGAGCACGGGCGCCAGCGTCGAGTCGGTGGTGCTGACGGTACGTGCGGCCACCGCCCGGGTCAGCTCGAGGAGCGTGGAGCGGACGGCATCGATCCCGGCCGCTCCCAGCTCCGGCACCGTCTCGTGAACCGCCCGCGCATGGGCCACCAGCAGCCGGATCTCGGCCGAGCCGAGGTCGCCGGTGACCGTGCGGTCGCGCAACTGAGAGCCGAACACGGCGGCGGGCAGGACGAAGACCTGGGCTGACGAGTGCGGGGGCGTGGCGTAGTGCACCAGTCGCCCGACGTGCCGCAAGGCGAACCGCCCGGCCGGAACGGTCAGTTCGGTGTCACCCCGGGTGCCGCCGAGGGCCCAGACGCCGCGGTGCACGAGCCAGAGGCGGACATGGTCCTCGTACAGGGCCGTGGTGCCGGCCGTGCGGACCGGGGTGGCGGTTTCGGCGCTGGTGAAGGCCACGTCACCGACTCGGGTGGCGCGGAACTTCAGGTCGAAACGAGCCGTCGAGTCGGCGCTGAAGGCGGGCATCGGGAAGCTGTCGCCGGTCAGGGTGTTCCACTGGCGCTCGACTTCGGCGAACTTCTCGCGGTTGCCCCTTGCTTTCAGCTGCCAGGCGCCTGCTGTCTTGCCACTCATCGCGTTCTCCGGTTGCGCCTCGAATCTGTCGCCGATGTCCCGGCCGGGTGACGCCGACGTCCAAGACCGGCGCCTGCCGTTTTTTTAGGCTCCGACATCGTGAGCATCCAGAGTAATGGTCGGGTCGCTGTCATCACCGGCGCCGGCGGCGGGCTCGGCGCACCGATCGCTCACCGGTTCGCCGCTGACGGCTACACCACGGTGTTTCTCGGCCGGACCGAGCAGACTCTGCGCAGCGCCGTGGCCGACGGCCCGGCCGGCGCCGCCATGCACCCGTGGACCGGCGACGTGTCCCAACCGGCAGGCATCGCCGCCGTGCTGGACGCGGTCGCCGAGCGTTTCGGTCGGCTGGACGTGCTGGTCAACTGCGCGGGGATGGCCCTGCCGGGCACTGTCGAAAACCTCGACGAGGCCGGCTACCGGGCCATGATGAGCGTCAACGTCGACGGGGTGTACTTCGCCTCTCGCGCCGCCCTGCCGCACCTGCGGGCCGTCCGCGGCAACATCGTCAACATCGGCTCCATCAGCGGCATCCGGGCCGACTGGCACCAGGCCGCCTACGACGCCTCCAAGGGCGCGGTGACCAACCTGACCAATGCCATGGCCCTCGACCACGGCCACGAGATCCGGGTCAATGCCGTCCACCCCGGCACCACGTTCAGCAGCGACTTCATCCGCACCGTGCTGGCCGATGGCACCCCACTACGGGCCCGCTTCGACGACCGGGTGCCGATGGCCCGGCCCGGCAACCCGGCCGAGGTGGCCGCCGTCGTGGCCTTCCTCGCCGGTCCGGAGGCGAGCTACGTCAACGGCGCCCAAGTGCCGGTCGACGGCGGTCTCACCGCCTCCAACGGGCAGGCCGATCCGACCCGCTGACCGGCCGGGAGGGGCGGACATGGCTTGGAGCACCCACGAACTGGCCGAGCTGGCCGGCACGACGGACAACACCGTCCGGTACTACCACCGGGTCGGCCGGCTCGATGAGCCCGAGCGCCGGCCGAACGGGTACAAGCAGTACGGCGTCCGGCATCTCATCTGTCTGTTGCGGATCCGGCGGCTCGTGGAGTTGGGAGTGCCGGTCTCGCGGATCGGTGAACTGCAGGCGGACGGACGGCTCGCCCCGGAGGTGCTGCTACAGGTCGACGTCGCCATGGCGGCCGACATCGAACGCCTGCAGCAGAACCGGTCGGCCATCGCCACCATCCTGCGAGACGAGGCTTCGGCCGACGCCCCGATGGGCTTCGAGTCGGTGGCGTCCCGCCTTTCCGCGCAGGATTCCGCGCTCCTGCACGTCTGCGGCCGAATGCTCGACGAGGACGCGATGAAAGACCTGCGCCGGATGGCCGAGACCAGCGCCGACTCGGTCAGCCGGGAGATCGAGGAGCTGCCGGCCGACGCCGACGAACCGGCCCGCCGACGTCTGGCCGAGCAATTGGCGCCGATCCTCACCCAGCACCTCGTCGACTACCCCTGGCTGACCGATCCGGCGGCCCACCTGACCCGGAGCCGAGACACGGCCCGGCAGACGCTGATCGACGCCCTGACCGAGCTCTACAACCCGGCCCAGCTCGACGTGCTGAGCCGGGCCGGCACCCTCGCAGCTCTCTTGTACGGCTCTCTTGTACGGCGACGGCGAGGACAAAGGCATCTCGTCCCAGCCGGGGTGTCCCCGCTGATACCGACCGGCGACCTCACACTGTCAGCCGGCGGTCGGCGCAGGAGCAGTACATCAACGTCCGAACCGATCGAAACACCAGAAGGAGCAGGTCAGATCATGCCGAATTTCGACGTCCAGAATTTTTACAGCCGCTACGTCGAAGTGATCAACGCGCACCAATGGGACCGCGTGGGAGAGTTCATTGACGACACCGTCCTGTACCACGGTGAGACCGTGACGCGTGAGCAGGCGATCGCCAACTTCGAGAGCCTCACGGACGCCATTCTTGACCTCCGGTGGGAGGTCAAGGACCTTGTCATCGGTGGTGACATCATCGGCACTCACGCCATCCTCCGCGGCACCCCGGTGAAGGAATGGCTCGGGGTGGCCCCGAACGGCAAGCCGATCGAGTTGCACGAAATCACGGTCTACAAGGTCCGTGACGGCAAATTCGTCCAGATGTCCAACGTGTGGGACATCGACTCCTTACGCAACCAGCTGTCGAACTGAACAGGAAGATCGCCCCTCTTGTCGGCCCGGCAAGAGGGGCGCGACAAGCGCCCCGGGCACTCGACGAGCACGCCATCAACAGTTGTCGTCGCGACGAAGGCCCGGCCGTCGACCCGGCACGGCGTGCCGGACTGGTTGGCGACCGAGATGAGCCCGCGCTGGGTGCCGATCGCGGTGGGGTTCTCGTTCTGGGCGCTGATCGAGACCTCGATGTCGGCGTTGGCGCACAGCCGGGCCTTGGCGGACGGCAACGACTCGGCCGTCACCCCGGCGCCCGCCGGGTTGGCTGTGGCTGGGCGGTCCGTTGTGGGCGAGCCGTCCGGTGTGGCTGGGCGCGTCGGTGTGGCCGGGGACGGAGCGCCGCTGGAGGGCGTCGGGGCGAGGAGATCACCTGCTTCCGGGCGGCCCTCCGCAGCCAGGTCGTGTCCTAAACCGAAGGCCAGCACTGCGGCGGCGACGGTGGCGACCGACGCGGCAGCCAGCACGGGGGCCGCCCAGCGCCGGCGCCTCGGTGCACGTACCGCGGTGACAGCGGTCACGGGGCGGCGGCGGCCCGGTCTGGTTCGTACGGCCACGCTGCTGACTGCGGGTGACGCGCATCTCGCCGAGGATCTCGTGCAGTCCGTGCTGACCAAGCTGTGTGTGGCGTGGCCGTCTTTCCGTGCGGCCGACAGCCCCGAGGCTTACCTGCGCCGGACGCTGGTCAACGCGCTGACCGACGAGCGCCGCCGCTGGTGGCGCCGGCACGAGTGGTCGACGGCCGACCCGCCCGACCGCGCCCGCGATGCCCCGGCCGGCGAGGGCGTCGACGACGAATTGTGTGCCGCGCTGCGCAGCCTGCCGCCCAAAATGCGCGCCACGCTGGTCTTCCGCTACTTCTACGACCTCGACATCGGCGACACCGCTGACGCCCTCGGCTGCTCCGTGGGCACGGTGAAGAAACAGACCGCCCGTGCGCTGGAGCGCATGCGCATCCTCCTTGGACCCGACGACATCCTCGCCGAACTGCCTGCGACAGGAGTTGCCCGATGACCAGTCTCCTCGACCGTCTCGACCGGCTGGCCGGCCCGGAGAGGCCGGTGACCGACGATCAAGTCGCGGCCGACCGTGCCCGGGGCCGCCGGACGCTGCGGCGCCGCCGTACCCTGCAGGGCGCAGCCACCGGCGTGTTCGCGATCACGGCAGCCAGTGCGGTGATCGTCTACGGCACGATGTCGCCGCCCGCCGCCGCGCCGACCGCCCCAGTCAAAGCGGCGCCGCGTACTTCCGACGTCGCCCGGATCGAGCTCGTCGCGTACCGGGGCCAACAGCCCGAGGGTTTTACCGTCGACAAGGTGCCGGCGGGCTGGGAGATCCAGGGCAACGACGCTTTGGACCTGGTCATCGCCCCCATCGGCGCCCGCGATCAGGACCCGCATTCCTGGGCCGGCAAGATCGCGGTGATGCTGGAGCCGGTCGACACCCGCAGCGAGCCGTCGGGCACCGCGGTCCGGGTCGGTGACCGGCCAGGCATCATCGCCGACGGCGCCGAGAACGTGAAATACCTGTACGTGGAGCAGCCCAACGACGTGGATATGGTCATTCAGATCTGGGACGCCCGCGGCTGGACCATCGACGGCATCATCGAGCTCGGTGCCGGTATCCACGCCCTGCCCACCGCACGGCAGGGCCACGGCTGACCTCGCTCTCCCCACGAAGGCGAGCTGATCGACCACGCCCACGGCTTCACCATCCGGCTGACTGCGGTGGCACGCTGCGGCTGCCGTTCGCTTTCGGGATAGAGGCGAGCGACCCGTTTCGCTCTGTGGGGTATCGGCACGTGCTTGAGCGCGACGAAAGTCAAGCTGTGACCGCGGCTCCCGAGGGCTTCGCCGGCCGCTGGTGTCACTGGGACAGCGGATCTGACGGTGTGCCACGTTTCATCGCTGTCGGCGATCTGGACCGCGACTGTTGTTCCCGGTTAGCGGCCGCGCTCAACGCGGTCGCACCCGGCAGCACGGCGGCAGTGGAGATCGACATGGCGGACGCGACGTTGCTCGACGCGGCGGCGGCACGCGTGCTCATCGACTATCACAACGCGGCCCGATCCCGAGGCGGTCAGGTACGCGTGATCCACGCCGACGGCATGGTCCGGCACGTGCTCGACATTCTCTGGCCGGCGCGTCCAGGCGAGCACCCGGTGCGGGTGCCGGTGCAGAGTGCGCGGCGCCGGTCGGCGTCGCTGGCTGAGTTGTTCGCTGTGACTTCCGAGATCAACGCCGCCGCCCACGACACCGTGGCGCGGTCTCGCGCCTTGCGAGCGGAAATGCTTCGCCGACAACGATCGGACCACGGACGGCTTCCGGGAGATTGAACAGCCGCTGTCACCGCCCTATCTCGCGCCCGGCTGCGCCGGTCCACCGTCAGCGCTGACGCAGGGTGGTTGACGGGGTGACGCCGTAGGTGCGCTGGTAGGCGGCGGTGAATCGGCTGTGGCTGGGGAAGCCCCAGCGGGCGGCGATCTGTCCGACGGTGGTGGTGGCCGGGTCGGCGGCGAGCAGGTCGGCGTGGGCGCGGGCGAGCCGGACGTGGCGCAGATGGTCGAGCGGGGTCATGTTCAGGTGCCGTCGGAAGGCGAGCTGGACGGCCCGGGCGGTGACAAAGGCGGCGCCGGCGATGTCCGCGACGCTGATATCGCGATGGGCGTTCTCGTCGATGAACGCGACCGCGCGGCGCAGCGTTTCCGGGTGTGCGTCGCGGCTGTCGGCGATAGTCGGATCGGCGAGCACGCTGTTGGGGAACACTGCCAGGGCAGTGGCGGCCAGCAGCCGGGCGGCGCTACCTATGATCAACGGGCTGGCGGCGCTCAGGTCGTCCTCGAGCAGGGTGCGGGTGTACTGAGCGGCGCGTTGCCATTGTGCGGCGGCCGCCGGTGAGACCGGCCGCAGGGAAGCGAACCGCAGCGGGCGCCGGGGCTGGTCAGGCAGGCTCGCGGTGACCTGGTCGAGCGCCGATGCGGGGACGGTCAGGATGCCGGCCCGGAAGTCGTAGCAGCGGACGAGGTAATCACCCTGGGGGAAGCTGCCCAGGAACGAATCGCCGGGGCGGTAGCGTTCGATGTTCGGGCCGAGCTCGGCGTGGGTGGCCCCGGCGAGCAGCGTCGTCACGGCCAGGTCGTCGGTGCCGTCCAGGTGCAAAGTGAGGTCGGGCGGCATGGTGAAGTCGACGTAACTCAGCCCGCCCGCACTGACCTGCGAGATGGCGACCGGCGAGGTCTTGTCCAGACGGCCGGCCTTCGGCGGACGGGCCGCGTACATCCGGTTGATGAAGTCTTGAGCTTCGTCCGGGTCGGTAGTGCTGAACTGCGAGCGGTGCGGCGTGTTGGCGTCCATGAGGAGCCTCTTCCCGGGGCGTCACGGAATGAGCCCGGTTCAGGGTCGATGCGAGCATCATGTGACTTGCTAAGGGCCAGGTCAAGGTTGAAATGGCTAGGGCATGGAGTCAGGGCCGTGCCCCGAGCGGCTTGTCTCCGGGTGGGGGTCGGTGGTGGTGTGGGGCAGATCGACAAGGCTCAGGACGTGGTGGGCGGTGCTGCCGGCGGGTGCGTACAACGTCAACGGGTAGTGACGGCCGTTCCCGTCGGCGGCGGTGCGATACAACTCGGCGACGCCCGCGCTGGCCAGGTGGGTCACCCGGGAGAGGTCGACGACCAGGTCGTGGGTGCCGCCGAGGGTGTAACGGTCCAGCTCCGGTCCCAGGTCTTGGATGGTGTCGACGTCGATCGGGCCGATGAGCGCGATGCGGCTGCTCGGCGCGTCGGGTTGATCCACAATGAGCAACTCTTCCGGCTCGCGAGACGCCGGCGATGCTCCGAAGTTGATCTGCGCCGGTCTGAGCAGTTGCGCCGAGCGTGACAACCGGCGCCGGACGGTGACTGTGGTCCCGTCCGGGCGGCGGTCGACATCGAGGCGGTCGGCGAATGCCGCCGCCATAGCCAGACCGAATCCGTGATCGCGCCGGAACCGTTTGTCGCCCGGGCGAGGCCGTTCCTGCCAACGGCCGTTGTCGGCGATCACCAGGCGGGCCTCGCCGTTGTCGAGTAGCTCAGCGGTGATGGTCACGGCGGTGCCGCCGTCATCCGGCCGGGCATGTTCGGTGGAGTTGGTGACCACTTCCCCCGCGGCGTGGAGCAGCGCGATCCGGTCCTGCTCGCCGGCATTGTGCAGAGTCACCCAGGCGTCCACCGCGGTTCGGGCGACCCTCAGCCACGCCGGGCCGTCCGGCCCGGTCAACTTCAGTGTCGGCACGGGGAGCCGTCGTTGCGCCGCCATCAGGGTGATGTCGTCGCTGTGGCCGGTCTCGCGGACCAGCCGCTCCATCGTCTGCGCACACAGCCGATCGACCAGGGGACGGTCGTCGCCGGAGAAGATCGGCCCAGCGACCGCCCCGGCGACCACCTGGGACAACTCCACGGTTGCCTCGGCCGGTGTCCGCCCGGGCCGCTCGATGATGCCGTCGGTGTAGAGCAACACCGTTTCCTCCGGGGCCAGCTGGTCGGTCCTGACCGAATAAGCGGCACCGGTACCCAGCGGCCCCTGCCCCGACGGCGGTACGAAGCGGGCGCCGTTCGGACCGGCAATCAACGGTGGCGGGTGCCCGGCCGAACAATAGGTCAGTGCTCCGCTCGCCGGGTCCAGCACCGTAATGCACACCGTCGCGGCTTGGGCGTCGGCGACCCGCCGGGCCATCCGGTCAGCGGCGGCGATCGCGGTCAGCACATCGCCGGTCTCATCGAGCCGATCGTGCAGCACCGCCCGCAGCTGTCCCATCGCCGCCGTCGCGGACACCCCGTGTCCGACCACGTCACCGACGACGAGCGCCACCTTGCCGCCGGCAAGGGGGACCGCGTCAAACCAGTCACCGCCGGCGGCGGCATCGGCATCGGCCAGCAGATAACTGGCGGCGATCTGAATCTCCGGTAACACGGGAAGCCCGTTCGGCAGCAGCTGACGCTGTAAGGCGTCGATGACGTCGCGAGCCTGCTCGAACCGCTTCTCAGCCTCGGCCACCCGTTGCTGCTCTCGTACCCGAGTCGTCACGTCGATCACCTGGGCTATGACCCCGGTGACCTGGTCATCGGCGCCGCGCAGGGGCCAGAGGTTCAGATCGACGAACACCTCCGTCTCGCCACCGCTGTCCGGCAGGTCGAACTGAAAACGCCATTCCCGCAGCGACTCCGCCCGGCCCGAGGCGATCACCCGCTCGAACAACTCGGCCACCCGCTGGCCCAACGTCTCCGGGAAGGCCTCCCAGAACGGCGTACCCGTGATGTCCGGCCGGCCCGCGTAAGCGCGATACGCGCTGGTCGCAGCCACGAACCGCAGCTCCGGGCCTTCGAGCGCGCAAACCATCAACGGCAGCTGTTCGAACAGCCGCCGCACCACCGCCACATCTCCGGCCCGGCGAAAAGGATCGCTGTCACTAGGCGACATTGACACCACCCTAAGGGGATTCCCTTCCGACGAGAACCCACACCTGAATGGACCCCATCGTAAGAGTCACCTTGTTCGTGCCGGCGATGATTTGCAGGCCCGGCGCGAGAAGGCATCCCGGCTCCGAGTACACGTTACGGTGATGCGAGAGCGAACGCCTCGTCCCGAGAGTGCCCGGGACGCGAACGGCTCCCGATGCTACGACGAAGCGGTGGTCCGGATGATCGAGCTTGTCATCCGGCTGAGGCGTACGGGCATGCCGGTGCGCGGGGCCAAGGACTTCATCGCCATGACGCCGCGGGGGCGACCACGCACGGGCGACGCCTCGCGCTGCTGGAGAAACACCTGAGAATTCTGGCTCAGCAGAGGAGTTCCTGATGACCGAAGCCGTACCCACCGTCAGGCTCGGCGATGGCCTGACCGTCAGCCGGATCGGCTTCGGCGGCATGGCGCTCAGCGACGTCTACGGTGACAGCGACCCGGGTGAGGCGTTGCGCACCCTGCACCACGCGGTCGACCAGGGGGTCACCTTCATCGACACCGCTGACGTCTACGGCGAGCCCCGCGACGGTGTCGACGGGCCCGCGGGCACCAACGAGGAGCTGATCGCGCAACTCCTCGCCGATCGGCGCGACGAGGTGCAACTCGCCACGAAGTTCGGCATCACCGGCGAAGTCGGCGGTGCGGGTGGCTCCGCTACTCGGGGTGACCGTGCGTATGTGCGCAGCGCCTGCGAGGCTTCACTGCGACGGCTCGGCATCGACGTCATCGACCTGTATTACTTGCACCGCCGCCAGCTGGACATCCCGATCGAGGAGACTGTCGGGGCGATGGCCGAACTCGTGGCCGAGGGCAAGGTCAGGCATCTGGGCCTGTCGGAGGTGACCGCCACCGAGCTGCGCGCCGCGGCCGTGGTTCATCCGATTGCCGCGGTGCAGAGCGAGTGGAGCCTGTGGTCCCGCGACGTCGAGGCGCGCGTCGTGCCGGCGGCCCGCGAGGTGGGGGCGGGCTTCGTCCCGTACAGTCCGCTCGGTCGTGGATTCCTGACCGGCGCGATGACGCCGGAGCGCATCGCCGGCAGCATGCTGCGCGACGAACCACGCTTCGTCGAGCATTTCGCCGCCAATCAGCCGGTCGTCGACCTCGTACGAGCCATCGGGCGCGAGATCGGGGCGACGCCGGCGCAGGTCGCGCTGGCCTGGCTGTGGGCGCAAGGCGAGGCGTACGGTCTGCCTGTCGTGCCGATCCCGGGAACGCGTTCGCCGCATCGGGTCACCGAGAACGCTGAGGCCCTGCGGGTACGGCTCGACGCGGAGCAGAGGTCCCGGCTGGACGAGGCCGCCGAGCTCGTGCACGGCGACCGCAACCTGTCCTTCACGACGAAAGGCTGGATTTCCGCCGACCGTGAAGAGGCGCCGAGCACCTGATCGAGCCTGTCCGCGTGTCAGCGTACTGTTCCGAGCTGTTTGATGTTTCGTAGCAGCGGTTCCGACTCGATCCGCTCCACACCGTCCAGTGCGCCCAGCTTCTCGGTCAGGTAGCGGTAGAACTCCGGCATGTGGCGGCAGATCACGATGGCCTGCAGGTTCGTCGGCCCGGTGGTGGCGGCGGCGAAGGCGATCTCCTCGTGCTCGCGAAGCGCCGCGCCGACCGCCGCCAGCCGGGACGGGCTCACCGCCAGCCAGAGCAGAACCAGCGCGCGGAACCCGTACGGCTCCGGTTTGAGCTCCACGTCGGTGTAGAGCGACCCGGACTCGAACAGCTCCTGTACCCGGCGGCGGGCGGTCGACTCCGGCCAGCCGGTGGCGGCGGCCAGTTCCGCGTAGCTGAGCCGCCCGTCCGAGGCGAGCGCCTCCAGCAGCGGCGTGTCCCCGGGGGTGAGGCGTGCCGCCGTCCGGTCGCCACCCTGACTCGCCCGGCCCGGGGTCAGCGCGGCGACCTGCTCGGCGGTCAGCGCGTCGCCGTGCAGGTCCGGGCCGACCGCCCCGCCGACGAACTGGTGGACCACGCAATGCGCGCTGACCGAGGTCACCCGCGGGGTCCGGGGCAGCTTCTGCAGCAGCAGGCTCTCCCGGTCGGCCGAGGCCGGTACCCGTACGGCTCCTGATCGCCGCCGGCAACCTGTTGCAGGCCCGGATCGGCGCGGACAGCACCGGCGCGATCCTGATTCCCGGGCTGATCGTGGCCGGCCTCGGCGTCGGCTGCGTGCTGCCCGCCAACGCCTCGGCGGTGCTGGCCGAGGTGCCGCGCGAGCGCAGCGGCATGGCCGGCGGGGCGCTCAACACGTTCCGCCAGCTCGGGCTCGCGTTCGGCGTCGCGATCTTCGGAACGATCTTCACCGACCGGATCGCCGACGGGCAGGGCTCGCCGGCCGGGTTCGCCGACGGGCTGAACGCGACCCTGCTGGTGGCCTCCGCAACCGCCCTCGCTGCCGCGCTCCTGGTACTCGTCCTGGTCCGCAAGCACACCGCCGCACCGGACGCGGCGCAGGCCCCGGAGCCGGCGGAACTCTCCGCCCACGCCGACTGATCACCGGAGCGAAGAAATGGGAGTCGCAGCAGCAAAGCACCGATCGGCACGAATAGGGGAGGCGTTATTAGGGGTGTCGATGCCCGTGAATGTGCCTGTAGTTTCTGAATGACCAACACAACTGGGAGGTACGAATGGAACAGGATCTCGGCATCTTCGCGGCCACCGACGAGGAGCTCCTGCTCGACGAGGCCGAGCTCGAGGGCGAGCTCGACGTGCAGACCCCCAGCCCGGCCGTGGCTGAGAACATCAACGAGGCCTGATCCTCGCCGCGACCGAACCCGCCGTCGGCCCCGACGGCGGGTTCGGTCCGAGGAGTGACCCGATTTCGTGAATCGGAGAAGAAGCGAATGCCACTCGACAATTCGTTGCGGATCCTGGCCGATGCTTCGGGTGGAATTCCCGCCTTCTTCGGCGAGCAGAAGATTGTCATCCTCCGTAAAGCGGTCGACGTCCGCGATTTCGTGACCCGTGCCGAAATAGAAGCGGCTCTGGACTGCGGTCTGTTGCGATGGCCGTACTTCGGTCTCGTGCACGACGGCCGGCGGACTCCGCTCACCGAGATCACCGAGACCCGCGTCGTGCAGGGCCGGGAGGTGACCGGTCTGGCCGACGGGCGCAAGGTCCGCGAACACCTCGCACGAGGCGCCACCCTCAAACTGAATCAGCTCGAGGACTGGCACAGGCGCACTCGCGAGCAGCAGCGGGGGATCGAGTCGGTGCTGCCGGTCGCGTCGAAGGCATTCGTGTTTCTGACCCCCGAGGACAGAACCGGGATGCCGCCGCACCGGGACGCCTCGCACGTTCTGGTCGTGCAGCTGGAGGGTCGCAAGGAATGGCGGCTCTACGATCCGGGACCGGTGGTGCGCGAGGACGCCGGGCTGGACGTGGACACCCTCACCCCGCCCCGGGTCGAGGTGCTGGAGCCGGGCGACGTGCTGTATCTGCCGCACGCCTATCCGCATGCCGCGACCGCGGTCGGGGGCTGGTCCCTGCACGTGACCTTCACGCTCGAGGAGCCCAAGCCGGCGGCGCTGGCGCGGGCGGCCCGGACGTCGTGGCAGGACGCCGACGGATTCGCTCGGCTGCGGGCCACACACCAGGAACTGACCCGCGGGGACAAGGTCCGTGCCGTGGCCGCCTCCCTGCATGCGCAGCTGAGCCGGGGCACCGGGGACGACCTGGTGACCGAAGCTCTCTCCGACATGCGGGCCAGGCGGCCGGGACAGGAGCGCCCATCATGACCTCGCACACGACCGGTGCGTTCGCCGACCCGGCAACCTTCTTCGACCGGTACTGGAAGCGAGCGCCGCACCTCGGCGACCGGCCGGACGGCCGGGCCACCCTGCCGACCGCCGGCGACCTTCTCGACGTCGTCGACTGCGGGTTGCTGACCCACCACTACTTCTCCGTGCTCGACCGTGGCAACCCGGTCCCCGTCTCGGACGTCACCCGCGTACGCGACGTGGTGGGCAACAAGGTCGTCGGGATGGCCGACGCCGAGCTGGTGCTCGGGCGGTACGCCGCCGGCGCCACGATCCTGTTGCACGCACCCGATCAGTGGCACGCCGGGCTGCGGGAGCTGGTCCGGTCGGTGACGGCCGGCCTCGACGGCACGATCCGGGCGACCGCCGCGCTCGTCCCGGCCGGTGCCGAGATCGCCTGGGCGGCGGATCCGGACGTCCAGCGGTTCCTCGTCACACTGACCGGCCCCGCGTTCTGCGCCGAGACGGCCACCCCGCTCGAAACCGGTCAGGTGCTGTACCTTCCGCACACGCACGCTTGCACGGTCCGCGCCGGCGCCGCCGGTGCCGGACTGCTGACCATCACGGTTCGGGAGATCACACCGGCCGAGGTCGCGCGGGATCTGATCGAGCGGTTCCTGACGGAGCGGGCGGCCCCGCAGCCGGACACCGCCGAGCGCCTTCACGATGACCTGTCAGCCTTTCTGGCGCGGGCCGGCGAGGTGACCCGGTCGTGACGACGACGATCGGACACCTGCTTCCCGGTACGACCCGGGCCCGGCGCCCGGAGGAGACCTGGGCCCTGATCGCTGCGCGGATGACCCGTTTCGGCATCACCCGGGTCGCCGACCTCACCGGGCTGGACCACCTCGGTATCCCGGTCTACGCCGCGGTCCGGCCGGGCGCCGCCACCATGACGACGAGCCAGGGCAAGGGCATCACGCCGTTGCTGGCCAAGGTCTCGGCCGTGGCGGAGTCGATCGAGGTCGCCGTCGCCGAGCGGTACCGGCCGGCCGAGACGCTCACCGCACCGGCCGCCCGGCTCGACCTGCCGTACGACCTGAGCTCGCTCTCCCTGGCCCGTCCCTCCACGGTGACCGGCTCGACCACCCTGCAGTGGGCGCCTGCCGGCCTGGTGCTCGACGGCGGCACCACCTGGCTGCCCACACCGCTGATCGGCCTGGACGGGATCGCCGAGCAGAGGTGGGCGCCGAAGCGGTTCGTGAGCTCCAGCAACGGTCTCGCGAGCGGCAACACCACGGCGGAGGCCGCGGTGCACGGACTGTTCGAGGTGATCGAGCGGCACTGCGTGGCACGGCTGCCGCTGCTGCCCCAGGCCGAGCGCCGGCACGTGGATCCCCGCTCCGTCGACGACCCGGTGTGCGCGGAGCTGATCGACCGGCTGCTCCGGGCGGGCTGCTGGCTGGAGATCGTCGACGTCTCCGAACTTCCCGGCACCAGTGTGTTCGTCGTCTATCTGTGGAGCGACGACATGCCCGATCTCTACAGCGGTTCCGGCTGTCATACCGTGCCCGGCATCGCGTTGTCGCGGGCGTTGACCGAGGCGGCGCAGAGCCGGCTGACCGTCATCTCCGGCAGCCGGGACGACATCGAGCTGACCGCCTACCGTGACCGCCGCCGGGTCGAACAGCCTCCGGTCACCGCGGCCGGCCGGCTGCGAGCGTGGCCGGCCGTCACCGCGCGGACCTCCGTACCGCCGGCGGATTCCTTCGAGACCCAGCTGGTCCGGCTCGCGCGGACGGTCGAGGACCACACCGGGTATCCGGTGCTGCACGTCGATCTGACACCGCCGGGCGAGCCCCTGGCGGTCGGCAAGGTGGTGGCGCCGGGCCTGCGCTTCGACGTATGGCAGAAGTTCCAGCGCGCAGTGCTGCCGCGACCCGGGACGGTGACGTCATGACCCGCCTGCACGTCTTCGCCGGCCCGTCGCGGCCGGCCGCGCTGGGACCGGCGGTCGAGGACGCGGTCGTCTGGCATCCGCCGATCCGGCACGGCGACCTTTTCCGGCTGCGGCCGGACGCCGGCACGGACATCCTCATCATCGACGGCCTCTATCAGCAGCACGCCCCGATCCGGCACAAGGAGATCATCGCGGCGCTCCGGCAGGGCGTCCGGATCAGTGGCGCCGCCAGCATGGGCGCGTTGCGGGCCGTGGAACTCGGCGAGTACGGCATGCGAGGCTTCGGGACCGTCTTCCAGTGGTACGCCACCGGTCGTCTGGAGTCCGACGCGGACGTGGCGCTGACCCATGGACCCGCCGAGGAGGGCTACCGGCCGTTCACGGTCACCATCGTCAGCATCCTGGCCGCCACCGACTGGCTGTGCGCGACCGGTGCGCTGTCCCGGTCCGCCGGTGACCGGCTCGTCGGCCTCTGCCAACAGGCTCACTTCACCGCGCGCAGCCGTGGACTCCTGCGGCGCCTGGCCGACGACGGCGGCTTGCGAGCCGAGATGGACCTGCTGCTGGACGCCCTCAACCGGGCGGAGCCCGGCGACGTCAAACAGCACGATGCGGCGTCCGCGATCCGGGCCCTCGTCGGTGGCGCACCGGCAGGCCCCGCTCCGGACCTCCGCGACCTGCCGGCGAGCAGCTACGAGGCGCAGTGGCGGCTGGATTTCACGCCGTACGACGACGTCGTCACCGAGGGGCAGCTGCTCACGTTCGCGCAGCTGTTCCTGCCCGACTGGCCGCGACGGCAGCTCGAACACGTGCGGCGGATCGCCGCCGGCGCCGACCTGTGGCCGGCCGCGCCGGACGATCGGCGGGAGCTGCCGGCCCGGTTCTGCACGCCTGACGAACTGCGGACCCTCTCCGGGGACGAACTGGCGGCCCGGCTGCTGGTCCGGTCGTTCCGGCTGCGACCCGGTCGTCTCGTGCACCTGCGCCTGCCCGTCGAACTGTTCACCGAGAAGGAGCTGCGGATGCTCGCCAGCACGTGCGCGAAGGCCCTACGGCTCGACGAACGGGCGCACGAAACGGTCGCGTCGTACTCGGCCACCCAGCTGTCCGGCGAGGTCGTCGACGACGCGTTCGCGGCAGTGTGGGCATGTCCGGACTTCGAGAACGAGGTCCTCGATCGCGGGTTCGCCGGCGTGGACCAGTTCCGCAGGCAGGCCCGGCCGTTCGTGGCCGCGGCCCGCGCCATGGTCGGAACCCGTGCCGTACCGGTGGGGAGCAGCCGTGACTGAGACCCTCGCCGCCGAGGCGGGCGACGTCGTCGTGAGCGGCCACCGTGCGCGCAGCCTCCCGGAGACGGCGCGGCTGGCGCGATCCTGGATGGAACGCTGCGGCGTCACGCGGATCGCCGATGTCACCGAGCTGGACGTGGTCGGCATCCCCGTCTATCACAGCGTCCGCCCGTCCGCCGCCCCCGGCTTGAACACAGTGACCAGTGGAAAGGGCACCACGGCGCAAGCCGCCTGGGTGTCGGCGGCGCTCGAGGCGATCGAACGGACCTACTGCGAACCGGCGGGCCGGGCGACGGTGACCGAGACGTACGAGCGGTTGCGCCGCACCGGTCCGGTGCTCGACCCACGCCGGCTGGTCCTGCGCCGGGGTCACCAGTGGCGGCCGGACCTCGAGCTCGCCTGGTATCCGATGCGTGAGCTGCACCGGGACGTCACGGTCGCGGTGCCGGCCGTGTCGGTGTTCACCCCGTTCCCGGACCACCACGGCATGCTGCGCTCCAACACCATCGGCCTGGCCTCCGGCAACAGCCGGGAAGAGGCGCTGCTGCACGCGCTCTACGAGGTCGTCGAGCACGACTGCACCGCGTTCGCCGAGGTGCTGCGGATGGGCTGGCGCGTCGACGTCGACACCCTCCCGGATTCGGCTCAAGCCCTGGTGGAGCGGTTCCGGCGGGCCGCGATCGACGTGTCGGTCTTCGCGTACGACAGCGGCTTCGGGCTGTACTCGTTCTACGTCACCGCCGAGGACACGCACGCCCAGGACGCCATGCTGATCAACGGCGGGGCCGGATGCAGCCTGGACCCGGTCGTGGCGGTGCACCGGGCGCTGACGGAGGCGGCCCAATCGAGACTCGCGGTGATCGGCGGTTCCCGCGAGGACCTGGACACTCAGGCTTACCGGCGGCACAGCTCGTACGCCGCGATGAAGGACATCTTCGACGCCTGGAGCCGGTTTCCCCGGCCGGTGCTGTCGTTCGCCGACATCCCGGACCTGAGCACCGGCTCGACCGCGGGCGACCTCGACGCGGTGCGGCGCCGGCTCGTCGACGGCGGGCTGGACCTGCTGCTGACCGCCGAGCTCAGCCCGCCCGACTCGCCGTTCTCGGTGGTCAAGGCGGTCGTGCCGGGGATCGAGTTCACCCACGTGGACCCCCGCCGGTGCGGCGCCCGGATGACCCGGGCGCTGCGGGCCTCGGAACTTCGCGACACCGGAAGCGAGGAAGTGCCGTGCTAGTCGTGTACTCGGGGCCCTCCCTGCGTCCGGCCGACCTCGCGACGTTCGAGCGGCGGGCCGACGAGGCCGGTGTGCCGGTGCGGATCCGTCCGCCGATCATCCGTGGCGACCTCGAAAAGCTGGCCGCCGAGGTGCCGGAGGCAACCTGCGTGCTGCTGCTGGACGGCGAGTTCGGGCAACGCATGGCGGTGTCGGTCACCGAGATCCGCGCCTACCTCGCGGGCGGGGGCCGGATGATCGGGGCCTCGTCGATGGGCGCCCTGCGCGCCGCCGAGTGCTGGTCGCTGGGCATGACCGGCTACGGCTGGGTGGTGCAGCGCTACCTCGACGGTACGACCGACTCGGACGCCGAGGTGGCCCTCCTGTTCGACGCCGGCACCGGCCAGCCGGTCACCGTGCCGCTGGTGAACGTGCGATGGCTGCTCAGCGAGTCGGTCCGGACCGGTGTTCTCGAGCAGGCGGCGGCGAACGACGCCCTGACCGCCGCGCGCGGCATCGGCTATCGCGGCCGGTACCCCTCAGCCCTGGGGCGCAGCTGGCAGCGGGTGCTGCGCCCGGCCGCCGCGGACGTCCTGCTGCCCCAGCTGGAGGAGGACCGCCTCGATGACTGGGACCGTAAGCGCCTCGACGCCTTGGAGGTGCTGGACCTGCTGGTACGGCAATGCGACGTACCGGACGTCACTCCATCCGGCCTCCGGAGCGTCGGACGATTCCCCACGACCACAGGAGGTGGACCGTCGTGAGCGAGATGCCCGCCTGGCGGCGTCCCGGCCCGGAGCGCGTGCTGGCCGTGATGACCTTGATCGACTCGATCGGCACCGGCGTCTTCCTCGCCAGTAACGTCATCTACTTCAAGCACTTCGTCGGGCTGTCCGCCGGTGAGGTCAGCGTCGGCATCTCGGCGGCCGGAGTCGCCGGCCTGGTGGCGATGGGGACCATGGGCCCGGTCGCCGACCGGTTCGGCCACCGGCGGGTGTTCATCCTGCTCAGTCTGGTCCAGGCGGCCGGTTACGCGGGTTACGTGTTCGTCGACGGGTTCCTCTCGTTCTTCGCGCTGGTCACCTTTATGGGCTTCGTCGACTTCGGCAAGAGCCCGGCCCGGGAGGCCCTGATCTCCTCGGCGACCGGGCAAGGCAACCGGGTCGGCGTGCGGGCGGTCCTGCGGACCATGTTCAACGTCGGTTTCTCGGTCGGCTCCGGCCTGTCCACCCTGCTGCTCACCTTCGACGGGGCCACGGCCAAATACGCGTTCGTATTGATCAACGCGGCGTCGTTCCTGGTGGGCGCGGTGGTGGCGATGCGACTGCCGGCCGCCGACCCGATCCCGCCCAAGCCCGGGGTCAAGCGGCTGCGGGCGCTGCGCAACGTGCCGTTCCTGACCGCCACCGCGATCACCGGTGTCCTGTCACTGCACATCACGCTGCTGATGGTCGTCCTGCCGCTGTGGGTGCTCTCGCGGACCGCGGCGCCGCCCGCGATCGTCGGTGTGATCCTGATCGGCAACACCATCGTCACGGTGCTCTTCCAGGTGCGGATGACGCGAGGGGTGGAAACGCTGCGGGACGGGTCCGGCGCCGCCTGGCGGGCCTCGGTGGCGCTCGCGGTCAGCTGCGCGCTGATCGGGCTGGCCGCGGGCGACCGGGCCTGGCTGTCGGTGGCGCTGCTGCTGGCCGGGGCTCTGGCGCTCACCGTCGGGGAGATGGTGCAGGCGGCCAGCCGCTGGGCGATCGGCGTGGGACTCGCCCCGGAACACGCGCAGGCGGAGTACCTGGGTGCGTTCAACATGTCGATCGCGGGCCAGTCCATGCTCGGCCCGGTATTCTGCACCGCCCTGGTCCTGGGCTGGGGCCTGACCGGATGGCTGGTGCTGGCCGGGATTCTGCTGCTGGCGGGCCTGGCGACCGGCCCGGCCGTCGAGGCGGCGCACCGGCGGCTGGCCGGCAGCGAGCCGGACAGGCACGAGGAACTGGTGTCGGCGCACCGGGCATGATGGACGGTGTGACATCGCCTGCGGCGCAAGCCGTCTCGATCCGGGTGGTGAGCGTCGAGGACGCTCCCACCCTCGCCGAGCTCTACACCGAGGACCGCGAGTTCCTGCGCCGCTGGGACCCGGACCGACCGGACGAGTTCTTCACCCCGGCCGGGCAGCGTGACTCGGTGGCCGCCGCACTGCGGGAGACCGATGCCGGCCGGATGTGGGCCGCGGTGATCCTGTACGAGGGCGGGGTTGTCGGCCGGGTGAGCCTGAACAACATCCTCCGCGGGCCGTTGCAGAGCGCCTTCCTCGGCTACTGGGTCAGCCGGCGGGCCGCCGGGCGCGGGGTCGCGACCGCGGCCGTCGCCCGGTGCCTCGACCTGGCCTTCGGCGATCTCGCACTGCACCGCATCGACGCGTACGCCCGGGAGGAGAACGCGGGGTCCTGCCGGGTCCTGGAGAAGAACGGTTTCCGCCGGACCGGCGTCTCGTACGGGCACGTGTATGTCGACGGGCGCTGGCGCGACGACATCGTCTTCCAGCGACTGGCACCCTGGGACGACGGCGTCCGCAGGTCCGCGCCGGCCCGGCGTCAGTGAGATCAGCTCACAGCCCGGGCGGGCGCTCCCAGGGCTTGCCGTGCAGCGCGGCGTCCAGGAAGGCGAACACCGTCTGGAACCAGAGCTGCACGTTGCCCGGGCGGACGATCCCGTGCCCTTCGGTGGGGAAGAACAGGAACTTGGCGTCCTTTCCCAGGCGGCGCAGGTCGTTCCAGAAGGTGATGGCGTCCGACAGCGGCACGAACCAGTCGCCGCCGCCGTGGGTGATCAGGATCGGCACGTCGATGTCGGCCGCGTGCGGCCGGGCGTTCTCGGCCCGGTGCCGGGCGCCGGCGCCGGCCGGGGACCCGTATTCCCGCAGGTAGCGCCAGGCGACGTCGCTCGACCCGGCCACCTGGCGGATGTCCCAGATGCCGGCGTGACTGACCACGGCGCCGAACCGGCGGGTGCGGGTGGCGATCAGATTCGTCAGGTATCCGCCGAACGAGGGCCCCATCACCGCGGCGAGGGCGCCGTCCACGTCCGGCTCGGCCGCCGCCCGCTCGGTGAGCCGCAGAACGTCGTCGTAGGGCGCTCCGGACCAGTTGCCCCAGCCGCGGGCCACGAAGTCACGGCCGTACCCGGTGGACAGTGCCGGATCGGGTAGCAGTACCGCGTAGCCGCGTGCCGTGGCCAGCCACGGGTTCCAGCGCCACGACCAGGCGTTCCAGCTGAACAGCGGGCCGCCGTGGATCCAGACCAGCAGCGGGCTGTCCGCGGGGGTGTCCGGCAGGCACAGCCAGCCGCGGATCTCGGTGCCGTCGGCGGCCTCGGTACGCACGTCCAGCAGGCGGCCGGCCACCGGAAGCTCGGGAACCGGGGACCACAGGTCTTCGGGCCCGCCGCCGGTGGTGTCGGCCCGGATCGGTGCGGGTGGCGAGCAGACGTGGCTGCGCAGCGCGTAGACGTGGCCGCCGGCGACGTGCACGTCGCTGTGGTAACCGTCGCCGGTGAGCCGCCGCAGCCCGCCGGTCTCCGGATGCACCGCGAAAATCGGCCGATGACCGGTCCGGTCGGCCGTGAGGTACACCTGGTCGCCCTCCGGTGACCAGGTCACGGTCTCCGGCCAGAGTCCCGCGATGTCGATCGTTCTGCCGGACGAGCCGGCGTCCAGGTCGGCGACCCACAGGCCACGATCGGGCGGCACATCCGGGGAGGCGATCAGGGTGGACCGGCACGCCAGGCGCCGGCCGTCCGCCGTCAGCGCCGGCTGGGACAGGTCGTGCCCGGGCGGTCCGGGGACCGGTTCCCAGGGGCCGTAGCCGTCGCCGGCTCGCCGGGTCACGAAAAGCCGGAACGTCGTCGCGGTGGCGGACTCGTCATCGATGGTCCCGGCCACCAACACCTGCCCGCCGTCGCTGACGGCGAATTCGCCGGTGAACACCCCGGCCGGCGCGGGCGGCAGCAGCACCGGCGGTTCGGCTGTCGTCTCCGGTTCCGGAACGGGACAGACCAGCAGGCGTACGGGCAGGCTGCCGCCGTCCGGGTCGTCGGGCCGGACCCGGGTGCCGTCGTACAGCACGGCGCTCTGACCGAGCGCGCGGCGCGACAGCCGCAGCAACAGGTCTTCCTCGAGACTGTCGGCCTGCTGGTGCATGGGGGCCGCGTACAGCAGCGTGGTGCCGTCGGGGGAGCAGGCGTAGGAGCGGATGCCGCCGGGCGCCCAGGCGACCTCGGTGAGGGTGCCGGTTCGCGCGCTGCGCAGCCACAAGCTGGAACCGGTGTGGCCCGCATCCCGGCTCGGGGATGTGGTGGGAACCCGCAGGCACAGGATGTCGCCGTCCGGCAGCAGGGCGGCCGACCTCGCCCGTAGCCGCGGCACCCGGGTCAGCGCGGCGCCGGGCGACCCGGTCCAGAACACCGGCTGCAGACTGGCCGAACTGGCGTGCCACTCCAGGGTCTCCAGCAGCATCGTGCCGGCGTCCGGCGTGACGTGCAGCGCCTGGACGCGGTCCCAGCGGAAGAACGGGGCGAGCACACCGGCGTCCGCGATGTCGAACGTCGCGTTCGTGTTGGTGGTGTGCACATCAGCCATCGGAGCACTTCCTCGGTTCGGCAGGGGTGACGACGCCGGCGGGGCGCGGGAGGGGTGACGACGCCGGTCCGGCGCGGCAGGGGCGACGACGCCGGCCCGGCGCGAAGCCGGGCCGGCGCGAAGCCGGGCCGGCGGGGAACGTCGCGGCTCAGCCCGCGGCGAGGTCACGCCGCCGGAAACCGGTGACGGCCACGGCCGCCAGCACGGCCGAGACCGTGCCGAGGGCGATCAGGTGGACCGGGTCGAGGTCGGCCTTCGGATAGTCGCCCACCCACCAGAACGGCGAAAGGACCTTGACCGCGGCCGGCAGGTGCAGCACCGTGCCGAAGAACCGCTCCACCACCACCAACGCGCACAAAACCCAGGCGAGGGGACTCAGCCGGGGAGCCCAGGCGTAGAGCGCGGTGGTGAAGGTGATCAGCACGGCGACGCCGAGGGCGAAAGCCCCGGCACTGGCCAGCAGGGTCGGCAGCGCGGTGTGGCCGCCGGAGAGCGACGATCCCACCCAGAGCGGCAGAGCGCCACCGAGGAAGAGCAGCACGAGCGCGCCGATCCCGGCCACCGACAGGTGCGCGAGCAGCCAGGCGGTCCTCGACGTCGACCGGGACAGGCCGAGGCCGAGGCGGCCCTCGTCCTCCTCCGGCTTGATCCGCAGCACCGCCGCGGTGGTGAAGATCGCCACCGCGAGTGCGTTGTGCAGCATCATGATGGCCAGGAACGCGGCGATCGGGTCGTCGCCGAAGATCGTCGAGGTGAGCTCGTTCTGCGTGGCGATGTCCTGCAACGAGGCGCCGGAGTCGGTGCCGAGGAACAGCCCGGCCGGACCGAACATCGCCACGCACCCCACCAGCCACCACACCAGGGCGCTCCGCTGCTGCCGGAAGACCAGGGCGAACGGCGTGGCCAGCGACGGCGCGGCGGCGGCCGGTCCGATCCGCCCGCGCAGGAGGGCCCCGCCGAGGTCACGCCGGGTGGCCAGCACCGCGCCCACGGCCAGGGTGATCGCGATCGCCGCCAGGCTCAGGCCCAGCGGCCAGAGCCGCACTTCGGCGTACGGCCTGGTCTGCTGGGCCCAGGCGATCGGGGAGAGCCAGGACAGCCAGCTGCCGTGGACCTGCTGGATGTCGCCGATGCCGCGGATCAGGACCGCCCCGCCGAGGACGGCGAAGGCGAGACCGGAGGCCGCGCGGCTGTGCACGGTCAGGTGGCCGGTCACCGTCGTGATGCCGGCGAGGACCAGCCCGGTCAGCATGACACCGGTCAGCAGAACGACCGTGTCGGTCGCGGCGAGCTTCCCGGAGCCGATCATCAGCAGGCTGCCGAACAGCACGAAGGCGGCATCGGCGATCACCACGACCAGGAACGCGGCCACGCTGCCCGCGTGGCGCCCGACGGGCAGGGCGCGGACCATTTCGAGACGCCCGCTCGACTCCTCGGCACGGGTGTTGCGCGCGATCAGCAAGATGTTCATCGTCGCCAGCAGCACCATCAGCCACAGCGACATCTCGTTGGCGAACATCCGGCCGACGGTGTAATCCTCGAGCCCGTAGCCGGGCCCGGCCAGCAGGGTGCCACCGGCGTTGCCGATCGAGGCGGCGCGGTTCTGCCGGTCGGCGGCGTTGGGATAGACAGCCCCGATCGCGACCACGTAGTAGCCGCAGAACAGTGCCAGGGAACCCGTCCAGGCGATCAGCCGGACCCGGTTGCGCCGCAGCATGAAGCGCAGCAGATACCCGGTGCCGGCCAGTGCGGCGGTTCCGGCCGGTTTCGCGGTGGGGATGGTGCGGCCGGCCGGGACCGGCCGGGTGGCGTTCAGGGTCGGCGCGCTCATCAGGACACCACCTCGAGGCGACGGGACTCGTCGGCGGCCGCGTTGCCGCCGTAGTGACGCCTGAACAGCTCCTCCAGCGACGGCGGCGTCGCGGTGAGCCCGCGTACGTCCAGGTCAGCCAGCGCGGTCAGGACGGAGCCCATCCGGGCGTTGTCGACGGACAGGTCGACTGTGGACACACCCTCGCCTTCGGAGACGGTGACGTCGTGGACCCCGGGGAGCCCGGCGATCGCCGCGGGGTTCCGGGTGACCACGACACTGACCGCGGTGCGGGTCAGGTGCCGCAGTTCGGCCAGCGTGCCGGACTCGACCGTACGTCCCCCGCGGATGATGGTGACCGTGTCGCAGAGCTTCTCCACCTCGCTGAGGATGTGCGAGGAGAGCAGCACCGCCTTGCCGGCGTTCTTGACCTGCTGGACCTGCTCGGTGAAGACCGCCTCCATCAGCGGGTCCAGCCCCGAGGTGGGCTCGTCGAAGATGTACAGCTCGGGGTCGATCAGGAAGGCGGCAACGAGCGCCACCTTCTGCCGGTTGCCTTTGGAGTACGTCCGCGCCTTCTTGGTCGGGTCGAGCTCGAAGCGCTCGAGCAGTTCGGCCTTGCGCCTGCTGCGCTCCGACCGGCCGTCCGCGGAGTCGTGCAGCCTGGTCAGGTAGTCGATCGTCTCGCCGCCGGTCAGATTCGGCCACAGGCTCACGTCACCGGGTACGTAGGCGAGCCGGCGGTGCAGCGATACGGCGTCGCGCCAGGCGTCGCCACCGAAGAGCCGGGCGGTGCCGGAGTCGGCGCGCTGCAGCCCGAGCAGCACCCGGATCGTGGTCGACTTCCCGGCGCCGTTGGGGCCGAGGAACCCGGCGACCTCTCCGGGACGGACGGTCAGCCGGAGGCCGTCGAGCGCCTTGACGGAACCGAATGATTTGTGGAGGTCGACGACCTCTACGGGGTTCTCGCTCATGGGTCACCTTCCGGTGCGAGGGGGGTGGGGGGCCGTGCTGGTCTCATATCAGCGTATTCATCCCCGATGCGGCGGGAAGGCCGCAACGCCCGATTCTGGGGTCGGCCGAGAGAGTTACGGGGCCCCGGCCGATCCGGTCGGTACCAGGCACAGGCGGTCTTCGATCGCGGACAGGATCGCGTCGCGGTAGGTGGCCACGAAGAAGTGCCGGCCCGGGAACGTCAGGCACTCGAAGGTGCCGACCGTGTGCATCCGCCACGCGTCCGCCTCGGCGGCACTGACCACCGGGTCGTCCCGGCCGGTAAGCACCGTGATCGGGCAGAACAGCGGCCGGCCCGCGGTGGCCGAGTAGGTCTCCACGGCCCGGTAGTCGGCGCGCAGCGCGGGCAACGCCATGGCGCGTACGTCGGGATCCTCCAGCGCGGCGGTCACGCCGGCGTCACCGTCGAGTCGCTGGACGTGCGCGACGAGCCCGTCGTCGTCGAGCCGGTGGATCATCGGCGCCGCCGGCCGGCTCGTGGACGGAGCCCGGCGGCCGGAGGCGAACAGATGGACGGGCGGGTTGACGGTGCGCTCGAGCAGGCGTGCGACTTCGTAGCCGACGAGCGCGCCCATGCTGTGCCCGAACAGCGCGATCGGTCGCGGGCCGAGCGCGGTCACCTGTTCGGCCACCGCCGAGGCGAGTTCGGCGATGCTGCCGACCTGTGGCTCGTCGTGGCGGTCCTGACGCCCGGGGTACTGCACGGCGACGACGTCGACGGAGCCGGCGAGCGCCGCCGAGACCGGATAGAAGAAGCTGGCCGAGCCACCGGCGTGCGGCAGGCACACCAGGGTGACGTCGTTCGCCGAATCGGGGTGGTAGCGGCGCAACCAGCGCTTGTCGGGCCCGTTCACGCCGACCTCCCCGCCTGCGGCCGGAACCGGTTGATCGCGTCCAGGTGCTGCTCCCGCAGCTGCGGGTTCTCGACGCCGCCGCCCTCGCCCGGCGCCAGGCAGAGCACGCCCACCTTGCCCTGGTGCCGGTTGTGGTGCAGGTCGTCGACGGCGCGGCCGACATCGTCGAGGGGATAGGTGACCGACAGTGTCGGATGGATGCGGCCGCGGACGATGAGCCGGTTGGCCTGCCAGGCCTCGCGATAGTTGGCGAAGTGCGTGCCGACGATGCGCTTGAGGTTCATCCACAGGTGACGGTTGTCGTACTGGTGCTCGAAGCCGCTGGTGGAGGCGCAGGTGATGATCGTGCCGCCGCGACGGGCCACGTATACGGACGCGCCGAACGTCTCGCGGCCGGGGTGCTCGAAGACGATGTCCGGGTCCTCGCCGCCGGTGAGTTCCCGGATGCGCTGGCCGAACCGGCGCCACTCGGCCGGGTTCTGGGTGGTGTCGTCGCTCCAGAACCGGTAGTCCTCGGCGCCACGGTCGATGACCGCCTCGGCGCCCATCCGCCGGCACACCTCGGCCTTCTCGGCGCTGGAGACCACGCAGATCGGGTTCGCGCCGCTGGCCAGCGCGTACTGGACCGCGAACGAGCCGAGCCCGCCGGCGGCGCCCCAGATGAGCACGTTGTCGCCGAGGCGCATGCTCGCGCCGTGATGCGACACCAGCTGCCGGTAGACGGTCGAGTTGACCAGGCCGGGGGAGGCGGCCTCCTCCCACGTCAGGTGACCGGCCTTCGGCATCAGCTGGTTCGCCTTCACCAGCGCCAGGTCCGCGAGGCCGCCGAAGTTCGTCTCGAAGCCCCAGATGCGCTGCTCCGGGTCGAGCATGCTGTCATCGTGGCCTTCGGGGTGCTGCAGCTCCACCGAGAGGCAGTGGGCGACCACGCGGTCGCCCGCCTTCCAGCGCTGCACACCCGGCCCGGTGCGCAGCACGATGCCGGCCAGGTCCGAGCCGATGACGTGGTAGGGCTGCGCGTGCCGGGCGGCGAGCCCGCCGGTGCGGGCGTACCGGCGCAGGAAGGCGAACGTGGGCACCGGCGAGAACAGCGCACTCCACACCGTGTTGTAGTTGACGGCGCTGGCCATCACGGCGATGAGCGCCTCACCCGGCCCCGGTTCCGGCGTCGGCACGTCCTGCAGGTGCAGAGCCTTGGCCGGTTCCCGGTCGGCGATCGGGATGTCGTCGAACATGTGCTGATCGTCTTCGAGGAGCACGGCTGCCCGGTAGTACTCCGGGACCGGTAGCGCGGCGACGGCCGCCGTGTCAGGCGCAGCGACCACCGCCTCGGCGAAATCTGCGTTCACGAGGTACCTCCTGGGACGGCGGCCAGCAGCTGCTGCTCTGGACGGAACTGGGGAGCCAAGGTGAGGAAGCCGCTACCGGTCTTGCGACCCAGTTGCCCCGCGGCAACCAGCTCGGCCAGGATCGGTGCGGGGGCGAAGCACGACTCGCCGAACTCGGCGTGCAACCGGCGCAGGATGGCCAGCGACACATCCAGCCCGATCGTGTCGAGCAGGGCGAACGGGCCCATCGGGTAACCGAACGTGGTGCGGATGGCGGTGTCCAGCTCCTCGGCCACGACCTCGCCCCGCTCGAGCGCGGCGACCGCGTCGTTGAGGTAGCTGAAGAGCAGATAATTGACGATGAACCCACACCGGTCGGCGCTGCGCACCGAAACCTTGCCCAGCCGCCGGACCAGCGCCTGCGCGGTTATCACCGCGCCCGCCCCGGTGGTCGCGGTGGCGGCGATCTCGACCAGCCGCATCGCCGGCGCCGGGTTGAAGAAGTGCAGTCCGAGCACGTCGGCGGGCCGGCCGGCCGGGGCCGCGCAGGCGGCCACGGACAGGCTCGAGGTGGTGGTGGCGAGGACCGCGCCGGGCCGGCAGACCGCGCCCAGCGCGGCGAAGACCTGGCGTTTGAGGTCCGTGTCCTCCGCGACGGCCTCGACCACGACATCGCAATCGGCCAGGGCGGCGTAGCCGGCCGAAGCGGTCAGCCGCTGCTCGGCCGCCGCCCGTTCCGGCTCGCCGAGGCGGCCGCGCGTGACCGCGGAGCGGAGCGAGCGGCCGATCTGCTCGCGGGCCAGCGCGGCCCGCTCGCCGGTCCGGGCCACCATTGTGGTCTGCAGTCCGGCCACGGCACCGACCTGGGCGATCCCGCGGGCCATCGTGCCCGACCCGACGACGCCGAGGCGGCGTAGCGGGCGCGATTCTTGGAGCTTGCCGGAGTTCGGCCGGGCGCCCTGCGGGGAGTTGTAGTCATAGAAGCCGTGACCCACGTGACGGCCGAGCCGGCCGTCACGGGCCATCCGGGTGAGGATCGATGCGGGACGGACGCCGGCGTCGTCGAGGATCGCGAGTGCGACGTCGATGCCGAGCTCGTCGAGGTGGGCGAGGGGACCGTACGGAAGACCGCAGCCGAGCCGCATCGCGGTGTCGACGTCGTCGCGTGTCACGTGGCCGTCATCGTGGTGGGCGGCCGCGCGGTTCAGGTGTTCCACCACGAGAATCGTCGCCGTTTGATGGTGCATGAAACCACGCTAGGTGCGGTCGGTGCGCACCCGGAACCCCTCTTTTCCCTGCTCAGCTAGGGGTTCAGAGGAGAGCGGGGCACAAGAGTCCGCCGCCTCGGCTGCGGGGGAAGCAGCCGAGGCGGCGGGGGATTGTGGACCTGAAGGTCAGGCCCGCTTGTTGAAGGTGGAGACCGACCACACGTAGCCGACGACCGCCAGCCCGACGCACCAGGCGATGGCGACGATCGCGGTGCCGGTCGAGGGAGTGCCGAAGAGCAGGTCGCGCAGCGTCTCGATGATCGGCGTGAACGGCTGGTACTCAGCGAACTGACGAAGGCCGAAGCCCATCGACTCGGCGGGCACGAACGCGCTGCTCAGGAACGGCAGCATGATGAGCGGGACGGTGGCGATACCGGCCGTCTCGACGGACTTGGCGGCCAGGCCCAGTGCGACCGTGAGCCAAGCGGCCGCGAAGCCGAGCAGCGAGACGAGACCGACCACGCCGAGCCAGTCGAGAGCGCCGGCGGAGGGGCGGAAGCCCAGCGCGAACGCCACCCCGATGATGGCCGCGCAGGCGAACAGGCAGCGCAGGGCAGTCACGACGACGTGACCGGTCAGCACCGAACCCCGGGACACGTCCATGACCTTGAGCCGGTTGATGACGCCCGTGGTCATGTCGGAGTTCACGGAGACAGCGGTGGCGCTCAGCCCGTAGCCGACCGCCATCACCAGCAGGCCCGGCGTCACGTAGTCGATGTAGCTCGAGCCGACGTCGAACGCGCCGCCGAACACCTTGACGAAAATCAGCATGATGACGATCGGGAACAGGATCGCGTTGAAGACCGTGGTCGGGTTGCGCAGGGTGTGCTTGAGATTCCGGCGCAGCATGACGACCGAGTCGCCCAGTGACGTCGCGACGGCGCTCATCGTGCGATCGCCTCCTCTCGCAGGTTGTTGGTGATGTTCTGGTCGGTCAGGGAAAGGAACACGTCGTCCAGGTCGGGAGTGTGGACGGAGAATTCCACAAGGTCGATGCCGTGCTCGTCGAGCCGGTTCAGCAGGGCCAGCAGCGACCGCGGCTCGCCGTCGTGCGGCACGCGCAGCGTCAGCTCGTCGTCGTCGCTGGTGGAGCCGGGCAGCAGGCGCGCCGCCAGCTGAAGGTCGCTCAGACCGCCGATGCGCAGCTGCAGGTGAGCGCCGGGCACCTGGCGCTTGAGCTCCTCCGGGGTGCCCTGCGCGACCAGCTTGCCTTGATTGAGCACCGCGATCCGGTCGGCCAGCTGGTCGGCCTCTTCGAGGTACTGGGTGGTCAGGAAGATCGTGGTGCCCTCGGCGACCAGCTCGCGGACGATGCTCCACATCGTGCGCCGGCTGCGCGGGTCGAGACCCGTCGTCGGCTCGTCCAGGAAGATGATCTCGGGGTTGCCGACCAGCGTCATCGCCAGGTCGAGCTTGCGACGCATGCCGCCGGAGTAGGTGGCGGTCATCTTGTCCGCCGACTCCACGAGATCGAACCGCTCGAGGAGCCCCGTGATCACCCGGTCGCTCGGGCGAAGGCGCTTCAGGTCGGCCATCAATTGCAGGTTCTCCCGGGCCGACAGCAGCTCGTCCACCGCGGCGAACTGACCGGTGACGCCGATGAGCGAGCGCACTCGCTTGGTCGCGGTCGCCACGTCGTGCCCGCCGATCCGCACCGACCCGGCGTCGGCCCGCAGCAGCGTGGTCAGCACGTTCACGGTCGTGGTCTTGCCCGCGCCGTTCGGGCCGAGCAGGGAAAAGATCGATCCGGCCGGGACATCGAAGTCGATGCCGTCCAGCACTACCTTGTCGCCATACGTCTTGCGCAGGCCCGAGACGGAAATCGCTGACATGCTCACTTCTCCACCATCCTTGCGGACTCGGATCGCAGCCGATCCGATTCTGACATCCGATTGATTGCTGCACTGTCGCTGATCGGGCACCGTCCTCTCTGGTGATGGTGGCTTCAGCATGGTGCGTTGTGACGAGCGTATTGGTTTTCAGTGATATGTCGATGCTGTCCGAGTCGGTATAGGGGTCAGGGGTGGGCGATAGGGGTTCGGGAAAGCGATCTTGCGACGGGGTATTTCCGGCGATCGGGTCGGGGTGTGCGGCCTGCGGAAAGGGGGGCCATCGCCTTGACTCACGTGGGCGATCAAACCGTACTCTGGCATTCAGCCAATTCGTCGGCAGCAAATGTAACAGCCGGGCGAAAACAAATGCCGAGTCATTCCCTGACGTTTCAAGGACGGTGGCACGTGAGCACGAACCCCTTCGACGACGAGAACGGCAGCTTCTACGTCGTGGTCAACGACGAGGACCAGCACTCCTTGTGGCCGGCCTTCGCCGAGGTGCCGGCCGGCTGGCGGGTCGTCTTCGGCGCCGACGTCAAGGCCGAGTGCCTCGCCTACGTCGAACAGAACTGGACCGACCTGCGCCCGCGCAGCCTGCGGGAGGCCATGGCGCAGAGCTGACCTCGCCGGACCTAGCCTCAGGAGCGGAACACCATGTTTGTGCCTGCCATGTATCGAGAGCCGGATGCCCGGTGGATCTCGGAATTGATCCGGCGCCATCCGCTCGCGTTGCTGATGACCAACGGCGGCGACGAGGACGGGCCCTTCGGTACCCACCTGCCGATCATCACCGACCCCCGGCAGCCCGCCGCGGATCCGGCCGGCCTGATCGGCTCCACGCTGGCCGGGCACATGAACCGGGCCAACCCCCAGTGGAAGGCGATGCGTTCCGGGATGCCGGCGGTGCTCAGCTTCAGCGGCCCGAACGGCTACGTCTCGCCGGCCCACTACGAGTTCGGCCCGGCGGCGCCGACCTGGAACTACACCGCTGTGCAACTGCGCGGGGTGGTCGAGCCGATCGACTCCCACGACGAGACGCTGTCGGTGGTGAGTGCCACGTCCGCGACCCTGGAGGCCGAATTCGGCGGCGGCTGGGACCAGGCCGAATCAATTGGTCACTTTCTCCGGATCCTGCCGGGGGTCGGCGCGTTCCGCTTCACCGTCACCTGCGCCGAGTCCATTTTCAAACTCAGCCAGGAACAGAAGAGCGATGCCCGTGAGCGGGTGTGCCGCCATTTCCAGGAAGCGGACGGTGCGCACCGGGGAGTGGCGGAGTACATGAACAGGCTGACCGAAGCAAAATGAGGCGGTCGGACGGGGGGACATCCTTGCGAGCCATCGACCACAATCAGAAGAAAGCGGTTGGCGGCAACGACGGCTTCACACAGAACGACGTCGTCGTGTCGTTTGCCGGGCAACAGGCGACGGTGTTGAAGTCGGGGATGCTCTTTCCGCAGAATCTGTCGGAGCGGTCCTGGGAGCAGCTCGGGACGAGCCTGCGCGAGCTGGCGAACTCGTCGGCCTGGTGGCTCGCGGACTGGCTGGTCTTCGGTGAGGCCGCCTACGGCTGGCGGCGGTACCGGGAGGCGATCGAGCGGACCGGGCTCGACTATCAGACGCTGCGCAACTACACCTGGGTGGCCCGGCGGTTCGAGCAGGGCCGCCGGCACGACAGCCTCAGCTTCGCCCACCACGCCGAGCTCGCCCGCCTGCCCCCCTCGGAGCAGGACTACTGGTTGCGCAAGGCCGAACAGCAGAAGTGGTCGCGCAACGAACTCCGTAAGGCGGTGCGTAGCAGCCTCGCCGAGCGGAGCCAGGAGACCCAGGCGCCCGTGACCAAAGGTGAGCCGATCAAGGCGGTTCCGTCGCCGGCCGAGTCGGCCGGTGCCGGGAAACGCCGCCGGTCCACCATCAAGCTCACCATCGAAGTGTCCGCGAGCCAATGGGACTGTTACGCGAAGTTCGCCGCCACGGACCACCTGTCCGTCGAGGAATGGGTCACCCGCGTGCTCGACGCGGCGGACCGGCGCGCGGCCTGACGATTCCCGGTCACCCTCCTTCCGCGGTCGCTCGGCTGCCTTGCCGGCCGGCTACCCGTCACAACGGAGTTCCTTCATGATTCTTCGGGGAAAACGAGCCCCTCTGCCCGCACAGCCGGTCGTGCACCGGCGATTCGAGGCGCACGCCGAGGCCAACCCTGAGGCGATCGCCGTCTGCTGGGCCGGGGAGCGCCTCACCTACCGCGAGCTGAACGCGAGGGCCAACCAGTTCGCCCACCTGCTCCTCGAGCGCGGGCTCGCCCGCGACGGGCAGGGGCAGGCCACGAAGATCGGCGTCTGCCTGGACTATTCGTTCGACATGCTGGTCGCCATTCTGGGCACGCTCAAGGCGGGCGCCGCTTACGTGCCGCTCGACCCTGCCTACCCGCAGGAGCGGCTGCGCCTGCTGCTCGGGCAGATTCCCGGGCTGGCCGCGATCGTCGCGTCGCCGGCCACGGTGGACCTGGTTGACGTCGCGACCGCGCCGATTCTCGACCTCGCGCAGTCCGCCGGCGAGCTGGCCGCGCTGCCGGCGACCGCCGCGGACGTCACGGTGACCGGCGAGGACGTCTGTTACGCGGTCTTCACGTCGGGCTCGACCGGGACGCCGAAGCTGACCGCCGTACGGCATGAGAACTGGTTCAACCTGCTCAACTGGCTGCAGCTCGAATACGGCCTCGGCACTGCATCGAACAACCTGGTGGTCAGCGCGTTCGGCTTCGACCTCTCCCAGCGCAGCCTGATGGCGCCGCTGTTCTGCGGCGCGACCCAGTACCTGCTCGCGAGCCGGAACTTCGACCCCGCAATGGCCTACCGGATCCTGCGGGACCAGGACATCCGTGTGGTGCACTGCGCCTCGTCGACGCTCTACGTCCTGGTGGACTGGGAGGTCGCCGTCAAGGGCGACGCGCTCACCCGGCTCGACTACGTGCTCTTCGGCGGCGAACCGCTGCACGTCGAGCGGCTGCTCGGCTGGGCCGGGCAGCCCGGCAACAACTGCACGCTGTTGCACCAGTACGGCGTGGCCGAGTGCGCCGACGTCGCGACCTCGTACGACCTGGCCGGTTACCGCCGCGGCGAGCACGACATCGCCCCGGTCGGCCGGCCCGGGTACAACACCGACATCCACATCGTCGACGAGGAGTTGACCGGCGTCTCAGCGGGCGAATCCGGTGAGATCTGCATCGCCGGCCGCAGCGTGGGCTCCGGCTACCTCAACGGATCGGGCCCCGAGTCGGCGCGATTCACCGCCATCGAGGTGGACGGCGAACAGGTGCGTCTCTACCGCACCGGCGACCGCGGCTACGTCACCGACGCCGGCGAGCTCATCATCCAGGGCCGGATCGACAACCAGGTGAAGGTGCGCGGCATGCGCATCGACCCGCACGACATCGAACGCGCGCTCGGCCGGCTGCCCGGGATCCAGCAGGCCGCCGTGGTGGTGGTCCGCACGGACGCCGGCGACTGCGAGCTGAACGCGTTCCTGGTGCCCACCGGGGCCGGCCTCGACGTGGACGAGGTGCGTGCCCAGCTGCTGAAGTCGCTGCCTCGCAACATGGTTCCGGCCGGCTTCCGCACTATCGCCGAACTGCCGTTGAGCCCGCACGGGAAAGTCGACCGCGCGGCGCTTCTCGACCGGCTCCGCACCGTTGCCTCGATCTGATGACCATCGAAAGGGCCGTGATGACAACCGATTTGGTACGCGCTATCTGGTGCCGCGAGCTGGGCCGCGACGAGGTGGGTCTGGACGACGACTTCTTCGCCCTCGGTGGGCAGTCCGTGATCATGGTCGGCATTCAGCGGGCGTTCATCGTGGAGTTCGGCGTCGAGGTGCCGATCGACCAGCTGTTCCGCAACCCGACCGTCGCGTCGATCACGGCGTACCTCCAGTCTCAGCAGTTCGCGACGCAATGACCGCACGCCCGCAGCCGTCCCGCCGACGGGATGGCCGCGCTACACGCATCAACGAATCTGGATTGTGAGAGAGGCGCCATGTACGACGTTATTGTCATCGGTGCCCGTTGCGCGGGTTCGCCGACGGCCATGCTGTTCGCGCGTCAGGGCTATCGAGTCCTGCTGCTGGAGAAAGCGAAGTTCCCGGCCGACACGCTCTCCTCGCATTACCTGCACCTGCAGGGCGTGGCGCTGATGCAGCGGTGGGGGCTGCTGGACAAGCTGCGCGCCACGGATACCCAGGCCATCACCCACCAGATCTACGAGGCCGACGGCGTCCGCGTGGAAGGCTTCTCGCTGCCGATCGACGGGCTGCGGACGACGTACGCGCCGCGCCGGTTCGTGCTCGACCCGCTCCTCGCCGAGGGCGCTGCCGAGTCCGGGGTGGACTTCCAGCAGTCGTGCGCGGTGAACGACCTCATCTTCGAGGACGACCGCGTCGTCGGCGTGAAGTACACGACGCCGGCCGGCGTGCAGACGACCGAGCGCGCCCGGCTGGTGGTGGGCGCCGACGGCATGCGTTCGCTGGTCGCCCGCAAGACCGGCGCGCCCAACGTCATCGAGCACGCGCGGCTGACCTGCGTCTATTACAGCTACTGGGCCAACGTGCCGGCGGACTTCGAGCTGTACGAGCGGCCGGGCCGGTGGATCGGCGTCCTGCCCACGAGCAACGATCTCACGCTGCTCATGTCGTACTTCCCGCAGAGCGACTACGGCGTGATTCGTAAGAACGTCGAACCCTCCTACCTCGACGCGTTCCGGACGACGGCGCCGGAACTGTACGAGCGTATGCAGGACGGCGAACGCGTCGAGCAGATGTACGGCACCGGCCACCAGGAGAACTACTTCCGCAAGGCGTACGGGCCGGGCTGGGTGCTGGTGGGCGACGCGGTCACCCACAAGGACTCGATCACCGCGCGCGGCATCACCGAGGCTTGGGTTCAGGCGCAGACGCTCACCGAGCTGATCGGGGACGAGCTGTACGACGACCGGGCGCTCAGGTCGGCGCTGCGGCGCTACGAGACCAGCCTGAGCAACGAGGCCCTCAACCACTACCAGGGCGCTCTCAACGTGGCCGAGCTCAAGCCCGAAGGCCGCACGGACATGCTGCGAAAGCTGGTCGGTCACCAGGAGCAGATCGACCGCTACTTCTCGACGCTGTCGGGAGCGATCTCCATCGACGATTTCTACAACGAGGAACTTCTCGACCTGCTCGACATGAGCTGACTGCCGTTTCGCTTCCTGGTACGCCCATTTTGGAGACACGATGATTCCGTTGTCGTTCGCGCAGCGCCGGTTGTGGTTTGTGGACCGGTTCGAAGGCCCATCGCCCACCTATAACGGCGCTTTCGCCCTGAAGCTGACCGGTGAGTTGACCGTCGGTGCGCTCGAGGCGGCGCTCCGCGACGTGATCGACCGGCACGAAGTGCTGCGCACGGTGATCGTCGAGGGCGACGACGGCGTCCCGTTCCAGCAGGTTCTGCCCGCCGGGACCGCACCGTTCGAGCTGGGGGTCGCCGACGTCACGCAGGCGGCGCTGCCCGCGGCCGTCGACGCGGCGGCCAAGGCGACGTTCGACCTCGCCGCCGACGTGCCGATCCGCGCCCGGCTGTTGCGCACCGGGCCCCGCGAGCACACGCTGGTGCTGGTCGTGCACCACATCGCCCTGGACGGCGAGTCGCTCGGGCCGCTGCTGCGCGACCTGAGCACGGCGTACTCGGCGCGACGCGACGGCCACGCACCGGGCTGGGAACCGCTGCCGATCCAGTACGCCGACTACACGCTCTGGCAGCAGGACGTGCTCGGCGACGAGTCGGATCCGCAGAGCGTGGCCGCCCGCCAGCTGGCGTATTGGCGCGAGACGCTCGACTCGCTCGTGCAGCCGCTGGCCCTGCCGACGGACCGGCCGCGCGGACGGGTCAGCAGCAGCCGTGGTGACCTGGTGCAGTTCCCGATCGCGCCCGGCCTGCTCGCGGACGTGCGGCGGCTCGTCGCCGAGCAGGACATCACCGTGTCGATGGTCATGCACGCGGCACTCGCGGTGCTGCTGCGCCACCTCGGCTGCGGCGACGACGTGCCGATCGGCGCGCCCATCGCCGGCCGCGTGGACGAGGATCTGCGCGACCTCGTCGGGTTCTTCGTCAACACCTGGGTGCTGCGGGTCGACCTCAGCGGCAACCCGACGTTCCGGCAGTTGCTCGACCGGGTGCGCGACCGCTCGCTCGGGGCGTACGACAACCAGGAGATGCCGTTCGAGCGGCTGGTGGAGCTGCTCAACCCGGACCGCTCCACCGCCTATCACCCGTTCTTCCAGGTGATGCTCGCCTGGCAGGAGCCGCTCGGCGCCCTCGAATTCGCCGGTCTCGACGTCGAATCGGAGACGCTGGAGACCGCGACCGCGAAGTTCGACCTCTTCTTCAACATCATCCCGGACGCTTCCGGCGGCGCCGGCGTGCGCCTGGAGTACGCCACCGACCTGTTCGACCGGGACACGGTCCAGCGTCTCGCCGCCCGCTTCGAGCGCGTGCTGAGCCTGCTGGTCGCCGACCCCGACCGCGGCGTGGACGTGCTGGACGTGCTCGACACGGACGAGCGGGACCGGTTGCTGCGTCGCTACAACGACACCGCCCTGCCGCTCGACGACCAGACGGTCCCGCAGCTCTTCGAGAGCCAGGCCGCGCGTACGCCCGATGCCGTGGCGGTCGAGTGCGCCGGCCGCGTGCTCACCTACCGCGAACTGGACGCCCGGGCCAACCACCTCGCGCAGGAGCTGGGCCGGCGCGGCGTCGTCGCCGAGGACCTGGTGGTGCTGGCGGTGCCGCGTAACGAGGACCTCGTGGTCGGCCTGCTCGGCATCCTCAAGGCCGGCGCCGCCTACCTGCCGATGGATACCCGCTATCTGGGTGCGCGGGCCGCGGGAGTGCTGGCCGAGGTGCGCCCGCGCTTCGTCGTCACCGACACCGCGACGGCGCAGCAGCTGCCCTGCGACGACGCGTCCGTCATCGACCTCGACTACTCCGGGCAGTGGCAGTCGCCGGACCGGACGGTCCCGCTGTCGCCGCCGGCACCCGGCAATCTCGCCTACGTGATGTACACCTCCGGCTCCACCGGCAAGCCGAAGGGTGTCGCGATCACCCACCGCAGCATCGTCAACGGGGTGCGCGAGCTCGCCGGCCGGCTGCACGCGGCGCCCGGCTGGCGTATGCTGGCCGGCACCTCGATCAACTTCGACGTCTCGGTCTTCGAGCTGGTGACCACGCTCGTCACCGGCGGTACGGCCGAGATTGTGCCCGACGCGCTGGTGCTCGGCGAACGCGACGGCTGGGACGGTCACGTGATCAGCGGCGTGCCGTCGGTGCTGGGCGAGCTGGTCGGCCATCTCGCCAAGGCGCCGGACGTCCGCTCGATCGTCTTCGCGGGTGAGGTCCTGCCCGCCCGCCTGGTGCGCCAGGTGCGTGAGGCGCTCCCGGGTGTGCAGCTCGTCAACTCGTACGGGCAGACCGAGAGCTTCTACGCCACCGCGTTCTCGCTTCCGGCGTCCGAGCCGTGGACGCACGACGACGTCGCACCGATCGGCACGCCGCTGAGCAACACCCAGGCCTACGTGCTCGGCCCGGGTCTCGTCCCGGTGCCGCCGGGTGTGCTCGGCGAGCTCTACGTGAGCGGTCGCAGCCTGGCTCGCGGCTATCACGGCCGCGCGGGTCTGACCGCGGAGCGCTTCGTCGCCAACCCGTTCGGCCCGGCCGGTGATCGCCTGTACCGCACCGGCGACCTGGCCCGCTGGAACGCGGACGGGCAGCTGGAGTGCCTTGGCCGCGGTGACAGCCAGGTGAAGGTGCGGGGCTTCCGCATCGAGACGGCCGAAGTGGAGGCCGCGCTCACGCAGCACCCCGGCATCAGCGAGGCAGTGGTGCTCGCCCGGGACGTGCCCGCGGGCGGGCGGCGGCTCGTCGCCTACGTGGTGCACACCGGCGAGGGCGGTGTCGGCGACGACGGTGGCGGCGGCATCGGCGACGTCGACGTGCTGGCCGGCGCCTCCTCGGCCGAGCTGCGTAAGTTCATGACGGCGCGGCTGCCCGACTACATGGTGCCGTCCGCGTTCGTCGCGCTGAGCCGGCTCCCGCTCGGCCCCACGGGCAAGCTGGACCGCTCGGCGCTGCCCGAGCCCGAGTTCCTGGGCGAGACGTACCGCGAGCCCCGCACCGAGGCGGAGGTCGTCCTCGCCAACGCCTACGCCGACGTGCTCGGCGTGGACCGGGTCGGCATCGACGACGACTTCTTCACGATCGGCGGGGACAGCCTGCGATCGATCCAAGTGGTGGCCCGGGCCCGCTCGCGCGGCCTGCACGTCACCACCCGGGAGATCTTCGAGTGCCGCACGGTGGCGCAGCTGGCCGAGCTGGCCGGCGCCCGCCGGGAGCAGACGCCCGCACTGGCCGAGGACGAGACCGGCGGCGTCGGCCCGATGGCCTTGCCGCCGGTCGCGCAGCAGGTGTTCGGCAACGGCGGCGGCACGGACCGGTTCGCCATGGCGATGACGCTGGAGTTGCCGGACGGCATCGACGAGCGCGGGCTGACCGCGACGCTGAACGCCGTTCTCGACCGGCACGACATGCTCCGGGCGCGACTGGTGCGCGATGCCGAGCTCTCGCTCGACGTCCGCCCGCGCGGCACCGTAGGCGCCGCGCACCTGATCCACAAGGTCGACTGCGGCGGCGGCTGGGCGGATCCGGCCGAGCTGGCGGCGGCGAAGTCGGAGCTGGACGCCGCGCTCGGCCGGCTGGACCCCGAGGCCGGGATCATGGCGGCGTTCGTCTGGTTCAGCGCGCCGTACGGCGAGGGCCGGCTGCTGATCGTGCTGCATCACCTGGTGGTGGACGGTGTCTCCTGGCGCATCCTGATGTCGGACCTGGCCGAGGCGTGGAACCGGATCGGCGCCGGCCACCCGGCCGAGCTGCCCGCGGTCGGCACGTCGGCCCGCCGCTGGAGTGCGGCGCTGGAGTCCGAGGCGCTCTCCCCGCAGCGCGAGTCCGAGCTGCCCTACTGGCGTGACCTGCTGGAGGTGCCCGACCCGCCGCTGGGCGAGCGGCCGTTCGATCCGTCCGTCGACGTGATGGGCACGGTCGACACGCTGCGGCTGCGGCTGCCCGCCGAGGTCACCGACGCCGTGCTGAGCAAGCTTCCGGCGGCGTTCCGGGCGACCGGCACCGACGTGCTGCTCGCCGCGCTGGCACTGGCGGCCGGCCGGTGGCGCGGTGCGTCGCTGCCCACCGTCGTGCGGCTCGAGGGGCACGGCCGCGAGGAGGACGTCGTCCCCGGCGCCGACCTGTCCCGCACGATCGGATGGTTCACCAGCATGTACCCGGCCCGGATCACGGTGCCCGGGGTGGACCTGGCCGACGTGCTGGCCGGTGGCTCCGCCGCCGGCGCCGCGGTCAAGCTGGTCAAGGAGCAGCTGCGCCAGGTTCCGGACAAGGGCGTCGGCTACGGCCTGCTGCGCTACCTGAACCCGGAGACCGCCGAGCAGCTCGCCGACTATCCGGCGCCGCAGATCGGCTTCAACTACCTGGGCCGGATCTCCGACACCGACGTGCCGGAGCACCTGCGGGCGTACGGCTGGGTGCCGTCCTCGTGGTCCACCGAGCTGATCGCGATGCCCGATCCGGACCTGCCCGCGCTCTCCGCCCTGGAGGTCAACTCCGTCGTGGTGGACACCGCGGACGGCCCCGAGCTGCAGACGATCTTCATGTTCCCGTCCGGGCTGCTGTCCCGTGACCGGGTCAGCGAGCTCGCCGGCCTCTGGGCCGACGTGCTGCGGGGCATGGCCGTCTATGCCGCCCGGCCGCGGATCGGCGGCCTGACCCCCTCGGACGCGCCGCTGGTCTCGGTGCGCCAGGAGGAGATCGAGACGTGGGAGCAGCGTTACGGCCGGCTCGCCGAGGTGTGGCCGCAGGCGCCGGGTCAGTCCGGCATCCAGTTCCAGGCCGCGATGGCGGACGGCGCGTTCGACGTCTACCACATGCAGTTCGTGTTGCACCTGTCCGGCCACGTCGATCCCACCAGGATGCGAGCGGCGGGGCAGGCGCTCCTGCGCAGGTATTCCAACCTGCGCTCTGCGTTCCTGACGACCGCCGACGGCGATCCCGTACAGGTCGTTCCGGAACACGTCGCCCTGCCCTGGCGACACACCGACCTCGCCGGGCAGGGCGACGCGGAGCAGAGTGACGCGCTCGACGCCTTCCTGGCGGCGGACCGGGCCGACCAGCTCGACCCGGCCAAGCCGCCGCTGCTGCGCCTGGGCCTGCTCACCTGCGGCCCGCAGCACGCCAAGCTGGTCATCACGGCGCACCACACGCTTTTTGACGGCTGGTCCTCGCCGCTGGTCATCAAGGACCTGATCCAGCTGTACGCCGACACCGGCGAGCTGCCGCCGGCACGTGGCTACGGCGACTACCTGGCCTGGCTGAGCGCGCAGGACCGGGAGGCGTCCGCCGCCCGGTGGAAGCAGGAACTGGCCGGCTTCGACCAGCCCACGCTCGTGGCGCCCGTGCTCGTCACCGAGGACGTCCCGCCGGCCGAGGAGGTGTCCGCCCTCGGCCGCATCGAGGTGCCGTTCTCGATCGACCAGGGCCGGCAGCTCGCCGGCCGGGCCGCTGAGCTCGGCGTCACGCTCAACACGCTGCTGCAGGGCGCGTGGGCGATCCTGCTCGCGAAGCTGACCGGCCGCTCGGACGTGGTGTTCGGCGCCGCGGTCAACGGCCGCCCGGAAGACGTGCCCGGCTCGGACGAGATGGTCGGCCTGTTCATCAACACGCTGCCGACCCGGGTCTCCTGCCCGCCGCAGGCGAGCATCGGCGAAGTCGTCACCGAGCTGCAGAACCGGCAGGTCGCGCTCTTCGACCACCACTACTACGGACTGGCCGACATCCAGCGTGACGTCGGGCTGCCCGCGCTCTTCGACACGATCGTCGTGTTCGAGAACTATCCGATCGACCGGGACGGCATCGTCGAGGCGAACACCGCCGCGGGCTTCGGGATCGACGGCATCCGCCCGTTCGCCGGCTCGCACTATCCGCTCACGCTCAACTCGTCCGACCCGTACCTGCGGCTGTCGCTGGACTACCAGAGGGACCTCTTCGACCGGGCCACGGCCGAGGTGATCGCGGCCCGGCTCGTCCGCGTGCTGGAGCAGGTGCTCGAGGAGCCCGCGACGCCGGTCAGCGCCGTCGAGGTGTTGTCGGAGCAGGAGCGGGAGTGGCTGCTGCGGAAGATCAACGACACCGCGCACCCGGTGGCTCCGCAGACGTTGCCGGGCGCGTTCGAGGCCCAGGTGGCGCGGGAGCCGGATCGGCTCGCGCTGATCGGTGAGGGCGAGCGGCTGACGTACGGCGAGTTCAACCGCCGGGCCAACCAGCTGGCGCACTGGCTGATCGAGCAGGGCGCCGGCGCCGAGCGGCTGGTCGCGGTGCGGATCCCCCGCTCCGTGGAGCTGCTGGTGGCCATCTACGCGGTGGTGAAGGCGGGCGCCGCCTACCTGCCGATCGACACCGAGCTGCCCGAGGACCGGGTGCGCCAGGTGCTCACCGGCGCCCGGCCGCTGCTCGTGCTGGACGGCACCACGCCCGACGTCTCCGGATATCCGGACACGAACCCCGAGCGCACGCTGACGCCGGACAACGCGGCGTACGTCATCTACACCTCGGGCTCCACCGGCGGCCCCAAGGGCGTGCAGGTGGCCCACCGGGCGATCATGAACCGGCTCGCCTGGGGCCTGGCGCACTTCGACGTCGGTGCCGAGGACCGCATGTTGCTGAGCACGACCGCGAGCTTCGACGTGTCGGTGCCCGAGCTCTTCGCGCCGTTGCAGGTCGGTGCCGCCATCGTGATCGCCCGTCCGGACGGGCGGCGGGACCCGGCGTACCTGGCCGACCTCATCCAGCGCGAGCACGTGACCGGTGCGGACTTCGTGCCGTCGCTGCTGGAGGCGTTCGTCAACGAGCCCGCCGCGAAGGAATGCGACAGCCTGCGGTGGATGGAGGTCGCCGGTGAGGCGTTCCCCGCCGCGCTGGCCAACCGGGCGGCCGAACTGCTGCCGGGCTGCGACGTGCACAACGTCTACGGCCCGACCGAGGCCGCGGTGGAGGTCACGGCGTGGCAGCACGTGCCCGGCGCCGACCGGGTGCCGATCGGCGCTCCGGTGTGGAACACCCGGGTCTACGTGCTGGACTCGGCGCTGCGGCCGGTCGCGCCCGGTGTCGACGGCGAGCTGTACCTGGCCGGCACCGGCCTGGCCCGCGGTTACCTGGGCCGGACGGACCTGACCGCCGGCCGGTTCGTCGCCTGCCCGTTCGGCGCACCGGGCGAGCGGATGTATCGCACCGGTGACGTGGTGCGGTGGAACTCCGACGGTCAGGTCGAGTACATCGGCCGGTCCGACTTCCAGGTCAAGGTCCGCGGGTTCCGCATCGAGCTGGGTGAGATCGAGCAGGCGCTGACGGCGGCGCCCGGTGTCACCAGCGCGGTGGTTGTGCTGCGCGAGGACCGGCCCGGCGACCAGCGGCTGGTCGCCTACGTCGTCCCGGCGGAGGCGGACGTCACCGCCCTGACCGAGCGGGCCCGGGAGAATCTGCCCGACTACATGGTCCCCTCGGCGATCGTGCCGCTCGCTCAGTTGCCGCTGACGCCGAGCGGAAAGCTCGACCGCAACGCGCTTCCCGAGCCCGAACGCCCCACCGTCGTCGCCGGACGCGGCCCGCGCAATCACAACGAAGAGGTCATGTGCCGGCTCTTCGCCGAGCTGCTCGGCGTGGACGAGATCGGTATCGACGCCGACTTCTTCGAGCAGGGCGGCCACTCACTGCTCGCCACCCGCCTGATCGGCCGGATCCGCAAAGAACTCAACGTCGACGTCAAGGTCACCATGGTCTTCCGCACTCCGACCGTCGCGCAGTTGTCGGCGCAGATCGAGAAGCTCGCCAAGACAAACCGCCCCCAGCTGCGTCCGATGAGCGCGTAGGGAGTACGACGATGATTCCGCTCTCTTTCGCCCAACGCCGGCTCTGGTTCCTCTATCGCATGGAGGGCCCGTCCGCGACCTACAACGTCCCGTTCGTCCTGCGCCTGAGCGGGCCGCTGGACACGTCGGCGCTGCTCGCCGCCGTCACGGACGTCGTCGCCCGCCACGAGAGCCTGCGTACCCTCATCGTGGAGGACGCCGACGGCACCCCGCACCAGTGGGTGCTGCCGCCGGAGGAGGCGTTCCTGCAGAGCCGGTTCATCACGGTGACGCCCGACGCCTCGGAAGCCGCCGTGCAGGCCGCGGTGTGCCAGGGCTTCGACCTCCAGACGGAGCTGCCCCTGCGGGTCACCATCTTCCAGGAGTCGCCGCTGGAGCACATCGTGGCGTTCGTCTTCCACCACATCGCCTCGGACGGGGCCTCGATGGCGCCGTTCCTGCGCGACCTGGTGACGGCGTACACCGCCCGGCGCCAGGGGAGCGCGCCGCAGTGGGCGCCCCTGCCGATTCAGTACAAGGACTACACGGTGTGGCAGCGGCAGCTGCTGGGCGACGAGGACGACGACGCGAGCATCGCCCGGGCCCAACTGGACTACTGGCGGGCGGAACTGGCCGACGTGCCGCAACCGACCCAGTTGCCGCTGGACCGGGCGCGGCCGACGGCGGCGAGCCACCACGGCGGCCACGTCGACTTCGAGCTCGACCTGGACCTGCTCACCGGCATCGCGAAGCTCGCCGCGCAGCACGGCGGCACCGCGCCGATGGTGGCCCAGGCCGGGCTGGCGGTGCTCCTGCACCATCTCGGCGCGGGCAACGACCTGACGATCGGCGGACCGATCGAGGGGCGCGCCGACGAGCAGCTCGACGACCTGATCGGCTTCTTCGCCAACACGTGGGTGCTACGCGTCGACCTGTCCGGCAACCCGGCCTTCGGGTCGTTGCTGACGCAGGTTCGTGATCGGGCCCTCGCCGCGTACGACAACCAGGACGTTCCGTTCGAGCGTCTGGTGGAGCTGCTGAGCCCGGACCGGACCACCGCCTATCAGCCCCTGTTCCAGGTGATGCAGGCCTGGCAGTTCGAGTGGTCGGCGATCGAGATCCCGGGCCTTCAGGTCACCCCGCTGCCGGCCGGCACCGGAACGGCGAAGTTCGACCTCTTCTTCAACATCGTCCCGGCCCCGTCCGGCGGCGCCTACGGCCGCCTGGAATACGCGACCGAGCTGTTCGACCACGCCACGGCCGAGAGCCTGGTCGACCGCTACCTGCGTGTGCTGCGCCAGGCGGTCGCCGACCCCACGGCGCGGCTCGACGCGCTGGACGTGCTCACCGACGCCGAGCGGGACGCTCTGACCGAGCTCAACCGCACGACGGTGCCGTTGCCGGACCTCACGGTAGCGCAGGCTGTCGCCGCTCAGGCGGCCCGGACACCGGACGCGACAGCGGTGGTGTGCGGGCAGACGTCGCTGTCGTACCGGGAACTCGACATCCGGGCGACCCGGCTCGCGGCGCTCCTGCGCGAGCGCGGCGTCGGTCCGGACGTCCTGGTCGCGGTGGCGCTGCCACGCTCCGCGGAGCTGGTGGTGGCGCTCCTCGGCGTCCTCAAGGCCGGGGGCGCCTACCTGCCGGTCGACCCCGCCTACCCGGCCGCGCGCATCGGTTTGCTGCTCGACACCGCCCAGCCGGCCCTGGCGCTGACGGACGGCCAGACCGCGGCGGTGCTGAGCGCCGGTGAGGCGCCGGTGCTGCGGCTCGACGAGCTGGACCTCGACGACGTCGCCGGCGAGGTCGCGGATTCCGGCGCCGGGCCGGACCACCTCGCCTATGTGATGTTCACGTCCGGGTCGACCGGGGCGCCCAAGGGCGTCGCCGTCACCCACCGCGGCGTGGTCAACGGGCTGCGCGCGCTGCGCGAGATCACGAAGGTCGAGCCGGGCGCCCGGATGCTCGCCGCGACGTCGGTGAACTTCGACGTCTCGGTGTTCGAGATCTTCACCGCGCTGACCACCGGCGCGAGCGTCGAGATCGTCCGCGACGTCCTGCAGATCGCCGAACGCCGCGGCTGGTCGGGCGCCACCGTCAGCGCCGTGCCCGCGGTCTTCTCGGCCCTGCTGGACCAGCTGGCCGCCGACCCGGCGAACCGCATCGAGCTCGACGTGCAGACCGTCGTCTTCGCCGGCGAGGCGCTGCCGAGCGAGCTGGTCCGTAAGGTTCGCCGCGCGCTGCCCGGCGTTCGTGTCGTCAACGCCTACGGGCAGACGGAAAGCTTCTACGCCACCACGTTCACGGTTCCCGAGCAGATGGACGGCGCCGCGGCGATCCCGATCGGGCTGCCCTTGGCCAACATGCGCGCCTACGTTCTCGGGCCCGAGCTGGCTCCGGTCGCGCCCGGTGTGACCGGCGAACTGTACGTCGGCGGCCTGCTCGCCCGCGGCTATCACCGGAACGGCGGGCTGACCGCCGAGCGCTTCGTGCCCGACCCGCTCGGGCCGCCCGGCACGCGCATGTACCGCACCGGCGACCTTGCCCGGCGCGATGACGAGGGCCGGCTGCGGTACGCGGGACGCGCCGACAACCAGGTGAAGGTGAACGGCATCCGGGTCGAGCCGACGGAGATCGAGACGGTGCTGGCCCGGCATCCCGCGGTCGCCCAGGCCGCGGTCACCGTGTGCGAGGACCAGACCGGCCGCGCTCGGCTGGCCGGCTATGTCGCGCCGGCGGAGGGCGCGCCCGACGGCGGTGTGTCGTCGGCGGACCTGCGCTCGTTCATGGCCGAACGGCTGCCGGACTACCTGGTGCCGGCCGTCTTCGTGGTGCTGGAATCGCTGCCGCTGACGGCGAGCGGCAAACTCGACAGGGCCGTCCTGCCCGTGCCGGAGTTCGCCGGCGTCGAGCACCGGGCGCCGCGCACCGCGACGGAGCGGGCGCTGGCCGAGGTGTACGCGGACGTTCTCGGCGCCGGCCCGGTGGGCATCGACGACGACTTCTTCACCAGCGGCGGGGACAGCATCCGTTCGATCCAGGTCGTCGCGCGGGTCAAGGCGCACGGCGTGGTCGTCAGCACCCGGGAGATCTTCGAGCACCGCACGGTCGCCCGGCTCGCGGAGCTTGTCGACGCCCGGGCGGGCGAGGAGCGCGTGACCCTGGCCGAGCTGCCCGGCGGCGGCGTGGGCTGGGCGCCGCTGACTCCGACGGCGGCGCACATTCTCGGGCTGGGCGGCGGCGTCGGGCGGTTCTGCATGTCCGCGATGCTCACCCTGCCCGCCGACATCGACCGCGCGGGACTGGTCGCGACGGTGCAGGCAGTGCTCGACCGGCACGACGTGCTGCGGTCCCGGCTCGACCGGGAACGGCCGGGTCTCGTCATCGCCACGGCCGGCAGTGTGGACGCCGGCGCGCTGCTGCACGAGGTCGCCCTGGCGGACGCCGATGCGCGTGCCGAGCTGGACGCGGCCGCGGGCCGGCTCGACCCGGACGCGGGCGTCATGGCGCAGTTCGTCCGGTTCACCAGCGCCACGGAGGCGGACCGGCTGCTGATCGTGCTTCACCACCTGGTCGTCGACGGCGTGTCCTGGCGCATCCTGGTGCCGGATCTGGTCGCCGCCTGGCAGCAGGTTCGCGGCGACGACGTCCGGCAGCCCGCCAACGCGGGCACCTCGCTGCGGCGTTGGGCCCACGCGCTCGTCGCCGAGGCGGCCGGCGAGCAGCGGGTCGCGGAGCTTGCGGTGTGGCGGGAGATCCTCGAGGCGGACGAGCCGGTCCTGGGCGCGCGGCCACTGGATCCGGCCCGCGATGTTGCGGCCACTGTGGACACCGTACGCGTGCAGGTGCCCGCGGACGTCACACAGACCCTGCTGACCACCTTGCCCGCGGTGTTCCGCGGCGGCGTCGACGACGGCCTGCTGGCCGGTCTGGCCCTGGCGCTGGCGCGCTGGCGTCAGACGCGGGGCGAGTCCGGGACCGCGTCGCTTGTCCGGTTGGAGGGGCACGGCCGCGAGGATCACCTGATCCCGGGCGCCGACCTCTCGGGCACCGTCGGCTGGTTCACCGCGATGTTCCCGGTACGCCTGGATCTGGCGGGCGTCGACGTGACGGACGCGTTCGCGGGCGGCCCGGCCGCCGGAAGGGCGATCAAGGCCATCAAGGAGCAGCTGCGAGCCGTGCCGGACAACGGCATGGGTTTCGGACTGCTGCGCCACCTGAACCCGCAGACCGCACCCGTGCTGGCCGGGGCGCGTCAGCCGCAGATCGGCTTCAACTACCTGGGTCGCTCCTCCGGCGCGGACATTCCCGAGCAGCTGCGCGGCCTGGGCTGGGCGCCGGATCCCGGGTACCGGGACCTGATCGCCGCGCCGGACGCGGACATGCCGGCGCTGTCGGCGCTCGAGATCAACGCGGTGGCCACGAGCACGGACGCCGGCGAGGAGTTGACCGCCTACTTCGGCTTCCCCACCGGCGTGCTCGGCCGCGACGAGGTGACCGAGCTGGCCGGCCTGTGGGTGCAGGCGCTGGCCGCCCTGGCGCGGCACACGACCACGCCCGACGCGGGCGGCCTGACCCCGAGTGACGCGCCCCTGGTCCCGGTGAGCCAGCAGGAGATCGACGCCTGGGAGGCCCGCTTCGGCGCGCTGGCCGCGATCTGGCCGACGACGCCGGTGCAGTCCGGGATGTTGTTCCACACGATGCTGGCCGGGTCGACGTTCGACGCGTACCACATGCAGCTGGTGTTCCACCTGTCCGGCACGGTCGACCCGCAGCGGATGCACCGGGCCGCGCAGGCGCTCGTGGGGCAGCACGCCAGCCTCCGCGCGGCCTTCGCCGACCGGGCGGACGGCAAGGTGGTGCAGGTGGTGCCGCGCACGGTGACCTTGCCGTGGCAGTACCTCGACCTGACGGCGGCCGACGAGGCGCAGCGTACGGAGACGTTCGAGGCTTTCCTCGCCCGCGACCGCGCCACCCATTTCGACGTCGCCGACCCGCCGCTGATCCGGATGGCCCTCGTCATCGCCGAGCCGGGCCGCGCCGACCTGGTGCTGACCGCGCACCACGTGCTGATCGACGGCTGGTCCATGCCTCTGCTGATGCGGGATCTGCTGCTGCTCTACGCCTCGGACGGCGACGCGGCCGGGCTGCCGGCGCCCCGTGACTTCGGCGAGTTCCTGTCCTGGCGGGCCCGGCAGGACGAGAAGGAGGCCGTGCGGGTCTGGGCTGCCGAGCTCGCCGGGGTGGAGGAGCCGACGTTGCTCGCCCCCGGTGCGCAAGGTGTCGGGGAGGGTGTCGACCAGATCGACATCGCGCTCGGGGCCGACGAGGCGCAGGCCCTCGTCCGGCGCGCGTCCGAGTGGGGCGTCACCGTCAACACGCTGGTCCAGGGCGCCTGGGCGCTGCTGCTCGGCCAGCTCACGGGCCGCCAGGACGTGGTGTTCGGGGCAACCGTCTCGGGGCGCCCGCCCGCCGTGCCCGACGTGGACGCCATGGTCGGCATGTTCATCAACACCATTCCCGTACGCGTCGAGCACGCGCCCGGCGACACGATCGCGGAGGTCCTCACCCGGCTGCAGAGCCGGCAGGCCGCACTGCTCGACCACCACTACTTCGGGCTGACGGAGATCCAGCAGGCGGCCGGCCTGACCTCCCTGTTCGACACGCTGGTCGTCTTCGAGTCCTACCCGGTCGACCGGGACGGCCTCGACGCCGCCGCCGACGCCGCGGACGGGATCGCCTTCACCGGCCTGCGCCCCTCCACGGCCACCAACTATCCGCTCACCCTGATGGCGGCGGCAGATCCACACCTTCAACTGCTCTTCCAGTACGCCCCCGGCGTCTTCAGCCGGGACAAGGTGGAGGCGTTCGCGGGGCGTCTCGCGCGCATCCTGCGACAGCTGGCAGCCGATCCCGGCCTGACAGTCGCGCAGATCGATGTCCTGACCCCGGCCGAACGCCGGCGGCTGCTCGTCGACTTCAACGACACGGCCGAGCCGACCCCGGACGTGACGATCGCCGAGCTCGTCGAGGCGCAAGCCGAGCGGACCCCGGACGCGGTCGCCGTGGTCACCGACGACGGGTCGCTCACCTACCGTGCCGTCAACGCCCGGGCCGACAGGCTGGCGCACGAGCTCACCGGCCGCGGCGTGGGCCCGGAATCGGTGGTCGCGGTGTCGCTGCCCCGGTCGGCTGACCTGGTGGTCGCGCTGCTCGCGGTGCTGAAGGCGGGCGGCACCTACCTGCCGGTCGACCCGAAATACCCCAGCCACCGCCTGGCCGCCGTCTTCGAGCAGGCGCGGCCGTGCCTCGTCGTGACGGACTCCGCGACGGTCGCGGTGCTGCCGGACCACGACGCGCCGGACGTCTTCCTCGACACGCTCGACCTCTCCGGCGACGCCGGCCACCCCGGCGTGCGGTTGCGGGCGCAGCAGCTGGCGTACGTGATGTACACCTCCGGCTCCACCGGCCGGCCCAAGGGTGTCGCCATCACGCATGCGAACCTGGTCAACGGCGTGCTGCGGCTCGCCGACCGGGTGGGCATGGCAGCGGGCAAGCGGCTGTTCGCCGGCACCTCGGTGAACTTCGACGTCTCCGCATTCGAGATCTTCACGACGCTCGTGTCCGGCGGCGTCGTCGAGCTGGTCCGCGACGTCCTGGTGCTGGGCGGGCGGGCGGGTTGGAGCGGCAGCATCGTCTCCACGGTGCCGTCCGCCTTCGCTGAGCTGGTCGACGACATCGCCGGCCGGGCCGGTGTGGAGACCGTTGTCTTCGCCGGCGAGGCGCTTGCGGCCTCGCTCGTCGAGAAGACCCGGGCCGCACTGCCCGGCGTGCGGATCGTGAACGCGTACGGGCAGACGGAGTCGTTCTATGCCACCACCTTCACCGTGGAGGGCGAGCTCCGGGCCGGCCCGGCCACCGTGCCGATCGGCGCCCCGCTCGGCAACATGCGAGCGTACGTTCTCGGCCCCGGCCTGGGCCCGGTCGCGCCGGGCGCGGTGGGCGAGCTGTACGTCGGCGGGCAGGTCAGCCGCGGCTACCACGGCCGTGGCGCGCTGACCGCGGAGCGTTTCGTGGCCGACCCGTTCGGGCCGCCCGGCGCGCGCATGTACCGCACCGGCGACCTGGCGCGCATCGACGCGGACGGCATGCTGGAATACCTGGGCCGCAGTGACACGCAGGTCAAGGTGCGTGGCTTCCGCATCGAGCCGGCCGAGATCGAGGCCGCGCTCGTCGCGCACCCCGGCGTCGCGCAGGCTGTCGTCATCGCCCGGGACTCCTCCGGCGGCGCCCGGCAGCTGGTCACCTACGTCGTCGCCGCCGCGGGCGCCACCCTGCCGGCGCCGGAGCTGCAGGCGTTCACCGCGCAGCGGCTGCCGGAGTTCATGGTGCCTGCCGCCTTCGTCGTCCTCGACCAGCTGCCGCTCACTCCGAACGGCAAACTGGACCGGGCGGCGTTGCCCGAGCCGGCGTACACCCGTACCGAATACCGCGCTCCCGGCAACGCCCGCGAGGCGACGCTGGCCCAGCTGTTCGCCGAGGTGCTCGACGTGGAGCGGGTCGGTGTCGACGACAGCTTCTTCGATCTCGGCGGCCATTCGCTGCTCGCGACGCGGTTGATCAGCCGTGCCCGCGCCGCGATGGGCGTCGAGATACCCATCCGAAAGATCTTTGACCTGCCGACCGTGGCCGCGCTCGCCGCCTGGGCCGGGGAATCGGCGGCACCCCGCCGTCCCAGCCTGCGCAAGATGCTCGTAGAGGAGTAGAACGATGATTCCGCTGTCTTACGCACAGCGCCGCATGTGGCTCCTGCACCAGATGGAGGGCGGCTCGGAAACCTGGAACCTGACCGGGTCGTTCCGGCTCATCGGGCGGCTGGACGAGGCCGCCCTCGTCGCGGCGATCCGCGACGTGGTCGAGCGGCACGAGATCCTGCGTACCACGTACGTGATGGGCGACGACGGCGAGCTCGGCCAGCGGATCCTGCCGATCGCCGAGGCGGCGCCGGCGGTTCCGGTCATCGACGTGGCGCCGGAGCGCGTGTCGGCGGCGGCGGAGGAGACGGTCGGGCACCGGTTCGACCTCGCCACCGAGATCCCGTTCCGGGCGGCGCTGCTGCGTTGCTCCGCGGAGGAGCATGTCCTCGTCCTGGCGATCCACCACATCGCCACGGACGGCAGCTCGTCGGCGCCGCTGGCGCGCGATCTCGCCACCGCGTACAAGGCGCGGCGCGACGGCCGGGCGCCGGACTGGGAGCCCCTGCCCGTGCAGTACAAGGACTACACGCTCTGGCAGCGTGAGGTGCTCGGCGAGCTCGACGATCCGGAAAGCCTGGCCGCGGCTCAGGTCGAGTACTGGCGCAAGGAGCTCGCCGATGTGCCGCAGCCGCTGGACCTGCCGCTCGACCGGCCCCGGCCGGCGCAGGCCAGTTCGGCGGGCGACACGGTCGGCTTCGCGGTGCGGCCCGAGGTGGCGGCCGGGCTGGAGAGGCTGGCCGCGGAGGCCGGCACGACCATGTCGATGGTCACCCAGGCCGCGGTGGCGGTGCTGCTGCGCAAGCTCGGCGGCGGGGACGACCTGACGATCGGCACCCCGATCGCCGGACGGACCGACGAGGCGCTGGCCGACCTGATCGGTCTCTTCTCCAACACGCTCGTGGTGCGCATGGACCTCTCCGAGGATCCCTCCTTCGCGACCCTGCTCGCTCAGGTGCGCGACAAGGCCCTGGCCGCGTACGAGCACCAGGACCTGCCGTTCGAGGTGCTGGTCGAGGCGATCAACCCGGAGCGGTCCACGTCGTACCAGCCGCTGTTCCAGGTGATCTCCGCGTGGCAGAACTTCGCGAAGTCGAACCTGGAGCTGCCCGGCCTGGACGTGGAGTTCCGCCAGGCCATCACCTCGACCACCCAGGCCGACCTGTACTTCAGCATGATCGCCGACGAGTCGGGGACGCTGCACGGCGACATCTCGTACGCGACCGCCCTCTTCGACCGCGAGACGATCGAGGGCATGGCGGCGCGCTTCGAACGCGTCCTGGAGCAGGTGGTCACGGACCCGAGCATCAGCGTCGGCGACGTCGAGGTGCTGAGCCCGGCCGAGCGGTCGTGGCTGCTGCGGGAGGTGAACGACACCGCCGAGCCGACGCTCACGCAGGGCCTGCTGGCGGCGCTCGACCAGCAGGTGCAGTCCGATCCGCAGGCGGTGGCCGTCATCGACGGCGAAGACTCGCTCACGTACCGGGAGCTGGATGCGCGGTCGAACCGCCTGGCGCACTGGCTGATCGACCGCGGGGTGCGGCCGGAGTCGCTGGTCGCCGTCTGCCTGCCCAGGTCGGCGGAGCTGGTGGTGGCATTGCTGGCGGTGTTGAAGGCGGGCGGCGCTTACGTCCCGATCGACCCGGAATATCCGCAGTCGCGCATCGACTACGTCGTGGAGCACGCCCAGCCGGTGCTGATGCTCGACGACGAGCTGATGTCGGAAGTGGACTGGGACCGCTGCCCCGTTACGGCCCCGGCGGTGGTCACCCGGCCGGAGAACGCCGCGTACGTGATCTACACGTCCGGATCGACAGGCAAGCCCAAGGGGGTATCGATCTCCCGCGGCGCGCTGGCCAACTACCTTGCCACGACGTTGCGGCGGCACCCGTTGTCGCCGGCCGACCGGATGCTGTTCAACACCACGATCTCCTTCGACATCGCGGGAACCGAGCTGTACCTCCCGCTCATCTCCGGCGCCGCGTTGGTGGTGGCCGACAAGGATGTCCTCACCGACCCGGCGCGGCTCGTGCCGATGATGCGCCGGCACGGAGTGACCATCGTGCAGGCGACGCCGGCGTTCTGGCAGATGCTGTTGACCAGCCAGCCGGACGCCGCCAAGGGTCTGCGGATCATGGTTGGCGGCGAGGCGCTTCCGGTACGGCTGGCCGATGCGCTCGCCGAGCAGGCGGCCGAGGTGGCCAACTGGTACGGCCCGACCGAGACCACCATCTGGTCGACCATGGCGCTGGTGAAGCCCGGCGGGGGCGTGGTTCCGATCGGCACGCCGATCGGGAACACCCAGGTGTATGTGCTCGACGCGCGGCTGCGGCCGGTTCCGCGCGGGGTGGCGGGCGAGCTGTACATCGCCGGCGACGGCGTGGCCCGCGGCTATCACCGCCGGCCCGACCTGACCTCGGAGCGCTTCGTCGCGTGCCCGTTCGGCCCCGCCGGGGCTCAGATGTACCGCACCGGCGACCTGGTGCGGTGGGACCGTGACGGCCGCATCGAGTACATCGGGCGCACCGACTTCCAGGTGAAGGTCCGCGGCTTCCGGATCGAGCTGGGCGAGATCGAGCACGTGCTGCAGGGACACCCCGGCGTGGCTCAGGCCGTCGTCGTGGTCCGCGACGACGACGGCGGCGACAAGCGCATCGTCGGTTACGTGGTGCCCAAGCCCGACGCCGCGCCCGGCGGCGACACCGCGGCGTTCCTCGCCGAGCTGCCGGGTTACCTGCGCCACCGGCTGCCGGACTACATGGTGCCGTCGGCGATGGTGGCGCTCGAGGCGATTCCGCTGACGCCCAACGGCAAGCTCGACCGCCGCGCCCTGCCCTCGCCGACCGCCGGCACCGAGGTCAGCCAGGAGCCACGCGACGCCCATGAGGCGAAGCTGTGTGCCCTGTTCGGCGAGTTGCTCGGCCGGGAGAAGGTCGGCATCAACGAGAGCTTCTTCGCGCTCGGCGGTCACTCGCTGCTGGCCACCCGGCTCAGCGTGCGGATCCGCAAGGCGTTCGGTGTCGACACGCCCCTGCGGACGATCATCAAGTACCCCACGGTGGCGGAGCTCGCCTCGCTGGTCCTGATCGGCGGCATCCCGGTGGAGAGCGGCAACCAGTTCGCCGTCGTGCTGCCGTTGAACACCGACCCCGGCACCGGCAAGGAGCCCCTGTGGTTCTTCCACGGCGGCGGCGGACTGGGCTGGCCCTACTTCAGTTTCGTGCCGCACGTGACCGACCGGGCGGCCTACGCCCTGCAGTCTCGCGGCTCGGACGGCCAGGAGCCGCTCGCGGGATCGGTCGACGAGATGATCGATGACTACATCGGCGAAATGCTGAAGATCCAGCCGGAGGGCCCGTTCCACCTCATCGGCTGGTCGTACGGCGGGACACTCGTGCAGGCCGTGGCGGCGAAACTGGACCAGCTCGGTCATCGGGTCGCGCTGGTGGCCGTGCTCGACTCCAGCCCCGGCGGCCACGGCTTCCACAAGATGCGCGACGACAAGAGTTCGGACGACTACCGCGAGGAGCTCGAGGAGTTCTTCGGGCAGTACATCGGCATCGACAGCCAGCAGGACCTCCTGGAGAACATGTCCCGGGTCCTGGCCAACAACGTCTCCCGGATGAGGACCTTCGAGTCGCCGGTCTACCGCGGCGACGTGCTGTTCTTCAGCGCGACGCGCAAGGACGAGGTGTACGGCTCCCTGTGGCGGCCGCACGTTCTCGGCACGCTCGAGGTGCACGACGTGGACGCGACGCACCACGAGATGAACATGCCCGCGCCGGTGGCCGAGGTCTTCGAGGTCATCAACCGCAAGCTGGCACAGGGATAGGGGTTGGTCGAGGTGGTTCAGACACTGTTGTGCGTGCCGTTCGCCGGGGCGGGCGCATCCTTCTTCCACCCCTGGCGTGAGCTGTCCGCCGGCCGGTGGCGCGTCACCGCCGTCGAGCTGCCGGGCCGGGAGCGGCGGTTCCTCGAGGAGCCGTACCGCAACGTGGTCGAAGCGGCCCGGGAAGAGGTCGACGACATCGTTGCCGGCCTCGACACCCAGGCGCCGGTCGTGTTGTTCGGGCACAGCCTGGGCGCCGTGCTCGCGTACGAGCTGGCGCACCTGCTGATCGCGCGCGGCGTCCGGGTGGAGCGCCTGATCGTCAGCGGTTCCCCCGGGCCGTGGACCCAGCGCGAGCGGCGGGCGGCCGGGCTGCCCGAGGACGAGTTCCTCGCCCGGGTCGAGGAGTTCGCGGGCTTCCGGCACGAGGCGCTCGATCACCCGGAGATGCGGGAGCTGATCCTTCCGGCGCTGATGGCCGACTGCGAGATGCACGAGGCGTACGTGCCGAGCGTCGATGATCCGCTGCCCGTGCCGATCTGCTCGCTGCGGGGCGACTCGGACGGGCTGGTGACCGCCGAGGAGGCGCGGCAGTGGCAGGCCGCCACCACCGGCGAGTTCAGCTATGTGGAGTTCCCGGGCGACCACATGTACCTGGTCGACCAGGGTCGCGAGGTCCTTGACGTCATCGAGCACGAAGGGAGCAAGGTCCTGGAGAGGGCCGCGTAGGAGGGCACGGGGAGAGGGCCTTGAGCGAATGGACGCTCAAGGCCCTCGTTTTGCTTGTCTGAGGTTGGTCAGTCGCGCGGGGCCGGGCCGAACCAGGTGGCGAGGGCGGTGCGCAGCGCCGGCACATCGAGCGGCTCGTCGGCGGCCGCCGCCCAGGCGACGTGACCGTCCGGGCGGACGAGCAGCACGGCGGGAGCGGGCACCTCGTCCAGCTCCGGAACCATCCAGAAGTCCTCCGCGCTCGTCGCCCGGACGAGGTCGACGCGGCCGGCCCAGCCGCCCGCGACGGCGGCGACCTCGTCCCCGCCCGAGGCCGCCGCCGCGGCGCGCAGGTCGAGCAGGAGGGGACGGGCGGCGTGCAGCAACTGGTGGACGCTGACGTCACCGGCGTCCGTCGTCAGGTCCTCGTCCGGGACGCGGCGGCCCGCCAGCGGATGATCGGAACCGACCTCATAGCGGACGGTCAGCGCGGTGAGCATTCCGCGCAGCCGCCGGTTGACCTCGTCGATCTCCATGAGCGAGCCGAACACGTCGCGCAACGCGTCCGTCTGCGCGCCCGGACGGGCGAGGGCCGACTGCGCCCGGGTGTTGTGCAGGACGCGCTCGCCGACCGGGTGCCGCTCGCTGTGGTAGGTGTCCAGCAGGCTCTCCGGCGCCCGGCCGGTCACCACCGCGCCGAGCTTCCAGCCCAGGTTGACCGCGTCCTGAACGCCCATGTTCAAGCCCTGGCCGCCGGCCGGGAAGTGGATGTGCGCGGCGTCGCCCGCGAGCAGCACGCGGCCCGTCCGGTAGCAGGCGGCCTGCCGGGCGGCGTCGCTGAAGCGTGAGATCCAGCGCGGGGCGCGCATGCCGAAGTCGGTGCCGGCGAGCCTGATCAGCGACTCGCGGAGCTGCTCGAACGTCACTGGCTCGTCGCGGCCCGCGACCCGGTCGTACTCGGAGGTGATGACCCGGTACCAGCCCGGCTCGAAGGCGATCGCCGAGTAGTCCCCGGTGGCGCTGCGCCGCACCCACACGTAGTCCTCGCGCAACTCCGGCAGTTCGACGTCACCGATCAGCGCGGTCATCGTCGCCGGGGTGCCCGGAAAGTCGACGCTCGCGAGCTTGCGCACGGCGCTGCGACCGCCGTCGCAGCCCACGAGGTAGCGGGCCCGCACCGCGCGGGTGCCGAGCTCGACGGTCACCCCGGATTCGTCCTGCCGGACACCGCTCACCTCGGCCGACCACTGGATCCGCACGCCCAGCTCGACGGCCCACTCCTCGAGCAGCCGCTCGATGTCGGACTGCAGAATCATCAGCGGATAGGGGTACCGCGATTCGGTCTCGTCGAACTCCAGATAGAGACCGGAAAAGTGGCCCACCGGCTGCGGATCGCCTATTTTCAGGAACCGATCGAGAATGCCGCGCTGGTCCAATACCTCAAGGGTGCGCGAGTGCATTCCGCCGGCCCGGGATTCGCCCGTTCTTTCCTCGAGCCGCTCGACCACCAGGACGTCGGCTCCCGCCAGGCGCAGCTCGCACGCGAGCATCAGTCCGGTCGGCCCGGCCCCGGCGATCACCACATCCGCATCCATGCCGCCTTCTTCCACGTCGTTCCCCTTACATCCCGGCTCGGCGTTGTCGCCCCATCGTGGCGGGCGGGCGTGGTGGACCACCAGGCAAGCGGGCCGTATTGCGCTGTCTCGCCGGCGGGGCCAGGGGTTGAGCGGGCGCGGTACCGGTATGCCGGCGGGTGAATCGGCGCAACACTCGATCCGGTCGCAAAAAAATTGAGCACCGCAGTGGCCGGGGATCGATCCGGAAAGACCGGAAAAGGAGTCAGAAATGGAATCGACACCGCGGGTGAGCCACCAGAACGGTGGCGGGGGCACGATCGCGGAACCACCGGTCACGGCGGATTCGCTGGCGCGGGCGGTCGCGGACGTCTGGTCCGAGTGCCTGGGCGGCCGTGAGGTCGCGCCGGAGGACGACTTCTTCGCGGTCGGCGGCAGCTCGCTGAGCGGCATCAAGATCATCGACCGGCTGGCGGAGGACTACGGCGTACGGCTGTCCGTGCGGGCCTTCTATCTGGCGCAGACCCCGACCCGGGTCGCCGAGCTGATCGAGCAGGGGAGGGCGGCCGCGTGAGGTTGACGCCGGGTCCCGACCGCGACATCGACCTGGACACCGTCAACCTCTTCGACCTCGACCTCTACACGGCCGGCGACCCGCACACCGTCTGGAACGCCATGCGGGCCAAGGCGCCGCTGCACCACCAGGTGCTGCCGGGCGGCCGCGAGTTCTGGTCGGTCACCCGCTACGAGGACGTCTGCCGCGTGCTCGGCGACCACCGCGAGTTCACCTCCGAGCGCGGCACCGTGCCCACCCACCTGGGCACCGACGACGTGGCGGCGGGGAAGCTGCTCACCTCCACCGACCCGCCGCGCCACACCCAGGTCCGCCGCGCCATCGGCGCCAAGCTCACCGCGCGTGCGGTGGCGACGTGGCAGGACCGGATCCGGCAGGCCATCGTCGGCTTCCTGGAGCCGGCGCTCGACGGCGAGGTCTTCGACCTGGCCGAGCGCGCGCTGCTGCTGCCCGCGATGATCACCGGACCGCTGCTGGGCATCCCCGAGAAGGACTGGGCGGAGCTGGTTCAGCTGACCGCGATGGTGACGGCTCCCTCGGACCGGCACTTCTGCCACGGCAGCGAGGACGCGACGCTGGCGATCGCGCACCACGAACTGCTCAGCTACGTCACCGAGTGGGTCAAGCAGCGGCGGGCCAGCGGCGAGGCCGACGGCAGCGTGCTCGACCACCTGGTCAACGCCACCGCGGGCGACGCGCCGCTGACCGACGAGGAGATCGCGCTCGACGGCTACAGCATCCTGCTCGGCGCCAACGTGACCACGCCGCACACCGTCTCCGGCACGGTGCAGGCGCTCATCGAGCATCCCGAGCAGTTCGCCCGCGCGCAGGCCGACGAGTCGCTGATCCCCAACCTCGTCGAGGAGGGCCTGCGCTGGACGTCCGCCGCGACCAACTTCATGCGGTACGCGGTCGACGACATCGAGATCGGCGGCGGCACCATCCCGGCCCGGGGCGCGGTCGTCGCCTGGATCGGCTCGGCCAACCGCGACGAACTCCAGTTCCCCGACCCCCACGTCTTCGACATCGCCCGCAACGGCGCCAAGCGTCAGGTCGCGTTCGGCTTCGGCCCGCACTTCTGCATCGGCGCGCCGCTGGCCCGCATGTCGCTGCGCATCTACTTCGAGGAGCTGCTGCGGCGGTTCTCCTCGCTCGAGTTCGCCGGCGAGCCGGAGCACCTCCGGTCGTTCTTCATCGCCGGAATGACCCACCTGCCCATCGTCGCGCGGAAGCGGTAGAGACCATGACGACACCGTGGCTCGTCCGTCCGCCCGCAGATCAGCCGGCCAGGCTTTTCTGCTTCCCGTTCTCGGGTGCCGGTGCGTCCGCGTTCAGCGCCTGGCCGTCCACGCTGGACGACGTCGAGGTCTGCCCGGTGCAGTTCCCCGGCCGGGAGAACCGGCTGGCCCATCCGCACTACGGCACCTACGAGCAGCTCGCCGACAGCCTCGTCGAGGTGCTCGCGCCGCTGCTCGACCGTCCCTACGCGTTCTTCGGCCACTGCGCCGGTGCGATTCCCGCGTTCGAGACCGTGGTCCGGCTCGCCGAACGCGGCCTGCGTACACCCGAGTGCCTCTTCGTGTCGGGCCAGCCGGCACCGCACGACGCGTCCCGTGACCGGATGCTCGCCATGAGTGAGCCGGAGCTGCGCGGCGAGCTGGAGGCGTTCCTGCTCGGCCGCGGCATCACGCCGCGGCCCGACATGATCGAGATGGGCCTCTCGGTGCTGCTCGACGACCACGCCGCCGCCGGCCGGTATCGGCGGGCGGAGCCGGTCGCCATCCCGTGCCCCGTCGTCGTCGTGCACTGGCGCGACGACCCCGAGGTGAGCCTCGGCGAACTCGCCGGGTGGGGCGCCTACTCCGCCGCGGTCGACTTCCAGGTCGTCGACGGCGGCCACTACGACTTCATGGACGCGCCGGACCAGCTCCGGAAGGTACTGACCACCTGGCGGTGAGACGCCGGCCGTACGCGAAGGATGGAGCAGAAGCATGGGTGAGGCAGGAGCCGGCATCGCGGTCGTGGGAATGTCGTGCCGCTTTCCGGGCGTATCGAGCCTGGCGGAGTTCTGGCGGCTGCTCCACGACGGCGAGTCGACAGTCGGGAGGTTCCCCGAGCGGCGCGAAGCCGGCGGGCAGGCATCAGCCCACCCCGACGCGGCCACCCTGCGTACGGGGTCGTTCTTCGACGCCATCGACGGGTTCGACGCTTCCTTCTTCGGCACGGGCGCCGCGGAGGCGGCCGCCATGGACCCCACCCAGCGGCTGGGCCTGGAGCTCGCCTGGGAAGCCGTCGAGGACGCACGGATCCCGGCCGCCACGCTCGCGGGCCGCGAGATCGACGTCGTGGTCAGCACCGCGCCCTCCGGGTACGACCTGCTGCGCAAGATGTCCGGCAGCGACCGCGACGACCACTACGCCGCGCTCGGGTCGAGCGGCGCCTTGATCGCGAACCGGATCTCGATCCTGTTCGACGTGCGCGGGATGAGCTTCTGCGCCGACTCCGGCCAGTCGTCCTCGCTGGTGTCGCTGGCGCTGACCTGCGAGCGGCTCCGCAGCGGGGCGGTCGACACGGCGATCGTGGGCGGGGTGCACCTGATCACCGACCCGGACGCGGGTCTCGCCCTGGCCAACCTGGGCGCGCTGTCGCCCGACGGCCACTGCTACACCTTCGACGACCGGGCCAACGGCTTCGTGCGGGGCGAGGGCGGCGCCTTCGTCGTGCTCAAGCGGCTGGACCTCGCCGTCGCCGACGGCGATCACATCTATGCGGCGATCGGTGGCTGGGGTGTCGCCAACGGCGGAGCCACCAGCCGGATGCCCGATCCCAGCCCCACCGGGCAGGCCGCGGCGACGCTGGCCGCGCTCGACCGGGCGGGTGTCGCCTTCGCCGACGTCGACTACGTCGAGGCGCACGGCACCGGCACCCGGCTGGGCGATCCGGCGGAGCTCGCCGGCCTGCGCGAGGTGTCCCGCCGCCGCGACCGCACCCGCCCGCTGACGATCGGGTCGGTCAAGACCAACGTGGGCCACCTGGAGCCGGCCGCGGGCATCGTCGGTTTCGTGAAGGCGGCGCTCTGCGTCGACCGTGGCTTCCTCGTGCCGAGCCGGAACTTCCGGTCGCCGAACACCGGTGTCGCCGACTTCGCCCGGGACTTCGAGGTTCTCGGCGCCGCCCGGCCGTGGCCCGGATCGCCCGGCCGCCCGCGCCGGGCCGGTGTGTCGTCGTTCGGCATGGGCGGCACCACGGCGCACGTCATCCTGGAGCAGGCCCCCGGCCGACCGGCGACCACCGAGGAGGTCGCCGGGACGCTGCCCTGGGTGCTCTCGGCGCGCTCGGCGGAGGCGCTGCGGACGCAGGCGGCCAGGCTGCGTGAGTTCGTTGCCGCGGACTCGTCGCTCACCCACGCCGACGTGGCGCGCTCGCTCACCTCGACCCGAACCCTCTTCGACCACCGGGCGGTGCTGCTCAGCGACGGCCGTGCGGCGGCGCTGGCCGACCTCGACCTGGTCGCCGCCGGGCTGAGCTCGGCCCAGGTGGTGCAGGGCGTGGCCGGCGCACCGAGCCGGAAGATCGTCTTGGTCTTCCCCGGTCAGGGCTCCCAATGGCTGGGCATGGGAAAGCAGCTGTACGGCGAGTCCGAGGTCTTCGCCCGCGCGATCGACGACTGCGCGGACGCCTTCGAGCCGTGGCTTTCCTGGTCCCTGACCGACGTGGTCACCGGGGCCGAGGGGGCGGCATCGCTGGACCGGATCGACGTCGTTCAGCCCGCGCTGTTCGCGATGATGGTGTCGCTGGCGGCGCTGTGGCGTTCGCTCGGTGTCGTGCCCGACGCCGTGGTCGGGCACTCGCAGGGCGAGGTCGCCGCGGCGTACGTCGCGGGCGCTCTCTCGCTCGCCGACGCCGCGCGGATCGTCGCCGTCCGCAGCCGGGGCATGGCCACACTCGCCGGCAGCGGCGGGATGAGCGCGGTCGGCGCGCCCGCGTCCTGGGTGCGGGACCGGCTGGCGCGGTGGCCGGGGCGGTTGTCGATCGCCGCGCTCAACGGCCCGGCATCCGTGGTCGTCTCCGGAGAGACGCCGGCCCTCGACGAGTTCGCCGAGCTGGCCGCCGCCGAGGGTGTCCGGGTGCGCCGCGTCAAAGTCGACCTGGCCGGCCATTCGCACTACCTCGAGCCGTTGCGGGACCGGCTGCTCGCGGACACCGCGTGCGTCGCGCCGATCGAGACGGCGATGGAGTTCTACTCGACGGTCACCGGCGGGCGGTTCGACACCCGGGGGCTGGACAACGCGCACTGGTACGCCAACCTGCGCTCACCGGTGCGCTTCGCCGAGGTGGTCGAGCAGCTGATGGGCACGCCCGGCAGCGTCTTCGTCGAGGTCAGCCCGCGCCCGGTGCTGCAGCTGGCGATGGCCGAGACCGCCGACGCGCTGAGCGTCTCTCCCGTGGTGGTGAGCACGCTCCAGCGTGACGACGGCGGCCTGCGCACGGTGCTCACGTCGCTGGCCGAGCTGTTCGCCCGCGGACTGCCCGTCGACTGGGCCGCGACGGCGGACCGCCGTCCGGCGCGCCGGGTCGCGCTGCCGACCTACCCGTTCCAGCGGCAGCGGTACTGGCTTTCCGCGACCGAGGCCGAGCCCGAGCGGGCGGCCGGCCCGGCGCTGGACACGGAATCCGCCGTGCTCGACCTGGTGTGCGCCGAGACGGTGACGATGCTCAGCACCAAGGGCAGCGACCTGCGGCCGAACGACATCGCGGCGCGTGCGGCCGAGACCTTCCGGGACCTCGGGCTCGACTCGTCGCTGGCGGTCGGGCTCCGCAACCGGCTCGCCGCCGCGGCCGGGGTGCGGCTCTCCGCCACAGTGGCGTTCACCTACCCCACACCGCAGGCCCTCGCCCGTCACGTGTTCGCCCTGGTCGTACCGGAAGCGCCGGCGCCGGCGGAGCCGGCCGGGACGGCGAGTCCCGACGACGAGCTGTTCGCGCTGATCGACCGCGGCTACGCGTAACCCCAACCGTTCTCTGTCCCGCCAATTTGGGAGGCCCCTGGTGGAGGAACTCGACAAGCTCCGGTCCTACTTGCGACGCGCCGTGAGCGACGCCCAGTCGCTGCGGGACCGGGTGCGTGAGCTGGAGGAATCCGCTCGCGAGCCGATCGCGGTGGTCGGCGTGGCGTGTCGTCTTCCCGGCGACGCCGCCTCACCGGAGGACCTGTGGGAGATCGTTTCCGGCGGGGCGGACGTGATGACCGACCTCCCGCTCGACCGCGGCTGGGACATGACGACGCTCTCCGGCCCGGACACCGAGGCGACCGGGACCACATACCCGCAATCCGGTGGTTTCCTGTCGGACCTCGCGGGTTTCGACGCACCGTTCTTCGGGATCAGCCCGCGCGAGGCGCGGGCGATGGACCCGCAGCAGCGGCTGATGCTCGAGGTGTCGTGGGAGGCGCTGGAGCGGGCGGGCATCGACGCGGGCGGGCTGCGCGGCACGAACACCGGCGTCTTCACCGGTCTCTACGGTGTCGACTACGGCCCCCGGATGGGCAGCGACGCGGCCAGCGAGATCGAGGGGTACGCGCTCACCGGCTCGTACACCAGCGTCGCCGCGGGCCGGGTGGCCTACGTCCTGGGCCTGGAGGGCCCGGCCGTCTCGATCGACACGGCGTGCTCGTCGTCGCTCGCGGCCGTCCACCAGGCCGTGCGGTCGCTGCGCTCCGGCGAATGCGAGCTGGCGCTGGCCGGCGGCGTCTCCACCATGCCCACGCCCGGAGTGCTCGTCGAGCTCGGCCGTCAGCGTGGTTTGTCGGTGGATGGGCGTTGTAAGGCGTTCGCGGATGCGGCGGATGGTACGGGTTTTTCTGAGGGTGCTGGGGTTTTGGTGTTGGAGCGGTTGTCGGATGCGCGGCGTCGTGGTCGTCGGGTGTGGGCGGTGATTCGTGGTTCGGCGATTAATCAGGATGGTGCGTCGAATGGTTTGACGGCGCCGAGTGGTCCTGCGCAGGAGCGGGTGATTCGGGCTGCGTGGGCGGATGCGGGGGTGGGTGCCGCGGATGTCGATGTGGTGGAGGCGCATGGGACGGGTACGCGGTTGGGTGATCCGATCGAGGCGCAGGCGTTGCTGGCGACGTATGGGCAGGGTCGGGTGGCGGGTTCGCCGTTGTGGTTGGGGTCGTTGAAGTCGAATATCGGTCATACGCAGGCGGCGGCGGGTGTCGCTGGTGTGATCAAGATGGTGATGGCGTTGCGGCGTGGGGTGTTGCCGCGGACGTTGCATGTGGATCGGCCGTCGTCGTTTGTGGATTGGTCGGCGGGTTCGGTGGAGTTGTTGACCGAGGCGCGGGAGTGGGTCGGTGATGGGGGTCGGCCGCGCCGGGCCGGTGTCTCCGCCTTCGGCATCAGCGGGACGAACGCACACCTGATCCTGGAGGAAGCTCCCGCCGACGTGTCGATCGACGCGTCCCCCACCACCGCCGGCCCGGTTGCCGACGGGCCGGCGGTGGTGCCGTGGGTGCTCTCCGCTCGATCGGAGCCGGCCCTGCGGGAGCAGGCGGCCAAGCTGCGTGACCTCGTCACCGAGGCCTCCCCGGCGGAGATCGGGCATGCGCTGGTGGCGACCCGGGCGCTGCTGGAACATCGCGCCGTCGTGGTCGGAAACAGTCGCGACGAGTTGCTCGCGGGTCTGACCGCGATCGCGGCGGCCGACGGGAACGGCCCGGTGTCCGGCGTCGCGACGCTCGGCGGGAAGACCGTCTTCGTTTTCCCGGGCCAGGGTTCGCAATGGGCGGGCATGGGACGAGAGCTGTGGGAGTCCTCGCCCGTGTTCGCGCGCCGCATGCGTGAGTGCGCCGACGCGCTCGCACCGTACGTCGACTGGTCGTTGTCCGATGTCCTGGGCGACGCCGAGGCGTTGAAGCGGGTGGACGTCGTGCAGCCCGTGCTGTGGGCCGTCATGGTGTCGCTGGCCGAGGTCTGGCGCTCGTGCGGCGTCCAGCCCGCGGCCGTCATCGGCCATTCGCAAGGGGAGATCGCCGCCGCCTGTGTCGCCGGCGCACTGACTCTCGAGGACGCGGCGAAGGTGGTCGCGCTGCGGTCGAAGGCGATCCTGGCGCTGTCCGGCCGCGGGGGAATGGTGTCGGTCGGGCTGCCGGTGGACGCCGTGCGTGCCCGCCTGACGGAGGGCCTGTCCATCGCCGCGATCAACGGTCCGGCGTCGGTGGTGGTCTCGGGCAACGTGGCCGAGCTGGACGCGCTGCTGGCCGCATGCGAGGCCGACGGTTCGCGGGCCCGCCGCGTCCCGGTCGACTACGCCTCACACTCTGCCTCCGTAGAGGACATTCGCGGCGAGCTGGCCCGGCTGCTGGCAGGGCTCACCCCGCAGGCGTCCGCGGTCCCGTTCTTCTCGACGGTCACGGCCGGCTGGCTCGACCCGGAGCGGCTCGACGCCGGCTACTGGTACACCAACCTGCGGCAGACGGTCCGCTTCGAGGAGTCCGTCCGGTCCCTCGCCGAGCAGGGCTTCCGCTATTTCATCGAGGCGTCGGCCCACCCGGTGCTGGCCCTCGGCCTGGAACAGACGCTGGACAGCGCGGACGCCGCGGCCACGGTGGTGGGAACACTGCGCCGTGACGAGGGCGGTCTCGATCGCCTGTTCCGGTCGATGGCCGAGCTGTTCGTCGCCGGTGGGCCCGTGTCCTGGGACACGGTCTTGCCGGTGCGGGACGGACGGTGGGCAGAGCTGCCGACGTACGCGTTCCAGCACCAGCGCTACTGGCTGAACACGCCGCACGAATCGCACTCCACGACCGTGCCGGACCAGCCGTTGTACCACGTCACGTGGGCCTCCCGGCCGACACCGGCCGACGCCTCGACGGTGCGCGGCAACGTGACGGTCGCCGATCTCGGCGGACTCGTCGAGGTGCCGCCGGTCGTCATCGTCCCGGTCGGCCCGACGGGGTCGCCCGGCACCGGCACGCCCGCCGCGGTCGAACATCACCTGCACCACGTACTGCGGGTCACGCAGGACTGGCTCGCGGACGACCGGTTCGCCGACGCGCGACTGGTCCTGGTGACACGGGACGCGTTCCGCGACGACCACGTCTCACACCCCGACCCGGTCGCGGCCGCGATCTGGGGATTCGTACGCTCCGCGCAGACCGAGAACCCCGGCCGGATCACCCTCGTCGACACCGACGGCCGGCCAGGGTCGTGGGACCGCGTCCCGATCGCGGCCGAGACCGGCGAGGACCAGATCAAGATCCGCAACGGCGTGCTGAGTGCGCCGCGGCTGGTCCGTGCCGCTGTCCCGGCGAGCGCCGGCGCGTTCCCGAACTCCGGCACGGTACTGATCACCGGCGGCACCAGCGGGCTCGGGGCGATGCTCGCCCGGCACCTGGTGCAGCGGCACGGCGTGCGCCGGCTCGTCCTGACCAGCCGACGCGGCCCGGCCGCGCCGGCCGCGTCCGACCTGCGGGCGGCGCTGGCCGAGGCGGGTGCGGAGGCCGAGATCGTGGCCTGTGACATCACCGACCGCGACAGCGTCGCCGAGTTGATCGCGTCGGTGCCGGCCGAACACCCGCTGTGCGCCGTGATCCACTGCGCGGGCGTCCTGGACGACGGTGCCGTCGAGACGCTCAGCGCGGATCGGGTCGACGCGGTGCTGGCGCCGAAGGTCCGCGGCGCCTGGCACCTGCACGAGCTGACCAGGCAGCTGGACCTCCAAGCGTTCGTGCTCTACTCCTCGATCGCGAGCGTGCTCGGCACTGCCGGGCAGGCCGGTTACGCGGCGGCGAACGGCTTCCTGAACGGCTTGACCGAGGCCCGCCGCGCCGAAGGACTGCCCGCCACCGCGCTCTGCTGGGGCTTCTGGGCGGAGCGCAGCGAGATGGTCGCGGATCTGGGCGAGGCGGACCTGGTGCGGCTGCGCCGCCAGGGCATAGTTCCGCTGTCCACGCAGGACGGCCTCGCGCTCTTCGACACGGCGTTCGGGCCGGAGGCGGCGGGCCGGGCGGTGCTGGTGCCCGCGCGCCTGCAGCAACCGGCCGGCGCCGACCGGCTGATCTCGCCTCTGGTGCGGGAGCTGTTCGCGGGCAGCGGCGAAACGGAGACGACCGAGGAACCGGCACAGGAAGGTCTCGAACAGCGGCTGACCTCGCTGCCACCGGCGGAGGCGGAGAAGGTCCTGCTCGAAGTGGTCCGCACGCAGACCGCGGCGGTGCTCGGCCACGCCGACATCAGCGCGACCGGTGCCGCCTCGACGTTCAAGGAGCTGGGCATCGACTCGCTCACCGCGCTGGAGCTGCGAAACAGACTGTCCGCGGCGCTCGGCCGGAAACTGCCCGCCACCATGGTCTTCGACCACCCCAACCCGCGGGCGCTTACGAAGTTCCTGCTCACGTGGCTCGTTCCGGACACCGCGGCGCCGGCTGAATCCGTGGCCGACCGGCTGACGACCGAGATCGCGGCGCTGGGCAATCGCCTGGACGAGGCGAGCCTCGAGCTCACGTCCGATGAACAGGCGGCCATTTCCACACTGCTGGGCGAGCTGCGTGGCCGGGTGGCGGCGAAGGCGAGTGCGGCGGCACCGGTCGGCATCACCGATCGCATCAGTTCGGCCTCGGCGGGAGAACTGCTCGCGCTGCTGGACAACGAGCTCGGCTAGGGGAGAACGATGACCAACGACAACAACGCCGATGTCCTCGACTACCTCAAGCGGACATCGATCGAGCTGATGGAGACGCGAAAGCGCCTGCGCGAACTCACCGAGGCGGCCGGCGAGCCGATCGCGGTGGTCGGCGTCGCTTGCCGCTACCCGGGCGGCGCCGCCACCCCGGAGGCGCTGTGGGACCTGGTCGAGTCGGAGGCGGACGTCCTGTCGGACTTCCCGGACGATCGGCACTGGGACCTGGACGCCCTGTACGACCCGGATCCCGACAAGCCGGGCACTTGCTACACGCGTACCGGCGGCTTCCTCGGAGAGGCGGGCGACTTCGACGCGGAGTTCTTCGGCATCAACCCCCGCGAGGCGCTCGCCGCCGACCCGCAGCAGCGACTGCTCCTGGAGATCTCCTGGGAGTCGCTGGAGCGGGCCGGCATCGACCCGAAGACCCTGCGCGGCAGCCGCACCGGCGTCTTCGCCGGCCTCGCCTACTTCGGCTACGGCAACCACTTCTCCACCCCCGAGGTCATCTCGGGCTACGGGCAGCTCGGCTCGCTGGCGAGCGTCGCCTCCGGCCGGGTGTCCTACGCCCTGGGCCTGGAGGGCCCGGCCGTCTCGACCGACACCGCGTGCTCGTCGTCGCTGGTCACGGTGCACCAGGCGGTGCGTTCGCTGCGCCAGGGCGAATGTGATCTCGCGCTGGCCGGTGGCGTCACGGTCATGGCTACGCCGCAGGTGCTCCGCGAGTTCAGCCGTCAGCGTGGTTTGTCGGTGGATGGGCGTTGTAAGGCGTTCGCGGATGCGGCGGATGGTACGGGTTTTTCTGAGGGTGCTGGGGTTTTGGTGTTGGAGCGGTTGTCGGATGCGCGGCGTCGTGGTCGTCGGGTGTGGGCGGTGATTCGTGGTTCGGCGATTAATCAGGATGGTGCGTCGAATGGTTTGACGGCGCCGAGTGGTCCTGCTCAGGAGCGGGTGATTCGGGCTGCGTGGGCGGATGCGGGGGTGGGTGCCGCGGATGTCGATGTGGTGGAGGCGCATGGGACGGGTACGCGGTTGGGTGATCCGATCGAGGCGCAGGCGTTGCTGGCGA
>NZ_JAENHO010000005.1 GCF_016785085.1 Paractinoplanes lichenicola
GAGGTATCCCACCACCTTGAGTGGGTAAGGCTCCCAAGAGACTATTGGGTTGATAGGCCGGAGATGTAAGCCAGGTAACTGGTTCAGTCGACCGGTACTAATAGGCCGAGGGCTTAACCACCCTAAATTTATGAGCGCGTCCACTGTGTGATTCACAGCAAACGAACAACCAGAAACGCCGGCGACGGCGAGTCTGTTGGATTGTTCGTCACGCTGACAGCTGTTTCGGTGGTCATAGCGGAGGGGAAACGCCCGGTCTCATTCCGAACCCGGAAGCTAAGCCCTCCAGCGCCGATGGTACTGCACTCGGGAGGGTGTGGGAGAGTAGGACGCCGCCGGACTCAACGTGAAACAGTAGGCCCACCCCACACGGGGTGGGCCTACTGCTTTTCAGGCTCCAAAAACAATGGCCGCACCCGTCAGGGTGCGGCCATTTTTGTATGCGCGTTAGCGGGTCTCCGCGGCGTCACGAATGGTGCGCATGAGGCCGGCGGCCTCGGCCTCGGTGCGGTTGTTGAACATGGCGATGGCCAGGCTGCCGTGATCGGCCCAGCCGCACACGGTCAGGTCGCCGTCCGGGGTCTTGGTGATTCCGCACTTCATCACGCCGTCCAGCGGCCCCGGGTCGACGGAGCGGAGGCCGGTCACCGCCCCCTCCTTGTCGGAGATCAGCGACATCGCCGACTCGAGATCGCGCGACGGCGTCCAGATCAGGCCGGTGCCCCCGAGGAACAGCACGTCCTTGTCGCCGGTCTCCTGATAGACGGCGGCGACCGTACGGTCGAGATCGACCTCGGCGGCCAGGGCCGTCTGCAGATAGTCGGCCGTGGAGACGCCATTTTCCGAGCCGTCGACGCGGAGGTTGCCGATCTGCGGCGGGACCCTCAGGGTGGCGTCCTTCTGGGCGATGATGCGCCAGCTGGTGAAGCCGAGCGTCACCACGCCGGCCGTCGCGATCGCCAGCACGCCGACGATCAACACACGCCGTACGGGGAAACGGGTCTTGGGTTTGGCCTGACCCTCGGCGCCGTCGTCAACAGAGGGTGCATCGTGGGGCGGCGGAGTGCCGATGTCGATCTGATTGGGGCCGGGCTCGGGCATTGCAGGAGCGTAGCAAGCAGAGGCGATGCGAATTCGGGGTTCCGGCGCGGCATCCGTAGACTTGTCGGGTGACCGAGACGACCCAGAACCGCACCCCCGACAGCCGGCCCACCGGCGGCCTCTCCGCCCAGTATCAGCCGGGCGAGGTAGAGCAGCGGCGGTACGAGACGTGGGTAACCGAGGGTTACTTCACCGCCGACCCGGCGAGCGACAAGCCCGCGTTCTCGATCGTCATCCCGCCGCCCAACGTGACCGGCTCGCTGCACGTCGGGCACGCCCTCGACCACACCATCCAGGACACCCTGTCGCGGCTCAAGCGGATGCAGGGCTTCGAGGTGCTGTGGCTGCCGGGCATGGACCACGCGGGCATCGCCACACAGAACGTGGTGGAGCGTCAGCTCGCCGCGCAGCAGCTGTCCCGGCACGACCTCGGACGCGAGGACTTCGTACGGAAGGTCTGGGATTGGAAGGCCGAGTCGGGTGGCGCCATCCTCGGGCAGATGCGCCGGCTGGGCGACTCCGTCGACTGGTCGCGCGAGCGGTTCACGATGGACGAGGGGCTGTCCCGCGCCGTCCAGACGATCTTCAAGCGGCTCTACGACGACGAGCTGATCTATCGCGCGAACCGGATCATCAACTGGTGCCCGCGCTGCCTCACCGCGCTCAGCGACATCGAGGTCGAGCACACCGACGACGAGGGCGAGCTCGTCTCGATCCGCTACGGCGAGGGTGACAACTCGATCGTCGTGGCCACCACCCGGGCCGAGACGATGCTGGGCGACACCGCCGTGGCCGTCCACCCCGACGACGAGCGCTACAAGCACCTGGTCGGCACCGAGATCGAGCTGCCGCTCACCGGGCGGCGCATCCCGATCGTGGCCGACGAGCACGTCGACCCGTCCTTCGGCACCGGCGCGGTCAAGGTGACCCCGGCCCACGACCCGAACGACTTCGAGATCGGTCAGCGGCACGACCTGCCCAGCATCACCATGATGGACGAGCGCGCGGTCGTCACCGTGCACGGCCCGTTCGAGGGCCTCGACCGCTACGAAGCCCGTCCCGCGATCGTCGCCGCGCTGCGCGAGGAGGGCCGGATCGTCGCCGAGAAGCGGCCGTACGTGCACTCGGTCGGGCACTGCTCGCGCTGCAAGACCACCGTCGAGCCGCGGCTCTCGCTGCAGTGGTTCGTCAACACCGGCCCGCTGGCGAAGAAGGCCGGCGACGCCGTACGGGACGGCCGGGTCACGATCGAGCCGGCCGAGCTGTCCAAGCGTTATTTCGCCTGGGTCGACAACATGCACGACTGGTGCATCTCGCGTCAGCTGTGGTGGGGCCACCGCATCCCGGTGTGGTACGGGCCGGACGGCGAGACCGTCTGCGTCGGGCCGGACGAGGAGCCGCCCGCCGGCTACACCCAGGACGAGGACGTGCTCGACACCTGGTTCTCGTCGGCGCTGTGGCCGTTCTCGACCATGGGCTGGCCCGAGCAGACCGCCGAGCTGGCCAAGTTCTATCCGACCAGCGTGCTCGTCACCGGCTACGACATCCTGTTCTTCTGGGTCGCCCGGATGATGATGTTCGGGCTCTACGCGATGGACGACGTGCAGCCGTTCAACGTGGTCAACCTGCACGGCATGGTCCGCGACGGGCACGGCAAGAAGATGTCGAAGTCGTTCGGCAACGTGGTCGACCCGCTCGACTGGATCGACCGTTACGGCGCCGACGCCACCCGCTTCACGCTGGCCCGCGGGGCCAACCCCGGCTCCGACGTGCCGATCAGCGAGGAGTGGTGCCAAGGCTCGCGCAACTTCTGCAACAAGCTCTGGAACGCCACGCGGTTCGCGATGATGAACGGCGCGACGGTCGAGGGCGAGCTGCCGCCGGTCGACGAGCTGTCGGCGATCGACAAGTGGATCCTGTCGCGCCTGCAGCACGTGATCGGCGAGGTCGACGAGCAGTTCAAGGCGTACGAGTACGCGAAGGTCTGCGACACCCTCTACCACTTCGCGTGGGACGACGTCTGCGACTGGTATCTCGAGCTCAGCAAGCCGGTTCTGGCTTCCGGGAACGCCGAGGCCTCGAAGAGAGTGCTGGGTCATGTGCTCGACCAGCTGCTGCGGCTGCTGCACCCGGTCATCCCGTTCGTCACCGAGGAGCTGTGGATCGCCCTTACCGGCGGCGAGACGCTGGTCAAGGCGCAGTGGCCGGCGGCCGAGAAGGAGCTGATCGACGACTCCGCCGAGGAGGAGCTGGCCGCCCTGCAAAAGGTGGTCACCGAGGTCCGGCGGTTCCGCTCCGACCAGGGGCTCAAGCCGAGCCAGCGGGTCTCCGCGGCGCTCACCGGCCTGGGCAACGTCGGCATCGACACGCACGAGCCGCTGATCCGCTCGCTGGCCCGGCTCGACAAGCCCGGCCCCGAGTTCACGGCCACGGCGACGCTCGCGGTGTCCGGCGCGATCACGGTCGACCTCGACACCCGCGGCACGATCGACGTGGCGGCCGAGCGGGCCCGCCTCGAGAAGGACCGCGCCGCCGCCGAGAAGGAAGCGGCCCAGTGCCGGGGCAAGCTCGGCAACGAGTCGTTCATCGGCAAGGCGCCCGAGCAGGTCGTCGCGAAGATCAAGGACAGGCTGGCGACGGCCGAGGCTGATCTGGCGAGAATTGCCGCGGCCCTCGAAGCGTTGCCTACGGCATGAGCACATTCGCAGAGGTCGACGCCGCGCTCAACGAGCGCGGCTTCACCCGCATGGCGTTCGACATGCAGAAGATCCGGGACCTGATGGACGTGCTCGGCAGCCCGCAGCGGGCCTACCCGGCGATCCACCTGACCGGCACGAACGGCAAGACCAGTACGGCCCGCATGATCGACGCGGTGCTGCGGGCGCACGGCCTGCACACCGGGCGCTACACGAGCCCGCACCTCGAGACCGTACGGGAGAGGATCAGCCTCGACGGCGAGCCGATCAGCGAGGAGCGGCTGGCCGCCACGTACGACGAGGTCGCGCCGCTGGCCGAGCTGATCGACGCGCGCAACACCGAGTCGCTGACCTACTTCGACATGACCACCGCGCTGGCGTACGCGGCCTTCGCCGACGCCCCCGTGGACATCGCGGTCGTCGAGGTCGGGCTGGGCGGCGAGGAGGACGCGACCAACGTCATCGACGCCGGGGTGTGCGTGATGACCCCGATCGGGCTCGACCACACCGAGTGGCTCGGCGACACGATCGAGGACATCGCCTGGGCCAAGGCCGGCATCATCCACAAGGGCGCGACCGTGATCTCGGCGCTGCAGACCGAGGAGGCCATGCGGCCCATCCTCGAGCGCTGCGCCGAGATGAGCGCGACCCTGGCCCGCGAGGGCAGCGAGTTCGGCGTGATCGAGCGGACCCAGGCCGTCGGCGGGCAGCTGCTCACGCTGCAGGGGCTCGGCGGGGTGTACGACGAGATCTTCCTGCCGCTCTTCGGGGCGCACCAGGCGCAGAACGCGGCCCTGGCCTTGGCGGCGGTGGAGGCGTTCCTCGGGGCCGGGCCCAACAAGCAGTTGGAGCTGGACCTCGTACGGGAAGGCTTTGCGCAGGTCGACTCGCCCGGGCGGCTCGAACGGGTGCGGAGCGCGCCGACGATCCTGCTCGACGGGGCGCACAACCCGCACGGCATGGCGGCGACGGTCAGCGCGCTGGAGGAGGAGTTCTCGTTCCGGCACCTGGTCGCGGTGGTGGCAGTGCTCGGCGACAAGGACGTGTCGGGGCTGCTCGACCTGCTCGAGCCGGTGGCCGCGCGGATCGTGGTGACGCAGAACAGCTCGCCGCGGTCGATGCCGGTCGACGAGCTGGCGCAGCTGGCGACGGACATCTTCGGCGAGGATCGGGTGACGGTCGCGCAGACCATGCCGGACGCGATCGAGGAGGCCGTCGTGATCGCCGAGGAGGACACGTCCGGCGAGCTCAGCGGCGTCGGAGTGATCATCACGGGTTCGGTGGTCACGGTGGCCGACGCCCGGAAGCTGCTCAAGCGATGACCTCGCCCTCGCCCGGTGACGAGGCTCCGCGTTCGGGGCTGAAGAACCCCCAGGCCGCCGTACGGGGTCTGGGCGCGGGGACGCTCGTGCTGGAGTCCATCGTGCTGCTGCTCGGCATCCAGCCGATCCGGATCATGGGCGGCGACCTGAACGGCTGGGGCATCGCGTCGGTGATCGTCCTGGCCGTGCTGGCGGCGCTGCTCGCGGGCATGATGCGCCGCTCCTGGGCCTGGACGGCGGGCACCGTGCTGCAGGTGTTGCTGCTGGCCAGCGGGCTTTTTCACTGGTCGCTGGCGGTGCTGGGCCTGTTCTTCGGCGCGGCCTGGGTCTATGCCCTGTACGTGCGGAGGACCATCCTCGGATAGGCTGGCCCTCTGCGCGTCTTCTTCGGGTCAGTGGATGGCCCGCCACTGGGTGATGGCGATGTTGTGGCCGTCGGGGTCGGTAAACGCGGCCGACCACAGCTCGAGCCGGTCGCCCCGGTTGACCGGCTGCGGCGGGTGGACGAACTCGACCCCCTTGCCGACCAGCTCCTGATAGACCGCCTCGACGTCGCCGACCTCCAGGTTGAGATAGATCAGGCGGCCGGCCTCGGTCGACAGGTCGTGGACGGTGCGCAGCACCAGCCGGGTGTCGCCGGAGGCCAGCACGGCGCTGCCGTCGCCGCCGTCAATCTCGAAGAAGCCGAGGATGTCGCGGTAGAACGCCGTGGACCGGGCGAGGTCGGTGACCAGCACGGTGATGCCGACGCCGTAGATCGCACCCGCGGGGCCGGGACGGGCGCTCGGGTACGCGGTGATCACGTCGGCGGTGGTGTCGTCGGGCTCGGGGGTGCCGGCCAGGTCGGCCCAGGGGCCTCGGTCGCGGTCCCGGTCTTGGGCCGCCGCGGCGGCTGCGGCTGCGGCCAGGGCTGCCGCCGCGGGCGACGGCTTCGGGTGGGTGCCGCCGCCGGGATGCCCGGCCGCGCTTCCGGCTCCGCTTTCCGGCCCGGCCCCCGCGTCAGCTTGGTTTCCGGCTCCGCTTCCTGACCCGGCCCGTGCCTCGTTCTCGGCCCTACCCCCGGCTTTGCTTTCGTCGCCGGCTCCGCTTCCGGCTCTCGGGCCGACTTCGGATTCGGGCTGTTGGGCGGGTCCGGTGCTCGCCGTTAGGGGTGTGGAGCGGGCTCCTGTGGTGGGGTCGGACACCGATGGGGTGCCGTTGGTGCCGCGGGCGGCGGCGAAACCGGCCCCCGCTGCGGCGCTGGCGGCTGCTCCGGCTGCGGAGGCGGCTGCGGCGTCCGAAGGCCCTCCGGAGGTGCGGGCGGCTGCTCCGGCTGGGAAGGCTGCAGTGGTGTCTGACGGCGCTCCGGGTGTGCGGGTGGCTGCTCCGGCGGGAAAGGCTGCGCTGGTGTCCGAAGCGGCGCCGGGGGCGCGGGTAGCTGCTCCGGCTGGGAAAGCCGCAGTGGTGTCCGACGGTGCCGTAGTGGGGGCTGCTGTTGTGGCTGTCGGTGCCGCGGTGCTGGGGGCGCCTGGGGAGGGCAGCCGGGTCGAGTCTTCCTCGTCGAGAAGGGAGGACTCGAAGAACGGTGCCGCCTCGGCGGTCGGGGCCGCGCCGTGGGAGGGGGCCGGCTTCGCATCGCCGGGAGCGCGGGTGTCGTCGTCGCTCACCGGGATGTTGGGGGTGGGACGCGAGGACACCTCCTCGTCGGCCGCCCGTGGGGGCTCGTCGTCGCGGTCGGACTTGCTGACCATTCGGACCGCGGCCGCGGCGGCTGCTGCTACCGCGCCGACTGCGGTGGCGAAACGGCCGGTGTGTTTTTCGGGCTCCGGCGCCTCGTGCTCCTGGTCGCGGTCGGCTTCGTCCGGCTCGACACGGCCGGCTTCGGACAGGGGCTGGGTCGGCTCGTCGTCGGGCGTGGAGTCTGTTGGCGTCGGGCGACGCCGGCCCGTGAAGGCGTGGCCCTCCATCGCCGGCTCGGGGCCGTCGTACGCGATCGGCTGGGTCGGCTCGTCGTCCCGGCCCGACGGCTGAGGATGCGGGCTGTCGTAGGCGACCGGCTGGGTCGGCTCGTCGTCCTGGTCCGATGGCTGGGAGCGTGGGCTGCCGTAGGCGGTCGGCTCATCGTCCTGGTCCGACGGCCGGGGACGGGGGCTGCCGTAGGCGATTGGCTGGGTCGGAGTGTCGTCGTGGTCCGACGGTTGGGGACGCGGGGTCCCGTACGCGGTCGGCTCGGGGCGCGCGTCGTCGTGGTCCGCAGACTCGGGGCGGGGACTGCCGTACGCGGTCGGGGTGGGGCGTGTGTTCTCGTGCTCTGTCGGCTCGGAGTGGGGGCGTGGGCGGGGGGCCGGGTTGGTCATCTCGGGCTGGGGCATGGCGGCTTCGTGGGCCGCGTTGGAGATGAACCGGGTGGACGGGTGGATGTGGGCCGTGTCGTCGACGGGCGGGGCGATCAGGTCTTCCGACCTGGCCTGGGCGGCCGCCGGCGTGGACTCGGGCGCCGGGTCGGGATCGCCGTCCAGGGGGAGGTCGATCTCGTCGTGGGAGACCGGGGTGGGTGCCGTCGGGCGGGGACCGGACGGGGGTGGCGCGGTCGGCGGCGGAGTGGTCGGGTCGGGCGCGGTCGGGAACGATCCGATCCGTGACGGGCTCGGCGGGGTCGACGTCGCGGTGGGCTCGGGGCGCTGGTGGGGCGGCGGATCCTCCGGGGTGGAACCGTACGGGGCCGTGGGCCGATCTTGCGGCGCGGCGCGACCGGGCGGCGGCGGGTCGTCCAGGGGGATGTCGGTGACCAGCGCGTCGTCGGGGTGGGGCTCGCGCTGGGGCGGTGGCCCGGAGGGGGAGTGGTGCTCGGCGGTGGCTGTGGCGGCGCCGCCCCGGGCGCGGGGGCTGGGCCGCGAACCGGCCGGTCGGGAAGCAGCCGCACCAGCAGCGGCACCGGCCGCGGCGGCCCCGACGGTCGCGGTGGAAGTCGGCGCGGGACCGGCCGTGGAGTAACCCGGCCGATCGGAACCGGCGCCCGAGTAGCCAGGACGGTCAGGGTCTGCGTCGTCATAGGCGCCAGGAGCGGGGTCGGCATCGCTATAGCCGCCACGAGCATCGTCGGCGTCTCCATAGCCGCCACGAGGGGGGTCGGCCGCCCCAAAGCGGTCGGGGTCGGCCGCCCCAAAGCGGTCGGGGTCGGCTGCCGCAAAGCGGTCCGGCTCGTCCGAAATGTCCGGGTCGGTGTCCGAGGCGAAGCCGGGGGAGGCCGCGGCGCGGCGCGGAAGAGGGGACGGCTTGTCGTCGTGGTTGACGAACTCGCCCTCGACTATCGGGCCCGCCGGCGTGTCCCGGACCACGACCGGGCTCTCCGAATACTCCTCGGAATCCAGGCCGGACTCGAGGCGCGAGCCGCCACCGCCGGACGACGGCGGGGGCCCCGGAGGCGGCGGGGAGCTGCCGGGCGGCGGCGGGGGCGGCGGGTCGCCGTCGTCGCGCGACCAGGACCTGTCGCGGTTGGTCCACGGCGGCGGCTCGAGGTCGCCCAGCAGGTCGGCGTCGAGGTCGGCGTCGGGCTCGTCGTCGAAGTCGGCCGGGGGCGGGGGCGGATTCTCACCGCGCTCGCGGGGGGAGGCCTCGTCCCAGTTGATTTTGACGCGGCGCATGTCGTCGACGTCGACCGTGATGGGCAGGGTGTCGCCGGGCTCGGGCCACTTCACGACCGGGATGCGGGACTCGTTGATCTCGACCTCGCTCGTCGGCAGGCCGGGCGCGACGATCACCGCCTGGATCCGGGCCCGCCCGTAGACGGACGTCGTGGCCGGTGGCGGCGTGATCGACCGGACCTCGGCGCTGCCCGCGACCCAGGCCCGGGCGCCGCGGCGCACCACATTGACCACCCCGAGGGCCACCGCCAGGCCGAGCAGCGCGACCCCGAAGATGATCACCCCGAGGCTGGACATGCCGAATCCCAGCGCGACCACGAAGACCGCGATCGTGCCCGCGACCGCCGCGACCAGCTTCCGTGCCGGCGCGATCGGACGTCCGGTCTGGTTTGCCAATGTGGACCTCCCGCTCTACCCCGTCAGGTTATTGCCCGGCTCAGTGTGAGCGAAAGTGCGGTAGTACCGGCGTTGGCGCTCGCCGCATTCGCGGTACCGATAGGCTGAACGTAGCCCCTTAGCACCCATGGAGGACTAGTTGTCCAGCCCCACCGAGCGTTCGCTCGTGCTCCTCAAGCCCGACGCGGTCCGTCGCGGACTGCTCGGCGAGATCCTCGGCCGGTTCGAGCGTAAGGGCCTGGTGGTCGAGGCACTGGAGCTGCGCACGATGGATGCGACGCTCGCCGACCAGCACTACGCCGACCACGTGGAGAAGGCGTTCTATCCGCCGCTGAAGGAGTTCATGACCTCCGGGCCGCTGGTCGCGCTGGTGCTCGCGGGCGACGAGGTGATCGAGGTGGTGCGCGCGATGATCGGCTCGACCGACGGCCGCAAGGCGGCCGCCGGCACGATCCGGGGCGATTTCGCGCTGTCGAACCGGGAGAATCTGGTGCACGCCTCCGACTCGCCGGAGAGCGCCCAGCGCGAGCTCGCCCTCTGGTTCCCCAAGATCTAAAGCGCGTCGAGCGAGGCCCGCCGCCGGGACTCGACCTCGAAGATCTTCAGCAACGCGACGGCCGCGACCGCATAACCCGCCCCGACCAGCAATTCCTGGCCGAGCGCGGGCGCGGCCGCGGCCATTCCGTCTCCGGCCGCGAGCCGCCGGGCCGCCTCCGCCGCGTGCGTGATCGGCAGGAAGTGACCGACCGTCACCATCCAGCCGGGCAGCCCCGAGGCCGGCACGTTCACGCCGGTGAGCAGCAGCAACAGCGCGACCGAGACGTTCGAGACCACCCACACGTCGCGGAACCGTAGACCCAGCGCGCCCAGCGTCAACCCGAAGAACCCGCAGGCCAGCGACCCCGCGGCCATGGCCAGCAACAGCCCCGGCAGGGCGCCGAGCGGAATCCGCAGCCCGAGCAGGAGCGCGCCGACGGCGAGCGTGACCACGGCGATCAGAAGACCGTTTCCCGCGTACGGGAGAACTCGCCCCCAGAAAATCGCGGTGCGGCTGCGTGGGGAGAGCAGCACGTGCCCGAGCGTGCCGAAGCGGCGCTCGTTGGCGACCGCCATGGTGCCGCCGAAGACGCAGGCCAGCGAGGCGGTGAGCACCGCGTTGCCGACGATGTAGAACCGGTCGTCGGCGACCTGCAGCTGGCGCCCGAGATAGGCGAAGAAGAGCAGCTGGAACAGCGGGCCGACCAGCAACGTGCCGACGAACATGCCCGGCGTCGTCCAATTGAACAATGCCCGGTACGCGATCGTGCCGCCGACGGTCATCAAACGCAGCGTCTTCATGCGAGGCGCCTTTCGGGGTGGCTCAGTAAGTGAGTACTCACATCGTGGGGTGGGGTGGGGTGGGGTGCGGTCTGCGGCTGGTAAGTGAGTACTCACATCGCGGGCAGGCGTGCGGTTCGTAGTTGGTAAGTGAGTACTCATATCGCGAAGAGAGGCGCAGCCTGCGGCTGGTAAGTGAGTACTCACATCGTTGGGTGGGGTGCGGCCTGCGGCTGGTAAGTGAGTACTCACATCGCGAAGAGGGGGCGATCCCGCGGCATGTGAGTTCGGACTTACTAACGTGTCGGCGGCGGGCGGCGGGCGGCGGGCGGCGGGGTCATGCGAGGGCCAGCGTCGCTGCGGCGCGGGCGCGGCGTTCGACGTACGTAAGGGCCAGGCCGCCCAAGGCGAGGCAGAGCAGGCTGATGCCGAGGCAGACGGCGACCGACGGCCAGACCGGGCCGCCGCTGGTGGCCTCGCGCAGGGCCCGGGCGCCCCACGTCGTGGGCAGGATCGCGGCGATCGGGCCGGTCCAGGAGGGCAGCACGGTGATCGGCACGAGCATGCCCGAGACCAGCCAGACCGGATACTCGAGCGTGTTGGCCAGCGCGTTCGCGTTGCGCATGAGCACGAACGTGGCCGCCAGCAGCAGGCCGAACATGCCGAGCGCGAGCACGCAGACGACGGCCGCGACGACGAACGCCAGCGGGTGGGCGAAGTCGAGCCTGATGCCGTACAGGAAACGCCCCCAGACCAGTGTCGCGAGCAGCGCGTAAATGCCCGTCAGGCCCGTGGCGATCGTGATGGGGAGGATGACGAGGACGGGCCGCCGCGGGGCCAGCATGATCATTTCTAGGGTGCCCAGCCAGCGCTGGCTCTGGATCGCGCCGCCCGAGCCGAACAGCACTGACGACCAGATGCCCATCACGCCGGCGCCCACCGCGGCCTCGAGCAGGCGATGCTGTTCGCCGCCGGCCCGGAACAGATAGACCGCCAGGGTGGCCTGCACGATCGGCACGATCAGGGTGATCGCGATCTCGAAGGGGGAGCGGCTGATCTGCTTGATGTGCATGAGCGTGCCCACCGTGAGCACTCGCAGGACGCTCATGCCGCGCTCACGATCGCGACGTACGCGTCCTCGAGCGTGGGTTCCCGGCTATTCACCCGGCCGAGCCGGATCCCGGCCAGCTCACGCAGTACGTCACCCTGCACATCCACGTGAGCGTCGGAGTGGACGGTCAGCAGTTGCAGGGCCCCACGAGCCTCAACTGCGGTTTCCCGTACGCCCGGCAGCCCGCGCAGCGACTCCACCGCGCTCTCGGGCACGCCGTACGCCTCGACCTCGACGACCCGGCGCCCGTCCGCGCGGTGGCGCAGCTCGGCCGGCGTGCCCAGGGCTTGGATCTGCCCGTCGGCGATCACCGCGATCCGGTCGCACAGCTCGTCGGCCTCGGCCATGTAGTGGGTCGTGAGCAGCACGGTCGTGCCCGTCGCGGCCAGGTCGGCCACCGTGCGCCGCAGCTCGCGCGCGGCCACCGGGTCGACCCCGATCGAGGGCTCGTCGAGGAACAGCACGTCGGGCGAGTGCAGCAGCCCCCGCGCGATGTGCAGGCGCTGCCGCATGCCCCGCGAATATCCCTCGACCCGCTCGCCCTCGCGCCCGGCCAGCCCGACCAGGTCGAGCAGTTCGGCGATGCGGCGCTTCTGGTCGCGCGGCGCCACCCCGTACAGCTCGGCGAAGTAGCGCAGGTTGTCCAGCGCGGACAGGCGGTCGTAGAGCCCGCGGTCGCCGCCGAAGACGTAGCCGATCCGCCGGCGTACCTCCCGGGTGTCCTTCTCGACGTCGTGCCCGCAGACCCGGGCCGTGCCCGAGGTCGGGATGAGCAGCGTGTTGAGCAGTTTGATCGTCGTCGTCTTGCCGGCCCCGTTCGGCCCGAGCAGCCCGAACAGCTCGCCCCGGCCGACCGTGAACGTCACCCCGCGAACCGCCTCGACCTCGGTGCGCTTCGGCTTGAGCCAGCCCGTGCGCGCCTTGTACGTCCGGCGTAAGTCTTCTGCCTCGATGGCGTAGTCGCTCCCCATGCGCGGAACGCTAGGGAATCGACCGCGGTCTAGGAAACGAATTCGGTGCGGGCCGAATCCTCGCCGAGCAGTGTCACGAGGGCCGTCCCGGCCGGTTCGAGCCCGTAGAGCACCCGGCGCCCGGCCCGGCGGCGGTGCACGACCCCGGCCGCGAGCAGGCCCGCGAGGTGTTCCGAGATCGTGCTCGGGGCAAGCCCGAGGGCGGTGGCCAGGCCGGTCGTCGTGGCCGGGACGGTCAGCGCGCGCAGCACGGCGCTGCGGCCGCGGCCCAGCAGGATGGCGAGGCGGTCGTCGGCGGGCGGCACGGGCGTCTCGGCCAGCACCGCGGCGCCGCGCGACTGATACGTGACCATGACCAGGTCGGGCTGGTCGCAGGAGCACAGCAGCGCGCCCCGCGAGAAGATCAGCGGCACCAGCAGCAGCCGCTGGTTGACCGCCTCGAACGCCTGCTCCAGCGGCTTGACCAGGGTGAGCACGGGCCGTTCCCAGCGGACCCGCTCGTGCAGCTGGGACAGCAGCGCGTCCGGCCCGTCGGCGGCCAGCGCCCGCGCCCGCAGCAGCACTTCCTCGTCGAGCGCGGCCCGCATGGCCGGCCAATAGGGGGCGATCGCGGCGTCCCAGTACGCCCGGACGCCGTCGGCGAGCCGGTCGAGCGCCGCCTGCCGATCGTCGAGGAACGGCCGCAGCCCCGGCAGGACGTCGCCGTCCGGGTAGTGCTTGCCGATCTCGTGCTCGATCACCGCGGCCGGCGTGGAGCGCAGCTGGTCGAGCTGCTCGGCGATCGTCGGCATCGCCGTGAGAGGTGGCGGGCAGAGGAAGTCGGGCGACACCGAGGGCAGCGACAGATAGAGCGACACCGTCTCGGTCATGCCCCGGGCGCGGCGGGCCCACCCCTCGTACGGCCAGGGCACGGTTCCGGGGTTGCGTTGCAGCAGGCTGAGACTGCAGAACACCTCGGCCAACGGGCTGATCGCAATCCGTGTCCGCGACAGAGTCGGCTCATCAATCTCGATCCGGATCACACCCCGAATCCTAGATGCATCACGGCATGATCGATTTCCCTCACCCTTTACATGCGACTAGTGTGTACGGGGTGGTGGCCCTCCCGATCAGCAAAACCCAAATGGGCAAGCTGGGTGAACGGTTGCGCGACGCGCCGGAACCCGAGCCTCCCGACCTTGAGCTCCTCAAAGCGGTTCTGGCCGCCTACCGGGAGGCCTTGCAGATCGTCAACGCGCTTCTACGTGAGCTGGGTTTCCATCCGGTCAGCCGGCTGAAGATAACGGGCACGATTGTCGGGAAACTGCGCCGCGATCGGCGGTCGAGCCTGCGGACCATTCAAGATCTGGCGGGATCCCGCGTCGTTCTGGATGCGGATTTGATCGAGCAGGACCAGGCTGTGCAGGCCTTTTGCGAGGCTCTCGAGCGGCGGGGTTTCGGGCAGTCGGTCATCGATCGGCGCGCTGACCCGCGATCCGGCTATCGGGCGGTGCATGTCGTCGCGAAGATCGACGGCGTGCCGGTCGAAATTCAGTTCCGAACGGAGCTTCAGCACCTGTGGGCGCAGATGTTCGAGCGACTGGCCGACCTGTGGGGCCGCCAGATCCGCTATGACGGCGAGCCCGATCGGAACGACCGGGCGGACGGCGCCTGGGACATCAGGGGCCAGATGGTCGCCGATTTCCTCTCGTTCAGTCAGGACATAGCGATCACTGAGGCGCAGTTCGTGGACGCAAAAGCGAAGGTGGCCGACGGGGCTCGGGCGGTAGGCTCCGACTACGGGGAAGCCGCCTGGGACCGCCGCCGAGCCGTGGAGATCGTCCGGACGGCGTTCGCCACCTTGGCTGATGCGGCGGAGCGGGAAGGGAGGCCTCGATGAAGCACTACCTGCTGATTTTTGACCGGCTGCATGGAGAGTTGCTCGAGGAGCGGGAGTTCCTGGACGGCGACGAGGCGTTGGAGGCGCGTTTCGCGGCTGAGCGGGAAGGGCGGCCGAGCCATGTCGAGATCGTTGTGCTGAGCGCGGACTCGCGCGAGGACATTCGGCGCACGCATTCGCGGTACTTCATGAGCCTTGGGGAGATCGCTCGGGGTTGAGGGGATCACGGGGTGGTGTTCAGGGGTTGGCCATCCGGGAGTCATGCGGGATCGATAGGCATCAGAGTCATGACTTCGATCTCGCGACGGAATCTGCTTCGGGCCGGTGTGGCCGGTGGTGTGGTCAGTTTGGTCGGTGGGGCGCCGGCCTTCTCGTCGGCCGGGTCTCGGCCCGTGCTCACTCATGGCGTGCAGAGTGGTGATGCCTTAGCCGGGTCGGCCGTGGTGTGGAGCCGCGCCGATCGGCCGGGGCGGCTTTGGGTGCATGTCAGCAAGCGGCCCGATTTTCGTGGCGCGCGGGTGCTGCGGGGGCCCGTGGTCACGCCGGCGACCGACTTCACCGGCAAGCTGACCCTGCGGGGCCTGCCCGCGGGCGAGCGGCTTTATTACCGCGTACGAGCTGAGAGCCTGGAGCGCCCGGGTCTGTTCGGCGCGCCGGTCAGCGGGTCGCTGCGCACAGCACCCGTACGGCGTCAGGATGTTCGTTTCGTGTGGACCGGTGATGTGGCCGGGCAGGGATGGGGCATCGATCCCGCGTACGGGGGAATGAAGCTCTTCGAGTCGATGCGCCGCCGCCGGCCCGACTTCCTGCTGCACAGCGGGGACACGGTCTATGCCGACGGGCCGCTCGTCGAGTCGGTGACGCTGCCCGACGGGCGGATCTGGCGCAATCTGATCACCGAGGAGAAGCTCAAGGTCGCCGAGACGCTCAAGGAGTATCGCGGCCAGTACGCATACAACCTGCTCGACGACGCCTACAAGGCGTTCGCGGCCGAGGTTCCGCAGATCAACCAGTGGGACGACCACGAGGTCACCAACAACTGGTATCCGGGGGAGATCCTGGACGACGCCCGCTACACCGAGAAGCGGGTCGACGTGCTGGCCGAGCGCGCCCGGCAGGCCTATCACGAGTGGGTGCCGACGCCGATGCGGAGCGGCCCGGTCCACCGCAAGATCTCGTACGGGCCGCTGCTCGACATCTTCGTGCTCGACATGCGCACGTTCAAGGACGTCAACGACGGCAACACGTACGCCGACCCGAACCGTGGGCTGCTCGGGCGGGAGCAGCGGGAGTGGCTGATCCGGGGGCTGCGCGAGTCGCGCGCGACCTGGAAGGTGATCGCCAACGACCTGCCGCTCGGCCTGGTCGTGCCGGACGGCGCGACCGCGCAGGAGGGCGTGGCCCAGGGCGACCCGGGTGCGCCGAAGGGTCGCGAGCTGGAGTTCGCCCAGGTGCTGCAGTCGGCCCACCGGCGTGGCGTCACCGGCATCGTGCTGCTCACCGCGGATGTGCACTACACGCAGGCGGTCCACTACGACCCGGCCCGCGCGGCGGTTCAGGACTTCACGCCGTTCTGGGAGTTCGTGAGCGGCCCGGCCCACGCCGGCGCCTTCGGCCCGAACGCGCTCGACGCCACGTTCGGCCCGCAGACCGCTTTCGTGCACGCCCCGCCCGCGGCGAACACGTCCCCGGCCGACGGCTTCCAGCACTTCGGCGAGGTGGAGATCGACGCCGAGACCAAGGCGTTCACGGTCAACCTGCGGGACCGCGAGGGCGTGTCCCTCTGGAGCACGACCCTGCCCGCCCCGAGGCGCTGAAATACGGCGACGGCCGGTATCGTTGTCTGAGCGCAGGCGACGATCCGGCCATCACCGGGGAGCTTCCGGAAGAACGGACCTGACGGTCTTAGTAGAGCCGGGCGGGGGCGACCCGAAAATGAGCGGGCGGAGAGATCCGTCAAGCGAGGTGGTACCGCGGGCCTGAGGGCTCGTCCTCGCAGTCCGACGACTGCTACGAGGAGAACCACCGACCATGGCCTATCCGAAGCACACCGACGCCGCGGGCGTGCCGGCCAGCCCCGACCTGCCCGCCGTCGAGCGCGCCGTCCTCGAGCACTGGGCCGCCGACAAGACGTTCGAGGCGTCGGTCGAGCAGCGTCCGGCCGGCACGAACGGCAGCAACGAGTACGTCTTCTACGACGGCCCGCCGTTCGCCAACGGGCTGCCGCACTACGGGCACCTGTTCACCGGCTACGTCAAGGACCTGGTGCCGCGCTATCAGGCCATGCGGGGCAAGCACGTGGAGCGCCGCTTCGGCTGGGACACCCACGGGCTGCCGGCCGAGGTCGAGGCCGAGAAGCAACTCGGCATCACCACGAAGGCGCAGATCGTCGAGCTCGGCATCGACAAGTTCAACGAGGCCTGCCGCAGCTCGGTGCTGGCCTACACCAAGGACTGGGAGCGGTACGTCACGCGTCAGGCCCGGTGGGTCGACTTCTCGAACGACTACAAGACCCTCGACCCCAGCTACATGGAGTCGGTCATGTGGGCGTTCAAGACGCTGCACGACAAGGGCCTGGTCTACGAGGGCTTCCGGGTGCTGGCCTACTGCTTCCGGTGCGAGACGCCGCTGTCGAACACCGAGACGCGGATGGACGACGTCTATCGGGATCGCACCGACCCGGCGCTGACGGTCACGTTCCGGTTGGAGACGGGCGAGGACATCGCGGTGTGGACGACCACGCCGTGGACCCTGCCGTCCAACCTGGCCCTCGCCGTCGGGCCCGACATCGAGTACGCGATCCTGGCCAACCCCGAGGGCCGCAAGGTCATCCTGGGGGCGGGGCGCGTGGCCGCGTACGGGAAAGAACTTGAGGGTTTCGAGAAGGTCGGCAGCGTCACCGGGCGCGAGCTGGCCGGGCGGAAGTACACGCCGCTGTTCGATTTTCTGGTCGAGCAGGGCGGGCCGAACGCGTTCCAGGTGCTCGCGGCCGACTACGTCAGCGACGAGGACGGCACCGGCGTCGTGCACCAGGCGCCCGCCTTCGGCGAGGACGACCAGAACGTCTGCAACGCGGCCGGCATCCCGACGATCGTGACCGTCGACGACCACACCCGCTTCACCGCGCTCGTGCCCGACTGGCAGGGCGTGCAGGTGTTCGAGGCCAACAAGCCGATCATCGCCGTGCTCAAGCAGAACGGCGTCGTATTGCGGCACGAGGGCTACACGCACTCGTACCCGCACTGCTGGCGCTGCGACACTCCGCTGGTCTACAAGGCGGTGTCGTCGTGGTTCGTGGCCGTCACGAAGTTCCGCGACCGCATGGTCGAGCTCAACCAGGAGATCACCTGGACGCCGGCCCACATCAAGGACGGCTCGTTCGGCAAGTGGCTGGCCAACGCGCGCGACTGGTCGATCTCGCGCAACCGGTTCTGGGGCTCGCCGATCCCGGCCTGGAAGTCCGACGACCCCAACTACCCGCGGGTCGACGTCTACGGCTCGTTCGCCGAGATGGAGAAGGACTTCGGGGTCAAAATCGAAGACCTGCACCGCCCGTACGTGGATGAGCTGACCCGCCCCAACCCGGACGACCCGACCGGCAAGTCGACCATGCGGCGCGTGCCCGAGGTGCTCGACTGCTGGTTCGAGTCGGGGTCGATGCCGTTCGCGCAGGTGCACTACCCGTTCGAGAACAAGGACTGGTTCGAGCACCACTACCCGGGCGACTTCATCGTCGAATACATCGGCCAGACCCGCGGCTGGTTCTACACCATGCACGTGCTGGCCACGGCCCTGTTCGACCGGCCCGCGTTCCGCAACTGCCTGAGCCACGGCATCCTGCTCGGCGAGGACGGGCGCAAGATGTCCAAGTCGCTGCGCAACTATCCGGACGTCTACAAGGTCTTCGACTCGTACGGGTCGGACGCCATGCGCTGGATGCTCATGTCGTCGCCGGTGCTGCGGGGCGGGGACATGCCGGTCACCGAGGTGGCGATCCGGGATTCCGTACGGCAGGTCCTCTTGCCGCTCTGGAATGTCTGGTACTTCTTCTCGCTTTACGCCAACGCTTCGTCGCACGTCGCAACGTTTCGGACAGATTCCCCGGACCTGCTCGATCGTTATGTGCTGGCCAAGACCAATGAGCTCGTCACCGACGTACAGCGCCAAATGGACGAGTACGACATCTCGGGCGCGGCGGCGAGCGTCAGGTCCTTCCTCGACGCCCTGACCAACTGGTACGTCCGCCGCTCGCGGGACCGGTTCTGGGCGGGTGACACCGACGCGTTCGACACCCTGGCCACGGTGCTCGAAACGCTGTGCCGCGTGGTCGCCCCGCTCGCCCCGCTGACCGCCGAGGAGATCTGGCGCGGCCTGACCGGCGGCCGCTCGGTGCACCTGACCGACTGGCCTGCCGCCGCGGACTTCCCGGCCGACCACGACCTGGTCGCCTCGATGGACGCCATCCGCGAGGTCGCCTCGGCCGCCCTGTCGCTGCGCAAGGCCCGGGGCCTGCGCGTCCGGCTGCCGCTGGCCAAGCTGACCGTGGCCACCGCCGACGCGGTGAATTTGCGGAGCCTGAGCGACCTGGTGGCCGACGAGGTCAACGTCAAGGAGGTCGTGTTCACCGACGACGTGGCCGCGTACTGCGAGCAGGTGCTGACCGTCGTGCCCCGGGTCCTCGGCCCGCGCGTCGGCAAGCAGGTGCAGCAGGTCATCAAGGCCGTCAAGGCGGGCGAGTGGCAGCTCGTGGACGGCGCCCCGGTCGCGGCCGGCGTCACCCTGGCCGAGGGCGAGTACGAGCTCAAGCTGGTCGCCGCGGACGTCGAGAACTCGGCGCCGCTGCCCGCCGGCGGGGGTGTCGTGGTGCTCGACACGGCGGTCACCGGCGAGCTGGCGGCCGAGGGCCTGGCCCGCGACGTGATCCGGGTGGTGCAGCAGGCCCGGCGCGACGCCGGTCTCGACGTGTCGGACCGGATCTCGCTGGTCGTCTCGGCCGCCGAACCCGTACGGGCCGCCGTCGAGGCGCACCGCGAGTTCGTGGCCGGGGAAACCCTGGCGACCTTGCTCGCGACGGCGGAAGCTGGGGAGAGTGGCTTCGCCGGCGAGGTCGGCGAGGGCGATCAGGTGACCGTACGGGTGGCCAAAGCCGTGTGAATCCAGCTACTCGGCCCGGGCATTTGCCGCCTCTGCGAAGAATGTCCGGGCCGGTCGGCGGGATCGACAGGGACTTCCGGGTTTCCCTCCGGTAACCTGACCGCGCTCCCCACACGTTTGCGCTCGTCCTTTGTCCCCGGAGGAACCTCAGTTGCCGCTGCTCTACACGATCGGCAAGCTCACCGTCGGCAACGCGATGATGCTCGGCTGGCGCCCGCGCGTCGAGGGTCTCGAATACATCCCCAGGACCGGCGGCGTGATCTTCGCCGGCAACCACCTCTCCGTCGCCGACGAGCTTTTCCTCGGCTCGGCGCAGCCCCGCCACCTGGCCTTCTGGGCGAAGTCGGACTACTTCGACGGCACCGGCGTCAAGGGCTGGCTCAACCGCAACCTGATGCACGGGCTCGGCGCCATCCGGGTCGAGCGCGGCGGGGGCCGGGCCGCCCTGACCGCCTTCGACGGCGCGATCCCGGTGCTCAAGGCGGGTGACGCGGTCGCCATCTATCCCGAGGGCACGCGCTCGCCCGACGGCAAGCTCTATCGCGGCCGTACGGGTGCGGCCCGGCTCGCGGTGGCGGCCGGGGTGCCGATCATCCCGGTCGGCATGATCGGCACCGAGAAGGTGCAGCCCATCGGTCAGCTCCTGCCCAAGCCGGCCCGCGGTGTGGTCACGGTCAAGTTCGGCAAGCCGATCGACCCCGAGGGCCGCGCCGACGACCGCACCTCGCTGCGCACGCTGACCGACGAGTTGATGGCCGAGATCCAGAAGCTGACCGGCCAGGAGTACGTGCCGCGCTACGCCCCGGCCAAGCCCGCGAAGGAGTAGGGCCTAGGGCGCCCGTGACCCGCGCGCCTGCTCCTGCTCGACGAGCGCCTCGACGTCGCTGAGCCGGCGCAGGCCGTTCAGCGGCTGCCGCATGCGGTGATTGCCGGTGAGCGCCTGCTCGTTGCGCGCGAGGAAGGCCCAGTAGCCGGCCGTGTACGGGCACGCGTCGTCGCCGACCCGCACCTTGGGGTCGTACCGGCAGCCGCCGCAGTAGTCGCTCATCCGGTTGATGTAGGCGCCCCCACCCGCGTACGGCTTGGAGCTCATCCGGCCGGCGTCGGCGAACTGGCTCATGCCGATCACGTTGGCCGTCATCACCCACTCGTAGCCGTCGACGAAGCTGCGGTGGAACCAGTCGGCCATCGCCCCGGGCCGCCAGCCGCGCTGCATGGCGTAGTTGCCCAGCACCATCAGCCGCGGGATGTGATGCACCCAGCCGCGGTCGCGCACCCCGGCCAGCACGTCGGACAGGCAGCGCGCCTCGACCGCGTCCGCGTCGAGGTCGGCGAACCAGCGCGGCAGCTCCTTGCGGGCCCGCAGCTCGTTCGAGGCCCGGTAGTCCGGCTCGAAATACCAGTACAGATGCCAGATGAAGTCGCGCCAGCCGACGATCTGCCGCACGAACCCCTCCACGCTCGCCAGCGGCGCACTTCCTTCCCGGTACGCCTTCTCGGCCCGCTCGACGACCTCGAGCGGGTCGAGCAGCCCCAGGTTGATGGGCGCGCTGAGCAGGCTGTGGCTCATCCACAGGTCACCGGCCAGCATGGCGTCCTCGTACGGGCCGAACGGGGACAGCCGGTGGGTGACGAAATGCCGGAGCCGGGCCAGCGCCTCGCGGCGGGTCGCCGGGAACAGCCGAGGGCCGTCGCGGCCGACGAACTCGATGCCGTCGTCGCGCTCCCAGCGGTCGAGGTCGGCCCGCACCTGCTCGTCGATCTCGTCCTCGACGATCGCGGGCGGCTCGGGGACGTCCAGGGTCTTCGTGTTGCGCGGCGGCGGCTCCCGGTTGTCGTGGTCGAGATTCCACTTGCCGCCGGCCGGCTCCTCGCCGTCCATCAGCAGGCCGTGCCGCTGCCGGGCGTCCCGATAGAAGTCCTCCATGCGCAGGTGGTCGCGGCCGCGGGCCCAGGCGGTGAAGTCGGCCGGGGCGGTCACGAAGCCGCGCGGCGGCAGCATCTCGACGACGCTGGGCAGCCGGGTGACCAGGGCGCGGGCGGCCCGGGAGGTGGGGTGGCAAACGGTCACCTTCTCCGTGATCGCCTCGGCGTACGTCTCCGCCTTGATCAGCCGGACGTTGTCGTCGAGGGCCCGGTGACGCAGCGCGGACAGGATCAGGTGGGCCTTCTGCCGGTGGAACGCGCGGCGCCGGAACACCGCCTTCGACTCCACGAGCAGCGCCTCCTGCCCCGGCGCGTCGAGGAAGTGCGGGCCGAGCTGATCGGCGAACAGCCAGCGTGCGGTCATCCCGCCATCGTGCCCTGGATGGCCGCGATCAACCGGCGGTCAGCACTTCTTCGCGCAGCCGGGCGACCAGTTCGGCGCTGTCGCTGATCGAGCGGCGGGTCAGCAGCACGGTGGCCGAGCTGCCGTGGTCGGCCCAGGTGCAGACGACCACCGAGGTGCCGTTGTCGCGGCCGGCCCCGCAGCGCTCGTGCGCGCCGAACTCGCCCAGGTCGAACGACTGCACGTCCTTCAGGTCGTATTCGGCGGCGGCCTGCTCGATGCGCGTGCGCACGTCGGTGCCCGGGGTGAGCCGGAAGCCGGTCTCGCCGAACACGGTGACCCGCTTGCCGCGGGCGTCGCGGTAGACGCCGGCGAAACCGCTCGGGCCGGTCTCCTCGGTGTCGCGCAGCCGCAGGTCGGAGAACGAGTCCGGCAGCGCGGCGGTCACCGGATATTGGTCGGCGGCGGACGACTGCGTCCAGGCGAACGGGAGGCCGCAGCAGCAGACCACGCCGATCAGGCTCAGCAGGGCCAGGCGGCGGCCCCAGCGGCGCTTGCGGCGGGGCGGGGGCAGCGGGCGGGCGGGTTGCCGCGGGGCCCAGGGCGGCGCGGCCGGCAGGGGGCGGCCGTTGACGATCGGGCCGGGCGGCGGACCCGGCGGCGTGGGCGGCCGGGTCTGGACGGGCAGGCGGTTGGCGGTGGCCTGCGGGGCGTTCTTGAGCCGCTTGCGCTCCTTGCGCGAGAGTTTCGGCGCGTTCGTGGTGGGCGGCTGCGGCGCCGGGGCGGGCGGCCGGTTGATCGGCTTGCTGACCGGCGGGGGAGGCGGCGGGGCCGGAGCCGCGGGCGGCTCGACTCGGGTGGGGTCCGGCGTCCGCGGCTGCGGCGGGGGCAGCGGCGGGGCCGGTTTTGGGGTCGCCGCCTCGGCCTCGGTGCCCGTCAGGTCGACCGCGAACGAGTCCCACGGCGTGTCCTGATCGGCCCACGGGTCGACGGCGGGGGTGGTGGCCCAGTGATCGTGCGGCTCGGCCGGCGGCGGTGCCTGCGGCGGTTCGTTGCGCCGCCACCACTGCTTCTTGGGGGCCGGCTCGGGCACGGCCGCCGAGCCGCTCCAGCGCACCGGCGCGTCCACCGTGGAGGGTTCCGAGCCGGTGTCCACCCGGGTCGGGTCGGGCACTCCGTTCGCCGGTCGAGTTTCCTCCGGCTGCGGGTCGGCCATCCGTCGATCTCCTTCACTGCCGGGTTGTCCCCGGCGGGGCGGTCAACTCCCAGGTTAGAGGCGGTGTGCCACCCGCGGCCTCGGTCCTGGGACCGGACTCGCGATACAAATGCCGGACAACCTGGGCGATGTGCAAGACGCTTCGGAGCCGTATGGTTACCGGGACATGAGAACGACACAGAGAAATGCCGTCACCCTGACCGGAAATTCCGCCGGTCAGCCGATGGTGTTCGCCCACGGCTATGGCTGCGACCAGAACATGTGGCGCCTCGTCGCTCCCGCCTTCGCGGACTCGCACCGGCTCGTCCTTTTCGACCACGTCGGCAACGGAAAATCCGACCTGTCGGCCTATGACGACGACCGCTACTCCTCGCTCGACGGCTACGCCGACGACATCCTCGAGATCCTGCACGAGCACGACCTGTGGGACGTCGTCTTCGTCGGGCACTCGGTCAGCGCCATGATCGGCGTGCTGGCCTCGATCAAAGAGCCGGAGCGGTTCGCGCGCCTGGTGCTCGTGGGTCCCTCGCCGCGCTACATCAACGAGCCCGCCGAGGGTTACGTGGGCGGCTTCGACCGGCCCGACATCGACGGGCTGCTCGACTCGCTCGACAGCAACTATCTCGGCTGGTCGAGCACGATGGCGCCGGTGATCATGGGGAACCCGGATCGGCCCGAGCTCGGCGCCGAGCTGACCAACAGCTTCTGCCGCACGGATCCCGAGATCGCGAAGAAGTTCGCCCGGGTCACGTTCCTCTCCGACAACCGCGACGACCTGCTCAAACTGCGTACGCCGGCCTTGATCCTGCAGTGTATGGACGATGTCATCGCGCCGGCCGTGGTCGGCGACTACGTCCACAAGCACACCGCCGGGAGCACCTTCGTTCAGCTGAACGCGACGGGACACTGTCCCAACCTGAGCGCGCCGGAAGAGACGATCAACGCCATGAAGGCTTGGCTTTAGAAGCGGCGGACCGTGAGTGACCCTGGTGGCCCGGACGTGACGCAGGACTTGCGCGCACCCTGGGACGAAGACCCCGACGACCTGTACGAGCACGCGCCGTGCGGGTATCTGACCACGCTTCCCGACGGCACGATCGTCCGGGTCAACCAGACGTTCCTGAGCTGGACGGGCTTCACCCGCGGAGAGCTGGTCGGCCACCGGCGCTTCCGCGACCTGCTCACCTCGGGCGGGCAGATCTATCACGAGACCCACTACGCGCCGCTGCTGCGCATGCAGGACGAGGTGCACGAGCTGGCCTTCGACCTGGTCTGCGCCGACGGCCGGCAGCTGCCCGCCCTGGTCAACTCGGTGCTGGGCCGCGACGCCGCGGGGCAGCCCCGGGCCATCCGCACGACGGTCTTCAACGCGAGCGAGCGCCGGCAGTACGAGAAGGAGCTGCTGCTGGCGCGGCAGGTCGCCGAGGCCTCCGAGCGCCGGGTCCGGGTGCTGCAGCAGATCGTGGCCGACCTGGCCGCCGCGCCGACCGAGGCCGAGGTGGCCGAGGCCGTGGTGCGCGCGCCCGAGTCCGCCTTCGGCGCGGCCAGCAGCAGCATCTATCTGGTCGACCCCGAGCGCGACACGATCTACGCCGTCGCCTCGACCGACCCGACCACCGGCAACTGGGACGACATGGCCCGCACCTCGGCGCGGGCGGTGGCCCGGGTCGCCGAGCGCGGTGACCTGCACGTCGTCGCGTCGGTCGCCGAGGCCCGCGAGCACTTTCCCGACCTGGTCGAGAGCATGCGCCGCTCGGGCCGCAACACCGTGGTGCTGCTGCCGCTGACCACCGGCCCGGCCGACGAGCACGCCGGGCTCGAGACGCTGGGTGTGCTCGCGTTCAGCTTCAAGGGCGAGCGCGTCCTGACCGACGGCGAGCTGCGGGTCGTCCGCCTGCTCGGCCAGCAGGCGGGCCAGGCGCTCGACCGGGCCCGGCTCTACGACGACGTCCGCCGCCGCGAGGAACGGTCGATCTTCCTGGCCGAGACCACCCGCTCGCTCGACGAGCTGCACCGGCTGCTGCCGCGCACCCGGCGCCTGATCGACCGGGTGGTGCCCGAGATCGCCGACTGGGCCGAGGTGCGGCTGCAGGTGGGCGCGAACCCGGTCGTCGAGACCGGCGGCGGCCCGCGCCCCGACGAGGAGCTGCTCACCCAGCGCCTGGGCAAGGTGGCGGCGAGCGGCGAGCCGAAGTTCCCGGCCGACGGCGACCAGCTGGACTGCTCGGTGCTGCCGCTGACCGCCCGCGGGCTCGTGCTGGGCACGCTGGCCCTGCGGATGGCGCCCGACCGGCGGGGCCTCGCGGCCGAGCGCGCGTTCCTCGTCGAGCTGGCCGACCGGGCCGGGCTCGCGCTCGAGAACGCCCGGCTCTACGAGCAGGAGCGGCAGATCGCCCGGACGCTGCAGCGCAGCCTGCTCGCCGGTGACCTGCCGGGCGGCGACCCCCGGTTCGCCGTCGAGACCCACTATCAGGCGGCCGCGCAGGATCTGGAGGTCGGCGGCGACTGGTTCGACGCCTTCCTGATCACCCGCGACAAGCTGGCCCTGGTGGTCGGCGACGTGGTCGGCCGGGGAATAGAGGCCGCCACCACGATGGGCCAGCTGCGCAGCGCCGTACGGGCCCTGGCGTCGAACGAGGCCGGCCCGGCGCGGCTGATCGAGGGGCTGGACCGATTCGTCGAGCGGGTCGAGGCGGCCCGCATGGCCACGGTGGCGTACGTGGAGCTCGACCTGACCTCCGGCGAGGTGGCGTATTCGTGCGCCGGCCATCTTCCGCCGCTGCTGCAGGAGCCGGCCGGATCACCGGAATACCTGCTGCAGGCCCGCTCGGCCGCGCTCGGCTCCAAGGCCGGCAACCGGGTGCGCACGGAGCACCGCCGCAAGCTGCCCGCCGGCAGTCGCCTGCTGCTCTACACCGACGGCCTGATCGAGCGGCGCAGCCGGTCCATCGAGAAGGGCTTCGAGCTGCTGGCCCGCGAGTACGCGAGGCGCCGGGACGCGCCGCTGCAGGGGCTCGCGGCCGGGCTGGCCGACACCCTGGTCGGGCGCGACCACACCGACGACGTCTGCATGCTCTGCGTGACGCTGGGCACCGAGGAGCGCATCGAGCGCTCCATCGGCGCCGACCGCCTGCAGATCGCCCTGCTCCGCGCCGACCTGCGGGCCTGGCTGGTCGCCCACGAGGTCGAACCGGAGTGCCGCGACGCCGTGCTGCTCGCTTGCTCCGAGGCGGTGGCGAACGCGATCGAGCACGGCTATCGTGACGACCCGTTCGGGATGATCGATGTCGTGGCGACAGTGACTGACGATGCGGTCGAGGTTCGGGTCACCGATCGGGGCACGTGGCGTGGCCCGGTCAGCGACGTGTCTCGCGGCCGGGGCCTGCAGCTGATCAGGGAATCCATGGATCAGGTGCTGTTCGACCGCAGCGACGGCACCACGGTCACGATGCGACGGGGCCGCCGGGAGGCGTCGTAATGGAGTTCACGCGTGGCGGGCGTCCGGTGCCCATGGGGCAGCTGGAGCGCTGGGTCACGTTCTCGACGTTCGGCGATGCCGAGCTGGTCTCGCTGACCGGCGAGATCGACCTGGCCAACGCGCCCGAGATCGGCAAGGCGATCATCGAGCGGATCGAGAAGGCCGGGAAGGTGCTGATCGACCTGACCACCGTCTCGTTCCTCGACAGCGCCGGGGTCCGCCTGCTCGACGCGCTGATCGGCGACTGCCACGACCATGCGATCCCGGCCCGGCTGGTGGTGGGGGAGACCGGCGCCGCCCGGATGACCCTCCAGCTGTGCGCCTTCCGCGAGGACGTGCTGGCCACCGATCTCGACAGGGCCGCGGCGGATCTTACGGGTTAGCCCGCGTACCCTAGAGGCCCATGAGCGTACGTTCCGTCTTCCCGCAGCTCGAGCAGCTGCTGCCCCGGGTCAGCAAGCCGATCCAGTACGTGGGCGGCGAGCTCGGCGCCGTCGTCAAGGACTGGGACGCCACCACGGTCCGGTGGGCGCTGATGTATCCCGACGCGTACGAGGTGGGTCTGCCCAACCAGGGCGTCCAGATCCTCTACGAGGTGCTCAACGAGCAGGACGACGTGCTGGCCGAGCGCACCTACGCGGTGTGGCCCGACCTCGAGGCTCTGATGAAGGAGCACGGCGTCCCGCAGTTCACCGTCGACGCGCATCGCCCGGTCAAGGCGTTCGACGTGCTGGGGCTCTCGTTCGCGACCGAGCTCGGCTACACCAACATGCTCTCCGCGCTCGAGCTGGCGGGCATCCCGCTGGACAGCGCCGACCGTGGTGACGACGACCCGATCGTCCTCGCCGGCGGCCACGCCAGCTTCAATCCGGAGCCGATCGCCGACTTCATCGACGCCGCCGTGCTCGGCGACGGCGAGGAGGCCGTCCTCGAGATCACCGGCATCATCCGGGAGTGGAAGGCCGAGGGCCGCCCGGGTGGCCGCGACGAGCTGCTGCTGCGTCTCGCCCGCACCGAGAGCATCTACGTCCCCCGCTTCTACGACGTCGACTACCTCGCCGACGGCCGCATCCAGCGTGTGGTGCCCAACCGCCCCGACGTCCCGTTCCGCGTGGCCAAGCGCACGACCATGGATCTCGACGCCTGGCCCTACCCCAAGAAGCCCCTGGTCCCGCTGGCCGAGACGGTCCACGAGCGGTATGCGGTGGAGATCTTCCGCGGCTGCACGCGGGGCTGCCGGTTCTGCCAGGCCGGCATGATCACCCGCCCGGTGCGGGAGCGGTCGATCACCACGGTCGGCCAGATGATCAAGGAGGGCCTCGAGTTCTCCGGCTTCAGCGAGGTCGGCCTGCTCTCGCTGTCCAGCGCCGACCACTCCGAGATCGGCGACATGTGCTCCGGCCTGGCCGAGCAATACGAGGGCACCAACGTCTCGCTGTCGCTGCCGTCCACCCGCGTCGACGCCTTCAACATCGACCTGGCCCAGGAGCTGTCGAAGAACGGCCGCCGGACGGGCCTGACCTTCGCGCCCGAGGGCGGCTCCGAGCGCATCCGCAAGGTCATCAACAAGATGGTGACCGAGGAGGATCTGCTCCGCACGGTCGTCACCGCCTATTCCAACGGCTGGCGGCAGGTCAAGCTCTACTTCATGTGCGGCCTGCCCACCGAGACCGACGACGACGTGCTGCAGATCGGCCGGATGGCCCACGAGGTGATCAAGGCCGGCCGGATCGCCGCGGGCACCAAAGACATCCGCTGCACGGTGTCGATCGGCGGGTTCGTGCCCAAGCCGCACACCCCGTTCCAGTGGGCGCCGATGGAGCGTCCCGAGGTGATCGACGCCCGCCTCCAGCTGCTCAAGCAGGAGATCAACTCCGACCGGTCGCTCGGCCGGGCCATCGGCTACCGCTATCACGACGGCGAGCCGTCGCTGATCGAGGGCCTGCTCTCGCGCGGCGACCGGCGGGTCGGCGCGGTCATCCGCCGGGTCTGGGAGAAGGGCGGCCGCTTCGACGGCTGGAGCGAGCACTTCTCGTACGCCCGGTGGGTCGAGGCCTGCGCCGAGGTGCTCCCGCAGTTCGGGGTCGACCTCGACTGGTTCACGACCCGCGAGCGCGAGCAGGCCGAGGTGCTGCCCTGGGATCACCTCGACTCGGGCCTCGACAAGGACTGGCTCTGGCAGGACTGGCAGGACTCCAAGAGCGAGTACGAGCAGGACGACTGCCGGTGGACCCCGTGCTTCGACTGCGGCGTCTGCCCGTCGATGGACACCGAGATCCAGATCGGCCCCACCGGCAAGAAGCTGCTCCCGCTGACCCCGGTGAACAATCTGCGGGTGCCGGCCTGACATGGCGAAGAATCAGCCCGTCGGCGGGCAGGCCCCGATCGTCCAGCGCATCCGTCTCCGTTACGCCAAGCGCGGCCCGTTGCGGTTCACCTCGCATCGCGACTTCGCACGGGCGTTCGAGCGGGCGCTGCGGCGCGGGGCCGTGCCCATCGCCTTCTCCCAGGGCTTCACCCCCCACCCCAAGATCTCGTATGCGAGCGCGGCGCCCACCGGCGTCGGCAGCGAGGCGGAATACCTCGAGATCGGCCTGCAGCGCGAGGTCGACCCCGAGCAGCTCCGCCTGGCCCTCGACGCCGCGCTCTCGCCCGGGCTCGACATCCTCGACGCGGTGGTGGCCGGGGCGGGCAGCCTGGCCGACCGGATCGACGCCTCGCGGTGGCTCCTGGAGCTGCCCGGGGTCGATCCGGCGGACGCCGCGGCGGCCGTCAAGGCGTTCACCGATCTCGACGAGGTGCTGGTCGAGCGCATGACCAAGCAGGGCCGGCGCTCGTTCGACGCCCGTCAGGCAGTGACGAGCATCGATGTGACCGAGCAGTCCGCCATACCTTCCGAGGCGGACGGCGCACCGTGTGCGATAATCGACCTTGTCGTACGACAGGTGACGCCCGCCGTGCGACCCGATGACGTCCTTTCCGGCCTGCGCGTAGCGGCGGGCCTGGAGCCGCCGGTGCCCCCACGGGTGACCCGGCTGGCCCAGGGCACGCTCACCGCACAGGGGGAGATCATCGATCCGTTGGACGCGGATCGTGATCCGGCCCTTCCGGTTTAAGGCACGCTTCGTCGGAGGGCGCTGGCCGCAGCCGGCGTCCGGTTGACAGACTTCGGCAGCCCTCCGCTCACCCGGTGGGACCGAAAAACTTGCGGCGACCCTGCGTGGCAGCGCTCAAACGCGCCCGGGGCCGCCAGAACTGGAGAGCGCCCCATGCTCGATAACGAGCCCCAAGACAACTTGGGAGACCAGGGCGGCGAAGGGGCCGGAGCTTCCACTCCGCCCGAGACCGCCGCCACCACCACCCCCGCGCGCAAGCGGGCCCCGCGTCGTAAAGCCGCGGCGCCGGCCGCCGCTGCGGAGCCGGGCCAGGCCGACGAGGCCGCGGCCTCGTCGCCGGCCGCCGAGGAGGCGCCGGCCGCGCCGGTGAAGAAGGCGACCCGCAGCCGGAAGAAGGCCGCCCCGGCCGCCGCGCCCGCCGCTCCGCCCGAGGAGGGCGAGGCCGAGGTCGCGCCGCCGGTCAAGAAGGCCACCCGCAGCCGCAAGAAGGCCGCCGCGCCCGTCGTGGCGGAAGAGCCCGCCGAGGCGCCGGCCGAGACCACACCGATCGCCGAGCCGCCCGCCCCGCCCGTGCGGGTCGAGGCCCTGGTCGAGGGCGAGGAGCCCACGGTCGAGGACGAGACCGCCGAGGAGGAGGCCACCGCGGAGGGCACGCCGATCATCGGCGTGATCCCGCTGGACGCCGACTTCGTCGAGGAGGAGAAGCCCGCCCCGCGTCGCGGACGCCGCGCGGCCGCCCTCCCGCCCGCCGTGCTGTTCATGCCGCCGGAGGCCACCGAGTCGGCCCCGGCTCCGGCCCGCCGCTCCCGCCGCGGCGCCACCCAGCCACCCGCGGCCGCCGAGCCCGCCGAGACCCTCGAGGCCGTGTCCGCGCCCGAGGCCGAGGTGGCCGAGCTGCCGATCGCCGTCGAGGAGCCGGCCGAGGCGCCCCGCCGGGGCCGGCGTCGCCGGCGCGGTGCGGCCGAGGAGCCCGCCGAGGCCGAGGTCGCCGAGGTGACCGCCCCGCCCGCCGAGGAGACGGTGGACGAGGCCGACGAGAGCGCCGACGACGTCGAGGACGGCGCCGAGGGCGATGACGAGGATGACGACGACGCGGCCGCGGGCCGTCGCCGCCGTCGCCGGGGCCGCCGTGGCCGCGGCCGGGGCAAGGGCCCGGCCGAGGACGGCGAGCAGGACGAGAACGAGGACGGCGCCGAGGCGTCCGCGGACGAGGAGTCCGAGGACGAGGAGGAGTCGGAGGACGGCGAGGGCGTGACCCGTCGTCGCCGTCGCCGCCGCCGCAAGGGCTCGGGCTCCGACGCCGAGACCGGGGGCATCGAGGACGGCGTGCACACCGTCGTGCGGGTGCGCGAGCCCCGGCGTACGGACGAGGTGCAGGGCGTCTCGGGCTCGACCCGGCTCGAGGCCAAGCGCCAGCGCCGCCGCGACGGCCGTGAGCAGCGCCGCACCCGGCCGCCGATCCTGAGCGAGTCGGAGTTCCTGGCCCGTCGCGAGGCGGTCGACCGGGTGATGGTCGTGCGCCAGAAGCCCGACCGCACCCAGATCGCCGTGCTCGAGGACGGCATCCTGGTCGAGCACTACGTGTCGCGCAGCACCTCCGGCACCATGGTCGGCAACGTCTACCTCGGCAAGGTGCAGAACGTGCTGCCCAGCATGGAGGCGGCGTTCGTCGACATCGGCCGGGGCCGCAACGCCGTGCTCTACGCGGGCGAGGTCAACTGGGACGCCACCGGGCTCGAGGGGCGGGCCCGCTCGATCGAGCAGGCGCTGCGCTCGGGCGACTCGGTGCTGGTGCAGGTGACCAAGGACCCGATCGGGCACAAGGGCGCCCGGCTGAGCAGCCACATCGCGCTCTCCGGCCGGCACCTGGTCTACGTGCCCAACGGCAACGCCTCCGGGATCAGCCGCAAGCTGCCCGACAACGAGCGCAAGCGCCTGCGGGACGTGCTCAAGAAGCTCGTGCCCGACGGCGCCGGCGTCATCGTGCGTACGGCGGCCGAGGGCGCCAGCGAGGACGACCTGGCCCGCGACGTCAAGCGGCTGCAGGCGCAGTGGGAGGAGATCCAGCGCAAGTCGGCCGAGGGCCACGCGCCGGTCGCCCTCTCGGAGGAGCCCGACCTGGTCATCCGGGTCGTGCGTGACCTCTTCAACGAGGACTTCCGCGAGCTCGTGGTGCAGGGCGACACGGCGTACGGCGAGCTGGAGAACTATCTCAACTCGGTCTCGCCCGACCTGCTGGAGCGCATGCACCGCTACACCGGCGGCGGGGACGTCTTCGCCGACCAGCGGATCGACGAGCAGATCCTCAAGGGCCTGGACCGCAAGGTGTTCCTGCCCTCGGGCGGCCACCTGGTCTTCGACCGCACCGAGGCGATGACGGTGGTCGACGTCAACACCGGTAAGTACACCGGGGCCGGCGGCAACCTCGAGGAGACGGTGACCCGCAACAACCTCGAGGCGGCGGAGGAGATCGTCCGGCAGCTGCGGCTGCGCGACCTCGGCGGCATCGTGGTCATCGACTTCATCGACATGGTGCTCGAGAGCAACCGCGAGCTGGTGCTGCGGCGGCTGACCGAATGCCTGGGCCGCGACCGCACCAAGCACCAGGTCACCGAGATCACCTCGCTCGGCCTGGTGCAGATGACCCGCAAGCGGATCGGGTCGGGGCTGCTCGAGGCGTTCAGCGAGACCTGTGACCACTGCAAGGGCCGCGGCGTGCTGATCCACACCGAGCCGGTGCCGGAGAAGCGGACCAACGGCGGCGGCGCGGGCAACCAGGTCAAGGCGGTCGCGGCGGCGGCGCGGACGGAGCAGGCTCCGGCGCAGCAGCAGCAGCCGGCGGGCAAGTCACGGCGGCGGCGCGGCGGTGGCGGTGGCGGCGAGACCGCGGTGACCGAGCCGGTCGTCGAGGAGACCGTCGTCGTCGAGGCCGAGCCGGCGCTCGCGGTGGAGGCCACGCCCGAGCCCGCACGGCAGCCGGAGGGCGACGACCCGGTGGCCGAGACCGCCGGGCTGCCTCCGGTGGCCGGCTCGGGCATCGTGACCGGTCGCCCGGCGCTGACCAAGGCCGACCCCGCCGACGACTACGACATCAGCGGGTACGACCTGTCCCGGTACGAGTCGGCCGCCCCGCCCGCGCCCGAGCCGGAGCCGTTGCGGCTGACCGGCGCGGACGACCCGGACGCGGCCGACGACGACGAGGACGACGAGGACGACGACGAGCCCGTGGGTGCGGGCGCCGGGGGACGGCGCCGCTCGCGGCGGGGTGGCGCGCGCAGGCGTACGCGACCCTGATCGAAGGCTGATCGACGGGGAGCGGTTCGGTAAAGAAAGTTAACTGACCGGGCCGCTCTTGTCGTGATGTCGGTTACTCTCTCGGGATCCCCCCTTTCCCCGAGGAGACCGACCCCCCATGCGCCGCATCTCCCCGCGCAAGGGCCTCGCCGTGTGCGTCGCCCTGAGCGCCCTGACCTTCACCGCCGCCTGTTCCGGCGACGCGAGCTCCGACGCCGCCGCTCCGGCCGCTGTCCCGGCCACCGGCGCCTCCGCCGTCCCGCCGGCGCCGGTCGACCCCTCCGTCGCGGCCGCGGCCGACGCGGCGCTCTCCGCCGACACCAAGCAGATCTGCGCCCAGGCCGAGCGGGCGACCGTCAGCTTCGGCGAGCTCTTCGTGGCCGACATGAAGCTGAAGATCGACGCGGCGGCCGACGGCACGGCGGCCAAGCAGCAGGCCGACAAGAAGATCGCGCGGGACGTCGAGAACTTCTCGTTCGCGCTGGCCGACATGGCCGGGCTGACCACCGACGCGCCGCTCAAGAAGGCCCTGACCGCGATGAGTGCGGAGGTCAAGGCGTTGAAGGGCGACGTCGCCAAGCTCGACACCGACCGGATGGCCGGGCTGACCGCTAAGCTGGACAAGGCCTGCGGCAAGGCCTGACCTGGGCCTGCGTGTGGCCCCGGTTTGGGATCGGCCCCACTCATGAAGTACGCTTTCGGACGGCGCTTTTCTGTGCGCCATGTTCTCGTGCCGGCCCCTGCGGGGCGTGTGCCGAAAACTTGCACCATCCGCCAAGCAGCGTTCCGCGCTGCGTAAGTCTCAGGGAGTCCGCGTCCGATGTACGCGATCGTCAAGACCGGCGGCAAGCAGTACAAGGTTGCCGAGGGCGACGTGATCGAGGTCGAGAAGCTCGCGGGTGTTCCCGGCGACTCGCTGACGCTCGCCGCAGTCCTCCTCGTCGACGGTGACAACCTGGTGACCGACGCGGCCAAGCTTGCCAAGGTGACGGTGTCCGGCGAGATCGCCGAGCACACCAAGGGTCCGAAGATCCGGATCCACAAGTTCAAGAACAAGACCGGTTACCACAAGCGCCAGGGGCACCGTCAGCCGCTGACGAAGATCAAGGTCACCGGCATCAAGAGCGGGAAGTAGGACCACTCATGGCTCACAAAAAGGGTGCATCCAGCTCCCGCAACGGTCGTGACTCCGCCGCTCAGCGGCTCGGTGTCAAGCGTTTCGGTGGCCAGCTGGTCAGCGCCGGCGAGATCCTGATCCGCCAGCGCGGCACGAAGTTCCACCCGGGCGACCTGGTCGGCCGCGGCGGCGACGACACGCTGTTCGCGCTCGCGACCGGCAATGTGCTGTTCGGCACGAAGCGCGGTCGCAAGACCGTCAGCATCGTTCCGGCTGCGGAGTAAGTTTGCTCTGAGCGGGCCGCGGACCTCCGGGTCCGCGGCCCGCTTTGCTTTTTCTTCCTCAAGGAGTTGCGCAGTGACCACGTTCGTCGATCGCGTCGTGCTGCACCTGCAGGCCGGTGACGGCGGGCATGGTTGCGTCTCGGTCCGCCGCGAGAAGTTCAAGCCGCTCGGCGGTCCCGACGGCGGCAACGGCGGGCACGGCGGCGGGATCACGCTGGTGGTCGACCCGCAGATCCACACGCTGCTCGACTTCCACTTCCACCCGCACGTCAAGGCGTCCAACGGCGGCGGCGGCGCGGGCGCCAACCGCGACGGCGCCAACGGCAAAGATCTGGTGCTCAAGGTGCCCGACGGCACGGTCGTGCTGACCGCCGACGGCGAGGTGCTGGCCGACCTGATCGGCGCCGGCACCACGTTCGAGGTGGCCCGCGGCGGCCGGGGCGGCCGGGGCAACGCCTCGCTGGCCAACACCCGCCGCAAGGTGCCGGGCTTCGCCGAGCTGGGCGAGCCGGGCGACGGCCTCGACGCCGTGCTCGAGCTCAAGAGCGTGGCCGACGTGGGCCTGGTCGGCTTCCCCTCGGCCGGCAAGTCGTCGCTGATCTCGGTCATCTCCGCGGCCAAGCCGAAGATCGCCGACTACCCGTTCACGACGCTGGTGCCCAACCTGGGCGTGGTGCAGGCCGGCGACGAGACCTTCACCGTGGCCGACGTGCCCGGCCTGATCCCGGGCGCGGCCACCGGCAAGGGCCTGGGCATGCAGTTCCTGCGGCACATCGAGCGCACGTCGGTGCTGGTGCACGTGCTCGACGCCGCGGCGCCCGAGATCGAGCGCGACCCGCTGGCCGACCTCGACGCGATCGAGGCGGAGCTCGCGGCGTACGGGGGGCTGGAGGAACGGCCCCGGCTCGTGGTGCTCAACAAGATCGACATCCCGGACGGCCGCGACCTGGCCGACATGGTCAAGCCCGACCTCGAGGCCCGGGGCTATCGCGTCTTCGAGGTCAGCGCGGTCACCCGCGAGGGTCTCAAGGAGCTGGTCTACGCGCTGGCCGAGACGGTCGCCCAGCACCGCCTCGAGAAGCCCGCGCCCGAGCCGAGCCGGACCATCGTGCGGCCCAAGGCGGTCGACGACTCCGGCTTCACGATCGAACAGGACGAGGCGGGCGTCTTCGTGGTGCGCGGGGCCAAGGTCGAGCGCTGGGTCCGCCAGACGAACTTCGACAACGACGAGGCCGTGGGCTTCCTGGCCGACCGGCTCGACCGGCTCGGCGTCGAGGAGGCTTTGGGCAAGAAGGGCGCCCAGGCCGGCGACCCGGTGCGGATCGGCGAGCGCGAGTTCGACTGGCAGCCCAACGCCGGCGAGTACGTGTCGGGCCCGCGCGGCACCGACATCCGCCTCGAGGACGAGAACCACCGCGCCTCGGCCGCCGACCGGCTCGCCGCCCGCAAGGCCCGCCGGGTCCGCTCGGACGACGAATTGCTGCACATGGCGCCCGACGGCACGGTCACGACGGTGTCGAACGCGCAACGTCCCGTCCTGGTTACTGATGAGGACGACACCGACGAATAGGGCGTAGGCCAGCTTCACGCAACCATCCGGAAAGGGAGGTTGCTTAGGGTCACGGGCGTGTTGATCGAAGCCAGGCCGCCCCTGGACCCCGAGCTGGCCGCCCTCGTCGCGGCTCAGCAGCACGAGGGTGGTTCGGCGTTCCGGCCCGACGACCGCGCCGCGTATTTCGTCGGGCTCGTCGACGGCCGCGCCGTGGCCTGCGGAGCCTGGCAGCCGCTGCCGGAATCGGACGTGGCCGAGCTCAACCGCCTCTACGTGCGCCCGTCCTTCCGGGGCCGCGGGCTGGCCCGGCAGATGATCGTGACGATCGAGGAGGAGGCGCTCGCCGCGAGCCGGCCCGTCATGCGCCTGACGGCCGCCCTGTCGCCCGCGGCGATCGCCCTGTTCCAGTCGTCCGGCTACCACCTGGTGGCCGGCCGCGACGTGCTCGAGAAGCGCCTGGTGGCGTTAGTCCAATAGGCCAATGGCGGCGCGGGTACGACGTACGGTTTCGGTCGCCCGCGGCTGCACGGACGCCTTGCCCTTGGCGAGCACCTCGCGTACGTGGGAAGGGTCTTCGGACAGCTCGGCGTAGCGGGCCCTGATCGGCGCGAGCACCGCCTCGACGGCGTCGGTCACCTCCCGCTTGAGCGCGCCGTAGGACGTGAGCTCGCCGGGCTCGCGGCCGGAACAGGCCCGCAGGATCTCCAGCAGGTTGGTGACGCCGGGCTGGCCCTCCCGGTCGTGCCGCACAACGCCCGCGGTGTCGGTGACCGCCCGCGAGATGACCTTACGGATCGTCTCGGGCGGGTCGAGCAGCCCGATCCGGCCGGCGGGGGAGGGCGCGCTCTTGCTCATCTTGCGGGCGGGGTCGGCCAGGTCCATGATCCGCGCGGCCGACTCGGGGCGGATGCCCTCGGGCACCACGAAGGTCGCGCCGTAGCGTGCGTTGAAGCGGGTGGCGATCGTACGGGCGAGCTCGAGGTGTTGACTTTGATCCTCGCCGACCGGGACCTGGTCGACGTCGTGGACCAGGATGTCGGCCGCCATCAGCACGGGATAGGTGAGCAGGCTCAGCCGCACGGTGCCGCCCGCCCCGGACTTCTCCTTGAACTGGATCATGCGGGCCGCCTCGCCGTAGCCGGTCACGCATTCGAGCAGGTAGTGCAGTTCGGTGTGCTCGGGCACCTGGGAGTTGGCGATGATCGCGGTGCGCTGCGGGTCGACCCCCGCGGCGAGCAGCACGGTGGCGACGGTGAGCGTGTTCGCCCGTACGGTCTCGGGATCGTGCTCCATCGTGAGCGCGTGAAGATCGGCGATCATCGCGATCGAGGGTCTGTCCTGCGCCGCCACCAGCGGACGCATGGCGCCGATCAAGTTGCCGAGGTGCAGGTTGCCGGTGGGCTGGAAGCCGGTGAGCCGACGAGTCATGACTGTCCTCCGGGGTCAGGGACGCCCTTGCCCGGGACATGACAACGGCCGCCCGGGAGGGGCGGCCGCGAAGATGAATGCGCGTGTGGGTGAGCCGCCCGTCAGGGCAGCCACCAAGCGAGATTCGCGATGCGCATGGAACCCACGATAGCAGCGATCCGGCGCATATCGGATGATGGTCGGATGCCGAGCTTGACCCGCGCCGAGGCTACCGCCCGGGCCGCCACCGTCGCTGTCCACGAGTACGAGGTCGACCTCGACCTGACCGCCGAGGGGGACACCTTCGGCGCGCGAACGGTGGTGCGCTTCGCCGCCCGGGAGGGATCCTCGACGTTCCTCGAGTTCGAGCCCGTCTCGGTGACCAAGATGACGCTCAACGGCTCGCCGCTGCCCGAGTCGGTGCTGACCGACGGGCGGATCGAGCTGACCGGCCTGGCCGCGGCCAACGAGCTCGCCGTCGAGGCCGTCATGCGCTACTCGAACACCGGCGAGGGCCTGCACAAATACGCCGACCCGGCGGACGGCTCGACGTATCTCTACCAGCACATGTTCATCAACAATGCGGGCCGGATCCTGCCCGCGTTCGACCAGCCCGACCTCAAGGCGTCGTACCGGATCAGCGTCACCGCGCCGGCCGGCTGGCGGGTCGCGGCGAACGGGCCGCTGGTGTCGAGCCGGGACGGGCGCTGGGAGTTCGCGCCGACCAAGCCGATCCCGACCTATCTGTGCTCGCTCATCGCGGGGCCGTATCACGAGGTCACCGACTCGCACGACGGCATCCCGCTGGCCCTGTACGCGCGGGCCGCGCTGGCCGAGGCGCTCGAGGCCGACGCCGCCGAGATCTTCGAGATCACCAAGCAGTGCCTCGACCGCTTCCACGAGATCTTCGACATCCGCTACCCGTTCGGGCACTACCAGCAGGCGTTCGCCCCCGAGTTCAACTTCGGCGCGATGGAGTATCCGGGGCTCGTGGTGTTCCGCGACGAGTTCATCCACCGCTCGGCGGTCACCGAGGCCGAGCGCGAGCACCGGGCCAACGTGATCGCCCACGAGATGGCCCACATGTGGTTCGGCGACCTGGTCACCATGGCCTGGTGGGACGACCTGTGGCTGAACGAGTCGTTCGCGGAATACATGGGCACCCGGATCGCGGCCGAGGCGACCCGCTTCCCGGGCACGTGGACGACCTTCGCCATGCACCGCAAGGCGTGGGGGCTGCGGGCCGACCAGCACCCCTCGACCCACCCGGTGGCGCCGGCCGAGGTCGCCGACACCGACCAGGCGCTGCTCAACTTCGACGGCATCTCGTACGCCAAGGGCGCTGCCGTGCTCAAACAGCTGGTGGCGTGGGTGGGCGACGAGGCGTTCCGGGCCGGGGTGAACGCGCACTTCGCGGCGCACGCGTACGGCAACGCGACGCTGGCCGACCTGCTGGGCGCGCTCTCCGAGGCGAGCGGGCGCGACCTGACCGCCTGGGCCGACGTGTGGCTGCGCCGGGCCCAGGTCAACACGCTGCGGCTGACGGTCTCGGATTCCGGGGGCGCCTACGCCTCGGTGGCGGTGCTCCAGACCGCGCCCGACGCGCACCCGACGCTGCGTCCGCACCGGCTCGGCATCGGCCTGTGGGATCGCCGCCCCGACGGCACGGTGCACCGGCGCAAGCTGGTCGAGGTCGAGGTGGCGGCCACCGGCCGTACGGAGGTGCCCGAGCTGACCGGCGAGCCGGTGGCCGACCTGCTGCTGCTCAACGACGGTGACCTCACCTACGCGAAGATCCGGCTGGACGAGAAGTCGGAGGCCGCCGTCCCCGCCCTGCTGCCGCTGCTGGGCGACTCGCTGGCCCGGGCGGTGCTCTGGGCGGCCACGCTCGACGCGGTCGTCGACGGCGAGCGCCCGGTGGCCGAGCTGGTCACGCTCGTGCTGGCCGCGCTGCCGGTGGAGTCCGAGGTCGTCATCGTCGAGGACGTGCTGCGGGCCACCCGCAGCCTGGTCGACCGCTACTCCACCCCCGAGACCCGCCCGGCCGCTCTCGAACTGGTGGCGCAGGCCGCCGACCGGCTGCTCGCCGCCTCCGAGCCGGGCGGGTCGCGCCAGCTGGCCGCCGCCCGCGGCCTGATCGGCGCCACCGTCGACGCCGCCCGCCTGCACGACTGGCTGGCCGGGCGCGACGTGCCCGAGGCGCTGGCCGTCGACGCCGACCTGCGCTGGCTGATCGTCTATCGCCTGGCGGTGCTGGGCGCGGCCGGTCCCGACGTGATCGACGCCGAGTTCGCCCGCGACCGCAGCGCGACCGGCGAGCAGTGGGCCGCCCGTTGCCGGGCCGCCCGCCCGGACGCCGAGGCCAAGGCGGCCGCGTGGGCGTCGATCATCTCGGACGCCAAGCTGTCGAACCGGCTCGTCGAGATGACCGCCTCCGGCTTCTGGCAGGCCGAGCAGATCGACCTGGTCCGGCCGTACGTGGCCCGCTACTTCGCCGAGATGCCCGAGATGCTGCGGATCCGCAACGGCATGAGCGCCGAGCGGACGGCCGGGGCGGCCTACCCGAACGTGGTCGTCGAGCCGGAGACGCGGGAGCTGGCGGCCCGGCTGCTGGCCGACGACGACCTCGACCCGATCCTGCGGCGCGTGGTGCTCGACGCCGACGACGACCTGCGGAGGGCCCTGGCTGCGCGCTTCTGACCTTTGGTCCGGGTTTCCCCCGTTAGGGTGGGGCGTGGAGCAGACCGAGGATGTGCGCAACCAGCGGCTGGAGAGCCTGGGGCAGCTGGCCGGCGGGGTCGCGCACGACTTCAACAACATCCTCGGCGTGATCGTCAACTACGCGAGCTTCGTCGTCGAGGAGGCGGAGTCCGAGCGGCCCGACGTGCAGATGATCGCGGCCGACGCCCGGCAGGTCATCCGGGCCGGCGAGCGGGCCACCCACCTCACGCACCAGCTGCTCGCGTTCGCCCGGCGCGAGGTCGTGCGGCCCGAGCGGCTCGACCTCAACGAGTTCGTGGCCGGGCTCGAGGAGACGCTGCGCCGCACGATCGGGGAGCGCGTGGCCTTGATCGTCCGGCCCGGCGCGGGCCTGCCGCCGGTGCACTGCGACCCCGCCCAGATCGAGCAGCTGCTGGTCAACCTCGCGCACAACGCCCGCGACGCGATGCCCGCGGGCGGCAATCTGGTGATCGACACCGGCTGCGACGACGGCCGGGTGCGGCTGCGGGTCAGCGACTCGGGCCGGGGGATGAGCGCCGACGTCGCCGACCGGGCGTTCGAGCCGTTCTTCACCACCAAGCCCAGCGGCGAGGCGACCGGGCTGGGCCTGGCCATGGTCTACGGCATCGTCACCCAGGCCGGGGGCGAGGTCGGCATCTCGTCGTCGCCGGGGCTGGGCACCACCGTCACCGTGCTGCTGCCGCCGGCTTTGGGGGATTCCGCCCGCGTCGTCGCAGACCCGATCATCACCGACGGGCGCGGCGAGACGCTGCTGGTCGTCGACGACGAGGCGGGCCTGCGCGACGTGGCCGGGCGGATCCTCTCCGGCGCCGGCTACCGCGTGATCGCGGCCGAGGGCGGCACTGAGGCGCTGGCGCTGGCGGCCCGGCACGAGGGCTCGATCGACCTGCTGCTCAGCGACGTGGTGATGCCCGGAATGCTGGGCAAGGACCTGGCCGAGCGGCTGGTGATCGCCCGGCCGGACACACGGGTGCTCTACATGTCCGGTTACGCCCAGCCTGTCCTGCACTCCGAGGGCACGCTCGAGCCGGGGGTGGCGCTGCTCGAGAAGCCGTTCACCGCGGATGATCTGCTCACAGCCGTCCGTAAACGCCTCGACGGTTGATCTATATTCGTCTCGTGCCACAACGCCGGATCGGGATCATGGGTGGGACGTTCGACCCCATCCACCACGGTCACCTCGTCGCCGCGAGCGAGGTGCAGGCCCGCTTCGACCTCGACGAGGTCGTCTTCGTGCCCACCGGCTCCCCGTACGAGAAGGGCCGGGTCTCGCCGGCCGAGGACCGCTATCTGATGACGGTCATCGCCACCGCGTCGAACCCGCGCTTCCACGTCAGCCGGGCCGACATCGACCGCGACGGTCCCACCTACACCATCGACACCCTGCGCGACATGCGGGCGGTCTACGGCGCCGACGCGTCGCTGTTCTTCATCACCGGCGCGGACGCGCTCAACCGCATCCTGGGCTGGAAGGACGCGCTCGAGATGTTCGCCGCCGCGCACTTCGTCGGGGTGACCCGCCCGGGGTTCGAGCTCACCGACGATCACCTCCCGGAGGACAGCGTCACCCTGATCGAGGTGCCGGCCATGGCCATTTCGTCTACGGCCTGCCGCGAGCGCGTGGCCAAGGGCGAACCGGTGTGGTATCTGGTGCCCGACGGTGTCGTGCAATACATCAACAAGCGGGGCCTCTATCGGGGCTCGGGGAATGTCACACCGGTGTGAGAGGCTTGAAGGACCAGAAACCCTACCGAGGGGACACTCTTGCCCGTCAGCGAACGCGCTCTTGAACTGGCGATGACGGCCGCACAGGCCGCCGCCGACAAGAAGGCGCAAGACATCGTCGTGATCGATGTCGGCGACCAGCTCTACATCACCGACGCGTTCGTGATCGCCTCGGCGTCCAACGAGCGCCAGGTCATCGCGATCGTCGACGCCATCGAGGAAGCCCTGCTCAACCTGCCCGAGAAGGCCAAGCCCGTGCGTCGTGAGGGCGAGCGCCAGGGCCGGTGGGTGCTGCTCGACTACGTCGACATCGTCGTCCACATCCAGCACGTCGAGGAGCGCGAGTTCTACGCCCTCGACAAGCTCTGGAAGGACTGCCCCACGGTCCCGTTCGTCGACCGCGACATGGTCGAGGCCGACGCGTCGTGACGCGCTTGATCGTCTGGCGGCACGGCAACACCGATTGGAACGCCGCCAACCGCGTCCAGGGGCAGACCGACGTCGAGCTCAACGCGCTCGGCCGCCAGCAGGCCGTCGACGCGGCCGAGATCCTGGTCAAGCTGAAACCCGACGCGCTCGTCTCGAGCGACCTCAAGCGCGCGTCCGACACGGCCGCGGCCCTCGGCGCGCTCACCGGGCTGTCGATCAGCTACGACAAACGCCTCCGCGAGCGCTATTTCGGCGCCTGGCAGGGGCTGACCATGCCCGAGGTCGCCGCGACGTTCCCCGAGCAGCACGCCCGCTGGACGGCCGGTCACGAGGTCGGCGGCGACGTCGAGACCCTCGAGGAGCTGGGCCGGCGGGTGGCCGACGGGCTGCGTGACGCGGCCGCCCAGGCGCCCGGGGGCACGGTCGTGGTCGCGACGCACGGCGCCGGCGCCCGGCAGGGCATCGGGCACCTGCTCGGCTGGCCGATCGAGCAGCTGCGCACCCTGCGTGCCCTGCAGAATTGTCACTGGGTCGAGCTCACCCTGGACGACAAGCGTGGCTGGCAGGTCGCGGCCTACAACGTGGGCCCGTTCAGCGACCGGCCGGTGCCGCCGCCCGTCTGAACCCCTCCGGCCCGCTGAATCCTTCGCGCGGGGGAACCGCCGATGATCCGGTAGCGTCCAAGCATCATGGTGACTCGTACCGTTCCCGCCGTATTGCTCCTGCTGCTCGTCGCGGCCGGCTGCGCCAACAACGCGAGCGAGACCGGCGCCGCCGCCCCGGCGCCCTCGCCCTCGGCGTCGGACGTGGTCGACCTGCCCGTGCCCACCGCCAAGACCACCGGCCCGGCCGGCGAGCCCTCGGGGCGGCCCAACGCCGGCGCCAAGACCATCACCGGCACGGTGACCGCCGGAGTCGAGCCGAACTGCCTGCTCCTCAGCGACGCCGAGGGCTCCCACCTGCTGATCTTCGACGACCCGGCGATGCGCACCGACGCCGCCGTGGGCAGCAAGGTCAAGATCTCCGGTCGTTCCGAGCCCGGCATGATGTCGACCTGCCAGCAGGGTGTGCCGTTCATCGTGACGTCCGTCGAGAAGGGGTGACCCCCGCGCTCACCTGGGCATGTTTCGATCGGCTACCGTGCCCGCATGCCCGTCGCGGTCGTCACCGACTCCACCGCGTACCTGCCCGTCGAGCTCGCGGGTTCGTATGAGCTGACCGTCGTGCCCCTCACGGTGGTCATCAACGGCGCCGACGGGCTCGAGGGCATCGAGATCCAACCGGCCGAGGTCGCGCGGGCCCTGGGTGAGCGGCGGGCCGCCGTGAGCACGTCCCGGCCCGCTCCCTCCCAGTTCGCGGCCGCCTATCGTGAGCTGCTGGACGCGGGCGCCGACGGCATCGTCTCGATCCACCTGTCGGCCCGGCTCTCCGGCACGCACGAGGCCGCCGCGCTGGCCGCGGCCGAGTTCGGGTCCCGCGTCGAGGTGGTCGACAGCGGCACGACGGGCATGGGTCTCGGGTTCGCCGCCCTGGCCGCGGCCACCGCGGCGGGTCAGGGTCAAGACCTTTCCGCCGTACGGGGTGAGGCCGTCACCCACGCCGAACGGGTGAGCACGCTGTTCTACGTCGACACGCTCGAGTTCCTGCGGCGGGGCGGGCGCATCAACGCGGCCTCGGCCCTGGTCGGCACGGCCCTGTCGGTCAAGCCGATCCTGCACGTGGCCGACGGTGCGATCGTCGTCAAGGACCGGGTGCGTACGGCCGGGCGGGCGCTCGCGAAGCTGGTGGACTTCGCGGTGGAGGCGTCGGGGGACGGGCTGGTCGACATCGCCGTCCATCACCTGCAGTCACCGGACCGGGCGGCCGCGCTGGCCGACCATGTGGCGATGCGGCTGGGCGACAGGCTGCGGGACTGCTACATCACCGAGATCGGCGCGGTCGTCGCCGCGCATGTGGGCCCTGGGGTGGCGGGGATTGTGGTGCACCGGCGGCCTGCCACCTGATCGGCTCCAGCCCGGGCACCGGTTCCACGTCCAGCTCGGGCCAGGGGATCGTCCGGTCGCCGATCCGCACCTCGTCGGCCGTGGGGAGCAGGGCCTTCTCGTCCCAGACGGCCTGCGTGCGCCAGCCCGTCTCGTCGTCGCCGACCAGGACCAGTTCGGCGGCGGGCTCGGTCAGGTGGGTGGCCTGACGTGCGTACTCCTGGACGGCCAGGATGCGTTCGGCCCGCTGGACCGTGTGGTGCAGCGGGTCGTCCTCGGCCACCGTGAACGGGACCGTGCAGCCCTGGGCGTCACTGACGTACGCCACCGGGGTGATGGGCCTCGACGATCGCGCGTAGAGCTCCTCGGCCTGGGCGAAGACGGCCCGGAGGTGGGGGCCGTCGGCCGAGGTGACCAGGAGGGTGCCGCGCTCGGGGGCAAAGGCCACGGGCGGGCCGCCGACCTGGGGCTCGAGGCGCTGGAGCCAGTGCTCCAGGAGAAGATGCGAGGTCCAGTACGCGTCGCCGTCGTCGACGAAGCGGATGAGCTCGGTGGGGGTGCCCTGGAGGGTGGCCCCCTCGAGGTTGTCGCGGGCCGATTTGAAGACCTCATCCGCCCGTACGTGCCAGGTCTGCAGCTGGTCGTCGGTCACGTAGGTCATCGCCTGGGGGTGATCGATGACGACGTACTCGGACAGATAGGGCAGGGCCGGCCGCTTGATCGGGTTGCCCGGGGTGGCTCCCCTGAGGACCGGGCGGAGCAGCGGGCGGGCGGCCTGCCAGTCCCGCGGGATGGGGTCGGGGCTCAGGCCGGAGATGTACGCCTGGATGCGCCTCTTGCGGCCCTTCCTGGGGCCGCGGAGCAGGGGTGCCAGGTCGAGGATGGCCGGCTGCTTCTCTACATTCGGGGTGAACCGGACCTGGAACGCTCGCGAGTCGTAGCGGACCTCCGTGCAGCCGGCCCGCCGCAGGCGCCGCATCACCTGAGCGGCCAGCCTGGCTCGGGCAATCCTTCCCACTCCGGCGTCCTCTCTGCTCAGCTTCTGCGGGCCCTGGCCACTCGCGCATCGAGATCTTCGTCGTAGATGACGTCGCCGTCCAGGCCCGAGCCCCGTATCGCCGCCAGAGCGGCCATTTGCTGCGCTTCCGTGATTTCGGAGAGCAGCAGGCCGCCCGGGGCGAGCCATTTGGGAGCGCTCCCGGTTACCCGGCGAAAGATATCAAGGCCATCCTCGCCGCCGTCGAGGGCCATCGAGGGCTCGTGATCGCGGGCCTCGGCCGGCAGCAGCGGAAGATGCGCGGTGGCGACATAGGGCACGTTGGCGATGAGCACGTCGACGCGGCCGTGCAGAGTGTGGGGGAGCGGGTCGAAGAGGTCACCCTCGTGGACGCGGCCGATGCCGTTGTCGCGGGCGCACCGGGTGGCGTTGGGGTCGAGGTCGGCGGCGTGCAGCTCGATCCCCGGGCGGAGCCGCTCGACGGCTAGGCCGAGGGCGCCCGAACCGCAGCAGAGATCCACGACCAGCCGCGGACCGTGCTCGGCGGCCAGGCGCACCAGCAGCTCGCTCCGGACGCGGGGCACAAAGACACCGGGCCTCAGCCGTACGCGGACCCCGGCGAAATCGGCGTAACCCACGACCTGCTCCAGCGGCTCCCCGAGGGCCCGGCGCTCCACCATGTCTTGCCTGGTCAGAGGATCCGAAGTGGCCTCGGCGATGACGGCGGCCTCCTCCTCGGCGAACACACAACCGGCCTGTCTCAGCCGGTCCGCCATATCACGCGTGGCCAAGATCGCCGAGTTATCCACAATGCACCTCTGTCCACAGGGGCCGGGGCAAGATCCCGCCGTTTTGCCTAGCTTCCTGAACGTGCGAGAGCGGAACCCCACAGACGAAGCCATAGCGCAGAGGCTGCGGACAGTGCTGCCGGCTGCGGCAGCCGCCCCTCCAGCCCCCGCCACTCCACACGCCGTCCCATCCTTCCCCACCCACGCCACACCCTCCCACCCCACCTTCCCTGCCCAGCCCGCGGCGGTTCATCCCTCGGCCACCCGCCCTGTATCGGCCGCCGGCTTTCCGGCCCCTCCTTCAGCCACCCACCCGGCTGAAGCTCTCCCTGCTTGGCCCGTCCACGCCTCGGCCGGCGTGCATGATCCGGCGCCCTCCTCATATGCGGAGGGTCTGGCCGGGCTGGCCGAGGTCGGCGACCCGCTGGAGTGGTCGGACATCATCCCGGCCTGGCCCGACGACGTAGACCTGGAGGCGGCGCCCAGCGCCGTATTTCACCCACCCGGTCCCGCCGCGGCTGAGAGCCCTCCTGAGCCGGGCGGCCCGCCGCCTGTCCCGGCGCAGGCGGACGCCTATCGCCCAGGCACCCCGTGGTCCACGCCGCCGCCTGCGCGCCCTGCGCCAGCCCCCTCCACGGAGACACCGATGACGCCCGCGGCAACCACGTCTGTTTCGTCGGCCTTCTCGCCGTCGGCCGTTCCCCATCCGCCGGTCGTTCCTACCCGACCCGCCGATCCTTCTCCGTCGGTCTTACTGCCTTCACCGGCCGTTCCTGTTCTGGCGGGTGTTCCTGTGTCGCCGGTCGTTCCTGGTCCGCCGGGTGCTTCTGCGTCGCCCGTCATTCCGGCTCCGCCGGGTGTTTCTACTTCACCCGCCGTCCCCACTCCGCCGGGCGTTCTCGCTTCGCCGGCCGTCCCCACCGCGCCGCCTGCCTCGACCGGTCAAACCGTTCCCGGCGGCCAGGCCGCTTTCCCGATCCAGGCTGGTCTTGGGAGCCGGGCCGGCCTGGCGTTGTCGGGGGACGTTGGTCCGGAGGGTGGCGAGAGTGCGTTCGGGGTGCGGCAAGTCGCGGGACCGCCGACGGTTGGTGTGCCCGGGGTTGTCTCACCGCCGCCGGTTGTGGTGGCTCTGCGTGGCGTTACCGGAGCGCAGCGTGTGGTGGGTGGCCTCCGGGAATCGCATCTGGGTGATGTGATGCCCGAGAGCGAGCCCTACCCGCCGGCCGCCGGGCGGCCGCTTCCGCCGCCTGGTTGGACACTGCCGGAGCCGGCGTCGGAGAACTACGTGTTCGATCCGGAGCGGGATCGGTTCGCCTTCACGTCGTCGACTCTGCCGGAGCCGGAGGAGCCGCCGGAGTTGAGCGCGGCGGGGGCCTTCGGCGGCGGGTCCGGTGAGGGCGGGCGGCGGTTCGGGATGGGCGCGTTCGATCCCGGGCGGCGCGGGGTTCGGGCGCTGGCCGCGGTCGCCGCCGTCGTGGTGCTGATCGCGGCCGTGCTGGCCTGGCGGTCCCGGCCGCGGGTCGATCCGGTGGCGCCGCCCCCGCTGAACGTGGCCGAGTCGGACGCCGCGAATGTGCCGGTCTCCGGCCGGGGGTCGGCGTCGGCGGCCGCCGAGGTCGTGGTCGCGGTCGGTGGCAAGGTGCGCAAGCCCGGTCTCGTGAAGCTCGCGCCCGGCGCCCGGGTGGCCGACGCGCTGACCGCGGCGGGCGGCGCCGAGCCGGGAGTGGACGTCTCCGTGCTCAACCTCGCCCGCAAGGTCGTGGACGGCGAGCTCATCATGGTCGGCGTGACACCCCCGCCGGGCGTCACGCTGCCGACCGGTCCGGCCGCCCCGGCCGGTGGAAACCCGGGCGGCCTGGTCAATCTCAACACGGCGACCCTGGCCGACCTGGACGGTCTGCCGGGCGTGGGCCCGGTGCTGGCCCAGCGGATCCTCGACGCCCGCGACGCCCAGGGCGGCTTCAAGGCAGTCACCGACCTGCGCAAGGTCGACGGCATCGGCGACGCCCGCTACGAGCAACTGAAAGACCTGGTCACGGTATGACGGGCCAGGCCGAGGACCGCAAGGCGGACAAGGCTCCCGATCTTCGGCTGGCCGGGTTCGCCGTGGCGGTGTGGATGTCGGCGCTGGCTGCTCTCTACCTGTCCGCGCGCACGGGCATCCTGATCGGGGCGGGCGCGGCCGGGCTCGCCGTTGTGCTGATCGTCTGGATGCGGCGTGGCGAGGCCCGACCACGGGCCGGGCGTTGGGTGGGGCTGGCTGTGCTGCTGGGGGTCGCCTGCGGGGCGGTGGCGACCGGGGCCCGGGTGAGTGTGCGGGAGGCCGGGCCGCTCGTGGAGTTGATCCGGGCGGGCGATCCGGTGTGGATGGAGCTCGTGGTCAGGGACGATCCGCGGGCCTTGAAGAGCTCCTCGGCGATGCCTCCGACGTACATCGTGGCCGTTGATCTTCTGTCCGTGCGGGCGGAGGACGGGGTGACGCTGCGAATGTCGGCCCGGGCCCTCGTGCTGGGCAGCGATCCGGGGTGGCGGGGGCTGTTGCCGGGGCAGCGCGTCGCGGCCGAGGGCAAGCTGATGCCGCCCCGCGGCGGGGATCTCCGGGCCGTGGTGGCCTCGGTGCGCAAGGCCCCCCAGGTGATCGGGCGGCCGTCGTGGGCGCAGCGGGCGGCGGGGGCGTTGCGGGCCGGGTTGCAGCGGGCCTGCGAGCCGCTGCCCGATCGGCCGGGCGGGCTGCTGCCGGGGCTGATCGTGGGCGACACGAGCCGGCTCGATCCGGCGCTCGAGGAGGACTTCCGGGCGACCGGGATGACGCATCTGAACGCCGTGTCGGGCGCGAACGTGGCGATCGTGCTGGGGGTGGTGCTGTTCGCGGTGCGGCGGACCCGGGCCGGGCCGGTGATCACCGCGGTGGTGTGTGCGGTGGCGCTCGTGGGGTTCGTCATTCTGGCGCGGCCCTCGCCGAGCGTGGTGCGGGCCGCGGCGATGGGGGCGATCGGGCTGATCGGGCTCGCGTCGGGGCGGCGGCGGGCGGCCCTGCCGGCGCTGGCGGCGGGTGTGGCCGTGCTGATCCTGTACGACCCCGAGCTGGCCTCGGACGTCGGGTTCGCGCTGTCGGTGCTGGCCACGTCGGGTCTGCTGCTGCTCGCGCCGGTGTGGCGGGACGGGTTGCGGGCCCGGGGCTGGCCGCCGGGGCTGGCCGAGGCGCTCGCGGTGCCCGCGGCGGCGCAGGTGGTGTGCGGGCCGGTCGTGGCGGGGCTGTCCGGGGCGATCAGCATCGTCGCCGTCCCGGCGAACCTGCTGGCCGTGCCCGCGATCGCCCCGGCGACGCTGCTGGGGGTGGCCGCGGCCGTGATCTCGCCGGTGTGGCCGGCCGGCGCCGAGTTCGCCGCGTGGCTCGGGCACTGGCCGGCACAATGGCTGGTGCTGGTCGCGACCTACGGCGCCCGGGTGCCGGCGGGGGCGCTGCCGTGGCCGGGCGGGCTCACCGGCGCGCTGCTGCTGGCCGTGATCACCGTGGGGCTGCTGGTGGCCACCCGACGGCCGCTCATCCGCAAGCTGGTCACGGTAGTGGCGCTCGGGGGAGTGCTGGGCGCGTTGCCCGTACGGCTTCTGGCCTCGGGCTGGCCCCCGCCGGGCTGGCTGGTCGTGGCGTGCGCGGTGGGCCAGGGCGACGCGATCGTCCTGCCCGCGGGAACCGGCCGCGCGGTCGTGGTCGACGCCGGGCCCGAGCCGAACGCCGTCGATCACTGCCTGCGCCGGCTCGGGATCCGGCAGGTGGTGTTGTTCGTGGTCAGCCACTTCCACGTCGACCACATCGGCGGCGTCACGGGCGTCTTCCGCGGGCGGGAGGTGGGCGGATTGGTCGGGCCGGACTGGCCGGACCCGCCCGCGGGCCGAGCTGCCGTCGCGAGCGCCGCCGGGCGGGTGGCCGTGCACGCCGTGGGGCCCGGGTGGACGTACGGGGTCGGGAATGTGCGGTTGAGGGTGCTCGGGCCCGTCGAGCCGATGCGCGGCACGAACTCGGACCCCAACAACAACTCGCTGGTGCTGCGGGCCGAAGTGGACGGCCGGACGGTCTTGCTGCCCGGTGACGCCGAGACCGAGGAGCAGGAGGACATGCTCGCCCACCTGGGTGCCGACGCTCTGCGCGCGGACGTGCTCAAGGTCGCGCACCACGGCAGCAGCTATCAGAGCCCGCGGTTCCTCGACGAGATCCGGCCGTCGGTGGCCCTGGTGTCGGTCGGCGCGGACAACGACTACGGCCATCCGAACGGGCCGCTGCTGGCCCGGCTGGCCCGGGGCGGGGCACGCGTCCTGCGTACGGATCAATTGGGTGACCTGGCCGCCGTGGTCACGGGACGCGGGCTGGCCGTCGTCGCGCGCGGCGATCCGCAGGTGCCCTGACGGACAATGCCGGGATGAGGCGCGAGACGATCATCGCGGGTGGCCTTCGGTTGCGGCCGTTCGAGGAGAGCGACATTCCCTGGGTGTACGAGGTTTCGCTGGACCCGCTCGTGCAGAAGTTCGTGCAGATCCCGGTGCCGTATCGGCGGCCGGACGCCGCGTTCTTCGTCCGCGAGATGGCGGTCGCGGGGTGGGACGCGGGGACCCGGGCGGAGTTTGTCGTCGTCGACGGGGAGACGCGGCTCGGGCGGGTCGGGTTCGGGCTCGACGGGGCCGGGGCGGCGCAGGTCGGCTACTGGATGGATCCGGCGGCGCGCGGGCGGGGCGTGGCCACGGAGGCGTTGCGGGCGTTGTGCGGGTGGGGCTTCGACACGCTCGGGCTCGGGCTGATCGAGTGGCGGGCCGAGGTGGGTAACCACGCGTCCCGGCGGGTGGCGGAGAAGGCCGGGTTCCGGGTCGAGGCGATCCTCCGGGGGCGGCTGGTGCATCGCGGCGTACGGGTGGACGCCTGGGTCGGGTCGATGCTGCCCGCGGAATTGCCGACACGCCCGGGTTAGGCCGTTCAGGTCGTCCTTGTCACGGACGATGCCGGTCGATGGCCGATCGGTCCGACTTGTCCCGCTGATCAGACATCCAGCCTGATCGAGCCTTGATCGGCAGTCCCGGAGCATGGCCGGGCGCCGATATGTCTGCTTTCGCATTCCCTGATCCACGACTCTGCGCTAAGGAGTGAGCCTCGCGGAAACGTCAGCCCTTCGTGCAACGATGTTGGGCGTGAACACCGCCCCTCCCGCCCCGCTGCTGCTCGTCCAAGGCGATGAGGAGTTGCTCGTCGCGCGCGCGGTCACGGCCGCGGTCGACGACGCCCGGGCCGCGGAGCCCGGCGCCGACGTCCGGGAATACGAGGCGGGCACCCTGCTGCCAGGCGAAATCGCCGAGATGCTGAGCCCGTCACTTTTCGGCGGGCGGCGCGTTCTGGTCCTCCGCAGCGGTCAGGATGCCAAGAAGGACCTGATCACGGCCCTGCTGGCCTACGCCAAAAATCCCGACCCCGAGGTCTCGCTGATCGTCACCCACCTGGGTGGCGCCAAGGGCAAGGCCCTGGCCGACGGGCTGCGCTCGGCCGGCGCCACCGTCGTGCCCGCGGCCAAGCTCAAGGGCGATCGGGAGCGGATAGCGTTCGTGCGCGACGAGTTCCGCCGCAACGGGGGCAAGTGTGACGAGGCGGCCGCGTCCGCGCTGCTCGCCTCCGTGGGCAACGACCTGCGCGAGATCGCTGCCGCCTGCTCGCAGCTGATGGCCGACACCGACGGCAGGATCACCGAGGCGGTCGTCGCGCGGTATTACAAGGGCCAGGCCGAGGTGAGCGGGTTCACGGTGGCCGACGCGGCGATGATCGGCGACGTGCCCGGGGCGCTCGAGGCCCTGCGGTGGGCGCTGCACGTGGGCGTCGACCCGGTGCCCATCGCCGACGCGATCGCCGACGGGGTGCGTACGGTGGCCCGGGTTGCCTCGGCCGGACGCGGGAACCCTTATCAGATGGCCAGCTCGCTCGGCATGCCCGCGTGGAAGATCCAGCGGGCCCAGGAGCGCAGCCGCGGCTGGACGCCCGAGGGGCTGGTCGACGCCATGCAGGCCGCGGCCGCCTGCAACGCCGCGGTCAAGGGCGGCGCGGAAGATCGCGGCTTCGCGCTCGAGCAGGCCGTCTTCGCGGTGGCCGCCGCCCGGCGCGCGGGTGGGGCGCGATGAGCCGCCCCGGGCAGCCCGACGTGCACCGGCCGATGTATGCCCGGATGCTGCGGCTCCGGTTCCTGACGCCCAACGGCTTTCTCTGCTTCGTGTTTCTCGAGGGGGCGGTCGCGCTGGGCATCCTGCTGGCGCTGGCCGAGCTGGTGAGCTGGTGGGGCGTGATCGTGTTGCCGATCACGGTCGCCATCATGGTCAAGCTCAACGACCTGATCGCCGGCGCGCTGACCCCGGCCCCGGTCGCGGCCCCGGTGGGCGTGCGGCCGCTGGTCGAGCACGCGTCGATCCCCCAGGAGGAGCGCCGCTCGTCCGACGACGCCACCACTCGCCTGCCCGGCATGATCAGCCGGGAGCGGGGCGCCCCGATCAAGCGGCCGTGGGTGGAGCGGGCCGAGGCACAGCAGCAGTGGATCCGGCAGTCGGCGACGCGCCGCTACGAATAGGTCAGGTGGGCGTCGATCGCGACGCGCCACGACTCGAGATAGGCGGCGTATCCGTCGAAGAAGTCGCGGGCGGCCGGCTCGGCCTCGGCGGTCAAGGCGGTCAGGTCGTAGGTCACTGTCACCTCCGTGCCGCCCGTCGAGGGGCGCAGGGTGACCGCGACCGTGCCGGCCGTCGCGCCGTGCGCCACACGGGCGTAGCTGATCGCCTGCCCCGCCGTCCGGCCCGTCACCACCCAGGTCGTACGGCGGCCGCCGGCGTCGGTGGTGAAGACCGTGCCGGGCGTGGTGTCGTCGTCGACCGGGGCCGGGAAGCGGGGGTCCCAGCCCTCGGCCCAGGCGCGCTCGCCTCGCGGCGTGAACAGGACGAAGGCCTCGCTCGGGGTGAGCGGGACGGTGAAACTGCCGGTCGCGCTGGTCACTGTCGCTCCTTGAGCCGGTGGGCGTCGGACGCGGTCAGACTCAGGCCGTACACGGCCTTGAGCTGGTCGATCTTGGCGAGGGTCTCCGGGGTGAACGGCGCCTTGCCCTCGAAGGCGTGCAGGGTCATGCCCTCCAGCAGCTCCCCGAGCGACATGTCGAGGTATTCGGCCAGGGCCTTGAGCACCTTGAGCGTGTTGCGTTCGAGCCGCACGCCGGTCTGGGTCCTCTCGATGCTTACCACGGTACCAAGGTAACACCGACGGCAAACAACACCGGGCACCGCAGCGGACCACGAATGGCCCGGCGATGCCCGGGGTGCGACTGCGGAACGTCAGGCAGACAGCGCGGCGACGCGCTTGGCGATGGCCGACTTGCGGTTCGCCGCCTGGTTCTTGTGGATGACGCCCTTGCTCGCGGCCTTGTCCAGCTGACGAGAGGCGTCACGCAGCAGCGTCGTCGCGGTCTGCGTGTCGCCGGCCGCGCTCGCCTCGTGAAGCTTGCGAATCACGGTCTTCAGCGACGACTTGACCGACTTGTTGCGCAGCCGGGCCTTCTCGTTCTGCCGGTTGCGCTTGATCTGGGACTTGATGTTCGCCACGCGACAGCCTTGTCCTGACTAGGTGTTCGGAAAAATGGTCTCCGCGGCGGCAAAGACCTCACCACACGCGATTAGCCAGCCTACCAGCACGCTCACGAGCCGCCAAAACGAGCCATCGTGCGCCGACCTCGGCGGCCCCGAGTCACCAGCCGCGGCGCTCGGCCAGCCAGGCCAGCGCCTGCTCCCCGCTGAACCGCTGATGCTGCCGGCTGTGCGGCGACGCGCTGCTCGGCCCGCCGTCCGCCCGCACCAGCCAATAGCCGGCCAGCGCGGCCAGCGCCCCGTCCACGCCCTCGGCCGGGGCGTCCCAGCCCGCCAGGTACGCGTCCGCGTCGAGCCCGCTCGCGAAAGCCGTGACCAGCAGCGTCACCGTGTCGAACCAGGCCGCGCCCCGGGTCGGCCAGGTCCAGTCGCAGAGGCGGGCCCGGCCCGACCGGTCGATCAGGACGTTGTCCACCCGCAGGTCGCCGTGCATCAGCGCGTCACCGGCGACCAGCTCGGGCAGCTCCTGCTCGAGCCGGGCCAGGTGGGCCAGCCGGGTCGGCGCGACAGTGCCGTGGGCGGTGCGCGGCATCGGCTCGCGACCGGCGGCGATCTCGGTCCACCAGGAGTATTCGCGGCGCAGGATCTCGGGCAGCGGGGGCACGCCGGCCTCGAGCAGCTCGCGGCTCGGGGTGGCCAGGGCGGCCGCGGCCTCCGACCAGGCGGACAGCGCCGCCTCCAGCTCGGGCGGCGACCACGGCAGCGCCGGGACGTGACCGTTGATCGGCTCCAGGCAGAGGACGAAGTAGTCCGACTCGACCATCGTCCAGAGCGGCCGGGGCGCGGCCACCTCGGCGGGCAGGCGGGACGTGATGTAGGCCTCACGGGAATACCACTCGGAGGTGGGGTCCCGCAGCGGGGCGGCCTTGACGAAGGCGGTCAGGCCCGACGAGGTCGTCAGGACGGCCGCGAAGGCCCTGGTGAAGCCGCCGCCGGCGCTGCGTGCCGCCTCGACCGGGGCGCCCAGGCGTGACGCGACGGCCCGGCGCAGGCTCTCCGGAAGATCGGACCAGTCCGGCCGTACGGCGGTGGCGCCGTACGGCACTTCGGGAAGCGAAATCGACCGCACCGTCCCATCCTGCCTTTCCCGGTTTTGTCGTACCCCACTGGCAGGATCGTCGTCATGAGAACCGATGACTTCTGGGCGGTCATCAGCCGCGCGACCGCCGATCGGCCCGCCTCGCCCGCCGATGTGGCCAAACGCGCCGCGGCCGACCTGGCGACCCGCGATCCCGAAGAGATCGTGGCCTGGGGGCGGCATCTCGACAAGGTCATGGTCGCCTCCGGCACCCAGGATCTGTGGGCCGCGGCCTATCTGATCAACGGTGGCTGCGGTGAGGAGGGCTTCGACAGCTTCCGCGGCTGGCTGATCGCGCACGGTCGCGACGCGGTGGCTCGCTCGGTGAAGTCACCCGACTCGCTGGCCGACGTGGCCGTTGTGCAGGCCGCGGCCGACACCGGCGCCGTGTTCGAGGCGGAGGAGGTGCTCTCGATCGCGGCCGACGCTTATGAGCAGGCCACCGGGTCGCCGCTGCCCGAGGGCGATCGGCCGGTGACCCGGCCCGAGGTGGGCGACCTGTGGGATTTCGACAACGAGGAGGAGATGCAGCGCCGCCTCCCCAAGTTGTCGGCGTTGTTCCTGGCCCCACCCGACTGACCTGCTGCCTGCTGCCCGAGCTGACTGCTGGCCCGCTGCCGGAGCCGCCCCCGCCGCCGCTGCCTGACCTGCCGCCCCTTCCACCTGCCGCCCCCCTTCTAGCCCGCCCCGGTCGGCGGGTCGCGGTGGGAAAATCGGTCGATCCGGGGGAGCGAGGTTGGCGAGACTTCGGGACATGGAGACTTCTCGAGGATCGGTGTCGTCGGTCAGCCGCAACGAGACGTATTCGTTCACCAAGCCGGTGCATGACGAGATCGTGCTGGTGGCGGGGCTGGGCATCGAGGGCGACTCGCACTCCGGGGTGCACGTGCGGCATCAATCGCGGGTGCGGGCCGATCCGACCCAGCCCAATCTGCGGCAGGTGCACCTGATCCACGAGGAGCTGTTCGACGAGGTCGAGACCAAAGGCTACGAGGTCCGGCCGGGCAATCTGGGCGAGAACGTGACGACCCGGGGGATCGACCTGCTCGGGTTGCCGGTTGGCACGATCCTGCGCTTCGGTTCACCCGGCACTTCTTTCGCTGACGGCGTGGGTGGGTCCTCGGGTGAGGTGCTCGATGCGGTGCTGGCGGCGGCCGAGGCGGCGACGCTCGACGACGCGACCGCGCGGGCGGCCGCGGCGGTGCGGGCCGCGGTCGAGCGGGAGCCGGGCGACGACCCGCGACCGGCGCTCATCGTGGCCGGCCTGCGGAACCCGTGCGCGCAGATCAACGGGCTGCGGCAGGGCCTGCTCAAGGAGCTGATCGGGCAGGATGCCGACGGCAACGTCGTACGCAAGGGCGGCATCATGACGGTCGTCCTGCGGGGCGGCCCGGTGCGGCCGGGCGACCTGATCACGGCCGAGTTGCCGCCGGCTCCGCATGCGCCGCTCGAGCGGGTCTGAGTGCCGCTTGTGCGGGTGACAACCGGGCATCGCCGCGGGCGTGGGACGATAGATGCCGCCGGTGGGATGACCGGCCCCCGATGATCCTGACAAGAACGGAAGATCGTGCCTGGACCGCTCGACCCCGGCGTGAACGTGATCGGTGCCACCGACCCCGGTCGCATCCGCAACTTCTGCATCATCGCCCACATCGACCACGGCAAGTCGACCCTGGCCGACCGCATGCTGCAGATCACCGGGGTCGTCGACCCGCGTCAGATGCGTGCGCAATATCTCGACCGCATGGACATCGAGCGGGAACGCGGCATCACGATCAAGTCGCAGGCCGTCCGCATGCCGTGGACGGTGCGCGAGGGCGGCCAACAGGGTGAGACCGCCGTTCTCAACATGATCGACACCCCGGGCCACGTCGACTTCACGTACGAGGTCTCCCGCTCACTCGCCGCCTGCGAGGGCGCGGTGCTGCTGGTCGACGCCGCGCAGGGCATCGAGGCGCAGACGCTGGCCAACCTGTATCTGGCGATGGAGAACGACCTCCACATCATCCCGGTGCTCAACAAGATCGACCTGCCGGCCGCGCAGCCCGAGAAGTACGCCGAGGAGCTTGCGAAGCTGATCGGCTGCGAGCCCGACGACGTGCTGCGGGTGTCCGGCAAGACCGGCGTCGGCGTCGACCACCTGCTCGACGAGATCGTCCGCCAGTTCCAGGCGCCCGTCGGCGAGGCCGATGCCCCGGCCCGCGCGATGATTTTCGACTCCGTCTACGACGTCTACCGCGGCGTGGTGACGTACGTCCGGGTCATCGACGGCCGCATCGAGGCCCGCGACCGCATCAAGATGATGTCGACCGGGGCCGTGCACGAGCTGCTCGAGATCGGCGTCGTCTCGCCCGAGATGGAGAAGGCCGGCGCGCTCGGCGTGGGCGAGGTGGGTTATCTGATCACCGGCGTGAAGGACGTCCGCCAGTCCCGCGTCGGTGACACCGTGACCGGCAACGCCCGCCCGGCTCAGGAGGCGCTCGGCGGCTACAAAGACCCGAAGCCGATGGTCTATTCGGGTCTCTACCCGATCGACGGCTCCGACTACCCGGCGCTGCGCGACGCGCTCGACAAGCTCAAGCTCAACGACGCCGCGCTCACGTACGAGCCCGAGACGTCGGCCGCGCTCGGCTTCGGCTTCCGCGTCGGCTATCTCGGCCTGCTCCACCTCGAGATCATCGGTGAGCGGCTGGAACGCGAGTTCGGCCTCGACCTGATCTCCACGGCGCCCAACGTGGTCTATCGCGTCTACACCGAGGACGCCGAGGAGCGGGTCGTCACCAACCCGAGCGAGTTCCCCGACGGCAAGATCTCGGAGATCCACGAGCCGGTCGTGCGGGCCACGGTGCTGGTGCCCAACGACTACGTGGGCGCGGTCATGGAGCTCTGCCAGAGCCGGCGCGGCAGCCTGCTCGGCATGGAATACCTCTCGTCCGAGCGGGTCGAGCTGCGCTACACACTGCCCCTCGCCGAGATCATCTTCGACTTCTTCGACCAGCTGAAGAGCAAGACGAAGGGCTACGCGTCACTCGACTACGAGCCCTCCGGCGAACAGGTGGCCGACCTGGTCAAGGTGGACATCCTGCTGCACGGTGAGCCCGTCGACGCTTTCAGCGCGATCGTCCACAAGGACAAGGCCTACTCGTACGGGGTCACCATCGCCTCGAAGCTGCAGAAACTCATCCCGAGGCAGCAGTTCGAGGTGCCGATCCAGGCCGCCATCGGCAGCCGCATCATCGCGCGCGAGACGATTCGCGCCATCCGCAAGGACGTGCTCGCCAAGTGCTACGGCGGTGACATCAGCCGCAAGCGCAAGCTGCTCGAGAAGCAGAAGGAAGGCAAGAAGCGGATGAAGATGGTCGGCCGGGTCGAGGTGCCGCAGGAGGCGTTCATCGCCGCCCTGTCGACATCTGACGGTCCGGACACCAAGGGAGCAAACAAAAAATAAGGCGGTTTGGGTTTTCGGCCACTCGGGAACTCTGGGGCTCGACGGACGCAACAACTGCTTCACCCCCGAGAGGAACCCCCAATGACTGTCACCGGCATCATCACCGCCCTCATCGTCGGTCTCATCATCGGCGCCCTGGGCCGCCTGGTCGTACCGGGCAAGCAGAACATCCCGATCTGGCTGACCCTGGTCATCGGCGTTGTCGCGGCGCTGCTGGGCACCGTGCTGGCTCGCGCCACCGGCGTGGCCGACACCGCGGGTGTCGACTGGATCGAGATCCTGTTCCAGGTCGTGCTGGCCGCGATCGGTGTGGCTCTGGTCGCCGGCTACGGCGGTCGCCGTCGCATCCACCGCTGACGACGGGCGATCGACGATCGCTGACCAAAACGAAGCGCCGGACCGTATGGTCCGGCGCTTCGTCGCTTTCGAAGCAGGGCGGGCTTTGGGCGCTTCCGCGGGCTGTTCCACCTGCTGTGTTTGTGAGTACTCACTTACATGGATCGAGCGGCGCGGGCTTGGCTGGCGGCGCGGGGTCGAAGTTCAGATCGAAGTTTGTGAGTACTCACTTACATAAGATGCAGTTCCGGCCGGAGGTTGTGAGCGCTTACTTATGTTCGGTCTGCTCGAACTGGTGGTTTGTGAGTACTCACTTACGAGGCTGGTGTCCGAGGTTTGTGAGTACTCACTTACAAGAGAGGCCGTGGGTGGGGGCGGGCGAGGGCCGGGGCGAGGCGAGTGTGTGTGCGGTGGGCACGCACGGGGCGGAGCGCGGCCAGGCCGGGCGAAGGCAGGGCGGAGCGAGGCCAGAGCGCGGCGAGGCAGGGGCGGAGCGAGGCAAGGGTCGGGGTGATGGCGAGGGCGGGGCGAGGGGCAGACCGGCACAGGGCGGAGCGAGGCAAGGGTCGGGGTGATGGCGAGGGCGGGGCGAGGGGCAGACCGGCACAGGGCGGAGCGATGGCACGGCGGAGCGAGGGTGGGTGAAGTCGGGCTTGCGGCGTCTTGGGGCGGCTGGATCTGTGCCGGGCGATGGGGCCGTCAGTAGCGGAACTTGTGTTGGGCGCTGCGGCGGTTGATCCAGGCTGGGAGCTCGTCGAGTTGGTCGCGGTGGGGGATGCGGTCGATGGTGTCTTGTGGGTCGCCGGCGTTGCGCATTGTGACCACGAAGCCCTGCACCAATCGGTCGCCGCGGAGGTCGCGGTAGGTGGCTTCGACCAGGGTTTGGCTGTGGTCGGGGCGGCGGAGGGCGCAGAAGATCGTGCCGTCGCCGCCGGTGGTGAAGGCGCGGCGGATCTGGCCGCGGTCGTCGGGGTGGACCAAATCTTCCAGGGTGGCCAGGGGGGAGATGTTGTCTTCGCCCAGCAGGTCGTGCAGGGCGGGGCTGGCGTAGCGGATGCGCTGGTCCTCGTCCAGCACGAGCATCAGGTCGGCGGTGTTGCTGATGACTGCGCGCAGGTAGAGGTCGCTGTCGCGGCGGCCCACGGCCTCGACCAGGCTGATCCGGTCGAGGGCCAGGGCGGCCTGTCCGGCCAGCACCTCGAGCGCGTCGTGGGCGGCGGTGAGAGCGTCCCGGCGGCCGGTCAGCACCAGCGCGCCGCCGCTGGGGCGGGCCACGGCGAGTGGTTCGAGCCAGAGCGGGCAGACGAGTGTCGCCTCCTCGCCGGCCTGGCCGGCCGATCCCGAGCGGAACCAGCCGCCGAAGCGGCGATTCAACAAATCGCGGCCTCGACGCCAGAAAGGCATGCCGGCGTCGATGACGACCGAGGACGAGGCTTCTACGGGCGCGGATCCGTCGACCCACCACGTGCGGCGGCGGCCGGGTGGGGCGGGCGGCAGGGCCTCGGCGGCCAGTCGGCGGTCGTCGGGGGCGAAGACGACGCGGCCGACGGCGTCGTGGGGGAGCAGGGCGGCGACGGCCCGGCGTACGGCCTCGTCGACCGCGGGGACGTCGGCCGCGGCGACCAGGGCCGTGCTGGCGCCGCGCAGGCCCTGTTCGCGGCCCAGGGCCAGGCTGTTGAGGGTGGCCGAGTCGGCCAGGCGGGTGATCGTCAGCGTGAGCGTGATGGCGCCGGCGATCGCGATCGGGACGCCGTCGTTGACCTCGCCCTGCAGCGCCTCGATCAGCAGCACGATCGGCGGGGTGGCCACCGACGCGCCCAGCAGGGCCGCCCAGCGGCCGCGCCAGCGGGGTGTGCTCGGGGTCATCGGCTGGGTCAGGCGGACCATCGACGGGTGCAGCGCGGCCAGGCCCCAGGCTACGTAGAGCACACGGTAACCCGACTCGGCGGCCTCACCGGGGAACAATGGGTACAGCACGTCACCGGCCAGCAACCCGACCGAGCCGGCCAGCAGCAGCATCGCGGCGACGTTGCCGGGCACGGCCAGGTTGAGCCGGATCGCGACGGCGATGAGCAGCAGCGAGCCGATCACGTCGGACGCCGCGATCTCGCCCGCGAAGCCGTTGTCGCCGATCACGAACACCCACACGATCAGCAGCGCCGCGCAGGCGAAGGCCAGCAGGTCGATCAGCCGGGCCCGGTCGACCAGCACCGAGCCGCCCTGCGTGAACTGCAGTAACGCGCCCGCTACGAGCACGAACATGGCGAGGTAGAAGCCCGTCGCGAAGGGCATCTCGTCAAATGCGTAGAAAACGTCGCCGATTGCCAGCGCGGCGATCGCACCCGCCAGCAGCAGCCACGGCACGACCCGCGCCGGGCGATGCCAGCGCAGGCCCACGATGATCGCCGTGCAGCTGCCGGCACCCAGGAGTATCCACTCGATCGCCCTTGACACGTCCTACTTAGTACCAGGGTGGTAGCTGTCTGTCCATGTCGATGTATACGCTACGCAACTGCGCACCCGAATCGCCCGTCATCACCGCGGGTAACCAAGACCGGGGCCGGAAGTTTCGGGCCATCGCCGAAAAACACGACGTCAGTTGAAGACTTCGGCGACGACCCGGCCCGTGCCGGCGGCACTTTCCGCGGTTACCGCCTGCCACTTGCCGTCGGGGGCGTGCCACTCGAGATCGCCGAAACGTACCCGTTCGAGACCCGTGGCCGAGGCGTGCGCGACCAGCCAGTGGGCATACCGCCAGCCCGATTTGGGATTGGCGACCTTGACCGTGAGCCCGCCGTCCTGCTTGGCGGCCGCCGACTCGGGCAGGCCCTTGCCCCAGTCGAGCCGCAGCCCGTCCATCAGCGCGGCCGCCGCCTCGGCTCCGCGCAGCACCGGGGTGCCGCTCACGCTGCACTCCACGGCCCCGGTCGCGCCGCCGGTGAGGGCGCGGGCCAGCACCGCGGACTCGTCGGCCCATTTCTCGTACGCGTTGGGGTACGCCGAACGCTGCACCTTCTGCGCGGCGTCGGTGACCCGCATCTTCTCGTAGCCCTTGACCTTCTTGAGCGACGCGTAGAACTTGTTGGCCGCGTACCGCGGGTCCTTGATCTGCTCGATCGTGCCCCAGCCCTGACTGGGCCGCTGCTGGAAGAGGCCGACCGAGTCGCGGTCGCCGTCGTCGAGGTTCTCCAGCTTCGACTCCTGGAACGCGGTGGCCAGCGCGATCACCACGGCCCGCTCGGGCATGCCCCGGCGCAGGCCCACGGCGGTGATGGTGGCGGCGTTGGCCATCTGCACGTAGTCGAGCGTGACCTCGCCCTCGGCCCGTACGGTGCACTCGGGGCCGATTTTCGGGAGCTTGATGCCGTCGGAGAAGGTGTTCACGACGACGAAGACGCCGAGCGCACCGATGAGCGCGACGATCGCGAGCGCCACGATCGGTGACTTGCGCACTCACACCCCCAGGCGTAGTAGGTAGGCGACAAGAGTAGTCAACGAAGTCACCCGATCCGCGTCACCCGTCGGCTGCGGGAGCGGCGGGAACCCAGCTCGCGGGCCTCTTCTCGCGCAGCGCGGACACACCCTCGCGCCCCTCGGCCGACTTGAAGTAACCCGCCGACCGCGAGGCCAGCTCGGCCAGTTCGGCCCGGATCGGCGTACGGCGGAGCAGTTGTTTGGCGCCGGCGAGGGCGAGCGGGCCGCCCAGCACGAGGCTGGCGCAATAGCGGCGTACGGCGTCGTCGAGGTCTTCGGCTGCCACGGCCGCGCTGACCAGCCCGATCTCGGCCGCGCGGACACCGTCGAAGACGTCGCCGGTCAGATAGAGCTCGGCCGCCGCGCGTGGGGACAGCCGGGGCAGCACGGTGGCGCTGATCACGGCCGGGATCACGCCCAGGCGCACCTCGGAGAAGGCGAACGTGGCCTCGCGCGCGCAGACGGCGATGTCGGCCGCCGCGATCAGGCCGAGACCGCCCGCGCGGGCCGGACCGCCGACGCGCGCGACGACCGGCTTGGGGAACTCCCACAGCGCGGCCAGCACGTCGGCGATCATCTCGGCCGGGACGCGGCCGTTCTCGCGGGCCTCGGCGGTCTCCTTGAGGTCGGCGCCGGAGCAGAAAACCTTGCCCGTATGAGTCAGCACGATCGCCCGTACGGACGTGTCGGTGACCGCCGCGGCGAGCGCGTCGAGCAGCTCGCGCATCAGGGGAGTGGACAGGGCGTTGCGGTTCGCGGGGGAGTCCAGGGTCATGGTGGTCACCCCGGCGTCGGTGACGGTACGGACCAGAGCCATGGCGGAACCCTAACGGGGAGCGTGCACACTTGATGGATGGCCGGCGCACTTCCCGATGGCGAACCCGTACCGCAGGACGGGTCGCTACCCGACTCGGCGACGGCGCAGGTCGGAAAAAACGGATTCGCGGTGTACGTGCATGTGCCGTTCTGCGCGAGCCGCTGCGGATACTGCGACTTCAACACGTACACGGCGACCGAGCTGGGTGGCGGCGTTTCGCGCGATACGTACGCCGATACGGTGCTGCAGGAGCTCAAGCTCGCCCGGGGCGTGATAAATCCGGATAAATCGGGCAAGCATTGGGGCTTCCAGGGCAACGCGGTCCGGGGCAGCGCGGGCGGTGTGGGCTCAGGCAGTGCGGGCCGGGGCGGCGCGGCTGGTGCGGGCTGGGATGTCGGGGGTGGCGCGGGCCAGGGCGTGGCGGGTCTGCGCGCGGGCTCAAGTGCCGCGAGCGCTGGTGGTGGGGCTGTCGACACCGTGTTCTTCGGTGGGGGCACGCCGACGCTGTTGAGTGCTGACGATCTCGGGCGGATTCTCGAGGGGATCGACAAGACGTGGGGGCTGGCGAGCGACGCCGAGGTCACTACGGAGGCCAATCCCGAGTCAGTCAATCCCGAATATCTGCGGCGGCTGCGTGGGCACGGCTTCAACCGGATCTCGTTGGGCATGCAGTCGGCCGCGCCGGGGGTGTTGCGGATCCTCGATCGGCAGCACACCGCCGGCCGGGCGCCGCAGGCTGCCGCGGAGGCGAGGGAGGCCGGGTTCGAGCATGTCAACCTCGACCTCATCTACGGCACCCCGGGCGAGACGGCCGACGACTTCGCGACCTCGCTGCGGGCGGTGATCGACTCGGGCGTGGACCACGTCAGCGCGTACGCCCTGATCGTGGAGGACGGCACGCGGATGGCCGCCCGGATGCGGCGCGGGGAGATTCCGTACCCGTCCGACGACGTGGCCGCCGATCGCTATCTGGCTGCCGAGGCCGCCCTGAGCGAGGCCGGTTTCCAGTGGTACGAGGTCTCCAACTGGGCCACGAGCGACGACGCCCGCTGCCGGCACAACCTGCTCTATTGGACCGGCGCCGACTGGTGGGGGCTCGGGCCGGGCGCGCACAGCCACGTCGGCGGGGTGCGCTGGTGGAACGTCAAGCATCCGGCGGCGTACGCGGGAAGGCTTCTGCAGGGTCTCTCGCCGGGCCAGGGGCGTGAGCTGCTCACGGACGAGGACAGGCACGTCGAGGACGTGATGCTGCGGGTGCGGCTGCGTGAGGGCATCGGGCTCGACCGGGTCGACGCCGTCGGGGCCAAGCAGGCGCTGGCCAACGGGCTGCTCGACCCCGCCGCGTACGAGGAAGGGCTTTTGATCCTGACGCTGCGGGGCCGGCTGCTGGCCGATGCCGTGATCAGAGACGTGGTGTGACGCTCTTTACTTGATCAGGTTGATGGAGAGCGGGTAGTTGTACGGCTCGTTGTTGCTGGCCTTCACGCCCGCGATCACGCCGAAGATGATGGCGATCAGCGCGGCGATCGGGATGATCACGAAGCCGATGACGGCGCAGGCGGTGGCCCAGCCGATCAGCGTGACGACCGACCACACGATCTGGAAGTTGAGCGCCTTGACCGCCTCGGCCCGTACGGCGGGCGACTGGTTGCCCTTGGCCAGCATCGCGATCAGCGGCACGATCCAGCCGGACAGCCCGCCGCCGACGAGGGCGCCCAGCGCGCCGCCGAAGTGAGCGATCATGATCCAGGTCTTGTCGTCCTGGTTCTGCGCGGGGCCGTAGCCGGTGGGCGGCTGCTGATAGCCGTACTGCGGGGGCGGGCCACCATAGCCGGGGCCGCCCGAAGTGGGCGGGGGCGCTCCATAAGGACCACCCGATGAGGGCGGCGGCGAACCGTAGGGCGCGCCATAGGGGCCACCCGAGGTCGGCGGCGGAGAGCCGTACGGAGGCGGCGGAGGCGGTGTCGAACCGGAAGTCGGGTCGTTAGCCGCATATGGGTTGAACGGTGTGGTCGGGTCGTACGGATTACCTTCACCGGGCGGGCGAGGTGGTTCAGTCATGGCTGACACCGTAGAGCCGCAGTTCAATGCGGTCGAGAGCGACTCGCTGATCGAGTCGGCGAATAGACACTCCACTCGATCATCGCGCTCCCGACGGCGGCGACGTAGACTGGCACTCTGTCGTTACGAGTGCCAGAGAGGGAGGGGTCATTGTGAGTCTGGATGACCGCAAGCTCGAGGTGCTGCGGGCGATCGTCGAGGACTACGTCGAGACGCAGGAGCCCGTCGGGTCGAAATCCCTGGTCGAGCGGCATCAGCTCGGCGTCTCCCCGGCTACGGTGCGTAATGACATGGCCGTGCTGGAGGAGGAAGGATACATCCGCCAGCCGCACACGAGCGCCGGCCGGGTGCCCACCGACGCCGGCTATCGGCTCTTCGTCGACCGGCTCTCCAAGGTCAAGGCGCTCAGCCCGGCCGAGCGCCGGGCCATCGAGCGCTTCCTGATCGGCGCGGTCGACCTCGACGACGTGGTGCACCGCACGGTGCGCCTGCTGGCCCAGCTGACCCGCCAGGTCGCCGTCGTGCAATATCCGTCGCTGGCCCGCTCGTCGGTGCGCCACCTCGAGCTGGTGCCGATCTCGACCACGCGGCTCATGCTCGTGATGATCGCCGACACCGGCCGCGTCGAGCAGCGCCTGGTCGAGCTGCCCTCGCCCGTCCCGCCCGACGACGTGACCGACCTGCGCCGGCGGGTCAACGAGAAACTGGCCGGGCAGAAGCTGGCCGACACGCCGCCGCTCGTGCAAGGTTTGGTCGACGATTGCAGCCCCGACAGCCGCGCCACCATGGCCTGTCTGGCCTCAGTGTTGCTCGAGACGCTCGTCGAGCGCAGTGAGGAACGCCTCGCCTTGGCGGGCACGGCTAATCTGACACGTGGGGGCGTGCTGGACTTCCAGGGCACGCTGCGCCCCGTCCTCGAGGCCCTCGAGGAAGAGGTCATCCTGCTCAAGCTCATCGGCGACTTGGAACCGAGCACCACCCGGGTCCGGATCGGCGACGAGAACCAGATCGACAACCTGCGGTCGGCGTCCGTCGTCAGCACGGGGTATGGGCCCGGTGCGACGATCGTCGGTGGGCTCGGCGTGCTCGGTCCCACCCGGATGGATTACCCCGGCACCATCGCGACCGTGCGCGCGGTGGCCCGCTACGTGGGCGACCTTCTAGCACAGAACTGACGAGGATTGCGGAGCCCGTGGCCAAGGACTACTACGGCATTCTCGGTGTGAGCCGGGAAGCCACCGACGACGACATCAAGCGCGCCTACCGCAAACTGGCTCGGCAGTACCACCCGGACGTCAACCCCGATCCGGAAGCGCACGAGAAGTTCAAAGACATCAACGCGGCGTACGAGGTGCTCTCGGACGACCAGAAGCGGCAGATCGTCGACCTCGGCGGCGACCCGCTCGCCCCCGGCGGTGGCGGCGGAGCCGGTGGGCCCGGCGGAGCGGGCGGCCCGTTCGTCGGCTTCCAGGACATCATGGACGCGTTCTTCGGCACGGCTGCCGGCGGCAACGCCCGCGGCCCGCGCCCGCGCACCCGTCCCGGGGCCGACGCGATCCTGCGGCTCGAGCTCGACCTGGTCGAGACGGCGTTCGGTGTCGAGGCCCCGATCACCGTCGATACCGCGGTGCTGTGCACCCAGTGCTCCGGCGCCGGCACGGCCCCCGGCACCCACCTGGCCACCTGCGACACCTGCGGCGGCCGGGGCGAGGTGCAGAGCGTGCAGCGCACGTTCCTGGGCCAGGTCGTCTCGTCCCGCCCGTGCGCGACCTGCCAGGGTCACGGCACGGTCATCCCGCACCCCTGCCCGACCTGCGCCGGCGACGGCCGCGTGCGCACCCGCCGCTCGCTCACCGTCAAGATCCCGGCCGGTGTCGAGGACGGCATGCGCATCCGCCTGGCCCAGCAGGGCGAGGTCGGCCCCGGCGGCGGCACCCCCGGCGACCTCTACGTCGAGATCCACGAGCGCCCGCACGACGTCTATTCGCGCAAGGGCGACGACCTGCACTGCCGCGTCACGCTCCCGATGACCGCGGCCGCGCTCGGCACCCGCCTGACGATCAAGACGCTCGACAGCGAGGAGGGCATCGAGGTCAAGGCCGGCACCCAGCCCGCGTCCACGCTGCGCATCCGCGGCAAGGGCGTGCCCCACCTGCGGGGCCAGGGCCGCGGCGACCTCTTCGTGCACCTCGACGTCAAGACGCCGACCAAGCTCACCGGCGATCAGGAACGCATGCTGCGTGACTTCGCCAAGACCCGCGGCGAGGACATCGCCGAGCTGAGCAAGCAGGGCGGGTTCTTCAGCCGCATGCGGGACGCCTTCAACGGCCATTAAAAAGATCAAGAGCCTGATGTCCCAGCGGGGTGGTGGGTGACGGACCGTCGCTCCCGCGGGGACCGGGGCGGCTTTCGCTGGCCGCTACGCGTCCAAAACGCGAAACCCGCCCCGGCGACCTGAGTGAGTGGTTACGCCCCGAAAGGCCAACCCCGCGGTGACCGAGATCGACGCTGCTTTGCACCGCCTGGGCCGGGCGTTCGTAGCGGGCCTGCGGCAGCCCGGCTATCAGCTGGCCACCGTGCACTCGCACGGCAGCCAGAGCCAGACCTACACGCTGGCGGGCGAGCCGGCCCTGCTCGGCCGCTGGAACAATCTGGACCTCAACCACGCCGAGGAGGCGCTGCGCGGGGTGGCCGCCGGTCGTCTGGTTCTCGAGATGATCGGTGATCCGGACGGGACGTACACGATCCACTGGTCGCGGGACGTGCCGTCGTTGCCGGCCCGGATCGTGCTGGACGAGGAGTTCCGCCTGCCGGGGCATGAGCGGCCGCCGGCCCGGCAACCCGGCGTCGCCGGCACCCGCGGCACCGACCCGGCCGTGCTGGCCGAGGTCGGGCGGCTGGTCGGGGAGTTCACCGCGCGCCACCATCCGCGGGGGTATGCGCCCGGCCACGCCGAGGAGCAGATCGTCGCCGCCGAACGGGAGCTGGGGGTGCGGCTGCCGGAGGATCTGCGGGCCCTCTACCGGCTGGTCGGTGACGACCGGGACGAGTCGGGGCTGCTCGACCCGTTCGTGCTCGCGCCGCTGCACGTGGTCGTCGAGTGGAACCGGCAGAACCATCCCGGCTACCAGGACGGCCCGTTCGACGACGCAGTGATCTTCGATTGCGTACCGGCCGGGCATGTGCGCCGGGTGTCGTCGAGCAGCGGCTGGGTGACGTTCGCCCGCGACTACGGCATGAACTTCGCGGCCGTCGACCTCGACCCGGGGCCGCGGGGTCGCGCCGGCCAGGTCGTCACGCACGGGCGCGACGTGTGGGCGCCGGTCGCCTACGTCGCCGCCTCGATCACCGACCTGCTGCGCCGGGCGATCACGACGCTGGGTGACGAGCGCCCGTCACCGCCCGACCCCGAGATCAGGGTGGACCGGCTCCGGGACCTGCCGCTCACGGCCCAGGGGGTGGTGCTGCGCACCGATGCCCGGATCCGCCCCGCCGACCTCGCGCCCTTCACCAGCCTCCGCTCGATGGTCGTTCGCGGGAAGGCCAAGCTGACGCTGCCCCCGGGGCTGCCCCTGGAACACCTGGACGTCCAGGCGGCACGGTGGGATCTCACCGCGTTGCCGCCGACGATTGTCGATCTCGTGCTGAGCGGCAACGCCGAACCCGCACCGATCGCCGGCCTGGCCACGCTGCCCGGCCTCGTCCGCCTGGATCTGTCCGGGGCGACCGTGCCGGACATCGGCGTGATCGCCACGTTGCCCGCGCTGAAGGTGCTGACCCTCAGCGGCCGTCAGTGGACCGAGTTGCTGGCCACCGGGTGGCGACCGGCCGGGCTGGCCGCGGCCGGGCTGGGCGGCTCGGCCGGGGTGGGTGACGCCGCCCGCTGGTTCCGGGCGCTCGGCCGCGAAGGCCGTGTCCGCACTCTCACCAGCGGTTGACCAGCGAATCGGGGACCGCCGTCACACCTTGCGCGCAGAATCCGTCAGAGGAGTAGAGGCGTTCCCACGAGGGGGACGGCATGTGCGTGAGGACACCTGTCATGGCTTACATCGTGGATTTCACCACCGTGTCGACCGTCGGGCTGGAGTCGTCGCCGGTTGCGCCCGCGCTGGCGGGGCTGCGGGCGAACGAGGCCCGGTACTTCAAGAACAAGTTCGACCACGTGTTCACGGTCGAGCCCGCTGCCGAGGCCGCGGCGACCGTCGAGTGGGTGAGCCGGATCCTCGAGGAGGAGCGCGGCCTGGTCATCGCGTCCAAGCCGCTCGAGGCGACCGCGTTCGAGGTCGACAACACGCGGATGGCGTACGTGTTCTACGAGAGCGGGCTGTCGATCAACGTGATGTACGGGCTGGCGGAGGGTGGGAAGCGGGCGGTCGGGTTCAAGCTGTCGGACGGCATGGACGTGCCCGAGGAGCTGGGCTCGTTCAAGTTCGCCCGGCAGAAGTCGAAGCTGGCCGGCACTATCCGCGGGTCCTACTTCGTGATCAAGAAGGAGCACTGAAGGAGAGCACGGCGCGTCCGGAGCCCTGGCGCGACCACGCCTCGGTCACCTCGCCGAACGGCACCACCTCGTGGGCGACGGTGAGCCGCCCGGCCGTGGCGTGCTCGGCCACCACGCCCAGCGAGTCGGCACGCTCGCCGACCGACAGGCCGTTGTTGGTGTAGCCGAGGATCTTGAGCGAGCCGCTGCGCAGCGTGGCCGAGTCGAGCGGGGCGGTGGCGCCGGCCGAGCTGCCCAGGTTGACCATGCGGCCGCCGGGGCGCAGCACGCGCAGCGCGGCCGCGGCGGGCACGCCGAAGACCGGGTCGAGCACGAGGTCGACCAGCCCCGCCACGGCGCGCAGGCGCTCGGCGAGGGAGGTGGCGTCGTCGTCGGGCCGCAGGGCGACGGCATCGGCGGCGCCCAGCGAGAGGGCCCGGTCGAGGGCGTCGGCGGAGCGGGACACGGCGATCACCCGGGACGCGCCGCCGAGCAGGGCGAGCTGGATCGCGGCCTGGCCGACGACCCCGCCCGCGCCGAGCACCACGACCACTTCGCCCTCGGCCAGCCCGCCGGTGCGGGTCAGGGCGGCGTGCGCGGCCACGGCCGACAGGCCCAGCGCGGCGATCAGGGTCAGCGGCGCCGCCGGTGGCAGGGGCACGACATCCACGTACGGAATCGCGACCTCGGCGGCCATGCTGCCGTCGCCCGGTCGCATGCCGGCCGACGTCGCGAACCACACCGGGGTGCCGTCGTCGCGCCGGCCGACCCCCTGCACGCCGGGAACGTACGGGGTCGCGGGTTGTCCGAAGTAGCTGGTGCCCGACGCGCAGAGCAGGTCGAGCGGGGTGATCGGGGCCGCCGCCACGCGGATCGGCACCTCGCCCGCATGCGGGACGGGCGGCCGCCGCTCCTCGATCGACGGCGGCCGGCCGCACACCCGCAGCACGGCCGCCGGGATCATGTGGCGATGTCCGGGTACGGCATGTCGAAGTGCGCGAGGCGGGCCCCGAACGCCTTCTGATATTCCAGCGGCTCGGTGTTGTCGCGCTCGAACATCGCGATGAACAGCGTGAGCGTGAGGAACGGGTGGGCGCCGAGCTCGAACAGGCGCACGTGGTCATGGGCGATCAGGGCCGCCCGCTCGTCGTCGGTGAACCGCAGCCAGGTGCTGGACTCGCCGTTGATGCAGTTCAGCACCGTGTTTGCCCGCGCGTCCTCCCACCAGGTGACCAGCTCGCGCGGCTCGGAGCGATACCGCTCGACCAGGTCGGGATCCCGGTCCACGGTGTAGAGAAACTTGTTGAGCAGATATTTGCTCACAGCGCGCCTCCGGCTGAGGGATACCAGGTGAAGTAGGCCTCCATCGTGTGGAACAGGTCAAGGGTGTCGACGTAGTCGGCCTTCGCGCCGGCCCCGGCCACGCCCATCATGAGCATGAAGTCCATGAACCCGTGGGTGGCGTTGCCCGGCGAGTGCAGGCTGTCCAGCGTCACCTCGCGCAGGCAACTGTCGAGGTCGCCCGTCGCGATCCACTCGACCGCGCGCCGGTCGAACTCCGGGTCGGGACCGTGCGGCCCGAACTGCCGGGGCCCGCCCAGCTCGAGCGAGAGGTGCCCGGTGCCGATGACGGCGACCCGCAGGTGCGACGGCCAGCTCTCGATGATGCGCCGGATCGACTCGCCCAGCTTGACGAAGCGCGACGGCTGGGGCAGCGGCGGCGCGAAGATGTTCGTGTAGATCGGCACGATCGGCAGGTCGGCCTCGGGCCGCAGCGTGATGATCGGGCAGGTGATGCTGTGGTCGATCCGCAGCTCGTTGCTGAACGCCAGGTCGAAGCCGTCGTCGAGCCCGGCCCGCAGGATGTGCGCCGAGAGGTCTTCCTGGCCCTTGAGCAGCATCCTGGGCAGGCCGAACTCGCGCTCCTCGTTGTACCAGTTGGCGTCGTAGAAGGGCGCCTTGCCCACCAGGAACTGCGGCATGTTGTCGAGCCAGAGCTGGTGGAAGTGGTCGGAGCCGACCATCACCAGCACGTCCGGGTTGGCCCTGGTCAGGGTCTCGCGGAAGGCCAGGATCTTGCGCGTCCACTCGTCGGCGAACGGCGGGCGGTCCTCGCCGGTGGCCGTGCTGGCGCGATAGTAGAACGGGTGGTGGGTGGACGCGATGACCGCGACGATGCTGGCCATGCCTCAATCCTTCCGGGGCTCGTAGACGGCATTTCGGTCGACAGTTCGGTAGATATCCATCGCGATGGGATTACGCCGCTCCTCAGCGATCTGTCCCAAAAGTCCGGCCGCCCTGGCCAGCAACGCGAACCCCCGCAGCAGGTCGGTGGGCAGACCCAGGTCGGCCAGCGCCGCGCCGCACACCCCGGCCCCGTTGAGTGGCAACCGTTTCCCCAGCACCTCGGGGTGCACCCGTCCGATCGCCTCGAACAATCGCAGGTGGGGCCCGTAGACGCCCTCCTCGGTAGCGATCCGAATCAGCACCGGGGTCCGCGGGTCGAGATCTTTGTGCACGGGGTGACCCAGGCCGGGAATGAAACGTTTTGAAGCCTTGGCCTGACGGACCGCCTCCAGTGCGATCACGTCGTAGTCCCGTTCCACGCCGGCGCCGACCAGAGTGGCCGCCAGGAACTGCCCGCAGTCTTCGGTCACGCCGAGAAAGCGCGACCCGCCGCCGAGCAGCCCGGCGGCCATGGCGCCCTGCAGCGAGTCGGGAGCGGACAAATAGGTCAGCCGGGCCGCGATCGCGGTGGGCGTGAACCCGTGATCGGCCAGCGCCACCAGCACCGCCTCGAAGACGCGGACCTCGCCCGCCGTGGGCCGGCGCCCGGCGACCAGCCAGAAGGCCAGCTCGCCGAAGCCCACCTGGCCCATCAGGTCGGCCGCCAGGTCCTGCCCGAGCAGCGAGATGGTCTCGGGGGTCGACGTGCCGAGGCCGGTCGGAAAGCTCAGCTCCTCAGCCACTTGCGGATCTCCTCGCCGTGTTCGTCAAGCCCGGGCGGCGCCAATTCGTACCGCGGCCGGGTCTCGCTGAAGGTGATGGGGTTGCGGATGCCGGGCACGCCGCGGGTGGTGACCACGGGGTCGAGCCCGACCTCCTCGGCGAACGCGACGCCGCCGTCGATCGTGTTGATCGGGGCGCACGGGACGCCCGCCGCGAGCAGGTCGCGGAACCATTCGTCCTTCGTCCGGGTGGCCAGCCGCTCGACGAGAATCGGGCGCAGGGCCTCGCGATTCGCCGTACGGTCCTGGTTGCGGCCGAACCGCGGGTCGTCGGGCAGGCCGGGCAGGTCGAGCACCTGGCACAGCTTGCGGAACTGCCCGTCGTTGCCCGCGATCACGATCAGCTCGCCGTCGGCGGTGGGCAGTGGCTCGTACGGAAAGAGGCTGGGGTGCGCGTTGCCCATGCGGAACGGGATCGTGCCCCCGGCGACGAACCCGCTGGAGTGGTTGACCAGCCCGGACAGCGCCGAGCTGAGCAGGTTGACCTCGACGTGCTGGCCGCGCCCGGTGGCCGCGCGGTGGTGAAGGGCGGCCAGGATGCCGATGTTGGCGTGCATGCCCGCCATGACGTCGAAGACCGAGATGCCGGCCCGGTAGGGCGAGCCGTCCGGATCGCCGGTGAGGCTCATCAGCCCGGAGATGGCCTGCACCATCAGGTCGTAACCGGGCAGGCCAGCGCCCGCGCCGGTGCCGAAGCCGCTGATGCTGGCGTAGACGATCTTTTCGTTGGCCGCGGCCACGGTGTCGTAGTCGAGCCCGAACCGCGCGAGCCCGCCCGGCCGGAAATTCTCGATCATGACGTCGGCCCGGCGGGCCAGCTCGCGCGCGTCGGCCAGGTCGGCCTCGTTCTTGAGGTCGAGCGCGATCGACCGCTTGTTGCGATTGATGCCGAGGTAGTACGTCGACACGTCGTCGCGGACCGGCGGCATCCAGGTGCGGGTGTCGTCGCCGCCCGGGCCCTCCACCTTGATCACCTGTGCGCCGAGGTCGGCCAGCAGCATCGTCGCGTACGGCCCGGCGAGGATCCGGGAGAAGTCCGCGACCAGGAGGCCGGCCAGAGGTCCGTGCTCAGTCATGCGTACCGCCCGTTCTGCGGACACTCGTCCGCCCGGACAGCTTGCTCCGGCGCACCCCGCGTGTCAACGGGCGCTTCATAAAGCCGAAACAAACTATTGACCGCGCAAGTGGCCGGGAGCACACTGACGCCACTCCGGCTGACCGCTGAGCGGACACCAGTCCGGAAATCCAGGAGAGGATGCGCGATGATCTTCCGTAATGGCCTGGTTCTGACGATGGACGACTCGCATACCGTGCTCGAGAACGCCGATGTGCTGATCGTCGACGACAAGATCGCCGAGATCGGGCCGAACCTGACCGCCCCCGACGGCCACGAGGAGATCGACGCCTCCGGCGGCATCCTCATGCCCGGCATGGTCGACACCCACCGGCACCTGTGGCAGACCGCGATGCGCGGCTACGGCGCCGACTGGACCCTCACGCAGTATTTCGTCTGGTACTACCTCGAGTCGGGCAAACACTTCCGGCCCGAGGACATCTACGCCGGCAACCTGCTCGGCGCGCTCGAGGCGATCGACTCCGGCGTCACCACGACCGTCGACTGGTCGCACGGCCTGCAGAGCGTCGACCACGCCGACGCCGCGGTCGACGCGCTCGAGGCCGTGCCGGGCCGGTTCGTGCTGGCGTACGGGAACATTCAGCAGGGTCCGTGGGAGTGGGCGACGTCGGCCGAGTTCCAGGACTTCTACCGCCGCCGCGTCGACGGGGGCAAGCTGGCCGGGTTCCAGCTGGCGTTCGACGTCACCGGCGACCCCGCCTTCCCCGAGAAGGCCGCCTTCGAGGTCGCGCGCGAGCTCGGGGTGCCGGTCACGACGCACGCCGGCGTGTGGGGCGCCACCAACGACGACGGCATCCGGCTCATGCACGACAGCGGCTTCATGAGCCCCGGCCACGTCTACGTGCACGCGGCCACGCTCTCCAGCGACTCCTACCACCGGATCGCGGCCACCGGCGGCTCGGTGTCGGTGTCGACCGAGAGCGAGCAGAGCGCCGGTCAGGGCTACCCGCCCACCTGGCAGCTGCGGCGCCACGGCATTCCGGTGTCGCTGTCGATGGACACCAGCGTGTGGTGGAGCGGCGACCTGTTCTCGGCCATGCGCAGCACGCTCAGCGCCGACCGGGCCCGCGAGCACCTCGAAGCGCACGGCAAGCAGGAGACGGTCACCCACCACCACCTGCGGGCCGGGCAGGTCGTCGACTGGGCCACCCGCGGCGGGGCGAAGGCGCTGGGGCTGGACTCGGCGATCGGGGCGCTCACCCCGGGCCGTCAGGCCGACGTCGTGCTGATCAAGAACGACGCCTCCCCGGTCATGTTCCCCCTGCTCAACCCGTACGGGCATGTGGTCTTCCAGGCGGCCCGCGGTGACGTGCACACTGTCGTGATCGGCGGCCGGACGGTCAAGCGCGACGGCAAGCTCGTGGACGCCGACCTGGCCGCCGCCCGGGGCAAGGTGACCGCGACGATCGACCACCTGCGCGCGACGCTGGGCGAGGACGCCTGGAAGCAGGGCATGAACCCGGACATCCCCGAGGCCCGGATCCTGCACAACCCGTATCAGTACACCAAGTAGGGTCCCGTTCCATGACGGACATCGGAAGGGGCGCCGGACCCGACTTCATCGAGGCGCTGGCCCGCGGCCTCGACGTCCTGCGCTCCTTCCGTCCGGGCACGCCGGCCATGACGCTCAGCGAGATCGCCGGTCACACGGGGCTGGCCCGGCCCACCGTGCGCCGCATCCTGATCACGCTGGAGGCGCTGGGCTACGTGCGGGCCGACGGCCGGGGGTACGCGCTCACCCCGCGCGTGCTCGAGCTCGGGATGGCGTACGTGAACGCGCAGAACATGTGGGACGTGGCCCGGCCGCACATGGAGAAGCTGGTCGCGCTGACCAACGAGTCGACGTCGATGGCCCAGCTCGACGGGGGCGACATCGTCTACGTGGCCCGGGTGGCCGTGCCGAAGATCGTCACGCTGGCGGTCACGATCGGCACCCGGTTCCCGGCCCCGGCCACCTCGATGGGCAAGGTGCTGCTGGCCGCGCTGCCCGCCGAGGAGCTGGCCGCCGTGCTGGCCGAGCCGTCCCGCTCGGGCATCACCGCGCGCTGGGAGCCGGCGCCGGCCGAGCTCGACGCGTCGCTGCGCGAGGTGCGGGCCAAGGGGTGGGCGCTGGCCGATCAGGATCTCGCGCCAGGCATCCGGTCGATCGCCACCGGCGTACGGGGTGGGGACGGGCGGGTGGTGGCCGCGATCAACGTGACCGTGCACGCGGCCGAGACGACGCTCGAGACCCTGGTCGAGGAGCACCTGCCCCGGCTGCTGCGCACGGCGGCCGACATCGGCCACGACTGGTCACTGACCGCAGCCGTCCCCACCGTCACAGTCTGAGAATTTCTCGCGGTGCGGTTACCCTCCGGTCGTGCCACGCTGATCCGGTGAGGCTGGTGACCGATCTCTTCGACCCCGAACCCGTGCGGTGGGGTCTGCGCGGCGACCCGTGGGTCTGGCGCGCCATGTGCGAGCAGCTCACCGGCCTGGCCCTGCCGCCGTCGGTGGGCGAGGTGGAGCGGCTGCTGATCGCGACCTTCGACCGGGTGGCCCGCTGCGACCTGGCCACCGAGACCGCGCCCTGGGTGTTCCGCGAGGAGTTCGCCCACGGCGCCGGGATGTCGGACGGCAGCGTCCACCTGGAGATGTGGCGGGCCGAGCTGCTGCCCACCCTGGTCGACCGCGCCCGCAGCCGCCTCGACGGTTAGCTTTCTCAGCAGCCTTTTCTCAGCAGCCTTTTCTCAGCAGCCTGGGATCGGGCGTCCCTGCTCGGCCCGGTCGGCCGCCTCGATCTCGGAGTCGATGTGCCGGCTCGTGGCGGGCGCGGCGACCGCGGTGATCTCGTGCGCGATGCGCTGCAACTGACGCACCTGAGCCGGGGTCAGATTGTCGAAGACCAGGCGACGAGCCTCCCGTACGTGGCCCGGCGCGGCCGCCACGAGCGCGGCGTAGCCCTCCGGGGTGAGCACGGCCTCGATGCATCGGCCCTCGCCCGCCTCGTTGGTGCGGCGGCGCACGTAGCCCTGCTTCTCGAGCCGGCTCACCGCGTGCGACAGCCGGGACAGCGAGCCGCCGGACATGTGCGCCAGGTTGCTCATCTGCACCGCGTGCTCCTGCGGCCGGGACAGCGACGACAGGATCGAATACTCGAAGAAGTTGATGCCCGAGTCGCGTTTGAGCTGGGCCTCGATGGCGGTGGGCAGGGTCATCACCATCGCCATCAGCGTCATCCACGCCGCGCGTTCCTCACTGTCGAGCCAGGGCGCCTCCTGGGCCACCCGCTCGTCGGACGTGTCGGTGCTCACGACCGGAAGAATACCGCCCCCGCGCACTTGAATGTTCAACACCGAGGTGTCAGCATCGTCATTGAACATTCAACCCGCTAGGGAGTAGGCATCATGACCGTTCTGCGCATCGACTCGAGCATCCAGGGCCCCGTGTCGGCCTCGAGCGAGCTGGCCGACGTGGCCGAGGCGGAGTGGACCGCCGTCCGCCCCGGCGCCGCGTTCGTCCGCCGGCATCTCGGCGCCTCGCCCCTGCCGGCCGACGCCTGGGCGAACGCCATCCACGCCAAGTTCACCCCCGCGGAGCAGCGCACCGAGGCGCAGCGCGAGGCGACCGCCCTGGCCGACCAGCTGGCCGCCGAGGTCCGCGACGCCGAGGCCGCGATCCTCGCCCTGCCGCTCTACAACTACGGGATCTCGCAGCACGTGAAGGCCTGGATCGACCTGGTCATGGCCGGGGCCACCAGCCCCGACGAGCGGCTGCTGGACGGCAAGCCGGTCATCGTGCTCACCACCCGCGGCGGCGGCTACGGCCCCGGCACCCCGCGCGAGGGCTGGGACCACAACACCGCATACCTGCGCCGGGTCGTCGAGGACATCTGGGGCGGCGACCTCACCCTGATCGAGCGCGAGCTCACCCTGGCCGCCGTGAACCCGGCCATGGAGTCGCTGCGCGACACCGCCGAGCTGCTGAAGAAGGCCGCGCACGAGGCCGCTACTCACGCGGGTCGATCCCTGGCGTCCCGCTGACGCACGGTTGTTCTCTCAATTCGCTCTCGCCACGCTCTCGTACGCGGTCAAGGGGCAGATAAACCCCGCCGTTCCTGAATAAGATCGCGCCTCATGGAGACGACGTTGGCGGCGGCGTACTGCGAGGGCTGGGACAACGGGTTGGTCAACCCGCTGACCCAGGATCAGGCCGAGTCCCGCGACTCCGCCGGCGAGCCGTACTCCGTGGTGCTGCTCGCCGGCGATCGCTTACACACCGTGCTGAACATTTCATGGACCGAGGGTTACTGCGCGGTGCTCAGATATGACGCGGGCGGTCACCGGGTCGTCTCCCACGAGCTGCGCCGCGCCCCCGAGGGCGACCTGTTCCTGCGCGAGTCGACGACGTGGGCCAGCCCCGCCGACGACTCCTCGGCCCGGCACCGCACGACCTGGCAGATCGGCGGCCGCCGCAGCGACGACATCGAGCCGGCCGGTCAGCGGGGCGGCCGCAGCACCTTCAGCGACGACGGCTTCACCCCGCCGCGGCTGCCGCTGCCCGCCTTCGGCCGCTGGAGCGCCCTGCTCGACCGCGCCTCCCGGGTGCACGCCGAGGCCTGCGTGGCGCCGTTCAACGAGGTCTGCGTCCTGCCCCGCGAACCCGGCGACCGTCACCGGATCACCGAAGCGACCGCACACAGCCTGCCCAGCCGCACCTCGGCCGAGCGCCCCTGGTTCCCGCCCCGCCCGCTGCAGCCCCGCGCGCTGAGCACCCTCTTCCGCGACGGGGCCGAACGCACGGTCGGCGAACGCCGCATGCGCATCTCGACCCACCCGGCCGGCAAACTCAACCTGCCCTCCGGGCAACTGGTGGCGGCCGACCCGTCCTCGCTGGACTACGGCGAGGAGCCGTTCCTGATGACGGTCTCGCCCGGCACCTACCCGGTCACGATCAGCCTGGCCACGTTCACCGACGACGAGAACCACAGCCGGGTCGCCGCGGCCCGCCTCGACGTCAGCGACCGCCGCCCGGTCCGCTGGGAGCTGGCGCTGCGCGAAGGACAGGACCCGCTCGACCTCGGCTACGGCGAGTTCTTCGGCTTCGGCGTCGACGCGGGCATGGCCTGCTTCGTCGACGAGGCCAACCGCGAACGCCTCAGCGAGGAATGGGAGTCCCTCGAACTGCGCAACCCCCGCTTCGCCTCAGTAGCCGCGGGCGAGATGATCGCCTGGTCCAGCGGCTGGGGCGACGGCGCCTACCCCACATGGATCGGCCGCGACCACGAAAACCGGATCACCGCCTTCGTCGCCGACATGCTCCTCTTCCCCAGCGACGACTGAGCCCCCTCACAAAGATCAAGAGCGGCCGCATGCTCCTCTTCCCGGGCGACGGCTGAGCCCCTTCACAAAGATCAAGAGCCGGATGTCCCGGCTGGGTGGTGGGTGACGGACCGTCGCTCCCGCGGGGACCCGGGCGGGCTTCGCTGGCCGCTGACGCGTCCAGAACGCGAAACCCACCCGGGCGACGTGCGTGAGTGGTCACGCCATACCCCAACCCGGCTCGCTCGCTGGTGAAAGGCGCGAAGTCGGCGGCAGGCCAGTGCTGGCCCACGCTGAGTTCGGTGGCCGGCGATGACCCGAGCCGTTGATCGACGAGACCCGGCATGCGCGTCGGCCGGCAATCACCGCGTCGTCGGACGGGCCGCTCGACCGCGGCGAACACTGTCGGATCGGCAGCCCGTCGGTGGGAACGGGTTTGCGGCGAGTGGCAGTTCACGCCGGGGTTGGCTTTTGGGCGTGGCCACTCACTCACGTCGCCGGGGTGGGTTTCGTGGTTTGGACGCGTCAGCGGCCAGCGAAAGCCGCCGCGGTCCCCGCGGGAGCGACGGTCCGTCACCCGCCACCCCGCTGGGACATCAGGCTCTTGATCTTCTTGAGAAAAGAGCGTGGCGGGTCAGAGGGGCAGGATCTCCATCTCGCGCAGGCGGTCCTGGTTGGTGGTGGCCTCGAAGGACGTGATGCGGCCGTCGGTGACGGTGAGGGTGACGACCAGCATCGTGTCGTCGTTCGGGGCTACTCGGAAGCCCAGCGTGCCGTCGATGAGGGCGGGGAAGGCGCCCTGGGCGCGGCCGACGTAGAACTGGGCCACGGTTCGGGCGCCGTGCAGTTCGGTGGGCAGGTTGTGGAACTGCTCGTCCATGCGCAGGCGGACGTCGGGGTCCAGCAGGCTCAGCAGGGTCTCGAAGTCGCCGTCGCGGGAGGCGGTGAGGAAGGCTTCGACTATTTCGCGGCCGGCTGGGCGTTCCGGGGGTTCGGGCTGGGCGCGGACGCGGCGGCGGGCCCGGCTGGCGAGTTGGCGGGCGGCGTCGGGGGTGCGGCCGACGATGGGGGCGACCTCCTCGAACGGCACGGCGAACAGGTCGTGCAGCACGAAGGCGAGCCGTTCGGCGGGGGTGAGCGTCTCCAGGACGACCAGCAGCGCCAGCCCGACCGAGTCGGCCAGCATCGCCTCGTCCTCGGGGCCGGTTGTGCGGGCGGGTTCGGTTTCGGGCAGGACAGACTCACGCCGCGAGCCGCGGGAGCGGAGCATGTCCAGGCACACCCGGCCGACGACGGTGGTGAGCCACGCGTCCAGGTTGTCGATGTGGCCGGCGCCGGTCCGGTCGAGGCGCAGCCACGCCTCCTGCACGGCGTCCTCGGCCTCGGCCGCCGAGCCGAGCATCCGGTACGCCACCGCGCGCAGCCGGGGCCGGTTCGCCTCGAAACGCTCGTACGGGGTCATCGTCGCCTCCTGGTTTGTGGCCTGCGTCACATCGGTCACATCGGGCCGGGCCGGTTCGTCGCACCTCCGACGGACCGGAACGCGCCGATGTGACGCGTCGCCGCGAAAATCTCGGAGGAGAGAATCATGCAGGCTCGGATGGCGAACCCCGCTTCCTTTCTGCCCGACTCGATCAAGGCGATCAACCTGCTCTACAAGTCGGCCCACTCGGCCGGTGTCGACCCGGCGATCCTCGAGCTGGTGCACCTGCGGGGCAGTCAGATCAACGGCTGCGCGCCCTGCGTCGAGTCGGGCGCCCGCAACGCCCGCAAGAACGGCGAGACCGACGAGCGGCTGATGACGGTGGCCGTGTGGCGCGAGACGCCGTGGTTCAGCGACGCCGAGCGGGCCGCGCTGGCCCTCGCGGAGCACGCCACCCGGCTGGCCGACAACCCGGACGCGGTGCCCGACGCGATCTGGGACGAGGCCGCCAAGCACTTCGACGAGCCGCAGCTGGCCGCGATCGTGCTGTGGATCGCGGTGACCAACTTCTTCAACCGCATCAATGTGACCACGCGCCAGCAGGCCCCCCAGAACTGGGGCTGAAGGGTCTAGCATCCGGGGCATGACGGGGAGTCAAGCGCCCCGCACTGTGCGGACGGCGACCCTGCTGGCCTGGCTCATGGTGCCGGCCGGCGCACTGCTGATCACGGCCGGAGTTCTCGATCTCGTCTGGTGGGCCTCGCCCGAGGCGGATCGGCTCCGGTCCCTGCTGCAAGACATCGAGACCGAGTACGGCATCATCCCGCCCGCCCTGATCCGGGACGGGCGGGGCGCGGTCACGCTGATCGTCCTGGGTGCGGCCGGTCTCGCGTACGGTGGGCTCGCGCCTTTGATCCTCAAGGGAGTGCGGTGGGCGCGCAGCTGGGCCCTGGGCGGCGCCTTCGGGATCTTTTTGGTCGGGCTGATGACGATCGGGGCCGACGCGAGCCAGCCCAAATATCTGCGCGACTACTTCGAGACGATGACCGCCGCGACCATCGGCGACCGCGTCCAGCAGGTGCAGGCGGCGCTCTATCCGGCGTTCTACTCGTGGTTCGAGGACGTCGCGCAGGGCGTGGGCACGGCGGTCGCGTTCGGGGTGGTGCTGACGCTGGTGTGGGCGGTGATCTCCGACGCGGACTACTTCGTGGTGCGCTCGGGCAAGCCCGACGAGCCCGACGAGTGGGACGACGCGATCGCCCGGATTCGCGCCAACCGGAAGCCTAGCGATCGGGGTTGAGGGCGTTCAGGTCGGCGCGCAGCCGGTCGGGGACGGGGCCGAGCAGGGCGGCCAGCGTGTCCGGGCCGACGCCGAGGCGCTGCTGGATCTCCGGCAGGCCGCACCCCTCGGCGTAGAGGACGAGCGCGTCGCGTGGAGTCGGGGCCGGCGTCAGCTCGAGCCCGGTCCGGCGCATCATGTCGCGCAGGGCCCGGATCTCCGCCTCGTACTGGGAGCCGCTGAGCCCGGCGTGCCGCATCGCCGCGGTGAGCCGCCGGCCCCGCCTGACCTGGCCGAGCACCTCGCCCAGCCGCGCCTCGACCGGGAGCCCGTCGCGGCCGGTCACCTCGACGATCGCCTGCGCCAGCCCGGCGCCGAGATGGAAGGGGTGGGTCACGGCGGTGCAGAGGGTGTCGGCCAGGTGGGTGGCGCCCAGGCCCTTGGCGACCACGTCGTTGGCCCCGCTCGCCCACGCCGCGACCTTGGCCCGGGCGTCCGCGCCGGCTGTGTGCACCACTGTGGGCACATCGTCGGCGAGCATTTCCCGTACGCGTTCCGGCGGCCCCGCGCCGAGCGGGTCGAGCAGCCGTACGTCGCCCTGGGTCGCCCCGGGGTCGAGCACCCGCAGCCGCGGGTCGGCGCCGAGCGTGCCCCGGACCAGGTCGTGGTCGTCGATTACCGCGACATGCAACCGCATGAGGCCAGGCTAAGCAGAGCTCCCGGCCCGGGGCGACCCACCGATCGGGTTACTTGCAGAGAGCTGTGTCGATGATGTCGAGCGTGACATCATGGGCCGGCTTGGGCACGCCCGCGTCGCGCTTGAGCGAGTCGGTGTTGATGGTGACGACGACGCTGCGGGAGCCGTCGGGCTTGACGCCGTTGCGGGTCTTGTAGCCGTGGATGTCGCCGCCGTGCGACCACGAGCCGCCGCACGAGTTGGGCACGAAGACCAGCCCCAGCCCGTAACGGGCGCCCGGCCAGTTCGCCCGGAACTCGTCGCTGACGGCGACCGTACGCTTCATCTCGGCCAGCTGGGCGGGCTTGAGCACCCGGCCCCGCATCAGCGCGCGCAGGAACGTGTTGCCGTCGTCGACCGTGCTGATGATCTCGCCGGCCGCGCCGCCCCACGTCGGGTTGAGCCGGGTCGCGTCGATCGGCTCGCCGTAGTCCGGGTCCTCGGGCGTCGCGTCCGGGCCGGGGAAGCGCTCGTAGCCGGTCGCATGCGGATTCGGCACGTTCGGGTTGTTGCCGGGCAGGGTGGTCTCGGTCAGCCCGAGCGGGCGCACGATCCGGTCGCGGACCTCGGCGCGCCAGGTGTGGCCGGTGACCTTCTCGATGATCAGACCGGCCAGCATGTAGTTGGTGTTGGAGTAGTTCCAACTCGTGCCGGGCGCGAACTCGCGCGGGAACGTCATGGCCAACTTGACGGCTTCGAGACTGGTGATCCCCTCGTACCGGTGCTCTTCGAAGAGCTTCTGGTCGAACAGGTAGGGCATGCCCGCGAGGTAGTCGGGCAGGCCGCTCGTGTGCTGCAGGAGCTGGCGCACGGTGATCTGCCGCCCGTCGTTGCCGTTGCCGCGCACCAGCCCGGGCAGCCACTTGTCGACCTTGTCCTCGAGGCTCAGCCTGCCCTCGCCGACCAGCTGCAGCAGCGTCGCGGCCACGTACGTCTTGGTGAAGCTGCCGATCCGGAAATGCGCCCGCCACGGCACGTCACCGCTGCGCACCCGGATGTCGCGCCGGTCGGTGTCCACCTCGAGCAGCACCGCCGGGGCGCCCTGGCGGCGCAGCTCGTCGGCCTGCCGCTGCAGGGTCGCGGCCGGGCCGCCGCCGGGGACCGTCAGCGTCGCCGCCACCATCGTCGTTGCCAGCAAGTTCATCATGCCGACGACGCTAGGGAAGACATCGACCGATCTCGTCCCCCGAGGACGGGAACTCCGGTTACCCCCGTGGGGGTAGACGCGGATACCCCCGCCGGTCGATGCCCCTAGGGGCGGCCCTGGCTAGCGTGGGCCGCGTGCGAAGACCGTTGCTCGTGGACGTGCTGCTCGCGGCGCTGTTCACCGGGCTGACCCTGGCCACCCTGTACGGCTGGAGCACCGGCCCGCCAAGCGTCGCGCTGATCGTGCTCGCGGTGCTGTCGGTCGCCCCGATCGCCCTGCGCCAGGTGGCCCCCGTGCTCACCCTGGCCGTGATCGCGGCCGCGCTGGGCGTGGCCGGCCTGGTCGGCGGCGAAGGTTTCCCGAGCGGCGGGATCGGCCTGCTGGTCGCCATGTTCTCGGTGGCGATGCTGCGTCCCCGCTCCGTGGCGGCGCTGTGTCTCGGGGCGACCGTGGCCCTGCTCATGGTCACCTGGGTGGCGCAGCGCGACGAGATGGCGTGGCCCCAGGTCATGCAGTCGGGCCTGGTGCTGGTGGGCGCGTGGGCGCTGGGCGAGGCCACCCGCCGCTGGAGCCGGCGGGCCGAGCTGGCCGCGGCGGAGGCGGCCCGGGCGGTGGCCGAGGAGCGCGTCCGGATCGCCCGCGAGCTGCACGACGTCGTGGCCCATCACATGTCGGTGATCACGCTGCAGGCCGGGCTGGCCGAGTTCGTCGTCGACACCGATCCGCCGACGGCCAAGGCCGCGATGGCCACGGTCGGCGACGCCGGGCGCGACGCCATGCTCGAGATGCGGCGGCTGCTCGACGTGCTGCGGATCGACCACGACGACGAGGCCGACCTGCGGCCGCAGCCGGGCCTGGAGCTGCTGCCCGACCTCGTGGCGCGGATGCGGGACGCCGGGCTGGCGATCGAGCTCGCCGTGACCGGGGAGAGCCGGCCGCTGCCGCCCGGCCCCGACCTGTGCGCCTATCGAACCGTGCAGGAATCGCTGACGAACGTGCTCAAACACGCGGGACCGGACGCGCAGGCCCGGGTCGCGCTCGACTACGGGGAGGACACTCTGACCATGCGGATCAGCGACGACGGCGTAGGCGGCTCGTTCCAGGCCGGTCATGGCATCCGCGGCATGCGGGAGCGGGCCGCGCTCTACGGCGGGGTGCTCTCGGCGGGGCCGGCCATCACCGGGTTCGAGGTGCTGCTGAGGTTGCCGGCATGAGCATCCGGGTGCTTGTCGTGGACGACCAGCCGCTGATCCGGGCCGGGCTGGTCGCCCTGTTCCGCGCGGCCGACGGGCTCGAGGTGGTGGGTGAGGCCGCGGACGGGGAGCAGGCGGTCGCGCTGGCCGGCGAGACACGGCCGGACGTGGTGCTGATGGACATTCGCATGCCGGGCCTGGACGGGCTGGCCGCGACCCGCCGGATCCTCGCGTCGGCGGCCCTGCCGCCGCCCAAGGTGATCGTGCTGACCACCTTCGACCTCGACGAGTACGTCTACACGGCGCTGAGCGACGGCGCGTCGGGGTTCCTGCTCAAGGACACGCCACCCCAGCGGATCATCACGGCCGTGCGCACCATCGTCGACGGCGACATCCTGCTCGCCCCTCGGATCACCCAGCGGCTCGTGGAGACGTACGGGCAGAGGTCTTTCGACACCTCGCGGCTGGACGAGCTGACCGCGCGCGAGACCGAGGTGCTGCGGCTGGTCGGCAACGGGCTGAGCAACGCCCAGATCGCCGGGCGGCTCGTGCTCAGCGAGGCCACGGTGAAGACGCACGTGAAGCGGCTGATGGGCAAGCTCGGGCTGTCGAGCCGGGCCCAGGCGGTGGTGGCGGCGTACGAGAGCGGGCTGGTCGTGCCGGGCACTCCGCCGGTTCGATAGCGTGCGGGGGTGTCCGCCCCGATGTTCCTGGTCGACGCCCTGCCCGCCGGCGACTCGTTCGTGCTCGACGGCCCCGAGGGGCATCACGCCGCCACCGTGCAGCGCCTGCGCGCCGGCGAGACCCTGCTGCTGAGCGACGGCCGGGGCACGCTCGCCACCGGCCAGGTCGACTCGGTCGGCAAGGGCACAGTCTCGGTCTCGCTCGGCGCCCGGTCGGTGGTGCCCGCGCCCGACCCGCGGCTGGTGGTCGTGCAGGGCATCGCCAAGGGCGACCGGGGCGAGCTGGCCGTGCAGGCGATGACCGAGATCGGTGTGGACGAGATCCTGCCCTGGGCGGCGTCGCGGTCGGTGGCCCAGTGGCGCGGCGACCGCGGGTTCAAGGCGCGCGACAAGTGGGCCGCGACCGCGCGCGAGGCGGCCAAGCAGGCCCGGCGGCCCTGGCTGCCGGTGGTCGGCGGCGATCCGGACTGCTCGACCAAGCAGGTGGCGGCGCGGCTCGGGGCGTCCGCCTTCGTGCTGCACGAGGAGGCGACCGAGCGGCTGACCACGGTGCCGCTGCCCGCATCGGGGGAGATCGTGCTGGTGGTGGGGCCGGAGGGCGGGATCAGCGACGCCGAGCTGGCCGCCTTCGATCGGGCGACGCCGGTCCGGCTGGGGCGCGAGGTTCTGCGCACCTCGACGGCGGGCGTGGCGGCGTTGTCGGTGCTGTCGGCCCGGCTGGGTCGCTGGTGATCAGCGCTTGGTCTTGAGGCTGCGGTAGCGGCGGCGCTCCAGGCCCGGCAGCTGGATGTGCTCGTCGAGGCCGGCGCCGGTGGCGACCTGGTCGCAGACGCGGGCGGCGGCCCGGCGGGTCAGCAGGCGGCGCAGGCCCCGGGCCTTGAGCTCGCCGGCGAACGGGCCGACCGGGCGGCTCAGGCGGCGGGCCTGGGCCGCGATCGCAGGCTCCAGTGCGGCGAACGGCACGTATACGGCCCGCGCGGCCGGCTCGGACCCGGCCAGCGCTTCGAACGGGATGCCGAGCAGCGTGAGGTCGGCGTGGGTGCGCTCGTCGAGCAGGGCGACCACGTGCCGGACGCCGGCGCGCTGCCCGGCCTGCAGCAGGGTGCGGTGGAGCAGCGGGCCCGCGGTGTCGTCGAGCGCCGCGAGGGTGGCCAGCTCCCAGAGCTTGCCGCCGTCGTGCAGGCCGTGGGCCTCGACGATGACCGACAGGTCGCGGCCGATGCGGTCGGGGGCGTCGTCGAGCGTCCGGCCGCCGCCCTCGACGACCCGGCCGACCCCGGCGGGCAGGCCCGTCTCGCGGTCGAGCACGAGGAGGAACAGGCTCTGGCTCTCGTAGTCGTTCGCGGTCTCGCGAAGTTGGCGCTCGACGGTGCGGGCGACGTCGGCCAGCGGGTCGGACGAGGCGACGGCGAGGGCGGCGAACCGGCCTGTGCCGGGGTGCGCGGCCAGCGCGGCCGCGGTCCGGCGCCGCAGGACGGAAGCCTCGAGGTCGTAGGTCATGGATCAGCTACTCTCGGTGACATTCCGGGAAGCCCTGGCGGGCGAACCGGGAGAATCGGACGGATCACACTGTAGTCTGAAATTACTATCCGTGAGAATGGCGTATATCACACAGAGTCACGGGTCTTGATCCCACGGTTTCCGCACGCCAAGGTCGGTAGTTGATGACTGTCGATGCACGCGGGCCGGGCGTGAATCTTCTCTGGCGGGCGCTGCGCCGCAGCCATCGCCGAGTCGTGTCCGGCAGCCTGCTGAGCGGGGTGCATCAGGGCTGCGAGGCGGTCGTCCCGATCCTGATCGGCGTCATCGTCGACCGCGCGGTCGCCACCCAGGACCTGTGCATGCTGGTCCTCTGGGTCGGCGTCCTGGGCGCCCTCTTCCTGCTCCTCACGGTGGCCTACCGCACCGGCGCCCGGCAGCTCATGCGCGCGATCGCCGACGAGGCCCACCGGCTGCGGCTCGAGGTGGCGGCCAAGGTGCTCGACCCGCGGACCGAGGTGCGCACCGGCGACGTGCTCACGATCTCGGCCACCGACGCCGACACCACCTCGTATCTGCTCGACTATCTGCCGCGGCTGTTCGGCGCGCTGGTCGCCACGGCCATCAGCGCGGTCGGGCTGTTCGTCATCTCGGTGCCGCTGGGCCTGGTCGTGCTGATCGGCACCCCGGTCGTGCTGGTCGGCCTGCAACGCGCGGCCCCCCGGATCACCCGGCGGATCACCACCCGGCAGGAGGTCGCGGGCCGGGCCGCGTCAGTCGCCACCGACCTGGTCACCGGGCTGCGGCCGCTGCGGGGGATCGGGGCGCAGGAGGCCGCCGCCCGCCGCTATCGCGAGGTCAGCCGCGAGTCGCTCGGCGCCACCCTGCGGGCCGCGAAGACGCTGGGCTGGTTCCAGGCCGCCTCCGACACCGTCAGCACGCTGGTGGCCTGCGGCATCGCGATCCTGGCGGGCTGGTTCGCGCTGACCGGCCGGATCTCCGCGGGTGAGCTGGTGACCGTGATCGGCCTGGCCGCTTTCCTGGGCGAGCCGTTCGCCACCCTCTCGGCCGCGGCGGGCTGGTTCGCCTCGTCCCGCGCGTCGGCCGGACGCATCCAGGCCGTGCTCGACCTGGTGCCCGCCGAGCCACCCACGGGCGACAACCCCATTCCCCCCGTACGGGGTGAGTGTGTCGGAGTGGTGGCCGCGCCGGACGCCGGCGCCCTGGTGGCCCTGTTCGACGACGGCTCGCCCGACGTGCTGGTCGCGCCGCACCTGCCCGAGCTGTTCACCGGCACGATACGGGACAACCTGATCGACGCGGCCGAGGAGTCGCTGCCCGCGGTGCTGCGCGCCGCCGCGGCCGACGACGTGGTGGCGGCCCACCCGGACGGGCTGGACCACGCGATCGCCGACCGCGGCGCGGCCCTCTCGGGCGGGCAACGGCAACGGCTCGCCCTGGCCCGCGCCCTGCTCGCCTGCCCCCGGCTGCTGGTGCTGCACGAGCCGACCACGGCGGTCGACGCGGTGACCGAACAGGCCATCGCGCGCGGCATCCGCGCCCTGCGGCACGGCCCCGGCTCGACCCTGGGCACCCTGCTGGTCACCACCTCGCCGGCCCTGCTGGCGATCACCGACCGGGTCGTCGTGCTGCGCGACGGCGAGGTCGTGGCCACCGGCACGCACGCCTCGCTGGCCGCGACCGACGAGAACTACCGGACGGCGGTGCTGCGGTGAGCCATGCGTTACCGGTGGCGACCCCGCGGCAGACGTGGGGCTGGCTGTGCCGGCAGCTGCGATCGCGCCGGGCCGAGGTCGCGTTCACCGTCGCCACCGGGCTCGGCGCGGCCGGGGCCTCGGTCGTGCCGGTCACCGCGCTCGGGATGCTCGTCGACCTCGTGCGCGACGGCGCCGCCTCGGCCGCGCTGCTGCCGATCAGCGTGCTCGTCACCGCGATCGCCCTGCTCGGCGGGGTCGCCGCCGGCGCCACCACCACCCTGGTGACCCGGCTCGGCGAACGGATCCTGGCCAGCCTGCGCGAACAGACCGTCGGGGTCGCGCTGCGGCTGCCCGCACACACCCTCGACCGGGCCGGGCGCGGCGACCTGCTGGCCCGGGTCGGCGCCGACGTGGCCGCGGTCGGCGCGGCCGCGGCCGAGGTGTTGCCGACCGTCATCTCGGCGCTGTTCCTGGCCGTGCTCAGCGTGACCGCGATGTTCGGCCTGGACTGGCGGCTCGGCGTGGCCGGGCTCGCCGTCATGCCCACCTACCTGCTCGCGCTGCGCTGGTATCTGCCCCGATCGGCGCCGATCTACGCCGCCGAGCGGGCCGCGGTCGGCGCCCGCTCCCAGCTGCTGATGGAGAGCCTGCAGGGCGTGCGCACGGTCCACGCGTATCGGCTGGAGGGCCGGCACCTGGACGCCATCGACGACGCCTCGGCCCGCGCCCGGGACCTCTCGGTCGGCGTGTTCGCGCTGTTCACCCGGTTCGTCGGCCGGATCAGCCGGGCCGAGCTGCTGGGCCTGGCGACGATCCTGGTCGCCGGGTTCTGCTACGTGCGTACGGGCTCGGGTGTCACGGTCGGCGAGACGGCCGCGGCCGCGGTGCTGTTCCACCGGCTGTTCAACCCCGTCTCGATGATCCTGTTCACGCTCGACGAGATCCAGGCGGCCGGCGCCGGACTGGCCCGGCTGGTCGGCGTGGGCACGCTCCCGGTGCCCCCGGCAGGCACCCGTACGCCCACGCGCGCCGACCTGGCGTTGCGCGAGGTGACCTTCGGCTACGACGACGAGGTGCCCGTGCTGCGCGGCATCAACCTGCGGGTCGAGCCGGGGGAGCGGGTCGCGCTGGTCGGCTCGACCGGGGCCGGCAAGACGACGGTCGCCTCGATCGCGGCCGGGATCCTGCGCCCCGCGAGCGGAACGGCCACCGTGGGCGGGGTGCCGGTCGACCAGCTCGCGCCGGGGATCGTGGCCATCATCAGCCAGGAGACGCACGTGTTCGCCGGGCCGCTGATCGAAGACCTGCGGCTGGCCGACCCGGGGGCGACGGTCGAGGCGGCGGAAGGGGCGTTGGAAAGGGTGGGGGCGCTGGACTGGGCTCGGGGGTTGCCGAACGGGCTGGACACGGTGGTGGGCGAGGGAGGGCATCCGCTGACGGCGGCCCAGGCCCAGCAACTGGCGCTGGCGCGGCTGGTGCTGCTCGACCCGGCGGTGGCGGTGCTGGACGAAGCTACGGCGGAGGCGGGGAGCGCGGGGGCTCGGGATTTGGAAGAGTCGGCGCTGGCGGCTACCAAGGGGCGGACGACACTGCTGGTGGCCCACCGGCTGACGCAGGCGGCGGGGGCGGATCGGATCGTGGTGCTCGAGCACGGGGCGGTGTTGGAGGAGGGGACGCACGAGCAGCTGGTGGGAGCGGGCGGTCGCTACGCGACGCTCTGGACGGCGTGGCAGTCCCGCTCCTAGAGGAGCCGCGTTACGGAGGGGTTCGGCCGGCCGTGCGGCCCCACATCAGGATACTCACGAGAAAGATGGAATGAATTCGCCTACGCGCAGAATGCATTCTTGTTATTCCGGAAACGTTGCCGCAAGCTTGTCTTGGGCAGCGGAGAGGGGTAGCCATGGGCAGCGAGGATGTCGGCGATGTTGAGGTGGGGCATCGCCTCGCGCAGCTGCGCGAGCGAGTCGGGCTGAAGCAGGCCGACCTGGCTCGCAGAGTGACTTGGAGTCAGGCCGTTCTGTCGCGGGTCGAGGCCGGCGACCGTACCGTGTCCGATGATGAGCTGAAGGCGCTGCTGGCGGCGATCGGCACCGACGACGCAGCAGAACTCGCCGCGGTCCTCGCGCGTAACTGGCGGCACCTGCCGCGGCCGCCGCTTGACCACCCGGACCAGCAGCTGCTCTGGCGCGCCGAGGAGATGGTGGCCGGGCTGGTCACCGCCGGCTCGGGGGCCGAGGCGCATCCCGCATTCCGCGCCCGCCTCGACGAGTACGTCAAGGACGTGGAGCGGCTGGCGCAGCTCCTCCTGCGCCGCGAGCACCAAATCGCGTTCATCGGCAGCATTGGCATCGGCAAGTCGACCGCGATCTGCCGGTCGACCGGCCTCGAGGTCACAAATGCGCAGGGTCGCACGTTTTCGGTATTGGAGACGGGCGCCGGTGGCATCACGCTGTGCGAGGTGGGGCTGGGTCGCGGACCGGGTTACGGCATCAAGGTCGAGCCCCGGCCGCTGGACGAGATCCGCTCCGACGTCGACGACTTCGTCGACCAGATACTGCAAGGCAGCGCGCCGGCCGAGGAAGAGGAGATCACCGCGGCCGTCCCTCGGGAGTTGGAGCGGGCGATCCGCAACATGGCCGGCCTGACGCAGAAGCGCACAAAGGGGCCCGATGGCAAGTCGATCCGGACCGACCCGGCGAAGGAACTAGCTGCCGAGTTCCCCGACCGGCGTGATCTCGCGGTGGAGGTGCTGGCACGTATGGCCCTGCACCGGCGCGACCGGCGCGACGCGTGGCACAGCGCGTCGACTTCGGCGACGCCGCTCGAATGGCTGCGTCAGACCTTCGAGGCCATCAACAACGGTCGGCATCCTGAGTTCTCACTACCGAGCCGGATCGACATCGTCGTTCCCGCCTTGATCGAGATCGACGATCTCGACATCGGAATCATCGACACTCGCGGTATCGACCAACCCCTGGCCCGGGCAGACCTTGAGGCGCTGCTCGAGGATCCGCACACTGTGTCGATCCTTTGCTCGGGATTCAATGACGCGCCGTCCCAATCGATCCAGCACCTGCTGCGGCGGGCTCGGGAGATCAATAACCCGCAGATCGACACAAATGCGGGCCTGCTGGTCCTTGCCCGGCCGGACGAGGCGATGGCAGTCAAGGACGAGACCGGCGTCGGCGTCATGACAAGCGAGGAAGGGTACGAGCTGAAGGGTGAGCAGGTCAGCACCGCGCTGGCGCCGTACCGTCTCGGCGACGCCCCCACGCTGTTCTTCAACTCCCGCGAGGACGACGCCGATCTGCTGCGAGATTTCTTGCGTGAGCAAGTTCGTCGTACGCGAGCCGAGTTTCGCAGTCAGCTGAACGAGGTGCTTGCGCGGACACAGTCGTTGCTGGACAACGCCGCCCGTGAGCAGGTGCGCGCGGTGCAGCGTGCGGCCGGAAAGCACATGGCGAGCTGGATCAAGCTCCACCCGTCACCGAAGCCGATTGCCGGCCACATCCACGATGCGCTGCTCGGCGAGATCAGCCGGGCCCATGCGAGCACGGTCAACGCGACGATCCGCCGCAACGGTGAGTGGCGCTCCCTGAGCTACTCGCACCAGCTCGGTCACGGCGCTCGGAGGCTCGCGGTCCTCTCTCTGCAAGAGTCGGTCACCGAGTTCTCCGGCGTGTGCGACACGTTGTCGGAGTCCATGCCCGAGGCGCGCGAGCTGCTGTTCCAGGCGAACCGGCTGATGGCTGCGGCCTACGAGGATCTGCTGCGAAAGGTGCAACTCAACGGTCTGAGTCTCTACCGGAACCAGCTTCGTACGGCTGCGCAGTTCTGGATCGACAACGCCAACGAGTGGGGCGGTGGCTCCGGCTACGTCAAGCGTGTCTTGCAGCGAAACCGGGCCTGGTTCGAGGAGACGTCCAGGCAAGAGCTCGAACGGCAGCTCGGTACGTTTCTGGACCGCGAGTGGCGGGTGTTGCTGGAACGTGTGGAGGCGATCTTCGAGCAGAGTTGAGGCGGTTCGGAAGGCCGCCGAGGCGGTCGATCGGCCCTGCGGTGAGGCAGGGCCGATCTCGCGACCGTCCAGGTTCTATACGGTCAGCTTGGCGGTGAGGCGGGGGTCGTCGAGGGCGTGGGCGGCGATTACGCGGTAGTCGCCCGGGCGGCGCGCCCAGCTGTCGTTCTCCCAGATCTCGAACGTGCGGGGCGGCAGCGGGATCCGGACGGTCACCGTCTCCGAAGGCAGGGCCTCGACGTTCTCGAAGCCGGCCAGCCAGCGTTCCGGCCGCGACGGGTCTACCGGCGACGGTCCGACGTAGAGCTGCACGACCTCGCGACCGGACCGGGCGCCCGTGTTGGTCAGCGTGATCACGGCCTCGGTCTCGGTGACGGTCATCTCGTCGTACTGCCACGTCGTGTAGCCGTGGCCGTGGCCGAACGCGTAGAGCGGCGCGACCCCCGAGCGCAGCCACCCCCGATAACCCACAAAGACCCCTTCCTCGTACGTCACCACGCCGTCGCGCGGCTCGATCGCGAGCACCGGGCAGTCCTCCTCGCGGCGGGGCCACGTGGTGGGCAGCCGGCCGCCGGGTTCGGTTGTTCCGAGCAGCACGTCGGCCAGGGCGGCCCCCGCCTCCTGGCCGGGGAACCAGGTCAGCAGCGTCGCGGCGACCTCGTCCGACCAGGGCATGAGCACGGGGGAGCCGGCGTTGACGACCACGACCGTACGGGGGTTGGCCGCGGCGACCCTCGACACCAGCTCGTCCTGGCGGCCGGGCAGGGCCAGCGACGTACGGTCGAAGCCTTCGGACTCGACCTGCTCGGTGGTGCCCACGACGATCACGGCCACGTCGGCGCCCGCGGCCAGCTCGACCGCCTCGGCGATCAGGCCGTCGGCGTCGGGGCCGGGCGGGCGGTGACCCAGCGTGCTCGACACCGTGTGGGCCAGGCCGCGGGCGATCGTCTGCCGCAGCACGACCGGCACCGCCACGCCGGCCTCCAGCGTCGCCGTGACCCGCTGCTCGCGCGGGGACAGCAGCAGGTCGGCGCGGGTGGCGCCCGGCGGGTGCAGGGTGCCCTCGTACAGCGAGGTGCCGTTGACAAGCAGCTCGAAGGTGCCGAATCCGGAGACCGCGAACGTGTGCTCGCCGCCCTCGAGCGGGGTGAACGTGGTCTCGAGGCGGATCTCCTCGACGTCGGCCGGGTCGAGACCGCCGGGCAGCGAGCCGATCCAGCGCAGCGCGGTCGTCTCGAGCTCGAGGGTGTGACTGCCGACGGTCGCCGTGGTGGGGGCCCAGCCGGGGCCGTGCGCGGCGGGCAGGAACGGGCGCGGGTCGGCGCCGACCGCGTATTCGACGTCCACACCCGACAGCGCCAGCTCGAGCCCGGTCAGCGGGGAGATCACGTGCGGCGGGGAGACCTGGGCGCTGCCGCCGCCGAGCACCCGGGCGTCGGTCGCCAGCGCGCCGATCACGGCCACCTTGGTCAGCGCGGCCGGCTCCAGCGGAAGCGTGTAGTTCTCGTTGCGCACCAGCACGAACGACCGGGCCGCGACCTCGCGGGCGATCGCGTCACCGTCCAGCTCCGCCGGGGGTGTCACGGCCGGGCCACCGTCGAGCACGCCGACCCGCTGAGCCAGGCGCAGCACCCGGCGCACCTTGTCGTCGATCGATTCCTCGGGCACTTCCCCAGCCCGTACGGCGGAGACAAGCTTCTCGCCCCACGGGCTCTCCAGCGCCGGCATCGCGATGTCCAGCCCGCCCAGCGCGGCGCCGGTCGTCGAGCGCGCGGCCCGCCAGTCCGACACCACCACCCCGTCGAAGCCCCACTCGCGCTTGAGGATCTCGTCCTGGATCCGGCCGTTCTGGGCCATCGAGTGCCCGTTCACCCCGTTGTAGGCGCTCATCACGCCCCAGCCGCCCGACTCGACGACCCGCTCGAACGGCGCCAGATAGATCTCGCGCAGCGCCCGCTCGCCGATCCGGACGTCGACCTCCATCCGGTCGGTCTCGAAGTCGTTGCCGACCAGGTGCTTGACCGTCGTGCCGACGCCGTGCCGCTGCACCCCGCGCACGAAACCGACCGCGATCTCGCCGCTGAGCAGCGGGTCCTCGGAGTAGCACTCGAAGTGGCGGCCGCCCAGCGGGGTGCGCTGCAGGTTCACCGTGGGCCCGAGCAGCAGGTGCACACCCTTGCGGCGCGACTCCTGCCCCAGCAGCTGCCCGGCCCGCTCGGCCAGCTCCACGTCCCACGCCGCCGCGAGCGCGGTCGGGCTCGGCAGCGCGATCGACGGGTCGTCGGGAGCCCAACCCACCCCCCGTACGCCGATCGGCCCGTCCGACATCACCAGCGAGCGCAACCCGATCCGCTCGATCGCCGGCAACGACCAGAAGTCCTGGCCGGCGAGCAGTGACACCTTCTCCTCGAGGGTCAACCGCGCGATCAGGTGCTCGACATCCGTCATGGAAGCGCTCCCATCCTCAATGCCTGTCGGTGCCCACCTTAAGATCGCCAGGATGGAGAACCACTGCCTGACCCCGGCCGTCCGGTGACCGCCTCCGCCCGCTACGAGCGGGTCGTCCGCAAGGCCCAGGCCGACGGTCGCGTCCCGGCGATCTCGGTGGCCCTGCACCGGGCCGACCGTGAGCCGTGGGTGTTCACCGTCGGTGACTCCGGCAACCCCGATCATCCGCTGGGCGCCGACACCCGGTTCCGGATCGGGTCGATCACCAAGACCTTCACCGCCGTGCTCGTGCTGCAGTGCCGCGACGAGGGGCTGCTCGACCTCGACGACCCGATCGCCAAGCACCTGCCCGTGCCGGCGCACGGCGACGCCCTGATCCGGCGGCTGCTGTCGCACACCTCCGGGTTCCAGCGGGAGCCGTACGGGGACATCTGGGACACGCTGCGGGCGCCCGACGCCACCGAGGTGCTGGCGCAGCTCGACCGGGCCGAGCGGGTGCTGCCCAACGCCCGCCGCTACCACTACTCCAACCTCGGGTTCGCCGTGCTCGGCCAGCTCGTCGCCAAGCTGCGCGGCGGCACCTGGGCCGAGATCGTGGCCGACCGGGTGCTGGGGCCGCTGGGGCTGACCGCGACCACGCTGAACCCGCCGGCGCAGTCCGCGGTCGGCTACGTGGTGGACGACTTCTCCGACGCGGCCCGCCCCGAGCCGCAAACCGACCTGGGCGGGGTCGGCCCGGCCGCCCAGCTGTGGAGCACCGCGGGCGACATGGCCACCTGGGGCGCCTTCCTGGCCCACCCGGCCACCGTCGACCCGGACGGCAAGGTGCTGGGCGCGTCGACCGTCGACGAGATGCGCTTCCCGGCCACGGTGACGCACGACTCGGTCTGGCAGGCCGGCTTCGGGCTCGGCCTGATCATCGAGCCGCAGTCGCGCTGGGCCACCCACGTCGGGCACGACGGCGCGATGCCGGGGTTCCTGGCCTCCGCGTACGGGCGGCGGGGTGGGGAAGGCGTGCCGGACGGGCTCGGCGCGGCGGTGCTCGGGTCGTCCGGCACCTCGCGGGTGATCGGCGACGTCGTGCACGAGCTGCTCCGGCTCGCCGTCGAGCTGGACCCGGCCGACATCAAGCCGTGGACGATCGCCGCTCCGGCGCCGCGGGAGTACCGGTCGATCCTGGGCCACTGGTACAGCGAAGGCACCCCGTTCGTCTTCTCCTGGCACGACGGGGCGCTGCGGGCCAAGCTGGCCGAGCTGCCGGTCGACTCGCCGCCGTCGATCTTCGAGCCGGTCCCGGGGCAGGCGGACGTGCTGCGTACGGTCAGCGGGCGCGAGACGGGGGAGCTGCTGCGGCTGACCCGCGACGAGTCGGGTGCCGTCGTCCGGATGCACTGGGCGACCTATCGCGTGACCCGGGCGCAGGAGGGCTTCGACGGTGGCTTGGCCTCCGACGGTTATTCATGAATCACGCGTGAGTGAGGCCGTCCCATTTCCGGCGATAATGGCATCGGCGTTGGGACGGCGGAGCGGATACGATGGGCCGATCCTTCAGTACGCCGTCCACCCCGGGCGACGAAGAGTGTGAGAGCAGGTGGCGGAGGCCCTCAGGGCCGCCCTATGACCGGTACGCCGAACCCTTCCAGCGCAGGCTCCGACGGCGCGGCGCGGGTGCAGACCAAGATCTCGGTTTCCGACCCGAAGATCATGGTGAACCTGCTGGGTGCCAAGGACGAGATCCTGCGGCTCATCGAGCGAACTCTCGCCAGTGACGTGCACGTGCGCGGCAACGAGATCACCATCACCGGTGACCCGGCCGAGAACGCCACCGCCGAACGCCTCTTCTCCGAGCTGATCGAGCTCATCGAGCGGGGCGAGACGCTCAGCGTCGACTCCGTGCGCCGCACCGCGGCCATGCTCGAGGACGCGACGGCCGAACGGCCCGCCGAGGTCCTCACCCTCAACATCCTGTCCCGGCGCGGCAAGACGATCCGGCCCAAGACCCTGGGTCAGAAGCGCTACGTCGACGCCATCGACGAGAACACGATCGTCTTCGGCATCGGCCCCGCGGGCACGGGCAAGACGTATCTGGCGATGGCCAAGGCCGTCCAGGCCCTGACGGCCAAGCAGGTCAGCCGCATCATCCTGACCCGCCCCGCGGTCGAGGCCGGCGAGCGGCTGGGCTTCCTGCCCGGCACGCTCAACGAAAAGATCGACCCCTACCTGCGCCCGCTCTACGACGCGCTGCACGACATGCTCGACCCCGAGTCGATCCCCCGCCTGATGGCCGCGGGCACGATCGAGGTCGCCCCCCTGGCCTACATGCGGGGTCGCGCGCAACCACTCACGGCCAACGTGCTGACTCCGGACGGCTGGCGGCAGATCGGCGAGCTGCAAGTCGGCGACCTGGTCGTGGGCTCGGACGGACTGCCCACACCCGTGCTCGGCGTCTTCCCCCAGGGGAAGAAGCAGGTCTATCGGGTGACGACGCAGGACGGTGCGTCGACGCTGGCCTGCGGCGAGCACCTCTGGACGGTTCGCACAGTCGACGACCGGAGCCACGGTCGTCCCGCGCGGGTGCTGCAGACGCAGGACATGATCGGCAAGCTGCGCCGCGGCGCCGTCCACCGGTATCAGCTTCCGCTGGTCGACGCGGTGGAGTTCGTTCCGCAGGACGTGCCGATGGACCCGTACGCGCTGGGTCTGTTACTCGGTGACGGCTGCCTGACTACGGCGACCACGCCGTCGTTCGCGACCAACGACCCCGAGCTGGCCGAGGCGCTCGACGCGGCCCTGCCCGGGATCACGTTGTCCCGGAAGACGGAGGTCGACTACATCCTGCGGCGGTCGGAAGGCGGCCGCGGCGGGGTGATCACCGCCAACCCGGTCACCGCCGTGCTCCGCGAGCTGGAACTGGCCGGTACCCGGTCGGACACCAAGTTCGTACCGGAGCGCTACCTGATGAACAGCGCCGCGGTGCGCCTCGCAATGCTGCAGGGCCTGCTCGACAACGACGGCGGGCCGGTCACGCAGGCCGGTCGCACGTGCCGCGTGCAATACACGACCTGCTCCGAGCGGCTCCGCGACGACGTGATCTTCCTGGTCCGCTCACTCGGCGGCACAGTCACCTGGCGGGCGAGGCCGGCCGCCGGTCGCAAGCCGGGCCTGGCCAAGGGGCGTCCGGTCGAATACCGGCACGATGCGTACGTGCTGGAGATCCGGCTGCCCGAGACCGTGGAGCCGTTCCGGCTGGAGCGCAAGCGCGAGACGTACGCCCTGGCCGGCAGCGGGCGTCCGATGCGGTTCATCCACTCGATCGAGCCCGAGGGCGAGACCGAGACCGTCTGCATCCAGGTCGCGGCCGAGGACTCGCTCTACGTGACCGACGACCTGATCGTCACCCACAACACCCTCAACGACGCGTTCATCATTCTTGACGAGGCGCAGAACACGACTCCCGAGCAGATGAAGATGTTTCTGACGCGGCTGGGGTTCGGGGCCAAGATCGTGGTCACCGGTGACGTCACGCAGGTCGACCTGCCGGGCGGCACGACCAGCGGTCTCAAGATCGTTCGTGAGATCCTGCAGAATGTCGAGGACGTGCACTTCGCCGAGCTGTCCAGCTCCGACGTCGTCCGTCACCGGCTGGTCGCCGAGATCGTCGATGCGTACGCGCGGTACGACGCCGATCAGGAGCAGGCCGCCACACAATCCGTCCACGCCGTCCCCGGTCGTGCCGCCAGCGGTGGCCGTCCCGGGCGTAGGCGCTGAATCAAGGGGTAATCGCACCGCTATGTCCATCGAGATCGCCAACGAGTCGGGAGTCGAGGTCGACACCGACGCGATCCTCGCGGTGGCCCGGCACGCCCTCGACGAGATGGGGGTCAACCCGCTCGCCGAGCTGTCGATCCTGCTCGTCGACATCGACTACATGGCCGAGCTCAACCATCGCTGGATGGGTGGTGACGGCCCGACCGACGTGCTCGCGTTCCCGATGGACGAGGGCAGCGTCGACCACGGTCCCGGCGAGGCGGGCACGGGGGAGCCGGCGCTGCTCGGCGACATCGTGCTCGCCCCCGAGGTGGCCGCGAAGCAGGCCGCCGCGGCCGGTCACTCGGCTGCCGACGAGCTGCACCTGCTGACCGTGCACGGTGCGCTGCACCTGCTCGGTTACGACCACGCCGAACCCGAGGAGGAGCGCGAGATGTTCGCCCTGCAGAACAGGCTCCTCCAGAGCTGGCGGGCCGGACGGGCCGGCTAGCCGTGGACCCCGCCAATACATTCGCGGCAGGTGCGGCCTCCGCCGGCCTGCCGGACGTGCAGCTGATCGTCGTCGCCGTCGCGCTGGTCTTCCTGGCCGGCCTGGCCTCGATGGCCGACGCCGCCTTGGGCTCGGTCTCCACGGCCCGCGCGGCCGAGATGGCCCGCGAGGGCGAGCGGGGCGCCTCGGCGCTGGCCGCGATCGCCTCCGACGTCGTCCGCCACCTCAACCTGCTCCTGCTGCTGCGCCTGCTGTGCGAGCTCACCGCGACGACGCTGATCGCGCTGGTGGCCGTCGACAGCTGGGGCATCGGCTGGACGGCGGCGCTGGTCACCGCGGGCACGATGACCGTGGTCAGCTTCGTCGTGGTCGGTGTCGCGCCGCGCACAGTGGGGCGCCAGCACGCGTACGCGGTGGGTCGTGCCGCCGCGCCGCTGGTGCGCTGGCTCGGCAAGGTGCTCAACCCGCTGGCGTCGCTGCTGATCCTCATCGGCAACGCGGTGACGCCGGGCAAGGGCTTCCCCGAGGGGCCGTTCGGCAGCCAGGTCGAGCTGCGCGAGCTGGTCGACCTGGCCGAGCAGCGCGGCGTCGTCGAGCACGGCGAGCGCGAGATGATCCACTCGGTGTTCGCGCTGGGTGACACGATCGCCCGCGAGGTGATGGTGCCGCGCACCGAGATGGTGTGGATCGAGGCCCCGAAGACGCTGCAGCAGGGGCTCTACCTGTTCCTGCGGTCCGGCTTCTCGCGCATCCCGGTGATCGGCGAGAGCGTCGACGACGTGCTCGGCGTGCTCTACCTCAAGGACGTCATCAGGCGTACGCAGAACGGCGACCCGGCGTCGACGGCGCAGGCGGTGGCCGACCTGATGCGCCCGGCGACGTTCGTGCCCGAGTCGAAGCCCGTCGACGACCTGCTCTCCGAGATGCAGGCGGCCCGCAGCCACGTGGTGATCGTCGTGGACGAGTACGGTGGCACGGCCGGCCTGGTCACCATCGAGGACATCCTCGAGGAGATCGTCGGCGAGATCACCGACGAGTACGACGTCGAGCGCCCGCCGGTCGAGCACCTGGAGGACGGCGCCGTCCGGGTCACGGCCCGGCTCCCGATCGAGGATCTCGGCGAGATCTACGGGGTGGAGCTGCCGGCCGACGAGGTCGAGACGGTCGGCGGCCTGCTCGCGCAGACGCTGGGCCGGGTGCCGATCCCCGGCGCCCAGGTCGACGTCGGCGGTCTGCACCTGGTGGCCGAGGGCACGACCGGCCGCCGCAACCGGATCGACTCGGTGCTGGTGCGCCGGATCGAGCCGGTCGAGACGCCCGACACGACTGACGACACCGACACCGAGACAGAGGAAAGACAGCACGCTGATGCCTGAGACCGACACCGCCTTGAGCGCTGAGGACACCAAGCTGGTCACCCTGGCGCGGAGCGCCCGCGCCCGGGTGGGTGCGGCCGAGGGCGCGGCGGTCCGCGACCAGGACGGCCGCACCTATGCGGCGGCCACGGTGGCGCTGCCCAGCCTGTCGGTCAGCGCGCTGCAGCTGGCGGTGGCGTCGGCCGCGTCGTCCGGCGCCACCCTGATCGAGGCGGCGGCGGTGGTCACCGAGGCGGCCGAACTGGAGAACGAGGGGCACGCCGCGGTGCGCGACCTGGCGCCGACGTCCCCGATCCACGTGGCCGACCCGACGGGCGCCCTCCGCGGCACGGTCACCGCATGAGGCCCGGCATTCACTTCGCCGTTGTCGCGACGAACGGGATCGGCGTGGCATGACCGACGACGACAGCAAGCCCCGCTCCACCCCCTCCAACCCCGCCACCTCCCGCTCCTCCTCCACCTCCCGCTCGACGGGTGATCTGGCCTCGCGTTCGGGTTCGGTGTCGCGTTCGGCGGATGATCGGTCGGCGCGTTCGACGGGTGATCGGGGGTCGCGTTCGGGTTCGGCTTCGCGTTCGGTGGCTGACCGAGCGTCGCGTTCGGCTTCTTCCTCGCGGTTGGCCGGTGACCGAGCGTCGTTTTCGGGCTCGGCGGGGGAGCGAGGTTCGCGTTCCTCTTCTGACAGCTCTGCTTCCGGCTCGTCCGGGGAGGGGCGGCGGTTGACTGCGGGGGAGCGCAACGAGCTCCGTCGGCAGGAGCGGCGTGCTGCCCGGCGGGCCGAGGACGCGGCCGGTGGCCGGGGCGGAGCCGGGGCCGCGCGCGGTGCTGCCGGTGGCCGGGGCGCAGCCGGCGGCGGGCGCGGTGGAGCCGGTGGTGGTCGGAGTGCCGGGGCCGGGGCGCGGAGCGGTGCCGGTGGGCGCGGCGGGGCCGGGGATGGGCAGGGTCGCGGTCGGGCGGCCGGCTTCCCAAGCGCGAGTGAGCCGGGGCGCAAGCCGCGGGCCGGTGGGGAGCGGGGGCGCGACGGGCGCGCGAAGGGCGCCGCACGGGACGCATCCGGTGAGGGAGTCACGCCGCGTACGGGAAATGGGAATGGGACGGCGCGCACTCATCGTCACCGTGAGGCGGGGCGGGTTGTTCAGGATGACGTTTATCGCGCGGGATTCGCGTGTTTTGTCGGGCGGCCGAATGCCGGCAAGAGCACGCTGACCAACGCGATCATCGGACAGAAGATCGCTATCACGTCGAACAAGCCGCAAACGACCCGGCACGTCATCCGGGGCATCGTGCATCGCGAGAACGCGCAGCTCGTGCTGGTCGACACGCCGGGTCTGCACCGGCCCCGCACGTTGCTGGGCGAGCGGCTCAACGATCTGGTGCGCGAGGTGTGGAGCGAGACCGACGTGATCGGGGTCTGCTTCCCGGCCGACGAGCCGGTGGGGCGGGGCGACCGGTTCATCTCGTCCGAGCTGGCCGAGCTCAAGGCGACCGTGATCGCGGTGGTGACGAAGGTCGACCTGGTCGACCCGGGCACGCTGGCCAAGCATCTGCTGGCCGTCAGCGAGCTCTACGACTTCGCCGAGATCGTGCCGGTGAGCGCGGTCTCCGGGCATCAGGTCCAGACGCTGGTCGATGTGCTGGTCAAGCATCTGCCGGAGTCGCCGCAGCTCTACCCGGACGACGTGCTGACCGACGAGCCCGAGCAGGTGCTGATCGCCGAGCTGATCCGCGAGTCGGCGCTCGAGGGGGTGCGCGACGAGCTGCCGCATTCGATCGCGGTGCTCGTCGAGGAGATGATGGTCGAGGGCGGCCTCACCAAGATCTATGCCGATCTCTATGTGGAGCGCGACAGCCAGAAGTCGATCGTGATCGGGTCGCGCGGCGTCAGGTTGAAAGAGGTCGGCAGTCGCGCCCGTGCGGAGATCGAACAATTGCTGGGCACCCGGGTGTATCTCGATCTTCATGTCCGGGTAGCGAAAGAGTGGCAGCGTGACCCCCGTCAGCTGCGTAAGCTCGGTTTTTGATCATTCGCGAATGCAGGTGGCGAGAATTTAAACCTGGTAATGCGTCGATTATGGGATAATTCACGCTGGTTTGCGGGTTTAGTTCGGACTGGGTAACAACGAGTTCCATGCGCAACCGGTACCTGGATCTGCTGCGAGCAGTCGCAACCGTCCGGGTCGTGGTCTATCACTCGACCGGCTGGGCGGCCCTCACGATCGTCTTCCCGGCCATGTCGGTGATGTTCGCGCTGGCCGGTTCGATGATGGCGGCGTCGCTCGACCGTTACGGCCCGTTCGCGGTCGAGCGCCGGCTTCACCGCCTGCTGCCGGCGCTGTGGGTGCTGGCCGCGGTCGCCGTCCCCACGATGCTCGCGGTCGGCATGGCGTGGGACTGGCAGGTGCTGCTGTGGGCGTTCCCGATCGTCGATCCGCCCGCCGAGGGCTTCTGGCTCCAGGGCCTCGCCGCGATGTGGTATTTGCGCGATTTCCTGTGGTTCGTCCTGCTCTCGCCGCTGCTCCTGCCCCTGTTCCGCCGGTTCCCGCTGACCACCCTGGCTTTCCCGTACGGGGCCCTGGCCGTGATCACCTTCGCCGGCCTGACCCCGCCGGTGATCGTGCGTGACCTGGCCCTCTACGGCGCGGCCTGGCTGCTCGGCTTCGCCCACCACGACGGATTGCTGGCCCGCCGCCGGCCCGCGCAGCCCGCGGCGGCCGCCACCGGTCGCGGCGCGGCGCTGGCCCGCTACCGCTGGTGGATCGCCGGGGTCTTCGCCGCGACCGGTGCGGCCTGGGCGCTGACCCATCCCGGCCCGCGCGGGCTCGACCTCAACGACATCCCGCTGGCCAACGCCCTCTGGTCGGCCGCGTTCATCCTGGTCGTGCTGGGCGTCTCCCCGCAGGTCGCCCCGCGCCGGATCCTCACCGTGCTCAACGCCCGGGCGCTCACGATCTATCTGTGGCACGTCCCGCTGATCATCGCCGTGGTCCGCCTGGCCGAGGCGACCGGCCTGCCCGTGCAGGGCTGGGTCGGCATCTCGTGGCGGCTGGCCGTGGTGGCCGCGCTGCTGGGCCTGGTGGTGCTGGCCGTGGGCTGGGTCGAGGACATCTCGGCCGGCCGCCGCCCCACGCTGATCCCGGGCCGCACCCGCCGCGTCGCGCCCGTCTCCCCGGCCCCCGCGGGCGCCGGCGACCTCACGCGGCCCCGCGCCACCACCTCCTAGCGGGCCCGCACGACGAGGGGCTGCGAGACCTGCCCGATCGCGCCGTCGAAGTCGTAGAGCTCGCCCGACGTCAGCCCCAGCCCGTCGTCGCTGAGCGCCGTCCGGCAGGCCAGGTGCACCCACTCGCCTGCGGCCGGGCGCAGCAGCGTGGTGGTCATGGTCGGCGGAATCGAGAGCCACTTGTCCATCGGCAGCACCGCCGACAGCCCGTTCGCCGAGTCGGCCACGATCAGCGCCCGGTCCTGGCCGTCGAGCTCGTGACCGTCGATCAGCGGCATCCGCACCCGGGTCCAGACGTGGGTCTCGCTGTCGGCCCGGCCCAGCTCGCCCTTCGACACCCGCCACTCGGTGGCCAGCCCGTAGCCCCACTCCGCCATGCCGGGGAAGACGTTCTCGCCCTCGGGCAGCGGGTCGGCGTGGTCGGCCGGGGTCGTCACCGGCGGGGTCGGGCCGGGGGCGAGATGCCAGGCGCGGGCGGTCACCGCGACCCGGCCGTCGATCACCATGCGGGCCTCGTTCAGCGTCGTCAGCCGGCCCGGCTTGAGCGGGGAGACCTCGACCCGCAAGTCGCGGCGCGGGATCGGGCCGAGGAAGTCGACCGAGATGCGCGCCAGCCGCTGCCCCTCGACCGCGAGCAGCCGGCCGAGAAGCGCGGCGGGCGGGCCGCCGTGCTGCATCTCGGTGTCCCACGGGCTCTCGGTCGAGCGGGTGGGCCGGAACTGGTCGTCGCCGAGGGGCAGATAGAAGCTCATGCCCCGATCATGCCGCGCTGACCATCGCGTCCCCACTGGCGGTGCGCAGATTGAGCACGTTCTTGGCGTCGGGGTCGCTGACCAGGCCGCTGACGTTGGCGTCGCCCGAGCCGGTGCGGGTCTCGATCCGATAGCTGCCCGTGGGCACCCGCACCTGCACGTCGCCGCTGGTCGTCTGGGCCGTCACCGAGGCCGGCGCGCTAAGCCCCGCGCTGATGTCGCCCGAGGTGACCTTGAGGGTCAGCGGGCCGGCCGAGTCGATCACGTTGATGTCGCCGGACGTGGACTGGATGTCGACGGCGCTCTTGGCGTTCATCACCCGCATGTCGCCCGAGCCGGCCCTGATCTTGACCTTGCCGGCCGGGTCCATGACGTTGACGTCGCCCGAGGTCATCTTGACGTCGGTGTCGCCCACGGCCTCGAGCGAGATGTCGCCCGACCGGAACTCGCCGCTCACCTTCACGCCGGCCGGAGCCACGATCTCGTACGACACGAAGCAGTCGTGCCCGCAGGAGCTGTCGATGAGCAGCTTGCTGCCGTCGAGGCGGTAGGACTCGCCGGGGTCGCTGGTGCTGCGCCGGATGATGCGCTTGATGTTCGTCTCGGTCACGTCGGCGGTGCGGATCGCGACGTTGCCGGCGCCACCGTCGAGCCGGATCTCGGTGATCTTGGTCTTCTCGGTGTCGTCGAAGGTCATCCGGGCCCCGATCACTCCGGCACACCCCGTCAGGGTCGCGGCCGCCGTGGCGGCGATCAGGGTGATGACTCCGGCGCGCCGGGCGAGTGTCGCGGTCATGGTGATGACGCTATGACCCGGCCCGGTGCGGGCACCATCGGTCCTGTCACTGACCGACCCCCGAGATGACCCTGAGACCGGCTCAGGGTCGGCCGTACCCGGAAGCCGGTCTTGTCGCACCCAGGGGGCAGAATGACGGGGTGCCAGCCGCCGGATACCGCCGCCACCTCTACCGCGACGACGCGGTCGTGCTGCGTGTGCAGAAGCTCGGCGAGAGCGACCGCATCATCACATTGCTCACCCGCCGCCACGGCCGGCTGCGGGCGGTGGCCCGCGGCGTCCGGCGCACGTCGTCGCGCTTCGGGGCCCGGCTCGAGCCGTTCGGCCACATCGACCTGCAGCTCGCCGGCTCGCCCGAGGGGGTGGGCAGCTCGCTGCATTCGGTGAGCCAGGTCGAGGCGGTCGCGCTCTACGGCAAGCAGTTCCTCACCGACTATCCGCGCTACACGGCGGCCAGCGCGATCGCCGAGACCGCCGAGCGGCTCACCCCGGTCGAGCGCGAGCCCTCGCTGCGGTTGTTCCAGCTCACCCTGGGCGCGCTGAAGGCGCTGTCGATCGGCGAGCACTCGAGCAGCCTGGTGCTCGACGCCTATCTGCTGCGCGCGATGGCCACGGCCGGCTGGGCGCCCGCGATCGCCGAGTGCGCGGTCTGCGGCACGGCCGGCCAGCATGCCGCCTTCTCGGTGCCGGCCGGCGGCGCGGTCTGCCCCGACTGCCGCCCGCCCGGCGCGGCCCACCCGGCCCCGGCCACGCTCGGCCTGATGAACGCGCTGACCGTGGGCGACTGGGTCGTGGCCGACGCGAGCGAGCCGCCGGTGCGCCGCGAGTGCAGCGGCCTGGTCGCCGCCCACCTGCAATGGCACATGGAGCGGGCGCTGCGCTCGCTCCCGCTGGTCGATCGACGGGAGAACCCATGACGCCGCGTCCGCCCACCCCGCACCTGTCCGGCGCGACCCCGCCCGAGCTGCCCAAGGCGGCGCTGCCCAAGCATGTGGCGATGGTCATGGACGGCAACGGCCGCTGGGCCAAGGAGCGCGGGCTGTCCCGCACCAAGGGGCACGAGCAGGGCGAGTTCTCGCTGTTCGACACCATCGAGGGCGCCATCGAGCTGGGCATCCCCTACCTCTCGGCATATGCGTTCTCCACCGAGAACTGGAAGCGCTCGCCCGAGGAGGTGCGCTTCCTCATGGGCTTCAACCGCGACGTGATCCGCCGCCGCCGCGACCAGCTGGTCGACCTGGGCGTGCGGGTGGTGTGGTCGGGGCGCCGGGGCCGGCTGTGGAAGAGCGTGATCTCCGAGCTCGAGACGGCGCAGGAGATGTCGAAGCACAACAAGACGCTGACCCTGCAGTTCTGCGTCAACTACGGCGGCCAGGCCGAGATCGCCGACGCCACGGCCGCGATCGCGCGCGACGTCGCGGCGGGCAAGCTCAAGGCCGACCGGGTCAACGAGAAGACGATCGAGAAATACCTGTATCACCCCGAGGTGCCCGCGGTCGATCTGTTCCTGCGGCCGTCGGGCGAGCAGCGCACGTCGAACTTCCTGCTCTGGCAGTCGGCGTACGCGGAGATGGTCTTCCTCGACACCCTGTGGCCCGACTTCGACCGCCGCCACCTGTGGTATGCCTGCGAGCTGTATGCGAGCCGCGACCGGCGCTTCGGCGGCGCGATCCCCAACCCGGTGAGCCCGACATGAGCCGGCCAGCCGCCCGCGGCCAGCGGCCCGGGGCCGGCCGTGGCCCGCGGAGCTCAACGTGAGACGGCTTTGGCTGGCCCGGCACGCCGAGGCGACTATCGACGAGTCGGGGCTGACCGCGGCCGGACGGCGTCAGGCCGAGCTGCTGGGGCAGCGGCTGATCAACGCCGGCCTCACCCGGATCAGCCACAGCCCGCTGGCCCGCGCCGTCGAGACGGCCGAGATCGTCGCCGCGGCCCTGCCCGGCGTGCCGGTCGAGGTCGCCGCGGAGCTCGACGACTCCGAGCCGTCGGAGGATCCCGCGGCCGCCGAGGCGATGGTGGCCCGGTTCGCGAACCCGGCGGCCGACGAGCTCTGCATCACGCACAACTTCCAGATCGGCTGGTTCCTGCGGGCCGCGCTCCAGTCGCCGCCCGAGCGCTGGCTCGGCCTCAACTCCTGCAACACCGGCGTCACCGTGCTGCAGTGGCGGCCGGGCCGGCCGGGGGCGACGCCGCTGGTCTTCAACGACGTTTCCCACTTGCCGCCCGAGCTGCGCTGGACAGGCTTCCCGCCGGAGCTCAGCGTGCCGTAAGCGGGCCGGCGGTAAAGATAAAGACGCAAGCGGGCGGGCGATACAGGAGCGGTCAGGCCGGCGGTGTGGAGGCGGTCAGGCCATCGGTGGTGAGGATGCGGACGGCCGCGTCGACGTCGGAGAGGTCGGGCAGCACGGCGTGGGCGCCCGCCAGCACGAGGTCGGCCATCTTGGTCCGGCCCGTCGCCACGGCCACGGCGAAGGCGCCGTTCGCCAGCGCCGCCGTCACGTCGTGCTCGGTGTCGCCGATGACGACGGGATCGAACCGTTCGCCGTATTTGGCCTCGGCCCGTTCCAGGCTGCGCCGCACCAGGGTGGCGCGCACGCTGTCGTCGGTGCCGTAGCCGCCGACCCCGGCGTCGAACGCGTCGCTGAGCCCGAACGCCGCGACCTTGGCCGCCGCCACCTCGGGCACGTTTCCGGTGACCAGCGTCTGCACGACCTGCGGGTCGTCACCGAGGCGGGCCAGCACCTCGCGGACGCCCGGCATCAGCGCACCCTCCTCGGCGAACAGGTGTTTGACGCGCTCCACCTCGGCCACGTAGCGCAGGAAGAACCGCTCGGGCGTGCAGTCGGTGATCCCGTGCGTCGCGAAGACCTCGGCGCAGATGTCCATGTCCGTACGCCCGCCGAAGTTCGGCGTCGCCCGCCAGGGCACCCCGGTCAGCTCGGCGAAGGCCGCCCGCCAGGCAACGGTGGCCGCGCCGCCGGCCCGCAGCAGCGTGTAGTCGATGTCCCACATCACCAGGCGTCTCACTCGCGCAACACCCGCTCGATGTGCTCCACCTTGGCGGTGAGCGCCCCGGTCACCCCGGGGCGCACGTCCGCCTTGATCGAGACGCTGACCCGCGGCGCCTTGGCCGCCACCGCGTCGACGGCCGCCTTGACGACGGCCATCACCTCGTCCCATTCGCCCTCGACCGTGGTGAACATGGCGTCGGTGCGATGGGGCAGCCCGGAGGCACGCACCACACGCACCGCCTCGGCGACCAGATCGCCGACGGAATCACCCACCCCGAGGGGTGTCACAGAGAAAGCAACCAGCACCCGCCCATCGTCGCAGGCCCTCCCCGTACGAAGGCAAGCCTGTGGACAACGGCCGCGAGAGCGCTCTCAGGTCGCGTTCCCCCTGGTGACGACGCCGACGCGTACGCAGAGTGAACGTGAAAGCGGATCGCGCTCTCAGCGTTTCGCCGCGTCCAGGGCCTCGCGGATCGTCGCCGCCGGGGCCGGGGTGCCGGGCAGTTCGCCGTACGAGCCGTAGGGCGGGCCGTAGACCGGGGTGCCCGGCTCCTGCCGCCAGCTGTCCGCGAGCGTGCCGGCGTCCACCGCGTCGTAACCGATCGTGTCGAGGAACTCCGTCACCCTCTGCTTGGCGGCCGCGTCGTCCCCGGCGATCGGCAGGGCCGAACGATCGGCGGCGCCGCTCGGCTGGGCCAGGGCACCGAGGTGACCCGACCAGATGTTGTTGAAGACCTTCACGACCTGAGCCGAACCGAGCGCCCGCTGCTCGACCTCGGCGCTGGTCAGCTCGCCCTTGTCGATCGCCGCGAACTGCCCGTCCCGCTCCGGGTAGTAGTTGTTCGTGTCGAGCACGACCTTGCCGGCCAGCTCGCCCACCGGCAGCTGCGGGTGCGCCTTGAACGGCACGCTCACCACCACCAGGTCACCGGCCGCGGCAGCCTCGGTCGCGGTGGCCGCGCGCGCCTTCGGCCCCAGCTCGCCCACGAATTCCTGCAGGGTCTCGGGCCCGCGGGAATTGCTGACCACCACGTCGTAACCGGCCGCGACCGCGAGCCGTGCCACCGTGCCGCCGATGTTCCCGCTTCCGATAAAACCGATCGTCGTCATGACCGCGACAACCCGGCCGGGAACAACGGGATTCCGTGATTTACAAGTTAGCAACGACACGTATAAACCGGTATCGGGCAGGCGGCGGAGTGCCCGTGGCCAGCGACGGCACTAGCGTTCGCGCCGTGATTACCGCAGAAGCAGCCGGCACGTGGACCCTCGGCGATCAGGTCGTCAACCGGATGGGTTTCGGCTCGATGCGGCTCACGCCCCGTCCCGACCGGAGCGTGGCCGTGCGCGTGCTGCGCCGGGCGGTCGAGTTGGGCGTCAACCACATCGACACCGCCGCTTTCTACGTTTCCCCCGGCGGCATTCTCGGGGTCGGCACCGGCGCGGCCAGGTTCGCCACCGAGCTCATCCGAGAAGCCCTTTCCCCGTACGATCCCCGCCTGTTCCTCGCCACGAAGGTGGGCCCGGGAATCCTGCCGTCGGGCGAGTTCGAGACCGCCGAGACCCCCGCGCGACTGCGGGCCCAGGTCGAGGAGAACCTCCGCCGCCTCGGCGTGGACCGGCTCGACCTGGTCAACCTGCGCCTGACCCGGCGCGACGGCCCGATCGCCGACCGGTTCGCGGCCCTGGCCGCCCTGCGCGACGAGGGCCTGATCCGGCATCTGGGCCTGTCCAACGCGACGCCGGCGCACGTGGACGAGGCTTCGGCGATCGCACCGGTCGTGTGCGTCCAGAACAGCTACGCCCTCGACCTGCGCCGCGATGATGACCTCCCGCGGGCATTGGCCGTACGGGGAATCGCCTTTGTGCCTTTCTTCGCCATCGCCGGCCCCAGCCGCGAGGACGGCGCCACGGCCGTGACCGACGCCGCCGTGAACAGCCTGGCCGAGGCGCGTGGGGTGACCCCGCATCAGATTCGTCTGGCGTGGACGCTTCATCAGGGCGAGAACGTTCTCGCCATTCCCGGCACCGGCGACGAGGCCCATCTGGAGCAGAACATCGCCGCCGGTGCGCTGAAACTGACCGCCGAGGAGTTGGCCCGGCTCGAATGAGTTATGAGCGGAGCAGCGTGCAGACGTCGCGGGCCAATGCGGTGGAGGCCTCGATCTCGGCCTTGCGGATCGACACGCTTTCCACATTGAAGCCGTACGGCATGCCGAGGCGCTCGCAATAGGCCTTGAGGTCGCGGGCGATGGCCAGGCATTCGCGGCGGGAATCGGCCAGCGGGTCGGCGGATTCGCGCAGCTCGGTGGCCAGCCACGGGGGCACCTCGACGCCCAGCCAGGCCAGGAATTCGAGGGTCTTCGGGGAGCCGCAGACCGAGAGCGTGAAGATGAGCGGGCGGGGCGTGATCTCCGCCTCGCGGCAGGCGTAGAAATAGTCGGAGACCAGGTTCTTCGTCTCGTTCAAGTCATAGATCACCTGCGAGACGAAGAACGTGCAGCCGCGCTCCTGTTTGGTCAGCATGCGCAGGTGCTCGTCGCCGTGACGAGCGTGCCGCTCGCCGATCACCACGGCGCCCAGCGGCAGGCCCGGGCTCACCTCGCGGTGCAGTTGCTGCGCGCGGCGCAACGACGTCCGGACGGGCTTGGCGCCCGACGACGAGCCGACGAGCACAGTGAGAACCCCGTCGGTGGCTGTGGACAGCCAGCCGCGCAGATCCTGCTCGGTGTATTTGCCGACGCTGCGGTAGACGATCGTGGGCTTGTCCCAGTCGCCGAGGTGGTCGGTGTGGAACGACGCCGGGTCGAGCGTCGGCAGATAGGGGAACGGGCGCTCGTCGGGATTGCGGTCCGACTCGTCGTCGATGTCGTAGAGGATCAGGCCGTCGAGATCGAGGCCGGCCAGGCGGCGCACGGTGACCTCGGCTATCTCCTTGACCCGCTCGGGGGCGGTGGCGCGGCGAGGCGGAGTGATGCTGAAGAGCATCACCCCGCCCTGTGCTTCGGCGATTTTCGACTGCAGCGAGTTACGTGACACGGGCCCAGCGTAGAGAAGGGCCTACTTGTGGTCGGCGCAGCAGGGGGTCGGATCCCGCGTTTCGAACGGCACGAGCACCCCGCCGGCGGCCGGCATGGTCACCAGCACGAGATCGCCGCCGCGGTACTGGGGGCGTACGAAATCGCGGGTGTCCACGACGGCGTCGTCGTCGGCCACGCCCGAGCCGAGCACCTCGACCCGGTCGATCGCGGTGCGCTCGAGCAGCTCGGCAACCGTGAGCCGACCGGTCAGATCCGCCGAGCCCGGGAAGATCACGGCTCGCCCGAACTTCCCCGTCGCGGCGGCGTCGGCGCCCTCTTGAAGATCATCCGCCGTCTCGTAGGACCGGGACGACGTCACGCTGATCGCGACGTGCGGGAACGGCGTCTGCACCAGGTGCGTACAGGCAAGGGAGGGCGCCGGATCCAGCGCGAGGATCCAGTGGTCGGCTTCGGCCACCTGCCGGTGACCGAAGCTGACCCCCGTCAAGGTCACTTGGGAAGGACCCAGATCGGGTTGGTGTAGAACCACAGGTCGCCCCACGGGTCGGCGTCGCCGAGCACGTCGAGCTTCGGGCCCACCGGGTCGACCGCGGCGCCCATCAGGCCGGCCTGGGTGCGCTTGGCGTCGGTGCCGCGGACGCGCACGTAGAACGGCTTGTCGAGTCGGCCGAACGAGTAGGTCAGCGACAGCTTGCCCGACGTCTTGCTGACCTCGAACGACTTGACCACCTTGGTGTTGGGGGCGGTGAAGGCGTCCTTGTCGGCGACCGGGCCGGTGACCGTGCCGACGATGACGTCGACGCGCTTGAGCACCGGGATGAACTGCGCCCAGTTCGGCACGTCCTGCAGGTCGATGTCGAGGGTGATCTCGGTCGAGGTGCCACGCTTGACGTGCAGCACGCCGCCGAGCGGGGTGCCGGACGACCAGCGGCGGTCCCCGCCGACCCGGACCCGGGCGTCCAGGCCCTTGATCAGGCGGCCGTGGTCGACCCAGACGCGGCCGGCGCGCAGGCCGTCCATGACCTGCTTGTAGCCCCACGACGACGCGCCGACGTTGGTGCGGCCGTAGAAGCCGGGCCAGAAGTCACCCGCCGTGGTCAGCGTCTTGCCGGTGTAGACCGGGTCGTTGTATTTGCCGTTGGCCTCGAAGTCGCTGCCCGGGCCCCGGTCCGACTGGTCCAGGTAGTTGACGTGCGAGTCCGAGTTGACCGTGATCCACCAGGCCTTGCCCTCGGCGAGCAGGCTGTCCCAGAGGCCGCCGACGGTCGACGTCATCCAGTCGAAGCCACCCCAAGTGCGGTAGCTCTCCGGCGGGTAGCCCGGGAACGAGGCGGCCGACGGGTTGTTGTCGTAGTAGCCGCGCGCGCCGCCCCGGCCGTTCGGGGCGGGGATGCCGGCGGCCTGGTGGCCGGGCGCGCCCTCGAAGCCGACGGCGACCGACGGGTCGGCGTCGCGCCAGTTGCGGATCTCGTGCGGCGAGTCGATGCCGCGCCGGGCCGGGTGGTTGGCCAGGAACAGGGCGGCCTCGACCTTGCGGGCCCGCACCTGGGAGCCGAGGAACTTGATGCCGGCGATCGCGGCGGCCTCGTTCTGCTCCGGGGTGTTGGTGGTGGGCAGCAGGTTGCCGTCGTAGTTGTTCTCGAACTGCTTGAGAACCTCGACCTCGTGCTTGCTCGGGGCCACGAAGACGGTCGCGTGCTCGGCGGCCGGGATGTTCCACTCCAGGCCCTGGAACGTGAGCAGGTCCTTGAGCTCCTCGCGGGTGGCCCGGATGTCCGGGTTCACCTTCTCCACGCCGATCTTGGCGTGCGCGACGCTGCCGTGGTCGGTGATGACGACCCAGTCGAGACCGAACGCGCGGCCGTGCTTGGCCTGGTCGATCACCCGGTACTGGGCGTCCGAGCTGTACTGCGTGTGGATGTGGTGGTCGCCGGCGAGCCAGGTGAACCCGCCCTTGTCGGTGCCGCCACCGGCCGGGCCGTGGCTGTGCGGCAGACCCGCGGCCTGAGCGGCGGTCGGGGTGGCCAGCACAGAGGCGGCAGCGCCCGCGCCGAGCAGGCCCGCGCCGCGAAGGAAGCCACGCCGCGAGACGTCGGACGGCGACAGTTCGCTGTCCGGGATGCTCAGGTCGAGAGCCGCGGGAACGTCGCCGCCGGCGGACTCGTGCGCGTGGTCGTGATGATGGTCGTGACCGTGACCCATATCGGTGATCTCCCACAGATGGATGCATGCGTACTCGGGCACACATTCGTCGCGATAGATCAACAGTGCATGTACCAAGCCTTACTTTCGTCAGTACGGGCGGCTGCCGTTCGGGTCGGGCGCGAGCACCACCTGCGCATCTAGCGTCTCTCAGCGTGTTGATGACACTGGAGAAACTGACGAAGCGGTTCGGCGCCACGGTGGCCGTCGACGGGCTCGACGTCGAGATCCGGCCGGGCCGGGTCACCGGCTTCCTCGGGCCCAACGGCGCCGGCAAGTCGACGACCATGCGGATGATCCTCGACCTGGACCGGCCGACGTCCGGGCGCGCGCTCCTCGATGGACGATCCTATTCCGCGTACGAGTGGCCCCTGCGCCACGTCGGCGCGCTGCTCGAGGCGGGGGCGGTGCATCCGGGGCGCACCGGGCGCAATCACCTGCTCGCCATGGCCAGGAGCAATGCGATTCCCGTACGCCGGGTGGACGAGGTGCTGGAGCTGGCCGGGCTGGGCGGATCCGCCCGTAAGCGGGCCGGCGCCTACTCGATGGGCATGCGCCAGCGGCTCGGGATCGCCGGCGCGCTGCTGGGCGACCCGCCCGTGGTCGTCCTCGACGAGCCGGTCAACGGCCTCGACCCGGACGGTGTGCGATGGATCCGCGGCCTGATGCGCGGGCTCGCCGCCGAGGGGCGCACGGTGTTCGTCTCGAGCCACCTGCTCAGCGAGATGCAGGTGACCGCCGACCACCTGATCGTGATCGGCCGCGGCCGGCTGCTCGCGGACGCGCCGCTGGCCGAGATCGTCGCCGGGCACGCCTCGCTCGAGGACGCCTACTACCAGCTGACCGACGGGAGCGTGCTGTCATGACCCGGCTCCGAGCGGCGATCGGCGCCGAATGGACCAAGCTGTGGACCACCCGTACGGTCTGGTGGGCCCTGCTGTCGGCCCTGGTGCTGATGGCCGCGGGCGCCGGCCAGTACGCGCTCTACGCCGGGAACGGCGACCTGCCCGCGAGCGTCTTCCGCGACGGCCTGGTGCCGGCCGGGAGCATCGCCGTGCTCGCGCTCAGCTTCGCGCAACTGGCCTTCCTGGCGCTGGCGATGCTGGCCATGACCAGCGAGTTCTCCACCGGCACGATCCGGTCGTCGCTGACCTGGGTGCCCGCCCGCGGCCGGCTCCTGCTCGCCAAATGCGCGGTGGTGGCCGCCGTGACGTTCGTGACGGGCGTGGTCGCCGGCCTGCTGGGCTCGCTGGTCGCCCGCCCGCTGCTGGACGACCTGGGCACCTCGGCCGGCGTCCTCACCCAGAGCCTGAAGATCGGCCTCTACCTGGCCGTGCTCGGCATCCTGGCGGTCGGTCTCGGCGCGGCGTTGCGCGGCCCGGTGCTCACCCTGGTCGTCCTGCTGCTGCTGATCGTCGTGGTGCCGCCGCTGCTCCAGGTGCCGGACATCGCCGTCCTCAACGCCGTGGCCGACGCCATGCCCGGCGTCGCGGGCAACCACTTCCTGGAGGGCGACTCGCCGCTCGTCGGCCTCGCGATCGTGTCGGCGTGGGCGATCGCGGCGGTCCTCGCGGGCCGTGCCGTCCTGCAGCGGCGTGACGCCTAGACCAGTCCGGCCTCGTACGCGACGATCGCCGCCTGCACGCGGTTGCGGACGCCGAGACGGCTCAGCACGCTGCTCACGTACGCCTTGACCGTGCCCTCGACGAGGAAGAGCCGCCGCCCGATCTCCGCATTGGACAGTCCCTCCCCGATCAGGGCGAGCACCTCGCGCTCACGATCGGTCAGGACGTCCACCTTGGACCGGGCGGCGGCCCCCGAGCCCAGTCGAGGGCCGGCCAGGTCGGTGATGACCCGGTGCGCCACCCGCGGTGACAGGTAGGCCGCGCCCGCCGCCACGGCCCGGATTCCCGCGGTCAGCTCACGCGGGTCGCTCGACTTGAGCAGAAACCCGGCCGCCCCCGCCGCGATGGCCCGCACGATGTATTCGTCCTCGCCGAACGTGGTCAGCACGAGCACCCCGCACTCCGGAACCAGCCGCCGGATCTCGGCCGCCGCCGACAACCCGTCCTGCCGCGGCATCCGGATGTCGAGCAGCACCACCTCGGGCCGGTGCCGCCGCACCAGCTCGACCGCCTCGACCCCGTCCCCGGCCTCCCCGACGACGTCGATCCCGTCGTCGTTGTCGAGGATCGCCCGGATCCCCGCCCGGATCATCGCCTCGTCATCGGCCACCAGCACCCTGACACTCACCCGCGCACCTTCGCTCACTTGAGTCGTTCCTTGCTGGTCAGGCGGGCGTCGGTGAAGCACAACCGGTAGGCGGCGTCGGCCATCGGGAAGTTGCCGTCGCTGTAGAGCTCGCACCCCGCCGCCTTGTCGCCCGCCGCCTCCCGCGACGGCAGCACCCCGGCCAGTTCGGCGCGCGGCGTACCGATGCGCATGCGCTCGAAAGCGGACTCCTCCAGCACCGACCCGGCCACCGCGAACGGGTAGTAGCCGAGCGCGGTGACCAGCGCCAGCACGGCCGGGGTGAGCACGGCGGCGGCGAGGCTGCGGCGGGCCCGGCGGCGCATCTCGGTCTCGCCGGCCTCCTCCGGAACCGGCTCGCCCGACCGCGGGATCTCGGCCACGGTGCGAAAACCCCCGTCGGGTGTCGGCTCGGCGAGAAGACTTCCGCCTTTCAGCCGTACGCGTTCCCGCAGCCCCATCAGCCCCAGGCGCGCTGTGCCCCCGGCCGCGCGCGCTTCGTCCGGTGCGTCGTTGACAACCGCAATCGTCGACACATCGCCGTCGTCGCGCAGGGTGACCCGTACGGTGGCCCCCGGCGCATGCCGGCTCGCGTTGGTCAGGCCCTCGCGCACCACCTGGTAGGCCGTCCGCTCGGCGCCCTTCGGCAGTTCGCCCGACGTCGCCACGAGGATCGACATCCCGGCGTCGCGCGACTTCGCGATGAGCGCCCCGAGGTCGTCCTGCGTCGTCGGAGCCGCCTCCCCGTCCTCGCGCAGCACGCCGATGATCTCGCGCAGCTGGTCGGTGGCGGTCGCGGCCGACTCCCGGATCCGCCCCGCCGCCAGGCGTTGCTTCTCGGCCAGGCCCGGCGTCGTCTCGAGCGCACCGGCCGAAAGCGCGATCAGGCTCAGCTCGTGTCCGAGCGAGTCGTGCATCTCCTGAGCGATTCGCGCACGTTCGCGCAGTCGCACCATGCGCCGTTCCGACTCGAGGCGGGCCGCCCGCTCCCATCCGGCCGAGACGAGCCGGGTCTGCTGGGCGCGATAACGGCCGGCCAGCCACGGGAAGACCCCGAGCAGGACGAGCATCATCGCCAGCGAGAACCATTCGGCCTGGCTCGTCCCCAGCACGGCGAAGTTGAGCGCCGTACCAACGGCGGCGACGATCGCGAACGCCGCCGCGACCGCACGAATCCGCTCAGTGCGCAGCCCGACGAGGTAGCTCATGACCGGCAACGCGAACACGAAGTTGCCGTCCGCGAGCGTCCCGAGAACGACAACGAGCCAGCCCACGATCGGCCACCGCCGCACGGTCGCCGCGAGAACGCCCCCGGCCACGAGCGACCCGAGAATCCCGATCAGGTTCGCGCTCATCACATGATTGGCCAGAACCGGTGCCACCAGGACCGCCGCTATACCCCCGTCAACAGCCCACTCCCGCCGCCCACCCATCCGACCAGGCTATCGACGCACCTCCCACCCCCACTACTGCCGAAAGTAACCCCACGTCGACCACTGCGCGCAGACCACCCGCAGCGCCCGATCGAAGCCGCGCGCTCAGCCGACGCGCCTCCCGCCCCTACTACTGCCGTAAGTAACCGCACGTTGCGCGTTCTGCGCAGGCGCCCCCGAGCAAGTGGTCGAAGCTACGCGTTCAGTCGACGCGCCTCCACCATTGCCGAAGTGAGCCCCGCGTTCAGCGTTGTGTGCAGGCGGCCCGCAACGAGTGGTCGAAGCTGCGCGCTTAGTCGACGCGGCCCCCACCCCCACTACGCCGAAGTAATCGCTGCGTTGAGCGTTGTGTGTAGGCGGCCCGGAGTGAGCGGTCGAAGCTGCGCGTTCGGTGCGCGCTGATCGGACCAAATGAAGGCGATCGGGGCGAGCGTTATTCGATCTTCGGCTGGTCAGGTGGGCGGGCGAAGTGAGCATTCAGTGCGCGGGGTGGGCGTCTGTGAGTGGGGCTGCCCCGGGATGGGTGCTCGGGCGCGCGTTTAGTGCGCAGGCTGATCGGGATGGGCGTTTCGGGTGAGCGTTTGTTGCGCGGAATGGGCGACAGGGTCAAGTTCCGTGCGTGGGCTGGCCGGGTCGCGTTCGGAGTGAGCGTTCAGTGCGCGGGGTGAGCGTTTGTGCGTGGGGCTGCCCGGGGTGGGTGTTCGGGTGCGCGTTTGGTGCGCGGGGTGAGCGTTTGTGCGTGGGGCTGCCCGGGGTGGATGTTCGGGTGAGCGTTTAGTGCGTGGGCTGATCGGGATGGGCGTTCGGGTGAGCGTTTGATGCGCGGAATGGGCGACAGGGCCGAGTTCCGGGCGTGGCCGGCGGGGTCGCATTTGGAGTGTTCGTTCTGCGCGTCGGGTGAGTGCTTTGGGCGTGGGCCGGCTGGACTGAGCGGTTGAAGTGAGCGATTGGTGCGCGAGTTGTCGCGCGGTGGTGGCCGAGGTCGAGCAGGAGCCGGGTCGCGGCGCGGGTGGGGCGGGGCGCGGCGGGTCAGATGACGGGGCGGAACAGGCCGAGGGCGATCGTTACGCCCAGCGTGGCAGCGGAGAGGGTGACGGCCGCGGCGATGAGGGCGGCGTCGGCGGTGCGGAAGAGTTGGCGGCGGGCGTACGTGCGGGGCAGTCCCGAGTCGAAGCCGCGGGCGTCCATTGCCACCGCTAGCCGGCCGCCGCGGCGGAGGGCTCCGACCAGCAGGGCGAAGGCCGTCGAGACGAAGAGGCGTACGGCGGTGATGGGGTTGCGGCCGGCGTCGATGCCGCGGGCTCGGCGGGCCAGGGTGAGCATCTGCCATTCGGTGCCGAGCAGGGGGAGCAGGCGGAAGGCGGCCAGCGCGCCGATGGCGAAGCGGGCGGGGGCCTTGGCGTTTTGCACCAGGGCGTCGGCCAGGTCGGTGGGGTCGGTGGTGGCGAAGACCAGCACGCCGGGGACGGCCACGGCGAACAGGCGCAGGATCAGGCCCAGCGCCGACATCAGCACGCCGGTCGTCACGTCGAACGGGCCCAGTTCGAGCAGCAGCGTGCCGGTGCGGTTGGCCGAGAACAGGACCATGGTGACCAGCAGGCCCAGCGACGCGACCAGCACCGGCCAGGCCCGGCGGGCCAGCGTCGAATAGCGGACGCCGAAGAGTGGCACCACGGCGAGCTCGATGGCCAGGGCGATCGCGGGGGTGAGCGGGTCGAGGGTGGCCAGCAGCGGCAGCGAGAACAGCATCGCCGCGGCCAGCTTGGCGACCGGGTTGCGCCGGGCCAGGGGCGCCGAGGGGTTGGCGATCGGCTGCAAAGCGAGATTCATGGGTGGGACCGCCGGCGGCGGGGGAGGGGGTCGCGCAGGCGAGCCTGGCCCAGGGCGAACGTGCGGTCGGCCACGGTCTGCACGAAGTCGTCGTCGTGGGTGACGGCCAGGATGCCGTGGCCGTCGTCGCGCAGGGTGGCCAGCAGGGTGACCAGCTCGATCCACGTCTTGCGGTCCTGGCCGAACGTCGGCTCGTCGAGCACCAGCAGCCTCGGCGCGGTGGCCAGCGCCGTGGCCACGCTCAGGCGGCGGGCCTCACCGCCCGAGAGCGTGTACGGATTCGCCCCGGCCAGCTTCGTCAGGCGCAGCCGGTCGAGCAGGTCGGCCACGGTGGCCGCGATCGCGGTGGCCGAGCGGCCCATCCGGCGCGGGCCGACCGCCAGCTCGTCGGCGACCTTGGACGTGACGAACTGGTGTTCCGGGTTTTGGAAGACCGAGCCGATCCGGCCGGTCAGCGTGGCCGCGCGCCATTTGTGCGGCGGGCGCCGGTCGCCGAAACCCGTGATCCGCCCCGCCGTCGGCGCCATCAGCCCGCCCAGCAGCAGCGCCAGCGTCGACTTGCCGGCCCCGTTCGGCCCGGTCACCGCCAGCACCTCGCCCGCACCGACCCCGAGCGTCACCGGGGCCAGCCGTTGCGCCAGCCCGACCCCTTCCCCCCGTACGAGGTCAGGGGTGGCCGCCGTGGCCGACTTGAGGGGCGGAATCGTGAAACCCGGGACCCACACGCCCTCGTCGGCGAGCCGGTCGCCGTAGGCCGCGAACACCATCTCGGGCGCGCCGTCGGCCCGGATCCCGCCGCCCGGCTCGAGCACCACCACCCGGTCGACCAGCGGCAACGCCTCGGCCACCCGATGCTCGACCAGCACCGTGGTGGTGTCGCGCAACAGCCCGAGCGATTCCCGTACGAGGGTGGCCCCGGCCGGATCGAGGTTGGCTGTCGGCTCGTCGAGCAGCAGCAGGCCCGGCCGCAGCGCCAGCACGCCGGCCAGGGCCAGTCGCTGGGCCTCGCCGCCGGAGAGCGCGCTGGTGGAGCGGGTGATCGGGTAGGGGAAGCCGACCCGGTCGAGCGCGTCGCTGACCCACGGCCAGATCTGCGCGGCCGGCACCCCGCGATTCTCCAGCCCGAAAGCCACGTCGTCGCCGCTGCGGGCCATCACGAGCTGGGTCTGCGGGTCCTGGAAGACGATGCCGACCTGCTCGCGGGCCTTGCGCGGGTCGAGCCCGTCGATCTCGATCGTGCCCTCGGCCTCGCCCGAGTCGTCGGGGAGCAGGCCGGCCAGCGCCGCGAGCAGGGTGCTCTTGCCGGCCCCGGAGGGACCCAGCAGGAGCACCCGCTCGCCGTGCGCGATGTGCAGGTCGACCTCGCGGACGGCCCAGGCTCGGCGGCCCGCATGCCGCCAGCCGAAACCGCGGAGGACGACCTCACTCATAACTTGAATGACACCAGATCAGACGAGCGCGCGCGAACGGCCCGCCGGGAACCTGTCGAGCACGCCGGTCTGGGCCAGCGCGCGGGTCAGCAGCACGCTGCCGAGCCCGGCGATGATCAGCGCCGATGCCGCGGTGAGGAGCACGTACGGGATGCGGAAGGAGCCCCACGCCGTGTCCGGATACCAGACGAAGACGTCGTAGATCGCGGCCACGATGCCCGCGGTCGCCCCGGCCAGCAGCGCGACCGGCAGCCGGTACACCCTGTAGGCGAAGATCGCGAAGATCAGCTCGGCGCCGAGGGCCTCGAGCGGGCCCTGCACGGCGATCGTCCAGCCCCAGCTCGTGCCGATCGCCACCGAGACCAGCGCGGCCAGCGACAACGTGTAGAAGGCGGCACCGGGCTTGCGCACGATCAGCGCGCCGAGCACGGCCGGCACCAGCCAGACCCCGTAGAGCAAGGCCCGGCCGGGCAGGGGGATGGCGTCGGCCGGCCCGTTGTAGAGCAGGCCCCAGGCCCAGAAGATGACGCCGAAGGCCACGGCGACGATCGAGGCTATGACGATGTCGATCGTCCGCCAACGGTTGTTCATGTGAGAACCTCCCAGTGGGTACCGGGAGGAGACGCACGCCGCCGCCGGGCGCGAACCCGGACACGGCGCGGCTGGAGAAGACCGAACTTCCTGCGCTGGCATTACCCAGATCAGGTGCGAGGGTCTGCGGTTGCCCGCACTCTCAGCGCTGTGCGCTCCCCTGTCGGAAAAACCTTTGTGTTTCGATGAACTTAACACCGGTGGCGGACAAGGGACAGCGAGGGAGTGATCACATGGAGATCAAGGCGCGGGGCCTGACCTTCGACGTCTACGAGGGCGGCCCGGCCGACGGCGAGCCGGTGCTGCTGCTGCACGGCTTCCCGCAGGATCACCGCGAGTTCGACCTGCTCGCGCCGCGGCTGCACGCCAAAGGCTTACGCACGTACGCCGTGGATCAGCGCGGCACGTCGCCCGGCGCGCGCCCGGCCGACGTCGGGGCCTACCGCCTGTCCGAGCCGACGGCCGACGCGGTGGCCGTGCTGGACGCGCTGGGCATCGAGTCCGCGCACGTCATCGGGCACGACTGGGGCGCGATCGTGGGCTGGTGGCTGGCCTCCGGCTATCCCGAGCGGGTGCGCACGCTGACCGCCGTCTCGGTGCCGCACCCCAAGGCCCTGGGCCTGGCCCTGCGCGTACGGGCGTCGCAGCGGGCGCGGATGGCGTACTTCAAGGTCTTTCAGTCGCAGGCCGCCGAGCGTTTCCTGCTGGCCCGTGACGGCGCCGTGCTGCGCGCGATGTTCAAGCCGATCGGGGCGAAGGGCGACAAGTACGTCCAGTCGATGCAGACCGATCCGGGCCGGCTCACCGGCGGCCTGAACTGGTATCGCGCGACGACCGGGAGCTCACCCGGCGGTCCCGGCATCATCCGCGTGCCCACCACGTACGTCTGGAGCGACAAGGACGGCGTGGTCTCGCTGACCGCCGCCCTGCGCACCCGGGACTGGGTCGAGGCCGACTATCAGCTGGTCGCGCTGCGGGGGGTCAGCCACTGGGTGCCGGAGCAGGCGTCCGCCGCGCTGGCCGACGCCGCCCTCTCCCGTATAGGCGTAGTTTGATTTCTGTTGAATCAGGGGAAACGGCAGCGTCATGGCGGGTGAGAAGAAGCGGCTCGGGCACGAGACCGAGAAACAGCGGTGGGACAGGAACTTCGGCGACCTGCTGCAGGAGCTCCGGGTCGTGCAGACCGGCATCCAGATCTTGTTCGCCTTCCTGCTGACGCTGCCGTTCAGCAGCGGTTTCCCCCGGGTCTCGCAGTTCCAGAAGGACACGTACGTGGTGGCCCTGCTGGCCGCCGCGGCCTCGACCGCGATGATCATCGGGCCGGTCGCCTTCCACCGGGCGCTGTTCCGTCAGGGCCGCAAGCCCGAGCTGGTGCGCTACGCCCATCGCCTGCTCAGCGGCGGCCTCGCGTTCCTGCTCGTGTCGATGGTCGCCTGCGTGCTGCTGGTGCTCGACTTCATCCTGACCCGGTGGATCGCGTTCGTCTTCGCGGGCATCGCGGCCGCCTTCTTCCTGACGTTCTGGGCGGGCATCCCGTTCCTGCGGCACAACTGGATCGACGACGACGCCGAGGAGGAGGACGAGCAGGTCAGCGGGGCCGACGTCACCGCCGGGGAGACCGCAACCCGAGCCTCTTGAGCTCCAGCTCGGCCAGCGCGTCGACCGCCGTGGCGTCGCCGTTGCGCCAGCTCTGCGCGATGTCGGGGCCCAGCTTGGCCAGGCGGTTGAGCGGCTGGGAGGCCAGGGCGCGCAGGGCCAGCAGGTCGCGTCCGGCGGGCTGATCGCGTACGGCGGAAGCCACCGCGGCCCGCCGCATCCAGCGCAACCGCAGCGGGAGCCAGAGGAAGAGCACGAGTGCGAACGGAACGGCCACCGCGATCAGGGCCACGACGATCGCCATGGTGTCGACGACGTCCTGCTGCTGCCGGCCCGCCTCGGCCAGGGAACGGGCGGCGTCGGCGGCGCCGGTGAACGGCTTGACCAGCTGATCGCCCACGAGCGGGACGTCACCGACCTTGTTGCCGGCGTCGGTCAGGTTGTCGGCGATGCCGCCGCCCGCGCTCTCCAGCTTGGCGCCCGGCACGCCCAGCTTCTCGACCATGTCGTTGACCCACAGACCCGCGCGGACCCAGAGATAGACCCACAGGACCACGATGATGTCGGTCAGGAGCTGGCGTACGGCGGTGGGCAGCCGGTCGGCGTAAGGCTTCACCGGCACAGAATCCCACGGGGAACGAGCTAGTGCTTGGCGGCGCAGTCCGGGCAGGTTCCGAAGATCTCCATCGTGTGCGAGACGTCCACATAGCCGTGCCGGCTGGCCACCTTGTCGGCCCACGACTCGACCGCCGGGCCCTCGACCTCGACCGCCCGGCCGCATTCCCGGCAGACCAGATGGTGGTGGTGGCCCTGGCTGCAGCGGCGGTAGAGATGCTCGCCGCCGGGCGGGCGCATCACGTCGATCTCGCCCGCGTCGGCCAGACCCTGCAGCGTGCGATAGACCGTGGTCAGGCCCACCCGCTCACCCCGCTCGCGCAGCCGGGCGTGCAGCTCCTGGGCGCTGTAGAAGCCCTCGGCCTCGGACAGCACGGCACTCACCGCGGAGCGCTGCTTGGTGTTGCGCTGCGCGACGTTCTGCTCGGCACTCACGATCTGACCTCCCTCGCGTGGCTGACGGCGTCGGCGACGATGTGCGCCACGTGATCGTCCACCAGCGAGTATGCGATCTCGCGGCCACGTCGTGCACCCCGGACCACCCCGGCGCCGCGCAGCACCCTCAAGTGCTGGGAGACCAGCGGCTGCGGCGCGCCGAGCTTCTCGACCAACTCGTGGACGCAGCGCTCGCCCACCCCCAACTCTGCCACGATCGCCACCCGGATCGGCGCCGACAGGGCCCGCAGCAGCTCACCGGCCGACTCGTACGCCTCGTAACCGCTCGTCGTCGTCATCGGACTCAGGCCTCCTGCAGAACGACGTCGGGCGGTTCCACCTCGCGCGGCGGCTGGGCCCGCCGGCGCACCAGCCGCAAGCCGGCGGCCCCGACGGTGATCGCGACGAAGACGGCCAGCGCGATGATCACTGTGGTGGCGCCGGGCGGGGTGTCGGCCTCGGCCGAGACGACCACACCGATCCCCGCGGCGATCAGGCCGATGGCCATCGCCGCGGCCATGGTGGTGCGGAAACCGCGGGTCACCTGCTGCGCCGCGGCCACCGGGATCACCATCAGGGCCGAGACGAGCAACAGCCCCACCGTACGCATGGCGATAGTCACCGTGACGGCAGTGGTCACCGCCATCAGCAGGTTGAGCGCGCGCACCGGCAGACCGCTGACCCGGGCGTACTCCTCGTCGTTGCAGACCGCGAACAGGGCCGGCCGGAACACCAGCATCGCGATCAGCACGGCCGCCCCGAGCACCGCGATCACCCCGATGTCCGCGGGCGACGTGGTGATCAGCGAGCCGAACAGGTATTGCACCAGGCTGTTGTTGTTGGCGTCGTTCGACAGCGCGACCAGCACCACGCCGCCCGCGATGCCGCCGTAGAACAGCAGCGCCAGCGCGAGGTCGCCGGAGGTGCGGCCGCGCTCGCGGATCAGCTCGACGCCGACCGCGCCGATCGCCGCCACGATCACCGCGCTGATCACGGGGGACTGGTTGAGCAGCAGGCCCACGCCGACGCCGGTCAGCGCCACGTGCCCGATGCCGTCGCCGATCAGCGAGAGCCGCCGCTGCACCAGATAGATGCCGAGCGCGGGCGCGGCCAGGCCGATGATCAGCGCGCCCAGCAGCGCTCGGATCATGAAGTCGTACTGGAACAGATCGATGATCTTCAGTCCTTTCTTGGGCGGCGGTGGGGCTGAGGACGGCGTCAGTTCGCCGCGATCCGGTCGGCGGGGGCCACGCAGATGCCGGCCGAGGGCTGCACGGCGTGCGGGTGCACGTGGTCGTGGTCGGGCTCGGCGTGGTGACCGGCCGGCTCGGGCGGCACGCCCTCGTGCGCGACGCGGCCCTCGTGCACCACGACGGCCCGGTCGATCAGCGGCCGCAGCGGGCCGAGCTCGTGCGCGACCAGCACGATCGTGCCGCCGTCGCCCGCGAACCGGCCCAGCGCGGCGGCGAACGCCTCCTGGCTGGCCGCGTCGACCCCGGCCGTGGGCTCGTCGAGCACCAGCAGATCGGGCTTGCCGGCCAGCGCGCGGGCGATCAGCGTGCGTTGCTGCTGGCCGCCGGAGAGCGTGGTCACCGGGTCGTTGATCCGGTCGAGCAGGCCCACGGCGGTCAGCGCGTCGCGCACGGCGGCGCGGTCGGCGGCGCCGGACGGGCGGAAGATGCCGCGCCGGGCCAGCCGCCCCGAGGCGACGACCTCACCCACCGTGGCGGGCACCCCGCTGCCCGCGCCGAGCCGCTGCGGCACGTAGCCGACGCGGGCCCAGTCGCGGAACTTGCGCTGCGGCGTGCCGAACAGGTCGATCTCGCCGTGGCCCAGCGGCACCAGCCCCAGGACCGTGCGGATGAGCGTGGACTTGCCGGAGCCGTTGGCGCCGAGGATCGCGACGACCTCGCCGGCCTGCACGGTCAGCGAGACGTCGTGCAGGATCTCGCGGCCGTCGTAGCCGACCGCGGCGTGACGCACGCTCACGACAGTCATCGTGAACACCCCAATCCGGTGGAGAGCGCGGCCAGGTTCTGCCGCATCACGGTGAAGTAGTCGCCCTTGGGGTCGACGAGCCCCTCGAGCGGGTCGAGCACGGCGGTCCTGGCGCCGACCTCGCGGGCGATGGTGTCGGCGACCGCCGGGCTGACCAGGGTCTCGAAGTAGATCGTGGTGGTGCCGGTCTCGCGGGCCTCGGTGGCCACGGCGGCCAGGCGCTGCGGCGAGGGCTCGGCCTCGGGCGAGATGCCGGTGATGCCGACCTGGTGCAGGTCGTAGCGGGCGGCCAGATAGGCGAACGCGGTGTGGCTGGTCACCAGCTCGCGGCGCGCGCAGGTCCGCAAGCCGTCGGCGAACTCGGTGTCCAGCGTCGTGAGCTCGGCGGCGAGGGCCTTGGCGCGCTCGGTGTACCCGGCGGCGTGCTCGGGGTCGGCCTGCCCGAGCCGCTCGGCCAGCTTCCCGGCGATCGTGGCCAGCCGTACGGGGTCGAGCCAGACGTGCGGATCCTCGCCGCCCTCGGCCTCCTCGTGCTCGTGGCCGTGCTCGTCCGCGCCGCCCGCGGGCAGCAGGGGCACGACCGCGGCGGCGTCGAAGCCCTTGTCCTTGGCCTCCAGGTCGATGGCCTCGTCGACGGCCGGCTGGAAGCCCTTGAGATAGACCGCGAGACCCGCGTCGGCCACCTCGCCGACCTGCCGGGGCGTGAGCTCGAGGTCGTGCGGCTCGGCGCCCGGCTTGGTGAGGTTGGTGACGCTGACCACGTCGCCTCCGATCCGCTCGCTCAGGAACTGCAGCGGGTAGAACGCCGTGACGATCTCGAACTTCCCGTCGGCCGTCTTTCCCGTCGATCCGGCCTGGTCACCGCAGCCCGCGAGGGCGACGGCCAGCACGAGCAGGGCAGGCAGGAGACGGCGGCGCATACCACCTACTGTCGCCGACAATGATAATGATTGTCAAAAGCGCATGGGTTCGCCCTACAGGGCCTTCGCCACCACGACCGCCAGCAGCAGGGCCAGGATCACCAGGCGCAGCACCCGGGTCGAGCCGGACTGCACCGGCCAGGTCGTGAACGTGAGCGCGGCCAGCCCGGCGGCCAGCACGAAGAGCAGGGCGGCGCCGACGATGCCGGGCAGGAAGAGGCCGCCCAGCATCACCACGAGGGCGATGACGAAGGCCGCCGTCGGGCTCACCCGGGACAGGCGCCGGAGCAGGTTGTCGGGTGTCACAAAGTCACTCCTCGTCGCTGCGTACCCTCGTCGCATGTTGGTGCTCAACCGCTTCCACGTACAGCCGGACACGCAGGACGGCTTCGCCGCCCGGGCGCACGCCGCGCTGGCCGCCCTGGCCGACCGCCCCGGCTATCTCTCCGGCCGGCTGACCCGCGCCCTCGAAGACCCGCAGGTGTGGACCCTGGTCACCGAGTGGGAGTCCGTCGGAGCCTACCGGCGGGCCCTGGGCGCCTTCGACGTCAAGGTCCACGGCGCCCCGCTGCTGTCCGAGTCGATCGACGAGCCGTCCGCGTTCGAGACCCTGGCCAGCGCCGAACCGGGCGGAAAGGTCGTGGTGGCCGAGAGCGACCGGGCCGCCGAGCCCTGGCGCTGACGACTACTGTTGGTGTCATGACGACGGCGCCTCATGTTCCGGTCCCGCCGCGGGGCCCGGGTGTCCAGCCGCCGTTCCCGGCCCCGCCGGTCGAGGGCAAGGGCAAGCGCCTCGGCTGGGGTCTGGGCATCGGCGCGGGCGTGCTGGTGCTTGTCTGCGGCGGGGGGCTGGCCGCGCTGATCGGCCTCGGCACCTCCATCACGGGCGCGCTCGACGAGCAGGCGCACGCCGCCGTCGACGACTATCTCACCGCGCTCCGCGACCAGCGTTTCGACCAGGCGTACGGGCTGCTCTGTGAGGATGCGCAGCAGCGCGAGACCTCGAGCGAGTTCCGCACGCGGGTCGAGGGCGAGCAGCGGATCACCGCGTGGCGGCTCGGCGATTTCAACACCGTCCGCATGATCGTGCCGGTCACCGCTACGCTCGACGGCGGCCAGGTCGACGAGCTCGAGGCCGAGCTCGACCAGAACACGTCGACGGGTCAGTTCGAGGTGTGCTCGGTCGGGGAGTAATCTCGCTGTTTGTCCCGATCACGCCCCGTGATCACCGCCACCGACGTCCCCGCCGACACCCAGCCGGCGTAGGAGGAACATGCCCGCCGACCGTATCGACTCCGTCGTCAGCCTGGCCAAGCGCCGGGGCTTCGTCTTCCCCTCCAGCGAGATCTACGGAGGAACCCGCTCGGCCTGGGACTACGGCCCGCTGGGCGTGGAGCTGAAGGAGAACGTCCGCCGCCAGTGGTGGCGTCAGATGGTCCAGCAGCGGGACGACATCGTCGGACTCGACTCCGCCGTCATCCTCGCCCGCGACGTCTGGGCCGCCTCCGGTCACCTCGACGCCTTCGTCGACCCGCTGACCGAGTGCCAGTCCTGCCACAAGCGGTTCCGCGCCGACCACCTCGAGGAGGCGTACGAGGCCAAGCACGGCTCGCTGCCGGCCTCGCTGCAGGAGCTGAACTGCCCCAACTGCGGCAACAAGGGCACCTTCACCGAGCCGAAGATGTTCAACGGCCTGATGAAGACCTACCTCGGCCCGACCGAGAGCGCCGAGGGCCTGCACTACCTGCGGCCCGAGACCGCGCAGGGCATCTTCGTCAACTACAACAACGTGGCCACCGCGGCCCGCAAGAAGCCGCCGTTCGGCATCGCGCAGATCGGCAAGAGCTTCCGCAACGAGATCACCCCGGGCAACTTCATCTTCCGGACGCGCGAGTTCGAGCAGATGGAGATGGAGTTCTTCGTCGAGCCCGGCAAGGACGAGGAGTGGCACGAATACTGGCTCCAGGAGCGCTGGAACTGGTATCTCGGGCTCGGCCTGTCCGAGTCGAACCTGCGCTTCTACGAGCACCCGAAAGAGAAGCTCTCGCACTACTCGAAGCGCACGGTCGACATCGAATACCGCTTCCAGTTCGGCGGTACGGAGTTCGCCGAGCTCGAGGGCATCGCCAACCGGACGGACTTCGACCTGTCCACCCACTCGAAGCACTCCGGCGTCGACCTCTCCTACTTCGACCAGGAGAAGCAGGAGCGCTGGGTGCCGTACGTGATCGAGCCCGCGGCCGGCCTGACCCGCGCGGTGCTGGCCTTCCTGCTCGAGGCGTACGACGAGGACGAGGCCCCGAACACCAAGGGCGGCGTCGACAAGCGCACGGTCATGCGGTTCGACCCGCGGCTGGCCCCGGTCAAGGTCGCGGTGCTGCCGCTCTCGCGCAACCCGGAGCTGTCGCCGAAGGCCAAGGGGCTCGCGGCCGACCTGCGCAAGCGCTGGATCGTCGAGTTCGACGACTCGCAGGCCATCGGCCGCCGCTACCGCCGGCAGGACGAGATCGGCACCCCGTTCTGCGTCACGGTCGACTTCGACACGCTGACCGACGACGCCGTGACCGTCCGCGACCGCGACACGATGAAGCAGGAGCGGGTCGGCCTGGCGCAGATCGAGGACTACCTGATCAAGCGCCTGCCCGGCTGCTCTTAGAAATCGAACCCGCCCGGCCGCTCGTTCCGGTCGGCGATGAGCCCGGCCAGGGTCGCCACGGCGATCTCGGCCGGGGTGCGGGCCCGGATGTTGAGCCCGATGGGCCGGTGCACCCGGGCGATCTGCTCGTCCGCGACACCCAGGGAGCGAAGGGCCGCCACGTGCGGCCCTTCCTTCTTGGGGTTGCCCATGATCCCCACATAGCGGGTCGGCGCCGCGAGCGCCTGCTTCAACACGACCCCGATCTCGCCCCGATTGTGATCGGTCAGCACGACATCGGTGTTCTCGTCGAGATTGGCCGCCGCCAGCTCCGTCACGAACCGATCCCCCCGCGCCCGCGGCGTCCCACCCAGCCGCGTCGCGTCCGGCTCCACGAGCACAGTCTGAAACCCGAGGTCAGGAGTCAGCCGAAGAATGGCCTCGGCCACCGGCGACTCGAACACGACCACTAAGCGCCGGGGCTGCTCACCATCACCCATGCCCCGACTGTGCCAGATCTCTGATCCGCGCGCGGGCTCAGCCACCGCCGCCGCTGCTGGAGGCGGCTGCTGCGGCTGCTTCGGCGTCCCATTTGCTGAGGACCACGGCCAGGACGAAGAGTTGGAGTTGGGGGGTCAGGCCGGGCAGTTCGACCTCGACGGTGCCGCCCCAGAAGCTGGTCTTGCGGATGCTGCCGACCCGGGTGTCGCCCAGCACGAACTCTTCCTCGCTGCTCCAGAAGGACTTGCGGCGGAAGTTGTAGGTCTGGCCGCCGGCCGAGACCGTCCAGTGTTTGCGGCCCACGCGCTCGGCCGAGGCGACGACAGTGTCCGAGTCGTCGACCATCGTGTATTTGCTGCCCCAGATCTTGGACCGGACCCGGAACCGGCGGCCCTCGAGCGTGAACTCGCCGCCGCTCTTCCAGGTCGACTTGTCCCACGTGGTGATCTCGCGACCACGATCGGTCACGACGTAGTTGCTGCTCCAAGCGCTGGTCTTCCGAGCCTCCATGGATTTAGGGTACGGACCCTTGGCAATTACGCTGGGGGGCGTGACTGCACCGCTCATGCTCGGCGACCATGCCGTGAACCCGCCCGTTGTGCTCGCCCCGATGGCGGGCATCACCAACGTGGCCTTCCGGCGCCTCTGTCGTGAGCAGGGCGGGGGTGTCTACGTCTGCGAGATGATCACGACGCGGGCGCTGGTCGAGCGGATTCCCAAGACGCTCAAGATGGTGGCGTTCGCCGAGGACGAGGATTTTCGCAGTCTGCAGCTCTACGGGGTCGATCCTGACGTGACCGCGGCCGCGGTGCGGATGGTGGGCGAGGACGGGCTGGCCGACCACGTCGACCTCAACTTCGGGTGCCCGGTGCCCAAGGTGACCCGGCGCGGCGGGGGCTCGGCGTTGCCGTGGCGGCGCAAGTTGTTCGGGCGGATCGTCCGGCAGGCGGTCGAGGCGGCCAAGCCGTACGGGATTCCGCTCACCATCAAGATGCGCAAGGGCATCGACGACGACCATCTGACGTACGTGGAAGCGGGTTTGATCGCCCAGGAGGCGGGCGTGGCCGCGGTGGCGCTGCACGCGCGCACGGCCGAGCAGCGGTATTCGGGGCAGGCCGACTGGGACGCGATCGCCGCGCTGAAGCAGGCGCTCGACGTGCCCGTGCTGGGCAACGGCGACATCTGGGAGGGCTCCGACGCGCTGCGCATGGTCGAGCACACCGGGGTCGACGGCGTGGTGGTCGGGCGGGGCTGCCTGGGCCGGCCGTGGCTGTTCGCCGACCTGGAGGCCGCCTTCACGCAGGGCGCCGACTACAAGCCGGTGCTGCCGGTGCTGGGCGAGGTCACCAAGATCATGTCGCGGCACGCGGAGCTGCTGGTCGACGCGCTGGGCGACGAGAAGCACGGCTGCGCCGACTTCCGCAAGCACATCGCCTGGTATTTGAAGGGCTTCCCGGTCGGCGGCGAGCTGCGCCGGCGGCTCTCGATGGTCGCGTCGCTGGCCGAGCTGGACGATCTGCTGGGCAAGCTCGACCCGGGCGAGCCGTTCCCGGTGGGCGAGCTCGGTCAGCCGCGCGGGCGGGTCAACGCGCCGGGCAAGGTCTCCCTGCCGCACGGGTGGCTCGAGAGCCGCGACGACGACACCGTGCCCGAGGGCGCCGAGATGGAGAACAGCGGCGGCTAGCGCCGGGCGATCACGGCCGTGGCCAGCAGCGGCAGAGCGCACAGGGCGAACAGCGTGGCCAGCGGCAGGTCGACGGCGAAGGCCGCGTAGAGCAGCACGGCGAAGACCTCGCCGCCGAAGCCCGCCACCGAGAGCACGGTGCTGCGGGCCGGGCCGGTGATCGTGTCCTGCAGGCGGGTCTCGGCGCGGATGATCGAGTATTCGAGCAGGCCGAACGCCACCGAGACGACGAGCATGCCGGTCAGGTGGGGGATCAGCGCGCCCGCGGCGACCGCGGCAGCGGCGATCGTCAGGGCGGCCGGCAACGGGAAGCTGCGGGCGGCCAGCGCGCTGCCCGCGGCCATGGCCAGGGCGGTCACGGCGTAGAGCAGCGGCACCTGGGCGATCGAGGCGCCCTTGTCCGCCGACAGCAGCGGCAGGTATTCGTCGAGCGCGGTGAAGCCGGGCACGAGGGCGGCCACGAGCACGGCCAGACCGATGCGCCGGTTGCCGACGGCCTCGCGGACGCCGCCGCGCAGCAGGGTCCAATAGGAGGGCTCATCCTCGTCGTCGGTGGCCGCCCGGGTCTCCGGCAGGCGCAGCGCGAGCCCGGCCCCGGCCAGCTTGAACGCCACGCTCAAGCCGCCGACCAGGGCATACCCGCCGACGGACCAGGCCGGGGCGGCGATCAGCGTGGCACCCAGCATGGCCAGGATCGCGATGGTGTTGGCGCGGCCTATGAGGCGGGCGTAAAGATCTGCCTGGTCCAGCTCGTCGTAGACCAGGGCCTCCAGCGACCCCGACGACAGCGACCCGCCCAGCCCCCACAGCACGAAGCCCAGCGCGAACCCGGCGTACGACGGCCACAGGAGCCACGTCAGGAAGCCGGCCGCGGTGACCAGTTCGCCCAGCGCGTACAGCCGCTTGCGGGACCAGGCGTCGGCGAGCGCGCCGGACGGGACCTCGGCGGCGAACGCCACCACCGACCAGATCGCGAACAGCGACGACACCTGGGCAGTGGAAAGACCGGTGTCGGCGAAGAGCAGCGCATACACCGGGTAGAGCGGGACGGCCTCGGAACAGGCCCGCACCGCATAGAAGGTTCAGCGTCAACGTGGGGGAGACATGCCCTCAGTCTGCCCTGCCCGTCAACCCAATTCGGCCTCGTCGGCGGCGGCCCGGCCCGACTCCCACCCTTCGAGGCTGTCGATCCGGCTTCCGCGGGCTCGAACCGTACGGGGGAACGCCTTTTGCATGACCTCGCGAACCTGCACGTCGCGGTTGCGCAGCACCGGCAACAGGTCGGAGTGTGACTGCAGCGCCTCCCGAGTGACCTGCGCCAGCCGCTCGCCGATCCGGATCGCGTACGCCACCAAAAAGCTGCGCCGGAACGCCTTGATCCGCGCCTTGCCCTTGGCCGGCTCGTCGCGCGACATGGCCCGGTTCGCCTGCACCAGCAGCGACGTGTAGAGCAGCTCGACGCCGTCGATGTCCGCGTCGAAGCCGAACACCGTCGAGAAGCCCAGCTCGGGCGACCACACCGTGTGGCAGTGATTGGCCCGGGCCACCGCGTCGAGCAGGCTCGCCTTCTCACTCTCGTACGGGTGATCCACGCCGATCCGCCGCGCGAACGGCACCACCTCGGCCCTGTCCGCGCTGGTCAGGGCCTCCTCGATGCTGTGCCGGGCGATCAGCTCCTGGGCCTTGGCCGAATACGCCTCGGCCTCGGCCGGGAAGTCGGTCGACTCCGCCTTGGCCAGCAGTGCCCGCACCCGTTCGAGAATCTTGTTGTCCGATTTGTCGGCGACGGCCCCGGGCGGCGGGATCAGCACCTCGATCACCGGCAGCCGCCGCAGCTCGATCAGCAGGCCGAGCGACGAGTCGATCAGGCTGATCCTGTCCGGCCGGCGTCGGGTCGCCCCCGGCAGCCGCGCGACCTGCTCCTGCCAGCGCGAGTCAACATCGGCAAAGCGTTTCCCGTACGCCGTGGCGCCGTCCGCGACCAGCGCCGCCTTCACCGGATCGCCCAGCCGGGCCACCACCCGGTGCAGCTCGGCCGGCTGCCACCCGCCCTTGAAGAGCCGCTCGAACGCGTCGCGCAGGCTCGCCCCGAGCGCGGCGTCGACCTCGGCCGCCGGCGCCACGGTCAGCGCGTCGAGCCCGGCCTCATATCCGATCGCGCCGCCGGCCACGTCCCGCACGATCTCCTGCACTGACACAGGTAAAAACAGTAGAGCGCGGAAAGGGAGGGCCCGGAACGGCCCTCCCTTTCCGCATCGGAGATGACGGTTTTAGACGTCCATGTCGTTCTCGATGCGCTTGAGCTGGTGCCGGGCCATGGCCAGATTCGACCGGTCGCGGCGCAGGGCCACATAGAGGAACAGGCCCTTGCCGGCCCGGCTGGTCAGCGGGCGGATCAGGTGATACTGCGTGTCGAGGGTGATCAGGATGTCCTCGATCTTCTCGGTGATGTTGAGCATCTCCATCGCGCGCAGCTTGGCCCGCACCACATCGGTGTTGCCGGCCGCGGCGACCGTCAGGTCGAGGTCCTTGCCGCCGCCCACGGTGCCGAGGGCCATGCCGCTCGTGTGGTCGACCAGGGCGACGCCGACGGCGCCGTCGATCTCCATGATCTCTTTGAGTGCGGTGTCCATGTCGGCCATGGAATTGTCCTCCAGTGCGGTGGGATGGCGGTCCGTTCGTGATGGCGGACCGTTCGAAACATGCGGGCTAGCCCGCGGCCTGCCGCCGGCGGGCGTTGGTCGACAGGCTGGCCATCGGCGTGCGCCGGGCCAGAGGGCTCGGTGGTCCCGCCTGCTGCGGGATCTCCGGGCGAGGGCGTGGGTTCTCCAACCTCAGGATCCGGACGAGGCGGCGGACGCAGCGGCGCGCCTCGAGGTGCACCATGGCCAGGTTCGCGTCGCCCGAGGTGACCAGGGTGAGCAGGGCGTTGGGGCCTGCCGTGTATGAGGTTATGTAGCCGCGATCGCACTCCACCACGCTTTCGCGCAGATCGCCGTGATTGACGGCATGTGCGAAGCGGCGGGCCAGTGCGAGGTGGGCCGCGGCCAGCGCGGCGATGCTGTCCGGCTCGATGTCGTGCGCGTCGTGCGCGACCACCAGCCCGTCGGTGGTGGCGAGCACGCTGCCGGAGAGTTCGTGCAGCCGGCCTCGCAGGCGGTCGAGCTCCTCGAGCACCGCCGGATCCACCGTCATCCTCGGTCTCTCCTTCTCCCTCGGGGGTGCGCGTGTCACCGCAAGGCCCTCAGTGCGGTGCGAATGCGCTTGAGCAGGACTTCGTCGGTGCCCTGATGCACCGGCGGGGGCTCGCCGGCGACCTCCTTGGGCAGCCGGGCCCCGGGTTTGCGGCGGGCCAGGCGGGGCGGCGGTCGATAGAGCGCCTGGGTGGCCGCGCTCTCATCGGGCACCGAATGGCGCGGGGGATCCGTTTTGTCCGGTACTGGCGCGGTGGCTCGGGCCTCCACAACCATGGGCTGCGCCTCCACCACCACGGGCTGCGCCTCCTGAACCACCGGCGGTCGCTGCACGTCAACGGCCGTGCCCCGCGCCCGGGGCAGCCGCACGAGCTCCGGCCCGGGCGCCGGTTTCTCGGGCAGCTCGATCAGCCCCATCGCCGCCATCCGGCGCAGCTCCTGCACGCAGGCGAACCCGGCCTTGCCCAGCAGCAGAGCCAGATCGGCCGGCGTACGCTGCCCGTCCGCGTGCACGAGCAGCTCCCACTGCAGGGCGGTGAGCGAGATCCGCTCGCGGGGCGGCCGGGTCGCCGGGGCGATCGCCGTCGTGTCGACCCGCGCGTCCGGGAAGATTTCGTCGAGGATGCGCACCCGTCGCGCCACCTCGTCGGTGACCGCCACCGGGTCGACGTGCACGACCGGGCCGAGCCAGTGCGTCGCCCCGGTCAGGAAGTCGACCTGGGCCGCGCCGGCCGCGAGCGCGAAGTACGCCGCGTCATAGATCGCCCCGAGCACGCACATCTCGAGCTCACCCCGGGTCAGGTGGCCCTGCTCGACCAGCAGCCGCCCGACCCGCGCGGTGGAGGTGCCCAGGTCGAGCGCGTTCTGCCAGGTGCGCCCGGCCAGCCGGCCCGACGCCGTGAGCAACTCGCCGACGCCGGGGGCGGCCGGCGACTCGGCGTAGATGACCTGGCCCTCGAGGACGTAGACCGCGCCGCCGGGGTGGCCGCCGACCACCAGCACGCCGGTCTGCCGCTCGCCGGCCACCTGCGTGAGCAGGCGCCCCGGCGAGACGGTCTTCGAGGCTGTCAAAACCACTCCCGTTCCCATCAGGTAGCGACGAGCTCGTCGGCGAGCTTCTGCATGCGGCGGCGGGCCACCGCGAGGTTGCCCTGCACCCGGTCGAGCCAGACGTAGAGCACCAGCCGGCTGTCGAAGTCGGTGTGCACCAGCCGCAGCAGGTGATAGCCGCCGGCGGTCGTGATGATCAGATCTTCGAGCAGGTCGTGCGGCAGGGCCGAGACGAACAGCGATCGGCTGGTGGCCGCCTGCACCACGTCGGCCGTCCCCGCCGCCGCGGCCTGGTGATCGGAGTTCGGTGCGGCTCCCGTCGTGGCGACCGGGAAGCCGGTGGTGTAGTCGACGAGGCTGGCGCCGACCGCGCCAGGGATCGCCATGGCCTCCTGTAGACAATGATCGACGCCGGGCACTTCTTCTCCTCAGCGCTGCGCTGCTCCCGCCGGGCCGTGCATCATTGCCGCGGTCCTCGGCGAGCCTCCGGTCGGCGCCGGCGCCACCCCGCTGGATCACGTGGCCTCGCCGTCACCGTGGGCCATCCTCTGACCACACCGCGGCAGCTAGTCGCACCCCATGTGCGTCATGGTCGGCGGCCGTGGCGACCACGCCCGTGGGCAGGCATTTCGTCTCCCGATCGCGCGTAAACGGCGGGCCGGCTCCAGACCTGCCACCGGGCCCAGCCAATGCCGCTCGCCCGGCACGAAACGCACCGGGGCCGCGGCCGACTGCAACAGCTCGTGCGTGGCGTCCGCGATCGCCGCCACCAGCCGCAGCGCCAGCTCGTGCTGCCCGATCAACCCGTCGCGCAGCAGCAGCCGCCCGACCCGATGCGCGCCGCGGCCCTCGGCCAGCGCCCGCCGCCAGACCGCGGCCGGGATGCGGCCCGACGCGACGAGGCGGTCGCCGATGCCGGGGCAGGCCGGGGTCTCGGCGTACGCGATCCGCCCGGCCACCAGATAGAGGACACCACCCGGGTGCCCGTCGATGTGCAGCGCGCCGGTGCGCGCGGACTCACCCAACTCCGTCAGCAGGCGCCGCAGACTCGCGGTGGCCGGTGAACCTGGAATCACGCAGTCATCCTCAGCGGCATCGAGGGCCGTCGTCGGACCGTCAGTGCGCTGTTACCGACGGGGTCTAATGGAGGCAGGCGCGTAACATGATCGCCACTTTTCGATGAAGGAGAGATGGATGCCGAGCCAATGGGAGCAGATCGTCGTCGACGCGGAGGACCCCGCGCGGCTCGCTCGCTGGTGGGCCGAGGCGCTCGGCTACGTGATCGTGCACGAGCAGCCCGACGAGGTGGAGATCCGCCGCGGCGCCGACCAGCTGCCAGGCCTGCTCTTCGGCCGCGACCCCGAGGTCAAGAAGGTCAAGAACCGGCTGCACATCGACCTGCGCCCGGACGACCAGGAGGCCGAGGTGGAGCGTCTGCTCGACATGGGCGCCCGGCACGCCGACATCGGCCAGGGCGACGACGTGCCCTGGGTCGTGCTGGCCGACCCCGAGGGCAACGAGTTCTGTGTCCTCTCCTCGAGGAGCCGCTTAGGCTGATCACATGACGGCGTTCGACGCCCAGCGGTGGATTCCCGAACCGGCCAAGGACAGCGGATACGGACGAACGCCCTACCAGCGCGACCGCGCCCGGGTGCTGCACTCGGCCGGGTTCCGCCGGCTCGCCGCCAAGACCCAGGTGCACACCGCGGGCTCGGACGACTTCCTGCGGACGCGCCTGACCCACTCGCTCGAGGTGGCGCAGATCTCCCGCGAGATGGGCGAGCGGCTCGGCTGCGACCCCGACGTGGTCGACGTGGCCGGGCTCGCCCACGACCTGGGCCACCCGCCGTTCGGCCACAACGGCGAGGCGGCGCTGCACGTCGTGGCCGAACCCTGCGGCGGCTTCGAGGGCAACGCCCAGACGCTGCGGGTGCTGACCCGGCTCGAGGCCAAGGTGCCCGGGGCCGGGCTCAACCTGACCCGGGCGTCGCTCGACGCGAGCTGCAAATACCCCTGGGAGCGGCAGCCGGGACGGCGCAAGTTCGGGGTGTACGCCGACGACCGCCCGGTCTTCGACTGGATCCGCGGGGCCGAACCGGGTGAGCGGCGCTGCATCGAGGCGCAGGTGATGGACTGGGCCGACGACGTGGCCTATTCCGTGCACGACGTCGAGGACGGCGTGCACGGCAACTACCTGGCGCTGCGGCCGCTGATCGAGGACGCCGGCGAGCGGGCCGCCCTGTGCGCCGACGTGGCCGAGGTCTACTCCGACGAGCCGGTCGGCGAGCTGGCCGCCGCCCTCGATCAACTGCTGGCCGACCCGGTGGTGACCGAGGTCGCGGACTACGACGGCAGCTACCGGGCCCAGGTCGGCCTCAAACGGATGACCAGCGTGCTGACCGGCCGTTTCGTGGCTTCGGCGGTCGGCGCGACCCAGAGCCGGTTCGGCACCGATCCCGTACGCCGGTACGCCGCCGACCTGATCGTGCCGCGAACCGTGCGTAATCAGTGCGCGCTGCTCAAGGGCATGGCGTTGCGCTACGTGATGCGGACGCGAGCGGCCGAGGAGTGGTACGAGCGGCAGCGTGTCATCCTGGTCGAGCTGGTGCAGGCCCTCATGCGTACGCCGGACGCTCTTGATCCGATCTTTGCGCCCCTCTTCGAGGCAGCGGAGAGTGACGCCGAGGCGCTGCGCGTCGTGATCGACCAGGTGGCGTCGCTCACCGACACGGCCGCGGTGAGCTGGCACGGGACCCTGGTGGCAGCGCGCGCCTGACACGAGGCAGGATGTATGCCGTGGCGGGCAGGGTCAAGGACGAAGACATCGCACTGGTCCGCGACCGCACGTCGATCGCCGACATCATCAGCGAGTCGGTGACGCTGCGGCCCGCGGGCGGTGGCAACCTCAAGGGCCTGTGCCCCTTCCACGACGAGAAGACCCCGTCGTTCACGGTGGCGCCTGCCCGAAATGTTTATTATTGCCACGGTTGTGGCGTGGGCGGCGACGCGATCAAGTTCCTGATGGATGCCGAGCATCTGTCGTTCATGGAGTCGATCGAGCGGCTCGCCGGGCGTGCGGGCGTGCAGCTGCGCTACGACGAGACGGGCGCGCCGAGCGGGCCCCGGCCACAGACCGGGCAGCGGCAGCGGCTGCTGGCCGCGCACGCCGCCGCGACCGACTTCTATCGCGACCAGCTCGGCACCCCGGGCGCGCGCAAGGCCCGGCAGTTCCTGGCCGAGCGCGGCTTCGGGCGTGACGCGGCCGAGCGGTACGGCTGCGGGTTCGCCCCCGACTCGTGGGACGCGCTGGCCAAGCATTTGCGGCAGAAGGGCTTCACGGCCGACGAGCTGAACACCGCGGGGCTGACCAAGCCGGCCCGGTCGGGCTCGATGATCGACCGGTTCCGGCGGCGGCTGCTGTGGCCGATCCGCGACCTGTCGGGCGACGTGATCGGCTTCGGCGCGCGCAAGCTGTTCGACGACGACGACGGCCCGAAATATCTGAACACGCCCGAGACGCCGCTCTACAAGAAGTCGCACGTGCTCTACGGCATCGACCACGCCAAGCGCGAGATCGCCAAGCGGGGCCGGGCGGTGATCGTCGAGGGGTACACCGACGTGATGGCCTGCCACGAGGCCGGCGAGCCGACGGCGGTGGCCACCTGCGGCACGGCGTTCGGCATCGACCACATCGGGGTGCTGCGCCGCCTGCTGATGGACAGCGACAGCTTCACCGGCGAGATCATCTATACGTTCGACGGCGACGCGGCGGGGCAGAAGGCGGCGTTGCGGGCCTTCGAGGAGGATCAGCGCTTCGTCGGGCGGACGTTCATCGCCGTCAGCCCCGACAACATGGACCCGTGCGAGCTGCGGCTGGCCAAGGGTGACCTGGCCGTCCGCGACATGATCGCCGGGCGGGAGCCGCTGGTCGACTTCGCGTTGCGGCAGACGCTGGCCAAGTTCGATCTCGACACGGTCGAGGGCCGGGTCGACGCCATGCGCCGCGCCGCCCCGCTCATCGCCAAGATCAAAGACCGGGAGAAGCGGCCCGAGTACGCCCGCAAGCTCGCCGGCGACCTGGGCATGGATCTCGAGCCGGTGCAGCGGGCCGTGGCGTCGGCCATGCGCGGCTCCGACGTGGCCGACGCCCGGCCCGCCCCGCAGGCCGCCGAGGCGCCGCAGCGGCTGGTCGAACGCGAGTCGCTCAAGCTCGCGCTGCAGGAACCGGTGCTGGCCGGCCCGATGTTCGACGTCGTCGGCGCCGAGAACTACGCCGACCCGGTCTATCAGGCGGTGCGCACGGCGATCGAGGCCGCCGGGGGCGCGTCGTCGGTGTCGAGCGGTGGCGTGGTCTGGATCGAGAAGGTGCGCGACAGCTGCACCGACCTGGCCGGGCAGGGCATGATCTCGCAGCTCGCGGTCGAGCCGCTGCGCGTCGACGGGGCCGTGGAGCCCTACTACGTGCAGATCACGCTGGCCCGGCTGCAGATGGGCGCGGTGACGACCCGCATCCGCGACCTCAAGTCCAAGGTGCAACGGCTCAACCCGGTGGCCAACAAGGACGCCTACCTCGCCCTGGCCGGCGAGCTCTTCTCGCTCGAACAGCAGGCCCGGGCCCTGCGCGACCAGGCGGCAGGTGGACTGTGAACTTCCTTCGGCGCAAGCCCTCCCTCCCGGCGGCCCTCAAGCCGCAGCTCGACAAGGAGGAGCGGGTCGTGGCGTGGGCGCTGGTCTCCGACGAGCGGGCCGTGGTGGCGACGAACCACGGGCTGTGGCTGCCCGGTTCCCCCGCCGGCTCCTCTTCTGGCGGCTCCGCTCCCGCCGGCTCCTCTTCGGCCGGCTCCCGTCCGGCCGGCTCCTCGGCTCGCCGCCTGGGCTGGCATGAGATCCACAAGGCGGCCTGGTCGGGGCGCGAGCTGCGGATCACCCCGGCCGAGCAGGCCGAGGAGCGCGACGGTTACGCCGTGCTCGTGGACGGCCCGATCCAGAGCTTCCTGCTGCTCGAACCCGGCCAGCTGCCCGACCAGGTGCGCACCCGGGTGACCAGGTCGGTGGCCTACACGACGCACCATCCGCTGCCGTCGGGCGCGGGCGGGGTGCGGGTGGTCGGCCGCCGCGTGCCGGGGCGGAACGGGTTGAGCTGGGCGGTTCGCTACGACTCGGGCACACCGGTGACCCTCCCTGCCGTGATCGAGCTGACTGACGAGCTGGTGGCCACCGCCCAAGGCACGATGGCCGCCCCAGAATAGGGCCGCCCCAACCGGGCTCCCGAGTTATCCACAATCCCGGGTTGTCCACAGGCCCCCGCGCAAGATCGCCGCTTTTCGGTCATGATGATCCCGTGGCGGTGGCCCCCCTGGGAGGGCGGGTTTTTTATCCGGGGACTAGTACACCGTGACGCTGTTGTTGCACATGCCGTAGCGGCATGTGGTGGGGTCGGGGCACCACAACACGGAAGGCTCCGTCTGCGATGTACCCCTCCCTCACGCCTCCCCGGCAGGTCAAGATCGGTGATGCCGCCGCGTTCGCCGGGACAACCCCACGCGCCATCCGCCACTACCACGAGATCGGTCTGCTGCCGGAGCCCGAGCGCGGCGGGGACGGCCGCCGCCGCTACGGCTACGAAGACATGACCCGCCTGCTGTGGATCCGCAAGATGGCGGATGCCGGTATCAGCCTGGATGACATGCGGGTCGCCTTCGACGAAGCCCGGGACGAAGCCCTGGACGAAGCCCGGGACCAAGCCCCGGGTATCGAGTCGGTCCTGGCCCGCCTGGAGGAGACCTTGGCGGCGCAGGAGGCCGCCGTCAAACGCCGGCGCGCGGCTGTCCAGCGCCTGCAGGCGGTGGGCAGCCCGCTGGGGCTGCTCTCGGAACTGGTCACGGACCGGCTCAGCGACCTGCCCGCGGGCGCGTTGCGCCACTCGGATCTGGACACCCTGTTGGTCACTGAACGGATCTTCGGGCCGCTGGGCGCCGCCATCCAGGCCGGCACGTTCATCATGCTGGCCACCCACCCCGGCCTGCGGGCCGAGGAGGATCGTCTGGAGGCGGCCGAGGCCGCCCTCGACGACGGCGTCGAACCCGACGACCCGCGCGTCGAAGAGCTCGCCGTGCAGCGCTGCGCTCACCTGATGGCCCTGAATCGAGCCATCGAGGCGGCTGGTCTCGACGCGGACGAGGAGAGGATCTTCGAGGGCTATGACGCCGATCTGACAGGGGATGAGGGCGCGAAGCTGAGTGCCGCCGCGGCGATCACCAAGCTGCCGTACGACTTCTCGCCTGCTCGGATGCGCTGCGTGGAACTCGCTGGGCGGCTTTTCGGCGACGCCCTGGCCAACGCCTGCTCCCCGGACAACTGATCGCCTGTGCCGGTGGGAAAAGCGGTCGTTTCTGTCGTACCCCCTCTCTAGGGTCGTCAGCGTGGACTCCCTGATACACGCGCGCGGCCTGATCAAACGGTTCGGCGATTTCACCGCGGTCGACGGCATCGACGTCGACGTCCGGCGGGGCGAGGCGTTCGGCTTCCTCGGGCCCAACGGGGCGGGCAAGAGCTCGACCATGCGCATGATCGGGTGTGTCTCCCCGCCCAGCGAGGGCGTGCTCGAGATCCTCGGCCTGGATCCGCGGCGCGACGGTCCCAAGATCCGGGCCAAGCTCGGCGTCTGCCCCCAGCTCGACAACCTCGACATCGAGCTCACCGTGCGGGAAAACCTGACGACCTACGCCCGCTTCTTCGGCATCGCGCGCAAGGAGGCCCGCCGCCGCGCCGACGAGCTGCTCGAGTTCGTGCAGCTGTCCGAGCGCGCCGACAGCAAGGTCGAGCCGTTGTCGGGCGGCATGAAGAGGCGGCTCACGATCGCCCGCGCGATGGTCAACCAGCCCGAGATGGTGCTGCTCGACGAGCCCACCACCGGCCTCGACCCGCAGGCCCGCCACCTGGTGTGGGAGCGGTTGTTCCGGCTCAAGCAGCAGGGCGTGACGCTGGTGCTGACCACCCATTACATGGATGAGGCGGAGCAGCTCTGCGACCGCCTGGTGGTGATGGACGGCGGCCGCATCGTCGCCGAGGGGTCGCCGCGGGCGCTGATCGAGCAGTATTCGACGCGCGAGGTCGTCGAGCTGCGCTTCAACACCGAGGATCAGGCGGCCTACGCCGACAAGCTGGCCGGCATCGGCGAGCGGCTCGAGGTGCTGCCCGACCGCGTCCTGCTCTACGTCGACGACGGCGACGGCGCGGCCGACGAGGTCAACCGCCGCTCGCTCAGCCCGGCCAGCGTGCTCGTGCGGCGCAGCAGCCTGGAGGACGTCTTTCTGCATCTCACCGGCCGGACGCTGGTCGACTGATGACGGCCACGCTCTCCGTTCTGGAATATCACCTGGTCAACTATCGCCGCACCTGGCGCTCGAGCGCCTTGTCGACGTTGGTCATGCCGTTGCTGACGCTGCTCGGGTTCGGCGTCGGCGTCGGGGCCTACGTGCGGGGCGGCGTCGAGGGCGTGCCCTACATCGACTGGATCGTGCCTGGCCTGATCGCGTCGACGGCCATGCAGGCGGCGTTCGGCGAGGCCACCTGGCCGGTGCTGAGCTATTTCGAGTGGCTCAAGGTCTATTTCGCGCAGGCCGCGGCGCCGCTGCGGGTGGCCGACATCATCGGCGGCCATCTGGCCTTCATGCTGTTCCGGGTGCTGCTCACCGCGGCGGCGTTCCTCGCGATGGCGGCCGCCTTCGGCACGCTGCATTCGTGGTGGGCGCCGATGACCCTGCTGGTGGCGCTGCTGGTCGGCATGGCCTCAGCCGCCCCCACGATGGCCTATGCGGCCAGCATCACCAGCGACAGCTATCTGATCATCCTGATGCGGTTCGCGGTGCTGCCGATGTCGCTGTTCTCCGGGGTGTTCTTCCCGGTCGAGTCGCTGCCCCTGCTGCTGCAGTGGGTGGCATACGTGTTCCCGTTGTGGCACGGCGTCGAGCTGAGCCGTGACGCGATGCTCGGCCTCGACCCGGGGGCGCTCGGGGTGGTGCACGTGGCCGTGCTGCTGGCCTGGTGCGTCGCCGGCTGGCTGCTGGTCAACGCCCGTTTCCGTCGCCGGCTGGTGGTGTGATCATGGTGAGTCTGGTGATGCCGCGGCTGCTGTCCTTCGAGGGCACGGGGCGCCGCGCGGCCTCGGTGACCGAGCGCAACATCTCGACGCTGCGCTCGGCGTACTGGGTGGTCATGGTGTCCGGCTTCCTCGAGCCGGTGCTCTATCTGTTCTCGATCGGGGTCGGCGTGGGCGCGCTGATCGGCGACATCACGCTGCCCGGGGGCGAGGTGGTGGGTTACGCCGAGTTCGTGGCCCCGGCCATGCTCGCGGCGTCGGCGATGACCGGGGCGCTGGCCGAGACGACGTTCAACTTCTTCGGCAAGATGAAGTTCGTCCGGCTCTACGAGGGCATTCTGGCCACCCCCGTCCGCCCGATCGAGATCGCGCTGGGCGAGCTGGCCTGGGCGATGGTCCGCGGCGTGATCTATTCGGCCGCGTTCGTGGTCATCATGACGCTGATGGGCCTCACCACGTGGTCGCGCGCGCTGGTCATGCTGCCCGCCACGCTGCTGGTGGGCCTGGCCTTCGGCGCGCTGGGCATGGCCGTGGCGACGATCATCCGCAGCTGGCAGGATTTCGACCTCATCGCGGCCGGTCAGTTCGCCCTGTTCCTGTTCTCGGGCACCTTCGTCCCGCCCACGGCCTATCCGGCGGTCGTGCGCTGGCTGATCGAGATCACTCCGCTTTACCGCTCGGTCGACCTGATCCGGGCGTTGAGCACCGGCACGACGGGCTGGCTGCAGCTGCTCGACGTGGCTTATCTGCTGGCCCTGATGGCGCTCGGCCTGACCGTGGCCGGCCGGCGGATGGCGAAGCAGCTCTGCAAATAAGAGCGAGGCAAATGAGAGCGAGGCAAATAAAGCGACGCAAATAAGCGCAGATGGTGAACGGTGACGTTCCCGAACGGGGAGAAGGTGGTTAGGGGCGGCTCGTGGCGGGCATCACGGGATCAGGTCGTTGTCGCATGTCACGGAGCCCGGGGCGGCGTGCGAGGCGGACCTGATCAAGGACCGTGTGCCTGGAGGAACCCGATGAAGCTGCGCCACAAGCACGACGATGAGAAGGCGAGCTCCGCCGACGCCGAGAAGGCCCGCGGCAAGGGAGCCGAGGACTACGACGTGGCCGCGGCCACCAGCACCCGGACGGGCGAGGACAAGGAGCCCAACCTCTCCGCCCCGTCGCCCGACGCCGGTCCGGACAGCCCGACCCAGCTCAAGGGCAAGGGCCTGTTCGCCGCGGTGAAGCGCACGTTCAAGCAGTTCTCCGAGGACAACGTCTCGGACTGGGCGGCCGCGCTGACGTACTACGGCGTGCTGTCGATTTTCCCTGGTGCCGTCGTGCTCGTGTCGATTCTCGGCCTGCTCAGCGACAACGGCCAGGAGACCGTGAAGGACACGGTCAGCGAGATCGCTAACAATCAGCAGATCGAGGACCTGGTCGGCACGGTGATCGACCAGGTTCAGGGCACCGGCGGCGCCGGGTTCGCCGCGATCATCGGTGTGCTCCTGGCGTTCTGGTCGGCCTCGGGTTATGTGGCCGCCTTCATGCGCGCCTCCAACGCCGTCTACGACGTGCCCGAGGGCCGCCCGATCTGGAAGACGCTGCCCATCCGGGTCGGTGTCACCGCGGTCATCGGCCTCATGCTGATCGTCTCCGCGTTCATCGTCATCTTCACCGGCGACCTGGCCCAGGTGGTCGGCGACCGGATCGGCCTCGGCGACGCGGCCGTGACGACCTGGAACATCGCCAAGTGGCCGGTGCTGATCATGCTGGTCAGCCTGATGTTCGCCATCCTCTACTGGGCGTCGCCGAACGCCAAGACCGGCGGGTTCCGCTGGGTCAGCCCGGGCGGCATCTTCGCCGTGGTGCTGTGGCTGATCGCGTCGGCCGGGTTCGCGATCTACCTGGGCAACTTCGCCAACTACGACAAGACGTACGGGACCCTGGGTGGTGTCATCGCCTTCCTCGTCTGGCTGTGGATCTCGAACATCGCGATCCTGCTCGGGGCCGAGCTCGACGCCGAGCTGGAACGCGGGCGGGCGATCGCGGCCGGCCACGACCCGTCGGACGAGCCGTTCCTCGAACTGCGCGACGATCGCAAGATCAAGAAGGGCAGCGAGCAAGGGTTGAGCACCAACTAAGACGAGCAAGATCTCGAGCCCCCGGCGCGGAAACGCCGGGGGCTCACGTGTGTCCGGCGCCGGAAACACACCTAGGTCAACGGCCGATAACAAACCCAACTTTTGCTCCAAGAGACAAAAGTTTGCGATGATCTTCGAGAAGGTATGGACTCCCGAGGCACAACGCGCCTACTGTGACCGTCACAACACCGAAGGGTTACCCCGGTGTTAAGCGCCTCCGGAGGTCTTTCGTGCACGTGGCCGATGCTCCCCACCTGCGGGTTTTGCGCCTGCTGCGCGACGAAGGACCGGTGTCGCGCGCCGAACTGGGGGATCGACTCGAGCTGACTCGCCCGCGCCTGCTGGCCGAGGTCGAGCGGCTCGTCGCGGCGGGCCTGATCGCCGAGGCCGGCATGGCCGCCTCGCGCGGCGGCCGCCGGTCGACGCTCGTCGAGCTCGACCCCCGACTCCGTTTCGCCGCCGTCGACCTGGGCGCCAGCTCGATCGACATAGAGGTCACGAACGGACGGCTCGAGCCGGTCGCGACCTATCGCGAGACCGCCGACATCCGCTCGGGGCCGAGGACCATACTGCAACGGGTCAATGAGCTGCTGCACAAGGCGCGCACCGACGGGGCGTACGAGCGGCTCGACGCGGTCGGCATCGGCGTTCCCGGCCCGGTGAGCTTCCGCGACGGCGTCCCCGTGTCGCCCCCGATCATGCCCGGCTGGGACAGATATCCCGTACGGGAGCTGCTGGCCCGGGAACACGGGTGCCCCGCCGTCGTCGACAACGACGTGAACATCATGGCGATCGGCGAGCGGCACGGCGGCGTCGCGCACTCGGTCGACGACTTCCTCTTCGTCAAGATCGGCACGGGCATCGGCTGCGGCATCCACCTGGGTGGCACGGTCTATCGCGGGGTCGACGGCTGCGCGGGCGACATCGGGCACATCCAGGTCGATGCGAACGGACCGGTCTGTTCGTGCGGCAACACCGGCTGCCTGGAGGCCCTGTTCAGCGGCTTCGCCCTGGGCCGGGACGCCATCGCGGCCGCCCGCTCGGGTGAGTCGCCGGCCCTGGCCGAGCGGCTTGCCGCCGCGTTGAGCCTGGCCGAGAGCCAGAGCGACGACGACCAGTCCGAGCCCGTCGTCACGATCACCGCCCGCGACGTCGCCGAGGGCGCCGCCGAGGGTGACGTCACCTGTATCCGACTGATCCGCGAGGGCGGCCGCCGCGTCGGCGGGGTGCTGGCCACGCTGGTCTCCTTCTCCAACCCTTCGATGATCGTCATCGGCGGCGGCCTGGCCCTGCTCGGGCACGTGCTGCTGGCCGAGATTCGCAGTGTGGTCTACCGCCGGTCGCTGCCCCTGGCCACCGGCAACCTCCCCGTTGTCCTTTCGGAGCTGGGCAGCCGGGCCGGCGTCACCGGCGCCGCCGTGCTGGCCAGCGACACGGCTTTCGAGCAGGCATCATGACCATTCCCGCCCCGCGTGAAGACCTCAAATCCGATGACCAAGTGCCGGCGACGCCGGAGCAGAACGACGGCGACAGCCCCCGAGACGTGGTTCTGCGCCTCACCGATGTGGTGAAGACCTTCCCGGGCGTACGGGCCCTCGACGGCGTGTCGCTCGAGGTGCGCGCCGGCGAGGTGCACTGCCTGCTCGGGCAGAACGGTGCCGGCAAGTCCACGCTGATCAAGACGCTGGCCGGGGTGCACCACGCCGACGGCGGCGAGATCACCTGGCTCGGTGAGCCGTTCGCGCCGGCCACCCCGCAGGCCGCCATGCGCGCCGGCATCGCCACCATCTATCAGGAGCTCGACCTCGTCGACGACCTGTCGGTGGCCGAGAACGCCTTCCTCGGACACGAGGACGCCCGCCTCGGCTTCACCCGCCGGCGGTCCACGGCGCAGAAGACCCGCGAGATCCTGTCCCGCCTGGGCCACCCGGAGATCCCGCCGCGGACCCACGTGCGTGACCTGCCCGCGGCGGGCAAACAGATCGTCAGCATGGCCCGTGCGCTCTCGCACGACGCCAAGCTGATCGTCATGGACGAGCCCAGCGCTGTGCTCGCTCATGACGAAGTGGACAATCTGTTCCGCATCATCCAGGGCCTCACCGCCCAGGGGATCGCGGTCATCTACATCTCGCACCGGCTCGAGGAGATCCGCGAGATCGGCGACCGGGTCACCGTGCTCAAGGACGGCCGCACCACCGCGGCCAACCTGCCGGCCCGCAGCACACCGACGCGTGACCTGGTGAGCCGCATGACCGGCCGATCCATCGAGTACGTCTTCCCGCCGCGCCGCACGCTCGAGGCGCGCGACCCGCTGCTCGTCGTCGAGGGGCTGAGCCGCAAGGGCGAGTTCGCCGACGCCAGCCTCACGGTCGCGCCGGGCGAGATCGTCGGCATCGCCGGCCTGGTCGGCTCGGGCCGGTCCGAGCTGCTGGAGACCATCTTCGGCGCGCGCCGGGCCGACTCCGGCACGGTCACGCTCGACGGCCAGCGGATCACCGGGGTCGGCCGGGCGGTGCGCAAGGGCATGGGCATGGCCCCCGAGGAGCGCAAGAGCCAGGCGCTGCTGCTCGACGAGCCGGTCTACAAGAACATGACGCTCGCGTCGTTCAGCGGCTTCGCCAAGGCCGGGTTCACCGACGCGGGCGGCGAGCGCCGGGCCGCCGAGAAGACGGCCGACCTGCTCGAACTGCGGCCGCGCGACGTCACCCGCCCGGTGCGCACGCTCTCGGGCGGAAACCAGCAGAAGGTGGTGGTCGGGCGCTGGCTGCTCGACGACACCAAGCTGCTGCTGCTCGACGAGCCCACCCGCGGCGTCGACGTCGGCGCCCGGGCCGAGCTCTATCAGGTGATTCAAGACCTGGCCGAACGTGGCGTCGGGGTGCTGCTCGTCTCGAGCGAGGTGCCCGAGGTGCTCGGCCTGTCCGACCGCGTGCTGGTCATGCGGGAGGGCCGGATCGTCCGAGAGGCGCCGGCGCCCGAGATCGACGAGGACACCGTTCTCGACCTCGTCATGTCGGGTTCGCTCACGACTGAGTCCATTCTGGAAGGGGAGCCAGCATGACAACCCAGACGGCGCCCCCGGAGGCGCCCGCCAAGCAGGAACGCCGCAAGCTCGACGAGAACACCCTGCGCAACCTGGGTCTCGTCGGCGTGCTGATCCTCCTGATCATCGTCGGCATCGCGACGAAGCCCGACCTCTACAGCGACCCGACCTGGGTCAAGAACAACTTCCTGACGATCCTGCAGCAGGCGTCGGCGATCGGCGTGGTCACGGTGGGCATGACCTTCGTGATCATCGGAGGCGGCATCGACCTGTCCGTCGGGGCGATCGTCGCCATCGCCGGAGTCTGGTCCACCACGCTCGCGACCCAGAGCTACGGGGCCGGCGGCATGATCTTCACGGCGATCATCGTCGGCACCGCCGTCGGGCTCATCAACGGCTTCCTGATCGCGTACGGGAGGCTGGTGTCCTTCATCGCGACGCTGGCGATGATGGTCGCGGCTCGGGGCCTGGCCGCGCAGATCTCCGGCAAGCAGACCCAGATCTCGACCAACTCCACGATCAACGACATCGCCAGCACCCGCCCGCTCGGCATCCCGCTGCTGGTGTGGATCCTGGCCGCCGTCGTGATCGTGGGCTGGGTGCTGCTCAACCGCACCACGTTCGGCCGGCGCACGGTGGCCGTCGGTGGCAACCCCGAGGCGGCCCGGCTCGCCGGCATCAACGTCAAGCGGCACACGATGCTGCTGTTCGCGCTGTCCGGCCTGTGCTGCGGCATCGCCGCGATCATGCTCACGTCGCAGGCGACCAGCGCGCAGGCCGCCATGGCGAACCTCTACGAACTCGACGCGATCGCCGCGGCGATCATCGGCGGCACGCTGCTCAGCGGTGGCCGCGGCACCATCGTCGGCGCGCTCTTCGGCGTGCTGGTGTTCTCCACCATCACCAACCTGTTCGCCATCAACAACCTCCCCACCGAGGTTCAGAACATGGTCAAGGGCGGGATCATCGTGGCCGCCGTCCTGATCCAGCAGTTCCGGTTCCAATCGCTCACCCAATTGTTCAAGCGCTGATCTCTTTCGCCCGGCTTCGCTCGGTCCGGGTACCCCCTTGGAGGAATCATGTCCGCTTTGTCTCGTAGGCGCATTCTGTTCGGCGGCGCGGCCGTCGGTGCCGGTGCCCTCCTCACCGCCTGCACGAGCAACGAACCCGACAACAGCGCGCAGGTGAACACCAACACCGACGCCAGCGCCAACCCCAACGCCGCGGCCGGCGAGAAGGTCGTCATCGGGTTCACCGCCCCGGCCGCCGACCACGGCTGGATCGCGGCGATCACCAACAACGCCAAGGCCCAGGCCGCCGCGTACCCCGACGTGGAGTTCAAGGCCGTCGAGGCCGGCGCCGACGCGGCCGCCCAGCGCGCCGCCATCTCGACCCTGGTGGCCCAGAAGCCCACCGTGATCGTGATGCTGCCGCACGACGGCAAGGAGCTCGACTCGGCCGGCCTCGAGGCCATGAAGGCCGGCATCCCGGTGATCAACCTGGACCGGGCGTTCCCGTCGCAGGCCGCCTTCCGGCTGCAGATCAAGGGCGACAACTACGGCATGGGCCTGGCCGCCGGTCACTACATCGGCGAGCAGCTCAAGGCCAAGAACGTCGCCAACCCGCTGATCGGCGAGATCCCCGGGATCGACTCGCTCGAACTGACCCAGGAGCGCAGCGCGGGCTTCAAGACCGCCCTCGCCGAGTACGGGTTCAAGGTGGCCAACCGGCGCCCGGCCGAGTTCACCGCCGACTCCGGCCAGGCCGCCGCGACCGCGCTGCTGCAGGCGCTGCCCAAGATGGACGCGCTCTGGAACCACGACGACGACCAGGGCATCGGCGTGCTGGCCGCGATCAAGCAGACCAACCGCAGCGAGTTCTTCATGGTCGGCGGGGCCGGCTCGAAGGCCGCGATCGACCAGATCAAGGCCGACAACTCGGTGCTCAAGGCGACCGTGACGTACAGCCCGTCGATGGCCTCCTCGGCCATCTCGCTGGCCCGGCTCATCGGGCAGGGCAAGGGCATGAGCGACCTGGTCGAGCTGCAGGTGCCCAAGGAGATCACGCTCGCCTCCGAGACGATCACCAAGGACAACGCGGACGCGTACGCCAAGCTCGGCTTCTGACCGGGCCGGGTTTTCGATAAGGAGATTCGATGTCGGAACAGCTGCGGGTCGGCATGGTCGGCTACGCGTTCATGGGGGCCGCGCACTCAACGGCGTGGCGTACCGTCAACCGCGCCTTCGACCTGCCGCTGTCGGCACGGATGACCGCGGTCAGCGGCCGCTCCCCGGAAGGGGTGGCGGCCGCCGCCGCGAAGCTCGGCTGGGACGAGCACACCACGGACTGGCGCTCGCTGATCGACCGGGACGACATCGACCTGATCGACATCTGCACGCCGGGCGACACCCACGCCGAGATTGCCCTGGCCGCGCTGGCCGCGGGCAAGCACGTTCTCTGCGAGAAGCCCCTGGCCAACACGGTGGCCGAGGCGCGAGAGATGGCCGCGGCCGCGGCCCAGGCGGCTTCCTCCGGCGTACGGGCCATGTGTGGCTTCAATTACCGCCGGGTGCCCGCCGTGGCACTCATGCGGCAGCTCGTGCGGGACGGACGGATCGGCACCATCCGGCACGTCCGCGCCCAGTACCTGCAGGACTGGATCATCGACCCGTCGTTCCCGCTGGTCTGGCGTCTGCGCAAGGAGCTGGCGGGCTCGGGGGCGCTGGGTGACATCGGCGCCCACATCATCGACCTGACCCAGTTCGTCACCGGGCAGTCGATCTCCACGGTGTCCGCGCTGACCGAGACGTTCATCAAGCAGCGGCCGCTGACCGGCGAGTCGGCCGGGCTGTCCGCCGCGGCCGACGGCAGCGGGCTGGGCGACGTCACGGTCGACGACGCGGCGCTCTTCCTGGCCAGGCTCGACGGGGGAGCTGTGGCCACGTACGAGGCGACCCGCTTCGCGACCGGCCGCAAGAACGCGCTGCGGGTCGAGCTCAACGGCTCGCTGGGCTCGCTCGCGTTCGACTTCGAGCGGCAGAACGAGCTCGAGTTCTACGACGGCGCGCTGCCCTCGGCCGAGCAGGGTTTCAGCCGGATCCTGGTCACCGAGGCCGACCACCCGTACATCGGGGCGTGGTGGCCGCCGGGTCACGGCATCGGCTACGAGCACACGTTCACCCACGAGGTGCGCGACCTGATCGAGGCGATCGCCACCGGGCAGCAGCCCACGCCGTCGTTCGCCGACGCGCTGCAGGTGCAACTGGTGCTGGACGCGGTGAGCCGCTCGGCCGAATCGGCGGAGTGGACCTCGGTCGAGCCGGCCCTGGAGCGGGTCTAACCAGGCGTCCGTCGCGGGCCGGCGAGGGACGGCGCGGTTGCGCCCCGCGCCGGTCCGGCCCGCGACGGATTACGGCCGTTGGTAGCCGCACACGTCGAACAGCCAGTGGTCGTAGTAGCCGCGCACGGACGCGCGGTCGGAATGATCGAGAGCCAGCCACTCGCGGGCCGCGTCGGCCGCCCGGCCCTGCTCCCACTCACTCTCGCTTTCGCTTTCGCCGAGGAAGCCCCACAGCAGGTAGAGGCTGGTCGCGAACTCCTCGGTCTCCAGGTGGTCGTGCAGCGCGGCCAGGATCGCGGCGGCCGGAATCGAGGGGTCGCCGGCCGCGAGCACCTCGTGCATGAGCGCGCGGATCTCGTCGAGGTAGGCCGGCGCTCGGCGCTGATCATTCACACGCTGACGATGACACGGTTACGTGGCGAAGTGATTACCGCCCTCACGCCGACGGGTGATCTGTTCAGCCGTTCACCAGGCGGGTCAGGTTGGTCAGGCTGGTGACCAGCGCCGTCGTGTAACCCAGAATCCGGCCGGCCCACTTCACCACGGCCGACGCGAGCTGCGCCGCGATCACGGGGATCGTGACAATCAGCAACGCCTCGGCGGCCCACACAATCACCCGCGCCACCAGGTCGGCGATCAGATCCCGGACGATGTCCCGGGTGAACATGACCAGGTTGCCGGCGGCCTCGGTGGACACCGCCATCGTCGACGCCAGCGACGAGAGCCCGCCCAGCGCGTCGACGTTGTTCGCCATCAGGCTCTGATAGGTCGTCGCGGCCGGGCCCGTCCAGTCGGGCACGTCGGCGGCCAGCGCGCCCTGCAGGTCGGCCGACATCGAGGCCAGCTCCCGGGCCATGTTCTCCCAGGTGGCGGCGTGCGCGGCGACCCGGTCGGGCATGCCCGCCAGCTTGTCGAGCACCTCCCGCAGCGGCTCGAAATACTCCATCGCCCAGCCCAGCCCGTTGGCCAGCAGCGTGCTGAACGGGTCGAGCACCGCCGACGCCGCCTCCAGCGCGAACGCCCCACCGGCGAGCGCCTGATCGACCCAGCTGCCACCCGCGATCGTCTGCTGCAACCCTTGGAAGCTGTCGACGAGCGACGCCCCCGACGTGCCCGGCCCGGTCGACGCGACGGCGATCAGGTTGGTCATCAGAGCCCGCCCGCCTTCCGCAGCCGGTCGGCGGCCGCGTCATCGGCGACCTCGTAATCCTGGCTCGTGCGGACCAGCGCCTCCGACGCGAGCCGCAGATTCTCCTCGACATAGGCATACAGCTCGTCCTGCTTCGCGTGCCGCGCCTCGAGGATGCCCGCCATCCACCCGCAGAGCAGCCCGTACGCCGCATCGTCGGCCACGATGGCGGAACTGGCCGACTTGACCGCCGCGAACCGCTGCTCGATCGACTCCACCTTGGCCGCATGCGCCCGGATCTGCCGGGCGTCGACCGAGAACCCGTCACTCATCGGTGACCTGCCGCTCCTTGATCAGACGCCCCGCCGTCGAATCGGGCCCCAGCGTCTCGTCGATGATCTCGCGCGTGACCCGGGCCGCCTTACCCCGCGCGATGCCGAGCGCCCCCATGACCGCCCGGCTCACAGCCTCGGGCGGCACCCGCTGAATCCGCTCACTGAACTCGACGGCGAGCAACACACCACTGGAATCGATGGTCACCTCGACGAGCCCATTGCCGTCGGCGGCGGTGAACTTCGCCTGCCCCAGCCGCTCACTCATCACCTGAGCGGCCGCCGCGGCCCGATCCACCCGCCCCTTCCAATCCCGCAAATATTCACGAGAAGCATCCGGATCCAACAGCGGCTCGGTCATAGCTCCTTCTTAGCCCGCGGCGTCAATGGCTTCCCGCACCCAGCCGGCCAACTCGCGCAAAAACACCGCAGCCCCGGCATCGGTCGGATCGTGGTCCAAATCCCAGCCGCCGTTGACCGCGACCAGGCGGAACAGGGTGCCGCTGGGCAGCTCGGCGGTCAGGAGTGACTCGACTGCGGCCAGCTCTTGCCGCAGGAAGTGCGTGTTGCGCCGGGCGGTCCTCGCGAGCCCGTTCCGGATCTCGTCGATGCCGTCGGAGTCTTCGACATAACCCTGCAGCAGCGACCGCACCTTTTCCAGATCCGAGCGTGCCTCCCGCTCGGCTAGCCGTGCGCGCAGGGGCTCCGGAATGTCCATGAACCTCACCGTAGTAGGCCGACGGGGAATGCGGTGACCACGAACGCGTGGGGCGGGTCCGAATCCGAGACGCTGATCTGGATGCGCACCCGGCTGGCCTCCATGTAAACCGCCTCACGGGGGCCGCCGCCGTCCAGCCCGCCGTTGAAGAATCCCTCACCGACTCGGTGGCCCGCGTGATACTCCGCGCGGTGCTCGCCGTCCATTGCCAAGTCGCTGCGGATCGCGTTCCAGTTCTGATGGATGTAGGCGTTCACCTCGTCACTCATGACCTTGTCGCTGTCCCATCGGAAGGACTGCGTCGCCCGATTGCCCCAGCCGAAGTCTTTGTAGATGCGGCCCTCGATCGTTTGCACTCCCGGTTCTCGCCGGAGCGGTACCTGATGCCCGTGCTTCGCGACGGTGTGGGCATCCGGATTGTCGTCATCGTTCCGGACGAAATCGATTACTGGCGGAGCGTCGCCGAGGTCGTCGTAGATTTTCTGAAATCCGGCCAAGGTGATGTCATCGTCGGACAGCGGCGGTGAGGACGCGGTGCCCTGCTCGACCGGCCGGGCGTTCTCACCCGTGCGCACCCGCCCGTCAATGGCCGCCTCACCGATCATGCGTTGCTGGCCGGCGGCGCTTCCGTCGTCGCCCGCCCCGGGTGAACGTGGCGGCGGTCCGTCGTTGTCGGGCGGCTTGCTTCCGCCGCCGCTCACGCCCGGGTCGGGCGGCTCGGACGAATCCCCGGAGCCGTGGCTTCTCGGTCGCGACGTCACCCGGATCAGTCCGTTCGTTGCAGGTCAGCGGGCAGGCCCCGGAGCGTAACAACAGACGGCAATCGATCCCCGCGGAGTCATTCATTGTGGATCGCGAAGTCGCGCATTACCGCGATCCCGGAAAGAGCGCCCAAGATTGGTGCAAAGCGCGGATCGAAATGCACGTGACCTGCGACTGAGGTCACAGTTGGTCAGGGCAATCGACCGTTCGGCGAGAAAAGGGTCACACCTGTGATGTGGCGGTTCAGAGATCAAATTCGTAGGCTGTTGCGGGACGGCGGACGTCTTTTGTGAGAGGGCTGAGAACACTGGTTGCCGCGGAATGCGCGAAGGCATGATCGTCGCCGATGTTCCGCTTGATCGGGTTGTCTCGATTGATGGCGTGAGTGTCGACGAGCTCGCGTGCACGATGGCGAGCAGCCCCGACGACCTCGCGCCGATCGTGACCCGTGTGCCGGAGGGCTGTGTCACGCCGGGAGCGTTCGCCGAAGCCGCAGTGGCCGATCTCGAACGAGCGGCCGTCGAGCTGCTGCCGGCCTGGCTTCCCGGCGCGAGCATTGCCCGCCCCGATGTCGGTGGCCTCGCCGCGGCCCGCCTGCTCGCGGAAGAGATGGCCGGTGAGAACCGCTTTCCCCGCACGTTCCTGACCGACCTCGCCACCCTCGCGCTGACCGGTCGCCGGCCGCGAGCGACGCCACCCTTGCGTGTCCGTGCCCGGCAGCTGGCCCGCCTGGTGGCCGAGGCGTTCGGCCGGCGCCGCACGGTTCTGCTCGTCGACGATCCCGACGACCGGGAGTCGGTGATCGCCGGTGCCGAGTGGCTGGTGCACAACGGTGGCCCGGCCGTGTGGCTGCTCGGCACCACCGACGACCGCGTTCCCGTCGTCCGGGCCTCGATCGTCGCGCCGGCCCGCAGCGTTGCTGCTCGGGGGCGGCCGCATCCCGCGAGTGCTGCCGAGACGGCGCTCGAGGCCGCGCTCGCCGCGGAGGCGTGGGCGGGCGGCCGCCGCTGGAATCAGGACTACCGCACGAACGAGCTCACCCCGCCCGTACGGCTGGATCTGCTCTGGCCTGACGAAAGGTGCGTGGTCGAGATCGACGGGCCCGAGCACTGTCACCCCGTGCGGTTCGAGGCGGATCGGCGCCGGGACGTGCGACTGCAGCTGGACGGTTATGCCGTTCTTCGGTTCACCAATGCCCGCATCACCCATGACCTCGGCGCTGTGGTTCATCAGATCGGCACGTATGTGCGGGCCCGGCGCCGTGACCACGCGGAAGGACACCAGCATGGCCGGCGATGACCTGACCCCTTCGGAGGCCGCGATTCTCGTGGTGCTGATGGTCGAGGCGCGCGAGGTGCTCAATACCGAACTGCGGGAGCGGTACGGGCTTGACGTGCGCAAGCCGTCCCGTGACAAGCTGGCGCGGCTGCACTACGTCTCGAACCGCAAGAGTGGCCGCACCACCGCGCTGCAGCTCGACGACAAGGGCTGGGTGCGGATGCAGAGCGACTTCGACTTCAAGGCGCGCGGGGCCACGGCGCTCGGGGCCGCGCTGACCGCCCTGCACACCCACCTGCGGGACCGGATCGTCGAGCGCAGCGGTGCGGCCAACCTGACCGAGCTCTTCGCCCGTACGGAGATGCGCGCCCCAGCTGGGCTGAGTCCGCGTACGGACATGCGCGCCCCGGCGGGGCTGGGTCCGCGGGTTTTGGCCGCCGTCCGGGCGCTCGCCGAGAAGCCGGGCGACTGGGTGGGCCTGCGCCGGTTGCGGCCGTTCTTCGCCGACGTCCCGCGTGACGAGCTGGACGAGGCCTTGCGGCAGCTCAGCGATCGCGGTGCCGTCACGATCGTGCCCGAGTCGAACCAGAGGACCCTCACCGCGGCCGACCACGAGGCCGCGTTGCGGCTCGGCGGGCAGGAGAATCACCTGCTGGCGGTCGGGGTGTGATGAACGAGGAGCAGCGGGCGGCGCTCAAGTCGCTGCGCTTCAACTGGGCGCCGGTGCCCGACGACATCTGGCGGCCGCTGCCGTTCCACGTCGACGGCCTGCACGTGCCGGTGCTGCGCGAGATCTCGGACGGCTACGCCGAGGCCGAGCGGAGCCGCGACGCCAGCCCGATCGGCCTGGTCGTGCAGGGCCAGCGCGGCTCCGGCAAGACCCACCTGCTGGGCTGGGTGCGGCAGCAGGTGCAGGCCCGCGAGGGTTACTTCTTCCTGGTCAGCCTGCTCGACGCGGGCAGCTTCTGGGACAGCGTGCTGGCCGCGATGCTCGACGGCCTGGCCCGTCCCGTGCCGGGCACCGGCCAGACCCAGCTCACCCAGCTGCTGCGCCGGCTGTCGGCGATGGTCGGGGCGCCCCGCAAGTCCCGGCGCGCGGTCATGGGCGACACCGACCTGACCCGGGCCGACCTGGACGCGTTCATCGAGGGGCTGGGCGCCTTCGACCGGCAGGTGGCGCGGTCGAGCCAGGAGACGGCGCGGGCCCTGGCCCTGGCCGCCTCCGAGGAGGTCGCCCACCGCGACTTGGCCGAGAACTACTTCATCTCGGGCGAGGAGAACGTGCCCGGGGAGCGGCACGCGTGGGGGATGCGCCGGGCACCGCGGTCGGCGCAGCTGATCGTGCAGGACCTGTCGTGGCTGCTCGCGCTGACCGGCCCGGCGGTGATCGCGATCGACCAGGTCGACACGCTGATCGCCCAGGTCGCCGTGCAGAGCGACCCGGCGCTGGCCGCGGCGGCCGTCGTCGACCCCGAGCAGGCGCTGATGCTGGCCCGGATGGCCGACGGGCTGATGACGCTGCGCCAGATCACCCGGCGCACGCTGACCGTGCTGGCCTGCATCCCGAACTCGTGGACGATCGTCTCGACGGCCGCGGCCGACACGGTGGCCGACCGGTTCCGCCTGACGCCGCACCTGCAGCGGATCAACGACGACGACCTGGCCCGGGCGATCGTCGAGAAGCGGTTCGGGCCGCGCTATCAGGAGATCGGCTTCACTCCGCCCTTCGCCACGTGGCCGGTCGCGCCGCAGGCCTTCGCGCAGGCCGGGCGGTACACGCCGCGGCAGCTGCTCAAGGAGATCGACCAGCACGTCCGGGCCTGCATCGACGACGACGAGGTGCGGTTGCTGGAACGGCTCGGGGCCGCGGTGTCCTCCGAGCGTCGGCCGCCGAAGCCGCCGACGGGTGCCGAGGATTTCGATGCCCGGTTCGACGAGCTGCGCAAGGCGGCCGAGGTGCTCGCCCCGCTGGCCCGCGACACCGAGGACAGGGTGGTGCCGCCGCTGCTGGCGGCCGGGCTCACGGCGTGGATCCTCGAGCGCGGCGAGGCGGGCGAGGCGTTCAATGTGGACCCGCCGCCGAGCAACGACCCGCCGCTGCACGCGCGGCTGCGGCTCACCCTGAACGAGCAGACCGAGGATCAGGCGCACTGGAGTTTTCGCGCCATCAGCGACGAGCACCATCACAGCGCGGCCCTGTCGCGCATCCGCAAGGCGTCGATGGCGGCGGCCGTGGATGCCGGTACGCCCAAGCGCCGGCTCTTCCTGTTGCGCAACGGGAAATGGGCGGCGGGGGAGCGTACGCGGGCCGCGGTCTTGAAGTTGGAGCAGGAGGGCGGCATGACCTTGCCGCTCAGCGAGGACGACCTGCGGACGTTGTCGGCGCTGCAGGTGATGCTGACCGAGACCACTATGGACCTGCAGGGCTGGCTGATCGAGCGGCGTCCGGCCCACGGGCTCGCGTTCCTGCGGCAGGCCCTGGGTGAGGTGCAGCCCAAGACCCATCCCGTACGGGTTGAGCCCGAGCCCGCGCAGGCCAAGACGGATCCCGTACGGGTTGAGCCCGAGCCCGCGCAGGCCGGGCCCCCGCACGTCGAGTCCACGAGCGCCGGGCCGGCTTTTGTGATCGGTCACGGTTATGAGGACGGCGGGCCCGTTTGCCTGCCGCTCGAGGCGCTGCGCAAACACGCGACGATCTTCGCCGGCTCCGGTTCGGGCAAGACCGTGCTGATCCGGCGCATCGTCGAGGAGTGCGCGCTGCAGGGCGTCTCGGCGATCGTGCTCGACCCGAACAATGACCTGGCCCGGCTGGGCGAGCCCTGGCCCGAGCAGCCCGCCGCCTGGCGACCCGGCGACGACGTCAAGGCCGCCGACTATCTGGCCGGCACCGACGTCGTCGTCTGGACGCCGCGGCGCGCCGCCGGTCGGCCGCTCAGCTTCCAGCCGCTGCCCGACTTCCGCGGCGTACGGGATGATCCGGACGAGTTCGCCGAGGCGGTGGAGGCCGCGGTGGCCTCGCTCGCCCCGCGGGCCGGAGTCACCGCGAAAACGACGAAGGCGCAGCTCGGGCTGGCCGTGTTGCGGACCGCGGTCGAGCATTACGGCCGGCGTGGCGGCCGCCGCCTCAAGGGGCTCATCGACACGCTGGGTGACCTGCCGGACGGGCTGATCGACATCGACGGCGCCGACAAGATCGGGCTGGGGCTGGCCCACACCCTGACCGCGGCCATGGTCAACGACCCGCTCTTCGGCGGCGACGGCACCCCGATGGACCCGGGGCGGCTGCTCACCCCGAAGCCGGGCAAGCGGGCCCGGATCTCGGTGATCAGCCTGGTCGGCCTGCCCTCGGACGACGCCCGGCAGAGCTTCGTCAACCAGCTGCAGATGGCGCTGTTCGCGTGGATCAAGAAGAACCCGGCCGGCGACCGCCCGCTGCTGGGGCTGCTGATCATGGATGAGGCGCAGACGTTCGCCCCGTCCGGCGCGATGACCGCCTGCACGCAGAGCACGCTCGCGCTGGCCGCGCAGGCCCGCAAGTACGGCCTGGGGCTGGTCTTCGCCACTCAGGCGCCCAAGGGCCTGCACAACCGGATCCCGGGCAACGCCGCCACCCAGATGTACGGCCTGATGAACAGCCCGATCCAGATCGAGGCGGCCCGCGACATGGCCAAGGCGAAGGGCGGCGACGTCCCCGACATCTCGCGGCTGACGACGGGCGAGTTCTATCTGGCGGCCGAGGGGGCGGCACCCCGCAAGATCCGTACGCCATTGTCGCTGACCCATCATCCGCGCAGCCCGCTGACCGTCGAGGAGGTCGTCGCGCGCGCCCGCGGCTGAACCGTCCAGGATCGTCGCGCGCGCCCGCGGCTTGAAGTGATCAGGATTCGAGAAGCGGCCGCGACCAGGGTTTTCCTAGGCTCGGGGCATGAGCGAGAACTTCACCAGCGAGGAACGCGCGGCCATGAAGGAGCGGGCCCAGGAGGTTCGCAAGGGCCGCACCACGAAGGGCAAGGACCAGGAGCCGGCCGTGCTCGAGAAGATCGCCGAGATGGCGGGCGAGGACCGGGCCATCGCCGAGCGTGTGCACGCGATCGTCAAGGAGGTCGCGCCCGAGCTGCTGCCGCGCCTGTGGTACGGCATGCCGGCGTACGGGAAAGGGGGTAAGGCGACCGTGTTCTTCCAGGCCAAGGTCAAGTTCAAGGTCCGGTACGCCACCCTCGGCTTCAGCGAGGACGCGCAGCTCGACGAGGGCGCGATGTGGCCGACCGCGTTCGCCGTCACGGCCCTCACCCCCGAGGTCGAGGAGCGCATTGCCGGCCTGGTGAAGCGGGCCGCCGGATAACATCGGGGCCGTGAGTGATCAGAACGGCTGGCTCAAGCTCCTCGGTGAGAACCCGGACCACTCGCAGTGGTACATCGACCGGTTCCGCAAGATGGCCGAGGCCGGGGCCGACCTGCACGGCGAGGCGCGCCTGGTCGACGCGATGGTGCCCCGCGGCGCGCGGATCCTGGACGCCGGGTGCGGCACGGGCCGCGTCGGGGGCTATCTCGCCGCGGCCGGCCACGACGTCGTCGGCGTCGACCTCGACCCGAAGCTGATCGAGGCGGCCCGCGCCGATCACCCGGCCGCCGAGTGGCTGGTCGGCGACCTGAGCGAGCTCGACCTGCCCGGCCGGTTCGACCTGATCGTCTGCGCCGGCAACGTGGTGACCTTCGTGGCGCCCAGCACCCGCGTCGAGATTCTCCGCCAGGCTGGGCGCCATCTGGGCGATGGTGCCCGTTTTGTCGTCGGCTTCGGCGCCGGGCGCGACTACGCGTTCGACGACTTCCTGGCCGACGCGGCCGCCGCCGGGCTGACCCCCGACCTGCTCCTGGGCACGTGGGATCTGCGCCCCTTCACGCCGGAATCGGACTTCCTCGTCGCCGTTCTGCGCGCCGCCCTGTAACACCCCGGAAAAATCCCCACCGTTCAAACGGTTGCCCGAACCGTGTGCTGCGTCATAGTCTCCACTCGTTCAAACGATTGAACAGATCGTTGAGTGAGCGAACGAGAGCGAGCACACCGTGGCGTTTGACCTCCTGACCCAGCTCGGCGGAGACGAGCCCATGGCCGCCGTCTTCTCGCAGGAGCGGGCCGTCGCCGACTGGCTGCGGGTCGAGGCCGAGCTCGGCCGGGCGCTGGCCACGGCCGGGGTCGTCGACGCGGCCACCGGCGAGCGCATCGCCCAGGCCTGCCGCCTCGACGTGATCGACCTGCCCCGGCTGTGGGCCGAGTCGGCCAACGTCGGCTATCCGATCTTTCCGCTCGTTCGGATGATCTGCGAGGCGCTCGACGACGGCGATGCCGCGTTCGTCCACTACGGCGCGACCACGCAAGACATCATGGACTGTGCTCTCGCCCTGCAGGTCCGCGACGCCGCGAGCCGCCTGCTCGACCAGGTCGGCGTCGTCGGCGACGGGCTGGCGCGGCTGGTCGAGGAGCACGCCGGCACCGTGATGGCCGGCCGCACCCACGCCCAGCAGGCCGTGCCGACCACGTTCGGCGCCAAGATGGCCGTCTTCCTGGGCGAGCTGACCCGGCACCGGGCCCGCCTGACCGCGGCCCGGGACGCCGTCTCCGTCGTCTCGCTGTTCGGCGCGGGCGGCACCTCGGCGGCCCTCGGGGACACCGCCGATGCCGTACGGACCGATCTCGCGGCCCGCCTGGGGCTGCGCGACACCGTCGCGTCGTGGCACGTCGCCCGCGACCGGATCGGCGAGCTCACCCAGTCGGCCGCCCTGGCCGCGGCCACCTGCGTGCGGCTCGGGCGCGAGGTCGTCGACCTGTCCCGCACCGAGGTCGGCGAGATCGCCGAGGCCGACGGGATGTATCGCGGCGCCTCCTCAACGATGCCGCAGAAGGCCAACCCGATCTCGTCCGAGCTGGCCGTCGGGTTCGGCGTGATGGCCGAGGCCAACGCGCAGGCCGTGCTGCGGGCCCTGGAGGCCGGGCACGAGCGCGCCGCGGGGGAGTGGCAGGTCGAGTGGCAGGCCGTGCCGGCCACGCTGACCGCCGTCGCGGGCGCGCTGCGGGCCGCCGCCGCCATCGCGAACGGGCTGCGGGTCTTCCCCGAGCGGATGGCGGCCAACCTCGAGGCCGACGGGGGCCGGCTGATGGCCGAGGCCTACATGATCGCCCTGGCCGCCACCCTGGGCCGGGACAAAGCACACGAGCTGGTGTACGGCGCGGTTCGCGACTCCCGGTCCGAGGGGTCCTCACTGCGAGACGCCGTGCGCGCCAAGGTCGGGGACGTCACCTGGTCCACGATCGCGGACACCCTTCCCGAGCCGTCGGCCTATGTCGGCTCCGCCCGCCGAGTCTGCGACGCCGCCCTGTCCGAGTGGCGCGCCTGAATCCCTCCCTCTCTCCGTCCCAACAGGAGCATCCATGAATCTCACCCGGAGCCTGGCCGTCACCGTCGGCCTCGGCCTGCTTTTGACCGGCGCCGCCGCCTGCGACACCGAGTCCCCGTCCGAGTCGACCGCGGCCGGCGCGTCGGCCGCGCCCAAGCAGCTCACCTTCGGGCTGGCCAACCAGCAGGAGTCGGTGACCTTCCCGGCCGCGCTGGCCAAGGGGGCCAAGGCCAAGGCCGACGAGCTCGGCATCAAGCTGGTCGCGCTCGACTCGCAGGGCGACCAGCAGAAGCAGGCCAGCCAGATGCAGGACCTGATCGCGCAGAAGGTCGACGGCATCATTCTCGTGCCGCTGGCCCCCGGCCCCGGCCAGGCGCTGGTCGACCAGGCCGCCAACGCGAACATCCCGGTCGGCACCGCGCACGGTTACGTCGGCTCGGACCGCGCGGTCGACAACCCGTACGAGAAATTGAAGTTCATCGTGACCGAGAACGAGCAGGGCGCGGGGCAGACCGCCGGTGACCTGGCGGTCAAGGAGGTCAGCGGGGGCAAGGTGGCCGTGATCACGGGCGCGCCCGGCTTCGACGAGAACACCACGCGCGTCGAGAAGTTCAAGGCCGCGCTCGACGCCAAGGGCGGCTTCCAGGTCGTCGCGACGCAGCCGGGCAACTGGACCAAGCAGGACGGGCAGTCGGCCTGCCAGAACATCCTGGCCGCCACGCCCGACCTGGCCCTGATCTACGCGATCAGCGACGACATGGCGGTCGGCTGCGCGGCCGCGGTCAAGTCGGCCAACTCCAAAGCGAAGATCATCGGCGTCGGCGGCTCCGCGGCCGGCATCGCGGGTGTCAAGGACGGCACCCTGCTCGGCACGGTCTGCTACAAGCCGTACGACTCGGGCGAGATGGCCGTCCAGATGCTGCACGACGCCGTGACCGGCAAGCTGTCGGGCGCGCCGAAGACCACCTTCTACGACACCCCGGGAGTGACGAAGGCCAACGTCGACTCCTGCACCCCGCAATGGTGACGACCGCACCCGTGCTCGCCGTTCGTGACGTCGAGAAGACGTACACGAGCGGCACCCGGGCCCTGCGCGGCGTCTCGATGCGGGTGCTCCCGGGAACGGTCCACGGCTTGATCGGCGCCAACGGCGCCGGCAAGTCCACCCTGATCAAGATCCTGTCCGGCTGGCAGCAGGCCAGCGCGGGCACGGTCGAGTGGAAGGGCGAGCCGGTCGACTGGTCGCGACCCGGCCAGGCGCTCGAGGCCGGCATGGCCGCCGTGCACCAGCACACCCCGCTGGTCGACGCCATGACCGTGGTCGAGAACGTGTTCCTCGGCCGGCGCGAGACCAAGCGATGGGACGCCCCCGCCCGCCGCGCCGAGCTGCTGGCGCTCTGCGAGCGGGTCGGCTACGAGCTCAACCCGGACGAGCTGGTCTCCGAGCTCTCGGTGGGCGCCCGCCAGATGGTGGCGATCCTGCAGGCGCTGGCCCGCGACCCGGACGTGGTGCTGCTCGACGAGCCGACCGCGGCGCTGTCGCCGGCCGAGCGCGAGGTGCTGTTCCGCTCGGTGCGGCGGCTGCGCGACTCCGGAACGACGTTCGTCTACACGTCGCACTTCCTCGACGAGGTGATGGCGCTGACCGACCACCTGACCGTGCTGCGGGACGGTCTCGTGGTGGTCGATTCGCCGACCGCCGACGTGACAGTGGAAAGCCTGGTCACCGCGATCGTCGGGAAGCGGCTGGCCCGGCTCGAAGCGTCTGCGCCTTTACAACGGTCGCTTGGCCGGCCTGTGCTTCAAGTGCGCGAGCTCGCCTCTTCCGGACATTTCGGACCTATTGACTTGACCGTGCACGAGGGTGAGGTCGTCGGACTGGCTGGGTTGCTGGGCAGCGGGCGCACCGAGCTGCTGGAGGCGATCTACCGCGCGGATCCGGCTTCTTCCGGCGAGGTGCGGGTCGACGACCATTTGGTGCGGCACTCGCCCCGGGCCGCCGTCCGCGCGGGACTGGCTCTCGTCCCCGAGGACCGGGCGCGGCAGGGCTTCATCCGGGACTGGGAGATCTGGCGCAACATCTCGCTGCCCTACCTGAGCGGCATGTCGTGGCGACGGATGCTGCCCGCACTTTTCCGCGAGCGTGCGCTCGCGGAGCAGGCCGTCGACGACCTGGGCATCGTGGCCGGCTCGACCGACTCGCCGGTGGGGGAGCTGTCGGGCGGCAACGCGCAGAAGGTCGTGTTCGCCAAATGGGTGTACGGGCCGGCCCGGGTGCTGCTGCTCGACGAGCCCTCGGCCGGCGTCGACGTGGGCGCCAAGGCCGACATCCTGCAGCTCGTACGGCGGCTGGCCGACGACGGGCGCGGGGTGCTCATGGTGTCCAGCGAGTTCGAGGAACTGCTCACCGCCTGCGACCGGATCCTCGTCATCCGGCGCGGCGAGATCGTCGCCGACCTGCGGGTCGCCGACACCGATTTGCACGAGGTCACGGCGCTCGCCAGTGGCTTGAAAGAGGGGCAACCAGCATGAGTTCTTCGTGGCGGCGCTCGCTCGCGCCCCGGGCGGCCGGAGTCGTGTACGCGTTCATCGCGCTCGTCGCGATCCTGACCATCACGTCGGCCGCGCAGGGGCGCCCGAGCTACCTGAGCAGCGTCAACCTGAGCAACATCCTCGACCAGTCGGCGCTCATCGCGATCCTGGCCATCTTCATGACGGTCGTGCTGATCACCGGCAACTTCGACCTGTCGGTGGCCTCCACGGCGGCGCTCGCGGGCACTGTGGCGTTGAAGACCATCGACTCGTACGGGCCGGTGGTGGCTCTGCTGGCCGCCCTGATCACCGGGGCTCTGGTCGGTTTGGTCAACGCGGTGCTCGTACAGAAGCTCGGGGTCAACGCCTTCATCGTCACGCTCGGCACACTGACCGCGGTGCGAGGCGTGGTGCAGGCGATCCTCGACGGGCAGAGCATCACCGCCAAGGACACGACGCTGCTCGACCTCGCGACCGCCCGCTGGACCCTGCCGATCGCCGTGGCCGTCGTGATCGGCGTGCTGCTGATCGCCGGCGCCCTCCTGCTGATCCGGCGCGGCAAGTCGATCGTGGCGACGGCCGGCCTGTGGTTCGCCGGCCTGGCCCTGATCCTGCTGGCCGTGTTCCGCCCGCTGATGCTGACCCAGACCGCACCCGTCTGGATCATGCTGGTGCTCGCCGTCCTGACCGCGCTGGTGCTGCGCTTCACGGTGGTCGGCCGCAACCTGTACGCCGTGGGCGGCAACCCGGAGGCGGCGCGCCTGTCCGGCATCGCCGTCGACCGCTACAAGATGGTGGCCTTCGTGGTGAACGGCACCGTGGCGGCGATGGTCGGCGTGCTCTACGCGGGCCGCTTCAACTCCGTCGACCCCACAGTCCTGACCGGCGGCGAACTGACCGTCATCGCGGCCGCGGTGCTGGGCGGAACCTCCCTCTTCGGCGGTTCGGGTTACGTCGCGAAGTCGGTCGTGGGCACGCTGATTCTGTTCACGCTGAGCAACGGGTTCAACGTGCTGAACATCGGCTCCAACTACCAGAACGTGGTGCAGGGGACCGTGCTGGTGGCTGCGGCTTCGCTCTACACGGCTACCAGTGGTCGGGAGCGTCGGCGGTTCCGGTTGGCTCTGCGGCGGGGGAAGGGCGATCCGCCGGCGTCGACGCAGCCGTCGGAAAAGGTGCTGGTCGAACACTGAACGAGGCCCGGCGACGGGCAGTGAACGAGGCCCGGCAGCAACGGCGCTGCCGGGCTTCCCTGTGCATAGGTTTCGGGCGCTGTGGACAACTCGGGGCTCCGGCTTGACAAGGGCGTAAGTTCGGGGCTGTCTTTCTTCCCTGGGTGGGCGGGGGAGGCGGTGGCTGCTCCGCGATCTTGCAACAGCCATGGACGGGCATCGCTACCTTCGTGGTGGTGGCAGACCCCACCGAACGGCCGAGCCGATGACCGGCCGTCCTCTGCCCGACATGGCGGGAGCGCAGCGGCGGTGGGAGGCCTGGTTCGACGCCTTCACCAGGATTCGTGACGCCTGGCCCGTACGGGTTGAAGCGTTGTGCCCGGACGGGGATGGCGGGCGGTTGCACATCACGTACACGGGAAGCTCGGAAAGCAGAATCGGCTTCGCGACGCTGTGGTGCGACGTGGCACGCGACGGTATTTTTCTGCCCCGGGTCGGCATTCCGGAGGGCGCCGAGATGCTGGCCTTCGACGCGACGCCCGAGGAGCGCGCGGCCGTCATGCCGGAGATTCGGCTCATCCCCACGGACCCGTACGACGGTTAGGATCCGGCATGCTGCGGATTGAGCAGGTGGATCTCGGAGAGCTGGCGGCCGCGCTCGAGGATTGATTCCCGTACGGGTGCGCTTGGGCCCTGGACGTCGGATGGCGGCATCGACGGCGAAAGCCCCGTCGACCTGGACGATTTGGATCCTGCCCTGATTCTGGTCGATCCGGTGCCGTCCCACGCGGCTCGGCACACGGTGGACTGGCTGATGGACAGCGGGCTGGTCGACGAGGAACAGGCCGTCGCCTTCGGGAGCGGGCACCCCGATCCCGCCGTTCCCTGACTTTTTGTTATCGGAGGACGGGCGGCCCGTCTCCCCATCCGGCGATCAAGAACTGGGTGAGGAGCGACCTGTGTCGAACTCGACGGACGTGCCGCAGTCGCGTCATCGGCGGCGGCCCAAGCGGGCGCTGGCCGTCGTCTGCGCGGGCGTGGCTGTGGTCGCGGTCGCGGCGGCCGGTGTGTCGCTGGCGGGCAGCAAGGGCGAGAGCGAGCCCGCCGGCGACGTGCTTGTCGCGGGAACAGCGGCCCCGACCCCGCCGCCGACTTCCGCCGCCGCCGTGCCGACTCCGGCTGCTCGGACCTCCACGTCGCCCGCCGCGAGACCCGCCAAGACAACGGCCGCCGCCACCGCCCCGGCCCCTCGCGGCGGCTGGATCCCGGTCGACCGGGCCGCCTGGCAGAAGCAGGTCAACGCCTACAAGGCGCGCAAGGTCGACCCCGTGCCGTCCGGCGTCGGCGACCTCCCCGAGTTCCGCGCCGACTGCCAATACAGCCATCGCCGGGCCGACGACCCGATCGTCTTTCCGGGGCTGGCGGGCGCTTCGCACATGCATTCGTTCGTCGGCAACAAGGCCGTCGACGCGGACACCACCGCCGGTGACCTGATGAAGTTCACCGCGACCACCTGCAAGCCCGTGCTCGACCATTCGGCGTACTGGGTCCCGACTCTTTATGACAACGCGACGAAGAAGCCGGTCGAAACCACGGGCTTCCGCGTCTATTACCGCTCGCTGCGCAAGAGCTCGTCGGACGTGATGCCGATGCCGAACGGCCTGCGCATGATCGCCGGCGACGCCAAGAAGAAGGTGCCGACGCCGCGCGGGGCGCAGGGGCAGTTCTATTGCGCCTTCTACGGCCCCGGCGACCTCGACGGCATCGCCCGCAGCACGAACGGCAACTGGCCCATCTGCGGCGAGCCGGCCACGCTGCATTTCATGATGCAGTTCCCGGACTGCTGGGACGGCAAAAACCTGGACAGCCCCAACCACAAGGATCACGTCAAGTACGGCGACGAGCAGGGTTGCCCGGCGAGCCATCCCGTACGCATCCCGGCCATCACCTTCGACATCCAGTACGGGGCCAAGGGCACGAAGGCCGGCTATTACCTGTCCTCGGATCCGCAGGGCAAAAGCGCCTCCTCCATGCACGGCGACGCCTTCGTGATGTGGGACGCCGACGCCATGAACAAGCGCACCAAGAACTGCATCGCCGAACGTAAGACCTGCGACAACAACGGCTACTACCGCTAGTTGCCGAGTGACTATAGTCATGGAGCATGAGTGACAGGGTCCTGTTCGTCCACGACACCAGCTTCCGGCTGACCGAGGGGAACCTGACCCAGGCGGCAGTGCATCGAGCCCTGGTCGCGGACGACGCCCGCAACGGCCGGATCGTCGCGGACGTCGCGGCCGCGCTGGACCGCGGCCGGAACTGCCTCGTGCTCACCCGCTGGGTCGCCCACGTGGCGATCCTGGCCGCACAGCTGACGACCCGCGGGCACCATGCCCTGTCGCTGCGCGGAGGCATGGGCGCCGCCGACCGGAACGCCGCAACGGACCGGCTCGCGAGGGTCGCGGCGGGCGACGGGTTGCTCGCCGTCGGCACCACGTCGTTCGTCGGCCTGGACTTCGACGCACCCGCCCTCGACACGCTGTTCCTGGCCGGCCCGATCGCCTTCGAGGGCCTGTTGGTCCAGTGCGCCCGTCGAGTGCTCCGCCCGGCGCCCGGCAAGCACGTCTGCGAGGTGCACGACTACCACGACCCGGCGATCCCGAACCTGGCCGCCGCCCTGCGTTGCCGCAGGTCCGGATATCGCGCGCTGGGCTTCCGGGAGGTCGCTAGCCGGGACCCGCGGTGAAGACCGCGACCCGGCTGTCGACGTTGACGACGTGGCCGCCGCCCAGCCTGGCCGCGGGTTCGGACCACGAGACGTGACCACACAGGGCGAGGCCAGGTGCGCGCGGCTTGAGCAGGGCGATATCGCGACCCAGGGCGCCGACCTGCTCGGTCGTCACCTCGTCGTGGCTGCCGGCCACCCCGAAGACCATCGGACAGCCCGCGGCCACGAACGCCAACCACATATCGCCGACCGGGCCCGACGCCCCGCGGCTGTCGGCCTCGGGCGCCGAATGCAGATCACCGGTCAGCAGCACTCCGACCCGGTCCGGGGGCGGCAACAGGCCGTCGTCTGCCCAGACACCCAGGTAGTCGGCGACGGCTATGCCCAACAACCCGGGCCGGCCGCCGAGTGGTGACACGGCGATTCCTTGCAGGTCGCCGGCCGCGACAATCGCGTCGTAGCCTCCGGGCAGAGCATCCACCCGAAATCGCTCGACCGCCAGCCGCGCGCCCTCGGTCCCGCCACCCGGCGCGGCGGCCCGGTAAGAGATCGTCGCCAGCCGCTGCGGGCGGTCGGCGCGCAGCCGCATCATCGATCAGTCCAGCTCGCGTCGCCGCAGAAACGTGGCGGCATCGGGTCGTCCGACATACGCGGTGTCGTCGGTGAAATCCTGCGCCTCGGAGAAGCTGCGTGGTGTGCGGTCGCCGCCGCGGCGGGAGCTTCTGCGGCGGCCGGTCATGGCGGCCGCCGCCGAGGGGTTTGCGTCATCGACTCTCCGATTCGCGACTTGGCGCAGGGGTCGGTCGTCGGCTCAGGGTATCGATCGGTGTCACACCGCGGCTTGCGGCGGCATTGCGGGGAGGTCGTTGATTTCTTGACTGTTTCGCGGTCGGCGGCATAGGGTCGGTCAAACGATTGAACGAGCCTAGGTGGACGGCATGCGGGTTGACCTCGACGGGCGGGCTGCGCTCGTCACCGGGGGTGGGGGCGGCCTCGGCAAAGCCGTGGCTCAGGCCCTCCTGAAGGGCGGCGCGACGGTCGTCATCGCCGACCTGCCGGGGGAGCGGCTCGACAAAGCGGCCTCCGAGCTCGGTGTGCCCGCCGTCGGGACCGATTTGTCCGATCCGGCGAACTGCCGGGATGTGGTCGGGGCAGCCGTGGCCAAGGCCGGCCGGGAGCTGAGCATTCTGGTCAACGCGGTCGGCATCATGAAGACGAGGCCGCCCGCCGAGATCGGTGATGCGGATTGGCAGCGGACGTTCGATGTCAATCTGACCGGAGTTTTTCACACGCTCCGGGCCGCGGCTCAGCGAATGAAGGAAAACGGCGGCGGCAGCATCGTGACGCTCAGTTCGGTCGCCGGGCGGTCCGGGCGGCCCGACGCGATGGATTACGCCGCCAGCAAGGCCGCCCTGCTGTCCCTGACCAAGTCGGCCGCCCTGGCGTACGGGCCCGAGGTCCGGGTCAACGCCGTCTGCCCGGGCGTTTTCCTCACCGACATGTGGTCGGGCATTCTCGCCGACCGGGATCGGGAGTTCGGGCCGGGCGCCGGGCGGCAATACCTCGACGACGTCGGCCGGCGCACCCCGCTGGGCCGGGTCGGCGACCCCGATGAGCTCGCCAACGCGGTCGCGTTCCTGGTGAGCGACCTCGCCTCGTTCGTCACGGGCCAGGCGCTCAACGTCGACGGCGGACTGGAGATGGATTGATGCACCGCGCTCGCAACCAACAGGAGCCGCACATGAGTCAAGAACTGGCCGATCTGCACGCCATGTGGCGGATCCGCGTGCTGGAGGAGACGATCCTGCGGCTGCGGCTCGACGGTGACGTCGTCGGTTCCGTGCACCTCGAGAACGGGCAGGAGGCGATCGCGGTCGGGGCGTGCCGCCGGTTGCGCAAGCAGGACGCCGTCTTCAGCACCTATCGCGGCCACGGCTGGGCGCTGGCCCGTGGCGTCCCGCCCGAAAAGATCCTCGCCGAGCTGCTCTATCGCCGCACCGGGGTGAACGGCGGCCGCGGTGGGTCGGCGCATTTCTCGGCCCCGGAGTACGGCTTCTACGGCGAGAACTCGATCGTCGGCGCCGGTGCCCCGATCGCGGTCGGCGCGGCGCTCGCGGCCAAGTTCGACGGCAGCGGCCGCGTCGCGCTCACCGTCTTCGGCGACGGCGCGATGAACCAGGGCGGTGTGACCGAGGCGATGAACCTGGCCGCGGCCATGGATTTGCCGGTCGTCTTCGTCTGCGAGAACAACAAGTATTCCGAGCTCACCCCGATCAACGACATGGTCCGCAACCCCGACCTGTCGGCGCGGGCGCACGCGCTGGGCATCCCGGCCGTCCGCATCGACGGCAACGACCCGGCCGAGGTGGCGGCGGCGGTCGGGCTGGCCGTCACCACCGCCGAGCACGGGCGCGGGCCGACCTTCATCGAGGCGGCGACGCGGCGGATCACCGGGCACTACATCGGCGACGCGCAGACGTATCGGCCGGCCGGCGAGCTCGAGGCCGACGAGAAGAACGAGCCCCTCGTACGGCTGGGCCAGAAGCTGGGCGAGGCGCAAGCCCAAAAGGCCGAGCAGCGCGCCCGCGACGAGATCGCCGCCGCCACCGAGCGTGCGCTGGCCGCACCCTTGACCGACCCGTCCACTGCCCGGGAGCACCTGTATGTCTGAGACGGCCAAGCTCACGTACGGCGGAGCGATCAACGCGGCGCTCGCCCGCAGCCTCGACCAGATGCCCGAGACGCTGCTGTTCGGCGAGGACGTGGCGCTGCCGGGCGGGGTGTTCGGCGTGACCCGGGGGCTGCGGAAGGCGTACGGGGAAAGGGTTTTCGACACCCCGATCTCGGAGACCGCGATGCTCGGGGCGGCGGTCGGGGCCGCGATTATGGGGCGGCGGCCGATCGTCGAGATCATGTGGGCCGACTTCATGCTCGTCGCGTTCGACCAGATCGTGAACCAGGCGGCCAACGTGCGCTACGTGTCGGAGGGCCGGCTGTCGGCGCCGATGACCATCCGCACCCAGCAGGGCAACGCGCCCGGCGCCTGCGCGCAGCATTCGCAAAACCTCGAGGCCCTGCTGCTGCACGTGCCCGGCATCCGCGTGGCCATGCCGGTGCAGGCGCAGGACGCGTACGACCTCACCCTGTCCGCGGTGGCCTGCGACGACCCGGTCGTCGTGATCGAGAACCGCACGCTGTACGCCGGGGCCAAGGCCGAGGTGCAGATCGGCGGTCAGATCGCCCCGATCGGCGGGCACCGGCTGCGCCGCGCGGGCGACGACATCACCGTGGTCACCTGGGGTGCGATCACCTCGTCGGTCGAGGCCGCGGTCGACGCCACGGGGGTCAGCGCCGACGTGATCGAGGCCGTCTGGCTCAACCCGTTCGACACCGAGGCCGTGCTGGCCAGCGTCCGCCGCACGGGCCGGCTGCTGGTCGTGCACGAGGCCAACCTGACCGGCGGTTTCGGGGCCGAGGTGGTCGCCCGAGTCACGGAGTCGGGCGTGCCGCTGAAGACCCCGCCGAAAAGGGTCGGCGCGAAGGACTCCCGCATCCCGGCCGCAGTCCAGCTCGCCCGCGAGGTGCTGCCGCAGACCGACGAGATCGCCGCCGCGCTGAAAGCGATGACGAGGTGAAAGGCGTCTGGCATTTCAGCTTCACGGTGGCCGACATCGACCGCTCGGTGACGTTCTATCGCGACCTGCTCGGCTTCGAACTCGTGCACCAGCAGGAGCAGAACAACGACTACACCCGCCGGCTGGTCGGCTATGACGACGCCGATCTGCGCATCGCTCAGCTCCGCGTGCCCGGCCAGCCCCGCGGTCTGTCGACCCACGATCTCGAGCTGGTCGAATACCGTACGCCGCGCGGCGAGCCGTTCGGCCCCGGCACCCGGCACCGCCCCGGCGCCGCGCACCTGGCGATGTGTGTGGAGGACGCGCTCGCCGAGCACGCGCGGCTCGTTGATAATGGCGTGCGGTTCGTGAGCCCGCCGCAAGAGATCACCGCGGGCGTCAACCGGGGTGGGTACACGTGCTACTTCACCGACCCGGACGACATCACGCTCGAATTGGTGCAACCACCGGACAGGGGAGCAGGGGGATGAAGACGCGTCGCGTGACGCTCGTGGACGTCGCGCGGCTGGCGGGCGTCGACAAAGCCATCGTCTCGCGCGTGGTGAACGCCGACCCCAGCCTGGTCATCCGGCCCGACACGCGCGAGCGGGTGCTCGAGGCGATCAGCAACCTGGGCTACCGGCCCAATGTGGCCGCCCGCAGCCTGCGCACGGCCAAGGCGGGCACGCTCGGGCTGGTCATCCCCGACTTCGCCAACCCGGTCTACGCCGAGATCATCACCGGGGCCGAGAGCGCCGCGCTGGCCAAGGGGCACGTGCTGGTGACCGGTTCGTCGACCGGCGCGCATTCGAGCATGGACCGCTATCTCGACCTGCTCGGCCAGGGCCGGGTCGACGGCCTGATGCTGGCCGGCCCGACGACGGCCGCCGAGCAGCAGAAGCTGGAAAGCCTGGGCCTGCCCTGGATGATGGTGAACCGCCGCGACACCGGCGAGCACCACCGCTACGTGATCCTCGACGACGCGCAGGCGGCCAAGCTCGCCGTCGAGCACCTGCTCGAGCTGGGCCATCGCAAGATCGTGCACGTGGCCGGCCCGTTCGGCGCCGACACCGCCCGCCGCCGTGCCACCGGTTATCGCCAGGCGATGAGAGTCCCCGACATTCCCGTACGGGCGGAGGACATCGCCCGCGGCGACTACACCCCGCGTGGTGGCGCCGAGGCCATGGCCGAGCTGCTGCGCAAGGGGGCGGAGCCGACGGCGGTCTTCGTGGCGAACGTGGCGATGGCGGTCGGTGTGCTCGACACGTTGCGGCGCGCGGATCTGCGCGTGCCCGAGGACGTGTCGGTCGTGGCCGTGCACGACCTGCCCCTGGCCGAGCATCTGGTGCCGGCGCTCACGACCGTACGGATGCCGCTGCAGGATCTCGGCGCCCGAGCCGTCGACCTGTTGCTGGCCAGCTCGCCCGAGGACGAGGTGGCCGAGGTCGTCCGCACGGCGATGGAGCTGGTCTACCGCGAGTCGACAGCGCCCCCGGCCGCGGGCTGAGAGGCGAGCGGTTCGGCCGCGCCCTCGGTCAGCGGGTGAGAGGCCAGAGCTTCCACCCGTACGTCCATGAAGCGCCACAACGGCAATGAGGCGATCGCGGCGTGCAACTCGTCGGCGTCGCGCACCGACCACACGCCCACGTTGGCCAGCCGCCCGGGCAGCCGCCACAGGTGCTCGATCGTGCCCGCCGCGACCAGCTCCCGCCCGCGCGCCGACTCCGCCGCCAGCAACCGCGCACGCTCGTCGTCGCTCAGGCCGGCCGGAAACGTCGTGGTCAGCCGGACGAGGAACTTCATCGCGCGAGCAATTCGCTCAGGCCGGCCGGGAGTGTCGTGATCAGCTGATTCATCGCGCCAGCAGCTCGCTCAGCTCGGCGTGTGCCTTGTCGAGGGCGGCCCGGCCCGCGGCATCCTCGACCACGGCCCGCATCATCTCGTTGAGCACGGCCGCCATCTGGGGCCAGCGCGCGTCGACGGGCACCGACCGCGAATTGTCGTGCGCGTCCTCGAGCACCGCGTAATAGGGCGCCAGAGCCCGGACCCGCGGGTCGGCCCAGCTGTCGCGCCGGGTCGCCGAGCCGCCCGAGACCGCGGTGATCACGTCCATCTCGTGGGTGGTGAGCTGCCGGATCAGCTCGGCGCTGCGCTCCGGGTCGCGGGCGCCGGCCGGGATCGTCAGCACCCAGTACGCGTTCATGGTGACCGAGCCGGGCACCGGCGCGCAGCCGACCGTGCCGGAGTCGCACATCGACGCGAAGCCCGCCCAGTTCACCATCATGGCCGCCTCGCCCGCGGCGAAGTGGACGCCCGAGCTCACGCTGTCCCACCCCGCGGCGGCCGGGTCGACCACCCGGTCGACGTGCCACAGGCCGTGCAGGAAGTCGACGGCCTCGGCGGCGGCCGCGCTGCCCAGCCCGGACGTGCCGCCGGCCTCGATCAGCTCGCCGCCCCGGCTCCACAGGTGGGTCAGGAAGTCGTAGACGTTGTTGTGCTCGTCGGGGTGGCCGGCCAGCAGCGTGCCCCGCTGCTCGCCGGGCCGGTCGAACCAGAGGGCCTGGTCGCGATATTGCGCCCAGTCGACCGGCGGGGCCAGCGGATAGCCGAACCGGTCGGCGAAGCCCTTCCGCTCGCGCTCGTCGCCGTAGAGGTCGGTGCGATAGAGGAACAGCATGGGGCCGTCGTGATAGGCCACCCCGTACGACCGGCCGTCGGCGCCGGTCTGCAGCGCGCGCAGGGCGGGCACCCAATCCTCCTGCGGCTGGTCGAGCGGCAGGATCTTGCCCGACTCGATCAGCGAGGGCAGCCAGTCGGTGATCAGCATGAGCACGTCGGCCCGGCCGTCGGTGGCCAGCGTGCCCTCGACGACCTCACGCTGCAGGTCCTCGATCTCGAGCAGCCGATGGCCCGCCTCGACCTGGACGCGGCCGAGCTGGTCGGTGAGACTGCGTTCGAACCCGTCGAAGGCGCGGCCGAAGATTTCGAGCCGATGACCGTCGTGCATCAAAAGCCTCCCACCGGAGTCGTTCAAACGATTGACTAAGCTTACACGCGGTGGTCGTATTGGAAACAAGTCCCTTGCCGCCCGACCTGGAGAATCATCGTGCTGGAGCAGCTGCAGCCCATCGCGCAAGCCTGTGACCTGACCGTCCCCGCCGAGCTGCGCAAGACGATCGGCGTCGTCGGCGCGGGCGCCATCACGCAGGTCGCGCACCTCCCGGCGTACCGGAAGGCGGGTTTGACCGTGGCCGGCATCAGCGACCTCTCGCCGGAGCGGGCCGAGCAGGCGTGCCGCGACTTCGGCCTGCCGCGCACGTACACGCTCGACGAGATGCTGGCCGACGAGACGGTCGAGATCGTCGATGTGGCCGTCGTGCCCGAGGCGCAGCCCGAGATCGTGCGGCGCGCGCTCGACGCGGGCAAGCACGTGCTGGCGCAGAAGCCCCTGGCGGTCGATTCGAAGCTCGGCGCCGAGCTGGTCGAGGCCGCGCGTACGGCTGGGCGCTCGCTCGTCGTCAACCACCAGATGCGCTACGGCGAGGGCATGGCCGCGGCCCGCGCGATGGCGGCGGCGGGCTGGATCGGCGACGTGACCGCGGTGATCATCGACGTCGACATCGAGACCGACTTCACGGCGTGGGACTGGCTGGTCACGTCGCCCCGGCTCGACCTGATGTATCACTCGATCCACTACTTCGACACCGTGCGCGCGCTGCTGGGCGACCCCTCCTCGGTCTATTGCGTCGGCGGGCGGCGCCCCGGCCAGGCGGTCGCGGGCGAGACGCGCACGCTGACCACCCTGGCGTACGACGACGGCCGCCGGGCCCTGGTCAAGGTCAACCACGAGAACCACACCGGCGACCAGTCCGCGACGTTCCGCATCGACGGCTCCGAGGGCTCCATCCGCGGCACGATCGGCCTGCTCTACGACTATCCGCACGGCCGCCCCGACACCGTCGAGGTCAACTCGAAGCGGCTGCCGACCGACGGCTGGCTGCCCTATCCCGTCACCACGCGCTGGATCCCCGACGCGTTCGCCGGCCCGATGCGCGCGCTGATGTTCGAGATCGCGGGCCGGGGCCCCGCCCCCACCACGGCCGCCGACGGGCTGCGCACGCTGCAACTCGTCGAGACCTGTTACGCCTCCCTCGCCTCGGGCGCCGTCGAGAGCTACTGACCGGCGAGGCGGGTGCGCAGGTCGACCTTGAGCACCTTGCCCACCTTGGAGCGGGGCAGGTCGTCCCAGACCTCGATCTGCTTGGGCGTCTTGACGCTGCCGATGCGCTCCTTGACGAAGGCGGCGACCTCCGCCTTGTCGACCGTCGCGCCCTCCCGCAGCTGCAGGACGGCGGTCACCCGCTCGCCCCACTTGTCGTCGGGCAGGCCGATGACCGCGCAGTCCTGCACCGCCGGATGCTGCATCAGGGCCTGCTCGACCTCGGTCGAATACACGTTGAAACCTCCGGTTATGACCATGTCCTTGGCCCGGTCCACGATGAACAGGTAGTTCTCGTCGTCGAGGTAGCCGATGTCGCCGGTGTGGTGCCAGCCGTGCGCCGACGCGGCCGCGGTGGCCGCCGGATCGCGGTGATAGCCCCGCATCACGAGCGAGCCTCGGCAGACGATCTCGCCGGTCGCGCCGCGGGGCAGCAGCTCGCCGTCGGCGCCCATGATGGCCACGGTGACCAGCGGCGACGGGCGGCCGGCGGAGGACAGCCGGTCGGTGGCGACGCTGCCGTCCGGCCGGTAGTGGTCGTCCGGCGCCATCGTCGAGATCATCATCGGCGCCTCGGTCTGGCCGAACAGCTGCGCCATCGGCCCGATCCGGCGCAGCGCCTCCTCGAGCCGCGCCGCCGACATCGGTGCCGCCCCGTACCAGAAGCAGCGCAACGACGACAGGTCGGCCTGGTCGAGCGCCGGGTGCGCCAGCACCATGTAGATCAGCGTCGGCGGCAGGAACGTGTGGGTCACCCGGTGCCGTTCGAGCAGCGTGAGGAACTCGCCGACGTCGGGCTTGCGCATGATGACGATCTCGCCGCCCCGGGCCAGCACCGGGAAGCACAGCACCCCGGCCGCGTGGGTGAGCGGGGCCAGGGCCAGATAGACCGGTCGGTCCGGCCAGGGATAGCTCATCAGCGTGATCGCGGTCATCGCCTCGAGGTTGGCCCCGGTCAGCTCGACGCCCTTGGGTCGCCCGGTCGTGCCGCCGGTGCCCACGATCATGGCGAGGTCGTCCACGGCCGGCCGGTCGACGACGCCGTCCGCGGCCAGCCCCTCCGTCTCGAGGCAGAGCAACCCGTCGCTGATCTTCTCGACCAAAGGCGCGAACGCCTTGTGATAGATCAGCACCTGGCAGCCGAACAGCTCGAGCAACTCCCGATTCTCGTACGCCTCGTTGCGCGGGTTGATCGGGCACCACACCGCGCCGGCCCGGCTGATCCCGAACACGCAGGTGAACGCGGTCGGATCGTTGCCGGAGAGCACCGCCACCCGATCGCCGGGCGCGACCCCGTGCGCGGCCAGCGCCGCCGCCACTCGCTCGCTGAGCCGCTGGACCTCCCCGTACGTGCGGGTCTGTCCGTCTGTCGTGAAACAGGGCGCGCCGGGATCGAGCGACGCGCCCTTGTCCAGGTAGTCGACGAGCCGCATGACTCAGCGCTCGACCGTGACAGTCGGTTCCCGTACGAGACCGAAGCTCTCCAGCACCCCGAGCAGCTCGCGATGCCCGAACGCCTGGCAGCCCGAGGCGAACCCGACCCGGCGCGGCGGCTGCTGCAGCAGGTGATAGGCCGCGTACGCCTGCATCAGACCGGTCTGTTTGTAATTCGAGTTGCCGTAGATGACGCAGTGCGCGCGCCCGAGCGGCCCCGAGGCGTGCACCGAGTCGACCGACTTGTTCAGCCGCGGGTTCTCGCGCGGCGGCATCACGTTCATCACCTGCGCGGCGGTGGCGGTCAGGGCCGCGTACCGCTCCTCGGGTTGCATGTCTTTGGTCGCCTCGACGGCCGCCGACACAATTTGCGGTACGCCGTTCATCAGCGCCCGGTTGAACACGCCGCCGAGCACCTTGACGTTGGCGACGCGCGGATCGCGGCGATACCAGACGGGATGCGACGTGCCGCCCCACGGCAGGGCCAGGGCGAGCTCGTGCTGGCCGGGCAGCACCAGCTGATAGAGCCCGGCGTCGGGATCCCAGGCCTCGTACCGGTTCTGCTCGAGCCGGAAGGCGCCGGACGTTGCCGCGTTGACGAGGATCGTCAGCGTGGACGCGATGGTCGGGCTGCCGCCCCAGAACACCGCGATGTCCAACGTGTCCAGTCCCGGCTTCTCCAGGCACAGCTCGGCCGCGATCTCGCCGGTCGTGTACATCTGCGCGATGCCCGGCGCCAGCAGTAGCCCGGCCGCCGCGAAGTCGCTCCCGTACTTCTCGTCGCAGGTGATCATCCAGTCCTGCTCGCCGGTGGTGTCGAGATAGTGCGTGCCCGCGGCCAGGCACGCCTCCGCCACCTCGGGGCCATAGACGCTGAACGGCCCGACGGTGTTGCACACGACCGACGCCCCGGCGAACAGGTCGGTCAGCGCCTCGGTGTCGTGGGTGACCTCGACGGTCTCGTAGTCGGCGGTCTCGATGCCGGCCACGTTCTCCTGCATCGACTGCTTGAGCTTGCCCGCGTCCCGCCCGGCGGCGACGAACGGGACGTTGTACTCGCGGAGGTATTCGCAGATCAGCCGGCCGGTGTAGCCGGAGGCGCCGTAGACGACGACGGGCTTGTCGGTCATGGTCACATCCCCATTCCGCCGTCGACGGGCAGGCCCGCGCCGTTGATGAACCGCGCCGCGTCGGACGCCAGGAACACCACCGCGTCGGCCATGTCGGTGACCTCGCCCAGCCGGCCGCTCGGTGTCAGCTCGACAACCGCGCCGACCGCCTCCTCGGGCGAGCCGAACAACCCGATCCGGGCGACGTCGTTGGCCAGCCCCGCACCCATCGCCGTGGGCACCAGACCGGGATAAATGCAATTGACCCGTACGCCGTAACCCAGCTTGCCGCTCTCCATGGCGGCCACGCGCGTGAGCCGGTCGACGCCGGACTTGGTGGCCGAGTAGACCGAGATGCCCGGGAAGGCGATGGTCGCGGCCACCGAGGCCACGTTGATCACGACGCCGCTCTGCTGCTCGCGCATGGCCCGGAACGCGTGCTTGATGCCCAGCGCCGTGCCGAGCAGGTTGACCTCGAGCTGCTTGCGGACGGCGACCGGGTCGAGGTCGACGATCAGGCTGGTGATCTCGACGCCGGCGTTGTTGACCACGATGTCGAGCCCGTCCAGGATCGCGGTCGCCCGCCCCACGGCGGAGGCCCAGCTGTCGTCGTCGGTGACGTCGAGGTGCACGAAGCCGTGGCCGTCGCCCAGCGACTCGGCGACCTTGGGACCGAGGTCGTCCCGCAGGTCGGCCACGACGACGTGCGCGCCCGCGGCGGCCAGGGCGCGGGCCATGCCTTCGCCCAGGCCCTGCGCGGCGCCGGTGACCAGCGCGCGGCGGCCGGTGAGATCGATCTGTGTCATGGGGGCTCCTTTGCCCGGGCGTTGGGGAGACCTACATCACATGCCTCTCCTTGACACTTGTCAAGAAAACTTTGGACGAGCGTCAAGACGTACGATGGCGTCGTGCCTCCTGTGAAGGACCGCCCGGCCGGCAAGTTCGACCGGCGCCGCGACGAGCTGGCCGAGTCCGCGCTGCTGACCCTCGGCGAGCTGGGCTATGCCCGGGCCAGCCTGCGCGAGATCGCCGGCAACTCCCCGTTCAGCCACGGCGTGGTCCACTACTACTTCTCCGACAAGACCGAGCTGGTCATCTACAGCGTCCGCCACTACAAGGCCCGCTGCGTGACCCGCTACGACGCCGTGGTCAGCGACTCGACCACACCCGGGGAACTGGTCGACGCCTTCGCGGCCAAGCTGGCCCAGACCATCCGCGACGAGGCCCCGATGCACCGCCTCTGGTACGACCTGCGCACCCAGAGCATGTTCGAGGAGTCGCTGCGCGAGGCCATCACCGAGATCGACGGCACGCTCGAGGCCATGATCTGGCGAGTGATCGACCGCTACGCGACCCTGTGCGACGCCCGCCCGTCGGTGCCCGCCCCCACGGCGTACGCAATGCTCGACGGCCTCTTCCAGGGCGCGCTGCTGGCCTACACCACCTCCGGCGAGCCCGTGCTCGACGGTCTGGCCGCCCAAGTCCGTACGGTAATGCCCTTGCTGGTCAGCGCAGCCGACCCGACCCGTACAGGTGGTCAAAGATGATCTGGTCGACCGGGGAGACGCGCGGCCGGTCGGCGTAGGTCAGCCAGGCGAACTCCTCGATCTCGTTCGCCGCCTTCAAAATCCCGCGATAGCCCGCCGAATAACAGGTCATCCGCACGACGACGCCGTCCGGGTGCCCGTGCGCCTGCGCGCTGAAAGTGCCCACGTGCTCGGCGCCGGCCACCTCGAGGGCCACGCTCAGCTCCTCCTCGACCTCGCGGACCAGGGTGTCGAGGTCGCTCTCCCCGGCCTCCCGCTTGCCGCCCGGCAGGTAGAAGACGTCCTTGCCCCGCGACCGTGAGCTCAGGATCTGCTGGTCTTCGAGCCGGATCCAGGCCACCTTGTCGATCACGAGTTCAGTATCCAGTCAGTGCCGCCTCTTACTCTCGGGGCATGGCTACTCGCGTCAATCGGCAGACGGTGGACCTGTCGTCCTATCCCGACCTGGTCGTGGTCTATCTGGGAATGCGCGTCAACCGCCTCTACGGCCTGCGCACCCTGATGAGCTACGGCCCGCAGATCGGCAACCCCGCCGCGGGCAACCCCGACGGCCTGCTCCGCCACGAATCCCTTATGTGGTCGCTGTTCCCCATGCACATGGGCATCCGCCAATACTGGCGTGACCTGCCGTCGCTGCTGGCCTGGGCCCGCTCCGAACCCCACCGCCTCTGGTGGCGCGACTTCCTCCGCAACAGCGGCGGCACCGGCTTCTGGCACGAGACGTACCTCCTCCGCGGCGGCATGGAAGCGATCTACGACGACATCCCGCAGCATCGGGGCTTCGCCGCCTTCGCCCCGCTCCAGCCGGCCCGAGGCCCCATGTTCGGCTCAGCCACCCGCATCGGCCGCCCCCACGACAACACCGCCCCGGTCGTCACCGAGGAGGAGCTCTATCCCCAGGACCCTGGTCGCTGACCCGCCTCCGTTTGCCTGGACGTTCCAGAATGACGGGCAAGCAAGCCGAAGCAGACCCGCGGGAGTGGTCATGCCTCCGGTGCGCTACTCGGCCGGTGGGCGGTTGATTCCGGGGTAGCGTGCAGGGTCATGCAGCCCGTCTCCAAGCTGGAACGTCGTGTGGTGGCCGCCGCCGAGGAGGCGTTGAAGCGGCAGCGTTATGTGAGTCCGCTTGATGTGCTGGCCGGGATGGGGTGGCTGCCGCCCGGGCGGGTGACCGACTGGCGGCAGGGCCGCGTGCCGCACCTGGAGAGCGTCGCCGCGGTTTCCGAGGAGCGGCTGGCCGACGCGCTCGAGATCTTCCACCGCTGGGTGAAGAGCCAGGGCCTGCGGCCGAGCGAGGTCGAATACGTGGCCGCCACCCGCGACCGGCGGCCGCTGCGGTTCAGCGACAAGGGGATCGACGAGGCCTACCGGACGCATTGGCTGGCCGCCGATCTGACGGAGAAGCAGCAGGAGCGGATCACGACCCGGCAGAGCAAGCCGCCGGATCTGGTGGTGCTCATGGCGACGCGGCCGTTCACCTGTGCCAGCTGCGGGGAGACCGACGCCGACCTGCTCATGATGGAGGACGCCGGGCCGATCTGCCTCGGCTGCGCCGACCTCGGCCATCTGGTGTTCCTGGCGGCCGGCGACGCCGCGCTGACCCGCCGGGCCAAGCAGGCCAGCCGGTTGTCGGCGGTCGTGGTGCGGTTCAACAAGTCCCGCAAACGCAACGAACGCCAGGGGTTGCTGGTCGAACGGGCCGCGGTCGAGCAGGCCGAGCAGCAGTGTCTGTCCGACGAGGACGCCCGGGCCCGCCGCCGCGAGCGTGACCGGGAACGCCGCGAGGTCGCCGACGAGGCGTTCCAGCAGAAGCTGGCCGGGCTGATCGGCGAGTTGTTCCCGGGCTGCCCGGCGGATCGCGCGGCCGAGATCAGCCAGCACACCGCCGTGCGGGGGAGTGGCCGGGTGGGTCGCAGCGCCGCCGGCCGGGCCCTCGACCCCGACGCCGTGACCCGCGCGGTCGTCGCCTCGATCCGGCACGAAGACACCCCGTACGACGAATTGTTGATGGCGGGCGTGCCACGTGATCAGGCCCGGCAGCAGATCCGCGAGACGATCGACCGTGTCCTGGCGGCATGGCGTTCTTGAGGGCCGGCGCGCGACACTCGATCGGTGACGTTTCTCAACGTCGTCGATCCGGCGTTCGACTTCACGGCGCCGGAGGTGTTCGCTGCTCAGGCGGCCGGCTGGTATGCCGACTGCCCGCTGGGCCCGCTCGTGCTGCGGCACGCCGAGACGTACGAGCTGCTCCGCGACCGCCGGCTCGACCACGGCGGCGACAGTTATCTGCGGGGCAACGGCATCACCGCCGAACCGATCCACGACTGGTGGGTCCCGATGATCGTCAACCACGACGGCGCCGACCATCGCCGGTTGCGCACCCTGGTCAGCCGTTCCTTCACACCCCGTACGGTCGACGCCCTGCGCCCGTTCGTCCGGGCCACGACCGAGCGCCTCGCCGACGAGATCGACGGCGCCGATTTCGTCGCCACGTTCGCCGACCGGTTGCCGCTGGCGGTGCTGAGCGAGCTGCTCGGCGTGCCCGAAGCCGACCACGAGCTCTTCAGCGCCTGGGCCGGCGACATCGGCCTGATCTTCGCGCTGGCCGCGGGCGGTGACACGGCGGCCCGCGTCGAACGGGCGGTCGCGGGCCTGGATGCGTACGTGGAAGGTCTTATCGACGAGAAGGCGAAGCGCCCGGCCGATGATCTCGTCTCCGCGATGGTCGCCGCCTGGCAAGTGGACGACACGGTGACGCGCGCCGAGCTGCGCAACCTGCTGGTCACCCTGGTTTTCGGCGCGCACGACAACACCCGCCACCAGCTCTCCAACATGATGGTCACGTTCGCCGAGCACCCCGGGCAATGGCTGCTGCTGCGCGATCGTCCGGAATTGGCCGCCCGGGCAGTCACCGAGTCGATGCGTTGGCGTCCGTCCGCGGCCAGCGTTTTCCGCCGCGCCGCCGAGAGCTTCGAGTTCCGCGGTCTGCCCATCGCCGCCGGCACCTTCGTGACGATGGCGGTGCAGACCGCGCAGCGGGATCCGCGCGCCTTTCCCGGCGGCCACGTTTTCGACATCACCGCCGTACGGGATTCGCCGCTGCTCCAATTCGGCGCGGGCCCGCACTATTGTCTCGGCGCCGCGCTGGCCCAGACCGAACTGGCCGAGGCCCTGCCCATTCTGACCCGCCGTTTCGGCCCGCCGGTGATCGCGGGCAAGGTGACGTGGCGCCCGGCCATCGGGACCCACGGCCCCAACGAATTGCCCTTACGATTCCCCGGTGGATCTCGATGACATCGCCGCCCGGCTCGCCGTTCCCGTCGCCGAGATCGAGCGCCTCGCCGTCGACCGGCCGTCGGCTCCACTGCCGCAGAGGGCCGACGCCGCCGCGATTCTCGACCGATTAGCCGTACGCCCGGAGGACGCCCGCGACATTCTGGCGAACTGGCCGTCTCCGCAGTGGACACCCGAACTGCGCTGGCTGCTTGACCGCTCGATCGCGCTGGTCCGGGCCGACCTCGGCGGTTACGACTGGCTGGCCCCCGGCCCCGAGTTGCCGCGCTATTTCGTGTACGCCTATTTGGCTTTGCTCGACGACGTCCGGCGCTATCACCGCGACCACGGCATTTCCGACGCGGTCTCTTGGACCACGCTGGCCGACCTGGGCCGCAATCTCGCCGTCGATCGCCGGATGAACGGCGAGGGCTGGCCGGTCATGCAGAGCTGGCTCACCCTGCACGTCCGCGGCGGCCTCTACGAGCTCGGCCGGCTGCAATTCCAGCGCGGCGACGCCACTCTCGGCCTGCACATTCCCGAGTCGGGCCCGCTGACCCCGGCCGCGATCGACGCCTCCCTGGCCGAGGCGCGCGCATTCTTCCCCCGCCATTTCCCTGACGAGCCGTACCCGAGCTTCTCCTGCGGTTCGTGGCTGCTCGACCCCCAGCTGCGCGATTACCTGCCCGGCGACTCCAACATCATCGGCTTCCAAAAGCGTTTCGACCTTTCCCCGTACGAGGAACCGGAGGGGCTGGACTGCGACGTCGAGGTCCTGCGGTTCACTTTCCGTACGCTGTCCACACCCCTCGATCAGCTCCCGCGCCGCACCGCCCTGCAACGCGCCGTCATCGACCACTTGCGGGCGGGCCACCATTGGCAGTGGCGTCGCGGTACCTTCCCGGCGTGAGCGTTCTCCGGATCCGCGGTTTCGGGCTTCCCGAGGCAGAACCCATCGACCTGTACGCCGATGGCGACCGCTGGACGACCGACCCGGTGCCGGGCGCCGAACTGGTCGCCGAGGGCTGGCTGCTGCCCGGTCTGGTCGACGCGCACACGCACCCCGGCGCGGAAAAGCTCGGCGAGCCGCTCGACGACACGACCCTGCGCGACGACCTGCGGGCACACCTGGCCGCCGGGGTCACGCTGATCCGCTCACCGGGCCTGTCCGGCGAGCCGCCCGACTGGTTCGGCCGCGACGAGGACGGCCCCCGCGCCCTGCACGCGGGGGAGTGGATCGCGCAGCCCGGCCAGTTCTTCCCCGGCTGGGGACGCCGCCCCGACCCCGCCGACCTGCCCCGGACAGCCGCCGAACAAGCCGCCCGTACGGGGTGGGCCAAGGTTGTCATCGACTGGCAGTACGGCGACGATGTGCTCCCGGTCGACATCCTGCGCGAGGCAGTCACCCGCGTGCACGCGGCGGGCGGGCGGCTCGCGGTCCACTCCCAGCACGCCGCCGGCGGCGCGGTCGCCGTGGAGGCCGGAGTCGACTCCATCGAACACGGCATGTGCCTGGACCCGGAGCTGCTGCCCCGCATGGCCGCCCAGGGCACCGCGCTGACCCCCACCCTCTCCGTGATCACCTCTTCGCTGGCCCGTAAACGGCAGTCCCCCGACGGCCCGGCCAAGGACTGGTACGTCTCCGGCGCGACCGCCCACCCCAACCTGACCGCGGCCGCTGTCGAGGCCGGAGTCACCGTCCTGGCCGGCACCGACTCCCGTCCGCACGGCCGCATCACCGACGAGATCAGAGCCCTGGTCGCCGCCGGCGTCCCACCCCACGAGGCCCTGGCCGCGGCATCGTGGATGGCCCGCTCCTACCTGGGCTTCGCAGGCCTGGCCGACGGCGCCCCAGCCGACGCACTCGTCCTCGACACCGACCCCCGCCTCGACCTCAGCACACTCGCCCGCCCCCGCGCAGTAATCGCCCGCGGCCGCCGCGTCGCGTAAATCCCGGATTCGGCCTTGCTTTGCCGGCGCCCGCGACGGCGGATACTGGACAGGTGAGTGGATGGCAGGGCTGGTTCTATTCGGACGCGCGCGACCCACGCCTGTTCGTGCCGCGCCGCTCGGGCCTGGGCCTGACCCTCAACTTCGCCCACCCCGCGGCCCGCTGGGTCCTGACCGCCCTGTTCGCGACGATGGCCCTGCTCGCGATCCTGGCCACCCTGCTCGAGGCCCGCTCCTGAGTTTCCCGCGCCCCACACCGGGAAGATCTAATGCATGTCTATCTGGAGCTGGTTCAAGAAGAGGCGCCAAGACAGGATCGAACTGCAGCGCAACGAGGCCGTAGCCAAAGCCATGGCCCGCGGCGCCACCCCGGCGCAGATCAAAGCCGCCGGCGACCGCGCCGCAAACGGCACCACCAACGCCGCAGTAATCGGCTCGATCAACGTCTGACCAGCACGGCCGGGGCGATCTCGTCCCGGCCGTCTTTCTTCGTCAGCCGGGTTCGGATTCGTGGCCGGCTGGGTGGGAGCGCAGCAGGCCGTCGTAGGCGTATTCGGCCGTGATGTCGCCGGTGATGACGCGGTGGATCGTGCGGGTGATGGGCATCGGCAGGCCGTGCTGGTCGGCCAGCTGAACCGCGGCGTGCACGGTCTTCACGCCCTCGGCGACCTGGCCCATCTCGGCCAAAATGTCGTCCAGGCTGCGCCCGCGGCCGAGCTGCTCACCGACGTACCGGTTGCGGCTGTGCGGGCTGATGCACGTCGCCACCAGGTCACCCATGCCGGCCAGCCCGGCCAGCGTCGTCGGCTCGCCACCCATCGCGACGGCCAGTGTGGTCAGCTCGGCCAGCCCCCGCGAGATCACGCCGGCCCGGGTGTTGTCGCCGACGCCCAGACCCTGAGCGATGCCCGTAGCGATGGCCACGACGTTCTTCAGCGCCCCACCGACCTCGCAGCCGATCACATCGTGGTTCGTGTAGACCCGCAGCAGCCCCCGGCGGAACACCCGCTGGATCTCCGTGGCCACAGTGAGATCCTCGGTCGCGATCACGGTCGCGGCCGCCATCCCAGCCATGATCTCCTTGGCCAGGTTGGGCCCGGTGAGCGCGGCGGCCGGATGCCCTGGCAGCACTTCCTTGATCACCTCGGTCATCCGCAGCAGGGAGTCGCGTTCCAGCCCCTTGCTCAGGCTCACCACCGGGATCCAGGGGTGCAGATCAGGCCGTACGCGTTCCAGCGTCTCGCGAAATGCGCCCGTGGGCACGCCGACGACAAGCAACTCCGCGTGGCCCGCCGCCTCGGCCAGGTCCGCGGTCGCGCGCAGCCGCTCCGGCAGCGTGAACCCCTGGAGGTAACGCTCATTGGTGTGCTTGGCGTTGATCTCGTCCGCCGCGGCCGGATCCCGCGCCCAGATCAGCGACTCATGATCCCGCCGAGTCAACACCGACGCGACCGTGGTCCCCCAGGAGCCCGCCCCCAGCACGGTGATCCGCATACTTCCCCTTTCACCAGCGCAAACGTGCGTACGGAGAATCTAGAACAGCGCCGGGTCAGCTGCCCTACGGTTTGCGGGCCAGGCCGATGAGGTTGTCCAGCCGCTGGGCCGGCTGCGCGTCGCCGGTGTCGGGGCGCCATTCGGTCACGTCGATCAGGCCCGGTTCGACGAATTCGAGGCCGTCGAAGTAGCTCGCGATCTCCTCCGGGCTGCGCATCGCGTACGGGGGATTGGCCGTGGCATTCCAGATCTCCATGACCTGGTTGAGCACAGGGTTGGTGTTGGCGCCGTCGACAACGAGCAGGTAACTGCCCGCAGCCAGGCCCGCCATGGTTCGCTGGACGATCGCCCGGGCCTCCTCGGCGGTCGGCATGTGGGCCAGAATCCCGGACAGCATCAGCGCCACCGGTTTGCTCAGGTCCAGGGTCCGGCTCGCTTCGCGCAGGATCGTTTCCGTGTCGCGCAGATCGGCGTCGACGTAGTCGGTGGCGCCGTGGGGACCGCTGGAAAGCAGCGCCCGCGCGTGCACCAAAACGAGCGGGTCGTAATCGACGTAGACGATTCGCGACTCCGGGGCCACCGACTGCGCCACCTCGTGCGTGTTGTTGGTCGTCGGCAGCCCGGTGCCGATGTCGAGGAACTGGGTCACACCGGCCTCGCCCGCCAGATACCGTACGGCCCGGTTGAGCACGGCCCGGTCGGCGCGAGCGATCTCCACGATGATCGGGTATTCCGCCGCGATCTGGTCGCCGAGGTCACGGTCGACGGCGTAGTTGTCCTTGCCGCCCAGCCAGTAGTTCCAGACCCGCGCCGTCTGCGGAACAGAGGAGTCGATTTTCGGGGCATCAGTCATGAGAGCTCCCTTGAGGTTTCAACTGCCGGTCGGCCGCTGAGACTACCGTCACGCCGCCCGGCCGAGGTCGGCCAGAATCCGGTCCAGAATCTCGGGTGTCTGTTGTGGAGTCGCCGCCTCTTCGGAGAGCCGGTTCATGACGTCGAAATAGCAGTCGATGTCGGCCGGCTTGTCCAAATAGAGCGCGCTGGTCAGCTGCTCCACATAGACGAGGTCGCGCATCTCCTTCTGCGGGAAGCGCAAGATGGTGAACGAGGTGCCGGCCCCCGCATGCCCGCCCGCCGCCAGCGGCATCACCTGGATCATCACCTTGGAGTTCTTGCTCTCCCGCACGGCCAGCGCCTCGATCTGATCCCGCATCACTCGCGGACCACCGACCGGCCGCCGCAGGGCCGCCTCGTCGATCACCGCCCACAGCGTCGGCGGATCCGGCTGACTGAGCACCTGCTGACGTTCCAACCGCAGTCGCACCCGCCGCGCGACCTCATCATCGCGCTGGCTGTAGGTGCCCAGCCGGATCAGCGCCTCGGCGTACGCCTCGGTCTGCAACAACCCCGGCAACCACTGCGCCTCGTACGTACGAATGACGGAAGCCGTAGCCTCCAGCCCCAGGTACCGCTGCAACCAGTTCGGCGTGACATCACTGTACGGATGCCACCAGCACTGCGTATTGGTCTCCCGCACCCGCGCGAGAAAGGCGGCGCGTTCTTCCTCGTCGTCCACCCCGTAGAGCGTGAGCAGAACCGCCACGTTAGTTTCCTTCAACGCGACCCGGCCCAGCTCCATCCGGCTGACAGTCGAGTCCGCAGTACCGAGCGCCTCGGCCGCCTCCGCCCGAGCCACCCCGTGCTCCTCCCGCAGGCGACGCAGCTGCGACCCGAGCAGAATCCGCGCAACGGTCGGGCCTTCGCCCTCCCCGCTCACCGCTCGCCCCCCTGTCCATCCACGGAAGCAGCATGACACCGTGTGACCCCGGCCACTACCCCGCACTCACTCGAGATGGTCGCTGGGACTGGTCTGCAACAGCCACGCCAACGGCATCTTCGCGCGCTCGGTGTAGCCGGCGTCCGAGGAGAGCTGGTAGAGAGTCACTGAGGAATGCCCGCCGAGGCGTATTCGCGCCTCTTGGTCACCTCGTCCATCGCCTCCGATCCCGGCGACACAATCTCAACGGCGAGCAGGAGCTCAGTGACATCAAGCCAGACCGCGCGCGGCGGCGATTCACTCCAAACGCTGATATCGGGGATCCGGCCCCCGTCGCGCTCACTCCCCGGAACGCGAATGCCGGCAACCTGAAGGATTTGCTCGGCTGGCCACCCCGTCATGAGCAGCCAAGCAAAGAGCCGGCTAGCGATCTGCGCGTGCTCAAAGTCCGCGACCGGCCAGACAGACAGCACACCCTCGGGGCTCGTCTCGTAACGATGGCCATTCGGATCCGCCGCGTTCATGGCCGCCAGATCGTCGAGCGTCACCACGGCGGGCATGTGCCTGCCAACGCTCGCCGCGCTCATGAGCCCGTCGTACGAGCCCGCGTTATCCCCTCGCGAATCCGCTGACCGGCCTGACCCTGTTCACCCGAGAGCACCCCTGTGCTGCTGGTGCGCGCTGAGGCTGAGTCCGACGACGTGGGAGAAGGCCACCGAGTCGGCTCGCCCTGTCTTGGGTGCCTTGGGTGACCTCAAAAGCGCGAGTCGGACGGCTGTAGAATGTCCGGAAAAGCAGCCGGGCGTATTCGGCGCGACCAAGATTAATTTACGCGACACTGACTTCGTTTTTTGTCTGGATCTCGACCACTCAGCTCCGCCAAGCGAGCGCGCACTTCCGCTTTTTCATCTTGCAAGTCTTGTCGCTCCTTTCCGATTTGCTCTTCCAGCTTTGCGGCCCGTTCGTTGTCGAGTGCCGCGGCCTCGAACCCGCGGTGGCTGCCAGCCACTCGTCCCCCTTGCTTGCCGGCTCCCGGCTTCCGCTCGCCTATCCGCAACTGCTGGGGGTCTTCGCGGCCCTTTGGCTTCGCCCGTGATGAGGGCTGTCGCTGTCCAGGAGTGGGGTTGGTGTCGCGCTGTAGCTCAGCTCGCCCGAATCCCCTGACGTCATCAGCTCGATTCTCGGGACCACATCACGAAATCGGCCTCCCGCTGACGCGGTTCGCGCAGGCGGTCAGGTCCAGCTCAGTCGAGGTGGTCCGGCGGGCTCAGAGGCTCTGCACAACCCGAGACGCAAGCGTACGGTTCGGCGGCAACGGTGTGGCGAGACTAGGCCACGTTGAGTTGGATGTTTCCGATCCGCGCGACGATGTCGAGGTGGCCACCCAGCCCGACGACGTAGGCGCGCAGCGAGTCGAGCCCAACGGCGTCGCCGTTCTCGATCTGGCTGATGCGTGCCTGCGACAGTCCGGCTGCCTCGGCCAGTTGCGCCTGGGTCAGTCCGAGCTGTTGGCGGATCTCGGCCAGCTGGGCGCCGCTCACGGAAGCGAGCATCTGTTCCCGCATCTGCTGCCGCCGGGCCACGCGATCGCTGTTGTCCCAGGTCGGGTCAAGGGCACGAGCCTTGGCCTTCACATCGCGCCAGTTGGATGCCTCGGTCATGATTCATCCTCTGCTTTCAGGCTGGTCAGGTGCTCGGCGAAGCGACTGTCAGCCAGCGGGATAGCCGCGCGATACCAGGTTTGCCATCGCCCCGACTTGTCGCCGGCCACCAGGAATAACGCCTCCCGGACCGGGTCGAACGCGAAGATCATCCTGACCTCAGTCGTTCCTGACGAACCGGGACGAAGCTCCTTCATGTTGTGGTACGCACTGCCCTTAAGGCGATCCACCAATGGCCGGCCGAGCGCCGGTCCCTGCTCGGCCAGGACGTCGATCGCCTCCGAAACCAGGTCCGCAGTGATCGGATCGGTCTCACAGAGGTCGAGGAACCATGCCTCAACCTCGGGGTGCAACCGCACTTCCCACATGAGCCCAGTATAAGCTCAACTTATATCCCATAACCGCCGCGCGTCAGCAGTTTGCCGTCAGGATCGAGATCATGGGCCGTTTCCATCGTCGGTCAGCCCGCTGCTGCAGCAGGGAAACCGGAACGGCGTTGAACCGGCCGGAGGACGCAAGCCGACGAGGGCGCGACCGGCCCGGTCGACCGCGCCCACCGTAACGTGGGGTCTGGGGGTCGCCCCCAGGCTAGTTGAGTGGGGCGGGCGGGACTCGAACCCGCGACCGAGGGATTATGAGTCCCCTGCTCTAACCCACTGAGCTACCGCCCCTTACCGGCGGCGATCCTAACCCGTGCCGCACAGTCGCAGCCAGCGATCTCCTGCGCCGAGAGCAGGGAGCGCCGACGAATCAGGCGTGGACGTGGGTTCCCAGCCAGGAAAGCACAGCCCCCGCCGTGCGCCATCCGCCTGCCAGGGCGCCCTGGATGGAGGGGCTGTCGCGGTGGTCGCCGGCCACGAACAGGCCTTCGCCGAGGTCTACCGGTTTGCGCAGGTTGAGCTGCGGCACCCGGGCCGACGGTAGGGCGTTGGGGATGCTGACGGTTTCGAGCAGCTCCCAGTCGTCGGTCGGCACCCCGTACAAGCGGGACAATTCCACCCGGATCACCGTCTCGGAGGCCGCGGAGGGGGCTGACACGCCGACCACCGAGGCCGCGATCAGGGACTTGCCGGTGGGTGCGTACTCGGGCGCGGCATTGGACAGGACGATCGTGTTGGCGATGATCTCGCGCCGGTCGCCGTCGAGCAGCAGGGTGGGCTCGTCGATGGGGGCGCGGTCGGCCCCGAAGTAGAAGGTGGTCAGGCCGTGCATGTCGGGGCGGGGCAGCTGGGGCAGCAGCTCCGACGCGGAGACCGGGTCGGTCGCGACGATCACGGCCCGGCAGCGCAGCTCGCCGCCCTCGGTGACGACCACGCCGGGGCCGACCGAGAGCGTGCTGGCCCCGATGAGCAGCTGGGGATAGGGCAGGGGACCGGCGATCGCCGCGGGCAGGGCCGCCATGCCGGCCGCGGGCACGCCCATCCGCCCGCGCGCGAACGACCGCAGGATCATCGCGAACACGTGACTCGACGTGTCGAGCGAGCGGTCGCCGAAGACGCCGGAGAGGAACGGCCGCATCACTTCTTCGATCATGCGGTGCGACAGGCCGGCCTTGCGCAGCATCTCCTGCGTCGTCGTCTCGCGGGCCTCGAGCAGCCGGGACGCGGGCAGGGTGGCGCACTTGGTGGCGAGCGTGGCGAACTTCAGCCGGTCACTGAGCGTGCCGACGCCCGACGTGAGGGTCTGCGCGACCGCGAGCGGCTCGCGGATCGGGTGCTCGAGCCGGTGCAGCTCGCCGCCCCGCCGCACGAGCACGCCGGGCGTGAAGTAGCGCAGGTCGAGCGCGTCGATGTCGACCAGCGCGGGCAGCCGCGGATACGCCGTGTTGATGATCTGGAAGCCCCGGTCGAAGTGCCAGCCGTCGACGACGTCGGTGGTCACCCGGCCGCCGATCCGGTCGGAGCCCTCGACGAGCAGCCATTCCACGCCCGCGCGGTCGAGCCGGCGGGCAGCCGACAGTCCGGCGAGTCCGCCGCCGACGATGACGACGTCCACCTCAACGGGCTGCGACACGGGCACCTCACAAGGGGACGAACAAGGCAGACTCAGCGTAACGGCGGTGGGTGGTCACGGCAGGAGAAAGACGAAGACGTACGCCTCGTCGCCCGGCCCTGGTTCCCCGAGGGGTTGCTGCCCCAGGGCCCGGCTGACGAAACTCACGGGAGGTATCTCACCTCCGGGAAAGCGCGGTTCGGCCCGTCGAGCAGGCGCTGCTCACGCCCCCGCAGGTGCTCGTCGAAGAACGCCAGGGGATAGGCCTGGTCGATCCGCACCGCGCGGCCCGGGTCGAGCGTCCCGATCCAGCCCCGCAGCTCGTCGTCGCCCATGCCGACCACCTTCGCGAGCTGCGGCATCAACACCTGCAGATCCCCGTACGAGGAATGCACTGCGCCTTGGGCCTGGATGTCGAGGCGCCAGCCGTGCAACTGGGTCCAGAACTGAGCGACGGCCGGGTCGGTGGCTTTGGGGAACTCGGCCGTCATCAGCATGAACGGCGTCTCGATGCGCCCGCTCATCGCCGGCAGCATGGGCCCGTCGATGGCCAGTCCCGCCTTGACGCGGGGGTCGGTCAGCAGCACCCGGGCCGTCGCCGTGCCGCCCTTGGACCAGCCGAACATCCCGATCCGGCCGGTGTCGATCGCCCCGGCCAGCCCGTCCGGCAGCCGCCGCCCGTCGACGTCCGGGTTGCGCCCCGCCGCCAGCTGCTCGATGCGGCCGATGACGAACCGGGCGTCCTGCGCGTAGTCCTCCGGCGCGGCCGATTGCTCGGTGGGCGCCACGATTCGCCCGTCGGGCAGCCGGCTGTAGGCGTCGCCCAGGTGATCGATCGCGACGACCGCATAGCCGTGGCTCGCGAGCTGCTGCACCATCGTCGAGTGCTCGTTGCGGTGCCCGCCCGCGCCGTGCGAGAAGATCAAGACCGGCAACCTTCCCCCCGTACGGCGGACCGGCGCGCCCTCGTGCCCGAAGGTGAGCGGCGTCAGCACCGTGTCGGCCGCGTACCCGGCGTCGACCAGGTATTTGCGCAGCAGGTCGGGCTGCATCCAGGGCGCCCGCGGGTGCCGGCCGGTGTCGCGGGCCGGATACCAGACCCCGGCCATCAGTTCCCGGTGCCCGGCCTGCCCGGTGAAGGGGTCGGGCCGCGACCGGTCGATCAGGTGCAGCGCGACCGTGCCCACCCCGTACGGGCCGGTGGGTCTGGGCAAAGTGAGGCGCGGCGGAGCAGCGGTGGCCGGGACGGCGGTGCTCCCGATCGCGGCGACGGCGAGCGTGCCGGTGAGCAGGGTGCGACGGCTGATCAACATGAGTCCTCCCCGTGTCTGTATACGCTGAGGGTATACACCGAGAGGATAGATGTCGACAGCAAAAGGGGCCGCCCGGCGACGGACGGCCCCTTCTCAAGCCATGGTCAGCAGGAGAGGTTGCTGCCCGGGTCCACCCCGAGGATCTGGGCGAACCGCTGGTAGGCGTCGATCCGGCTCTGCACCTGGGCCGGGTTGCCGCCGTTGCACTCGAGGGCGCCGTTGATGCTGCGGATCGTCTCGCCGAACCCGGCGCCGTTGACGATCGCGGCGTGCGGGGTCATCGAGCCCGGTCCGGTCTGCGTCATCCAATACCAGAGGCCGGTCTGCCAGGCCACCGACGCGTCGTTCTTGACCAGGTCGGGGCTGTTCAGCAGGTCGATGCCGAGCGCGTCACCGGCCGCCTTGTAGTTGAAGTTCCAGCTCAACTGGATCGGGCCGCGCCCGTGATAGGCGTCCTGCCCGGCCGGGCACCCGTACGGCTGGGCCGCGTCGCAATAGAGCGGCCAGTTGGCCTGGTTCAGCTCCTCGACGTAGACCAGCCCGCCCGACTCGTGGTTGATGTTGGCCAGGAACGCCGCGGCCTCCCGCTTCTGCACGTCCTCGCCGCCGGCGCCGGTGAACTCGGGGAACTTGTTCATGGCGTCGACCAGGCCCGCGTACGAGTAGAACGGGATCCGGTTCGGGAACATCTGCTGGAACTGGGCCTCGGACACCGGCAGGGTCGCGGCCGAGGCGCCGGTGCTCGGCAGCAGGGCGGCCAGGCCGGCGGTGACGGCGACGGCCAGGGCGCCGGCCGCGGCCAGAAGACGATTACGCTTCATGTTCACGCTCCGATGTTCAGGTCGACGCAGGCGTAGAACGCCATGGCGGTGTCGGCGACGTTCCAGCGGGCCAGCACGGTCTGCGGTCCGGTGAAGCCCTGCATGTTCACGGTGTGGGTCTTGACGCCTTCGGGCTGGGCGCCGCCGTCGTCGAACGACGCGAGCAGCGTGTCGCCGATGAAGTACTCCCACGTGGTGGTCGAGTGCCGGGCGGTGAGCACCCAGTCGAAGGTCACCGACTGCCCGGCCGTAGCCCGCGGCCAGGCCTTGCTGGTGTCGTTGAGCTCGGCGAACCGGCCGCCGCCGCCGTTGCACTCCTTCGAGCCCTTGGCGGCCTCGACGCTCTGCGGCTCGTACTGGACGTCGCCGCAGCCGGCGACCGCGCCGGCGGCGCAGTTGGCCTGGCGGCTGGGCGGGGAGGAGATGTAGCCGTGGGCCGAGGCGGGGGAGACGCCGACGGTCAGGGCGGCCACGGTGGCGCCGACGGTCAGCGCCGGCAGTGCGAATTTACGCATGGAAGAGACTCCTTCGTTCTGAAGGGCGTGCGGGACGCCGGGGCTCAGTTGAAGGGCGAGAGGGTGATCCCGATCGACGCCGGGTCGCCGCTGTGCACCAGCGACTCCTGGTTGGCCACGTCGTCGAACGCGAACGCGTAGGCCTTGCCGTCGGCCATGTTTTCGTGGATCAACTTGCCGTACAGGTTGGCCGGGCTGTTCTGATAGAAGGTGCCCGGGTCGGTGCTGGGCTCGACGTCCTGCGTGCCGAGGGTGCCGCGGAACAGCGCCGCGCACAGGCTGCGGGCGATCGGCCCGACGACCAGGTCGTTCGGCGCGCCCAGGTTGCCGTCGCAGCCCCACACGTTCGACGACGTCGGCTTGGTGAAGCTGGCGACCTGCGCGCCGGTCGCGTCGGTGAAGTTCATGACGTCGCCGCTCGTGCGGCCGGTGAAGACCTTGTCGGGTTGCTCGGCGAACGGCTTGACCGTGAGGTCCTTGCTCGCGTACGCGGCCCAGGCCTGATCGATGTAGCCGCCCAGGTAGTCCGGGTCGAAGCCGCCGGCGTCGGCCCCCTTGCCCGGGGCCAGCACCCGCAGCACGGTGCCGTCGGCCCGGGTCTGCACCAGCTTGGCGAACTCGGGGTCGGCCTTGATCCCGTCGACGACGGCGTTGTGCCCGCCCGGCTTGAGCTCGCCGGTCTTGAGGGTCTGCCCGTCCGAGCCGGTCACGCTGACCGCGTGCGGCACGGCGAACATGTCCACCTGCGAGCTGTTCAGCCACACGCCGGAGTCGTTGTAGGTGAACTCGCTCCAGTCGAAGAGCACGTCGCGGCTGGAGTCGCCGCCGGCCCAGGGTGCCGGCTGCACGAGACCGCCGTCCTGCGAGAGCCGGAAGTCGAGTTTGTCGCCGAACGCCATGTACATGCGCCCGGACAGGCCCTTGGGGACCTGGATGGTCTTGCTGGCGCCGTTCGCCGGGCCGGCGATCGACACGTCGGGCGCCGGTACGGGCGGGCTGCCGCCGGCCGGCCACGCGGTGAACGTGCCGCCCTCGTTGACGTAGCCGAGCTTGCCGCCCGACTCGCCGAGCACATACAGGTTCACGGCCTCACCACGGCCGGAGTCGTTCGTGACGGTCAGGGGGAGCAGGTCGGGCCCGGCCGCGCTGGCGGACGGCACAACCGCGGCGACTCCGGCGACGGCCACGGCCGCCACTCCAAGTCCGAGCAGGGATTTGCGGTTCAGACGCATAGGCACTCCACGGTCCGGCCCCCGGATGGCACAGGCCCGGCGCTGCCGGAAGGGATCCCGCACCGGCCGGAACGCTTCGGGGGCGGACACAGAAGGGGGACGCATCCCGGCCGTCACGCTCCGTGCAAGTAGAGCGCTCTCGAAACACCATTCCCCGCCCGTACGGTCATGTCAATCGACCTTGGTCGCTCCGTAGCACACTTCCCCAGGGCCGCAATTCGGGGTCGTCTTCGCAGCTCAACGGGGTGCGATGAACGATCGGGAAAGAATGTTGACGAAAGGGCAACGGGCTTAAATCCGGCGGAGCCGGACACCGAACGCACCGTTACCAAGGCGCCGCGCGAAACCATCGCACCGTGGGGTGTCCGGGGGCTCGGCCCCCGGAGCAGAAATGGCGAAAGGCCCCGGTTCGCGCTCTCCGCGAACAAGGGCCTCCGCCAAACGCTCCCCCGATTGGACTCGAACCAATAACCTGCCGGTTAACAGCCGGCTGCTCTGCCAATTGAGCTACAGGGGATCGTGCTGACACCGTGGCTTCCCTCGGTGCCGGAGAACAGAGTACATGACCGGTGGGCCCCGGCGCGAAGGGGTTCCCCGGCACGCCGCCGCGGGGTGGAAAGGCGAACGGCAGGTATACGAAACCGGCAGCATGGGTATGCACGGTTGAGCGACGCACGCGCGTCATCGAACGGAAGGAGCCGCCATCATGCGCGGAAAGCTGATGTTCATCACCGGTCTCGCGGCGGGCTTCGTCCTGGGCAGCCGTGCCGGCCGGGAGAAGTACGAGGAGATCCGGTCGAACGCCAAGAAGGTGTGGGAGCACCCTTCGGTGCAGGAAGCCGCCGGTGTCGCCCAGGCGCAGGCCAACAAGCTCTACTCCGAGAGCAAGGACAAGCTGCAGTCGTCCAAGCTCGGCGAGAAGCTGCACGTCACCGGCGACGACTCCACCACGGAGCCGCTGGCCTCGACGAACAAGACCAGCACCACGTACTGATAGCAGCGCACCACGCAGGCTCTGGGGCCGCCCTCAACGTCGAGGGCGGCCCCAGCCTTGTGTCAAAGACGATCAGGCGTTCGAGGAGAACGCCGCGTCGAAGGCCGCCGTCGGGGCGTCGAAGGCCAGCCGGCGGACGAATTGCAGGGCCTCGGGCGCGCCGACCAGGCGGTCCATGCCGGCGTCCTCCCACTCGATCGAGAGCGGCCCGTCGTAGCCGATCGCGTTGAGCGCCCGGAAGCAGTCCTCCCACGGCACGTCGCCGTGCCCGGTCGAGACGAAATCCCAGCCGCGGCGCAGGTCGGCCCACGGCAGGTGCGAGCTGAGCCGGCCGCGCCGCCCGTCGCCCGTACGCACCTTGGCGTCCTTGCAGTCGACGTGATAGATCCGGTCCTTGAACTCGAGGATGAAGTTGACCGGGTCGAGGTCCTGCCAGACGAAGTGCGACGGGTCCCAGTTGAGCCCGAACGCGGGCCGGTCGCCGATCGCCTCCAGCGTGCGGCGGGTGGTCCAGTAGTCGTACGCAATCTCGCTGGGGTGCACCTCGTGGGCGAACCGCACGCCGACCTCGTCGAACACGTCGAGGATGGGGTTCCACCGGTCGGCGAAGTCCTGGTAGCCGCGGTCGATCATCGCGGCGGGGGTGGGCGGGAACATCGCGACCGTGTGCCAGATCGACGAGCCGGTGAAGCCGACGACCGTCTTGACCCCCAGGCGCGCGGCGGCCCGGGCGGTGTCCTTCATGCGCTCGGCGGCCCGCTGCCGTACGCCCTCGGGGTCGCCGTCGCCCCAGATGTCGGCGGGCAGGATGTCTTGGTGCCGCTCGTCGATGAGGTCGCACACGGCCTGGCCGACCAGGTGGTTGCTGATCGCGTAGACCTTCAGGTTGTATTTGGCGAGCTGCTCGCGCTTGCGGTCGATGTAGTCGGGTTCAGCGAGGGCCCGGTCGACCTCGAAGTGATCACCCCAGCAGGCGATCTCGAGCCCGTCGTAGCCCCACTCGGAGGTGAGCCGGCAGACCTCGTCGAAGGGTAGGTCGGCCCACTGGCCGGTGAAGAGCGTGATGGGTCGCGCCATGATTTCTCCCTCAAGAACGGAACAGCACTGGGCGGGCGGCGAGGGAAGGCCGCCCTGTCGGCACGGCCGGGGCCGGGTCGTTGCGCCCGGTGGGGGTTGCGCCTCCCACGTTCCGGTCCGACCCGCACGGCAGTGCCAGCACCGACACTAGACGAGTTTCAGCGCGCGGGGCAGGGCTCATTTTCCGGCGCGAGGCCGAGGGCGGCCAGCTCGGCCAGCAGGTATGCCACGTCGCCGGCGATCTGCTCCACCGTGGCGGCGTGGCTGATCAGCGTCAGGTTCTCGGTGAGCGGGCCCTGGTGGCCGAACAGCTGCTGCAGCCCGTCGCGCCAGGCCACGGTCGTCGAGCCGGCCACGGCGGTCAGGCGGACCTCGACGATCGACAGGCCGGCGTCGGTGACGGTCTCGATGCCCGCGGCCGGGTCGGGCCAGTTGCGCGCGGCGTGCCCCAGGTCGAGGCAGACGCCCAGCCTGTCCTTGTCGATGCGGCTGAGCCCGGCCACCGTCTGCTCCGGGTCGTCGAGCACGAGGCCGGGCGCGGGCTGGAAGCCGACCCGCACGGCCCGCCCGTTCTGCCAGGCCAGGTCGGCCAGCCCGTGGGAGAGCCGGCGCAGGATGCCGAGGGCGGCCTTCTCCTCCGCCTCGGCCCAGCCCTCGCGCCGGCCGATGCCGATCGTGCTCACCGTGCCCCGCACCGCGTCGTCGTCGAGCAGGTCGAGCAGGATGCGTGCGAGGTCGAGCGTGTATTCGCGGCGGGCCGGCTCCGTCCAGCCGGGGGTCTCGCCGCCGCCCTCGTCGAAGGGCGCGCCGCTCAACGTGACGACCTCGAGCCTGCGGGCGTCGAGCTCGGCACGAAGCCGGGTGCGGGCGCGGCTCTCAACGGCGAGGGCGGCGGCGAGCGAGGGGGGAAGCCAGAGGCTCACGCCGAGCCGGTCGGCGCCGAGCCGGGCGCGAACCGCGCCGTACATGTCGAGCTGCGAGACGATCTTCGGTAGATTCACGGGCGTCTCTGCTGAGGGGGTGCCGAGCTCGCAGGACAGGTGCACGATCCGGCCGGAAGGGTGCCTCAGCCGCATCGTTGTCCTCCCCGAGCAAGAGAGCCGGCGCATCTGCACGTGCATCGGCACGTGCTTACTGATCCAGTATGGACCATGCGGCGGCCTGTGCTCGACGCGCGCGTGGCGGGCTTGCGCGTTGCCATGTCGCCTCCATCCTCGGAAACACCTGCCCTCGGATACGAGAGTCATGCGTCCACGGGATCAGTGGCGTACGCGCCGTGCGACGCGATGACCGGGGCAGACATGATCGAGAGAGCCCGAATCAATTGGCCGATCTCGATCGACGCGGGCATGGTGACCAGCCAGTAGGGCCGTCAAGACAGCAGCCGCGACGGTTCCCCCGGACCTCGCAGATGTGCGCCATGTGAAAATTCGGGCGTGCACGAGGCGATCGCACTGGATCTTTATCCGTGCGGATGCTCGCCGAGCAGCCGGGTGGCCAGCACGGCCGCCTGGGTCCGCCGCTCGAGGCCCAGCTTCGCGAGCATGCTCGACACGTAGTTCTTGACTGTCTTCTCGGCCAGGAACATGCGACCGGCGATCTCGCGGTTGGTCAGCCCCTCAGCCACGAACTCGAGGATCCGGCGCTCCTGGTCGGTCAGCGCGGCCAGCTCGCGCGGCTGCTCCACCCCGTTGCGGATGCGCTCGAGCACCCGCTGGGTGACCGCCGGGTCGAGCAGCGACTGCCCCTGGGCGACCCGCCTGACCGCGTCGACCAGGTCGGTGCCGCGGATCTGCTTGAGCACGTAGCCCGACGCGCCGGCCATGATCGCGGCGAACAGGGCCTCGTCGTCCTCGTACGAGGTGAGGATCAGGCCCCGGATCGACGAGTCGACCGCCCGGACGTCGCGGCACACGTCGATGCCGTTGCCGTCGGGCAGGCGGGCGTCGAGGATCGCCACGTCGGGCTTGAGGGCCGGGATCCGCCGGGCCGCCTCCTGGGCCGATCCGGACTCGCCGACGACCTCGATGTCACCACCGGACTGGAGCAGGTCGACAAGGCCGCGGCGCACCACTTCGTGGTCGTCGAGGAGGAAAACTCGGATCATGCGACCTTCCTATCGCGTACGGAAGGCCTGGTCCAAGGGTCTAAAGTCCCGCCACCGTAATCTTGGGCCGTGGCGGAGCAGAAGAAGCCCGAACTCGGCCTGAGCCCCCTCTCCCGGGTGCGTCTCGACGAGCTGCTGCAGGAGATGCTCGACCGGGTCGGCGAGGTGATGACCAGCCGGGAGCGGCTGCGCGCGCTGCTCGACGCCGTGGTCGGCATCGGCACCGACCTCGACCTGCGCAGCACCCTGCAACGCATCGTCGAGTCGGCCTGCGCGCTGGCCGGGGCCCGCTACGGCGCGCTCGGGGTGATCGGCGCCGACCGCACCCAGCTCTCCGACTTCATCACCCACGGCATCGACCCCGCGACCCACGCCGAGATCGGCGACCTGCCGCACGGCCGTGGCGTGCTCGGGCTGCTCATCACCGACCCGCAGCCGGTGCGCCTGCCCGACATCACCAGGCACCCCCACTCGTACGGGTTCCCCCCGCACCACCCGCCGATGCACAGCTTCCTCGGCGTGCCCGTGCGGATCCGCGACCACGTCTTCGGCAACCTCTACCTGGCCGAGAAACAGGGCGCGGCCGAGTTCAGCGAGGACGACGAGGAGATCGTGGTGGCCCTGGCCGCCGCCGCGGGCGTGGCGATCGACAACGCCCGGCTGTTCACTCTCGCGCAGCGGCGGGAGCGCTGGCTGGCCGCCACGGCCGAGATCACCGGGGTGCTGCTGGGCACCGTCCGCCGTACGGAGGCTCTGCAGCTGATCGCCCGGCGCGCCCGTGAGGTCTCCGGCGCCGCGCTCGTGCTGGTGCTGCTGCACGACGACTCGTCCTACCGCATCGAGATCGCCGACAGCGACGACCCGGCGTGGACCCGGCTGGCCGGGGAGCGGGTCGCCGTGGACTTCGCCGGCTATCAGGTGCTGGACGACCTGCGGGCGGTCGCCGACTGGCCCGCCCCGGTGCCCGCCGGCCCGGCCGTGGTGGCCCCGCTGACCGGCGCCGACGCCCCGCACGGCCTGCTCATCGTCAGCCAGGCGCCCGGCCAGCCGCTCGCCGACGACGACGCGGTGCTGCTGTCGACATTCGCCGGGCAGGCCGCGCTCGCCCTCGAACGGGCCCGCGCCCAGGAGGAGCGGGAGCTGCTGGCCGTGCTGGCCGACCGCGAGCGCATCGCCCGCGACCTGCACGACGTCGTCATCCAGCGGCTGTTCGCGACCGGCATGCAGCTGCAGGGGGCGGCCCTGCAGAAGTCGCGCGACGAGACCGTCCGGCGGATCAACACCACGGTCGACGACCTCGACGAGACGATCCGCGACATCCGGCGGTCGATCTTCGAGCTGCGGACGCCGGCCGGGCCGTCGCTGCGGGCGGCGCTGCGCGAGACGGTCGAGGCGGCCGCGCTCGGCTTCCGGCCGACCCTCGACACGAGCGGCCCGGTCGACAGCGCGATCCCCGACGACATCGTGCCCGAGCTGCTGGCCGTGCTGAGCGAGGCGTTGTCGAACGTGGCCCGGCATGCCAAGGCGACGAGCGTACGGGTCTCGGTCCGGGCCGCCGAGGGCGAGGTGATCCTGCAGGTCTCCGACGACGGGGTCGGCTTCGCCCCCGAGGCGGCCCGCGGCGGCCTTGTCAACATGGCGGAACGGGCCCACGACCTGGGCGGCTCGTTCGACGCGGGCCCGGGCCCGGACGGCGGGACGGTCCTCACGTGGCGGGTGCCGATCTCCTCGGCGAGACGGGACTTTCGGCCCTGAACGGGCACGGGGCCGTGGCCGCACGCTTGACTCATGACACCGCTCGAGCAAGCCGCCCAGGCCGCGCTGCACGCGCCGTCCGTCTTCAACACCCAGCCGTGGCGCTGGCGGATCGACGGCGACACGATGGAGCTGTACGCCGACGAGTCCCGCCGGCTCGAGACCACCGACCGCGACGGCCGGCTGCTGATCCTGAGCCTCGGCGCCGCCCTGCACCACGCCCTGACCGCGCTGGCCGCGGCCGGCTGGTCCTACTTCGTCGAGCGGCTGTCCGGCCCCGGCCCGGTGGCCCGGATCGAGCTCGGCCCGCCGGCGCCGCCCACCCCGGCGGTGCAGCGGCTGGCCGAGGCGATCCCGCGACGCCGTACGGACCGGCGGGCCTTCGGCCGCCGCACCGTCACCGACGCCGAGCTGACCAAGCTGCGGCTGCTCGTCGAGGCGAACGGCGCCTACCTGCACGTGGTGCCGTCCGACCAGATTCCCGCGCTGGCGATCTCGGCCGAGCTGGCCGGCGACGCCGAGCTCGGCGACCCCGACTACCGCGACGAGCTGCGCGAGTGGACCCACCGGCCGGCGGGCGCGGGGGACGGCGTGCCGGCCGACACCGCCGTGGAGCCCGGGCTGCGCCGGGTTCCCGTACGGGATTTCGCGCCGGAGGACACGCCTGGGCTCACCGTCGGCGCCGAGCACGACCAGGGCGCGGCGTACGTGATCGTCTTCGGCCGGGGCGACGAGCGGCTCGACCTGCTGCGCGGTGGTGAGGCGCTCTCGGCCCTGCTGCTCTCGGCGACCGCCGACGGCCTGGCCACCGCCCCGCTCAGCGACGCCGTCGAGGTCGCCTGGCCGCGGCTGCTGGTGCGTGGCCTGCTGGCCGGCCTGGGGGAGCCGTACCTGGTGGTGCGCCTGGGCTACGCCGCCGCGGGCACGCCGCTGCCGCCCCGCCCGCGGCGCGTCGCCGCCGACGTGATCGTCACCGGCTGAGTCATGGCCGGCTACGGCGTTCAGGATCTGCTGCGCGCGGCCGCGGCCGGCATCCGCGCGCCCTCCCTGCACAACACGCAGCCGTGGCAGTTCCGGCTGCGGGACGGCGCCGTCGAGATCCTCGCCGACCCGGCCCGCCGGCTCGCCGTGGCCGACCACACGGGCTGGGCGGTGCGGATCGCGGTCGGGGCGGCCACCTGCAACGCCCGGCTGGCTTTAGCCGTTCTCGGAAAGCCGGCCACGGTCACTTTCCGGCCCGACCGCACCGACCCCGATCTGATGGCCCGGCTGACCCCGGCGCCGCCCCGCCCGGCCACCTACGGTGAGAGCGCCCTGTTCGACGCGATCCCGCGCCGGCACAGCCACCGCGCCCCGTTCTGGCCCGACCCGGTGCCGGCCGAGACCCGCCGCCGCCTCATCGACGCCGCCCGGGCCGAGAACGCCTGGCTCGACCTGCTCGTCGGCATGGTCCCGCTGGCCGGCTTCGCCGAGATCGCCCGCAGCGCCGACCGCGTCCTGCACCGCGACACCCGCTACCAGACCGAGCTGGCCGGCTGGGCCCACGCCGACACCGCCCCCGACGGCGTGCCGGTCGCGGCCGGCGCCCCCGCCCCCGAGCCCCAGGACCTGCTGCCCCAGCGGGCCTTCGCCGACCGCCGCCGGGCCCCCGGCCGCGACTACGAGCCGGAGCCCCTGGTCGCGGTGCTGGGCTCGGCGGGCGACCGCCCGGCCGACCAGCTGCTGGCCGGCCAGGCCCTGCAACGGGTGCTGCTGACCGTCACCGACGCCGGGCTGGCCGCCTCCCTGATCAGCCAGCCCATCGAGGTCCCGGCCGCCCGCGAGCAGCTGCGCCGGTCGTTGCGCCGCTCCGGCTTCCCCCAGCTGGCCCTGCGCATCGGCTACGGCCACCCGGGCCCGTCGGCCCCGCGCCGCGACGTCACCGACGTCATCGTCGGCTAGGCCCTGTTTCGCAGTGGGGGCGGGGCTGCGGCAGGGCCCAGATCCCGCCTGGCGGCGTCCCGTGAAAGCCAGGTTCCAACACCGGGAGCCAGGCTTCCCCGGGCCACCACCAGACGAAATCTGGACCCGGCCTCGCTCCCACCCCCACTACGAAACAGGACCTAAGCGTGTTCCTCCAGGAAGGACAGCAGGCCGGCGCCGTCGAGGCCGGTGGCCCGCTCGTGGGTCCGGCCGTCCACCACCTCGTAGGCCAGGGACTCGTCGTCGCCCGGCACGGCGACCACCGCGAACGTGCGGCCGCCGCCCAGGGTCAGCTTGCGGGCCTGCCCCGGCCAGTCCTCGGCCCGTACGGTCTCGACCGGGACGCCCGTCACCGAGGCCAGCCGTTCCGGCGTGCTGCCGGCCAGGCCGCTCAGCGTGACGATGCCCTTGCGGCCCAGCCGCTCCGTGATCACCGGGTTGAGGCCGGCGATGCCGCCGAAGTCGTCCCCGGTCCGCACCGACACGTCCGCCGACGTCGTCCACCCGGCCGCGGTCACCGCGACCGAACCACGGGCGACGGCCCCGGCCGGCAGGTCGAACGTGTGCGTCGTCGCGGAGCCGGCGGCGAGACTGCGGCCGTCGGCAGTCAGGACGGCCGTGGTCGCGATGTCCGTCCGGACCGTCAGGCGGCCCGCGTCGGCCTGCAGCGAGACGATGACCGGGAACACCGCGGTGCGGGCGAGCTCGACGGCCCGTACGGCGTCGAGCTTGGCGCCGGGGCGCAGCGAACGACGCAGCACCTGGCTCACCTGCTCGGCGGTCAGCAACGGCACCGCCTGCAGGACGAGCGCCGTCGCGCCGGTCACGTGGGGCGCCGCCATCGACGTGCCCATCAGGCTCCGGTGGCTGTCGCCGCCGTCGCGCCAGCCCGCCCGGGCCGACGTGACGAACTCGCCCGGCGCCGTCAGCTCCGGCTTGTCCCGCCCGTCGCGGGTGGGGCCGAGCGAACTGAACTCGGAGAGCTGCCCGATCGCCGCCGGCACCTGCGACTTGGTCACGTACGACCCCACGGTGACAACGCGGCGGGCCGAGCCGGGCACGGTGATCGTCCGGGACGGGTCACGCTCGCCCGGCGCGAACCGGCTCTGCTCCGGGGCCCCCGCGGCGTCGCGCGGCGCCCGTTCGATCCACGCGTCGAACCGGCCGTTCCGCACGGTTCCGGCCCGCAGCACCACGTTCCACCGGCCGGGCTGGATCTGCTCGGCCGCGCCGCGCCGCACGATCACCGACGCGCGCCGGTCCCCGGTGTCGTCCGCGTCCTCGTCCACATCGATGCGAACCTGATTGCCGGTGCCCGTCTCGAAGGACAACGACGACCCCGGCCGTACGCGGGACGACGGCGCCCCCGCCGGTGGCGTGACACCGACCTCGATGTCGTCGTGCCCGCTGAACCACACCTCGACGACGTCGTCGAAGCGGTTGCCCGCGGCCACGTCGAACTCCAGGAACCGGTCCCCGCCGGGTGACAGCGACCCGCCCGCGTGCACGCCCCACTGCCGCTCGTTGCCGGCCGACTTGACCACCACGAACCCGGGCTGCCGGCTCAGCTCGTCGATCCGCCGTTCGAGCAGCGACTCCCCGCCATGACCCCCGATATTGGTGCCCTGGCTCAGATTCACCACCACCGGACGGCCGGCCGCCCGCTGCCGCACGTAGTCCAGCCCGGCCACGACCCGGGTCGAGGTGCCCAGCGACGCCCCGTCCTCGCCGAGCGCGACCACGATCAGGTCGGCGCCGGGCGCGATCCCGGTGAACAGCCCCCGGTCGCGCTCGTCGCCGGCCGCGATGCCGGCTACGTGCGTACCGTGGCCGCTCCTGTCCTCGTGGGGCACCACCGCGAGCGGGTCGGGAGCGGCGAGCGCCCGGTCGATGTCCGCCCGCTGATATTCGCGCCCGAACGGCACCGTCGACCCGGCGGCCGGGTCCGCGCCCTGATCCCAGAGCGCGACGATCCGCGTGCCTCCGTCGGGGCGGCGGAAACACGGGTGGGTGTAGTCGATCCCGGAGTCGAGCACCGCCACCACCACGCCCGACCCGGTCACCCCGGGCGTCGCGGTGTGCAGCGTCTCGGCCCCGCATTCCGTACGGGACCAGTTGAGCTCGGGAAACAGCGGCCGGGACGCCTCGACCCGCGCCACCGCGTCGTGCCCGGCCAGCGCCGGCAACTCGGTCACCGGCAGCCGGACCCGGCGCACCGAGCCGGCCGCACCGACCGTCGCGCCGGGCAGGGCCGGGCCGAGCTCGTCCAGATCGGCCTCGGCCACCCCTTCGACCAGGACCTCGATGGTGGCGCCGTCCGCGCGGGCGTCCCAGGCGATGCGCCCGCCCAGGGGCACGTCGCCGGCTGCCGCGAATTCCGTCCCGGACCGGCCGCTCATCTCGTCGATCAGCAGGCGCAGTCGCGGATCCACCTTCGCCATGTCGGATCTCCTTCGCACCGGCCGCCGTGCGACCGGCCGACGGACCGCCGGCGTCCCCCGCGCCGGCGATCGGGGTCGGTCATCGGTAGATCAGCACCCGGACGGGGGTGTCCCGGACGAAGCTCGGGGTCAGACCCGGCACCACGACCGGGCCGCCGCCCGCGCCGGGCAGGAACGGGAACACGAAGGGCGGCTCGGAGTCGAGCTGCAGCCACGTCGAGGCGTAGCCGGCGAAGGGCGCCACACCGTTGACATCGATGGTCAGCGTGATGTCCAGCACCCGCGGCGACAGGTCGGGCGGGGCCGGCAGCGACGGGATCGGCAGCACGAACAGGTTGATGTTGCCGGCGCCGAAGACGCTGGTGATCGGTCCGAGCACGGGGCCGGGCGTGACGCTGTTGACGTTGACCGTGAGGCCCTGGACGGCGAAGCTCTGGCCGGTCATGATCTGGGCCGCGGACGGGTTGCCCGGCGTGAAGCCGAGCGGCAGCGGGTTGCGCCAGATCGCCGCGATCAGGAACGCCGGCTCGCCGGTCTGGATGATGCGGCTGGGCTGGAACGGGCCCACCGGGCCGATCGGCTGGAACGGGCCGACGGCGATGAGGTCGAAGAACTGATAGGGCACGCCGCCGAACGTGGCCTGCGCGTCCGCCGCCTCGGCGGCCGGGCCGCCGTTGCCGGACCGGCCGTTGTGGCCGTTCTGTGTCGCGAGCGCCGACGGCTTGCCCATCTGCTGGACCTGGCTGCGGTAGAGCGTCGTGCCGCTCTCCAGCCTGTCGTGGATCTGTTGCGCGGTCTGCTTGATCTGTTCGCTCTTGCTCTTGAGGCTGTCGGGTATCTCCATGTCCTCGACCGGCCTCGTCAACGTATCGGTCATCCTGTGCTCCAAACCGCTTGTTGAAGTCGGAGACCCACTGCAGTGTGTCCGGCCCAGACTGCGCGCCCGCCGACACAGATCGCCACGGGAATGCGCTGTCCGCTCTCCGACACCGAGGTTTAAACCGGCGCGCGGCGGATTGTCATCGCGGATTCCCGGAATGGTAGGACTGATCTATTTCTGCCCCGCGTTCCCGCGAATATCATGACCGCGTGCGCGAACCAGGCCAGGCCGATCTGCATATGCACACCAACCTCGGCGACGGCTGGATCAGTCCGGCCGCTGTCGTGAACGAGGCCGAGCGGGCCGGATTGTCGGTGATCGCGGTGACCGATCACGACCATCTCGAGGGCGCCAAGCGGGTCGAAGAGTTGCTGGTGGCGCGAAATTCCCGCGTACGTCTGATCAAAGGGGTCGAGGTGACGACCCGCAGCGGGCATCTGCTCGGGCTTTTCGTCACCAAGGCGCCCCGCCCGATGCGCCCGGTGCCCGAGGTCATCGACTTCATCAAGGAACAGGGCGGGCTGGTTGTCGTGCCGCATCCGATGGGCCGGCTCGTGCCCAGCCTGAGCCGCCGGAGAATCGACGAACTGCTCGGCGCCGGCTATTCGATCGACGGCCTCGAGATCTATAACCCGAGCCCGGCCAACGCCTCCCGGCGGGCCGAGGTGCGCGCGGCCAACCGGGAATGGGGGCTGGCCGAGATCGGGTCCAGCGACGCGCATTTCCGGCAGCACATCGGCGCCGGCTACACCATTTTCGACGGCCGCACGCCCGACGAGCTGAGCCGGGCGATCGCCGAGCGGACGGTGCGGGCCGGCGGTCAGGAACGCCCGCCGGTCCGGCTCAATCCGGCCTCCTATGTGGCCCAGTGCGCGTGGAGCTGGTTCGTCGATCCGCCGCGCCGCGCGATCCGCCGGATGCGAGCCTCCTAAGCCGCTTGCAGCGCGGCCGGGGCCGGGAAGGCGGCGGGCCAGAAACGGCGGAACATGAACCACTGCGCGGGCGAGTGCCGCACGACCTCCTCCTGGCAGTCGAGCATGTATTGGGTGAGCCGCTGAATTTCCGCGGCACGCTCGGCGCTGCTGCCGACCGTACGGGGAAAAAGCGCCGGAAACGTGCGGATGTAATAGCCGCCGCCCGGCGCGAACCACATGTAGCCGGGCATGATCGCCGCCCCGGTCTTCACCGCCAGCGCCGCCGACCCGGCCGGCACAAAGGTGCGGCGCCCGAAGAACGTCACCTCGACGCCCTGCCGCTCGGACACCGGCCGGTCGACGACGATCGCCACCGCCCGGCCGTCGTTCAGCGCCCGCAGAATACGGCGCGGCGCGGTCACCGGAATGACGTCGACGCTCTTCTCCCGCCGATGCCCCTGCAACAGCGCGTTGAGCCGCTCGTCCTTGAACGTGTCGGCCACCGCCGACAGGGGAACGTGCTGCGCGGCGATCGCACCGGCCAGATCCCAGCTGCCGAAATGGCCGGTCGTGATGACCGTTCCCTTGCCGGGTGCCATCGCCGCCCGCAGATATTCGTGCCATTGCGCACCGACAGTCAGATCCGTCATTCGCGCATCGACATCGGTCAGGTCGACATACGGCAGGCACACCAGAGAAGCCGCCGTACGCCCGTATTTGCTCCACGAGCTCAGCGCCGTCCGCCGCACAAGCTGATGCCCGTACGGGAGCCCGAGCACCACGGCCATGTTCTCCTGCGTGATGAGCCGCTTGGACCGCCACCCCAGATAGCTGGCGGACGTGACGGTCGACGCGACCATGTGCCGCACCCGCGGCGGGGTGCGCCCCACCACGGCGATTCCGGAATGGGCGAGCCAGTACGCCGAGGACATCGCGCCACCCCCGGCTTAGCGAGCGATCCGGACGAGGCGTTCGGGGTCGGGCCACCGCACGTCGTAGGCCCAGCCGAGCTTCTCGAACAGCCAGATCGTGCGGGCCGACACGTCGAGCTCGCCCCGGCGCACGCCGTGCCGGGCCTGGGTCGGGTCGGCGTGGTGCAGGTTGTGCCAGGCCTCACCCATGCTGAGCAGGGCCAGCGGCCAGAAGTTGGCCGACTTGTCGCGCGTCGCGAACGGCCGCTCGCCGATCATGTGGCAGACCGAGTTGACCGACCAGGTCACGTGGTGCAGCAGCGTGATCCGCACCAGCCCGGCCCAGAAGAACGCGGTCAGCGCCCCCGCCCACGACCAGCTGATCAACCCGCCCATGACGGCCGGCGCGACCAGCGTGACGATCGTCAGCGGCCCGAACAGCCGGTGCATGACGCGCATGTCGCGGTCGGCCAGCAGATCCGGCGCGAACCGTTCCTGGTTGGTCAGGTCACGGTCGAGGATCCAGCCGAGGTGGGCGTGCCAGAACCCGCGGACGAGCGCGGCCGGCGACGTGCCGAACGCCCACGGCGAATGCGGGTCGCCCTCCTTGTCGGCGAACGCGTGATGCCGCCGGTGATCGGCCACCCAGTGCAGGATCGGCCCCTGCACGGCCATGCTGCCGACCACCGCGAGCGCGATCCGCAGCGGGCGGTGGGCCTTGAACGACCCGTGCGTGAAGTAGCGGTGGTAGCCGACGGTGGCACCGAGGCAGGTCACGACATACCAGCCGACGGCCAGCGCGACGTCGAGCCACGTCAGGCCCCAGCCCCAGGCCACCGGCACGGCGGCCAGCAGCGCGACGAACGGCACGGTGACGAACAGATAGACGGTGACGTGAGCGGGCAACGGGCGGCGGCCGCTCAGCAGGCTCTTGGGCCTGCGGGTCTGGTTGGGCAGGGCGGACTCGGTCACTCTGATCACCCCAGGGCTCCGGTTGCGCGTCACGCTAAGCCGCGCCGGCAGCCGCCCGGCCAACCCCGCCCGGCGGAGAAGTGAACCCCGGAGATCCCGCCCATTGCCCCGTACGCCCGTCGATGGCCGTCCAGAAGATGCGCACCACGTCGCCGTGGCCCTGCAAGCAGCGGTAGAACCAGTTGTGCTCGACCCGGCCCATGTGCCGCACCAGGCCCAGCAGGCTCATCGTCGACGGCGGCACCGAGCGCCGAGACCACCGGTCGCGCGAAAGGCCCGGCCGGGCGGCCGGGCCTCAGGGGGAGCGCTCAGATGAGCCAGCGGTTCTTCTGCACAAGTGGGAGCTTGGCCCACCAACGGCCGAGGCCCCAGGTGTGTCCGGCGTAGGTGAGGGCGAGAGCGATCGCAGCGACCGCGTAGACGAAGTGGTAGTCGACCACCGGGTTGCTCGAACCGCTGGCCAGGGGCCATTCGGCCAGCCACATCAGGAGCATCATGGCGGTGGCGCCGACGGCGGCCAGGCGCAGGCCGATCCCGGCGATGAGGGCGACGCCGATCGCGAGCATGCCGAGCATGAAGCTCCAGTCGGCCCAGCCGGCCCCGGCGATCGAGTGGAAGAAGCCCTGGAACGGGCCGACCTCGACGCTCGCGAGGAAGCCCTTGGTCGGCGAGCCGCCGTTGATCCAGGCCCGCTCCCACGGGGTCGACCAGCCGAGCCCGAAGGTCTTGTCGAGGAAAGCCCACAGGAAGACGAAGCCGGTCGAGACCCGCAGCACGGCGAGGGCCCTCGCGGCGGTCCTGGTGAGCATGGCGCCCGGCGCCTCAACAGTCTCGAGGTCTGCCGCGGCCCGGCGGATGGTGGTCATCTCTGCCTCCTTCATCGTCATCTCTCACCACTGAGATTCCTCTTGCCGGAGGCGCCGCACCCGGGCCGTCGCTCCCGACCCGGCAGGACCAAAGTCCCGTCCGCCAGGGAGTGACCGGGGTCACGTAAAGGCGATCAAGCGAGTACCGTACGTAGGCGCGGACGGAGGTGCGGATGACGGAGCTCTACTCTCGACGGTCGTTCCTCGCGGGCGTGCTCACGTCCGGCACGCTCTCGGCCGGCGCGGGCTATGTGCTGACCCGGCGCGAGCCGGTCGATCTGGTGCTGGCGACCGGGAACGACCCCACTGGGGGCCGCCAGCTCCTGGTGACCATGTGGAATCAGCTCAACCCGGACGTGCAGATCCACACGGAGACGGTCAACAGCTCGACCCGTGACCAGTACGAGTTGTTCCTCCGCACCAAGGCCGACATCTTCAACCTCGACGTCATCCACATCCCCCGCTTCGCCGACGACGAGCGGATCGTGCCGATCACCCCGCTCGACGGGAACCCGCCGCTGGCCGCGGTGAGCCGGCTCTCCCAGCGGGCCGGCCGCGACGACTTCTGGGCCATCCCGTTCAACACCGACGTCGGCATGCTCTACCGCCGGATCGCCGACAAGCGGGTGGCCGATCCCGAGCCCAAGCTGGCGGATCTGCTGACCACGGCCCCCGGCCAGTTTGCGGGGCAGCTCGACACGGTCGGCCCGCAGACCGAGGAGGCGTTCGTCGTCAACGTCCTCGAGCAGGCGCTGGCCCAGGACGACGCGATCCTGACCGAGGACGGGGTGCTCTCGTTCAGCCTCGGGCAGTGGCGCCAGGCGCTCGGCCCGGTGGCCGCCGCGATCAAGGCGGGCCGCGTGCTCGACCAGGCCGGCGAGGGATCCACCACCCGGGTCTTCCAGCAGTCGGGGCTGCGCTACATGCGCAACTGGCCGGTCAGCTTCCCGGCCGTCGAGCGGGCCGAGCGCACCAAGGTGTCCACCGCCGAGATCCGCCTGGGCGGGCTGCCCACCGGCATCATCGGCGGGCAGAGCCTGGCCGTCTCGGCCGACAGCCCCCACCGGGAGGAGGCCGAGGCGGCTATCCGCTTCCTGACCGGCAAGTCCGCGCAGCTGCTGCTGACCAAGTACGGCTTCGCCCCGACCGGCCTCGACGCCTACATCAACCAGCGGCTGGCCGAGTCGCTGCCGCACCTGCAGGACATCCGGGTCGCCGTCGAGTCGTCCCGGCCGCGACCGATGCACAAGAACTACGCCGCCTTCGCGCGGGTCTTCGCCGAGCACACGCGCGCCCTGCTGCAGGACGGCGAGCAGCTGACCCAGCGGTTCATCTCCGACATCCAGCAGGAGCTCGGATGAGCGGGGTGGAGCTCGACGCCTGGCAGATCCCGATTCTGGTGACCGCGGCCGTGGTGCTGGTCGAGGCGGCGTTCAACCTGGTGCTGCGCTATCGGGGCATCGGGCCGCCCTCGCAGCGGGTCCGCACGGTCGGCTTCGGCCTGCTCGTCGTGCTGACCGTGGTGGTCTTCGTGGCCGCGCTCGGGCCGACCCGGGCCGACCAGTTGTCCAGTGTGGCGGCCGCGGTCGCCGCGGTGGTGGCCTTGTGGCTCACCTACCGCTCCTACAACACCGTCACCAAGCAGACCGAGGAAGCCGGTAAACCAGCGCCGGAACCCGACGATCCAGGAGAATCTTGAGCTATGGGTGATTTGCGAGTGGTCGTGTGCGGCGGAGGCGCCGCCGGGGGTGTCCTCGAGCTGATCAAGGTCGCCTGCGAGCGCGGCTGGACGGTCGACGTCACGGCGACCAAGAACGCGTTCGACTTCATGGACCCCTCCGAGGTCACCCGGGTCTGCGGCCGGCCGATCCGCACCACGTACAAGTTCGCCGCCGACGGCACCCGCATCTCCCCGCCGGCCGACGCCATGATCGTGGCCCCGGCGACGTTCAACACGATCAACAAGCTGGCCAACGGCATCGCCGACACGTACGCCCTGAGCTCGATGGCCGACGTGATCGGCCGGGGCGTGCCCACCGTCGTGGTGCCCGCGGTCAACGAGCCGCTGGCCGCCCGCCGCCCGTTCCGCCGCTCCCTCGACGAGCTGCGCGCCGAGGGCGTCCGGGTGCTGTTCGGCCCGGTCGACGGCTGGGTGCCCGGCAGCACCGAGCCCTTCCCGTGGATCAAGGCGCTCGACCTGGTCGAAGACGTCTTCGGTTTGACAAGAATCGATAGCCGCGCTCACATGAGAGCGTGAAGCGACGCCTGATTCCGGTTATCGTCCTGGCCATGGCCGCGTTCCCCGTCACCGCCGCGGCCCGCGACCGGCTCGCCGGCATGACCCTGGCCGAGAAGGTCGGCCAGATGGTCGTCTCGTACGTCTACGGCGAGTCGGCGACCAGCGTCTCGGCCGCCGACGCCACGGCCAACGAGGCCATGTTCGGCGCGGGCGTCACCACCGGCGCCCAGGCCGTCGAGAAATACCACCTGGGCGGCGTCATCTACTTCACGTGGAGCCGCAACCTGGCCAATCCGCCGCAGATCGCGGCCCTCTCCAACGGGCTGCAGCGCGCCGCGATGGGTGACACCGGCATCCCGCTGCAGATCAGCACCGACCAGGAGGGCGGCACGGTCAACCGGATCGGGGCGCCGCTGGCGATCTCGCCCGGCAACATGGCCATCGGCGCCACGTTCGACCCCCGTACGGCGTATGACGCGGCCAAAGTGAGCGGCACCGAACTGCGCGCGCTCGGCATCACCGTCACGCACGCCCCGGTCGTCGACGTCAACACCAACCCGCGCAACGCCGCCGACGGGGTGCGAGCCTTCAGCGACCGTACGGCTCATGTCGCCACCTTCGGCGTCGCGGCCGAGCGGGGTTATCGCGCGGCCGGCATCGGCACCACGGCCAAGCACTTCCCGGGCCTGGGCGACACCACGGTCAACACCGACAACGGGGTCGCCGTCACCGACGAGAGCCGGGCCCAGATCCTGCGCACCCACGTGCCGCCGTTCCGGGCGATCATCGCGGCCGGCGCCGAGAGCATCATGGCCGCCCACATCGTCGCCCCGTCGCTCGACCCGACCGGCGTCCCGGCCAGCCTGTCCCGCCCCATCATCACCGGCCTGCTGCGCGACCAGCTCGGCTTCGACGGCGTCGTGGTGACCGACGCGCTCGAGGCCGCGGCGCTCGAGGACTACACCGACGAACAGGTCATCATCGGGGCCGTGCGGGCCGGCGTCGACCAGCTGCTGATGCCCCGCAGCGTCCCCGGCGCGATCCGGATCCTGCTCGACGCCGTCGAATCCGGCCAGCTCAGCGAGCGCCGCATCGACCAGTCCGTCCGCCGCATCCTCAAGACCAAGACCGGTTCCCCGTACGTCCCCGAGCCCCCCGTCGTAGGCACCCCCGCCGCCGTGGACACGATGAACCGCATCGCGGCCCGCTCGATCACCACGCTCCGCTCCGCCGCCCTGCCGCTCCGCCCCGGCCAAACAGTGCTGGTCACCGGCTGGGGCGCAGGCACCACGACCAACCTGGCGGCCGCGCTCGGCGCCACCCGCCTCTACACCGGTTCCCCCACCGACGCGCTGATCGCCCAGGCCGTCACAGCCGCCCAGCAACACGACGTCACAGTGGTCACGACCTCCAACGCGTGGTCCGACCCGACCCAGGTCAAACTGGTCCAGGCCCTCCTGGCCACCGGCAAACCCATCGTGGTCGTCGTCGCCGGCACCCCGTACGACCTAGCTTCCTTCCCAACGGCGAAGACCTTCGTGGCCGCGTACGGGTATCAGCCCCCGACGATCGCCGCCCTGGCCGCAGTCCTCCAGGGCCGGGCCAAGTCGACCGGCCGCCTCCCCGTCACGATCGAAGGCCTCTACCCGTACGGCTACCGCGCCCCCTGATCCACTGCCCCTCGTCACGATCGCGGGCCTCTACCCGTACGGATTCCGCGCCTCCCGAGCCATCCATAGCCCGAATCCCGGTCGTGCCTGCGCCGCCCTGCGCGAAGCGGTGCGGCGCACCGGCGATACGGCTTGCTGACGCGAAACGCCCCAAGCCGTCCCTTTACGAGCGACGGCCTCTATCCGTACGGCTGCCGCGCCCGCCGAGTTATCCACAGCCCCCATCCGCGCCCGCTTGACAAGGCGTAATGTCCCCAGCCGTCTCCCCGTGGTGGGCGGGGGTTCGGGATGGCCGACTCTGGAGATCATCTACGACCCTACTCGCGGGCGTATACTCGTACGCGAATAAGGGGTTGGTCGTGAAGAAACGTAGGGTGGGCAATCTGTTAGCGCTGGGAGTGCTCTCGGTGCTGGCCTACCAGCCCATGCACCCCTACGAGATGGCCGGCACCCTGCGCGGCTGGGGCAAGGATCGCGACCTAGGCATCAAGTGGGGCTCCCTCTACACGGTCGTCCGCAACCTGGCCCGCCACCAGCTGATCGCCGAGGTCGAGACCGTGCGCGAGGGCGCCCGCCCCGAACGCACCGTCTATCGCCTGACCGACGAGGGTCGGGCCGAGCTGCTCGACTGGACGCGGGAGCTGCTCACCGACGGCGAGCCTTTCCGTGCCGGGCTGTCCCTGCTCTCGGTCGTGCCGCCGGGGGACGCCGTCGTGCTGCTGCAACAGCACGTCGACGCGTTGGCGGCCCGCATCGGTGAGCTTCGCGACCAGTTGGAGCGCGAGACCGTGCCCCGGCTCTTCCTCGTGGAGCTCGAATACGACATCGCCATGGCCACGGCCGAGGCGGCCTGGACCGGCGCGCTGCGCGACGAGATCGCGAGCGGCGCCTTTCCCGGACTGGAGGTGTGGAAGAGCCATCACGAGCCCCGGTGACCTGCTGCAACAGGCCACCGGGGCGGAACCCCTCGAGCACGACCGCGGAACGGCCCGGCCCGAAAGGCGGCAACCACAGGATATCCGGGTCCTTCCGCGGTGAACCGTTCACCGACGCAGGAAGGAACCACCATGTCCGCAATCCGCACCGCCGTCGTCATCGGCGGTGGCATCGCCGGGCCCGTCGCCGCGCTCGCGCTGCGTAAGGCCGGTCTCGAGGCGACCGTCTTCGAGGCCTACGACTCCTCGGCCGACGACGTCGGCGGCACCCTCGCCGTCGCGGCCAACGGCCTGGCCGCCCTCGAGCTCGTCGGGGCCGCCGACGCTGTCCGCGCCGTGGCCCAGCCCGCCGACCGCCAGGTGATGAGCGTCGGCGGCCGCACGATCACCCTGCCCGGGGTGGCGGCGCCGCACGTGATCCGGCGCGGCGATCTGCACCGCATCCTGCGGGACCGGGCCGGCGTGATCGCGGGCAAGCGGCTGGTCTCCGCGACCGAGCACGATGGACAGGTCACGGCCGCCTTCGCCGACGGCACCACGGCCACCGGCGACATCCTGATCGGCGCCGACGGGGTCCGCTCCACCGTGCGCCGCCTGATCGACCCGCACGCGCCCGGCCCGCGTTACACCGGGATGATCGCGGTCGAGGGCCACTCGACGGCCGAGGTCGACGTGGCGCCGGGCACGATCACGTTCGCCTTCGGCCGGCGCGCCTATTACCTGTATTGGCCCGCGCCCGGCGGCGGCACCACGTTCGGGCTCAACGTGCCCCGCCCGGCCGGCTTCACCACCGACGACTGGCCGGGCCTGCTGCGCGAGGTCTACGGCGACGACTCGCCCGGCGCCGAGCTGATCGCGCACGCCGACCAGCTGCAGGTCACCGGGCCGCTGCACATCATGCCGCCGGTGCCGCGCTGGCATCGCGGCCGCCTGGTGCTGACCGGCGACGCCGTGCACGCCCCGTCCAACTCGTCGGGTCAGGGCGCCAGCCTGGCCATCGAGAGCGCGATCGTGCTGGCCCGCTGCCTGCGCGACGAGGCCGATGTCGAAAAAGCCTTCCGCACGTACGAGTCCCTGCGCCGGCCGCGCGTGGAGGCGATCGCCGCGCAGGCCGCGAAGGTCAACCACGCCAAGGTGCCCGGCCCGGTCGCGCGCGCCCTGCTCCCGTACGTGATGCCGGTGTTCTTCCGGCTCTTCGGCGGGCCCGACAAGGTTCTGCGCTACCGGATCGACTGGGCCGAACCTGTCCGATAGGCGCTAGGCGGGGCCGATCGCGGCTGCTTAGCTGGGCGCGTGACTCCGCTTCTGGAGCGCTCGGCCGAGCTGCGTGCCCTCGACGCCCTGCTCGCCGGCTGCGCCGCCGGTGGGCGGGTCGCCGTGGTCAGCGGGGAGGCCGGGGCGGGCAAGTCCACGCTGGCGGCCGCGTTCGCCGAGGCGGTGGGGCCGCGCGCGCAGATGTTGTGGGGCGCCTGCGATCCGTTGCTGACTCCGCGCGCGCTCGGGCCGCTGCACGACATCGCGCGGCGGCTCGGCGGGCGGCTGCGCGAGCGGATCGCCGACGGGCCCCGCGGTGAGGTCTTCGACCTGTTGCTGGAGGCGCTCGACCGGCCGCCGCAGGCCGCGCGGCCGGTGGTCGTCCTGGAGGATCTGCACTGGGCCGACGAGGCGACGCTCGACATGGTGGCGTTCCTGGGGCGGCGGCTGGCGTTGTGCCGGGCCCTGCTGCTGATCACCTTTCGCGACGACGAGATCGGCCCCGACCACCGGCTGCGCACCGTCCTGGCCGGGCTGCCGCCGGGTCTGGTGCGGCGGATCAGCCTGCCCCCGCTCAGCGCGGACGCGGTGGCCGAGCTGGCCCGTGACGCCGGCCGGGCGGCGCCGGGTGTGCACGCGATGACCGGCGGCAACCCGCTTTTGGTGACGGAGGTGCTGGCCGCGCCGGCCGAGGGCGTTCCCCCGACCGTACGGGATCTGGTGCTGAGCCGTCTGGCCACGCTGACCGGGAACGCTCGCGAGGTCGCCCAGCTGGTGTCGGTGGTGCCGTCGCGCGCGGGCCTGGAGCTGCTCGGCGACCGGCTGGCCGAGGTCGACGAGTGCCTGGCCCGGGGCGTGCTCACCGCGCGCGGCGGCGGCGTCGCGTTCCGCCACGAGCTGCTGCGGCGCGCCGTCGAGCAAAACCTTTCCCCCGTACGGCGTCAGGCCCTGCACGCCGAGATCCTGAGCGTCTATGAGGGACGGCCCGGCGTCGACCCGGCCGCGCTCGTGCACCACGCCCATCACGCCGGCGACCCCGGGGCCGTGCTGCGCTGGGCGCCGATCGCCGCGCGCCGGGCCGCGTCGCTGGGGGCGTACAAGCAGGCCGCCGCCCATTACGAGCTGGCCCTGCCGCTGGCCGCGGAGCATCCCGTACGGGATCGGGCGGCGCTTCTCGAGGAGTATTCGGTCGCGGCCTATCACGGCGGGCTGACCGAGGCCCTCGACGCCAGCCGGGCCGCGCTGGCCCTGCGCACCGAGCTCGGCGAACCCGTGCCGACCGGGGTCGCGCTGCGCTGGGTGTCCCGGCTGAGCTGGTGGAACGGCCGCCCCGACGAGGCCCGCGGGATCGGCTTCCGGGCGGTCGAGGTGCTCGAGCGGCAGCCGCCCGGGCCCGAGCTGGCCGCCGCCTACAGCAACCTGTCCCAGCTTTTCATGCTGCGCGACGAGAACGGCGCGGCGATCGAGTGGGGCATGCGCGCGACCGAGCTGGCCCGGCGGCTGGGCGACTTCGACACCGAGGTGCACGCGCTGATCAACATCGGCTCGGCCCGGCTGCACCTGGGCGACCCGGCCGGCGTCGGCGACCTGCGCCGGGCCCACGAGCGGGCGGTCGCGGCCGGGCTCGACGACCACGCCGGGCGCGCCCTGACCAACCTGGCCAGCAGCGCCGTCGACTGGTTCGACCTCGACCTGGCCGAACGGACCCTCGACCGGATCATCCCGTTCCTGATCGCCCGCGACCTCGACGGCTACACCCGCCACCTGCTCGGCCACCGCGCCCGCGTGCAGCTGGCCCGCGGCGACTGGGCGGCGGCCGCCGACGACGCCGAGCAGGCCCTGACCGGCCCGGCCATGCACGGCGGGGGCCTGGTGCCGGCCCTGGTCGCGCGGGCGTCGCTGCGGGTGCGGCGCGACGAGCCGGGCGCCCTCGACGACGCGCGGCGGGCCACCGAGCGCGGCTACCCCACGGGCGAGTCCCAGTTCTTCTGCCCGCCCGCGGCCGTGCTGGCCGAGGCGTACTGGCTGGCCGGCGATCACGCGGCGGCCGCCGCCGAGGCCCGCCGGGGGCTGACGGTCGCGCTGCGGGCCGAGCAACCGTGGTTCATCGGCGAGCTGGCGTTCTGGCAGTGGCGCGCGGGTGCCGGCCCCGGCCCGGCCGCGCACCGCGGCGGCGACCCGTCCCTCGCCCCGCCGGGCACGGCCGAGCCGTTCCGCCTGCTGATCACCGGCGACTGGGCCGGCGCGGCGGCCCGCTTCACCGAACTGGGCAGCCATTACATGGCCGCGTGCGCCCTCGCCCACGGCGACGGGTCCGCGGCGGCCGAGGCCCTGCGCGTCTTCGACCGCCTGGGCGCGACCGCCCCGGCCCGGCAGCTGCGCGCCTCGCTGCGCGAACGCGGCCTGCCGGTGCCCCGCGGCCCGCGCGCCACCACGGCCGCCGACCCGACCGGTTTGACCGGCCGCCAGCGCGAGGTGCTGAAGCTGCTGGCCGAGGGTCAGAGCAACGCCGACATCGCGACCCGCCTCACCCTGTCGGCCAAGACGGTCGACCACCACGTCTCGGCCGTGCTGGCCAAGCTGGGCGTCTCCTCCCGCGGCAAGGCCGCCGCCGAGGCCCGCGCCCGCGGTTTGCTTTAGGTGCGGGCGCGGATGCTGTCGAGCACCGCTTCGGCCGCCCACGCGGCGGCGTCGGCGATGTCGCGCCGATCCATGCCGAACTCGCGGCGGAACGTCACCCACGTCCCGGCGGAGTCGAGGTGCGACAGCGCCGCGATGACCGCCGTGCGCCGCGCCGGGTCAAGCGCAGGAACCTCGGCGTCCAGCAGCCGCTCGAGGTGTGCCCGGCCGGGCGAGGGCGCCGCGCCGCTCACGCCGCGCATGGCCGTCTCGGCGACGACGTGCGCGAGCTCCGGCCGCTCGTCGTACCGCTGCATCGCGTCGCGGATCGCGAGGGGGATGTCAAAGATCGAATGCGACTCCTCGCGGGTGAACAGCGTCGCCTCGATCCACGCCGCGGTCGCCAGCAGCAGGTCGACGCGGGTGGGATAGTTGCGGAACACCGTGCGCTCGGCGATGCCGGCGCGGCGCGCGATGACCCGGTACGACACGTCGTCGCTGCCGACCTCCTCGATCAGCTCGGCGTAGGCGGCGAGGATGGCCGTCTGCGTGCCGCTCAGCTCCGGGACGGTCACGCTTCCGCCCACGCCGGGTCGGGGATCTTGGCCAGCACGGTGTCGACGGCGCGGTCGAACGCGTCGCAGATGTCGCCGGCGTCCAGGTCGAAGCCCGTGCGCAGGCGCGCCCAGAACATCGCCGACGAGAAGTAGCGCAGGGACGCCGCGACCCGCCGCCGGTCCCGCCGGTTGAGCGCCGGCGCCGCCACGTCGAGCATCGCCTCGATCGCCCGGGTGATGTAGGCCGGCTCGGTGTCGATCGTCGGCGAGATCGCGGACGCCCGGGCGCCGACGTACGCGTACGCGGGCAACGTGTCGAACGCCCGGAAGCGCTCGTGCACGGCGGCGCGGAAGTCGGCCACGGTCACGAACGGCGGCAGCGGGAAACGGGTCTGCTCGATCCAGTTCGAGAGCGCGGCGAGCAGGTGCGCGCGCGTGGGGTACTGGCGGTAGATCGTGCGCTCCGAGATGCCGACCTCGTCGGCGAGGGCACGATAGGAGATGTCGTCGAACATGCGCTCGCGCAGCAGCACCGCGGCGCTCGCGAGAATGGCGGTCGCGGTGTCGACCGGCTCGTCCATCACGTTCCCCTCTTCCGGGCGGTCGCCCAGCGCGGGGGCCCGGTGACTTCCGGCGGGAGCACGTAGCGGTCGGAATCGTCGAGTGTGAGTGCCAGCGACGAGACGTACTGCACCTGGCCGTGCGGCCCTCTCTCAGCCGAGGCCAGCATATCCGGCCGCTCGAACGTGTAGCCGGTGACATGACAGCGGAGTCGCTCGCCCGAGGGGTTGCCGTCCTCGTCGAACCGGGGGGAGTCGATGCCGTCGGAGCGGCGGCGCAGGTAGTAGCGCCCCCGCGTGGCGACGGCCATGACCGGCGTGGCCACGACGGCGACGCCGATCGCGATGAGCACCGAGAACGGCTTGACGGCGGCGCCGAGCAGCCCGGCGAACGCGAGCAGCGACAGCACCGAGGCGAGCCCGACCGACACGGGCCCCACCGGGTTCCAGTCGTGCAGCATGCCGCGCCGGAACTCGGGGTAGCGCGGCGAGATGCGCAGCACCCACTTGTTGATGGCGATGTCGGTGGCGATCGTCACGAGCCACGCCATGACGACGTTCGCGTACAGGCTCAGCACGAAGGTGATCAGGGTGAAGACGTCCAGCATCATCAACACGTACGCGATCACGAGGTTGAACAGCACGAAGATCGTACGGCCGGGGTAGTGCTTGGCCACCCGGGTGAAGACGTTCGACCACGCCAGCGAGCCCGAATAGGCGTTCGTGACGTTGATCTTCACCTGCGCGACCACGATGAGCACGACGGCGAGGATGATCGCGAGCCAGTCGGGGATCAGGGTCTGATACATCCCGACGAACTGCTTCACCGGTTCGGCCGCGCGGTCCCCGAGCGCGGGTTCGACTCTCACCAGCAGGTAGACGGCGAGGAACACCCCGATCACCTGCTTGGTGCCGCTGAAGACGACCCAGCCCGGGCCGGAGAACACGAACGACGTCCACCACGAGCGGGCGTTCGACCGCGTACGCGGCGGCATGGCGCGGAGGTAGTCGATCTGCTCCGCCAGCTGCGGCGTGAGGGCGAAGCACACGGCCGCGCTCGAGACCACGGCGCCGAAGCTGACCGAGCCGTCGGAGTCGCCGGTGAACGACGTGAAGGCGCGCACCGACTCGGGGTCGGAGACGAGGATCCACAGCAGCGGCAGCAGGGCCAGGGCGAGCCACAGGGGTGTGGTCCAGAACTGCAGGCGCTCCAGCGCACGCATGCCGTAGATGACGATCGGGATCACGACGACGGTCGAGATGAGGTAGCCGAGCCACAGCGGCAGCTCCGTCGCCACCTGCAGCCCCTGCGCCATGATGGCGCCCTCCAGGGCGAAGAAGATGCAGGTGAAGCCGGCGAAGATCACGGTCGTGATCACCGAGCCGTAGTAGCCGAATCCCGAGCCGCGGGCGATGAGGTCGAGGTCGAGGTTGTAGCGGGCGGCGTAGTAGGCGACGGGCACGCCCACGACGAGGATGATGACCGACGCGAACAGGATGCCGAGCACGGCGTTGCCGGTGCCGTGGTCGATGCCGATGCTCGCGCCGATCGAGAAGTCGGCGAGGAAGGCGATGGACCCGAGGGCGGTCGCCCCGACGGACGCCGCACTCCAGCGCCGGAAGGTGCGCGGCACATAGCGGAAGGCGTAGTCCTCGAGACTGTCCTCCGCGGCCGCGCGTGCGTTGTCCGTCGACATAGGGCATCGTCGCCGTCCGGTGTTACGACGGCATTGCGGGCGTGGGTCACGGCGGCTCAGATCGCCATGGCGGCTCGCACGCTGGGGGTGGCGGCCGAACCGCCCTCGCCGGTCTGCGCGACGAAGCCCGAGGCGAGCACGACGTAGTGCTCGGCGGCCTCGAGGGCGAAGCCGATGTGCTGCTCGACGAGCAGCACGTGGATGCCCTCGCCGGCCAGCTGCATGATGGTGTGCTCGATCTCGGCGACGATCGTGGGCTGGATGCCCTCGGTCGGCTCGTCGAGGATGAGCAGCTTGGGCTCGGTGATGAGGGCGCGGGCGATCGCGAGCTGCTGGCGCTGCCCGCCCGAGAGCAGGCCCGCCTTGCGGGTGGCGAACTTCTCCAGGGCGGGGAAGCGGGCCAGCTGCGCGTCGATCAGGGCCTTGCCGCGCCGGCGCCCGTCGGCCACGAGCTGCAGATTCTCCATGGTCGTGAGCTGGCCGAACGCCTGCTGACCCTGCGGCACGTAGGCCATGCCGCGGGCGACGCGCTGGTGGGGAGCGAGCGACGCGATGTTCTCGCCGTCGAACACCACGCGGCCCCTCGACGGCTTGATGAGGCCGATCGCGAGACGCAGCAGGGTCGTCTTGCCGGCGCCGTTGTGGCCCAGCACGGCCACCACCTTGCCGGTCGGCACCGTCACGCCGTGCAGCACCTGCGTGCGTCCGTAGCCCGCCTCGATATCGGTGAGCTCGAGCATGTCAGTCCTCCCTTTCGAGCACGACTGCCATGGCGGCAGTGGTGGCGGCGCCCGCGGTGCCGAGGTAGACCTCCTGCACCTTCGGATCGGCCTGCACCTCGGCCACCGTGCCCTGCGAGAGCACCTGGCCCTGGTGCAGCACCGTCACCCGCGTGGCGAAGCGGCGCATGAAGTCCATGTCGTGCTCGACCACGAGCACGATGCGCTTGGCCGCGATGCGTTGGAGCAGCTCGCCGGTCGCGGTGCGCTCGTCCTGGCTCATGCCGGCGACGGGCTCGTCGAGCAGCAGCACCCGCGCGTCCTGCACGAGCAGCATCGCGATCTCCAGCCACTGCTTCTGGCCGTGCGACAGGATGCCGGCGGGCGTGGCGAGCTCGCCGGTGAGGCCGGTCTCCGCCAGCGCGTGCTCGATCGACGCCCCGACGCCACGCCGGGCCCGCAGCAGCGAGGCCGAACGGCGGTGGCGTCCGGCGGCGATGTCGAGGTTCTGCAGCACGGTGAGCTCGTCGAAGACGCTCGCGGTCTGGAACGTGCGGCCGACCCCGAGCCGGACGATCTTGTGGACCGGGCGGCCGAGCAACTCCTGGTCGCCGAGCCGCGCCGAGCCGGTGCCCCTGGTCAGCCCCGTGATGGCGTCGATGCAGGTCGTCTTGCCGGCGCCGTTCGGGCCGATGAGGAACCGGACCTCGCCGGGGTGCGCGTCGAAGGAGACGCCCCCGACCGCGACGAAGCCCGAGAACTCGACATGCAGATCCGTGACAACGAGTGCGTCGGTCACGATCGCACCTCTTCCAGCTGTGCGGGGGCGATCGCCGGGGCGGGCCGCTCGGCCGGGCTCCGGCGCGCCCGCCTCATCAACTTGGCCGGCAGCGACGACAGCCCGTTCGGCAGGAAGAGGATGACGACGACGAACAGCAGACCGAGCAGGTAGGTCCAGCCGTCGGGCCAGGTCGAGCCGAGGCTCGACTGTCCCCAGCCGACCGCCATCGCGCCGAGTGCGGGGCCGAAGAGCGACGCGCGGCCACCCAGGGCGACGCCCGCGATCATGAGGATCGAGGCGGCGGCGCCGATCTCGGCCGGGGTGATGATGCCGACGATGGGCACGAACATCGCTCCGCCGATGCTGGCCATCAGCGCCGAGACGACGAAGGCGACGAGCTTGACGTTGGCCGGGTCGTAGCCGAGGAAGCGCACCCGTTCCTCGGCGTCCCGGGTGGCGACCAGCAGCTCACCGAAGCGGCTGCGATAGAGCTGCCACACCGCGAGCAGGCACACGATGAGCAGCGCGGCCGCGATGAGGTAGACCATCAGCCGGTTCGCCGGGTCGTTGAGCACGAAACCGAAGAAGTACTTGAAGTCGCTGAGCCCGGTGTCGCCGCCGGTCTCGCGGATCGTGGAGCTGATCAGCGTGGCCAGCGCGACGGCGAGCGCCTGCGTCAGGATCGCGAAGTACGCACCCTTCACCCGGCGCTTGAACAGCGCGTAGCCGAGGGCGCCGGCCACGACCACCGGCAGCAGCACGATCGCCAGCAGGGTGAACCCCGCACTGCGGAACGGCTCCCAGAACACCGGCAGCGGCGCGAGCGGATCGTAGAGCACCATGAACCCGGGGACCCGGTCACCGGCGGTCTCCAGGGTGAGGTGCATGGCCATCGCGTAGGCGCCGAGGGCGAAGAACACCCCCTGCCCCATGGCCAGCATCCCGCCCCGGCCCCAGGCCAGGCCGATGCCGACGGCGGCGATGGCCCAGCAGCAGTATTTGCCGAGGTTGTTGAGCCAGTGATCGGTGAGCACGAGGGGAGCGATCGCGAGGAGCAGGACGGCGAACACCGCGATGCCGCCGAGGGAGAACCATGGCTTCAGCCCGGTCGTACGAGGTTTGGTCATGCCAGACTCCTGGTTCGCACCGTGAACAGGCCCTGCGGGCGCAGTTGCAGGAAGACGATCACGAGGATGAAGGCGAGCACCTGCGCCAGGCTGCCGGTCGTCCAGTAGGCGAAGAACGCGAGGGCGACGCCCACCGCCCAGGCGGCGACGATGGTGCCCTTGAGCTGGCCGATGCCACCGGCGGCGACGACGAGGAAGGCCGGGATGATGTATTGCGCGCCCATCTGCGAGTTCGTGCCGCCGATGAGCGACGCGGCCACGCCGGCCACCCCGGCCAGGCCCGACCCGACGAAGAAGGTGAGGCGGTCGATGCCGCGGGTGGAAATGCCCGTGGTCTCGGCGAGGTCCCGGTTGGCGACGGTCGCCCGGATGCGGCGGCCGAACGGGGTGTACTTGAGCCAGGCCGACAGCGCGGCGACGCAGACGGTCGCGAGCAGGATGGTGAACAGCTGCCGCAGCGGCCAGCCGTAGCCGAGGACGGTCAGCTGCCCGTCGAGCCAGCCGGGCTTCTCCACCGGCACGCCCTGGGACGGGAAGATCTGCAATGCCGCCTGCTGCAGGATCAGGCCGACGCCGACCGTGACGAGCAGGGTGTCGAGGGGCCGGCGGTACATCCAGCGGATGATGGTGACCTCCAGCAGGAGGCCGAACAGGCCGGCGACGACGAAGGCGACCGGCAGCGCGACCGGGATCGACAGGTTGCTGGCCGTGATGACCTGCTGGACGAGGTAGGCGGCGAAGGCGCCGATCATGAGGAACTCGCCGTGGGCCATGTTGATCACGCCCATCTGGCCGAAGGTGAGCGAGAGGCCCAGCGCGGCGAGCAGGAGCAGCGCGCCTTGGGCGCTGCCGTTCAGCAGTGGTGCGATCAGTGCGTCCACGTGCGATCAGCCCGCCGCGTCAGTGAGCTGCTTGCGGATGTCGGCCGGGAACCAGTCGTAGCCCTCGAGGTAGGGGTCGGGCTCGATGAACGCGTCGGAGGCCCAGACGATGTCGAACTGGTTGCTGGAGTTGATTTTGCCGATGTGCCCCGGCTTGGCGATGTGGTGGTTGTCGCCGTCGAGCGTGACCTTGCCCTCCGGCGCGTCGAACGTGATGGGCTTCGCCTTCGCCGCGGCGTTGACCGCGTCCACATCGAACGAGCCGGCCGCCTCGACGAGCGCCTTGTACAGGTACATCGAGATGTAGGCGGCCTCCATCGGGTCGGAGGTGACACCGCTGCTGTTGGGGTAGGCCTTCCAGCTCTCGATGAACTTCGGGTTGGTGCCGGTCTTCAGTGACTGGAAGTAGTTCCAGGACGCGTACTGCCCGGTGACCTCGTGGCCCATCGCCGGCGCCTCCTCCTCGGCGATCGACACCGAGATGATCGGCGTCGTCGCGGCCTTGAGGCCGGCGTCGTAGTACGCCTTGATGAAGCCGACGTTCGACGAGCCGTTGATGGTGTTGAAGATGAAGTCGGGCTTGGCCGCCACGATCTTCGCCACCTGGCTGGTCCAGTCGTCCTTGTCGAGGGGCACGTACTCCTCGCCGACGATCTGGATGCCGAGCTTGGCCGCGTACAGCTTGATGATCGCGTTCGCGGTGCGCGGGAAGACGTAGTCGCTGCCCGCGAGGAACAGCCGCTTCACCCCCTGGGCGGCGAGGAAGTCCATCGCCGGGATGATCTGCTGGTTGGTGGTCGCGCCGGTGTAGTAGATGTTCGGCGACGACTCGAGACCCTCGTACTGCACCGGGTAGAAGAAGAGGCCGTTGTTCTTCTCGACGACCGGCTTCACGGCCTTGCGCGAGGATGAGGTCCAGCCCCCGAAGATCGCGGCGACGCAGTCCTGGGTGAGCAGCTTCTCGGTCTTCTCCGCGAAGGTCGGCCAGTCGGTGGCGCCGTCCTCCTGGACGTACTCGATCTTCTTGCCGAGGATGCCGCCACCGGCGTTGATCTCGTCGGCGGCCATGTGCAGCACGTTGGAGACGGTCTTCTCGGAGATCGCCATGCCGCCGGTAAGGGAGTTGAGGAAGCCGAGCTTGACGCTGTCGCCGGACGTGTCGACGCAGCTGGCCGCCGCGGACGACCCGGCACCGGCCGCTTCGTCACCGGCCCGGGCACCACAACCGGCGAGCAGGGCCATGGTCGTCGCGATGGCACCCGTGGCTACGAGCGCGCGCTTCCGCTTACTGGTGGAGGACATAGAGGAGACTCCGTTCCGGCTGCCGCTAGTGAGAGCAGACTGGCCCGGAGTCATTACTTTGACATTTCTCGACTGTTCCAACTCTGTAGCCGACGAGCCGCCCCGGCGCAGAACTCCTGCATTTACGCGGAGATCAACGGAGCGGCGATGTCAAAGTTCTGCCACCTCCACGAGGAGTCGCGACGCTCATGGCACGGTTCTGACATGCCGGCAGGCCGGTGAAGTCCCCGGCGAAGCTCGCCGGCAGCGTCGGGGCCAGGGCCGCGCCGAAGAGGGCGAGCTGGAGGTGGGCCGGGTCTCGGCCGTGCCGCCGATGCGCCGGCGATTCGCGCGCGCTCTGGGGAACTGATCCGCCCAACATAGGGAGCCTTCCCCATGTGCCGGGGGCCGCCGATTTCTAGCGTCGATGGCATGACAGAGCTGATTCTCGAAGGACTCAAGGCCAAGCAGCAGAAGACCTGGGCCAGTGGCGATTACGGCGCGGTGGCCACCCTGATCCACCCGATGGCCGAGGAGACGGTGCAGGCGGCCGATCTCACGCCGGGGGCGGAGGTGCTGGACGTGGCGGCCGGCACCGGCAACGCCGCCCTGGCCGCGGCCCGGTGCGGCTGCCGGGTGACCGCTTCCGACTACGTGCCGGGGCTGCTGGCCCGGGCCCGGGAGCGCGCCGACGCCGAGCGCCTGCCGCTGACGACCGAGATCGCCGACGCCGAGCATCTGCCGTACGCGGCGGGCCGTTTCGACGCCGTGCTCTCGGTGGTCGGTGCGATGTTCGCCCCCGACCAGGAGCGCACCGCGGCCGAGCTGACCCGGGTGTGCCGCCGCGGGGGCACGATCGCGATGGCCAACTGGACGCCTGACGGCTTCATCGGCGAGATGTTCCGCACCGTGGGCCGCCGGGTCCCGCCGCCGCCCGGCATCCGCGGGCCGGTCGAGTGGGGCAGCGAGGCCCGCGTCCGCGAGCTGTTCGGTGACCGGGTCACCGACCTGCGCACGGTCCGCCGCGAGTTCGTGTTCCGGTTCACCTCACCCGAGCACTTCGCCGACTATTTCCGCGAGTATTACGGCCCGACGCTCAAGGCGTTCGAGGCGCTGGGCCCCGACGGCGGCAAGCCGCTCTACGACGACCTGGTCGCCCTGGCCGGCCGTTACAACACGGCGACCGACGGCACGGCCCGCATCCCGTCGGCCTACCTGCGGATCGTGGCGACCCGGGCCTAAGGCGCGGCGGGGGTCAGGCTGTTCAGCGCCTGGGTCAGCGCGGCCGCGCCCAGGTTGCCGACCTTCTCGAACTCCATCTTGATCAGTCGCGAGGCCAGCTTGGCCAGCCCATGCATCTCGAGCTCGACCCGATAGGTGACCTCGCAGCCCGACGGGGCCGCCCGCACGACCACCGTGTCGACGCAGGTGGCCCCCTCGTTGCGCCCGTGGAACAGCAGCCGCCCGGGCTCGGAGGCGACCAGCGTGTAGGTCAGCTCGGTGGTGATGCCGAGCAGCCGGCACACCTGCCGCCAGCTGACACCCGGCACGATCGGCCCGGCGCCGTGCCGGATCGACTGGCGGACCACCGGATCCCACACCGCGGTGTTGCCGAAGTCGGTCAGGTAGCCGAGCGCCAGCGGCGGGGCGGCGTTCACGGCCAGGCTGCGCTCCACGACGATCATGAGTCCCCCCAGGCGTCGACATGCCGCTCCAAGACTAATGGCCGTTTCTGATCATGGGGCGGGTTTCCTAACGGGTGAAGGAACGCACGAATTTTCGCTGCCAGGGCGTCTCGACGGCCCGCGGATGGTAGTGCTCCCGCACATAGGCCACCGCCTCGTCTGCCGGGACCCCGTCGATGACGGCCACGCAGGCCAGCGCGGTTCCCGTGCGTCCCCGTCCACCCCCGCACGCCACTTCCACCCGCTCCCCGGCCGCCCGCTCCCACACTTCCCGCAAGACCTTTCCCGCGTACGCCGGGTCGGCGGGAAGCCGGAAGTCGGGCCACCGGATCCACCGGCTAGCCCAGCCGAACTCGGGCGGCGCCGAGCCCAGCAGGTAGGCCCCGAAGACCGGCGGGTGCCCCGACGGCATCGGCTCCCGCAGTCCCCGTCCCCGCACGAGCCGCCCCGACGGCAGTCGCATCACTCCGGTCTCGCCGGCCACCCAACTCACGGGACACATCTTGCTACGGCAACCGGTCCCGGATGAGCTACGGTGTGCCCATGCAGACCTTCAGCGAGCGACGCCGGCGTTCCGACGACCGCCGCTGAGTCTTTGCTGTCCCCGGCGGGTCGATCCCGCCGGTGCTCCCCTCGCGTGACCCGGTCGACCCGCTTTCGCGTACGTCGATGGGTGCGTCATGAATCTCGAAGCTCTTCTCGCCGCTCGGCTGGCGGTCGCGTTCGAGGCGGTCGCCGGTGAGCCGGTCGATCCCCTCGTCCGGGTCTCCCAGCACGCCGATTTCCAGTCCGGGGCCGCCCTCGCCCTGGCCCGCCGGCTGGGCCGGGCCCCGCGCGAGGTCGCGGCCGAGGTGCTGGCCCGCTCCGACCTGGCCGGGCTGGCCACGGCCGAGATCTCCGGCCCCGGCTTCCTCAACCTGACCGTCGACGACGCGGTGCTCGCGGCGCCGCACCCGCTCGACCCGCCGCCGGGCGCCAAGGAACGGATCGTCCTCGACTACTCGGGTCCCAACGTGGCCAAGGAGCTGCACGTCGGCCACCTGCGGTCGACGATCATCGGGGACGCGCTGGCCCGGCTGTTCACGTGGGCCGGGCACGACGTCGTACGGGTCAACCACCTCGGCGACTGGGGCACGCAGTTCGGCATGCTGATCGAGCAGATGTCCGACCTCGACGGCAGCTACTCGCTGAGCGACCTGACCGCCTTCTATCGGCGGGCGCGGGTCAGGTTCGACAGCGACCCCGACTTCCGGACCCGGGCCCGGCTGCGGGTGGTGTCGCTGCAGAACGGCGACGCGACAACCCGGGCGATGTGGCACAAACTGGTCGAGCAGTCGGAGCGGTCGTTCGTGGCCGACTACGAGCGGCTCGGCATCACGCTGACGATGGCCGACTTCAGCGGCGAGAGCTCCTATCAGGATCAGCTGGCCTCGGTGGTCGACGAGCTGACGGCCAAGGGGCTGCTGGTCGAGAGCGAGGGCGCGCTCTGCGCGTTCCCCGCCGGGTTCACCGGCCGCGACGGGGAGCCGCTCCCGCTCATCGTCCGCAAGAGCGACGGCGGTTTCGGGTACGCGGCCACGGACCTCGCCGCCCTGCGGCACCGCACCCGGGACCTGGCCGCGACCCGCCTGCTCTACGTGGTCGGCACCCCGCAGAGCAACCACTTCGCGATGGTCTTCGCGGTCGGGCGGGACGCCGGCTGGCTGCCCGGCGGGGTCACCGCCGAGCACGTCAACTTCGGCTCGGTGCTGGGGCCGGACGGCAAGATGCTCAAGACCCGGTCCGGCGACACGATCAAACTGGCCGACCTGCTGGACGAGGCGGACGAGCGGGCCACGTCGCCGGCCGTCGGGATCGGGGCCGTCAAGTACGCCGACCTGGCCAACGACCGGCGCAGCGACTACGTCTTCGACTGGGACCGGATGCTGGCCGCGACCGGCAACACCGGGCCCTACCTGCAGTACGCCCTGGCCCGGATCCGCTCGCTGCTGGCCAAGGCCGCGCACGAGCCGGGACCGGTCGTGCTGGCCGACCCGGCCGAGCGGCGGCTGGCCCTGACCCTGCTCGCCTTCGAGCCGGCCGCGGCCGCCGCGATCGAGCACCGCGAGCCGCACCGGCTGGCCGTCCACCTGCACGAGCTGGCGGTCGCCTTCACCACGTTCTACGAGAAGTGCCGCCCGATCCTCGGCTCGCCGAGCCGCCTGGCTCTCACCGCCCGCACGGGCGAGACCCTGCGGCTCGGCCTCGACCTGCTCGGCCTGCCCGTCCCCGACGAGATGTGAGCTAGGCCAGGAACGTCGACGTCGCGGCGGCCACCGCGAGCACCGTGCCGAAGGCCAGCCAGTACGGATACCGCTCGTGCCCACCCTGCCGGGCGGCGGAACCGCGGCGGACCGCCGAGACCGCCCCCGGCACCCCGAGCAGCAGCGTCCAGAACACCACCGGCAGCCACGACGGCGCCTGCGGCCGGGCGGCGCGAGCCATCTCCTCCGGGAACCGGACGAACAGCCGGGGCCGGGCCGCGGGCGGCGGGGGAGCGGGCGGGGCCTCCGGGGCGGCCGGCGTCGCCGCGGCGGCCCAGGGCGGCGTCGTCGGATACTCGGCGTACGGGAGCGGGGTTGTCATGGTTCGGGGCCTTTCGGTAGCGGCCCGGTTGCTATTCCGTGCCGCCCGGCCCCATCGGCGGGCCCCCAGAAAACCTGAGGTTAGTTTTCGGGTGCGGTTCTGATCGGCACCTGCATCTCGGTGACCCACTTGTCGAACTCGCCGGGCGGGCAGTCGAGATAGACCTCGACGGCGAAGCCCGGCTCGATCGCGCGGTAGCCGTTGTCGTCGATCCAGTTGGCGATCTTCTGCCCCGTGCGGAACGCCTCGGACATCGAGCCGTGGTGCAGCGCGGTCGCCGCCTCCTCGATCTCGGGCAGGGTCACCACCTCGAAGCCGGCGCCGGGCGGGACCTCGGCGTCGCCGATCGGGAACGCCGCGTGCACCGTGATCGTCTCGTCGCCGGGCTCGGCCGGCGCCGGCCGGTAGTAGGCGATCGGCGCCGCGGACATCGGGACCTTGTGCTGCTCCATGAGCTCCATCAGCCGCGGATAGAGCGGCGTCAGGTTCTCGCTGATCGACGTCGGGTGGTCGTAGCTGGTCGCGGTGCCCCACAGCATCGCGTACCGGGTGGCCGGGATCTTCTTGAGAACGACGTCTCCGGTGTCCATGTGCCCCTCACTCTCGATCATGCGGAGGCGGGCGTCGACCTGGGCGAGGCGTGCGGTGTCGTGGGCCATCTGGGCCGCGAGCTCGGCCCGCCGCAGGCGCAGCATGCCCCAGAGCTCGCCGGTGTCGACCTTCTCGTCGATCAGGGTCTGCACCTGATGCAGGCTGAACCCGAGATCTTTGAGGGCGGTCACCCTGTTGAGCAGGCGCAACTGCGCGGCGGTGTAGAAGCGATAGCCGCTGTGCGGATCGACGTGGGCGGGCCTGAGCAGCCCGATCGCGTCGTAGTGCCGCAGCATGCGCACGGACACGCGTCCCAGACCGGCGAACTCTCCGATGCTGAACATGGGATCACCTTCCGCCCTGACACGGTGTGAGAGTCAAGCGGCGCTACGGGTTGGCTCCCGCAGCCGCTCCGCCGTCGCCCGGATCGGTGGTCGTGGGCGGGGTGGTGGCCGGTGGTGGCGTGGTGGCCGGTGGCGGGGTCGTCGTCGTCGGGGTGGTGGGCGGCGGGGTGGTCGGCCGGCTGGTTGACGGCCGCGAGGTCGGCGTGGCCGTCGGGGTCGGGGTGGGCGTCGGCGTCGGGGTCTGCGTGCGCTGCGGCGAGTTGCCCCGCGTCGTCGTCGGGCGGTTGGTCGGCTCCTGGCTCGCCGGATCGGTGGCGTCGGTGGTCCGGTCGTCGGCCTGCTGGGACGACACGCCGCCGGGCACCGTGTTGTCGACCGGCTGCTTCTGCGCACCCTTGTCGGGCCGCAATGCGATCGCGAAGGCGAGGCCGCCGGCCAGCACGAGCAGGGCGATCACGCCCACGAGCAGGGCCGTCTGGCTGCGCGGCGGGCGCCGGGGGGTCATGCCCGTCGAGGTCAGGGACGGTCCGGCCGGCGGGGGCGGCGGCGTCGACGGGGGCAGGTCGCGGGGCAGCGGCACGGCCCGGGTCGGCGCGGCCGGGCTGAGCGGGGCCACCATCGACGTGCCGGTCAGGCGCTTCCAGTCGAGCGGGCCGGCCGCGGCGAAGGCGGCCTCGGCGAACTCGGCCGCGGTCTGGAACCGGTCGGCGGGCTGCTTGGCCATCGCCCTCTGGATGAGCTCGCGCACCTCGACCGGCACGTGCTCGGGCAGCGGCTCGGGCTCGTCCTCCAGGTGGCGCAGGGCCACCTGCAGCGCGTTGTCGCCGTCGAAGGGCGGCTCGCCGGCGATGCAGTGATAGGCCACGGCGCCGAGCGCGTAGATGTCGGTGGCGGCCGAGACGTTGCCCTTGGCGACCTGCTCGGGCGCCATGTAGAGAGCCGTGCCGACGATCGCGTTGACCGCCGTCACGCTGGTCACCGCGGCCGAGCGGGCCACCCCGAAGTCGACCAGGACGACCGTGCCGTTGGGCTTGACGATCAGGTTGCCCGGCTTGACGTCGCGATGCACCGTGCCGTTCTCGTGGGCGGCGTGCAGCGCGTCGGCCGCCTGCGCCACGATCGACATGACCTCGGTCACCGGCATCGGGCCCTGCTTGACCCGGGTCGAGAGCGGCTCGCCCTCGACGTAGGCCATGACCAGGTAGGCCATGCCCTCCTCGCCGCCGGACTCGGTGGCGCTCGCGTAGTCGTAGACCTCGACCACCCCGGGGTGGCGGAAGGCCGCCATCATCCGGGCCTCGCCGTAGAACCGGGCGGCGAACTCGGGGTCGGCCATCATGTTCGAACGCAGCACCTTGACGGCGATGACCCGGCCCAGCACGACATCGGTGCCGCGCCAGACGTCACCCATCCCGCCTGTGGCGATGCGCTCGTCCAACCGGTATCGGTTGCCGAGGAGGTGGCCGGCAGTGAGCACCAACGGACCTTATCTAATCGGGTGGCGGAGCCACAGCGGAGAGACGGCGAAACTGTAACCGGCTCACGGTCTCAGCGGGGGGTCAGAGGGGGCACCTTTCGGCCGCTCGGGTACGACGATGCCCCGGGCGGCGAAGGTGCGCCGCCCGGGGGAGATGTCGCCGGGTTCAGTTGTCGTACGTCGGGGTGACCACGACCGCCGTCTCGGCCAGCTCGAGCTCTTCCTGCTCGGCCTGGCGCTCGAGGGCGGCCCGGGCCGACTGCGCGACCGCGTAACCCACCGCCGCGCCGAGCAGGCCGACGCCGATGATCAAGCCCCACGGCCGGGCCGGCTTGCGGCCGGCCAGGGCGCCCGCCGCCGCGTTGGCACGATGCCAGGCGATGTCCGCCTTGCCGCTGGCCTTGCCGGCCAGCTTCTGGCTCTTCCGGTAGCCCTTGCCGGCGAGCTTGTGACCCTGGTCACTGGCCTTGCCGGCCAGCTTGGTCGCCTTGTCGCCGGTGTCCTTGGCCGTATCGCCCGCGGCCGCCATGGCCGCCGACAGATACTCCCAGGCCTGCGCGGCCGTCCGTTCGGTCTTGCTCTTGCTGGAGAACATCGTTGTTACCTCCCGCTCGCCGTTCGCCCTTAACCCTGCCCATGGCCGCCGTTCAGCAAACGTGTCCGGTGTGGACGCCGTCACGTTTCGGAAACGACTTGCCGTCGGCCGGTACTCTTGACCCGGTTCACACCAGGCACTCAGGTGCCTGACAGGTTCGGGTCCTAACCTTTCGGTCAGTTTCACCGAACCTTGTGGGGGTAGTCTCGACCGCCCCCGATGCGTGGGACGCACCGGGCGGACTGGGACCGCTCGGAAGTGGCTCAAGCAGGAGGAACGACGCTCGGAAGTCCCGGGCGGGTGGAGGGAATTGGCGTGACGCTGTCGATAATGACGTCGACGCTTGCCGACGACGTGGTGGAGGTCTCGCCCAGCGGCGAGATCGACGTCGAGAACGCGTACGAGATCCGCGAGGCGGTGGCGGGGCAGTTGGCCGCCGGGCATCTCGCTCGCATCGAGCTCAATCTTCAAAATGTGACCTTCATCGACTCCGTGGGCATCAGCGCGCTCGTCGCCGCTTTCCAGCTCGCGCAGGTCAGTGAGGTCAAGCTGATCGTCACGCGGCCCAGCCGCTTCGCTCATCGCCAGCTGTGGGTGACGGGGTTGCTCGGTCTCTTCGGCAATCCGCAGCCGTTCGGGGAGGCCGACGCGGCGCAGCCGGCGGTGTCCGGCATCTGAGCTCACCGAAAAGGCCGGCTCCCCACGCGGGGAGCCGGCCTTTTTGTGTGTCTGCTCTCACAGAGCCGGCGCGTGCACCGGAACCGCCTCGAGGTTGATCTTGACCTCGGTCATCTCGTGCGGCGGCCGGATCGGCGTGACCACGGCGAAGTGCTCGGCCAGGGCGGCCAGGTCGGTGTGCGGCTCCAGGGTGTCGTCCGCGGCCTGCACCGCCGTGCGCACAAAGCCCTCACCGGCCTCGGCGATGCTCACCTGCACCTGCCCGAACTGGGCCAGCGACGCCCGCCGGAGCCCGCGGATCCCGTCCAGGTGCAGGTCGGGCACGTTCAGGTTGAAGATCGTGCCGGGCGGCGTGTGCGTCAGCGTCGGCAGCAGGCGCACGGCGAGCTCGGCCGCGCTGTCCCAGTGCCGCTTCTCGTCCTCCTCGTGGTCGAGGGCGGCCAGGGCCGCGCCCCCGCTGCGCGCGGAGGAGGCCCGGGGCGAGAGCACGTCGAGCGAGACGGCGAGGCCGTGCAGACCCGCGTACGAGCCGGTCAGGGTGGCCCCGACCGTGCCCGAGTGCACGACCGCGGCGCCCGCGTTGGCGCCCCGGTTGATGCCCGACAGGATCATCTCGGGCACCTCGCCGAAGGCCTCCCGCAGGGCGAGCAGCACGATGTACGCCGGCGAGGCGGCCACCGCGTACGCGGGAATGTGCTTGGCGTGGGGCAGCTCACGCTTGTGCAGAATGATCTTGCCGTGCTCCTCGACGGCCGTCATCGCCGCGCTGCTGCCGCTGGCCTCGGTGACCGGCGCCGCGACAGTGACGTCGTGCCCCTCCCGGGCCGCCGCCCGCGCCAGCCAGCGCAGCCCGGGCGCGTCGATGCCGTCGTCGTTGGTGACCAGGATTCTCGTCATGTCGCCTTCTTGAGAGGGGTGATCTTGACTCGTTCGGTGAGCACCTGGACGGCGTCCAGATGCCCGGTGCCGAGCCCGTGCCGGGTGACGTTGAGGGCGCCGGCGGCCGCCCCGGTGCGGACGGCCTGGGTCATCTCGCCGCCCTTGGCCAGCACGGCGGCGACCCCGGCGGTCATCGAGTCGCCGGCGCCGCGGTGGTCGGCGATCGACAGCTTGGGGATGCCGACCTTGTAGATCTGCTCGTTGAACAGGGCCAGCGCGCCCGCGTCGGCCCGCGACAGCAGGGCCGCCTCGGCGCCGTCCTCGTGCAGCTTGACCAGCGCATCGGTGAGCGACTTCTCGGTCGCGTCCTTGATCATGCCGTCCCGGAGCAACTCCTCGTGGCTGACCTTGACCACGTGCAGGCCCGCCTCGAGCACGGCCTTGAGGTGGTCGCCGGACAGGTCGGCGATCACCCGGCAGCCGTGGGCCTTGAGGTCGTGGGCGAGGCGGCCGTAGACGTCGGGCCGGATCACCGAGGGGTGGGCCGGCCCGCTCAGGATCGCGTTGCCGGCCCGCAGGCCCTCGGCCAGCGCGAGGTTGTAGAGCTCGTCCAGCTCGTGCCGGGTGAACGGCGCGCCGGGCTGCTCGGCGAGCTCCTGGCGCTTGCCGTTGCGGCGGTCGTGCACGTACCAGCCGCTGCCGCTCTCGCGCGGAACCGTGCGCAGCTGCACGCCCTTGAAGTCGAGCAGCGGCTTGAGCACGCGGCCCACCTCGCCGCCGACCGCCGTGCAGAGCGTCACCTCGGCGCCGAGCGAGGTGATCATGCGGGCCTGCCAGATGCCCTGACCACCCGGATGGACGTGCAGCTCCGGCTGGTTGTGTTGCTGTTCGATGGTCACCGTCAACTGCGGTGCCGGCGCGAAGACCATCACCCGAGCGTCACCCATACGGGCATTCTTGCCCCTAGTTGGGGCGCTTCGGGCGGATTACGGCAAAAGCGTCAGAGCTCGAATCCCGCACCGGTCAGCTCGAGCACGGAATCGGTCAGCTCGGGACGCTCGCGGAGCAGGTCCTCCAGCCGTACGCGCCACTTGCCGGCCTCGACGTCGGCCGCGAACCGGTCGCCGCCGGTCTCGACCAGCGCCGTGAGCAGCCGCTGCCGGGTGTCGGCGAAGTGGCCGTACATCTCGCTGCCGAGCCGGCTCAGCACGCGCGCGGCGAACCCCTCGGATTGCGGGCTGCCCGCCGCCTGGACGAACGCGCGGGCGCCGTCCCACGCGACCCGGGGCTGGTGAATGACCGTGGCCATGATGCTGTCCTCCCGTGATGACATGGTCACCAAGCGTAGAGAGGATGCCGGGGGTGGGTCCGAAGGTCGGCACATCGCGGTGACCGGTACGAAGATCGTGCACCCTGGGATGTGATGATCGCCATAGGGCTGTCGAACCATCGGGCGGCGGCCGGGGTATGTACGCGATGACAGCAAGTTCCGCCTGGAAAGGGATATCCGTGTCCAGACGTACCCTCGCGATTGTCATCTCCACGGTGCTCGCCGTGGTGGCCGGCGCGACACCGGCCGCAGCGCACTCCTCATCGCCCTCGTCGAAGTGGCCCAGCACGCTGGCGCTGCCCGCCGGGTTCCAGCCCGAGGGCGTCGCGATAGGCGACAAGCCGTACGCGTACTTCGGCTCGCGGGTCGACGGCGACATTTACCGGGTCAGCCTGCGTACGGGGAAGGGGTCGGTTTTCAGTGAGGGCCCCGGGGCGGGCAACCCGTCGCTCGGCCTCAAGATCGGCGACCGGAACCGGCTCTTCGTGGCCGGGGGCAGCGCCGGCAGCGCCCGCGTAGTCGACCTGCGCAGCGGGCAGGTGCTCAAGTCCTACACGCTCAAGACCCCGGGCAGCACTGCCTGGTTCATCAACGACGTCGTGCTCACCCGCGACGCCGCCTGGTTCACCGACTCGGCCAACCCGGTGCTGTGGAAGGTGCCGCTCAACCTCAAGTCGGCGCCCGTGGCCGTCCCGCTCACCGGCGACATCCAGTACACGACGGGCAACAACGCGAACGGCATCTCCCGTACGCCGGACGGCCGCGCCCTGATCGTCGTCCAGTCCAACGTCGGCAAGCTTTTCAAGGTCGGCTACGACGGCCGCAGCACCGAGATCAAGCTGAACGGCACCGAGACGGTTGTCAACGGCGACGGCCTGTGGCTGCGCGGCCACCACCTCTACGTCGTGCAGAACCGGCTCAACGTGATCGCCAAGGTCTCGCTGGACAAGCGGGCCACCAAGGGCCAGGTCGTCTCCCGTACGGGCAGCGCCTCGTTCGACGTGCCGACCACGATCGCCGAGTACGGCAAGCGGTTCTACCTGCCCAACGCCCGCTTCACGACCCCGGCCGAGCCGACCACGACGTACGACGCCGTGGCCGTGCCCGTTCCGTAGGTCCTAGCCGCGCCAGCCGGGGTCGGTCCCGATCGTGGTCAGGCGCTGGGTGGCCCGGGACAGGGCGACGTAGAGGGTGCGCAGGCCGGCCGGATCCTTCGTGAGGGAGCCCGGCTCGACCAGCACCACCGCGTCGTACTCCATGCCCTTGGCCTCCAGCGCCGTGACCACCTGGACCCGCTCCGGCAGGCCGGCGACCCAGGCCGCCATCTCGTCGCGGCGCGGCACCGGGGTGATCACGCCGATCGTCCCGTCGACGTCGGCCAGCTGCTTCTCGGTCACCTCGCGGACCCGCTCGGCCAGCCGCGCGGCGTCGGTCACCACGTCGACCGGGTCGACCCCCGTGCTGCGGACCGCGGTCGGCAGCGGCAGGTCGGGCATGATCCGGCGGATCACCGAGGCGGCCACCGCGAAGATCTCCGACGAGTTCCGGTAGTTCGTGGTCAGCGCGTAGCTGTTGCGCTTGCGCGAGCCCAGCGCCTTGTCGCGGGAGCGGTCGAGCTCGTCCACGTCGCCCGACCACGCCGTCTGGGCCGGGTCGCCCACGATGGTCCACGACGCGAACGACCCGCGGCGGCCGATCATGCGCCACTGCATCGGCGAGACGTCCTGCGACTCGTCGACCACCACGTGGGCGTACTCCCGGTAGTCCTCGTCGCGCTGCACCTGCTGGGCGCGGGCCGCCGCCTGCCGCTCGTTGGCCGTGCTCAGCTCCTGGATGCCGTCACGCACGTGGAACGGGTTCTTCGTCTTGCGCTGGGGCTTGCGCGGGCGGCCCATCAGCTCGTCCAGCTCGTCGAGCAGCGCCACGTCGGCGATCGTCGGGCCCTCGGCGTCGAGCGCGTCGAACGAGCCCTGCAGGCGGCCGATCTCCTCCCGCGAGAGCAGACCGTGCGCGTACGACCGGAGGCGGCCCGGATCGGCCAGCCAGCGCAGCACACGCATCGGCGTGAACCGCGGCCACCACGCCTTGAGGAACTCGCGGAAGTCGGGCCGGTCGGCCAGCTCGGCCTCGAAATCCGGCTTCTCGGGCAGGCCGGACACCTTCTGCTGGCGGGCCTGCGCCCACAGCGCGTCGAAGACCCGGTCGAAGCCCGTGCCGCGCACCTCGTTGCGCCGGGCCCCGCGGGGCAGCGCCGAGCGGCGGATGCGGTCGAGCTCCCGCGCGTCGAGCCGCAGCAGCGTGCCCCGATAGAGCAGGCGCAGCTCGGCCGGGCCGCCGGGCACGGCGTCGTGCGAGGCCCGCTCGAGCACCCGGCGCATGCGCAGCGAGCCCTTGATCGCGGCGACGTCGCTGGGGTCGACCCGCGACGCGTCATAACCCGGCACGAGCGTGCCCAGCGAGCGCAGGGTCGCCGTGTCCTCGCCCAGCGAGGGCAGCACTGTGGCGATGTAGTCGACGAAGACGCCGGACGGGCCGACGACCAGGATGCCGCCGCCGGCGAACCGGTTGCGGTCCGAATAGAGCAGGTAGGCCGCGCGGTGCAGGGCCACGGCGGTCTTGCCGGTGCCGGGGCCGCCGGTCACGATCGTCACGCCCGAGGCGGGGGAGCGGATCGCGTCGTCCTGCTCGCGCTGGATGGTGGCGACGATGTCGCGCATGCCCCGGCCGGTGGCCTTGGACAGGCTGGCCAGCAGCGCGCCGTCGCCGACCACGCGCATGTCGGCCGGCGCGGCCTCGGGGTCGAGCAGGTCGTCCTCGATGCCGGTGACCCGCTCGCGGGTCGACTGGATCATGCGGCGGCGGACGACGCCCAGCGGCTCGGCCGGGGTGGCCCGATAGAACGCGGCGGCGGCGGGCGCCCGCCAGTCGACCACCAGCGGCTGCGAGGTGTCGTCGCGGATGCCCATGCGGCCGACGTAGTGGGTGGCCCCGGTGCCGAGGTCGAGGCGGCCGAAGACCAGCCCCTCGTGCTCGGTGTCGAGCGCGTGCCGGCGGCGGGCGGCGTGAAAGACCATCGCGTCCCGCTCGACCAGCGCGCCGAACGTGCCCACCCCGGCGAGCTGATAGCCCTCCTTCTCGGCCCGTGAGGCGTCGCGGCGGAGCTCGGCGAGCCGGGCATAGACGCGGTCGACGTGCTTCTGCTCGACCGCGATCTCCTGTTGAAGAACGGTGGCGTCGCTCAAAACGGTGAATCTCACTTTCCGGCACCCCGATGCACGCGTCCGGGCAGCGTGCTCGCATAAGGGGGCGTTCGAACTTACTCCGTGGGGGCCCGCCGCGTCTCACCCGGCCCTCATCACCGCTGGCCGAACGTCCCGCGGCGTGGAGCCACCCCAAGATCACGGCTCGAACAGGGGGCCCACCCCAACCGGGGGACCCCCACCCTCGCCCATTTTATCGAGTGGGGGCGATCTTGGAGGGCGTCGCAATTCTCGGCTGTGGACAGCGCGGAATTGTGGAAAACCCTAAGCGGCCTTCTTCAGTGTGCTAGCCGACCGGCGAGCACGGCGCGGGCGGCGGGCCGGGGTGGCGCGCTCGACGATCGCGGTCAGGGCGGCCGACACCTCGTGCGGGCGCTCCAGCGGCAGCATGTGGCCGGCCCCGGGCACCACCCGCAGGTCGGCGAAGGGCAGCGCCTCGGCAATCGAGCGGGCGCAGGCGGGCGGGGTCAGCCGGTCGCGCTCGCCGACCAGCACCGCGGCCGGCACGTCGGCCAGGGCGGTCAGTGTGTCGAGGCGTTGCTGGGCGCCGATCGAGGGGCGGAAGGCGCCGATCGAGCGCAGCGAGGCCCGGCCGAAGCTGCGCATGGCCAGGTCGAGCGCGGCCTCATCGCAGTCGTCGCCGAACAGCAGCCAGCGCACGGCCGGGCGCAGCGCGGGCAGCAGGGCGCGGTGCGGGCGCCACGGGCCGGAGCGGGCCAGCACGCCGGCGCCGATCGTCTCGCCCGCGCGCATCAGCGCCGCGATCCGGGCCGGCAGCCCGTACTGGGTGTGGGTGTGGCCCTCGGCGGTGGTCGAGACGAACAGCAGCCCGGCCACCCGCTCGGCGAACACGTCCGGGTGAGCGTGGGCGAACTCCATGATCGTCATGCCGCCCATGGAGTGGCCGCCGAGCACGACCGGGCCGGTCGGGGCGTAGCGGCGCAGCACCTCGGCGAGGTCGTCGCCCAGCTGGCCCAGCGTGGCCCCGCCGACCCCGGTGGCGCCGGAGCGGCCGTGGCCCCGGGTGTCGTAGGCGATCACGCGCGGGCGCCGGGCGCCGAGCACCCGCAGGGCGGCGATCTGGTGCTTCCACGTGCGTCTGTCCTGGCACCAGCCGTGCGCCAGCACCACGGTGAGCGGGGCGTCGGCCGGCCCGTACGCCTCGACGTGCAGCCGCACGCCGTCCGGGAGCGTCAGCTCCGAGCGCTCGGACATGGGCACCTCCGCGATCCGCATGCCCCCGGCTATACCCGCGGGTAATAAGCATCACTCGCGATCACCCGAAATGCCACTGCCGATTCGGCGCACCAGGGCCGAAAGTCCCGAGCGGAACGTGAGTTCGCTCGCACTCCCTGTTCATGCGGCCGAACTGGGCCAGAATCACTCGTATGACGACCGACCCGTCGGCGGGGCCCGCCGTTCCGATCACCAACGCCGCGGAAGCCCTGGCCGAGCTGGTCGCGGGCAACAAGCGGTTCGTCAGCGCCCGCCCCGAGCACGGGCACCGGGTCTCGGCGGCCGCCGCCTCCTCGGGCCGGCAGCAGCCGCACGCGGTGGTGCTGGGCTGCATCGACTCCCGGGTGCCGCTCGAGGCGATCTTCGACCAGACCTTCGGGTCGATCTGCGTGGTGCGCTCCGGCGGGCACGTGGTCGACCGCGCGGTGCTGGGCTCGGTCGGCTTCGCGGTGGCCGAGCTGGGCGTCCCGCTGATCATGGTGCTGGGCCACAAGCGGTGCGGCGCGGTGATGGCGTCGGTGGCCGCGCTGCGGGCCGGCGAGATCCCGGCGGGGGAGATCGGCTATCTGGTCGACGAGATCGCCCCGGCCGTGCGCGCGGTCGGCGTCGACGATCCCGACGCCGCCGAGAAGGCGATGCGGGCGCACGTGGGCCGCACGGTCCGGCGGATGGGCACGGTCGACGTGGTGGCCGACGCCGTGGCCTCGGGCCGGGTCGACGTGGTGGGCGCGGTCTACGACCTCGACACGGGCGTCGTCGAGCTGCTGCCCTGACGTCCCTTTTGTCGAGATCCTGCCCTCATGATCGCGGTGGGTTGATCTTCAAGGGGTGCGAAAAGGCGCCTGTCGGCCGTAGCCGTCAGGCGCCTTCGCGCTTCAGCGGTGAGGGGCTCAGCCCTCGAACACACCCGCGTCGACCAGACGCTTCTCGGTGGCGCCCCAGCCGTGGCTCGGGTTCGCCTCCTCGAGCGCGCCGAGCTCGGCCCGGATCTTGGCGCCGTGACCGGCGGCCGAGAGCGCCCGGATCTCCTCGACGAAAGCGTCGGAGTCGGTCTTGAGGTGCGCGGTCTTGCCGTTGGTCAGGTTCCGCACATACGCGAAGCGGCCGTTGGCGAGCGGGATGACGTACTTGTACTCACCGAGCACGCTGAGGGCGCCACCGGCGCCCTGGCCGGCGCGGACTGATGCGCGGGCGGTCTTTGAGGTGTTGCTCGCCACGGCGGCACTCCTTGGAGAAAGCAGAAAAAAGGCCTTGCCAACTCTACACGATCCTCCGGGGACCGTGCCGTCCGAGCAGGTTGAGGCGTTGAGCAGGATGTGCCACTACGGCCGATCCGATGTCGATGTTGCCGATTCTCTGGCGCACCATCCGTACCAACCGGCATCATGGGACACGATCAACCGCGGTCGAGGTCGTAGGGGAAGACGCACCTCGGTCTTCGGGAGGTCACCGTGCCAACGTGTGGCGTCGTATACGTCCACTCGACCCCACTCGCCGTGTGCCAACACGTCGAGTGGGCGATCGCGCGCGTACTGACAGCGCCGGTCACGCTGCACTGGACGCCGCAGCCGGTCGATCCCGGCATGCGGCGCGCCGAGTGCAGCTGGACCGGTCGTGCCGGTACTGGCGCCGAGCTGGCTGCTGCCCTCCGGCAGTGGCCCATGATCCGTTTCGAGGTGACCGAGGAACCGAGCCCGGGTGTGGACGGCGAGCGTTTCATGCACGTCCCGGGTCGCGGCCTCTTTCACGGGATCATGGGCGCGTCGGGCGACATCCAGATCGGCGAGGACCGGCTGCGCGCAATCATGGCCTCCGCGCGAGCGCCGGAGGCCCTTTCGCATGCCCTGGAGAAGGCGCTCGGCTCCGCCTGGGACGCCGAGCTCGAGCCCTACCGGTACGCCGGTGACGGCGCCCCCGTCACGCTGCTGACCCGGGTGGGCTGACCCGCGCGTTACGTCCGGATGGCTCCCTGATTCGATGCTGGTATGAGGATCGTCCGCGCCGCCCTGCTCCTCCCGCTCGTGCTGGCCGCCACGGCGTGCGGCTCCGACGACGCCCCGGCGCCCCAGGCCACGGTCTCGGCGCCACCGGTCGCGCCCTCGGTGCTGCCCTCCACCCCGGCCTCGGCGCCGACCGGCGACCCGGCGACGCGGGCGGCCGCCGCCGTGGCCGCGATGAGCGACACCGACCTGGCCGGGCAGGTCCTCATGCCGTACGCCTACGGCAGTGACGCGACGACGGTGGATCAGGGCTCGGCCGCGGGCAATCAGCAATTGGCCGGGGTGAACACGCCCGCCGAGATGATCGCCAAGTTCCACCTGGGCGGCCTGATCCTGGTCGGCTTCACCGCGAAGGACCCGACCGGCGCCACAAACCCGACGACGAACGTCGAGAACCCGCAGCAGGTCCGCAAGCTGACCGACGGGCTGCAGGCGGCCGCGCGGCAGCTGCCCGGCGGGGCCCCGCTGATGATCGGCACCGACCAGGAGTACGGGATCGTCACCCGCGTCACCCAGGGCGTCACGATGCTGCCCTCGGCCATGGGCGCGGGCGCGGCCGGGCAGCCCAAGCTCACCGAGGGGGCCTGGCGCGCGGCCGGCGAGGAGCTGGCCGCCATGGGCATCACCGTCGACTTCGCCCCGGTCGCCGACACGCTCGGGCCCCCGGCCAACACGGTGATCGGCTCCCGTTCGTTCGGCGCCGACGCCAAGGCCAACGCCCTGCAGGTCGCCGCAGCCGTACGGGGTCTGGAAGGGGCCGGGGTGGCGGCCGGGCTCAAGCACTTCCCGGGGCACGGCCACACCAGCGGCGACAGTCACGAGGGCCTGCCCGTGGTGACCCAGAGCAAGGCCGCCTGGACGGCTCAGGACCTGCCGCCCTTCAAGTCGGGCGTGGACGCCGGCGCGGGCGTGGTCATGTCCGGCCACCTCGACCTGCAGGCGTTCGACAAGGGCGTGCCGGCCACGTTCTCCAAGAAGCTCATGACCGACGTGCTGCGCGGGCAGCTCAAGTTCACCGGGGTCGCGGTCACCGACGCCATGAACATGCCGCCCGCGATGAAGTGGCCGCCCGGCCAGGCCGCCGTACGGGCTCTCAACGCCGGCAACGACATGTTGCTGATGCCGCCGAACATCGCGCAGGCCCGCGACGGCATCCTGGCCGGGCTCAAGGACGGCTCGCTCAAGAAGGAGCGCCTGACCGAGGCGGTCACCCGCATCCTGACGCTCAAGTTCCGCACGGCGGAGAAGAAGCAGCCGGACCTGTCGGTCGTCGCCTCCCCGGCCCACGAGCAGGCGGTCGGCGCGCTCGACGCGGCCTCGATCACGGTGCTGCGCGGGCCCTGCGCCGGGGCCCTGATGAGCGGCCCGGTCACGGTCACGTCGACGAGCGACCGTGAGGTGGCGCGGGTCACCCTCGTACGGGCTCTGCAGGCTCAGGGCTTCAAGGTGCAGGCGGCGGGCGGCACGGTGATCCACCTCGTCGGCTACGGCGACAAGACCACCGACCTCAGCCCGTCGGCGCGGGTCACGGTCATGATGGACACGCCGTATCTGCTGGCCGCGGCCAGGTCGCCGATCCTCGTGGCCACGTATTCGTCGAGCAAGCTGTCGCTGACCGCCCTGGCCGCCGTGGTGGCGGGCAAGGCCAAGGCCCCCGGCAAGTCACCCGTGGCGGTGCCCGGTTTGAAACGTACGGCCTGCTGAAAAGGGCCCGGCCTGCTGAAAGGGCCCGGCCGCAGCGGCCGGGCCCCTCGGGGAACGATCAGGCGCGGGTGAAGACCAGCGCCACGTTGTGACCGCCGAAGCCGAACGAGTTGTTCATGGCGGCGGGGATGTCGAGCTGACGGGCCTTGTGCGCCGCCACGTCGAGGTCGAGCTTGTCGTCCGGGTCGTCCAGGTTGATCGTGGGGGGAACCACGCTGTCCCGGATGGCCAGGATGGTGGCGATCGACTCGAGCGCTCCCGCTGCGCCCAGCAGGTGGCCGGACATCGACTTGGTCGAGGTGATCACCGGGTGGGTGCCCACCGCGGCCTTGATGCCGAGGATCTCGCCCATGTCGCCGGCCGGGGTCGAGGTGGCGTGGGCGTTGACGTGCACGATGTCGGCGCCGGTGAGGCCCGCGTCGAGCAGCGCCTTGCCCATCGCGCGGGCGCCGCCCTTGCACTCCGGGTCGGGCTGCACGATGTCGAAGCCGTCCGAGGTGATGCCCGCGCCGGCCAGCCGCGCGTAGATCTTCGCGCCGCGCGCCCGCGCGTGGTCGGCCCGCTCGAGCACCAGGGCGCCCGCGCCCTCGCCGAAGACGAACCCGTCGCGGCCCTTGTCCCACGGGCGGGAGGCCTTCTCCGGCTCGTCGTTGCGGGTCGACATGGCCCGCATGTTGGCGAACCCGGCGTACGGCAGCGGGTGGATGACCGCCTCGGTGCCGCCGGCCACGACCACGTCGGCCCGGCCCGACCGGATGATGTCGAGGCCCAGCGACATGGCCTCGGCGCCGGTCGCGCAGGCGCTGGCCATGGCGTGGACGCCGGCCCGGGCCTGCAACTCGATGCCGACCCAGGCGGCCGGGCCGTTCGGCATCAGCATCGGGACGGTGTGCGGGCTGACCTTGCGCTGCCCGGACTCCTCCAGGATGTCGTCCTGGTTGAGCAGGGTGAGGGCACCCCCTATCCCGCTGCCGAAGCTGACGGCCAGGCGCTCCTTGTCGAGGCCGGCCTCCTCGAGACCGGCGTCGGCCCAGGCCTGCTTGGCCGCGATCAGGGCGATCGCCTCGGAACGGTCGAGGCGGCGCATCCGGACCCGGTCGATGACCTCGGACGGGTCGACCTTGAGCTGGGCCCCGATCTTGACGGTGAGCTGATCGGCCCACTCCAGGGTGAGGCGACCCACCCCGGAGCGGCCGGCGAGCATGGCGTCCCAGGTGGACGCGACGTCCCCGCCCAACGGGGTGGTCGCGCCGAGCCCGGTGACGACGACGTCTACGTTGCTCATGTCAGTGGTTCGCCTCGATGTAGCTCACGGCGTCACCGACGGTCTTGAGGTTCTGGACCTCGTTGTCGGGGATCTTGACGCCGAACTTCTCCTCGGCGGCCACCACGACCTCGACCATGGACAGCGAGTCGACGTCCAGGTCGTCGGTGAAGGACTTGCCCTCGGCGACGTCGTCCGGGTTCACGCCGGCGACCTCCTCGAGGATCTCGGCGAGGCCCGAAGTGATCTCTTCGCGAGTAGCCATTGTCAGGTGTTTCCTCTCAAATGGTGGGGACTGCTCCGGTTGATCAACGCTTACGGACAGCGAATGACCTGGCCGGCGTAGGTGAGGCCGCCGCCGAAGCCGAAGAGCAGGACCGGGGCGCCCGAGGCGACCTCGCCGCTCTCGATCAGCTTCGACAGGGCCAGCGGCACACTGGCCGCGGAGGTGTTGCCCGAGTGCACGATGTCCTTGGCCACGACGACCTCGGGGCCCAGACCCAGCCGCTTGACGATGCCGTCGATGATGCGGGTGTTGGCCTGGTGCGGCACGAAGGCGGCCAGCTCGGACGGCTCGATGCCGGCCTTCTGGCAGGTCTCGAGCGCGAACGGGGCGAGCGCGGTGGTGGCCCAGCGGAACACCGTCTGGCCGTCCTGCTCGATGTAGGGCTGCCAGCCCTCGATCCGCAGCGCGTCGCCCTTGTCGGGGGCCGAGCCCCACAGCACCGGGCCGATGCCGGGCTGCTCGCCGTCGGCGACCCCGGTCACGATCGCGGCGCCCGCGCCGTCGCCGAAGAGCACGGCGGTTGTGCGGTTGGTCCAGTCGGTGACGTCCGACAGCTTCTCGGCGCCGATCACCAGGGCGTTGCGCGACGCGCCGGCCCGGATCGCGTGGTCGGCGGTGCCCAGGGCGTACGAGAAGCCGGAGCACGCGGTGTTGAGGTCGTACGCCGCCGGGGCGTTGATGCCGAGGCGCGCCGCGACCCGGGTCGCCACGTTGGGGCAGCGGTCGATCGAGGAGCAGGTGGCCACGGTGACCAGGTCGATGTCGGCCGCGGTCAGGCCCGAGGCGGCCAGCGCCTTCTCGGCCGCGAAGGTGGCCATGTCGGCGACCGTCTCGCCGTCGGCGATGCGCCGCTCGGAGATGCCGACCCGGCTCTTGATCCACTCGTCGTTGGTGTCGATCGTCGCCGCGAGGTCGTCGTTGGTGACGATGCGCGAGGGCTGATAGTGCCCCATCGCGAGGATGCGGGTGCCGGCGGTCATCGTGTTGCTCCTTCGATCTGGTGCCCACTGTGCCGGGCGATCAGGTCGCGCGCGGCGGGCAGGTCGTCCGGCGTGTTCAGGGTGACGATCTCAGGGGCCCCTTCGCCCTTGAGCTCGCGCTTGACCAGCCCGGCCAGGGTGCCGGCGGGCGGCAGCTCGAGCACGCCGGTGACACCGAGATCGGCCAGCGTGCGCATCACCAGATCCCAGCGGACGGGCGCGGTGACCTGGCGGACCAGGCGCTCGACCATCTCGCGGCCCCCGGTCACGGCCGTGCCGTCGAGGTCGGAGAGCAGCGTGCGGGCCGGGTCGGCGACGGTCACGCCACCGGCGACGGCGGCCAGCGCGGCCTCGGCCGGGGCCATGTAGGGCGTGTGGAAGGCGCCGGCGACCTCGAGCGCACGGACGCGGGCCTTCTCGGGCGGCTCGGCGGCCAACTGGGCCAGCCCTTCGAGCGAGCCCGCGGCGACGACCTGGCCGGTGGCGTTGCGGTTGGCCGGGTGCAGCCCGTGCTTCTCGAGCGCGGTCAGCACCTCGTCGGGGTCACCACCGAGCACGGCGCTCATCCCCGTCGGCTCGAGCGCGCAGGCGGCGGCCATCTCCCTCCCCCGTACGCCGGCCAGGGCGATCGCGGCCTCGGCCGAGAGCACGCCGGCGAGGGCCGTCGCGCCCAGCTCGCCCACGCTGTGCCCGGCGACCACGTCGACCTGCTCCAGCGGCAACTCGCCCGCGGCGAGCAGGGCGGCCGCGACCAGCAGCGGCTGCGTACGGGCGGTGTCCTTGATCTCGTCGGCCTCGGCGACGGTGCCGAGGTGCAGCAGGTCGACCCCGGCGAGCGCGGACCACCAGCGCAGCTTGGTGTCGGCGCCGGGCAGGTCGAGCCACGGAGTCAGGAAGCCGGGCTTCTGGGAACCCTGGCCGGGGGAGAGAACGGCGAGCACGTCTTCGACTCTTCCGGATCGGTCGCGGTTGCGGGGCTGGCGGCGTCTACCAAACCCTACGACTGCCGTTGTGGGAACCCTACAAACGTGCCCGGAAATCACTCCTTTTTGTCCGGAATTGAAGGCCTGCGAGCGGCGCGTTCGCCGAGGTGAGCTACGTCGCAGGATCGAGGCGCCCCACGGCCAGCGCGATCCGCAGGGCGAACGCGTCCCGCCCGTCCAGCGGCGACAGGCCGGTGACCTCGGTGACCCGTTTGAGGCGGTAACGGATGGTGTTCGGATGCACGAAGAGCTCGCGGGCGGCGCTCTCGAGCACCCCGCCGGTGGCGAAGAAGGCGTCCAGCGTCTCGATCAGCCCGCTGCCGGCCCGGGTCAAAGCTCCGTACGCGTCGTGACGCAGCGTGCGGCGCGCCTCCATGTCGCCGGCCAGGGCCCGCTCGGGCAAGAGGTCGTCGGCGGCCACCGGATTCGGCGCGCCGGGCCAGGCCGGGGCCGCGCGATAACCGGCCAGGGCGGCCCGGGCCGACTCGGTGGCCTGGTCGAGCGACGGCACGGCCGGGCCGACCACGATCGGGCCCTCGCCGAACGTCTCCGCCAGCGAGCCCGCGATGGCCACCGGGTCGGTCGCGCCACCCATCACCACGACCAGCCGGTCGCCGTGCACCCCGCCGATCACCTCGATGCGGGCCCGGCGCGCGGCCCGATAGACCGCGTGCAGCACTGCCGTGATGTCGCCGCCCGGCGAACGCCCCACGACCACGGCCACCGGCGGGGCGTCGGCCCAGCCGAGGGCGGCGGCCCGGCTGGCCAGCACGTCGGAGGAGTCGCCACGCAGCAGGGCGTCGACCAGCAGGGCCTGCAGCCGCGCGTCCCAGGCCCCCCGCGACTCGGCGGCGCGCGCGTAGACCCGGGCCGCGGAGAAGGCGATCTCGCGCGAGAACTTGAGGATCGCCTGCAGCAGCGGCTCCTCCTCACCCTGCGCGGCGAGCGCGGCCACCTCGGCCTCGGCCACGTCGATCGTGACCTTGATCAGCTGCACCGTCTGGGTCAGCGTGATCGACCGGGCCAGCGCCCGCGGCGCGGCGGCGAACACCTCGTCGGAGATCTCCTGCGTGGCCGCCGCGACCACGCCGCCCGAGCGCAGCCACTCCACCAGGGAGCGGACACCGGCCTGGGCCACGAGCATGACCTGCGACCGCTGATCGGCCGGGAGGGCCCGGAACCAGGGCAACGTCTCGTCCATCCGCGCCACGGCCGAGGTGGCCAGCACGCCGGCGTGCCGCTCGATCCGCCGCAGGGTGGCGGCGGGGGGCGGTTTGGCGGCTCCCCTGGGGGGTGCGGTCTCGGACACGCCCCCAGGGTGCCACGGGCGCGGTGACAGCCCGGTGCCAGCGTGTCTGGATCTTCCTGCTCACCGTTGACTTGGCCCTCCGCCGCCGACCACCCACCCGGGGGGCTTCCGGGGGAACTTAGCGGCGAAGTCAAATTGGCGGGCCGAGTTGTCCACAGGGGCGATGGGCGGGGTGGCGGTTGTCCACAGGCGGGGTCTTTTGGCGCGGTTTCTGTGGGAGTGGCGTGAGTCGCGTCTGCGTGGTTTGTACCGATTTAGGCCTATAGTCCGGAGTAGCGGTGAGCCCCTGCCCCGACTTCGGTCGGTGACCTGGCATGGTGTCGTCCTAGCGTCGCCAGACTTGCGGCCGCCGGGGGTAAAAGCGGGCCGCGAGCTGCCGATCATTGAGCGCGAACATGCTGAGGGGAGGCGAGATGACGGAACGGGACAACGAGACCGTGCCGGCCGTGGAGACGGCGGCCACGGCCCTTCCGGCGGTCGCCGTGCCGGCAGTCGAGGAGCTACCGGCCGACCAGGACGAGGTGGGTCCGGGTCCGAGCCGGGGCGCTTGCCGCACCGAGTTGCGGGGCTGGGCGGGCGCCCACCTGCACGGCGCGGTGCGTCCGCGTCGCCGGGCCGCGGGTCGCGGCCGCCCGCCGGGCCGCTGGTGCTGACCGGCCTCGCGGGGCCCGCTCACCCGACCGGGTGAGCCGGGCGGGGGCTGGTGGGCGCGTCCCGGCCGACGGCCCGCCGGGCCGGGAACGGTGAACCGGTGGACGACAAGAGACGGCTGATTCTCGACCAGGCGATGGCCCTGGTCGACGAGCGTGGCCTCGCCGCCATGTCGATGCGGGCCGTGGCCGAGCGGGTCGGGCTCACGTCGATGGCCCTCTACCCGTACGTGGGTGGCAAGGACGCCCTGCTCGACGGGTTGGTCGACCTGCTCGGCCTGGAGCTCGGCGACGACGTGGGCGGCGAGCGGCCGGACGACTGGCGGCATCGGCTGCGAGCGCTCGGCCGGGCCGTACGGGGGCTGGCCAAGCGGCATCCGGGCGCCTTCCCGCTGCTGCTCAACCGGCCCGCCGGCGCCTCGGCCTCCTGGCTGACCGCCGCCCTGCGCGGGATCCTGCACGACGCGCGGGTGCCCGACGAGCACATCCCGCGGCTGGCCCGCATGATCCTCGCCTTTCTGCTGGGCTACGCGACAGGCGAAGTGACCGGTGCGACCACCGTGGCGACCGACAGCGACGACGAGTTCGAGGCCGACCTGGCCGATCTCGTACGCCTGGTGGAGGTCGCCGTTCGAGTCGCGTGATCGGCGTTCGGCACCGATCGGGGGCGTTTCCCGCCTATAAAGGGCCTATGTCCGGCGACAAGAAATCTGTCGAGAGCGACGACGTGGCCCTGCGCGAGTTCGTGGCCAGTCGCCTGCCCCAGCTGCGCCGTACGGCCTTTTTGATGTGCGGCGACTGGCAGATGGCCGCCGAGCTGACCCGGGAGACCCTGGCCCGCCTGGTGGCCGACAGCCGGCGCGGCGCGGTGGCCGACCCGGACGTCTTCGCCTGGTCCGAGCTGATGGAGGCGTGCCGCCGCCGCAACCGGCGCCGCGAGCACGTCTTCGTGGCCTCGGCCGGGGCGGCCGGCGTCGAGGCCGAGTCGATCCTGCTGCTGGACGCCCTGCACAAGCTCACCCCGCGCTGCCGGGCCGTGCTGGTGCTGCGCTACTGGGACGGCTTCGACGTGGACGCCACGGGCGCGATGCTCGACCTGGCCGACGAGCAGGTCTCCGCGTACGAGCGGGCCGGCCTGGCCGCCCTGGAGAAGCTGCTCAGCGAGTCCGAGGCAGCGATGGCCGGATGAGCGCGCCGCTGAGCCAGCTGCTGGAGCACGTGCTCGAGGGCGAGCCGCCGGTGGGCGACGAGGTCGACGCCGTCCTCCGCCGGGCCGACAAGCTGCGCCGCCGCCGTACGCAGGGAATTCTGGGTCTGGGCGCGGTGACCGCGGGCATCATCGTCGCGCTCGGCTACGTGCTGACCTCGACCCTGCTGGCGCCCCGCCCGGCCACGCTCGAGGCGGTCCCGACCACGGCCGGCATCGTCGCGGTGACGCCGCCGCCCCTGCTCAGCCGCGCCCCGGCAACCGCCCCGGCGGCGTCGGACGCAGTGCTCGAGGTGATCGAGCCGCTGGTCGAGGGGCGTGAGCTGCGGATCGTGGCGGGGTCGGCCGAGCGGGGCAACGGCTGGCGGCGGTACGAGATCGCCGACGTGGACGGGCGGTCCCGCGGCACCGTCGAGGTCGCCGTGTTCGACGTACGCAAGAAGTGGTGTTTCCCCGTGGCGGCGGACCCGGACGAGTGCGCCCGCCCCGACCGCGCGGCCGGCCTGGAGTTCGTCCGCTACGACGACGTCAGCGACGCCGACCGGCAGGTGCGGCAGACCATCGCCCGGCGGCTCGGCGACGGCCGTACGGTGGCCGTGATGGCTGCCGGGGAGCGAGACGCCGGGGCGCAGCGCGGCAAGCCGGGGCTCACCGGCGCCCAGGTCGAGCAGGTCGCCACCGACGAGCGGGTGTTCGACGCCTTCGGCCGCAAGGAGGCCTGCGGCAAGGGGTGCCCCGATTTCAGCACCCCGGTCGAGGACTAGACCCGGCGGCGGATCAGGAACGCGATGCCCGCCAGGCCGGCGAAGATGACGACCAGCACCGCGCCGTTGAGCAGGAAGAGCCGGCGGATGTCGCCGAGCACCTGGTCGACGCCCCCGGCCGCCTCGGTGTCGACGTCGAGATCCTGACCGACGCCACCGCCGATGCCGCCGCCGACCACGTCCGGCTTCGCCTTGAGCGGCACGCCGCTGACCCGCAGCGTCTCGGGCATGGTGAGCCGGCCGTAGAACCAGCCCTCGGCCGCCTTCTTGCCGCCCGGCTGCTTGGCCGGGCGGTGCGCCCGCGGGCCGCCGGCCGCCGAGGGGAACACCTCGTACGTCTGCAGGCCGGTCTTGCCGGACAGCACGGTGAGCGTGTATTTCGCGCCGAGCTTGTCGGCGGGCAGCGCGGCCGTCTGCGACCGGGCCGAGAACATCCAGTTGACCTCGCTCAGCAGGCTCGAGAAGAGCCGCTTGCTCTCGGCCTGGGTGATGACGATCTTGTCGTCGATGCCCTTGCCGGTGATCTGGATGATGTTCGGCTTCGGTGCCGGCTTCGGCGCGCCCTCCGCGTGGGCGGCGGCGGGTGCGAGCCCGATCGCCATCGCGGCCGTCGCCACGAGCACTCCGGTCGCCGCCGCGAACCGCGTGATCGCCCCTCGAACCATCGTCCGGCCTCCCCGCCCCGTGGTGGACATGGCTGCGCGAGCCATCAGCCGCGCACCTGCCGTGGCGCGACCGAGACCCTCAGCCTTCCCGAGCCGAGGCCCGGACGCATCTCGGGCCGCACGAATTGTTGTCATCCGGAGGATGACTTTCGAGACGACGACGGCCGTTGATCAGTGGCGAGATAGTACCGACTCCCCGCAACCCGAAAGGGGCCCGGTCACCCGCTCAGCGGATTTCACCACCGTTACGGCGGCGGGCGAATGGCCGACCGGACCCCAAATGCGGTAGAAGGGTCAAAGGCGGGCACGAGCCGCCCGGAGCCGCGCCAGCGTGCGCTCCTTGCCCAGCACCTCGATCGACTCGAAGAGCGGGAGCCCCACCGAGCGGCCGGTCACCGCGACCCGTACGGGGGCCTGGGTCTTGCCCAGCTTGAGCTCGCGAGCCAGGCCCACGGCCTCCAGCGCGCCCTTGAGCGGCTCGGCCGACCACTCGTCGAGCGCGTCGAACGCGGCGACCGTGGCGTCCAGGATGTCGGCCGCGCCCTCCTTCATCGCCTTGGCCCACGACGCCTCGTCGATCGCGGGCTCGTCGAGGAAGAAGAAGTCGACGTACTCCACGATCTCGGACAGCACGGCGATGCGGGTCTGCGCGAGCGGCGCGACCGCGGTGAACGTCTCGGCGTCGAACGCGGCCTGCGACCACGGCGGAGCCGGGATGGTGTCGGTGCCGTTCAGCCACGGCGTGCAGAGCTGGATGAACTCCTCGACCGAGAGCGCTCGGATGTAGTCGCCGTTGAACGCGCGCAGCTTCTTGATGTCGAAGAACGCGGAGGCGTGGTTGACGTCCTCGAGGCGGAACTCCTCCTCGATGACCTCCCAGGGCACGATCTCGCGGTCGTCGCTGGGCGCCCAGCCGAGCAGCATCAGGTAGTTCTTCATCGCCGCGGCCAGGTAGCCCTCGTCGCGGTAGCTCTCCAGGGCCACCTTGTCGCGGCGCTTGGACAGCTTCTGCCGCTTCTCGTTGACGATGACCGGCACGTGCGCCCAGACCGGCGGGGTCTGGCCCAGCGCCTCCCACAGCAGCTGCTGCTTCGGCGTGTTGGGCAGGTGCTCCTCGGCCCGGATGACGTGGTTGATGCCCATCGTCATGTCGTCGATGACGTTGGCCAGCAGGAACAGCGGGGAGCCGTCGCTGCGGGCGATGACGAAGTCCTCGATCAGCTTGTTCTCGAAGGTGGGCTTGCCGCGCACCAGGTCGACCACCACGGTCTCGCCCTCGTCGGGCGTGCGGAAGCGCAGCGCGCGGCCCTCGCCCGGCCCGAGGCCCCGGTCGCGGCAGAAGCCGTCGTAGCCGGTGTGCTGGTTGCCGGTGCGGGCGATGACGTCCTCGCGCTTGCAGTCGCAGTAATACGCCTTGCCCTCGCCGTAGAGCCGGGTGACGGCGGCGGCGTGGTCCGGCGCGTAGGAGGACTGGTAGTACGGCCCCTCGTACGACCCGCGTTCGATCCCGATCCAGTCGAGCGCCTGCAGGATGCCCTCGGTCCACTCGGGACGGTTGCGGGCGGCGTCGGTGTCCTCGATCCGGAGCACGAAGACGCCGTCGTGCTGCTTGGCGTAGATCCAGTTCTGCAGCGCCGTGCGGGCGCCGCCGACGTGGAACATGCCGGTCGGGGAGGGGGCGAAGCGTACGCGAACAGTCACCCGCTCAGACTACCTAGGGGACAGAACGGATTTTCACCACGGCCACGGCCCCGACCAAGCTGACCAGCGCGGTGAGCGCGAACAGCGTGGGGTAACCGCCCAGGCTGGTCACGATCGGGGCGGCCAGCAGCGGGCCGAGCGCCTGCGGGGCGGCGCTGGCGATGTTGATGACGCCGAGATCCTTGGCCCGGTCGGCCTCGTTGGGCAGCACCTGGGTGATCAGCGCGGTGTCGACCGCCAGATAGACCCCGAAGCCCATGCCGAACAGGAACGCCGCGACCAGCGAGATCGACCACGTGGGCCAGATCGCCAGCAGGGTGGCCGCGATCGCGATCAGCACGCCCGACCAGATCACGAAGATCTTGCGGCGGCCGAGCCGGTCGGAGAGCCAGCCGCCGATCATCGCGGTGCTGATCATGCCGACGGTGTAGAGCAGGATCATGTAGAGCAGGCCGGTGTCCGGGTCGTCCAGCCCGACCGCGTCGTCGAGGAAATAGAGCAGGTAGAGCGTGCCGAGCGCGTTGCCCAGCTGCACCAGGAACCGGGTGCCCCAGGCCCACATGTAGTCGGGATGGCCACGCAGGTCGATCTTCCAGTGCGACCGCACCTGGTGGCCCGGCGGCAGCGGATCGTCCTTCGTGAGCAGCGCGAACGGCACCCCCAGGACGACCAGGCCGAGGCCGAGCGCGATGTAACCCGGGCCGATGTCGGTGAACACGGCCGTGACCAGGACGGCCCCGATGACCAGGCCGAGCGCCTGCGGCATGCCGATCCAGCCCGACACCAGGCCGCGCTGGGCCACCGGCACGCGGTCGGGCACGGCGGCGGTCAGCGAGGCCAGCATGATGTTGATCCCGACCGTCACGAAGCACCAGGCCACGATCACGGTCAGCAGATTGCGGGCCTCGGCCAGCACGGCGATCGAGAGCACCGAGAGGATGCAGCCGGCCAGGGTCCAGACATGCCTGCGCCCGTACGGGCGGCCGAAGAGCTTGATCCTCGTACGGTCGGAGAGCGCGCCCGCCAGCGGATTGACGACGATGGCGACGATCGCCCCGATGCCGGTGACGATGCCCAGCCAGAGCTCTTTGCTGTCCGGCGTGATCTCGGCGACCTGCTCGGGCAGCAGCACCTGGATGGGCGTGAAGTACGCCATCCACAGGCCCAGATTGGCGGCGAAGAGCAACCCGATCCACGACCGGCGAACGGGTTCGACCGGCGTGGCGAGGACGGATACTCCGTGGGCGACGGCCATCCGGGCCCTCCTCGTGGGCTCATTTTCCTCGGAGATTAGAGGATCACCGATCTCTCGGGAAGGCCCCATTGCCACCCACGGGGGCAGCTTACGGAAAACTCTCGCCACCGGTCCATACTCCGGAACGCGTTCGAACGAACACTTAACGTGCGTGACCGCGCTGTCACCTCCGGTCCGCTACGGTCGGCCTGGTCTTCGACAAGGGAGTGAGCATGGGCAAGATCGTGGCGGTGGAGTATGTGACCCTCGACGGGGTCTTCGAGGAGCCGTCCTGGAGCGGGCCCTACTTCAACGACGAGCTGAGCGGCTGGCAGGCGGAAAACCTGCGAGAGGCCGACGCGTTGCTGCTGGGCCGCAAGACGTACGAGGGGTTCAAGGCGGCCTGGCCGCAGATGGAGGCCCAGACCGGCGACTTCGGCGTGAAGATGAACTCCATGCCCAAGCATGTGGCGACCACGACGCTGACCGAGCCCGAGTGGAACGCGACGTTCCTGCCGGGCGACGTGGCCGACGCGGTCCGCGAGCTCAAGGCCGGGCCGGCCGCGCTGCTCGTCAACGGCAGCGCCGACCTGGTCAACTACCTCACCCGGCACAACCTGATCGACGAGTACCGCATCATGGTCTTCCCGGTCGTGCAGGGCGAGGGCCGCAAGCTCTGGGCCGAGGGCACCAAGATCGCCCTGACCCTGACCGGCTCGTGGCAGACCAAGACCGGCGTCGACGTGGTGACCTACGTGCCTACACCGTGAACCGATTGACCAGCCCGGTCAGTCTGCGGGCGGTCGCGTTGAGCTCGTCGGCGGCCCGGTGCGACACCGAGACCGAGGCCCGGGTGCCCTCCACGGCGCCGCTGACCACCCCGATGCCCTCGGCGATGTCCCGGCTGCCCGAGGCCACCTCGGAGATGTTGCGGGCCATCTCGGCGGTGGTCGCGGCCTGCTCCTCGACCGCCGCCGCGATCGCCGTCTGATAGTCGTTGACCTGCGCGATCCGGGCCGTGATGGCCTCGATCGCGTCGACCGCCCGGGTGGTGTCGCTCTCGATCGCGGCGACCCGCGCGGTCACGTCCTCGGTGGCCCGCGCGGTCTCCTGGGCCAGCTCCTTGACCTCGTTGGCCACCACGGCGAAGCCCTTGCCGGTCTCGCCGGCCCGGGCCGCCTCGATGGTCGCGTTCAGGGCCAGCAGGTTGGTCTGCTCGGCGATGCTCGCGATCAGCCGCACCACATCGGCGATCTTGGTGGTGGAGTCGCGCAGCTCGCCGATCACGCCGGCCGCCGCCGCGGTCAGGCCCACGCCGTCCCGGCCGGCCTCCGCCGCGTCCTGCGCGTTGGTCGAGATCTCGCGGATCGAGGCGCCCATCTCCTCGGCCCCCGCGGCCACGGTCTGCACGACGGAGGAGACGCTCTCGGCGGCGTGGTTGACCGTGCCCGCCCGGCCCGCCGCGGCCTCGGCCGAGCCGGCCAGCTCGCCGCCGGTCGCGGCCACCTGCCCGGCCGTCGAGGTCACCTCGTGCGAGGCGCCGGTCACCTCGATCATCACCGTGCGCAGCTCGCCGGCCGCGGAGTTCAGCGCGGCCGACGCCGTCGCGATCTCGTCGGCGCCCGTCACCGGCACTGTCACCGTCAGGTCGCGCTCGGCCAGCCGGGACAGTCCGGCGGTCAGGCCGCCCAGGCGTCGCGAGATCCGCCGGGCCAGCAGGCCGGCCACGACGCCGCCGATCAGCGCCAGCAGCAGCGCCGCCACGACCAGCGTCCACAGCATCTCCGTACGCCCGTCGCGGACCGTGTTGACCGGGGCCGCCGCGTCGTTGTCGTAGCCGCCGATCGCGATGGCCCAGGAATACGGCTCGTAGAAGGCGAGCGTGGTGGTGGTCGGCCCGACCGGGCCCCCGGCCGCGCCGGCCAGCTGGTATTTCGTGGTCCAGGTCTGCCCCTCGCTCAGCGTGGGCGCCTTGGTCACGAGCTCCTTGACCCACTCGGTGCCGTTCGCGTCGGTCGAGGTGAGGTCCACGCTGCCGGCCGCGCCCTCGATGTTCGACGTCACGATCTGCCCGGAGTTCGCCGCCGCCGTGCTGAAGACGGTGAGCCAGCCGTTCTGGCCGACCTCGCCCGCCTCGACCGCGGCGGTCAGGTTCTTCAGCGCCTCGGCCTGCGGCACACCGGCGTAGAGGGCGCCGATCACCTGGCCCGACGCGTTCTTGATCGGGTCATAGGCCGAGACGTACGGGGTGCCGACCACCTGGGCCACGCCCCGGTACGGCTTGCCCGCCTTGATCGCGGCCGCGACCGCGTTCGGCTTGCCGTCCGCCCCGACCGCGGGGATGTACGTGCCGATCGCCCGGGCGCCGGTCTTGGCCTTGACGGTCGTGCCCACGCGCAACAGGTCACCGGCGGCGTTCATCCGCTGGAACACGGTGATCGTCGAGCTGGACAGCGACGCGGCGTCGTCGACGAACGGGGTCCGTACGCCGAAAGCGGTGTTCTTGCCGAGCCAGGTGCCGCCGACCGTCAGCCGCGGCAGCCGTACGGAGGTCTTGGCCTGGCTGACCTGGTTGGTGGCCGTCCACGTGGTCGTCTGATCGTCGAGGCGGGCGCCGCCCCGCTGGGCCAGCAGCGACGCGGCCGCGTGCATGCTGACGTTGACGCTGTTCTGCACCTCGTTGCCGACCGACTGCACCAGGGTGGTCACGTCGGACGTGGTGCGGTCGAGGCTGGCGGCGTTCTGGGCCAGCACCTCGCGCTCGGTCCCGGCGGCGAAGTCGCCGCTCTCCCAGGCGCCCACGACCACCAGGACGGCGGCGGTGCCGATCACCCCGCCCAGGCCCAGAGCAAGGAGCTTGTGACTGATCTGCATGCCGCGGCTGCTGCGTCCCACCTAGCCCCTATCGGCCGGGTTAGGGACGGGCTGAGACGCGAAACGCCGGATCCGCCCGTTTCGAGCGGATCCGGCGTGGAGATCAGCGAATCAGCTGTCGCCGCCGGTCTCGCCGACCGGCGCCGCGTTCACGTCGTCGATCGCGTACTTCTTGGCCGCCTCGGCCGGCACGTGCGACGGCACCTTGCCGCTCAGCGCGAGCTGGCGCAGCGTGGCCACGACGACCGACTCGGCGTCGACGTGGAAGTGCCGCCGCAGCGCGTGCCGGGTGTCGCTCATGCCGAAGCCGTCGGTGCCCAGCGAGGTGTACGCGTTCGGCACCCAGCGCGAGATCAGGTCGGGCACGGCCCGCATGAAGTCGCTGACCGCGATGACCGGGCCCTCGGTGCCCTCCAGCTTCTGCTGGATGTAGGGCTTGCGGGGCTGGTCGCCGACGTGCAGCAGGTTGTGCTCCTCGGCCTCGACCGCGTCACGGCGCAGCTCGGTCCACGAGGTGACCGACCAGACGTCGGCGCCGACACCCCAGTCCTGGGCCAGCAGCGTCTGCGCCTTGAGGGCCCAGGCCATGCCCGTGCCCGAGGCCAGCAGCTGCGCCTTCGGGCCGTTGGCCTCGGGCGCCGCGGCGTACCGGTAGATGCCCTTGAGCAGGCCCTCCCGGTCGACGTTCTCGGGCTCGGCGGGCTGCACGGCCGGCTCGTTGTAGACGGTGAGGTAGTAGAAGACGTTCTCCTGCTGCTCGCCGTACATGCGGTGCAGGCCGTCCTCGACAATGTGCGCGATCTCGAACGCGAACGCCGGGTCGTACGCCACCACGGCCGGGTTCGTCGCCGCGATGAGCAGCGAGTGGCCGTCCTCGTGCTGCAGGCCCTCGCCGTTGAGCGTGGTGCGCCCGGCGGTGGCCCCGAGCAGGAAGCCGCGGGTCATCTGGTCGGCCGCCGCCCACAGCTCGTCGGCCGTGCGCTGGAACCCGAACATCGAGTAGAAGATGTAGAGCGGGATCATCGGCTCGTCGTGCGTGGCGTACGACGTGCCGGCGGCGATGAAGCTCGCGGTCGACCCGGCCTCGTTGATCCCCTCGTGCAGGATCTGGCCGTTGGTCGCCTCCTTGTACGACAGGAAGAGCTCGCGGTCGACCGACGTGTAGGTCTGGCCGTGCGGCGAGTAGATCTTCTTGGTCGGGAAGAGCGAGTCCATGCCGAACGTGCGGGCCTCGTCGGGGATGATCGGGACCCAGCGGGCGCCGAACTCCTTGTCCTTCATGAGGTCCTTGAGCAGGCGGACGAACGCCATCGTGGTGGCGATCTTCTGCTTGCCGCTGCCCCGCTTGATGTCGCCGAACTGCTTCGACTCCGGGATCTTGAGCGCCTTGGCCTTGGTGCGCCGGGCCGGGATGGACCCGCCCAGCTCACGGCGGCGCTCGAGCATGTACTGCATCTCGTCGGACTTCTCGCCGGGGTGGAAATACGGCGGGAGGTACGGGTTGTCCTCGAGCTGCTTGTCGCTGATGTCGAGGTAGAGCCGGTCGCGGAAGCCCTTGAGGTCGTCCAGCGTCAGCTTCTTCATCTGGTGCGTGGCGTTGCGGGCCTCGAAGTGCGAGCCCAGCGTCCAGCCCTTGATGGTCTTGGCCAGGATCACGGTCGGCTGGCCGGTGTGCTCGGTGGCCGACTTGTAGGCCGCGTAGAGCTTCTTGTAGTCGTGGCCGCCGCGCTTGAGGTTCCAGACCTCGTCGTCGCTCATGCCCTCGACCAGCTTGCGGGTGCGCGGGTCACGGCCGAAGAAGTTCTCCCGGACGTACGCCCCCGACTCGCCCTTGTAGGTCTGGTAGTCGCCGTCGGGCGTGACGTTCATCAGGTTGACCAGCGCGCCGTCGGTGTCCGCAGCGAGCAGCGGGTCCCACTCGCGGCCCCAGACGACCTTGATGACGTTCCAGCCGGCGCCCCGGAAGAAGGCCTCGAGCTCCTGGATGACCTTGCCATTGCCCCGTACGGGGCCGTCCAGGCGCTGCAGGTTGCAGTTGATCACGAAGGTGAGGTTGTCGAGCTCCTCGCGGGCGGCCAGGCCGATCGCGCCGAGCGACTCCACCTCGTCCATCTCGCCGTCGCCCAGGAACGCCCAGACGTGCTGCTGGCTGGTGTCCTTGATGCCCCGGTTGTGCAGGTAGCGGTTGTAGCGCGCCTGGTAGATCGCGTTCAGCGGGCCGAGACCCATGCTGACCGTCGGGAACTCCCAGAAGTTCGGCATGAGCCGCGGGTGCGGGTACGACGGGAGGCCGCCGCCCGGGTGCGAGAGCTCCTGGCGGAAGCCGTCGAGGTCGTTCTCGCTGAGCCGGCCCTCGAGGAACGCCCGGGCGTACATGCCGGGGGAGGCGTGACCCTGGTAGAAGATGTGGTCGCCGCCGCCCGGGTGGTCCTTGCCCCGGAAGAAGTGGTTCATGCCGACCTCGTAGAGGCTGGCGCTCGACGCGTACGTCGAGATGTGACCGCCCACGCCGATCTCGGGGCGCTGCGCGCGGTGCACCAGCATCGCGGCGTTCCAGCGGATGTACGCCCGGATCCGGCGCTCCACGAACTCGTCGCCGGGGAACCAGGGTTCCTGCTCGGGCGGGATCGTGTTGATGTAGTCCGTGGAGGTCAGGGGCGGGACGCCGACCTGTCGCTCCCGGGCCCGCTCGAGCAGGCGCAACATAACGTAACGGGCTCTCTTGGCGCCGCGTTCGTCGATGACTCCGTCGAGCGACTCGACCCACTCATTGGTTTCTTCGGGGTCGATGTCCGGAAGCTGGCTCGGCAGGCCGTCGCTGATCACCGGGCGCTTGCGCTCCGTGGCCACAGGCATTCCTCTTGGTCGGGTGTCGGAACCGGGCGCCCATTGTGTGAGCCGCTCGGGTATAGCTCCATCCTGCCCCTTCGCCGTGCGCATCGTCACGCCTACCGTGCGGGTACGCGATTCGCGACACACGTACTGAGCAGTAACTTCGTTAGCCTTGTAGAAAGCTGAACCTTACTTGGCGTTCCGGGTTGTCCCCGTTGGTGTCCACAAGACAGATCGACTGCCAGGTGCCCAGCGCTATCCGGCCGCCGATCACGGGCAGCGACGCGTACGGGGGGATCCAGGCCGGCAGCACGTGATCGCGTCCGTGCCCCGTCGAGCCGTGCCGGTGGCGCCACCTGTCCTCGGCCGGCAGGAGCTGGTCGATCGCGGCCAGCAGGTCGTCGTCCGAGCCCGCGCCGGTCTCCAGGATCGCCAGCCCGGCCGTCGCGTGCGGCACGAAGACGTGCAGGAGCCCGTCCCCTTCGGACTCCACGAACCGCTCCGCCTCGCGAGTGATGTCCCGCACCACGGGACGCGAGCCGGTCCGGATCGAGATCACTTCGGTGCGCATGAGCCGAGTCTGCCAGCCCTTGCGCAGGTCCCGCCCGGTGGGCGACTTTCCTCCCATGGCGAGGCTCGCTCATGTCGGTAATGCTGGTCCGGTGACCACCCCGCAGAATCTCGACGAGCGCTTCCGAAACGCTGTGTCGGCCCTGCCTCTCCCGGAGGGCCGTCGCGCACCCGGCGACGCCGTCCGCGACGGAACCACCCTGACCGGCGCCCGTGCCCTCGAGTTGTTCGACGCCCAGCTGGCCAGCCGCCACCTCGACCTCGCGGCCCGCTGGCTGCGCAGCTTCAACGAGGGCTTCTACACCATCGGGTCGTCCGGCCACGAGGGCAACGCCGCCGTGGCCGCGGCGCTGCTGCCGACCGACCCGGCCCTGCTGCACTACCGGTCGGCCGCGTTCTTCAGCGCCCGCGCCAAGAGCCTGCCCGACGCCGCCCGTGACGTGCTGCGCGGCGTGGTCGCCTCGGCCCACGAGCCCATCGCCGGCGGCCGGCACAAGGTCTTCGGCAGCGCCGACCTCAACATCGTCCCGACGACCTCGACCGTGGGCTCCCACCTGCCTCGGGCCGTGGGGCTGGCCTTCGCGCTGGCCCGCCCGGGCGCCGACGGCCGGTGGCCGCGCGACGCGATCGCCGTGGCCTCCTTCGGCGACGCCTCGGCCAACCACGCGGCGGCCACGGCCGCGCTCAACTCGGCCGGCTGGTTCGAGCACACCGGCGTACCACTGCCGTTGCTGCTGATCTGCGAGGACAACGGGCTCGGCATCAGCGTGCCCACGCCCGACGGCTGGCTCGCGGCCATGCTCCGCTCCCGGCCCGGCCTGCGCTATTCGGCGGCCGACGGCTGCGACCTGACCGCCACCTACGACGCGGCGATCGAGGCCGTGGGCTATGTGCGCCGCGAGCGCCGGCCCGCCGTGCTGCACCTGTCGACCGTACGCCTGATGGGTCACGCGGGCGCCGACGCCGAGGTGGCCTATCGGACGGCCGACGAGATCAACCGCGACCTCGAGCGCGACCCGCTGATCGCCACCGCCCGGCTGCTGGTCGAGGCGGGCCTGCTCGGGCCGGAAGAGGTGATCGGCCGCTACGACGAGGTCGGCTGGCAGGTCCGCAAGGTGGCCGAGGAGGTGCTGGGCGAGCCCAAGCTGGCCAACGTGGCCGAGGTCGTGGCGCCGCTGGCCCCGCGCCGGCCGCTGCGCGCCGCCCACAAGATCACCGAGGTCGCCACCCGGGCCCTCGGTCCCGGCGCGGCCGCCCGCTCCCGGGCCTTCGGCGGCAAGCTGCCCGAGCAGACCGGCCCGCTCACGCTCGCACAGACCATCAACGCCACCCTCACCGACGCGCTGGCCTACGAGCCCGGCGCGCTCGTCTTCGGCGAGGACGTGGGCCGCAAGGGCGGCGTCTACGGCGTCACCAAGCACCTGCAGGAGCGCTTCGGCGACGAGCGGGTCTTCGACACCCTGCTCGACGAGACCACGATCCTCGGGCTCGCGCTCGGCGCCGGCCTCGACGGCCTGCTTCCGGTGCCCGAGATCCAATACCTGGCGTACCTGCACAACGCCGAGGACCAGCTGCGGGGCGAGGCGGCCACGATGTCGTTCTTCTCGTCCGGGGCCTATCGCAACCCCATGGTCGTACGGGTCGCCGGGCTCGCCTACCAGCAGGCGTTCGGCGGCCACTTCCACAACGACAACTCGGTCGCAGTGCTGCGCGACATCCCCGGCCTGGTGCTGGCCGTGCCCAGCCGGCCCAGCGACGCCGCGCCCATGCTGCGCTCCTGCCTGGCCTCCGCGGCCTCCGACGGCAGTGTCTGCGTGTTCCTGGAGCCGATCGCGCTCTACCACACGCGCGACCTCTACCAGCAGGGCGACAACGAGTGGCTCGCCCCGTACAGCGGGCCCGGCGCCTGGACCACCGAGCACGTGCCGATCGGCCGCGCCCGCACCTACCCGCTCGGCAACGCCCAGGACCTGACGATCATCACGTACGGGAACGGGCTCCGGATGTCGCTGCGGGTCGCCGCCCAGCTGGCCGAGCAGGGCTACGGATCCCGAGTGGTGGACCTCCGCTGGTTGAATCCGCTTCCCGTCAACGATCTGGTCCGCGAGGCCGGCGCGACCGGCCGGGTGCTGATCGTCGACGAGACCCGGCGCTCCGGCGGCGTCGGCGAAGGCGTGCTCGCGGCCCTGGTGGACGGCGGTTTTGTGGGCGCGGCCAGGCGAATCGCCTCGGCCGATTCACTGATTCCGCTGGGTCCGGCAGCACAGCATGTGCTGGTGGGGGAGGATGCCATCACACAGGGTGCCCGCGCCCTGCTGGCGCGGTAAATTGCCACACACCCGGTGCGCCACTTGCGCCGAGCGCCCTGAGTGTGTGGACTAACCCGCAGGTTTCTACTTGATTTGACGGCTAGGAGGACTTAGACAGTGAGCGCGACCGCTGGTCAGGCCGACGGCGTACGCAGCCTGGCGGACCGGTTCGGCTTCGAGCCGAACATGGTGGTCATGGAGATGGGCTACGACGACGATGTCGACGAGGACCTCCGTGACACCCTGACCGAACGCGTCGGCGAGTTGGTCGACGAAGACACCGATGAAGTCGTGGACGCGGTGCTGCTGTGGTATCGCGACGGAGACGGTGACCTTTTCGAGATCCTCACCGACGCCCTGGGCCCCCTCGCCGACAACGGCGTGGTGTGGCTGCTGACCCCCAAAGCCGGTCGGGACAACCACGTCGAACCGAGCGAGATCAGCGAGTCGGCCCCCACCGCGGGCCTGCAGCAGACCTCGACGGTCAACGCGGGCAAGGACTGGACCGGCGCCCGGTTGGTCTCCCCCAGGGGTGCCAAGAAGAAGTAGCTCGCTGTGCTCCCCGACCGACCGGCGTCCCCTCGGGTGCCGGTCCGGTTAGGGTTGTCCGCATGACTATCCCGGTCGGGGCCACCGCGCCCGAGTTCTCCCTCAAAGACCAGAACAACCAGGATGTCCGCCTGGCCGACTTCCACGGCCGCAAAGCGGTCCTGCTGGTCTTCTACCCGTTCACCTTCACGGGCACCTGCCAGGGCGAGCTCACCGAGATCCGCGACAACCTGCCCGACTACCAGAACGACGCCGTGCAGGTGCTGGCGGTCAGCGTCGACTCCGTCTACGCCCACAAGGTCTGGTCCGTGCAGGAAGGCTTCGACTTCCCCCTGCTGGCCGACTTCTGGCCGCACGGGGCGGTCGCCCAGGCCTACGGCGTCTTCAACGAGGCCGGCGGCATGGCCAACCGCGGCACATACCTCATCGACCGCGACGGCGTGATCCGCTTCGCCGAGATGACCGGCCCCGGCGAGGCCCGCGACCAGAAGGCCTGGCGGGCGGCGCTGACCGACCTTTAGGTAGGATGGCGTCTCCGGTTCACACCGGGCGCGTAGCTCAGTGGGAGAGCACTCGCCTTACAAGCGAGGGGTCGTAGGTTCGAAACCTACCGCGCCCACGAGTCGAGGCGTCGTGTGTCCGCTGAGAAGCGCGGACCTGACCGACTCGTCATGCCTGCTCAGGGGGCCGAGCCCCCTGAAACCCCACGTTACGGTGGGCGCGCTCGGCGGCTTGCTTGCGCTTCGTTTCCCGTACGGCCTTCGGCCGCACGCGGCATGACAACCCTCGCCGCGTGATGCCTGCTCCGGGGCCGAGCCCCCGAAAACCCGACGTTACGGTGGGCGCCCCAGGCGGCCTGCTTGCGCTTCGTTCTCGTACGGCCTCCGGCCGTCGGGTTTGTGGGCGCGCAGCGTGCTGTGGGCTCTCGGTTGTGTCTACTGGCTCCCGCTTCCGCAGCCGGCGCCGCACACGGGGCCGATCTCGCCCTCGCCGGCGTGGGTCGGGCCGCCGAAAGGCGGGCGGCGGCGGATCAGGCGACCGTTGCCCTGCAGATGCATCAGGCAGAGGGTGCCGGGGAGGTCGTGGCAGAGGCCGCGGCCGCCGCAGTCAGCCAAGTAGCGGTAGCCGCCGGGGATGGCGAGCTGCTGGTCTATTCGGAACAGCAGCGGGAGCGCGCCGGGGGCGCAGTTCTCGTCCTGCCGGGCCAGGCGGAACGTCTCGGCCAGGGCCGACGGTGGGACGCCGGGAGGGCCACCGCCGACCTCGGCGCGGGCCCAGCCGGCGGGCCCGGAGGAGGGCGCTCCCAAGTCCACCGCCCCTCCCACGCCGGCGGGCCCTCGTGTGCCTGCGGCGGGACTCGCGGGCAAGGGCGCGGGTGGGGGCAGCACGTGGCCGAAGGCGGTTGTGCAGAACTGGGCGTACTCGGTGGACTGGTCGGCCAGCTCGTGCCAGAGGGTGGCGGTGATCAGGGACGGCATGGTGGTTTTGGCTCGGGGGTGGCGGGCCGCGAGGCGGAACCACTGGCGGGCGGCGGCTTCGACCTGGTCGAGGCCGGATGTGGTGAGGCTGCCGTTCGCGGTGGCCACGCGTTGGCGGGCGGCCGCCGGGAAGCGATATGCGTCTATTGCGGCCAACCGGCTCGCGGTGCGCCGCTTGAGGAGGAACTGCGGGCTCATCGTGCGAGCCTGCGCGGCTGTGTAGGCAAGCGTCATCGGACGTTCGGCGGGCGGGGCTGTCGGATCGAGGACGCAAGGCTCCCCACCTGCGCCGACGCTGCCAGTCTGCGTGGCACCACCACGAATTTCAGCATCCTGCGAGGCGCTCGAGAGGCTCCGATGCCCGACATCTCCCCGGATCTTTTCCGGCGCTGGTATCGCTCCTTCGAGGAGGACACCGACGATCAGGCCGTCTACCGCCCCGGCGACTTCCCGTTCCCGCCCAGCCGGGCGCCGCGGCCCAGCCTGGAGTTCCGGCCGGGCGGCGGCTATCTCGAATACGCCGCGGGGCCGGCCGACCGGGCCGTGCCGAGCCGGGGCAGTTGGGAGGCCGCGGAGGGTGACGGCGTGCGGGTGCGGGCGGGCGCCGGGAGCCGGGTGCTGCGGATCGTCGCGCACGACGCGCAGGTGCTGAAAATCCGTAAATAGCGCGAGAGAAGAGGCCCGATGGACAACGCCGACATCGTCGAGACCCCGGCCCGGCGCCGCTGCGGCACCGAGGACGTGCACCGTCGCATGCTGAACGAGAGCCTGAACTACCGGCTGAACCGGGCCGCCATCGAGAACCTCGCCTTCGCCTTCGCCACCGGCGAGGAGCAGCCCGCCCGGGCCGAGGTGGCCACCATCGACGTGGTCGTCCACATCGTGCACTCCACCGACGAGCAGGACCTCTCCGAGGAGCAGATCGACGGTCAGCTCGCCGTGCTCAACGAGGACTTCCGGGCCACCAACGCCGACGTCAAGAACGTGCCCCCGGTGTGGCAGGGCCTGGTCGCCGACTCGCGGCTGGAGTTTCGCCGGGCGAGCGTCGACCCGGACGGCAACCCGACCACCGGGGTCACCCGGCGGCGGACCAGCAAGGCCTCCTTCTCGGACAACGACGCGGTCAAGTTCAGCGCCCAGGGCGGCACCGACGCCTGGCCGGCCGACCGTTACCTGAACATCTGGGTCTGCCGGCTCTCCGGCGGGCTGCTGGGCTACGCGCAGTTCCCGGGCGGGCCGGCCGAGACCGACGGCGTGGTGATCACCTACACCGGTTTCGGCACGACGGGCACGGCGGCCGCCCCGTTCAACCTCGGGCGCACCACGACCCACGAGATCGGCCACTGGCTCAACCTGTTCCACATCGGCGGCGACGACGGCACCGGCTGCAGCGGCACCGACTTCGTGGCGGACACCCCCAACCAGGCCGGCCAGAACTTCGGCACGCCCTCCTTCCCGTCGATCACCTGCAACAACGCGCCGAACGGCGACATGTTCATGAACTACATGGACTACACCGACGACGCGGCGATGTTCATGTTCACCCACGGGCAGATCCTGCGGGTCGAGGCCTGCCTGGCCGGCCCGCGCCAGAGCCTGCTGACGGCGCACCCGTAAAGGCGGCACAGCCGTAGAGGCGGCGCAGCCGTGAAGGCGGCAGAGCCGTAAAGGCGGCAGAGGACGGCGCCGGAGGCGAGCACCGGTCGCGGGCACCACGCCCGCCCGCGACCGGGCCCGCCCCCGGCGTGTCACCACCGGGAACGGCCGTTGGCCGGCGGCCGCTCCCGGCGCGGTGGCGATGTCGTGGGGCCGGGCGCACGGGACGCGCTCGGCCCCACTCCGTCGTCAGCCGGTGGGCCCGCCCGTGGCCGGGCCCGACGGATCGGCCGCCGGCTGCTCGGCGGCGCCGGCCGGGGGCCGCCAGCGGCCACCGGGCGGAAGCTCGCCCAGGAACTCGAGGCGGGCGCGGATGCCCCCGTTGCTGCGCCCGAACTCGGCCATCAGGTCGCGCTGGCGGGCGCCGGCCCGATAGCGCTCGACGAGGCGCTCGTCGTCACCCGGGGCCCAGCGGACGCCCTGGTTGGGGTGGCGGTCGCGCCGGTCGGGCGGCAACCCGGCGGGGGCCGGGGACGGCCGGGCCTGGGTCATCGCGATCAGGCCGGCCAGGGTGGAGGTGAGCACGTCGGTGAGCGCGGGCAGGTCGGCCGGCGCGATGCCGCCGCTGATCTCGCTCACCACGTGACCGTCGCTGTCGCTGCTCACGATGCAGAGATCGATGCGGTGGTCGTCGGTCGGGAAGGCGGTCACTTGATAGTCGATCTCGCCGAGCAGCAGGCGGCGGTCGAGGGTGATCGGGGAGGACTGGAGGGCGGTGTCATTCATGGGAGCGAACCTAGGGCGACCCTCTGACAGTTTTCGGCGCCGGCGGGCGAGCGCCTCAGCCGAGCCGCGCGGCCAGGATCCGTACGCCCGGGCCGTCGATCTCCCCGAGCCCGGCCGCCCGGCCCGTCAGCGCCATCATCAACGCCTCAGCCGGCCCGCTGACCAGGGCGCCTTCCCCGTACGCCCAGTCCAGATCGGTGCTCTCGAAGCGCAGCCCGGCCAGTCGCCGGCGCGGGGTGAAACCGACCGCCCGGCCCCCGGTCAGGAAGTCGAGCGAGAGGCGCAGGTGGTCGAGCGCGAGACCGTGCGGCAGCCCGAGCGGGCGGCGCATGTCCTGCCCGTGCACCTGCAGGTCGGCGAGCTGCCCCGGATAGCCGACGACGGGCGGCCGGAACGGGTTCTCGGCATGCCGGCGCAGGCTGCCCGCCAGGTCGGCCGCGGGGCGCCGGGCGATCTCGGCGGCGAGCCGGGCGTTGGCCCGATGGATCCGGAATCCACTGCGGAGCAGCGCCGAGAGCGTCAGGCGGCCCGGCGCGTCGACGGCGGCCACCAGGTGCCCGGCGACCTGGCGCACCGTCCAGCCGGCGCACAGGCTGGGCGTGGCGAGCTGGTCCGGGCTCAGCGACTCGACGAGGTCGGCGACCCGGCGGCGTTCCCCGGCGATGGCCCTGCGTACGGCGTCCACCCGCAGCAGCCTACGTAAACCCGTCGAGGGACGGCCCGGGCCGGGGCCCACGCTGATTCGTTTCAATAAAGGGGAAGCAAGGCGGGGGGAAGCAAGGCGCGGGGAAGCAAGGCGCGGGGAAGCAAGGCGCGGGGAAGCAAGGCGCGGGGAAGCAAGGCGCGGGGAAGCATGGCGGGGGAGAGGTGGGGTCGATGCGAGTGATCATCGACGGCCGGTTCGTGCTGGACGAGGCGGATCTGCACCGCCGCCTGGCCGGCGCGTTCGGCTACGGCCCGGCGTACCGGCCGGATCTGGAGTCGCTGCGGGCCCGGCTGACCGCGGGTGACCCGCGGCCGCTGCGGCTGACGCTGACCAACGCGGCGACAGTGCGCCTGGCGCTGGGCGACGACGCGTTCCGGGCCTTCGTGGCGGCGCTCGAGACGATCGAGGCCGGCGACGCGGGCAAGGGCTGGGACGAGCGGTTCGTCCTCACGGTCCTCGACTGAACCCAGGCACACCCGGGCTGCAACCGTGCGTCCCTCAACCCGGCCCGGCGATCACCGATTCCTACTGTTGCCGGCGGGATGTCCCACCGGCGGGCGGGCCCCGGTCGGCATCCCCCCGGCGATCGGGCCCGCCCTGCCGACGGCATCACGAACGGAATCGGAGGGCGGGCAGATGCCGTCGGAGCTGCACATCGGCATGGACGACGAGAAGACCGTCCTTTCCCCGTACGCCCTCAGGCTGCGCACCGGCCGCGCGACGCGGCACCGCTCCGGCTCCGTCACCGAGGTCGTCCCGGTCACCCCGACGGGTGTGACCCGCGAGGCCCGCGTGGCGTTCGCCGCCCGCCTCAGCCTCCCCCTGATCTTCGTCTCGGCCCTGCTCTTCGCGGCCGGCGTGCCCTGGTGGCTGCCGTTCGCGGCCTCGGTCGCGACCGTCACCACCGTCTGGCGCCGTCAGGCCCGGGCCGCGCAGGTCACCCGCTTCGAGCGGCCCACCGCCGCGGGCGGCCGCGTGCTGGTCAGCGCGGAGGAGCGGGCCGTGTTCGCGCGCGCCGCCGCGGTCGCGCGCCGGATCCGCCGTACGTGGCCCGGTCTGCCCGGCATGATCGACCCGGAGCCGGCCGACCGCTCGCTGACCCGGGCCCTCGACGACCTGGCCGCGCTGCTGGTGCGGCGGCAGGAGCTGCGCCGGCTGCGGGCCGGGCTCGACGGCGTGGGCGAGCGGGACGTGCCCGCCGACAGCCCGGCCGTGCTCGCCCTGGCGGCTCAGCGCGACCGGGCCGGCGAGCTCTGGCGCGAGACCGGCGAGCAGGCCAACCGCATCCTGCGCAGCCTCGACCAGGCGGCCCTGGCGGGCGAGTCGTTCCTGCGCGAGCGCGAGATCGGTGAGGCCGCGCGGCGGGCCGAGCTCGTGCTGGCCGGTCTGTCCGGCGAGCCCGGTGCCCCGGCCGCGGAGGCGGGTCCCGAGCTGGCCGACCGGACGGCCGCCGTGATCACCGCCTATCGCGAGCTGGAGGAGGGAGCCGGCGGAGCAATCCCCAGCAGGTCAGCGTTGATCATCGCCCCGGCCGTCATCCCGGCGGCCGCCGACGAGATCACCTGAGCCATCGGGTCGGTGACGTTGCCGGCCACCCAGACCCCGGGCACCTCCGTACGCCCGGTCGGGTCGATCGCCGGCACGTGGGTGCCGATGCCCATCGGGTGCTCGACGGCCTTGAGCCCGAGTGAGTCCAGGAACCCGGCCCGCGCCTCCATCCGCGTGCCCACGACCAGGTATTCCCGCTCGACCAGGGTGCCGTCCTTCAGCCGTACGCCGTCCGCCTCGACCGCCGTGATCTCCGCGAGCGGCAGCAGGCGCACGTCGGGGCTCCACTGCTGCCACAGCCGCAGCCGGTGCTCGGTCATGTCGTCGCCCGGCGTCCCGAGCACGCCGATCGCCTTGCCCCGCACCTCCCAGCCGTGGCAGTAGGGGCAGTGCAGCACGGTCGTGCCCCAGCGCTCGGCCAGCCCGGGCACGTCGGGCAGCTGGTCGGTCAGCCCGGTCGTGACCAGCAGCCGCCGCGCCCGGTGCACGCCGCCGTCGGCCAGGGTCACCTCGAAGCCGGGCCCGGCCGAGACGACCTCGCCCTCGAGCACCGTGCCGCCGTACCGCTCGACCTCGGCCCGGCCGGCCGCGCGGAACTCGGCCGGGGTCATCCCGTCGCGGGTCAGGAAGTTGTGGATGCCCTCGGCGGGGGCGTTGCGGCCCTGCCCGGAGTCGATCACCAGCACCGAGCGCAACGCCCGTCCCAGGGCCACCGCGCCGCTGAGCCCGGCCGGTCCGCCCCCGATCACCATCACGTCGTAAGTCATGTCCCCATGGTGGCCGGGACCTCCGGAAAGGGGGAAACTTCTTTGCCATGACAGCAAAAGACTTCCTCCAGGAGGTCGGTCCCCGCCTGCGCGCGCTGCGGAAGGACGCGGGCATCACGCTGACCGCGCTGGCCGACACGACCGGCATCTCGGTCAGCACCCTGTCGCGGCTCGAGTCGGGGCAGCGCAAGGCGACCCTCGAGCTGCTGATGCCGCTGGCCCAGGCCTATCGGGTGCCGCTCGACGAGCTGGTCGGCGCGCCTCCGACCGGCGACCCGCGGGTGTACACCCGCCCGATCCAGCGGTTCGGTCAGACGATCCTGCCGCTGACCCGCAACCCGGGCGGCCCGCAGGCGTTCAAGCACGTCATCGCGGCCGGGGACCGGCAGACGCCCGACCCCAAGACGCATGAGGGCTACGAGTGGCTCTACGTGCTCAGCGGCCGGCTGCGGCTGGTGCTCGGCGAGCACGACCTGGTGCTGCCGGCCGGCGAGGCCGCCGAGTTCGACACCCGGGTGCCGCACTGGTTCGGCAGCGCCGAGGGCAGGCCGGTCGAGTTCCTGTCGATCTTCGATGCGCAGGGCGCCCGGATCCACGTGCGGGCGCGTCCGAAGAAGACTTCATCCGTTTGAGTGACTCGACCGTCACGCTGCGGGGCACTACCTTGTCAGTCGACATGCTGAAAGACAGGGCGTCATCCACCCCGGCGGGCGGTCGACAACTGCCGGGGCACAGTGAGCTGGGGTGCTCGCACAGTGCCGAGCGCGTCGGTCATCAGCGCCTGCACCGCCGCGCTCCCGGGCAGCCGCCATTGTGCCTGGTCGGGCGAGACGGCCCAGCGCACCGGGCCCTCGGGCGTGCGGCTCGGCGCCACCGGGATCCACGAGCCGAGCCCGTGCCGCACGACGTCCAGCCGATGATCCAGTTCGGACCGCAGGGGCACCCCGGGCTCGACCAGGAACGTCCAGCGGCCGGCGCCCGTGACGGCGACGGGCCCGCAGGCGTCGGCGCGCCGGTTGAGCCGTACGGTGCCGAGCACCCGCAGGCCGAGCGTGGCCGGCACCTCGATCGCGTCGAAGCGGCGCCCGGTGACCAGCAGCACGCTGTGCGGCTCGTGCCGCCACCACGCCCGCACCTGGGCCGGATCGGCGCTCGCGGTGTCCTCCCACGACTCGAGCGCCGGGTGACCGGTCATGATCGGGCAGCCGGGCCGTCCACAGGCGAAGCGGTGGCCGGTCAGGCGTGCGCCCGGGGTGACCGCCCAGCCGTGCGCCGCGAAGCGGAGCGCCGCCCGGCGCAACCGGAGCCGATCGAGGATCGACGGCGGTACGAACGGCCGGCGAGCGGTCCACTGCATGGCTCGATATCCCCCGATCTAGGTGGTCCGGTGCTATATCAGCCAGGTGCGCCGTATCCAAGCGCGACACACCTCGTTGGTTCCGGCAGATCCACCCTTTGCAAGTTGCAACAAAAACTACGAGCATCGGTGGGCAGGCGATCACACACGTTGTGCGACGTACGCGGACGTGCGCGTTCCAGACTGCAGATGACACAAGGGCTTGCCGGCGGGGGTCGCCGGTGAGCCGGGGGAGGCACCGTGGACGAGCTGCCGATCGGCCGCCGCGTCGCCTATTGGCGCGGTCGACGCAAGATGTCCCAGCAGGTCTTTGCTGACCGGCTGGGGAAGTCCAAGAGCTGGGTCGACAAGGTGGAGCGGGGGGTCCGCCGGCTCGACAAGTTCTCCGTCGTCTACGAGATCGCCGACGTTCTCCAGGTCGACGTCCAGCTGCTGCTGGGCAAGGACGTGGAACGCCGGCCGGAGACACAGAACTGCATCGACCAGGTCGAGGTCGAGGAGATTCGTGCCGCTCTGGAGCGCTATGACCAGATGAGCGCGTTTTTCCAGGCGGTGCCACATTCGCCGCCGCTCACCGAGATGCGCAAGGCCGTCAGCCACGCCTGGCTGACCTATCAGCATGCCAAATACGGCGTGCTGGCCCGCATGCTGCCCAAGCTGCTGCGGGACGCCCAGGCGGCCGACAGCGCGTACGCGACCGGCACCGAGGCCAAGGACGCCGCGCACCTGCTCGGGCAGGTCTATCAGATCGCGTCGTCAGCGCTGCGCAAGGTCGGCGAGCACGAGCTGTCGTGGCTGGCCGCCGACCGCTCGATCGCCGTCTCGCAGCGGGCCGGCGACCAGCTCCTGGCCGGGCTGGCGAGCTATCGGGTGGGCAGCGCGCTGCTGGCGCTGGGCCGGGTCCGGCCCGCGCTCGAGGTCAACGTCAACATCGCGAACCGGCTGGCGCCGTCGTACGAGCCGGCGCACAAGGGCGAGCGCCTGTCGGTCTACGGCATGCTGCTGCTCAACGGGGCGATGGCGGCGGCCCGGATCGGCGACAGCGCGACCGTGCGCGACCTGCTGTGCGGCGCCGAGCAGGCCTCGCTCGAGCTGGGCGGCGACTTCAACCACTACTGGACCAGCTTCGGCCCGACCAACGTGCAGCTGCACCGCTGCGCCACGGCGGTCGAGCTGGGCGACGGCCGTACTGCGGTCGAGACGCACGAGAAGATCGACGTCATCGGCTTCAACGCGATGCTGCCGGAGCGCCGGGCGCACCACTTCCTCGACATCGCGCGCGGCTACACCCAGATCGGCAACGTCGAGAAGGCCAGCGAGATGCTGCTCGAGGGCGACCGGCTCGCCCCGTCCGAGATCCGCTGCCGCCCGCTCGCGCACGAGGTTCTTTCCGACGTGCTCCGCCGGACGCGGGGCACTCCGCCGGCTCCCATAGCGGAGCTGGCCGAGCAGATGGGAGTCGGTGTATGAGGTGGGTTAGCACGTGACGACCGGTAACCCCGCGCCCGGTGTCCTGTACGTCCTGGTCTGTGGCTCGCCCATGGCCCGCGACGTCGGCATCCTGGTCGACCTGGCCCAGTCGGAGGGCTGGGACGTCTGCGTGATCACGACACCCGACGGGCGCAAGTTCGTCGACGTGGCGGCGCTCCAGGCCCAGACCGGTCATCCGGTACGCACCTACTACAAGAGCCCCGGCGACCCCGACATGCTGCCCGCGGCGGACGCGATGATCGTCGCGCCGGCCACGGTCAACACCGTTAACAAGTGGGCAGCCGGGATCACCGACACCCTCGTCCTCGGCCTGCTGGTCGAGGGCTACGGCTACGGCGTGCCCACGGCCGTGGTCCCGTACACGAACAAGGTCATGGCCCTGCACCCCGCGCTGCACGAGAGCCTGTCCCGGCTGCGCGACTGGGGTGTGCACGTGCTCTACGGCGAGGACGTCTGCCGGCTGGGAGGCCCCGGACAGACCGACCGGTTTCGAGCCCAGTTCCCCTGGCGGCGCGCGCTCCAGGCGGTCAGCAACCCGGTGACCATGAGCAGCAGCGGCCCGGTGGAACGAGCGTAGGCGGTCCCGCCGATCGATCGGCGGAAGCCCGATAGAGTTGGCGGCCGTGACCGACACTGCTGCCGCACCCACCGTCCTCGACGTGGTGAGCGCCCTCGACCGGCGTTACCCGCGCGCCTGGGCGGAGTCGTGGGATCGCGTCGGCCTGGTGCTCGGCGACTTCGAGCACCCTGTCCGGCGCGTCCTCTGCGTCGTCGACTGCGTGCCCGAGACGGTCGAGGAGGCGCTCGACGAGCGGGCCGACCTGATCGTGGCCCACCACCCGCTGCTGCTCAAGCCGGTGTCGTCGATCGCCCCCGACACCTACAAGGGCCGCATCATCCACCGCTTGATCCGCAACGACGTGGCGCTCTACTCCGCCCACACGAACGCGGACGTGGCCAATCCCGGCGTGTCCGACGCCCTCGCCGCCCGCCTGGGCCTGCGCGACCTGCGCCCCCTCGTGCCGGCCACCGGCGCCGCCGAGGGCGCGGGCCGGGGCATCGGCCGCATCGGCGAGCTGGCCGAGCCGATGGATCTGGCCGAGTTCACCGGCTTCGCGGCCACCCGCCTGCCCGCGACGGCGGCCGGGGTCCGGGCGGCCGGCGACCCGTCCCGCGTGCTGCGCACGGTGGCCGTCTGCGGCGGCGCGGGCGACTCATTCCTGGCCGACGCGACGCGGGCCGGTGTCGACGCGTACCTCTGCGCCGATCTGCGCCACCACCCGGCCAGCGAGCATCTCGCCGAGAGCGGCCCGGCGCTGCTCGACGTCGCACACTGGGCCACCGAACGGCCCTGGCTCGACGGCGTCGCGGCCTGGCTGCGCGAGGAGTTCGGCGCCGAAGCCATCGTGTCCGATCGGGACACGGACCCCTGGACCGTGCACGCCAGGGAAGACCCCGAAAAGAAGGAGCCCCTGCCGTGAAGGCCTCGCCGGAAGCCCAGAGCCGACTGCTCGACCTGCAAGCCGTCGACACCGCCCTGGCCCAGCTCGCACACCGGCGTAAGTCGCTGCCCGAGCTGGCCGAGATCGACGCGGTCGCGCGGGAGATCTCCGCGCTCGAGGACGAGCGGGCGCGGGCCCAGGTCGCCGTGGACGACCTGGAGCGCGACATCAGCCGCTTCGAGAAGGACATCGAGCAGGTCCGCCTCCGCAAGAGCCGCGACCAGGCCCGGCTCGACGCGGGTGGCGCGCTGCGCGAGATCGAGGGCCTGCAGCACGAGCTGGCCACGCTCAACCGCCGGCAGTCCGAGCTGGAGGACGCCGAGCTCGAGCTGATGGAGCAGAAGGAGACCGCCGACGCGGCCCTGGCCGAGGTGCAGCAGCGGATCAACGCCGCCGTCGGGCGCCGCGACGAGGCCGAGCGCCGCCGCGACGAGGCGTACGGGGAAATCACCAAGGAACAGGAGTTCAAGAGCTCGGCCCGGGGCCCGCTGGCCGCCGACCTGCCCGCCGACCTGGTCGCGCTCTACGACAAGATCCGGCTCGACTCGGGGCTGGGGGCCGCGCTGTTCCAGTCCGGCCGCTGCGGGGGCTGCCGCATCGAGCTCTACGGCGCCGACCTGGCCCGGGTCAAGGCGGCCGCCGCCGACGACGTGGTCCGCTGCGAGGAGTGCCGGCGCATCATGGTGCGTACGAAGGAATCGGGGCTATGAGCGACCGAATTAGCGCGGCGGCGTCTTGCCGGAGCGCAGCGGAGGCAAGGCGTCGTCAACATTGCGCTGCATGAGGAGCGAATCATGAGCACAGCGAGGGTTGTCGTCGAGGCCGACGGCGGGTCCCGGGGCAATCCGGGTCCGGCCGGCTACGGCGCGGTGGTGCGCGACACCGACGGCCAGGTGCTGCTGGAGCGGCAGGGCGCGCTCGGCACCACCACCAACAACGTCGCCGAATACACCGGCCTGGTCGAGGGGCTCAAGGCGGCGCACGAGCTGGGTGCGACCGAGGTCGACGTGCGGATGGACTCCAAGCTCGTGGTCGAGCAGATGTCCGGCCGCTGGCAGATCAAGAACGCCGGCCTGCGACCGCTCGCCGCCGAAGCCGCCCAGTGGGTCGCGCGGATCGGCAAGGTGACCTTCGAGTGGATCCCGCGCGAGCGCAACAAGGCGGCCGACGCGCTGGCCAACCGGGCGATGGACGAGGCCGCGGGCAAGCCCGTCTCTTCCTCGCCCGTTGATCTTGCCGCGGAAGAAAAGACCGCTCCCCGGTCATGGGCCCCGCCCGCGATGGAGAACGCCACCCGGCTGATCCTCGTGCGGCACGGCGAGACGGCGTACACGCAGCAGGGTCGTTACTCCGGTCGCGGCGACATCCCGCTCTCCGAGCAGGGTGAGGCGCAGGCGATGGCCGCGGGCGGCCGGGTGGCGGGGATCGCGCGCGATGTCACGGCCGTCGTCAGCTCGCCGCTGGGTCGCTGCGTGCGCACCGCCGAGCACATCGCGGCCGAGGTCGGCGCGGTGCCGGTGACGGTGGTGGACGACCTGATCGAGGTGGATTTCGGGCTCTGGGAGGGCCTGACCTTCGCCGAGGTGCTCCAGGGCTGGCCGGCCGAGATGAACGCGTGGCTCGACTCGACGAGCGTGGCGCCGCCGGGGGGCGAGTCGTTCCAGGCGGCGGGCAAGCGGGTCCGCGGCGCGATGGCGAGCATCCTTTCCTCGTACGGGGGAGGGGTTGTGGTGCTGGTCTCCCACGTGTCGCCGATCAAGCTGATCCTGCGCGACGCGCTGGCCGCCTCCGACGCGTTCCTGCATCGGTTGTTCCTCGACGCCGCGGGCATCTCCACAATGGATGTCTGGCCGGATGGCAACATAGCGGTACGTTCCGTCAACGAGACGGCCCATTTGCGCTAACTACTTCTTGCCTCCCGGGTTCGAGACGTTTAGCTTCCTCGATTAGGAAACTTTCTTCAACGTTTCGGCCCGGGAGGGCTCATGCGCGTATTCACCCGACGTCTCGTGGCCGCGGCGGCCGTCGCCGCGGTGGCGTCGACGTTCGCCGCGACACCCGCACAGGCAACGATCAAGCCGTACGTCAAGGTCGGCTACTTCACCCAGTGGGGCATCTACGGCCGCGACTTCCAGCTGGCCAAGGTGCAGAAGTCCGGCGCCGCGAGCCGCCTGACCCACATCAACTACGCGTTCGGCCCGGTCACCGCGGACGGGCTCTGCGCCTCGGCCGACGCGTGGGCCGACTGGCAGACCCCGTTCTCGGCCGAGAACAGCGTCGACGGCGTCGCCGACGTCGAGGGCCAGCCGATCTCGGGCAACCTCAACCAGATCAAGGAACTCAAGGCCAAGAACCCGAAGCTGCGCGTGCTGATCTCGCTCGGCGGCTGGACCGGCTCGAAGTACTTCTCGGACGCGGCGCTGACCGACGCCTCCCGTACGAAGCTCGTCTCCTCCTGCGTCGACCTGTGGATCAAGGGCAACCTGCCCGGCCTGCCCGCCGGGGTGGCGTCCGGGATCCTCGACGGCATCGACCTCGACTGGGAATGGCCCGGCTCCGAGGGTGAGGTCGGCAATATCATCCGGCCCGAGGACAAGCAGAACTTCACGCTGCTGACCGCCGAGTTCCGCAAGCAGCTCGACGCCTTGAGCAAGACCACCAAGAGGCACTACGACCTGACGGCCTTCCTGCCCGCCTCGCCGGTCAAGGTCGACGCCGGCTTCGAGGGCAAGATCTTCAAGTACCTCGACTTCGCCACGGTGCAGGGCTACGACTTCCACGGCTCGTGGGAGGCCCGCACCAACCAGCAGTCCGCGATCTTCGTGCCGAAGGGCGCCCCCGACAACCCCGACTTCTCGTCCGAGGTCGCGATCAACAAGTGGCTCTCGGTCGGCGCCCCGCGCAAGAAGCTGGTGCTCGGCCTGCCCTACTACAGCCAGGGCTGGACCGGCGTCACCGCGCCCGGCAACGGCCTGTTCGCCCCGGCCACCGGCCCCGCGCCGGGCAAGTTCGCGGCCGGCACCGAGGACTACAAGACGGTCAAGACGCTGCCCGGCTTCAAGACCTACCGTGACCTCAAGTCGGGCCACTCGTGGCTGTTCGACGGCACCACGTTCTGGACCTACGACGACCCGGCCATGATGCTCCAGAAGACCCTCTACATCCGGGCCAAGGGCCTGGGCGGCGCGATGATGTGGTCGCTCGACGGCGACGACACCAACGCCTCGCTGACCAAGGCCGTCTCGACGGGTCTCTGGACCCCCTGACCGGTCGTTCCGCCGTCCGCGCCCATCCCCGTACGGGGGTGGGCGCGTCTCTTGGGCGAGACGTGCTTCAATGTCTCGTCCGCATCGAGGTCGATCACTCGGTGCAGGCATCTTCGCAGTGAGTCCACGGGGGAAACTGAATATGCGATTGCGACGACGGCTGCACACCTTTGTGACAGCCGCACTGACGGCGGCTGTCCTCATCCCGGTGCTGCACGCGCCACCCGCGGCGGCGGCGCCCGCCTCCGCCCTCCTGCTGGCCGAGGGCGACCCGCTGCCCATTCCGCCGCTCGTGACGGAGTCGTGGGACGGCAAGACCGGCATCGACACCTCGAACGAGCGCTGGCGCAAGGCGGTGGCGGACGTCGCCGAGTTCACTCCGGAACCGGAGATCCGCGACGCCGCCCTGGCCGCGCTGGCCGCCGCCGACCCGGCCGCCATCCAGAAGTTCGCCATGGTCGACATGCCGGCCCTGACCAAGCAGGTCGCCGCCCGCAAGAAGCAGGAGGCGGCGGACAACCTGGCCCGGATCAAGGCCATGGCCGGCACCGGCGGTCCCTACTTCAACGCCGAGGTGCAGCGGGTGCTGGCCGGCACGGACGGCGACCGGGCGGCGTTCCTCGCCTACGGCGCCGACGTGGCGCGCGCCCGTGACGAGAAGGTCGCCGCCGACGGCCGGGAGCGCGCCGGCCAGCTGCGCGACCGGCTGCGGGTCCTCGCCGCCGCCGCGCCGGCCGAGTCCAAGGTGAAGGCCGCGGCCGAGCAGGCACTGGCCGGCGACGACGCCGCGGTGGCGGCGTTCTGGGCGACCGGATATCTGGCCGCGGCCAAGGCCGATGCCGCCGAGCGCGAGCAATATCTGAAGGACCTGGAGGCGCGCAACAAGGCCGCCGAGGAGCTGTCCGACCTGGCCCAGCGGGCCAAGCGCGCCTCCGAGGCGCGAACCCGGCTGCTGGCCGCGCACGGCGACGCGGTCCGGGCCCTCCAGCGCGCGGCCAACGCCATGGGTGGCGCCGCGAACGCGGCCCGGCACGCCGAGCGCGTGCTGACCGCCGGGGCCGGCACGTCGGCGTCCAAGGCGCCCGAGCTGGCCGCGGCGAAGACGCAGACCGCCAACGAGCTGCGCGCCGCGCAGCAGGCCGCCGAGCAGGCCGGCACGGCGGCGGCGATCGCCACCACGGCCGCCGACGAGCTGGTCGACACCGGCCTGGTCTACGGGGCCGAGTGGTCGCTGATCGTCAACGGCATGGCCGAGGCTTCCACCGCCGCGGCCGGGGCGACCGAGACCGCGCTCAACGCCGTCGACGCCACCATCGCCACCAACAACGCGCAGGACGCCCAGGCCAAGGCCGAGGCGCACGCCCGGCAGGCGGAGCGGTGGCGCAAGCTGGCCGCGGACCACGCCGCCGCCGCCAAGAAGCTCGCCGCGGCCGCCGCCAAGCAGGCCGCCGCGGCCAAGACCGCCGCCGCGCGCACCAAGGCCGCCCGGGTCAAGGCCGAGCAGGCCGAGGCCGCCGCCGTGGCCGCCGCCGCCCGCGCCCACCAGCACCGGCTGACCGCCGAGGCCGAGGCCGAGACCGCACGCCAGCAGCGCGTCATCGCCGAGCGGGAGCGGGCCAACGCGGCCGCGGCCCGGGCCCGGGCCGAGGAGCAGGCGGCAGTCGCCCGGTCGGCTCGCGGCAACGCGGACGCCCAGGCGGCGATCGCCCGCGGCGCCCGCGACAAGTCGGTCACCGCCAACCAGGCGGCCGAGCAGGCCGACGTCCGGGCCTGGAAGCAGGAGGACGCGGCCCGGCAGGCCCGCGACGCCGCGCTCGAGGCCGAACGGGCCGAGCAGACCGCCAAGGCCAAGGCCAAGGCGCTCGAGGCGCAGGCCAAGGCCTACGCGACCGATTCCGCCGGAGCCGAGGCACAGCGTCAGGCCGACGAGGCGAACGCGCAGGCCGGCGTGGCCGGCACCGCCGCCCGCTCGGCCCGGGGCTCGGCCAACGTCGCCACCGGCGCCGCGGCCAACGCCCGGGCCGCCGCCACCCAGGCCCAGCAGGCCGCGTCCCGGGCCCTCGCCGCGGCGCAGGCCGCCGAGGCCGCCGCGGCCCGCGCGGACGCGGCCGCCGACGCCGCCGAGGCGGACGCGCGGGCGACCCACGCCGCGCGGATGCGGGCCGAGGCCCAGGCCGCCGAGGCGACCCGGCAGGAGGTCAAGGCGGCCGAGGCGGCCTCGGCCGCGGTGAAGTTCGCCCAGCAGGCCGCGGAGGAAGCGATGCAGGCGCTGTGGGCGGCCAACCGCACCCGCGACGAGGCGCAGGCGGCCACCACCGAGGCCGTGGCGGCCGCCCACCAGGCCGACCTGGCGGTGACCGCCGCCGCGGCGGCCCGGCAGTCGGCCGCGGGTATCGCCGAGCCCGCCAACGCCGCGATCGGTCTGGTCACGCCGTTCACCGGCGCCGACATCGACGCCGACTTCGTGACCGTGGTGGCCGAGCAGGCCCGCACCATCGGCGCCGAGCAGGCCGAGGCCGCCGCGCGGCGTGCCGCCGAGGCGCTGACCGCGGCCGACCTCGCCCAGCAGGCCGCCGAGCGGGCCAACGACCAGGTGCGCCCGGCCTACCAGTCGGCGGCGGACGCGGCCAAGTCGGCCTCCGACGCGGCCAAGTCGGCCGCCGAGGCCAAGAAGTCGGCGGCCGAGGCCGCGGCCGACGGCGCCGCGGCGCGGTCCGCCGCGGCGAACGCGGTGGCCGCGGACGCCCGGGCCCGGGCCGACGCCGCGGCCGCCCGCGCGGCGGCGAACCAGGCGGCCGACGACGCGGCCATCGCCGGCCGGAGCGCCCAGGCGGCGCAGGCCGACGCCAACGCCGCGGCCGCCGCGGCCAGCGCGGCCGAGGCCGACGCGGCCGCCGCGCGGAAGTCGGCCACCGACGCCGAGGGCTACGCCGCCGAGGCGCGCACCAATGCGGACGAGGCCCAGAAGTGGGCCGACGACGCCGACAAGGCCGTCGACCTCGCCTTCTCGCACGCCGTGGAGGCCCAGCAGGCGGCCGACCGGGCCGAGGCGGCCGAGCGGCAGCGGGAGCAGGACGCGCGCGGCGCCGCCCTCGAGGGCGACAACGGCGTGCCCGACCCCGACCGCGAGCAGGAGATCCTCGACCAGCTCAGCCCGGAGGACCGCGAGCGCTACCAGCAGTACAAGGACCTGGCCGGTCAGGACATCCTCGACTTCATCGAGGACAACCTCGGTGACCTGATCGCCGACCTGTCCGGCTGGACCGACGTCAAGAAGTGCTTCACCGAGGGCAACGTCGAGGCGTGCCTGTGGACGCTGGCCAGCATCATCCCGGTCGGCAAGATCTTCAGCACCGGCGGCAAGGCGATCAAGCAGATCCTGCGGCTGGCGCCGAAGCTGCGGAAGTTCCTCGACGAGATCAAGGCCGGCAAGAAGGGTCTCAAAGAGCTCGAGGAGTTCGCCCAGCAGATGGGTGAGGCCTGCAAGGTGGTTCCGCAGGCCCGTGCGGCGTCCGCGCAGCGAGCGGCCGCGGCCAACTGCGGCAGCGCGGCGGCCGGGTGGGCCAAGAAGGCCAACTTCAGCAAGCGGTCGACCATGCAGAAGAAGTGGGACGCCCACAAGACGGACTGGGGCCTGACCGGCAACGCGACCAACAAGAGCCTGGCCGAGTGGGAGCAGATCATGCGGAACCACATGACGGCGCCCAACACGAAGATCTACCGGTTCAACTACCGTGGGCAGGGCCCGGCAGTCGGGTTCATCGACCCGGCGAGCAAGAAGATGGTCATGCTGAACCCCAAGGACGGCTCGTTCTGGACCGGCTACAAGCTGGGCGACAACCAGTTCACCGACATCGTCGACAAGGGCTGGCTCTGGTGACCCGACCGGAACGGCCGCGGGCCTGGGCGCGGCCGTCCGAAGCCCCGCCCGGCTCCGGGACGGCCACCCAGGTGGATCTGATGCGCCGCCTGGTGGCCGGGCAGATCAGCGGGCCACGGTTCGCCGTCGACTGGTTCGAGGCGCGGCGCCAGGTGCTGAACGACGGCGAGCGCACGCGGGAGCCGTTCGAGCGGGTGCTGCTCGACGTCTTCTATCTGCTCGAGGACGACTACGTGATCCCGGTGGGGCTGCGCGGCCCCGGCGACCTCACCGACGAGCAGCTCACCACAAAGATCCGTGCGGCCCTGGCCAGGCTCGACGCGCTGTAGGAAGCGGTGGAACGGCCGGCTCGTCGATGGACGGACCGGCCGTTCGGCGCAGTTCGTAAACCGCTGGGCGCAGGATGATCGCTTGTAACGGGCGTGTGTCGTTAGCGTGACTGTGACCGTCTCCACAGTTACGAGGAGGTACGGCTGATGGCGGAGCCCGAAACGCCGAAAGCAGTGCCCGCAGCCCGCAGCGATCGCAGCCCCTGGAACTGGCTGCTGGTCATCCCCATCGTGCTGCCCGTGCTGACCCCGCTGTTCAACCACGACTCGCCCCGGTTGTGGGGCTTCCCGGCCTTCTACTGGCTGCAGTTCCTCTTCATCCTCGTCGGCGTGGCGACGACCTCGCTCGTCTATCAGATGACGAAGAAGCGGTGACGTCATGAGCGACCACATCACCGAGATCGTCGTCTTCACCCTCCTGTTCCTGCTGGTCAGCGGCATGGGCTTTGTCGCCGCGCGGTGGCGGGCGCCGCAGGACATGGAGCACCTCGACGAGTGGGGACTGGGCGGGCGCAGCTTCGGCGGCTGGATCACCTGGTTCCTGGTCGGCGGCGACCTCTACACGGCGTACACGTTCGTCGCCGTGCCCGCCCTGATCTTCGGCGCGGGCGCGGCCGGGTTCTTCGCGGTCCCGTACACGATCGTCATCTACCCGCTGTTCTTCCTGATCCTGATCCGGCTCTGGTCGGTGTCGCACCGGCACGGCTTCGTCACCCCGGCCGACTTCGTCCGTACGAGGTTCGGCTCGCCGACGCTGGCCCTGCTGATCGCCATCACGGGCATCGTCGCCACCATGCCGTACATCGCCCTGCAGCTGGTCGGCATCGAGGCCGTGCTCAAGACCATGGGCGTCACCGGGGAGAGCGCGGTCGCCCGGCACGCGCCGATCATCATCGCGTTCGCGATCCTCGCCGCGTACACGTATCAATCGGGCCTGCGCGCCCCGGCCCTGATCGCCTTCGTCAAGGACACGCTGATCTACATCGTGATCCTCGTGGCGGTCATCTACCTGCCCTACAAGCTGGGCGGCTGGGGCAGCATCTTCGACGCGGCCGAGGCCAAGTTCACCGCCTCACCGGCGCCCGGCGACGGCATCACGCTCAACGCCAACAACCAGCTCCAATACATCACGCTGGCCCTGGGCTCGGCGCTCGCGCTGTTCCTCTACCCGCACAGCATCACCGGCGTGCTGGCCAGCAAGAACCGCAACGTGATCAAGCGGAACATGTCGGCCCTGCCGGCCTACAGCTTCCTGCTCGGCCTGCTCGCGCTGCTCGGCTACGCGGCCATCGCCTCGGGCGTCAAGCCGATCACCGACCCGGCGACCGGCAAGGTGGACAGCAACACCGTCGTGCCGCTGCTGTTCGACATGCAGTTCCCGTCCTGGTTCGCGGGCGTCGCGTTCGCCGCGATCGGCATCGGCGCACTGGTCCCGGCGGCCATCATGTCGATCGCCGCGGCCAACCTGTTCACCCGCAACATCTACAAGGAATATCTGCGCAAGGACGCGTCGCCGGCTCAGGAGGCGCGCGTCTCGAAGATCACCTCGCTGGTGGTGAAGGTCGGCGCGGTCGCCTGCATCGTCTTCCTCGACCCGCAGTTCTCCATCGACCTGCAGCTGATCGGCGGCATCATCATCCTGCAGACCGCGCCCGCGGTGGCGCTCGGCCTGTTCACCCGCTGGCTGCACCGCGGCGGGCTGATCGCGGGCTGGGTCGTCGGCATGGGCCTGTCGATGTGGATGCTGTGGCAGATCCCGAACGCGGCGACCGGCCGGGCCCACTTCGGCGGCTCGGCGTTCCCGCTCTCCGACTTCGGCTTCGACACCAAGCGCACGATCTACGTCGGCTTCGTCACCGTCATCCTGAACCTGCTGGTGGCCGTGATCGCGACGCTGATCCTGCGGGCGGCGAAGACGCCGGACGGGGTGGACGGCACCACCCTGGACGACTACTTCGCCGACGCGGGCGACCCCCGCGTCGACAAGGACGTGGCCGCGACCGTCGACCACAAGTCGTCCACCTAGCTTGATCCGCTCCTGGGAAGACGCCGCGCCCTTCGTCCGGGCGCGGCGTCTTTCGCTTTAATGATCCGATGGCGCGCGACTGGGTGCGATGGCACGACGAGTACGACGTTCCGGGCTCGTCGCTGGCCCGCCGGCTCGAGGTGGTGCGGGACTGCCTCCGGCCGTTGCTCGACCGCCCCCGCCGCGTGCTCAGCATGTGCGCCGGCGACGGCCGCGACGTGCTGCCCCTGCTGCCCGCCGGGTCGCAAGCCGTCCTGGTCGAGTGGGACCCGGCGCTGGCCGCACGGGCCGAGCAGGCGGCCCCCGCGGGCGTCACGGTGGTCACCGGCGACGCGGGCATCACCGACCCGTACGCCCCCGTGGCCCCCGCCGAGGTCGTGCTCGCCTGCGGCGTCTTCGGCAACATCCCGTACGCCGACACGTGCCGCACCATCGAGGCGCTGCCCACGTTGCTGGCCCCCGGCGGCACGGTCGTCTGGACCCGTGCCGGTGCCGGGGCCGCCGAGGTGCGCGACGTCTTCGCCGCGAACGGCTTCGACGAGCTGGCCTTCCACGAACCGCCGGACGCCCGTTTCCGCGTCGGAGTGCACCGCCTGCGCCGGCCGCCCGAACCGTTCGTCCCCGGCCTTCGCCTATTTACCTTCGTCTAGTTCACTTTCATCCAGATACAGGCAGAACGGATGCCCCGCCGGGTCGAGCATCACGCGCACGGTTTTCTGCGGCTGATACTCGGCCACCGTGGCCCCCACCCCCACGGCATGCGCCACGGCCTCCTCCAGATCGTCCACTTCGATCTCGAGATGCATACTCATCTGCGGCTTTCCCGGCGCGGCCGGCCAAACGGGCCGCACGTAGTGCTCCTCGGTCTGAAACCCCAGGTTGAACCCGGCCTGCTCGGACGGCGCGACGGCCCCGCCGAGCCCGTTCTCGGCCGGATAGAACTTCCAGTCGAGCAACCGCGAATAGAACCGTCCCAGAGCCACCCCGTCCGGCGCATCCAACGTCACGCCCCACCATTGCTTCCGACTCCGAAGCGGCACAACAGCCCCCATTCCATTCACTAACCGGCCTCCGGCCATTCAACCGACATTCCCACCCGTACGCGACCCCTCCGCACCGTGTCGTCCCGGCCCACCCGCCGACACCCACCGCCCGCTTGTCATCCGAAGCGGAAAAGGCCCAGCTGACAGGCTGTCGCAATGAGACAGGCGGCGGTCAAGTGCGCGGTCCGGGAATTCCGCCGCGCTTTGACGTGAACTGGCTGGTGCGGCGGCTCAAGCAAGCGCTCGAGCCTTTCGCGGCCTGCTCACGCGGGCCCGGGAATGCCGAGCTGCTGAGGGTCGTACGGGAAATCCTGGGCTTGTGATCGGTGACCCGGCGAAGGAGTTGAAGGGCTTCCGCGTGGCCGCGAATTCGGCGGCCGGCACCAAGCGGGGCACCGGACGAGGATCGTTCGGCTTCGCTTACTGTCGGGGAGTGATCGGTGTCGAGGTGGCCGGGTTGCGGCGGGCGCGGGTGGCCACGTCGGCGGTGTTCGCGGCGCACGGGGCGGTGACGGGGACGTTCGCGGCGCGGGTGCCGTGGATCGCCGATCACGTCGGGGCCGGGCCCGGTGGGCTGGGGATCGCGCTGCTCATGCCCGGGGTGGGGGCGCTGCTCGCGATGCCGCTGTCGGGGCGCCTCGTGCATCGGTTCGACCTTCGTTCCCTCGTACGCGTCCTCATGCTGGCCTGGGTCGCCGCGCTGTTGTTGCCGTCGCTGCCCACCTCGTTGTGGCTGCTCTGCGCCGCGCTCGTGGGCTACGGCGCGGCCGCGGGGCTGGCCGACGTGGCCATGAACGCGCACGCCGTCCTGGTCGAGGAGCAATACGGGCGGTCCGTCATGTCCGGCTTCCACGGCTGGTGGAGCGTGGGCGGGCTGGGCGGCTCGGCCGTCGCCGTGTTCGCGGCCCGCGAGGGGCTGGGGGCGCCGGCCCACTTCGCGATCGCGGCGGCGGTGCTGGCCGTCGTGGTGCTCGGCGCCTCGCTGTGGATCGTGCCGCACCGGCCCGCCCCCACCCTCGAGGAGCCGCCGGCGTTCGCGCTGCCCAGCAAGGCCGTGCTGCCGATCGGCCTGATCGGGCTGTGCGCCGTCTTCGCCGAGGGGGCCAGCCTCGACTGGGCCGCCGTCTACATCCGTGACCTGCTGCATCACCCCGCCGCGACCGCCGCCGCCACGGTTTCGATCTTCTCGGTGTGCATGGCGATCGCGCGCTTCGGCGGAGACTGGGTGGTACACAAGATCGGCCCGGTCCGGACCGTACGGATCAGTGGCGCGCTGGCCACGACCGGCGCGCTCATGGTGGTCCTGCTCGATCAGGTCGTGCTGGTCATCGCCGGGTTCGGCCTGCTCGGCATCGGGATCGCGGTGGTGGTCCCGCTGGTCTTCGCGGCGGCCGGGCGCAGCAGCGAACACCCGGGACGCAGCATTGCCGGGGTGGCCGGAATCGCGTACGGAAGTGGTCTGATCGCCCCCGGAATCATCGGCGGAATCGCCCACGTCTCGTCGCTGACCGTATCGTTCGCCGTCATTGTCGGGCTCATGGTCGTCATGACGCTGGGCGCCTCAGTGTTGCGTCGCTAATCCAGCATCGGCTCCAACCGGCGGGCCACGTCGAGGGCCCGGCTGCGGGCCTGGCCGGAAGCCTCCACCGTCCACAATTCCGACAGCACCCCCATGACATAGCCCCAGGCGATGACCCTTTCCTTTTCCTCGTACGCCGTGAGCATGTCGACCCGGCGCGGCACGAGCGCGAGAAGTTCCGGCTCCCGCCGTTCCGGATCGGGGTTGTAAAGCATCGCCCCGCCGTCGTATCCGGGATCCCCGACCCAGCCGTGCGGGTCGATGGCCAGCCATTCCCCGTCGCGGCCCCGCAGCACATTGCCGTGATGCAGGTCCCCGTGCAATACCGTCTCCCGCGGCGCGCTGTCACAGAGGTCGTCGAACAATTCGGCCGCCCGGTCCACCATCCGCTGCGGAATCGGCCCCTCGCGATACCGCTCGAAACCCCCGCGCAGCTTCCGCAGGTGCGGCAGGTTGCGGTCCTTCCCCCGTACGCGGTGAAGGCGGTGACCCACGTCAACCAGAGCCGCTTCGTCGTCGACCGTCAATGTCGTTCCCGGATCGGCACGCTCGACCAGAAGTGCGCCCTTGGCGGCATTCTCACCCAGCAGCCGTACGGCCCCCTGCCCGTCGAAAACCCGCAGCGCCTCCGCCTCGGTGTCGAGATGCCCATCCGGCACGCCCAGCTTGAGAACCGCTTTCGTCCCGTCCGCACACACGGCCGCGGCCACCCAGTGGAACGTCATCGGATAGGTCTCCAGGACCCGTACGCCCCATTCCGCCGCAACCTCGTCCACGAGCGCCGGCAGCCCGGCAAGCCACCGTTCTCCGTCGGCACCCCAGTTCTCGACGACGTCGCGTGTCAATGTCCTCATCGCCCGGCCCTTCCGCGAATGCGCACGCGCTGATCATCGAGGATGGACTACGTCGGCGGCCATGGAATTCGCCGGCGGGTGGTCGTGGCGGGATCCGCCCGGCTAGCGTCGCCGCAGGGCGATCGCCGTGGTCAGGTATGCGGCCGCCAGCACCGCCGCGCCCGCGCCGAGCAGCACGCTGGGCCAGCCGCCGTCGCCGGCCGCGAGCACGATCGCCTGGGAGAGGGCGAGGAAGCTCCAGAAGCCGCCGAGGATGAACCCCTGCTTGGCCGTGCTCGCCACCTGCCAGCGGGGCCGCCGGGGTTCCGTCATGGGGCCCAGTCTGCCCAGCCGGGCCTGGGTCCGAACCGGCCGGGCGTCCACAATGACCGGCCCATCGGCTCCTGTCACATTTCCGGCGCGTGTGACGGTCAGCCGCGGGACCGCCGCCGGTCGGCGAGCTGCAGCGCGAACTGGCCGGCGAATTCGACGGCGGCCACCCGGACGGCCAGGCCCCGGGTCGGGTGGGGATGGCCGTTGCCGGTCAGTCGGGCCAGCCACCGCTTCTCCAACTGGCGGCGACCGGCGATCGCCCCGACCGAGATGGCCACGACGGCCGCGCCGAGGACGGCCTTGCGCTTGTCGAACGGCCTTTCGAGCTTGTCGCCGATCCCGAGCAGCTCGGACGCGTCAGGCAAGCCGTGCGACGGCCCGTCGGCACCGTCCCCGCCCGCCGGGTCGCCGTCGGCCGGGGCGGACGTCAGGTCGGGGGCCGCGGCGCCGAGCGCGGACCCGGGCGCGACCAGCCGCAGCGTGACCGGCGAGTCGGGCGTTTCCGGCGAGCGCGACGACGGCGGCGAGAGGACATAGCCGATCCCGGTCGTCAGGGCGACCGCCCCGAAGCGGGCCAGTCGCCGCCGGGCCGGGGAGAGCTCGCCGGCGGCGATCCAGCTTCCGCTCAGGGCTGCTTGCAGGGCGGCCAGCGCCAGGGCACGCGGGTACGAGACGGGAGCCATGAACCGACGGTAGCCCCGCGAGGCAACAAGATCAGTTGGCTCGGGCGATGCAGATGCGGGCGTTCAGCCGCGGCCCCGCCTCGTAGAACATGTATTGCGTCCCGCCGTCGGTGCCGAACGAGGGCGCCGCCGCGCGGCCGTTGTCCGAGGCCGCGGGGGAGTAGAAGACGCCCAGGTGGTTCTCCCGGTCGAGACCCGGCCCGACCTCGGTGAGCCGCATCTTGCCGTCGTTGCCGTGGTAGGCCACGTAGACCGTGCCGTTGCGGAACACCAGCGACGGCCCCGAGATGTCGGTCAGCCCGTCCGGCTCCGGGTTGACCAGGGCCGTCTGCGCGAACTGCCAGCCGTCCCACCCGTTCGGCGACCAGCCGTGATAAATCCGCCGTTTCCCGCCGAGCACACCCATGTAGACCATCGTGTATTTGTTGCCGCGACCGGGCAGCACGTGCTCGAAGACCCGGGCGTACGAGGTCTCGGTCAGCCCCGGCACGAGCCGCGTGCTCAGGATCGGGGTCTCGTCGCGGAAGGTCAGCCCGTCCGACGAGCGGGCCACCCGGGTCGTGGTGTTCTCGCCGTGGAAGTAGAGGAAGAACTGCCGGGTGGCCGCGTCCCAGGTCACGTGCGGGGAGGACACGTGCGAGACGGTGGTGCTGGGCAGCACGTTGTCGATGATCGGGTTGTTCGAGTATTCGGCGAACGGCCCGTCGAGCGAGTCGGCCCCGGCCACGCAGATGCCGCCCGGCTTCTCGTGCGGCGCGTAATACAGGTAGTAGCGGCTGCGGGCGCCGCTGACCTTGTCGTAGACGCCGCGGATGCACGGGAAGATGAACTCCCCGGTCGGGTTGTAGCGCAGCGGCGTCTTGAGCGCGTCCCGCAGATAGGTGTAGGTGGGCATGCCGGCCGGCCCGGCCTGGGCCGCGCTGGGGAAGGCGCCAAGTCCGGCAAGTCCGGCCAAACCGGCAGTGCCTCGAAGCAGGGATCGTCGGTCCACGGGGTGACCTCCAGGTAGGGGATGCCCCGAAGTTTCGCCATCGTTAACAACCTTGGTCAAGGCGCTAATAGGTATTAGTGCTGGCATTTCCTTGACTGGCGCCGATCCGGTCCCGCAACATCGGTTCACGTTTGTTAATGCGTATTAGCGGCGTAACAGAGGGGACTCCGACGTGCCATCCAGCAGCCGGCGGGTGACGCAGCAGGACATCGCGAGGATGACCGGCGTCAGCCAGACGACCGTCTCGATCGTGCTCAACGAGCGCGACGACGCCGCCGTCCGGATCGCGCCCGAGACCCGGGAGAAGGTGCTCGCGGCCATCCGGCGTACGGGCTATGTGGCCGACCCGATCGCCCGCCGCCTGGCCGCGCAGCGCAACCGTTTCCTCGGCGTCTTCACCTACGAGCCGGTGTTCCCGGCCGGGCTGGGCGACTTCTACCACCCGTTCCTGGTCGGCATCGAGGAGTGCGCCGAGCGCATCGGCTGCGACCTGCTGCTGTTCACCAGCGCCCCGGTCGTCGACGGCCGGCGCCGGATCTTCTCGCAGGACAACCGGCTGCGGCTGGCCGACGGCTGCATCCTGCTCGGCCGCTGGCTCGACCCCGAGGAGCTGGCCCGGCTGATCGCGGAGGGTCAGCCGTTCGTAAGCGTGGGCCGCCGCGACGACGCCGGCGGCCCGGTTCCCTACGTGGGCGCCGACTATCCGGCGGCCACCGCGGCCCAGGTCCGCCGGGCCGCCGAGCTGGGACATCGCAGGATCGCGTACGTGGGGGAGGGCGGCGGCCCCGAGTCGCACGCCGACCGCTTCCGCGGCTTCACCACAGCGGTGGCCGGCGCGGGCATCACAGGAATCCACATCAAACCGGGCAAAGAGGCGCTGAACGAGTTGATCAAGCAAAGAGTCACCGCAGTGTTCGTCGAGGAGTTCGCCGACGGCGCCCAGCTCGCCGACGAGGCCGTCAGGCGGGGTCTACGCGTACCGGAAGATCTGTCCTTTGTGGCACTGGGCGACCCGACCCGGCCCGCCAGCACGGATCTCGACTTCACCGGCTATCGGATCCCGCGGCGCGAGATGGGCTGGCAGGCCGTCGAGGTGCTGTCCGCGGTGCTCGAGGGCGCGGACGGCGACCGGCAACGACTGCTGCCGTGCGAACCCGTGACCGGTGCGACGCTGGCGGTGGCCCGTGCGTGAGCTGCGAGCGGACGTGCTGGTCGTCGGGGGCGGCCTGGGTGGAGTGGCGGCGGCCCTGGCGGCGCTGCGGGCGGGCCGCACGGTCTTGCTGACCGAGGAGTACGCGTGGCTCGGCGGCCAGCTGACCAGTCAGGCCGTGCCGCCGGACGAGCACAGCTGGGTCGAGCGCTTCGGCGTCACCGCGAGTTACCGGGCGCTGCGCGACGGCATCCGGGACTATTACCGCGCCTACTATCCGCTGACCGACCGCGCCCGCCGCACCCGTGATCTCAACCCCGGCGCCGGGCACGTCAGCCGTCTCTGCCACGAGCCGCGCGTCGCCGTGGCCGTGATCGACGCGATGCTCGCCCCGTACCGGGGGTCGGGCCGGCTGACCGTGCTGCAACCGGCAGTGCCGATCGCCGCCGAGACGGACGGTGACCGCGTCACGGCCGTGACGGTCCGCCACCACGGCGACGACCTCGTGCTGTCAGCGCCCTACATCCTGGACGCGACCGAGACCGGCGACCTGCTGCCGATGACCGGCACCGAATACGTGACGGGCGCCGAGTCGCAGGCCGAGACCGGCGAGCCCAACGCCCCCGGCACCGCGAACCCGGCGAACATGCAGGCGCTGTCGGTCTGCTTCGCGGTGGATCACGTCGACGGCGATCACACCATCGACAAGCCTTCCGCGTACGGGTTCTGGCGCGAATACCAGCCCGATTTCTGGGGCGCTCGCATGCTCTCGTGGCAGACCCCGAACCCCCGTACGCTCCAGCTCTCGACCCGCTCGTTCACCCCGAACCCGGACGACGACCCGTGGCTCGTCGACGCCGACCAGCGGGTCAACCCCGGCGACGGCAACCTGTGGACGTTCCGGCGGATCGCCGCGCGCCGCAACTTCACCGGCGGCCTCTACCCGAGCGACATCTGCCTCGTGAACTGGCCGATGATCGACTACTTCGAGCAGCCGTACGTCGACGGGCCGCCCCCCGCGGAGGTCGAGCGCAACGCCCGCGAGCTGTCCTTCTCGGTGCTCTACTGGCTGCAGACCGAGGCGCCGCGCCCGGACGGCGGCACGGGCTGGCCGGGCCTGCGGCTGCGCGGCGACATCACCGGCAGCGCCGACGGCCTCGCGATGGCCCCGTACGTGCGGGAGGGCCGGCGGATCCGGGCCGAGTACACGGTCGTCGAACAGGATCTGTCGCTCCAGGTCAGAGGCGACAAAGGCGCGGTCCCGTACTCCGATGCGGTCGGGGTCGGCATGTATCGCATCGACCTGCACCCCTCCACGGGCGGCGACAACTACATCGACGTCGCCAGCTGCCCGTTCGAGATCCCGCTGGGGGCCCTGATCCCGCAGCGCATGGAGAACCTGCTGCCGGCCGGCAAGAACATCGGCACCACCCACATCACCAACGGCTCGTACCGGCTGCACCCGGTCGAGTGGAACGCGGGGGAGGTGGCCGGCGCGCTGGCCGCGTTCTGCCTCGACCGCGCCGTCACGCCGCGGGCCGTCCGTAACACCCCCGGCCTGCTGGCCGACTTTCAAGCCCACCTGAGCGCCGACGGCGTCGAGCTGCACTGGCCCGACGTCAGCGGTTACTGATTTTTTCCTGGAAGGAGCACCTTCGATGAGACGCCTTCTCTCCGGTATAGCGACGGCCGCCCTCCTCTGTTCGCTCGCCGCCTGCGGTGGCGGCGACGACGCGGGGTCCGACGGCCCGATCACGCTGCGGATGACCACCTGGTCGGCCAACCCGGCCCACGTGCAGCTGTTCGACTCGATCGCGGCCGAATACAAGACGAGCCACCCCGACGTCACCGTCAAGTTCGACGCGTTGCCGATCGACAACTACACGACGACGGTCACCACCCAGATCGCCGGCGGGAACGCGCCCGACATCGCGTGGATCCTGGAGGGCTCGGCCCCCGACTTCGTGGCGTCCGGCGCGCTCGAGCCGCTCGACGACAGCATCGAGAACGCGGCCGACCTGGCGCCCGCGGCCACCGCCCTGTGGAAGCAGGACGGCAAGCTGATGGCGTACCCGTTCTCCACCTCGCCGTTCGGGGTCTTCGTCAACACCGACCTGCTCAAGCAGGCCGGGGTCACGCTGCCCACCGACTGGACCTGGGAGAACGCCGTCGCCGCGGCCTCGACGGTGGCGGCCAAGACCGGCAAGCAGGGCCTGGTGGTCCGCGACTTCGACTACAAGGACTGGACCAACCTGGCCACCGTCTTCCGCGGCTGGGGCGCCGAGGCGTGGAGCGCCGACGGCAAGACCTGCGGCTTCGATCAGCAGCCGATGGTCGACGCGATGACGTTCCTGCACAAGGCGATCTTCACCGGCAAGGCGCTGCCCGCGCCCGGCGTGGCCGCGGACTTCTTCGCCGGCGAGTCGGCCATGACGATCGCGCAGATCTCGCGGACGTCGCTGCTCGAGGAGGACGGCTTCGGCTGGACGCTGGTCCCGCTGCCGGCCGGCCCGTCGGGGGAGTATTCGGTGATCGGGCAGGGTGGCCTGGGCGTGCTCAAGAAGGGCAAGAACGCGTCGGCCGCGGCCGAGTTCGTCAAGTTCTTCACCAGCCCCGCCAACAGCGAGAAGCTGGCCCAGTTCTTCCCGCCGCCGCGGCAGTCCCAGCTCACCGCGCAGACGCTGGCCAAGGCGAACCCGCTGCTCAAGCCGGAGCAGCTGCAGAACGTGGTCATCGACGGGATCGCCGACGGCGTCGTCAAGCCGAGTCACACCGGCAGCGCCGAGATCAACCAGGCCGTACGGGCCGGGCTTGATCCGCTGTGGAAGCCGGGAGCAGACGTCCCCGCTGTGCTGAAGGGTGTGTGCACGGCCATCACCCCGCTGCTCGCCAAATGAGCGGTGGCTCCGCGTTGATCCGCCGCCGCTACTGGACCACGCGGCGGCGTGATCAACTGACCGCGTACGTGTTCATCACGCCGGCCCTGTTCGGCTCGCTGGTGTTCGTCTTCCTGCCGCTGGTGCTGGTCGTCTGGTACAGCCTGCACGAATGGAACGTCCTGGCCGACACCTTCAATTTCGTCGGCGCCGAGAACTATCGCAAGCTCGCCGACGACCCGAATGTGCCCGCCGTTCTGCGCGCGACCGCGTTCTTCTCGATCGGCCTGGTCGTCCTCAATCTGGCCCTCGCCCTGCTGCTGGCCGTCCTGCTCAACCAGAAACTGCGCGGCACCACCGTTTTCCGTGTGCTGTTCTTCTCCCCGGTCGTCGTGTCGCTTCTCGCCTGGACGATCGTGTGGGGTTTCCTGCTGCAGGACAACGGCGGCATCAACGGCCTGCTCGACACGATCGGCATCGACGGCCCCAACTGGCTGCGCTCGGGCGGCACCGCCATGGCCTCGGTGGTCGTCGTGCAGGTGTTCAAAAACGTCGGCCTCAACATGGTGCTTTTCCTGGCCGCTCTGCAAGGCGTTCCACAAGACCTGTACGAGGCCGCCCGCACCGACGGCGCCAGCCCGTGGACCATTTTCCGGCGCATCACGCTACCGCTGATCAGCCCCACCATTCTGCTCACGTCGATCATCACCGTGGTCGGCTCGCTGCAGGTCTTCGCCCAGATCAGCGTCCTCACCCAGGGCGGCCCCGGCACGTCCACCACGGTTCTCGTCTATTACCTGTATCAGCAGGCGTTCCAGTTCCACGCCTTCGGCTACGGCGCCACCCTTTCGGTCCTGCTCTTCCTGATCGTGCTGGCCCTGACCGTTCTGCAGTGGCAGATGCGCAAGAGGTGGGTCTTCCATGAGCACTAAGGCCAAGCTTTTCCTGTACGGGATTCTGCTCGTCCTCTGCGTCCCCTTCGTGTTCCCCACCTGGTGGATGATCACAAGCTCCTTCAAGCCGAACGCCGACATCTTCTCCCCGTCGCTGCTGCCGTCGTCGTGGAGCCTCGAACCGTGGCGTCAGGTCTTCGAACTGCAGCCGTTCGCCCAGCAATACTGGAACAGCGCTTACATCGCCGTAGTCGTCACGGCCGGCACCCTGGTCGTGGCCTCCATGGCCGGCTACGCCTTCGCCCGCATCCGCTTCCGCGGCCAAAACGCCCTGTTCCTGCTCGTGCTGGTCGGCCTGCTGATCCCGAGCGAGGTGACGATCGTCCCGCTGTTCCGCATCTTCAACAGCCTCGGCCTGGTCGACACCCACTGGCCGCTGATCCTGGTGCCGATGCTGGGCCCGCCGAGCGTCCTGGCCACCTTCATCATGCGCCAGTTCTTCATCACCCTGCCCGGCGAACTGGAGGAAGCAGCCCGCATGGACGGCCTGGGCCGCCCCGCCATCTTCCGCCGCATCGCTTTGCCCCTGGCCCGGCCCGCATTGGGCGCCGTAGCCATCTTCACGTTCCTGCACAGCTGGAACCTCTACCTGGAGCCGGTCGTCTACATCTCCTCCCAGACGAAATACACGCTGCCCCAGGCACTCACCCAATTCACCGACGCCTACCAGGGCCAGCTCTGGAACGTCCAACTATCAGCAGCCTCCATGACGGCAATCCCAGTGCTCATCGTCTTCGTCATCGCCCAACGCCAGTTCATCGAGGGCCTCGCCCACACGGGCCTCAAGGGCTGAGGTGACGGGCCTGGCTACGAGCTGAAAGTAACGGGCCGCGGTGTCTGAGAAGCCCCGGCCGAGTGCCCATTGATATGGTCGAGCCTCGGCCGGGTCCGCAGTCGGCTATAAAACGTCGAACTCGCCCTTTTGGACACTCACGACGAAATCTCTCCACGCTTCTAAGGTGTAATGGAAAGGTGCCTTGTTCCGGTTCTTGGTGTCGCGCACGGCAATAGAGTCGCCGAAAGACGCCACCTCCACGCAACTACCGTTACTGCAGAATGATGACGTCCGCCACTGCGGAGTGGAGTTCTGGTCGTTCTCGATCATCTTGACTTCGCCTTTTCAAGACCGTGGCCTCAAGGCAGTCGCGCTCGATAGAACGACTTCATGAAATCGATCGTCTCGATCGTCGGCAGAGCCGTCGACCTCAGTCGATCAAACGCACCCAGGTAGCGCTTGACCTCGGCGGGCTGGTCAAGCCACTGCCCATCGCCGAGGTCTTCGAGATAGACCACATCGGCGACGGGATAGGGTGAGTCGCTCATGTGCGGTCCCTCGAACTGCAACACCGTAAAGCCGCTGTTCATCCCTAGATGCGCCCCCGCGTCGAAGGGGATCGCTTGCAAGGCGACAAAGCCTGACTCGGCCAGTTCGATCATCTTGCCAATTTGGCCGCGCATGACATCGGTACCCCCCACGGTGCGGTGCAACACCGCTTCGTCGATGACGGCATGGAGGGTAGTGCCGCTCGCGTCCAGAAATTCTTGCCGCGTCATGCGGACCTCGACCGCCTCAGCCAATGCCTCGGGGTCGTTGATGACCCAAGGCTCGATTATCGCCTTCGCATAGTCCCGGCTCTGCAGAGATCCGGGAACAATTCCGAATTGGTAATCGCTGATCTTCGTCGCCGAAGATTCCAGACCGACGAACTTCTCGAGGGTCGGGTTGAGGCGATACTTCCGCCACCACGCTGACTCGCGGCTTTCTCGCGCCAGCGTCATGAGCTGCTCGCGATATTCTTCGTTCGTTATGCCGTAGAGGTTGAGGAGATCGCGGACGTCGCGAAGGGAAGCCTTCCGTTGCGACGTCTCGATTCTGCTTATCTTCGACGGTGAACAGAGAAGAGCGTGCGCCGCCTCTCGGACACTCAGATGAGCGTCGAGGCGGTGTTGACGTAGGGCCGCTCCCAACTGGCGGCGGCGCGCCATCGGCCCAGGATCGCTGGGCATGGATGGTCACCCCCACAGGTTGAGCGCTACCTAGCCAACTGCCAGATGGCAGATTTCTTGGCAACACTAACCGGGCAACGAACTATTGGCAATTGCCTCCAGCTCCGTCATAGTGTTCTTACCTACTCTATGTAACCCCCTTCTGACTCCCAGTAGTCGACCTACGGTAACCCCTTCTGCCGAGGGGAGGTGGCATCCTGCGAAGCGACACTCAGGGGCCGCGCTTCGAGTGGCTGCTGGCTTGCTGCTCTCGAGTACGCGTCCGCCTCAACGAGTGAGGTGCCATGGCGGTGCGGCTCCTGAGGATGTTGGGTGCCAGGGGCGACGGCAACTTTACACGCGACTAGCCCCTTGGTTGCCCCGACTTGACGAATGATCCATTGGCTCTACGACAGAGATGGCGACGGCCCGCTGGCAGGCGGGCCGTCGGTGTCGACGCTTCCCCGGTTCCGTAGGCAGATTCGAGGAGTCAACATGCTCAAAATACAACGGTTCGATCGTTCCGAACAGCCGAAACGTCCCCCGGAGCCGGTGCTTGCCCGTGCCGTGCTGATCGCGGGCGGCGCATTTGCTGTTTCGATCACGACAATCCTTGGAGTTGCCGGTCGGTGGCGGTTGAGCGACCTCACCATCTTCGGAGCCCTCGGAGTTTTGTGCGTTATTGCCACATTGACTGCCTTTTTAGTGTTGATTTTGATGAGTCGCGAATGATGGAGGAACGCGCCTCAGTCGTACGACGCCGCGACCCTGTGGGCATCGGACCACCGGCCCGCGGTGTGGATGGGATGCGGGAGGCGTGCATAAATCGACAGGTGCCCCATTTGGTGGATCGCCGGCTCGCCAGGCACCGCCAATGAAGAGCCGGGCTCACGCAATGCGTGGGCCCGGTCGTTGGGTGGGTCAGGAAGCCAGGGCGTTGATGGTGGAGCGGTAGCGGGCGGCGGCGTTGGGGTAGCCGTCGGCGTCGACAGCGGCGATCTTGCGGGCCAGGGTCGTCCAGTCGGCGTCGGTGCCGGTGTTCTTGTCGTCGGTCCACAGCGGAACGGACAGGATGAAAGTCGTCACGTTCCTTGACGACGCCGTGTATGGGTTCAATATGCGCTACGTCGCTATTTTTCTTCTCGTAGTCGTCATGATCGTGGTGAGCAGTTCGGGGTTGGTGTAGCGGCCGGACTCGCGTTGTAGGCGTAGTGCGAGTTCGGCCTGCCGGACGGCTTCGGCCGGGCGGCCCTGGTCGTGGCTGATCTCGGCCAAGGCGGCCAGCGCCGCGCCCTCCAGCCCGCGGTAGCCGTAGCGCCGGGCCTCGGCCAGGGCGTCGTTCAGATCGGGGGTGTCCGGCGCGGGCGTGCCCGCCCGGCCGGAGCGGGTCCACCGGTGCTCGGCCAGGGCCAGCGCGATCGCGTTGGTCAGGGCGGGTGAGCGGGCCTGCGCCGACGCGGTCAGCCGGTGCGCGGTGCGGTGGTATTCGATCGCGCGGCCGGGCTCGCCGAGGGCGTCGTGCACCTCGGCCGCCTCGTGCAGCGCGAGGCCGAGGTCGCGGGCGTCCAGCCCGGCCGGGATGGCCAGCGCCCGCTGCACGTACGGCAGCGCCGTGGCCGCCGCGCCGAGCCCGCGCCACGCCGCGGACAGGTTGACCAGGGCGCCGATCCGGCAGGAGACGTGACCGACCTCGTCGGCGATGGTCAGCGCCTGGCCGGCCTGGCGGGCGGCCTCGCCGAACTCGCCGCGCAGCAGGCTCAGCTCGGCCGTGTTGGTCAGGATGATCGCCTGTCCGATCCGCGAGCCCTGCTCCTCGATCACCTCCAGGGCCTGCCGGAACAGGTCGCCGGCCAGTTTGAGCTCGCCCTGCTCGGCGCGGTAGGCCCCGAGCAGTTGCAGGGTGCGGCCCTCGTGCAGCCGGTCGCCGAGCTCCCGGGTGACGGCCAGGGCCGCCTCCAACTGGTCCACCGCGGCCCGCAGGTCACCCAGTTGCCCGTGCAGCGCGGCGGTGGATCCGAGGGCGAGCTGTTCCGCCTCGGGCCAGTGCGCGCGGCGGGCCAGGCGCGCGGCCTCGGCGTACCGGGAAACGCCTGTGGTGAAATCGCACCGGCCGTCGGCGATGCGAGCCAACGCGATCTGTGCCGCGGCCTGGCCTTTGAGGTCTTGCCCGGCCAGCGCCGCGCGGGCGCCCGCCTCGGCCACGGCGGTCCAGTTGTCCAGCTCGACGCGGGTCCACAGATAGCGGCCCACGGCATCGGCGAGCCGGATCACCGCCGTACGGTGGCCGGGGCCCGGTTTCAGGCGGCAGGCGGCGACGAGGTTGGGCGACTCGTCGGCGAACCAGGTCTGCGCGGCGGCCGCGTTCCCCTCGAACGGGTCCCGCCCGGCCGGACCCGGCAACCGCAGCGCCCCCGGCTGCAGGATCCGGTCCGCGGCGTCGGCGAACTCCAGGTAGTGCTCGTAGAGGCGGTCGAGGGCCGCCGCCCGGTCCGGCGCGGCCGCCTTGGTGCGGGTGTATTCGTGGATCAGGTCGTGGAAGGCGAACCGGCCGCCGCCCCGGCGCTGCACGAAATGCGCGTTGACCAGGCGCAGCAGGTCCGGCTCGACGGTCTCCGGCGGGCCACCGGCCACCGCCGCGGCCGTGGCGGCGGTGAAGCTGGGCCCGGGCACGACGCTGAGCAGCATGAGCAGCCGCTGCTGACCCCGGGTGAGGCCCCGCAGCGACAGGTCGAACGCGGCCAGCACCGCCAGCTCCGGATTGCCCCGCGCCCGGGCGCCGGCCCGATGCTCGGTCAGATAGTCGGTGATGGTCTGGGCCGGGTCCTCGGCCACGTCGGCGGCGGCGATGCAGAGCGCCAGCGGCAGCCGGGCACAGCGCCGGGTCAGGGCGCGGGCGGCGGCCGCCTCCACCCGTACGCGTACCGGCCCGGCGATGCGGGCGACGAGCTCGAGCGCCTCGTCCTCGGCCAGCGGGTCCAGCGCGATCTGCCGCGCGCCGTGCCGGGCGATCAGCCCGGCCAGCCGGTTGCGGCTGGTCACCACCACGGCGTTGCCGCCCCCGCCGGGCAGCAGCGGCACCACCTGCTCGGCCGAGGCGGCGTTGTCCAGGATCATCAGCAGGCGCTTGCCGGAGAGCAGCGAGCGCAGCAGCGCGGCCGCCTCCTCGGCGGCGGCGGGCACCCGGTCCGCCTCGACGCCGAGTGACCAGAGCAACCGGCGCAGCGCGTCGGCGGGCGGCGTGACCGGCTCGGCGCTGAAGCCCCGCAGGTCGGCGAAGATCTGCCCGTCGGGGAAGTCGGCGGCGACCCGCTGCGCCCACTCCACGACGAGTGACGTCTTGCCGATGCCGGCCGGGCCGACCACCGCCAGCACGGGCAGCCGGCCCGAGGAGCGGGCGTCGGCGAGGGCGGCGTCCAGCACCGCGCCTTCCCGGGTACGACCGGTGAAGTGCCCCGATCCGGGCGGGAGCTCGGCCGGCCGGGCCACCGCCGGGGGCTCGGCCGGGGCCGGGACGGCGGACGGGCGGTCCAGGGCCGGATCCTGGCGCAGCATCGCCTGGTGCAGGTCGGCCAGTTCGGCGCCGGGTTCGATGCCCAGCTCATCGGCCAGCGCGCCGGCCGTCTGCCGGAAGGTGGTGAGCGCGTCGGTCTGCCGTCCGGCCCGATAGAGCGCCAGCATGAGCAGGGCCACGAGGCGTTCCCGCCACGGGTGCCGCTTGACCAGGCCGCTCAGCTCGCCGATGACCTGGGCCGGGCTGCCGCGGTGCAGGTCGAGCTCGATGCGCTGCTCGACGGCGAGCAGCCAGCGCTCCTCGAGCCGGCCCGCCTCGTCCTCGACCGTCGCCAGCGGCCCGACGTCCCCGAAGGCCGGGCCGCGGCGCAGCGCCACCGCCTCGGCCAGGGCGGTGCGGGCCGCTTCCGGCTCGGCCTCCGTCAGGGCCCGGTCGGCCGCGGCGCACAGGGCCTCGAAGTGCCCGACGTCGGTCCACATCCGGTCGCGGTGCAGGCGATAGCCGGGGCGGCCGTTGCCGCTGATCCGCTCGTCGCCCAGGATGCGGCGCAGACCATGCACGTACGTACGCAGGTTGTTGCGGGCGGAGCTGGGGATCTGGGCGCCCCAGAGGGCGTCGATCAGCTCGCCGGAGGGCACCTCGGCGCCCGGGCGGCAGAGCAGCAGGGCCAGCAGGGCGCGTTGCTTGGGCGGACCGGCGGCCACCGCCACACCGTCGACGGCGACCACCATCTCCCCGAACGCGAGGACGCGAACTTCGGTGAGCTCTCCTGAGGACACGTTGCCGAAGATAGACGTGTGTCACGGTCCGGGGAACGGTTCACGGCCGTCCGGGGCGGCGAATGTACGGCGAATGTACGGGCGGGACGGAAGGCAACCCGGGGTCGCCTTCCGCCGCGTGCGCGGGTTACTTGCGGATCCCGTTGTACCGGTACGGCTTGAAGCCGTCGTTGCGGATGTCCACCACATGCACCTTGCGGTGGTTCATGTCGTTGGTGGGGTTGCTCTCCTCGTACACCCAGAAGTCCGCCTTGGTCTCCGGGTCGACCCACTTGTCGAAGAGCACCGCGTGGTCGTGGGCGTGCACGATCGCGTCGCCGCGGAGCAGGTCGTTCCAGTTGATGACGTGCGAGACGTCGTTAAGCGTCCACGTGACCTTGCTCGTCTTGAGCTTCCAGGCCATCGAGACGAAGCCCGAGCAGTCGGTGCGGTACCGCTTGCCCTGGTTCACGTCCCACGCCGAGGCCTGGTCGTTGTACTGCACGTTGCGGTTGTACCAGTCCTTGGCCCGCGTCATCACGGCGTCACGCTTGATGGGCTGGCCGTAGCCGGCCGCGGTCAGTTCCGCGTCCTCGGCGACGGTCAGCACCTCCTCCGCGCCCTCGGCCGCTCCGTCCGCGGCCGCGACCTGGACGACGTCGCCTGTGGGGGTCGCGGCGGCGGCGGAGACGGGGGCCGACATGACCGGCGCCGTGATCGCGACGGCGGCCGCGATCACGGCCATCCGGATCCGGCGGTTCGTGAACCTGCGCATCTGCTGCTTTCCTTTCCCGGTACGGGACGATGCCTCGCTGACATCGACGGAAAGCTATCCACGGGTCGCACATCGCTCGTACATGCGCGCGCCAACGGGAAATGTACGCCGGCTACCTACTTTCGGCGCCACCGAGAATGGGGAGGCAGACATGCCCAAGAAATGGCTCGCGGCGGCCGGAATGCTGGCCGTCATCGCACTTCCGGCGCCGGCCCACGCGGCTTCTCCCATGCGCGCGGAGGCCGCCACCGCCCTCGCAGTGCGGCTGGGTGATACCCGTACGGGAGGGATTTATGTCGACGCGGCCGGCCGCACTGTCGTCACCGTGACCGACCCCGCGACGGCGCAGTCGGTTCGGGACGCGGGCGGGGTCGCGCAGGTGGTCGAGCACAGCCTGACCGAACTGCGCTCGGCCACCACCAGATTGGACACCTCCGCCCGCATCCCGGGCACCTCGTGGGGCGTCGACCCGAGCACCAACCGGGTGACCGTCGAGATGGACAGCACGGTCACCGGGGCGAAGCTGGACCAGTTGCTGGCCGTCACCGCATCGCTGGGCGATGTGGTGACAGTGGACCGGATCCCCGGCACGCTCACCACGACCGCCGCCTTCACCTCCGGCGGGCAGGGCATTCAGAACAAGAACCAGACGCTCAAGTGCTCGCTCGGCTTCAACGTCCGCAACACCGCCGGCGCCAAGTCCTTCCTCACCGCCGGGCACTGCTCGAAGGACGTCAGCGCCTGGTACAAGGCCGCCGACGGCACCTACCTGGGCACCCGGAACGCGATCAGCTTCCCCGGCGACGACTACGCCGTCGTCACCTATCGCAACGCCGACGTCTCCGGCTACGGCACGGTGTGGGTCAACGGCGCCGAGAAGCAGATCAGCAGCTCCCGCTACCCGGTCGACGGCGAGTCGGTCGCGCGGGCCGGCACCACCAGCACCGACCTGGTCGGCGCGGTGCTCCTGACCAGCGCCACCGTGAACTATCAGGAGGGCCAGGTCACCGGACTGATCAAGACTTCCCTGTGCGCCGAGTTCGGCGACAGCGGCGGCCCGCTGTTCCACGGCGAGGTCGCGCTCGGCATCGCCTCCGGGGCCAACGGCGCCGACCAGTCGTGCAGCACCGGCGTCAACGAGCGGCGCTCCTACTACCAACCGGTGCAGGAAGTCCTCGACCGTACCGGGCTGAAGGTCTTCTGATGCGTCGTGTGCTCGCGGTCCTCACCGCTGTCGCCCTGGCCGCTCTTGCTTCGCCGGCCTACGCCGCCGATGAGAAACACTCCGAGTCACTGCTGTTCGACGGTGGTGGCGAGACGCTCAACGGCACCCTCTACCACTCGTTCCGCATCCCGTCGCTGATCCGTACGACGAAGGACACGCTGCTCGCCTTCGCCGAGGGCCGCGCCGACTCCAACCGCGACTACGGCAACATCAACGTGCTGGCCAAGCGCTCGACCGACAACGGGAACACCTGGTCCGGCCCGGCCGAGGTCGCCGGCACCGGCCCGGGCACCTGGGGCAACCCGACCGCCGTGGTGGACCGCACCTCCGGCAAGATCTTCCTGTTCCTGTCGTGGAACGCGGCCGGCATGAGCCAGACCGGAGCCGACGGCACCACCCGGATCACCCAGTGGGGCGAGCGCCGGGTCAGGCTCTTCACGAGCAGCGCGCAGGAGGACGGCCGCACCTGGCACGGGCCGGTCGACCTGACCGCCGCGGTCACCCCGAAGAAGCACGCCGACGGCTCGGCCTGGGCCTGGGACGCGGCCGGGCCGGGCGTGGGCATCCAGACCACGTCGGGACGGCTGGTCATCCCGGCCACGAACCGCAACATCTACAGCGACGACGGCGGGCAGACCTTCCGCAGCGCGCCGATGGCCAAGGGGCAGGAGGTCACCGGCGAGAGCACGGTGCTGGAGCTGACCGACGGCCGGCTGATGCGCAACGACACCGCGGTCAAGTCCACATGGGAGACAGCGAAGAGCCGATGGGTCGCCCGCGGCACCATCGGGGGCGGCTTCGGCCCGTACGCCCCCGATCCGCAGCTGCCCGACCCGCACGCGCAGGCCTCAATGCTGCGCTACAACCTGGACACGACGCCGCGCATCATGTTTCTCAACTCGGCCAGCACGGTGAACCGCCGGGCCATGACGATCCGGATCAGCACCGACGAGGGGGTCACCTGGCCGGTCAGCCGGCCGCTGAGCGACGCGCCCCTGCCCGCCTGGCCGCAGCTGGGCACGGCCAAGGTCGTGGAGGGCGGCTACTCCAGCATGGCCAAGACCGCCGACAAATTCGTGGGCGCCCTGGTCGAGGTCAACGAGAACGTCGACGCCAACGCCTCGTCGCACCGCTCGATCGTGTTCCGCAAGGTCAACCTGGCCTGGATCACCGGCTGACGTTCTTGGCCAGGGCCAGTCGCACCGGGATGGCGTGCCCCAGGACGCCGAGACCGCCACCGAGGACGGGCCAGACGAACCACGGGTACCAGACGCCGGCAGCCAGGGCGATCGTCAGCCAGATGCCGGTCACCAGCACCGCCATCGCGAGGTAGGCGGCGAGATGGATCCGTACGCCGAGGCGGGCGTGCCCGGCGCGCCGGGCCCGGGCCTGCGGGTCGCGGCGGCGCAGCTCGTCGGCGGGCAGGTCGGCCGTGAGGCGGGCCAGCTCGCCGGCGTCCCGGGCCGTCATCGCCGCGGCCAGGCGGTCCTCGTACTCGGTCAGGTCGAGGTAGCCGAGGTCGAGCGCGACGCCGAGGTGGCGGCCGGTGCGCTCGCGGTCGTCGGTGCTGGTGCGCATCATGACTGGATCCTTTCGGTGTACGCGTCGGCCAGCCCGCGGGCCAGCTCGGCCACGCCCGCGGGCTCGGCGATGTCGGCGATGCGGCCCAGGGCGCCGTCGCGGGCCAAGATGACCAGGCCGTGCACCAGGGCCCAGCTGATCAGCGTGAGCGACTGGTCGTCGGCCGCGGCGCGCAGGCGACTGATGGAGTTGTTGCTCGCGGCGAGCAGTTCGGGGTCGTCGGCGTGCAGCTCGGAGGGGCGGAACATCAGGTCGAAGAGGGCCGGATGGGTCAACCCGAAATCGATGTACGCCCGGCCCAGCGCGGCCAGGGTGGGTTCGGGCAGGCGGTCCATCGCGGCGGCCAGCTCGGCGAAACCGTCGGCCGCGATGGCGGTCAGCAGCGCCGCGCGGTCGTCGAAATGGTGTTTCGGCGCGGCGTGCGAGACACCGGCCCGGCGCGCCACCGCTCGCAAGCTGATCCCGGCGTGCCCGTGTTCCTCGAGCTCGGCCCGGGCGGCGGCGAGCAGATCTTCCCGTACGCCCACCGTCAGCTCACGATCGGCGCGGCGAGCGCCTCGTCGACGCCGTGCGCGGCCAGGACCTTCAACGCGGAGTCGACCAGCTGCGAATCCTCGTTGGCATCGATCGAGACGACCTTGCCCCAGCGCATCTCGATCACGTGCACGCCACGATTCTCGTACGGGGAATTGTCGGGCATGTCCTGCGTGGCCGTCCAGCGCACGATAATCGTGGTGCGCGCCGGGCCGCCCTTGACCCAGACGTCTTTGACGGTGAGCTTGAGAGTGGGGCTGACCCGCCCGAGGCGCTGCATCCACCGGTGGAACGACTCGCGGTCGTGGCGCTCGCCGCCCAGGGCGTGCTCACCCCCGAAGCGGTGCCGGATATCGGGCGCGCAGTCGTTGACCAGGGCCTGGAAGTCGTGGTTGTTGATGCGCTCGAAGTTACGAACCGCGATGCGCTTGACGATGGCGTGATACATGTTCGCCTCCTTGACGGTGTCAAGCACTAGGTTGCCCCATCGGCTTGACACTGTCAAGCGGACGGCGATCGATTCCCGCGAGATGGCGCTCGCGGTGGTAGCGCGTGCCCGCCACGATGTTGCTGAGCGGCGCCCTGGGAGCATGCACGGATGCGTGCGTCGGTGGCGGTTGTGCATTCGGTGGTGGCTGGGCTCGAGGCGGGGGACGAGCTGGAGGGCGAGCATCGGCGGCTGGTGCTGGATTGGCTGAGCGGCACCGACGACGTGTTCCGGCGGGTCAAGCCAGCCACTCCCGATCGGCACCTGGTCTCGTACGTGGTGCCGGTCGATCCTCACGACGGGGCGATCCTGCTGGTTGATCACGTGAATGCCGGGCTGTGGCTGCCGCCGGGCGGGCATGTCGAGCCCGACGAGGACCCGTGGCTGACGGCCGGGCGGGAGGTCGGCGAGGAGCTGGGCCTGGACGGCGCGGCGGTGTCGAAGGAGCCGGTGTTTCTGACGGTCACCGGCACCGTGGGGATCGACTCGGGGCACACCGACGTGAGCCTCTGGTACGTGCTGCCGTGCGAGCGTTCGCGGGCGCTCGTTGTCGACGAGGGCGAGTTTCACGGCGTGCGATGGTGGTCGCGGGACGAGCTGGCGGCGGCCGACCCCGCTCGGTTCGACCCGCACTTCACCCGGTTCCTGAAGAAGATTTCAGGCCGCCGCGACACGGGCGAAATGTCGGATTCGGGCGTTTAGGGAGCTGATACTGACCCGATGACCGCAGCCGTCGCGCCACCGACCCTGGAACTGACCAAGGCGACCTCGACCGAGGCGGACTACCCCACGATGGGGTGGCACGACTGCCGCATCCACGGGCTGAGCCTGGCCGAGCACAGCGACGACGGCGCCCTCCCGCAAGTGCGCCTGATGATCGACCTCGACTACATCGTGAGCTGGGGCGACGCCTCCTTCTGGATCTCCCCGGCGACGCTCGTCTTCGAGGGCGCGTGGGGCATCTGCGGTGAGTTCGGCCCGGTCTTCGAGCAGCTCGAGATCGCCGACATCCACCGCCTCGACCCGTCGGACGGGCACCCCGAGCCGTCGTGGCACGTCGAGGGGCACAACTTCGGCTTCCACCTGCGGGCGCGGGGTTACCGCCAGCATCTGCGGAGCGCGCCCCGACTCGTACACCGGAAGGTTTTGACCTCGGACGAACGCGGCGGGGTCAGCTTCGCGGAGCGCTCGTTCCAGCCAGGCTGAACCGCTCGACCGCGAGGCCGGCCACCTCGTCGGGTTTTCGGTGCGTGTTGTCGACGCGCAGGTAGTCGTCGCGGCCCTCGAACTCCGTCGTCGAGTTCAGCTGATATTGGTCGTCGGCCTCGATCAGGTGGAGCCGGGAGCGGTCGAGGTCACGCTTCGAGGCCTTCTCGGCCAGCCTGTCCTCGCCCGCGTTGCGTTTCAGGCGGGCCTCCTGCGACGCCTCGAGCTCGAGGAACAGCACGCGGCCGCCGCGCTTGACAAACGGCTCGGCATATCCGTCGAGGGCCGCTATGTCGGCCGGCTGGTCGAAGGCGCAGACATAAGTGAACACGAGCCCCGGCAGATCGCTGGCCGCCACCTCGTCGAGCACGCCCCTGCGGAAACCCTCGACCAGGCGATGGAACGGCGGCGTGCCGAAGTCGAAGAACCGCAGCACCGGCTCGATCGTCAGGTGATTGTGGAACACCCGGAAACCGGTGCGCGCGGCGATCGCGTTGCCCACGGTCATCTTGCCCACGGCGGGGGGCCCGATGACGAAGAGCAGGGTCGGCGCGGTCCGATTCATGCGCGGAGCGTAGCGAAATCGCCCTCGCCACGGCCCCCGATTTTCCCGCCCCTGATGCTCCTGTAAGTCAAGTTGTGGATAACTGGGCGGGTGGGGGTGTTTGCAGGGTGTTGCGGCGTAGGGCGTTTTGTAGGTGGGTGAATAGTTCGCGGGCTATGTAGCGTTTGAGGCAGCGTCTGATGTCGCGGTCGCTGAGGCCTTGGCGGGTTCTGCGGTCGATGTAGGCGCGGGTTTCTGGGTGGTGCCGGCTGCGGCTGAGCGCGATGGTGTGCAGGGCTTTGTTGGCTTGCCGGTCACCTGAGCGGTTGAGGCGGTGCCGGTCGGTGCGCCCGGAACTGGCGGGTAGGGGTGCGGCGCCGCAGAGCATCGCGAACGCGGCTTCGGCGCGGAGTCGTTGCGGGTTGTCGCCGGCGGTGATCAGCAGTTGAGCGGCGGTGGCGGGGCCGACACCGGGCCGGGCGAGCAGGTCCGGGGCGAGCTCACGCAGGATCAACTCGAGGTCGAGGTCGGCCTCGCGGATTTCTGCGGCCAGGTTGTGGCAGCGGCGGGCCAGCCGGCGTAGTGCCAGAGCGGTTGCGGTGCAGGGTTCGGTCATGTCGAAGCCTGGTTTCAGGTCGGCCGCCGCGGCGATCAGCCGGTCGGTGCCCAGGCCGCTCAACTGGCTGCGCAGGGGTTCGGGGGCGGTGCGGGCTATCGCGGTCAGGGCGTTTTTCGCCGCGGTCCGGGCTTTGACGGCAGTGGCGCGGGTGGTCGTGATGACTCGGAGCGTCTCGACAATCCCGGTCCGGGTCTTCGGGACAGTGGTGGCGGTGCCGGCCAGTACGGCCCGGGCTGCGGTCTCCGCGTCGATGGAGTCGCTTTTGCCGCGGCGTCGGCGGGTCTTACGGCTGGGCCGGTCGACCTCGATCACCGAGATGCCCTGGGCGTGCAGGTGCCGGTAGAGGCCGACGCCATAGCTGCCGGTGCCCTCGACCCCGACCTGCCGGACCCGGCCGAAACTGGCCAGCCAGTCCAACAGCTGCCGGTAGCCGTCGGGATCGGTGGGAAACTGCTGGTGACCGAGGAGACGGCCGGTGGTGTCGACAGCGGCGGCGGTATGGGTGTCGGCGTGGGTGTCGACACCGCCGATCACCTCGACCAAAGTTTCTGTCATGGTGGTCTGTGCTGCCCTCTGCTGTGGTGAACGGGGTCGGCACACCACCGGGCAAGGGCGGACAGCACGTTGACGGGGCTTCTAGCCAAGCTCCTGTTAAGTCACCGTTCTTGCCCGGTGGTGGCCCCAGCGGCGGTCGACAGATCAGGGTTAAGGCAGTCACACGACGCCCGGGGAAAACAGGGTCAGACCGACACCGGTGATCCACCAAGTTCTATCGCGGACACCACGTGGACAAAGAGTCAGACCCCGCTGAGGCCAACCCAGCATCTCAACGTGGACAACTCCGCATTGTGGATAACCCGTTCCGCCCCCTCCCGATCACGTAGGGTCCCACCACACCCGGGTGGGAGGGGGTGGCGGTGGCAGGTTGTGGTTGGTTCAAGATCAAATGCGAACTGCAGACGTACGCCACGTCGGGCCGACAAAAGCAATGGGGCCGAACTCCGCCTTCGGCGGCTGCCACGCGCGGCCTGAGCGGGAGGCGCGGCCGTAGCGCGCGACCGGGATGTTCCCGATGGCTGGGCCGGGCGAGTGACCGAGGGACGAGCGTGCGGGGTTGTCAGCTCAGGGCGCGATACAGCAGGAGCAGGCCGATAGCTGTGCCGAAGGTGACGATGATGATGCGGAGCACGTGGGAGGGCAGGCGCTGGGCGAGTTTGGCGCCCGCGTAGCCGCCGACGACCGTGGCCGGTGCCAGGATCGCGACGGCGGCCCAGTCGACCGGGGCGAAGAAGGCGAAGACCAGCAGCGTGACCAGCCCCACCGCGGCCGACAGGACGTTCTTGAGGGCGTTGATCCGGTTCAGCGGCTCGTCCAGGATCAGGGCCAGCGCCGCCACATACATGACGCCCAGCGCGGCGCCGAAGTAGCCGCCGTAGATCGCGCCGACGAAGACGACTGCCTGCAGCGAGGCGGCCGCCCGGCGGGGTGACATGGCGCGCGGATGCCCGACGAGGCCGCGCAGCCGCTGCTGGAAGGCGAGCGTGGCGGCCGCCCCGAGCACCAGGAACGGCACGATCAGCTCGAACGCGCGGGCCGGCGTGAGCAGCAGCAACGCGCACCCGCCGGCCGCGCCCAGCACACACGCGGGCAGGGTCGCGGTCACCCGGGCCCGCTGCCCGGCGAGGTCGGCCCGGCTGCCGATCACGCTGGAGACGTACCCGGGAAAGACCGAGACGGAATTGGTGACGTTGGCCGCCACCGAGGGCAACCCCGTCGCGATCAGGCTCGGGAACGTGATCAGTGAGCCGCCGCCGGCGATCGCGTTGACCGCCCCGGCCGCGACACCGGCCAGCAGGAGCAGGGCGACGTGTGCGATATCCATGATGAGTAGAATGACCGGGCGACGGACGAGTCGGCCAGGCGGTCGCGTCGGTTCCCTTCGGGGTGCCGCCGAGGAACGTCCGGACTCCGTAGAGCAGGGTGGTTGTTAACGGCAACCCGGGGCGACCCGCGGGACAGTGCCACAGAGAACAGACCGCCGGCCCCCAAAGGCCGGTAAGGGTGAAACGGTGAGGTAAGAGCTCACCAGCATCCCGGGTGACCGGGGTGGCTAGGTAAACCCCACCCGGAGCAAGGCCAAGCAAGGCCACTGCCGCGAGGCGGTGGCCGGCGCAGGCGTTCGAGGGCTGCTCGCCCGAGCCTGCGGGTAGGCCGCAAGAGCCGAGCCGGCAACGGCCGGCCGAGATGGATGACCGCCCACGGCGACCACGGTCGCCGGGACAAAATCCGGCGTACAGGCTGACTCGTCCGTCGCCTTCGACGTCACACCGTTGATCACGGCGCTGAAGTGCATCAATGGACGGACCGTTGTTGGGTGTGGTTCTCCTCGGCAACTAGCAGGGTCAGGACTCTACCTCGCTCTCCGCCGGGGTTCGTGGCAGCAAGAACGTGCGGGACCTGATCCAGCGTTCCGTCCCGATGCCGCGTCGGCGCAGCTGGGTCAGGCCTTCCTGAGTCGCGTAGATGCCTAGCACCGCCGCCAAACCGGCGACGATCGGCTCGGCCACGTCAGCCCACGTCATAGCCACCTCCGAAGCTCTCTTCGGTCGACGCGCGGTTTTGGTGAGGCGGGCGATCAATAACCCGGTGGCTGGCCGGCGGCTGCCCGAGCTGCGGCCTCGGCCGGGGTGTCGTAGTAGCCGGGCCGCGCCACCAGCACCGACTGGAAGAAGTAGCCCTCCTCCTCGTCGGGGTCGTCGTCCGCGGCGAACGGTCGCCACAGGGCGAGGAGCAGCTCGGGTGCCACAAAGCCGTCGCCGTCCGGCACCAGTTGGGTGTGCTCGGACAGGCGCTCGACGACGGTCAGCGCGGGCAACTCGAAGACGTTGACGTTGCGATAGGTGACGGTGTCGACGGGGTCGTGCGGGCGCCAGACCTCGATCGCATCGACGCCGACGCTGAGACCGAGGCCGCTCGGGCGGTGAACCAACGGGCCGCCCGTCGGGTTCGGCGGCAGGGGGCCGAGGAACTCCAGGGCTGTGCGGGCCGCGTCGGGTGTCATGCCCAGGCGTAGGGGGCCGACGCCGTACGGCGGGTCGAGGACGAACTCCATGCGACGATCATGACGGGTCGGGGAACGTCCAGCGCGTCGGGTCGAACTGGTCCTGGGTGGGGAAGGCGTAGGCCCGTACAGGGGTCAGCTCCCACACCTCGTACGGTGGCCCGCCCGACGTGGGGGCGCCGCCCTCGGCGTCCAGCTGGTCGCCGCGGACGACGGTGGGCCAGGAGAAGACCTCGCGCAGGGCGGCGGACGCGCGGGGCAGGTTCGAGGCAGCTGTTACCCGGCCCTCGACGACCAGGTGGAGGGTCTTCAAGTCGACGCTCAGGCTCACCGAAGGCTGCTGGGTGAAGAGGTGGGTCTTGGCAGCCGACTCCTTCGAGACGAAGAAGAACGAACCGTCGTCCCAGGCGGCGAAGATCGGGCGTACGTGTGGGGCCGCGCCCGAGTGGGTGACGCTGAGCCAGAACGGGCCCGCCTCGCCGTTTCGCAGCAGCTCGGCAGGCCACGAGGCCAGGGGCAGGGCGCCCGCCGCAAAACCGGGAGGCCGGGCGCCGTCCCGGAGGATCGGCTCTACGCGAGGTCGGACGGGTTCGTGTTCGCTCCGCATAGCAGCACTACTACCCGCTCGCCGGGGGCGGGAACGTAGGCGCCCGAGGTCAGGGCCGCGTAGGCCGCCGCCGTGCCGTGTTCGACTGCCTGGCGGTAGTCGTCCCACAGGCGGCGGCGGGCGTCGACGATGGCCTGGTCGTCGACGAGCACCGACGGGATGCCGGAGGCCATGTCGAAGGCGATCTGCCCGGCTCGGCGGGCGCCCAGCGAGTCGGCTGCCACGCCGGAGACGGGAACGTCGACCGGGGAGCCGGCCGCCAACGCGGCGTGCAGGGCGGAGGCGGAGGTCGGTTCGACGGCCACGATGCGGTGGGAGGAACCCAGGGCCGCGATGATCCCGGCGATCAGGCCACCGCCGCCGACGGCGACCATGACGGTGTCGAAGCCGCCGGGGATCTGGTCGAGCAGTTCCAGGCCGAGGGTGCCGTTGCCCGCCACCATGGCCGGGTCGTCGTAGGCGTGGCAGAAGTGCGCGCCCGTGGACGTCGCGTGCGCCACGGCCGCCTCGTAGGCCTCCGCGTACTCGTTGCCGATCTGCACCACGTGCGCGCCCAGCTTGCCGAGCTTGGCCACCTTGACCGCGGGCGCGTTGGCGGGGACGAAAACCTCCGCCCGTACGCCGAGTTCGCGCGCCGCGTAGGCCGCCGCGAGACCCGCGTTCCCGCCCGAGGCGGCGACGATGCCCGCGGCGGGCAGGTCACCCGCGGCCAGGATCTGGTTGACCATGCCCCGCGTCTTGAACGAGCCCGCGTGCTGCGTGTGCTCGAGCTTGAACCAGACCCCGCCGTCGCCCTGGAACACGGGCGTGCGCCGGACCCGGCCTTCGAGGCGGGAAACTGCCGCCCGTACGTCGTCGATCTGCACTCTCATCGAGAAGAACTCTAGGCGATGCTCCAGGACACCTGCCGCGACGTCACGGGCGTGCGTTCACCCACGAGCCGCGCGATGTCGAGTAATCGGTTCGAGAAGCCCCATTCGTTGTCGAACCACCCGCGCACCTTCACCCCGCCGTCCGCGGTCGTCTGCGTGCCGGACGGGTCGAACAGGCACGACGCCGGGTTGTTCTTCACGTCGATCGACACGGTCGGGTCGGGGTCGTAGGCCAGCACCCGCCGCAGCGAACCGGCCGCCGCCTCGGCCACGGCCCGGTTGACCTCCTCGACGCTGACCGGCCGGTCGGTCTGCCCGGACAGTTCGGCCAGCGACCCGATCGGGGTGGGCACGCAGTAGTAGCTGTAGCGCATCTCGCCGATCTCGGGCAGCGCCACCCGCACGAGGTCACCGACCACGTAGTTGTGCGGGATGATGCTCTCGCCGGTGGCCCGGCCCAGCCGCGGGTCGTCGCGCGAGGTGCCGCTGAACGTGTCCTGCGGCTTCTGCCAGCCCTGCGTGGCCAGCACGACCGACGTGTTCACGGCGCTCAGCCCGAACCGGTCGAGCAGCACCTTGGCCATCACGGTGAGCGCGTTCACACCGCACGAGCCGGGGGAGACGACGTCGTGGCGGTCCGGGTCGTACGTGGTGTGGTTGGCCCCGTACATGAGGAACGCGTCCGGCTCGTCGGCCGAGGCGCTGATCACGACCTTGCGCGCGCCGCCGTGGGTGATGTGGGTGCGGGCGGTCGTGCCGGCCCGGAACCGGCCGGTGGCCTCGATGACGACGTCGACCCCGGCGTCGGCCCACGGAATGCGTTCGGGCCGTTCATGGTGGAACGCGCGGATTGCATGGTCATTCACGACAAGGTGGTCGGCGCGGGCCGTGACGGTGCCCGGAAATGCGCCGCGAATGCTGTCCCGGCGCAGCCCGTAGGCCATTTTCTCGGTCGAGGCAAGGTCGTTTACGGCGCCAATGGATATTCCCGGATCTCCGGTCGCCGCGACTATCCGTGCGAGACTGCGGCCGATCCGCCCGAATCCGTTGATGCCGATCGTGACACTCATGGATGGCTCTCCTCGGCCGCTCTGACGGTGCTGTCGCAACACCGGAGGGGTGAACACCCGGAGTTACGCCCTCGACACTATGAGTCGTGCAACTTGCACGTCAACGCACGGCGTGTCACACCACAACCTTGATCCACACCGGACGCCGGGCATCCATGCTCGTCGTCATGCCCATCGACCTGCCGATCCTTCCGAATGGCTCTTCCGGCCGTCTGCGCCTTTCGGATGAGCGTTGCGCATTCCGGCCAGTCGATGTTCTTGCCAGACAATTCGGCTGCCGGGAATTTCAACCCGGACAGCCCTCGTACGGTATTCCGGAATCGATCAGTGGGTGGCAGCAATCACCCGTGTGAGTGCCGCGTGCAACGACTCCAGTTCCGCTATAGGCATGCCCAAGCGGGCCACGATCGCGGGCGGGATCTTCTCGGCCTCGGCCCGCAGCGCGCGGCCCCGCTCGGTCAGCGTCACGGCCAGGCTGCGCTCGTCGGCCGGGTCGCGCTGCCGGTCGACGTACCCGATCGTCTCGAGCCTCTTGAGCAGCGGCGAGAGCGTGCCCGGGTCGAGCTGGAGCAGACGGCTGAGCTCGCGCACCGAGAGCGGGGCGTGCTGCCAGAGCGCGAGCATCACCAGGTATTGCGGGTGGGTCAGGCCCATCGGCTCGAGCAGCGGGCGGTAGAGCCCCACCACGCTGCGCGAAGCCACCGACAGGGCGAAACACACCTGTCGTTCCAACTCGAGGGGGTCATCGGCCACGCCGCAAGCCTAGCGACGCGACACCGGCAAGGAGCGCCAGCATGATGCCGGTGAACCACAGGATCGAGGTGGTCGACGGGACATACCGGGTGGCCACGCCCAATCCCAGCACCGGCACGACCAGACCCGAGTACGCGATCAGGAACAGCCCGGCCAGGCTCTCGCCCCGCTGCGCGACGGGAGCGTTCACGGCGATCGTCCCGACCGCCGACTTGAACAGGATGCCCGCCCCGGCCCCGGCGATCGCCCCGCCGATCAGGAAGCCCGCCAGCGACGCCGTCTCCATGCCCGCGGTCAGCACGATCAGCCCGGTGGCCTGCGCGATCAGTCCGCCTACGAACCGGGCCCGCGGCGCGATCTTCCCGCTGACGGCCTGGCTGGCCGCGCCCGCGCCGAAGACCACGAAGACGGTCAGCCCGGCCAGCAGGCGGCTCGGGTGGTGCAGGGCGCCCGCCACGAAGCTCGGCGCCAGCGACGTGAACAGACCGAACACGGCGAAGGCGGCGAACGCGGAGACGACGGCGACGACCACGGCGACCCGGTCCCGCCCGGCGATGCGCACGCCCTGCGGCCGGTAGCGCGGGCGGGTGGCGGGCGCGTCCACCGTCTCGGGCGCGGCGGCGACGGCGACCACGCTCAGCGCCAGCAGGATCAGGAAGACCACGTACGGCGTACGCAGGGGAGTGGTCACGAACTGCGCGAGGGCCCCCGCGACCAGCGTGCCCGCGCCGAGCCCGCCCAGGTTGGCGGCCGACGAGACGACCTCGAAGCGCGTCCCGTCCGCCTCCGGCCGGTGCGCCTTGTGCAGTTCGAGCAGGTACGCCGTGGCGGTCGCGGTCAGCATGCCCACGCCCAGGCCGGTCAGGAACCGGGCCACGATCAGGCCGGGCAGCGCGGTCCACGTGAGGAACAGCACGCCGGCGAGGATCTCCAGCGCGAGGGAGGCGTACAGGATGCGGCGGCGGCCGGTCCAGTCCGAGATGTGCCCGGCCAGCACCAGGCTGGTGATCACGCCGAGGGCGTACATCGCGAAGACGACCGTCACCGTGAACGCGGAGAAGCCGTCCGTGCGCTGGTAGAGCGGGTAGAGCGGGGTCGGCACGGTGGAGAAGGCGAGCGCGACGAGATAGACGGCGGCGATCAGCCAGAAGCCCCGGCCGTGGCGCTGCGAGACCGGCGCCGGTCGCTCCAACAAAAGGGTCATGCCCAGAGATTGCGCCGCCACCAGCATCATCGCCAACGATGATCAATGCTGACTAGGATCACGAATCGTGCTGGAACTGCGTCACTTCGAATACTTCGTGGCCGTCGCCGAGGAGCGGAGCTTCACCCGGGCCGCGGCCCGCCTGCACGTCGTGCAGTCCGGGGTGTCGGCCGTGATCAAGTCGCTCGAGCACGAGCTGGGCTCGCGCCTGCTCGAGCGCACGTCGAAGCGGGTCGAGCTGACCGACGCGGGCGTCGCCCTGCTGCCCCGGGCCCGGGCGGCGATCGACGCCGTACGGGAGGCCCGGGACGCCGTCGACGAGGTGCGCGGGGGCCTGCGGGGCACGGTCCGGATCGGCACGATGATCTCGGTCCCGCTGATCGACGTGCCGGCCCTGCTGGGCGCGTTCCACCGGGTGCACCCGCACGTCGGGCTGCGGCTGAGCGTCTCGCCGCGCGGCTCGGTCGGGCTGCTGGACGGGATCGCCGACGGCTCGCTCGACGTGGCGTTCGTCTCGGCGCCCGGCCGCCCGCCGCCCGGCCTGCGGGTGCGGCAGATCGAGTCCCGGCGTCTCGACTTGGTGCTGCCCGCGGGGCACCGGCTGGCCGGCCCGGCCGAGGTGCGGATCCCCGACCTGGCCGGCGAGGCGTTCGTCGACTTCCCGGCCGGCTTCGGCAACCGGACGGTCGTCGACCGGGCGTTCGCCGCGGCCGGGGTGCAACGGCACGTGGCGATCGAGGTGACCGACATCGCGAGCGGCGCGAGCTTCGTACGGGAAGGTCTGGGGGTGGCCATTCTGCCGCTGTTCGCGGTGCCGGAGGACCGGCGGGGACTCGTGCTCAAGAACGTCGCCGGCGCCGACCTGGACTGGCCGATCGGGGTCGCGGTCTCGGCCCTGCGCAGGCCCAGCGCCGCGGCTCGGGCGCTTCTGGCGCTCATCGACGAGAAGGTCGGTTAGCCCGAAACGCTCTCATGATTGCCATTCGTCCGTAAAACTTTCACATATCGGACCGAATGGGGGGAGCGGCGGTGGCTGAGGTTCAACCGGCCGAGTCGGTGCTGCAGTTCCGGCGGTTCGCGCTGGCCGTCTGCGTGATCGGCGTGCTCGTGCAGCTCGGGCTGACCGCCTACTACCTCGGCATGGGGCACAAGGCGCAGCCGCATCACGTGCCGGTCGGGCTGGTGTCGCCGGCCGCCGAGCGCACCCAGGTGGCCGGCCTGCTCACCGAGAAGGGCTATTTCAAGGTCACCGACTACGCCACCGCGGACGACCTCGAGATCGCGATCAAGCGGCGCGACGTGTACGGCGGCGTCGACATCACCGGCACCCGGCCCCACCTGTACGTGGCCTCGGCCGCCGGACCCGCCGCGGCGGCGCTGCTGCGCACCACGTTCACGTCGGTCGTGCAGCAGCAGACCGCGGCCGAGCTGACCAAGCTGGCGAGTGAGGGCGACCGCATCCCGGTCTCGCAGGCCCAGCAGCTCAACTCCCCGCCGCCGATCACCGACGTGGTGCCGCTGCCCGACGACGACGTCAACGGCGTCTCGCTCGGCTTCCTGACCCAGGCGCTCGCGCTCGGCGGCACGATCGCGTCGATGGGCCTGGGCCGCCTGATTCCCCGTACGCGCAGGTCCTGGCGCCGCGGCATCGCGCACGTGAGCATCCTGGCCGTCTACGCCGTCGGCTCGGCCGCCGCGGTGCTGTGGTCGATGGGCTGGTTCGGCGTGGGGGTCACCGCCGACCGCAGCGAGATGCTCGGGATCTTCTCGCTGATCTCGCTGGCCATCACCGCCTCCACGGCCGGCGCGGTGGCCCTGTTCGGCCCGGCCGGCGCGCTGATCGGCGCCATGTATTTCACGCTGGGCACGGTGATCTCGGGCGCCAGCATCCTGCCCGAGTTCCTGCCCGCGTTCGGCCGGCACCTCGGGGCCAACCTGCCGACCGGCGCCGGCGTGCAGGCCGTGCGCGACAACCTGTACTTCCCGGCGGCCGACATCCAGGGCCACCTGATCGTGCTCTCGCTCTATGCGGGCCTCGGCGCGATCGTCGTGCTGGTCACGAACATGCTGCCCAACCGCCGCAACCAGACCTCCGAGGTCGACCTCGACCTGGCCCACCGGCTCGAGGGTTCGGAACGACGGGAGGCGGTGAAACTCTGAGGTCGCGGCCCGGCCCTGCCGATCATCAGGGGCATGCCCGTACGCACCCGAGTCACCGTCCCGCTGCGCTACGCCGACGGCTACGAGACCGTCGCCGGGATGGTCACCTTCGACGGACTCTCCGACGGCAAGGAGCATTTGGCGCTCGCGCTCGGCACGCCCGGTGAGTTCCCCCTCGTACGCATGCATTCCGAGTGCCTGACCGGCGACGTGTTCGGATCGCAGCGCTGCGACTGCGGCCCCCAGCTGCGCGAGTCCGTCGAGCGGATCGCCGAGCACGGCGGCTATCTGCTCTATCTGCGGCAGGAGGGGCGTGGCATCGGGCTCTACAACAAGCTCGACACCTACACGCTGCAGGACGCCGGGCTCGACACCTATCAGGCCAACCGCGCGCTCGGCCACGGTGACGACCAGCGCGACTACTCGGCCGCCGCGCAGATGCTGACCGCGCTCGGGGCCACCACGATCGACCTGCTGACCAACAATCCGGACAAGGTCGCCCAGCTCCGCCGGAACCACATCGCCGTACGGGAGGTCGTGCCCACCGCCGTGCACGCGTCCCCGGCCAACCGGCGCTATCTCGAAGCCAAGGTCGCGCACACCGGTCACACCATTTCGCTCCCGGTGGCCCACTAAGGTTTCGGCGCGGGTGCCGAACAGGAGTTCGTGGGGATTGAGCGGATCAACTCGCGAATCGCGGACATCCAGAGCCGGATGATCGCGATGCAGACGCAACAGGCGGGCCGTAACGTGCAGGCCCAGCAGACCAAGTCGGCCTCGGGCGCCGAGGGCGGCAGCTTCGCGAACGCCCTGGAGAACGCCGTCGCGCAGACGTCGACCGCCGGCAAGTCCTACACCCTCAACAGCAAGGGCATCCCGACCGAGCTCGCCGCCTACGGCAACGGCAAGATCCCGGCCAACGCGCTCGAACAGGTCGGCAACACCCGGCACAAGCTGTGGGCGCCGGCCGCCGAGGGGCTGAACCGGATGATCAACGACGCCAAGCGCGAGGGTGTCACCATCGGCATCACCGACTCGTACCGCCCGTACGAGGAACAGGTCGATCTCGCCCGCCGCAAGGGGCTCTACTCCCAGGGCGGGCTGGCGGCCAAGCCCGGCACCAGCGAGCACGGCTGGGGCATGGCCACCGACCTCGACCTGAACAGCAAGGCGCAGACCTGGATGCGGGCCAACGCCGAGAAGTACGGCTTCTCCGAGAACGTGCCGCGCGAGCCGTGGCACTGGGAGTTCAAGCCGCCGACCGCCTAAACCCTTGCCACGATCTCGCCGTGCAGCAATGACATCCAGCCGTCGGGGTGGGCGGCCCAGTCGCGCCAGGCCTGCGAGATGCGGGTGAGGTCGTCGCGGGTGGCCGCGCCGGTGCGCTCGGCGGTGGCCGCCATGTCCGACTTCAGGATGCGGTCGGCCCACATGCCGCCCCACCACTCGCGGTCGGCCGGCGTCGCGAAGCACCACGTGCTCGAGGTGGCCGCCACGTCGGTCAGGCCGGCCGCGTGGGCCCAGGCCAGCAGATGCCGCGCCGCGTCGGGCTCGCCGCCGTTGCCGCGCGCCACCCTTTCGTAGAGCGCGAGCCACTCGTCCAGCTCGGGCAGACGCGGATACCAGGCAAAAGCCGCATAATCCGAGTCCCGTACGCCGATCAGGCCGCCCGGCTTGGTCACCCGGCGCATCTCGCGCAGGGCCGCCACCGGGTCGCCGAGATGCTGCAGCACCTGATGGGCGTGCACGACGTCGAACGTGTCGTCGGGGAAGTCGAGCCGTTGCACGTCGCCGACCGCGAAGTCGACGTTGGTCAGACCGCGCCGGGCGATCTCGGCCCGCGCCAGGTCGAGCGCGCCCTCGGTCACTTCCAGCGCGGTGACCCGGGCCGGGGTGACGAGGCTCGCGAAGTCGGCCGTGATCGTGCCGGGGCCGCAACCGACGTCGAGCACCGCCACACCGGAGGAAAGATGCGGCAGCAGGTACGCCGCCGAATTCTCTGCGGTGCGCCAGCGGTGTGAGCGCAAGACCGATTCGTGATGACCATGCGTGTACGTCGCCATGCTCAGCAACGTACGCCCGCTGTCCTTGCATGTGGGACAAAAATCCCGGCATGTGAAACGCAGTCGGTTAACTGATTTCTCCGTACGCAGTTCAGGCCGTACTTTTGTCGCCATGAGGATCGGCATTGTGGGCGCGACGGGGCAGGTGGGCAGCGTCATGCGGCGCATCCTGGCCGAGCGCGAATTCCCGGTAGGACAGCTCCGTCTCTTCGCCTCCGCTCGCAGCGCGGGCCGCACGCTGCCGTGGGGCCCGGGCGAGGTGACCGTCGAGGACGCGGCGACCGCCGACTACAGCGGTCTCGACATCGTCCTGTTCTCGGCCGGCGGGGCCAGCTCCAAGGAGCTCGCGCCGCGGGTCGCCGAGGCCGGCGCCGTGGTCATCGACAACTCGTCCGCCTGGCGCATGGACCCCGAGGTCCCGCTGGTGGTGAGCGAGGTCAACCCCGACGCCGCGCGCAACCGCCCCAAGGGCATCATCGCCAACCCGAACTGCACGACCATGGCCGCGATGCCGGTGCTGCGCCCGCTGCACGACGAGGCCGGGCTGGTCGCGCTGGTCGCCACCACCTATCAGGCCGTCTCCGGGGCCGGGCTGGCCGGCGTGAGCGAGCTCGACGAGCAGGTGAAGAAGGTCGCCGACCGCGCCACCGAGCTCACCCACGACGGTTCGGCCGTCGAGTTCCCGGCCCCGCGCTCGTTCGCCAAGCCGATCGCGTTCAACGTGCTGCCGCTGGCCGGCAAGATCGTCGACGACGGCCGCGACGAGACCGACGAGGAGCAGAAGCTCCGCAACGAGAGCCGCAAAATCCTCGATATCCCGGAGCTGCTCGTCTCGGGCACCTGCGTGCGCGTCCCGGTCTTCACCGGCCACTCGCTGCAGATCAACGCCCGCTTCGCCCGGCCGCTTGGGGTTGCGCGGGTGCGCGAGCTGCTGGCCGGCGCGCCCGGCGTCGAATTGTCCGACGTGCCGACTCCGCTCGAGGCGGCCGGTCGCGACGCGTCGTACGTGGGCCGCATCCGCGCCGACGAGACGGTGGAGAACGGCATCGCGCTCTTCGTCTCGAACGACAACCTGCGCAAGGGCGCCGCGCTCAACGCCGTGCAGGTCGCCGAGCTGGTTGCCGCATCGCTCTAGTTCCGTAGCGCAAAACCGCCCTGGTCACACGGCCGGGGCGGTTTTTGTTGTCCGCGCCTCATCCTCCAATGTGGAAATCTAGGACTTTTTGCCCGAATCGGTGGCGGATGGTCGGTTTGAGGTGCAGAGTGATTGCATGAGCGACAGTGGGCCCGGCGGAGGCTACTTCTGGTGCCTTCGCCATCATCGGGTCGAGACCGGCGACGACGTGTGTCCCGCCCAATATCGACTCGGCCCCTACGCCACGGCCGACGAAGCCACGCATGCTCTCGAGACTGTCGAGAAGCGCAACGCCGAGTGGGATGCCGAGGATGCTCGTTGGAACGGGGAGGCCCGCTGACGCCGGCGCCGGCCCCCTGAGTCCGCGCACCACCACCGATCGTTGCAGTCTCCGGGCGGAGACGAGCCCGCACTGACTCGCGCAGTCATTCGCAAGGAGGAACACCCCAGATGGCCGCTGCCAAAAAGGCCCCCAGTCTTGCCTCTAGAGCGGACAAAAACCGCATTTCGCGTACGCCGGCTCGTGAGCCCACGAAGCCGGCCGCTCCGCGTTCCGGCGCCGGGCGGGGGACCTCGGTGGCGGGCCGATCAGTGGCCGCTCGCGCCGCGGCTCCGGCCAAGACGGTGACCGCTCGCGCCGCGGCTCCGGCCAAGACGGTGACCGCTCGCGCCGCGGCTCCGGCCAAGACGGTGGCCGCTAAGACGACGGGCGCGAAGGCTGCTGCCGTGAAGACCGCCTCCGCGAAGACCGCCTCCGCGAAGACCGCCTTTGCGAGGACTGCCGCCGCGAAGACGACGAGTGCGAAGGCCGTGGCCGGGAAGGCTGTGGGCGCTAAGTCTTCGGCGGTTGCCAAGTCTCCGGCGGGCGCGCGGGCGGCGGTGGCGAAGGCGGCGAGCGCGACCGCTGCGGGCCGGAAGACGGCGACCGCCGCCAAGCCAGTTGGTGCGAAGGCCGCGGCTGCGAAGACCGCGACGGCGAAGGGTGTGGCGTCGGCGAAGAGCGCGGCGGCGAAGACGGGTGCTGTGAAGAGTGCGGCTGCTGCGAAGGCTGCGGCGGCTAAGACGGGTGCGGCCAAGACCGCGGGTGCGAAGACCGCGGGTTTGAAGACAGGGGCGGCCAAGGCTGCGACTGTGAAGACGACGGGTGTCAAGACCGCGCCGAAGCAGCGGGCTGCGGCGGGGGCGAAGCAGGGTCCGTCCACGATGGGCTCGCGTGCGGGCCGGGCCGGGCGTGCGGACAAGGAGACCACCGTGACTGCTGCGGCGGCGGTGAAGGCGGCCTCGGCCGTCAAGAAGGCTACGACGTCCACCGCCCGTAAGGCGGCGGCGAGCAGTGCGGGCAAGTCGACCGGGGTGGCCAGGGTTCCGGCCAGCCGCACCGGTTCCACCAAGACGGCGGCTACCAAGGCTGGGGCGATGACGACAGCGAGCAAGACGACCGCGGCCAAGGCCGCTAAGACAACGGCGAAGAAGTCCGCACCGAAGCGGACGGCGGCGGCGAGCTCGGCCGCGCCGAAGCGGACGGCGACCGCGACCGTGGGCAAGAAGACGGCCGCGGCGACCAGCACGACGGCGAAGAAGTCGGCGACGAGCGCGACCGTGGCCAAGAAGACCACCGCCGCCAAGAAGACGGCGGCGGCGAGCAGCGCGACGGCGAAGAAGTCGGCCACGAGCGCGACGGCGGCCAAGAAGACGGCGGCGGCGTCGAGCACGGCGGCCAAGAAGACCACGGCCAAGGCGACGGCGGCGAAGAAGACGGCGGCCAAGGCCACCTCGACGCGGCCGGCGAGCAAGACGGCGGCCAAGAAGGCGCCCGCGACCAAGGCGGCCAAGGCGACGACCGCGGCCAAGGCGGCCACGTCGGCGGGCTCGGCCGCGGCCCGGAACGCCACGGCCTCGGCGAACAAGGCCGCGGCGGGCAGCGCGCGGACCGGCTACAACCGCAGTGCGACGGCCGCGGCCAACCGCGCCGCCGCGGGCAGTGCCAAGACCGGAGCCGAGCGGGGCGCCGCGGCGGCCGCGAACCGGGCCGCCGCCACCGCCAACCGGGCCGCGGCGACCGCGGCCAAGTCGGGCGCGAAGTCGGCGGCCGCGGCCCGCAAGGCGACCGCGACCAAGGCCGGCCCGGCGGCCAAGAAGACCGCCGCCAAGAAGACGGCGACGAAGGCGACGGCCGGCAAGGCAACCGCGGCCAAGGCAACCGCGACCAAGGCGACGGCCACCAAGGCGACGGCGGCCAAGAGCACGGTGGCGAAGAAGGCGGCCACGGTCAAGAAGGCCGCTCCGGCCAAGACGGCCACCAAGAGCACTGCCGTGAAGAAGACGGCGGCCAAGAAGGCGCCGGCGACCGCGATGAAGAAGGCGGCTCCGGCGGCGAAGAAGACGGCCGCCAAGAAGGCGCCGGCCAAGAAGGCTCCCGCGGCCAGGACGGCCCCGGCCACGAAGGCCGCCGGCGCCCGCAAGGCGACGGCACCGCGTACGGCTGGGGAAGGGGCTGCCGCCAAGGCCACGCCCCGCTCGCCGGTGGCCAAGGTGGCCGGCCTGAGCCCGGTGATGGCCCGCGGCGGCAACAAGCCCGCGGCGACGCCGGCGGACAAGCGCAGCGCCACCAACGAGGCCGGCGCGACCCGCAACCGGGCCGCCCGCTCGGCCAACACGCCGCGCGCGGCCGCGACCGCGAAGAACTCGGCGACCAACCGGGCCCGGGTCTCCAAGGCGGCCAGCGCGGCCGCCGCCCGGCAGGCCGCGCTCGGCAACACCCCGGCCGCCGATATGATGGACGCGCCCGCCTCGACGGCCCGCAAGGCCGCCGCGCGCCGGCGCTGACAACCGCACGAAAGAGGGCCGCGCCTGCCGGGCGCGGCCCTTCGTCGTACGGGGAACTGGTAGGAATGACCCGTGCCGATCAGACGGGTGTGGGCGCCGCGCATCGACTTCGACGCGCTGCGGCGGGAACTCAGGCTGCCGGGCGACTTCCCGGCCGACGCGCTGGCCGAGGCCGAACGGGCCGCCGCGGCGCCGCCACCACCGGCCGCCGACCGTACGGACGTGCCGTTCGTGACGATCGACCCGGCCACGTCGAAGGATCTCGACCAGGCCATGCACCTGAGCCGGCGCCCCGGCGGCGGCTATCGGGTGCGCTACGCGATCGCCGACGTCGCCTCCTACGTGCGGCCGGGCGGCCCGCTCGAGGCCGAGACGTGGGTCCGCGGCCAGACGATCTACCTCCCCGACGGGCGGATCCCGCTGCACCCGGCGGTGCTCAGCGAGGACGCGGTGAGCCTGTTCCCCGACGTCGACCGGTCGGCCGTGCTGTGGACGATCGACCTCGACGCCGACGGCGCGACCACCTCGATCGCCCTCGAACGGGCGCGGGTGCGCAGCCGGGCCAAGCTCAACTACGAGGCCGTGCAGCAGCAGGTCGACGCGGGCAACGCCCCCGAGCCGCTGGCGCTGCTGACCGAGCTGGGCACGCTGCTGGCCCGGCGGGCGGTCGACCGGGGCGCGGTCAACCTGCCGCTGCCCGAGCAGGAGGTCGAGCCGCACGACGGCGGGTGGCGGCTGGTGCTGCGGGCGCCGCTGGCCGTCGAGGAGCACAACGCGCAGATCTCGCTGCTCACCGGCATGGCCGCGGCCGAGCTGATGCTGGGCGCGAAGGTCGGGCTGCTGCGCACGATGCCGCCGCCCAAGCCCGAGGCGATCGTCAAGCTGCAGGCGGCCGCGAAGTCGCTGGGCGTGCTGTGGCCGTCCGGGGCCCCGGTCGGCACGGTGGTCGCGTCGGTCGACCCGGGCACCCCGCGCGGCGCGGCCTTCCTCGACCAGGCGGCCGACCTGCTGCGCGGCGCGGCCTACACGCCGTTCGACGGCACGCTGCCCGAGCAGACCGGGCACGGCGGCGTCGGCGCGCCGTACGCGCACGTCACTGCCCCGCTGCGGCGGCTGGCCGACCGCTACGCGACGGAGGTCTGCCTGGCCGTCGCGGCGGGGGAGACGATCCCCGAGTGGGCACGGGCCGCGCTGCCCCGGCTGCCCAAGGCGATGTCCGAGTCGGACCGGCTGGCCGGCGCGGCCAACCGGGGAGCGATCGACCTGGCCGAGGCCGTGCTGCTGGAGCATCGGGTGGGCGAGCTGTTCGAGGCGGGCGTGGTCGACCTGGACGACCCGTCGAAGGGGCGGCCGCCGGGCGGCACGGTCGCGATCGACGAGCCGGCCGTGCGGGCGCGCTGTTCGGGGGCCTTGTCGCTGGGCGTACGGATGCAGGCTCGCCTGGTCGTCGCCGACCCGGCCAAGCGGAAGGTGCAGTTCGAGGCCTAGTGCGGTGTCCACGAACGTTGACCGGGTTGGGTCCGGTGGTGTTGTGGATCCTCGTTCACGGGTGTGAGCGAGCGACTCCCCACCAGAGCTGGTGGGGCGGGCCTGCGCCGGCCAAGGGACCCTGATGCTGCCGGCCGGGGTGGCCGGCGGCGTGGGTCACGCCGTGCCGGGCCGGCACCGGGCAGGTGTCGTCCGGCTCGACGGTGCGTGACCACCCCGGAACACGGTTGTGCGGGGGTGGTGGGGGCGCCGCCCGGGGTGCGGGTGGCGATGGTGAACGCCGCGGCGAGGTCGCGATGCCCGGCGAACGTGCAGTGTGGGCAGGTCATGGTCCTGCCGCGGGGTTTGCTGATCTTCTGGTGGCAGGCGGGGCAGGTCGATGAGGTGCCGCGTTCGTCGACCAGATGGACGCGGATCCCGGCCAGGGCGGCTTTGTCCTGCAGGATGTGCAGGGTGCGGCCGAGTTGCCATTGCCGTAGCCGCAGGTTGTGCCGCCGCCCGGCGGGTTTGTTCAGGACCCCGCGCGGGTCACCGACGGTCAGGACGCCGATCCGCTGCTCGACGGCCCAGCTGATCAGGGTAGTGGTGGCTTCGTGCAGGGCCTGGCCCGTGCGGCGGCGGTGCCGGGCTTCGACCAGCCGGGCCCGGCGCCGCATCTTGCGCCACCGCCGTGACCCCTTCTGCCCTTTCTTGGGGGCATGCCCGGCGGTCGCGCGGCGTCGGTGTTTGGTGTCGGCCAGGTGCATGCGGTGTTCGGCCCGGATGGCTCGTCCGGAGATCAGCAGGCCGGTGCCGTCGGCCGGGTTGGCGGCCGCGTAGGGATGGATGATCCCGAGGTCTACCCCGGCCACCCGGCCGGGGTCGGGTCCGGTGCCGGGCGGATAGGTGGCGACCGGGAGTTCGGCGGTGACATCCAGCCATAACCGGCCGGCGTCGAACAGCAGGGTGACCGAGCGTACGGTGCCGGGCGGGTAGGGCACGCTGCGGTCCAGGCGGACCAGCACCGGCGGGCAGCCCCGCGCGGCGGGGAGGCGTACCTGCCGCCCGGACACCGTGAATGTGCCGTGGTACCAGCGGATCGGCATCAGGGCCCGCCGGCGTCGCGGGTAGCGGACCTCGTGGTGGCCGGCTTTACGGCGGGCGGCAGCGGAAAACCAGGCGTCGGAGTATCGGCGTAGCACCGACCGTGCCCCGGTGCTGTCCAACTCACCGAACGTGCCCGGCCCGGACGCCGCCAACAACCCGCACAGCTCCGGGAAACCGGCGACCGGTTTGTCACCGCGCCTGCGGTGCCAGGTGTTGATCTCCAGGATGCATGCCCACACGTCACCGCCCGCCCGCAGCAACCCGAAGCAGCGTTGCCGTTGAGCGCGGGTCAGTCGCAGGCCGATCCGGGCGGTGCGGTGCACGACCGGGCCGGTGGCAACGTTGCGACGTCTAGGCATACGACCATCGTGTCACACGACCACTGAACACGCGACCACCAGAAAACCCGGCGAACATTGGTAGTCACCGCACTAGCGGTTCCGCCGGCGCAGGCTAGCAACCCAGCCTCCTAGGACGCCTTCGGTCGGGCGGTCGGTCGCGAGATGCGGCCTCCAGCGGCGATTGCGGCGGTCACGGGATGCGGCTTGCGGTGATCACGCGGTTGGCCAGGGCGGTCAGCGTGCGGCGGTCGTCGGGCGGCAGGGTGGCGGTGAGGGCCGCTATGTGTTCGGCGAACTCGGCTGCGCCCTGAGCGGCCAGGCGGCGGCCCTCGTCGGTGATCGACACGAGGGTCACCCGGCGGTCGGCGGCGGTCGGCACCCGGGTGACCAGGCCCCGGCGCTGCGCGCGGTCGACCAGGCCGCTGATCGAGGACTTGTCGAGGCCCAGGTGACGGCCCAGGTCCTGCATCGTCGGCTCGTGGTCGCGGAGGATGCCGAGCATGCGCGTCTGGATCAGCGACAGGTCGTGCCGCCCGGCGATCTCGGCCAGCGCGTTCTGCACCAGGAACGAGAGCTGAGCGAGCGCGTCCACCAGATCGTCGTCAATCACAGGGGGATCCTATCCGAGACGGTTCGTGGTACAAACTAATTAGTACGTGCCACGAACCAATGTCCGGGGAGGACGTCATGAAGATCCATGCCGCGGTGGTGAGCTCGTTCGACCGGCCGCCCGCGTACGAGCCGTTCGAGCTGCCGGCGCCCGATGCTGGTCAGGCGCTCGTCGACGTATTGGCCGTCGGGCTGCACCCGCGGGTGCGCAGCGGGGCGTCGGGGCGGCACTACACGAGCACGGGTGAGCTGCCGATGGTGCCGGGCGTCGACGGGGTCGGGCGGCTCGAGGACGGCCGGACGGTCTACTTCGTCGCCGACGACGAGCTGGTGGGCCCGCTGGCCACCCGTACGGTGATCGACACCCGCCGCTGCGTCGAGCTGCCCGCCGGGGCCGACCCGGTGCGGATCGCCGCGGCCATGAACCCGGCGATGTCGTCCTGGGTCGCCCTGCGCCGCCGGGTGCCGCTGCGGCCGGGGCAGTCGGTGCTGGTGCTGGGTGCGGGCGGCAACGCGGGCGCGATGGCGATGCGGGTCGCCTCGCTGCTCGGTGCGGGCCGGGTCGTCGGCGCGGCCCGCCACCCGCACAGCGAGATCGCGGCACAGGCCGGCACGGCTCGTTGCTCGGACGGCGAGATCGCGGCACCAGCCGGCGCTGCTTCCGGCTCGGCCGCTGAGGTTGTGTCGCTCGCTGACGTGGGGGAGGTGGCGGCCGACGTTGATGTGGTGCTCGATTACTTGTGGGGTGCTCCGGCGGCGGAGGCGATGATGGCCGTCCTGCGGGCCCGGGCGGATCGCGGCCGGGAGCTCAACTGGGTGCAGATCGGCTCGGTGGCCGGCCCGACGATCGAGTTGCCGTCGGTGGCGTTGCGGTCGGCCAACTTCCGGCTGCAGGGCAACGGGCAGGGCGCGGTGTCGGCGCGGGCCTATCTGGCCGAGTTGCCGGCCCTGATCGACGAGATCGTGGCGGGCCGGTTGTCGCTGCGGACCCGCACGGCGCCGCTGGCCGACGTCGAGCGGGTCTGGGTGGCGGCCGAGGAGCCCGGCGTGCGAACCGTGCTGGTGCCTTAGCTCCGGGGATGGCCCATGGTCACCGGGTCGGGGCCGCCCAGGGCCGCCGAGACGAGGTCGGCCAGCTTCCACATGGCCTGATCATTGTCTTCGGAAGCCTTCCAGCACAGGAAGTTGACGACCCCGTCCCAGTCGCGGGCGTTCAGCGTGATCGGCACCGGGGTGGCCGGTGTCTTGGCGGCCTTCGCGGCGGTGTCGATCGTGGCTCGGGCGGCCGTGTCGTCCTCGGTGCTTCCGTACGCGGCCAGAACCTGCCGCCACTCGGCCGCGGTCAGGGTGGCCTGGTAGTCGCGGTTCTCGCCCAGGCCCAGGTCGTCCGGGGTCTTCTCGGGGATCGTGAACTCGCACCAGGGCGACCAGCCGGCCGCCCCGATCATCGGTGGCGTGCCCCGCACCCGCCAGCGGTAGGACTCGCCGTGCTTCAGCGCCTTGTGCCGGAACAGCTCGAGGGTCGCCTGCAGCGGGGCGCCGTAGTCCCCGGCCACCTGCAGGTCGTCGGCGGTGCGGCCGTAGACGCCGGTGAGCTGGAACGTGGACTCGACGCGGTGCAGCCCGGAGGTCGCCGTGAAGGAGGCCGACAGGGTGGGGCGCACAGTGTCCAGGACGGGCCGCTCCGAACCGGCCACGCAGACGCGGCCGTCGGTGCTCATCCCGGTGGGCAGGGCCGCGCCGGCGTAGCGGGGGTCGTTCGGGTCGGCCGACGGCTCGTCGTACAGCCGGTCCAGGCCCGCCGTCTCGTAGCCGCAGATCATGCTGTCGGTCAGGTTGAGCTGCTCGGCGATCACGGCCTGGCAGTCGGCCAGCGACAGGGGAGTCGGCAACGACCCCGCCGAGGGGCCGGAGGCGGGCGGATGCGGGCTCGCGGCGACCGCCGAGCGCGGGGCGGAGTCGCGGTTGGCGGGCTTGGTCACGATCACCGTGAGGATGCACAGCAGGACGACGATGCCGCCGCCGACGGCCATCCGGACCAGCTTCCCCGACGGACCCTCGGCCCGCGGGCGAGCCGGGGACAGGCCTGCGGCGGGAGTGCCGGTCGGGGACGTGCCTGCTGCGGAAAGTGGGGCGGGAGTGACGGCCGGGACGGCAGGCGCCGGTGCCGGACCCCGAGGGCGGCGCGGGGCGAGCCGGCGGCCCAGCAGGATCCCGGCGACGGCGGCGGCCAGGACCATCCACCCGGTGCGGCGTGACGAGGTCACACCTGTCCTATCGGCGGCGCGGCCCGGGGTTTTAGGGACGCCACCACTCACTCAGGTCGCCCGGGTGGGCTTCGCGTTCTGGACGCGTCAGCGGCCAGCGAAGCCCGCCCGGGTCCCCGCGGGAGCGACGGTCCGTCACCCACCACCCCGCTGGGACAGCTGGATCTTGATCTTAGAAAGTGTGCTCCGCGGAGGGGAACTCGCCGCCGCGCACCTCGGCCGCGAACTGCTGCGTGGCCTGCGAGAGCGCACCCGCGAGGTCGGCGTACTGCTTGACGAAGCGGGGCGTGCGACCAGTCCGCAGACCGGCCATGTCTTGCCAGACCAGCACCTGGGCATCCGTGTCGGGGCCGGCGCCGATGCCCACGGTCGGGATCTCGAGCTCCTTGGTGATCGTCTTGGCCACCTCGCCCGGCACCATCTCGAGCACCACGGCGAACGCGCCCGCCTCGGCCACCGCGCGGGCATCCGCCAGCACCTCGGCGCCCTGGTTGTCGCGGCCCTGCACGCGGTAGCCGCCGATGGTGTGCTCGCTCTGCGGCGTGAAGCCGACGTGGCCCATGACCGGGATGCCCGCGCCGACCAGCGCCTCGACCTGAGCGGCGACGCGACGGCCGCCCTCGAGCTTGACGGCGTGGGCGCCGCCCTCCTTCATGAACCGGACGGCCGTGCGCAGCGCCTGCGTCGGGCCCTCCTCGTAGCTGCCGAAGGGCAGGTCGGCCACGATCAGCGCGGTCTTGGTGGCCCGGACGACGGCGCGGACCAGCGGGATCAGCTCGTCGACGGTGATCGGCAGGGTGGTCTCGTGGCCGAAGACGTTGTTGGCGGCCGAGTCGCCGACCAGCAGCACGGGCACGCCGTTCTGGTCGAAGATCGAGGCCGTGTACTGGTCGTAGGAGGTCAGCATCGGCCAGCGGTCGCCGCGGCTCTTGGCGGCGATGAGGTCGCGGGTGCGTACCCGGCGGGTGGGCGGGCCACCGTACAGGGTGGGGATCTCCGACATCGTGCGCTCCTTCCCTCGAGGCCGCGTGGATGCGGTCCCCGGGTGCGGATTCGATCGTCGCACCCGGGCCGGCGCCGCGGTCAGGGGCGAGTGGAGGTTTTCACACCCCAGGCCGTCGTAGGGGGGTGGTGCCAGCGTAATCTCGGCGTAATTGGGCCGGGGAAGACTGGCTTGTCAAGTCATCACTACTAGGGGTGAACGTGGACCGACAGCAGGAGTTCGTGCTTCGTACTCTGGAGGAGCGCGACATCCGTTTTGTCCGGCTCTGGTTCACCGATGTGCTGGGCACGCTCAAGAGCGTCTCCGTGGCCCCGGCCGAGCTCGAGTCCGCCTTCGAGGAGGGCATGGGCATCGACGGCTCGGCGATCGAGGGCTTCGCCCGGGTCTACGAGTCGGACATGGTCGCCATGCCCGACCCGACGACGTTCCAGGTCTTCCCGTTCGAGGGTGGCGCCAGCGGCGAGAGCGCCCGCATGTTCTGCGACATCCTGCTGCCCGACGGCAGTGCCGCGTGGGCCGACCCGCGTCACGTGCTGCGCCGCATGCTGGCCAAGGCGGCCGAGAAGGGCTTCACCTTCTACACCCACCCCGAGGTCGAGTTCTTCCTAGTGCAGGACGGCCCGCTCGACGGCTCGGTGCCGGTCCCGGTCGACAACGGCGGCTACTTCGACCACACCACCCACTCGATCGCCCGCGACTTCCGCCGCCAGGCCGTGCTCGCGCTCGAGCGGATCGGCATCTCGGTCGAGTTCAGCCACCACGAGGTCGCCCCCGGCCAGCAGGAGATCGACCTGCGCTACGCCGACGCGCTGACCACTGCCGACAACATCATGACGTTCCGGCACGTGGTCAAGGAGGTCGCGCTCTCGCAGAACGTGCGGGCCACGTTCATGCCGAAGCCGTACACCGACCAGCCCGGCAGCGGCATGCACACGCACCTCTCGCTGATGGAGGGCGAGCGGAACGCGTTCTACGACGCCGACGACCCGCAGAAGCTGTCCAAGACCGCGCGCTCGTTCATCGCCGGCCTGCTCGTGCACGCGCGGGAATACACCGCCGTCACGAACCAGTACGTGAACTCGTACAAGCGGCTCTTCCCGCTGCAGCTGCCCAACGTCGTGACCGAGTCGCCCGCGTTCGTCAGCTGGGGCCACCTCAACCGCTCGGCGCTGGTGCGCGTGCCCGCGTTCGGCAAGCCCAGCTCGGCCCGCGTCGAGGTCCGCTCGATCGACTCCGCGACCAACCCCTACCTGGCCTTCGCCGTGCTGCTGGGCGCGGGCCTCAAGGGCATCGAGGAGGGCTACGAGCTGCCCCCGGGCGCCGAGGACGACGTGTGGTCGCTCTCCCCGGCCGAGCGCAAGGCGGCCGGCTACGAGGCGCTCCCGGAAAACTTGTCCGAGGCGATCGACGTGATGAGCAAGTCGGAGCTGATCGCCGAGGTGCTCGGTGAGCACGTTTTCGACTTCTTCCTGCGCAACAAAACGGCCGAATGGGAGCAGTACCGGCGCGAGGTGACGCCGTACGAGAGGCAGCGTTACCTGGGCGCGCTGTAAAGACGTAGACCTGGTCTTGTACGGTCTCTCTGACGTCGCGCGACAAGGGAGAGACCGTGCTGGAAGATCTGCTCGAGGGCGCTGGCCGCAGCCTCGTTTTCGGAATCGTCGGCATCGGGCTGATGGCGGTGGGCTACGTCCTCGTCGACCTGCTCACGCCGGGCAAGCTGCGCGACCTGATCTTCGTGGAGCGCAACCCCAACGCGTCGCTGCTGCTGGCGTCCAACCAGCTCGGCATCGCCGCCATCGTGTTCACGGCGATCTTCACGTCGTACGACTCGTTCGGCCAGGGCCTGGCGTCGACCGTGCTGTTCGGCATCATCGGCATCGGCATCATGGGGCTGGCGTTCCTGGTGCTCGACTGGATGACCCCCGGCAAGCTGGGCGAGGTCATCTGCACCCCGGAACGCCACGGCGGCGCCCTGGTCAGCTCGGCCTCCCACTTCGGGGCGGCTCTTATCGTGTGCGCCTGCATCTCCTGATCAAGTTCAAGATCCAGAGGTCCCGGCGGGGTGGTGGGTGACGGACCGTCGCTCCCGCGGGGACCCGGCCGAGCTTCGCTGGCCGCTGGCGCGTCCAGAACGCGAAGCCCGGCCGGGCGACGTGCGTGAGTGGTGACGCCCCATTCGCGCAGGTAGCACCCCACAGAGGCCCACCCGACCGGGGGACCCCCGCCCTGCCGCCATTCTATCGAGCGGGCCCGATCTTGGGTGGGGTGAGAGCGGGCGCCTGTGGATAACTCCGCGCCTGTGGATAACCGAAGCGGATCTTCCGGGCTGGGGCACAATGGCGCGATGTCCATCGATCACGGGGTAGAGCTGGTGCCGGTCACGGCGCAGAACTGGCGGGACTGCGCCGGCCTGAGCGTGCACCCCGAGCAGCAGCGTTTCGTCAACGAAGTCAGCTACTACCTCTGCCTGTGCAACTACGGCGACACGTGGCATCCGCTGGCGGCGGTCAAGGGCGGCGAGATCGTCGGGTTTGCCATGTGGGGGATCGACGACGACCGCAGCGCCTGGATCGGTGGGCTCGTCGTCGACGCCAAGCACCAGCGGCAGGGGATCGGCCACGCCATCGTGCGCACCTTGCGGGAACGGCTGATCGCCGAGCCGGGCACACCCAACGTGGCGCTCAGCTACGCCGCCGACAACACCGCGGCCAGGCATCTCTATCGGACGCTGGGCTTCCACGAGACGGGCGAGACCGAGGACACGGAGCTGGTGGCCCGCTGGACCCCGTGAACTCAGCGCCGAGGGCGGGCGGCGGGCTCGGATCCGGCTGCCGCGTGCGATGCCGTGGCCCCGGCGCTGGCCAGGGTGACCAGGGTCAGGGCGGCGAGCGAGATCGAGGTCAGGTGCTGGTCGAGGACGAGCAGGCCGGCGATCGCCGCCGCGGCCGGGTTCAGGCTGGCCAGGATGCCGAAGACGCGGGTGGGGATCCGGCGCAGGGCGAGCAGCTCCAGGACGTACGGGAAGATGGTCTGGAGCAGCGCGACCGAGCCCGCGCCGAGCAGCAGGGCCGGGTCGCTGACGACGGCGCTCGCCCCGGTGGCGCCGAAGGGCAGGGCCACCAGCGTCGCCACCGTGAGCGAGACCGGCAGGCCGCCGACGCCGGGCACCAGGCCGCCCACGCGCGCGGTCAGCAGGATGTAGCCCGCGCCGCACGCGCCGGCCAGCGCGGCCAGCCCGAGACCGCCCAGCGGCACCGACGGGCCGGGATGCCACCACAGCAGGGCCACGCCGGCCCCGGCCAGCAGCGCCCACAGCAGGTCGAGCAGGCGGCGGGTCTGCACCAGCGCGACCGTCAGCGGGCCCAGAAAAGACACGGTGACGACCACCCCGAGCGGCACCGTGCGCATGGCCAGCGCGGAGAGCAGATTGAGCCCGGCCACCGAGACACCGAGCAGGCAGGCCGCCCGCCAGGCCGCACGGGGCCACGAGCGCAGGCGCGGGCGCACCAGCAGAGCCAGCACCAATGCCGAGATGCCCACCCGCAGCAGCACGACGCCGGTGGCGCCGAGGTCGTCGAACAGGGTGCGGCCGACCGCCGAGCCGAACTGGATCGAGACGACCGAGACGAGCATGAGCAGGGGCGCGGCGTTCATGTCGTACCCCCGGTCTAGTTTCCCTGCCGTGGACGGTATCGAGCAGATCAACGGGGTCAACCTCTTCGTACGCCGTTTCGGTGATCCCACTTCGCCGATGCTGGTGGTGATCCACGGTGGACCGCCCTGGGATCACTCCTATCTGCTGCCCGTGGCCGAGCTGGCCGACGTCGCCCACGTCGTGTTCTTCGACCTGCGCGGGGCCGGCCGCTCCGACCACGACGTGCCGCTGCAGCCCGACCTGATCGCCGACGACGTGGCCGCCCTGATCCGGCGGTTCGGCGCGACCAGGGCCGATGTGCTCGGCTTCTCGTACGGGGGCGGGGTCGCCATGCGGCTCGTCGAGCAGCACCCGTCGGTGGTGGGCCGGCTGATCCTGGCCGCCACAACGGCGTATGGCGACTTCGAGCCCGAGATCCCGCCCGAGCGCGCCGCCCTGTGCCGCGAGGTGCCGCCGGGCGACGGCGCGCGGGCCATGGCCGAGGCCGCCCTGCCCGTCACGATCTGGCGGCTCGACCGGGCCGCCGAGTGGCGCGCGATCCTGGCCGGCATCCGGTTCTCCCGCGCGTGGGACAAGCCCTATGCGGAGGGCACGCTGAAACCGGCCCGCCCGCCCGACGCGCCCGGGGTGCTGCGGCGCTGGGGCGGCGAGGTGCTCATCCTGCACGGCGAGCGCGAGATGACGTTCCCGCCGTCGGTCGCCCGCCGCCTGCACGCCGAGGTGCCCGGCAGCCGGCTCGAGCTGATCCCCGAGGCCGCCCACATGGCACATTTCGACAACCCGTCGGCCTGGCTCGCCGCCGTACGGGAATTCCTGAGGGGCTAGATTCGTGACTGTGGCGACTGCACTAGTCATCGAGAACGATCCGACCGACGATCTGCGCCGGCTGGGCGAGTGGCTGACCGAGGCGGGGCTGGAGCTGACCGTGCTGCGGCCGCACGCCGGCGACGAGCTCCCCGAGACCCTCGACGACTATCTCGCGCTCGTCGTGCTGGGCGGCGACCAAAATGCTTATTCCGACGCCGAGGGCGTGCCCGGGGCGCCGTGGTTCCCGGCGCTCGAGGGGCTGCTGCGCAAGGCGGTGCGTCACCGGGTGCCCACGCTCGGCGTCTGTCTCGGCGGTCAGCTGCTGGCGAGCGCCCACGGCGGCCTGGTCGAGCGCAGCACCAGCGGCCCCGAGATCGGCCCCGGCCTGGTCGGCAAGCGCGACGCGGCCGACACCGACCCGCTGTTCAAGTGGGTGCCGCTGCTGCCCGACGTCGTCCAGTGGCACCGCGACGAGATCACCGAGCTGCCGTTGCAGGCGGTGCTGCTGGCCGCCTCCAGCCGCTATCCGCATCAGGCCTTCCGTCTGGGTGACCGGGCCTGGGGCCTGCAGTTCCACATCGAGTGCGACGCCGCGATGATCGAGCAGTGGGCCGCGAGCGACCGGGCCACGATCGACGAGCTCGGTTACGACGCCGAGGCGGTCGTCTTCGCCACCGCCGACGTGCTGCCCGACGTCGAGGAGGTGTGGCAGCCGTTCGCCGCCCGCTTCGCCTCGCTCGCCCTGGGCACCCTGCCCGACGCCGACATACCCGCCCCCGGCACCGGCCGCACCCTTCCGCTGCTGGGCCAGTGAGGTGACCAGGCCCAGCCGGCTCGCCCGGTACGGCTTCGCCGACAACGGCCTGCGCGTCGCCGACCTGCTCGGCCCGACCGGCCTGCGGCTGTGGGATCCGGAGGCGCAGGCCCCGGTCGGCCCCGAGGCGGCCGAGGTGCTCAATTCGCTGTCCCGCGCGGCCGACCCCAACCTGGCCCTGCGTCAGCTGCACCGGCTGGTCGACGCGGCGGGCCGGGCGGCCGCGCGGGGCAACGGCGGCCCGGTCACCGGTCCCGGCGGCGAGATCGTCACCAACGACGCCACCGAGGCGCTGATCGGCGCGCTCGCGCAGGATCCGGGGCTGCGCCGGCGGCTGGTGGCCGTGCTGGGCGCCTCGTCCGCGCTCGGTGACCACCTGGTCGCCAACCCGGCCGACTGGCAGGTGCTGGCAACCGGCAAGACCGGCCTGCCGCCCAACGCCGAGGGCCACCTCGAGGTCGAGAGCGACGAGCCGAGCGTGCCCGCGTTGCGCCGGGCCTATCGCGTCTCGCTGCTGCGCATCGCCGCCGCCGATCTGACCGGCGGCCGGGGGCTCGAGCCGACCATGGCCGCGCTGTCCCGCCTGGCCGACGAGACGCTGGCCGCGGCCTATGCGATCGCCGTGGCCGGGCTGCCCGCGTCGACCCCCGAGCCCAGCCTGGCCGTGGTCGCGATGGGCAAGTGCGGCGGCAACGAGCTCAACTACGTCTCCGACGTCGACGTGATCTTCGTGGCCGACTCCGACGAGGATCTGAGCGCGGGCACGATCGTCGCGGCCCGTCTCATCGAGATCTGCGGCATGGTCGCGTGGCCGGTCGACGCCTCGCTGCGCCCCGAGGGCAGCCGCGGCCCGCTGGTGCGCACGCTGGCCAGCCACGAGGCCTATTACCGCCGCTGGGCCCGCACGTGGGAGTTCCAGGCGCTGCTCAAGGCCCGGCCGGCCGCCGGTGACCTGGCGCTGGGCCGCCGCTGGATCGAGGATCTGGCCCCGCTGGTGTGGCACGCGGCCGAGCGGCCCGAGGCGGTCCCCGACGTCCGCGACATGCGCCGCAAGATCATCGAAAATGTGCCGCCGGGCCTGGTCGACCGCGAGATCAAGCGGGGTCCCGGCGGCCTGCGCGACATCGAGTTCGCCGTCCAGCTGCTGCAGCTCGTGCACGGCCGGATCGACGAGACGCTGCGCGGGCCGGGCACGATCCCGGCGCTGCGGGCGCTGGTCGCCGGGGGTTACGTCGGCCGCGAGGACGGCGAGACCCTGCTCCGGGGCTACCGTTTCCTGCGCGGCGTCGAGCACCGGCTGCAACTGCAACAACTCCGCCGCACGCACACGGTGCCCGACGATCCGGACGGCCTGCGCTGGCTGGCGGCCGCCCTGGGCTACACGGCGCTGCCCGGCCGCGACGCCGTCGAGGCGTTCCGCTCCGACTGGGTCGGTCACGCCGCCCAGGTCCGCCGCCTGCACATCAAGCTGCTCTATCAGCCGCTGCTCGAGGCCGTGGCCCGGGTGCCGGCCGAGGCGCTGCGGATGACCCCCGAGTCGGCCGGTCGCCGGCTCGAGGTGCTCGGCTTCGCCGACCAGGCGGCCGCGCTGCGCCACCTGCAGGCGCTCACCGGCGGCGTCACCCGCACGTCGGCCATTCAGCGCACGCTGCTGCCGATGCTGCTGCAGGAGTTCGCCGACGCCCCCGAGCCCGACCGCGGCCTGCTCAACTATCGCCACGTCTCCGACAAGCTGGGCTCCACCCCGTGGTATTTGCGGCTGCTGCGCGACGGCGGCCCGGTCGCCCGGCGGCTGGCCCGCGTGCTCAGCCTCTCGCGATACGCGACCGACCTGCTCACCCGCGACCCCGAGGCGCTGCGCCTGCTGGCCGACGACGCCGAGCTGCTGCCCCGCTCGCGGGAGTCGCTGCTCGACGGGTTCCGGGCCGCCGCCGAGCGCTACCCGGAGGATCCGGCCAAGGCGATCGCGGCCGTCCGGGCCCGCCGCCGCCGCGAGCTGTTCCGGCTGGCCTGCGCCGACATCCTGAGCAAGGCGGGCGACCTGGCCCCGGCCGAGCCGCTCGACGTCAACGCGATCGGCATCGCCCTGTCCGACGTCACCGACGCCACGCTCAACGCGGCCCTCACGGTGGCCCGGCGCGCCCATCCCGGCCCCGAGGGCCTCCAGTTCGCGATCATCGGCATGGGCCGGCTCGGCGGCTACGAGATGAGCTACCCGTCCGACGCCGACGTGCTGTTCGTCTACGAGCCCGCGCCCGGCGCCCCCGAGAACGAGTCGTCGGCGGCGTCGCTGGCCATCGCCGAGCAGCTGCGCAAGTCGCTGACCGCGCCCGCCCCCGACCCCGAGCTGGGCATCGACGCCGACCTGCGTCCCGAGGGCCGGCAGGGGCCGCTGGTCCGCAGCCTCGCGGCCTACCAGCAGTATTACGCCCGCTGGTCGCGCGTCTGGGAGGCTCAGGCGCTGCTGCGGGCCCGGTTCGTCGGCGGCGACGCCGCCCTCGGCCGGAAGTTCGAGGAGCTGGCCGACAAGATCCGCTATCCGGAGGGCGGCCTCACCCGCGAGCAGGTCGTCGAGATCCGGCGGATCAAGGCCCGCGTCGAGGTGGAGCGGCTGCCCCGCAACGCCGACCCGCACACCCACACCAAGCTGGGCCGGGGCGGGCTGTCCGACGTGGAGTGGGCCATCCAACTGCTGCAGCTGCGCCACGCCTACGCGGAGGCCGGGCTGCGCAAGACCCGCACGCTCGAGGCCCTCGACGCGGCCGTCGGCGCCAAGCTGGTCGACAAGGTCGACGCGGCTGCGATGACCGCCGGGTGGACCCTGGCCGCGCAGGTGCGCAACGCGCTGACCCTGGTGCGGGGCCGGCCCACCGACCAGCTGCCCCGCCACGGCGTCGAGCTGGCCGGCACGGTGCAGCTGCTGGGCGGGGGCGACCCGGGCGAGTTCGTCGACCGCTATCTGCGGCTGACCCGGCGCTCCCGGGCGGCGATGGAGCGTGTGCTCGAATCCTGAGTGGGTAATACAAGACCATGCTGTTCAACATGGTGAAGCGCTTCGCGATCATGGCCGTCGCCGTCCCGCTCGCGGCGGCCGGCGCCCGCAAACTCAGCGAGCGGCTGGAGGCCAAGCGTGGCCCGAGCCGCGGCAGCAGGGCCCTGCGCGAGGGGGCCGACTTCCTCGGCGGCCTGCGCGGCCAGAAGAAGAAGCGGCGTCGTTTCGCCTGGTGACGCCCTTGTCCCAGGCATTCTCGGAGCTAGCCGACGGCCTGCTCGCGGATCTTGTCGGCGGCGGCGAGCAACACCTCGGTGGGGATCTCCACCAGGCGCTCGCCGTCCGGCACCTCGACCGCGGTGCTGTCGTCCGGCACTACGTAGCCCTGCACGACCACCGTCTCGCGTTCGGTCCGATAGACGGTCGGGCAACCGCCGCCGCCGCACAAGTGGGTCAATTCCTGCAGGCGGCGAGGGCGGGGGTCCTCATGGATCGTCATGACCCCACGGTACGGACGGAAACGCCGTAGTCACAACGTGTCAGGCGCCGGCGCCGGGCAGCATCCGGATGTAGCGATACTGATGAGCGTCCAGAATGGTGTCGATGTCCGACGTCGCCATCGCCTCCAGCGCGTCGAAAACGCGCTGGTAGAGGCGGATGGTGTGGCGGCCGTCGGAGCCGATGGTCGTGTTGAACAGGTCGACCATCACATATTTGTCGCCCATGAGCTCGTATCCGTGGAACGGGGCAAGGCCCAGCTCGGTGTTTTCCGGGATTATTTGGACCCGAACGTTGGGTAGCTGGGCGACCTCGCGCAACCGGGCGATCTGGGCCACCATCGCCGCCGGGGAGCACACCTGGTTGCGCAGCACCGCCTCGGTCATGACGAACGAGAACGACCGGCTGGGGTCGTAGAGCATCTCGCTGCGTTCCAGCCGGGTCGTGACGGCCTCGGAGACGGCCAGCGCGGAGTCGGCGATCTCGTCGTCGTCGAGGCTGATCCGCAGCCCGGACAGCACCGCGCGGGCATATTCGCTGGTCTGCACCAGGCCGATGAACACCGCGGGCTGGAAGATGCGGATCTCCCGGACGGCGGTCTCGAGGTGGCGGACGCGATTCTGCCGGGTCTGCAGGCCGGCCTCGGTCGAATGCCAGTCGACGAGCTGGTTGCTCGACTGTTCGGCCAGGGCGGCCAGGCGATCCACCTCGACGTCGGGCAGCGCGAGCGCTTCGGCGATGAGGCGGACGTCGGACGGGTCGGGGGCGGACTTGCCGGTCTCCAGGCGCGAGATCTTGGCCTGGCTCATGCCGACCCGCTCGCCGAGCACCTGGCCCGGGATCTTCAGGCTCTTGCGCCGCCGGGCCAGCACCGCGCCGACCGGCTCGTCGGTGCCCTCCGGGAAGTGGGGCGAGTCTGTCATGGGGCCCGCCCTCCTCCCGTGCGAGTTGTGATGGTCAGCTGCTCTTCTTCACCGCCTCGGCGAGGAGCTCGGCCGGAATCTCGACCAGTTGCTCGCCCGCCGGCAGGTCCAGCCCGGCGGCTTCGGCGGTCACGGTATATCCCTGCACCACGAATGTGTCTCGATCGGTGCGGTAGACGGTCGGGCAGGTTCCGCCGCCACACAGGGTGGTGACGAGGGTCAGCTGCGGCGCTGCAGGCTGAACGACCGTTAAGGGTTGATTTGTCACAGGGGAACGATACAGCAGGGCCGATGATCATACGGTACCGGCGCATAACTTATGCAATCACAAAGGTTTCCCGCTCGGTAGCCCGGCGTGAAGGCGGGGAGAAACTTATTCACGCATGAGTATCGCGCTTGCGGATCGCTGCATAGCCATGGATATTCAATGTTAGGGGTCACGGAGATATAACACCGGAGGCCGGTTCGGCGTCCGTCAGTGTTCGTCCCGACGTCCGACGACGGGGTCAGGCCCTCGACAGTGGATATGCGGCCTTAACCGGAGGTCGACCATGATCACTTCCCTCTCCTCCTCACTCGGGAACGCCGACCTTCTCGAAACGGTCCGTTCCGCCCCGCCGATCGTGTATCTGGCTCTCGCGGCGGTGTCCCTACTGGTCGCCCTGCGCATCATGCGTGCGCTGCGCAAGGCCTTCATGCCGCTCGGCGCGCTGCTGCGGGCGGCCGCCGGCATCGCCGTCGTCTCGGTGGCCGTCGTGTTCGCCCTCGTCCTGGTGGCCGCGGCCGCGTTCAGCGCTCAGTAAGTCCCGCTTCGGACAGGAGAGAAAGTCGATGACCTTTTCCGTGCTGGCCGGGATCGTCGCTCTGCTGGTGCTGTTGTTCGTCCTCAGCGAGATCCTGTCGGCCGTCCTTCCCCTGATCATCGTGCTGACCTGCGTGCCCGAGCGGGAACGGGAGACCCTGGCCCGGATCCTGGCGGCCATCGACTCGTCGCGCCGGTTACGCCTGTGGTCGGCGCTGCGGCTGGCCGTGGCGCTGCGCCGGCAGGAATTGCGGATCGCCCGCGAGGTGCGCGACCCCCGGCGCAACCCGTACGCCCACCTCAACGCCCACTTCGCCGACATACCGGGCGATGCGCCGCTGAATCAGCCGTACGACCGGGCCGAGCCGGTCAGCCCCGTGGACTAGCCACCCGGCGCCGCGCCTCGGCGGCGGCCGCGGCGCTCGGGGTCACGCCGTCGCGCCGGGCCGCCGCGAACACCCCGGCCAGCGTGTCGGCGATGCCGTCGAGGCGGGCCGTGACCTGCGCCGGGCTCTCGTGCCGCAGCTCGACCGCGGTCGCGGCGATGACACCGCCCGCGCTGACCACGTAGTCCGGCGCCCACAGGATGCCGCGCTCGTGCAGCAGACCGGCCGTGGCCCGGGCGTCCAGCTGGTTGTTGGCCGGCCCGGCCACCGCCGCACACCGCAACGCGGCCACCGAGGACGGGGTCAGCACGCCACCGAGCGCGGCCGGCACCACCACGTCGACGGCCGCGGTCAGGGCCTCCTCGGGTGTGACCCAGCCGGCGCCGAGGTCGTCGGCCAGGGCGCGTTTCGCCGGGTCGACGTCGGCCACGACCAGCTTCGAGCCCGCCTCGGCGAGCAGGCGAGCCACCCGCCCGCCGACCCGGCCCAGACCCAGCACCGAGAATGAGCGGCCGGCCAAGGACGAGGAGCCGAACCGGTCGGAACAGACTGCCCGCAACGCCGCGACCGTGCCGACGGCGGTGCCGGGGGAGGAGTCGCCGCTGCCACCCGCGGCCACCGGACGGCAGAAGACGTGACTCGTCCGCTCGCCGATCGTCACCATGTCGTCCGGGCCGGTGCCGATGTCCGGGCCGGTCGCGTAGGTCCCGCCCAGCTCCTCGATCACGGCTCCCGCGTCGCGAAGGGCCGCTGGCGAGTGCTCCCCGACGATCACGGTCTTGCCGCCGCCGTTGGGCAGCCCGGCCAGCGCGCACTTGTCCGTCATGGCGGCCGACAGTCGCAGCGCGTCGGCCAGGCCGTCCCGCCAATCCGCGTACGGCTTCAGCCGGCACCCGCCGAGCGCCTGCCCCAGGGCCGTCGAGTGCACGGCGACGATGATCGGCAGCCCGGACTCGGGGCCGCGCCGGATGATGATTCTTTCGTGCGAGAACATGGGCCGAAGGTAGGCGCATGCCCAACGTTCTCGGTCGCTCGCCGAACAACGTTCGGTGCCGGCCACGAAAGGTGACCCCGTGGACGAAGTTGATTCGGCGATCGTGCGCGCATTGCAGGCGAACGCCCGGCAGACCAACCGCGACCTGGCCCGCGCGGTCGGCATCGCCCCGTCGACCTGCCTGGAACGCGTACGGCTGCTGCGGGACCGCGGGGTGATCACCGGGTATCACGCCGAGATCAGCCTGGCCGCGCTCAACCGCCATGTGCAGGCGTTCCTGCACGTCCAGGTGCGCCCGATGAGCCGCGAGGTCATCGAGAACCTCAAGGCCTACATCGGCGGGCTGCCCGAGGTGATCTCGGTCTTCGTCGTGGCCGGCGGCGACGACCTGCTGGTCCACGTCGCCGTCCCGAGCGTCGACGGCCTGCATTCGTTCCTCATGGACAAGTTCACGCAGCGCCGCGAGATCGTCGGCTTCCGCAGCTCGGTGATCTACCAGCACGCCCGAAATCGCATCCTGGAGGAACTCGCCTGACGTCCCTGCGCGCGCCGATCGCGTCGTCAGGGACAACAGCCGATCCCGTACGAGTCGTCACCCCCGACAAAAGCACCGGGGACCGTTCCGGGCGCGCCTCGCGAGCGAGTGGGTGGCCGGGGCCGTTGCGCGGCCACCGGCCGTGTTGCAACGAAAGCCGCAGTCCGCCCTCAGCCACCGACGCTGTAGCGGCACAGGCCCGTGACGCCGTCCTCAGCTGCTGACGGTGTAACAGCCCGGGCTCGTGACACCGTCCTCAGCTGCTGACGGTGTAGCGGCCCGGGCCCGGGACTCGGACGAGCAGCCAGTCGCCGTCCCGGTGGAGCGTCGCGCCGGCGCTGACCGTCAGCCAGCGATTCCAGCGGATCCGGACCGGGATATCGCCCGCGGCCGGCGCCTCGAACGTCAGCGAGGCGGCGTCCTGGCTGGTCAGCGTGCCCGGCGCGGCGACGATCGGCCGGGGGTCGGTGACCGCGTAGAGGCGCCAGTGGGGGCTCGTCCACACTTCGGTCAGATAGGGCAGACCCGCGGTGACCAGCGCCGCCTCGGGCCGGCCGGACCAGGTCAGCTCGGCGTCGGGGACGGCCACGAACTGGACGGCCAGCTCCTCGAGCCAGAGCCGGTAGGTGCCGGCCGAGAGCGGCACGCCGGTTCCGGTGGCGCCGGGGATCTCGTTGAAGAACAGCGGGTTGCGGTCGATGTCGGCCTGCCGCAGCCAGCCCCGGGCCAGCGGGACGTCACCCATGTGGGCGGCCTCCCAATAGGCGCGGGTGGCGGGGATCTCGACGCGGCCGGTCAGCTGTTCCTGCGCCAGGCGGTCGAGGAGGGGGCGGAAGTAGGCGGCGTCGGCGGTCGGGTTGCCGATGTCACGCACGTCGCCGGTGACCACGGGAGGCTGCCACCAGCAGGCGACGGCCAGCAGCACGACTACGGCCCAGGTCGGCAAAGGGCGATAGCTGAGGCGAGAGGTGCTGGGTCGGGCGCGCGACCGGGACGGCGGCTGAGCGTCGGACCCACGGGACGGCGGCTGGGCGTCGGATTGACGGGACGGCGGCTGGGGGTTGGGCCGGGCGGGTGGCTGGGCCGTGGAAGCGGTCGGGGCGGCCGACGTCGCCGCGGGCGTGCGCGAGAACCGGGGAAGGGTGGCGTAGGCGGCCAGGAGCGGGAGCGTGAACATCACGGCCAGGCGGGTGGCGTTGAGGCCGACCGGGGTGTGGATCAGGGCCGCCGCCAGCACCCCGAGGGCCGCGAGGACGCCGCCGACGCGCACGGGCCGACGAGGGACCAGGGCCGCCACGACGAGGGCGGCGACCACGGCCCGCACGGTGTCGGTGCGGCTGATGTTCATCCAGCCGCCGTCGCCGAAGAGCAGCGCGTTGAGGGCCAGGGGAAGCGCCGCGGGCACGGCGACCAGCAGCCCGGCCCGCACCCGATCGGGGGCGAGCCGAGGGGGACGGCGCGGCGACAGGGCCAGGGCGACGCCGGCCAGGCCCACGAACAGCGCGGCCACCGGGCTCGTGGCGGCGGCCAGCAGGGCCAGCAGCGGAGGCAGCCAGCGGCGGCGCGCAGAGGTCAGGGCCAGCAGGGCGGCCAGCCCCAGGCAGACCCCCAGCCCGTACGTCACCCGGCCGCTGACCAGGTTGCCCGCGATGCACAGCGTTCCGGCCACGGCGCCCAGCAGCGGGCGAGGGGCCCCGGTGCGGCGCAGCAGGAGGGCGAACAGCACCGAGGCGGCCAGCAGGGACAGGGCGCCGGTGACGCGTACGCCGAGGAGGGCCATCACGGGCTGTGAGGTCAGGCTGTAGCCCAGCTGGTCGACTCCGGCGTACCAGCGAAGGTCTGTCGGGGTGTAGCCGTGCGCCTCGAAGAAACCGGCCCGGGCCTGCTGCGCGGCCAGGTCGGAGCCCATCGGCGGAAGCAGCAGGTAGACGACGCCGAGCACCGCCGCGAGCACGGCGGTGACCCACTCCAGCCGGTGCCGAGCCCACACGCGCCAAGACCCTACCCGTACGCACGGTAGTGTGCTCGCCATGCCCCGCCCCGCCGTCGTCCGCTATGGGGGCTTCGCCGGCAGCCTGGCCCTCGCGGTCGCGGCCTGGCTCGGCGGCGCGACCAACCCGTGGCAGCCCACGATCACCCCGGGCACGATCTTCGCCGGTGACAACGGCGTCCTGCTGCCGGTCGCCTGGCTGGCCGGCACGGGCCTGCTGATCGCGGCGTGGGTGGCCGGAGTCCACACGGAGAAAACAGCGCGCTGGGCCTACGTCACGGCCGCCCTGTGGCTGCTGCCGCTGCTCGCGTTCCTGCCGCTGGGCAGCTACGACGCCTACTCGTACGCGTGTCAGGGCTGGCAGCAGAGTGCGGGCCTGGACCCGTACGCGGGCGGTGTTGACCTTGTGGGTTGCCCCTGGGCCGACGCCGTGGCCCCGACGTGGCGCGACGCCCCGGCGCCGTACGGTCCGCTGTTCCTGATGCTGGCGGGGATCGCCGCCAAGACCGGCAGCCTGACCCTCACCCTGGCCGGCCTGCGAGTGATCGCGCTGCTGGGAGTGGCCCTGATCGCCGTCGCCCTGCCGGTGCTGTGCCGCCGCGGGGGCGTGCCACTCGGCCGCGCGGCCTGGCTCGTGCTGGCCTGCCCACTGGTCCCCATCCACCTGATCTCCGGCGCCCACAACGACGCCCTCATGATCGGCCTAATGGCATCCGGCCTGGCCCTGGCCATCCGCGCCAACCCCACCTTCATCCGCGCCAACCCCACCGCTACGCCCGCCAGTTCCGCAGCCACGCCCGCCAACCCGACCGTCACATCCGCCAACCCCGCCGCGCCCGCCAACCCCACCGCCGCCTCAGTCGCGAGCCCCGCCGTTGGGGACGGCAAATCCGCGACCGTGCCCGCTAGCTCCGCGGCAGAGGGCGCCGCCGGTTTCGTCACAGATAGCCCCGCCGTAGCCGCCGCGCCCGCAAACTCTCCCGCTGTGGCCGCCAAACCCACCGCCGCGCCCGCAAACTCCCCCGCCGACGCCGCGAACACCGAAGCCGGGGTCGCGAATGCTGGCACTGGCGTCCGCATGAAAGGCAAAAGTGCCAATCTCGCGGGCTGGGGCGCCGGCCTCCTGCTCGGACTGGCGATCGCCGTAAAGGCAACCGCCCTGGTCGTGGTGCCTTTCGCGCTCCTGCTGATGATCGAACGTTATCCACAATCCCGGGGTGCCTTGACCGGGCCTGTGGACAACCCGCGGGTCTTGTCGGCTCGGCGGCGTAATTTCGGCCCACGCCCTTGGTGGTGGGGGTTAGGGATGGCTGGACACGGGCGCGAAGGTGCACAAGCCGGGCAAACAAGCGACGAAGGGCGATCCGGGCGGGCGGCGTGGGTCGGGCAGGCGGTTCGGGTTTTGGGTGGTGTGCTGGTCGGGCTGGCGGCGGCGAGTCTGGTAAGTGGGCGCGGCTTCGGCTGGGTCACGGCGCTCAGCGGCAGCGGCAAGTCGGTGCAGTGGACGTCGCCCCCGACGGCGGTCGGCATGGCCATCGACCTGGTCGGGCCGGATGCCGTGCCGGTGACCCGAATCCTGGGCATCGTCGCGCTCGCGGTCGTCCTGATCCGGCTCTGGTGGAACGCGGCTCGCGGCGCAAACTGGCAGGCCGGCGGCAGAAACCCGCTCCTGTACGCCGGTTACGCGCTCGCCGCCACGGTCTTGCTCGCGCCGGTCTTTCACCCCTGGTACGCCCTGTGGCCGCTCGCGATTCTGGCGGCCACGTTGCATAGGCATTTGAACTGGCTGGTCGTCCCGTGCGCCGTCGCGAGCGCCCTGTGTCTGCCGGATGGATACAACCTGGCCCTGGCCGTGAAAACGCAGGGCGCGGTCGCGATGACTGTCTTTCTAGTCTGGATAGTGGTGCATGAAGCGAAAAACAGGATTGCTGGCCGCCGCCGGGCTGATCACCCTGCTGGTCGTCTATCTGGCCCAGACGCGTAACGGGTATTTCGACTCCAAGGTCTACTACGGGGCGATCCAGTACTGGTTCCGCGGCGACGGCGGCATGGTCTACGACTGGCTCCGCCCCGGCACCCCGTACGGCTTCACCTACCCGCCCTTCGCCGGCCTCGTCATGGCCCCGATGGCGTTCCTCCCGTTCGGCGTCGTGGTCGTCGTCGCGATCATCGCCACGGTGCTGACCACCGCGCTGCTGACGTGGTGGTTCACGCGTGACCTGATCCGGCGTCAGCAGTGGACGGTCTGGTTCGCGTACGGGATCGCGGTGTGCCTGGCCATCTCGTTCGAGCCGGTCCGCGAGACCATCACGTTCGGCCAGGTCAACACGCTGCTGCTCACGCTGGTGGCCGGAGATTTGCTGCTCGGCCTGTCGAAGGGCCGCAAGTGGGCGGGTGTCGGCATCGGCCTGGCCACTGCGATCAAGCTGACACCCGGCATCTTCATCGTCTATCTGCTGGTCACCCGGCGCTGGCGGGCCGCCGCGACCGCGAGTGGCACGGCGGCCGGGGCCACCCTGCTCGCCGCGGCGATCTTCCCGGACGAGTCCCGCGAGTTCTGGACGTCGGCGCTGTGGGACACCAACCGGGTGGGGGTGCTGTCCTTTCTGTCCAACCAGTCCGAGCGCGGCTTCCTGGCCCGGCTGCCGATCGCGCAGGTCGAATCCAAGATCTGGGTCGTCTGCGTGCTCCTCACGTTGGCGTTCTGGGCCTGGCGGGTGGCCAAGGCGCCGGACGACATCATGGGCGGGCTGGCGCTGACCGGCATCGTCGGCTGCCTGATCAGCCCCGTGACGTGGATCCACCACTGTGTCTGGCTGCTGCCGGCGATCGTCCGGTGCGTCGAGGCGAACCGGAAGGCCCTCGGCATCAGCGCCTACGTGCTGATGACCAGCCGGCTCACCTGGCTGTGGGAGAAACGCCCGCGTCCCCCGCTCGAGCTGATCGGCGGCAACCTCTATGTCTGGTTCAGCCTGGCCCTGCTGATCTGGACACCCATCGGCACTTCTCGTTCAGCCGAAGTCCATGCGGAGGACAAGATCCTCACGTAATCAGAGCGCATGCGTAAACGCTCGGCAATCGCCCTGATCGGCCTGGCCGCGACCTTCGTCGCCGCGCCCGCCTCGGCCCATCAGAAGGAAACGGAATTCAAGCGGCTCTCCACGTTCCCCGCGTATCTGAACTCGTCGATCGACGATACGGCCGCCGCCGAGATCTCCACGGTCACCGAGGACGGCCGCACGGTCGTCTACACCGACAGCCCGGGCAAGCGCCTCGGCTTCGTCGACATCACCGACCCGGGCAAGCCGAAGCCGGCCGGCACGCTGGCCCTCGACGGCGAGCCCACCTCGGTCGCGCACCTGGGCCGCCTGCTGCTCGCGGGCGTCAACACCAGCGCGAGCTTCACCGACCCGTCCGGCAAGCTCGTCGTGGTCGACGACCGCAGCCGCAAGGTGGTGCGCACGATCGACCTGGGCGGCCAGCCCGACTCCGTCGCGGTGGCGCCGAGCGGCCGCTACATCGCGGTGGCGATCGAGAACGAGCGCGACGAGGACGTCAACGACGGCGCGATCCCGCAGCTCCCGGCCGGTTACCTGTCGGTGATCGACACCAGGACGTGGAAGGCCTCGAAGGTCGACCTGACCGGCATCGCCGCGGTCGGCCCGACCGATCCCGAGCCCGAGTACGTCAGCGTCAACTCGCGCGACGAGGCGGTCGTCACGCTGCAGGAGAACAACCACATCGCGGTCGTGTCGCTGGCCTCGAAGAAGGTCGTCAAGCACTTCTCGGCCGGCACCGTCACGGTGAACCAGGTCGACACCAAGGACGACGACACCATCACGCTGGACGGCTCGATCACCGCCAAGCGCGAGCCCGACGGCGTCACCTGGATCAACGACTCGATGTTCGCCGCGGCCAACGAGGGCGACTGGCAGGGCGGCACGCGCGGCTGGACGATCTTCTCGCGCGACGGCAAGGTCGTCTGGGACGCGGGCAACTCGCTCGAGCACATCGCCGTCGAGCACGGCCTCTACCCGGACAAGCGCTCGGACGCCAAGGGCATCGAGGTCGAGAACGTCGCGTTCGCCAAGATCGGCCGGACGCCGTACGTCTTCGTCAACTCGGAGCGCGGCAACTTCACCGCCGTCTACGACGTGTCGAACCCCTGGAAGCCGAAGTTCCGGCAGCTCCTGCCGACCGTGAACGCGCCCGAGGGCGTCGTCGCGGTGCCGTCGCGCGGGCTCGTCGTGGTCTCCAGCGAGGAGGAGAACCCCGACGCCAACATCCGCGGCTCGATCCAGGTCTTCGGCGTGGGCCACGGCCAGTTCCCGTCGATCGTCTCGGACGACCTGATCCCGTTCGGCACGCTGTCGGCCCTGTCGGCGGTGCCCGGCAAGCGCTCGCAGCTCGTCTCGGTCACCGACTCGGCCTACACGCCGACCCGGATCCTGACGATCGACACGGCCCGCCGCCCGGCCCAGATCACCAAGCAGCTCACCGTCACGAAGGACGGCAAGCCGGTCGGTTACGACGCCGAGGGCATCGTGGCCCGCAAGGCCGGCGGTTACTGGCTGGCCAGCGAGGGTTCCGCGGCCACCCCCAACCTTCTCGTACGTCTCGACGCCCGCGGCGCCGTCCAGCAGGAGATCCCGCTGCCGGCCGACATCGCCGCCGCCGTCACCACGAACGGCTTCGAGGGCGTGACCGAGACCGGGAACAGCGTGTGGGTCGCCGTCCAGCGCCCGCTCAAGACCGACCCGCAGAACGTCGTACGGATCGGGAAGCTCGACCTGAAGACCGGCGCCTGGTCGTGGCTGCTCTACCCGCTCGACACGGCCCCGATCGGCTGGACCGGGCTGTCCGAGATCGTCGCGGTCGACGGCATGTTCGCGGTCATCGAGCGCGACAACCAGCGCGGCCCGCAAGCGTCGATCAAGAAGGTCTACAAGTTCGACGTCCCGGCCACCTGGACCGGCACCCCGACCGTCCAGAAGAAGCTCGTCAAGGACCTGCTGCCGCTGCTCAAGGCCGACAACGGCTGGGTGCAGGACAAGGTCGAGGGCCTCGCGATCGCGGGTGACGGGCAGACCTACGCCGTCACCGACAACGACGCGATCGACGACGCCACCGGCGAGACGGTCTTCCTCCGGCTGGGCCGGATCCTCTGATCAGAGCAGGTCGGCGGCCGTGAACATCGTCGTTCCGGCCGCCCGCCGATAGGCCTCGTCGAAGCCCGCGTCGCCCAGTGCGGCGCGGGCTTCGAACGTGATGCGCTCGACGTCCGGCACCGAGAGATCCCGCGACCCCCGTACGGCGTCCGAGGCGCCCAGCAGGAAAGCGGCCCGCTCCGGGTTGCCCTCGCGCAGCTCGAGGTCGGCCAGCCCGACCAGGGTCAGCGCGATCACCGGCGAATCCCGCGACTCGACCGCCATCCGTACGGCGTCGGTGTGGCTCCGCCGGGCCGTGACCAGGTCACCCGCCGCCGCGTCGATCAGCCCCTGGGTGTGCATCGCCATGGCCTTGAACTGTGGCATGGCCGCCGGGTGACGCATCATCTCGACGGCCATGTCCATGCAGCGGCGGGCCTCGGAGAGGTCGCCCTCCATCCGGGCGAACGTCGCCGTCCCGTACGCCACCGAGGCCGTCACCTCGGGCAGCGCGACCTCCTCGGCACCCTGCCGTGCCTGCTTGAGCGCGGCCCGCGCCTCGGCGACCTCGCCCGCCAGCCACAACTGGTGGCCCAGCTTGACCTCCATCTGCGGCAGGTCCTCGCGGATGCCCACCTCGCGGACCAGCGCGATCGCCTCCCGCTGCCAGCTGACCGCCTGCACGAAATCGCCCTTGGCCGCGGCCATGTCGCCCAGCGAGCTCAGCGCGAACCCGATGCCCCAGCGCTCGCCGATCCCGCGGAACCCCGCCAGGGCCTCGCGCATCTCGGCCTCGGCGACGTCGGCGCCGTGCCCGAAGTTGAGCCGCAGCTGCGACACGAACATCTTGGCCACCGAGCGCAGCCACGGGTCGGGGTCGTCGAACAGCGGCTCGATCACCGCGAACCCGCCCTCCGAGTGACCGCCCTCGTCGAAGATCGCGGCCAGCGCCGGGATCAGGCGCAGCGCCGGGTGCTTCGGTTCCCGTCCGGCCGTGAGCAGCTGGGCGGCCCGGAAATCGGCCTCGACCCGGTCGACCGGCAGCCCGCCCTCCAGCCCGTTGATCGCCGCGTACGTGTGGGCCAGCGCGATGTCCTCGCCGTCGGCGTCACCCGGCATCCCGGCCACGGCCGCCGCCAGCACCGCCCCCTCCGGCCGGTGCCCGCTGAGCCACCAGTACCACCCGAGCCGGGCCACCAGCGCCGCCGCCGTGGCCCGGTCGCCGGCCTCGATCGCGGCCCGCACCGCAGCGATCAGGTTGTCGTGCTCGACGGCCAGCCGGGACAGCCACACCAACTGCTCGGGGCGGCGCAGATGGGGGTCGGCCGTGCCCGCCAGCTCGAGCAGCCAGCGTGCCACCGCCAGTCGCTGCGACTCGTTCTCGCCGGCCTCGGTCAGCCGCTCCAGGCCGTACTCGCGAATGGTCTCGAGCATGCGGTAACGGCCGTCCGGGCCGAGCACCAGCAGCGACTTGTCGACCAGGGCGGCCAGCGTGTCCACATCGGTGTCACAGACCAGCTCGGTGGCGGCCAGGTCGGCGCCGCCCTGGAACAGCGCGAACCGCCGCCACAACCGCCGCTCCGGCTCGGCCAGCAGATCCCAGCTCCAGTCGACGACCGCGCGCAGCGTCTGATGGCGGGGAAGCGCTGTGCGGCTGCCCCCGGTGAGCAGGCGGAACCGGTCGGTCAGGCGATCGGCCAGCACGGTCACGGGCAGGGTGCGCAGGCGGGCGGCGGCCAGCTCGATGGCCAGCGGCATGCCGTCGAGCGCCCGGCACACCCGTACGACGGCCGGGGCGTTCTCCTCGGTCAGCGCGAAACTGGCGGCGCGATCGAGCAGAAGCCGTACGGCGGGGAAGCCGGCAGCGGTCGACGCACCCGCACCCACCGGCGGGAGAGCCAACGGCTCGACCGGATGCAGCCGCTCGCCCGCGATGCCCAGCGGCTCGCGGCTCGTGGTCAGCAGGGTCAGCCCCGGCGCGGCCCGCAGCAACTCGTCGGCGACCTCGGCCACGGGACCGATCAGATGCTCGCAGTTGTCGAGGATCAGCAGCATCGTGCGGCCGGCCAGCGCCTCCCGCAGCCCGGTGCGCGCGGCCTGGCCCGGCCGGTCGAGCACGGCGTGCCCGCGCAGGCCGAGGGCGGTCAGGACGGCCTGGGGGATCTCCGCCGGGTCGGTCACCGGGGCCAGCTCGACCCGCCACACCTCACCCGGGATCTTGCCGCCGGCCTCCACCGACAGCCGGGTCTTGCCGCTGCCGCCCGGCCCGAGCAGCGTCACCAGGCGGTGGGTCTCGACCAGACGCCGTACGGCGGAGACGTCCGACTCGCGGCCCACGAAGCTGCTCACCTCGGCGGGCAGGTTGCCCCGCCGCTTCTCGCCCCGCAACAGGTCGAGATGCAGTTCGCGCAGCTCGGGGGAGGGGTCGGCGCCCAGCTCGTCGGCCAGGCGGACCCGGAACGACTCGTACGCCGCGAGCGCCCGGCCCGGGTTGCCGACGGCCCGCAGCGCCCGCATCAGCAGCGCGACCAGCGATTCGTCGAGCGGGCGGGCGGCCAGCAGCCCCTCGACCTCGGGCACGACGTCGCGCGAGCCCAGCTCGCCGGCGATCCGCTGCTTGAGGGCGAGCAGCCGCAGCTGCTCGAGATGCACGGCCTCGGCCTGGGCCGCCTCCGGGAACTCCAGGTCGCCCCGCCACAACCGCAGCGCCGCGGCCGGATCCGCGGTCACCAGGCCGACGAAGACGTGCGCGTCCACCTGCTCGGGCGCGACGACCAGCCGATAGCCGTGCGGCGTGGCCTCGACCACCAGCTCGGGCGCGGCCCGGCGCAGCCGCGAGACGAGCGCCTGCAGGGCATTGCCCGCGGCGGCCGGCGGCTCGTCACCCCACACGCCGTCGATCAGGCGGTCGGCCGAGACCACCCGCCCCGCCTCCAGGGCGAGCAGGACCACGAGCGCACCGAGGCGCGCCCCCGGCACGGCGCGGCCGCGCAGCTCCAACGGCCCCAGCACCGCAATTTCCACTCGTACGATTCTGCCCGCTCGCCGCACACGGCGGCGACCCGCCGCGCCCTACTCGGCGAGCTGCGGGCTGGGGCGGAGCGCCGGCAGCACCAGCACGACGGCGATCGCGGTCAGAAGCATGGCTACCGTGACGCCGATGCGGGCCCACGTCGGGGCGGCGTCGTCGAAGTACGCGCCGATGCCCAGCAGGGCCGACAACACTCGCGAGCCGACGACGACTTGCAGCGCCCGGCGGTTGCCCCGCCAGGCCGGCACCAGCGCGGCCAGCGTGATCAGCCCCAGCACCAGCCCGACGACGATCACGCCGACCGGCGGCTGGACGTCCCCCATGGGCAGCGAACCCACCAGGTCCAACAAGGCGAGCAGGGCACAGATGACAAGTCCGGTGACTCTCATGGACGACCTCCCAGTAGTGATGACACCTGGGAGGGGCGGCTCACACCGGCGAGATACGTCCCGGACGGTCCGAGGCCGGCCACACGTACGGGAGGTCGTCCGGCACGTCGGACCCGAAGAACGGCCGGTAGAACTCCGGGTCCTTCCGCAGCAGGGCCGACTGGTGGCTGATGTGCACGGCCGGGTCACCCAGCCAGGGCGGCACCTCACCGGCCTTGGCCAGCTCCTCCTGCGTACGGATGTCGCCTTCGGCTTTGAGATCCGCCAGCAGGGTCGCGGCCGTGGTGTCGGCCCGACCCGTCGCCGTCCAGACTTCGACGAAGTCGAGCCCGTAGCGAACCAGCGCCTCCTCATAGCCGTGCCACATCTTCACCGCCGGGTGATGCCGCCAGCCGTACCCCGGAGTGACCAGCCCCCGCAACACTTGCACGGTCTCGACGCGCTGCTTACCGAGCCGCTTGGCGTCGAGCGCCCGGGCCGAGGCGACAAAGTCCGCGTACGGGAGAAAGGTCTGCACCACCCCGACGCTACTGTTCCGCCGTGCGTGGTTTCATGGGGGTCGTGAAGATTACGGACGTGCCGGAGAAGGACCGCTTCGAGGCCCGCGACGACGACGGCACCCTGCTCGGCGTGATCACGTATCAGGTGACCGGCAACGTGATCGCCTACACGCACACGAAGGTCGAGCCCGACCACGAACACCAGGGCGTCGGCGGCGAGCTGGCCCGCGCGGCCATGGAGGACGCGAAGGCCAAGGGCCGCCTGGTCGTCCCGATCTGCCCCTTCCTCAGCGCCTGGCTCGACGACCACCACGACTACGACCAACTCGTGGCCCGCCAGCACCGCCGTGTGAAGTGACATCAAGCGGCCCGCAGATCTCCTCAACCACCGTTCGCCCCAGACCCACAGGCCGGTCATGATTCGCGGCGAGGCGTTGAGCTTTCCCACAGGTGGTTTTCAGGCTGTTCCACAGCGGGCGCACAGAGGATGGCGTCATGGTGCGGAACGGGTGGGAGCGGGCGCCGCTGGCGAGACGGGGCGTCGCGCGGATCGTGCAGGTGGCCGGTCTCCTCGATGTGGTTTCCGGGGTTGCGCCGCCGCATCACGGCCGGATGCGGACGGTGATGGAGTTCGTGCCGGCGGCCGGGGTGCTCACGGCGCGGGCGGGCACCGTCGTGGCCGGGTTGTTGCTGATCTATCTGGGGGCGGGGCTGCGGCGGGGCAAGCACCGGGCCTGGCAGGTGGCGGTCGTGCTGGCCGGGGCGTCGATCGTGCTGCATCTGGTGAAGGGGCTCGACTATGCGGCCGCGGTCGTGGCCGGCGCTCTGCTCGTCATGTTGCTGGTCACGCGGGACAGGTTCACCGCCCTGGCCGATCGGCGTAACCGGTGGCGGGCGCTCAAGGCCCTGGCCGGTTTCGGGTTGGCAGGCTTCGGGCTCGGATTCCTCGAGATCGCGATCCGGGCCGACCACCTCGCCGGCACGCCGGGGGTCGCCGCCTGGGCTGAGGAGGCGGCGCTGGGCCTGATCGGGATGGACGGGCCGGTCGCGTTCCGGCATCACCTCGCGGCCGAGCTCGTGGCGTACACGACCGGTGCCTGCGGGCTGCTCGCGGCCGGGGTCGCCCTGGTTCTGCTGCTGCGGCCGGGATCGCGCGGGCCGCAGCGGGAGGGCGAGGAACACCTGCGCCAACTGCTCTCCCGGTACGGGGATCAGGACTCCCTCGGCTATTTCGCGTCGCGCGCCGACAAGTCGTTGATGTGGTCGCCGAACCGGGCCGCGGTGATCGCCTACCGGGTCGTCAACGGGGTCAGCCTGGCCGCTGGCGACCCGATCGGTCCCGAGTCGGCGTGGCCCGAGGCGATCGGTGCCTGGCTCGGTGACGCCCGCCGTCACGGGTGGACCCCGGCCGTCCTGGGCTGCGGGAACGCGGCCGGGAGGGCGTACCGGAAAGAGGGTCTGGATGTTGTCGAACTGGGTGACGAGGCGATCGTCGAGACGGCGGCGTTCTCGCTGAACGGCCGGCCGATGCGCGGCGTCCGGCAGGCCGTGAACAGGATGCGGCGGTCCGGCTACGTGTGCCGGGTGGCCCGGCAGCGCGACCTCACCGGGACCGAGCTGCGCGACGCGGTGCACGCGGCCGAGCTGTTCCGCGACGGGCCGGTCGAGCGCGGGTTCTCGATGGCGCTGTCCCGCCTCGGTGATCCGCGTGACGCCGACTGCCTGCTAGTGCTCTGTCACGACGCCTGCGGCAAGCTGCGCGGCCTGCTGCAGTTCGTGCCGTGGGGTGACGACGGCCTGTCGCTCGACCTGATGCGCGGTGATCGCACCGCCGACAACGGCCTGACCGAGCTCATGGTGGTGGCCGTTCTGGAGGCCGGAGAAGATCTGCGCGTACGCCGGGTGTCGCTGAACTTCGCGGTGCTGCGCTCGGTTTTCGCGCGGGCCGACGAGCTGGGCGCCGGGCCGGTGCTGCGGTTGTGGCACCGGTTGCTGCGGGCCGCTTCCCGGTTGTGGCAGATCGAGTCGTTGTACCGCGCGAACGCCAAATATCTGCCGGCCTGGGTGCCGCGCTACCTGTGCTTCCCGGCCGCCCGCGACCTGCCCCGCATCGCCGTGGCCGCGCTGACGGCCGAGGCTTTCCTGCCGCCGCGCCTGACCCGCGGCGCCGACCGGGTGCTCGTGTCGTGAGCCTCACCGGTGTGCCGTTGCTGCTGCTGGCCACGCTGATCACTCTTATCCTCGGCGGCGCCGTCGTGCGGCTGTGGCCCCGCCTGCGCGTGATCCCACGGATCGCGGCCGTGCTGCTGCTGGAGGCCGCCCTGGTGCTGTCCGCGGGTCTGGCCGTCAACCGGCACGAGGAGTTCTACCCGTCGTGGCGGGCCCTCGCCGGTGACACGGGCACGGCCGTCCACCAGGAGCGGGTGCGGGCGGGTGGGCTCGACGATCGGGTGGCGGGCACGTTCACCTGGCGGCCATCAGGCTGGGCCTCGTGGCATCTCGTGGGCCCGCCGACGGTGGCCCTGCCTGCCGACTACCGCTCCCGGCCCGGGGTGGCGTTCCCGGTTCTGCTTTCGTCAGTTCCTTCCCGTACGCCGGAAGCAGTGACCGTCAGTGTCGAACCGACCGGCCGCACGACTCCTCAGGATCTTCAGGCCCTCGCCGCTGCCCTGCGCCGCGACCTGCGAGTGACCGCCGCGGGTTGGGCCGTGGACGTGGGCCCGCTGAGCGGTTCCCTGGTCACGCTGGGCACTCCGGGTGCCTCCCCGTCCGACCTGCCCCCGCCCCTGACCGCCCCGCTGACCCTGCCCTCGGCAGCCCCGGTTCGCACCGCCTCCGCCGGCCTGCCTCCGGCCCACACCCTCGGCGCCACCGATACCCCGCCGACCGCTCGAGCTGGGATGCCGTCGTGAGCACTCTTCTCTCGTCGGGCGGCCTGCTCATCGCCGCCGTCCTGCTGGCGGCCGGCTGGGACCGGGTTCGCCGGCTCGGCCGCTCGGCACTTGTCCTGCTGGCCGTGATCAGCCTCCTCGCCACCGTGTACGTTCAGGTCAACCGCGTCAGCGGCGCCTTCCCCCAATCCGACGTTCCCGAACTGTCGTCCCGTGGAGGCGAAGGCAGTCAGCTCCTCACGGTCACCGTCCACGGCGGACAAAGCGGACTAAGCCTTCCTATGTATGTCTACCTCCCCGCGGCCTATCCCGACGGCGACCGCTTCCCCGTGATCGAGGCCCTGCACGGCTACCCCGGCACCCCCAAGACCTGGCTCGGCAAGCTCCACGTGCAGTCCTATCTCGACCGTGAGATCGCCGCCGGCCGCATGGCCCCGGCCGTTGTGCTGTTCCCGACCCAGACGCCGCGCCCCCTGCTCGACACCGAGTGCACCAACCTGCGCGACGGCGCCCAGACCGAGACGTTCCTGACCGTCGACGTCCCCGCGTTCGCCCGCGATCACTACCGGATCCGCACCGACCGGGCCGGCTGGGGCCTGACCGGCTACTCGGCCGGCGCGTTCTGCGCCACCAACCTCCTGCTGCGTCACCCCACCCGGTACGCCGCGGCCGCGAGCCTGGCCGGCTACGCCGAGCCGGGCATCGACATCGGCGACGGCTCACAGAACACCACGAACAATCCGGTCTGGCGACTGCGCCACCTGCCCCGGCCGCCAGTCGCCCTCTGGCTCGGGTGGGCCGCCGACGACAAGGAGTCGGCCGGCGATTCCCACCGCCTGACGGCTTTCGCCCGCGCGCCGATCTCCCTGACCACGGCGGTGATCGCGCGCGGCGGCCACAGCAGCGCGGTGTGGCGTCAGCTGGAGGCACCCGCGTTCGACTGGCTCTCGGCCCACCTGGCCCGGCCGCTGCCGTGAGACGACTCGCCGTTCTGATCTTGTTGCTGGGCCTGGCCGCGTGCGCCGCACCCGCCCGCCCGTCGGTGGTCACCCTGGGCGATTCGGTCCCGGCCGGCACCGCTTGCGGCTGTACGCCGTTCCCCGCCCTCTACTCCCGGTCCCAGCACGCGACCGACGTCAACCTGGCCGTGCCCGGCTCGACCTCGGCTGACGTACGGGCCGCCGTCCCCGCCGCCGCGCTCTCGGCGTCCGAGGTCATTCTCATGATCGGCGCCAACGATATGGCCGTGGTGTTCGATGACCCGTCGCGTTACGCAACCACGGCCGCGGCGGTCGAGTCCAACGTGACCGCCACGATCGAGGCGATCGGATCGAAAGCCCGGGTGATCGTCCTCGGCTATTGGAACGTCATGCAGGACGGCGATGTGGGCGCGGCCACCTACGGCCCGGATGGCGTGCGGAACGCGACCCGGGCCACCGGACTGATCAACGCCGCCCTGCGAAAGGCCGCGGTCACCACGGGCGCGACGTATGTCTCGACCGAGCCGCCGTTCCACGGGCCGGCCGGCGCGACGGCCCTGCTGGCCCCGGACGGCGACCACCCCAACGAGGCCGGGCAGGCGGCCATCGCGCGGCTGATCCCGCCTTTGCCTTTGTGAAGCCGGACCACCGGGAACATCCCGGTCGCGCGCTACGGCCGTTCCGGCCGCCCGGGCCGCGGTGAGCCTCGCGTTCGGTGGGGGTGCGCTTGGGGACCCGACGTGGCGTACGTGATTTCCGGTTTCCAAATCGCGGTGATCGGTGTATGCCGGACTCATGCCTGAGTTCGAGCCGCCCGCGCCCGTTGTCGAGCCGACGCCACGCCGGGTGCGGGTGCGCCTGGGGCCCACGGTGATCGCCGACAGCCGCCGGGCCTGGTTGCTCGACGAGATCTCCGCGCACGGCTTCCCGACCTACTTCGTTCCCCTTGACGACGTACGGGAAAAGGTCTTGACCGAGACGACGGCGGGGCGCTGGTCGGTGGTGGCGGGCGGGCGCCGGGTCGAGGACGCGGCCTGGAGTGATGACCGGTTCGAGCAGCTCAAGGGGCATGTGACGTTCTCGTGGGAGGCGCTCGACTGGTACGAGGAGGACGAGCAGGTCTTCGTGCACGCCCGCTCGCCCCGGCATCGCGTCGACACCTTGCACAGCTCGCGGCGGGTTCAGGTGTTCATCGACGGGCAGGAGGTGGCCAACAGCACGCGTCCGGTGTTGCTGTTCGAGACATCGTTGCCGACTCGTTTCTACCTGCCGTTCGACGACGTACGCAGCGAGTTGCTGACCGCGAGCGAGACGGTGAGCCGCTGTCCGTACAAAGGGGTCGCCCGCTATTGGTCGCATCCGGCGCTGCCCGACGCGGCGTGGAACTATCCCGACCCGATCCCCGAGATTCCGAAGATTCGTGACCTGCTCTGCTTCTTCAACGAGCGCGTCGACATCGTCCTCGACGGCTCGCCCGTGGAGCGCCCGGTCAGCCCCTTCTCATGATCATTGAACGTGAGACTCCGGCCCGGGCCAAGGCCGTCCACGAGGTGACCGCGGCCGCGTTCGCCGGGCCGTCCGGGCTCCCGGCCGAGGCCACCCTGGTCGATGAGCTGCGCATCAGCGACGCGTGGCTGCCGCGGCTCTCCCTGGTGGCGCTCGACGGCGACGACGTCATCGGGCACGTCCTGTGCACCCGCGCCCACGTGGATTCGGCGCCGGCTCTCGGGCTGGGCCCGCTCAGCGTCCACCCCGATCACCAGCGCCGGGGCGTCGGCTCGGCCCTGATGCACGCCGTGCTGGCCGCGGCCGACGCCCTCGACGAGCCGCTGGTGGTGTTGCTCGGCGACCCCCGCTACTACTCCCGGTTCGGGTTCCGGCTCGCCGAGGAGTACGCGATCACGCCACCGGTTCCGGAGTGGGGTCAGTACTTCCAGGCCCGCCCGCTGACCACGTTCAGTTCCGCGTTGCGCGGCCGGTTCGCGTACGCGGGGCCTTTCGACGCCGTCAGCTGAGCAGCGCCTCCAGCTCGGGCAGTCGACGAAAAAGGCCAGGAAGACCCCGTACGCCGTTGCCCGCGGATTCCTGCGACAGCGCGAGCTCGGGTCCGGCGCCGGCCTCGACCCCGGCCAGGCAGCGCATGACGTTCCACCGCGTGTGCCCGAGCCAGCCCCCGACCATGAAGACGAACCAGCTCGGCCCCGGCGGCGGCAGTTTCCCGCCTCCCGCGACGTAGCCGTCGAGCACCGCACGGAAAACGGCGGGCTCTTCTTGGGAGATGCTCAGCGCGGTCGAACCGAGCTCGCCGGAGAGGTCGAGCAGCCCCGACAGCTCCCAGTCGAGCACCACCGGCCGCCCCTCCCTGGCCAGCAGGTTCCACGGCTGAATGTCCTTGTGGGTCAGCACCACGGGACCCGGCCGCTCGCAGGTGTCGACGAAGTCGGCGATCGCCTCGAACGTCTCGACCTGGGCACTGAGCTCGCCGGCCCACGGCTGCCCGGTCGCCACTGCCTTTTGGGCGAGCTCGGACCAATCCCGCGGGATGGCTTCCTCTCCCGCGTCGTGCGTCCACGTCACATCGAGCGCGTGCAGGCGGGCGAGGATCTCACCGATCTCGAACGCGTACGACGGTGCCACGGGTTCCTCGGGCACCTTCTCACCCTCGACCCACCGGTGGACGAGCGTGCGGTCGTCGGCCGCGATCGGCTCAGGCATCGGAATCCCGGCGGCGAAGGCGGCCCGCTCGAACCGGAACACATCCTGCGCCCGATAGGCGTAGCGGCGATCGAGGACGTTCAACTCCTTGACCGCGAACGAGCCCAGCTCGGTGTCGAGCCGATACATCCGGTTGGCGTAACCGCCGTGGACACGGGTCATCGGGCCGGTCGGCGTGCCGAGCTGGGAAAGGTCCATCCCCGGCAATCTAGGGCCGGAGGGCTTGGCGACGCATCCGTTTATCCTGGCCGCACTCTGCGATCGGGGCTCCTCTTGAGCAAGACAGTGGCGGTGATCCTGGCTGCGCGCGACTATGTGTTCGTTCGACGGCCACCCGGTCTTCCTCCGGGGCGCGTCAGCGATCGACTCGGCCCCGGTAGCCGACCTCGCCGATGCCATCGTCAGCCTTGTCCGGGGCGAGCTGCCACCAGCCGCGCCCGGCACCACCGCATGGCTGTACGGCTGGGACGACACACCGCGCGGTCCTTAAGTCAGCCCAGGGTGAGCCATCGGACGCCGAGCTGGTCGACTCGGGTGACGTCTGCGGGTTCGAGTGGTTGCCGCCCGGTCGCCTTGCGCAGAAACTCCAGTTGATCCCAGCCCAGCTCTCGCAGGGTGTTCTGCCAATCCCGGCCGAGCATCAGCTCTGTCACGGCATCGCCGGCCCGCGGCGTCATCCAGGGAGCGCGGCCCAGGGCGTCCGCCAGGTCGAGGCCGTGGACGGCGAGCTCGACCACCCGGGTGAGCAGGAACTGCGACAGCAGCATCGCGTCCCCGTGCCGGGTGCGCACCACGCGGTCCTCCCGCTCGGCGCGGCACCGGTCGTCCACCAGCTGCCATGTCGCCGTGAAATCCGCGACGACCGCGGCGCCGTCGCTTAGCCCGGCCGCATGGTCCCGCGCCAAGTCGATCCGGGCCGAGTTGGTCTGCGCGGCGAATCGCTCGTCGGGCCGGTAGTACTCGACCGCGGAAATCTCAGCCTGGTCCGGCTTCTCGGCCGCCAGCATGCCCGGCAGCCAGGCAACCGCGACCCGGAGATGGCCCAGCAACTCCCGGACCGTCCACGGCTCACACCTCGTCGGCCGATTCCATTCCGGCTCGGACAGGTCGGCCACCGCCCGGCTCAGGCTCTCGGCCTCGAGACGAAACGCGTCCAGCGTCATAGCGCTCAAGCTAACCGAAACGGCGGCCACCCCGGCCGGAGCCGGGCGTGACCGCCGTTTCTAGTTGAATCCGTCAGACGTTGTAGTACATCTCGAACCAATCAACGGAAAGCCGCGACCATGGTGAATGGCTCCGAACAGCGCGCTGACCTGCGGCTACGGCTGTCATTGATTGCTGTCGTTTTACAGTGGTTTTCTTGCTGGGTTGTGCCGCTGATGTGCCCAATGATCTTGACCAGCGAGAGGCCAAGAGGCTTCCCGGGGCGCGGGCGTAGCCCAATCTGGCCAGCCGCCGGCTGGCAAGCAACGTTCCACCGCTTGCCAGCCGGCGGCTGGTCTGATTGCCTCTGGCGCGGCTCGGGAAGTCTCCTCCCGAGCGCCCGCCGGAGGCACCAGACTCTTATGGGCCCGGGGCAGAGCCCCGGCCGCCGGAGGCAGGTGTTGCCCTACAGCTGCTCAACCGTGGCAGTCGGATCGTCTTGTACACCCAACTCCTTCCGGATCAGAAGGAAAAGACGCTCTTCAACCTTGAGAAGTTTCTTCCATGCTTCATACCGGTCTGGCCCCCCGCCGTTGAACGTGACCGTATGCAAGTCGTTCAGTGCAGCAAGAACTTCGGTCGCAGAGTTAGTCAGCTCCAGTGAGCTGTACAAGGTCAGCGTCGTGTACCTCTTAAACGCCTCCCTGCCGAGTTCTATCGCACGACTCTCATCGGTGGGAGCAGGATGAAACTCTCGAAAGAGTTCGTCGCGCGCAGAACGGACTGATGCGTGAAACTCCACGCAAGCCTCTCGACGGTGCTCGAATGCTCGGGCGACGTCTTCCCGCCGCCACCGTTCGCGTTCTATCTCGCGCTCCCGCCCCCGTGACTCGCTCTCACGCTTGTCGGCTCGACGTTGCGTTATCAGCACGCCGCCCAGTGTGCCGAGCACGCCCATGCCAGCCACCAGCACGGACACCCAAAGTGGAGTCTGCATAGCCCTGATGGTGGGGATACGCGTCAAGCGTGGTCGCGATCATTGTTCGCCTCGGAGTGCTCGGAGCCCTGGCCATCTTTCAGACGAAGAGGTCGGGGCTTCGTCGTGTCCGGCTGAGGGTCTGGTCTGCGCGGCCGGGTCGACGCCGGGAGCGAAGCGGTAAGGCGTCGATCCCGGACCGCGCCTTGAAGATGTAGAGAAAGTTCTCACCGATCTACAGGTGGTCTGGTGCCGAGTCTCAGGACGTCCGTGACGGATCTGTCTCGGGACGTGGGTGACCCGTCCGGCTAGATCTTTGAAGGCGAGGTTATCCGAAGGAGCCGTCGTCTCGTTCTGTGTGGGCGTCGCATCCGTCGTGTTCGAATCGGACGCGGGCGTCGAAGGCCGAGGCTGGGTTTGAGCAGACGCCGTAGTCGGCTCCGAGACGGCCGTGCAAGGCGATCCAGAACGTGCATCCTCCGCATTGCTCGTCGTACCAGTTCTCGGAGTAGTTCGGTTCGTTGGTCTGGCGGTTGCGGTCCTTGAGCCATCGGTGGTGACAGGCGTCGTTGTGCCGCTCGTCGTCTCCGGTCCACGGCTTGGTGGTCATGCGGTGATCGTCGTTCATGGCGTGTTGTTCAGGGCTGCAGGGGCGGCTCGGTGGCGTGTCGGTGCCGCTGACGAGGCGGCTCCGGCTTTCGGGCCTTGAACCGGGCGATCTGCTTGGGGGTGGTGCGGATGACTTCGACGAGCAGCTGGTCGGCGTCGTAGACCCGGAACGTGGTGTCGGCCTGCTCGACGGCAACAGTCCGGCCGGCGTGACCGATGCCGACCTGGATCTTCTGCCCGGCGATGCTGATGCTGCCGCGGCTGCTGACTCTGCGGTCGACTTTTAGCGGCTCCGTGATAGGTGTCGGTGCTGGGCCGCCGGGACGAGCGTCGCGGATGCGGGAGATCTCGGCGTGGGTGAGCGGGTTGGGCAGCGATCGCAGCACGACGCGATCGGGGCCGAGCAGGTGCAGGACACCCCGGTCGACGCGGACGGTGACACGTTGTCCGGCGAGGTGGAACCCGACCGAGAACTGCCGTCCGGCCAGCGCGAGTAGCCCGGCGGCGTTGATGGTCCGTTCGACCTCGATAGCCGCGCCAGGCTTCGGCGGGGCGGCGCTGATCGGCGGCGGCCCAGCTGGTCGGCCGCCGTCGGCGAGCAGCTGATGCAGCTGAGTGACGCTGAACCGCGACGGCACGGTTTTGAGGCGGACTCCGCCGAGGATCAGGTGAACGACGTTGGTGTCGGCCCACAACACCACCTCGCGGCCGGCCAGGGCGGGGCCGAGCCAGAACTGCTGTCCGCTGACTGCAAGGTTCCCCGATGCCGGAATCGTTCGGGTCAGCTCGACCGCCGTATTCACCGGCATTCGTCCTGCAGCCAGGGCTTCCGGGGTCGCAGGCGGCGCAAGCACGGGTGGCGCCGTGTCCGGTGTTGCGGTGGCCAGGGACGGGGGCAGCCGCAACGCGATGCCGTCGCCGCCGGCGGGTTGGAACCGGTCGGCGGGAAACGCCATGTTCAGCGCCTGGTGGGGCCGGTTGGTGTTGTATTCGTGGCGGAAGGTGTCGATCGCGGCTTGGGCGTCGGTGACTGAGGGGAATGGCGGATGGTCGTCGAGCAGTTCCCGGCGCAGGCTCAGATGGAACCGTTCGACCTTGCCGGTCGTGGTTGGTGAACGGGGTTTGGTGAGTCGGTGGGTGATGCCGTTCTCCCGGCAGATCCGGTCGAACATCACCTCGCCACCGCCCTGGTTGAACCGGGCGGTGAATTGCTTGCCGTTGTCAGTCAACAGCTCGTCCGGCATGCCGTATTCGCGCAGGGCGGCGGCCAGGGCGAGGCAGACCGCCCGGCCGGTGGCCTTCGGCACGCGGCGATGACACGGAACCGGGAATGGTCATCCACCCCGGTCACGACCTTGGCTTCTCTGCCGTCAGACAGCAGGACACCACCCACGATGTCCATCTGCCACAGCTCCATCGGCCGGTCTCGTTCCCACCGCTGATAGTCCTCCCGACGGCGACGGCGAGGCCGTTCATCGACCAGGCCATGCCGCACCAGCACCCGATGCACCGTGATCCGGGACGGAAGTGGGCCGGGACAACGGGCACGGCCGAGCTCGAACAACACCCGACGGGCACCCCACCGCGGATGAGTCCGGCGCAGTTCGCAGATCAGCGCTTCCACCTCTGGAGCTGTCTGAGCCGGTGACGACCGAGGCCGGCTCGAGCGATCCGCTAACCCGGCCAGGCCCTCCTGTTCATACCAGCCGAGCCACCGATGCACCGCCGGCCGAGAGACACCGAACCGAGCCGCAACGTCGGTCACCGTCGATCCCGCTCGCACATCCAAACCTGCCCGATACCGCTGTTCGGTCACGCTGATCTCCACCAACACTCGGCGGAGTGTCACGCACGTCCTGATACCGATCTGTCATGCGGGTCCTGAGACTCGACATGAATCTCGACGGGTCCTGTCTAAATTTTCTGTACGGAATTAAAGCGGCCCGAAGCGGGCCGCTCACGCCGCCGCCTGGGCGCGCGTCCGTCGCTTAGCTGGCGCACACGACGGCCACGCAGGCAGCCCGTCGGCTGGCGTGCAGAAGCGGATCGGGCCGCGGCAGCGCCAGGTCCATAGGAAGGTTGGGCCGAGGAGGGATAGCCGGCCACCGACTGGGGTGGCCTAGGCGACGCGGCCGGGGAGACCGCGCCGGGCCGCAGGGCGAGCTACGGCCCGTCGGGCTTCGGGGTGGCGGCGCGCATGGTGTCCGGGCCGCCACTCCACCGTCAAGGGCGCTTCGCGTCGCAAGCGACGGCCATAAACCGGCCGCCCTGGACGGCGGAGCCTCCGCGACCCTACGGGGCCAGGGGTCAAGCGGCAGGCCGGTGGCCTGCCCGCAGGAGGGCGCGCGCCGCCACCCCTTCACCGACTCCTCCCTGGGATCCCTGTCAAGGTGAGCTTGACGTTGAATTCGTCTATGCTTCAGGCGTATCGACCACGTACCATCCGTGCTCGTGATAGCGGCTATCGACCTCTTCAGCGGCGCCCCCTACAACGCTCTCGCTGTCTCCATGGCGGCAATTGGGGTTTTCGTTGCGCTAGCAGCTGCGATTTACGCTCGTCAAGCAGTCTTTCCGGCTAGGAGAGTTCTTCAAGTACAGCACAGCAGAGGCGCACCACTAGTTCCACCGGAAGGCGACGTCAGCCTTTCAGTCTTAGTTGAGGTCAATAATCACGTAGTAAGCAACCCATTTATCACGACCGTAGAGATACTGTCGTCAGGGCGTTATGACATCCGGTCTGAGGATTTCGACCAAAACGCTCCACTTGTGATTGATCTGGGTCGAATAGTTACTCTAGTGGGAGTCGGCTCCTCCGCGTCAACTCGTATTTCAACCGAGGGGACGTTCATTAGAGTCACCCCAAGCCTATTGAAACGAGGCGACGCACTAACTTTTAGCGCAATCACCGAGAGTAAGCCCGAGCAATTTTCTGTATCAAGCGCGCTTATTGATACTAAAGTGATTGTTGCGAAAAAGGAAAGTCCAGTCGCTAGTTGGCGGCGAGCGGCACGCGTATCCCTACTTCTTGGAATGGCTCAAAGTGCCGCACTGTTATTTATAACGTACTTGTTCTATTCGACGACCAATCAAATGATCTCGACTTCCGAAGTTTCCGCAAAGCTTGTCGAAGATGTACTGAAGATTTGTGGCATCCGCTAATAAGTTCCCGGTGGGGGTCGGTCAGCCAAGCCGTTGCGTGAAAGGCATGCAAAGTCTCCAGTCAAGTCCGACAAGCGGGTTGATGCATAGAAGACGGGGCCGTGCGAGGGCTGGTGAGTGACTAACCGGGTGACAATCGCCAGCCATCACGACGAACAACTCTGGACGTCGGTGGACGGGAATCAGCAGGTCGGTCATATGTTGACCAAGCTCACTCAAGATCATAAGTTGCCTGGGGGTCAAGGAGTCAGGTTCGGACCGGGCTCCGCTCCCGCGCTTCCAGGTCGCCCACGAGTCAAATAGCCCAACTCGCGCGCCTTTCTTACCCAGGTACGAACTGTTTCATAGGGCACAACTTCGCCTCGAAGCAGAGACAGTTGGTGCGCTAACGGGTTTAGAATGCTTTTTTGGTGTCCTTTAGACAAGAGCTCAAGATACAGCCGTGCGACCTGTTCGTAGTGCTCCGCTGGATACCCAGTGCGACCTCGACGAAGCCGGCCACGGCTTGACACCTCAGCTAGTCGCCGCGCGCGGACGATGTCTTCTGCCTTCACGTGGCCGCCTCGACCCCCGTACATGGCGTACCAGCCGGGGGGAGGCTCAACGCCAGTCGGAAGTGCCAGGTCTTTCACGGCGTCCGCGAGCACTAGGCGGGCAGCTTGAACCATCTTGTCCAGCTCGACCTGTCGAAGCCTGGCGGATGTGATCGCACCACGCCCTCCAGAGGTTGCGAAGTCAACTCTCACGGGACGAAGATGCCCGTCGCGCTCCGCCAGCGAGAAGTTCACGACGAACTCGCCGAAGTCGGCCATGAACTCTGGCCATTCAGGAACTAGATCGGCCGAACCTGGGTTAACGACCAAATGCACTGGCACGGTGCGGGCCGTCGGCCGGACTCGCTTGCGAGACTTCATGATCCATCCAGCAGCTACCTGGTGAGTATTAGCGGCGTATCAAAGGAAAACTATCGGTCCAGCAGCGATTTTGCCAACCTGGTGAGACCAGAGCGGAGGGATGCTGCGGTGGGTACACAGGCTTTCGGTTGGATCAGTGGCGCGGTTGGCGCTGTGGCTGCTGCAGGGCGTCCAGCGTTACTGGCTGCCGTGGGGACCGGCGCACTTGTTCTGGCGCTGATCTGCTGGACAATCATCGATCATGATCGAACTCGCAACCTAGTCGCGATCCTCAGTGCGCTGCGAGGGAGTGCTAAAGAACCGGATACCCCTGACGATGGAGGCGTGGGTGACTAAATGGGTGACAACCATGCTGGCCCAGGATGGATGCCTGCGGACGTCCGTGGACAGTTGTCGCAGCTCAAGATGTTGAGTCCCGAAGGTAACCCCCCATGATCGTTCCTTGACACGGAACGGGTCAGCTGACTTATTCCGCCCGGGATGCCTGAATAATCTGCCGCGAAGTGATCGTCTCCACGAACCAGTACATCTCGCCATCGTCCTCACCGGCTGGCGCACCGCCCATGATCCGATTCGGCTCCTCGCCCGGTTGGGGCAGCGGAGGGTCGAGTCCTTCCGGGGCGGGGGCTGTCATATGCGACCGGCGGAAGGAGGTCGCGGTCAACCACATGCCGGCGCTGTTACGCAGCGGCCCCAGCCGGGAATTGTCGCGGACCGACTGTTCTCCCGCTGGCCAGTACGGCTCACCGTAGGAGAGAACGAGGTCCAAGTCTTGGGCTTCGTTGGGGCCGAGCTGGCTCCCGAGCCTGGCGCCGAACTGGTTTTCGACGATATCGGGCACGGGGCCGGGCAGCGCAGCTGCTTGACGGAAGCGGGGCCGCTGCAGATGCCACGTCCATCTGATGCGCGCTACCCGGAAGACTCCTGGCGCAAGCTTCTGGCCGTCGAACGACCGACCCTTGCGCGGCAAGTTGAAGACGACCAAATCTCCTCGCGCATGCACTGCCGAGGCGGCCCTCTTGTCGACGCGGACATGGAAGCGGTGTCCAGGGTTGGTTTCGTTCGGCCCGTGAGCGGACAGGTGGAAGACACTTGCCTGGCCCAGCGGGTCGACGTAGAAGTCGGTCTTCTTCGCCGTGATGCGCCAGATGTTCCCTAGCGGCCCGGAATCCGGCAGCGAGAAGGCGACCAGAATCTCGGTCGATTTCACACCGGCAGACTACCGATACTCCAAGCCTCTGCCGATCGATTAATTGTGGCTTCCGAGCCATATGAGGTGGCGCGCGGATCCACGAATCGTGGACCCTTGTCGCCATGACCGTCAACGAGCCGCAACCGCCCCACAACCTCGCACTTGGTCATGCGTGGCTTTGGGCAAAGGCTTCCGAGGTTCCGGCTGCCCGTCTGCTCGGCGACGGATCGGGTCTTCCGGACGCGCTGCTTCTCCTTGTCGCCCTCCGAAACGTGCGTCGTGCTGCCGTCATGGCCGAGAAGTCAAGTCTCACAAGGGCCGGCCTCCCTATCTGGGCCAGCCGAAGACGAAGACCAGCGTTCGAGCCGTGGAGCTGCCGGATGTCGTGGCGGCCGCGCTGCGTGAACACCTGGCCGACGTGGCGGATCCGATTGAGGTGGACGACGACACTGACCCGCGACGGCCGACACGCCGTCCGGCCGCGCTTGTGTTCCGCGGGGCCGACGGTCGCCCGGTGATCGCCTCTACTTCTCGCGTACCTGGACGCCGGTGCGGGCCAAGGTCGGGCTGCCGCTGCGATGGGGGTTCCACGGTCTGCGGCACTACTACGCGACCTTGCTCATTCACGCCGGAGCGAGCGTCAAGACGGTGCAGCTGGCACTCGGCCACTCCACGCCGACGGTGACGCTCAACGAGTACGTGCACGAGTGGCCGGACGCGCTTGATCGGACCCGGTCCCTGGTCGACGGCGCGCTGGGCACACGCGAAACGGCGGCCACGTCGGCTGGGAGCCGAGCATGACCGCCGTTTCTCAACTTGTGCCCGCGTTGTGCCCAAGATCTAGTCAGCGAGTGTTTCCGCTGGTCATGGGCCTAGCGAGGGTCAGACGTTGTAGTACATCTCGAACTCGTGCGGGGTCGGGCGCAGGCGGACGGGGTCGATCTCGTTCGTGCGCTTCCAGTCGATCCACGTGGAGATCAGGTCGTCGGTGAAGACGCCGCCGGCCGTGAGGAACTCGTGGTCGTTCTCGAGGCTGTTGAGGACCGCGTCCAGCGAGCCCGGCACCTGCTTGACGCTGCCCCACTCCTCGGGCGGCAGGTCGTACAGGTCCTTGTCGATCGGGGCCGGGGGCTCGATCTTGTTCTTGATGCCGTCGAGGCCGGCCATCATCTGGGCCGAGAACGACAGGTACGGGTTCGAGGACGGGTCGGGCACCCGGAACTCGACGCGCTTGGCCTTGGGGTTGCTGCCCGTGACCGGGATGCGGGTGCAGGCCGAGCGGTTGCGCTGCGAGTAGACCAGGTTGACCGGGGCCTCGTAGCCGGGCACCAGGCGACGGTACGAGTTGACCGTCGGGTTGGTGAAGGCCAGCAGGCTGGGCGCGTGGTGCAGCAAGCCGCCGATGTACCAGCGGGCCGTGTCGGACAGGCCGGCGTAGCCGGTCTCGTCGTAGAACAGCGGCTCGCCGTTCAGCCACAGGCTCTGGTGGGTGTGCATGCCCGAGCCGTTGTCGCCGAACAGGGGCTTCGGCATGAACGTCGCCGTCTTGCCGTGCTCCCAGGCGGTGTTCTTGATGATGTATTTGAACATCTGCATCTGGTCGCCGGCGTGCAGCAGGGTCGAGAACTTATAGTTGATCTCGGCCTGGCCGGCGGTGCCGACCTCGTGGTGCGAGCGCTCGACGGTGAAGCCGACGTCGATCATGCGGCGGACCATGGCGTCGCGCAGGTCGCTGTAGTGGTCGACCGGCGCCACGGGGAAGTAGCCACCCTTGTACGCGGTCTTGTAGCCGCGGTTGCCGCCCTCCTCCTCGCGGCCGGAGTTCCAGGCGCCCTCGATCGAGTCGATGTAGTAGAACGACTGGTGCGCGGCGGTGGAGTGGCGGATCGAGTCGAAGATGTAGAACTCGGCCTCGGCGCCGAAGTAGGCGGTGTCGGCGATGCCGCTCGACGCCAGGTAGGTCTCGGCCTTCTTGGCCACGTTCCGCGGGTCGCGCGAGTAGGGCTCGCGGGTGAACGGGTCGTGGATGAAGAAGTTCAGGGCCAGCGTCTTCTGGATCCGGAACGGGTCGATGAAGGCCGTGGTGACGTCCGGCAGGAGCATCATGTCGGACTCGTGGATGGCCTGGAACCCGCGGATCGAGGATCCGTCGAAGGCGAGGCCGTCGGTCACCACACTGTCGTCGAACGACTCGACCGGCATGTTGAAGTGCTGCATCACGCCGGGCAGGTCACAGAACCGTACGTCGACGAACTTGACGTCCTCGTCCTTGAGGTATCGCAGGAGTTCCTCGGGATTGGCGAACAACACGTCCTCCTGGCACACGATTTCAATACCGGGGCGGCGTGGTTCCGCCGCATGGCTAGGCTGGACGCGACGCTATGGGGCCGGAGTTGCCCAGGCGTATCCCTATTGTTTCCGTCGTGTTACGGCGTCGGTCAGCCCTCTGCCTGGCGAGGCTATCGCGCCCGCCCGGCCCGCGTGCGGGGTCGCCGAAACCGCCCCGGCTACGCTGGTCGCATGGCAGGCAAGGCGGACGGCGCGATCGAGCCGGGCATCTCCGACACGGCGTCGTTCGGCCGCCGGTTGGGGGCGATCTTCATCGACTGGGCGCTGGCCACGGTGATCGCGGCCGTGCTCGTCGACGACCTGCGGGCCAACCCGTGGCCTCAGCTCGGCCTGTTCGTGCTGGTGCATGCCGTCTTCGTCGGCCTGTTCGGACAGACGCTGGGCATGCTGCTGGCCGGCATCCGCTGCGTCTCCATTACGGACGGTGGCGCGATCGGCCTGCCCCGGGCGGCTGTGCGGGCGCTGCTGCTGGCCCTCGTGATCCCCGCGGTGATCAACGACGGCGACGGCCGGGGGCTGCACGATCGCGCAGCCAAGTCGATCATGGTGCAGCGGCCGCGTCCCTGAGATCAACCCGCGGGCCTCTGGCCCTGCCGGCAGAGCCCCGTACGGCGGTCAGGCGCGCGACGCGTGGGCCGGGCTCACGGCGTACGGGGAACGCGGTTGATCTTGCTGGCGACGAGCGGGCAGTCAGCGCGGGCGCTGCTGGCGGAACGCACCCTTGCTGGGGCGCATGTTCTTGGGGATCGCGCCCTTGGGCATCTGCGGGCGGGCCATCAGCGCGCCGAGGCGCTTGTCGAGCGAGTTGACGTCCTTGCCGGTGAGGTTTCGCGGCAGGCGCATCATCGTGGTGCGCAGCTTCTTGACCGGGAGCTGACCCTCGTCGCTGCCGATCACGTAGTCGTAGAGCGGCGCGTTGCCGATGACCTTGGAGAGGCGCTTCTTCTCCTGGCCGAGCAGGCCGCGGACGCGCTGCGGGTTGCCCTCGGCGAGCAGGATCACGCCGGGGCGGCCGATCACCACGTGCACCATGTCGAACTGGGTGGTCGACGCGGCGGCGGGACGCACCCGCCAGTCACCCCGCATGTTCTCGATCAGCGAGGCCGCGGCGCCGGGCTGGCCCTCGGCCGCGTTCATCATCGCGGCGTTCGAGCGCAGGTTGAGCACGATCACGGCGGCCAGCAGCGTGACCATGATGCCGATCGGCAGATAGATCCAGCCGAACAGGATCACCAGGACGACCGTCAGGGCGAGCGGGATGAGAACGGCCGCCAGAAGCAGCGGAACGAACCATTTGTCCTGCTTTGCCGTGAACGAGAACACCTGACCGATCTGCTTCAGGCGCGTGCCGAACGACACCTTCTCCTGGGGTTTTGCCATAGCTCGAAAGTGTAGTGGGATGCGGCCGCCTTACGCGGGGCGGGAGGTCTCGCTTCGGGGAGTAAGGCGGGCGAGGGGCCCAAGATGGGGCAGGTTCCCCATGCCTGGCCGGTGCCTTCCGGCGAAGAGTCGAGGTCAGCAAGAGGACGGCTCTTCAAGGGAGTGAACGATGTTTCCGTACAACGACCCGTACGCCCTGCTCGACCTGCACCTGCAGCGGGCCAACCGGCTCGCCGAGCAGGCCGCCCGGGCCCGGCAGGTGCGCGAGGCCACGCAGCCCAAAGTACGCCGGTTCGGCCGGTGGCCCCGCCGGGCCCCGCGCCCCGCCGTCGCCGCGTGACTGTTTTGTTGTCGTACCCGCATGCCATGCTCGATTCCATGGCGGCGCAGGCGCACAGCGAGGTGCTCGTCGGTCGCGAGGCCGACCTGGCCGTGCTGCGCGACGCGCTCAAGCGGGCCCGGCACGCCGAGCCGTCGACCGTGCTGGTCGGCGGCGAGGCCGGCGTGGGCAAGACCCGCCTGGTCGAGGAGTTCTGCCACAGCCTGACCACCGATTCCGTACGGGTGCTGGCCGGTCAGTGCCTCGAGCTGGGTGAGGAGGGGCTGCCGTTCGCCCCGTTCGCCGGCGCCCTGCGCGAGCTGCTGCGCGCCGAGGGCCCCGAGGTGCTCGGCGGTCACGAGCGTGAGCTGGCCCGCCTGCTGCCCGAGCTGGGCCCGCCGCCCGAGGGTGAGGCCCGCCGCGGCCTGCTCTTCGAGGCGGTCACGGCCGTGCTCGGCCGCGGGCCGCTCGTCCTGGTCATCGAGGATCTGCACTGGGCCGACCGTTCCACCCGCGACCTCATCGCGTTCCTGGTGCGGGCCGCCCGCCTGCCCCAGCTGCTGCTGATCGCCACCTACCGCACCGACGAGCTGCACCGCGGGCATCCGCTCCGGCCTTTCCTGGGCGAGCTCGATCGCGTACGGGGTGTTTTGCGCCTCGAGCTCGACCGGCTCGACCGCGAGGGCACCTCCGAGCTGTTGACCCACCTGCTCGGCGCCGAGCCCGACCCGCGCACGGTCGACGCGGTCAACGAGCGCGCCCAGGGCAACCCGTTCTTCATCGAGCAGTTCGCGGCCGCCGCCGACCCGTCCTGCGACTTCCCGGCCACCCTGCGCGACCTGCTGCTGGCCCGGGTCGACCAGCTGCCCGAGCCGGCCCAGCGCGTGCTGCGGGTGGCCGCGGTCGGCGGCACCCGCTTCGGTCACGAGCTGCTGGCCCGCGTGGCCGGCATGGCGGAGTCGGATCTCGAGTCGGCCCTACGCGCGGTCGTCGCGGCCCAGCTTGTCGTGGTCGTCGACGCCGACGGGGGTTACGAGTTCCACCACGCCCTCGTGCGCGAGGCCGTCCACGACGACCTGCTGCCCGGCGAGCATGCCCGGCTGCACGCGCGCTACGCCCAGGCCGTCGAGGCCGAGCCCCACCTGGTCGCCGCGGGCCGGGCCCCGGCCGAGATCGCGCACCACTGGCACGCCGCCCACGACCGTCCGCGCGCCCTGGTCACGGCCAAGATCGCGGCCGACGAGGCCAAGTGCCGCTTCGCGTACGGGGAACAGGCGCGCCTGCTCGACCGGGTGCTCCAGCTGTGGGAGGAGGTGCCCGACGCCCGGGCCCTGCTCGGCCTCGACCACCTCGACCTGCTCGAGGAGTCGGCACTGGCCGCGCTCGACTCGGGGGAGTATTCGCGCGCGCTCATGCTGACCAAGGCGGCCCTCGGTGATCTCGACGCCGAGGCCGAGCCGCTGCGGGCCGGCCGCCTGCTCGTCCGCCGGGCCAAACTGCTGCGCAGCGCGGGCAAGTCCGACGCCGGGCCCGAATGCGACGAGGCGCTGCGGCTGCTCACCAGCGCCCCGCAGAGCCCCGAGCGGGTGCGGCTGCTGGCCGAGCTGGCCCACCTGATCGCGGCCGTCGACGCCGACCGCGGCTTCGAGGTGGCGCAGATCGCCATGGCCGGCGCCAACGAATCCGGCGACCTCATCGCGATCGTGGCCGCCGAAGTGGCGTACGGGTCGTCCTGCTCGGGCCGGCAGACCGCCGAGGAGGCCCTCCCGGTGATCCGCGACGCCGTCGAGCGGGCGCGGGCCGCGAGCGACTTCCCGAGCTTCACCCGCGGGCTGATCAGCATCTCCGACCGGCTCTACGAGATCGGCCGCTACGAGGAGTCGGCGGCCGCCGCGGCCGAGGGCATGCCCGAGGCCAACCGCATCGGCGTCGGCCGCACGACAGGCGTCTATCTGCTGGCCAACCACGCCGAGGCGCTGATCGCCCTGGGCCGGTGGGACGAGGCCGACGCCCGGCTGGCCGAGGCGGCCCGGCTCGACCCGCCCGAGACGATGGCGCTGCCCTGGCTGCGCCTGCGGGCCCGGGTCCGGCTCGCGCGCGGCCGCGAAGACGCGGAATCCCTGGTGACCCGCTCGGCCGCCTTCCTGCGCCGGCCCTACCTGAGCACCGAGGGCCGGCTGGCCACGCTCGACCTGTGCCTGACCGCCGCCCTCGGCTCGGCGACGGCCGTCGAGTCGGCCTGGGCCGCCCTGGCCGAGCCCCGGCTCACGGTGCTGCCGCGCTACGCCTGGGCGATCTTGGCGCACGCCGCCGAGGCCGCCGTTTCCGCCGCCTCTGCCGCCTCTGCCGCCTCCGCCGGTGACACCGCGTTGGCCGCGCGGGTGGCCGAGATCGCCGCGGGGCTGCCCTGTCGCTATCCGGCCCAGGTCGCCTTCGCGGCGCAGACCCGGGCCCACCTCGAGGGCGGGGCCGAGCGCTGGGCCGAGGCCGTCGAGGCGTGGCGGGCCGACGGGCATCGCTACGAGCTGGCCTGCGCCCTGCTCCGGCTGGCCGAGGCCCACGCCGCCGCCGGTGACCGGGCCGCGGCCGCCGCGACGATCGCCGAGTCCGTCGCCATCGCGGCCGCCCTGGGCGCGGGGCCGCTGATCGAGTCGGCCGACACGCTCACCCGCCGGCTGGGCATCCGGCCGTCAGCGTCGCCTGCCTCGTCCGGGTCACCCGCCTCGCCCGCCGACTTGCTCACGGGACGCGAGCGCGAGGTGCTGCGCTTGGTCGCGGAGGGGCACAGCAACGGCCGCATCGCCGCCGACCTCTACATCTCGCCGAAGACGGCCAGCGTGCACGTGTCCCGCATCATCGCCAAGCTCGAGGTCTCCAACCGGGGCGAGGCGGCCGCGGTAGCCCGCCGCCTGGGCCTGCTCGACGACTGACCCAGCCTGCGCTTGCCCGCGCTGCCCCGCTTGCCCGCGCTGCCCCGCTTGCCCGCGCTGCCCCGCTTGGCCGCGCCGCCCAGCTTGCCCGCGCCGTCCCGCTTGGGTGCGCTGATTCGCTTGCCCGCGCCGATCCGCCGTCGGGGCTGGATCACGACCAGGGCGGTCCGGCCCGGCTCGGCGGTCAGGGCCGTTCGGCGGTGGCGTACAGGATGTGGCCGCCCGGCGTGACGTCCGCGTTCAGCCGCCAGCCCAGTGGCTCCACCGCCGCCACCAGGTCCGACGGCTGCCAGAAGTGTTTGACGATGCGGAACTCGCGCCCGTCGTTGAGGACTCGCGGCGCGACGTGACCCGGCAGCTCCTCATGGTGGTAGCTGTCGATCAGGAAGACTCGTCCGCCCGGCCGGAGCGCCGCGGCGACCTTGTCCCAGAACGCTGCGAACTGCTCGGCTGGAACATGCGACAGCCAGTAGCTGAAGAAGACCACGTCGAAGGCGGCCGCCGGGGAGCCCAGGCGAAGATGTCCGCTTGCCGGTAGCGGACATGGTCACCCAGCCGTCGGGCGCGGTTGCAATCGATCATGGCGGGGGAGGCGTCCACGGCCAGCACAGTGCCGGCGTGGCGGGCCAGGTGACGGGTCCACAGGCCGGTGCCGCAGGCGAACTCGAGCACGTCGCCGGACGGGCGGAACTCGTCCAGGGTCCGCTCGGCGAAGGCGACGGCGGTGAGCCAGCGTTCCCGCTCGTCGGGGGCCAGGGCGTAGCGGCCCTGGCGATACCACCACTCGTCGTACTCGCCGGCTCGGGCTTCGTAGTAGGCGCGCTGCTCGTCGAGAAGGCTCATCCCGCGACGGTAGGACGGTCAGGGTTCGCGGATCGACTTCATTACGCGGACGAGCAGGATGAGGCCGCCGCCGATCAGCACCAGGCCGAACGCGATCGCGATGACGCTGCCCGCGCTCATGCTCTTCTTGGCCACGGTCACCAGCGACTCCGCCGTGGTGGTCGGGTTCGCGTAGACGGCGGCGGGCGCGTCCGTGGTCGCGACCCGAGTGGGTCCGCCGGAACCGGGGACGACGGACGGCGGCGCGACGGCCGGGGGCGGGGTGGTGGTGACCGCGGCGGGGGCGGTGGCCGGTGGCGGCGCCGCGGAGTCGCAGCCGCTCACCGGCGGGCGCCACGTACCCACGTACGAGGTGAAGCTGCTGTCGCGAATCGTCAGCGAACCGCCCGCGGGGGCCTTGACCGTGGTCGAACGGCCCGGGGCCAGGCGGGTCAGGCGGCCGCCGACGAGGAACACGGCGCTGACGTTGGCGCTCGCGGCATTGGCCAGGGTGGCCGTGAACGAGCCGTCGCAGGCGTTGACGAACGCGACCGTGGGGGCGGGGGAGCAGTCGGTGGCGCCGCCGCGGTAGTGGGCGAACGGGCCCGACGAGCGGCTGCCCGAGGCGCCCAGGGTCTTCGCGTCGTACGGGTTCTGGCCGTGGGTCACCTCGTCGAGCAGGCCGGTGCCGACGATCGCGTCGACCGCGGCGTGGCAGGGCGGGACGACGACGTCGAGGTTCACGGTGCGGTTGGTCGCGGTGATGGTCTTGCGATCGGTCGAGTAGACGAACTGGCCGGCGTTGCCCGAGCCCGCCGTGTACGCGATCAGCCCGAACGCCTGCGTCTGCCCGGCGCACAGGGGGCGTACGGAGGTGATGGTCGCCTTGCCCGAATTGCCGGCGAACGTGTGGCGGAAGGTGGCCGACGCGGCTGAGGTGCAGGTCTCGGCGGCGGAAGCAGTGATGGGGGCGGCCCAGGCCGTCGCCACCGTGGCCGCGGCGGCGAGCACAAGCGTGAAACGACGCACCCTCACAAAAAGCCTAATCGGCTGAAATATCCGACTTGCTTAGCCGGGGTGGCGTGCGTGGAGGGGGTGCACGGAAGGGGCAGACACGACTGTGCCCCGGCTCTCAACGAGAACCGGGGCACCACGCCAAGGCAATACTCAGCCGCGAGCCTCGAGGGCCTGCTTGAAGAGCCGCCCCGCCCGATAGGACGACCGCACCAGCGGCCCGCTCATCACGCCGGCGAAGCCGATCTGCTCGGCCTCCTCGCGCAGCTCGACGAACTCCTCCGGCTTGACCCAGCGCTCGACCGGGTGGTGCCGCGGGGTCGGCCGCAGATACTGCGTGATGGTGATCAGCTCGCAGCCCGCGTTGTGCAGGTCGCGCAGCGCCTGGGAGATCTCGGCCCGCTCCTCGCCCATGCCCAGGATCAGGTTGCTCTTGGTGACTAGGTCGGCCGCGCGGGCCTGGGTGATCACGTCGAGCGAGCGCTCGTAGCGGAAGCCGGGGCGGATGCGCTTGAAGATGCGCGGCACGGTCTCGACGTTGTGCGCGAGCACCTCGGGGGTGGCCCCGAAGACCTCGGCCAGCTGGTCGGGGTCGGCGTTGAAGTCGGGGATCAGCAGCTCGACACCGCAGTCGGGCTGGAGCTTGTGGATCTGGCGCACGGTCTCCGCGTAGAGCCACGCGCCGCCGTCGGGCAGGTCGTCGCGGGCGACGCCGGTGACGGTGGCGTATTTCAGGCCCATCGTGGCGACGGACTCGCCCACCCGGCGCGGCTCGTCGGCGTCGAACTCGGCCGGCTTGCCCGTGTCGATCTGGCAGAAGTCACAGCGTCGCGTGCACTGGTCGCCGCCAATGAGGAAGGTGGCCTCGCGGTCTTCCCAGCATTCGTAGATGTTGGGACACCCAGCCTCCTGACAGACCGTGTGCAGGCCTTCCTTCTGCACGAGCCCGCGCATCTGCGTGTATTCCGGGCCCATCTTGGCTTTGACCTTGATCCACGGAGGCTTCCGCTCGATGGGAGTTTCGGCGTTGCGCGCCTCGATGCGCAGCATGCGGCGGCCCTCGGGAGCAATAGTCACAGGGTCGAGGTTACGCCTGAATAGGCCCCTGCCTAGACAGGGGCGACGAGGCTCACGTGGCGGCTTCTGTGACCGCCGCCACATGAAACGTGTTAAATGCCTTTCGCGCTGACGTTGCCCCTTGTTAACGTCGCCGGACGGCGCTGAAGGAACCGAGTAGCACCCCCGAACCGTCGGCCGAGAGAGCCACCGCGAGCTGTGAAGGTGGCCCGACGCCGGGGCGCGAAGACACTCCCGAGCCGCAGCATGACAAGAGGCGCCTGCCAAGGCGCGAAGGTGTGGTGGCACCGCGAGGATCCCGCTCGCCCACGCCTCCCTGGGGCCGCGTTGCAGCAAACCAGAGGAGGTCCCGCCATGCAACGCATCCTCTCTTCCCAGCTCACGGCGCACGCTCACGAGACCGTGACGATCGCCGGCTGGATCCACCGCCGCCGCCTGCTCAAGTCGGTGGCCTTCCTGATCGTCCGCGACGCCGAGGGCCTGTCGCAGGTCGTCGTGGCCGACGCCGAGACCCGGGCCCAGCTCGAGTCGCTCACCGAGGAAAGCGTCGTCGAGGTGGTCGCGACGGTCAGCCCGAACGAGCAGGCCCCCGGCGGCGTCGAGCTCACCGGGCCCAAGATCCGGGTGCTCTCCGCCGTGCGTGAGCCGCTGCCGTTCGAGCTGCACCGCCCGGCCCTCGGCGCCACGCTGCCGACCCAGCTCGACCACGCCGCGCTGGCCCTGCGGCATCCCGCGCGCCGATCGGCGTTGCGCCTGGCGGCCCGGGTCACGGCCGGCTTCCGGGCCGCCCTGACCGAGCAGCGCTTCGTCGAGATCCAGACCCCCAAAATCGTGGCCTCGGCCACCGAGTCCGGCGCGAACGTGTTCGAATTGGACTACTTCGGCCGCCCGGCCTATCTCGCGCAGTCGCCGCAGTTCTACAAGCAGCTGATGGTCGGCGTCTTCGAGCGCGTCTTCGAGGTCGGCCCCGTCTTCCGCGCCGAGCCCAGCGACACCGTACGGCACCTCGCGCAATACACATCGCTCGACGCCGAGATGGGCTTCATCGCCGACCACCGCGACGTGATGGCCATGCTGACCCGCACCCTCGCCGGAATGACGGCCGGCCTGTTCGAGAAGCCGATCGTCCCGTCCGAGATCCCCGCCGTGCATTTCACCGAGGCCTTACGCATCGCCGGCGCCCCCTCGGACGAGCCCGACCTGGCCCCCGCCCACGAACGCGCCCTGGGCGAATGGGCACTACGCGAACACGGTTCCGAGTTCGTCTACGTCACCGGCTACCCCATGCGCAAACGCCCCTTCTACACCCACCCCGACCCGGCCGACCCCACCTACTCCAACGGCTTCGACCTGCTCTTCCGCGGCCTGGAGATCGTCACCGGAGGCCAACGCCTGCACGCCTACCAGGACTATGTGGACGCCTTGACCCGCTCCGGCGAACCCCTGGAGCCCTACACCGGCTACCTGGACGGCTTCCGCTACGGCATGCCACCCCACGGCGGCTGGGCGATCGGTCTGGAACGCTTCGTAGCCCGCCTGACCGAAGCCCCGAACGTCCGCGAGGTAACCGCCTTCCCCCGAGACCTCAACCGCACAACCCCATAAACCCCATCCCGTACGAGTCGTGGGGCCCCTCAAACTCCCGAGGGGCCCCCGCCGCATTCCGCCCACGACCCACCAAACCCACTCCGCCCCGGTTCCGCCCGCACTCCCCATCAGGGCGCCGCCCTCAGTCCCCACCGCCCCGAATGCCCAAAGCCCGCCGCTGCCCCAGGCCCACGCCGCTCGCCGTTGCCACGCTGCTCGCCGGTGTCCGCAAACCAAAGTCCGATCGGTGTTGCCCAGGCCCACGCCGACAGGCGTTACTCCCGACGACTCCAGCGCTTCCCGCAGGGTGGCCCGGCGTTGCCGCCGAGGTCCACCGCAGCCGGTGCCGTCCCAGAACCCGCTGCTCGAGCCCGCCCCGCATACGACGTAGAACCCCAAGCTTGTTCGCGCCGGCTTCCAACGCACCGCACGCCGGCCCACGCCCGAAACTCCGTCCGCCCCACCCCGGCCGCCGCCCGCTCGACAAGATCAACCCCGCGCGGTACGGCCATCCCTGACCTCACCCGCCTTAGGTTCCAGCGGTCGTTGCAACACCTAGGTTGATCAGGGGTGTCGTGACCATGAGTCGAGGGATCAGGACCCGCAGTTCGGCGGACTACGCCGCAGTGAAACGCGCATGTTTGGATCTGCGGCTAAGGGTGCAAGGACCTGTCAGGCGTGCCTGGAGTTGGGCATCGACCGTAAGACCGGGTATGCGTGGCGGTCCGGCCGGACACCGCTGGATGTGCGGCGCAGCCGGGAGCGGGCCGAGGCGGTCCGGCAGCTGCGGGTGATCTCGGCCCGGTATCTGAACGAGCGGATAGTGACCGCTGACCGGCTTCGTGAAGGCGCCACCCAGACGGCCATCGCCGCGGAACTGGGCCGGCCCCGATGCACGATCAGCCGCGAGATCGGGCGTAACGCCCGGCCCGATACCGGTCGACCCGGAAACGGGCCGAGCAGCGCCGGCCCCGTCCCAAGACCGGCAAGATCGCCGCCGCCCGGCGTTACGTCATCTGCTGGCGACCAGGCAGGGATGGCGGCAGCCCCGAGCGGATCAGCCGTCGGCTGCGCCATGACTTCGCTGAGCGAAGCGAGCTTTCCGTGTCGCACGAAACGATCTATCAGGCCCTCTACCTACAAGGCCGGGGAGAACTACGCCGTGCGGTGGCCTGCGCCCCCTGGGGAGAAGGAAGCAGGTTATGCGGATGTCAAGGCGGTCAGGGTGGTTGTCCACAGGCGGCGACCGCCATGGCCGGAATGTGGACAACGGCCGTTGATCGGGCCCGAGGCGTAAAGTCCGGCACGTGCTGATCGACCTCGACGTCACGCCCGTGGACCGGGAGCGGGTCCGGGCGACGAGGCCGGTCGCGTACGTGGTGGTCGCCGTGGCGGTGGTGACGTTGCTGCTGCTCGCGGGCTCGGCCGTGCTCCCACGAGGCGCCGGGGTCGTCGAGGTGCTCAAGGCCGACGGCATGGGCTTGTCGGCCAGCCTGCTGACCACCGAGGCGGTCTACATAGTGCGGGCCGACGGCCGGGTCGAGGCCACGCCGCTCTGTGCGGGCTGCCCGGAGTGGCGCACCCAGGTCACCACCGGGCAGCGGCTGCGGCTCGGCGCCGGCGGGACGCTCGTGGTCGACGAGAACGACGCCGGCGCGGCCACGTTCCTCGACGCGCGGACGGGCGCGGTGCTGTGGAGCCTGAGCGGCTTCCCGATCGTCGAGCTCGTCGGCGGGCGGGTGGCCGAGTGGAGCCCGGAGGACGGCGTGCTCCGGCTGCGGGAGTTGCGGACCGGACGGCTGTTCTGGAAGCGCCCGGCGGAGGCGTTCGTGGGGGACGACCGGCGCGTGGTGCTGCTGGAGAAGGGGCGCGCGGCCGTCTACGCCGCCGAGAGCGGGCGCGAGCTCACCGGGTGGCGCGATGTGGGCGTACGGGGTGAACCCGGCGCGGTGGCGGCGCAGATCGTGGGGGAGCGGCTGGTCGTTTTTGACGCCCAGCGGATCGCGGGCTTCCGGCTCGACGGGCTGGAGCGTGAATGGCAGACGCCGGTCGTCTCGCCGTTCGGAGTGGGGGGCTGCGGCGACGGGTTGTTGTGCGCGATCGGCTTCGAGGGCCTGACCGTGCTCGACCCGGCGACCGGGCGGGTGCGGTGGAGCGGGCCGCAGTGGCGCTTGGTGAGCAACGGCGGTCTGCTGACGGATGAGAGCGGCCGCTCCGCGCGGGTCGGCCTCGCCACCGGGCGCGTCGAGCACGATTTCGGGCGGGGGCGGCCGATCGACCACCTGCTGTTCTATCCCGAGGGCGACCGCACGACGCTGGTCGGGGCGGCCGACGGCCGGGTGCGCGGGGTCATCCCGCGGGTCACGCCGGACGCCTGTCAGACGGCCGGCGACCTGCTGTCCTGCCTGCGCTACGACCTGACGGTCACGATCTGGCGGATAAAGCCCGCCACGACCTGACCACAGCCTAGGCGAGCACGGCGATGGTCATGCCGATGACGATCGCGAACGGGATGATCGTGGTGCAGACCAGGATCACCCAGGCGATGGGGTGGCCGAAGTTGAGCGACACCCCGCCGCCGCGTTTGGGGACGAAGACGCGTTTGTCTTGCGGGTCCCGATAGAGAGCCATCAGAGCAGGGTAGTGAGGTGCTTCTCGACGACCGGCAGCACCTCGGCCACGGTCACGTCGCGGCCCAGCTCGGCGCTGAGCGACGTCACGCCGGCGTCGCGGATGCCGCACGGGGTGAACCGGTCGAAGTTGGCCAGGTCGCAGTCGGCGTTGATGGCGAAGCCGTGCTGGGTGACGCCGCGGGCGACCCGGATGCCGATCGCGGCGATCTTGCGGTCGGGGCCGCGCTCGTCGGCCAGCACCCAGGCGCCGCTGCGGCCCTTGATCTCGGAGCGGGCGGCGGTGACCCCGAACTCGGCGCACACGTCGATCAACATCTGTTCCGTACGGCGGACGTAGGCGACCACGTCGATCGGGTCGGGCAGCTTGAGGATCGGATAGCCGACCAGCTGACCGGGGCCGTGCCAGGTGATCTTGCCGCCGCGGTCGACCTGGACGACGGGGGTGCCGTCGATCGGCAGGTCGGCGGGCTCGGTGCGCTTGCCCGCCGTGAGCACGCTGGGGTGCTCCAGCAGCAGCACGGTGTCGGGCTGAGTGCCGTCCGCCACGGCGTCGTGCAGGCGGCGCTGCTCGTCCCAGGCCTCGCGATAGTCGATCAGGCCGGGCCGCAGCACGGTGAGCGTGGAAGTTGTCACGCCCACCACCGTAGCCCGCTGGTCACCGGTCGACCGGATCCACTCCGGGACGGATGCGCCACACCAGCACGTCGTCGACCCGCTCCGGCTCGCCCAGCAGGTCGCGCGCGGTGAGCTCGACGGCCGAGCGGAACAGCGGCCCCTCGGGCCCGGTGATCTGGTCGGGCAGGAACAGCGCCTCGACGCCCCAGCGCTGGAAGTCGGCGCGGGCCGTGGCCCGGTCGGCGTTGTCCAGCTCGGCGATGTAGCCGTAGAGGGCGGCCCGCAGGAAGAGCCAGTCGGTGGCCCGCGGGATCGACCCGATGCGGCCCTTGCCCTCGGGGCCGTCGATGTCGGGGCCGAGGAAGTAGCCGTCGGGGATGCGGAACATCTTGCCGCCGCGGGCCATCGTGTACGCCTGCCAGCGCTGCCCGTCGGCGGCCACGTTGATCGCGAACGGCAGCGCGCTCATCACCCCGCCGTCCGGCACGTATTTCTCCCACGTGCCGTCGGCGATGAACCGCGGCTCGGGCGAGCGATGCCGGTATTCGAGCGGGATCGGGAAGATCGGCACGAGGGCGATCACGAGGCCCATCGTGAACAGGGGCCGCGGCCGGGTGGCGCTGAACGCCTGCTCGCACGCCATGGCCAGGATCACCCCGAACACGCCCACCAGCACCAGGGCGTAACGGGCGGGCAGCGCCGCGTCGAACAGCGGCGCGTGCTGCAACAGGGCGTACAGGAGGGGAAGGTCTGTCTCTTGCCCGGCGATGCGCAAGCGTGGGCCGAGCGAGATCAGCAGGAACAGGCCGCCCACGACCATCAGCGCGCGCAGGGTGGCCCGGCGCCGGTCGTCGCCATTGCGATAGAGCATGAGCAGCGACACGAGGATCAGCACCATCAGCGGCAGGCCGAAGAAGCTCTGCTCCTCGGTGCGGTTGGCCGCGTAGTCGTTGCCGAGCCCGGCCCAGCTGGCCAGCGAGCGGTCGGCGAACGAGAAGAACGAGATCAGGTCCTCGGAGTAGTGCCGCTGGTTGAACCCGGTGCCCTTGAAGGTCTGCGGGCCCGCGAAATGCATGTAGAGCGGGTATGCCAGCAGGGCGCCGGCCACCACCGCGGTGACCCCGAGCCCGGCCAGGAACTTCGGCAGCGCCGCCCGCGCCTCGGCCCGGTTGACCGGCGAGAGCGCCCACACGATCACGAAGACCCCGCCCGCCATCGCCGCGAAGAACAGGCCCTCGGCGGCGATCGAGAAGCCGAGCGCCAGCGTCAGGCCCAGCAGCAGGCCGTTGCGCAGCCAGCGCCCGGGGTCGCGCATCTTGAGCAGCCGCCACAGCACCAGCGGCGCGATCCAGCCCGACGTCCAGTTGAGGTGGCCGTTGGCGTGCGCGATGAAGCCCGGCGCGAACCCGCAGAACAGGCCGGCGAGCGCGGCGGCGGCCCGGCTGGCGGTGATCCAGCGGCCGAGGAACAGATACCACGCGTACGCCGAGCCGGCGAGGTTGAGCGTGAGGATGGTCAGGAACGTGATTTGCGGGCCGGCCAGCATGGTCAGCGGCACGAACAGGATTGCGTAGACCGTGATGGATGTGTTGGCGGCGAGGTTGACGCCGTCCGGCACGTTCAGCAGGTCGGTGAAGAACGGGTCGCCGCCGTGCTGCACCAGGTGCACGCCGTAGGACAGGACCCACTCGAAGAAGGCCTGGTCGCCCACATTTTCGGCGACGGCGTGCTCGAACGGGTCCTGCCAGAGCCGGCTGACGACGTAACCGGCGAGGACGAGGGCGGCCAGCGCGACGAACAGATGCGATCGCCACCGCCGGGTCGCCGCGGGGGCGTCGGGCGGGGCCGGCTCATCTGCGGCGGACGTGGTGGTGGGAACGGCGACGGACATCAGCCGCAGGTTAGCAAGCCGCCGCCGCCGATCAGCGGGATGCCGCCGCTTCCTTGCCCACGGCCGCCTCGAGGGCCGAGTCGATGGTCGGGTGGGGCCACTGGAAACCGGCCCGTTCCAGGACAGCCGGGACAACTCGGCTGCTGCGCAACGACTCACCGGCCAGCTCGCCCAGCACGAGGTGCAGCGCCGGGCTCGGGACGCTGAGCAGCGCCGGACGGTGCACGGCGTCGGCGAACGCCTTGGTGAACTCGGCGTTGGTGGCCGGCTCGCGGCCGACGATGTTGACCGGGCCGGTGACGTCCTCGCGGTCGAGCAGGAACTCGGCCGCGGCGAGCCAGTTCGGGGCGTCGCACCACGGCATCCACTGCTTGCCGCCGCCCAGCTTGGCCCCGCCGCCCAGCTTGAACACCAGCAGCAGCCGCTCGACCAGGGTCTCGACGGCGATGCCGGTGCGCAGCAGCACGACCCGTACGCCGGCGTCCTCGGCGGGCCGGGCGGCGGCCTCCCAGACGCGGCACAGATCGGCCAGGAAGGTGCTGCCGGCCGGGGCCTCCTCGGTGACCGGGTTGTCGCCGGTGTCGCCGTACCAGCCGACGGCCGAGGCCTGCAGCAGTGTGCGGGGGCGGTCGGCCTCGGGCAGCTTGCTGATGGCCCGGGCGATCGTGCCCGTGGTGTCGACGCGGCTGGAGCGCAGCTCGCTCTTGTAGCGGGCCGTCCAGCGCTTGCCGCCGACGTTCGCGCCGGACAGGTTGATCACCACGTCGGCCGCCGCGACCACGTGCGGGTCGAGCTGACCCTGCGAGGGCTGCCAGGTGGCCTCGTCGGGCGCCTGGGCGGGCCGGCGCACCAGCCGGGTCACGTCGTGGCCGCTCGCCCGGAGCCGCTCGATGAGGGGCACGCCGAGGAAGCCGGAGCCGCCGGAGATCAGGATCCGCATGGTTCCCATCATGCCCCGAAGTGAACCCGTTCAAAACGAGGAGGGCGCCCGGGTGATCCCGGACGCCCTCCGTCGTTGCTGCGGCTGGTTACGCCAGGCCGAGGTCACCCTCGAAGTGGCCACCCTCCAGGCGCTCCTTCAGCGTGACCAGGAAGCGGGCGGCGTCGGCGCCGTCCACGATCCGGTGGTCGTAGCTGAGGGCCAGGTAGACCATCGAGCGGGGCGCGATGACCTCGCCCAGCTCGGGGTCGTTGATGACCACGGCCCGCTTGACCACCGCGCCGGTGCCCAGGATGCCGACCTGCGGCTGGTTGATGATCGGCGTGTCGAAGAGCGCGCCCCGGCTGCCCGTGTTGGTCAGCGTGAACGTGCCGCCCGAGATCTCGTCCGGGCCGATCTTGTTGTTGCGGGTGCGGTCGGCCACGTCGGCGATCCGCTTGGCCAGGCCGGCCAGGTTGAGGTCGCCGGCGTCCTTGATGACCGGGACGATCAGGCCCTTCGGGGTGTCGACGGCCATGCCCAGGTGCTCGGCGTCGTGATAGGTGACCGTGCCGGCCTCCTGGTCGATCGACGAGTTGACCACCGGGTGCTGGCGCAGCGCCTCGACCGCGGCCAGGGCGAAGAACGGCAGGAAGCTGAGCTTCACGCCGTGCTGGGCCTGGAAGTCGGCCTTGGCCTTCTGCCGCAGCTGGGCGATCTTGGTGACGTCGACCTCGACGACCGTGGTCAGCTGGGCCGAGATCTGCAGCGACTCGACCATGCGACGGGCGATCGTCGCGCGGGTGCGGGTCAGCTTCTCGGTGCGGCCGCGCAGCGGGCTCGGCTCGGGCTTGGCCGTCGGCTTCGCGGGAGCGGCGGCCGGAGCAGCGGCGGCGGGCGCCGGAGCGGCCTTGGCCGCGGCGGCCTTGTCGGCCGCGTCGGTCACGTCCTGCTTGCGGATGCGGCCGCCGACGCCGGTGCCGGTCAGGGTCGACAGGTCGACGCCCTTCTCGGCGGCCAGCTTGCGGACCAGCGGCGTGACGTAGCCGGCGTCGCCGGCCCCGTTCGGGCTGGCCTGCTCGACGCGCGGCTTCGACGGGGCGGGCGGCTCGGCCTTGGCCTCGGCGGCGACCGGGTCCTTGGCCGTCTCGGCCTCGGGGGCCGGGTCGGCGTAGGACTCGCCGGACGGCGCGAAGTCGGGGGCCGGAGCCGACTCGATCTTCGGAGCGGCCTGCTGCTGCGGCGCGGGGGCCGGAGCCGGCTTCTTCTCCTCGGCGGGAGCCGAAGCGGCGGCGGGCGCGGGAGCCGCACCCTCGGTGCCGATGATCGCCAGGTCGGCGCCGACGTCGGCCGTCTCGTCCTCCTGCACCTTGATCTCGAGCAGCGTGCCCGCGACCGGCGAGGGGATCTCGGTGTCGACCTTGTCGGTGGAGACCTCGAGCAGCGGCTCGTCGACCTCGACGGAGTCGCCGACCGCCTTGAGCCAGCGGGTGACGGTGCCCTCGGTGACGCTCTCGCCCAGGGCCGGCATCTTGACCGCGGTGCCCTCGCCGCTCGACGGCGCGGAGGCCTGGGCCTGCGGGGCCGGGGCCTCCTCCTCGACCGGCTTCTCGGTCGAGGGCTCGGTGGGCGCGGGCGGCTCGGGCTCCTCCTGCTGCTGCTCCTGCTGCTGCGCGGGAGCCGGGGCGGAGGCGCTCGCGTCCTCGCCGTCGCCCGCGATGACCGCGAGCTCGCTGCCGACGTCGGCCGTCTCGTCCTCGCCGACGACGATGCGCGACAGCACACCCGCCGCGGGCGAGGGGATCTCGGTGTCGACCTTGTCGGTGGAGACCTCGAGCAGCGGCTCGTCGGCCTCCACCCGCTCGCCCTCTTGCTTCAGCCAGCGAGTGACGGTGCCCTCGGTGACGCTCTCACCCAGCCGCGGCATGGTGACCGATACCGGCATGTCTCAGAACTCCTTAACCATGTTTCTAGTACGGCTCGGCGTGGATCAGGTGATCAGCTGTGTGCGTGCAGGGGCTTGCCCGACAGGGCCAGGAACGCCTCGCCGAGCGCCTCGTTCTGCGTCGGGTGCGCGTGGACCAGCTGGGCGACCTCCTCCGGGAACGCCTCCCAGTTGTAGATCAGCTGGGCCTCGCCGACCAGCTCACCCATGCGCGCGCCGACCATGTGGACGCCCAGGACCGGGCCGTCGTTGAGGCGGACGAGCTTGACGAAGCCGGCGGTCTTGAGGATCTGGCTCTTGCCGTTGCCGCCGAGGTTGTAGTTGTACGTCGAGACCTTGTCCGCGCCGTACTGCTCCTTGGCCTTGGCCTCGGTCAGGCCGACCGACGCGACCTCGGGGTCGGAGTAGGTGACCCGGGGGATGCCCGCCTCGTCGATCGGGGCCGGCTTCATCCCGGCGATCTCCTCGGCGACGAAGATGCCCTGCTGGAAGCCGCGGTGCGCGAGCTGCAGGCCGGGGACGATGTCGCCGACGGCGTAGATGTTGCCGACGCCGGTGTGCAGCCGCTCGTTGGTGATCACGAAGCCCCGGTCGAGCGTGATGCCCTGCTGCTCGTAGCCCAGGTCGGCCGTCGTCGGGCCGCGGCCGACCGCGACCAGCAGCACCTCGGCCTCGACGGTCTCGCCGCCGGCGATCGTCGCGCGCACGCCGTTCTCGGTGTGCTCGACCTTCTCGAACGGCTTGCCGACCTTGAAGTTGATCTTGCGCTTGCGGAAGGCGCGCTCGACCGTCTTCGAGATCTCCTCGTCCTCGGCCGCGACCAGGCGGGGGAGGGCCTCGATGATGGTGACGTCGGCGCCGAACGACTTCCACACGCTGGCGAACTCGACGCCGATCACGCCGCCGCCGAGCACGATCGCCGAGGCGGGCACGCGGTCGAGCTTGAGGGCGTGCTCGCTGGCGATGACGCGCTTGCCGTCGATCTCGAGGCCGGGAATGGTGCGCGAGTAGGAGCCCGTCGCCAGGATGACGTTGCGGCCGGTGTAGCGCTTGCCGTCGACCTCGACAGTGTCCTTGCCGACGAGCTTGCCGGCGCCCTGCACCACCGTGATCTTGTCCTGCTTGAGCAGACCCTGCAGGCCCTTGTAGAGACGCGCGACCACGCCGTCCTTGTAGGCGTTGACGCCGGCCATGTCGATGCCGACCAGGTCGGCCTTGACGCCGAACTGCTCGCTCTCGCGGGTCTGGTCGGCGATCTCGGCCGCGTGCAGCAGCGCCTTGGTCGGGATGCAGCCGCGGTGCAGGCAGGTGCCGCCCAGCTCGGCCTTGTCGATCAGCGCGACGGAGAGGTTGAGCTCGGCCGCGCGCAGGGCGGCCGCATAACCACCGCTGCCGGCGCCGAGGATGACGATGTCGAAGGTTCCGCCGTTCGGCTGGCTCACGTTGACTCCAGTGTTCGCGTCGTTCCCATGCGGGTCACACAACGGAAACGGTCACAGTATGTCCACGCCATCTTGTCACTTTGCGAACCGGCCGATGCACTCAGGTTCCCCGCGGCGGGCCTGCTCGACGTACTCTTGCCGCAATTGAACGTGAGGAGCGTGTGGTGGCCTGGTTTCGGCGTCGCCAGGAGCCGCGAGCCGCGGCTGGACGGGCTGTTGACCGTGCCGATCTCGAGTATCTTGCGGAGTTCGTCCGCACCCGCAAGGGTGTGGAGGCATTCATCGAGCCGCGCACCAACGTGACCGAGACCACGGTGTTGCTCGTGGCACACGACGGCGAGTGGACGCGCCGGCGCACCGAGACTCCCGAGATCGCCCGGCGTTGGGCTCATCAGCTGAGCGTTCCCATCTATGACGTGCGGCTCATGGGCTATCCGCAGCGGATGCGCGACTTCAACGAGCGCCGGAAGCGCCGGCCCGCTGAGGAAAGCTGACACGGTTCCGGGCGGCGTGCGCCCGGAACCGGAGATAATTAGCTCAACCGGTCGATAACCGACAGAAGCGTGCGAATCGGGACGCCCGTGCCGCCCTTCGTCCAGTAGCCGCTGGCCTCGCCGGTGTGATAGCTCGGCCCCGCGATGTCGATGTGCGCCCACTCGACGCCCTCGGCCACAAATTCGCGCAGGAAGACGCCGCCCTGCAGCATGTGCCCGGCCCGGTCCAGGTTCGCGTTCGTCTGGCAGATGTCGGCGATGTCCGACTCCATGCCCTTGCGCACCTCCTCGGGGAGCGGCATCGGCCAGGCCGGCTCGCCGACCTCGTCGCCCGCCGCGCGCACCAGCTCGGTGGCCGCCGCCGAGCCCATCAGGCCCGAGATGCGCTTGCCCAGCGCGATGACCTGGCCGCCGGTCAGCGTCGACGCCTCGAACACGTAGTCGGTGCCGTCGGCGCAGGCCCGGGCGATCGCGTCGCCCAGCACCATGCGGCCCTCGGCGTCGGTGTTGAAGACCTCGACCCGCTTGCCGTTGAACATCGTGATGACGTCGCCCGGCCGGTACGCCGTACCGGAAGGCATGTTCTCCGCCATCGCGAGGTAGGCGCTGACCGCGACCGGGGGCTTGAGCGCCGCCACGGCCAGCATGGTCGCGCCGACCGCGGCCGCGCCGGCCATGTCGGACTTCATCTCCCACATGCCCGCGGCCGGCTTGATGCTGATGCCGCCGGTGTCGAACGTGATGCCCTTGCCGACCAGCGCCACCCGCTTCGGCGACTCCACACCCTCGGGCACGTAGGTCAGCTTGACCAGCCGCGGCGGCGCCTCCGAGCCCTGGCCCACGGCCACGATGCCGCCGTACCCGCCCGCCTTGAGCTCGTCGAAGTCGAGCACCTCGACCTGCAGGCCGGTGCCCTTGGCCGCGGCCACCACGGCGTCGGCGAACTGCGGCGGGCGCAGCGAGTTGGGCGGGGTGTTGACCCAGTCGCGGGTCAGGCGCACGGCCCGCGCGACGACCTCGGCCCGGCTCACCTCGGCCGCGGCGGCCGCGTCGCTCGCGTCGGGCACGTGCACCTGCAGCGCCGACACCGGGTCACGGCGATTCGGCTGCGGCTTGGTCTTGTAACCGGCGAACTTGTACGACCCCAGGAGCGCGCCCTCGAGGATCGCGCGCAGCACTGACGGCGCGTCCTCGTCGTCGGGCAGCGGCAGGGCGAGCGCGACGGTGGTGCTGCCGGCCAGCGCGCGCACGGCGGCGCCGGTGCCCCGGCGCAGGGTCTCGGGGCTGGGAGCCGAACCGGAGGGCTCGTCGCCGAGGCCGACCGCCACCACCAGCGGGGCGGAGATCGTGCCGAGGGTGGCCAGCTTGGTCACCTCGCCGGGCGCGCCGCTCGCCCCGAGCAGCGCCAGCGTCGAGGTCAGCTTGCCGTCGAACGCGGCGGCGATGCTCTCGGCGCCGGCGGCCGGCAGCAGGGCGCCGCCCTCGTCGGGCTGGCTGTGCAGGCCGATGACGATGGCATCGACTGCCAATTCGGCCGGGTCGGTGTCGACCAGGCTGAGGCTGGGCTGGCTCACTGAAGGCTCTCCGCGGACTTCGGGGCCGGGCGCCTCATGGGCCGCTCCGGCTGGTCGGTGGTTCCCCGGCGGACTGACGCCGGAGGTGGGGTGTCCCCGCGACTCTAACCAAGCGCAAGGTCACGGGTAAGTTGACTCTCATGTCTGCCGACGCCCTTTCTCATTCCCCGTTGCACGAGCGCCATGTCGCCCTCGGTGCGAAGTTCGCCGCTTTCGGGGGCTGGGAGATGCCGCTGGAGTACGCGGGCGGCGGCGTCATCAAGGAGCACACGGCGGTGCGCGAGGCGTCCGGCGTGTTCGACGTGTCGCATCTCGGCAAGGCCCGCGTACGGGGGGAGGGCGCGGCCGCCTTCGTCAACGCGTGCCTCACGAACGACCTGGGCCGCATCGCGCCCGGCAAAGCGCAGTACACGCTGTGCTGCGACGAGACCGGCGGCGTGGTCGACGACCTGATCGCGTATCTGATCTCCGACGACGAGGTCTTCCTGATCCCCAACGCCGCGAACACCGCTTCCGTCGTACGGCTTCTGCAGGCCGCCGCGCCGTCCGGGATCACGGTGACCGACGAGCACCGGTCGTACGCGGTGCTGGCCGTGCAGGGTCCGCAGTCGCCCGAGGTGCTGGCCAAGCTGGGCCTGCCCACGCCGGGCGACTACATGGCATTCGTCCCCTCCGGCGAGCTGATCGTCTGCCGTACGGGCTACACCGGCGAGCACGGCTACGAGCTGGTCGTGCCCTGGTCCGCGGCGACCGGGGTGTGGGATTCACTGATCGACGCCGGGGTGCGCCCGTGCGGCCTCGGCGCCCGCGACACCCTGCGTACGGAGATGGGCTATCCGCTGCACGGGCAGGACCTGACGCTCGAGATCACGCCGGTGCAGGCGCGTTCGGGCTGGGCCGTGGGCTGGGGCAAGCCTTCGTTCTGGGGCCGGGACGCGCTGGTCGCCGAGAAGGCCGAGGGTCCCCGTCGCACCCTGCGCGGGCTCGAGCTGACCGGCCGCGGCATCCCGAGAGGCCACATGCCCGTGTACGCCGGTGGGTCGCCGATCGGCGAGACCACGAGCGGGACGTTCTCACCGACCAAGAAGGTCGGCATCGCCCTGGCCCTGCTCGACACGGCGGCCGGCATCACCGACGGCGACCTGGTCGAGATCGACATTCGGGGGCGGCGCACCGAGGCCCGGGTCGTGAAGCCGCCGTTCGTGCAGCCCTCGGTCCGCTGACCTCCGGCCGTTCCGCCTCTCCGGCCGTTTCGCGACCCGCTTACCACGGCTGGTCGGCCGGGGATTGTCGGCCTCGTCACCTGTGGATAATCCCGTTCGCGAGTTGACCGACGTGTATTTTTTGGCCAGCCCCCTGGGTGGGCGGGGAGGGCCTAGTAGAGGGTCAGAAGGATCATGGCCAGCGTCGTGGTGACCTCCACGGCCGCGCCCAGCACGTCGCCGGTGATGCCGCCGAAACGGCGTACGGCGTGGCGCACCAGCGCGACCACCGCCAGCAGCGCCACGGCGACGGCGAGCGGCCCCTGCCACGTCCTGTCCGGAATCGCCGCGGCGGCCGCCATGACCAGCGCCGCTCCCGCGATCGCGACCGGCAGCGGCACCGTGCCGGCCACCAGCGCGCCCAGCCCCTCGGGCCGAGCCGCCGGCACACCGCGACGGCAGGCGAGCGGAATGGCCACCCGGCCGGCCGCGAACGCGACGATCACCGCGATGAGCGGGAGCGTGGTCAGGGCTGCGGTCTGGATCAGCAGCGTGCAGGCGATCGCGGCCACCCCGAACGGCCCGATGTCCGGCTTCCTCATGATCTCGAGGGCGGCCTCGCCCCGGCGGTAGGAGCCCAGCGCGTCGATCGTGTCGGCCAGCCCGTCCAGGTGCATGCCGCGGGTCAGCAGGGCCGCCACGGCCACCGTGACCGCCGCCGCGACCAGCGCCGGGGCGTGCGCCTCGCGCAGCAGCCAGAGCAGCCCGGCCAGCAGCGCCCCGAGCAGCGCACCCACGGCCGGCGCCACGCTCATCGCCACCGCGGCCGCCGCCCGGTCGATCCGCCCGGCACGAACCGGCAGGACCGTCAGCGTGGTGATCGAGAGGCGGACGCCGTCCGCGAGGGTCACGTGCTGGCCGGCCCCGGGCCGTCCGGCTCCGGCTCCACGAAGTCGGCCTCGGAGTCGTTTTCGGGGTCGGCGGCCAGCGCCGGATGCGCCCCGACCGCCGACGCCAGCCCCACGGCCGTCCTCAGCAGCGGCAGGGCGGCCAGCGCGTTGGCCCCTTCCCCGAGACCCAGACCCAGCTCCAGTACGGGGTTGAGCCCGAGCACGTCCCCACCCTGGCGCACCAGTTCGAGGTCGCCCGTGTCGACCAGCAGCGACCAGTGCCGGGTCTGACTGGCCAGGTCGCGGGCGATCAGGCCGGCCGCGATGCCGACCGGCCCGTCGAGCACGACCGGAAGCCGGCGGGCGGCCGCGCCCAGCAGCGCGCCGGTGGCGACGGCGAGGTCGTGCCCGCCCAGCTCGCGCAGGATGTCCTTGGCGCCGCGGGGCTCCCGGCGGATGCGGTGCAGCGCGTCCCGGACGGCGGCGCAGCGCAGCATCCACGACTCGTCGTCGAACACGCCGCCCGGCAGCAGCACCCGGGGCAGCACGGCGACCGCCTCGGAGCCGGTGGTGGCGACGGAGACGGCCGTGGCCACCGCGTCGGTGCCGGCCCCGATCGACGCGAGCACGAGCAGGTCCTTGCCCGCCTCGGCGGCCGCGTCGGCCAGGTGCCAGCCCTGCAGCAGGGCGCGCTCGACCTCCTCGTCGGTGGCGGCCGGACCGTCCTCGATGGCGGCCGACTCCTCGGTGCGCAGCACGGCGATGTCGGCCCCGGCCGAGCCGGCCAGGCGGCTCAGCACGCCCTCGCCCGCCTCGACCTGGGCCACCCGGCGCTCCACGTCCTCGACGTCGTCACCGGCCGCGGCGCCGCCGGCATGCCGGCCCGAGAGCAGCAGCACCCGCGGGGCCGACCAGGGCTGCGGGGTGACGGTGGACTGGGTCGCGGCGGCGAACTCGACGGCCTCGACCAGCCGCCCCAGCCCCGCCCCGGGGAAGTCGACCGTGGCCAGGCGGTCGCGCGCGTCGGGGCCGGCGTCGCTGTCGGGCAGCGGCAACTCCATGCCGGCCTCGATGACCGTCCTGGACGCCACGAGCGGGAGCACCATGGTGGGCTCGTTGAGCACCCCTGCCGCCGTACGGGGGGAAGGGTCTTCTGCGACGACCGGGCTGACGACGTGCGCCTCAGCGACGGGCTCAGCCAGGACGGACCCGCTCGGGGCGCCCGCGTCTTCCGCGTTCTCTCGCGCCCCAACTTCGCCGGACTTCTCGGACAAATCCGAAATGTCGGAGTTGGGAGGCGAGGCGGAGAGCGGCGAAGCGGAGGCTGAGGCGGGAAGCGTCGGAGCGGCGGCGGTGGCGGAGAGCGGCGGAGCGGTGGCGGCGAGCGGCGGAGCGGAGGCTGAGGCGGGAAGCGGCGAAGCGGAGTCGCCCGGTTCCTTGAGCCAGAGAACGCGGCCCGCCACGACCAGGGCGACCCGGTCGCAGGCGTCGGCCAGGGCCTGGTTCGTCGTGCCCAGGGCGTCGGTGAAGGCCCGCCCGACCGGCGTCGCCGCCACCAGCGACAGGCCGACCTCGGGGCTCACCAGCACCACCCGGGCCGTGCAGGCCCGCACCGCCGCGGCCAGCGCCGCCACGTCGGCCTCGTCGTCGTTGGGCTGGCGGGCCGGGTCGAGCACCGCCGCCACCCAGCCGCCCAGATCGTCCACGAGCAGCGTGTCGTCGGGCTTGGCCTCGGTCAGCAGCTCGGTCAGCCGGGCCGGGTCGGCGCCGGTCTCCTCGGTCGACCAGGATTGCGGCCGCCGCCGCTGATGGGCCTCGATGCGGCCCAGCCACTCCGGGTCGTCCTCGCCGCCGGCCGCCGTCGCCACGTAGCGCACCGCGGGGGCGTCCGCCACCAGCGATTCGGCGAACTCGGACTTGCCGGAACGGATCCCGCCGAGCACCAGGACCGTGTGCCACCGATCATCGGACATGCCCCGTACCTTAAGGCCGGTGCGCACACGCGGACGCCGTAGGGTGGAGGCGCACCGACCGAGGACGTGAGGGGGCGGCGAATGCCGTGGAGTTGGCGGTACGAGAACGTCGAGGGCCAGCCGGTCGGCGGGCCGCAGGAGACGTTCAGCAGCCAGGCCGACGCCGAGTCGTGGATCGGCCAGGAATGGCGGCAGCTGTCCGAGCAGGGAGTCGCCGGTGTCGTGCTGCTCGAGGACGACCGGGTCGACTACAAGATGAGCCTGCGCCCGGCCGAGTGAGCGCAGCGCCGTGACATACGAGCCGGTCTCCACCAGGACGCCTCGCAACGCCTTCGTGCCCAGCCCGGTCTTCGTGGGCATCGTCGCCGTCTTCGCGGTCAGCGGCTGGATGACGTGGACGGGCTTCGGCAACGTCCGGGTCGACGTCTTCCTGTTCATCGTGTCGGGCTGGCTGGTCTCGCTGTGCCTGCACGAGTACGCGCACGCGCTGCTCGGCTTCTTCTCCGGCGACCGCAGCGTGGCCGACCGCGGCTACCTGCGGCTCAACCCGCTGAAATACACGAGCCCGCTGCTGTCGATCGTGCTGCCCGTGGTCGTGGTGATCCTGGGCGGCATCGGCCTGCCCGGCGGCGCCGTCTGGGTCGACCACCGTCACATCAACAGCCGTCTCAAGGATTCGCTGATCAGCGCGGCCGGCCCGCTGACCAACGTGGTGCTCGCGCTGATCGCCGCGTTCCCGTTCCTGATCGGCGTCGTCGACCTGCCGATCATCGAGGTCGCCGGGGGCTTCGCGCTCGACCCGGACGCCCACGCCGAGTTCTGGGCGGCCCTCGCGGCCCTGGCGTTCCTGCAGGTCACGGCGACGATCCTCAACCTGCTGCCGATCCCGGGCCTCGACGGCGGCGGCATCATCGCGCCGTGGATGAGCCCGGCCTACCAGCGGGCGTGGAACCTCTTCGCGCCGTACGGGTTCATCCTGCTCTTCCTGCTGCTGTGGCAGACACGCGTCGGCGACTACTTCTACGACCTGGTCTTCTGGATCACCGACAAATTGGGTGTGGACCAGGTCCTGATCCAGGTCGGCCTGGAGCTGATGCGGTTCTGGTCGGGTAACTAGCCCGACCAGAACCGATCCGTCTCACGGACGTCGGGCGGGGCTTACCGTCTTCGCGGGGTCACGCTCGACGACCGGCTCGAGAGCGGCGTCGATCGCCTTCATCAGGTCGGCGTCGAGCTTCTTGCCCGAGGCCACCGCGTTGTCGCGCACCTGCTCGGGACGCGACGCGCCGATGATCGCGGCCGAGACGTTGTCGTTCTGCAGCACCCAGGCCAGGGCCAGTTGCGCCATCGACAGCCCGGCCTGGTCGGCCAGCGGCCGCAGCTGCTCGACCGCCGTGAGCACCTCGTCGCGCATGAGCCGCGAGATGAAGTTGGCGCCCGACTTCTCGTCGGTGGCCCGCGACCCGGCCGGCGGCTGCTCGCCCACCTTGTACTTGCCGCTCAGCACGCCCTGCGCCATCGGCGAGAACACCACCTGACCGACGCCCAGCTCAATCGACATCGGCACCACCTCGGCCTCGATGACCCGGTGCAGCGCGGAGTACTGCGGCTGATTCGAGACGAACGGAATCTTCAGATCCTGGGCCATCTCCCAGCCCGCCCGGATCTCCGTAGCCGTCCACTCCGAGACGCCGATGTAGAGCGCCTTGCCCTGCCGGACCACGTCGGCGAACGCCTGCATGGTCTCCTCGAGCGGGGTCGAGTAGTCGTAGCGGTGGGCCTGGAAGAGGTCGACGTACGAGGTCTGCAGCCGGCCCAGCGACGCGTCGATCGACTCCATGATGTGCTTGCGGGACAGGCTGCGGTCGTTCGGGCCGGGACCGGTCGGCCAGAACACCTTGGTAAAGATCTCCAGGCCGGCGCGGCGCTCGCCCTTCAGCGCCCGGCCCAGCACCTCCTCGGCGCGGCCACCGGCGTACGCGTCCGCGGTGTCGAAGCTCGTGATGCCCACGTCGAGCGCGGCCCGGACGCACGCGACCGCGGCCTCCTCCTCGACCTGGGAGCCGTGGGTGATCCAGTTGCCGTAGGCGAGCTCGCTGATCAGCAGGCCGGAACGGCCGAGATGACGATGTTCCATCTCCCGACCCTATGCCCTCCTCAGAGCACCGGCCGAGTGTCCTTGATCAACTTGTCGATCTCGTCGAGCACGTCGGCCCGCTCCCGATACTTGAGCTCGACCAGCGGTTCGCCCTTGCGGTCGAGCGCGCCCCACAGCCCGAACTTGTCGGCCACCAGGAACGCCGCGGGGTGGATGAGCAGGGCGGCGTGCACCGGCTGCACCAGCAATTGCCCCGTACGGTCGACGACCCCGTACAGCTCCCCGGCGTCGACCACGGCCAGCCCCTCCTCGGTGAACCCGTCGACCGGCTCGCCCGTGGCCAGCATCGTCGCGAACGCCCGATAATGCGGCTGCACGACGAGCCGTGCGTGCTTGTCGACCACACCCCAGCCGCCCCGGCGCACGAGGGCCAACCCGTTGTGGAACGGCCGCGCGTCGTCGAACCCGCCCGGCACGATGACCCGATTCTGCTGGTCGATCGCGTACCAGCCGCCCGCGTCGTCCCGCGACACCCAGGCCAGCCCGTCCGCGAACCGGCCCGCCGCCCGATACCCGGCCGCCGCGTCGATCAGCACCTCGCCGGTCCCGTCGATCAGCTCCCAGGCCTGCGCCTCCGGCCGCCGCACCCAGGCCACGCCGTCCGCGAACGGCTGCGCCTGCGCGAACCGCGGCGTCAACGACCCCGGATAGCCCCACAACCCCGACGCTTCGTCCTTCAACGGCCGCGGCTGCGTTCGCTTGCCCACGATCTGCTCGCGGGTGCGCGGATACGGACCCCAGCTCTCCGCGGCCTGCCCGGTGATCGTGTCGAGGGCCAGCTCGATCCGCTCGACCAGATCCGGGTCGGCCCCCTTGCGCAGGTCGAGGGCGAGCTCCAGATGGTTCACGGCCTCCAGGTAGCGGCCCTGCTCGAACGCCGACCGCCCGGCCAGCTCGTGCATCTCGGCCCGCAACCGGGCCGGCAACTCGGCCGAGTTCGTCTCCTCGAAGATCTTGTCGGCCTCGGCGTACTCCCCGCGCCACAGCAACACGTGCCCGAGGCGCGCCTGAACGGTCGCCAGCCGTACGAGGTCGCCGGCCGTCTCCGCGTGCCGCAGCGCCGCCTGCGCGTCCTCGAGGGCCGCGTCCAGGTCGTTGAGCAGCCGCTCGGCCACCGCCCGCAGACTCAACAGGCGCGCCCGGTCGGAGTCGCGCTCGGCGTACTCGAGCTTGTCCGTGAGCCGATCGATGACCACCCACATCGGCTCGTCGTCCTCGATCTGCTCACGCAGCGTCCGGGGGTCGTACGTCACCGGGTAAGCGGCAAGAATCTGCTCCGGATCGGTCCTCCGGTTGCGCGGATCCGCCACCTGCTCGCGGCGTTGCTTGATGGGCCTTCCCTCGTACGCCGGAGAGCCGCCCCCGGTCGCGTCGCCCTGGTCGATTTGCTCCGTGCCTGTCGTGCTCTCGTCGCCCGGTTCCGCGGTCGCCTCGGTGTCGTCCGCGTCTGCTTCGACGCCCGGCGCGGCCGCCTTGTCCGGCTCCTCGGCCGCGCTGTCGCCGGGCCCGGCAACTTCGTCCACCTGCGCCGTCGCGCCGTCTTCGTCGGCCCCGTACGCCTCAGCCGTGATCGCATGCGTGGCCGCACGCCCGCCGATCGCCTGCGGCGTGTCCTCAATCAGCTCGGCGTCGACGATGTCGTCGTTGGCCGGCATCTCCGAAGCCCGCAGCAGCACCGGCTCGTCATCATCGATCTCCGGCTCGACGATCTCAACATCGATCGGCTCACCGTCGTCATGCAACTCGGCCGACGCCCCGGGGAGTGGATCCTCCGACTCAAAGTCACCCTCGGCGAAAGCGCCCTCATCCTGCTTCGGAGCCTCGTCCGGTTCGGCCGAGATGGGCTGAGCCGACACGGGCTGAGCCGACACCGGCTGGCTCGACACGGGCTGAGCCGAGACCGGCTGACCCGGCACGGGCTGAGCCGACACCGGCTGAGCCGACACCGGCTGAGCCGACACCGGCTGAGCCGACACCGGCTGAGCCGACACCGGCTGAGCCGACACCGGCTGGGCCGACACGGGTTGCGCGGAGACGGGCTGCGACCAGTCCGGCCCGTCGGTGGCCGGCGGTGACTGCGTGGACTGAGCCGATGCGGGCTGCATCGTGACAGGCTGAGCCGACACCGACTGCGGCTGAGCGGGCGCGGCCGATACCGGCTCCGCGGAGACGGGCTGCGCCGACACCGGCTGAGCGGAAGCCGCGGCGGGCCTGTCCTCCGCGGCGTTCGGCCGGACGATCGGCTGCACGGAGATCGGCTCGTCGTAGTCGGCGTAGGGAAGGTCCCCCGAGGGCCGCGGCTCCGTCGCGACAGACGCTTCGCCGGCGGTCCCGCTCTCGCCCTGCCGCGGGACCACGATGGGCTGCGCCCCCGACGGCGCGAACCAGTCCGGGGTCTCGGGCCCGCCACTACCCAGCCGAGCCTCGGCAACGCCCGCGCCGCCAGCCTCCCGAACGTCGGCCGCATCGTCGGCCCAACCCGAACCACCGGCAGTGGTGTGCGCCGAACCGGCCCGGGGCCCGTCCGAATGCCATCCCGAGCCATCCGCAGCAGGCTGCCCCGAAACCGGCCACGCCCCACCCGACACCGGCTCCGGTCCGGCCGTCCCCCGCCCACCGTCGTCCGGCGCCGAATCCTGCCTCCCCCACCCGGCGGGCAGCCCCGACACCGGCCCAGGCCCGAGCGGCCCGGCCGAGGGCTGCCCAGAGGCCGGCTGCGGCGCGAGGGTGCCCCCAGAGACCTGCTGGACCGCAGACGGCTGCCCCGAGACCGGCGGCACTCCAACGGGCTGCGCGGAGGCCGGCTGGGAGGCCGACGGCTGCATGGAGACCGGCCGAGATGCGGCGGGCGGCGCGGATGTGGGCTGGAATGCAGACGGCTGCCCCGAGACCGGCTCCATTCCAGCGGGCTGCACGGAGGCGGACGGCTGCGCCGACACTGGCCGGGAGGCGGCGGGCGGCGTGGAGGTCGGCTGGAATGCAGACGGCTCTCCAGAGACCGGTTGAGACGCGGCCGGCTGTGCCGATGTCGGTTGAGGCGCGGCGGGCTGTGCCGATACTGGCCGGGACGTCGTGGGCCGGATTCGGGCCGGCTCGAACGCGGACGGCTGCGCGGTGACCGGCCGCGACGCGGCAGGCTGCGCGGAGATCGGATCGGACGTGTCGGGCTGCGCGGACGTCGGCTGGAACGCGGATGGCTGCGCGGACACCGGCCGAGATGCGGCAGGCTGCGCCGAGACCGGCCGGGACGCGGCTGGTTGTGCCGATGTCGGTTGGGGCGCGGCGGGTTGGGCCGAGACCGGGGAGGACGTGTCGGGCTGTGCGGACGTCGGCTGGAACACGGACGGCTGCCCAGACACCGGCTCGTCGATGGGCTCGATGACTACCGGCTGGGCCACGGGGGAGCCGGTGATCGGCTGGGGGATGGGCGGCGGCAGCGGGGTGATCGCGCCGAGGCCGCTTTGGGAGAGCAGCCAGCCCAGGCCGTGGGGTTCGTTGTCTTCCTCGGCGGGGGCGGCCGGGGCGGCGGAAACAGGGTCCGAGGCGGTGGGGCGGTCCCACACCGAACCACTCGGCTCCGGATTCGGCGATCCGATGTCCTCAACCGACTGCCCGGCGGGAAGCGTCGACACCGGACCCGCCGACGGGTCGTATGCGTCGTCCGGCACCGAATACGGCGGTGCGGTGACGGGTGAGACACCGCGGTCATCCGCATCTGCCCGCGGTGCAGCCCAGCCCCCGTCCGACTGCTGCTGCGGTCCCGAGGTGGCCGCCTGCTGACGGCGGCGGGCCTCGTCCGAACCCTGATACTGCTCGCCACCCCACCCCGGCTGCCCGGAAGTCGGATAAGGCTGCGCCGACAAGGGCTGCGTCGAGGCAGGTTGCGACGACGAAAGCTGCGCGGACCCGGATTGCGGCGAAGAAGGCTGCGCAGACTGCGGTTGAGGCGACGGCGGCTGGGCGAACCCCGGCTGCGCCGATGCAGGCTGGGTGAACCCCGGTTGCGCCAACGCAGGCTGGCCGGATCCGGGTTGCGTCGATGCAGGCTGGCCGGATCCGGGGTGCGCGTAGTCGCCCCGCGACGGCCCGCCCGATGCCGGGTGCCCGGACGTGGGACGCGTGGGCCCATAGGCGTCGTCCCGCCGTCCCGGCGCCGGGTAGCCCGGCGGCGTGGCCTGCGCGGATCCGGGGCGACCGCTGTAAGGCTGTCCGGAACTCGGCTGAACACCCGAAGGTTGCCCCGAGACGGGACGCGACGCCCCCGGTCCCTGATAGCCGCCGTGCGACTGGGCGCCGGGACCCCCGCGCGGCGCCCCGGCAGCAGGCGGGTAGCCGGCGTATGGCGGCTGCGGACGAGCCGGCTGCGCCGGCCCGGACTGCGGGTAGCCGGCGCGCGGAGGCATGGGCTGACCCGACGCGGGATGAACGGCCTCGGGCCGAGGCGGATAGGCAGGCTGGCGGCTGCCCGGTTGGCCGGAGACAGGCCGGTCAGCACCGGGTTGCGTCGGCACCGCCTGCGAACGCCCCGGAGCCTGACCCGCCGACGGCGATCCGTAAGCACCCTGACCTGCCGACTGAGGCCCGCGGCCACCGGCCTGCCCAGGTCCGTGGGATCCGGGCCCGGCGGGCTGGCCCGGCGCGTGAGAGCCGGAGAAGGCCTGTCCCGGCGACTGGGGATAAGCGGGCGAAGGCGCCGCCGAGCGAGACGGGGTCATGCGCGTCGGCTGTGGTGCGGGACGGGCCTGGGCGGGCGTGCCGCGCTCAGGCGGCGACGGGCGCAGGTCGAACGGCGTGTCCTCCCGCCCGTCGCGCTGGCCGGGGGCCACGCCGGGACGGGACGGGAAGGCATCGGAGGGCGCCGGGCGGGCGCTGCCGTAGACCCCGGCCGAGGGCGAAACCGGGCGCGGCCCGCCCGAAGGAGCCTGCCGACGGCCCTGATAAGGCTCGGACCCGTACGGGCCCGGCGGCTGTGGGGGAGCGGAGCCTTGCGGCGGCGAAGTGTGGCCGGGTGTGACCGGAACCTGACCGCCGCCGCGGAATTGTGGTGGGCGCGGCCCGGCCTCGCGCATCTGGGCCTCGCGGAACTGCACCGCATCGCGGTAGGACCCGCCCGCCGTCGCGGGCGGGGCGCCGTAGGCGGGAGCATCCCCACGCCGCTGCTCGGGCATCGCCCCGGCCGGCCGGTTCCAGAGCGGCTCCTCCCGGCGCGGCGACCCCTGCGAAGACGGCGAGCCAGAAGACGAGGAAGACGGCGAGCCAGAGGACGAGGAAGACGGCGAGCCAGAGGACGAGGAAGACGGCGAATCAGAGGACGAGGAAGACGAGGAAGACGAGGAAGACGGCGAGGCCCACGAGGCCGGCGCCGAGGTCGACCCCGAGTCGGAGGCCTCGTAGACCGGCGTGTGCACGGCCTTGCGCTTGCCCGGATCGCCCGGATACCGCTGCCCGGGCTGCGGCTCCCACTCCCAAGTGATCTCGTACACCCAGGCCGGTTCGTCGGCCCACGAGCCCCAGCCGCTCATCGGGCACCCACGAGAGGGCCCGGCGAATGGCGACGCTCCGTCACGGCGAACTTCCACTTCTGGTCGAAATTGTGCGGCGGGCGTCCGGCCAAGATGGGTAGAGTCGCCCGGCTCTACTTCAGGGAAGGAGATTAACGGCGTGGACGGGCTCGACGCCAGCGTGCCGACGATCTCCCCGTACCGTCCGTTGAGCGCCTCCGTCGCTACTTTCGGTGCACTGATGTGGTCGGGTTTCCGGCGCTACGCGACCTATCGGCAGGCCACGCTGGCCGGATCGTTCACCAACATAGTCTTCGGCTTTCTTCGCTGCTACGTGCTCCTGGCCGTCGCGGCGGGCGCGGCCGGGGGCCTGGCCGGCGGCTACGACCGGCGGCAGCTGGCGACCTTCGTCTGGGTGGGCCAGGGGTTACTCAACGTGGTCGGGATTTGGGGCTGGAACGACCTCGCGGAGCGCATCCGCACCGGTGACATCGCCGCCGATCTGTTGCGGCCGGTCCCGCCGGTGACCGCCTATTTGGCTGCCGACCTGGGCCGCAGCGGCTATCAGATGCTCACCCGGTTCGCGCCGCCGGTGATCGTCGGGGCGCTGGTGTTTCCGCTGGTCGCCCCGTCGAGATGGCAGACGGTGCCGCTTTTCGCAGCTTCTGTGTCGCTGGCCGTTATCGGGAGTTTCGGCTGCCGTTATTTGGTCAACGCGACCGCGTACTGGCTCGGCGACGCCCGCGGCCCGCTCATGTTCTGGACGCTTGGCTCGGGTGTGCTGGCCGGCCTCTTCTTCCCGTTGCGCCTGCTCCCGGAGTGGCTGACGATCACGCTCTGGGTCGCCACGCCGATTCCGGGGCTGTTGCAGACGCCGCTTGACGTGCTGGTCGAGCGGGACGGCCCGGCGTTGCAGGCGGGGCTGGTCGCGCTGCAGGCGATCTGGGCAGTGATCATGGTCGCACTGGCGAGCCTGGTGCAGCGCCGCGCCGAGCGCAAACTGGTCGTGCAGGGTGGATAAGGCCAGGCCGTACGGGGCTCTCATCGCCGGCCGGTTCCGCAGCGCCACGGCGTACAGGGCCTCTTTCGCCGTTGAATTGATCACCAATGCGGGCGGCACGGCGGTCGACGTCTCCACGGTCTTCGTGCTCTTCCACACAGCCAAGGTCGTCGGCGGCTTCACGCTCGGTGAGGCGCTGATGATGACCGGGCTGACCGCGTCCGGTTTCGTGCTCGCCGACCTCACCGTCGGCAACGTCGACCAGCTCAAGACGTACGTACGGATGGGCACGCTGGACGCCGTGCTGGTGCGCCCGCTGGCCGTGCTGCCCCAGCTCGTGATCGCCGACCTGCCCCTGCGCAAGCTGATGCGCTTCGTCGTCGGGCTCGCCGTCCTGATCGTCGCGATCGCGGCCAACGACATCACGTGGACGCCGGGCAAGGTAATCCTGCTGGTCACGGCCCCGCTCGCCGGTGCTGTGTTCTTCGGGTCGATCTTCGTGCTGAGCGCCAGCCTGGCCTTCTGGTGGGTCGAGTCGGGCGAGGTCGGGGCGGCCTTCACGTACGGCGGGCGCGACTTCACCTCGTACCCGATCACGGTTTACGGCGGCTGGTTCCGCGCGATTTTCGCGTACGGGCTGGGCTTCGGTTTTGTGAGTTATCACCCGGCACTGACGCTGCTCGGGCGCGCGGACCCGCTCGGTCTGCCGGCCTGGGCGGGTTATCTGTCGCCGCTGGTGGCGCTGGTCGCCGCGGGGATCGCCGGGCTCGTCTGGAGGACTGGCGTGCGGCATTACCGGAGCACCGGCTCATGATCGAGATGAAGGATCTGCGCAAAGAGTTCACCGTACGGGTCAAGACGGGCCGCTTCCGCCGGGAGAAACGCCTGCTCGCGGCGGTCGACGGGGTCAGCCTGGCGATAGCCGCGGGCGAGATGGTGGGCTATATCGGGCCGAACGGCGCCGGCAAGTCGACCACGCTCAAGATGCTGACCGGCGTGCTCTCCCCGTCCGGCGGCGAGGTCTCGGTGTGCGGGCTCAGCCCGGTGCCGCAGCGGACCAGGCTGGCCCTGCGGATCGGTGTCGTGTTCGGTCAGCGCTCGCAGCTGTGGTGGGATCTGCCCCTGCGCGAGTCGTTCGGGCTGCTCCGGCACGTCTATCGGGTGCCCGCGGCCGACCACGAGTCCCGCCTGCGCCGCTGCCGTGACCTGCTCGATCTCGACGCGTTCATGGACACCCCCGTACGCCAGTTGTCGCTCGGCCAGCGCATGCGCGGCGAGCTGACGGCGGCCCTGCTGCACGGTCCCGAGGTGCTGTTCCTCGACGAGCCGACGATCGGGCTCGACGTGGTGAGCAAGCAGGCGGTGCGCTCGTTCCTGGGCGAGCTGGGTCAGGCCGGTGACACCACGCTCGTGCTCACGACCCACGACCTGGCCGACATCGAGCGGCTGTGCCGGCGGCTGGTCGTGATCGATCACGGCCGGGTAGTGCACGACGGCACGATCGAGGACCTTCATTCCCGGTACGGGTCCAGGCGCCGGCTGGTCGCCGACCTCGAGGCGCCCCTGCCCCCGGATTTCGCGCTGCCCGGCGCCACCCTGCTCGCGGCCGAGGCCGACGGCCACCGCGTGACGTTCGCGCTCGAGTCGATCGCGGCCGGGGCGGCGGTCGCGGCCCTGGTCACCGCGGCCCCCGTACGGGATCTGTCAGTCGTCGAGCCCGAGATCGAGGACGTCGTGGCCCGCCTCTACACCGACTCGCGTTAGCGGTGCTCCATCACGAGGACGGCCCAGGACGGCTCCAGCGCCTCGTAATGGTGATCGACGTCGCCCGGGAAGGTCACGTAGTCGCCCGGCCCGAGCTCGACCTGCTCGCCGACCGGGCCCGCCTTGATCCGCCCGGACGCCAGCACGATGTGCTCGACGCTGCCCGGGATGTGGGCCAGCGCGTCGCGGGCCTGACCGGGCTCCAGCTCCATCACGTAGAGGTCGCGCCGGGTGTGCGGGGACCCAGCCGCGAGCAGGGTCGCCACGAAGTCGGCCTCGTCGGCCTGCAATCGCGGCCCCTCGCCGGCCCGGATGACCCGGACCCGCGTCTCGGGCGGCTCGACCAGGCGGCTGAACGGCACGCCGAGCGCCACCCCGAGCGACCACAGCGTCTCGATGCTCGGGTTGCCGGTGCCCGCCTCGAGCTGCGACAGCGTCGACTTGGCCAGCCCGGCCCGGCGGGCGAGTTCGGTCAGCGAGATGCCGGCCCGTTCCCGCTCCCGGCGCAGGGCGGCGGCAATCGTGGCGAGCGGCGGGGCCGGTTCGTGCAATGTTCGCTCCATCGATCGGATTGTTCGGTTTGACGAACGCGCTCGGCGTCGTTCAGTATTTCGAACCATGCGTACGATACAGCGAACGCTGCTCCGGGACGCGGCCGCCATCGCCGCGGCCATGGTGGCGGTCGGCGCCTCCTTCGGGGCCATCGCCATCGCGTACGGGCTGCCGGTGTGGGTGCCGTTCCTCATGTCCACGGTCGTGTTCGCCGGCGGAGCGCAGTTCCTCGCGGTCGGCCTGCTCGCCGCCAGCCCCGTCGCCGCGGTGCTGGCCGGCCTGCTGCTCAACGCCCGCCACCTCCCGTTCGGCATGGCGATCGGCAGCAGCATGGGCACCAGTTGGCGCGAACGCCTGATCGGCAGCCACCTGATGACCGACGAGGTGGTGGCCTTCACCTTGGCCGAGGACGACCCGGTGCAGCGCCGCCGGACGTACTGGCTGATCGGCGTCACCCTGTTCACGTCGTGGAACCTCGGCACCGCCCTCGGCGTCCTGCTCGGCACCGCCGTCGGCGACTACGAGACGCTCGGCCTCGACGCCGCCTTCCCGGCCGCGCTGATCGCCCTGATCCTGCCCTCGCTGCGCGACCGTCCGACCCGCGTCGTCGCGCTCACCGGCGCTGCCGTGGCCGTCCTGGCCACCCCCGTGCTGCCCGCCGGCCTGCCCGTCCTGTGCGCCCTGCTGGGCCTGCTGACCCTGCTCCGCCCGAGGCGGGCCGCCGCATGATGCTCGCCGCGATCATCGTGCTCGGCATCGGCACCTACACGATGCGCCTCGGTGGCGTGCTGCTGCGTGAGCGCATTGAGCTCTCGGACAACCTGCAACGCCTGCTCCCGATGGCCGCCGCCGCGCTGCTGACCGCCCTGGCCGCCACCTCGACGCTGATGGCCGGCAGCGGCTTCGCCGGCGTGGCCCGCCCGGCCGGCGTCGCCGTCGGGGCCCTGCTGGCCTGGCGCAAGGCCCCGTTTGTCGTCGTGGTCGTGGCCGCCGCGGCCACCGCAGCCCTGCTCCGACTTGCGGGAATCGAATAGCGCCGATATCCACAGTCCCGGGTTATCCACAGCCCCGCTGCCCTGCCGCCGCAGAGATCGCGATTTTCCGTCACACTTGTGGCCGTGGCGGGGGAGACCCCCCTGGGAGCGGCGGGTTATATAGGCCGAGATCAACTAGCGATGACGATCAACGGCGAGCCAGCCAGACAGTTCGCTCGGTGCGCACGCTCAGGTCGTCCCGGCCGTGCAGTCCCGCGATCACCTGGTCCAGCCCCGGCACGCGCTCACCCAGTCGCCCCAGCGACACCTCCGCATACCGCACCACGGCAGCAGGCAAGGGCGGCGACAGCATGATGTCGAACCGCCGCTCGGCCACATCGCTGAAGCCGGCGCGCGAGGCCAGATCGCCCCAGTTCTCGTGCATGTGCATCCCCGCCTCGTGCCGGGCCTTGTCCGCCTCGGCGTGGGCCTGCGCCTCCAGCTCCTCGTCCGGCGTCCCCACCAGGAAGCGCGGGAACGAGTCGAGTTCGGCGATCACCAGCAGCCCGCCGGGCCGGAGCGCGGCGTGGGCCGAGGTCAGCGCGAACGACGGGTCGGCCATGTGGTGCATCGACGCCGACGCCCAGACCACGTCGGCCGGGCCGAGGGCGGGCCACGGCTGGTCGAGGTCGGCCTCGACCGTACGGATCCGGTCGCCCAGCCCTTCGGCGGCGGCGCGGGCCCGCAGGTGGGCCAGCATCTCGGGGGACACGTCGACCGCGGTGACCCGGGCCCCGGGCAGTTCGCGGGCCAGGGCCAGCGACCCCGTGCCGCTGCCCGCGCCGAGATCGATGACCTCGGGGGCGTCGACGGACGAGCGGCCGACAAGGGCGATCAGCTCGCGGTGATAGTCGCTCAGAACCTCGGCGTCCAGGTCGAGCATTTCGATCAGGTGGTCGTGTGCCATGCCTCGAAGGTAGAGGCCGTTTGCGCCGACGACACGAAACCTTGCCGATATCGCAAGAAGACTAGATGGCCTGGCCGAGCTCGACCTTCGGCTTGGGCACCCGCATGCGGCGGAACGTCAGGCCCCGCATCACGCCGTAGATCTGCAGCGAGCCGACCCGCTGGGTGGTGCCGGGGAAGCGCTCGTTGACCAGGCGCTTGACCTTGCGCGAGATCAGCACGCTGTCGACGATCACGCCGAGGGCCAGCATCAGCCACAGCAGGTTGCTGGCGAGCTGGACGGCGGGGATCTGCACGGTCGAGCCGATCAGCACGATCAGCGCGCCGCCGAAGAAGTAGGTGCCGACCGTGCGGCGGCTGTCGATGATGTCGCGGACCAGCGAGCGCTCGGGGCCGCGGTCACGCGCCAGCAGGTAGCGCTCGTCACCGGCCCGCATGCCCGCGGAGGCCTCGGCCCGCTCGGCCCGCTGCCGCTCGCGCATCTGCTTGAGCTGCTCGCGGCGGTTGGCCGGGGCGGCCTCGGCGCCCACGCGGCGGCCGGTCGCCGTGCGCTTGGGCGTGACGACGCCGAGTTCCTTCTTGCTGGGGGTGTAGCCCTTGGGGCGCGGCTCGGCCGGCGTCACCTCCTCCTCGATCTCGGGAGTGGCGACGTCGGACTGCTTGCGGCGAAAAAGCGAGGGCACGCTCAGAGAGTAGCCAAGCGGCGCGGTGTGATTCACACCGCGCCGCTGATAGTGATGAAACTGAAGGGCTAGAGGCGCTCGACGTGGGCGCCGAGCGCCGCCAGCTTGCCCTCGAAGTCCTCGTAGCCGCGGTTGATCAGGTCGACGCCGTAGACGCGCGAGGTGCCCTCGGCGGCCAGCGCCGCGATCAGGTGGGCGAAGCCGGCCCGCAGGTCGGGGATCACCAGGTCGGCCGCGTGCAGCTTGGACGGGCCGGCGATGACGGCGGAGTGCTTGAAGTTGCGGCGGCCGAACCGGCACGGGGTGCCACCCAGGCAGTCGCGGTAGACCTGGATCGTCGCGCCCATCTGGTTGAGCGCGTCGGTGTAGCCCAGCCGCTGCTCGTAGACGGTCTCGTGCATGATCGACAGGCCGCGGGCCTGGGTCAGCGCGACCACCAGGGGCTGCTGCCAGTCGGTCATGAAGCCGGGGTGCACGTCGGTCTCGAGCGCGACGGCCTGCAGCTCGTGGCCGGGGTGCCAGAACTTGATGCCGCCCTCGGCGCCGGTCACGCCCGCGCGGGCCACCCGGTCGTCGGTGATCTGGAACTCGCCGCCGATCGACCGGAAGACGTTGAGGAACGTCATCATGTCCTGCTGACGGGCGCCGAGCACCTCGATCTCGCCCTTGGTCGCGAGCGCGGCGGCGGCCCAGCTGGCGGCCTCGATCCGGTCGGGGATCGGCTTGTGCTGGTAGCCGTGCAGCCGCGGCACACCCTGGATCTCGATGACCCGGTCGGTGTGCACCGTGATGATCGCGCCCATCTTCTGCAGGACGCAGATCAGGTCGATGATCTCGGGCTCGATGGCCGCGTTGCGCAGCTCGGTGACACCCTCGGCCCGTACGGCGGTCAGCAGCACCTGCTCGGTGGCGCCGACGCTCGGGTAGGGCAGCTCGAGCTTGGCGCCCTTGAGGCCGTGGGGCGCGCTCAGGTGCATGCCCTCGGGCGTCTTGTCGACGACCGCGCCGAACTCGCGCAGCGCCTGGATGTGGAAGTCGATCGGGCGCGGGCCGATGTGGCAGCCGCCGAGGTCGGGGATGAACGCGTGACCCAGGCGGTGCAGCAGCGGGCCGCAGAACAGGATCGGGATGCGGCTCGAGCCGGCGTGCACGTTGATCTCGTCGGTGCTGGCGCTCTCCACATTTGTGGGGTCCATGACGATCTCGCCGTCGTCGGCACCGTCGCTGACCTTGACGCCGTGCAGTTCGAGCAGGCCGCGGACGACCTCGACGTCGCGGATGCGCGGGACGTCGAACAGGACGCTCGGGGTCTCGCCCAGCAGGGCGGCCACCATCGCCTTGGAAACAAGATTTTTGGCGCCACGGACCCGGATCTGACCCTGCAGCGGCGTACCGCCGTGCACGACCAAGACGTCGTCGGTCAACGTAACCTCCAGCCGGCGGGCGTCAGTGGGCGCCCGAAGATGATCGAGGGGCAAGGGGACGGGCAGGGGTACCCGTTCTTGCAACCGGGGAAGCATAGCGCTGAGTGACAGACGCGCCAGTCGTCAAACGCCCGGGCTGGCACGAAACCCTGATGATTAAGACAACAGAAAGGTAGCTTCGCGCTCAGCGGATCTTGTTGATCACGGTGCGTTACGGCAGGGCGAGCATCTGGTCCAGTGCGACACGCGCGTTGGCCGCCGTTTCCTCGTCCACCGTGATGACGTTCGGCACCCGGCCGGCCACCAGTTCCTCCAGCGCCCACACCAGGTGGGGGAGGTCGATACGGTTCATGGTCGAGCAGTAGCAGACCGTACGGTCGAGGAACATGATCTGCTTGTCGGGGTGCGCCAGAGCCAGCCGCCGTACGAGGTTGAGCTCGGTGCCGACCGCCCAGGCCGACCCGGACGGGGCCGCGTCCAGCGCCTTGATGATGTATTCGGTCGAGCCCACCTGGTCGGCCGCCCGCACGACGTCGTGGCGGCACTCGGGGTGCACCAGCACGTTGACCCCGGGCACCCGCTCGCGCACCTCGCGCACGCTGTCGAGCGTGAAGCGGCCGTGCACCGAGCAGTGCCCCCGCCACAGGATCATGCGGGCGTCACGCAGCTCGTCGTCGGTCAGGCCGCCCCCGGGCTTGTGCGGGTCGTAGAGCACACAGTCGTCGAGATCGAATCCCATCTCCAGGACGGCCGTGTTGCGTCCCAGGTGCTGGTCGGGCAGGAAGAACACCTTGCTGCCCTGCTCGAACGACCAGGTCAGGGCGCGCTTGGCGTTCGACGACGTGCAGACCACGCCCTTGTTGCGGCCCACGAAGCCCTTGATGTCGGCCGACGAGTTCATGTAGGTCACCGGGACGACGTCGGCGGCGATCCCCAGATCCTCGAAGCGCTCCCACGCGGTCTCGACCTGGCCCAGCACGGCCATGTCGGCCATCGAGCAGCCGGCCGCCAGGTCGGGCAGGATGACCCGCTGCCGGGCGGTGGTGAGGATGTCGGCGCTCTCGGCCATGAAGTGCACGCCGCAGAACACGATGAACTCGGCGTCGGGCCGGGCCGCGGCCTGCTGCGCCAGCTTGAAGGAGTCGCCGGTGACGTCGGCGAACTGGATGACCTCGTCGCGCTGGTAGTGGTGGCCGAGCACGAAGACGCGGTCGCCCAGCGCGGCCTTGGCGGCGGTGGCCCGGGCGACCAGGTCGGGGTCGCTCGGCGCGGGCAGATCGCCCGGGCAGTCGACGCCGCGCTCGGAGGCGGGGTCGGTGCCCCGGCCCAGCAGGAGCAGGGCGGTGGCGGTGTTCGAGGGCTCGGTCCAGGTCGACGTCACATTCGCCATCGTCGCACAAGGCAGGACCGGTAACGGAGTCACAAGAAACACAGCCTTCAGTCCTGTTACGGGCGGTGGGTGGGGAGGCGGACGTGGCCTGCCACACTCATACGCGTGCGCGTACTGATCTGTCCGGACAAGTTCGCCGGCACCCTGTCCGCCCCCGAGGTCGCCCAGGCAGTCGTCGATGGCTGGGCCGGACCCGACGACCTGATCAAAAGGCCCCTCTCCGACGGCGGCCCCGGGTTCGTCGAGGTGCTCGCGAGCGCGCTGCCCGGCCGCCGCGTCCCGGTGCCGACGGTCGACCCGCTCGGGCGTCCGGTCCAGGGCGAGATCCTGCTCTCCGGTCCGACGGCCTACATCGAGAGCGCGCATGCCTGCGGTCTGCATCTGCTCACTGCCGAGGAGCGAGACCCCAACAGCGCTTCCTCGTACGGGTTGGGCCTGCTCCTGCTGGCGGCGGTCGAAGCGGGCGCGACCGAGGTCGTGATCGGCCTCGGGGGTTCCGCGGTCAACGACGCCGGGGCCGGCATGCTGGCCGCGCTGGGCGCCGCGCCGGTCGACATTGCCGGGTACGCCCTGCCGTACGGGGGCGCCTATCTGAACGCGGCGGCCGCGCTCGGTGGCGTGCCCCGGTTGCGGCAGGTCAGCCTGATCGCCGCCACCGACGTCGACAACCCGCTGACCGGCCTGCAGGGCGCGAGCAACGTCTTCGGCCCGCAGAAGGGTGCGAGCCGCGAGGACGTCTACCGCCTCGACGCCGCCCTGGAGCAGTTCGCCGGCGTACTGGAAAAGGCTTTCGGGGTCGAGGATCTGCAGCGGGTCCCCGGTGGTGGCGCGGCGGGCGGGATCGGCGCGGCCCTGATCGCCCTCGGCGGCCGCGTGGTGTCGGGGATCGGCCTGGTCAGCACGGCCATCGGGCTCGAGAAGGAGCTCGACGCGGCCGACCTGGTGATCACCGGAGAGGGATCTTTCGACCACCAGTCGCTGCGCGGCAAGGTGGTGGCCGGCATCGCGAACGCCGCCCGCGACCGGGGCCTGCCCTGCGTCGTGCTGGCCGGGCGCAACGAGACGGGCTATCGCGAGGCCGCCGCGGCCGGTGTCACCGAGACGTATTCCCTCACCGAGCACTTCGGCAGCACTGATTTGGCGATGAACGAACCCGGGCGCGGACTGCGCGAGCTGGCACAACGCCTGAGTGAGCAGTGGAGCAGGTGAACTGGGACACCCGGATTGGGAATCTTCGGGAATGGGGCTAGCGTTGGCCAGTACGGCAGATCTGTCCGCACTTGCAGGGAGATAACGCAGTGACCACTGAACAGCACACCGAGTCGGCCGAGGCCACCGCCCCGACCACTGTCCTCCTGACCGATGTCGCCGCAGTGAAGGTCAAGGCCCTGATCGAGCAGGAAGGCCGCGACGACCTGCGCCTGCGCATCGCGGTTCAGCCCGGTGGCTGCTCCGGCCTGCGTTACCAGCTGTTCTTCGACGAGCGGTCGCTCGACGGTGACGTCGTCAACGACTTCGGCGGTGTCGAGGTCGTCGTCGACCGCATGAGCGCCCCCTACCTGGCCGGCGCCACGATCGACTTCGCCGACCGGATCGACGCGCAGGGCTTCACGATCGACAACCCGAACGCGCAGAACTCCTGCGCCTGTGGCGACTCGTTCCACTGATCCACGCCACGCAGCAAGAATCTCTCAGCAGGCCGTCCCGTTAACGGGGCGGCCTGCTGCGTGTAACCCAGCCGGTAGGCTGCGTACGTAAGCCCCCCGTTCCCGAAAACTCCGAGGGCCCTCATGAAGATCGCCGTGACCGGTTCGATCGCCACCGACCACCTGATGCACTTCCCGGGGCGGTTCGCCGACCAGCTCATCGCCGACCAGCTGCACAAGGTCTCGCTCTCGTTCCTCGTCGACGACCTGGTGGTCCGGCGCGGCGGCGTGGCCAGCAACATCTCGTTCGGCATGGGCAAGCTGGGTCTGCGGCCGATCCTGGTGGGCGCGGTCGGCGCCGACTTCGCCGACTACCGGTCCTGGCTCGAGCGCCACGGCGTCGACTGCGACTCGGTGCACGTGAGCGAGGTCGCGCACACGGCCCGCTTCGTCTGCACCACCGACGACGACCTCAACCAGATCGCCTCGTTCTACGCGGGCGCCATGGCCGAGGCCCGCAACATCGAGCTCTCGCCGGTCGACCAGCGCGCGGGCGGCCTCGACCTCGTGCTGATCAGCGCGAACGACCCGGCCGCGATGATCCGCCACTCGCAGGAGTGCCGGGCCCGCGGCTTCAAGTTCGCCGCCGACCCGTCGCAGCAGCTCGCCCGCATGGACGGCAGCGACGTGCTCACCCTGATCACCGGCGCCGACTACCTGCTGACCAACGAGTACGAGCGCTCGCTGCTCGAGACCAAGGCCGGCCTCACCTCCGAGCAGGTCCTCGAGCAGGTCAAGATCCGGGTCACCACGCTCGGCAAGGACGGCGTCGAGATCACCGGCCGCGACATCGAGCGCATCCATGTGCCGGTCGCGCGGGACGTGCTGGCCGAGGACCCGACCGGCGTCGGCGACGGCTTCCGGGCCGGCTTCTTCAGCGCGGTCTCGTGGGGGCTCGGCCTCGAGCGGGCGGCCCAGGTCGGCTCGCTGGTGGCGGCGCTCGTGCTCGAGTCGGTCGGCCCCCAGGAGTACGACATCCGCGCCGAGGACTTCGCCAAGCGCTTCGCCGACTCGTACGGCGACGCCGCGGCCGCCGAGATCAGGGCCTACCTTCCGGCCTGATCAGGCGCATGGTCTGATCGGAGTCATGGTCTTAGCGGTCTTCGCCGGTCTGCCCGGTGTCGGAAAGAGCACGCTTGCCGCGCGGGTGGCCACTGAGCTGCCCGCGTGCGTGCTGGCGGTCGACACCGTCGACTTCGCGCTCCAGCGATACGAGGTGGTCGAGCCGAGACCCGGTTTCGCCGCGTACGGGACGGTGGCCGCGCTGGCCGAGGTGCAGCTCGGCATGGGTCACCACGTGATCATCGACGCGGTCAGCCCGGTCAAGGCGGCCCGCCAGCTGTGGGTCGACGTGGCCGAGCGGGCCGGCGTGCCGCTGCGCGTGGTCGAGGTGGTGGTCGGTGACGACGCCGAGCATCGCCGCCGGGTCGAGAAGCGCTACGAGACCCGCGACCACGACGGCGTGCCCGACTGGGTGCGGGTCCTCGAGCGCCAGGCGGAATACGAGCCGTACCTGGGCCCGCGCCTGGTCGTCGACACGCATCTGGCCAAGGAGCCGGTCGGGGCGATCGTCCAGTATCTCAGCCTTTAGGCAGGTCGAAGGGGCGGCTGGCTGGGGTGGTCGGACGGGCTCGTCAGCTGAGCCGGCGGACGTCGAACGTGTTCGCCGCCGGGGAGCCCACGTACTCCTGCTTCTTCATGCGGCACCAGGCCGGGATGTCGTTCGCGGCGGCCGGGTCGTCGGCCAGCACCCGGACGATCCCGCCGACCTCGACCCGGCCGATCGTCCGGGCCAGCTTGATCACCGGCAGCGGGCACTTCTGACCCAGGCAGTCGAGCTCGATCACATTCCCGCCGCCCGCCGGATGGTCTCGACCAGGCCCGGCAGCACGGCCAGGAACCGGTCGACGTCGGCCTCGGTCGTGCCGCGGTGCAGCGAGACCCGTACGTTGCCGTGGCTGAGCACGCCCATCGCCTCGAGCACGTGGCTGGGCCGCAGCGTCGACGCCGTGCACGACGAGCCCGACGAGACCGCGAAGCCGGCCCGGTCGAGCGCGTGCAGCAGGGCCTCCCCGTCGACGTAGAGGCACGAGAACGTGACCAGGTGCGGCAGCCGCTGCTCGGGATCGCCGACCACCTCGACGTCGGGCACCAGCTCGGGCACACGCGCGCGGATGCGGTCGACCAGCGCGCTCAGCCGTACGGCCTCGGCCTTTGCCTCGGCCCGGACGGCGCGCAGACTCGCCGCGGCGGCGACCACCGCGGGCAGATCGACGCTCCCGGGCGTCCCGGGGCGATAAAGATCATCCTGCGGGTACGGGGAGATCCAGCGCACACCTTTGCGCACAACCAGCACTCCGACACCCGGCGGGCCACCCCACTTGTGTGCGCTCGCGCTCAGCAGCGACCAGCCCGGCGGCACGTCGGCCCGGCCCACCGACTGGGCGGCGTCGACGAAGAGCGGCACGCCGGCCTCGGCGCAGTACGCGGCCGCCGCCGCCACCGGCTGCACCGTGCCCACCTCGTGACTCGCGCTGATCAGCGAGGCCAGCGCCACCCCGGGCGCGGCGACGGCCCGCTCCCAGGCGTCCAGGTCGAGGCGGCCCAGCCGGTCGACCCCGACCTCGGCCGCCTTGCCCCGGGCGGCCGCGTGCAGGACGGCCGAGTGCTCGATCGCGGAATGCACCAGCGTGTCGCCCTTGCGGGCCCGCCCGGCGAGCCCCCCGAGCACGGCGGCCTGCGCGGCGGCCGTGCCCGAGGGCCAGAAGGAGACCTCGTCGGCCCGCACGCCCAAGGCCTCGGCGAAAGCGGCCCGGGCCGCGTCGGAGAGCTGCTGCGCCCGCCGGCCCGCGGCATAGAGGCGCGCCGGGTCGGCCCAGCCGTCCTCGAGCGCGGCCAGCAGCGCCTCGCGGGTCACCGGATGCAGTGGACTCGCGGTCGCCGCGTCGAGGTATGCGGCCGGACCAGCGGGATCGCCCGTGTATTCCACCCCAGGAACGGTATCCTCCGAATGTCGAGGGGCATATGCGCGCGCTCGAAGATCGGACCCCCGCAAAGGTGTGTCAGGGCCTGGTCGAGTAGTGTGCGACCGTCGGTAACGCCTGGCCACTCGTGTCCGTTTCGGGCGGGAGGCGGCGCTGCTAAGGAGGCAAAAGCAGGTGAGCGCAAAGAGTTCGGCCGCGCGGTCGCGAGCTGCAGTCCGGATCGCCGGGCTCGGTCTCAGCGGCACGGCGCTGCTGATGCTGCTCTCGGGATGTTCGCTTGAGGGCGTCGGAAGCGCCTTCGGCCACTTCGGATGGCCCGGCAAGGGCATCACCCTGCAGGCGCACAAGATGTACGACCTGTGGATCGCCTCGACGATCGCGGCGTTGATCGTCGGCGTCTTCGTGTGGGGCCTGATCTTCTGGTGCATCATCCGGTATCGCAAGCGCGGCGACGAGCTGCCCGTGCAGACCCGGTTCAACATGCCGATGGAGGTCCTCTACACGGTCACCCCGGTGCTGATCGTGGCGATCCTCTTCTACTACACGGCGATCGTGCAGACCGACGTGGACAAGCTCTCGAAGAACCCCGACCAGGTCGTCGAGGTCGTCGCGTTCAAGTGGAACTGGCAGTTCAACTACCGCGACGGCATGGGTAAGGACGCCGGCACGGTCGCCTCGACAGTCGGCTCGTCCGACGTCATCCCGATCCTGGTCCTCCCGACCAACGAAAAGATCCGGTTCGAGGAGACGAGCAAGGACGTCATCCACTCGTTCTGGGTCCCCGAGATCCTGTTCAAGCGGGACGTCTTCCCGGGCAGTGTGCGCAACACCTTCGAGATCACTCTCGACAAGGAGGGCCGCTACGTCGGCCGCTGCGCCGAGCTCTGCGGGACGTATCACGCCTTCATGAACTTCGAGCTCGTCGTGGTCTCACCCGAGCGGTTCGATCAGTTCCTGGCGGCCAAGCGGGACGGGTCCTCCACGCAGGAGGCCATGGCCGCGATCGGCTTCACCGGCGATCAGATGTACGCGACGACGACCGAGCCGTTCGACACGCGGCGCCAGAAGAACAACTGGAACCAGCGTGGCGCGGTCGCGGCCGGCACGGGCGCCGCCGCGACGGCCGGGAAGTAGGGGAACGTGCGTACCGAATACAAGATCTTCGCGGGTGTGGCCGTCTTCCTCTTCGGCGCGTCCGTCGTCTACGGCTTCTACACCCACGGGGCCACCGGCCATCTGGAGTGGATCGGCACGGTCGCGCTGATCCTGTCCGGCCTGCTCTGCTCGATGTGCGGCGGCTTCTTCTGGTTCGTCGCCCGGCGCATCGACCTGCGCCCGGAGGACCGCGAGGACGGCGAGATCGCCGAGGGCGCCGGCGAGATCGGCTTCTTCAGCCCGGGCAGCTACTGGCCGTTCGGGATCGCACTGTCGGCCACGATCGCCGGTCTCGGCCTGGTCTTCTGGCTGTGGTGGCTGCTGGCCCTGGGCCTGATCATGGTGATCGCGTCGTCCAGCGCCATGATCTTCGAGTACTACACGGGCACGCGGCACCCCGCGGAGCACTGAGCCGAAGCTTTTGTGAAGAAGCCCGCGCCCCTCGGGGACGCGGGCTTCTTTGTGTTTGTCAGGCTGCGCGGCGTTGCTGGGGGAGGACGGGAGTGCGGCCCGGCCACAGGTGGGCTATGACGGGGGTGACCACCTCGGCGGCGCCGCAGCGCCGGCAGACCAGCTCCTCGACCTCGCCGTCCGGGGTCGCCGGCACCTCGAACAACATGTCGCTGTCACAGATGACGCAGCGGGGTTCCTGATATGACACGGGTGGCCTCCTCTTCGCCGGAAGGTGGATTACCCGAAACTGATTCCGACGCTGCCACGTAAATCAGGCATATGGGAGCATTCGCGGCGGCGTGTCCGCTGTGAAATTGCTCGGACGTGCCTACTCGGCGGCTTTGGCCTTCTGGGCCGCATCCACCCAGCGGGCCAGCTGAGCCGTCGCGGCGCCCGAGTCGATCGTCTCTTGGGCCCGGGCTATTCCGGCCCGCAGCGTGTCTCTCAGGTCGCCGGGGAAGCCTCCGTGCGCGGCCAGGGCGGCCGCCGCGTTGAGCACGACCGCGTCACGCACCGGGCCGGCCTCGCCGGCGAACGTCCGGTGGGCCACGTCGGCGTTGAACGGGGTGTCGCCGCCCCGCAGGGCGCCCGGCTCGCTGCGCGGCAGGCCCAGCTCGACGGCGTCGATCACGTGCTCGGTGACCTCGCCGTCCTTGGCCTGCCAGAGGCGGGTGGGTGCGCAGGTGGTGAACTCGTCGAGCCCGTCCTCGCCCCGCATCACCAGCGCCGAGTCGCCGCGCCGGGCGAACACGGCCGCCATCACCGGGGCCATCCGCAGGTCGAAGCAGCCGACCGCGGCCGCCGTGGGCCGGGCCGGGTTGGTCAGCGGGCCCAGCACGTTGAAGAACGTGGGCACACCCAGCTCGCGCCGCGTCACGGCGGCGTGCCGCATGCCGGGGTGGAAGCGGGCCGCGAAGCAGAAGCCCATGCCGGCGTCGGTCACCGTGCTCACGACGCCGTCGGGGCCCAGGTCGAGCGGGATGCCGAAATGCTCGAGGAGGTCGGCCGTGCCGGTGCTGGACGAGGCGGAGCGATTGCCGTGCTTGACCACCGTCACACCCGAGGCGGCTGTGATGATCGCCGCCATCGTCGAGATGTTCACGGTGTTGGCCCGGTCGCCACCCGTGCCGACCACGTCGACCGCGTCGGTGCGCACAGCCTCGGGCAGCTCGACCAGGGTCGCGCTGGCCAGCATGGCCTCGACCAGGCCGGCCAGCTCGCCCGGGGTCTCGCCCTTGGCCCGCAGCGCGATCGCGAAGCCGGCGATCTGGGCCGGTGTGACGTTGCCGGCCATGATCTCGCCCATGGCCCAGGCCGTGTCGGGGGTCTCGAGCTCCTCGCCCCGCAGCAGGGCACTCGTCAGGTTCGGCCAGGTGCGTGCGCCCACAGCAGGGGCCCTTTCGTCTGGGGGACTAACCGAGCTTGCCGAGCGTGCCCAGGGGGATCGCGCCGTTGCGGCGGGCGCGGAGCATGGCGGCGACGGTCTGGCCGGTGGTGACCGGGTCGAGCGGCGCGACCAGGGTCTGGTCGACCTGCGCGTACGCCGCGAGCCAGCGGTCGGCGGCCCGGGCGATGACGACGCAGACGGGCGGGGGCGTGGCGTACTCGTCCTTGGTCTGGCGGGCGATGCCCATGCCACCCGCGGGGGCGGCCTCGCCGTCGAGCACCATCAAGTCGATCTCGTACTTGTCGAGCAGGTCGCGGCAGTCCTCCCAGGTGGAGGCGTCGGCGAACTCGACCTTGAGGTCGGCCGCGGGCCGCACCCCGATCGCCATCCGGATGCGGTCGCGCACGGCGGCGTCGTCGCTGTACAGGAGGACCGTGTACTGAGTCGGTTCGTCGCTCATAATGTGCCCCGGTTCACGTCGTAGGTGCCCGCCGATCGTAACGGAACCGTTTACGGGGTGTCGGACCCCGGTCCTCGGGTGTCGGCGGGTCCCCCGTTTGTGATCTTGGCAGCATCCGGGCGGGGCGGCTCGGTGTGCTCCCCGGCCTCCTGGCGGGCCTGCTCGGCGGCCTCCTCGGCCTCCTGGCGGTCCAGCGCGCGGTCGATCCGGCGGGCCTCGCGTTCCGACTGCTTGACCCACTGCAGGATCAGAATGCCCAGCATGGTGACGCTGACGATCTCGCCCCCGGCCCACAGGATGCCCCCGGCCGTGACCTGGTCGGCCGCCGGGTCGAGCCAGCTCAGGCCCAGGCTGGGGTAGTAGTCGCCGGCCAGCAGCGTCTTGCTCTGCATGATCGTCAGGCCGAGCACGGTGTGGAACGGCACCGACAGCACCATCAGCAGCGCGCGGCCGGGATAGGGCCAGCGGTTGGGCAGCGGGTCCAGGCCCAGCAGCGGCCAGAAGAACAGGCAGCCGGTGATGATGAAGTGGACGTGGATGAACTCGTGCAGCCACGAGTGCAGCAGCGTCTGCCGATAGAGGTCGGTGAAGTACAGGACGAACGGGTTGGCCACGAAGATTCCGAACGCGACCAGCGGAAACGTCAGCACGCGGGCGACCCGGCTGTGCACGACGGCGAGCAGCTTCTTGCGGGGCGCGGCGGGCAGCGTGCGCAGGGCCAGGGTCACCGGCGCGCCGAGGGCCAGGAAGATCGGGCCGACCATCGAGAGCACCATGTGCTGGACCATGTGCACCGAGATCAGCGTGGTGTCGTACGCCTCGATGCCGGTCACCGAGACCGCCGCGATCGAGCCGAGTCCACCGGCGACGAACGCCACCGTGCGGGCAGGCGGCCAGGCGTCGCCCCGCTGGCGCAGCCGATACACGCCGTAGCCGTAGAGCGCCGCGGCGACCAGCAGGAAGAGCGCGATCAGGCTGCCGAGGTGGAGCTCCGTGAAGAACACGCCCGGAGTGAACGGCGGAAGAACAGTATCCCCGCTCGCGGCGACGAGTGTGGGCGTTTCGGCTAGGTGCACCACTCGAGGCTAGGCCTACCCGGTCGGTGCCCAATCTTCCGGGCTGCAACTGATGCGACGAATTCGACCCCCCGCAGCACGTTGGACTGATCGCGGGGCAATAATGAGCCCGTGACAGCGGCCTCAGCCATCGACAAGAGCAGGATCCACTCGCTGACGCGACCGAACATGGTGAGCGTCGGGACGATCGTGTGGCTCTCCAGCGAGCTCATGTTCTTCGCGGCCTTGTTCGCGATGTACTTCTCGATCCGCGCGGCGGACTACAGCATGTGGGAGGAGCACACCCCACATCTGGAGCTGCCGTACGCGACGACGTTCACGGTGATCCTGGTGCTCTCCTCGGTCACCTGCCAGCTCGGCGTCTTCGCGGCGGAGAAGGGTGACGTGTTCGCGCTGCGGCGCTGGTTCACCATCACCTTCGTGATGGGCCTGATCTTCGTGCTCGGCCAGGCGAACGAGTACCGCAACCTCGTCCACGAGGGCATCAAGCTCAACGGCGACGGGTACGGCTCGATGTTCTACCTGACCACCGGCTTCCACGGGCTGCACGTCACCGGCGGCCTGATCGCCTTCATCGTCTACATGATCCGCACGACGATGGGAAGGTTCACCCCGGCGCAGGCCACCTCGGCGATCGTCGTGTCGTACTACTGGCACTTCGTGGACATCGTGTGGATCGCGCTGTTCGCCATGATCTATTGGCTGCAGTAGAGCCGCACGCCCGTCCATGAGCTTCTGGTCAAAACGCAGAGGGATACAACCCATGACTTCAGACACCCCCGCCGGCCGGCGCCTCAGGGTGTTCTCCCGGCGGCGTGGCGCGCCGAGCAAGGCGCGGCGGCGCCTCGGAGCGGCCGTGCGCATGGTCGCCGCGCTCGCGCTCGCCGGCGGCGTATACACCGCGTTCGCGCCGGGCGCGTTCGCCGACGAACCCCGCCAGCTGTCGGCCACGGCTCAAGAGGGCAAGCAGCTCTACGACAACAGCTGCATCAGCTGCCACGGCCGCGACGGCCAGGGTGTCGACGACCGCGGCCCGAGCCTGATCGGCGTCGGCTCGGCGTCGGTCGAGTTCCAGGTGGGCACCGGCCGCATGCCGATGACCCGGCAGGAGGCTCAGGCCGAGGAGAAGAAGCCGCAGTTCGACAAGAACCAGACCAAGCAGCTCGGCCAGTACGTGCAGGAGCTGGGTGGCGGCCCCGAGCTGCCCGCCGGCGAGCTGTACGAGGACGTCAAGGAGAACCCCGAGGCGATCGCCCGCGGTGGCGAGCTGTTCCGGGTCAACTGCACCTCGTGCCACAGCTTCACCGGTGCCGGTGGCGCGCTGAGCTCGGGCAAGTTCGCCCCGGCCCTGCACGACGCCACCCCCGAGACGATCTACGCGGCGATGCTCACCGGCCCGCAGAACATGCCGGTCTTCGGTGACAACCAGCTCACGCCGGACGAGAAGCGCGAGATCATCACCTACATCAAGGTGCAGCTGCAGGAAGACCGGGACCCGGGCGGTATCTTCAACCTGGGTGGTTACGGCCCGTCGACCGAGGGCATCGCGATCTTCCTCGTCGGCATCACCATCCTGGTCTTCACGTCGCTGTGGATTGCGGGGAAGTCATGACCACGCTGCACGACGACGCGACCGATGCGAGCAAGGCGGTCGACGTCAACGACCCGAGGCTGTCGCGTTTCGACATCGTCAAAGAGGGCCTGCGCCGCGACGAGATCGAGATCATCACCTACGAGTCGCAGTTCCAGGGCAAGAACTCGAAGGCCGAGAAGCGCGTCGTGCGCAACATCGCCTTCCTGTTCTTCATCGCCGGCCTGGGCGCCCTGGCCTTCCTCGGCTTCTACATCTGGTGGCCGTGGCGCTTCGAGCTCGGCGAGACGCTGAGCGACTTCTACACCCCGCTGCTGGGCATCTCGCTGGGCATCTCGCTGTTCGCGGTCGGCTTCGCGATCCTGGCCTGGGCCAAGAAGCTGCTGCCGCACGAGGTGTCGATCCAGGCCCGGCACGACGGCGGGTCGCCGAGCGACGAGCAGAAGATCACCGGCCAGACGATGATGTTCGTCGCCGACGAGCTCGGCAACGGCGTCCAGCGCCGGCCGCTGCTCAAGGGCGCGATCGGCTTCGGCCTGGCGCCGATCGGCCTCGTCGCCGCGGCCCCGCTGATCGGCGGCCTGATCGAGAATCCGCACAAGGACGAGCTGCCGATCATGTACACCACCGGGTTCAACCCGGGCAAGAACGGCGGCAACCCGGTGCGGCTGACCAGGGAGGACGGCTCGCCGATCCGCCCCGAGGACGTCAGCACCGGTGGCCAGATGACGGTCTTCCCCGGCATCCCGCACGGCGCGACCAACGAGTACGCCGACTCGCCGACCCTGCTGATCCACCTGCGCGCCGACGACGCGCAGGCGACCCGCGACGCGGCCGAGGCCGACCGCCGCAACAAGGGGTCGATGTGGGGCGACTACGTGGCGTACTCGAAGATCTGCACGCACGCCGGCTGCCCGGCGAGCCTGTACGAGCAGCAGACGAACCGCCTGTTGTGCCCCTGCCACCAGTCGCAGTTCCTCATCACCCGCAACGCCCAGCCGATCTTCGGTCCCGCCACCCGGCGTCTGCCGATGTTGCCGCTGGGGGTGGACGACGAGGGCTTCTTCGTGGCAACGTCCGACTTCAAGGACACTGTCGGACCTGACTTCTGGGAGCGGCCGTGAAGCGCCGGAAAGTAGACCTCCAGCAGGCGCCGGTCACCGCAGCCAAGGGCGTTGACGAGCGGTTTCAGGCGGCGACGCCCCTGCGTGCCCTGCTCAACAAGGTTTTCCCTGATCACTGGTCGTTCCTGCTCGGTGAGATCGCCCTCTTCTCGTTCATCATCCTGCTGCTCACGGGTGTCTTCCTGACCCTCTTCTTCGACCCGTCGATGAAGGAGGTGCCGTACGAGGGCAGCTACTCGGCCCTGCGCGGCACGATGATGTCCGCGGCGTACGAGTCCTCGCTGAACCTCTCGTTCGAGGTGCGCGGCGGTCTGTTCATGCGCCAGATGCACCACTGGGCGGCGCTGCTGTTCATGGCGTCGATCGTCGTGCACATGGCCCGCATCTTCTTCACCGGCGCCTACCGCAAGCCGCGCGAGGCGAACTGGGCGATCGGCATGATCCTGTTCCTCCTGGGCTTCCTGGCCGGCTTCACCGGCTACTCGCTCCCGGACGACGGGCTCTCCGGCACCGGTCTCCGCATCGCCTCGGCGATCATGCTGTCGATCCCGGTCGTCGGCACCTGGCTCTCCGCCTCGATCTTCGGCGGCGAGTTCCCGGGCCACCTGATCATCGGGCGCTTCTACATCGCGCACGTGCTGCTCATCCCGGGCGGCCTGCTCGCGCTGATCAGCGTCCACCTGGGCCTGGTCTTCAAGCAGAAGCACACCCAGTGGCCCGGCCCGATGCGCACGAACACCAACGTGGTCGGCGAGCGCATGTTCCCGCGGTACGCGCTCAAGCAGGGCGGCTTCTTCATGGCCGTCTTCGGCACGGTCGCCCTGATGGCGGGCCTGTTCCAGATCAACCCGATCTGGCTGTTCGGCCCGTATCGCGCGTCCGAGGTGTCGTCGGCGTCGCAGCCCGACTGGTACGTCATGTTCATGGACGGCCTGGTCCGGCTCATGCCGAACTGGCAGATCTACATCGGCGACTACAGCATCCCGCCGTTGTTCTGGCCCGCCGTGGTCGGCCTGGGCGCCCTCACCACGGGCCCGATCTTCTGGCCGTGGATCGAGGCGCGCAAGACCGGCGACAAACGGATCCACAACCTGCTGGAGCGCCCGCGCGACAACCCGGAGCGGGTCGGCATCGGCGCGATGGCGTTCACGTTCTTCATCATCGCGACCCTGTCCGGCGGCAACGACGTCATCGCCGACAAGTTCCACATCAGCCTCAACGCGATGACGTGGGCCGGCCGTATCGGCATGATCGTGCTGCCGCCGCTGGCGTACTTCATCTCGGTCCGCATCTGCCTGGGTCTGCAGCAGCACGACCGTGAGGTGCTGGCGCACGGCGTCGAGACCGGCATCATCAGGCGCCTGCCGAACGGCCAGTTCGTCGAGGTGCACCAGCCGCTCGGCCCGGTCGACGACCACGGCCACCCGATCCCGCTGGAGTACGGCGGCTGGGTCGTCCCGAAGAAGATGAACCGCGTCGGCGCCCTGGCCCCGGCCGTGAAGGGCTTCTTCTTCCCGGTCGAGAAGCCGGCCGAGGCGCCGGTCTCGCCGGGCATGCCACCGGTAAGCGGCGACGACCGCGAAGAGATCACGTCCGGTCGCAAGTAAGGCAACGGCAAGTCACAGAAGGGGCCCGCTTCGGCGGGCCCCTTCTCGTGTGCCGGATAGCATGGTCGCGACCATTCGTCCTCCCAGCTGAGGAGCCCGCCGGTGAACACCGCGATCGTGCACATCGACTGCGCAACCGACTCCATCCCCGAGGTCGCGGAGGCGCTGGCCGCCCTGGACGGGGTGAGCGAGGTCTATTCGGTGGCCGGCCACGTCGACCTGATCGCGATCGTGCGGGTCGCCAAGTTCGAGGACATCGCCGAGGTAATCGCGGGCCGGATCTCCAAGACGGCGGGCGTCCTCAACACCGAGTCGCACATCGCGTTCCGCGCCTACTCCAAGCACGACCTCGACGACGCGTTCGCCATCGGCCTGCCCGCCGCCGACTGACACCCAGCCCCGCCAACGGCCCTCACCGGCCTGCCAGCAGCGGCTCTCACCGCTCCGGCGGCGCCCTCACCCCTCCGGCGAGCCCCTTATCCCTCCAGCGGGAACGAGTGGTGCTCGTGGGTCACCAGCCACCGGCCGTTGTCCTTGCGGAAGCCGAGGGACAGGCGCAGCCGCCGGTCGGGGTGGGCTTCGAGCTCCTCCGGCTTGTCGCAGCGCAGCAGCGCGTGGGCATAGGCGACATCCGCGTCGGCGGTCACGTCCAGGCGCACGATCTCGAACGCGGCGCCCGAGGCGATGAACTCGAAGAACGGTGGCCAGACGGCACGGTAGGCCTCGATGCCCCGGACGCCGTCGTGCGGCGGCGGCACGTCGAACATCACGATGTCGTCGGCGTGATCGGCGACGACACCCTCCAGGTCGCCGGCCCGGATCGCGGACGCCCACCGTTCCACCAGGTCGGCGATGGTCTTCTCGTCCTGTCGACGGTCAGCACTCATGGCGGTAGGACCCGGCGCGGGCCGGAGACTCATCGGTGGCCTGCTCAGACCGGGACGGTGACGTTGCCCGGAGCGCGGACGCAGTCGGTGAGGGACTCGTCCGCGGCGACCTCGGCGCCCGGCCAGACGACGCAGCGCGTGACTGTGCCGTGGACCCGGGCCCCCGCGCCCACCACAGACTCCGTGACGGCCCCGGTGACCTCCGCCGTGGGGTCGATGAGGACACCGCCGTTCGCGGCGTGCAGATTGGCTCTCAAGTAGTCGGCCGGGGTGCCGGTGTCGATGTAGACGCCCTCGTAGTTGATCAGCTCGAGCGCGCCCTCGGCCTCGGCCGGCCGCCACACCGTCCGGACGAGGTTGCTGTGCTCGGTCGACAGGGCGCGGACGTAGCGCCACGGCAGCAGGGAGAAACCGGTGAACCGGCGGCCGCTGAACCCGCCCGTCGCGCCGGGCAGGTTGGGCTTGGTGAGCATCCGGACCGTCTCACCCGACCAGCCGTCGAGCAGGGCCGCGATGTCCTTGCCGGGGTCGCGGGCGGGGTCGGCCAGATAGGCGTCGGCGTTGCCGACCAGCGCGCCGCGGCCGTCGACCCAGCCCTTGAGCCGGCCCACACCGCCCGACGTGCCGACCGGATCGCCGGGCTCGACCGACAGGTGGGCGCGGTCGCCGACGTGCCGCACGACCTGCTCGCCGAGGTAGCACGCGTTGACCGCCACCTGCGCCGGGCCGGCCAGCCCGAGCGCGGCCAGCCGGGCCAGCGCGCGGTCGAGCAGGGCCACGTTGCCGACCGGGCACAGCGCCTTGGGCAGTGACTCGGTCAGGGGCCGCAGCCGCTGGCCCTCACCGGCGGCCAGCACGATTCCGCAGACAGCTCGGTGCGGCTGCGCGACCGGGCGGTCGGCGCTGGTCACGGCCGGCGGCCGATGTCGTAGCGGGCCAGCAGCTGGGCGGTGTTGCGGGTGAGGCGGGGCAGGTCGTCGACCGGGAACCAGTTCGCCTCGAGGATCTCGCCGCCGTCGACGCGCAGCTCCGTGGTGGACGCCGGGACCGAGGCGAACCAGACGGTGTCGACGACGCCGACCGGGTGGATGATCGCGTTCGGGTTGCCGGGGGTGAGCTCGCCGGGGTCGACCCGGACGCCGGTCTCCTCGAAGAGCTCGCGGGCGGCGCCGACGGCCGCGGGCTCGTGCCGCTTGAGCAGCCCCGCCGGGAGGCTCCAGCCGTGCTTGGTCGGCTGCCGCAGCAGGAGCAGCCGCGAGGGCTCCGGAGTCTCCGAGTCGCGGATCACCGCCACCGCACCGACCAGGTATTTCGGGGCGACCAGGCTCGCGACGGTGCGGCGCACGGAACTCGGCATGCGATAGAACGTCTGATAGGCGTACGCCCGCACGCGCCGAGGAATATTCACAAGCGCAAGGCTAGCCGGGCCCGGCCGTGGTCTAGTCAGGGTGGTCGACGAGGGCGATCAGCTGCTCGACCACCGTGTCGGGCTCGAGGGTGCGCTCACAGACCGCGACCAGCATCGTCTCGAGGTCGGGATAGCCCAGCTCCTCGGCCAGGCGGCGCAGCGGCACCTCGCTGGCCAGGCCGCGGTCGTGCTTGCGCAGCGTCAGCCCGATCGTGGCGCGGCCCAGGCGCACCTTGTCGGCGATGCTGATGCCCGGCTCGTTCTTCTCGTCGAAGTACCGGTTGATCTGCATCTGGGCCTGGCTCGATTTCACGAAGCCGAGCCACTCGCGGCGCGGGCCGCGAGGAGCGTTCGGCTCCACCTCCACGTGGTGATCGTTCTCGGAGAAGATCTCGACCACGTCGCCGTCGCGGAGCTGGGAGCTGAGCGGGGCCAGCCGGCCGTTGATCGTGGCGGCGAGGCACTGGTCACCCGTCTGCGGACCCAGCTCGTACGCCAGGTCGACCGGGGTGGAACCGCTCGGCAGCTCGAACGCGTGCCCGTGAGCGAACACCGTGATCTGGGCCTCGGCGAGATCGCAGCGCAGCGAGGCCAGGAACTGGGCGGCGTCGGTGGTGTCCTGCTGCCAGTCGAGCACCCGCTTGAGCCAGGTCAGCTGGTCGGCGCCCGAGGCCTCGGCGGTCTCGGCGTATTTCGGATAGCGGTAGGTCGTGGCGACGCCGTATTCCGAATAGCGGTGCATCGCCTGCGTGCGGATCAGCACCTCGACCAGGCGGCCGTCGGGGCCGGTGACCGTCGTGTGCAGCGAGCGATAGAGGTTGTTCTTGGGGGAGGCGATGAAGTCTTTGAAACGGCCGGCCACCGGGCGCCACTGGCCGTGGATGGCGCCGAGCGCGGCGTAACAGTCGGTCTCGGGGCCGTCGACCACGACCGCGATGCGGGGCAGGTCGAAGGGGACCGCGTGCCCGCCGGCCACGGTGTCTTTCCAAATCGAGTAATAGTGCCGCGGGCGGGCCGTGACCTCGGCCGTCACGCGCTGGCGGCGCAGGGCCGTGCGCGCCTTGCCGCTGACGTCGTCGAGGTATTCCGACCAGCCGGGGCGGTTGCGCACGTGCTCGTCGATCCGCGCGTACGAATCCGGCTCGAGGTGATAGAGCACCACGTCGTCGAGGTCGCGCTTGAGGGCCTGGATGCCGAGCCGGTCGCACAGCGGGACGAGCACGTCGAGCGTGGCCGTGGCGATGCGGGCGCGGGAGGCGGGGGAGCGGGCGTCGAGCGTGCGCATGTTGTGCAGCCGGTCGGCCAGCTTGATCACCAGCACCCGGACGTCCTTGCCGGCGGCGACGATCATCTTGCGGATCGTCTCGGCCTCGGCCGCCTTGCCGTAGAACGCCTTGTCGAACTTGGTCACGCCGTCGACCAGGTGGGTCACCTCGGGGCCGAAGTCGCTGTGCAGCGCCTCGAGCGTGTAGCTCGTGTCTTCCACCGTGTCGTGCAGCAGGGCGGCGACCAGGGTGGTCGTGTCCATGCCGAGCTCGGCGCAGATCTGGGCGACGGCGAGCGGATGCGTGATGTACGGCTCGCCGGACTTGCGCATCTGGCCGCGGTGCATGTTTTCGGCGATCGCGTAGCTGCGCCGCAGGACGCCGGCGTCGGCCGACGGATGCACGGCTCGATGCGTGCGGGTGAGGACGGTGACGGGATCGTCGTCGTCGCCATTGAAGCTCAGAAAGGACCGGAGCCGCTGGGTGATCGACAGATCGCGCTGGGTTGTCGGCAGGGCACGTCCAAGGGCGGCGCCGTGGCCGGCGTCGACGTCCACTGGACACCCCCTCACCGCAGGGCCGCCGGTCTCTCGCGCGGGGGACCGCGGGAGCCGAGGGCCAAATCGTCGTGAAGCCCCGCGAACCAGGCCGGAGAATCCACTTGCCTTACAGCCTAAGCGAGCGAGCGTCATCCGAACGGTCAGTTACGGATGAGCGAACGGACGAGTCTTTGCCCGAAGCTGCGGCTTCTGCCCTGTTGAGCAGGGCGGTGAACCGCGCCGCGCCACGAACCGGTGACACCCAGTCGCCGGAAGTTTCCACCAGCCGGGTGTCGGGCCGTTCGAGCCAGGCCAGGATCCGCTCGGTCTCCTCGGCCGTGGCGGCGGGCACCGGGCCCGGTCCGGGTAGGACTGTTTCGGCCGTCAGGCGGACCGCGTCGAGGGTCGGCCGGGGGTGCTCGCGGGGCGGCGAGGTGGCCGCGGCGGCGAGCCGGCCGTGCCTGACGACCGAGATCTCCCAGCCGCCGACCGTGTCGCGCCGGGCCGCGACGATCTCGCCCAGCCTGGTCAAAGCGGACAATCGCTGCATCCGCACGGTCGCGCGGAGCAGCGCGATCAGCCGGGAGCGCAGGACGGCCGCCTCCTCGTAGCGGCACTTGCCGGACAGGATCTCGATCCGATCCATCAGGGCGTCGACCACCTGCGACGGGTCACCGTGGATGGCGTCGCGGAACGGCAGTGCGGCGGTGGTCGCGTACTCCTCCGGGGTGATCTTGTGTTCGCAGGGCGCGGCGCACCGGCCCAGCTCGGCCAGCGCGCACGCCGGGGTCGGGGTGCGCACCGAGAGCTTGTGGCTGCACTGGCGCAGGGGGACGGCGTCGTAGACCCCGGCCGCGGCCAGCTCGGCCGTGCGGCGCGACGAGAACGGGCCCAGGTAGGCCGCGTCGTCGTCGGCCAGCGCGCGGACCACCGACAGCCGCGGATAGGCCTCGGTGGTGAGCTTGAGCCAGACGACGCGTTCCGGATATTTCGAACGCCGGTTGTACGGCGGGGAGTGGGCCGCGATGAGCCGCAGCTCACGGACCTCGGCCTCGAGCGAGTGGGCGCACTCGACGGCCTCGACCCGAGTGGCCGCGCCGAGCATCTCGGAGATGCGCGCCCGCTTCTCGCTGGCGGTGAAATAGCTGCGGACGCGGGTGGCGATGTCTTTGGACGTGCCGACGTAGAGGGCGCGGTCGTCGGCGGCGCGGAACACGTAGACCCCGGGGACGTGGGGCAGGCCGTCGGCCAGGTGGCGCTGGCGGCGCTGGGTGGGCGTGACCGCCTTGGCGAACTCGATCGCGTCGCCCAGGGTGTGGACGCGATAGCTGCCCAGCCGCTCGATCAGGCCGTGCAGCACGTCGACCGTGGCGCGGGCGTCGTCGAGCGCGCGGTGGGTGGGCTGGACGGTCGCGTGGAAGAACTGGGCCAGCGTGCCCAGCTTGCGGTTGGGCACCTCGTCGCGGGTGAGCGCCCGGCGGGCCACGGCGGCCGTGTCGAGCACCCGCGGGTTGGGCCACAGATAGCCGTGACGGGCGCAGGCGGCCTTGAGGAAGCCCACGTCATAGGGCGCGTTGTGCGCCACCAGCACCGCGCCCCGCAGGAACTCGAGGAGGCTGGGCAGCACCGACTCGATCGGCGGGGCCGGGGCCAGCATCGCCTCGGTGATGCCGGTCAGCACGGTGATGAACGGCGGCAGCCGCTCGCCCGGGTTGACCAGGGTCGCGAAGACGCCCAGCTCGACCCCGCCGCGCACCTTGACCGCGCCGATCTCGGTGATGCCGGCGCCGTCGGCCGCGCCGCCGGTCGTCTCGAGATCGAGCACCACGAAGGTGGTGTCGGCCAGGGAGAGCGCGGCCGGCTCGACCGAGCCGTCGGCGCTGAGAAGGGTGTCCAGAGTGCCCTGGACATATGCCGGTTGTGCCACGGCGGGGAGATTAGAGAGGGGGTACGACAGAAACTGGCCGCGCTCTTGAAAAGATCACTTGCTTCGACAAGCTTTTCCGCAGTCCGCGGTGGGAGAATGGGTAGATGTCAGAGCTCCTGCCGTCCGGCGACCGCCCCGAGGAGGAGGCGGCTGTCCAGGATGCGGAGTTCGGCCCGGAACCGGTGCTGCCCGAGCCGGTCCGCCAGCGGGTGACCGTTCTCGCCGCCGCCGCGCTGCCCGGCCTGCCCGCCGACGAGATGCCGGTGCAGATGCGCAAGGTCGCCCGGTTCGCCCCGAATCGCCGGGCCCGCCTGGGCGGCCGCGAGATCGCCGCCCAGCTCGCCTCCGACCCGCTGTTCCGCCAGCGGATCAGCAGCCGGATCGTGGCCGACGCCGGTGATCTCGGCAACGCCGTGGCCGCGGGGGTGGCGCCCGGCGCGGCCGACCCGGTCGAGGTCGCCGCGCTGGCCTATCTCGCCCGCCCCGAGGGCTGGCGCGACCTGATCGAGGAGGCCGGGCACGCCGTCCAGGCCGAGGCCGACAGCGCCGCCGTCGCCCACCAGGTGCGCGAGGCCGAGCAGCGGGCCGCCCGGGCCGAGCACGACCGCGCGGTGGCCAAGGTCGAGGCCGACAAGCTGCGCGACGAGCTGGCCCGGGTCCGCGAGGAGCTCGGCCAGGTGCGGGAGGAGGCGCGCAGCAACGGCAAGGCCCTGCGCGAGGCCCACGCCGCCCAGAAGCGCGCGAGCGACCTGCTGGCCACCGAGAAGGGCCGGGCGGCCCGGGTCGCGGCCGACCACGACGCCGAGGTCCGCCGGCTCAAGACCCGGCTGGCCGAGGCCGAGGCGCTCGCCGCGACCGGCAAGGCCGCCGCCAAGGACGCCCGGGCCGCCGACGACGCCCGGCTCTGGCTGCTGATCGAGACGATCGGCCAGGCCGCCTCGGGGCTGCGCCGCGAGCTCGCGCTCAACCCGTCCGACAAGATGCCGGCCGACTTCGTGGCCGACGCCGCGGCCGACCGTCCCGGCTCGCCCGAGCGGTCGCAGGCCCGCGCGCAGGACACCGACGATCCCGGCCGGCTCGACCAGCTGCTCGCCCTGCCCCGGGCGCACCTGATCGTCGACGGCTACAACGTGACCAAGCGCGGGTTCGCCGAGATGTCGCTCGAGCAGCAGCGCAAACGCCTGATCACCGGGCTCGGCGGGATCGCGGCCCAGACCGGCGACGAGGTCACCGTGGTCTTCGACGGCGCCGAGCGGGTGCACGGCCTGCCCCCGGCGCCGCGCGGGGTGCGGGTGCTGTTCTCGCGCAAGGGCGACACCGCCGACGAGCTGATCCGCCAGCTGGTGCGGGGCGAGCCGGCCGGGCGCCCGCTCGTGGTCATCTCCTCCGACCGCGAGGTGGCCGACGGCGTCCGGCGGCACGGGGCCTATCCGATGGGTGCGGACTCTCTGCTACGCCGGCTCTCCCGGTCGTGACCTGCGGTAACGAATTTTTGTCATACCCCCGCCCTAGCGTTCTGGTCACCGATGGTGGTCGGTCCGCGACGGTGCTTCCCCCGTTGACGTCGCGCCGCCACCCGGGGAGGAGGAGTGATGATCATCGACTGCGGTCGCTGCGACCGGAGCGTGCAGGACTGCCGCGAGTGCGTGGTCGGCGCGTTGCTGACCACGCCCGACGGCATCGGCGACCTGACTCCGGGCGAGCTGCGGGCGGTCGAGGTGTTCGAGCTGGCCGGCTTCGAGGTCGAGCTGCTCGAGACGCCCGAGCCGCCAGTGGTGGTCCCGATGTATCCGCGGAGGCGTCACGTGGCGTGATCATGACTCACCCCTAGGATGGGCTGATGAATCGGGTCTGGGCCGCGGGCACGCTGCTCGTCCTCGTGGCGGTTCTGGTGCTGGTCGCCTGGCACTCGATTCCGTGGCATCGGCCCCTGGCCCCGCGGCCCGATCAACTGGCCGCGCTCGACCAGTTGCCGGCCGACCAGGTCGCCCGGGGCCGCGAGTTCCACGCCGAGCTGCGTCCCGGTTCGTACGGGGCGATGCTGTTGACCCTGATCGTGGCCCTGGTCCTCGGGCTCACGCCGCTCGGCGCCTGGCTGGTCACCCAGGCCGGTCGCCCGTTCGGCGGCCACTGGCTGGCCCAGGCGATCCTCGGCGGGTTCGCCGTCGTGCTGGTGTCCGAGGTGGTCACGCTGCCGCTGGCGGCCTGGCGGCACACGGTCGTCGTGCGTTACGGCATCTCCACCCAGTCGTGGGGCGCGTGGACGGTCGACCTGCTCAAGTCGTTCGCGGTCGGCGCCGTGATCGGCGGCCTGGCGCTGGCCGGCTTCTACACGGTCACCCACTTCGCCCCGCGCTGGTGGTGGGCGATCGGGGCGGCGGGCGCGGCCGGGCTGGTCGTGCTGCTGTCGTTCGTGCTGCCGGTGGTGGTCGAGCCGGTCTTCAACAAGTTCACGCCGATGGCCGACGGCCCCCTGCGTACGGAATTGCTGGAACTGGCCGCCCGCGACGGCGTGCCGGTCAAGGACGTGCTGGTCGCCGACGCGTCCCGGCGCACGCGAGCCGTCAACGCATACGTCTCAGGGCTCGGCCCGACCCGGCGCATCGTGGTCTACGACACCATGCTCAAGGAAGCCGAGCCGGCCGAGGTCGTCTCGGTGGCCGCCCACGAGCTGGGCCACGCCAAGGACGGCGACGTGCTGACCGGCACGATCCTCGGCGCCCTGGGCACGGCGGCCGCGGGGATCGTGCTCTTCCTGCTCGGCTCCTGGCAGTGGCTGCTCGGCCGGGCCGGCGTCGACACGATCGGGGAGCCGCGTGCCATCGGCCTGCTGCTCGCGTTGGTCACGCTGGCGGGCCTGATCGCCGGGCCCGCCCAGGCCTTCGTGTCGCGGCGCATCGAGGCCCGCGCCGACGAGCACGCCCTCGTCCTCACCGGCGACCCGGCGACGTTCGAGGCCATGCAACGCCGCCTCGGCACGCTCAACCTGTCCGACCCCGATCCGCCCGCCTGGGAGCACCTCATGTTCGCCTCACACCCGTCCACGGTGGAACGGATGGCCGCCGCCCGCGCCTTCGCCCGGGGCGCGCGCTGATGGGCCGCACCCTGCTGGTCACCAACGACTTCCCGCCCCGCCCCGGCGGCATCCAGCAGTTCGTGCACAACCTGGCCGTACGCCAGCCGACCGGCTCGGTGGTCGTCTACGCGTCGACGTGGCGCGGCGCCGAGAAGTTCGACGCCGAGCAGCCGTTCGAGGTGGTGCGCGACAAGACCGGCCTGCTGCTGCCCACGCCCGCGGTGGCCCGTCGCGCGGCCGAGATCGCCAAGGCCCACGAGTGCGACCGGGTCTGGTTCGGCGCCGCCGCCCCGCTCGGCCTGCTCGCCGAGGGCCTGCGCCGCCGGGCCGGCATCACCCGCGCGGTCGCCCTGACCCACGGCCACGAGATCGGCTGGGCCGCCCTGCCCGGCGCGCGGGCCCTGCTCCGGCGCATCGCCGACGGCAACGACGTGGTCACCTACCTCGGCGAATATCAGCGCACCAGGCTGGCCCAGGCGCTGCACGGCCTGACGTCGCTCGAGCGGCTGGCGCCGGGCGTCGACGTCGACACGTTCCACCCCGGCGTCGACGGCAGCGAGGTGCGCGCCCGTCACGGCCTGAGCGACCGGCCGGTGATCGTCTGCATCTCGCGGCTGGTGCCCCGCAAGGGGCAAGACATGCTGATCCGGGCCCTGCCGACGATCCGCCGCCGCGTGCCCGGCGCGGCCCTGTTGCTGGTCAGCGGCGGGCCGTATCGCAAGACGCTCGAAAAGCTGGCGCGCGAGCACGACGTGGAGAATGACGTCGTCTTCACCGGCTCGGTGCCGTGGCCCGAGCTGCCGGCGCACTACGCGGCCGGTGACGTCTATGCGATGCCGTGCCGCACCCGGGCCCGCGGCCTCGACGTGGAGGGCCTGGGCATCGTCTATCTGGAGGCGTCGGCCACCGGCCTGCCCGTGCTCGGGGGCGACTCGGGCGGCGCGCCCGACGCGGTGCGCGAGGGCGAGACGGGCTATGTGGTGGGCGGCCGCGACATCCAGGCGATCGCCGCCCGGCTGACCGAACTGCTGACCGACACGGCCCGCGCCAAGGAGATGGGCGTGGCCGGGCGGGCCTGGGTCGAGCAGGAGTGGCGCTGGGAGACCCAGGCGGCCCGGCTCGATCGGCTGCTGGCTGCTTAGAGGACGTCGCCCAGGGCGGCGATCAATTGGGGCTTGCCGGGGACGCCGGTGGCGCGCTTGGTCACGCGGCCCTCGCCGTCCAGCACGAGCAGCGTCGGGGTGCGCCAGATGCCCAAAGCCCGTACGGCGTCGAGGTGGCTCTCGGCGTCGACCTCGACGTGCTGCACGCCCGGGATCATGCCGGCGATTTCTTCGCTGACCCGGCGCACGGCCCGGCAGGGAGCGCAGAACGCGGACGAGAACTGCAAGAGGGTCGCCCTGGCCGCGCCGACGCCCAGCTCACCGAGGAGGGCGGCGTCGAGACGCTGACCGGCGGCGCTGGGGTCGTGGCCGGTCTCTTCGATCATTCCCGGCTCCTCCCTCTCGTCGGCCGTGACGGCGCCTGTCTCGGTCCGCGCGACGGCTCCGGCAGCTCCGTGCGGCGCGAGGCCCGGTAGCCCTGCGGCGGCCGTGCCGGTCGCTGCCATGGCGTTCGTCTGGTTCGTTGCCACACCGTCCATGGCGAGTGGCGTCACCACTGTGCCTGACTTCCGCGCCGCGCCGCCAGAACTCGCCGCGCCGTGAGTGACCGCCGATCTTTGGGCCTGCCCGATATTTCCGGCAGGCGCGACATCTCGGATAAGGCCGTCCGTACGGCGTCGCCACAAGCCGACCAGAACGCCCACGACCAGCACGGCGACGATCGCGACGACACCCACCAAATCCATAGGACAACTCTGTCACGCCATCCCCCGAGTGGCGAGACCAAGCGATCCAACCCACGTCCCCGCCCACCCCTCGCCCGGCGTGGCGGCCAGAGCAACCAGGGCGGGTGGAGAGGCCAGGTAGGGGATGGCCGGGGGCGGAGTGGGACCCGGGTGGGGGTGGCGGGGCTAGGTGAGGAGGAGGGGGCCGGACGCGGAGGAGGACCCAGGCGAGCTGGAAGGGAGTCAGGCGCCGGTGGCTTCTACTACTTCTGGGGGTTTTGTGGGGGTGGCCTGGTTGGGGTGGGTTCGGGTCAGGTTGCGGGTGCCGGGGATGAGGAGTTGGGCCGCGGCTGAGCAGAAGAGGACTGCGGCGCAGGCGGTCAGGACCTTGTCGGTGCCGTAGCGGGCGGAGAGCGGGCCCGCGAGGACGTTGCCCAGGGGCATGGCCAGGAAAGACGTCAGGTAGTCCCACGAGGTGACGCGGCCCAGCATGCGCTGGGGGATGTTGTCCTGGATGGCGGTCTCCATGGCCACGTCGAAGAAGATCAGGCCCGCGTAGCCGATGATGGCGCCCGCGATGACGGCGATCAGTTCGGCCGGCCACACGTACGCGAGGGCCCACAGCGGCATCAGCAGCAGCGTGAGCCAGCCCGCGCGCAGCAGCCGGCGTGGCTTGAAGCGCAGGGCGATCGCCGCGCCCAGCAGGCCGCCCAGCCCCTCGGCGGCGGCGATGAAGCCGGCCGCGGACGCCCCGCCCAGGCGTTCGATCGCCACGATCTGCACCAGGACGAGGATGACGCCGTTGGCCACGTGATAGACCGTCGCGCCGAACAGGCCGCCGAGCAGCCAGTCACGCTTGCTGATCTCGCGCCAGCCCTCGGCCAGCTCGCCCAGCATCGACGTGCGGGGGCCGCGCTCGGCTCGCACCCGCAGCAGCAAGGCGGCGACCATCGAGGCCAGGAAGCTGACGGCGTTGACCGTGAAGCCGGCCGAGGCGCCGAACGCGGCCACGGTCACGCCGCCGAGCGCGGGGCCGGCCACCTGGCTGCCGGTCTGCAACATGCTGAAGGTCGCGTTGGCCGACTGGCGCCTCTCGGCCGGCACGAGCAGGGGGCGGAGCGCGCCGAAGGCCGGGTCGAAGAAGCTGGCGGCCCCGGTCGAGATCGCGGCCAGGGCGCAGAGCAGCACGAGGTGATAGCCGTCGCTCGCGAACATGACCGCCATCGCGGTGGCGGCCAGGAGCCGTACGAGGTCGGAAGCGACCATGACGCGTTGCGGCTGCAGACGGTCGGCCCAGACGCCGCCGAAGAGGGTGCAGACGAGCCGGGCCACGATCGAGGACGCCATGACCAGGCCCAGGTCGCGGGCGCCACCGCCGGCCAGCACGACCGCGACGGCGAGCGCCACCGTCTGGAAGCCGTTGCCGATCCAGGAGAGGGTCTGCCCGGCGGCGAGCAGCCGGAAGTCGGAGATCCGCATGCCGAGGAAACTAGTTCACCGTCTAACTATTAGCAATCGAAAAGTCAGATGGTGGCAGAATGGCGATCATGGAGCAGGACAGCGTCGATCAGCATGTGGCCCGGTGGGCGGCGTTCTGGAAGGACGAGCCGTCCTTCGCGCCCGAGGTCGAGGGGGCGCTGGTGCGGATGAACTTCATCCAGCGCGAGGCCCGGCGGGCCGACGCCGCGGCGTTCGCCGAGTCGCGCGAATTGACCTCGGAGGACTACAAGACCCTGCACGTGCTGATGATCCAGCCGTGGCCGATCGAGGCCACGCCGGCCCAGCTGGCCGAGGCGTCCAAGGTCACCCGGGCCGCGATGACCAGCCGGCTCGATCGGCTCGTGGCGGCCGAGCTGGTGACCCGTGAGAACGACGAGACGGATCGCCGTCGCGTGCTGATCCGGCCGACCGCCGCGGGGCGCGCGATGTGGAGCAAATACATCTTCGAGGGCATGGCGCGCGATCAACGCCTGCTGCGCGCGCTCTCGCACGAGGAGCTCGTGCAGCTCAACGGGCTGCTGCGGAAGGTCCTTCTCGACCTGGAGGGCTGAGATGCCCCTCACTGACCTCGGACGGCAATAAAAGTGCTGGTGAATGCGACCCTGACGGCATGGAACTCGACCCCCGCGGGCAGCGGTTCGCCGCCACGCTGACCAGCGTCGTGCTCGTCGTCGTGCTGGCGACCGGGTGGGGATGGCTCGCGCTCGCGCAGGCGATCGTCTTCGCGATCACGGCGGCCGATCCGCGGCGCGGGCCCTACGCGTACGTCTATCGCGCTTTTGTGCTGCCCCGCCTGGGCCCGCCGGCCGAGCGCGAACCCGTCCCACCCGTACGGTTCGCGCAGTTAGTCGGATTTAGCTTCATGGCTGTCGCGAGTGTCGGGTACCTCTCCGGAGTGACGACGCTCGGGGTCGTTTTCGCCGCCTTCGCCCTCCTGGCCGCCTTCCTCAACGCCGCCTTCGGGCTGTGTCTGGGCTGCGAGGCCTATCTGGCGATCCGGCGGCTGAGCGCGAGAAACGCCTAGAAAGACGACACGCCCGGTGGGGGAACCGGGCGCTGACGTCGTGGGGAAACTGACGACTCTTAGAACTTGGGGGCGTCGGGCGCCTCGAGCAGGCCCAGGCGCAGGGCCGTCATCAGGGCCTGGGCCCGGTTGGCCGCGCCCAGCTTCTCGTACAGCTTCGAGATGTGGGTCTTGGCCGTGGACTCCGACACGAACAGCTGCTTGGCGATGCCCGCCACGCTCATGCCGTCGGCCAGCAGGCGCAGCACCTGACCCTCACGCGGGGAGAGCTGCGGGCCCGACGGGGCGAGCCGGCGCTTCATGGCCTCGGCCAGGTCGGCCGCGGTGAAGGCGCTGGGGGCGGAGGCGGCGTGCCGGGCGGCCGCGACGACCTCGTCGGCGGGGGCCGTCTTGGGCACGAACGCGCTCGCGCCGGCCTCGAGCGCTCCGAACAGCTGATCGTCACCCGCATACATGGTGAGGACGACGATGCCCATGTTGGCGTTGTTCTTGCGGAGGGCCTTGGTCGCCTCGAGACCGCTGCCGTCGGGCAGGCGCAGGTCCATGATCACGACATCGGGCTGCAACGCGCCGGCCTGCCGGACCGCCTCGGCGGCCGTGGCCGCCTCGCCGACGACCTCGAACTGACGGTCGCGCTCGAATGCGTGTCGCAGCCCCTTACGAATCAAGTCATGATCGTCAACAAGGAGGACCTTGGTGCGCGTAGTCGGCGCCGGACTGGTCGACATGCTCGGGTTACTCCCCTTCTGGAGCGGAAACGCTATCCCGCACGCTATCGCGCCTGGCAGGGGATCCGAGCACTACGGCAACGGTTGTCCCGCTGGGGTGTCGCGGCGTGATCTTCAATCGGCCCCGGATCCGTTCGGCCCGCTCGGCCATGATGGTCAGGCCGTAACGACCGTCCGGGCGGTCGTCCGCGAAGCCCCGTCCGTCGTCGGAGACTTCGATCTCGGCGTAGGGCGGGTCGACAGTACAGGTAACCCACAGATTAGAGGCTCCGGCGTGCTTGCGCGCATTGGTGATCGCCTCCTGGGCGATGCGCAGCAGCTCGGCCTCCGTGGCGGCGGGCAGCCGCGCCGTCGACTCGTCGAACGTGAAGTGCACCCGCAGGCCGGCCGACGTGCCGAGGGTGCGTGCGTATTCGGCGATCGCCGCGGCCAGGCCGCCGTTGCGATCCACCTCGGAGCGCAGCTCGAACAGGCTCAGCCGCAACTCGGTGATCACCCGGGTCACCTCGGCCCGCAGGGCCCGCAGCTCCTCGGCCGTCTCCTCCGCGCCCTCGGGCAGCGTGGCCTGCGCGTTGTCGATGCCGTAGCCGACCATGACGAGCTCCTGCGCGACCCCGTCGTGGATCTCGCGGGCCAGCCGCTGACGTTCCTCATTGGTGGCCAGCGACCGCACGTCGTCGAAGAGCAGGGCGGCCTCGAGGCGCAGGGCGGCGGCGTCGGTCACCCAGGTCACCTCGCCCACGGTCTCCTTGGGGTACGCGTTGGCGACGTCGCTCTCGAGAATGACGAGACCAATCGTCCGTACGCCGGCGACCAGCGGGACGACCAGCGAGGAGGTGTCGCCGCGGCGGCTCGACCGGGCCTGCGAGCGGCTCGCGACCTGCGGCTGCTGGCTGGCCCAGGCGTCGGCGATCGCGGAGTCGGCGTCGAGCGTGACCTCCCAGTCGACCCGCTCGACCCCGGTCTGGGCCAGCACGACCAGCCGCCCGCCGCCGCTGGCCGACAGCACCGCGGCCCGGTCGGACGGCTTGACCAGGCGCAACTCCTCGAGCAGGTGCTCGGAGATGCCGCCCGGGTCCAGAGTGGCTCCCGGCAGCGACCGGGCCACGCTGCGCAGCTGGGTGAGCAGCCGCGTGGCCTCCGCGTACGGCTGGGGGGTGGGCTCGGCGGGCTGGATGAAGCGGCGCATGGTGTCGGCCGCGAACGTGATGATCGCGCCCAGCACCAGCCACTGGCCGCCGACCGCGAGGAACCCGGGCTGGGTGATCACGTCGCCGACCAGGGTGCCGCCGGCCACCAGCGAGACGGCCGCGACGCCGAGCAGCGCCGTGCCCTCGGTCGGGCGGCGGCGCAGGGCCGCGGTGAGCAGCGGGACCGCCAGATAGGGCAGCACCGCCTCGGCGCCGAAGCCCGCGTCCAATGTGTTGTTGCTGTCGCTGGCGGCGGCCACCGAGCCGGCCGCGAGACAGGTGACCACGACCTCGGCGAAGCGGCCCAGCGGGGCCAGCAGGTGATGGTCGGGGGCGAGCACCGCGGGCAGGGCGGCGACCGCGAGCAGCGCTATCCAGCGGAGCTGCCCGAAGTCGCTCGTGGCGATCACGGTGAGCGCCGCGACCAGCGCGAGCATGATGATGCGAGCGGCCACCGCGAGCGGTTGGACGCGCGCGGAGACACTGGCTAGCACCGGCACCTGAGGGATGGTAGCCGCCCTCTCCTCCGGAGGCGCGTCGTGCCTGGCCCGGCCGCCGGGAATGTCGCAGCCGAGGGGTAGCCTCCGTGCATGGCGGATACCTCGACCCAGTCGATCCAGGTCCAGGCGCCCCTCGACCGGGTGGCCGCGGTGATCAGCGACTTCCCGCGCTACACCGAGTGGGCCGAGGCGATGAAGCAGGTGGATGTCCTCGAGGAGTACGAGGACGGGTATGCCTATCGTGTCCGTTTCGTCATCGATGCCGGAGTCATGGCCGATGACTACACCCTCGAGTACGCCTACGCCGACGATCTCTCGCGGATCGAGTGGCACCTCGTCGAGCCGTCGAAGACGCAGAAGTCGCAGCGCGGGTCCTACGACCTGACCGAGGGCGCCGACGGCAGCACGACAGTGACGTACACACTCGAAGTAGAGCTGTCGATCGGGATGCTGGGCATGTTCCGCCGCAAGGCCGAAAAAATGATCATGGACACGGCCCTCAAGCAGCTCAAACGTCGAGTCGAGTCGTTGTAGCGGGAGGTTTTTCTATGGCCGGATCGGCACGGGAAGAGGCCGAGCGGCTCGTCGCCACGGTGCTGGCGCGGGCGGTCGCGGGGCAGGCCTTCAACGACAAGCGCTGGGCGACGGGCGAGCCGGAATGCTGCGTGTGCCCGGTGTGCAAGGCGATCGCGGCCATGCGCGACCCGAAACCCGAGACGGCGGCCAAGCTGGCCGGCGGCGCGAGCGACCTCGCAGGCTCGGTGGCGGGGCTGCTGCGCTCGGTGTCGGCGATCGTGGGGGAGAAGCCGAAACCCGTGCCGCCCGCTCCGGCTAAGCCGGGTAACGCCGACCAGACGTGGTCCGCGGCGACCCGGGCCGACAGCAACACGGCCGACTCGGCGTGGGCGGCCGCGATCAACGCTGAGGCGGCGATCTCCGGTCAAGGCCACGAGAATAAATCGGATTTGCCCGACTCGGGGGGCCTCGCGGATGACGGACCGGTGGGTACCGCGGACGATGGCCTCGCTCCGCCCACCCCGACTTCTATTGATAAATCGGATTTGTCCGGAACGGGTGCGGGGATTGAGGGGCTGGGTGTCGGGCGCGGGTCCGGCGGCGAAGGGCGTGCGGGTGGGGCTGGCGCTGTAAAGCGTGGGGCTGGCGCTGTGGGGCGCGGGGCCGGTGGGTTTTTCGGGGACGTGGTTCGGGATGATCCGTGGGCTTCGGCGACCACCAGCAGTGCGGCGGCGGTGGCCAAGGAGCATGCGGCCGAGTTGGCGGAGCGGCGGGCGGCCGCGTTGAAGGCCGCGGCGGAGGCAGAGCGGCGGGTGGCCGAGGCGGCTGAGCAGGCCAAAGCGCGGCGGGAGGCGGCGGCCGCCAAGGCCCGCGCCGAGGGCGGCGAGCCGGCGGCGGGCGAGCGCGGGCCCCGGAGGGTGGATGTCTGGGCCGCGGCCACTGCCGATGCGGGTGTTGCCGACGTGGCGTCCGGGGCGGGCGTGGATCATGATGTGGCGGGCGCCGCGGCGTCCGGGGGAGTGGGCGACGACGAAGCGGGCAGTGCGGCCCGTGACGACGACGCCGGGAACAGGGACAACTGAGGGGACGGGGCAGCGTGACGCTGACCATCGGAGTCGACGTCGGCGGCACGAAGGTGGCCGGTGGGGTGGTCGACGAGCACGGCACCGTGCTGGCTTCGAATCGCCGGAGCACGCCGGCCGAGGACCCGGCGGGCACCCGGGACACGATCGTCGAGGTCGCGGCCGAGCTGGCGGTGCAGTTCCCGCAGGCCACTGCGGTCGGCATCGGCGCGGCGGCGTGGATCGACGCGCCCGGCGCGACCGTGCTGTTCGCCCCCAACCTGGCCTGGCGGGACGAGCCGCTGCGCGACTACGTAAGCAAGGCCGTCGGCCTGCCCACGGTGCTCGAGAACGACGCGAACGTCGCCGCCTGGGCCGAGTTCCGATACGGCGTGGCCCGCGAGGCCGACGACTCGATGGTGATGATCACCGTGGGCACCGGCATCGGCGGCGGCATCGTGCTGGGCGGCAAGCTGTGGCGCGGCGCCAACGGCATCGCCGGCGAGCTCGGCCACATCCAGTCGGTGCCCGACGGTCACCCCTGCGGCTGCGGCCGGCTGGGCTGCCTCGAGCAGTACGCGAGCGGCAACGCGCTGGTCCGCTTCGCCCGGGCGGGTGCGCGGCAGGAGCCGGAGCGGGCCGCGAAGCTGCTGGAGCTGGCCGGGGGCGACCCGCTGGCGATCAGCGGCCGGCAGATCACCGAGGCCGCCCGGGCCGGCGACGGGGTCGCCCGCGACGCGTTCGGCCAGATCGGCTATTGGCTGGGGGTCGCGATGGCCGACCTGGCGCAGAGCTTCGACCCGCAGATCCTGGTGGTCGGCGGGGGCGTGGTCGACGCCGGTGACCTGCTCATGACCCCGACCCGCGACACCTATCGCGACCAGCTCAAACAGCGCGGCCGCTTCCCGGTGGCCGAGGTGCACGCGGCCGAGACGGGCAACACGGCCGGCGTGGTCGGCGCGGCCGACCTGGCCCGGCGCATCTGAGCCGGCGGAGGTCATCATGACGGGCGCGGGCCTGCGAGTTGTCAGCTACAACGTCCACGGAATGAAGGACGACCGGGCCGCCCTGATCGGCGTGATCCGCGACCTGGCGCCCGACGTGCTGGTCGTGCAGGAGGCGCCGCGCCGGTTCCGGTGGCGGCACAAGTGCGCGGCCCTGGCCGACGACGTGGGCATGGTGGTGGCGGCCGGGGGCCTGCCCTCGCTGGGCAACCTGCTGCTGGTCAGCCTGCGGGTGGCGGTGCACGAGACGTGGTGCATGCGCTACCCGCTGACCCCGGGCCGGCATCTGCGGGGCGCCGCGTTCGCCCGGGGCACCGTACGGGGTGGCGGCTTCACCGTCTCGGGCTCGCACCTCGCGACCGATCCCACCGAGCGGCCCACGCAGGCGGCGCTCTGGAAGGACGAGCTGGGCAAGATCGAGGGGCCGGTGATCGCGGCGGCCGACCTCAACGAGGGCCCCGGCGGCGGCGCCTGGCGCACGGTCGAGGACGGCTTCACCTCGTACGGGGAAGCGCCCTTGACCTTTCCGGCGACGCTGCCGAACCGGCGGATCGACGGCATCTTCGTCACCCCCGACATCACGATCGAGAAGTACGACGTCGTCGACACCGACCAGGCTCGCCGCGCCAGTGATCATCTTCCCGTGGTTGTCGACCTGACGCTCCCTTCCGAGTAACCCTCGGGTTCTGGCAATATCGCCGGGTGCCCGACACACCCGACATCGCCGACCGCCGTGACGCCGTGTGTGTCATCGGGGCCGGGGCCAGCGGTCTCGCCGCGATCAAGAACCTGCGCGAGCACGGCTTCGAGGTCGACTGCTACGAGCGCGAGACGTCGGTGGGCGGCGCGTGGAACTGGCGGCACGACCGCAGCCCGGTCTATGCGGGCACCCACCTGATCTCCTCGCGGCCGCTGACCGAGTTCCCCGACTTCCCGATGCCGGACACCTGGCCCGACTATCCCGACCACCGTCAGGTCTTGTCCTACCTGGAGCGATACTCCCGGCATTTCGACCTGGAACGCGACGTCTGGTTCGGCACCCAGGTCGTCTCGGTCGTGCCGGTCGGCGACGGCCGCTGGGACGTGACCACCCAGTCCACCGGCGGCGGATCGTCACGGGTGCAGCGGTACGCGGGGGTGGTCGTCGCCAACGGGCACAACTGGGCGCCGCTCAAGCCGAAGATCCCCGGCGACTTCAGCGGGCAGCTCATCCACTCGGCCAAGTTCAAGGACCCGGCCCAGCTGCGCAAGCGCAAGGTGCTGGTGATCGGCGGCGGCAACACCGGCTGCGACATCGCCGTCGAGGCGGCCCAGCAGGCGAGCACGGTCTGGCACTCGACCCGGCGCGGCTACTGGTACGCGCCGAAATACGTACTGGGCCGCCCGGCCGACCAGGTCAACGACCGCATGCTCAAGCTCGGCCTGCCGCTGCGCCTGCGCCAGTGGCTCTATCGCCGCGCGCTCGGGCTGACCACCGGCGACCTGACCCGGTACGGCGTCCCCGAGCCCGACCACCGCCCGTACGAGAGTCATCCGATCGTCAACAGCCAGCTCCCGTACTACCTGGGCCATGGGCGGATCACCCCGGTGCCCGACGTGACGAGCTTAGACGGGTCCTTCGCCGTGCTCGCCGACGGGCGCCGGATCGAGCCCGAGCTGGTGATCACCGCGACCGGCTACCGGCCGCGCTTCGAGTTCCTCGCCCCCGAGCTGCTCGACATCGGCGAGGACGGCCGCCCCGACCTGCACCTGCACGCGTTCGCCCGCCAGCACCCGACGCTGGCCGTGGTGGGACTGGTGCAGGCCGACTTCGGGCTGTTCCCGCTGGCGCACTGGCAGAGCGTGGCCGTCGCCCGGTGGCTGCGGCTGCGCGTCACCGACCCCGAGCGGGCCACCGCCGTACAGCAGAAGGAATCGACCCGGCCGCTGGCGAGCTGGTCGCGGCGGCGGGTCGTGCCCACCCCACGGCACTGGTTCGAGGTCGACCACACCGACTACCTGCGGGCCGTCGAGGGCCTCCTGCGCGAGATGGAGCCCCGCCCATGAAGTCCGAGCTGCTGCGCTTCCAGGACTGGACCGATCCCGTACGCCCGGTCGAGCGCGAGGTCGTCTCGATGACCGAGGAGACGGACGCCAAGCTGCCGCCGCTGCTCTTCGTGCCCGGTCTCGGTCACGGCGCCTGGGCGTTCGCCGAGCACTGGCTGCCCGCGACCGCCGCCCGGGGCTTCCCGGCGCACGCCCTCACCCCGCGACCGGGCGGCGACCTGCGCGCCCACGCCCACGACGTCGTGCAGGTGGCCGCCTCGCTGCCGCGCCAGGCGGTGCTCGTCGGGCACGGGGCCGGGGCGCTCGTGGTGGCGTACGCGATGGGTCGTTACCCGGCGCGGGCGGCGGTGCTGGCCGCACCCGTGATGGACGGCTGGCCGGCGCTCGGGGCGGCGCTGCGGGCCAACCCGTTCGGCACGCTGCCCGCGATCTTCGGCGGCCGGCTGCGGCTCAACCGCAAGCAGCTCTTCGGCCCCGGCCTGCCCGAGGAGCGCGCCACCGCGATCCTCGACCGGCTCGACGCCCGGCCCCGCCGCGAGCTGGTCACGCACGCCCCCGCCCCGCGCCCGGCCGGCGACCCGCCCGTACTGGTGGTGGGCAGCCCGGACGACCGGGTGGTGCCGCGCAAGTCGCTGGACCGCACGGCGACCCGCTACGGCGGCGCGCCCCTGCTGTTCCCCGGCATGGGCCACGACCTGCCGCTCGACGTGGCCTGGGCCGAGCCGATCGAGGCGATCCTGGACTGGCTCGGCAAGGAGCTAGGGCACTAGCGCCTTGGCTTGCTCGAGCGCGGTCAGGTAGGCCCGCGCCCAGGCGTGGATGTCGTTGGACGTGATGTAGTCGCGCATCGCCTTCATCCGGGTCGCCAGGTCTTCGGGCGCGGCCGCCAGCGCCTGCAGCAGCGTCTCCTTGAGCCCGTCGACGTCGTGCGGGTTGACCAGGAACGCGTCCTCGAGCTCGGCCGCGGCCCCGGCGAACTCGCTGAGCACCAGGGCGCCGCTGTCGTCGCGCCGGGCGGCCACGAACTCCTTGGCGACCAGGTTCATGCCATCGCGCAGCGGGGTCACCACCATGACGTCGGCGGTCTGATAGAGCGCGGCCAGGTCGGCCCGGTCGAACGGCTGGTTGAGGTAGTGGATCGCGGGCTCGCCGACCCGGCCGTACTCGCCGTTGATCCGGCCGACCTCGCGCTCGATCCGGTCGCGCAGGCCGCGGTAGTTCTCCACGCGTTCCCGGCTCGGCACGGCCACCTGCACCATCACGGTGTCGCGGACCTTGATCCGGCCGTCGCGGAGCAGTTCCGAGTACGCCGTGAGGCGGTGCTCGATGCCCTTGGTGTAGTCGAGCCGGTCGACGCTGAGCAGCACCCGCTTGTGCGCGCCGAGGTCGTGCCGCAGCTGGCGGGCCTGATTCACCACGTACGACCGGGCGTTGAGGGTCCGCATCTCGGCGACGTCGATCGAGACCGGGAACGCGCCCGTCCGCACCACCCGGTCGTCCAGGGTGATCGCGTCGTCGGCCCCGTGCGCGCCGAGCAGCTTCGCCGCGAGCTGGGCGACGTTGTGGGCCGCCTGGGGCCGCTGGAACCCGACGAGGTCGGCCCCGAGCATGCCCCGCAGCAGCTCGACCCGGCGCGGTAGCTGCATGAACAGCTCGGGCGGGGGGAACGGGACGTGCAGGAAGAACCCGATCCGCACGTCGGGCCGCAGCTCGCGCAGCAGCTGGGGGACGAGTTGCAGGTGGTAATCCTGCACCCAGACGGTGGCGCCGGGCTCGGCCACCTCGGCCGCGGCCTCGGCGAAGCGCCGGTTGACCGCGCGGTAGGCCAGCCACCACTCGCGGTCGAAGACGGGCTGCTCGACCGCGTCGTGATAGAGCGGCCACAGCGTCGAGTTGGCGAAGCCCTCGTAATAGCCGCGCAGCTCCTCCTCGCTGAGCGGGACCGGGCGCAGCCGCAGGGTGCCGATGTCGGGCAGGTCGCGGGCCGGGCCCGTGCCGCCGCCCCAGCCCACCCACGTCGCCGGGGTCTGTTCGAGGATCGCGTGCAGCGCGCCGGCCAGGCCGCCGGGACTTCGCCGCCATTCGCAGGCCCCGTCGGGCGCGACGTTGTCATCGAGGGGAAGACGGTTGGCGACGACGACCAGCGAGCTCTGGCGCAGCATCACCGAAGGTTATCGGATGGCTACCCAGATATATACCGACGGTGGTCTATGGAACATTTCACACCGCGGATCAGACCACGGCGCCGTCGTCGTAGTCGTCCTCGTCGTCGCCCGAGCGCAGCCGCCAGACCAGCATCACCGCGCCGCCGACGATCGCCGCGAAGCCGAGCATCGTCACGTAGTCGCGATCGATCGGGATCATGGTCGGGAACAGGAAGAGCAGGAAGCCGACGATCACGCCGAGCACGCCGATGACCGCGTACTTCGAGATGCGGGGGAGCGGCGGGGGCGGGGGCGGGACGTACCGCTCGTTCTCCTCGTCGTCCTCGTCGCCGGGCAGGTCGGCGCCGAACGTGTCGAGACCGTCGAGCAGCGAGGGATCCTCGGCGGGCGGGTCGGTGCGCCGCCGGTTGAGCGAGACGCCGGAGAAGTCGGACGCGTTGGAGAGCCCACCCGTGCGGGGCGGCTCCTTGGGGCGCTCGATGGCCTCGGAGGCCGGCCACGGGGCCGCGGTCGGATCGACCGTGGTGTGGAAACCGGCGACGATCTTGGCCCACTCGGCCTCGACGTCGACGCCGCCGGCGGGTTCGGCCGTCGGGTCGGCGGGCGGCGGCGCCGGTGGGGTCGGCGGCTCGCCCCCGGTCACCTTGTGCAGATGCTCGCGGGCGACCTCGAGATGAGCGCGATCGACATAGAGCCGGTCGATCGGCCGCGCGGGCAGGGTGGTGGCGCGCAGAATGGGGTTGAGATCGGCCGTGGGCTGCAGATACGCCGCGATGCCACCGGCCGCCAGCACGTCGAGTAGGTGTTCGCCGACGCGCGGATCCACGTCGCCCGCGACCGCGTAATCGGCCGCGTCGAGCCCGTTGTCCCGCCGCCCGCGGCGGGCGCCACCCGCTGTCACTCCTGCACACTCCCTCGCCGACCGTGCCTTGAATGGTGACACGACATGGACAGTCTGCGGGAGTGCGTTGTGGCGCGCCGTCCCGCTTCGTACGCTTCCTAGACGCTCGGACGTCCCGGAAAGGACACCGTGTTCTACTGGCTGCTCAAGTTCGTGGTCCTCGGACCCGTGCTCAAGCTTCTCTTCCGTCCCGATGTGCGCGGACTGTCCCACCTGCCCCGCACCGGGCCGGTGATCCTGGCCTGCAACCATCTGTCGTTCTCCGACTCGATCTTCACACCCCTGGTGGTGGACCGTAGGGTGACGTTCGTCGCCAAAGCGGAGTACTTCACCGGCAAGGGGATCAAAGGCTGGCTCATGCGCCAGTTCTTCAGCGGAACGGGGACGATTCCGGTGGACCGTTCGGGCGGCAAGGCTGCCCAGGCGGCCCTCGACACGCTGCTGCGGGTGCTGCGCGAGGGCGGCGTCGCGGGCATCTATCCGGAGGGCACCCGCTCGCCCGACGGCCGGCTCTATCGCGGCAAGACCGGCGTGGCCCGCCTGGTGCTCGAGAGCGGGGCCGTGGTGGTGCCGGTCGCGCTGCTCAACACCGACGAGATCCAGCCCACCGGCGTGCTCATGCCCAAGATCAAGCGAGTCCGGATGAGATTCGGCGCGCCCCTGGACTTCTCGCGCTACTCCCATGCCAAGGGCGACCGGTTCGTCGAGCGGGCCATCACCGACGAGATCATGTTCGAGCTCATGGCGATGTCCGGCCGCGAGTACGTGGACGTCTACGCATCGAAGTTGAAGACAACGATCGAGGCGCCTACGCCGCATTCATCCCCGCGCGTCGCCGGAGAGCCTGCAGATCGGTGACCACGATGCGGCGGCCCTCGGTGCGCAGCCAGCCGCGGCTGGCGAACGAGCCGATCGCCTGATTCACGCTCTGCCGCGAGCCGCCGGCCATCTCGGCCAGCTGGCTCTGGTTGAGCTCGATCGTGATCATCGGGGCCTGGCTCTCGCCGGCCAGCCGCACCAGCGTCTTGGCGACCCGGCCGGGCAGGTCGAGGAAGACGTGGTCGGTGTTCTGCTCGGTCAGGCGGCGGATCAGGGCGCCGACCGAGCGCATCACCGCGTCGAGGATGCGCGGGTTGGCGTGCACCAGGTCGATGAACGCGGACCGCGACAGCGTGAGCGCCTGGCAGTCCTCGATCGCCTCGGCCGACGCGCTGCGGGCCGACGCGTCCAGAAGGGACACCTCGCCCAGCACGTCGGGCGGGCGGACCACGGTGAGCACCGCGCGCTCCCCGGTCGGGGCCGTGCGGAAGATGGCGACGGCGCCACGTTTGAGAATGATCAAGGATTCGCCGGGGTCGTGCTCGACGAAGATGATCTGTCCTTTGCGGTACGTACGCGGGACTGCCGTGGCGATGACCCGTTGCCGGACGTCCGGCTCCAGGCCTGCGAACATCTCCACGCCGGTCAGCGCGTCGCCGTTGTCCGGCATGCGATGGTCCACGGCGTCATCCCTCCCCCGGTGGGGGCCGTGTCGGCGAGTGTGGCCGCGCCGGCCCCACGACGCGAACGATCACTCTTAGCACACGGCAACCCGCCGGCGCCATTTCTGAGCACCCGTACCGCCGGTGCCTCATAGGATCATGTCGCGCAGGTCGCTATCTGTAAACACCTGAATGCCATGAGTGAACGTTCCCGCGGATGAGGTCCTCATGCGGGGGTCGCCCAACCAGTCCGTCGCATTTACCTCTTCTGCCGTGATAATCCCGCCGTGCCGGATGCCGAGCTTCTTCGATCGACGCTGCGGGACGAGTGGCATCTCGTGCCCAGCGAGATCACCGCCCTGGACGACGTGCTGCTGTCGCGTGGCTGGGAGGTGACAGCCGGATCCCGTACGTACGTGGTGCGGCTGTGCGACCCCGGCGCGCGGCTCCCGGTGGAGGCCGGCCTGGTCGCCACCGAGCATCTGCGCGGCCGGGACATAGCGGCCGGCGAGCCCGTCCGTACGCTCTCGGGCAGCCTCACCGCGCAGACCGAGGCCGGGGCGTTCGCCGTGCTGCACCGGGTGCCCGGCCGGCGCCTCGACGGCGGCGACCCGGTCGACCAGCAGTGGTGGGGCGACCGCCTCGGCGCCGTGCACCGCGCCCTGCAGGGGTTCCACCACCCGGGGCTGCGGTCGTGGCAGCCGCTCGACGCGGGCGCGGCCCACCTGGACGCCGAGCCGTGGCTGCGCGGCGCCGTGGCCGAGGCGACGGCCGCCGCGACCCGGCTGACGATCACCGACCGCCTCACGTACGGGGTGCTGCACGGCGACCCGGCGCCCGGCGTCTTCGTGCTCGACCCGGGCACCGGCCGGGCCGGGCTGCTCGACTGCGGGGCGAGCGGGGTCGGCCCGCTGGTCTACGACGTGGCCGCGGCCGTGCTCTACGCCGGGGGAGTGACCAGGGCCGGCGAGCTGCTCGACGGCTACCTCGCGGCGGGCCCGGTCGAGGCCGGTGAGCTGGACGCGGCCCTGCCGGTGCTGCTGCGCCTGCGGTGGGCCGTGCAGGCCGACCGGGCGGCCCGCCGGGGGTGCCCCGAGGCGCTGCGGCGGGCCCGGGTGGCCCTGGAGTCGGCGCCCGGCTGACGATGGGCAAGGATGGGACCCGATGGTTTATCGCTATTTCTACGACTGCGAGTTCATCGAGGACGGGCGCGTGGTCGACCTGGTCTCGATCGGTGTCGTCGACGAGTTCGGCCGTGAGTTCTACGCGGTCAGCACGGAGTTCGACGACAGCCGCGCCATTCCCTGGGTGCGGCGCAACGTGCTCGACAAGCTGCCCTCGCCGTCCGACAAGGCGTGGCGCTCGCGCGAGCGGATCCGTGACGACCTCTACGCGTTCCTGACCGAGCCGGTCGCGGGGCGGGGCGAGCAGATCGAGCTGTGGGCGTGGTTCGCCGCGTACGACCACGTCGCGCTGGCCCAGCTCTGGGGGGCCATGCCGGCCCTGCCGCGCGACCTGCCGCGCTTCACCAAGGATCTGCGCCAGCTGTGGGACGACAAGGGCCGCCCGACGCTGCCCGCGATGTCCGGCCGGCACGACGCGCTGGTCGACGCCCGGCACAACCTGGCCCGCTGGCGCGCGATGGGTGGCTGAGCCCCGTTTGACCCGGCCGGGTCCGGGCACGACAAGAGGCATGACTGACACCGAGCAGGAGCGTCGCGACAAGGTCAAGTCCCTGGTCGCGGACGCCCGCATCTGCATGCTGACCACGATGACCTCGGACGGCAAGCACGTCAGCCGCCCGATGGCCCTGCAGGACGTCGAGTTCGACGGCGACCTGTGGTTCTTCGCGTACTCCGACTCCGACCTGGTGCAGCAGATCGCCGTCCACCCGCAGGTGAACGTCGCGTTCAGCGACCAGAAGCACAACAACTGGATCTCCATGGCGGGCGAGGCCGTGCGTACGGACAACCCGGCCAAGGCCAAGGAGCTGTGGAGCGCGCCGCTCAAGGCCTGGTTCCCCGAGGGCCTCGAGACGCCGAACCTCACCCTGGTCAAGGTGCACGCCGACACCGCCGAGTACTGGGAGGCGGCGCACAGCTCGAAGGTCGTCACTCTGCTCGGCTACGCCAAGGCCGCCGTCACCGGAAAGACCCCGGACGCGGGCGAGAACGAAACAGTCCGGCTTTAAGGGGCGGATGCATCACGGTGGTGGGCGGCGACTAGAGTTCGGGTCGCGGCCCGCCCCGGACCGGCAACGCTGCCGACGTGGGGTTCGACGGGCTCTCTGACTTCTCGCATACCCCGATACAGGGAGGACGAGCACATGCGTATCGGCGTGCTCACCGGCGGCGGCGACTGCCCCGGTCTCAACGCGGTGATCCGGGCGGTGGTCCGCAAGGGCGTCGCCGCTTACGGTCACGAGTTCGTCGGCTTCCGCGACGGCTGGAAGGGCCCGCTCGAGGGTCTGACGAAGCCGCTCGGCATCGCCGAGGTTCGCGGCATCCTGCCCCGCGGCGGCACGATCCTGGGCTCCTCGCGCACCAACCCGTTCAAGATCGACGGTGGTGTCGAGAAGATCAAGGCCAACCTGGCCGAGCAGGGCGTGGACGCGCTCGTGGCGATCGGCGGCGAGGACACCCTCGGCGTCGCCACCAAGCTCAACGACCTGGGCGTCAACGTCGTCGGCGTGCCGAAGACGATCGACAACGACCTCAACGCCACCGACTTCACGTTCGGCTTCGACACCGCGGTCAACATCGCGATGGAGGCCATCGACCGGCTGCACACCACCGCCGAGTCGCACCACCGCACCCTGGTCGTCGAGGTCATGGGCCGGCACGCCGGCTGGATCGCGCTGCACGCCGGCCTGGCCGGTGGCGCCAACGTGATCCTGCTGCCCGAGCGCCCGTTCGACGTGGAGCAGGTCGCGACCTACGTGACCAAGCGTTTCCAGGTCGAGTACGCGCCGATCGTCGTCGTCTCCGAGGGCGCGCACCCGCTCGAGGGCCAGATGGCGCTGCAGAGCCAGGAGAAGGACTCGTTCGGCCACGTCCGCCTCGGCGGCATCGGCCAGTGGCTCGCCGAGCAGCTGGAGGAGAAGACCGGCAAGGAGGCCCGCACGGTCGTCCTCGGTCACATCCAGCGCGGTGGCACCCCGACCGCGTTCGACCGGGTGCTCGCCACCCGGTTCGGTCTGCAGGCGATCGACGCCGTCCACGACGGCGATTTCGGTAAGATGATGGCGCTGCGGGGCACCGACATCGTGCGCGTGCCGCTGATCGACGGCACCGGTGAGCTCAAGACCGTGCCGCTGTCGCGGTACGAAGAGGCTGAGGTCTTCTTCGGCAGCTAGGTCGAGCTTTTGGGTTAGGGGCGGCCGGCGACGGTCGCCCCTTTCTTCGTTGAGGGGCGTGTATGACCAAGCACAGTGTCGCCGTGATCGGCGCGGGCAAGCTCGGCGAGCTGGTCCTGGCCGGTCTGCTGCGCTCCGGCTGGACGCCGCAGCAGGTGCTGGCCACCGCCCGGCGCCCCGAGCGCGCGGCCGAGCTGGCCGAGCGCCACGGCATCCGCCCGGTGCTCAACCTGACCGCCGTCACCCAGGCCGACGTGCTGCTGATCGCCGTCAAGCCGCAGGACGCGGGCGCGCTGCTCGACGACTTCGGCATGAAGGTGCCGCCCGACACGCTGGTCGTCTCGCTCTGCGCCGGCCTGCCCACCAGCTTCTTCTCCGAGCGGCTGCCCGGCGGCATCCCGGTCGTGCGGGTCATGACCAACACGCCGGCCCTGGTCGACCAGGCGATGACGGCGATCTCCCCGGGCCCGTACGCGACTGACGACCACCTCGCGATCGTCGAGGAGATCTTCCAGCCGCTCGGCCGCACCCTGCGCGTGCCCGAGAGCCAGCAGGACGCGGTGACCGCGCTCTCCGGCTCCGGCCCGGCCTACTTCTATCTGCTCGTCGAGGCGATGGTCGACGCGGGCATCCTGCTCGGGCTGCCCCGCAACGTCGCCCACGAGCTGGCCGTGCAGACCGCGGTCGGCTCCGCGATCATGCTGCGCGACTCGGGCGAGCACCCGGTGCGCCTGCGCGAGTCGGTCACCTCGCCCGGCGGCACCACCGCGTCGGCCCTGCGCGAGCTCGAGACGCACGGGTTGCGGGCGGCTTTCTTGACCGCCCTCGAAGCGGCCCGCGACCGCGCCCGTCAGATCGCCACCGAGATGACCGGTAAAGGCTGAACTGTCAGCAACGTCACGGGCCCCAGCCTGTGGATAAGTCAGTTTGACCGTTTTGCGCAGCGTATTTTTCTGGCCAGCCCCCTGGGTGCGGTGGGGAGGGCCTAGTTAGTACCAGATGGCGATCTTGGAGCCGTTCGTCTCCTCGGGCGGGCTGGGGTGGCTGAGGGCCGTTCCGGTGGCCATCCGGTGCGCCGACCAGGCCACCGCGGCCGCGTCCAAGATGTCGTCGGGCGGCGCCTGGCCGGCCGGTCCGATCTGGTCGGGCAGCACGATGCCGTTGCGGGCCAGCAGCTCGCGCCGCCGGGCCTGACCGGTCCACGTCTTCTTGGCGAACTGCAGGGGCTCGCCCGCCATCGTGCGGAACGAGACCTCGGGGTGCGCCTCGAAGAGCAGGCCGGGGTGCCGCTCCCAGATCGCGTTGGCCTCGAGCAGCTTGGGCCGCAGGGCCCAGGACTGCCGGCTCAGCCCGGCGCCGGTCAGCTCGCGGCAGAGCCGGTTGGCCGCGGTGAAGTCGGCCTCCTGCCAGACGGCGCGGGGCGGCACCCGGAAGACGCTGCCGCGCCGGGGGCCCAGTTCCTCGGCCGCGAGCGTGTCGGCGGCCCGCCAGCGGTCGGGCAGCATGCCCAGGGGGATGTCCACGCCGATCACGGAGGCGCCGGAGCTGCCGGCGACTATCTCGTACAGCGTGGAGGCCAGCACGGCCCGGCCGAACGCGCCGTCCCGCAGCTCGACGCCGACCCAGCCGAGCGCGTAAGCATCGACACCTATAACTCGGACACTCATCGGCGGCGTGCGGCCAATCGGACAACGACGTCGGAGATGGTCATGAACGCAGACTACGCGCTGTGTCCGTCAGTGTGCACCCCGTAGCCGTCGGTGCGACAAAGTTAAGCCTTTGCGTAATCCCTCGTCGCTGTCTTGACGAGCATGAATATCTGTGACTACCGTCTCCCCAACGAACTTTTTGGAAAGTTTCCTAACTGTTCAAAGAGGAGCCCCAGTGCAGAAATCCCTCCGCCGCGCCACCTGGGTGTCGGCGATCGTGGTGGTGGCTGCCACCGCCGCGGTCCCGGCCACCCAGGCGTCGGCCGCTGCGGCCTGTGCCCCCGCGTGGTCCTCCACCGCTGTTTACGTCAAGGACAACGTCGCCTCCCAGAACGGCCACAACTACACCGCCAAGTGGTGGACTCAGAACGAGTCCCCGGCCACGAACAGCAGCCAGTGGGCCGTCTGGATCGACAACGGTGTCTGCGGCGGCACGACGCCCCCCACCACGCCCCCGACAACTCCCCCCACCACCCCGCCGACCACGCCCCCGACGACTCCGCCGACCACGCCGCCGACGACCACCCCGCCCGGCACCAGCGGCAAGAACGTCGTCGGCTACTTCGCCGAGTGGGGCGTCTACGGCCGGAACTACCACGTCAAGAACCTCGTGACGAGCGGCTCCGCGGCGAAGCTGACCCACATCCTGTACGCGTTCGGTAACACGACCGGCGGGCAGTGCTCGATCGGTGACGCTTACGCCGACTACGACAAGGCCTACACCGCGGCCGACAGCGTCGACGGCGTCGCCGACACCTGGGACACGGGCGCGCTGCGCGGCTCGTTCAACCAGCTGCGCAAGCTCAAGAAGCTGTACCCGAACCTCAAGGTGATCTGGTCGTTCGGCGGCTGGACCTGGTCCGGCGGCTTCACCCAGGCCGCGGCCAACCCGACCGCGTTCGCGAATTCCTGCTACAACCTGATCAAGGACCCCCGCTGGTCGGACGTCTTCGACGGCATCGACCTCGACTGGGAGTACCCGAACGCCTGCGGCCTCAGCTGTGACGCCAGCGGCCCCGCGTCGTACAACAACGTGATCACCGCCGTCCGCAACAAGTTCGGCAACAACTTCCTGGTCACCTCGGCGATCTCGGCCGACGGCTCGAACGGCGGCAAGCTCGACGCGGCCGACTACGCCTCCGGCATCGCGAAGCTGAACCTGGTCTTCCCGATGACCTACGACTACTTCGGCGCGTTCGCCCCGCAGGGCCCGACCGCCCCGCACTCGCCGCTCAACTCCTACGCCGGCATCCCGCAGCAGGGCTTCTGGTCCGACGCGGCGATCCAGAAGCTGAAGAGCAAGGGCGTCCCGGCCAGCAAGATGCTGCTCGGCATCGGCTTCTACGGCCGCGGCTGGACGGGCGTCAGCCAGACCGCCCCGGGCGGCACGGCCACCGGCGCGGCGCCGGGCACCTACGAGGCCGGCATCGAGGACTACAAGGTGCTCAAGAACAGCTGCCCGGTCTCGGGCACTGTCGGCGGCACCGCGTACGCCAAGTGCGGCAGCAACTGGTGGAGCTACGACACCCCGTCGACCATCGCCGGGAAGATGTCCTACGTGAAGCAGCAGGGTCTCGGCGGCGCCTTCTTCTGGGAGTTCTCCGGTGACACCAGCAACGGTGAGCTGATCGGCGCGATCAAGAACAACCTCTGATCCTGAATCCTCCTCAGTAAAAGGAAGCGGGGCACCGGCCGCAAGGCTGGTGCCCCGCTTCCGTACGCTTTCCCCTATGCAGCGAGAGTGGCATCAGCTCAGCTACCCGGGGGTGGGCAACCCGGCCCTGCAGACCTCCCGCCCGTCGACCGACTCCGCCGAGGACGAGGCTCTGGGCCTCGACCGATGGCGCACCATGCCGCGGGTGCAGATGCCCCCGTGGGCCGACATGGACGAGGTCGCCTCGGTCTGCCAGGTGCTCGACAACGTGCCGTCGATCGTGGCGCCGTACGAGGTCGACCAGTTGCGGGTCAAGCTGGCCGACGTGTGCGAGGGCCGGGCGTTCCTGCTGCAGGGCGGTGACTGCGCCGAGACGTTCACCGACAACACCGAGAGCCACCTGCTGGCCAACGCGCGCACCCTGCTGCAGATGGCGGTCGTGCTGACGTACGGGGCCTCGATGCCAGTCGTCAAGGTCGCGCGGGTCGCCGGGCAGTACACCAAGCCCCGCTCCGCGCCGACCGACTCGCTCGGCCTCCCGGCGTACCGGGGGGATCTGATCAACTCGCTCGACGCCAACGAGACGGCCCGCGTCGCCGACCCCCAGCGCATGATCCGGGCGTACGCGAACTCGGCCGCGGCGATGAACATGCTCCGGGCCTACCTCGCGGGCGGCCTGGCCGACCTGCACGGGCTGCACGACTGGAACAAGGACTTCGTCCGGGCCTCGCCGGCCGGTGAGCGCTACGAGGCCATCGCCCGCGAGATCGACCGCGCCCTCGACTTCATCCGCGCCTGCGGCATGACCGACAGCGAGGCCCTGCGTACGGTCAGCCTGTACTGCTCGCACGAGGCGCTGGCGCTCGAATACGACCGCGCCCTCACCCGGGTCAGCGACGGGAAGGCGTACGGGCTCAGTGGTCATTTCCTGTGGATCGGCGAGCGGACCCGGCAGCTCGACCACGCGCACATCGACTTCATCAGCCGGATCGCCAACCCGATCGGCGTCAAGCTCGGGCCCGGCACGTCGCCCGAGACCGCGCTCGAGCTGTGCGAGAAGCTCAACCCGAACAACATCCCGGGCCGGCTCACGCTGATCAGCCGGATGGGCAACGGGCGGGTCCGCGAGGCGCTGCCGCCGATCGTCGAGAAGGTCAACGCGTCCGGGGCCAAGGTCGTCTGGCAGTGCGACCCGATGCACGGCAACACGCACGAGTCGTCCAACGGCTACAAGACCCGCCACTTCGACCGGATCGTCGACGAGGTGCTGGGCTACTTCGAGGTGCACCGCGGCCTGGGCACCCACCCCGGCGGCATCCACATCGAGCTGACCGGCGAAGACGTCACCGAGTGCCTGGGCGGCGCGCAGGGCATCGAGGATCTCGACCTGCCGGGCCGCTACGAGACGGCCTGCGACCCGCGGCTGAACACCCAGCAGAGCCTCGAGCTCGCCTTCCTCGTCGCGGAGATGCTTCGTGGTTGATCTGCGGTCCGACACCGTCACCCGGCCGACCCCGGCGATGCGCGAGGCCATGGCGTCCGCCCCCGTCGGCGACGACGTCTTCGGCGACGACCCGACGGTGAACGAGCTCGAGGAATACGTGGCCTCGCTGTTCGGCCACGAGTCGGCGCTGTTCTGCCCGTCCGGCACGATGGCCAACCAGATCGCGCTGCAGCTGCACGTGCAGCCCGGGTCCGAGCTGCTGGCGGGCGGGGACGCGCACGTCGTCACGTACGAGCTGGGGGCGGCGGCCGCTCTCGGGGGCATCTCGACCCGTACGTGGCCGTCGGTCGGGGCGGATCTCGACGTCGAGCAGATCGCCGCGATGATCCGGCCCGCGGGCTATCCGTCGGTGCCGACCCGGGCGATCGCCGTCGAACAGACCCACAACCTGGGCGGCGGCTCGGTGGTGCCGCTGTCGGTTCTGCAGTCGCTCCGCGAGGCGTCGGAAGGCATCGGCCTGCACTGCGACGGCGCCCGCATCTGGCACGCGCATGTCGCCGACGGGGTGCCGCTGGCCGCGTACGGTGCGGTGTTCGACACGCTGTCGGTCTGCCTGTCGAAGGGGCTGGGCGCGCCGGTGGGGTCGCTGATCGTCGGCAGCCGCGAACGCATGGCCCAGGCCCGCGTGATCCGCAAGCGGATGGGCGGCGGCATGCGGCAGGTCGGCATCCTGGCCGCGGCGGGGCGGCATGCCCTGGAGAACCACATCTCGCGGCTGGCCGAGGACCACACCCGGGCGCGGCGGCTGGCCGAGGCGCTGGCGCCGCTGGGCGTGGTCGACCCGTCGAAGATCCGCACCAACCTGGTGCCGCTCGACCTGTCGAAGTCGTCCCTGGACTCGCCGGCACTGGCCTCGCTGGCCGCGAAGCAGGGCGTGCTGATCGCCCCGATGCTGCCCGACATCGCCCGCGTGGTCACCCACCTCGACGTCGACGACGAGGGCCTCGACCAGGCAATCGTCGTGCTGGGCGGCCTGCTGAGCGGGGCCGCGCTCTAAGCCCGGCGTGAGTCAGGGTGGGTAGGCCCATGACCACTCTCCGTTCATGACCAATACTGACGGACGGGCAGGTCAGAGGGGCCGCGTATGGTCGTGGGGCCATGACCGATCCTGCCGCTCTCACGTTTGACGACTTTGCCGCCGAAACGGCTGTTCTGGGGATTTATCGGCAGGTCTTCGCCGTGTTGGCTAAAGAGGCCAACGGCATGGTCGACGATGCGGCGTCGGTGGCGGCCGATGAGGCGATCTTCACCGCGTTCGCGGGGGCGGGGCCGGCCGGGCTGACGGTCGAGCAGGTGGTCTTCGCCTGTGGGGGACTGCCGGCCGAGCGGGTGCGGCGGCGGTTCGAGGTGTTGCGCTCCTATCGGGCGGTCACGCGGGTCAATGAGCGGCCGCACGAGATGTTTTATCAGGCGACCTTCGCGCCGTACGTGATGTTGCTCTTTCTGCGGCGGCTGTCGCAGACGGGTGGGCAGGCCGAGCTGCACCGGATGCTGTCGATGGCCCGGCTCGCGCTGGACGACGCCGAGACCACCGCGGCCGTCGTGCGGGAGCAGCTGGCCGAGATGACCACCGTGTTCCGGCTGCTCTCGAACCCGATCATGCAGCTGGCCAAGTCCGCGTCGGTGGAGTCGTTGCAGGCCCAGGCGCAGCCGCTGCTCGGCAACAGCGAGCTGCTCGACAAGGCCCGCCTCTTCCACAACGCGGCCGCCGACCGGTGGCCCGAGCTGCTGCCGGAATGCACCCGGCTGCGGATGGCCCTGGCCGCCTATCGCGACTCGCTCAACACCGCGGCCGGGCGCCTGCTCGCGCACGCGGGCAAGACCCGGGCGCTGGGGCTGCTGCCGACCGAGCGGTGGCGCACATTCGCTCGCGAGGGGAGCACCGAGGAGCTGGCCGGGGCGCTCGACGGGCTGCTCTTCGACGCGCCGGAGCCGCTGTTCACGGTGGACGAGCTGCTCGAAGCGGTCGAGGAGGGGCTGCACGCCGAGGCGGGCCGGGTGCCGCCGCCGCGGCCGCGGACCGACGAGGAGCCGCCGGCCGCCGACCCGGACGACGACCCGCAGGTGCGTCAGCTGACGATGCGCGCCGAGGAGCTGCTGGGCGACCGGGCCGAGGCGACCGTGGCCCAGCTGCTGGCCGAGGCGGGGGACTGGGCGGCCGGCCGCCGGGTGCTGTCCGACCTGACCGCGATCCATTTGCGAGAGGAGATCCCGTACGCCCTGACGTGGGGCGACGGCTGGCGGGTGGACCAGGGGGCGTCGCCCACGTGGGTCAGCGAGGGCTGGTTCCGGCATGCGTGACGACGACACGGCCCTGTGGTGGGCCAAGATCCGGTCGGGTGGGCCGCAGCGGGTCGCGCCCGGGGGAGCGACGCCGGGCGGGCTGCGCCGGCTCGTGGAGGCCGACGCGCAGGCCGTGTGGCTGATTCCGGAGCTGCCCGAGGGGGCCGGGCCGTCGGTGCTGGCCGAATACGGGGTGCCGGGCGCCTCGATGCTCGACAGCAAGGGCACGCTGCGGGTGTTCGCGGCCTGCCTGCGCTGCTGCTGGCCGGACCCGGCGACGGACCCGTGGCCGGGCGTGTCCGCGACCGTCGAGCAGGTCGACGAGGTGCTGCAACGCCTGGTGCCGGGTCGTAACTCGGTGAGCCGTCGCCAGCTGCTGACCGGCGCGCTGCGCAGGCTGACGGCGGCGGGGTGGCTGTTGACCGATGCGGACCGGATAAGAACGGGGCCGCGCGTCGCCTCGTACGGGAACTTGGAATTGAGCACCCTGCGCGAGCTGTGGCGACTGATATGACGACGATCTTCGACGACGTTCTCAACTCCCTCACCGATCGGCAGCGCGAGCTCGTCGAGGCCGCGTACGCGCTGCTCGAGAACGCGACCGACCCGGTGCACCGGCAGTTCCTCCCGGCGCTGGGCGACGCCACGAGCCGCGATCGCCTGCAGGAGTTGCTCCGGCGTACGGGAAGAACGCTTGTGTCGGTGGACGGGCTGCACTTCACGTCCGGGTTCGACGACGCCGTACGGGCGGAGCTGACCGGCCTCGGCTGGCAGCCGCAGCCGCTCGTCGACCGGGCCGTGCTCGTGCTGGTGCTGGTCTACTCCGTCGCGATCCCGCGCAGCGAGGAGCAGCTCGGGCCGGACACCTGGACCAGCCCCTACCCGGCGACCCTGCAGGACGTCCTGCGCGACAGCAAGGTGCCCGCGAGCGAGGCCCGCGCCGCCCTGGGCCGGCTCACCGCGAGCGGGCTGCTGCGCACCGTCCGGGCCGGCGACGAGCAGGACGGCGGCTACGTGCCCGGCCCCCAGTTCCACCGCCTCACCCCGGCCGCCCGCGAGCAACTGCAGGACCAGCTGATCCTGGCCGCCGCCCCCGACCACCCGCTCGCCGCAGCCATTCGCGAACGTCGTCACGGAGATCTACGTTGACCACCACCCCCACCGACGGACCGGCCGAGGACATCGTCGGGTCGCGGGTCCTCGCCGGCGTCCAGATGGTCAACATCTCGCGCCTGTCGACCCACCCCGTGCCGATCACCGCGCGCGGGCTGATCACCGTGGCCGGGCAGGGGCCGTCCGACTCGAACGGCGCCGGCAAGTCGTCGTTCATCGCCGGGCTGAGCCTGCTGCACGCCGACGAGCAGTGGCGGCCGCAGTCGGGCGCGCAGGCGGCGGCCGAGCTGCTCTTCACGGCCGAGCTCGCCGGTCAGGAGTCGATGCACGCCAACGCCGACCGCGGCTACATCATCGGCGTCTTCGTGCCCCCGGCCGCCCAGACCGTGGCCGAGCTCGAGGCGGACGCGCTGACCGTCTGGCTGCGGGTCAACCGGCAGAGCCCGCACGTCGAGCTGCGCTGGGCCGAGCGGCTGCACGTCCCGTACGGGGAAACCGAGAATGAACGGGCGGGCGGCGCCGATGCCTTGTGGGACCTGCTGCCGAAGGCCAACGGCCGCTCCGATCTGCGCGCCAACCGCCTGGCCCGGACCCTGTACGGCTCGACCGTGCGCTGCGTGTCGTTCCTGTCGACCTCGGTGCGGGCCAGTCTGACCGCGAACCTGCTGGCCCAGCCGCTCAACGAGCTCTCGCCGGAACGGATCTTCGACGCGGTCGGCGCGCTGACCGGCCTGACCCGCGAGATCGAGCTGGAGCAGAGGGCCCGCGCCCAGGAGTACGAGCAGGCCGCCAAGGCCGAGAGCGCGCAGGCCGAGTACGAGCTGTGGGACGGCCGGATGCGGGTCGTCGAGCAGGGCATCGCCGACCGGCAACGGGCCCGCCTGCTGCTGGCCGAGGCCGAGGACAGTTGGCGCGGCCGGTGCGCGCGCTACCTGATCGACGGCGTGCACGAGGCCGACCGGCTGGCCACCGCGGCGGCGGCCCAGGAGGCCCGGCTGGACGAGCTGGACATGCAGGTCGCGGCGGCCGGCGAGGAGGTCGAGCGGCTCTCCGACGACCAGGCGTTCGAGGCGAGCGGGCGGGCGCGGATCACCGCGTACGAGGAGCTCAAGGTCGTCGAGAAGGCGCTGCACGACGAGCACAGCCAGAACGTCGGCGCGGTGGAGACCCTCGGCGACCAGCTGCGCCGGCTGCGGGAGGAGGCGGGGGCGGCCGACGGCCGTACGGTGGCGCAGGCGGAGACCGAGGTCGCGCTGGCCGAGGAGCGGATCCGGACGGCGCAACGGATCAAGGGGCGGACCGAGCACGCGATAGCGAAGAAACGCGAAAACGCCCAGGTGCGGCTGCTGCGGGAACACGGGATCGCGGCCGTCCCGCTGGTGGACGCCCTCGCGTTGACCGAGGACGAGCGCGAGGTCTGGGCGGCTCGGCTGGTGCCCTACCGCCACGCCGTGGTGGCCCCGCCGGAGGCGCTTCCCCTGCTGGCCGCGCTGCCGGGATCGCTGCTGGTCGAGGACGTGGACGGCTTCCGGGCCGCCCTGGCCGACCGGGCGGGCAAGGACGGGAACATCGACACCCTGGCCGGCGTGCACGGCGTGGCCGGCCCTCCGGAGGTGCTGGCCGGACGAGTCGAGGCCGCCCGCGCCGAGCTGGAACGGGCCGTCGCCGAGGACGAGGCGGCCGACCGCGAGGCCGAGGAGGCCCAGCGGGCCAAGACCCGGGCCGAGGAGCACCTGCGCGGCGCGCGGGCCGAGGACGAGGCGGCCCGGGTGCAGCAGGCGATCATCCGGCTGCGTGCGCGCAACGCGGCCGTCGACCGCGAGCTCGACGACCTGGCCGGCCCGCTGCGCTCGACCCGAGACGGCTACGAGGCCGCGCTGGGCGAACGCAACGCGCGGGCCCGGCAGGTCGAGGCCGCGACGACCGTGCTGGCCAACCTCAAGAAGGAGCGTGAGGCCGCCCGCGCCCGGTGGTCGGAGCTGCGCGACCAGCGGACCGCCCTCGACCTGCCCCGGCTGCACGCGGCGTGGGCGGGCACGGTCGAATCGGCCGAGCAGCACCTGCTCGCCCTCGACGAGCCGGAGCAGCGGCGGGCGCCGGCCGAGTGGGACGACCTGTGCGCGCAGCGGGCCGGCGACGCACGGGCGGCCTGCTTTCCGCCCGGCGACCCCGAGCAGAACCGGCCCGAGGAGCTGCGGGTGGTCGACGAGCAGCGCCGCGACCGCCGCTCGTCCGCGTACGTCCAGCTCGTGCCGGACGTGCTGCGGATCGTGGGCGGCTTCCTGACCGAGCACGAGCGCGTCGACCGCGACAACGCCACCCAGATCCAGTCGGAGCGGGCGGCCAAGACCATGACCCTGCGCGGGGCCCAGGCCGCCCTGGAGGAGGCGCGGCTGGCCTCCGAGGCGCTGCGGGCCACCACGGCCACGGCCATCCGGACGAAGCTGCGGCAGGTGTCCGAGGAGTTCGACCGGCTCGACCAGACGTACGGGGGATATGGCGGCAGCCTCGACTTCCCCGAGCCCGAGGCGCCGGCCGACCCGAAGAAGCCGTGGCAGTGGACGATCACCCCGCGCTGGCGCCGCGGCGAGGGCAAGCCGCCGTCGTCGTACCGGCTGCGGGGCAACACGGCCCAGATGGACGACAAGGCGGTCAAGCTCGTCTGCGCCGCCGCGCTGGCCGGCGCCCAGGACCGGCCGCTGATGCTCGTGCTCGACGAGCTGGGCCGCAACCTCGGCTCGGCGCACCGCCGGGACGCGGTCGCGCTGTTCGAGAACATCGGCCGCGACCGGGCCATCAGCGTGGTCGGCGCCCTGCAGGACGACATGGAGCGCTACGCGATCGGCGCCTCCAGCCTCTACATCAAGCTGCGCCGGCCCTCCGACGTCCAGCCCTACAACCAGGCCCCGGTCGTCATCGGCAGCGAGGCCGACGCGGCCCGCGTACAACTGCTCTCGGAGTGGATGAGTTCCTTCAGGATAGTCCGCTAGCAGATCATCTGTTACAGTCGGAGGCATGAGTCCTTCGACCGATGAGCGACGCATGGGTGCCCTCGCGGTGCTGTGCGCGATGTCCCTGATGATCGTTCTCGACAGCACGATCGTCGCCGTGGCCGTCCCCGACATCCAGCGCGACCTCGGCTTCACCGAGGCCGGAGTGTCCTGGGTGGTCAACGGCTATCTGGTCGCCTTCGCGGGCCTGCTCCTGCTGGCCGGCCGGCTCGGCGACCTGGTCGGGGCGTGGCGGGTCTTCCTGGCCGGGCTGACCCTGTTCACGGTGGCCAGCCTGCTCTGCGGGTTCGCGACCACGGCCGGCCTGCTCATCGCGGGCCGTTTCGTGCAGGGCGCGGGCGGCGCGCTGGCCGCGGCCGTCGTCATCGGCATGATCGTGCGGTTGTTCCCCGAGCCCGAGGCGCAGGCCCGCGCGATGGGCATCTACAGCTTCACCCAGGCCGGCGGGGCGGCTGCCGGTTTCGTGCTGGGCGGCCTGCTGACCGACGCGCTCGGCTGGCCCGTCATCTTCCTGATCAACGCGCCGATCGGCGTCGCCGTGTGGTTCTTCGGCCGCCGCCTGCTGCCCCGCGAGACCGGCCTCGGCCTGGGCCGCGGGCTCGACGTGCCGGGCGCCCTGCTGATCACCTCGGGCCTCTCACTCGGGGTGTACGCAATCATCCAGGCCTCGATCCCCGCCGCGGCCGTGGCCGTCCTGCTGATCGCGGGCTTCCTGGTGCGGCAACGACTGGCGAGCCACCCGCTCATCCCGCTGCGGATCCTGAGCCGCCGCTGGCTGCTGACCGCGAGCGCCGCCGTCGTGCTGGTCTTCGCCACCGGCATGGGCTTCCAGTTCATGAACGCCCTGTTCGTGCAGCGAGTGATGGGCTACGACGCGCTCGGCACCGGCCTGGCCTTCCTGCCCACCCCGATCGTCATCGGTCTCGTCTCCCTCTTCGCCGCGCCCCGCCTGACCGGCCGCTTCGGCCCCCGCCCGGTGCTGATGGCCGGCCTGACCCTGCTGGTCGGCGGTCTGCTGCTGCTCTGGCGCCTGCCGGTCGAGCCGTCCTACGCGACCCACATGCTGCCCGCCCTGATCGTCATGGGTCTCGGCGTCGGCGTCACCGTCCCGTCGATCATCATGCTGGCCATGGCCGGCGCCGCCCCCGCCGACACCGGCGTCGTCTCGGGCTTCATCAACACCGCGCAACAGGCCGGGGGCGCGCTCGGCCTCTCGGTGCTGGCCGCGCTGGCCGCCTCCCGCGCCGGCGGTTCATCAGTGACGGCCCTGCACGCCGGCTACACGCTCGCGTTCCTGGTGGCGGCCGGTTTCGTGCTCACCGCCCTGCTGATCACGACGTTCCTGTTGAAAACCAAAGATTCCGTACGCCACGTCGAGGCCTCAACCGCATTGGGTTAGAACGCGAGGCTCCCCGCGGCCCGGGTGGGTGGTCACGGCCGGAGCGCGCGACCGGGATGTTCCCGGTGGTCACCCACGACCCCCCGGATCGCCTAAGCGCGAGGGCCTTCCACGTGTTCAAGTAGGCGGGGCGCTTGGTGGGTGGTCAGCGCCAGCATCGAGAGTCCGGGTGTCCTATCGAAGCAACTGCAGGAACTCGGTTGCGGTGAGGCCGGCCTGGCGAAGAATCGAGGCGAGCGTCCCGCGCTTGATCGTCGAGTGCTGGGGAACTATGACAACCCTGCCGTTTGGGTGTTGGTAAACGGCATGGCTGCCCTTGGTACGGACGTGGGCGAAGCCGGCCTTGATGAGAGCGTTGACGACCTTGCGGAGAGGGAGATCGGCGAGCGCAGGGCTCATGCCGCCGAAGCGATCTGGAACGACGTGACGAACGGGGTCGACTCGATCTGTGGGCGGGAGACCTGTTCCAAGTACAGCTCGACCGCCTCACGAAGGTTCGCCAGCGCTTCCTCGAGTGACTCTCCCTGGCTGGCCACGTCGAGTTCCAGGCACCGCGCGACGTACCAGTCATCTTCCTGATGGACTGCTGCGGTCAGCGTTCGGGTCATCGGTGTCTCCCGCGGGCTCTGGCTGGTGTACCTATCTTATGCGAGAGTCGGCAGTTCTCAGCCTCACGAGCACGGAGCGCAGGCCGCCGGCGCGGAAGTCCCGGAGTTTCACGCGAGCTCTGGCGATCGTCACGAGACGCTATCGGAGAGGTGGCGTCAGAACGCCGGGTGGGACGAGGCGGGCGCGGTGTGCGGGGTGGCTCGCAGAGCGATCAGCGCGGCGGTGACGCTCGCGACGGCGGTGACGGCCAAGGGCACGACGGCGCCGATGTGGATGGCGGCCGCGCCCAGCGGGATGCCGAGGGCCACCGGCCCGAACATGACCGTGGTGGAGGTGGCCGCGACCCGGCCCAGCAGGTGGTCGGGCGTCAGCGTCTGCACGGCGGTCAGCGCGGCGATCAGGGTCCAGGGCAGCCCGACGCCGATCACCACACTGCCGGCGACCATCGCGGGGAACCAGGGCAGCGCCTGTGAGACGCACCCGGCGGCGAAGACCACGGCACCGATGGCGGCCACGGTGATCGCGCTGCGGCGGGCCAGGATGCGACCGGCGATCAGACCACCGGCGATCGAGCCCGCGCCCTGAGCCGTGCCGAGAAAGCCCAGGTGGGTGGCCGGCAGGTGCAGATCGTGTACGAGATGGGCGAGCACCGCGGCGTCCTTGAGCCCGGACCCACCGATCGCGACGGCCGCCAGCAGCACCGGGTTCCGCACGGCGGGCACGCTGAACAGGGCCCGCAACCCGTCTCGCAGCCCTGACCGGGCGCCGGCGACGGGCTGCTGCGGCGGGACCTCAGCGGCGGGCCGCAACCGGACGGCCGCGTAGCAGGCGGCCGTCAGCAACGGCATGGCCGCGCTGAGCAACACCACCGCCATCGGCCCGTGCCAGGCATACAGCGCCGCCCCCGCCACCGGTGCGATCAGTTTTGTGCCCTCCTGGGCGCTCGAGCGCCAGCCGTTGACGTCGCCCAGCATCGACGCGGGTAGCGCGGACGGCATGATGGCCGACTCCCCGGCCTCGATCAGCACGTAACTGGCGCCGCGGGCCAGGAGGACGGCGAAGATGAGCCAGGCCGCCGACGCCGAGCGGACGGCCAGCAGCGTGAGCAGGAGCAGGCCGAGGCCCAGGTCGACGCCGATCACCAGGGGGCGGCGGGGCAGCCGGTCGACCAGTGCGCCCAGCCACGGGGCGGCCAGCGTCGGCGCGTAGATGCACACGGCGGTCAGGGCGGCCAGGCTCACCGAACCGGTCAGGTCGAGCACCCAGAGGCCCGCGGCGAGGGTCATCGTGGTGCTGCCGAAGCCGGACAGCAGCGAGATCAGCACGAACAGGACCGCGTTGCGCCGCATGACGCCTCCGAAGCAGGTTGAGTCGTGAGAACTCACATACTTCAGAGTTGAGTGTCCATCTGTCAACGTTCCGGTGACGCGGCCTCCAATGCTTTCCGTAGGCGGTCGACGGCCGCCCGGGTGGGGGCGGGCAGCGCGGCGGACACGTCGGCGAGGTCGGCGATCACGGCCTCGGCCAGGGCGAAGAGAGCGCCGCCGGTCGCGCCGGGCACCGCGGCGAGGGTCTCGCGGACCAGCACGGCGCGGGTGAAGCGGCGGTCCCAGCGGCGGTCGGCTCCGACGCGTCGGTGCAGCTCAAGGGCCGCTCGCCGCAGAGAGTCGAAGTCTTTCCCGTACGCATCGGCGACCACCGGCTGCACGGCGGCGACCAGGCGTAGCCGGCGCTGCTCCGCGGCCTGGCGGCTGCCCAGACCGAGCGCGGCGGCGATCTCGCCCCAGGTCGCGCCGTCGCGCCGGGCCCGGTCGATCAGCTCGAGCTCCTGGACGTCGAGCCGGGCCCGCGCGGCGGGAATGGTCCGCAAGTCGTCGAGGTCAGCCACGGACTCAGTGTAGGGACTATGTCAATGATTCGTTGACATAGTCGGGCCCAGAGTGCTGGAGCCGGCGGCCGATTCCTTGAGTTCGACGAAGACGCAATGCGTAGGCGTGTCACCGACATTCTCGCCGGAGTGCTCCTGGGCGCCGACCCAGCGCACTGCACCGGCCGGAAGCGCCACGTCGACCGACCGCGACCCGTCGCTGATCCGGCGGCGGAAAGCGCCCAGCGTGTACATGACCGTGTCGGGGTGGTGGTGCGGATGGGTGCGGTCCCCGGGGTGGTCGCGATATTCCAGCACGCGGACCCGGTCGTTCTCGAAGACCACGCGGTAGAGCTCGGGATCGGTGACAGCAGGGTCGTCGTAGCCGCTCATGAGGGTCACCCGCCTTTATGGGACTCCAATACCATGGGATGACGGTACCATTACGATGATGTCAATACCATATGAGGCGAGCGGCCGCGTCGAGCAGAAGACCCGCACCCGGCAGGCCCTGGTCGAGGCCGCGCGGGAGCTGTTGGCCGGGGGGTCGACGCCGAGGGTCGAGGACGCGGCCGTGCGGGCTCGGATCAGCCGTACGACGGCGTACCGCTACTTCGCCAACCAGCGTTCGCTCCTGCTCGCCGCCCAGCCTCAAATGCAGCCCGACACGCTGCTCCCCCCGGACGCGCCCCGCGAGCCACGGGCCCGGCTGGCCGCGTTCATGAGCGGCTTCGCCGCCTACAACCTGCGGTGGGAACCCCAGCTGCGCTCGGCCCTGCGGCTTTCGCTGGAAGATGCCACGGCCGAACGCCCGCTGCTGCGGCGGGGCCGGGCGATCGGCTGGATCGAGGACGCGTTGGCGCCCCTGGCGAACGACCATCCGCACGTCGACCGGCACGCGCTGGCGGTCGCCATCCGGTCGGCGACGGGGATCGAGTCGCTGATCTGGCTGATGGACATCGCCGGTCAGACCCGCGACGAGGCCGCCACAACAGTACGGGGAACCGCTCTTGCCCTCCTCGACGCGGCGCTCGCAGCGACCGGGGACGCGGCAGCCGCAGCAACCTGAGAAGCGGCTAACGCAGCGACTTGAGCAGGGCGATATCGGCCGCGTGGCCCTCGTGCTCCACCGACGGCGTCTCGACGATCACGGGCACGCCGGCCGTGGCCGGGTGGGTCATCAGCTCGGCGAACGCGGCCGTCCCGATGCGCCCGGCGCCGATCGTCTCGTGACGGTCGCGGGTGGAGCCGCAGTCGTCCTTCGAGTCGTTCGCGTGGATCAGTTTGAGGCGGTCGCGGCCGACCGTGGCGATCAGCGCGTCCAGCGTCGCCGTCATGCCGCCCGGGGTGGCCAGGTCGTGGCCGGCGGCCCAGGCGTGGCACGTGTCGAAGCAGACGCCCAGGCCGGGATGATTTTCCACCGCGTCCAGGTAGCGCTCGAGTTCCTGCACCTTGGAGGCCAGGCTGCGCCCGCCCCCGGCGCTCGGCTCGACCAGCAGCTGGGGCAGGCCGGGCCGTTCCAGCAGCGGCAGCAGCGCCTCGTGCAGCTGGTGGAACGCCTTGTCCTCGTGCGCCTCGTCGACCGAGCTGCCGGCGTGGAAGACCACCGCGGTCGCCCCGATGGCCTGGCCCCGTTCGAGCGCGTGGGCCAGCACGGCCGCCGACTTCTCGACCGTGAGCTCGGTCGGTGAGCCCAGATTCACGAGCAGGGAGGCGTGGATGTACGCCGGGATCTCGCGCTCGCCGATGCCGTCGCGGAACAGCACGTCCTGCTTCGGGTCGCCGGGCGGCATGGCCCAGCCGCGCGAGTTCGAGACGTACACCTGCAGCGTCTCGGACCCGGCGGCGTCCACGTAGGGCAGGGCGGCCTTGGCCAGCCCGCCCGACGTCTTGGTGTGTGAGCCGATCCGGCGGTCGGGAGAAGAGCCTAGAAGCACTGGATGGCGACCTCGGTCTGCGGCGGCACCTGGGTGTTTCCGCCGGGCTGCTGGCTGCGGACGATGGCGTTGGCGTTGAAGTCGACCCGGACGCGCAGGTTCATCCCCTCCAGCGTGGCCTTGGCCTGCTGGCACGGCTGGTTGGTCAGGTCGGGCACGGTGACCAGCGGCGGGCCCTTGCTGACGTCGAGCGTGACCGTGTCGTCCTTGGTCGCGCCCGTGTTCGGCTTCGGGTTCTGCCCGATGACCGTGTCGGCCGGCTGGTCGCTGTCCTTGTAGACCTCGGCCGCGGTCAGGCCCAGGTTGGCCAGCTCGGTGCGGGCGTCGTTGATGTTCTTGCCGGACAGGTCGGGCACCCGGATCGGGGCACGGCCCTTGCTGAGCACGACGGTGATCGTCGAGCCCCGCTTGAGCTGCGTGCCCGTCTTGGGGTCGGAGGCGATGACCGCACCCTCGGGCACGGTGTCGCTGTATTGCCCCGCGCCCTCCTTGAGCTTGAGGTTGAGCTGCTCGAGCTCGCCCCGCGCGGCCGTCAGCTCGAGGCCGGACAGGTCGGGCACGGCGAAGCGCTCGGGGCCGAGCGACAGGTTGACCGTGAGGACGCCGCCCTTGACGATCCGCTCATTGGCCGGCGGATCCTGCGAGACGACCGTGTCCTTGGCGACCGTCTCGCTGTAGGCGCCGTCGCCGTAGAAGAGCTCGAACCCGTTCTGCTGCGCGTACAGCTCGGCCTGGGCCTTGGTCATGTTGACCATGGGCGGCGAGTCGGTGTAGCGCCCGAGGGTGACCCACCACGTGCTGCCGATGACCACCAGCACCATCACGGCAACGGCCGCGCTGAGCAGGATGCGGCGCCGGTCGGTGCCGCCGCGCAGCGAGCGCGACTTCGACCGGGGCATGCGGCCCGCGGTGTATTCCTGGCCGCGGGGGGCCTGGTTGGGCAGGCGGGCCCAGTTCGGACGATCGCCGACGCCGACCGCGGGCACCACGGTGGTGGCATCGGTGATGGCGCCGCGCGCGGGCGGCACCTGGCGCAGCAGCGCGGTCTCGACGTTCGCCGCGCCCAGGTCGTCGCGGACCGTCTGCACCTCGGCCAGCAGCGCGCCGGCGTCGGTGGGGCGGGCCCCCGGGTCGCGGCGGGTGGCGCGGGCGGTCAGGTCGTCGAGCACCGAGGGCAGGCCCTTGACGATGCTGGACGGGGCCGGGACGTCGTTGTCGACGTGCTCCCAGGCGACCGCGACCGGGTCGTCGCCGTCGAACGGCACCCGGCCGGTGAGCATCTCGAACAGCACGATGCCGGCCGAATACACATCCGTACGGGCGTCGGCGTGACCCTCGGTGACCAGCTCGGGCGCGACGTAGGCGACGGTGGCCATCAGCTGGCCGCCCTCGTCGGCGCTGCTCGCCTCGACGGCGCGGGCCAGCCCGAAGTCGGCCACCTTGACGACGGAGTCGACCAGGTTGGCCACGCCGCCGCTGGGCGCCTCGGCCACCAGCACGTTCTCGGGCTTGACGTCACGGTGCACGAGGCCGGCGCGGTGGGCGGCGGCGATCGCGGCGAGCATCTGCTCGAGGATCGCCAGCGCCTCCACCGGGTTGAGCCGGCGGCGCTGGGTCAGCAGGTCGCGCAGCGTGCGGCCCTGCACGTACTCCATGACCAGATAGGGCAGGCCCTGGTGGCGGCCCTGGTCGTACACGGCGACGACGTTGGGATGGGTGAGCCGGGCGATCGTCTTGGCCTCGTCGGTGAACCGGTCGACGAAGTGGGCATTGGTCGCCTGCGACGGGTGAATGATCTTCAGAGCGACGGTGCGTTCGAGTCGTTCGTCGGTGGCGGTGTAGACGGTTGCCATGCCACCACGGGCCACGCGACCGGTGATCCGGTAGCGGCCGTCAATCGTCGTGCCGATCAACGTGTCGGCGACTGTGGTGTCCATCGGCGTGAAGTGTATGTGGCTTTCGCTTGGGGGCAGCCCAGGATGTCACAGCTGAGTCCAAACGGGTACGACCAAGCCCCGTACGCGGCCGGATCTGCCCCGGCAAAAGCGGATTTAGTGGTTCCTCTTGTGGCGTCGGCCATGCCACGACTGGCTCGGCGAGACGGAGTTGCCCGGGCTCGCGGAGTCGCTCGGGGACGGGCCGGGACTGCCCGGATCGGACGAATCCGGCGAGGACGGTGACGGCGAGGTCGTCGGCGAGGGCGACGAGGTGGGGGCCGTCGGCGTCGGCACGGGCGGCTTGCCATGGCTTTCCGGATTTGTCGGCTTAGTGGACCGGATCGGAGTGTTCGCAGGTGGCGGTGGAGGCGGCGGCGCCTCGACCGCGCGCGGCGGGGCCGGATCCGTCGGCACGGGAGCGGGCGCGGCGGGAACGGTCGCCGCCGTGGTGGCGGGCGGAACCCGTACGGGGGAAGCCGACGACCCCATGCCCACGGCGGTGGTCGCGGCGGCGCGCGGCGGGGAGGTGCCGGCCGCGGCCGTGGTCTCCGACACGAGCGAGCCCAGCCCGTTCACGACGGCCAGGTAGGCCCCGGCCGCACCGGCCACGGTCAACGTCGCGAAGGCGGTCACCGCGAGCGCGCGGCGCGGCCGGCGGGCCACCGGGGCGGGCGCCGGGTCGATCGGCAGGTCGATGCCGAAGGTGCCCATCCCGGTCGAGGTCATGTCGGGCCCACCGGCGGGCGGTTCGGCCGGCGTGCGGCCCATGTCGTAGCGCAGCGAACGCCACGCGCCGGCGACCTCCGTACGGGTCCTGCGCAGCAGGCTCATCGGGTTCCTTCTCCGCTCTCGTACGCTGTAGGGGTGAGCGATTCCGTAACCGCCGGCCCGGCCGAGTGGATCAACCTGCCGGACGTGTCGGCGAAGCTCGACGTGTCGATCAGCAAGGTCCACCAGATGATTCGCGACGGGCACCTGCTCGCCGTGCGCCGTGACGGCATCCGCGTGGTCCCGGCCGACCTGGTGGCCAACAGCACGGTGCTGAAGCACCTCCCCGGCGTCCTGAACTTGCTGCGCGACGCCGGGTATAACGACGAAGAGGCCCTCCGGTGGCTGTACGAGCCGGACGAGGCGCTCGACGGGAACGCGGCGAAGGGCCTCGGCGGGCATCGCGCCCGCGAGGTGAAGAGGCGCGCTCAGGCGCTGGGTTTCTAAGAGCCTCAGACCGTACGGCGGGTCGCGGCGTCGGCCAGGCGGTGCAGCACGTCGCGCGCCTCCGGCTCGACCGGCGCGCCGTCCAGGGCCGCCAGCGAGGTCGTCATCAGCTCGTCGATGCGGCGCTCGGTGGCGGCCAGCGCCCCGCTGTCGCGGATCAGGGCCCGCAGCCGCTGCACGCCGGCGTCGTCGAGGCCCTGATCGCCCAGCCCGGCGTCGAGCTCCGCGCTCTCCTTCTCGCCCAGGGCCGCGAACGCCGCCGCCACGAGATAGGTGCGCTTGCCCTCGCGCAGGTCGTCGCCGGCGGGCTTGCCGGTGCGCTCCGGGTCGCCGAACACGCCCAGCACGTCGTCGCGCAGCTGGAACGCCTCGCCCAGCGGCAGGCCGAAACCCGAATAGGCCGCGGAGACGGCGGCGCTCGCCCCGGCCAATGCCGCGCCCAGCAGCAGCGGGCGCTCGACCGTGTATTTCGCCGACTTGAACCGGGCGACCTTGCCGGCCCGCTCGAGCGACGTGTCGGCCGTGGCCTGGGTCAGCACGTCGAGATATTGCCCGACGGTGACCTCCGTACGCATCTCGTCGAAGACCGGCCGGGCCCGGGTGAGCTCGACCGCCCCGACCCCCGAGGTGTGCAGCAGCTCGTCCGACCAGACCAGGGCCAGGTCGCCCAGCAGCACGGCCGCGCTGTCGCCGAAGGCCGCCGCCCCGCCCCGCCAGCCCGACGCCGTGTGCCGCGCCTCGAACCGCCGGTGCACCGAGGGCTCGCCGCGCCGGGTGTCCGACCGGTCCATCAGGTCGTCGTGGATCAGCGCGCTGGCCTGCACCAGTTCGAGCGCCGCGAGCGCGGAGACGACCTGCTCGGAGTCGGCGCCGCCGGCCCCGCGGAAGCCCCAGTAGGCGAACGCCGGGCGCAGCCGCTTGCCGCCCTTGAGCACCAGATCCTCGACCGCCTCGGCCACGGGGACCAGCGCCGGGTCGATCCCGGTGAGGCGGGCGCGCTGCTCACCGAGGAAGGCGGCGAGCGCCTTGTCGACGCGGGCGCGCAGGTCGGCGGCATCCAGGGGCGAGGTCACCGCACGAACGCTAGCGGACGACCTCGGTAGAGTGACGGTGTGGCTCTCGGACTTCCCTCTCGTCTCCCCGCGACACCGGCGATCGGTGAGCTCGTCCGGGGGTCCGTCCCGACGTTCTCGTTCGAGTTCTTCCCGCCCAAGACCCCCGAGGGCGAGCGGCTGCTGTGGCGGGCGATCCGCGAGCTCGAGCCGCTGCGGCCGAGCTTCGTGTCGATCACGTACGGCGCGGGCGGCACCACGCGCGACACCACGGTCGCCGTCACCGAGCGGGTCGCGACCGAGACCACGCTGCTGCCCATGGCCCACCTGACCGCGGTCAACCACTCGGTGGCCGAGCTGCGCAACGTGATCGGCCGGCTGGCCGGGGCGGGCATCCGCAACGTGCTCGCGGTGCGTGGCGACCCGCCCGGCGACCCGATGGGTGAGTGGGTGCAGCACGCCGACGGAGTGCTCTACGCGGAGGATCTGGTCCGGCTGGTCAAGGAGTCGGGCGACTTCAGCGTCGGCGTGGCCGCCTTCCCGTACAAACACCCCCGCTCGGCCGACGTCGAGAGCGACACCGCGAATTTCGTCCGCAAATGCCGGGCCGGGGCCGATTTTGCGATCACGCAGATGTTCTTCGAGGCCGACGAGTATCTGCGCCTGCGCGACCGGGTCGCGGCCACGGGTTGCGACACGCCGATCCTGCCCGGCGTGATGCCGGTGACCCGGATGGCCACGATCGAGCGCTCGTCCCAGCTCTCCGGGGCGCCGTTCCCGCCGGCCCTGCTCGCTCGCTTCGAGAAGGTGGCGAACGACGAGGCCGCCGTACGGGAACTCGGGGTCGAAGTGTGCGCCGAGATGTGCGCCAAACTGATCGACGAGGGCGTGCCGGGCATCCACTTCATCACGCTCAACCGGTCGACGGCGACGCGCGAGGTGTGGCAACTGCTGGCGCCCCTGCCCGCGGCCGCCTGACCGTGCTCTGGGACGACTACGCCACGGCGTGGTCCGGGCTGCACGGCGGCTTCGATCCACGGCGAGCTTCCTTCCTCGTACGGGGGTGGGTGCGCATCGCGTACGGGGTGGGCTCGTGGCTGGGCCGGCACCGGGTCGGCCCGATGACCGTGACCACCGCGGGGCTGCTGATCTGCGCCACCGTGCCCGCGGCCGTGCTGCTGGGGCGGTGGGGCGCGCTGCTGGCGGCGGTGCTGGTGCTGGTGGCGGCGCTGGCCGACGGGCTGGACGGCGCGGTCGCCGTGATCACCGGGCGCACCACCAAGCTGGGCTACGTCTACGACTCGGTCGCCGACCGGCTCGGCGAGCTGGCCTGGCTGATCGCCTTCTGGCTGGCCGGCGCGCCCGGTTGGCTGGTGGTGACGGCCGGGGCGGCGTCCTGGCTGCAGGAGTATGCGCGGGCCCGCGCCACGGCGGCCGGCATGTCCGAGATCGGCGTCGTGACCGTGGCCGAACGGCCTACGCGGGTGCTGGTCGCCATCTTCGGGCTGCTGGCGGCGGCACTGGTGCCGGTCGCGATCACTGTTGCTACCGCGGTCTGGCTGGGGCTGGCGCTGGTGGCGGGTGTTCAGCTCGCGGTCGCTATCGGGCGGGCGCTGCGAACCTCCTCATGACCGCGCCATCGTGCGGATGCTCCGGGGCTCGTGCAACGTCCGGAACATCAGGGTGCTCAGCAGAGGCAGGATCACCAACGGGGCCGGCCGCTCCTGGTCGCTCCTGCGTGATCGTTAATCGGTTGTAAGGAAGCCGACGCGGATCGTACGGTTGTCCACATCGGAGCCGCCGGGCCGGGCGGCGGGCCGACACGGGGGCAGGTCCGCCGACCGTCCCGGCCCCGGATCATCCGCTACCGGATAATCCGAGTTAGGCTGGACTCATGTCCGCCCCCGAACGCACCGAGCGCGACGTCACCGGCCTGCTCAACATGGCCGGCCACGCCCTCACCAACCGCCTCGCTGCAGCCCTGGCCGGCATCGACTTGACGCCGCGCATGCAGTGCGTGCTGGTGCATGCGCTCGAAGAGGAGCGAACCCAGATCCAACTGGCCGCCCTGGCCGACATGGACAAAACCACCATGGTCAGCACGGTCGACGACCTGGAAAGCCGCGGCCTGGCCGAACGCCGTCCCTCGACCACGGACCGCCGAGCCCGCATCATCGCCGTCACCGAAAAGGGTCGCCTGGCCGCCGAGGAGGGCCAACGCATCGTCGACGAAGTGCACGCCGACGCGTTGAGCAGCCTGCCGGACGCCGCCCGGACCGCGTTCGTCGAGGCCCTCGGCCTGCTGGCCGACACCACCCGCGATCAAGGCCCGCAGCCCGTACGCCGGGCGCGCGGCCGCTGACCGGTGCGCCTTCACGGCCCCTCCGGCGCTGACCTGCACCGACTCGGCCGTGCCGGCCGCCTGGCTGCGCGCCCCGGCCGGCTTCCGCCTCCGACGTTGCCCTCCCCGACGGGGGCGAGCGTCGTCGAGTTCTACCCGCGGGCCAGGAAGCGGTCGACTGGCGCGCCGACGGCAGGCGTTCCGGAGCGGGCCCGTCCGGGGGCCGCGGCTGTGTTGTGAACCGGGCGGGCTAAAGCTGGGTGGACGGGGTGCGGATGGCGTCCAGGTAGTTGGTGACGTCGTCGGCGTTGTGGGTGGCGCAGGCGATGTAGTTGTCCGGGCGTACGAGGAAAAGTGTGGGCTTTTGGGCGTCGTAGGTGCTGGCCGCGGAAGGGTCGGTGACGTGGTGGACGTGGCAGTCCGGGGGCAGGGCGGGCAGCGGGCCGGTCCAGTGGAAGGCCAGCAGCGTGAAGTGCGGCCCGTGCAGCAGATCGAGCAGCGGCCCGGGAGCGCGGTCGCCCGCCTGGACGCGGCCGGGGTGGGGGCGGTGTTCGGCGGAGAGGGAGCTGCCGCGGTAGTTCAGGGAGAGTTGCCGCAGCACCGGGTCATCGCGGCGGAGGGCGTCGTCGGTAGCGGAAACAGCGCGGCGGTGCAGCTTTGTGCTGATGCCCAGGACCCCGGCGGCGACCGGCAGGCGTTCCTCCTCGTACGTGTCGAGCAAGCCCTCGTAGGCCAGCTTCCAGCCCAGGTTGTAGGCGTCCTGGATGCCGGTGTTGAGACCTTGGCCGCCGGCGGGGGAGTGGACGTGGGCGGCGTCGCCGGCCAGGAAGTACTTGCCGGCTCGGTAACGCGAGACCATGCGGATGTTCGCCCGGTACAGGGACTGCCAGCCGACGGCGGCCAGGGAAAGACCCACCGAGGCGACGAGCGACGACAGCGACAGGTCTGAGGGTGGCGCCGTGAGCTGGAACGTGTCGGTGCCGGGCATGGGGCACAGGGCCAGGCGCATGGAGCGCTGGTCTGCGCCGGGCCAGATGTGCCAGTGGTCGCGGGAGAGGCCGGGCACCTGGACGTCGGCAACAATCAACTGCTCGGTCGGGAACGAGTCGCCTTCGAAGGGGATGTCGAGGGCCTTGCGGATGGTGCTGCGGCCGCCGTCGCAGCCGACTATGTAGCGCGGGGTGACCGTCTCGCCGGTGGAGAGAGTGACGTCGTCGTCGGTCAGGGAGACGACGCTGACGCCGTATTCGACCGGGATTCCCTCGGCCAGCAGCGCGGACGTGCGCCACTGCGGGTGCATCAGCATGTTGGGGTACGGCACGGCGGGTGTCGGGTCGTGCAGTTCGTCCATGCGTTGCGTCATCTCGCCGCCGTCGGGCAGGTGGATCAGCAGCGCGGGGTAGTCGCGGCCGACGGAGCGAAACGCGGGGAGCAGGCCCAGGTCGTCGAGGACCTCCTGCGTACGGGGCTGGATGCCTTTGCCTCGGGAGCCGTCGGGTGGTGTCGGCGACTGCTCGACGATGCGGAACGGGACGCCGTGGCGCTGGAGGACGCGGGCCAGGGTGAGGCCGGTCGGGCCGGCGCCGACAATGAGGGTGAATCCAGATTCAGTGAACATAGATTCACCGTACGGGGGGCTGATAATCTCCGTCAAGTGGTGACGGGTATTCGCAGGCAGCAGGCGGCGCAGACCGAGGCGGAGCTGAAGGCGGCCGCGGTGCGGGTGTTCGAGCGGGCCGGCTATCTCAACGCCAAGATCACTGACATCACGGCGGAGGCGGGGCGGGCGACCGGGTCGTTCTACAAGCACTTCGCGGGAAAGGAGCAGCTGCTCGAGGCGTTGCTGCAGGACCTGCTGGCCGAGGGGGACGAGTCGGCTGCGTCGGCGGAGCACAGCGACGACTTCCGGGATCGGGAAGCGGTGCGCTATCACGTGGCGGCGTACTGGAACTTCTACCGGCGGCACCGCGCGGTCATGGACGCGCTGCGGCAGGCGGCCATCGTCGACGAGGGGTTCGCCGAGCGGTCGCGGCAGATGATGGAGCCCGACCTGGGGCACATCGCGCAGCACATCGCCAAGGTCGATCCGCACGGGGATCCGTACGTGCTGGCTTCGATCTTCACCACGCTGGTGTCGGCATTCGCCGCGAATCACCCACCACACGACGACGAGGCGATCGAGACGCTGACGACGTTCATCCACAACGGGATCGGGGCCGGCCGCCAGGAAACAGCGACCGGCCCCGATGAGCAAACCTAGAGCTGCTTGCGCAGCGCCTTGCGGTAGTCGCTGTTCAGGCGGCCGATCAGGGTGAGCGGAATGCCCTTGGGGCAGACCTGCGAGCACTCGCCCATGTTGGTGCAGCCGCCGAAGCCCGCGTCGTCCTGGGCCTGCAGCATGTCGAGCACGCGGGTGTCACGCTCCGGCTGGCCCTGCGGCATCAGGCCGAGGTGCGCGACCTTGGCCGCGGTGAACAGCATCGCCGAGCCGTTCGGGCAGGCCGCCACGCAGGCGCCGCAGCCGATGCAGGTGGCCGCCTCGAACGCCAGGTCGGCGTCCTTCTTGGGCACCGGGGTGGCATGCGCCTCGGGGGCGGCGCCGGTCGGGGCGGTGATGTAGCCGCCGGCCGCGATGATCTTGTCGAGGTTGCCGCGGTTGACGACCAGGTCCTTGATCACCGGGAACGCGGCGGCCCGCCACGGCTCCACGTCGATCTTGTCGCCGTCCTTGAAGTGGCGCATGTGCAGCTGGCAGGCGGTGGTGGCCTTCTCGGGGCCGTGCGCCACGCCGTCGATCACCATGCTGCACGCGCCGCAGATGCCCTCGCGGCAGTCGTGGTCGAAGGCGATCGGGTCGTCGCCGTCGAGGATCAGCTTCTCGTTCAGCACATCGAGCATCTCGAGGAAGCTGGCGTCGGGGGAGATGTCCTTGACGTCGTAGGACTCCATCCGGCCTTTGTCGGACGAGTCCTGCTGACGCCACACGCGGACCTGGATATCCATTACTTGTAGCTCCGGGTGCTCGGGTGGACGTACTCGAATTCGAGCTGTTCCTTGTGCAGGGTCGGCTTCGCGCTCTCGCCGGTGGCGTACTCCCAGGCCGCGACGTAGCTGAACTCGTCGTCGTGGCGCAGGGCCTCGCCGTCGGGGGTCTGCGACTCGGCGCGGAAGTGGCCGCCGCAGGACTCGCGGCGGTGCAGGGCGTCGATGCACATCAGCTCGCCCAGCTCGAAGAAGTCGGCGACACGGCCGGCCTTCTCCAGGTTCTGGTTGAGCTGCTCGCCGGTGCCGGGCACCTTGACGCGCTGCCAGAACTCCTCCTTGAGCGAGCGGATGAGCCCGATGGCCTTGGTCAGGCCCTCCTCGGTGCGCTCCATGCCGCAGTACTCCCACATGATGTGGCCGAGCTCGCGGTGGAAGCTGTCGACCGTACGGTCGCCGTTGATCGACAGGAGCTTGGCGATGCGGTCCTCGACCTGCTTGCGCGCCGCGACCACTTCCTCGTGGTCCGCGCCGATTTTCTCGTACGGGCCACTGGCCAAATAGTTGCCCAGCGTCGTGGGCAGCACGAAGTAGCCGTCGCCCAGGCCCTGCATCAGCGCGGACGCGCCGAGCCGGTTGGCGCCGTGGTCGGAGAAGTTGGCCTCACCCACCACGAACAGGCCCGGGATGGTCGACTGCAGGTCGTAGTCGACCCAGAGGCCGCCCATCGTGTAGTGCACGGCCGGATAAATCCGCATAGGAACGGAATAAGGGTCCTCGCCGGTGATGCGCTGATACATCTCGAACAGGTTGCCGTACTTGGCTTCTACGGCCTTCTTCCCGAGGCGCTTGATGGCGTCGGCGAAGTCGAGGTAGACACCCAGACCGCCCGGCCCCACGCCCCGGCCCTCGTCGCAGACGTTCTTCGCGGCCCGCGAGGCGATGTCACGTGGTACGAGGTTACCGAACGACGGATAAATCCGTTCAAGGTAGTAATCGCGGTCTTCTTCCGGAATATCCGATGCGGGCTTCTGGCAATCCGAAGCCGACTTCGGCACCCACACCCGGCCGTCGTTGCGCAGCGACTCGCTCATCAGCGTGAGCTTGCTCTGGTGCGTACCGGACTCGGGAATGCACGTCGGGTGGATCTGCGTGTAGCACGGGTTCGCGAACAGCGCGCCCTTGCGGTGCGCCCGCCACGACGCCGTGACGTTGCAGCCCTTGGCGTTGGTCGAGAGGAAGAAGACGTTGCCGTAGCCGCCCGAGGCGAGCACGACGGCGTCGGCCATCTCGGTGGTGATCTCGCCGGTGACCATGTCGCGCACCACGATGCCACGCGCCTTGCCCTCGACGATGATCAGCTCGAGCATCTCGTGCCGGCTGTTCATCTCGATGTTGCCCAGGCCGATCTGCCGCTCCATGGCCTGGTAGGCGCCGAGCAGCAGCTGCTGACCCGTTTGCCCCCGGGCATAGAACGTGCGGGACACCTGGGTGCCGCCGAACGAGCGGTTGTCGAGCAGGCCGCCGTATTCGCGGGCGAACGGCACACCCTGCGCGACGCACTGGTCGATGATGTTCACCGAGACCGTGGCCAGGCGGTACACGTTGGACTCGCGGGCCCGGAAGTCGCCGCCCTTGACGGTGTCGTAGAACAGGCGGTAGATCGAGTCGCCGTCGTTGCGGTAGTTCTTGGCCGCGTTGATGCCACCCTGCGCGGCGATCGAGTGGGCCCGCCGCGGGCTGTCCTGATAGCAGTACGACTTGACGTGATAGCCCGCCTCGGCCAGCGTCGCCGCCGCGGAGCCGCCGGCCAGGCCGGTGCCGACCACGATCACCGTCAGCTTGCGGCGGTTGGCCGGGTTGACCAGCTTGGCCGAGAACTTGCGCTTCTCCCAGCGGTTCTCGATCGGGCCCTCGGGGGCCGCGGTGTCGGCGATCGGGTCGCCGTCGTTCCAGAAGTCAGCCATTTTCAGTCCACCAATCCGACCAGAACCGCGAACGGCACCGACAGGTACCCGACGACCAGCACCACCGACAGCACCAGGGCCGTCGCGCGGGCGTAGACCTCGCCGCGCGGGCTCTGCAGGCCGAGCGTGCGGACGGCGCTCCACAGGCCGTGCCGCAGGTGGAAGCCGACCGCCACGATCGACAGCGTGTAGAACAGCGTCACGTACCAGCGGGACGGGGCGAAGTCCTCCGCCACGTTGCGATACACCTCACCGGTGACGCCGTGCGGGTTCAGCGTGAGCGTGGTCAGGTCGAGGATGTGGTAGATCACGAAGAGCAGGACGATCACGCCGCCCCAGCGCATCGTGCGGGCCGCGTAGCTGCCCTGCACCTTGGGCCGGTGCGCGTATTTGACCGGGCGCGCCTGGCGGGCCCGGCGGGTCAGGATCACCGCTGCCACGATGTGCCCGATCACCGCCACGGTCAGCACGGTGCGCTGGATGTAGAGGTACCACGCCTCCGGCAGCAGCGGGGTGCCGATGCTGCGCAGCCAGTGCGCGTAGTGGTCGAAGGTCTCCTCGCCGAAGAAGATCTTCAGGTTGCCGATCATGTGTACGTAGAGGAAGGCGACCAGCAGGAAGCCGGTCACCGCCATGAAGATCTTGAGGGCGACCGACGAGCGCCGCCGAACTGGTTTGCCCGGAGCGGGCGCTGCCGCCGCCGACTTCCGGGTCGAAGTATCTACCGCCACACTCTGGACGGTAGGAAGCTGTGTGCGATTCGTCTAATGCATGATCGACGCAGTAACCATAGAGATAAGCTATCGACGTGCAGCTCCAGCAGCTTCGTTACTTCCTAGCAGTCGAACAGACACGACATTTCACCCAAGCGGCGGACATTCTGGGCGTCTCCCAGCCGACTCTCAGTAAGCAAATTCACACGCTGGAAGCCACCCTCGGCGCGCCCCTGTTCGAGCGGATTCGTGGCGGTGTGACCCTCACGGCGGCCGGCCAGACCCTGCTGCCGCTCGCCCAGCGCATGGTCGCCGACGCCGACGCGGCCCAGGAGGCGGTCGCCGACATCGTCGGCCTGCGTCGCGGCGAGGTGCGGCTCGGCGCCACCCCCAGCCTGTGCTCGTCGCTCGTGCCCGAGGTGCTGCGCACCTTCCGCGCGGCCCACCCCGACATCCAGCTCTACGTCAACGAGGGCGGCTCGCAGGACCTGATCGAGAACCTGCAGGCCCACACGCTCGACCTGGCCCTGATCGTGCAGCCCGAGGAGGGCGTCGACGACTCGCTCCACACCACCCCCGTGCTGCGCGAGAGCCTGGTCGTGGCCTCGGTGGCCGACGGCCCGCCGCCCACGCCGCACGCGCAGATCGCCCTCTCCGAGCTCGAGCACACCCCGCTGGTCATGTTCCGCGCCGGCTACGACATTCGTGGCGTCACGCTCGAGGCCTGCGAGAAGGCCGGCTTCACCCCGAAGTTCGCCGTCGAGGGCGGCGAGATGGACGCCGTGCTGGCCTTCGTCGAGGCCGGCCTGGGCGTCGCCCTCGTGCCGAGCATGGTGCTGGCCAACCGTCCTTTGCTGCGGGCCACTCCGCTGGCCCCGCCCGGCATGCGTCGCACCATCGCGCTGGCCCACCGCACCCGCTCGGTGCTGCCGCACGCCGCTCAGGCCCTGCGCGAGACCCTGCTCCACCACGTCGCCACCCAGGAGCTTCCCCTCGGCGTGCGTCCTCTTTAGATCAAAACCGTTTCCCCGTACGCGTCCTCGGGCGCGACAAACTCCCGAGGGGCCCCCGAATCGGGTCCCGTCAGAACCGGGTGCCCGCTCGCCAGCGCTCCCAGAGCCCGGCGTCCCCCTCGATCGCCTCCGGGGCGGGCAGTCGCCGGTTGAGCGCCAGCAGCAGGCTCAGCACCGGCGCCGTGACCGTGACGTCGGCCGGTTGATCGTCCTCGGTCCACGTGATGCCGCTGGTCGTCAGCGTGACGTGCCAACTTCGCGGCACATCGGTGGCCCGGAAGCGCAGCGTCTCGCCCTCCCCGGTGAGGCCCGTGCCGACCGCCTCGAAGGTCAGCAGGAAGTCGGCCACGCCGTCGGCCGCCAGATCGGGCGCCAGCTCACCCGACGGGTCGGCGTCGAAGCGGTGCACCACCAGGTCGTGCACCATGCGCCGGAGCCAGAACCCGGTCGTCTGATGCCGCGGGTGCCACGTCCACACCTCGGCGCCGAAGCCCCGCTCGAATACGGCCGCGTTCAACCCCCGCGCGCCGCCGAGCAGCCACGACGTCCACTCGTCCGGTTCGGACGGCGCCTCGATCCGGCGATACTCCACCGGCGCCCCGGTCGTGATGACCTCGGTGGCGTAGCGGTGGCCCGTGCCGACGTGCGTGACCAGGTCGCGCACCGTCCACTCGGGACAGGTGGGCACGATCGCGCCGGGCGCCGGACCGGTCGCCGCGGCGCCCAGCCGGCCCGACTCCGCCTCGAGCTCCGCCGCGTATCTCTCCGGTGCCAGCCAGCCCATGCCGAGAGCCTATCCAGCAGCTGTGTGCAGTTGCGTACCGGAAACCGGACTTAGCATCGTCGCTGTGCATCATGGTGAGTTCGAGGATCCGCGCCTGGTCGAGATCTACGACGCCGAGTTCGTCTGGGGCTACGACGACGACCTGTTCATGGCGTTGCTGGCCGAGCGCAACGCGCCCCGCGTGCTCGACTTCGGCTGCGGCACCGGCCGGCTCGCGATCGCGATGGCGAAGGCCGGTCACGAGGTCACCGGGGTCGATCCCGCGCGCGCCTCGCTCGACGCCGCCCGCCGCAAGCCGGGCGCCGAGCAGGTGACCTGGATCGAGGGCTCGGCCGAGGTGCTCCCGGCGCGGGCGTTCGATGCGGTGTTACTCACAAGTCACGTCGCGCAGTTCCTCGTCAGTGACGAGCAGTGGTTGTCGACCTTGCGGGCGCTGCGCCGGTCGCTCGTCGAGGGCGGCCGGTTGATCTTCGACAGTCGCGACCCGGCCGACCGCCGGTGGCTCCGCTGGAATCCCGTCGACTCACGTCGCACCGTGGTCCGGCCCGGCGGCGACCGGATCGAGACATGGACGGAGGTGAATTCCGAGGTCGAGGGGGTAGTCACCTTCACCCGGCATTACCTGTTCACGGAGGGTGACGAGCTGACGAGCACGGCCACGCTACGTTTTCGGTCCGAAAGTGAGATCAGGACAACGGTCGAGGCGGCCGGGTTCGACGTCGACCGGATCTACGGCGGCTGGGCCAAGGAGCCTGTTGGCACAGGTGAAGATGGGGAATTGATCGTGATCGCGGTGGCGCGGCCGCAGGGTAGGTGATCGGTCACGGGGTGTCTATCGGCAATGTGCCAATAGGGGCCGGGCGGTTGTCGGCCGCCGAGATGTGATTACTATTCGCTCACGTTGCAGAGAGACCGCTCGATGTTGCGATCAAGGTCGGAGAGGCTGACCGGGTCGCCGGGCGCGTCCGGGTCGAAGGAGAGGTGGGTGCGATGTCGGATCTGACGGGACGCAATCAGTCGCCGATGGACGAGCCTGTGACCCACCACGGCCCGCCCGGTGGTGGCGCCGGCCGGGTGCTGCTGGCCGCCGCGATCGTGCTGCTGCTGGTCGCCGTCGCGGGCGGCACCACCTGGTGGATGTACACCCGCGAGCCCGCCCCGACCTCGAACACCGCGCCGACCGCCCGGCCCTCCACCCCGGCCGCCTGCCCCGGGGTCAAGCTGCGGGTGGTCGCCGCCCCCGAGATCGCGCCGGCGGTGCAGGCCGCGGCCAAGACGCTCGACGACGACGCGGCCGACCCGTGCGACCCGATCGCGGTCGTCGCCGAGGAGCCCGGCATCACGGCCTCGGCCGCCGCCAAGCCCGACATCTGGATCCCCTCCAGCAGCGCCTGGCTGGGCATCGCCAACGCCGGGGGCGCCGCGTTCACCGCGCAGGGCCAGCCGATGGCGTATTCGCCGATCATGCTGGCCGCCCCGGAATCCCTCGCCGACTCGCTCGGCCAGGGCGGCCGCACCTCGTGGGCCCAGCTCACCAGCGCCGTCGCCACCGGCAAGGTCGTCTCCATGACCATGCCCGACGCCCAGACCAGCACGGTCGGCCTGCTCTCGGTCTACGGCGTCAACGCGGCCATGGCCCGCACCACACCCGACAGCGGCATCGCCCAGCTGCGCGCGCTGACCCTGCGCAGCCGGCTCAAGGAGGCCGCGGCCGACCCGGCCAAGCTGATCGCCAAGATCACCGAGCAGTGGAACACCAACAGCGTGGTCTACGACGTCGGCGTCTTCCCGCTCGTCGAGCAGCAGCTCAAGAACTATCAGCGCGGCAAGCACACCGTACGGCTCAAGGGCGCGTACCCGGCCGACGGCATGGTTCAGGCCGACTACCCGTTCGCGGTGGCCAAGAACAACCAGGACACCGAGCTGACCGCGAAGCTGCGGGCCGCGATCACCCGCTCGTCGCTGATCAAGGCCGGCTTCCGCCCGCTGCCCGTCCCGAACGCGCTGCCGCTGCCGGAGCAGCCCGCCGGCCTGATCGCCCCGGCCACCATGTGGAGCGAATACAAGTCGCTCGCGACCCAGGTGCTGCTGCTGATCGACGCGTCCGGCTCGATGAACCAGAAGATCCAGGCGCCCGGCGGCCGCACGGTCACCCGCGCCGCCCTGCTCCGCGAGTCCGGCCGCTTCGCCGCGGACCTGTTCGCCGAGGACACCACCGTCGGCATGTGGTATTTCGGGCAGCCCACCCCGACCAGCCCGGCCCACCAGGAGGTCGTCCCCTTCGGACCGATCACCGAGCAGCTCGACGGGGCCAAGACCCGCCGCGACGCGCTGGTCAAGGCGATGAACAACTATCGGGCGGCCGACAACTCGGGCACCCCGCTCTATCAGACCGTGCTCGACGGCATCGCCGAGATGCGCGACAAGGTCGCGCCCGGCACGGTCACGCTGGTCGTGGTGCTGACCGACGGCGAGGACGGCGAGTCCACGTTCAAGATGACGCAGGCCCAGTTCATGGCCAAGCTGGCCGGCGAGCAGGACCCGAGCCGCCCCGTCCCGATCATCGCGGTGGGCTACGGCCCCGACGTCGACATGAAGGCCCTCGACGACATGTCGGCGGCCACGGGCGGCAAGGCGTTCCCGGCCACCAACCCGGCCGACCTGTCCTCCGCCATCGCCAAGGCGTTCCTGGCGGCCCACGCCCCGCGCTGACCCGACGCGCCGGCCCACGCTGACCTGACGTGCCGGCCCACGCCTCGCGCTGACCTGTCACGCGGGGCCGGGCCGGGCCGGCTCGGGGGCTAGGCCGGGCCGATCCTGTCGGCGATGATCTGGGCCGACAGGGTGACCATGGGCAGGCCGCCGCCCGGGTGCACCGACCCGCCGACCAGGTGCAGCCCGGCCACCGGACCGTGGTTGACCGGCCGCATCAGCCCGCCCGCGGTGCCGTAGATCGCCCCGCCCGGCGCGCCCGTCGCCGCGGCCAGGTCGGCCGGCGTGCGCGTCTCCCGGAAGAGCAGCCGATCCCGCACGTCCAGGCCGCGCCGGGCCAGCACGTCGAGCACCAGATCCCCGTACGCCTCGGCCAGCCCCGCGCGCCGCCAGTCGACGGCCCGCCACCCGGTGCCGTGCCGCGGCGCGTTCACCAGCACGAACCAAGCCTCGGCGCCCGCCGGACGCACGCTCGGATCGGGGGCCCGGGTGACGAACACGGTCGGGTCGCTCGCCGGCCGGGCCCGCCGCGACGCCGAACCGAAGATCGCGTCGAACTCGGCGTCGTAATAGGACGGGAAGAACACCGTGTGATGGGCCAGCTCCGGGGTCTCGCCACGCACGCCCAGCAGCAGCACGAACCCGGCCAGGCTGCGATCGGTGAGCCCGGTCAGCCGCCTTGGCTCGGGCAGCAGGTCGCGATAGACCGTCAGCGCGTCCACATTCGACACAACCTCGTCGGCCGGCTCGTGCGAGCCGTCGGCCAGCCGGACGCCGGTGACCCGCCCGTCCGCCGTCTCGATCCGCTCGACGGCCTGGCCGAGCACGATCCGCACCCCGGCCCCGGCGCAGCCCGACGCCAGCGCGGTCGCGATCGTGCCCAGCCCGCCCGGCAGATACCAGCCCCCGAACGCCAGCTCGGCGTACGGCACCGCGGCCAGCGCGGCCGGCGCCCGCCGCGGATCGGCGCCCGTGTAAGTCGCGTACCGGTCGAGCATCATCCGCAGCCGCGGGTCGCGCAGATAGTGCCGGCCCAGCGACCGCAGCGAGCGGCCCGGGGCGATCGCGGCCAGGTCGCCGACCCGCCACGACAGCGCCGCCAGCGACGCGGCAGTGACCGGTTTACGCAGCACCGAGCGCCAGGACGCCTCCCAGATGCGCCGGGCCCGGCGCCAGAACCTGTCCCAGTCGTGCGCCGCCTCCGCACCCAGCGCGTCCCCGATGCGGTCGAGGAACTCGGAGTGCACCGGCGAGGAGTCGAGCACCGTGCCGTCGGGGAAGACGTGCCGCACCACCGGGTCGAGCGGCACCGGCTCGAGCTCGGCCTCGGTGAAGACCTGCGGCAGCGTCAGCAGGCTGGGCCCGGTGTCGAAGCGGAAGCCGTCCCGCTCGTAGACGCCGAGCTTGCCGCCCAGCCGGTCCGATTGCTCGAACACCGTCACCGCGTGCCCGCCCCGGGCCAGCCGGACGGCCGCGGTCAGCCCGCCGACCCCGGCCCCGATCACGACGATCCGGCTCATGCGGGCCGCCTGCTGGTCTGGCCAGTCGATGCGATGTGGTGGCTCATACCGGCCGTCCGCGCCAGGTCAGGGCGCCGCGGCGGCGCAGGCGGAACGAGCGGGTCACCAGCCAGGCGAACAGCGCGACCGAGACCGGGTGGGCCGGCGCGTCCGGCCAGGCGCGGGCCCCGGTCGCCGCGGCGGCCACGACCCGGCCCAGCACCCCCAGCCCGTACGCGGTCAGGGCGACACCCGCCCACTCGAACTCCCCGGCCGCGGCGAGGACTGCGGCCGCGAGCGGCGGGACAACGTACAGGGAAAGGAGCATGACCACGACGGCGCTCGCGCCGGCCGCCGAGCCGAAGGACGCCCAGAGCGACTTGGCGTAGCCGGCGGTGAGCTCGGGCCACGAGTCGTACATGCGGCAGGTCGCCATGGGGGAGCCGTCGGCCAGCGCGATCCGGCCGCCGGCCCGTTTGACCGCGCGGGCCAGGGCGATGTCCTCGAGGATCTCGGTGCGCACGGAGGCGTGGCCGCCCGCCGCACGGTAGGCCGCCGCGTCGATCACCAGCCACTGACCGCCGGCCGCGGCCAGGGAGGGGCGGGGGGAGCGTTCCATGGCCCGCAGCGGGAGGAACGTCAGCCACGACCATTGCAGCAGCGGCTGAACCAGACGGCCGGCGCCGGTGATCCTGGGGTAGGGCGAGAGCAGGTCGGCCTCGATCCGGCGCAACTCGGACACGGCGGAGGCGATCGCGTCCTGATTCAGTATGACATCGGCGTCTATATAGGACAGGACGGTGGCGTCGGCGGCGGCTCGGGCCAGCTGGTCGCAGGCATGCGGCTTGCCCAGCCAGCCCGGCGGGAGGGGCTCGCCGGTGAGCAGCTCTACCTTGTCGCCGGCTACGGACCGGACTACGTCGGCGGTTCCGTCGGTCGAGCCGTCGTCGAGCACGTAGATCGTCAGATGCTCGACGCCACGCTGCGCGAGCAGCGACTCGAGGCAGGGGCCGACGCGCTCGGCCTCATTGCGCACGGGAAGCAGAACCGCGACCCGCTCGGTGGGGCTGTTCCCGGCCGCGCGATTTCCGGTGGCGCGAGCCTCGGCGGCGCGGTTCCCGACGAGGCTGTTCCCGGCGGCGCTGCTCTCAGTGGCGTGGCTTTTGGCGGCGCGGGGCAGGCGGCGGAGGAGGAGCGCGTTCACGGCGGTGTGCGCGGTCAGGGCGACCCAGGGCAGCAGCGCGAGCCACTTCATGGCCGGCGCCGCAGGTGGGGCAGGAGCGGAAGCACGGCCGCGCCCATCAGCACGCCGCCCCACACCGCCGAGGCGGGCAGGTCGAGGAAGACGGCGTGGGCGAGCACTGAGGAAGCGTACGTCCAAATCCAGAGCACGATGATTGGCACGTCATCGCCTGTGGATAACCCCGTATCCCCGGCTTGACACCGGGTAGTGTCCTCAGCCGTCTCCCCGTGGTGGGCGGGGGTTTGGGATGGCTGAACAGCAACATCAACGATCTTGGCGGAGGCGATCTTGCGGACTGGGGCGTTCTTGCGGACTGGGGCGTTCTTGCGGACTGGGGCGTTCTTGCGGACCAGGTAGTCCAGGGCGGTCATCAGGACCACGGCGAAGCCCAGCCAGCCGAGGTAGTTGCTGATCGGGATGCCGGGGATGCCGGGCAGCGCCGGAGTGGGGGAGACCCAGCGCCAATAGCCCTCGGCCACCATCTGCGGGTCGAGGAAGACGTCCCAGGCGGCCAGGCCGAAGGCGGCCACGGCGACGCGGGCCCACCGGGTGAGCGGCAGCCGTTGCGCGGCCAGCCAGGCCGGCCAGGCCATCCACGTCCAGGCCAGCGGGATGATCAGCGGGACGCCGAGCACCTTCGGGCCGAGCTGGCCGGAGTAGTCGTACGTGCCGAACGGGAAACTCGTGGCCACGCCGAGCGCCTCGACCGCGAAGCCGCCCAGCGTGGCCGTGCCGACCAGCGCGAGGGCCGTACGGGGGCCGCGGGTGAAATAGGCGTGCGAGACCGACAGCAGATAGCCCAGCACGACCGTGGCCACGGTGAACGCGGCCCGGGTGTCGCCCGACGTGAGCGGGTAGCAGATCTGCGCGAGGATCAGGAGCCCGAGCAGGCCCCAGGGCGTGACTCTAGAGACCGACAATGCCCGGTGCATCCTCGGCCGGGCGCTCCACGAGCGGCAGGTCACGGCCGAGGATCGCGAAAGCGCGCTCGTCGCCGGGGAACATGAACTGGCGCAGCACGTCGCTGAAGCCGAACCGGCGGTAGAGCCGCCACGCCCGCGACTTCTGCTCGTCGGCCTCGGGGGTCGAGAGCAGCACGGTCTCGCCGTCGGCCATGGCCAGCAGGGCGCGCAGCTGCCGGGCGCCGACGCCGTGACCCTGGGCCGCGGGCCGCACGTGCAGCTCGACGACCTCGAAGCAGTTGCTCAGCCAGCGCAGCCGCTCGGGGTCGGGCAGGCTCGCGCGCACCTGGTCGTGCCACCACTGGCCGGGGCCGGAGGTGTAGCCGTAGCCGAAGCCGGCCAGCCGCCCGTCGGTGGTCAGGGTGGCGACCGCCCGGAAACCGGCCCGGCGCACGTGGGCGCCGATGTAACCGCGGCGGGTCTGCAGCAGCTCCTGGCGATAACCCATCGCCTCGCCGTAGACGCTCACCACGTCGTCGAGCCGCCGCAGCAGATCGTCGGGCTGCCAAGCCACGAGCCTCATCGTCGAGTCACGCCCCTTTGTCCCCAGCCGCTACCCACCCGAGCACCGCCCGGTCACCGCTGATCTCACGCACCGCGAACCGGGCGAAAAGCTCCTCGGCATACCACCGATCGGCCGGTGTCCGCGCGATCACCGCCCGATGCTCCGGCTGACGGTACGCGAATCGGGCCAGGTCCGCCGCATTGCGCCACAGGCTGATCGTGCCCTGGTAGCCGATCGGGGCCTCGCCGATGCCGAGATGGGCCAGCAGCCCGGGTGCTTGATCGACTTCGGCCGCCACCGCCGGGACGGCCCGATAGAACGTGATCATCTTTGCCGGCCGGAGCCGGGCCCGGGTCAGCGCCAGCACCATGCCATCGTGCGCAACGTCCGATTTATCCGGATGGAAGGGTTCCTGGCCCGACCAGGCGCCACGACTGAGCAGCGGCTCCAGCTCGACCCGGGCCGACGCGATCGCCAATCTGTCCCATTTGTCCACGCGAACCGGGGCGTCGCTGACAGTAAGAGCTGCATACCGTGTCAGATCGGCGTCTTGCGGCAGGAACCCCCGCGAGGTGCCCACAAACTTCGCAAACCGCATTCCCCGTACGCCCGGGAACGCGATCCGGAACATCGCCGCCCCGATCCGCCGTCGCGGCACCCGCCAGACGTGCAGGGTGACCGGCATCAGGCCACGTCGGCGGGGGTGCCGTCGGTGACGCGAACCAGCTCGGCGTACGTGATCGGAAACACCGCCTGCGGCACGCCGCCCGCCGCCCAGACGTCGCGATACCGCTCCAGCGCCGTGTCGACCAGGGTCCGTACGGGCTTGGGGTGTCCCAGCGGCGCCACCCCGCCGATCGCCTGCCCGGTGTGCTCGCGGACGAACTCGGGGGTGGCCCGCTTGAGCCTGGCCACGCCCAGCGACGCCGCGACCTTGGCCGTGTCGACCCGGTGCGCGCCCGACGTGAGCACGAGCAGCGGCTCCCCGTCGGCGTCGAAGATCAGCGAGTTGGCGATCTGGCCCACCTCGATGCACAGGGCCTCGGCGGCGGCCGCCGCGGTGTGCGCGGCCGCGTCCAGGATGATCACCAGGGACGGCGCGTCGTCGGCGGTGCGCGCGCCCGCGGCCTCCAGGGCGTCCTGCACGGCGATGACGTTGGGGTGTTCTCTCACCAGCCCATTCTCCCCGCTTGGCCCGTTGCCGGCGCGAGCGGGAGGCCCGTTCTCACCACCCGAACCGTTCCCGGTGCAGGCGGGCCGGGGGCACGCCGACCGCGCGGGCGGCCCGGAACACCGAGGCGGCCCAGGCGTCGGGCCCGCAGACGTACACGTCGTGACCGGCGATGTCGGGCGACAGGACGCGTAGGGCGCCGGCGTCGTCGTGGTCCGCGTACTCGGCGGGCAGCCACGACCCGGCCTCGGCGCGCGGCCCGACCAGCGGCACCAGCCGCACCCCGCGGTGCTCGGCCAGCCACTCGAGCTCGCTCAGGAACGCCACCTCGTGCGGATGGCGGGTGCGATAGACGAGCGTGGCCTGGCCGGGGGCGTACGGGAGGTCCCACAGCAGCGCCAGCAGCGGCGTCACCCCGACCCCGCAGGCCAGCATGGTCACCGGCCCGCCCGCATAGGTGGCCGCGGTCATCCGCCCGTACGGGCCCTCGATCAGCACCCGGGTGCCGGGCCGCAGCGCCGCCACCCGCGAGCTGCCGTCGCCCACGACCTTGACCGTGATCCGCAACGCGTCGCTGCGCGGCGGGCCGGACAGCGAGAACGGGTTGCCGCGCAGCGATCCCCGGCCGTCGAGGAAACGCCACACGAAGAACTGACCCGCCCGTACGGGAAGCCGGTCGAGACGCCGCCCGCTCAGATAGACCGACACCAGGCCGGGCGCCTCGGGGTCGACGTGCTCGACGATGAGCCGGTGCCGCAGCGTGCGCCACACCGGCAGGCCGAGCCGGAAGACGAGCGCCGAGCCCGCGGCCACGACGTACAGGCTCCACCAGTACGCGCGGGCGAGCGGCGAGCGGAAGTCACTGCCCAGCAGCAGCATGTGCGGCAGGGCCAGCCCGACGCCCAGGTAGGCGTACAGGTGCAGCAGATGCCACGACTCGTAACGCATCCGCCGGCGCACCAGCCGCGCCGACGTGACCACGACCAGGATCAACGCGGCCAGCGCGGCCAGGGCCCAGGGCATCCCGGGTTCGGTGATCAGCTGCGGCCAGGGCTCTCTTTTCCCGTACGCGATGACGGCGAGCCCGACGTGCGCCAGCAGCAGCTGGAACGAGGCGAAGCCGGTCCACCGGTGCCAGCGGGCCAGCGTGTCCTGGCCGTACGCCCGCTCGATCCACGGGATGCGGGCCATCAGCACGACCTGGAGCAGCAGCAGGTCGGCCGACCACAGCGCGGCCAGCCGTCCCCACGCGGCCACTCCGCCGGGCGCGTCGCCCAGGCCCGCCGTCCACAGTGCTGTGACGACGAGCAAGGAGAGGGCCGCGGCTTTCCGCACGAGCCGAGACCGTACGTTTCCGCAGGCCCCGGCGGCAGGGTTGTGTTGACAACCCCTCGCTTTCCCGGTTTTCGGTTATTCCCGTACGCCGGTGGCCTCGGCACTCGCGTCCCACAGCCGCGCCGCGAGGGCCGGGTCGGCGGCGTGCCGGGCGGGCGTCTTGACCTCGTGCCCGACGTAGTAGGCCCCATCGACCAGGTGATCGTTGGTCGCCAGCCAGGTCAGCAACGCGCCGGCCTTCTCCGGCGTGACCAGGAAGGGCGCGTACTTGTAGAAGAACCGGGTGACCTTGCCCGCCCCGAAGTTGGTGCGCACCACGCCGGGGTGGAACGAGACGCTGGTGATCTCGGGCCAGCGCCGGGCGGCCTCCGCCGCGAACAGGATGTTGGCCGCCTTGGCCGCGCCGTAGGCCGGGAACGAGCTCCACCGGGCCGGGTCGCCCACGAGATCGGCCGGGTCGGGGGCGCCGCGCATGTGGGCCCGCGAGGCCGTGCCGATCACCGTGCCGCCGCTCAGCCGGTCGCGCAGCAGATGCGTGAGCAGGAACGAGGCCAGGTGGTTGCCCTGGATCGTCGCCTCGAAACCGTCCTTCGTACGCCGGTAGTGCTCGACCATGCCGCCCGCGTTGTTGGCCAGCACGTCGATCTTCGGGTACGCCTCCCGCAGCCGGGCGGCCAGATCGCGTACCTGGTCGAGGTCCTCGAAGTCGGCCCGGAACGTCTGCGCGTCCCGGACCCTGCGGGCGGCCGCCGCCAGGCGCTCGGGCGTGCGGCCGACCAGCGCGACCTCGTGCCCGGCGGCGGCGAGCTGCTCGGCTGCGGCCAGGCCGACCCCGGAGCTCGCGCCGGTGATCACGATGGTCCGGGGCATGCGGTCCTCCTTTTCTCTGACTAAGGTCAGAGATTGTGGATCAGATCGAACAGGTGCGGGACTTCAACCGGTACTACACGCGACGTCTCGGCGTCCTCACCGATCATTACCTGGGGCAGGGCCGGCCGCTCGGCGAGGCGCGCCTGCTGTTCGAGATCGGCGCCGGGGCCGACCTGCGCACGCTGCGGACCCGGCTGGGGCTCGACTCGGGCTACCTGAGCCGGCTGCTGCGCTCGCTCGGCGGCCAGGGGCTGGTCACGGTCGGCCCCAGCCCCGCCGACGGCCGCGTGCGCATCGCCACCCTGACCGAGGCCGGGCGGCGCGAACGGGACGATCTGGAAGCCCGGTCGCGGGAGAGCGTCGCCGCGCTGCTCGGGCCGCTGACGGCAGCACAGCGGGAGCAGTTGATCGAGGCGCAGGGGCGGGTCCGGCGGCTGCTGCGCCTGGCCGCGGTGACGGTGGACGCGGTGCCCGATGACGATCCCGATGTGCGGGGCTGCCTCACCGCGTACGGGAAGGAACTGGGTCTTCGCTTTCCCGAGGGCTATGACCCGGCCGCTCTGACCGCGCCGGGGACGCTGGCTTCCGGGACCATGCTGCTGGCCCGTGAGGAGGGCAGGCCGGTCGGGTGTGGTTTGTGGATTTTGTCGGGCTCGTTCGCCGAGATCCGCCATCTCTGGGTGAGCCCGGCCGCCCGCGGCTACGGGCTGGGCGCGCGGCTGCTGCGCGAGCTCGAACAGGACGCGGCCGCCCACGGCGTCACCACGCTGCGGCTGGGCACCCACACCGCGCTGACCGAGGCGATCGCCCTCTACCGCCGGGCCGGCTATCGCGAGATTCCGTCCTACGACGCCTCGCCGTACAACCAGCTCTCCTTCGAGAAAGGACTAGTACTTTAGGCCGGTCCGGTTCGGCCGCATCCTTCGTACGATCGGGGCGTGCGCGAGCTTCTCCGCTCGGTGTGGCGGGATCCCCGGTTTCCCGGCGCGCCCGTCCGCGTCTGGCGCGACTGGGTGCTCCTGGGCGTCATCGTCGTGGCCACCGTGCTCGAGGGTGTGCTGACTCGGGCGTATCCCGGCCTGATCCTCGGGCTGCTGCTGGCCCCGACCGTGCTCTGGCGGCGCACCCACCCGCTGGTCGTGGTCGTGATCGCCTTCGTGACGTGCTTCGTGTGGCTGCCCCAGCCCGAGAACGGCTCGCTGGCGTACCTGCTGATCCTTCCGTACGCGCTGTTCCGCTGGGGCTCCGGCCGCGAGTCGGTGATCGGCGGCGCGCTGATCCTGGCCAAGATCGTGGCCTCGGCCGTCATCGGCGAGATCACCGCGTCCGACATGCTCCTCGGGTTCGTCGCCATGATCGCGGCGTTCGCGCTGGCCACCACGTTCCGCTATCGCGCGCGGCTGCTCGACCGCCGGCTCGGCGAGGCCAAGCTGCGCGAACGCGAACGGCTGGCCCGCGACCTGCACGACACCGTGGCCCACCACGTCTCGGCGATGGCCATCCGGGCCCAGGCCGGCATCGCGGTGGCCCAGCGCCGGCCCGAGGCCGCGGTCGACGCGCTGCGGCTCATCGAGGCCGAGGCCAAGAGCGCCCTGGCCGAGATGCGCACGATGGTGCGGGCCCTGCGCCACGCCCAGGAGGCCGACCTCGAGCCCAGCCCCGGCCTGACCGAGCTGCCCCGCCTCGCCGGGCGGTCGCCGACCGGCCCGGTCGTCGAGGTCGAGCTGGCCGGCGACCTCGACGACGTCCCGGCCACGGTCGGCACGGCCATCTATCGGCTCGCCCAGGAATCGGTGACCAACGCCCGGCGGCACGCCCGCCAGGCCACGCGGATCGAGGTGCGGGTGACCGCCGACGACGGTTTCGTCCGCCTGCAGGTCAACGACGACGGGCTCGGCGCGCACGGGGGCGGGTCGCCGGGGTTCGGGCTGGTCGGCATGAGCGAACGCGCGGGCCTGCTCGGCGGCACGTGCGAGGCCGGCCCCGCGCCCGGCCGCGGCTGGACGGTCACCGCCGCGCTGCCCCGCACCGGAGTGGCCGCCTAGATGAGCATTCGCGTGGTCGTCGCGGATGACCAGGAGATCGTGCGCACCGGCCTCACCATGATCCTCAACGCCGAGCCCGACATCCAGGTGGTGGGGGAGGCCGGCGACGGGCGGCGGGCCGTCGAGCTGGCCCAGCGCCTGCAGCCCGACGTGTGCCTGTTCGACATCCGCATGCCCGGCATGGACGGCATCGAGGCCACCCGCCGCCTGGCCGGCCCGGCCGTCACCGACCCGCTCGCGGTCGTCGTCATCACCACGTTCGACCTCGACGAATACGTCTACTCGGCGCTGCGCGCGGGCGCCCGCGGCTTCCTGCTCAAGGACGCGGGCACCGACCTGCTGAGCCAGGCCGTGCACGCCGCCGCCCGCGGGGACGCGCTGATCGCCCCGAGCATCACGACACGGCTGCTCAAGGCGTTCGCCGACACGGGCCCGGCCGGGCCACCGGTCCAGCCGATCGACGCCCTCACCGACCGCGAGGAGGAGGTGCTGGTGGCGGTCGCGCGGGGGTGGACCAACGCGGAGATCGCGGCCGAGCTGCACATCAGCCTGAGCACGGTCAAGACCCACGTGACGAGCCTGATGGCCAAGCTGGTGGTGCGGAACAGGGTGGAGATCGCGATGTGGGCGTACGAGACGGGCCGTACTTCAGGCCGGGTCTAGCCTCGTTCCTCCGGCCGGTTCCGCGCTGTCCCGCGGTGGGATGATTCCGGCCCCCGGTGCGGCCGACGATCGGGGCATGAAGGCGATCACGCAAGAGAAGTACGGCGTCATGGCGCTCACCGAGATCGAACCGCCGGTCTGCGAGCCGGGGACGGTCCTCGTCCGGGTGCGGGCGGCCTCGATCAACGCCCGCGACTGGCACATGCTGCGCGGCGACCCCTATCTGGCCCGGCTCACGATGATGGGCGCACGGCGGCCGCGCACCCGGATCCGGGGCACAGACTTCGCCGGTACGGTCGAGGCGGTCGGCGCCGGCGTCGACCGTTTCCAGCCCGGCGACGAGGTCTTCGGCGACCTGGGCGACGCGCACGGGGCATTCGCGTCCCGGGTGTGCGCCCCGGCCACGACGATCGAGTTCAAGCCGGCCGGAATCAGCTTCGCCGAGGCCGCGGCCCTGCCCCTGGCCGGCAGCACGGCGCTGATGGGCCTGCGCGACGTGGGCCGCGTACGCCCCGGCAGCCGAGTGCTGATCAACGGCGCCTCCGGCGGGGTGGGCACGTACGCCGTCCAGATCGCGAAGGCCCTGGGCGCCCACGTGACCGCGGTCTGCAGCACCCGCAACGTCGACCTGGTCCGCTCCCTGGGCGCCGACGAGGTCATCGACTACAAGTCCCAAGACTTCGCGCAGGCCTCCGCCCCTACGGCCGCTCCCTCCTCCTCCGCCCCCACGGCCGCTCCCTCCTCCGCTTCCTCCACGACCGTTCCCTCCTCCTCCGCCTCCACGGCCGGCCCCTCCTCCGCTTCCTCCACGACCGCTTCCCCCTCCTCTGCTCCCTACGACGTGGTGTTCGACCTCGTGGGCAATCGGTCGTTGCGGGATCTGCGGCGGGTGCTGGCCCCGGGCGGCACGCTGGTGCTCTCCGGCGGCGGCACCTTCAGCGGTCGGCCCACGCTGGTCGGGCCCATGAAGCTGATCATCGGGGCGCAGCTAGCGGCGCGGTTCAGCCGGCTGCGGATGGTCGTGCTGTCGGTGCCGCCCAGCCGTGCGCTGCTGGCGGGGCTGCGCGAGCTCGTCGAGGCGGGCCGGGTCACTTCGGTGATCGACCGCACATATCCGCTGGCCGAGGTGCCCGAGGCCGTCCGTTACATGGAGACCGAGCACGTACGGGCCAAGGTCGTCATCACAGTGTGAACTCTTCCGGCTCGGCTCACTCTCGTCGTCTTGCATTTTTGTCGTACGTCAGTGCTAGTCTTCTCCGTAGTTAGAACGGGTGTTCGAACTACTCGAACGTCCGAGCTGACACCGGGGGCCGTGTTTCGCGGCGCGGCTCCCACAGTGCGGCACCCGCGAAGTGCCGCGCATGAGGTTCCGGGCATTCGCGGGTCCGGGGCCTTCAGACAAGGCAGGACCGTCGTCCGCTGCCCCCGACCCCCGGGTGGCGGGCGACGGACCCGCCGGCAGGTCCGGCCGGGTGTGGTGTGGGGAAGCTTCACACCCGGCCGGTCACCACCACGGGGCTGCTGCTCCTTCCTCTCCGCAGCGCCTCGGTTCGACCCGGCACGTCGGATGCGAGACACGCGAGGAGAGACACATGGCGAGCCACACGGCGCCAAGCCTTTTGCCGGCTCCCGACCTGGCCCATACCGGCCGGCCGGCAGCTCAGCCGGCTCTCATCGACCCGTCGGCCTTCACCGGCGCGCGGACATCCCGCGCAGCCCATGAGGAGCCCTCCGGTTCGGTCATGGCCCGCGCCTCCGGCTGGGTCGTCCCCCGCCAGCCCGCGCCCGATCCGACACCGGCCGCCGCAGCCACGCCGCCGGCCCGCCAGGACCCCTCCGGCCCGGCCGCACACCCCCAAGCCACCACGTCAGGTCCGGCCGCGCCCCGCCAGGCCACTGCGCCCGGTTCGGCTGCACTTCGTCAGGCCGCTGCGCCCGGTTCTTCCGCTGGGGCTTCTCGGCGGGGTTCGTCCGGTGTGGATGTTTCCGGGCTGACCGTGCCCGGTCTGGCGCACGCGCCGACGGCGGCCGCCCGGGCCGACGCCCCCACCGTTCCCGCTCACATGCTTCCGCAGCGCACCCCCGCGCAGCTGCTGGCCATCGCCCGCGACGGACTGGCCGAGGCGGCGCGCACGCAGCCTGACGGCATTCGTTACGCGACGGCTCACCTGGCCGCCCTGCGAGCCGCGGCGGCCGTGCTCGCGGCCCGGGCCCGGCCCGCGCCGGCCAGCCGCCGCAGCAAGGTGACCAGCGTCTGGTCGCTGCTGGTGCTGGTCGCGCCCGACTTCGGCGAGTGGGCCAACTATTTCGCCCTCGGCGCCTCCAAACGCGCGGCGGCCGAGGCCGGCATCCCGCGCGTCGTGAGCCCCCGTGAGGCCGACGACCTGCTGCGAGCCGCCGAACAGTTCGTGGCCGTGGTCGAGTCCTCGCTGGGCCTGACCTATCAGCCCCCGCTGGCCGCCTGACCGAAGCCGGCCGGAGCCGGCCCTCGGCGATTGTTGTGACCCGGATGCTTCCGGGCGGTTCTTCCCCGCTGCTCGGCGACCTCTTTCGAGAGGCCGCTGAACAGTCATGCCCGTTGGCCGCAGTGACGAGCGAGGCCGGAAGAACTGGTACCAAGAGTGAGGCAACACATGGCGGGACGCATGATCAGCGGTGCGGCCGCCCTTGCTGAACTGGTTCGGGCGGCGGGTGAGACCGAGACGTCGGGTGTCGACCGGACGTTGCCGGTCGCGCCCGAGTTGAGTGCGCTGCTGCCCGGGCGCGGACTGCGCCGGGGCAGCACGGTCGCGGTGGCCGCGGGCCGGTCCGCCACCGCCGCGGGCGGGACGTCCCTGGTGCTGGCGTTGCTGGCCGAGGCCTCCCGTACGGGCTCGTGGTGTGCCGTGGTCGGCGTGCCCTCGCTGGGTGCGACAGCCGCCGCCGAGAGCGGCATCGCCCTCGACCGGCTGGCGCTGGTGCCCGACCCCGGACCGGAATGGCCGACCGTCGTCGCCGCCCTGATCGACGGCGTGGACGTCATAGTGCTGGCCGTCCCCGGCGGCGTCTCCGCCTCGATCGCCTCCCGCCTGGTGGCCCGGGCCCGCCAGCGGGGCAGCGTGCTGGTCCCGTACGGGGACTGGTCCGGCGCCGACGTGACCCTGAGCGTCCTCGAGGCCCGCTGGGAAGGCCTCGACGAGGGCCACGGCCGCCTACGCCGCCGAGAAGTACGAGTACTGGCCCGCGGCCGCGGCGCGGCGGCCCGCCCCAAAGAGATCACCATGTGGATGCCGGGCGTCACGATCCGCCGCCTGCCACTGCCCCCGGCCCCCGGCCAAACTGACTCCACCCTGGACCGTCAGCCCCGCCCGCACCTCACCGCCGTCCCCTCACCCACCACCCCAAAACCATCCCCGGCCGCGACCACCACGCCCTCACCCGCTGCTACGAGGCCGTCCCCGGATACGCCCGCCACGCCGTCACCTGCCTCTGTGAAGCCGTTCCCGGCTGCGGCCGCCACTCCCTTGCCCGCCGTCCCGAAGCCGTCCCCGGCTGCGGCCGTTACGCCGTCACCCGCTGCTGTGAGGTCGTTTCCAGCCGCGGTCGCCGTTACCTCGTCCGCCGTCCCGAAGCCGTCCCCCGCTGCGAACGCCACCGCCCCGAAGCCGTCCGCCGCTATAGGCGCCACGCCCTCACCCACTGCTGCGAGGCCGTTCCCGGCTACGGTCGCCGTCACCTCGCCCGCCGTCCCGAAGCCGTCCTCCGCTGCGAGCGCTGCCCATTCGCCCCGGCTGTCTCTGGTGCCTCCACCCGAGCAAAGCGAACCGAGGGGAGCTGAAACGGAGCTCTACATCGGAGGAGAGGGGCGCGCTGGAGGAGAGAGGTGTGCGGGAGGGAAAGGGCACGCCGCAGGGGAGGCCGAGGCAGGGGAGAGCGCGGGGATGCAGAGGCGCGTTGGAGAGGGAGCCGCGAGGGAGGCCCCGGCGGGGAAGCGGAAGCGCGCTGGAGAGCGGCCCGGGAGGGAAGCGGGTGGCGAGGAGGAAGCGGAAGTAGAGGCTGGGGACGGGCGGGTGGTGGCTCTTCGGGGGAAGAAGAGCGACCACCGAGTGACGGCTGTGATGTGACGTGGGGACCAAGGAGGCGGGCAGCCGGGTTGTGGCGGGCACTGTCGGGGCGCGGACCATGTTGCTCTGGTGTCCTGATTGGCCGGTTATGGCGGCCGAGATCGTGCTTGGGGTGTCTGCTGCGAAACCGGTCATTGTGTTGCACGGCAATCGGGTGATCGCGTGTTCGGAGGCGGCCCGGCGGGAGGGCGTACGGCGGGGTTTGCGGCGGCGGGAGGCGCAGAGCCGATGCCCGCAGGTCGAGGCGGTCGAGCATGATCCGGGGCGGGATGCGCGGGCGTTCGAGCCGGTCGTGGCGGCCGTCGAGGAGGTGGCGGCGGGGGTCGAGGTGATCCGGCCGGGGGCGTGTGCGGTCGCCGCCCGTGGGCCGTCGCGCTACTTCGGTGGGGAGGAGGCCGCGGCCGAGCGGCTTGTCGAGCAGGTTGCCGAGTCGTGCGAGGTGGAGAGTCAGGTCGGCATCGCCGAGGGGGTGTTCGCGGCGGGGCTCGCGGCCCGCGCCGGGCGGGTGATCGAGCCCGGTGAGACGGCCGCTTTCCTTCGGGCGCAGCCGATCGAGGCGATCGAACGGCCCGAGCTGACCGACCTGCTCAAGCGGCTCGGGCTCAAGACGCTGGGCGAGTTCGCGGCGCTGCCGGCGGGGGACGTGCTGACCCGGTTCGGCTTCGACGGGGCGTTGGCGCACCGGCTCGCGGCCGGGTTCGATCATCGGCCGCTCGCGGTGCGCCGGCCGCCGCCCGATCTGGAGGTGTCCGAGACGTACGACGAGCCGCTGGAACGGGTGGATGTGGCCGCGTTCGCCGGGCGCGCGCTGGCCGAGCGGCTGCACGACAAACTCGCCGCGTACGGGCTGGCTTGCACCCGCCTGGGCATCGAGGCGGTCACCGCGAACGGCCAGGAGCTGCACCGGGTGTGGCGGCACGACGGCACGCTGACCTCGGCCGCCATCGCCGAACGGGTTCGCTGGCAGCTCGACGGCTGGCTGACCGGCGCCCGTCGCGGCGCCCCGGCCCGTCCGACCGCCGGCCTGGTGCGGCTGCGCCTGATCCCCGACGGCGTGCTCGTCCATCTCGGACTGCAGCCGGGCCTGTGGGGCGACGCCGGGGCCGACCGGGAGCGGGCGCATCGCGCGTTCAGCCGGGTGCAGGGCCTGCTCGGCCCCGAGTCGGTGGTCACTCCCGTGCTGGGCGGCGGCCGCAACGCCGACGACCAGATCCGCCTGGTCCCGTGGGGTGACGAGCGTGCCCCGCACCGGCCCGCGGCCCCGCACACCGACCCGATCCCCGGCATCAAAACCGTTCCCGTGCTGTCCCACCACATCCAGCCCGAGCTCGCCCTGCCTTCCCCGGAGACCCCATTTCCCGTACGGGATGAGCCTGGCCCCGCCGTCGACGCGCGCCCCCGCCGCCCGGTGCTCGGGTTGGTGACGGGCGGCCAGCCGACGCGGGAGCGGGACCCGATGGGCGAAATGTCCGAATGCGCCCCAGGGGAGGGAAAAGCGGATAAAGAGGCAGGAGTGGACGCGGCCCAGGAGCGGGTGAACGCCGGGAAGGGCCGGAAAAAGCAGCAAAAAGAGCCACCCTGGCCAGGAAAGCTGCCCAAACCCGCGCCCGCCATCGTGCCAGTACGAGCGCTACCCGCGGTGGTGCTCGACGACCAAGGCGACCCGGTAGGAGTCAGCGCTCGCCTCGAGCTCACCGGCAGCCCGGCGGCCCTGATCATCGAGCGCGCCCGCCCGGTGCCCATCACGGGCTGGGCCGGTCCCTGGCCGGTGGACGAGCGCTGGTGGGACGCGAACGAGTCGCGCCGGCGGGCCCGTTTCCAAGTGGTGCTCGAGGACGGGCGCGCGTTCCTGCTCGGCCTGTCCGGCGGGCACTGGGCCATCGAGGCGATCTATGACTAGGAGCTCCCGTGGGCTTTCATAACCCCAAGATCTCGTGGTCGGATCTCGAGAAGACGCTCTCCAGCAAGAAGCAGGAGGAGTACGTCGTCGACCCGCTGGCCGTCGACGGGGACGGCGGCGACTCGCCCGCGTGGTCGCGCAAACGGCAGGCGTACGAGGCGCCGGCCCTGATCCGGCGGGAGAGCCACACCCCGTACGCGGAACTCCACTGCCACACGAATTTCAGCTTCCTCGACGGCGCCAGCCACCCCGAGGAGCTCGCCGAGGAGGCCGCCCGCCTGGGCCTGAACGGGCTGGCCGTCACCGACCACGACGGCTTCTACGGCGTGGTCCGTTTCTCGCAGGCCGCCCGCGAGCTGGGCCTGCCCACGATCTTCGGCGCCGAGCTCTCCCTCGATCTGACGAAGCCGCAGAACGGCGAGGCCGATCCGGAGGGCCGCCACCTGCTGGCCCTGGCCCACGGGCACGAGGGGTACGCGCGGCTGGCCACCACCCTGTCCCGCGGCCAGCTCGCCGGCGGGGAGAAAGGCAAACCCGAATACGGGGAGCTGGAGGACATCGCGGCCGACCTGCGCGACCACGTGCTGATCCTCACCGGCTGCCGCAAGGGCCCGGTGCCGCTCGCGCTGGCCACCGAGGGGGTGGAGGCCGCCGCGTACGAGCTCGATCGGCTGGTCTCCCTGTTCGGCCGGCCCAACGTGGCCGTCGAGCTGACCTCGCACGGCGACCCGTACGACGATGATCGCAACGACATCCTGTTCGCGCTGGCCAAGAGCCGCCGCCTGGAGGTCGTGGCCACCAACAACGTGCACTACGCGACCCCGGCCCGGCGCCGGCTGGCCACCGCCCTGGCCGCCGTGCGGTCGCGCCGCGGGCTCGACGAGATCGACGGCTGGCTGCCCGCGGCCGGCGCCGCCCACCTGCGCAGCGGCGACGAGATGGCCCGCCGGTTCGCCGCCTATCCGGGCGCGGTCGAGGCGGCCGCGATGTTCGGCGAGGGCCTCGCGTTCGACATCGACCTGGTCGCGCCCAAGTTGCCCGATTTCCCGATCCCGGAACCGGGACACAACGAGATGAGCTGGCTGCGCGAGCTGACCATGCGGGGTGCCCTCGACCGCTACGGCCCGCCCGCGGCGCACCCCAAGGCGTACCAGCAGATCGAGTACGAGCTGGGGATGATCGAGGAGCTCGGTTTCCCGGGCTACTTCCTGGTCGTGTACGACATCGTCAAGTTCTGCCGGGACAACAGGATCTACGCCCAGGGCCGGGGCAGCGCGGCCAACTCGGCGGTCTGCTACGCGCTACGGATAACCAATGTGGACGCCGTCGCCCACAACCTGCTGTTCGAGCGGTTCCTGGCCCCGGAGCGCGACGGCCCGCCCGACATCGACGTCGACATCGAGTCGGACCGGCGCGAGGAGGTCATCCAGCACGTCTACCGCAAGTACGGCCGCGAGCACACGGCCCAGGTCGCGAACGTCATCTCGTACCGGCCGCGGTCGGCGGTGCGGGACATGGCCAAGGCGTTCGGCTTCTCGCCGGGCCAGCAGGACGCGTGGAGCAAGCAGATCGACCGGTGGGGGAGCGTGGCCACGGTCGACGTCGAGGACATCCCGCCGCAGGTCGTCGAGTTCGCCAACCAGGTGCAGGATTTCCCCCGCCACCTGGGCATCCACTCGGGCGGCATGGTGATCTGCGACCGCCCGATCATCGAGGTGTGCCCGGTCGAGTGGGGCCGCATGCCGGGCCGCACGGTGCTGCAGTGGGACAAGGACGACTGCGCGGCGATCGAGCTGGTCAAGTTCGACCTGCTGGGGCTGGGCATGCTGTCGGCGCTGCGGTACGCGTACGAGATGATCGAATCTGATCTGGACATCTCCACCATGGACCTGACCGACGACGAGGTCTACGAAATGCTCCGCCGGGCCGACTCGGTGGGCGTTTTCCAGGTCGAGAGCCGGGCCCAGATGGCGACCCTGCCCCGCCTCAAACCGCGCGAGTTCTACGACCTGGTGGTCGAGGTGGCGCTGATTCGCCCCGGCCCGATCCAGGGCGGCTCGGTGCACCCGTTCATCCGGCGCAAGAACGGTCTGGAAGAAGTCACCTATCCGCATCCGCTGATGCGCAACGCCCTCGAGAAGACGCTCGGCGTGCCGCTCTTCCAGGAACAACTCATGCAGCTGGCGATCGACGTGGCCGGCTTCGACCCGGCCGAGGCCGATCAGCTGCGCCGGGCCATGGGCTCGAAAAGGTCGATCGAGAAAATGGAGAAAATCAAGAAGCGCCTGTACGAGGGGATGGCCGGCAACGGCATCACCGGCGAGCTGGCCGACGACCTGTTCGTGAAGCTTTCCGCCTTCGCCAACTACGGCTTCCCGGAGAGCCATTCGATGAGCTTCGCCTATCTCGTCTACGCCAGCGCGTGGCTGAAGCGCTATCACCCGGCCGCCTTCTGCGCGGCGCTGCTCAACGCCCAGCCGATGGGGTTCTATTCGCCGCAGTCATTGGTCGACGATGCCCGCCGGCACGGGGTCGAGGTGCGCCGGCCCGACATCAACCTGAGCAACGCGCAGGCCACGCTGGAATCGATGCCCCAGACCCGCTGGGGAGCGTTGAAAGGAGAGCCGCCGCATGCGTGGGGGCTGGGCGGGCCGGCCGTGCGGCAGGGGCTGGGCAGCATCCGCTCGCTGGGTGAGGGCCTGGCCGAGCGCATCGAGGAGGAGCGGCGCGCCCACGGCCCGTACGGGGGAATGACCGATCTGGCCCGGCGGACCGGCTGCTCCACCGCTCACCTGGAGGCGCTGGCGACCGCCGACGCTTTCGCGGGTTTCGGCCTGACCCGGCGTGAGGCGTTGTGGGCCGCCGGGGCCGCCGCGCAGGACCGCCCCGACCGCCTGCCCGGCACGGTGACCGGCACCGACGCGCCGATGCTGCCCGGCATGAGCGAGGTCGACGAGCTGGTCGCCGACGTGTGGGCCACCGGCCTGTCACCCGACTCGCACCCGGCCCAGTTCATCCGGGCCGACCTCGACCGGGCGGGCGCGATCCCGATCAACCGGCTGGGCCGGGTCGAGGCGGGCACCCGCATCCGGGTCGGCGGGATCGTCACGCACCGGCAGCGACCGGCGACCGCGGGCGGGGTCACGTTCATCAACCTCGAGGACGAGACCGGGATGCTCAACGTGACCTGCTCACCCGGGCTGTGGCAGCGCTATCGGCGGGTCGCCCGCACCAGCACGGCCCTGATCGTGCGCGGACGCCTCGAGAAGGCCGCCGAGGGGGCCGTGCTCAACCTGGTGGCCGACCGGCTCGAGGCGGTCACCCCGCCGGTCTCGCCGAGCTCCCGGGACTTCCGCTGATTCGAGTTGCCCTATTTTGTACCGTTAACGACATGCTCCCCGTCGCTCTCGCCGCAGTCGCCGTCACCGCCGTCCTCGGCCCCCTCCCCGACCCCAAGCCCACGTACGGCGGTCCGCCGCGCCCGGGCGCCCAGCAGGAGCTCACGCTGAGTTACGTCGCCGACGCCGGGTTCGCGATGGCGGTCAAGCTGACCTGCGACCCGCCCGGCGGCGGCCACCCGCTGCCCGCGCAGGCCTGCGCCACCCTGGCCGCCACCGGCGCCGACCCGGACCGGATCAAGCCCGGCACCGGCGCCTGCATCCTGCTCTACAAGCCGGTCACAGCCACGCTCAGCGGCACCTGGCAGGGGCGCGAGGTGAGCTGGCAGCACCGCTTCGGCAACACCTGCGAGATGCGCCGCGCCACGGGAGTGCTGTTCCGGTTCTGAACGGCCGTTACGCTGCCCGTGTGGAAATCGCATCGACACGGACAGCGCGCCCGCTCGTCTCCGCCCGCACCGCCGCCGTCTGGGCCGTGCTGCGGCGCGAGCTGGAACGGCACGCCGGCCGCGAGCTGACCGTCCTGGACGTCGGCGGCGGCACCGGCGGGTTCGCCGTGCCGCTGGCCGAGGCGGGACACACCGTCACCGTCGTCGACGCCAGCCCCGACGCGCTGGCCGCGCTGACCCGCCGCGCCGCCGACGCCGGGGTCGCCGACCGGGTGCGGGCCGTGCAGGGCGACGGCGACGCGCTGGCCGGCCTGGTCGAGCCGGCGAGCGCCGACCTGATCCTCTGCCACGCCGTGCTCGAGGTCGTCGACGACCCGGCCGGCGTGGTCGCCGCCATCGCCGCCGCGCTGCGCCCCGGCGGCGCGGCCAGCGTGCTGGTGGCGAGCCGGGCCGCGGCCGTGCTGGGCCGCGCGATCAACGGGCAGCTGCGGTCGGCCACGGCGGTCGCGGCCGACCCCGAGGGCCGGGCCGGCGCGCGCGACACCCTGCGGCGGCGCTACGACGCGGAGGGCGCGGCGACGCTGCTCGAGGTGGCCGGGCTGACCGTCGAGCAGACCCACGGCGTACGGGTCCTGGCCGATCTTTTGCCGGCGGCCGTCGTCGAGGAGGATCCGCAGGCGCTGCTCGACCTGGAGCTCGAGCTGTCGTCCCGCCCGCCGTTCCGTGACATCGCCTCCCAGCTGCACTTGTTCGCCCGCAAGCCGTGACGTTTTCCGGTCGCGGCCGCGCGGACGGCGTGATCGGATAGCGGCTGTGACCACCGAGCCGCTCGTGGTGCCCGCCGACCATCTGCCCGCCGCCGCGTTCGAGCCGGTGCGGCCCGCGTACGGCTCGAACAGCCTGGCCGACGTCCTGCCCAGCGTGTGCGCCGTCCTCGGCGTCCCCGGCGCAGCCGACACGCTGGGCCTGCGCGACCGCCTCGACGGCGTGACCCGCATCGGCGTGCTGCTGGTCGACGGGCTCGGCGCGCATCAGATCCCGGTGCTTTCCCCGTACGCCCCCACGGTCGCCGACCTGGCCACGAAGGGGCGCACACTGACCGCCGGGTTTCCCTCGACCACCCCGACCAGCCTGGTCACCGTGGGCACGGGGGTGCCACCCGGCGTGCACGGCGTCCTCGGCTTCACCGTACGGCGGCCCGACGGGCGCACGCTCAACCACGTGCACTGGAAACACGACCCCGACCCGGCGGCCTGGCAGCCGGCGCCGACCCGCTTCACCACCGCCGCCGCGGCCGGGGTGGCCGCGACCGCCGTCGTCCGGCCGGAGTTCGAGGGCAGCGGCCTGACCGTCTCCGCCTACGGCGGCGCCCGCTTCCTCAGCCAGAACGACCTCGCGGCCGACATGATCGCCGCCCTGTCCGCCGCTCCCGGGCCCGCCTTGGTCTACGGCTACCACCCCGACCTCGACAAGAAGGGCCACGAGGACGGTGTCGACTCCCCGTCCTGGCGCGAAGCCGCCCGCGGCGTCGAGGCCCTGATCGACCGCATCGTGCACGCGCTGCCACCCCACTCGGCCCTGCTGGTGATCGCCGACCACGGCCAGCTCAACGTCCCCGCCGACGCCCGTATCGACATGGCCGACATCCCGGACCTCCGCGCCGGCGTGACCGGCGTGGCGGGAGAGCCGCGGGTCCGCTACCTCTACACGTCGCCCGGCGCCCTCGACGACGTGGTGGCCACCTGGCGCGGCGTCTTCGGCGACCAGGCGTGGGTGCTGCCCCGCGAGGAAGCGATCGCCGCCGGCTGGTTCGGCCCGGTGCCGGACGATCACCGCGACCGCATCGGCGAGGTAGTGGTCATCTGCCAGGGCCGCACGATCGCCGTGGCGGGTGGCTGGGAACCACCTCCGGTGGGCCGCTTGATCGCCTACCACGCCTCAGTAACCGCAGCCGAGATGCAGGTTCCGCTGTTGATCGCCACCTGACCTGTGGACAGCCCGCCATTGTGGACAACCCACCCACCGCCTTGACAACCCGGTAGTCTCCCCACCCATCTCCCCGAGGCGGGTGGGGGCTTGGGATGGCCGTACAGGTAATTTGTGGCTAATGTCGTTAATGCCCGAATATTCGGACGATCTTGCTGGAGGGTTGAGCTATCCGCGGCCACTCGCGGTTGGTTGGCGGCAAAAGCGGCTTCCCAGGCGGTGGGCGTCGTGGTCAGGCTGAGTGCCGCCGGTTGCGGCGGGCGTCGTCTCGAGCGAAACCGGCCGCAGCAGCCAATCGCACAACGGCAGGCCGCCGACGTAGCCCGGCAACGCGCCCGGCGTGAGCGGCGGCAGGGAGCCTGACCACCCGCCGGCACGCCTGGGAAGCCGCTCTTACGCACCGACCAGCCGCACCGGCCGCAGTAGCCGGTTGCGCAACGGCGGGTAGCCGATGTCGCCCGGCGTGAGTGGCGGCAGGGAGCCTGACCACGACGCCCACCGCCTGGGCGGCCGCTCTTCGCCACCGACCAACCGCAACCGGCCGCAGCAGCCGGTTGCGCGATGGCAGGCCGCCGACATAGCCCGGCAACGCGCCCGGCGTCAGCGGCGGCAGGGAGCCTGACCACCCGCCCGCACGCCTGGAAAGCCGCTCTTTGCCAACGACCAAGCGCAGTGGCCGCAGAAAGCCGACCCCTCACAGGCTCCGGCGGTGTCTGCACGAGGTCGACCCCGGCCGGAGATTTGCGGCAAATGTCCATGACCTCGATATGGCTGGCCGATCTTGTCAGAGGGTCGGGCTAGCCTCTGATCGTGGGACGTAGCCAGGCGGTGCCGAAGGGCCGTGACCCGCGTTTCGGGCCGGACGCCGACGACGCGGGCTGCACGATTCTGCACGTCGACATGGATGCCTTCTTCGCCTCGGTGGCCGTCCGCTCCCGGCCCGATCTTCGGGGCAAGCCGGTGATTGTCGGCGGGGTCGGGCCGCGCGGTGTGGTCAGCTCGGCCAGTTATGAGGCCCGCCGGTTCGGGGTGCGTAGTGCCATGCCGACCGCCCGGGCTCGTGCGCTCTGCCCGCGGGGCATCTTCCTGCCCGTCGACGGCCCGGCCATCGCCGAGGCCTCCGAGGCCGTCATGGCGATCTTCCGTGACGTCACCCCGCTGGTCGAGCCGCTCTCGTCCGACGAGGCCTTTCTCGACGTGGCGGGTGCTCAGCGGCTGCTCGGCCGGCCCGTCGAGATCGCCCGGCTGATCCGGCGCCGCATGCAGGAGGAGCAGCGGCTGACCTGTTCGGTAGGGGTCGCGCCGACCAAGTTCGTGGCCAAGCTCGGGTCCACCCGGGCCAAGCCCGACGGCCTGATCGTCGTTCCGGGCGGTCTCGTGCTCGATTTTCTGCATCCGCTGCCGGTTGACGCGCTGTGGGGAGTCGGCGAGCGGGCGGCCGAGACCCTGCGCCGGCTCGGCCTGACCACGGTCGGCGAGATCGCGCACGCCCCGGCCGGCATGCTGCGTGGCGCCCTGGGTGACGCCGCCGCCGTTCACCTGCACGAGCTCTCGTGGGGGCGCGATCCGCGGCGGGTCAGTCCCGAGCGGGAGGAGAAGTCGATCGGCGCCGAGATGACCTTCGACGTCGACGTGGCCGATCCCGAGGTGCTGCGCAAGAGCATGCTCGCGCTGGCCGACAAGGTGGGCGCCCGGCTGCGGGGGAGCGGCTTCGTCGGGCGCACGGTGGCGATCAAGGTGCGGCTGGCCGACTTCCGCACGGTCAACCGGTCACGCACGATGCCCACGAGCACCGATGTGTCCCATGAGATTTTTGAGATCTCCTGGTCGCTGTTCACCGCCCTCGGGGCGAGCGACCACATCCGCCTCGTCGGCGTGCGGGTCGAGGGGCTGACTCCCGCCGCCACCACATCGCGGCAGCTCAGCCTGGGTGAACCCGAGCATGGCTGGCGCGAGGCCGAAGCGGCCAAGGATGCAGTAATCGCCCGTTTCGGTCGAGCCAGCGTCGGTCCGGCCAGTCTTTTGGGACGAAGCGATCTACGAAGAACCGAAAATCACCCGCACTCGACGGTCGTCCCGCTTTCCGACCCGCCAACCCCCTCGTAGACTTGCTCGGTAAGGCAGCCGACGGCTGTCCCGCGCCACTTACCTTAGTGACACCCCGACCCCGCCTGGGGGGTTGGATTTGCGCCCGGGGAGGAATGCCGTGCCGCTCTCGGAGCACGAGCAGCGGCTGTTCGATCAGATCGAGCGGTCGCTTGCCGAGGATCCTAAGTTCGCCTCGGCTGTGCGGGCCAGCGACCCGCGTTTTCACGCACGGCGCCGGCTGCTGGTCGCCGCGTTCGTCATCGTCCTTGGCCTAGCGCTGGTCGTCTATGGCACGGTCAGCAGCAACACGCCGCTGGGCGTGGCGGGCTTCGTGGTCATGCTGGGTTCCGCCGCTTTCGCGATGCAGTCCCGCCGCAAGAGCTCGGCCCCGACCGACCTGCACGCCGTGGGCGGCACCGCCACGCGGCGCACCCGCCAGACCCGCAAGTCCGGTTTCATCGACCGGCTGGAGGACCGCTGGCGTCAGCGTCCCGAGGGTCATCGCTGACGGTCCCGCAGACCCGCGGCTGACGGCGACGGCAGCCGCGGATCTCGGCACAACCTGGAGACAGACCACCGACGATGGCGGCCACCGAGGCCGCCATCGGTCTTTCCTGTGCGCCAGAAAGCGCCACAAAGCGCCCAAGGGGCAGCCCAAGCAAGGCGCAGCCCCAGCAAAAGTGCCGCCCCCCACCAAGGGGAGCGGCACTTCGTCGTACGGGGGGAACCGTCAGCGGCTCTTGTGCGGAAGCAACCGCCGCGGACTGAACTTGACCATGGCGTCCCGCAGCCGGCCACTGGCCCCGACGAGCCGAGCCGACCCCTCGGCGATCCCCAGCCGCCACCGCATCAGCACCGACGGCGGCAGCAGCACCGCAGTGATCCGCGTACGCCGGGTGGCCGACCGCGCCAGCCCCTTGCGCACCTGGTGCAGCGCCGTAGTCAGCTCGCCACCCTGCAGCGGCTTGCGCGCATAGCGGGCCCGCTCCTCCGCCGACCCGAGCAGCGTCGCCGCCGAGGCGGGCTCCTCGAGCAGCACGGCGTCCCGGACCAGCCGCTGGGCCGTGACCCGGGGCGTCTCGGTCGGGTCGATCGGGATCCGGAAGTCGACCATCGTGTCCATCAGCTCGTCCCACGCGGCGTGCGCGTCGGCTCGGGCCTGCACGGTGTCGGACGTGACCACGAGGTCGGACGGGCCGCTCAGCGTGGTCACCTTCGGATCCTTGGGCACCGTGGCCGCGTGCCGGTGCCGTCGCAGCAGCACCCGGCGCAGCATCGGCACCAGCAGCAACGCCAGCAACAGGGCGGCCAGGCCGATGATCAGCACGGCCGTGCCGGAGATGCCGCCCGTGGTGCCGTCGTCGATCGTGCCGACCGCGCCCGAGTCGTTGAGGTCGGGCCGGTCGGGCCGCTCCAGCCCGTCGGTCGAGGACGGGCCGGCACCCGGCGCCGCCTGCGACTCCGTGGCCGTCGGGGCCTGCGTGGGCAGGTCGACGTCGGGGGCGTAGTCCGAGCGGGCCGCGCCGGTCACGCTCGCCGCCGGGGTGGCGTCGAACGGGATCCAGCCGAAGCCGCGCATGTAGACCTCGGTCCACGCGTGGGCGTTGCGGTTGGTGATCTTGTAGGTGCCGTCCTCCTCGCGCTCGCCGCGGGTGAAGCCGAACGCCACCCGGGCCGGGATCCCGGCCTCGCGGGCCATCCAGGCCAGCGCCGCCGCGTACTGCTGGCAGTAGCCGACCTTGGTGTTGAGGAACGCCGCGATCTCGGAGCTGGCCCCGACCGGCTGCGTCGACAGCCGATACGTGAAGCCGTTCTTGGAGGAGAAGTACTCGTAGAGCGCCAGCACCTTGTCGTACTCGGTGCGCTTGTTGGCAACCAGCCCGTTGACCAGGTCGGTGACCGCGGCGTCGTCCGGGTGCGCCGTGTTGAGCCGTACGATCGGGTCGTCCGGGCTCAGCGGCTCGGCCTGCCGCAGCTGGGCGGCGGTCGGCCGGGCCCGCACGTAGTCGAAGGTGTATGACAGGCCCTTGGTGGACCGGCGGTTGGAGAAGACGACCTGCTGGTTGTCGTCGAAGTTCCAGCCGCTCTGCAGCCCGTCGACCCCCACCGTGTTCTGGTAGACCGGCAGCATGCCCTGCTGCAGGCTGTCGCTGACCTGCACCTCGGCCCGGTGCTCGGTGAAGTTGCGGGTCGCCGTCGAGGTGCGCGGGTCGGGCAGGCCCTGGTTGACGCTCTCGCCGTTGGGCGTACGGCTGCCGAACCCGTTGGTGGTGAGCTGGTCGGCCACGCCGAACCGCAGGTAGTAGGGCGTCTGCTCGTCGGTCTTGAGCCGCACCAGGTCGACCACGTCCGTACGGGTCAGCTGGCCGCTGAGCGAGGCGAACAGGTTGATCCGCCCGCCGGTGCCGTTGCCCGTGCCGACGCCGACCCCGGAACCGGTCTGGGTCAGCCGGGACAGCAGCCCGCCGTTGATCGTGGGCACGAGCAGCGGCAGCAGGACGGCCGCGACCACGCCGACGACCCCGAGGCGGCGCCCGGCCGCGGCCAGCGGCGACGGCTCCCACACGTCGACGTCGCGCCCGTCGCCGGTGAACCGGCGGCCGAACCGCCGTACGCGGTCGATGTTGTCGCTGACCAGGAGCCAGAGGAAGCCGAAGGCCCCGATGATGAACGGCAGCACCGGCACGCTGTCGACGTAGACCGCGACCGGCACCGAATAGATCGCCAGCATCGGCAGGCCGGCCAGGGCGGGCCGGCGCGCGACCACGGTCAGCAGGTCGACCACGATCGCGACCGAGCCGATGCCGAGCACGGTGACGAACAGCAGGCCGTCCCGGTCGGGCACAGGCACCCCGTACGACCTGGTGTCCTGCCCGGCCTGGGTGAACAGATCGGCGAAGTGGCCGAACGTGCTCGGGGTCGGGATCAGGAATTCCTCGCCGCTTCCGAAGAGCCAGGTCAGGGTGAGCAGCAGCACCAGGATCATGCTGAGCGCCTGGGCCCACGAGGGGAACCGCAGCGTGCGGGCGCCGACCGCGGCCCCGGCGATCAGGCCCACCGTGAGCAGGCACTGCATCAGCCACGTGTAGCTGTCGAAGATCGAGACGATGGGCGCGGACGCGAGCAGGGTGGCCCCCGCCGCGACGAGCCCGAGCCGTCGCCGGCCGCTCATCGGATCACCCCGCCCACGGTCTCGGCCATCGCGGCCCGCCACGCGAAGCCGCTGGAGCCGCGCGCGGCCGCCGGCCACAGCGCGGGCAGCGTCGACCCGTGCACGACCGGCACCGAGCGCCAGCCGCTGTGTACCAGGGCCAGCGCGGCCGCCGAGTGCTCACGGTCGGATTCCGACCGCTCGCCGGCCGACATGTTGACCCAGGTCGAGCTGTCGATGGCGAAGCCGATGCAGGTGGCGCCGTTGCCGCGCAGGCCGGCCAGCAGCTCGGCCTCGGGCACGGTCAGCGCGCCGAAGATGCCGATCACCAGGCCGCCGTCGGAGCGACGGCGCACCTGCTCGACGAGCACCGAGATGTCGCCGTTCTGGGCCAGCTTCACGTCGGCCAGGGTGTCGAGGATGACGCCCTCGCCGGTGGCCTCGGCGGCGTCGATGTCGACGCCCGAGCCGGTCACCAGGCGCAGCTTGTAGCCCTGCTGCCGCAGGTGCATGGCGATGCTGGCGGCGGCCGACACGGCCCACTCGAAGCTGGCCGTCGGGCCCTCGCCGCGGTGGGCGTAGACCCGGGTGTCGAGCACGACCGTGGCCCGGCTCTCCCAGGGCTGCTCCTCGCGGCGCACCATCAGCTCACCCGTACGGGCGGTGGACCGCCAGTGCACGCGCCGCAGGTCGTCGCCGCGGCGGTATTCCCGGGTGGCCGCGTCGTCCTCGCCGTGCACGGCCACCGACCGGGCGCGGCTGTCGCCGGTGCCGGCGTATTCGCCCGCGAGCCGGACCGAGGGGAGCGTGACCACCTGGGGGATGACGGTGAGCTTGTCGACGCTGGGGAACGAGCGGGTCAGCTCGCACAGGCCGAACGGGTCGGTCAGCCGGATCACCAGCGGGCCGATCGGATAGCGGCCTCGCACGTCGGCCCGCACCGTGTACGCCACGCTGCTGGCCTGGTGCGAGCCGAGCCGCTCGAGCACGACCCGGGGGCGGCTGCCCAGCGCGTACGGCAGCCTGTCCTCCAGGAGCAGGGTGCCGGTGGGCAGGCGCGACATGTTCTGCAGGCGCAGGATTACCCGCGCGCTCGACCCGACCGGCGCGCGGCCCGGGTCGAGCGAGCGGGTGCAGGCCAGCTTGTAGCGGCTGCGGCCCACGTACGCCGCGGCGAGCAGCGGCAGGGCGGCGAGCAGGATCGCCACCCGCAGCAGGTCACGCTCGCCGAGAATGATCGCGGAGATGCCCGCCGCCGCGGCCGCCGCGAGGAACGAGCGACCGCGGGTGGTCAGCCCTCGCAAGGCCTCCCGCATGGTCAGCGCCCCCGAGGCTCGTACTGGTTGCCGCCGGCGTTGTTGCTGCGGGTGTCGTACGGCGAGCGGTTGCGGTCGTGCGGCAGCGGCAGCCGGTGCACGATCTCGGACACGATGGCGTCCGTTGTGCGCCGGTTGAGCTGCGCGTCCGCCGTCGGGATGATGCGGTGCGCGAGCACCGGCACGGCCAGCGCCTGCAGGTCGTCCGGGAGCACGTAATCGCGGCCCTCGAGCGCCGCCACGGCCTTCGCCGTACGCAGCAGCTGCAGCGTCGACCGGGGGGACGCGCCGAGACGGATCTCGGGTGCCTCCCGGGTCGCGGTGACCAGGGCGATCGCGTACTGCTGGACGGCCTCGGCGGCGTGCACGTCACGGGCCGTGGCGATCAGCCGGCGGACCATGGCGGCGTCGGCGACGGCCCGCAGGTCGTTCAGCGGGTCGTGCGCGCCGTGCCCGCCCAGCATGGCCAGCTCGGCCCGCGGGTCGGGGTAGCCCATCGCGATACGCGCGGTGAACCGGTCACGTTGCGCCTCGGGGAGGGGGTAGGTGCCCTCCATCTCGATCGGGTTCTGCGTCGCGATCACCATGAACGGCGCCTGCAGTTCGTACGTCGTGCCGTCGACGGTGACCTGCCTCTCCTCCATGCATTCGAGGAGGGCGGACTGGGTCTTGGGCGACGCGCGGTTGATCTCGTCGCCGACCACCAGGTTCGCGAACACGGCGCCGGGCTTGAACTCGAAGTCGCGCTGCTCCTGGTTGTAGACGCTGACGCCGGTCACATCGCTGGGCAGCAGGTCGGGCGTGAACTGGATGCGCCGGACCGAGCAGTCGATGGAACGGGCGAGCGCCTTGGCCAGCTTGGTCTTGCCCACGCCGGGCACGTCCTCGATGAGCAGGTGACCCTCGGCCAGCAGGACCGCCAGAGCGAGCCGGACCGTGGCGCTTTTGCCCTCGATGACCTGTTCGATGTTGGCCATGATGGCTTGCGCGGCGGCGCGGAAGTCCTCGTTCGGCATAGGTCCACCGGGCTCGTCCCAGGTCGGGGTTGTCACGGGCCTCCTCCAAGTTGGTGTGCGCGCCAATCTTGCGCAGCCGGGGCGAAAGGGCAGCGAAAAGCTGAGCGCGCCGCCCCGTCACCCACAGGTTAGCCCGATCACAGCAACTCGCCGAGGTCGGCCGTCGGCCTGATTCGACAACCGTCAACCGGACATGAGTATCAGATAGGTAAAGAATCAGACATCGCTCTAGTTATATTTGCCGATGTTCAAGAGCATCAGCCATCGACGGGCCACACAAGTGAGGTGCGGGCCGGTGGGGGTTCTGCCCTGCTCGCGGCCGCATCTGAGCCCGGTCGAGAGGGGCTGAATTGAGACCGTTATCCGTACCGTCCGCGACCCGGCGGGTGGGGGCGGCCGCCGCAGGTATCGTCCTGCTGGCATCGCTGCTGCCGGCGCAGGCACAGGCCGCGCCGCCGCCCGGGGCCGCGACCGGAGCGACCGACAGCAAGTCGCAGCGCCGAGCCGACTACGACAGCCGGCAGAACCTGGCCGCCGCGGCCGCCGCGCAACCGACCGCCGCCCTGAGCCGCGCCGTCGTTCCGGCGCCCACCGGCAACGCGGTGAAGGCCCTGCGCGACTCGCTCGGGGTGCAGGGCATCGTCGACGTCGACCGGACGACGGGCACCCCGCGCCGGGTGGCGAAGCTCGACGGCTTCCTCACCGGGCCCAGCAGCAAGAAGCCGGCCAAGATCGCGCTCGACTACGTCAAGGCCCACACCGACGTGTTCGGCATCGACGCGGCCGACATCGCGACGCTCGTGCTGCGGCAGGACTACGTCGACGTCGAGGGCACCCACCACCTCAGCTGGGTGCAGGTGGCCGACGGCGTGCCGGTCTTCGGCAACGGCCTGAAGGCGCACGTCGCCAAGGACGGCCGCCTGGTGCAGGTCGACGGCTCGCCGCTGCGGTCGCTGCCGTCGAGCGCCGGCGCCGCGAAGGTCTCGGCCACGGCCGCCCGTGCCGCCGCCGTCAAGGACGTGTTCGGCACCTCCACCGCCAAGGTCACCAAGACCGCGGGCGGCAAGACCACGTTCAGCGACAACGGCAACGTCAAGCAGGTCTGGTTCCAGACCGCGTCGGGCCCGCGCCTGGCCTGGCAGACGATCGCCGTCGACGAGGGCTACGTGCACGTCGTCGACGCGGCCAGCGGCGAGGTGCTCTACCGCAAGAGCACGATCGCCAACGACCGGGCCGACGTGTGGCAGAACTACCCGGGCGCGGCCAAGGGCGGCACGCAGCAGCCGGTCGACCTGACCGCCAAGGGCTGGCTGCCGAACAACGCGCGCGTGCTGAGCGGCAACGTCGCGCACGTCTACTCGGACGTCAACGACAACGACCTGCCGGACGCCTCCGAAGAGGTCGGCCCCTCCGGTGTGCGCTCGTGGAACTACCCCTTCGTCGACTTCAACGACGAGGTCGGTGGCCTCTGCTCGGCCGCGTACCCCTGCTCGTGGGACCCGGAGACGCCCAACTCGTGGCAGACCAACCGCAAGCAGAACGCGGTGCAGCTGTTCGCGTTCCTGGGCACCTTCCACGATCACCTCAAGGACTCGCCGATCGGCTTCACCCGGGCCGCCGGCAACTTCGAGGCGCGTGACGGCGACGCCGTGCAGGGCCAGGCGATGGACGGCGCCAACACGGCGGACGGCCTGCCCGACCCCAACCACAGCGACAACGCCAACATGAACACCCCGCCCGACGGCATCCCGCCGGTCATGCAGATGTATCTGCTGAACCCGGGGCCGGCCTCGGTCGCCGCCAACACCGGCGACGAGGCCGACGTGGTGTTCCACGAATACACCCACGGCCTGTCCAACCGCCTGGTGGTCGACGCGGACGGCAACTCGACGCTCAGCGACTACCAGGGCGGCGCGATGGGTGAGGCGTGGAGCGACTTCTACGCCTGGGACTACCTGGTGGCCAAGGGCCTCGAGAAGGACACCGCCAAGCCGGGCGAGGTGCTGGTCGGCAAGTACTGGACCGCGGGCGGGACGATCCGCTACGAGGCCCTGGACTGCCCGGTCGGCTCGACCGCGACGCAGTGCGCGGGCACCCCGGGCGCCGGTCCCGGCGGCTTCACCTACGGCGACTTCGGCAAGATCTACGCCGGGGGCCCCGAGGTGCACGCCGACGGGGAGATCTGGGCGCAGACCCTGTGGGACCTGCGGCAGGCGGTCGGCAGCAAGACCGCGCAGTCGATCGTGACGCGCGGCATGGAGCTCTCGCCGGCCAACCCGTCCTTCCTGGACATGCGCAACTCGATCCTCGCCGCCGACCTGGTCGTCAACAAGGGCAAGAACGCCAAGACGATCTGGAAGGTCTTCGCCAAGCGGGGCATGGGCTACTTCGCCGCCGCCATCGACGGCGACGACACGCAGCCGGTCGAGGACTTCTCGACGCCGCCGTCGGCGAACACGCCGAGGGGCACCCTCAAGGGCAAGGCGACCGACTCGGACACCGGCGCCGCGGTGGCCGGCCTGACGGTCGCGTTCGGCGGGCACGCCTCCGGCTTCGCCGGGGACTACCGGGCCACCACCGGCGCGGACGGCACGTACACGATCTCCGGGATCATTCCGGGCACGTACGCCAAGGTGTTCGCGCGCGGCGCCGGCTTCGACCAGGTCGTCAAGACGCTGTCGATCAACTCCGGCACCAAGACCGAGAACTGGTCGGTCCGCAAGGACTGGGCGGCCTCCTCGGGCGGCGCCTCGATCGTCAGCTTCACCGGTGTCGACTACACCCCGTACGGGTGTGGGCCGAACGAGCTGATCGACCAGTCGCAGACCGCGGGCTGGGGCTCGGAGGTCGAGACCGAGGCCGGGCAGAACGCCGTGATCCGGCTCTCCGGCGCGGTCGACGTGTCCGAACTGGTGATCAACCCGTCCGCCATCTGCGGTGACGACGAGACCGCCTCGACCGGTGGCTACCGCGTCGAGACCTCGGCCGACGGCACGACCTGGGCCGTCGCCGCGAGCGGCACGTTCCCGAACGGCACCGTCACCCCGACCCCGGTCGCACTGGCCGCGGGCACGGGCGACGGCGTCCAGTTCGTCCGGTTCACGATGCTGACCACGCAGGGTCAGGACGCGGGCCTCTGCCCGGCCGGCCAGCCGCCGACGGTCAGCGGCTGCGTGTTCATCGACAGCACCGAACTGGCGGTCTACGGCCCGGCCGCTTAACCAGCAAGACTGATACCGGTCGCCGCTCACGGGTGGCGACCGGTATCATGCAACGCATGGCTCGGCGTTTCCTGCTTCTTAGCCGGCCGTGCTGATTCCGCTGTTAAAAGCGGCCCAGCACGGCGACCCCTCCTGCGTGAGGGGTTTTTTCATGCCCAGAGCCGCCCTTAGACGAGAAGACGGATGCCGACGATGAGCGAGTCAGAGACCCCGAAGTTCCGTTACACCGCCGCGCTGGCCAACGAGATCGAGCCGCGCTGGCAGGCCTACTGGGCCGAGAACGGGACGTTCCAGGCGCCCAACCCGGCCGGCGAGCTGGCCGACCCCGCCCACCCGCGGGCCGGCGCGCCGAAGCTGCACGTGCAGGACATGTTCCCGTACCCCTCCGGTGCGGGCCTGCACGTCGGGCACCCGCTCGGCTACATCGGCACCGACAGCTACACCCGCTACAAGCGGATGGCCGGCTTCAATGTGCTGCACCCGATGGGCTTCGACGCCTTCGGCCTGCCCGCCGAGCAGTACGCGGTGCAGACCGGCACCCACCCGGCGGTCACCACGGCGGCCAACGTCGAGCGCTACAAGACCCAGCTGCGCCGCCTGGGCCTGGCCTACGACGACCGGCGCTCGTTCGCGACCACCGACCCGGAGTACTACCGGTGGACGCAGTGGATCTTCCTGCAGGTCTTCAACTCCTGGTTCGACCCCGCGGTGCGCAAGGCCCGCCCGATCGACACGCTGATCTCCGCGTACGAGGAAGGGTCGAAGCCCACGCCGGACGGCAGGGCCTGGGCCGAGCTGTCGCCGGTCGAGCGCCGGCAGCTGATCGACGACCACCGCCTGGCCTACGTCAGCGAGGCCCCGGTCAACTGGTGCCCCGGGCTGGGCACGGTGCTGGCCAACGAGGAGGTCACGCCGGACGGGCGCAGCGAGCGCGGCAACTTCCCGGTCTTCAAGCGCAGCCTGAAGCAGTGGATGATGCGGATCACCGCGTACGGGGATCGCCTGGTCGAGGACCTGGACACGCTGGACTGGCCGGAGCCGGTCAAGCTGATGCAGCGCAACTGGATCGGCCGGTCGCGCGGCGCTCACGTCGACTTCACCGTCGGAGCAGACAAGATCACCGTCTTCACCACCCGGCCCGACACCCTGTTCGGCGCCACCTACATGGTGCTGGCGCCCGAGCACGAGCTGGTCGACAAGATCACCCCCGCGGCATGGCCGAATGGGACAAAAGCCGCCTGGAGCCAAAAGCATGACACCCCGCGCGCGGCGATCGCGGCCTACCGGGCGGAGGCCGCGGCCAAGACCGAGGAGCAGCGCACCGAGGGCAAGGAGAAGACCGGCGTCTTCACCGGCGCGTACGCGACCAACCCGGTCAACGGCAAGGACGTGCCGGTGTTCATCGCCGACTACGTGCTGGCCGGCTACGGCACCGGCGCGATCATGGCGGTGCCCGGCCAGGACACCCGCGACTGGGAGTTCGCCGAGGTCTTCGAGCTGCCGATCATCCGTACGGTGCAGGCGCCGGAGGGCTTCGAAGGCGCGTTCACCGGCGAGGGCGTGGCGATCAACAGCGACTGGCTGGATGGCAAGGGCGTCGTCGAGGCCAAGGCCGAGATGATCGCCTGGCTGGAGCAGCAGGGCCACGGCAAGGGCGCGACCACGTGGCGCCTGCGCGACTGGCTGTTCAGCCGGCAGCGCTACTGGGGCGAGCCGTTCCCGATCGTCTACGACGAGACCGGCCTGCCGGTGGCGCTGCCCGAGTCGATGCTGCCGGTCGTGCTGCCCGACGTCGACGACTTCTCGCCGCGCACGTTCGACCCGGACGACGCGGACAGCGAGCCCGAGACCCCGCTGTCGCGCAAGAAGGACTGGGTCAACGTCGAGCTGGACCTGGGTGACGGCCCCAAGTCGTACACCCGCGAGACCAACACCATGCCGCAGTGGGCCGGTTCCTGCTGGTACGAGCTGCGTTACCTGGACCCGAAGAACGACAAGGCCCTGGTCGACAAGGACAACGAGGCGTACTGGATGGGCCCGCAGCGCGACGGCGACTGCGGCGGTGTCGACCTGTACGTCGGCGGCGTCGAGCACGCCGTCCTGCACCTGCTGTACGCCCGGTTCTGGCACAAGGTCCTGTACGACCTGGGCCACGTCTCGTCGTTCGAGCCGTTCCGCCGCCTGTTCAACCAGGGCTACATCCAGGCGTACGCGTTCCGTGACTCCCGCGGCGTCATCGTGCCCGCCGAGGAGGTCGTCGAGCGCGACGGCAAGTACTTCTACGACGGCCAGGAGGTCGTCCGCGAGTACGGCAAGATGGGCAAGTCGCTGAAGAACGTCGTCACACCCGACGAGATGTGCGAGCAGTACGGCGCCGACACGTTCCGGGTCTACGAGATGGCGATGGGCCCGCTGGACGTCTCCCGTCCGTGGGAGACCCGCGCGGTCGTGGGGTCGCAGCGCTTCCTGCAGCGGGTGTGGCGCCTGGTGGTCGATGAGGAGACCGGAGCCGTACGGGTGGGGGACGAGCCCCTGGAGCCCGCGGTGCGCAAGACGCTGCACCGCACCATCGAGGGCGTCCGCGAGGACCTGGACGAGCTGCGCTTCAACACCGCCATCGCGAAGCTGATCGAGCTGACCAACACGCTGACCCCGCTGCCGTCGGCGTCGCGCGAGGCGGTCGAGCCGCTGCTGCTGATGCTGTCGCCGTTCGCTCCGCACCTGGCCGAGGAGCTGTGGGGCAAGCTGGGGCACGCGGGCACGCTGGCCTACGCCGACTTCCCGGTGGCCGACCCGGCGCAGCTGGTGGCCGAGTCGATCACGTATCCGGTGCAGGTCAACGGCAAGGTCAAGGCCCGCGTCGAGGTCTCACCCACGGCCCCCGAGGCGGACGTACGCGAACAGGCGCTGGCCGCCGTGGCCGAGGCGCTGGCCGGCCGCACGCCCAAGAAGGTCATCGTCGTCGCCGGCCGCCTGGTCAGCGTCGTCGTCTGAGCTCAGAACAGAGAAAGGCCCACCTCGTACGAGGTGGGCCTTTCTTATGTCAGGCGGCGGCCTTCTTGGCCGAGCGCTTCCACCAGAAGACGATCGACGTCGTCAGGGTGAAGCCGATCAGGGCCGGGGCCAGCGACAACGGGCTCATCTCGCCCGGCTTGACCACGGCCGCGCCGATCACCGCGTACGAGATGGCCGACGGGATCGAGGCGAGCGTGGTGCCCAGCAGGTAACGCTTGCGGCAGACGCTGGTGGTGCCGTAGGCGTAGCCGACCAGGCCGAACGGGGCCAGCGGCAGGAACCGGACGAGCAGCACGGCCGACAGGCCGCGACGGTTGAGCCAGCCGTCGAGGCGGTCGAGCTTGCCGCCGGAGCGGGCGGCCAGGGCGCCCCGGCCGACCCAGCGGCCGGCGTAGTAGGTGGCGGCGGCGGCGATCACGGCCGCGGCCAGGGCGGTCGCGGCGCCGGTGGCCGCACCCAGCAGGGCGCCGCAGGCCAGCGTGATCGCCGTGCGGGGGACGAGCACCGAGAGCAGGAGGCCGCCGATGACCGCGATGCCGACGGCGGCCGCCGGGCCGAGGGCGGCGACGGTGTCGGCGATCTCGCGGATCGGCAGGGTGGCGGCGGCAACGGCAACGCCGCCGACAACAGCGCCGAGGATGCCGAACCGGACAAGTCGGCGCTTCCACCCCAGAGACGAGGCCGGGGTCTGCGTGGGCTGAGAAACCTGAGTGTCCGCCGCGAGATTCACGCCCCGCGGGGCGATCAGGATGTCAGTCATGCAGGCGTACCGTCCCTTGCTCGTCGGGTCTGTTTCAGGAGCCGGCTGCGGCGAGCCGTTCCGCTCGCAGTTTGTCGGGCCAGGTGTCGTCGACCGGGGAAAGACTATCCGCGCCGATCGCCCAACGCAGTAGCAGATCGGCTATAGCTGGGTTGCGAGCCAAAGCCGGGCCGTGCGAGTAGGTGCCCAGGATCTTCCCGTGCCAGGCTCCCTCGGTTTGCCCGTCATTGCCAACTCCGGCCGTCACCCGGGCGAGGGGCGCGACCCCGGGGCCCAGGTGCGTACGCCCGCCGTGGTTCTCGAAACCGGACAGCGGGGGCAGGCCCAGCCGCGGGTCGATGTCGCCCCGGATCTCACCCACCGCACGGCTCTCGCCGCGGTCGGAGTGCAGGTCGAGCAGCCCCAGGCCGGGGCACTTGGCCCCCTTGGCGAAGAACGAGTGACCGAACAACTGGTAACCCGCGCAGATGGCCAGGACGGCCGCGCCCTGGTTGACCGCCCGGTGCAGGCCGCCGTCGTTGATCAGGCGCTGGGCCGCGAGGGCCTGCGGGCCGTCCTCGCCGCCGCCGATCAAGTAGATGTCGGCGGTCGAGGGCATGGGCTGGTCGGAGCGCACGGAATAGGTCTCGACCGGGATGCCCCGCAGGGCCGCACGCCGGGCCAGGATCAGCAGGTTGCCCCGGTCGCCGTAGGTGGAGAGCAGGTCCGGATAGATCCAGACGATGCGCAGGACGCTCTCAGTTGACACGGTCCAACTCCGCTCGGATGTCCTGGAACGCCGTGTAGTTGGCGATCACCTCGAGGCGGCCCGGCGGCACCGACCGGACGACCTCGTCGAAACTCAACACGTGCCGGAAGGGGATTCCGTTCACCTCGAGCCGCACCGCGAGGTCGAACGCCCGCTCGCCGGTGATCAGCACCGGCCGGTCGTGCAGGGGCGAGAAGTCGACGTCGTAGAGCCACGAGGTGTCGAAACCGTCGGGGTCGCGGGCGTTGATGGAGAGCAGTGTGGGCGCCTGCTCGGCCATGTCGAACGCCTCGAGCCAGCTGGCCGGGTTCTTCGCCAGCAGCAGCCGGATGTTGCGGCCGTCCCGGTCGACCTGCGCGTAACGCCCGGCGATCGAGGCCACCGTGCTCAGCCGGGGGAGCGCCTCGATGGGGCGGACGCCGAACTCGGCCGCCACGGCCAGCGCGGTGGCCGCGTTGCCCAGGTTGACCGTGCCCGGGAGCTGCAGCTTGACCAGGTGCCAGTCGCCGCGTGGGTCGATGACACCGTCGTCCTCGACGCGCCACTGGGCCTGCGGGCGGCGCAGCGAGCACCCGGTGCACCACCAGTCGCCGTTGGCCCGCTCGATCGGGTCGCCGCTCTCGGGGCACACCCACGAGTCGTCGGTCCAGCGCTGGCCGGCGCTGAACCAGGTGATGTGCGACGAGCCGCGGGCCGCCCACACCACCATCGGGTCGTCGGCGTTGGCGACGACCGAGATGTCGGGATGCCCGGCCAGCGCGGTGCGCCACATCTGGGCCATCATCGCGACCTCTTTGGCCCGGTCGAGCTGGTCGCGCGAGAGGTTGAGCAGCGCCACCACGCGCGGGTTGGTCTCGTCGATCACCCGGGCCAGGTAGTGCTCGTCGACCTCGAGCACCGCGAACGGCGTCGAACCGGCCTTGGCCAGCGCCGACGTGTGCCCGGTGGGCATGTTGGCGCCGAAGGAGTTGGTGGCGACCGGGCCGAGCACGCCCAGCGCGGCGGCGGCCAGGCGCGTCGTGGTGGTCTTGCCGTTCGTGCCGGACACCAGCGCGATCGCGCGCCCGGCGGCGAGGTTGCGCAGCAGATCAGGATCGATCTTGAGGCCGATCCAGCCGCCGATCACCGAGCCGTCGCCGCGTCCCGCCGCCCTGGAGAGCGCGGCCGCCGTTTTCGACACCGAGGTCGCGACCTTGGCCCGCAGGGGCATTTTCCCGTCCGTCACGGGACACGAGGGTACCGGACCGGGCTGTCACGTCGAGTTGCCGAGCATCCGGTTCCGGACACCCGGCCGGCCATCTCCCGACGGGCATTCACATCAGCCATTGGGCGGGCGCCATTTTGGCCGGTGGGAAAGGTTTAAACGGCGGAAGAGTGAAATTGCGGCCTGGGTCACCCAAATGGTGCCGGCCAATAATGTGTTCTGATTCACGCGTAACCTTCCACCCTCGGTAATTCACCCACCACGAGCCGTTATGGCAATTCTTGCCGCCTAGTAACAAATCGGACACAGGTCTATGTGCCAAACACGCTCTGTTACTGAACCGGTTCCCCCAAGCCGTCCGGAATCGGTGTAGCAAGGTCTGGCCGGCAGCACCCGCTGCCTGACTCGCGACGACCTGGTTCACGCCGAGCCCTGCCCCGGGCCGGTCGAAGCGACCACCCGCACCATGAACAACCACAAAGGCATACTGGGGCAGGGACGGGGGAACCATTTCCGGTCCACTCCGCGCCACCCGCTCCGGTGGCGAGCTCGGAGAACCTTGGGGTGAAGTCGCTTTGGCGACCGGGCAACCTTCCCGCCCGAACCCGACAGCTAACCTCGCAGGCGTGCCGGAGGGATATCTCTACCGTGCACGAACACAGTTCGAGCCGTGGCCGCCGCAAGGCCGGTGCCGGCGTCATCGCACTGTCTCTGGGTCTCTGCCTCTGCGCAGGCCAGCTGATCGCCCCGTCGCCCGCCAGTGCGGCTCCGATCGTCACGGCGGCGGCTGCCTCCGCGAAGGTCAAGCCCTCGGTCCGCAGCTCCATCTCCACGCGGTCCGTCACCTACGGCGGCAAGATCAAGGTCACCGCGAAGTACATCAACCCGGCCAACGGCAAGGTGATCACTTCGGGGACCGTCCGCCTGCAGGCGCTCCGCAAGAGCAAGTGGGTCAACCTGTCGGCCAAGGCGCTGGGCAAGACCGGCACCGTCACGCTGACCGGTGAGCCGCACGTGAGCGGCGCGGTTCGCGCGTACTACGTGGGCACGCCGACCTACAAGCCGGTGGCCGGCGGCCAGTTCTCGGTGACCGTCAAGCCCAAGACGGCCCCCGTCCGGACGCGGATCATCAACGAGGCCAAGAAGCACGTCGGGTCGCTGTACAAGTACGGCGCGGCGGGCCCGTCCCGCTTCGACTGCTCGGGCTACACCATGTGGGTCTACAAGAAGGCTGCCGGTAAGAGCCTGCCCCACAAGGCGAACTCGCAGCAGAAGTACGGCAAGTCGATCGCCAAGGGCAGCAAGCAGATCGGCGACCTGATCATCTTCCGCAACGGCTCGTACGGTTACCACGCCGGCATCTACGCCGGCAGCGGTTACATGTACGACTCCCCGCACACCGGTGCGCGGGTGTCGAAGCGCAAGATGATCGGCTCGAACTACGTGGTTCGCCGTCTGGTCTGACGCCGAGCCTGACTCAGCGGGACGTGCCTGGTTCGGGCGCGTCCCGCTGTCAGCTTTTTCCCGTACGCGTCTTTTTCCCGTACGCGTCAGGCACGCGCTCTGCCCGAGCAGTCCCGCGCCGTCGTGCCTCACGGCCGTAGACCCGTTCCGGCCGGGGCGTGACCTTGCGCTTCAGATCGCCCCCACGGCAGTCCCGTGAGAGTTGTTCCGTCTCCACGTGGGCGCCGCCGCCGCGCTGATCCCCATTGCCCAACCCCGCGGCCGTCGTCCCGCAGTTCTGTCCCCGCCTCGAACGCCGGGCCGCCCCACGCGGCCCGGCGTTCGCCGTATCCCGCTTTTGTGACCGGCGGCCCCGGGTGGTCCGGCGCTTCCGTTTGCGGCACCTGAAGCCGGGCGGCTTCACGTGGCCCAGTGTTCGCCGCGTCCGGCGCCTCTATATAGGGCCCATACACCCCCGCCCCTAGATCAGGGCGTTGTCCACAGTCCCGGGTTGTCCACAGGGCCTCCTCCCAAGATCCACGGTTTTGACCACAATCTGCGGTGGCGGTGGGCCCCCTGGGAGGGCGGGTAAGGGGGGTGCGGCCAGTCGGCAACCACCTCAGGTCCTCCACTTTCCTCCCCGGAGGGGGTTGACATCGTGGTCGTCTGGGAGGTTTGGGCGTGTTTGGGACGGTTCTTGACAGGGGTGCCGGGAGGATGTCGGAAACCGGACGTCGTTGATCATGCTCTCGCCCTCCACTTCTCACCCACCTCGTTGAGCTGCGGTTTCGTGTGCGAATGGGCTTCGCGATGCCGCTCATTCGGCTTGCGGGTGGAGGGAAGTGGAGTAGAGTGGAGCGCAGTGGCAGGGCCGAAGTCGAACTAGACCTGAGGGGCCTGCCGGCCCGAGTTGACAGGCGGACCGCGAACCGCCCGGGGCAGGGGGTAGGGGCCGATGTTTCTCGGCACGCATACTCCGCGCCTCGACGACAAGGGGCGGCTGATCCTTCCGGCGAAGTTCCGTGATGAGCTGGCGGGAGGTGTCGTGATCACCAAGGGGCAAGAGCGCTGCTTGTACGTGTTCCCGATGCCGGAGTTCCAGCGCATCGCCGGCCAGCTGCGCGAGGCGCCGGTCACCAACAAGGCGGCCCGGGCTTACAGCCGGGTCTTCTTCGCCAGCGCGCACGACGAGGTCCCCGACAAGCAGGGGCGGGTCACCATCCCCGGTCACCTGCGGGAATACGCGGCCCTCGATCGTGAGCTCGTCGTCATCGGCGCGAGCACTCGGGTGGAGATCTGGGACAAGCAGTCCTGGGAGGAATACCTCGCGGCGAGCGAAGACGAGTTCGCCGACATCGAGGAGGGGGTGCTGCCCGGCGGACTGTAGGCACGGCACTCGACTGGGCCCGCGAAGGCCCGGACGCTGCCGCTTCCGTACTGCGAGATCTCCAGCCGCTCCCGCTCCTGGCGCCTCTTCCCCGGCGCCAGGCGCGTGTCCGGCCTAAGGCTTGTTTGAGAACTGGACCCGGCCTCGCTGCCACCCCAGTTGTCAAACAGGCCTTAGGGCGAGCCCGAATGGCAACGGGCACGAGCGGATGGGGATCTGGCGGTACGGGCGGGCGTCCGGGAAATGCCGCGGAACGGGTGACGTACGCGGGCGTCGGCACGAACAACCGGCAGGTCGGTGCCGGGCAAGGCGCGCGGACAGTCGGGGTGGGGCGATGGGGGTCGTAATGGGGGAGCTTCGCGGCACGCATGTGCCGGTGCTGCTCGAGCGCTGCCTCGAGCTGCTCGACCCCGCGCTGCGACTGCCGGGTGCCGTGCACGTCGACTTCACGCTGGGCCTGGGCGGTCACGCCGAGGCGGTCCTCGAGCGCTATCCGGACGTCGTCCTGATCGGACTCGACCGGGACACCGAGGCGCTGACGCACTCGCGGCACCGGCTCGCGCGGTTCGGCGAGCGGGCGCAGCTGGTGCACGCCGTCTACGACGAGTTGCCCCGGGTGCTCGACGAGCTCGACCTGGCCGAGTTCCACAGCGGCCTGTTCGACCTGGGTGTCTCGTCGTTGCAGCTGGACGAGGCGGATCGCGGCTTCGCGTACGCGCAGGACGCCCCGCTCGACATGCGGATGGACCAGACCTCCGGCTTCACCGCCGAGCAGGTCGTGAACGAGTACGAGCCGGGCGCGCTGGTCCGGATCCTGCGGCAGTACGGCGAGGAGAAGTTCGCGCAGCGGATCGTCTCGTCGATCGTCCGGGAGCGGCAGCGGGGCCGGATCACCTCGACGGCGCGACTGTCCGAGCTGGTCAAGGAGTCGATCCCGGCCGCCGCGCGACGAACGGGTGGAAATCCCGCAAAAAGAACGTTTCAAGCGCTACGTATTGAGGTAAATGGCGAACTCGCCACGCTCGAGGCCGCCGTCCCGGCGGCTTTGGACGCTTTGGCGCCGAAGGGGCGCCTTGTGGTGATGAGCTACCAATCCTTGGAGGACCGGATCGTCAAGCGTGCCCTCGCCGCGAGGTCGCGCAGCACCGGGCCGGTCGACCTGCCGGTCGAACTGCCCGGGACCGGTCCGACACTGCGGCTGCTGACAAGGGGGTCGGAGCCGCCCAGCGAGCAGGAGGTCGCGGCCAACCCGCGAGCGGCTTCGGTGAAGCTGCGCGCGGTCGAGCGCCTCGACCACCAGGCAACACCCGGGGCCGCCCGCGAACGGCCCCGAATGACTACAACGCACGGGGGACAAGGGCGGTTACGCCCGGGGGAACGTGAAGAGGGGGAGGGGAAAGCATGAGCGAGCGCACCTACGCGCCGCGGTCGGGGGGCCGGACCGCGGACGAGCAGCGTCCGGCCACCGGGCGGCGCCAGCCGGGGTCGGGCCGCGATGCGGACGCCCCGGGAAGTGCCGGCCGGGGGGCGCGGCAGTTCGCCGGAGCGGAGGACGGCGGGGTTCGCCGGTCCGGCACGCGCCGGTCAGGGACCCGCAGCAGGGACGAGGCGCGGACGCCGGCCGAGGCGCGCCGCGAACGGGAGGAGCGCCGGGCGGCCCGGGACGACCGGCCGGGTCGTGACGAGCGGGCCGGCCGCGCGAGCCGCGAGCGGGCCGCGCGGGCCAAGACGCGCGACACCGAGGGCGTACGGGCCGGGAAGCGGGACACCGAGGGCGTGCGCGACCGGGGTCGCGGCCGCAAGCCGGTCGAGGCTCCGGTCGACGGTGCCGCCGCGCTGCAGCTCGAGGTGACCGCGGCCGAGCCGCTGCGCACGACGGGTGAGGTGCCGGCCGCGCCACGCCTGCGGGTCGCTCCGCCGCCGCCGATCCACGGTGGACCGCGGGCCCCGTTCGTCGCGGGCGTCATCGGCGTGGTGATCGTCGGGGTGCTCGGCATCCTGCTGATCAACACGAAGACCAACGAGAACTCGTTCCGCATCGCCGACCTGCAGAAGCAGAACAGCGCGCTGGAGAACCAGCGGCAGGATCTGGACCAGCAGCTGGTCGAGGCGTCGAGCATCGGCAACCTGGACGCCGCGGCCCGCCGGCTCGGCCTGGTGCGGGCCGACATTCAGGACGTGGCCCAGCTGCGGCTGCCCGACGGCAAGATCATTCGGGTGCCGAAGCCGGTGCACGGCGCGCCGTCGATCACCCAGCCCGACGCGGTGACCGACAAGGGCGGCGAGAACATCTCGCCCGCCGGCGGCGCGGGGCGGTAGCCAGCGATGCCGCCGCGAGCCGACGACACTCCACCGCGCCGGGGCGCTCAGCCCCGGCGCGGTACGTCTCGTGACGTGCCCGCCGAGGGCGACGAGACGCCGAAGCAGAGCCGCGGGTTCGGCGGCATCGGCGACGCGCGGGCCTACACCCCACGCGGCCGCACGGTGGCCGAGCGCGACCAGCGCACCCGCTCGCCGCGGGCCGGGCGCACGTCCGACCCGTTCCGGCCCGCGCTGCAGGTGCTCGACGGCGGTCAGCCGCCCCGCCGTGGCCGCCCGGCGGCGGAGGAGCCACCCGGCAAGCCCGAGAAGAAGACGCCGGAGAAGAAGCAGCCCCCGCGCAGCCGCCGCCCCGAGGTCGAGGACGACGACGAGGACGAGGTCCGTCCCGCGCGCCGACCGGCTGGGCGCATCGTCGCCGACCGCGAGCGGGCCCGCACCACCGCGTCCCGGCCGGCCCGGACGACCGCGGCCAAGCCGGCCCGCTCGACGGCCTCACCGCGTACGGGAAAGGCGACCTCACCGCGTACGGGGAAGGCTGCCTCACCTCGTACGGGGAAAGCGGCCGGCACCCGGCGGACCGTGAGCGGACCGCGGGTCGACCGCGCCGTCCGCGCGGTCGCGCCCGAACCGCCCCGCCTCGCCAACAGCACCCGGCGCCTGCGGGTCGGCGCCGTCGTCGCGCTGTCCCTGTTCGCGATGATCGGCATCCGGCTGGTGATTCTGCAGGTCGCGGCGTCCCCCGAGGAGGCCCAGCGGCTGGTCGCCCTGCGCAAGGACAGGCTGGCCGAGGTGCGCCTGCCGGCCCCGCGCGGCAGCATCATCGACCGGGACGGCTCCGTGCTCGCGCACAGCGTCGAGGCCCGGTTCGTGGCGGCCGACCCGGGGCTGATCGAGGACCCGGTCAACACCGCGGCCATCCTCAGCCCGATGATCGGCGTCGCCCAGTCCAAGCTCGAGCCGCTGATGAAGCCGCACAAGCGGCCCGACGGCATGGACGCCCGCTTCGAGTTCCTGGCCCAGGGCGTCGACATCTCGGTCGGCGACCGGATCGCGGCCATGAAGCTGCCCGGCATCGTGGTCAAGGAGGACGAGCGGCGCGACGTGCCGAACGCCAACCTGGCGGCCAACCTGATCGGCTTCACCGGCGCCGACAACTCCGGCCTGGAGGGGCTCGAGGCCCGCTACGACTCGCTGCTGCGCGGCACCGACGGCGAGCGGCAGTTCGAGATCGGCAAGGGCGACCTCAACAAGCCGATCCCGGGCGGGTTCGAGAAGTACACCGAGCCCCAGCCGGGCACGTCGCTGCAGCTGACCATCGACAGCAAGCTGCAGTACGAGGTGCAGCGCATCCTGGCCGAGGAGGGGAAGCGGACCAAGGCGACCATGGCCGGCGCCGTGGTGATCGACGTGAAGACCGGCGAGGTGCTGGCCCAGGCGAGCTACCCGATGTACAACGCGGCCAAGCCGGGCGACTACACGCCGACCGAGCGTGAGGACGCGCCGAGCAGCATCGTGGCCGACCCCGGCTCGGTGCACAAGGCGTTCATCTTCGGCGCGGCCCTGCAGGAGGGGCTGATCACGCCGGAGTCCACGCTGACCATCGGGCCCGCCGTGGAGCGTGGTGGCTATCGCTTCCAGGACAGCCACATGCAGAAAAAGGGCACCAAGATGACGATGCCGGGCCTGCTGGCCTACTCGTCCAACGTGGGCACGATCCTCATCGGCGAGATGCTCGGCAAGGAGAAGGTCGTCGAATACCAGCGCAAGTTCGGGCTGGGCAAGTCGACCAACGAGGGCATGCCCGGTGAGGCCGAGGGCCGCATCCTGGAGCCCGGGGAGTGGAGCGGCTCGGCGTACGGGTCGGTGCCGATCGGCATGAGCGTCGACGCGACGCTGGTGCAGATGGCGGCCGGGTACGCGGCGATCGCCAACGACGGCACGTACATCCAGCCGCACCTGATCAAGTCGATGATCTCCGGCAAGGACGGCAAGGTGACCGGGGCGGCCCAGCCGCTGTCGCACAAGGTGCTCGACCCGGGCGTGGCGGCGCAGCTGCGCGAGATGATGGAGTCCGTCGTCGACGGCGAGGGCGCCACCGGCACCCAGGCCGCGGTTCCGGCCTATCGGGTGGCCGGCAAGACGGGCACCGGCAAGCGGCTGATCGACGGGCAGTACACGAGCGCCAACTACGGCTCGTTCATCGGCATGGCGCCGGCCGAGAACCCGCGGTACGTCATCGCGGTGTCGGCCGACGTGCCCAAGGGCACCGGCGGCGACGTGGCCGCTCCGGCCTTCGCCGAGATGATGTCGTACGCGATGCTGCACTACCGGGTGCCGCCGTCCTCGACGCCGGCGCCGAAGTTCAAGATCCATCCATGACCCTCTGCATGGCGTTTTCCGGGTGGAGCCGGGCACGGGGTAGGGTCTGACGCCGTGCCCGGCATTCCCCGTCCCGAAACCGTTGCCCCGTATCGTCTGGCCCGGTTGGCGGCGTTGTTGCCGGCCACCCTGACCGGCGCCGACACCGAGGTCACGGGGGTCACGCACGACAGCCGCGCGGTCCGTCCGGGCGATCTCTACGCGGCGCTGCCCGGCGCCAACCGGCACGGCGCCGAGTTCTCCGGCGACGTCGCCGCGGCCGGCGCGGCCGCCGTGCTCACCGACGCCACCGGGCACGCCGCGGCCACCGCGGCCGGGCTGCCGGTGCTGGTGGCCGACGACCCGCGGGCGGTGCTCGGCACGGCCGCGGCCGCGATCTACGGCGACCCGTCGGGCCGGCTCACGATGATCGGGATCACCGGCACGGCCGGCAAGACCTCGACGGCATACCTGGTGGAGTCGGGCCTGCGCGCGGCCGGGCTGACCACCGGGCTGATCGGCACGGTCGAGACCCGCATCGGCGACCTGGTCGTGCCTAGCGTGCGCACCACTCCCGAGGCCACCGACCTGCACGCGATCCTGGCCGCGGGCCTCGAGCGCGGGGTCGGCGCCGTGGTCATGGAGGTGTCCAGCCACGCCCTCGCGGTCGGCCGGGTCGGCGGCATCGGCTTCACAGTCGGCGGCTACACCAACTTCGGCCTCGACCACCTCGACTTCCACGCCGACGCCGACGACTACTTCGCGGCCAAGGCCAAGCTGTTCGACGGCCGCTGCCAGTTCGAGGTGCTCAACCTCGACGAGGCGGCGCTGCGCCCGCTGTTCAAGCCGGCCACGATCAGCTATTCGGCGGCCGGCGACCCGGCGGCCACGTGGTGGGCCTCCGACGTGCGCCCGTCCGAGTTCGGCCAGCGGTTCGTCGCGCACGGGCCGGGGGTCGAGGTCGAGGCGGGCGTGGCCCTGCCCGGGCGGCACAACGTGGCCAACGCCCTGCTGGCCCTGGCCGCGCTGGTGGCCGCGGGGGTCGACGCCCGGACGGCGGCCGACGGCATCGCGGCCTGCCCCGGCGTGCCCGGCCGGCTCGAGCAGGTGACCGCCCCGGGCGAGGTGCTGGGCGTGGTCGACTACGCGCACAAGCCGGACGCGATCGTGGCCGCCCTGGCCGCGCTGCGCGAGCTGGCCCACGGGCGCGGCGGCCGGGTGATCGGCCTGATCGGGGCCGGGGGCGACCGCGACAAGGGCAAGCGCCCGCTGATGGGTGCGGCCGCGGCCCGCGGGTCCGACCTGGTGATCATCACCGACGACAACCCCAGGACCGAGGACCCCGCGGCCGTACGGGCGGCCGTGCGGGCCGGCGCGGAGGAGTCCGGGGCGGCTGCGAAGATCATCGAAGTCCCCGGCCGGCGGGCCGCGATCGACGAGGCCGTACGGCTGGCCGCCCCCGGCGACGTGATCGCGCTGCTGGGCAAGGGACACGAGCGGGGCCAGGAGGTGGACGGCCAGATGCTGCCGTTCGACGACCGCATCGAGCTCGCCGAGGCGCTGACCGCCGCGGCCGGGGGTAATTCGTGATTCGTCTGACGCTGGAAGAGATCGCGCAGAGCACCGGCGGCCGCGTCGTCAACGCGGAACCGGGGCTCGCGGTCACCGGGGGAGTGGAGTACGACTCCCGCAAGATCGGACCGGGCGGCCTGTTCGTCGCGTTCGAGGGCGAGAAGGTCGACGGCCACAAGTTCGCCGGCGCCGCGGTCGAGGCCGGGGCGGCCGCCGTGCTGAGCACCCGTGACACCGGGCAGCCGGGCGTGGTGGTCGAGAAGCCCCTCGAGGCCCTGGCGGCGCTGGCCCGCGTGGTGGTCTCGCGGCTGGGCGACCTCACCGTCGTGGGGCTGACCGGATCGTCGGGCAAGACGACGACCAAGGACTACATCGGGCAGCTGCTCTCCCGGGTCGGGCCCGCGATCGCGCCCGCCGGGTCGCTCAACAACGAGCTGGGCTTCCCGTACACGGTGCTGCAGGCCGGCGAGGAGACTCGCTTCCTGGTGCTCGAGATGGGCGCCCGCGGGATCGGGCACATCCGCTACCTGACCGAGATCGCCCGGCCGTCGATCGGCGCCGTGCTCAACGTGGGGGCGGCCCACATCGGCGAGTTCGGGTCGGTCGAGGGCACCGCGCGGGCTAAGGGTGAGCTGGTCGAGGCGCTGCCCGCCGACGGTGTCGCGGTGCTCAACGCCGACGACCCCCTGGTGGCGGGGATGGCGTCCCGGACTCGCGCTCAGGTGTGTCTCGTCGGCGAATCCGACATTTCCGATTTGCGAGCTACGGACGTGGGTCTCGACCCGCGGGGCCGCGCGTCCTACACCCTGAACCTCGAGGGCCGTTCGGCAAGAGTCACGCTCGGCGTCGCGGGTCGGCACCAGGTCGCGAACACCCTGGCGGCGGCGGCCGTGGCCCTCGCGGCCGGAATGCGGTTCGACGACCTGGCCGCCGCGCTGGGCGAGGTCGGCATCGTCTCCGGCCGCCGCATGGACGTCTTCACCCGGCCCGACGGCGTGACGGTGATCGACGACTCCTACAACGCCAACCCGTCGTCGACCGCGGCCGCCCTGCAGGCGCTGGCCGCGATGGCCGGCGGGCGCCGCACCACCGCCGTGCTCGGCTACATGGCCGAGCTCGGCGAGCACGAGGTCCCGGGGCACGCGGAGGTCGGCCGGCTCGCCGCCGAGCTGGGCGTGGACCGGCTGATCGTGGTCAGCCCCGAGGCCGCGCCCATCGCGGACGGCGCGCTGGGCGTCGAGGGGTGGAAGGGCGTGGCCACCGTCGTGCCCGACCAGGCCGCCGCCCTCGGCCTTCTCACTGGCGACCTCGGCGGCGGCGACGTCGTGCTGGTCAAGGGTTCCCGATACCGCACGTGGGACGTGGTGGACGCGCTGCGCCCCGAGGAGGTTCGCCCGTGAGGGCAGTCATCGTCGCGGCCGCGGTCGCGTTCATCATCTCGCTGTTCGGCACCCCGGTGGCGATCCGTGTCTTCACGGCGCTCAAGGCCGGTCAGCCGATCCGCACCCTCGGGCCGGCGACCCACCAGGGCAAGAAGGGCACGCCCACGATGGGTGGTGTCGCCTTCATCATCGCCACGGTCTTCGCGTACGTGGCGGGGCACATCGCCCTGACGACGCTGCCCGAGCGGCAGATCGCGCAGGAGTCGCCGACCATGACGGCGCTGGTCCTGCTCGGCCTGTTCGTGTTCTGCGGCGTGGTCGGCTTCCTCGACGACTTCCTCAAGGTGCGCCGGCGCAACTCCGACGGTCTGAGCGCCAAGGGCAAGCTGCTCGGCCAGCTGATCGTCGGCGGCGCGTTCGCGGTCGTGGCGCTCTACGTGCCCAGCACCAACGGCGAGACCGTGGCCAGCGAGAAGATCTCGTTCATCCGCGACATCGACCTGCTGGACGTGGGCAAGGTCGGCTCGGTCATGGTCTTCGTCTTCGTCATCATGGCCATGTCGAACGGCGTGAACCTGACCGACGGCCTCGACGGCCTGGCCACCGGCGCCTCGATCCTCGTGCTGGGGGCGTACGCGCTGATCGGCTTCTGGCAGTATCGCCACTGGTGCGGCGACTCGGACTACGCCCGGGTCAACGACTACTGCTACCAGGTGCGCGACCCGCTGGAGATCGCGATGATCGCGGCCGCGGCGGCCGCCGCCTGTGTGGGCTTCCTGTGGTGGAACACGTCGCCGGCCCGCATCTTCATGGGCGACACCGGCGCGCTCGGGCTCGGCGGCCTGATCGGCGGCCTGGCCGTGGCCACCCGCACGACGCTGCTGTCGGTCATCATCGGCGGCCTGTTCGTCATCATCACGATGTCCGTCGTCATCCAGATCATCTCGTTCAAGACCACCGGCAAGCGCGTCTTCCGGATGTCGCCGCTGCAGCACCACTTCGAGCTGGCCGGGTGGAGCGAGGTCAACATCGTGGTGCGGTTCTGGATCGTGGCGGGCATCTGCGTCGCGATCGGACTGGGACTGTTCTATTCAGACTTCCTCGCGATCATGGGATAGATATCTCTCGCGACACGCCAAGCGCCATACGCCGGTTGGCGTGTCGCCGAGACGAAGATGAGTGAATGGCGGAACGGACAGAACAGGCACCCCGCCCGTCACTCAGCCGGCAGCTGCTGCCCGCGGTGCACGGGCTGCTGGCACGGCCGCTCTCGTCGTACTATCTGCTGCTGGCCGGCTCGGGTCTGCTGCTGCTGATCGGCCTGACCATGGTCTTCTCGGCGACCAGCGTGAAGGCGTACGCGGAGAACGGCAACGCCTTCAGCGCGATCGCCAACCAGGCCGTCTTCGCGCTGCTCGGCCTGTTCGCCTTCTGGGTCTGCCAGCGCCTGCCCGCCGGCACCCTGCGCGACCTCGGCAAGTTCGTGCTCGGCCTGGCCATCGTGCTGCTGATCATCCTCGACCTGCTCGGGGCGCTGAAGTCGGTCGGCCTGTTGCCGTCCGCGAAGATCGGCCCGGTCCGCGCCGACCTGCTCTGGCTCTACTTCGGCCCGATCGGTCTGCAGCCCGCCGAGTTCGCCAAGCTCGGCATGGTGCTCTGGGGCGCCGACGTGATCGCCCGCAAGGGCCCGGCGCTGGGGCACTGGAAGGAGCTGTCGCGCCCGCTGTTCCCGGTCGTCGGCCTCCTGTTCGTGCTGGTCGGCTATAACGACCTGGGCAGCATGCTGGTGCTGCTGGCGCTGATCGTCGGCCTGCTCTGGGCGGCCGGGGTCCGGTTGCGGATCTTCGCCGCGCTCGGCGTGCTCGGCCTGGCCGGCATCAGCCTGCTGATCGCGGCCGCGTCCGGCGGCGCCGGCTCGGGTCAGGCCGGCGAGGAGAACTACCGGCTGGCCCGGCTCACCAACTTCCTGCAGCCGATCGACCAGTGCGACCTCGCCGGCCCCTGCTATCAGCTGATCCAGGCCCGCTCGGCGATCTTCGAGGGCGGCTGGTTCGGGGTCGGCCTGGGCAAGGGCGCGCTCAAGTGGAACTGGCTGCCGATGGCCGACAACGACTTCATCTTCGCGGTGGTCGCCGAGGAGCTCGGGGTGGTCGGCTGCGCGGTCATCCTGGCGCTGTTCGGGGTGCTGGCCTACACCGGCTTCCGGATCGCCCGGCGCTCGCAGGACCCGTTCCGCCGGCTCGCCGCGGCCGCGATCACCACGTGGCTCGTGTCCCAGGCCGTGATCAACATGGGCGGCGTGACCGGCACGCTGCCCATCACCGGTCTGCCGCTGCCCTTCATCTCCGCAGGTGGCAGCGCCCTCGTCGTGACCATGGCGGCGATCGGCATGCTGGCCTCCTTCGCCCGCGCCGAACCGCAGGCGTCACTCGCCCTGAACGCGCGTCCGCCCGCGAGATGGGTACGGCTAGTCTGGGCCCCGCTGCCGCCGCTTCCCCCTTCGCGGCGGCCCAGCCCCGCCGTCCGGGAGACCGCGGGGGCAGAGAGGAGACGGTGATGGGTTCGCTGCGGTCGGTCGTGCTCGCCGGGGGAGGCACCGGTGGTCACATCTATCCGCTGCTGGCCTTCGCCGACGCGGTCAAACGGCACTTCCCCGACGTCCGGATCACCACGCTGGGCAGCCCGCAGGGCATGGAGAACCAGCTCATCCCGGCGGCCGGCTACGACCTGCGCGTGATCCCCGCCTTCCAGCTGCCGCGCTCGGTCAACCTCAACCTGATCCGCACGCCCGACCGGATGTGGAAGTCGGCCCACGCGGCCGGCAAGATCCTCGACGAGGTTCAGGCCGACGCGGTGGTCGGCTTCGGGGGCTACGTGTCGGTGCCGGCCTATCTGGCGGCCTGGCGGCGCGAGGTGCCGATCGTGATCCACGAGGTCAACGTGCCGCCGGGCGTGGCCAACCGGATGGGCATGAAGTTCACCAAGAACGTGGCCGTCGGCTTCCCGCAGCAGCCACAGATGGCCGAGTCGCTCAAGGACGCCCGGGTCGTCGGCGTCCCGCTGCGCACGGCCCTGACGCATCTCGACCGCGCGGCCCTGCGCCCGCAGGCGCTCTACCAGTTCGGCCTGCGCCCCGACCTGCCGGTGCTGTTCGTCTCGGGCGGTTCCTCGGGCGCCCGCACGATCAACCTGGCCGTGGCCGCCGCGGCCAAGCGCCTCGCCCACGCCGGCGTGCAGGTGCTGCACGTGCAGGGCGGCCGCAACGACCCGTTCGAGGTGCCGACCGACCTCCCGGTGCCCTATGTAGTGGTGCCGTATCTGTCGGACATGCAGCTGGGCTACGCGGCGGCCGACCTGATGCTGTGCCGCGGCGGCGCGATCACGGTCGCCGAGACCACGGCGCTCGGCGTCCCCGCGATCTATGTGCCCTATCCGTTCAGCAACCAGGAGCAGACGCGCAACGCGCAGCCGGTCGTGCAGGCGGGCGGCGGCATCCTGGTCGACAACGGCGATCTCACCCCCGAGTGGATCGAGCAGAACGTCATCCCGCTCGCGCGGGACAGGCACCGCCTCGCCGCGATGGGCCATGCGGCCTCCCGGTACGGTCGTCGCGACGGTGACGAGGCGCTGCTCGAGTTCGTTCTCGAAGCGGTGGCCAAGGCCAAGTGAACGTGACCAAGGGAGCAGACCAGTGAACACGGCGGAGCTGCGGCCGGCCGGCGAGTTGACCGCCGAGGATCTGGGCAGCGTGCACCTCATCGGCATCGGCGGGGTGGGCATGGCCGGGCTGGCCCGCCTGCTGCTGACCCGGGGCGTCCCGGTCTCGGGCAGCGAGCTGCGCGAGTGGCCGGCCCTGGCCGGGCTGCGGGCGCTGGGCGGCACGGTGCACATGTCCCACGTCGCCGAAAATCTGGACGGCGTCGACACGGTCGTCTACTCCACCGCCATCCCGCACGACCACCTCGAGCTGGCCGAGGCCCGCCGGCGCGGCCTGCGCGTCCTGCACCGCTCCGAGGCGCTCGCCGCGGCCATGACCAACCGGCAGGCCATCGCGGTGGCCGGCACGCACGGCAAGACCACCACGACGTCGATCATGACGGTGATCTTCCAGCACGCGGGTCAGGACCCGTCGTTCGTGATCGGCGGCGAGATCAGCGAGGCCGGCTCCAACGGCCACCACGGCACCGGCCCGCATTTCGTGGTCGAGGCCGACGAGAGCGACAAGTCGTTCCTGATCTACCGGCCGCACGTCGCGATCGTCACCAACATCGAGGGCGACCACCTCAACAACTGGGGCGACCTCGACGGGCTCAAGGCGGGCTTCCTGCAGTTCGCCGAGCTCGCCGCGCCCGGCGGCTTCGTGGTCACCTGCGCCGACGACCCCGGCACGCAAGATCTGATCGCCGCGCTCAAGGCCAAGGGCAAGACCGTCTATACGTACGGCGAGACGCCCGGCGCCGACCTGCGGATCAGCGAGGTGGTCTCGACCGTCAGCGGCGTGCGCTACTCCGCCGAGCTCGACGGCAAGCCGCTGGGCGAGATCAAGCTGGCGCTGCCGGGCCGGCACATGGGCCTCAACAGCGCGGCCGCGGTGCTGACGGCGCTGCGCCTGGGCCTGCCGCTCGACAAGATCGTGGAGGCGCTGGCGTCGTTCCCCGGGGTGCGGCGGCGCTTCGAGCGCAAGGGCATCGCGGCCGGCGTGCGGGTCTACGACGAATACGCGTACCACCCGACCTCGGTCAAGGCCGCGCTGCGCACGCTGCGCGAGGTGGCCGGCGACGGGCGCCTGCTGGTGGTCTTCCAGCCGTATCGGGTCTATCGCACCCGCGACCTGCAGGCCGAGCTGGCCGAGGGGCTGGCGATCGCCGACCAGGTCATCTGCATGGAGGTCTTCGGGCCGGGCGAGGTGCGCGGCCCCGGCGAGGGCGGGGTGGCGCTGACGGCGGCCGTCGACCTGCCCGCCGAGCAGAAGGTTTTCGTCCCCGACTGGGAGGACGTGCCGGCCGAGGTCGTGCGGCGCAGCCGGCCGGGTGATGTGGTGGTCACCATGGGCGCCCCGCCGATCTCGCTGATGGGCGACGAGCTGCTGGCCGCGCTGGACGAGGCGGATCGGGCGTAGGAGGAGCATGAGCGGCGGGCGCAACTGGAGGCTGGTGCGGGCCGACACCGACGCGGTGCCGTCGTCCGCGCGCCGGTTCATGGCGCGGGCCCGCCAGCGCCGGATGCGCGCCGCGCTGCCCTGGGCCGTGGCCGCGGGCGTGCTGCTCGTGGCCGGGGGCGTGCTCTGGCTGGTCTACGGCACGTCGGTGCTGAGTGTGCGCGAGGTCAAGGTCGTGGGCACCCAGTTCGTCGCCGTCTCGCAGATCGAGCAGGCCGCCGCGGTGCCCGACGCCGAGCCGCTGGCCCGGGTCGACCTCGACGGCGTGCGGGCCCGGGTGCGCGAGCTGCCGCCGGTCGAGCGGGTCGTGGTGCGGCGCAGCTGGCCGTCCACGCTGGTCGTCGAGGTCGTGGAGCGTACGCCGGTGGCCGCCGTGCCGCAGGGCGGGGAGTTCTCGCTGATCGACCGGGCCGGGGTGGCGTATCGGACGGTCAAGCAGAAGCCGGCGAACCTGCCACTCGTCCGGGTTGATTTCCCGAGCGCCTCCGACGTGAACACGCAGTCGGCGCTGACCGTGCTGGCCGCCCTCAGCGATGAGCTGCGCGAGCAGGTGGTGGCCGTCTCGGTGGCGGCCCCGGCCCAGATCAGGCTCGAGCTGGTCAAGGAACGTACGGTCGTGTGGGGCGACGACACCCAAAGCGACACCAAGAGCCAGGTCGCGACCGCTTTGTTGAAACGGGCGGGCAAGGAGATCGACGTCTCCGCACCCTCGGTCGTGACGATCCGCTAATATCAGGGGCTAAGCGGACATCGGGGCGGAAACGCCATATTTTGGTCGAGGTTACGGGTCGGTCGGATTTTCGCCACGTAAGCGGACGCCGACACGCCGCGCCGGTTCTTTGGTTGACGTGGGATGTCCGCTTACGTTGCCACCAGAGGTTGAGTGGTTGACATAACCCTCACCCTCTAGTAGAGGGTGAGGGTTTCCTCGCCCTCCCTTGTACGGCAGCGGGTGGCGAAGGTGCGTTCTGGCCGGACCGCACGGGGCCCACGACACCCACTAACCCTGGAAGGGAAGGCTGAGCCCATGACACCTCCCCACAACTACCTGGCGGTCATCAAGGTCGTCGGGATCGGCGGCGGCGGCGTGAACGCCGTCAACCGAATGATCGAGGTCGGGCTCAAGGGCGTCGAGTTCATCGCGATCAACACCGATGCTCAGGCGCTGCTGATGAGCGACGCCGACGTCAAGCTCGACGTCGGCCGCGAGCTGACCCGGGGCCTCGGCGCCGGCGCGCAGCCCGAGGTCGGCAAGAACGCCGCCGAGGACCACCGCGACGAGATCGAGGAGGTGCTCAAGGGCGCCGACATGGTCTTCGTGACGTGCGGCGAGGGCGGCGGCACCGGAACCGGCGGCGCGCCCGTGGTCGCGAACATCGCCCGCAAGCTCGGCGCGCTCACCATCGGCGTCGTCACCCGGCCGTTCTCGTTCGAGGGCAAGCGCCGCCAGGTGCAGGCCGAGTCCGGCATCGACGAGCTGCGCAACCAGTGCGACACGCTCATCGTGATCCCGAACGACCGGCTGCTCGCGCTGGGCGACCGCGGCATCAGCATGATGGACGCGTTCCGCCAGGCCGACCAGGTGCTGCTCTCCGGCGTGCAGGGCATCACCGACCTGATCACGACCCCGGGTCTGATCAACCTCGACTTCGCCGACGTCAAGAGCGTGATGAGCGGGGCCGGCAGCGCGCTCATGGGCATCGGCAGCGCCCGCGGGGACAACCGCGCGGTCGAGGCGGCCGAGAAGGCGATCTCGAGCCCGCTGCTCGAGCAGAGCATGGACGGCGCCCGCGGCGTGCTGCTCTCCATCGCCGGCGGCTCCGACCTGGGCCTGTTCGAGATCAATGACGCGGCCCAGCTGGTCACCGACGCGGCCCACCCGGACGCGAACATCATCTTCGGCGCGGTCATCGACGACGCGCTGGGCGACGAGGTGCGGGTCACCGTGATCGCGGCCGGCTTCGACGGGGGCACACCCTCCTACAAGCCGTCCGAGCCGGCCCGCAAGGTCGTGCAGCAGCCGGCCGAGCGTACGGCGGTCACGCCGCCCGCGCCCGCCACCGCCGCGGCCGGGGCGACGCCTCCGCCCGCGCCGGCCCAGGCCACGCCGCCGCCGCGGCGCGTGCTCTTCGACGACGTGGACGTGCCGGACTTCCTCAAGAACGGCTCGTGACCGACGAGGGGCGGCGGGCCGAGCTGGCCGCCGCCCTGCGGCAGGTCAACGACCGGATCGAACGCGCGTGCGCGGCGGCCGGCCGGCCCGCGGCCGAGGTCACCCTCGTCGCGGTGACCAAGACCTACCCGGCGAGCGACGTGGTGCTGCTGGCCGGGCTCGGCGTGACCGACGTCGGGGAGAACAAGGACCAGGACGCGGCGCCCAAGGCCGAGCTGGCCCGGGCCGAGGGGGCGACCCCGCGGTGGCACTTCATCGGTCAGCTCCAGCGCAACAAGGCCCGCTCGGTCGTCCGGTACGCCGACGTCGTGGAGTCGGTCGACTCGGTGCGCCTGGCCGAGGCGCTGGCCCGGGCCGCCGCCGGGCGCTCCGAGCCGCTCGACGTGCTGGTGCAGGTGAGCATCGACGGCGATCCGGCGCGTGGCGGCGCGGCCGGCGACGACCTGTGGCGGGTATCCGACTCGGTGGCGGCCGCCGACACGCTGCGGCTCGGCGGGATCATGGCGGTGGCCCCGATGGACTGGGCGCCCGACCGGGCCTTCGAGGCGCTTCACGGGCTGTCGGATCGCCTGGTCAAGACCCATCCGGGCGCCACCGCGATCTCGGCCGGCATGAGCGGCGACCTCGAGGCGGCCGTCCGGCACGGCGCGACACACGTCCGAATCGGCACTTCTTTGCTCGGAATGCGAAACCCGCTGCGGTAGCCTTGCGGCGGGCAGCAAACTACATGGGTGTTGTTTACGCGACACCGTCCGCGACCAGGGTTCTGGTTCGTGCGGCGGGGGGTAAGCGTCGACGGCGCGGCACGTTGCGGGACGAGGGGCTTCCGAGACCTTCTGACCGTGCAAAGGGGGAATGCGGTAACGCCGAGGGGGTGCGTTCCGCAGCAGCGGACGAAGGTGGGGGCACATGGCTGGTCGGGTCAACTCGCGGTGGCGTGATGGGGTGGTCGCATGAGCGCGCTTCGTAAGGCGGGCGTGTGGCTGGGCCTCGTCGAGGAGGACGACGACCGCGGTTACAACGATTACGACGACAGCTCCTACCGTCCTCGCAGCCGGTATTCGGGAAGCCGGTACGCCGAGGACGAGTTCGCCGACGAGGAAGACGTCGAGGAGGAGCGTCCGGTGCCGCGGGCGCGCACGGAGCGCAGCCGCCCGTCCGACCGGCTGTCGTCCCATGCTGACGTGGACGACCACGAACGGGTGGAACGTGCCGAGCGGAGCGAGCGCGCGAGTGTCCGTTCGATCACTCGGCCGAGCACGGTCAGTGACAACTCGTCCGCGCTGAGCTACTCCACGCGGGAGAACTTGGCACTCGCGCCGCAGCCGGTGCACCAGCCGGAGACGCGTCCGCGCCCGGTCGAGGAGGAGCAGCGGTATCAGATCACCACGCTGCACCCGACCACCTATCGCGAGGCGCGCACCATCGGGGAGCACTTCCGCGACGGCGTTCCGGTCATCATCAATCTCACTGAGATGGATGAAGGTGACGCCCGCCGGCTGGTCGACTTCGCCGCCGGACTCGCCTTCGGCCTACGCGGTACGATCGAGCGCGTTACCAACCGGGTTTTCCTGCTCTCACCGGCAAATGTCCAGGTCACCGCGGAGGACAAGGCCAAGATCGCTGAGGGCGGGTTCTTCGGGCAGGCCTGAGGCGGGCCGCGCGCAGCCCGCCACCCAGATGGGGGATCCGCACGAGTGCTCTCGATCGTGTTCCAAATATTGTATTTAGTCGTTTACATCTTCTTCCTCGTCCTGCTTGCCAGGTTCGTGCTGGGTGCGGTACTCCAATACGGTCGTCGGTGGCAGCCCAGTCGTGGGGCGTCGGCGGCTTTGGAAACGGTGTGGAGCGTCACTGATCCGCCCCTCAAGGCGTTGAGGCGTGTGATCCCCCCGCTGCGCATTGGTAACGTGAGTTTGGACCTGGCTTCCATCGTGCTGCTGGTTATCCTGTTCGTGCTCATGAGGTTCGTGCTTCAAAGATTGATCCTGAACTTCAGCTAAACAGCAGCCCCAACCGCGGCCGCGACTGACCCGAGGAGTTTCGATGCCGCTGACCCCGGCCGACGTGCATAACGTCGCCTTCAAGAAACCCCCCATCGGCAAGCGGGGGTATGACGAGGAGGAGGTTGACGCCTTCCTGGACGAGGTCGAGCGTGAGCTCGCCCGTCTGATCGAGGAGAACAACGAGCTGCGCGCCCAGGTGGAGCGCGGCGGTCGGGGTGGCGCGCCAGCCGGTCCGAGCGCCGACCCGCGCCTCGCGGCCGAGCTCAACGAGGTCAAGGCACAACTCGACCGCGTTCAGCGTGACAAGTCGCAGGCCGAGCAGGCCGCGCGCCAGATGCAGGCCGAGCTCGAGCAGGTCCGGGCCCAGGGCCCGGTCGGCGGCGGCTCCACCGGTGCCGGCGCCGACGGCGAGCAGCAGGCCCTGCGGGTGCTGATGATGGCCCAGCGCACCGCCGACGACCACGTCGCCGACGCGCGCCGCGAGGCCGACAAGCTTCTCTCCGACGCCCGCTCCAAGGCCGAAGAGGTCACCCGCGAGGCCCGCGCCAAGGCCGACGCCCTCGAGCGCGACGCCCGTCAGCGCCACCAGGAAGCCATGGGCGGCCTCGACGCGAAGCGCTCCGCGCTGCAGAAGCACATCGAGGAGCTCAAGCAGTTCGAGCGGGAGTACCGCACCCGCCTGAAGGCGTATCTGGAGAGCCAGCTGCGCGACCTCGACGGCCGGGGCCAGGGCCTCGAGGCCGAGATGTCGCGCGCCGACTCCGGTCGTGCCGTCGGCGGAAGCGGGGGTCTCGCCGCGGCCGGTCTCGCCGGTTCGTACGGTGGCCGCAACGCCATCGAATCCGGACGCTGAGTCTCCTCTCTCCCTCCGGCACCTCGACGAGGATGAGCCATGATCGTTGTTAGCCTGCTGCTCATCCTCGTCGCGGTGACGCTGCTCGTGCTGGGCCTCACCGGCGGATCGAGCATCCTGCTCATCAGTTCCATCGTGGCCAGCCTCGTGGCCGCGGTCTTCCTGGTCATCGGCGCGCGTCGGGCCGCCGCGACCCGGCGGGCGACGCCGGCCGCTCCCCTGGACGAGGAGCCGGCCGCCCCCGCCGACGAAAATTCCGTCTTTGTGGCCGAGCCCGAGTTCGCCGCCGCGGCCCAGGAGGCCGGCGTGCGCCGCCCCGCCCCGGAGGACCCGTCGTTCGACGACCGGCGCGACACCGTCCAGTTCGACCCGGGTGACGTCGCCGCGGCACGGCCCTCGGCCGGTCCCGACTTCGCGGCGGCCTCGGAAGGTCCCGCCGCGTTCGCCGATCAGGCCGGCGCCGACCCGGCGGGCGATTTGTCCGCAGATGATGCCCGACGCCGGGATCTTGCCGACGACGAGGCGGAGTACGAGCGCGAGACTCCGGATTACGAGCGCGCGTCCGATGCGATCAACGCGGCGCGCAGCGGGACGCCGGACGAGGACACGTGGCGCCGGCAGCACGAGGATGCGGAGCCCGGCGGCACGGGAGCGACCGTGCCGGAGGCCGGCGAGTTCGCCGAGGCCGACGCCGACGATCCCGACGACGAGCCGTTGCCGCAGGCCGTGCAGCCCGCCGACGCCGTCCGGGTGGCCCGGCTCGACGCCGAGGTGCTCGTGGTGGACGGGCGCCCGCGCTATCACGTGGCGGAGTGCCCGAGCCTCGTCGGCCGGCTCGCCGAGCCGATCCCGGTGGGCGAGGCGGTCGAGCTCGGCTTCAGTCCGTGCGGGTTGTGCCGCCCGGTCGACCGGCTGGTCGCCGCGGCCGCCCGCCGCTGACCCACCGCGCTCCGTTTCAACGGGCAGCGGGAGCGGCGGAAAAGGGCACAGAAATCGGGCCTCCCTCGGACCGGCGCCGATCGGCACAATGAGGCATGGTCAAGCGCCGCGTGCCCCCGCCCGACGAGAACAGCCTGACCGCGCTGCGGGACGGTCCGGCCGGCCGGTGACCGGTGGGCTGGACTTCGCGCTGCTGATCGGCGCCGGTGTCCTCCTGGTGGCGGTGGCCGCCGTCCGCGTGTCGACCCGGCTCGGCCTGCCCAGCCTGCTGGTCTATCTCGCGATCGGGATGGTGATCGGCGAGGGTGGCCTGGGCATCCGCTTCGACGACGTCGAGCTCACCCGCTCGCTGGGCTTCTGCGCGCTCATCGTGATCATCGCCGAGGGCGGCCTGACCGCGCGCTGGAGCACGCTGCGGCCGGTGCTGGGCCTGTCCGCCTCGCTGGCCACGGTGGGGGTGGCGGTCAGCATCGCGGTGGTCGGCCTGGCCGTTCACGTGATCCTCGCCCTGCCCTGGCAGCTGGCCCTGCTCTACGGCGCCGTGCTGTCCTCGACCGACGCCGCCGCGGTCTTCGCCACCCTGCGCCGGCTGCGGCTGCCCCCGCGCCTGGTGGCGACGCTCGAGGCCGAGTCCGGCATGAACGACGCCCCCGTGGTGCTGCTGGTCGTGCTGCTCAGCGCGGACGTCTCCGAGATGCACCCGTGGTGGTACGAGCTCGGCATCGTCACCTACGAGCTGCTGGCCGGCGCGGCCGTCGGGTTCGCGGTCGGCGCGGCCGGGCGGTGGCTGCTGCGCAACGCGGCCCTGCCGTCGGCGGGCCTCTATCCGATCGCGGCGGTGGGTCTCACGGTTCTCGCGTACGCCGCCGGGGCCGTCGCCCACGCCTCCGGGTTCCTCGCCGTCTATGTGGCCGGCGTGGTGCTGGGCAACGGCCGCGTCCCGCACCGCCGGGCCATCCTCGGGTTCGCCGACGGCCTGGCCTGGGTCGCCCAGATCGGCCTGTTCGTGCTGCTGGGGCTGCTCAGCTCGCCCAGCCGGCTCGACGAGGCGCTGGGCCCGGCGCTGGTGGCCGGGGTGGCCCTGGTGCTGCTGGCCCGCCCGCTGTCGGTGGTGATCTCGGCCGTGCTGGCCCGCCCGGTACGCGGCCCGCGGCGGCCCGGCAACCGGGTCGGCTGGCGGGGGAGCGCGTTCCTGTCGTGGGCGGGGCTGCGCGGCGCGGTGCCGATCGTGCTGGCCACGATCCCGCTCTCGGCCGGCACGCCGGGGGCGCGGGGCCTCTTCGACGCCGTGTTCGTGCTGGTCATCATCTTCACGCTGCTGCAGGCGAGCACCCTGGGCCCGGCCGCCCGCCGGCTGGGCGTGACCGCCCCCGGCGAGGCGGCCGAGGTGCGGATCGAGACCGCGCCGCTGGAGCGGATGAACGCCGACCTGCTGCAGCTGGACGTGGCCGAGGGCTCCCGGCTGGCCGGCGTCCACATCGACGAGCTGCGCCTGCCCGAGGGTGCCTCGGTGACTCTGGTGGTGCGGGCCGGGGCCGGTTTCGTGCCGGGCCCGGACACCCGGCTGCGCACCGGTGACGCCCTGCTGATCGTGGCCACCGCGGCCGTACGGGATGTGGCCGAGCGGCGCCTGCGGGCGGTGAGCCGCCGGGGCCGGCTGGCCCGCTGGTTCGGCGAGGAGGGCGGCGAGCATCCCGCGTCGGGTATGTGACCCGTCTTTCGCGGCGTTTCATGCCGATTGCGGGGCATGATCCGGTACGGGCTGTTGTCGGTGCGGTATACGTTCCGTATCCTTGCCACCCTCGAAGAGTGCGCGGCTGGTCGTTCGGCCGCGCCGTTTGTGCAGGTGGGGCAAGATCTACTGCGCGGCGCGCGGGATCGGGCGTGAGCCGGTCGCCGGGTGGGCAGAAACGAAGAAGGAAAAGCCGGCGGACGCCAGGGGGACGTCACCGGCTCAAGGGACGCTGATCGCCGCGGGGCTCGCGGCTGAGGGAGCGACGATGGCCAAGGCAACCGGCACCAAAGCGGCCGCGAGCAGCAAGACCGGGCAGACGGGCGCCGCCCGCAAGACCCGCAGCGCCGCCGAGACCGAGAAGATCCGGGTCGCCCTGGTCGAGCGGCGTGACGAGCTGCAGGCCGAGTACGACACCTCGCTCACCGAGATCACCGAGCTGCAGCGCGGCCGGCTCGACGACTCGGCCGGCGACGACCAGGCCGACACGGGCACCAAGACGTTCGAGCGTGAGCAGGAGATCACCCTGGCGAACAATCTGCTGGAGCGCATCACACAGGTGGAACGCGCCATCGACCGGCTCGGCGAGGGCAACTACGGTTGGTGCGAGCGATGCGGCAACGCGATCCCGGTCGAGCGACTGGCGGCGTTCCCGTCCGCGACCCTCTGTGTGTCATGCAAGCAGCTGGAGGAACGACGCTGAACGCGGACGACCAGGCGGCAGCCCCCACGGTGGACGAGCCGGCGCCGGAGCCGAGGCCCCGGTTCAGCGGCCGTGCTGTGGCGGTGCTGGGCGTCACCGCGGTGATCGCGGTGGCCATCGACCAGTGGACCAAGTGGCTCACCACCGAGAATCTGGACGAGGGGAGCCCGGTCCGCATTCTCGGTGGCCTCATCTATCTGTCGTATCTGCGCAACGCCGGGGCCGCCTTCAGCTTCGGCAGCGACTACACGTGGGTCTTCCCCGTGGTGACCCTCATCGTGGTCAGCTGGATCGGCTACATGGCGACCCGGCTGCGCTCGGTGCCCTGGGCGGTCGCGCTCGGCCTGGTGCTCGGCGGCGCGCTGGGCAACCTCGGCGACCGGCTGTTCCGCGCCCCCGGCCCGCTGCACGGGCACGTGGTCGACATGATCAGCCTGTTCGGGCCGTACGCGGAGTATTTCGCCGTGTTCAACATCGCGGACAGCTGCCTCAGCGTCGGCGTCGTGCTCGCCGTGGTGCTCGAGCTGACCGGCCGGCAGCGCGACGGCAGCCGCGTCTCCGTGCGGAAGAAGAAGGACGAGGCCAAGTGAGCTCGCAGCGGTCCCTCCCGGTGCCCGACGGGCTCGACGGCATGCGTCTCGACCAGGCCGTGAGCCGGCTGTTCGGGCTGTCCCGCACGGCCGCCGCGACCCTGGTCGAGTCGGGCGACGCGCTGGTCGACGGCATCCCGCGGCCCAAGTCCGACAAGGTCTCGGCGGGCGCCTGGCTCGAGGTCACGCTGCCCGCCCCGGCGGCGGCCCCCGCGCTGGTGGCCGAGCCGGTGCACGGCCTCCAGGTGATCTACAGCGACGACGACATCGTGGTGGTGAACAAGCCGGTCGGCGTGGCCGCGCACCCGAGCCCGGGCTGGACCGGCCCGACCGTGGTGGGCGGGCTGGCCGCGATGGGGCAGAACGTGGCGACCACCGGCGCCGCCGAGCGCCAGGGCGTGGTGCACCGGCTCGACGTCGGCACCACCGGCATCATGGTCGTGGCCAAGAGCGAGGTGGCGTACAGCGCGCTCAAGCGGGCCTTCAAGGAGCGCGAGGTCGACAAGCGCTACCACGCGGTCGTGCAGGGCCACCTCGACCCGCTGCGGGGCACGATCGACGCGCCGATCGACCGGCACCCGACCGCCGACTACAAGTTCGCGGTGATGTCGACGGGCAAGCCGAGCGTCACCCACTACGACACGGTCGAGGCGTTCCGCTCGGCCAGCCTGGTCGACGTCAAGCTCGAGACCGGCCGCACCCACCAGATCCGGGTGCACTTCTCGGCGCTGCGGCACCCGTGCGTCGGCGACCAGCAGTACGGCGCCGACCCGACGCTGGCGGCCCGGCTGGGGCTGTCCCGCCAGTGGCTGCACGCCCGCGAGCTGTCGTTCCTGCACCCGCGCACGCATGACGAGGTGCGCTTCGTCAGCGACTACCCCGACGACCTGAAGCACGCGCTGGCGCTGCTGCAGGACGCGAGCTGATCAGGGGAAGCGGTCACCGGTGGCGCCCGCGGAACGAGTACGGGGGCCGATCCTGGGCGGCGCCCCCGCGGTGCGCATGGTCGCCACGGTCGCGGCCGTCTCGGCCGGGGTGCTGCTGCTCGGCCTGATCTGGGTCAGCCGGCGCGACGTCGTGCCGCCGGAGGACCGCAGCGACGTGGTCCGCGTCGGGGTCGTCCAGGGGCAGTCGGTGCCCGGCTATCTCGACGCGACCCGCGGCGAGCTGGCCGCCCTGACCGACCCGTCGGCGCCCGCCGCGGGCGAGACGTGGGCCCTGGTCAGCCTGGACGGCTATCTCGGACCCGGGCTGCTGCCGGGCCTGCTCGCGGGCACGGCGGTGGCCCAGGTGTACGCCCGGGTGCCGCTGCCCGAGACGCACACGCCGGTGGTCCGCATCCCGGTCTATCGGCTGCCCGCCGACGTGATGTCGGGGATGCTCGACACGGCCCTGGCCCGCGATCGTGAGCACGCCGAGTACGAGCAGCTGGCCCGGCGCCTGACCGGCGACGACGACAATCAGCAGCGGGCCCGGCGGGCGTACGCGACGGCGGCCCGGACGGCGGCCCAGGAGGCCTCGGCGTACCGGTCGGGCTGTTCCTGCGTCTTCGCGGCCGTGGTGCGCGCGGCGCCGTCGGCGCTGCGGGAGCTGGCCGATCGGCCCGGCGTGCGCGCCGTCGACCCGGCCCCCGAGGTCAGGAGCCTGGACCGGACGGAGTTCCGGCCGCCGCAGCCCGAGCAGAACGGCACGGTGCCGCCCGAACCGTCCCGTTCGCCCGCTGTGCCAATGGGGACTCCGGGCATTGCCTCGCGCCCGTCCGCGCCGATAGTGTCGTCGCCCGGGGCGCCTGTGACATCTGCCTCATCGAGCGTCGCCGGACGCACGAGCACTCCTTCCACCCCGGCCACCGAGGAGCGTTCTGCCGTACCCTCTGCCTCGGACGCGACTCCTGCTCACGATGCGACCAGTCGTTCGGCAGCACCTTGAACCCCGCCCGGACGTTAGTTCCTTCGGCCGCCGGTGAGGTGGCCGAAGACGGCTTCGGATCTTCCGAACAGGCAGTGGCCCGAACGGGGTTGGCTCCGTAGCCTGTCAGGGGCGAGGGCCCGGGCGTGGGCATCACCGAAAGCATTGTGCAGGGAGGACGAGCCGTGGACGGGACCGAGACCGGCTGGGGCCGGCCTGCGGAACCAGCCCCGCGATGGCGGGCGCTGCTCGACCGCGCCCGGCACGGTTCCCGCCAGGCCGAGGAGCAGCCGGAGCCGGAGCGCGAGGCCCCGCCGGGCCAGCAGCCGCCCGCCCAGCAGTACGGGCAGCCGCTGCCGACCCGCCGCCCGGTCAACCCGCTCGAGGCCCGCGGGCAGTACGGCGGCGGTCGCTACGAGCAGCCGCAGCAGCCCGAGCCCGCGCCGCAGCCCGAGCAGCGGCAGATGCCGCAGCGGCCGATCAACCCGCTCGACCCGCGCTGGCAGGGCCGGCAACCCGAGCCGAACGGCGGCGGCCGTCGCGCCGCGCCCCCGCCGCCCGCCGCCCCGGCCCCGCCACCGGTCGAGGAGCCGCACAGCTTCTTCAGCCCGTCGTCGCGCCCGCCCGCGGCCCCGCCTCCCGGCCGTGACTATCCGCAGGTGCGGGCCTCGGCCGCGGCCCCGGTGATGCCCGTGCAGCCGCCGCCCGTGCGGCCCCTGCAACAGCCGGTCATGCCCGCCGCGCCCCCGCCCATGATGCCGGTGCAGCCGCCGCCGGTCGCCCCGCAGCCCACCTCGCCCGCCCCGGCGCGCATCGAGTGGCGCCAGGGCCGCACCGACGACGAGCTCGAGCGCGCGATCTCGGTGATGCGCCGCAAGCTCGGCAAGCCCCGCGTGCTGGCGTTCGCCAACCCCAAGGGCGGCGTGCACAAGACCACCGCGACCGTGCTGGCCGCGGCCACCATCGGCAGCGTCCGCGGCCGCGGCGTGCTCGCGTGGGACGACAACGAGTTGCGCGGCACCCTCGGCCTGCGGGCCGGCAGCGCCCGGCACGCCCGCACGATCAAGCACCTGCTGGCCGACCTGATGCAGATCGAGAATCTGCACGGCGACGGCCTGCTGCAGGAGCTCGACGGCTATCTGCGGCACGCCTCCGACGGGTCCTACGACGTGCTCGCGGGCGAGGAGAATCCGCGGTTCGCGGCCCGGCTCGACCAGGCCACCGTGCGCCGGGTGATGGATCTGCTGCGCCGCACCCACGACGTGATCTGCGTCGACACCGGCAACAACGTCGAGAGCGTCAACTGGCAGACCGTCATGCGCCAGGCCGACCAGCTGGTGATCACCACGGTGCCCCGCGAGGACGCCGCGTTCACCGCCGACTGGATGCTCGACGTGCTCGACGACAGCGGCATGGGCGACCTCGTCTCCAACGCCGTGACGCTGATCTCGTGCCCCTCGCCGGGGCCGCTGCCGCTGCTCAACGACTTCGCCAAGCACTTCGCCACCCGCACCCGCGCGGTCGCGATCGTGCCCTACGACCAGGCGCTCGAGGTCGGCTCCTCGATCGAGTACGGGGATCTTCAGCAGGAGACGCGTACGGCGTGGCTCAAGGCGGCCTCTGTGATGATCGAGCCATTCGCGGAGTAGCCCCGCGCGTGGGCTCCCGGATTGTCGGTGGGGCCGACTAGAGTCGCTCGGGTCGTCACACAACTTAAGGGGGCCCGGAGTGTCTGACTCGTTCGTGCATCTCCACGTGCACACCGAGTATTCGATGCTCGACGGGGCTGCCCGGGTCAAGGAACTGCTGGCCGAGGCGAGACGGCTGGGCATGCCGGCCGCGGCCATCACCGACCACGGCAACATGCACGGCGCCTACGACTTCTACACCCAGGCCAAGGCGGCCGAGGTCATCCCGGTGATCGGCGTCGAGGCCTACGTGGCGCCCGACTCGCGCGACAACAAGAGCCGCGTCAAGTGGGGCCGCCCCGAGCAGAAGAGCGACGACGTCTCGGGCAACGGCGCCTACACGCACATGACCATGTGGGCGCGCAACGCCGTCGGCCTGAAAAACCTGTTCCGCCTCAACTCGCGCGCCTCGATCGAGGGCCAGCTCGGCAAATACCCGCGCATGGACTTCGACATCATCGCCGAGCACGCCGAGGGCATCATGGGCACCACCGGCTGCCCGTCCGGCGCCGTGCAGACCCGCCTGCGGCTCGGCCAGTTCGACGAGGCGCTCAAGTCCGCCGCGCGCTATCAGGAAGCCCTGGGCAAGGACAACTACTTCCTCGAGATCATGGACCACGGCCTGTCCATCGAGAAGCGGGTCCGCGACGGCCTGCTCGAGATCGGCCACAAGCTCGGCATCCCGCCGCTGGTCACCAACGACTCGCACTACACGCACGAGGCGCAGGCCTCCGCCCACGACGTGCTGCTGTGCGTGCAGACCGGCAGCAACGTGGCCGACCCGAACAGGTTCCGCTTCGACGGCGCGGGCTACTTCGTGAAGTCGGCCGACCAGATGCGCGCGGTCGACTCGTCCGAGGCCTGGCAGGAGGGCTGCCGCAACACGCTGCTGGTGGCCGAGAAGGTGGACACCGAGGGGATGTTCACCTTCAAGAACCTGATGCCCCGGTTCCCGATCCCCGAGGGCTACACCGAGGAGGAGTACTTCCGCCACGTCGCGTTCGAGGGCCTGCGCAACCGGTTCCCCGGCGGCATCCCCGAGACGCACGTCAAGCAGGCGGAATACGAGCTCGGCGTGATCATCTCGATGGGCTTCCCGGCCTACTTCCTCGTGGTCGCCGACTTCATCCAGTGGTCCAAGCGCAACGGCATCGCGGTCGGCCCGGGCCGTGGCTCGGCGGCGGGCTCCCTGATCGCGTACGCGATGGGCATCACCGACCTCGACCCGCTGCCGCACGGCCTGATCTTCGAGCGGTTCCTCAACCCCGAGCGCATCTCGATGCCCGATGTCGACATCGACTTCGACGAGCGCCGCCGGGGCGAGGTCATCAAATACGTGACCGACCGCTGGGGCGACGACAAGGTCGCCCAGATCGCCACCTTCGGCACGATCAAGGCCAAGGCCGCGATCAAGGACTCGGCCCGCGTGCTGGGCTATCCGTTCGCGGTCGGCGACCGGATCACCAAGGCGCTGCCGCCCGACGTCATGGGCAAGGGCATCCCGCTGTCGGGCATCTTCGACAAGGAGCACAAGCGCTACAGCGAGGCCGGCGAGGTCCGCACGCTCTACGAGACCGATCCCGACGTCAAAAAGGTGATCGACACCGCGCGCGGCATCGAGGGCCTGATCCGGCAGACCGGTGTGCACGCCGCCGGCGTCATCATGTCGGCCGAGCCGATCATCGACCACATCCCGCTGATGCGGCGCGCCTCCGACGGCGTCATCATCACGCAGTTCGACTACCCGACGTGCGAGACGCTCGGCCTGCTCAAGATGGACTTCCTGGGCCTGCGCAACCTGACGATCCTCGACGACGCGGTCAAGAACATCAAGCTCAACCACGACCTCGACCTCGACCTGCTGGCGCTGCCGCTCGACGACAAACCGGCGTACGAGTTGCTGGCCCGGGGCGACACCCTCGGCGTCTTCCAGCTCGACGGCGGGCCGATGCGCTCGCTGCTGCGCCTGATGAAGCCCGACAACTTCGAGGACATCTCGGCCGTCCTGGCGCTGTATCGCCCGGGCCCGATGGGCGTCGAGTCGCACACCAACTACGCGCTCCGCAAGAACAAGCTGCAGGAGATCACGCCGATCCACCCGCAGCTCGAGGAGCCGCTGCGCGAGATCCTCGAACCGACGTACGGGCTGATCGTCTATCAGGAGCAGGTGCAGCGCGCCGCGCAGATCCTCGCCGGCTACAGCCTGGGCCAGGCCGACCTGCTGCGCCGGGCCATGGGTAAGAAGAAGAAGGAGATCCTCGACAAGGAGTTCATCCCGTTCCGCGACGGCTGCCGCGAGCACGGCTACTCCGACGAGGCGATCCAGGCGGTGTGGGACGTGCTGGTCCCCTTCGCGGGCTACGCGTTCAACAAGGCCCACTCCGCGGCGTACGGGCTGGTCTCCTACTGGACGGCCTATCTCAAGGCGCACTACCCGGCCGAATACATGGGTGGTCTGCTGACCAGCGTCGGCGACGACAAGGACAAGATGGCGATGTATCTGGCCGAGTGCCGGCGCATGGGCATCCAGGTCCTCCCGCCCGACGTCAACCAGTCGGCGGGCCCGTTCACCCCGGTCGGCAAGGACATCCGGTTCGGCCTGGCCGCGGTGCGCAACGTCGGCAACAACGTCGTCGAGGCGATCGCCCGCTGCCGCACCGAGAAGGGCGAATATCAGGACTTCTACGACTTCTTGTCCAAGGTGGACGCCGTCGCCTGCAACAAGAAGACGATTGAATCCCTGATCAAGGCGGGCGCGTTCGACTCGATGGGCCACAGCCGCAAGGGCCTGCTCGCCGTGCACGCCGAGGCCATCGACGCGTACGCGGACGTCAAGCGCAACGAGGCGGCCGGCCAGTTCGACCTGTTCGGGGCGTTCGGCGACACCGAGGGCGGCAGCGCGGCCACGGTGGCCATGCCCCCGATCGGCGACTCCGAGTGGGACAAGCGCGACAAGCTGGCGTTCGAGCGCGAGATGCTCGGCCTCTACGTCAGCGACCACCCGCTGGCCGGTCTCGAGCAGCTGCTGCACAACGCGGCCGACACGACGATCGCCGCGCTCAACGAGGAGGGCTCGGTCCCCGACGGCCAGGTCGTCACGCTGGCCGGCATCCTCACCGGTGTGCAGCGCCGCATCACCAAGCAGGGCCGCGCCTGGGCCTCGGCCACCCTGGAAGACCTGGCCGGCGGCGTCGAGGCGCTGTTCTTCCCGAACACGTACGAGGTGATCGGCCAGTTCATCGCCGAGGACGCGATCGTGGTGGTCAAGGGCCGGGTCGACCGGCGCGACGACACCCCGCGCATCATGGCGATGGACATGTCGCTGCCCGACATCAGCACCAACCCCGACAGCAAGCCGGTCACGCTGACCATGCCGATCACCCGGTGCACGCCGCCGCTGGTCTCGGAGCTGAAGGAGATCCTGACCAGCCACCCGGGCGACTCCGAGGTGCACGTCCACCTGCAGAACGGCAGCCGCACGACGGTGCTGCGGCTGGGCGCGGTGCGGGTCGCGCCGACCCCGGCGCTGCGGGCCGACCTCAAGATGATCCTCGGCCCGTCCGCGGTGGGCTGACGCTCGTGACCGAGCACGGCGCACGGCGGCGCGCGACACCTGGCAGGATCGTAGGGTGAACGCGAGTCAGGAACCGGCGCCGCATCAGCCCGGCGAGCGCCCGGAGGCGGCCGGCGCCGTGGGTTATGGCACGCCCGACGGCGGTTACGGCGAGCCGGAGAGCGGCGCACCCGGTTACGGCGGGGCGGATCATGGGGGCTATGGGCTCGCCCATCCGTCGGGGCCGGGGGAGCAGCGGGGTCGCTTCGGCCGGGCGTGGAACATGGGGATGTCGTCGCACCGGCCCTGGAAGCGCACGCTCGCCGTCGCCGTCGTCAGCTTCCTGGTGATCGTCGTGCTGGGCGGGCCGCTGGGCCTGCTCTGGCGCGCGCTGGCCCCCTCGGTGCCGGTGATCGACGCCGGCCAGGGCGGGGTCGTGATCAACGACCCGTCGCCGGAGGAGTTCGTCGCCGCGGACGGCTGGTTCACGCTGCTCGGCCTCGGTTTCGGCCTGCTCGTGGCGCTTCTCGCGTGGTTCGTGCTGCGCCGCGACCGCGGCCCGTTCCTGCTGCTCAGCGTCGTGCTGGGCACGCTCGGGGCGGGCTGGCTGGTGGCCCCGCGGGTGGGCGAGCTGATGGGCCGCGCCGACTACGAGAGCTGGATCGAGACGGCGCAGCAGGGCGCGACCTACATGGCGCCGCCCGAGGTGCACTCGCTCGGCCCGACGCTGGTGCCCGCCTTCGCCGCGGCGGTGGTGCTGACGCTGATGGCCGGCTGGTCCAACGACCCCGACCTCGACCAGCCGGGCGCCAAGCCGGGCTACGGCCCCAACAATCCCGACGCCGGCTACGAGCCCTCCGGTTATCCCGACCCGAACGGGGGCGGCCCTTACCCTCCTGGCGGCGACCCGGGCGACGGCTATCCGCACGCCGAGCGGCCGGCCGAGCCGCGCGGGTAGCGCCGGATCGCGGCTCGGCTAGACCGGGCGCGCCGCGTGGGTGCCGGGCGGGCCGGATCGCGGTCGGGCGGGAAGACGAGCCGGCTAGTTGGGGCTGGCCGGGCGGGCCAGGTCGCTCAGCGGCACCGGCACCGCCCGCACCCGGGCCAGCAGGCCCGCCTCGCGGTTGAGCAGCTTGAGCTCGGTGCGCAGCCGGGTCGCCGTGTCGGGCGCCGAGAGCAGCAGCTGGCGCTCGTCGGTGGTGAGCTGGGCCGTCGCCGCGATCAGGTGGGAGAGCACGGTCGCGTCGCCGGGGACGGCGTCGAGCACCTCGGAGTCGGGGCGCAGCAGCTCCAGATAGCCCCGGAAGGCGGCCAGGGCCCGCGGCGCCAGCAGCTCGGCCAGGTCGTCGGGCGACTCGTCGGGCAGCCACTCGACGTCGGCCGTCAGGTAAGGCTCGTCACCCTGGCGCACGTCCTTGAGCGTGAACCGCCGCCGGCCGACCGTGATGATGTCGTAGCGGCCGTCGTCGAGCTCGGTGACCTGCCGCAACTCGGCCGTGCAGCCGGTCGGGTAGAGGTCGTCGACCACGATCGGGGCCGCCTCGGGTGCCGGGCCGTCGGCCCCTTCGGGCGCGGGCGCCTCGGCCCCGCGGCGCAACGTGACCACCCCGAACTCGTGCGGGCCGTCCTCGGGGCTGGCCACCAGCTCGCGCACGAGCGTGCGATAGCGCTCCTCGAAGATGTGCAGGGGCAGCACCAGGCCGGGGAAGAGCACCGTACCCAGCGGGAACACCGGCAACCGATTGCTCACGGGTTCAGCCTATCGGTCGGCCCCTCATGGTCAACCCGTCGCGTCCGCGTCACCACGCCGGGTGGTGTTCCTCATCCCACGCCTCGGGCCGGCCTGCGGCGACGCCGGTTCTGTCGGGGCCTCCGCCTAGAATTGGCGGCGTGCTGAATCGGATCGACCTGCGCGGCTCCTCCCGGGACCCGCGAGGCCTGCTGCCCCGTGCCCAGCTCGACGTCTCCGTGGCCGTCGAGCAGATTCGCCCGGTCGTCGAGGCGGTCCATCAGCATGGCTTCTCTGCGATCCGCGACGCCACCCAGCAGTTCGACGGTGTGACGCTCGACCGGCTCCGGGTGCCCGCGGCCGCGATCGCCGCCGCGGCCGAGACGCTCGAACCGGACGTACGGGCCGCTTTGGAAGTGGTCATCGAACGCGCCCGCAAGGTGCACGCCGACCAGCGCCGCAGCGACGTGACCACCCAGGTCGTCGACGGCGGCACGGTCACCGAGCGCTGGATCCCGGTGCGCCGGGTCGGGCTCTACGTGCCCGGTGGCCTCGCCGTCTATCCGTCCACCGTGGTCATGAACGTGGTGCCCGCGCAGGTGGCCGGGGTCGACTCGCTGGTGGTGGCCAGCCCGCCGCAGAAGGAGAACAACGGCCTGCCCGACGCCCGGGTGCTGGCGGCGTGCGCGCTGCTCGGCGTGACGGAGGTCTACGCGGTCGGCGGGGCCCAGGCGATCGCCATGCTCGGCTACGGCTCCGAGGGCGCCGACGAGGGCGACCGCTGCGAGCCGGTCGACGTGATCACCGGCCCGGGCAACATCTGGGTCACCGCGGCCAAGCGCCTGCTGCGGGGCTGGGTCGGCATCGACGCCGAGGCCGGCCCGACCGAGATCGCGATCCTGGCCGACGACACGGCCGACCCGCGGCACCTCGCGGCCGACCTGATCAGCCAGGCCGAGCACGACCCGCTGGCCGCGAGCGTGCTGGTCACCGACTCCGAGGCGCTGGCCGCGGCGGTCGACACCGAGCTCGTGCGCCAGGTCACGAGCACGAAGCACGCCGCCCGGGTGCAGACCGCGCTCTCCGGCGAGCAGTCCGGCGTCGTGCTGGTCGACGATCTCGAGCAGGGCCTGCGGGTCGTCGACGCCTACGCGGCGGAGCACCTCGAGATCCAGACGCGTGACGCCCGCGAGTGGGCGCTGCGGGTCCGCAACGCCGGCGCGATCTTCGTCGGGGCGTGGTCGCCGGTGTCGCTGGGCGACTACGCGGCCGGCTCCAACCACGTGCTGCCCACCGGTGGCTGCGCGCGCCACTCGTCCGGCCTCTCGGTGCAGTCGTTCCTGCGCGGCGTGCACGTCGTCGAATACACCGAGGACGCGCTGCGCGACGTCGCCGGTCACGTGGTCGCCCTGGCCAACGCGGAGGACCTGCCCGCGCACGGCGACGCGGTGAGGGCGAGGTTCGAGTCGTGACCACCATCGACGACCTGCCGATCCGCGACGATCTGAGAGGCAAGACCCCGTACGGGGCCCCGCAGCTCGACGTCGCGGTCCGGCTCAACACGAACGAAAACTCGTATCCGCTGCCCGACCCGGTGGTCGACGCGATCGCCAAGGCCGTGCAGGCCGAGCTGCGCGAGCTCAACCGCTATCCCGACCGCGACGCCGTGGCGCTGCGGGCCGACCTCGCCGGCTATCTCGGGCACGGCCTGACCGGGGCCAACACGTGGGCGGCGAACGGCTCCAACGAGATCCAGCAGCAGCTGCTGCAGGCGTTCGCCGGTCCCGGCCGCACGGCGCTGGGCTTCGGCCCGTCGTATTCGATGCATCCGCTGCTGGCCCAGGGCACGGGCAGCCGCTGGGTGGGCGCGCTGCGCGACCCCGACTTCGGGCTGACCCCGGCGGCCGCGCTGGCCCAGATCGAGGAGCACGACCCCGATCTGATCTTCCTGTGCTCGCCGAACAACCCGACCGGCACGGCGCTCGACCCCGAGGTGGTCGCGGCCGTGCTCGAGGCGGCCCGGGGCATGGTCGTCGTCGACGAGGCGTATGCGGAGTTCGCCCGCCCCGGCGTGCCGAGCGCGCTGACCGTGCTGCCCGGCCACCCGCGTCTGGTCGTCACCCGCACGATGAGCAAGGCGTTCGGCTTCGCCGGTGGCCGCCTGGGTTATCTGGCCGCCGATCCCGCCGTGGTCGACGCCGTGCAGCTGGTGCGGCTGCCCTATCACCTGTCCGCCCTCACGCAAGCCGCCGCGCGGGCCGCCCTGGCCCAGCGTGACGCGCTGCTGGCCACCGTCGAGGCGATCAAGGAGCAGCGTGACCGCATCGTCACCACGCTCCGCGACCGCGGCATGAAGGTGGCCGACAGCGACGCCAATTTCGTGCTGTTCGAGGTCGGCGGCGATCAGAAAATCGCTTGGCAGCGCCTGCTCGACCGCGGTGTGCTCATCCGCGACGTCGGCCTGCCCGGCTGGCTGCGTGTGACCGCGGGAACCCCGGCTGAGACCGACACGTTCTTAAACAAGCTCAGCTTGGAGGCCTTGAAGTGAGCCGCACCGCGCGCATCGAGCGCGTCACCAACGAGACCAAGGTGCTCGTCGAGATCGACCTCGACGGCACCGGCAAGAGCGACCTGAGCACCGGCGTCGGCTTCTACGACCACATGCTCAACCAGCTCGCCCGGCACGGCGGCTTCGACCTCACGGTGCGCACCGAGGGCGACCTCGAGATCGACGCGCACCACACGATGGAAGACACGGCCATCACCCTGGGCGAGGCCTTCTCGCGCGCGCTCGGCGACAAGGCCGGCATCCGGCGCTACGGCTCGGCCACCATCCCGATGGACGAGGTGCTCGTGCGGGCCGCCGTCGACCTGTCCGGCCGGCCGTACATCGTGCACGACGAGCCCGAATTGGCGCCGTATATCGGCCCGGTCTATCCGACCAGCATGACCCGGCACATCTTCGAGTCGTTCGGCCACGCGGCCAAGCTCACGCTGCACGTCAGCGTGCTCCGCGCGGCCCGCGACGGCGGCAAGCCGGATGCTCACCACGTCGTCGAGACCCAGTTCAAGGCGTTCTCGCGGGCGCTGCGGCAGGCCGTCGAGATCGACCCGCGCAACGCCGGCCAGCTGCCGTCGACCAAGGGCGTGCTGTGATGGCGATCGTGCTGTTCCTGATCGCGGGCTTCCTCGTCGGCGGCGTGATCCAGCTGGTCCGCTCGGGCGCCACGAAGTTCAGCATCGGCCTGGTCGGGGTGCTCGCCGCCGTGGCCACGGCCGGCGGCATCCTGTGGTCGGTCTGATGACGAGCGTGGTGGTGCTCGACTACGGCTCGGGCAATCTGCGCTCGGCCGAGCGGGCCGTCGCCCGTACCGGGGTGGACGTCACCGTGACCAGCGACCTGACCGCCGCCGCCGAGGCCGACGGGCTGGTCGTGCCGGGTGTCGGGGCCTATGCGGCGTGCATGGCCGGCATCGAGGAGATCGACGCGGGCCCGATGATCGCGGCCCGGGTCGCCGCGGGCCGTCCGGTGCTGGGCATCTGCGTGGGCATGCAGATCCTCTTCGAGGCCGGGGTCGAGCACGGCGTCGAGACCAAGGGGCTGGGCCTGCTGCCCGGCGTGGTGGCCAAGCTGTCGGCCGAGCGCATCCCGCACATGGGCTGGAACACGGTCGACGTGCCCGGCGATTCGATCTTGATGCGCGGTGTCGGCAAGGACACGAGGTTCTACTTCGTCCACTCGTACGCGGCCAACGATCTTGATGCGCTGCACGAAGCCAAGGTGACCACGGCCAGCCACGACCGGCCGTTCGCCGCGGCCGTCGAGCTCGGTCCGCTCAGCGCCGCCCAGTTCCACCCCGAGAAGTCGGGCGACGCCGGCTATGCGCTGCTGCGCAACTGGGTCGCCGGTCTCTAGGACATGTCGAAGGAGCGCGCGCGGCGGCGCGAGGAACGCCTCGCCGTGCATGAGAAGGAGAAGGCCGCCCGCGCCCGCAAGGTGGCGCGGCGGCAGCGGCGGCGTCAGCTGGTCAAGCGCCTGACCCCGCAGACCCGCAACGCCGGTCGGCTGCATCGCCGCGGCCGGGGCGAGCGGATCGGCATCGTGCTCGTGCCCGCGGTGGCCGTCGCCGCGGTCTGGCTCTTCGTGCCCGAGATGTCGCTGCGGATCGTGCTGACCGCGGTGCTCGTCCTCGCCGCGCCGGCCCTCGTGGTTGTCGTACTAGGCCGCAAGGCCGGATAACAGGAGAAGAAATGACGCTTGAGCTGCTGCCCGCCGTCGACGTCGCGGACGGTCAGGCCGTCCGTCTCGTGCAGGGCGCCGCCGGCTCCGAGACGACCTACGGCGACCCGCTCGACGCCGCGCTGGCCTGGCAGAACGACGGCGCCGAGTGGGTGCACCTGGTCGACCTCGACGCCGCCTTCGGGCGCGGCTCGAACGCCGAGCTGCTGGCGAGCGTCGTCGGCCGGCTCGACGTCAAGGTGGAGCTGTCCGGCGGCATCCGCGACGACGAGTCGCTGACCCGGGCCCTGGCCACCGGCTGCGCGCGGGTCAACATCGGCACCGCCGCGCTGGAGGATCCGGAGTGGTGCGACCGGGTCGTGGCCGAGTACGGCGACCGCGTCGCGATCGGCCTCGACGTGCGCGGCCGCACGCTCTCGGCCCGCGGCTGGACCCGCGACGGTGGCGACCTCTACGAGGTGCTGGCCCGGCTCGACAAGGCGGGCGCGTCCCGCTACGTCGTCACCGACATCACCAAGGACGGCACGATGCGCGGCCCCAACCTCGACCTGCTGCGCGAGGTGTGCGCCGCCACCGACAAGCCGGTCATCGCCAGCGGCGGGGTGTCCACCCTGGACGATCTGCGCGCCCTGGCCACCCTCGAGCCGGTCGGGGTCGAGGGTGTGATCGCGGGCAAGGCGCTCTACGCGGGCGCGTTCACGGTGCGGCAGGCGCTGGACGTGCTGTCGCAGCCCTGATCCACGACTGCCGCAGGGCCTCCACGGCCGCCCCGATCGCCGGGCGGGCCGCGGAGGCCTCGCGCCAGGCGACCACGACCCGGCGCTTCGGCTCGGGCGTGACTTTCACAACCCGTACGCCCGGGGGAAGCTCTTTTGATCGGGCCAGCCGGGGGATGACCGCGACGCCCAGCCCGGCCGCGATCAGGGTCAGCTGGGTCTCGAACTCGCCGACGTGGAAGTCGGGCTGCACGCCGGGGATCGCACGCAGCAGCCATTGGTGGCAGACGTCGCCCGCCGGGGCCGCGATCCACCGCTCGCCGGTCAGCTTCGAGCGCGTGACCGTGTCGCCGAACCGGTGCCCGCTCGGCACGATCAGGTCGGCCACGTCCCAGCCCAGCTCGACGTGTGTGACGCCGGTGGGGTAGCGCAGCGCCACCTCGGGCCAGTCGTCGAGCACGGCCAGGTCGGCGTGCCCACGATGCAGCACCTCGAGACCCTCGTGCGGGTTGACCTCGACCAGCCCGGTGCTCAGCTGCGGGTGCTCCGAGGCCAGGCGATGCAGCGCGTACGGCAGCAGGGCGCGGCACGCCGTGGCGAAGGCGGCCACCGTGAGCCGCCCGGTGACCGTGTCGCGATGCGCGGCCAGCGCCGCCTCGGCCTCGTCGACGGTGGCCAGCACCTTCTCGGCGTGCCGGGCCAGCACCTGGCCGGCCTCGGTCAGCCGCAGCCGCCGGCCGTCCTTCTCGACGAGTGTGGCCCCCGTCTCGCGTTCGAGCTTGGCCAGCTGCTGCGACACCGCCGACGGCGTGCAATGCAGCGCTTCGCCCGCCGCCAGCACCGTCTTGTAGCTGGCCACGGCGTGCAGGGCTCGCAGGCGACCCAGGTCAATCATGCAGTCAGGCTACAACTTCGATGTAGCAGTATTCGATAGTGCTTAACGGTTGAACGGCCCAAGCTGGGCCCATGAGACCACGCGACATCGGGCTGGCCGTCGCCGTCATGGCGATCTGGGGCTTCAACTTCGTCATGATCGACGTCGGTCTCGACCACTTCCCGCCGCTGCTGTTCAACGCGCTGCGCTTCACGCTGGCCGCGTTCCCGGCCGTGCTGTTCGTCGGCAGGCCCCAGGTGCCGTGGCGCTGGATCATCGCGGTCGGCCTGATCCTCGGCGTCACCAAGTTCTCGCTGCTCTTCGCGGGTATGGCGGCCGGCATGCCCGCCGGGCTGAGCTCGCTGGTGCTGCAGAGCCAGGCCGTCTTCACGGTGGTCTTCGCCGTGCTGCTGCTGCGCGAGCGCCCGCGCCCGGTGCAGATCGCCGGCCTGGTCGTCGCGGCGGCCGGGGTGGGCCTGGTGGCGACCCGGATGGGTGCCGCGTTCGGGGCGTTCCTGCTGGTCGTGGGCGCGGCCGCCTGCTGGGGGCTGTCGAACGTCGCCACCCGCAAGGCGTCCCCGCCCGACACCCTGCGCTTCATGGTCTGGGTCAGCGCCGTCGCCTCGGGCCCCCTGATCGTGCTGTCGCTGCTGGTCGACGGGCCGTCGGCCGACCTGGCCGCGCTGCGCTCGTTCGACCTGTCCGCGCTCGTGGCCCTGCTCTACGTCGGGCTGATCTCGACGCTGGTCGGCTTCGCGGTCTGGGGCAACCTGCTCAACGCGTACGGCGCCTCGACCGTCGCCCCGTTCTCGATGCTCGTCCCGTTCTTCGGCATGGCCTCGGCCGCGATCTTCCTGGGCGAGCGGATCCACGCCGTGGACGTCGCCGGGGGAGTGCTGGTGATCGGCGGCATCCTGCTGGGACTGGCCAAAAAGCCAGTTCCCGGGCTGGTTAGGGTAGAAGCATGACGGTTGCCGTGCGCGTGATCCCCTGCCTCGACGTGGACGCGGGACGCGTGGTCAAGGGGGTCAACTTCGTCGACCTGCGCGACGCCGGCGACCCGGTCGAGCTGGCCGCGGCGTACGACGAGGCCGGCGCCGACGAGCTGACCTTCCTCGACGTGACGGCGTCGTCCGACGACCGCGGCACGATGCTCGACGTCGTCAGGCGTACGGCGGAATCGGTCTTCATCCCGCTGACGGTGGGCGGCGGCGTGCGCTCGGTCGAGAACGTCGACGTGCTGCTGCGGGCCGGCGCCGACAAGGTCGGGGTCAACACGGCCGCGATCGGACGGCCTGAGCTGATCCGCGAGATCGCCGAGCGGTTCGGCAACCAGGTGCTCGTGCTCTCGCTCGACGTGCGGCGCTCCGCCGAGCAGCCCAGCGGGTGGGAGGTCACCACGCACGGCGGGCGGCGCAGCGCGGGGCTCGACGCGATCGAGTGGGCCTCGCGGGTCGCCGACCTGGGCGCCGGCGAGATCCTGCTCAACTCGATGGACGCCGACGGCACCAAGGCCGGGTTCGACCTCGACCTGATCGCCGCCGTCCGCAAGGTGGTCGACATCCCGGTGATCGCCAGCGGCGGCGCGGGCAAGGTCGAGCACTTCCCGCCCGCGGTCACGGCCGGGGCCGACGCGGTGCTCGCGGCCAGCGTCTTCCACTTCGGCGAGCTGACCATCGGCGAGGTCAAGGATTCGCTGCGAGCGACCGGCACACCCGTACGCTGAAATCGGTCCTTGACCTTGACCCTGGGGCAGGGTCCGACGCTTTCCGCATCACCAAGATCATGACTACGCCGATGCGGTTTGTGCCGGTCGGCGACGGGGTGTTCGCGCTCGACGGGATCCCGCTGGAGGGCCTCCCGCCGTACTATCTCGTGTCTTATCACGACAATGCCGCGTATCGCTTGTCGGGCGGGCGCATGACCCGGCGGGTCTGACACGATGCGGACCATGGCGCGTCTCCTGACGATCGGCAAACTGGCGGCGTTCGCGGGCGTCACCGTCAAGGCCGTCCGCGTCTATCACGACCGCGGCCTGCTGCCCGAGCCCGATCGCGACGACCCGCGGCTGCCCGGCCTGGCCGCGCGGACCCGCTCCTGGTACGCGTCGCGCCCGCCCGTGGAGGACCTGCCGCCCGACCCGGTCGCGGCCGCCTCGCCCGCATGGGCCCGGATCGCGGAGCTGGCTTCTTTCCCTGAGCCGGTCCGCTTCCTCGCTGAGCCGGCTCGATGAGTCTCGGCCCCGCGCCTCAGCGGCTCGGCGTTCCCGTGGAGCTGGCCCGGCGGCTGGTCGACACCCAGTTCCCGCAGTGGTCCGGCCTGCCCATCCGCCCTGTGGCCAACGGCGGCTGGGACAACCTGACCTTTCACCTGGGCCCCTCGATGTCCCTGCGGCTGCCCAGCGCGGCCGAATACGCGCAGGCCGTGGCGAAGGAGCATCGCTGGCTGCCGGTCTTCGCCCCGCTCCTCCCGCGGCCGATCTCGGTGCCGCTGGCCCTGGGCGCGCCCGGCGAGGGATATCCGTTCCCGTGGTCGGTCTACCGATGGCTCCCCGGCACACCCGCCCGCGCCGCCGACATCGCCGACCCGATCCGGTTCGCGCTCGACCTGGCCTCTTTCCTGAGCGCGCTACAAAGCGTCGACCCTGCTTCCGGCCCGGAGCCGGGGACCCACAACTGGTTCCGGGGCGGGCCGCTGCGGGTCTTCGACGGGCTGGCCTCGGACGCCCTGGCTTCGCTGGACGGCGTCATCGACGTGGGGCGGGCCCGGGAGATCTGGAAGCAGGCGATGGAGGTGCCGTGGGACGGGCAGGTGCGCTGGTTCCACGGCGATGTGGCGTCGGGCAACATCCTGCTCCTCAACGGGGAACTGGGCGCAGTAATCGACTTCGGCACGTGCGGGGTGGGCGACCGGGCCTGTGACTACGCCGTGGCCTGGACGCTGCTGACGGCGGCCGGGCGCGAGGCGTTCCGGGATCGGCTGGCCATCGACGAAGACTCCTGGCTGCGGGGGCGAGGCTGGGCCCTGTGGAAGGGGCTCTCGAACTGCGCGAACTCGCTCGACGAGTCGGGCCGGCCGTCGGCGGAGACGCTGCACGTATTGAACGAGATCTTCGCCTATTAGGTATCTGTGTTTGTAGGGGTCCCATAGTTGACCCACCACCATCAGACCCCCCGCCCTGGGGGAACGATCGGGAACCCTACCGCCGAGCCACCGCCGGAAACCGGGTTATCCACAGGCCGGCGACTTACATTGACTGGGAATGTACTGAGAAAACGCGGGAAGTGGCCCCGGTCACAGCAACGGTCAAACCCGCCCATTCCCCGTACGGGATCATGGCCGTGCTGCCCACCGGGCACGTTTCACGTCGTGAGACGGGGCGGAGTGGCGGTCGATAGACTTGACGGGATGATCCCCGGTCGCGGCCGGTGCCGGGGCGGCACTAGCCCTCCCGCCGCCGTGCCAATACCCTCACGGTTACTCCGAAGTTAACTCCCCCGCGAAATCTGGACATAAGGCGGCGCCGATGGCAGTTGAGGTTCCCTACCGGTCGATCCCCGACATGTTCTTCAAGCGTGTGGCCGCCACCCCCAACGGCCAGGCGTTCGCCGTGCCGAATGCCGATGACACGGGCATGGTCTGGTTCACGTGGGCGCAGGTCGGCGAGCGGGCCTCGGCGATCGCGGCGGGCCTGCGCGACCTCGGTGTCGGCCTCGAGGACAGGGTGGCCATCCTCTCCGGCACCCGCTTCGAGTGGGTCCTGGCCGACCTGGGCATCAACTGCGCCGGCGCGGCCACCACGACGGTCTACCCGACGACCGAGCCCGAGGACGCGAGCTACATCATCTCCAACTCCGGGTCGAAGGTGCTGATCGCGGAGAACGCGAAGCAGGCCCTCAAGATCGCCGGGGTCGACACCGACGTCACGAACGTCGTGCTTCTCGACGGCCCGGCCGACGCGGGCGCCACCCCGCCGCAGATGACGCTGGCCGAGCTCGAGGAGCGGGGCGCCGCCGTCCTGCGCGAGAAGCCCACCCTGATCGACGAGGTGGTCGAGAGCATCGGCCCCGAGCATCTCGCCACCCTCATTTACACCTCCGGCACCACCGGCCGCCCCAAGGGTGTGCAGCTGCTGCACGCGGGCTGGACGTGGGAGGGCGTGGCCCAGCAGGATCTCGGCCTCTTCGAGTCGACCGACCTGCAATACCTGTGGCTGCCGCTGTCGCACTCGTTCGGCAAGACGCTGCTCTGCGGCATCATCCACGTGGGCGTCCCGACCTATGTCGACGGCCGCGTCGACAAGCTGGTCGACATGCTCTCGGTGGTCAAGCCGACGCTGATGTGCGCCGCGCCCCGCATCTTCGAAAAGGTCTACAACAAGACCGTCACCACGGCGCTGTCCGGCAGCGGGGCCAAGGTCAAGATCTTCCATTGGGCCGTGGCCACCGGCAAGCAGAAGGTCGAGCTCGAGCAGGCCGGCAAGCCGCTACCCGGCGGGCTCAAGCTGAAGTACGCCGTGGCCGAGCGGCTCGTCTTCTCGAAGCTGCAGGAGCGCCTCGGCGGCCGGCTGCGCGTGCTGGTCAGCGGTTCGGCGCCGCTCAGCCGCGAGATCGCCGAGTTCTTCGCCGCCGCCAACCTGCCGATCATGGAGGGCTACGGCCTGACGGAGAGCAGCGCGGCCAACTTCGTCAACCGCCTCGACAAGCTCAAGATCGGCACGGTGGGCCTCCCGCTGGGCGACCTCGAGTGCAAGATCGACTCGGACGGCGAGGTGCTGCTGCGCGGCAAGCCGGTCATGCGGGGCTATCACGACCTGCCCAAGGAGACCGCCGAGGCCTTCACCGAGGACGGCTTCCTGCGTACGGGGGACATCGGCGAGGTCGACGCGGACGGCTTCCTCAAGATCACCGACCGCAAGAAGGACCTGGTCAAGACGTCGGGCGGCAAATACATCGCCCCCAGCGCCATCGAGGGCCAGTTCAAGGCCGTGTGTCCGTACACGTCGCAGGCGGTCGTGGTCGGCCAGGCCCGCAACTTCGTCACCATGCTGATCTCGCTCGACGAGGACGCGATCAAGGGCTGGGCGGCGAACGGGCCCCTCGCGGGCAAGAGCTACGAGGAGATCGTCGCCGCGCCCGAGACCGAGAAGATGGTCGGGGGTTACGTGGACGAGCTCAACGCCAAGCTCAACCGCTGGGAGACGATCAAGAAGTTCGCGATCCTCCCGCGTGACCTCAGCATCGAGGCCGGCGAGATCACGCCCTCGATGAAGATCAAGCGCCGCTCGGTCGAGTCCAACTTCGCCGAGCAGATCGACAAGATGTACGCGGGCTCACTCGCCCAGATCTGAGCACACCGCACAAGCCGAAGACCGGTTTCCCCGTACGAGGGAACCGGTCTTTCGGTTTTATGCGGCGATCTCGACGGCGGCGATGCGGGACGGGTCGGCCACCTGCTCGATGCCGGCGATCCAGCCCGCCTCGTCGTCGAATGAGAGCAGGAAGGCCACCCGGACCTTCCCGTCGGCCATCCACACCAGCCCCGGTACGCCGTCGAGCAGCGCGACCGTCGCCGCGTGGGCCCGCCCGTTGAACACCCCGGCCACCCCGGCGGCGCCGTTGACCAGCGCGTTGGCCCCCATCCGGACGGACGCCGGATCGGCCCGCAGCACCACCTCGGGATCGAGCAGCGTGAGCAGCCGGTCGAAGTCGCCGCCCTGCGCCGCGGCCAGGAACGCCTCCACGATCTCGCGCCGGCGGACCGGATCGCCGGCCCCCTCCGCCGGCTGGCCCTGCACCCGCCGCCGGGCCCGGCTGGCCAGCTGACGGGCCGCGGCCGGCGAGCACCCGACGATCGCGGCGATCTCGGGGAACGGCACGCCGAACGTGTCGTGCAGCACGAAGGCCAGCCGCTCGCTCGGCCCCAGCGTGTCGAGCACCAGCATCAGCGCGGGCCCGATGGCGTCGTACTGGATCGCGTGGTGTTCCGGCCCCGGCGCGGCGACCGGCAGATCCTCGGGCAGCTCGGCCGGATCCTCCCGGCGCGACGTGCGTGAGCGCAGCATGTCGAGGCAGATGCGGGACACGACGGTGGTGAGCCAGCCGGTCAGGTTGCCCACGTCGCCGGTGTCGCTGCGGCTGAGGCGCACCCACGCCTCCTGCACCGCGTCGTCCGCCTCGTCGGCCGAGCCGAGGATGCGCTGAGCGACCGTACGCAGGTGGGGCCGATCCCGCTCGAAGCGGGCGGCCAGCACGTCGAGCTCGTTCATCCTCGCTCCCCACCCCGGTTGTGAAGCAGGCCTTAGGCTACGACGATGCCTGAGGTTCCGCGGTCCCTCGAACAGCGCAAAGCGGACGTACTCACCAGACTGGGTAGTCCGGTAGCCGACGCATGGGTGTCCACCGCCGGCGGCGACGAGCCCTATCTGGTGCCGCTCACCCTGGGCTGGTTCCGCGAGCGGTTGTTGCTGGCCACGAGCCGCACGTCGCCCACCGCGCGCAACCTCGAGGCGAACGGCCGGGCCCGGGTGGGTTTCGGCCCGACCCGCGACGTCGTCGTGATCGACGCGGTGCTCGAGGCCACCCTCCCGGTCGCCGAGGCACACGACGAGGGCGCCGCCTACGCCGACCAGAACGACTGGGATCCCCGTACGGCCGGGGAGGCGTACGTGTTCCTCGTGCTGCGACCGGAGCGGATCCAGGCGTGGCGGGAACTCGACGAGATTCCGGGCCGCGTGGTCATGCGTTCCGGGGCCTGGGTCGTCTAGGCGATCACGGAGGGTGTGCGCCACGACGGGACGGACGCCCGGTCCAGGTCGTGCCGCACCGAGGCGATCCGGCGTACGGCCTCGGTCAGGTCTTCCCCCGGCAGCGTGAACGGCAGCCGCAGGAAGCGCTCGAGCGTGCCGTCAAGACCGAAACGAGGACCAGGCGCCAGCCGTACGCCGACATCCTCCGCGGCCCGGGCCAGCGCGCTCGAGATCGGCCCGTCCAGCTCCGCCCACAGCGACGCCCCGCCCCGCGGCAGCACGAAGCTCCACTCCGGCAGCAGCCGCCGCAGGGTCGCGGCCAGCACGTCCCGCCGTTCCCGCAGCCGCAGCCGCCGCTCGCCGAGCACCTGCGCGGCCTGGTCGAGCAGCCGCACGGCGACGAGCTGCTCGAGCACCGGGCTGGCCATGTCGACGCCGACCCGGATCGCGGCCAGGCGCTGCACGAGCGGGGCCGACGCCCGCACCCAGCCGATCCGCAGACCACCCCAGTAGCCCTTGCTCATGCCGCCGATCGACACCACCCGCGAGTGCCGGTCGAACACGGCCACCGGCGGCGGCATCTCCTGCCCCTCCAGCGCCAGGTCGACCCACGACTCGTCGACCACCAGCTCCGTACCGGTGGCGTGGGCCGTGGCGGCCAGGCGCTCGCGCAGGTCGGCCGACATCAGATGCCCGGTCGGGTTGTGAAACTCCGGGATCACGTACGAGAGCCGGGGCCGCGTCTGCCGCAGCGCGCCCAGCAGCATCTCGCCGTCCCAGCCGGTCTCGGCGTCCAGCCCGTGCGTGTTGATCCGGGCCCGCCGGGCGGCCAGGGCGGCCAGCGCGTTCGGATAGGTCGGCGCCTCCACCAGCACGGGCGAGCCGGCCGGCACCGAGAGCCGCAGCACCAGGTCGAGGGCCTGCTGGGTGCCCGCCGTGATGAGGATCTGCTCGGCCGAGGTGGCCACGCCGCGCTTGCGATAGCCCTCGGCCACGGCGTCGCGCAGCTCCATCAGGCCGGTCGGGTGATAGCCGGCGCTGCCCAGATAGCGCGGCAGGTCGTCGGCGGCGGCCCGGGCGGCCGGGACGAGCTCGCCGGGCGCGGCCGACGCGGCCACCCCCAGGTCGATCATGTCGTGGTCGTCGCCCGCGGCCCACAGCCCCGAGGTCGCGACCCGGTGGCCGTGGGGGAGCGTGGTCCAGCTGCCGGCGCCGCGGCGGCTCGTGAGGTGGCCGGTCTCGCGCAGGGTGCGATAGGCGGCGCTGACCGTCGTGCGGCTCACGGCGAGCGACTCGGCCAGCTCGCGCTCGGCCGGCAACCGTACGCCCAAGGGCAGCCGCCCGTCGCTGAGCAGACCCCGCACCGCCGCGGCGAGGGCGGCGTAGTCCGGGCTGCGATGCCGCCCCGGCAGGGAGTGCCACTGACCGAGCAGGCGTGCCAATTGGCCCCCGCGTATCGTCGTGGTCACATCCACCTCCGGGGAATTGGCTCTTCAGCTTCGCACAATTGGCCCTCAGAGTGGCATTCATGGAACCGAGTGGCAACGGAGATCGTCGTCTCACCCGTCGCATAGTCCAGCTCTTCGCCGGGCTCGTGCTCTACGGCGTCAGCATGGCCTTCATGGTGGAGTCGGCGCTCGGCCTCAACCCGTGGGACGTGTTCCACCAGGGCCTGTCCGAGGTCACCGGCATCAGCTTCGGCTGGGTCGTGATCCTGCTCGGCATCCCGATCCTGCTGCTGTGGATCCCGCTGCGGCAGAAGCCCGGCTTCGGCACGCTGGCCAACCTGGTCGTCGTCGGCTTCGCGGTGGACGGCGCCCTGGCCGTGCTGCCCGCGGGCGGCACGATCCCGGCCCGGATCGGCTACCTGGTCTGCGGCATCCTGCTCAACGGGCTGGCCACCGGCCTCTACATCGGCAGCCGCTTCGGCCCCGGCCCGCGCGACGGCCTGATGACCGGCATCGTCGGACGCTTCCCGCGGCTCTCCATCCGGCTCGTGCGCACCACCATCGAGCTTGTCGTCCTGGGGGTGGGTTTCCTGCTCGGCGGCACCGTCGGCATCGGCACCCTGGCGTACGCTCTCGCCATCGGCCCGCTCGTGCACGTCTTCCTGCCGTGGTGCACCGTCCGCACCCGGGCCCCTGAGGCGCAGGCGCTCGCGCACTGACCCTCACGTTCACTCATCGGTGGCTTGTGTCCTGATTGGACTGAGCGATTTGCCCATCTGATTCGGTTTAGCACCCAAGATCATCGGTCACAGCTTTGTGATCATCGCGACACATTCGCTTCCCGGCGCCCGGCAGTCACGGCATCATTGCCGCATGGGGGCTGGCGACTGGCAATGGAACGACGCTTGGATCTTCGTGTCCGCGGTCATAGCCGAACGCCTCGAACGCGACCGGGCCCTGCACGCCGCCCTGCCCATGGCCGGCGCGAGCCTGGCCGACGTGCTCGCGGCCGCCGACTTCCTGCACCACAGCGTCCCCAGTCGGGCCGAACTGGAAGAATCCGTACGGCGGTTGGCCGGTGCGGGGCTCCTGCTGGTCGAGGATGATCTGGTCGAGGTGGCGCCGGCGGGGGAGCAGTTGTGGCGTAGCCGGCCCTTCAGCGGGTTGTCGTCCGCGGTGATGACGCTGCAGACCCAGCTGAACCGGGCGGCCTCGCCGGGGGACGCCGAGTGGGATCTGGACGAGCAGACTTACAACGCCGCCGTTCGTGAATACAGCCATCGGCTGGCGGACGGGCGCTGAAGTCTCTGGTCGCTGAAGCTGGAGTTTCGTCGGCGGGCGCACTGAATCGACGGCCTCTGACGGTCTCAGTTGCCGCGCGCTGCGTCAGTCCGGCCCGTAGCGCTTCGGCCCGCCGCCCCGCCAAGATCAGGCCCAACCCAGAGGCCCGCCCTCCACCGGGGGCCCCCGTCCACTGGCCATTCTATCGAGATTCCGCGATCTTCACGGCTGCCCTGTGGGTATCCCGAGATTGTGGATATCGACTAGGACCGATGCGCGGGTCGGGGTTATCCACAGCGCCGACTTATCCACAGGCACCCACTCCAAGATCTGCCGAAGCGACGACAATGGGCGGTGGCGGAGGCCCCCGGTGGAGGGCGGGTCCTATTCCGGCGTTGATCTTGAGTCGGGGGCGGAGTCGGGTCCGGCACGGGCGGGATCAGGCACGGGCCTGGGCAGGCACGGGCACGGGCAGGCATGGGCAGGTACGGGCACGGGCAAGCACGGGCAAGCACGGGCGCGGGCAGGCGCGGGCAGGCACGGGCGTGGGCAGGCGCGGGCGCGGGGGCAGGCACGGGCGCCGGGGCAGGCACGGGCGCCGGGGCAGGCGCGGGCCGGGGCAGGCGCGGGCGGGCAGGGGGCAGAGCTAGGTGCTTAGTCGGCGTCAAAGCCAGGTCCGGCGTCGAAGCCGAAGCCTGGGCCAGGAAGCGACCAGACTGCGGACCGACGACCGGGACGCTGCGAGCGAACTCGAGGTTTGCGGCGGCAGGGCGGAAGCCGAGGACAGGACCAGCGCTGAGGCGAGGTCGGGGCAAGAGGGACCGGCGCTGAGGCGAGGTCAGGGTGAGAGGGACCGGCGCTGAGGTGAGGTCAGGGCGAGAGGGGCCAGCGCTGCGGTGAGGTCAGGGCGAGACGGGCCAGTGCTGAGGTGAGGTCGGGGCAAGAGGGACCGGCGCTGAGGCGAGGTCAGGGCGAGACACCAGAGCCGGCGGCAGGGCCAAAGCCGAGTACAAAACCGGAGCAAAAGCTAGGCCGGTACGGATTCCTCGATCGGGCGCATGTTGCGGATCGCCGGCGAGAACGTGGCAGTAAGCGCCGACGCCGAAACGGCCCCCGCGAAGAGCAGCACGCTAGCGGTAGGCGTCCAGACGGTGACGAACACCCCCGCCAGCAACGGGGCAGCGGCGGCGGCGGACATGGCGACCAGGAAGATGACGCTCAGCACTCGGCCCTGCAGGTGGTCGGGGGTGATGGCCGCCTGGTAGCCGAACAGGGCCGCGTTGCAGGCCGGGCCCACGAGGATGGCCAGGGCCACCGGCACGGCCGCGGCGACGCTCATCGTGAGCAGGGCGCTGACCGTCAGGAACAGGGTGGCGGCCCAGCCCAGGCCGCGGATCAGGGCGGCGAACGACAGGCGGCGCAGCAGGGCGGGGGCGGCCAGGGCGCCGATCAGGCCGCCCGCGCTGACGATCGTCTCGGTCAGGCCGATCACGCCGGGGGCCACGTCGTGGCTTTGCAGCGTGACGATGATGGTGAAGATCGACCCGTACAGGGCGAAGTTGAGCGGGGCCGCGATCAGCAGCACGGCCCGCAGAAACGGGTTGCCGAAGACGAACTGGATGCCTTCCAGCAGGGCTTTCGTGTGGCTGGGGGGATGGTCGGGGCGGGCCGTCTGCAGCGGTTTGCGGATCAGCGCCACGCCGATCAGCGAGGCCAGGTACGACACGGCGTTGCCCAGGAACGGCAGCGCGTGGGCGATCCCAAAGAGCAGCCCGCCCAGCGGTGGCCCGGCCAGTGAGGTGCCGTAGCTGCGGGCCTCGTTGCGGGCGACGGCGTCGGGCAGCTGGGTGGCGGGCACGATGCTGCGCAGCGAGGCGTGCTCGGTGGTGTTGAACAGCGAGCCGCAGACCGCGTCGATCACCGCCACGACGATGATCGCGGGGAGAGCGGCCTGGTCGAGCGCTACGGCGAGGGCCAGGCCGACGAAGGCCAGCAACCGCACGATGTCGCAGGCCAGCATCGCGTGGCGGCGGTTGACCCGGTCGGCCAGCACCCCGGCCGGGAGGCGGCAGAGCAGCTTGGTGGCCTGGGCCGCGGTGCCGACCGCGCCCGCCTGCACGGCCGAGCCGGTCACCTCGAGCACCAGCAGCGGGATGGCCAGCAGGGCGATCGCCCCGCCCAGGTCGGACAGGCACTGGCTGGTCCACAGCAGGGTGAACTCGCGGTTGCGCCACAGGCTGGTCCCGGCGGAGTTCACCTCTTGGAGAATATGTACTGCATTCGATCCCCGCCGCCCGTGAGAGGGCGGGGCGTCCGGGAAAGCCCGAACGCCCCGCGAAAACTACTGAACGACGAAGAGCAGGCGGTTCGGGGAACCGGTGCCCGGGTTGGTCACGACCCCGGTGGTGGCGTTGGTGACGAGGCTGTCGCGCACCTGGGCGGGGGTGTAGCCGGTGTTGCGGGAGAGCACGAGCGCCGCCGCGCCGGCCACGTGCGGGCTGGCCATCGAGGTGCCGCTGATCGTGCTGGTCGCGCTGTTCGAGTTGTACCAGGCCGACGTGATCGACGAGCCGGGCGCGAAGATGTCCAGGCAGGTGCCGTAGTTCGAGTAGCTGGCCCGGGCGTCCGTGCTGGTCGTGGCGCCGACCGTGATGGCCGCGGCGACCCGCGACGGCGACGAGTTGCAGGCGTTGGCGGTCGAGTTGCCGGCCGCGAGGGCGTACGTCACCCCACTGTTGATCGACGCCGCGACCGCGTTGTCGAGTGTGGTGCTTACGCCGCCACCCAGGCTCATGTTGGCCACGGCCGGCTTGACCGCGTTCTGAGTCACCCAGTTGACGCCCGCGATGACGCCGGCCGTGGTGCCGCTGCCCGAGCAGTTCAGCACGCGCACGCCGACCAGGCGCACACCCTTCGCCACCCCGTACGTGGTGCCGCCGACCGTGCCCGCGACATGCGTGCCGTGGCCGTTGCAGTCGACCGCGCCGCTGCCGACGGCGTCGTAGCCCGCCCGCGCCCGGCCCCCGAACTCGTTGTGCGTGTACCGGATGCCGGTGTCGATGATGTACGCCGTCACGTTGGACGCGGTCACCGGATAGGTGTAGGTCGTGCTCAGCGGCCGGTTCCGCTGGTCGATCCGGTCGATGCCCCACGTCGCGTTGCTCTGCGTGGCGTTGAGCGAGATGGTCTGGTTCTGCTCGACGTACGCGACGCCGGGGCTGGCCGCGAGCTTCTTGGCCTGGGCCTCCGACATGGACGCCTCGTACCCGTTGATCACGGGCAGGCTGCGCTTGAGGCCGGTGGTGACCGAGGCGCCGGGCTTCATCACCACGATGTAGCTGCCGGCGATCGCGTTCGCGGTTCCGGCGAGGCGGATGTCTCCGGTGGCGGGGGCGGCCACGGCTGGGGTGCCGGAAGCCACGACGGCGGTGACGACGGCGAGCAGGCCGGCGGCCACGATGCGGGGAGTCGCCATGCTGATCCTCTCTGAGCCGACTGGGGTTTGAAGAGATGGATGTCGATACAGCTAGGCCGAGCGTAAGCGGGGACTCGCCCGATCGCCGCATATCGATTGGGCCATAGTGCGCAGAATGAACACGTGGACCTGATCATTCGGCTCGACGGCGCCGACGGGAAGACGGCCGCGGTCTATCGCGCGTTACGCACGGCGATCGTCGACGGCCGGCTTCCGGCGGGGGAGCGACTGCCTCCGACCAGGGCACTCGCGGCCGACCTGGGCGTGGCCCGGGGCAGCGTCGCCACCGCGTACGAGCGCCTGGCCGCAGAGGGCTATCTCAAAACCAGAGTCGGAGCGGGCACCTTTGTCGCGATCAAAGCGGTAAAACGGACGCATCGAAGGAGTGCAACGGATCCGATCAGGCCTCGCGAAGGCTGGACCTTCAGCCCGCTGGAAACAAGCGGCGCAACGACAGAACCCCGCTACGACTTCCGAAGCGGAATCCCCGACGCCAACCTCTTCCCGTTCGACGCCTGGCGCCGCCTGATCACCGCCGAGCTCCGCCTGAGGGCCAACAACCCCGGCACGTACGGGGATCCGGCCGGACACCCGGGGCTGCGCGAAGCCGTAGCCCGTTACCTGGGCGTCTCCCGCGGCGTCCGCACCACCGCCGCCGACGTGATCGTCACGAACGGCGCCCAGCACGCGTTCGACCTGATCGCCCGCGTGCTGGTCAAGCCGGGCGACGTGGTCGCGGTCGAGGAGCCCGGTTACCCGCCGGCCCGCCGCATCCTGGCCGCGATCGGCGCGAAGGTGACCGGCGTCCGGGTCGACGACGAGGGCCTGGTCGTCGCGGACCTGCCCGCGCACTGCCGGCTCGTCCACACCACCCCGTCGCACCAGTTCCCGCTCGGCCGCGCGATGAGCCTGGCCCGCCGCCGCGAGCTGCTCGACTGGGCCCGCACGCGGCCCGCGGCGATCGTCGAGGACGACTACGACAGCGAGTTCCGCTTCTCGGCCCGTCCCCTCGAGCCGCTGCACAGCCTCGACACGGCCGGTCGCGTGCTCTACGTGGGCACGTTCTCCAAGAGCATGCTGCCGGCCCTCCGTACGGGCTTCGTGCTCGCCACCCCGGGCCTGCGCGACGCCCTGGTCGCGGCGCGCCAGCTCGGCGACGGCTACGGGCAACCGGCGGTGCAGGCGGCGCTGGCCCGTTTTCTCGACGAGGGGCTGCTCGCGCGGCACGTCCGCAGGGCCGGCCGGGCGTACGGGGAAAGGCACGCCCGGATCGCCGAGGCGCTGGCCGCGATGCCGGGGCTCGACGTGCTGCCCTCGGCCGCCGGGCTGCACCTGACCGCGCTGACCGGCGCCGACTCGACCGCGGTGGTGTCCGCGGCGGCCCGCGCCGGTCTGGTCGTCGACGACCTGCGCGCCTACTCGGCCTCCACGCCCGCGCTGACCGGGTTCGTCTTCGGGTTCGGCGCCACCGACTCCGCACTGATCGACGAGGGGATGGCCGTGTTCGCGGACGTCCTGGAACGCCAGGCCTGATAGGCCAGCGACGCCGCCACGATCACCAGGCTCAGCAGGGCCGGCGCGCCGTTGAGCCAGAGCAGCCCGGCCACCGCGACGAACGAGATCCCGGCCACGACCCGCCACGGCCCGGCGGGCAGCAGGCGCAGCGCGGCCGCCGACCCGATCACGTAGACCAGCGTGAAGCACCCGGTGACCAGCAGCAGCGAGGTGTGCAGGCTGAGCGGCAGCGCGGCCGAGGCCAGGCTGAGCAGGAAGACGGTGAGCAGGGCCCGGCGCGGCGTGCGGCCCATCCACACCGGCAGCGCGCCGTCGCGGGTCAGGGCCGCCCCGAGCTGCGAGGCCCCGGCCAGGTAGGCGTTGACCGCGCCCACGGTGAGCAGCACCGCCACGATCGCGGTGAGGATCCGCACCGGGCCGCCGACCCCGGCCGCGAGCAGGTCGGCCAGCGGCGCCGGGCTCGTGCCGAGGGCCGGGCCGAGCACGAGCACACTGGTCACCGCGACGGCCAGGTAGAGCAGGCCGACCAGCACGACCGCGATCGCGGTGGCCCGGGGCACGTCCCGGCGCGGGTCGCGATACGAGGCGGCCAGCGACGACACCGCCTCCCAGCCGGCGAAGCCCCAGACCAGCACGGCGGCCGCCGAGCCGACGCCGGACCAGCCGTGCGGCGCGAACGGGGTCAGGTTGTCCCAGTTCGCATGGGGTAGCGCGGTCAGCACGGTGATCAGCAGCAGCGCGGCCAGCACCCCGGTCAGCACCAGCTGGACCCGGCCCGAGACCCGCACGCCGTACCAGTTCATCGCGAACACCGCGGACACGATCGCCAGGAACGTGAGCAGGACGGTGACGTGGCCGCCCCCGATGATGTCGGCCACGTAACCCCCGGCGAACGCGGCCGCGGCGGGCGCGCCCAGCGGCACGGCGAAGAAGAAGGTCCAGCCGATCGCGGCGCCCACGCGCGGGCCGAACGCGAGCCGGACGTAGGTGGAGACGCCGCCGCCGTCCGGGTGCCGGGCGCCGAGCGCGGCGAAGGTCAGGGCGAGCGGCGCGGAGAGGACGATCAGGGCGAGCCAGGCGACGAGCGAGGCGGGACCGGCGACCTCGGCGGCCAGGGCCGGCATCGAGATCACGCCGGTGCCGAGGACGGCGCCGACGCAGAGCGCGGTGCCCTGGGCCAGGGAGAGTCCGGAGTTCTGAGCCATGACCCCACGCTAGGCCCGCATTGGCCTGACGTTTGGTCCAATGCGGGGCCGATCATTTGGGCCAATTCACAGGCCCAGCCGTACGCCCTCCAGGCCGTCACCGTCGATCTCGACGCGCGCCGCGTCCGTCCGCCCGGTGAGGTACATCGCGAGCTCCCCGGGCCGCCCCGAAAGAGTGGTTGCCGGGCTCTCGCCGACGGCGAACGACCCGTACCCGTCCGAGCTGACCGTGACCGCGACGCCCGCCCGCCGCAGCACCAGCTTGCCGGTGAGCTGCACGTTTCGCCAGAGTGCGGCCTCTAGGCCCGGTTCCAGGGGACGCGGCTCCCAGTCCGGCTGCCCGCGCCGCGCGTCCTCGTGGTGCACGAAGAACTCGATGGTGTTGGCCAGCTCGTCGGTGAGAGGGTTGCTGACGGGACTCCACCAGGGCGGCGTGCGCACCTCGTGCACGACCTCCTCGTACGGGCGGGCCGCGGTGCGCAGCCGCACCCGTTCGCCGTGGTCGTGCAGTGGCTTGATCATCGCGCCGGCCGCCGCGTCGGGGCGCCTGTCGCGCACGACCAGATGCGCCGCAAGATCGCGAGTCGTCCATCCGTCGCACAGGGTGGGCTGGTCGGGACCGAGACGAAGGAGCAGGTCGGCGAGCAGTCGCCGCTCGCGCTGGGCATAGGCGGTCACAAACGTGATCGTAGACACATGTTACGAAGGTGAACGGCGGCGGCCCGCCCGGCAGGATGGAGATGTAAGGCCGGAACCGTCGGCGAACACTTACCAGTCAGGTAGGAATTTTGAGCACCAGGTCCAGCCGCGATGTGCTGGTACGGGGTCTGTGGGTGCTGGGCCAGGCGATCAAGGCGGAGCCCCGCCTGTTCGCGATCGGGACCGCCGGCAGCAGCCTGTTCGGCATTCTCGTCATCGCCAACTCGTACGTGGTCGGCTATGTCATCGGGCATGTCGTGGTCCCCGCGTTCTCCAGCGGCTCGGCCGGCACGGGCACGCTCGCGCTGATCGCCGCGGCCTTCCTCGGGCTCAGCGCGCTGCGCGTGGCCACCATCTTCGGCCGCCGGCTCGGCGCGGGTTACATGCAGTTCCGCCTGCAGGCCCGCTATCGCCGCGCGGTGACCCGGCGTTATCTCTCGCTGCCGCCGTCCTGGCATCAGAAGCACGCCACCGGCACCCTGCTGTCCAACGCGAACTCCGACGTCGAGGCGGCCTGGGTGCCGATCGCGCCGCTGCCGTTCGCGGTCGGCACGATCGTGATGATCTTCGCCGCGGTCGGCGCGCTGTTCCTCACCGACTGGGTGCTCGCGATGGTCGGCGTCGTGCTCTTCCCGATGCTGTTCGCCCTCAACACCTTCTACGCCCGCCTGATGTCGCCCCGGCAGATCAAGGCGCAGCAGATGCGGGCCAAGGTCAGCGCGGTCGCCCACGAGAGCTTCGACGGCGCGCTGGTGGTCAAGACCATGGGCCGCGAGGAGGACGAGTCCCGCCGCTTCAAGGTGTTCGTCGACGAGCTGCGCGACTCGCTGATCTCGGTCGGCCGGCTCCGCGGCCTGTTCGACCCGCTGATGGATTCGCTGCCCAGCGTGGGCACCCTGGCGGTGCTGCTGCTGGGGGCCTGGCGGCTGCAGAGCGGGGCGGTCACGGTGGCCGAGGTCGTCACGGTCGCGTTCCTGTTCACGGTGCTGGCCTTCCCGGTGCGCGCGATCGGCTGGGTGCTCGGCGAGCTGCCCCGCAGCGTCGCCGGGTGGGACAGGGTGCAGGCGGTGCTGGCGGCCGAGGGCGACCTCGCCTACGGTTCGGCCACCGCGCCCGCGTCGGGTCCGGCCACGCTGCGTTTCGAGCAGGTCGATTTCGCGTACGGGGATGGGCCGTTGGTCCTGCACGACGTCTCGTTCACCGTGCCCCCGGGCAAGACCGTGGCGCTGGTCGGCGCGACCGGCTCCGGCAAGTCGACCATCGCGTCGCTGGCCGTGCGCCTGGTCGACCCGGACGAGGGCCGCGTCACGCTCGACGGGACGCCGCTGCCCGAGCTCAGCGAGGCCGCGCTGACGAGCGCCTCCGCCCTCGTGCCGCAGCTGCCGTTCGTCTTCGACGACACCGTGCGGGGCAACGTCACCCTCGAGCGGGAGGGCCTCGACGAGGAGGCCGCCTGGTCGGCGCTGCGGCTGGCCCAGGCCGACGGGTTCGTCGCGAAGCTGCCCGAGGGGCTCGAGACGGCGGTCGGCGAGCGCGGCGCCTCGCTCTCCGGCGGGCAGCGGCAACGGCTCACGCTGGCCCGCGCCCTGGCCGGGCAGCCGCGGCTGCTTGTGCTGGACGACGCGACCAGCGCCGTCGACCCGCGGGTGGAGGCCGACATCCTGGCCGCGCTCCGCGGCCGCGACACCGGGGCGTCGATCCTGGTCGTGGCCTATCGGCGGGCCACGATCGCGCTGGCCGACGAGGTCGTCTATCTGGAGCAGGGCAAGGTCGTCGCCACCGGCACCCACACCGAGCTCCTGGCGGCTCATCCGGGATATGTGGACCTGGTTACGGCGTACGAGAAATCGGAATCGGAAAGGGTCGAGGCGTGAGCGAGGGGACCTTCGCCACCATCAAGCGGGGTTTGTCGCTCTCGCCCGAGCTGCGCCCCGGGCTGGCCGGCACGATCGCGCTGGCCGTGGTGCAGATGTCCGGCCGGGTCGCCGTGCCGATCGCCGTGCAGCAGGGCATCGACCACGGCATCCGCGCCGAGGGTGGCCCCGACCTGCAGTTCGTCGTCGTGGTCGTCGCGTTCACGTTCCTCGCGCTGATGATCTCGACGCTGGCCGGCTATCTGATGACCCGGCGCCTGTTCACGGTCAGCGAGACCGCGCTGGGCTCGCTGCGCGGGCGCACGTTCCGGCACATCCACGACCTGTCGATGCTGCACCAGCAGTCCGAGCGGCGCGGCACGATGGTGTCCCGGGTGACCAGCGACGTCGACCAGATCTCGATCTTCCTGCAGACCGGCGGCGTGCAACTGCTGCTGGCCAGCGGTCAGCTGCTGGTCTCGACGATCGTGATGTTCGTCTACTCCTGGCAGCTCACCATCGTGGTGCTGCTCGCGTTCGGCCCGGCCATCGCGATCATCCGGCTCTTCCAGAAGCGGTTGGCCGAGGTCTACGGGGCCGTCCGCGAGCGCACCGGCGTGATGCTGGGCGCGATCGCCGAGAGCGTCGTCGGGGCCATGGTCATCCGGGCGTACGGGGTGGCCGGCCGCACCGAGAAGCGCCTGGACACCTCGATCGACCGGCTCCGGGTGTCCCAGCAGCGTGCCCTGCGCACGAGTGTGACCAGCTTCTCCAGCGGCGAGCTGGGCGCGGGCCTGGCCCTGGCCGCGGTGGTCGTGGTCGGCGTGCTGATCGGCGTCGACGGCGGCCTCACCGTGGGCCGGCTGACCGCGTTCCTGTTCCTGGTCACGCTGTTCATCCAGCCCGTGCAGATCGCCACCGACATGCTCAACGAGGCGCAAAATGCGGTGGCCGGTTGGCGGCGCGTGCTCGACGTGCTCGACCTCGAACCCGACGTCAAGGACCCGGACGAGGTGGGCGTCGACCTGCCGGCCGGCCCCCTGTCCGTACGGTTCTCCGACGTCTCGTTCCGCTATCCCGGCGGCCCGATCGTGCTCGCCGACGTCGACCTGACGCTGAGGGCGCAAACCAAGGTCGCCGTGGTGGGGGAGACGGGCTCGGGCAAGACGACGTTCGCGAAGCTGCTCACCCGCCTGATGGACCCCGTCGAGGGTGAGGTCCAGCTCAGCGGCACGTCGCTGCGGGACGTGAAGTTCGCGGCCCTGCGGTCCCGCGTGGTGATGGTGCCGCAGGACGGCTTCCTGTTCGACGCCACGATCGCCGAGAACATCCGCTTCGCCGAGCCGTCCCTGACCGACGAGCAACTCCGCGACGCCTTCGTCGAGCTGGGCCTGGCCGACTGGCTGGCGGGACTGCCGAACGGGCTCGAAACCCCAGTAGGCGAGCGCGGCGAGGCCCTGAGCGTGGGGGAGCGCCAGCTTGTAGCCCTCGTACGGGCTTATGTCGCCGACCCCGACCTGCTGGTGCTCGACGAGGCGACCAGCGCCGTCGACCCCGCGACCGAGGTGCGCCTGCAGCGGGCCCTCGACACCGTGACCCGCGGCCGCACCACCGTGGCCATCGCGCACCGGCTGTCGACGGCCCAGTCCGCCGACGAGGTGCTGGTCGTGGATGCGGGCCGCGTCGTTCAACGCGGCCCGCACTCCGAACTGGTCACCCAGGAGGGTTCGATCTACGCCAAGCTCTACGCGAGCTGGTTGGAGCAGACCCGCTGATCAGCGGGCGTAGAACTCGACGACCAGCTGCTCGTCGCACTGGACGCGGATCTCCGAGCGCTCGGGGATCCGCAGCACGGTGATGCGCAGGTCCTCGACCACTGTCGACAGGTAGGGCGCGGTCGGCCCGTCCAGGTGGGCGCCCGCCTTGGCCAGCTCGAACGGCGGCTTGGTGCGGCTGCTCTCGCGCACCTCGACGACCTGGCCCGGCTTGAGCCGGTAACCGGGGCGGTCCACCTTCTTGCCGTCGACCGTGAAGTGGCCGTGCACGACGAGCTGGCGGGCCTGGTAGATCGTGCGGGCCAGCCCGGCACGCACGACGGTCGCGTCGAGGCGGCGCTCGAGCAGGGCCACCATCGTCTCGCCGGTCTTGCCCTCGGCGCGGTGGGCGTCGTCGTACGCCTTCCGCATCTGGGACTCGCTGATGTTGTACTGGTGCCGCAGGCGCTGCTTCTCGAGCAGACGAACCTGGTAGTCCGAGGCCTTGCGACGGGAACGCCCGTGCACACCCGGCGGGAACGGCCGCTTCTCGAAGTACTTCACGCACTTCGGCGTCAGCGGGATGCCGAGAGCTCGTGAGAGCTTGGCCTTCGGTCGGGAGTTGTTCATGAAGTCTCCGAGAGTCTCTTGCGCTTGAGGCTGGTGTTACGGTTAGCCTCACCTTACTAAGGCAAGCCTAACGTAGGCCCGGAGGTACTTTCCATGCAGCCCACCCACGCCGAGATCGCGCGCACGCTCGCCGCCGGCCACCTCCCCGGCGTCGCGCACATCGCGTGCCGTCCGGGACCACTGCCCGTGCGGCACGTCACCGACGCGAACGGCCGGGTGCTCCTGCTGTCGCCGCGCGACGGTGCTTTCGCCGCCGCCCTGCGCCCGCAGGAGGGCAACGACGACACCGCGATGGTGCTCGACATCTCCGACGTGCCGCCGATGGCGGGCTCGCCCGCGCTCGGCCGCGTGTGGATCTCCGGCTGGGCCACCGTACTCGAGGGTGACGAGGCTCGATCGGCCGCGCTCGACTACGCCGAGATCGACGCCTCGGGCGACCTGCTCGACGTCGGCGAGGGCCAGGTGCTGCACCGCATGGACGTCGCCGAGGTGCGCTACGAGCGCAACGAGAACCTGCGCGACGTCGACGTGGACGACTTCGCCGAGGCCACGCCCGACCCGCTCTGCCGCATCGAGTTCGACCTGATCGCCGACCTGGCCGATCATCACGAGGCCGAGATGAGCGCCTACGTCCGGCGGCAGCTGGGCAAGACGTTCCAGCCGGTCGCCGAGCCGCGGGTGGTGCGGATGGACCGCTACGGCTTCATGGTCCGCCTCGACGACAAGCTGGCGCGGCTCGCCTTCCCGCGCCCGGTCGCCGACCGCCACGACCTCGCGCACCTGCTGCACCCGGTGCTCTGCCACCGCTGCACCGACTAGATCACCCCAATAGGCCCTCCCCACCGCACCCAGGGGGCTGGCCAGAAAATACGCGCCGCAAAAGGGACGAACCGAGTTATCCACAGGCGGCGGCGCGTGATTCTGGTGACAGTTCTATTCGGTCTTGAAGACCTCGGGCATCGGGTCGGTGAGGAACCGCTGGATGTTGGGGCCGATCGCCGCGGCCAGGGTGTCAATGTCGGCGCTGGCCAGTGGCTCGATCTTGAGCACGTAGCGGGCCATGATCGTGCCGGCGATCTGCGTGGCGACCAGGGCCGACCGCATGTCGGCCTCGGCCGGGTCGAACGCCATCTCATGGACCGCCCGGCGCAGCACCTGGGTCACCACGAAGTCGCGGAGCAGCCGCGCCGTCCACTCGTTGCTCAGCGCCGAGCGGAAGACGGCCAGCGCGGCCGTGCCCGCCGGGGAGTCCCACACGCCCAGGGCCATCCGGACGAGCCGCTCACCGGCCTGCTCGCGGGGCCCGGCGAGCGCCTGCGGCACCAGCTCGGCCGGATTGATCGGCGCGTTCATCACCGCCAGAAAAAGCTTCTCCTTGGTGCCGAAATAGTGGTGCACCAGGGCCGGATCGACCCCGGCGTCGCCCGCGATGGCCCGGATCGACGCCTTGTCGTACCCCTTCTCGGCGAAGCCGGCCCGGGCGGCCTCCAGGATGGACTCGCGCGTGTCCTGGTTGCCGGGACGCCGCCCGCTGCGCCTTGCCAAGAGCTCTCCTAGGGGGTCCGCCGCCGCAGGGTCGCGGCCGCCAGCACCAGCGCCACCACCGTCGCGCCGGCCACGATCACCAGGTCACGCCACATCGTCGTGGTCGGGTCGGCCGAGACACCCACCTGGGCCAGCGCGTCCACCGCGTACGTCAGGGGCAGCGCGTCGCTGATCCCCTCGAGCCAGCCGGCCATCTGCCCGCGCGCCACGAACAGCCCGCACAGCAGCAGCTGCGGCACGACGACCACCGGTAGGAACTGTACGGCCTGGAACTCGGTGCGGGCGAAGGCGCTGCAGAACAGGCCGAGCGCCACCCCGAGCACGGCGTTGACGACCGCGATGAGCACGACGAGCCCGGCACTGCCGCGGGTTTCCAGACCGAGCAGCCAGTACGCCGCCCCGGTCGCGACCGCACCCTGGACGGCCGCTGCGAGTCCGAAGGCCAACCCGTACCCGAAAAGCAGGTCGATCTTGCCGAGCGGAGTCGTCAGCAGGCGCTCCAGCGTTCCGGTCGTGCGCTCGCGGAGCATGGCGATGCTGGTCACCAAAAACATGATCACGAACGGGAAGACGCCCAGCATGATCAGGGCGATCCGGTCGAACGTGCCGCCGGCGCCGTCGTACATGAAATAGAGCAGAGCCAAAAGCAGCGCCGGTACGACGATGAGCAGCGCGACGGTCCGGCGGTCGTGCCGCAGCTGGCGCAGCACCCGCGCCGCCGTCGCGAACGTGATCCGCGCGCTCATGCCGCCACCTTCTCCTGCTCGCGGATCAGCCGGAGGAAGGCCTCCTCCAGGTCGTCGGTGCCCGCCGACGCGCGGATGGCGGCCGGGGTGTCGTCGCCGATCAGCCGGCCCTCGCGGATCAGCAGCAGCCGGTCGCAGCGGCCCGCCTCGTCCATCACGTGGCTCGACACGAGCAGCGTCGTGCCCGCGTCGGCCAGCTCGTGGAAGCGGCCCCACAGGTCGGCCCGCAGCACCGGATCCTGCCCGACGGTCGGCTCGTCGAGCACCAGCAGCTTCGGCTCGCCGATCATGGCGCAGGCCAGCGACGCCCGGCTGCGCTGGCCGCCGGACAGGTTGCCGACCAGCTGATGCCGGGCGCCCGACAGGCCGACGTCGGCGATCGCGCGGTCGGCCTCCGCCGCGTGCAGGCCGAGCAGGGTTGCGAAGTAGCGCGCGTTCTCCCGTACGGAGAGGTCGGCGTAGACGCTCGGCGCCTGCGTGACGTAACCCAGCTCGCGCCGCAGGGGAGCGCTGCCCGCGGGCCGGCCCAGCACCGTCACCGCGCCCGACCGGACGAACTGGACGCCGACGATCGCCCTGATCAGGGTGGTCTTGCCGCTGCCGCTCGGGCCGAGCAGCCCGGTCACCGAGCCGCGCGGGATGGTGCAGGTGATGCCGTGCAGGACTCGTCGCCGGCCGCGCTCCACGACGAGGTCGCGCACCTCGATGGCGTTGTCCATCGTGCCCTCCTCGGAATTCATCGCTCGTTGAACTCAACACTAGATGAATTCCGCGGGCAGAAAAAGACCCCCATCGCTGGGGGTCGTCTTCTTTACAGGCTCAGGATGCGATCCAGGAACTCCCGGTAGCCGCGCATCGCCATCCGCATGCTCTCGGTGTCGGGCTTGCCGTTGCCGCGCAGCGGGTCCAGCTCGTCCCGCTCGGCCAGCAGCGCCTCGGTGAGCTCGTTGACCGCGTCCGTGAGCAGGTCGTGGGCCCGGGTCAGGGCCGTCTCGGGGTCGTCGACGAACTCGGCCTTGACCTCGTGCCAGGCCGCCCGGAAGTGGCGGACCGCGTCGTCGTCCCAGAACGCGATGTGCCCCGCGGCCACGTCACCCGGGCGCAGCGCGACCTCGTCGGCGGCCACCGGCTCCGCCGCGGGCTTCTCCTCGGCGGGCTCCTCCTCCGGAGCGGCGCGGCGGCCCCGGCGCACCGGCTCGGCGTCCTCGAGGCTGGCCGAGCGGCGTAGTTCCGGCCCGGCGATGGATCCGGCGATGGACCCGGCGACGGACCCAGGGCCGGGCTCGGCCGGCTGCGGCGGGGCCTCGCTGGTCTGCGGCTTCGCGACCGGCACCGGGATGCTGGCCGCCGAGCGCGGGGCAGGCACCCCCGAGACCGGGCCGGCGTCAGGGTCGGGCAGAGCCGGCGCGTACGACGGCGGCTGGCCGTAGCCCGCCCCGAAGACCGGGCCCGGCGAAACCGGGTGGGCCGACACCGGCGCCGCCGAGACCGGGACGCTCGAGGTCGGGGCGTTCGAGGTCGGGGCAGTCGAGGCCGGCGGCGACGAGGTCGGGCCGACGACGGGGTGGGTCGAGGTGGGCACGGAGGCCCAGCCCGCGGCCGCCCGGCGGGCGTCGATGTCGTCCGGGGCGGCGCGGCGTCCGGCGGTCTCGTCGGTGCCCGTGGCGGCCGGCCCGGTGTCGGGAGCCCGTCCGTTCATGTCATCACGCCCGTTCTCGTCATGCGCTTCCCCGTGCTCAGGCCCGGCCGCCCGCCCGTTCGTCTCGCCGGGGCCATGGCCGTGGCCGTTGAGGCCGGGCTTCGACTCCGCCGGGTTGCGGCCACCGAACAGGAACCGGTTGTTGCGCCCGCCCAGGCCGAAGCCGCCGAATTCCCGGTCCCAGGGGTTGCCCCGGCCGGACTCTACGGATGCCCGGTTCCGGCCCTCGTCAGTCGCGTCGAGGGAGTGATCAGAATCGCGCTCCGGCGCCTCGCCGGCCTGCCGCGGGGCCCCACTGATCGGCTGCGGCGGCCCACTGACCTGATGCGGCAGCGGCGGCCCACTGACCTGACGCGACGCGCCGGCGACCGGGGTGTCGGCGCTGTGGGCGCCACCCTGGTTGCCCGCGCCGAACAGCCGGTTGCCGTCCTCGGACGGGCTGCTGCCGGCCCGGCCCAACGGGTCGTTCGGACCGCCGGCGAGGGGCCGGTTGTCATCAGAGCCGAGCGGCCCGCGCCCGGACTCACCGTCCGCCTGGTTGTCGCTCATGACCTTTCCTTCGGCAGGATCACGTGGGCCGCCACCGAGCGGCCGGTTGTCGTCGGGCTTATTCCCACCGGTGAGATCGTTCGGGCTGCCACCGAGCGGACCATTTCCCCGTACGCCGAGGGGGTCGTTCGCGCTGCTGCCGAGCGGACCATTTCCCCGTACGCCGTGAGGGTCGTTCGCGCCGCTGCCGAGCGGAGCGTGCCGGGTCGCACCCAGCGGGTCGGTCGAGCCGCCGCCGCTGACCGGAGCGTTTCCGTTCCCGCCGAGCGGATCGCCCGCGCCGCCGCCGAACCGGCCGTTTCCGCCGAGTGAACCGCCGGAGCCCAGCGGATCCCCTGCGCCGCCCGGATCCCCCGCGCCGCGCGATCCGCTCGCCCCGCGTGCTCCGTAGTCACCCGCCAACCCGTGCGTGCCACCAGGGCCACGGACGCCCTCAAAGCCGCGCTGGTCACCCGCGCCGGTGGAGCCGGTCGGCCCGTTCGGTCCGGGCACTCCCGTGGGCCGGGGGCCGTCAAAGGCCGGGCCGTGGGAGTCGCCCTGCCCCGGCACACCTGACGCGTACGGAGTCATGGGCGTGCCGGTCCGTCCACGTCCGGGCGGTGCCAGCGGCATCTGCGCCTGCCGATTCGCCGCCGGCTGCCCGACCGGAATGCCGATGTGCGGCGGCTCACTGTATTGCCCCGCCTGCGGCGGCCCGCTGACCTGTCCTGGGCGCGGCGGCCCGCTGATCTGTCCCGGATGCGGCGGCCCGCTGATCTGCCCCGGCCGCGGTGGTCCGCTGACCTGGCCCGGCAGCGGCAGGCCACTGACCTGGCCCGGGCGCGGCGGTCCGCCGAGCTGGCCCGGGTGCGGCAGTCCACTTGTCTGCCCCGGGAACGGTGGTCCGCTGATCTGGCCGGGATGCGGCGGCGCGCTCGTCTGGGCGGCGTGCGGCGGAGCGCTCGTCTGGCCGGCGTGCGGCGGGCCGGAGACCTGCTCGTTGTCAGGCGGTCCGCTGATCGGCCCGGCGAGGCCCAGACCGTCCACGGTGCGCCGCGAGCCCAGCGGAACCATCTCGGTTTCACCCGAAAGAGTGCCCGGCATCCCCGGCGAACCGGGCGCAACGCCCTCGTCCTCGGTGTCGCGGTTCACTGGCCAGAAACGGGCGAGCCCGCGCGACGACCGACTGTTGTCGGGGTTGGACGTCGGCTCCATCGGTTTGAGACTCCCGTCGCTCCGGCTCCGCCACCCGCGGACTTGAGCTGCGGTAACCCTCTGGGGAGGCGGCTGTGAACACCCCTGACTGGGTGCAACGCAGCACGACGGTACCGTCCCGCGCTGCAAGAGGCATCCCCCGTGCCCGGATCGTGGGCCGCGTCGGCGCCGTACCCAGCCGCTTCGCCCCCACGGCGGGACCGCCGCCGCCGCGGCCCCGCAACGCCCGCCCGCTGACAGCCCCGCCAGACCGTCACGGAGAGCATCTGCGGCCGTCCCACCCCGTTTGGCCGCCACCCGGACGTCGACCACGGAAGGTCATCTCGTGCGGTCCTCGGGCCGTCCCGGTCAGGTGGTGCCGCGCGGCGCGGCCGGCCCCAACTGTCGGAAACCAGCCAGCTCGGTGCGGCGGTGGGGCTGGGAGTGCCGGGCGGGGTCGGGCGGGCGGGAGTCGCGCGCGGTGGATGGGGGAGAATCGTCGCGTGGTAGTGAAGACCGACCTGGATCCCGCGATCGCCGACCGGCTCAAGCGCACCTCCGACGGCCTCGTGGCGGCGATCGTGCGCGAGCACGGCAGCGGCGATGTGCTCATGCTGGCCTGGATGGACGACGAGGCGCTGCATCGCACGCTGACCACCGGGCGGGCGACCTACTGGTCCCGCAGCCGCGAGGAGTATTGGGTCAAGGGCGCCACGTCCGGCCACTTCCAGTACGTGCGCAGCGTCGCCCTCGACTGTGACGGGGACGCGCTTCTCGTGACCGTCGATCAGGTCGGCGCGGCCTGCCACACCGGCGAGCACACCTGCTTCTTCGACGAGCTGCCGGTGACGACGACGGCCGGCGAGACGACGACGGCCGGTGAGGCGACGACGGCCGCGGGCGCGGCGACCGGGGCGACGGAGGCGGCGGAGCGATGACCAGCGGAGCTGTGGTTCCCGACGAGGCCGGCTTCCTGAAGCAGCGGCAGCGCGTGGTGCCGGTGACCCGGCGGCTGCTGGCCGACGGCGAGACCCCGGTCGGCGTCTACACGAAGCTCGCCGGCGGCCCGGGCACCTTCCTGCTCGAGTCGGCCGAGCAGGGCGCCGGGCCGTCCGGTGCGGCCTGGTCGCGTTACTCGTTCGTGGGTGTCCGCAGCGCGGCCACGCTGGTCGAGCGGGACGGTCAGGCGCACTGGCTGGGCGCGCCGCCCGCGGGGGTGCCGCTCGACGGCGACCCGGTGGTGGCGCTGCGCGAGACCGTGGCCGCGCTGGCCGACGGGCCCGCGCCCGGCGATCTGCCCCCGCTGACCGGCGGCATGGTCGGCTATCTGAGCTACGACCTCGTACGCCGTTTCGAGCGCCTGCCCTCGTCGGCCGGTGACGATCTGGCGCTGCCCGAGCTGGGCATGATGCTGGCGACCGACCTCGTGGTGCTCGACCACTACGACGGCTCGGCCATCCTGGTCGCCAACGCCGTGCTGGCCGACGACGCCGACGATCGGGCCCGGCTCGCGGCCTATCACAACGCGGTCGGGCGGCTCGACGCGATGACCACGGCCCTGTCCCGGCCCACGCCGCCGATGATCTCCACGGTGGAGCGCCGGCCGGCCGGGGAGCCGGTCAGCCGCACCGCGCCGGGGGAGTATCAGAAGGCGGTCGAGGAGGCCAAGGAGGCGATCCGGGCCGGCGAGTGCTTCCAGATCGTCGTGGCGCAGCGGTTCGAGCGGCCGACCGACGCCGACCCGCTCGACGTCTATCGGGTGCTGCGGGCGACCAACCCGAGCCCGTACATGTATCTGCTGCGCTTCGACGATTTCGACATCGTCGGCTCCTCGCCCGAGGCGCATCTGAAGGTCAGCGCCGACGAGCAGGGCGCCCGCCGGGCGTTGCTGCACCCCATCGCCGGTACGAGGTGGCGGGGCGCGACGCCCGAGCAGGACAACGCGCTCGCGGCCGAGCTGCTGGCCGACCCCAAGGAACGGGCCGAGCACGTGATGCTGGTCGACCTGGGCCGCAACGACCTGGGCCGGGTGTGCCGGGCGGGCTCGGTCGAGGTGCCCGAGTTCGCGCGGATCGAGCGGTACAGCCATGTCATGCACATCGTGTCGACGGTCATCGGCGAGCTGCGCGACGACCGTACGGCGTTCGACGCGCTGGCCGCGACGTTCCCGGCGGGCACCCTGTCGGGGGCGCCCAAGGTGCGCGCCATGGAGATCATCGAGTCGCTGGAGCCGACCCGGCGCGGGCTGTACGGCGGCACGGTAGGCTATTTCGGGTTCGCCGGCGACATGGACATGGCGATCGCGATCCGCACGGCGCTGCTCAAGGACGGCGTGGCCTACGTCGGCGCGGGCGCCGGGATCGTGGCCGACTCCGACCCGGCCGCCGAGGAGCAGGAGACCCGCAACAAGGCGGCGGCGGTGCTGGCGGCGATCGCCTCGGCCGAGACGCTGCGCGCGGCCCGATGAGCGACCCGGCCGGCCCGGCCCCGGCAGCGGCCGGCAAACCAAGCGACGACCCGGCCGGCCCGGCCCCGACAGCGGCCGGCAAAACAGGCGACGACCCGGCCGGCCCGGCCCGCACGACGGCCGATGACAAAAGCGGCGCCAGGCGGGCCTATCTGCTGGCGATCGTGGCCTGCCTGGCCGGGGCGGGCATCGCGGCCTACGGGGCGACGCGCACCTGGTCGGTGGAAATCACTCCACGGCCTGAAATGTCGGACTTGCGGACGGTGCGGGCCGGTGTCGACGTCGCGCCCTGGGTGATGGGGCTGGCCCTGGTCGGGCTGGCCGGTGCGGGTGCCCTGCTGGCCACGCACGGCTGGCTGCGGCGGGCGCTGGGCGGCCTGATCACGCTGGCCGGCGTCGGGGTGGCGATCAGCGCGATCGCCGGCCGGGCCGGGCTCGACACCGGGGAGGCGGGCGCCGGGGGAACGGTCTGGCCGATCGCCTGCGTCCTCGGGGGAGTGATCGTCGCGCTGGGCGGGGTGACCGCCGCCCGGCTGGGTCACACGTGGCCGCGGATGTCGGCCCGCTACGACCGCAAGCCGGCAGTGGCGTCACGGGAGGACGCCGGGCTGAACAAGCCGGTGGACAGCCGCGCGGCCTGGGACTCCCTCGACCGGGGCGACGACCCGACGGTGTGAGGCCCGCCCCGGTGTTGACGGCCGGGGCTGAGGGGTAAGAGACCTTGCAGCGGGCGGTCCGGGACCAAGAGGCAGACGGCCTGGTCGGCGGGCGGTGTCAGCGGGCGCGAGCGCGACCGCGCCAAGGGCCCGGGACGACCGCGATGCGGTTGCGAACTGCCACGACGCGTACGGGATGAGGGGTTTATCGGGTCTTGGCGAGGCGGCGGCGCGAGGAGCGGTGGGCGACCAGGGCGGCCACCTCACGGGTGAGCTCGGCGCGGGCCTCGTTGCGGGCACGGTCCTCGAGGGTCGCGGCCCAGGCGTTGTCGCGGGCGGTACGGATGTTCGCGTCACCGATCACGCGGCGCTGGACGCCGAGCACGAGGTCGGCGGCGGCGGCGACGAGGGCGCGGGAAGCGTTGGCGAAGCCGGCGGGAACGTCCGGCTGGGCGGTGGCGGCCACGGGAAACTCCACATCGATCGCTCTTGTCTGGTGGACGCTCGGCGGCGCCCGAACCAGTTTGCCTCGCTCTCATCATGGCCGGACCCTATTTCCGGTGCGTGACGGTCGTGTCAACGCGCCGTGGGATCCACCGATCAGATGAGGTCGCCCTGCACAACGAGCCGGACCGTGGGAGGCTGCTGTGACCGAAGTGACAGATCGCGGGTGGGCAGGCGGCATTATGCCCCAACCCGGTTCGTGAGGCGCGCCATACCCCGGGGGGCCTTGCGCGACCGCGACCTCCTAGCATCGGGCGGAGGACACCCGGAGAGGGGAGTCGTTTCGTGACATCCGATCAGCAGGCGGAAGCGGGTTCTGGCGGACCGCAGAACGTGCTGGAGGAGATCCTCGCCGGAGTGCGCGAGGACGTGGCGGCCCGGCAGGCGCAGGTGCCGTTGGAGCAGGTTCGGGAGGCGGCCGCGGCGGCGCCGCCGGCCATCGACGCCTATGCGGCGTTACGCAAGCCCGGCGTGGCGGTGATCGCTGAGGTCAAGCGGTCGTCGCCGTCGAAGGGCGCGCTGGCCGACATCCCCGACCCGGCCGAGTTGGCGGGGGAGTACGCGGCGGGTGGCGCCCGGTGCATCAGCGTGCTCACCGAGGGCCGGTGGTTCGGCGGGTCGCTCGACGACCTGCGGGCGGTCCGTGCCTCGGTGCAGATCCCGGTGCTGCGCAAGGATTTCGTGGTCTCGAGCTATCAGGTGCACGAGGCCCGGGCCCACGGCGCCGACCTGGTGCTCCTGATCGTGGCGGCGCTCGAGCAGAACGTGCTCGTCGGCCTGCTCGAGCGCATCGAGTCGCTCGGCATGACCGCGCTCGTCGAGGTGCACAACGAGGAGGAGGCGGATCGCGCTCTCGAGGCGAACGCCAAGGTCATCGGGGTCAACGCCCGTGACCTGCGCACCCTCGAGGTGGACCGGGCGGTCTTCGAGCGCATCGCGCCCGGCCTGCCCAACAACGTCGTGAAGATCGCCGAGTCGGGCGTGCGCGGGCCGCACGATCTGATCCGGTACGCGTCGGCCGGCGCCGATGCTGTGCTGGTGGGCGAGGGCCTGGTGACCCAGAAGTCGCCGCGGGACGCGGTGGCCGAGCTGGTCAACGCCGGGAACCACCCCGCGACCCCGCGGCCGGTGCGATGAGCGCGCCCACCATGCCCGACTTGTCGGGTCATTTCGGGCGGTACGGCGGCCGGTTCGTGCCGGAGGCGCTCGTCCGGGCGCTTGATGAGCTCGACGCGGCATATCGGACGGCCAAGACAGATCCGGAGTTTCAGGCGCAGTTCAAGGATCTGCTCCTCAACTACGCCGGTACTCCGTCGCTGCTCTATCGCGCCGAGCGCCTGTCCCAGGCCGTCGGGGCGGAGATCCTGCTCAAGCGGGAGGACCTGAACCACACGGGCGCCCACAAGGTGCGCAACGTGCTGGGCCAGGCCCTGCTCGCGAAGCGGATGGGCAAGCCCCGCGTGATCGCCGAGACCGGCGCCGGTCAGCACGGCGTGGCCAGCGCGACCGCGGCGGCCCTGCTCGACCTCGAGTGCGTCGTCTACATGGGCGAGACCGACACCGAGCGGCAGGCGCTCAACGTGGCCCGCATGCGCATGCTCGGCGCCACGGTCGTCCCGGTCACCAACGGCTCCCGTACGCTCAAGGACGCCCTCAACGAGGCCCTGCGCGACTGGGTGGCCAGCGTCGACACCACGCACTACCTGCTCGGCACGGCGGCCGGCCCGCACCCGTTCCCCGAGATCGTCCGCGACTTCGTGGGCGGCATCGGCATCGAGGCCCGGCAGCAGTGCCTCGACCAGCTCGGCCGCCTGCCCGACGCGGTGGCGGCCTGCGTCGGCGGCGGGTCCAACGCGATCGGCATCTTCCACGCGTTCGTCGGGGACGAGAGCGTCCAGCTGTACGGCTTCGAGGCCGGCGGCGAGGGCGTGGCGACCGGCCGGCACGCGGCGTCCATCACCGGCGGCTCGTCCGGCGTGCTGCACGGCGCCCGGACGTACGTGTTGCAGGACGACGACGGGCAGACCGTCGAGTCGCACTCCATCTCGGCCGGTCTCGACTACCCGGGCGTCGGCCCCGAGCACGCCTGGCTGCACGACACCGGCCGGGCCGAGTACGAGCCGGTCACCGACGCCGAGGCGATGACCGCGTTCCAGTTGCTCTGCCGTACGGAGGGCATCATCCCGGCCATCGAGAGCGCCCATGCCCTCGCGGGTGCGGCCCGGATCGCGCCGCAGTTGCGCGAGGAGCTCGGCCGCACGCCGACGATCGTGGTCAACCTGTCGGGCCGCGGCGACAAGGACGTGCACACCGCGGGCGCCTACTTCGGGATCCTCGACCCGGTCGAGACCCTGGTCCCAGGAGAGAACTCGTGAGCATCGCGGAGATCTTCCACAAGGCCCGCGCCGAGGACAGGGCGCTGCTGATCGGCTGCATGCCGGCCGGCTTCCCGACCGTCGAGGACAGCATCGCCTCGATGATCGCGATGCACGAGGCCGGCTGCGACGTGATCGAGGTCGAGCTGCCCTACTCCGACCCGGTCATGGACGGCCCGGTCATTCAGAAGGCCAGCGACATCGCGCTCGGCCGGGGCGTGCGCACCCGCGACACGCTGCGGATCATCGAGGCGGTCGCGCGCACCGGGGCCCCGGTCGTGCTGATGACGTATTGGAACCCCGTCGAGAAGTACGGGGTCAACGCGTTCGCCCGCGACCTGGCCGCGGCCGGCGCCACCGGCATGATCACGCCCGACCTGATCCCGGACGAGGCCGGCGAGTGGATCGCCGCCGCCGACGAGCACCGGATCGACCGGACGTTCCTGGTCTCACCGTCCTCGACCGACGAGCGGATCGCGATGACGGTCGCCCAGTGCCGCGGCTTCGTCTACGCCACCGCGCTGATGGGCGTCACCGGCGCCCGTACGGCGGTCTCGTCGCAGGCGCCCGCGCTGGTCGAACGCGTGCGGCACGCCAACCCCGACATGCCGGTCGGCGTGGGCCTCGGGGTCGGCACCGGCACGCAGGCGGCCGAGGTCGCCGGGTTCGCCGACGGGGTGATCGTCGGCAGCGCGCTGATCCGGTGTGTGCTCGATGCCCCCGACCGGGCCACCGGTCTGTCACGACTGCGTAACCTGAGCTCGGAACTGGCCGAGGGAGTGCGAAACCCGGCCCGATGAAGCGGTAGCGTGTGCACCCGTGAACCTCGCCGCGATCCCGAGTCCGACAACGTCGGTCTGGCACGTGCTCGGCCTGCCCGTCCGGGCGTATGCGATCTGCATCGTCCTGGGCATCGTCGCGTCCTGCCTGATCATGGAATATCGGCTGCGCAGCCGGGGTGTGGCCCGCTGGGCCTCGCTCGACATCGCGGTGTGGGCGGTGCCGTTCGGCATCGTCGGCGCGCGCATCTATCACCTGATCACCTCGCCGCAGGACTACTTCGGCGCCGGCGGTGACCCGATCCGCGCCTTCTACATCTGGGAGGGCGGCCTCGGCATCTGGGGCGCGGTGCTCGGCGGCGCCCTCGGCGCCTATCTGGGCGCCCGCCAGCTCGGCCTGCCGTTCGGCGTGGTGGCCGACTCGCTCGCGGTCGGCCTGCCGGTGGGCCAGGCGATCGGCCGGGTCGGCAACTGGTTCAACAACGAGCTCTACGGCAAGGAGACCACGCTGCCCTGGGGGCTCGAGGTCCACGACATGGACAGGTCGAACCCCGGGCACGCCACGGTGATCGACGGGCAGGCGGTGACGCTGCCCGATCTCTATCACCCGACGTTCCTCTACGAGCTGCTCTGGAACCTCGGGGTCGCGCTGCTGGTCTATCTGGCCGACCGCAAGTTCAAGTTCGGCCGCGGCCGGGCCTTCGCGCTCTACGTGATGGCGTACACGCTGGGCCGGGGCTGGATCGAGGCGCTGCGGGTCGACGAGGCCAACCACTTGTTCGGCATCCGGCTCAACGTGTTCACCTCGATCATCGTGTTCCTGGGCGCGCTGATCTACTTCCTGGTCGTGCGTGGACCCCGGGCGTACGTGGTGCCCGACGACGCCCCCGAGACCGCCCCCGAGCCCGCCGCCGCGAGCGACGTCTCGCAGGTCGACGTGTCCGCGGCCGCCGAGTCGCGCGAGGTCGCGCCCAAGGGCTATCAGGTGGTCAGCGAGGCGCGGTTCCAGGCCTACCGCCGTACGGGGATCCTGCCGCCCGACACCCCCGAGGACATGGCGGAGGAGATCGCCGCCGGTGGGCACCCGGTCGAGCGCGATCCCGCCGGCCCGGCCGGGGTCGAGGCGGCGGTGCTGGCCACTGGCGCGGCCGCCGGCTCCGGCCCCGACGGCTCCTCCGGCGGCGACGTCGAGCAAGAGTCTCGTAAAGACGAACGCTAGTGCGCACCGCCGTGGTGGTGGGCGCGGGCATGGCCGGGCTGGCCACCGCCGGCGCCCTCGCCCGCTGCGGCTGGCAGGTCGTGCTGCTCGAGCGGGGCGAGCGGGTCGCCGCCCCGCCCACGGCCCTGGTGCTGTGGCCCAACGGCCGGCGCGCCCTCGAGGCGATCGACCCCGAGGGCGGCTGGTCGGCGATCGCGGCCCCGCTGCCCGACGGCGGGGTGCGCCGCCCGGACGGTCAGTGGCTGGTCGCCCCGCGCGGCGCGGGCGCCGGCCCGGCCCCGGCCGCCGTGCATCTCGAAGACCTCTATGACGCGCTCGTGGCCGGCCTGGGCGACCAGGTGCAGATCCGCACGGGCTTCGGCGTCACCACGATCCGCACGGGCCGGCGGCAGCGACCCGTCGTGAGCGACGGCCGCACCGAGATCGAGGCCGACCTGGTCGTCGCGGCCGACGGCATCGACAGCACGATCCGGCGGGCCCTGGCCCCCGAGGCGGCCGCGGTCGGGTCCGGTTTCGCCGCGTGGCAGGCCGTGATCCCGGCCTATCGGCTCCCCGAGCTGCCGGCCGAGCAGGCCGCCGGGGGCGAGACGCTGGGCGCGGGCTACCGGTTCGTGTCGATCCCGCTGGGCGAGCGGGCGGCGGGCCACGGCGGCGTCTATTGGGTGGCCACGGCGGCCGGCGCGCCCCGGCCCGAGCCGCCCGCGACCCAGCTGGCCCTGCTGCGGCGCTGGTTCGCCGGCTGGCACCCGCCGGTGGGCGAGCTGCTGGCCGCGACCCACGCCGACGACCTGGTGCCGCAGGAGGTCCGCGAGCTGCGGCCACTGCCCCGCTCGTACGGGTTCCCCTCCGGCCCGGGCGGCGTCGTGCTGCTCGGCGACGCGGCCCACGCGATGCCGCACCACCTGGGCCAGGGCGCGTGCCTCGCCTTCGAGGACGCCGCGACCCTGAGCTCGCTGGTGACCGGCGTGGCGCCGGGCGCGGGGCTGTGCGCGGCGATCGAGGAATACGGCCGGCTGCGGCATCCGCGCACGACCAGCGTCGTCCGGCAGACCCGGCGCATGTCGGCTGTGGTGCAGGCCCGGGGCCGCCTGGCCCTGCGCGCCCGGGACGCCGCGCTGAGCCACATGCGCCCGCGGATGCTGCCGGACTGGACGCCGCCGGAATAGGTCGTTACAGCGGCGCCGCGGCGGGCTCGGCGATGCAGGCCGTGCCGATCCGGCGGAATCCCACCTTGGTGTAGAGCCGGGCCACGTCGTCGTCGCCCGCCGACAGGAAGACCAGCGTGGCCCCCTCGGCCAGCGCGCGGCGGGCCAGTGCGGCGGTGAGCTGCGACGCGTACCCCCGGCGGCGGGCCGCGGGCAGCGTGGCCACGCCCGCCACCTCGACGACGTCGCCCGAGCGCATGGCGGCCCCGGTGGCCAGCAGGCCGTCGGGGGAGTCGACCACCGCGGTGAAGTAGTCGCCGGACGAGCTGCGTTCCTGCTGGCTGGCCACGAGCTCGGCGCTGAGCGAGGTGACGGCGGCGTCCCGCTCGGCGGGCCCGGCGGGCGCGGTCAGCAGCGTGCCGTGCAGCGGCGACGGGGGCACGGCGGGCGCGCCGAAGCCGAGCTGGGCCACGGCGCGCGAGGCAGCCAGCTCGCCGGCGAAGGCGGGGCCGTCGGGGTCGAGGAAGCGGACCGTGCCCCGGTCGACCGGCAGGTCGGGCACCAGGGCGGCCGGGTCGAGCACGAGCAGGGGCGCCAGCAGCACGTCGAGCCCGGCCGAGCGGGCGACCGCGAGCAGGTCGGGAGTGGTCTCGTGAACCCACTCGAAGGATTCGGGGACGCCCAGCTCGCGCTGCCGCTGCCGGACCGCAGTAATATCGGCCGCGGAGGGAGTGCCGGCGCCGAGCAGGGGCCGGGCATAGTAGGGCCAGCCCTCGCCTTCGCGGACGAACAGCACAAGTCCGCCGATTTCCTCGGCTCGTGCGTAGGGTCGAGGGAGGGCGTCGTAAAAACGCTCGAGCCTGACGAAGACGTCGGTATCCTGTTGCGCCACCGCGCGAGACTACCCAACTGCAGCGGATGTTCGGCTACCCGTTTATGCCGCGACGGGGGATTGGTCCCGCGCGAAGTGTGATCCATCCGAACTGGCGGAGATCGGTATCCCTTACCGTAGACTCTAGAGACTTTGCAGGGCCGACGTCGTCCCGACCTTGATCTGTAACACCAGCGACGACAGGAGGCCCGGTGGCATTTCCGCACCCCCAGGGGCTTTACGACCCCACTCAGGAGCGCGACGCCTGCGGTGTGGCCTTCGTGGCCGACCTCTACGGACGACGCTCGCATGATGTGGTCGCCAAGGGTCTGTCGGCGCTGATTCGCCTCGACCACCGGGGCGCGCGTGGCGCCGAGTACAACACCGGCGACGGCGCCGGCATCATGATCCAGGTTCCGGACGAGTTCTACCGCGCGGTCGCCGGCTTCGAGCTGCCCGCCGCCGGTCACTACGTCACGGGCCTGGCCTTCGTGCCGACCGACGCCGAGGAGCGCGCCCGCGCCAAAAAGGTGTTCGAGAAGTACGCCCTCGTCGAGGGGGGCGACATCCTCGGCTGGCGCGACGTCCCGGTGCAGCCCGAGGGCCTGGGCCAGACCGCCGAGGACGCCCGGCCCGCGATCGTCCAGGTCTTCCTGGCCGCGCACCGGCTGACCGACACGCCCGCCGGCCCGGCCGGCGAGCAGCTCGGCGGCATCGAGCTCGACCGGGTGGCCTTCACCATCCGCAAGCAGGCCGAGCGCGAGTCGACGCAGCGTGGCGTCGGCATGTATCTGCCGTCGCTGTCCTCGCGCACGATCACCTACAAGGGCATGCTCACGCCCGACCAGCTGCCGGCGTTCTTCCCCGACCTGGTCGACGAGCGGGTGTCCAGCGCGATCGCGCTCGTGCACTCCCGCTTCGCCACCAACACGTTCCCGGCCTGGGCGCTGGCCCACCCATACAGGTTCATCGCGCACAACGGCGAGATCAACACCATCCGCGGCAACAAGAACTGGATGGCCGCCCGCGAGGCGCTGCTCAAGTCGAAGGTGCTGCCGGGCAGCCTCAAGCGGCTGTTCCCGATCAACACGCCCGAGGCGTCCGACTCGGCCAGCTTCGACGAGGTGCTCGAGCTGCTGCACCTGTCCGGGCGCAGCCTGCCGCACGCCATGCTGATGATGATCCCCGAGGCGTGGGAGAACGACCCGGGCATGGAGCCGAAGCGGCGCGCCTTCTACCGCTTCCACGCCAGCCTGATGGAGCCGTGGGACGGGCCGGCCAGCGTCGCGTTCACCGACGGCGAGCTCATCGGCGCCGTGCTCGACCGCAACGGCCTGCGCCCCGGCCGCTGGTGGCACACGTCGGACGGGCTCGTGGTGCTCGGCTCCGAGGCCGGCGTGCTCGACCTGGAGCCGTCGTCGGTCGTGGCCAAGGGCCGCCTCCAGCCCGGCAAGATGTTCCTGGTCGACACGGCCGCGGGCCGGATCGTGCACGACGACGAGATCAAGGCCGAGCTGGCCGCCGCCCAGCCGTACGACGAGTGGCTGCACGCGGGCCTGATCCACCTCGACGACCTGCCGCCGCGCGAGCACGTCATCTACACGCACGACTCGGTGACCCGCCGCCAGCAGGTGTTCGGCTACAGCGAGGAAGAGCTCAAGATCCTCATCGCGCCGATGGCCCGTACGGGTGCGGAGCCGCTCGGATCGATGGGCACCGACACGCCGATCTCGCCGCTGTCGACCCGCCCCCGGCTGCTGTTCGACTACTTCCACCAGCTGTTCGCGCAGGTCACCAACCCGCCGCTGGACGCCATCCGCGAGGAGCTGGTGACCAGCCTGTCGGCCACCATCGGCCCCGAGGGCAACCTGCTCGACCCGGGCCCGGCGTCCTGCCGCCAGATCGTCCTGCCCTATCCGGTGATCGACAACGACGAGCTGGCCAAGCTGCTCTCGATCGACGAGGACGGCGACCTGCCCGGCTTCAAGGCGGTCCGCGTCTCGGGTCTCTACCCGCTGCGCGACGGCGCGGCCGGCATCAAGGCCCGCCTGACCCAGATCTGCCGGCACGTCTCCGAGGCGATCGAGGACGGCGTCCGGATCCTCGTGCTGAGCGACCGCGACTCCAACGCCGACCTCGCGCCGATCCCGTCGCTGCTGCTCACGGCCGCGGTCCACCAGCACTTGGTCCGCGAGCAGACCCGCACACAGGTGGCGCTGGTCGTCGAGTCGGGCGACTGCCGCGAGGTGCACCACGCGGCCGTGCTGATCGGCTACGGCGCCGCCGCGGTCAACCCGTATCTGGCCTTCGAGTCGGTCGACGACCTGATCGCGACCGGCCCGCTGGCCGGGCTCGACCCCAAGGCGGCGGTCCGCAACTACGTCAAGGCGCTCGGCAAGGGCGTCCTGAAGATCATGTCGAAGATGGGCATCTCGACGGTGTCGTCGTACTGCGGCGCCCAGGTCTTCGAGGCCGTCGGCCTCGACAACCGGCTGCTGCAGCGCTACTTCGCCGGCACCAACGGGCGGATCGGCGGCTCCGGCCTGGCCGACATCCACGCCGAGGTCAAGGCGCGGCACGAGAAGGCGTACCCGGCCAACCCGGCCGAGCGCACGCACCGGCGGCTCGAGGTCGGCGGCGAATACCAGTGGCGGCGCGAGGGAGAGATCCACCTCTTCAACCCCGAGACGGTCTTCCTGCTGCAGCACGCCACGCGCTCCAAGCAGTACGACGTCTTCCGCAAATACACGGAGAAGGTCGACGGGCTGGCCGCCGAGGCCGGGTCGCTGCGCGGGCTGTTCACTTTCAAGGACCGCACACCGGTTCCGTTGGACGAAGTCGAGCCCGCTTCTGACATTGTGAAGCGCTTCGCCACCGGCGCCATGTCGTACGGATCGATCTCCGCGGAGTCGCACGAGACGCTCGCCATCGCGATGAACCGCCTCGGCGGCAAGTCCAACACCGGCGAGGGCGGCGAGGACGTCGAGCGCCTGCACGACCCCGAGCGCCGCTCCGCGGTCAAGCAGATCGCCTCCGGCCGGTTCGGCGTGACCAGCGAATACCTGGTCAACGCGGACGACCTGCAGATCAAGATGGCGCAGGGGGCGAAGCCCGGCGAGGGCGGTCAGCTGCCCGGCAACAAGGTGTGGCCGTGGATCGCCAAGACCCGGCACGCCACCCCGGGCGTCGGCCTGATCTCGCCGCCGCCGCACCACGACATCTACTCCATCGAGGACCTGGCGCAGCTCGTCCACGACCTCAAGAACGTCAACCCGATGTCGCGGGTGCACGTCAAGCTGGTCAGCGAGATCGGCGTCGGCACGGTGGCCGCGGGCGTGGCCAAGCTCAAAGCCGACGTCATCCTGATCTCGGGGCACGACGGCGGCACCGGCGCCTCCCCGCTCAACTCGCTCAAGCACGCCGGCTCCCCGTGGGAGCTGGGCCTGGCCGAGGCCCAGCAGACGCTGCTGCTCAACAAGCTCCGCGACCGGGTCACCGTGCAGGTCGACGGTCAGCTCAAGACCGGCCGCGACGTGGTGGTGGCGGCCCTGCTGGGCGCCGAGGAGTTCGGCTTCGCGACCGCCCCGCTGATCGTCAGCGGCTGCATCATGATGCGCGTCTGCCACCTCGACACCTGCCCGGTCGGCATCGCCACGCAGAACCCGGTGCTGCGCGAGCGCTTCACCGGCAAGCCCGAGTTCGTCGAGAACTTCTTCCTGTTCCTCGCCGAGGAGGTCCGGGAGATCCTGGCCGAGCTGGGCTTCCGCAGCATCGACGAGGCCATCGGGCACGCCGAGGTGCTCGACGTGGCGCCCGCGGTCGACCACTGGAAGGCCAAGGGGCTCGACCTGTCGCCGATCCTGTTCGTGCCCGAGCTGCCCGAGGGCACGGCCCGCCGCGGCATCGTCGCGCAGGACCACGAGCTCTCCAAGGCGCTCGACAACAAGCTGATCGAGCTGGCCGGTCCGGCCCTCACCGAGGGCGTCCCGGTCGCGGCCGAGGTCGCGATCCGCAACGACAACCGCAGCGTCGGCGCGATGCTCGGCGGCGAGGTGACCCGTCGCTACGGCGGCGCCGGCCTGCCCGAGGACACCATCGCGTTCACCCTGCGGGGCACGGGCGGGCAGTCGTTCGGCGCCTTCCTGCCCCGGGGCGTGACCCTGCGGCTGATCGGCGACACGAACGACTACGTGGCCAAGGGCCTGTCCGGCGGCCGGGTCGTCGTGCGGCCCGACGAGAACGCGCCGTTCGTGGCCGAGGACAACATCATCGCGGGCAACACCATCCTGTACGGGGCGACCGCCGGTGAGGTGTTTCTCCGGGGGCGCGCGGGGGAGCGGTTCGCCGTCCGCAACTCGGGCGGCCAGGCCGTCGTCGAGGGCGTCGGCGACCACGGCTGCGAATACATGACGGGCGGCACGGTCGTCGTGCTCGGCCCGACCGGGCGCAACTTCGCGGCCGGCATGAGCGGCGGCAAGGCGTTCGTGCTCGACCTGGCGCCGGCCCGGGTCAACCCGGAGCTGGTCGACCTGGCCCCGCTGACCGACGAGGAGCAGGACACCCTGCGCACACTCGTCGAGAAGCACGCCGCCGAGACCGGTTCGGGCGTCGCCGAGCGGCTGCTCAAGGACTGGCCCGCGGCCGTCGAGCGGTTCACCGCCGTGGTGCCGCGCGACTACAAGCGCGTGATGGAACTGATCAGGACCGCCGAAGCCGCCGGTCGCAACGTCGCCGAGGCGGTCATGGGGGTCAAGGGTGCCTGATCCGAACGGATTTCTTCGCTACGAGCGGCAGCTGCCCAAGCGCCGCCCGGTGCCGGTCCGGATCCAGGACTGGCGGGAGGTCTATCCGCCCGCCGGTGAGGAGCTGATCCGCGACCAGGCCACCCGCTGCATGGACTGCGGCATCCCGTTCTGTCACGAGGGCTGCCCGCTGGGCAACCGCATCCCGGACTGGAACGACCTGGTGCGTACGGGGGCATGGGAGTCGGCGGCCGAGGCGCTGCACGCGACGAACAACTTCCCCGAGTTCACCGGCCGGCTCTGCCCGGCGCCCTGCGAGGCGGCCTGCGTCCTCGGCATCGCCGACGACCCGGTCACCATCAAGCAGGTCGAGGTCGAGATCGCCAACCACGCGTTCGACCTCGGCTACGTGCGCCCGCAGCCGGCCCCGGCGGCCACCGGCAAGAAGGTGGCCGTGGTCGGCTCCGGCCCGGCCGGCCTGGCCGCGGCCCAGCAGCTGGCCCGCGCGGGGCACGCGGTGACGGTCTACGAGCGCGACGACCGGATCGGCGGCCTGCTCCGCTACGGCATTCCCGACTTCAAGATCGAGAAGGACGTGGTGGACGCGCGGCTGGCCCAGATGGCCGCCGAGGGCGTCGTCTTCGAGACCGGGGTCGAGGTGGGTGTCGACGTCACCGCCGACGACCTGCGCGACCGCTTCGACGCCGTGCTGCTGGCGGCCGGAGCCCTGGCCGGCCGGGACGCCCCCGAGACGCCGGGCCGCGACCTCAACGGCGTCCACCTGGCCATGGAGCACCTCGTGCCGGCCAACCGGGTCGTCGCGGGGCTGCAGGAGACCACGCCGGTCGACGCGGCCGGCAAGAACGTGGTCATCATCGGCGGCGGCGACACCGGCGCCGACAGCCTGGGCGTGGCCCACCGGCAGGGCGCGGCCAACGTGATCCAGCTCGACCAGTACCCGCTGCCCCCGTCGATCCGGGCCGCCGAGCAGCACCCGTGGCCGACCTGGCCGGTCATCCTGCGCAACTACCCCGCGCACGAGGAGGGCGGCGAGCGCGTCTTCGGCGTGGCCGTGCAGGAGTTCGTCGACGACGGCCAGGGCAACGTCAAGGCCGTACGGGTGGCCGACGTGACGGTGGAGCGCATCGACGGCGTCCGCACCGTCACGGTGGCCGCGGGCTCGGAGCGCGACCTGCCGGCCGAGCTGGTGCTGCTGGCGATCGGCTTCGAGGGCACCGAGAAGCAGCCGCTGCTCGACCAGTTCGGCATCGAGCGCAACCGGCGCGGCGTGCTCGACGCCGACCACACGTGGCAGACGTCGGCCCCCGGCGTCTTCGTGGCCGGCGACATGCACCGCGGCGCCTCGCTGATCGTCTGGGCGATCGCCGAGGGCCGCTCGGCCGCCGCGGCGATCCACGACTACCTGGGCGCGGCGGGCGAACTGCCTGCTCCGGTGGCCGCGTCGGCCCAGCCGATCGGCGTCTGACGGATTCTGTGCGAACGGGCTCGCCCTCGGGTGAGCCCGTTCGTCATTGTGTTGCGGGCATGCCGATAAGCTGAGGGCGCGGTCGTTGAAGCCCGCCAGGTTTGCACGGTGTCGCGCGCCGGGTTCATCAGGAGAGACCCAGGCAGCCCGCCGTCGCCCGACAGACGCAGTTCACCCCGCGTACGGGGGTCGGCCGCCAGGCCGATGAGAAAGAGAGACTAGCCTGATGGCCGTGACACGCCGTGTAAAGATCGTCTGCACCATGGGGCCCGCGACCGCCTCGCCCGAGCGCATGCTCGGTCTTGTCGAGGCCGGCATGGACGTGGCCCGCATGAACTTCAGCCACGGGACCCACGAGGACCACCAGAAGGTGTACGACCTCGTGCGCAGCTCCAGCGAGCAGGCCGACCGGGCCGTCGCGATCCTCGCCGACCTGCAGGGGCCGAAGATCCGCCTCGGCAAGTTCGCCGACGGCCCGCACGTCTGGAACACCGGCGACCTCGTCACCATCACCAGCGAGGACATCCTCGGCACCAAGGACAGGGTCTCCTGCACCTATACCAAGCTGCCGCAGGAGGTCAAGCCCGGCGACCGCCTGCTGATCGACGACGGCAAGGTCGCCGTGGAGGTCACCGCGGTCGACCACCACACCGACATCCGCTGCCTGGTCGTCGAGGGCGGCCCGGTCAGCAACAACAAGGGCGTCTCGCTGCCCAACGTCGCCGTCAGCGTCCCGGCGCTCAGCGACAAGGACGCGGAGGACCTGCGCTTCGCCCTCGGCCTCGGTGTCGACCTGGTCGCGCTCTCCTTCGTGCGCTCGCCCGACGACATCAAGCTCGTCCACGAGATCATGGCCGAGGAGGGTCGTACCGTCCCGGTCATCGCCAAGGTCGAGAAGCCCGAGGCGGTCGAGCACCTCGAGGCGATCGTCCTCGCGTTCGACGGCGTCATGGTGGCCCGCGGCGACCTCGGCGTCGAGCTCCCGCTCGACCAGGTGCCCCTGGTGCAGAAGCGGGCCGTGCAGCTCTGCCGCGAGAACGCCAAGCCGGTCATCGTGGCCACCCAGATGCTCGACTCGATGATCGAGAACTCGCGCCCGACCCGCGCCGAGGCCTCCGACGTGGCCAACGCCGTGCTCGACGGCACCGACGCCGTGATGCTCTCCGGCGAGACCTCGGTCGGCAAGTACCCGGTGCTCACCGTGAGCACGATGGCCAAGATCGTCACCACCACCGAGGCCGGCTCGATCCCGGTCCCGCGGCTGCAGCACGACCCGCGCACCCACGGCGGCGCGCTCACGGTCGCGGCGTCGCAGATCGCCCGCAACATCGGGGCCAAGGCGCTCGTCGCGTTCTCGCAGACCGGCGACACCGTCCGCCGGCTGGCCCGCCTGCACTGCGAGCTTCCGCTGTTCGCCTTCACCCCGGTCCCCGAGGTGCGCGACCAGTTGGCGCTGAGCTGGGGCGTCGAGACGTTCCTGACCGATTTCGTGCAGCACACCGACGACATGTTCCGGCAGGTCGACTCGAAGATGCTGGGTCTCGGCCTGGCCAAGCCGGGCGACTACGTGGTCGTCGTGGCCGGCTCCCCGCCGAACGCGCCCGGCTCCACCAACACCCTGCGCGTGCACCGGCTCGGCGATCTGACCCCGAACGAGCTGTGACCCGACCGCTGAGCGGACAGGCCGCCGTCGACCAGCTGCTCGAGGTGCTCGACCTCAAGCAGCTGGAGGCGGCGACCTTCGTGGGGGAGAGCCCGCAGACCGGCGCCCAGCGCGTGTTCGGCGGCCAGGTCGCCGGGCAGGCGCTGGTCGCCGCCGGTCGCACGGTCGACCCGGAGCGCTTCGTCCACTCGCTGCACGGCTATTTCGTGCGCCCGGGCGACCCGACCGAGCCGATCCAGTTCACCGTCGAGACGATCCGCGACGGGCGCTCGTTCTCGGTGCGACGCTCCACCGCCCAGCAGCACGGTAAGACGATCTTCTTCATGTCGGCCTCGTTCCAGGTGCTCGAGGAGGGGCTCGATCACCACACCCCGGCCCCGCTCGAGGTGCCCGGGCCCGACGAGGTGCAGACCATGGCCGACTGGGTGCGCCGCTACCCCAGCCGCAAGGCCGCCTTCAACGCCGCGCCCCGCGCCGTCGACGTGCGTTACGTCAACGATCCGGGCTGGGTGCCGCCGGGCGACCGCAACGCCAGCGACCAGCAGCGGGTGTGGATGCGTGTCGACGGCAAGCTGCCCGACGACCCGCTGATCCACGCCTGCGCCCTGACGTACGCGTCCGATCTGTCGCTGCTCGACTCGGTGCTCTCGGTGCACGGCGAGGTGTGGGGCCCCGGCGGGGTGATCGGGGCCAGCCTCGACCACGCGCTCTGGTTCCACCGGCCGTTCCGGGCCGACGAGTGGTTCCTCTACGACTGCGCCAGCCCGTCCGCCAGCGGCAGCCGCGGCCTGGCCAACGGCCGGATGTATACCGAGGACGGCCGGCACATCGCCAGTGCCGTCCAGGAGGGCCTGCTGCGGCGAGTCGGCGAGCGCAAGTAGCAGGAAGCCCCGCCGAGGGGATCCCGGCCCGGCGACTGGCCGAGTGCGGATCCCGGCCCGGCGGGGCCGGGGAGACTAAAGCTTTTCCACCTGCTCCTGCAGTTCGGCGTCCGCGCGGTGCCGCGCCGCCGGCTGCGTCTCGTAATCCGACATCCCCGCCGCATATCCGGTCATCCCGGCCTCCCGCTCCGGCGTGAGCCGCAGCACGTCGTGCCGGGCCGCCGCGATCTCGCGCAGCCGCAGCGCGGTCACCAGGTCGGCGATCGCCCGCAGCACACCGAGCGCGCCGAGAGTGACGATCACCGGATCGGCCGTACGGGCAAATGGGCTTGCGGCGTAGAAGCCGAGCCCGGCCTGCAGCCCGCCGACGACCACCAGCAGGCCCCACGTGCGGTCGGTGCCCCGGTTCATGGTGGCCACGGCGATGTCGACCGCGCCCCGCACCATCAGGAACCACCCGATCAGCGAGGCCGGGGTCGTGTACGTCGAGTCCCGGTCCAGCAGCACGACGACGCCGGTGCCGGCGAACAGCACGGCCATCGCCGCGTTGATCCACCACGTCTTCGTGCCGGCCAGCGCGCGGACGATCTCGCACAGCGCCCCGAAGAAAATGACCGGACCTGTGACACCCACGACGTCGGCCGGTTCCAGCCGCAGCACGCTCCACCCGACGGCCAGCCACGCCACGCCCGCGAACAGCAGAAACCCCCACATGCTCTCCCGCATCACGGAGAGGGGCGAGGAACCGGACCACAGCATGAGGCCTCCAGGAAGGTGTCCCTGCCATGACAACATCCGGCCGGGGCTCGAACGGGAGGTTCGCGCAGATTCACAGCGGGGTACAAGACGGGCCGCCCCCACCCCCGGAGAGCCGTGCCCGACGAGGAACTCGCCATCGCCCTGCGCGCCGCCCAAGACGGCGACGCGCGGGGGTTCGCCACGCTCTGGCGGGCCCTGCACCCCAACGTCCTGCGCTATCTGCGCGTGCTGGCCGGCGAGCACGCCGAGGACGCCGCCAGCGAGACGTGGCTGCACGTCATCCGCGACCTGCACCGCTTCAGCGGCGATCTGGGCTCCTTCCGGGGCTGGCTCTTCCGCATCGCCCGGCACCGGGGCATCGACGAGCAAAGGCGTTCCTCCCGTACGCGGGAGACCGCCGAACCGCGGGCCGAGGCCGCCCCGGACGCCGCCGCCGAGGCGGCCCAGGGCGCCTCCACGGCCTGGGCCATCGGCATGATCGCGAACCTCCCGCGGGACCAGGCCGAGGCCGTGATGCTCCGGGTCGTGGCCGGGCTCGACGTCGCCACGACGGCCGACATCCTCGGCAAGAAGCCCGGGGCCGTCCGCATCGCCACCATGCGCGGGCTGCGCCGGCTGGCCACGCACCCGCAGATCCGCACCCGGCAGGGGGTGTAACAGGATGCACTCCTTGCGCGCTCTCCTACGTGCACTGCGTTCGCGACGGCACTCCCGCATCGGTCGCGACCGGGCCGACATGATCGCCGCCAGCCACCCGCCCGGCGACGATCACCCCGGCCTGGCCGCCCTTCTCGAGGCGGCCCGCGCCCCCGGCACCCCGGAGGAGCTGGCCGGCGAGAAGGAGATGCTGGCCGCCTTCGCCGCGCATCGCAAGCGTGCTGCCCGCAGCGTCCGACGCCGCCGAACGGCGAGTCTCCGGGCCGCTCTCGTGCCCGTCACGAGCGGCCTGGCTCTCCTGATACTCGCCGGGACCGCCGTCGCCGCCCGCACCGGCAACCTCCCCGAGGGCGCCCAGCAGCACGCGCATCGCCTGTTCTCGGCGCTGGGCGTACCTGCGCCGGGAACAGGCTCCCCCCACCCTTCCTCCTCCACGCGGCCCGGACCCGGGCCCAGGCCCTCGCTCGACGTCACCGCGCTCTCCTGGTGCGAGGCGTGGCGCGGGACCCCGGAGCGCTCGCTGAGCCGGGAGGACCGGCGCAAGCTGACCGACGCGGCCGGGGGCGAGGAGGACATCAAGGACTATTGCGACCGGCTGCATCGGTCGGCCTCGCCGTCGTCGTCGCCGAGCCCGGAGCCGAGCGAGTCGCGCAGCTCGTCCCCGTCCCCGTCTCCGACCGGCACGCCGTCCTTTACCGAAACCCCGTCCGAGCCGGCCGCCCCCAGCCCGAGCGGTGACCAATCCCTCAGCACGGATCGTGATTGAGTCTCGCATTTTCTTGATCAATGTTACGGAACGCATGTGCCCGAACGTGCCCGGTAAGCACTCGATCGTGTGGACTCGCGGGCACCGGCGCCTCTGCGGCTTTGAAGCTCGGAGGCTCTGTGAGCCTTCGATTGTTCTGCGGCGACGACTCCCGGCCTAATGATGTAATGGTCGGAGCTTTTGCCGAGGGCGCGCGGATTTCGCCGCCCGAAACAGAGCGGAAATGTGCCGTCAGCAAAGTAAGGAAAGAGTTGCAGTGGTGCCGGGGACGGGAGTCGAACCCGCATGCCCTTTCGAGCAAATCATTTTGAGTGACCCGTGTATGCCATTCCACCACCCCGGCGGGCCGGACCGTCGCGAGACAAGGTCACGCTGATCCAAGCAGGGGACAGCGTACCCACTAGGCTTAGGGGGGCGACACCCGCATACCGGGGTGTCGCGACATCGGGAACGTTGGGGGTAGGAGTTCCGTGGCCGACTCGCAGGCTGGTGCCGAGCGCAAGCGGGTGTTGATCGCCGAGGACGAGGCGCTCATCCGACTCGACCTGGCCGAGATGCTCGTCGAGGAGGGCTACGACGTCGTCGGTGAGGCCGGCGACGGCGAGACCGCCGTCCGCCTGGCCGAGGAGTTGCGCCCTGACCTGGTCATCCTCGACATCAAGATGCCGATCATGGACGGGCTGGCGGCCGCCGAGCGGATCGCCGGGGGCCGGATCGCTCCTGTCGTCATTCTGACTGCCTTCAGCCAGCGCGACCTCGTCGAGCGGGCCCGCGCGGCCGGCGCGATGGCCTATCTGGTCAAGCCGTTCCAGAAGTCGGACCTCGTGCCCGCGATCGAGATCGCCCTCTCGCGGTACTCCGAGATCGCCGTTCTCGAGTCCGAGGTGGCCGGCCTGACCGACCGGCTCGAGACCCGCAAGTCGGTCGAGCGGGCCAAGGGCGAGTTGATGACCAAGTATCAGATGACCGAACCGCAGGCGTTCAAGTGGATTCAGCGCACAGCGATGGACCACCGCATGACTATGCGTGAAGTCGCCGATCGGATCCTGGCCGAGGGTCAGGAAGCCGGCGGCACGCAACCGGCCAATAGTTGATCAAGTTTCGCGCTTGGTTGTAACACCTCCTCATGCCTGCGGGTCAACGGACGTAACGGTTCGGTGAAAGCCCGAGTGAACTCTTTCAGCAGGCCATGAACCTGGGATAACGTCCCGCCCCATAACGGGGCACGGAAGGTCTCTGGCGCGCGCAAGTGCCAATCGGCCGGCAGTGGCTCGGTGGGTTCGTATGGAGGAGGGTTCCAACCTTGAGGCAGGTTCTCGCACGAGCCATCGGCGGGGTGGCCATCATCGGGCTCATCGCCGGTGCTGCTGCTTGCAATAGCGGATCGAGCAGCGACGACACCGCGAGCGAGGGGAACTGCGGCTACAAGCTCGCGTTCTTCGGCGCTCTGACCGGCTCGGCCGCCAACCTCGGTGTGAACATCGAGCAGGGCTTCGAGCTGGCTATCGACCAGTACAACAAGGCCAAGGGTTCGACGTGCATCGAGGTCGCGAAGTTCGACTCCCAGGGTGAGGCTTCGGTCGCCCCCGGTGTCGCTCGCAGCCTGGTGGCGGACAAGAAGATCCTCGGCATCGTCGGCCCGCCCTTCTCGGGCGAGTCCGAGGCCGCCGACCCGATCTTCGAGTCGGCCGGCATCCCCACGATCACGCCGTCCGCGACGCGCGTCTCGCTGGCGTCGAAGGGCTGGAAGGTGTTCCACCGCGCCGTCGCCAACGACGACGCGCAGGGCCCGGCCGCCGCGGCGTACATCAAGGACAACCTGAAGGCGCAGAAGGTCTTCGTGGCGGACGACCAGTCGGCGTACGGCGCCGGCCTGGCCGACGTCGTGAAGTCGACGCTCGGCTCGCTGGTCGTCCAGTCGGACAAGACCGAGGGTGACGGCAAGCAGGCCGACTTCTCGGCGCTGGTGCAGAAGGTCTCCTCGAGCGGCGCCACGGCGCTGTTCTACGGCGGCTACTACACCAACGCGGGCATCATCCGGAAGCAGCTCACTGCGGCCGGCTGGAAGGGCACGCTCGTCGGCGGCGACGGCATGAAGGACCCGGGCCTGTCCAAGGCGTCGGGCGTCGCGGCCGCGGTCGGCACCATCGTGACCTGCCCCTGCTCCCCGCCGGAGGCGGCGGGCGGCACCTTCGTCAACGACTACAAGGCGAAGTGGAACCAGGACGCGGGCACGTACTCCGACGTCGCGTTCGACGCCGCGAACATCTTCCTTCAGGGCATCGACGCGGGTAACAACACCCCGCAGAAGCTCAACGACTACCTGAAGACCGTGAACTACAAGGGCATCGCCAACACCTACAAGTTCACCGAGACCGGTGAGCTCGACCCCAGCTTGATCAAGGTGTGGGCGTTCAAGTTCGACAACTCCGGCGACTCCAAGGCCGACGTGGAGATCAAGACCTCCTGATCGGTCAGCACTAACTCTCTGTAGGGCCGGTGTGGCCGGATGATCTCCGGCCACACCGACCTCGTCGTTTTGGAGCCCCTCTGTGGATTTTTCCGGTCTGATTGATAATTTCGGGCCGCTCACCGTGACGGGTCTGGCCCAGGGCGCGATCATCGCGTTGTTCGCCCTGGGCTACACGCTGGTCTACGGTGTTCTGCGGCTCATCAACTTCGCCCACTCCGAGGTCTTCCTCATGGGCACCTACGCGTGCCTGATCGTGTGGGGTTTCTTCGGCCTCGACCAGAACTCGGCGGCCCCCTCCGTCGGCGGCATGCTGCTCTACCTGGTGATCGGCCTGGTCGTGGCGATCATCGCGTCGGGTGTGACCGCCCTCGCCGTCGAGGTGGTGGCCTACCGGCCGCTGCGCCGGCGTAACGCGCCGCCGCTCGCCTTCCTGATCACCGCGATCGGCGCGTCGCTGTTCATCTCCGAGCTGACCGGTGTGCTCACCCATCGCAACCAGCGGGGTGTCCCGCCGATCATCCAGGCGAAGCCGCTCTTCACGATCGGCGACACGACGGTAACGAACCTGCAGCTCCTCATCATCGTGCTGGCGCTGGTGATGATGTTCGTGCTGGATCGTTTCATCAACGGCTCGCGCCTGGGCCGGGGCATCCGCGCGGTGTCGCAGAACCCGGACAGCGCGGCGCTGATGGGTGTCAACAAGTCCCGGGTGATCGCGCTCGTCTTCCTGCTGGGCGGCCTGATGGCGGGCATCGCGGCGGTGATGTACGACCTCAAGATCGGCGTGACGCGGTACGACGCGGGCTTCCTGCTCGGCATCGACGCGTTCGCGGCGGCGGTGCTGGGCGGCATCGGCAACCTGCGGGGCGCACTGCTCGGCGGCCTGCTGCTCGGCGTTCTGCAGAACTACGCGGCGGGTCTGTTCGGTTCGCAGTGGCTGCACGCGGCGTCGTTCGTGCTGCTCGTGGTCATCCTGCTGTTCCGCCCGACGGGCCTGCTGGGTGAATCGCTGGGAAGGGCTCGAGCATGAGCGAGAAGGCGTCTTTCCGCAGCAACGGCGGAGTCCGGGGCTGGTACGGCCGGCAGCCCGCCTGGGTGCAATGGATCGTCATCGCGATCGCCCTGGTGCTGGCGTTCCTGCTGCCGTACGCGGGTGACATCCCGCTGATCGGCCCGCAGATCGTCACCGAGGGCATCGACTGGCCGAGCGCCCTGTTCAACATGTCCTACTACGTGCTGCTGGCACTGGGCCTGAACGTCGTGGTCGGCTACGCGGGTCTGCTCGACCTGGGCTATGTCGGCTTCTTCGCGGTCGGCGCGTACGGCACGGCCCTGCTGACCTCCCCCGACTCGGTCCTCTACGCCGACACGGGCTGGAAGTGGCTGATGGCGGTGCCGGTGGCGCTGGCGCTGACCATGGTGGCCGGCCTCATCCTGGGCTGGCCGACGCTGCGCCTGCGAGGCGACTATCTGGCCATCGTGACGCTGGGCTTCGCCGAGATCATCCGGATCTTCGCGACGAGCACGACGACGCTGCGCGGCGATCGTGGTTTCGCGAGCATCCCGCACCCGCCGGGCACCTGGAACGGGGAACCGATCTTCGGCGTGACCGACGCGGTGCCGTACTTCTGGCTCGGCCTGGTGGTCATCATCCTGGTCATCCTGGGTGTGCGGAACCTCGACCGGAGCCGGGTCGGCCGTTCGTGGCTGGCCATCCGCGAGGACGAGGAAGCCGCCGAGATCATGGGCGTGCGCACGATCAAGTACAAGCTGTGGGCGTTCGCGATCGGCGCGTTCATCGGTGGCCTGGGCGGCGTGCTGTTCGCCGGTGAGCAGGGCTTCATCAACTCGCAGACGTTCGTGCTGCAGTTCTCGATCCTGGTGCTGGCCGGCGTCGTCATGGGTGGCTCCGGCAACATGGCCGGTGCGATCCTGGGTGGTGCGCTGATCTCGTACATCCCGGACCGGCTGCGGGGCATCTCGCTCGGCGACACCGACCTCTACGAATACCGGTTCGCGCTGTTCGGTCTCGTGATCATCATCATCATGGTGCTGCGGCCGCAGGGTCTGATCCCCAGCCGCCGCCGCGCGATGGAGCTCAAGGACCGGGAGAAGGAGGTGGCTCCCCAATGAGTGAGCCGCATCAGGAGACTCCGGAGGAGCTCGACCGGGCCAACGCGCGCCCCGTGGACGAGCCCGCGCCGACGGGTGGCAAGCTCGACGAGCCCAACCCTTCCCCCGTACGGGGTGAGGAAGTGCTGCTCGAGGTCGACCACGTGACGTTGCGCTTCGGCGGCGTCGTCGCGCTCAACGACGTCAGCTTCTCGCTGCGCAAGGGCGAGATCTTCGGGCTCATCGGCCCCAACGGCGCCGGCAAGACCACGTGCTTCAACGCGATGACCGGCGTCTACCGGCCGACCAGCGGGACGATCCGCTTCCAGGGCGAGTCGGTGGTCGGCAAGAAGAAGCACGAGATCACCCGGGGCGGCATCGCCCGCACGTTCCAGAACGTGCGGCTGTTCCCCGAGATGACCGCGCTGGAGAACGTCATGGTGGGCGCGGACGCCCATCACAAGACGAGCGTGATCAGCGCGCTGTTCCGGCTGCCGCGGTTCTGGCAGGAGGAGAAGTCGGGCCGGGCGCGCTCGCTCGAACTGCTCCGCTTCGTCGGGATCGCCCACCGGGCGGGCGACGTCAGCCGCAACCTCTCCTACGGCGAGCAGCGCCGCCTGGAGATCGCGCGGGCGCTGGCCACCAACCCGACCCTGCTCTGCCTGGACGAGCCGGCCGCCGGCTTCAACCCGGCCGAGAAGGAGGAGCTGCTCCAGCTCATCCGCAAGATCCGTGACACCGGGGTGACGGTGCTGCTCATCGAGCACGACATGCGCCTGGTCATGGGCGTCACCGACCGGATCGTCGTGCTGGAGTTCGGCAAGAAGATCGCCGAGGGCACGCCCGCCGAGGTGCGGGACAACCCGGCGGTCGTCGCCGCCTATCTGGGGGTGCCCACCGATGCTGCTTGAGATCGACAACGTGACGCTGGCCTACGGGCGCATCCAGGCCCTGCACGGCATCAGCCTCACCGTCGGGGAGGGCGAGGTCGTGGCGCTGATCGGCGCGAACGGCGCCGGCAAGTCGACCACGATGCGGGCCATCTCCGGCCTGCGGCCGGTGTCCCAGGGCACGATCAAGTTCGACGGCCAGGACATCACCAAGCTGCGGGCCGACCTGCGGGTGATCCGCGGCGTCTCGCAGTCGCCCGAGGGCCGGGGCATCTTCCCGGGCATGACGGTCCGGGAGAACCTGGAGATGGGCGCCTACACGCGGCGCAACCGGACCGAGATCAACGAGGATCTGCAGCGTGCCTTCACCCTGTTCCCGCGGCTCAAGGAGCGCGAGAAGCAGACGGGCGGCACGCTCTCCGGCGGTGAGCAGCAGATGCTGGCGGTCGGCCGGGCCCTGATGAGCCGGCCCAAGCTGCTGCTGCTCGACGAGCCGTCGATGGGTCTGGCGCCGATGCTGATCCAGCAGATCTTCGACATCATCGTGGAGATCAACCAGCAGGGCACGACCGTACTGCTGGTGGAACAGAACGCTCAGCAGGCCCTCTCACGGGCCCACCGAGCGTACGTTCTGGAGACCGGGCGGATCGTGAAGGAGGGCACCGGCAGGGAGCTCCTCAACGACCCGGCGGTCAAGGACGCCTACCTGGGCGTCGCTTAAAAACGATCTCTTTGAACTCGGGAGTAAACATGTTGCGCACCACCCCCGGCCGCCGGGCGATCCTCGGCCTGGCCGCCGCGGCCGCGCTGACGTTGTCGATGGGCGCCTGCGGCTCGGAGTCGGAGGACTCCGGCTCGAGCGGCGCCCCGGCGCCCAGCGCGTCCGCCGACACCTCGCTCGCCGACAAGGTCCCGGCCGACATCAAGGCCACGGGCAAGCTCAGCATCGGCACCGACTCGTCGTACGCGCCGAACGAATACCTCGACAGCGACGGCAAGACGGTCATCGGGTTCGACGTCGACCTGTTCAACGCGGTCGCGCAGAAGCTGAACCTGACCACCGAGTGGACCTCGGCCACGTTCGACAGCATCATCCCGGGCGTGAGCAGCGACAAGTACGCGGTCGGCGTCTCGTCGTTCACGATCAACGCGGACCGGCTGAAGGAGGTCAACATGGTCTCCTACTTCTCGGCGGGCACCCAGTGGGCCGCCAAGACCGGCGTGACGATCAACCCGGACGACGTCTGCGGCAAGAAGGTCGCCGTGCAGACCGCGACCGTGCAGGTCGAGGACCTTGAGGCCCGGTCCAAGAAGTGCACCGACGCCGGCAAGGCCAAGATCACGATCGACCAGTACCAGAAGCAGTCGGACGCCACGAACGCCGTCAACACCGGCAAGGACGAGGCCATGCTGGCCGACTCGCCGATCGTGGCGTACGCGGTGAAGCAGACCAACGGCACGCTCGCGCTGGTCGGCGACATCTACGACTCGGCCCCGTACGGCTATGTCGTGGCCAAGGACCAGGAAGCGTTCGCGAACGTGATCGGCGAGGCCGTGCAGGCGCTGATCGCCGACGGCACCTACAAGACGATCCTCGACAAGTGGGGCGTCACCGCGGGTGCGATCACCACGCCCGAAGTGAACCCGTCGGTCTGACCCGCTAGATGAGCGAGCAGTCCACCACCGAACGGGCACGGCCTGAAGCGATCAAGGCCGTGCCCGTGCGGCACCCCCTGCGCTGGGTGTCGATCGCGGTCATCGCGGTGCTCTTCGCGATGTTCGTGCACCTGCTGCTGACCAACGACAACTTCCGCTGGTCGTACATCTTCGTCAGCTACGAAGAGGGCAAGCGCGGGGTCATGTTCACCGGCCCCGTTCTCGAGGGCCTGCGCGGCACCCTGCTGCTGACCGTCACCTCGATGGCGATCGGCATCGGGCTCGGCACCGTCCTCGCCGTCATGCGGCTGTCACCGAACCGGATCCTGTCGTCGGTGGCCTTCGTCTACACCTGGTTCTTCCGGGCGGTGCCCCGGCTGATCCTGGCCATCCTCTTCGGCAACCTGAACATCCTGTGGAGCCGGATCGGCTTCGGCCTGCCGTTCGACGAGCAGATCGGCAAGTTGTTCGGCATCGACGACTTCAACGGCCAGTTCTACAGCATCCGGGCCGTCGACCTGCTTGCCGGTTTTGTGGCCGGCATGCTGGCCCTGGGCCTGTCCGAGGCCGCCTACATGGCCGAGATCGTGCGGGCCGGCCTGCAGTCGGTCGACACCGGGCAGAGCGAGGCCGCGGTCGCGCTGGGCATGAGCCGCTTCCAGGTGCTCCGCCGGATCGTGCTGCCGCAGGCCATGCGGGTGATCGTGCCGCCCACCGGCAACGAGACGATCGCCATGGTCAAGGACACCTCGCTGGTGGCCTTCGTGCCGGTCGCGGGCGAGCTGTGGTTCCAGCTCAACAACATCTCGGCCCGCACCTTCGTGGTCTTCCCCGTGCTGGTCGCGGCCGTGATCTGGTATCTGATCATCTGCACCGTGCTGATGATCGGGCAGTATTTCATCGAGCGGCACTACGGCCGGGGCTACGGCGCGAGCGCCCGGGCCAAGCAGCGGCTGCGCAACATCGAGGTCGAGCAGGGCGGCAAGATCACCACCGGGGAGGCATCATGACCGACTCGACGGCCGAGATGGTGCGGGCCGACAACGTGCACAAGTCGTTCGGCTCGCTCGAGGTGCTCAAGGGCATCGACCTGGTCGTCAAGCCGGGCGAGGTGTGCTGCGTGCTGGGGCCCTCGGGCTCCGGCAAGTCGACCTTCCTGCGCTGCATCAACCACCTCGAAAAGATCAACGCCGGGCGGATCCTCGTCGACGGCGACCTGGTCGGCTATCGCGAGCGCGGCGGCAAGCTGCACGAGCTGGGCGAGAAGGACGTGGCCAAGCAGCGCCGGTCGATCGGCATGGTCTTCCAGCGGTTCAACCTCTTCCCGCACATGACGGTGCTCGACAACGTCATGGAGGCGCCCTGCCGGGTCAAGCGGGAGAGCAAGGCCGAGGTCCGCGAGCGCGCGACCGCCCTGCTCGAACGGGTCGGGCTGAGCAGCAAGATCGGCAACTACCCCGGGCAGCTCTCCGGCGGCCAGCAGCAACGGGTCGCCATCGCCCGGGCCCTGGCCATGCGGCCCAAGCTGATGCTCTTCGACGAGCCGACCAGCGCGCTCGACCCCGAGCTGGTGGGCGAGGTGCTCGACACGATGAAGGACCTGGCCGCCGAGGGCATGACGATGATCGTCGTGACCCACGAGATCGGCTTCGCCCGCGAGGTGGGCGACAGCCTGATCTTCATGGACGGGGGCGTGGTGGTTGAGCAGGGTGCGCCCCGCGAGGTCATCGCCAACCCGCAGCATGAGCGAACCAGGGCATTCCTCAGCAAGGTGCTCTAAGCAGGCGGGGCGGTCCGGCTTATTGTCGGACCCCCCGACTAGAGTTCTCGAACGTGAGCGACGACGCCCAGACCCCCCGTTTGCTGCTGCTCGACGGCCACTCCCTGGCCTACCGCGCGTTCCACGCGCTGCCCAAGGAGAACTTCAGCACGCAGACCGGTCAGCACACGAATGCCGTGTTCGGCTTCACCTCGATGCTGATCAACATGCTGCGCGACGAGAAGCCCACGCACATCGTGGTCGCGTTCGACGTCTCCCGCGTCTCCTTCCGCACGGAGATCTACCCGGAGTACAAGGCCGGCCGCTCGGCGACGCCGCCCGAGTTCCAGGGCCAGGTCAGCCTGGTCAAGGAGATCCTCGACGCGCTGCGCATCCCCTACGTGGAGAAGCCCGGCTTCGAGGCCGACGACGTCATCGCCACCCTGGCCACCCAGGGCCGCGCGGCAGGCATGGAGGTGCTCATCTCCTCCGGCGACCGCGACGCCCTGCAACTGGTCGACGAGCACACCACCGTGCTCTATCCGAGCCGCGGCGTCTCCGAGGTCTGGCGGATGAACCCGGCCCTGGTCGAGGAGAAGCAGCTCGTCCCGCCCCACCTCTATCGCGACAAGGCGGCCCTGGTCGGCGAGACCAGCGACAACCTGATCGGCGTTCCAGGCGTCGGCCCCAAGACGGCGGCCAAGTGGATCACCGAGTTCGGCGGCCTCGACGGCGTCGTCGCCAACGCCGACAAGATCAAGGGCAAGGCCGGCGACAACCTGCGGGCCCACCTGGCCGGGGTGATGCAGAACTACCGCCTCAATGCCCTGCGCACCGACCTCGAGCTCGAGATCCGCCCCGAGGACGTGCGCTGGCAGGGCTGGGATCGCGAGGCCGTCCACCAGGTGTTCGACGCGCTCGAGTTCCGGGTGCTGCGCGAGCGGCTCTATTCGTATCTCGACGCCGTCGAGCCCGAGGCCGAGTCCGGCTTCGACCTCGAGGGCCAGATCCTGGCGGCCGGGCAGGTCGCCGGCTGGCTCACCCAGCACGCCGCCGCGGCCCCGGTCGGCATCGCCGTCACCGGCACGTTCGGCCGGGGCACGGGCGCGCTCACCGGCGTCGCCGTGGCCACCGGCGACGGGCCGGCCGCGTGGTTCGACCCGGCCGCGCTCGACGAGGCCGACGGGCGCGCGGTCGCCGAGTGGCTGGCCGACCCCGCGCGGCCCAAGGTGCTGCACGACGCCAAGCCGGCCACCCTGGCGATCCGCGCCCACGGGTGGACCCTGGCCGGTGTCCGCGTCGACACCGCCCTGGCGGCCTATCTGGCCAAGCCCGACCAGCGGGCCTACGACCTGACCGACCTCGCCCTGCGCTACCTCAAGCGCGAGCTGCGCGTCGAGGAGCCCGAGACCGGCCAGCTCGACCTGCTCTCCGGCCTCGGCGGCGAGACCGACGGCGCCGCCGAGCAGAACGTGATGCTGCGCGCCCGGGCCACGCTCGACCTGGCCGACGTGCTCACCGAGGAGCTGTCGCGCGACGGCGGCGAGTCGCAGCAGCTGCTGATGGAGGTGGAGCAGCCGCTCTCCGAGGTGCTGGGCGAGATGGAGCACCTGGGCATCGCGGCCGACACGCATTACCTCTCCGAGCTCGAGGCGCACTTCGCGGCCGAGGTCAAATCGGCCCAGCAGGCGGCGCACGAGGTGGTCGGCCGCGAGTTCAACCTGGGCTCGCCCAAGCAGCTGCAGCAGATCCTGTTCGACGAGCGCGGCCTGCCCAAGACCAAAAAGATCAAGTCGGGTTACACGACCGACGCCGACGCGCTGCAGAGCCTGTTCGCCCAGACGGGTGACCCGGTCCTCGAGCATCTGCTGCGCCACCGCGACGTGGCCAAGCTCAAGTCGACCGTCGACGGCCTGCTCAAGTCGGTCTCCGACGACGGGCGCATCCACACCACGTTCAACCAGACCGTCGCCGCCACCGGCCGGCTCTCGTCGACCGACCCCAACCTGCAAAACATCCCCATCCGTACGGAGGAGGGCCGCCGGATCCGGCGCGCGTTCGTCGTCGGTGAGGGCTTCGAGCAGCTGCTGACGGCCGACTACAGCCAGATCGAGATGCGCATCATGGCGCACCTCTCCGGCGACGAGGCGCTCATCGCGGCGTTCAACTCGGCGTTCGACTTCCACGCGGCCACCGCCTCGTCGGTCTTCCACGTGCCGGTCGAGGAGGTCGTGCCCGACCAGCGCCGCAAGATCAAGGCGATGAACTACGGCCTGGCCTACGGGTTGAGCGCGTTCGGCCTGTCCAACCAGCTCACCATCCCCACCGAAGAGGCCCGGGGCCTGATGGACGAATACTTCGAGCGCTTCGGCGGCGTCCGCGACTACCTGCAGGCCGTCGTCCGCCGGGCCGTGCAGGACGGATACACGGCCACCATCCTGGGCCGCCGGCGCTACCTGCCCGACCTGTCGAGCGACAACCGCCAGCGCCGCGAGATGGCCGAGCGCATGGCCCTCAACGCCCCGATCCAGGGCTCCGCGGCCGACATCATCAAGATCGCGATGCTGCGGGTCGACAAGGCCATCAAGGAGACCGGCCTCAAGTCCCGCATGCTCCTGCAGGTCCACGACGAGCTGGTCTTCGACGTGGCGCCGGGGGAGCGGGAGCCCCTGGAGGAGTTGGTCCGCCGCGAGATGGGCGGCGCCTATCCGCTGTCCGTGCCCCTCGAAGTCTCGGTCGGCCACGGCCAGGACTGGAACGGCGCCGACCACTGACGCATTGAGGGCCGCCCGCAATGCCCGGGCGGCCCACCTGCGTCCTCGGCTGGGCGACCCCGACTCACGCTCTCGACCGGCCCAACCCCACTCACGCTTTTGGCCGAGCCGGCTCATCCCCCGTCTTGGCCGGCCCATTCACCGTGTACCGGGCGGGGGCTTGCTTCGGGTCGCGTGTTGCCTACGTGCGGGAGCGGCGGTCGGCCACTGCTCCGAAGGCGGCGCCTGCGACGAGGGCCGCGGCGGACAACGCGGCGAACCAGTGCCAGAAGCCGTCGCCGGGCAGGGCGATGAGGGCGAGCACGGCGACCAGCGCGCCCGACGGCAGGGCCGCGGTCAGGGGGATCGGGGACGCGGCGGGGTGGCGGGCGACGGCGATCGCCAGCGGGATGGCCAGCAGCAAATAGGGGAGCGGGAAACTGGCCGGCAGCTCGCGATCGGTGAGCGTGGCCCGGATCACCGCGACCACGGCGCCGACGGCCACGGCGGCGACGGTTTGCACGATCATGAACAGTGCGCCCGGTCGTGCCGGCACGGCCCCGGGAGTGTCCGGCTCGCCGAAGCCGAGCCACATCGTCGCCACCTGCGCGAATTCCTTGATGCCCTGCCGCGTGCCGTTCTCCCCCATGCGGCTCAGTCTAAAGGGGAGCCCTTCCGGCGGATCGCGGCCGGAGCGGCTTCTGGCGTACGCTCGGCGCGGTCGTGTTCGCCACGGCCGTCAGGGGATGCGCACCGTGACCGGGCTGGATCGGGCCGTGGTTGCGGGGCTTTGCAAGGGTGTGGCCATGGGGAGCCAAGCTATGGGGATTTCCGGCAGCGGAAACGGGTCGCTCACCCGTGAACCGCTCGACTCGGCTCAGGCCGACGCGTTCGCGCCGATGTTCAAGGCCCTGGGCGACCCGGTTCGCCTGCGGCTGCTGTCGATGATCGCCTCGGCCCGGGGCGGCGAGGTCTGCGTCTGCGACCTGACCGGCGAGTTCCATCTGACCGGCCCGACGATCTCGCATCATCTCAAGGTGCTGCGCGAGGCCGGCCTGGTCGACAGCGACCGACGCGGAACGTGGGTCTATTACCGCATGATCCCGGCCGCCCTGGCCGTGATGGGCACCCTGCTCGAGACCGGCATCCCCGTCTGAGCCCTACTTCTTGAGCGGGTCGTGGCCCCAGTTCATCAGGGAGTAGCGCCACTTCGTGTCCTCGACGTCGCCCTGGGGGCGCTGCGCGAGGTGCCGGTGCACATAGCCGACGACCTTGCGCATGTGTGCCTCGTCGGCGTCGGTGAGGTCGGCCTTCTTGGTGCCCAAAATCTTGACGATCTTGCGGCCCGAGTCGTGGCCGACCGATTCGCCGCCCGCCGACGACTTCTGGCCCACGTCCTTGGCCTCGTCGGTCTCGAGCCACTTCTTCAGCTCGCCCGCCGTCATGTTCACGGCGTCCTTGAACTCGGCGTACGTGTCCTGCTCAGCCATTCTTCTTCAGCGCCTCGGGCTTGTGAACCGCCTCGCGCCCGGTCTTGTCGCTCTTGACCTTGTATTGCGGCTCGTCCGGGGAGGCGTCGACCGTGCGGCCCGCCGTCTCGGTGCGCTTGGTGATCTTCTGCTCGACCTCGCCGTGGACGTTCTGCCCGTGGCTCTTCCAGGTCACGTCGTCGCCCTTTTTGAGGCTTTTCTTCGCGTCAGCCATGACAGCCGGATACCCGGGAGCCGACGGCGGAAACGGCCGGTCGGGGTCGGTCACGGGCGGGTGACCTGCAGAAGGAGCGGTCAGCGGAGGTCGGCCACGAAGATCGCGGTGCCCGGGAACAGCCGGCCCCGCAGCGGGCTCCACTGGCCCCAGATCTCCTCGTGCCCGGCCGGCCACTCCGGTTCGATCAGGTCGCGCAGGACGAACCCGGCGGCCACCAGCTCGCGCACCCGGTCGCCCAGGGTGCGGTGCTGTTCGACGTACGAGGGAACGCCTTTTTCGTCTGTCTCGACGTAGGGCGTGCGATCGAAGTAGGAATTGCGCGCGATCAGGCCGGTCTCGTCGGGCTCGTCCCAGAAGATCCAGCGCATCGGGTGAGTGATCGAGAAGACCCACGAGCCCCCCGTACGCAGGACGCGCGCGACCTCGCGCATGGCGGCGCCCGAGTCGGCCACGAACGGGATCGCCCCGAAGGCCGTGCAGACGATGTCGAATACGCTGTCCGCGAACGGCAGGGCCAGCGCGTCGGCTTGAACCAGGGGCACCCGCACCCCCGTACGGGTCTCGGCCTCGCGTGCGTGCCGCAACATCCCGGCCGACAGATCGAGGGCCGCCACCTCGGCGCCCTGCCCGTCGAGCCAGCGGGCCCCGGCCGCCGCGCCCGCGCCGAGCTCCAGCACCCGCCGGCCGCGCACGTCGCCGAGCAGCCGGGCGTCCGCCTCACGCAGCCCCTCGGGGCACCACACGAAGTCGAGATCGCCCAGGAAGCCGCCGTGCTCGGCCTGGTAGTCGTCGGCGTCGGCGTCCCACCAGCCCCGGCTGGCGACCCGGCTCTCGGCGTCGGTGATCGCCCGCCGGAGGGGCGCGTCGGACCCCGACGGGTTGATCTCGGTCACCCGGACACGGTACGGCACGGCGTGCCGACGTCACGATTCCGGACATTACGGGCATGCTGCGAGGTTTGGGCCGAACATTGCGCCTCGGTCGTCAGGAGGGCTTGCAACCTGTGGTAATGCGCACGGTAAGCTAGTCGATGCGCTCGCGGATCGTGTGCCTCGGCAGGGAGCAGGTTCCGTGGTCGTCGGTCTCGACATGATCGACTGCAAGGATTCTGGTCCTTCTGGGTTGCCCGGTCCTTCCGATGTTGTTCGTGCCGTGCCCGCCGGCAGTTCCGCGGAGCGCGAGAGACACCACGAATCCATCCGTTCGGAGCAACAGTCCACATGACGAGCAGCATCGAGGCCACCTCGAGCGCCAACAAGGTCACCGTCGACGATCTCGGGTCCGAGGAAGCATTCCTCGCCGCCATCGACGAGACCATCAAGTACTTCAACGACGGCGACATTGTCGAAGGCACCGTCGTCAAGGTCGATCGGGACGAGGTCCTGCTCGACATCGGCTACAAGACCGAGGGTGTCATCCCCTCGCGCGAGTTGTCGATCAAGCATGACGTGGACCCCGCGGAAGTGGTGTCGGTCGGTGACCACATCGAAGCCCTCGTCCTCACCAAGGAGGACAAGGAAGGCCGTCTGATCCTCTCGAAGAAGCGGGCTCAGTACGAGCGCGCCTGGGGCACCATCGAGAAGATCAAGGAGGACGACGGCGTCGTTCGCGGCTCCGTCATCGAGGTCGTCAAGGGTGGCCTCATCCTCGACATCGGCCTCCGTGGCTTCCTGCCGGCCTCCCTGGTCGAGATGCGTCGTGTCCGCGACCTCCAGCCCTACGTGGGTCGCGAGCTCGAGGCCAAGATCATCGAGCTGGACAAGAACCGCAACAACGTGGTCCTGTCCCGCCGGGCGTGGCTCGAGCAGACGCAGTCCGAGGTTCGCACCGAGTTCCTCAACAAGCTGCAGAAGGGCCAGGTCCGCAAGGGCGTCGTGTCCTCGATCGTCAACTTCGGCGCGTTCGTCGACCTCGGCGGCGTCGACGGTCTGGTGCACGTCTCCGAGCTCTCCTGGAAGCACATCGACCACCCCTCCGAGGTTGTCGAGGTCGGCCAGGAGGTCGAGGTCGAGGTGCTCGACGTCGACCTCGACCGGGAGCGCGTCTCCCTGTCGCTGAAGGCGACCCAGGAAGACCCGTGGCGTCAGTTCGCCCGCACCCACGCGATCAACCAGATCGTGCCGGGCAAGGTCACCAAGCTGGTCCCGTTCGGCGCCTTCGTCCGGGTGGACGACGGCATCGAGGGCCTGGTGCACATCTCCGAGCTGGCCGAGCGGCACGTCGAGCTGCCCGAGCAGGTCGTCCAGGTGGGCTCCGACGTCCTGGTCAAGGTCATCGACATCGACCTCGAGCGTCGCCGGATCTCGCTGTCGCTCAAGCAGGCCAACGAGGGCTTCGTCGAGGGGGAGGAGCACTTCGACCCGACCCTCTACGGCATGGCCGCGACGTACGACGCCGAGGGCAACTACATCTACCCGGAGGGCTTCGACCCCGAGACGGGCGAGTGGCTCGAGGGCTTCGACAAGCAGCGCGAGGCCTGGGAGAAGCAGTACGCCGACGCCCGCGAGCGTTGGGAGGCCCACACCAAGCAGGTGCAGGCGTCCCGCGACGCCGACGCCGAGGCCGCGCTCAACCCGGTTCCGGCCGGCGGCGCGACCACCTCGTCGTCGACCTCCACCTCGACGAGCTCCTCGAGCTCGTCGGCCCCGGCGCGCGCGTCGGAGGAGCCGTCCGGCACCCTGGCCACCGACGAGGCGCTCGCCGCTCTGCGCGAGAAGCTCGCCGGCGGCAAGAGCTGAAGCTAGCTCTGGTCTTCTGAGGGCCGTCCCGACTCCGGTCGGGGCGGCCTTCGCCGTTCTCCGCTCCGGGGGTGCTTTCGGTCGTCCCTCCCGGGATACTGAGCGGGTGTTGCGAGTGGGGCTGACCGGCGGCATCGGGGCGGGCAAGAGCGCGGTGGCGCGGCGGCTGGCGCAGTGCGGCGCGGTGATCATCGACGCCGACGTGCTGTCTCGCGAGGTGGTGGCCCCCGGCACGGAGGGGCTGGCCGAGATCGCGGCGGCGTTCGGGCCGGGCGTGCTCACGGCGGAGGGCGAGCTCGACCGCCCGGCGCTCGCGGCCGAGGTCTTCGGCGACGACACGGCCCGCCGCACGCTCGAAAAGATCATTCACCCCCGCGTACGGGCTCGGACCGCCGCGCTGACCCACGGCGCCCCCGCCGACGCGATCGTCGTCAACGACGTGCCGCTGCTGGTCGAGACCGGGCTGGCCCCGTCGTATCACCTGGTCATCGTCGTCGAGGCCGACCGTGGGCAGCGCATCCGGCGGCTCGTCGAGACCCGGGGCATGACCGCCGAGCAGGCCGAGGCCCGCATCGCCGCGCAGGCCGCCGACGCCGACCGCCGCCGCGCGGCCGACGTGCTGCTGACCAACGACGGCACCCTCGACGACCTCAACGCGCGAGTCGACCGGCTCCACAAGCAGCGCCTCAAGCCGTACGAGGAAAATCTGCGCACCGGCTGCTCGGCCCGGTCCGACCGCACGCTGCACATCGCCGGCGCCGACCCGGCGTGGCCCGACCAGGCCGCCCGCCTGATCGCCCGGATCGAGCACGTCCTGCCCGCCGGGCACCCGGTGTCGCACATCGGCTCGACCGCCGTGCCCGGCCTGCCCGCCAAGGACATCGTCGACCTGATGCTGGCCGTGCGGACCCTCGACGAGGCCGACGCCCTGGCCGACCGGCTGGGCGCGGCCGGCTTCCCGCGCCGCTCGGGGGAGTGGTACGACAACGCCCGCGGTTTGCCCGGCCAGACGTGGCCCAAGCGCCTGCACGGCTCCTGCGACCCCGGCCGCACGGTGAATCTGCACGTCCGGGTGACCGGTTCGCCCGGCTGGCGGTTCGCCCTGCTGATGCGCGACCACCTGCGCTCGGTGCCCGAGGCCCGCGACGGCTACGCGGCGGCCAAGGAACGCTGGGCGGCCGAACACCACGACCGCTACGCATACGGCGACGCAAAGGAACCCTGGTTCGACGAGGAGGCCGTGGCCGCCGACGACTGGGCCGAGGCCACCGGATGGCAGCCGACCCCCTGACCCGGCCCTCCGCCCCAAGATCACCGCAAACTCCGGGCCCGCCCTCACCGGGGGACCCCCTCCACCAGCGATTTTAGTCGGCTGGGCCGATCTTGAACGGGTGCCCTGTGGATAACCAGCGGCTGTGGACAACCGCAAAATTGCCAGCCGGATGTGCTACGGCGCGCGACGACGCGTACGGAATGCTGGTTTTGATCGTGGGGTTGAAAGAAGGGCGCTCGCGGCGGCCGGTCTGCGCATAGCGCGACCACCAGCGGGTGCGCTCGCCGTGAGCCGGGGCGCAACAACCACGGGCCGGGCGAGGGGATCGTGTGATGATCCCGCTCGATGCCGGGCGGCCGCCGCGAGCGGCCTACCCGAACAGGTTAGGCGGGCCACGCAACGCCTAACAATGGCGCCGGGCGGGGCCGAATGTGCACCCACCGCACGCGGGCTCCGCGGCGGCGGCCAGAACTTGTCAGACCCTCGACGTACGGTGGTTTCCATGGCGCTCGACATCCCACGACTCGACGGCCGCTTCGAGGTCGTCAGCGAATTTCAGCCGGCCGGTGACCAGCCGGCGGCCATCACCGAGCTCGACCGGCGGGTCCGGAGCGGCGATCGCCACACGGTGCTGCTCGGCGCGACCGGCACGGGCAAGAGCGCGACGACCGCGTGGCTGATCGAGAAGCTGCAGCGGCCCGCGCTCGTGCTCGCGCCCAACAAGACGCTGTGCGCGCAGCTCGCCAAGGAGTTCCGCGAGCTGCTGCCCAACAATGCCGTCGAATACTTCGTCAGTTATTACGACTATTACCAGCCCGAGGCCTACATCGCCCAGACCGACACCTACATCGAGAAGGACTCGTCGGTCAACGAGGAGGTCGAGCGGCTGCGGCACTCGGCCACGATGTCGCTGCTGACCCGGCGCGACACGATCGTGGTGGCGACCGTCTCCGCGATCTACGGCCTGGGCACCCCGCAGGAATATCTCGACCGCTCGGTCAAGGTCAAGGTGGGCGACGTTGTCGACCGTGACCAGGTGCTGCGCCGCCTGGTCGACATTCAGTACTCGCGCAACGACATGGCCTTCCAGCGGGGCACGTTCCGGGTCCGCGGCGACACGCTCGAGATCATCCCGGCCTACGAGGAGCTCGCGGTCCGCGTCGAGCTGTTCGGCGACGAGATCGAGAAGCTGTATTACCTGCACCCGCTGACCGGCGAGATCGTCCGCGAGGTCGACCAGCTGGTCATCTTCCCGGCGTCGCACTACGTGGCCGGCCCCGAGCGCATGGAGCGGGCGATCCGCCAGATCGAGGCCGAGCTCGAGGAGCGGCTGGCCGAGTTCGAGCGGCAGGGCAAGCTGCTCGAAGCGCAGCGGCTGCGCATGCGCACGCAGTACGACGTCGAGATGATGCGGCAGGTCGGCTTCTGCAACGGTATCGAGAACTATTCGATGCACATGGACGGCCGCTCGCCCGGCGAGCCGTCGTTCACCCTGCTCGACTACTTCCCCGACGACTACATCACGGTCATCGACGAGTCGCACGTGACGATCCCGCAGATCGGCGGCATGTATGAGGGTGACGCGTCCCGCAAGCGCATCCTGATCGAGCACGGCTTCCGGCTGCCCAGCGCGGCCGACAACCGCCCGCTGCGGTTCGACGAGTTCCTCGAGCGGGTCGGCCAGATGGTGTTCCTGTCGGCCACCCCCGGCCCGTGGGAGATGCAGCAGGCCCAGGGCGAGTTCGTCGAGCAGGTGATCCGCCCGACCGGCCTGATCGACCCGCAGGTGGTCGTGAAGCCGACCAAGGGCCAGATCGACGACCTCATGCACGAGATCAAGCTGCGCACCGAGCGCGACGAGCGGGTCTTGGTCACGACGCTGACCAAGAAGATGGCCGAGGACCTGACGGACTATCTGCTCGAGAACGGCATCCGCGTGCGCTACCTGCACTCCGAGGTGGACACGTTGCGCCGCGTCGAGCTGCTCAAAGAGCTGCGCAAGGGCGACTACGACGTGCTCGTCGGCATCAACCTGCTGCGCGAGGGTCTCGACCTGCCCGAGGTGTCGCTGGTCGCCATCCTCGACGCCGACAAGGAGGGCTTCCTGCGCTCCGGCCGGTCGCTGATCCAGACGATCGGCCGCGCCGCCCGAAACGTGTCGGGCGAGGTTCACATGTATGCCGACAAGATGACCCCGTCGATGCGTGACGCCATCGAGGAGACCGACCGGCGCCGGGCCAAGCAGATCGCGCACAACGAGGCCAACGGCATCACCCCGCAGGCGCTGCGCAAGCGGATCCACGACATCCTCGACGACATCTATCGCGAGGCGGAGGATACCGACGCCGCGGTCAGCCCGATGGTCGGCGGCGGTGGCCGGCAGATCTCGCGCGGCAAGGCGCCGGTGCCCGAGACCAGGTCGAAGGGTCGCGCCGCGGCCGGGGCGACGGCCGCCAAGGGCATGGCCCGCACCGAGCTGGCCCAGCTCATCCAGGATCTCAACGAGCAGATGCTCGGGGCGGCGCGTGAGCTGCAGTTCGAGCTGGCGGCCCGGATCCGTGACGAGATGTCCGAGCTCAAGAAGGAGTTGCGGGGCATGGACGCTGCGGGGGTGAAATAGTTCGATCCGCCCGGTGCCCGGTGCCCGGTGCCCGTGGCTAATGTGGCCGGATGACTTCGACCGGCGAGACCACGTGGACCGAGCTGACCGGCCTGCCCCCGGAGCTGCTGGCCCTGGCCGAGCGGTGTTACGCGGCCGACGGCGGCATGCCGCTGGCGACCGACCCGGCGTTCCTGGGGCGGCGCTGGGCTTCGGCCTTCGGCCTCCGAGCGGGGGACGGCTCCCTGCTCGCCGCCGGGGCCGTCCGGCCCGGGCCGTTCTTCACCGGCCTGGTCGACCCTGACGCGCGGGGGCGCGGGCTCGGCGCCGAGGTCCTCGACCGCGGACTGGCCCTGGCCGCCGCGGCCGCGACCGGTGGCGGCGTCGTCACCGTCGAGTCCGAGACCATGACCGATGACGCGGCCGAGCTGTTCGAGTCGCGGGGGCTGCGGCAGACCTTCGCCGAGGACGTCATGCGCATCGACGACCTCGACCTGCCGCCGGTCGATTGGCCCGCGGGGGTGACCGTCACGGCCTGGGACGGCCCCGACGTCGCCCGGCGGTTCCACGCGACGTATCACGAGTCGTTCCGCGACCGGCCCGGCTTCCCGGGCGACCCGGCCGACGAGTGGATCGCCGAGAACGAGGAGGACGACGACTTCCTGCCCGGCTGCTCCCTGCTCGTGACGCTGCCCGACCTGGGCGACGCCGGCTTCGTCGTGGCCGCTCGCGGCTGGATCGTGCAGGCCGGCGTGGCCCCCTTCGCCCGGCGCCGGGGCCTCGCGGCGGCCCTGATCACCGAGTCGCTGAACCGCATGCGCTCCGCGGGCAAGGCCGACCACGCCTGGCTGACCGTCAACATCAACAACCCGGGGGCGGCGGCGCTCTACCGACGGCTGGGCTTCGAGGAGCGGGGGCTGCGGGCCCGTTACCAGCGACCCGTCTGATCGGCCCCGATCGGGGTACGCGCCCTGCATGATTCGCTGGGTGGACGCTTTTCTCGATCGGCCTCTCGGGAAGCTCGACGAGGCCGTCACGTTCTGGGCGACGGTCACCGGGTCCACGCCCGCACCGCAGAAAGACCCGGGGTTCGTACGGTTGCACACGGCGGCGGGCGACGACTGGCTCGAGATCCAGGGCGTCCGCTCGGGGCCCGGCGGTCACCACCCGGACATCTGGGTCGACGACCTCGCCGGCTTCAACGGCCGGGCCCTGTCGGCGGGCGCCACGGTGCGGGCCGACCACGGCGACTGGCAGACGCTCAGCTCCCCGGCCGGGCTGCCCTTCTGCACGGCGACCTGGCGTGATCAACACGTACGGCCGCGGCCGTACGGCGGGCCGGACGGGGTGACGCTGCGGCCGCACCAGCTCTGCTTCGACTTGGCCCCTTCGGCGTACGACCGTGAAGTGCGCTTCTGGCAGACGCTGACCGAGTGGGAGCTCGACGGGGGCGAGCAGGAAGACGAGTTCGTACGCCTGCAGCCGCGGCCCCCGATCCCGGTGCGGTTCCTGTTTCAGCGGCTCGGCTCGGACCGGGCGGCCTCGGTGCACCTGGACGTCTCGTGCTCCGACATTCCCGCGGGGCGCCGCTGGCACGAGTCTCTGGGGGCGACGTTTGTGGGGGAGTGGCCGCACTGGTCGACGTTCCGCGACCCGGCGGGCGGCATTTACTGCCTGACCAGCGGAGACCCCGCCACGGACTGACTGCTGTTGCCGCCCCGTTCGGTCAGTCGGTGAAGAAGTTGTGGTCCGGGCCGGGGCGCTCGCCTGCGGGAACGTCGAGGTAGTGCTCGACGAGCGGGGGCTTGGCGAAGTACGGGCCGATCCAGCCGCGCCACTGGTTGAAGCGTTCGGTGCCGCGGAAGTTCTGCTCGTGGGCTTCGACGTCGTCCCACTCGACCAGCAGCACGAACCTCGACGCCGACTCGATGCCGCGGGTCATGCGCACCGAGCGGCAGCCGGGCGTGGTCGCCAGGATCGGGTGGGCCATGGTGTAGGCGGCGGCGAAGGCGTCTTCGGAGCCGGGCGTGATGTCGATCAGGGCGACCTCGAGAACCATGCCTGGAGCCTGCCACAGACCCAACCGAACTAGCCTCCTAGGACGCCAAGAGAGCGCGAACGGCTGGGAGAGGGAGCGGTTGGGAGAGGGGAGCGGCCGGGAGGGAGCCGGCCGGAAGAGGGGAGCAGCTGGAAGAGGGAGCGGCCAGAAGAAGGAGCGGCCAGAAGAGGGGAGCAGCTGGAAGAGGGAGCGGCCAGAAGAGGGAGCGGCCGGGAGGGAGCCGCCTGAATTGGGAGACGGCTGGAAGAGGGAAGAGGAGTGAAGGTCTTGAGTGGGGATGGGCGGGAGGCCGCGGGGTAACGTGGAGGTGAGCATTTAGGGGGTGTTGGGGCGAGAGCCTCGACACGGTTTCCCGGGGTGCTCTGCCGTTGGGTCGTTCGATGCGACACAATGGCTGCCGTAGGAGGGGAGTATTCCCTCGTGTCGGTCTCGTCAACACGGAACGCCCACCCCCTGAGGGCGTGCCCGGGGCCGGCGGTCACCCGCGCGAGCAGGTGGCGGAAGAGACCTCCGACAGTCGCACGTCGCTGTTCCCGCCGATAACCCCCGGTGCGGGCGCAGCGCCGAACCGTGTCTGCCGGAGGTCATAGTTGAACATTTCCGCCTGGGTGTGGATCGTCACCCTGGTTGCCGTCGTTGTGGTGCTGGCGATCGACCTTCTGATCATCGGCCGGCGACCGCACGAGCCCTCGATGAAAGAGTCGGGCGGCTGGGTTGCTTTCTACATCGCCCTCGCGTTGGCGTTCGGCGGTGGTCTCTGGTTCTTCGCCGGAGCGGGGCCGGCCGCGGAGTTCTACACCGGCTGGCTGACCGAATACTCGCTGAGCGTCGACAACCTCTTCATCTTCATGATCATCATGGCTCGGTTCGCCGTGCCGCGGCAGTTCCAGCAGAAGGTGCTGCTCATCGGCATCGTGCTGGCCCTGGTGATGCGCGGCCTGTTCATCGCCGCCGGCGCCGCGCTGATCTCGCAGTTCTCGTGGGTGTTCTACATCTTCGGCGCGTTCCTCGTCTACACCGCGATCACCCTGCTCAAGGAGGGTGAGAACGACGAGGAGGACTTCAAGGAGAACGTGCTGATCCGGTGGGCCAAGCGCGCCCTGCCGGTGTCGTCGTCGTTCGACAGCGGCCGGATGACCGTGGTCACCGAGACCGGCAAGCGGCTGTTCACGCCGATGCTGATCGTCATGATCGCGATCGGCACGACGGACCTGCTGTTCGCGCTCGACTCGATTCCCGCGATCTTCGGCATCACCAAAGAGCCGTATCTGGTCTTCACGGCCAACGTGTTCGCGCTGATGGGCCTGCGCCAGCTGTTCTTCCTGCTCGGCGGACTGCTCGAACGCCTTGTCTACCTCAACTACGGCCTGGCCGCGGTGCTCGCCTTCATCGGCGTCAAGCTGTTCCTCGAGGCCCTGCACACCAACAACCTCGACTTCATCAACGGCGGCGACGGCGTCCACTGGGCCCCCGAGATCCCGATCTGGCTCTCGCTGCTGGTCATCATCGGCACCCTGGGCATCGCCACGATCCTGAGCCTGATGAAATCGTCCCGCGACCGCAAACGCGAACTAGTAGATTCAAAGTCTTAAATTCGATGTCCCGGCGGGGTGGTGGGTACGGACCGTCGCTCCCGCGGGGACCACGACACGGTGAGCTGGCCGCTGGCGCGTCCAGGGCGCTCACCGCGCCGCGGCGACGTGAGTGAGTGGTAACGCCCAAAAGCAAAAACGGCGGCCGCAGCGAAAGTGCTGCGGCCGCCGTTCTTGTGCCGGCTGTTACTGCTGGTGCTTGCGGCGGGCGGCGGCACGGCCACGGGTCTGCTGGTCGAGGACGACCTTGCGGATGCGGACCGCGGCCGGGGTGACCTCGACGCACTCGTCCTCGCGGCAGAACTCGAGGGCCTGCTCCAGGGAGAGCTTGCGCGGCGGGATCACCTTTTCGGTGTTGTCGGCGCTGGCCGCGCGCATGTTGGTGAGCTTCTTCTCCTTGGTGATGTTGACGTCCATGTCGTCCTCGCGGGAGTTCTCACCGATGATCATGCCCTCGTAGACCTCGGTGGTCGGCTCGACGAACAGCGAGCCGCGCTCCTGGATGTTGATCATGGCGAACGGGGTGACCACGCCGGCCCGGTCGGCCACCAGCGAGCCGTTGTTGCGGGTGCGCAGCTCGCCGAACCACGGCTCGTAGTCCTCGAACAGGTGGTGCATGATGCCGGTGCCGCGGGTCTCGGTCAGGAACTCCGTGCGGAAGCCGATCAGGCCGCGGGCGGGGACCAGCCACTCCATGCGCAGCCAGCCGGTGCCGTGGTTGATCAGCTCCTCCATCCGGCCCTTGCGGGTGGACAGCAGCGTGGTGATGGCGCCCATGTATTCGTCGGGGGCGTCGATCGTCAGGCGCTCGACCGGCTCGTGCAGCTTGCCGTCGATCGTCTTGGTGACCACCTGGGGCTTGCCCACGGTGAGCTCGTAGTTCTCGCGGCGCATCTGCTCGACCAGGATGGCCAGCGCGAGCTCGCCACGACCCTGCACCTCCCACGCGTCGGGGCGCTCGGTCGGCAGGACCCGCAGCGAGACGTTACCGATCAGCTCGCGGTCGAGGCGGTCCTTGACCATGCGGGCCGTGACCTTGGCCCCCTTGACCTTGCCGACCAGCGGCGACGTGTTGGTGCCGAGGACCATCGAGATGGCCGGCTCGTCGACCGTGATCAGGGGCAGCGGCCGGGGGTCGTCGGCGTCGGCCAGCGTCTCACCGATCATGATGTCGGCGATGCCGGCCACGGCCATGATGTCGCCCGGGCCCGCGCTCTCGGCGGGCTTGCGGTCGAGGCCCTCGGTGATCAGCAGCTCGGAGATGCGGACGTTGCTGATCGTGCCGTCGGTCTTGCACCAGGCCACGGTCTGGCCCTTGCGGATCGTGCCCTCGTGCACCCGGCACAGCGCGAGCCGGCCGAGGAAGTTCGAGGCGTCGAGGTTGACGACGTGCGCCTGGAGCGGGGCGCCCTCGGTGTAGGTGGGCGCGGGGATGGTCTCGAGGATCGTGCTGAACAGCACCTCGAGGTCGGTCGAGTCCTCCGGGACGGTGCCGTCCTTGGGCTGGGTCAGCGAGGCGATGCCGTCGCGGGCGCAGGCGTAGACGATCGGGAACTCGATCTGGTGCTCGTCGGCGTCGAGGTCGAGGAAGAGCTCGTACGTCTCGTCGACGACCTCCTTGATGCGGGCGTCGGGCCGGTCGACCTTGTTGATGATCAGGATGATCGGGAGCTTGGCCGCGAGCGCCTTGCGCAGCACGAAGCGGGTCTGCGGGAGCGGGCCCTCGGAGGCGTCGACGAGCAGGGCGACGCCGTCGACCATGGTGAGGCCGCGCTCGACCTCACCGCCGAAGTCGGCGTGACCCGGGGTGTCGATGATGTTGATGGTGACGGGGTCACCCTCGGCGGGCTGGTAGCTGATCGCCGTGTTCTTGGCGAGAATGGTGATGCCCTTTTCCCGCTCCAGGTCCATGGAGTCCATGACGCGGTCGGCCATCTCGCCGCGCGCGTGGGACTGGCTGCCCTGGCGCAACATGGCGTCGACCAGGGTGGTTTTGCCATGGTCGACGTGAGCGATGATGGCGACGTTGCGTAGGTCGGTGCGGGTCTGCATACCTCTATTGTCCCCGGTCCAGGTTGCAGTCCCGGGTCGGGGTTCGATCGACGTTTCAGCCCTGCTTTAAGGGTGCAGCGGCCGGGCTCGGACGAGGGCTAGCGTGCCCCCACAACAGTGCGAACGGGGGAGGGCGATCGGGTTGATGGCACGAAGACTGCAGGTGGGTGCGGCGCTGGCGGCGCTGGTCATGGTGGGCGGCTGCGGACTGGTCGGCGGTGACGACAACGAGGCGGCCGCGCCGGTGGTGTCCGAGACGACCGCCGTCGCCGCGGAGCCCGAGTTCGAGCCGATCACCGAGTCGCCCACGCCTTCGCCCACGGTCACCACTGCCGCGCCGAAGCCTAAAAAGACGACAAAAGCCCCGAAAGCCGCCGAGCCGACCCAGCCCGCGTTCTGGAGCGAGCTGCCCGCGTGCGCGCACTACGACAAGACGAAGCCGGTCGCCAAGAAGACGGTCAAGAAGGCGCTCAAATCGGCCTCGTCGCGCGTCTACTGGCGTACGGAAGCGCCGTCTTTGAAGTTGAACTATCCGCTGGTCAAGGCCATTGCCTGGCAGGAGAGCGGCTGGCAGACCAACATCCACAACTGTGACGGCGGCACCGGGGTCATGCAGGTCATGCCGGACACGGTCGACTTCGTCAACAACCGGTTCGGCCTCGAGTACGACGCCAAGGACTACAAGGACAACGCGTATGCCGGGGCCAACTACATCGCCTGGTTCACGCGCTGGGCGGGGCAGAACTACTTCAAGGAGAACTACAACCTGAACACGAGCAAGTGCAAGTCGCACACCTCGTGGTGCCTGCTCAACGTGGTGATCTCGGGCTACAACGCGGGCCAGGGCGCGATCGAGGCCGCCGCCGAGACCAAGACCCTGCCCAACCCGGAGTACGTGGCGGCGGTGCGCTCGCTGATGAGCCGGTGCGAGTGCGACCAGTTCTGAGGGTCGAGATACACTAGTGGGCAGTACCCGAGGCCCATTTTGACCCGCTTATCGCGGCGAGTGTAAGGTCTCGGGGTTGTCGTGTGTTAGTAGCTGGCGAGCTGCGTCATTAAGCTTGCAGCTCACCCTAAGGAGCCCTACGCAATGCCGCCCAAGAAAAAGACTCATGAGGTAACCCTCGCGCTTGAGGCGGGTAACGCCGCGATGGTCGACCTCGGCAAGATGCTTGGTCCGACCGGGGCCAACATGCGTGCCGTGAAGGTGGAGTACGACGAGGCGACCTCGAAGAACCGTGGCGAGATCATCCCGGTCATCGTCTCGGTCTACGAGGACCGCAGCCACACGCTGGCCTACAAGACGCCGCCGACCAGCTTCCTGATCCGCAAGGCTCTGGGCATCCAGTCGGGCGCGTCCAACCCGCTGACCCAGACCGTGGGCACGCTGAGCGCGACGCAGGTCAAGGAGATCGCCGAGCGCAAGCTCCCCGACCTCAACGCGAACGACATCGACGCCGCGATCCAGATCGTCTCCGGCACCGCCCGCTCCATGGGCGTGAAGGTCAACGTCTGATCCAGGCTTTGAAGAACGGGCCCCGGGGTGATCCCGGGGCCCGTTTTTTCATGCCTTGCCGAGGATTACGCCTTGCCGAGGATCTCGTCGATCAGCCCGTATTCCAGGGCCTCCTGCGCGGTCAGGCTGCGGCCGGCGGACATGTCGTCCTCGACGCGGCTGCGGGACTGACCCGTCACCTCGACCAGCCGCAGCGTGATCTCCTCGAGCTCCCGCAGATGCTGCCCGGCGGCCCGGGCCACCTCGTCGGCGGTGCCGGTGACGCCGGCCGAGCGGGGCTCGTTGAGCTTGAACCGGGCATGCCTGTACGCCGCGCGGCGCTCGGCCGCGGCCAGCAGGGCCACGACGGCGCCACCGGCCTGCGACGTGACGATGGCCTGCACGGGAGCGGCCATCGAGTCGATCACGTCGATGACCGAGAGCGTGGCCCCCAGCTCGCCGCCGGGGCTGGCCACATGCAGCTGAACCGGGGCCGGGCCGTGCGCGTCGAGCGTCATCAGGGCCGCGGCGATGCCCGAGGCGGCCTCCGAGCTGAGCTGCCCGCGGACCATCACGATCCGCTGGTCGAAGAGCTTCTCCTCGAGCCAGCCGGGCAACCCCGGCTGCGCGGGCTCCGGCGACTGCGGCTGACCCCATCGCATCGGATCGTGGCGCATCTCCACCGACATACCTCCCAGGCCGAGTGCCCTCCAGCCTAATCAGACCCTCCGGCCTCGACTTCCCCTTCCGCTGAGGGCTGAGAGCGCGGCCGGGCGGGTTGGCGGGCCGGCCGCGCTGAGCGAGGCCTGCCCTACGCGGGCGAAGGGCCAAGGGGCGCGTGCGAGTGAGGTGGAGCTGGCGCGGAAGGGTTGCCCTGGTCGAGGGGAAGTGCTTGCGTGGGAGTGATGCGGGCCACAGCGGAAGGGCAGGGCTATGAGCGAGGCGTTGCGGGTGGAGCCGGGCAGGACGGCGGTTGTGCTGATCGAGTATCAGAACGAGTTCACTTCTGAGGGGGGCGTTCTGCATCCGGCCGTGTCGGCGGTGATGGACAAGACCGACTTCATTCTGCGCAGCAAGGGCATCGACACGGTCATTCTCGGCGGCTTCCTGACCAACTGCTGCGTCGAATCGACCATGCGCAGCGCCTACGAGAACGGCTATCGGGTGATCACGCTGACCGACTGCATGGCCGCCACCTCGCCCGAGGAGCACGACAACGCCATCGCGTACAACTTCCCGATGTTCTCGTTGCCGATGGAATCGACCGAAGTGGTAAAGGCCCTGTAACGGACGCCGTCTAGATTCCGGCCATGCCAGGACCCCGCCGCCGATCGATCCTGATCTCGCTGCTGACGGACCGGTCACGAGCACCGCACGACCCGGGCGGCCCGCAGAACGAGCTGCGCCGCATCATCCTGGACGGGCAGGTGCCGCCGGGGTCGGCCATCCCCGTCGACGCGGTGGCGGCCGCGTTCGGGGTGAGCCGGATCCCCGTACGGGAAGCTCTGATGACCTTGATCGGGGAGGGGCTGGTCGATCACCGGCCCAACGGCGGGTATCGCGTGGCCATGATGACGGCGCACGAGTTCGCGGAGATCTATCTGGTGCGGGAGGCACTGGAGACGGCCGGGCTGCGGGTGGCCGTCGAACGGGCGGGCGCGGACGACGACGACCAGGCGCGGTCGGCGCTGCGGGCCTTGGACGAGGCCATCACCGCGTACGACGGAAGGGTTTATCACCGGGAAAGCCGGCGCTTCCACCTCGCGCTGATCAGGCCGTGCCGGATGCGCCGGCTGCTGCACATGCTCGACCTGGCCTGGAACCAGACCGAGCCGCTGCAGCCGATGTCGCATCTGGACAGCTCCGAGCGCGAGCAGCTGCACGCCGACCACGCCGGCATGCTGGCCGCCTTCTGCGCGCGCGACACCGAGGCGCTGATCACCGTGTTCGCCGCCCATCACCACCGGCTGCAGACCGCGATCGGGGCCCTGCCGCACGACACGGGGCTGTTCGAGCCGGAAGATATACAGTTCCGCTCATCTATGTGAAACAGCCGATACCTAGCGTCACGCTATGGCCGACATCACAGCGAGCAAGCCCCAGGACGTGGTCGAAGCCGCCGGCATGCCGGTGGGCAGCGGCGTCATCAAACCCTCGTACGATCCCCGTCTGACGAACGAGGATCTCGCGCCCCTGCGCAAACAGCATTGGGGTTCGTACAACATCTTCGCGTTCTGGATGTCCGACGTGCACAGCGTCGGCGGCTACGTGACCGCGGGCAGCCTGTTCGCGCTGGGCCTGTCGAGCTGGCAGGTGCTCGTCTCGCTGGTCGTCGGCATCACGATCGTCTACTTCTTCTGCAACCTCGTGGCCAAGCCGAGCCAGGTCACCGGCGTGCCCTATCCGGTGATCAACCGGGCCGCGTTCGGGGTGCTCGGCGCGAACGTGCCCGCCATCATCCGGGGCGCGATCGCGGTCGCCTGGTACGGCATCCAGACCTACCTGGCCTCGGCCGCGCTCGACGTCGTGGTCCTCAAGTTCTGGCCCGGCCTGGCCCCGTACGCCGATGTCGACCAGTACGGCTTCCTCGGCCTGCCGCTGCTCGGGTGGTGCACGTACGCGCTGCTCTGGGTCTTGCAGGCGGCCGTGTTCTGGACCGGCATGGAGACCATCCGCAAGTTCATCGACTTCTGCGGCCCGGCCGTCTACGTCGTGATGATCCTGCTCTGCGGCTACCTGATCTACAAGGCGGGCTGGGATCAGATCGACCTCAACCTGGGCGACGTGAAATATCACGGCTGGGACGCGGTGCCGGTCATGCTGGGCGCGATCGCTCTCGTCGTCTCGTACTTCTCCGGCCCGATGCTCAACTTCGGCGACTTCTCCCGCTACGGCAAGTCGTTCCAAGCCGTCAAGCGGGGCAACCTGCTCGGCCTGCCGCTGAACTTCCTGTTCTTCGCGATCCTGGTCGTCGTGACCGCGTCGCTGACCCTGCCGGTCTTCGGCGAACTGATCACCGACCCGGTCGAGACGGTGTCGCGCATCGACAGCACGTTCGCGATCGCCCTGGGCGCGCTGACCTTCACGATCGCCACCATCGGCATCAACATCGTCGCCAACTTCATCTCGCCCGCGTTCGACTTCTCCAACGTCAGCCCGCAGCGGATCAGCTGGCGGGCCGGCGGCATGATCGCCGCGGTCGGGTCGGTGCTGCTCACCCCGTGGAACCTCTACAACAACCCGGACGTCATCCACTACACGCTGGAGACGCTGGGCGCCTTCATCGGGCCGCTGTTCGGCGTGCTGATCGCCGACTACTACCTGATCCGCAAGCAGCAGGTCGACGTCGACGCCATGTTCACGATGTCGCCCGAGGGCCGCTACCACTATCGGCGCGGATACCACCCGCCGGCGATCATCGCCACGGCCGTCGGCGCGGTGATCGCGATGATCCCGGTGCTGTGGACCGGCGGGCCCGGCATGCACACCACGGCTCAGTACAGCTGGTTCATCGGGATGGGGCTGGGCTTCCTCGTCTACCTCGGGCTGACCCGCCGGACCCGCGGCGCATGAGGATCCGGGTCGTCAACCCCAACACCACGGAGTCGATGACCGCGCTGATCGCGGCGAGTGCCCGGGCCGTGGCCGGTCCGGGCACCGTCGTCGAGGCGGTCACGTCGGCCATGGGCCCGGCCTCGATCGAGAGCCACTACGACGAGGCGCTCGCGGTGCCCGGCATCCTGGCCGCGCTGGCGGGGGCCGACGGTTACGTGCTGGCCTGCTTCGGCGACCCCGGCCTGGACGCCGCACGCGAGGTGGCGACCGGTCCGGTGGTCGGCATCGCCGAGGCCGCGATGCATGCGGCGACGATGGTCGGGCGCGGTTTCAGCGTGGTGACAACCCTTTCCCGTACGCGGGGACGCGCGCTCGACCTGGCCGCGCGCTACGTGTCGCCGGGCGCCTGCCGCGGGGTGCACGCCTGCGACATCCCCGTCCTCGAGCTCGATCGGGACCCGGCCGCGCGCAAGGAGGTCGTCGCGCTCGCCCGGCACGCCCTCGAGCACGACGACTCGGACGTGATCGTGCTGGGCTGCGCGGGCATGGCCGGCTTCGCCGCTCAGGCCTCCGACGAGCTCGGCGTGCCGGTGATCGACGGGGTCGCCGCGGCCACCGTCCTGGTGCAGTCGCTGCTCACGCTGGGGCTGCGGACGTCGGCTCGGGGAGAATTAGCGCCGCCGCCGGCGAAGAGCTACTCAGGCCTGCTGCGGCAGTTCGGGCGGCCGTGAGGGTCTTGTCGGCGAACATCTCGGCGTCGGCCGCCGCCAGCAGCGCCTCCGCCTCCGGGTGCTGCGCGGCGGCGGCCCAGCCCACGCTCACGCCGATCGGATAGCTCTCCTCACCCCGGCGTACGGGCTCGGCGGCCAGCGCCCGCAGCCGCTCGGCCAGGGCCCGGGCCCCCGGCTCGCCCGGCACCTCCTCGGCCAGCACCACGAACTCGTCGCCGCCGAGCCGCGCGGCCACGTCACCCGGGCGCAGCGCGGCCACCAGCCGGCGGGCGAACTCGACCAGCACGAAGTCGCCCGCGGCGTGCCCGAACTTGTCGTTGACCTGCTTGAAGCCGTTCAGGTCGAGATAGAACAACACCGGCCCGTACGGGTCCTCGCGCGACCCGGACAGCAGCAGTTCCAGCCGCGAGCGCAGCGCCGGCCGGTTGGCCAGCCCGGTCAGCTGGTCGTGCTCGGCCTGATGGGCCAGCGCGGCCCGGATCCGTTCCTGCTCGCGCACCACGAACACGAACCGCACCAGGATCAGCGTCGTCATCAGCACCACCGACACGATCAGCGACACCCGGCTCAGCGTGCTCTCGAAACTGCGCAGCCCGGCCATCGTCGGCAGCACCAGCAGCGCGGCGCCCAGGAAGACCACGCGGGCCGGGTGCAGCCGCTGCTCCCGGGCGGCCCGGTCGGCGATCCGGCCCGCGTCGCGATGCACCAGGGCCGCCACCAGCAGGCTGTTGGCCAGCAGCAGCACCCCGTCGAGGCGCTCGGCCTGCAGCGAGCGGGACAGGCTGGGGAACAGCTCGGGCAGCGTCGAGATGCCGACGTCGCCGATCAGGGTCAGGGCCAGCGCCGCCATCAGGTACGGCGTCGGGCCGCGCTTGGTGCCCGGGGCCAGCACCAGCACGGCGATCGCGGCGAACAGCAGCACGTCGCCGAACGGATAGAACGCGGCCACCGCCACCTGCAGCGACAGCCGCTCGTGCTCGGCCGCCGGCAGGATGATGAACTGCCAGCACAGCCAGGCCATCACGATCGCCATCACGAGCCCGTCGAGCAGGCCCTCCCGCAGCCGCCCGGGCGCGCGCAGCTGGGTGAGCCGGATCAGTCCCGCCGCCAGCAGCGGATATCCCGAGATCCAGAGCAGGTCGGACGGGCTGACCTCGCCCAGGGTGGTGACCCGGCTCAGCACGTCGTAGAGCACGTCACCGGCGAGCCAGACCGACAGCGCGCCCACGATGAGGGCGTACCCGGAGCGGGTCGGGCCGCGCAGCGTCCGCAACCGCACCCAGGCCAGCCCGACGATGACCGCGAAGGCCAGCAGATACGACCAGTGCGCCGCCGCGGTGCCGGGCGCCACCGCCGGCACCGCCCCGGCCACCAGCGCGAACGCGGGCACGAGCAGGGCCGGCACACGTCTCATATGCTGCCCATCGGCCCCCCGGCGCCCGGTCGTAGAGAATCGCTCAGTCTGGTCCCGGCAAGGTATTGTCTAGTCTGTCTAGACAATACCTTGGAGGCCCCGATGCGTTGGCAAGTCCAAGAGGCCAAACAGCGGTTCAGTGAAGTGCTGCGTGCGGCCGAGAACGGAGAGCCGCAGATCGTCACCAAACACGGCGAGGAAGTCGCCGTCGTCATCGACATCGCCGAGTATCGGAGGCTCCGAGGCGAGTCGGTAGGACTCATGGACTACCTGATCGCAGACCCGGTCGACGACATCGATCTCGACGCGGAGATCGGCCGGTCAGCCGAGCAACCGCGCGACGTCGACCTGGCCGGCTGACCGTGGCCTTCCTGCTCGCTACCAACGTCGTCTCCGAGCTGCGAAAAAGCTCCCCGAATCCTCGCGTTCTGGGGTGGCAGGCCGCTCACAGTCGCGCTGTCGTCTATCTCAGCACCATGGTTGTGGGCGAGATCCGGCGCGGCATCGAACGGGTCCGCCCGCGTGATCCGAAGCAGGCCGACGTCCTGGAGCGCTGGCTGAGCGGACTGACCACCTCATACGGTGACCGGCTGCTGCCCGTCACCGCGCAGATCGCCGAGGAGTGGGGCCGGATGAGCGCCACCCCGGAACCGCCGCCGATCATCGACGGCCTCATGGCCGCCACGGCCCGCGTTCACGGCCTGGCCCTGGTCACGCGCAACGTCGCCGACGTGTCCCGCACCGGTGTCACCGTGGTCAACCCGTTCGACTGACCGGGGCTACCAGCCGCGGGAGCGCCATTCGGCCAGGTGGGGGCGTTCGGCGCCGAGGGTGGAGTCTTTGCCGTGGCCGGGGTAGAACCAGGTGTCGTCGGGGAGGCGGTCGAAGAGTTTGCGTTCGACGTCGGTGATCAGAGACTCGAAGTTCGCCTTGTTCTTCCGGGTGTTGCCGACGCCGCCGGGGAAGAGGCTGTCGCCCGTCCAGAGGTGGGCCGAGCCGTTCGGGTCCTGATAGAGCAGCGCGATCGAGCCCGGCGTGTGGCCGACCAGCTGGATCACCTCGAGCGTGGCCCCGCCCACCGTGATGTGCTCGCCGTCCCGCAGGGTGCGGTTGACCAGGGGGATCTCGGCGGCGTCGTCGATGTGGGCCAGCGACTCGGCGCCGGTGGCCGCGACCACGTCCTCGAGCGCCTGCCAGTGGTCGGCGTGGCGGTGGGTGGTCACGATCGTGCTCAGGCCGGCCTCGCCGACCAGGGCGGTCAGCGTCTCGTCGTCGTTGGCCGCGTCGATCAGCAGCTGCTCGTCGCCGCTGCGCAGCAGGTAGGCGTTGTTGTCCATCGGGCCGACCGACACCTTGGTGATGGTCAGGCCGCCCAGCTCGCGGACGTCGGGGGCGCCGCCCTTGGTGACTTCTCCGGTGTAGGCCATTACTTCCACCTCTTCGGTTTGGGGAGCTCGCCGTCGGGCGAGACGGTCAGGTCGGTGCCGTCGCCCCGGCCGGTCAGCCAGGCCGCGATCGACTTGGTGGGCCCGCCGACGACCGGGGGCTCCGGCCCGTCGCCGATCGGCAGCACGTGGTCGATGCCGTACGGCCGCAGGTGCATGACGGGCCAGTCGGCGCCGGCCCCGGCCGCGACCTCGCGCAGCAGGCGCAGCGCGAACGCGTCGGTCCAGTCGGCGGGCGTGTAGGCCGCGCCGAGGTCGACGTGGTGCACGGTCACCTCGCGCAGCCTGGTCCAGGGCACCGCCGCGGCCGACTGCCCCAGCCAGGGCAGCGGGAACGCCCAGGCCCCGGCGGGCATGGCCGCCCCGGCGTCGGCGAACCGGTCGTGCGCGGCCCGGATGTCTTCGAGCTGCTCGCGCAGGGGACGGCCGGCGCCCTCCTCGATGCCCGCGTCGCGCGCCTGCGGGGACGCGTACGGCGGGGTCTCGACGCCCGTGCGGGCCCAGGTCAGCAGGTTGGTCAGCGCGTCGGCGTTGCGGGCCACGTGGGTCAGCACGTGGCCGACCGTCCAGCCGGGCAGCCGCGACGGCGTGCCCACCGCGGCCGGGTCGAGGTCGGCCGCCGTGCGCAGCAGGTCTTCGGTCGCCCGGTCAACGTCGGTCAACATGACGAGCGGATCCATAGTCACCCGGAGAACCCTAGTGGGTCGGAATTCGCTTTCGCTCGCGTAGGCGCGGCCGTACCGTCGGTCGAGACGCGCCGATCAGATCCCGCGGAGGAGGTGGGGAGCGTGCTGTTCGTCTTGGCGTCCCTTCACCCGGAGGCTGCCGCCTGACCTCGCCGGTCCGGCTGTCTCCCCGTTCGGCGAATCGAGTTTCCATGGCACACGAGCTGTCCCAGCTGGGCTGGGACGAGTCCCTCGCATCCGCATATCGCCCCTACGACCGTTCCGACGCCACCCCGGGCCGCGTGCTGCGGGCCGACCGCGGCGTCTGCACCGTGCTCGGCTCCGGCGGGGTCACCCGGGCCAGCCTCAGCGGCGGGGTGCTGCTCGGCGCCGCCCGCGATCCCGCCCTGCTGCCCTGCGCCGGCGACTGGGTGGTGCTGCGACATTGGCCCGATCGCCGCGTGACCGCCGAGGCGGTGCTGCCCCGGCGTACGTGTCTGATCCGCCGCACCTCCGACAAGGACAGCACGGGTCAGGTGCTCGCCGCGAACATGGACACCGTGGCCGTGGTGGAGCCGATCCACCCCGAACCGGACGACGCCCGCATCGAGCGCCTGCTCGCCCTGGCCTGGGAGTCCGGCGCGAAACCGCTGATCGTGCTGACCAAATCCGACACCTCGGCCGATCCCGAGGCCATCCGCCGCCAGGTCGAGGAGATCGCGCCCGGCGTCCCGGTGCTCGCGCTGAGCGTCCGGCGGGGTCAAAACCTTCAACTGCTTTCCCCGTACGCCGGGAAGGGCCGCACCCTGGCCCTGCTCGGGCGCTCCGGGGCGGGCAAGTCGACGCTGGTCAACGCCCTGGCCGGCACCCCGGTCATGCCGGTACAGCAGATCCGCGACGTGGACGGCAAGGGCCGGCACACCACCGCGTACCGCAATCTCGTCCTCCTGCCCGAGGGCGGCGCGGTGCTCGACACCCCCGGCATCCGCGGGGTCGGCCTGCTCGACACGGCCGAGGGGCTGAGCCGCGCGTTCGCCGACATCACCGAGCTGGCCGCCGGGTGCCGGTTCGACGACTGCCGGCACGACGCCGAGCCCGGCTGCGCGGTCGTGCCGGCCGCGGCCGACGGGTCGCTGGCGCCGCGGCGGCTGGCCGGCTGGCGCAAGCTCCGGCAGGAGATCGAGGTGGAATCGGCACGTCAAGCGGCCCGGCTGGCGGGCGCGGCCGGTCACCGCCGCAGGCGTTCCTGACAGACCCCTCTGACACAATGCTCCGGTGCGTGCAGTGGAGGAAGTCGTCGAGGCCGAGGCCGAGTCCCGGTCCGAGACACCCGTGCCACGGCGCTCGCGGGCCGATCTCTGGTCCCTGCTGAACTACGCGGTGCTCGCCCTGCTGGTCACCGTCCAGCTCTGGCGCGACCCGAACGGGCGGGTGCTCGCCAGCAACGACGACGACCACGGCGTGTTCCTGTTCGTGCTGGCCCACGGCGAGCGGGTGCTGTTCCACGGCGACAACCCGTTCTTCAGCGACCGGCTCAACGTGCCCGACGGCGTCAACATGATGGCCAACACGTCGATCCTGGCCCTGAGCCTGCCGCTGGCCCCGGTCACGCACTGGTTCGGCCCCGGCTTCTCGGTGGCGCTGCTGATCACGCTGGGCCTCGCCGGCACGGCCGCCGCCTGGTATTGGGTGCTCTCGCGCCACCTCGTGCGCAGCCGCCTGGCCGCGTGGATCGGCGGCCTGTGGTGCGGGTTCGCGCCCACGATGATCTCCCACGCCAACGGCCACGTGAATTTCGTCAGCCAGTGGGTGCTGCCGTTCATCGTCTGGCAGGCGCTGCGGCTGCGCGAGCCGGGCCGGGCCTGGCGTGGCGGGGTGATCCTGGGCCTGCTGATCGTGCTGCAGGTCTTCATCAACGAGGAGAGCCTGCTGTTCACCGCGCTCGGTCTGGGCGTCTTCGTCATCGCGTACGCGGTGATGGCCCCGGCCCGCGCGCGGAGCGTGGCCCGGCCGATGGCCGCCGGCCTCGGGGTCGCGGCCCTGATCGCGCTGACCCTGCTGGCCTACCCGTTGTGGTATCAGTTCTTCGCCAAGGGCAACTACCACGGCCAGCCGTTCGCCCCCGACATGTATGCGACCGACCTCGCGTCGATCGCCGGCTTCGCCCGCCAGTCGCTGGCCGGCAACGCCGAGCTGACCCGGCAGATGAGCGTCAGCGGCACGGAGGACAACATGTTCTTCGGGCCGATCGGCCTCGTGATGATCGCCGCCTCGGTGGTCGTGCTGTGGCGCTCGGTGGCCGCCCGCGCCGCCGCGATCTCCGCGCTCGTGCTGCTGATCATGTCGATGGGCCCCGAGCTGGTCGTGTTCGGCTCGCGCACCGGCATCCCGCTGCCGTTCGGCCTGATCAGCCATGTGCCGATCATCGACCTGGTCAGTGTGACGCGATTCGCCATGGTGCCCGCCACGATCGCCGGCGTGCTGCTCGCCCTGGCCACCGACCGGCGGCGCGAGTTCACCCCGCGCGGCCGCCGCCTGTGGCAGGTCGGCCTGGTGCTGGCCCTGGTGCCGCTGTTCCCCAAGCCGCTGCCGGTCGTCCAGGGCGACCCGCTGCCGCCGTTCCTGACCCAGGGCACCTGGAGGCAGTACGTGACCGACGACCGCACCCTGGTCACCGTGCCCCTGCCCGAGGTCACCACCGGGCGTACGGGCATGCGCTGGGCCGCGCTGTCACACCTGGATTACCGCACCCCGCGCGGCTATTTCATGGGCCCGGTCAACCCGCCCGGCGACCACACCGGCTCCTGGAACGCCCCGCGCCGGTTCACCTCCGACCTGCTGTGGCGCGTCCGCGAGTTCGGCCAGCGCCCGCAGCTGAGCGAGAGTGACAAGGCCCGCATCACCGAAGACCTGATCTTCTGGCGGGCCGCCGTGGTGATCATGGTGCCCGGCGGCCGTAACGAGGGCCCGCAGCTCGACACGCTGACCGCCGCCCTGGGCCGCCCGCAGCTGATCGGCGGAGTTCAGGTCTGGGACGTACGCTCTCTTCCGGTTCCCTCGTCCGAGTGAGTTTGCCCTCGCCTGAACTGCGGGAATGTGCGCGATGTGCCAGGCGCTACACCTTCTTGGCGCCCGCGGCGGCAAAACTTGTCGTACCCCATGGCTAGAGTGGCCGCGGCTCTTCTGACTCAAACACTTGTACGGAGAGGCTGGCTGTGGCCGACCGTTTGACTATTAGAGGCGCGCGCGAGCACAACCTGCGTGACGTCAACCTTGACCTGCCCCGCGACGCGATGATCGTGTTCACCGGTCTGTCCGGGTCCGGCAAGTCCAGCCTCGCGTTCGACACGATCTTCGCCGAGGGGCAGCGGCGCTACGTCGAGTCCCTCTCGTCGTACGCGAGGCAGTTCCTCGGGCAGATGGACAAGCCCGACGTCGACTTCATCGAGGGCCTGTCCCCGGCGGTGTCGATCGATCAGAAGTCGACCTCGCGCAACCCGCGTTCGACGGTCGGCACGATCACCGAGGTCTACGACTACCTGCGCCTGCTCTTCGCGCGTACGGGCGTTCCGCACTGCCCGGTCTGCGGCGAGCGGATCAGCAAGCAGACGCCGCAGCAGATCGTCGACCGGGTGCTGGCGATGGAGGAGGGCACCCGGTTCATGGTGCTCGCCCCGGTCATCCGCGGCCGCAAGGGGGAGTACGTCGATCTCTTCGCCGAGCTGCAGGCCAAGGGTTACGCGCGGGCCCGGGTCGACGGCGTGGTTCACCCGCTGACCGAGCCGCCGAAGCTCAAGAAGCAGGAGAAGCACACCATCGAGGTGGTGGTCGACCGGCTCAGCGTCAAGGCCAGCAGCAAGCAGCGCCTGACCGACTCCATCGAGTCGGCGCTCGGCCTGGCCGCCGGCATCGTGCTGCTCGAGTTCGTCGACCTGCCGGAGGACGACCCGGCCCGCGAGCGCCGCTTCAGCGAGCACCTGGCCTGCCCCAACGACCACCCCCTGGCCATCGAGGATCTCGAGCCCCGGGTGTTCTCGTTCAACGCGCCCTACGGCGCCTGCCCCGAGTGCTCCGGCCTCGGCACCAAGAAAGAGGTCGACCCCGAGCTGCTCATCCCCGACGAGGAGCGCAGCATCCGCGAGGGCGCGATCCAGCCCTGGTCGGGCGGCCAGACCCAGGAGTATTTCCTGCGGCTGCTCGAGGCGCTGGCCAAGGCCGAGAAGTTCAGCGTCGACACCCCGTGGCGCCAGCTCCCGTCCCGGGCGCAGAAGACGATCCTGCACGGGTCGGAAGACCAGGTGCACGTCCGATATCGCAACAAGTACGGTCGCGAGCGGTCCTACTACACCGGCTTCGAGGGTGTGGTGCAGTGGATCGAGCGGCGGCACAACGACACCGAGAGCGACTGGTCGCGCGACAAGTACGAGGGGTACATGCGCGACGTGCCCTGCCCGACGTGTGGCGGCGCGCGGCTCAAGCCCGAGGTGCTGGCCGTCACGATCGACGGCAAGAGCATCGCCGAGGTCTGCAACCTGTCGATCGGCGACTGCGCCGAGATGCTGGCGAGCATCGAGCTCGACGACCGGCAGAAGATGATCGCCGAGCGGGTCCTCAAGGAGATCAACGCCCGGCTGCAGTTCCTGGTCGACGTCGGCCTCGACTACCTGTCGCTCGACCGCGGCGCCGGCACGCTCTCGGGCGGCGAGGCGCAGCGCATCCGGCTCGCCACCCAGATCGGCTCCGGCCTGGTCGGCGTGCTCTACGTGCTCGACGAGCCGTCGATCGGCCTGCACCAGCGCGACAACCACCGGCTCATCGAGACCCTCGTGCGGCTGAAGAATCTGGGCAACACGCTGATCGTGGTCGAGCACGACGAGGACACGATCCGCACGGCCGACTGGATCGTCGACATCGGCCCCGGCGCCGGTGAGCACGGCGGTCACATCGTGCACAGCGGCTCGGTCGAGGGCCTGCTCAAAAACAAGAACTCGCCGACCGGGGCCTACCTGTCGGGCCGCAAGTCGATCCCGACCCCGGCCGGGCGCCGCCCGCAGCTGCCGGGCCGCGAGCTGGTCGTGCAGGGCGCCCGCGAGCACAACCTGCGCGGGCTGACCGTCCCGTTCCCGCTCGGGCAGTTCATCGCGGTCACCGGGGTCAGCGGCTCCGGCAAGTCCACGCTGGTCAACGACATCCTCTACACCGTGCTGGCCAACCAGATCAACGGCGCCCGCATGGTGCCGGGCCGGCACACGCGCATCACCGGCCTGGAGGAAGTGGACAAGGTCGTCGGCGTCGACCAGTCGCCGATCGGCCGCACCCCGCGGTCCAACCCCGCGACGTACACGGGGGTCTTCGACAACATCCGTAAGCTGTTCGCGGAGACCACCGAGGCCAAGGTGCGCGGCTACGGCCCCGGCCGGTTCTCGTTCAACGTCAAGGGCGGCCGCTGCGAGAACTGCTCCGGCGACGGCACGATCAAGATCGAGATGAACTTCCTGCCCGACGTCTACGTCCCGTGCGAGGTGTGCAAGGGCGCGCGCTACAACCGCGAGACGCTCGAGGTGCACTACAAGGGCAAGACGATCTCCGAGGTGCTGGAGATGCCGATCGAGGAGGCGGCGGGCTTCTTCGAGCCGATCTCGTCGATCCACCGTCACCTCAAGACCCTGGTCGATGTGGGCCTGGGCTACGTGCGGCTCGGCCAGCCCGCGCCGACGCTGTCCGGCGGTGAGGCGCAGCGCGTCAAGCTGGCCTCCGAGCTGCAGAAGCGGTCGACCGGCAAGACGGTCTACGTGCTCGACGAGCCCACCACGGGCCTGCACTTCGAGGACATCCGCAAGCTGCTGCTGGTGCTCAACGGCCTGGTCGACAAGGGCAACACGGTGATCACGATCGAGCACAACCTCGACGTGATCAAGAACGCCGACTGGCTGATCGACATGGGTCCCGAGGGTGGCAGCAAGGGCGGTCTGGTGCTGGCCACCGGCACGCCGGAGGAGCTGGCCGAGGTGCCCGAGAGCCACACCGGTCAGTTCCTGCGGCACATGCTCGGGCTCGAGGGCGAGGGGCAGGGGGCGCCGGCCGCGGTGGCCCGGGCCTCGAAGGCGAACGGCGCCTCGGCCCGGACGGCGGCACCGGCGAAGAAGACCACTCCGGCCCGGAAGGCCACGCCGGCCAAGGCGGCGGCCAACGGCACGGTCGCCAAGCCGCGGGCCGCGCGGTCGCGGGCCAAGGCCGCTTCCCAGGCGTGACTCTTCAGCAACATCACAGGTGACACATAGCTACGACGCCCGGTCGGGGACATAGCCTCGACCGGGCGTTGCCGTCCGGGTTAACAGCGGGCGGCGGCGCCGGGCGAAAGCCCGCAAACCACGATCGACCGCCGCGGCAACGGCGGATAATTTCGCGGTGCGCCTGAACCCGGTGGGCCGCAGCAGCGTATGTAGAGGCGACGCCGCGTGACCATTGGCGCGGACCAGGCACTGGAGGACACACGATGACAGACGTGCAGATCAAGACCGACGCCGAGACCTCCGCTGAGGAGCCCGGTCGTCAGACGGCGTCGACGCGCCGCGCGGTCCTGCTCGGCGCGGGCGCGGCGGGCGCCACCGCTGTCCTCGCGGCGTGCGGCACGAGCTCGTCGACCAACAGCAACGGCACCGACTTCAGCAACAACCCCGGCCCGGCCGGCAGCGCGGCGGCCCCCGGCGGCGGCAGCGACAGCGGCTCGGGCAACAACGGCGGCTCCGGCGGCGCGACGCTGGCGGCCGTGGGTGACGTGCCCGAGGGCGGCGGCGTGATCCAGGGCGACTACGTGATCACCCAGCCCACGGCGGGCCAGTTCAAGGCGTTCAGCAAGGTCTGCACCCACGCCGGCTGCGACGTCAACAAGATCGACGGCGGGCAGATCTCGTGCCCCTGCCACAACAGCAAGTTCTCGATCGAGACCGGCGAGCCGACCTCGGGCCCGGCCAACAAGGCCCTGCCCGAGACCAAGGTCAAGGTGGACGGCGACAACATCGTCGCCGCCTGATCCGGGCTTTTTCCGGCCCTCTTGGTGACGCGACCGGGCCGGAGGTCCGAAGCCGTGGCGGCGGCGACGGACCTCCGGTCGGGTAATCATGTCAGTCCCCCGCACTACTGTTGAGCCTGTGCCAGACCCCTCTAGCTATCGCCCCGCACCCGGCACCATTCCGGAGGCTCCGGGCGTCTACCGCTTCCGCGACCAGGCCGGCCGCGTCATCTACGTCGGCAAGGCGAAAAACCTGCGGAACAGGCTGAATTCCTACTTCGCCGACACGTGGTCGCTGCACGCGCGCACGCAGCAGATGGTCACCACGGCGGCCTGTGTGGACTGGGTGACCGTCGGCACCGAGGTCGAGGCGCTGCAGCTCGAGTTCTCCTGGATCAAGGAGTTCGACCCGCGGTTCAACGTGAAGTATCGGGACGACAAGTCCTACCCGTTCCTCGCGGTGACGCTGAACGAGGAGTTCCCCCGGCTGCAGGTGATGCGCGGGGCCAAGCGCAAGGGCGTCCGCTATTTCGGGCCCTATTCGCACGCCTGGGCCATTCGCGAGACGCTCGACCTGCTGCTGCGCGTCTTCCCGGCCCGCACGTGCTCGGCCGGCGTCTTCAAGCGGTCCGGTCAGATCGGCCGGCCCTGCCTGCTGGGTTACATCGGCAAGTGCTCGGCCCCCTGCGTCGGCACGGTCACCGCCGAGCAGCATCGCGAGATCGTCGACGACTTCTGCGACTTCATGGGCGGCAAGACCGACACGTTCGTCAAGCGGCTCGAGCGCGACATGATGGCCGCCTCCGAGGAGCTCGAGTTCGAGCGGGCGGCCCGGCTGCGTGACGACATCGCCGCCCTGCGCCGCGCGATGGAGAAGCAGACCGTCGTGCTCGGCGACGGCACCGACGCCGACGTGGTCGCCTTCGCCGAGGATCCGCTCGAGGCGGCCGTCATGGTCTTCCACGTGCGCGACGGGCGGGTCCGCGGTCAGCGCGGCTGGGTCGTCGAAAAGGTGGAGGACCTGACCACCGGCGACCTGGTCCACCACTTCTGCACGCAGATGTACGGCGAGTCCGAGGGCGAGAGCGACGTGCCGCGCGAGCTGCTCGTGCCGGCCCTGCCCGACGACGCCCCGGCCCTGGCCGACTGGCTCTCCGCGCGCCGCGGCACGAGCCGGGTCGCGCTGCGCGTGCCCCAGCGCGGCGACAAGCGCGCCCTGATGGAGACGGTGGCCCGCAACGCCGGCGAGTCCCTGCAGCGGCACAAGCTGCGCCGCGCGGGCGACCTGACCACCCGCAGCAAGGCCCTCGACGAGATCGCCGAGGCGCTCGGGCTCGATTCGGCGCCGCTGCGCATCGAGTGCTTCGACGTGTCCCAGATCCAGGGCACCGACGTGGTCGCCTCGATGGTCGTCTTCGAGGACGGCCTGGCCCGCAAGAGTGAATACCGCCGGTTCGCCGTGCGCGGCAACGCCGACGGCAGCGGCATGGACGACCTCTCGGCGATGAGCGAGGTGATGCGGCGGCGGTTCGCCCGCTTCCGCGCCCAGCCCGGCGCCGACGCCCCCCGCGACCAGCCCGAGTCCGACGCGGCCGACGACGCCGTCGAGATGCTGGGCACCGACACCGACACCGACACCGGGGCCGGCGCCGCGCTTGAAGCCGGGGCGGTGGCGGAGGGCACCGGCGACGAGGGCGGCCGGACCGGCGCCGCCTGGGCCGACGCTGCCGCCGGAGTTCCGGCCGGGGAGGACGAGCCGGGCGACGACAGCGCCGCCGACGAGGTCGCCACCAACAACCTGCCCGGCATCGACCCGCTCACCGGCCGCCCGCGCCGGTTCGCCTATCCGCCGCAACTGGTGGTCGTCGACGGCGGCCAGCCCCAGGTCAACGCGGTGGCCGCCGTGCTGTCCGACCTCGGCATCACCGACGTCGCGCTGTGCGGCCTGGCCAAGCGGCTCGAGGAGGTGTGGCTCCCCGGCGACGACTTCCCGGTCATCCTGCCGCGCACGTCCGAGGCCCTCTATTTGCTGCAACGCGTCCGCGACGAGGCCCACCGGTTCGCGATCACGTTCCACCGGCAGCGGCGCTCGAAGCGGATGACGGCGTCGGCGCTCGACAACGTGCCCGGCCTGGGAGAGACCCGGCGCAAGGCGCTGCTGCGCCACTTCGGCTCGCTCAAGCGGTTGTCGGCGGCCACCCCTGAGGAGATCACCGAGGTGCCCGGCGTGGGGCGCCGCACGGCCGAGGCGTTGCTGGCCGCCCTCAACCCTGAGGGCGCCAAGACGGCCGGGCCGGCGGAAACAGCGGAGCCGGCGGAAGCGGCGGAGCCGGGTGCGGCTCCGGCTGGTGGCGCCGGGCGGACGAAGGCGGGCGCGAATCGTTCTCAGGGGCCACGCCCGGCCGCGGGCGCGCGGGGGTAGGCAGGGGGCTCGGTGGAGTGTGACTTCGGCCGGGCCGGGGGTGTGCGGGGAACCGGCGGCGGGGTGGCGTTGTTGGGATGACCCGGGCCGGGGACCACCGATCGGATGGACGACACTCGTCCGGAAGGATCGGGTTGATGGGTTCGGCCTAGGATGTTGTGTCCGCCAGGGGGCCGGGCGAAGCGACGCTGGGAGGCGTGTGCGTTGACGGAGTCGATGCCGGAGTTCGTGTCCGACGCGACCGATCGTGACGAGGTGACCACCGATCTGGTGGTCGTGACCGGCGTTTCCGGCGGTGGGCGCAGCACGGTCGCCCGCGCGCTGGAAAATGTCGGTTTCTATGTGGTCGACAACCTGCCGCAGGCGCTCATGCTCGACATGGCGCAGCTCGCTTTTCAGGCCGGTGGCGCCGCCCGGCGTACGGCCATGGTGCTCGACGTGCGCAGCCGGGCCTTCTCGACCGACCTGGCCGCCGCCATCCACGCGTTGCGGGAGCGCGGCTTCTCGCCCCGGGTCGTGTTCGTCGACGCCGAGGACGACGTGCTGATCCGCCGGTTCGAGTCGGTCCGCCGGTCGCATCCGCTGCAGGGCGACGGCCGGCTCTCCGACGGCATCGCGGCCGAGCGCAAGCTGCTGGCCGAGGCCCGCGAGCAGGCCGATGTGATCATCGACACCAGCCACCTGAACGTGAACCAGCTCCGCCGCCGGACTGAGGAGTTGTTCGGCGGCGAGGACGTGCGCCGGCTGCGCATAACCGTGCTCTCGTTCGGCTTCAAATACGGCCTGCCGCCCGACGCCGACTACGTGATGGACGCCCGGTTCCTGCCCAACCCGTTCTGGGTGCCCGACCTGCGCGACCACACCGGCCTCGAGGAGGCGGTCAGCACGTACGTGCTCGATCAGGAGGGCGCGAGCGACTTCGTGAAGACGTACGCGAGCCTGATCGCGGCCACCGCCCCCGGCTTCGAGCGGGAGGGCAAGCGCTATCTGACCGTCGCGGTCGGCTGCACCGGGGGCAAGCACCGCAGCGTCGCGATCTCCGAGGAGCTCACCGCCCAGCTGCGCGACATGCGCCTGGCCGCCCATTCCTCGCACCGCGATCTCGGGCGGGAGTGACGATGCCCGTACGGGTGGTGGCGTTCGGTGGCGGGCACGGGCTGAGCGCCTCGTTGCGTGCCCTGCGCAGCCGCGCCGCCGACGGCCTCGAGCTCGACATCACGGCCGTGGTGACCGTGGGCGACGACGGTGGCTCCAGCGGCCGCCTGCTGGCCGAACGCGACGCGCTGCTGCCCCCGGGTGACCTGCGGCAGGCCCTGGCCGCGCTGGCCGACGACCGGGAGATCACCCAGCGCACGGCCGAGCTGCTGCAGTATCGCTTCGCCGAGATCCCGGCCCCCGGCGTCGGCGGCCCCGACCCGCTGGTCGGCCACGCCGTCGGCAACCTGCTGCTGCTCGGCCTGATGGAGATGCTGGGCGACCCGGTGCAGGCGCTCGATCACGCGGCGGCCATGGTCGGCGCGCGGGGCCGGGTGCTGCCGATGGCTCGGCACGCGATCGGCATCGAGGCCGACATGCGCGGCGCCGACCCGGAGCGGCCGGACGACGTCGTCACCGTGCGCGGTCAGCACGCCGTGGCGGTCGCCCACGGTCACGTCGAGGCGGTGCGGATCGACCCGGCCGACCCGCCGGTCTGCGCGCAGGCCGTGGCGGCGATCGACGAGGCGGACTGGCTGATCTTCGGGCCGGGCAGCTGGTTCACCAGCGTGCTGCCCCACCTGATGGTGCCCCAGCTGGCCGAGGCCATCATGAAGAGCCCGGCCCGGCGGCTGGTCACGCTCAACCTGGCCACCGAGAACGAGACGCTCGGCCTCTCGGTGGCCGACCACCTGGCCGCCCTGCACCTCTATCTGCCCGGTCTGCGGGTCGACGTGGTGCTGGCCGACGGCCGGTGGGTGGGCGAACCGGAGCCGGTGCGGCGGGCCGCGGAAGCTTTGGGGGCCCGTCTGGTGTTGGCACCCGTGGCCGTTGCGGACGGCCGCCCCAAGCATGATCCTGAGTCGTTGGGCGTCGCCCTGGTTCCCGTACTGGGCGCCGCTCGTTAAGCACGCGTAATCGGTACAAAATGGTCAGATCCGGCGCATGAGGTGACATCACGATGGCGATGACGGCAGCGGTCAAGGACGAGCTGAGCCGGGTCGACGTGCCCAAGCCGTGCTGCCGGCGGGCGGAGATGGCGGCGCTGCTGCGGTTCGCCGGCGGTCTGCACATCGTCTCGGGCCGGGTGGTGGTCGAGGCGGAGCTCGACACGGGCGCGGTGGCGCGGCGGCTGCGGCGCGAGATCGCCGACGTCTACGGCTACCCCAGCGAGGTGCACGTGCTGGCCTCCGGCGGCCTGCGCAAGGGCAGCCACTACATCGTGCGCATCGTCAAGGACGGCGAGGCGCTGGCCCGCCAGACCGGCCTGCTCGACGTGCGCGGCCGGCCCGTGCGCGGGCTCCCGCCGCACGTGGTCTCGGCCAACGTGTGCTGCGCGGTGGCGGCTTGGCGGGGCGCGTTCATGGCGCACGGCTCCCTGACCGAGCCCGGCCGCTCGAGCGCGCTCGAGATCACCTGCCCCGGCCCCGAGGCGGCCCTGGCCCTGCGGGGCGCGGCCCGGCGCATCGGCATCACCGCCAAGGAGCGCGAGGTGCGCGGCGTCGACCGGGTCGTGATCAAGGACGGCGACGCGATCGCCGCGCTGCTCACCCGGATCGGCGCCCACGCCAGCGTGCTGGCCTGGGAGGAGCGCCGGGTGCGGCGCGAGGTGCGGGCCACGGCCAACCGCCTGGCCAACTTCGACGACGCCAACCTGCGCCGCTCGGCCCGCGCCGCCGTGGCCGCGGCGGCCCGGGTCACCCGGGCCCTCGAGATCCTGTCGGACGAGGCCCCCAACCACCTCACCTCGGCCGGTCAGCTGCGCCTGGAGCACCGGCAGGCCTCGCTGGAGGAGCTGGGCGCCCTGGCCGATCCGCCGCTGACGAAGGATGCGATCGCCGGCCGTATAAGGCGTCTGCTCGCCCTCGCCGACAAGCGCGCCCGCGACCTGGGCATCCCCGACACCGAGGCCGCGGTCACCCCGGAGATGATGGCCTGCTGAGGGCCGGACGGCGGCCCGCCGGCGTTCGAGGGCGCGCCCCAGCCACCCACCGGGCCGGTAGCTGCGCTACGGCCCGGTGTGGCACCCAGCGTGGCGAAGAGCCCGGTGCGATCCCGTTGCTTTTGGTGACGGCCACGTCGCGTACGGGAAATGGGTTTTCAATCAGAAGAAGCGCAGGTTAACGGGGAGACACTGTCACGGTTGGGTTGCGACCCCTCGGAAAACTCGTGACGGCTCTCGGATAGGGTCTTACCGACGGCGACGGTGCCGGCAGCTCGGCCGACCGCGCTGGGCGCCGCCAGTCTTTTCGCGGCGCCTCCCTCAGCTCAGGCGCGGCGACCGGACGCCCTTCTGCCGGCCCTCGACATGGTCGGCAACGCAGACCCTCCGCCGGTCGCATAATCCGGCGGACCGAAACGAGGAGATCCACCTGTGACCATCCGGGTTGGCATCAACGGCTTCGGCCGTATCGGCCGCAACTTCTTCCGGGCGGCTGCCGCCTCGGGTGCGGACATCGAGATCGTCGGCGTGAACGACCTCACCGACAACGCGACGCTCGCGCACCTGCTCAAGTACGACTCGATCCTCGGCCGCCTGGGCTCCGAGGTGAAGGCCACCGCCGACGAGATCACCGTCGGCGGCAAGACCTTCAAGGCGTTCGCCGAGAAGGACCCGAACAACCTGCCGTGGGGCGACCTGGGCGCCGACGTCGTCATCGAGTCGACCGGCTTCTTCACCGACGCCACCAAGGCCAAGGCGCACGTCGACAAGGGCGCCAAGAAGGTCATCATCTCGGCCCCGGCCAAGAACGAGGACATCACCGTCGTCATGGGTGTCAACGACAACCTGTACGACGCCGCGCAGCACACGATCATCTCGAACGCGTCCTGCACGACCAACTGCCTCGCGCCGATGGCCAAGGTCCTCAACGACACGATCGGCATCGAGCGTGGCCTGATGACCACGATCCACGCCTACACGCAGGACCAGAACCTGCAGGACGGCCCGCACAAGGACCTGCGTCGCGCCCGGGCCGCCGCCCTCAACGTGGTGCCGACCTCGACCGGCGCCGCCAAGGCCGTCAGCCTGGTGCTGCCGGAGCTCAAGGGCAAGCTCGACGGCTTCGCGATGCGCGTGCCGATCCCGACCGGCTCGGCCACCGACCTGACCTTCCAGGCCGCCAAGGAGACCTCGGTGGAGGAGGTCAACGCCGCGATCAAGGCCGCCGCCGAGGGCGCGCTGCGGGGCATCCTGACCTACACCGAGGACGAGATCGTGTCGTCGGACATCGTCACCGACCCGGCCTCCTGCATCTTCGACGCCGGCCTGACCAAGGTCATCGGCAACCAGGTCAAGGTCGTCGGCTGGTACGACAACGAGTGGGGCTACTCGAACCGCCTCGTCGACCTGGTCAAGCTCGTCGGAGCCTGATCATCTTGAAGACTCTCGACGACCTGCTCGGCGAGGGTGTCTCGGGTCGGCGCGTGCTCGTGCGCACCGACCTGAACGTCCCGTTCGACAAGGCCAACCCGGGCGTCATCAGCGACGACGGCCGCGCCCGCGCGGTGCTGCCGACGCTGATCGCGCTGCGTGACGCGGGCGCCCGCGTCATCGTGATGTCGCACCTGGGCCGCCCCAAGGGCGCGCCCGACCCCAAATACACGCTGGAGCCGGTGGCCACCCGCCTGGGTGAGCTGCTCGGTTCGCCGGTCGTGTTCGCGACCGACACCGTTGGCGCCTCCGCTTCGGCCGCCGTCGGCGCGCTGGAGGACGGCCAGGTGCTGCTCCTGGAGAACCTGCGGTTCAACGCAGGGGAGACCTCGAAGGACGACGCCGAGCGGGCCGCATTCGCGGGCGAGCTGGCGGCGTTCGCCGACTTCTACGTCGACGACGCGTTCGGCGCTGTGCACCGCAAGCACGCCTCGGTGTATGACGTGCCGGCGATCCTGCCGCACTACGCCGGTGGACTCGTCCTCAAGGAGGTCGAGGTTCTCAAGCGCGTGACCGAGAACCCCGAGCAGCCGTACGTGGTCGTGCTCGGCGGCTCGAAGGTCTCCGACAAGCTCGCGGTGATCAAGGCCCTGCTGCCCAAGGTCGACAAGCTGCTCGTCGGCGGCGGCATGTGCTTCACCTTCCTCAAGGCCCAGGGTCACGAGGTCGGCAAGTCGCTGCTCGAGGACGAGATGGTCGGCACCTGCCGCGACCTGCTCTCCGAGGCCCAGGGCCGGATCGTGCTGCCGGTCGACGTGGTCGCGGCGACCGAGTTCTCGGCCGACGCCGACTCGGTGACCGTGCCCGCGTCGGAGATCCCGGCCGACCGGCTGGGTCTCGACATCGGCCCCGAGTCGGTGGCGCTGTTCGCCGAGGCCATCGGTGGCGCCAAGACCGTGTTCTGGAACGGCCCGATGGGCGTGTTCGAGCTGGCCCCGTTCGCGGCCGGCACCCGGGGCGTGGCCGAGGCGATCACCAAGATCGACGGTTTCTCGGTCGTCGGCGGCGGCGACTCGGCCGCGGCCGTGCGCACGCTCGGCCTCGACGAGAGCGCCTTCGGGCACATCTCGACGGGTGGCGGCGCCTCCCTGGAGTACCTCGAGGGCAAGACCCTCCCCGGCATCGAAGCACTGGAGAAGTAAATGGCGGACGTTCGCCGGCCCCTCATGGCCGGTAACTGGAAGATGAACCTCAACCACTTCGAGGCCAACCTTCTGGTGCAGAAGCTCGCCGCGAGCCTGAGCGAGCAGCAGCTCACCGACACCGAGGTGGCCGTGCTGCCGCCGTTCACCGACCTGCGCACCGTGCAGACCGCGGTCGACGGCGACAAGCTGAACATCGTCTACGGCGCGCAGGACATCTCGCAGCACAAGTCCGGCGCCTACACCGGTGAGATCGCCGGCTCGATGCTGGAGAAGCTGGGCTGCACCTACGTGCTGGCCGGCCACTCCGAGCGCCGCGAATACCACAACGAGGACGACGCGCTGGTCAACGCGAAGGTGAAGGCGGCCTTCGCGAACAACCTGACGCCGATCCTCTGCGTGGGCGAGGGCCTGTCCGTCCGCGAGGAGAACGGGCACGTCGCGCACTGCACGTCGCAGGTCGACGCCGGCCTGGCCGGGCTCAAGCCCGAGCAGGTCAAGCAGATCGTGATCGCGTACGAGCCGGTCTGGGCGATCGGCACCGGCAAGACCGCGACCCCCGAGGACGCCCAGGAGGTGTGCGGGGAGATCCGGGCCCAGCTGGCCAAGTCGTACGGGGCCGAGGTGGCCGACGCCGTACGGGTGCTCTACGGCGGCTCGGTCAAGGCGGCCAACATCGCCTCGATCATGGCCAAGCCCGACGTGGACGGCGCCCTCATCGGGGGCGCGAGCCTGGACGCCGAGGAGTTCGCCTCGATCGCCCGGTTCCGCGAGCACGTAGCCCGCTAGCAACTGCGCGTGCCCGGGCGCACCACGCGCCCGGGCACAAGCTATTGTTGGACGGCTCCTGTGCCCTTCGAGAGGAATGACCCGACCATGCCGATGTGGTTCGCGTACACGCTGATCTCGTTGCTGGTCCTCACCAGCTTCCTGCTCACCCTGCTGATCCTGCTGCACCGCGGCAAGGGCGGCGGCATGTCGAGCATGTTCGGCGGCGGCGTGACGTCCAGCCTGGCCGGTTCCTCGGTCGCGGAGAAGAACCTCGATCGCTACACCGTGCTGGTGGGCATCGTCTGGTTCGCCTGCATCGTCGGCCTCGGCCTGTGGATGCGGGTGTCCCTTCCGGGCTCCTGATTTTCCTTACGTCCCCGTTCTTTCTTACGGAGCGTAATAGTCGTAGACTCTGCCGCGCGTCCGGTTCTGCCGGGCGCGCGGCGTTTTTATGTTCTGTTTCGGCCTGATTTCCGGCCCTCGACAACCAGCGCCCCTCGAGACAGGAGTTGCGTCCGTGTCCAGTGGCAGTGCGATCCGCGGCAGCCGTGTCGGCTCGTCCCCGGTCCGCCCCGACGAGCGCAGTGAGCCCGCCCCACGGCGGGAGGTGACCTACTTCTGCGCGGCCGGGCACGCCAGTCAGATCCTGTTCGCGGCCGAGGCGTCGCCGCCCGACGCGTGGGACTGCCCGCGCTGCGGCCAGCCCGCCGGCCTCGACCGCGAGAAGCCGCCGGGCCGGATGCGGGCCGAGCCCTACAAGTCGCATCTGGCGTACGTCAAGGAGCGACGGTCCGACGAGGACGGTGCCCGCATCCTCGAGGAGGCGCTGGCCAAGCTGCGCCAGCGTCGCGGACGCGGCTAGACGGCCGTCTCGCGCCCTAGATAGAGCGCGTGCGGCTCGGACGGCACCGGGATGGTCTGGAAGCCCAGCCGGGCGTAGAAGGCCTGCGCCGCGGTGTTGGCCGGGGCGACGCCCAGGTGCACCCGTGGCGCCCCGGCCGCGTGCAGGCCGGCCAGGAACGACCACATCAGCCCGCGTCCGTGCCCCCGGCCCTGCCACTCCGGCAACAGGTCGATGTGCAGGTGCGCGGGATAGCCCGCCAGTTCGGGCACGAGCATGCGCTCGGGGTCGTGGTGCAGGCCCAGCCACATCTCGTCGCGCGGGTCGTCGCCGTACCGGCCGGCCGTCACGGGCAGCCACTCGGTGCGGTAACGCTTGACGAAGGCGGCCGTGTCGGTGGTGCCGACGACGTAGCCGACCGCGTTGCCGTGCCCGTCGTCCAGGATGCGGGCGGTCTCGGGCTCCAGCACGACGTACGGCGCGGCGAAGATGTCGCCGACCAGCCGGTCGGAGCTGTTCTGCCCGCGCGCGTCACCCCCGGCGTCGGCGGTGCGGACGCAGATGTCGTAGACGGCGTCGAGGTCGGTGGGCCGGTAAGCGCGGATCTCTGGGTGCACCCCGGAATTCTATGATCCGGGGTGCACCCGAGCTCGGGGACTAGTTGACCGCGGCCGCGGCCGCCTTGTCGAGCAGCCAGTAGGTCTTCACCGTGCCGGTGGCCTGCGCCGCGGGCAGCAGCTTGTCGCCGTTGAGGGCCCGGCCGATCGCGTCGGACTTGTCGGGGCCGGCCGCGATCAGCCACACCTCGTACGCGGACTGGATCGCCGGCATGGTCAGCGTGATCCGGGTCGGCGGCGGCTTCGGGCTGTTGTGGACGGCCGCGGTCGTGCTCGCGGTCTCGTTGAGCACCGGGTGCTCGGGGAACAGCGAAGCGACGTGGCCGTCCTCGCCGACGCCGAGCATCAGCACGTCGAACGGGGGCAGGTCGGCCCCGCCGAGGTGCAGCTCCTGGGCGTACCGGGCGGCGGCCGCCTCGGCGTCCTCGCCGTCCGGGCCGTCCGCGGCGGGCATGGCGTGCACCCGGGCCGGGTCGAGCGGCAGCGCGTCGAGCAGGGCCTCGCGGGCCTGGGTCTCGTTGCGCTCGGGGTCGCCCGCGGGCAGGAACCGCTCGTCGCCCCAATACAGGTCCACCTGCGACCAGTTGACCGCGGCCGCCTCGGGCAGGCCCGGCAGCGCGGCCAGCACCCGCTTGGCGATGCGGCCGCCGGTCAGCACCACGCCGGCCGAGCCGCGCTCGGCCTGCGCGTCCACGATCTTTGCGACCAGGCGGGACGCCACCGTCGCGGCCAGGGTGTCGACGTCCGGCACCACCACGACCAGGGTCTTGCTCACTTGGGGGTTCTCCTGTCGCGTCAAAGACGATGGGCCGCCCACCGGTTCGGCGGACGGCCCCTGAACGAACTTGTTATGCGGCTGATCCGCCCGGGCCCGCCATGGCGCCCTCCTCGTCGGCCTTGGCCGCCAGCGCCGGGTCCTTCCACACGTGCACGCGCATCGGCGGCCGGTGGTCGAGACCGGACACCCCGGCCATCGCGCCGAGCGCGTCGGCGTAGATCTGGTCGGCGTCGAGCCGGCGCAGCTCCTCGGCCAGCTCGTCGCCGACCGGCCGCTTGGGCAGCGGCATGTAGCGGTCCTCCTGGCCGGTGCGGCTGAACAGCGCGGTGTTCTCCTCGCGGGTCACCGTCACCGTGTCGCCGTTGGCGCAGAGCAGCTGTACCGAGTGCATCCGCGGGGCGCGCTCGGCCGCCTGCAGCTCGGGCACGATGCCCAGCCGGGACTGCAGCCAGCCCTTCATCAGCCAGGCCGTCGGGTCCTTGCTCGGCGCCACGATGGTCGCGCCGACGACGCGCTCCTCGGTGGTGTCGAAGGCCCCGGCGACCAGGGTGCGCCACAGGGTGATGCGGGTCCAGGTGAGGTCGGTGTCGCCGGGCGCGTAGTCGGCGGCCCGCTGCCGCAGGGCGGCCACCGGGTCGGGCGCCTGCGCGCAGTCGGTGATCCGGCGGTCGGCCACCACGCCGAGGAAGTCGTTGGCGATGGTGTCCGGCGGCTCCTGATGCCACCAGCTGACGACCGGGACGTCCGGCGCGAGCAGCGGCATGACCACCGACTCGGCGTGCAGCGCGAGCCGGCCGTACATGCGCATCACGACCGCCTCGGCCGGGCCGAGCCGGCCACCGACGACGATCTCGGCGTCGAGGCGGCTGCGGCCCTCGAGGTCGGAGCGCACCACGATGAGCAGCCGGCACGGGTGCGCGGCGGCGGCGATCGTGGCGGCCGCCTCGGCCTCGCGGACCTTCTTCTCCTCGACCACGGCGACCAGGGTCAGGGCGAGCCCGGAGGCCACCCCGCCGGCGCTGCGTCGCTCGGCCGCGAGCGCCTTGACCACCTCGTTGCCGGTGGTGTCCCACAAGCCGATCATGCTCGCCTCCAGGCCCGGCCCTCGCGGGCCAGCATCTCGTCCGAAGCGCGCGGGCCCCACTCGCCGGCCCGGTAGGGCTCGGGCTTGGTGCCCGCCCACGCGGCCTCCAGCGGGTCGATGACCTGCCAGCTCTGCTCGATCTCGGCGGCGTCCGGGAACAGGGTCCGGTCGCCGACCAGCACGTCCAGGACCAGGCGCTCGTACGCCTCGGGGCTGGACTCGGTGAACGCCTCGCCGTACTGGAAGTCCATCGCGATGTCGCGGACCTCCATCGTGGTGCCGGGCACCTTGGAGCCGTATTTCAGCACCACGCCCTCGTCGGGCTGCACGCGGATGACCAGCTGGTTGTGGCCCAGCATCTCCACGTCGGCCGGGTCGAACGGCAGGTGCGGCGCCTTCTTGAAGAGGATCGCGATCTCGGTCACCCGGCGCGGCATGCGCTTGCCGACGCGCACGTAGAAGGGGACCTCGGCCCAGCGCCTGTTCTGGATGCCGAGGCGAACCGCCGCGTACGTCTCCGTGGTGGAGTCGGCCGGGATGTTCTTCTCCTCCAGGTAGCCCACCGCGCGCTCGCCGGCGACCCAGCCCGGCAGGTATTGCCCGCGCACCGAGCCCTGGGAGATGTCCTTGGGGATGGCGATCGCCTTGAGGACCTTCAACTTCTCGGCCCGTACGTCGTCGGGGTCGAAGCTCGTCGGCTCCTCCATCGCGACCAGGGCGAGCAGCTGCAGCAGGTGGTTCTGCAGCACGTCGCGCGCGGCGCCGGACGCGTCGTAGAACGCGGCGCGGGTGCCGATGCCGACGTCCTCGGCCATCGTGATCTGCACGGAGTCGACGTATTTGGAGTTCCACACCGGCTCGAACAGGCTGTTGGCGAAGCGCAGGGCCAAGATGTTTTGGACCGTCTCTTTGCCCAGGTAGTGGTCGATGCGGTAGACGTCGCCGGGCGTGAAGACCTCGTCGACCAGCTGGTTGAGCGAGATGGCGGTCTGCAGGTCGTTGCCGAACGGCTTCTCGACCACGACCCGGCGCCAGCCGCCGGACTTGGCGTTGTCGGCCATCCCCGTGCGGGCGAGCTGGTTGAGCACCAGCGGGAACGCGGCGGGCGGGATGGAGAAGTAGAAGGCGGCGTTGCCGGGGATGCCGTTGCGCTCGCGCAGGTCGTCGAGCGTCTCGGCCAGGCTGTCGAACGCGGCGTCGTCGTCGAACGAGCCCGGAACGAACTGGAACTGGCTGGCCAGACGCTGCCAGACGTCCTCGCGCCACGGGGTCCGGGCGCCCTTCTTCGCCGCCTCGTACGCCAGCGACTCGAAGTCGCCGTCGCCCCAGTCGCGGCGGGCGAAGCCCAGAACCACGAAACCGGGCGGCAGCAGACCGCGGTTGGCCAGGTCGTAGACGGCCGGGATGAGCTTCTTTCGGGACAGGTCACCGGTGACTCCGAAGATCACCAGAGCGCACGGCTCCGGGATCCGGGGAAGCCTGCGGTCCTGTGCGGTACGCAGCGGATTGCCCACGTGGTCCATCCTGCCAGTTTTCGGTGTCGAGCAAGTGTCTTAGCAGGGACAAGGCGAAGGGGACTCGCGTCAGCGAGTCCCCTTCTCATGTCATCAGGCCGCGTCGCTCGGGTTGCTCGAGCCCTTGGCCGCTGCCTTGAGCGACTTGTCGACGCCCTCGAGCAGCTCCTTCCAGCTGGCCTCGAACTTGTCGACGCCCTCGTCCTCGAGCACCTTGAAGACGTCGGGCAGGTCGACGCCGACCGTGCCGAGGTCGGCGAAGACCTGCTTGGCGGCCGCGTACGAGCCGGTCACCGCGTCGGCACGGGTCTCACCGTGGTCGGCGAACGCGTGGATCACGGACTCGGGCATGGTGTTGACCGTGCCCGGAGCCACCAGCTCCTCGACGTAGATGGTGTCCTTGTACTCCGGGTTCTTGGTGGAGGTGGACGCCCACAGCGGACGCTGCGGCTGGGCGCCGGCGGCCGCGAGGGCCTTCCACCGGTCGGTGCCGAAGACTTCCTCGTACGCCTCGTAGGCGAGCTGGGCGTTGGCGATGGCCGCCTTGCCCTTGAGCGCCTTGGCCTCGTCGCTGCCGATCTTGTCGAGCCGCTTGTCGATCTCCGAGTCCACGCGGGAGACGAAGAACGACGCCACCGAGCCGATCTTGGTGATGTCGTGGCCGTTGGCCTTGGCCTGCTCGATGCCGTCGAGGAACGCGTCCATGACCTGGCGGTAGCGCTCGTTCGAGAAGATCAGGGTCACGTTGACGCTGATGCCCGCGGCCAGCACCTGGGTGATCGCCGGCAGGCCGGCCAGGGTCGCCGGGATCTTGATGTACAGGTTCTCCCGGTCGACGAGCCACCAGAGCGTCTTGGCCTCGGCCACGGTGCTCTCGGTCTCGTGCGCCTTGCGCGGGTCGACCTCGATGGACACGCGGCCGTCGACACCGTTGGAGGCGTCGTAGGCCGGGCGCTCGACGTCGCACGCGTCCCGCACGTCACGGCCGGTCATCAGGCGTACGGCCTCTTCGACCGTGACGCCCTGCCGGGCCAGGTCCTTGAGCTGCTCGTCGTACGCGTCGGCGTCGGACAGCGCCTTCTGGAAGATGCTCGGGTTGGTCGTCACGCCGACCACGTGCTGCTCGTTCAGCATCTTCTTCAGCGAGCCGGTGGTCAGCCGGGGACGGGAGAGGTCGTCGAGCCACACCGCCACACCAGCGGCGGAGAGCTCACCAAGCCTGTCGGTCATGTTCCTACTCCTCAGTTACCGGTCGTGTGACCGGTGATCTCGCCGACCTTGGCCAGGGCGGCGTTGGCCTTGGCCACCACGTTGTCCGCGGTGAACCCGAACTGCTCGAAGAGGATCTTGGCGGGCGCGCTGGCGCCGTAGTGCTCGATGCTGACCGGCTCGCCGGCCTCACCGAGGATGCGGTCCCAGCTCTGCCGGATGCCGGCCTCGACCGTCACCCGGGCCTTGACCCCACGGGGCAGAACCTGCTGCTGGTATGCGGTGTCCTGCTCGTAGAACCACTCGAGGCACGGCATCGAGACCACGCGGGTGGGCGTGCCCTCGGCCTCGAGGCGCTCCTGCGCGGTGAGGCAGTACTGCACCTCGGAGCCGGTGCCGATGAGGATCACCTTGGGCTCGCCGCCGGACGCCTCGGAGAGGATGTAGCCGCCCTTGAGCGTGCCCTCGGCCGACGCGTACTTGCTGCGGTCGATCGTGGGCAGATTCTGCCGGGACAGCGCCAGACCGGTCGGGCGGTCCTTGTGCTCGAGGGCGCCCCGCCAGGCCCACGCCGTCTCGTTGGCGTCGGCCGGGCGCACCACGTCGAGCCCGACGATGGCCCGCAGCGCGGACAGGGTCTCGATCGGCTGGTGGGTCGGTCCGTCCTCGCCGAGCCCGATCGAGTCGTGCGTCCACACGTAGATGACCGGGAGCTTCATCAGCGCGGAGAGGCGGACGGCGCCCCGCATGTAGTCGCTGAAGACCAGGAACGTTCCCCCGTACGGGCGGGTCTTGCCGTTCGCGGTGATGCCGTTGAGCACCGAGCCCATGCCGTGCTCACGGATGCCGAAGTGCAGCGTGCGGCCGTACTCGTTGCCGGGGAACGCCTTGGTCGCGTATTCGGCGGGGATGAAGGACGGCTCGCCCTTCATGGTGGTGTTGTTGCTCTCGGCGAGGTCGGCCGAGCCGCCCCACAGCTCGGGCAGCACCGGGGCCAGCGCCTCGAGGATCTTGCCGGAGGCGGCCCGGGTGGCCAGGCCCTTGGGGTCGGCCGGGAACTCGGGGAGCGCCTTCTCCCAGCCCTCGGGCAGCTCGCCCTTGGTCAGCCGGTCGAACAGCGTGCGCCGCTCCGGGTTGGCCTTGGCCCAGGTCTCGAACTTGGTGGTCCACTCGGCGTGGGCGGCCTTGCCCCGCTCGACGACCGAGCGGGTGTGCGCGAGGACGTCGTCGGCGACCGCGAAGTTCTCGTTCGGGTCGAAGCCGAGGACCTGCTTGGTCGCGGCCACCTCGTCGGCGCCCAGCGCGGAGCCGTGGATCTTGCCGGTGTTCTGCTTGTTCGGCGCGGGCCAGCCGATGATCGTGCGCAGCACGATGAACGTCGGCTTGTCGGTGACCTTCTGGCCCTCGAGGATCGCGGCGTGCAGCGCCTCGACGTCCTCGTTGTAGTCGCTGCCCTTCGACGGGTCGCCCTGGCGCCAGTCGACGTGCCGCACGTCCCAGCCGTACGCCGCGTAGCGCGCGCCGACGTCCTCGTTCTTGGCGATCCGGGTGTCGTCCTCGATGGAGATCTCGTTGTCGTCGTAGATCACCGTGAGGTTGCCGAGCTTCTGCACGCCGGCGATGGCGCTCGACTCGTGGCTGACGCCCTCCTCGATGTCGCCGTCCGAGCACAGAACGTAAACGTTGTGGTCGAACAGAGAGTCACCGGGCTTGGGCTCGGGGTCGAACAGGCCGCGCTCGCGGCGGGCGGCCATCGCCATGCCCACCGCGTTGCCGATGCCCTGGCCGAGCGGGCCGGTCGTGACCTCGACGCCGGGGGTGTGGCCGTACTCCGGGTGGCCGGGGGTCAGCGAGTCCCACTGCCGCAGCGAGGCCAGGTCGTCCAGGGCCAGGCCGAAGCCGTTGAGATAGAGCTGAATGTAGAGGGTGAGGCTGGAGTGACCACAGGAGAGCACGAAGCGGTCTCGGCCCGCCCAGTGCGGGTCGGTGGGGTCATGCCGCATCACCCGGTTGAACAGCAGGTAAGCAGCGGGTGCGAGGCTCATCGCCGTGCCGGGATGGCCGTTGCCGGACTTCTCGACGGCGTCCATGGCCAGGACCCGGACAGTGTCCACCGCCTTGCGGTCTAGGTCGGACCAATTGAGAGCAGGATCTGTGGCAGCCACGTCGGTTGTGCTCCTCGGGGCATGGTTTCGGTAAACCTCTTTTGAGGTTGACCCTATCCACTTGCCTTAAACCCGCGCCCGGGGAACGCCCGAGGCCCATACGCTGAGAGCGGACAGGGCACGTGTGCCGCCGGGCGCCCTCACGTGTGACGCCTTGCTCTTGATGTGGGTCGCCGGAGCAGCGCAGATGGCTGAGCGTAGGCTGTCCCAGCGTGCCGCCGGCTGGCGCCGGTCATGGTCGTGAGTTTGGCTAGTGCCGAAGCCGGAAGGTGGCAGTCCGTGAGCATGATCACCGAGCGTTCCGTCGCAGGACGGGCGCCCGGCGTTCCTGAGGACGCCGCGGCCGCGGCCGTCCCCGAGACGCGTCGCGATTTCGTAACCCTGTTCCGCGCCTATCTGGCGCTGTGCAAGCCGCAGATCGTCGAGCTCCTTCTGGTGACGACGGTTCCGACCATGATGGTCGCCGCGGGCGGGTGGCCTGACCTGCGCACACTCGCCGTGGTGCTGATCGGCGGGGCGATGGCGGGCGGCGCCGCGAGCGCGCTCAACTGCTACATCGACCGCGACATCGACCAGGTCATGCGGCGCACCAAGCGGCGGCCGCTGCCGGCCAACACGGTCACCCCGCGCTCGGTGCTCATCTTCGGCCTGACGCTCGCCGCGGTCTCGGTCGTCCTGATGGCGGTCTTCACCAACTGGCTGGCCACGGCGATGACGGCCGGCGCGATCTTCTACTACGACGTCGTCTACACGCTGTGGCTCAAGCGCCGCACGCCCGCCAACACGTTCTGGGGCGGCATCTGCGGCTCGGCCCCGGTGATCATCGGCTGGGCCGCCGTGACCGGCACCGTGGCCCCGCTGGGATGGGCGCTTTTTGCGGTTGTCTTCTTTTGGCAGATGCCGCACTTCTATGCCCTGGCCATCAAATACAAGGACGACTACGCGCGGGCCGGGGTGCCGATGCTGCCGGTCGTCCGCTCGACGGGCCGGGTCAACTTCGAGATCATCCTCTTCACGGTGCTCACCGTGGCGTCGTCGATCGCGGCCTGGGCGCTGGGTCGGGACCTCGGCCTGGGCCTGATCTATCTGCTGGCCGCCATCGGCACCGGCGTGGCCTTCCTGGCCGAGGCCCTGCTGCTGGTGAAGCGGACGCGGGCGGGGGAGCCGGCCAAGCCGATGCGGCTGTTCCACTGGTCCATCACCTACCTGACGATCCTGTTCATCGCGGTCGCGGTGGACGCCCTCATCTGACGCCTCAAACTCCCGGCCCGTACGCGCCCGCCCGCTCTCCGCGGTGCCGGGCGCGTCGCCGTTTCCGGCCCCGGCGTCCCGTTCCGTGCTCAGTGGGGCTTCGTGCCAAGATTCGCGCCTTCTGCGTTTACCGCGGCGCGAGTGGGTAGGGATTGAACCGTCGTCGCCTTCCGCCCGTACTTGTCGGTGTCGGCCCAGGGTTACGGGTGTCGCACAAGGTGACCCAATATGCCCGATTACTGGTTACTGTCCGTCGCTCGTTCGATGGAAAACCGTTGATGTGCGCATTTCGGGCTAATCGCTACATAGCGATGTGTCCAACAGTTAAACCTGCAGGTAATTCCTCTCACAAATGGCCCACGGAGGTACTTGCCCGCGGCTTCCAGGTGCTTACTCTTCCCGTCATGGCTCAAGGTTCCGATACGACACTGACCGCGGGGATCAAGTCCTTCGCCGCCGGCCACGGGGGCGCCAAGGCGGTCATCGAGTACGTCGGCAAGCGCGGTGCCCGCATTGTTCTCGTCGGCCAGGACGGCGAGTGGTCCGACCAGTTCGCCGACGACACCATGGTCGCCCGCAAGGCTTGCGAGAGCGCCGGGGTCGAGGTGGAGAACGAGTGGGAGCGCGAGCTCATGGAGCAGATGCGCCCCAGCAACGACCTCTGGCGTTCGATGTCGCGCCGGAGCATGGCCCGCTGAGGTGACCCACCAAGTCCACGCGACCCGGGATCACTCCCGGGTCGCTCTCGTTACGTGCGACCTCTTCCCGGAGCTCTGGGAGGACGACCACCCGCTGCGCGACACCCTCCGCGAACGCGGCGTCGAGGCCGACGCCGTCCGCTGGGACGACCCCGCGGCCGACTGGGCCGCCTACGACCTCGCGGTGATCCGCTCGCCGTGGGACTACGTGCCCCGCCGCGACCAGTTCATCGCGTGGGCGCGAAGTGTTCCCCGGCTGCTCAACCCGGCCGACGTGCTCGAGTGGAACACCGACAAGCGTTACCTGGGCGAGCTCGCCCGGGCCGGGCTGCCGGTCACCCCGACCGTCTTCGTGGCCCCCGGCCAGGCCTGGACCCCGCCCGCGACCGGCGAATGGGTCGTCAAGCCCACGGTCAGCGCCGGCAGCCAGGACACGGGCCGCTATCAACTGCCCGCCCAGCTCGACCTGGCCGAGGCCCACCTGGCCCGCCTGTCCGCCGCGGGCCGCACGGCGATGGTGCAGCCCTACCTGTCCGCGGTGGACGACCTCGGCGAGACGGCGCTCATCTTCCTGCCCGACAAGACCGGCACGCTGACGTTCAGCCACGCGATCCGCAAGGGCCCGATGCTGACCGGCCCCGACGAGGGCACGATCGACCCCGGCAGCGAGCAGATCGACCCCCGCACGCCGTCCGCCGCCGAGCGCCGCACGGCCGGCCGCGTGCTCGACCACATCCCGGGCGGGGCCGAGCGCCTGCTCTACGCCCGCGTCGACCTGATCCCGGGCCCCGACGGCGAACCGCTGCTGGTCGAGCTCGAACTGACCGAGCCCAGCCTGTTCCTCCGCGAGGGCGAGCCCGAGGGCGCCACCCACCGCCTGGCCGAGGCCATCATCAACCGCCTCTGACCCGCGCCAGGCGCCCCGCGGCACCTCGTTGCCCGCGGCACACCTCATCGCCCGTCGACGCCTCGTCGCGGGTCGGCGCTCGGCCGGCTTCTACCCGCCCGGCGGCGGGGGTGGTGACCGGAGAGAGTGGAGTCACCACCCCGCGCCCTGGTTGGTAGACGGCCGCGGCAGGGACACCGGGATTGCGGCCGCCCGCATCGTGGAGTGCTCCTTAGGCTCACCTTCTTTCCTGGACGCGCTTTCACCGGAACCCGGCGACGCTGCCCTGGCGGAGGCGGCGCGGCCCGGGCGACTCGGGCGCGCGCAGCGATCTCGACGCCACGGGTGTGCGCGCCGGGTGGGCGGGTGACGCCCGCCGAGCCGATTCGGTGGGTTGCCGGTGCCTTCGGCTCGAGGCGGACGCCACCCGGTCGGCAGGGCTCGCGGGAGCCGATCCGGCTGACGGGATTCGGATCGGCAGCCCTGCCGAGTCTGTGGCAGCCAGATGGTTCAGCCGGTCCGCCGCGATTGCCTGTGTCCGACGTGGTGGCTGCTGTTGGTGTGGCTCGTGTGTCGCATGTGAAGAGCGTGCCGGAGCCGGCCGATCAACGTCGGAACAAAATGGCCGCCTGTGGATGACACGCGGTTATCCACAGGCGGCGATCGTGAAGGTCCAGGTCAGAGCGTTCGGCCGGTCCGAGAGAGACGCTCGGGCAGGCCGCGAGAAAGCACACCAGGGGCGAGCAGGGCTAGCTGGGTCAGCGCGGGGCGGGGACGGGCTCGGCCGCGGCGGGGGAGAGGGTGGCCGGCTCAACCGGGGGCTCGGCCGGCTCCAGCGGGCGGGCGCGCAGGGACCACAGGACGGCCAGCGTGGACGTCCAGACCAGGGCGGAGCCGAGCATGTGGGCGCCGACCAGCAGGACCGGCAGGTGCGTGAAGTACTGCACGAAGCCGATCAGGCCCTGGGCCAGTTCGACGGCGAGCAGGACGATCGCCGCCCGTACGGTGGCTCGGGGTGCCTTGACGGCCTGGAGCGCGAAGATCATGGCCAGTGTGAGGCCGACCAGCAAGAACACCACGTCGGCGTGGGCCTGGGAGACCGTGGCGGGGTCGAGGCCGTTGCGTTTGGCGTCGAGGTCGCCGGCGTGCGGGCCGCTGCCGGTCACGACCACGCCCAGGGCGATCACCGAGGCCGAGACCGTGGTCAGGATCCAGGCCAGGTGGCGCAGCGGGGCCGGCACCAGGCGTACGGGCAGGCCGTCGCCCTCGCCGGCGCGCCGCCACAACGCGTACGCGAAAGCAATGATCACGATCGAGACCAGGAAGTGCAGGCCGACGACCCACGGGTTGAGGTTGGTCAGCACCGTGATGCCGCCGATCACGGCCTGCAGCGGGATGTAGAGCAGCACCGCGACGCTCAGCAGGACCCGGGAGCGGCGGCGGGGGCGTTCCAGCAGGGCGGCGATCACGCAGGCCACGGCGATGATGCCGAGCGCGAACGTGAGGAGCCGGTTGCCGAATTCGATCACGCCGTGCACGCCCATCTCGGACGTCGTCGTGTACGACTCGTCGGTGCACCGGGGCCACGTCGGGCAGCCCAGACCGGAACCGGTGAGCCGGACCGCCGCACCGGTGACGACGAGCGCGACGTTGGCGACCAGGGACGCCAGGGCCAGAGGACGCAGCGGCAAAAACCTCACCTTCGGCATCGTACGCAGGCAATTGATCTTGATTTTGGCAACTCCCGCACCTCGGTGGCATGGATCACCGGGGGGTCGGTTTGCAGGCTTCCGCCGAAATACGTAACGTTGCCGTAGTGAAAAACGAGGTGCTGATCCGGACCGGAGCGGTGGCGTCTGCCAGCGCGACGGACGGCCGCACCCGTGACCGGGTCGCCCAGCTGCTACTGGAGCGGGGTTCGGCCACCGCGGCCGAGCTCGGCGCCTGCCTCGGCCTGAGCCCGGCGGCGATCCGCAAACACCTCGACGCGATGCTCGCCGAGAGCCTGGTCGAGGCGCGGGAGAGCCCGCGCAAGGGCCCGCGGGGCCGCGGCCGCCCGGCCAAGACGTTCGTGCTGACCGCCGCCGCCCGCGAGTCGTTCCCGCACTTCTACGACGGCATCGCCACGGCCGCGCTGCGCTGGATCGCGCAGCAGCACGGCCCCGAGGGGGTCACCGCCTTCGCCTCGGCCCAGGTCGTGGCGCTCGAGGAGCGGTGCCGGGCCGCGCTCGAGGAGGCCGGCAACGACCCCCTGGCCAGGGCGGAGGCGCTCGCCGAAGCGCTGACCGCCGAGGGCTACGCTGCCAACGCGTCGACGATCGCGACCGGCGGGCAGCTGTGCCAGCATCACTGCCCGGTGGCCCACGTGGCCGCCGAGTTCCCTCAGCTTTGTGACGCCGAGACCGAGGTCATCTCCAGGCTCATCGGCACGCACGTTCAGCGTCTCGCCACGATTGCGCACGGTGATGGCGTGTGCACCACGCACATTCCGTCAATCCCACGGGTAAGGACAGATACATGACCGACCAGATCGCTACTCAGGAAGAGCACCTCGCCGCCCTGGGCAAGTACGAGTACGGCTGGGCCGACGCCGACGTCGCGGGTGCCGCGGCTCAGCGCGGTCTGTCCGAGGCCGTGGTGCGTGACATCTCCGCGAAGAAGAACGAGCCCGAGTGGATGCTCAACCTCCGGCTCAAGGGCCTGCGCCTGTTCGACCGCAAGCCCATGCCGAACTGGGGCGCCGACCTCACCGGCATCGACTTCCAGAACATCAAGTACTTCGTACGCTCCACCGAGAAGCAGGCCGCCAGCTGGGAGGACCTGCCCGAGGACATCAAGGCGACGTACGACAAGCTGGGCATCCCCGAGGCCGAGAAGCAGCGCCTCGTGGCCGGTGTCGCCGCACAGTACGAGTCCGAGGTCGTCTATCACGCGATCCGTGAGGACCTCGAGGAGCAGGGCGTCCTGTTCCTCGACACCGACACGGCGCTCAAGCAGCACCCGGAGATCTTCCAGGAGTACTTCGGCACCGTCATCCCGGTCGGCGACAACAAGTTCGCCGCGCTCAACACCTCGGTGTGGTCGGGTGGCTCGTTCATCTACGTGCCGAAGGGCGTGCACGTCGACATCCCGCTGCAGGCCTACTTCCGGATCAACACCGAGAACATGGGCCAGTTCGAGCGGACGCTGATCATCGCCGACGAGGGCTCGTACGTGCACTACGTCGAGGGCTGCACCGCGCCGATCTACTCGTCGGACTCGCTGCACTCCGCGGTCGTCGAGATCGTCGTCAAGAAGAACGCCCGGGTGCGTTACACGACCATCCAGAACTGGTCGAACAACGTCTACAACCTGGTCACCAAGCGCGCCACCTGCGAAGAGGGCGCGACCATGGAGTGGATCGACGGCAACATCGGCTCCAAGGTGACGATGAAGTACCCGGCCGTCTACATGACCGGCCCGCACGCCAAGGGCGAGGTGCTCTCGATCGCCATGGCCGGCGAGGGCCAGCACCAGGACTCGGGCGCCAAGATGGTGCACGCCGCGCCGCACACCTCCTCGACGATCATCTCGAAGTCGATCGCCCGGGGCGGCGGCCGCACGTCGTACCGGGGTCTGGTGCAGGTGCTGGAGGGCTCGGAGTCCTCCAAGAGCACGGTCAAGTGCGACGCACTCCTGGTCGACACCGTCAGCCGCTCGGACACCTACCCTTACGTCGACATCCGCGAGGACGACGTGGCGATGGGGCACGAGGCGACCGTCTCCAAGGTCAGCGACGACCAGCTCTTCTATCTGATGAGCCGCGGCCTGACCGAGGACGAGGCGATGGCGATGATCGTGCGCGGCTTCATCGAGCCGATCGCCAAGGAGCTGCCGATGGAGTACGCCCTCGAGTTGAACCGTCTCATTGAGCTCCAGATGGAAGGCGCGGTCGGCTAAAACCATGTCCACCGAAACAACGATTGCCCCGCCCAGCACCAAGTCGCAGGTGCTGCGGTCGTTCGACGTCACCGAGTTCCCGGCCGTCAACGGCCTGGAGGAGGAGTGGCGTTTCACCCCGATCAAGCGGCTGCGCGAGCTGGTCACCGCCACCTCGGTGACCGGCGCCGCGCCGCAGCTCGAGACGGGTGAGTTGCCCACCGGCGTCAGCGTGACCAGCGGGGCGACGGCCGAGCCGGTGCTCACGCCGTTCGACCGGATCAGCGCCCTGGCGTTCGGTTCGGCCGACGGCGTGACGCTGATCGAGGTCGCGCCCGAGACCGAGCCCGAGCAGGCGGTCGTCATCCGGCTCGTCGGCAAGGGCGGCGAGGCCGCGGCAGCCCGTACGTTCGTCAAGATCGGCGCGTTCGCCAAGGTCACGCTCGTGCTCGAGCAGACCGGCACGGCCACCCTGGCCGACAACATCGAGGTCGTGGTCGGCGACAGCGCGCAGCTCACCTTCGTGACGATCGCCGACTGGGACGCCGGCGCGGTGCAGGCGCAGCACGTCAAGATCCGCCTCGGCCGCGACGCCCGGGCCAGCCACGTGCAGGTGGCGCTGGGCGGCGACCTGGTCCGCCAGTTCACCAGCGTGGAATACGCCGGCCGCGGTGGCGACGCCGAGCTGTGGGGTCTCTACTTCGCCGACGCCGGCCAGCACTTCGAGCACCGCCAGCTGGTCGACCACTCGGTGCCGGACTGCCGCAGCTACGTCGGCTACCGGGGCGCCCTGCAGGGTGCGTCCGCGCAGACGGTCTGGGTCGGCGACGTGCTGATCCGCGCCGCGGCGACGGGCACGGAGACGTACGAGATCAATCGCAACCTGATCCTGACCGACGGCGCCGTGGCCCACTCGGTGCCCAACCTCGAGATCGAGACCGGCGAGATCGTCGGGGCCGGGCACGCCAGCGCGACCGGCCGCTTCGACGAGGAGCAGCTGTTCTACCTCATGGCGCGGGGCATCCCCGAGGCCGAGGCGCGCAAGCTCGTCGTCCGTGGCTTCTTCGCCGAGCTGATCAACAAGATCCCGGTCGAGGAGCTGCGCGAGCGGCTGGGCGCGGCCATCGAGAACCGGCTGGCGGAGTACTCGTCGTGACCTTCGAGCTCGTCGGCGCGGCCTCCGAGGTCGCCAAGGGCACCGCGATCTCGGTCGAGCTCGACGGTGTCGACATCGCGGTGGTCCACGCCGACGACGACAACTTCTACGCCGTACGCGATGAGTGCTCCCACGCCGCCGTCCCGCTCTCCGAGGGCGAGGTCGAGGGGTGCCTGCTCGAGTGCTGGCTGCACGGCTCCCGGTTCGACCTGCGCACCGGCGAGCCGAGCGGCCCGCCCGCGTTCTCCCCGGTGGCGACCTTCCCCGTCGAGATCCGCGACGGCGACATCTATGTTTCGACGACCCCGAGTAATGGAGTAAACCCGTGAGCACCCTGGAGATCCGCGACCTGCAGGTGTCGGTGAAGCTGCCCGAGGGCGAGCTGAAGCCGATCCTGGCCGGGGTCGACCTGACCGTGAAGTCGGGCGAGACCCACGCCATCATGGGTCCGAACGGCTCGGGCAAGTCGACGCTGGCCTACTCCATCGCGGGCCACCCGAAGTACGAGATCACCGGCGGCTCGGTGACGCTGGACGGCGACAACGTCCTCGACATGACGGTCGACGAGCGCGCCCGGGCCGGCCTGTTCCTGGCGATGCAGTATCCGGTCGAGGTGCCCGGCGTCTCGGTGGCGAACTTCCTGCGTACGGCGAAGACGGCGATCGAGGGCGAGGCCCCCAAGCTGCGCACGTGGGCCGGCGAGCTGCGTACGGCCATGGAGAAGCTGCAGATGGACCCGGCGTTCGCCCAGCGCAACGTCAACGAGGGCTTCTCCGGCGGCGAGAAGAAGCGGCACGAGATCATGCAGCTCGAGCTGCTCAAGCCGAAGATGGCGATCCTCGACGAGACCGACTCGGGCCTCGACATCGACGCGCTGCGCGTCGTCAGCGAGGGCGTCAACCGGGTCCGCGAGAACGGCGAGACCGGCCTGCTGCTGATCACGCACTACACGCGCATCCTGCGCTACATCAAGCCGGACTTCGTGCACGTGTTCGTGGCCGGCAAGATCGTGCAGGAGGGTGGCCCGGAGCTCGCCGAGCAGCTCGAGGCCGAGGGCTACGAGCGCTACGTCGGCGCCCGGGTCTGACGGAGGGTACAGAACAATGACGTTCGACGTGGCCCGGATCCGAGCCGACTTCCCGATCCTCTCGCGGGAGGTCAACGGCCACCCGCTGGTCTATCTGGACAGCGCGAACACCTCGCAGAAACCGGCGCAGGTGATCAAGGCGATGCGCCTGCACAACGAGCGGCACAACGGCAACGTGTCCCGCTCGGTGCACACGCTCGGCACCGAGGCCACGTCGGCGTACGAGGAGGCCCGCGGCAAGGTCGCGGCCTTCATCGGCGCGGCGACCCCCGACGAGATCGTCTTCACGAAGAACTCGACCGAGGCGATCAACCTGGTCGCGCATTCGCTCGGGCAGCACCTGGCGCTGAAGCCGGGCGACGAGATCGTGATCTCCGAGATGGAGCATCACTCGAATATCGTCCCGTGGCAGCTGCTGTGCGAGCGGACGGGCGCGACCCTGCGATGGTTCGGGGTGACCGACGAGGGCCGTCTCGCTCTTGACTCCATTGACGAGTTGATCAACGAGCGGACGAAGATCGTTTCGGTCGTGCACATGTCGAACGTGCTGGGCACGATCAACGACGTGGCGCCGATCGTGGCGCGGGCGCACGAGGTCGGCGCGCTCGTGCTGCTCGACTGCTCGCAGTCGGTGCCGCACCTGCCGGTCGACGTGCAGCAGCTCGGGGCCGACTTCATCGCGTTCACCGGGCACAAGATGCTCGGCCCGACCGGCATCGGCGTGCTCTGGGGCCGGTACGACCTGCTGGCCGCCATGCCGCCGTTCCTGGCCGGCGGCTCGATGATCGAGACGGTCACGATGACCGGCACGACCTACGCCCCGCCGCCGGCCCGGTTCGAGGCGGGCACCCCGCCCATCGCCGAGGCGGTCGGTCTGGGCGCGGCCGTCGACTATCTGAACGCGCTGGGCATGGAGGCCGTCCACCGGCACGAGCAGGAGATCACCGCGTACGCGTTGAAGACCCTGGCCGACGTGCCCGGGGTGAGCATCTTCGGGCCGGCCACCCCGGAGGGGCGCGGCGGCACGCTTTCGTTCGCCGTCGACGGGGTACACCCCCACGACGTGGGCCAGGTGCTCGACGCGCTCGGTGTCGAGGTGCGGGTCGGGCATCACTGCGCCAAGCCCACCTGCGTACGGTTCGGGGTGCCGGCGATGACCCGCGCGTCGTTCTACCTCTACACGACCACGGACGAGATCGACTCCCTCGCCCGCGGCCTCGACCAGGTCCGGAAGGTGTTCGGATGATGCTCGACGGGCTCTACCAGGAGATCATCCTGGACCACTACAAGCACCCGCACGGGCGTGGGCTGCGTGACCCGTTCAACGGTGAGGCGCACCACGTCAACCCGACCTGTGGCGACGAGATCACGGTCCGGGTGGCCGCTTCTTCCGACACGTTTTCCGACATTTCGTACGACGGGTTGGGGTGCTCGATCAGCCAGGCGTCCGCGTCCGTGCTGCACGAGCTGCTCCAGGGGCGTACGGCTGCGGAAGCGGCGGGAATCCAGGACGCGTTCGTGGCGCTGATGCAGGGGCGTGGCCAGGTCGAACCGGACGAGGACGTGCTCGGCGACGGGATCGCGTTCGCCGGGGTGGCCAAGTTCCCGGCCCGGGTGAAGTGCGCGCTGCTGCCGTGGATGGCGTTCAAGGACGCGGCCGCACGCGCTGGTGTTGACGTAACTGCTGCTTCCTCAGAGGTGAAGGCATGACCGACTCGGCCGTTTCCAAGGCGTCCATCGACGACATCGAAGAGGCGATGAAGGACGTCGTCGACCCCGAGCTGGGGATCAACGTCGTCGACCTCGGCCTCGTCTACGGCACCCACGTCGACGACGAGAACATCGCCACCCTCGACATGACGCTCACCTCGGCGGCGTGCCCGCTGACCGACGTCATCGAGGACCAGACGCGGACGGCGCTGACCAAGGGCCCCGGTGGCGGCCTGGTCGCCGACTTCCGCATCAACTGGGTCTGGCTGCCGCCGTGGGGCCCCGACAAGATCACCGACGACGGCCGCGAGCAGCTGCGCGCGCTGGGCTTCAACGTCTGATTTCTGTCGGACCCCTTTGCTAGAAACCAGGGCATGGATTTCGACCACGCCCTCACCCTGATCGACGAGCGGTCGGCGGCGCTGCGTGACGCAGTCGCCGCCGCTGCCGATTTCGGGGCCCGTGTGCCGGGCTGCCCCGACTGGGATCTGCGCGATCTCGTGGCGCATCTCGGCGCGGTCCAACGGTTCTGGGCCGTGGTGGTGCGGGCGGCCGACCCGACCGGGCCTCCATCACGTTCCGCCCTCGGCGACCGGGAACCGAGCGGTGACCTGCTCGCCTGGTCGGCCGAGTCCACCTCGCTGCTGCTGGCGGCGTTGCGCGCCTCGTCGGCCGGCACGCGGGCCTGGGCCTGGTGGGGTGCCTCGTCGGCCCCGCTCACGGTCGGCGCCATCGCTCGTCACCAGGTGCAAGAAGCCGCAGTGCACGCGTACGACGCGCAGGAGGCTCGGGGGCAGGCCGGTGTGCCGGAGCCCTTGCCCGTGGCGGTCGCCGCTGACGGCGTGGCGGAGTTCTTGCAGGTCGGCGTCGGATCGCTCGGGGCATGGCCGCACCAGCCGGCGCGCGTGCGGTTCGACGCGAGCGACGGGCAGCCGCACACTCTCGATCTCACGCCCAGCGGCGGCCGGCTGCTGGAGCAGGCTGCCGCGGGCGAGCCGACGACGGTGATCCGAGGGACGTCGAGCGACCTGGTGCTGGTGCTCTACGGCCGCCTTCCGCTCGAAGCCTTGGCCATCGACGGCGACCGGGAGGTGCTGACCCGGCTGCGCGCGTGGTCCAACCCCGATTAGTTCGTCGGCAGGTGGTCGACCACGTTGTAGTAGGCCAGCTCCAGGTGGTCCTCGACGGCGACGAAGCGGCTCAGCGAGGCGTTGCGGACGCTGCCCGCCTCGCGCTCGGCCGCCAGCACCTGCTCCCAGGTCAGCTGCTCGATGACGGCCCGCATCATCAGGACGACGGCGTCGTGCGCCACGACGATCACGCGCCGGCCGGCGTGGTCGCGGTGCAGGTCGTCGAGGAAGGCGCCCAGCCGCACCTCGATGTCGGCGAACGACTCGCCGCCGGGCGGGGCGTAGCGGTGCTCGCCGGCGTCTGTGCGGCGCTGGGCCTCGCCGGGGTAGCGCTGGGCGATCGCGGCCCGGGTGAGCATCTCGAGCTCGCCCAGCAGGCGGTCGACGAGCCGGTCGTCGGTGGTCGGCGCGGGCAGGTCGACGCCGGCGGCCTCGGCGGCCAGCCGCCACGTCTCGCGGGCCCGCAGATAGGGCGAGGTGATCACGACCTGGGGCAGCTCGTTCTCGGGCCGGGCGCCGATCCACTCACCCAGCGCCCGGGCCTGCTTCTCGCCGAACTCGGTCAGCGGGACCTCGGCGTCGCGACCGCTGACCTCCGCCTCGAGCAGGCCCTCCGCGTCGGCGGCGGGAAAAGCGACGTTGGCCAGGCTCTGCCCGTGCCGGACGAGGACAAGTTCGGCGACAACACCCATGATCAGCACCTTATCCGGTCAGGCGGCCGCGAAACTCGCTCGATACGTCTGCGGCGGCACCCCGACCAGCCGGCGGAAATGCGGGCGCAGGGCCACGCCGTCGGTCGGCGACGTGAACCTGACGTTGTCGGCCGCGGACATGGCGACGGCGGCACAGATCCTGGACGCGTCGGTGGTCGTGCCGGCCCATGTGGACAGTTGGGAGCACTTCACCGAGGGCCTGGACGACGTACGGGAAGCTCTTGAGGCGGCCGGGTTGAGGGAGCCCTTGCACGTGCCCGCCGCGCCGCGCGTCTAAATGAGTCGCGGGGAAGCCCCGGGGAACGGCACGATGAGCGCGTGATTACGCCGTATCCGCATCCCGCTGTCTCTGTCGCTGTGGCCGAACGGGCCGCGCGACAGCAGAAGCGTGCGCTCGACGAAACGGCGGTCCCGCAGCAGCTGTCATGAGCGCGGCGTTTCTGGCCGGCCTCACCGCCGGCTACGGAGTCGCGCTGCCCATGGGCGCCATCGGGGTGCTTATCGCCGGTCTCAGCGCCCGCACCTCCCTGCGCGTCGGGGCGGCGGCCGGCCTGGGCGCGGCCACCGCCGACGGGGTCTTCGCCGCGATCGCCGTGGCCGGGGGCGCCGCCGTCGCCGGGGTGATCGCCCCGATCGCCACGCCGCTGCGGTGGGTGGCGGCCGTCGTGCTGCTGGCCATCGCCGTGCTGACCGCGCGGGCCGCCTTCCGCAAACCCGGCTCTGCAGCCGTCGACCAGCGCCCGGCCACGCCGTGGCGGGCCTACCTGGGCGTGCTCGGCCTGACCCTGCTCAACCCGGCCACTGTCGTCTACTTCGCCGCCCTGGTCCTGGGCCGCGGCGGCGAAGGCGGCGGCATCCTGTTCGTCCTCGGCGTCCTGCTGGCCTCGGCGAGCTGGCAACTGGTGATCGCCGGCGGCGGCTCGCTGGTGGGCCGCTGGTTGACCGGACCGCGGGGGAGGGCCGTGACCGCCCTGGTGTCCAGCCTTGTGATCGCCTACCTGGCCATCCGGCTGCTACTACCGAGTTAGCAACTTCTCATCACTGCACACATCCGAAATGAACGACTTGCTCCTGTACGGCCACCGCCTCCCCCGCCCACCACGGGAACTGGTGGGGACACTACTCGCTGTCAAGGTGGTGGTGCGGGTTGTCCACAGGGATGTGGCGGGCGACCGAGCCGGTTTCCAGAGCTGTCCACACCGTGCCGTCCGTGGTGACTGCCAAACCGTGTGGTTCGGACCCGGGTGCGGGCAGGTCGTGTTCCGTCACCTGGCCGTCCGAGGTGATGTGGGCCAGGCGATTCGCGGCCCATTCCGTGAACCAGCAACCGCCGTCCGGGGCGGCCGTGATCGCGTGGGGGCGGGCAGTGCGGTCGGGGAGCGGAAACTCCGTGACGGTGCCGTCGACGGTGATACGTCCCACCTGGCCGGCGCCGATTTCGACGAACCACAGGGCGTTGTCGGTGCCGCGGGTGATGCCTACGGGGGCGGCGGCCGGGGTGGGCAGCTCATGCAGGGTGACTTCGCCGTCGAGGGTGATGCGGCCGATGGCGTTGGCCTGGTTGAGGGTGAACCACAGGGCGTCGTCGGGGCCGGTGACGATCATTGAGGCGAAGCCACCCGTGGTGGGCAGGGGGAACTCGGTCACGGTGCCGTCGGTGGTGATGCGGCCGATCGTGTCGGTGTTCATCTCGGTGAACCAGAGGGCGCCGTCGGGCGCGGTCGTGATGCCGAACGGGGCGCCGCGCACGGTGAACGACGTGTGCTTGCCGTCGGTGGTGATGCGGCCGATGCGGTCGTCGCGGTTGCGGGTGAACCAGAGCGCGCCGTCGGGGCCGGTGGTGATGATCGAGGGGCCGCTCTCGGGGGCGTCGAGCGAGAATGTGCCGACTGCGCCGTCGGGGGTCAGGCGGGCGATCGCGCCGGCGTGGACCAGGGTGATCCAGAGGGCGTCGTCGGGGCCGGGGACGATGCCGTACGGGCCGGCGGCGGGCTCGGAGACGGGAAACTCGCGCATCCGGTCAAGCTACCCGTCAGAGGTGTTTTGTTGCTTCTCGAATCGACAGGCCGGACAGCACGGAACGGTGAGCCTCCACAAAGGTGCGGACCTCGTGCGGGGCCGTGCGCGCGTAATGGCGGAGGGCCCAGCCGATGGCTTTGCGGACGAAGAAGTCGCGATGGCCGGCCTGCGCCGCGCAATAGGCGAACAATCGTTCCTCGTCGGTGTCGGCGCCGTAGTGCAACTGGTGCAGGATCGCGACTCTGACCAGCCACATGTTGTCGTCGCGGGACCATTCGTCCATCGCGTCGACCAGTGCGCGGTGACGTTTCACGAGGCCGCCGGTGAATCGGGTCGCCAGCGGGTCGATCGTGTCCCACCACGACTTCGTCGTGACCAGCGTGCGCACTGTCGTGATGAAATCGGCGCCGGGCACGTCGACGTGGCGCACCAGATAGGAACAGGCCACGTATTGGTATTCGCGCTGGGGGCGGGACCACAACTCGAGCGCGATCGTGCGCAATTCCTCCGGCGTGGGGCGGGGCAGGCCGGTCTGCGCCGCTTTGGCGAGTTTTTGCAGCACGGGAGCGGGGAGCCCGAGGAATTCGAACTGGTTTTTCATGTACGCCGCCATGCCCGCCGCCCGGGTCGGGTCGGCGGCCGGCCGGAGGCGTTCGTCGAGCCGGATCAGCAGGTCGTTCATGGCTGGCATCCTGCCACCGTAGTGTGACAGGAATGGGTGAACGGGCGGCCGCGGGCGGCGGGAAATGGGTGGATGTCGCGCCGGAGCGGCTGCCGCGGTGGCTCGAGAACTTCGAGCGCCGGCATGGCCCGTACCGGGAAACGGGCTTGACCTTGATCGCCGAGGACGGCGCCACCGCGACCTGGGAAACGCCGCCGGGGGCGCCCGAGGTGGCGACCATCGGCGAGCTGATCGTCGAAGCGTCACGGCCCCGGAAGATTGGGTTGCTGCTGGCGCGTAAAGGTGCGGTCGCGGCGGGAATCGCCGAGGGGACCGAGCTGCTCGGCTCCAAGGTGGACCGCAACTATGTGCAGGGGCGGACGGCCGCGGGTGGCTGGTCGCAGCAGCGCTTCGCGCGTCGCCGGGACAATCAGGCCAAGGCGGCCATTGCCGATGGCGCCGGCATTGTGGGGCGCATTCTTCTTCCCTCCGTACGGGATCTGACCGCGCTCGTCACCGGCGGCGATCGCGCCGCGGTGGAGGCGATTCTGGCCGTCCCGCAACTGGCCCCGCTGGCCGCCGTGAAAGCCGACCGGTTCCTGGACGTGCCCGAGCCCCGGCACGCGGTTCTGGTGTCCGCGATCGCCGGGGCCCGGGCCGTTTCGGTATTGGTGCGGGAACCCGCCTAGAAGGACTGGGCGCAGCTCTTCGGCGAACCGGAGTCGTAGCCGGTGCTGAACGCCTGCTGGCGCTGGGCCGCCGTGCCGTGGGTGAACTCCTCGGGGTTGACCGGGTTGCCGCCGCGCTTCTGCAGGACGTCGTCGCCGATCTGGCCGGCCGTCTGGATGCCCTCCTGGATGTCCTGCTGGGTGAGGCTCTTGAAGATCTTGTCGCCGTCCTTGTCGGTGGTCTCGGTGGCCGACTTGGCCCAGGCCCCCGCATAGCAGTCGGCCTGCAGCTCGAGCTTGACCGAGAGCGCGTTCTGCTCCGCCTCGGAGGCGCCCTGCTGGGCCCGGCGCATCTTGGCCTCGGTGCCGGTGATGTCCTGGATGTGGTGGCCGTACTCGTGGGCCAGCACGTACGGCTGGGCGAACTCGCCCGGCGCGCCGAGCTGCTTGGCCAGCACCTGATAGAAGGTCAGGTCGATGTACACGTTGTTGTCGCCGGGGCAGTAGAACGGTCCGACGCCCGAGTCGGCGGCGCCGCAGGCCGTGCTCACCCGTTGCGAGAAGATGATGGTCTTGGCCGGCTGGTAGTCGATGTTGAAGTTCTCGGGCGCGGCCGTCCGCCAGTACGCCTGGATCGAGTTGATGTAGAGCACATTGCGGCACTCGAGCTTGTCGAGGGCGCCTTCCTGCTTGCACTCCTGGTTGATGTTCGTGTTGTCGCCGGTCTCGCTGCCGCCGCCGATCTGGTTGATGCCGAAGTAGCCGCCGACCACCGCCACGACGATCGTGATGATGATGCCGACGAGGCCCCCGCCGCCGATGGGCAGGCCGCCCAGGCCCCCGCCACCACCGCCGGAGCCACGTCGATCCTCGACCTGACTGGTATCGATATCGGCGTTCTCGTTGAGTTCCATCTCATCCTCACTGAGCCGGTGCGGCGAAGGTGTGCGCTGCGTACCCGATGATCTTGATCGTTAATCGAGTGGGAGGTACTCGGGGCCGCCCGGTAGTATGGCGGGGTGCTGCTCTGCGAAGACTGACCTGTCCCGCGCCGACCCTCTCCACGTGGTCGGCGTTTTCGTGTGCCCGGAGTCAGCCTTATCTTCCCGAGAGCGAGCTTTCAGCCATGATCACCGCCACCGGACTCGAACTGCGCGCGGGCGCCCGCATCCTGCTGTCCCCGGTCACCCTGCGGGTGCAGCCGGGCGACCGGATCGGCCTGGTCGGCCGTAACGGCGCGGGCAAGACCACCACGCTCAAGGTCCTGGCCGGCGAGGGCCAGCCCTACACGGGCACCGTCGAGCGCACCAGCGAGGTCGGCTATCTGCCGCAGGACCCGCGCACCGGCGACCTCAACGTGACCGGCCGTGACCGGGTGCTCAGCGCCCGCGGCCTCGACTCGATCATCGCCGAGATGCAGAAGCTCGAGGTCGAGCTCGAGGAGAGCGCCGACGACAAGCTGATCCGGCGCTACGGCGCCCTGGAGGACCAGTTCTCCGCGCTAGGCGGATACGCCGCCGAGGCCGAGGCCGCCCGCATCTGCTCCAACCTGGGGCTGCCCGACCGGGCGCTGGCCCAGACGATCGGCACCCTCTCCGGCGGTCAGCGCCGCCGCATCGAGCTGGCCCGCATCCTGTTCGCCAACTCCGGGCAGAACGGCAAGGGCATCCTGCTGCTCGACGAGCCGACCAACCACCTCGACCAGGACTCGATCGCCTGGCTGCGCGGCTACATGGCGCAGCACAAGGGCGGCCTCGTGGTGATCAGCCACGACGTCGAGCTGCTGGAGGCCGCGGTCAACAAGGTCTGGTATCTCGACGCCAACCGCTCGGTCGTCGACATCTACAACCTGGGCTGGAAGAAATACCTCGAGTCGCGCGAGACCGACGAGCGCCGCCGTCGCCGCGAGCGGGCCAACGCCGAGAAGAAGGCCGGCGCCCTGATGGCCCAGGCCGACAAGATGCGGGCCAAGGCCACCAAGACCGTCGCCGCGCAGAACATGGCCCGCCGGGCCGAGCGGATGCTGGGCGGCCTGGAAGAGGTGCGCACCTCCGACAAGGTGGCCAAGGTGCGCTTCCCCAACCCGGTGCCCTGCGGCAAGACGCCGCTCACGGCGAGCGGCCTCTCCAAGTCGTACGGGTCGCTCGAGATCTTCACCGATGTCAGCGTGGCCGTCGACCGGGGCTCGCGCGTGGCCATCCTCGGCCTCAACGGCGCCGGCAAGACCACGCTGCTGCGCATGCTGGGCGGCCTGCTCAAGCCCGACACCGGCGAGGTGCGCCCGGGCCACGGCCTGCGGCTGGGTTATTACGCGCAGGAGCACGAGACGCTCGACGTCGACCGCACGATCCTGGAGCACATGCGCAGCGCCGGCTCCGAGCAGACCGACACCGAGCTGCGAAAGATCCTGGGCGCTTTCCTCTTCTCGGGTGACGACGTCGACAAGCCGGCCGGGGTGCTCTCCGGCGGCGAGAAGACGCGGCTCGCGCTGGCCACCCTGGTCTGCTCGGGCGCCAACGTGCTGCTGCTCGACGAGCCGACCAACAACCTCGACCCGATCAGCCGCGAGCAGGTGCTGGACGCCATCGCCAACTATCCGGGCGCGATCGTGCTGGTCACGCACGACGCGGGCGCGGTGCAGGCGCTCAAGCCGGATCGCGCGATCCTGCTGCCGGACGGCGACGAGGACGCGTGGAGCGACGACCTGCTGGAGCTCGTCGAACTCGCGTAAAGACCGCGCGGACGTGCGTGATCCGCGAATCATCACCATCGTTTGTTGTCAACCAGTGCCCACACAGACAGTGCGACGTTCGGGCGTTTGCGGTCAGGCCGGACATCACGGCGGGCACGCCGAAGTTGGCACGCGAGGGGCCGCAGCGCACGGTAGGCATCGCATCGACGCTGCGTCATGTCTGGCCCACGGCCGTCCTCGATCGAGTGTTTGCGCAGGTGATCGATGGTCTTGGGGAAACGAACCAGTGAGTACGCACTTCGTGTTGAAACGTTGTCGCCCATACGTCTGTTAACTGTCTGACATTGATGGCCGTGGTCATCGTCAAGTTCCTGACAGTGATAAATGGGCACGTTGGCTAGGCCTGGATACCTAGCGCATGATCGTTGGAGGCGGTCTAATAGGTGAGACCGTATGAACCGCACAGTCTGGGACGTGAGGATTCAAGATGCCAGCCACGGGCACAGCCACCAGCACTGAGAAGGGTCGCCGAATCGTCGGCAGCGAGCGCCAGTCGTTAGCGAAGGATCTGGTCAAGCGTTACACCGGCGGGGAGAGCATTCGCGCTCTCGCCGCATCGACCGGTCGTTCCTACGGATTTGTGCATCGCGTGCTCACCGAGTCCGGCGTGCAGCTCCGCCAGCGTGGTGGCGCGCGTCGCCGCAAGAAGGCGTGACGACCGGCGACGCCGCACCCGGCCTCCCCGCCGACGAGTCGGGCGTTCGCTACGACCTGGACGGGCCGGTGGCAACGGTGACGTTGTCCCGGCCCGAGGTGCTCAATGCGCAGACCCCGGCGATGTGGGCCGAGCTCTCGAACATTTCCCGGAAATTACCGGGGGACGTGCGAGTAGTCATTGTCCGGGGCGCCGGACGTTCCTTTTCCGCCGGCCTGGATCTGTCGGTCGCGCGCGGTGAAGGCGATTCTTCACTCGTCAAGCTTTCGCAGTTGTCACCGGACGAGTGCGCGGATCGGATTGCCGGCTTCCAGTCGGCGTTCACCTGGCTGCGTAACCCGTCCATCGTGACGATCGCGGCAGTACAGGGCCATGCGATCGGCGCCGGTTTTCAACTGGCGCTCAACTGCGACATGCGCGTTCTCGCCGATGACGCGCGGTTCTCGATGGCCGAAGTGACCCTCGGGCTCGTCCCCGACCTGGGCGGCACAAAACGGCTCACCGAGCTCGTCGGCCCGTCGCGGGCGCTGGAGATCTGCCTGACCGGCCGGCGCATCCCGGCCGACGAGGCGCTCGCCCTCGGGCTGGCCACGGCCGTGGTGCCGGTGGCCGACCTGGACGGGGCCGTCGCCGACCTCACGGCCGCTGTCCTCGCCGCCGACCGCGGGGCCGTCGCCGAGATCAAGGCCCTGCTGGCCGGGGCCGGCCAACGGTCGTACGACGAGCAGGACCGCGCCGAGCGCGAGGCGCAGACCCGCCGCCTGCGCGACCTGACAGAAACGGAATAGCCCCCTCACTTCCCGGAGTTGTCATACCCGGCGGGCAGACTCCTCTCTGCCCGCTCCATGACACCCGGGAGGTGACGAGATGAGCATGTCCAGCTGGATGATGCTGCGCTCGATCGAGAACTCGGACCGGGTGGCCAAGCACAGCCTGCGCCGGGGCACGACCCGGCGGATCCTGCGTTACGCCCGGCCCTATCGCCGCGACATCGTGGTCTTCCTGCTCACCGTGGTGCTCGCGGCCGGCATCGGCGTCGCGACCCCGCTGCTGGCCGGTCACGTGGTCAACGCCATCACCGGCGGCGGCGCCGACGCGGCCGCCACGATCATCCGGCTCGCCGTCTCGATCGCCGTGCTGGCGGTCGCCGACGCGTTCCTCTCCCTCGCCCAGCGGTGGTATTCGGCCCGCATCGGCGAGGGCATCATCCTCGACCTGCGCACCCGGGTCTATGACCACGTGCAGCGCATGCCCCTGCAGTTCTTCACCCGCACCCAGACGGGCGCCCTGGTCAGCCGGCTCAACAACGACGTCACCGGGGCCCAGCGGGCCTTCACGTCGACGCTCTCCGGCGTGGTCAGCAACGTCATCCAGCTGGTGCTCACCGCGGCCGTGATGTTCAGCCTGTCCTGGCAGATCACGTCGCTCTCGCTGTTCCTGCTGCCGGTGTTCATCATCCCGGCCCGCCGGGTCGGCAAACGGCTGGCCGAGATCACCCGCGAGTCGTACAACCTGGACGCCAAGATGAACGCGACGATGACCGAGCGGTTCAACGTCGCCGGCGCGATGCTGGTCAAGCTGTTCGGCAGCCCCGGCTCCGAGGCGTCCCGCTTCGGCGAGCGCGCCACCCGGGTCCGCGACATCGGCGTGCAGCAGGCGATGTATTCGCGCACGTTCTTCGTGGCCATGCTGCTCGTGGCGTCGCTGGCCCAGGCCCTGACATACGGGCTGGGCGGCTGGCTGGCGGTCACCGGCAGCGTCACCGCGGGCACGGTCGTCACGCTGGCCCTGCTGCTGACCCGGCTCTACGGCCCGCTCACCGCGCTCAGCAACGTGCGGGTCGACGTGATGAGCGCGCTGGTCTCGTTCGACCGCGTCTTCGAGGTGCTCGATCTCAAGCCGGGCATCGAGGAGCGGGCCGACGCGGTGGCGCTGCCGGCCGGGGCGGGGCGCGTCGAGTTCGACGACGTGCACTTCCGCTATCCGAGCGCGAGCGAGGTGTCGCTGGCGACCCTGGAGGACGTGGCAACCCTCGACCGTACGGAGAACGCCCCTGTGCTGCGCGGCGTCGACTTCACCGTCGAGCCCGGTCAGCTGGTCGCGCTCGTCGGGCCGTCGGGCGCGGGCAAGTCGACCACGTCGATGCTGGTCTCCCGCATCTACGACGTCACTTCAGGAGCCGTACGGATCGACGGCGTCGACGTGCGTGACGCGACGCTCGACTCCCTGCGCGACACCATCGGCGTCGTCACGCAGGACGCCCACCTGTTCCACGAGAGCATCGCCGAAAACCTGCGGTACGCCCGGCCCGACGCGACCGACGAGCAGATGTGGGAGGCGTTGCGCGGCGCCCAGGTGGCCGAGCTGGTGGCCGCCCTGCCCGACGGGCTCGACACGGTGGTCGGCGAGCGGGGCTATCGGTTCTCGGGCGGCGAGAAGCAGCGGCTGGCCATCGCTCGACTGCTGCTCAAGAAACCGTCGATCGTGGTGCTCGACGAGGCCACGGCCCACCTCGACAGCGAGTCGGAGGCCGCCGTCCAGCGGGCCCTGGCCACGGCGCTCGAGGGGCGCACGGCCCTGGTCATCGCGCACCGGCTCTCCACGGTGCGCGAGGCCGACCAGATCCTCGTGCTCGACCACGGGCGCATCGTCGAGCGAGGCCGGCACGAGGAGCTGGTGGCTGCGGGCGGGCTCTATGCCGAGCTCTATCGCACCCAGTTCGCGGCGGGGTCGCCGGTCTTCCAGGACGAGGTCGAAATCGTGACGGTGCCGGCCGGGCAGATTGAGCCTTAGGCGGCTTTGCGGCCGCTGAACGCCAAGAGGCGCTCGAAGTCCCCGGCGCCGGCCGGGGCTTCGACGACCTCGTCCTTGAAGGCGCCCATCTTGCGGCCCATCGGCGCCATCTGCTCCATGAAGGGCAGCAGGGCCTCGACCGCGCCGTCGGCGGGGGCGTAGGGCTGGCGGGTGGCGGTGGCCAGATCCCACCCGTGGATCGTGAGGTCGGCCAGGGCCAGGTTGCCGACCACGGCCTGCGGCAGCCCCGAGCCGGGCGCGACGCCGTCGAGGGCCGCCGGCTCCGACCAGGCGTCGATCATGAGCTCGGTCTCGCGGGCGAACCGCTCCCGCCAGCCGCCGGCGATCGAGTCGGGCGTGTCGCTCATGTCGAGCGGCTCCCGCTTCGCGGCCCCCTGGAAGGCGACGACCACCTGGAACAGGTGATTGAGCAGGTCACGAACCTGATACTCGGCGCACGGAGTCGCGTCGGCCAGCTGCTCGTCGCGGATGCCCTGGACGATCGGGACCGTCCGCTCAGCCGCCGCCGCCATCAACGTGCTGATCTCGGTAGTCATGGCGTCGACCGTAGCGAAGCCTCGCGCAGTTCGGCATAGGCCGCGGCCAGCGTGTCCACCGTGTAGTGGGCGTTGAGGCCGCTCGGGTTGGGCAGCACCCAGACCGGCACGCCGCCGACCGTCTCGGTCTGCAAGCCCATCGCGGCCTTCGGGCGGGCGAACGCGCTCCGGTACGCCGTGACGCCGAGAACGGCCAGGTAGCGGGGCTTCAGCTCGGCGGCCAGGGCGGCCAGGATCGCCCCGCCCTCGATCAGCTCGGCCCGGGAGAGCTCGTCGGCCCTCGCGGTCGCTCTCGCCACCACGTTGGTGATGCCCAGGCCGAGCGCCGGCAGCTCGGACTGCTCGGACGGGTGCAGCTGCCGCTCGGTGAAGCCGGCCCGATGCAGGGCGGGCCAGAAGCGGTTGCCCGGGCGGGCGAAGTGGTGACCCGTCGCCTCCGAGTACAGGCTCGGGTTGATACCGGAGAAGAGGACCCGCAGATCGGGCCCGATCATGTCGGAGATCACAGGGTGCGCAGGACGCCGCCGTCGACGGCCACGGTCACGCCGGTGACGTAGCTCGCGGCGGGGGAGAGCAGGAACGCGGCCACCCGCCCGAACTCGGCGGGCTCCCCCAGACGGCGCATCGGGATCGAGTCGGCGACCGCGGCGGCGTCACCCGAGCTCTTGATCAGCTCACGGTTGCGGTCGGTGAGGATGCGGCCGGGGAGCAGGCCCACGATGCGCACGCCCCGGGGCGCGTACTCGTCCGCCATGTCTTTGGCCGCCATCGCCAGACCGGGCCGCAGGCCGTTGGACAGACCCAGGCCGGGCGACGGCGACTTGACCGTCGTGGAGAGCACCAGCCCGATCGCCCCGCTCTCGGGCAGAGCCGACGCGAACACCCGCGCCGCCCGGACCGAGCCCAGGAACACCGTCTCGAACGCCGTACGCCATTGGTCGTCGGTCATCGAGGCCGCCGTGCCCAGCGCGGGACCGCCCACGGAGATCAGCGCGCCGTCGAACCGTCCGAACTGCTCCACCGCGGTGTCGGCCAGCACCCGGGCCGCCGCGGGGCCGGCCAGGTCGGCCACCACCCCGGCCGCGACACTGCCACCGCCGAGCCGCTCGACCGCCGCCTCGACGTTCTTCTCGTCGCGCGACGAGAGCACCACCCGGGCCCCGTCGGCGACCAGCGCCTCGGCCGTGGCGAACCCGAGCCCGCGCGAGGCTCCGGTGAGAACGTAGACGCGGCCGGCGAGTCCGAGATCCATGCCTAGGATCGTAGGGCGTCCGCGGTGGCCGCGTCGGCGGGCAGGAACGTCTCGATGGCCAGCTCGTCGAGGGTCACGTCGAGCGGCGTGCCGAGCACCGACGTCACGCTGAAGAAGGCCAGGTCGTCGAAGCGCAGCGGCACCACCAGCCCGTCCGGCCGCACAGCCGGGCCTGGCGTCCCGCCGGGATAGCCCGCCAGCTCGGCGCGCAGCTCTCGCAGCACCGGGTCGGCCGTCGCGGCGGCCTGCTGGTCGAGCCGGTGCAGCACGTGCGCCCGCCACTCGGCCAGGTTGCAGATCCGCGGCGCCATGCCCTCCGGGTGCAGCGACAGCCGCAGCACGTTGACCGGCGGCTCGAGCAGCCACCCGGCGCACCCCGCGGTGAACCGCCCGACGGCGTGGTTCGCGTCCACCATCGTCCAATGGCGATCGACCAGGAGCGCCGGGCTGGGCGCGTGACCCGCCAGCACGTCGCGCAGCGCGGCCAGCACGCTCGCCAGCCGCGGGCCGTCGAGAGCGGTTTCCCCGTACGCCGGAGCGAAGCCCCCGGCCAGCAGCAGCTCGTTGCGCGAGCGCAGCGGCACCGCCAGCTCCTCGGCCAGCCGCAGGATCATCTCGCGGGTCGGCCGGGAACGGCCGGTCTCGACGAACGACAGGTGCCGCGCCGACACTCCGGCCCGCACCGACAGTTCCAGCTGGCTGAGCCGCCGCCCGGTCCGCCACTCGCGCAGCAGCTGCCCGACGCCGCTCACGACCTCGACCCCGATCTTCATGGCCGGGACGCTATCGTCCGGCCCTGACATTTTCCGCCGCGTGGCCCGGGCCTGTGGACAACCGAGGTGCCTGTGGATAACCGGCCGCCGCTGCCGGGCACTGTTTTAGGGTGGTGGCCCCCTGGTCGGGCGGGCCGGGGCTGGTGGGGGTGATCATGAAGGACGGCGGAGGGTCCACACTCGACCGGAGAGTTGGACGGCGACGGCGCCGCCGGTGGCGCGGAGGGCCGGGCCCCTGCGGGAGCTGGGCGCGTTCCGGCCGTTGTAGTGCCACGCGACCTCCCGTTCGGCCAGCTCGACGGCCGCCACGGCGGGCAGCGCGTCCCGCGCGGCCAGGTCGCGCGCCAGGTCCCAGCCGTCCCGCAGCGACCCCTGGCTCGGGCGGGTGGCCGCCCACTCGGCAAACGTGAGCTTCCACCGCGTCCCATGACCGGCCGCGAGCATCGGCCACTGGCGGGCCACCTCGCCGGCCCGCTTGCGCAGCAGCGCAACCCGGGCCGCCTCGAACCGGGCGCCGTCGATTCCGGCCGGGACGGCTCCGCCGGAGGTCAGCGCCGCGACGAGGGCGGCCTGCTGGTCGGCGAGGCCGCTCATGTCACCGACGGATAGCCGGAGGCCCGGGCGATCGCGTCCAGCTCCGCCGTCAGCGCCGCGGCCGGGGGATAGTCGCCGTCGCGTTCCAGCATCAGGGCCGGCGGGCGCTGCCGGGCGCTCAGCTCGCCCACCAGGTCGAGCACCGGCTGCGGGACCGCGTCGGTGTGCGTGTCGTGATAGAGACCCTGATGCTCGGCGCCGCCGGCCACGTGCACGTAGGCGACCCGGTCGAGCGGCAGCTGGTCGAGCAGCTCGAGCGGGTCGGTGCCGCGGTTGCGCGCGTTGGCGTAGACGTTCGCGATGTCGAGCAGCAGCAGCGCCCCCGAACGGTCGAGGATCTCGCCGATGAACTGGGCCTCGGTCAGCTCCTCGTCGGGCCAGTCGAACAGCGCGGCGATCGGCTCGAGGGCGATCGGCACCGGGATCTGCTCCCGGACCCGCCGCACGTTCGCCACCACGGCGTCGACAGCTTCCCTCGTACGGGGTAGGGGCAGCAGATGGCCGGCCTCGACGCCCCCGGCCCGCACGAACGCGATGTGCTCGCTGACCAGGGGAGCGTCGAGCCGCTCGGCCACGGCCGCGAAGTGCGTCACCCGCTCCGGGTCGACCGGCTCGGCGCCGCCCAGCGACAGGCGGACGCCGTGCGGGACGACCGTGACTCCCCGGTCGAGCAGGACCTGCAGGCCGGGCGGCAGCTCGCCGTGCGCGTGCACCGACTCGGCGACCACCTCGGCGAACCGCAGCCCCGGCAGGCCCTCGACGAAACCGGCGATCTCGGGCCGCCAGCCGATCCCCACGCCGTACGGGGGTGGCGTGTCAGCCACCGCAACCGCCGCCCCCGCCGCAGCTGCTGCCGCCGCCGCACGAGGAGGAGCTGGAGCACGAACTGCCGCTGCCGGCGTCGCCCCCGCTGCTGCCCCCGGTCGCGCCGCCCGTCGCCGCGATCCGCTGCACCTCGGCCTCGGCCGCGAACGCCGGGTCCATCGTGTAGAGGGCCGCGCCGCCGTAGAGGGCGACACCCATCGCCGCGCCCGTCGCGCCGTACGTGGCGTACGAGGGGCTGTTGCTCGGCGCCAGGTAGTTGTGCTTGTAACGGAAGTCGCGCATGGACCGGTTGGCCACGTCGGTCGCCCAGCGGCGCGAGCGCAGCAGCGTGAGCGTGAGGACGAACGCGCCGATCGTCGCGAAGACCATGAACAGGACCGGCTTGTCGTTGTTCGCGCCGGCGATCACCCGGGCGACGCCGACCACGATCAGGGCCAGGCCGCCGATGATCCAGAGCCGGGCCTCGCGCATCTGGCCCGCGCTGACCGCCAGCCCGTTGCGCTCGAGGCCGTCGCGCAGCTGCTCCAGCGCCGACGCGACCCACTGGTCGCCCTGCAGGTCACGGGTGCGGACCCCGCGGGCGGCGGCGTTGTAGATCGCGCTGTCGAGCGGGGTGACCCCGGCCGGCAGCGGCCCGGACTGCACGAGCGTGCGCCCGGAGCCGGTGCCGATCGCGCCGGCCGCCCGCAGGCCGCCCAGCGCGGAGTAGACGGCGAGGCGGTCGCCCCCGTTGAGATAGGCCACCTGCTGCGGGCCCAGGTTGTCGACCGTGGCCCCGCGAGTGCCCCGGAACAGCGCCTTGCGGTGGACCGCGGCCAGGATCGCGATCGCCAGGCCGGCGGTGATGAAGTAAGTGAGAAAGGTCGGGCCGGAGATTCCCCAGGTGTCGTTCACGGGCTGGACCTCCCTGCAGATGTGGCGTCTATGAGCCTCATTGTGCAGACCGGCGCAACGGTTGTGATCAGGCCCTTCGGACGGCTTCCTCGACCAGATCGAGGACCCGGCTCAGCTCGCCCGGCGGGCGGCCCGTGGCCAGGTGCAGCACCAGGCCGTCGTACGCCAGCTCGAGGAACTGGGTGAGCACCTCGACCGGCACGTCGTCGCGCAGCACACCGGCCTCACGCTGGCGCTGGAGCCGCTCGCGGGTGGCGTCGGCGATGGCCGCGGCGCGCTCGGTCCACCGCTTGGCGAACGCCGGGTCGGTGCGCAGCCGCCGCGACACCTCGAGCTGGGTGCCGAGCCAGCCGGCCGTGTCGCCCTCGCTGCCGCCGGCCCGGGCCAGCAGGTCGCGCATGACCTGGACGAGACCGTTGCGGGCGACCGTCTCGACCATCGCGGCCGCGTCGTCCTCGGCCACGGCCAGGAACAGCGACTCCTTGTCACGGAAATGGTGGAAAATCGCACCGCGGGACAGCCCGGTTGCGTCCTCCAGCCGCCGCACTGTCGCACCCTCGTAGCCGAACCGCGCGAAACAGTCGCGCGCCGCCGCGAGAATCTCGTGGCGGCGGGCGTCCAGCTGGTCCTGACTTACTCGGGGCACGCACTGGATCGTGTCACGTGCCCCTTTCGCATGCAATCCGTACGTACGTCTTGGCAAGTTCGGGGCAGCGCGGGGGAGCGCGGCACGCTAGTGAGCAGCAGCGACCGGACGGATGGCGCGAATTCCCCCAACCCGGCCGTAAGTTGTTTACAACACTGGACTACTCGTTGCCCCTTCCGCTCACGTAAAGTGCCCGGGTGCCCCTCGTCCTGATAGCTCTAGACGACACCCTGCTCGACCGCAGCGGTGCGTTCAGGCTGTGGGCGAAGGGTTTTCTCGATGAGATCGGGGCGCCACCGGAAGATCTCGACTGGTTACTCTCGGTCGATGCCGACGGCCTGACCTCCCGCTGGGACCTGGCCGACCTGATCCGCGACCGCTATCAGCTCACCGTCCCGTCGATCGACCTCGTCGACGAGCTGCACGCGGGGCCGCCCGCGTTCGAGAAGCTCGACCCCATGGTGGGCTGCGCGCTGCAGATCGCCGGCGACGCCGGGCTCGTCCCCGTAGTGGTGACGAACGGCAAGGCCGAGATCCAGGACAGCCGCATCCGGCGTACGGGGCTGGATCGGTATGTCGCCGACTGGGTGATCTCGGAACGGGCCGGGGTGAGCAAGCCCAACCCGCGGATCTTCGCGCTGGCCGCCCAGCGGGTGCGGATGCGGCTCGGCGGCGCGTGGGTGGTGGGCGACAGCCCCGAGGCCGACATCGGCGGGGCCGCGGCGATGGGGCTGCCCAGCGTTTGGCTGCACCGGGGCCGCGAATGGGTCGACAACCGGTTCGCCCCGACCCAGGTCGTGGGCAATGTGATCCAGGGGATCTCGGCCATCATGGCCGCCGCTAAATAATCGGTTGCGCTGCCCGGCGCCGTTCGGGAGAGTGTTCGCGTGCCCGCAATGGGCTCCGAGAGAAGAGGGGGTGTGGACCGATGGCTGTCTTTGCGATGCCCGCTGTCCTTCTTCTTCCTCTCTCCAAGGAGACCCTCCAGTGCGCGAGCACGACTCTTTCGGCCCGTCCACCATGCGCCGCGGCCGCCGCAAGTTCGATGACGACGACTCCGACTTTCTGAAGCGCGGACGGCCCGAGCCGCAGCTGAAGGAAGACCCCGACCTGCCCGAAGTCGGCGACCGCTGGTCGACGTGGGACGGCTCTCTCAAGGGCCCCGAGCCCCGCCCCGACTGGGTCCGCACCGAATACGGCGCGGTCGACACCGAGCTCGGCATGCTCAAGACCGGCAAGGAAGCCGACGTCTATCTGGTGCGCCGGGCCGTTCCCGACACCGACAAGGTCAGCATGCTGGCCGCCAAGCGCTACCGCGACGGCGACCACCGGCTGTTCCACCGCGACGCCGGCTATCTCGAGGGGCGCCGGGTCCGCCGCTCGCGCGAGATGCGGGCCATGACCAATCGCACCTCGTTCGGCAAGGAGATGATCGCCGGCCAGTGGTCGATGGCCGAGTTCGGCGCGCTCAGCCACCTCTGGCAGGTGGGCCAGGAGAGCGGCCTGGTGCGCGTGCCCTACCCGGTGCAGCTGATCGGCACCGAGCTGATGCTGGAATTCATCGGCGACTGGGAGACCGGCGAGGCGGCGCCCCGGCTCGCGCAGGTGCGGGCCGACCGCGACGAGCTGGCCGGCCTGTGGGGACAGATGACCGACGCGCTGTCGGTGCTGGCCCGCGCGCAGGTGGCGCACGGCGACCTCTCGCCGTACAACATCCTGGTGCACGAGGGGCGGCTGGTGCTGATCGACCTGCCGCAGATCGTGGACGTGGTGGCCAACCCGCAAGGGGCCGACTTCATCGCCCGCGACGTGCGCAACGTCGGGGCGTGGTTCACCCAGCGCGGCCTTCAGGTCGACACGGACGAGCTGCTGGAAAGGCTGCTCTACGAAGCCGGCCTGAGATGACCGCTCAACGAAGCCGGCTTGAGATGACCCGCCGTACGAAGCCCGGACCGCGGCCGCCGAAGACCCGGCGGCCGCGGCCGGGGCCGCGTCACTGCAGGTAGCCCTCGACCTCGCCGACGCTGTGCGCCTGCTCGGCGTTGGGGTCGTTGCCCACCTCACGGGCGGCGCGCCGACGACGGAGCAGGTCCCAGCACTGGTCCAGGGCCTCCTCCAGATCCTTGAGCCGGGCGTGCTCCTCGTCCGAGGAGATCTCGCCCTTGCCCAGCTGCGTGCGCAGCTTGTGCTCCTCATCGACCAGGCCGTGGATCCGGCTCAGCACAGTCTTGTCATCCATGCGCGAAGCCTATTCGCAAGTGCTGCCGCCTGTTAGGTCAGCATGGTCACCACCGCTTTTGCCTCAGCATGATCACCACTGTTTTGTCTCGGCGTGATCATCGCCGCTTCAGCCCAGCATGATCACCACTGCGGTCGCCGCCAGCAGAGTGGCGGCGGCCCGGCGCGGGCCCAACGGCTCGCGCAGCACGAGGACGGCGATCAGGCCCGCCCACAGCAGGCTCGAGCTGCGCACGGCGGCGACGAGCGAGAGCGGGGCGTGCAGCGTGGCGAACAGCCCGAGCAGGTACGACGCCGGGATCAGCACCGCGAGCAGGGCGATCGCCCTCGGGTGGCGGCGGAACTGGGTCATGCCCTCGGGCAGCCGCCGGCGCAGCAGGACAGTGAGCAGCACCAACTGCAGCAGCGACCCGAACCCGTAGAAGAACAACGGGTCGGCGCCCAGCTCGACCACGGCGTACCCGTCGAACGTGGTGTACGCGGCGATAGTCACGGCAATCGCGGCCGACCACAACACCGCCCCGCCCGATTCGGGCCGCTCGCCCAGCAGCAGCGCCACGGCCGCGGCGAGCAACAGAACCGCGATCCACTGCGGCGCCCCCAGCCACTGACCCAGCGCGGCCGCCCCCGCGAACGCCACCAGCACTGGCGCCAGCCCCCGGGACAGCGGGTAGACCTGCCCGACGTCGAACCGCTTGTAGGCGCGTTGCAGGCAGACCGCGTACGCCGTGTGCAACAGCGTGCTGATCGGGGTGAGCAGCATGAGCCGCCCCGCCGCCGCCCCGGCATGCGCGATGGCCAGCGGCGCCACCAGCACGAACGCGACCAGGCTGGAGGCCCAGAGCGCGGGCAGGCCGTCCATGGCGGTGCGTTTGGCCGTCGTGTTCCACCCCGCGTGCGCGATCGCCGACCCCAGGGCAAGAGCCACACCCAAAACCATCGTTCCCCCGTACGCGTAGACAGTGTCTATCTGGTAGACACTGTCTACGTGATGGCGGGTGAGGATGTAAAGGCCGCTCTCGTGCGGCACGGCGCGCTGCTGCTCGACGAACAGGGGCTGGCCGGCTTCACGGGCCGCGAAGTCGCTCGCCGTGCCGGCGTGTCGCACGGGGCGCCGCGGCGCTACTTCCCGACGCTGGCCGCGCTGCTGTCGGCCGTGGCCGCCACGGGGTTCGCCGACCTGCGCTCCCGGATGGAGGCCGCGACGGGTGGCACGCCTAGCGGCAGTTCCGGCGGTTCCGGCAAGGAAGTGAGTACTCACATCGGCCCTGAGCGTGATGTGAGTGCTTACTTACCAACGCAAGGCAAGGCGGTCGGCGGCTCGGTCAGTGATGAGAGTGCTCACTTACCGGGGGGAGGTGTGGCAGGCGGCGGGCCGGCTGGCGATGTGAGTGCTCACTTACCCGGGCGGCGGGCGGCGGCAGCGAGGCTGGCGGAGCTGGCGCGGGCGTATGTGGAGTTCGCGCGGGAGCGGCCGGCCATGTTCGAGCTGATGTTCCGCCACGACCTGCTGGAGGGCTCGGGGGAGCACCTCCGCGAGCACAGCACCCCGATTTTTGAGGCCGCGTCCGATTTGGTGGCACGCACCGGCGTACGGGAACCGCAGTTGGCAGCTGTCGACCTTTGGGCCGGGGTCCATGGCCTGGCCGTGCTGGCAAGCCGTCGCGCCCTCGGTTTGATCACCGGGGAGTCGATCGCCGGCCTGCTGGAACGTCAGCTCCGCGCCCACCTGAAGTTCTAGAGCTCTCGCCGCAAAAGCACTAGATCGGTCAGCGGTGCTCCGGCAATCTGGCCCTGACCGTCGGCGGCGAACGGCCTCGCCCCGGTGACCGGGTCTCCTCAGTCCTGGCCGGGGCTGGCCACCGGTAGTCCGACGGCCTTGGCGCAATCGAGCAGCCGCCGGTCATACGTCACAAAGGCGGTGAGCGGCGCGCCGGCCTCGTTGGTGACAACCTGAGCGGTCGCGAGGTGGATGGCGTCGAGACTCCGCAGCATCGGCTCGGAAAAGGTCGCTGCGGTCGCGCGAACCGTGCTGTCGATCTCGAGCCGGTAAACGCGGCCGACGGCAGCCGGCACGCCGATCAGGGATTGCGGCGCCGATCGGCGGACGGCCCGTGGCACCTCCACCTCGATCAGCGCGGAAGAGATCAGGGGTACGTCCTCGTGGGCGTTGAGCCAGGCGACCAGGTCGGCGCTGTGGGCCTCCTGCCGAACCAGTTTGACGACGGCGGCGGAATCCAGATAGATCACCAGCGCTCCTCGTCCCGCATCTCGGTCAGTGCCGCGGCCACGTCGACGTCCTCGTCGCCGAGGGACGGGGGCAGCGGTACAGGGCCGGTGCTGGTCGGGGGCACTGCTCGGCCGGCCGCCACAAGCTTGGTCAGGGTCGACCGATCGTCGCCGACGGGGACGAGACGGGCGATCGGGCGCCCGCGATCGGTGATCTCGACAGTCTCGCCACCGCTGACGCGGGCCAGGACCTGGCTCGTGTTCTGGTTCAGTTCGCGGATACCGATGGTGTCCATTCCTGAAGTGTAGAACTAAATGTTCTACAGCGTCAGGGGCGGAGTTCGCGGGCGGCGGTGGAGGAGATCGTGGCCAGGGTGGGGCGGGTGGGGAGGAGCAGGGTGGGGATGCCGAGGGACTCGTTCATGGCGGCCAGTTCCTGCTCGTGGCGCACGTCGGTGGGGTTGCGGACGCCGCGGACAATTACTGCGATGTCGTGGCGGTGGCAGTAAGTGGCGGTGAGGCCGCGCCAGGCGGTGACGGTGACGTTGTGCCAATCCGGGGGCAGGGCCTCCCGTACGGCGGTGGCTCTGGTCTCGCCGGCTCGGGTGGGTTGTTTGTCGCCGTTCACGGCTACCAGGACGACCAGTTCGTCGAAGAGGTGGCGGGCCCGGCCGGCGATGTCGAGGTGGCCGGGCGTGACGGGGTCGAAGGTGCCGGGGAAGACGGCGCGCGTCATGGCCGACAGCTTAGGCCGGTCGTGCGCTTCGGCCTCGAGTTGCAGCTGGGCCGGCAGGGAACCCCGGTTCACGCCATTGCTTTTGTCGCGGCCGACGAGCGTACGGAATGCAGGAAAGCGGAACCCCCGCCCTCCGTAAGCGGAAGGCGGGGGTGCTGTGAACCGGGAAACCTAGCTGTTGAGCATCTTGCGGAGGACGTACTGCAGGATGCCGCCGTGGCGGTAGTAGTCGGCCTCGCCGGGGGTGTCGATGCGGACGTCGGCGTCGAACTCGACCCCGGTGTCCGTGCGGACCTTGACCGTCGCGGGGGTCTCGCCGTCGTTGAGGGCCGTCACGCCGGTGATCGTGAAGGTCTCGGAACCGGTGAGGCCGAGCGACTCGGCGTTGGTCTTGGGCGGGAACTGCAGCGGCAGCACGCCCATGCCGATCAGGTTGGAGCGGTGGATGCGCTCGTAGCTCTCGGCGATGACCGCGCGCACGCCCAGCAGCATCGTGCCCTTGGCCGCCCAGTCACGCGACGAACCGGAGCCGTACTCCTTGCCGGCCAGGATGACCAGCGGGACGCCGGCCTCCTGATAGGCCACGCTGGCGTCGTAGATCGTGGTCTGGTCGCCGGTGAGGTGGTTGACCGTGAAGCCGCCCTCGACGCCCGGCACGAGCTGGTTGCGCAGCCGGATGTTGGCGAACGTGCCGCGGATCATGACCTCGTGGTTGCCGCGGCGGGAGCCGTACGAGTTGAACTCGTGGCGGGGGACACCGTGCTCAGCCAGATACTTGCCGGCGGGGGAGTCGGCCTTGATCGACGACGCGGGCGAGATGTGGTCGGTCGTGACCGAGTCGCCCAGCTTGGCCAGCACCCGGGCGCCCGAGATGTCGGTGACCGGCTTGGGCGACTGCTCCATGCCCTCGAAGTAAGGGGGCTTGCGCACGTACGTCGACTCGTCGGCCCACTCGAAGGTCTTGCCCTCGGGCGTGGGCAGCGACTGCCACTGCTCGTCGCCCGCGAACACGTCGGAGTATGCCGTGCTGAAGCCCTCGGCCCCGATCGCGGACGCGATGACGTCGTCGATCTCCTTGGCGCTGGGCCAGATGTCGTTCAGGTACACCGGCTCGCCGTCCGAGCCCGTGCCGAGCGGCTCGGTGGTGATGTCGATGTCCATCGAGCCGGCCAGCGCGTACGCCACCACCAGGGGCGGGGACGCCAGGTAGTTCATCTTGATGTCGGGGTTGATCCGGCCCTCGAAGTTGCGGTTGCCGGAGAGCACGCTGACCGCGGTCAGGTCGGCCTCGTTGACGGCGGCCGAGATCTCCTCGGGCAGCGGGCCCGAGTTGCCGATGCAGGTCGTGCAGCCGTACCCGACGAGGTTGAAGCCGATCTTGTCGAGGTAGGGCGTGAGGCCGGCCCGGTCGTAGTAGTCGGAGACGACCTTGGAGCCGGGGGCCAGCGTGGTCTTGACCCACGGCTTGCGGGTCAGGCCCCGCTCGACCGCCTTCTTGGCCAGCAGCGCCGCGCCGATCATGACCTGCGGGTTCGACGTGTTGGTGCAGGACGTGATGGCGGCGATGCCGACGAAGCCGTGGTCGAGCTCGTACTCCACGCCGTCCTCGCCGACCACGCGGGTGGGCTTGGAGGGGCGGCCCTCGGAGCCGGTGGCCGCGCTGAAGACGTGCGGCTTGTCCGCCTCGGAGTCCGCGTGGTTGGCCGGGGGGTCGCTTGCCGGGAACGACTCCTCGGAGGCCTCGTCGGCCGGGCCCTGACCGGACACGTAGTTGGTGAGCGCGTCGCGGAACATCGGCTTGGCCGCGTTCAGCGGGACCCTGTCCTGCGGGCGCTTCGGGCCGGCCAGCGACGGCACGATCGTCGACAGGTCGAGCTCGAGCTTCTCGGAGTAGTCGGGCTCGGCGTTGGGGTCGAGCCAGAGGCCCTGCCGCTTCGCGTACGCCTCGACCAGCGCGACCTGCTCCTCGGAGCGGCCGGTCAGCTTGAGGTATTTGATGGTCTCGTCGTCGATCGGGAAGATCGCCGCGGTCGAGCCGTACTCGGGTGACATGTTGCCGATCGTGGCCCGGTTGGCCAGCGGCACCGCGGTCACGCCGGGGCCGTAGAACTCGACGAACTTGCTGACCACGCCGTGCTCGCGGAGCATCTCGGTGATCGTGAGCACGAGGTCGGTGGCCGTCGTGCCCGCGGGCATCTCGCCGCTGAGCTTGAAGCCGACGACCCGCGGGATGAGCATGCTGACCGGCTGGCCCAGCATGGCCGCCTCGGCCTCGATGCCGCCGACGCCCCAGCCCAGCACGCCCAGGCCGTTGACCATCGTGGTGTGCGAGTCGGTGCCGACGACCGTGTCGGGATACGCCTGGCCGTTGCGCTCCATGATCGTGCGGGCCAGGTATTCGATGTTGACCTGGTGCACGATGCCGGTGCCGGGCGGCACGACCTTGAACTCGTTGAACGCGGTCTGGCCCCAGCGCAGGAACTGGTAGCGCTCGCGGTTGCGCTGATACTCCAGCTCGACGTTGCGGGCGAAGGCGTCCTCGCGGCCGAACAGGTCGGCGATGACCGAGTGGTCGATGACCAGCTCGGCCGGGGCGAGGGGGTTGACCTTGGTCGGGTCGCCGCCCAGATCCTTCACGGCCTCGCGCATGGTGGCCAGGTCGACCACGCAGGGAACGCCGGTGAAGTCCTGCATCAGCACCCGCGCGGGCGTGAACTGGATCTCCACGCTCGGGTCGGCGGTCTGGTCCCAGCCGCCGAGCGCGCGGATGTGGTCGGCGGTGATGTTGGCGCCGTCCTCCGTGCGGAGCAGGTTCTCCAGCAGGATCTTCAAGGAGTAGGGCAGACGCTCGTGCCCCTCCACCTTGTCGATCGTGAAAATCTCGTAGCTCGCGTCTCCGACGCGCAGTTCGCTCTTCGCACCAAAGGTGTCGAGGCTGGCCACGTCATCTCCTTCACACCCAGCGACTGTCATTCAAGTCTTTCGCACCGAAAGGGCGGCCTTCTGGTTAGGCATACCTAACTCTCGGTTCACGTTTCTCGTAAACCGTACGTCCGTCTTGTAAGGCGGCGCAAGGCGGGGGCCGGTTCCTCCCACGTTTACTCCGGTTGCGCCTCGGGCACACGTCGAACCGTGAAGGCGCCCACGGATCTGGCCGAGCTGACCGACTTCTTCGATCGCTACGGCACCGCGCTGACCAGCGGGGACGTTGCGGCGATCAGCCGGTGCTACGCGCTGCCGGGAATGGTGGTGGCCGATTCGTACAGCTTCACCTTCACGTCGCCGGCCGCGGTGGCCCTGTCGTTCCTGGGCGCGGCCCCCGCGTACGAGGAGCAACAGGTCGTCGCCGCGCACGCTCAGTTGCTGGACGTGCAGCGGCTGTCACCGGCGCTCAGTCTCGTATCGGTCGAATGGGAGTATCTGGACTCGCTCGGCAACGCGGTGCCCGGAGAGCGGTATTCATACCTTTTGCGGGTCGACGCAGATGGGCCAAAGATCACCACCGTGGTTGCCACGCACTGAATCCGTTTCGCCTAACTGCCACTATGGCCTGGTGAGCAGCGTCGTGATCCACTACCAGCGCCCGGACGAGGACTACGACGGCTGGGGTGTGCACGCCTGGGAGGGCGCTCTCGGCAAGCCTGACTGGGTCAAGCCGCTCGCTCCAGTTTCGTTCGACGACTTCGGCGCGGTCTTCGACATTCCCGTACGCGAGGGCGCGATCGGCCTGCGCTACGTGCTTCATCGCGGCGACGAGAAGGATCTGCCCGACGACCAGCGCCTCGACCTCACTCAGGCGCGCGAGATCTGGCTGCGCGCCGGGGAGAAAGAGCCGGTCAAGCCCGAGCTGGGCAGCCTGGGCCCCGAGCTCGACCCGGCCCGCTCGCTGGCCGTCTTCGTCGACCGCACCACGATCGCCCTGCCCGCCTGGCTCGTGGCCGAGGCCTTCTTCCTCGGCGAGCACCCGCTCACCCCGCGCCCGGGTGGCCTCTTCCAGGCCCAGAGCCGCCGCTTCCCCCACCTCCGGGCATACAAAGCCTTCTCCGTACGGGAAATGGGTGATGCGGCCCTCGGCGAGCTGCTGCGTGATCGGCTGCTGGTGACCGGGCGCGACGCCGCGGGGGAGCGCACCGTGCTGACCGGTGTGCAGATCGCGGGAGTCATCGACGACCTGTACGCCGATGCCGCCGACGCCTACCTCGGCCTGGTCCTCGACGACGACCGTCCGCGCCTGTCCGTGTGGGCCCCCACCGCCCGTACGGTCGAGCTCGAGCTGTTCAAGACCCCCGCCGACGAGCCCAAGGTCCTGCCCATGGAGCGGGACGACCTGACCGGCGTCTGGTCGATCGGGATCAAGCCGAAGTGGATGGGCCGCTACTACCGCTACCGCGTCGAGGTGTGGCACCCGGCGGCCCAGCGCGTGATCACCACCGGCGTCACCGACCCGTATTCGCTGGCCCTGGCCACCGACTCCACGCACAGCCTGCTGGTCGACCTCGACGACCCCGAGCTGGCCCCGCCCGGCTGGGCCACGCTCGAGAAGCCGGCTCCGGTCGCGCCGGCCCGGATGCAGATCAGCGAGGTGTCGATCCGCGACTTCTCGATCTTCGACCACTCGCTGCCGCCGGCCGAGCGCGGCACGTACGCCGCCTTCACCCATCCCGAGTCGGCCTCGATGAGCCACCTGCGCTCGCTGGCCGATGCCGGGCTGACCCACCTGCACCTGCTGCCCGCGTTCGACTTCGCCAGCGTGCCCGACCGCCGCTCCGACCAGGCCACCCCCGCCTGCGACCTGGCCGCCTTCCCGCCCGACTCGCCCGAGCCGCAGCGCGAGGTGGCCGCGATCGCCGAGCGCGACGGCTTCAACTGGGGCTACGACCCGTGGCACTACACGACGCCCGAGGGCAGCTACGCCGTCGACCCGGCCGGCCCGGCCCGCATCCTCGAGTTCCGCCGCATGGTCGCCGCGCTCAACGAGGCCGGGCTGCGCGTCGTGCTCGACGTCGTCTACAACCACACGATGGCCGACGGCACCGGCCGGTTCAGCGTCCTCGACCGCCTGGTGCCCGGCTATTACCACCGGCAGCTGGCCGACGGCTCCACGGCCGAGTCGACCTGCTGCCCCAACACCGCGCCCGAGCACATGATGATGAGCAAGCTCGTCGTCGACTCGGTGGTCACCTGGGCCCGCAAATACAAGATCGACGGGTTCCGGTTCGACCTCATGGGCCACCACCCGCGGGCCAACATCCTCGAGGTGCGGGTCAACCTCGACCACCTGACGGCCGACGTCGAGGGTGTCGACGGCAAGCAGATCTACCTGTACGGCGAGGGCTGGAACTTCGGCGAGGTGGCCGACGACGCCCGGTTCGCCCAGGCCACGCAGATCAACATGGCCGGCACCGGGATCGGCACGTTCAACGACCGGCTGCGCGACGCCGTCCGGGGCGGCCACTCGTTCGGCGACCCCACCACGCCCGGCTTCGCCACCGGGCTGGGCTCGCTGACCCCGCTGATCGTGCACGACCAAATCAAGGTGGGGCTGTCCGGCGGCCTCGCGGCGTACCGGTTCGTCAACCACCTCGGCGCCGAGCAGAGCGGCGCCCAGGTCGACTACAACGGCGCGCCCAGCGGCTACGCGACGGCCCCGGGCGAGGTCGTCAACTACGTCGACGCCCACGACAACGAGATCCTGTACGACGCGATGGCGTACAAGCTGCCGATCGCCACGCCCGCCGTCGAGCGGGCCCGGCTCCAGGTGCTGGCGCTGGCGCTGGTCGTGCTGAGCCAGGGCGCCGGCTTCGTGGCGCTGGGCAGCGAGCGGCTGCGGTCCAAGTCGCTCGACCGCAACTCGTTCGACTCCGGCGACTGGTTCAACCAGATCCGCTGGGACCCGCGGCTCGGCAACGGCTTCGGCCTGGGCCTGCCGCCCGCCGGCGAGAACGAGGACCGCTGGCCGCTGGCCGGTCCGCTGCTGGCCGACCCCGCGCTGGTGCCCCCGGCCGAGGTGATCGAGCTGACCGCCGAGCGCTATCGCGAGCTGCTGCGCATCCGCCGCTCGTCGCCGGTGTTCGGGCTGCCGACTGCCGACGAGGTGCAGCGCCGCCTCACGTTCCCGCTCGGCGGTCCCGGCGAGACGCCCGGCGTGATCGTGATGTGTCTCGACGGCACCGGCCTCGACCCGCGGTGGAGCCGGCTCGTGGTCGTCTTCAACGCGACCGGCACCGAGACGGTCCAGACCCTTCCGGGCGGCGCCGAGGGTCTGCGGCTGCATCCCGAGCTGACCGAGTCGGCCGACCCGCTCCTGCGGACGGCGGCCGCGTCGGGCGCCGAGTTGACCGTTCCGTCCCGATCGGTGGCTGTATTCGTGCTCGACGCGACCTGAGCCTCTGCTGTGAGTCCGATCCCGACCCGGTGTGGAGGGGTGTCCCTCACGGCGTCGACGGCGAAGAATGACCCCAGGGAGGCGGGGATTGTGCGCGAGGTGAACTACGACGAGAGACAGCATCGGGTCTATGCGCGTGCCCGCGCGCTGCCGCCCGAGACGCTTACCGAATGGGTGCACGTCTTCGCGCGGCACGCCCCGCCGCGGCGGCCGCTGGCCGTGCTCGACCTGGGCTCGGGCACGGGCCGCTTCACGCCCGCGCTGGCCGGCGAGTTCGGCGGCCCGGTCTGGGGTGTCGAGCCGTCCGACCGTATGCGGGCCGCGGCCGAGGCGCACGCCGCCCACGACAACGTGACCTACCTGCCCGGCTCGGCCACCGAGATCCCGCTGCCCGACCGCGGCTGCGACCTGGTGCTGGCCTTCCTCGTGCTGCATCACGTGCGTGACCACGCCGTCGCCGCGGCCGAGATCGCCCGGGTGCTGCGCCCCGGCGGCCGGGTGCTGATCCGCAGCCTGTTCCCCGACCGCATGCCCGCCCTGCCGTGGTACGACTACTTTCCCGGCATCCGGCTGATCGACGAGCAGGTCTTCCCCCGGCTCGACCCGCTGCTCGAGACGTTCGAGGCGGCCGGGCTGCGCTTCGTCACCGTCGAGCGGGTGCAGGAGACCATCGCCACCAGCCTCGGCGAATACGAGGACAGGCTGAAGCTGCGCGGCTCGTCGGCGTTCGAGCGGCTGACCGAGGAGGAGATCGCGGTCGGCTTCGAGGCCCTCGAGGCGGCCGTCCGGGCCGAGCGCAGCCCGCGCCCGGTCGAGGAGGAGAGCGACCTACTGGTCCTCGAGCTTGCGGAGTAGCACCTCTCGTTCCCGCGCGTTGCCGCACAACCGGGCGGCCAGCTCCAACTCGGCCCGTGCCTCCTCCCGGCGGCCCAGTCGCAGCAACAGCTCCCCGCGTACGGTCGGCAGCAGGTGCGAGCCGGGCAGCCGGTCGGTGGCCACCAGCTCGTCGACCAGCGGCAGCGCCTCGGCCGGGCCGCTCGCCATCGCCACGGCCACGGCCCGGTTCAGCTCGACGATCGGCGACGGCGCGACCCGGCCCAGCGCCTCGTAGAGCAGCACGATCCGCTCCCAGTCGGTCTCGGCGACCGACCCGGCGCTCGCGTGGCACGCGGCGATGGCGGCCTGCAACCCGTACGGGCCGAGACCGTGCCCGGCCGCCGTGGCCTGACCCAGCGCCGCCAGCCCCCGCCGGATCGCCGATCGGTCCCAGCGCCGCCGGTCCTGCTGCTCGAGCAGGATCGCTTCGCCGTCCGGACCCGTACGGGCGCCGAAGCGCGACGCGGTGAGCTCGCACAACGCGATCAGCCCGAACACCTCGGCCTCGCCCGGCCTTCCGGCTTTTTGTAGCAGCGCGGCCAGGGTGCGGGCCAGCCGTAGCGCCTCGTACGCGAGATCCTTGCGCAGCAGGTTGTCGCCCGCGGTGGCAGTCGAGCCCTCGGTGAAGATCACATAGAGGACGCTGAGCACGCCGCCTAATCGCCGCCGCCGCTCGTCGGCCGGGGGCACCTCGAACGGCACCCGCGCGGCCGCGATCGTCTTCTTGGCCCGGGTGATGCGGGCCTGGATCGTCGGCACCGGCACCAGGAACGCGCGGGCGATCTCCTCGCTCGACAGCCCGCCCACCGTGCGCAAGGTGAGCGCCACCCGGGCCTCGGGGGAGAGCACCGGGTGACACGCCACGAACATCAGCGACAGCACGTCGTCGTCGATCCGGTCCGGGTCCCACAGGTGCCCGTCCCCGCCGTCGGTGTCCTCCTCGGCGAGCAGGGCGTATTTCTGGTCGCGGGCCGCCCGGCGGCGGAAGGCGTCGATCGCCCGCCGCCGGGCGGTGGCCAGCAGCCACCCCACGGGGTTGTCCGGCTCGCCGTCGCGCGGCCACTTCTCGAGGGCCTCGGCCACCGCCTCCTGCGCGACGTCCTCGGCCAGGTCGAGATCACCCCCGGCGTACCGGGTCAGCGCGCCGACGATGCGCGCCGACTCGATCCGCCAGACGGCCTCGACCGAGCTCACAGCTGGCCGGTCTGCTCGCGCCAGGCCCGCTCGCGCTGCACCCACTCGTTGTCCTGCGGGAACTCGTCGATGCCGGGCACCCGGCGCACCTCGCACTTGCCGCCCGGGAAGGACGGCAGGCGCTTGGCCCACTCGATCGCCTCGTCCTTGCTCTTGACGTCGATGATGTAGAACCCGCCGAACAGCTCCTTGGTCTCCCCGTACGGGCCGTCGGTGACCACCGGCGTCTCGCCCGAGAAGTCGACCACCACGCCCTGGGCCGCGTCGTCGAGGCCCTCGGCGGCCACCAGCACGCCGGCCTTGATCAGCTCGTCGTTGTAGCGGCCGACGGTCTCGAGCATCTCGTCCATCGACGCGGTGGCCATCGCCTCGAGCACCTCGTCGCTGCTCCGCATGATCAGCATGTACTTCGCCATGGTGGCTTCTCCCTCTGGTGTCCGGTCGCTTGCCGACCTTCTCACCCCCAGGTCGAACGCCCGCGCCGGGGATCGACACGGTGCGCTAAATTTTTCCGCGTGCTGCTCCGAAAGCTTCCCTGGGCCGTGGCGCTGGTGGCGCTGGCCGCCGGGTGCACGTCGTCCGACCCGTCGCCGGCCCCCGCTCCGACCAGCGCCGGGTCGCCCCCGGCGTGGACCGAGCCCGCCTCGTATTCGTACGTGCTCAGCCGGGGTTGCGACGACGCCGAGCCGCTCGGCCGCTATCAGGTGACGGTGGCGTCCGGGGCGGTCTCGGCGACCGAGCGGCTCGACGTGACCTCGGTGGTGCCCTCGGCCGGCGCCGACGAGGATCTGGGCCCGGCCACCGGTCAGACGGGGGAGGAGATCGAGGCCTTCACGCTCAGCGAGCTGGTCGAGATGGCCGAGACCGCCACCGACGACGGGGCCGAGGTCGCCACCACGTACGACACCGCCGACGGGCACCCGGTCAAGGTCAGCATCGACGTCGGCGAGGGCCCCGAGTGCTGGAGCGTCAGCGACTACAAGCCTTAAGTTTCGCCTCGGGCTGTCGATGTTGTTGAGGTGAGGACCAAGGCCTTCCTGGTCGTCGGTCTCGTGCTCGCCGGCCTGTGCACCGCCAAGGCCGCCTGGTCGGCGTTCGGCGGCAGCACCGGCAGCCCGGGCAACCGGTTCGCCGCGGGCTCGGTGCTCCTGACCGACAACTCCGCCGGTCAGACCATGTTCACCGTGGCGGCGCTGCGGCCCGGCGTCGCGCCCAGCCGGTGCGTCCGGGTCGCCTACGAGGGCTCGCTGCCCGCCACCGTGCGCATGTCCGGCGCCACGACCGGCGGCACGGGCCTCGAGAACTACCTCATGCTCTCGGTGACCCGCGGCTCCGGGGTGACCGGCTCGTTTCCCGGCTGCACCGGCTTCACCCCGGACGCCACCGACTACAACCTGCTCGGGCCGGGCGTGCTCTACAGCGGGGTGCTGGCCGGCTACCCGACCCTCACCGACCCCGGCGGCACCTGGGCCACCAACGAGGCCCACTGGTATCGGCTCAGCGTCGACGTGCTGGAGCCCGCGGCCGCGCTCGGGCAGTCGGTGACGCAGACGTTCAGCTGGGACGCGCGCTGATGCGGCGGGCCCTCGCGGCCGGGGTCGCCGTGGTGGTGATCCTGGCCGGGTTCGGCGCTGTGCCGGCCTGGGCGGTCTTCACTTCGACCATTTCCCGTACGGGCAACACGGTCACCGCGGACGCCGACTTCACGATCAACGGCGCCCTGCACATCTGGGGCGACACCGGCGGCGTCCAGCTGGGCCCGTCGCAGGTCGGCACCGCGACCACCTGGACCTCGGCCACCGCCGGCGACCGCATGGCCTGCGCGATCTCGGCCGGCAAGCTCTTCTGCTTCGGTGGCGGCAACAGCAGCGGGCAGCAGGGCGTCAACGACGTGTCGGCGCACAACACACCCGTGCAGGTGGGCTCGGCCGACTGGACCACCGTCGCGACCGGGTCCAACCACACCTGCGGCATCCAGACCGACAGCACGCTGTGGTGCTGGGGCGCCAACGCCTACGGCCAGCTCGCCCAGGACCCGACCGCCACCCCCACGTCCCGGGTGCCGGTGCAGGTGACGTTCCCGGGCCTGACCGGGTGGGCGACGGTGTCGGCCGGAACCGAGTTCACCTGCGCCACCCGTACGGACGGCACCCTCTACTGCTGGGGGCGCAACGGCCAGGGCCAGCTCGGGATCGGGCTCACCGTCCCCAACCCGTCCAGCGTGCCGTTGGCGGTGTCCGGAAGCGGGTGGACCTCCGTCGCGCTGGGCTCGCAACACGCCTGCGGTCTGCAGGGCACGGTCCTGAGCTGCTGGGGCAACGGTGGCAGCAACCGGCTCGGGCAGGCCAACAGCACCTCGTACCCGTCGCCGGCCACGGTCGCCGGCTCCTGGGCCACGCTCGCCGTCGGGCAGGACCACGCCTGCGGAATCACCCTGACCGGCCAGCTCTACTGCTGGGGTGCGGGCGGCAACGGGCGGCTGGGGCGCGGCACCACCAACAGCACCACCAACGGGCCGGTGCCGATCGGCGGGGCCGGCGACACGTGGCGGTCGATCGCGGCCGGCCAGGCGCACACGTGCGGCACGCAGACCGACAACTCGCTCTACTGCTGGGGCACCAACACGTACGGGCAGGTCGGCGACGGCACAGTGACCGACCAGCTGTCGCCGGTCAAGATCGGCGCCTCGGTGTGGTCGGCCGTCGCGCCCGGCGAGATCGCCGCCATGACCTGCGCGATCCGCACCGACGGGACGCTGTGGTGCTGGGGGACGACCGGGCTGCCGCTCTTCAAGCCACTGCGCATCGGCACCGGCACCACGTGGCATCAGGCCGCGGCCGGCGACCAGTTCGTGTGCGCCGTCCGCGACGCGGGCGCGCTCTACTGCTTCGGCCAGCAGAACGCCGGTCGCCTGGGCGCGGGCGACACCGCCAACCACTTCGGCCCGACCCCGGTCACCACCACCGCCGGTACGGCGTTCAGCCAGGTGACCGCGGGCCAGTACCACGCCTGTGCGGTCGGCGCCGACACCACGCTGTGGTGCTGGGGGTCGGCCACCTACGGGCAGACCGGGCAGGGCAACAGCACCCAGCAGAACGGCCCCGCGCAGGTCACCAGCCCGGCCACCGGCTGGACCAGCGTGTCGGCCGGCGCCCTGTTCAGCTGCGGCATCCGCGCCGACACCACGATGTACTGCTGGGGGAACAACGTCTTCGGCGAGCTGGCCCAGGGCGCCACGAGCACCCCGCAGAGCACGCCGGTGCCCGTGACCACCCCCGCGGCGACCGGGTGGGTGCAGGTCAGCGCCGGTTTCCAGCACGCCTGCGCGCTGCGTACGGACACCAAGGTCTATTGCTGGGGCAGCAACGGCAGCGGCCGGCTCGGCTTCGGCACCAGCGCGGCCGCGCTCGTCCCGACCGTGATCTCGGGGCCCGGCGGCTACCTGACGATCGGGATCGCCACCGACCACAGCTGCGGCATCCGCGACAACGGCACCCTGTGGTGCTGGGGCACCGGGGCCAACGGGCGCCTCGGCGTGGGCTCGACCGCCGACAAATACCTGCCCACCCAGGTGACCGGGTCGAGCGCGTGGCGCCGGATCGGCGGCGGCAACCCCAACACCTGCGGGGTCCGGGCCGACAACGCCGTCTGGTGCTGGGGCGGCAACGCCCGCGGGCAGCTCGGCCTGGGCAGCGCCTACGGGGACCAGACCAGCCCGGTGCCGCTCGGGCTGTCGGGGCGGCCCGCGGTGGGTGGGCCGGGCTCGAACATCATGACGCTGATCGCCTACTGACTTCCGCTTGTTCACGCTTGACTTCGAGCGCGCTCGAACCCCTACCGTGCGGTGTCATGACCGCTCCCACCGCCAGTGATGTGCTCGCAGGAACCGACCTGACCGGCAAGACCGCCGTCGTGACCGGGGGCGCCTCGGGCATCGGCCGGGCCGCCGCCCGGGCCCTGGCCGCCGCCGGCGCCCACGTGATCGTGCCCGCGCGCCGGCCTTTCTCGGGGGAAGGCCTCGACGTCCGCCCGATGGACCTCACCGACCTCGACTCGGTGCGCGCCTTCGCCGCCACGGTCGACCGGGCCGACCTCGTGATCGGCAGCGCCGGGGTGATGGCCTGCCCCGAGACCCGCGTCGGCCCCGGCTGGGAGGCCCAGTTCGCCACCAACCACCTCGGCCACTACGCCCTGATCATGCAGCTGTGGCCGGCCCTGCTGGCGGCCGGCGACGCCCGGGTGGTGATGGTCGCCTCGGGCCGGTCGCCCGACGACCGCATCCGCTGGGGCGACGTGCAGTTCGAGCTCGGCTACGACAAGTGGGCCGCCTACACCCAGTCCAAGCTGGCCACCATCCTGTTCGCCTACCAGCTCGACCTGCTGGGCGCGCCGTTCGGCGTCCGGGCGTTCTCGGCCAGCCCCGGCTGGGTGCTGACCCCGCTGCAACGCCACCTGACATCGGCCGAGATGGTCGACGCGGGCTGGATCGACGAGGACGGCAAGGCGATCCCCGGCCTGTTCCTGACCCCCGAGCAGGGCGCGGCCACCCCGGTCTGGGCCGCGGTGACCCCGGTGACCCGCGGCGGCGCCTACTGCCGCGACCTGGCGCTGACCGAGGAGTTCCCGGCCGACGCCCCCGAGGCGGCCAAGCTCTGGCACCTCTCGGCCCAGCTGACCGGTCTCAACCTGCCCTGGCTTCCAGCCGAGCGACGAGCCGGCTAGATCTCGTCGATCAGGTCGGCCACCGAGTTGACGATGCGGGACGGGCGGAACGGGTAGCGGTCGGCCTCCTCGCGGGTGCTGATGCCGGTCAGCACGAGGATCGTCTCGAGACCCGCCTCGAGCCCGCACAGCACGTCGGTGTCCATCCGGTCGCCGATCATGGCGGTGGACTCGCTGTGGGCCTCGATCGTGTTGAGCGCCGAGCGCATCATCATCGGGTTCGGCTTGCCCACGAAATACGGCTCGACGCCGGTCGCCTTCGAGATCATCGCCGCTACCGAGCCGGCGGCGGGCAGCGCGCCCTCGTTGGAGGGGCCGGTCGCGTCGGGGTTCGTACAGATGAACTTGGCGCCGCCGCCGATCAGCCGGATCGCCTTGGTTATCTGCTCGAAGCTGTAGTTGCGGGTCTCGCCCAGCACCACGTAATCCGGGTCGAACTCCGTCAGCACGTAACCCGACGCGTGCATGGCCGTGGTCAGGCCCGCCTCGCCGATCACGTACGCCGTACCGCCGGGCCTTTGATCGGAAAGGAACTGCGCCGTGGCCAGGGCGGCCGTCCAGATCGACTGCTCCGGCACGTCGAAGCCCATGCGGTTGAGCCGGGCCTGCAGGTCGCGGGGCGTGTAGATCGAGTTGTTGGTCAGGATCAGGAAGGGCTTGCCGGACGTCTTCATCCGGTTCACGAAGTCGGGCGCGCCTGGAACCGGCACGCCCTCGTGAACGAGCACACCGTCCATGTCGGTGAGCCAGCTCTCGATGGCCTTGCGCTCAGGCATCATGCTCCTCGTCGCTGTGGGGGTGGGCAGCACGGGACCGGGCAGTCGTCCCAGACCGGGAGCGTACCGAGCCGGCGTGACGGGACGCTGTCGGTCCGCTCACGCACGAGGTCTTTGACCATGGCGACGAAGCGCGGGTCCGTGCCGGGGGTGGCCGCGCGGGCATACCCGAGGCCGAGCCGTTTAGCCGTGTCAGCGGCCTCGTTGTCGAGATCCCAGATCACTTCGAGGTGGTCCGAGACGAACCCGATCGGGCTCACTACTACGTCGGTCACACCCTGCTCGGCGAGCTTCTCGAGGTGATCGTTGATGTCGGGCTCGAGCCACGGCACCTGCGGCGGGCCGGAGCGGCTCTGCCAGACCAGATCCCACTCCAGCTCGGGCGCGGCGGCGGCGTGCACCAGGCGGGCCGTCTCGTCGAGCTGGGCCTCGTATCGCCCGCCGGTCGGGCCGGCCGTCCTCGCCATCGACGACGGAATCGAATGCGCCGTGAACACCAGCCGAGTGGTGGCGCGGCGGCTCTCGTCGAGGGTGGCCAGCGACGACCGTACGGCGTCGGAATGTGGCTCGACAAAACCGGGATGATCCCAGAACTGGCGCAACTTGGAGATCACGGGAGCGCCCGGACCGACCTTGGCCCTGGCGTTCGCGATGTCCTCCCAGTACTGCTTGCACGACGAATAGCCGCCGTACGCGCTGGTGGCGAACCCGAGCGCGTGCGTGATGCCGTCGTCGCGCATCTGCGCCACGGTGTCGGCCAGCATCGGCTGCCAGTTCCGGTTCCCCCAGTACGCCGGCAGGTCGATCCCGTCCGCGGCGAACTCGGTGCGGACGGCGGCGAGGAGATCCCGGCACTGCTGGTTGATCGGCGAGACGCCGCCGAAGTGGTAGTAGTGCTCCGCCACCTCGGCCAGGCGCTCGTCCGGAACTCCCCGCCCCCGCACCACGTTGCGCAGGAACGGCATCACGTCATCGGGCTTCTCGGGGCCGCCGAAGGACAGCAGGACGAAGGCGTCGTAAACCACTCGTCCACTATTCCACCGCGTCAGGCGCCGAGCGCGTGGTAGCCCCCGTCGACGTGCACAACCTCACCCGTAGTAGCCGGGAACCAGTCCGAGAGCAGGGCGCAGATCGCCTTGCCGGCCGCCGACGTGTCGTGCAGGTCCCAGCCCAGCGGGGCCCGGTCGGCCCACGCGTTCTCGAACTGCTCGAAGCCGGGGATCGACTTGGCCGCCATCGTGCGCAGCGGGCCGGCCGACACCAGGTTGCTGCGGATGCCCTGCTTGCCCAGGTGCAGCGCGAGGTAGCGGTTGGCCGACTCGAGGCCCGCCTTGGCCACGCCCATCCAGTCGTAGACCGGCCACGCCTTGGTCGCGTCGAAGGTGAGCCCGACGATGCTGCCGCCGGACTGCATGAGCGGCAGACAGGCCACGGCCAGGGACTGGTATGAGTACGTCGAGACGTGGATCGCCTTGGACACGTCCTCCCACGGCGCGTGGAGGAAGTTGCCGCCGAGAGCACTCTGCGGCGCATTTCCAATCGAGTGGACGAGGCCGTCGATGCCGTCCATGTGCTCGCGCACCCGGTCGGCCAGGCCCGCCAGGTGCTCGGGGTCGGTCACGTCGAGCTCGATCACCGGCGGCGTCTCCGGAAGGCGCTTGGCGATGCGCTCGACGAGGGAAAGGCGGCCGAAGCCGGTGAGGACGACCTTTGCGCCGCTTTCCTGAGCGATCTTGGCCGCCGAGAACGCGATGGAAGCGTCCGTGATCACGCCGGTGATGAGCAGCCGTTTGCCGGCCAGCAATCCAGACACAGTGGTTATAGCTCCTTTTGTAGGGATTTAATGGCCCATACCGAGGCCGCCGTCGACCGGGATGACCGCACCGTTGATGTAGGCGGCGCCATCGCTGGCCAGGAAGGTGACCGTGGCCGCGACCTCGTCGGCGCTGGCGAGCCGGCCCGCCGGAACCGCCTTGATGATCTCCGCCTGCCGGGCCTCCGACAAGACCGCTGTCATCTCCGTCTCGATGAAGCCGGGCGCCACCACGTTCGCCGTGATGTTGCGGCTGCCCAGCTCACGAGTGATGCTGCGGGCCATGCCGACCAGGCCGGCCTTGCTCGCGGCATAGTTCACCTGACCGGGGCCGCCGTAGAGCCCGACCACCGACGAGATGTAGATGATGCGGCCCCACTTGGCCCGCAGCATCTTGGAGCTGGCCCGCTTGGTGACCCGGAACGAGCCCTTCAGGTTCGTGTCGATCACCCGCTCGAACTGCTCCTCGCTCATCCGCAGCACCAGCGTGTCGTCGGTGATGCCGGCGTTGGCCACCAGCACCTCGACCGGGCCGAGCTCCTTCTCGATCTCGGTGAACGCCGCGTCGACCTGAGCCGGGTCGGTGATGTCGCACTGCACCCCGAACAGCCCCTCGGGCGCGCCGCTGCCGCGGTGGGTGACCGCGACCCGGTCGCCCTGCTCGGCGAACGCCCGCGCGATCGCGAGACCGATGCCCCGGTTGCCGCCTGTCACCAAAACCGTGCGCGCCACGAACGTCGCTCCTCATACCCAGGTAGGGGGTGCCGGCTGGCACCACGGGGGCACGACGGCGACGTGATACCGCCGTAACCTGCCGGGGTGGAGACTATCGGCCCAGTGACCCGGCGCAACGCCACGGGGCCGCTCAGACGCCTGTTCTGGTCACGCGAAAAGGCCCGTCCCGCCCTCCAGGGACAATTCTGGACGTACGCGATCCCGCTGGGCCTGCTCGGGCTGATCGGCCTGGGCTTCGCGGCCGGCGCGGCGCTGGACGGCCGGGGGCTCGACAGGCTGTGGGTCGTGATCATCGCGGTCGGCTCGGTGCTGCCCGTCGTGATCACCTTCCGCCTGCCCGTGCTCGCGTGGCGGGCCGGCTTCCTCATGCTCTTCCTCGGCTCGTTGCAGGCCGACCCCAAGGAGTCCTGGCCGTGGAACACCGTCCAGCTCCTCGGGTTCCTCGTCGTGCTGGGCCGGCTGGCGGTCAGCGAGGAGTCGGCCCTGACGATCTGGGCCGTCGCGTTCAGCCTGATCCCGGTCTTCGTCTACTCCCCGTACGCGAACGCCTGGGGCGCGGCCGTGCTGCTCGTGGCCATCGCCGCGCTCGGCGACATCGTGTCCCGGCGACGGCGTACGCGGGCCCTGCTCGCCGAGAAAGAGGAGCTCACCGAGCTCGAGCGCGCGAAACGGGCGGTCCTGGAGGAAAGGACGCGGATCGCCCGGGAGATGCACGACGTGGTCGCCCACCACATGTCGATGATCGCCGTACGGGCCGAGACCGCGCCCTATCGCGTGGGCGACCTGCCGGACTCGGCGAAGGAGGAGCTGGCCACGATCGCGGGCACGGCCCGGGAGGCGCTGACCGACATGCGGCGCCTGCTCGGGGTGCTGCGGGCCGAGGAGGGGGACGCGCCGCTCACGCCGCAGCCGGGCTTCGCCGAGGTGGCGACCCTGGTGGAGACGGCGCGGGGCGCCGGGCTGACGGTCGAGCTCACCGTGACCGACGTCGCCGACCTGCCCGAGACGGTGGGCCTGGCGGCGTACCGGATCGTGCAGGAAGCCCTGGCCAACGCGGCCCGGCACGCGCCCGGCGGGCCGGTGACCGTCGACGCCCGCGGCTTTCCCGAGCGGATCGAGCTCACCGTGCGTAACAAGCTGATCGGCCCCGTCCCGGCCGCCCACGGCCACGGGCACGGGCTGGCCGGCATGCGCGAACGGGCCGAACTGCTCGGCGGCACCCTCTCCGCCGCGGCCGAGGACGACCATTTCGTCGTGTGGGCGAGCCTGCCCCGAGGGGAGCAGTCGTGATCAAGGTCCTCATCGCCGACGACCAGGCGATGGTTCGCGAGGGTTTCGGCGCGTTGCTGGCCGCCCAGCCCGACATGCTCGTGGTCGGTGACGCCGCCGACGGCGCGGCGGCCGTGGCCCAGGCCCGCGACCTGCGCCCCGACGTGGTGCTGATGGACGTCCGCATGCCGATCATGGACGGGCTCGAGGCCACCCGCCGCCTGTCCTCCGCCGACGGCCCGCGCATCGTCATCCTGACCACGTTCGACCTGGACGACTACGTCTTCGCGGCCCTGCGCGCGGGCGCCAGCGGCTTCCTGCTCAAGGACGCCCCCGCCGCCGACCTGATCAACGCCGTACGGATCGTGGCCGCCGGCGAGGCCCTGCTCGCCCCCAAGGTGACCCGCCGCCTGATCGAGGAGTTCGCCGCCCGCCCGGTGTCCGACCGCCCGAAACCGGCCGCGCTCAACGCCCTCACCCCGCGCGAGACCGACGTGCTGCTGCTGATCGCGCGGGGCCGCTCCAACCAGGAGATAGCCGAGGAGTTGATCGTGGCCGAGCAGACAGTGAAAACCCACATCGGCCGCATCCTGGCCAAGCTCAACCTCCGCGACCGCGCCCAGGCCGTCGTCTTCGCCTACGAAACCGGCCTCGTCATCCCCTCCTGAGGTTTTTTCGGGCCGCTTCGCAGATGGTGGATGTCGATCTCCTGAGCCCGTTTTCTGGTTGGATTTTTGTCGTACGTGTGTACGAAGATGCTGGCCATGTTGGCGGAGATGACTCAGCTCGGGAAGGACGCGGCGCAGCTCGCCGCGGCTCCGCTGTGGTCGCTGGCCGACGACGAGATCACCGACTGCCTGGCCGCGGCCCACCGGCTCGAACAGAGCGTGGCGGCGTTGCAGGCGCGACTGGTGCGGCAGGCCGAGACCCGGGGCCTGCCCGCCGCGCAGGGGCAGCCCACCACGACCACCTGGCTGCGCGAGCGGCTGCTGCTCGACCACGGCCCGGCCCGCGAGCTCGCCGAGCGTGCGGCCGCCCTGACCCGCCACCCGGCCGTCGAGCAGGCTTTGATCGACGGCCGGATCGACGCCCGGCAAGCCACCACCATCGTCGCCACCCTGGATGCTGTCGCCACCAGTCTCGGCGAGCTCGATCAGGCGGTCGACCCGGCCGAGGCCGACGACATCGCCGAACGGGCCAGGACCACGCTGATCGAGATGGCCGGCCGGCTGCCCGCCTACAAACTGCGCCGCGTCGGCGAGCGCATCCTCGAACACGTCGCCCCGCACCTGGCCGAACGCGCCGAGGAGCTCGCCCTGGCCCGGCTCGAGGCCCGTGCCCATCAGGCCCGCGGGTTCACCTTGTCCACCGCGGCCGCCGGGATCGTCCGCCTCTCCGGCGTGCTCGGCAGCGAGGACGCCGCCGTGCTCCAGGCCGCGCTGCATCCACTCTGCAAGCCCGTCCCGGACGACGAGCGCCGCCCGGCCCAGCGGCGGGCCGACGCCCTGGTCGAGGTGTGCCGGCTCGCGCTGCGCACCGGCGAGCTGCCCGAATCCGGCGGCGAACCCGCCCAGCTCGCGGTCACCGTCGCCTACGACCCGCTCACCCGAGCCCTGGGCCCGGCCACCACCGACACCGGGCTGCGGCTGTCCGCCGGCACCGCGCGGCGGCTGGCCTGCGACGCCCGCGTCCTGCCGGCAGTGCTCGGCAGCGCCGGCCAGGTCCTCGACCTCGGCCGCACCCAGCGGCTGGCCACCGCCTCACTGCGCCGCGCGCTGAGCCTGCGCGACCGCGGCTGCGCCTTCCCCGACTGCGATCGCCCACCCCGCTGGACCGACGCCCACCACCTCACCGCCTGGACAGACGGCGGCCCCACCAGCCTGGACAACATGGCGCTGCTGTGCCGCTACCACCACCGGCTGATCCACCATCCGACCGCCGGCTGGCAGATCCGCCTCGACGCCGACCGGCGACCCGAGTTCATCCCGCCACCCGGCATCGATCCCGCTCGGACTCCCCGTCAAAACCTCTACTACCCGCGCTTATAACGGCTGCGTCGTTGCGCTCGCATGGTTTCACCGGGTTGTTTCCAGGCCGACCCCTACCTGAGTAGCACTGTCGATTGCGGTCTGTGGTGTGACGATCCGAGGGTCACTTCGGACAGACGCTCCACGGCATGCGAATCCTGCCGCTCACCCTGGCCCTGACCAGCCTCTTCGTGCTCACCGCAGCAGTCCCGGCCGCCGCCGGCCCCCCACCCAGGGTGGGGACCCTATCGCCTTTCGGCTCGGCGCGGGCCGCGTTGTCCACAGGCCCGTTTTCGGCCGCTGAGTTGTCCACAGGCGGGCCCGCGCAGGGCGCCGCTGTCTACCGGGCCGCGTATCGTGAGACGGCTGTGCGGATGCTGGCCGCCGGTTGCCCGTATGCGGATTGGGCCGCTCAGGGCCGCCACTTCCTGCAGTTCGACCCGGCCGGTGACGGGCGGGCCGTCGAGGTGCTGGGTGATCTGGCGAAGGCTCAGCGGGTCGTGATCCTGGTGCCGGGGGTGGACACGACGCTGGCCGACTTCGACCGGGGGCTCGGTGGGGTGCCGCGCCGGGCGCCGGGGGTGCAGGCCCGCAACCTGTACGAGGCGCTGAGCAAGCGTGACCCGCACACCGCGGTCATCGCGTGGCTCGGCTACGACCCGCCGGAGGGTGTCGGGGTGGCCGCCGCGACCGAGGGGCGGGCCCGGGACGGCGCGGCCGCGCTCACCACCTTCGTACGGGATGTGGTGCGGCAGCGGCCGGCGACGGCGGTCACGTTGGTCGGGCACAGCTACGGCTCGATCGTCGTCGGGCTGGCCGCGGAACGGCTGCCCGAGGTGGGCGACGTCGTGACGCTGGGCGCCCCGGGCATCGGGGTGGATCACGCCGCCGATCTGGGTGGGGCCCGGGTGTGGTCGGCGCTGGCACCGACCGACTGGATCCGGCGTATTCCGCAGGTGCGGGTTCTCGGTCTGGGGCTGGGGCGGCGGCCGAGTTCGGCCGGCTTCGGCGCCACGGAGCTGCCGACCGACGGGGTCGCGGGGCACGATTTCTACCTCGTACCGGGAAGCTCGACACTGAAGGCCGTTGGCGACATCGTCCTCTCGGGTGGTCCTCGCCACGAGGCGCCGGGCCACGTTTCTTAAGCGGCGCTTAAGGGGTACAGTTCCGGTCGGTCCTGATGCCGACGACTTCGCTGGAGGTGATCGCTGTGCGAGATAGCGATCCTCCTAGTCGTGGCCGGGCCGTTCGTCAGCGCGCCTGACCGCTGACACAGGATCCCTCTGCCCCGCGTCCACCGGTGTGCCTGTCAACGGCATACCGGGCCAGTCGTGTGCGCCGCGACGCCGGACGCGCGGGTGCCGGCCGCGACGTGACGTGCGCTGTTACGCCACCTCACGAGCGAGCGGAAGTTGCCCCATGAAGAAGCTCATCGCGCCCCTGACCTTCACCGTGGCCGCCATGTATGTGGTCGTGCTGTTCGTCCTCGCGCACAGCACGCCCTAAGGCAGCCGGGACGTCCACAGCAGCGACAGGCCGGCCGCCACCAGCCCCAGCAGCAACGCCAGCCCCGCGTACCACTGCGTGACCTCGCGGGGCTCCACCCGGTGGCCGATCGAGCTGCCCATGTCCTCGTAGACCTGCTTGAGCTCGCTGACCGAGGCCGCCTCGTAGAAGTAGCCCTTGGTGTTCTCGGCGAGCTGCTGCAACGACAACCGGTCGACCGGCACCCGCTGCAGCGCGCCCCGGATGTCGACCACGCCGGTGTCGGTGCCGAACGCGATCGTCGAGACCGGCACGTTGGCCTGCGACGCCGCCGTCGCCGCGTCCTCGACCGAGCGCCCGGAGGTGCGGTAGCCGTCGGAGAGCAGCACGATGCGGGCCGGGGGAGCGCCGTCGGCCCCGTCGGCCGGCACGGAGCGGATCGCGTCGAGCGACGTGAACACCGCCTCGCCGGTGGCGGTCGCCTCGGCCAGGGTCAGCCCGTCGATCGCCGAGTTGACCTGTGAGCGGTCCTTGGTCGGCGGCACCAGCACGTTGGCCGCCTTCGCGAACGAGACCAGACCCAGGTTGTACGTCGGGGGCAGCTCGTTGACGAACGCCTTCGCCGCCTCCTGGGCCGCCTCGATGCGGTTGGGGGCGACGTCGTCGGCCTCCATCGAGAGCGAGACGTCGATCGCCAGCATCACGGTGGCCCGTTCGAGCGGCTCCTCCTTGTCGACCGACGGGCGGGCCAGGGCCGTGCCCAGGGTCAGCAGCGACAGGATGAACGCGGCCGCCGAGACGTGCCGGCGCCAGCCCAGGCCCTTGGGGGCGAGCGTGCGCAGCAGGTCGACGTTCGTGAAGCGCATCGCGTACTGGCGCTTGCGGAACTGCCGCCAGGTGTACAGGCCGGCGAAGGCCAGCACCGGGAGCACTGCGAGGAGCCACCACGGCTCCAGGAAACGGATCATCGGGTCGTCCCCCGGGTGCGTGCGTGTCGCTGGGCGGCCACGAAGCGGACCACGTCCAGCAGCCAGTCGGTGTCGGTGCGCAGGCGTAGGTGGGCGGCGCCGGCCGCGCGCAGGGCCGAGGCGATCGCGCCGCGCTGCTCGGCGGCGGCCTCAGCGTAGCGGTGGCGCAGCGCGGGGTCGGCGGTCTGCACCTCGTGCAGCGCGCCCGTCTCGGGATCGGCCAGGGTGAGCACGCCGACGTCGGGCAGCTCCAGCTCGCGCGGGTCGACGACCTCGATGGCGAGCACGTCGTGGCGGACGCCGAGCTTGCGGATGGGCCGCGACCAGCCGTCGACGGGGGCCATGAAGTCGGAGATGACGACGGCCACACCCCGGCGCCGCGGGGGCCGGTTGAGCATGTCGATCAGGCCGCCCAGGTCGGTGCGGCCGGGGCGGATCTCGGTGCCGGCGATCGCGCGGAGCAGGCCCTGCGCCTCCTTGCGGCCGGGGCGGGCGGGCATCCGGACGACGGACGGGGCGGCCGGCGCCGACGGGGCGGGCTTGCGCCGGAAGCGGCCGGGGGAGGCGGCGGGGACGCCGGATCCGGTGCCCACGACGGCGCCGATGCGGTTGCCGCCTCGTACGGTCAAGTGGGCCATCGCCGTGGCCGCCGCGAGCACCAGGTCGCGCTTGAGCATCGCCGCCGTGCCGAAGTCGAGGCTGGCGCTCAGGTCGATCGCCATCCAAGTCTCGAGTTCGCGGTCGGCGACCGTCCGGCGTACGTGGGGCAGCGTGGTGCGCGCCGTGACCGGCCAGTCCATCCGGCGCACGTCGTCGCCCGGCCGGTATTCGCGGGACTCGCCGGCCTCGCTGCCCGGGCCCGGCAGCAGCCCCGCGTAGTCGCCCTGGAGCAGGCCGTCGAGCTTGCGCGTGACCAGCAGCTGCAGCCGGGACAGGACTGCCTCAGCGCGCGTCGTGCCGGAGTCGGCGCTCGACCCTGAGGAAAGCATCAGTGCTGGGCCGGCCACGGGGCACCGTTCTGGGGCTGCGGCCCGCCGCTGACCGGGGCGGCCGGGTGGCTGCCGTTGGGCGAGGTGCCCTGCCGGGCGGCCACCGAGGGCAGCGGGACGCTCTGCATGATGCGGGCCACGATGTGGTCGGCCGGGATGTCGTCGGCCAGCGCGTCGTAGCTGAGCACGAGCCGGTGCCGCAGGATGTCGGGCGCGATGTCCTGCACGTCCTGCGGGAGCGCGTAGTCGCGGCCGCGCAGCAGGGCCAGCGCCCGGGTCGCGCGGACGATGCCGAGCGAGGCGCGCGGGCTCGCGCCGTACTGGATGAGCTGGGCCACATCGGGCATGCCGTGCTGGGCCGGGGCGCGGGTGGCCAGCACCAGCCGTACGGTGTAGTCGACCAGCGCGTTGTGCACGAACACCTGGTCGGCGCGGCGCTGCAGGCCGAGCAGGTCCTCGGTGGTGAAGACCGTCTTGGGCTCGGGGGCGCTCACGCCCATCCGGTAGACGATCTCGCGCTCCTCGGCGTCGGTCGGATAGCCCACCAGGATCTTCATCAGGAAGCGGTCGCGCTGCGCCTCGGGCAGCGGATAGACGCCCTCCTGCTCGATCGGGTTCTGCGTGGCCATCACGAGGAACGGGGTCGGCACCTCGTGGCTGACGCCGCCGATCGACACCTGGTGCTCGGCCATGACCTCGAGCAGCGCCGACTGCACCTTGGCCGGCGCGCGGTTGATCTCGTCGGCGAGCAGGAAGTTGACGAAGACCGGGCCCAGCTCGACGTCGAACTTCTCGCTCGACTGCCGGTAGATGCGGGTGCCCACGATGTCGGCCGGCACCAGGTCGGGCGTGAACTGCACGCGGGAGAACGAGCCGCCGACCACCCGGGCCAGGGTCTCGACGGCGAGCGTCTTGGCCACGCCGGGGACGCCCTCGAGCAGGCAGTGCCCGCGCGCCAGCAGCGCCACGAACATGCGCTCGACCATCCTGTCCTGGCCGACGATCACCCGCTTGACCTCGAACATCGCGCGCTCGAGCTGAGACGCGTCCTGTGCGGGCGGAACGGGCGCGCCGCCACCGGAATTCGTCTCGGTCTCGGGCGTGAGCGGCTGAGCCACCGGTCCTCCACAGCGGTCGAAAAGTCGTCTGCCGACGCTCAAGACTTACACGACCGACCTGAGAGCGCGCCCGTGGTGTCGCATTACGCGCCGGGCGGGCGCCTCGCCATGGACCGGAGGTGTCGATCTTTCTGCGCGATGCGCCGGAACGGGCACCCACGCCGGGAGGATGCGCCGAGGCCGGAAGCGTGTAACATTCTCCACGTCGCCGGGCGGCTTCCCCCGTGGTCGCCCGGCGCTCAATACTCTAGAGGGCATGGACGACGGCCCGGCATACCCGCAGTGCTCTTCCAAAGGGTGCCGCGCGGACGCCAAGTGGCAGCTTTTGTGGAACAACCCCAAGCTGCACACCCCGGATTACCGCAAAACCTGGCTGGCCTGCGACGATCATCGTCCCACGCTCGGCCAGTTCCTCGACGTCCGCGGATTCCTGCGCGAAGTGACGCCCTTCGGTGCAGCGTCCGACGCACCGATCTCGTAGGGTCGACCCGTGACCGTCGACGCCCTCACGCCCTGGCCCGACACCGTGGATTGGCGCCCGGTCTCGCCCAAGCTGATCACTGTGGAGCTGATCGTCCGCTGGGCCTGGACGTTGATCGTCGTGGCCGGTCTCTGCGTCGGCCTCGTGCTGCAGGGCCACTGGCTGTGGCAACTCGGCATCGCGCTGGTCGTGCTGAACGCGATCTGGCGCTCGTTCGTCACCGTCCGGGCCGTGCGTGCCTGGGGTTACGCCGAGCGCGACAACGACCTGCTGGTGCGGCACGGGCTGCTCGTGCGGCGGCTCTCCATCGTCCCGTACGCGCGGATGCAGTTCGTCGACGTCACGGCGGGCCCCCTCGAACGCGCGTTCGGCCTGGCCACCGTGCAGTTGCACACCGCCGCGGCGGCCAGCGACGCGCGCATCCCCGGGCTCGCCCCGGCCGAGGCGGCCCGGCTGCGGGACAGGCTCACCGCGCTCGGCGAGGACCGGGCCGAGGGACTGTGACCGCCACCGAGCCCCCGGAGACGGCGGTCGCGGAGCCCGAGCCGCGCCGTCGCCTCCACCCGCTCAGCCCGCTGCTGCACGGGGCCAAGAGCATCGCCGTCATCGTGGCCGCGCTCTCCTGGCAGACCCTGTCGCAGGTCGGGCTGGAGCGGTTCGCGATCGTCGTGGCGGTCATCGCGGTCGGCGTCGTGCTCTTCTCGATCGTCGGCTGGCTGTCCACCGGCTATCAGGTGGTCGGGCGTGAGCTGCGCATCTCCGACGGGGTCGTCTGGCGGCGCAACCGGGCCATCCCGCTCGAACGGCTGCAGGCGGTGGAGCTCCGGCGGCCGCTGCTGGCCCAGCTCACCGGGCTGGCCGAGCTGCGCCTGGAGGTGATCGGCGGGGGCAAGACGGAGGCCCCGCTGGCCTACCTGACGGTCCGGGAGGCGGCCGCCCTGCGGGAGCGGCTGCTGCGGCTCGCCGGGCGTACGCGGGCCATGGAAGCGCAACCCACCGACCAGCCGGACGCCGAGGCACCCGCCGCGCCCGCCCTCGAACGCCCGCTGATGCGGGTCAAGAACAGGGAGCTGGTCGTCAGCCAGCTGCTCACCCCGCAGGCGTTCTTCCTGCCCGTGGGCGTGGCCTTCGTCGTGCTGCAGTTCGTGCTCGAGGGGTCGTGGACCTTCATCGGGATCGCCAGCACCGTGACCGCCATGGCCGGCGTGCTGCTGCAGCCGGTGCGGCGCGTGCTGCAGGACTGGGACTTCCGCCTGGCCCGCGACCCCGAGGGCCGGCTCTCGGTGCGCTACGGCCTGCTCGAGACGCGCAACCAGGTCGTGCCGCTCAACCGCGTGCAGGCGATCGGGGCCACGTGGCCGCTGCTGTGGCGGGGCCAGGGCTGGCTGCATCTGCGTCTCGACATCGCCGGATATGCGGGCGAGCCCGGCAGCGGCGACTCCAAGCGCTCCGACCGCCTGCTGCCGGTGGGGGAGTTCGCCACCGCGCGGGCGCTGGTGTGGGAGGTGCTGCCCGGGGTCGACCTGGCCGGGCTGGCCACCTCGCCGCCCCCGGCCCGGGCGCGCTGGCTCAACCCGTTCTCGCTGCGGTCGATCGGCGTCGGGCTCACCCCCGAGGTCTTCGTGAGCCGCTGGGGGCTGCTCACCCGCGAGATGCACATCGTGCCGTACGCGCGGCTGCAGAGCGTACGGGTGGTGCAAGGCCCCCTGCAGCGGCTGACCGGGCTGGCCACCGTATACGCCGACACCGCGCGGGGGCGGGCCGGCCAGGCCAAGGACAGAGACCTCGCCGAGGCGTACGCGCTGGCCGCCGAGCTGGCCGTGCGCGCGCGCCACGCCCGCGAGCAGCGGACGGACTAGGCCCTAAGCTCAGGGGATGGAGCTTCCGGAGTTCTCGCCCGGTCTCAGCGCCCGGGTGGAATTGACCGTCACCGACGCCGACACCGCCCAGGCGGTCGGCTCGGGCGACGTGCCCGTGCTGGGAACGCCGCGCGTGCTGGCCCTGGCCGAGGCGGCCACCGTCGCCGCCACCGCCCGCCTGATCCCGGGCGGCCTCACCACTGTGGGCGTGCGCGCCGAGATCTCGCACCTGGCGCCCACTCCGGTCGGGCGCCAGGTCTACGCGCTGGCCACGCTGGCCAAAGTGGACGGCCGCAAGCTGCACTTCGAGGTCGTGGTGCGCGAGGGCGAGACGCTCGTGGCCGAGGTGCTGGTCGAGCGGGCGATGCTGGACCGTCAGCGGTTCATAGCGAAGGCCAACGAGAGCTGACCTCGTCGAGGGTCGGCATGGCCACCGCGCCGCCCCGGCGCTCGCAGACCAGCGCGGCCACGTGCAGGGCGAACTGCACGTTGCGCTGCCAGCCGTCGAGATCCTTGGGCAGGCCGTCGGCCAGCAGCCGGCGAACCAGGGCGCCCATCACCGAGTCGCCGGCGCCCGTCGCGTCGACCGCCTCCACCTTGGGCGCGGGCAGCATCATGGCCCCGTCCGCGGCGTTGATGAAGGCGCCCTTGGAGCCCGCGGTGACGACGACGGCCTTGGCCCCCAGCGCGCGGATGCGCTCGGCGGCCTGCTCGGGCGTCGCCCCGTCGTAGAGCACCTCGGCGTCGGCCGCGCTCAGCTTGACCAGGTCGGCCGTCGCGAAGAACTCCTCGGACAGCTCCAGCAGGTGGGTCACCGCCGCGCCGTCGGGCAGCAGGGTGGGCCGGGCGTTCGGGTCGAACACGCGCAGCGGCCCGGGGACCGCCCAGGCGGCGCGCGCGGTGGCCCGGAACGGCTCGCGCAGCAGGCAGATCGAGCCCGTGTAGACGACGTCGGCCCCGGCCACCATCGCCGTGTCGAGATCGGCCGGGCCGAGCACCGCGTACGAGGGCGGCTCGCCGTAGAAGGTGAAGGTCGGCTCGGCCCCCACGAACGTGGTGACCGCCAGCGTGGTGGGCACGGGGACCCGCTTCACGCCCGCCGTGCCGACGCCCTTCTCGGTCAGGAACACCGAGATCCGGTTGCCCAGCACGTCGTCGCTGAGCGAGCCGACGTACTGCACCTGGCCGCCGAGCCGGGTCGCGCCGACCGCGACGTTGAGCGGCGCGCCGCCGATCGCCTGGCGATAGACCACCTCGCCGTTGTGCTCGGCCTCCTGGAGGTCGATCAGCGCCTCGCCGAGCACCACCGCATAGCCCATTGCCATTCCTCCTGTTGCCGCCCGCTGTAACGCGCCCGTAATGCTGACCAGCCTTCCGGCCGGGAACGCGCAGCGCCAGTGCTCGCTGTTTATGTCCCTTTTTGGGATGATTATCCGATGTTGATCCGAGCGCTTGCCCTCGCCGTTCCCCTGACCATGATCGCTGGCTGCACGAACTCGGTGGACGTCGGACCCACCCAGCCCGTCTCGGCGACCGTCTCCGCCTCGTCCTGGACCGTCTTCGACGGCGCGCCCAGCCCGTCCCCGGCCGGCTCCTGGAACCCCGACACGGTCGCCTCCGGCACGTTCCTGCCGTACAAGCCGGGATCCACGGCCATCACGTACGACCCCGCGGTCGTTCCGCCGGGCGCCACCGCCTCCGTCGCGATCTCGCAGAACACCCAGGCCATGGAGGTACGCGTGACGGCGGCCGGGCTGATTCCGCGCCGGGTGTACGGCGCCCACCTGCACACGATGCCGTGCACCGCCGTACCGGACGCCGCGGGGCCGCACTATCAGCACCAGGCGGACCCGTCCAAGCCGTCGGTCGACCCCTCGTACGCGAACCCGCAGAACGAGGTGTGGCTCGACTTCACGGTCGACGGCTACGGCGAGGCGTCGGCGGCGTCGCTGGTCAAGTGGGCGTTCCCGGCCGGGCAGTCGGCGCGGTCGCTGATCCTGCACGCGCAGGCGACCAAGACGGCGGACGGGGTGGCGGGGACGGCCGGGCCGCGGGTGGCGTGCCTGACCCTGCCGGAGCGGTGAAGCGTCCGCCGGGGCAGACGGTAACGTCGGGGGCGGACCGGCGACCCAGCGTCGTCCACGGCTGAGATTTTCGGAGGCGGCACCATGGCCGAGCAGAAGGCCGCGCAACCCGCGGCCAAGACGGAGACCCACGACCCCGGCTTCCCCGAGGCGTTCCTGCAGTTCATGCGGGGCGGGTGGCGTGAGGACCCGCTGGCCGTCAGCCCGCTGCCCGAGGTGCCCAACTACGAGAAGCGCCGCAACGCGCTCTCCGAGGCCTTCCCGGGCGAGACGCTGATCATCCCGTCCGGCAACGAGAAGGTCCGGGCCAACGACACGGACTACCCGTTCCGCCCCGGCAGCGACTTCGTCTACCTGACCGGCGACCGCGACCCCGACAGCGTGCTCGTGCTGCGGCCCAGCGGCTCCGGGCACGACGCGGTGCTCTACACCCGGCAGCGCAACTCGAAGGACACCGACGCCTTCTTCCGCAGCCGCAACGGCGAGCTGTGGATCGGGCGCACGCACACCCTGGCCGAGAAGACGACCGAGCTGGGCGTCGAGACCGCCCCGCTCAGCGAGCTCGGCTCGGCCCTGGCCGGCTCGGCGCCCGGGCGCACCCGGGTGCTGCGCGGCCTCGACCCGAACGTCGACCGGGCCGTCCTGGCCTACGAGCCGAACCGCGAGCAGCCCCGCGACCGCGAGCTGGCCTGGGTTCTGAGCGAGCTCAAGCTGATCAAGGACGAGTGGGAGATCGCCCAGCTGCAGGCCGCGATCGACGCCACCGTCCGCGGCTTCGAGGACGTCGCCCGCGTGCTGCCGGCCGACCGGGGCGTCAAGGAGCGGCTGCTCGAGGGCGTCTTCGGGCTGCGCGCCCGGCACGACGGCAACGACGTCGGCTACGGCTCGATCGTCGGCGCCGGCGCACACGCGACGATCCTGCACTGGGTCAAGAACACCGGCGTCACCAAGCCGGGCGAGCTGCTGCTCATGGACATGGGCGTCGAGGGCGACAACTTCTACACGGCCGACGTGACCCGTACGGTGCCGGTGTCGGGGCAGTTCACCCCGCTGCAGCGCCAGGTGTACGACATCGTCCACGCGTCGCAGCAGGCGGGCATGGACGCGATCAAGCCGGGCGTGCTGTTCAAGGACATCCACAAGGTCTGCATGCGGGTGCTGGCCGAGGGGCTCGACGACCTGGGCCTGCTGCCGGTGAGCGTCGACGAGGCGATGACCGAGGAGAGCACGGTCTACCGCCGGTGGACGCTGCACGGGTTCGGGCACATGCTCGGCATCGACGTGCACGACTGCAACAACGCGCGCAACGAGACGTACCGGGACGGGCCGCTGCAGGAGGGCTACGTGCTGACCGTCGAGCCCGGGCTCTACTTCCAGCCCGAGGACGAGCTGGTGCCCGCGGAGCTGCGCGGCGTCGGCGTGCGGATCGAGGACGACGTGCTGGTGACCGCCGACGGGTGCAAGAACCTGTCGGCCGGGCTGCCTCGCACGTCGGCCGACGTCGAGGCGTGGATGGCGTCCCAGCGCGAGGCCGGGCCGCGTCTGCCCGGTTAGCCGATCAGCCTGTCGACGAGCGGGAACTCGTCGTAGACCTGGTTGTAGTCGCCGAAGTGGCCGTCGTCGCGGACGATCTGGGTGCCACCCAGGCGCTCGAACATCGCTCGCCCCTGGTGCTCGTCGCAGCCGTACGGGTCCAGGCGCGAGTTGATGAAGTAGACGTCGCGGACGTTCTTCCGGATCGCGTCCCAGTCGTACGCGGGCTGGAGCACGGGCTCGTCCGAGTCGTTCGGCGGCGTGCAATAGCCGGCCACGAGGATCGCCTGGTCGACCGTGACGTGCTCGAGCAGGGCCAGCAGTAATGCGGCCCCGCCCGAGTGGCCGACCAGGACGGTCCGCTCGTCGAACTTGTGCGCCTGGAGGACCTTGGGCAGGAAGTCGGCGATCGGCTCGACGTTGACGGTGGGGTAGGCGGGGACCTCTACGGCGTAGCCGCGGGCGGTGAGGCGGGTTGCGAGCCAGGGATACCACGCCACGCCGGGGTGGGCTCCGGTGCCGTGGAAGATGATCGCCTTACGTTCCATCGGGCCAGTGTGGCAGCCGGGGAGCGCGCTGTGGGGGCCCTGTGGACAGGGGGCCGGGGCCTGTGGACAGGGCGGCGGGTGGCCGGCGGCGGCTGTGCACAACGAACGCCCACGGCTTGACACCGGGGTACCGTCGGCCCTAACGACCCAGGGCGGGCGGGGGAGGCGGTGGCCGTACAGCGCAAAACTGACAAAACCGGATCAGTGCTTGATGTGGGTATTTTTCGGTTTTGGGGGCTTTACGCTGGGCGGCATGGTCAGGCTGCCCGACGCGACGAGAGACAGCGCCAGCGAGACCAGGCCGGGCCCGCTCAGACCGAGTGCCCGTAAGGCGGCCGTAGGAGGTCTGCTCCTGCTGGTCCTCGCGGCGACCCCAGCCGTGGCACACCTGAAGAAGGACGCCACGGGGGAGTTCGCCGCTCGGCAGATCCCCGCGACCGCGGCGGTGGCCGAGCCGGTGGTGGCAGCAGTGCCCAAGGCGGCGCCGGCGCCCAAGAGCCTGCCGACTATCGACTACTGGGACTCGCCGCAGGGCTTCGCGCCCGATGTGGCGGCCCGGTCGGTCGCGGCCGTGACGGAGGGGCTGCACCCGAAACACAAGCTGCCCGTCTACGACGCCCCGGGTGGGGTGCCGCGGGCCTTCCTCGCCCGCACGATCAGCGGCCTCCCGGTGACCGTGCCGATCGTCGAGCGCCGCCAGGGCTGGGCCGGGGTGCTGCTGCCCTCGGTCAACCGGCGCGTCGGGTGGCTGCCGCCGGGCGGCTGGGAGACGCGCGAACTCAAGGACCAGCTGACCGTCGACCTGAGCGAGCACCGGCTCACCTGGCTGCGCGACGGCCGGGAACGCGGGGCCTGGACGGTGGCGGTCGGGTCGCGGCGGACGCCCACGCCGCTGGGCCGGACGTTCGTGCTGGGCCGCACGATCACCCACGGCCACGTGTACGCGGGTCTGGACGCGCTGGTGCTCGGGGCGGTGCCGGACGACCGGGACGCGCTGTCGGCCTCGCTGCGCAACGGGCACACGGCGATCCACGCGTGGCGCGAGGAGTCGGCGTTCGGGCGCAGCATCTCCAACGGGTGCGTCCGGATGCCGCCCGACGTGCAGCGGGAACTGCTGGCCCACATCGGGCCGGGAACGGTCGTCCAGGTCGTCAGGTAGCGGTGCGCAGCCACTGGGCCTTGGCCGCGGCGCGCTCCTCGTCGGCGCCGGCCGCCCGCAGCAGTTCCAGCACCGGCCAGTACGAGAGGGTCTCGGCCTGCCCGCCCGTGACCACCCGGTGCAGATAGTCGCCCAGCACGTCGCCGAGGACCAGCCCGTCGCGGGTGACCGCGCGGACGGCGGGCAACGAATCGGAGTGGTCGTCGGCCGGGCCCAGCTCCTCGAGCATCGTGCGGATGCGGGCGGCCTCGGCGCTCTGCTGCTCGTCCAGCTCCGGCTTCTGCATGTGCTTACCGTAAGCCGCGTCAACAAACAAAGCTGCGACCCATGACAGACAGCAGGGCCAGCTTCTCGTGGCTCTCGCTGCCCGGCGTGGCCGTGAAGACAAGCAGCGACTGGGCCTGGTCGGGGTCCTGCAGGCTTTGGCAGAACAGATCGAGCCGCCCGACCGACGGGTGCGCGAACCGTTTCGTGTCGCTCCAGCGCACCCCGACCTCCTGCAGCTCCCACACGGCGGCGAACGACGGGCTCTCGCGCAGCAGCACGTCGACGAGCCCGAACGCCGGCGCGCCGGTGGTGCGCAGCGCCGCGGCCAGGAAGCGGCCCTGCTTCTCGTGGTCGTCGGCGAAGTAGATGGCGCGCGAGGCCGGATCGGTGAACCAGCGGTAGACCGCGCTGCGGGCCGGACCCTCGTACGCGGTCTCGTCGCCGAACAGCGCCACGGCGGGCGGGGTCTGCAGCAGCGTCTCGCCGAGCGGGCTGATCACATGGGCCGGGGTGTCCTGCAGCCGGTCGAGGATCCGCATCAGGCCGGGGCTGACGTGACCGCCGGCGCCCCGTTGCGAGGTGCTGTAGCCGCACAGCCGCAACAGGTGGTCGCGCTCGTCCGGGGTCAGGCGCAGGCCGCGCGCGACGGCGGCGAGCATCTGCGGGGACGGTTGCGGGCCGTCACCCCGTTCGAGCCGGGCGAAGTAGTCGGCCGACATGTCGCACAGCTCGGCCACCTCCTCCCGCCGCAGGCCGGTGGCCCGGCGCCGGCTGCCGCGCCGCAGCCCCACGTCCTCGGGTTGCAGGGCCTCGCGGCGGGCGCGCAGGAAGGCGCCGAGCGAGGCGCGGTCGAACGTCATGCTCCGATCGTCGCGGATCCGGGCCGCCGCAACCACGGCATCGCATTCAGTGGCTGAGCGCGTCCTTCATCCGGCCCGCGAGACCGCCTGCAATGAGAGGACCACAACCAAGGGGGTACGCGATGAGCAAGTGGACCGCGCAGTCGATGCGCGACATGAGTGGCAAGACCGTGGTCGTCACCGGGGGCAGCCGTGGCATCGGCCGGATCGCCGCCCGGGAACTGGCCCGCGCCGGGGCCAAAGTGGTGCTGGCCGTGCGGCGTCCGGAGCCCGGCCCGTACGAGTCCCGCCGGCTCGACGTCTCCGACCTCGCCTCGGTGCGCGCGTTCGCCGAGGAGTGGACGGGCGACCTGGACGTGCTCGTCAACAACGCGGGCGTGATGGCGATCCCGGGAACCCGTACGGGGGAAGGGTTGGACGTGCAGACCGCGACCAACTACTTCGGGCCATGGCTGCTGACGAACCTGCTGCTGCCGCACATCACCGACCGGGTCGTGCACGTCACCAGCGAGCTGCACCGGCAGGCCAAGCTCGACCTGGACGACTTGGACTGGCGCCGCCGCACGTACAAGCCGCTGGCCGCGTACGAGGCCGCCAAGCTCGCGCAGGTGCTCTTCTCGCTGTCGTTGCAGCGCCGGTTGGACGCCGCGGGCAGCAACGTGCGCTCGGTGCTGGCCCATCCCGGCATCGCGCGCACCGAGCTGGTCGGTCACTCGTGGATGAACGTCATCAACCGCATCCCGTTCCTGACCCAGGAGGCCGAGGGCGGCGCGCTGCCCCTGCTCTACGCCGCCTCCGAGGACGTGCCGGGCAACGCCTACGTCGGGCCCGACGGTCTCGCGAGCATCAAAGGCTTTCCCACCGTACGCCGCCCGTCCCGCGCCGGTCTCGACGAGCGCGCGGCCGAGCGGCTGTGGACGGCGACCGAGGCCCTAGTCTTGCCGTCGTGACGAGTGAAGTGATCGCGGCGGCCTGGGTGCACGTACGGGAGCGCCGGGTGCTCGTCGTGCTGCCCGCCGGCCTGGACGCGTTCTATCTGCCCGGCGGCAAACCCGAACCCGGCGAGACGTACGCGGAAGCGGCCGCGCGCGAGGTGCACGAGGAGGTCGGGCTCGTCGTCGACCCGGCCGACCTGACCCTGTTCACCGAGATCGTGGCGCCCGCCCACAACCGGCCGCCCGGCACGACCGTACGGCTGATCTGTTTCCTCGGCGGCAAGACCGAGGACCCGCCGCGGGCCGCGAACGAGATCGCCGAAGTGGACTGGTTCGCCTCGGCCGACTCCCCGCGCTGCGCCCCGGCCATCCGCCTGCTGGTCGCCGAGCTGGTCAGCGCGGGTCTGATCGACTAGCGAAGAAGCGGTCGGCGACGGCCGTGTGGATGCTGAAACCGAGCTCGGCCGGGCCCTTGAGGACCTCCCAGCCGTGGGTCTCGTCGTTCGGGGCCGCCGCGGGCAGGCCGGCCGTCGACGCCAGCGGCGGGAACAGCGCGAAGATGAGCAGCGTGCCGTCGGGGGCGCTGACCGCGTCGTACAGCCGGGCCGCGCCCGGGTCGACCGTCAGGCCCGTCTCCTCCAGCACCTCGCGGGCCGCCGCGTCCGGCCAGGACTCGCCGTAGTCGATGAAACCGCCCGGCAGCGCCAGTGTGTCCTCGGCCGGCGGGATCGCGCGGCGCACGACGAGCAGGCCGTCGGCGACGGGTTGGACGGCCACCGCGACCGGCGTCGGGTTGCGATAGGCGGTCTCGCCGCAGGCGGTGCAGCGGCGTGGCCAGGGCTGGGCGGGCAGGTAACGGGCCCCGCAGAACGTGCAGTGCTTGAAGCGGTCACGCATGGAGCGGCGAGTTGCAGGCCGCGACCAGGGCTTGCCGGCACGCGGTGAGCAGCGGGCGCAGGGCCGCGTCACGCTGCTGGGCCTCGTAACCGTTGAGGGCGCCGCCGGGCGCATTTGTCTCGGCCAGCGCGAGCACCTGGTCGAGGATCGACGCGCGGGCGAACAGGCGGCGGGCCCGCGGATCGAACCCGGCGGGCAGGGTGGCCGTGCTCTCGGGGCGGCGCAGCTGCTGCAGGGCGCCGGCCAGCTCCGGTTTCCACTGGGCCACGTCGAGCTTCGTCAGCTGTGTGGTGGCCTCGCCCAGGGCCAGGGTCAGCTCGCCCTCGGCCTCGGCCGCGCCCATCTGGAACACCGGCTTGTAATTCTCGACCGGGAAGAAACGCCACAGCACCGTCTCGAACTCGACGCCCGAACCGGACACGTGCCGGCGCACCTCGGGCACGAAGCCGAACGTGGGCGTCATCACGGCCTCGCCGGAGAGCATGGCCGCGCCGGTCAGCGGGCCGGGGCCGGGCAGGCCGCGCGGGTCGCCGGGGGCGGGCAGCACGAGGCGGATGTCGTCGGGGTGCACCTTGGCGAAGACCGGCAGGCCCTGCGGCAGCGGCACGTCCGTCCATGTGCCGGGGGCGTCGGCGACCAGGTGCTCCTCGTCGCGGGCGATCTCGTCGGGCAGCTCGTCGAAGGGCACGAGGCCGGCGCGCCAGGCTCGCACCCAGGCCACGAACCGGGTCGAGCGCCGCGCAACCCGGGTTGCGGCATCGGCTGCGGGGGACATGCGAGCAAGGGTACGTGGCCACCGGGAAGTCTGTCTCGGCCGGAGAGTCAGAAACGTCGTGTCCCAACGCACGGGTTACCGTGCCTTGCATGTATGGGGAGGACGTGCTCAAGGGAGACTGGCGGCGCCGCAAGGTGGTGCCCGAGGTGGACGCCGAACGCGATCTGGTCGTCGAGGACGTCGACTCCGGGTTCTGCGGGGCCGTGATCGGGTTCGAGCTGGGCGCGGTCGTGCTGGAGGACCGCCACGGCAAGCGGCGCAACTTCCCGCTCGAGCCGGCCGCGTTCCTGCTCGACGGCAAGCCGGTGACGCTGCGCCGCCCCGCCGCGGCCCCGGCGCAGGCCCAGCGGCGGGTCACGGCCTCCGGATCGGTCGCCGTCGAGGGCGTACGGGCGCAGGTCGCCAAGGCCAGCCGCATCTGGGTCGAGGGCATCCACGACGCCGCCCTGGTCGAGCGGATCTGGGGTGACGACCTGCGGATCGAGGGCATCGTGGTCGAGCCGCTGGACGGCATCGACGACCTGGCCGCCGCCGTACGGGAGTTCCAGCCGAGCCGGCAGCGCAAGCTCGGCGTGCTCGTCGACCACCTGGTCGCGGGCAGCAAGGAGAGCCGCATCGTGGCCGCCGTGACCGACCCGAACGTGCTGGTCACCGGTCATCCGTACGTGGACGTCTGGCAGGCCGTGAAGCCCGAGCGGGTCGGGTTGTCGAAGTGGCCGGTCATCCCGCCCGGGCGCCCCTGGAAGGAGGGCATCTGCGCGGCCGTGGGCGTGCGCGAGCCGGCCGACATGTGGCGGCGCATCCTCAAGTCGGTCAGCAGCTACAAGGACGTCGAGACGCCGCTGATCAACTCGATGGAGCGGCTGATCGACTTCGTCACCGTCCTGGACGACTGAGCGCCTCGCCCAATCGTTTCGCGGCTTCGGCCAGCCGGTCGGGCGGGTGGGCGGCGTAGCCGAGGATCAGCCCCGGCGGCCCTTCCCGGTGCCGATGCCAGCTGAGCGGGTGCACGAGGACGCCGTGGGATGCCGCCTCTGCCGCTAGGTCGATATCCGATTTGTCAGCTTTGAGCATGATCAACAAGTGCAGGCCCGCGGCCACCCCCGTCACCTCCGCCTGGGGGAGATGGCGGCGTAGCGCGTCGATGAGCGCATCCCGGCGCCGCCGCTGACGGGTGCGGACGTTGCGCAGATGCCGCTCGTAGTCCCCGGTCGCCAGCAGCCGGGCCAGCACCAGCTGCGGCAGCGCCGGGTTGCCGAGATCGCTGTCGTGCTTGGCGGTCAGCAGCTCGGCCTGCATCCGGCGCGGCGCGATCAGCCAGCCGAGCCGCATCCCCGGGGCCAAAGACTTCGAGACACTGCCCGCGTACGCCACCAGGTCCGGCCCGGATCCCTGAAGCGCGGCCACCGGGGCCCGGTCGTAGCGGTGCTCGGCGTCGTAGTCGTCCTCGATCACCAGGCGCTCCCCGGCCGCCGCCCAGGCCAGCAACGCGCGCCGCCGGCCCGGGCTCAGCACGACGCCGGTCGGATACTGATGCGCCGGGGTGAGGACGGCCGCGTCCTGGGTGAGCTCGCCGACGACCAGTCCCTCGGCGTCGACGGGGACGGGCTCCGGCCGGACGCCCCAATGGGCCAGCTGATCCCGCGCCCCGCGCGACCCCGGATCCTCGACGGCGACCCGCGAGCGGCCCGCGGCGTGCAGCGTCTGGGCCAGCAGGGCCAGGGCCTGGGCGACCCCGCCGACCACGATCACGTCGTCCGGTTCGGCCCGGACGCCCCGGGTGCGGGCCAGCCAGCCCGCGAGTTCGGCGCGCAGCCACGGGGTGCCGCCCGGATCGCCGTACCCGAGGTCGGCCGCGGTGATCTCGTCGAGCACCGCCCGTTCGGCGCGCAACCACGCCGTACGGGGAAAGGCCGAAAGATCGGGGACGCCGGGGGAGAGGTCGAAATCGATGCCGTCGGCGGGCGGCAGCGGCAGTCGCAGCGTGTCGAGCGAGCGGCGGCGGTCGGAGGGCGCGTCGCGTACGTGGGGCCGGGCGATGATCGTCGTGCCGGCCCCGGTGCGGGCCGCGGCCAGCCCCTCGTCGATCAGCCGCTGATAGGCGTCGACCACCACACCCCGCGAGACCCGCAACTCGGCCGCGAGCAGGCGCGTGGCCGGCAACCGCGTGCCGGCCGCCAGCCGCCCGGTCGCCACGGCCGCGCGCAGCCCGTCGGTCAGCCACGTGGTCAGGCCCTTGGCGGGCGCGTCCTCGGGCCGCAGCTGCAGGAAGTCCGAACCCGGAATTGGTCCCCCTCGAAGCCGTCGGATTGGTCCTTCAAACCGGACCATATCGCGGCCAGCATCGGATTGGTGAAGATGAGCATCCTGGCCGGGTCGACCGGCATGGCCTTCGTCGGCGGCAGCGTCGCCGTCTCGGGCTTCCTGGCCGACGCGCCGTCCCTGACCGTCCAAGCCCTCCGGTACGCCGTAGCCTGCGCCCTGCTGCTTCTCTACGCCCGCGGCCGCGTCCACCGCCCCCGCGGCGCCGAGTGGCTCTGGCTGACCGGCGTCGTCGTCACCGGCATGCTGTTCTTCAACGTGGCCCTGGTGCAAGGCTCTCGTCATGCCGAACCGGCCGTATTGGGCGTCGCCGTCGCCTGCGTCCCGCTGCTGCTCGCCGTGGCCGGCCCGCTGCTGGAGGGCCGCGCCCCCGCCGCCCGCCTGATCGCCGCCGCGCTGGTCGTCACCCTGGGCGCCGCACTCGTCCAGGGCCTCGGCCGCACCGACGGCGTGGGCCTGTTGTGGGCGCTGGTCACGTTCGCCTGCGAGGCCGGCTTCACCCTGCTGGCCGTGCCGGTGCTCGGCCGCCACGGCCCGCTCGGCGTGTCGGTCCACTCGACGTGGCTGGCCGCCGTCGGCTTCGCCCTCGCCGGCCTGCTCCTCGAAGGTCCCACGGCAGTCACGCGACTGCGCCTCGACGACGTGCTGGCCGGCATCTACCTGGCCGTCCTCGTCACCGCCGTGGCGTTCGTCCTCTGGTACACGTGCGTCCAGCGCCTGGGCTCGGCCCGGGCCGGCCTGCTCACGGGAATCGCCCCGATCTCCGCCGCCGTGGTGGGCGTGGCCGTAGGCGGCCCGGTGCCCGGCCTCCCGGTCTGGACCGGCGTGGCCGTGGTCGCGGCCGGGCTGGCCCTCGGCTTCCGCTCGCCCGCGGCCCCTGAGCGGCTCGCTAACGGGGCCGTCCGATCGGTTACCGAGTACTCCACCGCTCGGCCCGAATGATGATGTGGCAACGCTCAAGATCACGTCGGCTTGCGTCAAGCGGCATGGGATGAAACGGATATATGTACTTTGAGCGAGCAACGCCCTGGCCAGGGAAGTGCACGTCCACCGACTGCTTCTGAAGGGCTTACCGTGCTCAAGACATTCGCCATCGGCGTTTCCGCTTTCGCCGCTCTGCTCAGCTCGACACCCGCGCAAGCGGCCCCCTCGTCGTACGCGGGACCGAAGGACGACATGGTGATCGACATGGTGTCGGTCAACGGTTCCGGCTGTCCCTGGGGCACCGCCGACGTGACCGTGTCACCGGACAGCAAAGCGTTCACCGTCACCTACAGCGCGTTCACCGCCCAGGTCGGCGTCGGCGCGAAGCCCATCGACTTCCGCAAGAACTGCCAGCTCGGCCTCAACGTGCACGTGCCGCAGGGCTTCACGTACGCGATCGCCAGCACCGACTACCGCGGGTTCGCCCGCCTCGAGCGCGGGGCGACAGCGACGCAGACGTCGTTCTACTACTTCCAGGGCGACCGGCAGACCGGCAAGAGCAAGCACAACTTCGCCGGCCCTCTCGACGGCGACTGGCAGCGCACCGACAGCCTCGGCATCGGCTCCCTGGCCTACCTGCCCTGCGGTGAGGAGCGCTATCTCAACATCAACACCGAGCTGCGGGTCAACGGCGGCTGGTCGAACACCAAGAAGACCACCAGCATGCTGACCATGGACTCCACTGACGGCAACCTCGACACCGTCTACCACGTCGCCTGGAAGAAGTGCTGACGACCTAGGCGGATTCCCCGCCCTCCCTCGGGCGGGGAACCCGCGGCGTTATGCGAGGTGTTGCGGATCACGCCGGAAGACGAACGTGGCGATGTCCAACCCGTCCACGGCGCCCTCCTCGTCGCGGAGGATCTGGAGTACCTCGCCCTCGTTCTCGCCCTCGATGCCGCGCCAGCGGTCGGGGCCCTCGCGGGTGAAGCGGGTCTGCTTGTGGGGGCCGACCATCACCAGGGCGTCGCCGTCGGTCGTGACCTCGTGTTCGCGGCCCATCCACCACCAGCGGCCGACCAGGGCTGCCGCCTCGCCGGTGGGCTGCTGCGGCGGTGACCAGGGCTTGACCGGGGACGGCTCGGCGTCGACGACCGTAGCCAGGGCCGACAGGGCCACCTCCTTGATCGTGGTGCCGGTGAGCCCGTACGAGTTGGCGAAGACGATCACGCCGAGCCGGCTGCGACGGTGGACCGCCAGCTGGGCGACGTAGCCGGGCATCGAGCCGCCGTGGCCGACGAAGACGCGCTCGCCGACGCGGAACAGCTGGGGGCCGAGCCCGTGGCCGCCCGTCCACGACTCGAGGTCGCTGATCACGACGGGCGCGCACATCTCGTCGACGGTCTCGCGGGCCAGCACGGCCGGGGCGGGGTCGGTCCAGAACGCGGCCCACTTGGCCATGTCGGTGATCGTGGACCACAGCTGGCCGGCCGGGGCCATCGCGCCCGAGTCGAGCCGCGGCTCCTCGTGCAGCGACCGGTCGAGCTCGTGCACCACGTAACCCCGGGCGAACGGCTCGACGGGGGCGTACGTCGTGCGCTTCATGCCCAGCGGGTCGAGCACGCGCTTGCCCGCCAGCGCCTGCCAGGATTCGCCGGTGACCTTCTCGAGCACGGCCCCGAGCAGCCCGTACGCGAGGTTCGAGTAGCGATAGCGGCGGAACGGCGGCCCGACGGCCTTGTCGTAGCCGAGCTCGGCCAGCAGCTGGTCGACGTCGCCGCCCGTGCTCCGCTCCCACCAGGCCCCGTCCGGCTCGCGCTGCAGCCCCGACACGTGGCCGAGCAGCTGGCGCAGCGTCACGCCACCGATCGGCGTGCCGGGCAGGTGCCGGTAGAGCAGGTCGTCGAGCGCGAAGAAGCCCTCGTCGCGCAGCTGCATGACGAGCGTGGCGGTGATCGTCTTGGTGATCGAGCCGAGCCGGTACTGCGTCTTCGCGTCGGGCCGCGGGTTCTCGCCCGCGAACACCTGGTGCAGCACCGCGCGGTCGCGCACGACCGCCAGGGCCAGGGACGGCGCACGCCCCTCGGCCTGCGCGCGAGCGGCGATCTTGTCGACCCGTCGGCCGGTCTCCGGCAGCAGCGTCGGCAGCAGTGACACGGTGGACCCTCTCGATATACGACTGGTGGGTATAACTGCGCGCGGCCGATATGGCTACGCGGCCCGGGGCCCGGGTTGCATGGCAGTTCGATGACATTTTCCGTGAGGGCGCACGCAGCGTCGCCGGACGTGCGCGAGCATGTCACGATCGATACGTGGAAGCGGTTCTGTGGATCGTGCTCGGCATCGCATTGGCGATCGCCGAGGCCTTCACGGCCACGTTCTTGATCATTTTCTTCGGCATCGGGGCTTTCGCCGCGGCCGGAGCGGCCGCCCTGGGCGCGCCCCTGCTGCTCCAAGTCATCGTCTTCGCGCTGGTCTCCGGGTTGTCGGTGACCGCGCTGCGCCCGATCGTGCTCAAACACGCCCGCCCCGCGCTCGAGTCGGGCGACACTCCGTTCGGGGTCGAGGCGATCGAGGGCGGCCACGGCACGGTGCTGGAGGAGATCGACGGCGAGCACGGCATGATCAAGATCGACGGCGAGCACTGGCAGGCCCGATCGTTCGACGGCCAGGAGAAATACCTGCCCGGCGAACGGGTCCGCATCATCAAGGTCGACGGCGCCACGGCCATCGTGTGGCGCGACGACATCTCGAACCTCTAGCAAGGCCGATAAACCCATAGAGAGGGTTGCCATGGAAGCTGTGATCGGCGTCCTCATCATCGTGATCGTGGTGTTTGCCATCGTCACGCTGCTCCGTTCCGTCCGCATCGTCCCGCAGCAGCGCATGGACGTCGTCGAGCGGCTCGGTAAGTACAAGCGGACCCTGAGCCCGGGCCTCAACCTGCTGGTGCCGTTCGTCGACTCGGTGCGCAGCAAGGTCGACATGCGCGAGCAGGTCGTCTCGTTCCCGCCGCAGCCCGTGATCACGTCCGACAACCTGGTCGTCTCGATCGACACGGTGCTGTATTTCAAGGTCGTCGACCCGGTGCGGGCCACCTACGAGATCTCCAACTTCCTGCAGGCCATCGAGCAGCTGACGGTCACGACCCTGCGTAACGTGATCGGCTCGCTCGACCTCGAGCGCGCACTGACCAGCCGCGAGGAGATCAACCGGCACCTCTCCACGGTGCTCGACGAGACCACCGGCCGCTGGGGCATCAAGGTCACCCGCGTCGAGATCAAGGCGATCGAGCCGCCGCCGAGCATCCGCGACTCCATGGAGAAGCAGATGCGCGCCGAGCGGGAGCGCCGCGCCACGATCCTCAACGCCGAGGGCCACAAGCAGGCCCAGATCCTCACCGCCGAGGGTGAGAAGCAGGCCGCGGTGCTGCGCGCCGACGGTGACCGCCAGTCGCGCATCCTGCAGGCCGAGGGCCAGGCCAAGGCCATCCGTACGGTGTTCGACGCGATCCACACGGCCAACCCCTCGCAGAAGGTGCTGGCCTACCAATACCTGCAGGCCCTGCCGCAGATCGCGAACGGCACGGCCAACAAGGTCTGGATCGTGCCGACCGAGCTGACCAAGGCCCTCGAGGGCATGGGTGGCGCGCTCGGCGGCCTGGCCAACATGGCCGGCGACATCCCCAAGGCCGGTGTCAACGCGGCCGAGGTCAACGAGGAGGCCGTGGCCGCGGCGGAGGCCGCCGCGGCCGAGGCGCAGAAGGTCAACGACCAGGTGCGCGAGGCCGAGCAGCAGGTCAGCGGCGACCCCGACAAGACCGCCGCGCTGCCCGCGCCGGAGCCGATCCCGCCGTCCGCGGCGCTCGGCAGCGCCGACTACAACGGCGTCGTGGATCGCGAACGCGCCTGATTGTCGAACGGCCGGCCCCGGGTGGGGCCGGCCGTTTCATGTCTCCGGGTCGTCGCGCCCCAGCTCCCAGAACGCCACGGCGGCCGCGGCGGCCACGTTGAGCGAGTCGACCCCGCGCCGCATCGGAATCTTGACCGGGATGTCGCTCGCGGCGAGGGCGTTCTTCGACAGGCCGGGCCCCTCGGCCCCGAGCAGCAGGGCCGTGCGGTCGCGCTCGGTGACCTTCTGCAGCGGCACGGCCTCGGGCGCGGGCGTCAGGGCGAGCACGGTGAAGCCGGCGTCGCGCAGCACCTGCAGGCCCGCGGGCCAGGGCTCGAGCCGTGCGTACGGCACGGCGAAGACCTCGCCCATGCTGACGCGCACGCTGCGCCGATAGAGCGGGTCGGCGCAGGTCGGGGAGAGCAGCACGGCGTCGATGCCGAGCGCGGCGGCGCCCCGGAACACCGCCCCGATGTTCGTGTGGTTGTTGACGTCCTCCAGCACGGCCACGCGCCGCGCCGTGGCGATCACCTCGGCCGCCGTACGCAGGGGGGAGCGGTGGAACGAGGCGAGGACACCCCGGTGCACGTGGAAGCCGGTGGCCTGCTCGAGCACGGCCGGGGTCGCCGCGTAGATCGGGGCGTCGCCGGGCAGGTCGAGGATCTGGCCGGTGCGTTTCTCGTCGATCAGATAGGACCGGGGCCGATAGCCGGCGCGCAGGGCACGACGCAGCACCAGCTCGCCCTCGGCGATGAACAGGCCGTTGGGCGGCTCCCACTTCGTGCGGAGCTCGAGATCGGTCAGGGCGCGATAGTCACCGAGGCGGTCGTCGTCCGCGTCGGTGATCAGGTGAACCTCGGGCACGGCGGTCAGTCGACCCGGTAGGTCAGGTGGGTGGCGTGGCCCGACGGGCGCACGTGGATCTGCCGGAGGTTGCGCGGGGCGGCGCCGTCGAACAGCTTGGTGCCCCCGCCCAGCAGCACCGGAGTCAGGTGCAGCCGCAGCTCGTCGACCACCCCCGCGTCGAGCGCGCCGCGGATCGTCGCGCCGCCGCCCATGATGACGACGTCACGGTCGTCGGCCAGGGCGATGGCCTTGCCGACCGCGCTGGCGATCCCGTCGACCACGAAGGTGAACCGGTCGGTCAGGCGCACCAGGGCCGGGGGAGTGCGGGTGACGACCAGCACCGGCGGCGTGGCGGCCAGGCCGGCGCCGTAACCCACCTCGTCGCTCCAGCCGCCGGGGGCGTCGACGACGTCGAAGAGGCGGCGGCCCATGACGACCGCGCCGGTGGCGACCGTGGCCTCCTCGAGCACGCGCTTGTCGGTCGTGTCGCCCTCGAACACCCAGGTGTGCAACGCCTCGCCGCCGCGGCCGAGCCCCTGGCCGGGGCCGGGATCGGGACCCGTCACGAATCCGTCGAGCGAGACCGAGATCTCGGCGACCACCTTGGCCATGGCTGCTCCCTTCGCCGGCATCCGGGTCGACCCGGGCCTGTCAGGAGCATGCCACCAGGGTCCGACATTCAATGCTTCGGGAGCAGCCGTCCCGCCGTCCAGGCCAGGCCGGTGCCCGCGGCGAGCAGCAGCAACGCGCCGACGGTGGGCAGCGGGCGCTGGGCGTGCGCGCCGGCGCCGATCGCGGCCGCGGCCAGCATCAGCAGGACGCCGTCGGCCGGGTTGACCAGGCGCGAGCGGAAGACGGCCCAGCCCAGCAGCACCCAGCCCGCTCCGACGGCGGCGGCGGCGACCACCTCGACCGTCCGCAGCTGGCCGGGGGTGAGCGGCGAGCCGGCCGCGACGGTGTCGGCGGGCAGGGCGGCCAGCGGGAGGGTGAGAACGAAGCCGGCCAGCCCGAGGAGCAGGCCCGCGACGGCGGACCGGCGGGTGCGGGTGCCGGCCAGCAGCCCGGCCAGGGCGATCATGGCGATCAGGGACAGCCAGTTGGCGGCCAGCATGACCACGAGCGGCCCGGGCGGGGTGTCGATGCCCAAAGTGGTCCAGCCGTAGAGCAGGGCGGCCGCGGGCAGAGCCCAGAGAGCCAGCCGCGCATACCTCCGCACGCTCCAGACCCAGACGGCCTCCCGTACGGGAAGAAGGTCTTCGTGCCGTGCCGACCCGGCCCCGCCGACCCAGGCCGGGGAGACCCGCAACGGGCGGCCGCTGGCCGTGTGATGGTGGCTGATGCTCATGGCTCCGCCTCGTGTGGGGCTCAAGCCGAGCGGCCCGGGGGCAACCGTCGGGATCCTGGATGCAGCCTGCCAAAACTTTCCGGAATTGGCAGCGAATTCCCAGAACGGGGTATCTCGGGCGGACGGAAAAGTGTCGGAGGGGCGGGGCAGGATGGTGGCATGAACGCGGAACTGGTCGTCCCCCCACTGGCCGAGCTGCGACTGCGGCGCAGCGTGAAATGGCGCGCCTTCCCCGAGGACGTGCTGCCGCTGTTCGTGGCCGAGATGGACTACGAGCCCGCCCCGCCCGTGTCCGAGGTGCTGCGGGCGGCGGTCACCCGCGGCGACCTGGGCTATTACGCGCCCGGCCCCGAGCTCGGCAAGGCGTTCGCCGGGTTCGCGGGGCGGCATTGGGGCTGGGAGGTCGACCCGGCCCGGGTCAGCCCGGTGACCGACGTCGGGGTCGGCGTGGTCGAGGTGTTGCGGCAGCTCATCCGGCACGGCGAGCCCGTCGCGATCAGCCCGCCGGTCTATCCGCCGTTCTTCGACTGGGTGCCCGAGGCCGGCGGCCGGGTGCTGGAGGTTCCCCTGCGCGACAACCGGCTCGACCTCGCGGCGCTCGAGGCGGCGTTCGCGACCCACCCGGCGGCCTACGTGCTGTGCAACCCGCAAAATCCGGTCGGCCGCGTGCACACCGCCGACGAGCTGGCCGAGCTGGCCCGCCTGGCCCGGCTCTACCGCGTGCCGATCATCAGCGACGAGATCCACGCCGCGCTGGTGCTGCCCGGGGCCACGTTCACGCCGATGCTCACCGTGCCCGGCGCGGCCGAGATCGCGATCGCCGTCGTCTCCGCCAGCAAGGCCTTCAACCTGGCCGGGCTCAAATGCGCCGCCCTGGTCACGGCCTCGCCGGCGATGGCCCGCGTGGTCGACGGCCTGGTCGTCGAGGTCGGGGAGCGTACGGGGCATCTCGGCGCCCTGGCCGGCGTCGCCGCGTTCACCGACGGCGACCCGTGGCTGGCCTCGCTGATCGGCACGCTGGCCGCGCGGCGTGAGCAGCTGGGCGCGCTGCTGGCGGCCGAGCTGCCCGCGCTGAGCTGGATCCCGCCCGAGGCGACGTTCCTGGCCTGGCTCGACGCCTCGGCCCTGGGGCGAGACGCGCAACCCCGAGACCATTTCCTGCACGAGGGTCGGGTGGCGCTCGAGCCCGGCCCGCGGTTCGGGGCGGCCGGCTCCGGCTATGTCCGGCTCAACTACGCCACCAGCCCCGAGATCCTGGCCGAGGCGGTGAGACGCATGTCCGCAGCCGTATCGCGGTAGCGCGGCGGGGCGGCTCGTCCGAAAGTACGGTTGAAGTGTTCGTATGATCCGCGAAGCGGGGGTGTGCCAGTGTCGTCCGGATCGGGTTCGGGTTCCGGGGCGGACCAGCATCTGTTCGCCCTGCTGCGGGCCATCCGCCTGCGCCAGGCCGCCCCCGACGCGGTGGCCGCCGGTATTGCCGACACGGTCGAGGCCCTGCGCGAGCAGGAGGAAGCCGCGGCGCATCCCGCGCTGCCGCCTGGTGAGGCTCACGAGGCGCTGCCGCCTGGGGGGACCGCCGGGGCTTCGCACGTTGCTCCTCCGCATGCTGCCGACGAGGCTGGGCAGCCGATGCGGCCTCGATGGGCCTCCGCAATGCCGGGGCGTCCGGAAGGGGGGCCGCCGCAGGGCGCGCCCGGCGGTGAAGCGACTGGGGCGGGGTCACCGGGTGGTGGACGGCCGGGAGTTCGCGGAACAGCTGCCGCCGGCGCGGGAGGTTCCGCTGCGACCTCCGGGCCCGCTGAGGCGGCTGGGCCTACTCCGGGCCGATCATTCTGGGACCGGAGCTCGATCCGGCCGGTCGTGTCGGCGGGCACGAAAGGCCTGCATGAGGCCGAGGTCGCCGGGACGGGCGCCGTCTCGAGGGTCGATGACGGCTCGGAGGTCGTGCAGCCGGTCGATGCGGGCGGGTCCAGTGGGCCCGGCGGGCTCGGCAGATCGGGTGGAGCGGGCGCACCCGGTGCGGGTCGCGCGCGGGCGGACGCCGGCGGGGCTGTCGTGGTGAGGCGCGCGGCTGTTGTGCCCGTCGAGGACGACTATGCGCTGGAAGCGTCCGATCATGGACTTCTCGTGCGACCGCCCGGGCTGCCGCCCATCGATCCGGAGCCGCATGTGCACCGCGATTCGCGGCCTCCCGTGTGGACGCCCCTGATCGACCCCACGCGATCGGCCCCCTCGGCGGAGGAGGAGCCGGCACCGACTGGCTCGGGTCCGTCGTCCGGCTCGTTCTTCTCGCGGGGACGCCGCGGCGGGAAGTGGCATTCGGCCGAGCCGGGCCCCGACGACCGCGGGACGCCGGGGCGCTCGGGTGCGGGCGGGTCGGAGGAGACTGCGGATTCTGAGGCGCTGCCAGGTGCGGAAGGGGCGCAGGCGGGTAAGGCTTTGATGACGCCCGATGAGGCCGGGCGTTATGCGGATGTCGAAGCCGTCGGCCGGCCCAACCGGAACCAGTTCGCCGGGCTTCCGGTGCGGCGGCCGACGGCAGCGGTGCGACCGGTGACCTGGCCGCACCTGCCGGAGGCGAACGAGGTGGAGGGCGGCGCCCGGCCCGAGTGGGCGTCGGGCGGTGGTCACCGCGTACGGGACGAGGGTGGGTCTTTGCACGGAGAGTCGCAGACCGAGAGCGGGGCCCGGACGCCGGCGCCACGGCTGCCGGGGTTCGACCTGCCGCACGTCGTGCCGCCCATGGTGGCGCGGAAAAGGGACGCGGGCGACGGGATGGACCCGGCCGATGACGCCCTGCTGCAGCAGACGCAGCGGCTGCTCAGCACGAGCCTGACGTTCGCGGGCGGCCCCGACGAGGTGGCCGAGCGGCTGCGGGCGGCCCTGCTGCAGGCGCATCCGTCGCTGCTGACCGCGATTCCGGGTGGCGCCGAGACCCAGGCGGCCCAGTTGGCGCGGGCGCTGACCTGGCTCGTCCACCACCTCGACCGGCCGCCGATTCTCGTCGAGGGCACCGGGCGGCTGGGGGCGGCGCTGTCCGCGTGCGGGGTCGAGCCGGGGCATCTGCAGCTTGTGGGGGCGGCCCTGGCCGAGGCGATGCGGGCGGGCATGGCGCCCGGGCAGTGGCGGCAGGATTTCGACCTGGCGTGGCGGTCGACGTGGCAACACGCGTACGAGTGGATCGCCCACGGCTGGGCCCGCGCGGGCTACGAGCCGCCGGTGTGGGAGGCGACCGTCGTCTCGCACGAGCTGCGCCGCCCCGACCTGGCCGTGGTGCGCCTGCGGCCGTCGCTGCCGATGCCGTTCCGGCCCGGCCAATACGCGCGGATCCAGGTGCCCGACCTGCCCGCGATCTGGCGGCCCTACTCGCTGGCCGGCGCGCCCCACCGCAACGACCTGGTCGAACTGCACGTCCGAGCCAAGACGACGACGGGCGTGAGCGGCACCCTGGTCCACAACACCCAGGTCGGCGACCCCGTACGCCTGAGCCGAGCCGAGGGCATGATGACCCTGCCGGCGACCCCGGAACGCAACCTCCTGATGATCGCCGGCGACACGGGCGTGGCGCCGCTCAAGGCCCTCCTGACCGAGCTCGCCGACACCGGCGACCCCCGCTCCGCGGTCCTGTTCTGGGGCGTCCGCGACCTGACCGAGCTCTACGACATCGACGAGATCGCCGCGATCGCCCGCGCCGCCCGCCGCGCCACCGTGGTGCCGGTCGTCTCCGAGGGCGACCCCGGCCCGTACGCATCAGGCCTGGTCACCGACGCGGTCGCCGCGTACGGCGAGTGGTCCGACCACGAGGTCTACCTGGCCGGCCCGCCACTGATGCTGGCCGCAACCAGCCTGGCCCTCCAACAACTCGGCGTAGCCCCGTCCCGCATCCACCACGACCCACCCGAGTAGGCCGCCCCCGGCCTGCTTTCACCGGGGCTGCGCCCGGCCTGCTTTCACCGGGGCTGCGCCCGGCCTGCTTTCACCGGGGCTGCGCCCGGCCTGCTTTCACCGGGGCTGCGCCCGGCCTGCTTTCACCGGGGCT
>NZ_JAENHO010000006.1 GCF_016785085.1 Paractinoplanes lichenicola
GTTCCAGAGGCAGGGACCCGTGCCCCCGCAACCACCCACCCAGCGCAACCAACCGCACCGTGGAGTTCCAGAGGCAGGGACCCGTGCCCCCGCAACCACCCACCCAGCGCAACCAACCGCACCGTGGAGTTCCAGAGGCAGGGACCCGTGCCCCCGCAACCACCCACCCAGCGCAACCAACCGCACCGTGGGGTTTCAGGGGGCTCGGCCCCCTGAGCAGATATAGAGGGAGGCCCCGGTCTGCGCGTTCCGCAGACAGGGGCCTCCGACTCCCGTGGAGGTGCCGGGAATCGAACCCGGGTCCTTCGTCGCTTCGTCAGGGCTTCTCCGAGCGCAGCTCACTATGCCTCTACTCGGCCCCGGGAATCACGTGAGCGAGTTCCTGTGACGGGCCCAGTCGCTGATTAATCTCGCCGCAAGGTCCCCGCGACCGGGACCTGTTGGCCAACCTCCTAGCTGATGCCGGAAATCCGGGACGGAGGTGCTCCCGGTCCGACAGACTCACTACTCGCCTCAGGCGGCGAGAGCGAAGTCAGCGCGATTGTTATCGGCGCTTATTGTTTTCCGACGACCGATTCTCGAGACGACGTCGGCTTCCTCGGCTCGCTTCCCCTGTCTCCACATTCGAAGTCGAAACCAGTCACCCCCTGGTCAGTGAACAACTGTGCCATCCTACCTGACGCTGCAGGAGCCGCCCAACGCATTACAGCCCGACGGGCGGGCCTTGCCGCGGCCGGTCTTCGATGTCTGGTAGCCGAAGCTGGCCTGGGCGCCGGGGGCCAGGGTGCCGCCGGTGAAGACGAGGCTGTCGCCCTGCTGGTCGCCGGTGGCGTTCCAGACTCCGCGCAGCTCCAGGTTGCGCAGGCCGGAGTGGCTGACGGTCACCCGCCAGCGTGTCGGGCGGTCGCCCTCGTTGGTGACGCGGACGGCGGCCACGTAGCCCTCGTCCCAGCTCGCGCCGACCGCGAGGGTGGCCTCGACGTCGGCCTGCGGCGGGGGCGGTGCGGTGGTGGTCTTGGTCACGGCCGGCTTGGTGGTAGGGCGCGGCGTGGGACTCGTGGGAGCAGAGCTCCGGGTGCGAGAGGGCGAGGCTGACGGCGTACGGGAAGGGGTGTGGGAAACGGACGGCGGGGACGGGACCGCAATCGTCGGGGCCGGCAACGACGGCAGCACGAGCGAGGGCGCCTTGGACGCCTCGGCGGGGCCGACCGCGCGGACCGCGACCCAGACGACCAGGAGCACCAGGATCGCAACGCCGAAACTCAGGATGAACCTGGCCGTCCCGAACACGCGCACGGAGTGCTTGGCAGCCAACTTGCGACCTCCCCCATTTGAGCCGGCGGGGAAGGGTACCTTGTCAGCCCATGCCCTTGGCACGCCGGCCGAGGGATCGGCTGATCTCTTTCTGCGCGTCGCGACTGGCCAGGTCCTGACGCTTGTCGTAGCTCTTCTTGCCCTTGCCGAGGCCGAGTTCGACCTTGGCGTACCCGTTGTGGAAATAGACCTGGAGCGGCACCAGCGTCACGCCGTCGTCGCGCAGCTTGCCGCGCATCTTGGCGATCTCCTCGCGGTGCAGGAGCAGCTTGCGGACGCGCCGCGGCTCGTGGTTGGTCCAGGTGCCCTGGGTGTATTCCGGGATGTGCATCCCGTGGAGGAAGATCTCGCCGTTGTTCTCGTGGCCGAACGCGTCGACCAGCGAGGCCCGCCCGGCCCGCAACGACTTGACCTCGGTGCCGGTCAGCACCAGGCCCGCCTCGAACGTGTCGGAGATGGCGTAGTCGTGGTGGGCCTTGCGGTTGGAGGCGACGACCTTGCGACCTTGTTCGCGTGGCATGCCGCCGGACCCCCTGTGAATGAGTGACAGAACCTCACAATGTTACAGGGGGCTCAGCAGAGGCAGGGCGGCAGATAATGCACCGGGTCGCGGGGCTCGCCGTTGAAGCGGGTCTCGAAGTGCAGATGGTTGCCGGTGGAGGCGCCGGTCGTGCCGACCAGCCCGATCACCTCGCCCCGGCGTACGTAATCCCCGACGTCGACCAGGAACGCCGACTGGTGCCCGTAGCAGGTCTGGAAGGCGACGCCGTTGATCCGGCCGTGGCTGACGCAGGTGTATCGGCCGTAGCCACCGGCCCAGCCGGCCCTGATCACCCGGCCCGCGGCGGCCGCGCGGATGGGGGTGCCGCCGCCCGCCGCGATGTCCATGCCGGCGTGCAGTTGCCACACGCGGTAATACGGGTCGTATCGCCATCCGTAGTTGCTGGACTTCCAGCCGACGACCGGCATGAGCAGCCGGCCACCGGCATAGCGGGCGTCGCCGGATTTGAGGGAGTAGCCGCGCAGCGCGGCCTCGATCCGGGCCTCCTCGGCCTTGGCGGCCCGATAGCGGGCGAGCACGGCCGAGCGCTGCGAGTTGGCCACCTGCAGCGCGGCGGCCCGGGTCTGGGTCAGCTTGGCCAGGGCCGCGCGGGCCTGCTCGGCGGCCGCCTGGGCGTCCCGCGCGGCGGTCAGCCGGTCGCGCGCGTCCGCCTCGGCCTCCTCGGCGGCGCGCTTGGCGAGTCCGGCCCGGTCCTGTTCCGTACGGGCCACGCGCCGCGCCTCGACCAGGACGCCGACCTCGCGCTGCTGGGCGCGCATGATCTGGTCGACGATGCTGAGCCGGTCCATCATGTCGGCCGGGCCGCTGGCGTCGACGAGCACGTTGAGGCGGGCGATGTCGCTGCCCATATAGCTCGCGGTCGCGATCTCGTCGACCCGGTCGCGCGCGTCGGAGACCTGGTCCCGCGCCGCCTGGAAGCGTCCGGCGACCTGCCCGTACGCCTCCCGGGCCGCCTTGGCCCTGCGTTCGGCGCTCTTGGCGGCGGCCAGCGCTGCGGCGACCGCCCCACGCGAGGTGGCGACCTTCTTCTGAGCGGCAGGCATGGCCGCGGTGGCGGTCTCGAGGCGCCGGGCGGCCGCGCGGGCGACGTCGGTGGCGTGTTCGAGGACGGCCTCGGCCCGCTGTACGGCCTTGCCGGCGCGTTCGGCGTCGTCGTTCTTGGGGTCGGCGTGGGCCGGGTGTGGCGCGATCAGCAGGGCAGCGCAAACCAGCAGAAGCGCACTTTTCCGGCTATGTCGACGTTTGGACCACACGAAGAGCACCGTAACGCGACCTTACGTGTCGTACCTCCTAAAACGCCCAACGGCCGCATCCCCTTGACGAGGATGCGGCCGCGGTGTGAGTTCAGCCGGAGAGCGTCAGACCTTCAGGTAGAAGCGCAGCGTCACCCAGGCGGTGACCGCGCTGACGAGGGCGCCGACGCCGGCCAGCAGCGGCAGCATCAGCCACACGTTGCCGTTCTCGATGGGCGTCAGGATCGTCGTGAGCGCCTGGAGCTTGTTGTCGAAGAGCACAACCTTGCTCACGAAGAGGGCGACGAAGCCGAGCAGCGCGCCGATCAGGCCGGCCACTACCGCCTCGAGCACGAACGGCGCCTGGATGAACCAGTTGGACGCGCCGACCAGCTTCATGACGGCGACCTCGCGGCGCTTGCTGTACGCGGCGACCTGGATCGTGTTGCCGACCAGGAGCAGCGCGGCCAACGCCATCACCCCCGCGACCACCAGCGCACCCACCTGGATGGCGTTGAAGATGTTGAACACCTTGTCGAGCAGCGCACGCTGGTCGATGATGTCCTGAATGCCCTGCATGCCCTTCATCTGATCGGTGAAGGTCTTGTACGTCTCGGGGTTCTTGAGCTTCACCCGGAACGACTCGGGAAGGCTGTTGGGGCCGACCGAGTTGACGAACTCGGGCGAGTCCTTCCAGAGCGTCTTGAACCGCTCGAGCGCCTGCTCGCGAGTCTCGTACGTCTGGCTGGCGACCAGGGGGTTGGACGAGATCGCGCTGTCGATCTCCTGCCGCTGGCCGTCGGTGACGTCCGTGCGCAGGAAGATCGAGACCTCGATCTCGCCGTAGTAATAGCTCTTCATCTGGTCGACCTGCATGTAGAGCAGGACACTCGCGCCCAGCATGGTCAGCGAGACCGACATGGTGATGATCATGGCGACCGTCATCGTGACGTTACGCCACAGGCCCACCAGGACCTCGTTGAGGACGTACTTCAAGCGCATCGGGGGGTTCCTTCCGGGACTCCGCGCAGTTCTGGTTCAGTCGGGGGTAGTCGGCGGAGCTCAGCCGTAGACGCCGCGAGCCTGGTCGCGAACGATGCGACCACTCTCGATCTCGATGACGCGCCGGCGCATCTGGTTGACGATGTTGGAGTCGTGCGTGACCATCACGACCGTCGTGCCCGTCCGGTTGATCCGGTCGAGCAGCCGCATGATCTCGATCGACGTGTCGGGGTCGAGGTTTCCGGTGGGCTCGTCGGCCAGCAGGATCAGCGGGCGGTTGACGAACGCGCGGGCGACCGCGACACGCTGCTGCTCACCACCGGAGAGCTCGTGCGGGTAGCGGTGCTCCTTGCCGCCCAGGCCGACCAGCTCGAGAACCTCGGGCACGACCCGCCGGGACACGGCCTTGGTCTTGCCGATGACCTCCAGGGCGAAGGCCACGTTCTCGTACGCGGTGCGGTTGGGCAGCAGACGGAAGTCTTGGAACACGCAGCCGATCGAGCGGCGGAAGTGGGGAATCTTCCAGGATCGGATGGAGGTGACGTCCTTCGCGTTGACCATCACCTTGCCGCGCGTCGGGGCGACCTCGTGCAGCAGAAGCTTGATGATCGTGGACTTGCCGGAACCGGAGGGGCCGATGAAGAAGACGAACTCACCCTTCTCGATCCCGACGCTGACCTCGTCCAGCGACGGGCGAGACGCCTTGGGGTACGTCTTCGTCACGTTCTCGAGCTGAATCACGGGAACGGAGTCTACGCGGTGTAACGAAAACGCCAACCCCGCCGGGTCCGCCATTCTGCGCGTCTGGTGAAGAAACCCGGCCGCCGGGCGACGGCGGCCCACCGTTCGTCCGGGGGCCGTCGCCGTCCGTAGACGATCTTGCCGGTCGTTACGCCGAGGCGCTCTTCTCGGACTGCTTGCGCCAGCGGATGCCGGCCTCGATGAAGTCGTCGAGATCGCCGTCGAAGACGTTCGACGGGTTGCCCGTCTCCTGCTCAGTGCGCAGATCCTTGACCATCTGGTAAGGGTGCAGCACGTACGAGCGCATCTGGTCGCCCCAGGATCCGGTGGTGTCCTGCTTGAGGCCGGCCATCTTCGCCTCCTCCTCCTGACGCTTGCGCTCGAGGAGGCGCGCCTGGAGCACGCGCATGGCCGAGGCCTTGTTTTGAAGCTGCGACTTCTCGTTCTGACAGGTGACGACGATGCCCGTCGGAATGTGCGTCAGGCGCACGGCGGAGTCGGTCGTGTTAACGCTCTGTCCACCAGGACCCGACGAACGGTAGACGTCGACGCGGAGCTCGTTCTCCGGGATGTCGATGTGGTCGGTCTGCTCGACAACGGGCATGACCTCGACACCGGCGAAGCTCGTCTGACGGCGGCCCTGGTTGTCGAACGGGCTGATCCGCACCAGGCGGTGGGTGCCCGATTCCACGCTCAAGGTCCCATAGGCGTACGGGACCTTGACCGCGAACGTGGCGGACTTGAGCCCCGCCTCCTCGGCGTAGGACGTGTCGTACACCTCGGTGGGGTAGCCGTGCCGCTCGGCCCAGCGCAGATACATCCGCATGAGCATCTCGGCGAAGTCGGCCGCGTCGACACCGCCGGCGCCGGCCCGGATGGCCACCACGGCCTCGCGGGAGTCGTACTCCCCCGAGAGCAGGGTGCGCACCTCCATCTCCTCAATGGCCTTGCTCAGCGCGACGATCTCGACGCCCACCTCGTGCACGGAGTCCTCGTCGGCCTCGGCTTCGGCCATCTCGAGCAGCAAGCCGGCATCGTCGAGCCGAGAGCGCAGCCGCTCGATGCGATCGATGTCGCCGGAAACGTACGAAAGGCGGCTGTTGACCTCTTGAGCCCGGGCCTGGTCGTCCCACAGGTCCGGCGCGGAGGCCTGCTCCTCAAGGTCCGCCTTGTCCCGACGCAGCTTGTCGACGTCCAGGACGTTCTCGATGTTGCGCAGGGTGGCGTCGAGGGTCTTGAGTTGCTCGGGATAGTCGGCAGCAGTCACGACAGTCAAGACTACGCCGCCCCGACCAGTTTGCTGGTCGGGGCGGGGCACACTGTCAGGGTCGTCAGCCGGCCGGAGCGATCTTGAGCCAGCTGAGCGCGGCCTTGTGATAGGCGACGGCGAACTCGAGGGCCGCCGCGCCGTACGCGTCGCCCGCCTTCTTCGCCTCCTTCGCCTGCTCCTTGGCCATCGCCATGGCCTCGGAGTGGTATTCACTGGCGCCGGTGTAGAGGGTTTGCAGCTGAGTGCCGCTGTGCTGCTCGCCGAAGGCGACCCGCAAGGCGACCGGGTTGCGCAAGGCATCCCGGCCCGCGGGCTCGGCTAGCCACCGGCTGAAGGCTCGCTTGCCGGAGGCGGTGATGGCGTAGGGCTGGCTGGATCTGGGGCCGGGCTTGCCGAGCCGGACGAAGCCCATTTCGGCAAGAACCGGCAATTCGCGGTAGACCTGGCTCCGCGTCATCGACCAGTATGGCCCGAGGCGGCGTTCGGCAGCCGCCATAAGCTGACCGCCGGTCATCGGCCCCTCGTGAAGCAGGCCGAGCAATGCGGCAGCCGTGGGATTGATTTGAGAGTCGGGCATGCCTTCTAAGCTGCCACTTTGTCGCGCCGACGTCCAGGATTTCGCCCGATCCGTCCAGTTTGCGTCTCCACAAACGACTGTCCCGCACGGACAGTCCGACCACGAGGGTCGAGACGGCGCGTTCTGCCGAAAATCTGGGTCTTGACCAGCTAAAATGGCGCTAGCCAAACGGTCAGACGGCGATGCCGGGCAGGAAACACCCGAAAACCGGACAGACTTCCTCTGCGGAACGCGTACGTTCCCAACAAATACGACAATCGACTCCGTTTTGCCACCTCAGGGCCCGTCCGGCCCGTCAGATGAGCCGCGTACCCTGAGCCACATGTCTTCCCAGGAGGTCGCACCGGCCCCGAAACCGGCCGCGGCCGCCTCGTCGAACGGGTTCCTGCTGGCGGCCCTCAGCCTGGTCTGGATGGGCGCCATGCTGTGGTCGGCGCGCGCGACGATCACCGGCCGCGTCGACGCCGAGGCGGAAGTGACCTCCACGGCGTACGCGTTGCCCGGCGCCATCTCGGCCAGCCTCGTCACCGGGTCCACCGTGGCCCTCGCGGTGCTGGCGCTGATGAGCCGGCGCGGCGAGCTCGGCGCCAGCACCCGGTTCGCCATCGCCACCGGCAGCGGGCTGCTCGTCGGGGTGCTGGGCGCGCTGACCATCGTCACGATCAACACCGAGGGCTGGCTGTACGCGGTGGTCGGCGGGACGGTGGCCGCGGCGGCGACGATCGGCGGGGCGCTGGCCGGGTTCCGCATCCCCCGGGTCGTGCACGCGGTCGGGTGGGCCTCGGTGGCCGTCTTCGTGATCGGCTTCGTGCTCAACCTGTTCCAGGGGCCGCTGATCGACGCGCTCAGCTCCAATTCGGCGGGCTCCCGGGCCGACGCGAACCAGTGGATCTCGTACGGGCAGGGTGTGCTCAGCGGTCTGGTCGCCGCGCTGGTGTCCTACCAGGTGCTGCGCCGCGATCGCCGCAAGTCGGGCGGGCTGGACGTGCCGTGGGGGCTCTATGGGCTAGCCGGGGCCGGGGCCGGGCTGCTGCTGGTGATCGCGGAGATCCTCACCCGTACGGCCGGGAATCGCGTGCTCGATCTGGCCGGGCGGGTCAGCGAGCTCGAACTGGTGGTGCAGCAGATGCTCAGCGGGGCGCGGCTCAACAGCGCCCTGATCATTTTGTTCGTGGGAGCGATCAGCGCGACGATCGCCGTGGGGCGCACGATCAGCCCGGCCCCGGACGACTCGGAATTGGACGAGCCTGCCGCTCCGGCTTCTTCTTCCGCCGCTTCGTCTTCGGCTTCCGATTCGCCCGCCGCTTCGTCGTCGGCTTCCGGTTCCTCCGACGCTTCGTCTTCGGCTTCCGGTTCCTCCGACGCTTCGTCTTCGGCTTCCGGTGACGTTGCGGAGCCGGCGAGCAAGGGGCCCGTCAAGCCGCAGCCGGGGCCGTCCGCGGCCTCCTAGTTTCTTGCGGGCGTGTCAGAGCAGTTCGTCCAGCTCCGACACCGCGTACCACTCGAGCTCGTGATCCTCGGCGCTGTCGACCGTGAACTGGGCGTCGGGATCACCCGCGGCCGCCTCGTCGACCACCTCGGACGCCGCCGACACCACCTCGGCCGCATCCGCGCTGTCCACGTGGATCGAGGCGACCTCCTTGATCGACAGCGGCTGCGGCAGCCGGACGGTGCTCGAACCGAGCTCGACATCCTCCCGGACGAGCGCCGTCGACGGCACGTCGGCCGAGACCACCACCCGCCGCCGCGGGGCCTCCGGGTCGAGGCGCAGCAGATGCAGAGCGCCCTGGGCGGCCCTGGTGAAGGCCACGTATTCCAACTCCTCCTCGTCGCCCTCCGCATACCACTCGCGGAGCGCGGGAGTCACGGCGTGCGCCTCCAACGGCCCGGCACCCAACTGCCCGTCGGCGCGCAGGGCCGCCAGCATCGGCACGGTGGCCGGCACATAGACCCGGACCAGCTCGGTGATCGGCACGTCTCCTCCAGCGGTTGAACCGTCCCCGTAGTACACCGCCGAGGCGGCGCGGGGTAGGCCCATTCCACCAGTCGTGTCCGGATCGTGGCGTGCCGGGCCCTCGCCGCCTGTGGATAACCCCGGATTGTGGATAACCCGCGCCCACCCTCCGCCGTGAAGTAGTGTCACCGCCAGCTTTCCCTGGGTGGGCGGGGGAGGCGGTGGCTGCTCCCGACAAGATCCTTGTTCGGCGGAGATGGGGCACGGCGGGCGACGGCCGGGCGGCGAGGGGCGGCGGGTCAGCAGCCGCAGGCGTCTGGGCTGGGTGCGGTGAGCTGCAGACCGGTCACGGCGAGAGTGGGCGCAGGCCTGGCCGCGTCGGGGGCGACCGGGACGGCGCCCAGTGCGGCCAGCGCCCAGCGACGACCGACCGGCGCCACCCGCGGGTCCGGGGGCACGGCCACGTCACCGTCCGAGGTGCGTACGGGGAAGCCTTCTCGGATCCAGTACTCGATGCCGCCGATCATTTCCTTGACCTGGTAGCCCGCCCGGGAGAGGGCCAGCGCCGAGCGGGTGGCGCCGTTGCAGCCGGGGCCCCAGCAGTACGTCACTACGGGCACGGCCGGGTCGAGCAGGGTTGCCGCGCGGGTCGGGATGTCGGCGGTCGGCAGGTGCAGCGCGCCGGCGATGTGGGCCTGGTCCCAGGACGCCCGGGAGCGGGAGTCGATCAGCACGAAGCCGGGCTCGCCCGTGGTCAGCGCCGTGCGTACGTCGGCGACGTCAGTCTGGTGGGTGAGCAGCGCCTCGAAGAAGGAAGTCATGGCACATCACGCTAGGTGCGTGAACCCGGTCGTTACATGGTCGTTCCCCGGCACATCTGGCGTACGGCCGGGGAAAGGCGCTTAGATGGCCGCCATGACCACGGATTTCGCGCTGGACCGTACGGATTGGCAGTTGCTGACCGAGCTGCAGAACGATGGCCGCTCGTCGTTCGCCGAGCTGGCTCGGGCCGTTGCGATGTCTCCGAGCGCCGTCGCCGAGCGGATCCGGCGGTTGGAGGAGGCCGGCGTGATCGCGGGCTACCGGGCCGCGCTCGACCCCGAAAGGCTCGGTTTGCAAGTGATGGCCTTCGTTCGCCTGCGGTATCCAACGGGCAACTACCGGCCGTTTCACGCGCTGCTCGAGTCGACCCCCGAGATCGTCGAGGCGCATCACGTCACCGGCGACGACTGTTTCGTACTCAAGGTGCTGACCCGCTCGATGCGCCACCTCGAGGAGGTCACCGGCCGCATCTCCGGCCTCGGCGCGGTCACCACCAGCGTCGTCTATTCCAGCCCGCTCACCGGGCGCGCGATCTCACCGCCGGAGTGAAACGGTGGCAAACTGAGGCACCCGTACGGGATATGGAGGTGGGACGAGGATGGCCGAGCCGCGCTTCCTTCCGCTGCCCGATGTCGCCACCGAGCTGAACGTCTCGGAGTCGCAGGTCTATCACATGGTCCGCAGCGGTGAGCTGCCCGCGATCAAGATCGGCGGCCGGGGTCAGTGGCGGGTCGAGCGCGCCCGCCTCGAGCAGTACATCGAGGAGAAGTACGCGGAGACGGCCGCCTGGGTCGCGCAGAATCCGCTGAACGCGCCCGACGCCGACTAGGCAGCGCCCGATTCATCCCTCTTCCCGCCTGGCTCAGTTGGATCTCTGCCGCGTTGACCACCCCTCGCGCCTTCTTCAGAATCGCTATCACAAGCAAACGAAGGCAAACGCAAGGTCAACTAGCCCCGATCCGAAGGCGGTGCGGCGATGCAGAGGACGCTCGACGAAACCCGAAGTGCGATCAGTCTTCGTCCGGTCCCACGCTGCGAGCCACCCTTCGACGACGAGCTCGAGCCCACCGTCTGGGCCACCGCCCAGCAACTCGCGCTCAACTGGCCGTCGGCGCCGGAGCCGGGTGGGCGGGGTCAGGAGCAGCCGGCCATCCCGCGGCACTCCCCCATCGCCGGCGCGTCGGCCGACGCCAAGCTGGCCGTGCGGCGATTCGTGCAGACCTGCGTCGAGGTGCTCAACGGGCATCGTCCGGCCGCCCACCTACGCCGCCTGTCGCGCCCGATGGAGGCCTCCGCGGTCGTGGCCCAGGGTATGGCCGCGGCGCACCGGGTGGCCGAGCTGCGGCGGGGCCATCGGCGGAAACCGAGCCGGGTCGCGCCGGTCGCCGTTATCCACGTGCGCCTCTGCGAGCCCCGGCCGGGAGCGGTGGAGGCCGCCGTGGCCCTGCTGACCGGCGAGCGCACGTGGGCGCTGGCGCTGCGGCTGGAGCTGCACGAGGAGGCCTGGCGCGCCACCCTCCTGCGCCTGATCTGAGAGGACTCCCGGGGCGCCTGCCGACCACGCCCGGCAGTGGGCGTCCCGGGCCAACGAACGGGGGCCGCACGGGGTGAACGCGGCGCCCGGGACGGCAAGCACGGCGGCCCAGGACCAGCAAACGGGGCCGCCGGGCGGCCACTTAAGGCGCCCCGGGCAAGACGAACGGCCCCGCCCACGAAGTAGAAATCGCGGGCGGGGCCGTTCAAAAGCAGAAACCGAGCTGTCAGGCCCCGGGGGCGCCGTGGCAGCGCTTGTACTTCTTGCCCGAGCCGCAGTAGCAGGGCGCGTTGCGCGACGGCCCGTTGCTCTCCTGCCCGGCGGGCTGCGCCGCCCGCCGTCCCGCGGTGTGGGCCGGGTTGGCCGGCACCGGTGAGCCGCCCGGCCCGATGCCCAACGCCGGAGCCTGCTGCTCGCGCTGGATCACCGGGGAGCCCTCGCCCGCCTCACCGTCGATGGCCGGGGCGGTGTATTGCAGGTTTTGCGGGCGACGCTCGCCGCCGAGACCCTTGGCCCGCACCTCGACGCGGTCGGAGTCGGTCTCGTTGGCGGAGTCGTCGGCGCCCATCACGCCGCCGGCCGGCAGGGGCACCGCCTTGCTCGGGTCGACGGTCACCGTGGGCTGCTCCTGCACCTGGACCTCCAGGTTGAACAGGAACCCGACCGCCTCCTCCTTGATGCCCTCCATCATCTGGTTGAACATGTCGAAGCCCTCGCGCTGATACTCCACGACCGGGTCGCGCTGGGCGTACGCCCGCAGGTTGATGCCTTCCTGCAGGTAGTCCATCTCGTAGAGGTGCTCGCGCCATTTGCGGTCGATGACGCTGAGCAGCACCTGGCGCTCGAGCTCGCGCAGCGCCTCCGGCCCGAGCTCCTCCTCGCGCGCCGCGTACGCGTCGTGGGCGTCCTTCGTCAGCTGCGCGGTCAGGAACTCCTGGTCGAGGGCCTGTCGCTCGCCGCCGGACTCCTCGATGAGGTCGTCGATCGTGATCGTCACCGGGTAGAGCCGCTTGAGGTTCGTCCAGAGCTGGTCGAGATCCCAGTCCTCGGCATAGCCCTCGCCCGTCGCCGCCAGCACGTAGTCGTTGACCACGTCGGTGATCATGCTGGCGGTCTGGTCGTGCATGTCCTCGCCGTCGAGGACGCGCTTGCGCTCGGCGTAGATCACCTGGCGCTGCTTGTTCATGACCTCGTCGTACTTGAGGACGTTCTTGCGGATCTCGGCGTTCTGACCCTCGATCTGGGTCTGGGCGCTACGGATCTGCCGGGTCACCATCTTGGACTCGATCGGCACGTCGTCCGGGATGTTGAACCGCTCCATGACGGCCTCGACGGCACCCGCGCGGAACCGCTTCATCAGGTCGTCCTGCAGCGACAGGTAGAACCGGGACTCGCCCGGGTCGCCCTGCCGGCCGGAACGACCGCGCAGCTGGTTGTCGATGCGCCGGGAGTCGTGCCGCTCGGTGCCGAGCACGTAGAGCCCGCCGGCCGCCTGCACCTCGGCCGCCTCTTCCTCGCAGGCTTCCTTCCAGGTCGGCAGGACCTCCTCGAGCGCCTTCGCGTATTCCTCCTCGTGCTCCACCGGGTCGAGGCCGCGCTGGGCGAGCTCGCTGGCCGCGAGGAAGTCGGGGTTGCCGCCGAGCAGAATGTCGGTGCCGCGGCCGGCCATGTTGGTGGCGACCGTGACCCCGCCCTTGCGGCCGGCCTGCGCGATGATCGTGGCTTCCTGCGCGTGGAACTTCGCGTTGAGCACGGAGTGCGGGATGCCCCGGCGGCGCAGCAGCTGCGAGAGGATCTCGGAGTTCTCGACCGAGACCGTGCCGACGAGGACGGGCTGGCCGGTGGCGTGCCGCTCGGCGATGTCCTCGATGACCGCGTCGAACTTGGCCTTCTCGGTCTTGTAGATGACGTCGGGGTGGTCGATGCGGACCATCGGCCGGTGGGTCGGGATGCTCACGACGCCGACCTTGTAGACCGAGTTGAACTCGCCGGCCTCGGTCTGCGCCGTACCGGTCATGCCGCCCAGCTTGTCGTAGAGCCGGAAGTAGTTCTGCAGCGTGATGGTCGCCAGGGTCTGGTTCTCCTGCTTGACCTCGACGCCCTCCTTGGCCTCGATGGCCTGGTGCATGCCCTCGTTGTAGCGGCGGCCGTGCAGGATGCGGCCGGTGAACTCGTCGACGATCAGGACCTCGCCGCCCTCGTCGACGATGTAGTCCTTGTCGCGCTTGTAGAGCTCCTTGGCCTTGATGGCGTTGTTGAGGTAGCCCACCAGCGGGGTGTTCACCGACTCGTAGAGGTTGTCGATGCCGAGCCTGTCCTCGACCCGGCCGACGCCGCGCTCGGTGACCGCGATGGTGCGCTTGGCCTCGTCGACCTCGTAGTCGCCCTCGCCGTCCTTGCCGCGCTGGAGCCGGGCCACGATCGCCGCGAACTCCCCGTACCACCGCTGCGAGTGCTCGGCCGGGCCGGAGATGATCAGCGGGGTGCGCGCCTCGTCGATGAGGATCGAGTCGACCTCGTCGACGATCGCGAAGTTGTGCCCGCGCTGCACCAGTTCGTCCTTCGACCACGCCATGTTGTCGCGTAGGTAGTCGAACCCGAACTCGTTGTTGGTGCCGTACGTGATGTCGCACAGATACGCCGCGCGGTGCTCGGCGGCCGGCCGGTTCGGCAGGATCACGCCGACGGTCAGGCCGAGGAACGAGTGCACGCGGCCGACCCACTCGGCGTCGCGCTGGGCCAGGTAGTCGTTCACCGTGATGATGTGCACGCCCTTGCCGCTCAACCCGTTGAGGTAGGCCGGGAACACACCGGTCAGGGTCTTGCCCTCACCGGTCTTCATCTCGGGGATGTTGCCGAAGTGCAGCGCCGCGCCGCCCATGAGCTGCACGTCGTACGCCCGCTGGCCGAGCACCCGCTTCGCGCCCTCACGGGCCACGGCGAACGCCTCGGGCAGCAGCGAGTCGAGCGACTCGCCGTCCTCGATCCGTTCCTTGAACTGCTGGGTGCACTCGCGCAACTCGTCATCGGTCAGGTCGACATAGTCGTCCTCGATCGAATTGACCGCGTCCGCGATCGCCTTGAGCCGGCGCACCATGCGGCCTTCGCCGGCACGTAGGACCTTTTCCAAAATCGACACGGGTCAGCGCTCCCCTAGACAGTCTGCGGAACCATCGTAGGCACCCTTCCGCAGAAGCTGTGACCCGAGCCTCCGGTTAACCGCACAAATGGTGTGAAACTTCGCATCAAGTTCGCTCAGAGCGCAGCACTTCCGGCAGGATGAGCGGGGTAGAGGAGAGGGCGTGACCATCGCACAGATCAACGGTACGGGAGTACGCCTCCGGGCGTTTCGCGCCGACGACGCCGACGCGCTCGCTGCCGGATTCGACGATCCGCTCTCGCAACGCTTCCTCCCGCAGATGCCGAAACCCTTCACCGTCACGCACGCCGAGCGATACATCGCCGAGCGCGTCGTATCCACCTTCGCCGAGGGCGGCGCCCTCTACGCGATCGCCGACCCGGAGACCGACGAGCTGCTCGGCGGCATCGGCTTCGACAAGGTGGTGCCGGCCCGCCGCCAGGCCGAGGTGGGCTACTGGGTCGGCCCGTGGGCGCGCCGCCGCGGCGTTGCCACCGCCGCGCTGCGAGCCCTGAGCACGCACGCCCTGAGCCATGGCCTGGAACGCCTCGAGCTGCTCACGCACTGGGACAACCCGGTCAGCCAACGAGTCGCGCTGGGGGCCGGTTACTTGCGCGAGGGCGTACGCCGGGGCGCCGAGCCCGGCCGCGCCGGGGGCCGCGAAGACCTGATCGTCTTCACCCGCCTGGCCACGGACTCCGGCGATCCGCTGCCCCGCCTGCTGCCCGACCTGCCCGGCGGCGAGCTCACCGACGGGGTCGTCCGGCTGCGCCCGCTCGGCCCGGGCGACACGAGTTTCTTCGCCGAACTGCTGGGCCAGCCGGACGTGATCGCCACGAGCGTGCCCCCGGTCGCGCCGACGCCGCAGCGCGTCCAGGAGCGGTGCCTGCGGGCCGAGGCGCACTGGCTCAACGGCAACCGGGCCGACCTGGTGATCGAGGACGTAGCGACCGGGCTGCCGACCGGCGACATCGGGCTCTACTACGACGACCCGCACACGCAGCAGGCCATGATCGGCTACAGCATGCTGCCCGCGTACCGGGGGAAGGGTTTTCCCACCCGGGCCGCGCAGCTGCTCGCGCTGTGGGTCTTCGCCGAGACCGACGTGGCCCGCCTCGTCGCGGGCGCGATGCCCGACAACGCGGGCTCGCAGCGGGTGCTCGAGAAGGCGGGCTTCCACAAGGAGGCGTTCCTGCGCTCGCGGCTGCCCGGCCCGGACGGGACGCGCAGCGACGACGTGCAATTCGTCCTCCTCGCCGAGGACCTTCTGGCCGAAGGCCCCCGGCTTGATGGGTGACTAGCCCGTGGTCTCCAGCGACAGGATTCCGTAGTCGTAGCCGCGGCGGCGATAGACGACGCTCGGGCGGCCGCTGTCCTTGTCGAGGAAGAGATAGAAGTCGTGGCCGACGAGCTCCATCTGGAAGAGGGCGTCGTCGACGGTCATCGGGTCGGCCGGGTGCTCTTTTTCCCGCACGATCCGCCACGGCTGATCCTCGTCGTGTTCCGCGAGGGCGGTGGCTACCGATGACGAATCCTCGGCCGCCTGCGCGGCGAGGCTGAGGTCGGTGGGCAGGCCGGCTGTGGCCGCCGCCACCGAACGGGGCGTGTGCCGCCCGCGGTGCACCCGGCGCCGGTCGGCGGAACGCCGCAGCCGGCCGTCGAGTTTGGTGATAGCCAGGTCGAGGGCGGCGTAGAAGTCTTTCGCGCAGGCCTCGGCACGAATGACCGGGCCCCTCGTCATAACGGTGATCTCGACTCGCTGGCACGTGTCGGACTGGCGCGGATTGCGCTCATGGAACAGCTCGACGTCGGCCCGGATCAGCTTCTGGTCGTAACGCTCGACCTTGCTCAGCTTCTCGGCGACGTGTTCCCGATAGTGGTCGGGAACCTCTACGTTGCGGCCCTTGACGACAATGTCCACTCGTGACCTCCCCCAACGTTTCTGTTCTGCAGACGCCCCTGCGAGAGGGTGCTGGCGGGGGCGCCGAACTGCGACGCGTGAAGTGCTTGGCTTTACGGTGACGCCGGCTCACAGGGCGTTACCGATAGCGAACGAGACGACTCCTTTCCGGTGCGGCGGTTCGCGGAACGCTGCGCCTCCGGCTGAGGCGGGTTGAGCGGCACTCATACCCTCGTCACCAAGACGCTAACGTGCCGATGCTCTCGCGTCACCCCTCGTTCGGGATACCAGATCCCCGACGTTCCACCTTTTCAGTACCCCCAGGTGGTAATCCGCCGAAACCGACCGCGGTTGATCTCCGCAGTTGCGTGGCGGCAAGTACGGCGGCGCCCGCGACCTGCATCTTCGCCTCCTCGAGCCGGCCCGTCGCCGCGGCCAGCGTGGCCCCGGTGGTGACGATGTCGTCGACTACCACCAGCGTGCCTTTCCGGGGCGCGGCGCGTCGCAGAACGCCGATTCGGGCCCGCCGAATTCGCAGCGAATCCTCAGCCGCGGCCCGCCTTCCGGCCACACTCAGTGACGTAGAGTCGGGACGCGGTAACGCTTCGAGCTGATGACTGACGACAGCGTCCCAACCGGCGGCGCGCAGCCGACGCACGGCGTGTGCGGTCAGTCGCCTCATGTGGTCGCCGTGCCGCTCCCGGGCGGCCGCGGCGGTCGACGGCACGGGCACCAGGGTCACCGGTGTCCCGCGCGGGACCAGTGCGGCCACCCCGGTGGCGAGCAGTGCGCCGAGCGGGCCGGCCAGCCGATGCCGGCCCTTCTCCTTGTAACCGAGCAACACACCCCGCAAAGAGCCCTCGTACGCCCCGACGGCCACGCACCGCGGCAGGCCGGGTGGCGGGGGCTCGGGAGCCGTACGGAAGGGCCTGAGGGCTTCCAGGTGGACGGCGCAGCTCGCGCACACGCCGAAGCTCAGCGGCACTCGGTCGGCCTCGCAGCCGGCGCACGGGGCCGGCAGCACGAGGTCGGCGAGGTCACCGAGCAATCCGGTCAAGTCAGTCCAGGAAGAAGGGGGCGGTGGGGTTGACGTCGGGTTGCGGGGTCACGTCGACCAGTTGGTCGGGCTGCACCTTGACCGGCTCGCTGAGCACGTCCCAGGCCTCGCCGCCGGCCACGTACCACTCGGAGGCCAGGCGCTCCGGGTTCGTCGGCGTGGACGGGTACGCCGCGAGGTAGGTCACCGGCTCGGCCCCGATGTCGTTGAGGCGGGTCGTCGCCAGCGTGCCGTCGACCGTCACGTCGAGCACCGCGTACCGGTCGTTGGTGCGCAGGCCCGCCACCGCCAGCGACGACTCGCTGTTCCAGGCGGCCGCGGCCACCGTCGCCAGGTCGGGCGGCGCCACCCTTTCCGGGTCGCTCAGGGTGCTGGCGTCGCCGCTGGTGTTGAGCACCGCGCGATACAGCTTGCCTCCGCTGACCAGCACGACCCGATGCCCGTCGGGGGCCACCGACAGGCCGGTCACCGCACCCGGCGCCTGCCAGTCGACCCGCTTCGCCTTGGCGCTGGTCGCGTCGAAACTGTAGAGCTGGCCGCCCATGGTGATCAGGCCGACGGCCGCTGCCGGGTCGTCGCCGTCGGGGGTCTGCGCCCACACCGGCGTGCCGAGCGCACCGAGGTCGCCGCTGAGCCCGCCCACCTGCCGCAGGTCGGCCTGCTCGCCGAGCGGCGCCTGAGCCACCCGCAGCCGCTGCGCGTCGCCCGCGCCGGTCACCACGGCCGCGTACGCCCGGGTCGACGACGAGCTCAGGGCGGCCGACGTGATGTTCTTGTTGGCCGCCGCCTTGATCACGGGCACCGGATCGTTCTCGTGCGGCGATTCCTTGAGCCGGCGGATCGACGAGTTGTAAAGCGCGAACCGTTCGGGCACGTCGGCCAGCCGGTACGCCGCGTTGCTGTCGAGATAGACGCCGTTCTCCGTGCGTACGGGATCGTCGTGACCGATCTTGATCTCGATGGCGCTCGCGGTCAACGGCCGCATCGACCACTGCAACTGCCGCCGCAACCGGTCGAGCGCCCCGGCGTCGCTGCCCGGCGGCAGGGCCTCCGCGTTGAGGCTGATCAGCAGCGTGTCGTCGGTGATCGCGGGCACGTTGTCGGTCGCCTGGGTGCCCTGGGGCAGCGGGTTCACCGCGTCGTCGAGCCAGGGCGCGGGTCCGCCGGTCAGCCAGCCCAGCACCGCCGTCGGCTGCTGCACGGACGGCAAGCTGAGCGGCATGTAACGCACGTCGGGCACCAGGCCGGTATTCGCCGTGTTCCACCAATAGATCGTGCGCGCCGAGTAGTACGACTGGAGGGCCTGGTCGGACATCATCAGGAACTGCGGGGCGTCGAGGATGAACTGCCCGGTGCGCCCGGCCACCGAACCCACCCGCAGCTCGTACGTTGTGGCGTCGGCCGGGGCGGCCGGCTCGAGCACGCCGTTGGCCTTGAGCGTGCCGACCACCTGGATCGTGATCGTGACCTCGGCCTCGCCCGGGCTGTGCAGCGAGGGCACCGTCTCGCGGACCACCTTGATGTCGCCGCCGGCCGGGAAGCGGGCCGCCTTCTCGGGCGCGAGGAACGCCTTGACCCGGGCCGCCGCCGTCTCGGGATCGCCCGCCGCGGCCTGCAGGTAGTTGCCGACCAGCGTCTTCGGCTCCTCGCTGTCCTCGCGGCGGGGCTGCACCGGCAGCTCCTCGCCGTCGCTGATCGAGACGCCGCTCGACGGGCCGTCGTCGACGATCGTCACGTCGCTCTCGTCGGGGATGCCGCAGCCGCCGGCCACCAATGTGGCCAGCACGACCGCCGTGCAGAGCAGGCGTCTCATCAGACCACCTCCGTCTCGGGCTCGGCCACCGGCTCCTCGGCCAGGGCCGGTGACCGGTCGCGCGGGATCAGCGGGAGCGGCGCCGCGAGCAGCCGGTCACCCGACCGGACGGGCAGGGTGAGCCGGAACTGGGCGCCCTCCCCCGGCGCGCCCCAGGCCTCGAGCCAGCCGCCGTGCAGCCGCGCGTCCTCCGCGCTGATCGACAGGCCCAGGCCGGTGCCGCCGGTCTGCCGGGCCCGCGACGGGTCGGCCCGCCAGAACCGGTTGAAGACCAGCCGCTCCTCGCCCGCCTTGAGCCCGATGCCGTGATCGCGCACGGTGATCGCCACCGCCGCGTCGTCGCTGGCCAGCGTGACCTGCACCGGCTTGGCCTCGCCGTGCTCGACCGCGTTGCCGACCAGGTTGCGCAGCACCCGCTCGACCCGGCGCGGGTCGACCTCGGCGATCACCGGCTGGTCGGGCAGGCGCAGCTCGATCACGACGCCCACCCGCTCGGCCAGGCCGGCCAGCCGGTCGGCGACCCGTTCGACGATCGGCACCAGGTCGGAGTGCTCGGCGTCGAGCGCGGCGAACCCGGCGTCGAAGCGGCTGATCTCGAGCAGGTCGGTCAGCAGGCTCTCGAAGCGGTCGAGCTCGGCCTGCAGCAGCTCGGCGCTGCGGGCCACGGCCGGGTCGAACTCGTCGCGCTCGGCGAAGATAAGGTCGGCCGCCATCCGTACGGTGGTCAGGGGGGTGCGCAGCTCGTGGGAGACGTCGGACGTGAACCGGCGCTGCAGGCGGGACAACTCCTCGAGCCGCACGATCTGGCGTTGCAGGTTGGCCGCCATCTGGTTGAACGAGGCGGCCAGCAGGGCCAGGTCGTCCTCGCCGTCGACCTTCATGCGCTGGTCGAGCAGGCCCGCGGACAGGCGCTGGGCGGTGCGGGCGGCCACCCGTACGGGCGTGACGACGAGCCTGGTGACCAGGCCCGCGATGACGCCGAGCATGATGACCAGCGCGATGCCGGTGGCCAGCACGGTCGTACGGATCTGGTTGGCCGCGCTGTCCTCGGTGGTCAGCGGCACCATGTAATACAGCTCGACGTGACCGAAGCTGGTCGGCACCGGCGAGCCCGTGGCCAGGTATTTCGTCGTGTGGTCGTTGACCCGTGCGGTGACGATCTGACGGGCGACCTTCTCCTCGTCGGCCACCTGGTGGATGAGATCACCGGTGATCAGCTCGTCGGTCTCGACGTTGCGCGAGGTCACCGACGGCAGCTCGGGATGCCCCTCGGCCCGGATCGACACCATCGAGCCGCCGGACTCGGACGGGTCGCCGTCGGCGAGCTGGCTGACGATGTTGTTGAACGTCTTGGGCAGCCGGGGGTCACGCGCCTGCGGATGCACGGTGAGCTGCTGTTCCGCGTATGCCACCTTGTTGCGCATCGAGATCTGCACCTCGTCTTGCGCGCGGCTCAGCAGGATCTTGGCGCTGCGGTCGGCGATGAACCAGCCGAACGCGCCGACCAGCAGGCTCGACGCGACGAGGGTGAGCGCGACGACCCGCAGCTGCAGCGAGCGCCGCCAGGCCCGGCGAGCGGGCGCCGACCACACCTGAACCCGGCGCGCGACGACACGCCAATATCGCCGCACGACCCGCAGGACGCGGCGCAGGGGAAGGGGAAGCCAAGCCGGAGCGCGCATTACGCGGCAAGGTTAGCCGCTCCGGCTCCTAACCGGTGCCTGCCTTGTAGCCGACCCCCCGGACGGTCAGGATGATCTCGGGGCGTTCCGGGTCCGGCTCGATCTTGGCCCGCAGCCGCTGGACGTGCACGTTGACCAGCCGGGTGTCGGCCGCGTGGCGATAACCCCAGACCTGTTCGAGCAGCACCTCGCGGGTGAAGACCTGCCGCGGCTTGCGGGCCAGGGCCACCAGCAGGTCGAATTCGAGCGGCGTGAGCTTGACCTCCTCGCCGTCGCGGGACACGGTGTGCGCCGGGACGTCGATGGTGATCTGGTTGCCGGGTGGCCCGATGGTGAGCATCTCGGGCGCGGCGTCCTCACCGCGGCGCAGCCGGGCCCGCATCCGCGCCACCAGCTCCTTGGGCTTGAACGGCTTGACCACGTAGTCGTCGGCGCCGGACTCGAGGCCGAGCACCACGTCGACGGTGTCGCTCTTGGCGGTCAGCATGACGATCGGGATGCCCGACTCGGCGCGGATCGCCCGCGCCACGTCGATCCCGCTCATCCCGGGCAGCATCAGGTCGAGCAGAACGATGTCGGGCCGGCTCTCCCGGAAGGCGGCCAGTGCGCGCTCACCGTCGGCGACGAACGAGGGCAGGAAACCCTCACTCCGCAGGACGATGCCGAGCATCTCGGCCAGCGCTGGATCGTCATCGACGACGAGTACCCGGGCTCTCATGCGGTCCAATATTGCACTGTCCTCCCGAGCCCCATGTACCCCGGGGGCGATCTTGTGTAAAAAAGGCGGGCGGCCCCGTCAGGGACCGCCCGCCGTCTCGCCGTACGGGTCAGGCGCCGGGCCGGTCGAACTCCCCCGCCCGCACCCCGGCGATGAAGCCGGCCCAGTCCGTGTCGCCGAAGGCGAGCATCGGGCCCGAGGCATCCTTCGAGTCGCGCACCAGCACGGTCGACGGGACATTGGCAACCTCGACGCAGTGGCCGGCGGCTCCGCTTCGAGTGCTCTTGCGCCAGGTGAGAGTGGCGTCCTGCATCGTGAGTCCCCTTCCAAGGATGAAATGCGCCTCCATTTCAGCTCACGAAGCGGTCAACAGGCGGAGCGCTTCCTCCCTGCGAGCGATAGCCGTTCGGCTCTCTTCTGCCGGCAGGGCACGTTCCCGCAGGTCAGACAGCGCATCTCGATAGACGTCGACATCTGTCGGCTTCACCCGGAAGAGACCCCCGGTGAGCCCCTCGATATGAACGATCGGGGCCCGGGTGCCCACCTCGAACTCCAGCACCATGAACGGCTCGGTCATGCCGGCGTGCGCGCCCGCGGTGAACGGCAGCACCAGCAGCTCGACGCCGGGCCGCTCGCTCGCCTCGACCAGCCGCGCCAGCTGCCGCCGCAAAACCTCCGGACCGCCGACCTCGCGATGCAGCACGGCCTCGTCGAGCACGATCCGCAACGTGGGCGGCGGCTCCCGGGTCAGCACGGCCTGCCGGGCCATGCGCAGGGCCAGCCGCCGCTGAATCGTCTCGGCCGCGCCGACGTCGGCCCCGACCTCGATCACGGCACGCGCGTATTCGTCGGTCTGCAGCAGACCGGGGACGACCTGCGTCTCCCACTCGCTGATGAGCACGGCCTCGGCCTCGAGGGCGACATATTCATCGTACGGATCCGGCACCGACGACCGATAAGGCGTCCACCAGGCCCGCGCCCGGCCGCGGCGCGCCAACTCGCGCAGGCGCTCGCGGTCCTCCACCCGTACGCCATAAGCGGTGAGAAGACGGTCGAGATCGGGCTCGGTGATGCCGGTGTGCGCGGTCTCGATACGGCTCAGCTTGCTTTCCGACCAGCCGAGCGAGGTCGCCACGTGGGCTGCCCGGCGCTCGCCACGAAGACGCCTCAGCTCGTTACCGAGTTCGCGTCGTGCAGTCGAGGTCGCCCGTGCCACGCGAACACCATAACGGCATTTCGATTGCGCCCTGCAACTTGCAACGCACGCTCTGCACTTGCACGCAGGTCAGACCCCATGCCGTAATGGGAGGGACGACGGGAACGGGGGTGGCGGCAAACACCACCGGGGCCCGGAGAGGGAGGTCCCGTCCGGCGGGCGGGCGGGGCCTCTTCCCTTCCCCGTGTTTCTTCCCGTACGCCAGGTGGGCGGGGCCCCCGAATAGCGAACGGGACGACAGGCCTAAGCCCGCCGCCCCGTTCATCCCCCCGGTTTGGTACCGCGCGCGTCCGTGGGACCCCCCGATCACCAATGACGCTGCGTGTTTATAGATTCACACTCCGCACAGACCGTGTCAAGCAAATCCGGAAATTTCCTATTTTGAGGGCTTGTCAGAGACACGGAGGGTGCTCGGCTGTGGCCCAGCGGGAACGGACGTGCTCAGCCCTGCCGCAGCCGGAACGGAGGGTGCTCAGCTCTGCCGTAGCCGGAACGGAGGGTGCTCAGCTCTGCCGTAGCCGGAACGGAGGGTGCTCAGCCCTGCCGCAGCCGGAACGGAGGGTGCTCAGCTCTGCCGTAGCCGGAACGGAGGGTGCTCAGTTCTGCCGCAGCGGGATCCGCGAGTGGCGACGCTGGGCCGGCAGCCAAAACGGAGGATGTTCAGCTCTGCCAGCAGCGGGGATCCCGGGTAGCGAAGCGGGGCTGGCAGCTAACTCAACGGACACGGCTCCGACTTAGCCTGTGGATAACTCCGGCTGGCCTGTGGACAACCAAAACGGCCGGTCCGCGTTTGTGGAAAACTTCAGGCACGGATTTGACGTCCGCAGCTTAGGGTGGGGGTCCCCCGGTCGGGTGGGCCCTCTTATGGAACTGTTACAGGGCTTGTTCCAACGGCGGCGTACATGAGCCTGCGAACCAGGCTGGCAGTGCCGGGCCCGACTGAACGAGCTGAGTTGGCCTAGCTGGACGAGCTGAGCCCTCTCGGCAGCGGGCATACCCAGCGGAGCCAAGGAGGCAGCCGGCGCACCCAGCGAAGCCGGGGAGGCAGCAGACGCATCCAGCCGGAGGCGGGAAGACGGCAGACGCTCCCAGCCCGTCCAGACGCGCTGGAAGTGGCTAGGAGCGCCTCAAAAACAGGTGATCAGGCAGGAACAGCGGCCACGAAGAGCTGCCCCTCCCCCGCGACCTTGATCTGCCCCGCGTCGGCGGGAGCGTAGGCAGCTGTGCCGGGGGCCAGTTCGACCGGCATGCCGTCGACGGCCTCACCGACGTACGTGTCACCGCTGATGCCCAGGATGATGCGGGGGCCTGCGGCGGGGACCTGAATGGGCGCGCCCGTGCCGTCCAGTTCGATGCGGAACAGCTCGAAGTCGGGGACCGGGACCTTCCACGTCGTGACCCCGGGGGCCACTGAGACGCTGGGCAGGATCGGGTCTTCCAGGACCTCGAAGCGGAGGACGTTGAGCAGCTCGCCCACGTCGACGCGCTTGGGGGTGAGGCCGCCGCGGAGGACGTTGTCGCTGGCGGCCATCAGTTCGACGCCGGCGCCTTTCAGGTACGCGTGCATGTTGCCGGCCGGCATCCAGATCGCTTCGCCGGGGGCCAGCCGCACGTGGTTGAGCAGCAACGCGACCAGCACGCCGGGGTCGCCGGGATAGTGGCCGGCCAGGTAGGTCGCCAGCTCGGAGCGGCCGGAGCCGGCGACTGCGGCGATCAGTTCCGTGCGGTCGGCCTCGGGCCAGGTCAGCAGCGTCTGTACGGCCGTGCGCAGGTCGCCGCCGCGCAGTGCCTCGACGACCGGGGTGAGCGATTCGAGGCCGAACGACTCGATCTCGTCGGCCGCGGCCGTGGGCGAGCGGAAGCCGCACAGGGCCTCGAAGGGCGTGACCGCGACCAGCATCTCGGGCTTGTGGTGCGGGTCGGTGTAGTTGCGGGGCAGGCTCGGGTCGGCTTCCTGCCGCGCGTACGCCAGTTTCGCGTACTCGGGGTCGGGGTGGGCCTGCAACGACAGCGGCGTCTCGGCGGCCAGCACCTTGAGCAGGAACGGCAGGCGCGGGCCGAACGAGTCGATCACCTGGCTGCCGAGCTGGCCCTTCGGGTCGTCGGCGATGAGCGCTTCCAGGCTGACCGGGCCGTCGGGGCCGTTGATCGTGGCCGGGTCGCCGGGGTGGGCGCCCAGCCACAGCTCGGCCTCGGGCTGCTCGGTGGGCGCGGGACGGCCCTGGAGCTCGGCGAGGAGGGTGCGGGAGCCCCAGGCGTACGGCCGGACGACCCCGGTCAGCGAATAGACACTCATGAGGGCACTTTAACCTTTTGTCCGTTTAATGAGGGGCGATCAGGCGGGAGCCGGGGTGGTGGCGGGCCGGTAGATGTCGGGCTCGATGTAGATGACGCGGGCGATCGGGACCGCGTCGCGGATGCGCTTCTCGGTCTCGTCGATGTGCCGGGCCACCTCGTCGGCCCGCTCCGAGCTGGGCACCGCGATCTTGACCGCCACCAGCAGCTCCTCGGGACCGAGGTGCAGCGTCTTCATGTGGATGATCCGCTCGATGCCCTCGCCGGCCAGCACGGCCTGCTCGATCTGGCGGACCGCCTCGGGGGTCGCGCCCTCGCCGATCAGCAGGCTCTTGGTCTCGATGGCCAGGACCGCCGCGATCGCCACCAGCAGCAGGCCGATCGCCGCGGTGCCGATGCCGTCCCAGACGCCGTTGCCGGTGATGAGGGTGAGCACGACGCCGAAGAACGCGAAGACCAGGCCGAGCAGCGCGCCCGAGTCCTCCAGCAGCACCACCGGCAGTTCGGGCGCCTTGGCCCGCCGCACGAAGTCGACCCAGGACGTCTTGCCGCGGGTGCGGTTCGACTCCCGGATGGCGGTGACGAACGAATACGTCTCCAAGCCGATCGCGAGGACCAGCACCACGACCGGCACCCACTGCCAGCTCTCGATCGGGTGCGGCTCGGCGATCTTGTGCCACGCCTCGTACAGCGCGAACAGACCGCCCAGGCTGAACAGCACGATCGACACGATGAACGCGTAGAGGTAGCGCTCGCGGCCGAACCCGAAGGGGTGCTCGGGCGTGGCCTCCCGCTTGGCCCGCTTGCCCCCGACGAGCAGGAGCAGCTGGTTGCCCGAGTCGGCCACCGAGTGGATCGACTCCGCCAGCATCGAGGACGAGCTGGTCAGGAGCCAGGCGATGAACTTGGTGACCGCGATGCCGAGGTTCGCGGTCAGCGCCGCGATGATCGCCCTGGTGCCGCCTTCAGCACTCATTTATCCACTCCGCAGTGATGGTCCGAAAAAGATCGGTCACTGCATTCCCTCGGGCAGCGGGTTGGAAAGCTCTTTCATCTCACTAATTGCGGGCACGGCCATCGGGTCGAGCCCGTGCGCCAGCGCGAGGTAGAGCGAGGCGAAATCGGGCACGGCGGTGAGCGAGGCGAGCCGCTCGAGCGCGGAGCCGCCCTCGGCGGTCAGCACGTCGCAGCGCACGCCGCGCCGCTCGGCCAGGGTCTGCACGGCGTCGGCGCGGCGCTCCTCGACGGCGATCGGCTCGTCGGCGTCGTCCTCCGGGTTGAGCCCGCCGTCGCGGAACAGCACCAGCCGCAGCCGGGTGGCGCCGGACTCCTCGGCGTCGGGGTCGGCGAAGATGTCGCGCGACGACTCGGCGAGCCCGCCGAAGACGCCGTCGAGCAGGCCGACGCGGCCGCGGCCGGCCTCGCCCAACGCGCCCGCCATCACCGGATAGCGCGCGTTGGCGGCCAGGGTGTCGGCGAAGCGGCGGGCGGCCACCGTGGCCAGCGGCGAGGAACCCCAGACGATCGGGATCGAGCCGGCCAGGTCGAGCGCGAGCGCCTTGGCCGGGTTGACGAACGCGTCGGCGCCGGGCCGGCAGCGCTCGGCGTCGGCGTCGAGCCGGGTCGCGGTCTCGGCCAGGTCGGCCTCGTTGACCTTGACCAGGCCGATCGCCCGCGCGGCGAGCAGCACCGGCACGGCCAGGCCCCACAGGCTGGCCCGGGCCGGCGCGCGCCGGGGCACCGCGAAGAACGGGGCCCGGGCCCGCGCGGCCATGGCCTCGAGCTCGGAGTCGGGGTTGCCCACGGCGACCAGGCGGGCGCCGCGCCGGGCGGCCGCCTCGGCCGCGGCCAGCGCCTCGGGGCTGCGGCCGGAGGCGGAGACGGCGATGACGACGTCGGCCGCGCCGACCCAGCCGGGCAGGCCGGGGCTGCGGTGCCCGATGATCGGCACCGGGCAGCGCGGGCCGGCCACGGTCGACAGGATGCTGCCGGTCAGGCCGGCCGTGCCGATGCCGGCGACGACGACCGCGCGGGGGCGGCCCTCGTCGGCCAGCATGCTCAGGTCGGTCTCGGCGGCCAGCGCGGCCGCCTCGCGCACCTGGGCGCCCGCCGACGCCGTGGCGCGCAGCATGCCGCCCGGGTCGTTGGCGAGCATCGACTTCTCGTCGTCGAGCAGAGACTCGTCGGCGTGCCGATGACCGTGCACGCCGGCGGCCCCGCCTTCCAGCGGGCCCGCCATCAGGCCGATGCTCCGGGACGCGCCTCGTCGAGCAGCAACACCGGGATGTCGTCGCGGATCTCGAAGACCCGGCCGCACTCGGTGCAGGTGAGGGTCTGCGCGTCAGCGTCGTGGGTGAGCGGCGCGTGATGCGTGTCCGGGCAGGCCAGAATGTCCAACAGCTGCGGATCGAGGGCCACCGAACGGCTCCTTACATGAGGGAAGGGCGAAAACCAGACGATCCTAACTGCGGACGATGGCGAGCACTTCGTCCCTCAGGGCCGCCATCCGGTCCGGCTTCGCGGCCTCGACGTTCAGGCGCAGCAGCGGCTCGGTGTTCGAGGCCCGCAGGTTGAACCAGGCGCCGTCGGGCAGGCTCACGGTGAGGCCGTCGAGCTCGTCGAACGTCGCGCCCGCGAACGCGGCCCGCACCTCGGCCACCTTGGCCGCGGCGTCGGCGACCGTGGAGTTGATCTCGCCGGAGGCGCTGTAGCGCTCGTACTCCGCGGCGAACTCGGAGAGCGGCCTGTCCTGCCCGCCCAGCGCGGCCAGCACGTGCATCGCGGCCAGCATGCCGGTGTCGGCGAACCAGAAGTCGCGGAAGTAGTAGTGCGCCGAGTGCTCGCCGCCGAAGACCGCGTTCGTCCGGGCCATCTCGGCCTTGATGAACGAGTGGCCGACCCGGCTGCGCACGGGGGTGCCGCCGGCCTCCTTGATGATCTCGGGCACGGCGTTCGAGGTGATCAGGTTGTGGATGATCGTGCTGCCCGGGAACTTGGCCAGCTCGCGCCGGGCGACCAGGGCGGTGACTGCCGAGGGCGAGACCGGGTCGCCGTTCTCGTCGATGATGAAGCAGCGGTCGGCGTCGCCGTCGAACGCGATGCCGATGTCGGCGCCCTGCTCGCGGATCGCGTTTTGCAGGTCGACCAGGTTGGCCGGGTCGAGCGGGTTGGCCTCGTGGTTGGGGAACGAGCCGTCGAGCTCGAAGTAGAGCGGGACGATCTCGAGCGGCAGCGCGGGCAGCACCTGGTCGCCGAGCACGGCCGGCACGGTGTAGCCGCCCATGCCGTTGCCGGCGTCGACGATCGCCTTGAGCGGCCGGATCGCCGACAGGTCGACCAGCGAGCGCAGGTGCTGCGCGTAGTCGGCCAGCAGATCGCGGGTCTCGACCCGGACCGGGCCGTCGGCCCCGGCGTTCAGGTCGTCGAGCAGGGCCTCGGCGCGCTGCCGGACGACGGCGAGGCCGCTGTCCTGGCCGACCGGCTTGGCGCCCGCGCGGCACAGCTTGATGCCGTTGTATTGCGCGGGGTTGTGGCTGGCGGTGAACATGGCGCCGGGCAGGCCGAGCGCGCCGGAGGCGTAATAGAGGCCGTCGGTCGAGGCCAGCCCGACGTTGATCACGGCCGCGCCGGCCGAGTTGGCGCCGCGGGCGAACGCGGCGGCCAGGCCGGGGCCGGACTCGCGCATGTCGTGGGCGATGACGATCTCGTCCGCGTTGTCACCGGACTCGCGCAGCATCTCGACGAACGCCGTGCCCAGGGCCCGGGCGACCGACTCGTCGAACTGATCCGGGACGATGCCCCGGACGTCGTACGCCTTGACAAGCTTGGACAGGTCAGACACTGCGCCCCCTATGGCACTGCTCAGGATGTTCGGGCCGAGAGTAGCGGAGCCGCGAAGTCGGCAAGGTGGCAACGAGGCGGCATCACTGTTACGTGATCCGATCGCGATAAATACTCCCGGCCGAACAGCGCTTGTCGCCGGGCGTGATGCGGGTCACGATGGGTGGGTCTGGAGGTGTCTCCTTGGCCAACCCGTGGCTCGCCCTCGACGCCGGCGCCGATCCCGTCGAGCGGATGCGGCAGGTCGGGCGCGCCCACGAGCGGTTCGTGGCCGGGGAAACCGCCTCGGGCCCGGCGATGCGGTCGGTGGTGGCCGACTCCTGGCGCCGGTCGGCCGTGGCGCTGCCGAGCCCCGACGCGACGGCCCCGATCGACCTCAGCGACACCGACCTCGAGTCGTACCGGGCGGCCCACCCGCTGGCGCGCGTCCTGCCGATCTTCCGCGACCTGCTCGGCGGCCTGGCCGAGGACGGGGAGCACCTGATGGCGGTCTGTGACGCGTACGGGCGGCTGTTGTGGGTCGAGGGGACGGCCAAGGTGCTGCGCGCGGGCGAGCGGATGAACTTCGTGCCCGGCGCCCTGTGGGACGAGGCGCACGCCGGCACGAACGCGCCCGGCACGGCGCTGGCCATCGACCACCCGTTGCAGATCTTCGCGACCGAGCACTTCAGCCGGCCGGTGCAGCGCTGGACGTGCGCGGCCGCCCCGATCCACGACCCGGCGACCGGGCGGTTGCTGGGCGCGATCGACGTGACCGGCGGCGATCACCTGGCCAACCCCCACAGCCTTGCCCTCGTACGGGCGACCGCGCTCGCCGCCGAGGCCTACTTGCGCGGCAGCCTGACGCCGGCCCCGACCGCGGGCTCGGTGGCCGCGCTCGGCCGCAACGAGGCCCTGCTGACCTTCGAGGGCCGCCGGTGGCGCCTCGGCCGCCGCCACTCCGAGCTGCTCGTGCTGCTGCTGGCCCATCCCGAGGGCAGCACGGGCGACGAGCTCGGGGTCGGGCTCTACGGCGACGACGCGAGCCCGGTCACCGTCCGCGCCGAGCTGTCCCGGCTGCGCCGCACACTGGGGCCGGAGCTGATCGAGGCGCGGCCCTACCGGCTGCGGGCCGAGGTCGAGCCCGACTTCCGTACGGTCGTGCGGCTGCTCGAGCACGGCCGCGTCGCGCAGGCCCTGGAGGCGTACGGGGGACCGCTCCTGCCCTTCTCCGACGCCCCGGGCGTGGTCAAGCTGCGGCGGCTCGTCGACGACCGCCTGCGCGCGGCGCTGCTGGCCACCGGCGATCGCGACCTGTTGCAGAGGTGGCTGCACTCCCCGTGGGGCGCCGACGACCTGGAGATCTGGGAGGCATACGCCCACCTCCTGCCCCCGACCGCCCCGGCCCGCCCGCTGGCCCTGACCCGGGTCGCCGAGCTTCAGCGCGAGTACGGGCTTCTTGCAACGTCTGTGCAACGTACCCGTAACTAACGTCGGCCGTACCCCATTGGTACGGAGGCAGGCATGACCGTATATTCCGCGCCCGGCACCGACGGCGCGATCGTCAACTATGAATCCCGCTACGACCACTTCATCGGTGGCGAGTATGTGCCTCCGGCGAAGGGTCAGTACTTCGCCAACCCCAGCCCCGTCACCGGCGAGGACTTCTGCGAGGTGGCCCGGGGCACGGCCGAGGACGTCGAGAAGGCGCTGGACGCCGCGCACGGCGCCGCCGACGCCTGGGGCCGCACCTCGACCGCCGAGCGGGCCAACATCCTCAACAAGATCGCCGACCGGATGGAGGCCAACCTCGAGAAGCTCGCGGTCGCCGAGGCCTGGGAGAACGGCAAGCCCGTACGCGAGACGCTGGCCGCCGACATCCCGCTGGCGATCGACCACTTCCGGTACTTCGCCGGCGCCATCCGCGCCCAGGAGGGCACCGCGGGCGAGATCGACGACGACACCGTCGCGTACCACTTCCACGAGCCGCTGGGCGTGGTCGCGCAGATCATCCCGTGGAACTTCCCGATCCTGATGGCCGTGTGGAAGCTCGCCCCGGCGCTGGCGGCGGGCAACGCGGTCGTGCTCAAGCCGGCCGAGCAGACCCCGGCGTCGATCCACTACCTGGTGTCGCTGATCGCCGACCTGATCCCGCCGGGCGTGCTCAACATCGTCAACGGGTTCGGCGTCGAGGCCGGCAAGCCGCTCGCCTCGTCGAACCGGGTCGCCAAGGTCGCCTTCACCGGCGAGACCACCACGGGCCGCCTGATCATGCAGTACGCCTCGGAGAACCTCATCCCGGTCACCCTCGAGCTGGGCGGCAAGAGCCCGAACATCTTCTTCGAGGACGTGAGCCGGCTCGACGACGACTTCTACGACAAGTCGCTCGAGGGCTTCTCGATGTTCGCGCTCAACCAGGGCGAGGTCTGCACCTGCCCGTCGCGCGCGCTCATCCAGCAGAGTATCTACTCCGACTTCCTGGGCGCGGGCGTCAAGCGGGTCGAGAACCTCAAGCAGGGCAACCCGCTCGACACCGACACCCAGGTCGGCGCGCAGGCCTCGAACGACCAGCTCGAGAAGATCCTGTCGTACCTGGACATCGGCCGGCAGGAGGGCGCCAAGGTCCTCACCGGTGGGGCGCGGGCCGACCTCGGCGGCAACCTGTCCGGCGGCTACTACGTGCAGCCGACGATCTTCCAGGGCAACAACACCATGCGGATCTTCCAGGAGGAGATCTTCGGGCCGGTCGTCTCGGTGACCTCGTTCGACGACTACGCGGACGCCATCAAGATCGCCAACGACACGCTCTACGGCCTCGGCGCCGGCGTGTGGACCCGCGACATCAACACGGCGTACCGGGCCGGCCGCGCGATCAAGGCGGGCCGCGTGTGGACGAACTCGTACCACCTCTACCCGGCGCACGCCGCGTTCGGTGGCTACAAGCAGTCCGGCATCGGCCGCGAGAACCACAAGATGATGCTCGACCACTACCAGCAGACCAAGAACCTGCTCGTGTCGTACAGCCCCAAGGCGATGGGCTTCTTCTAAGCCGATGGCCACCAGGGTTGATGTCACTCCCGCGGCTGCCGACCTCATGCGGCAGCTGCGGGACCAGCACGGTCCGCTGATGTTCCACCAGTCCGGCGGTTGCTGCGACGGCAGCTCGCCGATGTGCTATCTGGAGGGCGAGTTCCGTACGGGCAAGTCCGATGTGCTGCTCGAGGCCCTGAAGATCGACGGGGTGCCCGAGCCGATCACGTTCTGGATGTCGGCCTCGCAGTTCGAGCTCTGGAAGCACACGCACCTGACGGTGGACGTGGTTCGCGGGCGCGGCTCCGGCTTCTCGCTGGAGGCGCCCGAGGGCGTACGGTTCCTGATCCGATCGCGCCTGCTCACCGAGCAGGAGCTCGCCGAATTGTCCTGATCGGAGCCGATCGGGATCATTTGAGACTGGCCACAATCTGATCCGCGCGCCGCCGTCGTCCCGTATCAATGGGAGACGGCGGCGTTTTTCGTGCCGCCGCCCCGCCCTGCCGCCGACCCCCGAGGAAAGAGTGCGACCCCCCTCCGCCCACCAGCTTCTGGCCGCCCTGCACGCCCTGGACCGCCGCGCAATGGCACTCACCCGCAGGGTGCTCAAATCGGTCCGAAACGGCGACGAACGGCCGGTTGACGTCTCCCCTGACCGTGCCGAATCCCGCCGGGAGGTGGCGGTTCGAGGCTTCCGAGCGGCAATGTCGGCAGCCGGACGGCAGAGGGAGGCTGTGATGCGGATGTCACGCGCCAGGAAGGCGGTTCTGCTCGGCGTCGTGCTGCTGGCGGTGGGACTGACCGGGCGCGCGTCGGCCGAGACGCGCCTGCCCGAGGCCGGCCCGCCGGTCGCCGCGCCCGCGGTGTCGCCGTCGGCGGCCGCGCCCACCACCAAGCCGGCCGCCCCGGCCAAGACGGCCAAGCCCAAGCCGAAGAAAACCAAGCAGCCGACCGCCCGCAAGGTCGTCAACCCCCGGTTCGCCGGGCCCGCGGGCAGCCACGTGCTCACCGGCACCAAGGGCGTCGCGCTCACGTTCGACGACGGCCCCGACCCGGCCGAGACGCCGAAGCTGCTCAGGCTCCTGGCCAAGCATCACGTCAAGGCCACGTTCTGCCTGGTCGGCAGCAACGCGCAGCGGCACCCGGAGCTGGTGCGGCAGATCGTCGCGGGCGGTCACACGCTCTGCAACCACACCTGGAACCACAGCCTCAAGCTGGGCAAGGACCCGGCCGGCAAGATCCGGGCCGACCTGCAGCGCACCAACGCGGCGATCCTCAGGGCCGCACCCAAGGCAAAGATCAAGTATTTCCGCGCGCCCGGCGGCAACTTCACGCCGCGGCTGGTGGCGGTGGCCGGGCAGCTGAAGATGACGTCGATCTACTGGGAGGTCGACCCGCGCGACTGGAGCCACCGCAAGGGCGAAAGCAGCGCGGCCCACCAGGCCAAGGTCATCTCCAGCATCACGCGGCACTGCCGGCCGGGCGCGATCGTGCTGTCGCACGACTACGCGCAGCCGGACACCATCGCGGCGTACAAGAAGCTCATCCCGTGGCTCAAGAAGCGCTACACGCTCGTCGCGCTGCCGTAGCTAGTGCGAAGGTGGGATGACCCTCAAGTGACCCCTGCGGCCCGTCTGGTGGCCGGGGACACGCTCCTCGTCGTCGGTGCGCGGGGGCGGCGCCGGCGGGCGGGCCGCCTCGCGCACGGCGTCGGCCAGGGCGACCAGGTCGTCGGTGGTGGGCGGCGGCGGGGCGAAATCGCCGTCGTGCCGGACGAGCTCCCAGCCTCGGGGGGCGGTGAGGCTGCGGGCGTGCGGCTCGCACAAGTCGTACGTGTGGGGTTCGGCGAAGGCCGCCAGGGGGCCGACGACCGCCGTGGAGTCGCTGTAGACGTAGGTCAGCGTGGCGACCGCCTGTCGGGGACAGCCGTTCCGGGAGCAACGCCGTGGTGACCTCACGGCGGCACGTTATCTCTCCGAGCGCCCGCGTGGGGGCCGAAGCCCCGCGACACGCCGACCCACGATGCATCACGATTCGGCCATGACGGCCCGACACGCCGCCCCCGATGGGGCGAATTACCGGCGTACGCCCCCGTTGGGACGAATCAACAACGCCGCAACTCCTCTGCCGCCGTGTCACACCGTCGGAGGACTAGAGTTGCGGAGTGACCACCAGTCCCGAACGCCGCCGCACCGATCCTTCCCGGGCGGCGCGCAAGGCCGGGCCGGGACACCCCGCGCGCCGCGACCGGCACGGCCGGGGTCTGCGGGGCCGGCTGGTGCCGGCCACCGTTCCCCTCGCCCGCACAAAAGCAGAGATCTTCGACGACCTGGTGCTCGACACGGTCGAGCAGCTCGAGCGGCGCTACGCCAAGGAGCTGGCCGGTGTCGAGTTCGCGGTCGAGGACGTGCCGCCCGAGCTCAACGTCTACGACTCCGACGTGCTCGAGGACGGCGAGGTGCCGCTGGCCCGGCTGTTGCCCGGTCGTCCCGGCCGGCAGGAGCTTCCCCCACGGATCGTGCTCTACCGGCGGCCGCTGGAATTCCGGGCGATGGACCGCGAGGACCTCGCCGACCTCGTCCACGATGTGATCATCGAGCAGGTCGCCAACCTGCTCGGGGTGGATCCTGATGAGCTCTCTTAAGCCACGCGCCGCTTGAGCTTGCGGCGCTCCCGCTCGGACAGTCCACCCCAGATACCGAAACGCTCGTCGTGGCCCAGTGCGTATTCGAGGCACTCGGCCTTGACCTCACAGCGACCACAGATCCGCTTCGCCTCCCGGGTGGAGCCCCCCTTCTCCGGGAAGAAGGCTTCCGGGTCGGTCTGCGAACACAGCGCCCGCTCCTGCCACTCGGGCGCGTCCCCGAGCAGGTCGACCCCTTCAACCTGCGCTTCCATCGGCGTGCCTCCCAATTTCCGCGCCGGCAACAATGCCGGCGCTGACCCCCCACGCACGCAGCGTGTTATTTGTGAGCAGAGTTCGCATTCACGACTTCCTCACTCACAACCCCACCGAAATTACACGCGTGTAAGACGTGCGTCGTCAAGCCGAACCTGATAAATAGGCCCGTTTCCCCGGCGCGCCCCCGGCGCGTCGTGGTCCCGTTCCTGCCATATCTCTCCGGGGCACCGGAAAGTAACGCAGCCAGGCCCGCCTGCGTCCAATTTAACCCGATTTGTGATCTAGCGTCGACCGTAGGTTGTCGTCCGCTCCACGGCCGGGCGACCCGCGGTTGCCGCGAGTTCCTTCAGCTCAGCGACTGTTCGTGCCGATCCGTGCTCGGAGCCCGCCATACGCGAGATGGTTTCCTCCATCAGGGTGCCGCCAAGATCATTGCAGCCCCCGTTGAGCATTACCTGAGTGCCTTCGTCGCCCAGCTTCACCCACGAGCACTGGATGTTGTCGATGCGGCCGTGCAGCAGGACCCGGGCCATCGCGTGCACGACCCTGTTCTCCCGCCAGCTCGCCCCGTTGCGCGCGATGCCGGCCAGGTAGATCGGCGCGTTGGTGTGAATGAACGGCAGCGCCACGAACTCGGTGAAGCCATCCGTACGGTCCTGGATGCCGGCCAGCACCCGGAAGTGGCCGAGCCACTGCCGCGGGTGGTCGACGTGGCCGTACATCATGGTCGAGCTCGACCGGATGCCCAGCTCGTGGGCGGTGCTGACGACGTCGACCCAGGCGCTGGCCGGGAGCTTGCCCTTGGTCAGCACCCAGCGCACCTCGTCGTCGAGGATCTCGGCCGCCGTGCCGGGGATCGTGCCCAGCCCGGCCTCCTTGAGCTCGGCCAGCCACTCCCGCACCGGGACGCCGGCCTTGGCCGCGGCGGTGACGATCTCCATCGGCGAATACGCGTGGACGTGCATGCCGGGGACGCGCTGCTTGACGGCCCGCACCAGATCGGCATACGCCGTCACGGGCATCTTGGGGTCGATGCCGCCCTGCATGCAGACCTCGGACGCGCCGTCCGCCCAGGCCTGCTCGGCCCGCTCGGCCACCTGGTCGACCGAGAGGCGATAGGCGTCGGCGTCCTTCTCGCGCTGGGCGAACGCGCAGAACCGGCACCCGACGTAGCAGACGTTGGTGAAGTTGATGTTGCGGTTCACCACGTACGTGATGTCGTCGCCGTTGACCTGTTTGCGCAGGTCGTCGGCGATGCGGGCGAGCTCGTCGAGGGCCTCACCGTCGGCGTTGAACAGCGCCATCGCGGCGTCCTCGTGCTCGGGCAGCAGCAGCTTCGCCGGGTCGGAGGCGGCCAGCTTGAGGCCCGCGAGCACGTCCTGCGGCAGGCTGGCCCGCGTGTCGGTGGTGATGTGCGCGGCGACCTCGCTCCAGTCGCCGTAGACATGATCGAAGTCGGATCGGCGGTCGGCCGTGCGGCCCTCGCTGTCGATCGTGGCGAACAGATCAGTCCGGCCCGAGCCGTACGCGTCGTCGGGCTCCTGCCAGGGGCGGCCCACCACCTCGGCGTCCTCGCGGGCCAGCCCGTCGGGGCCGGCCAGCGCGGCCACGTGGGCCGCGAGCCGGGGATCGAGCCAGCCCTCGGCGCCGCGGCGGACGTACTCCGGATAGATCGTCAGGCGCTCGCGCAACTCGAAGCCCGCGTCGGCCGACCGGGCCCGCAGCAGGTCGATCTGGGGCCACGGGCGCTCGGGGTTGACGTGGTCGGGGGTGACCGGCGAGACGCCGCCCCAGTCGTCGATGCCGGCCCGCAGCAGCAGCGAGAACTCGGCGTCGATCAGATTGGGCGGGGCCTGCACCCGGGCCCGGGGACCCATGATGATGCGGCCCACGGCCACCGTGGCGGCCAGCTCGCGCAGCTCGGCGTCGGGCATGCCGCGCATCGCCGTGTCGGGCTTGGCGCGGAAGTTCTGGATGATGAGCTCTTGGATGTGCCCGAACTCGCGGGCCGTGCGGCGCATCGCGAACAGCGCGTCGACCCGCTCGGCCGGGGTCTCGCCGATGCCGATCAGGATGCCCGTGGTGAACGGCACGCCCACGCGGCCGGCGTCGTCGAGCACCCTCAACCGTACGGCGGGCTCTTTGTCGGGGGAACCGTAATGCGGGCCGCCGGGCTCGGACCACAGCCGGGTCGCCGTGGTCTCGAGCATCATGCCCATGCTGGGCGCGACCGGCTTCAGGCGCTGCAGCTCGGCCCAGCTCATCACGCCCGGGTTGAGATGCGGCAGCAGGCCGGTCTCCTCGAGCACGGCGATCGCGCAGGCGCGCACGTAGTCGAGGGTGGAGTCGTAACCGCGCTCGTCGAGCCACTGCCGGGCCGCGGGCCAGCGCTCCTCGGGCCGGTCGCCCAGCGTGAACAGGGCCTCCTTGCAGCCCTGGGCGGCGCCCTGGCGAGCGATCTCGAGCACCTCGTCGCGCTCGAGGAAGGCCGCGGGCAGCCGATGCGGCACCGTGGCGAACGTGCAGTAGTGACACCTGTCCTGGCAGAGCCGGGTCAGGGGGATGAAGACCTTGCGGGAATACGTCACCACGCCCGGGCGGCCGGCCTCGCGCAGACCCGCGTCGCGCACGTTGCCGGCGATCGTCAGCAACTCGTCGAACTGGTCGCCGGTCGCGGCCAGCAGGGCCGTCGCCTCCTCGGCGTCGACCGCCTTGCCGTCGGCGGCGCGGCGCAGGGCGCGCCGGATGCTCGCTTCTGTGGGCCCTTTACCGACCGTGTTGACCTCTGCCACCCCAGCAGCCTAGGCCGGAAACCCGGCGGTTGCCCCGGGCGAACCGGGGCAACCGCAGTGGCATAGGACACGAGTCAGCGGCGCGGCGGGTCCTCGTCGGCCGGTCCGAAGCCGGGACGGTCCTCCGAGATTTTCTCGGTGCGGTCGTCGCCCGGGTGTGGCGCGTCGGGCGCTGTCCGGGTCGGCTCGGTGAAATTGGGGAACGCCGTCGTGGGCGCGGGGTGCGGCGGCTGGCCCGGCTGCGGGACGAAGGGGCCGGGCGGGCCCGAGGCCGGTGGCGCGGGCGGGGCCGACGCGGGCATCGGGACGGCGGACTGGTTCCAGGCCGGCGGCCGCTGCGGGTAGCCCGGCTGGGGCTGGCCCGGCTGGGGCTGGCCCGGCTGGGGCTGGCCGTACTGCGGGGGCTGCGGGTAGCCCGGCGGCGGGTAGCTGCCCGGGGCGAAGCCCGGCTGCTGCTGCGGCGGGGGGCCGTAACCCGGCTGGCCCGGGTAGGTGCCCGGCTGCCCGTACGCCGGCTGGCCGTAGACGCCCGGCTGCTGCTTGGGCTTGGCCACCTGGAACAGGCCCTGCCAGAGGCGGAACGTCGCATAGGCCGCCACGCCGAGCACGGCCAGCCACGCCGCGCGCACCAGCAGCTCCTCGAAGGCGATCCGCGCGCCGTTGTTGCTGGCGTGGTTGATCAGGCCGATCAGCAGGCCGAACAGCACGCCGAAGAGCGCCATCACCGCGTACTCCACCACGGCGATCAGCGTGATCAGCGACGCCTTGGGGTGGCGCGGCTGCACCAGGACGGCCAGCAGCACCGCGGCCAGCGGCATGAACACGGTGGCCGTGTTGACGAAGCCGTAGAAGCTGTCCTGCGTGCGATAGCCGAACTGGTTCTCGCCGTCCGGGATCAGCCGGATGACGGCCACGAAGAGCAGCAGGGCGGGGGCGCCGACAAGCGCGTACGCCGCGAGATCACGCAGCGGGCGGAGGAACTGCCCCGCCGATTTGCCCTCGCCCGGCGCGGGCTGCGGTTGGCTGGTCACGGAACTTCTCCCTGATGACGGTGGGTGAGGTCGGCTAAGGGTAGACCGGTCTCGCACGCGCTCCGATACCCGGCGGCGCGTTCTGTCATACGTGTGCGGGAGGATGGCGGCATGCGGATCGTGGTCCTCTCCGGCGGCATCGGCGGCGCGAAGTTCCTGGCCGGCGTGCGCGCCCATGCCCGCGGCCTCGGCGCCGAGGTCACCGCCGTGGTCAACGTCGGCGACGACGTGCGCATGCACGGCCTGCAGATCTGCCCCGACCTCGACAGCGTGATGTACACGCTGGGCGGCGCGCACGACCCCGAGCGCGGCTGGGGCCGGGTCGGCGAGAGCTGGGTGGTCAAGGAGGAGCTGGCGGCCTACGGCGCCGAGCCGTCGTGGTTCGGCCTGGGTGACAAAGACACGGCCACCCACCTCGTACGCACCCGGATGCTCGCCGCCGGCTATCCGCTGTCGCAGGTCACGGCCGCGCTGTGCGCCCGCTGGCAGCCCGGGGTGACGCTGCTGCCGGCCACCGACGACCGCCTCGAGACCCACGTGGTGGTCGACGTCGAGGGCGGGCGCAAGGCGATCCACTTCCAGGAGTGGTGGGTGCGCTATCGGGGGGACCTGCCGACCCACCGGTTCGTCTTCGTCGGGGCCGACGCGGCCCAACCGGCGCCCGGCGTGCTCGAGGCGATCGCCGGGGCCGACGTGGTGCTGGTCGCGCCGAGCAATCCGGTGGTCAGCATCGCCCCGATCCTGGCCGTCTCCGCGATCCGTGACGCCGTGGCCACCGGCCCGGCCCCGGTCGTCGGGGTCTCCCCCATCATCGGCGACTCCCCGATCCGCGGCATGGCCGACAAATGCCTGAACACGCTGGAGATCGAGGTCACGGCGGCGGGCGTCGGCGGGCTCTATGCGGCTCGCTCCGGCGGCGGCATCCTCGACGGGTGGCTGGTCGACACGTCCGACGCCGGCGTCGAGATCCCCGGCGTCGAGACCCGCGCGGTCCCGCTGTGGATGAGCTCCGAGGAGGCCACCGCCCAGATGGTCAAGGACGCGCTCGCGCTGGCCGGCGTCGCCTGAGATCACGTTTCGCAGAGGGGACGCAACAGTGACGGACGGGCTGGAGATCCTGCCGGTGCGCGGGATCGGCGACGTCGTGGCCGGGGACGACCTGGCCGAGCTGATCACCGCGGCGGCGCCGTGGCTGGCCGACGGCGACGTGCTGGTGGTCACCAGCAAGATCGTGTCGAAGGCCGAGGGGCGGCTGGCCGAGGTGCCGGCCGACGGGCCCGCGCGTGAGGAGGCCCGCCGCGAGGTGCTGGCCGCCGAGACCGCGCGGGTGGTGGCTCGCCGCGGGCCGACCACGATCGTGCAGACCCATCACGGGTTCGTGATGGCGGCGGCCGGCATCGACGCCTCGAACGTCGACAAGACCCACCTCGTGCTGCTGCCCGCCGACCCCGACGCGTCGGCCCGGCAGCTGCGGGCCGCGTTTGCCGAGCGCGGGCTCGACGTCGGGGTCATCGTCTCCGACACGATGGGCCGGGCCTGGCGCAACGGGCTGACCGACGTGGCGCTGGGCGCGGCCGGCATCGAGCCGATCCGCGACCACCGGGGCGAAACCGATCCGTACGGGAACGAGCTGGAGATCACCCAGATGGCGGTGATCGACGAGCTGGCCGCGGCCGGCGAGCTCGTCAAGGGCAAGTGCGACCAGGTGCCGGTGGCCGTCGTGCGGGGCTATCCGCGGGCCGGCATCGGCGACTCGGCGGGCGCGTCGGTGCTGCTGCGCGACGCCGCGTCCGACATGTTCAGCCTGGGCACGGCCGAGGCCCGCGCGGCCGGCCTGCTCGACGCGGCCCAGCTGCCCGACGGCGCCCTGCCCGGCCTTCCGATCGATCCCGCCGCGGTCGACCGTGCCGCGGCCGCCGTCGCCGGCCTGATCTCCCCGGCCGTCACCGTCGCGCCGGCCGAGGTCGTCACCGGCAGCGGCGCCACCGCGGCCCTGCATCTGCGGAGCCGTGACATGACGCCGGCCGGCCTGATGCGGCTGGGCGCCGACGCGCACCGGCTGCGGGCCGCGCTGGCTGCCGAGTCGATCGTCACGCTCTCGCTGCCCCACGAGGACGGCATCCGTCTCGAGCTCTCCGGAAATTGAGGACCCGACGTTGACACTGCACGCGGACGCCGTCCGGCTGCTGGAAGCCTGGTCGCCCACCTCCGACGAGGCCGCCCTGGCCCGCAAGCAGACAATCGAGCTGCTGGCCGACGGCCCGGTCGCCCTGACCCGGGCCCACCGGGCCGGTCATGTCACGGCCAGCGCGCTCATCGTCGACGGCGACGGGCGGGTGCTGCTCTGTCTGCACGGCCGCCTGGGCAAGTGGATGCAGCTCGGCGGTCATTGCGAAGCCGGCGACGAGACGCTGGCGGCGGCCGCGTTGCGCGAGGCCACCGAGGAGTCCGGCATCACGGGCCTGCGGCTGGATCCGGAGCCGATCGACATCGACGTGCACGAGGTGCGCTGCGGGGCGGCGGAGGGCGAGCCCGCCACGCCCTCCGTCCACTATGACGTCCGGTTCCTGCTGCGCTGCCCGGCCGGCACCCGCGAGACGATCAGCGCGGAGTCGGCCGAGCTGGGCTGGTTCGCGCCGGACGACCTGCCGAGCCCGCTCGCTTCGGGCACGGCCCGGCAGATCCCTCCGGCGCTGAGTCGCCTGTAGCCGCTAGACGTAGCCGTGCTGGCCGAGCTCCTTGAGCTCGTCGACCAGGCTCTTGACCTCCTGCGCGCGCTCGCGCGGGATCACCAGGACGGCGTCGGGGGTGTCGACGATGACCAGGTCGCGCACGCCCATGGCGGCGATGAGCCGGCCCTGGGTCGGCACGACCACCAGGCCCTCGGTCTCGCGCAGCAGCACGCCCGACTTCTGCTCGAGGTCGTGGCCCACGATGACGTTGCCGGACGGGTCGGCCGCCAGCACCTCGCCCAGAGTGTGGAAGTCGCCGACGTCGTTCCAGCCGAAGTCGCCGGTGACCGTGCCCACCCGGCCGACCGTGGCCGCGCCCTCCATGACCGCGTAGTCGACCGAGATGCGCGGCAGGGTCGGCCAGACCTCGCCCAGCACCTCCTCACGGGCGCCCGTGTCCCACGCCTGCGCGATGCGGGAGATGCCCGAGGCGAGCTGGGGCTGCTGCCGCGTCAACTCGGCCAGGAAAGCGTCGACCCGCCAGACGAACATGCCGGCGTTCCACAGGTAGTTGCCCGACTTCACGTAGCCCTCGGCCACGTCGTACGTCGGCTTCTCCTTGAACTCCTCGACCGCGAGCACCGGGCCGTCGCCGATCGCGTTGCCGCACTGCAGGTAGCCGTAGCCCGTCTCGGGGCGGGTCGGGGTGATGCCGAGCGTCATCAGCAGACCCTCGCGGGCGCCGACCATCGCCTTCCGGATGACTTCAGTGAAGCCTTCCTTGTCGGAGATCAGGTGGTCGGACGCGAACGAGCCCATGATCGCTTCCGGGTCGCGCCGGGCGATCACGGCGGCGGCCAGGGCGATCGCCGCGCACGAGTCCCGCGGCGACGGCTCGACCAGCACGTTCGCCTCGGGGATGGACTCGAGCTGCCGCGACACGGCGGCCGCGTGAGCGACGCCGGTGACCACGAAGATGCGGTCCATCGGGGCCAGCAGGTCGAGCCGGTCGACCGTGGCCTGAAGCAGCGACGCATCGGTTCCGGTCAACGGATGCAGGAACTTGGGGTGACCAGCCCGGGACAGCGGCCAGAGACGGGTGCCCGTCCCACCAGCCAAGACCACGCCGTACAGCCCGCCGAGTTCATCGCTCATGCGCACAGAGTGTAAAGGTCAGAGTGCCGCGACTCGTTTCCAGGTTGTGACGTGCACTTCCGCACTTGACGCCCAGGTGAATTCCTTGGCCCGGTCGAAGCCCGCCTTGGCCAACGTGAGGCGACGGGGCTCGTCGTGCAGCAGGTCAGCCAGGTCGGTGGCGATCCGGTCGGCATCCTCTGTCGTGTACGCGACAGCGTCGCCGCCGACCTCGGGCAGCGAGAGCCGCGGGGTGGTGAGAACCGGAGTGGCGCAGGCCATCGCCTCGAGGATCGGCAGGCCGAAGCCCTCGCCGAACGACGGGTAGCAGGCGACCAGCGCGCCGCCGAGGAAGCCGGGCAGGTCGGCGTAGCGCAGATAGCCGGGGCGCAGCAGGCGCAGGTGGGACGGCACCTCGGCCACGGCCCGGTCGATCTCGTCGTCGTGACCCTGGCCACCGGCGAGCACCAGTGCGGGCGGGTGCGGCCAGTCGGCGACCGCGCGGGCCCAGCCGCGGATCAGGTTGGGCACGTTCTTGCGGGGCTCCTTGGCCCCGAGGAACGCGACGTAACCCGCGTCGGTGAGGCCGAGCCGGGCCCGGACGCGGGCCTTCTCCTCCTCGGTCGGCGCGTGGAAGGCCGCCTGATCGACGCCGTGATAAGCCACGTCGATGCGGGTCGGGTCGGCGTCGAGCAGCCGGATCAGCTCGTCGCGGGTGGCCTTGCTGGGCACGATGACCCGGCCGGCGCGGCGCAGCGACGTCTTGATCGCGCTGCGGAAGAAGGTGCGCTTGGTGTTGTCGTAATGCTCCGGTTCGGTGAAGAACGTCGCGTCGTGCACGGTCACCGTGACCGGGCAGCCGGCGCGGAGCGGGCACGTGTAGAAGGGCGAATGCAGCACCTGGGCGCCGACCTGCTGCGCGAGCAGGGGCAGACCCGTCTGCTCCCACGCCAGCCGGGCGGGGCGGTGCGCGACGGCGGCCGGGCCGGCGATCACCTCGGCCTTGTTGTCGAGCATGCGGCTGTAACGCTCCGCATCCGAACGCTGGGCCACAACGGCCAGATCGACCCGGTCAGGATCCATCCGCCCGAGGGCACCGAGCAAGCCGTCGACGTATCTGCCGACTCCTCCTCGGTCTGCGGGGACGCTGGTGGCGTCGACGAGCACTCGCGGGGGGCGACCGGCGGTCACGAGGCAACTCCCAAAGAGGTTGTAATTCAGACCACTCGCAAGGGTACGCCCGCAATGCATCGCGCATGTGACCGCGACACCGCCTTGTTCCAAGCGTTTCGCGGTTCTCATCGCCCGTTCAGGATCGATTACTCTCGGTAATCCCTCTATCGTTGTTCCGGTGGAGACCACGATCCCGCAGGTGCTGGCGTCCGCGGTGCGCCGCGACCCGGCGAGCCCGCTGCTGACGTTCTACGACGACAAGAGCGGTGATCGCACCGAATTGTCCGGTGCGACTTTGGACAACTGGGTCTCAAAGACCGCAAACCTGCTGGTCGACGGGCTCGGGCTGGGCTCGGGCGAGACCGCCGCGGTGGCGCTCCCGCCGCACTGGCAGACGGCCGCGATCCTGCTCGGGGTCTGGTCGGCCGGGGTGACGGCGACAATCAACGATCCGGAGTCGGCCGACGTGCTCTTCGCCACGCCGGATCAGAGCACAACGACAAAAGCCCCGGACCGGTACGCGACGGGCCTGCTCCCCTTCGCGATGCCCCTGCGGGAACTGCCGGCCGGCTTCGCCGACTACGTGCTGGAGGTCCGCCAGTTCGGCGACCACTTCCCGGGCGCGCCGGTCGCCGCGGCGGATCGTGCGCTCGGCAACCGTACGCACGCCGAGGTGATCGCGGCCGCCCAGGCGCGCGCCACCGAGCTCGGCATCACCGCGGGCGGCCGGGTGCTGATCGACGCGACGCCCTTATTCGATCCGCTCGACTGGCTGGTCGCGCCGCTGGTCACAGGCGCGTCGATCGTGCTCTGCGCCAACCTCGACCCGGCCAAAGTCACCAGCCGGGCCGAGTCGGAGAAGGTCACGCTCGTCGTCGCCTAGCCAGCTCCTCGAAGGCCAGCAGCGATTCCGGGTTGGCCAGGGCGCCCTTGGCGGCGGCCGACTCGACCGGGGTGCCGGTGAGGATCCGCTTGACCGGCACCTCGAGCTTCTTGGCCGACAAAGTCCGAGGCACAGCCCGTACGGCGTAGATCTGGTCCGGAATGTGCCGGGGCGACAGGGCGGCTCGCAGCTCGCCGGCGATCCGCTTGCGGAGCGGGTCGTCCAGCTCGAGCCCCTCGGCCAGCACGACGAACAGCAGCAGCTCGCCGTTCGGGTTGTCCTCCTGCTCGAGGTGCACGACCACGGAATCGGCGACCTCGGGCAGGCCCTCGACCACGGAATAGAACTCGGATGTGCCGAGCCGGACGCCGCCGCGGTTGAGCGTCGCGTCGGACCGGCCGGTGATCACGCACGAGCCGTCGGCGCCAATGGTGATCCAGTCGCCGTGCCGCCACACGCCCGGGAAATAGTCGAAATAGGCCTCGCGGTAGCGCTTACCGTCCGGGTCGTTCCAGAAGCCGACCGGCATGCTCGGCATCGGGGCGGTGATCACCAGCTCGCCCAGCTCGTCGAGCACCGGGCGCCCGGCCGGGTCGTACGCCTCGACTCGGGCCCCCAAGGCGCGGCACGCGATCTTGCCCTCGACCACCGGGAGCAGCGGGACGGCGCCGACGAAACCGGTGCACACGTCGGTGCCGCCGGACAGCGACTGCAGCTGCAGGTGGCTGCCGACCGCCTCGTAGACCCAGTCGAAGCCCTCGGGCGGCAGCGGGGCGCCGGTCGAGCCGATGCCCTTGAGCCGCTCCTTGCGCGGGGTGATGCCGGCCTTGCGGCAAGCCATGAGAAAGGGCGCCGACGTGCCGAAATACGTGATGCCGGCCTCGTCGACCAGATCCCACAGCGCCGACATGCCGGGGAAGCCCGGGTTGCCGTCGAACAGCACGATGGCCGCGCCCACCGCCGGACCGCTGACCAGGAAGTTCCACATCATCCAGCCGGTCGTGGTGAACCAGAAGAAGCGGTCGCCGGGGCCGAGATCGTGATGCAGGGCCAGCATCTTGAGGTGCTCGACGAGGATGCCGCCGTGGCCGTGGACGATCGGCTTCGGCAGTCCCGTGGTGCCGGAGCTGTAAAGCACGTACAGGGGATGGTCAAAGGCGAGTTCCTCGTACGCCATGGGCTCGTCGCCTTTGAGGTCACTGAACGTGTCCTTGGCAGGATCGAGGTAGCCGATGGTCACCACGTGCTCGAGGGACGGAAGAGCCGCTTGGATGGCCGCCACCTCGTCGGTGCGGTCGATCGGCTTGTCGCCGTAGCGGTAGCCGTCGACCGCGACGAGGATCTTGGGCTCAATCTGTTGCCAGCGGTCGATCACACTGCGTACGCCGAACTCGGGGGCGCAGCTGGAGAAAACGGCGCCCAGGCTGGCCGTGGCGAGCATCAGGACGTACGTCTCGGGGATGTTCGGGGCGTACGCCGCTACTCGGTCGCCCTTTTTGACGCCGTACGCCCTCAGCCCGGCTCTGACGTTTCGGACTTTTTGCTTTAAGTCCTGCTTAGTTAGCGTGATTGGTTCGCGGGTCTGCGAGTAGGCCAGGACAACCGGGTCCTGGTCGTCGAGGCCGGGCATGCGCAGCACGTGCTCGGCGTAGTTGAGGGTGCCGCCGGGGAACCACTTCGCGCCGGGCATGGCGCGGTCGGGCAACACGCCCGAGGGCGGGTCGTGCCAGATCACCTCGAAATAGTCCGAGATCGACTGCCAGAACGCGGGCAGGTCGTCGGCGGACCACTGCCACAGCGCCGCATAGTCGGCGAACGTCAGGCCACGCTCGCGCTCCAGCCAGGACAGAAAATGCCCGATCCGGGTGGTCTCGCGAACATTCGCCGGGGGCTGCCACAACACTGTGCCCGTCATGCGCTCACCTTAACGTTCATTCAGCCTTCCCTGGCCTTCTGGATGGCGGCCCGGCGGGCCAGGCGATGCTCCCGCCGGATCAGAGCCTCGCGGAACCGGCGCTCGTCGTCCACGTTCTCGGGCAACACCGGCGGGACGTTTCTTGGGTGGCCGGCCACATCCACGGCCACGAACACCAGATATGCCGTCGCCACGGTCAGCGGCTCGGCGGCCACCACGTCCCAGCGCTCGGCGGCCAGCTTGACGCCCACCTCCATCGAGCTGGTGCCGGTCCAATTCACTTGCGCGTACGCGTGGACGAGATCGCCGACCCGCACCGGCTCCAGAAACACGATCTCGTCGATCGCGGCCGTGACCGCCGTGCCGCCGCTGTGCCGGGCCGCCGCCGCGCCGGCCACGTCATCGACGAACTTCATCAGCACGCCGCCGTGCACAGTGCCGTACAGGTTGACGTCGACCGCGGTCATGATGCGGCTCAGCGTGACCCTGGAATGGCTGGTGGGGCGGCCCTCATTCATGCGGCGTACGTTACGGCGTCCTTCCGTGCGGTTGCCCCGCGACGGTACGGTTCGTCGGGCAGCCAGTGTTCGGGGAGTTAAAGCGTGCGCCACTTCAGGTCGATCTTGTATGCCCTTGTGCTGGCACCGGCGGTGTGGATACTCGCGGGGGTCGGGTTCACTACCGAGCTGACCACCCGCGGGCGCGACGACTTCGCCGTCGAATCGGCGACCGGGCTGCTGCTCCTGCTGCTGGCCGGGGCGGCGTACGGGATCCTGCTCTTCGCCCCGATCTCACCGGCCGGGCCGATCTTCGGCGGGCTGGTCTATCTGGGGCTCTCGCTGTGGGCGCTGGTGTCGCCAGGGGGCTACGCGGGGATCTGGCCGGCCGCGGTGGCCAAGGACGGCTTCGACCTGAGCCGGCCGGGGTACGGGCTGGCGGCGATGCTGGCTTTGCCGCTGCTGTGCACGGCCTTGAGCGCGCGGCGGTGGGATCGCTACGAGCCGCCGGTGCTGCCGCTGATCGGGCAGGTGGGACGGGCCCGGGGGAAGGCCGCGGTGGCTACCCCGGATGCGGGCCTGGTTACTACCGCCGTGGTGCCTCCTTATGCGCCGACGCCTACTGATCCGGACCCGACCGCGGTGCTGCGGCTGCCCGCCTCAGCCCCCGCTTCCGCCTCGGGCGCCCCCTCTCCCTTGACCCCCACCCCTGCCTCCCACGCCTCCGCCTCCGCCTCCGATGATCCGCCGACGGTTGAGGCGGTTACGTCTGAGCCGGTGGATCCGGATGCGATCTCGGTGCTGGGTTCGGACGAGCCGACCGCGGCCGGTACGCCGACGGAGCCGCCGGCTGCTGAGTCGACCGAGGGCAGCTCCGTGTCGCCGATGGCCGCGCTGGCCGGGCCGCTGCGCGAGGTTGCGGCCGTGGCCCCGGAGGACGAGGCGACCATTGCTTGGCCGACGTTCCGGGACACCCGTCGCACCACGGTGATCGTCTCCGCCGACGAGGCGGCCACGGTAGCTGCTCTCTGCGACGGGCAAGCTTCGACCAGGCGGGGCACCGTGACGCCGCCGCCCGCAGAGCCCGAGGTGAAGACCCTCGACGCCGTTGCCGCGACCCCGGCGTCTGCGGCCCCCGCCTCCCCCACATCCCTCGATCACCCCGAGGACGACGAAGCCACGACCGTCCTCACGGCCATGAGCCCCCCGACCGCCGCCGCGACGCAGACCTCCGAGGACGACACGACTGCGGACGTCCCTGTCACCGGAACTCAGGACAGCGAGGCGGACGAAGCCACGACCGTGCTGACCCCCGTCGGCACCGCGACCGACGAGTCGTCCGCTGCTCAGGCCCAAGCCAGCGATGCCGACGAAGCCACGACCGTGTTGACGGCCCCCAGCACCGCGACCGACGACAAGCCCGCGACGGCCGACCTCACGAGCGAAACCGGCGAAGCAGCTGACAGGCTCGACTCGTCCGCCGAAGTTTCCGCTGGTGAAGCCCTAGATCGCGAGACCGACGAAGCTACGACCGTGCTGACGGTCCCCGGCACGGCGACCGACGACGGACCCGCCACGGCCGACCTCGCAAGCGAAACCGGCGAAACGACTGACAAGACCGCCGAAGTCTCCGCCGCTGACGCGCGAGATGGCGAGGCGGACGAGGCCACGACCGTGCTGACGGCTCCCAGCATCGCGTCGGACGAGCCCGCGACGGCCGACCTCACGAACGAAACCGGCGAAGCAACCGACAGGCTTGACTCGACCGCCGAAGTTTCCGCCGCTGACGCCCAGGACGACGAGACCGACGACGCCACAACCGACTTGACGGCCCCCAGCACCGCGACTGACGACGAACCCGCGACGGCCGACCTCACGAGCGAGGCCGACGAAACCACTGACAAGCTCGACACATCCGCCGCTGACGCTCGGGACGACGAGACCGTCTCGACATCCCCCGGCACCGCGGCCGAGGACGAACCTGCCACGGCTGATCTCACGGGCGAGGCCGGCGAAGATTCGACTTTGCTGGCTGTTCTGGACGCGGGGGCAGAGGGCGAAGAGGAGACGTCCGCCCTCGGGAGCGGGGGCTTGGTCGCTGACGATGAGACGACGGCCGATGACGGCGCCGAGTTCGCGGCCGTAGGGGCGTCGGCCGAGGGGCCGGAGGGCGCCGACGACAGTGCCGACGATGGCTCGGACGACGATGAATTCGCTTCGTTGTTCGTGACCGGGAAGGCCAAGGCGGCGCCGCACTCGCGGGCTGTGCCACCGGACTTCGAGGAGACTCGGGAGTTCGGGGCGCCTGATCCGGAGCGGACGCGGGCCATCAACATCGGGGAGCTGACCACCAAGCTTCAGGTGACGCCGGCCGCGGGTGAGGAGCCGGCGGGGAATGTCAACGAGCCGGTCAAGGCCCGCGCCTCGGTGACTGCTCCCGAGGGGCCGGGGGCCGAGGTCACGCAATCGCTGAACGCACCGGATCCGGAGCGGACGCAGACGATCAGGGTGGCCGACGAGGCCGAGACCACGCACGCCATCCACGTGATCACGTCGGAGGACGTGCACTCAGCGTCGGGGATCGACGATCTCGAGGTGACGCGGTCGCTCAGCGCGCCGGATCCGGATCGGACTCAGACGATCAAGGTGCTGGCCGAGAGCACGCGGTCGCTGGAGATGATCGGCGAGCACGACGGTGGGCGCCGGGGCGACGACGAGTTCGATCCGGAACGTACGCAGGCCGTTCCGGTTGTTGCCCCGGGCGACGGGTTGCGGCTGATGCCTCCGGTGGCGCCGGCGGGGATGGCTCGGCATCCGGGGCTGGTGGAGGAGCGCGACGGCGGGAACGGGAATGCCGCGGTCGACGAGACTCAGGTGATCAAGTTCGATCCGGACCGTACGCAGATCATCCGGCCGGGGTCCGTCGAGCCGCCGGGCGAGCGCACCGAGTTCATCCGGCTGCCGGTCGCGGATCAGGCTGCCCAGCCAGTGTCGGCCCAGCCGGTGTCAACGCAACCGGTGTCCGCACAACCCATGTCGGCACAGCCGGTGTCCGCGCAACCGGTCTCTGCACAACCGCTGTCGGCGCAACCGGTGGCTGCCGGGCCTATGGCGGTTTCGATTGCCGAGGCTGAGCGGCCCAACTTCGCGGAGGATCCGACCAGCCGGATCGTTCCGCCGGGTGGGAACGGGCACGAGGCCGAGAAGCGTGAGATGACCGTGATGAACATGGAGCGGCCGCCGGAGGACGAACCCGAGATCCCGCAGCAGCGCCGGCCGAGCTGAGCGGGGAAGGTTACGGGGCGTCACCCGATCGAGTCGTACAGATGATCGAAAGTGTAGTAACATCACCGCATGTCCACGGACGACGGGCCCCTGAGCAAGCGGCAACGGCAGATCCTTTCGATGATCCGCGAGTGGATCGAACAGCATGGTTATCCGCCGACCATTCGTGAGATCGGTGCCGCCGTCGGGCTCGATTCGCCGTCGTCGGTGGCTCATCAGCTCAAGGTGCTCGAGGATCGCGGGTTCATCCGGCGCGGGGCCCGGGGTTCGCGGGCGATCGACGTGCGCACCCCCGGCGAGCAGGCCAATGTGCCAGTTCCGGTGATCGGCACGATCGCGGCCGGCGCGCCGATCCTGGCCGACGAAAACGTGGACGAGGAGCTCAACCTGCCGTTGAGCCTGGTCGGCCACGGCACGCTGTTCGCGCTCAAGGTCAAGGGTGACTCGATGATCGAGGCCGCGATCTGCGACGGCGACACGGTGGTCGTGCGCCAGCAGCAGGTGGCCGACAATGGCGACATCGTGGCTGCCATGATCGACGGCGAGGCCACGGTCAAGGTGCTGCGCATCAACGGCCGGCACATCGAGCTGGTCCCGCGCAACCCGGCTTACGACGTCATCCCGGGCGACGACGCCACGATCCTGGGCCGAGTAGTGACAGTCCTGCGCCGCGTCTGACCAGCCAGGCGAGCGCGCAGCCAACCGGCAATAGCACCCCAACCGGCCAGGCGAGCGCGCGACCGACCGCCAACAGCAACCCCACCGGCTGGGCGTAGGGGACCGGCCGGGGTGGTGAGAGGCGTTGCGGCGAGGGGACCGGCCGGAATGGTGGCAGGCATTGTGAGCCACGGGACCGGCCGGAATGATGGCAGGCGTTGTGGGCGAGGGGACCGGCCTGGATGGTGCGGGCGTTGTGGGTGAGTGGGCACCACGGCCGGTGGCCGCGTTATGGTCCGGTGTTTCGCCTGGCCGGCGAGGCGCGGCGGGTGGTGTCGTAATGCTTTTGTCGCAGTCGACGTGGCGTACGTCTTCGGTCTGGTCTTGAAAATGCGCTCGGACCGCATCGGTGGAGATGCGGCCCGAGCATCGGGGTGGTTCAGCGGCGGGCGGCGAGAGCGTGGACGGAACCCTCGTGCCCGCGACCTGGGTGGGCCGGACTATCCGGCCCGGGTGATCAGCGGTGGCCGCGCGGGCCGTGACCGTGTCCGCCGTGGCCGTGACCGCCGTGGCCGCCGTGGCCGTGACCGCCCCACGGGCCGTGGCCGTGGCCGCCGCGGAAGTCGCGCTCGACCTCGAGGGCCCACAGGCCACGCTTGAAGCCGAAGCGGACCCGGTCGCAGTCGTAGTCGTCCCAGCGGTTGCGGAACTCGCCGATGCGGCCGGCCTGCTCGCAGGCGCGCAGGGTGCGGAAGTAGCCGACGACGCGGTCGCGGCCCCAGCCCTTCTCGGCCTTGGTGGTGGTGGCGGGCTTGGCGGCCGGCGCCTTGGTGCTGTCGGCGGCCATCGCGGGACCGGCGGCCATGGTGGCGCCGGCGACCAGGCCCATCGCCATCATCGTGAACGTGCGGACTGCCTTGTTCATGTCTACCTCCAAGTTGCGTGCTGCCTTATGCCACAGATCGTGGCATAACGGACACACAGGCCATGCACAGGCAAATACGTACTTTCGGACGATCTTGCCTGACCGTTTGTGCGGCCGGTCACATACGCAACACGGAGGGGCCTAGGTGCTCAGCGCGGTGGCGACGGCCGTCGCGAAGTCGTCGAGCACGGCGCGGTCGGGCGCGTGGTCGGGGTTGACCTCGGTGATCACCAGCGCGGCCAGCCGGTCGCCGCCGCTGGCGAAGACCGACAGGCAGGTCATGGCCTCGTGCAGGGTCAGCCCGATGGGGTCGCCGCCGGAGTCGGGCACGTCGGCGATCGGCATGTCGGTGAAGCGCAGCACGTCGACGTCGAAGTGCAGCACGAACGACTCGCCCGCGGCGGCCAGCGCCCGCTCGGCGGCCGCACGGGTGTCGCGGTGCACGTCGGCGGCGGTGATCCGGGTGATGGAAAGCTCCTGGAGCAGGTCGCGTTCCTGGTCGGGGCCGTCGTCGGGCAGACCGTCCCCAAAGGACACGACACGTGCGGGTGTGAGCGGCTCACCGACGGCTGCGACCTCGGGCAGGTGACCAGGTAGCCGCAGCAGGTGGGCCATTCCCATGGCGTCCAGGTTGCCGTTGGGACGGGTCTCGGGGGTGAAGAGGTCGGGGCCACCGTCCATATAGAGCAGTGCGGGCTCCCGGGCGGCGCGGTCGAAGCCGGCCAGGACGCCTACGGTGATGCTGCAGTCGCCGCCGAGCACGAGCGGGACGCGGCCGTCGGCGAGGATGGCCGCCACGGCCGTGGCTACGTCGTCGGCTACGGCGGCTACGGTCGCGGCGTTTTGCCCGGTCTGCCGGGCGGGGTCGGGCCGCCATCGGAAGCCGCGTACGTCGCCGCGGTCCTCGATGTCGTGCCCGCCCGCGCGCAGGTTGTTGATCAGTCCGGCTTCCCGGAGTGCGGCCGGGCCCTGCTCGACGCCGGGCGTGTGCGCGCCCGCGCTCGACGGCACACCCAGCACGGTCCATCGACGGCTCATGACCCAATACTGCAACGGCCGGGCGGGTGGGGCCGCGCAACGGGGCGGGTGTCGCGGTGAGGGGCGGCGCGGCGGTGAGAGCGGCGGGGGCGGCACAGCGGTGAGAGCGGCGGGACGGCGCGGTGGTGAGAGCGGTCAGGGCTCGGGATAACGGACCAGCCGCAGCCGCCAGTGGAAGATCGCCAGCGTGCCCAGGACGCAGATCAGCCAGGTCACCCCGGCGTGGGCCAGGCCGCGCCAGACCAGGTCGATGCTGCCGCCGTCGACCGCGTAGTTGCCGACCTCGCGGGCCGACCAGAACGGCATCAGCTTGGCGATCAGGCCGGTCGGGTCGGCCAGCATCTGCACCGAGCTGATGCTGAGCAGGGCCAGCGCGCCGTCGAGCTCGCGGGGCAGGATCGCGCCGATCAGGCTGCCCACCGGGGCCGCGACCAGCGCCGACACCAGCATCATGACCCCGGCCGCCCAGAGGTGCGGCAGGTTTTGGTCGACGGCCACCATCGTCCAGTAGCCGAGCGCCAGCAGCAGGCCGACGCCGGTCATCGCGAGCAGCCGGCCGGCGATGATGCCGGTGACCGAGGCGCCGGTGAGCCGCAGGCGCGGGTCGACGCCGCGGGAGGCGTTGACCACGAACAGGGTGAGCGTCGAGACGGCCCAGCCGATACCCAGGGTCAGCGCGCGGGTGGACTGGCCGGAGAGGTCGCGCCGCACGAGGTAGAACCAGAACGGCAGGGTGATCACGAGCAGGAGCGCGGCCCGGCGCCGGCTCACCTCGAGGGCAGAGAGTCGGGCCACCACCAGGGTTGTCATGCGGTCGCTCCCAGGTCGAGCACGTGGTCGACATTCTGCAGGTCGTGCAACAGGTGGGTGACGACCACGACCGCCCGCCCGGCGTCGCGCCACGCGAGCACCTGCTGCCAGAAGTCCACATAGGTGCCCTGGTCGAAGCCCTGATACGGTTCGTCGAGCAGCAGCAGGTCGGGGGCGTGCAGCTCGCCCAGCACGAGGTTGAGCTTCTGCCGGGTGCCGCCGGACATCTGCTGCGCGCGCTGCTGCCGGGCCGGGCGCCAGGCGAGTCGGGTGGCCAGGTGCGCGCCGGTCGACCGGGCCCGCCCGGGAACCATGCCCGCGGCCGAGCCGAAGAGCGTGAAGTGTTCCTCCGCGGTGAGCCAGCCCGCCGTGCCGCCGTCCTGCGGCACGAACCCGACCCGGCGCGTACGCCGGACCGCGCCGCCGCTGGGCCGGGTCAGGCCGGCGCAGATGCGCAGCAGTGTCGACTTGCCGCAGCCGTTGGCGCCGACGATCGCGGCCACCTCTCCCCCGCGGACGGTCAGGTTCACGCCTTCGAAGACCGTCTGCCGGCGATAGCGCTTGGTCACCCCGGTCAGGCTCAGCATGACCGGTCCAGCCTGATACCTCGTACGGGGAAAGTTGGCCGTCGGCGTGTTGAGCTCGGCCACCAGGTGGCGCGCGTAGAGGTGGGCCGGCCCGAAGACGTCGGCCGGCGGGGCCGCGCTCTCGGCCGCCTGCTGGGTGGTCTCGTCGGCGAGGCGGCGGGCGCGGGCCGGTTGCAGGCCGAGGCGCAGCAGCTCGGACTCGAAGGCGGTGGGCCAGTCACTCATGCGGCACCGCGCTGAGCAGGCTGTCGACCCCGTCGCGGAAGCGTCGCCAGTCGCCGGCCTGACCGGCCAGCAGGTCGAGACCGGCCTGGGTGATGGCGTAGTTCTTGCGGCGGGGGCCGCTTTCCGACGGCCCCCAGCTGGGGACGGCCAGGCCCTGCTCCTCGAGCCGGAGCAGGGCCGGATAGAGCGTGCCGCCGGGAACATCGGCGACCCCGGCCGCGGCGAGCCGCTGGGACAGGCCATAGCCGTAGTCGGCGCGTTCCCGCAGCATCGCGAGCAGGCACAGGTCGAGGAAGCCGTGCAGCCATGGCCGTGGTGTCATGGCTAGGCAGGCTACCTGGTTAGTAGACAGTCTGACTAGGCACCCTCGTCGACCGCGTAGATCTCGTCGGCCACGAGCCCGTGGGCCTTGCGGTGCACGGCCACGGCCGCCTCGGCCGACGGCGCCTCGACCAGGCAGAAGATCTTCCCCTGCCGCTCGTCGACCCAGTAGCGCAGATAGTTGACGCCGAACTCGGTCTGCGTCGCGAGGTCGGCCTGGTGCGCCTTGGCCACGTCGTCGAGGCTCACGCCGCCGCTCACGGTGTGCACGTCCATGTAGATGGTCATGACTCGACCGTACGGAGAACGCCGCCCGCGGAGATCGGGAGCGATTACCCAGGTTTCCCGCGCGGTTACCTAGAGACCAGTCCCCGGCGCTCGGCCTCGGCCGCGGCCATCGAGCGGCTCGAGGCGCCGAGTTTGCCCAGCACGGCCGAGACGTGGTGATCGACCGTCTTGACCGAGAGCACCAGCCGGGCGGCGATCTCGGCGTTGGTCCGGCCGGCGACGATCAGCCCGAGCACCTCGTCCTCGCGGCGGGTCAGGCCGGCCGGGTGGGCCCGCGTCGCCGAGCGCGGGCCGACCGGCACCGACCGCACGCCATGGACCCGCAGGCGGCGACGGGTCAGGCGGGCCGCGGGCAGGGCGCCGAGCTCGTCGAAGACGGCCAGGGCCTCGCGCAGCAGACCGGTGTCGTCGCTGCCGAGCAGGGCGAGCGCGGCCTCGTACCGGCTCTCGACCTTGCGCCAGGCCGCGGCCGAGCCGGCGAAGTCGCCGTCGAGCTCGAGTTGGTAGGGCTCGGCCACGTCGCTCATCGCGTGCTTTGATCCGCTGCGGCGCAGCCAGACCGCGACCGAGCCGCGCAGCCACCCGTTGCCCCGGCCGGCGACCCGGAACGCGCGCTCGGCCTCGCGGCGGGCACCCGCCAGATCGCCGGCGAGCCAGCGCCACTCGGCCCGGCAGAGGCGGGCGCAGACGATCCACTGGGGCTCGGCCGACCCGTCGGCGGCCGCGACCGCCTCGTCGAGCAGCGGCGCGATCTCGTCGTCGCCCCGTCGCACCAGCACCGTGGCCAGGGCGATCTGCGCGCTGATCCGGTTGATCGGCGTCGCCTCGACCTCGGTGATCAGCCTGCGGGCGAGCCGGGCGGCCTCGTCCCAGCGATCGGTGCGGGCCAGCGAGATCGACCGCTCGCCGCGGATGCAGGTGCCGAACGAGGCCACGTCGTGCTCGTCGCAGAACGCCACGCCGTCCACAAAGTACTGTTCCGCCTCGGCGTAGCGTCGCTCGCAGGTGAGCAGCCCGTAGAAGTTGTTGTAGGCGCGCCCGACCTGCTCGGCCAGCCCGTGTTCGAGGGCGACGTCGAGGGCCTCGCGCATCTTGCCCAGCCAGGGCTCGCCGCTCATGGCGAGGGCGCCCGCATGCGTGTTGAGGGCATCGCTGAGCACGTCGTGCAGCGGGCCGGCGAGGTGCTGGGCCCGGGTCGCGAGCTCGATCGCCTCGGCGTGGTGATCGGTCAGCATCTTCTTGCGCGCGAGGTGGGCATACGCGCGCGACCGATCCGGGCCGTCGAGCGGATCCAGGATCTTGAGGGCCCGTTCGGCCACGGCGATCGCCTCGTCATGCCGGCACAGGGTGACGAGCGCCTCGGACAGCCGCCGGTTCGCGTTGCCCTCCCGCCGCCGATCCCCGATCCGGTGCCAGAGCTGCCGCGCCTGCTCGGCCGCGTCGGCCAGGTCGGCCCCGCGATCCACCAGCGAGAGCTCATCGCAGAGGCGGTCCAAAAGCTTTCCCCGTACGGGATCAGGAAGGTCCCCGGCGAAGCGGAGCGCGCGCTCGAACTGGGCGGCCGCCTCGCGATGCGCACCCAGCTCGGCGGCGGCGGCCGCGGCCCGTACGGCGAAATGATGGGCCGCCGCACCGTCACCGGCCTGTTCGGCGTGGAAGGCCAGCCTCGCGTCGTCGCCGTGGTCACGCAGGCACGCCAGGATGGTGGCGTGCAACTGGGCCCGGCGGCGGGGCGGGATGGCCTGCTCGACGGCTCGGCGGGCCAGCTCGTGCCGGAAGCCGTCGGTGGTGAACAGGCCCGTCCGCAGCAGCTCGTCGCCGACGTCGAACCGGCCGCCGGTCAGCGCCGCGAGATCGAGGCTGTGGCGGGCCTCGGGAGACAAACCGACCGTGCGGGCCAGGACGGCGTCGCGCACCGAGGCGGGCACCGACGTGATGCCGGAGCGAACGATCTCGGTCACGTAGAACGGGTTGCCCCCGGTCAGCTTGTGCAGCTCGTCGGCGGGCAGGCCGGTGCCGGTGGTCAGCTGGGCGACCGCCGCCGGGCTGAGCGGCTCGATCGTAATGCGGCGGGTGGCGCGCAGCGAGCCCAGGTGACCCAGCGCCAGGCGCAGCGGGGTCGACTCGACGTCGCGGTACGTGACGATCAGCAGGGTGCGGCGCAGGCGGCGGGCCAGGAATCGGACCAGGTCGACGGTGGCCTCGTCGGCCCAGTGCAGGTCTTCGATCACGATGACGGTGAAGGCGCGGTCGAGCTCGCGGAGCAGCGCGTCGAAGAGCTCCTCGCGCGGGGCCCGGCGGCGGCACAGCTCTTGCAGCTCACCACCGAGCTCGGCGGCCAGGTCGAACAGCGGCCCCAGCGGGCGCGGGGTGAACAGGCCGTCGCAGAAGCCGGTGGCCCGGCGGCCCTCGGTGGGGAGCGCCTCGACCAGGGCGGACTTGCCGATGCCGGCCTCGCCACTGATCAGCACAAGGCGGCCGTCGCCGTGGCGGGCCTCGTCGGCGTAGGCGGTCAGGGCGGTCAGGGCTTGGTCACGCTCCAGCAGAGCCATGCGGCCAGTCTCGTGCGGGGCGGGGCCGCTTGGCCATCGAGTTCGCGGTCGGGTGCGCGACTCTAGGGCCTAGTGTGGTCGCCACGCCTCCAGCAGTTCCGCGGGGCCGTAGGAAGCGTCGAGCCCCTGGGCGTCCACGCCGCTGCGGCTGATCGCCAGCAGCGGAACCGGCTCGTCGGTCACGACCGCGCGGTGTCGTTGCAGGGCCAGAAGGTCATGATTGTCGAACGCCGAGCGCTCCAGCCACTTGATGGATCCGACGAAGAGCAGGCTCCGGGCCACCGGTGCGCGATCCGCCCCGACGACGTCGATCTCGACGCTGTTGGACCGGGTCCAGTAGGAACCGAGCACCGGGGCCGCGGGGAGGGAGTCGTCCGGCAACAGCCGGGCCAGCGACTCTCGGAGCAGGGGCTCGACGGCACGGCCGCGCCAACTCGTCCACCCGGCTTCGATGCGTCGCAGCGTGAGGTCACCGCGTAGACGCTCGATCTCGGCCAAGTGCGGCGCTACGAAGGTCAGCCAGAACCGCAGGTAGGGATCGGTTACGCGGTAGCGCCGCTCCTTCGACGGCCCCAGGGCGACGGGCAGCTCCGCGGCGACCATGCGCTTGCCGGTCAACACCTCGGTCGATCGCGTCAACGTGGTGTGAGAGATGCCGCCGGCGGCCCGGGCGATGTTGGTGAAGGTGCGCTCACCGCTGCCGATCGCCGACAGGACCGTGCGAGCCATCGCCGATTCCGGAAACTCACCGGCCAGCGAGCGCTCGGCCGACACCAGCAAGGGCGAGACCGGATTGGCGAGCTCCGCGGAGAGGAACTGCCACAGGCCGGCGCCCGGCCGCCAATCGGCACAGATCAGTGGAAGGCCGCCGGTGACCAGGGCCGCGTCAAAAGCCTCAGCCGGCTCCAGCTGAAGCATGTCGCCGACCTCGGCCGGGTTCAGCGGCCCGAGGACCATCTCCTTGCCACGCTGGTGGAACGGCCGGCCGTAGGAACTCAGCGCCTCCATCATCGACAGATCCGAGCCGATCAGGATGAGCAGGACCGGCTTGCGGCTGAACTCGCGGTCCCAAGCTCGCTGGAGGATTCCCTCGAAGGCGTCCACCCGATCGACCAAGTAGGGAACCTCGTCGATGACGACGACGCTGGGCCGGTCGTCAGGCAGAACGCCGGCGAGCTGCCGGAGCGCGGCACTCCAGTTTCCCGGGGTGGCGTCGTCGAACACCGCGCGGTCCGGCAGGTCCGAGGAGCTCACCGCCTCGATGAACGCCTCGAGTTCAATGTCGTCGGCGGCCCCGGCGGCGGTGAAGAACACTGCCGGGGCTCCCGAACGGTCGACGAAGGCTTCGACGAGGCTGGACTTGCCGATCCGGCGGCGGCCCCTCATGAGCAGGCACTGGCCCGGACGCGGATCCGTTCGGGGTGCGTTCGCCACCTGCGCGAAAAGGGCGCCGAGCACGGCCAACTGGTGCTCTCGTCCTATGAACGCGACCACGGGTCCTCCAGGCTCGCCACAAGTTAGTATCGTCAGAGATACTATCGCAGGCGATACTGTTGGGCACGTTACTCAGTGATCGCGTTGGCCGGACCACGCCTGCCAGAGCGTCGCGTACGGGCCGGGCTCGTCGATCAGCGCCGCATGTGGCCCGACCTGCACCACCCGTCCCTGTTCGAGCACCACCACACGATCCGCGGTCACGGCCTGGGTCAGCCGGTGCGCCACGATCACGGCAGTTCGCCCCTCGAGTGCCGCCGCGGCGACCCGTTCGAGCAGGCGGGCGCCCGCGCTGCCGGCCTCCGCGGTGGCCTCGTCGAGGATGGCCACCGGCGGGTCGGCCAGGATCAGCCGGGCGAACGCGATCTGCTGGGCCTGTGCCGCGGTCAGCCCGTGGCCGCCCGCGCCGACCTCCGTGTCGAGGCCGTCGGGCAGTTGGGCGACCCAGCCCGCGGCGTCGACGGCGGCCAGCGCGGCGTGCACCTCGTCGTCGGTGGCGCCCGGGCGGGCCAGGCGCAGGTCGTCGATCAGCGGGCCGGCGAAGACGTGCACCTCCTGCGTGATCAGGGCGACCTCCCCGGCGGGCACCTCGACGGTGCCGGCGACGGGGTCGTGCACCCCGGCGATGACCTTGGCCAGGCTGGTCTTGCCGGCGCCGGTCGAGCCGACGACGGCGACCCGCTCGCCGCGCCGTACCACCAGGTCGACGTCGCGCAGCACGGGCCGGTCGGGGCGGTAGGCGAAGCTCAGCCCGCTGACCTCGATGGCCGACGGTGTCGACGAGGCCAGCGAAGGCGTGCGCGGCTCGCCGGCCAGGTCGGCCACCCCGATCAGGCGGTCGAGCCCGGAGGCGGCCGCCTGCGCGTCGTCGACCAGGGCCAGCGCGGTGTTGATGGGGTTGAACAGCCCGTGGAAGTACAGCGCGGCGGCGGTGGCCGTGCCGATGCTCACGGCGTCGTGGCGAACGAGGAAGAAGCCGGTCGCCAGCACGGCGGCCAGCCCGGCGAACTCGGCCACGTGCAGCCGAGCGTAGAACCGGGTCATCAGCGCGATGCCCTGCAGCAGCAGGTCGACGGCCTGCTGGGAGCGGGCGGCGACGCGGCCGCTGTGCTCGCCGGCGATCCGGAACGTCCGGATGGTCGGCGCGCCGTCGATCGTGGCCAGCAGGTGATGCTGCTGGGCGGCCACGGCGACCCTTTGCCGGGCGTAGAGCGGGACGGCGCGGCGGGCGTACCAGCGCACCGTGTACGCCTGCACGGGCACCGCCACCAGCGCGGCGAGCAGGAACCGCCAGTCGAGCACGGCCATGCCGCCGAGGGTCAGCACGATCGTCAGGATGGCCCGGGTGAACTCGGGCACCGCCGAGCGAGCGGCCTCGCCGACCACTGTCACGTCGTTGGTCACGCGTGAGGTCAGGTCGCCCGCGCCGGCCCGTTCGACCTGTTCGAGGGGCAGCCGCAGGGCCGACTCGACGAACCGTTCACGGATCCGGGCCAAAGTGGACTCGCCGGCCCGGGCCAGCATGGCGAACCCGAAACCGGCCAGCGCGGCGTCGACCAGGGCCACCGCCACCAGCGCGACCCCGGTCAGAACGAAATCGCCGGTCGCGCCGCCGGTGGTGGCCAGGTCGACGATGTGGCCGAGCAGCGGCGGCGCCAGCAGCCCGGCGATCGTGCCCGCGATCAGCAGCGCGATCGCCCCGGCCAGCCGCCCGCGTTCGGGTCGCAGAAACACCAGAAGAGCGGCCCGCGTACGCCGTCCGGCCGCGATCGGAAGCGGAGTGGTTGTCATGCCAGCACCGTCTCCCGGTAGGTCTCGTCGCCCGCGGCCAGCTCGCCGTGCGTCCCGTCGGCCCGCACCACGCCGCCGTGCAGGAACAGCACCCGGTCGGTGATCGCGAGCAGGGCCGGGCTGGTGGTGATGAGGATCGTCGTGCGCCCGGCCCGCACCTCACGCAGCCGCGCGGCGATCCGGGCCTCGGTCACGGCGTCGACCGCGGTGGTCGGGTCGTGCATCGCCAGGACCGGAGCGTCGGCGGCCAGCGCGCGGGCCAGCGCGATCCGTTGCCGCTGACCGCCGGAGAGCGTACGGGCGCCGTCGTCGAGCACCGCGTCGAGCCCGTCGGGCAGCGTGCGCGCGACCTCGTCGGCGTCGGCGGCGACCATCGCGGCGTCGACCGTGGCCGGTTCGGCGCGGTCGAGCGAGACGGCCGAGCGGATCGTGCCGTCGAACAGGTCGGTGTGGTGCTCGACGGCCAGCACGGCGGCCCGCAGCTCCTCGGGGTTCAGGGCGGACAGGGCGATCCCGTCGAGCGAGACGACGCCGTCGACCGGGTCGGCCGACCGGTTCAGCAGCCGCACGAGCTCGGCGGCCTCGGCCGGGTCGGTGGCGACCACGCCGACGAGCTCACCGGGCGCGATTTTCACGGCCAGATCCCGTACGCGCAGGTCGACCGCACCCCGTACGGGCGTGACCGGCCGCTGATCGCCCCCGCTGACCGCCTCGGGCGCGGACAGCACCGCCTCGACCCGCTTGGCCGACGCGCGGCCCTGGGCCAGGTCGGCGCCGACCCAGCCGAACGTGGACAGCGGCCCGACCAGGAACTGGGCCAGGCCGATGGACGAGATGAGCTGGCCCACGGTGATGTCGCCGCGCACTGCGAGGATGCCGCCGGCCACCGCGATCACGGCCAGGAAGAGTCCGCTGATGGTCAGCACGAGGCCCTGGTACGCCGCCTGGGTGCGGGCCGCGCGCACGGTGGCGGTCAGCGCGACCCGGCTGCGCTGCCGGTAGCGCTCGACCGCTGCCTCCTCGGCGCGCAGGCCTTTGACCACGCGCAGCCCCGAGACCAGGTCGGCCGCGATGCCCGAGGCGTGCGCGCCGTGCTCCTGCTCGGTCTCGCTGCGCTCCTCCAGCGGCTTGCCGATCAGGCGGGTCAGCCACATCAGCGGCGGCAGCCCGAGCAGCACCAGCAGGCCGAGCGGGATCGAGATGGACAGCAGCAGCACGGCCGAGAAGATCACGGCGATCACGGCGGCACTGCCGTACGTGATGGCGACCGCGATCCCGCCGACGCGCGCGGTGTCGCTGGTGGCGATCGACACCAGCGCGCCCGGCAGCCGGCCCGACTCGGCCCCACCCCGGTCGTGCAGCACCCGGCGGGTCACGCGCAGGCGCAGGTCGTGGGCGGCCTGCTCGGCGGCGCGCTCGGCGGCCCGGGCCCCGTACCGGAAGCTGTAGCTCAGTCCGATGTAGATCGCACCCAGCACACCCAGCCAGAGGAACAGGTCCCCGACGCCACCGTCGACGGCCCGGTCGATGATCACGCCGATCAGGAACGGGACGGCCGCCTCGCCCGCCTGGTGACCGGTGGCCAGCAGCGAGCTGAGGACGATCAGGCGGCGCTGCTTACCGAGGGCCTCTTTCACTTCTTGATCGCACGGGTTCGGCGGTCGGCCGGAACCACCAGCGGGGTCCCCGTCTCGGGGTCGTCGATCACCCGGCACGGCATCGCGAACACCTCCTCGACGAGCTCGGCCGTCATCACGTCGGCGGGCGCCCCCTGGTCGATCACCTGGCCACCTTTCATCACGATCAGCTCGGTCGCGTAACGGCACGCGTGGTTGAGGTCGTGCAGCACCGCGACGATCGTGCGGCCCTGCTCGTGCAGCTCGGCGCAGAGGTCGAGCACCTCGAACTGGTGGGACAGGTCGAGGAACGTGGTCGGCTCGTCGAGCAGCAGGATAGGCGTCTGCTGGGCCAGCGCCATGGCCAGCCAGACCCGCTGCCGCTGACCGCCGGAGAGCTCGTCGACGAAGCGGTCGGCCAGGTCGGCCACCTCGGTCAGGCGCATGGCCTCGGCGACCGCGGTCTCGTCCTCGGGCGACCATTGCTTGAGCAGTTTCTGATGGGCGAACCGGCCGCGCGCGACCAGCTCCTCGACGACGATGCCGCCGGGCACGATCGGCGCCTGGGGCAGCATGCCGAGCTGCTTGGCGACCTGCTTCGACGGGTACGACGCGATGCTCTGCCCGTCCAGGTGGACCGCGCCGGCCTGCGGCTTGAGGACGCGGGCGAGCGACTTGAGCAGCGTCGACTTGCCGCACGCGTTAGGGCCGACGATGACCGTGAACGAGCCGTCGGTGATCCGCACGTCGAGGTGCTCGGCGACGACCCGTTTGTCGTACGCGAGCGTGACGTCCTGCGCCCGCAGCCGTGCCTCGGTCATGCTCGGGCTCCTCGCCTCTCGTGGAACAGCAGCCAGGTCAGGTAGATGCCGCCGAGCGCCGCCGTGACCACGCCGACCGGGATGTCGTTGCCGGGCAGCGCGTGCTGCGCGGCCCAGTCGCCCGCCGAGAGCAGCGCCGCGCCCATGGCCGCCGCGGGCAGGATGCCGGAGCTGGGCGAGCGGCTGAGCCGGGCCGCGAGCGGCGGGGCGGCCAGGGCCACGAAGGCGATCGGGCCGGCCGCCGCGGTCGCCCCGGCCGAGAGACCCACGGCGGCCAGCGCGAGGACGGCCCGGCTGCGCTCGACCGGCACGCCCTGCAGCACGGCCATCTCGTCGCCGAGGGCGAGCAGCTTGAGGTGACGTCCGAAGTAGACGACCATCGGCACCAGCACGGCCACCGTGACCGCGACGATGACGACCTCGGTCCAGCCGCGGCCGTTGACGCTGCCGATCAGCCAGACCTGCGCGGCCACGGCCTCGTTGAGCCGGGCGCGATAGATCAGGTAGGAGTTGAGCGCCTCGAGCAGGGCCGAGACGCCGATGCCCATGAGCACGAGCCGGAACGGGTGCACGCCGCGGCGGAACGCGAGCAGGTAGACCACGACCGCGGTGACGACGCAGCCGACGATCGCGCCCGCCCCGACCTGCACGCCGCCGCCCCCGACGATCAGCATCACGATCAGCGCCCCGGAGGCGGCGCCGGTGGTCAGGCCGACGAAATCGGGGCTGCCGAGCGGGTTGCGGGTCAGGCTCTGGAAGACCGCGCCGCTCGCCCCCAGGGCCGCGCCGACCAGCAGCGTGACCAGCACCCGGGGCAGCCGCAGCTCGTACACGATGAAGTCGGTGCCGGCGTCACCTTCGCCGGCCAGGCTCTTGAGCACCTCGGCCACGGGCACCGGGAAGTCGCCGGTCGTGAGATTGACCAGCGCCGTCGCCAGGGCGACCAGGAGCAGCACGACGCCGACGATCAGCGCGCGGGGATAGACCCGTACGGAGAGACCGGCCGCCCGGACGACGGTCCTCACAGCGAGCTCAGCCGGCGACGGCGGCACAGCGCGATGAACAGCGGGGCGCCGAGGAACGCGGTGACCACGCCGACCGGCAGCTCGGCCGGGGCGACCAGCACCCGGCCCAGCACGTCGGCCCCGAGCAGCAGGGCCGGGCCGAGGACGAGCGCGTAGGCCAGGATCCAGCGCTGGTCGGAGCCGACGATCATGCGGGCCGCGTACGGGACGGCCAGGCCGAGGAACCAGATCGGGCCGGCCGCGGCCGTGGCGGCGCCGCACAGCAGCGTCACCGCGAGCAGGCCGAGGGCGCGGACGCGTACGGGGGAAGCTCCCACCGACGTGGCGGACTCGTCACCGAGGCTGAGCGCGTTGAGCTGACGGCCCAGGAAGAGCGCGAGCACGACCCCGGCCACCAGGAACGGCAGGATCCGCAGGACAGTGCCGGAGTCGCGGTCGGAGAACGAGCCGACATCCCAGTGGCGGTAGCGGTCGAACGCCTCGCGCCGCAGCACCAGGATGGCCCAGACGATCGCGCCGAGCACCGAGGTGATCGAGATGCCGGCCAGGATCTGCCGTTCCGGGGTCGGATGCCGGCCGGCGCCGCCCAGCGCGAAGACCGCGGCCGAGGTGAGGCCGGCGCCCACGAAGGCGAACCAGACGTAGCCGGCCGCGCTGCCGACCCCGAGGAACGCGATGGAGATCACTACGCCGGTCGAGGCGCCCAGGTTGACCCCGAGCAGGCCCGGCTCGGCCAGCGGGTTGCGGGTGAGCGCCTGCATGACCGTGCCGGCCAGGCCCAACGCGGCGCCGACCCCGAGGCCGAGCAGCGTGCGGGGCAGGCGCAGATCGTGGACGATGGCCGACTCGGCCGAGGCGTCGGAGTGCCACAACACCTGCCACACCGTGGACAGCGGGATCGTGCGGCTGCCGACGGCGACGCTCAGGGCGATCACCACAAATAGGACAGCGAACGCCGCCGCGAACCCGATCCAGCGCCGCTTCGCCCTTTTCCGCAGCGGGGCCGCAACGACCGCGGTCAACGTTCACTCCATGGGTTCTTTGTTTAGGTGAGGCTAACCTACACTCGGCCCTCAGCAAACGTTGAAAGGGGCCAGCCCATGCGGCTTCTCACTATCCGGCTGGCAGCCGTGGGACTTCTCCTCACGCTGACCGCGTGCGGACCGAACAGCGCAAACGATGAACCGGCGGCCGGCAGCAGTTCCTCGGCCAGTGACGCCTTCCCCGTGTCGGTCGCCCACAAGTTCGGCACCGCCGAGATCAAATCCGAGCCCAAGCGGATCGTCACCGTCGGCCTGGTCGAGCAGGACGCGCTGCTCGCGCTGGGCATCGTGCCGGTCGGCACCACCGAATGGTTCGGCGAGAAGCCGGGCGCGATCTGGCCGTGGGCCGAGGCGGCGCTCGGCTCGGCGCCGAAGCCCCAGGTGATGGCGCAGACCGACGGCGTCGAGTTCGAGAAGGTCGCGGCCCTCAAGCCCGACCTGATCCTGGCCGTCTACAGCGGGCTCACCGCCGAGGACTACGCCAAACTGTCGAAGATGGCGCCGACCGTCGCCCAGCCCAAGGACCAGGTCGACTATGGCGTCGGCTGGCAGGAACTGACCCGTACGGTCGGCGCGGCGGTCGGGCGCAAGGCCCAGGCCGAGAAGCTGGTCACCGACACCGAGGCCCGGATCGCGCAGGTCAAGCAGGACAACCCCGCGTTCGCCGGGAAGACGGGGCTGATGGCCACCACGGACGAGGGCTATTGGGTCTACGGCACCCAGGACCCGCGCGGCCGCCTGCTGGCCGACCTCGGCTTCACGCTGCCGGCCGGCCTCGACGAGATCACCGGCAAGGAGTTCGGGGCCAACCTCTCGAAGGAACGCACTGACCTGCTCGACGTCGACATGCTGGTCTGGATCGTCGACAAGTACGACACCGACAAGGCCAAGGTCGAGGCCGACCCGCTGTACTCGAAGCTGGCGGTTAAGACCGAGGGGCGCGCCCTCTACGTCGAGAACAACGAGGAGGTGGGCGCCGCGACCTCATTCATCTCGGTGCTCAGCCTGCCCTACCTGCTCGACAAACTGGTCCCCCAAATGGCCGCCGCCGTCGACGGCGACCCGTCAACCGCAGTGGTCCGCGCCAACTGAGAACGCCGTGGCCAGGCCGATCCGGTCTGGCCACGGCCTTCCACGGTCAGTCCTTGAGCATCTGGCGGGCCATTACGACGCGCTGGACCTGGTTGGTGCCCTCGTAGATCTGGGTGATTTTGGCGTCGCGCATCATCCGCTCGACCGGGTAGTCGCGCGTGTAGCCGTATCCGCCGAGCAACTGGACCGCGTCGGTCGTGATTTCCATTGCGGCGTCGGAGGCGAAGCACTTCGCGGCCGCGCCGAAGTACGTCAGGTCGGCGTCGCCGCGTTCGCTCTTGCCGGCGGCCACGTACGTCAGCTGGCGGGCCGCCTCGAGCTTCATGCCCATGTCGGCCAGCATGAACTGCACGCCCTGGAAGTCGGCGACCGGCTTGCCGAACTGCTTGCGCTCCTTCACGTAGTTCTTCGCGAAGTCGAGCGCGCCCTGAGCGATGCCGAGGGCCTGCGCGGCGATCGTCACGCGCGTGTGGTCGAGGGTCTTCATGGCGGTCGCGAAGCCGGTGCCCTCATCGCCGATCATGCGGTCGGCCGGGATCCGTACGTTGTCGAAGTAGACCTCGCGGGTGGGCGAGCCCTTGATGCCGAGCTTCTTCTCGGGCGCGCCGAAGCTGACCCCCGGGTCCGACTTCTCGACGACGAAGGCCGAGATGCCCCGGGAGCGGGCGGTGGGGTCGGTGACCGCGAAGACCGTGTAGTACTCGGAGACGCCGGCGTTGGTGATCCAGCGCTTCACGCCATTCAAAACAAAGAAGTCACCGTCGCGGACTGCCCGGGTCGTCATCGCGGCCGCGTCGGAACCGGCCTCGGGCTCGGACAGGCAGTACGAGAACATGGCCTCGCCCGAGGCCACCTTGGGCAGGTAGCGCTGCTTGAGGTCCTCCGAGGCCGAGATGAGCAGGGGCATCGTACCCAGCTTGTTGACCGCCGGGATCAGCGACGACGACCCGCAGGCCCGCGCCACCTCCTCGATCACGATCGCCGTGGCCAGGGCGTCCGCGCCGGCGCCGCCGTATTCGACCGGGATGTGCGGGGCGTGGAAGTCGCTCGAGCGGAGTGCGTCGTACGAGGCCTTGGGGAACTCGCCCGTCTCGTCGGCCTCGGCCGCGTTCGGCGCCACCCGCGCGTCACACACCTCGCGCACCGCGGCGCGGATGGTCTCGTGGTCCTCCGGCAGCTGGTAGACGTCGAACTCACTCATGCCCCTGGTCCCTTCACTCAAGCAGTCCCCGCTATGTTACTGGCGCGTAGCGTACGCCCACCAGATGTCCGGTCGTTATGCCGGACGTGATGCGTTTGTCATTTCTGGGCACCGGTTACCTCGGCGCCACCTACGCCGCCTGTTTCGCCGAGCTGGGCTACGAGGTGCTCGGTTACGACGTCGACGACGCGAAGATAGCGAAGCTGGCCGCCGGGCAGGCCCCGTTTCACGAGCCCGGGCTGGACGACCTGCTGCGCCGCAACCTGGCCGCGGGCCGGCTTACCTTCGGCACGTCGATGGCCGAGGTGGCCGAGTTCGCCGACGTGCACTTCATCTGCGTGGGCACCCCGCAGCGCCCGGACGGGATGAGCGCCGACCTCACCTTCGTCGAGTCGGTCGTGACGACCCTGGCCCCGCTGCTGACCCGCCGCGCGCTGATCGTGGGCAAGTCGACCGTCCCGGTGGGCACCGCCGCCTGGGTCGAGCAGTTGGTGGCCAAGCACGCCGACCCCGCCCTGGGCGTCGAGGTCGCCTGGTCGCCCGAGTTCCTGCAGGAGGGGTACGCGGTCGAGGACGTGCTGCGCCCCAACCGGATCGTCGCCGGGGTGCGCTCGGAGTGGGCCCGCGACCGGCTGCACGCCGCCCACAAGGGCGTGTTCGACCTGGCCGCGACCGAGGACCGGGACGTGCCGGTGGTGGTCACCGATTTCGCCACCGCCGAGCTGGTCAAGGTGGCCGCGAACGCGTTCCTGGCCACGAAGATCAGCTTCATCAACGCGATGGCCGAGGTCTGCGAGGTGGCCGGGGGCGATGTCACGCTGCTGGCCCGGGCGATCGGTTATGACCCGCGCATCGGCAACCGCTTCCTGCAGGCCGGGCTGGGTTTCGGCGGCGGCTGCCTGCCCAAGGACATCCGCGCCTTCCAGGCCCGCGCGCAGGAGCTGGGTGCGGGTGAGGCGCTGCGCTTCCTGCACGAGGTCGATCTGATCAACACCCGGCGGCGGGGGCGGGCGCTCACGCTGGCCGCGGAGTTGCTGAACAGACCGGTTGGTCCGGCCGGTCCCGATCTGTCCGGCGCCCGGATCGCCGTGCTGGGCGCGACGTTCAAGGCCAATTCCGACGACGTACGGGATGCGCCGAGCCTCGCCGTGGCAGGCGCGCTGACCTCGGCGGGTGCCGACGTCCACATCTACGACCCGCAGGGCATGCCCAACGCCAAGGCCGCCCAACCCCTTCTCTCGTACGCCCCCAGCCTGGCCGCTGCCGTGACGGACGTCTCTCTCGTGGTCGTCGCGACCGAGTGGGCCGAGTTCCGCAACGCCGACCCGGTGCTCCTGGGCGAACTGGTCGCCGAGCGGCAGGTCATCGACGGGCGGAACTGCCTGGACCGGGAGCAGTGGCACCGGGCGGGCTGGACGTACCGGGGAATGGGACGCCCGCCGATGTAGCCGTCTGCGCGTTTTCTATAGATGTCGACCGCCGTGAGCCTGTTCTAATGAATGTCGTACCGGCATGCTCTAGTCAGACCGGTGAGCGGGCAGGTCGAGGAGGTTCCGTGGCGGCGCAGGGTGGACAGCCCGACGGCTACGACGATGAGCTGGCCCGGATCGAGGCCTCGATCGCGGATCTGAAGATCCGGGACATGGCGGCGGCCAAGGAGCGCACGCAGATCGCCGCCAAGATCCAGGCGGCGCAGTTCCAGCGTGACATCCTCTCCCACGCCAACCAGCAGAAGAAGACGGCCAAGACCCGGCGCCCGCGCCGCCGCGGGTCCGACGAGTTCCCGCCGCCACCGCCCCCGCCCACGGGCGCCCCACCGGCCGGCGGCGAGCCTCCGCCGCCCCCGCGCGCGGCCCGCCAGGCCGGCTCCCGGCCCGACTGGGCGCCGCCCGGCTCGCCGCACACGGGCCCGCCCGGGGTCGCCACCGACGGCGTCACCGTGCTGGTCGACGACCCGCCCCCGACCGAGCGGGTCGCCCCGCCGCCGCGCCGCTCGGCCGGGTTCACCGGCGCCGAGCACCACCCGCCCGAGGCCTCCTCCCAGTCGGTGCAAAACATCCTGCTCGCCCTGGGCGCCCTGCTCATCGGCGTGGCCGCGGTGGTCTTCGCCGGGGTGGCGGTCAACAACCCGTTCGCCCGGGCCTTCATCCTCGCCCTGTGCACGGCGATCGCCCTGGCCGTGGCGCCCGGCATCGCCAAGCGCGGGCTGAGCTCGACCGGCGAGACGGTGGCCTGGGTCGGCCTCATCCTGCTCCCGCTGACCCTGTTCGCCCTGCACGGCAGCTCGGTCACCGGCGGCGAGAGCGTGCCCGTCCCGCTCTATCTGGGCATCACCTTCGCGCTGACGGCCGTGGCCGCCTTCGTCTACGCGGGGTCCACCCGGCTCGCCGCGCCGCGCTACGCGACGGTCGTGGCCGTCCAGCCGGTGCCGCTGCTGCTGGCCGACCCGATGATCCAGAGCCCGGCCGGCTGGGGCATGGCCCTGACCGTGGTCGCCGTGCTCGACCTGCTGCTGCTGACCACGGTGATCCGCAAGGGCCGGCTGCTGCCCCGCTGGCCGTGGGGCCGCCCGGGCCCGGCCGACCGCCGGGCGCAGGATCCGGCGGCCCTGGCCGAGGATCCGCCCGAGCGCCCCGAGACCGCGGGCGAGGAACCCGACCTGATCATCCCGGGCCTGTCCGGCTCGCGCCGCCGCAACTGGCTGCGCTCCCGCATCTTCCCGGGCCCGCGCCCGGGCGACGCGCCGCCGGCCGGCTCGGTGCCGCTGGCCCCGCCGGCCACCCCGCCGTCGGCCGACTGGCTCCGCGAGCTGACCTTCGCGCTGCTCTGCGTGGCCAGCGCCGGCGCCCTGCTCTATTCGTCGGTGGCGCTGCTGCAGGCTCAGGTGCTGCCCGACGCGCTGCGCTCCGGCCTCGTGCTGGTGCTGGCCGCGCTCACCGGCGCCGCCGCGGCCTATCTGCTGGAGAATCAGGTCGCCCGCAACATCGCCGGCGGCGTGCTCGCCCTGGCCGTGATCGGCGCGACCGCCCGCATCGCCGACGTCGTCTCGCCGCACTGGACGCTGGCCGTCGCCGCGGCCGCCGTCGCGGTCACCGGCGCCGTGGTCACCATGGTGCCGGCCGAGGTGCGCCGGGGCCCGCAGATCGCCTCGGCGGTCGCGCTCGGCCTCATCGGCGTGATCCTGGTGATCGACTGCCTGCGGGCCGCGCTCGAGCCGCTGCAGGCCGCCCGCCCGGTCTGGCACGCCGAGACGGCGAACTACGCGCAGCGGATGGCCGAGGCCGCGGGCGATCTGGGCTGGCTGCTCGCCTTCAGCGCGCTGCTGGTCACCATCGCCGCCGCCCTGGCCCTGCCGCCCAGCGTGCGGCACGAGGGCGCGGTGATCGGCATCGCGCTGACCGCCCTGGCCCTGCCCGCCTCGCTCACCCTGAACTGGTCGGAGGCGCCCTGGCCGCTGGTCATCGCCGCGGTCGGCATCGGCGCGGCCGGGCTGGCCGCGACCACCCGGCGCATCGCGATCGTGCACGTCGCCGCGGCCGGGGTGGTCGGCTTCTTCGGGGCCGGCGCCGCCCTGGGCGCGGCCTGGCTGACCGCCGCCGTGCTGACCGCGCTGGCCGGCGCGGGCGTGATGATCGCCGTGGCCGCCCGCCAGATCCCCATCCGGCTCTATGCCTGGCTGGTCGGCGACTGGGCCGCCGGCGCGGCCGCGCTGGCCCTGCCCGGGGCCGTGGTCAGCGCCGCGCTGGCCGTGTCCGACCGCGGCGACGGCCCGCCCGCCACCGAGGCGGTCACCGTGCCCGCCCTGGCCGTCGGCTTCCTGGCCGTGGCGGCCACGCTCAGCTACGCCGCCGTGTTCCAGGTGGCCCGCCGCGACATCAGCCTGCCGCTCACCGCGGGCACCGGTCTCGGCGCGATCTCGCTGGCTCTGGCCGCCCTGCTCGCGCCCGGCGCCACCGCACCCGACGTCTGGGTCGGCGCGCTGCTGCTGGTCGCGGCCGGTCTGCTGTTCTTCTCGAAGTCGATCGACAACGGCCGGCGCAGCGACCGGGTGCTCGACGGTCCCGACATCGCCGCCGCGGCCGCCACGGTCGCCATCTGCGGCGCGCTGGCCCGGGTCTTCGCGCTCGCGTTCCCGCAGGCCCCGCTGGCCGTGGCCGGTGTCGTCGTGCTGATCGTCGCGCTCGCCGTGGCCGTCCTGCCGGAGGACTGGGCGCGCGGCCCCAACCGCGGGCTCGCCGTCGCCGGCGCCGTGGTCGGGGCGATCGCCGGTTACCTGGCGCTGGCCGGCGCCGTCCGCATGCTCTCGGTCCCGGCCGACCTCTGGGACGCCGACCTCAGCCGGGTCCCCGCCCCCGGCCCGGGCGCCTGGCAGGCCCCGTTCTGCCTGGTCGCGATCGCGATCGCCGCCGCCCTGGCCGCGCCCCGCCCGTGGTCACACCTGTTCTCCGCGATCGCCGGGGCGCTGGCCGCGATCGGCGCCCCGTTCGCGCTCGGGCTGCCCTGGTGGTCGCCGCTGCTGATCGGCGGCGCGGTCGGCGTGGCGTACGCGATGGCCGCCGTGGCCACGATCGACCCGATCGCCGCCCTGTGCCGCGCCGGGGCGGCCGCCGTCGTGTTGCTGCACGCCGTCGTCTCGGCGCTCGCCCGGCCCTGGTCGACCGCCCTGGCGCTGCTGGTCGTCGTGCTGATCGGCGCCCTCGCCGCGGTCATGGCCCGCACGCGGGTCGCCCCGATCGAGGACCCGCCGCCCGGCACCCCGCTGCCCCCGCCCGGCCGGTTCTGGTCACCGTCCACGATCACCGAGGCCGACCTGGCCCGCGACGACACCGGCATGCCGCGGCACCGGGCCCAGATCGGCGGGGCCGCCACCGGAGCGATCATGCTGGCGCTGCCCGGCGTGCTCGCCTCGGTCGCCGCCGACCAGGCCCACAGCGCGCTGATCGTGCTCACCGCCGCCCTCGCCGCGTCCAGCCTCAGCCTGGCCATGCTCGCGCTGGCCGGCCGCTACATCCCGCAGTTCCTGCCGTGGGCCACGGTCGGCCTGGTGCTGGGCGCGACGATCACCGCGTTCGCGTCGATCCCGACCCCGCACCCCACGGCCCTCTACGCGGCGGCCGCGGCCCTGCTCGGCGTGATGGCCGAGTTGTTGCGCGGCTCGATCCCCGCCCCCGGTCTCACGCTGGCCCGCGAGGGCGCGTTCTCGGGCAGCAGCTATCGCGCCCGCCGCTGGACGACGGCCCGCCCGCTCGGGCTCACCGGCCGCTGGCTGGTCGACCCGGCCACCAGCGCCGTCGTGCTGGCCCTGGTGCCCACCATCCTGGCCATCTTCTCGATCGCCCCGGCGCTGCGAGCCGCCCTGATCGACCCGCTGGGCCAGCTCCGGCACATCTGGGACGGCCCGATCCCCGCGCTGGCCGCGCCCTCGTCGGGTTACGTCGACGGCACCAGCGTCCTCGCGATCGTGCTGCTCACCGGGGCCGCCGCGCTCGCCGCGATCGGTTTCGGCGGCCGCGCGTCCGAGACCGTGCCGGTGATCATGCCGGGCCTGGCGATCACCATCCTGATCACCCCGATCGCGCTGCACGCGCCGTATCCGACGGCCACCACCGCGGCCCTGGTCGTCTTCACGATCTCGATGCTCGGCCTGGCCCTCACCCCGCCACCGGCCGGCCGCCGCTCGTCGCTGCTCGGCACGGTCCGCACGATCGTCTTCGTGATCGGCCTGCTCGCCGGCAACGCGGGCCTGGCCGGCAGCCTCGCCCAGCAGCGCCTCACCCTGCTCACGCTGGGCTGCGCGATCTTCGTCGGCCTGGCCGCCGCGCTGGCCGGCCGCAGCCGTTTCGCCCGCGTGCTGGGCTGGGTCTTCGCCGCCGTCATGGGCCAGTTCTTCGTGCTCACGGCCGCGATCGCCGCCGGGGTGGAACGCCCGTGGGCCGCGTTCGGCGTGCTCGCCGTGGGCGCCGCCCTGCTGATCCTCGAGGCCACCGTGCCCCGGCTGGGCCTCCCGCAATATCGCACCGAGGCCACGACGATCGAGTGGAGCGGCTACGCGTCCGCACTGATCGCCGGCGTCATGGCGTTCGACTCCCCCGCCCACCTGGCCGCCATGCTGGCCGCCTGGGGCGCCGTGCTCGGCCTGGCCGCCGCCCGCGTCGGCCGCCCGCCCAACCAGCGCCGCGCCCTGTTCTGGACGGCGGTCGGCTTCGAAGTGGTCGGCTGGTGGCTGTTCATCGCCCTGGCCGACGTCGCGCTGCCCGAGGCGTACACGCTGCCCTTCGCCGCCCTGGCCCTGCTGGTCGGCGTCATCGAGTCGCGCGACCGCCCCGACCTGAGCAGCTGGGTCGCCTACGGCCCGGCGCTGCTGGCCGCGTTCGTCCCCACGATCGGCATCGTCCTGGCCGGCGACGGCGGCGAGTTGCGCGAGGTCCTGCTGCTGCTGGCCGCCGTGGCCACGCTGATCATCGGCTCCCGCAACCGCCAGCAGGCCCCCGTGGTCGTCGGCGCGGTCGCCACCATCATCGCCGCCGTCCACTTCGCCACGACCTTGGTCGGCCCCTGGCTCGTGCTGGTGCCACTCGGCGTCATCCTGCTCTGGGTCGGCGCCACGAACGAAAACCGCCGCCGCACCCGCGAAGGCCTGCGCGGAGCCTTGGTCCGAATGCGCTAGGGCGTTCTTCGCGCGCCCCTCGGCGTCATCCTGCGCTGGTCGAAGGCGATAAAACCTTTTTCGTACGAGTTCTCCAACGCGCTCTGCTTCGACAGACCCGGCCGGGTGGGTGGTGACGCTCCGCGCGCCCGCTACGGGTGGGCCCGGCGGGAACGCTCCCTGCTACGTACGCGACTTTTGCCGGTCGCGCTCACGCCGCACCACACCTGTGGGCCCGCGCCGCTGGAGCCGCGGCTCGCTCTTTTCGGGCCCGCCCCGCCGTTCGCCCGGCCTTGGACCCCGCTCACTTGGCCGGACTTGGACCCCGCTCACTTGGCCGGACTTGAACCGCGGCTCGCTCGGCCGGACTCGGGCGCGCCGCACTCGGCCGGACGTGGGCCGCGGCTCGCTCTTTGGGTCCGCGCCGCCGTTCGCCCAAGCGTGGGCCCGGTTCACTTGGCAGGACTCGGGCCGCGGCTCGCTCTTTCGGGCCCGCGCCGCCGTTCGTCCGAACTTGGACCCCCGCTCACTCGGCCGGACTTGGACCGCCACTCGCTCGACCGGGCTCGAGCGCGCCACACTCAGCCGGACTCAGGCCGCCGCCCGCCCGACCGGACTTGGGCGCGCCACACTCAGCCGGACTCAGGCCGCCGCCCGCCCGACCGGACTTGGGCGCGCCACACTCGGCCGGACCTGGGCCGCGGCTTGTTCGGTTGGCCTTGGCTGCTGCTCAGTCGGTTGGGAGCAACGGGCGCATGAAGGTGCGTTCGTAGCGCAGGACGCATTGCGACTCGTCGCGGATGCGGTCGGCCGCGATGAACTCCGGGTCGTGGCCGAACAGCGCGCGATACCGCTCATAGGCCGCCAAGCTCTCGAAGCTGAACAACGCCTCGGCCCGATCGCTGGCCCCTTCGGCGGGCAGGAAATAGCCGTGGTGCAGGCCGCCGTGCTTGGCCACGAGCCGCATCCATTCGCGGGCGAAGCGCTCGAACGCCTCGATCCGCTCCGGGTCGATCGTGTAGTGCACGACGCACGTGATCACGTACCCGACCCTACATTTACGGGCATGCGCACGCTTCACGTAGTCACCCATCCCGAGGCCACCCACCACGTCGACGGCCTGGTCGGCGGCTGGTTCGACTCCGATCTCACGCCCCGCGGAGCCGCCCACGCGGCAAAGATCGCCGACGTGCTCGCGACCCGTGCCCCCGGTGCCGAGATTCACTCGTCCGACCTGCTGCGCACCCGTCGCACCGCCGAGATCATCGCCGCTCGCCTGGACACCGAGGTCATCCTCGACCGCGGGCTGCGCGAGAAGTCGTACGGGGAAGCCGGTGGCCGCCCGCAGGCCTGGCTGGATGCCCGTTTTGTGCCGCCGCCGCGCGACGGTGAGCGCATGCGCCACGACGAGGGCGTGCCCGGCGCCGAGACCAAACACGACCTTGCCGTACGGGTCTATGCCGCGCTCGGCCGCATCCTCGAGTCGGACGCGGCCCACCAGGTGATCGTCACCCACGGCATGGCCGCGACGTTCGTGCTGGCGGCCTGGATCGAGATGCCTCTGGAGGCGGCGGGCCGGGTCGCGTTCCGCTTCTCAGCCGGCGGCGTCACGACCCTGCACGAGGACGACTATTTCCACAACCACGCCGTGGTCAGCCTCAACGAAGACGTCCGGTGAGCCCGCGGCCCCCGGGTTCCCGCGCCACCCGCTTCTCCATCACCCGGGTCGGCCGGGATTTGGTGAGGTCGGGGCGCAGGTCGATCTGCCGATAGCCGACGGCCTGCCAAAAAGCGTACGCCGGCTCGTTGTTGACCAGCACCCCGAGGCGCAACGCGGTGGCGCCCTTCGACCGGTAGCGTTCCTCGATCGCCTCGACGATGGCGCGGCCGTGCCCCTGGCGATCGAGGCGACCGTCCACCAGCAACAGCCCGATCCACGGGTGACCGTCGACCGGATGCTCGTCGAGCAGCTGAGCGAACCCGACCACCCGGCCGCCGGCGTCCCGGGCCACGACCGTGTCGTCGCTGAGCACCGCCTCGACCTCGGCGCGGGACAAGGCGTCGAGGTCGAGGTCGCCGCTGAGACGCCAATACTCGGGCCGCGAGCAGCAGATCTCGTACAGGCTCTCCAGCTCCGGCCCGGCCAGGGTGGCCTCGCTCAGGAAGATCACCCTGGCACTCTAAGTCAGCGCTTCTTCAGGGCGAACACGCCCCAGCCCAGGTAGCGCCGCTGATAGCGCACATAGTTGAGCGGCGCGGTGTCGAGCTCGGCTCGGAAGTCGGCGGCCAGCTCGTCCTCCGGGTTCTCGTCGAGCCAGGTGCGGACGGTGAGCCACTGGGCCGCGGTGTAACGGTCCCAGCTGTCCGGGTCGGCCAGCACCATCTCGACCAGATCCCAGCCCAGCCGGCCGAACGACGCCACCAGGCCCGGCAGGTCGGTGAAGTCGTCCTTCTTCGCAGCATGGGAGCCCCGCACCGCGGCCTCGTCGGGCGGATCCTCCCGCCAGAACGGCTCCCCGATCAGCAACAGCCCACCCGGACGCAGGCTGCGCTCCAGCAACTCGACGGTGCCGTCCAGCCCGTCACCGATCCAGGTCGCCCCGATGCAGGCGGCCACGTCGACAGGCTCGGCCGACACGAACCCGGCCGCATCGCCGTGCACAAAGTTCACGCTTTCGGCCACGCCCAGCTCCGCGGCCCGCTCCCGAGCCTGCTCGACGAAGACCGTGCTGATGTCGACACCCGTACCGGAAATGCCGTGCTCCCGGCTCCAGGTGCACAACATCTCACCGGTGCCGCACGCCAGGTCGAGCATGGTCATGCCGGGCCGCAGGCGCAGCACCCGCCCGAGCAGGGCCAGCTTCACCTCATCGATCGGATTGTGAACACGGTGCCACTGCTCACGAATGACAAAACTACGCGGAAGATCCACTTCGAGAATTCCTAACGCCGGACGAACGAATGGTCAGCTCAGAACCGGCAAGAACCCTCATACAACGCACCCCCACAGCAGGTCTGTCGCCCGACCGTAGGCCACCCCCGCGCCGACAGCCACCGATTTACCGCTCAGCCAGGAATCACCTGGTCAGCCCCGTCGTAGTGCTCCCACCACTTCTCGCGCCGGTGCTTGGTGATCACGCCGTCGAACCGGGTCAGCAGCAAGTTGTCGCCGTTGAACGAGAACGCGGCATCTTCGGCGCCCGAGTCCAGCACGCGCCGGACGACGGTGAGCATGTTCCGCACCTGCCAGTCGATGTCCTCCACCTGCTTGGCGAAGCGAAAACCGACCGAGACGTACGGGCTCGGCTCCCACTCCCACCAGCCGTCATCGCCGTGAACACTGATGTAGCGGCTCTGCCCGGCACGCACGGTCAGTCCGAATCCTTGCCGGTCATTGAGGTCGGCCGCCAGCAACGGCGCGGTTCCCGTCGGGCGGTAGTCCACCTCGGGCACGGCCCGCTCCGCGACCTGCTCGACCGGTGTGTCCCCGGCGAGAGTCAGCGAATATTCGATCGCCATTCCGTCATGCCCCTTCCTCGCCCACCCCAGGCAGATCGAGCTGCACGATCTCCCTGTCCCGGGTGATGGCCTTCACTTCCTTGAGCCCCTCGATTGGCCAGTCCATGAATTGTCGCCGTAGGGCACCGAGATCCCCGGACCAGTCCGCCAGGTTCACGATCACTCGCTGCGTCTGCCCGTCCTCAACCTTGTCGGACGCCTCCGACCAGATACCTCGGACCGGCTTACCGTCGTCGGGCGAATAGCAGTCGAAGACCCGGCCCTCGATCAAGTAATCAGGCCGGGTCTCGGGCCGGCCGGTATCGCCGAACTCCCGCCTGGCCCCGGCCACCTCGCCTGGCGTCGGGTTCTGCCTGATCTCGTAGCCCTGATCAGCGATGATCACGGCTGCCGAGTTCTCCCGATCAATGGACCGCCGGCCTGAAGCGTCGGCCCGGCGAGGAATGCCGGTGGTGTGGCCGCTCGGCGTGCCACCCGGGGTTCCGGTCCGCTCAGTAACAAGGTCAGCGGCGCGATCTCCGCGCCCGGCGCCGGCACGACCGTCCCGCGCCGTGCCCTCGGCCCTGTCCTGCGCGGCGCGCACCGACCGTGGATCGCCTCCACCGCCCGAACGCGGCCTCGTTTCGCCGTGATCGGCGGGTGGGTCGTCGTTTCCGCCGTGCGGCCGCCTCGCCATACGGCCATTGAAATTGACGGGAGCAAATGCGAGATCAGTCGGCGAGGGGCATCGGGTTGGGGTGGCAGAGTTGGGGGTTGGCCAGTTCGGCGCACGGGCGGTCGCCGTGGGCTCGGATGATGTCGGCGCCGACCTGGTTCGTCAGGTAGCGCAGGAAGCTGGCCGCCAGCGAATGGGCGTCCGGGTCGCCGTTGGTGTAGCCGAGTTCGGTTTCCCAGAACGGGTATGTGCCGTGGTCGGCGTCGACGACTGTGGCCTGGTGGCCGTCGATGCGGACCAGGGCCAGGCCTTCACGGTCGGTGGCCGCGCCGAGTTCGCTGTAACCGAGTGCACCGGGTGTCTCCGCTACGGCGCGCAACACGTCTTCGGTCGAGTTGCGGGCGCATCGCACCACCCCGCCGGGCGACCCAGGATCCGTATCACGGCAATGTCCGAATTGCTGCCCGGTTCCCGCAGGCCGTCGAGCACTCGGCGTTGGAAGGCGGCCCGAGTCCCCGAGCCCGGGTTGCGGCTGATCAACCGCACGGCCTCGTCCCGCCCGCCGATCTGCTTCCAGTTGGTGATCTCGCCGCGGTACAGCCTGCGGATCTGCTCCGCCTTCAGGTCGCGCACCCCGGTGTCCGCGTTGACCACCAGCGTGAACAGCACGAACGCGATCGGCCGGGCCACCAGTCCGGGCATGCCGTCGGGCTTCTCGCCGTCCGAGAAGGCCAGCATCTCCGCGCCCTCGCCGGCCTTGTCGAGCGACAACAGCCCCTCGCCGCTGCCGCGCATCTCGAAGTCGAACTCGGCCGCCGTGCACGCGTCCTGATAGGAGCGGGCCGCCTCGCGTACCACCGGCTCGAAGGCGGTCGACCCGCCGATCGCCAGCCGGCCCGACGCGCAGTCGATCGGCAGCTCGTCGCTGCTGCGGAAGAAGACGACCGACTGCGCGACAACCAGCACCGCCAGGAACGCGATGAGCGCCATGGCCCGCTTCGACGTGCCGAGGCGGCTGCGGGTCTCGATGATGCGCCCGCCGCCGACCCCGCCCTTGATCGTGCCGACCACCATCGGGTCGGGATACGCCCCGTCGGTCTTCTTGGTGCCGTCGGCGCTGTCGAGGGCGGCCAGCAGCTTGTAGTGGTCGTGCCGGTTCATCGGCACCTTGGGCAGTTCGACCAGATCATCCCGTACGGTCAGGCCGCCGAGGCTCGACCGCAGGTTCTCGTCGCTGAGCTCGGTGACGACCACACCCACGACGCGCCGCCCGGGGAAGCTCACCCGGATGCCGGCGTGGTCGTCATCCCGTACGGCGTAGTCGTGCTCGTCGATGTTGGTGCGGCCGGTGTTCTCGATGCGCAGCAGCACGATGCTGGGGTCGACCAGCGCGACGCCGTCCTTGCTGAGCTCGCCCAGCGCACCTGGCGCCGCCGTCTCGCCCACGTCGTTGGCCGTGGTGTCCATCTGGACCCGATAGCCCAGTCGCTTACGACCCTTGACCAGGAATTCGTAGATCGCCGCGATCGTCGGCACCACGATACCGAGCGCCGCGAGGGCCACACTCCACCAGAGTTCGATGGATCAAGCGTAGGAGCCGGAGACGAACGGGATTCGAGCGCTCAGTGAAGGTTTTGAACCAACCGCGGCGAGGGGTTCACATAGGACCGCTCGGGCGTGACGACCGTGGGCACCGTCTCGTTGCCGTCGGCCACAGCCCGTACGGATGCGGCGGCCGCGGGGTCGCTCCAGATGTCGACCCAGTGATAGCGGCCCGCTTTGCGCGCCAGCACCGTGCGCATGCGCAGGCAATACGGGCAGCCGGGCCGCCAATAGATGATCGGGCGGCCGTCGGTGGCCTGGGCGGCGCGCGCGTCGGCGTCGGTGACCGAGCGCGGGAAGGCTGGCGGCGAGATCAGCACTCCGAAAAGGACGAAAGCCGCCAAAACCAGCACGCCACCGACCACCGAGCCACTGACGATCATGGGCACACCGCCCACGAGCCCGGCCGCGATCAGAATGACCGCAGGAGTCCAGCGCCGCATAGGAGCACGTTACCCGAGCAGGCGTTCCCGGAGCGCGGCGTCCTTCTCGGCCACGAGCTTCTCGAGCCCGGCCTGGAAGTTGGCCATCTTGGTGCGCAGCAGCGGGTCGGCGGCGCCGAGGATGCGCACGGCGAGCAGGCCCGCGTTGCGCGCCCCGCCGATCGACACGGTCGCCACCGGCACCCCGGCCGGCATCTGCACGATCGAGAGCAGCGAATCCATGCCGTCGAGGTGCTTGAGCGGCACCGGCACCCCGACCACCGGCAGCGGGGTCAGCGCGGCCACCATGCCCGGCAGGTGGGCCGCTCCCCCGGCGCCCGCGATGATCACCTGCAGGCCCCGCTCGGCGGCCGACGAGGCATAATCGACCATCTTGCCGACCGTACGGTGGGCCGAGACCACGCCGACCTCGAACGGCACCTCGAACTCGGCCAGCGCGACGGCTGCGGCCTCCATCGTGGGCCAGTCGGAGTCGCTGCCCATGATGATCCCGACGCGGGGCGCCATTTATCGGCCTTCCTGAAGCCACTGGGCGGCGCGGACCGCGCGGGCCCGCACCGAGGTCATGTCGTCACCGAGCACGGTCACGTGCCCGATCTTGCGGCCGGGCCGCACGAGCTTGCCGTAGAGGTGCACGCGGGCGCCCGGATCCTCGGCGAAGAGGTGGTGCAGCCGCTCGTCGATGGACATGCCGCCGGGCTCGCCGCCCAGCACGTTCGCCATCACGACGGCGGGCGCGGTGAGCGACGTCTCACCCATCGGGTAGTCGAGGACCGCGCGCAGGTGCTGCTCGAACTGCGACGTCCGGGCGCCCTCGATCGTCCAGTGGCCGGAGTTGTGCGGCCGCATCGCCAGCTCGTTGACGACGATCCCGCCGTCGGTCTCGAACAGCTCGACGGCGAGCAGGCCGACCACGCCGAGCGCGTTGGCCAGGTCGATCGCGAGCTGCTGAGCCTCGAGGGCCAGCGCTTCGGAGAGGCCCGGCGCCGGCGCGAGCACCTCGACACAGATGCCGTCCTTTTGCACGGTCTCGACCACCGGATACGCCGCCACCTGGCCGAACGGGGAGCGGGCGACCAGCGCGGCCAGCTCGCGCCGCAGCGGCACCTTCTCCTCGACGATCAGCGGCGTGCCGGTCGCCACAAGATCAGCGGCCGCGCCGGCGGACGACAGCATCCAGACGCCGCGGCCGTCGTATCCGCCACGCGTAGCCTTGGCCACGACCGGCCACACGCCACCCGAGAAATCGGAAATGTCCGAAGCGGTAGAGACCGGCGCCCAGCGCGGCACCGGCGCACCCAGGTCAGCCAGCCGCCGACGCATCTCGCCCTTGTCCTGCGCGAACAGCAGCGCGGCGGAGCCGGGGAAGACCTTCACCCCCTCGGCTTCCAGGGCGGCGATGTGCGCCGTAGGCACATGCTCGTGGTCGAAGGTGACGGCCTCGCACCCCTTCGCGAACTCGCGCAGAGCGGCCAGGTCGGTATGGGTGCCGATGCGCACATCGGCCGCGACCAGGGCGGCGCTGTCGTCGGGAGAGACGCTCAGCACGCGCAGAGACTGGCCGAGAGCAATAGCGGCCTGGTGGGTCATCCGGGCCAATTGGCCGCCGCCCACCATGCCGACCACGGGCAGACCGGTTCGGGTATCCATCGCCCGCCCAGCCTAGCCAAGCCCCAGCTCAGCCCAGCCGGGTGGTCAGCTCCTCGACACTGGTGGCCGGGCGGTCACAGACAAAACCCCGGCACACGTACGCCGTGGGGACGCCACCCTGCAGCGGCCGGTCGGCCAGCAGCGGCACGCCGGGCCGGTCGGGCTCGCCCGCGACGATCACCGTGCCCGGGGGCGCGTGCCGGTGGGCCGCGGCCAGCAGCGGGCCCTCCTGCCCGGCCGGGGCCGCGATGGCGACCTCGTACGGGCCGGTCAGCGCCGCCTCGGCCACCGCCGCCGCATATCCCGCGTACCGGGGGTGCGAGCCGATCACCGGTCCGGCCGTGGCCAGCGCCGCGTCGGCCGCCTCGCGATAGCTGGGCTCGCCGCTCAGCGCCGCGTACGCGACCAGGGCCGCGCAGATCGCCGACAGCCCCGACGGCGTGGCGTTGTCGGTCGGGTCGGCGGGCCTGGTGACCAGCCGCTCGGCGTCGTCGGCGGTGTCGTAGAACCCGCCGTCGCCGGTCGGGAAGTGGGCCAGCGCCGCGTCGAGCAGCTCGCGGGCCCGGTCGAGCCAGACGGCGTCGGCGGTGAGCTGGTGCACGGCGAGGAATGCCTCGGCCACGCAGCCGTAGTCCTCGAGCACGCCCACCGGCTCCCCGACCACCCCGTCGCGCGAGACCCGGCGCAGCCGCCCGTCGACCACGTGCCGGGTCGCCAGCACCTCGGCGATCGCCGTCGCGGCATCCGGGGCCGAGCCGGTCAGGATGCTGTATTCGGCCAGCGCGGTCACGGCGAGCCCGTTCCACGAGGCCACGACCTTGTCGTCGCGGGCGGGCTGGGGGCGGCCGGCCCGCGCGTCGAGCAGCCGGGTGCGCACCTCACCCCAGCGGGCGACCAGCGCGGGGTCGGCCGCGTCGATGTCGCGGGCCAGCACCAGCACGCTGCTGCCGTGCTCGAACGTGCCCTCGGCGGTGACCCGGAACAGGTCGGCCGCCCACTTCCCGTCGTCCTCGCCGAGCACCTCGACGAGCTGGGCCGGGGTCCAGGCGTACGTCAGGCCCTCGACTCCCGCGGCGTCGGCGTCGAGCGCGGAGGCCAGCCCGCCCTCCGGGGTGCCCAGGTCGCGCAGCATGAACTCGGCCGTCTCGTCGGCGATCCGGCGGGCGAACGGGTCGCCGGTGAGCCGCCAGAGCTGCGTGTACGCCCGCAGCAGGACCGCGTTGTCGTAGAGCATCTTCTCGAAGTGCGGCACCGTCCAGGTCGCGTCGACCGAGTAGCGCGCGAACCCGCCGGCCAGCTGGTCGTAGATGCCGCCGCGACCCATCCGCTCGGCCGCGAACCGGACGGCCTCGAGCGCCTCCTCCGACCCGGTGCGCTGGTGGTGCCGCAGCAGGAACAGCATCGCCATGTGCGGCGGGAACTTGGGCGCCCCGCCGAAGCCGCCGTGCGTGGTGTCCTGATCCTTGAGCAGGCCGTTGGCCGCCGAGGTGAGCAGCTCGGACGAGATCGGCGCCTTGGGCCCGCCGACCAGCTGCGACCCGCCGATCGCCTTGACCACGTTGGCGCCCTGCTCGATCACCTGCTGCCGCTGGTCGCGCCAGGCCGTGGTGACCGAGCCGAGCAGGTTGGCGAAGTTCGCCTTGGGAAAATACGTGCCGCAGAAGAACGGGTCGCCCTCGGGCGTGGCGAAGACGGTCATGGGCCAGCCGCCCTGCCCGGTCATCGCCTGGGTGGCGGTCATGTAGACGGCGTCGACGTCGGGCCGTTCCTCCCGGTCGACCTTGATCGACACGAAGCCCTCGTTCATCAGCTCGGCGATCTTCTCGTCCTCGAAGGACTCGTGCGCCATCACGTGACACCAGTGGCAGGCCGCATAGCCGACCGAGATCAGCACCGGCACGTCACGCCGTCTGGCCTCGGCGAACGCCTCGTCGGACCATTGCCACCAGTCCACCGGGTTGTCGGCGTGCTGCAGCAGGTAGGGCGAGGTCGCGCCGGCGAGACGATTGGCCATGCCCCCAGCCTCTCACTCCCGGGCGTCGTCGGCTCGGAGGCTGAAGGATAGTGATCTAGACGGCGTCGTCGGCGCGGAGCGGGCGGATGTTGGCCGGGGCCGCCTCGGCCAGCTGGGTCAGCGCCGACACGATCCGGTCGGCCGGCATCGGCTTGCAGAAGTGATAGCCCTGAGCCGAGGGGCAGTTGAGTGCGATGAGGGCCGCGCGTTGCTCCGTGGTCTCGACCCCCTCGGCCACCACCCGTACGCCCAGGCGCGCGCCCAGCTCGACCGCGCCGCGGACCACCGCCTCGGCCGCCGTGGACTCGATCATGTCGTCGACGAAGGAGCGGTCGATCTTGATCTCGTCGACCGGGGCCCGGGTGACGATCGAGAGCGACGAGTAACCGGTGCCGAAGTCGTCGAGCGACAGCTGGATGCCGTTGTCACGCAGCTCGGCCAGCACCTCGTCGACGATCCGCTCCTCGCTGACCGCCACCGACTCGGTGATCTCGAGCACGAGCCGGGAGGCGGGCGCCCGATGCCGGCGCAGCGCCTCGTTGACCTGGGCCGGGAAGCCGGGGTCGAGCAGGCTGCGGGCCGACACGTTGACCGAGACCGGCACGTCGACGCCGGCCGCGTGCCAGCTGCCGGCGGCCTGCAGGGCGAGGTCGAGCACCCGGGCGGTGAACGCGGTGTGCAGCTCGGCCGAGTGCTCGACGGCCGGGATGAACTCGGTCGGCGACAGCTGGCCGCGGCGCGGATGCTTCCACCGTACGAGGGCCTCGACCCCGGTCGGCGCCGCGGTGACCAGGTCGACCGCGGGCTGCAGGTTGAGCAGGATCTGGTCGTCGGCGGCCAGCGCGTCCTGCAGCTCGGCCAGCAGGGCCAGCCCGTCGGTGGTGACCGCGTCCTGACCGGCGTCGAAGACGGACACCGACACCTGCTGCCGCTTGGCCGTGTGCAGGGCCAGCGAGGCCCGGCGCACCAGCTCGCCCAGGTCGGCCCGCCCGGCCGGTCCGGCCGCGACGCCCACCGCCACCTCGACGGCCAGCCGTACGCCGGACACCTCCATCGGCCGGATCAGGTGCTCGACCAGCTCGCGGGCCCGGCGCAGGGCGATCGGGATCGGCGACGGCTGCGGCGCCTCCAGGTCGGTGTCGGTCAACGTGGCCACGGTCGGGATGAACAGCGCGAACTCGTCGTCGCCGGTGCGGGCGACCAGCTCGTCGGCGCGGGCCAGCTCGGTCAGCCGCTCGGCCACGGTGCGCAGCACCTCGTCGCCGTGCCGGTGGCCCAGGGTGCCGTTGACCTCGCGGAAGTCGTTGATGTCGAGCAGCAGCAGCGCGACCGGGCGGCGCCGGTCGAAGGAGCGCAGCCGCCGGTCGCCCTCGGTCAGCAGCGTGGTTCGGTTGAGCAAACCGGTCAGCCTGTCCTCGGTGAGGTCGCGCGCGATCCGTTCCTCGAGCTCGGCCACCCGGGTGCGGGTCGCCGCGTCGTGCAGCGCGCCGGCCAGGGCGTCGCCGAACGCGGAGATGGCGGCCTCGTCGCGCGGGACCGGCAGGGTGGGGTCGGACAGCCAGACGGTGAGCTCGCCGACCGTGTCCCCGGCGACCGCCATCGACCGGGTGATGGCCGGGCCGGGCAGGCCCGCCACCGCGTTGTCCTGACCGGGGCTGTCCACGGCGTAGCGGCGTTCGCCGTCGCGGCCGCGCACCTCGATCTCGACCCGGCGCGCGCCGAACACGTCGAGCGCGGCGCCCAGCCCGGCCCGCACGACCTCGGCCTCGGTGCCGGCCGGCAGGGTCGCCGTGGCCGCCGAGAACGCCTCCCACATGCGGCGCTCCTCCTCGGCCCGCAGGTGGAACCGGTAGGTGCGCTGGAGCAGCCAGAGGCCGGGAGCGAAGGCGAGGAGCCAGAGCGGGCCGCCGACCATCACGTGCACGGCGCCCAGGCCGACCGCCACGTTGCCGACGAACATCGGGACCTTCGCGTACGAGGCCCGGACGAGGATCTGCCCGGCGGGCGCGTCCCGGTGCAGCGTGAGGGTCAGCGTGGCCAGCCCGAAGGTGATGACCTGATAGGTCAGGGCGCCCGCGACCAGCCCGACCGACGTGGTGGTGCCGAGCACCGGGGCGTCACCGGCGACCAGGGTGGCCACCAGCGCGGCGCCGGCCGTGCCGAGGCTCAGCGACGCGGCCAGGTGCGCCATCTCGGCGACGTTGCGACGCGCGTCCCACCAGGACAGCAGCGCCCACGCGGCGAGCGCGCCGAGCAGGGTCGCGGCGGGCAGCCAGCCGGGCGGCGCCACCACGAAGCCGATGATGAAGGCCGCCTCGCCCCAGCTCACGGAGACGAAACCGCGGCCGAGCCGGAAGCGCAGCCGGGCCAGCTGGCCGGCCGCGGCCAGCGCCACGGCGAGCGCGACGCCGGCGACGGGCGTGAGTGGACGGTCGGCGGGCCGGTCGGCGGGCAGCAGCACCCCGAGAACGGCGAGCAGGAGGGCCGAGCCGGCGACCGCGGCGGTCAGCGCGCGAACGCCCCGGGAGCGGCCGGCCAGACCCGCCGCGTCGATCCAGGATCGACGGACGCGGGCCTCGGCCACCGGCGGGGCGCTCATGAAAAACACCGGCTGAACAGCGGCACTGGCGGATGCACGTGCATCTGCAGTGGAGAAAAACGCGGGCGGGGAATGGTCATTTTCGGCGCCCCCTTCCGCGCAGGGATCGGGGGCGGTTAAGCCCCCGGCGGAAGGCTAAATCAATACCGATGAACGCAACAGGGCTTGACGCACGACGCGTATCGCCCTTACGTCAGACCAATACGGTGTGTGCTGTCGGCCGACGGGCCCACACCGTTCGCGACGAGGTCAAACGCGACGGTTGTCGCCGTCTGCGGAGCCGCCGTCACCCTGAGTAGTAACGCCCGTGACCTCGTCCTCCGCACCGGTGGCGGGGGCGTCGGATCGACTCGCGTCAACGTCGTGAGTGGCTTCACCGCGGTCGGAACGCTCGAGATCCGCGTTGAGCCGAGCGATCTCAGCCTCACGCTGCGTCTGCTTCGCGTCAGGAAAACTGTCGGGAAGCCGACGCAAGCGCTTGTTCATGTTGCGGATCAGCAGAACAGTCGCTATGGACATGAGCACGATGACGAACAGCCCCATCGGGCCGGCCAGGCCGCCCGACCGGGTGTCGCCGAAGTTGTTGACCGCTACGTTGACCGCCGTGAGGTCCATGAGCAGAGCGTACTGGCCTTAGGTGCGGCCCCGGGTGGGTGGGCGGGGGCCGGGGAAGGTCAGTGCGCTTCGACCGACTCGCGGATGCCCGCGAAGAGGTCGGACTCGGGCACCGGGCTGTCGACCAGCGAGCGGGCCAGCTCGAAGTCCTCGGTCGGCCACACCTTCTGCTGGAGCTCGAGCGGGATCTTGAACCAGAAGCCGTCCGGGTCGACCTGGGTGGCGTGGGCCCGCAGCGCCTCGTCGCGGGTCTCGAAGAACTCGCCGCACTCGACGCGCGTGGTGATCTTGTCGCCGCGGTCGTCGCGGTCGGACCACTTCTCCAGCCACTCCGCGTACGGCGACTCGAGCCCGGCCGCCAGCATGCCCTCGTGCAGCGCGAGCATGCGCGCCCTCGTCCAGCCGGAGTTGTAATACAGCTTCAGCGGCTGCCACGGCTCACCCAGCTCGGGATAGCGCTCCGGGTCGCCGGCGGCGTCGAAGGCCACCACCGACACCTTGTGGCACATGATGTGGTCGGGGTGCGGATAGCCGCCGTTCTCGTCGTAGGTCGTCATGACGTGGGGGCGGAACTCGCGGATCAGCTTGATCAGCGGGATCGCGGCGGTCTCGGGATCCTGCAGGCCGAAGCAGCCCTCGGGCAGCGGGGGCAGCGGGTCGCCCTCGGGCAGGCCGGAGTCGATGAAGCCGAGCCACGACTGCTCGACGCCGAGGATCTCGCGGGCCCGGTCCATCTCGGCCCGGCGGATCTCGGAGATGTTCTCCAGCACGTCGGGGCGGTCCATCTTCGGGTTGAGGATGCTGCCGCGCTCGCCACCCGTACACGTCGCGACCATCACCCGGACGCCCTCGGCCACATAGCGCGCCATGGTCGCGGCGCCCTTGCTGGACTCGTCGTCGGGGTGCGCGTGCACCGTCATGAGACGCAACTGCTCGGCCACTGAAGTCTCCTCGGACCTGACCCGCGGCAGGCGGGCCGGTGTCGACTGCGAAGATGGACCCTGCCATTCTTGCGGATCCCCCCGACAAGAAACGCACGAGAGGGTGTTCCGGTGAGCGAGACGCGCACCACAAACCCGGTCTTCCCGCCGGGACGGTACGGCAAGCGCCGCTCCGGCCGCCGCCGGCCGGTGCTGCCGCTCATCGTGCTCGTGGTCGTCGTGGCGGCCTCGCTCGTGCTCTCGGTCCGGCTCTTCCAGCAATACGGCCAGACCGACTACGACCCGCAGATCGTCGGCTGGGACGAGCCCTCCGCCACCGTGCTGACCATCCAGTTCAAGGTGCGGGTGCCGGCCGGCGGGGCCGCCGAGTGCATCCTGCGCGCCCGCGACTACGACGGGTTCGAGGTCGGGCGGCGCACGGTGGTGGTCCGGGCGGCCGGCGACGCGTCGGTGATCGACGCCGAGGAAGACGTGCCCACCACGGCCCGGGCCAGCGTCGGCGACGTCCTGAAGTGCCGCGCCGCCTGAAACCCGCGTTTGAATAGTGCGAGATCGTGCATATCTGGCGGCCCGCATACCGCTGGTAAGCTAAGTAATTCGCTCCGTTCAGCATCTCCGCCAGAGATGTTGGGCGCTTTTCCTTTTTGTCTCGTGCCCGTTCCAGCAAGGAGATCGACCGTGACCAGTTCAGAGGCGCCCAAGACCTGGCTATCTCAGGACGCTTACGACCGGCTGCAGGCCGAGCTCGACGAGCTGATCGCCGGTCGCCCCGCCATCGCCGCGGAGATCAACGCGCGTCGCGAGGAGGGTGACCTCCGCGAGAACGGCGGCTACCACGCCGCCCGTGAGGAGCAGAGCCGTCAGGAGGGCCGGATCCTTTATCTAAAGGAGTTCCTGCGCACCTCCGAGGTCGGCGAGGCCCAGACCGCCAACGAGGTCACCCCGGGCTCGGTCGTGACGATCTATTTCGACGACGACCAGAGCGACACCGAGACCTTCCTGCTCGGCTCGCGTGAGATCGCGTCCACCACCGACCTCACGGTCTACAGCCCCGAGTCGGCTCTCGGCACCGCCATTCTCGGCGCGGGCGAGGGCCAGACCGTCACCTACACGGCGCCCAGCGGCTCCGACATCAAGGTGACAGTGGTGAAGTTCGGCCCGTTCGAGGGCTGACCCCGGCGTGGAAGGCCCGCGGGTTCCCGCGGGCCTTTTTCACAACTCAGGCCTGCAGCGACACCTGATAACCCGAGTCGCGCAGCGTGCTGATCAGCGCGGCCGAATGGTCGGGCCCGCGGGTCTCGACCGAGAGCGCCACCTCGGCCTCGCCGAAGCTCAGCCGCGGGCTCTGCCGCGAGTGGGCCACGTCGACCACGTTGGCCCGCTGCTCCGCGATCTCGCCGAGCAGCCGGGCCAGCTCGCCGGGCCGGTCGGTGCAGCGCACCGCGAGCCGCAGGAACCGCCCGGCCGAGGCCAGCCCGTGCTCGATCACGCGCAGCAGCAGCATGGGGTCGATGTTGCCGCCGGAGAGGATCGCCACCACCGGCCCGTCCGTGGGCGGGGCGTAGGCGCCGGTCAGCAGGGCGGCCACGGCCGCTCCCCCGGCCGGCTCGACCACCATCTTGTGCCGCTCCAGCAACACCAGCAGAGCGGCCGACAGGTCCTCGTCGGAGACCGTGACCACCTCGTCGACCAGCTTGCTGACGTGCGCGAAGGGCAGGTCGCCGGGCCGCAGCACGGCGATGCCGTCGGCGATGGTGACGCCGCGCTCGAGCTTGACCGGGGCGCCGGCGGCCAGCGAGGGCGGATACGCCGCGATGCTCTCGGCCTGCACCCCGACGACCCGGATGTCGGGCCGCAGGGCCTTGGCCGCGACCGCGACGCCCGAGATCAGCCCGCCGCCGCCGACCGCGGTGACGATCGTGGTGGCCTCGGGGCACTGCTCGAGGATCTCCAGGGCCACCGTGCCCTGCCCGGCGATCACGTCGGGGTGGTCGAACGGGTGAATCATGACCGCACCGGTCTGCTCGGCAAACAGGCGCGCGGCCACGAGAGAGTCGTCGACGCTGGTGCCGGCGTATTCGATCGAGGCGCCGTACCCCCGGGTGGCGGTGACCTTGGGCAGCGGCGCGCCCTCGGGCATGAACACAGTCGAGCGGGCGCCCAGCAGCCCGGCGGCCAGGGCCACACCCTGCGCGTGGTTGCCGGCGCTGGCCGCGACCACGCCGCGAGCCCGCTCGGCCGCGGAGAGCCGGGCGATCCGGGTGTAGGCGCCGCGCACCTTGTACGAGCCGGCCCGCTGCTGGTTCTCGCACTTGAGCCAGACGTCGGTGCCGGTGATTTCGGTGAGCGGGCGGGACGAGATCAACGGGGTGGTCTTGACCACGTCGGTGAGCAGCTCACGCGCGGACCGGATGTCGGCCAGCGAGAGCAGGTCGAGCGAGTTCATTCCCTGAATACTGCCCCTACGCGAAGGCGAACCGCTGCCAGGGGTTGAGAACCTCGAACTGCCCGGCCACGGCCAGCAGCAGCGCCTCGGAGTCGGGCGGGCCGACGAACTGCACGGCCAGCGGCAGCCCGTCGGGCCGGGTGCCGACCGGGACGGAGATGGCCGGCAGGCCCGCGATGTTCCAGGGCGCCGCGAACGGGGCGTATCGCATGCTGACCGACATGTTGTGCCGCCACGAGCCGGAGGCGTACCCGTCGGCGGGCGGCGGCGCCGAGGCCAGCGCCGGGGTCAGCAGCAGGTCGATCGAGTTGTCGGCGAAGAAGCGGATGGACGCCTCGCGGAACGCGTCGCGCTGCGACTGGCGGACCAGGCCGCTGCGCAGCGCCCACTTGCCCATCCGGATATGCTGCCGGGTGCGCGGCTGCAGCTGGGACAGCTGGAAGGCCTCGGACTCGCGGTAGGCCGACGCGAACCAGGTGGCCAGCGTGCCGATGCCCAGCGTCTGCGGATACCGCGGGTTAGCCGTGACCGTGTCGTGCCCGGCCTGCACCAGCAGCTTGGACGCGGTGGTCACGGCCGACATGTTGGGCTCGTCGGCGCGCACGCCGGGCAGGGGTGACCGGGTCGAGATGCCCACCCGCAGGCGGCTCGGCTCGACCAGCTTGATCGGATCGCGGCCGGCCAGCACCGAGAAGCCCAGCGCGGCGTCCGCCACCGTGGTGGTGAGCACGCCGTTCTCGACCAGGTCGTACCAGTTGGTGATGCCCATCTCGGCCGGCACGACGCCGCGGCCGGGCTTGAGGCCGACCAGCCCGCAGCAGGCGGCCGGGATGCGGATCGAGCCCAGGCCGTCGTTGCCCTGGGCGATCGGCACCAGACCGGCGGCGACCGCGGCGGCCGAGCCCCCGGAGGAGCCGCCCGGCGTACGGTCGCGGTCCCAGGGGTTGCGAGTGGGCGTGTCGGCCTCGTCGGTGACCGCCCACAGCCCCATCTCGGGCATGCGGGTGATGCCGACGACCACCGCCCCGGCCCCGCGCAGCCGGCGCACGACCTCGTGATCCTCCTCGGCCACGGGTGTGCGGGCGGCCGCCGAGCCGTTCCACGTCGGCACGCCCGCGACCGGCGTGTTCTCCTTCACCGCGACCGGCACCCCGGCCAGCGGGAGGTTCGACAGGTCCTCCTGGTCGTCGACCTTCTCGGCCTCGGTGATCGCCTCGCCGCCGCGGATGATGCGGAACGCGTCCAGCGACGGGTCGGTGATGGCGATCTGTTCCAGGTGGTCGGCGACGACCTGAGTGGCGGTGATGTCGCCGCGCCGCACCGCCCGCGAGATCTGCTTGGCGGTGGCGCCGACCCAGGTCGTCCCGTCCGTCATTTTCGTGCTCCGTAGGTCAGCCGAGTGCCTGCTCCAGGTCCGCGAGCAGATCGTCAACGGTTTCGATGCCGACAGACAGTCGCACGAGATCGCCGGGGACTTCAAGCGCGGAGCCCGCAGCGGACAGGTGTGTCATCTGCCCGGGGTGCTCGATCAGCGACTCGATGCCGCCCAGCGACTCGGCGAGCACGAAGAGCTTTGTCCGGTTGCAGATCTCGATGGCCTTTTCCTGGCCGCCGACGGCCCGGAACGAGACCATGCCGCCGAACCGTTGCATCTGCTTGGCCGCGACCTCGTGACCGGGGTGTGATTCGAGGCCCGGGTAGAGAACCTCGGACACGGCCTTGTGCTCACGGAGATAACCGACCACGCGTTCGGCGTTGTCGCAGTGCCGGTCCATCCGTACGCCCAAGGTCTTGATCCCCCGCAGCGTGAGCCACGCGTCGAACGGGCCGTTGACCGCGCCCATGGCGTTCTGGTGGAAGGCCAGCGTGTCGCCGAGATCGTCGGACGCCGTGATCAGGGCCCCGCCGACCACATCGGAGTGACCGCCGAGGTATTTCGTGGTCGAGTGCACGATCACGTCGGCCCCCAGGGCCAGCGGCTGCTGCAGGTAGGGCGAGGCGAACGTGTTGTCCACCACCAGCAGCGCGTCGTATTCGTGGGCCAGCCCGGCCAGCGCCGCGATGTCGGCGATGTTGAGCAGCGGGTTGGTCGGCGTCTCGGCCCAGATCATCTTGGTCACGCCGGGCCGGAAAGCGGCGCGCACCTGGTCGAGGTCGTCCAGCGGCACGGCCGTCCACGCCAGGCCCCAGTTCTCGGCCACCTTGGCGAAAAGGCGATAAGTTCCCCCGTACGCATCCCCGGGGATCACGACGTGGTCACCGGGACGGCAGACGGCGCGGAGCAGCGTGTCCTCGGCGGCGAGACCGCTCGCGAAGGCCAGGCCACGGCGGCCGCCCTCGATCGCGGCCAGGCACTCCTGGAGCGCGTCGCGGGTGGGGTTGCCGGAGCGGCTGTATTCGTAACCCAGCCGGGGCGCGCCGACGGCGTCCTGGGCGTACGTGCTCGTCTGATAGATCGGAGGCACGACCGCGCCCGTCCGGGGGTCCGGATCCGAGCCGGCGTGGATGGCGAGGGTGTCGAACCCATAGTCGTTAGCCGTCATGCTGCGCAAGGCTAGTCTCGCCACGTGGCATCGTGCGTGTTCTGCGACATCGTGGCGGGGTCGGTCCCCGCCTTCAAGGTCATCGACTCGCCCGAGGGGGTGGGTTTCCTCGATGTGCGGCCCGTGTTCAAGGGTCACGTGCTCATCGTTCCCCGCGAGCACGTGGTGACGCTGACCGACCTGCCGCAGACCGACCTGCCCGGGTATTTCGGACTGGTCCAGCGGGTGGCGGCCGCGGTGCCCGAGGCGCTCGGGGCGCAGGGGACGTTCGTGGCCAACAACAACGTCGTCTCCCAGTCGGTGGCCCACCTCCACTTCCACGTCGTGCCACGGACGAAGGGCGACGGCCTGCGCGGCTTCTTCTGGCCCCGCACCAAGTACGCGAGCGACGAAGAGGCAGCTCAGTACGCCGCCACCATCGCCGCTGAACTCGGGTAAGGATGAGGTAGCCCCCGGCGTTACACAGGCGGATGAAGGGAGTGACCGTGTTCCTGCGGCACAAGAAGCTCGAGCTGATTACCCCCGACCAGGCCCTGCCCGGCCGCCCGCTGGAGATGCCGGTGGCGAGCGAGCACACCGTCCTCGGCACCCCGCTGAAGGGCCCGTGGCCGGCCGGCCTCGAGGTCGCGGTCTTCGGGATGGGCTGTTTCTGGGGCGCCGAGCGGATCTTCTGGCAGCTGCCGGGCGTCTACTCGACCTCCGTCGGCTACGCCGGTGGGTTCACCAAGAACCCGACGTACGAGGAGACCTGCTCCGGCTCGACCGGGCACACCGAGGTGGTCCAGGTCGTCTACGACCCCACCAAGATTCAGTACGAGGACCTGCTCAAGGCCTTCTGGGAGAACCACGACCCGACCCAGGGCATGCGCCAGGGCAACGACGTCGGCACCCAGTACCGTTCGGCGATCTACACGACCACGCCCGACCAGGCCAAGATCGCCGAGGCCTCGCGGGCGGCGTTCCAGCCGGTCGTCACAAAGGCCGGCCGCGGCGCCATCACCACCGAGATCGGCCCGCTCACGGCGTACTACTACGCCGAGGACTACCACCAGCAGTACCTCAGCGACAGCAAGAACCCGTACGGCTACTGCAACCACGGCCCCAACGGGATGACCTGCCCGGTGGGTGTGGCCCGCACCGCCTGACCGGGCGTGGAGGCCCCGGCAACCGCCGGGGCCGGTTTTCATGCCTGGGGGTGGAAAAGATCGACATGTCCCGACATGCTCCGCACACTGGAGATCGACAGCGGTGCAACGGGAGGTGTGACCGTGCGGACTTTTTACAACGACGACGAGCGCCAGGCCTGGAACCTCGCGGAGTCGCTCACCGAGCAGGCCGAGGAGTCGATGCGCGAGGCCGAGCAGGCGCTCGACACCTGGAAGACCGGCAAGGAGATGAACCGGCTCCGGTGCATCCGTAAGGGCATCAGCGAGTCGGACGCGGAGATCCGGTGGTCGGCATCGACCACGGCCAAGAACGCGATCACCAACAACGGCTTCTACGTCGGGCTGGCCACCATGTATTACGGCGCGGCCGCGGCCAACTACTCCCGGGCGCTCTATCTGCGCAGCCTCGGGGGCCGGCCGATGGCGGCCTAGGCGCCCTCCTCCTCGCTCGCCTGGGCCTGCTGCGCCTGCGACTGCGACCGGGTCTGCTGGTCGGACGCCGACGCCGCGGCGGGGGTGGCCAGGGCCAGGCCGAGCACGGCACCGGCGCTGATCAGACCGAGGCCGGCCAGCGAGACCGGACGGCGTTCGGACTTGTCCATGCGTACCTCCATCACCGAAGGTTCCCTACGGTGCCAGGCCTGCCTGTGACCCGGCTGTGCAGAACCTGCTAAACACTTGACCTGTGTCGGCGTCACCCGTTCGGGCACTATTAACGGATGGAGATCGCCACCGAAACAGAGCGTAAATACGACGTGCCCACCGAGTTTCGGCTGCCCGATCTCGCCGGCAAGGCAGGGATCAGCAGCAGCACCGGCGCCGAGACCCACGACCTCGACGCCACGTACTTCGACACCGACGACCTCGCCCTGATGAGAAACCGCCGGACACTTCGGCGGCGCACCGGCGGCGGCGACGCGGGCTGGCATTTGAAGACGCCCGGCCAGGGCACCGACCGCACCGAACATCGGCTACCCCTCAACGGCAAGGTCGACACCGTGCCCGCCGAGCTGGTGGGCCAGGTCCGCGCGATCATTCGCCGCCAGGAGCTCAAGCCGATCGCCCGCCTGCGCACCAACCGGGTCGAGACACCGCTGCGCGACGCCGCGGGCAACACGCTCGCGCTGGTCGCCCAGGATCAGGTGATCGCCGAGCGGGACGGCCACGAGCAGCGCTGGCAGGAGGTCGAGGTCGAGCTGGTCGACGGCGGCCCCAAGCTGCTCGCCGCCGTCGAGAAGGCGCTGTTCGCCGCGGGCGCCACTCCGGCCACGGGCCCCTCGAAGGTCGCGCGCGCGTTCGGCAACCCCGCCCTGCCCAAGGCCGCCCCGCCGAACAAGAACCCCGTCCTCCAGTACGTCCGGGACCAGCACGACGCCATCGTGGAGTACGACCCGGGCGTACGGCGGGGTGACCCGGAAGCCGTGCACAAGATGCGCGTCGGCACCCGGCGCCTGCGCAGCACCCTCAAGACGTTCAAGCGCACCTTCGGAGAGGCGGCCGACCTCAACGACGAGCTCAAGTGGCTGGCCGACCTGCTCGGTCAGGTGCGCGACGGCCAGGTGCAGGAGGGCAAGCTGCTGGCCGGGCTGGACGAGGCCGGGCCGCAGTTCGAGCCGGTGGCCGCGCGCATCCGCGAGCACCTCGACGCCCAGGTCGCCGAGGGCCGCGCCGCGCTCGAGGAGGCGCTCGAGGGCGAGCGCTACCTGACCCTGCTCGACCGCATCGACCAGCTGGCCCGGCAGAAGACCGTCGAGCCGGACCCGATCAAGCGGGCGCACAAGAGCCTGGCCAAGGCCGACGCGCTGCTCGACGAGGCGCTCAACAACGGCGAGGACCACGAGCTGCACGACGCCCGCAAGGCCTACAAGCGCGCCCGGTACGCCGTCGAGGTGTTCGAGGCGGAGGCCGGCAAGCCCGGGAAGCAGCTGGTCAAGGTGCTGACCGAGCTGCAGGACGTGCTCGGCGCGCACCAGGATTCGGTGGTCGCCCGCGAGCTGCTGCACGAGATCGGCCCGGACAGCTTCTGGTTCGGCGTCCTGTGGGCCCGGCAGGAGCAGGTCGGCAAGGACACGTACAAGGAATTGCCGGTGGTTGTCGAGACCTCACGGCAGAAGAAGCTCCGTAAGTGGCTCGGCTGAATGTTCATCTGACCAGTCGTTGAGTTGTCACCCTCCGGGGGTATGTAGTCGAGTTATGCAGTCGGAGGCAGAGCAGGCGCAGCAGAACGGTCACTTCGATGACTCGGACTCGACGACGGAGCCCTATGCGGGTCCGGTGGCCGAGCTGGGCGGATACCGGGTCGCGGACGACGATGACGACGACCCGGTGCTGCTCAACGCCGACGGCACCCCGGTCGACACGTGGCGCGAGGAATACCCGTACGACGAGCGGATGGCCCGCCACGAGTACGACCACCACAAGCGGCTGCTCCAGATCGAGCTGCTGAAGCTGCAGAACTGGTGCAAGAGCACCGGCGAGCGGATGGTGATCCTCTTCGAGGGGCGCGACGCGGCCGGCAAGGGCGGCACGATCAAGCGCTTCATGGAGCACCTGAACCCGCGCGGCTCCAAGGTGGTGGCGCTGGAGAAGCCCAGCGAGAAGGAAAGCACGCAGTGGTATTTCCAGCGCTACATCAGCCACCTGCCCTCGGCCGGTGAGATCGTGCTGTTCGACCGCTCCTGGTACAACCGGGCCGGCGTCGAGCGGGTCATGGGCTACTGCACCCGGCAGGAATACCTCGAGTTCATGCGTCAGGCCCCCGAGCTGGAGCGCATGCTCGTCCGGTCCGGCGTCCACCTGGTCAAGTTCTGGTTCTCGGTGACGCAGGGCGAGCAGCGCACGCGCTTCGCCATTCGCCAGGTCGACCCCGTACGGCAGTGGAAGCTCTCGCCGAACGACCTCGCGTCGCTCGACAAGTGGGGCGACTACACCGAGGCCAAGGAGGCGATGTTCTTCTACACCGACACCGCCGACGCGCCGTGGACCGTGGTGAAAAGCAACGACAAGAAGCGCGCCCGGCTCGAGGCGATGCGGCACGTGCTCAACCGCTTCGACTACGACAACAAGGACGAAGAGGTCGTCGGCACGCCCGACCCGCTGATCGTCGGCCCGGCCGCGCTCGCCGTGGAGGGCACCGAGATGTCGCCGCGGGTATTCCCTCGCCTCTAGTGATTTTAAAAGTGTTGGCGACCTCCCCGATCGCTGGTTAACGTGTGCGTACACGTGAAGGGAGGTGGTCCGAAGTTGTATAGCAACGGGACTCGTGAGGTGGCTGTCCGCTAGCCGCTGTCCTCGACAGCTTCGTAGTACTACGTCGAGACCGTGTGGCAGCGGTGCGGCGAATTCAAGGTAGCCACCCGACCCCTGGGGATCCGGCCTTGTCCGACCGGACCGTGCATACGTGTGCGGAAGTCCCCAGGGGTCGCTTCATTGTTGGAGGCCCTCCTGCGCGAGTTGGTCTTGCTCGGCACGGCCAGCCAGGTGCCGACCCGGCTGCGCAACCACAACGGCTACCTGCTGCGCTGGGACGACGAGGTTATCCTCTTCGACCCGGGTGAGGGCACCCAGCGCCAGATGCTGATGGCGGGCCTCGCGGTCACCCCGATCAAGCGCATCTGCATCACCCACTTCCACGGTGATCACAGCCTCGGCCTGCCCGGCATCCTGCAGCGCATCTCGCTCGACAAGGTGCCCCACCCGGTGACGGTGCACTACCCGGCGGCCGGCCAGGAGTTCTACGACCGGCTGCGGCACGCCACGAGCTACTGGGACAACGCCACGATCGTCGGCTCGCCCGTTTCCGGTTCCTCCTGGGTCACGTCCACGCCGGCGGGCCGGTTGACGGCGCTACCCCTCTGGCATTCCCTTCCCACGTACGGGTATCGCCTCGATGAACCGGGTGGGCGCCGGATGGTTCCCGCGCTGCTGGCCGCTCACGGCATCGCCGGGCCCGCGGTCGGCGAGCTGCAGCGGGCCGGGCGGATCGGCGACGTGACGATCGAGCAGGTCAGCGTCGAGCGGCCCGGGCAGAGCTTCGCCTTCATCATGGACACCGGGCTCTGCGACAACGTGCACGAGCTCGCCGCGGGCGTCGACATGCTGGTCATCGAGTCGACCTTCCTCACCGAGGACGCCGACATGGCCGCGCAGGTCGGTCACCTGACGGCGGCGCAGGCCGGGGCGGTGGCGCGGACGGCGGGCGTACGGACTCTGGTTCTGACGCATTTCTCGCAGCGCTATCCGGACGCGTCGCGGTTCCTGGCCGAGGCGCGGGCCTCGTTCGACGGGGAGATCGTGGTCGGGTCGGACCTCGGGCGGGTGCCCGTGCCGCCGCGGCGGGAGGCTACGGTCGCCTGATGACCGTCTCGCTGCGTACGGCCTCTTCTCAGGGTGATCTTGTCGCGGTGGGGGCGGTGCATCAGCGCTCGCGGGTGGCGGCCTACGCCGGCATCCTCTCGGCGTCGACGCTCGCGTTGCGCACCGAGGAGGCCTTCGGGGAGTGGTGGACCGAGCGATATCGCTGGGAGAAGGACACGCATCGGATGACGGTGGCCGTGGACGACTCCGGCGCCGTGATCGGGTTCTCGTACGTCGGGCCTTCGGAGACTCCGGGCGCGGTCGAGCTGTACGCGATCCACGTGCTGCCGCCGGTGCTGGGCACCGGGGTGGGGCGGTTGCTGATGGTGGATGCGCTGTCGTCGCTGGCCACCCTCGGCGAGGATCGGGCCGTGCTGTGGGTGCTGGAGGAGAACTTGCGCGCACGGGAGTTCTACGAGGCCGGCGGGTGGACGGCCGACGGTGGCACCCGGGAGGAGCCGGTCAACGGTGAACCGGTCGCGCAACTTCGCTACACGATTGACCTGCGCTCAGCCTTTGGTTAGCCTACCCTAACTACGGACGCCGCCCAGGCCGCCACGTCGGGGCTCGTTCGTCGTGGACGATGCGTGCCGCTGTCACGGCCGGCGCATCGACCTTGATTCGGCGCGCCCGGTCTTGCCGGGTCGGGCGCGCCGGAGCTTCCCTCTCCCCGTACGGCCTTGGCTCGCGCTCTTCTCGTACGGCTTGAGCTCGCGTTTTTCTCGTACGGCTTCAGCTCGCGCTCTTCCCGTACGGCTTGAGTTCGCGTTTTCTCGTACGGCTTGAGCTCGCGTTTTGCCGTACGGCTTCAGCTCGCTTCTCGTCCCGTACGGCATCAGCTCGCGACTTGCCTCGTACGGCTCGCTCCTGCGACTTTTCTCGTACGGCCCGCTCCCGCGACTTTCCGTTCGGGGCTTGCTCCTGCGATCCGCTTTACGATCGCTTGCGCACACCACCCGCGCCGCCGCTTCTCGTGCCGCTCGGGCCGCAATCCCCTTCCCCATTTCCGACTTATCGCCTTTTTCATTTCTTGGCTGGGCGGGAGCGCAGGACCGATATGGAACGGGGGAACCTGTGGCCCCACGCTCCCGCCAACCATCCCGCCCGAACCGGGGTCGCGTCTGGCCGGAGACGCTGGACCGACGGAGGCATGCCGGTCCTGATCCGGATCAAGGGCGGGTCTTGCGGCGGGAGATCGCGACGCTGGCGGGGCGCAGCGGACTCACCGCCGGACGACGTCATCCCGGGCCGGGTAGCCATGCCTGCCGGGGGAGGTCAAGCGGACGGGCGACGTCGAAGCTCTGTGCAGTTGTGTTCGGCTACTCGAAGCGGCCGCGGTTGACCGGGCGTGGCTCCTCACGGCCGGCCCGCAAGCCGGGCATCGACCTGATGCTGTTCAGGTCGTGACGGACGGTCCACGCCTCCCGCCAGGGGCGACGGGATGCGGCGTCGGCCCGTTCGGCGAGCCGGCGTGGCGAGCATGGCCAGCGCCATCCACACCAGACACACTCCCCGTTGCCGTCCGGCTCCGCGTGCCGCCCGAGCATCTGCTGAGCGTCCTGCCACAGCAGGCGGTCCACAATGTCGGTCGGCATCGACTCGGCGATGACCATTCCCTTGTACCCCTCCGTCGGTGATTCGGGTGCCGGTCGGGTCGTCATACGTCCGTCACGACCCATACAACCGCCCAGCGCCATCCGCCGGTCGGACTTTCTGTGCGATTAGCGCGACCCAGAGTGACGGACACGTGTAGCGCCTTTTGCACACGTGTTCGCCGTGGGCGGACTTCTGGCGGGCATCGATGCCGGTCGGGGGCGTGTTGAAGCACTCATGGATACCGAACACACGGGTGTCGATTCAGGGGCACTCGATGCCTACAGCCGTGTGGTGACCGGCGTCGCCACCAAACTTCTGCCGTCGGTCGCGGCCCTCTCCGTGCGCACCTCGCGCGGCCAGGGCGCCGGCTCGGCGGTCACCTTCACCGACGACGGTTTTCTGCTGACCAACGCACATGTGGTGGCCGGGGCGAGCGGCGGCACGGCCGACTTCGCCGACGGCACCGAGACCCGCTTCGACGTCGTCGGGGCGGACCCGCTCTCCGACCTGGCCGTCGTGCGGGTGCACAACCCGGGGGCCCCGGCCGCCCCGCTCGGCAACGCCGACGAACTGAAGATCGGCCAGCTGGTCGTGGCCGTGGGCAACCCGATGGGGCTCGCCGGTTCCGTCACGGCGGGCGTCGTGTCGGGCCTGGGCCGCTCACTCCCAGCCCGCGACGGCCGCCGCGTACGCATCATCGACAGCGTCATCCAGACCGACGCCGCCCTCAACCCCGGCAACTCGGGCGGCGCCCTGGCCGACTCGACCGGCACCGTGGTCGGGATCAACACCGCGGTCGCCGGTTACGGCCTCGGGCTGGCCGTCCCGATCAACGCCACCACCCGCGCGATCATCGGCGAGCTGGTCGCCAACGGCCGCGTGCGCCGGGCGTGGCTCGGGGTGGCCGGCGTCCCCGCACCGCTGCCACCGGCGCTGGCCGACCGGCTGGGCCAGAAACTCGGGCTCCGCGTGGTCGAGGTCGTCCCCGGCAGCCCCGCCGGCAACGCCGGAATCTACCTGGGCGACATCCTGATCACGGCCGGCGGCCAGTCCACGCAGAGCGTGCAGGCGTTGCAGCGCCTCATGCTAGGCCCCGCGATCGGCACCAACCTGCCGATCACCCTGCTCCGCAAGAACGCGCTGGTCGACGTGGTCACCGTCCCCGCCGAACTCAACTGACCCCCGCCTCGCCTGGGATACTTGCCCCATGATCGACCCAGGCGAGGCGGCCGGCCTCCTGCTCGTGGCCATTGTGGACATGTCCCCCGCCGACCCGGCCCGGGGCAGGCAGTACGAGGATGCGGTGCTGGCCCTGCTCCCCCGCCACGGCGGCACCCTGGAGCGGCGCCTGCACAGCACGGACGCCCACTCGGAGGTCCACCTGATCCGCTTCGAGTCCCGCGCGGGCTACGACGCTTTCATGACCGACCCCGATCGTCTGGCGTTGCGGGCCTCGTTCGCCGAGGCGGCCCCCACGACCCGGGTGATCGAGGTGGCGGCACCCCATCCTTAGAAACGGCCGCCTCACCCCGCGATCCTTAAGATCGGCCGCCTCCACCTCCGCGTTTCTTAGAAACGGCCGCCTCCACCTCCGCGTTTCTTAGAAACGGCCGCCTCCACCCACGCGTTTCTTAGAAACGGCCGCCTCCACCCACGCGTTTCTTAGAAACGGCCGCCTCCACCCACGCGATTTTTAGAAACGGCCGCCTCCGCCCCCAAGATTTTTAGAAACGACCGCCTCCGCCCCGGCGGCCGCCGCCGCCACCGCCGCCGCCGGACGTGCGGCGGCCCCTCGAGCCACTGCCGCCGAAACCGCCGCCGCTGAAGCCGCCGCCCGAGCGCCCGCCGTAGGAGCGGCCGCCGCCGGACAGGATGCCGCCCAGCACCGCGCCGGCGAACGCGCCCGCGTCGAAGCCGCCCGACTGGCCCGGCCCGCCCCAGCCGGAACCGCCGCCACCGCCCCAGCGCTGCACGTCGAGCCGGGCCGCCTGGCCCGCGTTGGCCGCGAGCCGCCGTGCCTGCCGAGCCTCGGCCAACGCGGTCGCCGGGTCGGTGCCGGCCACACTCTCGGCCGTCGCCAGGTGACGCAGCGCCTCGGAGAGAGTGGCTCGCGCGCCGGAATCCACCGCCCCGCGGCGAGTGGTGATGAAATCGTTGGTCGCCGCCACTTCGGCCCGGGCCACCGGCAGCTCCTGGGCCAGCAGGCCGCGGTCGTGGGCCAGCCGCTCGGCCACGTCGCGGGCCTCGGCCAGCGCGGCGTCCAGGGCCGCGTCGGCCGCCTGCAACGTGGCGACGGCCTCGATCGGATCCGGCCGCGACACGGCCAGCGCGGTCGCCGCCGCGGCCAGCGCCTGCTCCCCACCGGAGATCGCGGCGGCCAGCCCCGCCGGAGCCGGGCCGCCCCCGCTCAGCGCCGCCCGCCCCGCGGCGATCTCGCCGGTGATCTCGGCGATCAACGCCTCGGCCGCGCTCCGGGCGGCCGGCAGATCAGCGGCGGCCCGGCTCACCGCGGCCACCAACTGCTCCGCCTGGTCGACTGCCTGCTCCGCGGCCCGCACGGCAAGCGCCGCCTCGGCCCGATCCCCGCCGGGCACACCCCCCTCGGACCCGGCCGCGCCCGTTGCAGCGCCGCCGGTCGTGCTCGGACCTGCGCCCGCACCATCACCGCCAGGATCCGCACCACCACCGGCCGCACCCGCCGCGTCGCTCGAACCCGCACCGCCACTGGGCACACCCGCCGCGCCGCTCGAACCCGCGCCGCCACCGGTCATACCCGCAGCCGGGTTCGACACGCCGCCGCCGGGATTTGCGGCTCCGGACCCGGCGGCGTCGGCCAGCGCCTCCCGGGCCTCGGCCAGCGCGGAGGCCGCGAAGGACAGCCGTTCGCGGGCCTGGTCCACATTGGTGGCGATGGCGGTGACCGCGCCGCCGGAATACGTGGTCAATACCTGTTGGGCCGTTGCCTCGGTGGCCGGCAACGACTGCTCGATCGCCGCCCGGCGCCGGTCGATCTCGTCGGCCGCCTCGGCCGCCCGGCCCTCCAGGTCGCGCAGCCGGTCGAAGGCCTCGGACTCGGCGTCCAGCCGGGCATCGGCACCCTGACACAGCTCAATGATCTTCGTCAGCGTGTCGCGGCGGCGGGCCTCGTCGGGGGCGGGCTCCTCCTCGAGCGTCATCCGCAACCGGAACGCCTCCGCCACGTCCTGCCGGGACGCCTGCAGCGCGGCCTGGAACGGCGCGGTGGCCTCGGCGCCGTACTGCGCGGCGGCCAGCCCCAACTCACGCTCCCCGGCCCGCAGGTCGTCGTCGAGCTCGATGAGCAGCGCGTTGGCCTGACTGGTCAACTCGTCCAGGCTCGGCCCGGCCGGGGCCTGCGGCGCGGCGCTCGGGGCCGGACGGCGTCTGCGCCGCAACCACCACCAGGCCAGCGCCACGAGCACCACCAGCACGACGATCAGCCACACCCACCCGAAACCGCCCCCGCTCGCCGCGTCGGCGTACCCCTGGGCACCCGCGATCACCGCCGCCGACCAGTCGCTGCGGCTCAGGGCGGGCTCGATGTCCTGCTCGGCCACGTCGGCGAGCTCGCTGTCGCTGAGCCGGGAATCGTCGGGGAACGAATACGCGTACGCCCGGTCGGTCACCGCCACGGCGAGCAGCGCGTCACGATCGCCGAGGTCGCTGAGCCGGGCCGTCTCATCGGTCCACTCCTGCGCCGGCGTGCCGTCGAACGAGTCGACCAGGACCACGAACAGCTGCAGCCCCGTCTTCTCCTGCAGATCGCGGAGCGCCGCGTCGACCGCACCCCGATCGTCGAGCACGCCGGCCCGGTCGGTCACCTGAGTGGCGAGCCGCTCGGGGGCCTGCGCCCCGGCGGGCCCGGCCATCAGCACGACGGCGGCCGCGGCCAGCACCGGCAGGACGACAAGACGACGCAGCTTCGATATCACCAGCCCAACCTAGGCGCTGGACCTCGCCGCGTCCGCTCCGATCCCAGCCCTGTGGATAACTCGACGCCCCGAAATCGCGTTTCAGGCATTCTGTGGACAGCCAGAACGCGAACGGCCGCCACTGTCTTAGGGTGGGGGACCCCCTAGGCGGGCGGGTTAGGGCTGGTTGGCGCCGGGCAAAACGGGACAAAATCCAGCCGTGCGGAGATCCACTCGGACGCGTCGACGAGCCGGCCGCACGCCCCGGACCGGCGTCACGCGGTGTACGGGCGGTAGGTGAGGACGACCACGCCGCTCGCCAGCGGGACAGCCGACACCAGCGTGAAGCGGGTCGGGTCGAAGTCTCGGCGTACGAGTGGGACTCCCTGGCCGGCGATCACCGGGCTGAGCTTGATGACCAGTTCGTCGACCTCGGGCAGTAGTTGGCCGGCCAGGTCGGCGCCGCCGCAGAGCCAGATGTCGAGGCCTTCCTGCTGCTTGAGTTTGCGGACGAACTCCACCGGGTCGCCGTCGACGATCTCCGGGTCGCCGCCCTGCGGCAGGGTGCGGCTGAACACGTACTGCTTCAGGTGGGCGTACGGGCTGGTGATGCCGGCTTTCAATCCGGGTTCGAGGGTGCCTCGGCCCATCACGAGGGTGTCGAACGCGCGGTTCGGGGTGTCGGCGGGGATGCCGAGGGGCTCGCGCAGATGCGTGGGGAGGGTTTCCGGATAGCGGGTGCGGATGTATTCCAGCAGGTCGGGCTCGAACGGGAAGAACTCGAAGGTCCCGTCGGGGCCGGCGATGAAGCCGTCGATCGTCGACGCGATGTAGTAGACGAGCTTGCGCAAGACTGCCTCCGGGGTAATCACTATGCCTGTAGTGGTTAGACTACAACAGTGGTCAGCAATCCTCAGCGCCGTGATCTGCTTGCCGATGCGGGGCTTCGGGTCCTCGCCCGGAGCGGCGCGCGCGGTCTCACCCATCGCGCTGTCGATCAGGAGGCGGAGGTGCCGGCCGGCACGGCGTCGAACTACTTCCGGTCGCGGGACGCCCTGTTCAGCGGGCTGGGCGAGCGGATCTTCGCGCGGCTGGCGCCGACCGATGACGACGTCGCGCGGCTGGAGCAGCGCGGCTCGATGGCCGATTATCTGCGCGACATCGTGCGGCGCACCACTCGCGAGCCCGATCTGATGCGGGCGCTATTCGAATTGCGGCTGGAGGGGGCGCGCCGGCCCGAGCTCGGCCGGATGCTGGCGGCAACCCTGCACCGCACGTACGCGGAGGATGTCGCTTTTCACGCGTCGACCGGGCTGCCGGGGGGCCCGTTCGAGATCGCGCTCCTGCACTACGCGCTCGACGGCCTGCTGTTCGACCTGCTCAGCACGTCCATCGGGGCCGACGCCACAACCGACCAGGCGATCGAGGCATTCGCGAAGCGCCTGACCACATGGGGAGCAGCGCCGGCCCAGCAATGATCAAGAAAGGTGAGCCAGCAGGTCCTGTCGAGTGAGCACCCCGGCCGGCTTGCCGTCGACCAGGACCATCGCCGCGTCGGCCTTTTCGAGCAGCGACACCGCCTCGCTCACTGGCTGGCCACCGCCGATCATCGGCAGCGGGTCGCCCATGTGCCGCTCTATCGTGTCGTGCAGGTGGGCCTGGCCGGTGAACAACGCGTCCAGCAGGGCCTTCTCCGCGATCGAGCCGGCCACCTCGCCGGTCACCACTGGGGGCTCGGCCTTGAGCACGGGCAGCTGCGACACGCCGTACTCGCGCATGTAGTCGATCGCGTCGCGCACCGTCTCGGTCGGGTGCACGTGGATCAGCGGGGGCATCGTGCCGTCCTTGCCCTCCAGCGCGTCGGCGACCGTGGGGGCGCCGTCGACCGACCGGAGGAAGCCGTAGCGGGCCATCCAGTCGTCGTTGAAGATCTTCGACAGGTAGCCGCGGCCGCCGTCGGGCAGCAGGACCACGATGACGTCGTCGGCCGAGGCGCGGCGGGCCACCTCGAGCGCGGCCACCACGGCCATGCCGCACGAGCCGCCGACCAGCAGGCCCTCCTCACGGGCGAGGCGACGGGTCATCTCGAACGAGTCGGAGTCGGAGACCTCGATGATCTCGTCGCAGACCTCCCGGTCGTACGTGGTGGGCCAGAAGTCCTCACCCACGCCCTCGACCAGGTAGGGCCGCCCGCTGCCGCCGGAGTAGACGGAGCCTTCCGGGTCCGCGCCCACCACCCGTACGGGACCCTGCTCTTTCAGATAACGGCCGACCCCGGTGATCGTGCCGCCGGTGCCGACGCCCGCGACGAAGTGCGTGATCCGCCCCTCGGTCTGTTTCCACAGCTCGGGGCCGGTCTCCTCGTAGTGGGAGCGCGGGTTGGCGGGGTTGCTGTATTGATCCGGCTTCCACGCGCCGGGCACCTCGCGGGCCAGCCGGTCGGAGACGTTGTAATAGGAGCGCGGGTCCTCGGGCGCGACCGCCGTCGGGCACACCACCACTTCGGCCCCGTACGCCTTGAGGACGTTCCGCTTGTCCTCGCTGACCTTGTCGGGGCAGACGAAGATGCACTTGTAGCCGCGGCGCTGGGCCACCAGGGCCAGCCCGACGCCGGTGTTGCCGCTGGTCGGCTCGACGATCGTGCCGCCCGGCCGGAGCAGCCCGTCCCGTTCGGCGTCGAGCACCATCCGCAGGGCGATCCGGTCTTTGACCGAGCCGCCGGGATTGAAGTATTCGACCTTGGCCAGCACCGTGGCCGCGATGCCCTCGGTGACGTTGTTCAGCTTGACCAGGGGGGTGTCACCGATGATGTCGACGACGTTGTCGTAGTAGCGCACGGACTCAGGGTACGACGATCCTGTCCTGGCCCCGCTCCCACTCCAGGAAGCGCTCCGTTTCGGCCAGCACCGCGCCGGCCAGCCAGGCCACCATCACGGCGTCGTCGGCCAGGCCCACGATCAGCAGGAACGCCTCGGGGATGACGTCGATCGGGGAGAGCACGTACGCCGTGGCGGCCGCCATCATCGCCAGGCGCAGGCCGCCGTCGTACTGCCCGCGGGTGGACGCCTTCATCATCCGCGGGATCGCCGCGATGCGAGTGGACAGCGAGGGGCCGCCCCGAGCGCCCGACATCAATGCCTTGGCCAGCGCGGTGAACGCCGCCGTTCGTTTCAGCGTCTTCGCCATGCTGTTCTCCTTCCGGTCATTCCAGCATGACTTGTCCGCGCCACGATTGCCTCTCGGCGCCGCGCGATAGCCTCGAATTCCCCCGCCGGTTTTGGGATTCTGAGACGAACGACAGCGAGGGAGCCCGTGAGCACCATTCAGATCACCGCCGCGGACCGGCGCCGGATCAAGCTGGCCGGGCAGATCCTCGGCGGCGTGACAGGCGTCGTGGCCACGGTGACCGCCCTGTCGGCGGGCCTGCTGATGCGGCAGGCCTCGCACGCCCGGCGGATCATCCCGATGGCCGAGGCGCCACCCCCGCGCGGCGACGGCCTCTACGGCGCCAAGTTCGGCGGCAAGCCGATCAGCATGGTCATCCTGGGTGACTCCACCGCGGCCGGGTACGGCGTGCACCGTCCCCGCGAGACTCCGGGCGCGCTGCTGGCCACCGGCGTGTCGCGTCGCCTGCGCCGGCCCGTACGGCTGCATCGGCTCGCCGTCGTCGGGTCGATGTCGTCCGGCCTGCCCTATCAGGTCGACGCCGCGCTGGACTACGAGCCGGACGTGGCCGTGATCCTGATCGGCGGCAACGACGTCACCCACGTCTCGGACCGTGACTCCGCCGTACGCCACCTGGGCGACGCCGTGCGCCGGCTGCGCGAGGTGGGCTGCCGGGTGGTCGTCGGCACCTGCCCCGACATCGGCGCGATCCAGCCGATCAAGCGGCCGCTGCGCTGGCTGGCCCGCAAGTGGAGCCGCGATCTGGCCGCCGCGCAGACGGTCGCCGTGGTCGAGGCGGGCGGGCGCACGGTGTCGATCGGCGGCCTGCTCGGGCCCATGTTCGAGGCCGACCCGGTCCGCATGTTCGGCTCGGACCGCTTCCACCCGTCGGCGGAGGGGTACGCCCGGGCCGCCGCCGTGGTGATGCCGACCCTGATGGCGGTGCTCGGCGAGGACGACCGCACGGTTCTTCCGGCCGCCGAGGGGGTACGGAATCTGGAGCAGGCCGCGCAGGAGGCGGTTCAGGCTCCGGGCACGGAGGTCAGCGCGGCGGGCCGGTGGGCCGTGCTGCGCCGGCACCCGTGGTTCGGCGAGCCGCGGTCCTGGTTCGGGCACCGGTCGGCCGCCTCACCGGCACCGGCGACGGAAGTTGTTCCCAGCGGCCGCTCGGCGTCGAGCGCCGTAGGGTGGACACCGGAGGATCAAGAGCATGCATCGTGACGCAGGGAGGCGAGTGGGATGGCGGGGCTGAACGCACGAATCGGCAAGGCGGCCGCCACCGGTCTGCTCGCCGGCGCGGTCGGCGGGGCCGCCCTGCTGATCGGCGAGGTGCTCGCGGCCAAGGCGCGCCGCTACGCGAAGCCGACCATGGGCCTGGCCCTGCGCACGTCGATGGGCCCGGTCTCGGCCCCGCCGTTGCGCCTGGTGCTGCTGGGTGACTCGGCCGCGATCGGCGTGGGGGTCGAGTGGCTGAGCGAGACCGTGGGCGGCCACCTGGCCCGCCTGCTGGCCGAGGGCAGCGGCGAGACCGGCGAGCGGCACGTGCTGCTGTCCAGCGTCGGGGTGGCCGGCTCCCGCTCGTCCGACCTGGGCACGCAGGTGGCCCGGGCGCTGCTGGGCGACCGGCCCGACGTGGCCGTGGTGCTGATCGGCGCGCACGACGCGACGAGCCTGCGCAGCCCTGAGGAGTCGGCGGCCCAGCTGGGCACGGCGGTGCGCCGGTTGCGCGACGCGGGCGTCCGGGTGGTCGTCGGCACCTGCCCCGATCTGGGCGCGCTGCGGGCCATCGCCCCGCCGCTGCGGCAGGTGGCCGGCGTGCTGGGCCGCCGGATGGCCAAGGCGCAGACCAAGGCGGTGACGGCCGCGGGCGGCGCGGTGGTCGACCTGGGCGACAAGACCGGCGCGGTGTTCCGGGCCGACGCGGGCACCCTCTGTTACGACGGCTTCCACCCCTCGGCCGACGGTTATCGAGTCTGGGCCCACGCCCTCTACCCCGCCGTGGTCAAGGCGGCCATGACGCCCGCGGGCTGAGAGCGCAATGACGGTTCAGTAGTCGAACATGGCCCCTCTGTGACGAATTTGTACTACCGGCTAAGTTACCCGCGAGTTAAATTGGGCCCATGCCGGAAGCTGTCATCGTCGCCACCGCTCGATCCCCCATCGGCCGTGCAGCCAAGGGATCCCTGAGGGACCTGCGTCCCGACGACCTCGCCACCACCATCATCGACGCCGCGCTGGCCAAGGTGCCGCAGCTCGACCGCACGCTGATCGAGGATCTCTATCTCGGTTGCGGGCTGCCCGGCGGTGAGCAGGGCTTCAACATGGCCCGCGTGGTCGCCACCCAGCTCGGACTGGACGGCCTGCCCGGCGCGACGGTCACCCGCTACTGCTCGTCCTCGCTGCAGACGACCCGCATGGCGTTCCACGCGATCAAGGCCGGCGAGGGTGACATCTTCCTCTCGGCGGGCGTCGAAACCGTTTCCCGGTACGCCCGGGGCAGCTCCGACGGTCTTCCCTCGGCGCTGCAGCAGCAGGTCGGCGGCGGCTGGGAGAATCCGAAGTTCGACGAGGCCCAGGCCCGCACGAAGCAGTACGCGGAGGGCGGCCGCACCTGGCACGACCCGCGCGACGACGGCCAGATTCCGGACGTCTACATCCAGATGGGCCAGACCGCCGAAAACCTCGCCCAGATCAAGGGCGTGACCCGCGCGGACATGGACGAGTTCGGCGTACGCAGCCAGAACCTCGCCGAGAAGGCCATCGCGGACGGCTTCTGGGAGCGCGAGATCACCCCGGTCACGCTGCCCGACGGCACGGTCGTGGCGCAGGACGACGGCCCCCGGGCGGGCGTCACGCTCGAGGCGGTCTCGCAGCTCAAGCCCGTTTTCCGCCCCGACGGCACGGTCACCGCGGGCAATTGCTGCCCGCTCAACGACGGCGCCGCGGCCGTGGTCATCATGAGCGACACCAAGGCCCGCGAGCTGGGCATCACCCCGCTGGCCCGGATCGTGTCGACCGGCGTGACCGCGCTCAGCCCCGAGATCATGGGGCTGGGCCCGGTCGAGGCGTCGCGGCAGGCGCTGCGGCGGGCCGGCATGACGATCGACGACATCGACCTGGTCGAGATCAACGAGGCGTTCGCGGCCCAGGTCATCCCGTCGTACCGCGACCTGGGGATCCCGATCGAGAAGCTGAACGTCAACGGCGGCGCGATCGCCGTGGGTCACCCGTTCGGCATGACCGGCGCCCGCATCACCGGCACCCTGCTCAACGCGCTGGACTGGCACGACAAGGGCATCGGCCTCGAGACGATGTGCGTCGGCGGCGGCCAGGGCATGGCCATGGTGCTGGAGCGCCTCAGCTGAGGATCGGCCCACGAGTCACCGCCAGGTCCGGCCTGCCACGAGCGGCCGGGCTTGGCGGTTTTTAGTGCGGATTTATGTGTTGATGTAGGCACGCAGATCGTCCACGGCCGTGGCCGCCTCGGCCAGTGCGGGCTCGGAACCGGTGGCCAGCAGGTCGTCGGCCAGCACGCGCACCTGGTCGGGCAGGATCATGTCGTGCTCGCGGGGCACCTCGCGGCGCGGGCGGCCCTCGGCGTCGGCCCCCAGGTCGGCCAGGCGCTGCACCAGGGCGTACGTGCGAATGGCGCGGTCGTCCTGATTCCAGCGCGGCTGCTCCCACACCCGGATCTGGTTGAGCAGCCGGTCGATCGACGTCGCGAAGTCGGTCACGCCTTCAGGCTAAAAGAGAACGCCCGGACCCTCGTACGGGGGTCCGGGCGTTCTTTGGATCTTGGCGGTGCTAGTCGTCCCCGCCCTGCAACATGCTCAGCAGCCGCAGGATCTCCAGGTAGAGCCAGACCAGGCTGACCAGGATGCCGAACGCGGCGACCCAGGAGTAACGCGCCGGCAGGCCCGCGCGCACGCCCTCTTCGACCTCGTTGAAGCTGAGGATGAAGCTGAGCGCGGCCACCACGATGCAGACCACGCTGAACAGGTAGCCCAGCGGGCCGTTGTCACGCAGGCCGGTGCTGAAGCCGAACAGCGAGAGCACGATGTTGATCAGCATGACGGCGAACAGGCCGCCCATCACGATGATCATGCCGCGCTGGAACTTCGGCGTGGCCCGGATGACCTTGGCCTTGTAGAGGAAGGCCGTCAGGAAGAAGACGCCGAAGGTGGCGATCACCGCCTGCAGGACGACGCCCTGATAGCCCGCGATGACCGAGAAAACCTTGGACGCCATGCCGACGAAGACGCCCTCGACGACCGCGTAGCCGACGATGAGCGCCGGGTTGGCCATCCGCATGAACGAGATGACGAGACCGAGCACCAGGCCGATCACCGCGGCACCGATCCAGGCGGCACCGGTCATGGCGTCGGGGATCACGTTCCACGCGACCACCGCCGAGACACCGGTGATGCCGAGCAGCGTGACCGTCTTGACGACGACGTCGTCGACCGTCATGGGCTGGACGGCGGGCGGAGCGGCGGGGTAATCCGACGCGCCGGGATACGGCTGACCGTAACCCGGGGCGGCACCGGCGGGGCCGTAAGCCCCGTACCCGGCCGTACGCTCCCGCTCGGCCGCCTGGCCGAGGCGCGAGAGCACCGGGTTGGAAGTCTTCACTGTGTCCAGCCTCCCTTATGAGGTTGAGGCACGTATGACGTGCTGTTCCAGCGTACGGGAGCTAGCTGATCAGGAAAGCCTCGGAATGCTGTGAACAGGCTGAATGTAAGGCTGTCGAAGTGCCCGGGGCGGGTCTCGAACCCGCACGCCTGCGTGAGGCAGCCGCTTTTAAGGCGGCCGTGTCTGCCGTTCCACCACCCGGGCGTGGTCCTAGGGCACCACCGTGACCGGCGACACCCTAGGACACCGTATACGTCCGAGCGCCAGGACAGGACCCCGCCTCAGCGGGACTAGGCGTCCACCTTCGGACGCTCGGCCGGGCGCTGCACCGGCGGGGTCACCTCGGTGAACTCCTCGCGCGGGGCGTGCAGCTGGCCGAGGGCGATCGTCTCGCGCTTGAACAGCATGGCGAGCGTCCAGTCGGCGACCACCCGGGCCTTGCGGTGGAACGACGGGATGTGGCTGACGTGATAGGTGCGGTGCATGAACCACGCCGGCCAGCCCTTGACCTTGATGCCGTAGACGTGCGCGACACCCTTGCCGAGGCCGAGGCCGGCCACGCTGCCGATGTATTTGTGCTTGTATTCCTTCGGCTCGCCGCCGAGGACGACCTGCCGGATGTTGTCGGCCAGCACCCGGGCCTGCCGCACGGCGTGCTGGGCGCTCGGCGAGCACCAGCCGCCGGGGTTGGTCAGGTCGGGCACCTGGGCGCTGTCGCCGGCGCTCCACGCGCCCTCGAGCACGTTGCCGTCGCTGTCGGCCACCTGCAGCGTGGGCAGGCAGTTGACGTGACCCTTGGGGCCGCGCGGCAGGTCGGTGTGGTCGAGCATCGGCGACGGCTTGACCCCGGCCGTCCAGACCAGGGTCTCGGCGCGGAACGTGTCGCCGTCGGAGAGCACGATCTCGCCGTCGACGCACGAGTTGAGGAACGTGTCGAGGCGCAGCGAGATGCCCCGCTTGGCCAGCTCGCGAGCCGCGTAGGCGCCCATCTTGGGGCCGACCTCGGGCAGGATCCGGTTGGTCGCCTCGACCAGGACGAACTTGAGCTCGCTCTTGTCGAGCTCGGGGTAATACTTCAGGGCGTCGCGGACGACGTCCTCCATCTCGGCCAGCGCCTCGATGCCGGCGAAACCGCCGCCGACGAAGACGAAGGTCAGCGCGGCCTTGCGCAGCTCGGGGTCGGGCGTGACGGCCGCGACGTCGAGCTGGTCGAGGATGTGGTTGCGCAGATAGGTGGCCTCACCGATGGTCTTGAGGCCGATGCCGCGCTCGCTCAGGCCGGGGATCGGCAGCGTACGCGAGACGGAACCCGGCGCCACGATGATGTGGTCGTAGCTCAACTCGGTGGCCGGGCCCTCGATGGGCTGGATGGTCACCGTCTTGCGTGCGTGCTCCACCTTGGTGACCTCGCCGGACACCACGCGACACTTCTTGAGCTCGCGGCGGAGCGGCACGACGCTGTGCCGCGGGGAGATGTTGCCGGCCGCCGCCTCGGGGAGGAACGGCTGGTACGTCATGTGCGGCTGCGGGTCGATGACGACGATCTCGGCCCGGCGCCGGTTGAGCTTCTTCGACAGGCGCAGGGCGGCGTAAAGACCAACGTGCCCTGCACCGACGACGACGATGCGCTGCGGATTCACATGAGCCATTCTCGCGCGCCGAGGGGCCCCCGCGCCTCCTGGTGTGATGTTCAACAAATGGTTTTGTCAAGTGCCGTGACACACATATTGCGGGCAGATTTCACGCTCTATGCACGAGCCGTGCTATGAGCAGCGTGGCGGCCGCCGCGCCGGCCAGTCCGACCACTGTGGCCACGAGGAACGGGCCGCCCGCGAGTTCGGCGGCGAGTCCCAGCGCGAACACGGTGAGTACGGCCGAGACGAGGATCACGGCCAGCGCCCGGAGCAGCCACAGGCCCACGACGTCGATGTTCACCACGGCGTCGGACGGCAGCACGGCGGCCAATGCCGTGAGCGAATGGCCCAAGTAGAGCGCGCCGGCGATGGTCAATACCCGCCAGAGCGAGACTTCGGAGTCGTAAAAGGCGGTGTCGGCCAGCCAGCCACCGATCACGACCAATGCGGCGAACGTGGCGCCCCGGCCGCGCGGTGCGAAAGCCGGATAGAGGGCGACCACCGCCAGCGGCACGAAGAACTGCGTGCCGAACAGCGCGGCCGGCCACGCCACCGACATGGCGATCAGCCCGGCCACGCCGATGCCGCAGCGCACCAGGAACGGCAGAATCGTTGCGCGGGTCAGGGCGCGCCGGGCGCCAGCGAACCGGCGGGTGATCAGGTCGATCATCAACGCCCCCGCGGGGCCGAGGCGAGCCGGGAGACGTCGCGCAGCACCAGGTCGAGGCTGCCCGCGCCGGCCCACTCGACGACCGGGACGCCGTGCTCGCGCAGCCGGCCCAGCACGTTCTCGCGCTCCAGGCGCCACAGCCGGGTCGCCAGCGGCGTCCACGGGCCGCGCACCTCGGGGGCGGCCGTGGCGGGCAGGGTGTCGACGGCGACCACGAACCGGCCCGACTGGGCCAGCGAGGCCAGCATGTCGGCCGCCCGCGGATCGATCAGCGGGGTCAGCACCACGACCAGCGCGTCGGACGAGACGTGATGCGCGCCGAAGTCGCCCGCGTGGTCCATCGGGTCGGGGCGCACGTCGAGCAGCCACTCCAGCACGGTCAGATATTGCCGGCGGCCGGTGGCCGGGCGCAGCCGACGGGCGGCCGCGCCGTATTCGAGCAGCGAGACCCGGTCGCCGCGCTGCAGATAATGCTCGGCGACCGCGGCCGAGGCGCGGACCGTGGTGTCGAGCACCGACGCGCTGCCGCCGACGCCGCCCGACAGGCCGACCTCGCCCAGCACGTCGAGCAGCAGCACGACCTCGGCGTCGCGGTCCGACAGGGTGGAGGCGACGTGCAGATCCCTCGTGCGCAACGACACCCGCCAGTCGATGCGCCGGAGCCGGTCGCCGGGCGCGAACGGGCGGACGCCGGCCAGTTCGCCGCCCTCCCCCATGCGCCGCGACCGGTGCGCGCCGACCAGACCGGCCGCCGCGGGCATGGCCTCGATCGCGGCGAACGGCTCGGTGACCGGATAGACCCGCACCCCGTACGCCGGGGTGACGACCGGGCGGCAGGCCAGCAGGCCCCCGCAGGCGGCGACCCGGGCGGCGGCCGGGCCGACGTCCTGCCGGCCCCAGCGCAGCGCGTCGCCGGGCAGGTCGACCGCGGCCCAGCCGTCGGAGGCGACGGTCAGGGCGAACGGGCGGTCGGCGTGCTCCAGCTTGAGCCAGCGCGACGTGCGGGTGCGCACGACCACCAGGTCGTACGGGATGACGTCGGGGTTGGTGACGGTCACCGAGGCCTGCACCTGGCCGCCCTCGACCAGCAGCTCCTCGTCGGCGGTGACCGAGAGCTCGGGCGTCGCGCGGGGCATCCGGCGCAACTGCACCGCGGCGCCGATCGCGAACGGCGCCGCCAGCAGCACCAGGTCGACCCGGCCCAGCGCGACCCCGAGCACCAGCAGCAGACCGGTGAGCAGCACGGCACGGCCGAGCGCGCGGGTCGGGGCCCAGGCCGGGCCGTGACCCGAATCGCTCGACGTCGCCGGTGGCACGGCCCGGCGCAGCAGCGGCTCGGGAACGGTCACGTCGCGGTGTACCCCGTGGCGTAGGTGGGCAGGGCGCCGCTGGCCGGGGCCGGAGTATTTTGCAGCACCTCGTCGACCACGAAGGCCGGGTCGACGCGGCGCAGCCACATCTCGGGCCGCAGCGTGATGCGGTGGGCCAGGGCGGGCACGGCGACGTCCTTCACGTCCTCGGGCACCACGAAGTCGCGACCGGCCATCGCGGCGCGCGCCCGGGCCAGCAGCAGCAGCGCCAGCGAGCCACGCGGGGACGAGCCGACCAGCACCGACGCGTGCTCACGGGTGGCCGCGGCGAGCGACACGCAGTAGCGGCCGATCGAATCCTCCACCGTGATCGTCTCGAGCGCCGCCTGCATCGACTGGAGCGCGGCCGAGTCGACCACCGGCGGCAGGAAAGCCTCCTCCTGGCGGCGGGACATGCGGCGCTGCAGCACCTCCCACTCCTCCTCGGCCGTCGGATAGCCGAACGACACGCGCAGCAGGAACCGGTCGAGCTGGGCCTCGGGCAGCGGGTAGGTGCCCTCGTATTCGATCGGGTTGGCCGTGGCCAGCACGTGGAAGGGCGGGTCGAGGCGATAGGTGACGCCCTCGACCGACACCTGCTTCTCCTGCATGGCCTCGAGCAGCGCGGCCTGGGTCTTCGGCGGCGTCCGGTTGATCTCGTCGGCCAGCAGCATGTTGGTGAAGACCGGGCCGGCCCGGAACGCGAAGTCGCCCTTGCGCTGGTCATACAGGAACGAGCCGGTCACGTCGGCGGGCAGCAGGTCGGGGGTGAACTGCAACCGGCGGAAGTCGAGGCCGAGCGCCTGCGCGAAGCAGCGGGCGGTCAGCGTCTTGCCGAGACCGGGCAGATCCTCCAGCAGCACGTGGCCGCCGGCCAGGATCCCGGCCAGCACCAGCTCGAGCGAGTCGCGCTTGCCGACCACGACGCCGCCGACCGAGTCCAGGACGGCAGTGGCCAGCCTTCCCACCTCGTACGGGGGGAGGGGCTGCACGCCTGTCTCTGTCACCACGGCACCTTTCTCACAGTCGTTCCAGGACGTCCACGTAGGACTCGAGATCACGCGCTTTCGGCATGCGCCGGCCGCGGTCGTGCAGCGTCGCCCAGAGCGGGTCGCCGAGCAGCTTACGGGCGCGCCGCGGGTCGGACGCCCGGGTGATCCCGTGACGCAGCCGCAGGCGCTCGTCGGTGAGCTCGGCCAGCACCGGCAAGACGTTACGCGAATAGAGGTCGTCGTCCGCGTTGGCCCGCTCGAGATTCTGCTCCCAGCGGCGCACGGCCGCCCGCAGCGAGTCGGTGCCGCTGCCGCCGTCGGAACCGCCGCGCCGATCGGAGCGTTTCGGCCGCGGGGGCGGGCGCACCTCGGCCACCGCCAGCAGGATCACCCGCAGCCCGATCAGCGCCGAGACCACGAAGACGATCGAGATGTCGAGGTCGGCCGAGCGCATGACGGCCACGACGACCGCGCTGGCCAGCGCGACCAGCAGCAGGTTGCGCAGCACCCAGCCCGTCCACGAGCGCTTGCGCTCGGGCGCCGCCTCGTCGCCGCCCAGCGGCTCCTCGCGCTCGCCGAACAGCTCCTCGAGCCCGCCCGTGGTCACGCCGGCACCCCCGAGCCCAGATCGGCGCGCAGCCGCTCGAGGGCCGAGCGGGCCTGGCGGCGCATCTGGTCGTCGACCGTGTGCGTCGCGTAGCGGGCCTGGCGATAGACGTCGAGCAGCGCGGCCAGCACCTGCGCGTCGACCTGCTGCTCGCTCAGCAGCCGGCCGACCAGGTCGGTGGGGCTGTCGCCGGGATGCCTCGGCGTGCCCGCGGCGGCGGCCGCCTGCTCGAGCCGCACCCAGCAGGCGATCACGGCGCGGCGCGGGTCGCGGTCGGTGTCGGAGAGCTCCTCGAGACCGGCGTCGAGGGCGTCGAGCAACTCCTCGGCCGTACGCGGCTGGTCGCCGGGGCGCTTGCGCTGACGCTTGTTCTTGCCGGACCGGCGGCGGCGGTCGCGCAGCAGCGAATAGATCAGCAGGCCGAGGACGATCGCGACGACCAGGCCGAGCACGATGACGGCGGCCGTGTTGATCCAGTCGGGCAGGCCGCGGGCGGGCTCGGGCGGCGGCGGGGTCGACTGCTGACCGGACGGGACCGTGGTCGGCAGCAGCGGCGCCTCGGCCGTCGGCTCGTCGCGGACGATCTGCTCGAGGCGCGGCTCGGACCTGGTCGCGGCCAGCGCGGTGCCGAAGAGCAGCACGAGGACGGCGGCCAGGGGCCACCAGCGTCGCAGTGCCGCGAGGGTCATCGATCCTTCTCTGTGCCTTATCAGATCTGAGCCAATCGCTTCGCCTCCGTGAAGACGTCGTCGAGCATGGCCGGGGTGAGCTTACCGGTGAAGGTGTTCTGCTGGCTTACGTGGAAGCACCCGAGCAAATCCGGCACACCGGGCTGGCTCACCCGGGCCCCGTGACCGAACTTCGGCCGCGGCACCGGCGGCCTCGTGCCGTACACCGAAGTCATCGCGGGCCACCACGCCTGCCAGGCAAAAGCCCCGAGCGCGACGACCACCTTGAGGGTCGGGCGGATCAGCTCGAGCTCGCGGTGCAGCCACGACGCGCAGGTGTCGCGCTCGACGGGCAGCGGTTTGTTGTCGGGCGGGGCGCAGCGGACGGCGGCGAAGATCCGAAGATGGCTCAGCGTCAGGCCGTCGTCGGCGGCGACGCTGGTCGGCTGGTTGGCCAGGCCAACCCGGTGCAGCGCGGCGAACAGCACGTCACCCGAGCGGTCACCGGTGAAGATGCGACCCGTACGGTTGCCGCCGTGCGCGGCCGGGGCCAGGCCGAGGATGGCGATCTCGGGGCCGGCCACGCCGTAGCCGGGGACCGGGCGCCCCCAGTAATGCTGGTCGCGGAACGAGGCCCGCTTGGTGACGGCGACCTCCTCACGCCAGGCGACCAGGCGCGGACAGGCGAAACAATCCGCGATCTCGGCGTCCAGCACGGGGAGTGAGGCCGCTCGGGCCGCGGCGGCTTGCGCTTCTTCCGGCGTACGGGTGGGGCTCACTCGGTTCTTTCTACGCCCTCGGCCGCAGGCAGAGCAGGTAGCCCCGGTCATCGCCGTTGGCGTAGACGTAGAACTCCTCCTTCTCCTGGAAGAACTTGTTGCAGGAGTCGCTCTGCGTGGAGCTCTCGCCGTCGACCCGGGCCACGACGGTGAACCGGGCGTCCTCAGCCGAGCAGTCGACCAGGTTGGCGCCCGTGCGGGTGGTGCCCTCGTCCTCCACCTGCTTGTCGGAGGCGAGACAGTCGCCGGCCTTGGCGTCGCGGGCGTCGTCGCCGCCGAGCACCAGGCCGCTGATCGCATAGACCGCGGCCGCCACGACCAGACCGGCCACGAGGGCCACGACCACCCAGCGAGACCGATCGGGGGCGGCCTGGGGTGCTGTGCTCACGGGTGATCCTCTCGAGGGGGTCGTCCGGCCGAGACTTTAGCGACCGGCCCCGCTGCCCGCGAGTCTCGGTTCAGCCTTTCGGGCGTAGGCAGAGCACGTAGCCGTCGCCCGCGGTGCTGCCGTAGACGAAGAAGCGCTCGTCACCGGGGAAGAACTTGTCGCAGGCGGTGCTGGTGGGCGAGCTCTCCCCCTCGATGCGGGCCACGACCGTGTATTCGGCGGTCACGGACGAGCAGTCGACGATGTCGGCCGAGGTGTCGCTGATCCCGCTGTCGGCGACCGTGCCCGTGGCCGAGAGGCAGTCGCCGACCTTGGCCCCCTTGGCGGGGTCGGCGGCGGCCGAGACGATCGCGCTCACCCCGAAGACCCCGAGCCCGACGAGCAGCACCCCGGCCAGCCCGACGACGAGCAGCACGATCTTGAGAGTGCTGCGCTTCTTGGGCGCGGGAGTGCCAAGCCCCTGGTACGCGGGGTAACCGGGCTGCGGATAACCCGGCTGACCGGGCTGGCCGGGCTGCGGCGGACCGTAGGCGGGCTGGCCGGGCTGCGGCTGGCCGTAGGCGGGCTGGCCGAACGATGCCGGCGGGGCCTCGGGCTGCCCGTACTGCGGATAGCCGGGCTGGCTGGGCACGGATGGTGCGGGATAGCCCTGACCCGGCGCCGCGGCGGGCGGGAACGTGGGCTGCCCCGGCGGCACGGCGGCGCCACCCGGGCTCGCGGGCGGCGACACCGGCGGAAAGGCCGGTTGCGGCGCGAACGTCGGGTCGGAGGGCGGCGGGGTCGCGTCGCTCAAGGGTGTTCCTTTCCGCGGGCCGGCCTGCGGAACGGCCGGATCAAGCGGTCCAGACAGTAGCGACCGGCCCCGCTTTCTCGCGACCCCGTTCAGTGCCCGCAGGGGGTGGGCGGCATCACGGTCAGCGGCCGCCGTCGAGGAACGACGCGGACGGGGCGGGCCGCGCCGGCTTGGTGGTCGGCGCGTCGGCGGGTTCAGTGACGGAAGCACCGGGCGTGACGGTGGCACCCGGCGTGGCAGTGGCATCCGGCGTGACGGTGGCACCCGGCTCGGCCGTGGCGGCGGCGTCCGGCTCAGGTGTGGCGGTGCGGTTCGCCGACGGCGTGGCGTTCGGGGAGCCGAAGGGCGCCGCCTCCGGGCAGTACGGGTAGCCCATCGAGCGGGAGTGGAACGACTCCCCCGTGTTCGGGTTGTCGCACCAGGCGTTGCCCATCTGGATCGGCGAGCCGTCCTGGTCGAAAAGGCGCGCGCCGGGCACCAGTTTGCCCGTGCTGTCGTAGACGAAGACGTCGGTGATGTAGTCGTACGGGTTGCCGCCGCCGGAGTAGCCCGCGTCGCTGTAACCCGGGTCGCGCACGTCGCTGTCGGCGTTGAAGAAGCCGCCGATCGCGAACAGCACCAGGAACACCGAGCCGAAGCGCAGCACGTAACGCGGCCAGCCGGCCCGGCCCAGGCGGCGCTGCCCGATCAGGATCGAGGCGAAGACGCAGCCGGCCAGCAGGATCAGCGCCACCAGCGTGCTGCCGCCGACGCGGGGCAGCAGGCCGGGCTCGTTGCCGCTGGCGTCGAACAGGTAGGCCAGCGCCATCGCGGCCAGATAGCCGCGCAGCACCCACCACGCGGGGCGCAGCAGCGCGAGGAAGTCGCTGGCCTTGGGGTAGCCGATCAGCGGCCCGATCTTGACGTCGGCCGGGCCGAGCACCTTCATCACCTGGGTGCGCACCTCGGCCGGGGTCACCCACGGGCTCTTGGGCGGGTCGGGGAAGCCGCCGACGTAGCCCGTGGCGGTGCCGCGCAGCTCGGCCGCGTACGCCTCGGGGGTGCCCAGCCGGTCGGTCAGGGTGACCGTGTCCTCGGCGCGGATCTCGGCCAGGTGCTCGGGCAGATCCTCGAGGAGCTCGGCGCGGGTGGCCTCGGGCAGGTCGGCCAGGGCCGCGCGGACCCGCTCGACGTACTCGGTTATCTCGTCCTGTGCCGTGGAGTTCACGCCGTCTCCCGCTCGCGAAGCAGATCGTCCATGGTGGATGCGAAGCCGTGCCACACTTTGCCCGACCGTTGCAACTCGGCATGGCCGGCCGCGTTGAGCCCGTAGTACTTGCGGTGCGGGCCCTCGACGCTCGGAACGACGTAGCTGTTCAGATAGCCCCCGGCGAACAGGCGGCGCAGCGTGCCGTAGACCGAGGCGTCGCCGACGTCTTCGAGCCCGGCGGCTCGCAGGCGGCGCAGGATGTCGTAGCCGTAGCCGTCCTCGTCGCGCAGCGCGGCGAGCACGGCCAGGTCGAGGACACCCTTGAGCAGCTGGGTCGTATCCACGCGATGGACAGTACTGCGCAATGCGAAATACCGTCAAGACGACAGTAGTGCCGCAATGGTCACGGACCGTCGCGGAGGGCTCAGACGAGGCTGAAGCAGATGCCGTCGAGGATGTCGTGCTCGGAGGCGATCACCGAGTCGTGCCCGGAGCGCTCCATGATCGTGCGCAGGATGAGGGCGCCGCCGCCGATCACGTCGGCCCGGCCCGGGTGCATCACCGGCAGGGCGGGCCGCTTCTCGACCGGCATGGCCAGCAGGTCGGCGGTCACACGGGACACGTCGGCCAGGCTCACCTCGGCGTGGTGGATGCGCGCGGGATCGTACGAGGGAAGGTTTTGCGCCAGGGCCGCGACGGTGGTGACCGTGCCGGCCAGGCCGACCAAAGTCTTGGCCTCGCGACCGGGCACGGCGGTCAGGGCGATGTCGACCGCGGCCGCGATGTCCCGCTCGGTGTTGTGGATCTCGGCGGCCGACGGCGGGTCGCCGTGCAGATGCCGCTCGGTCATCCGCACGCAGCCGATGTCCATCGAGATGGCGTGGTCGACCTCGGCGCCGCCGGTGACGAACTCGGTCGAGCCGCCGCCGATGTCGACCACCAGACAGGGCCGCTCGGCGGTGAGACCGGCCACCGCGCCCGCGAACGAGAGCCGGGCCTCCTCGGTGCCGCTGATCACCTCGGGGTCGATGCCCAGCACGCCGCGCACCATGTCCCGGAACTCCTGCGCGTTCTCGGCGTCCCGCGAGGCCGACGTCGCGCACATGCGAACCCGGTTCACGCCCAGTTCGGCGATCTCCGCGGCGTAGCCGAGCAGAGCCTTCCTCGTACGGGAAATGGCTCCCTCGGACAAGCGCCCGGTGCGGTCGACTCCCTCGCCCAGGCGCACGATCTCCATGCGGCGGGCGACATCGGTGAGCCCGCCGGCGCCGACGTCCGCGATGAGCAGGCGGATCGAGTTCGTCCCGCAGTCGATTCCGGCGACGCGACTCATAGGTGCAGCAGCATTCTCGTGTTCCCCAGCGTGTTGGGCTTGACCCGTTCCAGGTCGAGGAATTCGGCCACGCCTTCGTCGTACGAGCGGAGCAGTTGCTCGTAGACGGCGTGCGGGACGGGAGCGCCGTCGATCTCGGTGAACCCGAACGAGCCGAAGAACCGGGTCTCGAACGTCAGGCAGAACACGCGGGCCACGCCCAGCTCACGGGCCGCCTCGAGCAGCCGCCGGACAATCTTGTGACCGATCTTGCGGCCCCGGCAGGCGGGATCGACCGCGACCGTACGGATCTCGGCCAGGTCCTCCCACATCACGTGCAGGGCGCCGCAGCCGAAGACGCGATCCTGGTCGTCGACGGCGACCCAGAACTCCTGGACCGACTCGTAGAGGGTGACCGTGGCCTTGCTGAGCAGCCGCCGATCGGCCGTGTATTCGTCGACCAGGGCGCGAATGGCCCGGACGTCCTGGGTGCGCGCGCGCCGGATCTCCACCGTCAGTCTTCCCGTTTGACGCAGGGGCCCTCGGCCCACCACGGCTCGACGGCGTCGCGGACCTCGTCCCCGAAAGGATTCACGCCCCGGCCCACGGCGAGCGCGTGCCCGAGGTGGACATGCAGGCATTTCACTCGATCGGGCATGCCACCGGCGGCGACGTGCGCGATCTCCGGCACGTCCTCGATCGCCTTGCGCCGGGTGACGTAGTCCTCCGCGGCCAGCTTGTATCGAGCGGCCAGCTCGGGGTCGGTCGACAGCCTGTCCTGCATGTCGCGCATGACGCCGGCCGACTCGAGGCGGCTGCACGCGGCGGTCGCGTGCGGGCAGGTCAGGTAATAGAGGGTCGGGAACGGCGTGCCGTCGTCGAGGCGCGGGGCCGTCTCCACCACGTCCGGATTGCCACACGGGCAGCGGTGCGCGACCGCCCGCGTGCCGCGGGGAGAACGGCCGAGCTGGGCTTTGACGATTTCCAGATCGGCTTCGGTTGGCTCAGGCATTTCAGTTGGGGGACTCCGCGTCGGCGGCTCGGACGCTGCTCCACAGCGTGTCGTACCAGCGGTCGGGTGCGGCCGCCGGGGATTTCTGGCCGGCCTCGGCTGCGGCGCCGGCCGGGTCGTTCAGCACGAGCAGCGGGGTCTCCCCCGGCCGCACGTAGAACAAAGTCTCACGGGCCTGGGCCCGGAGGTATTCCGGGTCCTTCCACTTCTGCAGCTCCTGGGCCTTCTGGGCGATCAGCTCCCGCTGGGCGGCCTGGTCGGCCTCGAGCTGGGCGATCTGCGACTCCTGGGCCAGATAGACGCGCAGGGGATAGGTGTAGGCCAGGGCGAGCGCGAGGAACACGACGATCAGAACCATCGCGCGGCCGGTCAGTGCGCGCGGCCGGGGGGCGACGGTGCGCTTGGTGGCCCCTCGGCCCGCATTCCCCGTACGCCGGGAGGCCGTCGGCCGGTTCACGGTCGCGCGCTTGACGTTCCTCGTCGGGCGGCCGGTCGCGCTGTTACGGGCGGCTCCGCTCCGGCTTTCCTGCTCCTTGCCGGAGCTTTGTACGCTTTTGCGAGCTTTGTCAGCGCTGCCGTTCCGGATATTGCCGGTATTACGGACTGGTCCGGTGGTGCGAGCGCGCGACGCTCCGGGGCGGCGGGACGGACCCTGACCGCTCGGTGATCGTCGCTGTGTCGTCACCCTGACCCCTCCGTCACGTGTTGTGGCGCCCGCTGAAACCTATGCCCGTTTCCGGGGGCGCCACAACTCCATGATCTAGCGGGCGCTCGTCACGCCGTGCGGTAACGCGGGAAAGCGCCCGCACCGGCGTACCGGGCCGCGCCCTCCAGCTGCTCCTCGATGCGCAGGAGCTGGTTGTACTTCGCGACGCGGTCGGACCGGGCCGGGGCGCCGGTCTTGATCTGGCCGCTGCCCACCGCGACGGCCAGGTCGGCGATCGTGGTGTCCTCGGTCTCGCCCGAGCGGTGGCTCATCATCGTCTTGAAGCCGGCCCGGTGGGCCAGGTCGACGGCGTCGAGCGTCTCGGTCAGCGAGCCGATCTGGTTCACCTTGACCAGCACGGCGTTGGCCGCGCTCTCGGCGATGCCCCGGCCGATGCGGGTCGGGTTGGTGACGAACAGGTCGTCGCCCACGATCTGGATCTTGTCGCCCAGCTCGCCGGTCATCGCGCTCCAGCCGGCCCAGTCCTCCTCGGACAGCGGGTCCTCGATCGAGACGATCGGGTAGTCGGCGGCCAGCTTCGCGTAGTACGCGATCATCTCGTCGGTCGACTTCGGGGTGCCCTCGAAGACGTACGCCCCGTCCTTGTGGAACTCGGTCGCGGCGACGTCCATGGCCAGCACGATGTCGCTGCCCAGGGAGAAGCCGGCGGCCTGCACGGCCTCGGCGATCAGGTCGAGGGCCGACGCGTTGGACGGCAGGCTCGGCGCGAAGCCGCCCTCGTCGCCCAGGCCCGTCGACAGGCCCTTCTTCTTGAGCACCGACTTGAGCGCGTGGTAGACCTCGGCGCCGGTGCGCAGGGCCTCGCGGAAGGTCGGGGCGCCGATCGGCGCGATCATGAACTCCTGCACGTCGACGTTCGAGTCGGCGTGGGCGCCACCGTTGAGGATGTTCATCATCGGCACCGGCAGGACGGCCGCGTTGGGGCCGCCGACGTAGCGGAACAGCGGCAGCTCGGCGCTCAGCGCGGCCGCCTTGGCCACCGCGAGGGAGACGCCCAGGATCGCGTTCGCGCCCAGCTCGCTCTTGTCGGCCGTGCCGTCCAGGTCGAGCATCTTCTGGTCGATGAGGCGCTGCTCGCTGGCCTCGTAGCCGACGAGCTCGTCGGCGATCTTGTCTTCGACGTTCGAGACCGCCTTCTCGACGCCCTTGCCCAGGTAGCGACCCTTGTCGCCGTCCCGCAGCTCGATGGCCTCGAAGGCACCGGTGGAGGCGCCCGAGGGGACCGCGGCGCGGCCTACCGTGCCGTCGTCCAGCCCGACCTCGACCTCGACGGTCGGGTTGCCCCGGGAGTCCAGGATCTCGCGGGCGACGATCGCTTCGATGGTGGCCATGTGTCGTGTCGCTCCTTCATTCAGGCTGCCTTTGGCTGCCGTTCACACCGACCGCGACCCTGCGGCCGACCACGGCACTGAGCGTATCGAGCCGTCGTGACGCTCGTACGGTTGCCCTTGGGTTTTGGCTAAGGTCCGGCCGGGGTTCACCGATTACCCCGTCACTATGAGCACACCTACGCTTCCCGCCGACGGGTCGTTCATCGAGCTGACCTCGTACGGCGAAACGCTGCCCGGAGTTCGCGTCGTGCACACCGCCGGCGCCATGCTCACGCTCTCGCTGGCCCTCGACAACGTGCCGCCGGCCGGCTCGACCGTCACGCTGCGCTGGGCCACGGCCCCGCGCGGCCGGTACGCCTCGCTCGCGAACGTGACCGCCGTCGACGGGAACCGGGTCGACGTGCAGCTGGCCGGGGAGGCCTCCCTGGAGCAGAGCCGGGACTTCGTACGCGGCGGGGGCGGCGAGCCGATCGTGCTGCTCCGGCCGGACGGGCCGGCCCAGGGCTTCGTGCGCGATCTCAGCGAGCGGGCCGTACGGGCGCAGTTCACCGACGTCGAGGTGCAGCCGGGCGAGGACCTGACACTGCGCGTCCAGGTGGGCGACGAGGTGGTCGAGTTCGCGGCGCAGGCCGTCAAGGTGAGCTCGATGCGCCAGCAGATCCCGCGCCGGGGCCCGATGATCGTCGAGATGGTCGCCGTCTTCGCGGGCACCGACGAGCACTCGGCCCGCGTGGTCCGGCGCTACATCATGCACGAGCAGTTGATGGCCCGGGCACGGAGCGCAGCTTCGCAGTAACTGGTTTGCCTGAGGTTGCGTGGATGGGCCAAGGTGTCAGTCGTGCCCACTGTTACGCGCCTTACCGCCGCCGGCCTGACCGCCGCGTGCGTGGCGCTGCTCGGCACGGCCGGCTGCGGCGACCTCGACGAGGCGAGCGCGGCCCCGCTGAGCCGGGAATCCCTGATCACCGAGACGGCCGGGCAGCTGGCGGCGGGCGCGGCCCTGACCTATTCGGCGAAATATCAGGTGGCCGGCGGCGAGCTCGCCACGGTGAACCGCGCCCAGCGCCCGCTCCGCGCGTCGTACGTCTATCCCGGCGGCCGCCTGATCGTGACGTCGACCGTCACCATCAAGTGCACGGCGTCGACCTGCGAATCCGACACGGCCGACCCCGCCGCCGCGGCCACGCTCGACAACGGCCCGCTGATCTCGGCCGAGGCCGTCCAGGCGATGCTGGCCACGGCCGCCCTCGACCCGGTCGTCGAAACCACCCAGCACGACACGACGATCGCCGGCCGCCACGCCACTTGCCTGTCGCTCTCCGGCGTCGACAACACCCCGGCCGACGAGTTCGACCTGTGCGTGACCAACGAGGGCACCCTGGCCAGCTTCACGGCCACCATCGACGGCGTCCGCATCGACCAGGCCCTGACGTCCCTCCGCGAAGACCTCCCGGACGACGCCTTCCTGGTCCCCACGAACGCCAAAATGATCGACAAGTCGACGAAGTAGCCCCCTGCCCGTTCTTCCTGACTCCCTCCTCCTGCCAACCTCCTCCATGCCCGGCGGCCCTCCTTCCCCCGCTCTCCCGGCCGCGTCCCTTCCCCGCGCCTTGCCCTGCCCCCCGCGCCTTGCCCTGCTCCCCTCGCGCCCGTGAACCTTTCTCCCCTTCCGCCCGACTGAATGCTCAGGGAGGTGGGGATGAGCGACGAGCTTCTGGTCGTCCGATGCCAGCTCGGGGAGCGTGACGCGTTCGCCGAGCTGGTTCGCGAGTGGCACGGTGCGGTCGAGCGATACGTCACCCGGATGCTGGGACGCGGTGACGACGACGTGGTGCAGGAAGTGTGGCTGGCGGTGGTCAAGGGGCTGCCCCGGCTGCGGGAGCCCGAACGGTTCGCTCCGTGGCTGTTCACGATCGCCCGGCGGGCCGTCATGAACCGGCTGCGGGAGGCCTACGCCCCCACGGCCGAGCCGCTGGATCAACCGCAGCCGACGTCGGGGCGCGGGATCTCGACGCCGGTGTGGGAGCCGCCCGCATCGGAGGCGGTGGTCGATCGCGAGGCGATGGCGGGGGCGTTGGCGGCGCTGCCGGCCCGGGAGCGCGAAGTGCTGCTGCTCTTCTATCTCGAGGATCTGCCGCTGGACGCCTGCGCGCAGATCTGCGGGGTGCCGGTCGGCACGATCAAGTCGCGGCTCCACCGGGCCCGGCGGCTGTTGCGGGAGGAGCTGACGCGAGAGGGGTACGAGGCATGACGCCGGAAGACGTGCTGGGACGACTGGACGCACGGCTGTCGCCCGGGCGGCGGATCGCGTACGTGGTGGTGGCCCTGGCCGGGCTGGTCGGGAGCGCGCTGATCGGGCTGTTGTGGGCGACCGAGCCGGCGCTCCCCACCCGTACGGGCGTGGCCTTTGCCGTGCTGATCGCGATCGGCCTGAGCTGGACGGTGGTCGGCACGTGGGCGGTCACCCGGCGGACACCACTGTTCGCACGCGATCGGGTGGTTGCGGGGTGGCTGGGGTTGGCGGCGTGGGCCGTCTTCGCGGGCGGGGCGCTGATCGTCGCTCCCGGCGTACGGGGGTGGCCGTTCGTGGTTGTCGGCGCGCTCGGCGTCGCGGCGGTGGTCGCCCTGGTCAGCGCGCTGCGAACCCGGTCCGCCCTGCTGCGTCGCAAGGCCGAGCTGGGTGGCTAGGCTCGATCAAAACCTCGAGCAGCCCCCGTACGGCCTGAGCCCGCGCCCGCTGCCAGCCGCGCAAGGTGGGATGGCCGGGCGGCGCGGGCAGCACCGATCGGTAACGCCACATCCCGCCGAGGGCAGCGACAAACCGTCCCGCCCCGCCCGGAAGCGTGCCGAGAACCCTGCGAGCGGCCTCGAGCGCAGCCGCGGGCCCGTCATGGTGTCCACTACCCACGATGTCGGCGGCGAGCCGGGCCCGATCGAGCCAGTCGGCCCCCGCACACCCGAAACTCCAATCGACCAGCACCACCCGCCCACCGGCACCGGCTGTCGACTCACGCGGACCGACTATCGCCGCCAAGCCCGGAACCGCAGCGCTTGCGGGAGCGGCGGCTGTGCTCGGGATGTCGGCCGGTTCGGGGCCGGGGTCGATCACGGCGTTGTCGGCGCGGATGTCCTGGTGCACCAGGGTTCGGCCGGCTGTCCACTGGGGCCAGCCGGCCGACAGCCGGGCGAGGGCGGGGGCGTGCTCGCGTTCCCACGGGTCGAGCCGGCCGGGATGTTCGGTCAGGAGCCGATGCCAGCCGTCGAGGTCGGTGAGCAGGTCGGCGATCGGTGGCAGGACCGGCGGCGCTGCGATTCCGGCGAGCGTCTCGCAGGCTGCGGTGACCAGGCGGATGCCGTCGTCGGTCCACGGCGGGCCGGCCGGGACTCCCTCGGCGGCCGTCATCACCAGCGCACACCAGTCGCCGACTTCGGTCACGCCGAGCAGTCGGGGTGCGGGCACCGACCGGGGCAGGGCCGCCAGGACCACCGCCTCCTGCTTGTAGAACCGGTGTGACTCGCTGCTCGCGCTCGCGGCGACGGCCTTGACGAAGACCCGCCGCCCGTCGGCCAGCTCCACGATCGCCGCCGGGCCGGGTGACATGCCTCCGCTCACGTCACGGCTCGCACACATCCGCGCGCCGAGGACTTGTTCCACCGCCAGCCGGACTTCCGCGGGCACGGATCGCCAGGCCGGCCGCCGTGCGAACAAACCCGGCGCGGCGAAGTCGGGCATGGACGAAGACATGCGACCTCCAAGCCTCAGGGCCGTCCCAGCATCGCTCAAAGCCGTCCCAGCATCGCTCAAAGCCGTCCCAGCGCCGCCCAAGGCCGCCCCAGCGCCGCCCAAGGCCGCCCCAGCGCCGCCCAAGGCCGCCCCAGCGCCGCCCAAGGCCGCCCCAGCGCCGCTCAGGGCCGTCCCATCGGCGGCGCCCGGGGCCGGAGGCGGTCAGACGCCGAGCAGGGTGCGCAGGTGGCGGGGTGGTGGGGAGCCGTGGGCGAGCATGGCGTCGTGCCAGGCCTTGGGGGTGGCGCCGAAGGGGCGGGCCGCGGCGATGGAGGCGACCTCGGTGTAGCCGACGAAATAAGTCGAGAGCTGAGTCGAGGTGAGCAGCGCGCGACGCCACTTGCCGGCGGCCTCGCCCTCCTCCTGGAAGCCGGCGCCCGTCATCATCGCCATGGCCTCGGCCTCCTGCAGGTCTTCGCAGTGGACGAGCTGGTCGATGATCGCGTTGAGGCTCATGCGCAGCTGCATCTTGAGCTGTTGCAGGCGCACCGGCAGGCCCCCGAAGCCCAGGTCGGCCATCGCCTCCTCGGCGTAGACCGCCCAGCCCTCGACGAACGGGCCCGACCAGCCCAGCGCGCGCACCCGGGTCGCGGCCCGGAAGCGCCGCGAGTGGGCGATCTGCAGGAAGTGGCCGGGCATCGCCTCGTGGACGGTCAGGTCGCGGAGCATGTGGTCGTTGTATTCGCGATAGAACGACTCGACGCGCTCGGCCGGCCAGTCGGAGGGCGTCGGCGAGATGCAGTAGAACGTCGGCACGTCGGCCGTCTCGAGCGGGCCGGGCGGGTCGCAATAGGCCACGGCGACGCCGCGCGCGAACTCCGGCATCTCTTCGATGACGCACGGGTCGTCGAGCAGGGTGACCATGTCGTGCTCGCGGACGAACTCGGTCGCCTCGCCCATCGTGAGCTTGGCCAGCTCGACGATCGTGTCGTTGGCCGGATGCTGCGCACCCAGGTCGCCGAGGGCGCGGCGGACCGTCTCGTCGGTGGCCGGGCCGCCGGTCAGCTCGGCGGCCGCCGCACGCAGGCGCTCGCCGACCTGGTCGAGATTGGCCCGGGCCCGCGAGAGCACCTCGGCCGCGGGCAGTTCGGTGTCGAGCGTGTGCCAGAGGCGGGCCTCCCACAGGCGACGGCCCAGGCGCGGGTCGCGGCCGGGCTCGCCGCTGTCGACCCGGGCGTGCAGCCAGCCGTCGAACTCCTCGAGCGCCTTGAGCGCGGCGGCCGAGGACGGCTCGAGCGCGCCCCGCATGCCCGGCTCCTGCTCGAGCAGGGCGGGCAGCTCGTCGCGGATCAGCGCGGCCGTGCCCGCGAACTGGCCGATCGCCGTCTCGGCGTGGATGCGCGGCACATCGCGCAGGACGGCCCGGGCCGTGGCCAGCGCGTCGGGGATGGCCGCGAGCCGGCCGCCGAGGCTGGCCAGCCGCTCCTCAGCCGGGGCGAACTGGCGGGAGATCAGCGCGTGCAGCAGCGGGCCGGGGTTGTGCTCCAGCGGATTCCACTCGTGCTCACGCACGTCGCCCAGCTCGAACAGGCCGCGCTCGGCCATCGCGCTGAGCATGGCGTGATCGACCTGATCCTCCGGGTCGAGCGCGTCGGCGTCGACGCCGGAGAGAGCGTCGGTCGCGTCGCGCAGCATGGCGACCTGAGCGTCGACCGCGCCCGGGGAGAAGTCGGGCAGGCGGTCGTCGAACCGGTGGTCACCCGAATAGGTGGCCAGCCCGGGGTCGCTTTCGAGCAGGGCGTCGACGATGCGCTCGGCGAGCGGTACGAACTCCGGCATGTCGTGAAACCTACTCGGCCGGTCCGACAATTTTGAGGACCGTCGCTTTTGCGGGCGCCGTCTCGACCTTGGGCTCGACCGCTCGCACGGCCTCCGCGTATTCCAACGCCGTACGCCGGAGGGCCTGCTCGGCGTCGCCGCCCTCGGCCACGATGCGGAACAGCCGGGCGCCGAGCTCGGACCCTTCTGGCAGCGGCACGTCGAGCCCGGCCCGCCCCGTACGGGAAAGGATCTTGGCGGCCAGGGCGAGGGCGGGCTGGCTGAGCGCGATGCCGTCGAGCACAGAGTCACGGGTCTTCTCGGCCTTCTTGATGGCGTCCCAGTTGCGGGTGATCTCGTCGATGTCGGCCACCTCGACCCCCGCGAACACGTGCGGATTGCGGCGCACCATCTTGTCGACCAGGCCGGCCGCGACGTCGTCGACGGTCCAAGCTTCGTCCTCGGGAAGCTCCTCGGCCAGCCGCGCGTGCAGCACGATCTGCAGCAGCACGTCGCCCAGCTCCTCGCGCAGCGCGTCGGTGTCGTCCGCCTCGATCGCGTCGTACGCCTCGTAGCTCTCCTCGAGCAGGTAGGGCGCGAGCGTACGGTGGTTCTGGGCCCGCTTCCACGGGTCGCCGCCCGGCGAGACCAGCCGGTCCATCACCGCCACCGCGTCGAGCAGCCGCGCCCCCGGCGGATCCCACGACCCGTAGATCAGCTCGAGCTCGGCCAGCCCCGGCTCCCGCGCCAGCCGCAACCCCAGCCCCCGCGCGAACGCCTCGTCCCCCGTCGGCCCGGCCAGCCAAACAACCGCGGCATCCCCTTCAGCCTCCCCCTCGGCGGCCCCCAGCTCGGCGATCAGCAGCTCGGGGTCGCTCTCGATGACCGTGACCGGCACGCCGCTCTTACGCAGCGCCTCGGCCTGCTCACTCTCGCCACCCGCGAACACCGGATGAGCCCGCACCACATCCCAGGCGGCCGCGGTCAGCAACCCAGCAGGCAGGCGCGGCGAGGTGACAAGCAGAAAGATCCGTGCGGTCATGTGCGCAACTTTGCCACCCGGGAGCAGCCACCACCTCCCCCACCCGCCCTGGGAGATATAAGGACGCTACTGCTTGTCAAGCCCGCGAACCGGGTTGTCCACAGGCCCAAGCAAGTCATCCACAGAGACGTCAGTCACAGCGCCAGAGCGGCCAACAGCAGCGGCGCAGGGGCGGGCAACGCGCCGGCGCAGGGCGGGCAGTGCGGCGGCGCCGGGCAGTGCGGCGGCGCCGGGCAGTGCGGCGGCGCCAGAGCGGGCAGTGCGGCGGCGCCAGAGCGGCCGGTAGCGGCGGCGCAGGGGCGGGCAATGCGCCGACGCCGGAGCGGGCAGTGCGGCGGCGCAGGGCGGACAGTGCGGCGGTGCAGGGCGGGCAGTGCGACGGTGCAAGGGCGGGCAACGCGGCGGCGCCGGAGCGGCTAGTGGCAGCGGCGCAGGGGCGGGCACTGCGGCGAACGAAACGGGCCCGGCCCCACTGACAGGGCCGGGCCCGCGAAAAGCGCGAGTAAATGAAGCTCAGGAAACGTCGGTGACCGTGCTCTGCGAGGACTCACCCAGGGGCACTTCCACCAGCGGCTTGAGCTCACCCTGTTCGGTCTGGAACTCCAGGACCGGGATGGTGAGCGGCTGGTAGCGCGGGTTCACCGTGATGTCCGCCGTGCCGGTGAACTCGCCGACCTCCTTGCGGACCGCCGCCGCCGTCTTGACCAGGGCCATGTTTTCCGCCGGGAGCGACGTCTTGAACTGGTCGAACGTCGTGCCGGCGGGGACGCCGCCCGAGCGGAGCAGCACGGTGTAGACCTCGCGCAGGTCGTCCTCGGTGACCTCGGGCGCGGAGGACTGGACCTTCGTGCGCAGCGCCCGCAGCAGGCCGTCGAACTCGGCGTAGAGACGCACGTATTCGGCGGTCTGGGGCAGCCGCAGCCGGCTGGCGTGGTCGGCCAGCCCGAGGTCGGCCGGCAGGGAGACGCCCTCGCGCTCGGCCACGTCGGCCAGCACGTCGTGGCCGACCAGTGTGCGGACGATGTCGATCCGCTTGATCGGCATGGCCGGGGCCGCGGCGGACTCCGGCTGCTCGGCCGAGCCGGAGGCGGCCGCACTGGTCAACGCGGCGTTCGCGTCGTCCCAGACCTCCTGCACCCGAGCCTCGGTGATCTTGGCGCTGTCGCCCACGTAGGCGGCCACGGACGGCTCGGACCGGCAGGCGGAAAGCCCGCCCACCCCGAGACACGCAACGACGACGATGGATGCCAGTCGGCGAGCACGCTGCATGACACTGACTCTCTCACGCCGGGTATGAGCGAGATCACCCGACCCCGGCCGAAGCGGGGGCCGGGACCTCGCCCAGCACGTCCTTGAGGAGCTGGGCGCACCATTCGAGCAGGGCCTGGTCGCGTAGGGGCTCGCCGCCGACGCGGCGGGTGCTCGGGCGGGGCACGCTGACCTGGTCGGTCGCGTGCTTGTAGACCGAGTCGGGGTGGTAGCGCTTGAGCCGCAGCTGCTTCGAGTCGGGCAGGGGCAGCGGGGAGAAGCGGATGTGCTTGCCCTGCATCGACACGTCGGTCAGCCCGTACGCCCGGGCCAGCTGGCGGAAGCGGGCCACCGCGATCAGGTTGGCCACCTGGGCCGGCGGCTCGCCGTAGCGGTCGGTCATCTCGGCCACCACCTCGTCGAGCTTCGCGCCGTCGCGGGCCTCGGCCAGCTTGCGATACATCTCGAGGCGCAGCCGTTCGACCGAGATGTAGTCGACCGGCAGGTGCGCGTCGACCGGCAGGTCGATCTTGACCTCGGGCTCCTCCTCGGGGCGCTCGCCCTTGAACGCGGACACTGCCTCGCCGACCATCCGCACGTACAGGTCGAAGCCGACGCCCTCGATGTGGCCGGACTGCTCGCCGCCGAGCAGGTTGCCGGCGCCGCGGATCTCGAGGTCCTTCATCGCCACGTACATGCCCGCGCCGAGCTCGGTGTGCTGGGCGATGGTGGCCAGCCGCTCGTGGGCCTGCTCGGTGAGCGGCTTCTCGCGGGGATAGAGGAAATACGCGTAGGCGCGTTCGCGGCCCCGGCCGACCCGGCCGCGGATCTGGTGCAGCTGGGCCAGACCGAGCAGGTCGGCCCGCTCGACGATCAGCGTGTTGGCGTTCGGGATGTCGATGCCGGACTCGACGATCGTGGTGCAGACCAGGACGTCGAACTCCTTCTCCCAGAACCCGACCATGACCTTTTCGAGCTGTTCCTCGCTCATCTGGCCGTGGGCCACCGCGACCCGGGCCTCGGGCACCAGCTCGCGCAGCTTGCGGGCCGCCTTGTCGATCGACTCGACCCGGTTGTGCAGGTAGAACACCTGGCCGTCGCGCAGCAGCTCGCGGTGGATGGAGGCGGCCACCTGCTTGTCGTCCTGGGCGCCGACGAAGGTCAGCACCGGGTGCCGTTCCTCGGGCGGGGTGGCGATGGTCGACATCTCCCGGATGCCGGTGATGGCCATCTCCAGCGTACGAGGGATGGGGGTGGCCGACATGGTCAGCACGTCGACCGAGGCCCGCAGCGCCTTGAGCTGCTCCTTGTGCTCGACGCCGAAGCGCTGCTCCTCGTCCACGATGATCAGGCCGAGGTTTTTGAACTTGGTCGAGTTGGCCAGCAGGCGGTGGGTGCCGATCACGATGTCGGCCGTGCCGTTGGCCGCCTCCTCCAGGGTCAGCCGGGCCTCGGCCGGGGTCTGGAACCGGGACAGCTGCTTGATGGTCACCGGGAACTGGCTCATCCGCTCGGTGAACGTGTTGTAGTGCTGCTGGGCCAGCAGGGTGGTCGGCACCAGCACGGCGACCTGCTTGCCGTCCTGCACCGCCTTGAAAGCCGCCCGTACGGCGATCTCGGTCTTGCCGTAGCCGACGTCGCCACAGATCAGCCTGTCCATCGGGACCTGCAGCTCCATGTCGTGCTTGACCTCGATGATGGCCGACATCTGGTCGGGGGTCTCGGTGTAGGGGAACGCGTCTTCGAGCTCGCGCTGCCACGGCGTGTCGGGGCCGAACGAGTGGCCCTTGGAGGCCTGGCGGGCCGCGTAGAGCTGGATCAGCTGGGCGGCGATCTCCTTGACCGCCCTCTTGGCCCGCGCCTTGCTCTTCTGCCAGTCGGCGCCGCCCATCTTGTGCAGCGTGGGTGACTCGCCGCCGACGTAGCGGGAGAGCTGGTCGAGCTGGTCGGTCGGCACGTAGAGGCGGTCGCCGGGCTGGCCCCGCTTGGAGGCGGCGTATTCGAGCACGATGTATTCGCGGTCGGCGCCGTTGACCGTGCGCTGCACCAGCTCGACGTAACGCCCGATGCCGTGCTGCTCGTGCACCACGAAGTCGCCCGGCTTGAGCTCGAGCGGGTCGATCGTGTTGCGCCGCCGCGACGGCATCTTGCGCATGTCTTTTGTGGAGGCGCCGCGGCCGCCGGTGATGTCGTTGCCGGTGATCACGGCGAGCTGCGAGCCCGCGTCGACGAAGCCGTGGTTGAGCCCGCCGCAGGTGACGAGCAGCTGGCCGGCCTCGATCGGGGTCTCGATGGAGTCGGCCGGGGTGACGCCGAGGCCCGCGTCGCGCAGCAGCTCGGTGGCCCGCTGGGCGGTGCCGTGGCCCTCGAAGACCAGCGCGACGGCCCAGCCCGCGGCGGCCCAGTCGTGCAGGTCGGCGGCGAGCTTGGCGGTGTCGCCGTGATAGAGCGGCACGGGCTGGGCGGCCAGCGCCACCGCGTCCCCCAGGTCGGGCGAGACCTCGACCGACGGCTTCTCGAGCCAGGGCTGATCATCGGCCGCAGACGAGTCGGAGTCGGCGAGGCCGAACGGCGACACCGTCCACCACGGCTGCGAGAGGGTCGCGGCGTGAGCCCGTACGTCGGCCAGGGTCTTGAAAGCCACGGCCCCGACGTCGATCGGCGCCTGACCGCCGACGGCCGCCGCCGCCCACGACGCCTCCAAGAATTCATCAGACGTACGGGTCAGGTCGTGCGCGCGGGTGCGGATCCGCTCGGGGTCGCAGAGCAGCACGTGGGTGCCGGCGGGCATGCAGTCGATCAGCAACTCCATGCTGCCGGTGCCGTCGAGCAGCGCCGGGGCCAGCGACTCCATGCCCTCGACCGGAATACCCTCGGCCAATTTGTCCAAAATCTCCGCAAGCTCCGGGTGAGCCTCGGAAAGAGAAGCGGCACGGGAACGAACAGAAGGGGTCAGCAGCAGCTCCCGGCAGGGCGGCGCCCACAACGACTGGACCGGGTCGATGGTCCGCTGATCGGCCACAGCGAACGTGCGGATCTCCTCCACCTCGTCGCCCCAGAACTCGACGCGCGACGGGTGCTCGTCGGTGGGCGGGAAGACGTCGAGGATGCCGCCCCGGACGGCGAACTCGCCGCGCTTGGTGACCAGGTCGACCCGCGCGTACGCCATGTCGGACAGCCGCCGGGCGACCTCTTCCAGCTCGGCCGAGCCGCCGGCGGTCAGCTCGACCGGCTCGAGATCGCCGAGACCCTTGAGCTGCGGCTGCAGCAGCGAGCGGACCGGCGCGACGACGACCTGGATCGGCGCCTCGCCCGGGTGGGCCAGCCGGCGCAGCACGGCCAGGCGACGGCCGACGGTGTCGGAGCGAGGCGACAGCCGCTCGTGGGGCAGCGTCTCCCACGACGGGAAGACGGCGACCCGGGACGGGCTGATCAGGCAGCCCAGCGCGTCGGCCAGGTCGTCGGCCTCGCGGGTGGTGGCGGTGACGGCCAGCACCGGCCGGCCCGCGCCGCCGATCTCGGCCGCCCCGGCCACGGTGGCCACGACGAACGGCCGCAGCGAGGCGGGCGCGGTGAGGTCGAGCGCGTCGGACTCGGCGAAGCCCTGGCGCGCCACGTCACGGGCACGCGCGAGACCGCGGTCGCGAAGCGCGGCGGGAATGAGACCGGAGAGCTGCATCGAAAACCCCAAAGCACGTCGAATAACCCCAGCGCCCGGAGGGGGCGGGGGTACGTCGGCAAGTTTAGTCCGCCCGTCTGACATTCACGGGCGCCCCGACAACAACGCACAACATGTCCGACATAGCCATCGATAACGGGGCAATAGTGGCGACTGCAGAAAGCATTCCCTGGGGAGGAAACGTGCGGATCCTGCTGCTCGTTACGGCGTTCAACGGTCTCAGTCAGCGGGCCTGGTGCGCGCTGCGCGAGGCCGGGCACGACGTGGGCGTGCAGCTCGCGACGAGCGCGTCCGACATGATCGATGGGGTCCGGGCCGCCGATCCCGACCTGATCCTGTGCCCGTTCCTCAAGGACCGGGTGCCGGCTGAGGTCTGGCGGCACTGGCGCACGGTGATCATCCACCCGGGCCCGGCCGGCGATCGCGGACCGTCCTCACTGGACTGGGCGATCGCCGAGCGGGCCCACGTGTGGGGGGTCACGGCGCTGCAGGCGGTCGAGGAGATGGACGCCGGGCCGATCTGGGCGACCCGCACGTTCGGCATGCCGGCCACTCCCCCGCGCAAATCCTCGCTCTACAACGGGCCGGTCGCCGACGCCGCCATGGACTGCGTCTTCGAGGTGGTGGCCAAGGCGGCCGACCCCGATTTCACGCCGATCCCGGCCGAGGACGCGCCGATCGAGGCGCCTGGCGCACGACCGCGTCCCCTGATGACCCAGGACGACCGTGCCTTCGACTGGTCCGACCCGACCGAGCGGATCCTGCGCAAGATCCGGGCCGCCGACGGCGCGCCGGGGGTGCGTACGGAGATCGCCGGGCTGCCCGTCTTCGTCTACGACGCCGCGCCCGGCCTGGCCCGGCATCCGCGTCCGGGCGCGCTGCTCAGCCGTCGCCAGGGCGCGGTGCTGATCGGCACCGGCGACGGCGCGCTCTGGGTGGGGCATCTGCGCACGGAAAAGATCAAACTGCCGGCCACCACCCTGCTCGGCAAGCGGCTCAAGGACGTCCCCCAGTCGCCGCTGCCGATCGGCGTGGAACCCGAGACGCCGAACGCGTATCGCCAGGTGCGCTATCGCCGTACGGGGAAGGTCGGCTGGCTGGCGTTCGACTTCTACAACGGCGCGATGGCGGCCGGGCACTGCCGCCGCCTGCTGGCCGGGCTGCGCCACGCGGCCGCCCAGGACACCGAGGTGCTGGTGCTGCGGGGCGGCACCGACGCGTTCAGCAACGGCATCCACCTCAACGTGATCGAGGCCGCCCCCGACCCGGCGGGCAGCGCGTGGGCCAACATCCGGGCCATCAACGAGGTGTGCCGCGAGATCATCACGTGCACGCGGCAGGTCGTCATTTCCGCGTACGCGGGAAGCGCCGGCGCCGGTGGCGTGATGCTCGGCCTCGGCGCCGACATCGTGGCCGCCCGCGAGGGCATCGTGCTCAACCCCTACTACGAGATGGGCCTGTACGGCTCCGAGCTGCACACCTTCACGCTGCCGCGACGGGTCGGCGAGGAGCAGGCGCAGCGGCTGATCGACGACAAGCTCCCGGTCAGCGCCGGCCACGCGGCCGTGCTGGGCCTGGTCGACGAGGTCGGGCCGCGGCACCCCGAGGCGTACACGCAATGGCTGACCGACCTGGCCGAGCGCGCGAGCGACCCGCGCACCGCCCGCCGCCGCCGGCAGGCCAAGGCGCGCCGGCTGGCCGCCGAGCACCTGCCGCTCGAGGTGTTCGAGGCGCGCGAGCTGGCCGAGATGAGCCGCGACATGTTCGGCGACCGGTCCGGTTTCGCGGCCGCCCGGCACGACTTCGTGACCAAGGCCAAGGCCACGTCGACGCCCGACCGGCTGCGGTTCGCCACGCCGGGCACGGTGACCCGGATCGCGCCCAAGGAACAGCGGCCCGCGGTGCGCCCGGCCGTGCCCCTGTCCGCCTGATGCGCCGGGTTCAGGAGAAGGTTCCCGCACCCCGGCGCCCGGTCGGCCGGGTCAGCGTCAGCCCCGCGCTGCAGGCGGCCACGATGCTGCTGCCCGCGCGCTACAACTACAGCGCCTACAGCGTGCTGGCCGGCCCGGCCGATCCGGCGCCCGACGACACCGAAGAGCCTTACCGCGTACGGATGAAGCGGCTCGCCCGGCGGCGCCCGTTCCTCACCGTCCTCATCACGCTGTTCGCCTTCGCCTTCGAGAGCACGTTCTTCGGCTGGCTGATCGCGTCGATCGAGATCCCGGACCGCTCGATCGACCCGGCGCACTACGCAGGCGCGCTGGTGATGATCGGTGCGACCGCCGCGATCGAGCTGTTCCGGCTGGTCAACGTGGTGACGCTGTGCCTGTCGACGCTGTGGGCGCGCGACCCGGTGCCGGTGGTGCCCGACACGACGCTGCGGGTGGCCTTCCTGACCACGATCGTGCCCGGCAAGGAGCCGGTGGCCATGGTCGAGAAGACGCTGCGCGCGGCCCGCAACGTGCGCTACGGCGGCACGTACGACGTCTGGCTGCTCGACGAGGGCGACGACCCCGAGGTCAAGGCGATGTGCGAGCGGCTTGGCGTGCGGCACTTCAGCCGCAAGGGACGGGCCGAGTTCAACACCGGGTCGGGCGCCTTCAAGGCCAAGACCAAGCACGGCAACTACAACTCGTGGGTCGAGGTGAACGGCGACGACTACGACGTGTTCGTCTCGGTCGACCCCGATCACGTGCCGCTGCCCAACTTCTGCGAGCGGCTGCTGGGCTACTTCCGCGATCCGGATGTCGGCTTCGTGGTCGGCCCGCAGATCTACGGCAACTACGACAACCTGGTCACCCGCTGGGCCGAGTCGCAGCAGTATCTGTTCCACTCGCTGCTGCAGCGGGCCGGCAACCGGCGCGGGATCGCCATGCTGGTGGGGACCAACAACGCCGTACGGATCAAGGCCTTGAAATCGATCGGCGGGCTGCAGGACTCCATCACCGAGGACATGGCGACCAGCCTGGCCCTGCACGCGAAAAAGTGGCGTTCCGTCTACACGCCCGACGTCCTGGCCGTGGGTGAGGGCCCGTCCTCCTGGACCGACTACTTCACCCAGCAGCACCGCTGGTCGCGCGGCACCGACGAGGTCGTCATGCGCAAGTTCTGGCGGCTGGCCCGCAAGCTCGGCCCGGGCAAGGCGCTGCACTACGGCCTGCTCATGTCGTACTACCCGCTGACCGCGCTGGCCTGGCTGCTGGGCGCCCTGAACGCGTTCTGCTATCTCGCGCTGGGCGCCCAGGGTGTGTACGTGCCGCAGGAGGTGTGGCTGATGCTCTACATCGACGCCGCGCTGTTCCAGGTCGGCCTGTACGTCTTCAACCGCCGCCACAACACGAGCCCGCACGAGGAGGCGGGCTCGTCGGGGCTGACCGGCATGGTGGCGTCCACGCTGTCCACGCCGATCTACGTCTCGTCGTTCGTGGGCGCGCTGCTGCGCCGCAAGGCCGGGTTCGTGGTCACGCCCAAGGGCGACTCGACCAGCCCGGACCGGCTGGCCACCTTCGCCCCCGGGCTGCGCTGGGCCGCGTTCTTCGTCGTGCTGCTGGTGATCGCCGAGGTCACCGGGCACGTCGACAACGCCATGTTCGTCTGGCCCGCGCTCAACCTGCTCATCTGCCTGACCCCGCCGGCGCTCTGGATGGGCCGGCGCCGCCGAAAAACCAAGGAGTCCGCTGTATGAAGCCCCGCCCCCGCCCCAGTCTCGCGCGCCGGATGGCCAGCGGAACAGTCGCGGTGGTGGTGCTCGCCGTGGTCGCGTTCGCGAACCGTCCGGTCCTCGCGGCCGGATCCGAGGCGCTGCACAACTACAACATCAACCGCCAGTCCTACAAGGAGAAATACGGGCACTGGGCCAAGCTGCCCGTGCCCCAGGGCTTCCGGGTCAACGCCATCCACGCCGCCCTGCTCAGCACGGGCAAGGTGCTGATCGTGGCGGGCAGCGGCAACAACCGCGAGCAGTTCGAGGCGGGCACCTTCCGGACGATCCTGTACGACCCTCGCAGCGAGAAGTTCAGCGAGGTGGACACGCCGACCGACGTGTTCTGCGCCGGGCACAGCTTCCTGCCCGACGGCAACCTGCTGATCGCCGGCGGCACCAAGTCGTACGAGGTGCTCGAGAAGGACGTCAAGCGGGCCGGCGGCGTGATGAAGGTGAAGAACGAGTCGGCCGACCACGGCGTGCGCAGGTTCGCCAAGGGCACCAAGTTCCGCTCGGCGGCCGGGCACGAATACGTCAGCCGTACGGCGTTCGACGTCCCGCCCGCGCGCAAGGTCGTGCACGGCGCGCACGTCGCCATCACGGCCGGCGAGCGGGAGGTGTGGGTCGACGCCGTCCGCACCGGCGACGCCCCGGTCGTCCGCGAGGGCGCGCAGTACACGATTCCCGCCCTCACCGGTTCCGACCTGCGCAACCTGTACGGCGTGGCCGACAAGATCACGCGGGAGAAGCAGGAGTACGGCGGCGACAAGACGTCGTACGAGTTCGACCCGCGCACCGAGCGCTACCACCGCACGGGCGACCTGACCGACCACCGCTGGTATCCGACCCTGGTCACGAAGACCGACGGCGACGTGCTCGCAGTCTCCGGCCTGGACGAGTACGGCCGGATCATCCCCGGGCGCAACGAGGTCTACGACGCGAAACGCAAGACCTGGTCGCGCGCGCCCGAGCTGCAGCGCTACTTCCCCACCTATCCGAGCCTGCACCAACTGGCCGACGGCCGGCTCTTCTACTCCGGCGCGAACAGCGGCTACGGCTCCGACAAGGAAGGCCGTACGCCGGGCGTCTGGGATCTCGACGGCAACCACTTCCGGCCCGTTCCCGGCCTGCGGCAGCCCGAGCTCAACGAGACCGCCACCTCGCTGCTGCTGCCGCCCGCGCAGGACCAGCAGGTGATGATCTTCGGGGGCGGCGGGGTCGGCGACTCGCCCGTCTCGACGGCCCGCACCGACATCGTCGACCTGCGGAGCAAGAAGCCGGCCTACCGTCCCGGGCCCGACCTGCCCAAGCCGGCGCGCTATCTGTCCACCGTCGTGCTGCCCGACGACACCGTGTTCACCAGCGGCGGCTCGTCCGGCTATCGCGGCGGGCCGTATCGGGGGCGGCCGCGCAGCGACCTGTTCAACGCGCAGTTCTACGTGCCGTCGTCGAACTCGTTCCGTACGGCCGCCGAGTCGACGGTCGGGCGCAACTACCACTCCGAGGGCATCCTGCTGCCCGACGGCCGGATCATCACCATGGGCGGCGACCCGCTCTACGACCGTACGGGCAAGGCGCCGGGCACGTTCGAGCAGCGCATCGAGGTCTACAGCCCGCCGTATCTGTTCCGCGGCGAGCGGCCCGCCATCGCCGCCGCCCCGGGCGAGATCACGCGGGGCGGCGCCTTCCCGGTCGCCTCGCCGCAGTCCGGCCGGATCGCGTCGGCCCGGCTCGTGCGGCCCAGCTCGGTCACCCACGGCACCGACACCGACCAGCGCTCGGTCGCGCTCGGCGTCGAGCGGACGGGCGACGGCCGGCTCCGGCTGCGCGTGCCCGAGCAGGCCGGGATCGCCCCGTCCGGCTGGTACATGCTGTTCCTCGTCGACGACCGCGGCCGCCCCTCGGTGGCCCGCTGGGTCAGGGTCCGGTGATGCCCCGTCGGGTCAGGTTGTCCCTGTTCCTGGCGGGTTCGATGATCGGCCTGGGCACACTGGCGGTCGCCGCCGGGGCCCGCGAGCGCGATCCCGAGCTGCACATCCCGCTGCCGCCGCGGTCGGTCAGCCCGCACCTCTACGTCGACCCCAACGGCGCGGCCGCCGTCGCCGTGCGCGCCCTGGAACAGGCCGGGCGGCCGGGCGAGGCGACGATCGTCCGCCGGATCGCCGACCAGCCTGCCTCGGTCTGGTTCACCGACGGCGCCCCGGGCCACGTCGAGCGGGCGCGCCGGCTGGTCGCCGCGGCCGCGGCCGCCCGGCGCACACCCGTGCTGACGCTCTACAACATTCCCTACCGGGACTGCTCGGGGCATTCGGCGGGCGGGGCGCCGGACGCCGCGGCCTATCGGAGCTGGGTGAACGGGCTGGCCGGGGCGCTGCGCGGGCACCGGGCCATCGTCGTGCTCGAACCGGACGCGGTGGCCCAGGCCGTACGGGGGTGCCTGTCGGAGGAGCGGGCGGCCGAGCGCTACGGGCTGCTGCGGCACGCGGTGGCGGCCCTGCGGCTGGCCGCCCCCGGCGTGCGGGTCTACGTCGACGCGGGCAACCCGACGTGGATCGCGGCCGCGCGGATCGGCCCCGCCCTGCGCTCGGCCGGGGTGGGGACGGCGGCCGGGTTCGCGCTCAACGTGGCCAACTTCGAGACGACAGCGGACAACATCGCGTACGGGAACGCAGTGTCCCGGAGCCTCGGGGGCAAACATTTCGTCGTCGACACCAGCCGCAACGGCAACGGGCCGGCGCAGCGCGGCGCGGGCGACCGGCACTGGTGCAACCCGGCCGGGCGGCGGCTCGGGCCCGCGCCCACCCTGCGCACCGGACACCCGCTGGTCGATGCGTACCTTTGGGTGAAACGTCCCGGGGAATCCGATGGCGCCTGCGGGCCCGGTCAGCCCCCGGCGGGGCACTGGTTCCCTGCGTACGCGGTCGCTCTGGCCAAGTGAACCTTATCCCAATTCCCCCCTTGTTACCCTCGCGCCGATACGATCGGCGCAGTCGGGACAGCGCTGTCCTGGAGCACCTTTCAAGGCAAGGAGCGCCCCCGATGACCGACCAGCACGGCCACTTAGACCCCGACGGTCCTGACGCCGCACTGCGCGCCGACATCCGGCGTATCGGCACGCTGCTCGGGCAGACCCTGGCCCGCCAGGAAGGCCGTCCGCTGCTCGACCTGGTCGAGGAGATTCGCGCCCTGGTCCGGCAGGAGCCGCAGGCCGCGGCCGACCGGCTCGCGGCCATGGACGTCACCACCGGCACCAAGCTGGCCCGCGCGTTCTCGACCTACTTCCACCTGGCCAACATCACCGAGCAGGTGCACCGCTCGCGTGACCTGCGCCGGCGCCGCGCCCGCGACGGCGGCTGGCTCGACCAGGCGGCCAAGCTGATCGCCGAGAAGGGGGTGCCGTCCGACGAGATCGCCGCGGCCGCCCGCCGGCTCGCCGTCCGCCCGGTCTTCACCGCGCACCCGACCGAGGCCGCCCGCCGCTCGATCCTGTCGAAGCTGCGCCAGCTGGCCGACGCGCTCGACGCCGAGGCCGCCGCCCAGGTGCTCTACGGCCAGACCGACACCACCGCCTCGACGCGCAAGTTCGCCGAGCTCATCGACCTGCTGTGGCAGACCGACGAGCTGCGGCTGGACAGGCCCGACCCGACCGACGAGGCCCGCAATGCGGTCTACTACCTCAAGGACCTCTACGCCGAGGCCGCCCCGCAGGTGCTGGCCGACCTGGCCGAGACGCTGCGCCAGCTGGGGGTCGAGACCGCGCCGACGGCCCGCCCGCTGACCTTCGGCTCGTGGATCGGCGGCGACCGCGACGGCAACCCGTTCGTCACCCCGACCGTCACCCGCGACGTGCTGCTGATCCAGCACGAGCACGGCATCCAGGCCACCGAGGCCGCGATGGACCAGCTGATCGACGTGCTGTCGGTCTCGCGGCGGCTGCGTGGGGTCTCGCTCGACCTGTCCGCCTCGCTGGCCAAGGATCTCGACAACCTGCCCGAGGTCGCCCCGCGGTTCCGCCGCACCAACGCCGAGGAGCCGTACCGGCTCAAGGTCCGGGCGATCAAGGCCAAGCTGGCCAACACCCGCGACCGGCTGCGCCGCGGCACCGCGCACGTGCCCGGCCGCGACTACCTGGGCAGCGACGAGCTGATCAGCGACCTCGAGCTGATCCGGGCCTCGCTGGCCCGCAACTCCGGCCAGCTGACCGCCGTCGGCGTGGTCGCCACCGCGATCCGTACGGTGTCGGCCTTCGGGCTGCAGCTGGCGACGCTCGACGTCCGCGAGCACGCCGAGAAGCACCACGAGGTCCTGCAGCAGATGTACACGCAGGTCGGCGAGGTGGAGGACTACGCCGCACTCGACCGGGCCGACCGCACCAAGCTGCTGGCCACCGAGCTGACCGGCCGGCGCCCGCTGGCCAGCGCCGAGACGCCGCTGACGGATTCCGCCCGCAAGACGTTCGACGTGTTCAACACGATCCGCGACGTGCAGGACAGGTTCGGCGCCGACGTGATCGAGACGTACATCATCTCGATGACCCTGGGCGTCGACGACGTGCTGGCCGCGGCCGTGCTGGCCCGCGAGGCCGGACTGGTCGACATCCACAACGGCCGGGCCCGGGTCAACATCGTGCCCCTGCTGGAGACCCCGGCCGAGCTCGACGCGGGTGGCGACCTGCTCGACGAGATGCTGTCCCTGCCGGCGTACCGGGAGATCGTGAAGGCCCGCGGCGACGTGCAGGAAGTGATGCTGGGCTACTCCGACTCCAACAAGGAGGGCGGCATCACCACGAGCCAGTGGGGCATCCACAAGGCGCAGCGCTCGCTGCGTGACGTGGCGGCCCGGCACGGCGTACGGCTGCGGCTCTTCCACGGCCGCGGCGGCACGGTCGGCCGCGGTGGTGGCCCCACGCACGAGGCGATCCTGGCCCAGCCGTACGGCACGCTGGACGGCGCGATCAAGGTGACCGAGCAGGGCGAGGTCATCTCCGACAAGTACACGCTGCCCGCCCTGGCCCGGGAGAACCTGGAGCTCACGGTGGCCGCGGTGCTGCAGGCGACGCTGCTGCACACCTCGCCGTCGGTCGACCTCGAGCGGCTGGCCCGCTGGGACGCCACGATGGACACGGCGTCGGACGCGGCGTTCGCGCAGTACCGCTCGCTGGTCGAGAATCCGGACCTGCCGGCGTACTTCTGGGCGGCCACCCCGACCGAGCTGCTGGGCGCGCTCAACATCGGCTCCCGCCCGGCCAAGCGGCCCAACACGGACGCCGGCCTGGGCGGCCTGCGGGCGATCCCGTGGGTGTTCGGCTGGACCCAGACGCGGCAGATCGTGCCCGGCTGGTTCGGCGTGGGCACCGGCCTCAAGGCGGCCCGCGAGGCCGGCCACACCGAGGTGCTGAAGGAGATGTACGGCAACTGGCAGTTCTTCCAGACGTTCCTGTCCAACGTCGAGATGATGCTGACCAAGACCGACCTGTCGATCGCCCGCCGCTACGTCGACACCCTGGTGCCCGAGTACCTCCACCCGATCTTCGACAAGATCCGGGAGGAGTACGACCTGACCGTGCGCGAGGTGCTGGCCATCACCGGCACGTCCGAGCTGCTGGAAGGCCAGCCCGAGCTCAAGCGCACGCTGGGCGTCCGCGACACCTACCTCGAGCCGCTGCACCACCTGCAGGTGGCCCTGCTCCGGCAGTATCGCGACGCGGGCGAGGCCGACCGCCAGGCCGTCGTGGCGCCGGGCTCCCGCCGGGCCCCGTCCGACTCCACGGCCCTGGAGCGGGCGCTGCTGACCTCGGTCAACGGCATCGCCGCGGGCATGCGCAACACGGGCTGATTTAGCCCGTTTTCGGGCCCGGGGCGATCTCGTCCCGGGCCCGTTCCCGTTTGCAGCCATCGAAGGTTACGGCTATGGTCCGTGGGAGCGCTCCCAGATCCCCCGTCCCCTCCCCGATGGAGCATCGATCCCCCATGCGCAGATGGAGAATTCTCGCCGGCGTCGCCGTGGCGGCCGCCGCCGCGACGGTGGCCACGGTCATCGCCCTGCCCGCCAGCGCCGAGACGGCCGCCTTCACGGTGACCAGCTCGTGGAGCACCGGCTACCAGGGCCAGATCGAGGTCAGGAACAACACCTCGGCCACGATCAACACCTGGCAGGTCCGGTTCACCCTGCCCGCCGGCACGACCGTCGTCAACTCCTGGAACGCCACGCAGTCCGTCTCGGGCTCGACCTACACGTTCACGCCGGCCGGCTGGAACGGCACGCTGGCCGCGGGCGCGTCGACGTCCTTCGGGTTCGTCGCCAACGGCACCGGCCGCCCCGTTCTTGACGGGTCCACCGGCCCCACCACTCCCCCGGCCACGACCACTCCCCCCACGACCGCTCCTCCCACAGGCACCACCCCGGTCGCGATCAACGGGCAGCTGCGGGTCTGCGGCACCAAGCTGTGCAACTCCAACGGCAAGGCCATCCAGCTGCGCGGCATGAGCACCCACGGCCTGCAGTGGTTCGCCAAGTGCTACAACACCAACTCGCTGAACGCGCTGGCCAACGACTGGAAGGCCGACCTGCTGCGGATCTCGATGTACGTGCAGGAGGGCGGCTACGAGACCAACCCGGCCGGCTTCACCTCGCAGGTCAACAACCTGGTCGACCAGGCGGAGAGCCGCGGCCTGTACGCCCTCGTCGACTTCCACACGCTGACCCCGGGCGACCCGAACTACAACCTGGCCCGGGCCAAGACGTTCTTCAACGAGGTCTCGGCGCGCAACGCGAACAAGAAGAACATCATCTACGAGATCACCAACGAGCCCAACGGCGTCAGCTGGGCCGGCATCAAGAGCTACGCCGAGCAGGTCATCCCCGTGATCCGGGCCAACGACCCGGACGCCGTGATCGTCGTCGGTACCCGCGGCTGGTCGTCGCTGGGCGTCTCCGAGGGCGCGACCTCGGCCGAGATCACCACCAACCCGGTCAACGCGAGCAACATCATGTACGCGTTCCACTTCTACGCGGCGTCCCACCTGGACAACTACCGCGCCGAGGTGCAACGGGCGGCCGCCTCGCTCCCGCTGTTCGTCACCGAGTTCGGCACCGTGACGTACACGGGTGGCGGCCAGGTCGACCTGCAGAGCACCGCCACCTGGCTCGACCTGCTCGACCGCCTGCAGATCAGCTACGCCAACTGGACCTATTCGGACGCCGACGAGAGCAGCGCAGCCTTCCGCTCCGGCACGTGCAACGGCTCCGACTACGGCAGCGGCGTCCTGAGCCAGTCCGGCACCTACCTGAAGAGCCGCATCAGCACCCCGGACAACTTCTGATCCTCTTCAAGCGCCGGTAGATCCGCGTGTGCCCCCGGGTTCCCACCAGCCCGGGGGCATACGTGTCACGCCTTGACGGCCAGGCGTTCGCCGATGATCAGGGCCGGGCGGGTCCAGGCGGCGAGCAGGGCGTCGAGGTCGGGGGTCTCGGTCAGGAACCAGCCCGAGTGGAAGGTGCCGGTCGACCACTGCAGCGTGTGGGAGAGGCGGTTGACCTGGGTCAGGCGGGGGTCCAGGGCGAGCCGGCGCGAGAGGTAGACGTCGGTGCCGAGCTGGCGGCCCACGGTCAGGGCGGCCGGGGTCGGGGTGCAGCCCTCGGAGTGCAGGACGGCGTACGCCGGGTCGAGGGCCGTGCAGCACGCCTCCAGGTAGCGCAGCACCACCGCCTGCCGGGCCTCGGCGGCCGCCCGCTCGTCGGCGTTCCACAGCGGGCGCGGGATCGCGAACGCGCCGGCCTCCATCGTCACCTCGACGGGGTGCCGGTCGGGCGGGGTGTCCTCGCCGGGGGTCGCCTCGAACGAGATCGCCGCCGGGCCGATGCCGGGCAGGTTCATCGCCACCTTGTAGCCGCCGCCGTCGCGCAGGCAGCGGCGCACCTCCCGGGCCGAGCGGTCGCCCGTGTAGCCGATGCCGGGCGCGCCGGGCAGCCGCGAGAACGCCAGGCCGGGCGGGCCGAAGAACATCCCCCCGGCGTACGTGCCGCCGTTGCGTTCCAGGACGTCCCCGACCGCGGCCAGCGCCGGCTCGTCCGGGAGGCGGTCGAACCAGAGGCCGAAGGACAGGAAGACCCCACCCGGCCACATTGACGTGAGTCCCATGTTTTGTTGAACGCGCCGACCGGCTCTCAGGTGATTCTGAGAGTGAGCTGAGAGACCCCCGACGGTCTCTCAGGGTTTAACCGGATCCGATCGGGTGCGTCGGCTTCCTAGGCTGTTGCCGTGACCATCATCGCGACACAGTCGCTCACGAAAACGTACGGGGGCGGGGTGACCGCCCTCAGCGAACTCACCGTCGACGTCGAGGCGGGCGTGATCGGGCTCGTCGGCGCGAACGGTGCCGGTAAGAGCACCTTTATCAAGATCATGCTTGGCCTCACGGCGCCCACCAGCGGCGAGGTCCGGGTGTTCGGCATCGACCCGGTCACCGAGACCGACAAGGTGCGGGCCCGGGTCGGCTACATGCCGGAGAACGACTGCCTGCCGCCGGACGTCTCGGCCTCGGAGTTCGTGACCCACCTGGGCCGGCTCAGCGGGCTGCCCAAGACGGCCGCGCGCGAGCGGGCCTCCGAGGCGCTGCGGCACGTCGGCCTCTACGAGGAGCGCTACCGCCAGATCGGCGGTTACTCGACCGGCATGAAGCAGCGGGTCAAGCTGGCCCAGGCTCTCGTGCACGACCCCGACCTGCTGCTGCTGGACGAGCCGACCAACGGCCTCGACCCGGCCGGCCGCGACGCCATGCTCAACCTGGTGCACCGGATCGGCAACGAGTTCGGCATCTCGGTCGTCGTCTGCTCGCACCTGCTGGGCGAGGTGGAGCGCATCTGTGACTCGCTGATCGCGATCGAGGGCGGCCGCCTGCTGCGGGCCGACCGGATCTCGGCGATGACGGCCGCCTCCGACGTGCTGGCGGTCGAGGTCAGCGAGGGCACCGACGAGCTGGCCGACATCCTCGTGCAACGCGAGCTGACGGTGACCCGCGAGGGCCGGATGCTGCTCGTGCCGCTGACCAACGAGACCGCGTACGACGAGATCCTGCGCGCCGTGGCCGAACTCGACCTGCCGCTGCACCGCCTCGACCAGCGACGCCACCGCGTGGCCGAGCTCTTCACCACGAAGGAGACCGCCGATGTCTGATGCGGGCGTCATCCACGACATCGGATACCAGCGGTACGAGGGTCCGCGCCTGGGCCGGTCCGCGGTGTTCGGAGCGATCTACCAGCACGGCCTGCGGGCCGCGTTCGGGCTGGGCCGCTCGGCCAAGGCAAAGATCTTCCCGTGGCTGGTGGTGGGCATCGTCCTGCTGGTCGCGGTGATCAACGCCGCGGTCAAGGCCCAGGCCAACATCATCCTGTTCGACTACTTCTCGTTCGACGACACGATGAGCTGGCTGGTCATCTTCTTCGTCGCGATCGTCGCGCCCGAGCTGGTCTCGCGGGACATGCGCTCGGGGGTCCTGCCGCTCTACTTCAGCCGCCCGCTGCGCGCCTTCGACTACATCGGGGCCAAGTTCGCCGCGCTCGCCACTGCGGTGTTCCTGCTGCTCGGCGTGCCCCAGCTGATCATGTTTCTGGGTGGCGCGTTCACCACCAAGAAGGGCGCCTCGGGCGTCTGGAACGAGCTCCTCGACCTGCTCCCCGGCTGGGGTTACAGCGTGCTCTGGGCGCTGCTGTTCGCGTCGATCAGCCTGCTGGTCGCCTCGATCACCGGCAAGCGCGCGTTCGCGGCGGGCGGCATCGTGGCCGTCTTCCTGATGACCGCCCCGATCGTCGGCGTGCTGAGCATCCTGCCGTCGAGCACCTCGCAGCACCTGGCCGGCCTGGCCAGCCCGATGTCGCTGCTGACCGGCGTGCAGGCGTGGCTGCGGGGCCGCAACGACCTCGGCATCGACGTCGGCGACTTCGGCGTGATCTACGGGATCGAGCTGTTCTGCCTGGTCTTCGCCTGCCTCCTGCTGTTGCTGGCCCGCTACCGGAAGGTGGCCTCCCTGTGAGCACCGTCGACCTGCAGAACGTCTCCCGCTGGTACGGCAACGTGGTGGCCGTCAACGACATCAGCATGACCCTGCAGCCGGGGGTGACCGGCCTGCTCGGCCCGAACGGCGCCGGCAAGACCACGGTGCTGCACATGATGGCCGGCTTCCTGGCTCCGTCGCGCGGCGCCGTCACCATCGACGGCTCGCCGACCTGGCGCAACCCGGGCATCTATCGCGAGCTGGGCCTGGTCGCCGAGCGCGAGGCGGTGCACGGCTTCCTCTCCGCGTACGAGTTCGTGCTGGCCTGCGCCAAGATGCAGAAGCTGCCCGACCCGGCCGCGGCCACGAAGAGGGCGCTCGAGCTGGTGGAGATGACCAGCGCCCAGGACAGGCGGATCGACACCTTCTCGAAGGGCATGCGGCAGCGCACCCGGGTGGCCGCCGCGCTGGTGCACGAGCCGAAGGTGCTGCTGCTCGACGAGCCGTTCAACGGCATGGACCCGCGCCAGCGCATGCACATGATGGAGCTGCTGCACACGCTGGGCGACCAGGGCCACACGATCCTGTTCAGCTCGCACATCCTGGAGGAGGTCGAGCAGCTCTCCGGCCTGGTCCAGGTGATCGTGGCGGGCCGGCTGGCGGCCTCGGGCGACTATCGCCGGATCCGCCGCCTGATGACCAACCGGCCGCACGTGTTCGCCGTGCAGAGTTCCGACGACCGGCGGCTCGCGGTGGCGCTGATCGGCGAGAAGTCGGTGAGCGGCATCGAGGTCGAGGCCAACGGCTTGACCGTACGCGCGTCCGACTACGGCAGCTTCACCCGCGCGCTGCCGCGCATCGCCCTCGGTGAGGGCATCCGGCTGCGCAAGCTGCTGCCGTCCGACGAGTCGCTGGAGAGCGTCTTCTCCTACCTGCTGGAGGCATGATGTCCACGGTCGCCTACATCACCGCCCGCGGCCTCTTCGGCCGCCGCCGGGTGCTGCTCCTGCTCCCGCTGCCGCTGCTGCTGATCGGCCTGGCCGCGATCTGCCGGGCCTACGACGTCGACCCCGGCCAGTGGGGCCAGGCGGTCGTCGTCGGGCTGGGCCTGGCCGTCGTGCTGCCGGTGATCTCGCTGATCGTCGGCACCGGCGTGCTCGGCTCCGAGGTCGACGACGGCACGATCGTGCACATCCTGACCAAGCCGCTGCCGCGGCGCGACATCATCCTGGCCAAGCTGCTGGTGGCGGCCGGGGTGAGCGCGGTGACCGCGGCCGTCCCGCTGTTCGTGGCCGGGCTGCTGGCCGACTCGGTGCGGTTCGGGCTGGCCCTGGTGGTCGGCGCGGTGGCCGGCGCGATCGCCTACTCGGCGCTGTTCCTGCTGCTCAGCCTGGTCACGCGGCGGCCCGTGCTGCTCGGCCTGGCCTACATCCTGGTCTGGGAGGGGCTGCTCGGCCGGTTCGTCAGCGGCACCCGGGTGCTCTCGATCGAGCAGTACGTCATCTCGATCACCGACAAGATCGCCCCGACCGGCATGCTCGACGGCAAGGTCTCGGTGCCGGTCGCGATCGTGATGAGCGCCGTTTTCGCCCTCGGCGGCACGATCTACGCGATCAACCGGCTCGGCTCGTTCAGCGTGGCCGGCGAAACCAGCTAAGACCGCGAAATCAGCCGGGCCGGCGAAACCAGCTGGATCGGCGCGGGCTTCTGACCGATCGGCCCACCGCACGGAGTGACCGCGGTGTTTATATGAGTCATGACCGACGCCGAGGTCGAGGACGAAGACGAGGACGCCGGCCCTCCACAGCCCCTGTGGCCGTGGGTGGCCGGCGTCGTCGTTCTCGCCGTCGTCGCCACGCTCAGCTGGTATTTCGTGCTGCGCGAGGACGATGGCGGTCAGGTCGTGAGCACGACCGGCGGCCAGCTCGGCCGGCCCGCCCGCGACGGCCGGTTCGTCTTCACCGTCACCGCCGTGCGCTGCGGCGTCGACCGGGTCGGCGACGAATACGTCAACCTCGAGCCCAAGGGTGCGTATTGCCTGCTCGACGTGACGGTGAAGAACGGCGGGCGGACCCCGGAGTTCTTCGACAGCAACTCGCAGAAGGCGTACGACGCGGCGGGCACCGAGTTCTCGACCGACATCCAGGCCGAGGTGTTCGTCAACAGCGAGGCCCGCAACTTCCTCGACGAGATCGCCCCGGGCAACCAGGTCAAGGGGTCGCTCGTGTTCGACGTCCCGCAGGGCTCGGCTCTGACGAACGTGGTCCTGCACGAGAGCTTCTCCTCGCCCGGCGCCCGGATCTCACTGCGCTAGCGCCTACCGCCGCGGGGTCACGGCCACCTGGAAGAGGGGCAGATTCCCGAGCTTGCGGTACGCGTTGAGGGCCGCCGGCGTGCTGTCCACCGAGGAGTCCTGGCCCTTCTGGTTGCTCGGCGTCTCGAACTGCACCATCGCCTTGATCTTGGGGAACTGGCGGATCTCGTGGCCCAGCCGGCGATAGAACTCGGCCTTGTACTGCGGGTTCCGCTTGGACGACCAGACGCCCCACTCGGCCAGCATGAGCGGCTTGCTCGGGTGCCGGATCCGCGCCCAGTTGTAGAAGCCGGGCCAGGAGTGCTTGCCCTTGCCCTCGAGCCGCCGGTTGAACACCTCGGCGAACTGGCCGTGCCCGTAGCCGGGGTCGCTGTAGGCGTAGGTGTCCAGGCCGATCCAGTCGACCACGTCGTCGCCCGGATACATCGAGTTGAACCAGCTCTTCTGGGCGTGCGGCACGTACGCCATGTGCACCAGGACGCTGACGATGTTGGTGACGCCCCGGGCCCGCAGCCGCTTGATGACGTGCCGGTACATGGCCGCGTAGTCGCGCGCGGTGTAGCCGGAGCCGGCCCGCTCGCGCACGTCGTTCTCGCCCTCGTGGTGCACGGCGAAGAAGAACTGCTCGGGGAAATTCGTCTTGATGTGCTTGGCCAGCCGGTCGAGGTAGGCGTCGGTCCGCCGGTCCCCCTTGGCGATCTTGGCCCAGGACGCGGACTCGGGCTTCCAGTTCAGGAACAGGATGCGCCGCTGGCCCGGCTGGCGGGCGATCGCGATCTCCTCCGGCGTCGGGAACAGCTGCCGGACCCCGCCGTGATACGCGTGGTAGATCGCCTGGTGGCGGCCGGTCTTGCGCTCGAAGCGGGAGAGCGCTGACGCACCGCGGCTCTCGGTGTGGGCGCCCGGCGCCACGCCCCAGAGAACGCCGCAGGTGGGCACCAGGTTGTGGCCGGTGTAGCAGTCGCCCCCGCGACTCTGCGGGTCGGCGACCGGGGCCCTGCGGCCCTGCGGCGCGAGCGCCGGGGGCACGGCGGCCGGGCCGGTCGTGGCGTTGGACGCGGCGGCCGACGCGCTCGACGCCGCGGCGGAGGCGGCCGAGGAGGCAGCGGCGGCGGACGACGCGGCGGCGTCGGCCGCGGCCGAGGACGGCCGGCGCGCCGGAGCCAGCGCGTCCGGGATCCCCGGCTGCTGGGCCGTGGGCGAGAGCACGGGCACCGAGACGGTGGGGTCGCCGAGCGTCCCCACCGGGAGACCGATCTGGTCGACCCCGCCGGTCCAGGCCCAGGCGAGCGTGGTGGCGACGGAAAGTGCGAGGGCCGTGGGAACGGCGGCTATCTGGACGAGCCGGAAACGGCGCGGTCGACGGTTCACGATCAGCCAGTATTGTGACTTTAGTCCGTTTTGTCCATTACCCGGTCAGGACCAGAAGAAAACCGGGGCGGGATACCCGTCTCGACCACGATCAGCGAGGCTGAGAAACTGTCTCCTAATCGGCCGCAGGGGGATACGGAAGTGAATGGTTCGGTGCTGCCCGAGGACGTGCTGCGCGACGCCCCGTCGTACACACCGCACCCGCACGAGCTCGCGGATCTGGAACTCCTGTTGTCCGGCGCCTACGCGCCGCTCACCGGGTTTCTGGGCCGCGCCGATCTGACCGCGCTGCGCCGTCGGGGCCGGCTCGCGGACGGTACGCCGTGGCCGGTGGCGGTCACATTGGAGATTCCGGCCGAGCTCGCCGGGCGGTTGACTGTCGACGATCCGCTGCGCCGCACGATCATCCTGACCGACCCCGAGGGCGCGCCGGTGGCCGCGCTCGAGGTGAGCGACCTGTGGGCCACGAGCGAGCGCGGCTTCGCCGCCGGCGGCACCGTCCGGCGGATGGGCGACGGTGGGCACGGCCCGTTCCAGCGGCTCAAACGCACCCCCGAGGAGGTGCGAGCGCTGCTGCCACCGGGCCGGGTGCTGGGCGTCATCGCCGACCGCCCGCTGCACCGGCCGCAGCTGGCCCAGATCGCGCACGCCGCTCGCACCCTGGGCGCGCACCTGTTGATCATGATTCCGGTCAGCGGCCCCGGCCCCGACGGCCTGCCGCCCGAGGCGCTGGTCCGCGCGGTCTTCGCCGCCCGCGACCGGATGCCCCCGGCCACCATCGTCGCCGTGCCGCTGCTGACCCGGGGCGACGAGATGCGCGACGCCCTGCTGCGGGCCCGCGTCCTGGGGTCGTACGGGGTGACGCACGTGCTCTCGACCGGCGACATGCTCTCCGGCGGCAACCTGCGGGTGCTCGTGCCGCGCGAGCTGGCCTACGACAACCGGGACGGCCAGTGGCGCTGGCGCGACGACATCCCGCTGCGCAACCGGCGCCTGGCGATGACCCCGGCCGAGATCGACGACCTGCTCGACCGCGGCTTCCCGCTGCCCGAGTGGCACACTCCCCCGGCCGTGGCCAAGGAGCTGGTCCGGGCCCGCCCGCCGCGCCGGCACCGGGGCCTGGTCGTGTTCTTCACCGGCTTCTCGGGCTCGGGCAAGTCGACGATCGCGCGCGGCCTGGCCGACTCGCTGCGGGAGAGCGGCGAGCGCACGATCACGCTGCTCGACGGTGACGTGGTGCGCCGCGAGCTCTCGGCCGGCCTGGGCTTCAGCAAGGCCGACCGCGACGCCAACGTGCGCCGGATCGGCTGGGTGGCCGCCGAGGTGGGCCGGCATCGGGGCATGGCGGTCGCCTGCCCCATCGCGCCCTACGAGAATGCCCGCGCCGCCGTCCGCGCGATGGCCGTCGAGGCGGGCGCCGGCTTCGTGCTCGTACACGTCAACACGCCGCTCGAGGTCTGCGAGCAGCGCGACCGCAAGGGCCTCTACGCGCGGGCCCGGGCCGGGCAGCTGCGCGGCATGACCGGCATCGACGACCCGTACGAGGAGCCGGCCGACGCCGAGCTGAGCATCGACACGACAAGCATCACCGTGCCCGAGGCGATCGAGCTCGTGGTGGCATATCTCGTGGACAACGGCTGGGTGGAGCCGAAAATGCAATAAACCCATCACGAAGGCGGGAGTGAGACGTTTACCCCTCCGGGGGCGAAACGCCCGATTACCACTTCTCACTCCACCCCCGAAAGGGCCGCCAACCGATGGAAGCGTCTCGCCCTGCCGATGTCTCGCACTATCTCGGCGTGTTCCGCCGCCACTGGTGGATCGCGCTGATCGCGACAGGCGCCGGTCTGGGTGCGGGCGCGGCCCTGACCTCGGCCATGCCGAAGGTCTACGAATCCTCCACCGCCGTGCTCGTGCAGGCCGTCGATCAGGACACCAACGCCCAGGGCGGCCGGACCAAGGGCATGGTCAACCTCGACACCGAGGCCCAGCTCGTCGGCTCGGGCGCGGTCGCCACCAAGGCCGTCGCCCTGCTGCGCAGCCCCAAGTCGCCGATCGAGCTGGCCCGGGACGTCTCGGTCGAGGTGCCGGCCAACACGACCGTCCTCATGGTCACCTTCCAGGCCGGAAACCCGGCCGAGGCCCAGGCCGGCTCGCACGCCTTCGCCGAGGCATATCTGCGCAACCGCGAGGAGACCGCGCAGAACGGTCTCAACCAGCAGATCAAGACGCTGACCGCGAAGATCAAGCAGCTCACCACCACGCTCGCCGGCATCAACGCCCGGCTGTCCCGGGCGGCCAAGGGCAGCTCGGACGAGAGCAACCTGCTGAGCCTGCGGTCGAACTCGCAGAACCAGCTCAACGGCATGACCGGCAAGCTGAACGAGCTCACCACGACCACGATCGGCGCCGGCAGCATCATCAGCGACGCCCGGCTGCCCGACACGCCGACCAGCCCCGACGCGATGGTCAACCTGGCCACCGGCGGCATGATCGGCCTGCTGCTCGGGCTCGGCCTGGCCTTCGTACGGGAACGCTTCGACCGGCGCCTGCGCTCGGCGGCCGACGTGCGCGACCGGGGGCGTATGCACGTGCTGGCCGCCCTCGACGAGCGCACCACCCCGCATTTCGACGACGTCCTGCAGCCGTACGGGGCCGGGGGGCGGGTCTTCAACCGGCTGCGCAACGAGGTGCTCGCCACCATGCCGCCGGGCCAGCAGGTCATCGTGGTGACCGGGGCCAGCCGGGGCTCGGCCAGCACGCTGGTCGCCGCCAACCTGGCCGCGGCCCTCGCCCGTACGGGCAGTGACGTGGTCTTGATCGGAGCCCACCTGCCCGACAGCGTCGTGGACGCCGCCCCGATCGCCCGCATGCTCGGCGTCTCGTCCGTGCCCGGCCTGTCCGACCTGCTGGCCGGCCGGGTCGGCCTGACCCGCGCGCTGCAGCGCACCCCGCGCATCCCGTCGCTGCGGGTCATCACCACGGGCGGCGCCGCCACCGCGGCCGGGCTCATGCAGTCGCAGCGGCTCAAGGACACCCTGGAGACGCTGCGCCGCCAGGGCGGGTACGTCGTGATCGAGGCGCCCTCGACGGCCAGCAGCGCCGACGCGCAGAGCCTGGCCAGCCTGGCCGACGCCGCCATCCTGGCCGTGGAGCTGCGCCGGGCCCGCCGCCCCGCCCTGCTCGACGCGGCCGAGCAGCTGCAGCGGGTCGGCACCCCGCTGCTGGGCGCGGTCGTGCTGCCCCGCCTGTCCCACCTGCGCGCCGCCGAGCAGGCCGGGCCGGCCGTCACGCTGAGCCCGCCGTCGCCGCACCCGGGCCCGCGCCCGGACGAGACGGCCGTGCTCGACCGCGATCTGATGCAGCCGCAGCGCTTCCCGACCAACACGATGTCGGCCGCCGAGAAGGCCGCGCAGAAGGTGCGCCCGCGGGTCGCGGACAGCGCGGAGGAGATCACCGCGGTGATCGACATGTCAGGCCTGGACGTCAAGGCGCAGGACGGCGACCAGCAGTGACCCAGGTGTCTGCGGCCGCGGTGACCAGCACCGACGGCCCGGCCCACGGCGTCCGCAAGAAGACCGCCCTGCCGGCCTGGCCGGTGGCGAGCATCCTGGCGTTCTATCCGATCTGGTGGGCGCTCGGCCTCGGCGTGCTGATCTTCGCGCTGATGGCCGTGCCGATGCTGTTCCTGCTGATCCGCCGGCGCACGGCCGGGCGCCCGCTGCGGCTGCCGCCCGGCTTCGCGTGGTGGGCCGTCTTCCTGATCGCCGTCGTGGTCAGCATCGGCGCGCTCGGGGCGGACCCGACCGGCACGGTGGCCGGGCACGCCGAGGGCCGCCTGCTGCCGGCCGGTTACAAGGCCGTCATGTACGCCGCGCTGACCGTCCTGCTGGTCTACGCGGGCAACCTGACCGAGGCCGAGCTGCCCCGCAAGCGGCTGGTCAAGCTGCTCGGCTGGCTGTTCGTGGTGACCGTGCTGGGCGGCCTGCTCGGCATGGTGGCCGGCAACTTCGAGTTCACCTCGCCGGTCGAGTGGCTGCTGCCGTCGGGGGTGCGCAACAAGGGCTTCGTGCAGTCGCTCGTGCACCCGTACGCGGCTCAGATCATGGACATCGTCGGCGAGGGGCAACCGAGACCGGCCGCGCCCTGGGGCTACACGAACACGTGGGGCAACAACTTCTGCCTGCTGGCCGGCTGGCTGGTGGTGGCCGCCTGGCAGACCCGCAGCGGCAAGGCCAAGTTCTGGGCCGTCGTGTGCCTGGTCGTCTCGGTCGTGCCCGCGGTGGTCTCGCTCAACCGTGGCCTGTGGATCGGCGTCGGCGTGCTCGTCCTCTACGTCGCCGTGCGCTACGTGCTGGCCGGCCGGCTCTGGATCATCGGCGCCGTCGCGGTGGCGGGCGCCGTGCTCGGGGTCGCACTGATCGCCACCCCGCTCGGCGACGTGGTCGGCGCCCGGCTCGACAACGGCAAGTCCAACGGCGTGCGCTCGTTCCTCATCGACCGGGCGCTCGACGGCTTCCAGGACTCGCCGGTGATCGGCTACGGCGGCACCCGCAACACGCTCGGCGGCCGCAACTCAATCACGGTCGGCGAGAGCGCCGGCTGCGAGCGCTGCGGCAACTTCACGGTCGGCGGCAACGGGCAGTTGTGGCAGTTGCTCTACGCGCACGGCGCCGTCGGCACCGCCGGTTATCTCGGCTTCTTCGCGTACGGGCTGTGGCGGTTCCGGCGCGATCGCAGTGCCATCGGGGTGGCCGCCGGGGGTGCGATCGTCACGTCGTTCTCGGCGATGCTCTGGTACAACTCGCTGGTCACCCCCTTGGCCTTCATGGTTCTGGCCTACGCGCTGCTCTGGCGCAACTCGACCGAGGGGGAAACGACATGAGTCCGGTGCGGACCGCGCCCGCCGAGCTGACCGTGGGGGACGCGGAGCTGCGCACCCGCTACCTGAACGAGGTGCTCGGCCTCCTCTATCCGCCGCCCTGCCGCACCGACGGCTCGCCCGGCACCCCGATCGCCGAATACCTGGTGGTGCCCGACGCCCGCCGGCCCAAGCTGCTCGTGCCCTCGGGCTCGCGCCGGGTCGCCGCGGCCGCCGTCCGCCGCTATGCCGAACCGCAGTCGCGCGGGGCCAAGCTCAAGCGCGAGGCGGTCGTCGCCGCCGTACGCACCGGGGCCTCGAGCGTGCTGCTGCGCGACCGGATCCGGGTGACCGGGCCGTTCTCGCACAGCATCGACGGGCACCTGAGCGAGGCGCTCGGCCGTGAGCTGGCGGTCAGCGTCCACATCGGCCCCGCCCGGGCCAACCGCAAGCCGGTGCTGCAGCTGATCGGGCCGGACGGCGACACCTTCGGCTTCGGCAAGCTCGGCACCGGGCCGCTCACCCAGGCCCTCGTACGGGCGGAGACCGCGGCCCTGACCTCGCTGGCCCACAGCGGCCTGACCAAGCTGATCGTGCCCCGGGTGCTGCACGCCGGGCAGTGGCGCGGGCTCGAGGTGCTGGTGCAGTCGGCCCTGCCGGTGTGGCTGCCCCGCGCCCCGCTGAGCCGGCGCCGGCTGGTCGCGGCCATGCTCGACATCGCCGGGTGCTGCGGCTACACGACCGGTGCCCTCGACGGCAGCGCGTACTGGCACGACCTGCGCTCCCGGCTGGCTGCGGTGGCCGACCGGCCCGAGGGGGTCGGGCTCGCGGCGGCGGCCGAGCTGCTGGTCAAGCGGGCCGGCGAGATCGTCCTGCGGTACGGCGCGTGGCACGGCGACTGGGCCCCCTGGAACATGGCCAACGTCCAGGACGGGCTGCTGGTCTGGGACTGGGAACGGTTCGCGTCGGGGGTGCCGCTGGGCTTCGACGCGGTGCACCACGAGCTGCAGAGCCGGATCCAGTCCACCGGCGACGCCAAGGACGCGGTCGAGGCCACCGTGCGGCGCGCGGCCGAGCTGCTCGCGCCGTTCGGCGTGCCGGTCGCCGGTCGCGAGGCCACCGCCCTGCTCTACCTGGTCGACCTGGCCACCCGTTACCTGACCGATCGCCAGGCCGAGGCCGGCGCCCGCCTGGGAGTGCTCGGCACCTGGCTGCTGCCGGTGCTGATCCGGCGGGTCGAGGAGCTCTGAGGAGACCAACCATGGACGTACGCAAACTGCCGGCGCCGATGAAGCGCGTCGTGCACCTGGGCTCCCGCTCCTACGGCCGCCTGACCGCGCCGGGCCGGATGACGCCCACCTTCCTGATCTGCGGCGGGCAGCGCTGCGGCACGACGTCGCTCTACCGCGCGCTGGCCGGGCACCCGGTCGTGCTCAAGGCCGTGCTGCACAAGGGCGTGCACTACTTCGACACCTCGTACGACCGGGGAATGCCCTGGTACAAGGGGCATTTCCCGCTGGTGCGCAGCGGCGACAAGATCGGCGAGCGGTACGGGGTGCCGGCGCAGACGTTCGAGTCGAGCCCGTATTACATGTATCACCCGCAGGCGGCCGCCCGGATCGCCCGCGACCTGCCGCACACCCGGCTGCTCGTGCTCGTGCGCGACCCCGTCGAGCGCGCGTATTCGCAGCACCACCACGAGGTGGCCCGCGGCTTCGAGACCGAACGGGACTTCGGGGCCGCGCTCGCCCTCGAGCCGGCCCGCCTGCACAAGCAGGAGGAGCGGCTGGCCGAGGACCCGAAGTTCTACAGCTTCAGCCACCAGCACCACGCGTACCGGGCCCGCGGCGAATACGCCCGCTACCTGAGCGTGATGGCGCAGCACGTGGGCCGCGAGCGCATCCACGTGATGGAGAGCGAGCGGTTCTTCAGCGACCCCGAGGACGTCTACGACGAGGTGTGCGAGTTTCTCGGCCTGCCCAGTTATCTGGAGCGGCCGGCGTTCGAGCGGCACAATGCGCGTCCCCGCGAGAGCGACATGGACCCGGCCCTGCGCCGCGACCTGACCGACTACTACGTGCCGCACGACGAGGCCCTGGCCCGCTGGCTGGGACGCAAGCCGGTATGGCGGTCCTAGAGAAACCCGCCGCCGGGGCCCGTGGGGCGGCCCGGGGCGGGCTGGCCAACATGGCCGGCTCGGCGCTGGCCGGCGGCACCGGAGTGGTGGTCACCTGGGTGGTCGCCCGCTCGCTGGGGGCCGAGCAGGCCGGCGCGTTCTTCGCCGCCACCGCGGTCTTCGTGCTGGCCGGCGGGCTGGCCAAGCTGGGCACCCAGACCGGGCTGGTCTATTGGCCGGCCCGGCTGCGTGCCACCGGCCGGGCCCACCTGCTCGGCGCCTGCCTGCGCACCGGTCTGACCCCGGTGCTGGTGCTGTCGGTCGTGCTCGCGGTCGCGCTGTGGCTGGCCGCGCCGGCGCTGGCCCGGATGACCGCGCACGAGGCCGGGCAAATGGTCGACGCGCACACCGCCGGCCTGCGCGTGCTGGCCCTGTTCCTGCCGTTGCAGGCGATGACCGACGCGCTGCTGACCGCCACCCGGGGCTATCGCGCGATGCGGCCCACGGTGATGCTCGACCGGGTGCTGCGCAGCGGCATGCAGCTCGGGCTCGTCGGCATCGCCGGCCTCACGGCACTGTGGACGGCCGCCTCGCTGCCCGGGTTCGCGCTGGCTTGGGCCGCCCCCTATCTGCCGGTGACGATCCTTTCCGCGTACGCCCTCAGACGGCTCTATCGCAAGGGGAAGCCGCCCGGCGTGCCCACTCGGCGGGCCGAGCGGACCGCCCTGCGCCGCGAGTTCTGGCGGTTCACCGGGCCGCGCGCGATCGCCAGCGTGGCCCAGCTGGCCCTGCAGCGGATCGACGTGCTGCTCGTGGCGGCGCTCGGCGGCCTGATCCCGGCGGCCGTCTACGCGGTCGCGGGCCGGTTCGTCGTGCTGATCCAGTTCGCCAACCAGGGCATCTCGCAGTCCGTCCAGCCGCGGCTGGCCGAGGCCCTGGCCGTGGGCGACCGGCGGGCCGCGAACGACCTCTACCAGACCGCGACCGGCTGGCTCGTGCTCGTGACCTGGCCGATCAACCTGCTGGTGATCTTCTTCGCGCCGGTGTGGCTGCGGCTGTTCGGCGACCGCTACGCCGCCGAGGGCACCGCGGTCGTGGCCGTGCTGGCCGCCGCGATGCTGGTCGCCACCGGCTGCGGAATGGTCGACATGGTGCTGGCCATGGCCGGGCGGACGTCGTGGAACCTGGTCAACGTGCTCGTCGCGCTGGCCGTCACGGTCGCCCTCGACGTGCTGCTCATCCCCCGCTACGGCGCCCTCGGCGCGGCGATCGGGCTGGCCTGCTCGATGGTCGTCAACAACCTGCTGCCGCTGATCCAGGTCGGGCGCTCGGCCGGGCTGCACCCGTTCGGCCGCGGCACCCGCGCGGCGGCCCTGCTCGCCGTCGTGTGCTTCGGCGCGCTGCCCTGGGCCCTGGCCCCCGTCACCGGCCGGGCCCTCGCGATGGTGGTCGCCATCCCCGCTTTCCTGGCCGGCACCTGGCTCCTGCGCGTCCCGCTCGCACTGGACGCGTTCCGACCCGATCGTTCGAACTCATGAGGAGGACGAGTTGACCACCGACTACACCAAGGTGTTCCAGGACACCGATGCCGTCGAGAAGTACGAGACCATCACGTACGCGCCGGACAGCTACGCCTCGCAGATCAACGAACGGCAGCAGGACTACCTGCGCACGCTGGTGCGGCGCGAGTTCGGCGAGCTCGCCCCCGTGCAGCACGACTTCGCCTGCGGCACCGGCCGGGCCATCCGTACGCTGCACGGCCTGGTGCGCGAGGCCCACGGCTACGACACGTCGGCCGAGATGATGGCCAAGGCGGCCGAGGTCGGGTCGCGGGCGAACTGGCACCAGGTGGCGCCGGACGGGCCCGTGCCGCACCCGGTGCCGGCCGGCTTCCCGGCCATCGTGACGATGTTCCGGCTGCTGCTCAACGTCGACGAGACCGTACGCGACCGGGCGCTCGCCTTCGCCGCCAAGGCCCTGCCCACCGCCGACTCAGGCGTCCTGGTCGTCGAGAACCACGGCAACGCCGGCTCGGTGCGGCACCTGCGGGCCCGCCGGCACCAGGGCGAGCGCTGGTTCGCCGAGCTGTCCCACGAACAGGTCGCGACGCTGCTCGACCGGCACGGCTTCGTCATCATCGAGCGGCGCGGCTTCTCGATGATCACGCCGTCGCTGCACGGCAACCCGGTCGCGCGGGCCGCCGACGCCGCCGTGCGCCGGCTTCCCGGCAGCGACGCGTACGCGGTCAACGTCCTCTACACGGCCCGGCGCGTCCATGCGTAAGGTAGCTGCTCTCTGCCTGGTGCTGGCGCTCGTTCTGGCCGGCTGCTCCTCGCGCAAAGAGGCTCCGCCGACGCCACCCGCCCCGGATCTGACGAGCGCACCGGCGCCGGTGGCGGTGAACAAGGGCCCCTTCGAGTCGGGCCCGGTCGCCGCACCCGACCGCGGGGCGCTCTTCGGGGCGTGGATCAAGCCGGACGCGCTGACCCACGTGGGCCGGCTGGCCGCCGTCGACAGCCTGCAGTCCGACCTGGGCCGCCCGTTGAAGATCGTGAACACGTACCGGCGCTTCGAGCAGATGGTCGGCACGCCGTCGGACCAGGAGTTCCTGGCCCGCGGGGCGACGCTGATGGTCAGCTGGGCCACCGGCGACAACCGGTCCATCCTGGACGGCGAGCACGACGACCTGATCCGCAAGCAGGCCAAGGCCGTACGGAAGCTCGGGGTGCCGGTGTTGCTGCGGATGCGCTGGGAGATGGACCGGCCCAACCTGCGGGCGACCATGTGGTCGGGCGAGGACTACATCGCGGCGTGGAAATACGTACGGGCGATCTTCGCGCAGGAACGGGCGACCAACGTGTCGTGGGTGTGGTGCCCGACCGCCGAAGGCTTCATGCGCGGCGACGCACCCGCCTTCTATCCCGGCGACGACCAGGTCGACTGGACGTGCGTCGACGTCTACGCGGGCGAGAAGTTCGAGCCCATCGGCGATCTGATGGCCCCGTTCCTGGCCTGGGCCGCCCCGCGCCCCAAGCCGATCGTCATCGGCGAGTTCGGCGTGGCCAAGGCCTGGGGCTCGGCCGGCCGGGCCGCGTGGCTCAAGGACGCCCGGCGCACCTTCAAGGCGAACCCGCAGATCAAGGCGATCGCCTACTTCGAGTCCGACCCCGAGGGCAACGGCCCGACAAAGCAGTTCCAGCTGACCGGGGACAAGCCCGCCTTCAAGGAGTTCCACCAGATGGCGAAGGACCCGTACTTCACGCCGTGACCGGCTCCAGGAACTCGAGCCGGTTGCCGTGATCGTCCTGCGAGTAGAACCGCCGGTGGCCCGGGAAGTGGGGATCCCACTGCACCGGGCGACCGGCGGCCTCCAGCGTCGCGGCCAGGGCATCGAGGTCGTCGACCAGGACGCCGGGATGAGCCTTTCGCTGGGGGACGAAGCCGGGCACCGGGCTGACGTGCACCTCCCAGCCGCCGCCGCGGAACCAGGCACCGCCGCGCGCCTTGAGCACGGGCGGCTTCTCCACCTCGTCGAGCCCGAGAACGCCCGCGTAAAACGCCCGCGCCTGCTCTTCTCCCCCGGGCGGACACAGCATCTGCACGTGATGAAGCCGCTCGAATCGCATGCCGCCCATCCTAAACCGTACGTACGTTTTGTTGTGTACGGCCATCCCTAACCCCCACCCGCCACGGGGGATTCGGCGGGCACGCTACGCCGATGTCAAGCCGGCGGGGCCGGATTGTCCACAACCCCAACCGGCGATTCCGCGGCTGTCCACAGCGTTGTCCATCGCCACGCCTCCGCGCACTGCTAGAACAAACCCGATGGCCGTTTCGCGCAGGATTACACCCGCCCTGGGGGTCGCCGCTCTTCTCCTGGCTGGACTGGGGGTGACGGCGCCGGAGGCGCTTGCGGTGGAGTCGCCCGCGTGTGGGGACGTGCTCTTCGTCGGGGTGCGGGGGTCGGGGCAGAACGTCGGGATGGGTAACGAGAATCTTGACCTGTTCCGCGCGCTGATCGACGGGCCGGAGGAGATCACTGCCTATCCGTTGCCCTATCGGGCGTCGCCGGTCAGCACGTTCGTCAAGCCGGGGAGTGGACGGGCCGACTATCTGCGGAGCGTGGGCCGGGGCGTACGGGCCCTGGAAAGGCTCTTGGAGCAGCGCACGCGGGACTGCCCGGACGAACGGCTCGTGCTGTCCGGGTTCTCGCAGGGGGCCATGGTGATCCACCGTGTGCTGCAGCGGGCCCGGCCGGCCACCCTCGAGCACATTGTGGCCGTCGCGTTGATGGCCGACGGGGACCGTACGCCGGGTGACCGGGCCGTTCGTCTCGGCAGCGCCGCACCCGAGGGCCGGGGCATTGCCCAGACGTACGCGGGAACCCTCCGGGCCCGCCGCACGCCCTTGCCGGCCTGGCCCGCGGTGTTCAGCCTGTGCTCGCGGTACGACCTGGTCTGCGACTTCACGCCGCTGCACCTGCACAACGGGGCGATGCTGGCCACGGGGTTCCTCGTCCACCTCGGATACGGGCCGGCCGAGATCGGGCCGCTGGCGCAGCGGGTTCAGCGGGCCCTGGCGCGCTGAGCGGGCGCCTGGGCGAGCAACCGCAGCGCGTACGGGGCGTCGTGGCGCAGGTAGCGCCCGGCCAGCCGGCGGGGCTCTGTGCCGAGCCGGTGCGCCCATTCCAGGCCGGTGCGCTGCATCCAGCGGGGCGCGCGCTCGACGTCGCCGGCCACGAAGTTGACCGCGGCGCCGCAGCCGATGAACCAGGCCTGCGGCAGGTCGGGGCGCAGCCGTGAGATGAAGCGCTCCTGCTTGGGATAGCCGAGCCCGACGAAGACCAGGTCCGGGCGCGCGTCGACGACCTTCGCACAGAAATCCTCGTACGTGAGGGGGTCGCGGTCGAAGCCGAACGGCGGGCACGCCGTGCCGGCCAGGCGCAGCCCGGGGCAGTCGGCCAGCAGCCGGTCGGCGGCCCGGGTCGCGCCGTCCGCCGTCGCGTCGTCGGCCGCCGGGGTGCCGCCGAGCACGAAGATCGAGCGGTTGTCGAGGCCCAGCCCCGCCGACAGCGACCAGATCAGGCTGCTGCCGGCCACCCGCTCGGGCAGCGGGGCGCCGCTCAGCCGGCTCGCCCAGACGAGGGGCATGCCGTCGGCGACGATCAGGTCGGCGTCGTCGAGGTGCCGCCGGCACTCGTCGTCGCGCTGCGCCCGGCGCAGGATGTCGACGTTCGGGGTGAGGATCCGTCCGCCCCGGCCGTGGGCGAGGGCGTCCCGCACCACGGCCACGACCTCGGCCTCGGTGATCCGATCGATGCCGGTTCCGTCCAGCTCGACGCGGTCGAAAGCCTCGACTGACACGCAACGCCTCCTTCGCGGTTGTTGGCTCGTTATAGGAGCGAAACGAGCGAAGGTGGGCCAAAGTGGCACGGGTGCTTTTTCTGGGTGGATTAGGGCGAAGTGGGACAACACTCGTCGAACGCCTGCTAGGCGAGCTGCCCGGAGTCTGCGCGCTGGGCGAGGTGGTGCACCTCTGGCAGCGCGACATCCGCGACGACGAGCGCTGCGGCTGCGGGGCCCGGTTCTCGGCCTGCACGTTCTGGAGGCGGGTCGGGCAGTACGCGTTCGGCGGCTGGCACAACGTGGACGTCGACCGGGTGCACGAGCTGCGCGACGCCGTCGAGCGCACCCGGCACATCCCCCGCCTGGCGGCCGCGGTCGAGGCGTCCGACGAGGTGCGCGAGTACGCGCATTTCTATGCCCGGGTCTACAAGGCGGCCGCCGAGGTGTCCGGGGCGCGGGTCGTCGTCGACTCGTCGAAGCACTCCGCGCTGGCCCACGTGCTGCGCTGGGCGCCCGAGATCGACCTGCGCGTGGTGCACGTCGTCCGGGACGCGCGCGGGGTGGCGTACTCGTGGACCAAGAAGGTGTCGCGGCCCGAGACGGACGGCGCGGACGAGATGACGCGCTACTCCCCCGGACGGTCGGCGCTGTTGTGGAACGCTCACAACGCCGCCTTCGGACTGCTCGGAAAGCGAGGGGTGTCGATGCATCGGCTGCGCTACGAGGAGTTCCTCCAAGACCCGCGATCGCGGCTGTCGGCGATCGGCGACTTCGCGGGCCTGCGCCTGATGCCCGAGGACCTCAACTTCGTCGGCGACGGCTTCGCCGACCTGCGGGTCGGGCACAGCGCCGCCGGCAACCCGATGCGCTTCACCGTCGGGCGGCTGCCGTTGCGCCGCGACGACGCCTGGAAGCGTTCGCTGCCCCGCAACCAGCGGCGCCTGGTCGGCACGGTCTGCGCACCCATGCTGCGCGCGTACGGATATCCGCTCTCACTGCCGGAGGAGACCCGATGAACTGGCCGTCCGTGGGGGTCGTCATCCCGACCCGCAACCGCCCCGAGCTGGTGCGCAAGGCGATCGCGTCGGTGCGCGACCAGCACTACCCGGGCGAGATCAAGGTCATGGTGGTCTACGACCAGACCGAGCCGGACTACCTGCTCGCCTCGGCCGAGGGCGTACAGGTGCTGGTGCTGACCAACTGGCGGACGTCAGGGCTGGCCGGGGCGCGCAACACCGGGATCCTCGCGCTCGACACCGAGTTCGTGGCGTTCTGCGACGACGACGACGTGTGGCAGCCCGACAAGCTGCGGCGCCAGGTGGCCGCGGTGCTGGCCGAGCCGGACGCCGAGTTCGCCACGTGTGCGATCGAGGTCGAGTACGAGGGGAAGTGCACACCGCGGCTGGCCGGGCGCAGCCGCGTCACGGTGGACGAGCTGGCCCGCTCCCGGATGGCGATGCTGCACTCGTCGTCGTTCCTGATCCGCCGCTCGGCGCTCGTCCCGGAGGCGATCGGGCTGGTCGCCGAGGACGCCCCGGGCAGTCAGAACGAGGACTGGGACCTGCTGCTGCGCGCCGCCCGCCGGGTGCCCATCGTGCATCTCGACGAGCCCCTCGTACGGGTCCTGTGGGGTCGCACGTCGCACTACGCCTACGAGTACGCCACCAAGATCAGCTCGCTGCGCTGGATGATGCAACGGCACCCGGAGATCAGCGGCTGCAAGCCCGGCGCGGCCCGCGTCTACGGGCAGCTGGCCTGCTGGTCGGCGGCGACCGGCAACCGCAGTCAGGCGTGGCAGTTCAGCAAGGAGGCCGTACGGGCGAACTGGAAAGAACCTCGTACGGCGATTGCTCTTGCGGCGATGACCGGGGCAGTGAAGGTTGAGAACGTTCTCTCCGCACTGCACAAGCGCGGGCGAGGTATTTAACTCACCCTTTCGCTCATGCCCCCACGCCAGGTAGTGTTCGGGCGTGTTCGATTTAGTGCGGTTCCCGGCGGAGGTGCGCTGATGCTTGCCCAGCAGCGCCAAGCAGCCATTCTCGACCGGGTCCGGGCCGCCGGCGGCGTCCGGGTCAGCGAGCTCGCCGCCGAATACGGCGTCTCCGACATGACCATCCGCCGCGACCTCGAGTCACTGGCCGATCGTGGCCTGCTGGCGAAGGTACACGGTGGAGCGACGACGGTCAGCCCGGGCTCGGCTCACGAGCCCGGCTTCGCGGCCAAGAGCGTGCGCCAGCGTACGGAGAAGGCCGCCATGGCCATGCGGGCCGCCGCGCTGGTCTCCCCCGGCGACGCGATCGCGCTCTCCGCGGGCACGACCACCGCCGGCCTCGCGCAGCGCCTGGTCGACGTCCCCTCGCTGACCGTGGTGACCAACTCGATCCCGGTCGCCGACATCTTCTACCGCGCCGGTCGCCCCGACCAGACCGTGGTGCTGACCGGCGGCACCCGTACGCCCTCGGACGCCCTCGTCGGCCCGGTGGCGGTGGCCGCGATCGGCACGCTCCACCTCGACATGCTGTTCCTCGGCGTGCACGGGATGAGCGAGCGGGCCGGCTACACCACGCCCAACCTGATGGAAGCCGACGTCAACCGCGCCCTGGTCGAGGCGGCCGAGCGGCTCGTCGTGCTGGCCGACCACACCAAGTGGGGCACGGTGGGCATCTCCTCGATCGTCCCGCTCGAGCGGGCCGACGTGCTGATCACCGACGACGGGCTGGACGAAGCCGCCCGCGCCCTGCTGTCCGAGACGGTCCCCGACCTCGTGGTTGTGAGCTCCCAGTGACTTTCAAGAGCCGTACGGCGATCCGGCTGGCCGACGGGCGCGAGCTCATCTACTTCAACGAGGAGGCACAGTCCCACCGGGCCGGCCACGCCGACACCCGGCAGCTCCCGCCTCCGCCGCCGACTTCGCAGCTGCGCTACGACGCGCTGGTCGACGAGTGGGTGGCCGTGGCCGCGCACCGGCAGACGCGCACGTTCCTGCCGCCGAGCGACGCCTGTCCACTGTGTCCGACGACCGCCCGGTTCGCCAGCGAGATCCCGGCGCCCGACTACGACGTGGTCGTCTTCGAAAACCAGTTCCCGTCGTTCAGCGACCGCGTGCTGCCCGACGAGATCACCGAGGTCACGCCGATGGCGCCGGTGCGTCCCGGGCTCGGGCGGTGCGAGGTCGTGTGCTTCACCAGCGACCACAACAGCGCGTTCGGCGCCCTGACCCCTTCCCGCGTACGCACGGTGGTCGACGCCCTGGCCGACCGGACCGCCGCGCTGTCGCAATTGGACGGCGTGGCGCAGGTCTTCCCCTTCGAGAACCGGGGCGTCGAGATCGGCGTGACGCTGCACCACCCGCACGGCCAGATCTACGCGTACCCGACCGTGCCGCCGCGCACCCGCGCGATGCTGACCGCCGCCCGGGCCTACCTGGCTCGTACGGGCAATGACCTCTACACCGACGTGCTGGCGGCCGAACGCGCCGACGGCACCCGGGTCGTCGCGGCCAACGAGCACTGGACGGCGTACGTGCCTGCCGCCGCGCGCTGGCCGTTCGAGGTGCAGCTGGCCCCGCACCGCAAGGTGGCCGACATCCCTGCCCTGTCCGACGCCGAGCGTGACGCGTTCGGGCCGCTCTACCTCGACGTGCTGCGCCGCTTCGACGGCCTGTTCGGCAAGCCGATGCCCTACATCTCGGCCTGGCACCAGGCGGTCGTCGGCGAGGGCCGCGAGCTCGGCTACTTGCACCTGCAGCTGTTCAGCATCCGCCGCGCGGCCGACAAGCTCAAATACCTGGCCGGCTCCGAATCGGCGATGGGCGTCTTCATCAACGACATCGTGCCCGAGAAGGCCGCCCAACTGCTGCGCGAGCTCTGATGGACCACCGCTCCGCCCTGAACCGTTTGCGCGCTTCCGCGGAGCTCGAGATCGCCACGCTGGACGCCGACCTGCACGCCTTGTTCGAGGCCTCCCGGGCCGACAACGCCGACGACGAACACGACCCCGAGGGCGCCACGATCGCCTACGAACGCGCCCAGCTGACCTCAGTCCTGACCGCCGCCCGCACCCAACTGACGGCGGTCAACGAGGCCCTCGCCCGACTGGACGCCGGCACGTACGGCATGTGCGAAGTGTGCGGCGCCGCGATTCCGGCTGAGCGCCTGGAGATCCGGCCGTTCGCCACAAACTGCGTTGCCTGCGCGAGCTAGTAGTGGCCGTAACAGGCAGCGACCTCCAGATCGCCGCCACGAATCCGATAGACCAGCCGATGCTCCTCATCGATGCGACGTGAGCACCAGCCAGCCAAGGCTCCCCTGAGCAGCTCCGGCTTGCCGATGCCGGTTCCCCGCGCTGAACATCGAGGAGCAACTTGCTGATGCGGCGTGCCGTCCTCATATCGCGACGGAGCCAGGCGTCGTATTCGCGCCAGGCGCTAGGCGTGAAAACGATGCGCAGGGTCACGCCGCTTCCCGGCTCCCCGGAGTGGTCGGGGAGTTCGGATCAACGAGCGGGTGTTCCTCCATAACACCCGCGTCGGCCTGGGCGATGCTCTCCAGCAGACGGCGAGCATTCGCGGGCGACCCCAGAACGTGCAGCGTCTCCTTCATCGCGTTCCACTCGTCCAGCGAGACCATGACGACGGCTTTGCCACCGCCTCGAGGAATCACGCATTCCTCGGCATCGTCGATGACCGCGTCGACTACGGCAGCGAAGTTCTTCCGAACGTCGGAGATCGTGAGCACCTTCACGGCGCCTCCCATGTCGTACAACATCTCGTACCTCCCATGGTACATGCCGGACGCGAGTCGCCCGAACGGAGGCGATCCTAAGGCTGCCATGGGGAGCGAGGCGCAAGTTATCCACAGGGCTGTGGATAGAGGGGCGGGGGGCCCGGGACAGGACCCCCCGCAGGGAAGGGACGGCAGGCACGTGCGGGCGCCCACGCCGGGCGCGGGCTCGAGGGAACCGGTCGGCGCCCGGGACAAGGCGGCCGGACCGGTGGGCGACCCCTCGGCGTCGCGACCGTCATCCGTTCTGCATGAAGAACGAGGCGTTCAACCATCGGTTACGGATTCAAACATGCGTTTCTTCGCATGCTTGAGAGCCAAAACCGGGCCGCCGGGGAAACCCCGACGGCCCGGTGACGGTGAGAACGATCAGGCGGCGAGCTTGCGCGCCAGGTTCTCGTCGAGCGCGTTCATGAACTCGTCGGTCGACAGCCACGGGGCGTCCCGCGCGATCAGCAGCGCGAGGTCCTTGGTCATCTGGCCGCCCTCGACCGTCTCGACGCAGACCTTTTCGAGCGTCTCGGCGAACTCGGTCACCGCGGGGGTGCCGTCGAGCACGCCGCGGTGCTTGAGGCCGCCGGTCCAGGCGAAGATCGACGCGATCGGGTTCGTCGACGTCTTCTCGCCCTTCTGCCACTGGCGGTAGTGCCGGGTGACCGTGCCGTGCGCGGCCTCGGCCTCGACGGTCTTGCCGTCGGGCGTCATCAGCACGGAGGTCATCAGGCCGAGCGAGCCGAAGCCCTGGGCCACGGTGTCGGACTGCACGTCACCGTCGTAGTTCTTGCAGGCCCAGACGTAGCCGCCCTCCCACTTCATCGCGGCCGCGACCATGTCGTCGATCAGCCGGTGCTCGTAGGTGAGGCCCTTCGCCTTGAACTCCTCGGCGAACTCGCTCTCGAAGACCTCGGCGAACAGGTCCTTGAAGCGACCGTCGTACGCCTTGAGGATCGTGTTCTTCGTCGACAGGTAGACCGGGTAGTTGCGGGCCAGGCCGTACCGGAACGAGGCGCGCGCGAAGTCGCGGATCGACTCGTCGTAGTTGTACATCGCCATCGCGACGCCGCCGCCCGGGTAGTCGGCGACGTGGAACTCCATCGGCGCCGAGCCGTCCTCGGGGGTGAACGTGACGGTCAGCTTGCCCGCGCTGGGCACCACGAAGTCGGTCGCCTTGTACTGGTCGCCGTGGGCGTGGCGGCCGATGATGATCGGCTTGGTCCAGCCCGGCACCAGCCGCGGCACGTTCTGCATGATGATCGGCTCGCGGAAGACGACGCCGCCGAGGATGTTGCGGATGGTGCCGTTGGGCGACCGCCACATCTTCTTGAGGCCGAACTCCTCGACGCGGGCCTCGTCCGGCGTGATCGTGGCGCACTTGACGCCGACGCCGTGCTGCTTGATGGCGTTGGCCGCGTCGATCGTCACCTGGTCGTCGGTCTCGTCGCGATACTGGATCGAGAGGTCGTAGTACTCGAGCGGGACGTCCAGGTAGGGCAGGATCAGCTGCTCCCGGATCTGCTTCCAGATGATCCGGGTCATCTCGTCGCCGTCGAGCTCCACGACCGGGTTTGTGACCTTGATTTTCGCCATGCGGCCGGCGCTCCTCTCCCGAAAACCGTGCTTAGCAGTACGAGCGTACTGCAGGACTCTTCGTGTTTGCGCGGCGACCCCGTCGCGGTGTTGTCCGGATCGCCAACACCAGTTTGGCCGCTTGTCGGCACGTTGTGACCGAAACGCGGTCGCATCGAAGAATGTCTCTGTTCAGAGAATCGAAGCTCAGCCGACGAGTGCTCCTGACGGGCGGCGCGGCCGCGGTCGGGGCCCCGATGCTGCTCAACCCCGAGGGCGGGTACGCGCAGACGAGCGCGCCCGTCCCGGCCGACGTGTTCCGGCTGGGGGTGGCCTCCGGCGACCCGCTGCCCGATTCCGTGGTGCTGTGGACCCGCCTCGCGCCCGACCCGCTGGCCGGCGGGGGCATGCCCGATCGCCCCGTGACGGTGCAATGGGAGATCGCCGACAACGACCGTTTCACCCGGCACCGCCGTACGGGAACCGCAGTGGCCCGCCCCGAACTGGGCCACTCGGTGCACGTCGACGTGCGCGGGCTGCGGGCCGACTCGGTCTACTTCTACCGCTTCCGGATCGCCGGGCAGCTCAGCCCCGTCGGCCGCACCCGCACCGCCCCGGCGTCGTCGGCCCGCCCCCGTACGCTGCGGTTCGCCTTCGCCAGCTGCCAGGACTACCAGGCCGGGTTCTACACCGCCTACCAGCACCTGGCGGCCGAGGACCTCGCCTTCGTGGCGTTCCTCGGCGACTACATCTACGAGGGTCCGACCAACCCGGCGGCGGCCCGGCAGCACGAGGGCACCGGCGAGCCGACGACGCTGGCGCAATATCGCAACCGGCACGCGCAGTACAAGACCGACGCCGACCTGCAGGCCGCGCACGCCGCCTTCCCGTGGATCGTCACCTTCGACGACCACGAGGTCGACAACAACTGGGCCGACGAGATCCCGCAGGATCCCGACCTGCAGACGCCTTCGTCTTTTCGCGCTCGCCGCATTGCCGCCTTTCAGGCCTACTACGAGCACATGCCGCTGCGCCGGTCGTCGCTGCCGCGCGGGCTCGACATGCAGCTCTACCGCCGGTTCCGGTTCGGCTCGCTGGCCAGCGTGCACGTGCTCGACACCCGGCAGTACCGCAGCGACCAGCCGGCCACCCTGGCCGACGCACAGAGCCCGTCCTTGACGATGACCGGCGCTCAGCAGGAGAAGTGGCTGGTCGACGGCCTGCGGCGCTCCGGGTCGAACTGGAACCTGCTGGCCAACCAGGTCATGTGGGCCCAGAACGACCGTACGGCCGGGCCCACGCAGACGTTCGACTTCGACAACTGGGACGGCTACCGCGTGCAGCGCAAACGGCTGCTCGAATACTTCGGCAGCGGGCGGGTCGACAACCCCGTCGTGCTCACCGGCGACCGGCACTGCACGTGGATCAGCGACCTGCGGCCCGACTTCGACGACGTCAGCACCCCGATCGTCGGCGCCGAGCTCACCGGCACGTCGATCACCTCGGGCGGCAACGCGAACACCGCCTCGTTCCACGCCACGTACGACCCGATCATGGCCGAGAGCCCGCACTGGCGTTACATCGACAACCAGCGCGGCTACGTGGTCTGCGACGTGACCCGCAGCGAGATGGTGAGCCGGCTGCGCCTGGTTGACACCGTGTGGGCGCCGACGGCCACGGTGCGGACGGCGGCAACCTTTGTGGTGGAGAGCGGCCGTCCCGGCATCGCGTCGGTCTCCGCCGAAGCCACCCCGCCCGCCGTCGCCACGCTGCGCGCCCCCGCCTTCGCGGTCGAAGATGACCAGCCCTAACTAGGTTCAACTAGGCCCAACCCGCCCGACCAGGGGGGCCACCACCCTACTTCCATCATTCCGGAATCCGGCGATCTTCACGGGGCACCCTGTGGATAACTTCCAACTGTGGACAACGGCCCAGGGTGTCCCCGCGTCGGCCAGAATGGCGCCCATGTCGATTCACGGGGTCGAATCCATCTCTGTCATCGCCGTCGAGGACGCGGCCGGGCCGTTCTTCGAGCCACGCTCGCGGGCGTTCCCGACGGCGACACCCGAGCAGTGGGCGGCGGCCGACGCGCTCGATCCCGCCGCCCGCACGCCCGGCGGCGAGTGGCTGCTGAGATTCCGGAGCTATGCCGTACGGGTGGGGACCGGCCCGGTGATCCTGGTCGACGCGGGCATCGGGCCGGCCGGGTCGCTGGCCGCCGACTGGGCGCCGGTGCCGGGGCGGCTGCCCGACGCGCTGGCCGAGGCGGGCATCGCCCCCGGCGAGGTGTCGGCCATCGTGCTCACGCATCTGCACAACGACCACATGGGGTGGGCGGTGCCCCGCGACTCGCCGTTCACCGAGGCCCGCGTCGTGATGCAACAGGCCGACATCGACGCGTACGCCGCCAATCGCGAGCAGGCGGGGCAGTACGACCTGCTCGTCGAGCCACTGCGGGCGGCCGGGCGGCTGGAGGCGATCGCGGGCGAGCGGGTGCTGGCCGACGGCGTACGGGTGGTGCCGACGCCCGGCCACACCCCTGGTCACCAGTCGGTGTGGGTCGAATCCGGCGGCGACAGCCTGCTCATCACCGGCGACCTGCTGGTCCACGCCATCCAGCTGACCAACCCCGAGCTCCCGTACGCCAGCGACATGAACCCGGACGAGGCCGGCCGCTCACGAATCACGGCCCTGAGCGAGGCGCGCAGGCGCGGGGCCACCGTCGCTGTTTCGCACCTGGGGGAGGCATTCCGGGCCCTTGCGATCTCATGAGCGTGAGTGGACAGGCGCGAAGAGCCCGGAACGGGAGTGGTGCGGTTGGGGACTGACACGTCGCGTACATGAGAAAAGCCGGAACCCGAAGATCCCGGCTTGACCCAACGCAGACGATCAGAGGTTCGCGACGTCCGCCTGCTTGGCGCGGACGGCTTCCGCGGCCTCCTTGAGGCCGGCGATCTCGGTGTCGGTGAGCTTGTCCTCGACGACCTTCTTGATGCCCTCGGCGCCGATCTGGGCCTCGACACCCAGGTAGACGCCGGAGATGCCGTACTCGCCCTCGACCCAGGCGCAGACCGGCAGCACGGCGCCGGAGTCCTCGACGACGGCCTTGGCCATGCGGGCGGCCGCGGCGGAGGGCGCGTAGTACGCCGAGCCGGTCTTGAGCAGCGCGACGACCTCGGCGCCACCGTTGCGGGTGCGGACGACGAGCTCCTCGATCTTGTCGGCCGGGAGCAGGTCGGACAGCGGCTTGCCGTCGACGGTGCAGCGCGACGGGACCGGGACCATGGTGTCGCCGTGCGAGCCGAGCGTGAGCGCCTTGACGCTCTTGACCGGCACGCCGAGCGTCTCGGCGATCGAGTTGGTGAAGCGGGCGGTGTCGAGCACGCCGGCCTGGCCGAAGACCCTGTTCTTGGGGAACTGCGTGGCCAGCTGGGCCAGCGCGGTCATCTCGTCGACCGGGTTCGACACCACGATGACGACGGCGTTGGGGGCGTACTTGGCGATGTTCTCGGCGACCTGGCGGACGATCTTGGCGTTGACCTCGAGCAGGTCCATGCGGCTCATGCCCGGCTTGCGGGGCAGGCCGGCGGTCACGACGACGACGTCGGAGCCCTCGATGGCCTCGTAGCCCTCGCCGTTGACGCCCGTGGTGACGCCGACGATCTTGGTCTCGAAGCCCTCGATCGGGCGGGACTGGTTCATGTCGAGGGCCAGGCCCGCGGGCTTGCCGTCGATGATGTCGGTGAGCACCACGGTCTCGAAGATGTCGTACTCGGCCAGGCGCTGCGCGGTCGTCGAGCCGTAGAAACCGGCACCTACGACGGTTACCTTCTTGCCCATAGCACTTCCACTCCCAGTCTCGGCCGCATTTTTTCGGACCGTATCAGTCGGTTAACGGCGTATTACCGGCCGGTCGCCTCAACGCGAGTTAAGCCACTGTCGCGCCGTGTGCGGTGGCGAACCGCACTGCCTGGCCGATGTCGATGGTGGCGCCGGTGAGGTCGACTCCGCGCAGCTCGACCCCGTCGAGGTCGGCACCCCGCAGGTCGGCGCCCTTGAGGATGGCGTCGGTGAGCCGGGCATGGGACAGGTCGGCGTCGCGCAGGTCGGCCCGCGAGAGGTCGGCGCCCATCAGGTCGGCCTCCCGCAACCGTAGTCCGCCCAGCGCGGCGCCGGTCAGATTCTGTCCGCTCAGCGAGACGAAGCCCCAGTCGCCGCCGGTAACGCGAAGAGGGCGCAGCCCGCAGTCGATGAACTGCGAGCCGGTCAGCTTGCAGTCGGTCAGCTCGGCGTCGAAGAACGAGCAGCGCTGCAGCGTCGACTGCATGATCGCCACCCGTTCCAGGACGGCCGCGTTGAACCGGACGTTGCCGAAGGTGCAGTTGGTGAAGACGCAGCCGGTGAGCCGCGCCTCCGACCAGTCGACGTCGTGGAACGCGCAGTCCTCGTACCGGGCACCGACGACCTCTTCCAGGGCCCAGTCGCGGCCGCGGAAGGTGGTGTCCTGGACGAGGTCCTCCATGTCAGCCGTGGAAGAAGTGCCGCGTGCCGGTCAGATAGACGGTGACGCCGGCCTTCGTCGCGGCCTCGATCACCTGGTCGTCCCGGATCGAGCCGCCCGGCTGCACGACGGCCTTGACGCCCGCCGCGATCAGCACCTCGAGCCCGTCGGGGAACGGGAAGAACGCGTCGGAGGCGGCCACGCTGCCCTTGGCCCGGTCGGCGCCGGCCCGGTTGACCGCGAGGTGCGCGGCGTCGACCCGGTTGACCTGGCCCATGCCGACCCCGACGGTCGCGCCGTCGTGCGCCAGCAGGATCGCGTTGCTCTTCACGCTGCGGATGGCCCGCCAGGCGAACGCCAGGTCGGCCAGGTCGTCGGCAGTGGCGGGCTCGCCGGTGGCCAGCGTCCAGTTGGCCGGGTCGTCGCCGGGGGCGTCGACGCGGTCGGCCGTCTGCACCAGCATGCCGCCGCCGACCTGCTTGACCTCGGCCTGCGCGGGATCCCAGGCGGGGGCGATCAGCACGCGCAGCTTCTTCTTGGCCCGGAAGATGTCGAGCGCGGCCTCCTCGTAGGCCGGGGCCACGATCACCTCGGTGAAGATGCCGTCGAGCTGCTTGGCCAGCGCCTCGGTGACGACGCGGTTGGCCGCGATGACGCCGCCGAACGCCGAGACGGGGTCGCAGTCGTTGGCTTTGCGGTGCGCGTCGGCGATGTCGGCGCCGACCGCGATGCCGCACGGGTTGGCGTGCTTGATGATGGCCACGCAGGGCTCGGCGAAGTCGTTGGCGCTGCGCCAGGCGGCGTCCGCGTCGACGTAGTTGTTGAACGACAGCTCGCCGCCGTGCACCAGCTCGGCCTGGGCCAGCCCGGCCGGCGCGTTCGGGTCGGCGTAGAGCGCGGCCTGCTGATGCGGGTTCTCCCCGTAGCGCAGGGTGCTCTGCTTCTTCAGCGCGATGCCGGTGAACCCGGCGAAGCCGGCCTCCTCGACCAGCGTCGTCGCCGTCCAGCTGGCCACGGCCACGTCGTACTCGGCGATGTCGGCGAAGGCCCGGGCCGCCAGCACCTTGCGCTGGGCCAGCGTGAAGCCGCCGTTCTCCAGGGCCTCCGAGACCAGCCCGTACGCCTTCACGGCCGTGACCACGGCCACCGAGGGGTGATTCTTCGCGGCCGCGCGCACCATGGCCGGGCCGCCGATGTCGATCTGCTCGACGCACTCGTCGACGCTCGCGCCCGACGCCACCGTCTGCGTGAACGGGTAGAGGTTGCTGACCAGCAGGTCGAACGGCGCGATGTCGAGCTCGGCGAGCTGCGCGGCGTGGGTGTCGAGCCGCAGGTCGGCCAGCAGCCCGGCGTGCACGCGGGGGTGCAGGGTCTTGACCCGGCCGTCGAGGGTCTCGGGGAAGCCGGTGAGCTGCTCGACCCGGGTCACCGGGACGCCCGCGGCCTCGACCGTCGAGGCGGTCGAGCCGGTGGAGACGATCTCGACGCCGGCGGCGGAGAGCGCCCGGGCCAGCTCGACGAGGCCGGTCTTGTCGTACACGCTCAGCAGCGCCCGCTTGATCGGGCGGCGGCCCTCGCCGGGAAGCGTCATGGAATGCGTACCTTCCTGTTCTCGATGGTCCAGCCCTCGCGCACCAGGCGGCCGACGAAGTCGACCAGCTGGGCCCGCTCGGCCACCTTGATCCGCTCGGTCAGCGTGTCCTCCGTGTCGTCGTCGAGCACGGGCACAGCGACCTGGGCGATGATCGGTCCGGTGTCGACGCCGGCGTCGACGAAGAAGAGGGTCGCCCCGGCCAGCTTGACGCCGTAGGCGAGCGCGTCGCGCGGGCCGTGGATGCCGGGGAACGACGGCAGCAGCGCGTTGTGCGTGTTGATGTAACGGTCGCCGAACGCGGCCAGGAAGTGGGGCCCGACCAGCTTGAGGAAGCCGGCCGAGACGATCAGGTCGGGCTTGAACTCGGCGACGTGGGCGGCGAGGGCGGCATCCCAGTCGTCACGCGTCTCGTACGCCTTCACCGAATCGACGAAGGTCGGCACTCCCGCGGCGGCGGCGCGGTCGAGGCCGGCGATGCCGTCACGGTCGGCGCCCACGGCCACGACCTGCGCGCCGTAGGCGGGGTCGGCGGAGGCGTCGAGCAGGGCCTGCAGGTTGCTGCCCGAGCCGGAGACGAGGACGACCAGGCGGGCGGGCGCGGGGTCGGTCACCCGGAAACCCTATCGCCGGTATCCCGATCAACCGACATCGGGTGGGCCGTAGGGCAGGCGAAACGGCTGATCATCGGTTACGCTGCCGGTCCTTCTAGATATGTTCGAAGACTTTCTCCGTACGCCGTAAAGGAAGAATCTCGTGACGACACCTCCGCCCCCTTACTACGGTCCGCCCGGAGGCGACCCGGTCGGTCAGCCGCAGGGTCAGCAGAACACCTTCGGCCTCGTCGGCATGATCGTGGGCATCATCTCGATCCCGCTCGCCTGCTGCGCCTGGATCGGCATGATCGTCGGCATCGTCGGCGGCGTGTTCAGCTACCTCGGCCTGCAGAAGGCGAACCAGGGTCTGGCCAGCAACCGCAGCCAGGCCAAGGCCGGCCTCATCTGCTCGATCGTCGGCGTGGTGCTGGGCCTCGTGGTGCTCATCCTGAGCATCTGGGCCAACACCTTCGACTGGCAGACTTGGATCGACCAGAACAGCACCAACTGATTCTGCGGCACGTCACGGCGGGTCGGCGCGGGGTGTGCGCCGGCCCGTCATGCTTTGGCGAAGAGCTGGTCCGTCAGGCTTTGGCGAAGAGCCGGCCCGTCATGCTTTGGCGAAGAGCTTGGTGCCGGCCGCGCCCAGCGCCACCGAGACGCCGAGCACCGCGGTCGCGACCAGGCCGACCGTCCACGGGTCGGGACCGATGGTGGCCAGCCGGCCGTCGCCCAGCGACCCGCCGGAGACGTGGGCCAGCAGGCCCAGCACCAGCCCGGCGACGGGGCCCGCGAGCAGGCCGCCGCCGATGACCAGCGGCCAGGCCGGGGCGCCCTTCTCGTCGTCGGCGCGCGCCTCGCGGGTCAGGCGCAGCATGAGCAGCCAGCCCGCGGCCAGGCCGGCCAGCACGGGCAGGGCCAGCAGCAGGGCGCCGGTCGCCCCCATCGGGCCGTTGGGCAGCCCGGCCAGCAGCGGCAGGGTCGGCAGCGGGCCCACGGTGACCTCGGTCAGCCGGATCACCGAGCCGGTGCCGAGCGCGAAGCCGGGCCCGAGCAGATAGGCCGCCGCCCAGATCACGCCGTTCACCCCGTACGCGAGGCTGACCAGCGTGATGCCCGCCTGGCCGGCCACGCCGGTGCGATAGGCCGAGATCATGTCGGCCGCCTGACCACCGCCGATCGCCACCGAGAGCCCGGTGACGGCGGCCCCGGCGGCCACCACGAGCAGGGCCGCGACCACACCCGTACGCAACCCGTGGCGCAGCGCGGCGGGCAGGCGCCGGGCCCAGACGCTGAGCGCGTCGGTGCCCCGCAGCGAGCCGACCAGCGAGCCCAGGCCACCGATCACGAAGAAGTTGAGCGCCGCCCGGGCCGGGGTGACCTCGGTGCCGCGCCCGTCGACCAGCAGCGCGCAGACCGAGCCGAGCAGCGAATAGCCCAGGGCGATGGCGAAGGCCACGGAGACAGCACGCGCGGTCGAGCCCGTACGGCGGGCGCCGACGGCCCGGGTGACGTGCAGCCCGGCCCGGTTGAGCCGCCAGGCGATGAGCATGCTGAGCAGCAGCGGGGCCAGGCCGAGGGAGCCGATCGAGGTGCCGATGGGCACGCCGTGGCCGAGCAGCCAGCCGGCCAGGCCCGCGTGGGCCGCGCCGAGCAGGCCGCCGCTGCCCTCGAGCGTACGGGCGAGGCCGATGACCACGGCGACCGGAAGATAGGACAGCAGGGCGGCCCAGAGCGTGGCGAAGGCGGCCGCTATCGGGAGCGGGGCCCGGCGCTGGGGACGCTGCGGCGGGCGGCGCTGGGTGGGCAGCTTGACCGTCTCGCGGTCGGCCAGCACCTTCTCGTCGACCAGGACGGTGCGCTGCTCCTTGGCCTCGGCCGCGTCCACGTCGTCGACTTCGATCGCGCCGGTGGGCCGATCAATGCTTTCAGTGGGGCGGTCGATGCCCTCGGTGGGGCGCCGCACGTCGACCGGCACCGTCTCGCGGGCGACCGCCGCCGCCTCGGCGACCGCGTACGGGTCGTCCGAGTCGCCGGGGCGGTCGGGAGTGGTCGGCATCGCCGCCTACTTTTGCACGCCGGAGGCGGGTCGGCGACGCAGACAGGACGGCGCGCCGTCAATCGGGTCGCACGGACCCGGACGACGGCGCGCCGATCGCATGGCGTGCAGCGTCAGCTCATGATCTCGCGCATGAGCCGGGCGGTCTCGCTCGGCGTCTTGCCGACCTTGACGCCCGCGGCCTCGAGGGCCTCCTTCTTGGCGTCCGCGGTGCCCGCGGAGCCCGAGATGATCGCGCCGGCGTGACCCATGGTCTTGCCGGGCGGGGCGGTGAAGCCGGCGATGTAGCCGACCACCGGCTTGGTGACGTTCGCCTTGATGAACTCGGCCGCCCGCTCCTCGGCGTCGCCGCCGATCTCACCGATCATGACGATGGCGTCGGTCTCGGGGTCGTCCTGGAACGCCTTGAGCGCGTCGATGTGCGTGGTGCCGATGACCGGATCGCCACCGATGCCGACCGCGGTCGAGAAGCCGAAGTCACGCAGCTCGTACATCAGCTGGTAGGTCAGCGTGCCGCTCTTGCTGACCAGGCCGATGCGGCCGCCCGGGGTGATGTCGGCCGGGATGATGCCGGCGTTGCTGGCGCCCGGCGAGGCGATGCCCGGGCAGTTCGGGCCGATGATCCGGGTCTTCTGCCCCCGGTCCACGTTGTAGGCCCAGGCGGACGCGCTGTCCTGCACGGGGACGCCCTCGGTGATGACGACGGCCAGCGGGATCTCGGCGTCGATCGCCTCGACGATCGCGGCCTTGGTGAACGCCGGCGGCACGAAGATGACCGACACGTCGGCGCCGGTCTCCTTCATGGCCTCGGCCACCGACGCGAACACCGGCAGCGACGTGCCGTCGAAGTCGACGGTCGTGCCGGCCTTGCGCGGGTTCACGCCGCCGACCACGTTGGTGCCCGCGGCCAGCATGCGCCGGGTGTGCTTGGAGCCTTCGGAGCCGGTCATGCCCTGGACGATGACCTTGGATTCCTTGGTGAGCCAGATCGCCATGAAAGTCACTTCCCCGCAAACGCGAGCTCGGCGGCCCGCGCGGCCGCACCATCCATCGTGTCTACTCGCTCGACCAGCGGGTTGTTCGCGCCGTCGAGAATGGCCCGGCCGGCCTCGGCGTTGTTGCCGTCGAGACGCACCACGAGCGGCTTGGTGACCTGCTCGCCGCGCTCACCGAGCAGGGCGAGGGCCTGAATGATGCCGTTGGCGACCTCGTCGCAGGCGGTGATGCCGCCGAAGACGTTGACGAAGACCGACTTCACGGCGGGGTCGCCGAGCACGATCTCGAGGCCGTTCGCCATCACCTGGGCGCTGGCGCCGCCGCCGATGTCGAGGAAGTTCGCCGGCTTGACGTTGCCGTGCTGCTCACCCGCGTACGCCACCACGTCGAGGGTCGACATGACCAGGCCGGCACCGTTGCCGATGATGCCGACCTCGCCGTCCAGCTTCACGTAGTTGAGGTTCTTGGCCTTGGCCGCCTGCTCCAGCGGGTCGACCGCGGACTGGTCGACCAGCGCCTCGTGGTCGGGGTGCCGGAACGACGCGTTCTCGTCCAGGGTGATCTTGGCGTCGAGCAGGAGCACCCGGCCGTCGCCCACCTTGGCCAGCGGGTTGACCTCGACCAGGGTGGCGTCCTCGGCGACGAAGGCCTGCCACAGCTTGACCGCGATCTCGACGATCTGGTCGGCGACCTCGGCCGGATACTGCGCGGCGGCGACGATCTCGCGGGCCTTGGCCTCGTCGACACCCTTGCTGGCGTCGATGGCGATCTTGGCGACCCGGTCCGGCTGCTCCTCGGCGACCGTCTCGATCTCCATGCCGCCGGCGACGCTGGCGATGCAGAGGAACGTACGGTTGGCCCGGTCGAGCAGGTAGGAGAAGTAGTACTCCTCCTTGATGTCGGCCGTCTCGGCCAGCATCACCTTGTGCACCGTGTGGCCCTTGATGTCCATGCCCAGGATGTCGGTCGCCCGGGCCTCGGCCTCGTCGGCCCCGTCGGCCAGCTTGACGCCGCCCGCCTTGCCGCGACCGCCGACCTTGACCTGCGCCTTGACGACGACCTTGCCGCCGAGCCGCTCGGCGATCGCCCGAGCCTCCTGCGGGGTCTCGGCGACGCCACCGCCCAGCACGGGCAGCCCGTGCCGTTCGAAGAGGTCGCGCCCCTGATATTCGAACAGGTCCACGTGTCTCCTTTCGCTCGCGACGCCATGCGCCGGCAAGCCGCACCGCCCGCGTCCCGACCTGTGTGCACGGCTGCCTCTTGAGCGGCGTCGCCGGCGTGAAGAATGTCCGGCCCTGCGGGCCTTCATTCGCAGACTAGCGACCTGGGCACCCACTCCGAAGGCGCGGGTGCGCGGTGTGCAAGACCACACACCCGAGGCGCCTGGGACACGTGGGGCGGGGGTGCTCGCGCGGGCCGGCAAAATTCCCCGAATCGGCGCGTAACCAGCCCCGTAGGGCGTCGTTGAGTGTGGTGTCGGAGCGCTACGGCGGGCCGGCTGGCAAGCGGCCGATGCCCTGTCGGTCGAGGGGTGGCGGCGGGGCATCGTGCATAGAGAGGCCGGACGTGTGAGGGGTGCGTCCGGCCTCTCCCCCTGCCCGGCCCTTCGCCTACCGGACGAGTAGGGACGGCTGGTCAGGCCACCGGCGAACTCACATTGGCGCGTACCCATTCGATGATGGCCGCGGTAGTGGCGCCGGGAGTGAAAATGCGGGCCACTCCGAGCTTTTCCAATTCGGCGATGTCGTCGGCCGGAATGATGCCCCCGCCGAATACGACGATGTCGGCCGCGTCACGTTCCGCCAACAGTGCAATTACTCGGCGGAACAATGTCATGTGCGCGCCGGACAAGACGGACAAACCGATCGCGTCGGCGTCCTCCTGAATTGCGGTCTCGACGATCTGCTCGGGCGTCTGATGCAGGCCGGTGTAGACGACCTCCATGCCCGCGTCGCGCAGCGCCCGGGCCACCACCTTGGCCCCGCGGTCGTGCCCGTCCAGCCCCGGTTTGGCGACCACGACCCTGATCCGTGCCTGCATCCTGACCCCTCCGAGCGCCGACGCGATGCCACCTGAACCAACGTTAACCCGCCCGCGGTTCCCGGGGTAGCGCCGTCGCGAACCCGTGATCACCTGCGGTAACGGCAAATGTATTCTGCGTCACCTCACTATCTGTTTTTCACGCCATTACTCCGCGTGCGCGAACAACTGCGCGAGGAAAGGTGACCAATTCGGACATTCGCTGCGCAATGCGGACTCGGAAGTGTCAGCGATTTGGCGCTTCGACTTGTGGCCCCGGAGCCGTTTCGTTACCGTGGCTCCCGGCTGTCAACCAGTTAACGCTGATCTGACAGCTCGGACGGGCACGGATCACCGGTTAATTCGGTCCCGCGCTCACCGCCGATTTGCCACCGACCGGAGGGTTGTTCGTGCGCCAGCGCTTGTCGTCTGAGCCCGATCGTTATCGGGGTCGTCGTCGCGTACCCACCCCTCCGCGCAGCCGCTACGCCGTCGCAGTCACCGCGGCGTTCGCAGGCGCCGGTGTTGTCGCGATCGGCGCGGCGTCCAACTTCCCCGACCAGAAGAACGTCGACCCGCAGGCACTGCAGGCGCACGGCGCGGTTCAGTCCGTCGACGACGCCATCGCCGACCGCGCCGACGACTCGGCCGCCTCCCGCAGCAACAACCGCGGCGCCGACAAGCAGCAGGTCAGCGCCGATCAGGCCACCAAAGACGTCTGGCTGCTGCCGATGGACGACTACCAGTTCACCTCGGCGTACGGGGTTCGCTGGGGCAAGCTGCACGGCGGCATCGACCTGGCCGGCCCCGAGGGTGCGCCCTACAAGGCGATCCACGCGGGCAAGGTGACCAAGGCGGGCTACTACGGCGGCTACGGCTACCAGATCACGATCGAGGACGCCGAGGGCAACGAGGTCATCTACGCCCACTCCCGCCGCCTGCTCGTCAAGGCGGGCGACAAGGTCAAGGCCGGACAGGTGATCGGCCTGGTCGGCAACACGGGCGCCTCGTACGGCACCCACCTGCACCTCGAGATCCACGTCAACGGCACCCCGACCGACCCGATCCCGTTCCTGCGCGATCGCGGCGTCGACATCAAGCTGCGCGTCGAGTCGGTGTTCGCCGGCGTGGCCGCCGCCTCCTGACCTCTGAAGTACCCGCCTCAGGGCATCGAAACCTTCCTCCCCGGGTGATGTGGCCCCGGACACCGCCCCGGTTGCAACTCGGTTGAACCGGGCCGCACCTTCCTCACAAAGCCTTCAGGCAGGCCGACAGGCAAATGTCGGTGATCCGTACTGCCTGGGAGGTCGTGCCGCGTGGCGCAACGAGACGAGACCCGTTCCGCCGGTCGTCACCGCGGGAACCAGGTCCGCCGCCACCGGGCGCCCCTCGCCTTTCTCGCCGGCGACCGGGGCCGGGCCACTCTGCTGACGGCCGCCCTGGGCGCCGCGCTCGCCACCGGGGTCGCCGGCGGCACCGCCGCGGCCGCCGCCCACCAGCCGGCCGTGCCGGTGGCCGACATCGCGCCCGTCGAGTCGCTCACCGCCACCGACCCGGCTGTGGACGCCGGGCCCTGGAAGCCGCCCGCCGAGGGCGAGGCCTCCGCCGCCCGCCGCAAGCTCAAGCCCCGAGTGGTGATCACCGAGCTCAAGCAGCTGCCCGCCGGCTGGGTCAACCCGAACCCGTCGGGCCGCGTCACGTCGTGCTTCGGCCAGCGCTGGGGCCGGCTGCACGCGGGTGTCGACATCGCCGGGCCGGACGGCTCGCCGATCCTCGCCGCGGGAGCGGGCGTCGTGGTGCGCGCGGGCGCGGCCCAGGGTTACGGCAACGCCGTGCTGATCGACCACGGCAACGGCTACCTCACCCACTACGGGCACATGTCGGCGATCGCCGTGCACGAGGGGCAGCGGGTCGAGGCCGGCGAGCAGATCGGCGACGAGGGCTCGACCGGTCACTCCACCGGGCCGCACCTGCACTTCGAGGTGCACCTCGGCTTCTACAAGAACCCGATCGAGCCGGTGCGCTGGCTGCACGAGCGCGGCGTCACCCTGGACGGCTGCGCTCCCGCCTAGATCTTCTCGATCGGGGCGTGCCGCAGGATCAGCCACATCACCTGGTCGCCGAAGTCGATCTGGGCCCGCGCGCCGGGGCCCTGACCCTCGACGGTGATCACCCGGCCCAGGCCGTAACGCTGGTGGTTGACCCGGTCGCCCGCCGACACCTTGGGCGCCTGGGGCAGCTCGCTGGCCGTGGCCAGCTTGCTGGCGTCGATGCCGAGCCGGCTCGCCAGCTGCTGCGCCTTGGGCGTGCCGCCCGAGAAGCCGCCGCCACGGTAGCGGTCGCCCCCGCCTCGGCCGCCGACCCCGCCGCCCGTGCCCGACCATGACGTGTAGTTGCCGGCGGTGCGCTCCCAGCGGATCAGCTCGGGCGGCAGCTCGTCGGTGAAGCGCGACGGCGGGTTGTATTGCGGCTGGCCCCACGCGCCCCGGGTGACCGCGCGGGACAGATAGAGCCGCTGCCGGGCCCGGGTGATGCCCACGTAGGCCAGGCGGCGCTCCTCCTCGAGCTCGTTGTTGTCGCCGAGCGCGCGGGTGTGCGGGAAGACGCCGTCCTCCAGGCCGGTCAGGAAGACGACCGGGAACTCCAGGCCCTTGGCCGTGTGCAGCGTCATCAGCGTGACCACGCCCTGGTGGTCGGGGTCGTCGTCGGGCAGCTGGTCGGCGTCGGCCACCAGCGCCACCTGCTCGAGGAACCCGGCCAGGGTGGCCGCCGGGGCCTGAGCTTCAGCAGACTCAGTGTCCTCGTCGGCCTGGGCCTCGACGCGCTCGGTGTATTCGCGGGCGACGCTGACGAGCTCCTGCAGGTTTTCGACGCGGCCCTGATCCTGCGGGTCGAGGCTCTCCTCCAGCTCGGAGAGCAGGCCCGAGCGCTGCAGGGCGAGCTCGAGCACCTCTTCGGGCGGGGCGTTCTGGGCCAGCTCGCGCAGGTCGTCCATCAGCTGCACGAAGTCGGCGATGCTGTTGGCCGAGCGGGCGGCGATGCCGGGGGCGTCCTTCGCGTGCCGCAGGGCCTGCCCGAACGAGATGCGGTCGCGCGACGAGAGCGCCTCGACACACGCCTCGGCCCGGTCGCCGATGCCGCGTTTCGGGGTGTTGAGCACCCGGCGGATGCTGACCGTGTCGTCGTCGTTGACCACCGCGCGCAGATAGGCCAGCGCGTCGCGGACCTCCTTGCGCTCGTAGAACCGGACGCCGCCGACCACCTTGTACGGCAGGCCGACGCGGATGAACACCTCTTCGAAGACGCGGGACTGAGCATTCGTGCGGTAGAAGACGGCCACGTCACCCGGACGGATGCCCTCGCGGTCGCTCAGCCGGTCGATCTCGCGGGCCACCCAGTCGGCCTCGGCGTGCTCGGTGTCGGCGACGTAACCCACGATCTGCTCGCCGGCGCCCTGATCGCTCCAGAGCCGCTTGGGCTTGCGCGAGGTGTTGCGGTCGATCACCGCGTTGGCCGCCGACAGGATCGTCTGGGTGGAGCGGTAGTTCTGCTCGAGCAGGATCGTGCGGGCGTCGGGATAGTCGCGCTCGAACTCGAGGATGTTGCGGATCGTGGCGCCGCGGAACGCGTAGATCGACTGGTCGGCGTCGCCCACCACGCACAGCTCGGCCGGCGGCACCTCGCTGTCCTTACCCCCGACCAGCTCCTTGACCAGCATGTACTGCGCGTGGTTGGTGTCCTGGTATTCGTCGACCATGACGTGGCGGAAGCGGCGACGATAGGTCTCGGCGACGTGGGGATGCGACTGGAACAGGTGGACCGTGGCCATGATGATGTCGTCGAAGTCGAGCGCATGCGCCTCCCGGAGGCGGCGCTGATACAACTCGTACGCCTCGGCGACCGCCCGCTCGGCCGGGCCCTTGGCCTTCTCCTTGAACTCCTCGGGCTCGACGAGCTCGTTCTTCAGGTTGGACACCTGGGCCGCGAGGCCGCGCGCCGAATACCGCTTCGGGTCGAGGTCGAGCTCGCGGATCACCAGCGTCATGAGGCGGCGCGAGTCGTCGGCGTCGTAGATCGAGAAGGTGCTCTTGAGGCCGGCGTGGTCGTGCTCGGCGCGCAGGATGCGCACGCACGCGGAGTGGAACGTCGACACCCACATGAGCCGGGCCCGCGGGCCGACGAGCTGGGCGACCCGCTCCTTCATCTCGCCGGCGGCCTTGTTGGTGAACGTGATCGCGATGATCTGGCCGGGATGCACGTCGCGCTCGGCGAGCAGATAGGCGATGCGATGCGTGAGCACACGGGTCTTGCCGGAACCGGCGCCGGCCACGATGAGCAGCGGCGAACCGGCGTGGGTGACGGCGTCGCGCTGAGGGCCGTTCAGCCCCGTGAGCAGCGATTCCGGGTCGATCCGCGGCCTGCGCGGCGCCGGCTGCTCGGGCCGCGTGGACGGCACGGCGAACAGGGCGTTATCGGGGGTCTCAGAAGAAGGTCGCATCGCGGTGGCAAGTCTATGCCGACCCCCCGACAAGAATTCGTCGCCTTGTTGACCCCGCGGCGGTAGCGCTCACGCGCATCGATACACCACTCTGTCGTAGTTGACCTCACAACATTGATCGGGAGACCGAACATCATGGACCGTCCCCGCTTCCGAGGCCGGGCCGCGCTGCGTCACCTCGTAGCGCCCGCCCTCGCGCTGGCCGTCGTCGCGGCACTGCCGCTGGCCCGCTCCGCCGATGCACCCGCGGCCTCCGCGCCGCCCGAGTTCCAGCCCGTCAGCGTCAACTACGGGCTGCCCAAGGGCGCGACCGTCAAGGGCCAGTTCCTCAGCTACAACGACTTCCACGGCGCGATCGACCCGCCCGCCGGCAGCGGCGCGGTCGTCAACGCGTCCGGCACGTCGACGCCCGCCGGTGGCGTCGAATACCTCGCGACGTACCTGAAGAAGCTGCGGGCCCAGGCCAAGACCGAGGGCCGCTCGACGCTGACCGTGGGCGCGGGCGACCTCATCGGCGCCACCCCGCTGGTCAGCGCCGCGTTCCACGACGAGCCCACGATCGAGCTCATGAACCAGGTCGGCCTGCAGGTCAGCTCGGTCGGCAACCACGAGTTCGACGAGGGCGTCGACGAGCTGATCCGGCTGCAGCGCGGCGGGTGCCACCCGGTCGACGGCTGCCAGGACGGCGACGGCTTCGGCGGCGCCAAGTTCACCTATCTGGCGGCGAACACGATCGACAACCGGACCAAGCTGCCGATCCTCCCGCCGATCGACATCAAGCTGGTCAACGGCGTGCCGGTCGGCTTCGTGGGCATGACGCTGGAGGGCACGGCCGGCATCGTCAACCCGGCCGGCATCAAGAACGTGCACTTCACCGACGAGGTCGAGACCGCCAACAAGTGGGGCAACCTGCTCAAGCTGTTCGGCGTGAAGGCCCAGGTGCTGCTCGTGCACGAGGGCGGCTCGCAGGCCACGGCCACGCCGACCCCTGGCGTCTCGGACTGCAACGGCTTCAGCGGCCCCATCGTGCCGATCGTGGCCGGGCTCAACCCCGAGTTCGGTTTGGTCGTCTCGGGTCACACGCACCGGTTCTACTCCTGCACGCTGCCCAACAAAAAGGGCCAGTCCGTGGTGACCAGCGCCGGCACCAACGGGCAGCTGATCACCGACATCGACTACGCGGTCGACCGCCGTACGGGACGCTTCTCGGAGATCACCGCGAAGAACGTCATCGTCGAGAACGGCGTGCCCGACGGCAACGGCGGCTGGCAGAAGGATGCCAACGGCGTCTTCCTCAAGAACCCGGCGACCGTCGACGCGGCCGCCAAGAAGATCGCCGACAAATACCGTACGGCGGTGGCGCCGATCGCCAATCGGGTCGTGGGCCGCATCACGGCCGACATCACCCGTACGGCCACCCCGGCCGGCGAGAGCCCGCTCGGCGACGTGATCGCTGACGCCCAGCTGGCCCGTACGACCGGCGACGGCGCGCAGATCGCGCTGATGAACCCGGGCGGCATCCGGGCCGACTTCGACGCCGAGGCGAGCGCCGGGGGCGAGGCGAACGGCGAGGTGACGTACGGGGAAGCCTTCACCGTGCAGCCGTTCAACAACCTCGTGGTCACCCAGACCCTCACCGGGGCGCAAATCAAGGCCGTCCTGGAGCAGCAGTTCGCCGGCTTCAACGGGCAGACCACCACCAAGATCCTGCAGGTGTCGAACGGCTTCACATACACGTGGAGCGCCTCGGCCGCCCTCGGCTCCAAGATCTCGAACCTGGCCCTCAACGGGACGCCGATCGACCCCGCCGCCTCGTACAAGGTGACGACGAACGACTTCCTGGCCAACGGCGGCGACGGCTTCTCGACGCTGACCGCGGGCACGGGCCGCACCACGGCGCCCGGGTTCGACATCGACGCGCTGGTGGCCTACCTGGGGGCGGGCGAGCCGGTCGCGCCCGGCCCGGCCAACCGCATCGCCACCGTCAGCTGATTTCCGCCGTCCCACGGATCGGGCGGTTTCCTTGCGAAGCCGCTCGTGACGGGGGCATACTCGGCCTCGTGATCCAGCAGACGCGATTTTTCTATGGCACCGGGAGTCCGGCTGCCGTAGGCGTCTGAACGACAGACCTACATCGAGCCCCGGGCTTCCCAGCCCGGGGCTTGATGCTGCCCGGGCCGGGTCGACCGGGGCGCCAGCACCCGAGGAGCACGACATGACCGCCGACGTGATGGACCAGAACACCGGCGCGGGCGAGCCGCTGGCCGCCGACGAGATCCGCGCGATGCGCGAACGCATCGACGAGATCGACCAAGCCATCATCGACCTGTGGCTGGAACGCGCCCGCCTCTCCCAAACGGTCGGAAAAACCCGCATGGCCAGCGGCGGCACCCGCCTGGTCCTCTCCCGCGAGCGCGAGATCGTCGAACGCTTCCGCGAGGCCCTGGGCGCCGACGGGGCGCAGGTCGCCCTGATGATCCTCCGGGCCGGGCGCGGCCCCCTCTAGTCGAACAACTCCTCGGGAAACGGCACACCGAGGATCTCGAACTCCTGGCGTAACAGCTCTCGGAAGCGCTGCTCACCCGGGCCGACCCGGGTGTGCGCGCCGATCCGGTCGTAGACGGCGCGAATCAGCTCCGGGTCACCGTTGCGCTGGTGACAGGCGGCCAGAATCCGGGCCGGCCCGTCGGCCTGATCAGTCCAGTAGCGGCGGACCGCCCGATCCTCCTGCTGCACCGCCTCCAGCAGCAGGTTGAGCGCGAGCCGGGTGTCGATCCGGCGAGCGTCGTCCTCGAGCATGCGCATGACCATGGCCTGCCAACGGCCGGCGTCGAAGGCGCGCAGGGCGGTGCGGTAGGGCAAGGACAGGTGCCGGGCTTCGTCCGGGGCGTGCGACGCCAGGAACAACTCGAGCAGCAACTCCCATTGTTGGCTGCCTGCCAGACCGCCAGCCAGGTCTCGATCTGCTGGTCGTCGAAGGGTTCCAAGCGCAGCACGACACTGCCGTCGGGCACCCGGGCCCGATCGGCGACGACGATGCGCGAGGTGACCAGCACCGCCACCGGTCGGCCGCGATCGGCCTCGCGGCGTTGGAAGTCGCGGACCTGTTCGAGGTAGTCGGCCCGGTTCGCGCCCGACGCCTGCAGCAACTCGTCGAAGCCGTCCAGCAGCACGACCGGCAGCGCTCCCCCGGCCGAGCGCACCAGCTCCGGCCACGACACCCGCTCGCCGATCGTGTCGTAGACGGCCGCCTCGATCTGGTCCTGGATCGGGGCGTCGGCGGCGACCGAGCGCAACTCCACTCGTACGGCCAGGAACTCCGCAGGCGGCAGGGCCGCGGCCAGCACGCGGGTCAGCATCGACTTGCCCGAACCCGGCTGCCCCAGCACGACCAGCGGCGCGGTCACGGCATCCGACCCGGTCAGACAGCCGGCCAGGAACGACTGGATGTCCGGCACGGCGGCCGCTTCCTCCCACCACGACTCGGCGGCGACCGGTGCACTCTGCTCGGCGCGACGGGCCCGGGCCCGCGGGTTGACGTAGAGGTCGGCGGTCGCGGGCAACGTCACGCCGTCCGGCAGGTCGCCGACGTCGACGATCGGGTGGGCGAGTTCCCGACGATATTGATCGGCCAGGTCGGCCCGGCATTCCTCGGCGGCACCGGTCAGGCCCTCCAGCATCGACCGGATGCCGGCCAGACCGGTCGCGATCTCGCCGCCCACCCGCTCGGTCGTGGCGCGCCCGGCCGCGGTGTCGGTCATCGCGGCCCAGATCGCGAACTCCGGAACGTCCGCCGCGAGCGACCGGTAGCCGATCTCGTAGCGCCGGATCGCCGCCTCGACCGAAATGTCCAAGTCGGCGGAGGTGCCGGCCAACCCGTCGAGGAAACGCGCCGAAGCCTCGATCAGCATCGAGTAGTACGCCTCGAGCTCCGACCGCAGGGCCTCCCAGGGCACCGCAGCCGACGGCATCGGCACCGACGCCTTGCCCAGCACCTCGGCGACCCCGGCCACAGTGGATTCCGATGTGGACCAAGCACCGAGTGCGGCCTGCTCCCCCAGCGTGATGCCGTGCGAGTCCCAGGACTCGAAGAACGCGCTGACCACCAGCACCGTGTGCGCGGCCGTCAGCCGTTCTGTGCGGTCAAAGCGACTGAGTCCCGCGCGGCGCTCGGTAATAGAGCGAACCGCCGACTGTCCCCAGTCGAGGATCTCGTTTCGGGCCGCCAGCAAGTCGACCGAGCTCAGCGTGGCCAATGCCGCCGCGCTGGCGGGAACGCCGGCGAGACGTCCCACGTACGAGAGGAACTTGCTCTCCCCCGCCCCGAGCAGGGCGACGGCATCGGCGTAAGTCAGACCCCGGCGGGACGACGGTCGCAGCATGCCAGCGAGTCTGACAGGTCAGAAGCGGCGCATCACGTCACGAACTTCGGCGTAGTGGCAGGCGCTCGGGTGCGGCGACCGCTCCCGGATCTCCAGCGTCGGCTCATGCTCGGCACACCCCGGCTGCGCCTTCCAGCAGCGCGTCCTAAATCGACACCCCGAAGGCGGAGAAGCCGGCGACGGCACGTCCCCCGTCAGCATGATGTGATCGCGGCGCCCCCGCAGCCGAGGGTCGGGCACCGGCACAGCCGACAGCAACGCCTGCGTATAAGGATGCGTCGGCTGGTCATAGATCGCCATGTGGTTGCCGGTCTCGACGATCTTGCCCAGATACATCACGGCGACCCGGTCCGAGATGTGGCGGACCACCGACAGGTCGTGGGCGATGAAGATGTAGGACAGGCCGAGTTGGCGTTGCAGGCCCTCCAGCAGGTTGATCACCTGGGCCTGGATCGACACGTCGAGGGCCGAGACCGGCTCGTCGCAGACGATGATCTCGGGGCGCAGGGCGAGGGCGCGGGCGATGCCGATGCGCTGGCGCTGGCCGCCGGAGAACTGGTGGGGGTAGCGGTTGAGGTGGTCGGGGTTGAGCCCGACCAGGTCGAGCAGCTCCTGCACGGCGCGCTGCCGGCCGGTGTGCGGCACGGCGTCGCGGTGGATGTCGTACGGCTCGCCGATGATGTCGCCGACGGTCATCCGCGAGTTGAGCGACGTGTACGGATCTTGCATCACCATCTGGATGTTGCGCCGGGCCCGCCGCAGGCCGCCGCCGCGCAGCCGGGACAGATCATCACCCCGTACGCGGATCTCGCCGCCGGTCGGTTTCTCGAGGCCGACCAGCAGCTTGGCCAGCGTCGACTTGCCGCACCCGGATTCACCGACGACGCCCAGCGTCTCGCCGCGGCGCAGTTGCAGGTCAACCCCGTCGACCGCCCGGACCGCGCCGAAGTGCTTCACCAGTCCCCGGGTCTCGAGCACGACATCAGACACCGAGAACCTCCCGTACGAAGTGACAGCTGGCGATCCGCTGCGGCGCGATCTGATAGGCGGGCGGCGTCTCCTGCCGGCAGATCTCCCGGGCGTACGCGCATCGGGGGTGGAAGGCGCAGCCGCGCGGGACGTCCGTGAGCGCCGGCGGCAGCCCTCGGATCACGTTGAGCGCCCGCCCCTTGTGGTCGAGCCGCGGGATCGATTCGAGCAGCGCCTTCGTGTAGGCGTGGGCCGGCCGGGCGTAGATGTCGTAGACCGGCGCCTCCTCGACGACCTTCCCGGCGTACATGACCGCGATCCGGTCGGCCACGTCGGCCACCACGCCCATGTCGTGCGTGATCAGCATCAGCCCCATGTTGCGCTCGCGCTGCAGCTCGGCCAGTAGGCGCATGATCTGGGCCTGCACGGTGACGTCGAGGGCCGTCGTGGGCTCGTCGGCGATCAGCACCTCGGGGTCGAGGGCCAGCGCCATCGCGATCATGACGCGTTGCCGCATGCCGCCGGAGAACTGGTGCGGGTAGTCCTTGACGCGGCGTTTCGCGTCCGGGATGTGGACCATGTCGAGCAGTTCGACGGCCCGGCGCTTGGCGTCGCCGCGGGAGGTGCCGCGGTGCACCCGGAACAGCTCGGCCAGCTGGAAGCCGACCGTGTAGACCGGGTTGAGCGCGCTCAGGGCGTCCTGGAAGATCATCGCGATGCGGTTGGCCCGCACCTTGCGGCGCTCGTTCTCGGGCAGCCGCAGCAGGTCGACGCCCTGATAGAGCACCTGACCGCCGGTCACGTGCGCGGGCGGGGTGTCCAGGATGCCCATGATCGCCTGGGCGGTCACCGACTTGCCGCAGCCGGATTCGCCCAGCACGGCCAGCGTCTCGCCCGGGTGCAGCCGCAGGTCGACGCCGTTGACCGCGCGAGCCACCCCTTCCCGCGTACGGAATTCGACGTGCAGATCGCGTACGTCCAGCAGAGGAGCGGTCATTGACGTCTCACCGCAGTTTCGGGTCGAAGGCGTCGCGGACGGCGTCGCCGAGCATGATGAAGGCGAGCACGGTCGCCGCCAGGAACACCGACGGCCAGACCAGCGGGCCCGCCGCCGTACGGACGAAGGGGCCGGCTTCCGCGATCGCGATGCCCCAGCTCACGGCGTCACCCTTGAGCCCCACCCCGAGGTACGACAGGGTGGCCTCGCCGGCGATGTTGATGCCGAGCAGGACGGTCAGCACGACGATGAACGGACTGATCGAGTTGGGCAGGATATGCCGGAACATCAGCCGTCCCGGGCCCGCCCCGAGCATCCGCGCCGCGGCCACGTAGTCCTGGTTCTTCGAGGTCAGCACGGCCGAGCGCATCACCCGGGCGGCCGTGGTCCAGCCGAGCACCCCCAGCGTGACGGTCACCGCCAGCACGCCGTTGCTCTGCGGGTCGGACGACAGGCGCTGGGCCAGCACAATCGCGGCGAGCAGGAACGGGATGCCGAGCATGACGTCGATGAAGCGGGACAGCAGGGCGTCCAGCCAGCCGCCGAAATAGCCGGCCGCGAGCCCGACGAGCAGGCCGATCACTCCGGAGATGAGGGTGGCGCTCACGGCGACGAGGATCGAGTCGCGGGCGCCGAAGACGGTCTTGGCGTAGACGTCGCAGCCCTGGAAGTCGAAGCCGAAGATCGCCCCGCCCGTGGGCCCGGCGTTCTTGCGGGCGAGCAGGCAGTCGCGCGGGTCGGCCGAGGTAAAGAGCGATGGCCAGATCGCCATCACCAGCACGACCACGACCAGCACCGCGGCGATCCAGAAGACCTTCCGCGTACGCAGGTCGAGCCAGGCGTCGCCGGCCAGGCTGCGCGGCTTCCCGGCGGTCCGGCTCAGCTCGCCGAGGTCACTCATAGCGGATCCTCGGGTCGAGGGCGGCGTAGACCAGGTCGACGATCAGGTTGATGACCAGGAAGACGATGATCAGGACGCTGACGAAGCCGACGACCAGCGGGCCGTCCTCGGCGCGGATGCCGCGGAACAGGTTGAAGCCGACGCCGGGGATGTTGAAGACGCCCTCGGTGACGATCGCGCCCGACATCAGCACGCCGATGTCCACGCCGATCAGGGTGATCACCGGGATCAGCGAGTTGCGCAGCACGTGCACGCCGATCACCCGTTTGGGCGCGAGCCCCTTGGCCCGGGCGGTCCGCACGTAGTCGGCGCGCAGGTTCTCGGCCACCGACGTGCGGGTCACCCGCAGCTCGGTCGCGATCACCAGACTGCCCAGCACCAGGGCGGGCAGCAGCAGCTCGTACAGGCCGGCGTCGCGCCCGGCGGTCGGCGGGAACCAGCCGAGCTGGATGCCCAGGACGAGCTGGGCCAGCGGGGCCAGCACGACGATCGGCATGGCCAGCACGATCAGCGTGAGCACCAGCGTGACGGTGTCGAACGCGCCGCCGCGGCGGATGCCGGAGAGCACACCCGCCCCGACGGCGACGACGGCCGCGATGACGATCGAGAGCAGCGCCAGCCGGATGGTCACCGGCCAGGCCTGAGCCAGCAGGTCACCGATCGAGCGGCCGGTGATCGTCTCGCCCAGGTCGCCGGTCAGCAGGCCCCTGATGTAGTGCCAGTACTGCTGGAAGAAGCCGTCGTCGAGGTGGAACCGGGCGTCGAGCGCGGCCCGCTGGGCGTCGGTGATCGGGCGGTCGCCGACGAGCGCCTGATACGGATCGTCGACGTACGCGAACATCAGCGCGTAGACGACGAACGTGGCACCGAAGAACGTGACGACCATCTGCAGCAAACGCCGCACGATGAAGCGGAACATTCAGCTGGCGATGTCGACCGAGTAGATGTCGACCTTCTGGAACAGGTCCATCGTCACGTCGGTGACCTTCTCCGACCAGCCGAAGACGTTCTGCCCGAAGCGCAGCGGCAACACCGGCATATCCCGTACGAGCTGGTTCTCGGCCTCGTTCCAGAGCTGCTCGGCCTGCTTGGTGCTCGTCGCGGCCGAACCCTGCCGCACCAGGCTGTCGAACGTGCTGTTCTTGTAGCCGTAGTAGTTCGACGAGCCGTCGCTGGTGTACAGCGGGCCGAGGTAGCTCTCCATCAGCGGGTAGTCCATCGTCCAGCCCAGCCGGATCAGGCCGATGTCCTCCCCCGCCCGGGCCTTGGTGACCACGTCGCCCAGCTTGGGCAGGCCGGAGCCGGTGCAGTTGATCGCCAGGGACACCTTGATCTGGTTGCACATCGCGTCGATCCAGGCCTTGTGCCCGCCGTCCACGTTGTACGCGATCTTGATGTCCTTCGGGCCGTTGGCCGCGGTGTAGAGCTGCTTGGCCTTGGTCGGGTTGTATTCGCACCACTGGCCGCAGCTGTTGGAGCGGGCGCCCTCGATGGCCGGCGAGACGAACGACGTGGCCGGCTTCTCGGAGCCGAGGAAGACCTGGTCGGTCATCTCGTCGCGGTTGATCGCCATGGAGAGGGCGCGGCGGACGTTCGGATTCTTGTACTTGTCGAGATACATCGGGAAGCCGACGAATGAGAACGCCGAGCTGTCCGTGCGGCCCAGCCGGGCGCCGAGGTCACCGGAGGCGGAGGCCAGGTTCTCGATCGGGATCTTCGTCTGGATGTCGAGGTTGCCCGCGACCAGGTCGGCGTACTGCGCGCCGAGCTCCTGATAGATCTTCCAGGTGATGCCGTTGACCTTGGGGATCGTGCCCTTGAAGTCGGCCACCTTCTCGACGGCGATCTTCTCGTCGTGCTGCCAGGTGCCCTTCATCTTGAAGGGGCCGTTGCCGATCGGGGCGTTCTCGAAATCCTTGTTGAGCACGCCGTCGCCGGAGAACGCGGCCTTGGGCAGCGGATAGAAGGCGTCGTAGCCCATGACTGACTGCCAGCCCGCGAACGCCTCGGTCAGCGTCACCGTGAAGGTCAGGTTGTTGACCTTCTTGAGCCCGCGCAGCTTCTTGGCCTGGGGCTCGCCCGCCTTCTCCGGCCCGTCGCCGTCGGGGTCCTTGCCCTGCAGGTCGGCGAAGCCGTCGATGCGGCTGAAGAAGTACGAAGCAAGCTGACCGTTCGGCCCGTAGGCGCCATAGTTCCAGGCGTCGAGGTAGTTGTCGGCCACGACCGGCTCGCCGTTGCTGAAGGTGAAACCCGGCTTGAGCCGTACGGTCCAGACCTTGTTGGCCTTGTCATGCGTGATCGACTGGGCCGCGACCAGGTAGGGCTTGTTGGTCGGGTCGAACCGCACGAGCGGGTAGAACAGCGACGCCAGCACCTGGGAACCACTCGACTCGATCGAGTTCGACGGGATCAGGCTCGAGGGCTCGGCGATGCCGATGCTGATGCTGTTGGGCAGAACCTCGGTGTCCTCCGAGCTACTGCCGCTGCAGCCGGCCGCCAGCAGGGCGATGACAGCCGTTGCGGCCGCCACCTTCCACGGGCTTTTCCCAGGCATGAGGGGTGTCTCCTTCAGGGGCGCTCACGGGGGTCGTGTGAGACGCCAGCAACTGTGACACAGAGCCAACGACAGCCCGAGCCCTGTTATCAAGCCGATACTAGTCAGCCCTTACCTCCGGGCTTTTTCCTCGGCTCGATTTATGCCCCTGAACTGGGATGATGCCGGTGGGTACGCGATCGGCGACCCACCGCAGCGGCGCGATTCCGGCCGTTCAGACGAGCCGTCGATCAGCCGCCCATCGTGACAATTCGTAACGGTTGCTCATTTGCAGCTTCCGCAGGACGTTCGAGACATGTGTCTCGACTGTCTTGATCGAGATGAACAGTTCCTTGGCGATCTCTTTGTACGCATATCCGCGCGCGAGCAGGCGCAGCACCTCGCGCTCGCGGTTGGTCAGCTGGTCGAGCTCGGGGTCGGCCACCGGCACGTCGGGGCGCGAGGCGAAGGCGTCGAGCACGAACCCGGCCAGCCGGGGGCTGAACACCGCGTCGCCGTCGGCCACCCGGCGGATCGCCGCGGCCAGCTCGTCGGGCGAGATCGTCTTGGTCACGTAACCCCGGGCGCCCGCCCGGATCAGGCCGATCACGTCCTCGGCGGCGTCGGAGACCGAGAGCGCGAGGAACTTGACGTGGGGGTGGCTGCGGCGCATGGCGTCGAGCACCGCGCGGCCGCCACCGTCGGGCATGTGCACGTCGAGCAGCACCACGTCGGGCTCGATCGAGGCGATCTTGCTGACCGCCTCGGTCACGGAGCTCGCCTCGCCCACCACCTCGACGTGCGCGCCCAGCTCGGCGCGGACGCCGGCCCGGAACATCGCGTGGTCGTCGACCAGGAAGACGGTGAGCCGCCGATCGGTCTCGGTGCCCTGAGCCTCGGTCATCGTGCTGCCTCCTTAGCGGCCGACACGCTCTCCCGGGACGCGGGGAGGGTCAGCCGGACCTCTGTGCCGTCGCCGAGGGCGCTGCGGATCTCCGCCTTGCCCCCGTGCCGCTGCATACGCCCGATGATGGAGCCTCGCACGCCGTGCCGCGACTCCTGCACCCCGGCCATGTCGAAACCGGCGCCGCGGTCGCGCACGAAGACGCTGAGCTCGCTCTCCTCGACCTCCGCGTAGAGCGACACGGTCGACACCCCGGCGTGGCGGGCCGCGTTGACCAGCGCCTCGCGGGCGGCGGCAACCAGGGCCGCGACCCGCTCGTCGCATTCGGTGTCGCCCACCACGACCGTCTCCACGCTGATCGCGTACGTGTCCTCGACCTCGGCGGCGGCCTGCTCGAGGGCGGCCGCGAAGCGCTCGGTCGGCGACGCCGTCGGCTTGTAGAGCCAGTTGCGCAGGCTGCGCTCCTGGCCCCGGGCGAGCCGCTGCACCTCTTTGATGTCGGCCGAGTTGCGCTGGATCAGGGCCAGCGTGTGCAGCACCTGATCGTGGATCATGGCGGCCAGCTCGGCCCGCTCCTGCTCGCGGATGCGGCCCTCACGCTCGGCCCGCAGCTGGTTGAACATGCGCCACAGCAGCGGCGCGGCCACCACGCCGACACCCAGCAGGCCGACCAGCGCGAAGATCACGCCGTTGACCACGGCGGTCAGGCTGCCGGCCGGGGCATAGACGGCGACGACGCCGATGATGCCGGTGGCGACCAGCACCCCGCCGCCGATGAAGCGGAACAGGAAGAAGCGGCGGTCGCTCTCGGCCACCACGGCGGCCAGCCACGGCTGCTGGGGCACGGCGCCGCCCAGGTGGCGGCGGGTGGGGTCGGACTGGTGCCAGATGATGCCGGCGCCGACCGCGACGACCGCGATGAGCCAGCCGGCCGTGCCGGCGACACTGTCGTCGAAGACGAGCGCCTGCAGCAGCACGACGCCGAGGCCGATCGCGCCGAACGGCAGAAGCATGGCCAGATCGCGGCGCTGCGGCGGGTCGGCCGTGACGACCTGCTGCGGAAGCACGGCCCAGAACGCGGCGTAGAGCAGGAGGCCGAGGCCGTTGAAGCCGAGCAGCACCACCAGCGCGATGCGCACGACCAGCACGGGAACGCCCAGGTGCTGCGCCAGGCCCGACGCGACGCCCGCGATGATGCGGTGGTCGCGCGGCCGGTACAGCCGGCGTGACGGCGGGTTGACGGCGGTGGTGATGGCCCCTCCTCGGTTGTGTACCCCGATCGTCACACGTTCGGGCGGCCCGGACCACGGGGAACAACCCCCGGTATCCGGGTGCCAGGATCTCAGGGTGGTCTCAGGGTCGCCGCCCGAAGCGGCTCGGGTGCCGACGAGGCGAGGATCGGTGTCATGAACGACGAAGCTGCCGAATCGCGGGGTCCGTCCCGTCCGTCACAGGATGCGCCGGCGTCCGCCGCCGACACGCCCACCCCGCCGGCGACTTCGACGCCGGCCGGTGCTGAGACGCCGACCGCCGATCTTCGCGCTGAGGCCGTCCCCGACGATCCCAAGACCGAGCCGGGCCCGGCCACCGAGCCCGGCCCCGCCACGGAGCCCGGCCCCGCCACCGAGCCCGGCCCCGCCACCGAGCCCGGTCCCGCCACGGAGCCCGGCCCGGCGAACGAACCCGGCCCGGCTACTGAGCCTGGTCCCAGTTCCGGTGCCGGCAATCCGCCGCCGTGGTTCCCGCCGGCCGGCGATCCCGGCGCGGGCGGCCCGTTCTTCTCGCGCGACGCCTTCTCCCGCGACAAGCTGGTGCGCCCCCGCCAGGGCCGCTACGTGGCCGGCGTGTGCGGCGCCCTGGCCCGGGCCACCAACACCGATCCGGTGCTGTGGCGCGTGCTGCTGGCCGTGCTGGGCGTGCTCAGCGGGGTCGGCGTGCTGCTCTACCTGATCGGCTGGCTGGTCATGCCGGCCGAGGGCGACGCCGCCTCGCCGATCGAGTCGCTGCTCGGCAAGGGCCGCTCCGGCATGGCCCCGGCCTCGGTGATCCTGCTCGGCGGCGCGGCCGTGCTCACGTTCGCCTTCATCGTGCAGGACGGGGTGCGGGCGAGCCTGCTGGCCTGCGCGGTCATCGTCGGCGCGATCCTGCTGATCAAGCGCAGCGGCACCGGCCAGCAGCAGCCCGCCGCCTTTCCCGCGCCGGCCCCACCGCCGCCGCCCGGTCCGTTCGAGCCCAGCCCGTTCGAGAAGACGGCCGAGTTCGGGGCCGTTCCGCCCGCGCCCGGTCCGGCGCCCGCGACCGCACCGCCCGCGGAGCCGGTGACGACCCCGCCCCCGCCGCCGTTCGCGCCGCCCGCCGGCGGTTACCGGCCGCCGTTCGCGCCCCACGGTCCGTACGCCCGGCCCACCCCGGTCACGTACGCGCCCGGCCGGGTCCCGCCCCCGCCGGCCGCGCCCAAGCCGCCCAAGCCGCCGAAGGTCAAGCGCGAGCGCTCCAAGCTGGGCCGCCTCACGTTCTTCGCCGCGCTCATGGTGATCGGCGTGATCGCCGCGATCGACATGGCCGGCGCGAGCGTCGCCGTCTCGGTGTATTTCGCGGGCGCCCTCATCACCGTCGCGCTCGGCCTGGTCGTCGGCGCCTGGCTCGGCCGGGCCCGCGGGCTGATCGCGCTGGGCATCCTGCTCTCGATCGGCCTGCTGATCTCGACCGGCACCGAGCGCTGGGGCGGCGAGGTCGGCAACAGCGTCTACCGCCCCGCCACGCCGGCCGGGGTGGCCGACCGCTACGACTTCACCGCGGGCAGCGCCACGCTCGACCTCCGTCAGGTGAATTTCACCGGCCAGGAACAGAACGTGGTCGTCACCATGAAGTTCGGGCAGATCCGCGTGCTGCTGCCCGAGAACGTCGACACCACCACGCTGCTCCAGGTGCAGAACGGCCGGGCCGTGGTGTTCGGTCAGAAGTTCGAGGACGGTGAGGTCAGCGCGCAGAACCTGACCGACCTCGGGCGGGACGGCGCCGGTGGTGGCACCCTCAAGCTGGATCTGCAGATGGACACGGGCAACGTGGAGGTCATCCGATGAAGCCGCACCGCATGGACGGGGTCTCGCTCAGCTTCGGCGTCCTGTTTCTGCTGGTCGCCCTGTGGTGGGCGGTGTCCCGGGTGATCACGATCCACCTGCCCGCGGTGGGCTGGCTGGTGGCCGGCGGCCTGATCGTCTTCGGCGTGATCGGGCTGCTGGGCGCGCTGCGCTCGGCCCGCACCCCGGTCGAGTCGGCCGCGGTCCAGGTGCCGTCCACGGTCGAGCGGCCGGCCGAGCCCGAGCTGCCGGGCGACCTGACCCCCGAGATGCACGCCTCGATCGTCCAGGAGCTGATGGACGACTCGGTGGATCGGATCACCAAGGAGCACCCGACCCTGACCTCGGAGCAGCCCCGCAAGGCGCAATAAACTCGTCGTCATGACTCCGTTCCCCGCCGTGTCCCATGCACCGATCGTCGGAGTCGGCGCCACGGCCGCCCGCGCCCTCACCGCCGAGTTCGCCCGTCACAACGCGGCCACCACCGCGATCGTGGCGGGCGCCGACCATGCCTCGCCCGTGGTGGCGAGCGCGGTCGAGGCCCTGCTGCCGGGCGACCGTCTCACCCTGGTCGCCGGCGAGCGCAGCACGGCCGACCTGCTGCGCGACCACATCGCCGGGCTCGGCAGCTGGATCGCCGACCGGGTGCAGGTGGTCGACACGCTCGACGAGGCCGGCCAGGCCGACGTGGTGATCGTCGGCGAGCCGCTCACCGGCACCGCCGCCGACGTGCGTGACCTGCTCGACCGGCTGGGCAAGCACCTGGCCGACGGCGGCGTGGTCACGCTGGCCGTCCCGGCCACCCCGGGCCGCACGGGCGGGGCCGCGGCCGAGCTGTTCCGCCAGGGCGCCCTCTTCGGCGTCGGCTCCGACCTGGTGGTCCGCAACCCCACGCCGCTGCGCGTGCACAAGCTGCGGTTCACCCAGCCCGAGACGCGGGTCGCGGCCACGCTGGCCCCGGCCTATCGCCCGTCCAGCGTGCCGGTCACGCGGGGCATGCACATCGACTCCAACGGCGTCGTCGCCGCCGGCATCGCCCTGGGGCTGGCCGCCGCGGCCCGCCTCGCCCGGCCCAAGTCGCGGCTCTGGCTGCTGCCCGCGCTGGCCGCGGCCCCGGTCGCTGCGTTCTTCCGCGACCCCGAGCGCGAGCTGCCCGACGACCCGGCCGCGGTCGTCGCGGCCTCCGACGGCCGGGTGCTCTCGGTCGAGCGGATGACCGACGAGCGGTTCGGGCCCGGCGAGTTCCTGCGCATCGCCGTGTTCCTGTCGGTGCTCGACGTGCACGTCAACCGGGTGCCGGTGGCCGGTCGGGTGGCCGACTACTTCGTCGAGGACGGCGGCTACGCCAACGCCATGACGGCCGCCGCCGAGCACAACGTCGCGGCGTACACGGTGCTCGACACCGAGCACGGCACCGTGGCGGTGGCCCAGCGTACGGGTCTGATCGCCCGGCGCATCGTGCAGCGCGTCCCGGTGGGCACCCTGGTGGCCCGGGGCGAGCGCATGGGCCTGATCCGCTTCGGCTCCCGCACCGACGTCTATCTGCCCGCCGACAAGGCCGAGGCCCTGGTCAGCGTCAACGACAAGGTCATCGGCGGGGCGTCGGTCATCGCCCGCTGGCTCTGACCCTAAATCGGAAAAGCGCCGGCCGGGCACCCGCCGAGGTCCCGGCCGGCTTCCGTCAGGGCGAGCACCCCAGTTCCCCGTACGAGGGTCTCGGGTCCCAGCTCCGACGGTGAGATCGACATCGCGGCGGCCACCGCCAACCCGTCACACACGTCGTTGTCGTCGTCCGGCCACTGGTCGGCCGGCAGCTCCTCCAGGTCGGCGAAGGTGGGCTTCTCCCGCTCGATCGGCAGCCGCTCGCCACTGCACGCGTCCCCGGCGTCGGAGTAGTGCCTGATCACGACGCCGCCCCCGGCGATGGTCCAACCAGACGAACCGGTCTGGTCGTCGTACCAATACGCCTGGGCCCGGCCGAACCGCGCACTGAGCGACCGGATCGCGTCGTGCTCGCGGTCGTCGTCGGCCCAGTGACCGAACACCAGGGTCCAGTCGTCCAGCTGCGGGCTCACGAAGACGACCGCGCGGCGCCACTCCTCCGGCACCGAACCGTGGCTCGCCGCCCCCGCCACCGCCCGGCCGAGCCGCATCGTGGCGGGCCGGGGCGACGAAAGACCGAGCGCCTCCAGCACGGCGGCCTGATCCCCGGTCGGCAGGGCGAGCCAGCGCCCGTGCGGCTCCTCGCCCTCGATCCGCTCGTCGATCAGCTTCACCCGGACGAGCCGTTCGACCGCCGCCCGGTCGGCCGCGGAAAACGCCTCGAAGCCCCCGATCCCGGCCAGCGCCCGCAGCGCGGCGGCCCGGCGCCGTCCGGGCCCCTCGCGGCGCACCTGCTGGAGGGCCGGGATCGCGGCCGCGCCGATCTCGCCGAGCGCCCAGATCACCCGCTGCCGCACCTCGGCGTCCGGGTCGTCGAGCAGCCCGGCCAAGGCGGGCACGGCCGGCGCGGCCCGCTCGCGGCAGTACTGGATGCCCAGGGCGGCATCCTCCCGCACCCGGGCGCTGGGATGGGCGAGCGCGCCGATGTAGTCGTCGAGCAGGGCCACCCCGAAGCCCATGAACGCCCAGCCGTAACGCCGCTTGACCTCGGGGGTGGGCGCGGCGGCGAGCGCCTCGGCCAGCGGCGCGAAGGCGGGCCGGCCGATCTCGCGCAGCACCACCCCGATGCTGCTCCACTGAACCGGCGACTCCTCGTCGGCCAGCTCGGCGATCAGCGGCCCGACCGCCGCCCCACCCAGCGTCACCAGCTCAGCTTTGGCCGCTTCCCAGTCGTCGGCCAGCCGCAGCATCACGTCACGCACGACCAGGGAGCCTAGCGCGAAAAGCGAGCAGGCCGTCCCCGATCGGGGACGGCCTGCTCGAAGACTGTTGTCAAACCCGCTTGGCTCTGACCCACATGATCGGGCCGCTGACCAGGTATGCCGCGACCAGCATGACGAACGTCAGGCGGGCGTCGACCAGGGCGCCGACCACCGGCAGCAGCCAGAACCAGGCCGGCAGCTTGACCAGGCGGGCCAGCTTCGCGTACGGGAAGCTGGAGACCATCGCGAAGGCGAGCAGCGCCACCCCGCCCAGGATGACCACGCCGGGCAGCGGCAGGTCGATCAGCACGGTGAGGGCGAGCACGGCCGCGACCAGCGTCGTCGGGACGCCGCTGAAGAACTTGCCGTCCTTGGGTGAGACGTTGAAGCGGGCCAGCCGGATCGCGGCGCACCCGGCGACCAGCATGCAGGCCACCGCGGCGGCCGGGGTCGGCACCGAGTGGGCCAGCGAGGCGTAGACCACCACGGGCGCGGCCAGGCCGAACGAGCACATGTCGGCCAGCGAGTCCATCTGCGCGCCGAACGGGCTCTGCACGCCCAGCTTGCGGGCCAGGGCGCCGTCGACGCCGTCGAAGACCACGCAGGCGACCAGGAAGGCCGCGGCCAGGCGCACCTCGTCGTGCATGGCCAGCACGATGGCCAGCATGCCGAGGGCCAGGCTGGCCAGGGTGCACCCCTGCACGATGGCGAAGCGGACGCGGCGGGCCGCGGTCTGCTCGCCGGGAAGAAGCGACGTGCCCTGGGCGGTTTCCTCGACCTCGACGGGCGCCGGAATCGCCAGGTGCGGAGCGACGGGAGCCCCGGTGTAGATCACCTCGGCCCGCGTGGCGGTGGCGGCGCGGCCGGAGCCCCGGCCACCCACCCGCACCAGCAGGGCCTGCCGCGCGATGGTTCCGCTGCGGCGCAGACGGCCTGCCCAACGACGACCAGCGGGACGGGGGCTATCCGTCGTACGACGCCGGCGCCAAGGGGTTCTCGGCACGTGCTTCCTCCATGGGATCGGTGGGCCACCGGCTGTCGCGGTGGGTCGTGGCCCGGTAGCCCGCCGCACATGCGGAGCCGGGAAAATTGCGGCTTACACCTTCGCATACCCGAACGATGTTGGCGAGCGGTCAATTCCAGCGGCTCACCCCGCGGGACAGGCCACCTGTTCACCTCTCCCTCAGCCGATTTTAACTCGTCCGTTCCGCTCCGACCCGGGCTACGGCGTCGGCGGCCACCTCGGTCAGGCTCAGTCCCCGCGTCTCACCGGCCGCGAACCAGCGCGCCTCGGCGGTGGATCCGCCCGCTTCCTCGGTCACCGAAGGTTCCGTCGGCACATCGACCCGAACCCTGAACAGGACCCGGATGACATGCCAGTCGATCGGCACCCCTTCGGGCCCGAGAGCTGCGGAATCGTAGCGGTGCGAGACCCCGAGGAGGCCGGTCACGCGGCCGTGCTGCGCGGTCTCCTCGGTCAGCTCGCGGGCCAGCGCCACCTCGGGCGTCTCGCCGTGATCGGTGCCGCCGCCGGGCAGATGCCAGCGGCCGGCGCCCGGATATCCCTCGGCGATCCGGGTGAGCAGGATCCGTCCGTTCGGGTCGGTCACGACCCCGTACGCGCCGAAACGTTGTACTCGCGACGGACGTGCGAGTTCCTCCGGTAGATCCGATTTGTCCGAGACCACCGGCGGACCGCCCAGCATCGCCGCCGTGAAGGGCATCATGGGCAACGAGGCAATTTGGTCGGAATTCACCCATTCGACCGACTCGGTGGTGCCGAGCGCCTCGGCCCGCAGCGACCCGCCCGTCACCGAGACGTCATAGACAATCCGGTCTGTGTGCTCGAGGTCGCCGCCGGGCAGGCGGAAGACGTCCGCGGTGACGGCGTGCAGCGCGTCGATCCGCACAGACAGGCCGGTCTCCTCGCCGAATTCGCGCACCACCGCGGCGTCCGGGTGCTCTCCCTGCTCGACGCCGCCGCCGGGCAGGGTCCACAGGCCGGGGAAGTTGCTGAGGTGCGAATTCCGGGCGAGCAGCACCCGCCCGGAGTCGTCGCGGCAGATCCCGTACGCCCCGACCCGTCTGATCTTCACCGGGCCTAGATTAGTCCCGCCTTGCGCAGCGCCTCGGCCGTCACCTCGGTCAGCTCGTCCTCCGGCAGGTCGGCGACGTGCTTGACCGGCACCCAGCGGGCCTCGGAGGTCGACCCGCCGACGTCCCGGATCTCGACCTCGGTGGGGGTGTCGACGATCACCCGATAGAAGGCGCGCACGCCGTGCCAGTCGATCGGATAGCCCTCGGGGCCGAGCGAGGCCGCGTCGCGGTGGCTGGCCACGCCGAGCAGCTCGACCAGCCGGCCCTCCTGCCCCGTCTCCTCGACGAGCTCGCGGATCAGGGCCGTGCCGGGCTGCTCGCCGTAGTCGGTGCCGCCGCCGGGCAGGTGCCAGCGCCCCTCTCCGGGATAACCCGGAGCGATCCGGGTCAGCAGCAGGTTGGTGTCGTGCGGGTCGGTCGCGATCGCGTACGCCGCGAAGCGCTGCGCCCGGTGCAGCCCGTCCGGCCCGGGGTGGGCGTAGAACGACGGGAACGTGGGCGCCGTCTCGGGCCGCAGGTCGGCCGAGGCGCTGCCCAGCCCGAGCGCGTCGGCCGTGAACTGGCGGAGCTTGAGGTGCTCGGCCTCGGCGAGCGTGTGCCACCGGGCCAGGTCGGTGGGGTGGCCGACGCGGTCCACGATCGTGCCGCCCCGGATCGAGACCGAGTAGATGAGGCGGTCGGTGTGGATGGTGACGCCACGGTGCGGCAGCGAGCGCATGTCGGCCAGCACGTCGCGCAGCCCGGTGACGGCGACCGAGAGCCCGGTCTCGGCGGCCGTCTCGCGGACGACGGTGTGGTTGGGATCTTCGCCGTGGTCGACGGCGCCGCCGGGCAACGACCAGACGCCCGGCGTGCCGGACTTGCTGGACGCGCGCACGAGCAGCACGCGGCCCTCGTCATCGGTGGCGACGGCGTAGGCGGCGATCCGGCGGAGCGGTTCCAGTGCGGGGGTCACGGGCGGCATTCTGCCCGGAATATGTTAACTCCAGAAATCGTCTGTCGGATTCCTGACAGTGGGTTCGCGCTGCGTAACCGCTGATCAGAGCACCATTAGGCACATTGGGCCCTCGATCCACTACAATGCGTGACCGGCATTTCAGGGTCCGTATCGGGGGGCTCACCGAGGTCGCCGGGGGCGGTCCGGGGCCACCATGGGGACATGACACAGCTCCCCGACGGCGGCCTCCAGACCCCGTACAAGCAACTCCGCCGGCCCCTCGACGACCGTCTCGCGGCGGGCGTCTGCAGCGGTGTCGGACGCTACTTCGGCGTCGACCCGGTGCTCGTGCGGGTGGGCTTCGCCCTGCTCGCCGTGATCACCGCGGGCGCGGCCCTGCTCGCCTACCCGATCATGTGGTTCCTGATGCCCGAGGAGCCGGCCGTTTCCTGGCCTGCTCCCGCGCCGCAGGACCCGGCTCAGGTTCCGCACGACGCGGCTCAGTGAGGCCGCGTCACTCCCACTCGATGGTGCCCGGCGGCTTGCTCGTGACGTCGAGGACGACCCGGTTGACCTCGCGCACCTCGTTGGTGATCCGGGTCGAGATCTTGGCGATCACGTCGTACGGCAGGCGCGACCAGTCGGCGGTCATCGCGTCCTCGCTGGAGACGGGGCGCAGCACGACCGGGTGACCATAAGTGCGGCCGTCGCCCTGCACGCCGACGCTGCGCACGTCGGCCAGCAGCACCACCGGGAACTGCCAGACGTCGCGGTCGAGGCCGGAGGCGGTCAGCTCCTCGCGGGCGATCAGGTCGGCCGCGCGCAGCAGGTCGAGCCGCTCCCGGTCGACCGCGCCGATGATGCGGATGGCCAGGCCCGGACCGGGGAACGGGTGCCGCTGCACCATCTCCTCCGGCAGGCCCAGCTCGGCGCCGAGCGCGCGCACCTCGTCCTTGAACAGGGTGCGCAGCGGCTCGATCAGCGCGAACTGCAGATCGTCGGGCAGGCCGCCCACGTTGTGGTGGGACTTGATGTTGGCCGTGCCGGTGCCGCCGCCCGACTCGACCACGTCGGGATAGAGCGTGCCCTGCACCAGGAACTCGACGTGCCGTTCGGCGTCGAGCTCGCGGGCCGCACCCTCGAACGCGCGAATGAACTCGCGGCCGATGATCTTGCGCTTCTGCTCGGGGTCGGTGACCCCGGCCAGGTGACCCAGGAACACCTCGGCCGCGTCGACCACCTTGAGCCGGGCCCCGGTGGCGGCCACGAAATCCTTCTCGACCTGCTCGGCCTCGCCCGCGCGAAGCAGGCCGTGGTCGACGAAGACGCAGGTCAGCTGGTCGCCGATGGCCCGCTGGACGAGCGCCGCGGCGACCGCCGAGTCGACCCCGCCGGAGAGCCCGCAGATCACCTGCTTGTCGCCGACCTGCGCGCGGATCGCGGCCACCTGGTCCTCGATGATGTTGCCCGGGGTCCAGGTCGGCTCGATGCCGGCGATGTCGTAGAGGAACCGCCTGAGCATCTCTTGCCCCTGCTCGGTGTGCGCCACCTCGGGGTGGAACTGCACGCCGGCCCGGCGGGTGTTGAGATCCTCGAACGCGGCCACTGGCGCGCCCGGCGTCGAGGCGGTGACCGCGAAGCCCTGCGGCGCCACGGCCACGCTGTCGCCGTGGCTCATCCAGACCGGCAGGTCGTCGGGCAGCTCGCGCAGCAGCGTGCCGCCCTGCGCGGTCAGGTGGGTGCGGCCGTATTCCCGCGAGCCGGTGTGCGCGACCGTGCCGCCGAGCGCCTGGGCCATCGCCTGGAAGCCGTAACAGATGCCGAAGACGGGCACCTCGTTGTCGAACAGCTTCGTGTCGAGCACCGGCGCGCCGGGCTCGTAGACGCTGGACGGGCCGCCGGACAGGATGATGGCGGCCGGATCCTTGGCCAGCATCTCGGCCACGGGCATGGAATGCGGGACGATCTCGGAATAGACCCGCGCCTCACGGACACGGCGGGCGATCAGCTGGGCGTACTGGGCGCCGAAGTCGACGACGAGAACCGGGCGGGGAGTACTCACCCGCCGAGTTTACCGTTGGCGACCCGCACGTTCCCGGCCCGGTCGACCGCCCGGACGACTACGGTGCGTGCCCGCGCGGGCACTACGAAACGGCGTACGGCGGCCGTGGAACGGGCAGTGACCTTGCCGTTCACGATCAGCTCGAGACGGGCCAGGCCGGACGGGTCGGTGGCACGCGCGGTGACCGTACGCCCCGACTTGGCCAGCCGCAGGACGGGCGCGGTGTTGTCGGCCCGCACGGTGCGGCGCACGACGGTCAGGTTGCCCCGGCGGTCGTACGCCCGCAGCTCCAGCGGGACGAGCCCGGTGCGCGGGGCGGACTGCCAGGTGAAGGAGTACGGCGCGGTGGTGTCGGTGGCGATCAGCCGGCCCCCGGCGTACAGCTGGACCCGGGAGACGCCGTGCTGGTCGGCCGCGCCGGCCGTGATCGTCACCCGGCCGCGCACGAGCGGGCGCACGGCTCCGAAGGCGGCCGACGGCCGGATGACGTCGCCGTCGATCGGCAGCGCCCGCAGCGCGGCCAGGGCGTCGACGCGCCCCGAGGGACGGGCCTTGGTCGCGATCAGCGTCGCCCGGATCAGGGCCGGCGAGGGCGCCGGGTCGGTCGAGGCGAGCAGGCCCGCCACCCCCGCCACGAACGGCGTCGCCGACGAGGTGCCGCAGTACTGCCCGATCGCGCCCGACGGGCCCTGGGCCGGGTTGCAGCCCGGCGCGGTGACGCCGACCCAGCTGCCGAAATTGGACCAGTCGTAGCGGGCGCCGGTCGACGTGACCCCGCCGACCGCGAGCACGGTCGGGATCGCCGCCGGGTAGTGCGGCGTGGCGACTCCACGGTTGCCCGCGGCCGCCACCACCAGCGCGCCCTTGCTCTCGGCGTAGGCGACAGCGGCGCGCAGCAGCGGGCTGTCGTCCGCCCCGCCCAGCGACAGGCTGATCACGGCCGCGCCGCGGTCGGCGGCGTAGCGGATGCCCAGGGCGATGTCGGTGTAGCTGCCGCCGCCCTTGGCGTTGAGCACCTTGACCGGCAGGATCCGGCAGTTACCGCAGACGCCGTCGACGCCGGTGCGGTTGCCGGCCGCGGCGGCGATCACGGTGGCGGCCATCGTGCCGTGCCCGTTGTCGTCGGTGGCGTCGTCGTCGTGGTTGACGAAGTCGCGGCCGGGCAGCAGGCGGCCGGCCAGGTCGGGCAGCTTGCTCACCCCGGTGTCGATCACCGCGACGATCACCCGGGACGAGCCACGGGTGGCCGCCCAGGCCTCGGTGACCCGGGTCTGGGTCAGGCCGGGCTGCGCGACGGCGGCCAGGGCGGGCGTCGCGACCAGCATCGAGCCGGCGACGGCCAGACCGGCGAGCAGCTTCCGCATGCTTCGGACCTCACAAAAATGAAGGAGCCGGCCACGATGGCCGGCTCCTTCACCTTCGGTCCGTCCGGGTCGATCCCCGGAGCGAGCGAGTTGTCTAGCGGGTGTAGCTGTACTTCGCGGACAGCCGCGAGTTGCCGGCCCGGTCGTAGGCCCGCACCTGCACGGTGAACTTCGACGGGACCGCCGTGGTGGCGAACGCGAAGGCCGTCGTGTTGGTGTGCTTCTGCGCCACCTTGCCGTTGAGCAGCAGCTCGTAGCGGTTGATGCCGTACGCGTCGGAGCCGGTGTAGCCGATGGTCACCTTGCCCTTGAGCTTCGAGCCGCTCTTGGGAGCCGAGGTGATCCGCACGGCCGGGGCCGTGTTGTCGATCGTGATGGTGCTCGACACGATCTTGTTGTTGCCGGCCCGGTCGAAGATGCGCAGCTCGACCTTGGTCGGGCCCTTGTACGAGCTGAAGTTGTAGCTGATGCCGAACGGGGCGTTGCGGCTGTACCCGACGAACTTGTTGTTCACCCAGAGCGTCGAGTTGCGGATGCCCGAGCGGTTGTCCTTGAGGCCCAGCGGGCTCACCGCGAAGGTGCCGCGCTTGACGGCGCCGTTGCCCGGGGTGATGCCGGTGGCGGTCGGCGCGACGGTGTCGGTCGGCACGTTCAGCGAGGCCGGGATGTCGAGCAGGCCGTAGTTGACGCCACCGTTGGTCAGCTTCCGCTTGGCGGCGCCGTTGTAGATGGCGTTGGCCAGCGACCAGCCGGTGTAGCCGGGGTTCCGCGACTTGATCAGGGCGGCCGCGCCGGCCACGATCGGCGACGAGAACGACGTGCCCTGGATGCCGGTGCTGTAGTTGCCGAACCGGTCCATGCTCAGCACGGTGCCGGGGGCGGCCACGTCGACCCACGAGTCGCCGGCCTTGTTGTACGACGAGAAGGCCGAGCGGGTGGTGGTGCCGGTCGTGCAGTCGGGGACGCTGCTGAACTGCGGGCAGCGGTTCGACGCGGCCACGGTGAGCACGTCGCCGTAGGCACCCGGGTACTGCTTCACGGTGTTGCCCGCGTTGCCCGCGGCCGCCACCACGAGGGCGCCGTTCATGTTCGCGTAGGCCACCGCGTCGGCCAGGACCTTGCTGGACTGCGGCGAGCCGAGCGACAGGTTCAGGATCCGCGCGCCCTTCTGGACGGCGTAGATGATGCCCTTGGCGACGTCGCTGTCATAGCCGCTGCCCGTCTCGTCGAGCACCTTGATCGGCATGATCTTGCAGGTCCAGCAGACGCCGGCCATGCCCTTGCCGTTGTTGCCGCGCGCGGCGATCAGGGCGGAGACGGCGGTGCCGTGGCCCTCGTCGTCGGCCGGGTTCGAGTCGTTGTTGGCGAAGTCGTAGCCGGGCACGGACAGGCCGGCCATTTCGTAGCTGTTGGTGAAGCCGGTGTCGATGACGGCGACGATGACGGGGGTGGACCCACCGGTCGTCGTGTCCCACGCGGCGGGCGCCTTGACCGTGTACATCTCGTTCTGCTTCGAGAAGGACGGGTCGTTCGGCACGATGAACGCCTTGGTCCGCACGTCCTTCTCGACGTAGGCCACGTTCGGGTCGCTGCGCAGCGCCGAGATCATCGTCGCGCTGCGGCCCGAGGGCACCGAGACGTGGGCCGCGTTGATGGCGGACAGGGCCGAGGTGGCCGTGGTGTCGCCGGTGGTGACGCGGGCGCCCGCGGCGGACATCGTCCGGCTGGCGGCGCTGCGGTCAGCACCGACCTTGTAACCGACGACGAGGCGGTCGGTCGTCGCGGCCGCGGCGGCCGGGAGCTTCTTGTTGTCGGCAGCGAGTGCCCAGGTGGTCACGCTCGTCATCGAGACGACGACGGCGGTGGAGATGAGACCGACGGTGACACGTCGTTTGGTGAGCTTCATTGAAGCGTTTGCCTCCCCCGTTGATTCGCGGCGGTCAGCGTACGGGCGAATCAACGGAAAGCAATGACCGGTTTCACATTGCGAGATCGGCAGACATTGAGCTGCTGATCTCGCTCGCCTACTGTTCCGGCATGCGGAACAAGAGGGCAGGACTGTGGATCGGCGGGGCATTGGCCGTCGCGCTGCTGGCCGGCGGGGGTATCGCGTGGGCCGTCCGCTCGGGGCCGGACAAACCTACGGCAGCTCCGAGCGCCCCGACCACCACGCCGCCGCCCGCGCCCACGAGCCCGGCGCCCTCACCCGGGGCCGACATCACCGGGCCGCTCGACCTCGTGCTCATCGGCGTCGACACCCGGGTCTCGATCCCCACCTGGGAACCGCACGCCGACGCCATCATGCTGCTGCACGTCGAGCCGGGCCTCGGCGCCGCCTATCTCTACTCGATCCCGCGCGACACCCGGGTCGCGGTGCCCGGCCACGGCACCCGCAAGGTCACCGAGGCCATGAGCCTCGGCTCCCGGGTCGCGGGCAGCAAGGTGCCCGACGTCGAGAAGGGCTACGAGCTGCTGACCCGGACGCTCAGCGGCTACACCGGCATCAAGCAGTTCCAGGCGGGCGCGATCCTCAACTTCGGCGGCCTGGCCCGGCTGACCGACCAGCTCGGCGGGGTCGACCTGGTGATCGATCAGAAGGTCGCGTCACGGCACCGCAAACCGGACGGATCGCTGCGGCCGCTCTCCGGCGGCGAATACACCGGGCCGCAGGCCGTCTATCAGCCGGGCCGGCGCCATCTCGTCGGCTGGCAGGCGACCGACTACGCGCGGCAGCGCTACGGCCTGCCCGACGGCGACTACGACCGCCAGCGGCATCAGCGCCAGCTCGTCGCGGCCCTGCTGACCAAGGCGATGGGCCAGGGGCTGCCCACCCAGTCGGAAAAGGTGGACCAACTGGTCGCGGCGCTCGGCGACACCTTTGTCTACTTGGGTGGGCGCAAACCGGTCGAATACGCGTACGCGCTGCGCGACCTGTCGCCGTCGAAGATCACCCGGGTCAGCCTGCCGGGGCGCGGGGTCGGCCGGGGCAGCGGCTATCTCGGCGAGCAGCTCACCGAGGAGGGCCGCGGCTTCGTCAGGGCCGTCGCGCAGGGCAAAGCGGGCGCTTACCTGAAGAGTCACCCCAAGCTTGTAGATAAATAGGTATGGGGAGTCAGGGCTTGGCCGGCTTCTCCTCGCTGAACAACCAGGACTTGAAGAGGTCGTCGAGCTGCTTGCCCGAGATCTCCTCGGCCATCGCGATCAGGTCGTCGGTGTTGGCGTTGCCGTCCTTGTGCTCGCTCGTCCACCGCTTGAGCAGCTGGTCGAAGGCCGGGTCACCGATCGCCTTGCGCAGCGCGAAGACAGTCATGCCGCCGCGCTGATAGACGGCCTGGCCGAAGATGCGGCTTGCCCCGGGGTTGCCGGCCTGGCCGGGCTGGTTCCACGGGTACGAGTTGTAGACGTTGTCGAAGTTCGCCTGCACGCTGTCGCCGCCCGAGTGCTCGTCCCACAGCCACTCCGCGTACGTGGCGAAGCCCTCGTTGAGCCAGATGTCCTGCCACTTCTCGAGGGCCACGCTGTCGCCGAACCACTGGTGGGCCAGCTCGTGGGCGATCACGCCCTCGTTGGCGCCGCCGGTGAAGAACGCGGGACCGTAGACCGGGCGGCTCTGCGTCTCGAGCGCGTACCCGATGCGCCGGTCGTCCACCGCGACACCGCCGTTCGCGTCGAACGGGTACGGCCCGAACTTGGTGGCCAGGAAGTCGGTGATCTCGGCCGTCTTGGCCAGTGACCGCGCGGCCGGGCCGTCGGCGGGCAGCGCCTCGGCGACCGCGATGACCATCGGCTTGCCGTTGTGCTCGGTGGTGGTGACGCGATACTGCCCGATCACGACCATCGCCAGATAGCTGGCCATCGGCGCGCTCTGCGACCACGACCAGGTCGTCCAGCCGTCGCTGGTGCGCTGCGGGCCGGGCACCCCGTTGCTGATCGCCTCGACGCCCGCGGGCACGGTCATCTCGAGCTTGAAGGTGGCCTTGTCGAGCGGGTGGTCGTTGACCGGGAACCACGTGCTGGCCGACTCGGGCTGGCCCAGCGCGATCGCGCCCTGCGGGCTCTCCAGCCAGCCGCCCTGGCCGAGCACCGCGTCGCCGAGCTGCGCGGGCTTGCCGCCGTACTCGATGACAGTGGTGAACGCCCGCCCGTTCGGGATGCCGGCGGCCGGGGTGACGGTCAGCTCGGCGCCCGAGGCCGACGAGCCCGCCCGTACGCCGTCGACCGTCACGTTCTTGGCGGCCAGCTTGGACAGATCGAGGTTGAACCGGGACAGGTCCTGCGTCGCGGTGGCGGTGATCGTCGCCGTGCCGGTGAGCTGATCGGTCCGCGGGTCGTAGCGGACCTTGAGGTCGTAGCCGGCCACGTCGTAGCCGCCGTTGCCGTACTTCGGGAAATACGGATCGCCGATGCCCTCCGCGCCGGGGGCGAACACCGGCGCGGAGGACGGGGCCGACGACGGTGCGGGCGCCGGTTCCGCGTCGGCCGTACAGCCGGCGATCAACGCGACACTCAGAACCCCGGCAACACCCGCACGTCTCATAGGCGCGAGGTTAGCGCCGTCCCGCGAAAGGCCCGGGAAAGGCCTACTTGTCGAGGACGAGCGCGACCTTCTGGAACTCCTTGACGTCGCGGTAGCCGCACTTGGCCATCGCGCGCCGCAGCCCGCCGAAGAGGTTGAGCTGGCCGTCGGGCCGGTTGGCCGGGCCGTAGAGCAGCTCCTCGAGGGTGCCGTCGGGCTCGCCCGCGATGCAGAACCCGCCGCGTGGCAGCTGCGGGTGGCTGGCCGACGAGTGCCACCAGGCGCCGCCGGCCGGGGCGCCCTCGGCCAGCGAGAGCGGCTCGCCGAGCATCACCGCGTCGGCGCCGCAGCCGATCGCCTTGGCGATGTCGCCCGACGTCGAGATGCCACCGTCGGCGATCAGGTGCACGTAGCGGCCGCCGGTCTCGTCGAGGTAGTCACGGCGGGCGGCCGCGGCGTCGGCGATCGCAGTAGCCATCGGCACCCGGATGCCGAGCACGGTGTCGGTGGTCGACCACTCGTCCGCCCCGACGCCGACGATCACACCGGCCGCGCCCGTACGCATCAGGTGCAGCGCGGTCTTGTAGTCGGTGCAGCCGCCGACGATGACCGGCAGGTCGAGGTCGGCGATGAACTCCTTGAGGTTGAGCGGCTCGTCCGTCGTGGACACGTGCTCGGCGCTGACCAGGGTGCCCTGGATGACGAGCAGGTCGACGCCGGCGTCGAGGACCACCGGGGCGAGCGCCAGCGTGTGCTGCGGCGACACCCGGACGGCGACGGTGATGCCGCCCTCGCGCATCGTGCGCACGCGCTCGGCGATCAGCTCCGGCTTGATCGGCTCGGAGTAGACCTCCTGCAGGCGCCGGGTGGCGTCGGCGTCCTCGTCGAGCGAGGCCAGCTCCTCCAGGATCTTGGTCGGGTCCTCGTACCGCGTCCACAGGCCCTCGGCGTTGAGCACCCCCAGGCCGCCGAGGCGGCCCAGGGCGATCGCGGACTCCGGGCTCATGGTCGCGTCGGACGGGTGCGCGACGCAGGGGATCTTGAAGGGGTAGGCGTCGACGCGCCACTCGGTGGACACGTCGTCCACGTCGCGGGTGCGGCGGCTCGGGACGATGGCGATGTCGTCCAGGTGGTATCCGCGCTGAGCGGTCTTGCCCAGACCGATCTCCACGACGTCACGCATGTCGGTTCCTTATTTGTCTTAGCGGGAGTGGTAGTTCGGAGCCTCGACGGTCATCTGGATGTCGTGCGGGTGGCTTTCCTTGAGGCCCGCCGCCGTAATCCTGATGAGCTGCCCACGCTGCTGCAAGTCGGGAATCGTCTCGGCCCCGGCGTAACCCATCGCCAGCCGGACACCGCCGACGAGCTGGGCCACCACCCGGGAGAGCGGGCCGCGGTAGGGAACCTGGCCCTCGACGCCCTCGGGCACGAGCTTCTCCTCCGGCACATCATGCTGGAAGTAGCGGTCCTTGGAGTAGGACTTGGCCTGACCGCGCGACTGCATGGCGCCGAGCGAGCCCATCCCCCGGTACGACTTGTACTGCTTGCCGTTCACGAAGATCAGGTCGCCGGGGCTCTCCTCCGAGCCGGCCAGCAGGCCGCCCAGCATGACGGTCTCGGCGCCGGCCACGATCGCCTTGGCGATGTCGCCGCTGTACTGGATGCCGCCGTCGGCGATCACCGGGACGCCGAACGGCGCGCACGCGCGCTGGGCCTCCATCACGGCGGTGATCTGCGGGACGCCGACCCCGGCCACGATGCGGGTCGTGCAGATGGCGCCGGGACCGACGCCGACCTTGACCGCGTCGGCACCGGCCTCGGCCATCGCCTTGGCCCCCGCGTACGTCGCGACGTTGCCGCCCACGATGTCGGTGGTGGTGTCGCGCTTGAGCCGGGCGATCATGTCGAGCACCTGGCGCTGGTGGCCGTGCGAGGTGTCCACGATGATCACGTCGACCCCGGCGTCGATCAGGCCGCGGGCCCGCTTGTAGGACTCGTCGCCGACGCCCACCGCGGCGGCGACCCGCAGGCGGCCCTGCCCGTCCTTCGTCGCGTTGGGATACTGCTCGCTCTTCGTGAAGTCCTTGACCGTGATCAGGCCGCGCAGCTTGCCGCTGTCGTCGATCAGCGGCAGCTTCTCGATCTTGTGCTGCTGGAGCAGGCCGAGCGCCTGGTCCTTGCTCACCCCGACCGGGGCGGTGATCAGCGGCATCTTCGTCATGACGTCGCGCACCTTGGCGTTCTCGTCGGTGACGAAGCGCATGTCGCGGTTGGTCACGATGCCGACCAGGGTGCCGTCGGCGTCGGTGACCGGCACGCCCGAGATGCGATAGCGGCCGCAGAGCTGGTCGACCTCGCGCAGCGTGTCGTCGGGGCTGCAGGTGACCGGATTGGTGATCATGCCCGACTCGGACCGCTTGACCAGGTCGACCTGGGCCGCCTGGTCCTCGGCGGACAGGTTGCGGTGGAGCACGCCGATGCCGCCCTCGCGGGCCATGGCGATCGCCATGCGGGCCTCGGTGACGGTGTCCATCGCGGCCGACAGCAGCGGGATCGTCAGGTCGATGTTGCGGGTGAGCCGTGTGTTCGTGTTGACCCGGCTCGGCACGATGTCCGATTCGCCGGGCTGGAGGAGCACGTCGTCGAAGGTCAGACCGAGCGGAACCGTACGGGCCGAGTCAGTTTCCACGGAGCATCCCTAAAAGCCGGAAGACGGATAGTTCATCGTACCCATCCGTTCTCGGCGACCTCGCGGGACGGACAGGACGTGCGGGCCAGCACACATCCGCCCGGGGTGAGTACGGTAAGGGGGTGCAAGAAGAGCCGATCGACCCGTTCAACGGCGACCCCGCCGACCCGGCCGCCGGTCTCGACGACGTCAGCGACGACGCCGAGTCCGAGCCGCTGACCGACGCCGAACGGCAGGACGTCCTCGAGGATCTCTCCGACCTGGAGATCTATCAGGCGCTCCTGAGCCCGACCGGCATCCGCGGCCTGGTCATCGAGTGTGAGGACTGCCACGAACCGCACTACTTCGACTGGGATCTGCTCCGCGGCAACCTGCGGCATCTGCTGAGCAGCGGGCGCCCCCGGGTGCACGAGCCGGCCTACGACCCGGATCCCGACCACTACGTCACGTGGGAGTACGCGCGCGGTTACGCCGACGGCGTCCACGACACGCTGACCGAGGGCAACGAGGACGAAAAGGAATAGGCCGGGAGTCGCCCCCCGGCCTATCAATAGCGAATTACTAAGCCACTAGCCCGGCTCGGAAGCCGGCTGCGACCGCGTGGGCGCGGTCCCGGGCGCCGAGCTTCCGGAAGAGCCGCCGGGCGTGGGTCTTGACGGTGTCCTCCGAGACGAAGAGCTCACGGCCGATCTCGGCGTTGCTCTTGCCGTCGGCCATCCCCCGCAGCACCTGCAGTTCGCGCTCGGTGAGCGTGAGCCGCCGGCCCGCGGGCGCCGGGTCGGCCACCCCGACCTGGGTCTCGTTCCCGGGCCAGGCCACCATCGGCCGGCCGGTGGCCGGGTCGATCGGGGCGTCGCCGCGCTGCGACGGCACCATCGGCGCGTTGGGACCGAGCACGGCCGGCACGGCCGCCGCGTTCGGCGCCCCCACCGCCAGGCCGTTCTGATACGCGGCCCGGGCCGCGGTCGAGTTGTTGTTGCGGGCCCCGCCGGCGACGGCCGCCGGCTGGGCGTTCGCCCCGTTGATCGGCATGCCCTGCGGGCGCACCGGGAGCAGCAGCAGGAGCAGCGCCTTGGCCACGACGCTGACCAGGTCGTGCTCGACGCCGCGGATGACACCGCGGGCACCGGCGGCGACGGCCGCCGCGGCGACCCGGGGGTCTTCGGCGCCGAACAGCACCACCTGCGCCTGCGGCGCACGGGCAAGGACGCGCCGGGTGAAGCCGACGCTGTCGGGACGGGTCACGGCGGTGTCAGCCAGGACCACTTCAGCCGGCCGTTCAGCCAGGCGGATCATGGCCTCGGTCTCGCTGACCGCGGTCCTTACGACGCCGGTCATGCCGAGCCGGGCCGCGGTGGACGCGACGGTCTGGGCCGCCAGCGGGGTACGGACGCACACGAGGACGGTACGCACAGTGATCCTCCTTCTCTCTCAGAGGAGATCACGCGAGGGCCGCAGCATTACGCGCTTTAGATGGAAAAAATGGGAAAGATCGGTATGACTTGCTGGACCGATGTCATGCGGCTTCAGAAGACATCGACATGTTGCGTGTGAGCCGGGGATCACCGGGGTAAGACCGCGGCAGGCCTGAGCAAGGGCCCTCGTGACGACACTCCGCGGTGCCGCGCGGGAGGAGGGTGTGACATGTCGAACGTTCGCAGACTGCCCGGGCCCATCGCCGACCTGTGGGACTGGCAGCGACTTGGTCTGTGCCGGGGCCGGGACAGCGCTCAGTTCTTCCACCCGGACGGTGAACGCGGTTCGTCCCGCAACCGCCGGGAAGCCAAAGCCAAGAGCATGTGCGGCGCGTGCCCGGTTCGAGCCGAGTGCGCCGCGCACGCCCTCGCGGTTCGCGAGCCGTACGGGGTCTGGGGCGGCCTCACCGAAGCGGAGCGGCTGCGGCTGCTCGCCGTCGGTTGGGAGGACACCGCCGACCGTCATCACGGACGTGTCGACCTTGCCCGGCTCGAGGCCCGGCTCGGCCGGCCCCACAAGTCCGCCGTTCCCGCGCAGCGGCAGGCACCGGCGGCCTGACGCCTGTCACCCGGCATCACCATGACGATCCGGTCCCCGTTCGGGGGCCGGGTCGAGTTGTTCGACGGCTCTTCATCAACCGCATTGGTGGACATGCAAGCCACCGTATGAGCGACTTGCGCACTAACGACGGACGCCTGGTGCGGCCTTCAAGTAACCGGCACACTCACGTTCCGAAGAAGTCAGCCCTCGATGCCGACCCGGATCTGATGCCACCCGGACGCGCCGTCGGGCGCGGGCGGAGCCGGGGTGCTGGTCTGCGTGACGCCCTGCCCGTCGGTCGCCCGAACCCGGAGTGAGTGCTCCCCCGCGGTGGCCGGCCACGACCAGCTCCACTCGCGCCAGGTGTCGCTCGAGACCGTCGCGGCCAGGCTCGCCTCGGCCCATTCCCCGTCGTCGACTTGAACCTCGACCTTGGTGATGCCGCGATGCTGGGCCCACGCCACCCCGCCGACCACCACCGTGCCGGCCGGGCGCTTGCCGCCGTCGCGGGGCGTGTCGATGCGCGACTCGGTCTTGATCGGCGCCTGCGCCGCCCAGCCCCGCGGCACCCAGTAGGCGTCGAAATCCGAGAACCGGCTCAGCTCGATCTCGGTGATCCACTTGCACGCGCTCACGTAGCCGTACAGGCCCGGCACCACCATGCGTACGGGGAACCCGTGGTTGACCGGCAGCGGCTCGGAGTTCATGCCGACGGCGAGCAGCGCATCCCGCCCGTCCATCAGTGCGGAGGTCGGGCTGCCGCAGGTCCATCCGTCGACCGAACGCTGGATCACCTGGTCGGCGCCGGGCAGCGGTCCGGCCTCCTCGAGCAGCTCGCGGATCGGCGTGCCGAGCCAGAGCGCGTTGCCGATCAGATCGCCTCCGACCTCGTTCGAGACGCAGGCCAGGGTCACGTAGCGCTCGATCATCGGGCGCTGCAGCAGCTGCTCCCAGGTGATCGTGATCGGGTTGCGCACCATCCCGTGGATCCGGAGCTGCCACGTTGTGGGGTCGACGCGGGGCGGGATGAGCGCCGTGTCGATCCGGTAGAAGTCCTTGTTGGGCGAGATGTAGGGCGTCACCCCGGGCACCTGCACTCCGGCGGGCACCGGCGGCGCGGTCTGCCTGGGCTTCGGCAGCACCACCTCGCTGCGGGCCGCGGTCACCGCCTGCCGCGACGTCAGCCACCGCCCCGCCAGCCCGGACACGACCGCCACACCCGCCGCGATTCCCAGTCCCTGCAGAAAACCCCGACGACCTTTCCCGTACGGGTCCTGACCGGCCCCGGGCCGAGCAGTTGAAGCGCCGTCGTGGTCCGGGCCGTCCGCCCGCTGCGGGATGTTCCCGGTGGTTGCGCTGCGGCCCGTTCCGGCTCTGGTGCCGAGAACCCCCGCCCACGCCGCCTGCTCCTCCGCCGGTGTCCGCGCAGGCGCCGCCTCGGCGGGCAGCACCCCGGCCTGTTCCAGCAGCAGTCGGAGCGTCCAGACGGCCAGGGCCGCGCCCGCCACCGTGGGCAGCCACGCGAACACGCCGGCGTCGTGCCTGGTCAGCGCGGCCAGCACGCCGACCAGGGCGAACAGCCCGATCCCGCCCACCGCGAGCCGCCACGACCGCAGGGCGGCCACACCCACCCCGTACGCGTAGGCCGCGAGCAGGATCGACGTGCCCACGATCAGGGCCGTCTTGTCGTGCACGCCGAACACCCGCACGCCGAAGTCCTTGACCGCGGCCGGCACGTTGTCGACCACCACGCCGCCGACGGCGATCAAAGGCGCCGACAGCGGGCCGGTGAGAACGGCCACCACCTCGGCGGCGCCCACGGCGACCGCGGCCGCCGCCACACCGGACAGACCGGCCCGGACCGAAAGCTTCACGTCACCATCGTGCTCCGGCCCCGCCCGAACGACGACGACCCCGGCGGTGACGTTAGGAACTCGAAAGATCTCGCATGCACGCCGCCGGTGGCCGGGAACGGCCGTGAGCAGCGACGAGGCCGTTCCGCCCACCGGCCCGGCAGCCGGGGACGGCCTCGATTCGCGACGAGGCCGTTCCGCGGCGGCGGGAACGGCCTCGTCTGCGGTTGTCCGGCGGGCGGACCCTCGTACGGGAAAGTCAGTTGATCAAAGGGTCTTCCAGGAGGTGCTCGAAGGCGAGCTCGGCCGCGCCGATCAGGGCCGCGTCGTTGCCGAGCTCCGGGGTGCGCAACCGGATGTGCTCGCGGCACGCCGGCAGCCCGATCGCGTTGAGCCGGCTGCGGATCTGGGCCGCGGCCACCAGATACACGTCACGCAGGGTGCCGCCGAAGATCACGGCCTCGGGGTTGAAGATGTTGACCAGGTTGCCGACGCCGAAGCCGATCCACTCGCCGACCTGACGCACGGCGAACTGGGCCTGACTGTCGCCGCGCATGGCCGCGTCGACGACGCTCAGCACCGCCTCGCGACCCGACTGGTCGGCCCGTCCGGCGTGCCTGAGCAGGGCATACTCGCCGATCTCGGTCTCCCAGCAGCCACGCGAGCCGCAGCTGCACTCGCGCCCGTACGGGTTGACGACCATGTGCCCGACCTCGCCGCCGTACCCGCCGTGCCCGGCCACGCGGCGGCCGTCGGCGATGATGCCGGCGCCCACCCCGACGTCGCCGTACAGGTAGATGACGTTGTCGCAGCCGGCGGCCGCGCCCCGGCTGTGCTCGACCAGGGCCGAGACGTCGGCGTGGTTGCCCAGCGTGAGCTGACCGAGGTCGCCGAGGTCGGCGCGGAGCGCTGCGCCGACCGGCTCCTCGACCCAGCCGATGGTGGGGGCCAGGCGCACCATGCCGTCGGCCCGGCGCACCAGCCCCGCGACCGCCACGCCGGTGCCGACGCAGCGGGTGTCCTCGGGCACGCCGACCCGCATCTCGTGCACGAACTTCGCCAGCGGCTGCACCGCGTCGAGCACCTGCATGCCGCGCGGCCGGTCGGCCTCGCGGCGGTCCAGGATGCGCCCGCCCAGCCCGACGCGGGCCGCCCGCAGGCGGTCCACCTCGATGCTCAGCGCGTACGCGTACACCCGGGACGACTCGGGCCGGACGACCAGCGACGGTCGCCCGGCCCGGCCGGTCTCTCGTGGTGCCGCCTCGCTGACCAGCCCTGCGGTGGTCAGGTCGGCGGTCAGGGCCCCGATGGTGCTCCGGTTCAGGCCGAGCCGGTTGGTGAGTTCGGCCCGGGACGTGGCTCCGTGTACGTGGACGTACCGGAGCAGCGTCCCGAGATTGTGCCGGCGCACCTCCTCCTGGCTGGGGCCGGCCCGCATCAGCGTGCCGTCCCCGGTTCCAGGCGGCTCTCGTTCATCGGTTGCCGGTAGCGGCCGCTCTGCGCCGGGCCAAAGCGTCGACGCTCGCGGCGACCAGCAGGATGAGACCGGTCACGATGAACTTGGTGCCGGAGTTGAACCCCATCAGCGTCATGCCGTTGTCGATCACGGCGATCACCGCGCCGCCGATCACGGCGTTGATCACCTTGCCCTTGCCGCCGAAGAGGCTGGTGCCACCGATGACGGCCGCGCCCACCGAGTACAGCAGGATGTTGCTGCCACCGGTGTTCGGGTCGACCGAGCTGGCCCGGCTGACGGCCATGATGCCACCGATCGCGGCCATGAACGAGCCGATGACGAAGACCGAGATGCGGATCCGGTCGACGGGGATACCGGCGCGGCGGGCCGCCTCGGTGTTGCCACCGACGGCGTAGACGTGCCGGCCGTAGCTGGTGCGGCCGAGCACGAAGGTCCACAGCACCAGGAAGAAGCCGATGATCGGGACGACGATCGGCACGCCCTTGAGCGAGTTGATCGCCGGGTTGATCGCGCGCTCCTGGGTCAGGACCGCGGTCGCCACCAGCAGCAGCACGGCCAGCCCGCCGATGCGCATCAGCACGATGCCCATCGGGTCGGTGACCAGGCCCCGCTTGGCCCGGCTGCGCATCTGGTTGAACTGCACCGCGGCGTACCCGAGCACGGCGACGATGGCCAGGATCCAGCTCCACGCCACCGACAGGTTGTTGTTGTTGAGCGAGTTGAAGAACTCGTTTCGGGTCGAGATGTTGGTGCCGCCGCCGAGCAGCACCAGCAGGACGCCCTGGAAGGCGAGGAACGCGGCCAGGGTGACGACGAACGACGGGATGCCCAGCTTGGCCACCAGGAAGCCCAGCACGAAGCCGATCACGATGCCGGTCACCAGCGCGGCCGGGATGGCGGTGTACCACTCCCAGCCGTGGTTGGTCAGCAGGATCGCGACGACCGCGCCGCACACGCCGGAGGCGAAACCGGCGGAGAGGTCGATCTCGCCCAGCAGCAGGACGAAGATCAGGCCCATCGCGATGAAGACGACCTGCGCGCCCTGGTTGAACAGGTTCGCGAAGTTGAGGCCGCTGAAGAACGTGTCCCGGGCGATGCCGAAGATCAGGCTCAGGACGATCAGGCCCAGGATGGCGGGCAGGGTGCCGAGGTCGCCACCGCGGACCCGGCCCCAGTAGTCGTTGATGTAGCTCGCGACGGTCGGCTTGACGACCTTGACGCCGCCGGCCGTGGTGGTCGTGGTGGTGGTCACTTGTCGCCTCCCGGCGTGATGTCGACGACGTCCCCGCCGAAGTCAGCCGCCGGCTTCTCGGGAGGCAGGCCGATGTTGCCGCTGCGGCCGCCGGTGATCAGCTCCACAACCTGCGCGTGGGTCACATCGGTGGTCTTGACCTGGGCCGCCATCCGGCCGAGGTAGAGCGCCGCGATCCGGTCGGAGACCGCGAACACGTCGTTCATGTTGTGCGAGATCAGCACGACGCCGAGGCCGTTGTCGGCCAGGCGGCGCACCAGCTCGAGCACCTGCGCGGTCTGCGCGACGCCGAGGGCGGCGGTCGGCTCGTCCAGGATCACGATCTTCGAGTTCCACAGCACGGCCTTGGCGATCGCCACGGTCTGTCGCTGCCCACCGGAAAGGCTGGCGACAAGCTGTCGCAGCGACTTCAAGGTGCGCACCGAGAGGCTGGCGAGGGCGTCGCCGGCCATCTGTTCCATGGTCGGCTCGTCGAGCACGATGCCGCGCTTCTTCTCGCGTCCGAGGAACATGTTCTGGACGACGTCCAGGTTGTCGCACAGTGCCAGGTCCTGATACACGACCTCGATGCCCAGCCCGGAGGCGTCGCTCGGGGTGTGGATCGCGACCTGGTTGCCTTCGAAGGTCACCGTGCCGGAGTCGATCTGATAGATGCCACTGATGCACTTGACCAGCGTCGACTTGCCGGCGCCGTTGTCGCCGACGAGGGCGGTGACCTCGCCGGGGTAGACGCTCAGGCCGACGTCATGCAGGACCTGAACGGGACCGAAGCCTTTGTTGATCCCGCTGAGTTCCAAGAGGGGTGTCGCGGCCACGGTGGTTCTCCTTCGCTAAGTGACCGGTTTGCCGCCCCCGGCGCGCGGCCAGGGACGGCAGGGTGGGGGGTAACCCAATTCCGGCGCCGCCCACGCCCCCGTTGACCAGGGGATGAGCGGCGCCGTCGTCAGTTCGGGTCTAGCCCGTCATCAGTTGAGGATTCTCAGCTGATTCCCGCGTCCGTGCAGGCCTTGGCGAAGTCGGCGGTGCAGACCGCGTCCTTGGTGACGAAGCCGTCGGCGATGACGTCCTTGACGTTCTCCTTGGTGATCGACTGCGGGTCGAGCAGCACCGAGGGAACCTTGGCCTTCGACTCCGGGTCCTCCGTGGTGCCGGTGGCCGTGGTCGGCTTCTGCTTCTTGGCCAGCGCGATCGCCAGCTCGGCGGCCGCGTCGGCCTCCTTCTTGATCGCCTTGTAGACCGTCATGCACTGGTCACCGGCGAGGATGTTCTGCAGGCCCTGAACGGTGGCGTCCTGGCCGGTCACCGGGACCTGGCCGTTCAGCTTGTTCTTCTTCAGCACCGAGATGGCCGCGTTGCCCAGACCGTCGTTCGCCGCGAGGACGCCCTTGATCTGCTTGTTCGAGGTCAGCATCTGCTCGAAGATCGTGCCGGCCTGCGCGTTGTCCCAGTCCGGAACGTCCTGGTTCGGGCCCTTGGTGAAGGTGCCGTCGGCGTACTTCGGGTCGAGGACGCCGTCGTAGCCCTGGGCGAACAGGGTGGCGTTGTTGTCGGTCGGGGAGCCGTTGAGCTCGGCGACGACCGGCTTCTGGTACTTCTTGTCCTCGAGGCACTTGACCAGGCCCTCGCCCTGCAGCTGGCCGACCTTCACGTTGTCGAACGACACGTAGTAGTCGGCGCCGCCGCTCAGGGTCAGCCGGTCGTAGTCGATCGTCGCGATACCGGCCTTCTTGGCCTTCTCGAGGACGGCCTTACCGGTGCCGGAGTCGAGGTTGACGATCATGAGGACGCTGACGCCGCTCGAGATCATGCCGTCGGCGATGGTCTGGAACTGGGTCTTGTCGCCCTGCGCGTTCTGGATCTCAGCCTGAACGCCGGCCGCGTCGAACGCCGCCTTGAGGAACTTCGGGTCGTCGGTGCCCCACCGCTGCGAGCTCTTGGTGTCGGGCAGGATGATGCCGACCTTGCCCGCGGCGGAGGAGTCGCCGCCGGTGCTGCCGGAGTCCGTGCCGCTGTCGTCGCCGCAAGCGGCAATGCTGCCGGTGGCCAGCAGGCTCACCGCGGCAAGGGCGAACAGTCCCTTACGCATTCCTAGTTTCCTTTCGGTAAATCCGGGCCTTCATCGGATTTCGATGGTGTGCGCTGCGGGAGTGTCGCTCCCCGAGACGCCGAGAGATCAAAATGATCAGGAGCTAGTTTGTTGTGTCCGGCAACGTATTCCCGTTGCGGCCGGTTACACAAGCGGTGTCGCCCGGCGATCTCGTAACCCGCCATAACAATCCGGCAACACGGCAGTGATACAAGGCGTTCGGCCCTGGCCAAGGCGCACCGGGGCCCACCGATTGATCGCTGACGTGACTCACGATGTGACGCTAAGTCAGGTCAGCGCCCGCTCTGCCCCATTCTCGGGAGAAAGATCCCCGCGGCGCGTAACGTTGTCGTAACGGCTCGCAGTTGGCCGGAGGATTCGACCCTCATGTCCGGATTGTCGCCGTAACCGCTTCCGTGAGCCGGATGAGATCGCCCGGCGCGAGGGCCACCTGAAGCCCGCGACGCCCCGCCGAGACGAACATCCGGTCGAGCCCGACGGCCGAGTCGTCGACCACGGTAGGCAGTTTCTTGCGCTGCCCGAGCGGACTGATGCCCCCGCGCACGTAGCCACTGCTGCGCTCCGCGGCGGCGCGATCGGCAAGGTTTGCCCGTTTGCCCCCGGCGGCGTGCGCGAGCGCCTTCAGATCCAGCTCGCCGGTCACCGGCACCACACCGACGACCAGTCCCCCGTCGACCTCGGCGATCAGCGTCTTGAAGACCCGCTCGGCCCCGACCCCGAGCGCCTCGGCCACGAGCGCGCCATAGTTCGGCGCCTCCGGCGAGACCTCGTACGGATGCAGGGTGTGCTCGACCCTCTGCGCGGTGAGCAGCGCGGTGGCCGGGGTGCCGGCCGCGGCCTTCTTCGCCATGGCGCGCACGCTACCCCTTCACGCGCGGCACAGGATCACCGTCGGGGCGCCCGCCACCCGGGTCAGCACGATCGACGCCGCCTCCGGGCCCGACAGCCGCAGATCACGGCGCAACTGCTCGGGCTCCAGGGCCGAGCCGCGCTTGCGGATCTCCAGCCGCCCCACCCCACGCTCCCGGAGCAGGGCGCGCAGCCGCTTCAACGAGAACCCGAGCACGTCCGTGATCTCCAACCTTCTCCCGTACGGGGTCTCGCGCGGGTCGTCGGTGTAGACGTACGCGATGTCGGGGTCGGCCAGGCTGCCGCCGATGGTCTCGGCGAACTCGGCCACCAAGTGCGAGCGCACCACCGCCGGGTCGGGGTCGTAGAGATACGCCCCGACATCCCCGACGGGCGCCTGGCGTGTCCCGCTCCCAGTCAGCTCCACCCCTCGCCCCGCCGCGCCACCCTTTTCCGCGCTACTCGGAAGTAACGTCGCGCGGCGCGGCGCCTCCGCCAGCGGGCCGCACCAGAACGCGGCCTCGACCAGGTCGCCGCCCACGCTCACCCACTCCCCCTCCGCGCCGGGCGGCAGCAGGTCGTGATCGATTCCCGGGGCCAGCTTGAGCACCGTTCGAGGCACCCGCTCGGCCAGGCCCACGACGAAGTCCCAGGGCGGCGAGTAGGACTTGGGGTCGAAGACACGCCCACGCCCGGCCCTCCGCCGCGCGGGGTCGGCAAAAACGGCGTCAAACCCTTCCACCCGTACGGTCGTGGCGTCCGCGCATTCGACCCGGATCAGGTGGTCGAGTTTCAGGGCCGCCACGTTCGCCGCAGCCGTCTCGGCCGTCAGCGGGTCGGCGTCGACGGCGTACACCTCGATTCCGGCGCGCGCAGCCGCGATGGCGTCGGAGCCCAGCCCGCAGCCGAGGTCGGCCAAAGTCTTCACGCCCGCCGCCGCCAGCCGGGCCGCCCGCCGGTTCGACACGGCCGCCCGGGTCGCCTGCTCCAGCCCGGCCCGCGTGAAGAACATCGACTCCGCGTCCGGGCCGAACTTCGAGGTCGCGCGGCGCCTCAGATCGACCTGGGTCAGCGCGGCCGCGGCCAGTTCGGGCGGCACTCCCCGCGAGCGCAGCGCGGAGGCCGCGGCCAGCGGGTCCCCGGCGGCGATCTCACTCGCCAGGGCCAGGGCGTTCACCCCTTCGGGGGTACGGAGGGAGGCGGTCACGCAGGCATTCTCCCCGGCCTCAACTTGGTTGGCACTCTGGTTGACGGAGTGCTAGTTCCGGCCTAATCTCCGATTAGCACTCTCAACATGAGGGTGCCAGCCGCGAGCCCATCCGGGCCTGCGGCTTGGCACCAGGCGGACCGGCACCCGCGACGACGGCCCCGCCCGGTGGCATGAGGCATCAGCCCGGCCAGAGTTTCTGGTCGGCAAACCTGTACCCAGGAGGGTATGCCCGTGACTACCGCGACCAAGGTTGCGATCAAGCCGCTCGAGGACCGCATCGTGGTCCAGGCGAACGAGGCTGAGACGACCACGGCGTCGGGCATCGTGATCCCCGACACCGCCAAGGAGAAGCCGCAGGAGGGCACCGTCCTCGCTGTGGGCCCCGGCCGCATCGACGACAAGGGCAACCGCATCCCGGTTGACGTCAAGGTCGGCGAGACGGTCCTCTACTCGAAGTACGGCGGCACCGAGGTCAAGTACGCCGGCGAGGAGTACCTGGTGCTCTCCGCCCGCGACGTCCTCGCGGTCATCGAGAAGTGACCTACTGACAGTGCTGATCGCCCTGGCTCGTTGCTGACGGGCCAGGGCGTTGGTGCGTGAAGGGACCACATATGGCGAAGATTCTCAGCTTCTCCGACGACGCCCGCCACCTGCTCGAGCACGGCGTCAACTCGCTCGCCGACACGGTCAAGGTCACCCTCGGCCCGCGTGGCCGCAACGTCGTCCTGGACAAGAAGTTCGGCGCGCCCACGATCACCAACGACGGCGTCACCATCGCCAAGGAGATCGAGCTCACCGACCCGTACCAGAACCTCGGCGCGCAGCTGGTCAAGGAGGTGGCGACCAAGACCAACGACGTCGCCGGCGACGGGACCACCACCGCGACCGTGCTCGCCCAGGCGCTCGTGCGCGAGGGCCTGCGCAACGTGACCGCGGGCGCCAACCCGATCGGCCTCAAGCGCGGCATGGACCAGGCCGCCGAGACCGTGTCGAAGGCGCTGCTGGCCAAGGCCGTCGAGGTCGCCGATCACAAGGCGATCGCGAACGTGGCCACCATCTCGGCCCAGGACGCCACGATTGGCGAGCTGATCGCCGAGGCGATGGACCGGGTCGGCCGCGACGGTGTCATCACCGTCGAGGAGGGCTCGGCCATGGCGACCGAGCTCGACGTCACCGAGGGTCTGCAGTTCGACAAGGGCTTCATCTCGCCGAACTTCGTGACCGACGCCGAGTCGCAGGAGGCCGTCCTCGAGGACGCGCACATCCTGATCACGACCCAGAAGATCTCCAGCATCGAAGAGATGCTTCCGCTGCTGGAGAAGGTGCTGCAGTCCAGCAAGCCGCTGCTGATCATCGCGGAGGACGTCGAGGGCCAGGCCCTGTCCACGCTGGTGGTCAACGCGCTGCGCAAGACGCTGAAGGTCGCCGCCGTCAAGGCGCCCGGCTTCGGCGACCGCCGCAAGGCGATGCTGCAGGACCTGGCGATCGCCACCGGTGGCGAGCTGATCGCCCCCGAGCTGGGTTACAAGCTCGACCAGGTCACCCTCGACATGCTGGGCACCGCCCGGCGCGTCGTGGTCGACAAGGAGAACACCACGATCGTCGACGGCGGCGGCAAGTCGGCCGACGTCACCGACCGGGTCGCGCAGATCCGCAAGGAGATCGAGGCCTCCGACTCCGACTGGGACCGCGAGAAGCTCCAGGAGCGGCTGGCCAAGCTCTCCGGCGGCATCGCGGTGATCAAGGTCGGCGCCGCGACCGAGGTCGAGATGAAGGAGCGCAAGCACCGCATCGAGGACGCCATCGCGGCGACCAAGGCCGCGGTCGAGGAGGGCACCGTCCCCGGCGGTGGCGCCGCCCTGGCCCAGGTGGCCAAGGAGCTCGACGGCGGTCTGGGCCTCACCGGCGAGGAGGCGATCGGCGTCTCGATCGTCCGCAAGGCGCTGGTGGAGCCGCTGCGCTGGATCGCGCAGAACGCCGGCCACGACGGCTACGTCGTGGTGGGCAAGGTCGCCGAGCTGGGCTGGGGCCACGGCCTCAACGCGGCCACCGACGAATACGTCGACCTGGCGGCCGCCGGCATCATCGACCCGGTCAAGGTGACCCGCAACGCGGTCTCCAACGCCGTCTCGATCGCCGGCCTCCTCCTGACCACGGAAAGCCTCGTGGTCGACAAGCCGGCCGAGCCCGAGCCCGCCGCCGCCGGCGGCCACGGCCACAGCCACGGAGGCCACGGCCACCAGCACGGCCCCGGCTTCTGATCCACGCAACACCAAAGGGCGCGCTCCGCTTGGAGCGCGCCCTTTCCATGCACCGCCCTTTCACCAGGCCCCCGCCCACCTCGCACGGCCACCGCCACACCCATTTCGCGCGTCCGATCCACACCTCGCGCGCCAACCCAGACCCGCCTCGCGCGACCCACTCCCACCCACCTCGCGCGGTCCCCACACCCCACCTCGTGCGCCCACCCACACCCCACCTCGTGCGCCCACCCACACCCCACCTCGTGCGGTCCACCCCACCTCGTGACACCCACCCACACCCCACCTCGTGCGGTCCCCCCACCTCGTGACACCCAGCCCGCGCGGTTGTTCGGTGGTCGATGAGTGCCCGGGGTCGCGTGGCGGCGGTAGAGTGCGGCCGTGGAAATCCGTGCTTCCGACGAAGATCGCGAGCGCACGGTGGCCGACCTCGAGCGGCACGCCGGCGCGGGACGCCTCACGCTGGACGAGTTCGCCGAGCGGGCAAAGGTCGCCCACTGCGCGCGCACCCTGGACGAGCTGGCCGCCGTCGTCAACGACCTCCCGGCCGACACTCAGCCGACCGGCGCCGCCGCGACCGTCGAGGAGCCGAGCCGCGACCTGCTCATCCTCTTCGCCATCGCCGCGGCCACCCTCGTGCTGCTCGGCTTCTTCATCGCGCTGATCCGCGCCTGACCGGCATACGGTCAGCGAGCCGGATCCGGGTCGGGGATGCGTTCGCCGTGCCAGGAGCGCCACAGCGCCGCATAAGGCCCGTTGGCTGCGACCAGCTCGTCGTGTGAGCCCAGTTCGGTGATGCGGCCGTTCTCGACGACTGCCACCCGGTCGGCGTCGTGGGCCGAGAACAGCCGGTGGGCGATCGCCACGACCGTGCGCCCGTGCAGCACCGCGGCCAACGAACGTTCGAGATCACGGGCCGCCCGCGGGTCGAGCAGGGATGTCGCCTCGTCGAGCACCAGCGTGTGCGGGTCGGCCAGCACGAGCCGGGCCAGCGCCAGCTGTTGCGCCTGCGCCGCCGTCAGCGGATGCCCGCCCGTCCCGACCACCGTCTCGAGCCCCGACGGCAACGCCAGCGCCCACTCGAGCGCATGCACCGCGGCCAGCGCCGACCGCACCTCGGCTTCCGCGGCGCCCGGCCGCACCATCGCGATGTTGTCGCGCACCGTGCCGATGAACACGTGATGTTCCTGCGTCACCAGCGCCACCTCGGTGCGCAGCCGGTCGAGCGGCAGGCCGGGCAGCGGCACCCCGCCCACCGTGATCGTGCCGCCCGTCGGCTCGTGCACACCGGCCAGCAGCCGGCCCAGCGTCGACTTGCCCGCGCCGGACGGCCCGACGACCGCGAGCCGCTCCCCCGGTTCGAGGGTCAGGTTGATGCCGTGCAGCACCTCGCGACCGGGCACGTAGGAGAAGCGCACGTCGCGGACCTCGATGCGGGCCCCCTCCGGTTCGGCGCCGGCCGCGGCCGGGCCCTCGTCGCCGGCCGCCACGCCGAGCAGCCGGGCCAGCGAGGCCGCGCCGATCTGCACCTCGTCGAGCCAGCCGAGCAGCCGGTCGAGCGGGTCGATCAGCAGCTGCACATAGATCACCGCGGCCGTCAGCTGCCCCAGCGACACGGTGCCGTGCAGATAGAGCCAGCCACCGGCGAGCAGCGTCGCGACCACCGGCAGCACATAGCTCACCTCGATGACGGGGAACCACACCGTACGCAGGAAGAGGGTGTATTTCTCGGCCGCCCACGAGACGCGCAGGTCGGCGTCGGAGCGGTCGATCCGTTGCTGCTGGCGGCGCAGGGCGTCGACCGTACGGGCGCCCTCGACCGTCTCGGCCAGCCCGTCGGTCACTGTGGAATAGACCGCGTTCTGCCGCAGATAGCCCGCGGGGGCCCGGCGCAAATACCACCGGGTGCCCACCACGATGATCGGCACGGCGATGAGCAGCGGCAACGCGAGCAGCGGCCCGGTCAGCACCAGCGCGCCGACCACCAGGGCCACCGTGATCAGCGCGATCATCGTCTCGGGCACGGCCAGCCGCACACACCGGGACAGCGCGTCGACGTCCCGGGTCGTACGGGTGAGCAGGTCGCCCGACCCCGCCCGCTCCACGGTGGAGAGTGGCAGCGCGAGCACCCGCTCGACGAACTCCTCGCGCAACCGGGCCAGCACCTGCTCGCCGAGCCGGGCCGACGCCAGATAGGCGAACCGGACCAGCACCGCCTGCAGCACGACGAACCCGGCGATGGTCGCGGCCAGCCGGTCGACCACGCCGACGCCCTCGCCGTGCCGGATCGCCTCGACGAGCTCGCCCAGCAGCCGTGGCCCGACGAGCCCGGCCACGGCGGCCAGCACGTGCAGCCCGACGGTCAGGCCGAGCGTGCGCGGATAGCGGCGCAGCAGGTCACGGGCGTAGCGCCGGACCTGGGCGGTGTCCGCGACGGGCAGCAGGTTGCTCACGCCGCCTCCTCTCGCAGCACCGTGCGGGCGTAAAGCGGCTCGTCGTCGAGCAGGTCACGATGGCGGCCGACGGACACCACCCGGCCCTGGTCGACGAAGATCACCTGGTCGGTGCGGTCGAGCACGAGCGGGCTGGACGTGCAGATCACGGTCGTGCGGCCGGCCCGGGCGGCCACCAGCCGCTCGGCGATGCGGGCCTCGGTGTGCGCGTCGACCGCGCTGGTCGGCTCGACCAGGATCAGCGTGTCGGGGTCGGCCACCAGCGCCCGCACCAGCCGCAGTCGTTGCTGCTGACCGCCGGAGAACGTGCGGCCGCGCTCGGCCACCTCGCTGTCGAGCCCGTCGGGCAGCGCCTCGACGATGTCGGTGGCGGCGGCCGTCCGCAACGCCTGCGTGAGCCGGCCGTCGCCGCCCGGGTCGAGATCGGCGCGCATCGGGCCGGTGAACAGGCGGGCGTCGTTGTCGGCGACCAGGATCCGCTCGCGCACGGCGGCCAGCTCGAACGAGCCCAGCGGGACGCCGTCGGCCAGCGCGCCGTCGGCGTATCGGCCGAGCCGGTCGGCGATCGCGGCGGCCTCGGCGGGCACGGTGGCGACGATCGCCGTCGTGCGCCCGGGCGGGATCGTCACGCCGGACGCCGGGTCGGTCAGCGGGCCGCGCAGCCGCTCGGCGTCGACCGGGGCCGCGGGATCGGGCAGGTCGGTGCGGGCGCGCAGCATCGACACCACCCGGCGGGCCGAGACGTGGCCGCGGGTCAGCTTGTCGATCGCCTCGGTGAGCTGCCGCAGCGGCGTGACCAGGAAGGCCGCGTACGCATAGAAGGAGACCAGCTGGCCCACGGTGATGTGCCCGTCGAGCGCGAACCGCGCCCCGAGCCACGTGACCAGCACCAGGAAGATGCCCGGCAGCAGCACCTGGGCCGCCTCCAGCAACGACTCGACCCCCGCCGTACGCACCCCGGCCGCGCGCAGCACCTGCGACTCCTCGCGATAGCGCCGGCCCATGACCGCCTCGCCGCCGACGCCCCGCAGCACCCGCAGGCCGCCGACCAGATCGGCCGCGCGCCCGGTGAGCAGGCCCTGCTGCTCGCGGGTGGCCTGCTGGCGGCCGTGCAACGGGCGGATGAGCAGGGCCACGATCGACATCAGCAGCGGCACCCCGAGCACCACGACCAGGCCGAGCGGCACCGACGTGGTGAGCAGGATGACAGCCACGGCGACGACGGCGAGCAGCGAGCCGGTGCCACGGGCGGTGATGTCGATCGCGGCGCCGATCTGACGGATGTCGGACGTGCCGATCGCGACGACCTCGCCCGTGTCGAGCCGGCGGGAGAGCGCCGAGCCCAGCCGGCCGGCCTTGCGCACGGTGAGCTGGACCGTGGTGAACATGCCGCCCACGTAGTTGACGACCGCGAAGCGATGCCGGCCGATGCCGAACGCGGCCTGGCCGATGCCCGCCGCGAGCAACGCCAGGCTCCAGATCAGCAGGCCACGACGGTCGCCATCGGTGGCGGCGTCGATCGCCCGGCCGACGATCGCGGGCACGAACGCCTGGCAGAGCATCCAGAGGATGGCGAGCGCGATCGCCGCGTACACCGATCGCCAGTAGTGCCGGATCAGCCGGCGGAGATAGCCAACGGGGGAACTGTCGTCGGGAATGCCTGGGGCGGCGTCGGGGAGCTTCTTCATCGCAGCCCCGACGTTACGGCCGGGGTACGACAGTTTGCGACGCGTTTTCCCTTAACGATCTACCGGTGTGAAGTCCCACACGTGAGGCGCCCGGGCGATCAGATTCGGCGGCGGCGCGGGCAGGCTTTCCGGGCTGTGGCGCCACTTCGAGATGACCACAATGCGGTTGTCGGTGGACGAGAACACGTCGCTCGACACGTGCTGCGGCAGCACCTCGATGCGGGGCACGGCCACGTCGCACACCCAGGTCAGCAGCTCGTCGAAGCCGCTGAGCGAGGCGCGTATCTCCCACATCCGCGCGATCATGTTCGCTTCCTACCCCGCCACGCTGACCGCGGTCAATGGCATCGCCGAGTCTGCAGGCAGATCGAGACGACTCGGCGCCACCCCGGCCGCCACGAGCCGCGAGCCGAGCGCCGCCACCATCGCGCCGTTGTCGGTGCACAGCGCGGGCCGGGGCACGCGCACCTCGATGCCGTGCTTGGCCGCGCGCTCCTCGGCCAGCACCCGCAGCCGCGAGTTGGCCGCCACGCCGCCCCCGATGACCAGGGTCCCGACGCCGTTCGTCCGGCAGGCCTCGATCGCCTTGGCGGTGAGCACGTCGCACACCGCCTCCTGGAACGAGGCCGAGACGTCGGCGATCGGCACCGGCTCGCCGGCCCGTTCGCGGGCTTCGACCCAGCGGGCCACGGCCGTCTTGAGCCCCGAGAACGAGAAGTCGAAGCGGTGCGCGGCAAGATCTTTGGGTGCGGTGAGCCCGCGCGGGAACGCGATCGACGCCGGGTCACCTTCCTTCGCCGTACGGTCGATGATCGGTCCCCCGGGGAAGCCGAGCCCGAGCAGGCGCGCCACCTTGTCGAACGCCTCGCCGGCGGCGTCGTCGATCGTGGCCCCGAGCGGCGTAACCCCGTTGGTGAGATCGTCGACGAGCAGCAGCGAGGAGTGTCCACCCGAGACCAGCATGGCGATCGCGGGCTCGGGCAGCGGGCCGTGCTCGAGGGTGTCGACGGCCACGTGCGCCGCCAGGTGGTTGACGCCGTAGACGGGCTTGTCCGCGGCCAGCGCGTAGCCCTTGGCCGCGGCCACCCCGACCAGCAGCGCCCCGGCCAGACCGGGCCCGCTGGTCACGGCGATCGCGTCGATGTCGGCCAGGGTGACCTTGGCCTCCTCGAGCGCGCGCTGCATGGTCGGCACGAGCGCCTCGAGGTGGGCCCGGCTGGCCACCTCGGGCACGACGCCGCCGAACCGGGCGTGCTGATCCACACTGGACGCGAGCGCGTCGGCCAGCAGGGTGTGGCCCCGCACGATGCCGATGCCGGTCTCGTCGCAGGAGGTCTCGATCCCGAGGACCAGGGGCTCGTCAGCCATTGCGCATCATCACCAGGGCGTCCGTGTTGCTCGGTTGGTAGTAGCCGCGCCGGATGCCGACGGGCTCGAAATCGTACGTGGCGTAGAGGCGCTGGGCGGGCTCGTTGTCGACCGCCACCTCGAGCAGGGTCTGCTTGATCTCGAGCCGGTGGGCCTCGTCGAGCAGCGCCTCGAGCAGCTTGCGCCCGGTGCCGCGGCGCTGCCCGGATTTCCGTACGGCGATGTTCTGCACCCACGCCTCGTCCAGGGTGGCGGCGAGCCCGGCATAGCCGAGGACGTCGTCGCCGTCGAGCGCCACGACATAGAAGTTGCGCTGCGCGAGCTCGTTCCAGAACATCGCCGCCGTCCACTTCTCGTCACCGAACAGGTCCCGCTCCAACGGGACCACCTCGGCGATGTGCCACCAGCGGAAACGCTCGATCCGCATCAGGTCAGCACCGGTTTGCGGCCGGTCGGTTCGACCGCGTCCGGGCGGCGCAGATAGAGCGGGGTCAGGGCCTCGCCCGGCGCGCCCGCACGGATGCGGTCGGCCGCCAGCGCGACCAGGGCGGCGCCGGGCGGATAGAGCAGGTGCTCCTCGACGGGCACGCCGAAGACGTCGCCGTATTTGAGGGCGCCCTCGCCCGCGGCCCGGTCGACCAGGCCGCCGACGCCGATGGCCGGGGCCTCGGACTGGCGGCCGGTCAGATCGACGCCGTCGTCGCGGGCGGTGGCCTGGCCGATCAGGGCGGCCGCCTCGGCCCGGGCCAGCGCGGCGGCGACGCGGGCCGCGTCGGCGCCGACCAGCGAGATCGCGGCCTCCAGCGTCTCGGACTCGGCCAGGGCGGCCGCGTCGGTGGCGGCGCTGTTGCGGGCGCGGCTGCGGGTGGGGGTGCCGGCGCGGACGATCGCGGCGGCCACATCACCCGGACGGGCGACGTCGGGGCCCTGGACCCGGACGCCGTCGCGGTATGTCGCGAAGTAGACCTCGCGCCGCCGGGCGTCGGTCGCGATCAGCACCCGGCCCGGACCGGCGGCCCGGCCCAGACCGTCGAGCGAGCAGACCCCGTACGTCGGGATGCCGAGCGCCTGGCCCATGCTCGCGGCCGTGACGAGGCCGACCCGCAGGCCGGTGAACGGGCCCGGCCCGAGCCCGGCCACGATCGCCCCGAGGTCGCGCGGGCGCACCCCCGCCTCGGCCAGGGTGGCCTCGATCTCAGGGGCCAGCTTCTCCCCGTGGGCCCGGGGGTCGACGGTGCGCCGCTCGGCGAGCCCCCGAAGGCCGTCGGCGGTGACCTCCACCAGCGCGGCGGTCGACGCGGGGGTTGCGGTGTCCAGAGCCAGTACCAGCACGTTTCCGACCCTAACCCGCGGTGCGCGGATCCCAGTTGATGACCGGGCGACCGCCGTCGGCCAGGGCCTTGTTAGCCGCGCTGAACGGACGGGCGCCGCGGAAGCCCTCGCGGTTGAGCGGGCTCGGGTGCCCGGCCTCGAGCACCACGTGGGCCGGGTTGGTGATCAGCGCCGCCTTCTTGCGCGCGTAACCACCCCAGAGCAGGAACACCACCCGCTCGTCGCGAGCGTTCAGCGCCCGGATCGTGGCGTCGGTGAACGCCTCCCAGCCCTTGCCCGCATGCGACGCGGCCGCTCCCGCGCGCACCGTCAGCACCGCGTTGAGCAGCAGCACGCCCTGCTGCGCCCAGCCGGTGAGGTCGCCTGCGGCCGGCGGCGCGACCGCGACGTCCTCGGCCAGCTCCTTGAACACATTGCGCAGCGACGGCGGGATCTTGACGCCCTCCCGCACGCTGAAGCTGAGCCCGTGGGCCTGGCCGGGGCCGTGATAGGGGTCCTGCCCCAGGATCAGCACCCGGGTCTGCTCGGGCAGGCACAGCCGGTACGCCGAGAACAGGTCCTCGATCGGCGGATAGATCGTGTGCGCCGCGTATTCCGAGGCCACGAACTCGCCCAGCGCGGCCGTGGCCTTCTCGTCGAGAAAACCGGCAAGCTCGGCTCGCCATTCGGCCGGCAGCAACTCCGCCAGATTCAAGGTCTCTCCCCAAGTGTGTGAAGGTCCGCGATGCGCGCGGCCCAGTCTCCGCCGTACGGAATCAGCTCGGCCACCCGGGTGTCGTCGTCCAGCCGGTCGAGCCGCACCTGCAGATATTCGTCGTTGAGCTGCTCGACCAGGCCGGCGCCCCACTCGACGACGGTGACCGCGTCGCCGGCCGAGGCGTCCAGGTCGAGGTCGTCGATCTCGGCGCGCGGGTCGGCACTGTCACCCAGCCGGTATGCGTCCGCGTGGACCAGCGGAATCCGTCCTCGATGGACGCGCGCGATCACGAAGGTCGGTGACGTGATCGGGTCGGTCACGCCGAGCCCGGCCCCGAGCCCCTGCACCAGCGCGGTCTTGCCGGCGCCGAGCGGGCCCGTGAGCAGCACCAGGTCACCCGGGCGGAGGATCGAGGCGAGCCGCCGCCCGAACGCCCGGGTGTCGTCCACCGTGGGCAGCTTCACGAGATCTTCTCCAGGAACGGCAGCAGCGCGGCGTTGACCACGTCGGCCTTCTCCAGCATCACGACGTGCCCGCTGTTGTCGACCTTGACGAGCTCGGCCTCGGGCAGGTGCCGCAGGATCTCCTCGGAGTGGGTCACCGGGGTCAGATAGTCGCGCGTGCCCACGATCACCAGCACCGGGGTGCCGCGCAGCGCCGACAAAGCCGGGAAGCGGTTGTGCGTGTAGAGCGTGTGCAGGTATTTCGTCAGCGTCTCGACGGACGTCTTGGAGTTCATGTTCTCCACGAACGTGACCAACGAGGGACTGGGCTTGGGCTCACCGAAGCCATACCGCCGGGTGAGCAGCCAGGCCAGGTCGGAGGAGACCACGCGGGCCCGGTCGATGCTGCTGCCGCCCAGGTGGGCCGCCTTGCCCCAGAGCGGGAAGAACGGCGCGCTGGCCCGGGCCACCAGCGACGGGATGCCGAGCTTGGTCTTGTCGATCAGACCGGCCGACGTGGACATGAGCACCACACCGGTGACCCGCTTGCCGAACCACTCCGGATACTGCTCGGCGAACGCCATGAGCGTCATGCCGCCCATCGAGTGGCCGACCAGGATGATGTGGCCGTCGGGCACCGCCGCGTTGAGCACCGCGGCCAGCGACTTGCCGAGCGCGGCGATGTCGTAGTCGCCCGACTTGAGCCGGCTCGACCGGCCGTGACCGGGCTGGTCGTAGAAGACCAGACGGTGCTCGCCTTGCTCGGTGAGGGCCTTGCGCTGAAAGTAGAACGTGCCCATGTCGAGCGCGAAGCCGTGCACGAAGACGATCGTGGGCTTGGCGCCCGGCTTCGCCTTGGTGGGCTCGACGATCTCGACGTGCAGCTCGGTGCCGTCGGCCGCCGTGACGGTCAACTCACGGTCGTACGCCTGGTCGCCGAAGGGCTCGTCGACGTGCGGGTCGCCGGGCGCGCTGATCGAGCGCCGCACCAGCACCCGCTCGACGGCGAACGCGGTGGCCAGGCCGGCCGCGAGCACACCGACGGCCGCACCGGCGATGCCGACCTGCTTGGCCCGTTTGCTGGCCGGACTCACGCGGCACCTCCGTCGTAGACCCGCGGGACTCTGGTGCTGCCGAACCGGGTGACGATCTCGTAGTTGATCGTGCCGACGACCTCGGCCCAGTCGTCGGCCGTGGGCCCGCCGTCGTCGCCCGCCCCGAACAGCGTCGCCACGTCGCCCGAGACGACCGGGTCGTCGCCCACGTCGAGGACGATCTGATCCATGCAGACCCGGCCGGCCACCGTACGAATTTTGCCGCCGAGCTGGACCGGGCCCGCGTTGGAGGCCGCGCGCGGCACCCCGTCGGCGTAGCCCAGCGGCACCAGCGCCAGGGTCGTCTCGCGCTCGGTGAAATAGGTGTGGCCGTAGGACACGCCCTGACCGGCCGGCACCCGCTTGGTCAGCGCGACCCGGGCCCGCGCCGTCATCGCCGGGCGCAGCCCGTACGTCTCGCCGGCCACCGGGGACAGGCCGTAGACCGCGATGCCGGGCCGGACGAGGTCGTAATGCGAGTCGGGGCGGGTCAGCGTGGCCGCGGAGTTCGCGATGTGCCGATAGCGCGGGGTGATTCCCAAGCGCTCGGCCGTGGCCAGCCCCTCGGCGAAGACGGCCAGCTGATGGTCGATGGTCTCGTGACCGGGGGCGTCGGCGGAGACGAAGTGGCTCCACACGCCGACCACCTCGAGGTCGCCGTCGGCCTGGCCCTTGGCGGCCGCCTCGAGCAGCGCCGGCCACTCGGCCGGGGTGGCGCCGCCGCGGGACAGGCCGGTGTCGAGCTTGAGATGCACCCGGGCCGTGCGCTCCGCGCGCCGGGCCGCCGTGACCAGCTCGCCCAGCAGCTCGAGGCTGCCCGCGTTGAGGTCGAGGCCGGCCGCCACCCCCTCGTGCAGCGGCTGGCCGGGCGAGTGCAGCCAGGCCAGCACGGGCACCTCGAACCCGGCCCGGCGCAGCGCCAGGCCCTCCTCGAGCGTCGCCACGCCCAGCCATGTCGCCCCGCCGGCGAGGGCGGCCCGCGCCGAGGGCAGCATGCCGTGCCCGTAGCCGTCGCCCTTGACGACGGCCATCACCTCGGCGGTCGTTCTGGCGCGCAGCAACGCGACGTTGTCCCGGATGGCGTCCAGATCGATCCGGACCTCGGCCTGCCACATGATTCCCAGCCTAACGACTGGTCAGGTCGCGAACGGTGGGACGCAGGGCGGCGGCTATGTCGGGGGCGCTCACCGGGCCCTCCGCCGCGGCCCGCCGCCCGGCCAGGCCGTGCGCGTACGCCGCGGCGACCGCGGCCCGCTCGGCCGGCAGCCCGGCGGCCAGCAACGACCCCAGCAACCCGGCCAGCACGTCGCCGCTGCCCGCCGTGGCCAGCGCGGACGTGCCCGTCGGGTTGGCCCAGACCTCGCCGCCCGGGGTGGCCACGATCGTCCGGTCGCCCTTGAGCAGCACCACCGCGTTCATCCAGGACGCGAGCTTGAGCGCCGCGCCGGCCCGGTCGGGGCCGGGCCCCTCGCCGGCCAGCCGCTTGAACTCCCCGTCGTGCGGCGTGACCACCACCGGGGCGTCGCGCCGCAGATCCCTCGCGTGCTTGCCGTCGATCAGCAGGGTCAGCGCGTCGGCGTCGAGCACCACGGGCAGCGCGGTGGCCAGCACGCTGCGCAGGGTCGTGCGGGCCTCGTCGTCGGTGCCCAGGCCGGAACCGCAGACCCAGGCCTGCACCCGCCCGGCATCGGCGACGCTGGGCGCGGCCACCACCGAGGGGTGCGCCCGCACGACCTCCTCGTGGGCGCTGCCCGCATAGCGGATCATGCCGGTCGGCCCGGCCAGGGCGCCGCTCACGCCCAGCAGGGCGGCCCCCGGATAGGTCGCGGAGCCGGTGGCGATGCCGACCACGCCGCGGGTGTATTTGTCGGAGGCCGGGCCCGGATGCGGCCACCAGGCGGCGACGTCGCCGGAGTCGGGCACCGAGACGGCCGGATCGGCCCGCAGCGCCGGGCCGAGGCCGATGTCGACCAGTTCGATCTGCCCGCAGCGCACCGTCGCCGGGCCGAGCACATGAGCCGGCTTCAGGCTGCCGAAGGTCACCGTGACGTCGGCCGTGACGGCCGCGCCGGGCACGTCGCCCGTGTCGACGGCCACCCCGCTGGGCACGTCGACCGCCACCACCACGGCGCGGGCGCCGTGTCGCCCGCGCAGCTCACTCAGCCGGCCGGCCACGGCCGCCGCGGGCTTGCGCAGGCCGCCGGTGGCGCCGATCCCGACGATGCCGTCGAGCACGAGGTCGGCCCGGTCGGGCAGCTCACGGACGGTGAAGCCGCCCGCCGTGCGCAGCGCCCGCAGGCCGGCCAGGTGCACCCGGTCGGGCCGCATGAGCAGGGCCCGCACCTGGGCGCCACGCCGGGCCAGGGCGGCACCGGCATAGAGCGTGTCGCCACCGTTGTCGCCGCTGCCGACCAGCAGGGTCACGCGCGCGCCGTAGACGCCGCCCGCCTCCTCCAGCAGCAGGGCGCAGCGCCGGGCCAGGCCGGCGGCGGCCCGCTGCATCAGCGTGCCCTCGGGCAGCGTCGCCATGAGTGCCTGCTCGGCCGCGCGCACATCCGCGACCCGCCATGCCTGCCGCATCGGTCCTCCAGCCAATCGATGTTGCCGACCGTTCTAGCGCAAGGCTGCGACATTTTCCCGGCCGCCGCTGAACGCCGCCGGTCAGGACTCCGCGACCACCATGGCCGAGGCGATGCCGCCGTCGTGCGAGAGCGACAGATGCCACCGATTGACGCCGCGCTGCGTGGCGACCGCGGCGACCGTGCCCGAGACGGTCAGCCACGGGCGGCCGTCGGGGTCGGCGACGATCTCACAGTCGTGCCAGAGCATGCCCGCGGGGGCGCCCAGCGCCTTGGCCACCGCCTCCTTCGCCGCGAACCGGGCGGCCAGCGACTCGGCCGACCGCGGATTGCCGGTGGAGGTCTGCCGCTCGCCCTCGGTGAAGAGCCGGGTCGCCAGCAGCGGCGTCCGCTCGAGAGCGCGGGCGAAGCGCTCCACCAGGACCACATCGATGCCGACAGCCACGATCACGGCCCAACCCTATCGGTAGTCGCCGCTCGGCATCGGGGCCTGTGGACAACCTCGGGCGTTGTCCACAGGCCACCCCGCGGCGGGCTTGCGGCCCCTAAGTTCGTCGCATCCGTTCGCCCCACCCGGAGGTTGCTGATGAATCCCGATCTCGAGGCCGACATCGAGGCCCTGCGCCGTGCGGCCGCCGGCGTGGCCGTCACCGGCGACCGGGTGGCCGGCGCGGCCGCCGGCGAGCCGCCGCCCCCGCAGGTCCCGCGCTGGGCCACGGTCGACGCGGCTCAGCTGGCCGGCGAGACCGCCCGGCGGCAGCTGGCGTTGATCGGCGCTGAGATCGAGGAGACCGCCCGTCGCATCACCTCGGCCGCCGAGGCCTACGAGCTGGCCGACGCCCGTGCCGTCACCCGCCTGCGGCTGATTCGATGACCACCGCGATCCTGGCCCGGCTGCAGGTCACCGACCCGGAGCGGTGGCGTGCGCTGGCCCTGTCGTGGCGGCGCTGGGCCGAGCTGGCCGGTCATCTGCTCGACGAGCTGGTCCCCCGCCTGGCCGCCCTGCCCGCGGTGTGGCGCGGCACCGCGGCCACCGCCGCCGCCCGCCGCCTGGAGGAGCTGCGCCTCCGGCTGGTCCTGTTCCGGCTGCACTGCTGGCGGGCCGACCAGACGGCCGGCGAGTTCGCCGCCGCCCTGATCCGGGCCAAGGCATTGCTGCCGAGCGCCCCCGCCGCCGGCACCCGGACGCAGGGCCCACCCGGCGGCGAACCGGCCGCGGCGCTTGCCCTGGCGGCGGGGGCCGACGCCGAGGCCGCCCGGCGACTACGAGACCTGGCCGCGGCGATCAGCTCCCCCGCCGCGCCGCCTCAATCCGGCTCCGCCCGACCCGACTGCGCCTCCTCTCCCGCCGAAGTGCGGCGCTGGTGGGCCGAGATTCCGCCCGAGCAGCGGAACTGGCTGCTGGCGACCGAGGCGTCCTGGCTGGCCCGGCTCGACGGCCTGCCGGCGGCCGACCGCGACATCGCCAACCGCCTCCTGCTCGACGACCGGCTGGCCGAGCTCGACCGGGCGATCGCCAAGACCGCCGGGCGGGAGCGCAACCGGCTGCGCGAGGTCCGCAACGGGCTGTTCGCTCTCGACCATCGGCTCGCCGACGATTCCGGGCCGCGGGCTTATCTCTTACAGCTCGACGTCGGTGGTGAGGGCCGAGCCGTGGTGGCCCTGGGCGATCCCGACCGGGCCGACAACGTGCTCACCCACGTGCCCGGGATGACGGCCGGGCTGGCCTCTTTCGGCGGGGAGCTGACCCGGGCCGAGCGCGTCGCCGTGCGGGCCGCCGAGGTCGACCCGGCCGTCGCGACCAGCGCCGTCATGTGGCTCGACTACGACGCGCCCGACTTCGTCGACGAGGCGGCGAGCGCCCGGCAGGCCGCGGCCGGAGCGCCGGCGCTGCGGCACTTCCAGGAGGGTCTGCGGGCCGCGCACGAGGGTCCGCCGGGCCGGCAGGTGGTGCTCGGGCACAGCTATGGCTCGTTGCTGGTGGGCCGGGCCGCCGCCGTGGACGGTCTCGAGGCGGACAGCGTGGTCTTCGTCGGCTCGCCTGGTGTCGGCGTCGACTCGGCTCGTGACCTGCGGGTGCCGCCGGGCCAGGTCTGGTCGAGCACGGCCCGCGACGACGTCATCCAGTACGCCGCGGTCTCCCCCGCGAGCCTGGTCCGTGATCTGGGCACGATGCCCGGCCTGGGCCCGCTGCCGGCCTTCGGCCTGCCCGAGCGCGACCTGTGGTTCGGCCACAACCCGAGCGACCCGGCCTTCGGCGCCCACGTCTTCACCAGCGCGCCCGGCGGGGGTCACATCGGCTACTGGGAGCCCGGTTCCCCGTCCCTCGAGGCGCTGACCTCGATCACCCTGGGGACGGCCCGATGAGAACGCGTACGGCCGCCACCACGGTGACGGCCGTACGGGAAGGCGGTTTATTCGACGGTGACGGACTTGGCCAGGTTGCGGGGCTGGTCGACGTCGTGCCCGCGGGCCGCGGCGATCTCGCACGCGAGCACCTGCAGCGGCACCGTGGTCATCAGCGGGGCCAGCAGGGTCGGGGTGGCCGGCACCGGGATCAGGTGGTCGGCGAAGGCGCGGACGTCCTCGTCGCCCTCCTCGGCGATCACGATCGTGCGGGCCCCGCGGGCGCGGACCTCCTGGATGTTGGAGACGACCTTGTCGCGCATCACGCCGCGACCGGCCGGCGAGGGCACCACGCAGACCACCGGCGTGCCCTCGTCGATCAGGGCGATCGGGCCGTGCTTGAGCTCACCGGCGGCGAAACCCTCGGCGTGCATGTAGGCGAGCTCTTTGAGCTTGAGCGCGCCCTCCAGGGCCACCGGGTAGCCGACGTGCCGGCCGATGAACAGCACCGTGGAGGCGGTCTTGAGGTCGCGGGCGAGCTCGCGCACCTCCTCCATCCGGCCCAGCAGCGTGCGCAGGCTGTCCGGCGTCTGCTGCAGCTTCTCGACCACGGCGGCGACCTCGTCGGCGTACATGACGCCGCGGATCTGGGCCAGGTGCAGCCCGATCAGATAGCAGGCGACCAGCTGGGTCAGGAACGCCTTGGTCGACGCCACCGCGATCTCGGGGCCGCCATGCGTGTAGAGCACCGCGTCCGACTCGCGCGGGATCGTCGAGCCGTTCGTGTTGCAGATGGCCAGCACGCGGGCCTTCTGCTCCTTGGCGTGGCGCAGCGCCATCAGCGTGTCCATCGACTCGCCGGACTGGCTGATCGCGACCACCAGCGTCGAGCGGTCGAGAATCGGGTCGCGATAGCGGAACTCGCTGGCCAGCTCGACCTCGCACGGGATGCGCACCCAGTGCTCGATGGCGTACTTGGCGACCATGCCCGCGTGGTAGGAGGTGCCGCAGGCCACGATGAAGATCTTGTCGACGTCGCGCAGGTCCTGGTCGGTCAGGCGCACCTCGTCGAGCACGATCTCGCCGCGCTCGGAGAGGCGGCCGAGCAGGGTGTCGGCGATCGCCTGGGGCTGCTCGGCGATCTCCTTGAGCATGAAGTAGTCGTGACCGCCCTTCTCGGCGGCCGAGGCGTCCCAGCTGACGTGGTATTCCTTGCCCTCCTGGGGCGAGCCGTCGAAGCCGGTGATCTCGATGCCGGCCGGGGTGATCAGGACGACCTGGTCCTGGCCCAGCTCGACCGCCTCGCGGGTGTGCTCGATGAACGCGGAGACGTCGCTGGCCAGGAAGTTCTCCCCCTCGCCACGCCCCACGACCAGCGGCGAGTTGCGCCGGGCGGCGACGACCGCGTCGGGCACCTCGACGTCGATGGCGAGCAGCGTAAACGCGCCCTCGAGCCGGCGCACCGTGCGGCGCATGCCCTCGGCCAGCAGCTGCGGGCCCTCGGCGTGGCCGGACTCGCGGAGCTGGCGCACCTCGGCCGCGAGCAGGTGGGCGGCGCACTCGGTGTCGGTGTCGCTGGCGAACTCGACGCCGGTCGCCTCGAGCTCGGCGCGCAGCCGGGCGAAGTTCTCAATGATGCCGTTGTGGATGACCGCGACCCGGCCGTCCTGCGAGACGTGCGGGTGGGCGTTGCGGTCGGTCGGGCCGCCGTGCGTCGCCCAGCGGGTGTGCCCGATGCCGGTGAGCCCGGCCGCGATCCGCGCGTCGTCGGCCTCGGCCAGTTGCTTCTCCAGGTTGGCCAGCTTGCCGGCCTTCTTCTCGGTCAGAACGGCGCCGTTGTCCACGACAGCCACACCGGCGGAGTCGTATCCGCGGTATTCCAGCCTGCGCAGTCCGTCAAGAACGATGCTGAGCGCCGGACGACCGCCGACGTACCCCACGATGCCACACATGGCCGTGACTCTAGCGGACTTCCGCTCACCCGTCATGCGCGAGAAGCACCCTTTCGAGCACACCGTCTGCGCAAAACAGGCCGAACGGCCGACCGGGCCATCCCACGGCTGGCGCCGTTGGCGTACCGTCGGCTACCGCGCCACAACAGCGCGCACGCACCGGGAGAAACATGAGCAATCAGCCGGACAATCGGCAGCCGGACGGCACTACTGAGCCCTTCGTGCCCCAGCAGCCCGCCCCGCCGACGTTCCAACCCGGGTACGCGTCGTTGCCGCAGCCGCCCAACCCCGACTACCCGCCGACGTCGGAGTTCCCGGCCGCGCCGACCGAGCAGTATCGGGTGCAGTCCTACGAGCCGCCGCCCGGTTACGGTCCCCCGCCGGGTTATGGCCCGCCACCCGGTTACGGCCCGCCGCCCGGCTATCAGCAACCGCCCCGGCCGCCGCGCAAGAGCAAGACGCCGATGGTGCTGCTCGTGCTGGCGGTTACCCTCCTGCTCTGCGGCGGCGTGGCCACGGCGGGCGTGATGTTCGTGCGCAACGTGCGGGACAAGGCCGAGGAGGCGCTGCCCGAGCTGCCGCAGCTGCCCACGGCCGCCCCCGAGATCCCCGACCTGCCCACCGAGCTGCCGAGCCTGCCGGGCAACGCGCCCGACGTGACCGGCCGCAAGATCAAGGTGACGTACGAGGTGAGCGGCGAGGGCCAGGCGTCCCAGATCCTGTACGTGGCGAAGCTCGGCGAGTCACCCAAGCGGCTGCAGAACGTCGACCTGCCGTGGACGTTCACGACCGAGATGGACACCCCGGCGCTCGTCTCGGTGGTCGCCATGCGGATCGACACGTCGGCGGGCACGATCAAGTGCCGGGCCCTGGTCGACGGGGCCGAGGTGAAGGAACGCACGTCCACCTCGTCCACCGTCGCCACCGCGTCGTGCACGCATTTCGCCATCGAGTGACGAAGGTTCAATGTGACGAGTGATCCCCTGGTCGAACGGATGCGCCCGTTCGGCACCACGATCTTCAGCGAGATGTCGGCCCTGGCCGTCCGCACCGGCTCGATCAACCTGGGTCAGGGCTTCCCCGACACCGACGGCCCGGCCGAGATGCTCGACGCCGCCGCCCGGGCCCTGCGCGAGGGGGCCAACCAGTATCCGCCGCTGCCCGGCATCCCCGCCCTGCGCACCGCCATCGCCGAGCACGAGCGGCGCTTCTGGGCCCTGCCCCGCGATCCCGGCACCGAGGTGGTCGTGACGGCGGGCGCGACCGAGGCGATCGCGGCCGCGATCCTGGGGCTGTGCGAGCGCGGCGACGAGGTCGTCACGTTCGAGCCCTACTACGACTCGTACGCGGCCTCGATCACGCTGGCCGGCGCCGTCCGGCGGCCCGTCACGCTGCGCCCCGGCCCCGACGGGCGATACACGTTCGACGAGGGTGAGCTGCGTGCCGCGTTCGGCCCGCGCACCCGCCTGGTGCTGCTCAACTCGCCGCACAACCCGACCGGCAAGGTCTTCACCCGCGCCGAGCTGACCCTGATCGCGGGCCTCTGCCAGGAGTTCGACACGTACGCCGTGACCGACGAGGTCTACGAGCACCTGGTCTTCACCGACGCCGCCGAGCCGCACGTGCCGCTCGCCAGCCTGCCCGGCATGCACGACCGCACACTGCGCATCTCCTCGGCCGGCAAGACCTTCTCCTGTACGGGCTGGAAGGTGGGCTGGGCGACCGGCCCGGCCCGGCTGGTCTCGGCCGTGACCCGGGTCAAGCAGTTCCTCACGTTCGTCAACGCGGGGCCGTTGCAGCCTGCCGTGGCCGTCGCGCTGGGCCTGCCCGAGTCGTATTTCACCGGTTTCCGCGCCGAGTTGCAGGCGCGCCGCGACCACCTGACCGCGGGGCTGACCGAGGCCGGGTTCGCCGTGCAGCCGTCCGAGGGCACGTATTTCGTGACGGCCGACATCACCCCGCTGGGCGGCACGGACGGCATCGAGTTCTGCCGCGAGCTGCCCGAGCGCTGCGGGGTCGTGGCGGTGCCGACGCAGGTCTTCTACGACAACCGGGAGGCGGGCCGGCACCTGATCCGGTTCGCCTTCTGCAAGCGCGAGGCCGTAATAGACGAAGCGGCCCAGCGTCTGTCGAAGCTGGGCCGCCAGTAAGAGCTTGACGAAGCGGGCAGATCCCCTAAGGCCGCCTGTCGAAGCTGGGCCGCCAGTAAGACGTACGGGATCAGGCCGGCGAGGCGGAGCGCACCTCGTCGGCGATCCGCTCGGCCACCGAGCGGGCCTGCTCCTCGGTGGCGGCCTCGACCATGACCCGTACGAGGGGCTCGGTGCCCGACGGACGCAGGAGCACCCGCCCGGTCTCGCCCAGCTCGTTCTCGGCCAGCGCCACCGCGGCCTGCACGGCGGGGGCCGACGCGCCCGCTTCCCGGTCGCCGACGCGCACGTTGATCAGCACCTGCGGCAGCGTGTGCACCACGGCGGCCAGGTCGGCCAGCGACTTGCCGCTCGCCGCGATCTGGGCCATCAGGTGCAGGCCGGTCAGCACCCCGTCGCCGGTGGTGGCGTAGGCCGGCATCACGATGTGCCCGCTCTGCTCGCCGCCCAGCGCCAGCCCGCCCGCGTTGAGCTCCTCGAGCACGTAGCGGTCGCCGACCTTGGTCTCGAGCAGCTTGATGCCGGACTGCTTCATGGCGATCCGCAGGCCCAGGTTGCTCATCACGGTCGCGACCAGCGTGTCGTCGGTCAGCGTGCCCGCGTCGCGCATGGCCAGGGCCAGGATCGCCATGATCTGGTCGCCGTCGACGACCTCGCCCGAGGCGGTCACCGCGAGGCAGCGGTCGGCGTCGCCGTCGTGGGCCAGGCCCAGGTCGGCGCCCTCGGCCAGCACGGCGTCGCGCACCTTGTCGAGGTGGGTCGAGCCGCACTCGTCGTTGATGTTCAGGCCGTCCGGGTCGGCGTGGATCGCGATGACCTCAGCCCCGGCCTCCTCGTACGCCACCGGGCCGACCTCGCTGGCCGCGCCGTTCGCGCAGTCGACCACGACCTTGACGCCGGAAAGGCTGTGCGGCGTGGCCCCGACCAGGTGCTTCACGTAGTGCTCGGCCCCGTCGAGCAGGTCGTGCACCCGCCCGATGCCGGCGCCGGTGGGGCGACCGATCAGCCCGTGACCGTCCTCGATGGCCTGCTCGATCCGCTCCTCCAGCTCGTCCGGCAGCTTGGTGCCGCCGGCGGCGAAGAGCTTAATCCCGTTGTCGGGCATCGGGTTGTGCGAGGCCGAGAGCATCACGCCGAGGTCGGCGTTGGTCTGCCCGACCAGGAACGCCACCGCGGGGGTGGGCAGCACGCCGACCCGCACCACGTTGGCGCCCGCGCTGGTCAGCCCGGCGACGACGGCCGCCTCCAGCATCTCGCCGCTGGCCCGCGGGTCACGCCCGACGATCGCCAGTGGCTGGTGGCTGCTGTCGCTCTCGACCAGGACGCGCGCTGCCGCGACGGCCACTTTGAGGGCTAGTTCCGGGGTGAGCAGCTCGCCGTTCGCGAGCCCCCGGACGCCGTCGGTGCCGAACAGTCGACCCATGCGGATTCCTTTGCGTTGCATCGATAAAAGGGGAGGGAACGCAAACGGCCGGGCGTGCTCCCGAGAAACCCAGGAGCACAACCCGGCCGTTGTCAGACTCGGCGCAAAATCAGCGCTTCGAGTACTGCGGAGCCTTACGGGCCTTCTTGAGGCCGTACTTCTTGCTCTCCTTGACGCGGGCGTCCCGGGTGAGGAAGCCGGCCTTCTTGAGAGCGGGGCGGTCGTCGGGCTCGTTCGTGATGAGCGCCCGCGCGATGCCGAGGCGGAGCGCACCGGCCTGGCCGGTGATGCCGCCGCCGCGCAGGTTCGCGATCACGTCGAACTGCTCTTCCTTCTCCGCGGTGACGAGCGGCTCGCGGATGAGCTGCTGGTGCACCTTGCTGGGGAAGTAGGCCTCGAGTTCGCGGCCGTTGCAGGTGATCTTGCCGGTGCCGGGGACGAGACGCACCCGGACGATGGCCTCCTTGCGGCGGCCGACGGTCTGGATCGGACGGTCACCGGGACGCGGGGCGCGGACCGGGGCCGGCGCGGGCGTCTCGACGACGACGACCGTCTCGGCCGGCTCCTCGACGATGACTGCCGCCTCAGCGGCGGGCTCCTCGACGGTCTCGACGACCTCGGGCTCGATGCTGTCGGACATGCTGCTGCCTTCTCCCGCGCTCACTGCGCGATCTGGGTGATCTCGAACGGCTGGGGCTGCTGAGCGGCGTGCGGGTGCTCAGCGCCCGGGTAGACCTTCAGCTTCTTGATGATCTGCCGCGCGAGCTTGTTGTGCGGGAGCATGCCCTTGACGGCCAGCTCGATCGCCTTCTCGGGGCGCTTGCTCAGCAGCTCCTCGTAGCCGACCTGCTTGAGGCCGCCCGGGTAGCCGGAGTGGCGGTAGGCGACCTTGGTCTGCCGCTTGTTGCCGGTCAGGGCGACCTTGCCGGCGTTGATGATCACAACGAAGTCGCCGGTGTCGACGTGCGGCGCGAAGATCGGCTTGTGCTTGCCACGCAGAAGGTTCGCGGTGTGGGTGGCCAGGCGGCCCAGAACGACGTCAGAAGCGTCGATAATGTGCCACTGACGCTCGATCTCACCCGGCTTCGGGCTGTACGTACGCACAGAATTACCTTGTCTTGTCGTCGGTCTGGGGTCGCGCGCTGGTCGCGGAGAACGCGAACATCAAGCCTACCCGGAGGGGCGGGCTCGCAGCTGTCGCACAACAGCAGGCAACAATACCCGCCTGCGCGGCGCGTGGTCAAAACGTGCAAGGGTCAACACGATCGGTGGCCCCGCCCAGCGCTCGGACGCGACCTCCAAAAATAACCAACAGCCAGCATACCCGCTCCCGTGACGCGCCCGGCAGCGGGATCCATGGTCAAGAACTTTCGGCCTGTCCCCCGTAGCGAAGGTCACAGGTCGATGCCTCTTAGCAGGCTCGAAACAAACGGGACGCAAGGGCGAAATTCCTCACCGGCACGCTTCCGGCATGAGCAATGGTGCTGACACCTTCACGACGCGGGCCGGGCGTGGCTCGCGCGTGCGGGGAGGACGCACTATTGAGAAGCCACCGTCAGGGTTGAGGACGGACCTGACGGTGACCGCTGGACCGGCTTCCCGGTTCGGCGAGGGGGAGTCGTGGCGCGCGCCGGCCGGAGGTACGGCGGAGAACGCAGGCGTGACATGGGAGCGGGTCGACGCTGAGGACGGCGGGCTCCGAGCGTGCCCTTCGGTGGACCGGACGGCCGCGCCACGACTTCTCGAAAAACTGCGATGACCGACCGTACGGGGGGACCGCGCCGGACGGTGATCACGGCGGCCGCGCTGGCCGAGCCGGCCGCGTCGCTGTCCGGATACACGATCGGGGTGACCGCCGACCGCCGCCGCGACGAGCTGGCCACCCTGCTGGAGGGTCGCGGGGCCCGCGTGGTGCTCGCCCCCGCGCTGCGGATCGTGCCGATCGCCGACGACGCCGAGCTGCGGGCCGCGACCCGGGCCTGTCTCGACGCCCCGCCCGACATCGTGCTGGTCAACACCGGCATCGGCATGCGCGGCTGGCTCGAGGCGGCCGAGGGGTGGGGACTGGCCGAGCCGTTGCGGGCGGTGCTGTCCCACGCCTATCTGGTTGCCCGGGGCCCCAAGGCGCGCGCCGCGGTGCGCTCGGCCGGGCTGCACGACCAGTGGTCCCCCGAGGGCGAGAGCTACGACGAGGTCGTCGACCACCTCAAGGCCCGCGGGATCGCCGGGCTGACCGTCGCGATGCAGCTGCACGGCGAGAGCCAGCCCGAATACACCGAGGCGCTGGAGCAGGCGGGGGCCCGCGTGATCGAAGTGCCGGTCTATCGCTGGGCCGCCCCGACCGATCCGGCCCCGCTGCACCGCCTGGTCGACCTGATCACCGCCCGGCTCGTCGACGCGGTCACCTTCACCGCCGCCCCGGCCGTGCAGGCGCTGCTGCGCGCGGCCGGCCCGAGCTCGGACGCCGTCCTCGACGCGCTCCGCGGCGACGTGCTGGCGGCCTGCGTGGGCCCGGTCACGGCCGCACCCCTGCGCCGCCACAACGTGCCTGTAGTAGCGCCGACCCGGGCCCGGCTGAGCGCCCTGGTCCGCACGATCGTCGACGAGCTGCCGAAACGGGCCGTCTCGCTCGAGGTGGCCGGCCATTCGCTCACCCTGCGGGGCCACGCCGCGATAGTCGACGGCGAACTGCGCCCCTTGGCTCCGGCCCCGATGGCCGTGCTGCGCGCGCTGGCCGCCACCCCGGGCCGGGTGCTCTCCCGGGCGGCCCTGCTGCACGCACTCCCCCGCGGCGCCGACGAACACGCCGTCGAAATGGCAGTGGCCCGCCTCCGAGCCGGCCTGAACGCCCCCGGCGTCATCCAAACAGTCGTCAAACGCGGCTACCGCCTACCCGTCTGACCCACTCAGCCGCCCAAGATCCCGTCTTCCTCAAGATCGCAGGAGCAGCCGCCACCTCCCCCGCCCACAAAGGGTGGGCACACCCTAGCGGCGTCCAGACAAGATCGCTTGAGGGCTGTGGATAAGTCCGCGGGAGCAACCAACCAGGGGTTTTCGGGCGCGACCACTCACTCACGTCGCCCGGGTGGGCTGAGCGTTCAGGGCGCGCCAGCGCCCTGCTCAGCCCGCCCGGGTCCCCGCGGGAGCGACGGTCTGAACCCACCACCCCGCGAGGACATTTGCCTCTGAAGTTTTCGCAGGAGCGACGGCCACCCACCACCCCGCGAGGACATCTTGATCTTGACGTTTAGCCAACGGGCGCCGGGTATCCACCCTGTTCGGAAATCAATGTCGCCATCGCGTGCTCCACGACCGCGACCAGCACCTGCTTGACCGAGTCGCGGTGGCGGGCGTCGCACATGACCAGCGGCACGTGCGGCGGGATGGCCAGCGCCTCGCGAACCTCGTCGGGCTCGTAGCGTGGCGCCCCGTCGAAGCAGTTCAGCGCCACCAGGTAGGGCAGGTGACGATTCTCGAAGTAGTCGAGGGGGGCGAACGCGTCGGCGATCCGGCGGGTGTCGACGAGCACTGCCGCGCCGACCGCGCCGCGGATGAGCTCGTCCCACATGAACCAGAACCGCGTCTGCCCGGGGGTGCCGAAAAGGTAGAGGATCAGGTCGTCGGCCATCGTGATGCGGCCGAAGTCCATCGCCACCGTGGTGGTCCCCTTGCCGGGCACCTTGGACGCGTCGTCGACCCCTTGACCGGCCGAGGTCATCACGGCCTCGGTGGTCAGCGGCTCGATCTCGGAGACCGCCCCGACCAGCGTCGTCTTGCCCACGCCGAAACCGCCGGCGACGACGATCTTGGCGGAGGTGATCTCTTTGGGTTGCGCCCCCGCCCGCTCAGAGCTTGCGAAGTCCACTCAATACCCTTTCCAGCAGGTTCATCCGCTCCGAGAACCCAGTTTTGGGAGCGGCGCTGTGCAACGAGAGCAGCCCGTCGGCCACCATGTCGGCGACCAGGACCCGCGCCACACCCAGCGGTAGCCGGGAGAGCGCTGCGAGCTCGGCCAGCGATTGCGCCTTCGCCTCGCACAGCACGGCGATGCGGTACTTGTCATGCCCGGCGAACCGGGCCTCTTGCAGACCGGCCTGGCTGGCGACCAGGACCGCCTCGATCGGGATGTCCCGGCGCGGCTCGGTCCGGCCACGGGTGACCGCGTACGGACGCACCAGGTTGCCTCTCGGATCCTGCGGCTGGCCCATCGCGATCACCCCCTTCCGTCGAACCGGCGACTAGTGATTGACAGTTTCCCGGGGAGCGGGCGACAGCGACGCGCCGACCCGCTCGACCAGCAGCGCCATCTCGTAGCCGACCTGACCGACGTCGCAGCTGCGCGCGGCCAGCACGGCCATCGAGGAACCGTCGCTGATCGTCATGAGGAAGAGGTAGCCGGAGTCCATCTCGATGATGGTCTGCTGGACCTCGCCCGCGTTGAACATGCGCGACGCGCCCTCGGTCAGGCTGACCACACCGGACGTGATGGCCGCGAGCTGGTCGGCCCGGTCGGCGGGCAGGTCGCGCGACGCGGCGAGCAGCAGGCCGTCCGCGGAGACCGCCACGACGTGGGCGATGCCGGCCACGCTGTTGGCGAAGTTGTTGAGCAGCCAGCCCATGTCCTGCATGGTGGGGGGCCTGGTCACGGTTGGTTCTCCTTAGCCTGGGAGGTGGCGGACTCGGCGGTGCCGTCCGTCCGCCCTCGTTGCACTCCCCGGTGATACGCAGAAAGTAGTCCGCGGACCTCATCAGGACTGCGACGGTTTTGGTTTTTGGGCCCGGGCTGCACGCCGCCGGGCACGAGCTGCGCCTGGGGTACGCGCTTGGGCAGACCGGACCGCGTCGTGCCGGCGTCGACGGGCTCGGCCGCTGCCATCGCCTTCTGCCACCCCTCGTCGGCCGTCGTCTTCCATCTGTCCTCGGCCGCGGCACGCGGCTTGGGTACGGACGGTCCATTGTGCCCGGTCGGGGCGGGCGACGACGGCGGGGGTGCCGGTGCGGCCGCGGGTGCCGGAGCAGGAGAAACAGGCGGGGCCGGGGTGGGCTTGGACGCACCGTTCGGCGGCGGGGCGTAGCCGGCGGTCGGCATGCCCCACTCCTCCTGGCTCGCGTTCTCGTGGTTGCGGAACCAGCTCTGCTGCATCTGCACGAAGATCGGCGCGTCGCTGCGGTCCTCGGCCGACGGCACGACCGGCGGCGGGGGCGCGGGCGGCATCGCGGCCAGGGCGGCGCCCCAGCTGCTGCCCGTGGGGGCCGGCGGCGTGGAGACGATCGGCGGGGCCGACACGGGCGGCGCGGAAACCGGGGGCGCCGGCATCGGTGGCGCCGAGACCACCGGGGTGGCCGCGGCGAAGCCGTTCATCGTGGACGACGAGTTCGTCGCGTCGATCGTCTTCGTCACCCGGGTCGGCAGCGGGGGCCGGTTCGGCGTGGGCCGGGTCTCGGGCTCGGACGGCGGGCGCTGCGACGGGAACATCGGCAGCTGCGGGTGCGCGGCTGGCGGCGCCGGGGTCGGCTCCCTCCAGGCTGGCTCGGGCGCGGCCGACGGCGAGATCGTCGGCAGCGTCGCGGTCGCGGCCCGGGACGAGCGGGCGTCCCAGCCACCACCCCCGTACGGCGCGGTGCCGAGCTCCTGCGGCCGGACCGGCGCGTCGAGCCGGCGGCTCGGCAGCACGACGATGCTGCTCGGCAGCGTGACCTGGGCGACCGTGCCGCCCTCGAGGTTGGCCCGCAGCTCGACGCGGATGCCGTAGCGCGAGGCGAGCCGGCCGACCACGGCCAGACCCATCAGGCGGAAGGCGGCCACGTCGACGCTCGGCGGCTCGGCCAGGCGCCGGTTGAGCTGGTCCATCTGCTCCTCGGACATGCCGAGGCCACGGTCCTCGACCTGGATCACGACGTAGTCGCGGATCCGCCGGCCGTCGGCGACCACGATCGTGGTCGGCGGCGAGAACCGGGTGGCGTTGTCGAGCAGCTCGGCGACGAGGCGGACCACGTCGTTGACGGCGAGCGCGGCGATCGAGATGTCGGTGTCGACCGTGCCGAACTCGATGCGGTTGTACAGCTCCACCTCGGACTGGGCGGCGCGCAGGGCGTCGACCAGCAGCGCGTCCTCGCGGCGGGGGGCGCTGGAGTCGGCGCCGGCCAGCACGAGCAGGTTCTCGTCGTTGCGGCGCATCCGGGTGGCCAGGTGGTCGAGCTCGAACAGCTGGGCCAGCCGCTTCGGGTCCTCCTCGGTGCGCTCGATCATGTCGAGCTCGCCGATCATCCGGTCGACCAGCGACTGCGAGCGCCGGGCCAGGTTGAGGAACATCGTCGAGACGCTGGTGCGCAGGGCGGCCTGCTCGGCGGCGATGCGGACCGCCTCGCGGTGGACCACGTTGAAGGCCTGGGCGACCTGGCCGACCTCGTCCTTGTTGGGCAGCTTGATCGGGTCGCGGACCTGGCGGACCAGCTCGTCGGCGCCGCCCTCACCGAGGTTGCGGGCGTCGCGCAGCCGGGCCACGGCGTCGGGCAGGTCGCGGTTGGCCACCGCGAGGGCGCCCTCCCGCAGCCGGCGCAGCGACATGTTGAGCGAGCGGGCCAGGATCACGGCCAGCGTGATGGCGACGATCAGCACGAGCAGGACCAGGGCGGCCTCGATCGCGGTCTGCCGCACGACGCTGTCGCGGTCGGCCGACGCCTGGTCGACCACGTCGGACTCGAGCTCCTGCTCGGCCCAGCGCATCAGGTCGACCACGGCCCCGAAGGACCGTGTCACCTCGTCGGCTTCGAGAACCTGATTGCCGGCCCGGTTGAGCTGCGCGGTCACGCCGTCGACCAGGTTGACCGCGTCGCCCGAGACGACGTTGTCGACCAGCGAGGCCTGGGCCGGGCTGGCCACCAGCGAGAAGGCGAGCAGCGCCTCCTGCTGGGCGGTCTGGGTGGCGATGAACGTGACGCGCTGCTCGGCGCTGAGGTCGCGGGTGACGACGGCCGCGTACGACACCGCCTCCTGCTCGGCGGTGCCCGCCTTGGCCCGGGCGAACGCGGCGATCGCGCGCAGCCGGTCGGCGATGTCGCCGTCGCCGGCGAACTGGCTGACCGCCTCGCCGTACGAGACCAGGTCGGTGATCACGACGCTGTAGCGCGAGACGGCCTCGGCGACGGCGATGCCGTTGCGGTCGCCCACCGCCGTGCGGGTCGCGTCCATCGTGTTCAGGTGGTCGTCGATGCGGGTCAGCCGGTCGAGCACCGTGGCCGGCGGCGTGCCGATGTCCTCGCGGTGCGCGCGGTAGACCTGGATCTGCGCGTCGCTCGCCCGGACGGCGGACCGGTAGGCGTCGGTGCGCGCGTTGGTGACCGCGTTCCCGAGGTACGCGGCGGCGGCCATCCGCTCGACGTGCAGCAGCTGTGTGAGTGCGGAGACGTCGGTCTCCAGCTTGGTCAGTTCCTCGACCTGTCCGGCGTCGGCGGCACGCTGTCCGACGTCGACCAGACGGGTGGTCGCCAGGGCGATGACTGCGACCAGAGGAACGACCAGAATGAGAGCCAGTTTGGCGCGGATCCGGGCGTCTCGCAGGCGGGGGAAGACACCACGGCGCGTCACCTGGGTCGAAGATCCGGTGCTCACGACTTCTCCTCCGTGGTCATCCCCGTGGCTCTTCGCCCGCAAAACCTCGCGCGGCCCGGGAATTTCATCAGAACGGACATCCCTTTGGGAAGCCAGGAAACACCCAGAAATGAACTTGGTGTCCGAGTGCAAGGATTCCTGACCGTTCTACATTCGACAAACAATGCGCTTTGACGTGCGCGAATATGTCGCCCAACACATCCGGTGACGACTCGGTCACGCTGAACCCCCAAGATTCCAACCAATATGTGAGACAACCGTCTCGTTCCATCGATGGTGAGCCGCTTGACCAGGGGCCTTCACGTTGGCAAGGTTTGGCGCGATCGAACGGACACATTGTCCGTGCCGGCGCGCCCGCCCACGGACCACGATGTGCCGGCGCCCCCGCCTTTTCCGCCCCCATAGGAGGCACCGCAGTGCGGCTCCCCCGCATCACCGCGGCCACCGCCGTGGCATCGATGCTCATCGCCGGTGCGGCCGGCTGCACCTCTGACGACGACGCCGCCAGCGGCGCCGAAGTCGTGGTCATCGCGGCCGACCTCAACAACTCGTCGGTCGACACCGCGTACGCCCGGGCCCTGCAACTGCGGGTCGACCAGATCAACGCCTCGGGCCAGCTGGGCGACCGCGAGCTGCGGCTGGTGACGAAGGACAACCGCAACGACCCGGCGGCATCGATGCGAAACATCACATCGTTTGCCGACGACCCGACGGTGGCCGCGGTCGTCACCGGTTCGTGCGACGAGTGCGTGGTCCAGGCGGCCAAGACGATCAACGACAAGACCATCCCGACGATCGCGCTGGCCTCGTCGGACGTCGCCTCCCCGGTCAACGAGCGGCAGTACGTCTTCAAGCTCGGCCCGAACTCCGCCGACAGCACCGCCGCGCTGGTCAGCGAGCTGTCCTCGGCCGGCATGAAGACGGTCTCGGTGCTCTACACGACCGACCTCTACGGCCGCGGCGCGAACACGGCGTTCAACGCCGCGCGGGGGTCGGCCATCACCGTCAAGGCGACCCGCTCGGTCAAGGCGGGCGCGTCCGACATCGCGCAGACCGTCGGCACGCTGACCGACGCCGCCCCGCAGGCGCTGGTCGTGCTCACCCCGCCCGACCTGGCCCAGCTGGCCGCCCGGGACGCGCGGGCCGCCGGCTACCGCGGCCGGATCTACATGGACGCGGCCGCCGCGGGCGACCTGTTCATCCCGCGTGAGGCGGCCGCCGCCACGAACAACGCCACGATGGTGTTCACCCAGATCCTGGCGATCGACGACGTGATCGCGACCACCCCGGCCAAGTCGTCCCGCAAGCAGTGGTTCCGCGACTACACGTCCCGCTACGGCAGCTACTCCGGCGTGGCCTCGTTCGCGGCCGACGCCACCGACCTGGTCGCCGGCGCGGTGGCCCGGGTCGGCACCAACCGCGTGCAGATCCGCGAGATCCTCGAGACGTCGCAGGTCGACGGCCTGTCCGGCCCGATCCGGCTCACCCCCGACAACCACTCCGGCCTGATGCCGCAGGCGCTCACCCTGCTGGTGGCGCGCAGCGGCCGGTGGCGGCTCGCGTCATGATCCAGGTCAACCACGTCTCCCGTACGTTCACCGGCCGCTCGGGCACGGTCGAGGCCCTGCGCGACGTCAGCCTGCAGGTCGGCGACGGCGAGTTCGTGGCCGTGGTCGGCCGCTCGGGCTGCGGCAAGTCGACGCTGCTGCGGATGATCGCCGGTCTGCTGCCCCCGACCGGCGGCGTGATCGAGGTGGGCGGGGTCGCGGTGGCCAAGCCCCGGCGCGACGTGTCGATGATGTTCCAGCGGCCGGCCCTGCTGCCCTGGCGCTCAGTGCTCGACAACGTGCTGCTGCCGGTGCAGATCTTCGGCCGGCGCAAGTCGGAGTATCTCGGCCGCGCCCACGAGCTGCTGGCCCTGACCGGCCTGACCGGCTTCGAGAAGCGGCTGCCGCACGAGCTCTCCGGCGGCATGCAGCAGCGGGTGGCGCTGTGCCGGGCGCTGATCGGCAAGCCGCAGGTGATGCTGATGGACGAGCCCTTCTCGGCGCTCGACCCGCTGATCCGCGAGGAACTCTCGGTCGAGCTGCAACGCATCCACATGGAGCAGCGGGCGACCACGGTCTTCGTCACCCATTCGATCGACGAGGCCGTGCTGCTGGCCGACCGGGTGGTCGTGCTCAGCCCGCGGCCGGGCCGGGTCCGCGAGATCGTCGACGTCCGGATCCCGCGTCCACGCACCCTGGGCCGCACGGCGCACTCCGACGAGGTGGCCCGGGCCAGCGGCCTGCTTCATGATCTACTGATGGCCTGAGTCGTCACTCTTTGTATAAATAACTAAGCGGGATTTTAAGAATCCACTCCCGCAGTTGAGCGCACAGGCAAGGAAACCGTAACGTGCCGGGCATGGCATTTCGGACCTGGGTGAAGTTGGTGGGGGCCGCATTCGGCGCCGCGGCGCTGGTCGGCGCCGGTCAGCTGGGCCTCGCCTACGGGCTGGGCATCCTCGGCTTCACCCGTGTCGTGGACGCTACCGCGCGTGATCAATGGACCGTCCAGCTGGGCTGGGTCGCGTGGTTCGCGCTGACCGCGGCCGCCGCCGGTGGGCTGGCCGGCCGGTCCCGGCTGCCCCGGTCGGCGGGTGCGGGCACGCGGATGGCCGGCGCGATCGCGGCGGGCCTGGGCGCGGCGGCGATCGTGCCGCTGACCATGCAGCCCGCCCGCAGCGCCGAGATCGCGGGCGTGAACGCGGTCTTCGTGATCGGGGCGTGCGCCGTGATCGGGGCGGCCGCGGGCATCTTCGCCGCGTACGCCGCCCTGGGCCGGCACGTGTCGCACTGGAGCCTGATGACCGTGGCCGGCGCGATCTGGCTCGTCGCGCTGGCGTCCGTGGCGCCCTCGCTCATCTCGGGCAAGACCCTTCCCCCCGTACGGCTGGGGGTGCTGGACGCCGATTTCGTCCCCGACGGCCTCATCGAGCGGGTCGCCCTGTTCACGATGCCGGCCATCGCCCTGATCAGCGGCCTGGTGATCGGGCTCGCGGCCCGCCGCCGCCAGCTGCCCACGGTGGCGATCGCCCTGGCCGGCCTGCCCGGTCCCGCCCTGCTCACGGTGGCCTACCTGGTCGCCGGGCCGGGCGCGAGCCGCTTCCAGGAGGTGCCCTACTGGGGTGCCATGACCGCGGCCGGGGCCGGGGTCTTCGGCTCGGTGCTGGCCGCGGTGCTGCGCCGCGGCCCGGCCACCGACCAGCCCGGCGTCCCGCTCGGCACCGAGCCCACCCCCGACCGCCCGCCGCTGCCCCAGCGCGACGCGCAGCCCGAGTCGGCGATCGCCAAGGCCGCCGCCGGTCCCCAGGCCGGCACCGCCGCCGTCAAACCCGCGACCGGCCGGGCCTCGGTCTCGGGCCGGGCCTCGGTGGCCGCCCACGCCGCCGTGGCCGCGCAGCGCCCCGAGCACGAGCTGAAGCCGTCCGACACCGGCGTGATCACGATGCCCCCGTTCGACGGCTTCACCCCGCCCTCGCAGCAGCAGCGCTCGAATCGGCCGGACAGCCCGGAAGGCGAGATCGCCGACTGGGTGAGCGGGCTCGGTCGCTGAGCCCGGATTCGCGACCAATTCCGTCGTCGTCCATGGCATTTTCCAAGGAATCCGCATAGGGCGTTATTGGCGAATGGCCAAGAACCTCGGAATGGTTGCTGCGGAACCGGACCGCTAGGCGATCTCGGTTATCGGCAACGGCACGTAGACCCGCCCGCCCGAGGAGACGAACTCGGCGGACTTCTCGCCCATCCCGCGCGCCTTGAGCTCGTGGCTGATCTTCATCGAGCAGAACTTGGGCCCGCACATCGAGCAGAAGTGCGCGGTCTTGGCGGCCGCGGCCGGCAGCGTCTCGTCGTGGTAGGCCCGCGCGGTCTCCGGGTCGAGGGCGAGCTCGAACTGGTCCTCCCAGCGGAACTCGAACCGGGCCCTGGACAGCGCGTCGTCCCACTCCTGCGCGCCCGGATGCCCCTTGGCCAGGTCGGCCGCGTGCGCCGCGATCTTGTAGGCGATCATCCCGGCCTTCACGTCGTCCTTGCCGGGCAGCCCGAGGTGCTCCTTCGGCGTCACGTAGCAGAGCATCGCCGTGCCGAACATGCCGATCATCGCGGCGCCGATCGCCGACGTGATGTGGTCGTACGCGGGAGCGATGTCGGTCGTCAGCGGCCCGAGCGTGTAGAAGGGCGCCCCGCCACAGAGCTCGACCTGCAGGTCCACGTTCTCCTTGATCTTGTGCATCGGCACGTGCCCCGGCCCCTCGACCATCACCTGCACGTCGTGTGCCCAGGCCCGGTGGGTCAGCTCGCCCAGCGTGCGCAGCTCGGCGAACTGGGCCTCGTCGTTGGCGTCGGCGATCGAGCCCGGACGCAACCCGTCCCCCAGCGAGAACGTGATGTCGTAGTCGGCGAAGATCCGGCACAGCTCGTCGTAGTTCGCGTACAGGAAGTTCTCCTCGTGGTGCGCGAGACACCAGGCCGCCATGATCGAGCCGCCGCGCGACACGATGCCGGTCACCCGGTCGGCGGCCAGCGGCACGTACGGCAGCAGCACTCCGGCGTGGACAGTCATATAGTCCACCCCCTGTTCGGCCTGCTCGATGATCGTGTCGCGGAACACCTCCCAGGTCAGCTTGACCGGGTCGCCCTTGACCTTCTCGAGCGCCTGATAGATCGGCACCGTCCCGATCGGCACCGGCGAGTTCCGGATGATCGCCTCGCGGGTCTCGTGGATGCGCGGCCCGGTCGACAGGTCCATCACCGTGTCCGCGCCCCAGCGGGTGGCCCAGGTCAGCTTCTCGACCTCCTCGGCCACCGACGACGTCACGGCCGAGGTGCCGATGTTCGCGTTGACCTTCACGAGGAACCGCGACCCGATCACCATCGGCTCGGACTCGGGATGGTTGCGGTTGGCCGGCAGCACCGCGCGGCCGGCCGCGATCTCGGAGCGCACCAGCTCGGCCGGCACGTTCTCGCGGATCGCCACGAACTCCATCTCGGGCGTCACGACTCCGGCCCGCGCCGACGCCAGCTGGGTGCGGCCGCTCGCCCAGGGTGCGCGCAACGGCGGCAGGCCCACGGCGGGATCGCTGCCCGGGCCCGAGGTGTCGTAGAGCCGTACGGGGTCGTTGCCGTCGCTCAGCTCGACCTCGGTGAACGGCACCCCGTCGACGTACACTTTGCGCCTCATATCCCGTTCCTCCCCTTCGCTGGACACACTCGTCCCCTGTGGACGGCGTCCTTTGTTAAATCGAGAAGTGGTTCAGCGGTCCGGGCCCGGCGCCCAGCCGCCACTCCCGCCCACCGGCGAGCGCATTCGTTACGTACTGCTTGGCGTTCTTGACGGCGACGGGCACCGGATCGCCCAGGGCCAGCCGCACGGCGATCGCCGACGAGAACGTGCAGCCGGAGCCGTGGTTGTTGACCGTCGGCACCGGGTCGCCGGCCAGCGTCTCGGTCACGCCGTCGTAGCGCAGCACGTCGACCGCCAGCTCGCTCCCGGTCACCACCACCGCTCGCGCTCCCCCGGCGGCCAGTCGCTCGGCCGCCTCCGCCATCTCCGGCGCGGTCTCGACCCGGCCCCGTACGAGGGCGGCCGCCTCCTGCCTGTTCGGGGTCAGCACGCACGACCGGGTGAGCAGCGGCGCGACCGAGGCCGTCTCGGCCAGCCGGGCGCCCGAGGTGGCCACGAGCACCGGGTCGACGACCAGGTTGGGCAGCCGGTCGGCCCACGAGGCGATCAGCTCACCCACGGCCGGGTCGCCGATCATGCCGACCTTGACCGCGGCCACGGGGAAATCGGCCAGCACCGCCTCGAGCTGCGCGGCCACGACGTCGACCGGGATCGGGTGGATCGCCGTGACGCCGAGAGTGTTCTGCGCGGTGACGGCCGTGAGGACCGAGGCCCCGTACGCCCCCAGCGCCGCGAACGTCTTGAGGTCGGCCTGAATCCCGGCGCCACCACCGGAATCCGACCCGGCGATGGTTAACACGACTGGCGGCGTCCGGCCCGTCACGAGGAACACACCTCGCCTCGGTCCACATCCTGTGGATAACCCGCCACCCCCGCTTGACAGGGTGTATTTTCATTCCTCTCCCCAGGGTGGGTGGGGGCTAGGGAAGGCAGACCAGTAGCTAACCGATCTTGGAAAACGGTCGAAATACTGGCAGCCACCCCAAATGGGTCACGAGCCCGCATAATCGCCCCCATAACGGCCACCCCGGCCGCCCCCGCAGCCGCACACTCCGCGGCCCGACCAGCGGAATCAACCCCGCCCAGCGCCAGCCAAGGCACCTCCCCCGCGATCTCCGCGGCGACCGAAGCCCCCAGCGCCGGCCCATACCCGGGCTTCGATTCGGTCGGATAGATCGGCGACACCGTCACATAGTCCACGTCGAACATATCCGAAAAGCCGTGACAGGACCGCCCGACCAGCCCCACAGCAGGCACCGGATCCGCCGCCGCCAAATGCACGGCATCACCCCCGAGCGGATCAGCCCCGGCCACGATCAACCGCCCGTCCGGCACAACCGCGCGCAGCTCCTCGAAGAGCGCCACCCGAGACGCGTACGGCAGATCTTTCTCCCGCAGAATGACCCACCCCGCGCCGCCGCGGACCGCCGCCCGCACCACCGCCACCAGCGACCCGCGAGCGAGACGCCGATCGGTGAGCACCACGAGCCCACCCGGCGTCACCACTGCGCGATTCCAAGATCCGATGTGGACGCCACCGCGTGGAACCGCCGCGGAATCCGCCCCGCCGTGAAGGCCAGCCGCCCCGCGACAACCGCATGCCGCATCGCCGACGCCATCTCGGCCGGCGCCGAAGCCCGCGTGATCGCGCTCGCGATCAGCACCGCGTCGCAGCCCAGCTCCATGGCCAGCGCCGCGTCCGAGGCCGTCCCGATGCCCGCGTCGAGCACCACCGGCACGTCCACGCTCTGCCGGATCAGCCGGATGTGATGCGGGTTCGAGATGCCGAGCCCCGACCCGATCGGCGACCCGGCCGGCATCACCGCGACGCAGCCCACGTCGGCCAGCCGGCGGGCCAGGATCGGGTCGTCGCTGGTGTAGGGCAGCACCCGGAACCCGTCCCCCACCAGCGTCTCGGCCGCCCTCAGCAGCTCGACCCCGTCGGGCAGCAGGGTTCGCTCGTCGCCGATCACCTCGAGCTTGACGAGGTCGGTCTCGAAGGCGTCGCGGGCCAGGTGGGCGGTCTTGACCGCGTCGCCGGCCGTGTAGCAGCCGGCCGTGTTGGGCAGCACCGGCACCCCGAGCCGGTCGAGCATCGGCAGCAGGCCCGGCCCGGCCGCGTCGACCCGGCGCAGCGCCACGGTGACCAGCGCGGTGCCGGACGCGACGATCGCCTCCTCCAGCGCGGCCAGGCTGTTGGCTCCACCGGTGCCGAGAATGAGCCGTGACTTGTCCAGAAAGTCCACGATCAGCCTCCCTGGGCCGCGGTCAGCACCTCGACGGCGTCGCCGTCCGCGAGCGCGGTCAGCCCCCAGGTCGAGCGGGGCACCACCTCGCCGTTCACCGCCACCGCGACGCCCCGCCGGGCCTCGGTGATCGTCTGGACGAGCGCCTGCACGGTCGCGGCGTCGCTCTCGATCACGTTTCCGTTGACCGTCAGCCGCATCAGAACCTCCGGGGCGAGAAGCCGGCCGGCATCGGGTCGGTCTCGCCGAGCACCAGCCCGGCGATCAGCGACGCGGTGACCGGTGCCAGCAGGATGCCGTTGCGAAAATGCCCGGCGGCCACGATCACCCGGTCGTCGAGCCGCCCCAGCAGCGGCGCGTTGTCGGGCGTGCCGGGCCGGTGCCCGACGGTGGTCTCGGTGAGCTCGAAGTCGGCCAGCCCCGGCACCAGTTCCAGCGCCGCGCGCAGCAGATCGTGCACCCCACCCGCGGTGACCAGCCGATCGGTCCGCTCCTCCTGGGTCGCGCCCACCACCACCTCGCCGTCGGCGCGCGGCACGACGTAGACCTCGGGGGCGTCGAGCACGTGCCGCAGCAGTCCGGGTTCGCCGCGCAGCCGCAGCACCTGGCCCTTCACCGGCCGGATCGGCAAGCCCGTGAGCGCCGCCGTGCCGCAGCCGGCCGCCACCACGACCTGCGGCGCGTCCACATCGGAGAGATCTTCGACCCGCTTGGCCACGATCCGCGCCCCGAGCCTCTCCCGCAGCGCGCTCACCACTTTGCGCGGGTCCACCTGAGTCTCCCGAGGAGCAAAGACCCCCGCCCGTACGCGGGGAGACAGCGCCGGCTCCAGGTCGCGCAGCTCGGTCGGCCGCAGCAGCGGCAGTTGCTGCCGGGTCCACATGCGCGCCCGCTCGGCCAGGTCGTCGGCCGTCAGCGCCAGGCTCAGGGTGCCGGTGTCGTCATAGCCGACATCAACTTCCAGTTCCTTCGCGTACGCGGGCCACAGCGCGGCGGATCGCTCCATGAGCCCGATCAGGGCCGGATCCTCGTGCTCGGATTCGCCACCCGGCGCCAACATTCCGGCCGCCACGTGCCAGGCGCCCTCGTCGCCGCCGTCCAGCACGGTCACGTCCGCACCCCGTTGCACGAGCCGCCACGCGATGGACAGCCCGATGATCCCGCCCCCGACGACCGCGACGTCACTCATGCGAGACCCCGATCACGTCATCCGCCGAACCAGCCGCCCGAGAATGCCGGCCGTCGATAACATCGCCGGCCGGGAGAGCAGCCGGAAGAGCAGCCGGGAGAGCGGCCGGGAGAGCGGCCGGAAAGCGAGTCAGAGCCCGCAGAAAGTCGGCAGTCGCACCAGCCGGATCGCCCACGACAGCCGAGATCGCGGCCACCCCGTAACAGTCCAGTTCGCCCACGCGGGCAGGCGTGATCCCCGCGATCGCGATCACCGGCGTCCCCGGCACGGCCCGGGTCACCGCCGCGACGCCCGCCGGCCCGATCGGCTCCGGCAGCCCCGTCTTGCTGCTGGTCGCGAAGGCCGGCCCGACCCCGAGGTACGTCGCACCGTCGGCCACGGCAGCGCGGGCGGCCACGGGATTACGGCAGGTCGCGCCCAGCACCAGGTCGGGCCCGAGCACCCGCCGAGCCGCCGCCACCGGCAGGTCGTCCGCGCCCACGTGCACGCCGTCGGCGCCGGCCGCGAGGGCCACCCCGACCCGGTCGTCGACCAGGCACAGGGCCCCGGCCGGGCGGCACAGCTCGAGCGCGGCGGTCGTCAGGGCGTACGCCTCGCGGTCGTTGGTCTTGACCCTGATCTGGACGGCCACCGGCCCGTGACGGAGCACGCCCCGCACGACATTCAGCGAGTCGGTGACGATGTGCAAACGCGGCAACAACAACTGTCGCTCCTCCCTGCGCCGGCATGATCCGGATCAGGTTCGACGGTCGGGGGCCGCGTCAGCCCCCCTCTCAGCCCGGTGCACCGGACTCCCGTGGGGTTGTGTTGCCTCGGACCATAACCCGTCCGAGGCCGAAAAACTACCGCACGTCCCAGACCGGCTCGGGCGTCTCGACGACCTCGCCGTCGCCCTGGAAGAGCACGAAACGGTCGAACGACCTGGTGAACCAGCGGTCGTGGGTCACCGCGATCACCGTGCCCTCGAATTTGTTCAGCCCCTCCTCCAACGCCTCGGCCGAGGCCAGGTCGAGGTTGTCGGTCGGCTCGTCGAGCAGCAGCACCGTCGCCCCCGACAGCTCGAGCAGCAGCACCAGGAAGCGGGCCTGCTGACCGCCGGAGAGCGTGCCGAACCGCTGGTCACCCTGCTCCGACAGCTCGTACCGGTTGAGCGCCTTCATCGAGCCCGCGCGGTCCATTCCGGACCGGTGGTCGTCGCCGCGCCAAAGGATCTCGACCAGGGTGCGGTCGAGCAGCTCGGGCCGGTCGTGCGTCTGCGAGAAGTGCCCCGGCCGCACCCGCGCGCCGAGCCGGGCCACGCCGTTGTGCGCCACGTGGGTCAGGGGCGCGCCGTCGACCGGTTTGTTCTCGGCCTCGGGATCGCTGCCGCCCGCCGCCAGCAGCCGCAGGAAGTGCGACTTGCCGGTGCCGTTGGCCCCCAGCACGGCGACCCGATCGCCATACCAGATCTCCAGGTCGAACGGGAACGTCAGATTTTCCATCTCGAGCTGCTCGCAGATCACCGCGCGCTTCGCCGTGCGCCCGCCGCGCAGGTTCATCCGCAGCGACTGCTCCTTGGGCGGCAGCGGCGGCGGGCCGGCCTCCTCGAACTTGCGCAGCCGGGTCTGTGCGGCCTGATAGCGCGAGGCCAGGCCGTCGTTGAAGGTCGCCTTCTGCTTGAGCGTGAACACCAGATCCTTGAGCTTCTGATGCTCCTCGTCCCAGCGCCGGCGGTTCTCCTCCATCCGGTCGTGGCGGTGCAGCCGGGCCTCGTGCCACGACGCGAACCCGCCCGGATGCGTCCAGGCCGTGCCGCCCTCGACGGCCACGACCCGGTCGGCCGTCTGGGCCAGCAGCTCGCGGTCGTGCGAGACGTAGAGCACTGATTTCGGCGACTCGCGCAGCCGCGCCTCGAGCCAGCGCTTGCCGGGCACGTCGAGGAAGTTGTCCGGCTCGTCGAGCAGCAGCACCTCGTCGTCGCCGCGCAGCAGCAGGTCGAGCGCGAACCGTTTCTGCTGGCCGCCCGACAGTGTCCGAACCGGACGGCTGCGCACGTCGTCCCACGGCTTGCCGAGGATCGCGACGGCGACCGTGTCGAAGAGCACCTCGGTGTCGTAGCCGCCGATCTCGCCCCAGTGGGCCAGGGCATTCGCGTACGCCAGCTGGGTGCGCTCGGTCTCGTCGAGCGCGGCGGCCGCCTTGGCCACGCGCTCGCCCGCGGCCCCGAGCTCGGGTTTGACCAGCGACAGAGCCAGATCTTCCAGCGTACGGTCGTCGCCGATCATGCCGATGAACTGGCGCATCACGCCGAGGCCGCCGGAACGGGCGATCGACCCCTCGGGCAGGCCGAGATCGCCCGCCACCATGCGCAGCAACGTCGTCTTGCCGGCCCCGTTCGGCCCGACCAGCGCGACCTTGGCCCCCTCGCCGACCCGGAACGCGACGTCGGCGAACAGCCGGCGCCCGTCGGGCAGCACAAAACCGGCTCCGGCGACATCCACGTAACCCATGGCGGCAATCATCCCGGCCCGGGCCGCGGTAGTCAGCCGGTTTTCCGGGTCACCTTGAGCACTCGGAAGCCCTTCTGGCTGGCCGTACGCTCCACTTCCCAGCCGTTCTCGACCAGCCAGGTGTGCAGCGAGTCACCACCGAGATTCCGGTTGATCACCAGCCAGGCCACGCCGCCGTCGGCGAGCCGCGGCAGCCAGCGCTCCATCAGCGCGCGCAGTTCGCTCTTGCCGACGTGGGTCGGCGGGTTGCTCCAGATCTGGTCGAACGTCACCCCGGCGGGCACCTCGTCGGGCTCGGCCACCCGCACCCGCGCCGACAACCCGAGCGTCTCGGCGTTCAGGGCGGTCAGCTCGCGGGCACGCGAGTTCACGTCGACCGCCCAGACCGTCGCGGCCGGGGCCTCGCTGGCCAGCACGCAAGTGATCGGGCCGTAGCCGCAGCCGAGGTCGAGGAACGTGCCCGCGACGTCGGCCGTGGGCAGGTCGCCCTTGCGCAGCAGCACGGCCGTTCCGGGGTCGAGCCGGCCCGCGCTGAACACGCCGGCCGCGACGGCCAGCCGGTAGTCACGGCCGGCGGCGCTGAACTCGATCTCGCCGCGACGGTCGGGCGTGGTCGGCTCGGCGCTGAAGTAATGATCGGCGCTCACCCGACCAGTCTGCCGCCGCACAACGCGCGAGCGCGCGCCGGGGTGCCGCACATTCTGTGCGTTCATTGATCACGGTGCGCTCCTAGCCTGGTCGCCATGCGGTACGGCACCCCTTCTCAACCAGCCCACCGCGCGACCGCCGACGGCGGCCTGGTGCTCCTGGTCCGCGGCATCGGATCGGGCGGACAGCATCGGCCGTCGCCGGCACCCCTGCTCCCGCGCGTCCCCGTTCAGCGCGGACGCCGGCGGGCGGCGGTCGCGCGCCCCTCCGTCGAGCCGCAACGGGCCGTGCAGTGGCTCACGCAGGGCCTGGCCGGGATCATCGTCCTCGGCCTGGTCCTGATGATCGGTTTTCTGGTGACGGCGTCCGACCGGCGGCAGCCGGAGCCGGTGGCGCCGGCCGTCGCGCAGCCGCCGTCCCTGGGCGACGTCTTCGGCCCGAGTGACGTGGTGAGACCGGCCGGCGCCGCGGGGGCCTACCGGATCGAGATGCGGCACTACGGCCGGGACTGCGCCGAGGCCACCACCGGCAGCCTGGGCGCCCTGCTGGCCCGCAACGGCTGCTCCGAGGTGGTGCGGGCCGGTCTTCTTTCCCCGTACGAGGGTTATCAGGTCACCGCCGGGGTGTTCGCCCTGGCCGACGCCGAGGCCGCGGCGACGGTCAACGACCTGGTGCGCGAGCAGGTGGTGGGCGGGCTCGGCGGGTTCCGCACCCTGCCCGCGTCGTCCGGCGACCCCGCGGCGGCCTCGATGGGCTGGCATGTGCGGGGCAACCTGCTGCTCTACTGCGTGATCACCCGGCCCGACGGCGCGCTGGTGCTCGACGACGACCCGTACGCGAAAAGGATCACCGCCGAGATCGTGGACAACCACCTCGGCGGGGCCGCGCTCTAGGCTCGCAGCCGCCGGGTGGCCTCGGCCCGGCTCGCGTAGGCCTCCTCGGCCGGGTAGCCGACCGCGATCAGCGTGAGCCCGTGGGCCGGCGCCACGGTGACCTCGCTGGACCGTTCCGTGCGGGTGAGCAGCGTCGACGGCCAGCCCGGGTCGCGCCGCCCGTCCCCCACCGCCAGCAGCGCCCCGACCAGGCTGCGCACCATCGACTGGCAGAACGCGTCGGCCTCCACGGTGGCCACCACCACCCCGTCGGGGTCGCGCCGCCAGTCGAACCGGGTGATCGCCCGCACGGTGGTCGCGTGCTCCTTGCGCTTGCAGTACGCCGCGTAGTCGTGCTCGCCGGTCAGCCCGGCCGCGGCCACGGTGAGCCGCCCCACATCGAGCGGCCGCACCCACCCGATCGTGTCGTGCCGCCGCAACGGTTCCGGCCCCCACACGGTGTCGGCGACCCGGTATTCGTACCGCCGATAGGTCGCCGAGAACCGCGCATCGAAGCTGTCCGGCACCGGCGTGATTGCCTTCACCCGCGCGTCCGGCGGCATCAACGCGCCCAGCCGCCGCAACAACGAACTCTCCATCTGCTCCCACGTGTCAGCCGGAAGATCCACGTGGCACACCTGTCCGGAAGCGTGCACCCCGGCGTCCGTTCGCCCCGCGACCGTCAAACCGTACGGAGTGTCCACACCAGCCAGTCGCCCCAGCGCCTCGAGCAGCACCCCGGCCACGGTCCGACGCTCCGGCTGAATCGCCCACCCCGAAAAACCCGCACCGTCGTAGGAAACGTCCAGTCGCAAGCGGATGGATCTCATAAGAGCAATCGCCCCTCCTCGGCCCGAACCACCCACGGCGCCGGGGAACACTCCGACGTACTCGTGAGCACCAGAACCCGTACAGGAAAAGAGCCCGACACCCCACAAAGGGTGCCGGGCTCGATTCAGAGAAAGCTACGCCTTGGCGTCGGTGTCTTCGCCCTCGGCCTTGTCGCCCGGGCCTTCGGCTCCCTTGTCACCGGAAGCGTTGACCGGCGGCTCAGAATCCTGGTCGGCAGCCGTAGCGTTCGACGAAGAAGCAGTCGTCTCGTCCTCGCGGGACAGGGCCTCGACCTTGTCCTGCTGCGCGGCGGCCTTGCGGGCGGTCTTCTTGGCCGGAGCCGTCGTAGCCGCAACCTGCAGCTCCTCGACCAGCTCAATAACCGCCATAGGAGCAGCATCCCCCTTGCGCGGGCCGGTCTTGGTGATCCGGGTGTAGCCACCCGGCCGGTTGCCGTAACGCGGAGCGATCTGCTCGAACAGGGCGTACACGACGTCCTTGTCCTTCACCGTGGCCAGCACCCGGCGACGGTTGTGCAGGTCGCCGCGCTTGGCCTTGGTGATGAGCTGCTCAGCCAGGGGGCGCAGCCGGCGCGCCTTGGCCTCGGTGGTCTTGATCTTCCCGTGCCGGAAAAGCTCGGTGGCCAGGTTGGCCAGGATGAGCTTCTCGTGCGCCGGGCTGCCGCCGAGGCGGGCTCCCTTGGTGGGCGTGGGCATTCCAAATGCTCCTTGTAAAAGGCGGCCGGAGGGCTCTTAGAGCTGCTCGGTCTCGCGGTAATCGTCGGTGTCGTAGTCCACGTCGCCGAACGAGTCCACGACGTGCGCGGGGTCGAAGGACGGCGCGCTGTCCTTGAGGCCGAGCCCCATTCCGGCGAGCTTCATCTTGACCTCGTCGATGCTCTTCTGACCGAAATTCCTTATATCCAGAAGGTCGGCCTCCGTCCGCCCGATGAGTTCACCAACGCTGTTGATGCCCTCACGCTTGAGACAGTTGTACGACCGGACGGTCAGGTCGAGCTCCTCGATCGGCAGCGCCAGGTCGGCCGCGAGCTGCGCGTCCTGCGGCGACGGGCCGATGTCGATGCCCTCGGCGGTCTCGTCCAGCTCCCGGCACAGGCCGAACAGCTCGACCAGGGTCGAACCGGCCGAGGCCAGCGCGGTGCGGGGCGAGATGGACGCCTTCGACTCGACGTCGATGATCAGGCGGTCGAAGTCGGTGCGCTGCTCGACACGGGTCGCCTCGACGCGGTACGTCACCTTCATGACCGGCGAGTAGATCGAGTCGACCGGGATGCGGCCGATCTCGGCGCCGGCGCTCTTGTTCTGCGCCGCCGTGACGTAGCCACGGCCCCGCTCGACGGTGAGCTCCATGTCGAGCCGGCCCTTGCTGTTGAGCGTGGCCAGCTTGAGGTCGGGGTTGTGCACGGAGACACCGGCCGGGGGCTGGATGTCGCCGGCGGTGACGTCGCCGGGGCCCTGCTTGCGCAGGTACATGCTGACCGGCTCGTCGTGCTCGGAGCTGACGGTGAGCTCCTTGACGTTCATGACCAGCTCGACCACGTCCTCCTTGACACCGGGGATCGTGGTGAACTCGTGCAGGACGCCGTCGATCTTGATGCTGGTGACCGCCGCGCCGGGGATTGACGACAGCAGGGTACGCCGCAGCGAGTTGCCGAGGGTGTACCCGAAACCCGGCTCCAGGGGCTCGATGGTGAACCGGGAGCGGGTCTCGCTGATCGACTCTTCGGAAAGAGACGGCCGCTGGCTGATGAGCACGTGTTTCTTCTTTCTGTCAGGCCATCCGCTATTTGATGGCCATCCTGATGATGCAGCCCGGCGCCGGCCACGCGGGCCGGCACCGGGCGGAGCGCTACTTGGAGTAGAGCTCGACGATCAGCTGCTCCTGGACCTGGGTGTCGATGACGCCCCGGGCCGGAAGCGAGTGAACGAGAACCTTCATCTCGCTCGGGATGGGCTCGAGCCACGCCGGCACGGGCCGCTGACCGGCCTGGGCCTGGGCGACGACGAAGGGGGTCATCTCCTTCGACTTCTCCCGCGTGGTCACGATGTCGTGCTCCTTGACGCGGTACGACGGGACGTCGACCTTCACGCCGTTGACCAGGAAGTGGCCGTGCTTGACCAGCTGCCGGGCCATGTCCCGGGACTGCGCGAGGCCGCTCCGGTAGACGACGTTGTCGAGCCGCGACTCGAGGATCTGCAGCAGCACCTCACCGGTCTTGCCGGGCTTGGTGACAGCCTCCTCGTAGTAACCGCGGAACTGCTTCTCGAGCACGCCGTAGACGCGGCGGGCCTTCTGCTTCTCGCGGTGCTGAAGCAGGTACTCGGTCTCCTTGGTCCGGCCACGGCCGTGCTGGCCGGGCGGGAAGGGACGCGACTCGAACGGGCACTTCGGCCCGTCGCACTTGCTGCCCTTGAGGAACAGCTTCATCTTCTCGCGGCGGCAGCGCTTGCAGTCCGCACCTGTATAACGAGCCATTGTCTCTGTCTCTCCCTCAGACCCGGCGACGCTTCGGCGGGCGGCAACCGTTGTGCGGCTGCGGCGTGACGTCACTGATCTGCCCGACCTCGAGGCCGGCGGCCTGCAGCGAGCGGATCGCGGTCTCGCGGCCGGAGCCGGGACCCTTGACGAACACGTCGACCTTGCGCATGCCGTGCTCCATCGCCCGGCGAGCGGCGGCCTCGGCGGCCAGCTGCGCGGCGAACGGAGTCGACTTGCGGGAGCCCTTGAAGCCCACCTGGCCGGACGAGGCCCAGGAGATGACCGCACCGGTCGGGTCGGTGATCGACACGATGGTGTTGTTGAAGGTGCTCTTGATGTGCGCCTGCCCGTGGGCGACGTTCTTGCGTTCCTTGCGCCGGACCTTCTTGACTGCGGCCCCTGCGCGTGCCTTCGGTGGCATAAGTCAGTGCGCTCCTATTACTTCCGACCCGGCTTCTTCTTACCAGCGACCGTGCGCTTCGGACCCTTGCGCGTACGCGCGTTGGTCCGGGTGCGCTGACCCCGCACAGGGAGACCCCGGCGGTGGCGGATGCCGGCGTAGCAGCCGATCTCGACCTTGCGGCGGATGTCCGCGGCGACCTCGCGGCGCAGGTCGCCCTCAACCTTGAAATTGCCCTCGATGTAGTCGCGGAGCTGAACCAGCTCCTCGTCCGTGAGGTCCTTGGCGCGCTTGTTCAGGTCGATCGCGGTGGCAGTCAGTGCCTCAACGGCACGGGTGCGACCGATCCCGTAGATGTAGGTGAGCGCAATCTCCATCCGCTTTTCGCGGGGGAGATCGACGCCGACGAGACGAGCCATAAGTGGGCGTACTCCTCAGAATCGTTCGGAGGTCTGTGCCCCTCCCACCCCGTCTGCCCGGACGGGCCCCGGCCTCCGCGCCGGGGGTGGCCACTCTCGTGGCTGGGACGAGCTTGTTCAGATGCCGGATCTGGCAGCTTTACCGGGGACTCAGCCCTGGCGCTGCTTGTGGCGCGCGTCGGTCTTGCAGATGACCATGACGCGGCCGTGCCGCCGGATGACCCGGCAGTTGTTGCAGATCCGCTTGACGCTCGGCTTGACCTTCACGGTTTGCCTTAACTCTCAGTCGGACGGGAACTCGGTTCTCCCCGCACCCGTTCGTTTACTTGTAGCGGTAGACGATTCGCCCACGGGTGAGGTCGTACGGCGAGAGTTCGACGACGACTCTGTCCTCGGGAAGGATGCGGATGTAGTGCTGCCGCATCTTGCCGGAGATGTGTGCAAGGACTCTGTGACCATTGGCGAGCTCAACGCGGAACATGGCGTTCGGCAGGGGCTCGATCACACGGCCCTCGATCTCGATGGCTCCGTCTTTCTTAGGCATGTCCTCCGCTACCTGACACTGGGGTTTGGGGCTGGCTGTGCAACGTCTTACCCGAGTACGGTTCGGACTCGGACCAGCCGCGGCTCCTGCAACCTCGAAGCGCTGAGGCGGATGTCCGGAGACATGCAAGAGTGGACGCTGCGCGCCAGCTAGCCAGTGTACGCGCGCCGCACGGGCCACGCCAAACCGAGGTCGCCGTGACCCGGGGTCGGGTGTGTCGCGCTGGTGGAAACCGGACGAAAGGCCCCGTATCACTCGTCCGAGGCGGGCCGGCGGGGCTTGGGCGGCAGCTCTCCCCGCGCGATCGCCTCCGCGATGAACGCCTTGCGCTCTTCCTTGGTCGGCTTGGCCGGCAGCTCCCCCGCCGCGATCGCCCGGCGATAGAGCGACTTGCGCTCCTGCTTGTGCTCGCGCAGCCGGCGCCGGTGCTCGAGCTCGGCGGCGTGCTTGCGCGGCTCACCCTGGGCCAGGCCGGCCACCGTACGCAACACGAGCACGACACCCCACGGCCCGAGCACCCAGACCGGCCAGTAGAAGATCGCCTCGCCGCTCCCGAGGGCGCCGACGGCCCAGATCAGGGTGAAGAACACCGCGGCCTTGGCCCACGGCACCCACACGTGCCCGAGCCACGGGGCGGTGGCCTTCTCCGCGACCAGCACCGGGCTCTGCTGCGGCGTCGCGGGCACCACCGGCGCGGCGTTCGGCAGGTCGGTCAGCAACCGGTCGAGGTCGGCGTACGTCCGGGCCGCGTACGCGTCCTTGACGCGCTCGTCGTACTCGTTGAGGTCGAGCCGGCCCTCCTCGAGCGCCAGCCGCAACTGGTCGGCGACCTTGTGGCGGTCTTCGTCAGCCGCCCGCATCTGCTCCCGGCCCATGCCCTCCATGGTGACAACCCTCATCCAGTACGGGCGGGGTCAGCGCCCGCGCCCGAAGCGCTGCCCGAAGAAGCCCAGCACCAGCGGGATCAGCATCCAGACGGGCCACGGATAGATCCAGTGCTGCGAGGCCACCATCGTGAAGAGCCAGATGAGCGTGCAGAGGGCCACGACGCCCGCGTAGCCGCCGAGCCACTGCCGGGGGTTCTCCCCGTACGCCGGAGTGCTCGCCCCCGCGGCCACCGGCGGAGCGGGCGGGGCGGCGGGCTGGATCTGGGAGTGCTGCACGGGGACCGTGCCGGGCAGGTCGTCGAGCAGGCCGTCGAGGTCGCCGTACGTCTTGGCTCCGTAGGCCCGCTGCACCCGCTCGTCGTACTCGTTGAGGTCGAGCCGGCCCTCGTCGAGCGCAGTCTTCAACTGGTCCGCGACCTGCTTGCGGTCACCGTCGCCGGCCCGCATCTCTCCCCGTCCCATGCGTCCCAGCATGCCCGAGAGAAACACCCATCGGTAGTCAGGGCTGGCGCGAGGTGACCAGATCGCCGAGCCGGCCCCGGCCGCCGTCGACCGCAGTGGTCACCCAGACGCCGTCCTCGAGCAGACACATCGTGTGCTCGACGTGGGCCGCCATCGAGTTGTCGCGGGTCACCACCGTCCAGCCGTCGGACAGCTCGGCCGTCCGGGGCGAGCCCATCGTGATCATCGGCTCGATCGCCAGGCACAGGCCGGGCTCGAGGCGCGGGCCCTTGCCGGGCTTGCCGTGGTTGAGCACGTGCGGGTCCTGGTGCATCTCGGTGCCGATGCCGTGCCCGCCGTAGCCGTCGACGATGCCGTAGCGGCCCGCCTTGCGGACGGTCTTCTCGACGTTGAACGAGATGTCGGTCAGCCGGCCCCGGCCGTTGGCCGCGCCCCGGGCGGCGGCCGCGATGCCGGCCCACATGGCGTCCTCGGCCACCTCGGCCATCTTGAGCAAGGCCGGGTCGGTCTCGCCGACCCCGACCGTGATCGCCGAGTCGCCGTGCCAGCCGTCCAGGATCGCGCCGCAGTCGAGCGAGATCAGATCGCCCTCGCGCAGCACCTGCTCCGAGCTGGGGATGCCGTGCACGACCTGCTCGTTGACCGAGGCGCAGATCGAGGCGGGGAAGCCGTGGTAGCCCTTGAACGACGGGGTCGCCCCCGCGTCCCGGATGACCTTCTCGGCGATCGCGTCGAGGTCGGCCGTCGAGACACCGGGCGCCACCGCCTCCCGCATCGCGTCGAGCGCGGCGGCGACCACCAGGCCGGCGCCGCGCATCTTCTCGATCTGATCCGGGGTCTTCAGCTGGATGTCCAGCTGCTGGCGGCGCATGTCAGCCCCCGTAGGACCGCAGGGCGTCGATGGCGCGCACCGTGACGTCCTCGACCGGCCCGGTCGCGTCGATCCCCACCAGCTTGCCCTGAGCGCCGTAGAAGTCGACCAGTGGCGCGGTCTTCTCGGCGTACTCCACGAGGCGGTTGGCGATCGTCTCGGCCTTGTCGTCGTCCCGCTGGAACAGCTCCGACCCGCAGCGGTCGCAGATGTTCTCCTTGCTGGTCGGGTCGAACTCGACGTGCCAGATCTTGCCGCAGCCGCGGCAGGTCCGGCGGCCCGAGAGCCGCCGGATGACCTCGTCGTCGTCGACCACGAGCTCCATCACCAGATCGAGCGCGGTGCCCAGGTCGGCCAGCAGCTTGTCGAGCGCCGACGCCTGCGGAACCGTCCGCGGGAAGCCGTCGAGCAGGAAGCCGTCACCGGCGTCCGGCTCGGCCAGCCGGTCCCGGACCATGTTGATGGTCACCTCGTCCGGAACCAGCTGCCCCGCGTCCATGTAGCGCTTGGCCTCGACGCCCAGCGGCGTTCCCTGCGAGACGTTCGCCCGGAAGATGTCGCCGGTCGAGATCTTCGGTACGGCCAGATGGGCGGCGATGAACTCAGCCTGGGTCCCCTTGCCGGCCCCCGGAGGGCCCACCAGCACCAGCCGCACCTACATCGCCTCGCTTAGGTGAATTGAGATCCTCGACGCAAGAGCCCCCCGGCTCCGCGGCGCCACTACCGGAGGAACCCTTCGTAGTTGCGCTGCATGAGCTGGCTCTCGATCTGCTTCACCGTCTCCAGACCCACACCCACCATGATCAGCACTGCCGTACCACCGAACGGGAAGTTCTGGTACTGCTGCGCGTTCAGCCAGATGAAGAAGAAGTTCGGCAGGACCGAGATCAGACCAAGGTACAACGCGCCCGGCAGCGTGATCCGGCTGAGGATGAAGTCCAGGTAGTCGGCGGTGGGTTTGCCCGGACGGATGCCCGGCACGAATCCACCGTACTTCTTCATGTTGTCCGCGACCTCGGTCGGGTTGAACGTGATCGAGACGTAGAAGTACGTGAAGAAGATGATCAGCAGGAAGTAGACGCCGATGTACAGCGCGCTCGTCGGGTCGGCGAGCCACTTCTGGATCCACAGCTGGTAGCCGTTGAGGTTGTTCGGGTCGAAGAACTGCAGATACAGCTGAGGCAGGTACAGCAGCGACGATCCGAAGATGACCGGGACGACACCGGCCTGGTTGACCTTCAGCGGGATGTAGGTCGAGGTCCCGCCGTACATCCGGCGGCCGATCATGCGCTTGGCGTACTGCACGGGGATCCGCCGTTGCGCCTGCTCGATGAAGACGACCAGGGCGATGATGACCAGGACCAGGATGATGACCAGCGAGAACTTGCCCCAGTTGGTCGACTCCTTGATCGTCCAGCCCTCGCCGGGGAGGCGGGCGGCGATCGAGGTGAAGATCAGGACAGACATGCCGTTGCCGACGCCGCGGTCGGTGATGAGCTCGCCGAGCCACATCACCATGCCGGTGCCGGCGGTCATGGTCAGCACCAGGACCGAGAGCGTGAGCCACATGGGCAGCCCGGTGTTCTCCGGGATGATCTGCAGCGTGGAGTCGTTCTGGTCGCAGGCGTTGCCGAAGAGCTGACCGGTCCGGGCGAGAGCGACGAACGCCGAGGACTGCAGGACCGCGAGGCCGAGCGTCAGGTACCGGGTGTACTGCGTGATCTTGGCCTGGCCGGACTGGCCCTCCTTGCGCAGCTGCTCGAGGCGGGGAATGACCACGGTCAGCAGCTGCAGAATGATGGAGGCCGTGATGTACGGCATGATGCCCAGGGCGAACACCGAGAGCTGGAGCAGCGCGCCGCCCGAGAACAAGTTCAGCAGGTTGAGCACGCCGTTGCCGGCGTCCTGGGAGTTCACGATGTCGATGCATCGCCGCACGTTGGTGTAGGACACACCAGGGCTGGGCAAGGTGGCGCCGAGCCGGTAGAGCGCGATGATGAAAATCGTGAACAGCAGTTTTTTGCGCAGGTCAGGCGTCCGGAACGCACTAGTAAAGGCGGAGAGCAACTTCTTCCTCCTGCGCGAGGTTACCGCCGCAATCGGCGGATGGGGGAAGGCATCGGTCCGGACGACCGATATCCCTAGCTGGGAACGGACTCTAACAGTCTTGCGGGAGCGCGGTGTGTCACGGTAGCCGTCACCGCGCGTAGGCATCCACCCGGTCCGTAAAAGACCAGGTCAGACGCCACAAAGGGGATGCCGCCCGAGCTTCGCGTTCGCAGCGCCGGGAAGACACCCCCCACGAGCTTGCGACGAGGCACCAGAGCACTCTCGTCGCACAAGCCACCAGCGGAGGAGTGTATCAGTTACGCCCCGCTCGGCACACAGCAGCCCGCGCGGCTGAGCGCGGGGAGGAAAATTTTCCGGGGCCCGGACCGGCGCCCACTCCCCTGTTAACGATGATCAAGCCGGAAGCGCACTGAACCGGCACACCCGCAGGATCGGCCGCGGTTGTGAACATTGACATGGCCGAATTGCTTCGCAAAACAAGCTCATTCCGAATAGAAATGTGCACTTCCAATACGCATTGACCATCACCGAATGGCTGTGTTTGCCTTGGGCATCGGCGAACACGGGGTTGGCCGATGTTTACGGGAGGAATCAGATGCGTCACAGCATCAGGGCCGTTGCGGTCGTCGCAACCTTGGCCGCGTCCGGAATCGTTTTCGCCAGCACGCCGGCCTCGGCCGACGCGCCGGTGCAAGCGTTCGCGTGTGCGATTTCCGTGACCGCTCCCCAGAAGCTCGGGACGTCGACCATCCGGGTCACGGGCAATCGCAACACCGACTGCGGTACCGGCAACTCGACGCTGAACCTGCAGCGTCAGCAGATTCCGGGGTTCTGGGAGACGGTCGCCAGCCGCACGCTCAGCGGCGGCGGATTCGGCTCCCTGGACTTCAACTGCAACGGCCGGGGAACGCAGACCTACCGCGGCCAGCAGGTGGCGCGTCAGGTCGGCGGAACGACGCTGGTCAAGAATTCGGGCAACGTCCGCATCACCTGCTCGGGCTGACGATCGACGCTGATTGATCCGAAATGAAAAGGGTGCCGTACGCGATGGCGTGCGGCACCTTTTCGTTATGCCAAAAAAGGGCGACCCGATATCTCGGGCCGCCCTTTTCAGGGAAAAACTACAGCTCGGTGACCGAACCACCGGCTGCGGCGATCTTCTCCTTGGCCGACTCGCTGAACGCGTGCGCCTTGATCGTCAGCGACACGCCGCCCAGCTCGCCCGAGCCGAGGACCTTGACCGGCTGGTTCTTGCGAACCGCGCCCGCCTCGAACAGCTCATCCGGGCCGACCTCGCCGCCGTTCGGGAACAGCTCGGCGAGGCGGTCCAGGTTCACGACCTGGAAGACGACCTTGTTGCGGGGCCGGTTCTTGAGGCCCTTGAGCTTCGGCAGACGCATGTGGAGGGGCATCTGCCCACCCTCGAACGCCGCCGACGTGTTCTTGCGGGCACCGGTGCCCTTGGTGCCGCGGCCGGCGGTCTTGCCCTTGGAGCCCTCACCACGACCCACGCGGGTCTTGGGGGTCTTGGCTCCGGGCGCCGGACGCAGGTGGTGGACCTTGATCGCCATTACTCGACCTCCTCAACAGTCACGAGGTGGTTCACGGCGAAGATCATGCCCCGAATCTCGGGGCGGTCCTCCTTGACCACCACATCGTTGATCCGCTTCAGCCCGAGCGACCGCAGGGAGTCCCGCTGGTTCTGCTTGCGGCCGATCTCGGACCGGATCTGGGTGACCTTCAAACGGGCCATCAGTGCACCGCCGCTTCCGCACGCGCCGCCAGCATGGCCGCCGGCGCCACGTCCTCGACCGGCAGGCCACGACGGGACGCGACCTGCTCGGGCGACTCGAGGCCCTTCAGCGCGGCCACCGTCGCGTGCACGATGTTGATCGGGTTCGAGGAGCCGAGGCTCTTCGAGAGGATGTCGTGGATGCCGGCGCACTCCAGCACGGCGCGCACCGGGCCACCGGCGATAACACCGGTACCAGCCGACGCCGGCTTGAGCAGGACGACGCCCGCGGCAGCCTCACCCGTGATCGGGTGCGGGATCGTGGCACCGATCCGCGGAACCTTGAAGAAGTGCTTCTTGGCCTCCTCGACGCCCTTGGCGATGGCCGCGGGCACCTCCTTGGCCTTTCCGTAGCCGATGCCGACGGTGCCGTCGCCGTCGCCCACGATCACCAGAGCGGTGAAGCTGAAGCGACGACCGCCCTTGACGACCTTGGCGACACGGTTGATCGCGACGACCCGCTCGAGATGCGGGGTCTTGTCGACGGGCGCGTTGCCGCGGCCGCCCTCACGGCGGTTGTCCCTGCGGTTGCCACCCTCGGTGTTACCGCCGGACCCGCCGCCTCGGCGCTGCTGACCAGGCATTGGTCAATTCCTCCTAGAACTCGAGTCCGGCTTCGCGAGCGGCATCCGCAAGCGCGGCGATCCGCCCCGCGTACTTGTTGCCACCGCGGTCGAAGACGACCTTGGACACGCCCGCGGCCTTGGCCCGCTCGGCGAGGAGCGAGCCGACCTTGCCGGCCAGCGCGCTCTTGTCACCCTCGCCGCCCCGCAGGGAGGCGTCGAGCGTGGAGGCCGAGGCCAGCGTGTGGCCCTTGAGGTCGTCGATGATCTGAGCGGTGATGTGCCGCGTCGACCGGGTGACGACCAGGCGGGGACGCTCGGCGGTGCCGCGGAGGTTCCGACGGACCCGGAAGTGCCGACGCGCCTTTCCGACAGCCCGCTTGGCGGCGGCACCCGCGCCATTGCGACGCTTGAGCAGCGTGGCGGTCACTTCTTACCTGCCTTTCCGGCCTTACGGCGGATGACCTCGCCCTGGTACTTGACGCCCTTGCCCTTGTAGGGCTCCGGCGGGCGGATCTTCCGGATGTTGGCGGCGACCTCGCCGACCAGCTGCTTGTCGATGCCCGCGACAGTGAACTGCGTCGGGCGCTCGACCGTGAAGCTGATGCCGGCCGGCGGCACGACGTTGACCGGGTGCGAGAAGCCGAGGGCGAACTCGAGGTCCTTGCCCTTGGCGGTGACCCGGTAACCGGTGCCGTTGATCTCCAGCGTCTTCTTGTAGCCCTCGGTGACGCCGACGATCATGTTGGCGACCAGGGTACGCGAGAGGCCGTGGAGCTCCTTGGCCCGGCGCTCGTCGTTGGGGCGGTTGACGTGCAGCTCGGCGCCGTCCTGCTCGACCGTGATCGGCTCGGCGACGGTGTGCGAGAGCTCGCCCTTGGGGCCCTTGACCTTGATGGTCTGGCCCGTGATGGTGACATCGACGCCGGCCGGGACCGGGATCGACTTACGTCCGATTCGCGACATGGTTTCTCAGTCTCCAGTTACCAGACGAAGGCGAGGACTTCCCCGCCAACGCTCCGCTTGCGGGCCTGCCGGTCGGTCAGCAGCCCCTGGGACGTCGAAATGATCGCGACGCCCAGGCCGCCGAGCACCCGCGGGAGCTCTTCGGACTTGGCGTAAACCCGGAGGCCGGGCTTCGAGACGCGCTTGATACCGGCGAGACTGCGCTCGCGGTTCTGGCCGTACTTGAGCTCAACGACCAGACGCTTGCCGACAGCGCCTTCCTCGGGCTCCTCAGCCGTCCAGGAGGCGATGTAACCCTCGGCCTTGAGGACCTCGGCGATGTTCGCCTTGATCTTCGAGAAGGGCATGGTCACCTTGTCGTGGTACGCCTGGTTGGCGTTACGCAGACGCGTCAGCATGTCTGCGATCGGGTCCGTCATCGTCATGGGTGTTCGTCAACCTTTCTCGCCGGGGTTCCCGCGTAGGGCAGGCCTACGGCGAAGCGGTGTTGCTATCGGTTACCAGGAAGCCTTCGACACGCCGGGCAGCTCACCGCGGTGAGCCATGTCCCGCACGCAAACCCGGCAGAGGCCGAACTTGCGGTAGACCGAATGCGGGCGTCCGCACTTCTGGCAGCGGGTGTAGGCACGCACGGCGAACTTCGGCTTCGCGGCCGCCTTGATGATCAGCGCCTTCTTAGCCATGCTCAGTTCTCCTTGAACGGGAAGCCCAGGAGCTTGAGCAGCGCCCGGCCCTCGTCGTCGGTCTTGGCGGTCGTGACCACCGTGATGTCCATGCCCCGCGGACGATCGATCCGGTCCTGGTCGATCTCGTGGAACACCGACTGCTCGGTCAGACCGAACGTGTAGTTGCCGTGACCGTCGAGCTTGCGGCCGTCCAGTCCGCGGAAGTCACGGATACGCGGCAGCGCGATCGAGAGCAGCCGGTCCAGGAACTCCCACATCCGGTCGCCACGAAGGGTGACCTTCGCGCCGATCGGCATGCCCTCGCGCAGCTTGAACTGCGCGATGGACTTGGTCGCCCGCCGCACCAGCGGCTTCTGACCGGTGATGGTGGTCAGGTCACGGACCGCGCCGTCGATCAGCTTCGCGTCCCGCGCGGCCTCGCCGACACCCATGTTCACGACGACCTTGACCAGGCCGGGGATCTGCATGGGGTTGGCGTAGTTGTGCTGCTCCTTGAGTCCCGCAACAACCTCGTTGCGGTACTTCTCCTTGAGCCGGGGCAGCGTCTTGGTCTCGGTGGCGGCAGTCATCAGAGTTCCTTACCGGTCGTCCGAGCGATACGGACCTTGTTGCCGTTCTCGTCGACCTTGTAACCGATGCGGGTCGGCTTGCCCTGGTCGTCGACGATCTGCACATTCGAGATGTGGATCGCGGCTTCCTGGGTGACGATGCCGCCGGTCTTCGAACCACGCTGAGTGGTGCGGATGCGTTCGTGCTTCTTGACGCGGTTGACGCCCTCGACCAGGATCTTGTCCTGCCGCGGGTAGGCCGCGATGACCTTGCCCTTGGCACCCTTGTCCTTGCCGGCGATGACGACGACCGTGTCGCCCTTCTTGATCTTCACGGTCAGAGCACCTCCGGCGCCAGGCTGATGATCTTCATGAACCGCTTGTCGCGCAGCTCGCGCCCGACCGGGCCGAAGATGCGGGTACCGCGGGGGTCTCCGCCGTCCTTGATGATGACGGCGGCGTTCTCGTCGAACCGGATGTACGAGCCGTCCGGACGACGCCGCTCCTTGGCGGTGCGGACGATGACCGCCTTGACGACGTCACCCTTCTTCACACCCGCGCCCGGAATGGCGTCCTTGACCGTGGCCACGATGACGTCGCCGATGCTCGCGTAACGGCGACCGGAGCCGCCGAGCACGCGGATGCACAGGATCTCCCGGGCACCCGTGTTGTCAGCGACGCGCAGTCGCGACTCCTGCTGAATCACGTCTGTCTCCTATGTCTGCCAGTTCTCCGGTCAGCGACCGAAGCTTGGCGGAACGATGGTGGGCCGGGCCGGCCGAAGCCGGCCCGACCGCACTCACTTGGCCTTTTCGAGGATCTCCACGACACGCCACCGCTTGGTGGCCGACAGCGGACGGGTCTCCATGAGCAGAACCCGGTCGCCGACGCCGCACGCGTTCTGCTCGTCGTGCACCTTGAGCTTGCGGGTGCGACGCAGAACCTTGCCGTAGAGGGCGTGCTTGACACGGTCCTCGACCTCGACGACGACGGTCTTGTCCATCTTGTCGCTGACCACGAGACCCTCACGAACCTTGCGGTTCGCGCGGACCGTGGCCGTGCTCTCGTCACTCATGCTGTCACCTCATCCGGCGCAACCGAGAGCCCGAGCTCACGTTCACGCATGATCGTGTAGATCTTCGCGATGTCCTTGCGGACCACCTGCAGCCGACGGTGATTGTCGAGCTGGCCGGTCGCGCCCTGCACGCGAAGGTTGAACAGCTCCGCCTTGGCCTCCCGCAGCCGCGAAACAAGCTCCTCACCGGAGAGTTCGCGCAGCTCGGCTGCCTTAACGCCCGCTGCCATCAGCTTTCACCCACTTCGCGTGTCACGATGCGGCACTTCATCGGGAGCTTGTGGATCGCGCGGCGCATCGCCTCGCGCGCAATCGTCTCGTTCGGGAACGACATCTCGAAGAGGATGCGACCCGGCTTGACGTTCGCGACCCACCACTCGGGCGAACCCTTACCGGAACCCATGCGGGTCTCGGCCGGCTTCTTGGTCAGAGCGTTGTCGGGGAACACCGAGATCCAGACCTTGCCACCACGCTTGATGTGACGGGTCATCGCGATACGGGCCGACTCGATCTGCCGGTTGGTCACGTACGCGGGCTCCAGCGCCTGGATACCGAACTCACCGAAGACAACCCGGTTGCCGCCCTTGGACGCGCCGTGGCGGTCCGGGTGGTGCGGCTTGCGGAAGCCCTTCGGGGGCTTACGCGGCATCAGCATGTGTCAGCCCTCCTGCTGCGTTTCGGCCTGCGCCGGAGCCGCGGCGACCGCGGCGTCGTTCGTGTTCTCGCCGGTCGGGGTGTCCCCGGTCCGGGCCTGGGCGGCCGCGCGGCCGGCCTCGGTGCCACCCGCAGTCGTGCCGGACGAGCCGGAACGGCCACGGCGCGGACGCTCGGGACGGTCACCACGGTCGCGGCGCGGACGCGCGGGCGCCTCCTGCACGGCCTCGCGGCCGGGCACGGCGTCGCCCTTGTAGATCCAGACCTTCACGCCGATGCGGCCGAACGTCGTACGGGCCTCGAAGAAGCCGTACTCGATGTTCGCGCGCAGCGTGTGCAGCGGAACGCGACCCTCACGGTAGAACTCCGTGCGGCTCATCTCCGCGCCGCCGAGGCGACCGGAGACCTGCACCCGGATGCCCTTGCAGATCGGGTTCTTCATGGCCGACTGCATGGCCTTGCGCATCGCCCGGCGGAAGCTGACCCGGGAGGACAGCTGCTCGGCGACGCCCTGCGCCACCAGCTGAGCGTCCGACTCCGGGCTCTTCACCTCGAGGATGTTGAGCTGGACCTGCTTGCCGGTGAGCTTCTCGAGCTCGCCACGGATCCGGTCGGCCTCCGCGCCCTTGCGGCCGATGACGATGCCCGGCCGGGCGGTGTGGATGTCGACCCGGACCCGGTCGCGGGTCCGCTCGATGTCCACCTTGGAGATGCCGGCGCGCTCGAGGCCCTTGGACATCATCCGGCGGATCTTGACGTCCTCGCCGATGTAGTCCTTGTAGAGCTTGTCCGCGAACCAGCGGCTCTTCCAGTCGGTGGAGATGCCGAGGCGGAATCCGGTGGGGTGAACTTTCTGGCCCATTACTCGGACTCCTCCGTGGTCTGGGTCTGGGCAGCCGGCTCCGCCTTCTTGGCCGGAGCGGCCTTCTTCGCCGCGGCGGCCTTCTTGGCCGGCCGGGCGACCTGGACCGCCTCGACGGCGATCGTGATGTGGCAGGTGCGCTTGCGGATCCGGTACGCCCGGCCCTGCGCCCGCGGCCGGAACCGCTTGAGCGTCGGGCCCTCGTCCACGAACGCCTCGCTGACCAGGAGCGCGTCCGGGTCGAGCCGCTCGTTGTTCTCCGCGTTCGCGATAGCGCTCGCGAGCACCTTGTAAACCTGCTCGCTCGCGGCCTGCGGCGCGAACTGCAGGACCGTGAGAGCCTCCTTCGCGGGCAGACCGCGGACGAGGTTGATCACACGGCGAGCCTTGTTCGGCGAGATGCGGACGTGCTTCGCAACCGCCCGACTGCCCGGAAGAACCGGAGCGTCGTTCTTTGCTGGCATCGCTGTAACCCCTTTCTTATCCGTGGACTGACTAGCGGCGACGGCTCTTGCGGTCGTCCTTCTCGTGACCCTTGAACGTGCGGGTCAGAGCGAACTCGCCGAGCTTGTGACCGACCATGGCCTCGGTGATGAACACCGGGACGTGCTTGCGCCCGTCGTGCACGGCGATCGTGTGCCCGAGCATGTCGGGGATGATCGTCGAGCGCCGCGACCAGGTCTTGATGACGTTCTTGGAATTCTTCTCGTTCTGGACTTCCACCTTCTTGATCAGGTGGTCGTCGACGAACGGGCCCTTCTTCAGGCTGCGTGGCATCTTCTTCTACTCCCGTTACCCGCGCTTGCGGGTGGCGTAGCGGCGGCGAACGATCAGCTTGTCGCTCTCCTGGCCCTTGCGGCGGGTACGGCCCTCGGGCTTACCAGCCGGGTTCACCGGGTGGCGACCACCGGAGGTCTTACCCTCACCACCACCGTGCGGGTGGTCGATCGGGTTCATGGCGACACCGCGAACGGTCGGGCGCTTGCCCTTCCAGCGCATGCGGCCGGCCTTGCCCCAGTTGATGTTCGACTGCTCGGCATTGCCGATCTCGCCGACCGTGGCGCGGCAACGGATGTCGACCCGGCGGATCTCACCGGAGGGCATACGCAGCGTGGCGTACGCGCCTTCACGGCCGAGCAGCTGGATGCCGACACCGGCCGAGCGGGCCAGCTTGGCGCCACCGCCGGGACGAAGCTCCACACCGTGGACCGTCGTACCGACCGGGATGTTGCGCAGGGGCAGGTTGTTCCCCGGCTTGATGTCCGCGCCCGGGCCGGACTCGACGCGGTCGCCCTGCTTCAGGTCCTTCGGCGCGAGGATGTAGCGCTTCTCGCCGTCGGCGTAGTGCAGCAGTGCGATGCGGGAGGTGCGGTTCGGGTCGTACTCGATGTGAGCGACCTTGGCCGGCACGCCGTCCTTGTCGACCCGCTTGAAGTCGATGAGCCGGTACTGCCGCTTGTGACCGCCGCCCTGGTGCCGCGTGGTGATGCGGCCGTGGACGTTGCGACCACCCTTCTTGGGCAGCGGGACCAGCAGAGACTTCTCCGGGGTGGACCGGGTGAGCTCGGCGAAGTCGGCGACGCTCGAGCCGCGACGGCCCGGCGTGGTCGGCTTGTACTTACGGATAGCCATTGTTCAAACCCCTTAGCTGACCGGGCCGCCGAAGGCCTCGATACGGTCACCGTCAGCCAGCTTGACCATCGCGCGCTTGGTCGCCTTGCGCTGACCGAAGCCGGTGCGAGTGCGCTTGCGCTTGCCCTCGCGGTTCGCCGTGTTCACCGTCAGCACGCGGACGTTGAAGATCTGCTGGATCGCGATCTTGATCTCGGTCTTGTTCGCGTCCGGGTGCACGAGGAACGTGTACCAGTTCTGGTCGAGAACGCTGTAGCTCTTCTCGGAGACGACCGGCTTGAAGATGATGTCGCGCGGGTCGGCGATGGTGCTCACTTGTTCTCCCCCTCGGCGGTCGCCGGCGCGCCCAGGAACTCGTCGAGCGCGTCCTTGGTGAAGACCACCTCGTCGGCCACCAGCACGTCGTACGTGTTGAGCTGGCCGGCCTCGAGCAGGTGCACGGTCGCCTCGTTGCGCAGCGAGAGCCAGTTCAGCTCGTCGGTGCTGCTCAGCACGACCAGGACCTTGGTGGATTCGGTGGCCTTGCGCAGCGTGGCGATCGCGGCCTTGGTCGACGGCTTGTCACCGTCGACGAACGCCTCGACCACGTGCACGCGGCCGTCGCGGGCCCGGTCGGAGAGGGCGCCACGCAGGGCGGCGGCCTTCATCTTCTTGGGGGTCCGCTGGCTGTAGTCGCGCGGCACGGGACCGTGCACGACGCCACCGCCGGTGAACTGCGGCGCGCGGATCGAGCCCTGCCGGGCGCGACCGGTGCCCTTCTGCTTGTACGGCTTCTTGCCGCCACCGGCGACCTCGCCGCGGGTCTTGGCCTTGGCCGTGCCCTGGCGGGCGGCGGCGAGCTGGGCCACGACGACCTGGTGCATCAGCGGGATGTTGGCCTGCACGTCGAACACCGAGTCTGGCAGCTCGACCGAGCCGGCCTTGTCGCCCGCAACGTTGATCACGTCGACCGAGCTCACTTGGCACCGCCCTTCTTCGCCGCGGTGCGGACCAGAACAAGCGCGCCCTTGGGCCCGGGCACAGCGCCCTTGACCAGGATCAGGTTGTTCTCGGTGTCGACCGCCTGCACGGTGAGGTTCTGCACGGTGAAGCGGTTGCTACCCATCCGGCCGGCCATCCGGACGCCCTTGAAGACGCGACCCGGGGTCGCGCAGGCGCCGATCGAGCCGGGCGAGCGGTGCTTGCGCTCGACACCGTGGCTGCTCTTGAGGCCATGGAAGCCGTGCCGCTTCATGACACCGGCGTAGCCCTTACCGCGGGTCTTGCCGGTGACGTCGATGGTCGCGCCGACCTCGAACGTGTCGACCGTGACCTCCTGGCCCAGCTCGTACTCGCCCGCGTCGGTCGTGCGCAGCTCGACGACGTGACGCCGGGGCGAGACGCCGGCCTTCGCGAAATGGCCGCCCTCGGGCTTGTTGACCTTCCGCGGGTCGATCGCGCCATATGCCAGCTGGACGGCAGCGTAGCCGTCCTTCTCATCTGTGCGGACCTGGGTCACGACGCAAGGGCCGGCCTGCACCACGGTCACCGGGACAACCTTGTTGTTGTCCCAGACCTGGGTCATGCCGAGCTTGGCGCCCAGGATCCCCTTTACTTGCCTGTCCATCAGTCGCAGATCCCTACAGCTTGATCTCGATGTCGACGCCAGCCGGCAGGTCGAGGCGCATGAGCGAGTCGACCGTCTTGGGAGTCGGGTCGATGATGTCGATCAGCCGCTTGTGCGTGCGCATCTCGAAGTGCTCGCGCGAGTCCTTGTACTTGTGCGGCGAGCGGATGACGCAGAAACGGTTGATCTCCGTGGGCAGCGGCACCGGGCCAGCAACCTGCGCCCCGGTACGCGTCACCGTCTCGACGATCTTCCGAGCCGAGGAGTCGACGACCTCGTGGTCATAGGCCTTGAGCCGGATGCGGATCTTCTGTCCCGCCATGGTGGCTTCTGTTTCCTTCTCTCGATGCCGCTACGTGCGAAAGCGGTGGCTCTCGCATGCCCGCAGGACCGTTGATCCTGCGTTGTCCGACCCCCGCGGTCGGGCGTGTCGCGCTGACTCTCAGAATTCTGCGCAGGGCAGCACTCTAGATCGCGGGGATCTTGAGGTGTCGTGCAGGGCGGCTCGTAAACACACCCCAGACACCCGGCGAGGGTGGGCAACTGCCCAAGGCAGCTACCCACCCCGCTCGGACGCAACCTGACTAGTATGCCGGAAACTGTCCGGCAATGCTAATCGGGGTCAGGGTCCTCAGACGTTGATCTTCGTGACCGTTCCGGCGCCGACGGTGCGGCCACCCTCGCGGATCGCGAACTTCAGGCCCTGCTCCATGGCGATCGGCTGGATCAGCTTGACCGACATGCTGGTGGAGTCGCCCGGCATGACCATCTCGGTGCCCTCGGGCAGCGTGACGACGCCGGTGACGTCCGTGGTGCGGAAGTAGAACTGCGGGCGGTAGTTCTGGAAGAACGGGGTGTGCCGGCCGCCCTCTTCCTTCGAGAGGATGTAGACCTGGCCCTCGAACTCCGTGTGCGGAGTCGTGGTGCCCGGCTTCACAACGACCATGCCGCGCTCGACGTCCTCGCGCTTGATGCCGCGGAGCAGCAGGCCGACGTTCTCGCCCGCGCGGGCCTCGTCGAGCAGCTTGCGGAACATCTCAATGCCGGTGCAGACGGTCTTCGTCGACTTCTCGCGGATGCCGACGATCTCGACCTCCTCGTTCGGCTTGAGGATGCCGCGCTCGGCGCGACCCGTGACCACGGTGCCACGACCGGTGATCGTGAAGACGTCCTCGATGGGCATGAGGAACGGCTTCTCGGTCTCACGCTCGGGCTGCGGGATCGCGGTGTCGACCGCGTTCATCAGCTCGAGGAGCTTGCCGGTCCACTCCTTGTCACCCTCGAGCGCCTTGAGCGCGGAGACCCGCACGACCGGCAGGTCGTCACCCGGGAACTCGTAGGTGCTGAGCAGCTCGCGGACCTCGAGCTCGACGAGCTCGAGGAGCTCCTCGTCGTCCACCATGTCGCTCTTGTTCAGGGCGACGACGATGTACGGAACGCCGACCTGGCGGGCCAGGAGCACGTGCTCCTTGGTCTGCGGCATCGGGCCGTCGGTCGCGGCGACCACCAGGATCGCGCCGTCCATCTGCGCGGCACCGGTGATCATGTTCTTGATGTAGTCAGCGTGGCCGGGGCAGTCCACGTGCGCGTAGTGACGCGCCGCGGTCTGGTACTCGACGTGCGCGATCGAGATCGTGATACCACGGGCCTTCTCTTCAGGCGCCTTGTCGATCTCGTCGAACGGGGTGTACGGGTTCAGGTCCGGGTATTCGTCGTGCAGGACCTTCGTGATGGCCGCAGTCAGCGTCGTCTTACCGTGGTCGATGTGACCAATGGTGCCGATGTTGACGTGCGGCTTAGTCCGCTCGAACTTCGCCTTCGCCACTGGTGTCCTCCTGTGGACTGTGGAATTACTTTCGCCCGGCACGCCCGATAAGGCGATGGGGACTCTGTCGACTGCTCGTGCGCGTGCGGCCCTCGACGGACCGCACGCGCCTCAACGCATCAGGCGCCGGTGGCCTTCGCGATGATCTCCTTCGCGACGCCCTGCGGGACCTCGGCGTAGGAGTCGAACTGCATGCTGTAGCTCGCCCGGCCGGCCGTCTTCGACCGCAGGTCGCCGACGTAGCCGAACATCTCCGACAGCGGCACCAGAGCCTTGACGACGCGGGCGCCGGAGCGCTCCTCCATCGACTGGATGATGCCACGCCGCGAGTTGAGGTCGCCGATCACGTCGCCCATGTTGTCCTCGGGCGTGGTGACCTCGACGGACATCATCGGCTCGAGCAGCGCGGGGTCGGCCTTGCGGGCCGCCTCCTTCATCGCCATGGAGCCGGCGATCTTGAACGCCATCTCGGACGAGTCGACCTCGTGGTACTGACCGTCGACCAGCGTGAACTTCACGCCGACCAGCGGGTAGCCCGCGAGAACGCCGTACTGCAGGGAGTCCTGCGCGCCCGCGTCCACCGAGGGGATGAACTCCTTGGGGATGCGGCCACCGGTCACGGCGTTGACGAACTCGTACGTGGGGCCGTCCGCCTCGAGCGTCAGCGGCTCGATGGTGACGACGACCTTCGCGTACTGACCGGAGCCACCGGTCTGCTTCTTGTGGACGAACGTGTACTTCTCCACGGTGCCGCGGATCGTCTCACGGTAGGCCACCTGCGGCTTACCGATGTTCGCCTCGACGTTGAACTCGCGGCGCATGCGGTCCACCAGGATGTCCAGGTGGAGCTCGCCCATGCCGGCGATGATGGTCTGCCCGGTCTCCTCGTCGTTGAAGACGCGGAAGGTCGGGTCCTCCTCGGCCAGACGCTGGATCGCGGTGCCCAGCTTCTCCTGGTCCGACTTGGTCTTCGGCTCGATGGCGACCTGGATGACCGGCTCCGGGAAGGTCATCGACTCCAGGATGACCGGGTTGGCCGGGTCGCTGAGCGTGTCACCGGTGGTGGTCTGCTTCAGACCCTGGACGGCGATGATGTCGCCGGCCTGCGCGGTGGCGCGCTCCTCACGCTTGTTCGCGTGCATCTGGTAGATCTTGCCGATCCGCTCCTTGCGGTCCTTGGTGGAGTTGACCACCTGGGAGCCGGAGTCGAGCGTGCCGGAGTAGACCCGGACGTAGGTGAGCTTGCCGAGGTGCTTGTCCGTCTGAATCTTGAACGCCAGGCCGGAGAACGGCTCGGAGTTCGACGGCTTGCGCAGCATCGGGGTCTCACCGTCGGTGGCGGTGCCCTCGATGGCCGGGATGTCCAGCGGCGACGGCAGGTAGTCGACCACGGCGTCGAGCATGGGCTGGACGCCCTTGTTCTTGAACGCCGAGCCGCACAGCACCGGGTTGGCCTTGCTGGCGATCGTGGCGCGCCGGATGGCGGCCTTGATCTCGTCCAGCGAGAGCTCCTCGCCCTCGAGGTACTTCTCCATGACCGCGTCGTCGACGTCAGCCAGGGTCTCGATCAGCTTCTCGCGCCACTCGTTCGCGGAGTCGACCAGGTCGGCCGGGATCTCCTCGATCGCGTAGTCCTCACCCTTCTGGGTCTCACCACGCCAGGTGAGCGCGCGCATCTCGACCAGGTCGACGACGCCGATGTGGTCGCCCTCGAGCCCGATCGGGATCTGCAGGACCAGCGGGGTCGCGTTGAGCCGGTCGATCATCATCTGCACGCAGCGGAAGAAGTCCGCGCCGGTCCGGTCGAGCTTGTTGACGAAGCACATCCGGGGGACGTTGTACTTGTCCGCCTGGCGCCACACGTTCTCGGTCTGCGGCTCCACGCCGGCCACGCCGTCGTAGACCGCCACCGCACCGTCCAGCACACGCAGCGACCGCTCCACCTCGACCGTGAAGTCGACGTGGCCGGGCGTGTCGATGATCTGGATCGTGTGGCCCTTCCACTCGCACTTGGTGGCGGCGGAAGTGATCGTGATACCGCGCTCCTGCTCCTGCTCCATCCAGTCCATGGTGGCGGCGCCATCGTGGACTTCACCGATCTTGTAGGTGATGCCGGTGTAGAAGAGGATTCGCTCAGTAGTCGTGGTCTTACCGGCATCGATGTGCGCCATGATGCCGATGTTGCGTACGTTGGCGAGCGCGTCTGCGGCGGCCACTTCAGTCCCTACTTTTCTTCGTCGTCGTCTCTCGGACCGGTACGACTTGCGCTGTGGCCCGGCGGATGCCGGGCCGGCAGCGGGGTCTTACCAGCGGTAGTGCGCGAAGGCCTTGTTGGACTCCGCCATCTTGTGGGTGTCCTCGCGCCGCTTGACCGCAGCGCCGAGGCCGTTGCTGGCGTCGAGCAGCTCGTTCTGCAGGCGCTCGATCATGGTCTTCTCGCGGCGGGCCTTGGAGTACTGGACCAGCCAGCGCAGACCCAGGGTGGTCTGACGCGGCGTGCGGACCTCGACCGGAACCTGGTAGGTCGCGCCACCGACGCGGCGGCTGCGGACCTCGAGGGTCGGCTTGACGTTGTCCATGGCGCGCTTGAGCGTCACCACGGGGTCGGTGCCGTTCTTCTCGCGGCAGCCCTCGAGGGCGCCGTACACGATGCGCTCAGCGAGCTGACGCTTGCCGCCGACCAGGATCTTGTTGACCAGCTGGGTCACGAGCGGCGAGTTGTAAACCGGGTCCGCGACCACTGGGTGGCGCGGAGCGGGGCCCTTGCGCGGCATGTCAGCTCTTCTCCTTCTTCGCGCCGTAACGGCTGCGAGCCTGCTTGCGGTTGCGGACACCCTGGGTGTCCAGCGAACCACGGACGATCTTGTAGCGGACGCCCGGCAGGTCCTTCACACGACCGCCACGCACGAGCACGATCGAGTGCTCCTGCAGGTTGTGGCCGACACCGGGGATGTACGCCGTCACCTCGATCTGGCTGCTGAGCTTCACACGAGCGACCTTGCGCAGCGCAGAGTTCGGCTTCTTGGGGGTGGTGGTGTACACGCGCGTGCACACGCCGCGCCGCTGGGGGCTTCCCTTGAGCGCCGGCGTCTTGGTCTTGCTCGTCTTAGCCTGTCGGCCCTTGCGGACCAGCTGCTGGATCGTGGGCACCGGGTTTCTCCGCTCCCTTCGGCCGCTTCCTAGGCGGCCGCACCGTCTTATGTCTGCCTCTATGTGCTGGTCAATCCCCCCGTCCGGGAGGACTGACCGGCACCCGCGGTCGGGCGTGTCGTCCGGCTCACGGTCCCGCCGCGCGCTGGTCGCACGCACCGGGTCTTGTCTTGGTCGACGCCCCGATGGGGGCGCCGGCTCGGCGTAGCTCCGGCAAGCCGCTTGACGCGAACTCGGGTGCACGCACGAGTTGCCCGGGCAAGCCCGGGCACGAGGGGAAAGATTACCCACCCCGAGCACCCAGGTCAAAATGAGCCCCAGGACCACGCGACGGATATCTCCGATACAAGTGTACCGGGTGCCTCACGGAAGCAACGCCGCGGTGCCAGATCCAGCCTCAGGCCGACAGTTGCAACAGCAGAGTCAACGCCAGGGACAACAGAGCAATTCCCGCGCCACTCGCGCCGCACACGATCCCGGACATACCCAGCCCGGCTCCGGTGAATCGCACCTGGCCGGTCTGACCCGAGGTGCGCACCTGGCGGCGGGCCACCACGCCGAGCGCGATCGCACCCCCGCCCACGAGCACGCTGAGCAGTGTGAAGGCGCCCGAGACCCAGCCGCCCCAGCCGCCCGACGAGCCGGCCACGCCGAAGCACAGCACGAGCAGCGAGGCCAGGATCGAGCCGATACCGGCGATCAGCGAGCCGATGGCCAGACCCGAGGTGATCGGCTCGACCCGCAGCTGGACCAGGCCGAACTCGGTGCCCGGCAGCGCGTCGACCCGTTCCGGGCGCCAGCGGCCCGACGGGGGCGGCGGGGGCACAGCCGGCGGGTAAGGCACCTGCGGCGGGGGCGGGACGGTCATGAGAAGAGCATGTCACCCGTACGGGACCGGCCGCATCCCGCCTCAGTCGGTGCCCGGCGAGAAGTCGGGGCCACCGGGCGAGCCGGCCAGATGCAGCAGGCCGGCGATCGACGCGATCACGAGCGTCGTCAGCGCGAGCACGATGCCGGCCCACGCGAGCCGGCGGCCCCGCCTGATCCACGCCGAGCCGGTCAGGTAGCCCTTCGCCTCGTAGGCCTGGCGGGCCGTCTGCCCGGCCAGCAGCAGGGCGATGGTGGCCGGAATCACACCACCCACGAAGGCGCCGGTCAGGAACCCCACCAGGCCGAGCGCGAAGACCGCCCGCGCCTTCGACGAGGGCTCGGGATCCGGGTCCATCGGGTGGCGGTCCGGCACGGTCACGGGAAGGGTCACCCGACCATCTTAGAAAGCCCGAAGGGCGACCGCGCAGTGCGCGGCCGCCCTTCGAGATGTCACAGACCCTTAGCGGTACGACCCGAAGTCGAAGTCGTCCAGCGGCACAGCCTGCCCGCTGGCCGGCCCGAAGCCGTAGTCGGTCTCGGGGTACCCGGTCATCGAGTACACCTTGGCCTTGGCCTCCTCGGTCGGCTCGACCCGGATGTTGCGGTACTTGGAGATACCCGTACCGGCCGGGATGAGCTTACCGATGATCACGTTCTCCTTGAGGCCGACGAGCGAGTCGCTGCGCGAGTTGATCGCCGCGTCGGTCAGCACCCGGGTGGTCTCCTGGAAGGAGGCCGCGGAGAGCCAGGAGTCGGTGGCCAGCGAGGCCTTGGTGATACCCATGAGCACCGGACGACCGGCGGCGGGCTCGCCACCCTCGCCCACGAGCCGGCGGTTCTCCGACTCGAACAGCGCCCGGTCGACCAGCACGCCCGGCAGGAACTCCGCCGCGCCCGAGTCGATGACCGTCACCCGCTTGAGCATCTGGCGAATGATGATCTCGATGTGCTTGTCGTGGATGAGCACACCCTGCGAGCGGTAGACCTCCTGGACCTCGGAGGTCAGGTGGACCTGGACCGCCCGCGGACCCATGATCCGCAGAAGCTCGTGCGGGTCGATGGTGCCCTCGGTCAGCTTCTCGCCGACGCCGACGTGGTCGCCGTCGTGGGCCCGGAGCTTGACGCGCTTGGAGATCTTGTCGTACACGATCTCCTCGCTGCCGTCGTCCGGCACCACGATGATCTTGCGCGAGCGCTCGCCGTCCTCGATGCGGATGCGTCCCGGGGTGTCGGCGATGGGCGCCTTGCCCTTGGGCACACGGGCCTCGAAGATCTCCTGCACACGCGGCAGACCCTGGGTGATGTCCTCACCCGCGACACCACCGGTGTGGAAGGTACGCATCGTCAGCTGCGTGCCCGGCTCACCGATGGACTGGGCCGCGATGATGCCGACCGCCTCACCGATGTCCACGCCCTTGCCCGTCGGCAGCGACCGGCCGTAGCAGGCCGCGCACACGCCGAGCTTCGACTCACAGGTCAGCACCGAGCGGACCCGGACGTTCTCGACACCGGCCGCGACCAGCTGGTCGACCAGGATCGAGTTGAGGTCCGCGCCGCGCGGGACGACCAGGTTGCCGTTGGCGTCCTTGATGTCGTCGGCCAGCGTACGAGCGTGCACCCCGGTCTCGGCGTGCACGTGCACGACCAGCGTGCCGTCGGCCTCGCGCTCGCCCACCTGCATCGGGATCGCGCGGTCGGTGCCGCAGTCCTCCTCGCGGATGATGACGTCCTGCGAGACGTCCACCAGACGACGGGTCAGGTAACCCGAGTCGGCGGTACGCAGCGCGGTGTCGGCCAGACCCTTACGAGCACCGTGGGTGGAGATGAAGTACTCCAGCACGGTCAGACCCTCGCGGTACGACGAGGTGATCGGTCGCGGGATGATCTCACCCTTGGGGTTGGCCACCAGGCCACGGATCGCGGCGATCTGCCGGAGCTGCAGCAGGTTACCGCGGGCGCCCGAGTTGATCATGACCCAGAGCGGGTTCTCGTGCGGGAGCGAGTTCTCCATCTCCTTGGAGATCTCGTTCGTCGCCTTGGTCCAGATCTCGATGAGCTCGCCGCGACGCTCCTCGGCGGTCATCAGACCACGCTGGTACTGCTTGTCGATCCGGTCGGCCTCGACCTGGTAGCGCTGCAGGATCTCCGGCTTGCGCTCCGGGCCGATGACGTCGCCCATGCCGATCGTCACGCCGGACCAGGTGGCCCAGTGGAAGCCGGCCTCCTTGAGCGCGTCCAGGGTCGCCGCGAGGCTGACCTTGGGGAAGCGCTCGGCGAGGTCGTTGACGATCGCCGACAGCTGACCCTTGCGGATCTCGTAGTTCACGAAGCGGTAGCCCGGGGGCAGCGTCTCGTTGAAGATGACCCGGCCCAGGGTGGTCTCGACGAGCAGCGGCTCGCCCTCGACCCACTCCTCGGGAGCGGTCCAGGCCGCGCCCTTGGCCCCGTTGTCGACCCCGATGACCTCGCGCAGCCGGATCTTCACCGGCGCCTGCAGGTGCAGCTCGCCGTTGTCGAAGGCCATCCGCGCCTCGGCGTCCGAGCTGAACACCCGGCCCTCGCCCTTGGTGCCGGGCGTCTCGTGGGTCAGGTAGTACAGCCCGATGACCATGTCCTGGGTCGGCATGGTGACCGGCTTGCCGTCGGCCGGCTTAAGGATGTTGTTCGACGAGAGCATCAGGATCCGGGCCTCGGCCTGCGCCTCGGCCGACAGCGGCACGTGCACCGCCATCTGGTCACCGTCGAAGTCGGCGTTGAACGCCGTGCAGACGAGCGGGTGGATCTGGATCGCCTTGCCCTCGACCAGCTGCGGCTCGAAGGCCTGGATGCCCAGGCGGTGCAGGGTCGGCGCGCGGTTCAGCAGCACCGGGTGCTCGCTGATGACCTCTTCGAGGACGTCCCACACGACCGGCCGCTGACGCTCGACCATGCGCTTGGCCGACTTGATGTTCTGCGCGTGGTTCAGGTCGACCAGGCGCTTCATCACGAACGGCTTGAACAGCTCCAGCGCCATCTGCTTGGGCAGACCGCACTGGTGCAGCTTCAGGCGCGGGCCGACGACGATGACCGAACGGCCGGAGTAGTCGACGCGCTTGCCGAGCAGGTTCTGACGGAACCGGCCCTGCTTGCCCTTGAGCATGTCGGACAGCGACTTGAGCGGGCGGTTACCCGGGCCGGTGACCGGCCGGCCGCGGCGGCCGTTGTCGAACAGCGCGTCGACGGCCTCCTGCAGCATCCGCTTCTCGTTGTTCACGATGATCTCGGGCGCGCCGAGGTCGATGAGCCGCTTGAGCCGGTTGTTGCGGTTGATCACGCGGCGGTACAGGTCGTTCAGGTCGGACGTGGCGAACCGGCCACCGTCGAGCTGCACCATCGGGCGCAGGTCCGGCGGGATGACCGGGACGCAGTCCAGCACCATGCCGAGCGGCGAGTTGCGCGTGTTCAGGAACGCGGCGACGACCTTGAGGCGCTTGAGGGCACGGATCTTGCGCTGGCCCTTACCGGTGCGAATGATCTCGCGCAGGTTCTCGGCCTCGGCGTCCAGGTCCATGTTCGTCAGCAGCGCCTTGATCGCCTCGGCGCCCATGCCACCGGTGAAGTACTCACCGAAGCGGTCCCGCAGCTCGCGGTAGAGCAGCTCGTCGGTGACCAGCTGCTTGGAGTCGAGCTTGCGGAAGGTGTCGAGCACCTCGTCGAGACGGTCGATCTCGCGCTGCGCCTTGTCGCGGATCTGGCGCATCTCGCGCTCGCCAGCCTCCTTGACCTTGCGCCGCACGTCGGCCTTGGCACCCTCGGCTTCGAGCTCCGAGAGGTCCTGCTCCAGCTTCGCGGCCCGCTTCTCGATCTCCGAGTCGCGGCTGTTCTCGGACTGGCGCTTCTCGGCGAAGATCTCGTTCTCGATCGTGGACAGGTCGCGGTGACGCGCCTCGGCGTCAACGCTCGTGACCACGTACGAGGCGAAGTAAATGATCTTCTCGAGGTCCTTGGGCGCGAGGTCGAGCAGGTAGCCCAGGCGGCTCGGCACACCCTTGAAGTACCAGATGTGCGTGACCGAGGCGGCCAGCTCGATGTGGCCCATGCGCTCACGGCGGACCTTGGACCGGGTCACCTCGACGCCGCAGCGCTCACAGATGATGCCCTTGAACCGGACCCGCTTGTACTTGCCGCAGTAGCACTCCCAGTCCCGCTGCGGACCGAAGATCTTCTCGCAGAAGAGTCCGTCCTTCTCGGGCTTGAGCGTGCGGTAGTTGATCGTCTCGGGCTTCTTGACCTCGCCGTGCGACCACTGCCGGATGTCGTCAGCGGTGGCCAGGCCGATGCGCAACTCGTCGAAGAAGTTGACGTCGAGCACTTGGTCTATCCCTCGTATTTCGTTGCTCGAATGGGTTCCAGGCCGGCGGTGGCGTCCCGGGGGCTCTGCTCATCAAACGGCTTCGCCGTACTGCGACGAAATTTGATGAACACCCCCGGGACGCTTCCGTCAGATCTCTTCGACGCTGCTGACGCCCTCGTTCGGGCGTCGTGACAGGTCGATACCGAGTTCCTCCGCGGCCCGGAAGACCTCGTCGTCCGTCTCGCGCATCTCGAGGGCCACACCGTCGCTGGAGAGCACCTCGACGTTCAGGCACAGCGACTGCAGCTCCTTGAGGAGCACCTTGAAGGACTCGGGGATTCCCGGCTCCGGGATGTTCTCGCCCTTGACGATGGCCTCGTAGACCTTCACGCGACCGAGGACGTCGTCGGACTTGATGGTGAGCAGCTCCTGCAGCGCGTAAGCGGCGCCGTAGGCCTGCATCGCCCAGCACTCCATCTCGCCGAACCGCTGGCCACCGAACTGCGCCTTACCACCCAGCGGCTGCTGCGTGATCATCGAGTACGGGCCGGTCGACCGAGCGTGAATCTTGTCGTCGACCAGGTGGTTCAGCTTGAGGATGTAGACGTACCCGACCGAGACCGGGTCCGGCAGCGGCTCGCCGGAGCGGCCGTCGAACAGCTGCGCCTTGCCGTCACCGTTGACCAGCCGCTTACCGTCGCGGTTGACCAGCGTCGACTCCAGGAGGCCCTTGATCTCCTCCTCCTGCGCACCGTCGAAGACGGGGGTCGCGACGTTCGAGTCCTTGGGGGACTCGTGCGCCTCGATCGCGCGCAGCTGGCGCTTCCACTCAGCGTCGTCGCCCTCGACCTCCCAGCCGGTCTTGGCGATCCACCCGAGGTGGGTCTCCAGCACCTGGCCGATGTTCATACGCGAGGGCACACCGAGCGGGTTGAGCACGATGTCGACCGGGGTGCCGTCCTCGAGGAACGGCATGTCCTCGACCGGCAGGATCTTGGAGATGACGCCCTTGTTGCCGTGCCGGCCCGCGAGCTTGTCACCGTCCTGGATCTTGCGCTTCTGGGCCACGTAGACCCGGACGAGCTCGTTGACGCCGGGGGGCAGCTCGTCGCCGTCCTCACGCGAGAACGTGCGGACGCCGATGACCGTGCCGGTCTCACCGTGCGGCACCTTCAGCGAGGTGTCCCGGACCTCCCGGGCCTTCTCACCGAAGATCGCGCGGAGCAGCCGCTCCTCGGGGGTCAGCTCGGTCTCGCCCTTGGGCGTGACCTTGCCGACCAGGATGTCGCCGGGGACGACCTCGGCGCCGATCCGGATGATGCCGCGCTCGTCCAGGTCGGCGAGCATTTCCTCGCTGACGTTGGGGATGTCGCGGGTGATCTCCTCCGGGCCGAGCTTGGTGTCCCGGGCGTCGACCTCGTGCTCCTCGATGTGGATCGAGGTGAGGACGTCCTGCTGGACGAGGCGCTGCGACAGGATGATCGCGTCCTCGTAGTTGTGACCCTCCCAGCACATGAACGCGACGAGCAGGTTGCGGCCGAGGGCCATCTCCCCCTCGTCGGTGCACGGGCCGTCGGCGATGACCTGGCCGGCCTCGACCCGGTCACCCTCGAAGACGACCGGCTTCTGGTTGACGCAGGAGCCGGCGTTGGAGCGGCGGAACTTGTGCAGCAGGTACGTCCGGCGGTGGCCGTCGTCCTGGTGAACCGTCACGTAGTCGGCGCACAGGTCCTCGACCACGCCGCCGACCTCGGCGACGACCACGTCACCGGCGTCGACCGCGGCGCGGTACTCCATGCCCGTGCCGACCAGCGGCGACTCGGCCTTGACCAGCGGCACGGCCTGACGCTGCATGTTCGCGCCCATGAGGGCACGGTTGGCGTCGTCGTGCTCGAGGAACGGGATCATCGCGGTCGCGACCGAGGTCATCTGACGCGGCGACACGTCCATATAGTCGACCTCCGTGCCGGGCACGTAGTCGACCTCACCGCCCTTACGGCGGACCAGGACGCGGTCGTCGGCGAAGGTGCCGTCGCTCTTCAGCGTGGCGTTCGCCTGCGCCTTGATGTACCTGTCCTCCTCGTCAGCCGTGAGGTAGTGCACCTCGTCGGTGACGATGCCCGCCTCGACCTTCCGGTACGGCGTCTCGATGAAGCCGAACGGGTTGACCCGGGCGAACGTGGACAGGGCGCCGATCAGGCCGATGTTCGGGCCCTCGGGCGTCTCGATCGGGCACATCCGGCCGTAGTGGGACGGGTGCACGTCGCGGACCTCGAAGCCGGCCCGCTCACGCGAGAGGCCACCGGGGCCGAGCGCGGACAGACGACGCCGGTGGGTCAGGCCCGCCAGCGGGTTCGTCTGGTCCATGAACTGCGACAGCTGCGACGTGCCGAAGAACTCCTTGATCGCCGCCACGACGGGACGGATGTTGATCAGGGTCTGCGGCGTGATCGCCTCGACGTCCTGGGTCGTCATGCGCTCACGGACGACGCGCTCCATCCGGGACAGGCCGACACGCACCTGGTTCTGGATGAGCTCGCCGACCGTACGCAGACGGCGGTTGCCGAAGTGGTCGATGTCGTCAGCCTCGTAGCCCTCCTCACCGGCGTGCAGCCGGGCGAGGTAGTCCACGGTCTTGACGATGTCTTCCTCGGTCAGCGTGCCGCGGACGATCGGGACATCGATGTCGAGCTTCTTGTTGAACTTGTAACGGCCGACCTTGGCGACGTCGTACCTCTTCGGGTTGAAGAAGAGGTTGTCGAGCAGGGTCTGCGCGTTCTCCCGGGTCGGGGGCTCGCCGGGGCGGAGCTTGCGGTAGATGTCGAGCAGGGCCTCGTCCTGCCCGGCGATGTGGTCCTTCTCCAGCGTGGTCATGAGGAGCTCGGACCAGCCGAAGCGCTCACGGATCTGGTCGGCCGACCAGCCGATCGCCTTGAGCAGGACGGTGACGGCCTGCCGGCGCTTGCGGTCGATCCGGACACCGACAGTGTCGCGCTTGTCGATGTCGAACTCCAGCCAGGCGCCCCGGCTGGGGATGACCTTGACGCTGGAGAGGTCGCGGTCGGAGGTCTTGTCCGGCTCCTTGGTGAAGTACACGCCCGGCGAACGGACGAGCTGGCTCACCACGACGCGCTCGGTGCCGTTGATGACGAACGTCCCCTTGGGGGTCATCATCGGGAAGTCACCCATGAACACGGTCTGGCTCTTGATCTCGCCAGTCGTGTTGTTGGTGAACTCCGCGGTCACGAACAGCGGTGCGCAGTAAGTCAGGTCCTTCTCTTTGCACTCCTCGATCGAGGCCTTGACCTCGTCGAACCGGGGAGACGAGAAAGACAGCGACATGGTGCCGGAGAAGTCCTCAATGGGACTGATCTCTTCGAGGATCTCTGCGAGGCCCGAGTGGGCATGCGGGTCGTCCGTCGAACGAGCCTGCCAAGCCTCGTTCCCGACCAGCCAGTCGAAGGACTCCGTCTGGAGGGCGAGGAGGTTGGGGACCTCAAGTTGCTCGGTGATCCTGCCGAAAGAGACACGGCGGGGTGCGTAAGCGCTCGACGTACGGCTGGTCTTCGCAGGGCGGGAAGCTGCCAAGATGCGTCCTTCCGAGGACCGGTGCTGCTGATGCGGCTGCAGCTGCGGTATGCAACTGTCTGCGTGCACTCCAACGAGCCCCCAGGAATTCATCCGGATGGATGTCCCGAAAGGGCTCAAGACAGAAGGCAGCGCAAACTAGCAGTGTAGCCGCTCGGCTAACCGCTGTCCAGCCCACACCTGAGGGGGCCTGCGGAACGTGTCCCCGCGGCCTCTGACCTGCGCCTCCAGGGGCCAGGGCCAACAGCGGGGCCGCTCGGAACGCGGCAACTCTCCCTCTGGTGCCTCTCCGCGGGACCCGGTGACACCGGATTACCCTCGGCTCGGCTGTCGCAAGCGCGGAAACTTGCTGTCATCAGCGTGCCTGTCAGGGGACACACAGTCAAGGGCTCTGGTGCGGGTCGAACCCCTGTCGTCGCCCGCCCGGCGCGCTCTAGCGACCATACTCCACGGCTTGCCCGATTGAGCCCGCTTTGTGCGTCGGCACCCGGACAGCCGGCAAGAGGTTCCTGACCAGGGATGACATCGCGTGAACACAAATGGCGAGGACCCGCGTACGGGGTCCTCGCCATTCGCAAGAGAAAGCAGTGGAGCGTTAGATCACTTGAGGGTGACCTTGGCGCCCTCGCCCTCGAGCTTGGCCTTGGCGGCCTCGGCCTTCTCCTTGTTGACACCCTCGAGGATCGCCTTGGGGGCGGACTCGACGGCGTCCTTGGCCTCCTTGAGGCCCAGGCCGGTCAGCTCACGCACGACCTTGATGACCTGGATCTTCTTGCCACCGTCGCCCTCGAGGACAACGTCGAACGAGTCCTTCTCGGCCTCGGCCTCGGCCGGGGCAGCGCCGCCGCCGCCACCCTGGACCATCGCGACGGGGGCAGCCGCGGTGACCTCGAAGGTCGACTCGAACTGCTTCACGAACTCCGACAGCTCGATGAGCGTCATTTCCTTGAACGCGTCGAGCAGCTCGTCGGTGCTGAGCTTCGCCATATCTGGCAACCTTTCCTAGCTACTGAACAAAGAAGTCTTGCTGGTGCGCGGTGGCTCAGGCCTCCGCGGGACCGTCCTTCTCGCGCTTCTCCTGAAGAGCGGCCGCGAGGCGCGCCACCTGCGACAGCGGGGCCTGGAAGAGCCCGGCCGCCTTGGTCAGGTTGCCCTTCATGGCGCCGGCCAGCTTGGCCAGCAGAACCTCACGCGACTCGAGGTCGGCGATCTTGTTGACCTCGTCGGCCGTGATCGCCTTGCCCTCGAAGACACCGCCCTTGATGACCAGGACGGGGTTGGCCTTGGCGAAAGCCCGCAGGCTCTTGGCCGCCTCGACCGGGTCGCCGTTGATGAAGGCGAGCGCGGTAGGACCGGCAAACAGGTTGTCGAGGCCCTCGATGCCCGCGTCAGTCGCAGCGCGCTTCGCCAGGGTGTTCTTCGACACCGCGTACTTGGTGTCGCCGCCCAGCGAACGGCGCAGCTCGGTGAGCTGCTTGACCGTGAGACCGCGGTACTCGGTCAGCACGGTGGCCGACGAGTTACGGAAGTCGTCCGTCAGCTCGGCGACTGCACTGGCCTTGTCGGCCCGGACCGGCTTGTCCGCCATGTCCCTCCTCTCTCAATGCTCGAACCCCTGATCGAACTCGAAGGAGGAGCAAAATGAGAAACGCCCCGGCGCAGGGCGCACGGGGCGGAGCAGGCGATTTTCACCGGCCTGGTCACGAACCGTTCTCCCCTGCGCGGGTCGCCCGCATCTGCGGGACCTTCGACCATGACCCGGAAAATCAGGGCCACGGCGACCAGCGGTCTATGGGTGGAACTTCGATTGACAAGAGTACGCGACCGGCTTGCAACCACCAAATCCAACCCTTTTCCCGTACGCGTCGTGGCCGCCCCCAACCGCAACGGCCCCGTCCCGGGCCCGGCGGCACCTATCGGCCCAGGCGCGGCTTCCGCCCGCAACGCCGCCGCCGGCTCATGAGCGTGAGCGGCGAAGAAACGCGTAGGCCGTGAAGACCGCGGCGCACCACGCGGCGGCCCAGCCGGTGAGCAGGGCCAGCGTGGTCACGGGCGGGATCGTGACGTCGTTGAGGGCCCGTGCCGTGGCCATGACGGGCGGGACGAGCCACGGGGCGAACGAGCCCTGCAGGCCCAGCACGACCACCAGGACGGCCGCGGTGACGAGGACGGCCACGCCGTTGCGGGCGCCGCGGGTGACGGCCCGGCTGGCCAGGGCGCCGACCGCGATGGCGGGCGGGACGGCGAGCAGGTGGGCCAGGACGCCGAGCAGGGTGCCGGAGAGCACAGGCTCCTTGGTGTCGATGCCGTGGAACAGCCAGGGGGCGCCCATCGCGAGGACGCAGACGATCAGCGCGAGCGCGGCGGCGGCCAGCAGGCCGGCCACGGCCTCGGTGCGGGCGCCCACGGCCACGCGGGCCAGTCGGCGCTGCCCGTCGGGTTCGGTGTCGAGCAGCAGCTTGGACTGCCAGGCGAGCACGGGGAAGAGGGCGGCGGCGGAATATCCGTAGGCGACCGAGGCGGGCGACGCTCCCCCGCCGTAGATGACGCCGAGCACGATCAGGACGGCGATCGCGGGCGGGAGGATGCGGCCGCCGCGGAGGAACCCGGCCAGACGCATCCGGATCAGGGGGCTCACTGCTCGCCCTCGGAGTTCCATGAGCCGGCGGCGGCGTTGCGGGCGTTCGTGGCACCGGGGTGATAGCGGGCGTCGGGCCGGGGGCCTGTGACGTCGCGTACGCCTAAGACAGCGTGACCTTGGGCGCGCAGCCGGACCACCGCCTCGTCGGCCGCGGCGCGGGCGACGGCGATCTCGATGACGACCTCGTCGCGGGCGGGGGCGGGCGGGGCTGGAGCCGCGGCGACGGTGGCGTCGGCGACGGACCAGTGGATCGCGCCGGGGAGCTGGGCTATCTCGCCGCGGTGGTCGCTGACCAGCACCATGCCGCCGGTGGCGGTCACCTCGGCCACGATCTCGGGGATCAGGGTGCGGGCGACGGCGTCCAGACCCTCCCACGGCTCGTCCAGAATGAGCAGGCCGGGCCGGGCGATCAGGGCCTGGGCCAGGCCGACCTTCTGGGCGGTGCCCTTCGAGAGGTCGCTCAGGCGGGTGCCGGTGTGGCCGGTCAGCAGCAGGCGCTCGATCCACTCGTCGGCCTGACCGGGGTCGTGCCCGCGCAGCGCGGCCATCCGGTGCAGGTAGTCGCCGGCGGTGAACGGCTGGTCGGCCGGGAAGCGCTCGGGCACCCAGCCCACGACCGGCGGACGCTCCCGCACGGCGCCGCGCTGGGGGCGGAGGACACCCGCGGCCAGCTGCAGCAGCGTGGACTTGCCGGCGCCGTTGCGGCCCAGCACGACGATCGTCTGGCCGGGCTCGACGGCGGCGTCGACCGCGCGCAGCGTCCAGTCGGCGCGGCGGGCGTATCGGAACCAGACCCCGTCGAAACGCACGACGGAACTGTGCCACAGAAAAGCCCCCGGGGATGTCCCCGGGGGCTTCGCTGAAACGGTGCTCAGGCCTCGGCGTTGGTCAGGCCCTTGACGATGTTCGGGTCGACCTGCACGCCCGGGCCCATCGTGGTGGAGACGGTGACCTTCTTGAGGTATTTGCCCTTGGCCGCGGACGGCTTGGCCCGCAGCACCTCGTCGAGCACGGCGGCGTAGTTGTCGGTCAGCTGCTCCGGCGTGAACGACGCCTTACCGATGATCAGGTGCAGGTTCGAGTGCTTGTCGACCCGGAAGGTGATCTTGCCGCCCTTGATCTCGTTGACGGCCTTGGTCACGTCCATGGTGACGGTGCCGGTCTTCGGGTTGGGCATGAGACCACGCGGGCCGAGGATGCGGGCGATCCGGCCGATCTTGGCCATCTGGTCGGGGGTGGCGATCGCCGCGTCGAAGTCGAGCCAGCCACCCTGGATGCGGGCGACGAGCTCGTCGGTGCCGACCTCGTCGGCGCCGGCCGCGACGGCCTCCTCGGCCTTCGCGCCCTGGGCGAAGACGATCACGCGGGCGGTCTTGCCGGTGCCGTGGGGCAGGTTGACCGTGCCGCGGACCATCTGGTCGGCCTTACGCGGGTCGACGCCCAGCCGCATCGCAACCTCGACGGTGGCGTCGAACTTGGTCGGGCTGGTCTCCTTGGCCAGCTTGACCGCCTCGGCCGGCTCGTAGAGCTTGTTCTGGTCGATCTGCTCGGCGCCCTTGCGGTAGCTCTTGCTGCGCTGCATGTTCACTTACTCCTGTGGTAGATGGCGGGCCCCATTCGGACAGGGGCCCTCCCACTGACTGCTGTCGTGCTGGTCAGATCTTGGCGACCTGGTTGAAGTTGAGCTCCACCGGCGTCTCGCGGCCGAAGATGGAGACCAGAACCTTCAACTTCTGCTGGTCGGCATTGATTTCGCTGATCGAGGCGGGCAGCGAGGCGAACGCGCCGTCGGTGACCGTGACCGAGTCGCCGACCTCGAAGTCGAGCACCTTGACCTCGGGCTTGGCCTTCTTCTCCTCCTGCTCGACCGCCGGGGCCAGCCACTTCAGCACCTCGTCGAGCGAGAGCGGGGCGGGGCGGTCGACCCGGTCGGTCGCACCCACGAAGCCGGTCACGCCGGGCGTGTTGCGCACGCAGGAATACGACTCGGGAGACAGATCCATCCGGACGAGGATGTAGCCCGGGAAGACCTTGTTGTTGACCTGGACCCGCTTGCCGCTCTTGACTTCGATCTCTTCGCGGGTCGGCACCTCGACCTGGAAGATGAAGTCCTCCATGTCGAGGCTGGTGATGCGGGTCTCGAGGTTGGTCTTGACCTTGTTCTCGTAACCCGCGTAGGAGTGCACGACATACCAGTCGCCGGGGGCGTAGCGCAGCTTCTGCCGCAGCTCCTGCACCGGGTCGAAGTCTTCGTCGTCCTCCGCCGCGGGGGAATCCCCGGCCGCCGGCGCCGCGGGCTCCTGCGGCTCGGCGGCCTCGTCCTGCGGGTCAGCGGCCTCGACCGACTCGTCGTTGTCCGCCGTGGCCACCGACGACTGCTCGTCGATGGACTGCGCGGTCTCGTCGTCGTACTCAGGCACGCTCGCTCACTTCCAGCTAAGTCTTCTCAAACGGCGGGGTCAGCCGCCGAACGCCCAGAGGATGGCCTTGCCCAGGCCGAGGTCCAGCAGGCCGACGATGGTGGTCATGATCGCCACGAACGCGATCACGATCGTCGTGTAGGTCAGGAGCTCCTTGCGCGTGGGCCAGATGACCTTACGCAGCTCGCTGACGACCTCACGGAAGAAACCGCCGATGCGTCCGAAGAAGCCCGTCCGGCGGACCTCCTTCTTCGGCTTCGCCGAGCGCTCGGCGAGGGCGGTGCCGCCACGGCCTACCGGCTCGTCGTCGTCGGCCGCGTCCTTGTCGTCCTCGACGGCGTCGTCGAACACCTCGTCGTCGGCAGGGTCGCCGGCGTCACCGGGTCGGTTCCTGTCGGCCATGGCGCCCTACTTCCGTCATCGGTGGTGGGGGTCCCCTGTCGGCGCTCGTCGTGGGCGCGGAGGTCGTGCGGACCGCGCACCGGGCGGGCACGTCTAGGAGGATTGCGCAGGGGTGACAGGACTTGAACCTGCAGCCTGCGGTTTTGGAGACCGCTGCTCTGCCAATTGAGCTACACCCCTGTGCGAGGCAGGTAAAACCCCGTCCCAGGCAGGCTGGTTCGGGGGGTCATTGCCCCACGGCGCACCAGTGTACGGGTTCACACCGGGTTCGCCCAACCCGGGCTCACCCAAACCGTGGCCTAACGCTTGCGGACAGTCGCCTGAGCCAGCGAGAGCACCTTTTCGCCCTGGCAGGTGGCGGTCAGCGCGAGCCTGGTCAGGCCCTCGTCGGTGGTCTCCTTGACCGTGGCGGTGACGACCACCTCGGTGCCCTCGTCGGTGTCGGGAACCGGCACCGGGCGGGAGAAGCGCACGTTGTATTCCACGACCGCGTCGGGGGCGCCGGCCCAGGCGGTAACGGCCCGGCCGACCAGGGCCATGGTGAACATGCCGTGCGCGATCACGCCGGGCAGGCCGACGCTGGTGGCGATCCGGTCGCTCCAGTGGATCGAGTTGAAGTCGCCCGAGGCGCCCGCGTAGCGCACCAGGTCGGCCCGGGTGATCCGGAAGGTCTGCGGCTCAAACGTGTCAGTCACTCGGCACCTCGCTGCACGAGCTTGGACCAGACCGTGACGACGGGCTCGCCGGCGACGGTGGTGACCTCGGTGCGGGTGGTCAGGAAGTCGTGGCCGCCCCGCGAGGTGATGTCGTCGACCGAGTTGACGCAGACCAGCTCGTCACCGGCCACGACCGGGCGCTGATACGAGAACTTCTGGTCGCCGTGCACGACCCGGCTGTAGTCGAGGCCGAGCGCCGGGTCCTCGATGATCTGCCGGCTGGTCGCCATGGTGAACACGACGGGGAAGGTGGGCGGGGCCACCACGTCGGCGTGGCCGAGGGCCCGGGCCGCCTCGGGATCGTGATATTCGGCGTCGGTGGCGCCGATCGCGCGGGCGAACTCGCGGATCTTCTCGCGACCGACCTGATAGGGCTCGGTGGCCGGCCAGCTGCGGCCGACGAAGGACTGGTCCAGGGGCATGAATAAGAAAATACTTGCCCGGAAACGACTCTGCGCCGCCCGGTCGGAACCGGACGGCGCAGGCGAAGGGCAGAAGATCAGCGGGTCTCGCGGTGCAGGGTGTGCTTGCCGTCACGCGGGCAGAACTTCTTCAGCTCGACCCGGTCGGGGTCGTTACGCCGGTTCTTCCGGGTGATGTAGTTCCGCTCCTTGCACTCCGTACAAGCCAAAGTGATCTTCGGACGGACGTCGGTCGCCTTGGCCACGACGGATTGCCTTCCTGCTAACGGGGTTTAACGACGCTCCAGACTACAACGCCCGTGCGTCGACATGCAAAGTGGGACCCCGGGGAGGGATCCCTTTCGCAAAGTAGCGGTGGCCGGACTTGAACCGGCGACACAGCGATTATGAGCCGCTTGCTCTGCCATCTGAGCTACACCGCCAGAGCCAGGCTCAAGTCCAGCGCCCTCAAGTGTCAGCGCCTGAGGCGGGAACGAACCCGGTAGAGCCCCCTTACGGAATCGAACCGTAGACCTTCTCCTTACCATGGAGACGCTCTGCCGACTGAGCTAAGGGGGCTTGCGCGCGATCACTCGCTTGGTGCGCAGGGGAAAGCTTACACGGCCCGGAGCAGGGGGTGAAATCGACTCCCCCAAACCAGTGTCGGCGCAGGTCAGATCACCGCTCGGAGCCTTCTGACCGCACCCGCCTCGGTGGTGGCCGGCTCGGTCTGCGCGCTGACCCAGGCCTCCAGCCGCTCGTACGGCAGGGGGCGGCTGAACAGGTAACCCTGGCCGATCTCGCAGCCCATCTCCTCCAGCAGGTCGAGGGTGAGCTCGCTCTCGACGCCCTCGGCCACGACCGTGAGGCCGAACTCACGGGCCAGGCTGATCACCGCGCGGACGATCGCGAGGTCGCCGGTGTCGGTCGCCATGCCCTGCACGAAGCTGTCGTCGATCTTGACCTCCTGCACCGGCCACTGCCGCAGATAGGACAGTGAGGACGCGCCGGTGCCGAAGTCGTCGACGCTGAGCTTGACCCCCAGATCGCGCAGCCGATAGAGGGTGGGCAGCACGCGCTCGATGTCGTTGAGCATGCCCGGCTCGGAGATCTCGAACGTGACCTGGGCCGCGGCCACGCCGTACTGCTCGAGCAGCGTGGCGACCTGGTCGGGGAAGCGGGAGTCGAGCAGCGTGCGCACCGACAGGTTGACCGCGATCGAGAGCGGGCGTTCCTGGTCGGTCCACTCCCGGCAGCGCCGCAGACCCTCGGTCAGCACCACCTCGGTCAGGCGGGAGAGCTGGCCGGTGTGCTCGGCGACGGCCACGAAATCCTCCGGCGCCACCTCGCCCTGCGCCGGGTGCTGCCAGCGGGCCAGGCACTCGACGCCGACGAGGTGACGGTCGGTCAGCGTGACCTTGGGCTGGAAGTAGACGTCGAGGGCGCCGTTGTCGAGGGCCGTGCGCAGATCGGCCGCGATGCCCAGGCGGCGCACGGCGCGCGACTCGAGCGCGGGGTGGAAGAGCTGCACCCCGTACGGGAGGACCTTGGCCGCATTGCCCGCGAGCTCGGCCCGCTGCAGCAACATCTCGGGATCGGCGCCGTGATCGGGATAGACGGACACGCCCACCGCGGTGTCGACGTCGAGCGTCAGCGTGCCGACCGTCATCGGGCCGCGCAGCTGCTCGCGCATGTCGGTGGCCAGCTGGACTGTGGCGTCGGTGCTCTCGGCGCGCAGCGTCACCACGAACTCGTCGCCGCCGATCCGGCCGACCAGGGCGCCGGGCCCGGCGATCGCGCGCAGGCGGCTCGCCACCTCGGCCAGCAGCTTGTCGCCGGCGGCGTGGCCCATCGACTCGTTGACGTCACGCTGACCGTCCACGTCGAAGAGCAGGACCGCGACCACCTCGTCCTCGGCGCGCACCTTGACCGACTCGGCCAGCGCGTCGGTGAGCCTGCGCCGGTTGGGCAGCGCGGTCAGCCGGTCGTGATAGGCGTCGTAGCGCAGCCGGTCGACCAGGCGCGAATTCTCCACCGCGGCCGCCGCGTGGGCCGCGATCGTCTCGAGCACCTGGATGTCGGCGTCGCGGAACGAGCGGGCGTCGCCGAGCCGGTTGACCACCTCGAGGCTGCCGATCGTGGTCTGGCCCGACCGCAGCGGGACGATCACCACGTCCTTGACCTTGGCCGAGCGGAGCTGCTGGCGCAGCTCCTGGGTGCCGCCGAAGGTCGGGCCGATGGCCAGGCTGTGGCTGTCCGCGATCGCCTGCTCGCGGACGGCGGGCGGGATCGGCGAGAGGTCGAGCAGGCCTTTGTTCTCCACGCGGGCGGTGAGCAGCACCTCGGGGTGCCTGTCCTGCGGGGTCAGATAGAGGGTCGCGTATTCGGCCCGCATCAGGGTCTGCACCCGGCCGAGCAGCACGTCGGGCAGGCCGGCGTCGGCGCCCGCCTCGCGGATCGCCTTGGTCAGCTCGTAGACCTCGGCCAGCGTGCGGTGCTGCCGGAAGAAGTCGGCGAACGACCGCAGCATCAGGATGAGCGCGCCGACCAGGACGACCAGCAGCACGGCCGACCAGCGGGTGGCCTCGAGCGCGACCAGGAAGACCAGGCCGATCACGACGTTGACGCTGGCGATGATCAACGGCGGGCCGCCGCCGCGCAGCACGTCCTGGCCGGCCCGCAGGCCCTGGACGATGCTCATCACGGCGGCCGTGCCGAGCAGGTCCGCCACCGTGACGACGGCCAGGGCGGTGGCGAGGATCAGCCAGGTGGTCGGCATGCCGCCGTCGAAGGGCGGCAGGGCGGCTATGACCAGGGCGGCCAGGGTCATGCTGGCCGAGTTCTTGGCGACGTTGAACCACAGTTTGGTCGGCATGAGCACGGCCGACCGCAGGAACTGGGTGATGAGCGTGGCGCACGCGACGACGCAGATCACCATCGCGGGCGGCAGGTAGAACAGCGCCAGGACGTACGGGATCTCGGCGAGGACGATGCCGTAGGTGCTGCGGCGGATGACGACGTGGAAGACGCCCACGTAACAAAGGCAGATGCCGGCCAGCGCCAGCAGGCCGCCGAGCCATTCGGAATACCAGTCGCGCTCAGTCGCCCAGAATCCGGCAAATCCGGCAATTGTCAGAACGGCGAACGGACCAGTGAGCAGCCAAGCGTATTGCGGGGAACGCGGCCGTGCACGCGGACGCTCGGCCATCGTGCTCCTCGTCAGTCAAATACGCTGGCGGCGCTCGGCGCCGGCCAGGCGGAGACGTTTACTCCCACTCCGTGATGCCGTTGGTGGAGTAGCTCGAGTTCGCCGAGTAACCGGAGTCGTGGCCGCGTGCCGCAGCGGGGTCCGACCCGCCACCAGTGCTCGCTGCCGCGGCACCGGCTCCACCAAAAACGACGGCGAGCACGAAAACCAAGCCGGCGAAACGGCCCAGCTTCCTTGCGAACATGTTGGCTCCTGCGGTTTTTACGCGTTCCTGGTGGGGGGTTCCATGATGGTGCCACACCGGATGTGCGACCGGCAGTGTCCATCGGCGGGTCGAAACCGCACATTCCGAAATCCTGACCGAACGGTTGAGTAGCCTCCCCCTCGGTTACGCGCAGAATTGACGACTTTACGTCCGAAATAATGGGAGAAGTGAGGGCAATTCGCATGCTCGACGTCAGGTGATCTTGACGTCAAGCGCGCCTGACGCCATGCTGTCCCGCCGTGAGCGCGACTCCTGAGGACCTCGAGCGGAAGCACACGCTGTCCACGGCTACAACGCGCTACGACGAGCTGAGGATGCGCGACGCCCTCGCGGCGATGGCCGGCGAGAGCAACGGGAGCGCCGTGCCGCTCACTCGCGAGGAGACGCTGGAGATGCTGGCGTTGAGCGAGGTCGTCATCCGCAAGGCCGGCTACGCGCGCCAGTCGATGGTGCGGGTGGCCCGCGACGCCGGCGCCTCGTGGACCCAGATCGGCGCCGCGCTCGGCACCACGAAACAAGCCGCCTGGGAGGCGCACCGCCGATCGGAGGCCTAGCGCCTAGTCGCCGGTCGCGGCGGGGAGGTCGGTCGCGCTGTATTGCGACCAGGAGCCGGGATAGAGGCGGCCCGGCGCGAACCCGGCGCGCTCCAGGGCCAGCAGGTTGTGGCAGGCGGTGACGCCCGAGCCGCAGTACGACACCACCTGCGCGCCGTCGGCCACCCCGGCCGCGAGGAAGCGCTCACGCAGGGCCTCCGCGGGCCGGAAACGGCCGTCGGGGTCGACGTTGTCGCGGCAGGAGACGTTGCGGGCGCCGGGAATGTGGCCGGGGCGCGGATCGATCGGCTCGGTCTCGCCCCGGAACCGCTCGGACTGGCGCGCGTCGAGCACGACGAAGTCGCCCGACGTGGCGTCGGCGAGCGAGGCCAGGCGGTCGGCGGGCCACGGGCGTACGGGGAAGACCGCACGGGGACGCTCCGGCGCGTCGGTCTCCCGCTCCTCCCCGTACGCGTCGATCCCGCCGTCGAGCAGCGCGGCGTCCTGCCCGAGCGCGCGCAGCATCCAGACGAGCCGGGCCGCCATCACGCCCCCCGCATCGTCGTACGCGATCACCGTGTCGTCCGGGCCGATGCCCAGCGCGGACATCCGCTCGGCGAAGTGCGCCGGATCGGGCAGGGGGTGCCGCCCGTCGGCCGCGGTGGGCGGGGCGGCGAGATCGGCGTCCAGGTCGGCGAAGACCGCCCCGGGCAGGTGCCCCCGGGCGTACGCGTCGGCGCCCTTGCGGCCGTCGAGATAGGCGCGGACGTCGGCCAGGACGACCCGGTCGCGATTGCTGCGAACCCACTCGGGGCTGACGACCGGCTCGATCACGACTGCCTCACATCCGCTGACGAACTATCTGTTGACGGGTCTCTGCCGGGGACGCGGGCGGAACCGGACCAGGGCCGTGCCCGCCATCACGATCGCCAGCACGGTGATGGTGGTGGTGACGACGGGGTTGTTGATGCCCGTGCCGATCACCACCAGGCCGAGGGCGGCGCCGAAGAAGAAGTGGTAGAAGCCGGCGTCCCGGACGCACCGGAAGGCCCGCGCGGTCGGGTTCGGGGCCCGGCCGGTCACCAGGATGACCAAGCCGAACACCGCAAGCCCGGCCCCGGCCGCCGCGCCGGCCAGCATGGTCCACGAACTGGTGCTCATGGCCCCAGTCTGCGGCCCGGGCGGCGCCGATCAGCGGTAATTCGTGAACTGGAGGGCGACGCCGAAGTCCTCGGCCTTGAGCAGGGCGATCACGGCCTGCAGGTCGTCGCGCTTCTTGCCGGTGACGCGCAGCTGGTCGCCCTGGATCTGCGCCTGCACGCCCTTGGGGCCCTCGTCGCGGATCTTCTTGCTGATCGCCTTGGCCTTGTCGGTCTCGATGCCCTCGATGACCTTGCAGTCGATCTTGTAGGTCTTGCCGGACTGCCGGGGCTCGCCCGCGTCGAGGGACTTCAGCGAGATGTTGCGCTTGATCAGCTTCTCCTTGAAGACCTCGAGCGCCGCGCTGGCCCGCTCCTCGGTCTCGGAGGTGATGGTGATCCCGGCGTCGCCCGACTTGGCGAGCGAGGTGCCCGTGCCCCGGAAGTCGAACCGGGTGCCGAGCTCCTTCTCGGCCTGGTGGAACGCGTTGTCCACCTCCTGCTGGTCGACCTTGCTGACGATGTCGAAGGACGGGCTGGCTGCCATGATCAGAACTCCTGCGATGCTGGCTTCGTCGATGAGGACGGGGCCCGGGAAACGGGCGCCGACATGCCGACCGTACCCGGTTGCGAAACCGCCGCGCGGTACGGCTAAGCTGTTCTCCGCTGCCACGGGAAACCGTGGTGGTGTGCCCAGGCGGGTTGCCCGAGCGGCCAATGGGAGCGGACTGTAAATCCGTCGCGAAAGCTTCGAAGGTTCGAATCCTTCACCCGCCACCAGGTGCACGTAGCAGCCCCTCACACGCTCGAACAGCATGTGAGGGGCTGCTTTCGTTGGCCCACCTCTAGGTCTCACTAAAGACGGCTCGATCCCCCGGTCATGTCACATACGTGGCGGCATCTGAGGCAACAGATCGCCCACGTTGTGCGACCTGGTCGACGCCGAGCGGCACAACGGGCCGATCATCAAGGCCAGCGCCGGTGAGGTCCTGGCATACATCGGGATCTACGCAACCGCCACGGCAACTATGTGGAAGGCGTTGACCCCCGCGCTGAAGGCCTTTCTCAGCCGACATGACAACAAGAAGGTAGAGATCAAGGTGGGTGATGAGTCCACCACGTTCGAGGGATACGGCGCGAAGGACCTCGAGGGCGTGCTGCAGCGGGCGGAGGAACTCCGCGCCAAGCGTGCCCAACGTGAACTCGGTGGTGAAAACACCTAACTCTCAGCTTCTTCTAGCGCCGCTTCGACGTTCGCCACTAGGTGCATAGGAAGCCCTCGACTCCGTTCGAGGGACTTCTTTGTTCTCAGGCCGTCGCCAGCCGGCGCTCGATCTCTTCCCGCAGGTCGCTCGGCAGGGCCTCGGCCACCAGCAGGCGCGCGAGCTCCTCCTTGCGGTGCATGTAGATGTCGAACGCCTCCGAGACGCCGATGCTCGTCGCCGGCCGGTGCACGATCTCGATCGGGTCGCCCACGCGCAGCGGGCCGGGCGTGATCACGCGCAGGTAGGTGCCCGTGCGGGCCTCGCGGGCGAACCGCTTGAGCCACTGCTTCTCGCCCATCTTGACCTGGAACGTGGAGCACGGAATTCGCCCGAACGTGGGCTGGAGCTCCAGCACGTCGCCGACCCGCCAGACCTCGCCGATCCGGGTCTCGTTGAGGTCGAGGCCGACGGTGGTCATGTTCTCGCCGAACATGCCGGCGGGCAGCGACCGGCCCAGCGACGCCTCCCACCAGTCGTAGTCCTCGCGGGAGTACGCGTAGACCGCCTGGTTGTCCCCGCCGTGGTTCTTGACGTCGCCGATCGGGTCGCCGACCACGCCGCTGTGCAGGCCGGTGGTCTTCGGGCCGGGCGCGCGCACGTCCACCGCGTGATCGACCGGCAGCTTGTCGATGCCGGTCAGGCCGCCGTTGCGCTTGGCCGGGTTGGGCCGGGCGACACCGACGTTCACCGAAAGCACCTTGCCGTCTGTCATCTCGTGAACTCCACGATCACTCGATCCTCGACCGGGCGGAAACCCAGCCGCTGATACAAAGCATTACTGGTCGGGTTGGCCAAGTCTGTGTTGAGCACGACATCGCGGGCCCCGGAGTCGAGGGCCGCCTGCGCCGCCACCACGGTCACCGCCCCGGCGTAGCCACGCCCCCGGCGTACGGGCGGGGTGTAGACGATCTGGACGCGGACCATGCCCGCCTCGGGGCGCGACGTCATCGCCATCGCCACCGGCAGCCCGTCGTCGTCCCAGACCAGCACACCCCCGTACGCGAGCCGGTCGTCGATCGCCGCCAGCGGGTCAGCCGGCCGGCGCTCGCCGATCTCGTCGTGGAACGCGAGCAGCCAGCCCTGCAGCAGCGAGCGGTCGTCCGGCCCGGCGTAGCGGGCGTGCCCGGGCGGCGGCTGGGCCGGGAAGACCAGCGACTCCAGCCGGTAGAGCCGGGTTCGCCGGACGACCTGGGTGCGCACCCCCGTGCGGCTGCGCCAGCCCGCGGCGAACCCGTCGACGGCGTCCGCGGTCAGGTTGGCCCCGGGCAGCTGCCGGCCGTTGAGGGCCAGCACGGCCGCCGGCACGGCCCGTGGCGGCAGCTCGCTGAACATCATCGGGTGCGGCGGGGTCTGCAGCAGCACCGCGGTGACCTTCGCGGCCGGGGTGCTCCACCAGCCGAAGACCGGCTCGGCCAGGCCGTACGCGTACGGGCCGCGCCTTTGCAGGGTGGCCAGCACGGTCAGCAGCGTGGTGTGCTCGATCGGGCGGGAGCGCAGGAAGTCGCCGGCGGTGGCGGCGAAGGTGTCGACGTCGTCGGTCAGCTGCCAGCTCATAGAGCGATCATGTCGTCGCTACGCGTGAGCGCGCGACCCCGCGGAGCTTAAAGCCCCCAAGCCTTCGCTATTCGGGCAAGGGTGTCCTGCCGGGTCGCCGGGTCGTAGACCGTGCCCGCGAGCATGACCTCGCGCGCGCCCGTCCGCTCGACCAGCGCGTCGAGGCCGGCCACGACCTCCTCGGCCGTGCCCGCGTACTGGGTGCCGGGCAGCGACGGGTCGAGGTCGGTGGCGTTCTCGGGGGCGACGATCGGACCCAGCCGGCCGGTGCGCAGGCTCTGCACCATGACCCGGCTCGGGCCGGCCAGGAACTGCGCCTCCGCGGTCGTCTCGGCGGCGATCACCGAGGCGCTGACCATCGGGTACGGCTCGGGGAACCGCTCCGAGGGCTGGAAGCCGGCCCGATAGAGGTGCAGGGCGGCATCCACGTCCGAGCCCATCGCGAAGTGATACGCGTAACAGAAGGGCAGCCCGAGGGCGGCCGCGACCTGAGCCCCGTACGTCGAGGAGCCGAGCATCCAGACCTCGGGAAAGCTCTCCGCGACCGGGGTGGCGCGCAGCCGGGCGACCGGGCCCGGGTCGATCCGGTCGTCGCCGAGAAGGGCCAGCACCGCCCGCAGATGGTCGGGAAACTGCTCGACGGTCAGATAGGGGGAGACACCACGCAAAGCGGCCGCGGTCGCCTGATCCGTGCCGGGTGCGCGACCGATACCGAGGTCAATTCGTCCCGGATGCAGCGCTTCGAGAATGGCGAACTGCTCGGCGACCGCGAACGGCATGTGGTTGGGCAGCATCACGCCACCCGATCCGACCCGGATCGTTCTGGTTTGTGCGGCCACCGAAGCGATCAGGACGGGAGGCGCCGTCGAAGCGACGGCAGGCATGTTGTGGTGCTCTGCTACCCAGAACCTTCGATACCCGAGCTCGTCCGCGGTGCGCGCGATCGCGATCGTGCCCCGCAGAGCATCGGCGCTCGAGTGCCCTTCACGGACCGTGGCCAGGTCAAGAACGGACAGTGGAACACGTTCGATCAAGGTCACATTTCGACCCTAGCGCGAGCCGGTTCAGGTCGACCCCGGCCCAGCTACTGAGTATCTTGTGCGGCGACCATGAATTATTCAGTCCATACCCCCATCGTCGGCCAGCGGCCCCCGTCCTCGACCGGGGACGCCCAGGGCTCCGGGGCTCCCGCAGCCCCGCCGCGCGCTCAGGGCCCGCACATCGGGTTCCGGCCGGACATCGAAGGCCTTCGTGCCATCGCGGTTGTTCTCGTGGTGCTCAGCCACGCGGGCATCAGCACCTTCGCCGGCGGCTACGTCGGTGTGGACGTCTTCTTCGTGATCTCCGGCTTCCTGATCACGACGCTGCTGCTCAAGGAGCTGGGCAAGACGGGCACGATCTCGCTGCCCGGCTTCTACGCCCGGCGCGCGATCCGGCTGCTGCCCGTCTCGACCGTGGTGCTGGTGGCCACCGTCGTCGCGGCGTGGCTCTGGCTGCCCGCCACCCGGTTCAAGTCGATCTCGCTGGACGCCCTGTTCAGCACGTTCTACGGGATCAACTGGCGGCTCGCGTACGAGGGAACCGACTACCTCAACGCCACCGCCGCGCCCTCGCCGCTGCAGCACCTGTGGTCGCTCGCGGTCGAGGAGCAGTTCTATCTGATCTGGCCGCTGCTGCTGCTCGCCGTCTGGGCCGGGCGCCGGGCCAACCGGCGGGCCCTGTTCGCGCTGAGCGCCCTGGTCGTGGTCTCGCTCATCGTCAGCGTGCAGCAGACGACCAGCGCCGCGCCGTGGGCCTACTTCGGCTCGCACACCCGCGCGTGGGAGCTGGGCATCGGCGCGCTCGTCGCGGTCGGGGCCGGCTTCCTCCGCCGTACGCCCAAGGCTCTGGCCGCCGTGCTCACGTGGGGCGGCCTCGTGGCCGTCGTGATCGCCGCCGTGACATTCGACGAGGCGACCGCCTTCCCGGGCTACCACGCCCTGCTGCCCGTGCTCGGCACCGCCGCGGTGATCGCCGGCGGCACGAGCGCCGAGGGCTGGGGCGCCGGCAAGCTGATCGGCACCGGCCCGTTCCGGTTCATCGGCAAGCTGTCGTACGGCTGGTATCTGTGGCACTGGCCGGTCCTGATGATCTGGCCGGCCGCGTTCGCGCGCGACGCCAGCATCAAGACCAATCTGATCTTCGCCGTCGCCGCCCTCGGCCTGGCCTGGGTGACCTACCACACGGTGGAAAATCCGGTCCGGACGCGGCCCGGGCTGCGCAGCCGCGCCCGCAACGGCCTGGCGCTGGGCCTGGTCCTGTCGGCCTCGGCGGCGATCTTCGCGCTGATCATCGGGCAGTTCACGCCGCCGCTGCCGGCCGGCCCGGCCGCCGCCGACACCCAAGCCGAGGTGGCCGCCGCGGCCGACCCGCAGGCCCGGATCACCGAGCTGATCACGGCCTCGCTCGGCGGCGAGAAGCTGCCCAAGAATCTGAACCCGAAGGTCACGGACGCCGGGGCGCAGAGCCCGCAGATCTACGACGACCAGTGTCACTTCAACTACACCCAGGTCGAGCAGAACCGGGAGTGCGTCTACGGCGACCCGGCCGGCGCCAAGACGATGTATCTGATCGGCGACTCGCACGCCGCCCACTGGTTCCCGGCGGTCGACGACGTCGCCAAGAACAACGGCTGGAAGCTGGTCGCGCTGACCAAGGCGGCCTGCCAGCTGCCGCAGGTGCTGACCTACAACTCGGCCCTCAAGCGCAACTACACCGAGTGTGTGACCTGGCGCGACCAGATCGTCAAGCGGGTCGCCGACGCCAAGCCCGACCTGCTCGTGATGGCCTCCAACGACCTCGACAACGGCGGCATCGTCGGCGAGGACGGCCAGATCATCCCGCGCGCCGGCGCTGAGGACGACCCGGTCTGGGTCGCCCGCTGGAAGCAGACCTGGGCCAAGTTCAACGGCATCCCTAAGGTGCTGCTGCAGGACACGCCGTGGCCGGCCGAGGACGCGCCCGAGTGTGCGGCCGAGAACGCGCGCCGCCTGGCCAAGTGCGACCGGCCGCTGACCCGGGCGATCGCCGAGAAGAACCGCCGCGAGCTGGTGGCCGGGGCGGCCCGCACGGCCGGCATCCGCGTGATCGACCCGACGCCGTGGTTCTGCGACGCGACGAAGTGCCCGATCATCGTCGGCAACGTGCTGGTCTACAAGGACAACAGCCACATGACGCTGGCCTACGCCCACGCGATCTCGCCGCTGCTCGACCGGGCGCTCTTCCCGGCGCGCTAGCTCAGCGCTGGTCGGTGCTTTTTCCGGCGCGTTAGCTCAGCGCTGGTGGCGGATCACCTGGACGCCCACGGTCACCGCCGCCAGCGCCGCACCGGGCACCAGCATCCAGACCGGCCACGGATAGACGTCGTCGGTGCCGATCGCGACCAGCCCGTAGACCACCAGATTGACAACCGTCAGCGAGGCCCAGATCGTCCACAGCACCAGCATCGCCGTGGGCAGGCGGCGGGCGGCCCGGCGTTGCTCGGCCTCGTGCCGGGCGCGCACCTCGCTCGCGCTCAGCCCGGGGCGGGGCAGGTCGGTCAGGAGCATCAGCAGCTCCTGATAGGTCTTCGACGAATAGGCCAGGGCCACCCGTTCGTCGTATTCGTGCAGGGTGAGCCGGCCCTCGTCGAGCGCCGTCTTGAGCTGGTCGGCGACCTTCTGACGATCCGCGTCGGCGGCCCGCATCGTCTCGATGTCGGCCCGGACCTCTTTCGCCATCGATCGCTCCTTTACGCGCCCCCGTCGATCGGGTCAGGCTATCCGAGCGGCACGATCGATCGGCAGGGGGAATAACCATGAGATTGCGCCTCGAGAACGCCGGTCCGACCGGCTACGACGACGTGGTCGCCCGCAACCGGGCCTCCTATGGGGAGAGCGAGGCGACCCGCCGCGACGCCCACCCCAAATCGGCCTGGAAGATCGACGAGCGGGCCGCCTTCCTCGACCGGTTGCGCGCGGCCGACGCTCACACGTTGCTCGAGGTCGGCTCGGGCACCGGGCAGGACAGCGTCTTCTTCCAGGAGGAGGGGCTCGAGGTCACGGCGGTCGACCTGTCCCCGGCCATGGTCGAGAAGACCAAGGCCAAAGGCATCAAGGCCCTCGTACGCGACCTGATGGCGCTCGACCTCCCCGCGGAGTCGTTCGACTCGGTCTATTCGATCAACACCCTGCTCCACGTCCCGAACTCCGAACTGGACGCGGCGCTCCGGGCCATCCGGGCCGTGCTCGTCCCCGGCGGCCTCTTCTATCTGGGTGTCTTCGGCGGCGACCAGGAGGAGGGCATCGCCGGCGAGGACCAGCACGTGCCGCCCCGGTTCTTCTCGTTCCGCTCGGACCGGCAGCTGCTGGAATACGCGCGGGAGGTCTTCGAGGTGCTCGACTTCCACGTCTACGACGATCGGGCCGGCATCCGCTTCCAGGCCCTGACCCTGGTCAAGCTGGCTTAGCGGCCCAGCGCCTCGCTCAGGCAGGCCATGGCAGCTAGAAGATGACGCACGGGCCGCCGGGACGCGAGCGGGCGCCAATAAGGCGAGAGTGGCTTACTTGTTCACAGGTTGCACAAATTGCCCGTCATACCTTAAGCAGCATCTCGATCTCGTGTCGAGCGTCGGAGACCTGGGCTGCGAGGTCGCGGGCGATCTTCAAGGGACGGCGGTTGCCAATCTTGCACAGGACCGCACTAGGTGCGTTGCGCTGTCGAGGGTGCCGCCTAGGAGGTCCAGGGCAGACCCGTCACGGTCTGGTCGACGACCTTCCGGTTCTGCCGCCGCGTTGTGTGCCGCCGCTCTTCTGCGAAGGGCTTCGTTGTCGACACGGTCAACGAGTTCAAGCAGGTGTCACGCGATCGAGTGACACTGCACGAAAGAGGCCCACGGTCAGCGTTTGCGCTGGCCGAGGGCCTCTTCCTCTTCGAGGGCGCCGTCTTCGGGAACGTGAAGATCGAATTCTCTGGCGCTTGAGCCGCCGATGCGCAGATGCGGTCCTGCTCTTGACCGGCGATCTGGCATCTCGTTGTGCGTGCGCCTAACTTGTCCAGAAGGCAAAGGCCCGGAGCGCTATGACTGCCCGGGCCTTCGTCTTGACCACGGGCGAACCACTAAGAGTCGCCTCGCTGTCTGGGTCGCCTTAGCGCCAACCGAGGAGACCTATGGGAAACCTCCCACAACTAGCGTTGGGTAGTCAAGAGCTAGTCGTAGGTGGTCTACTCGGCATGCCAACCGAGGAGACTTCGTGCCACCGCGTTACCGATATGAAGAGATCGCCGATGACCTGCGGAAGCGGATAGAGGTCGGGGAGTTTCCGCCTGGGTCACGTCTCCCGAGTCGGCGGGAACTGACGGCTTACTACGACGTGACGGAACCCGTCATTGATCGTGCGATGCAGATTCTGCGGGTTCTGGGCGTAACAGAGACCCTTGCCGGCGTAGGCGTTTTCGTACGTGACGCGCCGGGCGAGGCGTAGGCGCGACTGAGCCGATCAGTCGCGCCTACGCCTCGATCAGTTATCCCGGCTTAACGGCCCAGGGCCTCGCTCAGGCGGGCCGTGGCCAGGCGGTCGGCGCGGGCGATCGAGCCGTGCGGGACGGCCGCCACCACCGCGGCCACCATGAGGACGGCCGCGTTGAGGGCGAACGCCCAGCCCAGGCCGCCCGGCTGGTCGACGATCGCGCCGGCCACCGCCCCGCCGGCGGCGCTGCCGGCCACCGAGACGGTGACGACCCAGGTGTACGCCTCGTTCAGCATCGCCGGTGGGGTGAGCCGGCCGACCAGGTTGGTCTCGACGGTCAGGGCGGGGGCGATCACCGCGCCGCCCAGCACCAGGGCCACGCCCAGCCAGAGCGGGCTCGGCATGAAGGCCAGCACCAGGAAGCTCAGCGAGACCGCGCCGAGCAGCCACGCGAACTGCCGGGGCAGCTCCATGGCCGGGCGCCGGGTGCCGAACCAGATGCCGCCGATCGCGCTGCCGACACCCCAGATGCCCAGCAGCACGCCGCCCAGGCCGTCGCCGCCGCCGTGCTGGCTCGCGTAGGCCGGGACGATGACGCCGGCCGCGCCGAACCCGATGCCGAGCGCGATCACGCAGACCAGCAGGGCCGGGAAGCCCGACACCTTGAGCGGGCCCAGCCCGCGCGCCGTGTCGTCGCTCTCGGGCCGGTGACGGCGGCGCATGACCGGCAGCCGCGAGATCCACAGGGTGCCGAGCAGGGTCGCCACCGCCGCGCCGAGCAGGGCCGCGGCCGGGCTGGTGACCACGACGAACGCCGCCACGAGGATCGGGCCGAGCACGAAGACCAGCTCGAAAAGCGAGGTCTCGGCGGCGATCGCGGCGCCGCGCAGGTGATGCTGCCCGCTGCCGGGCTCGGTCATGTCGGTCCACGCGCGCCGGATCGCCGCGGACAGCGGCGGATAGGTGGCGCCGGCCACGGCCGCCAGCACGAAGATCCAGGGCAGCACCTCGGCCCCGCCCCGGCTGGTCAGCACAAGGGCGACCAGGGCCACCGGGTGCAGGACGGCGGTGGCGGCGAGGATCGGGGCCGGGCCGATGCGGTCGGCCAGCCGGCCCGCGACAGGGCTCAGGGCCGCGCCCGCGAGCGCGTAGACGCCGCCGGCCAGGCCGGCCGCCGCGTAGCTGCCGGTGGCCTGCTGCACGAGCAGCAACAGGGCCAGCGGGGTCATGCCGATCCCGAGCCGGGCCAGGATGCCCACGCTGAGCAGGATCCGCCCGCCCGGCAGCTGCCAAACGCCCAGATACTGACGCAACGCGGTCACTGTGCCCGCCTCCTCCACCAATCGGTAACGCTTGTTACGGTTCCCCGACCCTAACGCCGGAGGCCCGCACAACACGACCGAAATATGGGGGGTGGTGTCCGGAAACACAGCGAGGGCCGCCCTTGCCGGGGCGGCCCTCCTGGTTGGACGGATCAGCGAACGTACTGGATGGCACCGGCCTGCTGACGGAGCCGGGCGACCCGCTCCGCCATCGGCGGGTGCGTCGAGAAGAGCTTGGCCAGGCCGCCGCCCCGGAACGGGTTGGCGATCATCAGGTGGGCCGCGCTGGTGAGCCGGTTGTCGGCCGGCAGGGGCAGCCGCTGCGCCCCGTAGTGGATCTTTTCGAGGGCGCTCGCCAGGGCCAGCGGGTCACGGGTCAGCGTGGCGCCGTCCGCGTCCGCCTGGAACTCGCGGTTGCGGCTGATCGCCAGCTGGATGACCGAGGCGGCCAGCGGGCCGAGGATCAGCATCAGCAGCAGGGCGGCCGGGTTCGGGCTGTCCTCGTCGTCCGACCCGCCGAACGGCAGGAAGATCGCCAGCTGGGCGAACATCGTGATGATGCCGGCCAGGGCGCCGGCCACGCTCGAGATCAGGATGTCGCGGTTGTAGACGTGCGACAGCTCGTGCCCGATCACCGCGCGCAGCTCACGCGGGCTGAGCAGCCGGACGATCCCCTCGGTCACGGCCACCGCCGCGTGCTGCGGGTTGCGCCCGGTCGCGAACGCGTTGGGCTGCGGCGTCGGGGAGACGTAGAGCCGGGGCATCGGCTGCCGCGCCGCCTGCGAGAGCTCGCGCACCATCGCGTACAGCTCGGGGAACTGCGCCTCGCTGACCGGCTGCGCACGCATCGCCCGCAGGGCCAGCTTGTCCGAGAAGAAGTAGGTGCCGGCGTTCATGGCCAGCGAGATGAGAACCGCGAAGACCAGACCGCCACTGCCGCCGAGCCAATAGCCGGCGCCCAGGATGAGGGCGGTCAGCAGACCCAGCAGAGCGGCCGTCTTGAGGCCGTTGTGATGGCTGTGCAACAGGGACTCCTTAAACGGGTGACCCGGTAGGGCCACGCATCCCATAGAACGTCGCTCACCTGGCGATTCATCCCGGTCACGCTGTGAGTTGGCTGAGCCCGTACGGTGTCCCGGTGCGGATGTGGCCCCTCTACGCGGCAGGCTTCACGACGGCCTTCGGCGCCCACGCGATCGCGGCCAACATCGGCGGAGTCACCTCGCTGATCATGCTCGGCGCCCTGCTCGCCCTCTACGACGGCGCCGAGGTGTTGCTCAAGCCGGTCTTCGGCAGCCTGGCCGACCGGATCGGCCTGCGCCCGGTGCTGCTCGGCGGCCTGATCGCGTTCGCCGCGGCGTCGGCCGTCTATGTGCTCGCCGACGACCCCGGCTGGCTGTGGGCCGCCCGGCTCGGTCAGGGCGCGGCCGCCTCGGCGTTCTCCCCGTCGGCGTCGGCCCTGGTGGCCCGGCTCAACCCGGCGGCCAAGCACGGGCGGGCGTTCGGCTCGTACGGGTTCTACAAGTCGATCGGCTACACGCTGGGCCCGCTGCTCGGCGGCGTGCTGCTCTGGGCCGGCGGCCTGTGGCTGCTGTTCCTGGTCATGACGGCGATGGGCATCGCGGTCGCGATCTGGGCGGCCGTGGTCGTGCCGCGGGTGCCGCCGCTGCCCAAGACCCGGCAGACGGTGGTCGACCTGGCCCGCCGGCTGGCCGACCCGGCGTTCCTCGGCCCGACGAGCGCGCTGGCCGCCGCGACGGCGGCCCTGTCGGTGGCCGTCGGCTTCCTGCCCGTGCTGGGTCGCGAGGCCGGGCTGGGCACGATCGCCACCGGCGCCGCGGTCTCGGTGCTGGCCCTGTGCGCCGCGTTGGTGCAGCCGCGCACCGGAAGGGCGCTCGACGAGGGCCGCCTGACCGCCCGGACCGGGGTGTTCGCAGGCCTGCTGCTGACCACTGCCGGCCTGGCCGCGGTGGTGCTGCCGGGGCTGGCCGGCATCCTGGCCTCGGCCGTGCTGAACGGAGTGGGCACCGGACTGATCACTCCGCTCGCCTTCGCCGCCCTGGCCGCCTCGACGCCCGAGGCCCGGCTGGGTCAGACGATGGGGACCGCCGAGTTGGGGCGGGAGCTGGGCGACGCCGGCGGGCCGCTGCTGGTGGCCGGGGTGGCGTCGCTGGCCGGGCTCACGGCGGGGTTCGGGGTGCTGGCGTTGCTGCTGGCCGGGCGGGCCGTCCTGAGCCGGCCGGGCAGTCGTCAATCGCGGAGTACGTGAGCGGGCCGTCCTCAGCCTGCCGGCCGGTCGGAGAACTCGGAGTACGTGAGCGGGCCGTCCTCAGCCGGCCAGCCAGTCGTAGATCTCCGCGTATGTGACCGGGCCGGGCAGGTGGCCGCCCTCGTAGACGTGTTCCGTCGAGCCGGGGATGTGGTCGAGCATCCACGCGGCGTGGTCGGCGGGCACGGCGGTGTCGTTCGTTCCGCGCCAGATCGCGACCGGCGCCGTGATCGTGGCCGGGTCGAAACCCCACGGCTCGTTGAACGCGAGCGTGTCGTCGACCCAGCCGTCGATGCTGTCGGCGAAGGTGGCCCGCAGCCGGGCCATGGCCAGCGGGTCCTCGCGGGCGGGCGGTCCCGGTTGGCCGATGAACTCGGGCCCGCCCGCGGTGACCTGCGCCATCACGGATCTCGAGTGCTCGACGGTCTTCTCCCGTACGGGCTGCTCCTCGCGCGGCGGCCCGCCCGGCTTGATCCCCGACAGCACCGCGCACCGGGTGACCCGCTCGGCCAGCCGGGCGGCGCAGGCCAGCGCGTGCGGCCCGCCACCCGAGCCACCGAAGACCGCAAACCTTTCCCACCCGTACGCATCGGCCAGCACCCGCGTGTCGTCGGCGGCCCCGGCCACCGTTCGTCCGGGCAGGCGCGTGGAGCCGCCGTAGCCGGGGCGGTCGTAGACGAGCAGGCGCAGCCGGCTGCTCTCCATCGTGGCGGTCACGTCGGGGCGCTTCCACCGGCTGCTCGGCGACCCGCCCTGGAAGATCGCCGGGACGCCGTCGGCGGGGCCGTAGAAGCAGTACCGGAGCACCCGGCCGTCGCCGAGGGCCAGCTCATAGGTGTTGGGCAGCGTCACGACAGCGCGCCTCTCTCGTCGGCCAGTCTCTCGTCCGCCAGTCTCACGTCCGCCAGTCTCACGTCCGCCAGTCTCACGTCGGCCAGTCTCTCGTCGGCCGGCCGTTTCATGACAGGGCGTCGAAGAGCAGTTGGGGGGCGAAGCCCAGGACGACGGCTGCAACGGCGGCGGTGATCAGGGCGGCCGCCACCGGGCGGGTCAGCGGGAGGCGCGGGTGGGTGGCCGCCTCGAGCAGCTCCGGGTCGGCGACCGCGATGCCGACGCGCGGCGGGGCGGCGTAGAGCAGGGCGGCGACCCGCACGTAGTAGGCGAGGGCGATCACGGCGTTGAGGGCCACGATCACCGCCAGCCAGGTCTGGCCGCCGTCGATCAGGGCGTCCACGATCGTGACCTTGGCGAACAGGCCGGCCAGGCCCGGGGGCAGGCCCGCCAGCCCAGCCAGGGCCAGCACGAGGGCGGCGCCCAGCCACGGGGAGCGGCGGGCGGCGCCCCGGTAGGAATCGATGTCGCCGCCGTCCTCGCCCGGCGGGCGCAGGGCCACCACCACGGCGAACGCGATGAATTCGAGAACCACGAAGAAGACCGCGTACGCGGCCGCGGCCCGCACCCCGTCGGCGCCCAGGGCCAGCGGGGCCAGGATGTAACCGGCCTGGGCGATCGAGGACCAGGCGAGCAGCCGGACCATGCGGGTCTGGCGCAGCGCGACCAGGTTGCCGACCGTCATCGTGAGCAGGGCCAGCAGGGCGGTCAGGGTCGCCGCGTCGAGGCGGGTCACGATCGCGGCCAGGGCCAGCACGCCGCCCAGCTTGGAGGCCGTCGACAGATAGGCGGCGACCGGCAGCGGAGAACCCTCGTAGGTGGCCGGGGCCCACGCGTGCAGCGGCACGGCGGCCACCTTGAAGGCCAGACCGATCACCAGCAGGGCCACGCCGGCCTGGGCGACCGGGGCTGTGGGGCCGGCCCCGTCGATCAGGCGGTCGAAGTGCAGGGCGCCCGTGGCGGCGTAGTTGAGGGCCGCCCCGAGCAGCGCGATCGCCGTGGAGACGACGCTGATCAGGAAGAACGTGACCGAGGCGGACGCGGCCGAGGTGGTCACCCGCTCCCCCGGCGCGAACCGGCGCAGGCCGACGAGCAGATAGAGCGGCAGGGTCAGTGTCTCCAGGCCGACGATCAGGGTGATCAGGTCGCCGGCGTAGCCGACCACGACACCGCCGGTCATCGAGGCGGCCAGCAGGAAGCAGAACTCGCCGGCCGGGGCCGTGCCGAGGCGCAGCGCGGGGATCGACAGGGCGAGCACGCCGACGGTCAGGGCGGCGAACACGACCGCGGCGGTGGCGGCCAGCGGGCTCGGCACCCACGAGCAGGCGCCGCCGGTCGGGTCGCAGAACGTGCCGGCCCGGAAACCGGTGAAGATCGCGGCGACCACGGTGGCCAGCCCGCCTGCGCCCAGGGCGGCGAAGACGGCCGTACGCCGGGCGAGCAGCAGATCGGCCAGCAGCACCAGCACCGCTGTGCCGGCCGCGGCGTACAGGGGAAGCAGTGAGATGTGGTCGACGGCCTGCGCCTTCATCGGAGTGCCTCCGTCAGGGCTCGCACCGGCGCGCTCGTCGCGGCCAGCACCAGCGCCGGCGCGACCCCCACGGCCAGGGTCAGCGCGGCCAGCGGCGACCAGGCCAGCCACTCGGCACCGGTGATCTCCGAGGGCACGCTGCCCTTGGCCGGGCCGTGCGTGACCTTGCGGAGCAGGCGCAGGAAGTACGCGGCGGTCAGCGCGCCGCCGATCGCGGCCAGCACGGCCAGCGTGACCCAGAGGCCGCCGCCCCGCTCGACCGCCGCGACCACGGCGAACGCCTCACCCCAGAAGCCGGCCAGGCCGGGCAGGCCGAGCGACGCGATCGCGGCGAAGCCGAGCAGACCGGCCAGCCGCGGCGCCGACTCGCGCAGGCCGCCCAGGTCGGCCAGCTCGCCCGTGTGGGCCCGGTCCTTGATCGCGCCGGCCAGGAAGAACAGCAGGCCGGTGATCAGGCCGTGGGCGACGTTGCCGAGCAGCGCCGCCTGCAGGCCGGTGGCGGTCAGCGTGGCGATGCCGAGCAGCACGAAACCCATGTGGCCGACGCTCGAATAGGCGATCAGGCGCTTGAGCTCGGTCTGGCGCAGGCAGATGAGGGACCCGGCCAGCACAGCGGCGACGGCGAGCACGCCCAGCACGGGGGCGGCCCACTCGGCGCCCAGCGGCGTGACCCCGACCCCGATCCGGATCAGGCCGTACGTGCCCATCTTGAGCAGCACGCCGGCCAGGATCACCGAGCCGACCGTGGGGGCCTGGGTATGCGCGTCGGGCAGCCAGGTGTGCAGCGGCCAGAGCGGGGCCTTCACCGCGAACGCGATGGCGAACAGGGCGAACGCGCCGTACTGGACCGAACGGCTCAGGCCCGCGCCACCGGTGAGCTGCGCGATGTCGCCCGTGCCCGCGGTAACGGCGACCAGCACCACGCCGAGCAGCAGCAACACCGAGCCGAAGAGCGTGTAGAGGACGAACTTGCGCGCGGCCCGCCGCCGGTCGGGACCGCCCCAGCCCGCGATCACCGCGTACATGGGGAGCAGGACGACCTCGAAGAACAGGAAGAACAGGATCAGGTCGAGGGCCAGGAACGTGCCCAGGATCCCGGTCTCGAGGACCAGGAGGAGAGCCACGAGCGTACGGCCGGGGCCGCCCTCGGGAACCTTGCGGACCGTGTACGCGCAGCAGAGCAGGGTGAGCAGGCCGGTGAGGGCGATCAGGGGGTAGGACACGCCGTCGACGCCGAGGTGGAAGTCGAGGCGCAGGGCGGGGACCCAGGAGAGGTCGAGCTCGGCCCAGGGGCGTACGGCCAGGGGGTTGACCGAGTAGGACGACCAGGCGTCGTCGCGGGCGAAGGGCAGCACGACGATCGGGATCAGCGCGGCCGCGGCGAAGATCGTGCCGGTTTTGCGGGCGGCTTGATCCTGGGTTTTCGGCATGAGCGCGAGAACGGCCGCGCCGAGGGCCGGGATGAGGAGCACTGCTACTAGGGCCACGCTCATGCGGCGGCTCCTCGGACGGCGACGAGCGTTGCGCTCATGCGGCGGCTCCGAACAGGACTGCGGCGGCGCCGAGGAGGAGGGCGCCGGCGAGGACGGCCGCGGCCGCCGCGGGCAGCGGGATGCGATGGGCGTACGCGAGGGCGGCGCCGACGGCCGAGGTGGTGGTGCCGGTGCCCTCGACGGCCGCGTCCACGACCTTGGTGTCGGCCGTGGTCACCGCCCGGGCCAGCGCGCGGGTGGGGCGTACGAGGAAACGGTCTTGGATCTCGTCGAGCCGGAAACCCGACGCCAGCAGGGGACGCGCGCGCCCGAGAGCCAGCGCGGGATCGACGCCGGGCACCTGACGCCAGAGCCACCACGCGGCCGTCGCCCCGGCCGCCAGCAGGATCAACGGCAGCACGATGGCGACGCTGAGATGCGGATTTTCCAGCTCGAGGGCGGTGCGGAAACCGGGCGCGTACGCGGCCAGGCCGAGCAGCGCGGACGGGATCGCCAGCAGCAGGATCGGCCAGCGCATCAACCCGGGCGGGTCGTGCGGCGCGGCGGGCTGGGTGTAGCGGGCGTCGTCGAAGCCGACCTCCCAGTCCGGGCCGTCGGGGCCGTGCGCGCGCGAGATGCCGAAGAAGGCCCGGAGCAGCAGGCGGGTGGCGTACCAGGCGGTGATCGCGACCGCGAAGAGCGCCGCCACCCAGACCACCCAGCCGACCCAGACCGGGGTCGCCCCGCCGCCCTCGGTGGCGTGCGCGGCCGCGGTCAGCACGTTCTCCTTCGACCAGAACCCGGCCAGCGGCGGCACCCCGGCCAGCGCGCCCAGGCCGACGACGAACGAGGTGAACGTGACCGGCATGTGCTCGCGCAGGCCACCCATGCGGGACAGGTAGTTGGTGCCCACGGCGTGGATCACCGCGCCCGCCGCGAGGAACAGCAGGGCCTTGAACGCGGCGTGCGTGAGCAGGTGGAACAGCGCGGCGGCGGGCGAGCCGACGGCCAGCGCGCCGGTCATGTAGCCGATCTGGCTGACGGTCGACCAGGCCAGCACGCGTTTCAGGTCGTCCTGGGCCGTCGCGCTGAGCGCCCCGAGCAGGATCGTGATCGCGGCCATGACCCCGAGGACGGCCAGCGCGGCCGGCGACCGGTCGTAGAGCGGATAGAGCCGGAAGACGACGTAGACCCCGGCCGCGACCATGGTGGCCGCGTGGATCAGGGCCGAGATCGGGGTGGGGCCGGCCATCGCGTCGGGCAGCCACGTGTGCAACGGGAACTGGGCGCTCTTACCGGCCACCCCGGCCAGGATCAGGACCAGCGCGGCGGTATGCGGCGGCTCGGCCAGCACGACGGCGATCTCGCTGGTGCGGGCGTCGACGATCAGGATCGCCACGCCCAGCAGGAAGCCGACGTCGCCGACCCGGGTGACCAGGAAGGCCTTGACGGCGGCGGCCGGGGCCTCGGGCAGCCGCCGGTCGTGCCCGATCAGCAGGTAGGAGCAGGCGCCCATCACCTCCCAGCCGATCAGCAGGGTGATCAGGTCACCGCTCGTGACGACGAGGAGCATCGCGCCGGTGAAGAGGCTGATCTGGGCCGCGTACGGGGCGTAGCGGGGGTCGTCGTGCAGGTAGGCGACCGAATAGACCTGGACGGCGAGGGCTACCGCGCAGACCGCCAGGGCGATGTAGAGGGCGGCGTGGCCGGCGCTGATGCCCAGCGTGAGCTGGATGTCGCCGAGGCTCACCCAGTGTGTTTTCCACTCGACGGGCTTGGTGGCGGCGAGTAGCACGCTGAGCGTCACCAGGAGTGAGATCGCGGCGCCGGTGATGCCGAGGACGGCGGCGGGCCGCCTTTTCATGGGCAACAACAGGCCCATGAGGCCCAGGAGCAGGGGTACGCCGGGGATCAGCGCGGCGGCGGTCATCGGGGCACCCGCTCGTGGTCGTGCTCGTGCAGCGCGACCTCGTCGAGAACGACGGCGCGGCGCAGGCGGTAATACTGCAGGACGATGGCCAGGCCCACGCCGACCTCGGCCGCGGCCAGCACAATGACGAACAGGGCGAAGATCGCGCCCGCCCGGGGCTCGGGGGCGGCGTGGGCCCAGGCCTCGGGCTGCACCCCGACCAGGGCCGACTTGATCGTGCTGTCGGCCGCCACCAGGATCAGGTTGACGGCATTGAGCATGAGCTCGACGGCCATCAACACGAGAATGGCGTTGCGCCGCCGCAGGACGCCGTAAACCCCGAGCGCAAAAAGCAAAGCAGCGACGACGTACGGGATGACCGCGTGCATCACTCCCCCTCGCCCTCGGGCGTGCTGCGCGGCAGCGCCCTTTGCCCGGTCTCTTTACTCGACCCCTCGATGGCCCTCCGCCCGGTTTCCCTACTCGATCCCTCGATGACCCTTCTTTCAGCCGACTTAGCTCCGCCCTCAATAGCGGACATTTCCGATTTGTCCGGCTGGCCGAGCTTGGGGCCGGCCTCGCGGGCGCGGAAGACGACGTCGCGGGCCTGATCTTTGAGGGCGTCCTCGCGGGTGGGCACTCGGTTGGCCGCCGGGGCCTCGTCCACCGGTTCGCCCTCTTCGGCGGCTCGTTCGGCGGCGCGCTGGGCCCGCACCCGGGACTGGGCGGCGGCCTGGCGGGCGGCGATGCGTTCCAGGCGGGCGGCCACCTCGGGCGACTCCCCGACCGGGCCGGGCGCGGGTGACGGCTCGGCGCCGGCGTTGGGGTCGGGGCGGGCGCCGATGTCGGGCCGGGAGAGCACGATCGCGCCGACCAGGGCGGCCAGCAGCAGAATCGAGAGCACCTCGAACGGCAGCACCCAGGCGCCGAAGATCTGCTCCCCGACGCGGCGGCCGTTGCCGGGCGGGGGCAGCTCGAACTCGGTCCAGCGGAAGGCGTCGACCAGCAGCACCGTGAGGCCGAGCCCGACGCCGCCCCCGATGATCGCGGCGGGCAGAGCGGGGCGGTCGAGATCTTTGGACGGGCCGATCGGCGCCCGGGTCAGCATGACGGCGAAGAGCAGCAGGACGACGACCGCGCCGACGTAGACGAGGATCTGCACCCAGGCCACGAGCTCGGCGCCGAGCACCAGATAGAGGCCGGCGGTCGCGCCCAGGCTGACGACCAGGTAGAAGCCCGCACGAACCAGGTGAGCGCTGGTGACGACGAGCGCGCCGGAACCCACCGCGATCGCGCCGAGAGCCAGCATCAGCGCGTCCGCGACCGTCACCGCTCCCGCTCCGCTTCGCCGGACCCGGGCTTCGCCTGCTCGTCGCCCGCCGCTTTCGCGGGCTCCTCTCCTGCCGCCTTCGCGGGTGGGGCGGCTGCGGCGGGCCGGCGAGCCGCGGGCCGGGCCGTCTTGGCTGCCGTGGCCGCGCCCGGGCCAGCCGCCTTGCGGGCCGCCGTGGCCTCTTCCTTGGAGGGCTCGCCCAGCACGTCGTGGGCCGGCGGCGGCGGGACGGTGCGCATCCAGTCGCCCAGGCGGTCCTTGGAGTGCAGCAGATCGAGAACGTCGGTCTCGGCGTATTCGAACTCGGGCGTCCAGTGCAGCGCGTCGAAGGGGCAGACCTCGATGCAGATGCCGCAATACATGCACAGGGAGAAGTCGATGTCGAACCGGTCGAGCACGTTGCGCTGACGCGAGCGCGCCGCGCCGGGCACCACGACCTCTTCCTTGTGCGAGTCGATGTAGATGCACCAGTCGGGGCACTCGCGGGCGCACAGCATGCAGACCGTGCAGTTCTCCTCGAGAAGCGCGATCACCCCACGGCTGCGCGGGGGAAGCTCGGGCTCGACGTCCGGATACTGCTGGGTGGTCGTCCGCTGGGTCATCGTCTTGAGGGTGACGGCGAGCCCCTGCACGAGGCCCTTCCCGGGCGTGCTGCGCTCCCCGTCGTCACTCACAAACGCATATCCTGCCCCGTCGCCCCATTTGATGCGAGCACACCCCCATCAGATCTTCCGGTAAGCTGACTCCGGGGTCAGTAATCCGCGCCGAGGAGGCATCGCATGACCGCTGCCACCAGCGACATGCCACCTCAGGGCGCGTGGACTGCCGCCGATCTCGATCGGACGCCCGAGGATGGCATTCGTCGCGAGATCTACGACGGAGAAATCCACGTGACCCCCTCGCCTTCGAGCATTCATCAGGCTCTTTCCGGCTTCTTGTTTTATGTCCTGTCCGCGTCCTGCCCTGAGCATCTCTTCGTCACTCAGGCCAACGACGTCGTGCTCAGCCACGATCGAACCCACATCCCCGACCTGCTGGTGGTGAATTTCGAGGCCGCCAGGTCGGGCACCGGCAAGTTCGCGGCCCGAGACGTCGTCCTGGCCATGGAGATCGTCTCGCCGAGCACCAAAAGCGCCGATCGGGTGACCAAGCCGACCTACTATGCGCAGGCCGGCATCCCGTTCTACTGGCTGATCGAGACCAGCGGTGGCCTCGCCGTGGAGGCCTACGAGCTCAACACCGAGACGAAGGCCTATGAGTCGGTCGGCTCCTTCGAGGGTGATGACACGATCCGGCTCGAACGTCCATGGCCGATCGAGATCCCCCTCAGCGCCGTCCGCCCGCGCAACCTCTGAGCCCCTTTCGCGTGACCACCGGGGACATCCCGGTCGCGCGCCATGGCCGTTCGCGGCCGCCTGGCCGCGTGGGACGGCAGGGCAGCGTCGAGCGTCTTACCTGGGCCGCCGTGGGAGGCGACGATGCGTACGGGATGCGGACTTTTGTGATCCTGAGAGTGCTTAATAGTAAAAGTAATAAATATAGAAGATCCTCTGTTTGATGCCCGGGTGTCCGGTTACTACACGGCTGACCGCTTCATCCGAGCGAACGGAGAATCTTCGTATGAGCAGGACCGGACGACTGGCCTTGGCCTTCGTGGGATCGGCCGGAATCATCGGAGCACTGGCCTCGCCGGCCGCGGCAGCGCCGCAAGCGCTGGCGGAACCGTGTGTGCAGAAGGTGGCCGTCGTCAACAACGGCGGGTTCACGATCAACTTCCAGATCACCACGCGGGACGGGCAGCTCTCGGCGCCCACCGACACCTACCCGATCAACCAGTGGCGGATCGTCGACCTCGCCTCGACGCCGTTCGCCGAGGGTGTGGACGTGCGGCCGCTGGTGAACGCGACGGCCGGAGACAGCGTGCCCGGCAACGTGTTCGTGTCGTACTGCGCGAACGGGCAGACCGCGACCTACACCGCGAGCGGCACCACGAATGACTACTCGGTGACGCTGCTCACGTGAGCACCCTGACGGCTGCGGTCAGCACCAGCTGAGCCAGCGCCAACGGCACGAGGACCAGCCAGCAGAGCCTTTGCAGCTGGTCCTCGCGCAGCCGGGGGAAGCTGACGCGCAGCCAGATGATCACGAACGAGACCGCGAAGATCTTGACGAGCGTCCACAGCCAGCCGAGCTGGTCGGCGAACGGGCCGTGCCAGCCGCCGAGGAACAACACCGTGGTCAGCGCGGCGATCACGATGATGCCGACGTATTCCGCCAGCAGGAAGAACGCGAACCGCAGGCCGGTGTATTCGGTCATGTAGCCGAAGACCAGCTCGGAATCGGCGATCGGCATGTCGAACGGCGGACGGCGGATCTCGGCCAGGCCGGCGACGAAGAAGACGATCGCGGCGGGGGCCTGCCAGAGCAGCCACCACGGGCGCCAGGCCTCGACGATGCCGGGCAGGCTGAGCGTGCCCGCGGCCATGGCCACGCTCGCCGCGGCCAGCACCAGCGGCAGCTCGTAACCGAGCAGCTGGGCGGCGCCGCGCAGACCGCCGAGCAGGCTGTATTTGTTGGCGGAGGCCCACGCGGACATCAGGACGGCGAGCACGCCGACGCCGAGCACCGCGAGCACGAAGAACAGGCCGACGTCGAGCCCCTGGGCGACCAGCCCGTTCGGGCCGAGCGGGATGGCCAGCAGCACCAGCAGATAGGGGAACAGGGCGACGATCGGGGCGAGCCGGAAGACCCGCCGATCGGCCTCGCCGGGGGCGACGTCCTCCTTCTGCACGAACTTGACGCCGTCGGCGACGAGCTGGGCCCAGCCGTGGAACGCCCCCGCATACATCGGGCCGAGGCGGCCCTGCATGTGGGCCATGACCTTGTGCTCGGCCTGCCCGACGACGAGCGGCAGCACCAGGAAGGCCGCGACGACGGCGACCACCCGGACGATGAGGTCGAGCCAGATCGGCATCAGGCGCCCTCCCCCGCCCGCGGGCCCCACTCTTTCGGGTCGGGCACGCCGGGCGGGCGCATGGGGGCGCGTTTGGCCGTGCCGGCCTCGGACTCGCCGGGCTCCTTGGCGCCGGGCCAGGCCTTGGCCACGCGGGAGGCCAGCACGAACTCCTTGCGCAGCGGGTGGCCCTCGAAGCCCGGCGGCAGCAGCAGCGGCCGCAGGTCGGGATGGCGGGCGAAGGTGATGCCGAACATCTCGAACGTCTCCCGCTCGTGCCACGCGGCGCCGGGGAAGAGCTCGACGACGGACTCGATCACCGGGTTGTCGCGGGGCACGAGCGTGCGCAGCAGCAGCGCGTGGTGGCGGCGGATCGACCACAGATGCGCGACCACGCGGAAACCCTCGTCGAGCTCGTCGACGGCGGACAGCCAGTCGAAATAGTCGCAGCCGAGGGCGCCGTTGTGCTTGGCCGTGCCCACCGTCTCCCACCAGCGGGCGACCGGCACGTCGACGACCGCGCGCTCGTGGCCGGGGCCGCCGCCCGAGAGGCCGGCGACGATCTCGCCCGGCGGCGCGTCCGGCGAGTCGTCCGTCAGCAGCGCGACCAGGCGCTCGCCGACCTCTTCTCCAGTCATGGGGTCATCTTAGGAGTTCGCCGGTCACAGCCCGGTGAGACGGCCGTTCCGGAAGACGTCGACGAAATCCTGGTGATCCTCGCGGGCCTGGTCGCCGTAGCGGTGGGCGAACTCGACCAGGTGTTGCACGAAGCCGGCCTCGTCCTTGTCGATCACGGCCACGATCGCCTCCTCGGTCGAGAAGTCGACCAGGTCGTGACTGGACTCGTCGTCGGCCACCGAGTGCATGCGGGCGACGGCCCGGCCCAGGTCGGCGATGACCCCGGCCAGCTCCTCGGGCTCGTTGACGTCGGCCCAGTCCAGATCGGCCGCGTACGGCGAGACCTCGGCGACGAGCTGGCCCACGCCGTTGAGCGTGGTGTAGCCGACCCACGGGTCCGCGTGCGCCTGCAGCGCGTGCTGGGACTCGGCCGTACGGTGGCCCTGGTGCTGGAAGTAGGACCGGACGCGCTCGTCGTCGATCCAGCGGGCGACGGCCGGCACCTGCGCCTGCTTCATGTAGATGATGACGTCGTTCTCGAGCGCCTCGGTGTGCCCCTCGAGCAGCAGGTTGTACGACGGGAGGCCGGCCGAGCCGATGCCGACGCCCTTGCGCAGCTTTATGTCCTTGATGTTGGTCGAGACCGGGCGGGTCTTCTCGGGCAGCGTCGGCAGGTATTTCTCGAACGCCTCCCGCACCGCGGCCTGGGTGGCCTCGTCGACCTCGAACACGCCGTCGGCCAGGGCGAACCGGCGCTCGTAGTCGTCGATCGTGGTCTGGCCGTCGAGCAGGTCGATGCGGGTGCTGAGCCGGGCCTCCTGCAGCACGCGGCGCAGCGCCCCGTCGGCGTTCTCGAGGGTGATCGAGCCGATCGCGTCGTCGCCGCCGAGCGCGATGGCCCGCAGCTCGGTGATGTAGGAGCGCGCGAACCCGGTGACCAGCGCGGTGATGTGATCGTCGGAGAGGGCCTTGGAGTAGCCGATCAGGGCCACGCTCGCCGCGAAGCGCTTGAGATCCCAGGAGAACGGGCCCACGTACGCCTCGTCGAAGTCGTTGACGTTGAAGACGAGATGCCCCGACGCGTTCATGTAGGTGCCGAAGTTCTCGGCGTGCAGGTCGCCGTGGATCCAGACGCGGCTCGTGCGCTCGTCGAGGAAGCTGTTGTCGGCATACGTGCCGGACAGGTCGGCGTAGAACAGCGACGCGCTGCCCCGGTAGAAGGCGAACGGCGACGCGGCCATCTTGCGGAACTTGCGCCGGAAGGCGGCCGGATCGATGGCGATCAACTCGCCGAATTCCCTGGTCAGAACGTCGATGATGAAGTCGGCACGCGACTGGTCCGTCATAGTGCGGAGACTAGTCCCCACTTGCACGTGGCGGAGTCACCAAAGGGGCAGTTAACGCCAGCGGATCGGGCCGGGGCACGCCGCCGGGGCCGGACTGCTCGGCGGCGATCTTTTCCTGGAGGCGGAGGATGCCGTGCAGCAGCGCCTCGGGCCGGGGCGGACAGCCGGGCACGTAGACGTCGACGGGAATGATCTGGTCGACGCCCTTGGTCACCGAATACGAATCCCAATACGGCCCGCCGCAGTTCGCGCAGGAGCCGAACGAGATCACGTATTTGGGCTCGGGCATCTGGTCGTAGAGCCGCTTGATCGCGGGGGCCATCTTGTCGGTGACCGTGCCCGAGACGACCATCAGATCGGCCTGACGCGGGCCGTGCGCGAACGGGATGACGCCCATGCGCATGAAGTCGTGGCGGCTCATGCTCGACGCGATGAACTCGATCGCGCAGCACGCCAGCCCGAAGTTGAACACCCAGAGCGAGTAGCGCCGCCCCCAGTTCAGCACGAACCGGATGGGTTCCCCGAGCACTCCTGGCAGACCGGCCACGACGTCAACCTACTCCGTCACGCTGTTCGGGGCAGCCGCAGCCTGGTCCTGTCGTCCGTTCGCGGCCGGGCGTTGGAGCAGGCTGAGAAAGCCCGTGAGCAATGCCTCGCGCAGCGCGGGCGGGGCGACGTTGAGCAGCGAGTTGACCGCGGCCATGCGGGTGAAGTCGCCCCCGCCCAGCCCGAGCCCCTCGGCCAAGCCGGCGATCAGCTCGGGCGTGACCAGCTCGGGGGTGAGCGCGGCGGCCGCCTCGAGCAGCGGGGCGGGCAGGTCGGCCGGGCCTTTCGACCGGGCGGCGGCCACCGCCTCGGCGAGGTCGGGCGCGAAATCGGTGGCGGTGCCGGCCACAGCGGCGGTCACGGTGAGATGGATGGTTGCGGGCATTTCCCCGTACGCCATCTGGGGCTGGGTGTGCCAGCCGCGCGCGGCGAGCTCGTCGGCCAGGACGAAGAGGTCGACGCCCTCCGCGGCCAGGCAGACGACGCTCGTCTCGGGCGGGGCGAACAGGCGTATGCCGTCGGTCTGGTTCACCGCCTCGGCCAGCGTCGCGACGGCATCGCGGGTGCGGGCGGCCAGCTCGAGATAGCCCGCGTCGCCGATGTGGCGCAGGGTGGCCAGGGCCGCGGCGATCGGGCCGCCGGAGCGGGTGGACGAGACGATCGGATTGATCATCGTGTAGCCCGGCCAGCCCGCGTAGGCGAAGTATTGCGGGAGGCGCAGCGCCTCGTCGCGGTGCAGCAGGACCGAGACACCCTTCGGCGCATACGCGTATTTGTGCAGGTCGACCGAGATGCTCGTGACGCCGGGGACGGCCAGGTCGAACGCGGGCAGGTCGGCCCCGAGGCGGCGCAGATAGGGCAGCACCCAGCCGCCGAAGCAGGCGTCCACATGGAACCGCACGCCCCGCTCGGCGGCGATCGCGGCCAGCTCGGGGATCGGGTCGACGACGCCGTGGGCGTAGGACGGCGCGGAGGCGGCGACCAGGACGGTGTCTTCCCCGATCATCTGTCTTGTCGCGGCTGGATCGGCGCGCAGATCAGCGCCGACGGGCACGACGTCGAGGGCGACCCGCAGATAGTGCGCGGCCTTGGCGAACGCGGCGTGGGCGGTGGACGGGACGACCAGACGCGGGGTGGCGAGCTCGGGCCGGGAATCGCGAGCCGCCTTGACCGCCAGGATCAGCGACTCGGTGCCGCCGCTGGTGACGCTGCCGACCGTGCCGCCGTCGCCGTTGAGCAGCCGGGCCGCCGCGCCGACCAGGGCATTTTCCATCGCCAGCAGGGACGGGAACGCGGTCGGGTCGAGGCCGTTGACGTGGGCGGAGATCGCGTGAGCCTGACGGGCCAGCTCGTCGAGCCCGTCGAGCGCGGGGTCGTAGACATAGGCGAAGAGCCGGCCGCCGTGGGTGGGCAGGTCGGCCGATCGCAGCTCGCTCAGCTCGGCGAGGATCTGCTCCCCCGGGACGCCCTTCTCGGGCAGCGCCTCCAACATGCCGATCACGCTATCCCAGGGCGGGCGGGCTGAGGACCGCCGAAGGACCCGGTACTTAAGTAGCTGGTCGGGCCGCGCTCACGGGTGTCGAATGACGTCGCGATAAGCCCGCAGCAGCACCACCGCGGCGCCGACCAGAAGGGCGGGAATGACCGTGAAACCGAGCAGCACACCCAGGCGGGCGGTGTCGTCCTGGCGGGCCGCCTCGCCGGTCGACGACGAGACGTATCCGAAGAGCTGGAGCACCAATGCGTAGAGGCCGGGGCCGAGCGCGAGTCCGAGGGTCTCCCCCGCGGTCCAGAGCCCGGTGAAGACGCCGGCCTGCCGCCGCCCGGTGCGCTCGGTGTCGTAGGCGATGCAGTCCGGCAGCATCGCCATCGCGAAGACCTGCTGCCCGGCGTAACCGGCCCCGATCACCGCGACGATCAGATAGACGGCCACCGGCGGCAGCGCGGGCGCGCTCAGCAGGGCCAGGGCGCCCACCGCGAAAAGCAGCGACCCGATCGCCAGCGCGACCGGCTTGCCGAGGCGACCGCCGACCCGGGTCCAGAGCGGCATGACGAGCAGGGCCGGCCCGACGAAGGCCGCGAAAAGGAAGGTGGCGCCGGAGTCGCGCTCGACGACGTGGTCGGCGAAGTACTGCACGCCGGCGAGCATCGTGCCGATCCCGACCGCCTGGATGATCCAGAGGAGGAGCAGTGCCCGGAACGGACGGTTGGCGGCGGCGACGCGCAGCTGGGTCCGCAGGTCGGGTTCGACCGCCTCGACCGTACGGGACTCGGCCGAGCGCGTTCCGAAGTAGACACCCAGTGTGCCGACGACGATGAGCGCGCCGACGAACAGGCCCGACCAGCGATGCCCGGCCAGGCCGCCGCCGGTCTGCTCGACGACCAGCGGGGCGAGCGCGCCCGAGATCAGGATGGCCAGGGCCAGCACGGCGACGCGCCAGGTCATCAGGCGGGTGCGCTCGGCGTAGCCGTCGGTCAGCTCGGCCGGCATCGCGACGTAGGGCACCTGGAAGAAGGCGTACGCGGTGGCGGCGGCGAGGAAGGCGAGGGCGACGTACGCGCCGGCGCCGGCCCCGCTGCTCACCGGCCCGGCGAAGATCGCGGCGAACAGCACGGCCAGCAGCAGGCCCGCGCCGAGCAGGAACGGCCGCCGGTCGCCGCGGCGGTCGGAGATCCGGCCGGCGACGGGGTTGACCAGCACGTCCCACGCCTTTGGCAGCAGCACGAGCAGGCCCGCCACGCCAGCCGCCACACCTAACGTATCGGTCAGATAGGGCAGGAGGAGCAAACCCGGCACGGTGCCGAAGGCGCCCGTGACCAGCGAACCCAGCGAATATCCCGCCAAAACACGACGAGGCAGGGCGGCCGCCGGCCGTACTTCGGGAGTGGGATCAGCGGTCGCCATGAACGCGGATGGTAACCACGATCATGGGATCCCGCCTACGCTTCGCCAGATGAAAAAGGTTGCGGCCGGGGTCGCCGCCAGTCACCCGGCCACGGCCGCGGCCGGGCTGCGGACCCTGCGGGAGGGCGGAACGGCGGCCGACGCCGCGGTCGCGGCGGTGCTGGCCTGCTGCGCCACCGAGACGGTCTACACCGGGCTGGGCGGCGGCGGCTTCGCCACCTACTTCGACGCGGCCAGCGGCGAGGTCACCTGTCTCGACTTCTTCGTGGCGGTGCCGGGCACCGACGGTGACCGCGAGGCCGGCCCGATGGTCGCGGTCGACGTGTTCTTCGGCGGCATGCCGCAGGTCTATTCGATCGGCGGGGCCAGCGTGGCGGTGCCCGGCGTGCCGGCCGGCTGCGGCGAGGTGCACCGGCGCTGGGGCCGGCTGCCGTGGGCCGATGTCGTGGCGCCGGCGATCGCGCTGGCCGCCGAGGGGGTCCCGCTGCCGGCCGCGCACGCCCGGACGCTGGAATCGTGCGCGCCCGCGCTGGCCTGGGGCGAGGGCGCCGCGGTCTACACGCCCGGCGATCGCCTGCTGTGCAGAGGCGACCGGCTGTTCCACGATGGACTGGCGGGCGCGCTGACCAGGCTGGCCGAGGCCGGGCCCGAGATCTTCTACACCGGGGACTACGCGGCGATCCTGGTCGACACCGTGCGGGCCGCAGGTGGCTGTCTCGGCCCCCGCGACCTGGCCGGGTATCGGGTGCTGGAGACCCCGGTCGACCACGCCACGCTGGTCGGGCATCGGGTGCTGGCCCGGCACGACCTGAGCCGTACGGTCGACACGATCGCGGGCCTGCCGGCCGACCTGTCCCGTCCCGGCCGGGCCGTCGGCCTGGCCACCGCGCTGCGCGACCAGGGCCGGCAGCGGATCGGCGACACGACCAACGTCTCGGTGGTGGACGCCGACGGCAACGCCTGCGTGATCACGACGACGCTGGGGCTGGGCTCCGGGGTGTGGCTGCCGGGGCTCGGCATCAACCTGAACTCGATGCTCGGCGAGGGCGAGCTGGTCACCGGCGACATGGCGCCCGGCCGGCGAATGTCGTCGAACATGTGCCCGCTCGTAGTGATCGACCCGGACGGCGACCTCGCGGTGGCGGCCGGGTCGGCGGGGGCCAGCCGGATCCGTACGGCCCTGATCGACACGCTGCTCGGGACGCTGGTCGACGGGCTGGACATGACCGAGGCGATCGCGCGGCCCCGCTTCCACGTCGTCGACGAGACCGTGCACGCCGAACCGGGCTATCCGCGGGACGAGCTGGGGGCGCTGGCGGCGGCCGGCTGGCACGTCAAGCAGTGGCCGGAGATCAACCACTACTTCGGCGGCGTTACCGCGGTCGGCCAGGCCGGCGCGGCGGGCGATCCCCGCCGCGACGGCGTCGGCCTGTTGCTCTAAGCGGAATGTTGGAGGAATCCATTACGGCGACATGAGGTCGACAGAAACCCCATGTTGCTGCAGGCGCTTACGCGCATCGTCAGCGACTCGGCGGACGTCACTCTGAGGAAGTACGATTACCTTCAGATCATTGAAGACACGCATTGCCTCAGCGAACGCCTTCTCCTGCGCCGGCGATTTGGGCGGAGCATAGACCACCTCAATAGGAGTGTTGGCCGGCACCTCCGCACCATCCCCCACAACTTCTCCACCACCATCAATGAGTCGCTCGAGTCCAAACGCCCAAGACTTGACATCACGAGATACATCGGAGATCGAGTTAAGTTGGAAAGACCAGGTGTGGGCCAACTGGATGACCTTGCCGTTGCCAATGACGAAGTCCATGTTCGTCGCTATACCGCTAGCGACCACCTGCGTCCTCTCGCGGACCAACTGACTACCGATCTGCGCCCACCGATAGCTGGCTTTGAGCTCCGAGAAGATTCTTTGCCTGGTTGCATACGAGCGCGATGCAACGTCCATCGCACCCGCTTCCTCCAGAATCATCCTGGGAAAAATTAGATTCAAGGCATCTTCAGCGGATTCTGCAATTATCGGAGCCGGGGCGGTCAACTGGACTACATTGCGATATCGTCGCTGCATTCCCGCGAGCCAAGCTTCCGACACATCGGAATTTTGCATCAGCGTGAATCCATCCAACTGACTACCTAGTTCATTCATGAAAGCATCGACAGCATTCAGGCTGTCCAGTGTCCCGAACAGGCGCGCTCGTCGCGGATTCTCCGCCTTGCGCAGGCTCCAATCGCCAGTTTCGTCGCTGCCCGCGATGACTCCGACGTTGACGAACTCTCCCGTCGACGGGACCGGAACGTATTTGATCACGCTGTAGACGTACCTCATGCTGCCTCCCTTCATGATCAGAGTAGATCCCTCAGACGCGACGCGACGGCCACCGCACGTCGCTCCAAGAACCAACCCAAGGTTTCGAGATCCGTATCCGTCGCCGGCCACGCTGAGGGGACACGCAGCAGGATCGGCAGGAGCACTGCCCTATCGACCTTGTCGAGCTCGTCGGCGAACCTCCACAGGTCCTCTCTGAGCAGGCCGTCGACCTCCTGCCGCAGCGGATGAGGTTCATCGACCTTCGCTCTCAGCTGCCCCGCATCCCATCGCCAGCCACTTGGCGGCAGGAAGAACCCATGATCGTGGCTGAAGACGCTGTTCTGCTGGGACGTTGAGTGCAGCCACTGCTGATCGGACCCCCAGCACCAGTCGTAGAGCGCGTAGATGCCCGCATGCCGAAGGCGATTGTCGTCCTGGTTGCGGAACCTGAGCATAGGTCGCTCCTCAATTGCCGCATCCACTTCGATGGTGCCGTGGCTAAGTCCGGCTTGCAGCAACCGGCCCGGCGCAAACTCCCAGCCAGCCAGTGCGTCGTCGATCCTCATGACGGAGTTCCTGCACGTAGGTGCCCCTATAAGTGCTCCGACGCGGCCCACCACGTACTCGGTAACAAGTGCGAAGTCTTTCTCGCCCTGGCCACTCGGCTTGATCCACCAACAGTTGCCGTCGGTGTCCAGGGCCGAGAAAGATCCGCTAAGACCCGAGTGGGACTGCTGAAGTGGGGTTCTGACCTGTACTGGTTCCGGATCCTGGCGTCGGCCAGTGACGAGTCCCTGCCAAGAAATTTCCGGAAGCGACGCGGTCATGCGGAGCATGTTGTCAGCCGAGGCACCCCTCATGCCAACGCCTAATTCAGTCGGTATTCCGACTCCGTTCATCGCCCTCAGAACACCGTTGGTCACATGCGGCGGGCGGCGATGGCCTCGGCGTCGTCGGCCGTTTCGCGGATGCCGGTCTCGAGCGGGCTGGGCTGCAGGCCGAAGGTGCGCTCGGTGAGCGAGCTGTCCAGGTGGAACGGCCGGTAGAACTGGTAGTCCATCTCGGCCAGCTCGCGGGCCATCGGCGCGACCAGGCCGGCCGCCCGCATCGTGATGCGCGGCATCTTGTGGATGGTCAGGCGGGGCTTGCCGATCAGGTCGGTGTACCGGTCGGCGATCTCCCGGATCGAGACGGCCGGCGCGGTCGGGGCGTGCCACGCCTTGCCCCAGGCCCGCTCGTCGTGGGCCAGGGAGACCATCGTGCTCGCCATGTCACCCGTGTAGGTGAAGCTGTGCGGCAGGTCGACGTCGGCGGGCGCCCAGGCGGCCCGGCCGGCCTTGAGGGCGGGCAGGATGCTGAACGCGAAGACGCCGATCGCGCCCGCGCCGATGTAGTCGGAGCCGCGCACCTCGACCGTGCGGACGCCGCTGGCCAGGGCGTCGCGCCACATCTTGATCCGTACCTTGCCCTTGCGGCCGACGGCGGCCAGCGGGCTGTTCTCGGTCATGTGCCCGCCGGGCTGCGGGCCGTAGACGTAGAGGTTGCCGGTGATCACGTAGACCGCGCCGGCCGCCTTGGCCGCGGCGATCATCGCATCGTTCAGCGGGAACCAGAGCTTCTCCCACTCCGTGTAGCGAGGGTTCGCGCAGTTGTAGAGCGTCGCCGCGCCCTGGGTGAGCTCGGTCAGCCGGCGCGCGTCGGAGGCGTCCGCGGCGACGAGCTCGATCAGCGGGTGCGACGGGCCGGAGCCGCTGCGGGTGATCATGCGGACCCGATCGCCCCGCGAGGCGTGCAGGCGGGCGATGGAGGAGCCGATCGGGCCCGAACCGACGATAACGTGGGTCGACATTGCTGTTCTCCTTTGTGAGCACCGCTCTCTGTTGAGAACAACGATTACACGCCCGTACGCGAAAAGCAAGAGCACTGCTCTCGTTGTGACACACTGGTCGCATGAGTGCCCCCGGAGTACGCGCCCGAGTGCGGGCCGAGATGACCGAAGAGATCAAGATCGTGGCCCGCCGGCACCTCGCCACCGACGGGGCCAACCTGTCGCTGCGCGCGGTCGCCCGTGACCTGGGCATGGCCTCGTCGGCGGTCTACCGGTACTTCGCGAGCCGCGACGAGCTGCTGACCGCGCTGATCATCGACGCGTACAACTCGGTGGGCGAGCAGGCCGAGCAGGCCGCACGGGACAAAACGGACGAGCTCGCGGCCTTTCTAGGGATGGCACACGCCGTACGGGAATGGGCCTTGAACGACCCGCACCAGTGGGCGCTGATCTACGGCAGCCCCGTCCCCGGATATCAGGCGCCGCAGGACACCATCGGCCCCGCCACCCGGGTCATCCTGCTGATCGCGAGCCTGGTCGAGAGCGCCTACACCAACGGCCGGCTCACCGAGCGCCCGCCGATCACCGGCCGGTACGCCGAGGAGCTGGCCGTGATCGCCGAGCGGTACACGACGGGCGCGACCCCGAGGCTGGTCGCGGCGGCGCTGTCGGCCTTCCTGCACCTGAGCGGCGCGCTCAGCGGCGAGCTGTTCGGGCAGCTCACCGCGTCGGTCGAGGAGGACCGCCGGGGCTTCTTCGAGTTCCAGATGCGCGGGGCGGCCTACCTCATCGGGATGACCGACGCGCCCTGAGCACGTGCCCGCCCGCGGTGCCGGGCGGAACGTCGTCCCGGCCGAAGAACCGCGACGCCAGCTCGGCCGGCCCCAGATCCTCGATCTCGTCGAAGCCCGACGAAAGAAGCAGCGACGCGATCTCGGGCGGCTCGAAATACGTCAGCCACGGTTCACCCAGACGGGCGACCCGCGCGGCCCGGGCCTCGAGCCATTCGCGCCGCTCGGCGGGCATCTTCCCGGGCGGCTGGGCGTAGTCGAAGACGACCTCGTTGCCCTCGTGCGCGGCGGTCACGGCCAGCGTCGCGTCGAACCCCTCGCGGGTCAGATAGGGAACCACGCCCAGCCACAGGAAGAAGACCGGCCCGTCCAGCGCCAGGTCGAGCGTCTCCTTCTCGAAGTCGACCCCGAGGTAACGCACCGACGGCGGGAGCGCGATGCCCGACGCGGCCAGCCTGTCCCGCTTCCAGGCCTGCGTATCCGGGTGGTCGACCTCGGTGACGCGCAGGCCGGGGTGCGGATTGCGATAGGCGAACGTGTCCAGCCCGGCGCCGAGCACCACCATTTCCCGTACGCCCCGCGCGACCGCCGCGGCCAGGGCGTCCTCGGCGAAACGGTGGCGGGCGGCGATGAACACGCGCATGCCCCGGCGGGGCGCGTCTGCCGGCAGCTCCTGCTCGTCGACGCCCAGGATGCGTACGGCCAGGGGGTCTGTGAAGATCCGGCCGCCCTCGAGGATCTGGTGGGCCGCGCGATAACGGGCCGCGCTCATCGCCGTGCGGCTGGGCTGTCCGAGCTCCATCAGGGCTGCCAACCGGCTCGGGCGATGTCCACCTTTTCCCCTTTCAGCGGGACGCCCTCGGACAGCAGGCGCTGCCGGGCCTCCTGCTCGTGCCCCGGCGGCATGCGGCCCGAGCTGTTGACCACCCGGTGCCAGGGGACGCCCCCGCCGTGCCGGGCCATGATCGTGCCGATCTGCCGGGCCGAGTTGCGTCCCGAGACGTCGGCCAGGGCGTCGGCGATCGCACCGTACGACATCACGCGCCCCTCGGGGATGCGCTCCACGAGGGAAAGCACCTCTTCGACGTACTCCTGTGGTGTCACGCGGGCCACGATATGGGATCTCGGCCCGGTTCTGTCGGCCCGCCCGAGCACAATTGGCCGGTGCGTGAACTGGTGACCGGAGCGCGCCGGATCGTGGTCAAGGTGGGCTCGTCCTCGCTGACCACGGCCTCCGGCGGGATCGACGAGCAGCGCGTCGACGAGTTGGTCGACGTGCTCGGCGGGCTCGCCGCGGGCGGGCGTGAGGTGGTGCTGGTCTCGAGCGGCGCGATCGCCGCGGGCCTGTCCCCGCTCAACCTGACCCGCCGGCCGCGCGACCTGGCCACCCAGCAGGCGGCCGCGTCGGTCGGGCAGGGGCTGCTGATCGGGCGCTACGCGGCGGGCTTCGCGCGGCACGGGCTGCAGGTCGGCCAGGTGCTGCTCACCGCCGACGACGTGACCCGCCGCGCGCACTATCGCAACGCGTACCGGACGCTGCGCAAACTGCTCGATCTGGGCGCCCTGCCGATCGTCAACGAGAACGACACGGTGGCCACCGACGAGATCCGCTTCGGCGACAACGACCGGCTCGCCGCCCTGGTCGCCGCGCTGGTCGACGCCGACCTGCTCGTCCTGCTCTCCGACGTGGACGCGCTCTACACGGGCAGCCCGTCCAATCCGTCGTCGCGCCGGATCGCGTACGTGGAAACCGATTCTGATCTCGAGGGCGTCAACATCGCGACGCCGAGCAAGTCCAAGGTCGGCACGGGCGGCATGGTGACCAAGGTCGAGGCGGCCCGGATAGCCACCGGCTTCGGCATCCCGGTCGTGCTCACCGCCGCTCCCCTGGCCGGTGCGGCGCTGGGCGGCGACGAGGTCGGCACGCTGTTCCGGCCGGCCGACAGCCGTCCCGCGGCCCGGCTCTTCTGGCTCGCCCACGCCACCGCCCCGCGCGGCCGCCTCCACCTCGACCCGGGCGCGGTGGCCGCGGTGGTCGCGCGCCGCAAATCGCTGCTGCCCGCCGGCATCACCGCGGTCGACGGCTCGTTCGCCGCCGGCGACCCGGTCGACCTGGTGGACGCCGGTTCGGGCGCGCCGGTCGCCCGCGGCCTGGTCAATTACGATGCGATCGAGCTGCCCGCCCTGCTCGGGCGCACCACCGGCGAGTTGGCCGCCGCCCTCGGGCCGGGATATGAACGTGAGGTCGTGCACCGCGACGACCTCGTCCTCCTTTAAAACCTTTGGGGTACGCCATGACGACCGTCCTGCAGCAGGCCGCCGACGCGCGGGTGGCCGCCATCGACCTGGCCGCCGCCACCCGCACCGAGAAGGATCGCGCGCTGGAGCTGATGGCCGACCGGCTGGTCGAGCGCTCGGCCGACATCGTGGCGGCCAACGAGGTCGACGTGACCAACGCGCGCGCGTCCGGGGTGTCCGAGTCGATGATCGACCGGCTCACGCTGACGCCGGCGCGGGTCGAGGCGATGGCCCAGGGCCTGCGCGAACTCGCGGCGCTGCCCGACCCGGTGGGTGACGTGGTGCGCGGCTCGACGCTGGCCAACGGGCTCGAGCTGCGGCAGGTGCGGGTGCCGTTCGGCGTCGTCGGCATCATCTACGAGGGCCGGCCCAACGTGACGGCCGACGCGGCGGGCATCTGCCTCAAGTCGGGCAACGCGGCGCTGCTGCGGGGGTCGGGCTCGGCGCTCAGCTCCAACGCGGCGATCGTGTCGGTGCTGCGCAAGGCCGTGGCCGATTCGCGGCTGCCGGCCGACACGATCCAGCTGCTCGACGCGACCACGCGCGACTCGGTCAAGGAGCTGATGCGGGCGCGCGGCCTCGTCGACGTGCTGATCCCGCGTGGGGGTGCTTCCCTCATCCGTACGGTGGTGGAGGAATCGACCGTGCCGGTGATCGAGACCGGGGTCGGCAACTGCCACGTCTATGTGGACGAGCACGCCGACCTGGAGAAGGCGCTGGCCGTGACGGTCAACTCGAAGACGCAGCGGCTGTCCACCTGCAACACGGCCGAGTCGCTGCTGGTCCACGCGGCGATCGCCGACCGGTTCCTGCCGCTGGTGCTGCCCGCGCTCTTCGAGGCCGGGGTGACCGTGCACGGCGATCCGCAGGTGGTGGCGTACGACTCGCAGGTGGTGCCGGCCACCGAGGAGGACTGGGGCACCGAATATCTGTCGGCCGACCTGGCGGTGGCGATCGTCGACTCGCTGGACGACGCGCTCGACCACATCCGGCAGTACGGCACCGGGCACACCGAGGCGATCGTGAGCGAGTCGGTGACGGCCACGCGGCGGTTCACGGCCCGGGTCGACGCGGCCGCGGTCATGGTGAACGCGTCCACCCGCTTCACCGACGGGGGCGAGTTCGGGTTCGGCGCCGAGATTGGCATCAGCACCCAGAAGCTGCACGCCCGCGGGCCGATGGGCCTGCCCGAGCTGACGTCGACGAAATACATCGTCACGGGCAACGGCCACATTCGACGGTGACGACGCGCTAGGACTCCGCGGGTGACGGCGTCGGAGTCGCCTCGGCCGTGGTCTCCAGGCTCGGCTGCGGCGACTCCGACGGCGTCCGTTCCGGCTCCGGCTCTGTCGTCGCTGACGGGGCCGGCGTCGAGGGGGTCGCGACCGGCTTTGTCGTGGGCGATTCGGCGGGCTCCGGATCCGGCGTTCTCGTGGGCTCGACGGACGGTGCCGGGCTCACGGTCGGCGCCGGGGTGGTCGGTTTCGGGGCGGGTTCAGACGGTGCTTCGGGAGCCTCGACAGGCCGGCTGATCCGCACCGGGGCGGCGACACCCGCGGCGGACCGCCAGTCGTCGCCGACCAGCGCCACGACCGCGTAGGTCCAGTTGCCCTCGGCCACGCCACGCTCGGTGCATCGCGTCTTGGTGATCACGCCGGAGCAGCCGTGCTCGGCGGCCACGGTCCGCCCGGTCGTCGCGTCAGTTCGCGTGACCCGATAACCGCGCAGACCGGGCGCGGACGAGGTGGCCCAGTCGACGCGTACGGATGTGCCGGTCGCCTCGGCCGTCGGGGTCCGCATGGCCGGCAGCACCACCGCGGCGGCCGAGCCGGTCGCGCTCGCGCTCGCGTCCCAGGCCGCTTGGGCGGCACCGGGGTTGAGCAGCAGCGCCCCCGCGAGCAGGCCGGCTCCGGCCACGGCAGACAGTCTCATCGAAAGCCACGCCTCCCCGTCGATCGAATCCGGGATCAGCCGGCGTTGCTGGCGCCCGTGACCTTGACCGGAAGGCTGATGGTCGCGCCCTGGCAACCGTCCTCCGAGTTGTTGATCATGCGGACGGCGTTCTTGAGGGTGAAGGTCTTCGTCTCGCCGGCGCCCAGGTCCAGCTTCAGACCGCCGAGCAGGCCGTTCGTGCCGACCGGGCCGCCGCTGAAGTCGCCGAAGTAGACGCCGGTGTTGTTGCAGGTGCCCTTGCCGCCGACACCCTTGGCGCCGTCGCTCGGGTCCCACTTGATCGTGGTGACCTCGACCGGGTACTTGTTCGGGTTCTCGATCTTGATGAAGGCGTCACCGGTCGCGCCCGGGTAGAGCGTCGCGCTGGTGGTGGCCTCGCTGATCACGAGCTCCTGGGCCGTCTCGGCCTGGGCGTAGGCGTTGCCCTCGCCGTTGGCCAGCCACGACGCCCAGGCGGCGCTCGCGGCGCCGGTCACGGCGAGGGTGGTCAGGATGACGGCTACACGCTTGGTGGACTTACGCATCTTCGGCGCTCCTGGCGAAGTGTTGGAGAGCGCCGGTTTCGCCACTGACTCCCCGCCGGACTGTGGCGACCAGACTTCATCGCCCAGCGGATCTTCGTCTCGCCCCGGCCCGGTTGGGCCTGCGGAGAACTGTGCCGCATCGGTGAGCGGCCCCTCAACGGCCTATGTGACTTTGCGTTACGTCAACCCGGTAGCCGTACGGTAGCCTTTCGGCTGTTTAAGGGTGCAAATCGGTTGCAGCCGTTGACTCTCAGCGACAGGCGCGCAAGACGGTCAGGGTCGTGTTCACGTCGAAGTTCGGCCCCTCGGCGCTGTCCCACCCGCCGTCGGTGCGCTGGGTCTCGCCGAGCCGCTTGCGGGCGCTCTGCAGCAGCCAGTCGTCGCCGAGGTTGATCCGGCGCAGCGCGGCGGCCATCGAGGCGATGTCGGCCGGCTCCATGTCGGGCAGGCGATCACCCAGCACCAGCTGCACACGGGCGGACTCGTAGAAATATTGCGCGCCGTAGAGCAGACCCGCGGCGTGCCAGCCCGCGGCCAGGAAGGACGGCCACGTGCCGTCGGGGTGAAGCCGGCCCACCACCCACTGGGCGGCCGCGCCGATCGTGTGGCCGTAGCGTGCCGGCACGTCGAACTGGGGGTGCGCCTCGTATTCGGCGACGGTCATCCAGAAACCCGCGGCGGCGGTCAGATAGAGCGTGGCCTCGGGGTCGCCCGGCATCGCCCAGGCCGGCGCCTCGGCGGCCAGCGTCTCGGATTCCTGCCACGTGCCGTCGCGGCGCTGCACGCTGGCCAGCCAGGCCAGGGCCCGGTCGACGGGCTCGCCGTGCAGGCCGCCCAGGTCGTCGAGCTCGTTGAGCCGGAAGCAGGTGGCGTCGATCGAGTCGACGGGGGCGCCGGCCGACGCGGACCAGCCGCCGGCCTCGGACTGATCGGCGGTGATGCGCCCGATGACGAGCGGATCGGGAGGCTGGCCGGTGCGCAGATATGACAGCCGGGCCCGCTCCACGGGGTCGCCGTGGGCGACGACATAGCCGATCGCGGCGTCGATATCTACCACGAATGCAGACGCTACAGCGCGTTGCGGAAAACCGCTGTGCCGATTCCGTGACGCTGGGGAGTCGCAGCGCGGCTCCCCAGCGTGAAACGGGTCAGTACGACGGCTGCGAGGGGTCGATGGTGTTGACCCACGAGACGATGCCGCCCTGAAGGTGCACGGCGTCCTTGAAGCCGGCCGCCTTGATGGCCGCCAGCGCCTCGGCCGAACGCACGCCCGACTTGCAGTGCAGCACGATCTGCCGGTCTTGCGGGAAGCGCGACAGCGCCTCGCCCGAGAGGATCTCGCCCTTGGGGATCAGGGTCGCGCCCGGGATCCGGTTGATCTCCCACTCGGCCGGCTCGCGGACGTCGACCAGGAACAGGTCCTTGCCCGAGTCCTGCCAGTCCTTGAGCTCGCGGGCCGTGATCGTGGCGTTCAGCGTGGCCTCCTCGGCCTCGGCCGAGACCGCGCCGCAGAAGTCCTCGTAGTCCTCGAGCAGGTCGGTGACGGTCGGGTTGTCACCGCAGAGCGCGCAGTTCGGGTCCTTGCGAACCTTGATCTTGCGATACTCCATCTCGAGGGCGTCGTAGACCATCAGACGGCCGACGAGCGGCTCACCGATGCCGGTGAGGAGCTTGATCGCCTCGTTGACCTGGATCGAGCCGATCGACGCGCAGAGCACGCCCAGCACGCCACCCTCGGCGCAGCTCGGCACCATGCCGGGCGGCGGGGGCTCGGGGTAGAGGCAGCGGTAGCAGGGACCGTGCTCCTCCCAGAAGACGGACGCCTGGCCGTCGAAGCGATAGATCGAACCCCAGACGTACGGCTTGCCGAGCAGCACGGCGGCGTCGTTGACCATGTAACGCGTCGCGAAGTTGTCGGTGCCGTCGACGATCAGGTCGTACTGGCTGAAGATCTCTTTGACGTTGTCGACGTCGAGCGCGGTGTTGTGAATGACCACGTTCACCAGCGGGTTGACCTCGCGGATGCTGTCCGCGGCGGACTCGGCCTTGGGCCGGTCGATGTCGGAGACGCCATGAATGATCTGGCGCTGCAGGTTGGACTCGTCGACCGTGTCGAAGTCGACGATGCCCAGCGTGCCCACACCGGCGGCGGCGAGATAGAGCAGCGCCGGCGAACCGAGGCCGCCCGCGCCGACGACCAGGACCTTCGAGTTCTTCAGCCGCTTCTGACCGTCCATCCCGACATCCGGGATGATCAGGTGCCGCGAATAACGGCGGATCTCATCGACGGTCAGCTCTGCGGCCGGCTCGACGAGCGGGGGCAGTGCCACGTTAACTCCCCGGGTTGACGGTAAGGATCGGTCACCATTGTCACTCGCGACCGTGCTGAACGGCCATGACGTTCGACACCGGCCCGACATGCGGGACACGGGAATTTTCCCGTCCGTTCACAGGCGCGGACCGGTCAACATCTTCCCATTGAGGCGCGGCCACGCGTACGCCTTGCAGCCGCGCAGCGTCAAGGTCTGCTGCACCATGACCGGGGCCGGACCGCCCGCCCGGGGGCAGCCCTCGTGCCGGTGCCCCAGCTCGTGACCGACCTCGTGGTTGATCACGTATTGCCGATAGGTGCTCAGGGGAACCTTGGCGTTCACGAACGGGGTGGCCGAGCGCCGCCACCGGTCGAGGTTGATGATCGCTTTGCCGGTGGTGCGGCACGACGTGTACGGGCGGCCGCCGACGCTGACGTTGGTGCCGCCCCGCAGGCACATCTTCCCGGCCGTGTCCCGCGTGGCCAGAAAGACCGTGAAGTCGGCCGCGTCCGCGCCGCTGACCAGCTGCAGGCGCACCTGACCGCCGCCGATCCAGCTGCGCGGATCCCCGAGGGTGTTCGCGACCTGGGTGGCGAACCCCTCCGGGTTCTCGTTGCTGCCCTTCTCGACGGCCACCCGGAAGCGCCGCAGCTCGCCCCGGCTGCCGAAGACCGGGCCGCGCGAGGTGGCGTACGAGAATTGGCCGGAACCTCGGACGGGCACCGCGCCGGGCAATTGCAGCACGCTTTGCTCGACGGTCGGCGTGGGCGTGGGCGATGGCGTAGGTGTCGGCACGCTTTCCACAACGGGAGCCGGGGCGCTCGACGACGTGGCCACCACAGTGGGCGCGGCGGCCGGAGCGGCGCCACCCTGCTCGATGCGCCGGCCCACCGCGAAGCCCCCGGCGACGAGGACGACGAGGGCAAAAGCCACCAACCACCACGTACGCCACCGGTCGCGTCCGGTCGGCGCCAGCTGAGCGGGCGGTGCCGTGGCTTCGTCGATCATCGTCCGCCAGCGTCGCACATGCCGCTGAACGGTGTCTGCCCCAATGGATCTTGTGAGATCCCTATCGCGGAACCGGCGACCCGACCTCGTCCAGCATGCCCACCACCGCGCGGGCTACCAGGCGCGGCACCTCCATCTGGGCCACGTGGCCGACCCCGGGCAGCATCAGCAGCCGCGAGTCGGGGATCGTCCGGGCCACCACGGCCGGCACCCGCGGATCGACCAGCTTGTCGTTGAGACCGCCGATGACCACCGTCGGCGCCTCCACCCGCGCGGCCAGCCGCCACTGCGAGTTCTCGCCCGGCAGATAGGCCCGCAGGAAGCTCGACACCAGGCCGCGCAAAGTGCCCAGGTACGCCTTCGGGTAGTGCGCCACCGTGTAGCGCAGCCGGATCTCCTCCATCGCCTCGGCGCGCCGCTGCGGGGTGACCTTGCGGGTGTCGCCGAAACACGCGGCGAGCACCTGCTCGGCCATCTCCTCGGCGGTCAGCCGGGCGAACGCCCAGCCGAGCACCCGGTCGGCATAGGGCAACGCCAGCAGGGGCAAGGCCCGGGCCTGAGCCGTACGCCTGACGTCGAGGAACGGCATCGCCGGGGAGATCAGCGTCAGCGTGCGGACGAGATCGGGGCGCAGGGCGGCCGCGCGCACCGCGATCGAGCCGCCGAGCGAGTTGCCGACCAGGTGGACCGGCCCCCGCCCGTCGTGCTCGAGATAGGCGATCAGCGTGGACGCGAAGGACGGGATCGAATAGCGCGGGCTGGGGTCGCTGTAGCCGAAGCCGGGCAGGTCGACCGCCTGGCCGTCGAACCGGTCGGCCAGCAGGCCCGCCACGTCGGTGAAATTCTGCGAGGACCCGCCGAGGCCGTGCACGTAGACGGCCGGCTCCGCGTCGGGCCGGGTCGCCGGGGTGTCCCGGACGTGGAGCATCGCCCCACCGATGGTGACCCGTCGAGCCGGCCAGGGTGCTGGTGCTTCGCCCTCCGGCAGCAGCGCGCTGTCGGCGGAAAGTATGGCGCCTTTCATCTGGTCAAGAGTGCCTCAAGCCGGCGGTTCACCGCGGCCAAAGTGGCACGCACCATGGCATGCCGGTCGTCACTGGTCACCACGGCCGAGCCGGCCAGCTGCTCGACCCAGCCGCCGCACGACAGCAGCAGCACGACGACGGCGACCTGGGCGGCCCCGAACGGGACGGCGGCGGCGTGCTCGACGAAGCAGCGGGCCGGGCCGTCCGGATGATCGGAATGGGACAGCAGCTCGTCGACGGCGCCGGCCGTGGCCATCGCGCACAGGCGCAGCAGATAGCCGTCGACCGCGGGCCCGCTGGCCGTGCCGGACGCCGTCCGGCCGCCGACGGCCAGCTTGACCTCCACCGTGGCGTCGGCGCCGAACGTGTTGACGTGCACGTTCTCGATGACCACGCGCGGGCCGGGGTGCTCGTTGGGATAGAGCGGGCGGGGCGGTCCGCAGTCGACACCGGTCGGCACGACCTCGGCCGACTCGTCGACCTCGGGGACGAGCCGGGCCGCGTCGGCGTGCCGATCGCGGGCCTCGCGCTCCCGGGCCTCCCTGATCTCACGCTCCCGGGCTTCGCGTTCCCTGGTCTCGCGTTCCCTGGTCTCGCGCTCGCGGGTCTCGCGCTCACGTTCGGGGGCGATGCTGTCGGCCAGCGGGGTCTGCGACACCGGCGGGGCCGAGACCTGCTCGGCCTGGCGCACCCGCGGCACCAGGGCCGGCGGCGAGACCGGGGCGGCGGCAAGCGGGGGCTCGGCGGGCGGCGGGGCCTCGCCGGGCATGGCCGCGTCCAGGCCCATGCGATCCTGCAGCAGGCGGGCCACCTGACGGCTGACCTCGGCCGGGTCGGCGCCCTCGGCCAGGTCGAGACGCAGGCTGTGCGCGCCGGTCGGGGTCGAGCGCAGGGAGGCGTCGCGCACCCCGTCGACCTCGCGCACGGCGGCCAGGATCGCCTGCACGTCGAAGCCCTCCTGCCGTTCCTGCACGGGCAGCACGTCGCCGCGGCGCAGGTGGGTGGCGATCCGGGCGAGGGCGGGGGTCTCGGCAGTGGCTTCCACGAGCGGCGGCTCCGGTACGCCCTTGGGCACGTCGGGTTGCGCGGGAACGCGCTGCGGCAGCCCACGCTCGGCGGCGGGGTCGAGGCGCGCGGTGGTCTCGCCGAAACCCGAATACGACGACGGCTCCGGCGGGGATGGGACCGGGGCGGGCGGTTCGTAGGGCTTCGGCACCTCGTACGGCGGGGGTGGTTCGTACGAGAGGCGGCGCGGGAAGCTCGACGGGTCGTAGGCCGGGCGGGCCGGGCCGGGCTCGTCGGAGGCCACCCGGGGCACGCCCTGGACTCCGGTGCCGCCGCTGAGCGCGTGCCGGGGGTCGGTGGTGCTGTGCTCGGCCGTGCCCCAGTCGGCGCGGCGGCCGCCACCGGGCGTGGCCGGGCGCACCAGCGGGACGGCGGCGCGCTGCTGCACGATCGGCGGCGGGGGCGGGGGCTGGTCGTCGAGGTCACCCTCGTACGGATAAGGCGGGGCGCTGTTGGGGGTGGGCACGTCGAAGGCGCGCAGGCCCGGGGTCAGGTTTCCGCTGCCCAGGCCGGGCTCGCGATCGGGCCGCAGGCCACCCGTGCCCAAGCCGGGCTCGCGGTCAGGCCGGCGGCTGCCCGTGCTCAGACCGGGCTCGCGATCGGGCCGCAGGCCGCCCGTGCCCAGGCCGGACTCGCGCGGGGTGGGCTGGGCCGGCGGGGCGGGCGAGGCCGGCGCGGGCTGCGGGCGCGGCAGATCGGCGCGGGACTGCTCCTGACGGGACTGTTCCGGCCGGGGCAGATCTTGGCGCGGCTGTTCCGGGCGGGGCTGCTCGGGTGGCGTCAGCGGGCTCAGCAACTCGGAGAAGCGCGACCTGTCCCACCGGGAGCCCGGCGCGGGTTCCCCGGACGAGGGAATTTCGCCGCTCGGTTTCGCGTCGACGAAGCCCGGCGGGGCGGGCGCGGGAGCGGGAATGCTCGAGGAGGGCTGGGCCGAAACGGGCTGATTCGACAGCGGCATGGCAGATGACGGAAATGCCGGATTACGCGGAAACGACCGCGTCTCGCCCCCGGAACGCCGCCAGGACGGCACGTCGGCGTCGGTCTCGACCCCAGTCCCCTGATAGGACCATGGGCTGTCCGATGTCGCCCACCCGTTCACCCGGGCCCGGTCACGCGAATCGGCACCGTTGCCGCCCTCCGCGGCTCCAGTGTCGCCGGAATGCCCTGATTCATCCACCGCGTGCTCCTCGCTCGCCCCCGCTGAGGCTACCGTGTGCTTGCAGTGGCGATAAGTTGCAGCGTCGCGACAATTGCTGCAGAGGAGTAACACGCGCCGATCCGGGCAATCCGCGCCGGCAAAACGGGGTACTGACCCCCTGGAGGTTCTCAGACATGACCGCTGCGTCCGGCGGAGCTCAGACGGCCCGTCCCACCCGTCTGCCTCGCTCCGCGCGCCGCAAGCAGCTGCTGGCCGCCGCTCAGCAGGTCTTCGTCGCGCACGGGTATCACGCCGCCGCGATGGACGACATCGCCGAGCGCGCCGGCGTCTCCAAGCCGGTGCTCTACCAGCACTTCCCGGGCAAGCTCGAGCTCTATCTGGCGCTGCTGGACACCCACTGCGACGCGATAATCGCCAAGGTTCGCGACGCCATGCTGGCCACCAGCGACAACAAGGACAGGGTCAAGGGCGCCGTACGGGCGTACTTCGACTTCGTCGATCACGAGAGCGAGGCGTTCCGGCTCGTCTTCGAGAGCGACCTGCGCAACGACCCGCAGGTGCGTCAGCGCGTCGAGCGGGTGGAGCAGGGCTGCATCGCCGCCGTCACCGACACGATCATCTCGGACACCAACCTGAGCTCGGACGCCGCCCAGCTGCTCGCGTCGGGCCTCGTGGGGGCGGCCGGGCAGTCCGCCCAGTACTGGCTGGCCAACGGACGGCGTACGCCTAAAGCTGAAGCCGAAGCGCTCGTAGCTGCACTTATCTGGCGCGGGATCGCCAGCTTCCCGCTCCAGGGCGGCGCATCCGGCGGAACACCGGCCGAAATCGGATAACCTTTTCGACGGTAAGAGCCACGAAAAGGGAGGGCCCCGTGGAGGTCAAGATCGGCGTGCAGCACACGCCGCGTGAGCTGGTGCTCGAGAGCGCGCAGACCCCGGCGGAGGTTGAGCAGGCCGTGGCCGAGGCGATGGCCAAGGACAGCGTGCTGTCGCTCACGGATGAGAAGGGCCGCAAGGTGATCATCCCGATCGCCAAGGTGGCGTACGTGGAGATCGCTGAGTCGAACGCTCGTCCGTTCGGTTTCACCGCGCGCTGAAAATAGTTCTCCATTCGCCGAGGGCGCCCCTGCCAGGGGGCGTCCTCGGCGTGCTTTCGGCTCTGAAGTCCGCTCTGAGGTGCACGATCGTCCCGTCGGGTAGACTGGCGGCGTTGCCGTCGACGTCGATCTTCACCGATCGCCGCGGCGACCCGCGCGTGCGGCCCGCTGCGCTCTGCAAAAACTGAGCAGCGTGTGGCCCGCGCCCTATCCACACCGCGCCCCAAGACTTCCCACGGGCGCACCACGAGAGGCACCCGTAAAACTTCATGACCGACATCGAGAACAACGAACCCGCTCTGGTAGCAGTAACCAACCGCGCACCCGTCCGTCCCGACAGCCCCACCTTTGCCGAGCTGGGTGTCCGGGCCGAGACCGTCGAAGCGCTGGCCAAGGCCGGCATCAACCGGGCCTTCGCCATCCAGGAGTACGCCCTGCCGATCGCCCTGCGCGGCACCGACCTGATCGGTCAGGCGCCCACCGGCACGGGCAAGACCCTGGGCTTCGGCCTGCCCATCCTCGAGCGCGTCACGGCTCCCGGCGAGGGCGCCGACGGCCGCCCCCAGGCGCTCATCGTCGTGCCCACCCGCGAGCTGGGCCTGCAGGTGGCGCGCGACCTGGCCGCCGCGGGCAGCACCCGGGGCGTCCGCGTGCTGCCGATCTACGGCGGGGTGGCGTACGAGCCGCAGGTGGACGCGCTGAAGAAGGGCGTCGAGATCCTCGTCGGCACCCCCGGCCGCCTGCTCGACCTGGCCAAGCAGAAGCAGCTCAAGCTCGACTCGGTCAAGGCGCTGGTGCTCGACGAGGCCGACCGCATGCTCGACCTGGGCTTCCTCGACGACGTCGAGAAGATCCTGGCCATGCTCCCCGAGAAGCGGCAGACCATGCTCTTCTCGGCGACCATGCCCGACCCGATCGTCGCGCTGTCGCGCCGCTTCCTGAGCCACCCGGTGACGATCCACGCCGGCCACACCGCCGACAGCGGGCCGTCGCCGCTGACCAAGCAGGTCGTCTATCGCACGCACCCGCTCAACAAGGTCGAGATGGTGGCGCGCATCCTGCAGGCGCGCGACCGCGGCCTGACGATGATCTTCACGCGGACCAAGCGGGCCGCCGACCGGCTCGCCGAAGACCTCGACTTCCGCGGTTTCGCGGTGGCCGCGGTGCACGGCGACCTCAACCAGGGCGCCCGCGAGCGCGCCCTCCGCGCGTTCCGCAGCGGCAAGATCGACGTGCTGGTGGCCACCGACGTCGCCGCCCGCGGCCTGGACGTCTCCGGCGTCACCCACGTGATCAACTTCGACTGCCCGGAAGACCCCGAGACCTACACGCACCGCATCGGCCGCACCGGCCGGGCGGGCGCAACCGGCGTCGCCGTGACCTTCGTCGACTGGGAGGACATGCCGCGCTGGGTCCTCATCGACAAGTCGATGGGCCTGAGCATGCCGCAGCCGCCCGAGACGTATCACACCAGCCCGGCGCTCTACAGCGACCTCGACATCCCCACCGACGTGACGAGCACGCTGCCGACCGCCGACCGCAGCCGGGCCGGCCTGTCCGCCGAGGTCGAGGAAGACCTGGGTGGCGGCAGCCGTCGTCGTCGCGAGCCCGGTGGTGGCGGACGCGGCGGGCGCGAGCGCGGCGGCCGGTCGCGGGGCGGCTCCGACTCCCCCGCCCCCTCCTCCGAGAGCGGCGACAGCGAGCGGCCCAAGCGGCAGCGGCGCCGGCGGCGGGTCGACTCCGACGTGACCCCCGAGGTGACTTCGGACGACGCTGCGGTCTCTGAGGACGCGTCTTCGGCTACGGCTGAGGAACGCCCCGCCCGTACGAGGTCCCGTCGTCGCGTGGCCACTCCGGTGTTCTCGGACGGCGACGCCGCGGTGGCTCCCGAGGCCGGCTCGGCTGACTCCGATTCCGACTCCGGCTCCGACGACTTCTCGTCCGATGACGACGAGGGCGCCGACCGGCCTCGTCGCCGTCGTCGTCGCGGTGGCCGGGGCAGCCGCGGCTCCGGTTCCGGCGCCGCATCCGCCTCCGCCTCCGAGGGCGCCGCATCCGCCTCTACCTCCGAGGGCGCCGCGCCGGCCGACATGAGCGGCGGGTCCGAGGCCGGGGTCGGCACCACGGCCTGATCCTCGTACGGGAAAGCCCCTTGATCCTTGCGCGGGATCGAGGGGCTTTTGCGTGCTCAGTGGCGGGGCTCGACCCCGAGGGCGGCGCAGGCCTCGCGATACATCCGGACGGCCTCGGCCCGCACCTGCCGACGCTCGGTCAGCCGCTCGGAGAACGGCACGCGGACGGGCACCTCGATGCCGTCGACCACCGCCTTGAACTCCATCGCGTCGGCGTCCAGGCCGGACATGCGGGCCGCCGTGGCCGTCGGCATGCCGCCGAGCGCCCGCACGATCAGCACGTTGTCGTCGGCGTGGTCGTCGTTCATGTGCCGGGCGATCTGATCGATCACCTCGGGCGGGAACGGATCGGTCATCGTGCCTCCCCTGCTTCGACCTTGACCTTTGATCAGCCCCAGCGACTCTGCAGCTCGCCGAGCACGGCGATGTTGAGCCGGTACGCCTCGGCCACCTCGGCGATGAACTCATCCTGCTCGGCCAGGGACCAGGGCGCCGTGTCGAGCAGGCCGCGATAGTGCGTCTTGAAGGCCATCGGGTCGACGCCGTTGAAGACGAAGAAGCGGTGCCCCTCGGCGCCGGGCAAACCGTATGACTGGGCGATCGCGGGGCCCAGATATTGGCCGCCGGAGAGATCACCGATGTAGCGCGTGTATTGGTGGGCGACGAAACCCGTGGCCGCGCGGTGGGCCACGTCACGCAAACGGGTGCAGTAGACGGTCGTGGCGTGCAACGCGAACAGGTGATCGGCCCAGCGTGGCCCGTACAGGAAGCGCAGGTCGGACTCGAGCGCGGGGAGCCGGCGCAGCTCGGGAAACAGAAACGCGCCGACCACCGGGTCGTCGGCCATCGTGGTGGCGGCCGACTCGAGCGCCTCGTAGATGAACCAGTGCTGCGCGGTCAGGTCGGCGTAGGCCTCCCAGGGCAACCGGCCGGACGCGAGCGCGTCGAGGAACCCGCTGCGCTGGGCCTCGTCGTGGTCGCCGACTGTGTTCCGGCGCACACGAACGGAGAGCCGGTCGGCTCCCGGCGGGTCGGCCATCAACGACATCGGCAAGGCACCTCACTTCCCGGCCTATCAGCCTATCTATAGATCCACTTGCCACCGACGGCGGTCCTCACGCCGCGTGTGGGCGGGGATCTTACGCGGCGATCGTTACCGAGCGGCGCGAGGCAGAATAGAGCTATGCCACAACCGCTCGACTCCGCCCTGGCCGAAGTCCGGGAACTGCTGCTGAGCCCCGGATTGACCCGTGCCGTGGCGGCCGGCCGCCGTCGCGGATTCACCCCTTCGGTGACCCGGGCCGAGCTGCGCCCGGTGACACTCAGGGGTGGCCCGCACTTGCAGATCGTGACGGACGACGGCGCCCGCCCCTTCACCCGCAACGCCGCCGCGGGCCCCGCAGCGGCGACAGCGGTCGACGAGCTGCTGGCCCAGCCGTTCGGCAACTGGCACGTCGAAACCGCGGAAGTGACGCTGCAACTCCGAGTAACCAAGAAGGGCGACGCCCAGGTTCACCGAGCCGCCGCCGCTCCCCCCGCTGCCTCCTCGGCCCCCGCCGCCGCCTCCTCCGCGCCCTCGGCCCGCGCCGCCTCCCCTTCTGCCGCGTCCTCGATCCCTGCCGCCTCTTCCACCGCTGCGACCTCCCGCTCCGCTGCCTCTTCCACCGCTGCGGCCTCCCCCTCCGTTGCCTCTTCCACCACTGCGGCCTCCCCCTCCGCTGCCTCTTCCACCACTGCGGCCTCCCCCTCCGTCGCGGCGGCCTCCCCCTCCGTCGCGGCGGCCTCCCCCTCCGTCGCGGCGGCCTCCCCCTTCGTCGCGGCCTCCCCCGGCAAGGCCCCCACCCCCTCGCAAGATCATGATCGGCAGAAGCAGTGGCTGCTCGATCCCGGCGATCCGCTGTTCCAGGTGATCGGCGGCAACGCGGCCAAGCGGCGCCAGATCGACGCGTTCCTCCGGGCGCTCGCGGCCACGCTGCCCAAGTCGCTGCCCTCGTCGCTGCGGGTGGTCGACCTGGGCTGCGGCAACGCCTACCTGACGTTCGCGGCCTACCGATACCTGGCCGAGCGGGTCGACTCGGTGCAGGTCGTGGGAGTCGACGTCCGGGAAGATCAGCGCGTACGCAACACGGCCGTCGCCGCCTCGCTGGGCTGCGCCGAGGACGTGACGTTCGTGGCGGGCACGATCGAGGACGCGCAGCTGCCGTTCGCGCCCGACCTGGTGCTCGCCCTGCACGCCTGCGACACCGCCACCGACCAGGCCCTGGCCCGGGCCGTCGACTGGCAGGCGCAGTGGACGCTGGCCGCGCCGTGCTGCCACCACGACATCGCGGCCCAGCTCAAGGGCCGTCCGGCCCCCGCCCCGTTCGGCGAGCTGACCCGGCACGCGATCATGCGCGAGCGCTTCGCCGACGTGCTGACCGACTCGCTGCGGGCCGCGCTGCTGCGCCTGAACGGTTACAAGGTCGACGTCGTCGAGTTCATCGACTCCGCCCACACCCCGCGCAACCTGCTGCTGCGGGCCCGCCGCACCGCCGCACCGCCCACCGAGGCGCAGCGGGCGGAGTACGAGGCCCTCACCTCCGAGTGGGGCGTGACCCCGGCGTTGGAGAAGATGCTCCCGTAGGTCGTGGCCCTATTCGATCGTGGCGGTCCAGGCCGCGGTGTGCACCTGGCCGGCCACCTGGAAGTCGAAGAACATCCGGTAAGTCCCGCGGCTGGGCGCGGTCAGCCAGAACTTGACCTTGCCGTCGACCAGCGTCGCCTCCGGATGGACGTGCACGTAGGCCAGGTCGCCCTGCCGCATCACGACCAGGTGGCCGAACGCGCCCAGATACGGGTCGAGCTTCGCGGTCTTGCCGTCGGCGCCGGTCACGGTCATCAGCAGCGGCTGGGTGGCCTGGGTGTTGGGAGTTCCCTCGTACGACACCGTGAACGTGTCCGGCTTGTCGGTCCGCCCCGGGCCGGGCAGTGCCCGTGGCGCGTAGTCGCCCGCCACGGTCAGGTCGCCGCCCAGTGTGGTGGCGATCTGCTGCCCGCCGACGATCGCGGTGAAGTCGGCGATCATGCGGTAGATCCCCGGCTCGGCCAGCGTGAGGTCGATGCCCCAGGTGCCGTCGGCCGCCATGCTGGGATGCAGATGCTGGAAGCCGGTCAGATCCCGCCGCACGATAATCAGGTGCAGGGGTTTGTCGTGCACAACCGCGTATGTCGTGACCGGCGCCCCGCCCGCCCCGGCGACCCGGAACGCGAGCCGCTGCTTCTGCCCGGCCGCGAAACTGGTCGTCTCGGGCACCAGCGTGAGCCCGTCCGAGCTCAACGACAGGCCGCCGACTGAGGCACCCATCGGCATCGTCGTGCTGCCGGGCTGGCTGACCGTGCCGCTGGAGTTGTGCGTGTGCGGCTGGCTCTCGTCCATGACCATGCCGGGCATCGCGCCGGGGCTTTGCGTCCCGGCCGTGGGTGGGGCCGAGGCCGAGACCGTCGAGTTGTTGAGCCGGCCCAGCCCGTAGCCCGCGAACAGCACCACCACGAGCACCGCCCCGAAGGCGGCCAGCCGGAACCCGGCCCGATCCCCCACCGGCGTCTCATCCACCGCCGTGGTCATCGGCTTTTCGTCGGTCGCCGTGGTGCCGCCGGCCGGGCGGTCGTCGCGGTGTGGGTCGTCAGGCATTCGCGAGCTCGTAGCCGGCCTCGTCCACCGCGGCCCGCACCGCCTCGTCCTCGAGCGGGGCGTCGCTGGTCACCGTGACCGCGCCGGAGGCGAGGTCGACCTGCACGGCGTCGACACCCGGAAGGGCGGACAACTCCCCGGTCACCGCCTGCACGCAGTGCCCACAGGTCATGCCGGTCACGGTGTAGGTGCTGGTCACAGCCATGGCAGTAAGCCTCCGGAGCGCTCAGGAACGGACGAGTCTGGCGATCGCGTCCGACGCCTCTTTGACCTTGGCCGTCGGGTCCCCGGCTCGCGCCGCGTCGACGACGCAGTGGGCCAGGTGATCCTCGAGCAGCCCGACCGCCACCGCCTGCAATGCGCTCTTGGCGGCCGAGATCTGCGTCAGCACATCGATGCAATACGTGTCTTCGTCGACCATCCGCTGGAGCCCACGGATCTGCCCCTCGATGCGCCTGAGGCGCCCGAGCAGTGCCGCCTTGTCCCCCGAATAGCCATGCGGACCGTGCTGCGGCGTCGACTCATCGGACATGACGCCAGCATACCCCCTCCCCGTATCCATCCCGCCACGCCCCCGACCGGGACAGGCTCAGCCCGCGACCGCCAACGCCAGCGGCAGCACCCCCGCGGCCCCGGCGCGGCGCAGGGCGCGGCCGGCCAGCGTCATCGTCCACCCGGAGTCGACCAGGTCGTCTACGAGCAGGACCGGGCCGGACAGGCCGGGCAGCTCGGCGGCCACCTCGGGCGGAACCGTGAAGGCGTCGTGCAGCACCCGGACCCGCTGGGCACTGTTTCCCCGCCCGTCGGATTCCGCGTTCGGAGTCACCTCGACCGTGCCGAGCAGCGGCAACCGCCCGATCTTGGCGATGTGCGCGGCCAGCGAACCGACCAGCTCGGGCCGGCGGCTCGACGAGACCGCGACCACCGCCGCCGGTCGCAGGGCCCACGCGTCGTCGCCGTGCGCCCAGTCCTTGAGGATCTCGACCACGGCGCCCGCGAGATCGTCGGGGATGGACGCGTCGGGCGACTCGGGGCCGACCAGCCCCCGCAGCCGGTTGCCCCAGCCCAGGTCGGAGAGCCGGCCGACGGCGCGACCGGGCTCGATCTGCTCGCCGACGGGGATCTTGCCCTTGAGGCCGACGCCCACCGCGGCCAGGCCGGTCGGCCACATCTTTTTGGGGGCGACGACCACGCCGGGGTGGCCCAGGAACGCGTCGGCGGCGGCGACCGAGGCGGCCGACACCTCGGCGTCGAACAGCGGGGCGGCGCAGCTGTCGCAGCGCCCGCACGGCGTGGCCTCGGGGTCGTCCAGGCAGCGGCGGAGGAACTCCATGCGGCACTGGCTCGTCACCGCGTACTCGATCATGGTCTTTTGCTCGTCGGCCCGGGCCTCGGCGACCCGGCGCAGGCGAGCGGTGTCGTAGGTCCACGGCTCCCCGGTCGCGAGCCAGCCGCCCCGCGCCCGCCGGACAGCGCCGTCGACGTCGAGCACCTTGAGCATCATCTCGAGGCGGTTGCGGCGCAGGTCGACCAGCGGCTCGAGCGCCTGCGTGGACGTCGGGCGGTCGGACCACAAGTTGGCCAGCACTGAGCGCACCTGATCCTCCGGCGGGAAGGCCAGCGAGGCGAAGTAGCGCCAGATCGCGGCGTCCTCCTTGCCGGGCAGCAGCACGACCTCGGCGTGCTCGACGGCGCGGCCCGCCCGGCCGACCTGCTGGTAATAGGCGATCGGGGACGGCGGGGCGCCCAGGTGCACGACGAAGCCGAGGTCGGGCTTGTCGAAGCCCATGCCCAGCGCGGACGTGGCGACCAGGGCCTTGATCTTGTTGTCCAGCAGGTCCTGCTCGGCCGCGCGACGATCCGCGTCCTCGACCTGGCCCGTGTACGACGCCACGGGGAACCCGCGCGACCGCAGGAAATCGGCCGTCTCGGTCGCGCCGGCCACGGTGAGCGTGTAGATGATGCCGGAGCCGGGCAGCCGGTCGAGATTGTCGGCCAGCCAGGCCAGCCGGTGCGCGGGATTGGGCAGCTCGAGCACGGCCAGGCGCAGCGAGTCGCGGTCGAGCGGGCCCCGGAGCACCAGCGCGTCACCCAGCTGCTCGGCCACGTCGGCGGTCACCCGCGAGTTGGCCGTCGCGGTGGTGGCGAGCACCGGCGTGCGGCTCGGCAGGCCGGCCAGGAACGTGCGCAGGCGGCGATAGTCGGGGCGGAAGTCGTGACCCCAGTCGGAGACGCAGTGGGCCTCGTCGACCACGAGCAGGCCCGTCTCGGCGGCCAGGCCGGGCAGCACGTTGTCGCGGAAGTCGGGGTTGTTGAGCCGCTCGGGGCTGATCAGCAGCACGTCGACCTGGCCGGCGCGGATCTCCTCCTCGATCTCGGACCACTCGTCGAGATTGGCCGAATTGATCGTGCGGGCCCGGATGCCGGCGCGGGCCGCGGCGTCGACCTGGTTGCGCATGAGGGCGAGCAGCGGGGAGACGATGACCGTGGGACCGGCCGCCGCGCCCTCGGTGTCTCGCAACAGGGCGGTCGCCACGAAATAGACGGCGGACTTGCCCCATCCAGTACGTTGCACGCAGAGCACCCGCCTGCGGTCGACGGTGAGCGCCTCGATCGCCCGCCACTGATCCTCGCGGAGCACCGCGTGATCACCGGCGAGCCGGCGCAGCACCGCCTCGGCCCGCTCACGCACGGCGGCGCGGTCGGCTGCGGTGGCTTGCTCGGCTGTCGCTCGGGTCTCGGTCACCCGGCATGTCTATCAGCCCCGTCCGACAGAACTCGGGTTATCCACAGGCAGCCTCGTTGTCCACAGGCAGTCGGGAAATTTGCGCGGCGCCGGGACGGATCGACCCAGAATCGGGCTCGCCTCCGCACCCCCGAGCAAGGAGCGAGCCGTGTCCCGTCAGTCCAGTCCCTCTCGGTCAGCCCGTCAGGCCGCCACCGGCAAAGGCCCAGCACTGGGTCGCCGCCGGCGCCGCCGTGTTCAAGCGTCGGCGGAGACACAGGTCCGCCCCGACCTCTTCGACTTCATGGGCAATCCCCTGCCCCTGGTGCGACTGGGGCCCGGCCTTCCGGACCGACCCCTGCGCCTCGTCGAACGGGATGAGGGCGGCGCCGCCGAGGAGGCTCCGCGCCACCGCCCCACGACCAGGCCGACCGGCGGCGTGGCCCTGAGGCGCGTCCGGTCCGGCCGTTACGCTCCGCTTCCGGCCCGCGCGACGCCACCGCATCGCCGGCGGAGTCATGGGATCAAACCGGCACCCGAGCATGTCGACGGCCCACCTCAGCGCTTCTACCGGCGCCTGCTGATCGGTGGGCCCAGGACCGCCGGCACGCTGCTCCGAAATCCGGTCATGAGCCTGCTGGAAGCCTGGCAGGTCGTTGACAACTTTTCTTGTCGGTGCGAGGCTCGGTTCATGTCGAAGACGATCGCCGAGAAGCTGCTGATCAAGCCGAACTCCACGGTCTGGCTGTCGGATCCCGCTCACGTAGCGCTGCTGACGCCGATGCCGGAGGGGGTTCGCGAGGTCGACGCGCTGGCCACCGCGAGCACGGCAGTGCTTTTCGTCTCCGATGCCGCGAGCACCCGCGAGAAGCTCGACGAGCACCAGGCCGACCTGGCGAAGCCGGGGGTGTTCTGGGTGGCCTACCCCAAGGGCAACAAGGCCGACATCAACCGGGATTCGCTGTGGCCGATCGTCGCCGACTACGACATGCGCCCGTGCGGACAGGTCGCGATCGACGACAACTGGTCCGGGCTGCGGTTCCGGCCCAACCGGGAGGGCGAGGGCCGCTTCACCGGCGGCGCGAAGTAGCGCCGGCGGCCGGCTCGGGGGCGCGTCAGCGGCCGAGGACCGAGCCGCCGTTGACGTTGATGATCTGGCCGGTCACGTAGCGACCGCCGGGGCCGGCCAGCCAGCGGACGGCCTCGGCGATGTCGTCGGGCTCGCCGGGCCGCTTGAGCAGGGTCGCGTCGACCCGGGCGCGGTGGCCCTCGGGGGTCATCCGGCCGGCGAAGAACTCGCTGTCGGTGACGTAGCCGGGGGCGATGACGTTGGCGGTGATGCCTTCCGCGCCGAGGTCGGTGGCCAGGTCGAGGGCGTAGCCGTGGAGGGCGGCCTTGGCGGCGGAATAGGGACCGCCGCCACCGCGCTGGGCGGCGATCGAGCTGGTCAGGATGATGCGGCCGCCGGGGCGGCGCAGGCTGGGCAGGAGGGCGGTGGTCAGCAGCACGGCGGTCAGGACGTTCGAGTCGAAGTTGGCCCGCCACCGGGTGGCCACGGCGTCGAGAGTGGAACCGTCGCCGGAGACGAACGCGCCGGCGTTGTTGACCAGGACGTCGACGGGGCGATCGCCGACCGCGGCGACCACGGCGGCGACCTGGGCGGGGTCGGAGACGTCGGCGGTGACCGCTGACGCCTGCGGGCCGATCCAGGCGATCGCCTCCTCCAGCACCTCGGGACGGCGGCCGACGACGATCACGTCGTAGCCCTCGCCGGCGAGCATTCCCGCCGTCGAGCGACCGATCCCGGTACCGCCCCCGCTGACCACCGCAAGCCTCGACATGCCTCAACCCTATCGACGCGCGCGCCACCCCACGCCCCGGTCGAGCCGGGGAGCGCCGACTGGCTGCCGGCGCTCCCCGCGTTCGTCAGCCGGCCGGGACGGGTTTGAGCGTGGCGGACCTCAGCGGACGCCAGGCGGCGGCCGCCACCAGGGCCATGGCGATCGCCGCGGCCCAATACGGCGCGACCAAGCCGTACGCGGTGGCCACCAGGCCGCCCGACAGCGAGCCCAGGGCCGCGCCGCCCAGGTCCAGGAAGGAGTAGACGCTGGTGACCCGGCCGAACATCGCCGGCGGGACGTCGCGTTGGCGGAGGGTGGTGACGACTACGCCCCAGACCGTCGTGTGGATGCCGAAGACGACGATCATCGCCGCGGCGGCCAGGGATTCCCGGGTCAGGGCCAGGGTGACGTGCAGGGCGACCTCGATCAGCAGCCCCAGCCTGAGCAGCGGCGCGGCGTCGAAGCGGCGGATCAGGGCGGGGGCGGCCAGGGTGCCCAGGAAGCCGCCGGCCGCGAAGGAGATGAGGAGGGTTCCGTAGCCGACCTCGTTCAGGCCCAGGCGCTGACCGGCGTAGAGAACGAAGATCGCGAAGGCGGCGCAGAAGACGACGTTGCCGACCGCCATCGTGACGGCCAGGGTGCGCAGCAGGCGGTGCCGCATCAGCCACCGCACCCCCTCGGCGATCTCCGCTCCAAGGCCCGGCCGCGCCGAGCATGTGGAAGTAGTAGGTGAAGGCGGCCCGACGGCACGGATCGCGGCGATCAGAGCGGCCGAGACCGCGAACGTCACGGCGTTGACGGCGAACGGCACCGCCGCGGCCACGACGAACAGCCAACCGCCCAACGGCTTGGCCGCGAACTGATTGAGCACGTTGAAATTGGCGTACATGAGGGAATTGGCTTGTGGCCGCAGCGGCTCGCTCACGATCGCCGGGACGAAGGCGGCCGCGGCCGTGTCGGCCAGGGTCTCACCGGTGCCGAGCAGGAAGAACACGGCCAGGATGAGCGGAACCGAGGCGATCCCCGAGGCCACCGCGACGGCCAGGGTGGCCAGGGCCGCCGCGCGCATGATGTTGACCGCCACGACCAGCCGGCGCCGGTCCAGGCGGTCCGCCCACACCCCGCTGATCAGGGCGAACAGCAGCCAGGGAAGCTGCTGGGCGAAGACCGCCCCGGCCACCGCGGCCGGGTTCGAGGTGAGCGAGGCGACGAGCAGGGGGCCGGCGACCATGGTGATGCCGTCGCCCACGTTGGTGACGGCGGAAGCGGTCCAGAGTTTCCAGAAATCCGCACCCAGCGGTGCGGCGAAAAGGGCACGCAAAAGAGCTCCTCGAGCAAAGGAAACAGTCGAAGGCGACTGCCCCGAGGCGAGGAGTGACGGCTAGGAAGCCCTAGCGCCCTCGCGTCGAGGCGAAGACCTTCACCGAGGTGCGTTGCATGCGAACTCCCTCCCGAGCGACGCCGGTCAGAGTATCGGCAATCCCGGCATCTGGGCACGAGCGTTACGGGTTTCCCCGGACGCCTTCGAGCGGCCCGTCCCTCGGGTCACAATCGGCACATGGGGCGGACGGAGCGAAAAGGGCAGATCGGGTCGCTCCGTATCGGCCGGTATCGGCTCGTCGAGAAGCTCGGCACCGGCGGCATGTCCGAGGTGTGGCGCGCCCACGACGAGACCCTCGGCCGCCCGGTCGCCGTCAAGGTGCTCTCGCCGCGCCTGGCCGGCGATCAGATGTTCCGCGACCGCATGCGGCAGGAGGCGCTCGCCGCGGCCCGCCTGGCCCACCCCCACATCACGGGGATCTTCGACTTCGGCGAGTCACCTCTCGACGAGCGCTTTTCCCTCCCGTACGTGGTGATGGAGCTGAACGACGGCGAGTCGGTGGCCTCGCGGCTCGCGCGGCAGGGGCCGTTGCCCTGGCGGCAGGCGGTCACGGTCGCCGTCGAGGTCGCGTCCGCCCTGGCCACCGCCCACGCGCGGGGCGTCGTGCACCGCGACGTCACCCCGGCCAACGTGATGCTGACCGGCGGCGGCGCCAAGGTGGTCGACTTCGGTATCTCGGCGATCGTCGGCCAGTGCGACGCCGCCCCCGACGGCAGCCTGCTCGGCACCCCGGCCTATCTGGCGCCGGAGCGGCTCGGCGGCTCACAGGTCTCCACGACGGCCGACGTCTACGCGCTCGGGCTGCTGCTCTACCGCTCGCTCAGCGGTCGCCTGCCGTGGCCCGCCGAGACCACGTCGGAGGCGCTCCGCGCGCACCTGTACGCCGACCCGGAGCCGCTGCCCTCGATCGCGGGCATGCCCGAGTCGGTCGCCGACCTGTGCCTGCGCTGCCTGACCAAGGACCCGGCCGACCGTCCCACTGCGGCCGACGTGGCCCGCGACCTGGCCGTGATCGTCGGCGTGCAACCGATCATCCCGCCGGTCACCGAGCGGGCGGCCGACGCGCCGGAGCCGGTGCGAGGCGCCGCCTATCCGCCCGCGGTCGTGCCGCGGCGGCGGCCCGGTCTGGGCCGGGTCCTGCTGGCCTATCTCGGCCTGCCAGGCGGGACGCCGGGTCCGCGACCAGCCACCCGGATGCTGCGGCTGCGGGCCGGACTCAAGATCGGGGCGGCGTTGCGGCTCGGCAAGGTGCGACCGCTGGGCGGCGGCCTGTTCGAGGGCGGCCGGATGGGCGGCGGCATGCTCACCGGGGACGCGCTGGGGTTCCTGCGCGGGCGGCATCGGGTGCAGACCGCGCTCATGACGCTGGCCCTGGTGGCGACGGCCGGGATCAGCTGGGCGACGACCCGCGACACCCCGGACGTGCAGGAGGCGCAAGCGGCCGGCTCCGGGGTGGTGGCAGCCGGGCCGAGCGACGACGGCGGGTGCGCGGTGCGCTATCAGCTGCGGCGGGATTCGGGCCGGGATTACGAGGCCCAGTTGACCGTGGCTACCACCGAGGAACTGGCGCAGAGCTCGTGGCGGGTGCAGTTTCTCTATCCGGGCAGTCAGCAGCTCACCGGGCCCTCGAAGGCGGTCACCCAGAAGGGTCGCAAGGTGACCGCGAAGGGTCACGGCAAGCTCAAGTCCTTCACGTTGCGTGGCGAATACCGCGACTACAACCCGTTGCCGCTGACGTTCGCCGTCGACGGCGTGAAATGCCGGGCCGAGGTGCTGGCCAACATGCCGGTGAGCCGCCACGAACGCAAGAACCCGGCGCTGCCCGGCACCGCCGAGATCAGCGAGCCCCGGCACAACCGCCCGTCGCTCCAGCACGGCGCCGGGGCCGAGCGCGGTGCCCGCAAGAACGGCACACCCCAGAAGCGGGTCGGCTCGCCGACGAAGAGCCCCGGCCCGACCCCGACGACCAAGGCCACCGGCGAAACAGGCTTCTCCCTAGCGATGTGACCGCCACCGAGCCCGCCCCGACTTGGTAAGTGAGTACTCACTTCCAGGAGCGAGGGCAGGGCGGAAGACAGGGCAGGGCGCGGCGGGGCGCAGGTCGAGTCCGTCCCCACTTGGTAAGTGAGTACTCACTTTCAAGAACGAGGGCAGGGCGCGGCGGGGGCAGGGCGCGGCGGGAGGCACGGGCGCGGCGGGGGCACGGGCGCGGCGGGGGCACGGGCCGAGCGGCAAGGGCGGCAGGCGGATGGGGCGGGCAGGGGCTGCGGCACGGCAGAAACGAAGGCGGGCGGGCGCAGGCGGCGGCCAGGCCCCGGCCAGGCGGCGGGCGATAAAGGCGGGTGGAGCAGCGGCCAGGCGGCGAGCGGTAAAGGCGGGCGGAGCGGGCGGCTAGCCGGCCAGTAGTTGGTCGACCGGGGCGTAGTCGTCGGTCAGGATGCGGGCGTTGTCGATGAAGGCGCCCAGCTCCGCGCCGGTCAGTAGGACGGCTGGATCTTCGACCTGGGAGACTCGGCGCGCGACCTCGGAAGACGGTAGAGGGCTGGCCGACGCCATGATGACGAAGTTGGCGCCCACCTCGCCGTCCAGGGCCTCGCGGCTGCTGATCACCGCGACGTGCGGGAAGGCCGCCGCCACCGTGGCCAGTTCGGCGCGGATGAAGCGGTCGGGCGGGTAGTCGATCACGTTCTGCACGTAGATCCCGCCGGGGCGCAGCACGCGGGCGATCTCCTGCGCCATCTCGCGCGTGGCCAGGTGCCACGGCACGGTCAGGTGCCCGAAGGCGTCGCCGACCACGAAGTCGTACGACCCGGACGGCTGGTCGGCCACGCCCACGCGCGCGTCCCCCACCCGTACGCGAAGGTCTGGTCCGGTTTTGAGCCCGAGTTTCGACCGGTCGAGCTCGACCAGCCCGCCGTCGAGCTCGATCACCAGCTGGTCGCTGCCGGGCCGGGTCGCCCGCACGTAATCGGGCATCGTGAAGCCGCCCCCGCCGAGGTGGAGCGCGTCGACCGGACCGGCCGGCAGCACGTCGGCCACCGCCCCGATCCACTGGATGTACGCGAATTCGAGGTTGCGCGGGTTGTCGAGGTCGACGTACGAGTGGCGCGCCGAGTTGAGGATCAGCTCGCGGCCACGGGGCTCGGCCGGATCCGCCTGCACCCGGGCGCAGTGATAGGCCGTCTCGACGTCGCACGGGTTCGGCGACGCCACCCCGAGCCCCGCCCCGACCAGCCCCACCGACACCAGCACGGCCCGGGTGCGGGGCTTGCCGGGCAGGGCCGCCCCGCCGCGCCCGCGCAGCCACCAGGCCAGCCCGGCGCCGGCCAGCGCGAGCAGCACCGCCAGCGAGATGATGATCCAGCTCGACGGCACCGCGGCCACGAAGATGAACCCGGTCGCCAGCGTGGCCGTGATCGCCCCCAGCGTGCCCATGCTGGACAGCCGCCCGACCACCGAGCCCGTCCGGTTGAGATCGCTGAGCTGCAGCTTCACCACCAACGGGGTGACCGCCGAGAGGATGAAGGCGGGCAGGAGGACGGCCAGGGCGGCGAGCAGCAGCACGGCCGGCGCGGCCCCGCCCCGCAGGATCTCGCCGCCGAAGCGGACCAGGGGCAGGGTGACGGCCGTGAAGATCGCGCCGAGCAGCAGCGCCGGCACGAGCAGCGAGCGCGGGTCGTAGCGGTCGGCGAGCCGCCCGCCCAGCCACGTCCCGTACGCGATGGCGGCCAGCGCGATGCCGATGACCGAGCTGCTCACCTGCAGCGTCACGCCGACGTAGGGCCCGACGAGCCGGAGCGCGACGATCTCGAGGACGAGCACGGCCCCGCTCGTGCCGAAAACCAGGGCGGTGGCCAGACCGGACGGAAGCGCACGGGGCGGGGTTTCCATTCGCCGGATGCTAGCCGCCGCCACCTGGAAGGAAGCTGACCGCCGGGAAAAGCCGCGCTAAAGCATGGAGACGTGCACGTGGTTGGTGTGTTCGGCCGAGGCCCCGCCGCTGCCGCTGTAGCTCTTCCAGCCGTCGCCGGGCAGCCAGATCTGCCGGAACCAGATCACATACATCACGCCCAGCCGGTCGGCGTTCTTCACGAAATAGGCGGCGAGCCGATCCCCGTACGCCTTGTCGTCGCCGGTCGCGGGCGAGTTCTTGTATGTCGTGCGGTTGGACGACATGTCGCACGCCCGGCCCTTGGGATGCTCGCCGGAGTTGCGCTGACTCCAGCACACCGTGTAGCGCGTGAAGTCGTCGGCCCTCGCCTGCTGGTAGGCGTTCAGGGTGCGCGGCGTCAGGCAGCCCGTGCTGGTCGGGTCGTCGACAGTGCACTTCTCGTCGGGCCAGGAGCCGTCCGAGTTGCGCGGGGCCGGTTTGGCCAGCGGCGAGTTGACCCCGACGAAGCCGCCGGCGACCTGCCCGCCGCCCACACTGGCCAGCGCGCGCTCGGCCTCTTTCTTCTTCTTGCCCAGCGCGGCGACCTGCTTGGTCTGCTCGGTGACCTCTTTGTCGATCGCCGCCTTGGCCGCCTTGGCCTTGTCGAGCGACGCGCGATATTGCGCCAGGACCTGCCCGTCGAGCTGGGCCATCATGTCGAGCTGCTGGATGCGCTCGAGGAAGACGTCGGGCGAGGTCGAGTCGAGCAGCATCGAGGCGGTGCTGGGCCGGCCGAGCCGGTAGGACCGGGCCGCGATCTCGTTGACCTGGCTCTCCATGGCTTTGGCCCCGGCCGTCGCCTGCGCGACCGTCTTCTGCAGGGCCACGGCCCGCTTCTTCGACGCGTTGAGCTTCTGGATCGCCACCGCCTGGCCCTTGGCCGCGGATTCGAGCGCGCTGCGCAGCGTCTTGTCGTCGCCCTCGTCCGGATCGGCGTAGGCCGAACCCGACGTAGCCGTCAGCACGAGCGCGCATGCCGCCACGATCAGCACGAGCACAGCACTGAGCCGGCGCTGGAAAACCGCCGCCACGGATACCTCCCCATCGTCAGCGCGGGCAGACTCTACCGTGATACGCAGGGAAGCGGCAGATCGATCAACTGGCGGAGTAACCGCCGTCGACGAAGAGTGTCTGGCCCGTCACGGCGACGACGGCAGCGCTGGACAGAAAGACCGCACACGCCCCGAAATCATCCGGTACGCCGTTTCTGCCGATCATGGCGCGGGCCGCGTGCTTCGCGACGACCGCCGGATCCGCGAAGACCGGTTCGGTCAGGGGCGTATGCACCACTCCGGGCGCGATCGCGTTGCAACAGACGCCCCGGGCCGACCACGCCTCGGCCTGCGACCTGGTCAAACCGACCAGACCCGCCTTGGACGCGCCGTAGGCCCCGCTGTTCCCGTACGCGCGGAAGGCCTGTTGCGACGCCACATTGATGATCCGGCCCCAGCCGCGCTCGGCCATCCGCGGCCCGAACGCCTGCCCGAGCAGGAACGGGGCTGTGAGATTGGCCGCCATGGTGACGTCCCAGTCGTCCTCGGTGAGCTCGTCGAGCGGCGGGCGGCGATTGACCGCGGCCGAGTTGACCAGAATGTCCGGAGCCCCGTACGACTGCAGGGTCTGTTCGATGAGGACGGTGACGGCCTTGCGCTCGGCCAGGTCGGCCTCGATCGCGTGGCCCTCGGCGCCGAACCCGCGCAGCTCGCCGATCACCTCGGCCAGGGGCCCGGGCCGCCGCGCCACCAGCAGCACCCGCGCGCCGGCCCGCCCCAGCGCGATCGCCATGGCCCGGCCGATGCCCGAGCTGCCGCCGGTGACCATCGCCGTGCGGCCGGCCAGACCGAAAACGCTTTCCAGGTACGCCGACATGTGCCCTACAGGATCGAGGTGTCGGGAAAGAGCGTGTCGCGGACCGTACGCCAGATGTCGTCGTTCGCGGCGACCAGGAGGCCACGCTCGCTGTCGGTCGGGCGGTAGGACGAGCCGTCCAGATGCAGCACCGTGCCGCCCGCCTCCCGGACGATCAGCGAGCCCGGCACGTGATCCCAGGGCAGGATCCGCCAGAACAGGGCGAACTGCTGCTCGTCGACCGCGACCGCGGGGTATTCGTAGCCCGCGCAGTGCTTGCCCCGGGTCACCTCGCCGAGCGCGGTCTGGTTGGCCGACGCCACCACCCGCAGGCGTTCCGGCAGGTAGTGAGTGGCCACGACGCCGCGCAGACCGGCCGCTCCCGGGTCGTCGGTGCGAGTCTTGACCCGTACGCCGTCGCGGTAGGCGCCCGAGCCCGCCTCGGCCACCACGAGATGGTCGCCCACCACGTCGAGAATCCACGAGGCCGCGGGCTCGCCGTCGCGCAGCAGGGCCACCATCACCGCGAACGGGGTCTTGCCGGCCGCGAAGTTGTTGGTGCCGTCGACCGGGTCGACGATCCAGACCGCACCGCCGGCACCGACCCGGTCGAGCACGCGCGGATCGGCCGCCACCGATTCCTCGCCGACCACGATCGAGCCGGGCAGCAGGGCGGTGAGGCCGCGGGTGAGCGCCTGCTCGGATTCCTTGTCGGCGATGGTGACCAGGTCACCGGGCGCCTTCTGGACGATCTCGTCGGTGGACAGGTGACGGAAGCGCGGCAGCACGACGGTGGCCGCGACCTCCCGGATGAGCTCGCCGACCTGATCAAGCACGCGGCGGCAGCTTCACGACGCTGACGAAGAACTCGTCGATCTGCCGGATGACCGTGATGAACCGCTCGAAGTCGACCGGCTTCGTCACGTACGCGTTGGCGTGCAGCTGATAGCTGCGCAGGATGTCTTCGTCGGCGGCCGAGGTGGTGAGCACGACGACCGGGATGCGGCCCAGCTCGTCGTCCTTCTTGATCTCTTCGAGCACCTCGCGGCCGTCCCGCTTGGGCAGGTTGAGGTCGAGCAGGATCAGGTCGGGGCGGACGGCGTTCGCGTAGTCGCCCTCGCGCCGCAGGTAGGCCAGCGCCTCGGCCCCGTCGGAGACGACGTTGAGCCGGTTGCGGACCTTGTGCTCCTCGAACGCCTCCTGGGTCATCAGCACGTCGCCCGGGTCGTCCTCGACCAGCAGCACCTCGATCGGCGTGCCGTCGGCCCGAATGGGAGCCGTCATGCCGTGACCTCTTTTCTCGTCTCCTGCGTCGGTGCCTGGGGTTCCTCGTCGGCCGGGGCGCCCGGCAGCACCGGAAGGGTGAACCAGATCGACGTGCCGACCTCGGCGTCGAGATCGAGCCAGATCCGTCCGCCATGATATTCGACGATCTTCTTGACGATCGCCAGACCGATGCCGGTGCCCTCGTACGCGTCGCGGGCGTGCAGCCGCTGGAAGATGACGAAGACCTTGTCGGCGAACTCGGCCTCGATCCCGATGCCGTTGTCGCGCACGTTGATCCGCCACTCGTCGTCCGCGCGCTCGGCGCTGACCCGGATCACGGGCGGCACGTCGGGCCGGCGGAACTTGAGCGAGTTGCCGATCAGGTTGACGAACAGGGTCGTGAGCAGCGGCTCCTCGCCCTCGACGGTCGGCAGCCCGGACCAGCTGATCTCGGCGTCCTCGCCGGCCCGCGGCTCGAGCTGCGACTTCACCTCGGTCAGGACCCGATCGAGGGGCACGTCGGTGAACCCGGCCGTGAGCCGGCCGATCCGCGAGAACGCGAGCAGGTCGTTGATCAGCCGCTGCATCCGCTGGGCGCCGTCGACCGCGAACGCGATGTACTGATCGGCGCGCTCGTCGAGCTGTCCCGCGTACCGGCGTTGCAGCAACTGGCAGAAGCTGGCCACCTTGCGCAGCGGCTCCTGCAGGTCGTGCGACGCGACGTAGGCGAACTGCTCGAGGTCGCGGTTGGACCGGGTCAGCTCCTCGGCCTGCACCTTGAGCTGGTCGTTGACCCACTCGATCTGGGCCCGGGCCTCACGGACCTCGGTCAGCTCGGCGGCGATCTTCGTCCGCATGCCGTCGACGTCGCCGGCCAGGGCGGCCAGCTCGGGCGAGCCGCTGCTGGTGATGTGCTTGTCGTAATCGCCGTCGGCCACCTCGCGCACCTGCTGGGCGAGGTCGGTGACCGGGCGGCTGACCATCCGGTCGAGCACGAGGATCAATGCCGAGCCGGCCAGGATGATGATCGCGGCGGCGGCGATCTGGATCGCCACCATGGTGCGGCTGCTGGCTTTGGCCTGCTCGGCCGCGGCGGCACGCATCACCTGAATGTCGTCCTGCATCGTCGCGATGGCGCCGCGCAACGCGTCGAACCGCTCGGTCGACGTGCCCCTCAGCCGCTCCTGCCCGGCCTGGGTGCCGTCGGCCCGGATGAGCGCGATCACCGGGTCGGCCACCTCTCGATGCCACTCGTCGGCCCGCTGCTGCACCACCCGTAGCGCGTCCCGGATGTCGGTGTCGTCCGGGTCGAGGAGCTGGTTGATACGGCCGAGCAGCCGCTCCTCGTCCGCGATGCCTTGCGTGTACGGCTTGAGGTTGGCTTCCTGGCCGGTGATCGCGAAACCGCGGATGCCGGTCTCCTGATCGACGTACGCCGTGTTGAGCGCCTCGCCCGCGGCCCGCATCGGGCTGGCCCGGTCGAGCACGTCGTCGAGCTGGCGATTGTTCTGCGCGGCGGTGATGAAGGCGAACACGCCGAGCGCGCTGAGCAGGACGCCGACGGTGATGCAGAGCGCCAGGATGCGCCGCCGCAGGGTCCAGGTGCGCAGGTCGAAAAGGCTGCTCATCGGCCATTCCCCCGCGAGATCAGCAGCATGGCCACGTCGTCGGCCAGCGGGCCGCCGTTGGCGTGCTCGGCCCGCCCGACCAGCCAGGCCGGCAGCGCGGGCAGCGGCACCGTACGGGCGGCGGGCTCGTCGAGCAGCGAGCACAGGCCGGACACGTCGAGCCGCTCGTTGCCCTCGCCGGTGTGGCCCTCGATCAGGCCGTCGGTATACATCAGCAGGGACCAGTCATCTCCGGACAACTCCACCTCGGTGGCGGGGGTGGGCCGCGGGCTGACCCCGAGCACGATCCCGGTGCGGGCCTCGACCGGGCCGACCCGGCCCCCGCCGAGCAGCACCGGCGGGGGATGGCCGGCCAGCCGGACGACGGCCCGGTTGACGTCGAGGTCGATCGTCACCGCGGCCACGGTCGCGAAGATCTCGCGGGCCCGGCGCTCGCTCATCAGCACCTGTTCGAGCGACGCCAGGATCTGCTCGTCGGGCACCCCGGCCAGCACCAGCGCGCGCCAGGCGACCCGGAGCTCGACGCCGAGCGCGGCCTCGTCGACGCCGTGCCCGCAGACGTCGCCCACGATCACGTGCAGCTTGTTGTCGCCGACCTGGACGACGTCGAAGAAGTCGCCGCCGAGCAGGCCCATCGCCCGGCCGGAGCGATAGAACGTGTGCACCGCCACCCGATCGGTGGACATCAGGGGCTGGGGCAGCAGGCCGCGCTCGAGGCGGGCCGACTCGGCCTGGCGCAGCTCGACCTCGCGCAGGCGCTGCGCGTTCTCGTCGGCCCGTTTGCGCTCGACCGCGTATCGCAGCGCCCGGGTCAGCAGGACGCCGTCGACCTGGCCCTTGACCAGATAGTCCTGGGCGCCCTCGGCCACCGCGGCGACGCCCAGGTGCTCGTCGGAGCGGCCGGTGAGCACGCAGACCGCGGCGCTGCCGGCCACCGCGAGCAGCTTGCGCAGCCCGTCGATGCCCTCGGCGTCGGGCAGGCCGAGGTCGAGCAGCACACAGTGGATGCCGCGCAGCAGGCCCCGGGCCTCGCGCAGGCTGGTCGCCACGCGCAGGTCGAAGGGCGCGTCGGCCTCGTGCAGCAGCTCGCGGACGAGGAAGGCGTCGCCCTCGTCGTCCTCGACGAGCAGGACGCTCAGCCGCTCCTGATAGACCGGTGTGCCGGCACGGGCGCGGGGCGCGACGGAGCGCTCAGTCATGCCCACCCCCACTCGTCCGCCTGCCGGCCCCTGTCCCGCTGATCGTGTACCACTGCGTGCGGGGGCACAACACTCTCACGTGGCCTCCTCGCCGGCCACACGACGAGCGTGCTGCGCGATGACCTCGCCCAGGATTCCGTGCAGCCGTCCGCACTCCCGGCAGTGCAGATTCTCGTCGAGGTGACGTCCGCCGCACTCGACGCAGGTGCCCCTGTCCTCCGGGTCGCGATAGGCCGCGAGCGCCTTGCACATGGCCCGGATGACGTGGTCGCTGACCGGGAACACGCCCTCGCCCATGGCAGTGCGCACCCCCACCATCGCGACCGGGGCGGCCTCGGGCTGGGGGTCGTAGGGGGCGACGGCGTCGATGAAGGCGGCCACCACCGCGGCGGGGTCGAACGGGGTGCTCACGCCGACAACGCTAGGCCACGCCGTAAACGATCTTCCGACTACCCGGTGTCGTACCCAACCGCTTAGATACACCCATGCGTGCTCCCGCGATCACCGACCCGGCCCACCGGGCCCTGGCCGCCGTCGTCGCTGTCGTGGTGCTGATCCTGGCCGGCGCGGCGGGTCTCGCGACGATCCGGCCGCCCTCGGCCCGGCCCGTCTCGGCGCCGGAGGCCGAGTTCAGCGCCGAGCGCGCGTTCCAGCAGGTGCAGGCGATCGCCCAGCGGCCGCACCCGGTCGGCAGCCCGGCCAACGACGAGGTGCGCGAGCATCTGCTGACCACGCTGCGGGGCCTGGGCCTGACCCCCGAGGTGCAGGACACGGTGTCGATCGAGGGCGCCGGGCTGTCGGCGAGCGCGGGCGGCGCCGGGCTGGCCCGCGTCCGCAACGTGATCGCCCGGATCCCCGGCACCGGCTCGACCGGGCGCGTGTTCCTGGTCGCGCACTACGACTCGGTGCAGGTCGGGCCGGGCGGCAACGACGACGCGGCCGGCACCTCGACGATCCTCGAGACGGCCCGGGCCCTGCTGGCCGGCCCACGCCTGCGCAACGACGTGGTGCTGGTGCTGACCGACGGCGAGGAGGCCTGCCTCTGCGGCGCCAAGGCGTTCGTCGACCAGCATCCGCTGGCCCGCGACGGCGGCGTGGTGCTCAACATCGAGGCCCGCGGCAGCAGCGGCCCGGCGATCATGTTCGAGACCTCGGCCGGCAACGGTGGCCTGGTCGGGGCCTACGCGCACGCCCCCAAGCCGGTGGGCACGTCATTCGCGGTCGAGATCTATCGGCTGCTGCCCAACGACACCGACTTCACCCCGTTCCGCGAGTCGGGCTTCGCCGGCATGAACGCGGCCTACATCGACGGCGCGGCGGTCTATCACGCGCCGACCGACGTGCCTGCCGCGATGAATCGGGCCAGCCTGCAGCACCACGGCGACAACACGCTGGCCGTGACGCGCGAGCTGGGCGGCCGCGACCTGGCCCCGCTGGCGGCCACCGACGGCGGCGACGCGACCTATTTCCCCGTGCCCGGCCTGCTGGTGCGCTATCCCGGCGCGCTGGTCTGGCCGATCGCGCTGCTGGCCCTGGTCGCGGTGGCCGCGCTGGCCTGGCTGGCTCGTCGGCGGCGGCTGACCGGCGGCCGGCGCCTGCTCAAGGCGGGCGCGCTGGCCCTGGTCCCGATCGTGGTGGCGCCGCTGCTGGCCCAGCTCCTCTGGTTCGTCCTGACCAAAATCCGTCCCCCGTACGCGCAATTGCCGATCGACCCGTATCGCCCGGGGCTCTATCGGGTGGCCGTCATCCTGCTCTCCGCCGCCGTGGTGCTGGCCTGGTTCGCGCTGCTGCGCCGCCGGCTCGGCCCGGCCGCCCTGGCCATCGCCGGCCTGGGCTGGCTGGCCGTCCTCGGCATCGTGCTGGCCGCGTTCGTGCCCGGCGGCTCCTACCTGGCCGCCATCCCCGCCCTGGTCGGCGCACTGACCTGTCTGTTCGCCGTGGGGCTGAGCAACAAAACGCTTCCGGTCGTCGCGGTGACTCTGGGCGGCGCCGTGGCCACGGTCATCCTGCTGCCCACGGTGATCATGCTGTTCCCCGCGCTGGGCATGGGCCTGGGCGCGGCCGGGGCGTTCCTCACCGTGCTGCTCGGCCTGGCCCTGCTGCCGGTGATCGACCTGATCCACCCGCGGGCCGGCGGTCAACGCGGTCTCGAGGCCCTGCGCAGCCGCCGCCTGGGGGCGCTGCCCGCGCTGGCCGCCGCCGTAGCCGCGCTGGTCTGCACGGTCACCGGGCTGGCGGTCGACCGGTTCGACGCCGAGCGCCCGGCCCTGACCCAGCTCATGTATGCGCTCGACGCCGACAACGGCACCGCCCGCTGGATCAGCGACGAGCCCCGGGTCCAGCAGTGGACCAGCCAGTTCGTCCAGGGCGAGCCGCACCGGGTCGACGACACGCTGCCGTCGTTCGGCCCCGAGCAGGTGCGCACCGGCGACGCCCCCGCCGCCGGCCTGCCCGCGCCGCTGCTCACCGTCGAGTCCGACACCCGTACGGGGGAAACTCGCACGCTCAAAGTCCGGCTCAAACCGCAGCGTCAGGCCCGGCTGATCACCCTGCACGTGGCGGCCGCGACGCCGGTCGAGTCGGCGACCGTGGGCGGCCGCCCGATGCCCGCCCGCGAGCCGATCGACGGCGCCTGGGGCTGGGGCTTCGTCTTCCACGCCCCACCGGCCGACGGCGTCGAGGTCACGCTGACCGTGCGCACCGCCGGCGAGGTCAAGTTCCGCGCGATGGACGGCAGCGACGGCCTGAGCCAACTGCCCGGCTTCAAGTCCCGCCCGGCCGCCGTCGGCATCGTCGGCTCCCACACGAGCGAGCTGCTGGCGGTGGCGAAGACCTACACGTTCTAGCGACCGCGACCGCGGCGGCCCGTGCTCTCGTTGTGGCGGAAGTGGACGAAGAGGCGGCCCCAGTTGTCGCCGTCCTTCTCGACCCGGTGGTAGAGCTGCTTGATCTCTTTCTGGTCGAGAAAGCGCAGCACCTTCTTCTTCAGGGCGCCGCTGCCCTTGCCCGGGATGATCTCGACCGTGCTGGCCTTCTTCTGCACGGCTTCGTCGATGATCCCGCGCAGCGCACGGTCGATCTCCTGCCCCCGGTTGAAGATGTCGTGCAGGTCGAGCTTCAATTTCACGGCGTGTCCTCTGCTTTGCCGAGCCACTGCTCGACCCGGTGCAATGCGTCCTCGTAGTCCGAATGCTGCTTCATCGCCGCGGCGAGCCGCAGGTGGGGCAGCGCCTCGCGGAAGCGGCCGTCCCGCTCCAGTGTGCGGCCGAGCACGTGATGCGCGTAGTGGTCGGACGGATCGTGCTCGACCAGCGCCCGCAGCTGGGCCTCGGCCCGGCCGAGCTGGGCCGAGTTGAAATAGGCCCGGGCCAGCAGCTGGCGCACGGCCGCGTTGTGCGGTTCGGCCTCGACTATCGGCTCGAGCAGCTTGGCCGCCCCGAGCGGGTCGCCGGACTCGAAGAAGAAGGTGGCCCTGCGGTACTCCTCGAGAAGATCCACGTGTCACTCCCCACGCTCGCGCCGGCTACCCAACGCTGGCACAACAACGGGCCAACGGCGAGTGTTCCGATGATCCAAGCTTCCCGACAAAACCGCCCATACAGCAACTCAGCCGTCAGACAATGCCTGCGTGGGGGACTTTCCGAGCCATCTCGTGACCGCACCGGCCCGTCCACGATTCGGGCGATTCAGGGCGTCCATGATCGGCCTCTTCGTGCTGGCCCTGTGCGCGCTGCTGGCCGGGGGCGCGGCGGCACCGCAGCTGGACTCGCCCGCCTTCCTGATCGCGGGGATGAACGAGATCCCGTCGCCGCCGCAGGGCACGTCGTGGGCCGCGGCGCCGCGGGAGGCGGGCGGCCTGCGCATGGTGGCGAGCGCCGACGGGCAGGAGTTCGAGCTGCACACGGCCGGGGGCGACCGCACCTTCCTGCCCGGCGTCGACCTCGGTGACACCACGCCCGGCCACCTGCCCGGCGAGGGCGCGATCTCGGCCGCGCAGTATCGGGCCTGGTTCGCCGGGATGAGCTGGCTGGGCCTGCGCGTGGTGCGGATCTACCAGATCCACCCGCCCGCGTTCTACGACCAGCTGGCCGCGTGGAACGAGGCGAACCCGGACCGCCCGCTCTATCTCGTGCAGGGCGTCGCACTGCCCGACCAGACGTACGTGGCCAAGAAGAACCTGTTCGACAAGCGGGTGACCACCGCGTTCCGGCAGGAGCTGCAGGCGGCCGCGCAGGTGGTGACGGGCGACTACCGCCGGACGACGGTGCCCGGCCGGGCCGGCGGCACGTGGACCACCGACGTCACGCCGTGGCTGGCCGGCTGGATCGTCGGCGACGAGATCGACCCGGCCGCGGCCGTCGCCTCGGACGAGCGCAACGCCGACGTGCCCCGGTTCACCGGCAAGTACTTCCGGAACACGCCCAAGTCGACGCCGACCGAGCGCTGGCTCGCCGCCCGAATGAACGACCTGGCCGGGTTCGTCGCCGGGCACGGGGTCAGCCAGCCGATCGCCTTCGTGAACTGGCCCACCACCGACCCGCTGCGCCACCCCGAGGAGCCGCTCAAGCAGGAGGACCTGGTCGGGCTGGACGCCAACCACGTGCTGCCCACGGCGGACTGGCCGGCCGGGACGTTCGCCAGCTACCACGCGTACCCGTTCTATCCGGACTTCCTGCGGCACGAGCCGGACCTGCTCGCCTACGACTTCGGCGGGCAGCGCGACCCGTACGCCGGATACCTCGCCGACCTGCGCCGGCACCACTCCACGATGCCGACGCTGATCACCGAGTTCGGGGTGCCGTCGGCGATCGGGTCGGCCCACAACGCTCCCCTGGGCCGCACTCAGGGTGACCACAGCGAGCAGGACGCGATGCGGATCAACGCCGGCCTGCTGCGCATGATCCGGGAGCAGGGCCTCGGGGCCGGGTTCGTGTTCAGCTGGGCCGACGAGTGGTGGCGCTACACCTGGAACACGGCAGGCGTCCAGGACCCGGAGCGCCGCCAGCTCTGGCACGACCCGCTGACCAACGAGCAGGGCTTCGGGGTGCTCGCGATGGACCCGCAGGGGCAGCCCGACGCCGGGGAGCAGCACCTGCTCGACACCGACGGGTGGCCGGCGACCGACGTCGACGCGCGGGTGGACGAGGCGTACCTGAATTTGAAGATCAAACTCGGGGACTCGCCCCCGGGCACGATGATGGTGAGCTTCGACGTGCTGCCGGGTGTGACCGGCGCGCCGATGCCGGGCAGCGGCGACCGCCGGCCGGACGCTGTTTTCGCGCTCAACCTGGTAGGGCACAGCGGTCAGGCGTACGTACGCAACCAGCTCGACCCGATGCGGCTGGACTTCTCGGTGCCGGCCGCCGAACGAGGCCCGGCCCCGAACGGCTGGAAGCCCTTCGAGCTGGTCGTGAACCGGGCCGTGACCGTGCCCCGGATCAAGGCGAAGCTGCCGGTCGAGCTGCAGAACGCCGGGCAACTGCGGCACGGCAGCTGGGACCCCGAGGACGAGGAGGCCGACAGCCGGGCGCTGTGGCACCTCGACGGCGACGACCTGTCCGTACGGGTGCCGTGGGCCATGCTGGGTTTCGCCGACCCGTCGGCGCACCGGGTGGCCGTGCCCAAGAACGGCAAGCTGACCACGCAGATCAGTCCCGGGGTGACGGTGTCGCTCACCGCCTCGGGCACCGACCAGGGGGTCGGGCAGGTCAAGTGGGCCGACTGGACGCGGCCGCGCTACTCCGAGCGGATCAAGCAGGGGGCGGCCGAGCTGCGGGACGCCGCGCTCGCTACGACGACCGGCTGACCCGCACCCGGCCCGCGGAGGTGCCCTCGGCCAGCACCGAGGTCGAGGTGATTGTGTCGGCCGCGGTCACCGTCGCGTAGCCGGCCACCTCGCTCGCGCCGAGCCGGGTGGTGCCGAGCGTGCCCGGCCCGAAAGTCGCGGCCATCGCGATCGCCGCCCCCAGCGCCACCAGGCCGGTGCGCCGCTGCCAGCCTGCCGTCAGGTGCTTCGTCATCTGCGTCATGGTCAACACCTTCCCGGCGTACGGTGTCAGGCGGCTGTGCGGTTTTGATGCCCTCCCTGTGAGCCGCATCCACAGGTGGTACACAGGAATGGGAAAGGAAGCGCATAGCGTGGCCCGCGAAAGTAAGGGCATGACGATGGCGAACGCAGATTCCAGCACCGATCTCCGCCGGCCCGACGGGGGTCCCGTCCGGGTCCTCGTGGTCGACGACGAGCCGACGCTGGCCGAGCTGCTCAGCATGGCGCTGCGCTACGAGGGCTGGGACGTCAAGAGCGCGGGCGACGGGCAGACCGCCGTGCGCACCGCCCGCGACTTCCGCCCCGACGCCGTCGTCCTCGACATGATGCTGCCCGACATCGACGGGCTCGAGGTGCTGCGCCGGCTGCGCGGCGAGTCGCCCGAGGTGCCGGTGCTGTTCCTGACGGCCAAGGACTCGGTCGAGGACAGGATCACCGGCCTGACCGCGGGCGGCGACGACTACGTGACCAAGCCGTTCAGCCTGGAGGAGGTCGTGGCCCGGCTGCGCGGCCTGATGCGCCGGATGGGTCACTCCCCCATGCGCACCGACTCGCAGCTGATCGTCGGCGACCTGACGCTCGACGAGGACAGCCACGAGGTGCGCCGCGGCGGCGACCTGGTCACGCTGACCGCCACCGAGTTCGAGCTGCTGCGCTATCTGATGCGCAACCCCCGCCGGGTGCTGAGCAAGAGCCAGATCCTCGACCGGGTGTGGAACTACGACTTCGGCGGCCAGGCCAACGTGGTCGAGCTCTACATCTCGTACCTGCGTAAGAAGATCGACGCCGGGCGCGCCCCGATGATCCACACGATGCGCGGGGCGGGTTATGTCCTCAAGCCCGCCGACTGAGATGACCTGGACCCACCCCTCGCGCTGGCGCAGCCCCGCGGGCTGGCCGCTGCGTACCCGGATCGTGGCCATCATCATGGTGCTGCTCACGGTGCTGGGCCTGGCCGTCGGCGGCACGGCGTTCTTCTTCCTCCGCAACACGCTCTACACCCAGGTCGACGCCAAGCTCGACACGGCCGGCCGGCCCGGACCGGGCGGGGGCAAATTCCAGTTCCCGTTCGACGACACGCACCCGTACCGCGGCGCCGAGCCCGGGTCGATCACGATCACCTATACGGGCGTGAGCGACATCGAGGGCGGCATGGTCGAGGCGTTCACCAACACCGAAGGCTTCCCCGACACCCGCTACAAGACGCTCACCGACGTCGCGAGCGCCCAGTTGCTGGCCGTGCCGGTCGACGGCGAGAAGTCGACGGTCGGCCTGGACGGCTACGGGTCGTACCGGGTGATCGCCGAGACGACGAACGAGGGCACGATCCGGGTCACCGCGCTCTCACTCAAGAACACCAACTTCACGCTGTTGCGCGTCGCCCTGGTCACCGGGGGCGCGGTGCTGATCGCCCTGGGCATCGCCGGGTGGGCCGGCGCCCTCATCGTGCGCCGCACCCTGGCCCCGCTCGACCGGGTCGCCGCCACCGCCACCCGGGTCTCCGAGCTGCGGCTCGACCGCGGCGAGGTGCGGCTGGCCCAGCGCGTGCCCGAGCGGGACACCGACCCGCGCACCGAGGTCGGCCAGGTCGGCGCCGCGCTCAACCAGATGCTCGACCACGTCGGCAACGCGCTCGAGGCGCGGCACGCCAGCGAGACCCAGGTCCGCCAGTTCGTCGCCGACGCCAGCCACGAGCTGCGCACGCCGCTGGCCGCCATCCGCGGGTACGCCGAGCTCAGCCGGCGCAGCCGGGCCCCGATCCCGGACGAGATCGCCCACGTGCTCAACCGCGTCGAGTCCGAGGCCAAGCGGATGACCGGCCTGGTCGAGGACCTGCTGCTGCTGGCCCGGATCGACGCCGGGCGGCCGCTCGCCCACGACCCGGTCGACCTGACCATGCTGGTCGTCGACTCGGTCAGCGACGCCCACGCCGCCGGGCCGCGGCACTTCTGGCAGCTCGACCTGCCCGAGGAGCCGGTCATCGTCGTCGGCGACGGCGCGCGGCTGCATCAGGTGCTGGCCAACCTGCTGGCCAACGCGCGCACGCACACCCCCGAGGGCTCGGTCGTGACGGTCGGGGTGAGCTCGACGCCCGGCTCGGCCGTGCTGCGCGTCACCGACAACGGCCCCGGCATCCCGTACGAGTTGCAGCCGCACATCTTCGAGCGATTCGCCCGCGGCGACAGCTCGCGCTCGCGGGCCGCCGGCAGCACCGGCCTCGGCCTGTCGATCGTGCACGCCGTGGTGCAGTCCCACCAGGGCCACGTCGCCGTCGAGAGTGTTCCCGGCCGCACAGTCTTCACGGTTGAGCTGCCGTTGCCCGTCTCATCAGCTGAGCAGTTGGCTCAAATAGCTCCGCCTGCGAACTGAGGCGCTATGCTGTGCGACGTGACTCAGGCGTTCTATTGGTTTACGAGGCCGGCTCCCGCCGGTGCCTCAGCCATGACCATCGTCTGAGACACCACGCCAGAGCCGGCCCGGGCAGCGACACGATGTCGCTGCCTTTTTGTTTGCCGGCTCTCAGGGTGGGGGCCGGCGCAGAAGTGGAGACCACCGTGACTGCCCCCGAGGTTCAGCGCGTTCGTGACCAGCGCATCGAGGCCGTCGTCCCGCTGATGAGCCCCGCGCTGCTGCACCACGAGCTGCCGCTGACGAGCGAGTTGCACGACACCGTGCTGGAGGGCCGCCGCCAGGTCGAGGACGTGCTCAACCGCCGAGATCCGCGGCTGCTCGTCGTCGTCGGCCCGTGCTCCGTGCACGACCCCGTCGCCGCCGGCGAGTACGCCTCGCTGCTGGCCGGCGCGACCGAGCGCTTCTCCGACGACCTGCTGATCGTCATGCGGGTCTACTTCGAGAAGCCGCGCTCCACGGTCGGGTGGAAGGGCCTGATCAACGACCCCGCGCTCGACGGCACCGGCGACGTCGGCACCGGTCTGCGGATCGCCCGGCGGCTCCTGCTCGAGATCGTCGGCCGGGGGCTGCCGACCGCCGTCGAGTTCCTCGACCCGATCACCCCGCAATACATCGCGGACACCGTGAGCTGGGGCGCGATCGGAGCCCGTACGGTGGAATCGCAGGTGCACCGGCAGCTCTCGTCGGGGCTGTCGATGCCGATCGGGATGAAGAACCGCCCCGACGGCAGCATCGCCACCGCCATCGACGCGATCCACGCGGCCGCCGTGCCGCACGTCTTCCCCGGCATCGACTACTCCGGCACCCCGGCGATCCTGCACACGACCGGCAACCCGGACACCCACCTGGTGCTGCGCGGCGGCGGGGGCAAGCCCAACTACAGCGCCGCGGACGTGGCCAACGCGCTGGAACTGCTGCGCAAGGCCGGTCTTCCCGAGCGACTGGTGATCGACTGCTCGCACGGCAACAGCGGCAAGGATCACCTGCGCCAGCCGGTGGTCGCCGACGACGTGGCGCAGCAGATGGAGGCCGGTCAGCACGGCATCAGCGGCGTCATGCTGGAGAGCTTCCTCGTGCCCGGGCGCCAGGAGCTGGGCGGCGCGCTGACCTACGGCCAGTCGGTGACCGACGCGTGCATGGGCTGGGACCCGACCGTCGAGGTGCTGGAGCGCCTGGCCACGGCTTCGGCCAAGCGGCGCACTGTTTCGGCTTCGTGAGGCGGCCTCCAACTCACAGCCGGGGCACAGGCTTGGCATAACGGCGGGACAGGGCGGGCGGCGAATCTGGTCGAGGTAAATATCCGCTTTTCTGTGGAGAGCCTCGATGACCACGACGTTGCCCGTCCCGCCGCCGGTGGCGCAGGATCTGCCTCCCCGTGCCCCCGCGCCCAATCCGGCCTGGGTGCGTCCGGCCCTGATCGCGCTGCTCGTGGCGACCGGAGTGCTCTACATCTGGGGCCTCGGCAAGAACGGCTGGGCCAACGCGTTCTACTCGGCCGCCGTGCAGGCCGGGTCGGAGAGCTGGAAGGCGTTCTTCTTCGGCTCCTCCGACGCGGCCAACTCGATCACGGTCGACAAGACGCCGGCCGCGCTGTGGGTGATGGCCCTGTCGGCCCGGATCTTCGGCGTCAACGCGTGGAGCATCCTGGTGCCGCAGGCGCTGATGGGTGTGGCCAGCGTCGGGCTGCTGTTCGCGACCGTGCGGCGCTGGTTCGGGCCGGCCGCGGGCCTGCTGGCCGGGGCGGTGCTGGCGCTGACCCCGATCGCGGTGCTGATGTTCCGGTTCAACAACCCGGACGCGCTGCTCGTGCTGCTCATGGTGGCCGGGGCCTACGCGACCGTACGGGCCGTCGAGAACGGCTCCACGAAGTGGATCGTGCTGGCCGGGGTCTTCGTCGGGTTCGGCTTCCTGGCCAAGATGCTGCAGGCGCTGCTCGTGGTGCCCGCCTTCGCGCTCGCCTACCTGGTCGCCGGGCCGCCCAAGCTGGGCAAGCGGATCTGGCAGCTGCTGCTCTCGGGCCTGGCCGTGATCGTCTCGGCCGGCTGGTACATCGCGATCGTCGAACTGGTGCCGGCGTCGATGCGGCCCTACATCGGCGGCTCGCAGAACAACAGCATCCTCGAGCTCACCCTCGGCTACAACGGCCTGGGCCGGCTCAACGGCGACGAGACCGGCAGCGTCGGCGGCGGCGGTGGCGGCTTCGGCGGCGGTGGGAGCATGTGGGGGTCGACCGGGCTGACCCGCATGTTCGACTCCTCGCAGGGCGGTCAGATCTCGTGGCTGCTCCCGGCGGCCCTGATCGTGCTGGTCGCGGGTCTGGTGATCACGGCTCGGCGGGCCCGCACCGACCGGCAACGAGCCGGCCTGATCCTGTGGGGCGGCTGGCTGCTGATCACCGGACTGGTCTTCAGCTTCATGCAGGGGATCTTCCACGCGTACTACACGGTGGCGCTGGCGCCCGCGGTCGGCGCGGTGGTCGGCATGGGCGTGGCCCTGCTCTGGCAGCGGCGGCGCAACGTGGTGGCCGCGGTGACCCTGGCGGCGACCGTGGCGGTCACGGCTTGGTGGTCGTTTCACCTGCTCGGGCTCAGCCCGGACTTCCTGCCCTGGCTGCGCTGGGTCGTGCTGATCGGCGGCCTCGTGGGGGCGGCGGCCCTGCTCGGCGCGCTGCGGTTGCCGGCCCGGGTGGCGGCGCTGGCGGCGGGGGTTTCGCTGGCCGCGGTGCTGGCCGGGCCCGCGGCGTACGCGGTGCAGACGGCTTCCGAGGCGCACACCGGCTCGATTCCCTCGGCGGGGCCGGCTACCTCGGGCGGCTTCGGCGGCGGGCCCGGTCGGGGTGGCTTCCGCGGCGGTGGCGGCGGGCGCGGCAACGGCGGCGGCTTCCCCGGCGGCGGACAGGGCTTCCCGGGTGGTGGTCAAGGCTTCCCGGGTGGTGGTCAAGGCTTCCCCGGCGGCGGTCAGGGCTTCCCCGGCGGCGGCTCCCCGGGCGGCACGTCCCAAGGCGGCACTTCTCAGGGCGGCACTCAGGGCGGCACCCAGGGTGGGACGTCTCAGGGCGGCACGTCTCAGGGCGGCGGTTTCCCCGGTGGCAACGGCGGCGGGATGCGCGGTGGCGGCATGGGCGGTCTGCTCGACGCGGCCACGGTCAGCGACGAGATGAAAGCCCTGCTCGAGGCGAACGCCGACCAGTACACCTGGATCGCGGCCGCGGTCGGCTCGCAGAACGCGTCGGGCTACCAGCTGGCCACCGGCAACCCGGTGATGGCGGTCGGCGGCTTCAACGGCAGCGACCCGTCCCCCACCCTGGCCCAGTTCCAGCAATACGTGGCCGAGGGCAAGATCCACTACTTCATCGGGGGCGGCGGCTTCGGCGGCCGCGGGTCGAGCGGCAGCAGCGCCAGCTCGGAGATCGCGTCCTGGGTGTCGGAGAACTTCACGGCCCAGACTGTCGGCAACACCACCGTCTACGACCTGACCCAGACGACGGCCTGACCCCGTCAATCAAAGAACGGCCGGTTTCCCGTACGGGGAACTGGCCGTTCTTTTGGTGCTCTCGCAGCCACGCACGGGTTCACAGTGGGGGCACAGGATCGCCATAAATCGCGCTCAGCCGACGGGATCATCGTGGTCTCATGAGCCTTTCGACGCAGCCCGCACCCACCGCGGCCCCGACTCGTCTCGATGCCCCGGTGCTCGACGTGGTCGTTCCGGTCTACAACGAGGAGATCGACCTCGAGCCGTGCGTGCGACGGCTGCACGGCTATCTCGGGGCGTACTTCCCGTACCGCTTCCGCATCACGATCGCCGACAACGCGAGCACCGACTCGACGGCGGACGTGGCGCACCGGCTGGCCGGCGAGCTGGCCGAGGTCGAATGGGCGCACCTGCCGGAGAAGGGCCGCGGCCGCGCACTGAAGCAGGTGTGGACGCACTCCGACGCGGCCGTCATGGCCTATATGGACGTCGACTTGTCGACCGACCTGGGCGCGCTGCTGCCGCTGGTCGCCCCGCTGATCAGCGGCCACTCCGACCTGGCGATCGGCTCCCGGCTGGCCCGCGGTTCCCGGGTGGTGCGGGGCGCCAAGCGGGAGTTCATCTCGCGTGGCTACAACCTGCTCCTGCGCGGCACCCTGGCCGCCCGCTTCACCGACGCGCAATGCGGCTTCAAGGCGATCCGGTCCGACGTCGCCGCCCGGCTGCTGCCGATGGTCGAGGACACGGGCTGGTTCTTCGACACCGAGATGCTGGTGCTGGCCGAACGCGCGGGCCTGCGCATCCACGAGGTGCCCGTCGACTGGGTCGACGACCCCGACAGCCGGGTCGACATCGTCCCGACGGCGATGGCCGACCTGCGCGGCATCGTCCGCCTCATGCGTGCCTTCGGCGCGGGCCGCCTCCCGCTGGCCACGCTGCGCGAACAACTCGGCCGCAACCCACTGCCGGTGGCCGGGGTGCCGGCCGGGCTGACCGGTCAGCTGATCCGCTTCGCCGCCGTGGGAGTGGCGAGCACCCTGGCCTATCTGGGCCTGTACGCCCTGCTCCGCCTGGGAATGGGTCCGCAGCCGGCCAACCTGCTGGCCCTGCTGGCCACAGCCATCGCCAACACGGCCGCCAACCGCCGACTGACCTTCAACGTACGAGGAAACGAGGGCGCTTGGCGGCAGCAGGCCCAAGGCCTGATCGTCTTCGCCGTGGGCCTGGGCCTGACAAGCGGCGCCCTGGCCCTGCTGGACGCCCTGCACTCGGCCCCCGCCAAGCCGGTCGAACTGGCCGTCCTCATCCTGGCCAACCTGCTGGCCACCGCGGTCCGTTTCCTCATGCTCCGGCTCTGGGTCTTCCGCTCCCGCCGAGTCCCCACCCAGGCACACTCCACCCCGTAAGCCGGCCACCCCAGCCACCCAGGCAATGGACGCCCGGCCAGCCCCGCAGCCCGCAAGCCCGCAAGCCCGCAAGCCCCGTCATGCTGCCAACCCAGCACCCGGCCAGCCCGGCACCTAACCAACTCGATCACCCGGCCAACTCGGCCACCCGACCAGCCCGACCAGGGTCTGAGCGCCGCCGAAGTCGCGCCCGCGACGGAGGGCATCCTCGGCCTCAGCCCACCAGGAGGGGCGGCGCCACTACCACCCGGCGCCGCCCCTTCGCCTTCTGATGGCCTTCGTCCTACCGTTCATCGAACCGTCGCCGACCGCGCCGCACGACCCACCGCACCCCGTCGCACGGCTCGCACCGCACCACGCCGCCCGGCACCCCGTCGCACCGCACCCCGTCGCACCGCACCGCATCCCGCCGCACCGCACCGCATCCCGTTGCCCAGCACCCCGCCGCACCGCACGGCACCCGTCGCACCGACCCACGATGAGCCGCACTCGCCGCAGACCGCAGGCCGCGCGCACCGCTTGGCCCATGTTGCTCGGGGCGACAAATCGTAAATGTCCAAAGTGTGATGGGCGCGCCGAGAGAAGGCGGATGGGCGGCGCGATCGAGCCAGGCGAACACGATCGAGCGAGGCGGGCGCGGTCGAGCCAGGTGAGGCGACTCCTGCTCGAAGCGGAGTCAGTGCTCCGGCGGGAGCTGGTCGGGGGTGATGCGGCGGGGGCGACCCGGCGGGCGGCGCAGCAGGGCCGCGGCGATCACCAGGGTGGCGAAGAAGGCGGCAGCCGCGGCGGCGACCCACCAGCCGAGCACGCCGAGGATGACGGCGGCGGTCCAGATGACCACGGCGGTCAGAATCAGCGACAAAGACGGACGTTTGGGGCGGGGCGGTTCGAGGCGGCCGCTGGTCATGCGGGCGCAGAACTCCGGGTCATCACGCCTCAACTGACGCTCCAGCTGCGCCAGCCGTCGGCTGTCTTCCCTGCTCAACATGTCGCCACCTCCGGTCGGGTCGCGGCCACACCCCATCGAACGGCACGCACTCCGATCAATGCCATTGTTACTCACGTGTTGCCTTTCGGATACCTCCAGAATTCAGCACGGCCCAGCGGCCGGGATCGCGAGCGTTCCCACCGGCCCGGAAAGCGCTGAGCCGTCTCAAAGAGTGGAACTCACTCGAAGGCGACCGCGGCCTCGGGCACCCCGCGAGCCCGCGCGACCTCGGCGGACTCTTCCTCGATCTGTTTGCGGCGGGCGGCCGGCAACGAGCCGAACGACGTCACGGTCAGGTTGACGCGTTTGCCGGACATCTTGGCCCGCCACACACCCGCCACCTCGCCGTCGACGAGCAGGGCTCCCGGATTGCCCAGAATGCGCCAGACTTCCTTCTGCCGCTCGCGGCCGGGCACCAGCACGTCGCGGTCACGCGCCTGGAGCAGCGGATCCATCGGCGGGACGAACCGGACGCCACCGGGGCTCGACGCGGACGTCAACTCCTCGATCGCCTCGGTCGGCAGCCACGCCTTGCGCCCCTCCACGGTGACCGGTGTCAGCCGTTCCGCGGGCCAGACGGATTTCATCTCGGCGGTCGAGCTGCCCAGATATTTGCCGACCTCGAGCGGACCGGCCGGCCCGAGAAACCGCAGGTAAGTCAGGATCAGCTCGTCGATTCCGGCGTTCTCGGCGGGGATCGGGGGCGCCTTGGCCAGCGGGCCGAGCATCGCGTCGCGGCCACGGGACTGCACCTCGACGCCGCCGGCCAGCCCGGAATGCTGCCAGACGTTGCCGGCGATGTGCCGGGCCTCGCAACTGCGGCACTCGTAGGTCAGGGCCTTCGGCACGCGCTTACTGACCTCGGTGCTCACCTCGCCGCGGGGCATCGGCTCCCGCACGACCTCGCGGAACGCCGCGGCGGTGACCCGGAAGGCCTCGAGACCGAGCTTCATGCCGTCGGGGATCTGGCTGCTCTTGATGCGGGCGGACGCGTCGGCGTCGCTGATCGGCCACAACTGTTTGACCAGCGCGGCCAGATCGGCGCGACGATGCAGGTGAGGCGCCCCGCGCGCGGCCCAGACAGTGATCAGCCGCCGGTCGGCGAGGTCAGCGCCCGTGCGCGCGGCCAGCGCGACCTGGGCCGAGCCGGGTGTGTATTCCTGCACGCCGAGATCGAGCACGGGCAGGTCGGCGGGCCGGGCGGAACTTCGCTCGGCCAGCCCCAACGCGGTGACCCGGTAGGCCATTGCTTGCGCACGATCGACGTTGACCACGGCACCCCCTGAGGAAGCTAGGTGCGACGACCGTACCGCCGGGCTGCGACATTTTTCAGCCGGTCGCGACGGGTGTCGGGCTGCCGTTCGACCAGCTCCCACGTCTCCAGGCGGCTCGATCCGTGCGGCCCCTCCTGCAGGATCGGCGGCTCGCCGGTGAGCCGATAGCCGCAGCGCCGGGCCACGGCCGTGCTGCCGACGTTGCCGGGATCGATGCGCAGCAGCAGACGGCTCAGGTGGAGACTGCCCTGTGCGTACGCGGAAAGAAGTGACAACGCGCCCGACGCGAGCCCGCGCCGGCGCTCGCCCGCATCGACCAGATAGCCGAGCTCGGCCTCCTTGCGCCCCAGGTCGAGGCCGAAGAGCGTGACCTCGCCGAGGGGGCGCGAGCCGTCGGCGGTGATCGCGAGCTGGATGCGCCGGCCGCCGACGCGATTTTGATAACAGCGCTTCAGATACGCGATGCCGGCCTCGACGTCGAACGGCGACGGCATCGGCGACCAGCGGGCGATCTCGGGCTCGTCGAACATGCGGACCAGGTCGTCGAGGTCCTCGGAGCGCCATTCGCGCAGGGTGATGCCGTCCCCCGTCAGTGTGAGCGGATAGGGCAGACGGCTGGCGGCCATGATTGAATCCTGCCCGTAAGGACCGGTTGCGGCCAGTAGCGCAGGATATGAAGCCGATGAGTGATTGGTCATGCCGCCAACGTCGGATAGCCGCTATCGCCGACGGCGCATTCGCGGGATGATGCACGGATCTTGGTCGTCCACCTTGCCCAATGTGGAGGGTTGACGGGTGGGTTGATCGGCGAAGTCGTAACGTTGACCCTGTGGAGGAACAAACCACGACGACCCGGCGCGGCGAAACTTACGCCGGCAGATCTCGCGAGCAGCGGTCCAACGAGCGGCGCGCGCGGATCATGATGTCGGCGGTGCACCTGTTCGGCACGCGTGACTACGACGATGTCACCGTCGCCGACATCTGCGCCGACGCCAAAGTGTCCAAAAGGTATTTTTACGAGCATTTCGAGGATCGTCCTGACCTCCTGATCAGGGTGAACCGCGACCAGAACGAGTGGTTGCTGCGTGGCGTCGCTGCGGCGATCCCCGAGCGTCCGGCCTCGCTGGAAGAGCTGTTCCGGCCGGCTCTGCACACGCTGGTCGGGATGCTGAGGGACAACCCGGAGAGCGCCCGCGTGATCTACGTGAACGCTCCCCGCATGGAGACCCGCCGGCGCGGCGTGCTGCGCGAGGACGCCCAGTTCGTCGCGGCGATGCTGCGGCGTGCAGTGGGCAAACCCGAGGACCAGATCGGCTACGACCGTACGCTCCTGGCCCTGGTCTCGGGGCTCAGCGAGGTGATCATCGACTGGATCTCCCACGACATGGACGGCGACCCCGACCACCTCGCCGAACACCTGACCGGCATAGCCCTGGCCCTCACCACCCGCGCCGCCACCCTCTGACACGCTCCCCCAGCGACAGGCGAGAGCCAGCTAGGCGAGGGAGAGGTGGCGCGCGGCGGGCCGGGGGCGGCGAAGGGACGGGCGGTGGAGGCTAAGGGCGGAGACCCAGTGGCGTTAGGTGCGGTGGTCAGTGGCGTCGGGCGCGCTGGCCAGAGGCGTCGGGCGCGCTGGCCAGAGGCGTCGGGCGCGCTGGTTAGAGGCGCTGGGTGCGGTGGTCAGAGGCGGCGGGCCGTGATCTCCACTCCCGCGGCCCGCAGGCGGGTGACCAGGGCGTCGCCCAGGGCGGTGGCCGGGGTCAGCACGCCGCCCGGCGAGGCGGGGAGCGCGTCGCGGTTGTGGATCAGGGCCAGTGCCGATTCGCCGAGCATGATGGCGGTGGCGGCGTAGCCGGGGTCGCCCTTGGCACGGAAGCGGGCCGTGTAGCGGGCGCCGGTTGTCGTCGTGGTGAAGAAATCCATCGTGAAGTGGCCGTCGCGCTGCGCACGCTCGCTGGGACCGCTGCCCGGCTTGGGGAGCAGGCGGTCGAGAACGAACCGGGTCGGCGGCAGCATCATGCCCGCGACCAGGGCGCCGAACCCGATTTTGACCCCGTTCGCCACGAGCGGCGAGAGCGGTGACGCCCCGACGCTCATCAGCTCGCGATAGCGGAAGCGCCGCCCGTATCGCCAGTTGTGCAGGGCGTTGCTGCGCCGGACGACCCGGGTGTTGTAGGACGCCATGAAGAACGGCGCGAGCGTGCCCCGCAGCGTGGGATGCACCTCGGCGCCGCGCACGGTGGCGACGTCGCCCTGCCGGCCCAGGTCGGGCTCGCCGGCGCGGTCGGGGCTGAGCGAATAGGGGCTCGCGGCCAGCCGGCGCAGACGGCGATCGTTCTTGACCGCGTCGAGCTGCTGACGCATCGAGTCGATCGTGCCGCCGCTGACCCCGCCGCGCATGCTGGTCACGACCATGGTGGTGTCGGTCAGCTCCCCGGCCCCGTCGGCCGCGACCTGCTGCGCGAGCACGTGCACGCCGAGGTCGGAGGGGATCGAGTCGAAGCCGCACGAATGCACGATCCGGGCGCCCGTGCGCGCGGCCGTCTCGTGGTTGGCGTCGATGCTGTGCCGCGCGAAGATCACCTCGCCGGTCAGGTCGGCGTAGTCGGTGCCGGCCTCGGCGCACGCCTGGGCCAGCGCCTTGCCGAACTTCAGATAGGGCCCCACGGTCGTCAGCACGACCCGGGTCGACGCGGCCAGACGGGCCAGCGCCTCATGGTCGGCGGCGTCGGCCACCAGGATCGGCCAGTCGACGCCGAGTTTGTCGCGGACGGCCGCGAGGCGTGACTCGGACCGCCCGGCCAGGGCCAGACGCGTGCCCTCCGGCGCGTGCTCGGCGAGGTAGCGAGCGGTCACCGCGCCGACAAACCCGGTGGCGCCGTAAACGACGATATCGTGATCCCTGGCTCGATCGGTCATGGTTCTGGATTCTGCATCAGCGCTCCACGAACTGCTCGGGCGGTTTAGTCTCAAGCCGCTTGTTCCTCTACCGAACCGGCTGGTGACGGGCCCCTTCGCGGCCTCGGAACCGGCCCCGTCCGCGCATCGCGGACACCGCGGGCGGAACGCCGAGTCCTGCCGCCGCCCGACGGGACAATCATCAACGGCATGGAGCGGGGGACCCACGTTCCTCGGCGCGTCCGCGCGCCTCGGGGTGAAGCCGCCACCACGCGGCCGGGCACCTCAGCCCGAACCCGACAGCTGACCTCGAAGGCGTGGAGGGTCCACTGTCATGGCACGAGTCTGTCACCCTGCCCGCGCCGCGCTTGTTCTCGCCGCGGCGGGCATCACCAGCATCACCTCCCTGATCGGGCCGAAGGCCACCACCCCGGCCGTCGCCGCACCCGCACCCACGGCCGACGTCAACTGGGACGCCATCGCCGAATGCGAGTCGGGCGGCGACTGGGACATCAACACGGGCAACGGCTATTACGGCGGTCTGCAGTTCAGCCGCAGCACCTGGCGTGCCTACGGCGGATCGCGGTTCGCCGGCACCGCCGACCAGGCCAGCCGGGCCGAGCAGATCGCGATCGCCGAACGCGTGCGCGACGGCCAGGGCCTGGGCGCCTGGCCCACGTGCGGCCGCCGAGCCTCGTCGACCAAGCAATATCGAGCCCAGCTGGCCGAGGCCCGAGCCGCCGCGGCCGCAAAGCGCGCCGCCGAAGCCCGTGCCGCCCAAGCCGCCGCGACCCGAGCCACGGACGACGCCACGGCCCAGAGCGTCGCCACCGGAACCCCGCCCACAGCTCAAGCAGCGGCCACCACAGCCCGCCCGACGAAGCGCGTCTACATCGTGCGGGCCGGGGACACCCTCGCGCTGATCGCGCAGCGGACGAAATTCCCCGGGGGCTGGCGCGCCCTGCACCGCCTCAATCGCGACAAGCTCCCCAGCCCGCACCGGATCTATCCCGGTCAGCCGCTCTCGCTGTGAGCGCGGCGCTCACCCGTCACCGGCCGGGCTGACGAACTCGGGCTGGTCGAGCACGCGCAACCACGTGCCGTCGGGCTGCCGACGCACGACCTGGGCCCGGGCGCCGGCGCCGTCGCTCGGCGGCGTCGACGTCAGGGCCAGGTCACCGCTGATCAAGGTCGGCAGCGGCTCCTCCGGCGTGAAGGACGGCATGTGCGGCAACGCCTCCGCCCAGAGCTGCTGGATCGCGGCACGGCCGACGGTCTGCCGGCCCGGCGGATAGGCCATCACGGCGTCTTCCTCATAGAGCAGCGCCAGCCCCTCGGCGTCTTTGGCGTTCGCACGCTCGACGAAGAGGCGGGTCAGGTCTTCGGGACGGTGGGCCTTCTCGCGTTCGGTCATGGCTCCACCCTGCTCCGGCCGGATTCACAAGTCCAACGCATAGTTCTTATGGGAACTAGAATTGCGAGTTATGGAATTGCGCCAGCTGGAGTACTTCGTCACCGTCGCCGAGGAGGCCAACTTCACCCGCGCCGCCGAGCGCGTCCGGATCAGCCAGTCGGGCGTGAGCTCGCAGGTCAAGGCGCTGGAGCACGAGATCGGAGCGCCGCTCTTCGACCGCTCGGGCCGCACGGCACGCCTCACCGAGACGGGTGCCGCCGCCCTGCCGTACGCGAAAGCCGCCCTGGAGGCCGCCGCAGGCATGCGGCAGGTGGTGGACGAGGTGCGGGGGCTCGTGCGGGGGCAGCTCACGGTCGGGATGGTGACGGGTTGCGAGGTGAAGCCGCTCTTCGCCGCGCTGGCCGCCTTCAGCCGGGAGCATCCGGCGATCGAGCTCGACCTGATCGAGGACAATTCCGACCGGCTCGTGGCAGGCGTGCGGGTGAGCACAGTGGACGTCGCCCTGGTCGGAGTGGCCGGCGAGCCCCCGGAACACCTGGAGTCGCAGGTCATCGTGCGCGAGGGGCTGGCCGCGATGGCGCCCGTGGGCTCCGAGGTGGCCCGGCTCGACCGCATCTCGCTGCCCGATCTCGCCGCTCATCCGCTGGTCACGTTGCCCGAGGGCACCGGCATTCGCACCGTTCTCGACGAGTCGTGCCTGGCCGCCGGCCTGTTCCCGAACGTGGTGCTGGTGGCGTCGGCGCCGGGTGCGGTGGCCGAGCTGGCGTCGCGGGGTCTCGGCCTGGGCGTGCTGAGCGAGTCCATGGCGGCCGGGTTCCCGCAGCTCAAGACCATTCCCATCGAGCCCGTACGGATCCCCGCCCTGCTCGCCCTGACCTGGCGCCCGCGAGTCAGCCCCGCGCTGGCCGCCCTGCTCCCCCATCTGCGCGAGGCGTTCGGCGTCTCGCCGGAAAAGTCAGCCGCGGTCGTAAGCGGATCGGCCGGCTCGAAGCGTCTTCAAAGGTGAAGGCGAAACTTGAAGCGATCAATAGGGAAGTCAGAACTGAAGCTGCGCCGGGGCGTCGAAGTGGATGCGCGAGACCGGAACTCGTGAGCTCTCCAGCCGGCGCAGCGTCGTGGACACCATGGTGGGTGGTCCACTGAGATAGAAGTCGTGGTCGGGCCAGGGCCCATGGCTGGCCACGAGCTCGGCGACGTCACACACGGCCCGGGTGACGGTCAGCCAGGGGTGCCGCTGGGCCAGCCGGTCCAGGGCCTCGCGGTCGTAGAAGCCGGCCTCGTCGCGCTCGCCGCGAAACAGGTGGATCCAGCGCGTCCGGTTGACCCGGGACAGCTCGTCGAGCAGCGCCTTCGCGGCGGCCAGCCCGGTGCCCGCCGCGACGAAGACGAGATCCCGCCGGGAGTACGGGTCGAGCGACAGCGAGCCCCGGGGCGCGCTCAGGCGCAGCGTGTCGCCGGGTTTCAGCCGCTCGACCAGCGCGGCCGACACGTCGCCGGGCCGGCCCGCGCGCACGTGGAACTCGATGCGGCGGTCGGGCCGGGGCGCGTTCGCCATCGAGTAGGCCGACGACCGCCACGGCAGATACGGGCACTCGATGGTGACGTGCTGCCCGGCCCGGTACGGCAGCGGTCGCGCCGTCCGGCAGGTGAAGACCGCGACGTCGGGTCGGCGCCGTTCGTGCCGCAGCACCTCGGCGGGCCAAAAGTCGGTCGACATCGTTCGCCCCTGATGCCGGTCGTCGTCAATTGCCCGATCAGCGTCGCCGACGGGCCCGGCACCCGACGGACAGATTGTGCGAACGGGCAGGTCAGCCGCGCAATGCGGCTAGCTCGAGGCCTGGATCGGCCAGTCGCTCGGGGTCGATCGCGGCCCGGGAGTGGATGAGGTCGCCGATCTGGTCGGCGACGTCCCAGATGTTGACGTTCATGCCGGCCGCGACCCGGCCGTCGACCAGCCAGAACGCAATGAACTCGCGGGCGGCGAGATCCCCGCGGACGACCACCTCGGCGCCGGGCGGGGCGAACCCGGTGTATTCCATGCCGAGGTCGTATTGGTCGGTGAAGAAATAGGGCAGGCGGTCGTAGGAGACCTCCTGGCCGAGCATCGCCCGGGCCGCGGCCTGGCCGGTGTGGATGGCCACGTCCCAGTGCTCGACCCGGATCCGCCGCCCGAGGAAGGCGTGGTCGACGTGGGCGATGTCGCCGGCCGCGAAGATGTCCGGGTCGCTGGTGGCCAGGCTCGGCGAGACGAGCACGCCGTTGTCGATCGCGAGGCCGGCGTGGTCGGCCAGGGCGATGTTGGGGTTCACGCCGATGCCGGCGATCACCACGTCGGCGGGCAGCCGCCGGCCGTCGGCCAGCACCACCTCGGTCGGGGTGACCTCGGTGACCTGGGCGCCGAGCACGAGCTTGGTGCCGTTGGCCCGATGCAGATCGGCGAAGACCTGGGCCATCTCGTCGCCGAGCACCTTCTGCAGCGGCAGCGCGGCCGTGCCCACGACGGTCACGTCGGCGCCGCGGCTGCGAGCGGCCGCGGCGACCTCGAGGCCGATCCAACCCGCGCCGATCACCACGACCCGGGCCGTGCTGGTGACGGCGGCGGAGATGCGGTGCGAGTCGGAAAGCGTACGGAGAAGGAAGGCTCTTTCTCCGCCCGGAACCGGGAGCGGGCGCGGGCTCGAGCCGGTCGCCAGCAAAAGCTTCTCGTACGCGATCTCGTCGCCCTCGGCCAGCCGCACGACCTTGGCGTCGCGGTCGATCGCGGTGACCGTGGTGCCCAGCCGCAGGTCGATGTTGTGCTCCGGATACCAGTCCCGCGAGTGCACGAAGACGCTCTCGGGCTCGTCGGTGCCGAGCAGCAGACCCTTCGAGAGCGGCGGACGCTCGTACGGCCGGTCCGTCTCGGCGCCGATCAGCGTGACCGGGCCGTGGAAGCCCTCGTCGCGCAGCGTCTCCACCGCCTTGGCGGCAGCCAGGCCGCCGCCCACCACAACGTAGGTCATAGCCTCATCCTCGTGGGTCGATGTGAATCTTCGGTGCCGATCCGCTGCGCCGGCCGGCGAGCACGTCGGCCGCCTCCTCCAGTCCGACCGTCTCGGCGACCAGCGGTCGAGGATCAACGGCCCCCGAGGCGTAGGTCTCGATGGTCTCACCGAGTCCGCCCGACGCGCTCAGGATGCCGACGACGGTGAGGTCCTCGAGCACGACCCGGCGGGTGTCCACGAGGGACGGCTCGCCGGCGATGCCGATACAGACGACCCGTCCGCCGGGCTCGACCCGGTCGACCGCGAACGCCGGCAGGTCGTGCGCGTTGGTGGCGTCGATGATCGAGTCGAACGGGATCGAGGGCAAGTCGTCCCGGGTCCACGCGTCGGCGAAGCCCAGCTCGCGGGCGAAGGCGAGCGACTCCGGGGTGGCCCCGAGCAGGTGGACGTGCGCGCCGCGGGCCCGCGCGAACATGGCGGCGAGCAGGCCGATCGTGCCCGGCCCCATGATCAGCGTCGGGGAGCCCGGCGCCGGGTCGGCCGCCCGGACCGCGCGCAGGGCGTTGCCACCCGGCTCGACCAGGGCGCCGAGGGTCGGATCGACCGCATCGGGCAGCTCGAAGAGGGCCTTGGCCGGCACGGGCAGGCTCTCGGCCAGCGCCCCCGGCCAGCCGTGGCGGATGCCGATCTCGTAGCGGTCGGCGCAGAGGTGCTGGCGGCCGTTGCGGCAGCGCGCGCAGTGGCCGCAGCCGAGCATCGTGTCGCCGGTGACGCGCTTGCCCAGCCACGACGGGTCGACCCCGGCGCCGACCGTGGCCACGACGCCGCTCCATTCGTGGCCGATGCGGACCGGGTACGTGGCGTCGCCGCTGGCCAGGTAGGCCATGTCGCCGCCGAAGAACTCCATGTCGGTGCCGCAGACACCGGCCCGCTCGACGTCGACGACCACCTCGCCGGGGCCGGCGACGGGCGGGTCCACCTCGACGACCTCGGAGCGTCCCGGCCCGGTGATCACGAATGCGCGCATGCCGACAGTCTGCCGCCTCGAACGATCACGCGGCCGTGATGCCGCCGACAGCGGGCTCGCCGCGTCAGGGGGCGGTCACGTGCCCCAAGCCGCCGGCCGTCAGTTCGCGGATCATGCGGGCCATCTCGGCCGGGCCGTGCGGGAAGCCCGCACGCACCCACCAGCCGAGGATGCCGACGAGGGCGCTCGCGTGATATTCGGCGGCCACGTCGACGGGGAGCCGCAGGTCGTCGTGGGTGCAGAGGTGGTCACGCATCACCTCGAAGATCATCTGGTGCAGGTGGGTGGTGCCGACCGCGCGATAGATCTGCGGGTGCCGGTGGGCGTGCTCGAAGATGACGCTGATCGGTTTGATCGGGTCGGCCGGGCCGCCGCCTCGGCCGCCCTCGAGCAGGGCCATCTCGCGTTGCAAGCCCTCGCGCAGATCCTCGAAGCAGGACGCGAAGAGGGCGTCCTTGTCGCGATAGTGCGCATAGAACGTCGACCGCCCGATGTCGGCCCGGTCCAGCACGTCCCGCACGGTGACCCGGTCGTAGCCCCGTTCCACGACGAGCTCGACCATGGCCTGGCGAAGAGCCGCCCGCGTACGCCGGACCCGCCGGTCCTCGACCGCCGCCATCTCGCCCTCCAGGTTTGCGGGCACTTTCGCCGATCTGTTCGGTTCGGGACCGACGTGCGATTCCGCCCGTTGACCCGCTCACCATAACCGAACACTCTGTTCGGAAGTGAACACTAAGTTCGGGAGTCAATCATGCAGACGTTCACGCACGCCGAGCAGTACGACCGCCACGCGTTCCGGCTGGGCCGCAAGCTCTACGACCGAGTGGTGGCCGACGCGCACGAGCTGGGCCTGCCCGACGGCACGAGGGTGCTCGACGTCGGAACCGGGCCGGGCCGGATCCCCCGCGCGCTCGCCGCCGTCGAGCCGACCTGGGTCATCGACGGGATCGACCTGTCGCCGCAGATGATCGAATACGCCCGGGGTCAGGGCGGCCGGGTGACCTTCAGCGTCGGCGACGTGGCCGCGCTTCCCTACCCCGACGCGAGCTTCGACCTGATCGTCTCGTCGCTGAGCCAGCATCACTGGTCGCAAGTGGACGCCGGGATCCGCGACCTGCGCCGGGTGTTGCGGCCGGGTGGGCGGCTCTGGATCTATGACGTGCGCTGGAGCCTGAGCCGGGCCCGGCGGGCCGCCGAGCGGGAGCTTGCCGACGTGCGCCGGGAGCCGATCCGCTTGACGCGCTGGCCGATCCCGCTGATCACCCGCCTGACCGCCAGGGCCCGCTGAGCCGATCCCGCACGCGCGAGGACTGGCGCCCATTCGCAGCTAGGGCCCGGGCCGCGGCGGGCCGGGCTGGGGCGGGGCTGGACGGGCTGCCCTGGGCTGGGGCGGGCTGAGCTGGGGCGGGCGTCGGGGATCGGGGGTCAGCGGGCCGGCTGGGGGACCGACTGGGAGCGGCGGGCGGTGGACAGGCGGGGTTCGGCCAGGATGACCAGCACGGCCACGGCGGACAGGACGGCGCCGGCCAGTGCCGGGGAACGGGGGCCGGCGCCGGTCAGCAGGGCACTGCCCAGCAGGGCGCCGCCGGTGATGCCGACGTTGAAGGCCGTGGAGGTGCCCGCGGCGGCCATGTCGGTGCTGCCCGGGGCGACCTCCAGCACCCGGGTGCCGAGGATCGAGGCCATGCCGGAGAGGGCGAAGCCGGCCACCGCGGTGGTGACGACGGCGGTCAGCTGGTCGGTGCCGAAGGCGAACTGGGCGCCCAGCGTCACGGCCTGGACGACGGTGACGGTCAGGAAGCTCGGCCAGCCCCAGCGACCCACGACCAGGCCCGCGACGACCACGCCGACCAGGCCGGCCACGCCGCGCAGGGCGAGGATCGGGCCCAGGGCGGCCGGGTCGATGCCGCTGACCCGGGTCAGGAAAGGGTCAACGTAAGTGAAGGCGGCGAAGGCTCCGGAGACCGTGATCGCGCTGGCCACGACGAGCGTGCGATAGCGGCCGGCGTCGGGGGCCGTGCCGCGGTCGGCGTCGCTCTCGCCGCGTGGGGTCTCGGGCAGCAGCGTCAGCACGACGATCAGGACGACCACACCGAGCCCGCCCAGGGCGAGGAACGGCAGCCGCCAGCTGGCCTGCTGGCCCAGCCACGTGCCCAGCGGCACGCCGACCAGCGGCGCGGTGGAGCTGCCGGCATAGATCATCGACAGCGCCCGGCCGCGCAGTCGCTGGGGGAACAGGCCGGCCGCGGCGGGGGTGATCACGGCCCAGAAGACGGACTGGCTCAGGGCGATCACGACCCGCGCCGCCAGCAGTGACGGATAGTTCAGGGCCAGGGCGGACAGGGCCGTGGCGACCACGAACACCGCCAGCAGCAACACCAGCAGGCGCCGCCGCGGCCACCCGGCCGTCAGCCGGACCAGCGGCACCGTGACCGCCACGACCACGAACCCGTACGCCGTGACGAGCAGGCCGATCGAGGACTCGCTGACGCCGAGGTCGCCGGCCATGGCCGCCAGCAGGCCGATCGGCAGGGTCTCGACCGTGACGTAAAGAAAGGCGCCGAGCGACAGCGCCGCCAGGGCGACCCAGGCACGCGTACGACTCACTTCCATGCGGCCGACGCTATCGAGGAGGTACGACAGAAATCCGGGTCCGTTCGTATGATCAGCCCGCCCCGCCCGCGCCTTTACTATGCGGTCCGTGTCGCATCGGATCGTTCGCGCAGCGCTGTCCGCCGCCCTCGTCGCGGGGTCGACCGCGCTCGTCCTGAGCGTCTCCGGCCCGGCCCACGCCGTCGACCTCACCGCCCCGCTGCCGATCACCTCGTTCGGCGACATCGTGGTCAACCCGAAGAGCCAGCTGATCTTCATCAGCGACCCGGCGGCCGGCAAGTTGATCACCACGAACTACGCCGGTGTGGTGCAGAAGACGACCGACAAGCTGCCCAGCATCGCCGGCCTCGCGCTCGACGAGGAGGACGGTGACGTCTACGCCGCCGTTCCCGACGCCAAGGCGATCGTCGTCTTCAAGCCGGACGGCACCCGGCTCCAGACCTTCACGGCCACCGGCAACGTCCGGCCCGTCTCGCTGGCCGCCGCGGGCGACCGCATCTGGTTCGGCGAGGCGGACGGCGGGATCGGCCGGCTCGACCGCGGCGGCGACGAGCCCGACCTCGTGCCCGACGCCGTCAGCACCGGCCTCACGGCCACCCCGGTGCTGACCGGGTCGGGCTCCCTGCTGGCCGCCGCCGACCCGGCCGCCACCCCCGGCACCGTCGCCGTCGCGGACGTCGCGCCCGCGACCCCCGCCGTCGTCACCGCCCAGGCCGGCGCCGGGCAGGCCAAGGCGCTCGCGTTCGGCGCCGGCCGCCTGCTCGTGGCGGGCAGCCAGGGCCTGGCCCGGGCGGTGAAGCCGGCCGACCTGAGCACGATCCAGAACTACACCGCGGCCGCCGACAACAACACGGTCGCCGTGTCGTCGACGGGCAGCGTCGCGGTCGGCTCGAGCAAGGCTGTTTCCGTGTTCGCGGCCGACTCGGCCACGGCGACCAAGCAGTTCACCGTGCGGACGGCCGGGGTCCTGCAGCCGGGTGGCCTGGCCTGGCAGCCGGGCGGCCCGCGCCTGTTCGGGGTCTCCGGCCAGGCGGGCCAGTTCGACCTGCAGATCTTCGGCGACCCGGCCGTCCTGGCGACCAAGGTCGGGCTCACCGTGCCGGCCAAGGCCGAGCTGGGCAAGACGGTCACGATCAGCGGCGCCTTCACCGCGCCGATCCCGGCCGGGCTGCCGGTGACGATCACCCGCAAGGACGCGGCCGGCAGCCGCCGCGTCGGGCCGACGACCGTCCCGGCGAACGGCAAGTTCACCATCTCCGACAAGCCCACCCGGACGGGCACGGTGACCTACACCGTCGCGTTCGCGGGCAACGGCGACTACTCCCCCGCGACGATCACCAAGTCGTTCGGGGTCGGCACCACGAAGACCACGACCCTCGCGCTGGCCCGCAGCGGCAGCGGCGTGCTGGCGTACGGGACGACGGTGACCCTGACGGCCAAGCTGGGCCCGACCCATTCGAGCCGGGTCGTCGAGATCTGGGCCGACCCGTTCGGCGCCGACCAGGCGAACCGGCTCGTGCGCAAGGCCACGGCGAACAGCCAGGGCGTCGTCACGACCACGTTCAAGGTCACCCGCCACACGACCTTCTCGGCGATCTATCGCGGCGACCTGTTCACCGGCGCGCGCACGGCCACCACGACCGTCTCGGTCAAGACCAGCGTGACGACGTCGATCGCCCGGTCCTACAAGGTGGCCAAGATCGGCGGAGTGTCCTATCACCACCTGCGCAAGACGGTGAATCCCTACATCACCACGAAGAGTCCGGCGGTGCCCGGCCGCAAGGTCTATCTGCAGCTCGAATACTTCAACGGCACGCAGTGGAAGGTCTGGCAGGCCGGCTGGTTCGGGCTCAACACGTACGGCAATCTCTACAACGAGCTCTCCGGCACGCACACGCCCGGCGTCAAATACCGGCTCCGCGCGATCTATCTGTACGCCAAGTCGGGCGACACGCTGAACGCCACGACGTACGGCAACTACCAGTTCTTCACGTTCACGAACTGACCGGGTCGGCCGCCGACCGGCCACGGGCCATCGACTCGACGCCGGCCATCAGCAGGTCGACGCCGAATGTGTAATAGCGCTCGGGGTCGGGCTCGGCCGCGTACGTCGCGCCGATCTGCACCATCATCGGGAACTGGTCCATCGGCAGGCACTCGAGCTCGATCCGCCGCATCCGCCGCCACTCGTTGACCTCCCACCCGCCGTTGCGCGGGGGCGTCTCGACCTGCGCGTGCACCAGGCCGATCACGCCGTGCAGCAGGTGGCTGCCGATCCAGTAGCCCTCCTGCGGGGTGAACCCGGCCTGGGTCAGCAGGACGAGCACGTCCTCGGTGGCGCGGCTGAAGCTGTTGGCGCGGGCCTTGTCGGACTGGTGCAGCAGGTCGGGCAGGATCGGATGCCGCCGCATGGCCTCGACGAGCGACTCGACCATCGAGCGCAGCTGCACCGGCCACGGATCGGCCGCGCTGCGGTCGGCCCGCACGTCGGCCAGCGCGTGATCGACCACGCCCAGGAACAGCTCTTCCTTGTTTTTGAAGTGCCAATACAGCGCCATCGGGGTGACGCCCAGCTCCTGCGCGAGCCGGCGGATCGTCACCGCCTCGAGCCCCTGCTCGTCGCCCAGGCGCAGGGCGGTCTCGGCGACGGTCGCTCGGCTGAGTCGTTCTGCTGCCACTTGACAACCATACAACGTACAGGTTCCATGTACGCGGTACATGTACGACGTACATGGACGCCGTAAAGGGGGATCCGGTGACTGTAGGAACGCAGACAAATCGCAGGTGGTGGGCGCTCGTCGCGGTGGCGCTGGGCACCTTCATGACCTACCTCGACAACAACGTGGTCAACGTGGCTCTCCCCTCGATCCAGCGCGACCTGCAGCTGAGCATCGAGGGCCTGGAGTGGATCGCCAGCTCGTACATCCTGGTCTTCGCGGGCCTGCTGCTGGCCGGGGGCCGGATCGCCGACGTGGTCGGCATGCGCGGCGTGTTCTTCGGCGGCCTGGCCGTCTTCACGGTGGCCTCGGTGGCCGCCGGCCTCGCGCAGAACCAGGAGATGCTGATCGGCGCCCGGGCGGTTCAGGGTGTGGGCGCGGCCCTGCTCACCCCGGCCTCGCTGGCCCTGCTGACCCAGCTCTTCCCGAATGCGCGCGAGCGGGCCACCGCGGTCGGCATCTGGGGTGGCGTCGGCGCGCTGGCCCTGGCCTTCGGCCCGCTGACCGGTGGCTGGCTCAGCGAGCACGCCTCCTGGGGCTGGATCTTCCTGATCAACGCGCCGATCGGCATCGCCACCGCCGTCGTCGGCTTCCTGAGCATCCCGGCCGGCCGCCGGGGCACGAGCCGCGGCCTCGACCTGCCCGGCCTCGGCGCCTCCTCGCTGGCGCTGTTCGCCCTCACGTTCGCGCTCATCGAGGGCGAGTCACGCGGCTGGACCAGCGGCTCGATCCTGGCCGGCTTCGCGGTGGCCGCGGCTGGGGCGATCGCCTTCGTGATCATCGAGTCGCGCTCGGCCAACCCGATGATGGATCTCAGCTTCTTCCGCCTGCGGCTCTTCACCGGCGGCCTGCTCGCGATGGGTCTGTGGGCGTTCGGCGTCTTCGGCATCTACTTCTACACGGCGATCTACATGCAGAACGTGCTCGGCTTCTCGCCTACCGAGGCGGGTGCCGCGTTCGTGCCGATGGCCCTGGTCATGGCCGTGATGGCGACTGTCGCGCCGCGGCTCGAGGCCCGGTTCGGCGCGGGGCGCACGGTGGCGGCGGCGCTCGCGCTGATGGCCGTCTCGGTCGCGGGCATCTCCTCGTTCGGCGAGGGCACGACCTATCTCGACCTGCTGCCCTGGTTCCTCGTCTACGGCGTCGGCGGCGGCATGCTCGTGCCCCTCAACAACGTGGTCGTCGGCGCGCTTCCGGCCGCCCGGGCCGGCATCGCGTCGGGCATGCTCAACGTCTCGCGCGAGGTGTTCGGCCTGCTCGGCATCACGATCCTGGGCGCCCTCCTGACCAACCGCTCGAACGCGGCCACCGGTTCCGAGCTGCACCGATACCTCGAGGGCTACCAGTTCTCGCTGGTCGTGGCGGCGGCCCTGGTCGCGGTGGGCATCCCGATCTCGCTGTGGGCGCTGCGCTCGGTCAAGCCGGCCGACGAGCCCACCGCCAAGGACGAGGAGCCGATGCTGGAGCCGGCCTAGAGCCACGCGCCCTGAGCGCCGACCGTCGCCGAGCGGGCGGCGAGCCGGCGTTGGGCCAGCCGGCGCAGGGCGTCGAGGTAGCGATAGCGGCGGAAGCCGACGGGCTCCAGCAGGTGCGCGTCGACGAGGTCGTCCAGCAGATGCTCGGCCTCGATGTCGGGGAGGCCGAGCAGCGACGCCACGTCGGCCAGCGCCACCTCGGGCTCACCGAGCAGGGTGCCGAGCTCGAACGCTTCGACGGCCCGGGGTGCGCTCGCGTGCACCTCGTCGAGGCGGCGTTCGAGCGGCTCGTAGACCCGGCGGCAGTCGCCGTGCACCACGACCGGGTGGTCCAGCTCCGCCCGGAGCCGCTCGACGGTCTCGGCCAGCGTCCAGTTCGGACGGGCGTGCAGCCGCTCGGCACCCATCCGGATGGCTATCGGCAGGTGGGAGCACATCTCGGCCAGCCGCAGGGCGGCCGCCCGCTCGGCGCGCACCCGGGCGGCGCCGATGACGAACGACAGCAGTTGCACCGATTCCTCCGGAGCGAAGGGGGGCACAGTGGCCCACTCGTCGACCGCCAGATCGGGCAGGCGCCGGCCGCCGGTGACGATCGCGGCCGCGCCTGCGGTGACAGGCAGGAGCAGGTCCGGCTGATCCTGCGGGGTCGCGTGGTCGAGCACGACGAGAATCCGGCGGCCGTCGGCCACGCTGCGCCACAGGGCCGCCCGCTCGGTCAGGTCGGCCGGGATGCTGTCGCCGGTGATGCCGAAGGCGCGCAGGAAGCCGGCGAGCACCTGGCCGGCATCGGAGCCGCGCAGGTCGGCGTAGAGCTGCCCGTCGGGGAAGGCGGGCCGGATACGGTGGGCGACGTGGACGGCGAGCGCGCTGGCACCGGCACCGCCGATCCCGACGATGCCGACAATGGACGCCGCCCCGGGCAGACCGGTCGACGCGGACGGGACGGTGGTGGTGGAGTCGCGGGTCAGCACGGCGGACAGCCGGTTGAGCAGGTCGGCGCGACCCACGAAGTCGCGAACGGGTGCGGGCAGTTGCGCCGGCACGACAAGCCGCGCGGCGGGTGAGTGAGCTGCAGCGGGCGGCGACTCGATCGGAAGTGCCGAGAGCAGAGAGCCGGAATCGGGCGAGGCAGGCCGGGCCGGGTTGAGCAAGCGGTGATAGGCCCGCTGCAGGTCGGGGCTGGGATCGAGGCCCAGTTCGTGGGCGAGCAGGGTGCGGATCTCGTGATACTGCGTCACGGCCAGGGCCTGACGACCCGAACCGGCCAGCGCGGTCATCAGCAGCCCGCGAAGCTCCTCGTCCAGCGGGTGGGCGGCCACGAGACCGGTGAGCTCGGTGACGGCCGCGCCGGCCCGGCCCGCGGCGAGGTCGAGCGCGATCCTCTCGCGTACGGCGGCCTGCCTTTGACCTTGCAGCCGGACCCGCTGGCGCGAAGCCCAGGCGCCGGCGATGTCGGCCAGCGGATCGCCCTGCCAGAGCGCATCGGCCTCGGCCAGCGCGGCCACGTCGCCCCGGGCCCGGGCCACAGCTCGAGCGTGCACGGCCGCGTCGAGGGCGTCCGGCTCGAGAGAGAGCGCGTAGCCACCGGCGACCGTGCGGATCGCGGACTCGCCGAGCACCTTGCGCAGCCGGAAGACGTACGTGCGGAGGGTGAGCATCGCGGTGCGCGGTGACTCGTCGCCCCAGACCGCCGAGATCAGCGTGTCGGCGGTGGCCGCCCGGCCCTCGTGCAGCAGCAGGACGGCCAGCACGGTCCGCTGCTGCGGCGACCCGAGCTCGAGCTCCTCGTCACCTCGCCACGCCCGCACCGGGCCCAGCACCGAATACCGCACGTCCTCGCTCACCCGGACCATCAAACCGGGCCGCGACCGGCGCGACTATGTTTTGTCAACTCTCCGTCGATCGCGAACCGGCCTCATGGACCTCGACCCGGCAAACCGGGAAGCAGATCAGAGAGGTCCACCACAGTGAACGCCGCGCTCGACACCCTGCGCCAAGAGGTCATCGTCCTTACCCCCGGCGACGACGGATACGCGCAGGAATTGTCCACTTTCAACCTGTCCGTGCGGCACGAGCCGGCCGTTGTGATCGGCGCCACCGGCCCGGCCGACGTGCAGGCCGCCGTCCGCTTCGCCGCCGCGCACGACCTGCCGGTCGCGGTGCTCGGCACCGGCCACGGCAGCACCACCCCGTCGGCCGGCTCGGTGCTGATCACCACGCGCCGGATGACCGGCCTGACCGTCGACGAGACCACCCGTACGGCCCGGGTCGAGGCCGGCGTGCGCTGGGCCGAGCTGATCGAGCAGGCCGCCAAGGCCGGGCTGGGGGCGCTCAACGGCTCCTCCCCGACCGTCTCGGTGATCGGCTACACGCTCGGTGGCGGCCTGGGCCCGTTCGGTCGCAAATACGGATACGCGGCCGACCACGTACGGTCAATGGATGTCGTGACGGCCGACGGAGAGCTACGGCATGTCACCGCGCAGAGCGAGCCCGAGCTGTTCTGGGCGCTGCTCGGCAGCAAGGGCAACTTCGGCGTGGTGGTCGCGATGGAGTTCGCCCTCTTCCCGATCACCATCTTCTACGGCGGCGGGCTGTTCCTGCCCGGCGAGCTGGCGGGCGAGGCGCTGCACCTGTTCCGCGAGTGGGTGCGGGACGTGCCCGACGAGATGACCGCCTCGATCTGCCTGCTCAACCTGCCGCCGGTGGAGTTCGTGCCCGAGCCCCTGCGCGGCCGCCTGGTCACCCACCTCCGGTTCGCCCATCTCGGGCCGGACGGCGAGCGCCTGGTCCAGCCCTTCCGCGACCTCGGCGAGCCGATCATCGACGCGGTGACCCAGCTCCCGTACGGCGCGGTGGCCGCCGTCCACAACGATCCGGTCGACCCGATGCCGATCGTCGAGCGCGCCACCATGCTGCGCGAACTCCCCGCCGAGGCGGTCGACACCATCCTGCGGCTCGCCGGCCCCGGCTCGGACTCGCCCCTGGTCATGGCCGAGATCCGGCACCTCGGCGGCGCCCTCGGCCGCCCGCCGCAGGTCCCCAACGCCGTCGGCAACCGCGCGGACGCGGAGTTCAGCGTCTTCGTCGCGGCGGTGGGTGGCGGCCCGCAGCTGGAGGCCTACGAGCAGGCCGTCATCGACGCGCTCCGGCCGTGGTCGACCGGCCGCCGCTATCTGAACTTCATGTTCGCGGGCGACACCGATCCCGAGACCGTCGCGCTCGCCTACTCCGACGACGCCTTCCGGCGGCTGCGCGAGATCAAGCGGCGCCACGACCCGGCCAACACGTTCCGGATCAACCACAACATCGCCCCGGCGCATACTGACTAGTTGTGAGAACACCTCGGTTGGAGATCGAATACTGCACCCAGTGCCGGTGGTTGCTGCGGGCCGCGTGGACGGCGCAGGAGCTGCTCACCACGTTCCAGAAGGAGCTGGGTGAGGTCGCGCTCATGCCGGGCACGGGCGGCGTGTTCGAGATCCACCTCGACGGCGAGCTGCTCTGGTCCCGCAAGGAACAGGGCGGCTTCCCCGAGCTGCCCGAGTTGAAGCGGCTGGTGCGCGACCGCATCGCGCCCGGCCGCTCGCTGGGCCACACCGACAACGCCGGAACTAGCGCTTAGCCAGAACGTCCAGGTCGCGCTCGGCGAACAGCCGGTGATGCCATTCCTCGTTCAAGACAATCAACAGGCATTCCCGTACGGGGAAAGCCCGCGCCGGCGGCCACCCCGGCCCCTCGACCGGCACGGTGTCGGCCGCCAGGGACTCGTCGGTCAGGTCGTCGACCACCCGCCGTACGGTGGCCATCCGGTCGAGCCGCAGCGCCAGCGCCTCGTCGAGCGACGGCCGGGCCGACCGGTCGCGCGGCACTCCCGGCGTGTCCGGCATCCCGTCCCAGGGCAGGCTCAGCGAATGCCACGGGGCCGGGTCGCCCAGGATCGCCCGCGACACCCACGACTCGGTGGCGAAGGCGAGATGCCGGAGCGTCTCGATGAACGACCATTCACCGTCGACCGACTCGTGCAACTGCTCGGCCGGGAACGTACGGGCATGGTCGACCGTCCCGGCCCAGAGCCGCTCGACGATGTCCCACGCCTCGCGGAACCCGGCCGGATCGACCGGACGCATCTTGGGCCGCAGCGGGTCGCGCCGGTCCAGCTCGGCCTCGATCAGCGGCACCACGTCGACCCCGTTGATCACGAGGTTGCCGATGTCGCCGTCGATCGTCACGTCCCGCATCTCGACGCCCCGCATCGTCGACTTGGAGAAGTCGACGTCGCGGAACGTCGAGCCGGTCAGATCGTCGCCGTGAAACTCAGCCATGAGCGCACGGTAGACCCGATTCCGGACGTCAGGCTTCCTGAACTCCGACCCGGTGGCGGCCGATCGGGACGATCATCGGGGTGTTCGAGACCGGGTCGTCGACGAGGCGGCAGCGCATGCCGAACACTTCCGCGATGATCTGCTCGGTGAGCACCTCGTTGGGGTCGCCCGCCGTCACCACCGCGCCGTCCTTCATCACGACCACGTGATCGGCGTAGCGGAAGGCCAGGTTGAGCTCGTGCAGCACGATCACGACGGTCGTGCCCTCGGCCTCGTTGAGGTCGGTCAGCAGATCCAGCACCTCGACCTGGTGGCTGATGTCGAGATAGGTCGTCGGCTCGTCGAGCAACAAAATCCCCGTACGCTGGGCCAGCGCCATCGCGATCCACACGCGCTGCCGCTGCCCGCCGGAGAGCTCGTCGACCGGCCGCGCCGCCAGCGGGAGCGTGCCGGTGGCGGTCAGGGCCGCGGTCACCGCGTCGTCGTCATCGCCGCTCCACCGCCGGAACCAGCCCTGGTGCACGTGCCGGCCCCGGCTGACCAGGTCGGTGACCGTGATGCCGTCCGGCGCGATCGGGCCCTGGGGCAGGATGCCGAGCTCGAGCGCGACCTCGCGGCTGGGCGTGGAGTGGATCGATTTGCCGTCGAGCAGCACGCGGCCCGAGGCGGGCGGCAGCAGGCGGGCCAGGCCGCGCAGGAAGGTCGACTTACCGCACGCGTTGGGCCCGACGATGATGGTGACCTTGCCCTTGGGCAGGGTCAGACTCAGGTCGTGGACGATCGTCCGCTCGCCGTATCCCAGCGACAGCCGTTCGGCCTGCAGATCCAAGGGCACGATTAGCCTCCTCGGCCGGAGCGGTTGGCCGTGGCGAGCAGCCACAGCAGGTAGGGGGCCCCGATGACGCCGGTGACGACGCCGACCGGGAACTGCCGGGAACCGAGCAGGTGCGAGCCGATGAAGTCGGCCACCAGCACGAGCAGGGCGCCGACGAGGGCGGCCTGGACGAGCACGGGCCGGCCCCCACCGACCATGCGCGCGGCGATCGGCCCCGACATGAAGGCGACGAAGGCGATCGGGCCGGCCGCCGAGGTCGCCATGCCGGTCAGGCACACGGCCACGATCAGCAGCGCGAACCGGCTCCACTGCACCCGTACGCCGAAAGCGGTGGCCAGGTCGTCCCCGAGCTGCATGCCGGTCAGCACCCGGCCCAGGATCAGCGCCAACGGCACCAGGATCAGCAGGGACACAGCGAGCGGGACGATCTGCGGCCAGGTGCGGCCGTTGACGCTGCCGGTCAGCCAGATCATCGCCTCGGCCGCGACCTTCACGTCCGAGCGGGTCAGGATGTAGGAGGTGATGCTGGTCAGCACCGTGCCGATGCCGATGCCGACCAGGATGAAGCGGTAGCCGCCGACGCCCTTGCGCCACGACAGCGCATAGATCGTCAGGGCCGTGACCAGCGCACCGGCCAGGCCGGCGGCCGCCACGACGCCGCCCTCGAGGCCCAGCACCATCACCATGATGATCCCGGCGGTGGTCGCGCCCTGGCTCACGCCGATCACGTCGGGGCTGGCCAGCGGGTTGCGCAGCAGCTGCTGGAAGATCGCGCCGGCCAGGCCGAACGCGAGCCCGGCGCACGCCGCGACCGAGGCCCGGGGCAGGCGCAGGTCGTGCATGACGTAGTCGACCCCGGCCGGGGTGGACCGGCCGAGCAGCGAGCGCACCACATCGGGCAGCGAGATCTGGAAATCGCCGTACGACAGGGTCAGCAGGAACATCGCGACCACGCCGACGAACAGCGCCACTGCCACCGTACGGGCCCGGGCCAGCTCGCGGCGCCGGGTCGTGGTCACCACACCGGCGCTCACAGCTCGGCCAGCTTCTCGCGGCGGGCCATGGCCACGAAGATCGGCGCGCCGATGATCGCGGTGACGATGCCGACCTGCACCTCGCCCGGCCGGGCGACGACCCGGCCGATCACGTCGGCGATCAGCAGCAGGAGCGGGGCCAGCAGCATCGAGTAGGGCAGCAGCCAGCGGTGGTCGGGTCCGGTGATCGCCCGTGCGATGTGCGGGATGACCAGGCCGATGAAGACCAGCGGGCCGGCCATCGACGTGGCCGTGCCGCAGAGCAGCACCACCGCGCCGGCCGCGACGAGCCGGGCCACGATCACGTTCTGGCCGAACGAGGTGGCCACGTCGTCGCCGAGGGCGAGCGCGTTGAGGGCGCGGGCCGAATACAGGGCGAGCGCGGCTCCGAGGATGAGGAACGGGATGCTCTGGACGGCCACGTCGGTGCCCCGGCCGGCGAGCGAGCCGACCTGCCAGAACCGGAACTGGTCGTACGCATCGACGTCGGTGATCAGCACGGCGGTGGTGAACGAGATCAGCGCGGCCGTGACCGCGGCGCCGGCCAGGGCCAGCTTGACCGGGGTGGCGCCGCCGCGGCCGATCGACCCGATCGTGTAGACGAGGACCGAGGTGATCGCGGCGCCGAGGAAGCCGAACCAGACGTACCCGGTCAGGCTGGTGATGCCGAAGAAGCTGATCGCGATGACGATGAAGAGCCCGGCGCCGGCGTTGACGCCGAGGATGCCGGGGTCGGCCAGCGGGTTGCGGGTGACGCCCTGGATCACCGCGCCGGCCAGCCCGAACGCGGCCCCGGCGAGCAGGCCGACGATCGTCCGGGGAACGCGCGACTCGGTGACGATCAGGTCGAGGGTGGAGTTCGGGTCCGGGTTCACGAGGGCGTGAAGCACCGTGCCGAAGGGCACGTCCCGGGCGCCGACGGCGAGGCTCAGCAGCGCGGCTCCGGCGAGGGCCGCCGCGATCACCACCAGTCCGGTGGTGAGCACGGCGGCCCTGCGGTGCCGGGTATCCGTCTCCGGCACTTCGGCGTCAGCCGGCGGCGGTGGCCAGCAGCGGGGTGACCTTGTCCACGGCGTAGGACAGGCCGGCGACGGACGAGCTCGAGAACGCGTTCGAGATGTCCTTGTCGTCCATGTAGGCGACGTGGCCGGCCTTGACCGACGGCACGGCCTGGAACAGCTTGTCGCCCTTGACCTGATCGAGCGTGGCCTGGATGAGGAACACGACGGTGACGTCGGCGTTGGCCAGGTCGAGCTGCTCGTTGGAGAGCGTGATGTAGAACGAGTCCTTCTTGAGCGCCTCGATCGCCGGGGCGTTCTTGAAACCGAGCTTGGTCAGGAAGTCGACGCGGCCGTCACCGGTGACGTAGGCGCCCCAGCCCTCGCCGGTGCGGGCGACCGCGGCGATGGTCTTGTCCTTGAAGCCCGGGTTGGCCGCGGCGGCCGCGGTGAACTTGGCGTCGAGATCGGTCTTGAGCTTGGCCGCCTCGGCCTGCTTGCCGAGCGCCTTGCCGATCATGTCGAGCTGCTGCTCCCAGGTGGTCAGATACATCTCGCCGCCCTTGGGGACGTCGATCACCGGGACGCCCAGCTTGGCCAGCGAGTCGTGCCGGGCCTTCTCGCCGCTGCCGCGGGTGTCGAGGATCAGGTCGGGCTTGAGGGCCGCCACCTTCTCCATGTCGAGCTCGAGGGTGCCGAGGATCTCGGGCGGCGTCGTGTATTTGCCGGCGTTCCACGGGCCCTGGCCGTCGCCGCCGAAGGCCAGCCAGTCGGAGGCGCCGACGGGCTGCACGCCGAGCGAGAGCGCCACGTCGGCGTCGCTCCAGCCCAGGGCGACCACACGCTCGGGCTGCTTGCTGACCGTGACGTCGCCGAAGGCGGTGGTGACGGTGACCGGGAAGGCCGAGGCGGCCGACGATCCCGCTTCGGGCGCGGCGTTGTCGTCCTCCGTGCCGGTCGTCGAGCAGCCGGAGAGGGCTACCACGGCGCTCAGAATGGCGACCGGCAGAAGCCGGCCGGCGCGGGGAAACGGAAGTCGCATCAAAGGCTCCATGATCGTCAAAGGTGAGCCTAACCTAACGACAATCACCATATCCGCAAGTCAGAGCCACGTAGGTCACAATTGCAAACGTCCTGCCAAATGGGCCGCGGCGGCGATGGTGGCCCCGTACTGCACGCCGACGAGCCGCCGGATCTCAATCGGATCGAGCTCGGCGACGCGGGCGTCCTCCTCCAGCCAGCCGCCGTAGCGTTGCTCCACCTCGGCCAGTGCGAAGCGGACAGCAGCGCGCACATTGCCCACCGCGGCCTCGCCTTGCAGCGCCCGCAGCAGAATTCCGCCGTAGCGCAGCCGCCACTCGTGGAAGTTCAGCTCGAGCGAGTTCGCCTCGGCCACACTGGCCGGGCGCTGCGACGCCGGCTCCTTGCTGCGCGCGAGCCGCTCCTGGGCCGCGCCCTCGACGACCGTGGCATAGAAGCGAGCTGCCCTCCAGTACGGCGAGGTCGGCGCGATCAGGCAACTCTCAACGGCCGCGAGCGTACGGGTCAGCAGCTCCCCGAGATCGGCCAGCGCGACGGCATTCCCGGCCAAGGCCTCCGCGTACGTCGTCCCGGCCGGCGACGTGTCCCCGGCCCGCGCATCCAGCCAGTAGGGCAGCTCGCTGACCAGGATCAGCGCGCCCCACCGCTCGGCGTACCAGGTCGTGCTGCCGCCCTCGAAGATCCACGGCTGCTGCCGGGCCATCGTGCGCTCGTAGACGGTCGCCAGCGGCGTGGCCTCGTAGATCGCGTCGCCGAGCAGCTCGAGGTCGGGCGCCTCGGGCTCGCCCCGGTCGAGCGGAATGCCCAGATGTTCGGGAATGCCCTGCAGGATCGGGTGCAGCGGCGGCTCGGCCCGGCTCAGCCAGTAGTACGCCCCGCCCAGCTCGCTGTTGTGCAGCGACGCGACCAAGGCCGGCCGGTGCGCGTCGATCAGCCGCATCAGCGCCTGCGTCTCGGGGATCGGCTCGTCGAAGTACGCGTCGCCGTGGTTGACCGGAAACGTCCACTCGACCTGGTCGCGCCCGGCCGGCCGATAGAAGTGCCGCGCGTAGTGGCTGCGGGTGAACGGCCCGCGCAGCCAGCCCTCGTTGAGCCGCAGCCCGTCCGGGTCGACGCAGTCCACGATCCGCCACGTGTGCCCGAGGCGTTCCCGCAGCTCACGGTCCTCGCAGAGCCGTTCCGCCAGGTGCAGCGCGGTCAGCCCGCCGATCGGCTCGTTGGGGTGGGGCAGCCCGAACGCGAGGGCCTCGGGCGCATTTTCCGCAGAGCTGCCAATGGAGAGGCACCAGAGCGGGTTGCCCTGCCGGGAGCTGCCGCACCGCCGCAACGACGCGACGCCGGGGTGACGATCCGCGATCCGCCGCAGCCCGGCGTGCAGTTCGTCGACCCCGGCGAAGGCCTCGTAGGCCGGCACGGTCTCGATCTCGGTTCGGAGCCAGGCGGGGAGGGTGTCCATCCCGCCATCCTCCCCGCTATTCCTTGGTGCCCGCTGCTCGTACGGGCGGAACCCGCAGCAGGCGGCTCACCGGCAGGATCGTCGTGACCAGGGCCAGCCCGATCGCCCCGCCCAGCACGATCACCCAGCCCAGCGGCGGCACGTACGGCACCAGCGTGCCGGTCAGCGCCCGCACCACGGCCACCAGCGTCATCCCGGCGATCACCACACCGACCGTCAGGGCCGCCCCGAGCAGCCCCACCTGCTCGGCGTTGACCATCCGCCGCACCTGGCGCGGGGTGACGCCGGCCAGCCGCAGCACCGCCAGCTCCCGGCCGCGGGCCAGGGCGGCCATCACCATCGTGTTGCCGGCCGCGAGGGCCGCGTACGCCACCATCACCGTGATCAGCAGCTTGTTGAGCCAGGCGCTGATGGCCAGGTCACGGCTGAGCTGCCCGGTGAGCTCGTCGGCCGTGCGCACCTGCCCCAGGGCGGCCAGCGCCTCGTCGGCGTGCCCGTCGGTGCGCACCAGGATCTCGTCGTAAGGCCCCGACACGTACGGCATCAGCACGTCGCCGAAGCCGAGCCCGCGCTCGTAGATCGCGACCACCGTGCGCTTGACGGGGGTGCCGTCGGCCAGCCACATCTCGGCCTGGTCGCCGACCTTCCACCCCGAGGACGACGCCTGCAGGGCCGAGGCCGCGATCGTGTCGCCGGTCAGCCCGGCCAGGCTGCCCTCGCGCACCTTCAGGTCCATCGTGGACGCGAGCTGGGCCGGCTCGACCGCCCGGGCCACGACCGGCTCGGCCCCGTCGAAGATCCGCGCGACCACCGACGTGTGCTGCACCCCGGTCGCCGCCTGCACACCACCGGTACGACGCACGCGGTCGGCAGTCGACGCGGGCAGACCCTCCGACGAGGTCAGGGCCCGGTCGGCCAGCAGCCCGTCCTGGCTCTGGGTCACCGTCTGACGCTGCAGGTTGTCCTGCAGGAACCAGACCGAGCCGCCGAACCCGACCGACAGCACCAGCGCGCTCAGCACGGCGGCCATGCCCCGGGCGTTGGCCCGCAGGTTGGCTGCGGCCAGCTCCCCCGAGACCCCCCATACCGTACGCAGCACCGGCGCGAGCAGCCGGGCCGCGTACAGGTTGATCCAGGGCGCCAGCAGCGCGACCGCCAGCACGAACAGGTAGAGCATGCCGACCGCGGCGGCCATCGCGGCCGTGCCCGAGGTGCCCGCCGTGAAGAACGTCGACGTGCCCGCCCCGGCCAGCGTGAACAGCCCGAACGCGAGCCGGACGCGGCCGCCGCGCGGGGGTTCGACGGCGATCTCGCCGAGCGCCTCGGCCGGGCGGATGCGGGCGACCCGGCGGGCCGCGATCCGGGCCGCGCCCACGGCGATCAGCAGGGTCGTGAGGACCGCGACGGCGGCGGCGAGGGCGGGGTTGGCGATCGGGAAGCTCTCCGGCAGGAAGCCGCGGGCGACCAGCTCGTCGTGGGTCCAGGCGGTCGCCCAGAGCCCGGCCGGGATGCCGATCACGGCCGAGGCCAGGCCGACCACTGCCGCCTCGGCGACGACCAGGGTGCGTACCTGCCGCGGGGTGGCGGCCACGGCGCGCAGCAGGGCCAGGTCGCGGCGGCGGTGCCGGACGGACAGGCCGACGGTGCCGGCCACGACGAAGACGATCAGCATGACGACGTAGCCGCCGAACGCGCCGCCCGCCTCCATCAGCAGCGAGCGGGCCTCGATCGAGCTCGATGGCTCGGCCCAGCCGCGTTCCTTCCCGGCGTACGCCTCGACCCCGGCCTCCTCGGCCAGGCCGTCGATCTGCTTGATGGCCTCCGGGGACGCCTTGATCGCGATGGCCTGCGGGTCGGCCTGGACGTCGGTCACCCCCGGGACGGCGCGGATCTTGTCGGCCAGCCCGGCCGGCACCTTGCCCTCGGGCAGGGGCACCTGCGAGACGCTGACCTCGCCGTCGAACTCCTTGGTGGAGATCTCGATGTGACGATGGGCGACCACCACGTCGGCGGCCGCGTATTTCTGGGGCTCGGGCTGATAGCGCAGGCCCGATTCGACGAACACGGCCAGGCTCATCAGGATCATCACGCCGCCGGCCAGGGCGACCAGGGTGGCGAGGGAGGTTCCGGGGCGCTGCCGCAGCAGGCGCAGAGCAAGCTTCAGCATCGTGATCACCGGCTCGCCAGCAGCTCGGCGATCTTCTCCGCGCCCACCTGCGGCAGGTCGCGGACGATCCGGCCGTCGGCCAGCACGAGCACGCGGTCGGCGTACGAGGCGGCGACCGGGTCGTGCGTCACCATCACCACGGTCTGGCCGAACTCGTCGACCATCGAGCGCAGCAGGGTGAGCACCTCGGCCGCGGTCTCGGTGTCGAGCGCGCCGGTCGGCTCGTCGGCGAAGACCACATCGGGGCGCACGGACAGGGCGCGGGCGATGGCGACTCGCTGCTGCTGGCCGCCGGAGAGCTGGGCCGGGCGGTGCGCCAGCCGCGGGGTCAGGCCGACCCGCTCGATCACGCTCGCCACCCACTGCCGGTCCGGCCGGGTGCCGGCCAGCCGCGAGGGCAGCAGGATGTTCTCCTCGACGGTGAGCGCGCCGATCAGGTTGAACGCCTGGAAGACGAAGCCGATGCGGTCGCGCCGGAGCTCGGTCAGCTTGGTCTCGGAGAGCTTCGACAGCTCGGTGTCGCCGACCCAGACCTTGCCCGCGGTGGGGCGGTCGAGGCCGGCGGCGGTCTGCAGCAGTGTGCTCTTGCCGGAGCCGGACGGGCCCATGACCGCCGTGAACGTGCCGCGGGCGAACGCGGCGTCCACCCCGGCCAGGGCCACGACCTGCTGCCCGTCGGTGGCGTACGTGCGGGTGAGTCCCTCGACCCGGACCGCGACCATGTCGTTCATCACTGCGCCTCTCGGTGTGTAGCGGGCTTTCGCTGACACCAAGAAATCTATTTTTCGCAGTGGTCAAGATCGATGAAGGCAGCTGCCGTCTTCCGGGTACAGCAGGCTATACCTCCAGGTAGCGCAGCACCGCCGTCACGCGCCGGTCGGCCCGGTCGCTCGGCGCCAGGTCGAGCTTGGCGAAGATGCTGCGGATGTGCTTGTGCACGGCGCCCTCGGTGACGACCAGGCGCTCGGCGATCGCCACGTTGCCCAGCCCCTCGGCCATCAGCGCGAGCACGTCCCGCTCGCGGGGGCTGAGCCGTTCCAGGCCGTTGTCGGCGCTGTTGCGGGCGAGCAGCAGCCCCACCACCTCGGGGTCGACGGCCGTGCCACCGTCGGCCACCCGATGCAGCGCCTCCAGGAACTCCTCGACCCGGCCCACCCGCTCCTTGAGCAGATACCCCAGCCCCGCCGCGCCACCGGCCAGCAGATCCGTGGCAAAAGCCTGTTCCACGTACGCCGAGAGCACGAGCACGGCCAGGCCGGGCAACCGCCGGCGGGCCTCGACGGCGGCGACGATGCCCTCGTCGGTGTGCGTGGGCGGCATCCGCACGTCGACGATCGCCACATCCGGCTTGTGCTCGTCGACCGCGGCCAGGAACGCGGCCGGGCCGTCGGTCGTCGCCACCACGTCGAGCCCCTCGGCCCGCAGCAGCAGGGCCAGGCCCTCACGCAGCAACGCGTCGTCCTCGGCGATCACGATCCGCACGGCAGCTCCACTCGCATCGTCGTCGGCCCACCGGCCGGGCTGGTCAGGGTGAGGCTGCCGTCGTACGCCTCGACCCGGCGCCGGATCCCGGTGAGCCCGGACCCGCCGTGCTCGTCGGCGCCACCACGGCCGTTGTCCTCGATCGTCACTTCGAGCCGCTGATCCTCGAGACGCGCCGTGACCGAGGCCGCGGTCGCACCGCTGTGCTTGTTGATGTTTGTCAGCGCCTCGGCCACCACGAAATAGGCGGTCGCCTCGACCGAGGCCGCGCACCGGCGGGGCAGCCGCACGTCGAGCCGGCAGGGCACGCCCGAGTCACCGGCCAGCCCGGCCAGCGCGCCGTCGAGCCCGCGACCGTCGAGCACCGGCGGGAGGATGCCGCGCACGACCGTACGCAGCTCGGCCAGGGCCTGCTCGGCGGCGTCCTGGGCCCGGTCGAGCAGCTCGCCCGCCGACGCCGGGTCGCGGGTCACCGCCCGCCGGGCCGCGCCGAGCAGCACGCTGACGGCGACCAGGCGATTTTGTGCGCCGTCGTGCAGCGAACGCTCGATCCGGCGCAGCTCGACGGCGTGCGCATCCAGGGCCGCGGCCCGGGTGGCGGTCAGTTCGGCCACGCGCAGCGAGAGGTCGGTGCCCGGCGGCGGGGCGAGCAGGCGGCGGCCCGGCCAGGCCTGCAACCGGGCCAGCTTCGGCGCGAGATAGAGGCCGAGCAGCACCCAGGCCAGCCCGTAGACGGCCACGACGATCGCGCCGGCCTGGCTGTCGACCCGCCACCAGACGAGACCGGGGGTGGAGCCGGGCGGGACGAGCCACCAGAAGAACGGGAAGATGACGTCCTGCACGGCCGAGAGCGGGACGATCAGGCCGAACGCGCTCAGCAGCCACCCGACGGTCGCGTGCTCGACCAGCCAGAGCAGCTCACGCCGGCTCCACCGGTCGGACACCGGGCCCAGCACCTCGGGGCCCCAGCGCGACAGCCGGGCCCGCTCGCGGTCGGCCACGGCGCGCACGGCCCTCCGGGCGTACGGGATGAGCAAAATGCCGATGCCGACCGGGCACAACAACGCCACGACGGCCAGCCAGAACAGGGCGCCCAGGGCCATGAACGCCGTGCCGAAGCCGCCGAGCAACCTTTGCAAGGCGTCGATGAGGGCGTGCACACGGCGGCGCATAGCCCGTCACACTAGGACATGGGCGCGCCTGGGAACGCGGGACGCCCAGATCGCCGCGTTGAGCACGGCCCAGGCGCCGCCGAGCAGCACGGCGGCAATCGTCTCGCTGAGGTGGGACCAGCCCAGATAGACCCACGAGCCGGCGCAGACCACCACCCCGGCGGCGGCCAGCGTGCCCACGGTGACCCGCTGCGGCCAGGTCAGGCGGCGCGACAGCAGCCAGGCCAGCAGACCCACGACGGCGGCCAGCTGCGCGGTCTGGCCCGCGGCGAGGTCGGCCAGGGCGGGGCCGGCCTCACGGAGGGGAGCCGGGCCGTCGTATTCGGCCGCGGACGGGAAGAACACGTCGGGCGGGCCGTCCCACGACGGCGGGCTGACGATCGCCAGCACCAGGGTCAGGACGGCCAGGGGCAGCAGCGGGGCCAGGCCGTCGAGCAGCCCGGTGCGCCGCCACCAGGCCCGGGCCAGCACGACCACGGCGGCCACCGCGAGCAGGATCTCCGGGCTGGCCGAGGTGGCCAGCTCGAGCGCGAACCGGTAACCGTCGGACGACCACTGGCCGCGGGCCCAGGTGGTGACGGCGTCGTCGGCCGCCGACAGGCCGCTGAGCTTGACGATCAGGGGCATGACAAACAGCAGTAGCAGGGCGAACAACACGAGCGCGGTCAAGCTGGTCAGCACCCGGGCCGCGCGGTTGTCGGCCGGCACCGGCCAGTCGGGCGCCCGCATCGGGTGGCTGCCCAGCCAGCGACCGGCCAGCACCAGCACCACGAGCAGCGCGGTCAGCACGGCCAGGGCGCCCCCGGCCCGGCCCGCGCGGGCGGCCAGCACGTCGTACGAGGCGCCGGCCAGATAGCTGCCGAGCACCAGCCACAGGGACCAGCCGATCGCGGCCGGGCTGTGAAAGGCGACGAACCGCCCGTACGACACGCCGTTCATACCGGCCAGGCGGGGCACCAGCGTACGGGCTCCGGCCACCCACTGTCCGAAGAAGACCGACCGCCCGCCGTAACGCTCGAAGATCCGCTCGGCCCGCCGCCAGTGCCGCTCCTTGACCCACCGCGACCGCGGCCCGCGGCGCCGCCCGGCGACATATCCCCCGTTGCCGCCGAGCAGCGCCGCGCCCACGGCGACCAGCGCGGCCGGGACGATGCCCACCACCCCCTCGTTGGCGAGCAGGCCCAGCGCGACCAGCGCGGTCGCCGACGGCAGGACCAGGCCGGCCAGGAAGGCCGCCTCGGCCGCGACCAGCGCCGCCACCACCGCGAGGGCCAGCCAGGCCGGCAGGTCGTCGAGGAAAGGCACGCCCGCAGACTATGAACGCGCACACCCCAGGCGTATCGGTGAGATTCCCCTAAGCTCGTCCGGGAACTTTCTCGCTTCGAGGAGCGACTACTTACTCCCCGCTTCATACCGAAGGACCTGTGACCCATGACCAAGCCCGTGACCCGCCTGCTCGTCGCCCTGGCCGCGACACTGGCGGTGCTGCTGCCCGGCGCGCCCGCGCTCGCCCACAACGCGCTGGCCGAAGCCACGCCGGCCAAGGGCGCCACGGTCAAAAAGGCCCCGACCAGCGTCAAGCTGAAGTTCCTGCAGAAGCTCAACCCCGAATACACGACGATCGCCCTCTCCGGCACCGCCAAGATCGAGACCTCGGCCCCCAAGGTCGACGGCGCGACCGGCTCGATCACCTTCGACCCCCTGCCCAACGGCGCCTACACGGTGGCCTACCAGGTGGTCTCGACGGACGGCCACACGGTCAAGGGCTCCTACAAGTTCACGGTGGCCGACCCGTCCGCCACCGCCGCCCCCACGACCGAGCCCGCGCCCGCCCCCGACGAGTCGCTGGTCCAGGTCGCCCCGCCGACCACCAGCGCCCCGGCCCCGACCCCGGCGACCGACCTGGCCTCGAACGAGTCGAACAACAGCAACACCACCACCTACCTGATCCTCGGCGCGATCGTGGTCGCCCTTCTGGCCTTCGGCGGCTTCCTCTTCGCCCGCAACCGCCGCGCGAGCTAGCGGGTTAGTCTCGGTCGATGGACATCGGCGTCGCGGTTGTCGGGTTCGGTTGGATGGGGCGGGTGCACGCGCAGGCCTATGCGCGGGTTCCCCACCATTTTTCGGGCGTGGGACCCGTACGGCTGGTGGCTGTGGCTGACGATGTGCCGGGGCGGGCCGAGCAGGCCGCCCAGCGGTACGGGTTCGCGGAGTCGGCGGTGGATTGGCGGGGGCTCGTCGGCGATCCGCGGGTGCAGGCCGTCAGCATCACCGCCCCCAACTTTCTGCACCGCGAGATGGGCAGCGCGTTCGCCGCGGCCGGGCAGCACATCTGGATCGAGAAGCCGGTCGGGCTGACCGCCGACGACGCGCGGGCGATCGTGGGGGACGGGCAGGTCGCCGTCGGCTTCAACTATCGGAACGCGCCGGCCGTCAAGAAGGCGCGCGAGCTGATCGCGAACGGCGAGATCGGGACGGTCACGCACGCCCGGTTCAAGTTTCTGAGCGACTACGCGGCCCACCCCGACGGCGCCCTGAGCTGGCGTTTCGAGCGGGCCCGGGGCGGCAACGGGGTGCTCGGCGACCTCGGGGCGCACGGCGTCGACCTGGTGCGCTACCTGCTCGGCGAGATCGGCTCGCTGGTGGCCGACACCGCGATCTTCATTCCGGAAAGGCCGCGCCCGACCGCCGCCACGGCCGGGCACGAACGGGGCAGCGGCGAGCCGGGGCCGGTCGAGAACGACGACTGGTTCGGCAGCCTGCTGCGGATGACCTCGGGGGCGCGGGTGACGCTCGACTGCAGCCGGGTCGCGGTGGGCGAGCAGAACAGCTACGGCTTCGAGATCCACGGCACCCGGGGCGCGCTCTTCTGGGATTTTCGCCGGATGGGCGAGCTGGGGGTCGGCACCGGGCCGTCTTATCAGGACGAACCCGTGCGCACGCTCTTCGTCGGCCCACTCGACGGCGACTTCGGGGCGTTCCAGCCGGGGGCCGGAATTCCGATGGGTTACGACGACCTCAAGGTGATCGAGGCGGCGCGCTTCCTGCGGTCGGTGGCCGACGGGAAGCCGTACGGGGCAACTCTGACCGACGCCATCCGGGCGGCCGAGGCGCTGGACGCGATGGAGCAATCCGCGGTCTCGGGGGCCTGGGTCACGCTTCGCTAGCGGGGTATCACCCGGGCATGGCGGAGATTCTCATGACTGGCGCGTCGGGACGGATCGGGCGCATGCTGCGGGACCGGCTGGCGCTGCCGTGGCGGCTCACGCCGGTCGACGTCACCGATGCGGACGCGGTCCGGGCAGCCAGTGAAGGCGTCGAGGCGATCGTGCATCTGGGAGCGATCGCCGGTCGCGGGTCGTTCGACGAGGTGCTGTCGGTGAACGTACGGGGCACCGAGAATGTGCTGCGGGCGGCGGTCGACTGCGGGGTGCCGCGGGTGGTGCTGGCGTCGAGCAACCACGCGGCCGGCTACTGGTCGCGCGAGGAGGCCGGGCCGGACGGGCTGCCCGACGACGCGCCGGACTGGAGCCGCTCCGAGCATCGCCTGGTCGGCGGGTCGCTCACCGAGTGAGAGAGCGGGTCGCTTACTGATTGAAGTGGCGGGCCAATTCGGCGAGGCGGGCCTTTTGAACGGAACTGGCCTGCTTGACGACGAAACCGCGCAGCAGGGCAGGGGAACTGACCTCGACTGACTCGGTGAGCGAGGTGCCGCCGGCGGTGGGGGCCAGGTCGACGGTGGCCGTCAAGCGGACCGCGCCGGGGCTGATCACGTGGCTGACCAGGCGTACGTCGGGGATCTCGCCGGTCAGCGTGACCCGGATGCGGTTGTCCCAGTGCAGCGGGCCCAGCTTGAAGCGCTCGACGGCCACATAGCTGGTCGCGCCGGCGGTGTGCCGGATGTCGCGGACGGCCACGATCAGCGGGGACAGGCCGATGTAGCTGTTCGGGTCGAGCAGGTGGGCGTAGAGGGTCGCGGGCGGGGCGGCCAGGTGGACGGTCTCGCTGAACCGGTCGGTCGGCATAGCCCGAGATCGTAGGCTTCTTTCGGCCGCCGCCGAAGGGCGCCGGCCCTACGGTCCTGACCATGACGACCAGGCCTTTCACGCACGTGACGATCGCTCCGAAGATCCTCTACTTCGGCACTCCGGTGGTGCTGCTGAGCACCGAGAACGAGGACGGCAGCGCGAACCTCGCCCCGATGTCCTCCGCGTGGGCGCTCGGTGACGTCGTCGTGCTCGGCCTCGGCCGGGACGGTCAGAGCGGGCACAACCTCGCCCGCCGGCCCGAGATGGTGATCAATCTGCCCGCGGCCTCGCAGTGGCAGGCCGTCGAACGCCTGGCCCCGTTGACCGGCCGGCACCCGGTTCCGGCGGACAAGCGCGATCAGTTCCGGCACGAGCCGGCCAAGTTCGCCGCCGCCGGTCTGACGCCGCAGGCCTCCGCGCGGGTTCGACCGCCCCGGGTCGCCGAGTGCCCGCTGCAGCTGGAGGCCCGCGCGGCCGACATCCGGACCGATGCCAGCGGCGACTTCTTGCTCGTCGAGGCCCATGTGCTCGCGGTGCACGCCGACCCCCGGATCGTCGTGCCCGGCACCGACCACGTCGACCCGGCGGCCTGGAACCCGCTGATCTACAACTTCCGCCACTACTTCGGCCTCGGCGAGGAGCGCGGTCAGAGCTTCCGGTCGTCTTTAATCAAGGCTCTTTAAAAATCTGACCAGCACATCCATTGACAACCGATCGACAGGGGTCTTTATTGTTAACCGTCTTGCCAATCCCCCTGAGGCAAACGAGGTGTCCCCCATGAAGAAGCGCACCCTGCTCGCTGCCGCACTGTCCACAGTGGTTGTCGGCGGCCTCGGCCTGCTCGGCGTGACCACCGCTCACGCCGCTGCCCTCAACCCCGCCGTCGCCCCCGGCGGCAACTTCAACCTCTCCGTCTGGTCGCTGCAGCTGCCCATCGGCTCGCCCGGCAGCCCCGAGACGATCTCGCCGGCCCGGCTCAAGGGCGCCAACGGCTATTCCAACCCGGCCTACTTCTGGACCGACAAGAACGACGGCTCGATGACCTTCTGGGCGCCGGAGAAGGGTGTGACGACGCCGAACTCCAAATACGCGCGCTCGGAGCTGCGCGAGATGAACGCCAACGGCTCGGCCGCCGACTGGTCGCTCGCCGGCAACCACACGCTCAGCGCCGACCTGCGGATCGTCTCGGTGACCAAGAACGTGGCGGTCGGCCAGGTCAAGCTGGGCACCGGCGGCACGTCGACCAAGCCGCTGCTCGAGCTCTACTACCGCGCGAACGGCGACATCTATCTCGGCCAGCAGCGCAGCCCCACCGACGGCCAGACGCTGCACAAGCTGGGCAACGTGCCGCTCGGCCAGCGCTGGACCTACGTCATCAACGTCTCGGGCAACAAGGCCAGCCTGACCGTCAACGGGAGCAAGACCAACTACACGATCCCGTCGTCGTTCAACCCGTACAAGCAGTACTTCAAGGCCGGCTCGTACAACCAGTCATCCTCGGAGAGCACCACCAACGGGGCCAAGGTGAAGTTCTACGCCCTCACGGTCACCCACAACTGACCGGCTGGGCGAACCTCACAGCTTCCTGACTTCCGGCCGGAAGGCTGGCCGTTCGCAACGGAGCAACACCGCGCCGGGGCAACGGACAGGAGGGCTGGTTCATGCGCAGAAGTCACGCGCTGGTGGTCGCGGCGATCGCGCTGACGGCGGTGTCGGCGTGCGGGGCGAAGGAGGACGAGCAGGCGGGCGGCGAGGCGAAGGTGGCCACGTTGACCAGCACCACGCCGCAGAAGGCACAGGCGTCGTCGAAGGCCGCGCAACGTCCGCGGGAGCGGCTCGACACGACGCCCGAGGAGTTCGAGGCGCTGCTGGGGCCGTACAACAAGTGCCTGAAGGAGCGCGGCTACGCCCCGGACGACCTCAAGCGCAAGGCGGCCTCCGATGCCGGCGGCGGCGCGAAACCGGCGGCCGGTCCGGCGTCCGAGGCGATGGACGAGGCGTTCCGGGTCTGCGAGGCGCAGTTCTATCCGCTGCCGCCGTGGGAGAAGGATCCGGCCAACCCGGAGGCCCGCGACTTCGCCGTCGCGGTGGTGAAGTGCCTGAAGAACAAGGGCGTCAAATACGTCGAGGTCGCCGAGGACGGGCTGAGCTACGCGCTGGGCGGCGACCAGAACGACCGCCGCTCGATCACCATGGGCATGGACCTCGCGCCCGAGTGCGAGCGCGAGGTCGCCGCCAAGAACTAAACAGTGGCCAAGGCCTGGGTCGGGGTGAGCCGGGCCGCGCGCACGCTGGGATACAACCCGGCGAGCACGCCGATCACGACGGCTCCCCCGGCCCCGGCCAGCGCCGCTTCCGTCGGTACGACCAGGGGCCACTGCTGCCACGAGGCGTAGCCGATCGTGGCGGCCAGCCCCAGCCCCGCCCCCGCGACGCCGCCGATCGTGGCCAGCACGACCGATTCGGTGAGGAACTGCAGGCGGATCTGGCCGCGGGTGGCCCCCAGCGCCCGCCGCAGGCCGATCTCGGAGCGGCGTTCCAGCACGGCCACGACCATCGTGTTGGCCACCCCGATCCCCCCGACGACCAGGGCGACCGCGGCCAGCGCCAGAAACAGCACCGAGAAGCTGCTCTCGGTGGCCCGCTTGGCCGCGAGCGCGTCGGAGGGCCGGGTCACGGCCACCCGGCCCGGCCGCTCGGGATAGATCGTCTCGGCCAGCACGCCGCGCACCTCCTCGAGCTGGGCCTCCTGCGACTGCACATAGAGGACGGTCGGGTGCCCGTCGAAGTCGAGGGCATCGCGGGCCGCCTCCCAGCCGACCAGCACCGAGCGGTCGATGTCGGGCGAGAGCGGCGTGGTGGCGAGGATCCCGACCACGGTGAACCGGGTGTCGGCGATGACGACCTGCGGGCCGGGCGCCACGATGCCGAGCCGGGCCGCCGCGATCGAGCCGAGCACCACGGCCGGGAAGCGGGCGGTGGCCTCGGTCAGCCATCGGCCCGACTGCATCCGGGCGTTGATCGTGGGCAGCAGGTCGAGCCGGCTGGCCAGCACGGTCAGCCCCGAGCCGTTGTCCTGCGAGATCCGGTCGTTACGCCGTACGAGGGCATGGGTGTTGGCCACGGCGCTGACCGCGGTGACCGGGCCTATCCGGCGCACCATCTCGACCGCCGACTCCGGAATGGTCGTCGGCGGCTCCTGGTCGGGGACGGCCGTGGCCTGCAAGGTGTTCGTGCCGAGCGCGCTCAGCTCGGCGAGCAGCGCGGCCTGGCTCGACGCCGGGATGCCGGTCACCACGATCATCGTGGCGATGCCGATCGCGATGCCCAGCGCCGACAGCGCCGCCCGCGCGGGTCTGGTTCGCAGCCCCAGGAAACCCAGGTCGAGCACGTCGAGCGGGCTCATGACGACACCACCCGGCCGTCGCGGATCTCGATCCGGCGGGGCATCGACGCCGCGATGTCCCGGTCGTGGGTGATCACCACGATGGTGGTGCCCTCGTCGTTGAGCCGGCGCAGCAGACCCAGCACGGCCTGCCCGTTCGCGCTGTCCAGGGCGCCGGTCGGCTCGTCGGCGAGCACCAGCGACGGCTCGTTGACGAGCGCGCGGGCGATCGCGACCCGCTGCCGTTCACCACCCGAGAGCTGCTGCGGGCGGTGACTCGCGCGATGCCCGAGGCCGACCCGCGACAGCGCCTGCAGGGCCAGGTCCCGGCGTTTGCGGCGCGGCGTCCCGGCGTACAGGAGCCCGGTTGTCACGTTGTCGACCGCGCTCAGCCCGTCGGTGAGGTGGAACTGCTGAAAGACGAAGCCGATCTCGCGCGCCCGCAGGCGGGACAGTTGCCTATCGCGCAGGGTGGCCACGTCCTGCCCGGCGATGGCCACGGTGCCGGAGGTGGGCCGGTCGAGCGTGCCGATGATGTTGAGCAGCGTCGACTTGCCCGAGCCGGAGGGCCCGACCACCGCCACCAGCTCACCGGCCTCGATGTCGAGGGTGACGCCGGCCAGCGCGGTCACGCCGCCGGGATAAACCATGCTCGCGTCGCGCACGGACAGCACGCTCATGACGCGACCACCACGTCGGCGCCCTCGTCGAGGCCGTCGCCGGTGATCTCGACCCAGCCGTCGGCGAACATGCCGGTCTTGACGGCGATCAAACCCTCCGGCCCCTGTACGGCGTAACCACCCTCGCTCAACGCCACGAGCGCCTCGATCGGCGCGGTCAGAACGTCCTTGCGCGTACGCCCGGGGAAGTTGACCTCGACCTCGGCCGTGTCGAACTTGGCCACGCTCGCGGGGTCGTCCACGGCGACGGTGACGGTCAGCTTCGGCGGACCACTCGCCGCGCCCTCGTCGGCCGACGCGACCTCCCGGCCCACCGCGAGGACCCGAGCCTTCACCGTACGGTCGTCGGGCAGGCTCACGGTGATGCGGCCACCCCGCCGGATGGCCGCGGCGTCGCCCGGCTCGGCGGCCACGGTGATCACCTTGCGGGTCGACGTCACGGTCATCAGCGGCGCGTTCGCCGGCGAGCCGGGCTGCACGGCGATCGACTCGACCCGTACGGCCCCGGACTGCACCTCGATGTCGCCCACCGCGATCGTCCCGGTCACCGGCACCTCCTGATCCTTCTGCCAGCGTTTGATCGCGCCGACCAGATCCGGGGTGAGCTCGCCCTCCTCGCGGCTGCGCTGCGAGCCGGTGCGATAGCCGAGCGCGCGCAGGTTGTCCACGATGATGCGCACGTCGCGGCCCTTCATGGCGGGCGTCGCGATCGGCCGGAAGAGCGGCAGGCTGCCGTAGAAGAGCGCCACCGGCTTGTCGTTCGCGCGGAACAGCTGGTCGCCGCGCCGGATCGTCGCGCCCGGGGCCGGCAGCCAGGTCACGACGGCCTCGGCGTGCCCGGCCAGCGGCCGCGCCGGGCCGAACCCGAGCGCGCCGGGCAGGGACGTGACCGTGGACAACGTCCGCCGCTCGAGCTTGGCCGTCTCGACCGCCACCGTCTCGCGGGCCACCGGTTCCCGCCCGGCCTGGTGCCGGGTCACCACGTACGTCGAGCCGGCGGCCAGGCCGGCCAGCACGAGACACGTGATCAGCCATCGTTTCCACATGGCGAACGAGCGTGGCCGGGGTTCGTTAGGAAACCGTCAGGTATCGCGGAAACCGGCTAACGGACGTGCGAAGCGGATCTATCATCGCCGCCATGTGTGCTCAGGTGCTGGTGGCGGACGACGATCCCCGGCAGGCCGAGGTGGTGCGCCGCTACCTGACCGCGGAGGGGCACGAGGCCGTGGTCGTGCACGACGGCCGGGCGGCCCTCGACAGCGCCCGCCGCCTGCGCCCCGACCTGCTCGTCCTCGACGTGATGATGCCCGGGATGGACGGGCTGCAGGTCTGCCGGACGCTGCGGCAGGAATCGGACGTTCTCGTCCTGATGCTCACGGCGCGGACGACCGAGGACGACCTGCTGCTCGGGCTCGAGCTGGGCGCCGACGACTACCTGACCAAGCCGTACAGCCCCCGGGAGCTGATGGCCCGGGTGCGCACGCTGCTCCGCCGGGCCCCCGTCGCCCACCCCACCGGAGTTGCGAGCCGACAAATCGGGCGAATCACCATCGATCCGCATCGGCATCTCATCAGCGTCGACGGCGAGCCGATCGAGTGCACGCGCGGCGAGTTCGCGATCCTGGCCGCGATGTCCGAGCAGCCCGACCGGGTCTTCACGCGCGCCCAGCTGCTGCACCACACGCGCGGCATCGACCGCAGCTCGACCGAGCGCACGATCGACGTGCACGTGATGAACCTGCGCCGCAAGATCGAGCTCGATTCGCGCCGGCCCGTGCACCTGCTGACCGTCCACGGCGTCGGCTACAAGCTGACCCCGGGCACACCGTGAGCCGCGGCCGCGTCCCGCTGCGGCACAGCCTGGTCACCCGGCTGCTGGTCACGTCGGTGCTGATCGCGATCGCGGGCATCGCCTCGACCGCGTGGCTCGCCGTCCGCACGGCCACCCGGGCGATCAGTCAGGAACAGGGTCGCGCGCTCGCCGACGACAAAGGCGTGTACGACATGCTCGTCGAATACGCGGCCACGCACGCCGACTGGACGGGTGCACCGAAGCTGATCCAGGAGCGGGCGCAGAAGCTGGGCCGCCGGATCACGCTGATGACCGACGACCGGGCGGTGATCGTCGACTCCGGTCCGGGTCCGTCGCTGCACACGGCCCGCCCGTCGGCCGTCGTCGACCCGCTCAACCTGGACCTGAGCCTGACCGGGGGCAGCAGCCGCATCGACCGGCGCGTGATCGGGCCGTTCCGGGTGACGTCGGCCGAGGATCGGGCGCTGCTCCGCAAAGTGGCCGACGGCGACATGCAGTGCCTGCGCAAGAGCGGCTTGGACGGCACGATGGGGCAGGGCGCGAACGGCCGGCCGGTGATCACGGTGCGTTCCCCCGGAGCCTTCGACACCGGGTGCTCCGAGCTCGAGAACACCATCACGAGGAGCGAGTTCACGGCGCTGCGCTCGCTGGGCCAGGTCGTCTCGCGCTGCGTCAAGCTCGACGAGCGCAATTATCAGCTGGGCATCCGGCCGGATTTCACCACGTACGTGACCAAGGCGCTGCGGGACGAGGACTACCTCCGCCCCGTGCCCGGGATGACGGCGTCCGCCGAGGCGTTTCTCGTGCCGCAGCAGGCCGCCCGCATCGACGGATGCGTCGAGAAGGCCCGGCGGGCAGTTCTTCAGCCGTACGTGGCCCCGCCCGCCCTGCTCTTCGTGACCGACCCGCGCGAGGACCCTGACCCGTTCACGCTGTCGGAGGAGAACACCGTACGGATCGTGGCCGTGACCGGCGCGGTCCTGCTGGCCACGATCGTCGTCACGGTGCTCGTCGGCCGGCGCCTGGTGCGGCCGCTGCGCGCGCTCACCGACTCGGCCGACCGGCACGTGCCCGCCACGGTGTCGACCAAGGACGAGATCGGCCGGCTGGCCCGCGCGCTCAACGACAGCACCGAACGCCGCGACCGGGCCGAGGAGCAGCGCCGCGCGATGGTAAGCGATGTCGCGCACGAGCTGCGCACGCCTCTCACGAACATCCGCAGCTGGCTCGAGGCCGCGCAGGACGACCTGGCCCCCACTGACGCGCAGTTGCTCACGTTGCTGCACGAGGAGGCGGTGCTGCTGCAGCACATCATCGACGACCTCAGCGATTTGTCCGCCGCCGACGCGGGCACGCTGCGCATCCACCCCGAGCCGAGCTATCTGCGCGACGTGCTGACCCAGGTCGTCGACAGCCACCGCGGCGCGGCCAGCGGCGTGCACCTGACGATCGAGGTCGACGGCGACCCGGTCGTCACTGCCGATCCCGTACGCCTGCGCCAGCTCGTCGGCAACCTGGTCTCCAACGCGATCCGCCACACCCCCGCGGGCGGCACGGTCACGGTCGGCGCGACCCGGTCCGCGATCACCGTCCGCGACACCGGCACCGGCATCGCGCCCGAGGACCTGCCGCGCATCTTCGACCGCTTCTGGCGAGCCGACGAATCCCGCAGCCGAGCCACCGGCGGCCGCGGCCTGGGCCTGGCCATAGCCCGCAAACTGGCCGACGCCCACAACTTCACGATCGAGGTCGAAAGCACCCTCGGCGAAGGCACCCTCTTCACCATCAATCTCGGCGACTGACCGCCCTTCAGCGCGCGGCCTCACCCCGTACGGGCTCGGGCTGGTCTGCGGCTCATGGCGTCGCGCTTGCCTTACCCCGTACGGGATCGGGCTTGGGCTCTGGGCGGAGGGCGTTGGTGAGGGTGCGGGTGAGCAGGTCGAGCACGTGGTGGCGGGACGAGCCGGGCCGCTCGCCCAGGTAGGACCACGCCGCGTAGAGCTGGGACCAAAGCAGGCTGAGCACCCAGTCGGCCGGCAGCACGGGGTCGATCGAGCCGTCCCGGCGGCCGCGCTCGATCACCGTGTGGAGCGACGTCTCGTCCTGGGCCTCCCAGCATTCGCCGCCCTGCTCGCTGAAGATCAGGGAGAGCAGCGGGCCGAGGTCGAAATACTCCCGGCAGAGCCGCAGCAACGCCTCGCCGCCGGTGCCGCGCTCGAGCTCCGCCAGCCGCGCCGCCCGCACGAGACGCTGCCCGCCCTCGACGGCGACCGCGGACAGCAGATCGGCCCGCTCGGCGAAATATCGATGCAGCGTCGTGCGCCCGACCTGGGCCGCCGACGCGATGTCGCCGAGCGAGCAGGCCGGGTTGTCGGCCAGCAGGTCGATCGCGGCATCGATGATCGCCTGCCGCGTGCGGTTCTTGATGCCGGAGGTCACGGCCATACTGTACGGGAATTGGCATTGCCCGCAATGGAACACATGTGTTCCACTACGAATCATGCAGATTCTGCTGCGCCTCCTCCGCCCGCACCTCCGGGTGCTGGCCCTCGGGCTGGTCCTCGGCCTGATCGCCAACGCCGCCAACCTGGCCGCCCCGCTCGCCACCAAACGGATCATCGACACGCTCGGCACCGGCAACGCGCTGACCGGCCCGATCACGCTGCTGCTGGTGCTGGTCGTGATCGGCTCGGTGATCGGGCTCTGGCAGTGGATCCTGATGGGCACGCTGGCCGAGCAGGTCGTCCTCGACGCACGGCTCTCGGTGATCCAGCGCTACTTCCGGGCCCGGCTGGCCGAGCTGACCGGCCGCCCCACCGGCGAGCTGGTCACCCGGGTCACGGCCGACCCCGGCCTGCTGCACCAGGCCTCGTCGAGCATCGTCGGCCTGATCAACGCGTCGCTGGCCTTCGTCGCGACCTTGGTGCTGATGGGCACGCTCGACCTCGTGCTGCTGCTGTGCACGCTGGCCGCGGTCGCGATCGTGGGCGCGGTCATGGCCCTGCTGCTGCCCACGATCAGCAAGTCGCAGAAGGCGGCGCAGGACGCGGTCGGCGACCTGGGCGGCGAACTCGAAGGCACGCTGCGAGCGATGCGCACGGTCAAGGCCAGCCGGGCCGAGCAGCGCCAGGGTGACCGCATCGAGTCGGACGCACGCCGGGCCGCGGCCTTCAACATACGGGCGGCGCGCCGGGCGGCCTGGGTGTGGACGGTCTCGTGGAGCGGCGTCTCCCTGGCCATCATCGCGGTGCTCGGCGTGGGCGCGTGGCGGGCCGACGCCGGCCTGCTCGAGGTCAGCAGCCTGATCGCTTTCCTGCTGTACGCGTTTCAGCTGATGGGCCCGATCGGCGAGCTGACCAACAACGTGACCGCCCTGCAGTCCGGCATCGCCGCCGCCCGCCGGATCAGCGAGGTCTACGCGATGACCTCGGAGACCTCCACCCCGACGCCCGGTTCACGGGTCGCCGACGCGCCCGTCTTGTCCGCCGAGCGGGTCACTCTGTCGTACACCGTGGACGGTCCGGCGGCCCTCGACGACGTCACCCTGTCGATCCCCGCGCGCGGCCACACGGCGATCGTCGGACCGTCCGGGGCCGGCAAGACGTCGCTGTTCTCGCTGCTGCTGCGCTTCCTCGACCCCGACTCGGGCGAGATCTACCTGCACGGCCGGCCCTACAGCGCGCTCACGCACAGCGAGATCCGCGCAGAACTGGCGTACGTGGAACAGGAGGCCCCGGTCGTGCCGGGCACCATCCGCGAGAACATCCTGTTCAGCCACCCGTCGGCGACGGACGAGGAACTGGAGTCGGTGCTGACCCGGGTCAACCTGGCCGACAAGGTCGCCGGCCTGCCGCAGGGCGTCGACACCCCGATCTCCGGCGCCGAGCTCTCGGGCGGCGAACGCCAGCGGATAGCCCTGGCCCGCGCCCTGATCCGCACCCCGGCGATCCTGCTCCTCGACGAGGCGACGGCCCAGATGGACGCCCTGACCGAGGCCGCGGTCCAAACCTCCGTTCGGGACCGTGCCGCTACCGGCGCCGTCGTGACGATCGCCCACCGCCTCTCCACGGTGATCGACGCCGACCGCATCATCGTCCTCGACCGCGGCCGCGTCCGGGCCGTAGGCACCCACGACTCCCTCCTGGCTTCCGACGACCTCTACCGCGGCCTGGTCGAAGCACTGCGCATCGCAGTCCCCTCAGCAGCCGGCTCGGTCACCTGAAACCCGACCGAACGGATCCCGTACGCCCCGCCGGCCTGCTCAGTCCCCAGCTCATTCCCGGCCGCTCGTCCTCGTTCAGCATCCATTCGACCCCGGCCGCGGGCAGCTCGTCCGGCCCGTGATGCCGGCGCCTTCGCAGCGTCGATCGTCACGGTGAAGTCGTAGTGGAACTCCGACCCGAACGGCGAATACAGCGGAACACCCCAACCCCACTTTTCCCCGTACGCCGTGAGCCTGTCCCGCGGTGCCCTCGGTGCCGCGGGGTCGTGGGAGCGCGCCCAGTGAGATAGCTTCATCGGCAATCGGCCTCTGGTGGTTGATGGCCTAAGGAGGCCCATGGCGCTCGGTGGTCGGCTTGCCGTTGCGGCGCTGGTGGGTGGGTTGCGGCAGCGGGCCTGGACGGTGCTCACGTTGTGCGCGTTCCTGGTGCTGGCGGCGGCCGCGGCGGCCGGGCCGATGTTTGCCGAGGCGTCCGACAACGCGGCCTTCGAGGTGCGGCGCGAGCAGGTTCCGGTGACCGCGCGGCAGAACGACGCGGCCGTCGTGCGGTTGTCGGCGAATGTCGGGCCGGACAGTCTCGATCAGCAGAAGGTCATCGACGATCTGCGCGGGGTGGCCGGGCTGACCGAGCCCGACCTGACCGGCGGGTCGATCGGGGCCGAGCTGGCCAAGCCGAAGTTCTGGGGGTCGACGGTCAGCGCGGGTGGCAAGACCGAGCGGGGGCGGCTGTTCGCGGTCGGTAGTCCGGCCGAGGAGCTGGTCGCGGTCGGTAAGGCCGTTGGCGATGACGGTGTGTGGCTGGCCGAGCCGGTGGCCGAGGAGCTGGGCGTGCGGCCGGGCGGCGAGATCGTCCTCGCGGTGGTCACGGGCAATCGCGGCATACCGAAGAGGGCCACGGCCAAGGTCAGCGGCGTCTACGCGGTCGATCGCGGCGGGCGGCTGCCGGCCGACCCTCGGGGCAGCACGAAGTGGGCGCTGCGGGGCGGCGACACCCCCGGCGACACCGAATATCGCACCCTCCCGGCGTACCTGCTGGTCGGCAACGTCGCGACGGTCGAGCGCCTGGCCAAGACCGTTGACGATCAGATCTTGTGGGCGGTCGAGGCCGCGCTGAAGCCGGGCGTCACCCTCAGCGAGGCCCGGCGGACGGCCGCCGAGATCGACTACAAGCGGCGGTACTACGCGACCGTGCGGCCGGCCGAGGGTGACGACCCGCTGGCGCTCAACTTCGCCAGCGGCATCGGGCGGATCGTCGCGACCGCGCAGGCCACGACCGAGACGGTGCGGCAGCGCACCCGGCCCGTGGAGTGGGCGGCGACCGGCGTCGGGCTGGCGTCGGTGCTGGCCGTGGCGTTGTTGTCGGCCCGCCGGCGCGAGCGGGAACTGCGCCACACCGCGGCCGTCGGCATGTCCCCGATCACCGTGGGTGGCCTGTGGCTGCTCGAAAATCTGCTGCCGGCGGCGGTCGGGGCCGGGCTTGGCTGGCTCGCCGCGTGGCAACTGGTCGAGCGGCTGGGTCCGCCGGGCACCATCGCGGAGTCGTGGGAACCGGCGGCGGTGAACGCGGCCGGCGCGACCGGCATCGGCCTGCTGCTGGTCGCGGTGGTCGGTGCGGCCGCGGCGGCCCGGCGGGTACGGCCCGCCCCGCCCGCGACGGCGAAGCGCTCGATCCCGTGGGGTCCGGTTCTGATCATCGTGGCGCTGGTCGCCGCCGCGGGGTTGTCGCAGGCCGACGGCGTACGCGGGGTGGATCTGCTCGTGCCGTTGCTGGTGCTGGTGGCGGCCGGGGTGCTCGCCGGCTGGCTGCCCGCCCTGCTGCGAGGCGGCGGCAAGATCCCGGCGGCGCCCACCCGGGTGGTCGTGTGGCTGGCCCGGCGGAGGCTCGGTTCGGGTGGCACCGAGCGGCGGCTGGCCGTGCTCGTGGTGACCGCCGGGCTGGGCATGTTGCTCTTCGCACTGTCCGCTCTTCACTCCACGGGGTCGTCGGCCGACAACCGGATCGCCGTGGCCGCCGGGGCCGAGGCGGTCGCGAAGATCAACGGCTCGTGGGAGCTTGACGATCAGGCGCCGTCCGCGCCGCCCGAGGTTCCGAACCAGGCGCCGCCCAAGGGACTTGTTCCCGGCGTACGGGTGCCGCCTTTACCCCCGGACAGCACGACGGTGTGGCATGTGGACGTGTCGACGCCGCTCGACGACGGCCAGCGTGACCTGCTGGTCATCGATCCCGCGCGGTTCAAGGACGTCGCGTTGTGGGGCACCGGCCCCGATCTGGCGGCCGCCCGCGACGCCGTGACCGCGCTGGCCGCCCACCCCACGGACGTGGACGGGATGCCCCGCGCGATCGTCGTGGCGGACCCCTCGACCGTGGACGTGCCCCTCGTACGGGTGTCTCTGGGTTACAACGCCGAAAACCTGATGATTGCGGAGCGTGTCGACGCCTTCCCCGGCATGCGCGGTCGCCCGATGTACGTCGTGGCCGCCGACCCGATGTTCGCCCTGCTCGGCGTCGACGATCCCCGGCTGGTGCCGCGCACCGAGCTGGGCTCGCCCATGTTCGTGATCCAGACGTATCTGTGGAGCTCGGCCGGTGAGCCGGGCGTGCTGGCCGTCACCGAGCCCAAGGGGGTGCAGCCGGAACGCATCGACACCGCGGCCCAGCTGCGCGAGGACGGCGCGTACGTCGCCACGAGCCGGGCCCGCGGCTATCAGCTCGCCATCGCCGGTTACCTGGCGTTGCTGGCGATCCTGACGCTGTGTGTCTACGCCCAGCGCACCGCGGTGCTGCGCCGACCGTCCGACCTCATGCTGTCCCGGATCGGCCTGGGCCGCGCCCGGGTCCGCCGCGCCCGCTCCCTCGAATTCGTGCTGCTGGCCGTGCTGTCCTTCGCTTTCGCGGTGGCCGGCGTGGCCCTGCTGATCCCGCTGGGCGGCCGGCTGCTCGACGATCAGCCCGGTTTGCTGCCCGCTTTCTCGTTCCAGCTCTCCGTTCCCGGCATCGCCGTCACCGCCGGGGCTGCGGCAGTGGCCACGGTGCTGGCAGTCTTGATTACCGCGGCGCGTTCGCCTGGTCTGGAGGAGGAGGCCTACCGTGACAACTGACCTGCTCGTGGGTCGCGAGCTCCTTCAGCTGTACGCCGCCCGCACCGGCCCGACCCAGGCCCTGCGCGGCGTCGACGTCTCGGTGGTCGCCGGCCGGGTCAGCGCCATCACCGGCCCGTCCGGCAGCGGCAAGTCCACGCTGCTGGCCGTGCTGGCCCTGCGCGAACGCCCCGCCGGCGGCGAACTGCGCCATCGCGGCCGCCTGGTCTCCTCGCTGTCCCGCCGTGACCTGCAAAAACTGCGTCGTCGCGAGATCGGCTGGGTCGCCCAGCGCCCCACCCACAGCCTGTTTCCCCAGCTTGACGCGCGCGGCCAGATCTCACAGATCGCCCAGCTGCGCCGGGTCAAAGTCGACGTGGAGGCCGCCCTGGCCGAGGTCTCCCTGACGTCCCGAGCCACCGCCCACCCCGCCACGATGTCCGGCGGCGAACAACAACGCCTGGCCGTGGCCGCCGCCGGCGTGGGCCCACCCGCCCTCCTGATCGCCGACGAACCCACAGCCGAACTGGACGACGAATCCGCGGCGCTGGTTCTGCGTCTTCTGCGTGCCCGGGCCGCCGCCGGAAGCGCGGTAGTGATCGCCACGCATGACGCCCGCGCCATCGCCGCCTCGGACACGGTGCTCCGCCTGCGCCACGGCGTCCTTTCCGGTGAACACGAAACCGGCCAGGACAGAACAGTCACCATCGACAGCCTGGGCCGCCTCCAACTCCCCGAGGAGGCCCTGCCCCTGTTCCCGACCGGCCGAGCCGTGGTGACCGTGGTCGACGATCACGTCCAATTGCACCCGCCGACATCATGAGCCGCGAAGACGAGGTCCTCGCCGCCTACGCGGCCGGAGAGCCCTCTTAGTTGGTTTTGGGTTCACCCGGGATGTTGAAGAGCGGCTTCCACGGATCGTCGGCGTCGACGGGGAACTCGGTCGACGGGGAGTCGTCCTTTGTGGTCCATTTGGCCTCGTACGGGAGGCCGCCGAACAGCACCCGATCGCCTCGGCGGTAAATAGTGCCGGCCGTCCACGCGTCGGTCACTCCGGTCACCACCGGGATGGGTCTGGGCGCCTTCTCGACCGGGCTCACCGGGCCGATCACCGACCACGCGCTCTGGGTGCCCGCGGGTGGGGCGGCCGCCGGGTCCTGGCCCGAGTTGGCCCACTTGGCCTCGTAGACGACGCCCTTCCAGACCACCTTGTAGCCGCCCGCGTACATGGCCGTCATCCGCCAGATCGGGTACGGGCTGGTCTTGGGGTTGTCGACCGTCGTGGCCCGGTTGGGGATCTCCACGGAGTCGTAGTTGTCGCTGCCCGCGGCCTTGCCGGGCAGGCCCGCGAAGACCTTGGAGAAGGCCAGCGCGTCCTGGTCGACGCCGCTGCAGGTGTTCGAGTGGACGACGACGTTGGCGAACGTGCCGCGGCAGGGGGCGTCACGGTTGATCGACCACATCGAGACGCGGCCGAGGCCGTTGTCGACGGCGAAACGGGCCAGGCCCGCGGCGTCGTCGAGGGTGAAGCGCTCGGCGTCGATGTCGTTCTGGCCGATCATCGGGGTGGCCCCGATCCGCGACCACACCTGCGGCGACGTGAGCTTCCGACCCAGGCGCAGGTACGTGTCGGACAGCTGCTTGTGCGTGCCGTTGAGCGCGCTGATGCTCAGGTCGAGCATGTTCGGCCGTGTCTCGCCGGTGTTGAAGTCCATCGTCATGACGTTGACGCCGCGCAGTTCGACGTCGCCTTCGAGCATGCCGCGGACGACACCGACACCGTCCTCGGTCAGCCCGCTCGGCGCGACGGGCAGCGTCAGCCACACGGCGAGCGGCTTGCCGGCGCCCTCGCGCTCCTTCTGCACGGTGGCCAGCGCGGCGACCCGGCGCTGCAAGGAGGCCTGGTCGGCGACGGCCGTCCCCTCGATGTCGAGGTCGAGCGTCTTGACGTCGTACCTTTCCACCAATTCCCGGTACGCCGCGGTGAGCCGCTCCTCGTCCGTGCACGCGACGGCCAGCTCGGAGTTGTGCAGCCCGCCGAGGCTGAGCGTGATGTCGCCGCCGGCCTGGCGCAGCTGCGCGATGCGGCGGTCGAGCTCGAGCAGGTTGCCCGCCCCGTCCAGCGTGTACGCGCCACCCCAGCTCGGGCTGCACGCGTTCTTGGGGTCGGCGACCACGAAGCCCAGCGCGACGTCGTTGGCCGGGTTCGCCGTCGGATCCTGGAACTGGAACGTCGGGGTCAGCGTGACGTCGACGTACGGCACGGCCCACGACTTCGCGGTCGGGCCCGCGGTGTTCTGGAGGTGGATCACTCCGAGCGTGCCGCCGGCGCCGACCAGCCCCAGAACGATCACCAGCAGGCCGAGCCGCGTCCACGACAGCTTGCTGCGCGGCTGCTCAGGCTCCTGCCAGTTCGGGTCGGCCAGGGGGTCCGCGAGCGGATCGTAATCGGGCCGCACGGCTACGGGTGTGGCGCGGTCCATGAAAGCCCTTTCGATTTTTCGAGTCGCCACACGCTGGCGTACGGGGGCCGCTTTCACGATCGGGTGAAAGGACGAGACCAGTGGGGCGCGAGGGACGGTTCTTTCGACCGGAATCGGGAGCTGCAAAACGGGATCGGGGGCCCACAATTCCGCCGACATCGCCGCGCGGTGTCGCCGCAAATCGCACCGAAAGGCCCAGACACGCATGCCACGCACATCGGCGGACCAGGGAAAACGGGACGCCCAGCGCCAATGGGGGGCCGACCGGCGGACGGACCCTCATCCGATCGTTCCGCCCCCTGTCTCCGAAGGCAGGATCACTCGAGGCCGGCTGGCGATCGTGGTGACAATCACGGTCTGGGCATGCTACATCACATACACGATCATTCAGCAGTTCATTGCCGGCCACGCCTATTCGGTGCGGCTCGCGATCGAGGCGATCGTGTACATGTTGGTCGTCACCGGACTGGCCGCTTCGGCCATCGCGTACCTCATTACGCGAATCGGCTATTTCTATCGCGCGCGTGGTCACCAGCGGGCGCCGCGCATCATGCTCGACGAGTTCATCGGCGGGAAGATGCCGTCGGTGACGGTGCTCGTGCCGTCCTATCAGGAGGACGAGCGGACCAACCGTACGACGTTGTTGTCGGCGGCCTTGCAGGAATATCCCGGCCTGCGGGTGACGCTGCTGATCGACGACCCGCGCGCACCTAAAACCCGGGCCGCACGGGACATGCTGCTCGCCGCCCGCGCCCTGCCCGGCCAGATCGAGGGTGAGCTGAAGGTCCCGTTCTATCGAGTGTCGAACGCTTTCGCCTATTTCGACGAGCAGGTGCGTGTTCGCGGCGGCTACCTGGTCATGATCGAGGACATGCGCCGGCTCGCCGACGAATACCGGTACGCCTCCGATTGGCTGTACGACCTGGGCGCCCGGCAGGAGATCGTCGACCACACCGACACGTTCTTCGTCGAGCACATCGTCAATCCGCTCGCGGCCGAACTCGGCCAGATCGCGGGCGCGCTCAACAAGGGCGCCGACGAGCAGGTCGCGCTGCCGATCGCGCGCATGAACCAGTTCTACAAGCGGCTGCTGGCCATCTTCGACGTGCAGGTGACCAGCTTCGAGCGCAAGAAATACGTGTCGCTGTCGCACGAGCCCAACAAGGCGATGAACCTGAACAGCTACATCGGGCTCATGGGCGGCGCGTATCAGGAGGTCAGCACGCCGCTGGGGACCGCGCTGGTGACGGCCGGCCCGAACCGCGCGGACCTGGTCGTGCCGAACCCGGATTACGTGCTCACGCTCGACGCGGACAGTGTGCTGCTGCCCGAATACGCGCTTCGACTCGTGCACCTGCTCGAACAGGGCGCATTCGCGCATCACGCGGTCGCGCAGACGCCGTACTCGGCCTATCCGGGTTCGGCCACGCGGATCGAGCGCATTTCGGGCGCCACCACCGACATCCAATACATCGTGCACCAGGGCATGACGCATTACGGCGCCACGTTCTGGGTCGGCGCTAACGCCGTGCTGCGCAAGAAGGCCCTGGACGAGATCTGCGAGACCTCGTACGAGGGTGACTGGGAGATCAAGCGATACATCCAGGACCGTACGGTCATCGAGGACACCGAATCGACGATCGACCTCGGCGTACGGGGGTGGCTCCTGCACAATTATCCGGAGCGCCTGGCCTACAGCGCCACGCCGCCCGACTTCGGTTCGCTCTGCATTCAGCGGCAGCGCTGGGCCAACGGCGGGTTGCTGATCCTGTCGCGCCTGAAGGACCAGTTCCGGGCGAAGTCGAAACGCGAGGACAAGAACCGCTTCGGCGAGTACTTCCTGCGCGTCAACTACATGGCCTCCATCTTCTGGAGCTCCGTGTGCCTGGTCGTGATGCTGGCCTACCCGTTCAACAACGAGCTGCTCAACCCGATCCTGCTGCTCATTTCGGTGCCGTACTTCTTCATGATGGCGGCCGACCTGAAGCAGCTCGGCTACAAGCGCTCGGACATGCTGCGCATCTACGGCTTCAACCTGATTTTGCTGCCGGTCAACCTGTCGGGCAGCATCGCCTCGCTGCTCCAGTTGCTCACCGGCGAGAAGAGCGCCTTCAAACGTACGCCGAAGGTCCGTAATCGCACGACCGCGGCCACCAGCTATCTGATCCTGCCGCTCGCGCTGATCGCCCTGTGTGTCTACACGATCTGGGTCGACATCGAGCACCAGCTGTGGAACAACATGGTGTTCGCGGTGCTCAACCTGACCCTTTCCCTGTACGCGATGATCGCGTTCGTCGGTTTGGGCAACACGGTGGTCGACCTGCTCACGCACCTGCGCAACTGGCTGGTCCGCCCGGTCGTCCCGAAGCGGGTTCGCAAACGGCGTACGAAGAAGAAGGCCGCTGTTGCCCCTATCCCGACCGCCGGGGCCGGCGATTGGGCCCAGGTGCTGCACTATCGGCACGAGACCGGAACGAATGCCGGTCACACCACCGTACGGTTGCAGCGCAGCCAGACCGGCGACTGGAAATCTGCGTCGTCGTCCTCCTCACAGGCCCACGCGTTCGAGGAGTTCAGCTTCTTCACGGTCTTCCAGCCGATCTACAACATGATCAACGGCCATGTGGTCGGCTACGAGGCGCTCACCCGTTTCGCCGACGGCAGCAACCCGCGCGAGGCCCTGGCATCGGCCGCCCAGCGCGGCGTGCACATCGCGCTCGACGCCGCCCTGATCCAGGCCGCGATCACGTCGTCGGCGTCCCTGCCCAACGGCACGTGGCTGTCGGTCAACGCCACCGCCGACCTGCTCCGCCACCCGCACGAACTCGCGCAACTGCTCGCCGAATCCCGCCGCCCCCTGGTCCTCGAAACCGGCGACGCCGAGGCGGCCGAGGTGGCCCGGCTGGGTGGCGGCGTACGGCTGGCTGTCGACGACCTGGGCGCCGGCTACGAGACACTGTCGCTGGTCGAACACGTACGCCCGGCGTTCCTCAAGCTGGGCCTCGGCTCGATCACCGGCATCGAAACCTCGGGCGCCCGCCAGGCCGCGATCCGCGCCCTGGTCCAGTTCGCCGACCAGCACGGCTGCACCGTGATTGCCGAAGGCATCGAAACCGCCGCCCAACGCGACGCCCTGGTGGCCTGCGGCGTCCCCTTCGGCCAGGGCTTCTACCTGGGCAAACCAGTCCCGGTAGAGAGAGTCCTGACCGGCGTGGGCGGCTGGTAGCCCGCCACGACCGTTCCGCCGGCGCCGAGCGCGATCGGGGCTGGCCACCACCACGGTGCGGACCGTCAGGGCGGACGCGGAGCGTCGGATGGCCCAGCTGGCCAAGGACGGGGCCCGGATGAAACTCGATGACCTCCTCGCCCTGGCCCGCCGGGACGAGCCCAGTCCGATGGAGTTCGCCCCGGGCCCGGCGCACGACCGCTCGCCGGGCGCCGTCATACAGGGGTTGTCGGGGTGACCCCATAGGGGGCAAAAGCAGGGATTGCCAGGCATCTACGACGTTGCCAGGGTGAGTTCATGAGACGCCTTCTGAACCTCGCCGCCGGTTGTTTGCTGGTTCTGTTTCTGCTGGCCGCCGTCACGGTTTCGCACGGCTCGGTGGTCGCGCTGATCGGGGAGCATCCGTGCTGCTGACGAGACCGAGCGTTTATTCGCCGCTGCAGCAGACGGCTCGGCCGGGCACATCGCCCAGGTCCACCACGGCCAGGGCGGTCGCCTCGACGAGCACCCGCTTCTCCGAGGCCGAGGTGGCGAAACGGCACTCGCCTTTGTGGCGCAAGCTGACCCCGTACGGGCGGAGGAAGTCTCCGGTCCCCAACGTCTCCGATCGCGTCGCCGACAGGAGGTCGGGCAGGCTGAGTGTGAATTCGGCGCGCTGATCGTTGTCGCCCTCCGCGGCGCAGGTGTTCATCCACGATTCCATGCGGTAGATCTCCGCGCCGGTTGTGTCGTTGGCGTCGGCGGTTACCTGGAGCGCGAACGCGGCGTGCACCTTTTCGTGCAGCTCGACGTCGGAGCCGGTCAGTGTGGGCACGATCCGCTCGAAGAGTTCGAGTTCGGTGAGGCCGTCGCGGTGCAGCAGCCATTTGGTGGTGAGCGGGAAGTAACCGGCCACGGTGGCGCCGTGCAGTTGCAGGCGTTGGCGGCGGTGGAACTCCCACCGGTCCTGCTCGGCCACGGCGAACCCGGTCAGTACGGGCTCGCCCAGTTCGGCCAGCCGTTCGCCGTCGACCGGGGCGCCGCCGTGCAGCGCGTCGAAGGTCGCCACGATCCGGGACCGGCTGCGGCCGGGGTCGGCCGTCCGCGCCCGGGGGACGCGTTGCTGCCCGGCCAGCCAGGCGGCCACGCTGGGCCGGTCGCGCACGGTGTCCAGCGTGGCCAGCGCCTCGGCAGGCCGGCGCGCGCCGAACACTTCGAGCACGATCGCCCGCAGGTTGGGCGCGTGCTCGACGATCGCGTCGATCAGGTCGAAGCAGACCGAGATGATCGGGGCGTCGCCGTGCGCGTCGTCGTAGCGCAGACCGAAGTCGTGCAGGTCGAGGCCGCCGCCGGCGACGTGGATCTCGGTGATGTGCGACCAGGGCAGCCGGTGCAGGTCGGCCATCGGCGAGGCACCGCGGGCGAGCTGGTAGCTGAGCACGTGCCCGACGTCGACGCACATGCCCGCGCCGGTCTCGGTCACCAGGTCGGCGAAGAAGTCGAAGGCGTGCATCCGGCCGGTGATGACCTCACACGGCGGGAACTCGGCGTTGAACGGCACCGGCAGGTTGGCGTGCAGCGCGTGCACGTTGCCGATCGTCGTGGCCAGGGTGGTCTCGTCGAACGGGAACGGCGTGAAGTACGGGTAGACGTGCCGTTCGCTCATCAGCCAGACGCCGAGGTCCTCGGTGACCCACGGCGACCCGCTGTCGGTGAGCAGCGTGTTGAGCTCGCGCAGGTCGGCCGGCGCGACCGGTTCCGGGTAGACCGGGTTCAGGTCCGTGCTGTGCACCAGCACGTTCTGCCCCAGCTCGACCAGGTCGGCCGCGCTGCGCCGGTGGAAGCCCTCCGGCCGGCCCCGCCGCTCCTGCACGTCGGTGTAGGCAAGTCGGCCGCGGTGGCGGGCCGAGGCCGCGGTCACCTCGAAGAAGTCGACGCGGCCGGGCTCGGCGGTCAGGTAGGCGTCGTGGAAGTCGGACGGGTTGACGCCGAGGCCGAGCCCGCGCCGGGCGACGCCGGCGAAGTACTCGGGGCCGAACATCACAGCGACCTCGGCGGTGTGCTGACGGTCGGGTCGAAGATCAGGCTGGAGGGGTCGTCCTCGAAGGTGAACATGGCGTGGTGTCCTTTCGCGGCGGATGAAGCTCAGCGGGTGAAGTGGGGTTGCCAGGCGAGCGTCTCGCTGGGCAGCCAATGGGTGTCCATCAGATAGGGCGTGAAGGCGAGCATGCTCTCGTAGAGTTTGCGGAACTCGTCCTGACCGATCCCCGTCTCGGTGCAGATCGCGGTGATGGTCTTGCGCCCCTGGGCCGCGTCGATCGCCCGCACGAGTGCAGCCGACGTACGGGAAAAGATTTTGACCGAGGTACGAATGCGCTCGTCGGTACGGTCGATCAGATAAAAGGTGACGGTGTCCTCGTCGGCCGGCCCTTTGCGCAGGAACTCCGGTGTTCCCGCGAACGGTCCGAAAATGGGATTGATGCGCGGGTGCGCGAAGTCGGCCGCGTCCAGGTCGGCGTCGATCTGACGGCGCAGCCATTCCTGTTCGGCCTCGGGGCTGAATTCGGCGGGCCGGTTCGGCTGTTTGGCGGCCTGCCGCGTCTGCAGCCAGCGGGCGTACTCGAAGTGGCAGCGCCAGAGTGCCTCCGCGTCGTCGCGGACCCGATAGCTGAGCACGTCGTAGATCCGCTGCAAGTAGTCGTGCTCGGCGACGTCGGCGTCGAGCAGGTACAGCGACTGCATCACCAGCGCGGCGACGTCGTCACCCCGGCCTTCGAGAAAGTCGACGGTGTCGGGGAAGTGCATCAGCACCGGCAGCGTCGAGTAGCGGCGGGAGGCCTGGCCGAGCGCGTCGGTGAGGTGCTCGGCCCATTCGGGCAGCAGCGCCTCCAGCCGGTCGCGGCACTCCAGCCAGCTGTCCCGCCACTGCGGGAACTTGCGGGTCAGGTTGAGGCCGAAGTAGTGCCGGTCGCGGCGGTGCACGTCGAGGGCGAGCGACCAGAACCGGCCCATCGCGATCTCGACTCCGGCCGCGGACAGGTCGGCCCCGGCCGGCTCGGGCTCGCTGCGCCAGGTCACCGCGCCGTCCGCGGCCCGTTCGAGCAGCAGCGTCTGCCCGTCGGCCAGCGGCTCCACGCTGGTGCCGGCCGGCGCGTGCGAGAGCAGGAAGCGGTCGGTGTAGAGGGCCTCGCTGTGCGGGAACCAGGGCGCGTCGAGCGCGGTCTGCGCCCGCCGGGTGCCCTCGTTGATGCCGAGCGGGACGGCCACCACCGGGCTCAGCAGTTCGACGCTGCGCAGGAACGTGGCCGGCGACATCTGGTTGCGCAGGGCCCGGAAGTTGAAGCTGCAGTTGAGCGGGAGCAGCGCCACGTCGACCGGGCCCCGCGCCGCGAGCCGGGCGTAGCCGGTGAAATCCTCCAGCGTGTCCGCCCCGTGCAGCACCCGCAGGCCGCCCGCGGCGAACAGCAGTGACTGCTGCGGGATGCCCTCGATGGACTCGCACGCGGCGACCGCGCTGATCTCGAAGCCGGCCACCGCGGCGGGCCGGTCGGCGCCGAGGAACCGGATGTCGGTGAACCCGTGCTCCTTCAACTCCTCGGACATCGGAAAACGCGCGTCGAGGTCGGCCTCGGGCAGCACGATCGGCGTGTCCCGGTCGAGCTGCAGCAGCGTCGGCACGTGGAAGTGGTCGACGTGGGAATGGGAGACGACAACCGCGTCCACTCCGCGCAGCGTGGTGACCGCCCGATCGTTCTGTCCTTTCGGGCTCCACAGATTGCCGAAATAGTCGAGCGAGGGGTCCACCGCGACCCGCCCGGATCCGGCGTCCATGACGAAACACGTGTGCTGTACGCGGGTTATCCGCCACGGTTGCATGTCGCACTCTCCCCGTATCGAACTGGTGATTGCAGCAACTCTCGCATTGACCGCGACCGCTACAACAGTCCCTTGAATCGGGGACATGACGGGCCGCTCGCCGAATGGTTGATTATTGGCAGCGGCTCAACCGGCCGCACCGGAATCAACGAGAGGAACCGTCATGGCCGAGAAGCCCGTTGTCGCCGTCGAGGTCGAGCAGGACGAGGAAATCACCATCGAGGAGGTCGAGACCTTCGAGAACCCCGGCCGCAGCATCCCGGCCAACTCGCGCTGCCAGTAAAACGCGCCGGCACGACCGCGTAGCCGAGCACCGGCCTGCCCCGGGTCCGTCCCGGGGCAGGCCGGTGGCCCGGCGCGACCACGGAGGGGTCATGAACAACCAGGAGTGGATCAGCTATCGGCCCGCGGTCACGGTCACCGTCGAGCAGTCCCGGGTGCAGCTCACCGGCCCGCGATGCCGCCTCGCGGTGCGGGTGCCGAGCGCCGAGCACCGCCGGACGCTGCTCGATCTGCAATCCGGCCCCCTGCCCCGAGCGTCGCTGCCCACCCGTACGGTGGAACTCCTGCGCCGGTACGAGATGGTGCAGGTCGCCTCGCACGAGCCGCACCGCGACACCCTCGAGCTGCACGACCGCTCGTCCCTGCCGCTCAACGAGGGCCTGCGCTACACCACCGACGACCTGCTCGAATACCAACGCCGCGCGGCCGCCCGCCGGTTCCTGCCGCGCTCGCCGGAGGAGGCCTTCGAGTCCCCGGCCCGCCGCCCGCGCAGCTTCGCCCCGTTCGACCACCTCGACGACTCGGCGCCCCCGGTCGACGCCGGCGTTCTCGACGCGGTCATGCGCGCCTTCCACGACCCCGAGCGCAGGCTCTACCCCTCGGCCGGCGCGCTCTACCCGGTCGAGCTCGTCTGCGAGCAGGTCACCGAGTCGGGCAGTGTTTTCCGTACGGCCACCGGCAGTCCGTTGCGGCTGACCGAGCGCGCGGCCGAGCCGCCCGCACCCGGCGAGCTGGCCCTCGACCCGACGCTGGCCGCCGTCCGCACCCGGTTCTGGCTGGTTGGCCGGCTCGCCGACGTCACCGCCAAGTACGGCCAGCGCGGCTATCGCTACACCCTGCTCGAGGCCGGCCACGCCGCCCAGGCTCTGATCGAGATGCTGACCGAGGCCGGCCTGCGCTGCCGCCCGTTCGGTGGTTTCGACGACCTGGCCGTGGCTCGGCGGTTGCAGCTCGACCCGGGCACCGTTCCCCTGTACGCGATCGGCGTGCTCGCGGCCGAGCCGGCGCCGGTCTGGCTGCACGGCCAGCAGGTGCGCTGCGTGCTGGTCGGCGGCACTCCCCTGTACTACGCCGAGACGTTCGGGGCGCGGACCGCGGACGGCGAGCGCGAGAGCGGCTACGGCGTGGACGTCAGCCTGCCCACGGCCCTGGCCCGCGCCACCGGCGAGCTGGCCGAGCGCACCGCCCTGGTCAGCAGCGCCCGCCGGCTCGGCAACAGCAACGGCATGGCGGCCCACGTCCGGCCGAGCGCGGCGAGCGACGCGGCCGTGCTCGAACTCTACGAACGGCACTGCTTCATGCGGCTGTGGTTCCGGCGTACGGCTCCGGAGGTGCTGCCGCAGCCGGCCACCGCGCTGGCCCGCGCCGTCGCCGGGCTGTGCCGCAAAGCCGGGGCCGAGCTTGTGCTCACCGACATGACCGATCCCCGCTTCGGTGTTCCCGCCGTCATGGCGGTGGCCCGCGGGGCCGGCCACGGCGGCGTGCTGATCGGCTCGGGCGCGGCCGGGCGCCGGTCCCAGGCCGTCGACTCGGCGCTCCGCGAGCTGGCCAAGGCGCTGTTCTACCGGGTCGTGCTGCGCTCCGAGGGTGCGTTCCGGGACGAGGACCCGATGCCCGGCGAGCTCACCTCGCCCGCCGCGCACGAGGCGCGGTTCGCCCACCGGCAGGTGCCGCCGGAGCTCACGGCGTTTCTCACCGCGGGCCCGCCCGCCACCGTGGACGACGACCCGGCGGCCGATCTCGGCGCGCTGCGATCGGTGGTCACCGTCGAAGATCTTTCGGCCTCCGGACCCGACCCGGACACGTGGTTCGTCCACCGGGCCACCTCCGATGACCTGCTGATCGTCGACTTCTGCACACCCTCGGACGCCTTCCGGGAACGGATCGCGCGCTTGGCAGGACCGGAGATCGAAGTGGACGGCTGGTGGCCGCATCCGCTTGGCTGAACACACGAGACAGGAATGGGGCAGTACGGGCCGATGGTGACGAGTGAACTGCGGACACTGCTGCGCGACCGGCGCTTTGTGGCGTACTGGGCGGGCCAGGTCACCAGCGTGGTCGGCAACGCCCTGACACTGGTGGTCCTGCCCGCGCTGCTGCTGCCGCGCGGCACCGACGTCTTCGCCGTGGTGCTCGCGATCGAGGCGGCCGCCATGGGCGGGTTGCTGCTGCTCGGCGGCACCATCGCCGACCGGTATTCGCGCACCCTGGTGATGGCGGTGGCCGACGTGCTGCGGCTGATCGGCATCACCGGTTTCCTGCTGTTCGGGCTGGACGGCCCGCTCCCCGTGCTGTGGCTGGCCGCCGCGCTGACCGGCGCCGGGGCCGCCCTCTACGAGCCGGCCCACCGGGCGGCGCTGGCCCAGCTGGTCGACGAGCCGAACCGGCAGACCGCGCTCAGCCTGGAATCCGCCACCAAACGGATCGGTTCGTTGATCGGGGCGCTGCTGGCGGGGGTGCTGCTGGCCGCCGTGCCGGCTCAGCGCGCGCTCGCGGTCGACCTGGCCACCTTCGCCGTGTCGCTGGCCACCCTGCTCTGGCTGCGCCTGCCCGCCGTGCGGGTGCTCGCGGCAGGCACCGGATCGGCCTGGCGCGATCTGGTCGGCGAGACCCGGGCCGGCATCCGCGAGGTGGCCCGGCGGCCCTGGGTCGCCGTCCTGATGCTGCAGGGCACGGTGCAGGTGTTCTTCCTGTTCGCGCCGAACGCGATCCTCGTGCCGCTCGTCTCCCAGGAGCGTTACGGCCCGGGCGCGTACGCCTATGTCAGCGCGGCCACCCTGGTCGGTTCGGTGCTCGGGGCGCTCGCCGGTGGCCGCCTCCGCCCGGCGCGCCCCGGCTGGTGGGCCATGCACGCTCTCGCGCTGTGCACCTTGACCCCGCTGTTCCTGGCCATCGAGGTGCCGCTGTGGGCGTTGTGCCTGGCCGGGCTGGCCGGCTCGGCCGGGGTGGCCGTGTTCTTCATCCTCTGGTACGCCGCCCTGCAACGCGAGTTCCCCGACGAGATCCAGGGCCGGGTGTTCTCGGTGGAGTCGACGGCCAGCTTCGCCCTGCAGCCGATCGCCCTCGCGCTGGTCCCCGTGGTGGTCGGCCAGGCCGGGCTGGCTCCGGTGGCGGGCATCGCGGTTGTCGTGCTCCTGCTTTCCACGTACGGGGTCCTGGCCGTGCCCGGCGTGGCCCGGCTCGCCAGTTCCGACGTCCACGCCGCCACCCCCGTGCCCGCCGACCGCTAGGAGCCCAGTGACAAGCATCAGCTGCGTCGACGCGACTGTCCTCTATGGCGGCACGACGGTGCTCGACCACGTCACGATCGGCGTCGAGCAGGGTTCCCGTACGGGCGTCATCGGGCCCAACGGCGTGGGCAAGTCGACGCTGCTGCGGGTGCTGGCGGGCGAACTCGCCCCCGAGACCGGGCAGGTCGTGCGGCGTCCGGCGTCGGCCGGGGTGCTGTTCGTGCCGCAGGGGCGCGAGGTCCGGCCGGGCGAGACCGCGGCGCAGTACATCGCACGGCGCGCCGGGGTCACCGCCGTACGGGAGGAATTGGACCTTGCGACCGCGGCGCTCACCGACGGGAAACGCGGCGCCGACGACCTTTACGCGGAGGCCTTCGACCGGTGGCTCGCGTTCGGCGCGGCCGACTTCGACGACCGGATCGGGCCGTTGATGACCGACCTCGGCATCCTCGACCCCGAGCAACCGGCCGACCGGCTCTCCGGCGGGCAACTAGGCCGGCTCGCGCTCGCCTCCGTGCTGCTCGCGCAGCCCGAGATCCTGCTGCTGGACGAGCCGACCAACGACCTCGACACGGACGGGCTGCACCGGCTGGAGACGTACGTGACCGAGTCGCCGGCCGGGATCGTGCTGGTCAGCCACGACCGCGCGTTCCTGGCCGCGACCGTCGACCGGGTCGTCGAGCTGGACGAGTTCACCCGCACCGCGCACGAGTATCACGGCGGGTGGGACAGCTACGTGGCGGAACGGGCGGCGCGGCGGGCGGCGGCCGTACGGGCCCAGGAGGACTACGCCGACGAGCACCGCAAACTCACCGAGACCGCGCGCACCAAACGGGAATGGGCCCGGCAGGGCGAGTTGAAGGCGCTCAACCCGCGCCGCCAGCCCGACGGCGACAAGTTCCGCAAAGCTTCCGGCATCGCGAGCGCGCAGAACACCGGGTCCGCGGCCACCACCGCGCAACGCAAACTGTCCCGGCTCGAGGACTCCGCGCCCCCGGTCGTACGGGAACCGTGGCGGCTGCGGCTGAGCATCGCCGAGGCCCCCGCCGCGGGCCGGGTCGCCCTGGAACTGCGCGACGCCGTGATCACCCGGGGTGCCGTACGGCTGGGTCCGCTCACCCTGACGGTGCTCGGCGGCGAGCGGATCCGGTTCACCGGCCCCAACGGGATCGGCAAGACCACCCTGCTCAACGCGCTGCTCGGCCGGCTCGACCTGGACGAGGGCACCCGGATCGCCGCGCCCGCACTGATCGTCGGCGAGATCGACCAGACCCGTGGCCTGTTCACCGGCGGTCGCAGCGCCACCGACATCGTCTGCGCGGCCACGGCGCTCACCCCCACCGACGCCCGCACGCTGCTGGCCAAGTTCCGGCTCGGCGGCGACACCGCCCTGCGCCCGGCCGACCGGCTCACCGAGGGCGAACGGACCCGCGCCGGGCTGGCCGTGCTGCAAGCCCGCGCGGTCAACTGCGTGGTGCTCGACGAGCCGACCAACCACCTCGACATCGAAGCGGTCGAACAGGTGGAGGCGGCACTGGCCGAGTTCGGCGGCACCGTCCTGCTGGTCACGCACGACCGGTCCCTGGCCCGCGGCATCCGGGTCGACCGCACGGTGGACGTCGCCACCCTCTCCCACCGGCTCTACTCTTGAGCGGGTGGGGGCCTTGAACGACGGCATGGGCGAACGACTGCGCACCCTGCGGCTCGAGCGCGGGCTGAGCCAGACGACACTCGCCCGGTCGCTCGTGTCGGCCAGCTACATCTCCCTGATCGAGGCGGGTAAACGCATCCCCGAACGTGAGGTGCTGCACGAACTCGCGCGCCGATTGGGCACCAGCGTGGACTACCTCGAGACCGGCGTCGACACCGCCGCACTGCAGGAGCAGGAGCTGGCCGTACGGTATGCCGACCTCAGCCTGGCCAACGGGCAGACCGACGACGCGTTGCGCGCCTTTCGCGACCTGTCGAGCGCGGCGGTGCCGTCGGTGCGGTTCCGGGCCGGCTGGGGTGTCACCCGGGCGCTCGAACTGCGCGGCGAACTGCCGGAGGCGCTGGCCACGATCGAGCCGCTGATCACCGAGTCGCGGGCCGACCGGTTCGGCGAACCCACCCTGCTCGTGCTGCTCAACGCCCGCTGCCGGATGTACCGCGAGGCCGGCGACGTCGATCTGAGCATCACGTACGGGGAAGAAGCACTGGCCGAGGCCGCCCGGCTGGGCCTGCGCGGCACCGAGGACGAGGTGCGCCTGGCCACCACACTGGTCGGCTGCTACTGGGACCGCGGCGACCTGACCCGGGCCCGGCTGCTCAGCACCGAAGTGATCGACCGCGCCGAACAACACGGCACGCACCGGGCCAAAGGTTCGGCCTACTGGAACGCCAGCCTGGTGGCCGAGGCCGAGGGTCGCCGGCAGCTCGCGATCACGCTGGCCGAACGCGCGCTGGGCCTGCTCGGCGAGACGATGGAGGAACACGGCCTGGCCCGGCTGCGGATGGTGCTGGGCTGGCTGCTGCTGCGCACCGACCCGCCGGACCTCGACCGAGCCTCGGCGCTGCTGACGAAGGCGCGCACAACCCTGGCCGAGGTGGGCGCGGACGTGGACCTGGCCCGCTGCGACCTGCACCTGGCCCGCCTGCAGCTGATGCGCGGCGCCTACGACGAGTCACTCAGCCGGATCGCGCAGGCTTTCCCCTCGCTCGACTCGCTACCCGTCGACCGGGCGCGAGCCCACCTGCTGCGCGGCCGCGCGCTGATCGCTCAAGGCCTGGCCGGCGAGGACGACCTCCGTACGGCGGAAAATCTGATCGCCGGCGCCCATGACCGCCGCCGGGTCGCGGAACTGTGGCGTGAACTCGCCGAAACCTGGGAGTCCGTGGGCGAGCCGACGCGGGCGCTGGCCGCCTACCGCGCACTGGCCGACAGCCTCGGCGTCGTGTCGTGGCCCACGCCCGTCAGGCGGCCATCCGCGCATACGTCAACGCCGCCCGGGTGAGGTCGGCCTTGTTGCCCGCGCCGAGCTTCGAGCGGGCCCGCTTCACGTACGTGTCCACCGTGTGCTTGCTGATCAGCAGCCGCCGCCCGATCTGCTCATGCGTCAATCCCTGCGCGACCAGCTCCACGATCGACTGCTCCCGCGGCGAAAGCACCGGCACCGCACGGGGGCCGGCCGGCTTCGCCACCTGCCGCACAGCATCGATGAAACTCTGCGGATGCTCCCGCTTGTGCAGGAACGCAGACGCCCCCGCCGCCAACCCCGCCGCAACGGTCCGCGGGTCATCCACGGCCGAGATCAGCAGAACCGGCACCTGCGGGGCCAGCTTCCGGACAGCCGGAAAACACGGCACGTCGTCGGCGAGGTGCAGATCGAGCAGCAACACATCGAGCTCGTCCGCCTTCACCCCGTCCACATCGGAGGCAGTGACCACGACGCTGATGTCGAGAGCAACCTCCAGAGCGCTACGCAACCCGAGCAACGCAAGCGGATGATCGTCGACAATCCCGACCCGAATCACAGCATTCTCCTCCCGAAGGTGCCAAAAGCATAACTAGCCGCCATGACTAACAGTCAACGCACGAGTCATGGCCTAGGGGCCAGGCTCCACCCCTCGGGGCTCGGGTGCCGGCCGCCGCCGACCTCGACAGGATCTGAGCGCTCCGGTCATCCTGGTCCGGTGTTGAGCGACCGTGATCGCACCCTGCTGGCTCCCCACGTCGCCCTGCTGCGGCGCGCCCGGCACGACCTGGCTGCCGCCGAGGCGGAACTGGCCGAGGCCGAGCGCGATCAGGCCGACTCGACCACGCTTACCGATTGGCGGGACCGGCTGTTCGGTGGCGTGTTGAGTGTCGACGAAGGACGCGCCCGGCAATATCGGCGCTCACGGAAGACGCGCAATGCCGCTGCCAAGGTGCGCGACGAAGCGCGAGTCCAGTACGAGAAGTACGCCGAACGGGTCGATTCGCTTCTGGAGCCGATGCTGCTGGAGGACGCCGGCTATCGGGCCCGGGTGGACGCCGTACGGGCGGCCGACAAAGCACTCAAAGCCTGCCAGGACATGCGCTTCCGGATTGTGTCCACCCTGGCTCAGCCCACGCAGAAACAGCAGCAGAACTGGCATGAGGCCGAGTTCGGGCGGCAGCGGTTCGCCGAGATGGTCGCGGCTCTCCAGCAGGACGCGCCCCGCGTACGCCGGTTGGTCGAACGCGCCGGAATGGACAGCCCGGCGCTGGACACGAGCGGGCTGCGCTCGACCGGACCCGCCGCCGATCAGGCGCTACGCGGATTGCAGCGGCAGCTCGACACGCTCATCAAAGAGGCCACCGAGTGGCGTTCCGCGGTCGAACGAAATCGGCTCGCCGTGCTGCGCGCCGCCCACGATTCCCTATGAGACCACCCTGCGGGCCAGGGCAATGACAAAAGGCGATCTCCCTGTACGCCATACCTGCCGTTCCTCGTACGGCCAGGCGTACACGGGACAACCGTCGCGGCACAATGCGGCCAGTTCCGGCTCGTCGAGGTCGACGGCGGCGTGCTCGTAAAGGCGGGCGAGTCGCGGCACGATCACGCCGTAGTCGACAATCCGCGACAGATAGTTCTCGTCCGCCAGCACCTTCTCGATGCTCACCTTGCCCAGCGGATAGACGTCCGGCAGTACGTCTTTGAGCGAGAGGAACAGGTCGGCGCCGCGACGACGGGGGTCACCGAGCAGACTGCCGAGCACCGACAGGCGGCCCAGCGCGAGCTTGGGGCGTACGAGAAGGCAATGCGCATAAAGCACCCGGAGCAGCGCGACATCCATGAAGAACCGCTCGAGCTGCCCTTCCCCGGCCACGAGATCGCGGTGCCGCAGATAGCCCGCGACAATGCTCGAGTTGTGCGCGCGATACCAGCGCTCGGGCGACGGATCGCGCAAAAAAGCGCACCAGAAAGCGACACTTCGACTGCTCGGTTCGCCATCGTTCAGCAGCTGAGCCTCGGCCGCGTCCCGCAGCAGTGATTCGTTCACGGCCCGCCACCAGGGGCTGCCGCCCTCAGCCCGCAGCACGCCGCAGCGGATCTGCCAGCGCATAAAGGCAACTTCGGCCCTTCTGTACGCCCGGAGGCCGCGCTGCTCGTAGAACGCGGACGCCAGTCGCAGCCGTTGCGCGGGATCGTCACGCGCCGCGGCGACAAGCTCGGCCGCCCGCTCACTCGCCTCGGTCATGATGCAGGGACCGTAACGTGAACAGGCCCGCGACGTCTCCGCCGCGGGCCCGCCTTTTTCGAGGGGGTCAGCCGACGCCCTGAACGGCGTCCTTGTGCACGTGAACTCCGGCGCCCAGCTCGACGATCTGGGACTCCGTCAGGCCCAGACCCTGCCAGACCTGAACGAGCAGGTATATGCCGTTCGGCTGCTCGACCCAGAGCGTCCAGCCGCTGTCACCGGATTTGTCGGCCGGTTCCATGCCCTTGAGCAGGACACCGTTCTTGTCGCCGACCTTGACCGCCTTGCCCTCACGACCCGGGCCGCTCTGGTCCTTCGACTCGAGCATGATCGCGATCTTGTCGACGAACGAGTCCTCGTTGTAGACCGGGTCCGCCGACGGGTTGACATCCGGCCCCGGGTTCTTCGCCTTCTCGGGCGCGATCGTCAGGTAGCCCTGCTCGCTGGCCTGGACGAACCAGCCGTCCGGCACCTTGTCGACGGTGAAGCCCTTCGGCTGCTCACCCTTGTACGCGACGAGTTGCACGCTCGCGACGGTCGCGGTGCCCTTGTCGGCAGGCACGGTCGGCGCGCCCGTGCTCGTGGCAACCGCGATCGCGGCGGTCAGCGCGGCAACGCCGAACGCCGACCCGGCACACGCCTGCACGGCCCGGCGGCGGCGCAGGGCCCGGCGCCCCCGGGCCAGGTCGGCCTCGGCCTGCTTGCTGTCAACGGCGTGCATCGGCCCGGCGATCTCCTCGAAGTGGTCACGCAGGTCGTTCATGGGGTGGCTCCCTGGCTGGAGAAGGTGGGTTGCGCCTGGTGCAGCGCGGCACGGAGACGATCCAGACCCCGGGCGGTCTGACTCTTGACGTTGCCCTCCGAGCAGCTCAGCGCGTCCGCCGTGGCTGCCACATCGAGGTCGTAGAAGTAGCGGAAGACAACCGCCGCCCGCATCTTGGGCGGCAGCTCGCGAAGCGCCTGCTTCACGGCCTCACCGGCGGGGCCAGCGCCGGAAGACGTATCGCTGGGGACGTCGGGGAGCACAGCCATGGTCTGCTCCCGGCGCCGCCAGATCCGCCGCTTCTCGTCGATCAACGCGTTGACCAGCACACGACGCACATACCCGTCCGGGTTGTCCGCGCGTTGGAATGCCGGCCAGGCGACATACAGCTTCGTCAGGGCCGCCTGAACGAGATCCTCGGCCAGGTGGGTGTCACCGGCCGTCAGCAGGGTCGCCGTGTGGAGAAGGCGAGGTCGCCGGCTGACCACGAACGCGTGGAACTGCTCGTCTCGCTCGGACCCACCCGAGCCGCTGTCTCGTCTCACACCCCGATGACGATCAGCGGCGGGCTCAGGTTGCATCGCCCCATGATGGGTTCCGCCGACAACCCGGACTGCGGTGGTGCCCCCGGTAGGAATCGAACCTACGACACACGGTTTAGGAAACCGATGCTCTATCCCCTGAGCTACGAGGGCCTGCGGCCCATATCGTACCTACCAGGGCGTTCCCGGGAGTGCCCGGGCGTCCCATCGAGTGCCCAGTGGTGCCACCTGATCGATCACTTGGGTCCCGTCGCTGGTCGGAGCGCGTACGGAGCAAACCCCGGGCGCACGCGACCCGGCGTGCCCGGCGGTGACCACGGATGCCCAGCGCTGACGGTGGGTGCTATTCGCTCCCCGAGCACGTCCGGAGTACTCGCGGCGACTTCTGAGCTGCGGAAACATCTTCGGCGGTCGACTTGATGGTCGCGCGAGGTCAGGCGATGGTTCGTGCCACCGGTACCGCGCGGTGCGCCTCCTGCGGCAGCGTCGCCGGGCACCTCGCGCACGAGGTGCCCGGCGCGTGGCCCCGTTCGCTACGACGAATCGGTCGCCAGCTGACCCCGCCACTCCTCGAATCGTTTCCGCATGGCGGCGATGTGATCAGGGGTTGCCTCGTAGGCCGCGAAGCGTCGATCTGGGTAGCGGTGCAGCATGGCGAGCAGGTCGGCGAAGATCCGCCGGTCGAACCCGGCATCGGCTTCCTCAGCCAGCTCGAGCAGCCGTTCGCGGGTGAAATAACCGGTCATAATGGCGGCGTCGACGTCGAGGAAATCACGCGGCTCGGCCCGAGTGAACAGCGCAGACACCTTCCCGGCGACGACGTCGTCCATGTGAAGAACCGGACCGACGTCCATCACCACCGGCGGCAAGGAGCGCCAGTTCGCGGCCAACTCGACCTTGTAAGGCCGCTCGGGTTCGGCCGGGTCGGTGACGGCGAGCTGGGCGAAGGTCTCGAATTGCCGAACGATGTCGACGGCGTAACCGGCCGCGCGGTATCCGTCGATGACGGCGTCCACCGCTGCCGTGAACTCACCCCGGCGGTCCCAGGCTGTGAAAAGGTCAATGTCTTCGCTCGGACGGTCAAGGATGCCGTGCGCTTGGACTGCGTACCCGCCGGCCAGTGCGAAGCCGTAACGGCCGGCCACTCGGAGCCCGATCTCCGCGAGCCGGAGGTGGCTTGGATCCATGGTCAGCCGGCGAGTGCCTGTGGCGGCGTGGCCAGTTCCGAGAAGCGGGCCTGCCACAGCGCCCGCAATCGGGCAGGAAGCCACAGAGAAGGCCATACCCGGCGCAGAACATCGGCATCGAGCCAGCGATTGAGGTCCTCGGCGCTGGCCGCTTGGTTCAGGACGGTCTGGTACATCACCTGGAGGTCGCCGGGATCATCAAGGTCGTAGGTGCTGTCGCCGGACCAATCCAGTGATCGATCGAGAGTGACTTGGCCGCCGGTCGGCCCGTGCAGATCGGCAAGGTGCGACGGCACGACGTAATGCCGTTGGTCCACATACCGCGAACCGCGCGGCGGCCGGTCGATCGTTGCCATCTGTTCCACCTCCTGAGCCGATGATACGGCCAGGAGTTCCTAGCGGGTCTCGTCTGGCCGGCGCCGCGGCAGCGTCGCCGGGCACCTCGCGCACGAGGTGCCCGGCGCGTGGCTTTCCGCCACGCCGGCGTGCCGACCTCGGCGACGACTGGAGCGTTCGTCGCACTATTGGTACGAACGGTCCATGTCGAGGTCTACTGGGCTGCTGGCCGCAGCGGACGAGCGTGAGGCCAACTCGTTAGACCGGGGTGGCCCACACTGACCTCCGCACTTCGTGCACGTGCCCAGGTGAAGGCCACTTGAGTCTTCAAGATTCTGACAAAGAGTCTCGGCCGTCTCACCGCTTAACGCCCGAAATGCGTGCTTAGTAATGCTCAGGCATCCGCCGTTCGGCTGATTCTCGCGTCGAGGTGTTCGCAGCAGCTGACAAGAAGCGGTTTGGGGGTGTCGGCGGATAGCGGCTGCTTCGGGATCCGCCCGGCGCGGCCCACCCGTAGCCGACGCGGTCCACGCCATTGCCGCGGCCTTTTCGTGCTCACGTCGCTCGTGAGCGCACGCTGCGCGACGTCGTTCCGCTTAGCGACCCGCCTTCCACCCAGCCATCGAACTCTGGAGCCTTTGTGTCCGCACCTGTAACGACATCGAGCCTTGCACCCTCTTTCTCCCTGACGGGCCATCTCGGCTTGCCGTCCACTCGGAACCGCTGCTTGTCCTCCCTGTTGACCTCCGTTGGGAAACGGACCCATGAGCATGTCTTACAGCGCAGCGCAGTGCGTCTTTCCCGTAACGCAGCCGTCCCGCGACAGACCCTCCAGTCTGGGTCTCTCCCCCGGGGACGACGCCATGGTTAGGCCATCGCGGTACGTCGATCCCGTCCTACGCGTGCAGTCGCAGATCACTGACCGGGACTGCGTCCTGCTCGACTGGCTTGCCGAGCATGATGTGCTGACCACGGTGCAGATCGCGCAGGCGTTGTTCCCGTCGCTGGACTACGCGCAGGAACGGCTGCGCACCCTGGTCGGTCTTCGGGTGCTGGAACGGTTCCGGCCGAATCGGGCCGGCGGCGGCTCGTTCCCGTATCACTATGTCATCGCCCAGCTGGGTTTGGAGGTCGCCGCTGCGCAACGCGGCGAGCGCCTTGAGCGCGGCTACCGCGACCGGGCCCGGCGGCGCCGCTGGCAGTTGACCAACCGCGCGAACCTGGCGCACCTGGTGGGCGTCAACGGCTTCTTCACCGCCCTGGCCGGTCACGCCCGCACCCGGCCCGGCTGCGACCTGGCGCGGTGGTGGTCGGCCCGGCAGTGCCAGCAGATGGGCGCCTTCGCCGGCGAGGGCGCCGACGTCACCGAACGTACCTACATCCCGAGTTCGCGGCCCGACGGACACGGAATCTGGATCGAGGACGGCTCAGAGACTCCCTTCTTGCTTGAGTACGACACCGGCACCGAACGGCCGCTCTCCCGCCTGGTCGACAAGATCGGCGGATACGAGGAGTTCGCCGATGTCACCGGGCGGGTGTGGCCGGTGCTGTTCTGGCTGCCCAGCCCGGTCCGGGAGCGCCACCTGCACGAGGAACTGACCGATGCCGGCGTGTGCTACCCCGTGGTCACCGCGACCCACGACGCGGGCAACCCCGCCGATGCGGTGTGGTGGCTGCACCGCCGATCGGGGCAACGCCTGCGTCTGGCCGAACTGCACGGCCACAACCTGATAGCCGTCGCACGGTAAACCCCTCACCGGCTTCCCGCAGTGACAGCCACCGACAAGACCTTTCCGTGCCGGGTGACAGACGGCGCCCTCTGTCACCACGCGTACGGCCGCGGTGGTGACAGATGCGGACGCTATCGTCGCGCCCCCGTCACACCGTTGCCAGTACGCCGACTGGTCGCGCCCGTCCGGGCTCCGCTTTCATCCATATCGACCAAAGGACCCACAGCCATGAAGTCCTGCCAGCATTTGCAAACGCCCGCCTTCGCGTCCCGGCATGTCCCCCACGAGAACCGTCGTGAACGTCCTCCGGCGCGTACGGCACGGGCCGGTCCGCGGGAGGTGTTCCCGTAGTAACGAGTCGTTCGCCGGACCGAACCGTCCGCGGCAACCGCGCCGAGGGCCTGGCCCAGATTCTGATCATGCTCGCGATCGGCACAGCCGCCGGAGCCGCGAGCTTCACCCACGTCCACAACGTCGCCGCCAGCCACAGGCAGCCGGGCTGGCTCGCCTGGGCCGACGCCATCGTCCTCGAGTTGATGTCGATCGCCTCCGGCCTGGAACTACGCCGCCGGCGACGCGAGCACACCTCCATCCGTTTCCCCGCCACGGTGCTGGGCTGCGCGGTCGTGCTGTCACTCGCGGCACAGGTCGTCGAAGCCGAACCGTCGCCGATCGGGTGGACGGCCGCCGCCATCCCGGCACTGGGTTTCCTGGTCATGGTCAAGGTCGCGCTCGGCCATGCCGGCGGACCGTCCGCCCCGACGGTCGACGATCCCGCGGTCCGCGCTGAACTCGCGGTCCGCCCCGCCAACGCGCCCTCGGCCCGCGATGCAGCAGACCCAGATCAGCGGTCCGCACCGGTCCGGCGCCGGTCCCGCGGACCGTCCGCAGATGTTGAGGACCTGCGGACCGTGCTGCCTGCCGCCCGGGCGGTCAGAGATCAGCTTGCCGTCGCGGAGGAACCGCTGACCCGTGGCGCGCTCGCTCGCCACCTGCGAGCTGGCGGTAACAGCGTCTCCAACTCCAAGGCCTCCGCGCTGCTCAAGACGCTCAGGTCCGAACGGGAGCCGCCACCGACCCGCCAGCATCCTGGCAGCGGCCAGAGCCGGCCGCCAAGAAGCCCACGCCAGCGCAGTCATCACGACGCTGACGTGAATCTCCGACAGGAAGGAGGTGATACATCCTGACAACGCCTCCAACACTTCAACGCTGAACGGGGCTACTGCCCTGCTGTCACAAGCAGGACAGCCCCGTCCCGATCGCGGACAAACCGCTGCTCACCGCTTCGCCGTGAAACCCTTCAGTATGACGGTGAGCCGCTCGTCGTGCGGATGGTGCTGGCGGCCCTCTTCCAGCACCGCCCGCGCGGGGCCGGCCAGGATGTCGGCGAGGGTGACCACCGCGTCGACGTACTCCTGGCGTATGAGGTACCGATACCCGGACAGCCACAGGTACCCAGCACCGTCGGCGAATGGTCCGGTATAGGCGTCCACCGCCTGGCGCAACGCCGCGGTCTGCGCGTGCTGGTCGGGTGCGGCCGCGGCGTCCACGACGGCGTCAAGCATCGTCCACAGGTCGACGTCGAACCCGGCCCGGTCCAGCACGTACTCGTGCTGTCGCACTTTCAGGTAGCTGCCGTCGCCGCCGAGGCCGGGTGAAGACCTGACGCAGGTTGTACGTGTAGGTGTGCATCCGCTCCACGGCCTTGCGCCGGGACGGCTCGGGCATCAGGTCCTCGAGGATGACTTCCTGGTGCGCGCTGCCGCCGCGCGCGATCAGATACGTCAAGAACTCCAGGACGTTCTTGCGGACATGCACATCCCCGGGAACATCCAGAATCTCCGGCCTCCCAAGCGCCCGCACCCTGATCACCGCGCGGGAACCACCACCGGCGCCGATCCCATCGAGCAGGCGTTCCGGACGGCCGAGCACTGGAAGCGTACGGGCGTCCGGCCAGGAATCCACATCACCGGCATTCCGATCGCCGTCCCGATCACGCATGAGCTGGAAGGTAACGCATCAACTACCAAAGCAGGGACGTCAATACGTAAGCGCCAACCCGCCGTCACAACTGGGAGTAATCCTGACCGATCGTCGCCGCACCCGCACACCCGCCGGCTCTGAACCGCTCACCGATTCACCGTCGGACATCGAGGACCTGGAGGCACTCGGCGTCACCACCGACGTGGTCACCGCCGGAAGGTTCCTCGGTATCTCCCGCAACACCGCCTACCGGCTGGCCCGCCGCGGAGAGTTCCCGCTACCGCTCATCCGCGTTGGCGCCCAGTACCGCGTACCCACCGCAGCCCTGATCGCCGCCCTCGGTGCGCGACCAGGAGCGCCAGGAACCGAAGCCTCGTAGCCGCCCCGCCAAGACGACTTGATCAATGTTAGGAGCAGAGCGTGAATGACCAGCGAACACCGAAAAACCGTTGCACACCAACCCTTACACGCTGGGAGCGTCCACCTCGTGGCCACCGATACCCCGTTCAAAGTCTGCCGTTGCATGCACCGCGAACGCGGGTCACCTGCGCGGATGCGGTTCTCGATGTTCGTACCGATGGTCAATAACCGCATCGCGGCCAGGTCGACCAACTCGACTGGAGTGATTGGCGCACCGTACGCGTCGGCCAGCAGCCGCAGCCGTCCTACGCGGTCGGGCTCAGCGTCCCAGCCCACACCCGGCCAGCGCCTCGCTCGGGTGAAACGGCACGAACTGATGCGCGACGTACGCCAGATCCCAGGTCCGGGAGGTCGGGGCGACGAAGTCCCAGTCGATAGGGCCCGTCACCTGTTCACCGTCGAAGGTGATGCTGGTCTGTCACTGTTATCTCGTGGTCGACGCCGGTGAGTGAAGGCGGGCAAGGGCTCGCACGTCTATCACCGAACCGCATCTGGGGTGCATTAGGCGACCTCGACGCGCCATGTGAATCGCGCCGTAGGCAGCGTGGGCGCTGTGGCCGTCCGACGGCCTGTGGCCGTCCGACGGCCCATCCGTTGGCGTACGAGTCGTAGCCAGATCGTGACAACGCCGCTGGGCGAGGCAGCGCGCGGCATGCCCCGCCGGCTGACTATGATGGCCGGGTGATCCGGCCGGGAGATAGTCCAGCGTCAAGGAAAGACCGCGGTGCTTTCTTTACGCCTGCCGCTATAGCAGACTATCTCGCCGAGTGGGCGGTTGCAGGCGATAAAGACGCTCGCATTCTTGATCCCACGTGCGGAGAAGCGGTATTCCTCCTGGCAGCCGGCCGCAAGTTGAGAAAAGCGGGAGCCGAGAGCACAGAATTCGGCGAACTCTTGTATGGCTTCGATTTGCATCAAACGTCGCTGGATTGGTCGAAATCCCTCCTCGAGGAGGAAGATCTAGACGCGCAGCTCAAAGAAGCGAACTTCTTTGACGTGCCCACTCCCACCCAGTTGGGCGCGCCAGTTCCGCTGATGGATGCGGTCATTGGGAATCCCCCGTTTGTGCGATACCAAAAACATGGGTCTGAAGCTCAAGCGAAAGCCAGGAGGGCTGCGCTTCAACAGGGAGTGCGCCTTTCAGGGCTCACATCCTCATGGGCACCTCTGCTGATCCACGCCTGCGCTTTCCTAAAGCCGCAAGGGCGGCTCGCTATGGTGCTTCCGGCAGAGCTGCTCACGGTGGGCTATGCGGAGCCCATTCGTGTATGGCTCAGGCAACGGTTCGAGCAGGTCCACCTAGTCCTATTCGAACGCCTTCAATTCGATGACGCGACAGAGAAGGTCGTGTTGGTCCTCGCTTCGGGGCATGGCGGATGTGATGCTTTCTCGCTGTATTACCTTGACGATGCGGAAGATCTGAGTCGGGTGCGCCCGATGACGAACCTCAGCGTTACCCCTGCTGGCAGCGGCAAGTGGACAGACCTTCTGTTGCCAAACCGACAAAGGCAACTGTTCAAGCAAATCAGCGATGAACATCTGGTTCCGCTGTCAAGCTACGGCAGTCCTGAGCTCGGAACCGTTACTGGTGGCAACTCTTTCTTCACCTTGAATCAAGACGTGGCCGATCAATTCGGCCTGTCAGAGGACGCAGGTCATCTGCGAAAGGTCTGCCCGCCAGGAACCAAGCATCTCAAGGGCCTTACGTTCTCGCTTGCTCAGTGGAAGAAGCTTCGGGAGGCCGGCGAGCCGGTGTGGCTCCTTCATCCGGATCCAGATGACCGCTCCCCGGAGCTCATGGCTTACGTCCGCTACGGCGAGGAACTTAAGGTCAACGAGGCTTATAAATGTAAAATTAGGACACCTTGGTGGCGGCCTCCCGTAGTGGCCCCGCCCGACCTCTTCTTTACCTACATGAGCCACAGATATCCGAGGATGTTTACAAACTCTATCGGGTCAACCTTTCTCAACTCCATGCACGGTATCCGACTGCGAGGAGACGTGCCGTCTCCTACCAGGTTCGCGCTTCCCTTGTTAGCTTTCAACAGCGCAACCATGCTCGGAGCCGAAATCTTCGGACGCTCGTATGGCGGCGGGATCCTCAAGATGGAGCCCCGTGAGGCGGCAGTGTTGCCGGTTCCAAAGCCAAAGGCGTTGGAGCAAGCGTGGGCTTTGCTTGTAGACAGCAAAAGTAGGCTCGACACTCAGCTACGTGACGGCCGATGGACCAACGTGGTGAAGCGTGTGGATGAGGCGCTTCTTGTGCACGTCCTAGGGCTGTCCGCCAAGGAAGTAGCCGAGATTCAGGACGCCGCGAAGACGCTTCGAGCGCGCAGGATGGGTTCCGAAGGTGTTGTTGGCGACTGAGTAAAGCTATGGTCGCTTGTGAGTGGACGCGGCCGACGGCCTCCTATCCGGCACGGAGGGCGATCACCGCGTGACTGCGCTGGAAGATGAAGTAGGCCACCCCGGCGACCTGCGGAACGCGCTGAAGCAGAGAGTCCAGAACGAGGCCACAACGCGGTTTACTGCGGTGCAAGACGAATTCCTGTCCATACTCTGGTGTCTCGATCGCTACCGGGTGGAGGGCGTCACGCCGCGAAGTATGGGTCGTAGTGGCGCGAACGCGGGTCGACGCCTCGAAGCGGTATACCGGTCTAAAGGGCAGTGGTGGGCAGACCTAGTAGCCCTCCTTCTCGAAAACCGGAGTTCGTCGATCCTTGCTTCGCGGGCACGCGTCCAAGGGTTCTCGCAAGACCATCGTATCGATGTGGCATGGCCAGCCCGCGGTGGAACTACCGAAGATCCACGCATCTGCCTGGTGACCCGGATGAGTGGAGCACCAGAACCAAAGACAACGCCGGCGCGAGAGGCTATGACCGACTGGCCGAACCGACGTAAATAACTCAAATTCGCAGCAACTGACCTCAAGTTGGCGCAACAACCGAGATCGGCGCTATGGGCACTTGGGAGAAATGGCGGCGGTCACACCCGCCAAAAGTCTTCTTCCTTTGGGGAGCACGTCTCGATTCACGCGACCTTCCGACCACGATTTCGCGTGGGGTGCAAGCCCTTAGCGCGACATATATCGACGGCACCGGGGTGTGTGCGTACTAAATCCGCCCTACCGGTGGCGGGTACAAAGTCGCGCATGCGCCGGAACCATCAGGCTTGATGACGGTCGACGAGGTGCTTGACCGGTCGGCCTCGCCATGAGCGCGCTCACTGGACACGGCAGGACGCCGTCAGCTGCATCAAGCGTATGAGAGGTAACAGTTGACACTTCCCGTCTGCTCGCCGACGGGTCGGGCGACGAGGATGAAGCGAACGCGGGGCACACCTCAGCCGCAGCTCGCTCGCGCGGAGACTCGCCACCACTCAGCGTATTGCGGAGCCGGAGCACTTGCGTACAAGGCCTCTGCCACAATGAACGTGTGCGTATCTTAGTTGGAGTGTCCGCGTCGCTGATGCAACCGATGTCGGCTGGAGCGTCAGGACCAAGGAAAGGCTCGCACGGTTTCCGGTCTTGCTTGCTGCGGCGGGTCGGCGGCTCCGCAAGAGGCAGCCTTGTCCAAGCCTGACGCGTTCAGCGCCTACGACCCCATCTTGGCGCAGACGCCCTCCAGCGACCCTTGGTTGCACGGCCCCGGCGAAGCACGCCGTTATGGTCCGGACTTCGATTTGCTCGGCAAGCTCTTGTCCGTCCCCGTCCAAAGCGGCGAAGTGTCGGAGAGTGGTCGATTCGCCAAAGGAATCGACGCCTGGCTGTCACATGAGCTCCGGCGGTCGGGATTCGGCGAAGATGAGGTGTGGCCTCGCGCTACAAGGCCGCGCGTGCTTCCTCGAGACCTTGCAGTCTTACTGGACAAGCTGCCAAACAAGGTCGCAGACGAAGTGCGCCGCCGGCTGCCTCAGCTGCCATCCGTTGGCCCCGCCGACGCCAAAGTCCTAGGACGGGCTTACTACAAGCAAGTTGATGTCTGTATCGCTCGGTGGGATCGAGGGCCGGAGCTGCTGATCAGTACCAAAGCGCAGCTGTCATCCTTCGGGAAGAATCTTCCCAACCGTTTCGAAGAGGCGTACGGCGATGCCGCCAATCTTCGAGGGCGATATCCTCTGGCGGCTGTTGGGTTCTTCTTCGTCCAGCGTGCGACGATCCTAGAGTCTGAGCCGGACGCTTTTGAACGCACCGTCGACATGATCCGCAAGCTGCGCGATCTAGAAGGCGCGAACGGATATACCGCGACGGGCTTGGCGCTGGTCGATTGGTCGGGATCGGCTGACGAACTACCGCAGGTCAACTTGCACTCAGACGAGATTCCCGACGATGTCGGTCCCGCGCAATTCTTGTCAGCAATGATTCACCATGTCACGAAGGTGACGCCGGTGGTCCACCACGTCGCAGTGAGGTCGAAAATGGAACGACGTGGAATTCCAGTGGCCGAGCAGGATTCGGCCGACGCTATGGCTGAGGCGTCCGGCGCGGAATAGGAGGGATTGAGCCCGGACCCCGCCGTGCCGAGCCTCCTTGCATCCGAAGCCTGGCTGACCGCCTTCAGGTGTCGCGGCGGGCAGGCACGCTCGCTGCAGCTCTTTCAGCGGCATTGTAGGCCAGGTCAGGTAGGACGCTGGTGTACCTGACCTGGGTCACACTTTCCCGCTGATGGACGAGGCAAGACGCTGGCCCGGAGATTTGCGTGGTGTCAGTGGGAAACTTGCGCATTAATCCGGGGTCATAGGATGTGCTGGTGGCCCTTACGTGCGGACGGTGAAGACGGCGTCGGGCACGACCGCGGTGCAGATCGTCTACGTCGTCACGACGTGGGGCGCGCGGCATCGAGCACATCGGGTCGGCGCACGACGACGCCGAGTTGGAGGTGTTGAAGGCGGCCGCGCAGCAGCGGATGGCCGGCGGCAGGGTGACCTTGGCCTGGACCGCGCCGGCCCGCCCACACCGGCGGGTGGGCCGTTGCCGATCGCCTCGTCGCGGATCGGTCATCTGTGCGACGCCCTCGCTCACGGCTATCCGGATGCTCGGGTTTGAGCACGACCTGCAGGCCTGGCGATCTACCAACACCAGTGCGACTCCATCGACGAGCATCTAACCGTCGTATTCGCCGCCCTTGCGGTCAGCGCTGGATCGAGGACCGGCCCGTCGGCCCGGGCGGTTCAGCCACCGCCTGCCTCGAACAACTCTGCGAACGCGCGCCGATCGAGACATGGGCGATCACCAGCTACTGGCTGCTCGACGCGCAAGCCGCGGAACTTACCGTCTTCTCTCGGACTCGGGCGCCATGGCCGCCGCCCCTAGCTCCAACCGGCCTTAAGGCCATCTACGAATCGAGATGCCTCATAAGGATTCATTTCAACCCACATCGCTGCGAGCGCCCCCAAGACCTGCACCCTGCCGAACTCCGCTCCGAGGTCATTAACCCAATCATGGGGATCAAGGCCCTCGATAGCGTCGAGCCGGCGGGCCACATCTTCTTTTGAGCGGCCGAGCTTGGATGCCAGGGTTGCCGAATCTGCCGCTAGCGTCTTGAATAACGTGTCAGGATCATCGTCGGTCGGGAGGAATGCCGCGGGCCACCGCCCGTCGCGCCCGTTGAAGCTACCTCGTTGATCACCGTCGAAGGCGATAGCGAACCGAATGTCCGCTCGCGGTGGACGCGGAAGGTGTTCGTAGAGCCTGTTGAGGTAGCCGCTACCGGTACCCCATACCACGGCAGTCCCTCGGAGGAGTTGTCGATCCGAGTAATCGATCAAGGCGTTAGTGAGGTACCAAGCTGACTCGTCCTCGCAAAAGATGACGTGCTCCACCGGCGGCCGAGTGAGAAGGGCGTCCGCGACATTGGGATCATTTACAGCATGTTCTGCAACGGTTGCCCCACTCTCGTCAACTCGAAGGAGAGTAAACGCTCGCTGCTCGACTGCTTCCGAGATCATCTCTTCGGAATGTGTGGTGAGTACAACCTTCCACCCATGGTTGACGCAAATCTGAAGTACACGCGCCAACAATGCGGACACCCCGACGGGCGGCAAGAATGCGTCCGGTTCATCAAGCAGTAAGGTGAGATTTGGAACATCTCTATACTGCTCTAGGATCCAAAATAGAAAGTGAACAGAGAACTCTCCGAGTCCCATGTCGCGCGAGGAATACCTCAGGCCCCGGTACTCTACGCGGAAATATGGAACCAGCGGCTGGTCACCTGACCAATGGAAGCGTTGGGCGATCTCTTGGTCGCTGGGCTCAATTTCGAGAGCATACCACTCAATAGCCGTGTATTCGCGCCCCACAACTCGCTTGAGATCATCGAAGCGCTCGGCGTTGGGTCCAAGATCGTCATACTCTTCGACCATCGCGTCCAGATCGTGGCGAGACCGCAAGATTATGAGCGCCTGTTCACACAAGTGATGCAGGTCAAGCAGTAGCGCGTCATCACCGAGCTCGTCGGAAATTTGTCGCAACAGCCTCGACTTGCCGGCCCCGTTCCTACCCCCAATGACGATGCAAGGATGGGAAAGATCTATAGCGGATCCGGTGCCAACCTGGAACGGGCGCGTCGGTTGATTGGCGTAAGTCCTTTTGAGACCGCTCCAGATGCGGTTCTCCGCAGCCCGCCTCACGGGACGTCCATAATCTCGACGAGTGGATCGCCCCACTGCACCGAGTCAACATAGTCGAATACCAGCGCTTGGACAGGACGTGAGTCAGATCGCAGCAGACCCAGCAGGTCGTCCGAACCCCGACGGCCTGGAGTGCCGAAGAAAGCCTGTGAGAATAGGTGCACGACGACGTCACGGGCGAGCACCGACGACACGTCCGTCACCCGATACGAGGCTCGATCGTCGTAAAGGCTCACCAGATCCAAGAGGCGTCGTTTGTCGGGTCCGTCGTCGTCAACTTCGCCGCGCTTGAGCCTCGCCCGCTCGAACTCGAAGCGACCGAGCAGATCGGGTGGCAGCGGCCCGGTATTTAGTGGAGCCCAGTAGCAGTAAATTAGCCACGTCTGAAGAGTGCCTTTATTGAACTTAACGCGGGTCTCCAGGCTGTCAATTTGGTTTCGTAGCGCCTCACCAGCCGCTCGCACACCCGTAATTGTCGATTCAGAAAAGGCTTGATCGCGATAGTATTGCTCGACTACCGTATTGTTGATATGCCGCCGGAGAGTACCCATCTCGACGGCAACGCAGGTGCGGGCCACGATGTCGTCGTAGGCAAGTCGCCCGTTTGTGAACCCGACTTTCTCCGGTTTAAGCAAGTCGATTTCAATGAGTTCTTTGACGAGCTTCTTTACCTGATTTCGGGCCTCGCCATGTAGCGCATTTCGTTTTTCAGGCGGGGTAAGATTATAGGACTGATTGAGTCGGAAGAACAGTTCGTTCGGTTCCTGGGGCTGATACTCTGTAAGTGTGATGATCGGCAACACAAACCGATTCACAGCACGACGCACGCGGTCAGGAAGGTTGCGATAACGCATCCCGCCCAGCGCCTTGATTTCGGCGTTCTCGGGTTCGGTCTTGCCGTCAATTACGACGCCGCTCGCGAAGAAGTCCCGGATCGCAGCCAGTCGCTGCTGGCCATCGAGCACTACTTCATTACCGTCGGCCTCGATGACGATGTGGATAGCCGGGATATACCAGTCCCGCAGGATCGTGTCTACCAGCCGCTGACGACGCTTGGTATCCCAGATCTCGCCGCGTTGGAAGTTGGGCTGAAGGTCGAGCTCGCCGGCGTTGATCCGGCTCACGATAGTCTCCAACTGGAGATCGGACTTCTCGAGCTTCACGTCAGGTCCTTCTCGTCGGCGCAGCCGGAATCATCCCATGGACCCGATGATCGCAGGTAGTAGCCGATCGCGCGATCATGCGGAGGTGTACCGCCGGGCGCTCTCCACAGCGACATATGCGGATCATCCGGCAGCCGCCTCATGAAGCTCGTTCGGACGCTGAGTTGAAGCCCGCCCATCTTCGAATCTATGTTGGACTACATCTCGCATCACGGTGAGACCACGAAACGTGAGGGCTTACGCGGCGCCGCGTATCCGGAGGACTCCCAGCTAAGGCGTTCCGGGGGCCGGTGTCGAGCGCAGTGACTCGACGTCGTATGCGTCGCTCAGCTCGCCAGTGTCGGCGAATCCGTAGACGGCGAGGGCCTCGTTGATCTGGCGGAACACGTCTGCGTACTGCGCGGGCCAGGGAGGACGCAATGCCCCTCAGCCGGACGGCTGACCTAGACGAAGCACGACGCGCTCCCGAAAGGACGTAAGCTGCGGAGCCGACTACGGATCAGAAGGTCTGAGGTAGTTCCTCGGTGGGCGTCGACGGCTTGACCCTGCGAGCACGCATTGAGCGAATGCACGACAATAGCGGCGTTCGTGATGGGTGTTTCCGCAGTTAGTCAGCGTGGGACCGAGGACCCGTCCGTATTAGGAAACCGATGCTCTATCCCCTGAGCTACGAGGGCCTACGGCCCATATCGTACCTACCAGGGCGTTCCTGGAAGTGCCCGGGCGTCCCATCGAGTGCCGAACGGGCCCATCTGGTGCACCGACCGCGGTTCCGTCGCTGGTCGGAGCACACGCCGAGCGCATTCCGCGCACGCGCGCTTCGGTGTGCCCGGCGGTGACCGTGGGTGCCCAACGCTGACCTGAGGTGCCATCCGCTCGCCGAGCACACCCGGAGCACTCGTACGTCTTCCGAGCTGGGCAAACACCTTCGGCCGTCGACTTGATGTTCGTGCGAGGTCGCGCGATGGTTCGTGCACCGGTACCGCGGGGCGCGCCTCCTGCGGCAGCGTCGCCTAGGCACCTCGCGCACGGGGTGCCCGGCGCGTAGCTTTCGCGGGCAGACGCGGTCTGCGGCCGAACGGCGGCGGGTCAGCGCCTCAGCGTCGTGCGGACGCCAGAAGGAGTTCGGAGACCAGTTCGACATCGTCCGGGGTGACATCGCCGCCACCGACGGCACCGATCCAAAGGAGCGCCGGTGTTCGGTCAATACCGAACACCGAACACCCCGCCATACTTAGACTGCGCGCCGCGGAACTTCCGCTCCAGGCTGCAGGGTATGACAAGCAGCGAATACGGCCCGAGCGAGCCATCGTCTCGGCAGCGACTCCGCACTCCGCCCGCTGCGCCTCTGAGTCGAAAATCAAATCGATGAACATCAACGGCAAGTCAGATCGAGGACAGAGTCGGACGGGCGACACCATTACCGTGAGTATGCAGCGCATCAACGGAGCGAGAGGGGGCGGCGTGCCAATCGCGGCGAGTCTCCAAGGTCCGTCCATCCAAAGGAATGCGATCAAGGACGGCGCGAAATACGGTGCGCCGATGACTACGAGCGCCAACTCCGTCATCGCCGCCATCGATGCCCGCCGGCCGGGCTTGAAACTTGCCAAAAAGCACTCGCTGCTGTTCTTCGTCCAGGGCCATCACATCGCCCACTTCGGCAGCCCACTGTTCGACGAACCCATCACCGCCACCGACCGCGGTGTCTCAGTTCCAGACGCCGACGGCAGCCCGGCCGAGCAGCCGGACACTGAGGGCCCGCTCAACACCATCGGCTACGTCATCGAGCGCTACGGCGCCTTGTCGCCGGCCGACCTTCGCTCCCTCATCCAGTCGTCACAGCCGTGGCAGGCCGCGACCAAGCCGGGAGGCGGCGGGCGCATCGACCCGGACATCCTGCGTGACTGGTTCCGGCGCGACGACGAGACCAACGACCCCGACGACGAACGGCCTAACCGGGCCGAACGCGCGCAGGCCGACGAAATCTGGAAGACCCATAAGGCGCAGCAAGCCTCCTGACCTGCGAGGAGCGGTATGGCCGAACCATCTGGCCCGTGGCGGCTCGACGGCTTCGAGTCGAAGCTTCACGAGTGGGGTCCGACCGTTCCGCTCCCCGGCGAGGTCTACGCCGACATCAAAAGGTGGATCACCACCCGCGCTGACCGCCCACGGGGCAACGCCGTCTTGGTCGACGGCGAGGAAAACGTATGGCAAGCCCCGGTGACCTACCTACCTGATCTAGACAGTGGTCTGCAGCGGGTGGTGTGCCCCTACCGCATCCTCGAGGCCGAGCATCGGATCGTGTGCGAGTTGTTCGCGGTCCTGCCGGCCTCGATCGGCGCGGAGGCGGGCAGGTGAACAGCCACTGGGAGTTGAAAGAGTTCAAGGTCCTGTTTCCTCGCTGGCGCGACCTCAGCGAGCCGCGGCCTCCCGCCGACGTGGTGAAGCGCGTCGACATCTGGTGGCGTGGCCTTGAGTTCTCCTCTGGTCGCCCGAGCGCTAACCGGGTCAGCCCGGACAGGGACCCCGTCGGCAACCTGTGGTGGACATGGGTTCCGAACGGCGACTGGACAGACGAGCACAAACGCCGTTTCCGGGTCGTCTGCTACCTGCGAGTCTTCGAGAACGATGATCCGCGGCGGATTGTCTGCGAGAAGTTCGAGACGTGCGAGGCCGTATCGCCGCCCGCAGGACCTGTTGCCTGAAACATTGGCGCACCGTCCGCGTGACCAACAAGCTACGCCAGCGGCTCGGATCGGCGACGCCGCATGACGGTGAACCGTCGACCACCCTGCTCGGCGATTGGCACGCGAACCTGCTGCCGTGGCGGCCCCAACAACTCGTCCTGCTGATCAACGAGAAGACGCTGCTGCCGGTGTTGATGGCACTGGCATCCGGTGCCTCCGCGCCGGCCCGTATCGGTTCGGAGATCGCCGCTGCCCTGGCTACCCACCAGGCGCCGTCGACTTTCATCGACGGCGAGTTGAGCCACATGTGTGACATCGCTGAGCGGCCGCAAGCCCTCTGTGAGCGAGCCGTTCGTGAAAGGGATCCACCAGCTACGCGGCGTTCGTGCGGGTAGCGGTAAGAATCCGCTCCGCTGCCGCGTCGTCGACGTCCGCGTACCCCTGGCCGGTTCGGATCAGGGCGTCCGCGGCGAGCCCGAGGTTCTTCTCGACATGCGCGAACAGTTGGTTCTGCCGTTGGTGCCGGCGTTCCAGCACGTCCGCCATCCAGCCGCAGAGCAGTCCGAACGCGGCATCGTCGGCGGCGATGCTCGCACTCGCGGCTTTGATGTTGTCCACCCTCTGCCGCAGCGCCTCCAACTTGGCCGCGTGCGCGCGAAGTTGTTCGGCCTCGACCGAGAACCCTTCGGCCATTGTTCAGTCACCCCCTCAGGGCCTGCAGCGTGTTGAGCGTTTCGGCGTACGAGTGGAAGCGCACACCGCCATGGCGGGCGCTCTCGGCAAGCGTGAACAACAGGCCGCTCACTTGCGGAAGCGCGCCCACGATTTCGTGCACGTTGTCGGGCGTGAAGTCCAGACCGATCAGCAGAGGATGCGCGGCGGCGAGATCGTTCAGGTCGGCGATCTGGAACTCGTCCTCGTATTCAGGCGACCGATCGCGCAGAAACGACCAGGATCCGCTGTATTCCGGCAGCACGTCGGCCTGGAAGTAGGCGACTTCTAAATTCTCTTCATCGGTGAAGTCGCTGAGGATCCAGCCCGGGTCGTCGTCGTGGGCGATCTCTATGCCGCCGAAGACGATTCCGATGCCGGCGTCGCTCAGCCGGGCTCGTACGTCGGCCGGGGGAACGGCCCGGCGGGCGGATCGCACCAGGGGCGCGCGCACTGCCTGCGCAATCCGCAGGACCCGAGCCGGGTCGTCGTTGAGGTCGAGCACCGGCACCAGAGCCGCCGTCGACAGCCTACGGCCGATCTCGTCGGCCTGTTCGACGGTGATCTCCCGGTTGTCCGCGAAGCGCGGGTCGGGTGTCAGATCGACTCCGAGCAGGGCGACGCCGGCCTTCTCCAGGGCGACGGCCTCGTCCGCCGAACGAATCCGGTCCACCTTGATCAGGTCATTCGTCATAGCGCACCACGTTCCCACTCAACTCGTCCGCACCCCGGAAGTTTTTCGGGATGACCCAAATCCTGCCCTCTGTCGAGGTGGAGACCTTCCAGTACGGCGACCCTTCCGGCGTGTGCCGCCCGCCGCCCGGATGCACCTGGATGTTCGCAATCTCGGGGTGCCCCTGGATACGCACCTGTTGCGAGAGCTGCGAGGTGCCCTTCTTGGTGCTCTGGTCGACCCGCACCTGATAGCCGGCCGCGGTGAACTGGTCGGCGATGTCCTGCGCCGACCGCCCGACGAGAGACTTCGGGTTGCTGACGATATTGCCGACGAATGCGTGCGGGTCGCCTGAGTCCGCCCGCGCCGAACTGAGCGTGGGATCGCCGTCCGTGCTCTGTCCGGCGGTCCTGGATGCGCGGTCGCGGCCGACCTCTCCCGCGTTGAGTGTCGCGGCCAGGACGTTCTCCTGGGACACCATGCCGCCATTGGGACCGCCGGCCGGGCGGGGCCTGGGCGCCGACGGGGATCCACCGCCCTCCCCCTGCGGCCCACGCGACTTCGGCGGCGCCATCGAACCCCCGAACAAATGATGATCAGTGTCGATGCGCCATCGTAGTAACCCGATGCCATTGACCCATGACCGAAAGTCAGGGGCACGAATGCCAACTCCATGTCACGCTGAACGATCTGGCCGTAGTGGCGCGCTCGACGCCGGCGAACACGAGCTGGATCCAAGTGATCACATCAGTTTGCCTCGCTGCTCACCACCGCGCCGGGTGGGCAGGGGCTGATCATCGGGGCAGGTGGGGAAGCGGCGAGCCGTTCGAGGGCGGCGGCCAGGCGGTCCATCGCGACGTCGGTGCCGGAGTAGGTCGGGGAGCAGACGACGCGGCGGTCGTCGAATCCCTGGCCGAGCCGGCGGCCCGGCAGCACGAAGGAGATCCCTTCCGGGGTGGGAGTGCGGCGCTCGTCCACGGCGGCCGCTCCCGCTGAGCAGGGCCGAACGTCAGCGCGGATGGGCCGCCACGAATGAGGCGATGTAGTCGTCGAGGCGGTGTTCGACCGTCCAGCCGAGCTCGGCTGCCTTGTTGTTGTCGGCCTGGCCGCGGGTTCGTTCGCCGCGGAGGGTGGGGGTGAGTTCGTAGGGCACACCGAACATCTTGGCTACCTCGAGGATGGGCCATTCGTGGCCGGCGCCGAGCAGGAAGCCGTCGCCGTTGGCTTTCTGGGCTACCAGGACTATGCCGCGGACGATGTCGTCGATGTGGGTGAAGTCGCGGGTCTGGGTGCCGGGTGAGACGACCGGGAGGGGCTCGCCCTTGAGGTATTTGTCCTCGAAGATGCCGATGACCGTGGCGTATTTGCCGCTGGCGATCTGGCCGGGGCCGTAGACGTTGTAGAAGTACGTAATTGCGTAGTCGAGGCCGTACCACGTCGAGTAGTTCTTGATGTACTCGATGTTCTTGGCCTTGGTCCACGCGTACGGGTTGAGATTTTCGTCCTGGCCGTCGTTGCCGAACTTCGAGCTCGAGCCTGCGTAGATCAGCTTGGAGCCGTTGGCCGACGCGAACTTGACCACCTCTTTGGTTCCGAGGAGGTTGAAGTCCCAGGTCAGGTCGTGGTCCTCGAACGAGGTGACGATCCGCGAGTATTCGCCCAGGTGGAAGACGATCTCGGGGCTGGGCAGGCCGCGGTCGGCCCAGATCTTGGCCAGGTCGACGGTCGAGCCGTCGATGTAGGTCACCCGGGGGTTGTTCACGTGGTTTTCCGGGACGCCGGTGAAGTAGTTGTCGAGCGAGACGATCACGGCCGCGGGGTAATCCGTCAGTAGCGCCTTGATCAGGGCGGAACCGACAAATCCGGCACCGCCGGTGACCAGCAGTGTTTGACTCACGACGCTTCTCCCGACTGACGACTCCCGGCGGAAAAGGCTACCAAGAGTGGACCGCCCGGCCCGAATCGTTCGGGCCGGGCGGTGCCCTTCAGAGCCAGAGGGACGGGGCCGGAGGGGTCACAACCGGGGGCCGGTCGTCACAGGTGATCGTGTTGGGGAGCAGCCACGGCGCGAGCCAGCCGCCGTCGTTGCCGCCACGGTCGGTGACGGTGAACTCGGAGCCGGCGGGGGTGAAGCCGAAGCTGCCGCAGTTGTTGACCCCCACGGCGCCGACGTTGCGGGCGTCGACGTTCTCGAACGATGCGGCGCCGGCGACGCGGGCGCTGAGCACGCTCGTACCCGTACCGTCGATTCTGATGTCCTTGAAATGGGCGTCGGGAACCGAGTAGAGGTCCTTCACCGCCCACTCGGAGACCATCATGATCGCGTTGTAGGTGCTGTCGAGGTAATGGTCGCCGGTGACCTGGATGTCGGCCTCGATGCTGCGGTCGAGCGCGTAGATCCAGAGTGCACCGAGCCCGATGTTCCAGTTCAGTTCGAGGGTGCCCGCACGGACCGCGGTATTGCCGGTGAAACGAAGCGTCCCTGCGAACGGCTCGGCGCCGAAACGCGACCCGGCATGCAGGGCACTGCCCTCCCGAATCGGGTCGGCGATCAGATTGTTCGAGACGGTGATGTCCTTGCCGCCATAGATCGCGATGCCGTTGGCCAGCACGGGCGTTTGCACGGTGTTGCGGTCGAACGTATTGCCCGCGTTGGTGGTCTTCTCGGCCCACATGGCGAGCGCGTCGTCGCCGGTGTTGCGCAGGAAATTGTTGCGGGCCACCGATTTCGTGACGCCGGTGTGGAAATTGAGGCCGTCGGCGATCTGGTCGACGATGACATTGTTCTCGACCCGGGTGTTGGTCATCGGGCCGTCGAACCACAGGCCGACCTTGGTGTGCTGAATGTGCAGGCCCTTGATCGTCGAGTCGCTCATTGCCCCGCCGACGCCGTTCACCTGGTCGGTGTCGATTCTTTCCCGTACGTCACCCTGGATCGCGAATCCGGACAGGTGCACGTTTCTGCTGCCGCCGTCGGCTGCGTCCTTGCCGTAGAAACCGACGCCGGTGTGCACCGAGCCGTCGGGAGCGGGCGAGCCCAACGCGACCTCGCGGCCCTTGATGATCGTGTACCAGTTGCCGGCGCCCTCGATCGTCACGTCGTCGACCAGGATGTGCCGGTTGACCTGGAAGACGCCCGGGGGAACGTACACCTTGAGCCTGGTCTTCTTGGCGAACGCGATCGCCTTTTCGAAAGCCGGGGCGGAGTCCCGCTTGCCGGTCGGGTCGGCGCCGAAGGCGAGCACATTCGCCGCGAGCAGATTGACGTACGGGAGTCCGACCAGCTCGGAGTCGAGCAGGTCGAGGACCGTCCACGGCACGGCCGCCGACGCGGTCAGCCGCACCTTCTCCCCCGCCGCGACCGCGCGGCCCAGCAGCAGACGCTGCTCGTCATAGAAGTGGCTGGGCCGGAACGGCTTGCTGATCACCGGCGTGGGCGTGGTCTGGGCCGGCACGCAGGCGCACTCGGTGATCCACCAGTCGGGGTGCAGCAGGTCGGCGGCGGGGTCGTTGCTGAACGGATATTGGTTGTAGAGCCACGAATACTGCGAGGTCAGCGTCATTGAGCGGGACGTGTTGCCGGCCTTGACGGCGAGCGGGGCGGTCAGGCCTCCGCCGGTGGGCGCGTCCGGGATGCTGTAGCGCACGGTGATGGCGTTGGCCGCCTTGGGCAGCGTGAACTCGACGTATTGGCCCGGGGTGAGCCGGACGGCGGAGCGGCCGGAGGCCTCGGCGGGCAGCGAATAGGCCGTACGGTCGGGGCCGATCACGGTGCCGTTGGTCTTGGCGCGCTCGGCCTCCTGCTCGAGGAACGCGACCGAGGCGCCCCGGCCGGCCACGAGCGACGGGTCGAGGGCAGCTCGGGTAACTGTGGGGGCAGCCGCGGCGGGCGCGGCGACAGCGGGGGCCGGGAGCAGCGAAACGGCGGCGACGGCCACCAGGGCCGGCAGTATCCGGGACGAAGGCATCTACGAGGCTCTTTCTCGAAGGGAGCGTTCCCCGGCGGCGGGACGGGCGCCGATCGAGGTGGAGTGACCATAAGATTGCTGTGACGCAGTCCACAAGGTTCGGTCCATAGTTTCCGGCAGATTGCTCGATGCTTTCGTGAAGCGCTCGATTTCTTTCATCGCCGCCCTGCTGGTGGTCGCCGCTTGCAGCAAACCGGAGCAAGAGCCGGCCTGGTCCAAGATCGACCTACCCACGGACGGCCGGATGGTGCTGCGCGACGTGGCCGACTGCGGCGACAAGTGGTGGGCGGTGGGCGGCGTGCTGACCGGGACGGCGAGTGGCGCGTCGGCAGGGCCCATGAGCGACGGGCAAGCGGCGCCCGCGACCCGCCCGGCCGCATGGATCGGCAGTCCGGGCAGCGCCTGGACGGAAGTCCCGTTCGCACCCCTGCCCGCCAGCTACTACGGCCCACGCCAGGTGATCAAGAGTGTGGCTTGCGCGGACGGCCGGGTAGCGATGGTCGGGGCGGTCCCCGGCGGCGCGCACGGCAACCCCCGGGTCAGCACCTGGCGGCTGACGACGGACGGGCGCATGGCCGAGAACCCTGCGCCTTTCGAGACGTACGGCGGCGACGAGGCCGTCGGGGTGGGGCCCATCGCGGCCGGTCCGCGGGGTTTCGCGATCGCGGGCATCCGGAGCAGCGGGGCGGCGGCGTGGTTCTCACCGGACGGGCGGACGTTCACGTTGAGCGAGCTCGACGCCGCGGGTACGGCGGCCGACGACGTACGGGCGCTCCCGGACGGCCGCTGGCTGATCACGGGAACAACCGCCGATCAGCAGCCGGCCACCTGGGTTGTCGAGGACGGGCACTGGGCACCGGGGGCGCGGCCCTCGGACGTACGGGAAACGGCAGTTGTCACGGACGGGGAACTGCGGATCGCCGGGGAGCCGGCCGACGCCCCCGTCCGGCCGGTCGCCGTGGCCACACACGCCGACACGATTCTGCTGGCCGGGGACGACAGCCTGTGGCAGGCCACCGTTCATCGCTGAGACATCCATAGCTGTCGCTACCTTGCGATGCTCGGGCGCATGACCGCCCACGAGCACCACCACACGCACGACCACCTGACCCGTCGTTCGCTGATCGCCGCGTCCGGCGGGCTGCTGGTGCTGGCCGCCACCCCGGGCAGCGCGCAGGCCCGGACGCTCAACGCACCCGCCGCCCGGGGCGCCTCGCGCGCCTCGGCCATCAGCCAGGGCACCGCGCTGGTGCACGCCGACCTGCACAATCACACCCTGATGTCGGACGGCGACGGCGACCCGGCCAACGCGTTCGCCTCGATGCGCGAGGCCGGCCTCGACGTGGCCGCGCTGACCGACCACACCACGCTGTTCGCGATCGAGGGCCTGTCGTCGTCGGAGTGGCGGCGGGCCGGGCAGCTCGCCGACGCCGCCAACGACCCGGGCGTCTACACGGCGATCCGCGGTTTCGAGTGGTCGCACCCGCTGCTCGGGCACGTCAACGTCTGGTATTCCGGCAACTTCACCGACCTGGGCAGCTCGTCGAGCATGGGCAAGCTCTACGACTTCATCGAGGGGTCGGGCGGGATCAGCGGCTTCAACCACCCGGGCCGCGAGGTGCTGCGGTTCAACGACTTCTCGTACGACGCGAGCCTGCGCGATCAGATGGTCGGGCTCGAGATGTTCAACCGGGGCGACGACTACCTGTTCGACGGCTGGTCGAACGGCCAGAGCTCCCCGCTCAACGCGTGCCTCAACGCGGGCTGGCGTACGGGCCTGACCGGCGTCACCGACGAGCACGGCACCAACTGGGGCTTCCCCGAGGGCAAGGGCCGTACGGGATTGTGGGTCGCCGAGAACACGCGCAACGGGGTGCTGGAGGCCATGCGGGCGCGGCGCTTCTTCGCCACCCGGGTGAGCGGTCTTCGGCTCGACGCGACTGCTTCCGGCGTACGGATGGGAAGCTCTTTGCCGTTCGCCCGGGGTGACGTGCGCTTCTCCGTCGATCTCGACCGGGGCCCGGAGTGGGCCGGCAAGCCGCTCAAGCTGCAGGTGCTGCGGCCCGGCACGCGGGCGCCCGAAGTGGTCGAGGTGATCGACACGACGGCCGGGCGGATCACCGAGTTCACCGTGCCGCTCGACGTCGAGGACGGCAAGTGGGTCGTCATCCGCGTCTCCGACCCCACGCAGGCCAACGCGTCGCCGGGACCTTCCGGTCACCCGTGTAACGACTGGGGCGTCGCATATTCCAGCCCGTGGTGGCTGACCAACTGAACGGGCGACCTCATACGGTCAATCCTCCGGCGGTCGTTGCGCGATTCGCCTGATCATCGCCGGAGGCCTTGACATGCTCCCTGGGTGACCTCAGGCCACCATCACCATGTCTCCCGTCGTTCCTTGCTGGCCGGTGCCGGCAGTCTCCTCATGCTGGGCACCGCGCCCGGGACCGCGCAGGCGGCGCCGACCGGGGCCGGCCGCCGGTCGCGGGTGACCCGCGGCACCACGCTCGTGCACGCCGACCTGCACAATCACACGCTGCTGTCGGACGGCATGGGCGAGCCCGAACTGGCTTACGCGTCGATGCGCAAGGCCGGGATGGACGTCGCCGCGCTGACCGACCACGCCACCGACTCGGGCTTCACCGGGATCACGACGGCCAAGTGGAAGCAGATCGGCGAGCTGACCGAGCAGGCCGACGCGGCCGGCACCTACACGTCGCTGCGCGGCTTCGAGTGGTCGCATTCGCACCTCGGGCACGTCAACGTCTGGGGCACCGACTCGTTTCTCGGCTCGGGCGGGGTCAAGACCATGACGCCCCTGTACGACTGGCTGGCCCGCACCGAGGGTCTGGCCAGCTTCAACCACCCGGGGCGGCAGCGCGAACGGTTCGGCGAGTTCGCGTACGACGCGCGGGTGGCCGAGCAGCTGGTCGCGCTGGAGATCTTCAACAACGAGGACGACTACCTGTTCGAGGGCTGGCCCAAGTTCAGCTCCCCGCTGGTGGCCTGTCTCAACGCGGGGTGGCGTACGGGCCTGAGCGGGGTGGCTGACGAGCACGGCTTCGACTGGGGGCACGACGAGAACAAGGGGCGTACGGGCCTCTGGGTCACCGCGAACTCCCGGGCCGGGGTGCTGGCCGCGCTGCGGGCGCGCCGGTTCTTCGCGAGCCGGGTGCGCGGGCTGCGCCTGGACGCCACGGCCGACGGCGTACGGATGGGTGGCCGCCTGCCGATCGCCCGGCGGGAGGTGACCTTCCGCGTCGACCTCGACCCGGGTCCCGAGCTCGCCGGCCGCAAGCTGAACCTGCAGGTGCTGCGGCCCGGCGCGACGGCGCCCGAGGTCGTCGAGATGCGGCATCTGGAGTCCGGGAACGTTCTCAAGTTCACCGTGCCGCTCAACGTGGCCGACGGCGACTGGGTCGTGCTGCGGGTGTCGGACCCGAGCCGCGACAACAAGTCGCCCGGTCCGGCCGGGCACGCGTGCAACGACCTGGGCCTGGCCTATTCAAGCCCGTGGTGGCTGACCGGCGGATCCGTCCCGGCCAAAGCATCAACTCGTCATCCGTCCGGCCGATAGGCAGCCCGTGAGATCATCGGAGTCCGCGGACGGCACCCAGCTGGTGCACGTGGGTCGTCAGCCGATCTTCGATGTGCACGGTGACGTCGTCGCGTACGAGCTGCTCTTCCGGGGCAGCATGGAGGCGGTCGCGGCGGGCCGCCAGGACACGTATGCGACCAGCACGGTCATGATCAACGCCTTCACCGAGTTCGGCATCGGTGAGGTCGCGGGCGACCGTTTTTGCTTCATCAACCTGACCCGCGAGTTCCTCTCCGGGGAGCTGCCGCTGCCGTTCGGGCCGGACCAGGTGGTGCTCGAGGTGCTCGAGACGGTCGAGATGGACGACGACGTGGTCGCCGGGATCACCCGCCTGGCCGAGGCCGGCTATCGGATCGCCCTCGACGACTTCGTCTGGGGCGCCGGGCAGGAGCGGCTGTTCGGCCTGGCCTCGTACGTGAAACTCGATCTTCTCGACGGCGATCTCGAGCACCTGGACGAGGTGGTCGCGGCGGTGCGCCGGTTCCCCAACATCCAGCTCGTGGCGGAGCGGCTGGAGACTGACGAGCAGGTCGCGCTGGCCGACCGCTACGGCATGGAGCTGCGCCAGGGTTACGCCCTGAGCCGGCCCCAGGTGCTGACCGTGGCCAGCCTCTCCCCCTCCCGGCTGCGCCGGCTCGAGCTGGTCAACGCGCTCAGCGCCCCCGACGCCGACATGCCGCGGATCGTCTCGATCATCGCCAGCGACCCGGCGTTGTCCCTGCGCGTGCTGCGGGCGAGCAACTCGGTCGCCGCGGGGCACGCCAACCGGGTCTCCTCAGTGCGGCAGGCCGTGGTGATGGTCGGGCTCAAGCACATCCGGCAGTGGGCGATGCTCATGGTGCTGGACGACGTGGGCGGGGCCACCGAGGAGCACATGCTGGGCGTGCTGACCCGGGCCCGGCTGTGCGAGAACGTGGCGCAGTGGTTCGGGGCGACGCCCGACGCGGCGTTCATGGCCGGGGTGATCACCGGGGTGGCGTCGATTCTGGGCATCCCGCCGGCCGCCATGACCGAGCAGTTCCCGCTGGCCCCGGCGGTGGCGGCCGCGCTCACGACCGGCAGCGGGCGGCTCGGGCAGGTGCTGCGGGCCGTCGACTCGTACGAGCGGGGTGAGCTGGGCACGTTCGACCTGGCCCCGCAATACATGGACGCCGTCCGGTGGTCGACGCGGGCCCTCGACGCCTCGAACCGGTTGGCGGCCGCGTAGGTTCTCCCGGTGGATATCGCTGTTGTCACCGGGGCCGGTTCCGGGCTCGGCCGCTTTCTCGCGGTCGGCCTTGCTGAGGACGGCGCGCACGTCATAGCCGCCGACGTCGATCGCGCCGCGGCCGAGGAGACCGCCCGGCTCACCGGCGGCACTGCCGTGACCTGCGATGTCACCTCCCGCTCGGACGCCGAGGCGCTGATCGCGCGGGCGGTCGAGGCGGGCGGGCCGCACGTGCTGATCAACAACGCGGGCGGCTGGACGCCGGGCGCGCAGTTCCCCGACGCCGACCCCGAGGCGTGGGGCCGCACCCTCGACCTCAACCTGCGCGCCCCCATGCACCTGACCCAGCTCGCCCTGGCCCCGATGGCCCGGCTGGGCGGGGGCGCGATCGTCAACATCGCCTCCTCGGCCGGGTCGGAGGAGACCCCGTACGGCTCCCCCGAATACGGCGCGGCGAAGGCCGGCCTGATCCGTTTCACCACGGCGCTGGGCGACCCGGGCCGGATCGGCGGCACCCGCGTGACGTGCCTGGTACCCAACTGGATCGGCCTCGACCGCGCCCACGCCGAACTGGCCGCGATGACGCCCGACGAACGCGCCCGGGCGGCCCCGCTCATTCCGCCCACCAAGGTCGTGGCGGCCGCGCTCGGGCTGCTGCGGGCCGGGGCGGGCGGAACGGTGCTAGAGCTCGTCGGCGCGTGACAACAGGGCTCTTCTCTCCGGGCCGTCCGGGATTTTCGCGGCCGCCTCCCGGAAGAGCTTTTTGGCGTCCTCCGTCCGGCCCGCGCGCGCCGTGAGATCCGCTTCGACAGCGATCGACAGGGGATAATTCTCCAGTTCCGGGAGCATTTTCAGACCGGCCTCCGGACCGTACGCATATCCGTGCGCCACGGCCCGGTTCAGCTCGACGACCGCGGTCGGCTGAACCCGGACCAACTCGTCGTACCAGAGCGCGATCGACCGCCAGTCCGATTCGTCACCCGCGTGACCGGCGGCGATCCGCGCGTGCAGGGCGTACGGGCCCTCGATGGGGGTGCGCAGCAGGATCTCGAGCGCCTCGGCGATGGCCGCGCGGTCCCACCTCGTACGGTCCTGGCGGTCGAGCGTGACCAGGTCGCCCCGCTCGTCGCGCCGGGCGGCCCGCCGGGAGTGCTGCAGCAGGAACAGCGCGAGCAGCGACGCCACCTCCGACTCGCCGGGCATCAGCCCCGCCAGCAGCCGGGCCAGCCGGATGGCCTCGTCGGCGATCAGCGGCTCCCCGTCGTAGCCCTGGTTGAACAGCAGGTAGAGCACCGCGAGCACCCCCGGCAGCCGCTCGTGCAGGGCGTCACCCTCGGGCACCCGGTACGGGATCCGAGCCTGCGCGATCTTGGACTTGGCCCGGGTGATGCGCCTGGTCATCGTGGGTTCGGTAACGAGGAAGGCGCGCGCGATGTCGGCCGTCGACAGGCCCGCCACCGTACGCAGGGTGAGCGCCACCCGGGCCTCCAAGGCGAGCGCGGGATGGCAGCACGTGAAGATCAGGCTCAGCAGGTCGTCGTTGGCTCGCTGCGGCTGGATCAACGTCGCCTCCCGCAGTTTGCGCTGCTCAACAGCGGCGCGCCGCACATGATCAAGGGCCCGGTTCCGGGCGACAGTCGTCAACCAGCCGCCCGGATTGTCGGGAACGCCGTCGCGCGGCCACTTCTCGAGCGCGATAGCCAGCGCGTCCTGCGCACAGTCCTCGGCCAGCGTCCAATCCCCCGTCACCCGGATCAGGGTGGCGACGATGCGGCCCCAATGCTCCCGATGGGCCTGCGCGACGGCATCCATCTCTTAAAGGTCGGCGTACGGCCGGAGCTCGATCCGCCCGCCGTGGGCCATCGGATGTGCGGCGGCGACCGCGATCGCCTCGTCCAGGTCGGCACACTCGAGGATGTCGAAACCCACAATGACCTCCTTGGTCTCGGTGAACGGACCATCGGTCAACATGGTCTCGCCACCCCGCACCCGTACGGTCGTGGCCGCGCTCGGCGGGGCCAGCACGTTCCCCGTCACGCGGCGGCCGGCGGCGTCGTTCTCGGCCACCCAGACCTCGATGTCCGGCACCCTGCTCTCGTCGGTCTCGGGCTCGGGGTCGCTGCAGACGAACATCATGTACTTCATCGCTGTCTCCTCGGTCGGCTCGGTCAGCGTGTCACCTGGGTGACGAACGGCCGACCCCCGATCCGGACAGCTTTGCTGTTCTTTTTATGCGGCCGGGATGTTCAGCGGGGTGACCACCTGGACGCTGGACGCGGCCGATCGCACCGGGCCGGGCAGCGCGCCGAGCGCCTGCAGGAGGGCGAGGCAGGCCAGCCTCAGATCGGCTCGCAGGTCGTGATGCAACACGGCGGAAAGCTTTCCGTACGCAGGAGCTCCGCACTCGCTTCGTCCAGGTCGTGCGCCACGAAGACGTCGTAGTTGCGCCGCATCTCGGCGAAGGCCGCCACCACCCCGTCCGTGTCGCCGCTGCCCGGGTCGTAGACCGCGCGCACCGAGGGATTGGCCGCCAGCTCGTCCCTCACTTCGGCCGGCCCGGAGATCAGCACTCGCCTGTTGGGCGCCCGCGACCCCAGCTCGGCCCGGAAACCCACCACGCGCTCCCTGGCCTCTTCGCCGGCCGTTGTGGTGGCTTGCTCGCCCGCCGTTTTGGTGGCTTCGTCGCCGGCCGTTGTGGTGGCTTGCTCGCCCGCCGTTTTGGTGGCTTGCTCGCCGGCCGTTGTTGTGGCTTTGTCGCCGGCCGCCGTCACCAGGATCACTCCCGCCCGGTCGGCCAGCCATTGCTCGATCAGATAGGCGGCGGTCGCCCCCGCCTCGCGCTCGTCGAGACCGACGTGCGCGACCCGTTTGCTCGCCGGCAGGTCGGCACCGAGCGTGACCACCGGGATCTCCAGCCGCCCGATCGCCTCGACCAGCTCCGGCGTCTCGGCCGCCTGCAGGATCACCCCCTGCGACTGGGACCGCGCGATCCTGGCCAACGCCGCCACCGGATCACCCGCCGCGTGGAAGCGGGGCCGGACCACCGCCGGACGCAACCCACCCAGCTCGGCCCGCAGCGCCGCCTCAACCCGCACCCGATCGCGCACCACCAGATCGATCGGAAACACCCGGGCCGGCAGCGGGCTCTGCTCCTGCCGCCGATCAAGCGCCGCGATCGCCTGATGCACCGCGCGAACGCTGCTCTCCCGCACCCCGCCCCGCCCGTGCAGCACCCGATCGACGGTGGCCTGACTGAGCCCGGCCTGAGCGGCGATCTCGCGAATCCGATAGGGATGCTTCACGCGGGCCCGCCCCCCCTTTTTGTACCTTTTCTTCCTGGTATACCCACCGCCACCCCCAGCCACCCAGGGCAGGGATGCGGCGACCCTACGCCTTACGGCAAGTCGTGGGGCGCAGTTATCCACAGGCGGCAGCTAGTTATCCACAGGCCCGTGCGGTGCTCTTTTCGAGCGGTAGCGTCTTCGCACACGCAGGGATCCGACCCCACGTTCGTACAGGATGAGGGGTTTCTGAGGTTTTATGGAAGGACTTTGATGTCTGGTCAGCCCATCGCGCGACTGGTCACGCGTCACCGTCGAGCAGGGCGGTCATGCGGCGGTGCTCGTCCGCCATGACCGCCAGGATGAGGTGGCGCTGGGTGGCCGGCATCTCCGGGTTGTCCAGCAGCTGATCGAGCTGGTAGCCCATGTCGGCGAGGCTCGGCCGCAGCTCGGCGACGGCCGGCGAGACGACCGGGGCCTGAGCCGCTTCGGGGGCAAGCGCCGGCTCGGTAACGGGGACGGGTTCGGCGGCCGGCTGGGACAGCTCGCCTCCCGACGCCCCGGACGCGTCCTCAGACACGTCGGCGGACTGCCCGGACGCGGCCGGCGACAACTCGGCTGCCCCGGTGGACGGCTTCGACGCACCTGACGACGACTCGGACCCAGCGGGCTGACCCGACGCGTCCGGTGACGGCCCGGACCCGGCGGCGGGCTGGCTTGACCGGGTCGGTGACGGCTCGAAACCGGCGGCGGGCCGGCTCGCGCCTGATGACGGCTCGGCGTCGCTCGTGGGTCGGCTCGGGGCGTTGCCCTGCGGGTGGTCGGCGGGGAGGGCCGTGCTGGTCGACGGGTCGGAGGCGTCCGGTCGGTGGGCGCGTTTGGGCTCGACTGCGCGCATCTCCACGGTGGGGGCGGCAACGGCCGAGGGGGTGCCGGACGACGTCCGGGAGTCGGTCGAGGCAGCGTCGGCCGAGGAGGTCGACGAGGTCGACGAGGTGTCGACCGCGGAAAAGGAGGTGGTGGCGGGGGCGGCGGGAGATGAGGAACGCGCCCTGGCAAGAAGATCGTTCAAGGTGTCGGTGAGCTCGGCGACCTCCCGCGGGCTCCTCACCTCGGGAAGCCGCTGCCCAGGATCGGCCGGGTCCAGCTCCCGGGCCGCCCCCAGCAACCGCTGGAACGGCCGCAACACCAACCCCGTCGCAAACCACACCCCGGCCGCGCTCAAGACGGCGGCGAGCAGCACCAGCAGATCCACGACCAGCACGTTATCGGTGTGCTGCTCGGAAAGGTCGTCCAGGCTCATCAGAATTTGCATCTGGGCCCCGGTCGGCAGGGTCTGGGCCAGGGAGCGCCACTCGTCGTCGCCCGAGTTGACTGTCGAAAACCCGTCTTGGGCGGGCATCGGGAAGCCGGCCGACGAGCCGACCTGTTTGAGCATCTCGCCGCCCTGGATGAGGCGGATCGCGAAGCTGCCGTCGGTGGGGAGCGAACCGTTCTTCTCGGCGGCGGCGCGCACCTGTTCGGCGCGGGCGGCGAGGACGCGGTCCAGGTCGGCGCGGTCTCGGTGGTCGATTCGCACGACGATGAGCAGACCGGCGAGCGCCACCACGAGCGCGACGAGGGCGGTGACGGTCAGCGTCAGCTGGGTGCGAAGCCTCATAACCGGGGCGAGTTCCTCAAAAAAGAACGGGGGAAGCGGGGAGGGCAGACGCGAGGCTAGTGGAGCGAACGCCGACCGGGAAGATACGGCTGCCGGTCGAACGAATCTCCGTCTCCGGCTAAGCTAAGAGCTGCCCGCGTCGAGAGGCGCTGCGACGGAACCGGCGATGCCTGGTCTCCGCCACGCTCGGCCCGGGTTTCTGAAGTCAAGGGCGCCTCCTGATGAGGGAGGAGACCCTCGTATGAGCACCGATCTTGCCAAAAGCCGCCTGACCTCTGTCAACGGGGTCGCGTTCGCGGTCGCCGACATCTCGCTGGCCGAGGCGGGGCGCCACCAGCTGCGTCTGGCCGAGCACGAGATGCCGGGCCTGATGTCGCTGCGCGAGGAGTTCGGCGACAGCAAGCCGCTGGCCGGCGCCCGGATCGCCGGTTCGCTGCACATGACCGTGCAGACCGCCGTGCTGATCGAGACGCTGGTCGCGCTGGGCGCGCAGGTCCGCTGGGTGTCCTGCAACATCTTCTCGACGCAGGACGAGGCGGCCGCCGCGGTCGTCGTCGGTCGCGACGGTTCGGTCGACAAGCCGGTCGGCGTCCCGGTCTTCGCCTGGAAGGGCGAGACGCTGGACGAATACTGGTGGGCCACCATGAAGCTGTTCGACTTCGGTGACGGCCTCGGCCCGAACATGATCCTCGACGACGGTGGCGACGCGACCCTGCTCGTGCACAAGGGTGTCGAGTTCGAGGCGGCCGGCGCGGTGCCGCAGGCCACCGAGGACGACAACCACGAATACCGGATCATCCTTGAGACGCTGCGCGCGAGCCTGGCCGAGGACCCGCAGCGGTTCACCCGCATCGCGGCCGAGATCCGCGGCGTGACCGAGGAGACGACGACCGGTGTGGCCCGGCTCTACAAGCTGGCCAAGGAGGGCACGCTGCTCTTCCCGGCGATCAACGTCAACGACGCGGTCACCAAGAGCAAGTTCGACAACAAGTACGGCATCCGGCACTCGCTGGTCGACGGTCTCAACCGCGCGACCGACGTGATGCTGGGCGGCAAGCTGGCCGTGGTCTGCGGTTACGGCGACGTCGGCAAGGGCTCGGCCGAGACCCTGCGGGGTCAGGGCGCCCGCGTGGTCGTCACCGAGGTCGACCCGATCTGCGCGCTGCAGGCCGCGATGGACGGCATGCAGGTCGTGACGCTCGAGGATGTCGTCGCTGAGGCTGACATCTTCATCACCACCACCGGTGGCACCGACATCATCACCGCCGAGCACCTGTCGGCGATGAAGCACAACGCGATCGTCGGTAACGTCGGCCACTTCGACGACGAAATCGACATGGCGGGCCTGGCCAAGGTTCCCGGAATCGATAAGGTTGAAATCAAGCCGCAGGTGCACGAGTGGCGCTTCCCGGACGGTCACTCCGTGATCGTTCTCTCCGAGGGCCGCCTGATGAACCTGGGCAATGCGACCGGTCACCCCAGCTTCGTGATGTCGAACTCCTTCACCAACCAGGTGATGGCGCAGATCGAGCTGTGGACCAAGCCGGGCGAGTACGAGAAGCAGGTGTTCGTCCTCCCGAAACATCTGGATGAGAAGGTGGCTCGGCTGCACCTGGACGCCCTGGGCGTTCGCCTGACCACGCTCACCAAGAAGCAGGCGGAATACCTGGGGGTCGACATCGAGGGCCCCTACAAGCCCGAGCACTACCGCTACTGACAACTGCTTTCCCCGCCCGGCCTCATCGGCGGGGCCGGGCAGGGAAAGATGTTCAACGTGCACGTCGAGGGAACCCTGCTCTTCATCCTGGCCGCCGTCGGCGTGATCGTGGCGATCCGGGTGATCTCCGAGAAGACCGGCCTGCCGGCGGCCGCGCTGCTCACGATCGCGGGCATTACGTACGCCGTGCTGCCCGGCCCGAACGTCGAGCTCGAACCTGAGCTGATCATGACGTACGTGATCCCGCCGTTGCTCTACAGCGCAGCGCTGGACGCGTCATTGCTCGACATCCGCCGGCACATGCGTACGGTGGTCAGCCTCTCGGTCTTGCTGGTGCTGGCCACCGCGCTGCTCATCGGCGTCGGGATGAACCTGTGGGTGACCGGCGCGACCCTCGCGGCCGGCATCGCCCTGGGCGCCGCCGTAGCCCCGCCCGACCCGGTCGCCGCGCTGGCCGTGGGCCGCCGGGCCGGGTTGCCGCCCAAGATAATCACCCTGATCCAGGGTGAGGGCCTGCTCAACGACGCGACCGCGCTGACCATCCTGACCGTGGCGATCGCGGCTACCGACGGCGGCGGGTTCTCGTTCCCGGCGGCGACCCTCGAGTTCTTCGTGATGGCGGCCGGTGGCGTGGTGGCCGGTGTCGTGGTGGCGTACGTCGTCCGCTACCTACGGCACCTGCGCGGCGACCCGCTGACCGCGAACGCGATCTCGCTGGCCACCCCCCTCGCGGCGTACGTGCTGGCCGAGTCGGTGCACGTCTCGGGTGTGCTCGCCGTCGTCATCGCCGGTCTGATCATCGGGCACGACTCGTCGCGGCACAGCGTGGCGGCCAGCCGGCTGCAGACCACCGCGGTCTGGCGGCTCGTCGACTTCCTGCTCGAGGGCCTGGTCTTCCTGCTGATCGGGCAGCAGCTGCCGACCGTGGTCGAGGGGCTGAGCGAATACGAGACCTCGACCGTCGTGATCGCGGTGGCGGTGACGGTCGGCGTGACGCTGCTGCTGCGGCCGTTGTGGCTGATCCTGACCCAGCTGCTGCCGCGCTCGTTGCACATGCGGCTGGGCGGCGAGCCGATGGCCGAGGACGAGTCGGCCGACCCGGCGCGCGTCGAGAGAGTGCGCGAGAAGGCGCTGACCGGCAAGGAAGTGACCGCGCTGAGCTGGGCCGGCACCCGCGGCGTGATCAGCCTGGCCGCCATCTTCACGCTGCCCGAGACGGTGCCGCAGCGCGACCTGCTGCATTTCTGCGCGTTCGTGGTGGTGCTGGTGACGCTGCTGGGCCAGGGTCTGACGTTCGCGCCGCTGGTGCAGTGGCTGGGGTTGCGGGCCAACAAGAGCGACGAGGCCCGCGAGCGCAACGAGGCCCGGTCGGCGTCGGTGCAGGCCGCCCTGGACAGGCTCGACGAGATCCAGGAGGAGCAGCACGACCACGTCGAGGATGTGGCGATCGAGCACATGCGCAAGCAGCTCGACGTGCGGCTCGAGCGTTACCGCCGGCGGCTCGACATGCTCGAGAAGTCCGACTCCGACGAGGTGCCGGTGTCGCCGCAGTACGAGGCGGCGCTGATGGTGCGGCGCAAGGTGATCGAGGCGCAGCGGGAGGAGCTGCTGCGCTGGCGGGACGCGGGCAACCTGAACGACGAGGGCCTGCGGATCCTGGAGCGCGAGCTCGACCACGAGGAGCGCCTGCTCCCCGATCGCAGCGGCAAAGCCTGACGCAACTCTTACAAACGGCTCGCACTCCCCTGACCGGCGGCCGGGACGCTCGGCGGCATGAGACGAATCCTCGCTCCTCTGCTGCTCACCGGGGTCCTGCTCGCCGGCGGGGCGTGCGCCGCCCAGCCCGTCGCCGCGCAGACCATCGACACCCTGCTGGTCTCGGCCGACCAGCAGATGGGCGCCCTCGACGAGCCCGCCGACCTGGCCGATGACCTGCGCGCGGCCGGCTCGAAGCGGTCGGTCGCCGAGCGCGTCGACCGCCGGCTGGCCGCCTTGAAGCGCTTCGACGCCACGATCGAGAAGTCGAAGCACCTGCAGCCCGCGCACAAGGCGGCGCTGGCCAAGCTCATCGACGACCAGACCGCCGGCCTGACCGCGCTGCGCGACAAGACCGGCAAGGACGCGGCCCGCAGCGTGGTCACGGACTTTCGCGTCTTCATCCTGACCGGCCCCAAGGTGCGGCTGGCCACGGCCATCGACGCCGAGCTGGCCGCCGCCGAGAAGCTGGGTAAGGCCGACGTCGAGAAGGCCCTGAGCGGCCAGGTCGACGCCCTGTTGAAGATCCAGCCCGGCCCGGACGCGGCGGCGATCAAGAAGCAGGTGGAGCCGATCCGGCAGGCGGCCAAGGACGCGCGCGCGGCCCTGAAGTCGAAGTAAGCGCGACCACTCACGCACGTCGCCGTGGCGGTCTGAGCGTTCTGGGCGCCCCGGCGCCCTGCTCAGGCCGCTGCGGTCCCCGCGGGAGCGACGGTCCGCACCACCCACTCACCTGGGACATCCGGCTCTTGATCTTGATAGGGAGAAAATTGGCACGTCGGCTACACAGTCGTGTAGTAAGCTACACACGTGAGTAGCGATCTGACCGCCCGTGCCCGCATCCGTGACGCCGCCATTCAGCTGTTTGCGGAGCGTGGCGTCGAGGGTGCGACGATCCGTGACATCGCGCAGCAGGCCGACGTGTCCTCCGGCCTGCTGCGGCACCATTTCGGCTCCAAGGAGGGCTTGCGCGACGCCTGCGACGAGTGGGCGCTGCACGAGCTGACCAAGGTCAGCGGCCAGTTCATCGAGTTCTCCACGCTCGACGGCTTCACTCTCCGGGTCCGGCTGCTGCAGAGCTATCTCATCCGCTCCATCCTGGACGGCTCGCCGGCCGGCACCGCGATGTTCGACCGCATGCTGGAGTACGGCGAGCAGTGGCTGGCCACCACCGATCTCAAGGTGGCCGACCCGCGGGCCTTCGTCGCGGTGCTCTCCGTGATGAAGATGTCGCTGTTCACCATGAGTGACTTGATGTCGCGCGCGCTCGGTGACGATGTCACCCAGCCGCAGGCGTGGGGCCGGATGCTGCGGGCCTCGCTCGACCTGTTCTCCCAACCCCTCATCACGAAAGAGCAGGCTCTGCAGGCGGAGTCGGCCATCGACCGGGTGATCGCCGGAGAGGAAGCATCATGACCGAGGCCATCGACGCCACGGGGCTCGTCAAGCGGTTCGGCAAGGTCACCGCCCTCGACGGGCTCGACCTGCACGTCCGCACGGGCGAGGTGCACGGGTTCCTCGGTCCCAACGGGGCCGGCAAGACCACCACCATCCGCATCCTGCTCGGCCTGTCGAGGCACAACGGCGGGACGGTCTCGCTGCTCGGCGGCGATCCGTGGAGCGAGGCGACCGAGTTGCACAAACGCCTGGCGTACGTGCCGGGTGACGTCACCCTCTGGCCCGCGCTGACCGGCGGCGAGGTGATCGACCTGCTCGGCCGGCTGCGCGGCGGGCTCGACACCACCCGCAAGGCCGAGCTGCTCGAGCGGTTCCAGCTCGATCCGCGCAAGAAGGGCCGCACCTACTCCAAAGGCAACCGGCAGAAGGTCGCCCTGATCGCGGCGCTGGCGTCCGATGTGGAGCTACTAATCCTCGACGAGCCCACCTCCGGCCTCGACCCGCTCATGGAGGAGGTGTTCCGCGAGGTCGTCCTCGAGGAGAAGAAGCGCGGCGACCGTACGGTCCTGCTGTCCAGCCACATCCTGGCCGAGGTCGAGGTGCTCTGCGACCGGCTGACGATCATCCGCGAGGGCCGTACGGTCGAGACCGGCACCCTGGCCGACATGCGGCACCTGACCCGCACGACGATCCAGGCCGAGCTGGCCGGGCCGCCGGACGGGCTGGCCACGCTGGCCGGGGTGCACGACTTCCAGCTCGACCACGACCGGGTGCGGTTCGACGTCGACACCGACGCCCTCGAGCCGGCGTTGCGCAAGCTGGTCGCCGTCGGGGTCAAGAGCCTGGTCAGCCAGCCGCCGTCGCTCGAAGAGCTGTTCCTGCGGCAATATCAGAAAGACGAGCGGCGATGACCGGCACCGGCCGGCTCATCCGGCTGATCCTGCGCCGTGACCGCGTCGTACTGCCCCTGTGGGTGGTGCTGCTCGGGCTCGTCCCGGCGGGTTACGTGGCCTCGTTCGAGGGGTTGTTCCCGACCGAGGCCGAGCGCATCGACTACGCCCAGGCCAGCGCGGGCAACGCCGGCTTCGTCACGCTCTACGGCCCGCTGCACGGCTCGTCGCTGGGTGAGCTCGTGGCCTGGCGGGCCGGGTTCCAGCCGGTGCTGGTGGCGCTGTGCGCGCTGCTCATGGTCGTGCGGCACACCCGCACCGACGAGGAGGCGGGCCGCACCGAGCTGATCGGCGCCGCGGCGGTCGGCCGGCACGCTCAGCTGGCGGCCGCGCTGATCACGACCTGCGCCGCGAGCGTGCTGCTGGGCGCGGTGGTGACGGCGGCGATGCTCGGGCAGGGCCTGCCGGCGGCGGGCTCGCTGGCCTTCGGCGCCGAGATGGCCCTGGCCGGGTGCGTGTTCGCGGGCGTCGGCGCGGTCACCGCCCAGCTCACCAGCAGCGCGCGCGGGGCCCGGACGATCGCGCTGATCGTGCTCGCGGCCGCCTACGTGCTGCGCGTCGGCGGCGACGTCTCGGCCCTCGGCGACGGGTCGCTCGCGTGGCTGAGCCGGCTCTCGCCCATCGGCTGGGTGCAACACCTCTTCCCGTACGGGGTGAACGACTGGTGGCCGGCGTTGCTGGCGCTCGCGGTCACGGTCGTCACGACCGGGGTCGCCGGGCTGCTGCTGACCCGGCGCGACTTCGGGGGCGGCCTGCTGCCCGCGCGCCTGGGCCCGGCTTCGGCCCCGGCCGGGCTGGGGACGCCGCTCGGGCTGGCCTGGCGTCTGCACCGGGGCCTGCTGCTCGGCTGGGTCGTCGGGTTCGCGCTGCTCGGCCTGGTCTTCGGCGGGGTCGGCGGCAGCGTGCTCGACATCGCGTCGGAGAATTCGGGGCTCGGTGAGATCTTCGCCCGGCTCGGCGGCTCGGAGGCACTGGTCGACAGCTACTTCGCCGGGATCGCGGGCATCGTCGGGCTGATCGCGGCCTGCTATGCCGTGCAGGCCACGCTGCGGCTGCGCGACGAGGAGCAGACCGGTCACGCCGAGGCGACGCTGAGCACTGCCGTCTCCCGGTACGCATGGGCCGGCGCGCACCTGTTCTTCTCGCTGCTGGGCCCGGCCGTGGTGCTGGCGGTCGAGGGGGTAGCGGTCGCGCTGGCCTATCCCCAGGGCGACTTCGGCGAGATCCTCGGCGGCACGCTGGTGCAACTGCCGGCGGTGTGGGTGCTGGCCGCGCTCGCGGTGGTCGCGTTCGGCCTGCTGCCCCGGCTCTCGGCCGTGGCCTGGGCGCCGCCCGCCCTCTGCCTGCTGATCCTGCTGGTCGGCCAGACCCTGCAACTCGACCAGTGGCTCCTCGACATCTCCCCGTTCACCCACACCCCCAAACTCCCCGGCGGCGACCTCTCCCCCACTCCCCTGATCACCCTGACCGTGGTCGCGGCCGCCTTGACCGCCGTGGGCATCCTCGGAGTCCGGAGACGCAACATTCCCGACTGACGTTGCCGGGTCCTCGTAGCGTGACGGCATGCCGATTCCGGAGTTTGTCGTCGCGTTGCGGGAGAAGGTCGGGCACGATCCGTTGCCGCTGCCCGGGGTGATCGCCGTCGTGCTCGACGAGCGGGGGCGGGTGCTGCTGGTGCGCCGCTCCGACACCGCCGAGTGGGCCCTGGTCACCGGGTGTCTGGAGCCGGGCGAGCAGCCGGCCGCGGGCGCCGCGCGGGAGGTGTTCGAGGAGACCGGCGTCAAGGTCACAGTCGGTGCAGGTCGGCTGGTTCGAGCCGGAGGATGTGCCGGACCTGCCGGCGCACCAGGCTCGCTGTCTGGCGGTGAGCCGGGACAGCGAGCCCTGGTTCGCGCGCTAGCTCACGGTGAGTTTGAGGGCCGAGGTGTAGCCGTACGCGTTGGTGCCGCCGCCGGTGGCCACGACGCGGAGGTTCCACGTGCCGCGGGCGAAGGCACGGGCGATCGAGTAGTTGCCGGCGGCGGTGATCTGGGTGCTCTGGATCGTCACCCACGCGCCGTCGGTGTAGCGCTGCAGGCTGGCCTGGACGCCGGCCGTGGCCGGGCGGACCGTGCCGGTGAACGTGACCGTCTTGTTGGCCGTCGTCGACAGGGTGCTCGGGGTGACCGTGACCGCGTAGCGCACCGTGATCGTCGACGTGGGTGACGTCGCGGTCCACAGGCCGCTGCGGGCCGGCACGTACGACGCCCGGTAGGCCGTGGTCACGGTCGGGTTCACCGTGCGGCTCCACGCCCCCGTCGCGCCCGCCGTGACCGTGCCCACCTGCGTCCACGTGGTCGCCGTGGCCGGCTTCTGCTCCACGACGACCTTGGCGTTGGCCGGCGCCGGGGTGACCGTGCCGCTCAGCGTGACGGCGCTGCCGTGAGCGACGATCAGCGACGGCGGCGACAGCGTCACGGTGGCCCCGGAGGGCTCGAGCTTCAGGACCTTCTCGGCGCTGTCGACCGCGGTGCCGCGCGCCCGGATGCTGATCTCATACGTCTGCTTGGTGTCGAGCCCGGGCAGGGTGAGCGTGCGGGTCGTGGCCGGCAGCACCCGCTCCGAGCCGGGCGTGACCCGCACGACGTAGCCGGTCACAGGCGGGCCGCCGGGGGGCGAGTCCCAGGCGACGACGGCGGTGCCGTTGGTGTCGCTGGGCAGCACGTAGCCCGTCGGCGTCAGCGGCGGCAGCGCCGACGAGACCGTGTACGGCTGGGTGAAGACCGCCGTCTCGCCGTCGTCGTCGGTCACGGTGTACCGGATCGTGCCGGTGCCCTCCTTGGTCGGCGTGCCCGTCACGGTCACCTTGGTCATGAAGGTCAGGTCGGGGTCGGGCGCGGCGGTGGCAGTCAGCCCGTCGGGCAGCCCACTCGTCTCGACGGTGACCGGCTTATCGTCGTTCAAGTAGTAGTCGGGGTAGTCGTCGAAGCGGGAGAAGAACGAGACCTCGGTGCCGACGTTGAAGGCGCGCGAGGCGGGCAGCGGCGACACCGGCGCCGGCGGCCCCTTGATGTGCCAGGGCGGCGCGGTGAGGCCGGTCCGGTTGCCGTCCGGGTCGGTGGCCTCGATCCGCACGACCGACCGGATCTTCTCCGTCGGCACACCGCTGATCAGGCCCTCCGGAGTGATCGTGAGGCCGGGCGGCAGGTCCGTCGCCGACCAGACGATGGATTGCCCCTGCGGGTCGCGCCCGGTCAGCTGATGCTGCACCGCCGTGCCGATGTGGCCCAGCGGGAACTCGACCGGGTCGATCACGGGGGCGGTCGTCGACGGCGGCACCGTGCCCGAGCCGTCCACCCCGACCGCCAGCCACGCGGCCTGCACACTGGACAGTTCGGCACTGTCCGCGCCGTACAGGTCGGTGGCCGCCTGCAGCGTGGCCGTGCGCGCACCGGCGAAGTCGGTGCTGGAGACCATGTAGGTGGTCAGCGCGCGATACCAGACGGCGCCGGCCGCGGCGTTGCCGATGCCGGTGACGGGGGCCGCGCCGCCGCACGGGGTGCTGCTGCCCCACTGCGTCGTGCCGCTGCCCACGGCCAGGTTGTAGAAGAACTTGTTGGCGATGCCGGACGAGCGGTGCACGTCCAGGTCCTTGATCGTGGGGGTCCAGCACGAGACCGACCGGCCGACCCGGGTGGGCTCGTCCATCCGGCGCAGCGGCTCCGGGCCGGTCATCTCGGCGACCAGATAGTCGGGCTCGTCGGCCGGGTTGTCGGCGGCGAACTCGACCAGCGTGCCGAAGATGTCGCTGGTCGCCTCGTTCAGGCCGCCCGACTCGCCCGCGTAGACCAGGCCGGCGGTGCGGAAGGTGACCCCGTGCGCGAGCTCGTGGCCGACGATGTCGAGCGACGTGAACGGCTTGCGGCTGCCGTCGCCGTCCCCGAACATCACGCAGGCGCAGCGGTCGTTCCAGGACGCGTTCGCCTCGTTCACGTCGTGGTGCACGTACGCGGTGGTGCCCTTGCCGTCGCCGTTGACGCCCGCGCGGCCGAACGTGTCCGCGAAGTAGTCCCACGTGCGGGCCATGCCGTAGTGCACGTCGGCGCCCGCGGTGGCCCGGTCGGCCATCGTCCCGTCGCCCCACACGTCGTCGGCGTCGGTGAACGCCCGCGAGTTGGCCTCGGTGGGAGGGTCGGTGCTGTTCAGCGCGTCCCGCGTCGAGCCGCCGCCCCGGTCCGGGTCGGTCAGGTCAAAAGCGCCTTCCCCCGTACGGGTGGTGGACAGCTTGACGTCGCCGTTGTGCATGCCGTGCCCGGTCGAGGTGTCGGCCGTGTGCACGAGGTCGTACGTGCGCCGGGTCTTGCCCGTGGTGGCGTCGACGATCACCACGCGCCGGTCCGCGACTGTCACTTCCCAGGCCAGCGCCGGCTTGCCCGCGTGGGCGTCGACCACGAGCCGCGCCTCGGCCGGCTGCTTCTTCGCCACCTTGACCGCGGTCGCCTTCGCCACCTTGGGCTTGCGGGAGACGTCGATGGCCGCGTCCTGGGCCACGGTGGCGCCGGTGAGCTCGCCCGTGCCGCTGGTGTGCACGACGAAGTCGCCGCCGAGCACGTCGAGGCCGTGCCAGGTGCGGTCGAAGCGCACGTGCCGGTCGCCGTCCTGGTCGACCACGACGTCACGAGCCTGGTATTTCTCGCCCGCGACGGCCCGTACGGCCTTCTTGTTGTTGCGGACGACCTTGGCCGCGGCGTCGACCTGCGCGGGCTCGGCGGCCGGCGGCGTGGACCGCCCGGCCTCGACCGGTGCGCGTGACGGCGCAGGCGTCGCCCGACCGGCCGCGACCGTGTCCGGCGCCGGGGTCTGGCCGGACGGCGACGGCGACGACACCGCGGCATAGGTGCCCGCCCCGATCAGGGCCGCGGCAGTGACTGTGGCGACGATGATCCGGGCGTGGCTGCGCCTGACCGTCATTAATTTGTCCCCCGTCAATATTGATGACGGCAAAGACGATAGACGATCAGACGCGGCCCATGGTGCCCGAGGCGATCGCACCGTTGCCGATGCCCCAGCGCTGCAGCAGCTCGGTGTAGACGCCGGTGCGGACCAGCTCGTCGAAGGCGGCCTGGACGGCGTCCCGCAGCTCCGGGGCGTCCTTGGCGAACGCGATGCCGAACAGCCCCGGCTCGTACTGGGTGGTCGACGCGAGCTGGTAGAACGCCTTGGTGCGGGGGTCCGAGGCCAGGTAGGCGGCGGGCGGGAAGTCGTTGAGGACGGCGGCGGCGCGGCCGGTGCGCAGCTCGACCAGGGCGTCCGCGTTCGTCTTGTAGAGCTTGATCGTCATCGGGTTGCCCTCGCAGGCCCGCTGGGACCGTTGGAGCAGGTCGGCCTGCACGGTGCCGCGCTCGGTCGACACCACCAGGCCGCACAGCGAGCGGAAGCCGGTGACGCCCTTGGGGTTGCCCCGCTGCACGATGATCGCGGTGCCGGCCGCGAAGTAGTCGACGAAGTCGGCCTTCTTGCGGCGCTCGGCGGTGTTGTTCATCGAGGACAGCACGCCGTCGTACTGGCCGGCGGCCAGGTCGTCGAGCGCGGTGTGGAAGTCGCCCTGCACCATCTCGGCGTCGACGCCCAGCACCGAGCCGAGCGCGCTGGCCAGGTCGGGCGAGAAGCCGATGATCGTCCGGCCGTCGGCCGCGAACTGCTCCATCGGCGCGTAGCTGGCGTCGGTCATGAAGCGGATCGTCCCGCGGGCCCGGATGCTCTCCGGCAGGCTCTCGTGCAGCCCCTGGTTGACGGCGATGCCCGCGTCGCCGGACGGCGCGGGCTCCGACCGGGCCGGCGCGGCGCACCCGGTCAGGGCGGCGAGCAGGACGGCGGCGAGCAGGGCACGCTTCACGATGCGGCTCCGGTGATCTCGTACGTTCCGACCTCGGCCCAGGGAACCGGGCGCGAGTACAAATAGCCCTGGGCCTCGTCGCAGCCGGCCCGGCGGAGCCAGTCGGCCACCTCGGGCGACTCGATCCCCTCGGCGGTGACGCGGCTGCCCAGGCCGTGGGCGAGGGCGATGATCGCGCGGACGATGGCCTGGCTGGGCGGCGCCTCGAGCACGTCCCGGACGAACGTACGGTCGATCTTGATCTCGGCGATGGGCAGGCCGCGCAGCTGCGACATGCTGGTGTAGCCGGTGCCGAAGTCGTCGACCGAGATGCCGATGCCGCGGGTGGTCAGGTCGAGCACGGCCTGCTCGGCGCGGCGGGTGTCGGCGGCCAGCGCGGTCTCGGTGATCTCGAGCAGCAGCCGGTGCGCCGGGGTGCCGTGCTCGGCCAGCAGGCCCGAGACGAAGTCGGCGAACCCGGGCTTCTCCAGGTTGCGGGCCGAGACGTTGACCGACACGCCCCACGAGCGGCCGGTGGCCGTCCAGGCGGCCTGGTCGGCCAGCGCCCGCGCCAGCACCCAGGCGGTCAGCGGCTCGATCAGCCCCGACTGCTCGGCGGCGGGCAGGAACTCCGACGGCGGGAGCAGGCCACGCTGCGGGTGCTGCCAGCGCACCAGCGCCTCGACCCCGACCACTTCGCCCGTACGCAGGTCGACCTTGGGCTGGTAGTGCAGGACGAGCTCGTCGCGGGCCAGCGCGTGCCGCAGCTCGGCCTGCACGACCAGCCACTGGGTGGGGTGCGACATGTCCTCGCCGGCGTAGACGACGATGTCGGCCGACCCGCGCTTGCCGTGATACATCGCGGCGTCGGCCCGGCGCAGCAGCTCGTCGACCGCGCGGCCGTGCTCGGGGTAGTGCGCGACGCCGAAGCTGGCCTCGATGCTCAGCGGCACCCCGTCCAGCACGACCTCGGTGGCGAGCGCGGCGCTGAGCCCGTCGAGCAGCCGGCGGACGGTCGCGGCGTCGCTGCGCGGCAGGATCAGCGCGAACTCGTCGCCGCCGAGCCGGGCCAGGGTGTCGGCCGGCCGCAGCCCGGCCCGCAGCCGGTCGGCCACGACCGCGAGCAGCTCGTCGCCGGCGTGGTGGCCCAGGGTGTCGTTGACCTCCTTGAACCGGTCGAGGTCGACGAGCACGATCGCGCCCGGCTCGCCGTCCTGGGCCAGGGCCGCGCGGGCCCGCTCGTGGAACGCGGCCCGGTTGGGCAGCCCGGTCAGGGCGTCATGCAGCGCCTCGTGCGCCTGCCGCTGGGCGTAGCGCCGCAGCGAGCGGGTGGTCGACCACGAGATCAGGCCGAGCACCAGATAGAGCAGGCCCAGGCCGGCGCCGAGACGCCAGTACGTGACGGCGGTCTGCTCGCGCAGGCGGGCCGCGATGTGCTCGTACGGCAGATAGAGCTCGAGCACGCCCACCGACTGCCCGGAGGCGCTGGCCACGATCGGCTGCAGCACCCGGATGACCTGCCCGCCGGGCGCCTCGGGCACGCTCAGCAGGCCGACCTCGGTGTGCCCGGCGGCGGCGGACCGGAACGCCGGATCGTTGATCGAGATCCCGCCCGCGGTCGTGCCGTCGTCCGAGAAGACCACCTGGCCGTTGAAACCGCGGACCCGCAGCCGCAGCACCGAGTCGTTGTAGATGGCCAGGTCGGTGGCGCGCTGCAGCCGGTCCCGCTGCCCCGTGGTGAGGCCGTCGGCCAGGTCGGCCTCGGCCAGCGCGGGCGCGACGGCCATCTCGGCGATCACGGCGGCCTGGGCCCGGCCCTGGTCCTGGCCCCAGCGGCGGGCGTCCACGGCCGTGCCGTGCAGCATCACCGCGCCCAGCGCCCCGATCGGGACGAGGCTGGCCACGGCGTACGCGGCGAACAGGCGCGCGCTCGTCCGCACACCCGCCCTGGTTGTTCCGCGTCGCCACACGGCGAGCTAATCGACGATGCCCCGGGCGTCTTGAGATTTCCGGTAGTGCCGGTCGCGGGAGCGGAGCAGTGCGGTTGCGCCGACGGCCGCGATCAGCGAGCCGAGCAGCACGCCGACCTTCGGTTCGGGGGCCGCGCCGAAGGCGAGCTCGCCGATCAGCAGCGACACCGTGAACCCGATCCCGCCCAGCATGGCCAGGCCCAGCAGGTCGAGCCAGGAGACCCCGCGCGGCAGCTCGGCCCCGGTGAAACGCTGCACCAGCCAGGTCGCGCCGGTGATGCCGATCGTCTTGCCGAGCACCAGCCCGGCCACGATGCCGATCGTGACCGGGTCGAGCAGCGCGGCCCCGAAGTCGCCGCCGACCGTGACGCCGGCCGCGAAGAACGCGAAGACCGGCACCGCGACGCCCGAGGAGAGCGGCCGCCACCAGTGCTCGAACGGCTCGGCCAGGGCGGCCCCGCGCACCGGCACGGTGAAGGCGAGCAACACCCCGGCCACCGTGGCATGCACGCCCGACTCGTGCATCAGCGCCCACGCGGCGATCGCCAGGGGCAGCAGGGCCCACCACGCCCGTACGCCGCGCTGGGTCAGCAAGCCGAACGCGGCGATCGGCAGCACGGCGAGCAGCAGCGCGACCAGGTGCAGGGTCGACGTGTAGAAGACCGCGATCACGGCGATCGCCAGCAGGTCGTCGACCACGGCCAGCGTCAGCAGGAAGAGCCGCAGCCCCGGTGGCAGGCTGCGGCCGACCACGGCCAGCACGGCCAGGGCGAAGGCGATGTCGGTGGCGGTCGGGATCGCCCAGCCGCGCACGCCGTCGCCCCCGGCCGCCAGATTGATCACCGTGTAGAGCAGGGCCGGCACGATCATGCCGCCGACCGCCGCCGCCACCGGCAGCGTGGCCCGCCGCGGGTCGCGCAGGTCGCCGACGACCAGTTCGCGCTTGAGCTCGAGCCCGGCCACGAAGAAGAAGATCGCCAGCAGCCCGTCGGAGGCCCACTTGGCGACGGTCAGCCCCAGCTCCGCGTTCGCCAGCGCGTGATAACCGCCCGACCAGGGCGAATTCGCCCAGACCAGGGCGGTGAAGGCGGCCCCCAGCAGCAGGAAGCCGGCGGTGGTGTCGCTGCGCAGGGCAGCGGCGATGCGGGTGATCACGGGCGTCTCCAGGGGTCGGCGAAGCGATCGCCGACCAGACTTCCCGGCACACCGTCACCCACCCTACCGATAAATCGCGTTGCCCTTCGGCGCGAGGCGCGTTGACACGGCGTGCGTATCTCAGAGCATGTACGCCGCGCCCTCGCGGCCGGTGTCGCGATCCTCGCCGTGTGCGCCACCGCCCAGCCCGCCCGGGCGGTTGTCGGCACGAGCGCGGCCCGGACGGCGCCCTCGTTCAACGGGTCGGTCTACGCGATCGCATACCGCGGCGACACCGTTTACGTCGGCGGCTCCTTCACCCGCATGACGATCGAGGGGCGCACGGTCACCCGCAACCGGCTGGCCGCCTTCTCGGGACGCACCGGCAAGCTGCTCGACTGGGCCCCGTCGGCCGACGACACCGTACGGGCCATCGCGGTCGTCCCCGGCCACGTCTACGTGGGCGGCGACTTCGACGAGGTCAACGGCGAGGAGCGCGAATCGATCGCCCGGATCGACGGGGGCACCGGCGCCACCGGCTCGTTCGAGCACAGCATCTCCGGCGGTGTGCGGGCGCTCGCGGTCGGTCACGGGCGGCTGTACGCGGCCGGGACGATCAGCGCGGTCGACGGCGACGACCGGGGCCACGTGGCCGCGTTCTCGCTGGCCGACGGCGAGGTCGACGACGACTGGACGCCGGCGACCGACGGGATGGTCAACGCCCTCGCCGTACGGGGAAACCGGGTTTATCTGGGTGGCAGTTTCCGGGAGATCGACGGCGTGACCACGGCCCGCCGGCTCGCCGCGGTGCGGGCCGGCAGCGGCGAGGTCGACCGGGCCTTCCGCGCGTCGGCCCCCGCGCTCGTGCACGCCCTGGCCGTCGACGACTCCGGGGTCTACGCGGCGATGGGCGGCGCGGGCGGGCGCGCGGCGGCCTACTCGACGAGCGGGCGGAACCGCTGGACGCGGGTCTTCGACGGCGACGCGCAGGCGATCGCGGTGCTCGGCGGAGTCGCCTACGTCGGCGGCCACTTCGACCGGGCCTGCGCCAACGGCGACGACGCGGACAACGGCGAATGCGACGCGGGCTCGGTGGCCCGGGTCAAGCTGGCCGCGGTCGAGCGCGACGGCTCGCTCAGCCGGTGGGCGCCGCAGGCCAACGGCGTGGTCGGCGTGCGCGCCCTGGCCGTGGACCCGAACCGGGGCACGGTGGCCGCGGGCGGCGACTTCACCACGATCGGCGGGCAGGCGCAGAGGCGCTACGCGTCGTTCGGGTGATCCGGTGTTCCGACGCGTCCTCCTCTGCGCCCTGTCGCTGGTCGTCGCGGGCACGGCGACCGCCGCCGCGGCCCGGCCCACCGGCACGGCCCGCTACGACTTCGACGGGCCGGCGCCGCTGGCCGACGTCACCGGGCACGGCCACGACCTGAGCCCCGTCAGCCGAAACGGCGGCACCTTCCGCACGGTCCCCCACAACGGCGGGACGGCGCTGGCCTTCCCGCCGCCCTGTCAGAAGGAGCCCTGCCCGCGGATCGCCCTGCGCGCGCCGGCCACGTCGCAGCTCAACCCCGGGCGGCGGCCGATCCGGTTCGGCGCGGCGGTGCGGCTGGCCGCCGACCAGACCACCAAGGGCGAGAACGTGCTGCAGAAGGGCTACTCCATCCGGGGCAGCCAGTACAAACTGCAGATCGACGGGCTGGCCGGCCGGCCCAGCTGTGTGCTGGTCGACGATCGCCGGCCCGACATCCACGCGGCGATCAGCAGCGTGGGCGTGGCCGACGACAACTGGCACACGCTGGAGTGCCGGCGCCGCGGCCCGCGCCTGACGATCCTGGTCGACGACGTGCCGCGCGGCCGGGCCACCCTGCCCGCCGACCTGTCGGTGAGCAACCGCATCCCGTTCAGCCTCGGCGGCAAGGGCTCGTTCGCCGACAACGACCAATTCCAGGGGATGCTGGACGACGTCTGGGTGGAGATCAGCTAGGCGGGAGGCAGCCGGTACGGCCGGGAGACGACCTCGACGTTGCTGAACCAGCTCGTCAGGTGGATGCGGACCTCGGGCGTGCCGGCCACCCGGGGGACGGCGGCCAGGTGCATGTTGCGGCTGGAGAAGGCGACAGTGCCGCTCAGGTCGACCTCGACGCCCTCGGGGACGATCACCTTGAACTCGCCGAACAGGCTGGTGCCGGCGATCTCGATGACGTCCTCGCCGGTGAGCACCTCACGCAGGTCGAGCTCGGTCGAGCCGAACATCGTGAACACCTTGAGCCGGGGCGTGCGCAGCCGCCAGCGGCCCCGGCGCTTGTTCTCGCTGAAGATGGTGACGACCTGGTCGACCGTGCTGGCCGAGCCGACGATCGGCGTCCGGTCGAGCCCGGCGGTCGTCTGGGCCAGCTCCTCGGAGCTCTCGGCGGCCCAGACCGCGCCGACCCGCACGCTGAACTGCTCGAGCGTCAACCGGCCGTCGCCGGCCGCCTGCTGCAGCAGCTCGGCGGCACGCTCACGCTCGGGCTCGGACGGCGGCACTCGCATCGGTGTGGTCACTGGAGTGATCCTAGGACTTGCGGGCCACGACGCCGTAGACCGCGACCTCGCTCGGGGCCGGCCGGGGCTCGGGTTCGCCCTCGGCCCGCCACTCGCTGACCGGCACGATGCCCGGCTCGAGCACCTCGAGCCCCTCGACCAGCACCCCGACCTCGGCCGCGGTGCGCACGAACGCGTCGAGCTGGCCCCGCGCCATCAGGGCGGCGAACCGGGCCCGCGTCTCCTCGTCGGCGTAGTCGGCCGTGCCGTTGCTGATCGCCACGTAGCTGCCAACGGGCAGCGCGTCGAGCAGGGTGCGCACGATGCGGGCGGCCTCGGCGGTGTCCTGAATGAAGTGCAGCACCGCGATGAGCATGACGGCGACCGGCTGCCCCAGATCGAGGACCTCGCGCAGCGCGGGGTCGGCCAGGATCTTCTCGGGGTCGCGCAGGTCGGCCTCGATGTACGCCGTGCGGCCCTCGGGGGTGCTGGTCAGCAGCGCGCGCGCGTGCACCAGCACCATCGGGTCGTTGTCGACGTAGACGATCTTCGCGTCGGGCGTGATGCGCTGCGCCACCTCGTGCGTGTTGTTCGCCGTCGGCAGGCCGGTGCCGACGTCGAGGAACTGCCGGATGCCGGCCTCCGCCGCGAGGTAGGTGACCGCGCGGCGGAGGAAGCCGCGATTTTCGACCGCGGTGATCCGGATCGTCGGGAAGTTCTTGGCGATCAGGTCGCCCGATTCACGATCGACGGCGAAGTTGTCCTTGCCGCCGAGCCAGTAGTTGTAGCGGCGGGCGGAGTGCACTCGCGTCTCGTCGACCATCGTCGAAGTCTAATCCAAAGTGGATCAACGTTGGGGGCGCTTGTTTCAAACTTGGCGGAAATCGATGCCCAACAGCGAGGCGGCCGCCCGGTAATCGGCCGCGCGGTGCCCGAGCGAGAGCGACCAGTGGTGACCGACCCCGGAGGCGCTCCAGTCGTCGACCCACTCGCCGGGGTCGCGGCCGAAATCGACCCGGCTCGTGGTGTTGCCGATCGCCAGCAGCGGACCGTCGACCACGGTGCCCTCGCCCGCGATGAACGACAGCGAGCCGTCCCGATCCTGGCCCAGGCCGAGCAGGGTGACCGGCCCCGGGCGTACGTCGAACTCGACCGACACGCCCCAGCCGCGCTTGCCGTGATAGACACCGAGACCGCGCAGCAACGGCTGTTTCGCGCTGACAGCCAGGTGGGCCGGGCCGTCGTGCCCCATCTCGACCACGTTGTCCTCGAAGTTCAAGGCCTGGATCTCGCAGAACGATCCGCCCGCCCCGGCGACCTGGGTGGCCAGCTGGGCCACGGTCGTCCGCAGCTCGTATTCGCCGGTGGCCGGGATGCCCCGCGCGGTCAGCAGCGACGCGCCCAGAATCATGCCGGCGCCCAGCCGCTCGTGCTGCTCGCCGGCCAGCCCGCGGTGGTAATAGGCCAGGCTGTCCAGGTCGAAGTCGTCGGCCAGCCGGTCCAGGCCGACCGAGACGCGGGCGCCCCAGGCGAAGTCCTCCTCCTTGACCGAGTCGTCCAGCACGAAGATCTTGCGGGCCAGGTCCATCCGCTCGGCCACCTCGTCGTCGGTCACGGCCAGGGTGCGCTCGCGCAGATCGTCGAACTCGAGCACCTCGACGTGGGAGCCGAACGTGGTGGGCAGCAGCGTCAGGTCGGTCGAGACGTCGAGCATGCCGGGATAGAGATGGCCCATCAGCCCGTGCCGCGCCTCGCGCAGCGCCGCCCGTACGCGGGCCGCAGTGATCCACTGCGAGATGCGCGCCCACGCCGACTCCTGCCGCAGCCAGCCGGTGACCGACCGGAACGGGATGCCGGCCCGGCGGAACAGGTTGCCGACCTCGGGCACCGGGCACTGCCCGCAGTAGGCCAGCCACGAGCCGGTGTCGAAGGAGGCGTGGTCCATCTTCTCGGTCGGCTGCAGGTCGATGACCAGCACCGGGCTGCCGGCCCGCTGGGCGATCGGCAGCACCATCGAGGAGGTGAGATAGGTGGTCAGGAACAGCACGATCAGGTCGCAGTCGGCCCGGCGCAGCTGCTCGGCGGCGGCCGTGCCCTCCTGCGCGTCCGAGATGAAGCCGACGTCGGTGACCTCGGCGTCCATCTCCTGAAAGCGCTCGGAGACATAGCGCGCGGATTCCTGCAGCTGGGGCAGCAGGTGCGGGAACTGCGGCCAGTACGTGCCGAGGCCACCGGCCACGAGCCCGATGCGGATCTTCCGGCGGGGTTTGGGGGTCAGGATCACGCTGTCTCCTCTACGAGGACGATGTGGAGGTTGCGGGGGCCGTGCACCCCCTCGACGCGGTTGAGCTCGATGTCGCTGGTCGCGGACGGGCCGCTGATCCAGGTCAGCGGGCGGCCGGGGGTCAGCCGGGCGATGGCCTCGGGCACCGACGCGACCACCTGGTCGGGGCGCAGCACGCAGATGTGCAGGTCGGGCAGGAGGGAGAGGATGCGGCGGCCCTGATCCTCTCCGGCATCCAGAACGATTGTGCCGGTCTCGACCACTGCCACCGCGGCCGCCGTCACCACGCCGTCGGCGGCGGCGATCTGGTCCTGACTCAAACCGTCGTCTCGGATAAAACGGACATTCCGCAGCCACGAATCGGGGAGGCTCGGTGGCACCACCACCGCTCCATCGCCGACGATCCGCTTTATCGTGTCCGAAATATCGGATGTGCGATGGACGACGGCCTTGTAGTCGATCAGCCGCTCGACCAGCAGGTCAAGATCCACGGGCGCCTCGCCGCGCCGATAGTCACGCGGGATCTCGGGCTGCTCCGGGGACTCCCCCAGCGCCTCCCGGATCCGCCGCAGAATCAGGTTCTTGCTGCTCATCGCCCTCGCCACCAATCCCGGAACGACTCGGCCGGCGGCTCGGGCAGATCACGGCTGGCCGCCCATCCGTTCAGCGGCGGTGGCAACCCCCGCCCGCGTTTGCCGAGCAGTTTCGACAGCTTGGCCGCCCGCTGCGCCCGCTCGTAGAGCTTCGGCCGGTCCATCGTGTACGCCGCCGCGGCCATCGCCGCCTTCTCCGACCGCGGATGCGGGGCCTGGTTGCGCAGGTGCACGAGGATCGACGGGATATCGATCTTGACCGGGCACGCGTCGAAGCAGGCGCCGCACAGCGACGACGCGTACGGGAGGGACGCGTTGTCCTCGACGCCGGTGAGCTGCGGCGAGAGCACCGCGCCGATCGGGCCGGGATAGACCGAGCCGTACGCGTGCCCGCCGGTCCGCTCATAGACCGGGCACACGTTGAGGCAGGCCGAGCAGCGGATGCAGTGCAGCGCCTGCCGGCCCACCTCGTCGGCCAGCACCGCCGTACGCCCGTTGTCGAGCAGCACAAGGTGGAAGCTCTGCGGCCCGTCGCCGGGCGTGACCCCGGTCCACATCGACGTGTACGGGTTCATCCGCTCGCCGGTCGACGCGCGCGGCAGCAGTTGCAGGAACACCTCGAGGTCCTGCCACGCCGGGACGACCTTCTCGATGCCCATCACGGTGATCAGCGTGTCGGGCAGGGTCAGGCACATCCGGCCGTTGCCCTCCGACTCGACCACCGCCAGCGTGCCGGTCTCGGCGATCCCGAAATTCGCGCCGGAGACGGCCACCTTGGTCGACAGGAACGTCTCGCGCAGGTAGCGCCGCGCGGCCCCGGCCAGGTCGGGCGGGTTGTCGGTCAGCTCCGGGTCGACGCCGGGCATCTCGCGCAGGAAGATCTCGCGGATCTCGGAGCGGTTGCGGTGGATCGCCGGCACCAGGATGTGCGACGGCTTGTCGTGGCCCAGCTGCACGATGAGCTCGGCCAGGTCGGTCTCGACCGGGGTGATCCCGGCGTCCTCCAGGGCCTCGTTGAGCCCGATCTCCTGGGTGGCCATCGACTTGACCTTGATGACCCGCTGCTCGCCGGTCTGCCGCACGAGGTCGGTGACGATCCGGTTGGCCTCGGTGGCGTCGGCCGCCCAGTGCACCACCCCACCCGCGGCGGTCACTCTCTCTTCCAGCTGTTCGAGCAGCCGGGGCAGATTCGCCATCGTGTACGCCTTGAGGGCCGACCCCGCCGAGCGCAGCTCCTGCCAGTCCGGCAGCTCCGCGATCACCCGGCCCGACTTGCCCCGGATGGTAGTGGTGGCGTGCTGCAGGTTGCGGCGCAGCTGCGGGTTGGCCAGCGCGACCTTCGCGGCGGCGGGGAACGGCTCGTCACCCCGCAGGTGCCCGACGCCCTTGGGTGCGTGCGTGCTCATGCCGTCGCCTCCGTACTCGCCAGGATCTCCGCCAGGTGGACCGTTTTCACGCCCGTACGCAGCCGGGACAGCCCGCCGCCGATGTGCATCAGGCACGACGCGTCGCCGGCGGTGCAGACGTCGGCCCCGGTGTCGAGCACGTGCCGCATCTTGTCGGCGAGCATGGCCGTCGACGTGTCCGCATTCTTCACCGAGAACGTGCCGCCGAACCCGCAGCACTGCTCGGCCTGCGGCAGCTCGACCAGGTCGAGCCCGCGCACCTGGCGCAGCAGCCGCAGCGGGCGGTCGCCGACCCGCAGCACCCGCAGCGAGTGGCAGGTCGGGTGATAGGTGACCCGGTGCGGGTAGTAGGCGCCGACGTCCTCGATCTTGAGCACGTCGATGAGCAGCTCGGACAGCTCGTACGTGCGGCTCGCGACCGCCTCGGCCCGGGACGCCAGGCCCTCCTGCCCGGCCTGGCGAGCGACCGTCGCGTGCTGGTGACGGATCGAACCCACGCAACTGCCCGAGGGGGCCACCACCACGTCACACGGCTCGAAGGTGCGCACGTATCGACGTACGAGGGGAAGTGCCTCTTTTTGATACCCCGTGTTGACGTGCATCTGGCCGCAGCAGGTCTGCTCGGGCGGGAAGACGACCTCGTGGCCGAGCCGTTCGAGCAGCTGGACGGTCGCCTTGGCCGCCGCGGGAAACATCGTGTCGGCCAGGCAGGTGGCGAACAACGCTATACGCACCGGTTTTACCTCCTCGCGGGGTCGTACCGGACCACCTGCTGAGTGTCGCGCAGAACCGAGCGCAGCGCCGCCAGGTCGCCCTCGATCACCCCGGCCGCGCGCGCCTGCACCAGCAGGTTGCCGAGCGCGGTGGCCTCGACCGGACCGGCCAGCACGGGCAGGCCGCACGCGTCCGCGGTGAGCTGGCAGAGCAGCTCGTTGCGGGCGCCGCCGCCGACGATGTGCACCGCGTCGACGTGCCGGCCGGAGAGCTCCTGCGCCTGCTCGATCGCCTTGCGGTGAGCGACCGCCAGACTGTCCACGATGCACCGGGTGAGCAGGGCCGGGCTCGCGTCGGCGGGCAACCCGGCCGCCCTGGCCACCCGATGGGCCATATTGCCGGGCGGCATAAAGCTCGGATCATCGATGTCGATGACCACCGGTTTCTCGCGCGAAGCTCGCCGCAGAAGGTCGCCGATGTCGGGCGAGCCCCATTCGCGCATGCATTCCTGCAGCGGCCAGAGCCCCATCACATTGCGCAGATAGCGGATCGTGCCGTCGACGCCGCCCTCGTTGGTGAAGTTGGCCTTTCGCGATTCCGCGCTCAGCACCGGACTTCCCAGCTCGAGCCCGACCAACGACCACGTGCCGCAGGAGATGTACGCGAAATTCTCCCCGGCGGCCGGCACTCCCACGACCGCCGACGCGGTGTCATGCGACCCGACCGCCACGACTTTCGCCTTTCCATACTCCCCGATCGTCTCGCCCGGTTGGCGGATCGGCGGCAGGCTCAGCCCCAAGCCCGAGGTCAAAGGCGCAGACCATTCCCGCGTACGCACGTCGAGCAAGCCGGTCGTCGACGCGTTGGTGTATTCGGCGCCGTTCTCGCCGGTCAGCCAATAGGCCAGCAGATCGGGGATGAGCAGCAGCTGCCGGGCGATCGCGAACTGCGGGCTCGCTTGTGCGGCAGCCAGCTGATAGATCGTGTTGAACGGCAGTTTCTGCAGGCCGTTGATCTCGTAGAGCTGCTCGTCGGAGATGTCGAGACGCACATTGTCGGTGCGGCTGTCGCGATAGTGCACGGGGTTGCCGAGCAGGGCGCCGCTCGCGTCGAGCAGGCCGTAGTCGACCGCCCAGGAGTCGATGCCGATGCTGTCGACCGGGCCCGCCTTCTCGAGTCCTTCTCGTAACTCGCGATAGAGGCCCAAGATGTCCCAGTGCAAACTTTGGGTGCGCACCGGCTCGTTGGCGAAACGGTGCGTTTCTTCCAGCTTGATGCCTTTTTCGTGGACGCGGCCGACCATGACGCGCCCGCTGGACGCGCCGAGGTCGACCGCGGCAAAGGTCTTCATCACCGGAGGAAGGCCGCGGCCACGCCGGCGTCGACCGGGATGTGCAGGCCGGTCGTGTGGGTGAGGTCGCCGCCGGTCAGCGCGAACACCGCGTTGGCCACGTGCTCGGGCAGCACCTCGCGCTTGAGCAGGGTGCGCTGCGCGTAGTACTCGCCCAGCTTCTCCTCCGGCACGCCGTAGACCGCGGCCCGCTTGGCGCCCCAGCCGCCCGCGAAGATCCCGGACCCCCGTACGACGCCGTCGGGGTTGATGCCGTTGACCCGGACGCCGTGGGCGCCCAGCTCGGCGGCGAGCAGGCGGACCTGGTGGGCCTGGTCGGCCTTGGTCGCGCCGTACGCGACGTTGTTGGGGCCGGCGAAGATCGAGTTCTTGCTGGAGATGTAGATGATGTCGCCGCCCAGGCCCTGCGCGACCAGGACGCGGGCGGTCTCGCGGGACACCAGGAACGAGCCCTTGGCCATCACGTCGTGCTGCAGATCCCAGTCCTGCTCGGTCGTCTCGAGCAGCGGCTTCGAGATCGACAGGCCGGCGTTGTTCACCACCAGGTCGACGCCGCCGAACCGTTTTACTGCCTCTTGCAGGGAGGCTTTGATCGAGTCGGCGCTGGTCACATCCGCGGTCACGGCGAGGGCGACATCGCTGCCGCCGATCTCGTCCGCTGTCCTTTTTGCGGCTTCCGCGTCCCGGTCGGCTACGACTACACAGGCACCCTCAGCCGCGAGCCGCAGGGCGATCGCGCGGCCGATGCCCGAGCCGCCGCCGGTCACGTACGCGATGCGGGTCGCCAGCGGCTTCGGCTTGGGCATGCGCTGGAGCTTGGCCTCCTCGAGCGCCCAATATTCGATGCGGAACTTCTCGGCCTCGTCGATCGGCGCGTACGTCGACACCGACTCGGCGCCGCGCATCACGTTGATCGCGTTGACGTAGAACTCGCCGGCCACCCGCGCGGTCTGCTTGTTGGCGCCGAACGAGAACATGCCCACGCCGGGCACCAGCACGATAGCCGGGTCGGCGCCGCGGATGGCCGGGCTGTCCGCGGTGGCATGCCGGTCGTAGTAGCCGCGGTAGTCCGCGCGATAGGCCGCGTGCAACTCCTTGGCCCGGGCCACGACCTCGTCGAGCGGGGCACCGGGGGCGGTGTCGAGCACCATCGGCTTGACCTTCGTACGCAGGAAGTGGTCGGGGCAGGAGGTGCCCTTCTCGGCCAGCTCGCCGAGCCGCTCACTGTTCACGAAGTCGAGGACGACGTCACTGTCCGTGTAGTGACCGATCTGTACGCGATCGGTCGAGGCGAGGCCGCGCAGAACCGGGAAGAGGGCCGCCGCGCGCTCGTGTCGCTCCGTTTCGGACAGAGACTCGTGCACCTTGTCGCCGAACGGTGCCGGGCGGCCGTTCTGCTCCAGATAGCGCGCGGCCTTCTCGATGATCTCGACCGAGTGGCGCTCGCACTCCTCGCTGGTCGCACCCCACGCCGTGATCCCGTGGCCGCCCAGGACGACGCCGATGGCCTGCGGGTTGGCCTGCTGCACGGCGGCGATGTCGAGCCCGAGCTGGAAGCCGGGACGCCGCCACGGCACCCAGAGCACCCGGTCGCCGAAGATCTCCTTGGTCAGCGCCGGCCCATCGGCCGCCGTGGCGATCGCGATGCCGGAGTCGGGGTGCAGGTGGTCGACGTGCGCGACGTCGACCAGCCCGTGCATCGCGGTGTCGATCGACGGGGCCGCCCCGCCCCGGCCATGCAGGCAATAGTCGAACGCGGCGACCATCTCGTCCTCGCGCTCGACGCCCGGGTAGGTGCGGGTGAGGGCCCGCAGCCGGTCCAGCCGGAGCACGGCGAGGCCCTTCTCGGTGAGGGTGCCGAGGTCGCCGCCGGAGCCCTTGACCCACAGCAGATCGGCCGGCTCGCCGGTGACCGGGTCGATCTCGGCGCCCTTGGCCGAGGTGTTGCCGCCTGCGTAGTTGGTGTTGCGGGGATCGGCGCCCAGCCGGTTGCTGCGCTCGAGGAGGTCACGGACTGCGGGGTTCGTCATGGTGTCCTTCGCGCCCTTTTGTCGATCGCGTGAAACGTTTCATAGATTGCCGACAGGTTACGGCGCAGTCCCACCAGCGGTCAAGATGCTCAGCGTTCCCAGCCGTCGTTCAGCCGCCATACAGCACTCGACCTGCGAGTACATGAAAGGCCACGAACCGTTGCGCCACTCCGTTTTTGTTGGGCATGATGCATCGTGTCCATCGGACGAAACGGTCACATCCGTGCCGTTCGGCCGACCCCCGAAGGGGTCGTCCGATCATGCGACCGCGATCTTCGGTCTGACCTGCACGGATTGCTCGCCTCATCACTGCTCAACGCCTGCCCGACGTGCCAAGGTTGGCGCCGATAATCCTCACGGGTCCCGACCTCGTGACCGAAAGTAACGGCACACGAGAAGGAGGAAGAACAATGGCGAACATCGAGACTTCCCTCAAGGAAGCCATGACGATCGAGGGCGCGATCGGCGTTGCCCTCGTCGACTACACCAGCGGCCTGACGCTCGGTGTCATGGGTGGCGGCCTGAACATGGACATGAACATCGCCGCCGCCGGCAACACCGACGTGATCCGGGCCAAGGTCCGCACGCTCGAGATGCTCGGCCTGGCCGACTCGATCGAGGACATCCTGATCACCCTCGACAGCCAGTACCACCTGATCCGCCTGCTCCAGGGTCGCGGCAACGAGGCGTTCTTCATGTACCTGGCGCTGAACAAGAACCGGGCGAACCTGGGCCTGGCCCGGCACCAGCTGCGTAAGATCGAATCGGAGCTCGACGTATGACAGCCGTTGACGACACCGGACTCGGCATCCGGAGCACCACCCAGCTGATCGGCGACGCCGTGAAGCAGTTCCGCGCCCAGGTGCCCGAGTGCGTCGGGGCCGGCCTGGTCGACATGTCCACCGGCATGCTCCTGGCCGTGGACACGCTCGACGAGCACCCCGGCGAGGTGCTGGACCTGCTCGCCGCGGCCACGTTCGACCTGTTCCAGGGGCGCAACGTAGTGATGATCGAGGACATCTTCAAGGCCCGCTACGGCGTGCTCGACGACCGCCACTACTTCCAGGAGTTCATGGCGCAGAGCGACTCGCACGTGCACGTCTTCCTGCGGAGCCACAACCAGGACATCGCCGCGGTCGTCGTCTCCCGCAAGACCGCGAACACGGGCATGATCCTGACGCAGTCCCGGCTCGTCATGAAGCAGCTGGACGCCGGCCTCAACTGATGATCGTGCCGCCGCTGACGGAGGCGCTGGGGATCCCCGGCGCCCACGCGGTGTCTCTGCTCGACCCCGAGGGTCCCAGAGTGCTGTGGTGGGCGGGTGAGACAGCGCCGACCGAACAAGAGTCCGCCGCCGCCGTCACGCTCGCCGCAGCGGCGGCAGGTCTCGTGCTGCTCGACGGGAACGGCGGCGACGAACTCAGCGACATCCTGCTCACCAGCGCCGACGCGTTCCACGTCGTGCGAGTGGTCGGCACGGAGGCGCCGCTCGTCGCCCACCTGACCCTGCGCCGGGCCGGCGCCAACCTGGCAATGGCCCGGCGGGAGTTCGATTCGATGCTGACGGCCTACGCGCGGGACCTCGCCCCCGCGTCCGCCACCCCACCGGCCCTCGGCTCCTCGCTCAACTTCGACCTCATCCCACCCGACCTCGGCGGCGGCACAGTCGACCTCAGCGACGCCATCCGGGTCCCCGACACACCCGAGGGACTGCTCCCCCGACGGAACCGTCTTGACCAGCACGAGACGGAGGACGAAGACTCCGACATGCTGAGCCTGCTGGGCCGGCCGTACGTCACGGACGACTCAGTGCTCGATCGCGTGTTGGTCGCCCTCCGCTCGCTGTAGCTCGCCACCCCTCCCGCAGGCCCCCCACACCTGGAGAAAGACGTGCAACCCTCCGACCCGTTCCAGGCCGTCCGCGCCGAGCTCGCCAACCTGCGGCACCAGGTCACCGGGGTGCGCGGCTGCGTCATCGCCGGTGTCGACGGCCTGCTGATCCTGCACGACTCGGTCTCCGGCCCCGAACCGCACGACATCGCGGCCCTGGCCGCGGGCGCGCACGGCATCAGCCGCACCTGCGGGGCGGCCCTCAGCCAGGGCACGTTCCAAGAGGTGACGATCCGCAACCAGGGCGGCTACCTCTCCGTCTATGCCGTGGGGGAGCTCGCCCTGCTGGCCGTGATCGGGGACAGCGGGCTGAACATCGCACGCTTGCACCTGGAGGCTCGGCCGGTCACCAGCCGGCTGGCCGGCCTGCTGCGCATCCAGACCGTGGAACACTCCGGCTACTTCGGCTGACGAGCGCCGTCGAGACTGACAACGGGCCTGCCGTGCGCTGACGCAGTCTGCCGAACGTTGTCGATCTTGTCACGCCGGGCGGATAGGGCCCACCCTCCACGGGGGTCCACCGCCACTGCCAATTATCCCGGAATTTGCTGATCAACGAGCACCGCAAGGCGCCGGCCTGTGGACAACCCGGGATTGTGGAAAACGCGAACCTGCCTTCGCCCAGGCCGCGGCGTTTCGAGACGTCGCGGCCATTTTGTGTTGGCCCTCCGGGGTTGTTACTGGCCGACCTGACCCCGGGCGACCTCAACCGGGTCTTCTTCACCTGGCCCTCCGGGGCCAACTTGTCGGCACGGGTGTGGGCCGGCCCAGTTCGGCTCAGGCGGGGACACACAGCGGTCAGGCATCCCGGCGGCGCGCTACGGCTGAGCACTCTCGGGAATGGGGTAGGCACCCGCTGAGTGGTTGTAACGATTCAGCCGGAGTGGTCTCAATGCGGTTCGCGTGATGTATCGCAAACCGCGAGGATCAGAGAGCGCGTCCCCGGCTGACCGTAGACGCCCGGGCCACCAGTTCCGGCTGGAACTGTAGTTGCTGGTGCCGGTGTTCCGGGTTGGTCGCCTCGTCGAGTACGAGCTGTGCCGCGGCGCGGCCCAGTTCTTGGCGGGGCTGGCGGACCGACGTCAGCGGCACCGCGGCCGCCGCAGCGAATTCGATGTCGTCGAAGCCGACGATTGCCAGGTCGTCGGGCACCCGCAGGCCGGCGCCGATGCTTTGCTGCAGCAGGCCCAGCGCGAGCAGGTCGTTGGCGCAGAACGCCGCCGTCGGCCGCCGGCGCGCGGGCAGGCCGGCCAGCCGCTCCCCCGCCGAGCGGCCCTCGGCCACGGTCAGCGCCTCGGTCGGCAGGTAGATCAGGTCGTCGGGGTCCTTGCCGAGCGACTGCCAGATCTCGCGGGCGCCCTGCAGCCGCTCGCCCACCTGGCCCAGCGAATCGGGCCCGCCGACGAACGCGACCCGGTTGTGGCCCTGCTCGGCGAGGTGTTCGACAGCGATGCGGCCGCCGAGCACGTCGTTGACGGAGACCGAGCAGCAGCTGTCGGCGCCGCGCACCCGGTCGACGATCACCAGGGGGACGCCGCGGCGGGAGAGCTCGTCGAGGTGGGGCGCGGCCGGGTCGACCGGGGTGATCAGGATGCCCTGCACCCGCTGCTGGAGCAGCCGGTCGAGGTGCACCTCCTCGCGGGCCGAGCGGCTGTTGCTGTTGCAGATGAACAGCGACAAGTCGGCGTCCTCGGCGGCGTTCTCGATGCCCTGGGCCACGTCATGGAAGAACGGGTTGGTGCCGTCGAGCATCACGTACGCCAGGGTGCGGCTCGTGCCGGCGCGGAGTTGGCGGGCCGACTCGTTGCGCACGAAGCCGAGCTCGGCCATGGCCCGCTCGACCCGTTCGCGGGTGCGGGCGCTCACCACCTCGGGCCGGTTCATCACGTTGGAGACGGTGCCCAGCGAGACACCGGCGGCCGCGGCCACGTCCTTGACGGACGGCGTCCTGCCGTTCAGCACCACGACCTCCTGAGCTGGTAATCCGCCGACGAGCTCGGCCGCGATCCGGGGTGGGCGTTGACATTGAAACGTTGAAGGCGCATCTTACGGCACGCGACGGCACCGCGACGGCCGTGTTTCCACAACGTTTCCGTCCAACGCTTGACAGGTGTGATCGGGGCCACCTACGTTCGTCTCACGCACTCATGAAACATTTCAACGGCTATTGAAACATTTCAAGCATCGTCCCCACAAGCAACGTGGAGGTGGCCCGTGGCGGAGGCAAACGCCCGGCCCCAGAAGGCGGACGCGCACAACGATCCCCCGCAGACGAACGACCCGCTCCCGCAGGCGAACGACGAGGCCAAGGTGGCGAACGACCCGCTGCCGGGAGCGAGCGGCCAGCCCCAAGAGGCGAGCGACCGGCCCCGAGAGGCAAGCGACCGGCCCCGGAAAACGGCGGCCAACACCCAGCTGGCCCGGCTGGAGGTCCACGACGTCTCGAAGTCGTTCGGGGCCGTGGCGGCCGTGCAAGGGGTCAGCTTTCCGCTCTACCCAGGTGAGGCGCACGCGCTCGTCGGCGAGAACGGGGCCGGCAAGTCGACCATCGTGAAGATGCTGGCCGGCGTCCACCGGCCGGACACCGGCACCCTGCGGGTCGACGGCGCCGACGTGGATTTCGCCGGGCCGGCCGACGCCAAGGCGGCCGGCATCGCCGTGATCTATCAGGAGCCGACACTTTTTCCCGACCTGTCCGTGGCCGAGAACATCGCGATGGGCAATCAGCCGCTGACCAAGCTGCGGCAGATCGACCGCAAGGAGATGCACGCCAACGCCGAGCGCCTGTTCCGCCGGCTGGGCGTCCCGCTCGATCCGACGCGGCCGGCGCGGGGCTTGTCGATCGCCGATCAGCAGTTGGTCGAGATCGCCAAGGCGTTGTCGTCCGAGGCCCGGGTGCTGATCATGGATGAGCCCACTGCCGCGCTCTCGGCTGTCGAGGTCGAGCGGCTCTTCGCGGTCGTGCGGTCGCTGCGGGACGAGGGCGCCGCGATCATGTTCATCTCGCACCGGTTCGAGGAGATCACGGCCCTGTGCGAGCGGGTCACGATCATGCGGGACGGCAAGCATGTGGCCACCGAGATGGTCGCCGACCTCAGCGTCGACGACATGATCCGGCGCATGGTCGGCCGTGACCTGAGCGCGCTCTTCCCCAAGCAGGACGTCGAGCCGGGCGCGGTGGTGCTCGAGGTCGAGGGCTTGTCGCGCGAGGGCGTTTTCAAGGACATTTCCTTCTCCGTACGGGCGGGAGAGATCGTCGCCCTGGCCGGGCTGGTCGGCGCGGGCCGTTCCGAGGTCATGCAGGCCGTGTTCGGTGTCGACCCGTACGACAGTGGGGTTGTCAAAGTGCACGGTCGACGCCTCAAGAAGGGCGAGCCGCGCGCCGCGATGGCCGCCGGGATGGCGCTCGTCCCGGAGGACCGTCGTCAGCAGGGCCTGGTCATGGACCTGTCGATCGAGCGCAACGTGACCCTGCCGCGGGCCCGCAAGCTCGCCCGGCTGGGTCTGCTCTTCGGCGGCAGCGAGCGCGCGGCCGCCGAGACGTGGACCCGCAAGCTGCAGACCAAGCTGGGCCGGCTCTCCGACGCCGTGGGCACGCTCTCGGGCGGCAACCAGCAGAAGGTCGTGCTGGCCAAGTGGCTGGCCACCGGGCCCAAGCTGCTGATCGTCGACGAGCCGACCCGCGGCATCGACGTCGGCACCAAGGCCGAGGTGCACCGGCTGATGTCGTCGCTCGCCGCCGACGGCCTGGCGGTCGTCATGGTCTCGTCGGAGCTGCCCGAGGTGCTGGGCATGGCCGACCGGATCGTGGTGCTGCGCGAGGGCCGCGTCGCCGCCCAGCTCACCAGGGCCGAGGCCACTGAGGAGTCCGTCATGTACGCCGCCATGGGCCAGGAGGTGGCCGCATGACGACACTGTCGTTGCACGCCCCCGCGAAGAACCTGCTCAAGACTCGTGAGCTGGGCATCGTGCTCGCGCTGGCCCTGCTCATCGCGTACACGGCGATCGACAACCCGCGGTTCCTGAGTGGTCAGAGCATCCGCGACAACCTGCTCAACACCGCGATCCTGGCGGTCATGGCCACCGGCCAGGCGGTCGTGGTGATCACCCGGAACATCGACCTGAGCGTCGGCTCGGTGCTCGGCATCAGCGCGTTCACCGTGGCCACGATGATGAGCGCCAACCCGGGCCTGCCGATGATCGTGGCGCTGCTGGCCGGCCTGGCCGTCGGCGCGGTCGCCGGCCTGGTCAACGGCGTTCTCGTACGCTTCGGCAAGGTCCCCGCGCTCGTGGTCACGCTGGGCACGCTCTACATCTATCGCGGCATCACGTATTCGTGGGCCGGCGGCTCGCAGGTCAACGCCGACGAGCTGCCGCGGCACTTCCTGACGTTCGCCAACGACAACCTGCTGGGGATTCCCTGGCTGGTGCTGATCGCGCTGATCGTGGTGGGCACCGGCTCGCTGATGATGCGCAACTATCGGGTCGGCCGGGAGCTGTACGCGATGGGGTCGAGCCCGGCCGCGGCCGAGCTGGCCGGCATCAAGGTCGCCCGCAACCTGCTCGGCGCGTTCGTCCTCAGTGGCGCGCTGGCCGGGCTGGCCGGGGTGCTCTACGCGGCCCGGTTCGGCACGGTCGACGCCGCGGCCGGCAACGGCATGGAGCTCAACGTCGTGGCCGCGGTCGTGGTCGGCGGCGTGGCCGTCTTCGGCGGCAGCGGCTCGGTCTGGGGTGCCGCCCTCGGCGCCCTGCTGCTCACGGTGATCGGCAGCGCCCTGGCGGTGCTCGACATCAACCAGTTCTGGCAGCAGGCCATCGTCGGCGCGCTGATCATCCTGGCCATCTGCGCCGACCGCCTGGTCGCGGTGCGCATCGCCCGCAGCCTGCGGAAGAGGGACGCGCATGTCTGACACCCTGCAAAAGAGCAGCGACATCGACCTCGACAAGCGCCCCGAAAATGGCCGCGCCACCGCGATAAAAAGCAGGCTGACCAGCTGGGACAGCATCATCCTGGTGCTCACCGTGCTGGTGCTGATCGTCGCGTCGTTCAGCGTGGAGAATTTCGGCACGAGCCGGAACTTCACCTTCATGGTGCTCGACCTGCTGCCGATCATCCTGATCGCGCTGCCGATGACGATGATCATCGTGACCGGCGAGATCGACCTGTCGGTGGCCAGCACGCTCGGCCTGACCAGCTCGATGATGGGCTGGCTGTGGAACCAGGGCCTGTCGATCGAGACGATCATCCCGCTCTGCGTCGTCATCGGCGCGATCTGCGGCGTGGTCAACGGCTTCCTGATCACCGGCCTCGGCCTGCCCTCGCTGGCGGTCACGATCGGCACGCTGGCCCTCTACCGCGGGCTCGCGTTCGTGGTGCTCGGCGACGGCGCGGTGGCCGACTTCCCCTGGAACTACACGGGTTGGGTCACCGGAACGATCGGGGGCGGAGCCGTGCCGAACGTCCTGATCCTGATCGTGGTGCTCGCGCTGATCTTCGGGATCGTCCAGCACGCCACCCCGTTCGGCCGTTCCCTGTACGCCATCGGCGCCAACGCGCAGGCCGCGCACTTCTCCGGCATCCGCGTCGCCCGTACGAAATTCTGGCTCTATGTCGTCAGCGGCGCGGTGGCCGGCCTGGTCGGTGTGCTGTGGACGTTGCGCTACTCCAGCGCCCGGGCCGACAACGGCTCGGGTCTCGAACTCGCCGTGGTCGCGGCCGTCCTGCTCGGCGGCGTCTCGATCTTCGGCGGAAAGGGCAGCCTGCCCGGTGTGCTCGCCGGCGTCGTGCTGCTGACCGCGCTGCAGAACGCGTTGCGCCTGGAGGACGTCTCCGGGCAGGCGCTCAACATCGTCACGGGCTCCCTGCTCGTGCTCTCCGTGCTGCTTCCGAACATCACCACCGCCGTACGCGGCAATTACCACCGCCGCAGGCTGCGGCAAGCCGCCTCCCGATAGCCCCTGAGTGAATGGAGTACACAGTGCTTCGCTCCCCCCGGACGCTACTGTCCGTTACTTCCGCCGCACTGCTGGTCGCAGGACTCGCCGCCTGCGGTGGCACCACGAAGGACAGCAACACCAACAGCGGTTCCGGTACGCAGGCCTCCGCGGCCGCCGACCCGAACGCGGCAGTCAAGGAGGGCCTCAAGATCGCCTTCCTGCCGAAGCAGCTCAACAACCCGTACTCGGACGTCGAGACCGGCGGCGGCAAGGTCGCCGTGGACGAGCTCAAGGGCGAGTACAAGCTGGTCGGCCCGAACGACGCGTCCGCCTCGTCGCAGGTGTCCTACATCAACACGCTGATCCAGCAGCAGCAGGACGTGATCGTGGTGGCGGCCAACGACCCGAACGCGGTCTGCCCGTCGCTCAACCAGGCCCGCGCGGCCAAGATCAAGGTCATCACGTTCGACTCGGACGCCTCCAAGGACTGCCGGGACGCCTTCATCAACCAGGCCACCACCGAGGGCATCGGGCAGTCGCTGGCCAAGATGGCGCTCGAGCAGGCCGGCAGCGACGGCGGTGAGATCGCGGTCCTCTCGGCCACCCCGAACGCCACGAACCAGAACTCCTGGATCGAGGTCATGAAGACCGAGCTCAAGAAGCCCGAGTACGCGAAGCTCAAGCTGGTCAAGGTGGCCTACGGCAACGACGACGACCAGAAGAGCTTCCAGGAGGCCCAGGGCCTGCTGCAGTCGTACCCGAACCTCAAGGTGATCGTGGCCCCGACGACCGTCGGCATCGCGGCGGGCGCCCGCTACATCTCGTCGTCCAGCTACAAGGGCAAGGTCGCGGTGACCGGGCTCGGGCTGCCGAACCAGATGCGCGAGTACGTCAAGGACGGCACCGTCACGAAGTTCGCGCTCTGGAACCCGGCCGACATCGGCTACCTGGCCGCGTTCGCCGGCGCCGCGATGGCCTCGGGGCAGATCACCGGCGCCGAGGGCGAGAAGTTCAAGGCGGGCAAGCTCGGCGAATACACGATCGGCAAGGACGGCGAGATCGTGCTCGGCCCGCCGACCGAGTTCACCAAGGACAACATCGACCAGTTCAACTTCTAGAGAGCCGTACCGGAAAATGCGCTATTGCTTCCAGCTTCAAGTCCGCCCCGAGCGGATGACGGAGTACGTGGAGCGGCACCAGTCCGTGTGGCCCGAGATGCAGGACGCTCTCCGGGCCACCGGCTGGCGCAACTACTCCCTCTTCCTCCGCGCCGACGGGCTGCTGATCGGCTACGTCGAGGCGGACGATCTCGAGGCGTCCCAGGCGGCAATGGCGGCGCTGGACGTCAACACCAGGTGGCAAGCGGAAATGGCGGGATTCTTCGCCGGCGGCGGACCCAACGACGAGGGGTTCCCGCTGCTCACCGAGGTGTTCCACCTTTCCGAAAGTTCTCAGGAGACCCCATGACCGACCTCGCCGCCGTCAAGCGCGCCCTGACGGCACAGCGCATCGAGACCCCGTCGTGGGCCTACGCCAACTCGGGCACCCGTTTCAAGGTGTTCGCCCAGCCGGGAGTGCCGCGTACGCCCGAGGAGAAGATCGCGGACGCCGCCGCGGTGCACCGGTACACCGGCGTCGCGCCCGCGGTGGCGCTGCACATCCCGTGGGACAAGGTGGACGACTATGCGGCCCTGACCGCGTACGCCCGGGATCTGGGGGTGGAGATCGGCGCGATCAACACGAACGTCTTCCAGGACGACGACTACAAGCTGGGCTCGGTCACCAACCCCGACGCCGGGATCCGCCGCAAGGCCACCGATCACCTGCTCGAGGCGATCGACATCATGGGCCAGACCGGCTCGCGCGACCTGAAGCTGTGGTTCTCCGACGGCATCAACTACCCCGGCCAGGACGACCTGCGCGACCGGCAGGACAGGCTGGCCGCGGCGCTGCGCGAGGCGTACGACCGGCTGACCGGCGACCAGCGCCTCCTGCTCGAGTACAAGCTGTTCGAGCCGGCCTTCTACGCCACCGACGTGCCGGACTGGGGCACGTCGTACGCGCACTGCCTGGAACTGGGCGAGCGGGCCACGGTCTGCATCGACACCGGCCACCACGCCCCCAGCACGAACATCGAGTTCATCGTCGCGTTCCTGCTGCGCCAGAAGAAGCTGGGCGCCTTCGACTTCAACAGCCGCTTCTACGCCGACGACGACCTGATGGTGGGTGCGGCCGACCCGTTCCAGCTGTTCCGCATCATGTACGAGATCGTCCGCGGCGGCGCGCTCGACCCGGCGTACGGGATCGCTTTCATGCTCGACCAGTGCCACAACATCGAGCGCAAGATCCCGGCGATCATCCGCTCGGTCATGAACGTCCAGGAGGCCACGGCGAAGGCCCTGCTGGTCGACCGCGACGCCCTGACCCGCGCGCAGCAGGCCGGCGACGTGCTGGAGGCGAACGCGGTCTTCATGGACGCCTACAACACCGACGTGCGCCCGCTGCTGGCCGAGGTGCGCAGCGACGCCGGCCTCGACCCGAACCCGATCGCGGCCTACCGCGCCAGCGGCTACGACGAGAAGATCATCGCCGACCGCGTGGGCGGCACCCAGGCCGGTTGGGGCGCCTGACCCTTCCTCGAACGCGGCCCCGCAGGTCCTTCCCGGATCGGCGGGGCCGTTCCGTGTCCGCTTCTCCGAGCCGTCCGTCAGGAGGCGGCGACAGCGAAAGACAGTCGCCCAGGAGAGCGAGACGACGATGGCCATATCGGGTACGCAAGTGCGCACCTCGGTGCACGTGGCGGCCAGAAGCTACGTGTACATCGCGAACGAGATCAACCGCATCTTCCTCGAGTCGATCCAGAGTGCCGGGCTCGATCCCACCGCGTACGTGCAGATCCAGCAGACGATCGAGAACGGCCTGCGCACCTGGATCACCATGCAGTACCTCGAGACGGCGCACCTGGAGATCGTCGACCGGAACACCCAGGCCGTGCGCAGCCGGATCGACCTCGGCCTGACCTACGTCAGCAACCCCACCGAGGACCGCTACTCGACGGACATCGACCGGGTCCGCAAGGCGCTGGCGGGCACCCCGTCGATGGCCGGCTGCGAATACCGCGTCGTGGTGACCCTCAAGGACGGTGCGCCCAACGTCAACGGCTGGGGCCCCACCAACCTCGGCAGCGTCGACCACCTGCGCCGCCAGGACGTGGGCGACGTCGTCAACACCGGCGGCGGCAAGCTCCAGATGTTCCGGTACCTGTGAGGAGGACTGACGACATGCAGATCAGCTATCAGGTCGCGGGCAGCCCGCACACGTACGAGACCGGGCCGTCCGAGGACCTCGCCCAGATCAGCCGCGAGATCGAGGAGCACCTCCGGCAGAGTCACCCCGAGCTGGCCCGCAACGGCCACCTCGCCGAGAAGATCACCGACGGCCTGCTCAACGGGCTGGCCGGCGACACCACCGACGTGGAGCTCGGGGACCTGTCGTCATGACGGACGGCCCGGATCTCTACTCACTGCACCGGTTCGCCGGACGGCCCGACGACCGCTCCCAGTTCGCGGCGGACTGGAACGCCATCGTCACGGCCGACGCGCTGAAGAACACGCTGCTCCGGTTCGTCGACACGCTGCACCGGCTGGGCGGGGTGCCGCCGCAGGCGCTCGGGTTGCGGCGGGCGGTCATGCTGTTCGGCCCGCCCGGCTGCGGCAAGACCAGCCTCGCGCGGGGCCTGCCGTACGCCTGGCACCGGGCCGACCCCCGCCGCGAGGCCGGCTTCATGCACGTCAACACGCACGCGCTGTTCAGCGGGCTGCGCGGCGGCGGGCAGAAGCTAACCCTGCAGCTGTTCCAGGGGATCGGCGAACAGGCCTCGCTCGGCATCCCGCTCTTCGTGCTGATCGACGAGGTCGAGACGCTCGGCTCGAACCGGGGCGGGATCAGCCTGGAAACCAACCCGCTGGACGCGATGTTCCAGGTCACGGCGTTCCTGGAGGCGCTCGACGCGGTCACCCGGAGCAACCCCAACGTGATCTTCATCTTCACGACGAACATCCCGAAGGCGATCGACCGGGCGGTGCGCGAGCGGGTCGACTTCTCGCTCGAGGTGCCGCCGCCCGGCCCGGCCGAGCGCGAGGAGATCATGCGGTCCGCGCTGTCCGGGCTGGCCGCGGCGTACGACGTGGAACCGGTCCGGGTCGCCGCGAAGAAGCAGGTGCGCGAGTGGCGCTGGATGGTCCAGTCGACCGAGGGCATGTCCGGCCGGGCCCTGCGCCACGTGTTCGTGCTGGCCGCGACGCTGGCCATCGGCTCCAAGGAACTCACGATCGACCATGTCGCGGACGCCCTGACCTGGGTCACGGCGACGGAGGCCGGCCTGGAGAACGCCGGCGGCATGTATTTGGAAAGCTTCCAAGGAAGGTGACCCGACAGTGAAGGCAGAGCGTTCCATCACCGCCGTCCGGCATTCGGCCGGCCGCACCATCGACGAGCTGACCAAGTTCGCCACCGCCGTGCTGACCGCCCGCCGCTATCCGCACGCCGAGCAGGTGGGCGCGCAGCTGCGGTCGCTCACCCCGCTGTTCAACCTGGTGCTGGCCACCCGTGCGGCCGGCGCCCCGGCGCTGCTCGTCGGCACTCGCGACATGCAGATCGGCCTGCACCTCGACTACGACATGAACGCCGAGGAGAACCTCTCCGTCCCGCCGATGGACCTGCTCGAGGAGCTGCCGGCGGACGCCCAGGTGGAGGTCACGGTGCAGGTCACCCAGGAGGTCGCGCCGGCCCTGGCCGAGCTCGTGCGCAAGGCCGACGGCAAGCCGGCCCTGATCACGCTGACGGTCACACCGGCCGAGCAGCCCGAGCAGTCCGATGTTCCGGAGTCCGACGTCCCGCCGGAGGCGGAGCCTTCCGACACTCCGGAAGACCGTCCGCGGCCGGAGGATTCCATCCCGCAGCAGAAGACGCCGGACGAGGAAATGACCCAGCCGCTGCGCTGACCGAGCCGGGGCGGTCCGCGCGGCCGCCCCGGCCCGCCGGTCGAAAGGGCTCGGGCGAATTGCTAAGGCGGGTCGCGCCGCGGCCGATCACAGGGCCGACTTTCTGCAACGGGGGGACCAAGGATGGATCAGTACCTCGACACCGCGTCGGCCGTGACCCGGGCTCTTTTCGGGCCGGAATCGGGCATTCCGTGGTGGGCCTGGATGGCGGTCATCGTGGCCGTCTTCTGGAAGGTTGCCGTCAAGGAGCCGAAGAGTGCCCGCGAGGCTGCCAACGAGCGGGACAACGTCATGCTCGGCGCCATGTTCGGGGACGACGGCAAGGGCAAGAAGAAGAAGAAGTAGCCGGCGCCCGTGATGAGGGGCACCGGCTGACGACTCAGGCCGTGTGGGGCGGGGGCTCGGCGGCGCCGGTCATGATGGCCACCGCCTCGCTCATCGAGTGGGACTTCGGGGTGATCACCGTGGCCCGGCGGCCCAGCCGCTGGATGTGGATGCGGTCGGCGATCTCGAACACGTGCGGCATGTTGTGGCTGATCAGGATGACCGGCAGCCCGCGGTCGCGGACGTCGCGGATCAGCTGGAGCACCCGGTTGCCCTCCTTGACGCCGAGCGCCGCGGTCGGCTCGTCGAGGATCACCACCTTGCTGCCGAACGCGGCCGAGCGGGCCACCGCGACCGCCTGCCGCTGACCGCCGGAGAGCGACTCGACGGCCTGGCCGATGTTCTGCAGCGTGGCCACGCCCAGCTCGCTCATGTGCCGCTTGGCCTCGGAACGCATGTGGCCCTTGTCGAGCATCCGGAACACCGAGCCGAGCGGGCCGCCGCGCCGCTGTTCGCGGCCGAGGAACAGGTTGTCGGCGATGTCCAGGCCGGGCGCTACGGCGAGGGTCTGATACACGGTTTCGATGCCGGCCGCGCGCGCGTCCATCGGCGTACGGAAAACGACTCTCTGCCCGTCGAGGAAGATCTCGCCCTCGTCGGGGACCAGCGCGCCGGACAGGGCCTTGATCAGGCTGGACTTGCCGGCGCCGTTGTCGCCGATGACCGCGAGGATCTCGCCCGGGTAGAGCTCGAGGTCGCTGCCGTTGATCGCGACGACCCGGCCGTACCGTTTGGTCAGGCCTTTCGCCTGCAGAACCGGAGTGTCGGTCACGTCTTCACCTTCCTGATCCACTGGTCGAGGGAGACCGCGACCAGCACCAGCAGGCCGATCGCGAAGCCCTGCCAGACCACCTCGACGCCGCCCAGCTGCAGGCCGTTGCGGAACACGCCGACGATGAGCGCGCCGATCAGGGTGCCGATCACGCTGCCGCGGCCGCCGAAGAGGCTGGTGCCGCCGAGCACGACCGCGGTGATCGAGTCGAGGTTGTATTCGACGCCCACGTTGGGGCTGGCCGAGGCGAGCCGGCCGATGAGGATCCAGCCGCCGATCGCGTAGAGCAGGCCGGCCACGGTGTAGACCGAGAAGAGCACCCGGCCCGTCTGGATGCCGGCCAGCCGCGCCGCCTCGCTGTCGTCACCGGTGGCGTAGACGTGCTTGCCCCACGCGGTGTTGGCCAGCGCGTAGAAGAAGAACGCGAAGAGCAACAGCATGATGATCGACCCGTACGTCAAACGGAAGTTGCCGATCGGGATCGAGTCACCGGTCCACGTCATCAGGCCCGGCATGTCGGTTCCCCGTACGGTCTCGGAATTGCTGACCACCGAGTTGAGCGAGAAGAAGATCGTCAGCGTGCCCAGCGTGACGATGAACGGTGGCAGTTTTATCCGGGTCACCAGGAAACCGTTGATCGCGCCCATCGCCGTGCCGCAGGCGAACCCGAGCAGCAGCGCGATGATCCCGGGCATCCCGGCGTCGACGCAGAACGTGGCGGTCAGGATCGACGAGAAGACCGCGATCGCGCCCGCGGACAGGTCGATGCCGGCCGTCAGGATGATCAGCGTCTGCCCGAGCGCGAGCGTGGCGATCACCGTGACCTGCTGAAGGACGAGCGAGAGGTTGGTCGCCGTCAGGAAGCGGCCGTTGACGATCGAGAAGGCGATGATCGCCACGACGAGAACGGCCAGCGGTCCCAGCACGGGGTTGGAGTGCAGCAGATGTTGGACGCGCAGGCCGAGCGAGTCGTTCTTCTGCACGTCGAAGTCGGCGGGTGTGGTTGTGGTCGCGGTCATGTCAGCCCCAGCAGTTCTGCTTGCCCCACGCGGAGTCCTTCGCCTCCACGCCGGCCTGCGGGTCGTCGGTGATCAGTTGGGTTCCGGTGTCGTAGAAGTCCTTGCCCGGCGTCACCTGCGGCCGGGTGCCGTCCTTGGCGTACGCGGCGATGGCGTCGATGCCCAGCTGCGCCATCTTGAGCGGGAACTGCATCGAGGTGGCCCCGATGATCCCCTTGGCCACGTTGTCGACGCCGGGGCAGCCGCCGTCGATCGAGACGATGACGGTGTCCTTCTCCTTGCCGGCCGCCTGCAGGGCCAGGTAGGCGCCGGCCGCCGCGGGCTCGTTGATCGTGTAGACCAGGTTGATCGACGAGTCCTTCTGCAGCAGGTTCTCCATCGCCGTACGCCCGCCGTCCTCGGCGCCGTCGGTGACGTCGTGGCCGGCGATGCGCGGGTCGTTCTCGTCACCGATCCGGTTGGGGTCGCCGATGTCGATGCCGAAGCCGTCGAGGAAGCCCTGATCGCGCTTGACGTCCACGGAGACCTGGTTGGCGTTGAGGTCGAGCATGGCGATCTTCGCCTCTTTGCCGTCCTTGGCGAACTTGGCCTTGGCCCACTGCCCGATCAGCTTGCCGGCCTGATAGTTGTCGGTGGCGAAGGTGGCGTCGGCCGCGTTGGGCGGGTCGACCGGCGTGTCCAGCGCGATGACCAGCATGTCGAGCTCGTGCGCCTTGTCGATCGAGGGCACGATCGCCTTCGAGTCGTTCGGGGTGATCAGGAAGCCCTTGGCGCCGAACGACATCAGATTTTCGATCGCCTGCACCTGGGCCTCGTTGTCGCCGTCCTGCTTGCCCGCGAAGCTCTGCAGCTCGACGCCCTGCTGCTCGGCCGCGCCCTGGGCGCCCTTTCTCATCTGGACGAAGAACGGGTTGGTGTCGGTCTTGGTGATCAGGCCGACGACGTCCTCGCCGGAGCCTCTGTTGCAAGCCGCGGTCGTGCCGAGCACCAGCATCATCACGCAGCCGGTGGCCAGCATTTTTCGTCGCATGCTCCCTCCCAATCGATTTAGCGAAATCGAGGGACAACGTTGTCTCGCAGTAGACGCCCGCCCCGACTTCATGTCAACAATGAGTTTCCAAGATGTTGCGCTCAGTGATCAACATCGACGGGAGTGAATAGATGGCGGAGCACCGACCGACCATGAACGACGTGGCTCGCACCGCCGGCGTGAGCCTCAAGACGGTGTCCCGGGTGGTCAACGGCGAGCCGACGGTCGCCCCCGACCTGGCCGCCCGCGTCCACGCGGCCGTCGAGTCGCTCGACTACCGCCCCCACCTGGGCGCGAGCATGCTGCGCAGAAACGACAAGCGCACCCGTACGATCGGCGTCCTGCTCGACGACGTCTCCCACCCGTTCTCGGCGGCGGTGCACCGGGCCGTCGAGGACGAGGCCCGCGCGCGCGGCGTGCACGTGCTGACCGGCAGTCTCGACCATGACCCCGTACGGGAAAGGGATCTTGCCGCCGCGTTCGCCGAGCGCCAGACCGACGGGCTCATCCTCGCCCCGACCGGCAGCAACCTGGAATCCCCCACGATGCCGGTGGTGTATGTCGACCGCCCCCCGACCGGCGCCGCGGGCGACACCGTGGTCTCGACGAACGTCTCCGGAGCGGCTGGCGCCGTACGCCATCTGATCGCCCACGGCCACCGCCGGATCGGCTTCCTCGGCGGCGACCAGCACCTGTCCACCGCCCGCGACCGGCACCTCGGCTACCAGCGGGCACTGGGCCGGCGCGCCGGTCCCGCCGTGCACGATCTGCGCGATCCGACCGCCGCCCTCGCGGCCGCCGTGGCCATGCTGCGCGGCCCCGGCTCACCCACGGCGTTGTTCGCCGACCAGAGCTCGATGACGATCGGCGCCGTCCGCGCGCTGCACCGCCTGGGCCGCCAGCACGAGGTGGCGCTGATCGGCTTCGACGACTTCCCGTTTGCCGACCTGCTCGACCCGCCGATCACAGTGGTCGCCCAGGACCCGTCCCGCATGGGCCGCACCGCAGCGGCGGCTCTGTTCGAGCGCATCGAGGGCTACGACGGCGCCCCGCGCGAGATCCGCATCCCCACCACCCTGATCGCGCGCGGCTCGGGCGAGCTCTGACCGCAGCAGATCGAACGTCGAACATCCGGCAAACCGAACACCGCAGGCTCCGCAAATCGAACGCGCCAGGCCCGCAAATCGAAAGTCAGCCTGCTCGCAGATCGAAATAAGTGCAGCTAGGATGGGGTATGCCCACTCGCCCGCTGATCCCACGCCATGCTGCGGCTCAAGTGAATGCCGCCCTCGCCGACACCCGAGTCGTCCTGGTCAACGGCGCGCGTCAGGCCGGCAAGAGCACCCTCGTCCGCGTCGTCGCCGGCGATCGGCTAGTCGAACGCCGCGACCTCGACCGCGAGCCGGATCGCACCGTGGCCATCGCCGACCCCGAGGGCTTCGTCGACAGCTCAGAGTTGCTGGTGATCGACGAGATCCAGCGCGTTCCGCAACTCCTGCTGGCCATCAAGGTCTCTGTTGACGAGGACCCTCGCCCCGGGCGTTACCTCCTCACCGGCTCCTCTCAACTGTTTGGGATGATCGACGCTCCGGACACCCTTCCCGGCCGGATGGAGACCGTTCAGCTCTGGCCGTTCTCTCAGGGCGAGATCGACGATGAGCCGGACGGGTTCATCGATGCCGTCTTCACCCTTGGTCCCCGGCTGAAGCACACGTCGACAGTGACCCGCGCCGACTATGCCGCCAGGATCGTCCGCGGCGGTCTTCCCGAGGCAGTGTTCCGCGACGATCCCGGACGACGTGAACAGTTCCTCGACGCGTACGTTCAGGCACTCATCGACCGTGATGTGCGGCAGCTTTCCGACATTCAGCACAAAGGCCAGCTGCGCAAGCTGGTACGGCTGCTCGCGGCAAGGTCGGCAACTATTATCTCCGCCAACTCTCTGGAGTCCGCGCTGGAGTTGAGCCGACCGACGATCGCGCGATACCTGCAGGCACTGGAAGAAACGTTCCTGATCAAACGGATCCCGGGCTGGTCCCGCAATCTCGGCCATCGAGCCACAGCCGCGCCGAAGCTGGTCTTCGTCGACTCGGGCATTCTCGCCAATGAGATGGCGGTCGAGGCCCGGGCCTTGCTTCGCCCGGGCGCGCCGTTCGGGCCGCTGCTCGAGTCTTTCGTGCTGTCGGAGTTATGTCGCCAGCTCACCTGGTCCGGCCAGAGAGCAGAGCTGTCGCACTACCGCGATCGAGACCAGTTCGAGGTCGACGCTGTCTTGGAGAATCGTTCCGGGCAGGTTGTGGGCATCGAAGTGAAGGCCGCCTCGACGGTCAGGCAGGGAGATTTCCGCGGATTGCAACGCCTTCGCGACCGTCTCGGCGAGGACTTTGTCGCGGGCATCGTCCTCTACACCGGTGCCAACACCCTGCCGTTCGGCGACAAACTCCGCGTCATGCCGGTCAGCGCCCTGTGGCAGGTGGCCGCCCCCTGACCGGAAGCGGCGCCGCGGGAGAACCCGCGACGCCGCCCTCATCGGAAGATCTGTCACGGGAAGTTGGTGATTGTGGAGGGGACGACGTTGCTGGCTTGGGCCGGAGCGCCGATGTTGTTGACCACGTGGTCGATGGTGCCGGCGGCCAGCGAGATCGTGAAGATGTTGTGGAGCTTGACGCCGCCGTGGGTGGGGGCCTGGAAGCCGTTCGCCGAGTGGATGGCCGGGTTGTCGAGGAAGACGGCGTAGCTGCCCATCGCCCAGGCCTCGTGCGTCTGCACGCTGTCGGCCACCTTGTAGGCCGGGTAGCCGAGCACGCCGTCGCTGCGCCACGCGGCGTTGGACGGCGGGTCGTACGGCTGCTCGTTCTGCAGGAAGTAGGTGCGGCCGCCGTTGCCGTTCCAGAGCACCTCGGTCTTCTGGTAGTGCTCGACGAACAGGCCGTACGCCGTCACGTTGTTGCCGTTGACGATCAGGCCGCTGTCGGCCGTGTTGACCGTCCAGCCGTAGGTGCCGGCGTTGCCGTGGTCGGCGCGCCAGGCCCAGATGTGGTCGATGATCACGTTGTTGCTGTTGACCAGCAGGCTGTTGGTGGCCTTGCCGGCGATGTAGCCACCGATCCGGAAGAACACGTCCTGCACCGTCGACGGGTTGGCGGCGTGGTTGGCCGACGACCCGGCAGCCCCCATGACCAGCAGGTTCGACGAGTTGGTGGTGCCCGCGTCGAACAGCACGCCGGCGATCTTGACGCCGTCCACGTCGGCCACCTGCATCGCGGTGACGCCGTTGTCCGGGATGATCGTCGCGTAGCCGAGGCCGAGCACCACGGTGTTGGCCCGGTTCACGTTGATCGTCTGGTTGACGTGGTAGATGCCGGGCTGGAAGATCAGGTTGAGGCCCTGCGCGAGCGCCTGGTTGATCCGCGCGGCGGTGTCACCGGGCTTGGCCACGTAGAACTGGCTGAGCGGGATGCTCGAGCCCGGGGTGTTGCCGTTGACCCAGGTCGCGCCCGAGGTGTTGGTGCGCAGATTCGGCACGAAGACCGCGTAGTCGCCGCCGCTCTGATAGAGGTACGGCTTCTCGCGGATCACCGGGGTCTGCCCGATCACCGTGTACGGCGGGTTGGGGTAGCTGGCCGCGGGAGCGCCCTGCACGCCGACGAAGGTCTGGTTCCACACCGCGTTGGTGTTCGAGCCGATCTGGCTGTCGCGGGTGAACCACTGCTGCTGCGAGTACTGCCCCTCGCTGCCGCTGATCCGGGAGTCCGAGATGTAACCGCCGGACGCCCAGCCGTATCCGTTGGGGGCCAGGTTGAGGTTGCCGTGGATGTCCATGCGGCGGAACGGGGCGGCCTGCGAGACGGCCCAGCGGTTGGTGCCGTTAACCGGATAGACCGACACGTTCTCGGTGCTGCGCCAGAAGTTCTGGGTCGCGTTGCCCTGGAACCAGCCGGCGTCGACGGTGATGTCACCGTTGATCCGCACGTCCTGCGGGTTCTGCCCGAGGCCGACGATCGACGTGTAGAAGCCGACCTGGATGTTCAGTCCGTTGTAGGTGCCCGGCTTGAACGCGAGCACATAGCGCCCGGTGCCGAACTGCGCGCTCTCCTGCTGCGCGAAGATCTGGTCGGCCCGCGCCTGGATGCTGGCGCTCGACATCGACGGGTCGAAGACGACCACGTTGGCGCCGAGGCTGCCGCCGCCCGGGATCGGGTCGCCGGTGACCGGCGGGGTGGTCGGGGGCGTGGTCGGGGTGCCGCCGAAGACCTTGAACTCCCACAGCGAGTAGCCGTAGCCGGTGGTGCGCTGGGTGCCGTACATGCGCACGTACCGGCCGGTGCCGCTGACCGTGAGGTTCTGGTTGCCGCCGGTGGCCGTGGTCGTCGAGTAAATGCTGGTCCACGTGCTGGCGTTGTCCGAGACCTGGATCTGGAAGGCCTTGGCCGCGGCCGTCTCCCAGTTCAGCTCGACCCGGCTGATCGCCTGCGAGCTGCCCAGGTCGACCTGCAGCCACTGCGGGTCGCTGAACGCCGACGCCCAGCGGGTGCCGGCGTTACCGTCGACGGCCTCGGAGGCGAGGTAGGCGCCGGCCGCCTCGGTGGACGACGCGGTGGCCGGTTTGCCTTGCGAGAGCAGGGTTTCCGCGGCGCTGGCGCCGATGGCGGTGACCGCGGCATAACCCGCGACGACGGTGGCGATGAGACCGCTGACCGCGGCCAATCGCCAGGGGGAGCGCCTCCGCTCGGGTGCGGAGGAGATGGGGATGGTCATTGCTTCTCCTTGGGCGGGGATGCGCAAGGGGGACTCTTGCGCCCTAGGGAAGGCCGGACTCTCCTCGGGGTGATTGGAGAGCGCTCCCCCGCGATCGACGCTATGGACGCGTTCATCAGCTGTCCATAGATGAACACGGTTCCGGAACCTGGCCGGCCTTGTGCCCGACACATCCGGCTGAGCGCTGCCCCTTCGGGCAAAAGGCCAGTTCAGACCCGTACGTCGAATGCCCGTTCACCCCTGGGAGGGCTCGATAACGAAGACCTCGGAACCGGTTCCGTCACGCCTTGATTAAACACTCGAACCCGTCATTTCGGTTGATCTTCGCCTAGGCTGGCCGGGTGCGTCTGGTCCTCACGAGCGACACCCACCTGCCCAAACGGGCCCGCGATCTGCCGGCTCCACTGTGGGCGGCCATCGACGCGGCCGACGTCGTCATCCACGCCGGCGACTGGGTCGACGAGGCCGCCCTCGACGCGTTCGAGGCCCGCTCGGCCCGGCTGATCGCCTGCTACGGCAACAACGACGGCCCCGACCTGCGGGCCCGGCTGCCCGAGATCGCGTACGCCGACCTGGCCGACCTGCGCCTGGCGGTGATCCACGAGACCGGCCAGTCGACCGGCCGCACCGAGCGCATGGCGGCCCGCTTCCCCGACGTTGACCTGCTCGTCTTCGGCCACTCCCACATCCCCTGGGACACGACCGCCGCCTCCGGCTTGCGCCTGCTCAACCCCGGCTCGCCCACCGACCGCCGGCGCCAGCCGCACCGCACCTATCAGACCGCCGAGATCCGCGACGGCGCATTGACGGACGTACGGCTGATAGCGCTCTAGGGCCCGCGTCTGTCAATATCATCTCCCCTTCGATGAAGGTGCAACGTTTTCGCGTCCTGCTACGTCTCTATAGGCAGGCCCCGGACGGCGCCGGTCGGCATCCCTCGAATGTGAGAGTCATGATTCAGCGACGCAAGGTGATCATTGGCGCCATCGGGGTGGCCGCGGCGACCGCGGCCGCCGGCTGTTCCGGCAACGGCAAGGGCAACGGCGGGGGCTCGAACTGGGTCGGGACGGCCGATGACGGCAAGCAGCCGGTCGCCGCGCCGGTCAAGCTGACGGTCACCCCGGCGAACGGGAAGACCGGGGCGTCGCCGGTCAAGCCGATCGTCGTCAGCGCCGCCGACGGCAAGCTCGAGTCGGTCGTCGTCACCGCCGGCCAGGCCAAGATCGCCGGCGCGATGCAGGAGGACGGCACCTGGCAGTCGACGGGTGCCCTCGCGTACGGGCGCAAATACACGGTCACCGTCACCGCCGCCGACAGTGCGGGCGTGACGACCACCGAGAAGAGCAGCTTCACCACGCTCAAGCCGGAGAAGACGGCCACGGTCACCTTCCAGGCCAACGCGATGGTCGCGCTCAAGTCGGGCAAGACGTACGGGGCCGGGCAGCCGGTGATCGTCCGGTTCAGCAAGGCCGTCAACAAGAACGCGGCCGAGAAGGCGATCGAGATCAAGACCTCGCCGTCGGTGCCGGGCAAGTTCTACTGGCGCGACGACAAGACCGTGCACTGGCGGCCCGCGAAATACTGGGCCGCCGGCACGAAGGTCGAGGTCAACGTCAAGGCGTTCGGCGTCCAGCTCGGCAAGACCACGTACGGGGCCAAGGACGCGTCGACCGAGTTCCGGATCGGCCGGCAACTGATCGCGATCAGCGACAACCGCACCCACATGACGAAGGTCTACATCGACGGCAAGCTCGTCCGCACGATGAAGAGCAGCCTCGGCAAGGGCGGCGGCACGACCGGGGCCAACGGCGAGAGCATCAACTACTGGACGGCCGGCGGCCCGCACGTCGTGCTGGGCAAGAAGCGCAAGCACACCATGAGCTCGGCGACCTACGGCGTGACCGACCCGAAGGACCCGAACTACTACGTGTCGGAGAACATCGAGTTCTGCACGCGCATCACCTACTCCGGCGAATATCTGCACGCCGCCCCGTGGAACGGCTCGCTGGGCCGCGCCAACAAGTCGCACGGCTGCATCAACCTGAGCACCGCCGACGCCAAGTGGGTCTACAACAACTTCCTGATCGGCGACGTCGTCGACGTCACGAACAGCCCGCGCAAGCTGCCGATCTGGAACGGCCTCGGCGACTGGACGGTCTCGTTCGACAAGTACGGCCGCGACTAGCTCGCTTTCCGCCTGCGCAGGGCGAGCAGCCCGAAGGCCATCGCCGCCACCACGCCGGCCAGCTGAATCGCCTGGCCGGCCAACACCGTGCCACCGGCGTCCCCGGTCAGGTTGCCGATCCCGGTCGGGCTGATGAGAAACCCGGCCACGATGAACGCACCCAGCGCCACCGCCACGATCGGCGCCCACCGCCACGGCGCCACCGCCACGAAGGCCGCCCCCACCAGCAAAATCACCATCCCCGGCGGCACCGCGACCGGAAACTCGACCCCACCCGCCCACAACAACCCGATCCCGGCCGCCCCCACCACCAGCCCCACCACCGAAGCCGCCCGCAACACCCGCACCGAACCCATAACCCCTCCCCAACTCGCCATCCGCCCTACGCGCCCATGCTCCGACGACATGACCCCAACTTCGTCCGTCGAGGGGCGGCTCTCCCCGTACGCGAAGTGACGTATGGCGCTCCCCCGCCCAGCTCTGACAGCAGCGCTAGACTCGGTGCAGTTGATGCAGTTAGAGCAGTTGGAGCAGCTGATGAGTGATCTTCTGACACGTGACGCTGGTGCTCTCCACCGTGCGCTCGACAACTCCGGCGACGAAGTGCAGGTCGAGTTGTCACGAGAGACGGCAGAGCTGGTTTCCCGCTGGATCGACGCACGGGCGCGCGGCGAGGAGGTTCTCGTCTCCCCGGGCAAGGCCGAAGTCACCCCGACCGAGGCCGCGGTGCTGCTGGGGATGTCACGACCTCAGGTTCGTAAGCTCATGGACCGTGGCCTGCTGGGCTTCCGCAAGGTCGGCTCACACCACCGCATCCGCGTCTCCTCGATCAGGGAGTTCCTGGAGTCAGAGCGCCCACGGCGGCGCGAGGCGCTGGCCGACTTGGCCGCGCTGCAGGACGAGCTTGGCCTGACAAGTGACTGACAGCCCGCGCGAGGTGAGCCACGAGTCAGATCTCGTTCGCGTCGTTCTCGCCGATGCGAACGTCCTGTACTCCCGCGTCTTACGCGATTACCTGCTCTACGCGGCCGATCAAGAGATCATCGCTATTACTTGGAGCCCGCAGATTTTGGCGGAGGTCACCGAGCACCTCGAAATCAATGTCCCTGGCTTCGACTCTGTGGCTGGTCAGCGGCTCGTGCACGCGATGAACCGGGCTTTTCCCTACGCCGAGATCGAGCCGAGCGACGAGCACTGGCGAATGCTGGACGAGGCACTGGCCGGAGTCGCGCTTCCCGATGAAGGGGACCGCCACGTGCTGGCCGCCGCCCTCGCCGCGGAGGCCACGGTGCTGTGCACCTCCAACATCAGGGATTTTCCGACCGGGGTGATGCGGATCCTTGATGTCGAAGCTTTGACGCCTGATCAATTGCTCGGTCGTCTCATCACCGAGTACCAGCCGGAAATGTTCTCGGCCCACCGTACGGCGGTCACGTCGTTGAAGGGCGCGACCGACAGATCGACAATCGATGCCCTGAGCCGGGCGGGTGCTCCGGCAAGCGCTGATCTGATGAGTCGTCTTCTCGGCCTTCAGCCCTGACGACCATGCCGGTAGCCATACGTCAGCCCTTGACTGCGCCCGCGGTGAGGCCCTCGGTGAGGAAGCGTTGGCCGAAGGCGTAGATGATTACGACGGGGATGCTGACCAGTAGGGAGGCCGCGGCGAGCTGGCCCTGGGGGACGACGTCGCCGGCGATCATTGACTGCATGCCGACGGGGAGGGTCTTGTATTCGTCCTTGGTGATGAACACGAAGGCGAAGAGGAATTCGTTCCACGCGTTGGTCAGGGTGAACAGGGCGACCGCGAGCAGGCCGGGCTTGGCCAGGGGCAGCACCACCCGGCCGAACGCCTGGATGCGCGAGCAGCCGTCGACCAGTGCGGCCTCTTCCAGGTCGGCCGGGATCGAGGAGAAGTAGCCGGCCAGCAGCCAGGTGGCGAACGGGATCGTGAAGGTCGGGTAGGTCAGCACCAGCGACCACAACGAGTCGGTCAGCCGGGCCCCGATGAGCAGCTGGTAGAGCGGGATGAACAGCAACGCGCCCGGCATCACGTACGTCAGCAGCACCGTGACGGTGAAGCCCTGGGCCCCGCGGAAGCGCAGCCGGGCCAGGGCGTAGCCGGCCAGGACGGCGCAGATGAGGGCGACGATCGTGGACGCGGCCGACACCATCAGGGTGTTGAGATACCAGCGGCCGAAGGGCTGGTTGGTGAACAGCGCGCCGAATTGTTCCCAGCTCCACGGGGCCGGCCACAGGTCGTTGACCCGGGCGACGACCTGCCCCTCGGTCTTGAACGCGGTGACGGCGATCCAATACATCGGGCCCAGCACGAAGGCCAGCAACGCGGTGAGGGCGACCCCGGACACGACGGCTGACAGGCGGCGGCCGCTCGAGACGATCCGGCCGACCGCCACCGCGATCAGCAGGATCACCGCCAGGACCAGTGCCGCCTTCCAGAAGATCTGCGGCGACGCCCAGGCCAGCAGGCCGGTGACCAGCACCGCGAACGGCCACAGAGGAATCCGGCTCGGCGCGGTGGTGCCGGCGTCCTGGCGCAACAGCCGTACGAGGAAGAACACGAGGGCGGCGATGATCGGCAGCATGACGAGGGTGACCGCGGCCCCGGCGCCGTACTGGAGCTGCAGGATCGCTTTCGAGTAGGCGACGAGCACGTACGGCGCGGTGACGTCGCCCGGCCCGCCCTGGGTCAGCAGCCAGATCAGGTCGAAGTTGTTGAACGTCCAGATCGACGACAGGGTCACCGTCACGGTGATCACGTGGCGCAGGCCGGGCAGCGTCACGTGCCGGAACCGTTGCAGCGCCGAGGCGCCGTCGATGGTCGCCGCCTCGTACTGGTCGGTGGGTATGGCTTTGAGCCCGGCGAGGAAGCAGACGGTGAAGAACGGCACCCCCTTCCACACGTTGACGAGGATCACGGACGGCATGGCCAGCGACGCGTCGGACAGCCAGCCCGCGGGCCAGCTGTCGACCAGATGCGTACTGGCCAGCAACGGCCCGATCCCCGAGCCGTCGAGCAGGCTGTTGACGCTGCCGAAGATCGGGTCGAGCAGCGCGCGCCAGCTGAACGCCGTCACCACCGTCGGCACTACCCACGGCACGAGCAGCAGCCCGGTCAGCAGGGCCCGGCCGCGCCGCAGGTTGTGCAGCAGCAGGGCCGCGGCCAGGCCCAGCACCACCTTGAAGAGCTCGGCGTAGGCGGTGAAGACGAAGGAGTTGACCACCCCCGTACGGAATTGGTCGTCGCCGGCCAGGGCCAGGTAGTTGCCGAGGCCGACGAAGACGCTCTGCGACCCGTGCCGCTCCGTGGTGCTGGTGATGATCGAGCGGAGGATCGGCACGAGCACCAGCGCGCCGACCAACACGGCCGTCGGTGCCAAGAACAGCGCTGCCAGCCGCCAGTCGCGACCGAGCCGCCGCTGGGTCGTCGTGAGGGAACCCAACCTCACTGCGGCAGCCCCTGCTGGGCGAAGATCTGCACCATCTTCGCGTGGGCCGCCGTCACGGCCGCAGCGGGCGCCGTGCCCTGCACGACCTGCTGCATCATGTCGGTCAGGACGTAGGCCGCGACGACGGCCTGCTGACCGGCGCTGGCCTTTTGCGGGAACTTCAGGCCGTTCTTGGTCGACAGCGGCAGCGGCTGCTGCGACATGGTGCGGACCATGGGGAACGCCGGGTCGCCGCCGGTGAAATACGGGTCGGCGTCCCAGACCTTCTGCCAGGCCGGCATGACCAGGCCGGGCGCCTCCTTCGACACCCCGACCAGCGCGGGCGCGGTGACCAGATATTGCGCCAGCAGCTTGGCCAGCGCGGCGTTCTTGGCCCCCTTGAAGACCACGAAGCCCTGGGACTGGCCGAGCAGCAGCGACTTGTCGGTGGCCGGGCCGACGCAGTCCGAGAAGACGTGGGTGTTGTCGTACACGGGGTTCTTCTTGGTCTTGGAGTCGGCGTAGACGCTGAAGCTGTTGCGGGTGTAGCCGAGGACCCCGGCCAGCCAGTTCTCGTTGTTGCTGGTGTCGGTCCAGCTGGCCACCCCGGGCGGCAGCATCGGCTTGAACTTTCCGTTGGTGTAGATGTCGCCCAGGAAGGTCACCGCCTGCACCGTCTCGGGGGTGTCGAAGGTGACCTTGCGGCCGTCGTTGGAGGCGATGGCCCCGCCGTACGAGTTGATCAGGGCCTCGATCATGCCGTTGCCGTCGCCCGAGCGGTTCACCGTCATGCCCCAGCCGAAGCGGCGCTTGCCCGGGTCCGAGATGGCCAGGCACACGTCGCGCAGCTCCTCCCAGGTGTAGACGTCCTTGGGGGCGATGCCCTTCTCCTGCATCCAGTCCTTGCGCAGGAACGACCCGATCCCGATGAAGTGGTACGGAATGGCGTACCACTTGCCGTCGAAGACGCAGAAGTTCTTGGCCTCCGCGCAGGGCTCGCCGTACAGGGCGGTCAGCGCGGTGACGACATCGGTCACGTCCTCCAGGTCGCCCAGCGCGTGGAACTGCGCGATGAACCGGGAGTCGGTCATGAAGGCCAGGTCGCGGGCCACGCCACCCTTGACCTCGGCGTCGATCTTGGCCACCACGTCACCGGCGTCGGCCTGCACCAGGCTGTTCTCGATCTTCGTGCCGGTGGCGTCGGCGAACTTCTTGATCGAGCTGTCGAGCGCCTCGTTGGCCGCCGTGGAGTAGAGCTTCTGCGACAGCAGCCCCATCGCGGTGCCCTTGAGCGAGGACGCCGCGTCGAGCAGTTCCTTCGGCACCTCGGCCTGCCCGCCGCCGGTCGACGAGGAGGTGCCACCGCACGCGGCCAGGCCGGCCGCGCCGAGCGCGCCCACCCCCAGCCCCAGAAAGTCGCGCCGAGACCATGACGTCCTGTCCCCCATGACATTCGCCTCCTTCGCCACGTCACTGTTCGAGATATCGAACCGTGTTCGAAATATCGTCTAGAGTGGACGCGACGGTAGAGGACCCCGACGAAGGGTGTCAATGTCCCGATGCGGCTTTTGGCCGGTAACGCTAAGCGGGCTACCGGGCCGAGTGACCCATGCGGGCCGACAGCGTGGCCGCCCCGTCCCGCACGAGCGCGGTCCATTCCTCGTGCGCCTGCGCGGTCCAGCGGATGATCGGCGCGGAGACGCTCATGGCCGCGATGAGGACGCCGGCATGATCCCGGATCCCGGCGGCGACGCAGCGCATGGCGGTGTCGGACTCGCCGACGTCGACCGCGACACCCTCGGCCCGTACGCCCTCGAGCTGGGCGCGCAGCCGGTCGGGGTCGGTGACGCTCTCCGGCGTCATGCCGGGCAGGACGCCCTTGGCCAGGACGGCGTCCAGTGCAGCCCGATCAAGACCGGACAGCAAGACCTTGCCGACCGCGGTGCAGTGAGCCGGCAGCCGCCGCCCGACCGCGGACACCATCCGTACGGGATGGGTGCTGTCGACCTTGACGAGGTAGATGACGTCGGCCCCGTCGAGCACGGCCACGTGCACCGCCTCGTTGCAGGCGGCGGCCACGTCGCGCGTGACGATCTGGGCCTCGCGCACCAGGTCGAGCCGCCCGGCGAACGCGGCGCCGAGCTGGAACAACGGCATGCCGAGCCGATACTGCACCGGCTGACCCGGGACGGGGATCAGGTAGGAGCGTTCCACGAGCGTGACGAGCAGCTCGTGCACGGTGGTGCGGGGCAGGTCGAGCCGCTCCATCACGTCGCGGGCCGACAACTGGGGGCGGTCCAGGAACAGCTCGAGGAGGTCGAGCGCGCGGACGACCGCCGGTACGACGCGGGCCATGCCGACGAGGGTATCCGGAGTGTTTCCGCACCTCACAAACCTAGGATGAGCGAATGTCGATATCCCTTCACCACCTGCGGACCGGCGACGCGACGCGGTGGGCGGTGCGCGCGGACGGCGGATGGCGCGCGCTCGACGGCACTCTGGCCGGCCTGCTCACCGTGCCGCTCGAGCAGGCCCGGGCCACGATCGAGGCGGCGGCCCGCGAAGCCACCGGTGACCAGCCCGGTGAGCAGGTGCTTCCCCCGCTCGACGAGCAGGAGGTGTGGGCGGCCGGAGTGACCTACCTGCGCAGCCGGGACGGCCGCAAAGAGGAGTCCGGGCACGGCTCGCTCTACGACCACGTCTACGACAACGACCGTCCCGAGCTCTTCTTCAAGTCCAGTCCCTGGCGGGTGGTGGGCGACGGCGACGCGGTGGGGATCCGGGCCGACTCGGGATGGGACGTGCCCGAGGCGGAGGTCGGCCTGGTGCTCAACTCGGCCGGGGAGGTCTTCGGCTACACCCTGGGCAACGACATGAGCAGCCGGTCGATCGAGGGCGAGAACCCGCTCTACCTGCCGCAGGCCAAGTTCTATGACCGTGCTTGCGCCCTGGGCCCGGCGATCGTGCCGGCCTGGGCGATCGACCCGGGTCCGATCCCGGTCGGGTTGCGGGTGCTGCGGGAGGGCCGCGAGGTCTTCGCCGGCACGACGTCGACGGCGGCGATGGCCCGCGGCTTCGACGATCTGGCCGCCTGGCTGTTCCGGGCGCTGAGCTTCCCGGCCGGCGTGGTGCTGCTGACCGGAACCGGAGTCGTCCCGGAGGCCGGTTTCACCTCGCGGCCCGGCGACGTGATCGAGATCTCGTCGGCGGCGCTCGGGACGCTGACCAATCCCGTCGTCACGATCTAGGTGGCGAGATCCAGGGCGGCCCGCCGGGGGTCGCCGTTCCACCGGCTCGCGAAGGCGTCCCGGAGCCGCCAACCGGCCTGGGTCAGGGCGCGGCGACGGGCCAGGTGCGCCTCGGGGCCGTCCGGGTGGGGCGCGCAGAGGATGCCGGTCGGGCTCTCGGGCGGGCCGATGCAGAGGTCGATCGTCCAACGGCCCACCCCGTACGAGGGTCTGGTGATCACGTCGAGGCGGAGCAGCTCGGTCGCCAGCTCCGCGGCCCACCCCGGCGGCACCTCGGCGTCCGGCTGGGCGACGGCGCGCGGGCCGGACGCGTACGCGAAGAACTCGCCGAGCAAACCGTCCGGCTGCTCGACGGCCGTCACCACCACGAGTTTGCGCCGGGCGCGGGTCACCATCACGTTGAACAGGTTGGGATCGGCCACGAACCGGCGGCGGCCGGGCGGGTCGTCGGGTCGCAGGCCGAGCGAGACGATCACGACGTCGGCCTCGCTGCCCTGAAAGGCGTGCACCGTGCCCACGCGCAGGCCCAGCTCCTCGATCCGCTCGACCGGGTAGGCCTCGACCAGCGCCGCCTCCAACGCGTCGGCCTGAGGACGGAACGGCGAGATCACCCCGATCCCCCGGGTGCCGGCCGCCGCCTCCTTCTCGACCGCGGCCAGCACCGCGGCGATCTCGTCCGACGCGTGCACCACGTCGATCGCGTCCGCGTGCTCACTCGCCGGCGTCCGGGTCAGGACGTCGAGCCGGTCGCCGTAGAAGCGCCGCGCCGAGAAGCCGATCAGGTGCGGCACGCTGCGGTGATGCTCGGCCAGCCAGGTCGCCGGGGCGGCCCCCGCGGCCAGGTCGTAGGCGCTGACCCGGCGCACGTCCAGCCGCTCGTCGGCCTCGTGCCGGGCCAGCACGCCGGCCACGTCGACGTCGCTCACGAACGACACGAACCGCAGCTGCCGCGGGTCGCCCACCACCAGCGCGCGGCGGGCCCGGGCCAGCACCGGGGCCGCGCGCACCTGGTCGACGTGGGACGCCTCGTCCAGCACGACCAGGTCGAACATGCCGGGCGCGGCGGGCAGCAGATCCTCGACGTCGGCGACCGTGCCGATCCACAGCGGCAGGGCGCGCACCAGCGGCCCGGCCTCGATCGTGGCGAGCAGCTCGCGGCGGCGGTTGCGGCCGGCTCGCAGCGCCACGCCCAGGTCGGCGGCGCCGCGGCGGGCCGCCCGATCCCACCGACGCGCGCTGCGAGCACTGCGTCGCATCGCGTCGCCGATCGCCCGGGCCAGCGCGTTCTCGGCGTCGTGGAGGACGGCCCACTGCGGCTCGAGGTCGGTGCCGCCGGTCGCGGCCAGGTGGGCGGCGGCCTGCTGAGCGGCGGCCGCGGCCAAAGCATCCCGTACGTGCTCGGCCGCGCCCATCCGCCGCAGCGTCCACCATCGGGCCAGGCCACCCCGGTCGAGCCGGGCCGCGACCCGTTCCGGATCGACGCCGTCCCGGAACGCGCCGGGCACATCGGCGGCCAGTTCCGCGAGCCGGGGTTGCCAGTCCGGCAGCCCGGCCGCCCGCATCTCGAGCTCGAGCGCCGCCGTCACCCGAGACCGCATTTCCCGTACGCCCGCAAGCGCGCGCCGCACCGCCTCGGCGTCGGCCCGCACCTCGCCGTCGCTCGCGCCGCTGTCGAGACCGGCGGTGAGCTCGGCGGCCAGGCTCTCCCGCCGGGCCGCGTCGCCGAACAGCACCGGAACCGGCCCCGGATAGCGTTCGAGCAGCCCGGCCAGCACCTCGGCGGCGTGCGGCGACTGGGTGGCCACGAGCACCGACCCGCCGCGGTGCACCACCTCGAGCGCGGCCGCGACGACGGTGTGGCTCTTGCCGTTGCCCGGCGGCCCCGAGACGACGGTGACCGGGGCCGTGCGCACGCGCCGCACCACTTCCGCCTGGGCCTCGCTCAACGGCAACGGCGAGACCACCTCCGTACGGTCCTCTTCGGACTCCTCGCACGTGTCGTAGAGCGCGGCCAGCGCCGTGCCCGCCAGCTCGCGGCCCGCCCAGCTGCGCAGACTGTCGGCGAGCCCGGCCCCGAAGACGTCCCGCACCACGAACAGCGCGGGCTCGGGCACCAGCACGACCCGGTCGTTGGGGGCGCGGCGGCCGGTGGCCAGCGCGTCGACCGGCAACCCCGTCGCCTCGGCGGCCGACCACAGCCAGGCCTTGCTGCCCGTCGCCGCCAGCCAGCCCGGCCCGGCCACCCCCGGCGCCGCCTCGAGCGCGGCCGCGAGCGTGCGGTTCCCGATCTGCGGCGTGATCTCGACGTCGCCGGCCGGGACGATCCGATAGCCGAGCAGGCCACGTTCGAGCTGAACGGGCTGGCTCAGCAACGGCACCCTGACCTTGCGGGGCTTGCCCTCGATCTCGGCCCGCCCGACCAGGAAACCCCAGCCCCGGCGCAGCGGACGCTCCTCCCGATGCAACGCACCGATCGCGGCGAGCCGGTTGGCCTCCTTGGTGCGCCCCACCCGCTCCGCGTCATCCAGCCACACGAGCGGCCCACCCCGGCTGACGTCCAGCTCACGATCATTCCCGGCCGGCGCCAGGTCGGCCAGCACCTCGAGCACGCGTGACGGCACCATCGCCGCCGAGGCTACCGTGACCTGGTGGAAGAGCACCGCCCGCGGTTGTCCGACGCCCCCGACGCCGTACGGGAAATGGTGGAAAGCCTGCTCGGTGAGCCGATCGTGGCCGAGCACCCCGCGAGCGCGGGCTTCACGCCGTCGATCGCCTCGGAGGTGGCCGGCGCGGGCGGCAGGCGCCTCTTCGTCAAGGTCGGCACCGACGACGCCGGCCTGATCCTGGCTGCGGTGACCGGCTCGCTGGCACCCCGGCTGGTGGGCAGCGGTGTTGTCGGCGAGTGGCGGATCGCCGCGTACGAGGTGGTCGAGGGCGAACCGGTGACCCGCTGGCACACCGCCGACCTGCCCCGATTGGTGCCGGCCGTGCGACGCCTGGCAGAGCTCAGCCCGGTGCGCGGCAGCACCCCGTACGCGGAAGCCTTTGTCCCGATGCTGGGCACGTGGCGGGCGCTCAACGGTGACGGTCCTCGGGTGGATCACCTGCGCGGGCGGCGGCTGCCCGTCGACCTGCCGATCCCGCTGCTCGCCGACCTGGAAAGCCGGTGGCTGGACGCCCTCGCCGACGGCACCGCGCTGCACCACGGCGACCTGCGCCGCGACAACTTCATCCGCCGGCCGGACGGGCGGCTCGTGATCGTGGACTGGACCCACCTGTGGACGGCCCCGGGCTGGATGGACGTGGTGCGCCTGGGCCCGGACGTGGCCGCTTGTGGACATGATCCCGAGTGGTTGCTGCGGGCCTGCCGGCCGGACGCGCCCGCCGACGGGGTGAACGTGGCGCTGGCCGGATTGGCCGGTCGAGCCTGGCGCGACGGGCACCTGCCGGGGCCCACCGCACTGCGGCACATGCAGCGCGAACAGGGCTTACACACGCTGCGCTGGCTGGCGGCGCGGCTCGCATCGACTCCCACGCCTCGCGGCTGAGACGTGGTGAGCCTATTTATCCACAGGCCCCCGGGCCGGCCCGGAGCTGGCGCCCTCCCCCACTACGTCGGCCTTGCTAGTCACTCACCAGTGACCAGCAGGGCCGCCGCCCTTCAGGGTGACGTAAAGCGTCGCCGCCGTGGCCGCGAGTCGAGAACTCGGATAGCCACATCACCCACAACCAGCCACCTTGAGCCTCTGGGCTCACCGCGGCGGGTCATACGTCGTCGCTTTCCCAACTTGATCATCCCCTCACCCCGAGACGTTCGTCCCCAGGCGCCTGGCAGGGACGAGCAGATGGGGCGAGGAGCGGGAGTGCCTGACGTGTAGGTTTCGGACCGCTTCACCAGCGGAAGCCTGCGCCTCAGCCAACTGGCAGCGGCTCGGACTGACCGCTACGGCAAGGATTTGCATGATCGCAGGAAAACAGAACGCCCTGAGCCCATCCGAGGGGCGCCATCGAGCAACGCTGCGCTTCGCCGCGTGATACTGAACGAGGTAAAGAGGCCTCTCCGTAGGCTCCGGGTCGGCCCGGAGCCTACGGATCAAGTCGTCAGCCCAGGTCGACGGTGGGGTAGAGGGGGAAGCCGGCGAGCAGTTCGGCGGCCTGCTTGTGGACGCGGTCGGAGACGGCCGGGTCGAGGTGGAACTTGGCCTTCGACGTGGCGTCGGGGGTGGTGCCGGCCAGGACCGTGTGGATCAGTTCGGCGATCTGGTCCATCTCGGCCGCGCCCAGGCCGCGCGACGTCAGGGCGGGGGTGCCGACCCGGATGCCCGAGGTGTACCAGGCGCCGTTCGGGTCGTTCGGGATCGCGTTGCGGTTGGTGACCACGCCCGAGTCGAGCAGGGCCTGTTCGGCCTGGCGACCGGTCAGGCCGAACGGGTGCACGTCGATCAGCACGAGGTGGTTGTCGGTGCCGCCGGAGACCAGCTGCACGCCGCGCTTGACGAGGCCCTCGGCCAGCGCCTGCGAGTTGGTGACGATCTGCTGAGCATATGTAGCGAATTCAGGGCGCCGGGCCTCGGCGAACGCGATCGCCTTGGCCGCCATCACGTGCGCGAGGGGGCCGCCGAGCACCATCGGGCAGCCGCGGTCGACCTGCTCCGACAGTTCAGGCTGGGCAAACACGGCGCCACCGCGCGGGCCGCGCAGCGACTTGTGGGTGGTGGTGGTGACGATGTGCGCGTGCGGGAAGGGGCTGTAGTCGCCGGTGAAGACCTTGCCCGCGACCAGACCGGCGAAGTGCGCCATGTCGACCATGAACGTCGCGCCCACCTCGTCGGCGATCTCGCGCAGCGTCGCGAAGTTCACCTTCCGGGGGTACGCCGAGTAGCCGCCCACGATGATCAGCGGCTTGAACTCCTTGGCCGTCGCGCGCAGGGCCGCGTAGTCGATCTGCCCGGTGGCCGGGTCGACCCCGTACGAGCGCTGGTCGAACATCTTGCCCGAGATGTTGGGCCGGAAGCCGTGGGTGAGGTGGCCGCCCGCGTCGAGCGACATGCCGAGCATGCGCTGGTTGCCGAAGGCCTGCCGCAGCTCGGCCCACTCGGCGTCGGTCAGGTTGTTGATCTGGCGCTTCTCGAACTTCTTGAGGTACGGCACCTCGACCCGGTCGGCCAGCACGGCCCAGTACGCGACCAGGTTGGCGTCGATGCCGGAGTGCGGCTGCACGTACGCGTACGGCGCGTCGAACAGGGCCTTCGCGTGCTCGACGGCGATCGACTCGACCGTGTCCACGTTCTGGCAGCCGGCGTAGAAGCGGCGCCCGATCGTGCCCTCGGCGTATTTGTCGGACAGCCAGTTGCCCATGGCCAGCAGCACGGCCGGCGAGGCGTAGTTCTCGCTCGCGATCAGCTTGAGCGACTCGCGCTGGTCGGTCAGCTCCTTGGCGATCGCGTCGGCGATGCGCGGCTCGACGGACCGGACCACCTCGAGGGCGGAGCGAAAGGCGGTGGATTCGGCGTTCAGCTCGGACATGGGACCTCCCTATCACGATGAAGAGGCCCAGGCGCACGGCAGGTCGTCGGAATAGACGGAGCCGCTCCCCGATGGTTGACCACCTTGACGCGCCAGTCACGGCCCGTCGGTGAGCATACCGGCGCGAGCGGGCCAGCACACACCTGTCATCCGTTGCGAGATCTCCCACAGCCGGGCGGCGAGGGCTTCGTCGTGGGCCGCGGGCGCCGCTTCGACGAGGACGGGACGCCCGGTGAACTCGTGCCACCCGTCCGGCCCGAAATAGCTCTTGGGAGCGACCGCGGGATCGGTGGCAGCCCGCAAGATCGGCAACGCCCCCGATTCGGCGCTCTGGATCAACCACCAGTCAAAGGCCTTCCGCGTACGCGGTGAGGTCACGAACCGGAACAGCCAGGGGCTGTGCCGGGTCAGGGCCGTCCGGGCCGCTCCCGGGTGCGCGGCCACGCTGGTCAGCCCCGGGCAGCGCCGGCCCAGCTCGAAGGCGAAGAGCAGGTTGGCCAGCTTGGACCGGCGGTAGGCCCGCATCGGGTGGTAGTCCCGGGCCCAGTCCAGGTTGCCGAAGTCGAGCGAGCCGCCGTGGTGGGCGTTGCTGCTCACGGTCACCACCCGGGCGCCGTCGAGCCGGTCGAGCAGCAGGCCGGTGAGCGCGAAGTGACCGAGGTGGTTGACGCCGAACTGCTGCTCGAAGCCGTCCACCGTCAGCCCGTACGGCGGAATCATCAGCCCGGCGTTGTTGACGAGCAGGTCGATCGGGCGGTCGACGGCGGCCGCGGCCGCGCGCACGGAGGCCAGGTCGGCCAGGTCGAGCGGCAACGGCACGCCCCCAATCCGCCGGGCGACGGGCGAAGGGTGGCGACCGGCGACGATCACGGTCGCCCCGCGCGCCCGCAGCTCGGTGGCCACGACGAGCCCGAGGCCCGAGGTGGCGCCGGTGATGAGCGCGGTGCGGCCGGTCTGGTCGGGGATGTCGGCGAGAGTCCACATGGTGGCGCCTCCTATAATCGGGACACTCGTCCCGCTTAAGGCAATATACGGGACGACCATCCCGCTTAACTAGAGGACGAGTGCATGCGCGCCGACGCGGAACGGAACCGGGCCAAGGTGATCGAGGCGGCGATGGCGGCGTTCGCCCAGGACGGCCTGTCGGTGCCGGTGGCCGAGATCGGCCGGCGGGCCGGGGTGGGCACGGGCACGGTGAGCCGGCATTTCCCGACCAAGGAGTCGCTCTACGAGGCGATCGTCGTGGCCCGGGTGGCCGAGCTGGCCGACGAGGCCGCGCGCCTGTCCGCCACCGCCGAGCCGGGCGCCGCGTTCTTCGGGTACTTCGCCGGCCTGGTCGAGCGGGCCGGCGCCGACCGCGGGCTGGCCGAGGCGCTGGCCGGGGGCGGTTTCGACGTCGAGGCCGCCGCCGCCCGAAGTGGACACGACCTCGACGGCCTCGAGTCGGCGCTGCTCGCCGCGGCGCAACAGGCCGGAGCCGTACGGGCTGATGTGACCCGGGCCGACGTGAAGGCCCTCCTCGCCGCGTGCGTGGCCGCGCCCGACCGGACCCGGATGATCGAGATCGTGACAGCCGGACTGCGTGCTGATCATTAGTCTGAGGCCGTGAACGGCGTACAGATCCTGCTCATCATCGGTCTGGGCATCTTCGTGTCGTCCGTGGCGAGACGCCGCGGGGTCGAGCCGGGGATGATCATCGTGGTGCTCGCGGCCGCCGCCTCGTTCATCCCGGGGGTGCCCCGCCTCGAGCTGGAGAGCGAGGTCATCCTCGCGATCGTCATCCCGCCGCTGCTCTACTCGGCCACCCGCGGCGCCTCGTTCGCCAACTTCGGGGCCAACATCCGGTCGATCTGGGCGCTCGGCGTGCTGCTGGTCGCGGTCACCTGCGGGGCGCTCGGCTTCCTCTCGTCGTGGCTGCTGCCCACGCTCGGGCTGTCGGTCGCCTTCGTGCTCGGCGCGGTGCTGGCCCCGCCCGACACGATCACCACGGTCTCGCACGGCGACGAGATCGGGCTGCCGAAACGGGCGACCACGATTCTCACCGGGGAGAGCCTGGTCAACGACGCCACCGCGCTGACCCTGTTCAGCATCGCCGTGGCCGCCGTCAACGGGGAGCACACCACCTGGTCGGGCGGGTTCGGAGAGTTCCTCCGTACGGCGTCGATCGGGCTCGGCATCGGCGCGCTGTTCGCCTACGCCGCGCTGCGGATCCGCAAGCGGCTGGGCAACCCGACGCTCGAGACGGCGCTCGTGCTGCTCGTGCCGTTCACGGCCTTCCTGGCCGCCGAGGAGGTGCACGCGTCGGGCATCCTGGCCGTGGTCATGGCCGCGTTCTCGATCAGCGTGAACCTGACGCTCGACCCGCAGCATCAGTACCCGGGCGCGTACAAGACCCGCTTGCAGGAGGAACAGGTCTGGCGGGTGCTCGACTTCCTGCTCGAGACCTTCGTCTTCGCGTACATCGGCCTGCAGTTGAAGTTCGTGCTGCAGGAGCTGGCCGAGTCGGAGAGCCCGGGGCTGACCCGCACGGTGGTGGCGGCGGCCGTGCTGCTCGTCGCGGCGATCGTGCTGCGGATGGCCGGGGTGTTCGTCATCTTCGGGCGCTGGCGGCTCAAGGAGATCGGGACGAAGCGCCGCGTCGAGTCCGACGTCGACTTCCGCGACCGCTATCAGCGCTGGCAGGAACGGCACGCCCGGCGGGGTGGGGTGCCGCTGCCCGCGCCGACCACCAAGGAGATGGTGCTGGTCGGCTGGACGGGCATGCGCGGCATCCTCACGCTGGCCGCCGCGGCCTCGATCCCCGAGCACACCGCCTCGGGCGAGGAGTTCCCGGGCCGCGACGCGATCCAGGCGATCGCGCTGATCGTCACGCTGGGCACGCTGCTGCTGCAGGGCACGACGATCGGCTGGCTGGCCCGCAAACTCAAGATCGACGTCACCGCCGAGCGCGCCGAGACCGAGCAGCTGCGCGAACGCGGCCGGCAGCTGGCGGCCGAGGCGGCGGCGGAACCGGCGGCCGACCTCGACGCGTCGTTCGAGGCCCAGCGGCTGGCCCTGGGCAAGGCGGTGCGCGACCGGGTGCTGCCCGAGGAGATCGCCCGCGAGCTGATCGAGGACGTCGACCTGCGCCAGGCCGCCCGGCATACAGCCGACTAGAGCACCGTGGCCGCGTGCCGCACGAACTTGGCCACCTCGGGCGAACCCCGACCCGGCCCTGCGCCCGGGCACAATTCTCGGCCCCACCGGCGAGCCGGACGAAGCCTTGCGGGCTTACGTGACACCGGAAATCACCGCTGCGGTGGCCAAGTTGACCACCGCCAGCATTTAGGGCCGCCCACCCGGTTGATTCGACGATCTTGAATCCCTAAGATCCGCGTGACCAACCACGGGGGCACATATGCACAAGCCGTCCCGCCGCGTCGTCGCGGCGGCCATTTCCGGTGTCGTTCTCGCGGCCGGCGTCACCGTGACGCCGGCCGCGGGGGCGGCGGCCACACCGGCCGAGATCAGAGTTGTGGCGGCGCCGTCCTATCCGGCGTATCCGTGGGACACCCCGGTATTCGCGGGTGAGACCGGTTTTCTGCACCAGCGCCAGCCGTCCACGCCATGGCTGTGGAGCACCTACGCCGACGGCCGCACGACCGAGGTCGAAGAGCTGAAGGGCGTGGCGGCCGACGAGCTCTACTCGGCCGGTGGTGACACCGTGGTGCCGACCGTCTCGGCACCGGGCCACCCGGTCAGTTCGACGACCGCCGCCGCGCTGGATCTCAGCACGATGACCTGGCGCAAACTGACCATCAACGGCACCCAGCCCGCCTTCGAGCGGTTCCTGGGCGGCTCCATTGTGGCCGTCACCGGCACCTTCCCGAACGTGAAGGTGGAGCTGCGCCGGCCGGCCGCCGACGGCTCGCACACGACCACGCCGATCACCGGCATCCCGGACGACGTGATCTCGATGAACGTCCTGGCCGGCGACGCCACCGGCGCCGTGCTGCGGCTGGCCGCTCAGAGCCCGGCCGGCATCCTCGAGCGCTACGGCCTGCTCGACCTCGAATCCGGCCGGGTCGGCGTGCTGCCCACGGTCCCGTTCACCTGGAACGTCCTGCTCACCCGGGACCGGATCGGCCTGATCTCGCGGCCGTTCGTGCGGAGTCTCTCCCGGGCCGAGATCATGGCCGGCACCGCGACCACGCCGGACGCCATCGAGTTGCCCAGCGATGTCACCGAGGCCGCGATCGGACTGGCCGGCGACGATGTGATCGCCGTGCCCCGGCCCGACCCGGCCGTGACCGAGACCGAGGCGCTGCGATTCACCGTCGGCGGCACCGAGCCGGTGACGGTGCTGCCGAAAGCCAGGAACAAGCTGGTGCAGGCACCCGACGGAGTGCTGTTCGTCGGCGGCACCGGACCTGGCGACTGGTCGGTGCGGCGGGCCACCAAGTCCGGCCAGTCACCGGTCCTGCCGATCGTCAAGCCGCTGGTCAACGCGGGCGTCACGCTCTCCTACGGCGTGGTCCGCCACACCGCGGCCCTGCCCCGCGTCGGCGAGAACGCCGACTATCACCTGTTCAGCGAGGCGGGCGACCCCGCCCTCCAGCTCGACGAGCCGAAACCGTGCGCCCCCGGTGCGACCTGCGTCCGGCTGGTGGACGGCTATCAGCCCGGTGCCACCTATCTCTCCGACCTTGGCCAGGATCCGGTTCTGCGGTACTCCGACCCCCACTACGTCAGTCAGCTCGCCTCCACGGTGGACAGGCTCGTCGACGCGTCCCACGGCTACGTGCTGGTGAGCGATTCGGCGAAGCTCTACGTCCACGGCGTCGGCGAGCCACGCACCTTCCCGCGCACCGGCGCCGCCCTGTCGTTCGAGACGCTGTGGCGCGCCGACGCGGCCGGTTCGCTTCGCCCGCTGAACCTGAAGTCGGGCAGCGAGGGCGCTGCGCTCGGCACCGGCTCCGACTGCACGGCAACCGAGGTGCAGGCCACCGTCAGCCATCTGTACTGGACGTGCGGCGCGAGCGGCCCGGCCGGCGTCTACGACCTGGTCCGCAAGCAGAACGTCACCGTGCCCGCCGGGCAGTATCTGCTCGGCGACAACTACCTGGTGCGGCACGACGCCGACGGCACCCTGGTGCGCCTCGACCTGACTGACGGCTCGCTGGGCGATGCGGTCGAGCTGGCCACCGTGCCCCGCGGCGACCTGGCCGACCACCGCAACATCAGCTGGGCGGTCGACAAGTTCGGCGGCGACGTGGCCTGGGTCGACAGCGGCAACGCGGTGCACGTTGTCGACCCCGGGGTTGCTCCGTCGGCCCCGGCGGTCTTCGCGGTCGCCGCTCCGGCCACGCTCACGCTGCCCGGCGCATACACGGTCACGGCGCAGCTGACCCAGGCGGTCGACTCGACCACCCTGACCGTCACCCAGGTCCGTACGGGTGCGGTGGTGGCCCGGGCCAAGGGCGGGGCGGCCCGGGCCACCTCGGAAACCACCTGGAACGGCAACGGCGCCGACGGCAAGCGGGCGATGAAGGGCCGCTATCGGTGGTCGCTCTCGGCCACCGTGGACGGCCGGGCCACCGACATCGCCGCCGGCACCATGGCTGTGACCTGCGGCGGCGGGTCGCCTCTGCACAGCTACGACTGCAACGGCTATCCGGCGCTGCTGGCGATGAGCAGCACGACCACGGGCACCTGGAAGCTGAGCCGGCCGGACAGCGCTGCCATGCCCAACGCCGGCTACAACACCCTGCCGGCGCTCACCGCCGTCGTGCCGTACGGCGACATCAGCAAGGACTACAAGAACGACCTGCTGATCCGCCGGGCCGACGGCACCATGCGGGTCTACCTGGGCGATGACACCATGCAGTTCGCCGGGCGCCCGTCGTTGGCCCTGCCCGGCGACTGGAACATCTATGACTGGCTGGTGCACACGGGTGACGTGACCGGTGACAAGCAGTCCGACCTGATCGCCCGGGAGGCGGCCACCGGCGCGCTCTACGTCTTCGCGGGCAACGGCACGGGCGGCCTGAACGCGCGAGTCAAGCTGGCCGGTGGCTACAAGGGCTACAGCAAGGTGATCGGGCCCGGCGACATCAACGGCGACGGCAAGCCCGACCTGCTGCTGCAGTACGACCCGACCAGCACCATGTACGCGATGCTGGGCGCCGGGGACGGCACGTTCCAGTCGGGGCTGCGGGTCGTGGGCACCGGCTGGCTCGGCTACAACATCGTGATCGGGGCGGGCGACCTCAACGAGGACGGCAAGAACGACCTGGTCATGCGGGACGGGGCCAAGGCCCTCTACCGCCGGCTCGGCACCGGCAACGGCACGTTCGGGGACCGGCAGCTGATCGGCCCCGACTTCGGCCAGTATTCGAGCATCAACTGAGCCTGAGGGGTGGGGGCCCCGCCCAAGTGGCCCCCACCCCGGTCTCAGCCCGGCCCCACCCGGTGCCGCCGGGTGCCACCCGGTGCCACCGGGTGCCGCCCGGCCCCGCCCGGCCCCGCCCGGTGCGGCCCGGTCTCGGTTCCGGTGTCTCGGCCCGGTCGCTCAGCCCGCGGCGTACGTGCGGACGTAGTCGAAGCGGGCCGTCGCGCCCGTGCCGCCCATCGCGACGACGCCGATCCGCAGCGGGCGGGCCATCGTCCAGGCCGCGCCCCACTCCCAGGTCACGCCGTCACGGCTGGACGCCATCCGGGCCACGCCGTCGCGATGCAGCAGCCGCAGCCACATGGTCGCCGGGGCCGGACCACCGAACGACGGCCCCGACGTGACAGCATTGTTCGAGACCCGGCGGTCCTCCTTCGTGAACTCGGTCTGCTGCAGGAACGTGTTCGCGATCCCGTTGAGCGGCAGCACCGAGTGGGCCAGTTTCACAAACCGGTCGTCGTGGTCGTAGAGGACGAGCCCGGCCTGCTGATTCCCCCGTACGCCGTCGAACTGGAGCTTGGTCTCGACGACAAAGGGCCCGGCCGGGGCGTCGCGCACCAGCACCCCGGCGCTGTTCGAGCCCAGGGCCAGATCGCCGGCCTGCGTCGGGCGTACGAGGAAACCACCGCTCACCGTGGCCGACGCGTCCGGACGCACCCAGCTCCAGCCCGCGTTCGGGGCCGTGCCGGTGAACTCGTCGGTGTACGCCGGCAGCAGCGCACCCGCTCTTGGCGTCGGCGCCAGGGAGGTGACCGGAACGGACAACGGCGCCGCACCGAGATTGTCGACGTCGGCCGAGCCCGTACGGGAAACCGCTCCGACCCGCCCGCCGGCGAACCCGGCCGGAAGCGTCAACGAGACCGTGGCGACATCCTGCAGCAGCCGGTCGGCCGACACCGTGGCCACCAGCGAGCTCCCCCGCCGGGTCAGCACGATCGTGTGCCAGGACTGGTAGTTGAAGTTCGCCGGCAGCGCCGCCGAGCCCGTGACCGCGCCGTCGACGACCAGCCGCTTCGACGCGCTGTCGAGCCAGGCGGTGACCGGCCCGTACGAGATGCCGGCCGCCGTTCCCCGCACGTCACCCTCGACCCGCACGTTGCCGGCGACCGAGCCCGCGCTGAGCGAGGTGGCCGCCGCCGCGGTGGTGAGCAGGCCGCCCGACCAGGTGAAGCCGCCCGTGAAGCCGGCCGCGCCCGAGTCGAACGTGCTGCCCACGGCCCATGTGGTGACAGGCGCGGTCTCGGCGCCGTTCGAGGGACCGGCCCCCGCCCGTACGACGGGCCACCCGTCGATCCAGTCGAGCCGGTCGATCATCAGGGGCCGCTTGGTCAGGTTGAGCGTCGCGCCGTTTGCCCCGGTGACCGGCGGGAAGTCGGGGTCGTTCTGCGGGATGGCGTGATAGACCAGCCAGTCCTGCCCGGCCAGGTCGGTCGCGAGCGCGTTGTGCCCCGGGCCCACCCAGCCGTTGCCCGTGGCCGCCAGCACGTTGCCGTCCTTGCTGGTCAGGTCGGTCAGCCGGACGCCGGTGGGCGTGCTGAACGGCCCCAGCGGCGACGTGGCCCGGCCGGCCTTGACGGTGTAACCGCTGAACGCGCCGTCGCAGCAGCCACCGTCCGAATAGAACAGGTAGTAGTAGCCGCCGCGGTGGACGACGAAGCCGCCCTCCATCCGGCGGCCGTGCCCGATCTGGGTGACCGGGCCGGCGATCGCGGTGCCGTCCGCGTTCATCCGGGCCACGCAGATCGTGTCGTAGCTGCCCCAGTAGAGGTAGTAGGACCCGTCGGTGTCGGTGAACATCGCCTGGTCGATGGTGCCGCTCGGGCAGCCGCCGGCCGCCGGGACGATCTGGCCGCGATCGGTCCACGGCCCGTTCGGCCCCGGGCTGGTGGCGAGCCCGATGCCGCCGACCGAGAGCGAGTACGTCAGCCGGTACGCGTTGTTGTAATACCGCACGTCGGGCGCCCAGGGTCGCGTGCCGGCCGGCCACCAGCTGGGCTTGGCCGTCAGCGGGAAGACGTCACCGGCGTAGGTCCAGTGCACGAGGTCGGTCGAGCTGAGCGTCGGCAGGATGTGCTCACCCGTCTCCCCGCGGCTGTTGAAGATCGGGTTGGTCGTGCCGTAGGCCCACCACTTCCCGTCCTTGCCCTTGACGACCGCGGGATCGGGAAAGGTGTCAACGGTGCCGGCACTTACCGGGTTGGTGTAGGTCGCGGCCGCGGTGGGGGCGGCGCTCAAAGCAGGCGCTGCGGCGACGGCGGCACTCAAAGCGGGCGCTGCGGCGACGGCGGCACCTGGGGCGGGCGCTGCGGCTTGGGCCGCACCAGGGGCGGGCGCGGCGGCGAAGGTGGCGGTTATCAGGGCAAAAAGCCAGAGCGAGGTGCGCGTACGGGCCATCCGTGGCTCCCGGGATGCGAGGGGGATCGGGGCGTGAAGCTACCGGCTGGGCTGCGACTTCGTTTTTGTGCCTGTGGATAACTCGACAATGTGGATAACCCGCCGGCACCCAGGTTGATCTGGTTAGGGTGGTCAGCCCCCAGGTCGGGCGGGGTGGGGACAGTTGATGATCAAAAAGGGGGTCAGCGGGCTACGGTGCGGAAGCCGGTGTTGGCGGTGGAGGAGTCGGGGGTGTTGGCGGAGCGGGCGGCGTTGCGGTAGCGGTTGCAGTACGAGTCGTGGCACAGGTAGGAGCCGCCGCGGATCACGCGGGTGGCGCCGAGCGACGGGCCCCGGGGGTCGGTTGCGGGCGACATCGCGTAGTACGTGGGCGAGAACCAGTCGGCGCACCACTCCCAGACGTTGCCGATCGGCTGGTAGAGCCCATAGTCGTTGGGGGCGTACGACTTGGCGGGCGCGGTGGTCACCCAGCCGTCCGCGGCCGTGTTGTCAGTGGGGAACGTGCCCTGCCAGATGTTGCACGGCCAGTCCGCGGGCAGGTCGTCGCCCCAGGGGTAGCGGAGTGACGGCCGGCCGCCGCGGGCCGCGCATTCCCATTCCGCCTCGGTGGGCAGTCGCCGGCCGGCCCACGCGCAGTACGCCTGGGCGTCGTTCCAGCTGACGTGCACCACCGGGTGGTCGTCGGCGGCGGTCGACGACGGGCCGCCGGGGTGGGCCCAGTCGGCCCCGGAGACGCCCTGCCACCACGGGGTCCCGGCCATGCTGCCGACGACCTTGTCGGGGTCGGCAACGGCCAGGTGGAACACCGCTGACCAGCCGAAAGCCTCGGCCTCCGTACGGTAGCCGGTCGCCGAGACGAAGGCCCGGAAGTCGGCCACGGTCACCGTGGTCGCGTCGATGTCGAAGGCCGAGATCGCCACCTCATGCAGTGGTGTCTCGCCGTCCGGCCGCACTCCGTCGCCGTGCGCATCGCCCATGATGAAGGTCTGCGCGGGAACGGAGGCCTGCGGAAGTCGATGTTGGCCGGGGGCGGCGGGCACAAAAGCGTCAGGCGACGAACCATAAGACCCGGAAGGGCTGCAACAGTGGCTCATGCGGTCACCGGCCGCGGCTGGCTCGGATGCGGTTTGTCCCCGAGGCGCGCCTGCTCGTTCCACATGGCCACGGTGAGTTCGTCCCGGACGGCCGCGTACGCCGGATCGTCGTACACATTGCGCGTTTCCGCCGGATCGAGCTCCAGGTCGTACAGCTCCCACTCGGGCGGATAGGTGCCCCACCCGCAGCCCGGAATGCCCAGCCCGTCGTTGTAGAAGTAGATGAGCTTGTAGCGCGAAGTCCGATAGCCGTAGTGCGCCGGCGCCTTGTGAAAGACGTCGTCGTGCTCCCAGTAGCGGTAATAGACGCCCTCGGCCGCGGCATAGGCGCCCGAGGTCAGCAACGGCCAGAAACTGCGGCCCTGCATGCGCGGATGGGCGGGCACCCCGGCCGCCTCGAGCAGCGTCTGGGCCCAGTCCACATTGGTGACCATCTCGTCGACCACGCCGGGTTCGACGCGACGGGGGCAGGACAGGACGAGCGGCATCCGCAGCGATTCCTCGTACATGAAGCGCTTGTCGAACCAGCCGTGATCGCCGAGGAAGAAACCCTGGTCGGAGGCGTACATCAGCAAAGTGTCGTCGAAGTCGCCCCGCGCCCGCAGGAAATCGATGACCCGGCCGACGTTGTCGTCGACCGAGTCCACGCAACGCAGGTAGTCCTCCATGAACCGCTGGTATTTCCAGAGCGCTTCCGCGGAGTACGACAACCCCGGCGGCGGCGCGGTCTTCAGATCCTCCAGCGTCAGGTGCTCGGCGATTCGCATGGCCGCGCGCCGGGCCGAGGACGTACGGGTCGCATAGTCGTCGTCGAAGGTCGCCGGCAGGGGAATCGGGGTGACGTAACGATCGGCGAAAGACGGCGGCGGAACCCAGGGCCGGTGCGGCGCCTTGTGATAGATCAGCACGCAGTACGGGTCGTCGCCGTCCAAGGACGAGATCCAGTTCAGCGCCAAGTCCGTGATGATGTCGGTGGCATACCCCGGAACGGTCCGCCGGCCCGATTTGCTCAAGAAGACCGGGTCCACATACTCGCCCTGCTCGATCAGCACGTCCCAATAATCGAAATGCTCCGGGTCGTGCCCCGGCCCGTCCCCCATGTGCCATTTGCCGACCATGGCGGTGCGATACCCGGCGGCCCGCAACGCGCTGACAAAGCTGGGCTGCGAGGCGTCGATCGGCGTGACGAGCGTGGTCACGCCGTTGACGTGGCTGTAGGTGCCGGTCAAGATGCTGGCCCGCGACGGCGAGCACAGCGAGTTGGTGGCGAAGCAGTTGTCGAAGCGCCGGCCGAGCCGGGCGATCTCGTCGATCCGGGGCGTCTGATTCACCACGGACCCGTACGCCGAGATCGCGTGCGCGGCGTGGTCGTCCGTGAGGATCAGCACGATGTTCATCGGTACGAGGCCTCGTCGAGCCCGCTCAGGGTCGGGTCGTGATCGACCTCGCCGACGTCGTACATCGAGGTCATCCAGTGGTAGAACCGGTCGTCCCGCTCGACCAGCAGCGTGTAGAGCCGGCGCAGCATCCGCCCGCGCACCGGAGCCATCTCGGGGTGGTGATAGATGTTCAGCAGCTCGTCGGGATCATTGACCAGGTCGTAGAGTTCGTTGGTCGAGTCCGGGTTGACGACCAGCTTGTAGCGGTCCTCCCGGAGCATGCGCTGCGGATAGGGAAAATGGTGGCCGTGGAATTCGGCCACGATGTCCTGCTGCCATTCGGGGTGCTCGCCACGAACGATGGGGACCAGGCTCCGCGAGTCGACCGCGGCACCCCGGGAAAGGCCGGCAAGATCAAGAATCGTGGCCGTGCAGTCCAGCAGGCTGACGAACTCGGATCGTGCCTGCGGCGGCGCACCGGGGATCCGGATGATCCCGGGCGTACGGTAAATGTCCTCATACATGGCCGGCCCCTTGTCGTGCAGCCGGTGCGAGCCGGTGAACTCCCCGTGGTCGCACGTGAAGAACACCGTCGTCGCGTCGGTCAGGCCGAGCCGGTCGAGCTCGTCGAGGATCCGCCCGACCTGCTCGTCGATCATCATTACGTAACCCCAGTAGACCGCGATCAGCTTGCGCGTGACCTCGATCGGCATGGTGTCGAACGTCCAGTGGGCGCTGTAGTTGCGCTGCACCGGCGGCTTGCCCTCGAACGTCTCGGCGATCGACTTCGGCAGTTCGACAGTCGACGGGTCGATCAGGTCGAAGTAGTGGTCGGGGACGATGTACGGCAGGTGCGGCCCGAAGAAGTGCGTGGCGAGATAGAAGGGTTTTTCCGAGGAGGCATACGACCGCAGCATCTCGATCGTCCGCGTCGCCATGTAGTACTCGAAGGTCGCCTCGACCGGCTGCTGCAATCGGGCGGCGAGCAGATTGCCGGGCCCCCCGTTGGGCAGCGTGCCGCGGATCCGGTCGGTGATCTCGTAGGGGGGAAGGTTGTGCTCCTTGAGATACGCCCGATAGTCCTCATGATCGACCGGGTTGTGCCAGCCCGTCAGGTGCGGGCCGTCGAACCCGTAGTCCGCGGGCGCCTTGATCGTGCCCGCGTGCCACTTGCCGACCAGGCCCACGTTGTAGCCCTGTTCGCGCAGCGCCACCGGGAAGGTGAACGTGCCGTCCGGCAGGTCCTCCTGATAGCCGACGTTGCGCTCGTGGTTGGCCAGCACCTTGTGCCGGAACGGGGCCTGCCCGGTGAGCAGGCTGGCCCGGGCCGGCGTGCAGATGGCGGTCGGGGTGTACCACCGGTCGAACCGCGTGCCGGTGGCGGCGAGGCGGTCCAGGTTGGGCGTACGGACCTGGGTGTTGCCGTACGCCCCGAGCGTGTCGACCCGGTGCTGATCGGTCATGAGGAAGAGGAAGTTCACTTCGATGCTGCTCCGGTGAAGGTTTCACCCAGGTAGTACGTCGACGGATCCGGGTTCTCGGTGAGCTTCTTGGCGCCGACGAAGTAGTCGCCCATGCCCTGCAGCCACTTGCCGACCGTGCCGTCGGCCGTGTAGCCGTCGAGGGTCTTGGAGTCGAGCATCTTGCTGTTGCCCGCGTCCGCCTTGACCGCGTCGACCGGCTGCTTGAGCAGACCCGCGGTCAGCTCGACGGCCTTGTCCTGGTTGGCCGCGCGATAGTCCATGGCCTCCCGCAGCACCTGTACGACCTTGGTCACCGCGTCCGCCTTCCCGCTGACCACGTCGTTGCCGGCCACGAAGGCGGTCGGGAACGACACCGTGCTCGCGAAGTCCTCGTTCTTGGCCAGCTCGACCAGGTCCGGCTTCTTCTGCTTGATGTTGTTGAGCAGCGGATACCAGATGCCCGCGGCGTCGATCTGGCCCGCCGCGAACGCCGAGACGATCGTGGCCGGGTCCATCGGGACGCGCTGGATGTCGGTGGCGGCCAGGCCGGCCTTCTGCAGCGCCAGGGTGAGGATCATGTCACCCGACGTGCCCTCGGGGACGCCGACCTTCTTGCCCTTGAGCTGCGCGATGTCGGTGATGCCGGGCTGGGCGATCACCCGGTCGGCGTTGCCCAGCGAGTTCAGCGCCACGATCTTGGCCTTGCCGCTGGCGGGCAGCCAGACCGCGCCCGGGCCGATGTAGCCGAAGTCGAGGTCGCCGGCGTTGATCGCGGTGATCTGCAGCGGGCCGTTGGTGAAGACCTTGGTGCTGACCTCGACGCCGTGCTTCTCCCACAGCTTCTGGTCGTCGGCCACGGCCAGCAGGCTCGCCCCGTTGAAGTCGGCGATGTAGCCAAAGTTGATCTTCACGCTGAACGAGGAGGAGGAATCATCGGAGGATCCGCACGCGGCGACACTCAGAAGAGAGGCCGCCGCGAGAAAGGCGAGAAGGCGTTTCATGCAACTGGCTCCTGGTGATAGACGGCGCTCCACACGCGATTGCGCAGCGCCGTGAAGGCGGGACTGAGCCGCAGTTCTTCGGTACGGGGGTAGGGCAGGTCGACGTCGACGATCTCGACGATCCGGCCGGGCCGGGCCGCCATGACGACCACCCGGTTGGCCAGGAAGACCGCCTCGTCGACGTCGTGGGTGATGAAGACGACGGTGCGTTTCTCCTGACTCCAGGTCTGGAGCAGCTGTTCCTGAAGGCGTACGCGGGTGAGGGCGTCGACCGCGCCGAACGGCTCGTCCATCAGCAGGATCGACGGGTTGACGGCGTAGGCACGGGCGATGGCGCAGCGCTGCTTCATGCCGCCGGAGAGCGTGCGGGGCAGCGCGTCGGCGAAGTCGTGCAGGCCGACCAGGTCGATGAAGTGCTGGGCCCGTTCCCGCCGCTCGGCCCGGCCCACCCCGGCCGTACGCAGCCCGAACTCGACGTTCTTGCGGACGGTGAGCCACGGGAAGAGGGCGTACTGCTGAAAGATCACGCCACGATCGGGACCCGGGCCGGTGATCGCCTTACCGTTGACCAAAGCCTGGCCGGACGACGGCGTTTCCAGGCCGGCCAGGATGTTCATGAGCGTCGTCTTGCCGCAGCCCGACGGACCGACGATGGTGACGAACTCGTTGTCCGCGACGTCCAAGGACACGTCACCGAGCGCGACAAATCGGTCATTCTTCAACGGGAAAGTCTTGTTCACGCGAGACACAGTGATCATCGGCGGTCCTGCCAGTTGGTGAGGCGGCGCTCGGCCAGGAGCAGCAGACGGTCCATCAGCAGACCGAGGACGCCGATGCTGATCAGCCCGACAAAGATCGTCGGAAGGTCGTAGTAGAGCTGCGCGCTCTGCATCCGATAGCCGAGGCCCTGCTGCGCGGCGATCAGCTCGGCGGCGACCAGCGTGGCCCAGGACGAGCCGAGGCCCACCCGCATGCCGACCAGGATGAACGGCGTCGACGCGGGCACCACGACCCGCGCGAAGATCGTGCCGTCCTTGGCCCCGAGCACCCGGGCCGCGTTGATCAGCGTCTTGTCCACATTGACCACGCCCTGGAAGGTGGCGATCACGCAGGCCAGGAACGAGGCCAGGAAGATGACGAAAATCTTGGGGGTCTCGCCGATGCCCATCAGCACCACGGCCAGCGGGATGATCGCCAGCGGCGGGATCGTGCGGAAGAACTGCACCCACGGCTCGATCAGGCCGCGCACGATGCCGTACCAGCCCATCAGGAAGCCGACCGGGATCGCCAGCGCGACGCCGAGCACGAACCCGGCCAGCACCCGGCCCAGGCTGGCCAGCACGTCGTCGGCCAGGGTGCCGTCGGCGATCAGCTCCCACCCGCGCTCGAGCACCTCGGGCGGCGCCGGGATGTCGCCGCCGAGCGAGAAGCCCCACCACACGCCGACGCCGAGAACCACCGACAACAGATTCAAAAGCGTTTTCGGTACGCCGCGGCGACGGCGCTCGGGTGCGGCCGGCGCGGCCGCGTTCACCTCGGTGTCCGCCTGGACAACGGTCATGACTGGCTCCCGGCGGTTCGGGGATCGGGGACGGATCTCGGCTCGGGGTAGTCGGCCAGCAACGGCGACTGCAGGAAACAGGCGATGATCGCGCCGCGGGCGCCGTCGTCGTCACCGAGGCGGGCCGCCCGGATCACCGGGTGCCCCTCCCCCGGGATCATCTCGGCCGCGATCGCGGCGCCGGCCCGGGTGACGATCTCGGGCACGGCGAACGGCAGCGGGCCGCCGATGACGATCAGCTCGGGGTTGAGGATCAGCGCGGCGTCGGCCAGCACGCGGCCGAGCGCGTCGGCCACCCGGTCCATCGCGGCCCGCACCCGCGGCTCCCCGCGCCGGAGCGCGAGCTCGCCGAGGTCGTCGACGCCGGCCGCGGTCAGCGCGGGACGCACGGCCGCCACGGTCTCGAGGCAGCCCCGCTTGCCGCAGCGGCAGACCCCACCGACCGGGTCGACCTTGACGTGGCCGAACTCGCCGGCCGCGCCGCCCGCCCCGGCGACCAGCCGGCCGCCGACCACCAGTCCCCCGCCGATGCCGTCGGCCAGCCGCACGTAGAGGACGTCCTGCACCGGCTCGGCCGAGCTGGCCGCCTCGGCCAGCGCGGCGAACCGGGTGTTGTTGTCGACGATGATCGGCGCCGGGAAGCGCTCGGCGAAGGCGGCCAGCACGTCGGCGCGGGAGCCGCCGGCCGGGTCGGGACCGGCCACGCCGACCCCGAGACCCTGCAGCGCGGCCAGGCTGAGGCCCTGCTCGCGAGCGATCCGGTCGACCAGGCCGACCCCGGCCGACAGCCGCCGGGGCCACGAGCTGCCGGGCGGATACTCCTCGACGCCGCTCGCGATGATCTCGTGGGCGGCGTCGGCCACGGCGACCCGGACGCGGGTGTGGCCGAGGTCGACGCCGAGGAACTGGCCCGAGCGCGGGTCGAGCGCGAGCAGCTCGGCCGGGCGGCCGCTGCCGGCCCGGTCGCGGGCGTCGGTATTGACGACCACGATCGCGCCGCGGGCGAGAAGGTCGGAAGTTATCTCCGAGAGAGTCGTGCGCGAGAGGCCGGAGCGGGCCGCGATCTGGGCCCGGCTGAGCCCGCCGCGTTCGCGCAGAATCGCCAGGACGCGCTCCTCATGAGCACGCCTGACCAGCGCATGTACGCCACCGGACCCGGACATGGGGCCACCGTAGGCGGGCCCGAATTTTTCCGTCAACAGTGCGACAGAATTATCTCTTCTAAACCGGTAGGAAAACTTCCTCCGTAACGAGCATGTCACGCAGGGGCGACGGACAGCCAACTCAAAGCGAATGCACAAGAACCGGACCTAGCGTGACTTTCAAGCGTGCGGCAACACGATGAGGAGCGAACCGATGAGCCAGGATCCGAGACCGACGTACGAGGGACGCCAACTCCCCCGGCCCGACGAGGAGGTCGTCGATCAGGGCCTGGGGTTCGACCTGACCACGCTGGCCAACCGGCGGCACGTGCTGCGCGGGTTCGGGCTGGGCGCCGCGGTGCTCGGGCTGGCCGCGTGCGGCAGCAACTCGTCGTCGGAGAGCACGCCGGCCGCCTCGTCCACGTCGTCGGCGGCCACGGGCGAGATCCCCGACGAGACCGCCGGCCCCTACCCGGGCGACGGCTCGAACGGGCCGGACGTGCTGGAACAGAGCGGCGTGGTCCGCAGCGACATCCGGTCGAGCTTCGGCACGGCCAGCGGCACGGCCCAGGGCGTCCCGATGACCCTCGAGCTGACGATCCTCGACATGGCCAACAGCGACGCGCCGTTCAAGGACGTCGCCGTCTATGTCTGGCACTGCGACCGCGAGGGCCGCTACTCGCTCTACACCGAGGGCATCACCGACCAGAACTACCTGCGCGGTGTCCAGATCGCCGACGACTCGGGCAAGGTGAAGTTCACGAGCATCTTCCCGGCCTGCTACTCGGGCCGTTGGCCGCACATCCACTTCGAGGTCTATTCCGGCCAGGCCGACATCACCGACTCGACCAAGGCCATCGCCACCTCGCAGGTCGCGCTGCCCAAGGACGTCTGCGACAAGGTCTACGCCACCACCGGCTACTCGTCCTCGGTGAGCAACCTGAGCCAGATCAGCCTCTCGTCCGACAACGTCTTCGGCGACGACTCGGCCGCCCTGCAGATGGGCGCGGTCTCGGGCGACGTCACCAAGGGATTCGCGGTGACGCTGACCGTCAAGGTGGACACGACGACCACCCCGAGCGGCGGCAGCGCTCCGGGCGGCGGAGCACCGGGCGGCGGCGGCCCCGGCGGCGCTCCGCCGAGCCGCTGAGTTCCGTAACCTCTTTTACTTGCCTGTAACAAACGTATAGACAAGACTGACTACGTCGGACGCACCCCGCCGCCGAATCCCCCACCGGATCACCTCGGCCGTTCCCCGGACCGATACCGGCGCGGCGGCGAGGGTGCGCTCCTGCTTGTCAGATCCCGAAGTGCAGGCTCAGCCACAGCGCCAGCACGCCCACCACCAGCGCGGGCGGCACGGTCAGCACCCCCAGCTTGAGGAAGTCGCGCGAATCGGGCGCGGCGTCGTGGGTGTGCAGGATCTGCCGCCAGAGCAGGGTCGCCAGCGAGCCCACATAGGTCAGGTTGGGCCCGACGTTGACCCCGATCAGCATGGCCAGCAGCAGCCCCGGATTCGCCTCGACCACGGGCAGCAGGGCGAGCGTGGCCGGCAGGTTGTTGAGCAGGTTGGCCAGCAGGGCGGCCAGGAAGGCGACGGCCAGCAGGCCGAGCAGGCCGGCGTCGTCGGGCACGATCGCGCCGAGGAAGCGCTCGAGGCCGTGCTGCTGCACCGCGAGCACCACCACCCCCAGCGCGAGCACGAACGCGCAGAACGGCAGGTTGACCTCGCGCAGCAGGGTGCGCGGCGAGACCCGGTGCGGCACGGCCAGCAGGACCGCGCCGGCCACCGCGACCCAGGCCGGGTGCACGCCGAGGGGGTGCACGACGGCGAAGCCGACCAGGGTCACCGCGAGCACGACCAGCGCGTAACGCGGGGGCGGGCCGTCGCCGCCATCGGGCCGCGGCTCCTCCCGCGCTCGCAGGTCGTCGCGGAAGTAGCGGCGGAACACCAGATATTCCGTCACGATGACGGCCAGCCAGGGCAGCGTCATCAGGCCGGTGAAGCCGAGGAAGGTCAGGCCGCTGGCCGCGAACGCGAGCAGGTTGGTCAGATTCGAGACGGGCAGCAGCAGCGACGCCGAGTTGGCCAGGTGGGCCGAGGCGTACGCGGACGGGCGGGCACGGGCGCCGACCCGGGCCGCGGTGGCCAGCACGACCGGGGTGAGCAGCACGACGGTCGCGTCCAGGCTGAGCAACGCGGTGGTCAGGGCGGCCGCCACGAAGACCGCGACCAGCAGCCGCGGCGGGTCGCCCCGGCTGATCCGGGCCGCGACCCGGCCGGCGTACCGGAAGACGCCGTGCTCGCCGGCCAGGTGGGCCAGGAGGAGGATCGCGGCGAGGAAGCCGACGGTCGGCCCGAGCTCGAGGAACTCGGCCCGGGCGTCGTCCCACGACACCAGGCCGAAGACGATCGCGAGGCCGGCCGCGGGCACGGCGGCGACCGCCTCCGGCAGGCCGCGCGGGCGCACGACGGCGAAGGCCAGCACAGCGGCCAGCAGAGCCGCCGCGATGATCAATGACACTGCCGCAGGTTACGAGTCGGGAGTCTCCAGCGCACCGTCGAAGACGGCCTGCGAGCCTGAGACGGTGAGCACACGGGCCACCGCGCCCGTCGCGCCGACCACCCGGAAGGTCGCGCTGAGGTCGAGGGCCGAGTTGTAGCCGTCGATCAGCGCGCCCAGGGCCTCGGAGTCGATGAAGGTGACGGCGCTGAGGTCGACCGTCACGTCCTCGTGCTCGGCCAGCGCGTCGGTGAGCGTCGCGCGCAACTCGTCGCGTGCGTTGATGTCGAGCTCGCCACTGAGGCGCAGGACGGTCGCGGTGCGGTCGGCCGCAGGCTCCTCGCCGATCTGGTAGTAGTCCGCCACGGGCGCATTTCTACCAGGCGTACGGGGATTCAGCTCGGGAAGCTCGCCCAGACATGCTTGGTGAGATCGGTTCGATACCAACCGACATCGATGGCGAAAGTCTTCGTGAGCTGCAGCCCGAGGCCGCCGGCGCCGAGCGGGCGGTCCTGGGCGACCTCTGGGAGCGTGCCCAGATCGTGATCGGCCACGTCGAGGATGAGCCGGTCGTCGTGCTCCAGCAGCACCACCTCGGTGGGCGGCAGACCGTGCCGCAGGGCGTTGGTGGCCAGCTCGGTCGCGACCACGGCCATCTTGTCGAAGAGGTCATCGGTCTCGTCGGTGTGGTGCTCGATGGTCTCCCGCAGCGCGGCCCGCAGGCTGCGAAGCTCGCCGAACGAGTCGAGCTTCCAGCGGCGCAGCTCAGCCGCCTCCGCATGCGGGGCCAGAGGGCGCAGGACTGACATGTCCTCCATCTTTCCTTCCCGTCCAGGTTTGGCACTGGCCCATGCGGGTCACCACAAGCACCGGACGGCCTAATCCTTCCCGATCGCACATCGACGGCCTTGAGCACCCGACAAGATCCTCTGCGTATATTTGCTATCACGCAAAGTAACTCATACTTTCGGCTAGTCTTTCTTGGCCCTGTCGGCTAGGTTGGTCATAACCGAACGGCCAAGTGTGCGCGGCTGACGGAGATCGCATCGATCGCCATCAGCCTGCAGATAGGGACACCCGACCAACCGGGTCCAGCTACATCAGGACCGGCTCTCCGGATCAGGTGCCAGGGAGGACCACAAACATGACCGTCACCGAGACCACCAGCACCACGCAGGCTGAGACGCTTCCGGCCGCGGCCACCGCGCCCGTCGACAGCGCCGCCGAGCTCCTCAACGCGATGGCCGCGATGCCCGCCGGTCACCCGTCCCGCGCCTCGCTGCGCGACCGGGCGATCGAGGCCTGGCTGCCGCTCGCCCGTCACCTCGCCCACCGCTACTCGGGCCGCGGCGAGCCCACCGACGACCTCGTGCAGACCGCCACGGTCGGCCTGATCAAGGCGGTCGACAAGTTCGACCCCGAGCGCGGCGTCGACTTCGCGGGCTACGCGATCCCCACCATCATCGGCGAGATCAAGCGCCACTTCCGCGACCGCACGTGGTCGGTGCGGGTGCCGCGCCGCCTGCAGGAGCTGCGCCTGGCCATCACCGAGGCCAACAGCAGCCTGACCCACTCGCTCGGCCGCTCGCCGACGGTCGCCGACGTCGCCGCCCACCTGGGGGTCAGCGAGGAAGACGTGCTGGAGGGCCTCGAGGGTGCGCGGGCCTACAACGCCACGTCGCTCTCCACCCCGATCAGCGCCGACGGCACCACCGAGCTGGGCGACACCCTCGGCGGTGAGGACTCGGAGTTCGAGCTGGCCGAGACCCGCGTGGCCCTCGGCCCCGCGCTGGCGACGCTCGACGAGCGCGAGCAGAAGATCCTGACGCTGCGCTTCTACGGCAACCTGACCCAGTCGCAGATCGCCGACCAGATCGGCATCTCGCAGATGCACGTCTCGCGCCTGCTCACCAAGGCCCTGACCAAGCTGCGCGGCCAGCTGGCCAGCGACACCCTGTAAGACCCACCAGTCGTTCGTGGCCCGGTCCGGTTCGGATCGGGCCACGAGTGTTTTCTCAGGCGAGCGGGGCGATCCCGGCATAGCCGGTGGCCAGGCGGAACGGGGCCCGCAGGGTGGAACCGGCGCCGCTCAGCAGCACCAGGGCGCCGGTGGACCTCTGCACCGCGGCCAGGTCGGGGAAGCCGTCCCGGTCGAAGTCGCCCACGCCGACCAGGTCGCGCAGATCGGCGGCGGCGACGCCCAGGGCCAGGCGCTTACCGGTGAAGCCGCCCTTGCGGCCCGTCCACAGATAGAGCTTGCCGTCGGTCTTCAGCCGGGCGGCCAGGTCGGGGAAGCCGTCGCGGTTGAAGTCGCCCGCGCCGGCCAGCTCGGACTTGTCGCCCCAGCCGGCGCCGGTCAGACGAGCGTTGGCCAGCGTTGCACCGGGCCGACCGGCGTACAGGTAGAGCAGGTTGCCCGGGGAGACGGCCAGCAGATCGGGGTAGCCGTCACCGGTGAGGTCGCCGATCGCGGTGATCTCGCGCATCTTCTGCCAGCCCGCGCCGACCTTCTTGCGCGGGCCGAGACCGGTGGCGGTGCCCGGATAGAACCACACGTCGCCGTTGGTCTGGCGGGCGATCACGTCCTCCCGCCCGTCCCGATTGAGGTCGCCGATGCGCACGATCGCGTTCATCGAGGCGAACCCGCTGCCCAGCGTGCGCCGCTGGTTGATGTCGACCAGCGAGCCGTTGCCGGGGAAGGCCGACAGGTAGCCCGTCGACGACCGGCCCAGCACGTCCGGCCACCCGTTGCCGGTGAAGTCGGCGGCCTTGGTCTTGGGCAGCGGCGCGAAGTCGACGTAGTTGTTGTCGATGTTGATCGTGACGCCGCCGTACGTCTCCTTGTGACCGCCGCGGTACTGCTTCATCCGCCGCTTGCCGGGCCAGGCCGAGGCCGGGATGAGCGGGTCGGCCAGCGTGACCTTCTGATCCCAGCGGGCGAAATCCACATAGTCGGGACGGGTGTAGCCGGGCTTGGCGTAGGCGGCCACCTGGTCGGCGACGCCGGACGCGACGCTGGAGTAGAAGCCGGAGAAGTAGCCGTTGTCGTGCAGCCGGGCCGTCCAGCCGTTCATGAACGCGAGCACGCCCTGCCGGCAGGCGGCGTCGTTCGTCCGGTAGGACTCCATGTCGTAGATGAGCACGCTCTCGCGAGCCAGCCCGAGCGCCTGGGCCTGCGCGACGGCGTCGGAGGCGGCCACCCGGCCCTGGGTGTCGGCGCTCGCGTTGTTGATCAGCTTGCGTCCGCCGCCGATCGTCGTGCAGGTGGCCTGCGGTCCCACATAGAGCGGCAGCAGCTTCCAGCCGGCCTGCACCTGCTCCTTGACCCAGGCCGCGGTGAGCTGCGGCTGGGCGCAGCCCCGGTTGACGCCACCGATGTAGATGCCAATTGCCTTGTACGGCGATTTCGCCTTCCACGCCTTCATCGAGGCGCTCGGCGGGGCCGTGCAGGCGTCGAAGGCCTGACCGGTGAAGCTACCCGGCTGGACGGTGGCGAAGGTCGCGGCGTCGGCCCGGGTCAGCGCGAACGACGACATCCCGGCCACGACGGCGGCGATGAGCGCGCCGATCGCGATCTTGCGAGGGGAGAGGCGCGAGAGCGCGGGCAGTCGAGACATGACGGCCCAGCCAACCAACCGGGCTCCTAGGCCGCCTCCGCCGAACGGACCGTCTGTCGTGCCCGGCCGGTCAGCACGAGTGCCGCCGCCAGAGTCAGCGCGCCCAGTTCCATCGCCGCCCCGACCAGCGGCGTCGACTGGTAACCCCAGCCCGCGGCGATGGCCCGCCCGCCCAGATAGGCGCCGGCCGCGTTGCCGAGGTTGAAGGCCGAGACCGCCGCCGACGACACGATCAGGTTCTGGCCGTCGTCGTCGGCCGCCGTGATCACCCGGGTCGTGAGGCCTGGCACGGTGGCGTACGCGACCACGCCCAGCGCGAACAGCGTGACCGCGGCCGGCACCCGCGAATGCGCCGTCCAGGCGAACAGCACCAGCACGATCAGCATGGCCACGGACGCCGCGACGATCGTCCCCATCAGACGGTGGTCGGCCGCCCGGGCCCCGATCACGTTGCCCAGCACCAGGCCGAGGCCGAACAGCACGAGCAGCCAGGGCAGCGCGCCCGAGCCGAACCCGGCCACCGAGGTCATCAGCGGGGCCACATATGTGAAGGGCGCGTAGACGGCCCCGAAGGCGAGCGCGGTCATGCCCAGGGCCAGCCAGACCGACACGTGGCGGAACGCGCCCCACTGCGCCCGGGCGCCCGCCGCGGCCCCGCCGGTCGGGACAAAGGCCCAGGTGGACACGGCGGCGACCAGCCCGAGCAGGGCCATCGCCCAGAACGTGGCCCGCCAGCCGAACTGCTGACCGAGCAGCGTGCCCAGCGGCACCCCGGCCACGCTGGCCAGCGTGATGCCGCTCAGCATGGCGGCGATGGCGCTGCTGCGGCGCTCGGGCCGCACGAGGTCACCGGCGACGATCGTGGCGATGCCGATGAACGAGCCGTGGCAGAGCGCGGCCACGATCCGCCCGGCCATCATCAGGCCGTACGCGGGGGCGACGGCCGAGATCAGATTGCCCGCCACGAAGAAGCCGAGCAGGGCGATCAGCACCGGCTTGCGGGACCGCCGGGCGACCAGGGCCGTCAGCAGCGGGCCGCCGATCACGACGCTGAGGGCGTACGCGGAAATGAGCAGGCCCGCCGTGGGGATCGTGACGGTGAAGTCGGCGGCGATGTCGGGCAGCAGGCCGGTGATGACGAATTCGGTCATGCCGAGCGCGAACGTGCCGACGGCCAGGGCCGCGAGGGCGAGACTCGATCGCGACGCCATACGGATCACTCTCACAGTGACGACCGTCTTTTTCAACACCTTGAACAAAGCGCCGCCTACAGTCGAAGGGTGCGCCCCTCGTTTGTGCTGCATGACCATCGCAAGCCGCGGCCCCACTTCGACCTGCGGCTGGAGGAGGACGGCGTGCTGCGCTCGTGGGCCGTGCCACGCGGCCTGCCGGAGGAATCGGGCAAGAACCGGCTCGCGGTGGCCGTGCCCGACCACGATCTCGACCACCTCACGTACACCGATCCGGACAAGTCGATCGCGGACATCGGCTGGTGGGAGCAAGAGGACCGCAACGACAAGCGGTTCGTCTTCACCCTGCACGGGCGGGACGGGTCACACCGGTACGCGCTGATTCACACCGACGGGGTCAATTGGCTGCTGCTCCGCACAAAGGACCAGCCGCAGAAGTGACTCCCCAGGTTTGACCGAGCCTGTCCCGGCTACGGTTGAGCCGATGCCACCTCAAGCCGACCTGCCCGGGTTCCTGCACGGAGTCGCCCCGATCCTCGATCGGTGGGGCTATTACGCCATCGCCGGGGTCATCGGGGTCGAGAGCTTCGGGGTGCCCGCGCCGGGCCAGACGATCATGGTGGCCGCGGCCATCTACGCGGGCGCGGGCCGGATGAGCATCTTCGCCGTCGCCGCCATCTCGTTCGTGGCGGCCGTGCTCGGCGACAACATCGGTTACTGGATCGGGGTGCGCGGCGGCCGCAAGCTGGCCCTGCGCTGGGGCCGATACGTGTTCCTGACCCCGGAACGGCTGGCCCGCGCCGAGGGCTTCTTCGCTCGGCGCGGCGGGCGGGTCGTCATGGTCGCCCGTTTCATCGACGGGCTGCGCCAGCTCAACGGCGTCATCGCCGGCATCACGGCGATGCCCTGGCGCACGTTCCTGATCTACAACGCCATCGGGGCCGCTCTGTGGGTGGGCGTCTGGACCACCGTCGCCTACCTGTTCGGCACCCACCTCGTCGCAATCATCGAACACGCCCACCGTTACACGTGGCAGGCAATCACGGTGATCGTTCTCGCCGTGGCCGTCTACATCACCCTGCACGTCCGGCACATCCGTCGCAAACGCGCCCGGAGCAGCGCCGACGCGGCAGCGATGGAAGACACAACTCCTTGATTGTCTTGCCGTCACACGGGTAGGCATACGGTGAACGGAAGGAGACGCTGTGAGTAACAATCAGCTCGAACGCCGCCGGGACCAATCGGCCGCCGCACACACCGCCGCCGAGCGGAGCAGGACGACTGTCACCGAGCTGGAGAACCGGCTGCGGACCAACGCCAACCTCACCCAGCAGCAGACCCAGGCGCTACGCAACGCCGAGGCCGAGGCCAAGCGGCTCAAGCGGTCGCTCAAGACCCAGAGCCGTGACAAGACCCGTCTCGAGAAGGCCCACAAGAAGGCCGTCGCCCGGGCCGGCAAGGCGCAGAGCAAGGCGACCACGCTCGAGGAGAAGTACGGCAAGAGCGTGCTGGCCGACCTGGTCCGGCGCGAGAAGGAGAAGCACCGCGCGTCCGCGGTCGCTCCGGTCAGCCCGGCCCTGCCCGCCGTGGTTCCGCCGGCCCGCGAGGAACCGGCCGAGACGCCGGCCGAGCCGGCCGAGACGCCCGCCGCCGAGGTTCCGGTCGAGCCGCCGACGGCCCGGGCCACCGCGGCCCGCGCGACCGCGCGCAAGGCCGCGGCGTCGGCTGCCACCCCGGCGGCCCCGCGGGCCCGCACCCCGCGCAAGACGGCCACGGCGGTCGAGGCGCCGCCCGCGGCCGCGCCGACCCGGCGCCGCGCCCCGAGCCGCCGCACCGCCTGATCGCAGCACCGGAACGGCCCTCACCTTTTAGGCTGGGGGCCGTTCCGTGCTTTCCATTGGAGGTTTTCGTGCCCGAACCCCGCTTCGACGTGACCACCGTGCGAGCGATCCTGTTCGACATGGACGGCACGCTGGTCGACTCCGACGGTGCGGTCCTGCGGTCGTGGCTGTCGTGGGCCGCGGAGTACGGGGTCGACGGCCAGGAGGCGTACGAGATGGCGCACGGCAGCCCGAGCGCGACGACCGTACGGAAGCTCCTGCCGCATCTCGACGAGGCCGCGCACGTGGTCGCGTCGGCCCGCCAGCTCGAGCTGCAGTACGACGACCTCTCCGACGTGCACCCGACGCCCGGCGCCCGCGAACTGCTCTTGCAGCTGACCCGGAAGGGCCTGCCCTGGGCCGTGGTCACCAGCGCCGACACCCGGCTGGCCAAGGCCCGCCTGAACGCGGCCGGGATCGTCGCCCCGGTGCTGGTGACGACCGACGACATCGCGGCCGGCAAGCCCGACCCGGAGGGTTACCGGCGGGCCGCCGAGCTGCTCGGGGTCGACCCGGCCGACTGCCTGGTGGTCGAGGACGCCGACGTCGGCCTGCAGGCGGGCCGGGCCGCGGGGGCGCACACGGCGGCGCTGCGCGGGCTCGACGGCGACCTCCGCCTGAACACGCTGGCCGACCTGTCCGCGGCCCTGGGCTAAGGGGCTGCGGGCAGGTCGTCGAGGAAGTCGGCGGTCGGCACGAAGAACAGCGAACCGGTCAGCGCGGTCGAGAAGTCGAGAATGCGGTCGTACGTGCCGTACGGCTCGCCGAGGAACATCCGGCGCAGCATCAGCTCGGGGATGTCGGGCGTGGCGGCGTAGGCGATGTAATAGGTGCCGAACTCGCCGTCCTTGACCGAGCCGAACGGCATGTTGTCGCGCAGGATCTTGAGCTCGTTGCCGTCCGCGTCCTCGACGACGTTGAGGGCCAGGTGCGAGTCGGGGGCCTTGGCGTCGTCCGGGATCTCGGTGTTGTCGAGCTTCGTGCGCCCGATCGCCGCCTCCTGCTCCTCGACCTTGAGCGCGTTCCAGGCCTCCAGGTCGTGCACGTATTTCTGCACCATGACGTAGCTGCCGCCGGCGAACGGCTCGTCCTCGTCGCCGACGATCGCCGCCGCCCGGGCCTTGCCCCCGGTCGGGTTCTCGGTGCCGTCGACGAAGCCGAGCAGGTCGCGCTCGTCGAAGTATTTGAAGCCGTGCGTCTCGTCGACGATGTCGCCGGCCCCGCGCAGCCGCTCGGCGATCTTGGCGGCCAGCTCGAAGCAGACGTCCATCTGCCCGGCGCGGATGTGGAACAGCAGGTCACCCGGGGTCGACGGCGCGGTGTGCTTGGGGCCCTTCCAGGCCCGGAAGCGGTGCAGCTCGGCCGGGCGGGGACCGGTGAACAGCCGGTCCCACAGCTCCGAGCCGATGCCGGTGACGCAGGAGAGCTGGGCTGCGGGCAGCCGGAACCCGACCGTACGCTGCAGGCCGCCCAGATCCTCCAGCAGGTCGCGGGCGGTCTGCTCGCCACCGGGGCGGACGGTGGCCACGAGGAAGATCGCGGCGTCGGTGAGCGGGGCCAGCACGGCCTGCGACTCGACGAGCGGGCCGACGGAGCGAGGCGCAGTCATGGCCCGCAGTCTAGGGTCAAAGGAATGAGCGCTCCGTTCGCCTTCGCCGGCCGGACCTGTCTGATCACGGGGGCCGCCAGCGGCATCGGCGCGGCCCTGGCCCTCGAGCTCGGGCGGCGACGATCAGTGCTGGTCCTGGTCGACCGGGACGCCGAGGGGCTGGCCCGGGCGGCCGCGGCGGCGCGGGAGCTCGGCGCGGCCGACGTGACGACGTACGAGATCGACCTGAGCGACGGCGGCGACCGGCTCGACCTGGCGGCCGAGGTCGCGGCCCGGCACGGCGGCGTCGACCTGCTCGTCAACAACGCCGGCGTGACGCTGATGGGCGAGTTCGAGCAGAACGCGCTGCCCGACTTCGAGTGGCTGCTCGAGATCAACCTGATGGCCGTGATCCGGCTGACCAAGGCCTTCCTGCCGCAGCTGCTGGCCCGGCCCGGCTCGCACGTGGTCAACGTGTCGAGCCTGTTCGGCCTGATCGCGCCGGCCGGGCAGGTGGCCTACGTGACGTCCAAGTTCGCCGTACGGGGATTCACCGACGCGTTGCGCCACGAGCTGGAGCCCCGCGGGGTCGGCGTGACCGTCGTGCACCCCGGCGGGATTCGCACCAACATCGCGGCCAACGCGCGGGTCAGCGGCGGCGACCCCGACGGCAGGCAGGTCGCCCAGGCGCGGCGGTTCGCCGAGCGGGCGCTGACCATGCCGGCCGAGGAGGCGGCGAAGCAGATCGTGGCCGCCGTCCACGACCGCAAGCCGCGCCTGGTCATCGGCGGTGTGGCCAAGGGCGCCGACCTGCTGGCCCGGCTCACCCCGACGCGCTACTGGCGGATCAGCCAGCGCCTGGCCGCGGTCAAAAAGCTGCAAAGCGACGACGATCGGCCCCGTCGATCATCGTGAAGTCGCCGCCGGCCTCGATCGTGCCGGCCACGTGATTGACGCTGAGCACCCGTACGCCGATCACCCCGTTCGCCTTCGGCCCCCACGAGGCGAGCTGCCCCTTGGCCGTCACCGCGGCCAGCTTGAACCGCGGCCGGGCCCCGTCCACGCACCCGCCCTTGACGCCGTTGCGCTCGGTCAGGCAGGCGTTGTCGAAGTGCCCGCCCACATAGGTGATGCCGCCCGCGGTCGCGATGGCCGCCGCGTCCCCGTCGAACACCCGCTGCCAGCGCAGGGCCCCGGCGTAGCTGTACGCGATCGCCCGGCCGCCCCGCCCGGCCGTGGCCACGTGCACGCCGGTCGGGTCGAGCGCGATGGCCCGCACCTCGGCCGGCACCCGGGGCTTGAACGCCGGGTCGACGACCCCGCTGGTCCCGTTGACCGAGGCCAGCCGGAGCGTGCCCTTGACCGCGCCGACGAGGTGGAAGCCGCCCCCGAGATAGACCCGCGGGCCGGTGACCGCGATCGCGTGCACGGTGTCGTCGGCGACCGGGCGCCAGCGCGGGTCGAGCCGGCCGGTGGTCAGCGAGAACGCGGCCAGGTTGTCGCGCCGCTCGCCGGTGACCTGGGTGAAGCTGCCGCCCAGATAGAGCCGGCCGTTGCCCGCGGCGAGCGCGTACGGCGTACCGGAAAGGGTGTGGCGGAACGAGCGCACGGCGCCGTTGGTGGGATGGATCCGCACCAGGGAATCGCGGCGCTCGCCGCTGACGGCGTGGAAATCGCCCGCCGCGTAGACGCTGTCGTCGGTGGCGGCCAGCGCGCGCACCACCCCGTCGGCGCTGGGCGACCAGTCGAGCAGTTTCCCCGTACGCGAGTCGAAGGCGGCCAGTCGTTCCCGGGGATAGGTCCGCCCGTTCGCCGTCGCGGTGGTGAAGGTGCCCCCGACGTACGTCGTCGCGCCGCGGTGCGCGATCGCGTAGACGCCGCCGTTGAAAGTGGGGGCGGAGGAGCGTGCCGTCGGGCTCACTGCGGGGGCGGCGGCCGCCGGCAGGAGCACGGCGGCCAGGGCTAGAAGGACAAGCGGGAATCGCGGCACAAAGTGCTTAACCGTCGTGCGTCCGGGAAAGTCTCGGTGACTCCGGTGACTCGAAGATCTTTTCTTGCGCCTCGCGCTCCAGCTGCAGCGTCTCGTCGGCGGCCGCGCTGCGGGTGCGCAGCCCCAGCATGGCCAGCCATTCGACCAGCTGGTGGTGCACGGCGTCGGGCCCGTCGAGCTCGGTGTCGGTCACCGGCCAGCGCGCCGGGTGCACGAGCACCGCCTCGGTCTGCCAGCCGCCGAGCCCGCCGTGCGAGCCGACCAGCTCCTCGAACGCCGCGACCTCCTCGGTCACCGGGTCGACGCAGCTGATCAGCACCAGGTCGCCCACGTGCTCGGCCTCCTGGTGACGCAGCAGGTCGTGGCGGGCGCGGGGCCCGTACGGGAGCAGCGGGTCGACGCCGTGCACGATGCCGTCGCGCAGGTGGTGGCGGCCGGAGGTGCCGAGCGCGATCGGCCCGTCCTCGCCGCGCACGATCACCAGGCCGACGCCCGGGTGCGCGACCAGCCCGTGGATGAGCCGCGGATAGACCCGGTCGATCGCGGCCCGGTCGAGCCGCTGCCGGAATTTCGTCAGGTAGACCAGCGCCAGGTTGCCCGACGAGACCACCAGCAGCGGGGCGACCGGCGTCGCGTTCTCCACCGGTGGTTCGCTCTCGGTCGGCTCCTCGATGGTCTCGGCCTCGTCGCCCGCCGAGAACCGCTCGACCACCTCGTCGAGGCTCTCGCCGTAGCGCTGGCGGAACGTCGCGCCCTGGCTCTGCCCGTGGTCGGAGAGCACCACCAGGTGATAGCGGCGGGCCGCCTCGGGGGCCAGCCGTTCGAGCACGCCGAGCATGCGGTCGAGGCTCTCGAGCTGGCGCATCGACTCGGGCCGGGCCGGGCCGGCGTGATGCGCGACCTCGTCGTAGTCGACCAGGTCGCAATAGATCGCCGGGGCGCCGCGGGCCATCTGCTCGGCGATCAGCGACACGTTCACGTCGCGCAGCAGCATCGACGCCGGGCGCAGGGCCAGGAACGCGCCCGACCGGCTGACCCGGGGCTGCAGGTTGCGGCGGCGCTGCAGGCGGGCCTGGTGCAGCTCGGTGAAGACCTCGCCCACGCCGAGCACGAGGGCGCGGGTGAAACCGTACGGGGAGGCCATGAACGCGGCCCAGCCGCGCGCGGACCGGCCCGGCAGCGCCGCGTGGCTGACCGTCAGCAGGCTGACCGCCGCGTCGCCGCTGAACGCGTTGCCGATGCTCACCCCGCCGTCGCGCAGCAGGCCCCGGCCGTCGCTGAGCCGCGGCTCGAGCAGGGCGGCGTCGCGCGGCCGGTTGGTCACCATGAGCTTGCCGGTGTCCTTCTCGAACCACCGGAACGCCGGGATCTGCCGGGTCGCGCCGTGCAGGATGCCGGCCTGCGAGGCGGGTGTCGTCGACGGCAGGCCGGTGTGCCAGCCGCGCATCGCGTGGCTGCCCGAACGCAGCCAGTGGCCCAGCGTGGGCAGGTTGCCGGCCCGCACCGCCCAGCGCAGCACCGGCTCCGACAGCCCGTCGAACTGCACCATGATCAGGCCCGGGTCGGAGCCCTGCCGGGGGCGGCGGAACGTGAGGAACGGGCCCCCGGCCAGCCGGGCCTGCCGGCGGCGCACGCCCCGCATCAGCCGCCGGGCCTCGCGCACGAACGTGTCGTCGGTGCCGCTGTCGGCCATCCAGTCGACGATCGCGGCGAACACCACGGCCAGGATCGCGGTCAGCACCAGCGAGGGCAGGCCGGTGATCCGCTCGGCCGGGTCGATCTCGAGGGCGATCACGATGACGACGATCTGGGCGATCACGCCGAGCAGCATCGCGCCCCAGCCGCCCAGCGCGGTCACGCCGAGCAGCAGCAGCGGGCGCAGCACGGCGCCGACGCCGGCCACGATCGCCACCAGGCCGAGCGTGTCGACGATGTCGTTGCTCTCGACCCCCGGCATCAGCCACAGGGTGACGGTGAGAACGACGAAGGTGACCAGCGCGCTGCGCAGCACCGCGCGCAACCGGGTGAGAATGCGACGCCAGCTCAGCAAGGCACGCAACTCGGACCGCCAGCTGCGAAGAGGCGGCGCGGCGGAGGGCTCGTGCGGGCTGATGGCCACCGGGAAACGATCGCACAGCCGGGGCTCGGCGCCGATGACGGGCGCTACACCCGGACGAGTGATCACTTGTGTCCCGCTTGTCCCGTCCGGATAGCTTCGGAGTGGTGCGCGCCCGATTCGTCTTGATCATCCTTATCCTGGTCGGTCTCGCCGGCTGTGCCCCGTCCGACGACGACCCCGCCCCCGCGCCGGTCGCCCCCAAGGTGGTCGGCTATTTCACCGGGTGGGGTGTCTACGCCCGCGACTTCCAGGTGAAAGACCTGGACGCGAGCGGGGCGGCCGAGGAGCTGACCCACCTCCTGTACGCCTTCGGCAAGGTCACCGGGGGCAAGTGCACCGCCGCCGACCGCTGGGCCGACTTCGAGAAGCCGTTCGCGGCCGGGCAGAGCGTGGACGGCGTCGCCGACGAGGCAAGCAACCCGGCCCGCGGCAATATCGGGCAGCTGCGCCGGCTCAAGGCGAAGCACCCGGGGCTCAAGGTGCTGTGGTCGTTCGGCGGCTGGACCGGGTCGGGCGGGTTCACCCAGGCCGCCCGCGACCCCGGCGCCTTCGCCGAGTCGTGCCACGACCTGGTCACCGATCCCCGCTGGGCGGGCGTCTTCGACGGCATCGACGTGGACTGGGAATACCCCAACGCGTGCGGGATGAGCTGCGACAAGAGCGGGCCGGAGGCGCTGGGCCGGATGCTCGGCTCACTGCGTACGGCGTTCGGCCCGGACGCGGTGATCACGGCGGCGGTGCCCGGCGACTCGACGAAGCTGGAGGCCACCGACTACCGGACGGCGGCCGAGCCGGCGACGTGGCTCAGCGCGATGACCTACGACTACTTCGGCGCGGGCGGCGAGGACGTGCGGAAGACGCAGAAGACCGCCCCGCATTCGCCGCTCAGCGCGTACCCGGGCATTCCGCGTACGTCGTCGACCGCCTCGGCCACCGTGGACAAGCTGCTCGCCCTGGGCGTCCCCGCGTCGAAGATCCTGCTCGGGATCGGCTTCTACGGCCGCGGCTGGACCGGCGTGACCGGCCCCGAACCCGGCGGGGCGGCGAGCGGACCGGCCGCCGGGCGCTACGAGAAGGGGCTCGAGGACTACGAGGCCCTGGTCAAGCGCTGCCCGCCGACCGGCACCATCGGCGACACGGCCTACGCGTTCTGCGGCAACCAGTGGTGGTCCTACGACACCCCGGAGACGATCAAGACCAAGATGGCGTACGCCCGGAGCAAGGCCCTCGGGGGCGCGTTCGCGTGGGAGCTCTCCGGCGACACGACCTCGGCCGACCTGCTCACCGCCGTGGCGCGCGGCCTGACCTAGCCGACCTGCACCCAGACGTCGTCGAGGGCGCCGTTGAACTGGTCGTTGTCGGCGTAGGCGCCCTTGCCCCCGATGCTCATCGGACGGTTGTTGGTCACCGAGAGCCGGGGCGGGATGCCGATGCGGCCGCGCAGCACGTTGTCGACCCAGACCGACAGCGTGCCACCGATCCGCGCGCAGCGAACCTGATGCCACCGGTTGTCGGCCACGCTGACCGCGCTGGTGGCCATCCGGATCCGGTGCGACCGGTCCCCCACCAGCACGCAGCTGGGCCGGCCGGCGACGCCGTCGATCTGCAGCTTCCACTGGCTGCCGCGGGTCGAGTAGCCCTTCTGGATCACGTTCTGGCCCTTGCTGGTCTGCGTGGGGCTCAGATAGACGTCGGCGCCGTACGAGATGTCGCGCCGGCCCGGGTTGAGGTCGGCGGTCGACGGCGTCTGCAGCGCCACGTGCGGGCAGACCTGCTGCTGGCAGCGCGGCGGGAAGAGCAGGGCCGACCCCTGGCCGTGCACCACCTGGCGGACGGCCCCGCCGTGCCCCGAGATGACCCGCAGGGTGTGGCCGCGGCCCGACTCGTCGAGGATCGAGCCGGCCCGGCCGTTGAAGGCGTAGCGGGCCATCAGAACCGGGGTCCCGCCCCCGGTGTCGGCCCGCGCCGGGGCCGCGCCGCCGGTCATCACTACCGCCGCGGCGGTGGCCACCAGCACGCCGAGCCCACGAAGTTGCATGACCGAATTATCACTTGTGAACGCTTCGCACCGTTCGCTTAACTCTCCCTCGAACGGACTTTTTCCGGGCTTCGGGTGGACTTCTTACGGCTTTTCGGGCGACGAGCTGTCGAGCGGCACGGCCCTCCCCGGCACCAGGCCGAGCTGCACGCCCTGCCGCGGCAGCAGGGCGTCGAGCGCCCAGTCGGCGGCCACCCGCACCCGGTTGCCCGGCATCGACAACAGGTGATAGCCCCGGGTCACCACCTTGGCCGGGAACCCCTTGACCGGCACGCCGAGCGGGTTCGCAGCCGAGTCGAGCCCGCCCAGGTCGACGACGAAACCCAGGTCGTAATGCTTGTACGGCCGGCGGCGACCCTGCCCGTACGACGCCGCGATGTTCTTCGCCGCGGCCACGCCCTGCCGGACGGCGTGCTGCGCGGTCATGCCGGTGATCTCGCCGGGCCGGGTCAGGTCGGGCACCGCGGCCGCGTCGCCGATCGCGTACACGTCGGGATGGCCGGGCACGGTGAGGAACTCGTCGACCACGAGCCGGCCGTTGCGCAGCGGCAGGTGCAGGCCCTCGACCACGGGATCGGGGCGCACGCCGACACACCAGATCAGCGAGCGCGTCGGCACGAAGTCCCCGGTGGACAGATGCACGCCGTCCTCTGTGGCCTCCTTCACGCTCGTACGGAGAAGGAGCTCGACACCCCGTCGGCGCAGCACCTCGTCGGACGCCACGCTCAGGCGCTCGTCGAGCGAGGGCAGCAGGCGGTCGGCCGTGTCGAGCAGCAGCCAGCGCACCTTGCCTTGCAGCTCGGGACGCTGCGCGGTGAGCTCGTCGGTGAACAGCACGCCCTGCGCCGCCACCTCGGTTCCGGTGTAGCCCGCGCCGACCACGACGAACGTGCAGCGCGCGAGCCGCTCCTGCTCGGTCGGGGCGTTGACCGCGAGCTCGATCTGGCGCGTGATGTGATCGCGCAGGTAGAGCGCCTCCGGGATGCCGCGGAAGCCGTGCGCGTACTCGGTCACGCCGGGCACCGGGAGCAGCTTGTTGACGCTGCCGGCCGCGATCACCAGGCGGTGATAGCCGATCGAGCCGGCCCACCCCTCGGGGTCGCGATAGGTGATGCGGCGGTTGTCCAGATCGAAGCCGTCGGCCGTACCCAGCACCTGACGCACGCCGGGCAGGGCGGCCTGCAGCGACACGGTGACCCGCCGCGGCTCGAGGATGCCCGCCGCGACCTCGGGCAGCAGCGGCAGATAGAGGAAGTAGTCGGTGGGATTCACGACGACGATCTCGGCGCCACCACGGGCAAGGTGCGAGATTTTGCGTGCTGCCGCGAAACCGGCGAACCCGGCTCCGACGATGACGATGCGAGGGCGTGCCATGCGGGTCCTCCGTTCCGGGCGCGCGCGACGCCCCACCGATCAGACCGATGCCCACCGACGCTACCGAAAACGCATGCAACCCGGTGTGAGGGCCGCGACACTCAGTGATTTCGTTCCAAGGTCAACTGTTGTGCCATCCCTAGCCCCCACCCTCCCGGGGCGATGTGGGTGGACATTACTCGCTGTCAAGCGGGGAGCCCGGAGTTATCCACAGGCACGCGAATGACCGTTCGGGGGAGCCGCAAATTCGGCCGAACGGTTGTCGTCCGGCAACCGCCGAAGATGCGTCTTGTAATGCGCCGGTCGGTGCCCACACGGGGAGGCATCGCGCGGTGAAGTTCCTGGTCGGTGCCCACACGGGGTGGCATCGCCCGGTGCGTCCGAGGTGGAGAGGGGTCGACGTGACCGGCAGTGCGGTTCTTGAGCCGCCTGGGTATTCTCACGTCTCCCTCGACACCTCGAACGGACACCTTCGAATGGACGCCCGTGAGGCCGACTATGCGCATTTCGTCCGGACGCGGACGCACGCATTGTTGCGCTCGGCGTATCTTTTGACCGGCGACCAGCATCTCGCCGAGGATCTCGTGCAGGAGGCGCTCGCCCGCACCCATCGCTCCTGGCAGCGCCTCGAGCGCACGGAGAACGCGGAGGCGTACGCCCGCAAGGTCATGTATCACGCGCAGGTGTCGTTCTGGCGCCGTCCCAAGGTGGCCGAGGTGCTGCCGGCCGATTTCGAGCCCGACACCCGGCCCGGCGCCGACGATCACGCCGACGCCGCGGTCGAGCGGCTCGTGCTGCGGCGCGCCCTGCTGACGTTGAGCCCCAAGCAGCGGGCGGTGATCGTGCTGCGGTTCTTCGAGGATCACACCGAGGCCGAGGCGGCCCAGCTGATGGGCGTCTCGGTCAGCACGGTCAAGACGCAGACCGCCCGCGCGCTCGACCGGCTGCGTTCCTTGCTGCCCGATCTGAGCATGCTCACCGAAGTGCCGGAGGCGGGGCGATGACCTCCGAGCACGACCGGCTCCGCGCCTCGCTGCACGACCTGGCCGACGTCGCCGAGCCCGCCGACATGTACGAGCGGGCGATCAACCGTTCCCGCCGGATCGGCCGCCGCGAGGCCGCGGTCGGCACCGGCGCCGCCATGGCCGTGCTGGTCGTGCTGGCCAGCGGGTTGTGGCAGATGCCGCGGAGCAAGCACGAGAACATCCCGGTCGCCACCGGTTCGCGGGCGGCGGGCTCGGCCACGCCGTCCGCCTCGGTCTCCCCGGCCGGCGCGGGCGCCTCCCCCACCGGCTCGCCCGGCGATCTGGCCGGCGCCCCGGTGCCGACCCAGCGCCCGCAGGGCAAGCCGCCGAAACAGCCCAAGACCGCCAAGCCGAAGTCGCGCACGCTGTCCGACCTGCCGGGTCACGTCTTCTATCGCGAGCGCGACAGCGATCCCGACGTCGTCCGCATGTCGCCGGGCCAGGGTTCGGCCGAGGTCGTGCTGGCGAACGCGCCGTCGTCGGTCGGCATCTCGCCCGACGGCTACCGCATCGCGTACGTGTCGGACGGCAAGCTGCTGGTCAACGAGTCGGGCGGCGAGTCCAAGCAGGTGGCCACCGACGTGGTCGCGGCCGATCAGGCGCCGGTGTGGTCGCCCGAGGGCAGCCGGCTGCTGGTCGCCACCTCCGCCCCGGGCGTGCTCGACCTGGAGTCCGGCGCGATCACCCCGCTGCCCGACGGCCTGGCCTCGGGCCAGCATTTCCGCTGGTCGGGCGACGGCAGCACGCTGGTCTACGCGACGTCGTACTGCGGGCTCAAGGTGGCCGACGGTGACGCCGGGACGAGCACGAGCGTGCCGGTGCTGGGCGACAAGCAGCCGCAGGACAACCCGGACGGCCTGGCCGCGTGCAAGCCGACCAGCGTCGACGCCACCGGCCGGCGGGTGACGGTGCCGCTGCAGACGACCGGCCAGAGCACGACGGGCACGGACACGGCGGACGCGGTGGTCGACACGGCGACCGGCGATCTGGAGGTGCTGCCGGTGGCGGGCACGGTGGTCGGCGCGGTCTTCGACCCGGACGGCAACCTGCTGGTGCGCACCGAGCACGACGGCAAACGGCTGCTGTCGCTGTTCGATTCGAGCAACACGCTGCGGGTGCAGGCCAAGGAGCCCCCTTCCGTACGGGGTCTCGATCTGCTCGCGTACACCCGCTGATCGGCCACACCGCGCCCGCGCAGGTGCGAGCATGGGGGCAATGGCCGTGCAGCAGGATTCCGCCCGGCCCACGACCGGGGTGCCGCCGTGGTGGCGGCGGGGGCCGACCGTGGCCGCCGTCGTCGTCGTGGTTCTGGGCGCCGAACTGGCCCTGGGCTGGTCGGCCCTGGTCGGGGCGCTGACCCAGCTGCGCGCCCCGCAGTGGAACTGGGTGGCCGCCGCGCTCGCCGCCGAGCTGGCCTCGATGGGCACGTACGCCCGGATGCAGCGCGCCCTGCTGCGGGGCGCGGGCACCAAGGTCAGCATCAAGCGCCACGTCGCGACCGCGTACGCGGCCCATTCGCTGAGCGCCACCCTGCCCGGCGGCCCGGTCTTCTCGACGACGTTCAACTTCCAGCAGCTGCGCCGGTTCGGGGCGTCCCCCGCGGTGGCGTCGTGGTGCATCGCGCTCAGCGGGGTGCTGTCGGCCGGCGCCCTGATCGTCATCGGCGCGGCCGGCGGCCTGCTGGCCCGCAACACCGGCACCTGGCACTCGCTCGTGGGCTACGCCGTCGCCGCCGTAGTGGTCGCTTTCGGCGTACGCCAGCTGGCCGAGCACCCGCAGCTGCTGGACCGCCCGGTGCGGGCCGTGCTGGGCGGGGTCAACCGGGTGCGCCGGCGCCCGCCCGAGCACGGGCACGACCGGCTGCTCGGCTTCGTGGAGCAGCTGCGCGAGGTGCGGGTGCACCCGGCGAGCTTCGCCGTGGCCGTGGTGCTGGCCCTGCTCAACTGGCTGTTCGACGCGCTCTGCCTGTGGCTGTGCTGCCTGGCGGTGGGCGCGGGCGAGATCAACCCGGTCGGCCTGATCATCGCGTACTGCGCCGGGATGGCCGCGGCCAGCGTGCCGATCGTGCCCGGCGGGCTCGGCGTGGTCGACGGCGCCCTGGTGCTGGGGCTGGTCGCGGGCGGCCTGACCAGCTCGTTCGCGGTCGCCGCGGTGGTGCTCTACCGCCTGATCAGCTTCGGCTTCATCATCGGCCTGGGCTGGCTGGTCTGGCTCGCCATCCGCCGCAAATACCGTTAGCCCTTACGGCCGAAGAGGCGCCAGCCGCGCTTCTTGGTCTCGGCCGGACGGGTGGCCTCGCCGTTGAGCACGGCCAGGTGATGCTGGGCGACCGGGTTCTCCGGTTCCATCCGCAGCGACGTGAGCAGCGCCTGCCGGGCCTGGTCGGTGTGGCCGAGGGCCTCCAGCGTCACGCCGTGGGTGTAGTAGTAGTGCGCCTCGGTGGGGTCGAAGCCGATTGCCGTACGGGCGGCCTGCTCGGCGTCGGCGATCTGCCGGTCGGCCGCGAGCAGCGCCCAGGCCACCCGGTCGTGCCAGAGCGCGTTGCGCGGGTCGGCGATGACCGCGCGGTAGGCCATGGTGACCGCGTCCTCGTGCCGCCCGAGGACGGTGAGCGCGCGGCTCGACAGGGCGAGCGGGCGCGGGTCGCCGGCGTCGATCCGGATGGCGTGGTCGGCCGCCTCCAGCGCGTTCTGCGCCTCGTCGAGCGCGAGCCGCAGGCGGGCGAGCAGGATCCAGCCCTCGATCGCGCCCGGGTCGGCCCGCAGCGCCGGCTCGAGCGTGGCCACGGCCCGTTCGACGTCGAGCTGCTCGAAGAGCGTGGCCGCCTGGGCGATGGCCACCTCGGTGGGGCCGTTGAAGGCGCGGGGGCCGGCCATGGGGTCGGCCGGACTGGCGACGGGCCGCTCCGTCATCGGCGGCCCCCGGTCCGCGGGCGGTTGGCGGTCACATCCAAATGATCGGCGGATTCGCGGCCCGAATGAGGGCTTTCGGGCAGATCAGCGCGTGGGCATCCAGCCGGCCGAGCGGGAGTGGTCGTGCGCCTCGTGATAGGGCACCTGGGCATAGGCCCGTACGGGGAAGGTGCCGAAGGCCGTGATCCGGGGCGGGGCGGCGGTGAAGCGGGCGCCGTGCGGTGGCAGGTCTTCGAGGCCGGTGAGGTGCTCGACGATCGGGATGCCCGCCGCGAGCAGCACGGTGTGGGCCGGCCGCTCGCCCCCGCTGGCCTCGGTGTTGTCGTCCAGGTTGATCGAGTCGATCCCGACCAGGGCCGCGCCCCGCTCGACCAGCAGCGCGGCGGCCGCCCCGGTCAGGTAGGGCGCGTCGACGCCGTAGCCGGGCGTGCCCCAGCCCCGGTCGCCGCCGGTGTGCAGCAGCACGGCGTGGCCGGCCACCGCGTACGGCTCGAGGTCGGCCTCGGTGACCGCCCGGCGCCCGCTGCCGGCCGTGCGCACGACCACCGCGGGCAGGTCGGCCAGCCGTTCCAGCGGCAGCCCGGCCAGGTCGGTGCCGCCCTCGTAGCGGTGCCGCGGGGCGTCGAGATAGGTGCCGGTCTGCCCGACCATTTCGATCTTGTCGAGGCTGAACTCGGTGCCCTCGGCATATCGCGGGCGGGAGTCGGCCCAGGTCAGATGGGCCGAGACGACCGGGGACGGCATGCCCGGATAGGTGGTCATGCCGTCCGAGATCACATGGCTCAGCTCGACGAAGCGCAGCCGGGGCGGTGCGGGCACCCCGGTCGTGGCCGGCTCGGCGAACGTCCGGATCCCGCTCAGCTCGACCCGCTCGACGTCGCGCAGGCCGAGCGCGCCGACCAGGATCGTGGCCAGGTCGGCCTGGGTGACGTCCAGGTGCGGCACGTCCACCAGCAGCCCCTGCGTCTGCAGGCGGCCGCCGGTCGTCAAGGTGACGTCGGCGTTCAACTCGGCCCGGTACCGCACGGCGAGACCCCTATCGCAGCTCGATGATCGCTTCGATCAGCAACCAGATGCCGAAGATAGCGAAGAGCGCGGCCGCGCCGTACTTGATGGCCTTCTCGGGCAGGTGCCGGCCGAGCATGCGGCCCACGACGATGGCCAGCGCGTCGGCCGCGACCATGCCGACCGTCGAGCCGAGCCAGGTGCCGAACCAGCCGTACTGGGTGGCCAGGGTGATCGTGGCCAGCATGGTCTTGTCGCCCAGCTCGGCCAGGAAGAACGCGCCGCCGACGGCCAGGATCGCCGAGCCCGTGCTGCGCTCGGCCTTGGTCTTCTCGTCGTCGGTCAGCTTGTCGCCGCGCAGCGTCCAGGCGCCGAAGGCGAGGAAGGCCAGGGCGGCGACCAGGTTGATCCAGCCGGTCGGCAGGGTCGCGCCGAGCCCGTAGCCGATGCCGACCGACACCAGGTGCACGATCGCGGTGGCCACGGTGATGCCGATCAGCACCGGGACGGTTTTGAAGCGGGTCGCGAATGTCAGCGCCATGAGCTGGGACTTGTCGCCCAGCTCGGCCACGAAGATGACGGCGAAGCTGACCGCCGTCGCGACGAGGAAGCCTTCCACAGATATTTCTCCCGGTATCGAGCGGACCGGGAAGAAGAAGCGCAGGGCGACCTCGACCCGGCCGCAATAAGCAGCCATGGCCGAAGGTCTCGCTCGCCTTCGGTGAGAAGGCCGTGCGGCCGGACCCCGGAGGATCAGTATGTCGACCGCGACGTTGGGAGCTACTCCCCTTCGCGAGAACGAGCATAGCCAACGACCCCCGCCCGCGGGCGGGGGTCGTGAGCGTGATCACCGTCCGGCGATGAGTTTCTGCATCTCGAGCCGCTCGGCGGGCACCGGGGCCCGCTTGGCCTTGGTGTCGGTCTTGGTGTCGGCCGTCAGCCCCGCGACCGGCTCCGGCGGCTCGATCGGCGAGCAACGCTTGTCGGAGCGCTCGCCCTCCTGCCGCTCGGGCAGCTTGCCGGAGGCCAGGTAGTCGGCGATCGTGTCGTCGACGCACCGGTTGCCGTAGAGCGATCCGGAGTGGGTCGTGCCGCCGACGCCCTCGACCAGCACCGCGTTCGGGAACCGCTTGCGCGCCTCGAGGGCGCCGGTGAACGGGGTCGCCGCGTCCAGGGTCTCGCTGACCATCAGGACCGGCGGGACGGTCTCGCCCGAGACGGTGACCGGGATGCCGCTGGGCGCCGGCCAGGTGCGGCAGGGCGCGTTGTACCAGGCGTTGGCCCAGGTCTCGAACGGCGCCTTGCGGTGCGTCTGCCAGTTGTCGGAGCTCCACTTGGTCCAGCTCTTGGGCCAGGGCGCGTCGGTGCACTGGGTGGCCAGATAGACCGCGTAGTTGTTGTCGGCGTCCTTGCCCTTCGGGTTGTTGGCGTCGTACAGCCGCTTGAGGCCGCTCGCGTCGTCCTCGCGCACCCAGGAGCTGTAGGCGCGGGCGATGTCGGCCCAGCCGAACGTGTAATACCCGGCCTGCAGGAAGATGTCGGTCAGCTCGGACGGGCCGATCACCCCGCCCGCGGGCCGGCGGGTCAGCTGCTTCTGCTCGGCGTAGAAACGCTGCCGCACCTCACGGGTGGTCCTGCCGAGGCGGTAGACCCGGTTGTGCTTGGCCAGCCAGCCGAAATAGACCTGCATGTTGCGGTCGAAGGCCAGATCCTGGTCGAGGTTCGAGTCGTACCAGACGCGCGCGGGGTTGACCACGCCGTCGAGCACCATGCGCCGCACGCGCTCGGGGTATCGGGTCGCGTAGACCTGACCCAGATACGTCCCGTACGAGAAGCCGTAGAAGTTGAGCTGCCGGGCGCCCAGCTCGTACCGGATCACATCCATGTCCCGTACGGAGTCCAGGGTCTTGAGGTGGCCGAGCAGGTCACCGCCGGCCCGCCCGCACGCCTTGGCGTAGGCCTCGGTCCGCTTGAGCCACGTCTTCTCGATCTTGGCCGTGGTCGGCACGTACGCCGGACGGTTGTACCCGGTGTAGTCGTTGTCGCAGCTCAGCGAGGGCTTGCTGGCCCCCACCCCGCGGGGGTCGAAGCCGATCCAGTCGTACGCCGCCCCGACCTGCCGCGGCACCAGCGAGCCCAGCACCGACAGGCCGCGGCCCTTGGCGCCCGGTCCGCCCGGGTTGACCAGCATGACGCCCTGGAACTTGGCCTCCGGGACGGTGTGCTTGATCCGGGACACGGCAATCTGGATCTTTTTGCCGTTCGGGTCGGAGTGGTCCAGCGGGACGCTGACGAAGCCGCATTCGGCCTGGTGCGTCCGCAGCGTGGGCTCGGTGCACGAGCTCCACTTGATGCTCCGGGCCGCTCGCGCGGCACCGTCCGTCTCCACGCCTCGATCGTCCGCGGCCCGCGCGCCACTCGCCGGGACCCCGATCACCACCAAGGCGATCGTCGTGGCCGCCGCCAGAAGTCGTCTCATGCCAGCCTCTCGTGTCCAATTCGCCCTAGTATGGTGCGGCGTGGGCGGCGGCATGAGGACCCGCCCACGCCGAGGCGAACTGTTTTTCAGCCGTTTGTACGGATTCGTTGGGCCACTAGGGCCACCGCGCCCAGGGCGGCCACGACCAATCCGTAGACCAGAGCCGTGTCGTGCAGGCCCGCGGAAGTGGCGGCGAACCCGGCGATCACGGCCGGCACGCTGAAGGCGACGTACGCGATGACGAGCGCGACGGCGAACAGCTCACCGCGCTCGTGCGGGGCGGCCAGGACGGCCAGGGTGCCGAACGAGGCCAGCGCCGAGGCGCCGAACCCGACCCCGGAGACCACGGTGCCGCCCGCGGCCAGGACGGCGCTGCCGAGCTCGAGACCGATCACGCTGATCACGGCGCCCACGGTCAGCAGGCTCCCGGCGATGGTGAGCACCTTCTTCGTCGCGACGTTCCGGAGCCCGTACGAGGTCAGGGCGCCCGTGCCGCAGAGCAGCGTGACCACCAGGCCGCCGATGAGGTGGCTGCTCAGGTCGAAGACACCGGCCGCCACGGACGGGCCGAGCGAGAGGTAGAGCCCGCCGATCGCCCAGCTGGCCACGATGATCGGCACGAGCGCGAGCACGTCGGCGCGCAGCCGGGCCGGGACGCCGAGCCGGGGCGCGAGCGAGGCGGCGGCGCCGGGACGACGGGCCGAGGTCTCGGGGATGCGGGCCACCACGATCGCGGCCAGGAGCATGCCGGCCAGCAGCAGCGCCCACACGAAGTGGGTCGGCGAGGGGCCGTACTGCACCAGGGCCCCGCAGCCCAGGGCGCCGATCGCGAGCCCGGCGACCGGGGCGATGCCGTTGATCAGGCCGGCCCGGCCCGGGGCGTGCGGCGGGTTGAGGTCGACCAGGGCCGCGCCCAGCGTCGTCATGGCGGCGCCGGTCGCGATGCCCTGCAGCAGCCGCGCGAGCAGCAGGATCGAGACGTCGCCGGCGGTCAGGAACAGGATCAGCGAGACCGCCTCGAGCCCGATCGCGGCGGCCAGCACCGGGCGGCGACCGATGTGGTCGGAGAGCGCCCCGAGCATGACCAGCGAGCCGATCAGCCCTACGACGTACACCGCGAAGATGACCGTGAGCGTTGTGGCGGAGAAACCCCATAAATGCTGGTAGACCACGTAGAGGGGGGACGGTGCGGCGGAGGCGGCGGCGAACGTCACGAAGATCGCGGCGATCGCGGCGAAGGCGACCGGGCGGGACAGCCGCCGGTTGCGCAGCGCCGGTTCGGCGAGGGTGGTCACGAGTTCCCCTTAACAGACAGTTCTGTCTACTAGCGTGTCGAGCCGACACTAGACAGATCTGTCTGGTACCGTCAACCGCATGTCTGCCGCGTCACCCGCCGCCACCACTTCCGTCCCGGCCCCGCGCAAGGCCTCGGCCCGCGACCGCCTCCTGGCCGCCGCGGACGAGCTGTTCTATGCCGAGGGCGTGCACACCGTCGGCATCGACCGCATCATCGAGCGGGCCGGCGTCGCCAAGGCCTCCCTCTACAGCACCTTCGGCAGCAAGGACGAGCTGGTCCGGGCCTATCTGGAGGGCCGGCACAAGCTCCGCCGCACCCGCCTGCTGGCCGGCCTCGAGGCCTACGACGACCCGCGCGACCGCCTGCTCGGCGTGTTCGAGGTGCTGGCCGAGCTGAGCGGCACCCCCGGCTTCCGGGGCTGCCCCTTCTACAACGCCAGCGCCGAATCCCCCGCCGGCGGCCCGGTCGAGGAGGTCTCGAACGCCAACCGCGCCTGGACCAGGGGCCTCTTCTACGAACTGGCCCGCGACGCCGGCGCCCGCAACCCGGCCGCCCTGGCCGACCAGCTGGTCGTCCTCTACGACGGCGCCTCGGCCGGCGCCCGCATGGACAAGAACTCCCAGGCCGCCCTCACCGCCCGCGGCGTGGCCGCCGCCCTGCTGGCCGCAGCCACGCTCTAGACCGCGGCGCGCAACGTAGAATCGACGGATGGCGACGACACGCAGCGCACCGCCGGGGTCGCGATACGTCGACCAGCGGCATTACACGATTGCCACGAGCCTGAGCGAGCTACGCGGCCCAGCCTCCGGCACCGTCATCCTCGATCGATCGTTGGACTGGTCGGGCGACGGCACCTACGACCTGGACGACCCCGGCGACATGCAGGTCTTCTATCAAACCGTGCTGAATCAGGCGGCGTCCGAGGGCGACTTGAACCGATGGCTGCGGGGCGAGACCTTGCGTCAGCTGTGGCCGAGCCTGTGGCTTCCCGCCCGGTTGCGGGCGATGTGGCAGGCCCGTTTTCCCGAGCTGGCCGACTCGTCACAGGCTCTGACCGGCTGAGCATGGAGCCCGGCCTGCTCAAGCTCGCCGAACTCGGCCTCGAGGTGGCTGGCCGGTACGGCTTCGCCTTAGCCGGCGGTTATGCCGTCCAGGCGCACGGCATCCTCGAGCGGCCAAGCGAAGACATCGACCTTTTCACCGCCTGGGAGCGTCGGGGCGACTTCGCCACAGCGGTCGACGCCGTTGTGGCCGCCTACCGTAGCCATGGTTATTCCGTGGAGGTCACGCAGCGGTTCGAGACTTTCGCCCGGCTCGCGGTGATCGATCCCGCGCTGGCACCGGAGGCATACAAAGTAGAGCTGGCCGCGAATTGGCGCTCGCTCCCGCCGGTGTTGATGGATATTGGTCCCGTTCTGCATATCGACGACGTCGTGGCCGGAAAGATGTCCGCACTCTTCACCAGAGCGGAGCCGCGCGACTTTCTGGATGTGGACGCAGCCCTTGTGACCGGTCGATATTCCCGGGAGCAGCTGCTCGACCTCGCCGAGCAGGCCGACGCCGGCTTTGATCGCGCCGTTTTCGCCGACCTGCTGGCGATGCTGACGAGGTATCCGGATCGCCGGTTCGCGGCGTACCACGCCGACTCCGATCGGATCGCCGCGATGCGCGAGCGCTTCGCGCAATGGCGTGACGAACTCCGCGGCAGCTAGCGAGAGGGAGACCGCGAGCCCTTAGGTCGCTCGTTCGGCGGCCAGGTCGCTGAGCTTTTCGAGGGCCGGGAGGGCGGCCACGACGGCGGCGTGCTCGTCGGGGGTCAGGCCCTGCAGCAGCTCGGCCAGCGCGGCCGCGCGGACGGCGCGGCGGTGGGCGACTGCGGCCCGGCCGGCGTCGGTGATGCTGACGACTACGGCCCGGCCGTCGGTGGGGTCGTCGGTGCGCTCGGCCAGCCCCTCCTTCTCGAGCCGGGTCACCAGCTGCGTCATTGCGGGCTGGCTGATGCCCTCGGGGGCGTAGAGCTCACTGAGGCGATGCGGGCCGGAACGCTCGAGCCGCCGCAGTGTCGAGGCCGCGGTCAGGCTGAGCGGCCCGCGCGGCGTGAGCCGGCGGAGCGTCTCGTAGAAGCGCTCGAACCCCGCGGCGATGGCGGCGTCAGCGTCCGTGATGCTGGGGGCAGGCTGCACCCCTAATTCATATCACCGGCTTATGAAAGGCGTTTCCCCCGTACGTGCCGGACCGTCGAGCAGACGCACACCGGACGAAATGTCACCATGCAGTCATGGACGAGCAAACCCTCGACCACGGCCCGGACGCGGATGGCTGTTCCTGGCTGCGCCCGCACCTGGGCACCACCACCGGCGGCGGCCGGGCCCCGCGCGAGCACGTCGTCGCGCTGCGCCACGTCGCCCGCACCCTGGACGCCGACCCGCGCTGGCGCTCCTGGTGGCAGCAGACCGGTCTGTCCGCCTGCGAGCTGGGCATCGTCGCCGAGGGGCGGCTCGACCACCTGCGGCCCAGCGCCGACATCCGCCGCCTGGACGACTGCCTGTGGGCCAACTTCACCTGCGCCCTGCCGGTCGGCACCCCGCCCGCGGCCGCCACCCACGCCGCGACCACCGAGGTGCGGGCGATGTTCGAGGTGATCCGGCAGGCCCTGATGCTCTCGGCGCTGCCGCCCATCCCGCCGATGCCGAGCCCGCCCACCGACGCGCCTGACGTGCCGGTGACGGCCAAGCGGCTGCCCGAGCCGGCGCACGAGCCCGAGCAGCAGGGCTACCTGACGCTGACCCAGATCCAGGAGTTCTTCGCCTAGCTAGGCGCCGTTCTGCTCCCAGGTCAGGGCGACGAGCTCACGAAGTTGTGCGAGCGCGTCGCCCTTGCCCGGCCCGTCCGGGAGCTCCGCCCGGGCGGCCGCGACCACACCCGTACGCAGCAATTGGTAGATCTCCTCCTGGCCGGTGCCCGGCAGGTCGGGGATCCACAGGCTGCCGAGGTTCTCCGCGACGACCATGCGGAGCCAGTCGGCCGTCTTGGCGTCGCCGAGCCGCGGAATGAGATATTCCAGCGTCCACTCGAAGAGACCACCGGTCGACTGCCAGTCCCGGCCCGGCCGGACCATGATGAGAGACGCCATTTTCGCCGCCCGAGTATGAAGACACGCGGTGCCAAGCCTCGCTCCGCCACGAACTTTTCCACCCTTGCCACCTGGTCGGCGGTGAACAGCGAGACGTCCACCGGCACCAGGTCCGCCTTTCTGAGGTGCAGCACGATCTGCTGCGAGAAGCGCGCCCACTGCTGATCGAACCGGTGCGCCGCGAACGGGCCCACCGCGTCGTACGAGAGGCCGCCCTGGTCGATCCAGTCGGCCCGGCAGCCGGGTTCGGCCCGGGTCAGGCGCACGCCCAGCTCCACCTCGATCCGTACGGCCGTCTCGGACTCGTTGGGCCGGAAACGGCCGGTCGCGGGGTCCATGCCCAACGCACGGATCCGTGCCCTCTCGGGTCGCGGATCCGGCGCGCGCATGTCAGGGCTTCACACGCTCAGGCCGGTGCGCGCCCGGCGCTCGAGGCTCTTGCGGATCCGGCACTTTCTCCGGCTCGCGCGGCAACGGCACTTTCGGCGTGACCACCACCGGCGCCCCGCCCTGCCCGATGCCCGCATAGATCACCGGCCGGACGCCCCGCAGCACGAGCGCGTGCACCACCCCCAGCGCGGCCACGGCGGCCAGGGCGACCGGCAAGATCCAGACCTTTTCCCGTACGCCCAACAGCGCGCCCAGATCACGGAAGGCGAGATAGCCCACCGCGCCCAGGCCCACTGTGGACAGCACCGGCGCCACGAACCGGGTGTACGCGCCCTCGCCGTTCGGCACCTGGTTGAGATGCAGCAGGGCGGCCACGGAGGTGACCAGCAACAACACGAGCAGGCCGAGGCCGCCCGCGAGCACGAGGCGACGACCGGTCAGCGGCGGATCGGCCACCCCGGCCGCGGCGGCCCCCGCGAGCAGCAGCGCGGCGACGGCCGACTGGGTCAGCGAGGCCGCGCGCGGGCCCAGCGTCCGGCGGGCGGTGCGGCCCAGCCCGGCCGGCAGCACCCGCTCGCGGCCCAGCGCGAACAGGTAGCGCGCGATCGCGTTGTGCAGCGCCAGGGCGGCCGCGAACAGGCCGGTGAGCAGCATCATCCGGCCCAGCGTGAGGGCCCACGGGGCGAGCCGCTCGGCGGCCAGGTCGAACAGCAGCTCGGAGCCGCGGGCGCGGGACACCTCGGTGATCCGGCCGGCGCCGGTGGCCGCGCTCAGCGACCACGAGGCGGCGGCCAGCACGACGGCGACGGCGGCGACCACGGCGTACGTGGCCAGGCCGGGATCGCGCCGGGGACGGATCGACTCCTCGGCGTACGGGCCCGTGGTCTCGAAGCCGGCGAAGGCCAGCAGGCCCACGGCGAGCAGCAGCCCCAGGGTGGTCATGTCGAGGTGGCCGGGGTCGGCGGGCAGGATGGTCGCGCGGGTCAGCTCGCCGCCGGCCGGGTCGATCGCGTTGGCCGCGGTGAACCCGACGGCCACCGCGACCTCGGCCAGCACGAGCAGGGCGATCAGGCCACTGCCCACTTCGGACCGGATCGTGCCGCACAGCGCGACCAGCAGCCAGCAGCCCGCGGCGACCATCCACCACTCGGCGCCGACGTCGAACCAGCTGCGCAGCAGGGGCGCCGCGGCCACCCCGGTCATGCCGTAGAGGCCGAGCTGGATGCTCTGATAGCAGGCGAGCGCGAGCCAGGCCGCGGCGGTGCCGGCGGGACGGCCCAGACCGCGGGTGACGTATGTGTACATCGCGCCGGCGAAGGGCGCCCGGTTGGCCATGGCCGACCAGCCGGCCGAGAAGAGGATCAGGATGACGCCGACGGCCAGGAAGCTCAGGGGGACCAGCGGCCCGCCGCCGGTGGCATAGGCGGCGGGCACCACGTTGATCAGTACGGCGATCGGCGCGGTGGCCGCGAGCGCGAAGAACGCGACCGCGGCCGCGCCGAGACGGCCCGGAGCAAGGGTCGTACCCACGCCTCTATTTGATCTGAAGAGTGACTACCTGACAACTGGCCGTAAGGTTTCACTCACGGTTCGATGAGGATCTTCCGGCCGACTCCGGCCCGGAACTGATCAAGAGCCTCCGCATAGCCGGACAAAGGGAACCGGTGGCTGACGAAGATCGACGGATCGAGCACGCCTGCCGCGAGCAGCTGCCCGGCCCTGTCGAAGCTGTGCAGCACCGCCATCGAGCCGGTGATGGTGATCTCGCGCCGATAGATCTCGTACGGCTCGATGGCCACCCGGGCGTCGTAGCTCGCCACCCCGAACTGCAGGAACGTGCCGCCGCGGCCGACCCGGGACAGGCCGTCCTTGATCGCCGCCTCGACCCCCGTGCAGTCGATGATGACGTCCCAGCCGCGGGGCGCGTCGAGCTCGTCGGCCGACGTGGTGGCGGCCGAGCACCCCAGCGTCCGGGCCGTCTCGAGCCGGGCCGGGTTGAGATCCACCATGGACACCGACTCGGCCCCGGCCCGCTTGGCCAGCTCGAGCATCATCAGGCCCATCGTCCCCGAGCCGTAGATCAGGTATGACGTGGCCATGGCCCGGGGCAGCACGTCGAACCCCCGTACGGCGCAGGAGAGCGGCTCGATGAGCGCCGCGTCCTTGGCCGCGAGGTGGCTCGGCAGGGCGAACAGGTTGGCCATCGGCGCCGACACGAACTCGGCCGCGCCGCCGCTGACCGTCACCCCGATCGCGCCCCAGTTCTCGCACTGGTTGCCCCGCGCCCGCTTGCAGTAGTAGCAGTAGCCGCAATACAGCGAGGGGTCGACCGCGACCTGGTCACCGACCGCGTAGCCGGTGACCGCCGAGCCGACCGCGACGATCTCGCCGGCGAACTCGTGACCGGGCACGATCGGGAACGACGGGGCGAACTCGCCGTCCATGATGTGCAGGTCGGTGCCGCAGATGCCGACGGCGGCCGGCTTGACCACCACGTCGGTGGGGCCGGGGGTCGGGTCCGGTACGTCTTGGATCTCGATCTTGCCCGGCGTGACCACCACTGCCGCTTTCACTTGACTGCTCCCATCGACAGGCCGCGGACCAGCTTGTTCTGGGCCACCCAGCCGGCGATCAGCACCGGCAGCGACACGATCGTGGCCGCGGCGCAGAGCCGGGCCAGGAAGGCGCCCTCGGACGAGATGAAGCCGACCAGGAAGATCGGCGAGGTGCCGGAGTTCGTGGCGGTCAGGTTGACCGCCAGGAAGAACTCGTTCCAGGCGAAGATGAAGCAGATCAGCGCCGTCGCCGCGAGGCCGGGGCTGACGATCGGGAGGATGATCTTGCGGATCGAGGTGAGCAGGCCCGCGCCGTCGACCTCGCCCGCCTCCAGCACCTCGCGCGGCACCTCGAGCAGGAACGACCGCATCATCCAGACCGCGAGCGGCAGGTTCATGCTCGTGTAGAGGATGACCATCGTCCAGATGTTGTCGAGCATGCCCAGGTGCTTGACCAGCAGATAGACGGGCAGGAAGGCGGCCACGGCCGGCATCATCTTGGTGCTGATGAAGAAGAACAGCGAGTCGCTCCACTTGGCCACCGGGCGCAACGACAGGGCGTACGCGGCCGGGGTGGCCAGCAGCACGACCAGGATCGTCGAGAAGATGCTGGCCATCAGCGAGTTGAGCAGGAACGGCGTGATGTTGCGGTCGAAGACCTGGGTGTACTGGGCCAGGGTCGGCGCGAAGAACCAGCTCGGCGGGTTGGTCGCGGCGACGTTCTCCTGCTTGAAGCTGGTCAGCACCATCCAGATGACCGGGAACACGAAGATGATCCCGGCGATCCAGGCCACCACGCCCCAGATCGAGTTGTGCAACCGGGCCCTCATCGGTTCTCCTCCATCTTGAAGAGGCTCGAGATGACCCGCAGGGCGAACGTGGCGACGATGATCGTCAGGATCACCACGATGACGCCGGCCGCGGAGGCCTCGCCGTACTCGAACTTGCGGAACATGGTCAGGTAGATCTCGTACGGCAGGTTGGTGGTCGCCGTGCCGGGGCCGCCCTGCGTGATGCTGAAGATCGCGTCGAACGTGTTGACCAGGTAGATCGAGCCCAGCAGCGCGCCCAGCTCCAGATACTGCCGCAGGTGCGGGATCGTCATCCGGCGGAAGATCTGCCACGCGTTCGCGCCGTCGACCTTGGCCGCCTCGAGCACCTCGTGCGACTGCGACTGCAGGCCGGCGAGCAGGATCAGCATCATGAACGGCGTCCACTGCCAGACCAGCGTCGTGATCACGGCGGCCTTCGGATACGACGAGACCCAGTCGGTCGAGCCGCCGAAGACGCCGTTGATCAAGCCGTACGTCGGGTTGAAGAGGGCGTGCTTCCAGAGCAGGGCCGCGGCGATCGGCATCACCAGGAACGGCGTGATGAGCATGGTCCGGACGATGCCGCGGCCGAGGAACTTGCGATCCAGCAGCAGCGCGAACACCAGGCCGAGGATGAGCGAGAAGATCACCGCGCCGGCCGTGAGGACCACCGTGTTGAACAGCGCCGAGCGCAGCCGCGAGTCGGACAGCACCGTGACGTAGTTGTCGAACCAGACGAACGGCTTGTCACCGGGCCGGAGCGCGTTCCAGCTCGTGGTCGAGAGGTAGATCGTGTAGAGGAACGGCACCTGCGTGACGACGATGGCGAAGATCAGCGCGGGCAGCAACGGCGCCCGGCGTACCCAGCGGTCCTTGGCTCCGCCCTTGGCGGGCCGGACGGGCGGCTGGGTCCGCTCGTCCGGCCGGGCGACCGTAACGGTCACTTGTACTTCTTCGCCACGTCATCGGCCTGCTTCTGACCGTCGGCGAGCGCCTTGTCGACCGTGTTGCTGCCGGCGATGGCCGCGCTCACCTCCTGCGACACCTTGGTGCCGAGGTCGGCGAACTCGGGGATGCCGACGAACTGCACACCGAGCGCGGGCCGCGGCTGCACACCGGGGTTGGTCGGGTCGGCGTGCTCGATCGAGCCCAGCGTGACGTCCGCGAACGCCTTGGCCGACTCCTTGTACTCCGGGATCGAGTAGGTCGAGGTGCGCTTGCCGGACGGGACGCGCGACCAGCCGAGCTTCTCGCCGACCAGCTTCTCGTAGTCCTTGCTCGTCGCCCACGAGATGAACTTCCACGCGGCGTCGGCCTTCTTGGTGGTCTTGGGCATCGCCCACGCCCACGTCCACAGCCAGCCGGAGTACTCGGTCTTGTTCACCGGGGCGTACGCGTAGCCGACCTTGCCGGCCACCTTGCTGGCGTTCGGGTCCTCCAGCGTGCCCGCGGCCGACGTGGCGTCGTACCACATGGCCGCCTTGCCCTGGCCGAACGTGTTGAGGCACTCGGTGAAGCCGGACTGCGGGGCGCCGGGCTGACCGTGCTGCTTGAGCAGGTTGACGTAGAAGTTCGTCGCCTCCTTGAACTCGGGCGAGTCGACCTTCGCGGTCCAGTCCTTCTCGAACCAGGTGCCCCCGTACGTGTTGACGACCGTGGTCAGCGGTGCGAAGAGCTCGCCCCAGCCGGGCAGCCCCCGCAGGCAGATGCCCGAGACGCCCTTGCCCTTGTCGTCGAGCTTGGCCGCGAAGTCGGCGACCTGGGCCCACGTCGGCTTCTCGGGCATCTTGAGGCCCTTGGCGTCGAAGAGCTCCTTGTTGTACATGAGGAACGACGACTCGCCGTAGAACGGGGCGGCGTACATCTTGCCGTCCTCGCCGCTCAGCGACGACACCATCGGCTTGATCAGGTCGTTCACGTCGTACGAGGAGTCGGCCTGGGCCTGCGTCGAGACCTCGTGCAGCCAGCCGTTCTTGGCCCAGATCGGCACCTCGTACGCGCCGACCGTGGCCACGTCGTACTGGCCGCCCTGGTTGGCGACGTCCTGGGTGACCTTGTCGCGCAGCTCGTTCTCCGGGAGGATCGTGAACTTCACGGTGATCCCGGTCTGCTTGGTGAAGTTGTCGGCGGTCAGCTTCTGGATGTCCTCCATCTGCGGGTTGCCGACCATCAGGGCCGTGATGGTGTTGTCGGCCGAGTCACCGCCACCGCTGGTGGTCGAGCCGGCGCCCGAACAGGCAGCCGTGAAGGCCAGCAGCCCGACGGCCGCCACCGCGGCAAGTTTTTTGGACATGGTGGAACCTCCGTTTTATTCGAAAACGGCGAGTGGGGAGTTTTGAAACTGTGCTTTACACCCGGATGACCTGCGGCCCGAGCCGGGAATAGCGGTTCGCCTCGGAGACCGGCAATGCGGTGTCCGTGACCAGTGACTCGAAATCAGATATCTCGGCGAATCGGCAGAATGTGCGGACGCCGAATTTGGTGTGAATGCCGACGAAGACCCGGCGCCGGGCGGCCGCGACCGCCCGTGCCTTCACGTCCGCGACGGCCGGGTCCGGCGTGGTCAGCCCGACCTCCCGGGAGATCCCGTTGGCCCCGATGAAGGCCAGGTCGATCACGAAGCCGGAGAGCATGTTGCCCGCCCAGTGGTCGACGGTGGCCAGCGTGCGGCCCCGCACCCGGCCCCCGAGCAGCAGCACCGTGGCCGGCGTGGACGCGGCCAGCCAGGCCGCGGTGTTGAGCGACGCGGTCACCACCGTGAGCGGACGGTCGTTCGGCAGCGCCTCGGCGATCAGCTGCGGCGTGAAGCCCTCGTCGATGAAGATCGTCTCGGCGTCCCCGATCAGGCCGGCCGCGGCGGCCGCGATCCGGCGCTTCTCGGGGACCCCGCGAATGGTCCGCATCGCGAGGTCGGTCTCGAATTTCGCGGTCTCCACCGGGTACGCCCCGCCATGCGTACGGCGGATGAGACCGTGCTTTTCCAGCAGTCGCAGGTCACGACGAATTGTCTCGGCCGAGACGTCGAGTTCCGCCGAGAGTTTCCCGACCTCAACCTCCCCGTGCCGGCGGGCCAGCGCGACGATCTGATGCTGCCGCTCGTCCGCATTCAATTCCCGTCACCTCCGCCCTCGTTTGACCGACCTATTTGTAACACCGGAGAAACCTGTGGCCTCCATCACAAGCCCCGCTGTTTCGTTGTTTACTTGCCCGTTTGCCCGGGCGCTGCGGCCGAGCAAGATCACCCCAAAGTAAGATCAAAAGCCCATATCGCTTGACCGTTTGCGCCGAAATCATGACCACATCGTGACCGGTCGGGCTTCGGCGGGCACGCCGCTCAGACTCCTCAGGTCGGCCGCCCTCGCGCCGACTTTCAACGCGTGCTTGCGACGGATCAACTGACCGAGTTCCTGTCCGCGGTGGCCGACCGGCCCGCCGGACCGGCCGCGCATCACGCTGCCGTGGAGTGCGCCGCCCGCGCCCTCGACGCCGACGTCGCGGTGCTGATGATCGACGGCGGGGTGGTGGCCGCGATCGGGCTGCCCGCCGACGAGGTGCCCGCGTACACGCTGGCCGAGATCGCCGTCGGCCGCCGCGCCACCCTCGAACTGGGCGACGGCCGGTACGCGGTCACGTTCGCCACCATCAGCGGCACCAGCCCCGGCGTCCTCGTGCTGGGCCGGGTCAGCAGCCCGTTCACCGCCGAGGAGGTCTGCCTGCTCCGCGGCATGGCCCGCGTCCTCGAGCTCAGCCTCCAGTCCCTGCACGTGATCGAGTCGGAGCGCCGGTACGCCGAGGAGAACGGCCGGCTGCTCGGCTACCTCGACCACGGCCGCCGGGTCTTCGAGGAGCTGGGCACCGTGCAGCGCGCGATCGGCCGCCGGACGCCCGTGCCGCAGGTCTTCGACATGGTCGTCACCGCCGTCCGCGACCTGCTCGGCGTCGACATGGTCACGATCAACCTGGTCGAGCGGGACGACCCCTCCCGGGTCGGCATCGTCGCCGCGACCGGCGTCCCGGCCGAGGTCGCGGCCAAGCTCAGGCACGTGCCGCTGGCCGCCGGCGGCGTCTCCGGCCTGGCCATCCTGGGCGACGAGCTGGTCGCGATCGAGGACTACACCACGTCGCCGATCGCCCTGTCCCCCATGACCGCCGCCCGGCTGAAGTCGATCATGGCCGCTCCCCTGCACGAGAACGGTCAGACCGCGGGCAGCATCGCCGTCGGCTCGTTCACGTCGAAGCGGGACTGGGACAAGCCGGCCCGCGAGATCCTGCAGGCCTTCGCCGACCACCTCAGCCTCGCCCTGACCGACGCGCGCACCCAGGAGGCGATGAGCCAGGCGTTCCTCGACGCGCTCACCGGCCTGGCCACCCGCGCCCTGTTCCAGACCCGCATGGAGGAGGCGCTCAGCCCGGCCGGTCTCGGCGGCGCCGTGCTCTTCGTCGACCTCGACCGCTTCAAGGTCGTCAACGACTCGCTCGGCCACGCGGCCGGCGACGCGCTGCTCACCGGCGTGGCCACCCGCATCCAGGCCTGCCTGCGCGAAGGCGACACGGCCGCCCGGCTCGGCGGCGACGAGTTCGCCGTCCTGCTGCCCGGCCTGCACAGCGCCGACGAGGCGATGCCGATCGCCGAGCGCATCCTGGCCGCCCTGCGCGAGCCGTTCGACCTGCTCGGCGCCGAGACCTTCATCAGCTCCAGCATCGGCGTCGCGTTCAGCGCCCCCGGCGAGCACGCCGGCTCCGTGCTCATGGTCCACGCCGACCTCGCGATGTATCAGGCGAAAAAGCTCGGCAAGGACCGGTACGAGGTGTTCGAGCCGACGATGCAGGAGGCGTTCCAGGCCCACATCGCCCTCGAGGCCGACCTGCGCCGCGCGGTCCTGCGCCACGAGTTCGAGCTGCGCTACCAGCCCATCGTGCACCTGCAGACCAACGAGATCACCGGCGTCGAGGCGCTGATCCGCTGGATGCACCCCGAACGCGGAATCGTGCCGCCGATGGACTTCATCCCGCTCGCCGAGGAAACCGGCATGATCGTGCCGATCGGCGAATGGGTGCTGCGCGAGGCCACCAGCCGGGTCGCCGAGTGGAACGCCCGCCGCCCGGGCCCGCCGCTCTCCGTGAGCGTCAACCTCTCCGCCGTCCAACTCGAACAGGCGGCGCTGATCCAGGTCGTCGACTCGGCCCTGACCGACGCGGGCCTGCCGCCCGCCCAGCTCGTGCTCGAACTGACCGAGTCGCTGCTGGTCGACCACCGCCCCACCACCCTGCAGCGGCTCGAAGGGCTCAAGGCGCTGGGCGTACGCCTGGCCATCGACGACTTCGGCACCGGCTACTCGTCGCTGGCCTACCTGCGCCGCTTCCCGGTCGACATCATCAAAATCGACAAGTCCTTCGTGGACGACGTGGTCGACGAGCCCACCGCGGCCGCCCTCACCCACGGCATCATCCAACTGGGCCGCGCCCTGCAACTCTCGACGGTTGCCGAAGGCATCGAACACGCCGGCCAACTGACCTCCCTGGCCGGCGGCAACTGCGAGATGGGCCAGGGCTACTACTTCGCCGAGCCCCTGACCGGCACAGCCCTCAGCGACCTCCTCTTCCCCCGTCCTGACCCGGGCCTCTCTTCCCACCCGTCTTTCAACCGCCTGCCCCTCTTTTAACCGCCTGGCCGCCGGCCTCTCCTCTTCCCTGCCGCCCGCTCCGGTGCTCTGTTTTCAGTGCGCGCCCGCCTCTCCGGCCACACGCCCGGCGCCCTTTCCACCCGCCCCGCGCCCTCTTTCCCCCGCCCGGCGCCCCTTTCCCCGCCCGGCGCCCCTTTCCCTATGCCAGGCGCCCTCTTTCCACCCGCCTAGTCCGGCCCGACCTCGCCTCGCCTCGGTTTCGCCCCCGTAGCCCGGCCCGATGCCGCCGCGCCTCTTTGCCCTGCCTTCAACCCGATGCCGCCGCCCTGTCTCAGACCCGCCGACAATGGATCTTGTCGGGTTCAGCCACCGCCTCCCCCGCCCACCCTGGGAAATAAGGAATAGGCGGCTGCGAGCTTAGGTCTTTGCGGGTGCGGCCCCGAGTTATCCACAATCCGGGGTTATCCACAGGGCGTCGGCGGGCCGGGCGGCGTTGGGTCAGAATGCTCGGCATGCAGGAGCGACCCGAGGGACTGAGCGACGACGAGCTGGTGCGTGGCCTCGCCGACGGCTGGGGCCTGCAGGTCCGGGAGCTCTCCTACCTGCCGGTGGGCTTCGGCGGCTATCACTGGGCGGCCCACGACCCCGACGGGGCGCGCTGGTTCGTGACGGTCGACGTCCGGGCCGATCACGAGCGGCTCGAGCGGGCGCTGGGCACGGCCGTCGCGTTGGGGCTCCCCTTTGTGCTCGCGCCGGTGCCGGCCCGCGACGGCAGAGCGACCCGGCGGCTCGCCTCGGGTCACACGCTCTCGGTCTATCCGCTGGTCGACGGCGTGGCGGGCGATTTCGGGCCGCATCCGGCGGCCGAGCGTGAGCGGGTGCTCGACCTGCTGATCGCGCTGCATCGGGCCACACCGTCAATCGCGGCGATCCCGCTCCGCACCGATCTGCGGCTGCCCGGGCGGGCGGAGCTCGAGGCGGCGCTGGACGATCTGGGCGGGCCGTGGATCGGCGGGCCCTATTCGGAGGCGGCGCGTGAGGTGCTGGCCCCGCGGGCCGGGCTGGTCCGGGGGTGGCTCGCCGAGTTCGACCGGCTGGCCGGCGCCGCGGGCGACCCGACGGGCTGGGTGGTCACCCACGGCGAGCCGCACCCGGGCAACGTCCTGCGAGCCACGGCCGAGCCACCGACCCCGACCGGGCCGGACGCCGCGAATGAGCCGCAGGCCATAGGCGGGGTGGAACGGCTGTTGCTGATCGACTGGGACACCGTGATGCTGGCGCCCGCCGAGCGCGATCTCTGGATGCTGACCGGGGCCATGTTCGGGGAGGGGGCGGCGGGCGACGACGCGGCTCTCCTCGGGCGGTACGAGCGGGAGACCGGCCGTACGGTGTCTCACGACCTGATCGGCTTCTACCGGCTCTGGTGGGTGCTGGCCGATCTGGCGATCTACGCCGACGAGCTACGCGGGCCACACGGGCCGGGCGCCGATCACGCCGACTCCTTGACCTACCTGACGAGCTACTTGGCGGGCTGAAGACGAGCGACTTCGGCGGGCTGAGGGCGGCTGAGGGCAGGCTGGGGCGGGCTGAGGGCAGGCTGGGGCGGGCTGAGGGCAGGCTGGGGCGGGCTGGGGGCGAGCTACTTGGCGGGCTGAAGGAGCGTGACGATGGCGCCCAGCTCGGGCGGCTCCAGGCGGCCGGGCAGCGTGGCGAACTCGGCCGGCGTGACCCAGGCGTGGCCGAGCAGTTCGGCGGCCTCGTACGGCAACAAGCCCGCGCGCGACAGCGGCGGCGCCGAAGAGTCGTAGCGAGCGGCGAAGAACTGCTCGACGCCGGTGTAGAGGCGGCCCTTCCAGCGGGAGTGCCGGGTGACGTCGACGAAGTGATCCCCGACGCGGGTGGGGTCGAGGCCGGTCTCCTCGACCAGTTCGCGCCGCGCGGCCTGCAGTGGGGTCTCGCCCTCGTCGAGGCCGCCGCCGGGTGGCTCCCAGATCTCGGCGCCGTCGTGCGGGTCGCGCCAGTTCATCAAGAGCACCCGGCCGTCGGCGTCGAAACAGATCACTCGGGCGGCGGGTCGGTCGAGGCTATCCATGAGCCGAAGATAAAGGCAGCAGCGCCTCGAAGTCGGCGGCGGGCATCGGGCGGGCGAAGAGGTAGCCCTGCGCGGCGCGATAGCCCAGAGCACGCAGCCGGGCGGCCTGATCGTCGGTCTCGACGCCCTCGGCCACGGCGTGCAGGCTCAGCGCCTGGGCCAGGTGGGCCACGCCGGCCGCCACCGTGATCCGGTCGCCCGGCGCCGCCTGGGTGAACGAGCGGTCGAGTTTGACCTCGTCGACCGGTACGTCGTGGAGCAGGCTCAGCGTCGAGCTGCCGGTGCCGAAGTCGTCGAGCGCGAACTTGACCCCGAGGGCCCGCAGGTCGCTGAGCACGGCGTGCGACTCCCCGGGTTCGACCGGCATCGACTCGGTGACCTCGAGCGTGATCCGGCCGGCGGCGACCCCGTGCTCGCCGAGCAGGCCCGCCACGTACGGGGCGAAGTCGGGTTCACGCAGGTCGCGAGCGGAAATGTTGATGTTGAGGACGGTGCCCGCGGGCCAGTCGGCCATGCGGGTGAGGGCGGCCCGCAGCACCCAGCGGCTGAGCGGGACGATCAGGCCGGTGCGCTCGGCGACGGGGATGAACGCGTCGGGGGCCAGCGTGCCGTGCACCGGGTGGGCCCAGCGCACCAGCGCCTCGGCGCCCAGCACGCGGCGGCCCTCGTCGAGGGTGACGATCGGCTGGAAGAGCAGGAACAGCTGGTCGTCACGGATCGCCGCGGGCAGGTCGGCGCCCAGGTCGGCGTGCCCGGCCGACGTGGCGCCCAGCTCCGGCTCGTAGTGCAGCGAGGCGGTGCCCGCGACGGCCTTGGCCGCGTACATGGCGATGTCGGCCTGGCGCAGCAGCACGCTGGGGTCGTCGCCGGCGCGGCCGTCGGCGATGCCGATGCTGGCCCGGATCGGCAGCTCGTGCCCGTCGACCAGGACGGGCGCCTTGAGGGCCTCGATCATGCGCCGGGCGGCCAGGTCGGCCGCTTCCGGGTCGGCGCCGTCGAGCACCACCACGAACTCGTCGCCGCCGAGCCGGGCCACCGTGTCCTCGGCCCGTACGCAGCCGTTGAGGCGCTGCGCCACCGCGATCAGCAGTTGGTCGCCGACCTCGTGCCCGAGGGTGTCGTTGACCTCCTTGAAGTCGTCGAGGTCGATCAGCGCGACGGCGACCGGCCGGGCGTCGGCGGCTTCGACGGCCCGGCGCAGCCGCTCGTGGAAGAGCACCCGGTTGGGCAGCTGGGTGAGCGCGTCGTGGGTGGCGCCGTGGTCGAGCCGGCGCAGCAGGCGGCCGTTGTCCTGGAAGGCGGTGATCTGGCGGACCACGACCACCGCGGTGAGCAGCACGGCCGCGACCACGACGATGCGGCGGTCGCTGCTGTTGTCGTTCCAGACCACGGCGAGCAGCAGCCCGTCGACGGCCGCGACGGCCACATAGGGCAGGAAGCTGAACGGGCGCCGGCGCACCGGTTTGGCCCCGCGGAGCGGACCCGTGGGGGCGTTGCGCTGGCGGTGGGTGGCGAGCACGGCGCAGAAGAACAACGCCGGCAGGTCGATCATGTCGGGGAACAGGTGGGGGTCGAGCGGCTCGAACAGCGGGCGCAGCACCGGCCCGACCGCGCCGATGGCCACCGCGATGCCGATCATGCGGAGGGCGCCCGCGTCCATGTGGTTGTGGCTGGTCAGCAGGAACTTCGCGACCGCGAAGACGGCCAGCAGCGCGAGCAGGCTGAGGGCCAGCGAGGGGAACAGCATCCCGCGGTCGCCGTCCTCGAGCGCATAGCGTGCCGAGAAGTGCCACAGGAAGACGGCGCAGGCCAGCATCACCGTGCCCGCGTCGAGCACCACGCGGAACAACTCGCCCCGGGACTGCTGACCGAACGGCAGGCGGAGCAGGGCATACATGACGAGCACGACGGCGACGCCCTGGAAGCCGATCTGCCCCACCCCGGCACCCGCGTGGGCCGGGTCGGGCGCGGTCAGCATGTGGTGGGCCTGGGCCGCGTTGCCCAGGCCGACCGGCACACACACCAGCGCGATGTGGCCCCAGAACCGTCGCACCTGGGCCGGGAGATGCTCGGTGCGCGCGGTCCGCAGGCTGTCGACGCCGAGCACGGCCGCGCCGAGGATGCCGGGCAGCCAGAGGAGCACCCAGGGGATCACCGGCGAGATCGCGTTGATCACCACTGCGGCCACCGTGAACAGCAGCAACGCGCCGGCGGCGACGAGTGGCCGGCCGGGCCGACTCCTGAGCACGCCCATCCGGTCCGCCTCTCGAAAAGAAAAACTGCTCCCGCAGTGATCGGCGGCCGGAGGGCAGAGGTGAGAAGTCGAGGTGTGACGGGGATCCCGGCGGCTGACAAAAGGCGGCGGCAAAGGCGGCGGCAAAGGTGGCGGCAAAGGTGAGGAATCGTGCTGTGACCGAGGTCCCCGGCGGAAGAGGTCGCCGGGCGGCCATACTTTGTCACTGTGCTGCGACCTGCGACCTACGCCGAACGGGACCTGATCCTGCCCTGGCGCAACCATGAGTCGGTGCGTGCCGTGAGCCTGACCACGCACGCGATCAAGCCCGAGGAGCACGCGAAGTGGTGGGAAAACCGCTGGCGTGATGTGCTGATCTACGAAGACGATCGGGGTACGCCGGCCGGTGTCGTGATCTTCAACGGGAACACGTGGTCGTTCTACCTCGACGTCGCCGGCCTGGGTGACGGTCTGCTGGCGGCGTGGATGCGGCTGGAGAAGGAAGCCGTGGAGTACGCGTTCGGCACACTTGGCCTGGAGACCCTGGGCGGCGAGACGCTCGCCGACAACAAGCAGGTGCTCGCGCTCCACCGCCGGTTCGGCTTCAAGGAGACGCGGCGTTACGAACGGCTCGTCGACGGCGAGATGAAGACCGTCGTCTGGACGGAGAGAGGGAAGTAATGACTAAGTTCGGGCCCGACAAGCGGCCGTACATCGTCGCGGAGATGTCGGGGAACCACAACGGCTCCCTGGACCGGGCGCTCGCGCTGGTCGACGCGGCGGCCGACGCCGGCGCGGACGCCATCAAGATCCAGACGTACACGGCCGACACCATGACCGTGGACGTCAAGCACCCCCGCTTCCAGATCTCCAAGGGTCACGAGCTGTGGTCCGAGGCATACCTGTACGACCTGTACGAGCGCGCCCACACCCCGTGGGACTGGCACCAGCCGATCTTCGAGCGGGCCCGCGAGCGCGGCATCACGCCGTTCTCCAGCCCCTTCGACCGTACGGCGGTCGAACTGCTCGAGAAGCTCGACGCCGAGCTCTACAAGATCGCGTCCTCCGAGATCACCGACCTGCCGCTGATCCGCCTGGCCGCGAGCACCGGCAAGCCGATCATCATCTCCACCGGCATGGCCTCGGTGAAGGAGATCGCGGCCGCGGTCGAGGCCGCCGAGGGGGTCGGCGCCACCGACATCACGGTGCTGAGCTGCACCGCGTCGTATCCGGCGCCGCCGGAGTTCACCAACCTGCGCCGCATCCCGGTGCTGGCCCAGATGCTCGAGCGCCCGATCGGCCTGAGCGACCACACGCACGGCATCGGCGTGCCGATCGCCTCGGTCGCGTTCGGCGCCTGCCTGATCGAGAAGCACTTCACGATGGACCGGGCCGACGGCGGCGTCGACTCGGCCTTCTCGCTCGACCCGGCCGAGCTCAAGGCCATGCGGATCGAGACGGAGCGGGCCTGGCAGGCGCTGGGCACGACGCACATCGGCCCGACCGAGGCCGAGAAGGAGGGCCTGCGCTTCCGCCGGTCGCTCTACGTGGTGGCCGACGTCAAGGCGGGCGACCAGGTCACGCCCGAGAACGTCCGGTCCATCCGGCCCACCGGCGGGCTTGAGCCCGACTCGATCGGCCTGGTCATGGGGCGCACCTTCACGGCCGACGCGGCCAAGGGCACCCCGCTGAGCTGGGACCTGATCTAGCGCACAAAGAAGGGGGCCGCCGAGCGGCCCCCTTCGACGAAACTCAACGAACAGCGTTGGACTGCGCCTCCGCCTTGCGAGCCCGCCGTCCGCGCATGAACTTCCGGCCGTCGCGCATGATCACCCGGTAGGCGCTGCGCGAGATCCAGAGGAACCGGCCGGCCCAGGTCTTCTTGTAGAACTGGACCTCCCAATCCATCTTGCTGACCTGCAGGTCGCGGGACTTGATGATCTGCTCGGTCCAGTCCATCATCGCCAGCAGGTGGCTCGCCTCGTACCGCTGACGCCACAGCGCCTCGGTGAGCTCGCGGAAGCCGGCCACGTCGACCGAGGCCGAGCCGGGCGAGACGGCCAGCAGCTGGAGCCGCCGGTCGTGCTGGTCCGAGAGGCTCAGGCCATATTCGGCCGTCTCGAGGCGCACGTGCAGCTCGACCGCCGCGCGCACGCTGTCGGCGGCGATGCCCTGGCCGACCATGCCCAGGATCGTGGCCGTCAGGTCGACCGCGTTCGAGGTGATCGGCCACGGGTGCGGCTGGCCCGACGTGATCAGCTGGACGGCGAACGACCAGACCGCCCGGATCTCGGCCGTCTCGAGCGCCACCGACTCGACCGGCTCCCAGTTCGTCGGCAGCAGGGCCGGGCCGTCCTCGGTGACGAAGACGTCGGCCAGCCCGGCCACGGCGACCGGACCGGTGAGCAGGCCGTCCTGGGCCTGCGAGCGCAGCCAGGCGTCGTACTGGGCCAGCTCGACCCGCATGCGGCGCAGGTCGCTGGTGGCCGCGAGGTGCTCCAGGCGTTCCTCGAGCACGTAGCCGACGTCGGCGCCGGGGGCCGTGGGCTCGCTGATGCGGCGCAGGCCCTCCCGCTCGATCGGGCCCTCGAGCGGCTCCAGCACGGTGGTCCGCACCTGGTCGCCGGCCGAGGTCACCTCGTACGCGAACGTGCCGCGGGCGTCGCCGATCAGCAGCTCGTGCCCCTCGACGGCCGGGGCCGCGCCGGGACCGCGGGCGATGACCAGCCAGGCCGGGGCGACCGTGCCCTCGGCGCCGGCCCGCAGCGCGCGGTTGACCAGGCGGCGCGGGTCGCTGAGGACCGGGCGGCCGCGGAAGGCGCCGGCGAACGCCTGGGACAGCGCCGTGCCGAGGCGGGGGCGCAGCGGCGACGCGACCTCGCCGAGCAGGCCCTCGCCGACCAGCACGGTGGGCGCGGCGGGCTCGGGGAAGGCGGCGTACGCGGCGGCGACCGTCAGGCCGGACTGGGCCAGCCGGGCGGTCAGCTGCTCCTGCGAGGCCGGGCGCTGGGTGTCGGTCTCGTCGTCGGTGTTGTACCAGTCCGAGTCGAGCCGTTCCCGGGCGCCGGGCTCGAGGCGCACGGTGTGGTGCACGCCGAGACGGTTGTCGTGCATGAGCAGCAGGACGCCGTCGGGCTGGACGGCCTCGGCGAGCCGGTCGACGAGCTGGGCCGCGGACATCTGCTCGCCCTCGGCCGAGTTCAGCCGGTCGACGCCGTCGGCCGCGACCACGAGGTCGAACTTCTCGGCCGCGTCGAGCTTGACCGCGGCGCCGGCCAGGACGGTGATCCGCGAGTTGCCGCGGGCCGCCTCCTCGGCGTCGATCAGCGAGCGGAGCAGCCAGGACACCGAGGCGCCGGTGTCGGCCAGCGCGGCCACGACCTCCTCGCTGTGCGGGCCCGCGACCAGCACCGTACGGCCGGGGCCGGCGTACTGGCGCAGCAGGTGGCGAAGGACGGCGCCGCGCGGCAGCGGCTGGCTGCGCTGCGGGTCGCGGTCGCTCCAGGCGAACATCTCGCCGCCGATGCGCCGCAGGTTGTTCACCGGCGGCGCGGAGAGGGCGGCCGCGAAGTCCGTACCCTCGTTCGGAAGCAGGGCAGCGGAGCGCTCCGACATCACTTCACCCTCTCTGTGGAAGCGGGCCAGCCCAGGATGGCGCGCAGTTCGTCGGGATGGGCCAACTCGTCGGCGCCCAGCTGCTGGCGGGCCAGCGCGTGGGTCACGGCGTTGTCGGTCTGGTGCCCATAAAGCTCAGGCCACTGCCGGCGCAGCCGGGGCTCGCCGCCGAAGGTGGGGTCAGCGTTGTCGAGGACCATCGGGTCGCCGTAGACGGCGGCCTCCCGGCCGGCCAGCGCGCCGTACCAGACGGCGCTGCACAGCCGGTTCGACACTACTCGGCGGTGGCGGCGCAGCTCCTTGAGCTGGCCGACGAGGAACTCACGATTGTGATCACGCCACCAGAAACCGCGATAACCGTGACAGATGACCCGGAAACCGGCGTTCTCGTAGATTTTGCGGACACTCTTCATCCTGTACTCGTTCCAGTACAGGCAGGCGGTGACCGGGCCGGTCTCGACCTTCTTGACCTCGTCGATCAGCTTCTGGTGGTCACCGCTGATCTGCTGGCCCTCCCACCCGTGGAACGGGTAGAAGATCGTGCCCTCGGGCTCCGGCGCATCGGCCGGCTCGGGCTCCATCTCCAGCAGGTACGCGAAGGGGGCGCCGACCACGATGACGTCGCGGCGGCCCTGCGACCAGGACCGGCGCCGGGTCTCCTCGGACCAGACAAAGATCTTGCTGCCGTCTACGAACGGGGTGCCCGGGGCCAGGCCGTCACCCATGTTCCAGCCGTGCTGGAGGTAGCCCTGCAAGCGGGGCGGGTGCAGCGGATCGGGCAGATCGCAGTAGCGGGCCAACAGGTGGGCGTGACCGTAGTGATAGTTGGCGTGATGCATTCCCTCGTCCATCGCCGGCTGCTGGTGCGCCGCCATCTCGGTTCGCTCGGGCGCGCGAAGTTTCGGGCCTGGCCGTGCCGCGGCCCGTCAAGTCGACGCCGAAAGGTACCACTCAAGGTTAAGTTCCGCGCGGACCGTTAGGGAATCGTTCCCCGGTCGGACCGGCGAGCCGTGCGGCCGAAATGTCCGTGGGTGACCAGCAAACAGGGCCCCCGGGGGCCACTCCGCGCCGGCACTTCTGTGTCACACATCACCCGATCTGCCCGTAACTTCCCGACCGGCAGGCACTTCTCAAGATCGTCGCCTACAGTGGACGCTCGCAGGCGGGCCGGGGTGGACGCCGCCACGTCCGCCCCGGTCATGCCTGTCCTTGGTCCTGAAGTAGGAGGATCGCAGGATGGAGTTGGCCAAGATTTTGGCAGAGGCCGCCGCCGGCGACTTCCCCGAGCCCGACGGCGGCATCACGATCGTGCCCCAGCCCGGCCCCCGCGACGCCGGAGTGCTGGCCTTCACGGCACACACAGTGATCTTTCTGGACGACGACCCGGAGTGGATCCGCGCGGCGATCACGGCTACCGACAGTGATCATCTCGCGGCCGCGATGAACCCGTCCTTCCTGGCCGCGCTGCTCGCTCGCACCGGCCGCACGACCGACACGATCGACCTGCTGACCGTGGCCGGCGCGCTGCCCGGCCCGCCGCCGCTCCCGGTCACCGAGCAGGATCAGGACCACCCCCGCGTACGCCGGGCGCTGAGTCACCGCGACGACGTGCGTACGTGGTCGGCGCCCGGCGGCCTGCTGACCATCGGTCGCGGCGTGGCCGGCCGCTGGGAGGTCTCGATCGAGGTCGACGAGCAGGTCCGCGACCGGGGCCTCGGCCGCGCGCTGGCCCTGGCCGCCCGTCACCTGATCCCGCCCGGCGCCGTGCTCTGGTCGCAGCAGGCGGCCGGCAACGCACGAAGCATCCGCGCCTTCCAGTCGGCGGGTTACCGACCGGTCGGCGCGGAGCTGTTGTTGCACGTCAAGCCCTAGACAGCGGCCAGCTCCCGCTCGGCGCGAGGGGCGTCGGCGGCGGCCGGGGCCGGCGGCTCGTGGGCGATCTGGGGCAGCCAGCCCAGCCACTTCGGCAGCCACCAGTTCTTCTCGCCCAGCAGCGCCATCACGGCCGGCAGCAGGACGGCCCGGATGATGGTCGCGTCGAGCAGCACGGCCGCGGCGAGGCCGATCCCGAGCTGCTTGGTCGAGGCCAGCGGCAGCGTCGCGAACAGGGCGAACACCGCCACCATGACGACCGCCGCGCTGGTGATGACGCCGGCCGTGCGGCCGATGCCCTCCCGCACCGCCTGCCGCGTCGGCAGCCCCCGGTCGTGTCCCTCGCGGATCCGGCTCAGCACGAAGACGTGGTAGTCCATCGAGAGTCCGAACAAGATGATGAAAAGGAACAGCGGCATCCAGTTGATGATCCCGTCCGCGGCCGTGAAGTCGAGCAGGCTCTCGAAGTGGCCGTACTGGAAGACGAAGACCAGCATCCCGTACGCGGCGGCCACCGAGAGCAGGTTGAGGACGACCCCGGTGATCGCCACCACGACCGACCGGAACGAGACGAGCAGCAGCAGGAAGGCCAGTCCGAGCACGAAGCCGAACACCCACGGCATGCTCGCGTCGAGCCGGGCGTTGAAGTCCGCCTCGCCCGCCACCCCGCCGGTCACCAGGGCCGGGAAGGATCCGAAGGCGGCCGGTACGACCGTCTCGCGCAGCCGGGTCAGGTCGGATTTGTCGGCCATGCCCAGCGTGACCAGCGCGACCGTGCCGGCCGGGTTGATCTGCGTCTCGACGGGCCCGCTGAACCGCCCGTCGCTCCCCTCCACCTCGGCCCGGAGGCGGGCGACGGCGGCCTGGAACTCCGGCGTGCGCACCGCCGACGACTCGACCACGATCTCGACGGGCGACGTCTCGCTCGGGAAGGCCTCGTCGATCGCCTTGTACGCCTGCACGATGGGCGCGGTCGGCGGCAGGTCCTCGATCCCCTCGCCCTTGGTGCGCAGGTCGAGCATCGGGGCGGCGATGGCGGCCAGCACGCCCACGGCGAGCACGGCCGAGATCAGCGGCTTGGCCAGCACCAGGCGCAGGAAGCCGTTCCAGACCCGGCCGTCGCTGCGGCGCCGGTAGAGGCCCGGGATCTTGATCGCGTCGACCTTGTCGCCCAGCGCCGAGAGCAGTGCTGGGAGGACGGTCAGCGAGCCGAGCACGGCCGTCGCGACGACGAGGATCGTGCCGACCCCGAAGCTGACGAACGTGGTGTCGAAGGTCAGGAACATGCCGGCCATGGCCACGATGACGGTGAGCCCGGAGATCCAGATCGACCGGCCCGAGGTCTGCGCGGCGATCACCAGGGCGCGGTGCGGGTCGGCGCCGTTGCGACGCTCGTCACGTTCGCGGCGGATGTAGAACAGGCAGTAGTCGACGCCGACCGCGAGGCCGACCAGCAGCATGACGTGGGTGGTGGTGTCGACGGTGGGCGCCCAGTGGCTCGCGAAGGCCAGGAGGCCCATCGCCGCCACCACGGCCATGATCGCCAGCAGCACCGGCAGCAGGGCCGCGACCACGGCGCCGAACGCGACCAGCAGGATGCCGAGGGTCACCGGGATCGAGAGCATGCCGAGGGTGTTGAGGCCCTTGTCGAGCTTGTCGCCGATCAGCTTGTCCCCGCTGGCGTCGCCGCCCTGGGCGATGTAGAGGTCGGGATGCGCGGCCTGCACGCGGGCGACCGTGTCGAGCGACGGCTGCACGCGATCGGCGGCGTCCTCCGCCTCGCCGGCGATCGCGAACGGGATGAGCGAGGAGCGGCCGTCCGGCGAGACGATCGGCTTCTGGACGTCGACGACGTCCTTGGTCTTCTTCAGCGCGGCGGTCACTTCGGTCACTGCCGCCGTACGGTCGGCGCCGGACCGGTTCTGCACGATGACCATCTCGCCGGCCGGCCGCTCCGGGAAACCGGCCGCCTCGACGATCTGGTCGGCCTTCTTGGTGTCGCCGTGACCCTGGTCGGCGCTGGTGGCCTCGACCGTCCCGAACTGTCCGCTGAGGACGGTGACGGCGGCGACGAATGCGATCCACCCGAGGATCGCGAGCGTCCGATGACGGGCGCTCCACAACGCGGCGCGGGCCGCGATTCCCTTGACTTTTTCGGGGCTCTCCATGGGAAAAGACGCTATGGAGAGCGGCCGTCCCGATCGATACAGCAGACCCGCGTATCGGTGGTGGGGTTAGCACTACCCCTGGAGGTAGGCCAGCACCGCCATGACCCTGCGGTGTTGCTCCTCGTCCTGGTGCAGGGCGAGTTTGGTGAAGATGTTGCGCACGTGCTTCTCGACCGCGCCGTCGGTGACGACCATCTTGCGGGCGATCGCCGCGTTCGACAGGCCCTCGGCCATCAGCCCGAGCACCTCGCGCTCGCGCGGTGTGAGCGCCCGCAGCGGGTCGTCGCGGCGCCGGCGGACGAGCAGCTGGCTGACCACCTCGGGGTCGAGCACCGTGCCGCCCCCGGCGACCCGGCGCAGCCCGTCGAGGAACTCGGCGACCTGCGACACCCGGTCCTTCAGCAGATAGCCGACCGCGCCCAGGCGGTCGGCCAGCAGGTCATCGGCGTACGAGACCTCGACGTATTGGGAGAGCACGAGGATCGGGGTGCCGGGCACCAGGCCGCGCGCCTCCACCGCGGCCCGGAGCCCCTCGTCGGTGTGCGAGGGCGGCATGCGGACGTCCACGATGGACACGTCCGGCTTGTGCTCGGCGATCGCGGAGACGAGGGAAGGCCCGTCGCCGACGGCCGCCACCACGGTGTGACCGTTCTCCTCGACGAGCCTGACGAGTCCCTCACGCAACAGCACCGCATCGTCGGCAATAACCACCCGCATGGGCTCATGCTGTCAGATGCCGGAGATCTACACGGGGAGGGCCGCCGTGAGCCGCGTCCCGCCGCCGGCCGGGCTGTCGACGTCGAGCACGCCGCCGGCCGCCCGCACCCGGTCGTCGAGCCCGGCCAGCCCGTGCCCCTTGGCCAGGCTGGCCCCGCCCACGCCGTCGTCGGCGATCGAGACCAGCAGGCCGCTGACGTTGCGGCGGACGCTGACCTGCACCTCGTTGGCGTAGCTGTGCTTGGCCACATTGGTCAGCGCCTCGGCCACCACGAAGTAGGCCGTCGACTCCAGCGCGGGCTCGAGCCGCTCGGCGACCGGCGCGTCGAGGTCGACCGGGATGGTGCAGCGGCCGGCCAGCGCGGTCAGGGCGGCCTGCAGGCCACGGTCGACCAGGATCGGCGGGGCGATGCCGCGGGACAGCGCGCGCAGCTCGTCGAGCGTCTCGCGGGTCTGGGTCAGCGCCTCGGCCACGGTGGCCCGGGCGGCGTCGGGGTCGGTGGCGAACTGCTGCTCGGCGCGGCCCAGATCCATGGCCAGGCGCACCAGGCGCTGCTGCGGGCCGTCGTGGATGTCGCGCTCGAGCCGGCGCAGCGCGGTGGCCTCGGCCGAGACGGCAGCCGCCTTCTGCTGCTGGGCGACCTCGCGGGCCGCGTTCGCCTCGGCCACCTGCTCGCGCAGGTCGTTGACGCCGTTGAGCAGGCCGCGGGCGAAGAGCGCCTCGAGCAGCGCGGCGCCGCGGACGACCGGGTAGAGCGTGCCGGCGAAGAAGACACCGCAGGCGAAGTAGAAGATCACCCGGGTCGCCGTGCCGTCGCCCATGCCGAGCAGCTCGGGCAGGTCCTGGTTGTCCGGCGGGCGCGGGATCGACCAGTCCCACAGCAGCACGGTGAGACCGCCGATCGCGCCCGACCACCAGGTGACGACGAGGCTGAACGAGATCGTGCTGGGGATGAACCGGAACATCCCGTGCAGCATGTCGAGCCAGGCCTGGCCGTCGGTCAGCGGCGCCAGCGTCTTGCGCAGGGCGCTCGCGTCGGCCGGGGCCTTCTTGTAATAGGGGTGCGGCATCTTCTGGCCGAAGACCGGGCCGATCCGGGCCCGCTCGAGCGTCGCGAAGCCGCGGGCGGTCATCAGCGTGGCCAGCAGGATCGGCAGCCCGACCCAGATGATCAGCGTGCCCAGACCGGTGAAGAACAGGGTCATGAACAGCGAGACGGTGATGATGCCGAGCGGGAAGCCGATCAGCACGTATTGGGTGTCGATGCCGACCTGGCGCGCGAGGCGAACCAGCGGGGAGCGGGTGGGCGGGGAGGCGTACGTCGTCATGGTGTCGACGCTAGGCATCGGCGCGCTCCGTTCCGATCCTGCCCGCCGCCCGATCGACGGTAGGGTTAACCCCACCGTAGAGGTCAGCGCAACTCATAAATCGTCACCGGGCCCGACGTGAACCGGACCTTGGCAACCTGGGCCAGGTTGGGCGACACGACCCCGGCCACCCGGTCGTCGGCGAAGAGCCACTTGACGTCGTAGAGCCGCTTGAGCTCCGCGATGTCGGCCTCCTGCCCGTTCGCGAAGACCTTCTCGTTGAGCATGAAACGCTCGTAGTCGGGCGCCTGTTGCCGCGAGTAGCGCTCGCCGTTGACCCCGTCCAGAGCCAGCGCCGCGTCCGTGTAGCCCCAGCTCTCAATGACCGCCCGGCGCCCGCCCAGCCCGGTCACCCAGAACGCCCGGGAGTCGCAGCCGGAGGTCCAGTCGATCGGCGTGCAGTGCACGTTGGTGGCCACCACGTCGTCCCGGCCCGTGTTGTCGGCCAGCCACTGCGCGGCCAGCATCTCCTCGGGTTCGAGGATCTTGCCGGGGTTGTCGGTGGCGGGCCGGGAAACGCCGGAGAGGGCGGCCTCGACCTCGTCGAACTGGCGCTCGGCGCCGCCGATCAGCCCGGCCCCGAGCACCGCGGCCAGAAAACCGGCCGGGAGCGCCCGCCACGGGGTGCGGCCCGTGAACACGCGGCGCAGGAGCAGCGCGATCGCGGCCACGCAGACGGCCACGATCGCCGTGCGGACGAGGGGTTCGGCCAGGACCAGGGCCCAGCGGATCACCCGGTCGACCCGCGGCGCGACCATCTGCGGGGCGATCAGCGCCCAGACGCCGCCGGCCAGCACCCCGGCCAGCACCGGTCGCCAGCTCCGCGCGGTCGCGGCCATCAGCCAGGCGACCGCGACCGTGCCGAACGGGGCCGCGCTCATGAAGAAGTAGACCTGGCTGGCCGACGGATGCCAGAGCAGGAAGGTCGCCCCGGCGCCGGCCGCGGTCATGCCGGCCAGCAGCCACATCGCCGGCTCGGTGCGGGTGGGCCGGGCCGCGATGCCGGCCAGGGCCAGCATGCGCGGCGCCTGCATGACGAACCACCAGAGCACCACCCCGGCGATGAAGGCGCGGCCCGCGGTGCCCGTGTGCTCCACCCCGTACGGGATCAAGACGTTCTTGTCGATGACGTCCTGGTAGCCGATCGTCGAGCGATAGGGCACCACCCAATACAGGATGGCCAGCGGCTGGAAGCCCAGGGTGCCGGCCCCGCCGCCGGCGAAGAGCCGGAAGCCGAGCACCACGGCCGCCAGCGTGAGCCCGAGCAGCGACAGGGTGGGCAGCAGGCGTCGGCGGTATCGGAAGGCGACGAGCACGGTCGCGGCGAGCAGCCCGGCCAGGAACGGCGGCAGCGCACTCGACTTGGCGCCGGCGCAGGCCAGGGCCAGCGGGAAGACCAGCAGCCAGGACCAGCCCAGGCCGCGGCCCCGCAACACGTCGACGGCGAGCATCAGCAGCAGGGCGAGGAGCGGGATCGCGTACGTCTGGGAGGGGCTGTAGAAGCTGACCGGGTTGATGCCCAGCGCGGTGATGGCCGACCCCAGCAACAGCGGCAGCCCGAGGATTCCCACCGTCCCGCCCAGCGCGCCCGCCCACCATTTGCCGCTGAGCGCGCGGGTCAGCGCGGCCAGCACCAGGAGCCCCGTCGCGGCCACCGGCATGATCCACAGCCGCAGCAGCACCACGGCCGGGTCGATCTTGGTGATCATGCTGGCCGCGGCGATGTCGGCATCGGAGAGGTAGTGGTAGGTGAGCGAGTCGCCGGCCATCTGCGGCACCTGGAACGGCATCGAGCGGGTCATCTCGTGCACGAGGCCCAGGTGATACCAGAGGTCCTGATAGATCGTGCCGCCCGCGGGTGGCAGCGGCGTGGCCGCGAAGGCGGGGTATTCCGCGGCGACCAGCAGCACCAGACCGGCGGCGACGATCCACGACCAGCGCAGCGGGAGGGGCCGCGGCCGGCTCACCCGCCAGTGTCTGTGCAGCTTGGGCACGGCCAGGAACGGCGCGATGATCAGCGCCGGCCACCACGGCAGCAGCACCTGGGTGCCCAGGAACGCGCACAGCGCCCAGCCCGCCAGCATGATCAGCATGCCGGTGGCGGCCCCGAGACCGAGATCCTCGGGCACGTTGCCCCGGCTGCCGCGCAGCGCCCGATAGACCAGCGTGCCGGGCAGCACGATGTCGACCGCGAAATAGAACGCGTACAGCGCGATGTCCCGGCCCGAGACGCCCGTGTTCAGCAGGGCCAGCACGAGCGTGACGGCCGGGAAGATCCAGGGCAGGATCGCCAGCGGCCACCGCAGGCGGCGGCGGGCCGGAATCGGACGCGGTCCGGGATCCGCCGAGGGCTGCGGTGCGGGCGGCGCCTCGGCGGTATCGAGCACGGCGGTCACTCTACGAGAGTCGTCAACCGGGTGAATTCGCGCGGCAGGTCGTAACCGTCCCAGATCGAGCCGAAGGTGAGCGCCTGGCCGAACGGGACGATCCGGTCGACGCCGCGCCCGCCCAGGGCCAGCGCGAACTCCCGCAGCTGCTCGCTGGTGAACCCGAAGTGGCTGAACGTCTGGTCCTGCCGGTTCATCGCGGGCACGAGGTCGAGCAGCGAGCCGACCTCGGCGAACGGGAAGGCGCCGGCGCCGATCCAGCGGCGCGGCGCGTCGGGCACGGTGATCAGCGACATCGCGGTGACCGAGTTCGCCGGGAACTCCATGGCCGAGATCGCGCCGGTCGCGGCCATCCCGTACGCGTTGACCCGCTTCTCGACGGCCATCGCGGCGTCGATCTCCCAGCCGCGCTCGCCGACCATGCCCAGCAGCAGGTCGATGAACTCGGCGCGCACGTCGTCGGTGTTCTCCCCCACGAGGAAGACCGTACGGGGTGAGGAGCAGGCGGCCTGGTCGAACCAGTAGGAGTCGTTGGTGAACCCGAGCACCGCCGCGCGCTTGCGGGCCGGGTCGGCCGCGCGCCAGCCGTCGGCCGAGAGCGCCGCCCACGACGTACGGTCGGGGAAGGTCAGGTCGCGGGCGGACGGGCGCAGCGGGTGCCTGCGGATCGCCTCCACGGCCGAGTCGCCGCCCCAGATCACGCGCAGGTCGGCCCACTGGCTGAGCGCGGCGGTGACCTTGTCGTCCCGCCCGTACGTGATCATGCGCTGGGTGCGGGCGATCACCGGGTCGGCGTCGGCCAGCACCTCGTTGAGCGCGCCCAGGATCGTGTCGGCCGCGGTCGCCGAGCGCTCCGAGATGCGGACGACGTTGTGGTTGCCGGCCAGGGCCGAGAGCGCCCACGAATACACGAAGATCGTGTCGACGTTGGCCGGCGGGATGTGGAAGACGTTGCCGCGCGGGAAGACCAGCGCGTCGCCCTGACGCATGTGCTCGACCGTGCGGTGCAGCTCGGCCGGGCGCAGGAAGAAGCCGAGCGAGCCCAGCTCGGGGTGCCGCCGGGCCACGGCCGGGGCCAGCAGCTTGCGGGCGAGCTTGCCCAGGAAGTCGATGACCCGGGGGTCGCCGACGGTGAGCCGGTCGTCGGAGGGGGCGGTCAGGTCGCCCTCGACGCCGAAGCGATACTGGATCACGCCGCCTCCCGGTACGTGTCGGAGCAGCCGCGCGCCTCGGCCCGCGGGAGCCGGCCCATGACCGAGAACCGCTTGCCGGGCCAGTCGCCGTCGTCGACGCCGTGCACGACGCCGAGGTCCTCGGTGAGCAGCACGTGGCCGGGGTACGAGGTGGGCAGCGTGCTGATCACCTCGATCAGGCCCGGCTTGCCGACCGGCTGCTCGGCCCAGGTCTCGGGGTCACGGATCACCACGTCGGCGAAGTCGGGGCAGTAGAGCGAGCCGCCGGTGGGGCCCTCGAGGAAGATCGTGCCGATCTGCTCGATCATGCCGTAGTAGTTGTGCACCTTCGTGAGCCCGACCCCGGCCAGCCGGTTGCGGAACTCTTCGGGCGAGACGGCCTGGTCGACCAGCTTCTTCCAGCCGCCCGAGTGGATCAGGATGCCGTTGCTGAGGTCGAGCCCGTTGTCCTTGGCGACCTCGTAGAGGTGCAGCCAGACCAGGTAGGTGAAGCCGAAGATGAGGAACGGCTCGTCGCCGTACTGCTCGAGGAAGCCCTTGAGCGCCTCGACGTCGACGTGGCCCTCGTTGTCGAGCGCCCACACGTGGTTGCGCCCGAAGTTCGACATGCCGAGCACGCCGGCGCCGCGGGCGCTGAACGACTTGCGGTCCTTCAGCATCGCCTTGGTGTCGACCAGGATCATCGGCAGCCGCTTGGGGCCGAGCACGCTCTGCACGGTGGCGCCCAGCTTGCGGGTCTGCTCGGCCGCCGCCGCCTTGTCGAGGTAGATCTTGCTGACCTCGGCGCCGGTGGTGCCGCTGGACGTGAGGACCTTGTACACCTCGTCGTCCGGGATGCTCTTGAGCTCCAGGTTCTTGAAGAGCCGCACCGGCAGCCAGGGCAGCCCCGCGACGGAGGCCGCCGGCTGGTAGCCCGAGGCGGCGAGGATCCGCGCGTACGGCTCGCAGTTCTCCCGGTGATGCTCGGTCAGCGCGGAGAGCTCCTTGAGAAGGACCTCCTCCTTCGCCGCCTGAGGCAGGGTGAAGACACTCACAACGAAGACTCCAGCGCCCGATAGTCCGTCTTGCCGTTGGGCAGCAACGGCAGCGCGTCAACACTACGCACTACGACGCCGGAGAAATGTGTCCCGAGCCACTCGGCGATCTTGGCGCGGAGGCCGCGTGCCTCGTCGTCCGAAATGCCCTCGGCGAAGACGACCAGCTTGTCGTCGCCCGCCACGGCCGTGACCGGGAAGTTCTTCTCCACGTCGTCCAGGTTGATCCGGACGCCGAAGACCTTCCCCATCCGCTTGATCCGGCCGGTGATGAACAGGAAGCCCTCGTCGTCGATGCGACCGAGGTCACCGGTGTGCAGCGCGCCACCCTGGACGTCGCCGAGCGCGAGATCGGCCGCGGTGTCGGCGTACCCCATCATCACGTTGGGGCCGCGATAGACGACCTCGTCGTCCTCGATGGCGAACGCGCCGCCGGGCAGGGCCAGGCCGACCGAGCCGGCCTTCTCGGCCAGGCGGTCCGGGGGCAGGGTGGCCATCCGCGGCGCGGCCTCGGTCTGGCCGTACATCACGTAGAGCGAGCCGCCGACCGTCGCCATCCGCTGCGCGAAGTCGGTCACCAGCTCGGCCCGCAGGCGCCCGCCGGCCTGGGTCAGGGTGCGCAGCGTGGGGTATTTCGCCGGGTCGAAGCGCAGCCGGCGGAGCATCTCGTACTGCGAGGGCACGAACGCCATCGACGTCACGCCGTGCTCGTTGACCGCGGTCCAGAAGTCGCGCTGCATGATGCCGGTGCGCTCGAGGACGACCGTCGCGCCGGTCAGCAGGTACGAGTTGAGGACCGACATCCCGTACGAGTAGAAGAGCGGGAGCGTCGTGACGGCCACCGATTCTCCCGTGATGCCGAGGACCGACGCGATCTGCTCGGCATTCGTCCGCACGGCGCCGGCGCTCAGCCGCACGAGTTTCGGGTTGCCGGTCGAGCCGCTGGTGGTCAGCAGCAGCGCCAGGTCGGGGTGCACCTCGGTGGTGCTGAAGCGCTCGGCCAGCGCGGCGTGGTCGCCGTCGGGGTCGAGCAGCACGATCGGACGGCCCAACCGGAACGCCGCCAGATAACGGGCGATCGACGGCAGGGTCGTCTCGAACGGGTGAAACACCACCCCGCCCGGCTCGGAGGCCAGGGCGGCGGCCGCCGCCTCGATCATGTCTTCGGTCAGCGTCTCGCCGGTGGCCGCGTCGATCACGCGGGCACCGGGGTGGAACAGGTTCACAGCGTCAGTCCTCCGTCGACCCCGAGCACCTGGCCGGTCACGAACCGGGCCTGCTCGGAGAGGAGGAACGCGATCACGTCGGCGACCTCGTCGGCCTCGCCCAGCCGGCCCAGCGCCGTGTCGGCGATGCGCTCCTCGCGGCCCTTCTCGTCGAGAGTGTCGAGCATGTCGGTGGCGATGAAGCCGGGCTCGACGGCGTTGACCCGGATGCCCTGCTTGCCGAGCTCCTTGGCGGCCGACTTGGCCAGGGCGGCTACGGCCGCCTTGGAGGCCGAATAGACGGCCTGGCCGGCGATGCCGCGCGAGGCGGTGATCGACGACACCAGGACCACGGCCGGATTTTTACCCCGGGCCAGCAGGCGGGCCGCGCCGCGCAGGGTGTAGACCGCGCCGGCCGAGTTCACCGCGAACAGGCGCTGGATGGTCGCGTCGTCGGTCATGCCGAGCATGCCGGCCGCGTGCGTGCCGGCGTTGACGACCAGCGCGTCCAGCCGCTTGAAGGTGCCGAAGGCGAGCTGCACGAGCGCCTTGGCCGTCGCGGGGTCGCCAATGTCACCGTGGCCGCTGACCGCCGTCACGCCATACTTACCGGCGAGTTCCTCGGCGACTGCGGCCACGGCATCGGCGCCATGGCCGTGCAGCACGAGGTCGTGCCCTCGCTCCGCGAGACGCGTTGCGGTGGCACGACCGATACCGCGGGAGGCGCCTGTTACCAGGGCCACCCGATCACTCATTGAAGTCAACCCCGTACTTGCCGAGGATGCGGGTCGCCTCGGCGAAGCTCGACATGTTGATGACGTCGTCTGTGTCAATCATCACGGAGAACTCGTCCTCGATGGCCGCCACCAGGGACATGTGAGCGAGGGAATCCCACTTCTCGTTGTCCTGGTATTGCAGGTCGTCCACGGGCGCATCCGCCGGAAGGTCCAGTGCGGTGCGGAACGCCTCGCGCAGTCTCTGCAGGTCACTCACAGGGGTTCTCCAAAGGGGCTGGGTGAACAGAGGATTCTTAACCTCGTCGCACTCGGTTAACCGTTGAGCAATGCTATCTGAACACCGGGTGAACTAAGGTTTGCGTTTCGGGTTGACTCAGAAATCTGCTGGTCGGCTGGTTATGCTTCCGGCTCGTACTGCGTCCTGTCCCACCCCCCGGGAGAAAATCAAAGTGTCTGTACTCAGCGGATCATCGATCCTGGTCACCGGTGCTACCGGGTCGTTCGGGAAGGCGTTTCTCAACTACGCCCTGACCCACCTCGACCCGCAGCGCATCGTCGTGTTCTCCCGGGACGAGCTGAAGCAGTACGAGGTCCGGCAGATGTTCGGCGACGACCCGCGGCTGCGCTTCTTCCTCGGCGACATCCGGGACAAGGCGCGCCTGGAGCGGGCCATGCACAACATCGACTACGTGGTGCACGCGGCCGCGCTCAAGCAGGTCGACACCGCGGAGTACAACCCGTCCGAGTTCGTCGAGACGAACATCAACGGGTCCCAGAACGTGATCGACGCCGCGATCGACAAGGGCGTCAAGAAGGTCGTCGCGCTCTCCACCGACAAGGCGTCGAGCCCGATCAACCTGTACGGCGCGACCAAGCTCGTCGCCGACAAGCTCTTCATCGCCGGCAACCACTACGCCGCGACCCACCCGACCCGCCTCGCGGTGGTTCGTTACGGCAACGTCATGGGCAGCCGCGGCTCGGTCGTCCCGCTGTTCCGCAAGCTCGCCGCCGAGGGCAAGAGCCTGCCGATCACCGACAAGCGGATGACCCGCTTCTGGATCACGCTCCCCCAGGCCGTGAAGTTCGTCGTCGACTCGTTCGACACCATGCAGGGTGGCGAGCTGTTCGTGCCGCGCATCCCCAGCATGCGCATCCTCGACCTGGTCGAGGCCGTCGCGCCGAACTCGGCCACCCACGAGATGGGCGTCCGGCCGGGCGAGAAGCTCCACGAGGAGATGATCGCCTCCGACGACAGCCGTCGCACGCTGCGCTTCCCCGACCGTTACGTGGTGCAGCCGGTCGTGGCCAGCTGGGGCTACGAGACCCCCGAGGGCGGCGAAGAGGTGGCGGACGGCTTCAACTACCGCTCCGACAACAACGACCTCTGGCTCTCCGTCGAGGACATGCGCAAGCTGCTCGAGGAGAACTGATGCTGCCGTACGGGCGGCAGTCGATCGATCAGTCCGACGTCGAGGCGGTCGTCGCCGCCCTCGGCAGCGACTGGCTGACCACGGGCCCCCGGGTCGCGCAGTTCGAGGCCGACATCGAGGCGGTCGCCGGCGCCCCGGCGGTCACCGTCACCAACGGCACGACCGCGCTCCACACGGCGTACGCGGCGGCCGGCGTGACCCAGGGCGACGAGGTCATCACCACTCCGATGACGTTCGTGGCCACGGCATCCTCGGCGGCGCTGCTCGGCGCCAAGATCGTATTTGCCGACGTCGAGGACGAGACGGCGAACATCGACCCGGCCGCGGTCGAGGAGCTCGCCAACGAGCGCACCAAGGCCATCGCCGCGGTCGACTATGCGGGCCACCCGGCCGAGTACGACGCGCTCCGCAAGATCTCGGAGCGCGTCGGCGCTGTGCTCATCGGCGACGCCGCCCACTCGATCGGCACGACGTTCCACGGCCGCCCGGTGGGCACGCTGGCCGACCTCACGACGTTCTCGTTCTTCCCGACCAAGAACCTGACCACGGCCGAGGGCGGCGCGGTGGCGTCGATCCGGCCCGACCTGCTCCAGCGGGCCCGCACCTTCCGCACGATCGGCCTGGTGCGCGACAAGAGCCTGATGCGTTTCCCCGACGAGGGCCCCTGGCACCAGGAAGTGCACGAGTTCGGCAACAACTACCGGCTGCCCGACGTGCTCTGCGCCCTGGGCAGCTCGCAGCTCAAGCGGCTGGCCGCCTTCAAGGCCCGTCGTCAGCAGCTGACCGCGCGCTACGACGAGTTGCTGGCCGGCGTGCCCGGGCTCCGGCTGCCGATCCAGCGTGAGGGCGTCGACCCGCTGCGTCACCTTTATCCCGTACGGGTGTTGGACGGTCGTCGGCGTGAAGTCTTCGAGCGGATGCGCGAGGCCGGGATCGGCGTGCAGGTCAACTACATCCCGGTGTATTGGCACCCCGTCTTCGCCGACCTGGGCTACCAGCGGGGCATGTGCCCCGTGGCGGAGACCTTCTACGCTGAACAGCTATCGTTGCCGCTCTTCGTCGATCTCTCCGACGCCGATCAGGACCGCGTCGTGGAGACGCTGCGTAACATCCTCGGGAGCTAGCGGGTGCACCACGCCAACCACTTCTACGGCCACGCGCACATCCTGGCCGAGTACTGCGGGCTAGATCGGGAGCATCCGCCCCGGATCAACGGCTACCTGCAGCACGGGTGGAACGTGGTCGACGGGCTCGGCGCCGGCACGCCTTACGTGCCGGGCCGGCCCATCTTCGTCTATTCCGAGCAGACCCGGCGCCGCGCCTGGTCGATGGGGCGCCGCCAGGCCACGGTCGTCGGCGCCCCGTTCCTCTATCTGCTGACCATGCGCCCCTCGGTGGAAGAGGAAAAACGCGAGGGCACGATCTGGTATCCCTTCCACGGGTGGGAGGGCCAGCACATCGCGGGCGACCACGAGCGCCAGGTCGAAGAGATCATGGAGACCGAGCGCGGCGGCCCGGTGACCTTCTGCCTCTACTGGCACGAGTTCCGCAACGACGCCGTACGCGCCTCCTACGAGAAATACGGCCGGGTCATCTGCCATGGCTACCGCGGCTATCAGTGGCGCGACACCGACATCGACTTCCTCGACAACCAGCTGGCCGAGCTGCGCAGGCACAAGCGGGTCGCGTCCAACCGGCTGAGCAGTGCGATCTTCCACGGGATCGCGGCGGGCTGCGAGGGCGCGGTCTACGGCGACCCGATGCACCTCGACAAGGAGCACCGGCCCACCGCCGACCGCATCCGGCGCAGCTGGCCCGAGTTGCACGGCAAGCACCTCGACGCGGCCGCCGCCCGCGCCTCGGCCCTGAGCGAGTTGGGAGACGGTTACCTGGCGTCACCCGCGGAGCTGCGCGCGATGCTGGGGTGGACGGGGTACTACACTGCCCAATCCGCCGAGACGGAGGCAGTGCCCGCATGATGGAGATGATCGGGGGCGAGATGCCCTCATTCACCGAGGACCGCCCGCGAGCCGGGGGCGCCCTCTTCGGTTACCTGGCCGACCAGCTCCCGGCCGGCGCCGACGTGCTGGTCGCCGGTCCGCACACCGACCAGCTGATCGATGCCCTGGCCGAGCGGTCGGCGGTCACCTGCCTGGTGCGCTCCGAGCCCGAGGCGATCGAGCTCGACGCCCGCGGCCGCACCGTCCTCTGCGGCACGCTGGCCAAGCTGCCCGCCGCTGAGAAGTACGACGTGGTGGTCGCCCTGGACGGTCTCGACCGGCTCTGCTCGGTCGAGGACGAGCAGCTCGACTGGGCCGCGAGCCTGCAGGCCCTCAAGCGCGCCCTGCGCCCCGGCGGCACCCTGCTGCTGGCCGTCGAGAACGAGCTGGGCGTGCACCGGCTCGTCGACCCCACCACCGCCACCTCGGCCCAGACCGACAGCGCGTGGCGCCCGCTGGGCGAGTTCGACACCAAGCCCGGCAACCCGACCCGGCTGGCCGGCAAGCTCTCGGCCGAAGGTCTCGCGATCGACTGGCTGGGCTCGGCCTGGCCGGTGCCCGAGGCACCCACGCTGATCGCCACGCCCAACGCGCTGCAGGACGGCCCGGCCGACGTGCTGGCCGCCGTGGCCGCGAGCGCGGTCGGTTCCGCGTACGTGGAGAAGGCAGTCCTCAGCGACCCCCGCCGGCTCGCCGCGGCCGCGGTCCGAGGCGGCCTGGGCCCCGAGTTCGCGGCCGCCTGGCTGGTCGTCGCCCACCGCGCGCCCCGGCCCGCGGCCGCCCTGGCCCTGCCGCCCGTGCTGGCCGGCGACGGCCCGATCGTCGAGATCGCGCCCGGCCCCGACGGCGCCTGGGCCCGCCGGCCGCTGACCGGCGAGGGCGAGGCCGGCCCCCTGCCGACCGGCCGCCTGCTCGAGGAGCTGCTGCTCGGCGCGGCCCTCCGCCACGACCTGCCCGTCCTGCGGCGCCTGCTCACCGGCTGGGCCGCCGCGTTGCCCGAGACGACCGCCGACAACGTCGTAGTCCACCACGACGCCTTCGCAGTGCTCGACCCCAGCATTCCCCCGCAGACCGACGTGATCCGCCGGTTCGCCCAGACGCTCCTCGGTGGGGGCTACGCACACCCCTGGCCCGCCGCCACCGACCTGCCGACCCTCACCTCGGTCCTGCACGGCGCCGCGGGCCTGCCCGACGACGTCCCGCCCGTCCCGGCGGAGGACGAGATCCCCCTGCCCGACTCCCGCCGCGAGCACGAGGAGCAGCTGCGCGCGCTGCGCCGGCAGATCGCCGACGCCACCTCCCGCGCCCAGTGGTACGAACGCGAGCTCAACAAGCGGGACAAGGAACTTAACAAGCTTCGTAAACAGGTCGCCCTCTTCAGTGGCACGGTGAGCTTCCGGGTCGCGAAGATCGGCTTCGGGGTGGCCCGCAAGGCACGGAATCGCCTTCGAAAAGGACTTAAATGACAACCCTCGGCATCATCCAGGCCCGGATGGGCTCTTCGCGCCTTCCCGGCAAGGTGCTGCGCAAGCTCGGTGGCCGCAGTGTCCTCGAGCGTGTGGTCCGCGCCGCCCAGCAGAGCGGCGTGCTGGACACCCTGGTCGTCGCGACCACGATCGAGCCGGCCGACGACGCGGTCGTGGCCGAGTGCGCCGAGATCGGCATCCCCTGCATCCGGGGCCCGGTCGACGACGTGCTGACCCGGTTCCTGAGCGTGCTCGACCAGCACGAGAGCGACGTAGTCATGCGGTTCACCGCCGACTGCCCGCTGCTCGACCCGCACCTGGTCGCGCTGGCCCACCGCGTGTTCACCGCGTCCGGCGTCGACTACATGACCACTTCCATCACCCGTACGCTGCCTCGCGGGCTCGATGTCGAGGTCGTGCGCACGCCGGTGCTGCGGGCCGTGGACGCGCTGGCCACCGAGCACCACCGCACGCACGTGACGTCGTACATCTACACGCACGCCGACGACTTCGACGTGATCGGGCTGACCATGCAGCCCGACCTGTCGCACCTGCGGCTGACGCTCGACACCGAGGACGACTGGAAGCTCATCGAGGCGATCGTCGGCCACTTCGGCGACGAGCCGATCTCGGTGCGCGAGCTGGCCAACTGGCTGGCCGGCCGGCCCGACCTGATCGAGCTCAACGCCCACGTCCTGCAGAAGGCCCTGGTCCAGGCGTAACGGTGACAGTTGTCGGTATTCGCTGCGACGCCGGTGCCCGCACCGGCGTCGGGCATCTCGTCCGTTGTGTCGCGCTGGCCGAGGAGCTGGTCTCCCGCGGCGCCGGGGTGCGCTTCCTGAGCGACCTCGGCGGCGTGGAGTGGGCCGAGTCGCAGCTCACCCGGCGCGGCCTGCCCTGGTCACCGCCGCCCGCCGACCCGGAAGGGCTGGTGGCGGCCGTCGCCGAGCTCGACGCGCTGGTCATCGACTCGTACACGCTGCCGCCGGAGCACTCGATCGCGGTCCGCGCGACCGGCAAGCCCGTGCTGGCCATCGTCGACGGCGACTTCCGCGGGCAGACGGCCGACATCTACGTCGACCAGAATCTGGACTCGGTCGTCGAGGTCGACGGCGCGCTCGGCCTGGCCGGGCTCGACTACGCGTTGTTGCGCGGTTCGGTGCGCTCGCTGCGGCCCACCACGCCGCCGGTGCACACCGACGCCCGTACGCCCAAGGTCGTGGCCTTCTTCGGCGGGACCGACGCCTATCGGGCCGCGCCCGAGATCGCCGTGCTGCTGGCCCAGACCGGGGCGCGGTTCGACGCCACGATCATCGGGGCCAACGAGAGCCTGCGCGACGAGCTGCACGCCGTCGTGCCGGCCGAGGGACAGCGCTTCGACATCATCCCGCCCACCGACGACCTGCCGAAGCTGCTGGCCGAGGCCGACCTCGCGGTCAGCGCGAGCGGCACGTCGACGTGGGAGCTGCTCTGCCTCGGCCTGCCCGCGGCGCTGGTCTGGGTGGTCGACAACCAGATCCTCGGGTACGACCGGACGATCGCCCGCGGTTTCGGCGCGGGTCTCGGCCGGCTCGGTCACCTGGGCGTGGACGCCGTCGACACGCTGGAACGGCTGCTGACCGACGCGGCCGCCCGCACCGAGCTGGCCCAGCGGGCCTGGTCGGCGGTGGACGGCCGCGGAGTCGAGCGCGTGGCCGACGCGCTGCTGGCTAAGGCTGCGTCACCTCGATGACGACCTTGCCCACGGCGTTCTGCTCGACGGCCTCGTGGGCGTCGGCGATCCGCTCGAACGGGTAGCGCAGAATCGGCAGCCCGGCGTCCTCCCCCACCCGGAAGGCGCCGGCGTTGACGGCCTCGGCGACGGCGGCGACCGCGTTGTCCTTCTCCTCCTCCGAGGTCGTGTAGGTCAGCACGAAGTCGAGGCTGACGTTCTTGAGCATGGCCTTGAAGCTGGAGATGGCCACCTTGCCGGCGACGTAGATGGCGATGTTGCCGTTGGGGGCGATCACGTCGAGGTCGAGCGCGAGATTCTCGGTGTTGACCTCGACCACGATGCTCGGCCCGGTCTCGCTCAGCTCCCGGATGCGCGCCGCCACGTCCTCCTCGCGATAATTGATCACCGCGTCGGCCCCCGCGGCCGTGGCCAGGTCGGCCTTCTCCTTCGACGAGACGGTGGTCAGCACTGTCGCGCCGGCCCACTTGGCCAGCTGGATGGCGGCGTTGCCGACCGCGCCCGCACCCCCGGCCACCAGCACCGTACGGCCGTCGAGGGCGCCGGGCTCGAGCCGGGCCGGCCCGTCGCTGGCCAACGTGAGACAGCGGTGCGCGGTCAGCGCCGGAATCCCCAGATCGGCCCCCACCTCGAACGGCACACCCTCGTTCATCCGCACCACCTGCCGGCGGGGCAGCACGACATACTCCTGCGCGGTCCCGTTCTCACGGCCATAACCCGCGTCCCACACCCACACGTGATCGCCGGGCTCCAGCCCCTGCACACCGTCCCCGATCGCATCGACCACGCCCGCGCCGTCCTGATTCGGCACCCGCGGCGGTTTCACCCCGTCCGGCACTCCCTTACCGGCCCGGGTGCCGGTGTCAGTCGGGTTGACCGCGGACAAAACAATCCGCACCCGCACCTCATCGGGCCCGGCGGGCGGCAGATCCCGCTCGACGATCTGCAGAACGGACGCGGGACCTGGCTCGCTGAAAACGGCTGCACGCATCATGCATCCCACCCTTTCACGTTTCCGTGCGGGAGAAGCTCGACGCCCTCACCACCGAAGATCAACCTCAAGAGCCGGGTGTCGTAGCGGGGTGGGGGGTTGCAGACCGTCGCTCCCGCCGGGACCTGGGCGGGCCGAGCAGGGCGCTGCCGCGCCCAGAACGCTCACCCCACCCAGGCGACCTGCGTGAGTGGTGACGCCCAAAAGCCGAATCCACCCGGCCGGGCGCGGCGAGCGCAGCCTCCCACAAGCCCCCACCCGTCCGGGGCTGCCGCCATATCAGCGGCCGGGGTACCGAGGTAGCCGGCGATTCGTTCCGACGAGCGCGCCGACCTCCTGCTCGGCCACCGAGGTGAGCCGGTTCGCTCAAGCGCATGTGCGCAGTGATGTGGGTCAAGGACAGCAAGATGACTGATCCCCCGAGCCCCCGTACGGCGTTAGGGTCGCCGCATGGATCTCACTGCCGGGGCGCCGGTGCGGTACAGCACGCCCGCGGGGCGATGGGTGTTGCTGGCCACCGTGCTCGGCTCCAGCCTGGCCTTCATCGACTCCACGGTCGTCAACATCGCGCTACCCGCGATCGGCCGTGACCTGGGCTCGGACGCCGCCGGCCTGCAGTGGACGGTCAACGGCTACGCGCTCAGCCTGGCCTCGCTGGTCCTGCTGGGCGGCTCGCTCGGCGACCGCTACGGCCGCAAGCGCGTCTTCATGCTCGGGATCGGCTGGTTCGCGGTCGCCTCGCTGCTGTGCGGCATCGCGCCGAACATCGAGATGCTGATCGCCGCCCGGGTGCTGCAGGGCATCGGGGGCGCCCTGCTCACCCCGGGCGCGCTGGCCATCCTCGAGGCCTCCTTCGCGGCCGAGGACAGGTCGAAGGCGATCGGCGCGTGGTCGGGGCTGGGCGGCATCGGCGGCGCGGCCGGCCCGTTCCTCGGCGGCTGGCTGGTCGAGGTCGGCGACTGGCGGTACATCTTCCTGATCAACGTGCCGATCGCCGTGCTCGTGCTGCTGGTCGCGGCCAAGCATGTGCCCGAGTCGCGCAACCCGGCGGCGGCCCGGCGGATCGACTATCTCGGCGTGCTGACCGGCGCGGCCGGGCTGGCCGGGCTGACGTACGGCTTCACCGCCTGGCCGGAACACGGGCCCGGCGACCCGATGGTGCTGGTGTCGCTGGCGATCGGGGTCGGCGCGATGGTCGCGTTCGTGCTGATCGAGCGGCGGTCGCCGCATCCGATGCTGCCCATGCGGATCTTCGGCAACAAGGCGTTCAGCGGGGCCAACCTGGTCACGTTCCTGGTCTACGCGGCCAACGGCGGGGTGTTCTTCCTGTTCGTGGTCAACCTGCAGGTCGTCTCCGGTTTCACGCCGCTGACCAGCGGGATCGCGCTGCTGCCGACCACCGCGATGATGCTGGTGCTGTCGGCCCGCGCGGGCGCCCTCTCGCAGCGCACCGGGCCGCGGATCCTGATGACCGTGGGCCCGCTGATCTGCGCCGTCGCCCTGGTCCTGATGTCGCGCATCGGCGCCGGAGCGAACTACTGGACCGACGTGCTGCCCGCGGTACTGATCTTCGGGCTGGGCCTGTCGACGCTCGTGGCGCCGCTGACCGCCACCGCGCTGGGGGCGCTCGAGGACTCGTACGCGGGAATCGCCTCGGGGGTCAACAACGCCGTGGCCCGGGCGGCCGGCCTGCTCTCGGTGGCGGTGCTGCCCCTGGCGGCCGGGCTGGGCGGCGGCAGCCTGACCGACGCGGGCCAGCTGCACCCGGTGTATCGGAACACGATGCTGATCTGCGCGGGCCTGATGGTGGCGGGCGCCGTGCTGGCCTATCTGCTGGTGCCGAGCCGGCTGCAGGCCCACACCCCGGCGCGCTCGTTCTGCGACCCGTGCGCGCCGCCGGTGCAGTCCCGCGAGTCGGTCAGAAGTGCGCCGTGATCGTCCGGTTCGGCCCGTCGATCGTCATGCGACCCCCGTACGGGAGGATCCACTGCGGCGTCGTGTGTCCGAAATCGATCCCGAAGACGACCATCGCGGCCGGGTTGTAGGCCGCCATCGCCTTGAGCACGGCCGCACGCTGGTCGTCGCGGTATTCGGCGCGCTCCTCGGCCGACGCGGGCTCGCCGAACAGGGCCGCCTTGGCCGTCGCCACCAGCACGGCCGGGAACTGTTCGAGCAGGCCGCGCTCGCCCGCGTTGCGCAGCATGCGGAACACCTCCTCGGCCGGCGGCATCTCCTCCGACGTCTCGAGCAGCAGGATCGAGCCGGCGTAGCGCTCGTTGGGCAGGATCCACCGGCCGGCGGCCAGGTTCCAGTGCAAGATCTCGAGGTTGCCGCCCCACGTCGGCGCGGTCACGACCGTGTCGGGCCGGTGCCAGCTCCAGCCGGGGCTGGGCACCGCCGCCAGCGGGGTGTCCAGCGACGCCGGGTCGGCCCAGTCCGACTCCTCCTCGCTGAACTCGGGCAACGGGGTGATCGGCAGGTCCACGGTCTCGAAGAGCGCGGCCCGCAGCGAGGTCAGGTGTGCGGGGTCGAGGCGACGCGTGAGGTGCACCATCGTCGAGCCGCCGTGATAGCCGGCCACGCCGTGCGACCACAGCCAGTTGAGCAGGTTGGTGTTGTCGGAGTAGCCGAAGTAGGGCTTGGGGTCGGCCTGAAACGGCGCGGGGTCGAGATGCGGCAGCACGGTGATCTGGTCGGCGCCGCCGATCGCCGCGAACACGGCCCGGATCGTGGGATCGGCGAACGCGGCCATCAGGTCGGCGGCCCGGTCGGCGGCGGGCGCCCCCGGCGTACGGGTGGTGGGGAACTCGACCGGCTCGAGGCCGAGCTCGTCGCGGATGCGGCGCAGGGCCCGCTCGTGGGTGGCGGGATAGACCCCGGGGCCGGCCCACGAGGGCGAGACGACGGCGACGCGATCGCCGGGCTTCAATTTGGTGGGAGCGTCCATGCCCCCGATCCAACTCCTAGATCATCCCCGCTCGAAGCGCATATGCCACAGCGTGGGACCGGTTGCGCAGTTTGAGCCGGTGGGTGACCCCGTAGATGACGTTCTTGACGGTTCGCTCCGAGTAGCAGAGCTTGCCCGCGATCTCGTTGGTGTCGAAGCCGTCGGCCATCAGCCGCAGCACGTCGATCTCGCGCGGGGTCAGCCCCGAGGCGTTCAGCCCGTTCGGGGTGAGCACGTCGCGCTGCATCCGCTCGACGTGCTTGAGCAGCTCGCCGACGAGGTTGGGCGGCAGCACCCCACCCCCGCAGGCGGCAGCCTTCACGCTGTGCGCCAGCCGGTCGGCCGAGACGGCCCCGCGGGGCAGGATCGCGACCACGCGGCACTCGACCGCGGTCAGCAGATCCCCCTCGTCGATCTCGGACACCACCAGCACGACCGGCGCGGTGGTCTCCGTGTTCGAGCGGCGCAGGGTGGCCACCACCTCGGTGGTGAGCCGCTCGGCCGCGACCACCAGCACGTCGGCCTCCGCGCGCTGGGAATTGCGCAACACCGTGAGGTCACCGCGGAACTGGAGCAACGCGGCGAGACCGGCGTGACTGAGCGGGTCCGTCGCCTGCACGGCGACCCGGGTCTGTTCCATGGTGCCTCCCCACTTACGTCAGGGAAGCCAGTGTCGGAAACGGGCCTTCAGGGAACCTTCACGGATTCTTCATCGCCCGCCGGTGGCCGATGAACCAGTTCAGCAGAGGCCGGCAGCGGTGCGGAAGGACGACGGCCGAGGAGTGCCCGTCCGTGCGGTTTGTGTTATCCATTGACACCCGGCCCGTCTCCCTTCAAGTTGACACCAACGACCCGGGAGGACACGTGGCGAACGTGCGCGTCAGCGTGCTGGGGCCGGTGCGCGCCTGGATCGCCGAGCACGAGATCGAGCTCGGCCCGGCGCGGCAGCGGGCGGTGTTCGCGGTGCTCGCCGCGCACGCGGGCCGGGTCGTGGGCCGCGACGAGCTGATCACCGCGATCTGGGGCGACTCGGCGCCGGCCACCGCCGTGGGCAGCATCTACACGTACGTCTCGGGCCTGCGCCGCGCGCTCGACCCGGCCAACCTGAGCACCGGCTCCGGCGGTTATCAGCTGCGGGTCGACGCCGACGACCTCGACTCGGCCCGGTTCCAGCGGTTGCGGGCCACGGCGGCCGAGCTGCTCGCCGGCGGGGACGCGACCGGCGCCGTGGCCCGGCTCGACGAGGCGCTGGCGCTGTGGCGCGGCGACGCGTACGCGACCCTGGCCGGCCCGTTCCTCGAGCTCGACCGGCAGCGGCTGGCCGAGCTCCGGCTGGCCGCGGCCGAGCAGCGGGCCCGGCTGCGGCTCGAGGCCGGCGGCGACGACGGCCTGGTCGCCGAGCTGACCGCGCTGGTCCGCGATCACCCGCTGCACGAGCCGCTGCACGAGTTGCTGATGCGCTCGCTGCACCGGGCCGGGCGGCACGGCGAGGCGCTCGAGGTGTTCCGCACGGCCCGCCGCACACTCGTGGCCGAGCTGGGCATCGAGCCGGGCCCGGCGCTGCGCTCGCTGCAGCGGCAGCTGCTGTCGGGGGGCGCCGATCGCGACTCGAATACCCGCCGCCCCGGCCAGGAGCACCGCACGGTGGTGCCGACCCCGATCGCCAAGGCGCTGCGGGACGGCCTGGGCGGCCGCTCCTGGGTGGGCCGGGTGGCCGAGATCGATCACCTTCGCGGCCTCGTGCGCGCGGTCGCGGCCGGGGCCGGGAACGCGGTGTGGATCTCGGGCGAGCCCGGCATCGGCAAGACCGAGCTGCTCACCCACGCGTTCGCCGACGCGGCCCGCTTCGGCTGCCGGGTCGCCTGGGGTGCGGCCGACCAGCTCGGCTCGCGCGTGCCGCTGCAGGTGCTGTCGCGGGCCCTAGGCCTGGGCACCGGGGCCGAGCCGGTCGACGACCAGATCGTCGCGGCCGTGCGCTCGGCCTGCGCCGCCTCCCCGCTGGTGCTGGTGGTGGACGACATGCAGTGGGCCGACAGCGCCACCGTACGGGTCTGGGAACGCCTGCTCGGCCTGGTCGGCAAGCTGCCGCTGCTGCTGGTCGCGGCGGCCCGGCCCGACGCGCACCAGGCCGACCTGCGCCGCAAGGTCCTGGCCCGCCAGCGGATGCCACTCGACCTGGGCCCGCTCGCCCCGGCCGACCTCGACCGCATGGTGACCGCCCTGGTCGGGGCCCCGCCCGGCGACAACCTGCGCGCGCTGGCCGCCCGGTCCGGGGGCAACCCGCTCTTCGCCCGCGAGCTGGTGGCGGCGCTGCGGCAGCGCGACGCGGTCGAGATCAGCGGCGGGCGGGCCGACATCGGTCCCGAGGTGACCGTCGACCCGCCCCAGACCCTGCTCGACGCGGTGCACGCGGCGCTCGACGTGCTGTCCCCCGAGACCCGCGAGGTGCTGCGGCTGGCCGCGCTGCTCGGGTCGGAGTTCTCGGTCAGCGAGGTCGTGGCGGTGACCGGGCGCTCGGCGCTCGACCTGGTCGGCGCGCTGGAGGAGGCGCTGGCCGCCGCCGTGCTGGTCGACAGCGGCACCGACCTGGCCTTCCGGCATCCGTTCCTGCGGCAGGCGCTGGTCGCCAGCGTGCCGCCGGCCCTGCGCGCGGGCCTGCACCGGCACGCCGCCGAGGTGCTCGCGGCCGGCGGCAGCCCGCTCACCCGGGTCGCCGAGCAGCTCAACGCCTCGGCCCCGGTGGTCGACTCGTGGGTGCTGAACTGGCTGGTCACCCATCACGCGGCCGTGGTGCGCCGGGCGCCGCAGATCGCCGGGGATCTGATCCGCCGGACGCTCGCCACCGAGCTGCCCTCGGCCGAGGAGCGCGGCGTGCTGCTGGTCGCCCTGGTGCGGCTCGAGTATCGGCAGGGCCGCTCGCCGAAGAACCAGGCCGAGGAGGCGATGAGCCTGGCCGCCGACCCGGCCGATCGCGCCGAGATGCGGCAGCTGCTGGCCACGATGCGCCACCGCCGGGGCGAGACGGCCGAGGCCGAGGCGATGCTGCGCGACGCCGCCGACGACGAGCGGGTGCCGGCGATCTGGCGGACCCGGCACCGGGTGCTGCTGGCCAACATCCGCCGCGGCGACCTCGACGACCTGGACGCGGCCGAGCGGCGGGCGCGGGCGGTGCACGACGAGGCGCAGGCGGCCGGTCAGCCCTACGAGACCGCGTTCGCCCTGCAGACGATCTGGCTGACCAGCTCGATCCGGCGCGATCACGAGCGCGCGCTGGAGCATGTGGACCGGGCGCTCGACGTGGTGCGGGACCGCCCGGGGCTGGCCGACACCTATGTCGACCTGCTCGACAACCGGCTGTTCTCGCTGCAAAATCTCGACCGGCTCGACGAGGCCCAGGAGACGCTGCGCACCGCGCCGCCCGGCCTGCAGGTGGCGGCCGCGGTTCAGGACTACTGGCTCGGCCGCTGGGACGAGGCGCTGGCCGAGGTCGGTGCGGTCACCGAGGACGGTCCGGGCATCACCTTCCACGGCCGGCGCGAGCCGGGCGCGGTGACCATGCTGCTGCACGGCGTGGCCGCCCTGATCGCCCTGCACCGCGACGCCCCCGACCTGGCCGCGGCGCACCTGGGCGCGGCCGACGCCGTGCCGGCCAGCGAGGCCGAGCGCGAGAACTGCGACTTCCTGCTGGTCGCGCGGGCGCTCGCGGCCGAGCAGCAGGATCGGCCGGCCGAGGCGCTCGACCTGCTCGGCCCGCTGCTGCAACCGGCGTACGCGCCGATGATGCTGCGCCACCAGTGGCTGCCCGACGTGCTGCGGCTGGCCCAGCGCCACCACCGCCCCGACATCGCCGAGCGGGCCGCCGCGATCTGCGCCGCCGAGGCCGCCCGCGAGGTGCGGCCGGCCCGGGCGTACGCGGCCAACCTGCGCTGCCAGGCGCTGCTGCTCGGCGATCCGGCCCCGGCCCTGGCCGCCGCCGCGCACTACCGCAAGGTCGGCCGGGTGCTCGAGCTGGCCGCCGCGCTCGAGGACGCCGCGCTGCTCAGCGGGGAACGCCCCGACGAGGCCCGGCGCCTGTTCGCCTCGATGTCGGCGCGGTGGGACGTCGCGCGCACATCGACATCCGTGGTTTGATCCTGTTCGGAGCGCCAGATCCGCGCATCGACGGTTTTGATACACGTTCGTTATTGCGCGGGTCTGCGCCCATGCCTTGACAGAAAAAGTTCGATAGTGCGTGAATGTGTTTCCAGGTGGTTACTCCCCGGTGTCACATCCACCACTAAGGAGCTCGGTCATGAGCGTTTCCCCCGGCCGTTGGCGGCCGGCGGCCGCGATTTTCGGTGCGGCCCTTCTCTTCCTCAGTGCCAGCGCGTGCGCGAAGTCCGAGGACGACGGCACGGCGTCGTCGGGTGCGGCGGCCCCCTCGGCCGGCGCCCAGGTCGTGCAGTCGGCCGCCGCCGACGGCCCGACGTGCACCCTGGACCAGTACGGCGGCACCAAGATCGACCTGAAGACGGCGAAGGTCGGCTTCTCGCAGTCGGAGAAGGAGGCGAACCCGTTCCGCATCGCCGAGACGCAGTCCATCAAGGACGAGGCGGCCAAGCTCGGGATCACCAACCTGACCACGACGAACGCGAACTCGCAGTTCAACAAGCAGATCAGCGACGTCGAGCAGATGATCGACTCGGGCGTCCAGCTGCTGGTCATCGCCCCGCTCAACTCGGACGGCTGGGACTCTGTCTTCGCCAAGGCGTCGGCCAAGAAGGTGCCGATCATCACGATCGACCGCAAGATCAACGCTGCCGCCTGCAAGGACTACCTGACCTTCATCGGGTCGGACTTCGCCGAGCAGGGCAAGCGCGCGGCCGACGAGATGGCCAAGGCGATGGGCAACAAGGGCAAGGTCGCGATCCTGCTCGGCTCGCCCGGCAACAACGTGACCACGCTGCGGACGAGCGGTTTCAAGGACCAGATCGCCAAGGTCGCGCCGGACATCCAGGTCGTCTTCGAACAGACGGGCAACTTCTCGCGCGAGGAAGGGCAGAAAGTCACCGAGCAACTACTGCAGTCCAACCCGGACATCAACGGCATCTACGGGGAGAACGACGAGATGGCCCTCGGCGCCATCACCGCCCTCAAGGGTGCCGCCAAGAAGGCCGGTGACGTGAAGGTGGTGTCGATCGACGGCACCAAGGGCGCTGTGCAGGCCATTGTGGATGGCTGGGCGTCCGCGGTGATCGAGTCGAACCCGCGTTTCGGCCCCCTCGCGTTCGAGACCGCGACCAAGTTCTTCGGTGGCGAGCCGGTCGGTCAGGACATCATCATCCAGGACCGGCAATACGGCACGGACAACGCCAAGACGGACATCAGCGCCGCCTACTGAGCAGACGACCGCGGTGCGGCGGGCGATCCTCGCCGTACCGCGGTCGTTTCCGCGCAGTTAAGAAACATTGACGTTCGTCTATTGCTGGCTCGTGTGCGATCACGTCAGTATGTGTGCGTCCCCGCACGGCTCACTCTTTCGAAGGAGAGAGAACGTGACTGCACATCCCCGGAGGCTCCTCGCCCTCGCCGTCGCGGCCCTCACGGCCAGCGCCGGCGCGGTCGTGGCGTTCGCCTCGCCCGCAGCAGCGTTCGTCCCGAAGACGCCCCCGCTGACCACCCCGTGGACCAATCAGGTCAGCACGACCAACCCGCTCCCCGAATACCCCCGCCCCCAGCTGACCCGCACCGACTGGCAGAGCCTCAACGGCATCTGGCAGTTCGCCGGGGCGTCGAACATCAACACCCCGCCGACGGGTCAGACCCTCGGCGAGGAGATCCTCGTGCCGTACCCGATCGAGAGCGCGCTCTCCGGGATCATGCGGCGGCAGGACTACTCGTACTACAAGCGCTCGTTCACCGTTCCGGCCGGTTGGTCGGGCAAGAACGTGCAGCTCAACTTTGGCGCCGTCGACTGGCAGTCCAAGGTGTGGGTGAACGGCACGCTGCTCGGCACCCACGAGGGCGGCTACGACAAATTCTCGTACGACATCACGAGCGCTCTGCGCAGTGGCAGCAACGAGATCATCGTCGGCGTCTGGGACCCCACGAACGGCCAGGACATCCCGGTCGGCAAGCAGCGCCTGAGCCGCGGCGGCATCTGGTACACGCCGTACTCGGGGATCTGGCAGACCGTGTGGCTGGAGCCGACCAACCCGGCCCGCGTCACCCGGCTCGACACCACCCCGAACGTGTCGGCCGGCGGTCTCGACCTGGTCGTGCAGGCCGCCAACGCGAGCGGTCAGCAGGTCACCGCACAGGTGCTGTCGGGCGGCACGGTCGTCGGCTCGGCCACCGGCACGGTCGGCTCGTCGTTCCGGATCCCGGTGCCCAACGCCCGCCTGTGGACCCCCGACGACCCCTTCCTGTACGACCTGCGCGTCACCCTGGCCAGCGGTGACGCCGTCGGCGGCTACTTCGGCATGCGCTCGCTGGGCAAGGCGATGCTGGGCGGCGTGCTGCGCCCGACGCTCAACGGCAAGTTCGTCTTTCAGCTGGGCACGCTCGACCAGGGCTACTGGCCCGACGGCATCTCGACCGCGCCCACCGACGCCGCGCTGCGCTTCGACCTGGAGCAGCAGAAGGCGCTCGGCTTCAACATGGTGCGCAAGCACATCAAGGTCGAGAGCGACCGCTGGTTCTACCACGCCGACCGGCTGGGCCTGATGGTCTGGCAGGACATGCCCGCGCTGGCCAGCGGCCGGGAGCCGTCGGCCGTGGGGCGTACGCGGTTCGAGAAAGAGCTCAAGGAGATGATCGACGAGCACAAGGGCATCACGTCGATCGTGCAGTGGGTGCCGTTCAACGAGGGCTGGGGCGAATACGACGCCGGCCGCATCGCCGAGGAGGTCAAGAGCTGGGACGCGACCCGGATGGTGAACCACAACTCCGGCTCCAACTGCTGCGACTCCGACCCCGACCCGGGCAACGGCGACGTCATCGACGACCACATGTACGTCGGACCGGGCATCACCCGCCCGCCGACAGCGACCCGGTTCGTGGTCAACGGCGAGTACGGCGGCCTGGGCCTGCGCACGGCCGGGCACGAGTGGCCGACCACGGGCAAGTTCGCGTACGAGTGGCTGCCCGACTCGAACGCGCTGACCAGCCGCTATGTGCAGATCACGGGCCGGATGGTCGACCTGATCAACGGCAACGGGCTGTCCGGCTCCGTCTACACCGAACCGACGGACGTGGAGGAGGAGCTCAACGGCTTCTTCACGTACGACCGGCAGATCCGCAAGATGGACTTCGCCCGGGTCCGCGAGGTCAACACCCGGGTGCTGGGCGCGGCCAACGGCACCACGCTCTCGCTCAACCGGCCCGCCTCGCTGCGCGTCACGACGCCCGGCTACACCAACCGCTACCTGCGGCACGCGGACGGCGCGGCCCGCACCGACGTGATCACGACGGCGAGCTCGACGACCGACCGGCAGGACGCCACGTATTACGTGCGGCCCGGCCTGTCCAACGCGTCCTGCTACTCCTTCGAGTCGCGCAACTTCCCGGGTCAGTATCTGCGGCACCGCGACTCCCGGGTCTATCGCGAGGCCAACAACGGCGGATCCTTCACCGGCGACGCGACGTTCTGCGCCCGCCCGGGTCTCTCCGGCGGCGGCACCTCGCTCGAGTCGGCCAATTTCCCCGGCCGCTACCTGCGGCACCGCGGCGAGCAGGTGTGGGTCGAGGCGAGCACCGGCGGCTCGTTCAACGACGACGCCACCTGGGCGGTCGGCTCTCCCCTGTGGCGCAGCGGCGCCGACCTGGCCGTCGGGCAGAGCCGGTCGTTCCGGGTCACCACGGCCGGCTACGACAACCGCTATCTGCGGCACCGTGACAACCTGGCCCGCACCGACGTCATCTCGGCGTCGAGCGCCCAGGTCGACCGGCAGGACGCGACCTGGATCGTCCGCACCGGTCTGGCCGACAACAGCTGCTACACGTTCGAGTCGGTCAACTATCCCGGTCAGTTCCTCCGGCACGCCAACTACCGGCTGCAGAAGGCGACCAACGACGGGAGCGCGACGTTCCAGCAGGACGCCACGTTCTGCGCCCAGCCCGGCCTCAACGGCGGGTCGGGCAACGTCTCGCTCGAATCTCTCAACTATCCCGGTTACTACTGGCGCCACTACGGCGAAGCGGTTTACATCGCCACCAACGGCGGTGGCAACACATGGGACAGCGCCGGCAGCTACAACGCCGACGTGACTTGGAACAACGCGGCCCCACTGGGGTAGCCAGAACCGCCGGGCCGGGTGGTTCCCTGACCATCCGGCCCGGCACCGAATGAGGAGCCACTGCATGGCGTTGCTGGAAGTCGTCGACGTCTCCAAGATATTTCCGGGCGTACGCGCCCTCGACTCGGTCTCCTTCACACTGCAACCGGGCGAGGTGCACGCGCTCGTCGGCGAGAACGGCGCCGGCAAGTCCACTTTGATCAAGGTGCTCACCGGCGTCTACAAGCCGGACGGCGGCGAGCTGAAATACCAGGATCAGCCGGTGCAGTTCGGCACCCCGATGGACGCCCAGCGGGCCGGCATCTCGACCATCTATCAGGAGGTCAACCTCGTCCCGCTGATGAGCGTGGCGCAGAATCTCTTCCTCGGCCGCGAGCCGCGCAACAAGTTCGGCCTGATCGACCGGGGCCGGATGGACCGCGAGGCCCGCGAGGTGCTGGCCGGCTATGGCGTCACCACCGACGTCCGCCGCCAGCTGGGCACCCTGGCGCTCGGCGCGCAGCAGATGGTCGCCCTGGCCCGGGCCGTCATGATCGACGCCAAGGTCGTCATCATGGACGAGCCCACCTCGTCGCTCGAGCCGCGCGAGGTGCAGACCCTGTTCGGTGTCATCCGTGACCTGCACGCCAAGGGCATCGGCATCGTCTATGTCAGCCATCGGCTCGACGAGCTCTACGAGATCTGCGACGCGGTCACGATCCTGCGCGACGGCAAGCTCGTGCACACCGGCAAGCTGGCCGACCTCGAGCGGATCAAGCTCGTCTCGCTCATGCTGGGCCGCGACATGGCCGAGGTCCGGCGCGAGGGCGCGACCGCGTTCTCCGGGGCGGCCACGGGCGACGAGCAGGCCGCGCCGGTGCTGCGGGTGCGCGAGCTGAACAGCCGGCACAAGCTGCACGACGTGAGCTTCGACGTGCGTCCCGGCGAGGTGGTCGGGCTGGGCGGGCTGCTCGGGGCCGGCCGCAGCGAGACCGTCAAGGCCATCGGCGGCGCCTACCACCTGGACAGCGGCACGATCGAGGTCGACGGCAAGGAGCTGAAGAAGCCCACCCCCGTACGGGCGGTGCACGCGGGTGTCGCCGTGCAGCCCGAGGATCGCAAGGCCGAGGGCATCGTGCCCGGCCTCTCCGTCCGCGAGAACATCGCCCTGGCCGTGCTGCCCCGCGTCTCCCGCGGCGGGTTCGTCTCCGACGCGAAGATCGACGAGATCGTCGACAAGTACATGAAGCGGCTGCGGATCAAGGCGTCCAGCCCCGACCAGGCCGTGGGCGACCTCTCCGGCGGCAACCAGCAGAAGGTGCTGCTGGCCCGGCTGCTCGCCACCGACCCCAAGGTGCTGCTGCTCGACGAGCCGACGCGCGGCATCGACGTCGGCGCCAAGGCCGAGGTGCAGTCGCTGATCGACGAGCTGGCCGCCGAGGGTCTCGGCGTCGTGCTGGTCTCGTCGGACGCCGAGGAGCTGGTCGAGGGCTCGGACCGGGTGGTGGTGCTGCGCGACGGCGTCGTGGTCGGCACCCTGACCGGCGCCGAGGTCACCACCGAGGACCTGATGTCGACCATCGCAACGGAGGCCCCCCGTGAGCACTGAAACGGTGGCCGCCCGGCCCGTCGTCGACTCCGCTCGGCTACGCGCCTGGCTGCCCAAGTACGGCGTCTACGCGGCCATCGTGCTGCTGGTCGTCTACAACATCTTCTTCACCCCGTACTTCGCGACCTGGAGCAACCTGCGCATCCAGCTGATCCAGGTGGCGCCGATCGTGATCGTGGCGCTCGGCATGGCCCTGGTCATCGGCACCGAGGGCATCGACCTCTCGGTCGGCTCGGTGATGGCCCTCGCCGCCGCCTTCATCCCGCTCTATCTCGGCTACGGGGTGGTCGCCGCGATCCTGGTCGCGCTGCTGGCCGGGGTGGCGGTCGGCTTCATCAACGGCATCCTGGTGGCCCGGGTCGGCCTGCAACCGATCGTCGCGACCCTCGCCCTGTTCGTGGGCGGGCGCGGCCTCGCCGTCGTGATCAGCGAGGGCAAGCTGGTCGACATCCGCAACGCCGACTTTCTCTACCTGGGCTCGGGTGACCTGATCGGCATCCCGGTGCTGGTCTGGATCGCGGCGCTGATGGTGCTGATCGTCGGGTTCGTGGTGCGCCGCACGGTCTTCGGCCGGCGGCTGCTGGCCATCGGCGGCAACCGGCCCGCCGCCGAGCTCGCCGGCCTGCCGGTCAAGCGGGTGCTGATCACCGTCTACGTGGTCTGCGCGGTGCTCGCCTCGATCGCCGGCCTGCTCTCGGTGGCCCGCATCCAGTCCAGCGACGCGTCCTCGGTCGGCCTGCTGATCGAGCTGTCCGCGATCACCGCCGTCGTGGTCGGCGGCACCCCGCTCACCGGCGGCAAGGTGCGCGTCCTGGGCACCGTGGCCGGCGCCCTGCTCATGCAGCTCGTGATCGCCACGATGATCAAGCACAACCTGCAGCCCTCCACCACCGAGATGGTGCAGGCCGTGATCATCCTGATCGCGGTCTACGTGGCCCGAGAGAGGAAGACCCGGTGACCATGACCAACGTCTCGGGCCCGGAGACCCCGGCGATCGTCGCCGAGGACGTCCGCAAGGCCGAGCGCACCGACCGCATCGTCGGCACCGTGCAGCGGCAGGGCGCCCTGGCCGTGCTCGTCGTCGTGGTGCTGATCGCGCTCGCGACCTTCCCCAACTTCCGCAGCTTCGACAACGCGGCGACGATCCTGGTCGCGGCCGCGCCGCCGATGCTGATCGCGCTCGGCATGACCTTCGTGATCATCACGGGCGGCATCGACCTGTCGGTCGGCTCGCTCTACGTGCTCGGCGGCGTGCTCGCGGCCTGGGCCTCGCAATACGGCATCCTCGCCGCGTTCCTGCTGCCCCTGGCCGTGTGCGGGGCGATCGGCCTGGCCAACGGGTTGCTCATCGCGTACACCCGGATGGCGCCCTTCATCGTGACGCTCGCGGCACTGCTCGGCGCGCGCGGGCTCATGCGGGCGATCAGCTCCGAGGGCTCCAACACCTATCTGGTGCAGAACGACGCGTTCCGCAAGCTCGGCAACGGCTCGTTCCTCGACATCGGCTACCAGGTGTGGCTCGTCGCGGCGCTGGTCGTGATCGGCATGGTCGTGCTGGCCCGCAGCCGGTTCGGCACGTCGATCTACGCCGTCGGCGGCAGCGAGGACGCGGCCAGCCTGATGGGGGTGCCGGTCCGCCGTACGAAGGTGTGGGTCTATGTCCTGTCGGGCCTGCTCGCGGGGCTGGCCGGGGCGATCAACGCGGCCAAGCTCGGCTCGGGCGTGACCGTGCTGGGCGTCGGCATGGAGCTGGACGCGATCGCCGCCGTCGTGATCGGCGGGACCCTGCTCACCGGTGGCGCGGGCACGATCGCCGGCACCATCGCGGGCGTGCTGCTGCTGGGCGTGATCCAAAACCTGATCAACCAGGTCGGCAACGTCAACAGCAACTGGCAGCAGGTGATCAGCGGCGCCTTCCTGGCCCTGGTCGTCGTGGCCCAGACCTACCTCGTACGGCTCCGAAGAGTCACCTAGTCATTGGAGATCGGCCGTGCCCAGCACGTGCCCGTCGTGATCCTGGACCTCGATCCGGCTGACGTCGCGCAGCTGGATCGAGCTCGCCCCGATCACCTTGGCGTTGCCGCTCGGCGTGGGCCCCCACACCATCGCCTGCTCGACCTGGCCGGAAGCATTCCGGACCTGGCAGTGGAAGGGGCCCGCGCCGCGCAGCTTGCTGACGTCGAGCGCCACCGAGACACCCCACGTCTTGGGGGTGAGCACCGCCTGGCCCGCCATGCCGCTGCCCTCGGCCGGCAGGAACCGCGCGGTCACCAGCTCGGGGCTCGGCAGCACCTGCGGCGGCCGGTCCTCCCGGTTGCCCCGCATCACCCCGAACCCGATCGCCACCGCCACCAGCACCACGGCCGCGGCGGCCAGCCAGCGGAACCCGGCCACGCGGCTCTGCCGGGACCGCTCGGCCCGCATGCGGCGCAGCAGACCGTCGATCTTGTCTTGGCTCGGGCGGGCCGACATGCTGATCGGCGCGGCCGAGACACCCGGCTCCTCCCGATGCGCGTCGGGCAGGCGGCGCAGCAGCTCGGGCACGGCGGCCAGGCGGTCGAGCTCGTCGCGGCAGCGGTCGCAGTCGCGCAGGTGGGCGTCGAGCCGCTCGGTGTCCGCCTCGTCGAGGCCGCCGAGCAGATAGCCACCGAGCAGCCGGTGCAGCTCGTCGTGGTCGGTGCTCACCGCAGCACCCCCATCTCCTCGAACACCGTGCGCAGCGCCCGCACCGCGTAATAGGCCCGGGACTTGATCGTGCCCTCGGGCACCGACAGCTGGCGGGCCGCGTCGGCCACGCTCTTGCCCTCGTAATACATGGCCTTGACCACCGCCTGGTGATCGGCCGACAACCGTTCCAGCGCCTCGGCGACCAGCCAGCCCTCGACCATCTCGTCGACGTTGTCGGCCGACGGCATCGCGTTGACCGCGGCCTCGTCGGCCACCAGGTGCGGCCGGCGCTGCTCGGCCCGCCACGCGTTGGTGACCACGTTGCGCGCGATGGTCAGCAGGTAGGAGCGGATCCGGCCGGGATCGGGGTCGAGGTGGTCGATGTGCTTCCAGGCCCGCAGCAGGGTCTCCTGCACGAGATCCTCGGCCCGATGCCAATCATGCACATAGCGCAGGACGAAGCTGAGCAGAACCGCGTAGTGCTCCGTGTAGAGCGCGGTCATCAGCTCCTCGTCGGGGCTCACCCGTCGCCTCATCCACGCCCGCCTTCTCGAACTCCGGTTCGCCACCACGTTCTACACCGTGGCGGTGAACTCGGTTCGATCCGGCACGCCGGAGGTTTGCTCGCGGCCGGCCGGCTGGCATGCCTTCGGCACAATAAAAGACGATGCCCGGTCCCCCTCGCCGGGACCGGGCATCGCGTCAGGTGCCGCGCCGAGCGGTCAGCAGTCTCCCGGACCCCCGTACCGGAAAGAGCGTGCTGAGATCGGTGCGATCGGATATGTCTTCTCGGCCGTGCTGCGGATGAACATGTCGACCGTCGGGCCCTCGATGAACGAGACGCTCGAGACGCGGGCCGCGTTCTCCTTGGACGACAGCGTGCCGTTGCCCATGTCGGTGCAGGTGGCGGTCTTGCTCGCGGCGGCGGCGACCTCGCCGAAGACCTGAACCAGGCCGGAGCGGTTGAACTTCACGCCCTGCTTGTTCCAGATCTCCTCGGGGAAGTAGCCGATCCACTCGGTGTCGTAGGCGACCCACCAGCCCTTGTCGTAATACTGGATGCCGAACTTCTTGGTGACGCCGTACGTCAGCGTCGCCCCCGGCTTGATCGCGCCGTCGGCCTGCACCCAGCCGCAGCCGTTGTAGCACTGCGCCTCGCCGTTGATCCAGTGGAAGACGAACAGGTGCGGGTCGTCGTCGCCGTTGACCAGGCGGTCGACCGTCCAGCCGACCTCGACGATCTGCTTGCCGTCGGCCGACTGCAGCGCGATCTCGGCCAGCGTGTGATAGTCGTCGCGGTCGAGTTCGGGCTTGCCGATCGTGATGTTGCTGTAGACGCCGGCGGTGTCGGCACTCTGCGAGCCGACGTTGTACATGTAGTTGACCTTGCTCTCGGCCGCCTTGAGGCCCAGGGGCTTCGGCGGCACGGCGTCGGTCATCTCGGACCGCAGGGGCCCGCTCTTGGTGATGCGGCCCTTGGGGCCCTCTTCCGGCACCGGGATCACCGACCCGCTCGCGTCGGCCGGCGCGGCGGACAGGCCCTGGGCCTTCAGTGAGTTGCTGGAGGCGCCGGGCTTACCGCGCTTGAGCGTCTTGGGGCGGTCGCCCCAGGGCAGCTTGGGTGGTTCCTTGACGGTGGGGGAAGGCGCATCGGTCGCGTTGGGAGCGTCAGCACCGGCCGCGTCGGGGGCGCCGGCCGAGGCACTGGCCTCGGGCGCGCTCTCGATCTGGTCGGCACCCGCGTTGACCGTGGAGGCGACGCCGATGGCGCCGACCACGGCGATCGCAAGGCCGGCGGCCAGCAGACCGCGGCGTGACTTCAACACTTGTCCGTCCTCGTTGATCGGGGGTTCGGAGGGAGCGGGCGAGGTGGCCTCCGGCACCGGTTCTCGGCGGCGACGTCACCATATAGCTTTCTCGATTCCATAGCGCCTGCTCAGTTCGATTTCCGCCTTAACGGCTGAGGCGCTGAGCCGATCCGGTGACCCCTTGGTGAATTTCGTTGACGGAGCGTGTCGAGACGACTCCGGAGGGCGTCATTCGCCAACTGTTAGGAAAGAGGCTAACCGCCGCGAGCTTCTTTCAGGTCTACCGTGGAGACATGGCCGCGATCACGGTGCTGGCGCTCACTGGCGACACCGTCGAGAGACACCCCGTGGCCGATGTGGCCACTCTCCTGGAACGCCCGGAAACCCTGGTCTGGGTGGACATTCCGGAATGCAGTGACGAGGCCGTGGCAATGCTGACGGACGTGTTAGATTGCCACCCTCTGGCGGTCCGTGACTGTATGCAACGCAATCGCGTGCCACGTGTCCGGATATATCCGCATCAACAACTCCTGATCTTGCACGGTCCGGAGCGGGGCCCCTCCGGGCATGTCCACTATCTCGAACTTGATCAGTTGACCGGCGATAAATATGTCGTCACCGTGCACGGTCCGATCAATCCGAATGTGCCGATAGAAGCCGCCCTGCGCGAGACCGAGATCGTCCGCCGGCGGCTCGAGGGTGGACGATTCCGCCCGGGCTCGCCGTTCGAGCTGTCCCATGCGATCACGTCGGCGCTGAGCCATCGGCTGGAGAGCTTCATCGAGGAGCTGACCTCCGACGTGTGGCAGCTCGAGCAGCGGGTCACCGGCGGGCACATGGGCAACCCGGAGGAGTTCCTGGAGGAGCTCTGACTCCACCAGGACTGGACCGCTGCTTGCCATCCTGGCCGTCATGACCGTGATGTCGGCCCTCCTGCTCACCTGGGCCAAACGCCGAGGCTGGTGGTGAATGTCCTCCCACATGACGGAAGACGTTTGACGATCACGCGAACGACGGGCCACCATGTTGACCATGCAGCGGATGGGCATTCCTCTCATCGCCGACCTGGCGATCGATCTGGCGCGCTGCGCCAGCGCCTGCTGTCCCAGCTGACCTGCGATTCCGCACCCCTGAGGGGCGCGCGTGACCCCTGATCGGCTGACTTCCCGCCCCTGACCTTGCGACGTCCGCTACCCTGGACAGCATTGTGGCGGTAAACCTATAGGACTGATAGGCAATGTATGCAAACGGAGGAGCTCCCGTGACCGCCGTCGACACCCGTATCGACCACCTCGCCCTCGCCAACCGCTTCGCCGCCGCGCCCGACGAGTGGCCGGTCGCGCCCCGGTTCAACCCGGTCGACCGCTGGTATCACCGCCTGCACGTCGCCGACGACCACGAGGTGTGGCTGCTGACCTGGCTGCCGGGCCAGGGCACCGAGTGGCACGACCACGGCGGCTCGGCCGGCGCGTTCCACGTGTTCAGCGGCACGCTGACCGAGGACACAGTCGCCGTCGCCGAGGGCCACGCGCCCCGGGTCACGTCACGTGAGCTGGGCGAGGGCGCCGGCCGCCGGTTCGGCACGCACCACGTGCACCGCATGACCAACCGGTCGCCGCTGCCCGCGGTCAGCGTGCACGTGTACGGTCCGGCCCTCACCACGATGACCAAATACCGCATCGGCGCCGCGAGCCTCGAGGTGCTCACGGTCGAACGGGCCGGTGCGCAATGGTGACCGTGGCCCCGCCCGGCTCGCTGGGCATCGACGCGATCCTGGCCAACGCGCGCACCCGGCTGACCCGGCTGGGCCCGCTCGAGACGGCGGCCGCCGTGGCCCGCGGGGCGATCCTGGTCGACATCCGCCCGGCCGCCCAGCGGGCCGAGTTCGGCGAGATCCCGGGCGCCGTGATCATCGAGCGCAACGTGCTGGAGTGGCGCCTCGACCCGCGCAGCGACGCCCGGCTGTCCTTCGCGGGCAGTTACGCGCTCGAGGTGATCGTGACCTGCCAGGAGGGCTACACGAGCAGCCTGGCCGCGGCCGCCCTGCAGGACCTGGGCCTGACCCGCGCCACCGACCTCGTTGGAGGCTTCGCGGCCTGGCGCGACGCGGGCCTGCCGACAATCTCGGGTTCGGCCTAGCGAGAGTCCGACTCGGGCCGGGCCCGTCGCGGCAGCAGGAACGACAGCCCGAAGGCCAGGGCCAGCAGCAGGAACGACACCCCGGCGGTCAGGATCGTCGCGTCCTGGAAGCCGGCGCGCACCTGCTCCCCCGCGTACGTCTGGATCTGGGGCTGGGCCGCGGGTGACGCCTGGCAGCTGGGCGGCGTCACGTCGGGGTCGTCCTCGGCCACCCGGTCGCGCAGGCAGTCCCGCAGGCCCAGCCCGGCCTCGGGCTGCCGATCGACCGGCACCCCGGCCGTCGTCAGCACCGCCCGCAGCTCGGCCGCCGAGTCGTCGACGTGCGACGCCACCTGGCCGGGCAGCAGCGCGAAGAAGATCGTGCCGAGCACCGCGATGCCGAACGCGCCGCCGAGCTGCTGCACCGAGGTGAGCGCCCCGGAGGCCGAGCCGGTCTCCTCGTCGTCGACGCCGGCCAGCACGATGTTGAAGAACGGCGCCATCGCCAGGCCCATGCCCGCGCCGATCAGCACGAGGGCCGGGGCCAGCCGCCACGGGGTGATCGCCGAGCCGGCCTGCCACACGGTGAGCATGAAGCCCGCCGTGCCGGCCATCATCACGCCCGTGCCGGTGAGCAGCAGCTTGCGGCCGAACCGCTCGCTGAGCCCGGAGCCGGCGGCGACGAACCCGGCGACCGTGCCGAGCGCCTGCGGCAGCGTCGTCAGGCCGGCCTTGAGCGGCGAATAGCCCAGGCCGATCTGCAGATAGAAGGTGAAGACCAGGCCCGTGCCGATGAGCGCGGCGAAGAAGACCATGCCGACCGCGAGCCCGCCACTGAACGCGCGCTTGCGGAACAGGCTCGGGGTGACCAGCGGGTCGAGCCCGCGGCGGTCCCGGCGGCCCTCGTAGACCGCGAACAAACCGAAGATCACCAGCCCGGCCGCCAGGAGCACGAAGCACCACACCGGCCAGTCCAGCTCGCGCCCCTGCACCAGCGGGAAGAGCAGCAGGAAGGCGCCGACCGCGGCCAGCACCACGCCCAGCCAGTCGAGTCGGGGCGCCCGCGCGCTCTTGAACTCGGGCAGGAACTTCAGCGCGCCGAGCACGGCGAACAGGCCGAGCGGCAGGTTGATGAAGAAGATCATGCGCCAGCCCGAGCCGAAGAAGTCGGCGTCGACCAGCCAGCCGGCCAGGATCGGGCCGCCGACCGACGACAGGCCCATCACCGGGCCGAACGCGCCGAACGCCTTGGCCTGCTCGGCCGGCGTGAACATCTGCTTGATCATGCCCAGGCCCTGCGGCAGCATGACCGCGCCGAACAGGCCCTGGACGGCCCGGCCCGCGATCAGCTGACCGGGTGTCTGGGCCAGGCCGCAGGCCAGCGAGGCGAGCGTGAAGCCGGTCGCGCCGATCAGGAACAGGCGGCGCCGGCCGAAGATGTCGCCCAGGCGCCCCCCGGTGAGCAGGCCGATCGCCATGGCCAGCGTGTACGCCGCGCCGAGCCACTGGATCAGGCTGATGGACCCGCCGAGCTCGGACCGGATGGCCGGCCCGGCGATGTTGGTGACGAGCGCGTCGAGGAGGTCCATCACCTCGACGGTCAGGATCACGAAGAGCGCGACCCAGCGCCAGCGGTACGGCGTCCGCTGTGTCGCTGAGGGCGCGACCGTTGCAGTCATCTCGACTCCCAAAAGAACCGACGAACACCGTTCGTCGTCTACGAACACCGTTCTACTAGCGAACGCCGTTCGCGTCAAAGTAAATTCGCCGACGATGACTGAGCTGAACTGGCCGCCCGGCCGCCGACGCCGTGCCCGCCCGACCAAGACCCCGCTGACCAGGGAGGAGATCGTGCGTACGGCGCTGCGCCTCGTGCAGGCCGAGGGCATCGACGCGGTGAGCATGCGGCGGCTCGCGGCCGAGTTCGACACCGGGCCGGCCAGCTTCTACGCCCACGTGGCGAACAAGGACGAGCTGCTGCAGCTGATGTTCGACGAGATGTGCGGCCTGGTCGACATCCCCGAGCTCGACCCGCCGCGGTGGAAGGAACAGATCAAGCAGCTGGCCCGGGCCGGGCACGCTGCCATGATCGCGCACAACGACCTGGCCCGGGCCGCGCTGGCCACGATCCCGAGCGGCCCCAACGCGCTGCGCATCTCGGACGCGATGCTCGGCATGGTGCTGGCCGGCGGAGTCCCGCCGCGGATCGGCTCGTGGGCCCTCGACCGGATCTTTCTCTACATCACCGCCGACGCTTATGAATATTCGATCTGGCGGCGGCAGCCGGAGAGTAACAGCCAACAATATCTGGCTTATCTGCGCGAGATTCCGGCCGACGTCTATCCGAACCTCGTCGAGCACGCGGATGTGCTGGTCGGAGGCGGTCCGGAGGCTCGCTTCGAGCTCGGCCTGGAGTTGCTGGTGGACGGTTTGGACAAGTACGCGGCATCCGAGTCCTGAGATCCATCGATATCCCGGGTAGGTGATCGACCGTCCGATGTTGATACTGGGACCATGGACGGCGAGATCGCGACAGGGGCGCGGCTGCCGGTGCCGGTCACCGTGTTCGGGCCGCTGCACCTGCTGGCGCGCCGGGTGCACCGCCTGGCCAACACCGGCCACGGTCACGAGGCGCTCGAGGCCGCCGACGCCTATCTCGCCATCGCGCACGCCGTGGGTGACGACCGCACGGTGTTGTTCCTGGTGCAGGGCCAGATGTATGCCAACCTCTACATGGGACGGCTGGCCGAGGCGGTCGAGCTGGGCGAGCGGCTGCTCCGGCTGCACCGGGCCGCGGGCTCGGTGCTCGGCGAGGCCAAGACGCTCTGCGACCTGGCCCAGCTCGACGTCCTGGGGGGACGCTACTTTCCCGGCATGGGCCGCCTGGCCCGCGCGGCCGTGCTGCTCGACCTGCCCTACACCGACGGCGAGCGGCGGATCTCGGCGTTGTGCTCGTTCGCCGAGGCGGCGTCGGCGGCCGAGATGTACGAGATCGCCGCGGCCACGTATGACCGGCTGACCGTCACCCACGCCGGCTTCGGCCTCGTGCACGCGAGCACCCTGCTGCACTGGGGCCTGCGGCTGGCCCACGTGGGCCGGCCCGACGAGGCCGCGACCCGGCTGCGCAGCAGCGCCGAGATCACCCGGCAGCAGGTCGAGCAGCGCCCCGACGACGTGGTCGCCGTCGCGATGCTGGCCCTGGCCCTGGCCAAGCTGGGCGACGTGATCCCGGCCGAGAAGCTGGCCCGCGAGGCGGTGATGCCGCTGCGCCAGGCCGAAAACCATCGGTACGCCCGGATGGCCCACCTCGCCCTCGGCATCAGCCTGCGGGCCCAGGGCGCGCCGGCCGAGGCCCGTACGGAGTTCGTGGCCGCGCGCGAGCTGTGCGGGTTCGGTCCCAGCCCCGACGATAAGCCGATCATCCGGTTCGAGCTGGCCCTGACCGCGCTGGCCACCGACGACGGCCAGGCCGCGCGCGACATGTTCGAGGCGGTCGAGGGGCAGACGCGCGAGCTGTGGCGGCTGCGCGAGCAGCGGCTGGCCATGCTCCGCCAGGCCCGCCAGCGCGAGGAGTCGGAGGCCGCCCGGGCCCGGGCCGAGCGCGAGGTGCTGCGTGACCCGCTCACCGGTCTCGACAACCGGCGCCGCTTCGACCTGCTGATGCGGCGGATCGACCGGGGCCGGATGACTACCCCGCTGGTGCTGCTGATCGTCGACGTCGACCACTTCAAGGCCATCAACGACGCGTACTCCCATGCCACCGGTGACCGGGCGCTGTGCGAGGTGGCCCGGATCCTGCGCGCGCACTGCCGCCCCGACGACGTGCCGGTGCGCTACGCGGGCGACGAGTTCACCGTCTTCCTGCAGGGCGACCTGGCCGTGGGCCGCGAGGTGGCCGAGCGCATCCGCGCCGCCGTGGCCCGCACCGACATCCTTCCCGGCGTACGGCTGACCGTGAGCGTCGGCCTGGCCGAGCTGGGCGAGGGCATGTCGGGCGAGACGCTGTTCCGCGAGGCCGACGACCGCCTCTACGCGGCCAAGTGGAGCGGCCGCAACACGATCGCTTTTTAGTTCGGCTTCACGATTTTTGAGCGGCCGCTGTAGAGGCCACGGCCCCCGTCGAGGCCACGCGGCGTGTCCGGGGCGTCGAGCCAGACCACGTACGCGGCTCCGGACTTGAGCCCGCTGATCGTCGCGCCGGCCGTGCACTCGGCGCCCGTGGTGACGGTCTGCCAGTCGGGCTCGGGCTGCGCGCCGCTGACCAGTTCCTGCGGTACGGCGGCGACGCGATAGCGATTGCCGTAGCGGTTGGGCCACAGCACCTTCAGCGAGCCCTGACCCACCGTCACGACCATCGGGATCATGACCTGGTCGATGTCCTCGTCCCAGGCGACCGCGCAGGCCGAGCTGGTGGGCAGGAACGACACGGACGGCAGGCCGGCCCGGGGCGTACCGGTGTATTTGCTCGACGGGACGGCCGTCGCCTGGCCGGGCTGGACGTTCACCCACGCCGGGCCGCCGGCATCGGTCGGGCTGGCGCTCCCCGACGGCGTCGAGCCGCTCCCGCAGGCGCTCAACAGGAACGGCAGCATCACGAGGGCCAGTCCGCGGCGCATATTCTTCCCTTCGGCGCGAAAGGGGACGCGCTTAGGCCGGCGCGGGGCCCGTCGTGCCCCGGACGACCAAGCGGGGCGGGATCACCATCTCGCGGTGGGCGACCCGGGTGCCGTCGATGCGCTCCACGGCCCGGGCCACGGCCAGGGTCGCCATCGTCTCGATGTCCTGCGCGACGGTGGTCAGGTCGATGTGCGCGAGCCGGCTGAAGCTGCTGTCGTCGTAACCCACGACGCTGATGTCGCCCGGCACCGCGCGCCCGTGCCGGCGCAGCACGTCGAGCAGCCCGGTCGAGCCGAGGTCGTTGAAGACGGTCACCGCGGTCGGGGGGTCGTCCAGCAGTTCCCGCGCCGCGCGCGCCCCGTCCTCCTCGCCGAAACCGCCGTTCACGACCTTCGCGTACGCCTCCAGGCCGTGCCGCCGCATGGCGTCGCGATAGCCCTGCCGCCGTTCGGCCGAGGCCAGCCAGCGACCCCCGTCGACGTGCGCGATGTTCCGGTGGCCGAGCGCGACCAGGTGGTCGACGGCCAGGTGCATGCCGCGGGCGTCGTCGGTGCGCACCACGTCGACCTGCCGCTGCCGCACGGCGCGCATCATGGCCACCACCGGAAGCCGCCCGGCCAGCGTGGCCAGCTCGGCCGCCGGGATCTGCGGCCCGAGCAGCACCAGCGCGGCGCACCTGTCCTGCAGCAGACCCGAGATCGCCGTACGCTCGTCGCGCCGCGGGGTGACCGCGCTCAGGGTCAGCTCGTAGCCGATCCGCTCGGCCGCGTCGTAGAGCCCGGTCAGCAGGTCGTCGTGGAACGGATGCTGCACGCCGAAGACGACGCCGAGCAGCCGGCTCTGGCCGCTGCGCAGCAACCGGGCCCGGCTGTCGGGCTGATAGTCGAGCCGGCGGGCCACCTCGAGCACCCGCTCGCGGGTCGCGGCGCTGGCGCCGGGCGCGTCCCGCATCACGATCGAGACCAGCGCCACCGAGACGCCCGCCGCGGCCGCGACGTCGGCCAGCGTCGTGCGCCGATCCCCCACCGTCATGTCCGAAGAATTTACCTGTGACGACTAGAACGTTCTACTACTGCGGCAACTAGAACGTTCTAGAGTCGGCCGCGTGGAGAACCTCACCGCCGGTCGCCGCTGGGCGGCCCTGCTCGCCCTCGCCCTGGGCGGCTTCGGCCTCGGCCTGACCGAGTTCGTCGCCATGGGCCTGCTCCCGGATCTCGCCCGCGACCTGCTGCCGGCGGCGTACGCCAGGTCCGCGCCGGACGCCATGGCCACGGCCGGCTGGATGATCACGAGCTACGCCCTGGGCGTGGTCGTCGGCGCGCCCACGATCGCCGCCCTGACCGCCCGGATGCCCCGCCGCCGGCTCGTGCTCGGCCTGCTGGCGCTGTTCCTCGTGGGCACGGTCGCCTCGGCCCTGGCCCCCACGTTCGGCCTGGTGCTGACCGGCCGCTTCGTCGCCGCGCTGGCCCACGGGGCCTATTTCGGGGCGGCCGGGCTGCTCGCGTCGTCGATGCTCGGCCCCGGCAGCCAGGCCCGCGGCTTCGCGGTCGTGCTGAGCGGCCTGACCGCGGCCAACGTCTTCGGCGTCCCGCTGATCACCAGCCTGGGCCAGGCGGCGGGCTGGCGGATCGCGTATCTGGCCGTGGCCGGCGTCTTCGCCCTCACCCTGCTGTTCGTGCTGTTCACGGTGCCCGAGGTGGCGGCCGCGGCGGGCGGCTCGCCGCGGGCCGAGCTCGGCGCCTTCCGCTCGCCCCAGGTCTGGCTGGCGGCCGCCGTGGCCGCGATCGGCTTCGGCGGCTTCTTCGCCGTGAACAGCTACATCGCCCCGGTCACCACGCACGTGACGGGCCTGCCGGAGTCGTACGTGCCCTGGGTGCTCGCCGTGATGGGCGTCGGCATGACGGTCGGCAACGCCCTGGGCGGCATCGCGGCCGACCGCAACCTGCGCCGCAGCATCCTGCTCGGGTTCGCCGCCATGATCGCCACCGTCGCCCTGTTCGGCGTGGTCGCCCGCAACCCGGTCGGCCTGTTCGCGGCCGCCTTCCTGGTCGGCGCGGCCGCCCTCTTCATCGGCCCGGCCCTGCAGGCCCGCCTGATCGCCGTCGCGCCCGGCGCCCAGCTGATGGGCGCGGCCGTCAACCAGTCCGCCTCCAACATCGCCAACAGCGCCGGAGCGGCCCTGGGCGGCATCACGATCGCGGCCGGCTGGGGTTACCTCTCGGCCGCCTGGATCGGCGTCCTGCTGGCCGGCACGGGGCTGCTGCTGGCCGTGCTGAGCTTCCGCCTGGACCGCCGCGCCCCGCTGCCCGGCGACGCCACCCGCCTGGAGCCCGCCGCCGCCTGACTCCGGCTAGGAGGCGCGCCCGAGGCGGTGGCCGGCCATCTCCAGCACGTCGTCGCCCACGTGCACGGCCGTGTGCAGGCCGGAGACGTCGCTGAGGGTCAGCCGGCCGTCCTCGAGGGCATAGGTGCCCCGGGCCGGGCGCTTGCGACCGAGCACCTTTCCCGCGTACGTTCCGTCGGTCCTGATTTCCAGACGCACCGCGCCATCCGCGCTCGACCAGGCGCCGACCGGAGCCTTGACCGCTGGCGCGGGGCTCACGGCGAGCGCGACGAGCGCATCGGCGTCCAGAACGGTGGTGTCGACGTGCTCGTAGCGCATGGCAGCTCCGGAGGTCGGGGATTCAGCGCCCCTACCTTCGGCAGGTGTGCCGTTGACCCGACCGCGCCGCCCGGTGCGAGCCGGTTGCTTTCAGTCCCCGGCGCTCTTGAGGGCGGCCGTGACCGCCGTCATCAGCTTCTCGAGGTATGCGGGGTCGGGCTTGGAGCGCGAGACGGCCAGCCGCCAATAGAGCGGGCCCAGGATCAGATCGACCGCCACGTCCGGATCGGTCCCCGCGGGCAGTTCGCCCCGGGCCACGGCCTGGCCGACCAGCTTCTCACCGACGGCCTGCTGGTGGGTGCGCAGGGCCGTCTGGAGCGTGTCGGCGATCTGCGGGTTGCGGGCGGCCTCGGCCATCAGGTCGGGAATGATCTGCGACGCGATCCGGTGTTGCAACGCCCGGCTGACGATCATCATGATCAGCTGCAGATCGCCGGCGAAGCTGCCGGTGTCGGGCAGGGGCACGCTGCGGCCGGCCACGTCCGAGACGATCTCGAGCACCATCTCGAGCTTGTTGCTCCAGCGGCGGTAGATCGCGGTCTTGCCGACACCGGCGCGGCGAGCCACGGCCTCGATGGAGAGCCGGCCGTAACCCACCTCGGCCAGCTCATACATCACCGCGTCACGGATCGCTACGGTGATGTCGGTTCGGAGCACCGCCGCTCCGGCTGGGGCACGCTTTGCTGTCGCCACGTAGTCACTATACGCCAGGACGTTACGGTTGCGTTCCGCCCTTTGGTCGGATAATCTTCGCGGCACGTCGATACGAAGCCGTTCCATCGGCCGAGACTTGACATGCTGATTGAGTGTTCTCGCCTAAAGAACCAGGGCCCGACAGTCCGCACGGGCCGACGAGATCGGAGCACCACCCCATGGCTCAGACGGCGGTTGCCGACTCCGATACCGGGCCATCGCTCACCGAGCTGGCCCGCCGGAACGGCTTGACCAAGGCGGGGCGCCTGCCCAGCCTGCCGGAATACACCAGGCACCTCTGGTCGTATCGGCATTTCATAGCCGCCTTCGCCAACGCGAAGGTGGGGGCGTCGCTCGGCAGCACCAAGCTGGGCGTGGTCTGGCAGCTGCTGACCCCGCTGATCAACGCCGGCGTCTACTACGTGATCTTCGGCGTCCTGATCAACACCAAGCAGAACGTCGACAACTTCATCGCGTACCTCTGCGCCGGTGTCTTCATCTTCGGGTTCACCCAGACGGTGGTTCAGGCGGGCTCCCAGTCGATCACGGCCAACATGGCACTGATCCGGGCGCTGCACTTCCCCCGGGCCAGCCTGCCGATCGCGGTCACGCTGGTCGAGGTGCGCAACATGGTCGCCTCGATCGCCGTGCTCATCGCGATCGTGCTGCTCACCGGCGAGCCGATCACCGTCGAGTGGTTGTTGCTGCTCCCGGCCCTGCTGCTGCAGACCCTCTTCAACGCCGGGCTGGCCCTCTTCACGTCGCGCCTGATCTCCAAGGTCACCGACATCCGGCAGCTGATCCCCTACATCCTGCGAATCTGGATGTACGGCTCGGCCGTGCTCTACCCGGTGACCTTCTTCGCCGAGCGCCTGCACGGCTGGCAGCTCGCCCTGGTCGAGGCCAACCCGCTGCTGATCTTCATCGAGCTGGTCCGGCACGCGCTGATGGAGAACGTCGAGCTGGCCCAGCCGGCCGGCCTCCTGTGGATCCAGGCGGTGATCTGGACGGCGCTGGTCAGCTTCGGGGGTTACGTCTACTTCTGGCGCGGAGAGAAGGGCTACGGTCGTGGCTGACATCGAGCGGGAACCCACCGTCGTCGCGGACAACGCGCACATCATCTACCGCATCTACGGCTCGGTCGCGCCGGGGGCGAACACGCCGCTGGCCAGCTTCAAGCGCATCGTCACGGGTAAGAAGAGCGCCGCCGTGCGCGAGGTGCACGCGGTCAAGGGCGTCAGCTTCGTGGCCTACAAGGGCGAGGCGATCGGCCTGATCGGCACCAACGGCTCGGGCAAGTCGACGCTGCTGCGGGCGATCGCCGGGCTGCTCCCGGTCGAGCGGGGCGGCGGCATCTACGCGGCCGGCCAGCCGTCGCTGCTGGGCGTGAACGCGGTGCTCATGAACGAGCTCTCCGGCGAGCGCAACGTCGAGCTGGGCTGCCTGGCCATGGGCATGTCGCCCGAGGAGGTCAAGAAGGAAGCGGCCGGCATCATCGAGTTCTCCGGCATCAACGACCGGGGCGACTTCAGCTCGCTGCCGATGAAGACGTACTCCTCGGGCATGGCGGCCCGGCTGCGTTTCTCGATCGCCGCGGCCAAGAAGCACGACGTGCTGCTGATCGACGAGGCGCTGGCCACCGGCGACGCGAAGTTCCGCAAGCGCAGCGAGCAGCGGGTTCGTGACCTGCGCAAGGAGGCCGGCACGGTCTTCCTGGTGAGCCACAGCGAGCAGTCGATCCGCGACACGTGCGAGCGCACCATCTGGCTCGAGTCCGGCGTGATCCGGGCCGACGGCCCGACCGACGACGTGATGAAGGAGTACGAGACCTACGTCAACAAGTAGGTAGGTCTCGTACTGCCCGCAGAATTAGCGTACTGACAGGTGCACGTGGTTCGTGTGGTCGCTCGAGGGGTCGCCATTGCCCCTCGAGTACGCCTTCCAGCCGCTCGACGGCAGCCAGATGCGCTTGAACCAGATGACGTAGAGCACGCCCAGCCGGTCCGAGTTGTTGATGAAGTAGTTGGCCAGGTTGGTCCCGTACGTCTTGTCACCACCCGACGCGACGCCGCCGAACCCCTTCTTCTCGGCCGCGAAGTCGCACGCCTGCCCCTTGGGGTGCTCGCCGCTGTTCTGCTCGCGGAAGCACGCCACGTAGCGGGTGAAGCCGTCCGCCTGGGCCTGCTTGAGCGCGTGCAGCGTCCGCGGTGTCAGGCAGCCGCTGGTGGTGGGGTCGTTCTCGGAGCAGTTCTCGTCGGGCAGCGAGCCGTCCTTGTTACGCGGCGCCGGGGTGGCCTTGTCGCTGGACCCGCCGTCGGACGGCTCGTCGGCGTCCTCGCCGGTCTTGTCCGAGCCGCCGGTGTTGGCCGCCTTGAGCGCATTTTCGGCCTGCACCTTGCGCTTGGCCATCGTGTTGACGTGGCCCTGCTGCTGGCGCACCTCGGCGTCGATGGCCAGCTTGGCCTTCCGCTGACCGTCCCGGGTCGCCTTGAGATCGGCCACCACCTGGTTCTCCTGCACCGCGACGGTCTCGAGCGTCTCGGCCCGGTCGAGGAAACCGCTGCCCGACTCGGCGCCGAGCAGCGCGGTCATCGGGCCGAGCCGGCCGGTCCGGTACGACTTCTGGATGATCTCGTCGATGGCCGCCTGCCGGGGCGCCAGGTCGGCGTCGAGCTCCTTGAGCCTCGCGGCGAGCTGGGCCTGGCGGGTCTTGGACCGGGCCAGGGCTTCCTTGGCCTCCACATAGCCCTTGGAGGCGGCCTCGAGTTGCTGGATCAGGGACTTGGGGGCGCCCTCGCCGTCGTCGCCGTTGTCACCCGGCGCCGCGGCGGCCGGTCCGGCCACCGCCAGGGTCAGCCCGGAGAACGCGACGAGCAGGGCCAGCAGGGCCGCCGTTCGTCGCCGGACAGTCTTGTGCCGCACACCTGTTCCTTCCGTCGGCCGCCGACCGAGTTAGCTGACGGGTTCGGGACGGAAGTAATCCCTACCGCTGGGTCGCGGATTCACCCCGGAAAGATTGGTTCCCCGGCTCGCCCGGACGGACGATTAGGCGGCGGTCTCCTTGGGGGTGGAGACCGACCCGACCATACCGACTTCATCACGAGATCGACAGTTGTCGCACTCGCTGCAATTCACCGGCGACACGCCGTCACGGCAATTACGGAATGTGTTCGGGCGACTACGAAATTGCCATTTCTCCGGACCTGAAGTAACGCGAACTCTCGGGTAAACTGGCCGCCGGTTCTGCCGCCGTGGCGCCGCCCCCGAGGTGCCGGCAGACCACCGCCCAATCGCCGCGAGGCGAGCCGGGGAACCAGGTCAGTGGGGTGCATCCGCGCAAGCGGTAGGGATCGCTTCCGTCCCGAACCCGTCAGCTAACCCGGTCGGCGGTTTACCGGAAGGAACTGCTTTGACCGTACGACCCCGCCGGTGGCTGATGCTTGCCCTGGCGCCGATCGTGGCCCTGTCTTTCCTGGCCGTGCCCTCCTCGCCGGCGCTGGCCGAGCCCGGCGACGACGCCCCGAGCGAGGGCAGCGCGGGTGACACGGTGGGCAAGAACGCCACACTCGACGACGTGATCGAGTCCTCGAACCGGCGGTTCGTCGCGGCCCAGGCCGCCGTGACGAAATCCACAGCCGAGCAAAAGCGGCTGGCCACGGAGATCCGACTCGCCGAGGGCAAGCGGCTCGCGCTGCTCCCCGAGGTCAACGCGATCGCCGGCCAGCAGTATCGGACGGGCCACATGGGGGCGGCCAGCTTCCTGCTGGGCAGCCAGAACTCGGACGACTTCCTGGCCAAGGCGGTCTCGCTCGAAGAGATCAACGCCATGCAGGACCGCAAGCTGGCCGAGCTCAACAAGGCCATCAACGAGGTCAACACCAAGAAGGCCGCGCTCGACGCCGAGGTCAAGAAGCGCAAGACCAACCTGGTGGCGATGACCAAGCAGAAGAAGGCGGCCAACGACGCGCTCGCGCTGGTCGGCGGTCAGAGCCTCACGCACGGCATCGTCCTGGCCAAGTCGCCGCCCGCCGCGCCCGCGCCGCGCAATTCCGACGGCGGTTTCTCGCCCGAGGGCTGCAACGTGCAGGACGAGACCACGAGCGGCTGTGTGACCGCCCGCACAATGCACATGTACAAAGAGGTGAAGAAGGCCGGCTTCAATCGTTTCGTCGGCTGTCACCGCAACGGTGGGCCGTTCGAGCACCCGAAGGGCCGGGCCTGCGACTGGTCGCTGCAGAAAAGCGGCTTCGCACCGGCCCACAATGCCGACACCCGCACGTACGGCAACAACCTGATGGCGTTCCTCGTGCGTAATGCCGACAAGCTCGGCATCTATTACGTCATTTGGTATAAGCAGATCTGGTTCCCGGCCAGCGGCTGGAAGTCGTACAGCGGTCCGAGCGACCACACCGACCACGTGCACGTGTCGATGCTCTGACGACAGACATGAAGAAGGGCCCCGGGGCGAACCCCGGGGCCCTTCTTTGTGCACTGGGTCAGCTGGTCATGCGCCGCACCGGGGCGCGGCCCTCGGGCTGGCTCGGGGCCGGGCCGACCGGGTGCGCCGGCGGGATCGGCACGGTCACCGGCTTGACCTGGGTGACCTCGACGTCCTTGCCGTGGTGGTTGACGACCAGACGGGCCGAGCCGCCACCGTTGCGCAGCGAGTAGGTCACCTCGTCGGCGGTCACGTTGACCCGCAGCCGCAGCCCGCGCCAGAGCAGCGAGAACTCCAGGTTGTTGATGCGGCTGGGCAGGCGCGGCGCGAACGACAGCTGGCCGTTGAAGTCGCGCATGCCGCCCAGACCGGCCACCAGCGAGATCCACGTGCCGGCCAGCGAGGCGATGTGCAGGCCGTCCCGCGAGTTCTGGTGCAGGTCGTGCAGGTCCATCAGGGCGGCCTCGCCCAGATAGTCGTGGGCCAGCTCGAGATGACCCACCTCGGCCGCCAGCACCGCCTGGACGCAGGCCGAGAGCGACGAGTCGCGGACCGTACGGGCGTCGTAGTAGGCGAAGTTGCGCGCCTTCTCCTCCGGCGTGAACGCGTCACCGCGGATGTACATCGCCATGACCAGGTCGGCCTGCTTGACCACCTGCTTGCGGTACAGGTCGAAATACGGGTAGTTGAGCAGCAGCGGGTAGGCCTCGGGCGGGGTGTTCTCGAAGTCCCACTCCTGCAGCCGGGTGAAGCCCTCGGACTGCTGGTGCACGCCGAGCTCCCGGTCGTACGGGATGTGCACCGCGGCCGCCGCGTCCCGCCAGCCCGCCGTCTCCTCGTCGTCCACGCCCAGCTTGCGGGCCAGGTCGGGGTGGCGCTTGGCCGCGTCGGCGGCGGCCAGGAAGTTCTGCTGGGCCAGCAGGTTGGTGTAGATGTTGTCGTTGACCACGGCGGTGTACTCGTCGGGGCCGGTGACGCCGTCGATGTGGAAGCGGCCGTGCCGGTCGTGGTGGCCCAGCGAGCGCCACAGCCGCGCGGTCTCGACCAGCAGCTCCAGGCCGACCTCGCGCTCGAAGTCGTAGTCGCCGGTGGCCTGCACGTAGCGGCGGACGGCGTCGGCGATGTCGGCGCCGATGTGGAAGCCCGCGGTGCCGGCCGGCCAGTACGCCGAGCACTCCTGCCCGCGGATCGTGCGCCACGGGAACGCCGCCCCCTGCAGGCCGAGCGTCTGAGCCCGCTCCCGCGCCAGGTCCAGCGTCGAGTGGCGCCAGCGCAGCACGTCGGCCGCCGCGGAGGGCTGGGTGTAGGTCAGCGCCGGCAGCACGAAAGTCTCGGCGTCCCAGAACGTGTGGCCGTCGTAGCCGGGGCCGCTGAGGCCCTTGGAACCGATCGGCCGCTGCTCGGCCCGGGCGCCGGCCTGGAGCGTGTGGAAGAGGCCGAAGCGCACGGCCTGCTGCACCTCGGGGTCGCCCTCGACCCTGACGTCGGAGTGGTCCCAGAAGGCGTCCAGATATTCGCGCTGGGCCTCGATCAGGCCCTCCCAGCCGTCGAGCCGGGCGCTGGCCAGCGCCGCGCCGACCTGGTCGCGCACGGCGGGCAGCGAGCGGTGGCTGGACCAGCCGTAGGCCGCCAGCTTGACCACGCGCAGCTTCTGACCCGGCTCGAGCTTGCAGGCCACGGTGGTGCGCAGCCAGTCGGGGTGGCCCTCGGTGGTCACCGCGTGCTTGCCGGGCGCGTCGATCAGGTGCTCCATGGCCGCGGCCATGCGCAGGTCGCTGGCCTTGGTGCGGTGCACCAGCAGGCCACCGGTGCGCTGCTCGAGCACCTCCTCGGACTGCAGCGGGTGGTCGAGCACGGCGGCGACCCGCGGATCCTTGCTCATCGGCGGGAGCTGCTCGTTGGCGACCAGCTCGGACTGCAGGATCAGCCGGGACGGGCCGTCGAGCGGCTCGACCTCGTACAGGAAAGCCACGACGGAGCGCTGGGTGAACGAGACCATCCGCACGGTGCGGACACGAATCGCCTGCCCCGACGGGGAGACCCATTCGACCGTCCGCTCGAGCGTGCCGGCCCGCAGGTCGAGGACCCGCTCGTGGGACCGCAGCTCGCCGTAGCGCACGTCGAACGGCTCGTCGTCGACCAGCAGCCGCATGAGCTTGGCGTTGGTCACGTTGACCATGGTCTGGCCGGACTCGGGGAAGCCGTAGCCGGCCTCCGCGTACGGCAGCGGGCGGAGCTCGTAGAACGAGTTCAGGTAGGTGCCCGGCAGGCCGTGCGGCTCGCCCTCGTCCAGGTTTCCGCGTATCCCGATGTGTCCGTTGGCCAGCGCGAAGACCGACTCGGACTGGGCCAGCAGGTCCAGGTCGAGCCGGGTCTCCCGGATGTGCCACGGGTCGACGGGATAAGCCCGTTCACGGATCACGGTGGTGCCTCTCGAAAATGAGCAAGGGAAAAGTCTTGAAGATATAAACGCTGATACGTGCTCAGCGCGTCAGGAGTTCGGCCAAGTCCTGCACGACGATATCGGCACCGTTGTCGAGAAGTGCTTGAGTCTGACCCACACGGTCGACCCCGACGACGATGCCGAACTTGCCGGCCCGGCCCGCGGCCACCCCGGCCTGGGCGTCCTCATAGACGGCGCAGCTCTCCGGCGGGAGCCCGAGCTGCGCGGCGGCGTAGAGGAAGGTGTCGGGGGCGGGCTTGCCCGGCAGATTCTGCTCGCGGGCGGTCACACCGTCCACGCGCACCTCGATGAGGTCGGCGATGCCCGCCGCCTCCAGCACGTCCTTGCAGTTGGCGCTGGCCGACACGACGGCCCGGCGCAGGCCGGCCTCCTTGGCGGCCTTGAGGTAGTCGACCGATCCGTCGTAGACCTGGACGGCGCCCTCTTTGATCTTCTGCAGGACGAGGAGGTTCTTGCGGTTGCCGATGCCGTTCACGGTCTGCTGGTCGGGACCGTCGTCCGGGGTGCCCTCGGGGAGGGTGATCTGCCGAGAGGCCAGGAAGGTGCGAACACCATCGGCGCGTGGGCGGCCGTCGACGTAATCGTGATAGTCGGCGCCGGAGTCGAACGGCACGAACGCTTGCCCGTGCTGCGCCGACCACGCCTGGAGGAAGGTGTCGAACGTCTGCTTCCACGCAGCATTGTGCACAAGGGCGGTCTGCGTGAGCACGCCGTCAAGATCGAAGAGGCATGCGGTTACTTGAGGAGGTAGTCCGAGCACGGGCCCAATGTAGCCGCACCCGGACACCCATGAGTCCGGAAGGGCAGCTTCACATTTCGACGGCGCGTTTACCAGCAGTTCAATGTGCTGTTGCGGGCCTGTGTCAGACCGGCGTGGCGATCAAGATCCGCAACCCGATCGTGGTACCGATCGGGCCCGTGGCCACGGTGACCTCGTCGCAGAGCTGGTGGGCGAGCCAGATGCCGCGGCCACCCACCTCGTACGCCTCGGGAATCTCTGGAGTTGTCAGGTAACGCGCGGGGATGCCGGGGCCGGAGTCGGTCACCGAGCACCAGGCCGAGCCGCCGGCGAGCCAGAGCAGCACCCGCCCGCCGCCACCGGCGTGCAGCACGACGTTGGTGACGACCTCGTTGACCGCGAGGATGAAGCCGGCCAGCCGGTCGCCGCCCAGGCCGGCCGCGGTGAGCCGGGCCGACACCTCGTGCCGCACCAGGGTGATGTCGTCGCGCCCGAAACGGCGGTCGAGCAGGCGCCCGGCGGCCGTGGGCACCGGCTCGGCAAGGACCGTCGGGGAGACGCCAGCCTCCACCGGCTCCGCGCCCGGAGCCGGTCGCACACCCTGTCGCACTCTGTCCTCCACCGTGGTGCAGCCTACGCGGTGTGCCACCTCAGTGGCACCACGCGTCCACGATAAAGGTCGGCCGGCCGTCAGAAGAGGTCGGCGATCGTCCGGAAGATCTCCGCGTAGAAGTTGCCGTCGATCTCCCGATACAGGCTGAATTCCATGTTCGGGCTGCCGAAGAACGGGCGCAGCGTCCAGGCCAGCTGGGTGCCCACAAAGCCGAAGAGCAGGATCCAGATGTAGAGCAGGGTCATGCTGGGCGGCGTCGGCTGGGCCGGCGGGCGCGGCTGCGGCCGCATCGGGTGCGGCCCGTACGCGGGCGGGATCTGCGCCGGCGCGGGGGCGGGGGCGGCACCGTTGGCCTCAGCCGGCGCTCCGGCGGTGACCAGGGCCTTGACCGGCTCGGCAGCGGGAACGGCGGCCGGCGCGGCGGCGGGGGTGGCGACCTTCGGGGCGAGCAGGCCGTGCTCGTTGAGCACCCGCATGCCGCCGGTCAGGAACCGCAGGCCGACCAGCGCCGAGAGGGCCAGGATGACCACGTTGAGCAGCTTGAAGAACGCGTAGTCGGGCGCCGTGATCAGGAAGAACAGGCTGATCGGGGCGAACGCCAGCGCCAGCATGGAGGTCACGGTCAGCGCGACCATCACGAGCGACAACGACTGCCGGATCGACAACCGGGCGCCGAAGACCAGGTTGAACAGGTAGAGGGTGGGCAGGCAGATGGTCAGCGTGGCCAGGAACAGCAGCGGCAGCTTGCCCGCCGAGGTCAGCGCCATCAGCACGCTGTGAAAGGAACCCAGCACCGCGCCGTAGACGGCCAGCGCCACCACCGAGCTGACCAGCATCTGACCGGTGAGCTTGGGCAGCTCGCGATCCTCCACGATCTGCTGCCAGATGCCCTGTCTGTCGCGCAGGATGCGCTCGATTACCAGAAGCCCGGACGCGTTCGCCACGTTCCTACCCCCAGAGGTCGGGTCCGTATCGTCGATACGCCATCGCACCGACGTGTGGGCGGAACGCTACGCCATGGACGCAAACGGGGAAAGGCCCGCGCTTTCGCCCGGGCCTTCCGAGAGTGAACCGCGGGTCAGCGCCAGCCGACGTCGATCCGGTCGCCGCGCTCGTCGAAGAAGTGCAGGGCGTCCATCTTGACCGCGACCGAGAGCGGGTGCCCGGGCGACACCGGCGGGTACGGCGCCAGCCGTACGCCCAGCTCGGCCGGGCGGCGGTGGTGGCGCCCCGGGTCGTTGAGCACGCTCTGCTGGTCGGGTTCACGCGTCTTGACCGCGGTGCTGGGGCCGCGGCCGGTCAGGCGCTGCAGGGCCCCGCCGAACTTCTTGAGCGCGCCGCCGGTGGGCTCCTCGTCGTCCCTCGCGCGGGCCCCCATCTCGTCGACGACGATCGCCGTGGCGCCGATGTCGAGATAGGCCAGCGACTCGTGACCGTGGTGCTCGAGATAGCGGATGCGGCCGCGCAGGATGTCGCCCGGCTGGTCGGGCGCGACCGGCGTGAGCGCCTCGGCCCGCATCCCGACCACGATCCGCTCGCCGTGATAGTGCGCCACCGCGCGGGCCCGGATGTCGTTCCAGGGCAGATAGAGCGACTGCTCGCCGAAGTTGAGCTCGATGTAGCGCTCGAGGTGCACGTAGACGGCCGCCTCGAGCAGGTTCATCCGGGGCGCGCCCAGGAACGCCGCGACATAGAGGGTGGCCGGCCGCCCGTACACCTCGGTCGGGGTGCCCACGTCCTGCAGGACGCCCTTGCGCATGATCGCGACCCGGTCGGCCATGGTCAGCGCCTCGGCCTGGTCGTGCGTGACGTACATCGTGGTCACGCCCAGCTCGCGGGTCAGGCTGGAGATCTCGGCCCGCAGCTCGGCCCGCAGCCCGCTGTCCAGGTTGGAGAGCGGCTCGTCCATCAGGAACAGGCCGGGCCGCCGCACGATCGCGCGGCCCATCGCCACCCGCTGCCGCTGGCCGCCGGAGAGCTGACTCGGCTTGCGCCGGAGCACATCCCCTATTCCCAGCGCGGCCGCCACGTCGCCGACCCGCTCGCCCCGCGGCGCCGGCTCGACCCCGGACAGCTTGAGCGGGAAGCCGATGTTGTCGCCGACCGTCATGTGCGGGTAGAGCGCGAAGTCCTGGAAGACCATGGCGATGCTGCGGTCGCGGGGCGCGAGCTCGAGAACCGGGTCGCCGTTGAGGAGGATGTCGCCCTCGGTCGGATCCTCGAGCCCGGCGATCATGCGGAGGATCGTGGACTTCCCGCAGCCGGACGGCCCGAGCAGGACCAGGAACTCACCGTCGTCGACGTCGAGGCTGACGTTGTTGACGGCGATCGTGCCGTCGGGCCACACCTTCGTAACGTCCTTGAGCGAGACGGTCGACACCGCCTACCTCCCCTGCCGGGCAACATCAATGTGATCCCGGTCCCACGACGGCCGGCGATCGGCCTAATTTGACGAGGAGTATCGATGTCACGCCATCGGGTGAACAGGCCATTTGCGCTGTGTAAGCGCTTGGTTACGCCTTTTCGTCGAGGAAGATTCGCCGCACGACGCGCTCGGCGGCCCGACCGTCGTCGAGATAGCAGAAGCGCTCCCGGAACGCCGCACGGGCGACCTGAGCCGCCCCGCCGGCGTACGCACCACTGCGCAACACGTCGGCCAGCGTGACGAAATCTGTTGCCACCGCGCCCGGCGGCTCGGCCAGCAGATCGAAGTACGTGCCTCTCACATCGCGATAGACCGGCCAATCCGGCGCGAACACGACGATCGGGCGATCAAGCACCGCAAAATCGAACATCGCCGATGAGTAGTCGGTCAGCAGCACGTCGGCGGCCAGATAGAGGTCCTCGACGACCGGATGCTCGGAGACGTCGACGACGGTGCCGCCGCTGGGCAGCTCGGTGTCGGCCGAGAAGTAGTGCTTGCGGACCAGCAGCGTCGTCTCCGGCCCGAGCGCCTGGGCCAGCCGCTCGACGTCGAGCACCTGGTGCCCGGCGGGCAGCCACTCGCGATGGGTCGGCATGTAGAGCACGACCCGTCGCCCGGCCGGGATGCCGAGCTGCTCGCGGGCCGCGGCGGTGTCGGCGGCGGTCGCCCGGGCCATCCGGTCGTTGCGCGGATAGCCCACCTCGAGCGTCTCGTACGAGGTGGGATAGGCCGACTCCCAGGCGATCGTGGTGTGCGCGTTGGCCGTCAGGCTGAAGTCCCAGCGGTCGGCGCGCCGCATCTGGCCCGGAAAATCCTGATCCCGTACGCCCGCGGGGTGGTCGACCTGGTCGGCGCCCATCTTCTTGAGCGGGGTGCCGTGGTGGGTCATGACGTGCGTGGTGCCGCGCCGCTTGACCATCCGGTTCGGCCAGTTGACGTTGTTGATCAGATAGCGGGCCCGGGCCAGCGCGCGGTAGTAGGGCAGGGTGCCCGCCACGACGTGATCCGTTCCGGGCGGCAGCGACCGGGCGCGGGCCGGGCCGACCACCCACACGTGGCGCACGCCGGGGACCAGCTCGGCGGCCTTCTCGGCGATCGCGGCCGGGTTGCAGCCGACCCCGCGATACCAGTACGCGGCGTAGAGCGCGAGCGACTGGTCGACCGGCAGGCGCAGCTGGGCGCGGTAGTAGAGGTGACCCACGGCCTGACGGGCCCGGCGCTTGACAAAGCCGCCGACCCGCCGGACGAGCCGCTTGGCCCGGCGCGCCCTGCCGATGGCGAAGTCGAACATCCGCATCGAGCCGTACGAGCCGCGGGCCACCATCCGGTAGCGCACGCCCTCGCCGCCGCCGGGCGCCGGATAACCCGCGGGCGGCAGATACTTCCCGTACATCTCGTGCATCCGCCCGAAGAAGCGCGCCCGGGAATCGCGGGGCACCCGGGCGTCGTGCCGCAGCACCCGCAGGAAGTGCCAGATCATCCGGCGGAAGAGCAGGCCACGCACCTCGTCGCCGGGCGAGGCGTACTTCGCGGCGAGGGCCATCGCGTGGTCCCAGTGGTCGAAGACCTCGAAGTGCCGGTCGCCCACGGTCCGGGTGATCGCGCCGGTGCGGCGCTGCCGATAGTGCACACACGTACGCGAGAGGGTGCTGATCTTGGGGGCGGCCAGCATGACGGGGAAGGAGAACGAGACGTCCTCGTACCACCCGGCCTCGAAGACGAACCCGAGACGCAGCAGGAACTCGCGCCGGACGACCTTGTTCCAGGCCACGTGCAGGATGTTGAGCACCCGTGGCCACTGCTCGACCGAGAACACCTCGGGCGCCTCGGCCAGCGCCTTGCGCGCCGTGCCGGCCTGCACCCGGCCGTCCCAGTGCACCCTGTCCCAGCCGACGATCAGCAGGTCGGCCGCGGTCGAGCGGAGCCGGGCGGCCACCGCGGCCAGGGAACCGGGCGAGAGCCAGTCGTCGGAGTCCACGAACCAGACGTACTCGCCGGTGGCGTGCTCGAGGCCGAGGTTGCGGGCGCGGCCCAGGCCGAGGTTTTCGGGGGCGGTGACCACCCGTACGCGGGGGTCGCGCGCGGCGTACTCGGCGAGGATCGCGCCGCTGTAGTCGGGCGAGCGGTCGTCGACGGCGACCACCTCGAAGTCGGTGAACGACTGGCTCAGCAGCGAGTCGAGACACTGCCGCAGGTAGCCCTGCACCTTGTAGACCGGCAGAACGATGCTCAGGAACGTCACGAGCGGGAGCCACCTGTCCGCCAGTCGGCGATCGCGTTGACCAGGAACGTGCCCGCGACGAACACCGCCAGACCCGCCATCACCCAGGTCGGCACGCCGGCCACGGCCCCGGCCGCCACCACGAGCACCCGGCCCTCCCAGCCGAGCACGGCCCGCCGGGGACGGCCCTCGGGCGCAGCCTTCTCCATGCGGGCGACCAGGTCGTAGTGGTGCAGGGTGAGCGCGAAGATCAGGGCGTAGACCACGGGCGGCGGCACCGAGCCGGACAGCCCGGCCGCCGCGATGATCAGGAACTCGGCGGCGCGCAGGGCGGCCGGGATCAGCCAGTCGAGCGGGCCGCCGTGCCGAGACCGGGCGGACAGCCCCGCGGCCAGCACGATCAGCGTGGTCACGACCAGCGCGACCTTGGCGGGCGGATCGATCCACCCGGCGAGCAGCGCGATCACGAGCGCCAACGAGGCGACGGCGGCGAGCGCGGCGAAGGCCAGCGGGGCGGGCAGGGCGGCCCGGACGAGCAGCCCGTCGTCGCGGAACCGCATGGTGTCCACCTTGTCGAGCACGCCGACCCGCATGCTGATCGCCCGCAGCGAGCGCAGGGCCAGCGTGTAGGCCATCGCGAACAGGCCGCAGACGACCATGGCGGCCAGCGCGATCCGCCCGTTCGTGAAGATCGCCAGCACCGCCATCAGCGCCCAGCGCTCGCCGATCGGGAACACCACGATCCGCTTGAGCCAGTACGCCACCGAGCCGGTGTCGCCCTGCACCCGCGTCGACGCCGCGCTCAGCCGGGCGCCCACTCCCCCGGCGGCCTGCGGGCGGGGACGGGCGGCGGCCTCGTCGTGCAGCGCGCCGTACCAGGCGTCGGTCATGTGCCGCACGGTCTGCAGCACGATCGCGGTGATGGCCAGCGGCCACGCGTAGGGCAGCCCGATCCGCTCGGCGCCCGCGGCCAGCCCGGCGTACGCCGCGTACTCCTTCGCGCGGTCGGCCATCGTGTCGAGCCAGCCGCCGAACGCCCCGAACCGCCGGGTGTATCGGGCCAGCTGACCGTCCACGCAGTCGAGCACGAACCCCAGGTAGAGCAGGATGCCGCCGGCGATCATCGCGGGCCGCGAGGCCTGCCAGAACGCGAGCGCGGCGGCCACCGCGAACAGCACCGAGATCGCCGTGACGCCGCTCGGGGTCAGGCCGAGCCGGGCCGAGGCCTTCGTGACCAGCGGCGACCAGGTGCTCACGGCGTACGTGGTGAAGAAGTCGTCCTTCTCCTTGACGGCCATGCGCAGCCGCGCCTTGTCCTCGTCGACCGCGGCAACCTGCTCGCGGGCCCGGGTCAGCTCGGCGCTGTCGTGCACGAGGCCGGCCCGGAGCAGCCGCAGCGGGGTCGCGACCGGCACGACACCGGCCTCGAGCAGCGCGGGCAGCAGGTCCTTCTCGTCGCGCCCGGCCACCTCGGCCAGCCGGGGCCGGTCGGCCGGGGCCACGCAGATCGCGCCGAGATAGCGCACGTTGCCGGGCTCGTCCGTCGCCGGGAGCAGCTTGCCGCGGTCCTCGCGCAGGTCACCGGCCGGGTCGGGGGCGACCAGGGCGGTCGTGCGGCCGGCCGGCTCGGTGGCCAGCATCCACAGCAGGCTGGGGTGTGCCACCAGGTTGTCGGCGCAGATCAGCACCGGCTCGTCGGTCACCTCGCGCAACGCGTCGGTGCTGCTCTCGACCCGGCTCGCCCCGGCGGCGCGCAGGGCCTCGGACAGCTCCCCGGCGAGCCGGGCCGCGTCGGCGGGCTCGAGGGCATTGCCGGGGCCGGCGATAAGAACTGCCAGCGTCACCGGTTCCTCCACATGCCGCGCCCAACCGGCAGCGGGCCAACGCCAGGAAGCCGGAAATCGGCACTCAGGTTAACAGCGGAACCTACGGGGGTACGGGTCACCCTTACGGGAGCCGGGGCCCCCGAATCCACCTGCGGACCGAGGGCGGACGGTCACCGCGTCCCTACCGTTGAGTACATGAACCGGCGCGCAGCCGGAACCTTTGAGAAGGAGTGATGTGACCGTGGCTAGCCGTCTCGCTCGCCCCCGGGACAACCGCTGGATCGCCGGCGTCTGCTCCGGCCTGGCCCGCCGCTTCGGCATCTCGCCGAACGTCATGCGCCTGATCTTCGTCATCTCCTGCTTGCTGCCCGGCCCGCAGTTCCTGATCTACATCATTCTCTGGGTGATGCTGCCCAACGAGTGACCCGCACTCGGCTGATCGCCGGACACCGTCGTCCCCGCCCCCGGGCCGGCGGTGTCCGGTTCTCCGGCTACGGAGAGCTGAACGTGACCGTCACCGTCTGATAGCCGAGCCGGGTGAACAGGCTCTGCAGCATGCGCTCGGTGTTCTGCTGGGCGCGCTGGTCGAGGCCGCTGGCCCGGGCCGCCTCGGTGATCCGCTGCTGGGCCAGCGCGTAGACCTGCTGCTGTTTGCCCGGATCGCTGCGGAAGGCGTCGCCGATGCGGTTGAACAGCCCGCGCTCCTCGGCCACAACGTAGCTCTTCTGCATGTCGAGGTTGGCCGTGCCCTGCTGCGGGGGCGGCAGGGTGATCGTCACGGTGTTCTTCTCGTCGTCGACCTTCAGCGCGTCCTCGGCGAGCGAGCCGAACTCGACGTACTCCTCCACCGTGCCCGAGCCGACGAACAGCGTGCGCCGGTTGACCAGGAAATCGGGGATGTTCTCCTTGTTCTCCTGCAGGTCGACGATGACCTGGAAGGTGCCGTCGGCCGCCACGTAACGGCTGAGGTCACGCATCGACTGCAGCAGCACCGGCTGGCTGCGGTCGGTCGTCTTGTCGGAGAACGGGTTGTCGAAGCTGGGCAGCACGTTGACCGCGCGCAGGCCCAGGCAGGCCGCGACCATGAGCGCGAAGACGAAGAACGTGAAGATCAGCAGACGGGCGAAGCCACTGACCCGGTTGGGCGGTGGCGGCGGCTCCGGGGAGGCCGGAGGCTGAGCCGGGGCGGTCTCGTACTCCCGCGTGGGCTCGTCGACAGTCGGCGTGACGTCGGATGAGACGTCCGGTGACTTGGCCATGACTTCACGGTACGAGGAGGGTGCGACATTCGCAGCGAACGCTCAGGCGAATGCGTTCAATCCCGTCAATTTCTGGCCGATCACCAGCTGGTGGATCTCGGAAGTTCCCTCGTACGTGAGGACGCTCTCGAGATTGTTCGCATGGCGCATAACGGGATATTCGCCGCTGATGCCGTTGCCGCCGAGGATCGTGCGGCACGTGCGGGCGATCGCGATCGCCTCGCGCACGTTGTTGAGCTTGCCGACGCTCACCTGCTCGGGCCGCAGCGCGCCGGCCGAGTCACGCAGCCGGCCCAGGTGCAGCGCCAGCAGGAAGCCCTTCTGCAGCTCGAGCGTCATGTCGGCCAGCTTGGCCTGGGTCAGCTGGAAGCCGCCGATCGGCCGGCCGAACTGCTCGCGGGTCGTCGCGTAGTCGATCGCCACCCGCAGGCAGTCGCGCGCGGCGCCCATCGAGCCCCAGATGATGCCGAACCGGGCCTCGGTCAGGCAGGACAGCGGCGCCTTGAGCCCCCGCGCCTCGGGCAGCCGGGCCGACTCGGGCAGGCGCACGCCGTCGAGGCTGATCTCGCCGGTGCTCGAGGCGCGCAGCGACATCTTGTGCTTGATCTCGCGGGCCGAGAAGCCGGGGGTGTCGGCCGGCACCGCGAACCCGGCGACGCCCTCCTCGGTGCGGGCCCAGATCACGGCCACGTCGGCCAGCGGCGCGTTCGTGATCCACATCTTGCCGCCGTCGAGGATCCAGTCGGCGCCGTCGCGGCGGGCCCGGGTCGACATGTTGGCCGGGTCGGAGCCGTGGTCGGGCTCGGTCAGGCCGAAGCAGCCGATCAGCTCGCCGGCCGCCATGCCGGGCAGCCAGCGCTGCTTCTGCTCCTCCGAGCCGAACTTCCAGATCGCGTACATCGCGAGCGAGCCCTGCACGCTGACCAGCGAGCGGACCCCGGAGTCGGCCGCCTCGAGCTCCATGCAGGCCAGGCCGTACTGCACGGCGGAGGCGCCGGCGCAGCCGTAACCGGTCAGGTGCATGCCGAGCAGGCCGAGCTTGCCGAACTCGAGGGCGAGCTCGCGGACCGGGGTGCGGCCCGTCTCGTACCAGGTGGCGACCTCGGGGCGGACCCGGTCGTCGGCGACGCGGCGGACGACCGCGCGGATGTCGCGTTCCTCGTCGCTGAGCAGCGTGTCGACGTCGAGCAGGTCGAGCGGGGCGGCCATCAGTCGACGACCAGCACGCGGGCGTGGATCTGATTACGCTGCTGCAGCGCGGCCCGCAGCGCGCGGTGCAGGCCGTCCTCCAGATAGAGGTGACCCTGATACTCCACGACGTGCGGGAAGAGGTCGCCGTAGAAGGTCGAATCCTCGGCCAGCAGCTTGTCCAGCGCCAGCTCGCGTTTCGTGGTGATCAGATCGGCCAGCCGGATCGGCCTCGGCGGGATCTCGGCCCACGCCTTGAGCGTGGTGTGGTGATCGGGATACGGGGCTCCGTCCCGGACCGCCTTGAAGATCACGGCCGATCCCCCTCTCCGAACCTTTCATACCGCACAGCGTTGCCAGCCTAGCCCCATTACGGCGCGGCCCATCGGCCATGATGCACCACGTCGTCCACCGGGCGGTGCCCGCGCTTGAGTGACGGGGACCTCTTGTCCGGTGCCCGATAGCCCACGGTGAGCACGCCGATCGGGCTGAACTCGGCCGGGACGCCGAACGCCTCCTTGAAGCCCGGGATCGCCGGCACCGGGATGCCGAAGAAGCAGGAGCCCAGCTCCTCGTTGACCGCGCTGAGGTGCATGAGCAGCGCGGCGAAGCCGGTGTCGATGTCCCAGTACGGCACCGGCCAGCGCGCTTCGTCCCGATCTGTCCACCCCTTGTCGGGCTGGGCGTAGCGCTCGAGATAGACCGACTTGTTCGAGAAGCAAACGATGACGACCGGCGCTGTCCGCATCCGGGTCAGCCAGTCGTCCGGCGCCTCCCCGGATGCGGTCGACGACCAGAACAGGTCGCGGTCCTTCGGCTCGGTGAGCACCAGGAAGCTCCAGCCCTGCGAGAACCCGGCGCTCGGGGCGCGCAGCCCGTGCCGCACGATCTTGTCGACGAGCTCGGGCGGGACCGGACGATCGGGGTCGTAGCTGCGCACCATCCGCCGCTTGCGCAGGACGTCATCGAATTCCACGAGACGTCAGCCCCGGATTCCCCACGACGCCGACCAGGTCTCGCCCGGGGCCAGCACGATCAGGTCGCGGCCGGTCCGGAACGAGTCGGGCGGGCAGGTCATCGGCTCGATCGCCAGCGACCGGCGGAACCGCTCGCCGTGCAGCGTGTCGCCCGAGAAGACCTGCCAGTACTTGAACTTGTCGTCGGCCCAGACCACCACCTTGCGGTCGGCGGCCGGGTCGGCGATGGTCACCTCGGTGATGCCGTCGGCGTCGTGCGTGATGTCGCCGAACGTGGTGTCGAGCACCAGGTCACCGATCTTGCGCGGCTCGGTGAAGTCGTACTCCGTGCCGGCGACCGCGTTGGCCCCGATCGGCAGCAGCCGGCCGTCGGCCACGATCCGCGTGCTGCCCGGCACGTGCAGCAGGGTGTCGTCGACGCTCACGCCCGGCAGCTGCACATAAGGGTGGACGGAGTAGCCCCACGGCGCGTTCGAGGAGGAGTTGTTGACGACCTCGGAGTCGCAGCGCAGCCCGTCGGCCGAGACCGACCAGGTGGACCGCAGGGTCAGCCACCACGGGTAGCCGACCTGCGCGGGCAGCTCGAGCTCGACGGTCACCGCCGACGCGGACTGCTCGACCAGCGCCCAGCGGCTCCAGTTGACCAGGCCGTGGATGGCGTTGTGCCGGGCCGGCTCGGTCAGCGAGAGCTGGTAGGACTGCTCCTCGAAGGTGTATTGCCCGTCCCGGATGCGGTTGGGCCACGGCGCGAGGATCTGGCCGGCCGAGGCCGGGGAGAGCTCGTCGGCCTCGAAGCCGTCGAGCACCGTGACGTCGCCGGCGGAGTAGCCGCGGAGCGTGCCGCCGACCTCCACGACGACGGCGCTCTGCCCGTCCGCCTCGATGGACCACTGGGTGCCGGACTTCGCGGCTACGACACTCGTCATGGCTTGGACATTATCGGTTGGCGTCGTCATCTGTACCGGCGGCTTGCACAGCGGGCGGGCGGTACCTGAGCAGCGCCGGGAAGGCGGCCGCGAGCACGACCGCCAATCCGGCCGCCGCGAACCCGCCGCCGGCCCACGAGACGGCGGGCGAGGTCAGGTCGGCCGTGGCCCCCGCGCGCAGGTCGCCGAGGCGCGGGCCACCGGCAACGACGACCGTGAACACGCCCTGCAGCCGGCCGCGCAGCCGGTCCGGCGCGTAGACCTGCAGGATCGACTGCCGGTAAACGGCGCTGACCAGGTCGGCCGCGCCCCCCACGGCCAGCAGCAGCACCATGAGCCACAGGCTGTGGGCCAGGCCGGAGAGCCCGATCGCGATGCCCCAGGCGACCACGGCGATCACCAGCGCCACGCCCTGGCGTTTGATCCGGCCGATCCAGCCCGAGGTCAGCCCGCCCACCACCGAGCCCAGCGCGATCGCGCTGAACAGCCAGCCGACCGCCCAGTCGCCGCCGAACCGGTCGACCGCCACCTCGGGGAACAGCGCCCGCGGCATGGCGAACACCATCGCGATGATGTCGACGCCGAACGAAAGCAGCAGCACCGGCTGGGTGACCAGGAACTTCAGGCCGACCATGATGCCCTTGAGGCCCGCCGTGGGCCGCTCCTCGCCGGGCTCGTGCTCGACCGGCGGGATCGGCGGGAGCTTCCAGGTGGCCCAGAACGAGATCGTGAACAGCACCGCGTCGACCAGATAGGCCGTGGTGACGCCGGCGCCGGTGCCGGAGACCGCGAAGATCAGGCCGGCCGCCAGCGGGCCGAGCACGCCGCCGGCCGTGGTGGTCGTGTAGGCGAGCGTGTTGGCCGCGGGGACGAGCCCGGCCGGCACGATCCGCGGGATGATCGCCTGCCGGGTCGGCGAGCTGATCGCGAAGCCGGCCGACTGCACGGCGGTCAGGGCCAGCAGCAGCCAGGCGCTGTTCACGGCGAACAGCGCCTGCGCGAGCAGCCCGACGGTGGCCACCCAGGCCAGCATCGAGCTGGCCAGCAGCAGCTTGCGCCGGTCGACCACGTCGGCCGCGGCGCCGCCCCACAGGCCGAAGATCAGCAGCGGGATCAGGCCGGCGATGCCGAGCAGGCCGACCCAGGCCGAGGAGTTGGTGATCGCGTACATCTCGACCGGGACGGCCACCGACGTGAACTGGAACCCGAAGAACGAGAGGCCGTTGCCGACCCACATCCGGCGGTAGGCGGTGACCCGCAGCGGGCGGACGTCGATGACCCAAGACTTGCGCTCGGCCACCTTTTGGCTCACGGAGCGAGCCTCTCGACGACCCAAGACCCGTTCCCCGTACGGGCGAAGCGCAGCCGATCATGCAGGCGGCTGGTCCGCCCCTGCCAGAACTCGACCGTCTCGGGCACCACCAGGAACCCGCCCCAGTGCTCCGGGGGCGGGATCGGACCGTCGCCGAAGCGCTCCTCGGTCGCGGCCAGTCCCGCGTCGAGCGTCGCGCGGTCCGGCAGCACCGACGACTGCGGGCTGGCCCACGCGCCCAGCTGCGAGCCGCGCGGCCGGGAGGCGAAATACTCCTCGGTCTCGGCCCGCGACACCCGCTCGACCGCCCCCGTGACCAGCACCTGCCGCTGCATCGGGAACCACGGGAAGACCAGGCTCGCGTACGGGTTGGCCGTGAGCTCGGAGCCCTTGCGCGACTCGTAGTTGGTGAAGAACACGAAACCGCGCTCGTCGTACTCCTTGAGCAGCACCGTGCGCGCGCTCGGCCGCCCCTGCGGGGTCGCGGTCGAGACGATCATCGCGTTCGGCTCGGGCAGGCCGAACCTGGTGGCGTCGGTGAACCAGGCCTCGAACTGGACCCGCCAGTCCGCCGCCAGATCCGTCTCGAGCAGCGCCCCACGCGCGGTGTAGTCGAGCCGCATGCTCGCGGGCGACGGGGGTTCGACAGTCACGAGTGCTCCAGGTTCGTAGTCAGGCAAGTCGTTAGCACCGCAAACGACCCTAAGTCGCTTCGGGCCGTCCGTCAGGTCGGTGAGGATGGGTGTCGCGGAGAGCACATCGCGGTGGGTCGACCTGCCGTTAGCTGACGAGCAAGATGAAACACCTACAGCATTCCCGTACGCAGGGAGGGTCGTGACCGACTTCAAGCCCGGACTCGAGGACGTCGTCGCCTTCGAGACCGAGATCGCCGACCCCGACGAGGCCGGTGGCGCGCTGCGATACCGCGGTGTCGACATCGAGGACCTGATCGGCCAGGTCTCGTTCGGCAACGTCTGGGGCCTGCTCGTCGACGGTCGGTTCGGTCCCGGGCTGCCCCCGGCGGAGCCGTTCCCGGTGCCGGTGCACTCCGGCGACATCCGGGTCGACGTGCAGTCGGCGGTCGCGATGCTCGCGCCGTACTGGGGGCTCGACCAGCTGCTCGACATCAGCGACGAGCAGGCCCGGCGCGACCTGGCCCGGGTGTCGGTGACCGCGCTCTCCTTCGTGGCCCAGGCCGCCCGTGGGCTGGGCCTGCCGGCCGTCCCGCAGAAAGACATCGACAAGGCCGAGACGATCGTCGAGCGGTTCATGCGCCGCTGGCGGGGCGAGCCCGACCCGCGCCACGTCAAGGCGGTCGACGCCTACTTCATCTCCGCCGCCGAGCACGGCATGAGCGCCTCCACGCTGACCACCCGCGTGGTCGCCTCGACCGGCGCCGACGTGGCCGCCTGCATCTCCTCCGGCATCGGCGCGCTCTCCGGCCCGCTCGACGGCGGCGCCCCGGCCCGCGTGCTCACGATGCTGGAGGACGTCGAGCGCAGCGGCGACGCCGAGACGTACGTGCGGGGCATCCTCGACCGCGGCGAGCGGCTGATGGGCTTCGGGCACCGCCTCTACCGCGCCGAGGATCCGCGGGCCGACGTGCTCAAGCGCACCGCCCGCGAGCTGGGCGCCCCGCGCTACGAGGTGGCCGTCGCGCTCGAGCGGGCCGCGCTGGCCGAGCTGCAGGCCCGCAAGCCCGACCGGCCGCTGCCGACCAACGTGGAGTTCTGGTCGGCCGTCGTGCTCGACTTCGCCGAGGTGCCCGGTCACATGTTCAGCTCGATGTTCACCTGCGCCCGGGTCGCCGGGTGGAGCGCGCACGTGCTGGAGCAGAAGCGCCTGGGCCGGGTCGTGCACCCCACGGTCCGCTATGTGGGACCGGGCGCCCGCAAGCCGCAGCAGGTCGAGGGCTGGGACGTGCTCCCCCATAATGTGTGACCGTGACTGACATCCGGATCCCCGACACGATCAGGCCCGTCGACGGACGCTTCGGCTCCGGCCCGAGCAAGGTGCGCCCCGAGGGCGTCGAGTCGCTGTCCGCGGTGTCCCGCACGTTCCTCGGGACGTCCCACCGGCAAAAGACCGTGAAGGACCAGGTCGCCCGGCTGCGCCGCGGGCTGGCCGAGTTCTTCTCGATGCCCGAGGGCTACGAGGTGGTCCTCTCCAACGGCGGCACCAGCGCGTTCTGGGAGACGGCGACCTTCGGACTCGTACGGGAAAAAGCGCAGTTCGCCGAGTTCGGCGAGTTCGGGGCCAAGTTCGCCAAGGCCGTCAAGGACGCGCCGTTCCTGGCCGAGCCGACCGTACACAAAGCCCCCGCCGGCGAGGCGGCGTACCTCACGGCCGAGGCCGGCGCCGACGTCTACGCCTCAGTTCACAACGAGACGTCCACCGGCGTGGCCGTGCCAGTCCGCCGCGTCCCGGGCGCCGACGAGGGCGCGCTGCTGCTCACCGACGCGACCTCCGGCGGCGGCAGCCTCGACGTCGACCTGCGCGAGACCGACGTCTACTACCTGGCCCCGCAGAAGGCCCTCGGCTCGGACGGGGGCATCTGGCTGGCCCTGCTGTCCCCCGCCGCCATCGACCGCGCCTTCGAGATCAAGGGCAGCGGTCGCTACATCCCCCAGTTCCTCGACCTGGTCACCGCGATCGAGCAGAGCCGCCTCGAGCAGACGTACAACACGCCCGCCCTGGCCACGGTCTTTCTGGCCGCCGAACAGCTCGACTGGATGAACGCGCAGGGCGGCCTGTCCTGGGCCGTGAAACGAAGCGCGGAAAGCGCCGCCGCGATCTACAACTGGGCCGACCGATCCCCGTACGCGACCCCGTTCGTCACCGACCCCGCCCTGCGCTCGGCCGCGGTAGCCACGATCGACTTCGAGGGCGTCGACGCGGCGGCCATCGCCAAGGTCCTCCGGGCCAACGACGTGGTCGACACCGAGCCGTACCGCAAGCTCGGCCGCAACCAGCTGCGGGTCGCCCTCTACCCGACGATCGAGCCCACCGACGTGGCCGCCCTGACGGCATGCATCGACTACGTGGCCGAACGCCTCTGACCGACGTCGACCACATGGTCGGCCAGATCAACGTTGTCCGGCCGGTGCAGAACAACGACGATCGCGGCCTTGGGCAACCGCTCGCGCACCAGGGTGAGCAGCCGCCGCTCGGCCGCGGGCGAGAAGGCGCTGGTCGTCTCGTCGATCAGCAGCACGTCGGGCTCCTCGGCACAGGCCACGGCCAGCGCCACGAGCTGGCGATGCGTCACGGCCTGGGCGGCGAGCTGCCCTGATTTGTCCGCGGTGGGCAGGCCGAGGGCGTGGGACCAGTCGTCGGCCAGGGCCAGAGACTCGGGCGGGCACAGTTCGTCGAGCGGAATCGGCAGGGGCGGCGGCTCGTTCTCGACCAGCCGCCCCGGCATGGCCCGCAGCAACGTGCTCTTGCCGGCCCCCGACGGCCCCCGCACGACGGTGAATCGGCCCTTCACCGTCGCCGGGACGGCCTCTTCGGCGCGATCGCCGGCCGCCGGCAGCAGGGCGAACACCCGGGACATGACCTGGGTGGTGCCGTCGACCTCCTGATGCGCCTCCACCACCGCGGCGAACCGCTCACCGATCACGTAGGCGGCGTAGACGGCCACGGCCAGCAGACCCGACCAGCCCACCGGCGCCCAGGTGGCGGCCGCGACCGTGGCGGCGAACAGGATCACCCCGGCGGCCTCGACCGAGGCGACGATCGCCATCCGGGTGCCGTGGGCGGCGTACAGGCCGAGGTGTTCCCTCGCCAACAGCTCACGAAACCGGGCCGCGAAGCCGGGCCGCAAGGCACTGCTCGACCGAAACGACCGACATGTCAGGACAGCTCCGGCGTAGGTGCGCAGCGGCCCCCGGGTCGCCGCCAGCAGGGCCCGCCCCCGCACACTCGCCCGGCGCAGCGCCGGATAACGGATCACGGCCGCCACCGCCAGCACCACCACACCGACCGCCGCGACCGGGGCGGCCAGCACCATCGCCGTCACCGCGGCCGACGTCGCCAGCACCGCGCGCACCCCGCTCAGCAGAATCCCCGGCGACCACAGCTCCACCGTCGTGAAGTCGTCGGTGAACCGTCCCGCCGCGGTGGCCGAACCCTCCGCCAGCCCGCGATCGAGCATCCCGGCCAGGATCCGCCGATGCAGCCGCCGGGTCGCCCCCATCGCCCCGCGCCGCACCACGAACCGGTATCCACCCTCCGCCAGCAGCGCAACCGCCGTCAGCCCGACCAGCAGCGTTAGGTTCACCCGCGCGGCACCGAGCGTCCCCGCCACCGCCAGCTCGGTCACCACGAGGACCACCAGCAGCACCCCGAGCAGCGTCAACACCCACCGCGGATAAAGATCGGCCAGGCGCGCGACCACCTCCCGCAACCGGGGCGCGGGCACGTCCGCCTCGAGACCAACCCCATCCAGTACGCCTCGTCGAGCACTGACACCTGGGGCTTTCTCCGCGCCGCCCACACTCGATTCCGGCCGCGCGGGCCGGCCTAGAGTCGCGGCCCACCTCGTCGCCTCGTCACGAGGCAGGCACCGGCCCAGCCACTCGACCGTGACCGCGGCCCGATCCCGCACCTCGACACCGTCCGCGCGGCACAGCACCACCGTCTCGGCATAGGCGGCCGGATCGATCCGGGTTCCGGCGTAGACCCGCGCAGGCCCGTCCGTGCCGCCGAAGACTCCCGCCGTCACCGAGGCCGCCGTGGCCGGGTCGAGGGCCGAGAACGCGTCGTCCACCACGAGCACGTCGGGGGCCGACAGCCAGGCTCGTGCCACGCTCAGCCGCACCGCCTCGCCGTCCGAGAGACGCCGCTGCCCGGTTATGAGCCCGTCGACGGCCCGGTTCGCGAAGAGCTCATTTAGGCCCATCCGGGCGACCGCTTCTTCGAGCCCTGCCGATGCCGTCTCGCTCCGCTCCACTCGCCTGGTAAGTGAGTCCTCACTTACCTCCGGTACCGCCGGCGACACCCCATGAAGTGAGTCCTCACTTACCACGCGCACAACCCCACGATGTGAGTCCTCACTTACCCCCCGCGGCACGTCGCGAAGTGAGTCCTCACTTACCTGCCGCGGCACGCCAAGATGTGAGTCCTCACTTACTTGCTGCGACTCCGCACGATGTGAGTGCTCACTTACCATCGACGGCACCTCGCGAAGTGAGTCCTCACTTACCTGGCGCGGCACATCGTGATGCAAGTCCTCACTTACCTGCTGCGGCTCCTCGCGATGTGAGTGCTCACTTGCCACCGACGGCACCGGGCGAAGTGAGTCCTCACTTACCTGCCGCGGCACGTCACGATGTGAGTCCTCACTAACTTGCTGCGACTCCTCGCGATGTGAGTACTCACTTACCTCGTGCGGCACTCCCCGAGGTGAGTCCTCACTTACCTCGCGCGGTACTTCGTGATGTGAGTCCTTACTCACCAGGCGCGGCACGCCACGATGTGAGTGCTCACTTACCTTCCACGGCACCGGTCACGTCCACCGAAGTGGTGTATGAGCTGGGCTTTCCCGGCGCGCGAGAGCGGCCATCGCAGATCCTTCGGATTGCTTGAAGATCACGAAGGAGAGACCTGCGATGGCCGCAGAACCGAGTTTGA
>NZ_JAENHO010000007.1 GCF_016785085.1 Paractinoplanes lichenicola
ACTCCGCGCCGCCCCACTCCGCGCCGCCCCACTCCGCGCCGCCCCACTCCGCGCCGCCCCACTCCGCGCCGCCCCACTCCGCGCCGCCCCACTCCGCGCCGCCCCACTCCGCGCCGCCCCACTCCGCGCCGCCCCACTCCGCCCCGCCCCGCCCCGCGCCGCCCCACCCGGCGGGCGCCCCACCCCGCGCCGCACCCTTAACGCCGCGCTGTGCTGGTGCGGCGCGGCCGGGCGACGGTCGTGCGAGCCGGTCCGGGCAGGCTCGGCGGGCTGGGCGTTGCCGTGCAGGGCCGGGTCTCGTGCGCCTGGTCGGGCGTGGCGCAGCTGGTGAATGCGGCCGGTCGAGCGGTGTAGGCGCGGCGGGCGGGGCCAATAGCGCGCGGTGGGCGGGGTCAACGGCGGCGGGCGGGCCGGGGTGGGGTGAGGGGTGGGGGAAGTCGCACACTGTGTGTGGATTGATGTGCCTAACTCCTTTGGGTAGGCGACAGAACGGCTCCCAGCGGCGAGTGTGGAGGGTGACTCGCTGACTACCCGGAGTGAGGTGCTCGTGAGCGTCACGGAGGAGTCTGTCCTTCCGGAACTACGTAATGCCTGGTGGGAGCATGGGGTGCGGCGCCGGGCGGAGACCGGGGTGTTCGGGGTCTTCGCGGAGCTGCCCCAGTTCGTGCGGCAGGCGGTGGCTGTTGCTTGGCGGGCCGATCGGGTGCGTACGGCTCTGGTCGGGGTGGCGACGATCGCGGCGGGGGCGATGGCCACTTTCGGGTTGTTGTCGACCCAGCGGGTGCTCGTCGAGTTGTTCGGGGCGGGGCCCACGCCGGAGCGGGTCGAGGCGGCGCTGCCTGCGCTGGCCGTGCTGGCGGCGGTGACGGCGGTGCGGGGCGGGCTGGGCATCGCGGTCGGCTACGCGCAGAACGGCCTGACCCCACGCGTCAATCAGGAGGCCGAGCGCCGATTGTTCGAGACGACCACGGCCGTACGGCTGGACGCTTTTGACGCCGATGCGTTCGCTGACGACATGGAGCGGGCCACGCGGGGCAGCGACGCCGCCAACGGGCTCGTGTCGGACACCACCAACCTGCTGGCCGGTGTCGTGGGGCTGGTCGCGGTGGCCGTGGCCGTCGTCGTGATCAACCCGTTGCTGCTGCTCGCGCTGCTTGTGGCAACACTGCCCAACGGGTACGCGGCCCTGCGCGCGGGGCACCTGCGGTACGCGAACTTCCTGGCCGGGTCGGTGCGGCGCCGGCGGCTGTTCGTGCTGCAGCGGCAGATGGCCGAGCGGGAATCGGCGCCGGAGCTGCGGTCGTACGGGCTCCGGAGGTTTTTGCTCGGGCAGTACGACATGGTCATGGGCGCGCAGACCGCGGAGGAGCTCACGCTGGCCCGGCGGGTCACGACGACCATGAGCCTGGGCGCGGTGATCAGCGGCGTCGGGCTGGGCGGGGTCTGGGTGCTGCTCGGGCTGCTGCTGGCCGGCGGGCAGATCCCGCTGTCGGCCGCGGTCACCTGCGTCGTGGCTGTGCAGGCCGCGCAGCGATCGTTGTTCACCGTCACCATGCAGCTCGACCACATGTTCACCGACGGGCAGTTCTTCAAGGAGTATGTGGGGTTCCTGGACCGGGCGCGGGAGTACATCCCGGACGACGAGCCCGGCGACCGGCCCGCCCCGCCCCCGCTGCGCCGGCTCGACATCAGCGGGGTGAGCCTGCGTTACCCGGACCGCGACACGGCGGCCGTCGACGACGTCACGATCAGCATCGAGGCCGGGCAGACGGTCGCGTTCGTGGGGGAGAACGGGTCGGGCAAGTCGACGCTGGCCGCGATGATCGCCGCGCTGCGGTCGCCGAGCGAGGGCGCGATCGAGTGGAACGGCCGGTCGCTGCGCGAATGGGACCGCGACGCGCTGCGCGGCCGGATCGCGGTGGTGCTGCAGGAGCATCACAAGTGGCCGTACACGGCGGCCACGAACATCGCGATGGGAGACCTCGACACCGACGCCGAGCAGACGCGCATCGAGACGGCCGCGCGCAAGGCCGCCGCGCACGAGACGATCCTGGCCCTGCCGCGCGGCTATCGGACCCTGCTCGACCGCACCTTCAAAGAGGGGCACGACCTGTCCGGGGGCCAGTGGCAGCGGATCACGGCGGCCCGCGGGTTCTACCGCGACGCCGACCTGCTGATCATGGACGAGCCGTCGTCGGCCCTCGACCCGCGCGCCGAGGACGCGCTGTTCCAGGCCATCCGCGGCCGCCAGGGCAGGCGCACGACGATCCTGATCACCCACCGGCTGGCCAACGTCATCCACGCCGACCAGATCTTCGTGCTGCACGAGGGCGCCCTGGTCGAGCGGGGCAACCACGCCGAGCTGATGGCCGCCGACGGCCGCTACGCCGGGCTGTTCCGCATCCAGGCCGCGGGTTATCAGCCCGGCTGACCGGTTCCCGAGCGGGCCCGGCGGGAGCACAGTGGACGGCATGGCTGAGACGACGACAGACGTGCAACAGGCCCTGAACAAGATCGTCGAGAGCGCCGCCGCGGACCGGGTCTTCGGCGAGCCGATCCACCACGACGGCGTGGTGGTGCTGCCGGTCGCGAAGATCAGCGGCGGTGCGGGCGGAGGCGGGGGCACCGGGCCCGCGCCCGAAGGGCAGGAGGCGGCCGGCAACGGTGGCGGGCTCGGCATCGTGGCCAAACCGCTCGGCGTGTTCGTGCTGTCGGGCGGCACCGTGACGTGGCGCCCGGCGGTCGACGTGAACCGGATCGTGCTCGGCGGGCAGCTCGTCGTCGTGGCGGCGCTGCTCGTGGCGCGGACGATCCTCAAGGCGCATCTGCGCAAGCGGGCCTCCGGAGATCGGTGATTGTCGATTACGATCGGCTGACCGCATCACTACACGGGGGAATGACCATGGGGAGATCGAGGCTGGCTCGCGCCGGAACAGCGGCTCTGGCCGGAGTGCTCGTCGCGGGGCTGTTCGGCGCGCCCGCGGCGGCCGCAGCCGGGGCGACGGTCGCGGGCACGTTCGTGACCAGCGCCGGCACGCCGATCGCGGGGGCCGCAGTCGTCGCCTACTCGGCCGAGGACGACTGGCTGGCCGACACGAGCACGGACGAGGACGGGCGCTACTCGATCGGCGGCCTCGACGCGGGCCAGATCAAGCTGCAGTTCGACGATCACGGCCGCGAGCAGTGGTCGCCCGGGGTGCGCGAGCGCGAACAGGCCACCGCGTACGCCATGGGCGAAGGCGCGACGCTGACCGTGAACGAGCGGCAGCCGGCCACGGGCAAGGCGGCGGGCACGATCGCCCCGCTGACCAACGTGACGCTGGTGGGCGTCGACCACTGGACCTACCTGTACGCGACGACCGACGACGAGGGCCGCTGGAGCGTCGACGCGCTGCCGGGGACGTACAAGGTCTATTTCGAGTGGGACAGCGTGCGCCAATGGGCCGTGCAGCAGCGCTCGGAGGACGACGCCGAGACGATCACCGTCGCGGCCGGCCGGACGACCACGGTCGACGACCAGCGGCTGCCGACCGGTACGGCGGGCGGGCGGCTGGTCACGGCGGCCGGTGACCCGCTGACCGGGGCGGACGTGACGCTGCACTACGACGACCGGACGATCGGGAATGCGGGAACGGACGAGGACGGCCGCTACTCGTTCGGCGAGGTGCTCACCGGTGACGGCTACAAGGTGTCGTTCTCGGTGGACGGCGGGGCCGAGCAGTGGGTGGCGGGGACGCTCGATCCCGCGCGGGCCCGGTCGTTCACGATCACGGCGGGCGAGCTCACGACGATCGACGACAAGCAACTGACGACCACGACCGTACGGGGGCGCCTGACCGACCCGGACGGCGGCGCGAAGTCGGGTTACCACGTCAGCGTGACGCTCGACGACGACGACAACTGGGTCAACTACGACACCGAGACCGACGCCGACGGCCGGTGGAGCGTGTCGGGTGTCTTCCCGGGCGACTACCGGGTCATGTTCGTCACCGACGACTATCGGCGCACGCAATGGGCGTACGGGAAAGGGACGGCCGCCGACGCCGCGCTGATCAAGGTCACGGCGGGCACGACGGTGACCGTCGACGACACCTGGCAGCCCGGCGCCACCCTGGTCGTCAACGCGGTCGACGCCACGACCGGCGCGGCGATCAGCGACTTCTGCGTGTGGCTGGACAGCCCGAACGACGGCTCCGGCTGCACGACCGGCAACCGGCTGACGATCACCGACCTGCCCGGCGGCGCCTTCAACGCGACCGTCTCACCCGGCGAGGGCAGCTATTACCTGCAGAAGCGGGACGTGCCGGTGCGGCTGACCGCGGGGCAGACCACGACGGTGACGATCCCGGTGCGGCTCGGCGGCCGGGTGGCGCTCGCGGCGACCTCCCGCGCGACCGGCGCGGCGGTGGCCGACACGTGCCCGATCTTCCGGCAGATCGGCCAGGGCGGGCTGCCCGACGGGTACGGCAACTGCACGGACCGGACGGGCAAGGCGACTACGCAGGCGATGGAGGCGGGCACCTACGAGCTGTTCGCGTACGCGCCGGGCTCGTACGGGCATCAATGGGTGGCGCGGACCGGGGGCACGGGTGACCAGCGCGCGGCGGCCCGGATCGTGGTGACCCCGGGCAAGACCGTCAAGGCGCCCGCCGTGCGGCTCGACCCGGCCGCTCCGATCACGGGCACGGTGTCGAACGTGGCCGGCGAACCGCTCGGCGGGATCGATGTCGCGTTCTCGGCGTGGGGCGACGCGGGGCCGGCGTGGAACACGAAGACGAACCCGCAGGGGCGCTACACCGTCGACGGCCTCGGCCCGTACGGGTGGCCGTTGCTGTTCGGCGGCGCGGACTACCCCCGGCAGTGGTCGGGCACCGTCGGCAACCGGTTCCAGGCCGAGAAGGCGACCGGCACGTACGACTACGTGATGAAGGCGTCGTCGACGCTGCGGGGCAAGGTGACCGCGCCCGCCGGCGTGCAGTGGCGGATCAACGTCGTCAACGCGGTGACGGGCGACGAGCTGGGCATGTTCGACAGCTCGGCGGGCCAGTCCTACACGATCCCGGTCACCGGGAACCAGCAGGTCAAGGTGCGCTGGATGCTTTACGGCGACGGGATCGACAAGACCGGCTGGCACAACCGGGCCGCCGACTTCGCGAGCGCCACCAGGATCGGCATCCCGGCCGCGGGAACGCGCACGCTGAACCTGTCGATCGGCTGACGTGGCGTGGGCCCCGGCCGTGGCCGGGGCCCCGTCGGTCAGCCCTTGATCCAGGCGAGGATGTCCTGGTCGAGCCGCTCCTGGTAGTCGCCCTGGATGCCGTGCGGCGCGCCCTCGTAGACCTTGAGCGTGCCGTCCTTGACCAGCTTGATCGACTTGAGCGCGGCGTCGCCGATCGGCACGATCTGGTCGTCGTCGCCCTGCGCGATCAGGATCGGCACGGTCAGCGCCTTGAGGTCCTCGGTGAAGTCGGTCTCCGAGAACGCCTTCACGCAGTCGTAGGCCGCGGCCAGGTTGACCAGCATGCCCTGCCGCCAGAAGTCGTCCTTGTCGCCCTGCGAGACGGCCCGGCCGTGGTTGGCGCCGAAGAAGCTCTCCGACAGGTCCTTCCAGAACTGCGAACGGTCCTTGAGCACGTTCGCGCGGATGTCGTCGAACACCTCGATCGGCAGCCCGTCGGGGTTGCTCTCCGACTTAACCATCACCGGCGGAACGGCGCCCGCGGTGACGACCTTGGCCACCCGGCCCTGCGCCTGCCCGTACTGCGCGGCGTAGCGGACGACCTCGCCGCCACCGGTCGAGTGGCCGATCAGGATGACATCACGCAGGTCGAGCGCCTCGATGACGGCGGCCAGATCCTTCGCGTACGTGTCCATGTCGTTGCCGTAGTAGGTCTTCTCCGACCGGCCGTGGCCGCGACGGTCGTGCGCGATCGTGCGATAGCCGGCGTCGGCGAACTTCTTCAGCTCGACCTGCCAGGCGTCCGAGCTGAGCGGCCAGCCGTGGCTCAGCACGATCGGCTGCCCCTGACCCTGCTCGGTGTAGTAGATCTCGACTCCGTCAGGGGTGGTGATGTACGGCATCGCTGGTCTTCTTTCGTTCGGTAACGACCATCGGGACGAACACCGCAGTGCCCGCCGCCGCCCGCTGCCGAACGCGATTTCGTTTTCCCAGCTCAAGATGGGGGTGAGCCGCCAGGCCCGGGTAGGGTTAACCCCCACCCGGGCCTCTGAGCCGGCTACTGCTGCTGGGTGTCGCCCTCGCCGGTGCGCTTCTGCGCCTCGTCCTGGGCCCGGTCGACATGCGACGAGTACTTGTCGCCGGTGCGCTGGTCGACCTGGTCGCCCGCCTTCTCGATGCCCTGGTCGACCTGCTCGTCGTGCTTGTCGGCGAAGTCCTTGGCCTTGTCCATGAAGCCCATGACGTGCTCCTTCTCGCTGTGGAACGAACACCTACTGGCTTCCCGCTGCCGACGCGGGGAAACACACACGTTCCTGATCTAGGGCGCGATGCCGATCCCGGGGATGCGGCTCCAGGCCCTTTCCTGGGCGACGGTCATGGCCGGCCAGGTCAGCCCGCCCGGCCGGGGGTTGACCCGGGACGCGTACGGGCCGGGGTGGAACGACGGGTCGTAGAAGCAGACGACAATCCCGTGCACTCCTCGAGCCGCTCGTGCACGTCGTCCGGCGTCAGCGGGGAATCGACCGGCAGGCCCTGCCACAGCGGATACTGCGGCTCGTCCGGGCGGGGCAGATTCCGGCAGTAGTACTGGTAGACGACGCGCAGATCCACCCGGTGGTCGTAACCGCGCGACCCACCGGCGAGCAGGCCGCTCGTCAGCAGAACGCCGTCATAGCCCCCGTACGTCTCGGCGACCTTCGCGGCCACGTTGCCGCCGAACGACTGACCGTGCACATACGTGCGCTTCGGCTGTCCGAAACGCGCAACGAACAGCCGGCGTACGTTGTCCGTGTCGGCCGCCGCCATCCGTACGCCGTAGCCGCCGCGCCGATACGACGACGCGACCCACGCATATCCCTGCTCGACCATGACCGACCACTCGGCCAGATCCTCGTCCGTGCTGGACCGGTCGTACTCCTGGGCCGGGCCGCCATGGGCGTGCACCACCAGCGCCCCGTTCCACCGCTCGGGCACGGCCATTGTGTAGTACGCGCCGTTGGCGTCCTGCCCGCGCACGCATGTTGCGCCACTCGGACAGTCGTCCGCCGTCCGGCCGCCCGTCGGGGCCATGGTGACTGCCAGCAGGACGGCGAGCGGAGCCGCGATCACGTTGCCGCCACGGGATAGAGGGCCAGGGGCACGTGGTGCTGGCCGGCGTGGATGTCGCGGTCGCGCAGGCTGCCCTGGGAGACCGGGCGGGGGAAAGAGATCTTGACGACGTTCAGGGCCGGGATCCGGAAGATCTGGATGGTGTCGGCCGGGACGCCGTAGAGGCGGGCGACGACCGGCGCGTCGAGGAAGCCCGGGTCGGCCACGAGCGCGTAGCCCTCGGCGTCGCGCATGAACAGTTCCATCGTCACCCAGAACGGGCCGGCGTTCTTGGAGCGGACCTCCAGGGCGAGGTCGCCGATCGTACGGGGATCAGGCATTGTCGGCCTCCGGCAGCGTGATGCGGAAAAGGCTGGTGGGGGAGTCGACCTCGACCACGTGGTTGAGCGCGAACTTGAAGACGGGCCCGCGCTCGGTCTCGGCCGGCGACGTCGCGAACGCCAGGCTGGGCAGGTAGTTCATGTCCGGCGTGGGCAGGTGCAGCAGGAGCGGGTTGGCGACCTTGGCGACCGCGGTGGCCGTCCGCTGGTCGGCCGCGTGCACGAGCAGCATCGCGCCGACCTCGCGCGGCGGGCTGCGATCGGGTTCGATCTCGTCGAGGATCGCGTTGTGGCCGTACAGGCGCAGGTCGAGCTCGTAGTCGCCGTCGCCCAGGCCCAGGGTCCGGCCGACCCACTCGCCGATCATCTTGCGCAGCAGCGCGGCCCACGTGTCGATCTGGCCGAGGATGTGCGGGTCACGGATCGCAGTGAACGACATCGTCTCGTAGCCGGTGATCCGCGCACCCTCGAGCTTGATCGTGTGCTGCGCGGCGGGCTCGAAGCGAGAACCTTCCACCCGTACGCGGCGGTCATCGATCGCACGGTAGGTCGCGTCGGACACCACGATCGTGCCCGCGGGCTCGCGCATCGAGAACGGGTTGACCGTCTCGTACAGCATGTGCGCGGCAACGGACATGGGTGTGCACTTGTTGTCCGGGTCGAGCGGCTCGATCGTGAAACCGTCGTGATCGATCGTCGCCAGCACCCCGCCCGCGCGCGGGTTGGTCGTGCACTGCCCGCCGCACTCGACGATCTTCGCCGCGTGCCAGATCGGGCCGGCGGGCAGGCCCTTCATCATCGGGTAGGCGGCGGCGACGGCCGTGTCGGTCGCCCGGCCCGCCAGCACCACGTCGGCGCCGGCCTCGAGCGCGGCCACGATCGGCTCGTGTCCCATCATGCCGACGATGTGTGTGCAGCTGTCCAGCACCGACGGATCGAGCTCACCGGCCGGCGGCAACGGACGGATCCGGCCGACATGGTCGTGCAGCGCTGCCGGTTGCAGCTCGCTGTAGATGGTCGCGACCCGCAACTGCAGGCCCTCGGTGGCGAGGATCTCGCGGACGATCCCGGCGACCCAGTCGACGCCGGAGTCGGTGCCGCTGGTCCCGCACGAGCCGACGATCAGCGGGATCCGGGCCGCGGCGGCCGCCCGCAGCAGCAGCCGCAGATCCTGGGCCACCGCCGCGGCCGCGGTCTTGGCGGTGCCGGTTCCCAGGTAGTAGGGCCCGGAGTCGGTCGAGCCGCCGTCGACGGCGATGACGTCGGCGCCCAGTTCGATGCCGCGGGTGACGGTCTCGGGCGGGAACCCGGCGCCAAGCATGCCGCTCGGCGTGAGAATGCGGACCTCGTTCATGACTTCCTCACTTCGTGGATCACAGCTGAGCGCTGACGGCTCGTGCGGTCTGGCGGCCCGAGAACAGGCAACCGCCCAGGAACGTGCCTTCGAGTGCGCGATACCCGTGCATGCCCCCGCCACCGAAACCGGCGGCCTCCCCGGCGGCGTACAGCCCGGGGACCGGCGCGCCGGCGGAGTCCAGCACGCGTCCGTCCAGGTCGGTGTGCAGGCCGCCCAGCGATTTCCGGGTCAGCACATGCAGCCGTACGGCGATCAGGGGTCCCGCGGCGGGGTCGAGCAGCCGGTGCGGCGGGGCGGTACGCATGAGCCGGTCGCCGCGATAGCCCCGGAACCCCCGGATCGCGGCGATCTGCAGGTCCTTGCCGAAGTCGTTGTCCAGCTCGCGGTCGCGCGACGCGATCGTGCGGCGGATCGCGGCCGGGTCGAGCAGCGGCGCCGGGGTCAGCGCGTTCATGCCCGTGACCAGGTCGTCCAGGCTGCCGGCGACCACGAAGTCGGCCCCGTTGCGCTTGAACGCCTCGACCGGGGCCGGGGCGCCGCCACGCAGCCGGCCCATCACCTGACGCACGCTGCGGCCGGTCAGGTCGGGGTTCTGCTCGGAGCCGGAAAGCGCGAACTCCTTCTCGATGATCCGCTGGGTCAGCACGAACCAGCTGTGGTCATGCCCGGTCGTCCGAAGATGCGCGAGCGTGCCCAGCGTGTCGAACCCGGGATACAGCGGCGTCGGCAGCCGCTGGCCGAGCGCGTCGAGCCACAGCGAGGACGGGCCGGGCAGGATCCGGATGCCGTGCCGGTCCCAGATCGGGTTCCAGTTCTGAATGCCCTCGACGTAGTGCCACATCCGGTCCGGGTTGATGATCGTGCCGCCGGCCGCCGTGGCGATCCCGAGCATCCGCCCGTCGACGTGGACCGGCACGCCGCTGATCATGTGAGCCGGGGGCTTTCCGAGGCGAGAGGGCCAATTTCCCCGTACGAGGTCATGGTTGCCCCCGATGCCGCCCGAGGTCACCACGACCGCCTGCGCCCCGATCGTGAAGTCCCCGATCTCGTCGCGCGAGCTCGCCTCACCCCGGGCCACGTCGCTCGGCGCCAGCACCCGCCCCGCCACCCCGGTCACCGCGCCACCGGTGGTGATCAGCGAGTCCACCCGATGCCGATGCAGAATGGTGACCCGCCCCGACGAGACCGCGGCCGCGATGAACGGCTCGAGCACCCCCGGCCCCGTACCCCACGTGATGTGGAACCGGGGGACCGAGTTGTTGGCCCGCTCGGCCCAGCCCACGATCGGGAACAGCTTGATGCCCTTGGACCGCAACCAGGCCCGCTTCTCGCCGGCCGCCCAGTCCACGTAGGCCTCAGCCCACCGCCGCGGCCACTCGTCCTCGACCCGATCAAACCCCGCGTTGTCCTGCCAGTCCTGCCAGGCCAACTCCCGCGAGTCCCGAATCCCCATCCGCCGCTGCTCCGGCGACCCGACAAGAAACAGCCCCCCGAACGACCAGAACGCCTGCCCACCAAGACTTTGCGCCGGCTCCTGCTCGACCAGGATGACGGACCGCCCCGCCCCGGCCAGCTCGGCGGTGGCAACAAGCCCGGACAGCCCGGCCCCCACCACGATGACGTCGGCGTTCACGCGCCCTCCCCAGACTTGTGCGCGACGGGATGTTGCGGCTTCCCGGCCAGGGCGGCGACCAGTTCGCGGGCGCCGAGCAGGCCGGCGTCGCGGCGGGCCTCGGCGGTCTGACCGGCCATGTGCGAATAGACGGTGATGCCGTCGACATCGCGCAACGGGCTGTCCGCCGACAGGGGTTCGGTGTCGACGACGTCGAGGGCGGCGCCCGCGATCCGGCCCGAGCGGACGGCGTCCACGAGCGCTTGTGAGTCGACGATCGGGCCGCGCGCGGTGTTGATCAGATGAGCGGACGGCTTCATCCTGGCCAGCGCGGCGGCGTCGATCAGATTGCGCGTTCGCTCAGTGAGCGCCGTGTGCACGGACACGAAGTCGGATTCGCGCAACAACTTGTCCAGATCCCCGTCCAGAACGCTCATCCCGAACGCCTCTGCCAACGGCCGCACCCGTTGCGCCACCGCACCCCGCCCGATGATGCCCAACGTCTTGCCGCGCAACTCGAACCCGTCCCGCCGCGGCCATCCGCCGGCGGCGACACCCGCGGCCATGCTCACGAGGTTCCGGGCCTGCGCGAGCATGAGCGCGATCGTGTATTCGGCCACCGCGTTGGCGTTGATCCCCGGCAGGTTGCTCACGCTGATGCCCAGCCGAGCGGCCGCCACCACGTCCACCGAGTCATAACCCACGCCCGCACGCACAACGGCGCGCAACGAACGCGCACGCTCGAGCACTGTCGCGCTCATCGGCTCGTTGGCGATCAGCGCACCCTCGACCCCGTCCAGCAGCGACACGAGCTCACCCGCGGTCCGCGCTCCACGCATAGGGGAGTGCCGGGTCGCAAAGCCCAGCCCGGTCAGATAGACATCCACCTCATCCCCCGGCGAGAGGTAGTCGGTAGTGATCAAAATGCTCGACATCTGAACCCTTCATTCGTTCGGCAACGTCAGGGGCGGGCTAGGCGAAGCAAGTCGGCGCGGGCGGGGTGAGCGTTCTGGCTCGACGTTGCGCGTTTGGCTCGACGTTGCGCGGGCTGAGTGCGCGTTCTGGCTCGACGTTGCGCGTTTGGCTTGACGTTGTGGGGGTGGGGTGAGCGTTCTGTCTCGACATTGCGCGTTTGGCTTGACCTTGCGCGGGCTGGGTGAGCGTTCCGGCTCGAGGTTGCGCGGGTGATTGCGCGTTTTGGGTTGGAGTTGCGCGGATGGGCGAAGACGCTCGCTCGGCCTTGGGTAGGTGGGTGCGCGTTGGCGCGTGAGTGCGCGTCTTGGCCCGGATCTGTGCGAGTGAGCGCGCGTCTGGTTCGCGCCCGAGCCGATGAGTGCGCGTTCCGGCTCGACGTTGCGCGAATGGGTGCGCGTTGTAGGTCGGGGTTGCGCGGGTCCGTGCGCGTTCCGGCTCGACGTTGCGCGGGTGGGTGCGCGGTGTAGGTCGGGGTTGCGCGGGTGAGTGCGCGTTGTAGGTCGGGGTTGCGCGGTGATTGCGCGATCGCGTCGGAGTTGCGCGATTGATGGGCGTCCTGGTTCGGAGTGCGCGAGTGATGAGCGTCCCGGCCGGAAGTGCGCGGTGAGTGCGCGTTTGGACTGAAGTTGGTCGGATGGGTGCGCGTCTTGCGTCGTGGGTGCGCGGAGTTGTGTGCGCGTCCGCCGGGGTTTGGATCGTGGGGGCGGCGGTTGCTGCGCGGAACTCCGGCGTGGGGTGGGTGGTCACTTGAGGATCGGGGTGGTGGCTCGGCGTTGGAGGCGGCCCAGGTGGGCGACCACGGCGATGGCCAGGGTGGCCAGCACGGCGATGTCCAGGAGCATCGGTTTCCAGCCGGTCAGGTCGACCACGCCGCCGATCAAGGCGGGGCCGCCGAAGCCGCCTAGGTACCACGTGACTGCGTACAAGCCGGTGTAGGTGCCTAGGACCTGGCTGGAGGGGGCGAGGTTCCACAGGGCCACGGCCGCGTTGATGAGGAAGCCTGCGGCGCCTACGGCGGCCACGCAGAAGATGATGACTGTGGCGGTGGGGGTTTGCACTACGGCGCCGGCGGCCATGGAGGCGGCGAACAGGGCCATGCCGGCGCCCATCGTTTTGAGGCGGCCGTAGCGTTCGGCCAGCAACGCTGCGGGGTAGGCGGCGATCACGTACGCGATGCCGCTGGGCAGGGTCAGGCCGCCTGCCTCGCCTCGGGTCAGGCCGAGGGCTTCCATCCCGTACGGGGTGATCAAGGATCTCGAGGCGAACCAGGCGCCGCCGAAGAGCATGACCGTCAGCAACAACAGCAGGCGGCGGCGGTCGCGGTCGGTGAGCAGGTCGTGGAGGATCGCGCGGAACGGGACGCGGGCGGGGGCGGCCGCCGCTGCTTGGTAGCCGGGGGATTCGCTGTCGCGGACCTTCCACACGACGAAAGCGGTGACTACCAGCAGGATCGCCGACGGGATGGCGAACGCCGCGTGGGGATGGTCGTCCACGACGAGCAGGCTGATCAGTGAGGCCACGATGATGGTCAGGGCGGCCGCGATCTTCACGACGGCGTTGGCCCGGCTGCGCCGTTCAGGCGGGATGAAGTCGGGGACCAGCGACTCCGCCAGCGGGCGCATGGTGTTGGCGACCAGCGCGTAGCCGACCATGACGGCGATCAGCATGGCGGCCGACGTGGTCCAGGGCAGGAACACGAACAGGATCGCGGCCACCGGCATGCCCACCGCCAGGTACGGGATGCGCCGGCCCCAACGGGTGCGGGTGTTGTCGGAGCGGTTGCCGATCCAGGGCTGGATGAAGATCCCGAGCAGGTTGTCCAGGCCCATCAGCGCGCCGACCAGTGCGGCGCTGGCGACGTGTTCGCGCAGCAGGACGGGCACCTGGTTGTCGTAGAAGTTCCAGGTCGCCTCCTGCGCGAACAGGGCCAGCGCGATGAAAAAGGTGATCTTGCGGTAGGAGCGGGAGTGGTCGGGGCGGTCGGAGCGGTACGCCGCGTCGTCGCGGGCTTTCATTTCGGCCATGTCGCCTCCATGTGTCCGCCGTCACGTTAATTTGCTGTAGCAAAAGCGTCAACAGTTGCAACGAGGTTTCCAAACAGCATGCGCTACAGTGCCGGTCATGACAGCCACGGAGACGCTCGCCGATCAGGCGTACCGTCAGGTCCGCACCGCCATCGCCACCGGCGAGCTCGCCCCGGGGCAGAAGGTGACCGAGCGCGGGATGGCCGAGCGCCTCGCGATCAGCCCCACCCCCGTACGGGAAGCCTTGCGCCGTTTGGAACTGGACGGCCTGATCGAAAGGATCGGCCCGCGCACGGTGCTGGTCGCCGCGATCCGCGACGCCGCCATCGACGACCTGGCCGAGGTCGAGGTCGGCCTGCGCGGACTGGTCGCCCGGTTCGCCGCCCGGCACGCCACCCCGGGCCAGCTCGACGCGCTCGACGCCGTGCTCGACCGCGCCGACGACCTGCTCATTCTGGCCAAGGAACGGCGCCGCCAGGGGCAGTCGGCCGATCGTCACCTGTCCGAGCTGCTCGACACGATGCAGGAGTTCAACGACACCGTGAGCGCCTGCGCGCACAATCCGGTGCTCGTGCGCATGCTCGAACAGAGCCGCGTGTTCAGCCGCCCCCACCGCCGCGAGCTCGTGCTGCGCCGGGTGGCCGAGGACGATACGTTCGGGCTGGAGCGCTACACCAGCCACCGGGCCCTGGTTCGCGCCCTGCGCGCCGGCGACTCCGCGGCCGCCGAGAAGCTCGCACTCGAGGACGCGCAGGGCGGACTGGCCGCATTGAGGGAGGCGCCGTGAAAGCACATCGCATCGCTGTCATTCCCGGTGACGGCATCGGCCTGGAAGTCGTGCCGGCCGGCGTCGACGCCCTCCGAGCGACCGCCGACCGCTTCGGCATCGGACTCGAGTTCGACGTCTTCGACTTCGCCAGCGCCGTCCACTGGCAGCGCGAGGGCACGATGCTCCCCGACGGCTGGGAGGAGACGCTGCGCCAGTACGACGCCATCTATTTCGGCGCCGTCGGCTGGCCCGAGATCGTGCCCGACCACATCTCGCTCTGGGGCAGCCTGCTGCAGTTCCGCCGCACCTTCGACCAGTACGTCAACCTGCGCCCCTGCCGGCTCATGCCCGGCGTCCGCAGCCCCCTCGCGGGCCGCGAGCCGGGCGACATCGACTTCGTCGTCGTGCGGGAGAACACCGAGGGCGAGTATTCGAGCATCGGCGGCCGGATCTTCGAGGGCACCGAGCGCGAGACCGTGCTGCAAGAGACGGTGATGACCCGCGTCGGCGTCGACCGTGTGCTGCGGTTCGCCTTCGAGCAGGCCGCCCGCCGCCCCAAGCAGCATCTGACGTCGGCCACCAAGAGCAACGGCATCTCGATCACGATGCCCTATTGGGACGAGCGCGTCGCCGCGATGACAGAGCAATTCCCCGCCGTACGGGTGGACAAGTTCCACATCGACGCGCTGGTGGCCCAATTCGTGCTGCACCCCGACCGGTTCGACGTCGTGGTGGCGAGCAACCTGTTCGGCGACATCCTGTCCGACCTAGGGCCGGCCTGCACCGGCACGCTCGGCATCGCCCCGAGCGCCAACATCAACCCCGACCGCACCCACCCCAGCCTCTTCGAGCCGGTGCACGGGTCCGCCCCCGACATCGCCGGCCGGGGCATCGCCAACCCGGTCGGCCAGATCTGGTGCGGCTCGATGATGCTCGACCACCTGGGCCACCCCGAAGCGGCCGCCCACCTGCTCGGCGCCATCGAGGACGTCCTCGCCCACGGGCCGGAGGAAGCCCCGCTCACCCCCGACCTGCACGGCAAGGGCACGACGATCGAGCTGGGCGAGGCGATCACCACCCGCGTCCGCGAGCGCTGAGCCACCCGGGTCCGCGAGCGCTGAACGACCCGGGTCCGCGAGCGTTGAGCGACCCGCGTCCGCTGAGGCCACGACTCTGATCGACAGCCCGACCACCACCAGGATCAGCGCGAGCAAAATCCGTTCAAAGAGCCCCCCGTATGGCATCAGGTCCGCGATGTGCGAGGCCCCGAACGCGAGGCAGGCCGCCAGCGTGGCCAGCCCCGCCGTCCGCAGGTGCCGGGCCCGGGGCGTCGCCGCCAGCCGGGCCAGCAGCAGCGCGAACACCGGGGGCAGGATCGCCATGATCGCGGCCCCGTAGCGGTGCACGACCGCCGAGACGCCCGGATCGGTGCCCGGCAGGTTCGTCGGGAAGAACGCCACCGCCACCAGCGCCACGCACCACACCGACAGCAGCACGGTCAGCGCTCGCGAGCGCGGCAGCATGCGGCGGGCGCCAGCCATCAGCCCCAACCCGGCCACCGCCAGCCCGCACGTCGCCATCGTAAGCAGGATCGCCCCCGGCACGGTGCGGATCGCATTGCTGACCATCTCGTGCCACGGGTCCACGTCGCCGGCGACCAGAAGGCCGGCCCCGGCGACCGCGGACACCGCCAGGGCGGGCCGCGCAACGCTGGACCAGCCGGCCCCACGACCGGCCGGCCGCACAACGCTGGGCCGGCCGGCCCCACGATCGGCCGGCCGCGCGCGGCGGTGCCGGTCGGTCATGCCGCGACCGCCTCGGGCACCGCCGCCTCCCGCGCCGGACGGATCGCGTACAGCTGCTCGAACGCCGCCACCGTGCGCACCTCGTCGTGCTGCTCGGCCACGGCCCGGGCCCGCCGCCCCAGTTTCTCGGCCAAAGCGGGGTTGCAGAGCAGCGTGACCAGCCGATCGGCCAGCGCGTCGTTGTCGCCGGGCGGGAACAGGTAGCCGGTCTCGTCGTTCACCACCAGGTGCGGCAGCGCCGCGGCGTCGGCCCCCACGACCGGGCGCCCGCTCGCCATCGCCTCCAGCGTGACCAGGCTCTGCAGCTCGGCGGTGCCGGCGTTGACGAAGACCGTCGTGGCGGCGTACGCGGAAGGCAGGTCCGAGTCGGCCACGAACCCGGTGAACGTCACGTGCTCGCTGACGCCGCGCTCGGCGGCCAGCAGGGTGAGCGATCGCCGCTCGGCGCCGGCCCCGACGATCAGCAGGTGCGCGTCGAGGCTGCGGCGCACGGCCGCGAAGGCGCGGATCACGACGTCGAGGTTCTTCTCGGCGTCGAGGCGGCCGACGTACGTGATGGTGGGCTTGTGCGGAACGCCGTAGCGCAGCCGGAACTCGCCCGCCGTGGCCTGCTCGCGGAACCGGGTCAGGTCGATGCCGTTGGACAGCGGGAGCACCGGACCGGGCACCCCGGCCACGGTGGCCAGCGCGGCGGCGTACGGGGTCGGGGCCGTGACCACGTCGGCCTTGGTGAACACGCGGGCCGCGTCCCGCCACGCCCATTCGTGCACCACGCCGCGGCCGCCGGCGCCGATCGGCAGGTAGTGCGTCAGGTTCTCGGGCATGAAGTGGTTGGTCGCGATGACCAGCACGCCCCGCTCGTTCGCCGCGTCGATCAGGGCCCGGCACAGCGGGAAGTGGCTCTGCACGTGCACGACGTCCGGCTTGACCTCGTCGAGGATGCGGCGCGCCTCGGCCCGCAGCCCGACCGGCGGGCAGAACCGGAAGCCCGGGTGCCCGGGGACGGCAAGCGACCGGACCCGATGCTCGACGATGCCCTCGCGGGTCATGCCGGTGAAGCTGCGGGCGCGGGTCGAGGGCGCGGCCACGTGCACCTCGTGGCGGGCGCTGAGCGCGACGGCCAGGCGCTGGGCGAAGTACGACGCTCCGTTGACGTGGGGCGCGTAGGTGTCGGCGCCGATGAGGATGCGCATGATGTGGTGCCTTCCTGGAGTGGTTTTCCGTTGCCGAGAACGATCCGGGGAAGGCTCCGCACCCGGCGTCCGTCCGCGGAGCCGTTCCGGGTAGCTCCGTGGTAGGGGGTCGGATGGCTCGCGGGCGGGACGCCAATCGCAAGATCAAGTAGGTACGGTCGCAAGGTGGACGTGACGCGGGCGGAACCCGTACGGCGGATGTGGGTGCTCGTCGTGGGCGCCGCCGCCGGTTTCCTGCTGGTCGTCACCTCGCTGCTGATGACGTCGATCTACGACGTGCCGCTGCTGGTCTCGTACGCCGCGGCCACCGCCCAATGCGTGGCCCTGCCGCTCGCCTTGCGACAGACCTGGCTCGCCCTCGCGCTGCAGCTGGCCGGCGTCGCCCTGTTCGCCTGGGTGCAACCACCCTCCGACGGGCTGTGGCCGCTGCCGTTGCCGGTGATGCTGCTGCTGGTCGCGCACATCGGCCTGATCGGGGCGACCCGGCCCTGGCGCGACGCCGTGGTGGCCTGGTGGGTCAGCGCGCTGGGCGCCATCGCGCTCACGCTGGCCGACCCCCGCGGCCGCGAGCTCGAGGACGGCGACGTTTCCCTGACCCTGTACGCCACCACGTCCGTGCTGGTGCTGTTCGGCATGATCGCGTGGAGCCAGCGGGAGGCCGCGCGGCGCCAGCTGGCCGAGGCCCAGCGGGACGTCGAGCTCGAGCAGGCGCAGCGGGCCCTGGTCGAGGAGCGCAACCGGATCGCCCGCGAGCTGCACGACGTGGTGGCTCACAGCATGTCGGTCATCCACATGCAGGCCACCTCGGCGGCGTACCGGATCAAGAACCTGCACCCGGAGGCGCGCGAGGAGTTCGGCCGCATCGCCGGCGGCACCCGGGGCGCGCTGCGCGAGATGCGGCAGCTGCTGGCCCTGCTGCGCGACGAGGACGCCGAACGCGAGCTGCGCCCGATGCCCGACCTGGAACACCTCGAGGAGCTGGCCGGTTCGGCCCGGCACGGCGGCATCTCGGTCGAGCTGCACGTGGCGGACGACCTGAAAGCGGCCGACCTGCCCGATACGGTGGGGCTGGCCGCGTACCGGATCGTGCAGGAATCGCTGAGCAACGTCGTGCGGCACGCCCCAGGAGCGTCGGCCCGCGTGCTGGTGACGGCCGACGAGGGCACACTCAAGGTCGTCGTCGAGAACGACCGGCCCACCCAGCCGCCGCGGCCGATCGAGGACGGCCACGGCGCGAGCCACGGCCTGGTCGGCATGCGGGAAAGGGCCCGGCTGGCCGGCGGTTCGGTGACCACCGGCCCACGTCCCGAGGGCGGCTACCGAGTCGTCGCGGAGTTTCCGATGGAGGAAGGCACTTCATGATCCGGGTTCTCGTCGTCGACGACCAGCCGATGATCCGCGCGGGGATCCACGCGATCCTCGACTCGCAGCCCGACCTGTCGGTGGTCGGCGAGGCCGAGAACGGGCGGGTGGCGATCGAGCGCACCCGCAGCCTGCGGCCCGACGTGGTGCTGATGGACGTGCGCATGCCCGAGCTGGACGGGCTGGCCGCCACCCGCGAGATCCTCGGCGCGGGCGGGGACACCCCGCGGGTGCTGATGCTGACCACGTTCGACATCGACGACTACGTCTACGAGGCGCTGCGGGCCGGCGCCAGCGGGTTCCTGCTCAAGGACAGCGATCCCGAGGAGCTGATGCGGGCCGTGCGGGTCGTGGCGGGCAGCGAGGCCCTGCTGTCCCCGCGGATCACCCGCCGGCTGATCGAGAACTTCGTCGAGACCCAGCCCACGGCCCCCACGACGGCGCTCAACGCGCTGACCGACCGGGAACGCGAGGTGCTGCGGCACGTGGCGATGGGCATGTCCAACGCCGAGATCGCCAAGGAGCTGTTCATCGCCGAGCAGACCATCAAGACCCACGTGAGCCGCATCCTGCACAAGCTCAAGCTGCGCGACCGCGTGCACGCTGTGGTCTTCGGCTACGAGAACGGGCTGGTCAGCCCGGGCCGCCGCTGAGGGGCGAGAACGCTGTGGTCAGCCCAGACCGCCGTTGACCGGTTCGGCCACGCAGTGGGCGTCGGCCCGGTCGACCACCATGTCCTCGGGCGACGGATAGCGCCGATGCAGGGCCGCCAAGGCGTGCTCGTACGCCAGCGGGCTGTACGGCGTGTCCCGCATGCGCGTGACCGAGGCACGCACGGCCGCGGCGAACTCCTCCGGCCAGCGCACCCGGTGCAGCGCCTTGACGACGTTGGTGTCCCGGTCGACCAGCACGATCTGCACCACTGCGTCGTCGTCGACGCTGGGCAGGCCCTCGTCCGGCTCGAACAGATGCGGGGTGTAGGTCGCCTCGGACCACGAGAGCACCGGGCCCAGCCGATAGAGCAGCACGCCCGCGTGCTCGCTGTCGACCCACGCGAACTGGGTCGGCGCGGCCGCGACGGCCTGCACCTCCAGCTCGTGCGGGTGGCTCAGGAAGAGCATCAGCTGCACGGGCTCACCGGCGAACATCGTCAGCGCCGCCCCCTCGGGCCACGCGACATCCGGATCGAGCTGGCTACCCACCTCGACGATCAAGTGCACGAGGTCAGACTATCGGCGAACCGGGCATTCGGGGCGCGGATGGCCGGGGCGCCGATCTTTAAGTTTTCCTCGGAAAGGGTGCGACGGGGAGCGAGGGGGCGCAGAGTCGCGTGCGGCGTTCCCACCGGCGCGCTGTTCGTCGATGTGAAGGACCGCACGGCCCCGACGACCACAGCGCCCACGACAGCCCTCACTACAGTGGCTCCCACGACGGTTCCACCGCCGACCACCCCGCCCACGACGCCGCCGACCACCCCGCCCGCCGGAGACTCCGTGATCGATCAGGCGCTGGCCCACATCAACGCCGCCCGCGGCGCGAACAACCTGACCCCGTACGTGCTCGACGCGAACCTGACCCGGGCGGCCGAGGCGCACACCGCGCTGATGGCCGGCGGCTGTGGCCTCTCGCACCAGTGCCCGGGCGAGCAGGGGCTGGGCGAGCGCTTCACCGCGGCCGGCGTCCGGTGGAACGCGGCGGGCGAGAACGTCGGGCAGGGCAACGCCTCGAACAGCGCGGCCTCGATCCTGGCCGCCGCGAACGGGCTGACCGACCTCATGCTGGCCGAGACGCCGCCCGGCGACGGCCACCGCAAGAACCTGCTCAACCCCGGCTTCACCCGGATCGGCCTGGCCGTTACCCGCGGCGGCGACGGCCGGGTCTGGCTGACTCAGGACTTCGCGAACTAAAGGCTCGGGACTTCGCGAACGAAAGGCTCAGGACTTCGCGAACTGAGGCTTCAATGCGGCGATGGGTGCGGGGCGGCCGATGTGGTAGCCCTGCGCCTGGTCGCAGCCCCATTCGCGCAGCGTGTCCAGGGTCTCGGCGTCCTCCACGCCCTCGGCCACGACCGTGATGCCCAGGTCGTGCGCGAGGTCGATCGTCGAGCGGACGATCGCGGCCGACCGGGGCGCGGTCAGCATGTCGGCGATGAACGAGCGGTCCAGCTTGAGCTCGGCCGCGGTGTGCAGGCGGCGCAGGTAGGACAGCGTCGAGTGGTGGGTGCCGTAGTCGTCGATCGAGACGCGGACGCCCATCGAGGTGAGCCGGTCGAGCACCCGGTCGGTGGTGGCCCAGTCGGTCAGCATCATCGTCTCGGTGATCTCGACGGTGAGCGCCTTGGCCGGCAGGTCGTGCGCGTCGAGCAGGTCGAGGATCTGCTGCGGGAAGCACTCGAAGCGCAGGTCGGTGGCGGAGGCGTTGACCGCCACGGACACCCGGTTGCCCTCGGCGTGCCACCGGGCGCACTCGCGGATCGCCTGCGACAGCACGTTCTGGGTGAGCGCCGACATCAGGCCGTTCTGCTCGGCGATCGGCAGGAACACGTCAGGCATGAGCAGCCCCCGCTCGGGGTGCTGCCACCGCACCAGGGCCTCGAAACCCCTGATGACCCCCGTACGCAGGTCGAGCTTGGGCTGGTAGTGCAGGATCATCGCCGCGGTGGCCACGTCGCGCCTCAGCGCCGTGGTCAGCTCGAGGCGCAGCCGCGACTCCTGGTCGTCGTTGCGGCGATAGACGACGTGCCCGCCGCCGGCCCGCTTGGCGTTGTACATGGCGATGTCGGCGTGCTGGAACAGCGAGTCGGCGTCCTCCCCGCCGTCGTGGGCGATGCCGATGCTGACGTCGATGGTGATCTGCACGCCGTCGATCAGGAACGGCTTGAGCAGTTCGGCCCGGATCCGGGCGGCCAGCCGGTCGGCCTCGTCGGCGGTGAGCGACTCGCCCGACATGACCAGCACGAACTCGTCGCCGCCGAGCCGGCCGAGCAGGTCGGACTGCCGGGTCACCTGCTTGAGCCGGCCCGAGGCGAGCTGCAGCAGCTGATCGCCCGCCGGATGCCCGTACGAGTCGTTGACCTCCTTGAACTTGTCGAGGTCGAGCAGGAGCATGGCGATCGGGCGGGGTCGCGTACGGGAGAGCAGTTGATCGATGTGCTCGTGGACGGCGCGGCGGTTGGCCAGGCCGGTCAGCGGGTCGCGGCGGGCCTCGCTGTGGCGTTCGCGGCCGATCGACTCGAGCTCGCGCAGCGCCTCGAAGACGCGCCCGACGACGAGCACGAGCGTGGCCCCGGCCAGGGCCACCGTGAGCGACGACAGGCGGACGCGGGTGGCCACGGTCAGGAGCACCAGTGCGCCGACCGCGAACGAGATCGGCACGGCCATCCGAGCCGGCGAGGCCCGTACGGCCGTAGGGGTGTCGAGCCGGTGCCAGGCCGAGATGCCGATCAGGGTGAGCCCGGTCAGGTAGAGCAGGTTGGCGGCGCCGCCGGACGAGTAGAGGCCCTTGGCCGAGAGCACGACGTAGCTGGTGTCGGCGACCACGAACATGGCGACGCCGGCGATCAGCACGGGGTTGCGCCGCGCGGCCGCCTGCCCCGCGGTCACCTGACACACCAGGGTCCCCAGCAGCAACGAGTCGCCGAGCGGGTAGCACAGGGTCACGAACTGGGCGAGTCCTGACCCGCTCAAGCTGCCGAGCAGAATGTCGACCACCAGGACCGAGAACAGCGCGGCCCCACCCAGCCCGGCGATCGCCCCGTCCAGCAGGAGCCGCCGCGACGGCCAGCGGCGACCGAAGAAACCCAGAATCCCGCAGTACGCGAGGGGATAGAAACTCAGCCATCCCGCGTCGGCGAGCGACGGATACGGCAGCACGTCACCTTGCCACTGCTCGCTCCACGTGTACGCCGTCGCGGCCGTGTAGAAGCACAGCCCGGCGCCGATCAGCGCCCACACGACCCGGTGCGGGCGCACGAGCACGGCCCGCGCCACCACGAGCGCAGTCGCGCACAGGTAGACACCGTTCAGCGTCACCGCCTCGGCCCACAGCGGCACGTCGCCCAGCGGTTGCAGGCCCGCGAACAGGACGGTGAGCACGACCGCGCCCACGCGGAGGGCGAAGATCACCCGCATGCCTGCCCAGTCGGCGCTTTCCCGGGCGGGCTTAGCAGAAGCGCGGCAGGTGCTTGATCAACTGGGCGTGCCACGCGGGCCAGTCGTGGGGCGTGTCCGTTCCCCACATGTCGAGCTCGTGGCGGATGCCCTTGTCGCGCAGCAGCGCGGCCAGGCGCGGCGTCGAGGCCAGGGCGCCCGTCGTGTCCTCCCATTGACCTTGACCGCAGACGAGCAGGATCGACAGCTGTTCGCGCAGCCAGTCGAGGTGGTCGCCGTGCAGGTGGGCCACGTAGTCGGTGGGGTTGTTGAAGTAGACGGCGTCGCCCCGCTCGCCCCAGGCGTTCCACGTACCGGGGTCGTAGTTGCCCGAGAAGCACAGCGCCAGCGGGAACAGGTCGGCGCGGCGGAACGCGAAGTTGAGGGCGTGATAGGCGCCCAGCGAGCACCCGGCCGTCGCGATCTCGGCCGCGTGGCCGCTGTCGGCCCTGATGTGCGGGACGACCTGGTCGAGGATCCACGACTCGTACGCGGCGTGGTTGCGCGCCCGTTCCTCGAGCGGCAGGTGATGGGCCGACCAGGTGCCCGCGTCGAACGAGTCGACGCAGTACAGCTTCACCCGGCCGGCCTCGATCAGGCTGTCGACCTCGCCCACCATCCCGTTGTTCGCCCACTCCCAGGCGTCGCCCTTCTCGGTCGGGAAGACCAGCAGCGGCCTTCCCCAATGCCCGTAGACGGCGACGGTGCCATGGTCAAGGTGAACCGAGTAGTGGCGCATGAACGATCAGTCTGCCGTCATCGGCGCCCGCTTAGAAGTCGTCGGCGGTACGGATCCGGTCGCGGATCCAGACACCGGCCTCCTTCAGGCGGGCCGTGCCCGAGTAGGACCCGGCGTTGCAGGTGCCCTGGGTGAAGACCGCGCCGGAACGCATGTCGTCGGAGTAGTTCCAGTTGACCCAGCTGACCTTGTGCTGCTGCATCAGGTCGAGGTAGCGCTGGGCCATGGCGAAGTTGTTGCCACCGTCGCCCGAGGCCTGCTGGGTGCCGAACTCGGTGACGAACATGGGCAGCTTGGCGATCGCGTCCCGGAACGTGTTCAGGTAGTAGTCGTCGTGCGAGGCCGCGTAGAAGTGGAACGTGTACATGATGTTCGTGGCGTTGACCGGGCTGGCCTGGATGCGCGCCACGCCCTGACCGTCGCCCGAGGCGCCCAGCGACGACCAGTCCTCGGTGCCGACCAGCACCACGCCGTCCGGGTCCTGCGCCCGGATGACCGGGATGAGCTGATCCGCGTACGACTTGATGGCCGACCAGTGCACCTCGCTCGGCTCGTTCGCGATCTCGTACAGGATGTTGGTCTTGTCCTTGTGCCGCGACGCGATCTGCTGGAAGAACGTCTTGGCCCGGGCCAGGTTGAAGTTGGGGTCGCCCGGCGAGAGCATGTGCCAGTCGACGATCGCGTACAGGCCGCGGGCGGTGGCCTTCTCGATGAGGTCGTTGACCTTGGCCGTGTAGCCGGCCGGGTCGGTCTCGTAGCCACCCTCCTGGATGTACATCGAGATCCGCAGGACGTCGGCGTTCCACTCGTTGGCCAAGACGTTGAGCGAGGCGTCGTTGACGCAGTTCGCATACCACTGCAGGCCGTGCGTGCTCATGCCGCGCAGCTGGATGGCCTTGCCCTGCGCGTTGCACAGTTGCCGGCCGCAGACCTTGAGCTGACCGTTCTTGGCCACCGGGGTGGTCCCGGATGGCGTTGTCGGTGGCGTCACTGTTCCATTACAGGACACTCCGTTGAGCAAGCAACCGGTCGGAGCGCCCGAACCGGTGCCGACGAAGCCGAACTTGACCGACTGGCCGGCCGCGATCCGGCCGTTGTACTCGCGGTTGGTGAACGTGTAACGCTGCCCGCTCGTGGTGAGCAGCGCGTCCCAGTACGAGCCGGCGCTCGTGCCGGACGGCAACGAGAACTCGACTTTCCAGCTGTTCAGCGCGGTGCTGCCGCCGTTGGTGATCGTGTATTCGCCCTGCCAGCCGGATCCCCAGTCGGAGACCTTGGCGAACGTGGCGGTGGTGGCGGCAGCGCTGGCCGGGGTGACGGCATAGAGGGCCATGCCCGCGGCGACGACCGCGGTGGCGACGGACAGGAACAGTCTTCTGGAGCGGCGCATTGACGTCCTCCACTGGGGATATCGGGGGAGGACGATTATTAGTTAGTTTTACTATCCGTGTCCAGTCTTGATGACCATCAATGTCGTGGGGATCAGAATCGGCAGGTTGATCAGCAGGTGAAGCAGCATCGCGGCGGGCAGATTGCGGCGGCAGAGGGCGATGGCAGCGAGCGCCAAGGTGCCGGGAAGTTGGTGCAGCAACCAGGACGGCCCGAAGAAGACCACGTGGGGGATCGCGAAGACGACCACGCTCAGGGCAGCGCCGATCAATCGTGATCGGAGGGCGGTGCCGAGCCGCTCGGCCAGGAAGCCGCGATAGATGACCTCCTCGGTCACGGCGGCGGTGACGATCAGGGCGCTGACACCCAGGATGCCGAGGCTGGTGATCGTGTCGATGCCGTCGTTGTCGTCCTGCGGGGCGAGCAGGCTCATGACCCACGACCAGGTCATGACGATCCCGAACGCGTAGAGGACCCACTCCAGATCCTTTTTCGACGGCCGGCGCAGCAGCAGGGAGCCGAGGCCTTTCCGCTCGACGCCGAGAACGATTGCCACCAGGGCGAGGGCGGCCAGCCACTTCCACGGGTCGCCGGCCAGCGGTCCGGGCAACGCGTCGACCGGCGGCCCGCGAAACGAGATCACGAACGCGCCCAGGACCAGACTCACGTACAGCCGCATGGCGACTAGAGTACGTACTCTAGAGTGGCTACTCTAGTGGCCATGACGAACCCCCGGCGGGCCGCGATCGTGTCGGCCGCCTACCGGTGCATGGCGCGCAACGGCTACGAGCGCACGAGCACCGCCCAGATCTGCCGCGAGGCCGGCGTCTCGTCGGGCACGTTCTTCCATCACTTCCCGACCAAGGCCGCAGTGCTCGTCGCCGTCCTCGAGGACGCGTTCGCCCAGACCCGAGCGGCGTTCGACCACATCCGTACGGTCGGAGAGTCGGACGCCCTGGCCGCGCTCGCCGTGTGGCGCGACCACGTCCTCTCCGAGGCAGCCGACGAGGACCTGGCCGGCTTCGTCTCGGTGCTCGGCAGCGTCCCCGGCAACCCCTCGGTCACGGCGTTGCTCTCAGCGGAGGCCACACTGACCCACGACGTGCTCACGTCGGTCATCGGAGCCGGTCAGGGACAGGGGGTCGTGCGGGCCGACTGGACGCCCGATCGGCTGGCCACGTGGCTGGGAATCGTCGCCGACGGGGTGCTCAGCCACGCCGTGGAGGGCCGAGCCGTGTCGGCGGCCGAGCTTGCCGACGTGACTACCCGGCTAGTTGGGCCATAGCTCGGGGTCGGCCCAGGCGCCGGTGATGGCCACGTCGGCGTTCTGACCGCGGAGCCGGGCGAAGCGCAGAGCCAACCGTTGCAGCCGTACGGTCATCGGGATCTGGTCGAGCAGCGGCGACCCGGTCCTGACCTTGCTGGTCCACGTTGTCACCGCCATGCGTTCCAGGCGGGCGGCGTGGCGGATGCCGTTGGTGAGTTCGTCCGGTTGCAGGACGAGGAGCGTGTCGGCCGACGTGTACGGAACGGCGCCGCCGTGCAGCAACCGATCGGGATCGAAGCCCTCGCAGAGAATTCGCGCGCCCTCGCGGATCTTCAGCGCGCCCTCGCGGGCCGTGACCGACCATGGTCCCGGCCCGACGATTGCCATGGCCCGCGCCGGCATCGGCACGTCATTGTCTTCGGCATCAAGGGCTGCGGCGACTGTCTGGATGGATTCGGCGGTGGCCCCGGCCAGCTGCGCCAGAACGACCAAAGCGGCCGTGTAGCTGACCGTATACGTTTCTGAAGTCTCGGCGATCGGCGTCCGCACGGCCTCTGGCCAGTCCACGTCAGGGCCGGTGATCGATACGAGCGGGACTCCGGCCTCCAGAAGCAGAGAGCGACTGCGCCGCGCGTACTCGGTATGACCGGTGTGCGTGATCACGACGGCCGCGTCACCGTCCCGCAGGAGTTCGCGCTCGAACCCGTTGGAAGCGATCCACCGCGCGTCGACGCCCGTACGAGTCAGTTCCGCGGCGCCCAGTTCCGCCGCGTGCAGGCTCGTTCCGGTGCCGATCAGCCAGACCCGCCGTGCTCCGGCCAGCCGAGCTCGCGCCTCCGTGGCCGCCCCCGACACGGCCAGCCCCTCGATCACCTCGGGCTGCGCGGCGATCATCCGCTCGAGCTGCGTGGTCACGAGATCGCCGGGGTGGGGGAGGACGGGGCCGACCAGCTGGCCAGCATGCGCAGGCGGTCCTCGTCGGGCGAGCCGGGTTCGGCTGTGCACAGGGTCGTCATCTGTGCCTCCTGCACCGAGATCGGCAGCAGCATCGAGTGGTACGCCAGCGTGAGCGGCCCGGCGAACGGGTGCCGGAACAGCTTCGTGCCGCGGTTGTGGATGACGATGTGGTGCTTCGCCCAGCGGGCGCGGAACTCGGCGCTGGCGTCGGACAACTCCGCCACCAGGCCGTGCAGGACGTCGTCGCAGTGGGCGCGGCCGGCCTCCGTACGCAGGAGCCCGACCAGCACGTCGGCCGTCACGTCCCAGTCGCCGTAGAAGTCGCGGGCGCTCGGGCAGAGGAAGTGGTAGCGGGCGAGGTTGGGGTGGTTGGGCTCGCCGCTCGCCGGGCTGTCGAACATGGGGGAGTAGAGCGCGCGGCCGAGCGGGTTGATCGCGAGCACATCGAGGCGCCGATTGGTCACCGTGGCGCTGGAGAGGGTCATGCTGTCGAGCAGCCATTGCACGGTCGGCGGCAGCTCCACGTCGGCCGCGGCCACGCTCCGGCAGTCCTGGCTGGTGCCGTCCGGCGTCTCGGCGCGGGCCGCGCGGGCCAGGTCGAAGAGGTACAGCCGTTCCTCGTCGTCGAGGCGCAGCGTCCGGGCGACCGCGTCGAGCACGTCGTACGAGACGTCGCGGATGTGGCCCTTCTCGAGCCGGGTGTACCACTCCGTGCTCACCCCGGCCAGCACGGCGACCTCCTCGCGGCGCAGGCCGGGCACCCGCCGCCGGCCACTGGTGGGCAGCCCGGCTTGGGCGGGAGTGACGCGGGCGCGGCGGCTGATCAGGAAGTCACGGACGGCGGCGCGGTTGTTCACGCCGACCACCGTACGTCGAGATCGACGCGGTAAGGGGGTGGCGTCTCTCCCCCCGATGAACCGATGCTGCCACCGCCCGCGGCGAGGGTCTTGCCTAAGTAGCACGAGATTCCCCAGTTCCAGGAGTGAGACAGAATGCGTGCAACCCTGCTGTACGGCGTCGGCGACGTGCGGATCGAGGAGGTCCCCGACTCCCGCGTCGTCGAGCCCACCGATGCCGTGGTCCGCGTGACCGCCGCCTGCATCTGCGGGTCCGACCTGTGGCCGTACGGGTCGCACCCGGCCGGTGGCGCCCCGGCCCGGATGGGCCACGAGTTCGTCGGCGTGGTCGACGAGATCGGGGCCGAGGTGACCAGTGTGCGCAAGGGCGACCTGGTCGTGGCGCCCTGGGTGTTCAGCGACGGCATCTGCGAATACTGCCGGGAGGGCCTGACCACCTCCTGCACCCACGGCGGCATGTGGGGGTTCGGCGACGCGGAGGGCGCCCAGGCCGAGGCCATCAGGGTCCCGTACGCCGACGGCACGCTGGTCAAGCTGCCCGTCGCGGCCGACTCGGCGCTCGTCCCCTCGCTGCTCACACTGTCGGACGTGTTCGGCACGGGACACCACGCCGCCGTACGGGGTGGGGTCGCGCCCGGGTCGAGCGTCACGGTGATCGGCGACGGCGCGGTCGGGCTCCTGGCGGTGCTGGCCGCGAGGCGGCTAGGGGCCGAGCGGATCGTGCTGATGGGCCGGCACCGGTCCCGCACCGACCTCGGCCGCGAGTTCGGGGCGACCGACGTGGTGGCGGCCCGCGGAGACGAGGGCGTCGCCGCGGTGCGGGAGCTCACCGCCGGGCACGGCACCTCGGTCGTCATCGAGGCGGTCGGCACCCGCGCGGCCTACGACCAGGCCGTCGGCGCCGTCCGCAACGGCGGCACGATCAGCCGGGTCGGCGTGCCGCAGTACGAGGAGGCGCCCGTCGGCCTGGGCAGCCTGTTCTTCCGCAACGTCCGGCTCACCGGTGGGGCCGCGCCGACGCGTGCCTACATGGCCGACCTGCTGCCCGACGTGCTGGCCGGGACGGTGAACCCCGGGCGGGTGTTCGACGTGAGCACGGATCTGGCCGGAGTGCCGGCCGGCTATCGGCGGATGGCCGACCGGGAGAGCCTCAAGGTGCTGGTGCGTCCAGCATGAGCGTCAGGAGGGCGGACAGCTGCTCCCGCTGCTCCGCGCTCAGCGGCGCGAAGATCTCGTCGTCCACGGCGGCCAGGATCTGGTCGAGGCGGCGCAGCTGGCGGCGGCCGGCCGCGGTGAGCTCGATCAGGTTGCGGCGCCGGTCGGCCGGGTCGGGGGCGCGGGTGACCTGGTCGCGCTCGGTGAGCTCGGTGATGACGGCGACCAGGTCGCTGCGGTAGATGCCGGTGCGCTCGCTGAGCTGGGCCTGACTGGCCGGGCCGAGCTCGGCCAGCGTGGCCAGCACCGCGTAGTGCCACTTGCGGGCGTCGGCGCGGGCCAGCTCCTCGGTGACCCGCCGGTCGGACCGCGTCGCCGCCATCGACAGCAGCCGGGTGCGCAGGGTGCGCAGCCGCTCGGCCCCGATGTTCTCCACGGCCGCAGCCTAGCACTTGCGTTAGTCGGACTAACTAATTAGCGTTAGTGTGACTAACGATAGGAGCGTGTCATGACCGCAATTCCGTTCGGGCCGCAGCTCATCGGGCGCACCGAGAAGGCCCTCAACGCCCTGCTCGACCGCGAGCTGGCCGGCACCGGGCTGACCGAGCCGCAATGGGTCGCCCTGACCCTGGCCGTGCTGGCGGAGGGCACGCTGCCGCCGGCTTCCCTGGCCGCCCGCGTCGCCGAGGCCCTGCGCGTGGCCGAGCCGGTGGCCCGCGAGCACCTCGTCGCCCTGGCCGGGGCCGGTCTGGTCGTCACCACCGCCGACCTCACGGTGGCGCCGACCGACCGCGGCCTGGAGGTGTGGAAGTCGGTGCGGGCCGCCACGAGCCGCATCACGGAGTCTCTGTGGGGCGACCTGCCCACCGCCGACCGCGAGACCACGGCCCGAGTCCTCAGCGCCGTGCTGACCCGGGCCGGCGCCGCGCTCTAGAACCAGGACATGCTGCGGCCGTGGCCGTCGGCCCAGGCCAGGGGGTGGCCGTCCAGGCTGAGGACGTTCTTGTGCAGGCCGTCGGCGGGGCGGTCGGGGTGGCCGGTGACCTCCGGGTCCTCGGCGGCCAGCCAGTGGCCGGGCAGCGTCTTGGTCAGGGCGATGAAGGCGGCCCGTCGCTCGGCCGGCACCTGATAGAGCACGGACGTGTGGAAGACGACCAGGGTGGCGTCGGTGGGCGCCTCCGCGGCCAGGGCGGGCAGGTCGTCGACCAGGTCGCCGCGGATCAGGCGGGGCGGGTCGGCGGCGGCGATCGTGGCGGCGGCCTGCAGGCGGTCGCGTCGGTGGTCGTGTTCGGGCCAGATCAGGGCCTCCAGCCACGCGCGGTCGTCGGGGGCCGTGATGTCGAGCGGGTTGAGGTCCAGGCCGGCCCGCCACGCGACCGTCGGCAGCGCGGCCGGGGGCGTACGGCCGGTGAGGTGGCAGGAGAGGACCGGGCCGGAGGTGCCGAGCCGGGTGCCGTCGTAGTCGTACGAGTAGCGGTCGGGGTAGAGGTTGAGACCGGCCGACGCGCCCACCTCGAGCAGGGCCAGGGGCTGGGGGAGCTCGGAGAGCACGGGCAGCAGCAGCGCCGAGCGGCCGATCTCGTTGGTCTGGGTGGCCCGGCGGCGCAGTTCGGGCTCGACGGCCGGCCAGCGCGTGACGACGTACGAGCGGAAGGTCTGGTAGTCGCCGAGCGGGCCGCCCAGGAGGCGCACGACGGCGAGCAGCAGGTTGGGCTGGCGTTTGGGCTCGGGAACCGTGTCGAGCAGGGCGAGCAGTTCGGGGTCGCGGGCGATCTCGCGGGACAGGCGCTCGTAGGTGGGGGAGCTGCCCCGGGCCTGACGGTCGGCGAAGTCGACGTACCAGTCGGCAGTGGTGGTCATTCCGGCATGATCGCACCCGACTCAAAGTGCGCGACGAGCAAACTTGCCCAATGGGCAGAATTGATGGATGCTTGGGCCACCCACACACCGGACCCGGGCAGGCATCGATGGAAGACGTTCTGGCGGCCCAGCTCCTCGAGCTGTCCCAGCTCGTCCGCAAGGCGCGGCAGCAGTGGCTGCGGGAGCGGCCCGACGTGCCGATCGGCACGGTCAGCATCCTCAAGCTGATCGACGAGATCGGCACCGGCGACGACCGGTGCTGCCACGCCAAAGATCTCGCCGAGCGCTCCGGGCTCGACCCGTCCACGGTCAGCCGGGCGGTGGCCGCCGCGGTCGGGCAGGGGCTCGTCGAGCGGCGTGCCGACAGCAGCGACCGGCGGGCGTCGGCCCTGGCGCTGACCCCGGCCGGGCACGACCTGCTCGAGGCCGCCCGCGTCTGGTTCGGCAGCCTGCTCGGGCACGCGCTGGCCGAGTGGGAGCCGCTCGAAGTACGGCGGTTGAGCCTGGGTCTCGGCACTTTCATCATCGCGCTCTCCGGCGCACTCGAACCTCAGGAGGCGGCGCGTTGAGCGCTCCCGCGATCACCAAGAACGCCGAGGACATGAGCCACCGCCAGATCCTGGAGGCCCTCAGCGGCCTGCTGCTGGTGCTCTTCGTCGCGCTGCTCAGCAGCACCGTCGTCTCGACCGCCCTGCCGAAGATCATCGGGGCGCTCGAGGGCAGTCAGACCCAGTACACCTGGGTGGTCACCGCGACCCTGCTCAGCGCGACCGCGACCACCCCGATCTGGGGCAAGCTGGCCGACCTGTTCAGCAAGAAGCTGCTCGTCCAGATCGCCATCGTCATCTTCGTACTGGGCTCGGTGATCAGCGGGTTCAGCCAGACCGCGGGTCAGCTGATCGCGGCTCGCGCGTTCCAGGGCATCGGCGTCGGCGGTCTGCAGGCGCTCGTCCAGGTCGTGATCGCCGCGATGATCCCGCCGCGCGAGCGGGGCCGCTACAACGGCTACCTGGGCGGCGTGATGGCCCTGGCCACGGTGGGCGGCCCACTGCTGGGCGGCCTGATCGTGGACACGTCGTGGCTGGGCTGGCGCTGGTGTTTCTTCGTCGGCGTGCCGTTCGCGATCGTCGCGCTCATCCTGTTGCAGCTCACCCTGCACGTGCACACCGAGCGCCGGGAGAACGTGAAGATCGACTACCTGGGCGCGGCGCTGATCGCGGCCGGGGTCAGCATCCTGCTCATCTGGGTCTCGTTCGTCGACGGCACCTTCGCCTGGCTGTCGTGGCAGACGTACACGATGGTCGGCGGCTCGATCGTCCTGCTGGCGCTGGCCGTGCTGGTCGAGTCGCGCGCGGCCGAACCGGTCGTCCCGCTCGAGATCGTGCGCGAACGCACCACGGCCCTGTCCATCGTGGCCAGCCTGGCGGTCGGCATGGCCATGTTCGGCGGCGCGGTCTTCCTGGGCCAGTACTTCCAGATCGGCCGCGGCTACAGCCCGACCGAGGCCGGCCTGCTGACAATTCCCCTGATGGCCGGCGTCCTGCTGTCCTCGATCATCGTCGGCCGGATCATCACCCGTACGGGCTCGATCAAGCCCTACATCGTCGGCGGCCTGATCGTGCTGTTCGCCGGCTTCGTGCTGCTGGGCACGATCGACCACGAGACGTCGCTGGTCTTCGTGGGCCTGGGCATGCTGCTGGTCGGCCTGGGCGTCGGCGCGAGCATGCAGAACCTCGTCCTGGCCGTCCAGAACACGGTGCCGCTGCGCAACATCGGCGCCGCCTCGGCCACTGTCGCGTTCTTCCGCTCGATGGGCGGCGCGATCGGCGTCTCGGTGCTCGGCGCCGTGCTGGCCCACCGCGTCACCGACCAGATCACCCACGACCTCACCGCCGCGGGCGTCCCGGTCACCGGCGGCGACACCGGCGGCAGCCTCAACATCGCCGCCCTGCCGGACGCGGTCCAGCACATCGTCCGCGCCGCCTACGGCGACGCCACCGGCCACATCTTCCTGATCAGCGCGGCCATCGCCGTGGTCGGCCTGCTGGCCGCGATCTTCCTGCCCCGCGCCACCCTCCGCACAAGCCTCGACCTGCCTGCCACCACCGACGTCGAGGCCTGACTTTCGACCTCGAACGCCTACCATGGCCTCGATGACCGCTCCCGGAGAACGACCCACCTACGCCTCAACGCCCTGGACACGGGCGGACAAGGCCCTGCACCTGCTGTCCGTCGAACCGGTCGGGCTCGACGCCGCCGTCAAGAGACTCGGCCGGGGCAGCGGCGTCTACGCGTGGTGGGCGACGCTCTCCGTCCTGCCCGACCTGCCCGGACCACCGAACGAGACCGACCCGTCATTCCGACTGCTTTACATCGGCCGGGCGACGAGCCTGCGCGGCCGGATTGTGCGCAACCACCTGAGGCGGTCGGGCAGCTCCACCCTCCGCCGTACGTTGGCCGGCCTCCTCGTATCCGAGAGCTACCGGACAACCTGGACCGATCGCGTGGTCCTGACCCCCGAGGACGAGCTGCGACTGACCACGTGGATGCACGCGCACCTACGCTTGACCTGGGCCGAAGACGAGGAGCCAACCTCCGTCGAGACTGAACTCGTCGCACGCCTCCACCCACCGCTGAACGTCCACGGCGTCGACCCCGACCATGTCCAGCCGGCCGTGATCGCAGCCAAGAACGCGTACAACGCCTCCAGCCAACCGGAGATCAATCCCGCACCGGCACCCTGATCGGTCGCACCGGCGCACAAGCTTGGGTCGCCTCGTAGCGGCGTATCCGAGATGATTCAGTCGATGGGAGCCTTGGATTCGCACGCTGGACGAGTTGCTGACGGACAGACAGTCGAGTTTCGACCGACCGGTTCGTCGATGGTCCCGCTGATTCGGAGTCGTCAGCTAGTAACCGTCGCCCCGGTCGACCCGGCCAAGGTGGAAGTCGGCGACATCGTCCTGGTTCGTGTTGCCGGTACTACCTACCTGCACCTGGTCTCCGCAGTCAACGCTCCGGCCGGCCGCCTGCAGATCAGCAACAACCGGGGCCGTGTCAACGGCTGGACGAGCTACGCCCGGGTCTACGGCATTTGCACTGCTGTCGATGGTGTTCCGCGACCACGAACTGCGGAAAAGGTGCGACGAGCGCAAGCGACATAGAAACCTCTGAGCACACCGAGCCAGGATCTGTCGCCGGCTTCCGGATGTGCCGATGTGAGTGCATTGGAAACGTTGTGCCGCGCCAGGGAAATAAATTGATGCGGACATTCCGGATGGGTGGTTAGAGCCCGGTCCGCTTCTGCATCAGGCGGCTCATTGGCTTCGCTGACGCCCAGAATGACTCGATCAAAGCCGCTTACGTCGCCGGTTTTGGATCGCTAAGGGCTGATTCCCTGTACCGGGCGGCCGTCCTCCAGGTAGTGCACCCGCTTCGCCTTCCAGGCGGCGCGTACCCGGCGTCGGACGGGTCCGCTGAGCAGGGGCAGCGCCTCGTCGATCGGCAGGATCCGGCTTTCGGCGATCTCGAGCGGCTGGATGACGACCGTGTCCAAGACGGCGTCGTCGAAGATGCCGCAGTCGAAGAGGAAGCGCATACCGCCCGGGCGGTGAGGCCGTGGCCGGAGGAAGTCGACGCATTTGAGCCGGCCCGCGGTGACGGTGAGGCCGCACTCCTCCGCGGTTTCGCGGCGACACGCGTCCCACGGTGACTCGCCGACCTCGACAACCCCGCCCGGGATCGTCCAGCCACCCTTGTATGTCGGTTTCAAGATGAGCAATCGGTTCTTGCGTCCACGGATCAGGGCGCCGGCCGAGGCCGGGATGGTCGGGAGTGTGAACGTCAGCTCGGGCAGCTCGCCGGCGTTGACGTCATCCATGAAGAGCATGCTAATCAGGCGGGACCCGTCCGCCCGCGAGAGCCTTCAAAAACCGCACACTGGTCACCGTGATTGTCGTGGTGACCGGGCCGAGTGCGGCCGGGAAGACAACGTGGTGCCGGCGGCACTGTGCTGACTATCTGATCGCCGAGTACGCGCCGACCGGGGCGGAACCGGTGGACGGGGACACCACGGCCTTCTGGTGCTCGGTGAACTGCGACCGGTGGCGAGCCGCGGTCGAGCGTGAGGAAGCGTCCGGTCTTGCGGTGTGCGACGACGACCCGATGAAGCTCCACTACACGTGGTCCCTGCTGCGGATGGGCGAGGCGAGTCAGGAGCTCTGGGAGCGCGAGGTCGCCGCGAATCGGGCGGCGATTGCGGACGGGCGGCTGGGATTCGCCGATCTCGTGCTGGTCTCGCTGCCGTCCGGCGACGAGCTGCTGGCCCGCCGGAACGGCGACCGCACTCGCCGGCGGCGTAACTTCGCGCTGCATGCTCGCCTGGCCGCACCCCTGCGGGAGTGGTATCGAGCTTGGGAAGTGGTGGCGCCGGGCCGGGTGTTGTGGGAGCTGCCGCCGAGCGGCCTGCCCGTCGAGCTGCCCGCACCTAGAGCGGACCGCTACGACCCGGCTGTGCTCGACGCGCTCATCTCGGAGCTCGTACGGGAAGAAGGTGCGTAGGTCAGCCGGCCGGGTTGTGGGGGTGGCTGAAGCCGGTCACAACCGGGCGTAGGGGGATGTCGATCGTGCCGCCGCGGGGGATCGGGGTTATGCCGGTCAGGCCCTGGTGTTCGGCGCGGGTGGTGAAGTCGGTCAGTGGGGACTTCATGACCTTGTAGTCGTCGTAGTGGATCGGGATCGTCAGGGTGGGCCGGATCAGGTGGGTGAGTTCCGTGCCCTGGTGGCCGTCCATGGTCAGCAGCAGGCCGGCCAGCCGGGTGCCGCCCAAGTGGATGAGCATCGCGTCGATCTCGCCGAAGCGGCGCGGGATCTGGCCCAGCATGTCGTCCATCAGCGTGTCGCCGGTGATGTAGAGGCGGGTGGCCAGGCGGCCGTCCACCTCGAGCTCGATGACCGAGCCCATCACGTCGGGCAGCAGGCTGTTCACCACGCCGGGGCCGTGCCGGCCGGGCACCGCGGTCACGCGCAGGCGCTGGCGGTCACGGGTCCACTCGTGGCATTCCCAGGGTGGCAGGCCGTGCGGGGCCAGGAACCGTTTGCGGCGCAGCTTGCGGGCGGCCTGCGGGGTCGTCAGGATCGGCAGGGACGGCTCGACCCGCTGCCGGGCCGCGCTGTCGAAGTGGTCGCCGTGCAGGTGAGACAGGATGACGGCGTCGAGCCGCACCCCGGTCAGCACGTCCAGGGCCGGATCCCGTACGCGTTTGGTCCACGCCCCGTAGCCGAGGTGGACGCGGCTGCCCGCCGGCCCGTACGCGGGATCGGTGAGCAGTGTGAACTGGCCCAGCCGGAGCAGGACGGTGGCGTTGCCGACGAAGGTGACACTGGCTTGCATCACGGCTGACTACCCGGCCAGTCCCGCCTCAACCGTGGTCGCGAGCCGCAGCGACGACGCGCCCCGGTTCCACGCGTCCACCACCCCGGTGGCCCACCACGCGTCGACGGCCAGCGCGCATTTGGCCCCGAAGAGCACGTCCCCGGCCAGCGCGGGCTCGCCCACGGCGAAGGAACCGCACATGTCGTGCGCGGCGATCTGCTCGTGCACCGCGTCCGCCTCCACGTGCTCGTCGTAGAACGCGGTCGCGTCCGCGTCCCCGCCGAGCCGGCGCAACCCGTTCCCGTACGCCCGGTTGGGCAGCGACGACGTCATCTCGTACGCGGCCAGGTGCCCGAGGATCGCGCCGCGCCGGGCCCGGTGCAGGCCGAAGAGCGACATCACGTTGTTCACGGCCAGCGTGCGCGCCCCGACCGAGTCGACGTAGGCCCCGTACGTGAGGTCGAGGTCGAACCAGCGCATGGTCCGCTTGAACAGCTCCTGGTGCATGCGCGGCTCGCTCCCGCCGCCGTACTCGTCGGCCTGGATCTCGACCAGCGCCGCCTTGGCCCGCCCGCCCAGCCGCGGGATCGCGAACGTGTGCGGGTCGGCCTCGCGCAGGTGATAGACCGAGCGGTGGGTCACGAACTCCTTGAACTGCTCGTACGTGGCCCGCCCGCGCAGGTGCTTGGAGAGGGCCGGCCCGTCGTCGGCCGCCACGATCTCGACCAGCCGGGACGGCACGGAGGCTGGGTCCACCCCGGTCTCGGGCGGGCCCACCACCTCGTACAGGTGCTCGAGGAACCTTTGCTCGGCCGCCGCGCGCAGCCGCAGCATGCCCGGGTCCCACTCCCAGCGGTCGTCGACGCCGTCCCAGCCGCGGTAGGCCAGCTCGTAGCAGACGAAAAGGGTCAGGTGCAGGTCTTCGTCGCCGTCGAAGCGGGCGAACGTGGGGAGCTTGGCGGCCCGGCCGCCGAGGACGTCGATGAGCGCGGCGGAGACCCGGCCACGGGCTGCGGGAAGGTGCATGGCAGCGCGATTTCCCCGCACCCCGGCCGGTAAACGATCTGTTTCGACCGCAGCTCACCGGGCATTCGCGCGGCCATGTCCTCCACGATCGTCCCCTACCCCGACGGCCCGCTCATCGTGCGCGGCGACTTCGAGCTGCAGACCCCCGACGGCGAGCCGATCGACCCCGGCCGCGGCACCATCGCGCTCTGCCGGTGCGGCAAGTCGGCCACCAAGCCGTTCTGCGACGGCACCCACAAGGTTGTCCGTTTCCACGCCGAGGCGGGCCGCGAGACACCGGCGCCGCGATGAACACTCCGAGGCGGGCCGCGAGACACCGGCGCCGCGGTGAACATGTCTGATGTTTGACGCAAGTCCCTGTGGGTAGGCGGGCGCGGCCTATCCGAGGGAGCTTCGCTGGTGACGACGTACGAGACCCTGTCCGCGGCGCGCGGGGACCTGCCCGCCGAGAGCGCGTTCTGCGCCGAGAGCCTCAGCCGGACGTTGCTCGCCGCCGTCTCCGGGGCTCCCGGCGACTGGGCGCACCGCACGCCGCTGCTGGGTCGTCACGGCCAGCTGCCCGCCGAGCGCCGCCGGGAGGAGCTCGCCCGGGAGGCGTACGCGGAAGCTGTTCCCCACGAGGTGGCCGCCCAGCTCGACGCCGAGGCGGTCGCGGAGTGGGTCGTCGGGCACTACCAGGCCTCCACCTACCCGTCGGTGCTGCTCGGCTCGCCGCACGGCGCCGCCGCCCACCTGGCCGTCGCGCTCGGGGCCGCCTGGCTGCCGACCAGCATCCCGGTCACGGTGAGCTGGCCCGGCGGCTCGGCCGGCAACTGGCCGGGGGCGCTCGCGTGGGGCGCCGGCCTGGCCGCCACGATCAGCGACCGCAACCCGTCGGTCACCGTGCGCCAGGTGCACGACCCGATGGCCGACGGCCCGCTCTGCGGCGCCACCGTGCGGCTGCACCTGCGCTGGCACGCGCTGCCCGCCGCGTACGAGAAGTTCTTGCGCACCCGCATCGCGCCCGGCGGCTGCACGCTGCTGATGCGCGACCTGCGCGCGTGGCCGGTCGTGTCGGTCTCCCGCCGGTACGCGTTCCAGATCGGCAGCCCGGTCACCGGCGTGCGGCCCGAGGCCTATCGCGCCGACAACTGGGAGTTCCGGCACATGCTGGACGAGCTGGGCGCGCTGACCTGGGTCGCCCCCGACCCGGCGACCCCGCCCCGCTATGCCGAGCGGTCCGGCGAGCCCGCCCTCGGCGTCGACCTCAACAAGATCGGCCGCACGTCGTACCGGGTGCTCTACGCCCGGCCCGAGATACTCAGCGCGGGCGTCGCCGACCTGCTGCGCAAGTGGCGTCACCAGGAGCGGGACCGCTGCGTCGTCGAGTGCGGCCGGCTGCTCGACCCGTGGCAGGCACGCTCGGCGGGCCTGATCCCGTACTGGTGCGAGTCGGCGTCGAGCACCGCGGTCGACGCGGCCGAGTGGTGGCTGGGTGGCAGCCCCTCGTTCGACAGCGTCACCGTGCTGCCCGGCCCGCCCGGCTACGACGGCGATCGGGTGGCCTCGCTCGGGCAGTGGCGCTCGGTGGCCTCGTTCGGCCGGGAGCACGAGCCCGTCGACCGGGTCGCCGCCAGCCGGTATCCCACGTTGCCGCTGGCCACCCGGCACGCCACGCGGATGCTGGCCGGCGCGGGCGAGCGTCCCCAGCCGCCCGTGATGACCATGACGTACGCCCTGAGCCGGCTGCACCTGAGCGGCGGGTCGTCAGGCCTGCTCGTCAGCTAGCAGCCGCTTCAGAATCTTGCCGGTGGCGTTGCGGGGGAGCTCGGGCCGGAAGACGACGTCGCGGGGCACCGAGAAGCGGGCCAGCTCGGCGCGCACGTGGTCGCGTACGGCCTCGGCGGTCAGCTCGGCCCCGTCGTGCAGCACGACATAGGCGGCCAGGCGCTGCCCGTACTGCTCGTCGGCCACCCCGATCACCGCGACCTCGCGCACCTCGGGCCGGGCGGCCAGCACGTCCTCGACCTCGGACGGGAACACGTTCTCGCCACCCGACACGATCATGTCGTCCTGGCGGCCGTCGACGAACACCCGGCCCGCCTCGTCGACATGGCCGAGGTCGCCGGTCGCCAGCAACCCCTTGTGCAGTTCGCGCGTAGCACCGTTGGTGTAGCCCTCGAACAGCATCTCGTTGCCCACGAAGAGCCGCCCCGGCGTGCCCCGCGGCACCGGCCGGCCGTGCTCGTCGAGCGCCTCGACGATCGTGCCGTGCGGCGGGCGGCCGGCCGTGTTCGGTGCGGCGCGCAGGTCGGCCGGGGTGGCGATCGACGCCCAGGACGCCTCGGTCGAGCCGTACAGGTTGTAGACCACCTCGCCGTAGCGGTCCATGAACCGGGTGGCCAGCCCGCCGGGCAGCGCCGACCCGCTGACGGCGGCGATCCGCAGCGGCACCTCGCGCGCGGGCTGTTCCATGATCCGTTGCAGCATCACCGGGACGGCGATCATGGCCGCGCAGTCGTGGGCGGCCAGCGTCTCGAGCGCGTCGGCGGGCTCGAAGCGGGGGCGCAGCACGGCCGTCGCGCGCAGGGCGAGCGCCATCTGCAGGCCCGCGAAGCCCCACGCGTGGAACAGCGGCGCCGCGATGAACATGCGGATGCCGGCCGTCAGCGGGATCCGGTCGATGATCGAGCACAGGGGACGGAAGCCGCTCGGCGTCGGGCGTTGCGCACCCTTCGGCACCCCTGTCGTTCCGGACGTCAGGATGATCGTGCGACCCGGTCGTGCCGGAGGTTTCGTCAACGGAGCGGCATAACTGATTTGTCCGAGGGGGAGCACCGGCACGCCCTGCGGCGGGGTGAAAGCGGGATCGTGAATCAACAGCCGCAGCTGTTGATCGCGCGTAACCGCCGCCAGCTGGCCCGAGGACAGGCCCGTGTTCATCAGCACCGGATTGGCGCCCAGCGTGGCCACGCCGATCAGCGCCTCGACCATCGCCGTCGAGTTGCGGGCAAGAATCCCCACTCGATCCCCGGGCGCGACGGGCAGGGCCCCGGCCAGCCGTGCGGTCCGATCAAGCAGTTCCCCGTACGTGACAGGGCCGCCCTCGTCGATCAGCGCGACCCGTGACGGCGATCGCGCGGCGGCCTGCCGCAGCTCCCCGGCCAGCCCGAACTTCCACTTGTGCAGGGCCGCGAACTGCCGCGCGACGCGGTGTGGCGGCCCGGGGGTGAGGAGTCCGCGCCGTGCCATCGTCCGCGCCACGAAAATCATCAGCGTATCTGCCGTCCGGTAATGGCTCGCGAGATGACGAGACGCTGGATCTCCGACGTCCCCTCGAAAATGGTGTAGATCTTGGCGTCGCGGAACATCCGCTCGACCGGGTGCTCGCGCAGATAGCCGGCGCCGCCGAGGATCTGCACGGCCTTCTCGGTGACGGCCACGGCGACCTCGCCCGCCTTGAGCTTCGACATCGAGCCCTCGCCGGCCGTGAACGGCCGGTCGTTGCGGCCCATCCACGCCGCCCGCCACACCAGCAGCCGCGCCGCGTCGATCTCCATCCGCATGTCGGCCAGCGCGAACGCGATCGCCTGGTGCTCCACGATCGGCCGGCCGAACTGCACGCGGTTCTGCGCGTACTCCAGCGCGTATTCGTAGGCGGCCCGCGCGATGCCGATGGCCTGCGCGCCCACGGCCGGCCGGGTCAGCTCGAACGTGCGCATCGAGGCCGAACCCGCGGCACGCTTGCCCTCGCGGGCCTTGGCCAGGCGCTCGTCGAGCTTCTCCTTGCCGCCGAGCAGGCAGCTGCCGGGCACCCGCACGTCGTCGAGGAAGACGTCGGCGGTGTGCGAGGCGCGCAGCCCCAGCTTCTTCAGCTTCTTGGTGGCCACCAGCCCGGGCGTCGCCGGCGGCACGATGAAGGCGGCCTGCCCGCGCGAGCCCAGCGCCGGGTCGACCGACGCGGTGACGACGTGCACGTTGGCGATGCCGCCGTTGGTCGCGTACGCCTTCTGGCCGTTGAGCACCCACTCGTCCTTGGCCTCGTCGTAGACCGCCCGGGTGCGCATCGCGCCGACGTCCGAGCCGGCCTCGGGCTCGGTCGAGCAGAACGCGCCGACCTTGGGCTCGGCCTCGTCGCCGAAGCACTGCGGGACCCACTCGACGAGCTGCTCGGGCGAGCCGGAGCCGTAGATCGCGGCCACCGCCAGGGCCGTGCCGGACAGGGCCATCCCGATGCCGCCGTCGCCCCAGAACAGCTCCTCGTTGAGGATCGGCAACGACAGGCCGGTCGGGTCGGACCACGTGTTGATGAGCGACTCGAACCCGTACAGGCCGATCTTGGCTGCCTCCTGGAGGACCGGCCAGGGGGTCTCCTCGCGCTCGTCCCACTCGGCGGCGGCGGGCCGGATCACGCCCTCGGCGAAGCCGTGCACCCAGTCGCGGAGCTCGGTCTGCTCCTCGTTGAGGTCGAGCCAGAACTCCATGCGAGCACCCTCCGCGCCAAAGTTAACTGGCGGGTAACGTTACGCAGGCGTCACTTGCCCGGCAAGATGCGGGCGTTTCCCGAACAGGTCGAACGTCCCGTCAGCGTAAGCGAAGTGGACGGTGGCCGGAAGCAGGATCGGCTGCTTGAACTGGACGTCCACCGTGTACGCGTCGGGCAGCCGGCCCTCCAGCGCGGCCAGGCAGCGGGCCTGACTCCACATGCCGTGCGCGATCGTCCGCGGGAAGCCGAACAGCCGCGCGCCGAGCCGGGACGTGTGGATCGGGTTGCGGTCGCCCGACACGGCGGCGTAGTCGGTGCCGACCCGGGCCGGCACGCGCCAGGAGGCCGACGGGACGGGCGGCGCCGGGAAGTCACGCTTGGTGCCAGGTGCGTCGCCCGACCGCGAAAGGTACGTCGAGACGCTGTCCCAGACGATCTCGCCGTTCAGCCGGGCGGTCGCCACGATGTCGAACTGCCGGCCGCGGTCGTGGGGGCGCAGGTTCGTTGCGCGCACCGCCAGATCGAGCCGCGCGCCGGAGTCGATCGGCGTGCGCAGCGTGATCGAGTTGGCGATGTGGACCAGGCCGATCGCCGGGAACGGGAAGCCGGGATCGGTCAGCAACCGCATCGAGAGCGGGAACGCCAGCACGTGCGGATAAGTCGCCGGCAGCCGGTCGCTCAGGCGAAAACCGCAGACCCGGTCGTACGTGGCCAGATGCTCGCGGTCGACGGTGACGCCCCGGTCGGCCAGCTCCACCTCGGGCAGCGACCCGGGCCGCCGACGGGGAATCAGCCCCAGCGCCGCCCGCAGCGTGGTTCCCGGCATGGCGTCACGCCCCCAGCAGGCTCTGGCCGCAGACCCGGACGACGTTGCCGGTGATGGTGGCCGACCCCGGCGAGGCGAACCAGGCGATCGTCTCGGCCACGTCGACCGGCAGCCCGCCCTGGGCCATGCTGTTCATCCGGCGCCCGGCCTCGCGCAGCGTCACCGGCATCTTCGCGGTCATGGCCGTCTCGATGAACCCCGGCGCCACCGCGTTGATCGTGATCCCGCGTTCCAGCAGAGCCGGGGCGCTCGACTGCACGAGCCCGATCACCCCCGCCTTGCTGGTCGCGTAGTTGGTCTGTCCCCGGTTGCCGGCGATGCCCGCGATCGAGGCCACGCCGACGATCGTGCCGCCGCCGCGGATCAGATCCTTGGCCAGCAGCGCCTCGTTGATCCGCTCGGGGGCGATCAGGTTGACCGAGAGCACCGACTGCCAGCCCGCCGCGTCCATCTTGGCGATCGTCCGGTCGCGGGTGATGCCGGCGTTGTGCACGACGATGTCGAGCGGGCCGCTCAGATAGGACGCGAGCCGCTCGCCCGCCCCGTCCGCGGTCAGGTCGAGCTGGAAGGCCCGGCCCCGCACGTCGTTGGCCACCCCGGCCAGCGCGTCCCCGGCCTGCGGCACGTCGAGCGCGATCACCTGGGCGCCGTCGCGGGCCAGCACCCGGGCGATGGCCGCGCCGATGCCCCGGGCCGCCCCGGTCACGAGCGCGGTCTTGCCGGCCAGGGGGAGCTGCCAGTCGGCGGGCGCGGGCGGATTGCCGGCGCCGATCCGCACGACCTGACCCGACACGTACGCGGACCGGCCGCTGAGCAGGAAACGCAGCGTCGACTCCAGGGCGCCCTCGCCGCCGGGCTCCACGTGGACGAGCTGGGCGGTGATGCCGCGGCCGAACTCCTTGCCGATGCTGCGGGTCAGCCCCTCCAGGGCCCGTTGCGCGGTGTCGGCATGGGAATCGCCCGACGTGGGCGGGGCGCCGAGCACGATGACGCGGCCGGAGCGGCGCACCGACCGCGCGTGGGGGTGGAAGAACTCGTACAGGTGGGAAAGGTCTGTGGTGTCGGCGATGCCGGTCGCGTCGAAGATCAGCGCGCCGTGCTTGCCGTCGGTCAGCGGCTCGTCGAGCGTGTCGACCCCGGCCGCCGAGAGCACCTTGCGCACCTGGTCGCCCAGGCGCCCGCCCGGGGCCGCACCGAGCAGCACCGGGCCCTCGGTCAGCGGGTCGCCCGGCCGATAGCGCCGCAACCGTGGCGGATCCGGCAGGCCCAGCCGCTTGACCAGGCCGCGCCCGGGACCGGAATTCGCGAAGCTCGCGTACCTGTCGCCCATGCGCCGCAGAATACTCGGCCCCGCCATTGCTAAGCTACTCAACGGTAATGAATGCCCGACCCTGTGGGAGGCTGCCGTGCGCCGCGTCGCTGTGCTGGGTGGAAACCGGATCCCGTTCGCCCGCTCGAACGGCCGCTACGCCCAGGCCTCGAACCAGGACATGCTGACCGCCGCGCTCGACGGCCTGGTCGCGCGGTACGGGCTGGCCGGCCGGCGCCTCGGCGAGGTGGTGGCGGGCGCCGTCCTCAAGCACTCGCGCGACTTCAACCTCACCCGCGAGACCGTGCTCGGTTCCCGGCTCGACCCGCGCACCCCGGCGTACGACGTGCAGCAGGCCTGCGGCACCGGGCTCGAGACGGCGATCCTGGTCGGCAACAAGATCGCTCTGGGCCAGATCGACGTGGGCGTGGCCGGCGGCGTCGACACCACGTCGGACGCCCCGCTGCAGCTCAACGACGACATGCGCCGCGCCCTGCTCAACCTCAACCGCGCCCGTACGCTGCCCGAGCGGCTCCGGGCGGCGGCCAAGCTCAACCCGCTGCTCGCGTTCAAGCCCGACATCCCGCGCAACGCCGAACCGCGTACGGGGTTGTCGATGGGGGAGCACGCCGCGATCACCGCCCTGCGCTGGAACGTCTCGCGCGATGCCCAGGACGAGCTCGCGCTGGCCTCGCACCAGCGCCTGGCCGCCGCGTACGACCGGGGCTTCTTCGACGACCTGATCACCCCGTACCTGGGGCTGACCCGCGACCAGAACCTGCGCGCCGACACCAGCCTCGACAAGCTGGCCAAGCTCAAGCCGGTCTTCGGCACGACCGACGCCACGATGACGGCCGGCAACTCGTCGCCGCTGACCGACGGCGCGTCCACCGTGCTGCTGTCCTCGGAGGAGTGGGCCGACGTCAACGGGCTGGCCCCGCAGGCGTTCCTGGCCGACAGCGAGACCGCCGCCGTCGACTACGTGCACGGCGACGAGGGCCTGCTGATGGCCCCGGCGTACGCGGTGCCGCGCTTGCTGGCCCGCAACGGCCTGACGCTGCAGGACTTCGACTACTACGAGATCCACGAGGCGTTCGCGTCGCAGGTGCTGAGCACGCTGGCCGCCTGGGAGTCGCCCGAGTTTTGCAAGGAGAAGCTCGGGCTGGAGGCGCCGCTCGGCTCGATCGACCGGGCCAAGCTCAACGTCAACGGCTCGTCGCTCGCCGCCGGTCACCCGTTCGCGGCCACCGGCGGCCGGATCGTCGCCACCCTGGCCAAGCTGCTGAACGAGAAGGGCTCGGGCCGCGGCCTGATCTCCATCTGTGCCGCCGGGGGCCAGGGCGTGGTCGCGATCCTCGAGCGTTAGCCGCGAGCCTCGAGCATCCGCCTGATCTGCCCGGCGTCCGGCCCCGGCTTGGCGCTGGGGAACGGGGAGGCGCGGAGTCCGGCCAGGTGGATGTCGAGGAAGCGTTCCCAGGCGTCCGGGGCGACGGAGCCGCTGATGGCGACCACGCCGCGCACGCCCCAGATGAGGATCTGCAGGTCTTCCTTCGTGGTGCTGTCGTTGATCCGGCGGTGCGTCTTGGCCTGAGCCAGCAGCTCGTCGAACAGGCCGTCGAGCTGCTCGCCCACGCCCGGTTCGCGGCCGCTGACGAACCGGTCGGAATAGCCGAGGTGGTCGATCAGCGATCGGCTCAGCAGGCGGAGGAACTCCTCCAGACCGGTGCCGTCGCCGCGCGCGAGGGCCCCCTGCGCGGACGCGACGAGACCCTCGTACATCGAGCTGACGAGGCGGCCGAGCAGCAGGTCCTTGTTCGGGAAGTGGCGGTACACCGTGCCGACGCCGACGCCCGCGCGGTGGGCCACCACGTCCAGGCCCACCTCGGTGCCCAGCTCGGAGAACACCTCGTGGGCGCTGCGCAGGATCAGCTCCTGGTTGCGGGCCGCGTCTCGGCGCACGAGGGCTCCTCTCCCGGCGCGCCGGGGGCTTCGGGGATCAAGAGCGCGGCCACGGCGGCCAGCACCAGGACGACCGCCATCGCGGCGAAGCCGAGTGTATAGCCGGACTCCTGCGGCAGGCCGGTCGGCATCACGTGCGAGGTCACGACGCTCGCCATCAGCGCCGCGCCGAACGAGCCGCCGATCGTCCGGATGTTGGCGTTCATGCCGCTGGCCACGCCGGTCTGCGACGGCGGGACGGCCGCGACGACGAGACCGGACATCGCCGCGAAGACCAGGCCGAGCCCGACCCCGATCAGGGCCGAGGACAGGTAGATCTGCCACCTGTGCTCGTGGGCGACGGCGAGCAGGGCCATGGACGCGCCACCGATGAGGCAGCCGAGGACCACGACGCGCTTGGCGGCGACCATCGAGGCGAGGCGGCCGGCGAACACGCCCGAGACGAACATGGTGATCGACGAGGGCAGGAGCAGCAGGCCGGCCTGGGCGATGGAGGCCCCGAACCCGTAACCGGCGGCGGGGGAGGTCTGGACGAACTGCGGCAGGAAGGCGAAGACCGCGTACATCGCGGCCCCGGTGAGCAGGGCGACCAGGTTGGCGGTCCACACGGCGCTGAGGCGCAACATTCGCAGATCGATCAGGGGGGTGGCGGCCCGTTGCTCGGCCCGAACCCACAGCCAGCCGACCAGGATTGCCCCGATCAGCAGGCCGATGACCGCCGGCGAGCCCCAGCCCCACGCCGGCGCCTGGTTCATCGCCAGCAGCAGGCACACCAGCCAGGCCGAGAGCAGCACCGCGGGCAGCCAGCTCACCGTTCCGCCACTGCGGGCGGGGGAGGGCGGCACCAGGAAATGTGCCGCCGCGGCGGCCGCGAGCGTCGCGATTATGGGCAGCCAGAAGAGCCAGCGGTAGCCCAGGTGGTCGACGATCGGGCCGGCCAGGACGATGCCGAGGCCCCCGCCGACCGCGCTCAGCGAGGCGATCAGCCCGACGGCCCCGGCCACCCGGCCCTTCGGGAACTCGTCCCGGATGATGCCGAACGACAGCGGCAGCGCGCCGGCGCCGACACCCTGGATGACCCGGGCCACGATCATCACCGTGATGTTCGTGGCCAGCGCCGCCAGCAGGGACCCCAGCGACAGCGCCAGGAGCGTGAGGACGAGGACGCCCCGGCGGCCCAGCAGGTCGCCGACGCGGCCCATGATCGGCGTGCAGATCGAGGCCGACAGCAGGTACGCCGTCAGCACCCAGGTGACGGTGCCCTGGGTGGTGTGCAGGACCGTCACCATCGTCGCGAGGACGGGGGTGAGCAGGGACTGCATCAGGGTGTAGACGACGACCGACGCCGCCAGGACGGCGAAGGTCGCGTTGAGCGGGATACGGCGGGTCGTGGCATTCACGTCCACGACGGTACACGAACCGGAAACGGACGTCCGCTTCCGATTCAGGCGGCCTGCTCCACCGCCGTCCGCAAGGTCCGGCCGAACTCGGCGGCCGGCGCCGGCTTGCCGAACAGGTAGCCCTGGGCCGACGGGCAGTCCAGCCCGCGCAGGGCCTGCCAGTCCGCCGGGTCCTCGACGCCCTCGGCCACCACCGACATGCCCAGCGAGCGGGCCAGCCAGAGCACGGCCTGGATGATCGAGGCCTTGCGCGGGTCGGCCGACAGCCCGGCCACGAACGAGCGGTCGAGCTTGACCACGTCCGTGGGCACCGACTGCAGCCAGGTCAGCGAGCTGTACCCGGTGCCGAAGTCGTCGAGCGCGATCCGCGCGCCCAGCGCCTTGATCATCTCGAGCCGCTCCCGGACGTCGACCGAGAAGCCGAGCAGCGCCGTCTCGGTGATCTCGATGACCAGCCGGGACGGGTCCAGGCGCGGGTGGGCCGCGAGCAGGTTGGCCAGCATCGGCACGAAGTCGGCCTCGGCCAGCTGCCGCGGGCTGACGTTGACCGACACGTAGCCGAGCCGGTCGCCCCACTCGATGAGCTGCCGGACGGCGCCGCGCAGCACGTGCTCGCCGAGCGGCACGATCAGGCCGGTCTCCTCGGCGGCCGGGATGAACTGGCCGGGGCCGAGGATCTCGCCCGACGGCGCGCGCATGCGGACCAGCGCCTCGGCGCCGGTGATCTCGCCGGTCGCGGCCGAGACGATCGGCTGGAACCAGATGGGCAGGGTCTCGACCAGGTCACCGGCCAGGGCCTCGCGCAGGCGGGCCTCGGCGTCCAGCCGCTCGCGCACCTTGATCCGCATGTCGTCGCTGAAGATCTGCATCCGGTTGCCGCCGGCCCGTTTGGCCGCGTACATGGCGGTGTCGGCGGCCAGCACGGTGTTGTCGGCCTTCCCGGCGCCCCGGCCGGTGGCCAGGCCCACGCTCAGCGACACCTGCAGGTGGCTGTCGCCCAGCAGCAGCGGCTCCGAGAACGCGGCCAGCACGCCATAGCCCACCTGGGCCCCGATGATCGGCGTGGCGGCCAGCGCGACCACGAACTCGTCGCCGCCGAGGCGGGCCACGAGCGAACCGCCCGGCACCGAGTCGCGCAGCCGGACGGCCAGCCCGCGCAGCAGGTCGTCGCCGGCCGCGTGACCGGAGCCGTCGTTGATCGACTTGAAGCGGTCGACGTCGAGGTAGAGGACGCTGACCGGCTCGCCCCCGGCCAGCAGCGCGGCCAGGTCGTTCTCGAAGGCCGAGCGGGAGAGCAGGCCGGTGAGCGCGTCGTGGCGCACCTGGTTCTGCAGCTCCTCCTGGTGCCGGCGGGCCTCGGTGACGTCGAGGCAGTGCACGAAGATCAGGCGCAGCTCGCCCTTCTTGTCGTACACGCTCGTGCCGTGGATCTCGACCCAGATGATCTCGCCGGTGGTCGTGCGGCGGTAGTCGCGCACGAGGATCGAGGAGCCCTTGCCCTCGACGAGCAGGTCCATGACCCGGCGCTCGGCCGGGTCGACGGGCTCGATCGGCAGGTCGGCGATGTGGAAGCCGGCCGGCAGCTCGTCAGGCAGGCCCATCCAGGACCGGTAGGCCGAGTTGGTGCGCAGGACGCGGCCGTCCGGGGCCAGCATGGCCATCGGGACCGGCGTCTCGTCGAAGGCGACGGTGAGCTGGGCCTGGCTCTCGTCCAGGTTCTCCTGGGCGCGCTTCTCCTCGGCCTCGGACAGGCGCCACGAGATCACCTGGAAGGCGGCCGCGACCAGCACGGCGACGCCGTGCAGCAGCGCCCAGAACAGCGGGTGGGTGTGCCCGGCCTCGTGCCCGTAGGTCAGCGTGGGGTCGATCAGCCCGAAAAACCCGTGGTGGGCCGTCGTCGCGACGAGGAAGATGCCGAACGGCGCCCAGTCCCGGTAGAGGGCGAGCGCGCCGACGACGATGAAGAAGGTGAAGTGGGCCTCGGTCTTGCCGTGGCACATCGCCACGAAGGAGGCGCAGGCCGAGACGAAGCCGAACGCCACGAAGATCGACGGCAGCCGCCGCCCGGGCAGCCGGGCCGCGGCCACCAGGCACGGCGAGATCAGCAGGAGCAGCCAGGTGGCGACCCCGCCGCCCAGCGCGTCCTGCAGGGCCCCGAAGACGATCAGCGCCGCCATGCTCGCGGCCAGCAGGCGGGTGAGCAGCAGATGCCGCCCGGCCCAGTCCTCGTCGCGCAGCCCGCCGCCGGTCGGCAGCCAGCGTGACAGCCCGTTCGTCCCAGTCACCATGCGCTCAACTTCGGGTGCCGCTGGTGCACCGCGAGGAGCCGGTCGGGAGCAGTCCGATTGCGGGCACACGTGACCGTTGCCACATTCCAATACGGAGACGTTCCGTTTCACATTTCATCGGTCTAGCGTCTGTCTACGGATACGGAACGGTTCCGTTTCTTAATATGGGGGATACGCCAGATGTCATCCAGTTCAACGACCGCGCCGGCCGGTCACCCCCGGCGGTGGGTCATCCTCGGCGTGCTGGTCATCAGCCTGCTGGTGGTCGTGCTCGACAATACGATCCTGAACGTCGCGCTGCGCACGATCGCCGACCCGGAGCACGGCCTCGGGGCCACGCAGAGCGAGCTCGAGTGGGCGATCAACTCTTACACCCTGGTCTTCGCGGGCCTGCTGTTCACCGCGGGCATCCTGGCCGACCGTCTGGGCCGCCGGATCACGCTGGTCACCGGTCTCGCGATCTTCGCGCTGGCCTCGCTGATCTCCACCTACGCCGACACGGCCAACCAGCTGATCGCGGCCCGCGCGCTGATGGGTCTGGGCGCCGCCGCCGTCATGCCGGCCACCCTCTCGATCATCGCCAACGTCTTCACCCCGCAGGAGCGCCCGCGCGCCATCGGCATCTGGGCCGGCGCCGTCGGCCTCGGCGTGGCCATCGGCCCGATCGTCGGCGGCCTGCTGCTTGAGCACTTCTGGTGGGGCTCGGTCTTCCTGATCAACGTGCCGATCGCGCTGGCCGGCGTGTTCCTCGTCAGCTTCCTGGTGCCCGAGTCGCGCGATCCGCGCCCGAACCGGATCGACATCCCGGGCGTCCTGCTCTCGATCGTCGGCCTCACCCTGCTCACGTACGGTGTGATCGAGGGCGGCGAGGCCGGGTTCGGCGACCCCAAGGCGTGGGGCACGCTGGCCGGCGCCGTGGTCGTCCTGGCCGCGTTCGTCTGGTGGGAGCTGCGCACCGAGTTCCCGTCGCTCGACGTGCGGCTGTTCCGCAACCGCACCTTCTCGGCCTCCACGGGCGTCATCGGCCTGGTCTTCTTCGCCGCGATGGGCGCGATGTTCTTCGGCGCGTTCTACCTGCAGCTGGTGCGTGACTACGGCCCGCTCGCCTCGGGTGCGCTGTTCGTCCCGTTCGCCGTGGCCCAGATGGTCTTCGCCCCGCGCAGCGCCGCGATGGTCAAGCGCTTCGGCCCCAAGCTGGTCAGCACGGTCGGCCTGCTGCTGGTCGCGGCCGGCCTGACGGTCTGGATCTTCATCGGCCAGGACACCCCGATCTGGGTGGTCGGCGCCGCGTTCTTCATCATGGGCGTCGGCATGGCCAACGTGATGCCGCCCGCCACCGAGTCGATCATGTCGGCCCTGCCGCGCGAGAAGGCCGGCGTCGGCTCGGCCGTCAGCAACACGATCCGCCAGCTCGGCGGCGCGCTCGGCGTGGCCGTGCTCGGCGCGGTGCTCAGCTCGGTCTACCGCAACAACCTCGGCAACGTGACCGACGGCCTGCCCGGCCCGGCGGCCGACGCGGCCCGCGAGTCGATCTCCGGGGCGTACGGGGTCGCCGAGCAGGCCGGCGCGGCCGTGCCGCAGCTGATCCCGGCGGCCAACGCGGCCTTCCTCGACGCCATGCACTACGCGTCGATCGGGTCGGCGGTGTTCGCCGTGCTGGGCGCCGTGGTGGCCCTGCTCTGGCTGCCCGGCAAGCGTCCGGCCGATGCCCCGAAGCCGACCTCCGACGAGGGGCTGGCCGAGGAGCAAGGCATCGAGCTGGTCGAAGCGTGACGCGTCGGTAACAATGAACGACATGACCACTGCCTCGTTGGCCGGCCAGGAGCGCAAGGCTCCTGGCCGGCCCCGCAACGCCCAGGCCGACGAGGCGATTCTGCGCGCCGTGCTCGAGCTGCTCAGCGAAGGCCAGACCGTGGCCGCCATCTCGATCGAGGCGGTCGCCGCCCGGGCCGGGGTCGGCAAGGCCACGATCTATCGCCGCTGGGCCAACAAGGAAGCCCTGATCATCGACGCCGTCGCGGCGATGAAGGGCCCGCTGCCGGCGCTGGCCGGCGAGTCCGTCCGCGACGACCTGGTCACGCTGATCACGGCGAACCGCAGCGGTCACGCGCGCGGCTTCAGCAAGGTGACCGCCTGCCTGCTGCCCGAGCTGCTGCGCGACGACTCGATCGTGGAGATGTACAAGGCCGTGACCGAGCCGCGGCGGGAGCTGATGCGCTCGGTGCTGCGCCGCGGCATCGCGACCGGCGAGCTGCGCGACGACCTCGACATCGAGCTCACGCTGCTGATGCTGACCGGGCCGTCGATGATGCACGGGCTGTTCCAGTGGCAGCCGCGGGTGCCCGACGAGGGCTTCGTGGAGAAGCTGGTCGACGGCGTCCTGCGCGGCGCGGCGGCCTGACCCGGCATTCGAAAACGAGAACCGGGCGTGGGCCTCGAAGGCAGCCACGCCCGGTACTCGCCGTCCGGATTCCGTGTCGCTCACGCCCCCGTGCGGGAACGACCCCCCGTTATCGGATCCGTCCGGCACCACCTACTTTGCGGCACATCCGGCGCCCGCATGCGGAATCCGAACGAATCCGGATGTCTGATTCGCCCCCCGTACGTTCAGGGGAAACGCCCCGGGCCGTTCGGCTGACAACGCCCGCAACTTCTCAGGGTGCGGTCGTTGTCGATCCACCGACACAACGTCCGGTACCGAACGACTAAGGTCGAACGTCCGACGTCCCGACCCCCGCGGGAGCCGCCGTGTCGCAGTTCGCCGTGCTGCCCGACCCCGGCCAGGCCCAGACCCTGGACGAGGTCGCGAGCTGCCTGCGCATGCTCAAGACCTGGGCCGGCAACCCGTCGTACGAGACGATCGCCGCCCGGGTCAACGCGGTGCGCCCGGCGGGTGAGCAGGTCGGCAAGACCACCGTCGTCGACTGCTTCCGCGCGGGCCGCCGCCGGCTCGACCCCGACCTGGTCGTGGCGGTCGTCGAGGCCCTGCACGACGACGTCGGCTACACCACCCAGTGGCGTCAGGCCCTGCGCGTGGTCAGCGGCGAGACCCGCGCCGACGCCCAGGTGCGGGTGCTCAACGCGCTGCCGCCCGACCCGCCGGGCCTGATCACCCGGGCCAGTGTCGAACCGGCCCCGGTGACGGTGCTCTCCGGCATGGCCGGCGCGGGCAAGACGCAGCTCGCCGTGCACCTGGCCCACGAGCTGGCCGCGGCCGGTCCGTTCGACCGGGTGCTGGTGGTCAACCTGCGGGGCTGCCACCCCGACCAGCCGCCCGTCGAGCCGGGCGCGGTCCTCGACGGCTTCCTGCGCCTGCTCGGCATGGCCGGTCAGCACGTGCCGCACGGCCTGCCCGCCCGGGCCACCTCGTTCCGGCTGCGGCTGACCGGCACGCGCTCGCTGATCCTGCTCGACGACGCGGCCGACGAGGCCCAGGTGCGCCCGCTGCTGCCCGACACCCCCGGCAGCATCACCCTGATCACCAGCCGGCGCCGCCTCGACGGCCTGACCGGCGCGCGGCAGGTGCCGGTCGACGTGTTCACCCCGGCCGAGGCCCACGCCTACCTGCGGGCCGCGGTGCCCGAGATCCCGGCCGGCCCCGACCCGGCGGCCGTCGACCGCATCGCCGGCACGTGCGGCTATCTGCCCCTCGCGCTCGCGCTCGTGACCGGCCACATGCGCAAACGCCCCGGCTGGACGCTCACCGACCACGCCGACTGGCTGGCCGAGCGCCGCCGCACGGGCCGCCTCGACCCCGGCGTGCAGGCCGCGCTCGACATCTCGTACCGCAACGTCTCCCCACGCGCCCGCGAGCTGCTCCGCCTGCTGGCCCAGCACCCCGGCCCCACGTTCGACGCCGACGCGGCCGATGCCCTGGCCGGCACGTGCATCCGCGACGAGCTGCGCGAGCTCGCCCTGCACCACCTCGTGCAGCCGGCCGCCCCCGGCCGCTGGTCGATCCACGAGCTGATCCGGGTCTACGCCGCGGGCCGCTCGGCCGACGAGGACCGCCGGGCCGACCGCCGGGCCGCCCTGACCCGCCTGCTCGACCACCTGCTGACCGCCCCCGAGGCCGCGGCCGACCTCTCCACAGCCGCCGACTTCGCCGCCGCCGAGGGCTGGCCCGACCACGCCGCCCGCCTGCGGCAACGCTCCTCAGAGATCGCCTGCCAGGCCTGAGCCGTCAGCCCTTCGGGGTCGGCCGGAAACGAGACGCGCGGCGCACAACCCTTCGACCAGTCCGTGGGCCGCCACCGCCCTCGTCGTCTCGCTTTTCGGGCTGACGACCTTCGTCGCGGCACCGATCGGCGCGGTGCTCGGCCACGTCGCCGTCCGCAAGGTCCGCGGTACCGGCCTCGGCGGGCAGTCGATGGCCCGCTGGGCCATCGTCATCGGCTGGTCGATCACCGTCGTCTATTCGCTGTCGACGTTTCTCCTGGTTCTCTGGATCGTCGTCCGGGGAATCACGATCTACGAGTTCTTCACCAACTGAGACGCCGCGGGCCGCAGGCCGAGCCACTGGTCGGCGTCCCAGGCCCGGAACCGCTCGACCTCGGCGAACCCCAGCCTCGCGGCCAGGCGCATCGAGGCCACGTTGGCGGTCTGGGTGGCCAGCACGACCGGCTCGCCCAAGGCGTCGTCCACCCAGTCCAGGGCGGCCTTGCATGCCTCAGCGGCGTAGCCCGAGCCCCAAGCCCGTGGCAGGAAGAGATAGCCTAGGTCGACCTTGCCCACGGCGGCCGGGCGGTGCCGGTCGTGGCGCCGCAGCAGGACCTGGCCGATCATCCCCCCGTCGAGCTCGACGACGAAGCTCCCGGGCCACTGCTCGGGCACCGCGGGCAACTCGCCCTCGACATCCTCGCGCGGCCGGGCACCGCCCAGATAGGTGTTCACCTCGGGCGAGGTCAGCAACTCGACGAACGCGGGCCGGTCGCGGGCCTCCGACGCGCGCAGCACGAGCCGCTCGGTCCGGATCGGAGCGGGTGGCCAGGCGACGGGTCCGAGCTCAGTCATGGCGGCCAGCCAACCACACGGGCGTAAATCGGTGTTGTGGCGGTCGGGGTCCGTGTTCAATGGCGGCGTGGTGGATGTGCTGGTGTTGCACGGGTCGCCGGGGTCGGGGAAGAGCACCCTGGCGCGGGCCCTGTCCGAGACGCTCGCGCAGGCCGGGGTGGCGCACGGCGTCGTCGACCTCGATGACCTGAGCATTGTGTATCCGTATGCGGGGCGGCAGTTCCCGCGCGACAACCTGCGTGCCGTCTGGCCCAACTATCAGGCCGTCGCGCCTGACATGAAGCTGATCATTCCGCTCGTGTTCGCCGATGAGGCCGAGGTCGGGCTGACGCGTGACGCCGTGCCCGGGGCGCGGTTCATCATCTGCGAGACGACCGCGCCCGTCGAGGTGCTCAAGCGGCGGGTCACCGAGCGCGAGCCCACCGACGAGTGGCGCGAGCGGCTGCGTGGCCTGATCGACCTCTTCCACTCACGCGACGACCGTGAGCGCATCCGGCACTTCCTGGTCAGCACCCACCCCGTCCCGGTCGAGGAGTCGGTGCGCGAGATCCTCGACAAGGCCGGGTGGTCAGGGCTTGCGGGCGCTGACGAGCCGGGTCGGTAGCCACGGGCCCGACCACCACTGCCGCCAGCCCAGGCCGCGCCGCGAGACGTCTTGCAGACCCAGCTCGCGCGCCCGCTGCTCGTACTGGTGGGTGTGGCTGAGGTCGGCCAGCAGCAGCCGCCCGCCGGGGCGCAGCACCCGCACGGCCTCGGTCACGGCCTTGTCCCGATCGGCGGCCGCCTTCAGGTTGTGCAGCGCGATGTTCGAGACGACCAGGTCGAAGGACTCGTCGGGGAACGGCAGGGCGGTGACGTTCGCGGTCTCGACCGACACCACGTCGGCGACCCCGGCCGCGGCGGCGTTGCGCAGCGTGGCCTCGGGGTCGTTGCCCGACTGGTCGCCGGTGCGCCACAGGTCGACGCCGACCGCCCGGCCCTTCGGCACCCGCAGCGCGGCCGAGATGAGCAGGGCGCCGCGGCCGCAGCCGAGGTCGAGCACCTCCTCGTCGCCGTCCAGGCCGAGGCCGTCGAGCAGGCGCGCCCACACGACGAACTTGCCCTGCCGCGACGCGTAGAAGCCGAGCGCGCAGCACGCGCCGATCGCGGCCACGCCGAGCAGCGGCCACAGGCTGCCGGTGAGGACGGTCTGCACCACGCCGGCGATCATCAGCAGGACCGGGAAGGCCAGCAGGCGCGGCGCGTCGAAGCCGTAGCTGCCGGGGGGACGTTCAGACATCGGCCTCATCCTTCACGGGCAGGCGTGCGATAGCGGTCAGGGCGGCCAGATGCTTCCCGTACGCGCTGCGCCCGGCCGCGGTGAGCGAGAGCCACGTGCGTGGCCTTTTCCCGACGTAGCCCTTGCGCGCCTTCACGTAGCCCGCCTCGACCAGCAGGGTGATCTGGCGCGAGAGCACCGAGTCGCTGACCTCGACGGTGTCGCGGACGAAGGCGAACTCGGCCTTGTCGGCCGCGGCCAGGCAGGCCACGATGGACAACCGGATCGGCGAGTGGATGACCGCGTCGAGCTGGTGCCGCGGGTGCTCGGTCATCGCGACCTCGCCGCGGCCGCGAACATCGGCAACGCCACGACCACGCCGGCCGGCACCCAGTACGCCACCCGGTCGGCGAAGAGCAGATGCCCGATCGCCGTGCCCGCCAGCCACAGGGCCGTCCACCAGAGCGTCGCCCGCAGATAGACCCGCCGGAAACCGCGCACCAGCACCCGCTGCGGCAGCGCGTAGAACACGACGCTGACCAGGAACACGCCCCAGATCACGCCGATCACGACCGCCCAGAACCCGTGCACGAGGCCGCCCGCCGGGAAGAACACCAGCGAAGCCATCCCGTACGCGATCAGCGCCCGCCGCACCCAGCCGGAGTGCTCTCGCACGGCCGCTGTCGACTGATCGACCTCGGCCAGCGCCACGGCCGCCCAGCCCGGGCTCACGTCCTCGTCCCCCGTCATGCCCTCAGGCTACGGCAGACTTTCCAACTTGGAAACTAGTGAGCACTTTGAAAAGCGTCGAAGGCTCCCAGCGGGTCGGCGAGCAGGGCGGCGAAGCCGAGGTCGGCCGCGCCGAGCAGGGTGGCGTCGTCGGCCAGGGCGGAGACCGTGAGGCGGGCGCGCTCGCGGGAGACGGGCATGGCGTGGCGGGCGATGCGGGCCGACACCTGCGGGGCCGCGGCCGTGTAGACGTCGCGGAGCATGCCGCCGAAGACGACCACGCCGGGGTTGAACAGGTTGATCAGGTTGGCCACGCCGATGCCCAGCCAGTCGCCGATCTCGGCCACGGCCGCGGCGGCTGCCGGGTCGCCGGCTTGGGCGTCGCGGGCGACCGCGCGGACGGCTTCGGCGCCGACCGGGCCCGGGGTGCGCCCGGCCGCCGCCAGCAGGGCGTACTCGCCGGTCTCGGCCTCCAGGCAGCCCTGCGAGCCGCACAGGCAGGGGCGGCCGTCGGCCGGGTTGACCAGCATGTGCCCGACCTCGCAGCCGTAGCCGCCGTCGCCGCCGAGCAGCTGGCCGCCGACCAGGATGCCGCCGCCCACGCCGACGTCGCCGTGCAGATAGATCAGGTCGGGCACGCCGACACCGGCGCCGCGCTCGAACTCGGCCAGCGCGCCCAGGTGGGCCTCGTTGCCGACGGCCACGGGACGGCCGGTGTCGAGGGCCCTGGCCAGCTCGGTGCCGAACGCCTGGTCGACCCAGCCCGTCGACGGGCCGTAGCGGACCATGCCGTCGCCGGGGCGGATCATGCCGCAGTAGGAGGCGCCGAGCCCCGCGCAGACCGAGCCGGGCGGGGCCGTGTCGAGCAGGGAACGGCCGAGGGCGGCCAGCTTGCGGACGACCGGGTCGAGGTCGGCCCCCGTACGGGTGCGGGCGGCCGAGCGGCGGTCGAGCACCGCGCCGCCCAGCCCGACCCGGGCCACGGTGAGCCGGTCGACCGCGACGTCGAAGGCCAGCACGAAGACGCCGGGGGAGGGGCGCACCACCAGCGACGGGCGCCCGGCCCCGGTCGTACCGGCCGGGTGTTGCTCGACGACGAGCCCGGCCGCGACCAGATCGGCCGTCAGGGCCAGGATCGTGCTGCGGTTGACGCCCATCCGCTCGGCCAGCGCGGCACGCGAGAGCGGCCCGCTCACATGGACGTGGTGGAGCAGGGTTCCGAGGCTGGGCCGGTGTCTGTGCATCCCACCGACATCAAACGCGGACGGAAAGCGATTGCCAAGCCCCGCCGCGGGGAAACGAGACTCCGGGAGGTGTTCCGATGAGTGACACTCACGGCATCGTCAACGTGGACGTCGCCCTGCGCCGGCAGGTCGACGCCCTGACCCTGCGATTCCCCGACGTCGACAAGGCCGAGCTCGAGCAGCTCGTCCACGCGACCTACGACCGGCTCAAGGACGAGGCGGCCGTCGAGTCGCACCTCGTCTCGATGACCGAGGGACAGGTGACCGACGCGCTGCGCGCCCGCGGCGAGGAGGTCCACGTCCGCAGCGAGGACGCGGCCGAGTAGCGACAACGAAGTGCCCGGCCGTGACGCACGGCCGGGCACTGCCGCGTCAGGGGCGCACCGGCGAGGCGTGCCAGATCCGCGAGAGATAGTCGTTCACCGTACGGTCGGCCGAGAAGAACCCGCTGCGCGCGGTGTTCAGGATCGACATGCGCGTCCACTGCTCCTGGTTCTGCCAGGCCGCGGCGACCTCGTCCTGCTTGTCGACGTACGACCGGTAGTCGGCCAGCGTCAGGTATTCGTCGCGGTCGAGCAGCGACTGCGCCACCTCCTGACCGACCCCGCCGAACGCGCCGGACAGGATCGCGTCGAGGGCGGCCCGCAGCTCGTCGTCGGCGTCGTAGTGCGTACGGGGGCGGTAGTCCGACGCCCGCAGCGCCGCGGCGGCCGGGGTGTCCAGGCCGAACAGGAAGAAGTTGTCCGCGCCGACCCGCTCGAGGATCTCGACGTTGGCGCCGTCGAGCGTGCCGATCGTGACCGCGCCGTTGAGCGCGAGCTTCATGTTGCCCGTACCGGAAGCCTCTTTGCCGGCCATCGAGATCTGCTCGCTGAGGTCGGCGGCCGGGATGATCCGCTCGGCCAGCGTGACGTTGTAGTTGGCCGGGAAGACCACGCGCAGCAGGCCGGACGCCTTGGGGTCGGCCGCGATCGTGGCCGACACCGCATTGATCAGCCGGATGATCGACTTGGCCGCGTAGTAGGCCGGGGCCGCCTTGCCGCCGAACAGCACCGTGCGCGGCACCCCGAAGCGGCCCGAGTCCGAGCGCAGCCGGTGATACAGCGTGATCACGTGCAGGAGCTTGAGCTGCTGCCGCTTGTACTCGTGGAACCGCTTGATCATCACGTCCAGCATCGCGCCCGGGTCGCCGAGCCCCAGGGCCGCCTTGGCGTGCCGCTTCTCCGAGCGCCACTGCGAGCGGAACGAGGCGTCGTCGGCCAGCGGCTCCAGGTTCTTCAGAAGGGACAGATCCCTCAGCCAGTCATCGGATCCGAGGCCCTCCGAGATGAGCGTCGACAGGCCCGGGTTGGCCAGCCGCACGAAACGCCGGGGCGAGACGCCGTTGGTGACGTTGGTGAAGCGGTCGGGCCAGAGGGCGGCGAAGTCGGCGAACGTGGTCGAGGTGAGCAGCTGCGAGTGCAGCTCGGCCACGCCGTTGACCGCGAACGTGCCGGTGACGGCCAGGTTGGCCATCCGGACCCGGCGCTGCGGCTCCTCCTGGATCAGCGACATCCGCCGTACGCGGTCGAGGTCGTCGGGAAAACGGGAACGGACCTCGGCCAGCAACGCCTCGTTGATCGTGTAGATGATCTCGAGGTGGCGCGGCAGCAGCCGGCCCAGCATCTCGACCGGCCACGTCTCGAGGGCCTCGGGCAGCAGCGTGTGGCACGTGTACGCGAACGTCCGGCGGACGATCGACCAGGCCTGCTCCCACTCCAGCTTCTCCTCGTCGACCAGCAGCCGCATCAGCTCGGGGATGGCGAGCGTCGGGTGCGTGTCGTTGAGCTGGATGACCGTCTTGGCCGGGAACTCGGCCCAGTCGGAGTTGCGGAACCGGAACCGCCGGACGATGTCGCGCAGCGAGCACGAGACCAGGAAGTACTGCTGCTTGAGTCTGAGCTCGCGGCCCATGTCGGTGCTGTCGTCGGGGTAGAGCACCTTGCTGATGTTCTCGGCCTTGACGGCCTCCTGCACGGCCTCGGCGTATTGACCGGCCGAGAAGCGCCGCAGGTCGAACGACGCCTGCGCGGCGCGGGCCCGCCACAGCCGGACGATGTTGACCGTCTCGGTGCCGTAGCCGGGGACCAGCAGGTGGCTCGGCTCGCCGTGCACGACCTCGCCGGGCACCCAGCCCTCGGGGCCGAGGAAGCCGTAGAAGCCGACCGTCTGCCAGTCGTCGGGGGCCGGGAACTCCCACGGGTCGCCCTGGAAGGCCCAGTCGTCGGGCCGCTCGACCTGCTCGCCTTCGACGAAATCCTGCTTGAAGATGCCCAGGTCGTAGCGGATGCCGTAGCCGACCGCAGGGATGTCGAGGGTGGCCAGCGAGTCGAGCAGGCAGGCGGCCAGCCGGCCCAGGCCACCGTTGCCCAGGCCCGGCTCGACGTCGAGCGCGGCCACCTCCTCGGGCGAGAAGCCGAGCGCCTTGAGCGCGGCCGGGGCGAGGTCGGTGGTGCCGCTGTAGAGCAGATTCTGCTCCAGCTGGGGGCCGAGCAGGTATTCCGCGGAGAGGTAGTAGACCCAGCGCGGGTTGCTCTCGTAGTGCGCCGCGGCCGTGCGGGCCCGGCGGGCGGCCAGCCGGTCGCGCACGGTCAGGGCGAGCGTCTCGTACGCGTCCTGCGCGCTCGCCGACTCGACCGTCGTGCCCCGGCGGTAGATCAGGTTGCTCAGCAGATCCTGTTCGAACTCGGCCGACGTGCTCCCGAGCGGCCGCAGCCCGTTGCGAAGGTCCATGATGCGACCCTTCCCCATCGCCGTTTCACACGTCGACGCTGGCGAACTGCTTTCCCGCAGTGTTCACCACCCGTACGGATTTCACGTCGTCCGGATTGATCAGCGCGCTGCCGTTCAGGGTGGTGCCGCCCGTCTCGCCCGCCTCGGAGACCACCCAGCTGCCCGCCTGCACCGTGAACCCGTCGCGGGCCACGACCTCGAGCACGCACTTCTCGCCCGCGGGGATGCCGGCCACCGCCGCGTTGACCCGCACCCAGCCCGCCGCCGGGGCGACCGCCACCGTGATCCGCGCGCCGGTCGTGGCGTCAACCGCAGTTCCCGTACGGGTGCCGGGCACCGACGTGGGCGGGGTGGCCAGGGGCGGCGGGGCCTGCGCGACCGGTGCCGACGGGGCGGTCTGGCGGCCCGCGAGGACGCCGCCCCCGATCGCGGCCACGAGCAGCACCGCGGCGGCCGCCGAGACCAGGAACCGCCGCCGGTTGCGTTCGCCCGACGACTGCTTGCGGACCTCGCGCAGCGTGCGCTGAAGCAACAGGTCGCCGCCGTCGGGCGGGCCCTCGAGCAGCATCTCCTCGGGCACGGCACGCAGCCGCGACGTCCACTCCCGCAGCGACTCGACCTCGGCCCGGCACTCGGCGCAGCCGGCCAGGTGCTCGTCGACCTCGGCGCGCTGCTCGGGCGTGAGCTCGTCGACCAGGTAGCCCGCGAGGTCGACGTGGTCGCCGGTCTCGGGGGTGGTCACGACGCCGCCCGGCGGGTGCTCGTCTCGTCGCACTGCTTGCCCTCATTGAGGCAGCTCACGACGCGTTTCATCACGGCGTCGGGCATCAGGTTGACCAGGAACCCGTGATCGGTCGCGGGGTGGTTGTCCTGCCCGTCGAACGCGTCGATCTGATAGCGCGTGCCGGGTGGGACCGCGTACGTCATGGTGATCCGCAACTGCGGGACGGCGAACGTGCCGACCGGGCAGCCGCCGCCCTCGGCCGGGAAGACCACCTGCTGGCGATGGCCCGGGCTGTCCAGCTGACGGCCGTCCCAGCAGCTGGGGAACTCGAAGATCCGCACCACCTGGGCTCCGTCCTCACACGCGGGATAGTCCATCGTCATCCGGTCCAGTGTGTCGGAGCAAGTCCACCAGGCCTTCGCCAGCTTGCCGCCGTTGGTGTGCGCGTACGCGTCGCCGACCTGAACCCGCAGCAGCCGCGGCATCGCCAGCACCGGCCCGCGCGGGTTGCCGCGATAGGTCATGGTCAGCGACACCGGCACCTGCACCGGCCCGCCGTGCACGTCCCGACCCGGCTCAACATAGCGCAGAACCGGCCAGAAATACGTCGACGCGTCGCCGTTCGTGCAGGTCGTGGGCTTGCCGACCAGGCTGTCGACGGTCGAGTCGGGCTGCACCCCGAGATTGCCGACGTAGTCGTGCGTGTGATGCTGCGGCCCCGGCCGGCCGGGCGTGACCACAATGTTGGCGGTGTTGCGATGACCGCGCTCGTTACGGCCGCAATTCCACGTGTACGACCCCGTGGAGGCGCCCGCCGAGGCCGGGGGGACGGCCGCGACCGGGCCCGCCTTGTCCATGCTGATCGAGTAGGGCCCCAGGTCAGGGCCGCGCAGGGCGGGAAGCACGGCCGCGGCGAGCACGACCGCGGCCACCAGGGCCCCCTCGAGCGCGACGGCCACCCGACCCATCGACATGGTTCGACGATACCCAGGCCCCGTCGCCCGATGTTGACCCGAACTGTCAACATCGGCCCGATTCGGCCCCGGGCCGCAATTCCTGCCCTGGTCAAGCCTTGGGGCAGCTCGCGCCGCGCGGCGGCAGCACCAGATCGATCAGGTAGCGGTCGACAGCGGCGGTCGTGCAAGGCGTGTTCCCGTACGCCCCGTGGCCCGAACCCTCGTACGTGACGAGCCGCCCGTGCCGGCCGAGCTGCGCCGCCACGTGGGTCGCCCACACGTAGCCGGTGCGGACGTCGTGTCGCGAGTTGAGCAGCAGCAACGGCGTGCGGGTGTGGACGTCGAGCCGGTGCGGCGGGTTGGCCACCGGCTGCGGCCAGCCCAGACAGGCCCGGATCGCGAGCAGGCCCCCGCTGTAGCGGACGTCGGGCGCGGCCTCGCGGGCGGTGCGGACCAGCCGCTCGTACGCGGGGAAGTCGCGGACCGCGGCCGGCCAGTCGGCGCAGAAGACCGACGACACCAGCGGCGGCAGCTTGACCGTCGGATTGGCCCCGTCGCGCAGGGCGGCGATGTCTTCGGCCAGTTTCGCGCGGTCGGGCACGGCGAGCCGGGCGATCGGCAGCATGGCCAGCTCGAACCTGTTCTCGCGGGAGTCCAGCACGTCGTTCCAGATCGCGCGGACGTCCTGCCCGTGCAGCACACACGTCGTCTCGGTGGCGCACCACGCGACGAACTCGTCGAACGCGTCCTGCGCGGCCAAAGCTTGCGTACGGACGAACTCGCGCACGCCGAGGCTGTGGTCGAAGACGCTCTCCAACACGATCGCCCGCACCCGGCTCGGGTAGCGCTCGGCGTACTGCTGGCCCAGCAGGGTGCCGTACGAGCTGCCGTGGAACGTCAACTGCCGCAGTCCGAGAGCAGCTCGGAGGGCGTCGAGGTCGCGGACGGCGCTGGCCGTGTCGGCGTGGTCCCAGACCGGGCTGATCGCTCGGCAGGCCGCCCATTTGGCCTGGTTGGATGCGGTGACGGCGGCGAAGTCGGCCTGACTCGTGAGGAGGCCGTTGTCGAGGGACAGGTCGCACTTCGCGCCGCCGCTGCCGGCCACGCCGCGCGGGTCGAAACTGACCGTGTTGAACTTGTCGAGGATCTCGGGACTGAACCGGTTGCCGGCTTGGATGCGCTCCACGCCGGAATCGCCCGGGCCGCCGGGGCCGAAGACGAGCGTCTGAGTCGAGGGCTTGCGTGCGGCTCGGCGGGCGACGGCCAGCTCGAACGTGGGGCCGTCGGGCTTCGACCAGTCGACCGGTAATCGCAGCTTGCCGCATTGCACGGCCTTGTCGTCGCCGCAGGCCGTCCAGATGATGTGGGGCTTGTCGGGCTTCGGGGCGGCATGGCCCGGTGGGGCGGCGGCCAGGGCAAAACCGGTGACGAGGGCGATCAAGGACGCGACAAGACTGCGGCGGTTCATGCCGTCCATCCTCGACACTGCCCACACCGAGAAGACATCGGTGAGATCCCTGAGCCGACCCCCTACGACTCCTACCCCCCCAACCCGCCCTACCAGGGGGACCTCCACCCAAGACCCATTGTTTCAAGCGGGAGCGATCTTTGCGGGGTGGCCTGTGGACAACCACGAATTGTGGACAACGTTCGGAATGTCGTGGCGGAGTGGCAGGATGCCCGGCATGGACGAACGGGTGACCCGCCAGGCGGCCTCCGATGCGGTGAGCGGGCTCGGGTGGCGATACATGCTCGGCACGCTGCGGGCGTCGGTGCCGGTGGGCTCGCTGTTTCAGGGGGCCTCGGTGGCCCTGCAGGCGGTGGCGGCCTGCGGGGAGGAGGCCGACGAGCATCTGTCGATCGACGTGCGGGTCGATCGGGTGGTGCTGACATTGCAGACCCGGCGGCAGGCGACGGTCACCGCGACCGACGTCGAGCTCGCCCAGCGGATCGCGGCGTCGGGGCTGCCGACCGAGCCGGGCGATCTGCAGCTGCTCGAGATCGCGGTCGACGCGATGGACATCGCGGCGGTGCGGCCGTTCTGGTCGGCCGTGCTCGGCTACGCGGAGGGCGGGCCGTCGGAGCCGTTGACCGACCCGGCGGGGCGGGGGCCGGCGGTCTGGTTCCAGCAGATGGATTCGCCGCGGACTCAGCGCAACCGGATCCATCTCGACATCTCGGTGGCGCACGACGAGGCGGTGCTGCGGGTCGAGGCGGCGCTCAAAGCGGGCGGGCGGGTGGTGTCGGACGAGCGGGCGCCGTCGTTCTGGGTGCTGGCCGATCCCGAGGGCAACGAGGCCTGCATCAGCACATGGCAGGGGCGTGACTGATGAGACGGGGTCACTCGGCCGGCCCGCCGGGGGCGGACGGGCCGGCCGAGTGCGCGCCAGCACCAGACCCGGGCGCGCCGGGGGCGGGCGCGACACGGGAACGGTGATGGCGGGTCGGTCAGACGCGGGTCCAGACGGCGGTGTCGGGAGCCAGCGTCAGCTTGCCGGCGACGGGGCCGCCGACGTCGGGGGAGGAGGCCAGCAGCAGCCGGTGGGCGGGCACCGTGACCGTCTCGGAGCCCATGTTGATCCAGACCGTGATCGGGTCGGGGTCGCCGTCGCGGGCGATCAGGTCGACGCGGATGACCTCGCCCTCCAGGGTCACCGAGGCCAGGCCGGAGCCGGGCGCCTTGTAGAGGTCACGCAGCAGGATGGCCTGCTGATACATGGTCAGCGTCGAGGCCGGGTCGCCCTCCTGGCGGTCGACCGCGTAGCCGGCCCACCCGTCCGGCTGGGGCAGCCACGGGTCGGCGACGGAGAACCCCGCGGCGGGCGCCGCCGAGTCCCACGGCATGGGGATGCGGCAGCCGTCCCGGCCCAGGCGGGCGCCGTTCGAGCGCAGGAAGATCGGGTCGCGGCGAGCCGTGTCGGGGACGGGGGCCTCGGGCAGGCCGAGCTCCTCCCCGGCGTACAGGTAGGCCGAGCCGGGCAGGGCCAGCATCAGCAACGCCGCCGCGCGGGCCCGGCGCTCGCTGCCGTACCGGGTGACCTGGCGGGCCTTGTCGTGGTTGCCGAGCACCCAGGGCGCGGGCGCGCCGACGGCTGCGAACGCGTCGAGTGCCTCGGTGATCGTCGAGGCGAACGCGGCCGCGTCCCAGTCGCTCTTGAGCAGGCGGAACTGGAAGGCGTGGTGCATCTCGTCGGGCCGGGCGTACAGGCCGACCTGGTCGAGATCGGCCAGCGACACCTCGCCGACCAGCATCTTCTCCTCGGCGTAGGAGTCGCAGATCGCCCGCCAGCGCCGCCAGATCTGGTGCACCCGGGCCTGGTTGGTGGTCATGACCTGCTCGGGGCCGTGCCCGAACAACGTCGGGGAGTAGATGCCCGGGTTGTCGCGATACGCCGGGTCCTTGAAGAGCCCGTACGCGACATCGACCCGGAACCCGTCGACACCCAGGTCGAACCAGAACCGCAACGTACGGTCGAAGTCGTCCGCCACCTCCGGGTTGTCCCAGTTCAGGTCGGGCTGTTGTGGCGTGAACAGGTGCAGATACCAGCGGCCGTCCGGCGTACGGGACCAGGCCGGCCCGCCGAACATCGACTGCCAGTTGTTGGGCGGGTTCTCCGACGGCGGCATGAAGTGGTAGCGCGCGGCCTCGGGCGAGGACGGGTCCTCGAGCGCCCGCCGGAACCACTCGTGCTGGTCGCTGGTGTGGTTCGGCACGATGTCGAGCAGCACGCGAAGACCCAGGTCGTGCGCGTCGGCGACGAGCGCCCGCACGTCCTCGACGGTCCCGTACGAGGGGTCGACCGCCGTGTAGTCGATCACGTCGTAGCCGCCGTCGGCCCCGCCCGACACGTAGTGCGGGGTCACCCAGACGGCGTCCACACCGAGGGAGGCCAGGTACGGCAGCCGCGCGCGCAGGCCGGCGAAGTCGCCCACACCGTCGCCGTTGCCGTCGGCGAACGAGCGCAGGTAGACCTGGTAGACCACCGCGTCCCGCCACCACTCGTCGCGCCCGGAACGCGTGGTCAGGCACATGTCTTCGATCGGCTCTGCTGACATGCCAGCCTTGATCGGCTGCTCGCCCGGGGTGCGTCAGGGTCGCACCGAACGGCAACTGGTGTGGACCCGTGTCACTCTTGGTGAGTCGACACTCCCCGGGAGGTACTGATGTCCGACACGCGGCCCAGAGGCGAGACCTTCGATTACGCGGGCGCCACCGTCGAGCTCGTCGACGCGGCGACCGTGCTCGCCGCGGCCCGGGTCAACCCGGTCGAGCTGCTGCGCCGGGCGTCCTGGCCCGCTCCCGTGCAGCGGGTCGACCTGACCGTGGCCAGCGCCGACCGTCCGTCCGGCCCGGTGCACACGTTCGCCGCGGCGATCAGCACGGCCGAGGAGCCGCTGTCCAAGGAGCGCATCCGCAAGCTGGTGCTCGGCAACGACCCGGTCGGGGTGCTGCTGGCCAAGCGCATCGAGGCCGGCGACCCGATCGCCACCCGCATCGTCGACGGGGTGGGGGCGGCGGCCGCGGCGGCGTACAAGAAACTCGGTCTTGATCGTCAAGCCCAGCCGATGACGGGCCGGGAACCGGGCACGCTGGCCGACGCGGTGGTGGGGCTGCAGGCCGAGATCTCGTACGACGAGACCGGCACGGTCGTGCGCCTGCACGCCGAGGTGCCGCGTGACGACGTGACCCCGGCCCACCTGCAGGCCTTCGTCGGGCTCACGCTGCAGGCGGTGCTCGAGCTGGCCGGGCCCGAGTCACTGACCGGACGGCGGTACGTAGTGAGCCGCGAGACGCTGGCGACGGCGCCGGTCACCACCCAGGAGGTCACGCTCGACATGGTGGGCGGGCTCGCCGACGTGGTGTCCGAGCTGCGGCAGATCGCGGTGTCGTTCCGGCACCCCGAGGCGATGGCCCGCTGGGGTGCGCGGCGCCCGCAGGGCCTGCTCATGTACGGTCCGCCCGGCACCGGCAAGACCATGTTGTCGCGCGCGCTGGCCAACGAGATCGGCGCCGACTTCCGCGAGATCCGGACGCCGGAGATTCTCGACAAGTGGCTCGGCGGCTCGGAGCGCAACATCAAGCAGATCTTCCGCGACGCCCGCCGCTACCGCGTGCCCACGCTGATGCTGTTCGACGAATTCGACTCGATCATCAGTTACGCCGGGTCGGGCGGCGACGCGGCCAGCCAGGCCATCAACGCCGTGGCCGGCATCTTCAAGCAGGAGATGAACGACCTGATCGAGGCCAACCCGAACGTGATCGTGGTGGCCACGACGAACTTCCCGCACCGCGTCGACGACTCGCTGATCCGCTCGGGCCGCTTCGACGTCAAGATCAGCGTGCCCAAGCCGGACGACGCGTCGCGGGCCGAGATCTTCCGCAAGATGATCCGCGGCCTGATCGCGGCCCACGAGGCTCCCGGCTTCCAGATGTTCGCCGACGACCTCGACGTGACGGCGCTGGCCACGGCGAGCCACGGCATGACCGGCGCCGACATCAAGGAGGTCCTGCGGCGGGTGCAGCTGTCCAAGGCGATGCTCGACGCCCGTACGGGGGGAAATGCCGCCCCGATCACCACGGACGAGCTGCTGGCCAGCATCAGGGAACTGCTTGGCCCTCGCTGACCCTGTTCTTGACCTGATAGGTGACCGTGCCGGTGCCGGCGACGGCCACGATGAACGCGAGCGCGGCGGTCACCCACTGGCCGTCGGTGATCGTCTCGAACCCGGTGTGCTCGCCCTGCAGCGCGGTGAGCAGCGACGACAGCAATGCGATGAGGCCGCTGGTGACGGCCGAGAAGATCGCTTTCATGACTGGACCCATTTCTTCTGCCCTCCTTCCCGGGGCAAGGGGCGGGGAGCGGCGCGTCAGATACTCCGGAAACCGTTGTCGTACGCGAAAATGACGATCTGCACGCGGTCGCGCAGCTGGAGCTTGGCCAGCAGCCGGCCGACGTGCGCTTTGACCGTGGCCTCGCTGAGCACCAGCCGCCCGGCGATCTCGGTGTTGGTCAGCCCGCGCGCGACCAGGTCGAGCACCTCGCGTTCGCGGGCGGTCAGCTGCTCGAGCGGCGCCGGGCCGGACCCCGAGGGCAGCATCGGCGCGAACCGCTCCAGCAGGCGCCGGGTGACCGCGGGCGCGACGACGGCGTGACCGCCCGCGACGGCCCGGATCGCGGACAGCAGATCGGCCGGCGGCACGTCCTTGAGCAAGAAGCCGCTGGCCCCGGCGCGCAGGGCCGCATACACGTATTCGTCCAGGTCGAACGTAGTGAGCACCAGGCTGCGGGAGGCGCTGCCGGAGGCGACGATCGCCCGGGTCGCCTCGATGCCGTCCATGACCGGCATCCGGATGTCCATCAGCACCACGTCCGGCTCCAGCGCCCGGGTCATCGCGACCGCCTTCGCGCCGTCCGGGGCCTCGCCGACCACTTTGATGTCGGGCTGCGCCTCGAGCACGAGCCGGAACCCCAGCGACAGCAGCGGCTGATCGTCGACCAGCAGGACGGAGATCGTCACACGGCCTCCTTGATCCGCAGCCGCGCGTGCACCCGCCACCCGGCGCCCTCCCGCGGTCCGGCGTCAACCCTTCCCCCGTACGCCGCCGCCCGCTCGGCCATGCCGATCAGCCCGTGCCGATCGGCCGGCCCGGGTTCCCGCGCGACCCGCCCGCCGCCGTCGTCCACCACGTCGATCGTCGCCTCGTCCGGCCCGTACGCGAGCCTGACCTGCACCCCGGCGCCGGGGCCGACGTGCTTGAGCGTGTTGGTCAGCGCCTCCTGCACGATGCGGAAGATCGTCAACTCCGCGCCCGGCCCCCACGCCTTCGGCTGACCTTCGCGGGTCAGCGTCACGTCGAGCCCGGCCCCGCGCACCTGATCGATCAACTCGTCGAGCTGGCCGAGACCCGGCTGCGGCGTGCGGCCGCCGTCGTCGCGCAGCACCCCGACTAAGCGCCGCATCTCGGCCAGCGCCTGCCGCCCGGTCACCGCGACCTGCGTCATCACCGGCGTCGCCTGCTGCGGGGCCGCGGCCGCGCCCTCGGAGAGCGCGACCATGACCGTCAGGTGGTGGGCCACGACGTCGTGCATCTCGCGGGCTATCCGCGTCCGCTCGTCGGCGACGGCGAGCCGGGCCCGCTGATCGCGATCGGCCTCGAGGGCGGTCAGGTAGGCCTGGCGGGTGCGCTGGTTGATGCCGATCACGGCGATGGCGACTATCACGACCGAGACCGCGATGAAGGCCGTCCAGCCGGGGCGGGTGACGAGACCGGCCAGGATGGTCACCGTCACCGCGGCCCAGGCCGGGCGGGCCGGGCGATGGCGGGCCACGGCGTAGAGGGCGACCAGGGGGATCAGGAAGATGGCGGGGGTGCGGGCTCCTAGCGCCCCGCCTAGGCCGATGAGCGCAATGACCGCGCCGAAGACCGCCGGCGGCCATTGGGAGCGCCAGAGCAGCGGCACGCACGGCAGGATGACGGCCGTCCAGTCGAGCAACGACGTGCCGGGGGCGGTGGCGCCCGTGCGGCCGGTCTGGATCACCAGGCAGGCGACCAGGGTGAGCGCGGCCACGAGGACGTCGATCGGTTGCGGGCGGGTTCGCACGGTCGCCTCCTTTCGCGGGGAACTCTTCCCGGCCGGCGCACAGCCCGCAACGTCGAATCCGTCGCCTGTGGATAACTCGGCCGCCGATCTTGGACCTGTGGAAAACTGGCGCCGCCGGTCTTGCTGGCTGCTTTAGGGTGGGGGACCCCCGGTGGGCGGGCCCCCTTGACACACGTTGATCATGAGATGAGGTTTCAGCAGGTCAACGGCTTGCGGTGCCGTGTGTGCGGCCTCCTAAAAACGGCGACATTGCCTCTTTTCGGCCGTTCGTGTGGGGCTTTGGACAGGCGGCGGCGGTAATGCCTTTCCGCGCCTCGACGGCCCACAGCGTCCGCAGCTCACGGGTCTCGGCGCAGCACGACCACGGCCCCCGCCACCAGCACGGCCACGACCCACACTCCCAACGCCACACCCCCCGGCCCCGGCGCGAGCATCCCCGTAGGATCCGTCGCCCGGTCCGTATAGAGCGCCTGCGCCGCCGCCACAGGCGTGTACTTCACCAGCCGCTCGCCCAGATCATCCGGCAACGCCGCCCCCAACAAGGCCGGCGCCACCAAAATGGCCAGCACGTACACAGTGATCGCGGCCGCCGTATGCCGGATCAGCGCCCCCAGCCCCAACCCGAGCAGCGCCAGCAGCACAGGCGCCACGAAGGCCCCCACGATGTGATCGCCCGACCCCGGCAACGGCCCGCCCACGACCCGGAACACCCACGCCGAGAGCAGCACGACCACGGCCATGAACGGCAGCACGGCGACGGTCAGCACCACGGCCTTGGCCCCGAGCACGGGCAGCCGGGCGGGCACGGCTGCGAACGTCGCCCGGACGAGCCCCGACCCGTATTCGCCGGTCATCATGACGATGCCCACGATGCCCAGCAGCACCGACACCACGTCCACCCCGAGGAAGGGCGCCGACGACGAGGGCGCCGAGGCGTTGCGGGCGATCGCCGCCGACAACCCGACGGTGGCCACCGCGACCAGCGCGAACAGGATCCACGTGGAGCGCAGGGCCAGGAATTTGGTCCACTCGGAGCGGACGACGCGCGCGAACGTCACCTTCATCGGGTCAGCTCCATGTACGCCTGTTCCAGCGAGGCCCGCCGCGGCGTGAGCTCGTGCAACACGATCCCGGCGGCCGCGGCCAGGGCACCGATGTCGGGCGCGTCCAGCCCGGCCACCGACAGCTCGCCCGCCTCCGACGACGACACGGTCGCCCCGTGCGACAAGAGCGACGACCGCAGCCGTACGGCCTCAGGGGTGCGCACGGTGACCGAGGCGGGCGCCACGCGGCCGATCAGCTCGTCCACGGTGGTGTCGGCCAGCAGCCGGCCGCCGCCCACGATCACCAGGTGGTCCGCGGTCACGGCCATCTCGCTCATCAGGTGGCTCGAGACCAGCACCGTACGGCCGTCGGCGGCCAGCTCGCGGATGAGCGTGCGCACCCACAGCACCCCGTCCGGGTCGAGGCCGTTGACCGGCTCGTCCAGGATGACCACGGCCGGGTCGCCGAGCAGCGCGGCCGCGATCCCGAGTCGCTGGCCCATGCCGAGCGAGAACGTGCCCGCCCGGCGCCGGGCCACGTTCGCGATCCCGGCCTCCTCGAGCACTTCACCGACCCGCCCGTCCGGGAGGCCATGGGTGCGGGCGAGGCCGAGCAGGTGCGTACGGGCGCTGCGACCGCGGTGGATCGAGCGGGCCTCCAACAGGGCGCCGGCCACACACAGGGGCGCCTTGTGCTCCCGGTAGCGTTTGCCGTTGATCAGGGCCAGCCCGGCGGTCGGCCGGTCCAACCCGATGATCATGCGCATCGTGGTGGACTTGCCGGCGCCGTTGGGGCCGAGGAAGCCGGTCACCCGGCCGGGCTTGACGGTGAACGACAGCCCGTCCACCGCGGTGGTCGCGCCGTAGCGTTTGACCAGGTCATGAACTTCAATCATGACTTCGACGCTAGAAATCGGGCGGCCCCGCCGGAACCACCCACGGTCGCTATCGGACCGATACCGCGGTCCTGGTCCAGGTCTTGGTTCGCCAGGGGAGCAGGACCGAACTGGCCAGCACGCCGAGCCCGCACACCAGCAGCGCGGTCCGCAGGCTGGTCACGGCGGCGAGCAGGCCACCCAGGGCGATGCCGATCGGCTGGACCGTACGCGAGGTGATCTGCCAGCACGCGATCACGCGGGACAGGAAGCCGTCGGCCGTCTCGGTCATCCGATAGGTCGCGAAGGCCGGGTTGAAGACGCCCGAACCGAACAGGGCCATGAACTCGACAGTGGTGATCAGGATCAGGCCCGGTACGCCCGCGGGCATGAACGCGAGCGGCCACAGCCACACCGCGCGGCCGACACCCGAGACCAGCAGGACCTTGCGACGCCCGTACCGGGAAGTCAGCGGCCGCACCAGCAGCGCGCCCACGACGCCGCCCAGGCACGGGATGCCCCACGCGATGCCGTACTGCCACGGCGCGAAACCCAGGTCACGCAGCATCAGGACGGTCAGCAGGGGAGAGGCCGCCATCATCGAGCCGCCGAACAACTGCGAGTTCACGAACAGGGCCCGCAACCCCCGATGCCCCGCGATGTGCCGCCACCCCGCCGTGATGTCCAGCCGAGCCCTTTCCCGTACGGGTGGGGAAGGCTCGGGGCTCCGCAGCGAACGGACGCCCACGGCGGACAGCAGAAAGCTCACGGCATCGGCCGTAATGGTCCACGCCACCCCGAACCCCGAGGTCAGTGCACCCCCGATGGCCGGCCCAGCACTGTACGCCGTCCAGAACGTCGCCTCGAAGCGCCCGTTCGCCGCGTCCCGGTCGTCCGGCCCGACCAGCGCCTTGAGGTGCGCCCCACTGGCCGCACTGAACGCGATGGTCCCCACCGACTGCACGACAGCAACCACGCAGAGCTGTGCATACGTGAGCACCCCGGCCAGCATCGCCACCGGCACACTAACCATGATGAGAAAGCGGACCAGGTCGGCCCCGATCATCACCGGCCGTTTACGCCGATGCTCGATCCACGGCCCCAACGGCAGCGCGAGCACGGCCGCAGCCAGCCCCCCGAACGCCGCCAGCAACGACACCTGAAACTCCGGCACGTCGAGCACCAACACGGCGACCAGCGGCAACGCCCCAAACCCGATCCCCGTACCGAACTCACTAGTCGCATACGCCGCCCACAACCGGCGAAAATCGGACCCCAGCGCCACCCGGGCACACTACTAGCGCCCCGCCCATGATTCGGTCTGACCCGCTGAGCCCTCGTCGTCGCAGTGCGGCTTCGGCACCAGAAACGCCGGCTGATCGACCAATGGCTTACGGAGGGAAAGATCGATCAGTAACCCATCCCGTTGCTGTTCATGCGCCTCAGGCGAGCCGCCGCGCTGACGTGCTTGACGATGCCTGCGATCAAGGTGAACATTCCGGTTGCGAAGAGCGCGAATCCGATGATCCCGAGCGGGACGCCACCCACATCTGGGCCGAACGGGGACGGAATCTGAGACTCCGGAGTATCGATATCGACCTCCGGAACCCGTTGGATGAAGGAAACGACGCCGAATCCGAAGAGCGCAAAACCTGTGACTATGCACACGAATCCGAAGGCAACCAAGCGCCGAGCGGTCGTCTTCGTGGCAGCGATATCCGCCAGGAAGCTCTCCCGCTCCGCGCGAATATGCTGAATGTACTGGATTCCTTCAACATTGTTGATTTGTCCCGCTCCCTGCGAGCCTACATGTACGCCCGCAGGAGTTGACCACTCTCGTCCTGGCTCCACAAGCGCTTCGACGCGTCCGAAAGTCACGCGGTCGCCGGCTTGCAACCTCGCCAAGCCCATCACTGGCATTCCGTTCAATGAAGTTCCATTGATGGAACCCAAGTCGCGCAGTGTGGTGCCGCCCGCGCCTGTCTCAACGACGGCATGCTTGCGACTGACCGTCGGATCGTCGAGGTAGACAGTGCAGTCGTCCTGTCGTCCGATCGTGACCCGGGGCGCGTCGAGACTGATGCGAGTTCCGGCTAGACGCGTCGTTGTGACTCTGAGGCTCAGCACGGTGGGCTCGCTAGGTCAGATGAGATAGCAATGTCGCGCCGACAGGCCCCAGCCATCGACCGAGGGTCTGTAGCGGACCGACCAACTTCGCGCCCGTCTCCGCGAGTGCGCCCAGGCGCCCGAGTTCGTTAGTGATTCTCTCCAGTCGGCGCGCCGTCTCGGCGCGATTCGGTTCGCCAGCAGCAAGGTCGCGTTGCACCGCTTCAGCGTCACGCCGCAATAGTTCGCCCACCCCCGCCGGCAAATTCAGTTGTTGCAGGGTGGCGTGCAACAGTTGCGCGGCCGCTTGAGCGTCGGCAGTTGCGACCACGGGCGCGTACAGATTTTGGCCGGATAGGTTCTGGGTGCCCTCTACATTGTTGATCTGGCCCGCGTTTTGGTTCCCGACATTGATCGCCACGATCGCTCCTTACTCGATGTGGCCACCAAATTAGTCTTCACGCGGGATCGCGGTTGCGACGAGTCGTTGATCCGTCGCGGAGGTTTCAAGCCGTAGTCCACCTAAGAACGCCGTGGTCTGGTTGCCGCTGTGGCTCATGAATAAGACGTTCAGAGCGAAGCTCGGGCCGAGCCGGGGCGGTCACGGCTACGCCGCGACGCCCTCGTCGTGGAACGTGGGTTGGGCGACGGGGCGGCCGAAGTGGTAGCCCTGGGCGTAGCGGTAGCCCAGCTCGAACAGTGACGCCGCCTGCTCGGCTGTCTCGACGCCCTCGGCCACGGCGGTCAGGCCCAGGCCGTCGCTGACCTGGATGAGGGCGGTGGCGATGACGGCGTGGCGGCCGGCTTCGGTGATGTTGTCGACGAATGACTTGTCGACCTTCAGGACGTCGACGGGGACGATTTGCAGCAGGGTCAGGGACGAGTGGCCGGTGCCGAAGTCGTCCAGGGCGATTTTCACGCCGAGTTCGTGCAGTTCCTCGACCGCGCGCAGGGCTACGCCGCCGCCGAAGACTGCTGTTTCGGTTACTTCGACGATGAGTTGGTCGGCGGGCATGCCGCAGCCGGTCAGGGCGTCCGCGACGACCGCGGCGAAGCCGGGCTCGGCCAGCTGCCGGGCCGACACGTTGACGCTGATCCGGCACGGCGCGGCCGCACCGTGCGAAGCCTGCCAGGCCATGAACTGGCAGCAGGCCGTGCGCAGGATCCACTCGCCGAGTTCGACGATCAGGCCGTTGCGCTCGGCTACCGGCACGAACTCGGCGGGGCTGACGAAGCCGCGGGCCGGGTGGGTCCAGCGGATCAGGGTCTCGACGTAGCGCAGCTCGCCCTCGGGCAGCGACACGATCGGCTGGTAGACGAGGTGGAACTGGCCGTTGTCGAGGGCCGCGCGCATTTCGGCACCGAGGCGGGCCTCCTCGCCGGCGCGGTCGTCGAGCTCGACGGAGTAGCGGCGGAAGCGGGCCTTGCCGGTCTTGGCGGCGTACATGGCGACGTCGGCCCGGCGCAGCAGGTCGACCGGGTCGCTGCCGTCGGCGATGCCGATCGCGGCGCCGATCAGCAGCTCGTGGCCGTCGACCTCGAACGGGCGGCGCAACGCCTGGGCGAGCCGCTCGACGACCGCGTCGCCCTGCTCGTCGGTGGCGTCGGCGAGCAGCAGCGCGTACTCGTCGCCGCCCATCCGGGCCAGCACGCCCTCGCCGTGCAGTTCGGCGCCGAGGCGGGCGGCCACGGCGATCAGCAGGTGGTCGCCGACGGCGTGGCCGAGCCGGTCGTTGACCTGCTTGAAGCCGTTGAGGTCGAGCAGGCAGACCTGCGGCGTGCCGATGGCGGTGGCGGCGCGCAGTCGCAGCTCGAACAGGCGGCGGTTGGCCAGCCCGGTCAGGTCGTCGCGCATGGCGAGTTCCTCGAGCTTGGCCGACTGCCGCTGGGTCTGGCCCACGAAACCACCCAGGCGGGTCATGACCAGCAGGAACAGGACGACCGCGCCGACGCCGACGGCGGCCCAGTTGACGGTGTCGCCGCGCCCGCCTTGGAGAAAGAGCACGGCCGGTACGGTCATCGTGACCCCGCCCAGCAGCAGGAGCCGGCCGCGTCCGAAGCGGGCACGCCCGGTACGGCGTCCGATGTCGCGCATCGACGGGTGCAGCGCGGCGCCGGCCCAGAGCACGTAGGCGACCATGAAGCCGGCGTTGATCAGCCCGCCCGAGTAGTTGGAGAACGCCTGGGTCAGGCTCCACGCCACGTCGCAGGTGAAGTTGAGGGCGCAGCCGAGCGCCAGCAGCCACAGGCTCAGCGCCCGGGCGCCGGACCGGCTCAGCAGGCGGGTCACGACGGCGCACATGAGCACGTCGCAGGTGGGGTAGCCGACCGCGACGAGGCGTTCGAGCAGCGGGGTCCCGGTGTCGCTCAGCGTCGGCTGGATGACGAAGACCCAGTAGACGAGCCCGACCCCGGCGGCCAGGATCGCGGCGTCGATGATTCCGGCATTCTCCCGCTTGCCCTCGCCCCGCGAGATCATCAGCAGGCCCGCGAGCAGGATCGGGTACGCCGAGAAGTAGATCAGGTCGTCCCAGTACGGGTACGGGTGGTGGCCGAGGATGTGGCCCGACACCTCGTAGACGATGTCGGCCGTGACGTAGCTGATCGTGCCGGCCGCGAACAGCCACCAGCCGTGCCGGGCGACCGGGCGGTGGTGCCGGATGCCCCCGATGATCATCACGAACGAGAGCACGCCGAGGCCGTTGTAGATCACCGTCGAGGCGATGTGGCCGTCGGGCAGCAGCAGGTAGCCGGCGCACACCAGCAGGCCCGCCGTCATCCAGCTCCACCAAGACCTCATCACTGGACGGATCGGCGGGATCTTGAGCAGCCTGAAGTTTTCCTACGCCGGTGCGGCCCGTTCGACGAGCGCTGCGGTGTCGGCCCCGCGGCCCAGGGTGCCGAACGTGTGGCCCCAGTCGCCGCCGAGCCGGCTCGCGCAGAAGGCGTCGGCCACCGCGGGCGGGGCGAACCGTACGAGCAAGGACGCCTGGAGCAGCAGCGCCAGCCGCTCGACATAACGACGCGCGTCGGCTTCGTCCGGTTTGTCGCGCTGCAAAGCCTTAAATGCGGCATCGAAGCGGGAATCAGCCCCGGCCGCCAACGACATTTCGCCCATAACGGCGGATACGCTATCCGGCGACCGCTGCATGGTCCGGAGAACATCGAGAGCCTGTACGTTCCCCGACCCCTCCCAGATCGAGTTGAGCGGGGCGTCCCGATAGAGCCGCGGCAACCCCGACTCCTCGACGTACCCGTTCCCGCCCAGGCACTCCAGCGCCTCGCCGACCACAACCGGCTGCCGCTTGCACACCCAGAACTTCCCGATCGCGATGGCCAGCCGCTTGAACGCCTGCTCGTCCCGGTCGACCGCACCCGCCAGCCGCATCGCCAGCGCGGTGGCCGCCTCGGACTCGAGGGCCAGGTCGGCCAGCACGTTGCGCATCACCGGCTTGTCGATCAGCGGCCCGCCGAACGCCTGCCGGTGCCGGGTGTGGTGGATCGCCTGGGTCAGCGCGGCCCGCATGCCCGAGGCCGAGCCGGTCACGCAGTCGAACCGGGTCATCGCGACCATCTCGATGATCGTCCGGACGCCCTGGCCCTCGTCGCCGACCGGCCAGGCCACCGTGTCGTCGAACTCGGGCTCGCTGCTGGCGTTGCTGCGGTTGCCCAGCTTGTCCTTGAGGCGCTGGATGCGGAACGTGTTGCGGGTGCCGTCGGGCAGCACGCGGGGCACGAGGAAGCAGGAGAGGCCGCCCGGGGCCTGCGCCAGCACCAGGAACAGGTCGCACATGGGCGCGCTGGTGAACCACTTGTGCCCGCGCAGCCGATAGGTGCCGTCGCCGGCCGGGGTGGCCACGGTCGTGTTGGCCCGCACGTCCGAGCCGCCCTGCTTCTCGGTCATGCCCATGCCCGCGAGCAGGCCCGTCTTGGCCGCCGGGGTGCGCAGGCCCGGGTCGTACGAGCGGGCGGTCAGCAGCGGCTCGTAGAGCGCGGACAGGTCGGGCGCGTGTCGCAGCGCGGGGATCACGGCGTAGGTCATCGAGATCGGGCAGCTGTGCCCGGCCTCGACCTGCGACCACACGTAGAGCCCGGCCGCGCGGGCCACGTGCGCGCCCGGCCTGGTCTCGGCCCACGGCGCCCCGGCCAGACCCTCGCCGACCGCGACCGCCATCAGCCGGTGCCACGAGGGGTGGAAGTCGACCTCGTCGACGCGATGCCCGTACCGGTCGTGGGTGATCAGCCGGGGCTCGTGCCGGTTGGCCTCGTCGGCCCAGCGCTGCGGCTCGGCTGTGCCCGCCAGCTTGCCCAGCCGGTGCAGCTCGCCGGTGGCCCAGGGCGCACCCTCGCGCTCCACGGCCGTCAGCAGGGCCGCATCGCCGGCGACGTCGTAGTCGACCAGCGGCGGGGGCTGGTTGAACACCTCGTGGGTCACGCTCGGAGCCTACCGCCGAGTAACTTGCCGGGGAAGGCGTCACGCGAGGGCGAGGCGAGGGGCGCGGGCGTCGGAGGGCGAGGACGAAGGCGCGCGGGCACGGAAGGCTTCGCACGCGCCGGAGAGGGAGGTGCCGTCCCGGGACGGCGCGTGCGAAGCGCGCACAACATCGCACATCAAACGCGCCGTGGGGAGTGTCGGAAATCCGTCCGCAGGTGGCAGGGTGTGGGGCGCTATGGTCGGGCGTTGCGAGCGCGGAGGGGGACACGGTTGACCACGTTCTGGTCCAGCCCGACCTCGCCCACGCCTCCGCCGACGGCGGCCGACATGCTCGCCCGGCTGTCCGCGGCCGGCCGGATCGCCACCGGCGCGGGCCGCGCCGACCTCGCGGAGCGGCTCCGGCACGCGGCCACGCGGCTGGAGCAAGGCGGCGACGTCGCCGTGGCCGTGGTCGGCGAGTTCAAGCAGGGCAAGAGCACCCTGATCAACGCGCTGCTGCGCACCGACCTGTGCCCGGTCGACGCCGACATCGTCACCGCGCTGCCCACGATTCTGCGCTTCGGCCGCCCGCCGAGCGCGGCCCTGATCGCCGACCACGAGACGCCGATCGAGTTCGGCGACGTCGCCAAGCACATCACCGGCGACAGCGGCCAGGAGGCGCGCGCCGTCGAGATCAGGATCGACCGGCGCCTGCTCGGGGCCGGCCTGGCCGTCGTCGACACGCCCGGCGTCGGCGGTCTCGACTCCGCGCAGGGCAACCTCACCCTGGCCACCCTGACCACGGCCGGCGCCGCCCTGTTCGTCACCGACGCCGCCCAGGAGCTGACCGCACCCGAGGTCGAGTTCCTGCGCCGTACGGTCGAGCGCTGCCCTCGCACGTTCCTCGTGCTGACCAAGACCGACCTGCACGTCGAGTGGCGGCGCATCGCCGAGCTCAACCAGGGGCACCTGCGCCGGCTCGGGCTCGACCTGCCCGTCGTGCCGGTGTCGTCGTTCCTGCGGATGCGTGCCCAGGCCCGCGACGACACCGCCCTCAACGCCGAGTCGGGCTTCCCGCGGCTGGTCGACCTCCTGCGTACGGAGGTCATCGACACGGCCGCCGCCGACCGCCTGGCCGCCGCCCGCGACGAGCTGGCCTTCGTCGCCGCCCAGCTGCGCGAGCGCCTCGACGCCGAGGCCGCGGCGGCCCTCGACCCGCAGGTGACCGCGGGCTACGCCGAGCGCTCCCGCCGCAGCGCCGCCCTGCAGCACGGCACCTGGCAGGTCGTGCTGCAGGACGGCATCCAGGATCTGGCGGCCGATGTCGACCACGACCTGCGCGAGCGGCTGCGCCTGCTGATCCGCCAGGGCGAGGAGCTGCTGGCCGAGTCCGACCCGCGGCAGACGTGGCAGGACTTCCAGGCGTGGGCCGCGCGCGAGGCCGCCCGGGCCGCCGCCGACAACCTGATGCTGCTGGTGACCCGGGCCGAGCAGCTCGCGGCCGAGGTCGCCGAGCGGTTCGGCATGGAGGCGCACGACCTCAGCGCCACCCTGCCCGCGCTGCCGATGAGCGCCGGCAAGGCCCGGCCGATCGAGCTGACCTTCGGCAAGTCGGGCATGGCGCAGTTCCTCGGCGCCTTCACCGCGGCCCGGGTCGCGTACGGCGGGTTCTATCTGCTCGGCGCGGTGGGCGCGCTGTTCAGCGTGGCCTGGGCCGCCCCGCTGGGCCTGCTGGCCGGGGTCACGCTCGGGCGGCGGCTGGTCAAGGCCGAGAAGGAGCGTCAGGTGCAGCAGCGGCGGGCGCAGGCCGGGCAGGAGCTGCGGCGCTACGTCGACGAGGTCGGCTTCCACGTCGGCCGCGACAGCCGCGAATCCGTACGCCGCACCCAGCGCCTGCTGCGCGACGAGTTCGCCACCCGGGCCCGCGAGCTGGCCCGCTCGGCCCAGGCCGCCGAGGCCGCCGTCCGCGAGGTGGCCGCCCTGGGCGAGCAGGAGCGGCAGCACCGGGCCGCCGCCCTGCACGAGCAGCGCCGCCGCATCGACCGGCTGGCGTCGTGAACCTGCTCGCGCGCACCCGCGCGCTGCTCGACCAGGCCGTCGCCGCCACCGCCGACCAGCGGCTCATCCAGGCCCGGCGGCGGCTCGACGAACCGCTGCGGGTGGCCATCGCGGGCAAGCTCAAGGCGGGCAAGTCCACCCTGCTCAACGCGCTGATCGGCGAGGAGCTGGCGCCCACCGACGCGGGCGAGTGCACGCGGATCGTCACCTGGTACGCCGACGGCCCCTCGTACGCGGTCACGTCGTATCTGCGCGACGGCACCGGCGAGGCCCGGCCGTTCGCCCGGCACGACGGCGCGGTCCGGATCGACCTGGGCCGCCCCGCCGAGCAGGTCGACCGGCTCGAGGTGCGGGTGCCCAGCGCCCGCCTGCGCCGGCACACGCTGATCGACACGCCCGGCATCGAGTCGCTGTCGGCCGACGTATCGGCCCGCACCCACACGTTCGTCAACGACCACGGCCAGGCCGACGCCGTCATCTATCTGCTGCGGCACCTGCACGGCGGCGACGTCCGCTTCCTGGAGGCCTTCCACGGCGGCGGCGGGGGCGGCACCTCGGTCAACGCGGTCGGCGTGCTGAGCCGGGCCGACGAGATCGGGGGCTGCCGCCTCGACGCGATGACGGCCGCCGAGCGCGTCGCCGACCGCTATACGACCGACGAGCGGCTGCGGCGGCTGTGCCCGGTCGTGGTGCCGGTGGCGGGCCTGCTCGGCGCGGCGGGGGCGACCCTGCGCGAGGGCGAGTTCCGGCTGCTGGCCCAGGTCGCGGCCCGGCCCATGGACGACATCGTCGAGCTGCTGCTGACCGCCGACCGGTTCGCCGCCGGCAGCGAACAGCGGCGGCGGCTGCTGACCCGGGTCGGCCTGTTCGGCGTGCGGCTGAGCACCCGCCTGATCCGCGAGGGCGTGGTCACCGACGCCGCCGGCCTGGCCGCGGCCCTGACCGAGCGCAGCGGCATCACCCGGCTGCGTGAGGTGCTCAGTGCCCACCTGGAGGGCCGGGCCGAGGTGCTCAAGGCCCGCAGCGCCCTGGCCACCCTCGACGAGCGCCTGCCGCCCGGCTCACCCCTGGCCGCGGGAGCCGAGGAGATCCGCGCCGGCGCCCACGAGTTCGTCGAGTTGCGCCTGCTGCATGAGCTGCGCTCGGGCCGCCTCACGCTGGCCGACGACCGCCGGGCCGAGATGGACCGCCTGCTCGGCGGCTCCGGCGGCGGCGCCCGGGAACGCCTCGGCCTCCCGGAGGACGGCGACGTGGGCGAGGCCGCGCGGGCCGCTCAAGCCAAGTGGCAGCGCCTCGCCGAGCACCCGCTCTCCAACCGCGACCTGCGCACGGCGGCGCGCGCCGTGACCCGTACGGCGGAAGGAATTTTGGCCGGTCAGAACCAGCAGGGATGACCCTCGCGCTGGCCCGGCGCGGTCAGCACGGTCTCACCCGTCCCGTCCGGCTTCATGATCACGATCTGCGGCTTGTCGTAGTCACCGCGCGTGAACGCGAACCACTTGCCGTCCGGCGACCACGTCGGGTCCATCTCGCGCTCGGGACTGGTGGTCAACCGGCGCGGCGGCTTCTTCGTCAGCTTGTCGACGATCCAGATGTCCGAGTTGCCGTCCGGGCTCTCCAGCGTGAACAGGATGTAGCTGTCGTCGGGGGCGAGCGCCGGGTCGACGGCCGGGCCCAGCTTGGGCTGCGTGATGCGGCGGCCCGGCTCCTCGAGCTTCTTCGCGTTGAGCACGTAGATCAGCTTCTGGTCGGCCCGGAACACCCAATAGACGATCGCCTCGCTGTCGACCGTGTAGAACGGGTCGTCCTTGGCCTCCTTCGAGAACGTCAGCTGCTCGGGCTCGCCCCCGTCGATCGAGATCCGGAAGATCTGGTTGAACCCGTCGACCTTCTTCATGTACGCGACCAGCTTGTCGTCGCCCGACCACGTGGCCCGGCTGTTGGCCACGTCCTCGACCAGCGTGTGCCGGCTCGTGCCCTCCTTGTTCATGATCACGATGTCGTTGGTGTTGTCCGCGTTGGTGTGCGTCATCGCGATCAGTTCCCGGTTGTGCGACCACCGCGGCAGCAGATCACCCGGCTCCGTCGACGGAAACGCGGTGCGCTCGGTGCCGATCCCCGGCTTGAACGACACGATCTTCGACACCCGGCTCGCGCTGTCGTCACCCCCCGTATCAACCCGCACGAGAATCGACGCATCGGTCGGATAGGGCGGCTTAGGCGTCGTCGAGGTCACCGGCGCACTCGGCGGCGGAGCGGCCGTCTCACCGTCCCCTTTGTCGCGCTTGTTCCAGGCCACAGCGCCGGCCACACCACCCACGACCAGCACGACGGCCATCCCGGCCGCGAGCGCGAGGCGCCGGGTGCTCGGCCGCGAGCGCGGCGCCTCGAGGTCTGTCGGTTTCCCTTTCCCGTACGAGTTCCGGTCGTCCCACACTGGCGGTGTTCCCCGCTCCGCCGTCCCGCTTTTCAAGGCCGCGACGGGGGCCGAGGGCGGCGCCATGTTCGTTCCCGCGTAGCCAGGCGCCGCCGGGCTCGCCGGGAACGGCGTCGTGTTCGTCAGCGGCAGGTGCCCCGCTGCGGGGCCGGGCGGAAAAGCCGGCGGCCGCTGGTCGGCCGGGTGGGACGGAGACCGCTGGTCTGCCGGGTAAGTGGGCGCAGGCGTTTCGGCTCCCGCCGCGAAGGCAGCCGTGGGCGCCAACGGTTCGGGGCCGGCCGGGAACGGCCTGGTCGCCGACAAAGGCTCCGGCTCCCCACTCGGCACCGAGGCCGCGCCGCGCTGAAAGACCGGCACACCATCGCCGGACCGCTGCGGTGGCGCCGAGAACGGCTGCGCCGGCATCACCCGCGTCGGGTTCGGCGCATCGGCCGTGGGCGCCGGTTGCGCGTACGGCGTCGTCGGTTGTTCGTGAGTGGCCGCGGGCTGCGCGTACGGCGTCGTCGGTTGCTCGGACGTGCGCGCCGGATGGGCGTACGGGGAAGTTGTCGGTGGCGTGAGCTGGGAAGACGCCGCAGGTCCCGATGCGACCGCCGCCCCCAGCGCGATGCTGTGCTCCGGATGCGGGTCGGCGATCACGGGGCGCCCGAACTCCTCGCCCAGCAGTTGGGCCACCACCGGGATGCGGGACGAGCCGCCCGCCAGCAGGATGGCGCTGACCTGCGTCGCGTCGAGGCCCGCGGACCGCATCGCCCGGCGCGTGGCCGCCAGCGTGTCCTCGAGCGCGGGCGAGATCATCGACTCCAGTTCGGAGCGGTTGAGCCGCACCCGGGTGTGCAGGCCGGGCAGCGCCACCGTGATCATCGCCTCGGTGTCGAACGAGAGCGCCTCCTTGGCCTCGACGCAGTCGCGCCGCAGCCGGGACAGCGCCGCCACCACCTCGGGATCGTCGGCGTCCAGCGATTCGGCGGCGTCGCCGAGCGCGCCCACGACGTGCGCGAACACGGCCTCGTCGAAGTCGGCCCCGCCCAGCTGCTCGATGCCCTCGGGCTCGCCGACCAGCGTGAACCCGTCGCCGTCGCGCCGCAGCAGCGCCACGTCGAACGTGCCGCCACCCAGGTCGTACACCATCACGGTCTCGCCGGACGCGATCCGCCGCGCGGTCGCGTGCTGCAGGGCGGCCGCCTCGGGCTCGGTGCGATAGGTGACATTTTCGGCGTCGGCCAGGCGCACTGCCTGCGCGAACTGCTCGCGCTTGTACGGACCCCAGTTCGCCGGGTGGGTCAGCGTGAGCGCGGACGGGGGCCCGCCGCGCAGCCGGGTGACCTCGTCGAGCACGTGCCGCAGCAGCTTGCCGGTGAGCGCGTGGGCCGAGAACGGGGTGCCGCCGGCCAGGATCGGCACCGGGTCGCCCATCCGCCGTTTGAACTCGCGGGCCAGGCGGGACGGCTCGGCCAGCCCCCGCCGCTCGGCCGCCTCGCCGATCAGCAGCGAGCCGTCCTCCTTGACGAAGACCAGCGACGGGATCTCGGCCCGGCGCCCGCCGAGGCGCACGATCCCGGTCGCGCCGGCGTCGTCGTGCACCGCCGCCGCGGTCTGGGTCGTGCCGAGGTCGATGCCGAGGCCGTAGGTCCACTCCACGCCGTGGATTTTCGCATCCGGGTGCGACATCCCGACGCTGCCCGAACGGGTAACTGCGGCGCAGATGTACGACAGACTCGATCTAGAGGCAGCCCCGATCGTGCAAGATCCACTTCTGACTTTGGGAGTTCACCTTGACGAAACCTCAGGCCACGAACCGCTGGATAGAGTCCCGCCATTCTTGACAACGTCGACCCCTTCATCGGCACCGCGGCCACGGACCTGCCTCCCGCCCGCGGACTCGCCGCCACGTGGTGGTTCCCGAAGCCACAGGTGGGCAACACCCACCCCGGAGCCACGGCGCCCTTCGGCATGGTCTCGGCCTGCGCCTACTCCGGCGCCTACCCGACCGGCTACGGGCTCTACACCAAGAACACCGAGGGCGTCCCCGAGACGATGTTCGACCGGATCCAGGCGTCCGGGTTCACGCACTTCCAGCAGTCCGGCACCGGCGCGATCCGCAAGTACTACAACTACGTCCGCGTGACGCCGATGGTGCAGCCGCTCGACGACCTCGGGCAGTCCTGGGCCCTGCACGACGAGACCGCCGAGGCCGGCTACTACGCGGCCACGCTCGACACCGGCATCCGCAGCGAGATCACGGTCGGCGACAAGGTGGCCGTGCACCGCTACACGTTCCCCGCCTCGAGCAGCGCCCGCGTGGTGCTCGACCTGTCGTGCGGCGGCCTGGCCACCGAGCTCGGCCGCACGGTGCCGCTGCGCGCGCAGATCGAGAGCATGGGGCACGGCCGGGCCCAGGGCACGATCGTGATGGAGGGCGTGCCGCTCTCGGTCTATGTCGAGGTCGACAGTCCGGGCTGGCGGCAGATGCTCTGGTACGACCGGCGGCTCATCGACGGCGGCACCCGGCTCGACTTCGACAGCATCCGGCACACCAACCTGCGCCCGTTCGGCATGCTGTTCCGCGGCTCGGCCCGCGCCGGTCAGACGATCGAGGTCCGGATGGGCTTCTCGCTGCGCGGGACCGACCAGGCTCGGGAGAATCTGCGGCGCGAGTGCAACGGCGAGAGTTCCGCGTTCACGACCGTACGGGCGAAAACGCGGGCCAAATGGCGCGAGCACTTCGAGAAGATCCAGGTCGACGGGGGCACTTCAGCCCGGCGTACGGTGCTCGGAACCGCGCTGTACCACGCGCTGATCAAGCCCTGCTTCGCCGACGACGAGAGCCCGTTCTGGCCCAATTCCGGCCCGTACGCCTTCGACGTCTCCACGATGTGGGACATCTATAAAACGCAGATCCCGCTGCTGGCCGCGATCGCCCCCGACCGGGCCGCCGACCTGCTCGAATCGCTGATCAGAGTGTGCGAGGAGGAGGGCAACTTCCCGATCGGCTACCGGATGGCCCGCGGCGCCGACCGGTTCTTCCGGCAGGCCAGCGCGCTCGCCCACACCGCCCTGGCCGACGCGCACGCCCTCGGCCGGGCCCCGATCGACTGGGCCTGGGCGCTGGTGCACATGGTCGACGACCTGCGCCGCATGTACGGCGAGGACTTCTACGAGCACGGCGTGGTGCACCCGATCACCCACACGCTCGACCTCGCGTACGGGTATCACTGCACGGCCCGTGTCGCCCGCGCGCTCGGGGACCGCCGGCTCGCCGCCGACCTGGAGGAGCGCAGCCGGGGCTGGGTCAACGCGTTCGACCCGGTCACCGGCCTGCTGCGGGACTCCGAATACTACGAGGGCGGCAAGTGGAACTACTCGTTCCGGCTGCTGCACGACATGCGCGGCCGGATCGACCTGGCCGGCGGCGACACCGCGTTCATCGGCAAGCTCGACCGGTTCTTCGGCTACGGCGCCGAGCCGGTCAAGCAGCCCGGCCGGCGCCCGCCCACTGCCGAGATGCAGGCCGGGTACGCGCTCAAGCGGTTCGAGGGGCTCAACAACGAGCCCGACATGGAGGCTCCCTGGGCCTACCACTACGCGGGCCGCCCCGACCGTACGGCTCAGGTCGTGCACTCGGCGCTGACCTGGCAGTTCGGCACCGGCCCGGGCGGGTTGCCGGGCAACGACGACTCGGGCGGGCTGTCCTCCTGGTACGTGTGGGCGTCGCTGGGCCTGTTCCCGGTCGCCGGGCAGCACCTGTTCCTGGTCAACACGCCCGCCTTCGAGCGCGCCGCCCTGCAGATGCCCGAGGGCGAGTTCGTGATCGAGACGAGCGGGCACCGCGAGACCCCGATCGGCGTCGACGGCCTCGACCGCGAGCCGCCCGCCCTGTTCGTCCAGAGCGCCACCCTGAACGGCAAGCCCCTGCACGCCACGCACCTGAGCGCCGCCGACGTGCACCGCGGCGGCCGGTTGCACCTGCGGCTGGGCCCGGAGCCGTCGAGCTGGGGAAACGGGATCCGCCCGCCTTCCCTGTCCGACTCACCCCCTTCGGAGGCCGCACGTTGAACAAGCCCGACCGTCGTCTCGTCATCGTGGTCCGCGCGGACCCGGTGATCTGCGGCCACTCCGGCGAGGCCCGCAACCTCGCCGAGGTCGCGCTCACCCGGGGCTTCACGGACGTCCGCCTGCTCACCTGGCCCATCCCGGTGCTGCAGGCCGCCGGTCTGCCGCTCAAGCCGCTCGACCGGCTGCTGCCGTACAGCGAGGGCATCACCGTCGAACGGCCCGAGGCCGTCGGCGACTACCGCGTGCCCGACGGCCGGCATCTGGCCGGCCTCACCGGACGCCTGGTCGAGTTGCTGGCCGAGCCGATCCCCACCGTCTGCCTGTCGATGTATCTGGTGCCGCACCAGACGGTCGTGGTCGACGCGGTGCAGGCCGCCCGGGCGGCCGGGCTGGCTCCGGATGTGCACACCATCGCCAAGGCGGTCGGCTCGGACGTCACCAACGTCATCCGCCAGTGCCTGCGCGAGGGCCGCTTCGGCGCCGCCACGGTCCTGTTCACCACGTTCCTGGCCAACGACGAGGTGGTGGCGGTCTCGGAGTACACGAAGGACGAGATCATCGCCTCGGCCCTGGAGGTCGACGCGGCCTGCGGCACGTCGTTCGCCGCGCAGTGCCGGGAACGGGTGACGGTCAGCTACCCGCCGATCGACTCCTCGGCCTACCTCGACCTGGACCCTGCTGCCGTCGACGCCGCCCTGGCCCGCCGCGGCTTGGAACGCGACGGATACATCCTGTTCCTGTCGCGGGTGGCCCGGGCCAAGGGCATCTACGACCTGGTCATCGCGTACGGCCAGATGCGCAGCCGGGACAAGGTGAAGCTGGTGGTCGCGGGCACCGGCCCGGCCCTGGAACACGTGCAGGCCATGGCCAAGGAGGACGACCGGATCATCTTCCTGACCGACGTCGACGACGAGGAGAAGCCCCTGCTGATGCGGGGCTGCGCGGCCTATGCGCTGCCGACCAAGCCGGAGCCGGACTTCGTGGAGACGTTCGGGATCGCCCTGGCCGAGAAGATGCTGGCCGGCGGCGGCCCGGTCATCACGACGCTAACCGGCGGCACCGGCGAGGCTGTGGGGGACACGGCGGTCATCGTCGAGCCGGGGGACATCAACGCCCTGGCCGACGCCCTGGACCACGCCGTCCTCGACATGACCGAGGCGGAGAAGCGGGAGATGGCCGCGCGGGCCCTCTCGAAGGCGCTGACCTTCGACCGGGCCGCCGTATTCGACTCACTGCTGTCGGCAAAGAACTGACACCGCGCCGCGCCCGGCTCGCTTTGTCGAGCCGGACGCGGCGTGTCAGGCCACGAATCGGGAACGGCGCCGGCGTCCGATCAGGAAGACGGCCCCGCCGACGACCAGCAGCGCAACGCTGACCGCGGCCAGCGTCCCGCCGGCGGCGCCGGTCGATCAAGGAGACCGCCGGAGGTATTGACGACGGTCAGCGAGACCGGCGGCGCGCCGGGGGAGGAGTGACCGGTGGCTGCCGCAGCGCCGTGCACGCGCCTGCAAATATGGGCTCGGCAGGCGCCTCTACGGATGAAGGGTTCGGTGACGGTGGACTCCAGCTCCATGCCGCGCTTCTGGCGTCGGATCGCAGGCAGCCGCAGGGCCAAGACGTTCCTCGTCGTGGTCGTCGGGATCGCTGTCCTCGTCGGAGCCCTTCAATGGGACAGCCTGACCGGCGAGGAGCAGCCGGCGTCCACCTGGAAGAGCCCCGAGGGTTACACGGTCCGGTCCAGCGTCGGCGTCGGTGAGAGCTCCGTCCGGCTCTGGGTGCGCGATCAGAGCGCCGCCATCTGCTTCGTCCAGGAAGAGGTCGACGTCGACGGCCGCCACCAGTCCGCCGTTTCAGGGTCGTGCTGGGACGCCACCGACGTCGATTGGCGATCGGCGCGGGGAATGGGGACGTTCGTCATCGCCCCACCCGGAGCAGAAGGCGCTTCGGTGGTTCTGATCTCATCGGACGGCACTCGCGTCGGACCGGTCCCGGTCCGGGGCGGACTGGCCATGGTTCGCGACAGTTGGCTGCCCGAAGCCGTCGATCTCGAAGTTCAGGCCCTCGATGCGAACGGCAAGGAGCTGGAACCCACCGGCACCCTGCATTTCGAGGCGGCCTGACCCGGGCGCGGTCAGTCGCCCGTGATCCGCATGTCGCGGCCGGCCTGGTAGACCCGGGCCTGGCCGGATGCCTCGGCCTTCAGCACCACCGAGCGCTGCTCCTCGCCCAGCGCCGGGGTCAGCACGTCGTCGAGGAGCGTGTGCAGGTCGGCGCCCAGTTCCGGGTTGTCGCGGATCAGGCGTTGCAGCTTGACCTGCCACGACCCGACCAGGGCGGCGCGGGTGTGTTCGTCGTCCTCGATCACCTCGGCCCGTACGGCGGTCAGCTCGTCGTCCACGGTCTCGGCCTCCTCGGGCCGGACCCGGCGCCACAGTCCGACCGCGCCCGCTTTCGCCTGTTGCCAGCCGTCGGTCGCGATCGCCGCGACCAGTGCCGCGCCGGCCGCCGCCACCATCGGGTCCATCGAGTACTCCTGACGTCGGATTTCTCGGGTGGTATTCGTTCAGGGTACGAAGGCGGGGCATCCCCTCCCGGGGTCGGTACCTTCGCTGTGTGTCCGCGGACGACGACCACATCCACGTCGTGAAGATGACGGCGATCGCGCACGACCGGTCGCAGATCTTCCAGGCGCTCGGCGATCAGATCGTGGTCAACGACTACGGCCCGGACCCGGACGACCGGCTCGCCGGGCTGGTCCGGCGGGCTTGGGAGCGGGCCGAGGCGCGGTCGCTGCCCGACCCGGAGCCGATCCCCTTGGCCTGGCGGACCTCGTCGTCCCGGTACGCCGACCACTGGTCGAACATCCGCCGTGACGGGGCCGACCAGCCGCTGCGCCTGGACGGCGACGTCACCGGCCTGATGGAGCTCGTGGGGGATCCACGGCACCATGGCCGGGTTGTCGTTCTCGGCGCCGCGGGAAGCGGGAAGACCGCTTGTGCGCTGCGGTTGACCATCGACCTGCTGCGGGCCCGCCGGCGTGGCGAGCCCGTGCCGATCCTGGTCCGGCTGGCCACCTGGAATCCGCGTACTCAGCCACTGCTGGCCTGGGTCAACGAGCGCCTCGAACGGGACTACGGATATGTGCCGGCCCGCCGCCCTGGGACGGAGACGGAGGGCGGCCCTGAGCCGCACGCCGGGCTGCTGCTGATCCTGGACGGCCTGGACGAGATGCCGGACGTCGGCTGGCGGCGAGCCGCCATCGAGGCCATCGACCGCACCCTGGGCAGCCGGGCGTCGCTGGTGGTGACCTGCCGCACCGCGGAATACCTGGAGGCGGCGGAGGGCCCCGGCGGGCGCCCGCTCACCGCCGCCCTCCCGATCGAACTGCAGCCGCTGACCGCCGAGCAGGTCGAACGCTATCTGGTCCGGACGGCGCCGCCGCAGGAGGCCGGGCGGTGGCGGGATCTGCTGCTGGCGGACCGCCGAGACCACAGCGGTGGGCTGACCGCCGCCCTGGCCGCTCCGCTCTGGGCCGCCCTGATCCGGGAGATCGGCCGGCGGCGGCCGGAGGCCCTGCGTGAGCTGCTCGGTGTCCGCGACGTCCACGAGCGGCTGCTCGACCGGCTGGTTCCGGCGGCGTATCCGACCCCGGCCGAGGAGGAGGACGGCTACGTCTGGCCGGCGGACCGCGCCCGGCAATGGTTGTCCTTCCTGGCCCGCGACGACCACGACATCGCCTGGTGGCAGCTCGCCGGGCGGGTCCCGCCGAGTGTGCGGGCGCGGCTGACCGGTGTTCTCTACTGCCTGCCGGTCAGCGTGCTGCTGGCGGTGCTCGGCTGGCGGTGGGTGATGGGGCCGCTGTCGGTGGCGATCGTCCCGCTCTTCCTCGGCTTCGCCCTGGTCAGCGATGACGCGGTTCCCCTGTCCGGGCTGCCCGCTCCCGCCCGCCGTCGCCTGCGGCTGCGACCGCGGCGGCCCCGCGTCCTGGTCCGCTCGCTCAGCATCGCCGCGCTGGGTTCGCTGATCGGCGGATTCACGGGCGGCTTGTGCTACGTCCTCGTCCGGACCGGTGGCCTCCACTTTCTTCCCCCGCCGCCCGGGATCGGCAGCGCGGTGGCCGCGGGCATGGCAGTCGTGACGGCCGGGCTGCTCGCCCACGACTTCACCACGGTCTTCGACCGGGACGCCGATCCCCGGACGCCGATCGACCCGGCCCGGATGGTCGCCGACGACCGCTCGCGGGCGCTGCTGCTGCTGGCCGGGGTGACGGTGGCCGCGGGTGGAGCCGCCGCGCCGATCGGTGGCGGGGTGGCCGGGGCCGCGTTCGGCCTGAGCACCGGGCTCGCGGTCACGGTGCTGAGCACGGCCTGGGGCTGGTATCAGGTGGCCCGCGGCTGGTTCGCCGTGAACGGGCAGTTGCCATGGCACCTGCTGCCGTTCCTGCGGGACGCGCATCGCCGGGGCGTGCTGCGCCGGTCGGGCGCGACGATGCAGCTCCGGCACGCGGCCCTGCAGGAACGGCTCTCCGGTGTGCCGCTTCCGCCCGCACGTCCGGTGCCGTGGCGGCTCGTCCACATCGGCCTGGCCGGCACCGGCGCCCTCGTCTTCTTCGCCGGCGTGATCCTGTCGGTCGACCCGGACCTCGCCCGGTACGGTACGCCGACCGACGTGCACGACACCGGGAAACCGCTCGTGGAGACGGTCGTCGTCGATGTCAGTCCGGGCACTGCCCGGCCCGGGGGGACGGTGACGATCCACGGGGCCGGTTTCGGGACCGGCGAACAGGTCTATGTCTTCCTGACCCCGGACACGCCCGGGGCCACGGCTTCCGCGAGCTACGTGGCCAACACCGCGCTCGAGGGCGAGTTCCGCATCACCGCCACGGTGCCTCAGCCGGCCTATGCCGTCCGCGAATACAAGATCTCCGCGGTCGGCTCGGTCACCTCCCGTACGGCGTACGCCGTGCTGCTGGTGTCGGCGGCGTGACGATAGCGTGCCAGGTGTGGCGATCGACTTCACCGACCTCGCGTTCATTCAGGATCCGTATCCGGGGCTGGCCGCGTTGCGGGAGCAGGGGGCGGTCACCTGGCATGAGCCGACCGGGCAGTTTCTGGCCGCGAGTCATGCCGCCGCCGACGCGGTGTTGCGGGACAGGCGGCTGGGGCGGTTCTGGCAGGATCGGGAGCCGGCCGAGGTCTATGAGCCGTTCAATCTGTTGCACCGCAATCAGATGATGGAGAACGAGCCGCCCGCTCACACCCGGCTGCGGTCGCTGGTGGCGAAGGCCTTCGCGCGCGGGCACGTCGAACGGTTGCGGGAGCCGATCGCGGCGACGGCTGTCCGGCTCGTACGGGAGGCGGGGCCGCGGTTCGACATCCTGGCCGACGTGGCCGAGCCCCTCGCCGTGGCGGTCATTGCCGAGTTGCTGGGTGTGCCCGAGGCCGATCGGCCCAAGTTGCGCCCGTGGTCGGCCGCGATCGTCCGCATGTATGAGGTTTCCCGTACGCCGGAGACCGAGGCCAAGGCTCTCGACGCGTGCCGGGAGTTCGCCGGCTACCTGCGCGATCTGGCCGCGAGGCGCGCCGCGGAGCCGCGGGACGATTTGATCAGCCACCTGGTCGCCGTACGGGAGCTTGAATCCGACGAATTGGTGGCGTCGGCGATTCTGTTGCTCAACGCCGGTCACGAGGCCTCGGTGAACGCGCTCGGCGGGGGCATGGTGGCCCTGCTGCGGCATCCGGACCAGCTGGCGCGGCTGCGGAAAGACCCGGGGCTGATCCCCGCGGCGGGCGAGGAGATGATCCGGTACGACTCCCCGCTGCACATGTTCGTGCGCACGGCGGCGGCCGACGTGGACGTCGCGGGCGTACGGATCCCGGCCGGCCACAAGATTGCCGCGCTGCTGGGGGCGGCCAACCGGGATCCGGCGGTGTTCGCGCGGCCGGACGAGTTCGACGTCGGCCGGGATCCCAACCCGCACCTCGGTTTCGGCGCGGGACTGCACTTCTGCCTGGGTGCGCCGCTCGCCCGCATCGAGTTGCAGGCCGGGCTCAGGGCCCTGCTGGCGCTGCCCCTCGAACTGGCCGCCGAGCCGGTCAACCGCCCCACCTTCGTGCTGCGCGCCTACGAGACCGTTCCGGTCGTGATCGGCACCTCGGAGTAGCCGCGCAGGACGAGCCGGTCCCGGCGTACGGCGTCGCCGTTGAGGGCCAGCGCGGGCAGCCGGGTCAGCAGCAGGGGCAGCGCGACCTGGGCCTCCATCCGGGCGAGCGGGGCACCCAGGCAGTAGTGGGCGCCGCCGCCGAACGACACGGGCTGGATGTTGGGGCGGTCGGGGTCGAAGCGGTGCGGGTCGTCGTAGCGGGCCGGGTCGCGGTTGGCCGAGCCGAGCAGCATGGTCAGCGCGGCGCCGGCGGGCACCGCGATGCCGTCCACCTCGAACGGCTCGGTGGCGAACCGGGTGGTCAGCTGGACGGGGGAGTCGTACCGGAGGATCTCCTCGACGTAGTCGGGGGCCAGCGACGGGTCGGCCCGCAGCCGGTCGGCCTGCGCGGGGAGCGAGAGCAGCAGGTGCAGGCCGGTGCCGAGCAGGTTGGCCGTGGTCTCGAAGCCGGCCACGAGCAGCAGCACCAGGTTGGCCAGCAGCTCCTCGCCGGTGAGGGCGCCCGCCTCGACCAGCGCGGTGGTCAGATCCTCCTGCGGGTTCTTCCGGCGTTCGGCGATCAGGCCGATGAAGTAGTTCTCGAGCTCGCGCCCGGCCGCGTCGGCCAGCTGCATCTCGTCGGCCGTGCTGATCGGCTCGAGCACGATCGTCAGGTCGTGGGCGCGCTGCCGGAACCAGGGCCGGTCGGCCTCGGGCACGCCGAGCAGCGCGCAGATCACGCCGACGGGAAGGGGATAGGCGAACGCCGTCATGAAGTCGGCCTCGGCGGGCATCTCCTTGATCAGCTCTTCGGCCTGGGCGGCGATCACGTCGCGCATCGCGGCGATCCGGCGCGGCGTGAAGGTGGCCGCGGCGGCCCGGCGTACGCGGGTGTGGTCGGGCGGGTTGGTCTGCAGCATGGACAGCACCACCGAGGCGACCCCGCGGTTCTGCCGCCAGTCGGGCCAGAACTGGTCGTAGTCGCTGGAGTCGGCCAGCCGCATGGTGGTGTCGCGCAGGAACCGGTTGGTCAGCGCGTGCGTGGTCACATACCAGCGTTCGTCGGGGGCGCGGAAGACGGGCGCCTGGGCCCTGATCACGTCGTAGGCCGGATACGGGTCGTGGCGTCCCTCGGCCTCGAACAGCGAGCCGAGCGCGGTCAGGTAGTCCATGACCCCATTCTTGCCGCCGGGTGGGCGGGCCGCCGCCCCGCCGCCCGCCCACCCGGCACGTGACCGCCCCCGCGCGCCTGGACGAAGCGTTCCCCCGGCGGCGGTCACCGGACCGGTCGCGACCAGGTTCCCAGGGTCGCCGTGCCGGTCCAGAAGCAAGCTCGAAGTGCCGACTACAAGTTACGAACCAGCCTTGTCACGGGGAATCGGCCGACTCAGCAGTCGATACCCCTCGGGTTGGGGAGGCCGATGGGCCTAATCCGTTGGTGGATCTGGGAAAGCGGGCGGGCTCCCGGCCGCCCGCTTTCCCAGCCGTGGCCGGCGCCTGGGCAAAGGCGCGGCGGCCACCGGTGGGCCGCCCCGGGCTCCGGAGCCCGGGCCGACCCGAGGGGTGCGTCAGGTCAGAGGTCGGGAATGTGGGTGGCCAGGAACGAACCGGCCGAGCTGGCCCGGTCGACCCGGTTGTAGATGCCGACCCAGGTTTCCGGGTGGGCCTCCAGGCTGGGCGTGCCGCAGGTCGTCCGGTCGGCGGCGCCCGCGGTGATCGTCTGCAGCAGCGGCCGGTCGTCCTGCCAGTGCAGCATCGGGCCGCCGCTGTCGCCCGGGGTGGAGCCGCCGTGCACGGACATGACGAAGGTCAAGGGCCCGGCCGGGAACAGGCACGGCCCGTCGTTGACCGCGGCTCGCGAGGTGACCCGCACGTCGGAGGTGTGCAGGCCGTCGGCGGTGGCGCCGAAGCCGTAGACCTGGGCCGCGGCGGGGGAGGGCAGCGGGTCGGGCGCTATCCGGGCCGGCGTCACGGCGGTCACGGGCGCGGCCAGGCGCAGCAGGGCGACGTCGTTGACGAGCGACGCCGCGTCGTAGCCGGGCATCCGGTAGACGGCCTCAACCCGTACGGGCTCGGCGAAGTTGACCTTGAGATCCTGCGGCCGGTACGGGTGACCCGGGCGTCGCCCGATGTTGGTGCAGTGCTGGGCGGTCACCACCCAGGTCGGCGCGACGAGCGTGCCCGTGCAGCTCAGCCCCCGGTCGAGCAGGCCGTGATCGGCCTCGATCCGGGCGACCGGCAGCACGGGGGAGCCACCGGTCGCGGCGCGGGGAACGACCAGGGCCGACGCCTGGCCGGTCATCGCCCAGCCGACAAAGACGGCCAGGGCCACGGAGAGCGAGCGCGACCACCCCAGCTTCGTCACGGTGCGCCCTCCCGTCAGGAAACGCCGCGTAATCGCGACGCCACCTCAAGCTACGGAGGTTGCGCAACTCCGGGGTATCGGCCGTCCCACCGCCCCGTGGCCGCCGATCCGCCTAACTCGTTCGGTGTCAGCAGAGGGGCCGCTCCAGCGTGGCCCGTTCGGCCAGGACATAGTCGGCGTCGGTGAGGTAGAGGGTGTGGTGACCGTCGGCTATATGACTCGCGAAGGCCTGGTCACCGCCGGCGGCCCGGGTGCGCATGAGCTCGACCAGCGAGTGCAGGCGGGCGGCCACGGTGTCGATCAGGCGCAGCCGTGACTCGGCGTCCAGGCCGTACGTGTCACAGAACGTGCGCAGCCGCTCGGCCTGCGCGGTGGGCGGCAAACCATGCTTGGTCAGTTGGACCCAGCGATAGACCGCGTACGCGATGTCCCACAGCCGCGGGCCCGGGTGGGCGAAGTCGAAATCGAACAGGCCGGTCACCGTCGTGCCGTCGAGGACGCAGTTGTGCGGGGCGAAGTCGCCGTGGCAGAGCACCTCGACCGGGTCCATCGCCGGCACCTGCCAGCCGTCGCGCGGAGCCGTACGGGCGAAGGGGACGGTCGCGTCGTGATAGGCCCGCAGCAGCGTCGCGGCCGAGGTCAGCGCGGTGGCTGACTGGGCGGCCGGGGTCAGCGGGTAGTTCGAGACGTCACCGGGCAGATAGGACAAGAGCTCGTAACCGTCCTCGACCGACCGCACCTCGGGCGCGCCCGTGAATCCGGCGGCCGTCAGGTGGCGCAGCAACGCGTGCACGTTGGGCGACCAGTGGCCGGTCGGGCGGCGTACGGCGTCGCCGATCTTCACGACCTCGTTGATGCCGCCACCGGAAAGGATCTCCACGTCCGGAATCGTAGTCGGGCAGACTGGCGCCATGGGGTTGCCGGCCCTCGCGCTCGCGCTGATCCTGTCGTCGGCGCTGCTGCACGCACTGTGGAACGTGCTGCTGGGCCGGGCCGCGCCCAAGGGGTTCGACGCCGGCATCGTCGGCTATGCGGTCGGCTGGCTCGCGCTGACCCCGTTCGCGCTGATCCGCTGGCGGGTGGAGGACGGCGCCTGGGGTTATCTCGCGCTGTCGGCCTTCTTCTCGATCACGTACTTCCTCCTGCTCAACGTGGCCTACGCCCGGGTTCCGGTGCACGCCGCCTATCCGGTCGCGCGCGGGCTGGCTCCCGTCCTCGTGCTGCTGGTGACGCTGATCGCCGGGGACGACGTGCCCGCCGGGGCCGGCGTCGGGGTGCTGGTGATCAGCGCGGGCATCTTCGTCACGGCCTCGGGCGCGAACCGCCGCTCGGTGCTGGCCGCCGCGCCCGTCGCGCTCTCGCTGACCTGCTACACGATCATCGCCTCGCGCGGCCTGGCCTCCGTCGACCCGAGCACCTATCTGTGGTTGTCCATGACGCCGGTCGTGCTGGGCTCGGTCACCATCCGGCTGCTGACAAAACCGCGTTCCCTGTACGCCGCGATCAAGCCGATCACGTTCGTCATCGGGCTCGGGTCGGTGGCCGCCCATGTCCTCACGCTGGCCGCCCTCGCTTTGGTCACCGCGGCCGAGGTGCCCGCGATCGCGGCCCTGCGCGAGACCGGCATCCTGTTCGTGATCGTCCTGTCGTGGGCGGCCGCGCGGGGCAGCGTCCTTTCCTGGGCGGCCGCGCCGGGTAGCGCGGACCGGCCGACGGCGCGGACCGCGGTCGGGGCGACGCTGGTCTTCGCCGGGGTGGCGGTGCTGGCGATGGCTAGGTGAGCACGGCGCCCCGGCCGGTCAGGGCCTCGACGATGCCGGCCGGATCGGTCATGGCGGTCAGGATCGCCGACGTGTGGGCCAGGCCGGCGGCGGGCACGGACGGCGGCTCGCCCAGGGCCCGCTGCAGGTCGAGCAGGTGGACGGTGGCCTCGACGATCCCGATGCCGAGCACCTCGCCGATCCGCAGCCGGCCGGTGCCGAAGTAGTCGACGACGGAGTCGCCGAGATCGCGGGCGGCGTCGAGGGATCGCGGGCCCACGTCGGCGAACGCCGCGGTCAGTTGCTCCGGCGTGAACTGCGCGGCGTCGTCGACCGCCGCTTCGGCCGTCTGCGAGCGGTGGCGGGTGGCGACGCCGTCGGGCGCGTTGAAGTCTTTCAGCAGGCCGGCCGTGGACTCGTGGGTCGGCGGGTCGTCGCGAGTCTGGGTGGCGACGTAGGCGAGCCAGTGCGGCCACTTGGCGGCGTGCGCATAGAGCGCCCGTACGGTCCACGGCTCCAGCCGGGTCGGCGCCTCCCACTGCCCGGCGGTCATCCGTTCCCCGTACGCGGCCCAGACCGCCCACAGCTCACCCAGCGTCGCGACCTCCGTCATGCCCGGGCCCCCGCCCACCGCTCGCCCCGCTCGTCGGCCGCCGTCATACCCGGGCCTCCGTCCACCGCTCGGCCCGCTTGTCGGCCGCCGTCATGCCCGGGTCTCCGTCCGCCGCTCGCCCCGCTCGTCGGCCGCCGTCATGCGCGCACCCCGGCCACCGCGATCAGGCCGTCGGCGAAGGTGCGGCGCCAGTTCACGTAGTCGTGGCCGCCCGAGTATTCGGCGTACGCCACCGAGTAGCCCTGTTTGCGCAGCGCGTCGCGCATGGCCCGGTTCATGTCGATCTGGGACGGCACCCCGCCCGGCGCCGGGAACGTCTCGAAGATGCCCACGTCCAGATAGAACCGCACGTCGGCCACCGGGCGCTGGGCCACCTCGCGGATCAGCCGCCCGGGGGCGTCGCTCGGCCACCAGAAGCTGCCCGACTGTGAGATCACCGCGCCGAAGCTGCCGGGGGCGGTCAGGCCGATGTGCGCGGCCAGCAACCCGCCCCGGGAGGCGCCGGCGATCATGTTGGCGCGCGGGTCGAGCCCGGCCCCGAGGGTCGTGCGGGCCCACGGCAGCAGCTCGCGGGTGACGAAGTCGCGCATCGCCCCGTCGGGCGAGAGGTCGTCGTCGCGGCCGGCGGCGTGGCTGGTGACGAACAGCGCGACCAGCGGCGGGATCTCGCCCGCGGCGATCAGGTTGTCGAGCACGGTCGGGATCCGCTGGACCTCGCGGGCGATCCAGCCGTCGAAGACGACCAGCACCGGCAGCCCGGCCGTCGCCGTGCCGGCCGGGTGATAGACGATCACCTGCCGGTCGAACGGCGCCTCGGTCAGCACCCCCGGCGTCACTCCCGGGCGCGGGGCCAGCCACGGCTCGGGCGGCGCGTCGGGCAGCGACAGCATCGACACCCAGTTGTCGTGATCGCCGGGGTCGGCCGGGTCGGGCGGGAAGAGATAGCGCGCCGGGTTGTGCCCGTCGATGTGGGTCTTGCCCCGGCCCGAGGCGTCGCGCGGCAGCTCCTCGACGCCGTCGTGCACCAGGCAGTAGACGGTGCTCAGGTCGGACGGCAGCACCCGCGTCGCGTACCAGAGGTCGTTGCCGCGCATGCGCTCGAGCGGCACGTCGAGCCCCCACCACACGCGGGTGCTCTGGGCCGAGCCGCGCCACAGGAAGGTCACCAGCTGCGAGCCGTCGCGCCACGGCTCGACCAGCGGCGTGCCGTTCGCGGTGACGCGCTGCCACCACTCGTGCAGCGAGGCCGGGTCTTCGAGCAGGGTGGACATCAGCGGACTCTGCACGTCAGCACTCCCGAGGGCGGCGGAGGGTGAGCGATCCGCAACCGAGAGTCCCAAGTGGATCTTGCTTAGTCAAGACGAGAGCCTATTTCGCGTACGCCGACACCCCCGTCAACAGCGCGTTCAACCCCTTCTTGGCGTCCGCGAAGAGCATCGCCGTGCGCGGATCCGCGTAGAGCTCGTTGTCGATCCCGGCGTACCCGTGCCCGAGCGACCGCTTGATCACGATGACGCTGCGGGCCAGGTCGACGTCGAGGATCGGCATGCCCGAGACCGGGTTGCCGGCCCGTCGGGCCGCCGGATTGGTCACGTCGTTGGCCCCGATGACCAGCGCCACGTCCGTGCGCGGGAAGGCCGGGTTGCTTTCCTCCAGGTCCTGCAGCTGCTCGTAGGGCGCGTTGGCCTCGGCCAGCAGCACGTTCATGTGGCCCGGCATGCGGCCCGCGACCGGATGGATCGCGTACGACACCTCGACCCCGTGCGCGGTCAGCGCCTGGGCCAGCGCCACCACCTCGTGCTGGGCCTGGGCGGCGGCCAGCCCGTAACCGGGGACGATGACCACCCTTCCCGCGTACGCCAGCTGGATCGCCGCGTCGTCGGCCGTGATCTCGCGGACGGCCGCGGACCCCGCCCCGGCCTCGACCGCAATGGCGTCGCCGGTGCCGTAGCCGCCCGCGATGATCGCGCTGATCGGCCGGTTCATCGCGTCGGCCATCAGCTTCGTCAGGATCGCGCCGGCCGCGCCGACCAGCGCGCCCGCGATGATCAGCGGGGTGCTCTCGAGGACGAACCCGGCCATGGCCACCGCCGTGCCCGTGCACGCGTTGAGCAGCGAGATCACCACCGGCATGTCGGCCCCGCCGATCGGCAGCGTCAGCAGCACGCCCGCGACCAGGGCGGCCACCGCCGCCCCGACGAGCGCCGCCGTGCCGCCGTCGAACCCGACGACCAGCACCGCCATCGCGGCCGCGACCGCCGCCAGCCCGGCCCAGACGAACCGCCCGTACGGCACCACGATCGGGCGGCCCGGCACCCGCCCGGCCAGCTTGCCCGAGGCGATCAGCGACCCGCTGAACGTGAGGGCGCCGATCAGCACGTCGAGCACGCCGGTGACCTCGGCCTGGGTCGAGGCCGGGCGCTCGCCCAGCGCGATCAGGGCCGCCGCGCCGCCGCCGACCGCGTTGAACAGGCTGACCAGCTGGGGCATGGCCGTCATGCGGACCACGCGCGCGGCCACCAGCCCCGCCGCGGCCCCGGCGGCCGTGCCCAGGCCGAGCGCCCAGGCGGCGTACGCGTTGATTCGCCCGTCCTCGATCAGCACCGCCAGCGTGACCAGGATCGCGACCCCCATGCCGGCCGCCGAGACCTGGTTGCCGCGCCGGGCCGTCGAGGGCGCGTTCATCAGGTGCAGCCCGATCACGAAGGCCGTCGCGCAGGCCAGATAGATCAGGTGGACGATCGTGTCGAAGGCGCTCACGACCGGCTCCGGAACATCGCCAGCATCCGGTCGGTCACCACGTAGCCCCCGGCGACGTTCATCGCGGCGAAGAACGCGGCCACCGCCAGCAGCGCGTAACCGACCGGGGTGGAGATCGTGGCGGCCAGCAGCATGACGCCGACCAGCACGACGCCGTGGATCGCATTGGCCCCGGACATCAGCGGCGTGTGCAGGGTGGCCGGCACCTTGCTGATCACCTCGAAGCCGACGAGCAGGCCGAGCGTGAACACCGTGAGGTCGGCCAGCAGCAGCGGGCTCATCGGATCTCCTTCTCGTGGTCGCGAAGCCGGGGATGCACGACGACGCCGTCACGGCAGATCAGCACTGCCGCGAGGACCTCGTCATCGTTCTCACTTGGAAGACGCCCTTCGGGCATCAGACTGCTTACGAGGGCGACGATGTTTCTCGCGTACGAAGTGGACGCCGCGACCGGCACCGTGGCGGCCAGGTTGGGCGCGCCGATCACCGTCACCCCGTGCTCGGTCACCGTACGGGTGTCGGGAGCGGAACCGGCCACGTTGCCGCCGCCCAGGTCGAGCACCACCGAGCCGGCCCGCATGGCCCGCAACGCGTCCTCGGACACCAGCAGGGGCGAGCGTCCGCCCGGCACCTTGGCCGTCGTGATCACCACGTCGAACCGGGGGACGGCCTGGGTCAGCGCCCGCAGCTGGACAGCGGCCTCGTCCGCATCCATGGCCTGCGCGTATCCGTCGTCTCCGTTTTGCGACGCGTCCAGTGAGAGGACCGCCGCGCCGGTCGAGGCGATGTCGGCCTGCGCCTGCACCCGTACGTCGTACCCGGTGACCAGCGCGCCGAGGCGCCGCGCGGTCGCGATGGCCTGCAGCCCGGCCACCCCCGCCCCCAGCACGAGCACCTGGGCCGGCCGCGCGGTGCCGGCCGCGGTGACCAGCATCGGGAAGAAGCCCCCGTACGCCTCCGCGGCCAGCAGCGCCGCCTTGTAACCGGCCACGTTGGCCTGCGAGGTCAGCGCGTCCATCGGCTGGGCCCGGCTCAGCGTGCGGGGGAGCAGGTCGAGGCTGATCGCGGTCACGCCCTGCGCGGCCAGCGTCTCGGTCAGCGCGGGGTCGCCGAGCGGGTCGAGCAGCCCGATCAGCACCCGGCCCGCGGGCAGCGCGGCCACGTCGTCGGGCGGGCGCACCACCAGCAGCACGTCGCTCTCCTCGTACACCTGCGCACGGGCCCCGATCTCGGCCCCCGCCGCGGCATAGTCGGGATCGTCGAACCAGGCGTGGCGTCCCGCGCCCGTCTCGACCAGGACCCGCACACCCGTACGGCGCAGCCGGGTCACACCGTCCGGGGTCATCGCCACCCGGCGCTCGCGGCCGGCGGTCTCCCGCAGCACGCCTACTGTCGTCGTCGACATATCGAAGCCCTATCACTTCGCGCTCGGAGCGGCCACCCTGTGCCCGGTAAGGTCGGTCCATGGCGGAACGCGTGGGCGACGGCGTGTGGACCCTGCAGGGCGAGACGATCACCCTCCCGGTGGAGATCACTTCGGCCCGCCTGACCGCCGCGGTGTTCACCACCCCGGTCGCCTCGGCCCGTACGGTCCTCGACGGAACGCCGCTGCGCCCGTTCGCGCTGTTCGGCCGCGCGATCGGCGTGCTCATGTGCGTGCACTACGACGAGTGGGCGCTCAAGACGTACGACGAAGTCGGGGTCGGCCTGCTCGTACGCGGCCCGGCCGGCCCGCCCGGCCTGCACTTCGCCGACCTGCCGGTGACCGGCGCGTTCACCCGCGAGGCGGGGCAGGACTTCTGGGCCCTGCCCAAGTGGCTGATGGACGCCGACCTGCGCTTCTCGAAGATGGAGACCGACGTGGTCGTGCGCGACCGCGCCGACGAGGTGATGCGCGCGTCGTTCCGCCACGGCCGCTTCCGTCTGCCGTTCGACCTGCGGGCGTCGTTGCCCGCCTGGTCCTATCTGGAGCACGGGGCCCAGGCCGGCGCGCTGTTGCGGGGCGCCGTGCCGATGCACCTCTCCGGCGTGCGCCTGGGCCGCGGCGCCTTCCGTGTGGGGCTGGGCGACCACCCCATGGCCGCGCGGATGAAGGCGCTCGGGATGGGCAGCCGGCCCCTGCTCACCGTGCACGCCGAGCGCATGCGCGGCCCGCTCGCCGAGTTCCGCCGGGTGACCGAGGCCCGGCATCCCGACGTGCAGCGACCTTAGCCCCTTCCGCACCGCCCGTCGGAGTTATCCACAGTTCGCGGTTGTCCACAGCCCCGCCCATCAAGATCGCCATTTTCCGCCACAATGACGGCGGCGGGGGTCCCCCCGGGAGGGTGGGACTGTGTACTCCGGAAGATCAAGAAGGGACCTAGCCTCCTAGGACGCCATGGGGCTGGTCTCACCTGTCACAGGCGTTGCGGATGTCGGCAACGCGGGCTCAACGAGGACCTCGTCCCTTTAGCGTGACTTCTGGATCTTTGATCGCGCGACCTGAGGCAGGGCCGCCGGTGCCGATCTGCGTCTGCGCGTAACAGGACAGGGAGGCATGCGACATGGGAGTTCTCTCAGCTTTCGACAACCGCTCGCTGCGCACGAAGATCGGGTCGGCGGTCCTGGTCGGCACGGTCAGCGGCCTGGTCGTCGGCGGCGTGTCCATCGCGACCCTGCGCGGGCAGAACCAGGACACCGCCGAGGCCCAGCGCAAGACGATCGCGCTGAGCGCGGCGGCGGGCCAGTTCGCCAAGAACATCGAGGCCTTCAGCGGCAACAACTCGAGCCTGAAGCTTTACCCGACGCTGGCCGACGGCATCCGCAAGAACATGGAGGGCAACCGGGCCGCCGTCAACGCGGCCCTCGACGAGCTCGAGGCGGCCTTCGCGGGCGACGCCACGGGCACGTCGGCCACCGCCCAGGCCCGCACCGACTGGCAGGCCTACCTCGACTTCCTCGGGGTCGACCTGTCCAAGGCGACGGCGGCCCAGCTGGCCGAGGCCGTCACGACGTACGAGAAGATCTACGGCGCCCTCAACGCCGACCAGAACGCGCTGATCACGCGGGCCCGGGCGCTGGGCGAGGAGTCGATCGCCCGCTCCGAGCGGGACACCGCCGCCGCCACCTGGGTCATCAGCGGCCTGCTGGCCGCCGGGGTGCTTGCCAGCCTGCTGCTCGGCTTCCGGGTCGCGGGCGGGGTGCGGCGCTCGGTGAGCGAGGTCGGCCGGGTCGCCGAGGGCCTGGCCGACGGCGACCTGACCCGGACGTCCGGGGTGACGAGCCACGACGAGGTGGGCCGCATGGCCGGCGCCCTGGATCAGGCCGTCGCCCGGCTGCGGCAGGACGTGGTGACGCTGGCCGGCAACGCGAACACCCTGCACGCGGCCTCGGGGCAGCTCAGCGCGGTTTCGGGCGCCGTCGACGCGGCCGCCTCGGAGGCGTCCTCGCAGGCCGGAACGGTCGCCGCCGCGGCCGACGCGGTCTCGAACAACCTGCAGGTCGTCTCGTCGGGCTCGCAGGAGATGGGCTCGGCGATCCGCGACATCAGCGTCTCCACGACCGAGGCGTCCGAGGTGGCCGTGCAGGCCGTCGAGGTCGCCTCGGCCACCACCGCGATCGTCGCGCGGCTGGGCGAGTCGTCCAGCGAGATCGCGTCGGTGGTCAAGACGATCACCGCGATCGCCGAGCAGACCAACCTGCTCGCCCTGAACGCGACGATCGAGGCCGCGCGGGCCGGCGAGTCCGGCAAGGGCTTCGCGGTCGTGGCGGGTGAGGTCAAGGACCTGGCGCAGGAGACGGCCAAGGCCACCGAGGACATCTCGCGGCGGGTGCAGACGATCCAGGGCGACACCGGCAACGCGGTCACGGCGATCGGCGAGATCTCGGCGATCATCGAGCGGATCAACGGCATCCAGATGACGATCGCCTCGGCGGTGGAGGAGCAGACCGCGACCACGCAGGAGATGAACCGCACGCTCTCGGAGGCGGCGGCCGGTGCGGGCGACATCGCGGCCACGATCGGCGGGGTCTCGCAGGCCACGCAGCGCACGACGTCGTCGATCGGGGAGACCCGGCACGCGGCGGACGACCTGGCCACGACGGCCAGCCAGCTGCAGACCCTGGTCGCCCGGTTCCGCTACTGACCGGCGAACAAACAGGGGCGGCCCGTCGCGGGCCGCCCCTGCTTCGTGTCCTCCTCAGTGCTCGAAGGCGTGGGCCATCTCGGCCTGCTCCTCGAGCACTTCGCCGATGCGGGCCTGCACCGCGTCGAGCTGGGCGATCGTGTCGCTGGTGCTGCGGATCCCGCCGGCCACCGACTCGGCGCTCGACTGCAGCGCGGCGATCTGCTCGGAGACCTTCTTGGTGGCCTCCGCGGTCTCCCGGGCCAGTTCCTTGACCTCGCCCGCGACCACCGCGAAGCCCTTGCCGATCTCGCCCGCCCGGGCCGCCTCGATGGTGGCGTTGAGGGCGAGCAGGTTGGTCTGGTCGGCGATCGACGAGATGATCTGGATGACGTCGCCGATGGCGGCCGACGCGTCGTTGAGCGCCGACACGTCGCCGGTCATGTCGCTGGCCCGGCCGACCGCCTCGTCGGCGACCCGGCTGGCGTCGGCGGTGGCGGTGCGCAGGCGGTCGACGGTGTCGAGCAGCGCGCGGGCGTTGCCGGCGGCGGTCTCCGCGCCCCGCACGACGTCGAGGCGCTGCGACACGAGCTGCTGCACGTTGCGCAGCGCGTCCATCCGCGACTCCGACAGCTCCACGTATTCGGTGGTGAAGAAGTCCATCGTGCCGATGATGCGGTCGCCGCTGGAGATGGGGAAGCAGACGCCGGAGCGCACGCCCGCCCGCTGCGCCGCGGGGGCCCGCACACAGTCGGTGAGCTGCCCGATGTCGCGCACGAAGACCAGGTCGCGGGCCCGCCAGGCGCGTCCGGAGAGGCCGACGCCCTCGGCGAACGTCGCGGCCAGGGTCACCTTCTTGAATTCGTCGCCCGCGTTGCCGGACTCGACGGCGAACTTCAGTACGTTCTCGTTCTCGTCGATCTGCCAGTACGACCCGTACGCCCAGTGGAAGGCGGTGCGGACGGCGTCGAGCGCGGCCCGCAGCGCGAGGTTGGAGTCGTTGGTGTGCCCGAGGGCGGCCACGACGTTGGTCACGGCGAGCCGGTCGTCGGCCACCTGCTGGGTGTAGAACCGGGTCAGGGCGGCCACCCGGGCCTGCTCGGCGACCCGGGCGATGGCCCCCCATTTGCTGATCAGGGCGGCGTCCGGCGCGACCTCGTACGAGGTGTAGTACTCCATCACCGCGCTCACCCGATGGGATGTGGTGATCGGTACGGCCACGCCGCCCCTGGCTCCGGCCCGTACGGCCGCGGCCAGGCGTTGGTCGCTCCCGGCGGCGGCCGCGGTGGAGAACACGGCGTGGCCGCTGCGGACCGCCTGCTGCACGAGGGCGGCCTGACCGGTGTTGCCGAGCGCGCTGCTCAGCTGGCCGACCTCGTACTCGAGCCGGGGCTGGCCGTTGTCGACGATCCAGACGGCGACGTATTCCAGGCCGTAGAACTCCTGGTTGGTCGAGGCGTAAATGCGCCAGCTGCTCGCCTCGTCGGTCACGCCCTCGAGGTTGTTGACCAGCTCTTCGAGCGCCTCGACGTCACGCGGCGGCGTGCGCTGCACCGCGGGCTCGGCTTCGACCCGCCTTCCGAACAGACCCATGATGTCAGGCTACGGTCGTGAATGCCGTCTTTATGCCCGTATCGCGAAACCCCGACCCCGGCCCGCGACGCATCGGCGGCAACCAATACGGTGCGTGCCCATGGGCATTCGTGACCTCTTCTCGTCGCGCACCTCGCGCAAGGCGGGCGACAAGATCCAGCGTGGCGTCTCGCTGTTCGTGGTGGGGCTGCTGTTCTCCATGATCGTGGTGTCGGTGCTGCTCGCCCTGTCCAGTCGCGACGGCGGGGCCGGGGTGACGGCGTTCCTGCTGTTCGTGGCCGCGGCGGCGGTCGGGGCCGGGCTGGGTTTCGTGTTCGGGCTGCCGCGGGCGCGGGCGGCCGAGGCCAGCGAGGGCGGCGGCGTGCAGCCGGGCACCTTCTATCTGACCAACTCCAACCTGATCAAGGTGTCGGACTGGCTGACGACGATCGTCATCGGTCTCGGCCTGGTCAACCTGGGCAAGGTCGTGCCGAGCATGCGCAGCCTGGCCCGCGCGCTGCACGATCCGCTGGGCGGCACGGCGTACGCGGGCGCGGTCGGCATCTCGGTGCTGGTGATCGGGCTGATGGCCGGGTTCCTGCTGAACTATTTGTGGACGAGCATCCGCGTACGGGAATTGCTGGAGGAGGCCGAGCGGCAGAACCAGCAGACGATGCCCGACCTCAGCAACCAGACCCTCGGCGAGGCCAAGCAGGCGGCCAGCCGCAGCAACGTGACGCTGCTGGTGCCCGAGGGGGCCCCGGACGGCGCGCTGGTCGCCCGGCAGGCCGTCCCGGCGGGCACCAGCGTGCCGACCGGGACAGCCGTCGCCATCAGCACGGTGGAGCCGCCCGGCCTCAGGCCGTGAGCTCGCTCAAGGCATCGGAGAAGATCGCGTGGTGGCGCTCCACGTCGGCCGTGGTCGTCTGGGGCGCCATCAGCACCATGTTGTGGAACGGGGTGAGCAGCACGCCCCGGTTGGCCAGGTAGGTGTGCAGGAAGTCCTCGAGCTCGGCGTCAGCGGCGGCGGCCGACTCGGTGCCGTTGCGCGGGGCCGGGTCGGCGAAGCGGTATTCGACACGCGCGCCGAGCTGACTGACCGACCACGGCAGCCCGTACGTCTCAATGATCTTGCGGAGGCCGGTCGCGAACCCGGTCGCCGTGGCGATCATGCCCTCGAACGCCTGCTCGGTGAGCACCTGCTCCAGGCAGGCCCGCGCGGCCGCCGTCGACACCGGGTTGCCGGCCAGGGTGCCGCCGACCCCGCCCATGTCGACCAGGTCGAGATCGGTGCGGGCGAGCAGCGTCCCGGCCAGCGCCTCGCTCAGCCCGTACGCCCCGATGGGGATGCCCCCGGCGATCGCCTTGCCGATGGTGAGCACGTCCGGCTCGAGCCCCCACGCCGCGGTGGCGCCGCCCGGCCCGGCCGAGAATGTGTGGGTCTCGTCGTTGATCAGGTAGGTGCCGTATTTTCTGGTCAGCTCGCGGACGCCGGCCAGATAGCCGGGCTCGGGCAGCACGATCCCGATGTTCGTCAGGGCCGGCTCCATCAGCACCGCCGCGACATCGCCGTGGGCGAGCTCGCGCTCCAGGCCCTCGAGGTCGTTGAACTCGGCGACCCGGCTCGTCACGGTGACGTCGGTGGGCGCGCCGACGTTGCCCTCGCGGCTCTGCCCACGCCCGTCGGGGCCGACGACGATCAGCGACTCGTCGACCGAGCCGTGATAGCAGTAGCTGTTGACCAGGATCTTCGGCCGCCCGGTGACCGCGCGCAGCAGCCGGATGGCCCACCGGTTGGCGTCCGTGGCGGTCAGCGCGAGGCTCCAGTACGGCAGGCCGAAGCGCCGGGCCAGCTCGGCCCCGACGGCCGCCGCGTCCTCGGTCGGCAGCATCGTGGTGGCGCCGCCGAGGTCGCCGAGCCGCCGGGTGACCGCCTCGACGACCGGCGCGGGAGAGTGCCCGGCCATGGCGCCGGTGTCGCCCAGGCAGAAGTCCAGATATTCGATGCCGTCGACGTCAATGATCCGGTTGCCGCGGGCGGTCTCGAACGAGATCGGGAAGCCCGCGGCGGTCTTGTTCATCCAGGTCATCGGGACGCGGCCGAACAGGTGGCCGGCCCGCTGGTGGGCGGCGGCCGAGCGGGGCCGCCGCTCGGCGAACGTGGCGCGTTCGCGGGCGGCCAGGGCGGCAAGTCGGGCGCGATCAACTCCGGAATCCGTCGGCATGGCGCGACGCTACCAACAATTCCTGCCCGTGCGGGAGGCCCGGCCACCGATTCCGCAGGAGTCAGGAGGCCGGGGTCTGCTCCCCGAACGCGCCGAGGAACTTGTCGCGGAAGTCGCTCATCGGCCACACCGGCGTCTCGGGCTTGGGCCGCAGGCCGTCGGCCCAGCCCCAGCCGGTGATCCGGTCGAGCACCTTCGGGTCCTTGGCGACGATCGTGATCGGCACGTCGTGGCTGGCCCCGGCGCCGGCCGCGATCGGGGACGGCTGGTGGTCGCCGAGGAAGACCATCACCAGGTTGTCGTCGCCGTACAGCTTGATCCAGTTGATCAGCGAGGTCAGCGAGTAGACGATCGACTTGCCGTACTCGGCGCGCACCTTCTTGGGCTCGGACCACAGCGCCTTGGGCTTCTGGCCGGCGGCCTCCATGGTCGTGTAGATCGAGCCGTCGCCGACCTGCTCCCAGTCGGGCAGGTAGTCGGGGATCGGCGCCCACGGGGTGTGGCTGGAGACGAGCGGCATCTCGATCATCAGCGGGCCCCGGCCGGGCTTCTTGTACTCGATGGTGTTGAGCTGCTTCAGCGTGTATTGGTCGGGCATCGGCGACCAGCTGAACTTCGGGCCCTGGTAGCCGAGGTTGCGCGAGTCCCACACCCGGTCGTACCCGTAGAAGTTGCCCTCGGGCCAGGCCCGCGTGGCGCCCGGCATGACGCTGACCGTGCGGTACTGCTTCTGCTTGAACGCGCGGGTCACCGTGAGCCGGTCGCTGGCGACCAGGTTGCGGTAGCGCTGCTCGTTGTTGATCCACAGGCCGGACTCGAACGTGGCGTGGGCCAGCCAGCTGCCGCCGCCGAAGGTGGGCGAGGTCAGCCAGCCGCTGCGGGCGGCGAACCCGGCCTTGCTCAGCTCGGCCGCGCCGCCGTCGAGCACCGGGCGGGTCATCGGCGACAGCGCGACGCCCTCGACGGCGCTGCGGCCGTAGCTCTCGACGAACGTGAAGATGACGTCCTTGCCTTCGAGCCCGGTCAGCATCTGGGCCGCCGGGACGGCCTTGAACGCGTCCTGCTGCACCTCCTGGCGGAAGGTGGCGCCGTCGCGCAGGCCGACGCGGGCCTGGTGGGCGCGGTCCCAGGCGTAGGTGGCGGTGCTGCGGGCGGCCACCGGCACGGCCCCGGTGATCGAGACGCCGAGCGAGAAGGTGAGCCCCCAGGCCACGGCCAGGCCGCCCGCGGTGATCGCCGACCGCCTCCGGTGGCGGGCCACCAGCTCGCCCACGCGCAGCACGGACCAGCTGGTCAGCGCGAGGACGGCCGCCACCAGCAGGAGGACCGCGACGACGGCGGCGATCGAGGCCGGCCGCCCGTACGAGTCGACGGCGAAGCTGAACGCGTCGTCGAACAGCACCCAGTCGAGCACCGGGTCGAACGGGCGGTTGAGCTCCTCGAAAAAGCCCATGTCGAGGCACTTCTCGATGACCAGCAGACCGACGGCCGAGCCGGCGACGACCGCGAAGATCTTGCGGGCCCGGCCGGGCAGGACCGCCAGCAGACCAAGGATCACCGCGCCCTCGACCGGGATGCGCAGGAAGCCGATCGGGGTCAGGCGGGACAGCACGTTCGGGAAGATCAGCGCCGCGAAGAGCAGGACCGCGGCCGTGATCGTCAGCGCGAGCTGGATCTTCGGCCGGTGGAGCAGCTTCTTCAAGCGGGCGCGGCGGTTCTCGACGACTGGCGGGCCGTCCGTGGTCTCTGGCACGCCATGGGGAACGGATGGACCGGGCTTGTCGGTTCACTGACACGCAAAAGTCACTTCGACCCAGTACCAAAGACTCTATTGGCCCCGATGGGGTAGGCCATAGCTTCGACGCCATCGACCAGCTGTCTGAAGGGACGAGCGAGTGACTACGGCTGTCTCCGATCTGCTTCCCACCCTCGACGAGGCCGACCTCACCCGGGTCGACGCGTGGTGGCGGGCCGCCAACTATCTGACCATCGGCCAGATCTATCTGCAGGCGAACCCGTTGCTGCGCGAGCCGCTCAAGGCCGAGCACATCAAGCCGCGATTGCTCGGTCACTGGGGCACCAGCCCCGGCCTGTCGTTCGTCTACGCCCACGTGTCCCGGCTGATCCGCCACACCGGGCAGGACACGATCTATCTGACCGGCCCCGGCCACGGCGGTCCCGCGCTGGTCGCCGCCGGCTATCTCGAGGGCACGTATTCCGAGGTCTATCCCGACGTCACCCGCGACGAGCCGGGCCTGCGCAAGCTGTTCCGCCAGTTCTCCAGCCCCGGCGGCATCCCCAGCCACGTCTCGGTGACTACCCCCGGCTCGATCCACGAGGGCGGCGAGCTGGGTTACGTGCTGGTCCACGCGTTCGGCGCGGTGTTCGACAACCCCGACCTGCTGGCGATCGCCGTGGTCGGCGACGGCGAGGCCGAGACGGGCCCGCTCGAGGGCTCGTGGAAGGGCATCTCGTTCCTCAACCCGGCCCACGACGGCGCGGTCCTGCCGATCCTGCACCTCAACGGGGCCAAGATCTCCGGCCCCACGGTGCTCGGCCGCAAGGATCCGGCCGAGGTCCGCGAGCTGCTCTCCGGCCACGGTTACGACGTGATCGAGGTCGAGGGCGACGACGTGCCCGGCATGCATCACCGGTTCGCGGCCGCCCTGGCCCAGGCCTGGCAGAGCATCCGGACGATCCAGCAGGCGGCCCGCGAGGGCGAGTGGGACGGCAGCCGCCCGCGGTGGCCGCTGATCGTGCTGCGCACCCCGAAGGGCTGGACGGGCCCGGCCGAGGTCGACGGCGTGCAGGTCACCGGCACCTACCGCTCGCACCAGGTGCCCCTGGCCGGCGTGCGCGACAACCCGGAGCACCTGGCCCTGCTGGAGCAGTGGCTCAAGTCCTACGGGCCGGAGGAGCTCTTCGACGCCGACGGCGCCCCGGTGGCCCTGCTGCGCGAGCAGGACCCGGCGGGCGAGCTGCGGATGAGCGCCAACCCGCACGCCAACGGCGGTGTGCTGACCCGCGAGCTCGACCTGCCCGACTTCCGCGACTACGCGATCGAGGTGAAATCGCCGGCCACGGTGCGGGCCGAGTCGACCCGCAAGCTCGGCGAGTTCATGCGCGACATCTATCGCGACAACCCCGACCGGTTCCGGCTGTTCTCGCCCGACGAGACCAACAGCAACCGGCTCGGCGCGGTCTTCGAGGTCTCCGACCGCGCGTTCATGGAGCAGGTGCACCCCGGCGACGACGCGCTGGGGCCGGCCGGCCGGGTCATGGAGGTGCTCAGCGAGCACAACTGCCACGGCTGGCTGGAGGGCTACACGTTGACCGGCCGGCACGGCCTGTTCGCCACGTACGAGGCGTTCGCCATGGTCAGCGCCTCGCAGACCATCCAGCACGGCAAGTGGCTCGAGGAGGCCGACCACCTGCCGTGGCGGGCCAAGGTGCCCAGCCTCAACGTGCTGCTCACCTCGACGGCGTGGCGCAACGACCACAACGGATTCAGCCACCAGGGCCCCGGCCTGATCCAGAATGTGCTGACCCAGCGCGGCACGGTGAGCCGGGTCTATCTGCCGCCGGACGCGAACTGCCTGCTCTCGGTGGCCGACCACTGCTTCCGGTCGAAGTCGTACATCAACCTGATCGTCATCGACAAGCAGCCGCAGCTGCAGTGGCTGACGATGGACGAGGCCCTCGAGCACTGCGCCCGCGGCGCCGGCATCTGGAACTGGGCCGGCACCGACGACGGCGCCTCCGACCCCGACATCATCCTGGCCTGCGCCGGCGACGTCGTGACGATGGAGACGGTCGCGGCGGCCCAGATCCTCAAGGAAAGGCTGCCCGGCATGCGGGTGCGGGTCGTCAACGTGGTCGACCTGATGACCCTCGTGCGGCCCAAGGACCACCCGCACGGCATGAGCGACACCCTGTTCACCGAGCTGTTCACCGACACGGTCGACGTGGTGTTCTCGTTCCACGGCTATCCGGGGGCGATCCACCAGCTGGTGCACGGCCGGCCCGACGCCGACCGGTTCCGGGTGCGCGGCTTCATCGAGCAGGGCACCACGACGACCCCGTTCGACATGACGGTCCGCAACAAGGCGTCGCGCTACCACCTGGTGATGGACGCGATCAACAACGCCCGCCGCCTGCCCCAGGGCGCCACCGAGCTCAAGGAGTGGTGCCAGGCGCAGCTGGCCCGCCACGAGCGTTACGTGGTGGAGCACCTCGAAGACATGCCCGAGGTGCGGGACTGGTCGCTGGGGGACTGGGCGACGTCGTAGGTAGGGTCGCCGGGTGCTGATACGCGAAGCCGGCCCCGGCGATCTGCCCTTCCTCGAAGAGATCACGCTGGCGGCGTACAACTGGTCGGAGCCGCGCTTCACCCTCGAGTGGGTGCGCTCCGACCCGATGGCCCAGCGCTACCTCGCGGGATTCCCGCGGGCCGGCGACCTGGGCCTGATCGGGGCCGTCGACGGTCGGGACGTGGGCGCGGTCTGGGCCCGGGCGCTGCCCGCCGACCGGGCGGGCTACGGCTTCGTGGCGCCGGAGGTCCCCGAGTTGTCGGCCGGGGTGCTGGCCGGGGCACGGGGCCGGGGCGTCGGCTCGGCGCTGCTCGACGCCCTGATCACACGGGCCCGGCAGCGGTCGCTGCCCGGCCTGAGCCTGAGCGTCGAGGACGGCAACGCGGCCCGCCGCCTCTACGAGCGGGCCGGGTTCACCGTGGTCGGCCGCGAGGGCAACTCCGACACGATGCTGCTGCGGCTGTAGCCGTCAGCTCATCGAGGTGTCCTCGAGCAGGATGCCGTCGAGGTGGGCCACCTGCAGCACCATGCGCACCATCGGCGTCGGCTCGCGCAGGATGAAGGTGGCGCCCCGGGCCGCGGCCGCCTTGCGCGAGGCCACCAGCACGCCGATGCCGCTGGAGTCGAGGAACGCCACCGACCGCATGTCGACGTCGATGTGCGCGACGTCGCCGCTGTCCACGATGGTCCGCAATACGTTGCGCAGCACGTCGACGGTCTCGAGGCTGATGTCACCCTCGGGCGCCACCGTGATCCGATCGCCGTGGCGTTCGAGCCGATACTCCAACGACATACTCACTCCGTCGCTCTGCGAATGGGAACCGCCGCCATACCCCGCCCGGGGACGATCAAACGTGACGGTCGCGTTCATTCACCCGCTCGCTTGATCAAGCCCTGACAGGTTCACTACCGGCGGCGATCGCGGCGGACAGGGCGAAGTCGGGCTCCGCGACCGGACGGCCGTAGTAGTAGCCCTGAAGATAGCGGTAGCCGAGCCGGTGCAACGCGTCGGCCTGCTCGGCGGTCTCCACGCCCTCGGCCACCGCGGACAACCCCAGACCCGTGCTCACCTGGAACAACGCCTCCGCGATGACGGTGTGGCGGCCCGCCTGGGTGACATTGTCGACGAAGGACTTGTCGACCTTGAGGATGTCCACCGGCACGGTCTGCAGCAGGCCGAGCGACGAGTGCCCGGTGCCGAAGTCGTCGAGCGCGATCCGCACCCCGAGCGCGCGCAGCTCGTGCAGCGCGGTGACCGCCTGGCCACCCTCGAACACGGCGGTCTCGGTCACCTCGACGGCCAGGCGCGAGGCGGGCAGCCCGCTGTCGGCCAGGGCGGCCGCCACCGTCGCCGCGAACTGCGGGCGGGCCAGCTGCCGGGCCGACACGTTGACGCTGACCCGCTCCGGCGCGCGGTCGCCGAGGGTCGCCCGCCACTCGGCCAGCTGGCGGCAGGCGGTGCGCAGAATCCACTCACCCAGCTCGACGATCAGGCCGTTGCGCTCGGCGACCGGGATGAACGCGGCCGGGCTGACCACGCCACGGACCGGGTGCTCCCACCGCACGAGGGCCTCGACGGCGGCCACCCGCCCCGACGGCAGCTCGACGATGGGCTGATAGACGACCCGGAACTGGTCGTGGTCGAGCGCGGCCCGGATCTCCGCGCCCAGCCGCACGAACTCGCCCGCGCGTTCGTCCAGGGCGGGCGTCCACCGGCGTACGGGCTCACCGGTCTGTTTGGCCGCGTGCATCGCCGCCTCGGCCTGCCGCAGCACCTCGACCGGCGTCAGCCCGCGACCGCCGGCCAGGCCGATCGCCACCCCGACGTACAGCTCGTGCCCGCCCACCGCGACCGGGGCGCCCAGCGCCGACGACAGGGTCGCGGCGACCACGCGGATCTCGTCGGCGCTGGCCGAGGGCAGAAGCACCGCGAACTCGTCGCCGCCGAGGCGGGCCACGACCGAGGACTCCGGGGCCAGCGCGGCCACCCGCTCGGCCAGCAGCTCGAGCACCCGGTCACCGACCGGGCGGCCCAGCTCGTCGTTGACGTTCTTGAAGCCGTTCAGGCCGAGCAGCGCCATCTGCGGCCGGCCCGCGGCCAGGGCGTCGGTCAGCGCCAGCTCGAACCGCCGGCGGCTGGCCAGCCCGGTCAGCGCGTCGCTCATCGCGGCCCGGGTCAGCTCGGCCGACTGGCGGCGCACCTCGAACACGAAACCGGACATGCGCGCGATGACCAGCAGGATCAGCGCCGTCGCGCCGACCGCCACCGACAACCGGCCGGCCGGGTCGCCGCCGACCCGTGGGATCAGCAGCAGGGCCGGCGCGAGCAGCGAGCACAGCCCGAACAGCAGCAGCCGGCCCCGGCCGACCCGGGCCGACACGCGGCCGGTGGCGGGCGGGGCGGCCATCGACGGGTGCAGCGCGGCGACACCCCACACCACGTACGAGAGCAGGAAGATCGGGTCGGTCGGATGAGTGCTCGCGTCGGAATAGAGCGGGATGACCGAGAAGGCCGTGTCCCCGGCGAGCTGCAGCGTCGTCCCCAGCACCAGCAGGTGGACGCTCGGGGTGCGGGCGCCGCCGCTGGTGAACAGGCGGGCCAGCAACGCCAGCAACAGCACGTCGGCCACCGGGTAGGCGATCGTCACGACGTGCTCGACCAGTGTCTGACCCGAATCGGCGGCCACCGGGTACAACACGAAGATCCAGAAGACCAGCGCCAGACCGGTGGCCACGATCGCCGAGTCGATCAGGTCGCCCAGCGAGCTGCGGCGCTGGCGCACCAGCAGCAACAGGCCCACCACGAACATCGGGTACGAGCCGAGGTAGAAGGCGTCGGCCAGCGACGGGTACGGCGACAGGTGCAGAACGTTCTCGTAGATCTCCCAGGTCACGTCGCCGAGCACGAAGGTGACCTGACCCGCCGCGAACCACCGCCACATCGCCGGTCGGGCCGGCCGGTGCAGGCGCAGGCCGAGCAGGATCGCCACCACCGTCATGACGCCGATGACGTCGTACACCAGGTTCGCGGTCGAGCTGCTCGCGGGCAGCACATAGTGACCGGCGATCGCGGCCACGCCGGCCGCGAGCCACCAGATCCAAAGCCGTCCGTGCCTCACGTCCGGTCATCGGGACCCGGCGTCCACGACCTGAGCGGGTGTCGTGGACTTCACAAGATCTCGTGCAGTAGCCTCCGGTGTCCGTTGATCCTCCAAGGGTGGATGCCGTGCGTCAGGCCGTGCTGCGCCGTTACGCGCGACCCGTCTATCAGGCCGGCGCCGTCGTCGCGCTCGTCGCCACTGCCCAGGCCGTGATCGTCCCCGCGATCGGCGGCCCCACCTGGCTATGGGCGGCCGTGCCCGTGGCCGCCGGGCTCGCCGCCGTCCTGACGATCAAATCCATCCCGTACGAGCACGTGAAGTTCCCGCGCTGAACCGGCCCGCCGCGGGCGTTCCCGGTGGCGGCTTTCCCGGCCGCCTCTAGAACACGTTGTCGCCCGCGGGGACAACAGGGCGCACCTCAGCTGTCCCGGGTCAGCGGTTGCAGATCACCTCTTCCTGGTCAGCGGCGTCAGATCACCGACGAGCCACAGATGCCCGTACGGGTCGAAGAAGCCGCCCTGGCGATGGGGGCCCCACGGCATGTCGTGATCGCGTACGGGGTCGTGGTTGTGCGCCCCTGCCGCCGCGGCGCGGGCCACGAAGGCGTCCGGCTCGTCGGTGAAGACCTCCACGCGGACGGTGGTCGTGCCGGTGTTGTGCGGGGTCTCCCAGCCGTTGTTGGCGGGCTCGGCCAGGAAGATGGGGGCGCCCTCGATCTCCAGGCCGATCACCGAGCCCAGATTCCACAGTTCGACGGCCCCGAGGGCGCGCCGATACCAGGCCGAGGCCTCGGCCGCGTCGGGCACGGCAAGCATCAACGAGATAGCTGTCATGCCCTCAGTGTCGGCCCCGCCGCGCCGTTCAGGGGGTGAAGGTGACCTCCTTGGTCGGCGCGGTGCCGGCGGTGCGGCCCGGGGCCGACTGGTGGGTCCAATACAGGTTGGTGTGGGCGATCACCTGGGCCGGCGGGGGAGCGCCGTACGAAGTGAGGTCTTCTGTTGTGTGGGCGTCGCTGACCAGGAGCGTGTCGTAGCCGCGGGTGAAGGCGCCGTGCAGGGTGGAGCGGATGCAGGCGTCGGTCTGGGCGCCGGTGATGACCAGGCGGCCCACGCCGCGGGCGGCGAGCAGGGACTCGAGCTCGGTGGCCTCGAAGCAGTCGCCCCACTGCTTCTCGAGCACGACATCGCCGGGTGCGACCGGTAAGGAAGGCTCCAGCTGCCAATTCTCGGAGCCGTGGACCAGGTTGTCGTCGGTCTGCTGGACCCAGATGACCGGCACCTGCTCGGCGTGGGCGCGGTCGGCCAGCGCGGCGATGTTGGCCAGCACGGCGTCGCGGTCGTGGCCGGCGGCGACCACGCCGGTCTGCACGTCGACGACCAGCAGGGCGGTGGCGGGGCGGTCCTTCAGGGTGGTCATGCGGTCCTCCTTCAACGGCTGCGAGGACGACCCTAGACCGGCCCTCTGACAGAAATCCTGAACCGACCGGCGCCGGGCGGCGTGTGGACAGGGCCAGGGCAGAGGACCGACTTTGGGGCGTTGAACATCGATGTGCAGCTGTGTTGAACCCGGTGGACGCGCCGCCCGTACCCCACGGCATGTGGGATGACGGGCGGTTACTGGCAGCGCTCGCCGCGCTGCCGGCCGAGGCCTTCATCGAGGGTCCGGCCGACGACGACGATCTGCGCTGGCGGCGCACGGCCCGGCGGTTGCGCCGTGAGCTCGGCGCCGAGCCGGCCTATCCCGCGCTGCCCCCGGGCCACGTCGCCCCGGTCCTCCAGCTGCGGCCCCACCCGGTCGACTGACGCGGTCGGCCGTCCCCTTCGAGACAGGGCGGTGACCAGATGAGTGCGGAGCGGCTTTCGGCGGTCGAAGACCTGCGCGACCGGGCCTACAGCGAGGACAGCGACGTCGCCGTGGCCGCCCGGGCCGGCCTCGTCGCCCTGATGACGGACGACGACCCCGAGGTGGCCGCGGCGGCCGATGCGGCCCTGGCCGAGACCTCGATCTCGCTGGTGCCGGGCCGGATCGACTTCGGGCCGGTCGCGCCGGGCACGCCCCGGCTCGCGGCGGTGATCAAGATTGAGGGCTCGCCGATGGCGCTGGCCTCGCGGATCAAGGTGACCGGCCCTGGCCTGCGGGCGCGCATTGCCGGCGACCAGCTGCAGGTGCAGTGGCAGCCGGGCGACGGTGCGCTGGCCGGGATGGTCTCGCTGGACGGGCCGGCGGGCGCGGCCGACCTGCCGGTCACGGGTCACATCGGAGCCGGGCTGATCGGTGGCGAGGCGCTGGAGACCTGGCCGCCGGAGCCGCAGGCCGACGCCGTACGAGAGCGGTTCGTCAGCGCGTCGGGGAGCGAGCCGCTGGCCGATGCCGTACGGGGAAATGGGCCGCGTGAGACCGGGGAGCCGCTGACGGCGGCGATGCTCGAGAGCTGGCCGTTCGAGATGGGACGGGCGCGCGTGACCGGGCTGAGCGAGACCGAGACGTTCGAGCCGATCTCGGCGGGTCTTGCGGCGCCGCCTCAGGTCACCTTTGAGAATCGTGAGCCGGTCTTTCTGCCGCCCACCGATCCGCCGGAGCAGTCTCGCCGCCGGGTCAAGGGGCTGATCATCGCCGGGGCGACCGCCTTGGTTCTGCTCGTGGGCACGGGCCTGGCGGCCGCGGTCACGCTGCAGGACGATCAAGCGCCGGTCGCTCAGCAGCAGGAGCAGCCCGCCGGCAATGAGCAGCCCAGCGGCGGCAAGAACGAGCAACCCGGCGGCGGGAAGAATGAGGAGTCCGGCGGCGACAAAAGTGGCGAGGACGAGCAGCAAGGTGGCGGCCAGGAGCAGGTGAGGGCCAGCGTCGACAAGCCGGCAGTGGTGGGGACGATCAAGGTCGGCGACGAGCCCGAGGGCGTGGCCGTCGCGCCCGACAGCAAGACCCTCTACGTGGCCAATCAGAGCTCGCGCATCCTCTCCGTGGCCGACCTCGAATCCGGCCAGGTCGACGAGGTCGCGCTCCGCAATACTCCCCGGTTCGTCGCCGTGTCGCGGGACGGCAAGCGGGTCTTCGTCTCCATGTACGAGGACGATCTCAGCGGCAGCGGGGTGGCCGTCGTCGACGCCGAGAAGCTGACCGTCCTGCGCAACCTGAAGACCGGAGTTCAGCCGTACGCGCTGGCTGTGGCTCCTGACGGCAGGCTGTGGGTGCCGATCCACGGCGGCCGCAACGTCGAGATCTACAAGGACGAGCAGCTCACCGGCCGCGTGTTCGTGCCCGAGAACCCGCATGCCGTCTCGTTCGACAAGGGTGGGCAGCGCGCGTTCACGCCCGACCACGAATCGAGCACCGTCTCGGCCATCGATACGCGCAACGACAAGCGGCTGAAGTCGATCCCGGTCAGCGCCGCCCCGCACAGCCTGGCCGTCTCGCCCGACGGCCGTACGGCGGTGGTCGCCTGCTTCCAGGCCGACGCGGTCGACCTGATCGACACCCAGACGCTGGAACGCCGCGGCCCGTTCAAGGTCGGCGACAAGCCCCAGGCCGCGGCCTTCGCCACCGACTCCGGTCACGCGTACGCCGTCAACGAGGGCAGCAACTCGGTCTCCGTCGTCGACCCGCGCACGGGTCAGGTGACGGCCACCGTCCCGGTCGGCAAGAGCCCGCGCACGATGGCGGTCGCGCCCGACGGCCGCCTCGCGTACGTCACCAACGGCGACGACGACACGGTTTCGGTCCTGCGCGTGAGCTGAGGAGAGGTCCAGCAGCCGGACACACGCTTGCCTAAACCCGATAGGCAAGGTAGGAAATGACGCGTGACCATCTTGTCCGCGCCGCCTGCCCTGTCGGCCGACCCGTCCCCGAGGCGTTCCGCTGCGGCGCCCAAGAAGCGGCGCCGGATCGCGTTGCGGCTGCTGGCCCTCGTCGTCCTCTACGGACTCTGGGAGCTGGCCGCCCGCACGACGCGGAACCCCACGTTCATCCCGTCCCCGGGCGCGGTCTGGCATCAACTGATCCAGACCTCGACCACCCATGACGGCGTACGGGGTTACAGCGGCAGCTTGCTGATCGAGCATCTCGGCATCTCGCTGCGCCGCATCCTGATCGGCTCGGTCATCGGTGTCGCCGGCGGCCTCGTGCTGGGCGTGCTGATGGGCGTGATCTCGTGGCTGCGCGTCGTCACCGAGCCGGTCGTCACCTTCGTACGGGCTCTGCCGCCGCTCGCGTATTTCAGCCTGTTCATCATCTGGTTCGGCATCGACGAGACCCCGAAGCTGTGGCTGCTCTCGATCGCCGCGCTGCCGCCGGTCGCCGTGGCCACCGCCGCCGCCGTGCAGGGCGCACCGACGGGCCTGGTCGAGGCGGCCCGCGCGCTCGGGGCGGGCCGGTGGGAGGTCGTACGGGATGTGACTCTGCCGAACGCGCTGCCCGAGATCTTCACCGGGGTGCGGCTCGCGGTCGGCATGGCGTACAGCTCGGTCGTCGCCGCCGAGACCATCAACGGCGTACCGGGAATCGGCGGCATGGTCCGCGACGCCCAGCGCTATTCGCAGACCGACGTCGTCGTGCTCGGACTGTTCGCCATCGGCCTCTCCGGCCTGCTCATCGACGCCCTGCTGCGGACGGCCGAAAACAGGCTGATCCCGTGGCGAGGCCGTGCCTAGATAGGAACCCCGTGCTCAAAAAGATCATCGCCGGTCTGACCCTCCTCTCGCTCGCCGCCTGCGGCAACGGCGCCGCAAGCGGGGGCGCGGACCCGGAGAAGAAAACCATCCGGCTCGCCTATCAGGCGTTCCCCAGCGGTGACCTCGTCGTCAAGAACCAGGGGCTGCTCGAGAAGGCACTGCCCGACTACGAGATCACCTGGACCAAGTTCGACTCCGGGGCCAGCATCAACACGGCGTTCGTGGGCAAGAGCATCGACATCGCGGCCATCGGGTCCAGCCCGGTCGCGCGCGGCCTGTCCGCCCCGCTCAACATCCCGTACAAGGTGGCCTTTGTTCTTGACGTGGCCGGCGACAACGAGGCGCTCGTCGCGCGCAACGGCAGCGGGGTGACCGACGTGGCCTCGCTCAAGGGCAAGAAGGTGGGCACGCCGTTCGCCTCGACGGCGCATTACAGCCTGCTCGCCGCGCTCGACAAGGCGGGCGTGGCCGAGAAGGAAGTGAACATCGTCGACCTCGAGCCGCAGGACATCCAGGCCGCCTGGACGCGTGGGGACATCGACGCGGCGTACACGTGGCTGCCGTCGCTGGCCGAGATCAAGAAGACCGGCAAGGTGCTCATCTCCAGCCGCGAGCTGGCCACCGCGGGCAAGCCGACGCTCGACCTGGGCGTGGTGACGACGGCCTTCGCCGAGGCCCACCCCGAGGCGGTCGACGCCTGGCGCAAGGTGGAGGCGCAGGCCCTCGACCTGATCGCGACGGACCCGGCGGCCGCGGCCAAGTCGATCGGCGCCGAGCTCAACCTCAGCCCGGCCGAGGCGCAGGACCAGCTCTCGCAGGGCGTCTTCCTCAAGCCGGCCGACCTGGCCAGCGACGAGTGGCTGGGCACGCCGGAGAAGGTCGGCAAGCTGGCCGACAACCTGGTCAGCGCGGCCGAGTTCCTCAAAGGCCAGCAGAAGATCGACGCCGTGCCCGCGCTGGCCGACGTGCAGAAGGCCATCTACGTCGAGGGGCTGCCCGGTGTCCTCGGCTGACGCGATCAAGCTGGCCGACGTCGAGCACCGCTACGGCGACGTCACCGCGGTCGGGCCGGTCGACCTGACCGTCCCGTCCGGCGAGTTCCTCGTGCTCGTCGGGGCCTCCGGCTGCGGCAAGAGCACGCTGCTGCGGCTGATCGCGGGGTTCGAGGAGCCCACCTTCGGCACCGTACACACCTCGGGCTCGCCACCCGTGCCGGGGCGCGGCGCAGGGCTGGTGTTCCAGCAGCCGCGGCTGTTCCCGTGGCGCAGCGTGGGCGGCAACATCGCACTGGCGTTGAAATATGCCGGCCAGTCCGCGTCGACGGCCGACGTGGAACTGCTGCTCGAACGGGTCGGGTTGCACGATGTTGCGCGAAGGCGCACGTGGCAGATCAGCGGTGGGCAACAACAGCGCGTCGCGATCGCGCGGGCGCTGGCCGTCGACAACCCGTTGCTGCTGCTCGACGAGCCGTTCGCGGCGCTCGACGCGCTCACCCGGGAACGGCTGCAGGAGGACCTGCGTACGGTCTCGGCCACGCGTACCTGCGTGTTCGTCACCCACAGCGTCGACGAGGCGGTGTTCCTGGGCAGCCGGGTCGTGGTGCTCACCCCGCGGCCCGGGCGGGTCGCCCTCGACCTGCCGATCGACCTGCCGCGCACCGGGATCACCCCCGACGAGCTGCGCGGCCTGCCCGAGTTCGCCGCCCTGCGCGCCGAGGTGGGCGCGGCGGTCCGATCCCGTACGGAGGTAACCGCATGATCTTCGACCAGCTGTCCCCGCACTTCGGGGCGATCGTCCACGGCATCGACCTGAGCAAGGTGTCCGACGCCGACGTGGCCGACATCCGGGCCGCCCTGGTGGAACGCAAGGTCCTGTTCTTCCGCGACCAGACCCTGGACGACGACGGGCAGATCTCGCTGGGCCGCCGGATCGGCGAGCTGACCGCCTCGCACCCCGTGGTCGCGGGGGTCGACGCCGAGCACCCCGAGGTGTACGCCCTCGACAGCACCGACAACGGTTTCGCCGACGTGTGGCACACGGATGTGACGTTCATGCGCCGCCCACCCCTGGGCTCGATCCTGCGCGCGGTCACCCTGCCACCCACCGGCGGCGACACCAACTGGGCGGACGCGCAACTGGCCTACGACTCGCTCTCGCCGGCCGTACAGGAGCTGGTTTCGACTTTGACCGCAGTGCACGACGGCAACCGCGAATTCGGCTACTACCTGGCCCAGCGCCGCAACGGCCAGGGCAACGAGTGGGACGGCGAGGTGGTGACGTCGTTGAAGCCGATCGAACACCCGGTGATCCGGGTCCATCCCGAGACCGGCCGCCGTGGCATCTTCGTCAACCCCGGCTTCACGTCCCACATCGTCGGCGTGTCCGAATTCGAGAGCCGCGCCATCCTCGACCTGCTCTACGCCCACCTGACCAAGCCCGAACACATCGTCCGCCACCGCTGGCGCCCGGGCGACGTCGCCATGTGGGACAACCGCAGCACCGCCCACTACGCCAACCGCGACTACGGTTCCGAACGTCGCGTCATGCACCGCATCACCCTGCGCGGCGACGTCCCGGTCGGCGTCAACGGTTGAGCGTTCTACCGGTTCAGATCAACTTCAAGATGTCGTAGCGGCGTGGGGGGTGACGGACCGTCGCTCCCGCCGGGACGCGGGCGGGGCGAGCAGGGCGCTGGCGCGCCCAAAACACTCACCCCACCCGCGCGACGTGAGTAAGTGGTAATGCCCAACCCCCAACCGCCGGACAAGCCCACAGATGCGCGCACGCTCGTGGCAGCCCGGCGCGACTGAGCGATAGCGCGCGCAATTGCGCGTTCGATCAGTCCCGCCTGCGCGGCCGTGAGCGCTCGTTCCCGCCGTGAGGGCCGCGCGCGTCATCCGAGCGATGTCGCTCGCAGTTGCTCGTCCGCTCATTACCGGACCGCACGCCATCTTGAGCGCTCACTCCTATCACTTGTTGAGCGACAGTGCTCGTAGTTGCGCACTAGTTCCGTGTCGGCCCGGTCGGTCTCGTGTGCTCGTCCGATCGGTGCGCCAAGCCGCCCGCGTGTTTGAGCGACAGTGCTCGTTGTTGCGCGTTTGGTCGGTGTCGGCTTGACCGGTCTCGTGTGTTCGTCTGATTGGTGCGCGGGCTGCTCACTTGTTGAGCGACAGTGCTCGCCGTTGCGCCTTTGATCGGTGTCGGGCTGGCCGGTCGTGTGGGTCCGTCCGGTCGGTGCGTCGGGCCGCTTGATTGAGCGATGGTGCTCGTCGTTGCGCGTTTGCGCGGTCTTGCTCGTTGCGCGGGCACGTGTGGTCACTCCCGAAGGCGGGTTCGTGTTCATGGGTGGCCGGTTGCTTGGTGAGGGTGGGGTTGCGGGGGACTGCGGGAACTTGCGACGGTTCACGCGCGTCGAAGGGGCCCCGGCGAGACGGGGGAGCGCGTGGGCATGAGATGCGGCTGCTGGTGGCGATGGCGGTAGGGCTGGTGCTGGCGGGTTGTGCCGCGCCGTCGACCGTCGTGCAGGGGCTGGACGAGCCGTCGCGGCCGAGTGCGCCTGAGAACTTGCAACGGCTGCGGGAACGGGCCCGGGTGGTGCTCGCCAACTACGACAAGGCGATGGGCGATGCGGGCTTCGTCGTGGTCGGGCGGACGGAGACCGGCAGTGTGGGCGCGCTGGAGACCAGCAATGAGCACCTCAAGCAGGTCATCTCGGCGGGGCTGTTTCGCGCGTCGGGTGAGATGCCGGCGGCGCCCCGCCAGACCGGCGAGGTTGTGTGGGGGAGCGGTGCGCGGCTGGCGTTGCCGCTGATCTCGGCGCGGGAGGGGCTGCGGCTGATGGCTGCCGACAACCGGTGCTCGGAGTGCACGCCGCATCCGGTGACGGGGGCGCGGTTGGGCACGATGCGTGTGATGACTACGCGGGGGGAAGCGACCGTGCCGGCGTGGGAGTACACGCTCGCGCAGACGAAGATGCGCATTCTGCGGGCGGCCGTCGACAGCGGCACCCCGGTTCAGGTGGATCCTCCGGCCGGCAACCCCGACGACATCCCGCACGGGGCCGCGGCCGAGGCGGCTCGTCCCGACGGGCTGCGGCTCACGGTGAAGTTCACGGGGTCGCGGGAAGGGGCCGACAAGCCCTGCGGCGCGGACTACACCGCCGAGGCCGTCGAGTCCGAGCGGGCCGTTGCCGTTCTCATTCAGGAACGGCCTTACGACGGCCCGCCGCCCAGCGTTCCGGCCGGCAGCACGCACGCTTGCATGCTTGTCGGCTACATGCGCACGGTTACGGTCACGCTGTCGGAGCCGCTGGGCGGGCGGGCCGTCATCGAAGTGCAGCAGGGGCAGCCGGTGCCGGTGAAGCGGTGACGGGCACCTTGACCACGGCGTCGAACAGGTAGCCGAGCGTGTTGAAACGCGCAACATCGGGCTGCACGTTTCCGCGCACGTCGGTGGCGCGGGCCTGCAGCACGTGCGGGCCTTCGGCCGGGCGCCAGTCGAGTTCCCAGCGCTGCCAGGCGTTGTCGATCGACGGGCCGACCGGGCGGGCCCGGCGCCAGCGGGTGCCGCCGTCGGTGCTCACCTCGACGTGCTTGATGCGGCCCGCGGCCGACCAGGAGCGGCCGGTCAGGCGTACGGGAAGGCCGGCCGGGAACGTCGCGCCGGGGTCGAGCTCGAACGCGCTCTTGATCGACTGGCGGTCGAAGGGCTGCCCCTCGGCCGGGAAATCGGGGCCGAAGAACCTGTAGAACTGCGTGTTCCACGGGGAGAACAGCGGCTCGTCGGAGACCTCGATGCTGCCGACCCACTTGATCGACGAGATGCCGATCCAGGACGGGACGACCAGGCGTACGGGATGGCCGTGGTCGGCGGGCAGGGGCGAGCCGTTCATCTCGTACGCGAGCAGGACGTCGTCGAGGGCCTTGCGCACGGGCAAAGGCCGCCGTACGGGTCCCAGGTCGACGCCGCCGGTCACATAATTCGGGTCGAGGCCGGCCGCCTGCACGTCGACGGCGCGGGACGAGAGCCCGGCCCGGCGCAGCACGGTCGACAGCTTGACGCCCCGCCAGCGCGCGACGCCCACGGCGCCCAGGCCCCACGCCGTACCGGAAACGGTTTGGGCTTGTTGTGTCGTGAAGTAGCTGCGGCCGTTGCCCGCGCACTCGATTGTCACCGAGCGCGTCACCGACGGCAGGCGCTCGAGGTCGCGCAACGAGAACTCGACCGGGCCGCCGCGCAGGCCCGCGCCGAACACGGTCAGCCGCCACGACGCGCTGTCGATGATCGGGGTGCTCGTATGGTTGCGGACGAAGAAGCGGTCGATCGGCACGTGGTAGCCGACGTCCTTGAGCGAGGACCAGAGCGTTTCGGCGTTGGTGCCGAGCGGCTTGAACAGCTCGGGCGGCAGCGGCTTGACAATCGGGGCGGCGGCGGCGGCGGCCGCGGCGGCGGGGGAGGCTCCCACGGCGGCCAGGGCCGGGGCGGTGACGCCGAGGGCGGCCAGTTTCAGCAGGTCGCGACGGTCGAGGCCGCGGGCCCGCCCGGCCTGCCACTGACGGAACCGCCGGTCGTCGTATGCACGCTCATCCATGCCCGCGAGCCTATCGACTTCATAGGAATAGTAGGTAGGGTGCGGGCATGGACTTTCACTGGTTTCTGCCCACCAACGGCGACAGCCGCGACATCGTGGGTGGCGGCCACGGCACGCCGGTCGGGTCGGCGGGCGGCGTGCGTCAGCCGACCGTCGACTATCTTTCCCAGATCGTGCGCGCGGCCGAGCAGCTCGGGTTCGTCGGCGCGCTCACGCCGACCGGCGCCTGGTGCGAAGACGCGTGGCTGACGACGGCGATGCTCGCCTCGGTCACCGAGCGGCTCAAGTTCCTCGTCGCCTTCCGCCCGGGTCTGCTCTCGCCGACGCTGGCCGCGCAGATGGCGTCGACGTTCCAGCGGCTCTCCGGCGGCCGGTTGCTGCTCAACGTGGTCACCGGCGGCGAGTCGCACGAGCAGCGCCAGTTCGGCGACTTCTTGGGAAAGGACGAGCGCTACGCCCGTACGGGGGAATTTCTCGGCATTGTGCGATCGCTTCTGCGCGGCGAGACAGTGACGTTCGAGGGTGCGCATTTGCACGTCGAGGGTGCGCAGTTGAGCAAGGTGCCCGACGTGGCGCCGGCCATCTATTTCGGGGGCTCGTCCAAGGCGGCCGGCCCGGTCGCCGCCGACCACGCCGACGTCTATCTGACCTGGGGTGAGCCGCCCGCGCAGGTCGCGCAGAAGCTCGACTGGATCCGGTCGCTCAAGCCGGACATGCGGTTCGGCATCCGGCTGCACGTGATCGCGCGCGACACCGCCGAGCAGGCGTGGGCCGAGGCCGACCGGCTGCTGCGCGGCGTCTCCGAGGAGGCGATCGCCGCGGTGCAGGCCGGGCTGGCCCGCAGCGAGTCCGAGGGTCAGCGCCGCATGCTCGACCTGCACGGCGGCAACCGCGACGGCCTGGTCGTCTCGCCCAACCTGTGGGCGGGTGTGGGCCTGGTGCGCGGCGGCGCGGGCACGGCCCTGGTCGGCAGCCATCAGGAGGTGGCCGACCGGATCGAGGAGTACGCGGCGCTCGGCATCGACGAGTTCATCCTGTCCGGCTATCCGCACCTCGAGGAGGCGTACTGGTTCGGCGAGGGCGTGCTGCCCGAGCTGGCCCGCCGCGGGGGGTGGCGGCACCCCGCGGGGGACGGCGTTCAGGCGACGTCGGCGGTGCCCTTCGCGGGGGTGCCGATCTCCGCGCGCTGAAGCCGGGACGGCCACCAGAAGCGGTCGCCGCACATGGTGGCCAGCGCGGGCACCAGCACCGTACGGACGAGCAGGGTGTCCAGCAGTACGCCGATGCCGACGATCACGCCGATCTGGGTCAGCGTGATCACCGGCAGCACGCCGAGCACCCCGAACACGGCCGCCAGCAGGATGCCCGCGCTCGTGATGACGCCACCGGTCACGGCCAGGGCGTGCACCATCCCGTCGCGGGTCCCGCGCTCCGGCGTCTCCTCCCGGGCCCGGGTGACCAGGAAGATGTTGTAGTCGACGCCGAGCGCCACCAGGAACAGGAACGAGAGCAGCGGTACGCCGGTGTCGAGCGCCGGATAGTCGAAGACGTGCCGGAACAGCCAGCTGCCCGCGCCCAGGGCGGCCCCGAAGCTGGCGATGACCGTCACCAGCAGCAGCACCGGAGCGACCAGGGCGCGCAGCAGGCCGATCAGCACGAACAACACCACGAGCAGGACGGCCGGGACGATGACGGTCAAGTCGCGCCGGGCGGCGTCCCGATCGTCCAGGCCCGCGGCGACGCTCCCGCCGACGAGCGCGTCCTCCCCGCTCACCCGCTCACGCAACGCCCGTACGGTGTCGTAGGCCTCCGGGGTGTCGGGCGCGGCCGTCAGCACCGCGCTGATGCTGGCCAGCTCGCCGGCCTGCTCGCCGATGCGCGCGCTCGCCACACCGGGCGTCTTCGAGACGAGGGCCAGCACCTCCTCGGCGCGGGCGGGCGTGGTCATCACCGTGGCCGGATCGGTCGCACCGGCCGGGAAGTACTTGCTCACCGTCTCGAGGCCGTCGACCGCCTCGGCCTCGACCCGGAACTGGTCGGCCTGCGACAGGCCGAGCTTGGTGCCGATCAGGCCGCTGCCCAGTACGGCCAGGACGGCCACGGCGGCCGCGGTCACCACAACCGGGCGATGCGAGACCGCGCGTCCGATGCGCGCCCACGCGCCCTTGCCGGCCTCGACCCCGGCCTGCCCGACCCGCGGGACGAACGGCCAGAACAGTCCGCGGCCGCAAACGAGCAAGGCGGGCGGCAGCACGAACAGCGCGAAGACGGCGGCGATCGCGATGCCGGCCGCCCCGGCCACGCCCAGCGCGAGGTTCTTGCCCAGGCTGGCCAGCAGCAACGTGAGCAGGCTGAGCACCACCGTGCCCGAGCTGGCCAGCACGGCCGGGCCGGCGCCCTTGAGCGCCTTGCGCATCGCGTCGAACCGATCCTCGTACCGGTGCAGCTCTTCCCGGTAGCGCGAGATGATCAGCAGGGCGTAATTGGTGCCGGCGCCGAAGACGAGCACCGTGATGATGCCGTTGGTCGACGCGTCGATGGCCAGGTCGGTGTGCCGCGACAGGATGGCCACGACCGAGCCGCTGAGCCGGTCGGCCAGGCCGACGACCGCGAGCGGCACCAGCCACAGGATCGGGCTGCGATACGTGACGAGCAGCAGCAGCGCCACCACGACGACGGTGACGATCAGCAGACGGGTGTTGGCGCCGGAGAAGCTGTCGGCCAGGTCGGCCGTGAAGCCGGCGCCTCCGGTGACCTGTGCGGTGATGCCCGGCGGGGTTTCCGCGCGGACCTGCTCGCGCAGCTGGGTGACGGCGTCGACGATCTGCTCGGCCGAGTAGCCCGCGGGGTAGGGCTTGGAGACGATCGCCGCGTCCTTGCCGGGGGCGACGATCGGCTGGCCGAACGTCTGGATCTTCTCGAGCTCGGCCGGGGTGAGCGCGCTGCCGTCGTCCTTGGCGAAGACGATGAGGGCCGGGTTGACCTGGCCGGACGGCAGTTGCCGCTCGAGCTCGGCCACGCGCGTCGACTCGGCGTTGGCCGGCAGGGAGGCGGTGGGGTCGTTGGTCGTCTCGAGCGGGCCCGCGAAGGCCAGCACGCCCCCGCCGATCAGGACCGCTATGACAAGCGTGAGCCAGGCGCGACGCATGAAGCCTCCACGATGAAGTATCTCGACGATCGAGATTCTTACCCATGGGGCCGCCGTCTGCAACACTGGCGCAGTGAAGGAACGGGACGATCTGCGCGCTGATGTGGTGGACCTGCTCCGGCTCTACAGCATCGAGGCGCAGCATGTCGCTCACTCGTTCGCCGGCCAGGAGGGTCTGCACTTCACCGACCTGCAGGCACTGATCGCGGTGATGCACGCCGAGCGGCGGGGTGAGCCGCTCACGCCGGGACGGCTCGGCGAGACGCTCGGTCTGTCCTCGGGCGCGACCACTGCGGTGATCGACCGGCTCGAGCGGGTGGGGCATTTACGCCGTACGCGCGAAAGTGCCGACCGTCGTGTGGTGCACCTGCGCTACGGCGAACCCGGCATGGAGCTCGCCGTGGCCTTCTTCGGCCCGCTCGGGCGGCGCAGCCAGGCGGTCATGGACGAGTTCAGCCCGGCCGAGCTGGAAACCGTGCGCAGCTTCCTGAGCGGGATGCTCGGTGCGATCACGGAGCATCACCGCGAGCTCCGCACCCGAACTCCACCCCGCCGGCCCTGATCGCGGCGGCGGCCGGAGCCGATCATCACGGAGCGCTCAGACGGTGACGTCGACCAGCGCGGCCCGGTGATTGCTGACCACCCGGCGGCTGTCCTGCACGGCGGCGCGGTCGGCGGCGATGGTCTGCTGATCGGCGCCGGAGACGAAGTCCGTTCGCAGTCGCTGCACATCCGTGTGCAGGTGGACGAGGCTGATGTGCGACATCCAAGTGCTCGACCCGATCGTCATGGTCTTTCCTTCCGCTTCCGGGGTGGGGGGTTGCTCCTCGTTGGCAACCGCTCTCGATCGGCATCGCCACCGACCCGGTTAAGGGTTTCCGGCAACCCGAACGCACCCGGTGTGAACCGCCACCCGCCCCCGGCGGCGCCGAACACACCTCCGTGCAGAGCGAAAACCTTCTCGACCGTGCCGGCGACCTGCTCTCCAGCGGGCAGGCCGGCCAGGCCGCGACCCTCCTGGGCCCCGTCGTCGGCGCCGACCCCGGCAACGGCGTCGCGTGGCTGCTCATGGCCCGGGCCCGGATGGCGCTGGGCGCGCACGCGGAGGCGCTCGAAGCCGCCCGTACGGCGCTGACCCTGCAGCCGCGCGGGATCGAGGAGCTGTTCTGGGTGAGCGCCGCCTACACCGCGCTCGGCCGGCACGACCTGGCCATCACGGCCGCGGCCGCCGCCTCCGACGAGGACCCGGGCAACCCGCGCCTGGCCGAGCGGCACGGTCGCGCGTTGCTGGCCGCGGGCCGTACGGCGGAGGCCTCGCTCGTGCTCGAGGCCGCGGCCGAGATCGCCCACTACGACGCGGACGTGCAGGTGGCGTTCGGGATGGCGCTGTTCGCCGCCGGTCGGCCGCTGAGCGCGCGGGAGGCCTATTCGCGTGCGCTGCGTCTCGAGGCGGGACACCCGCGGGCGCTGGCCGAGCTGCGCCGCCTGAGCGCGGCCGAGGAGCACATCCGGGACGCTGACTCGCTGGTGCGGGTGGCCGACGAGTTCGCGGAGTCGCTGCGGGTGCCGGCCGGGGGCGTACGGCGGGGCTCGGACTCGCCGTCGTCGGCGCTGGGGCATGTGGCGCGGGTCGCGTTCGGGGTTTGCCTGGCCGTGCTGCTGGTGCTGGCCGTCCTGATCCGGGTGGTGGGTGTCGACGTGCCGATGGCGCTGCTCGTGGGCACGTTCTGCGGCACCGGGGCCACCGCCTGCCTGACCGCCTACACCCACATGCGGCGGTAGCCCGGGTTATCCACAATCCCGCTCTGTCCACAGGCCGGGGCGCTCGTCCCTGCCAAGATCTGTCCCGCCCTCTAAAATGGCCGAGGGCGGGGGTACCCCCGGTCGGGTGGGCCCTTCTTGATTTGTGTAACCGGGCAAGTCCGGCTATTTGCCGGCGTCGCGGAGTTTGCGCAGCAGGCGGGTCAGTTCGGCGCGGTCGTCCGCAGACAGGGTCGCGAAGAACTGCTCGCCCGCGTCGTGCCGGGCCGCCTTGATCTCGCGGCTGATCCGGCGGCCCTCGTCGGTCAGCGTAACGATCACCGCGCGCCGGTCGGCCGGGTCCGGATGGCGTTCGGCCAGGCCGAGTCGCTGCAGGTCGTCGGCGACCTCGGTGGCCGAGCGGGGCGCGATCCGCAGATGCTCGGCCAGTGCCCCGGGCCGCATGTCGCCGTGCCGGGTGAGCACGCTGATCGCGCGCCCCAGCGACGGGGTGAGCTCCCACGGCAGCAGGGCCTCCCGCGTGCGGTGGCGCAGCCGGCGTGACACCGAGAAGAACTCCTCGGCCAGGCCCTCGTCGTCGACCTCGTGCACGGGAATACCGTACCAGGGACTTCTGTTGTTCCCTCATGTTGAGGTAACCTCAGCAATACAGATTCCCGTACGGAAGAAGGTCCGCTCTTGGAAAGCCCCGTCGAAGGCCGCACCCGCGGCAAGAAGAAGCCCACCGCCGCCGAGATCGCGCAGGCCAAGAACGTCTCGCTGCGCCGCATCGGCTCCCTGTTCACCGACCACCGCCGCCCCCTCGGGGTCGTGGTCCTCACCATCGTGGTCTCGTCGATCGTCGGCATGGCCAGCCCGTTCCTGCTGCGCGAAGTGATCGACTCCGCGCTGCCCGATCAGAACGTGCGACTGCTCGTCTGGCTGGTGATCGGCATGGTCGCCGTCGCCGCCGTGACCTCCGCGCTCGGCGTCGTGCAGACGTGGATCTCGACCACGGTCGGGCAGCGCGTCATGCACCGGCTGCGTACGGACGTGTTCCGGCACCTGCAGCGCCAGTCGATCGCGTTCTTCACCCGCACCCGCACCGGCGAGGTGCAGTCGCGCATCACCAACGACATCGGCGGCATGGAAGCCGTCGTCACCTCCACCGCCACCTCGATCGCCTCGAACCTGACCACGGTCGTCGCCACCGCGGTCGCCATGGCCGCCCTCTCCTGGCAGCTGTCGCTGGTCTCGCTGCTCGTGCTGCCGCCGTCGATCTGGCTCACCCGCCGGGTCGCGAGCATGCGCCGGGCCATCACCGCGCAGCGCCAGCGCGAACTGGCCGACCTCAACGTCATCATCGAGGAGGGCCTGTCCATCGGCGGCGTGCAGCTGAGCAAGACCATGGGCACCGGCCCCGCGCAGGTCGAGCGGTTCACCGACTCGTCGCGCCGCCTGATCGATCTCGAGCTGCGCTCCGAGCTCGCCGGTCGCTGGCGGATGGCCGCGATGAGCATCGTGTTCGCCGCGATCCCGGCGATCATCTACCTCGCCGCCGGCCTGCCGTTCACGGCCGGGTCGATGAGCATCGGCACGCTCGTCGCGTTCACCGCCCTGCAGTCCGGGCTCTTTCGCCCGCTGATGGCCCTGCTCAACGTGGGTGTCACGGTGACCACGTCGCTGGCCCTCTTCGCACGCATCTTCGAGTATCTGGACCTGCCGGTCGACATCGAGGAGCCGGCCCGCCCGGTCGCGGTGCCGGCGCCGCGCGGCCACTTGCGCTTCGAGGACGTCACATTCTCGTACGACGGGAGCCCCGCCGCCGCCCTGGCCGGCGTGACCCTGGACGTGCCCGCCGGGACGTCGCTCGCCTTGGTCGGCGAGACCGGCTCGGGCAAGAGCACGATCGCGGCCCTGATCGCCCGGCTCTACGACCCCACCGCGGGCCGCATCACGATCGACGGCGTCGACCTGCGCGACCTGTCGCTGGAGACCCTGTCGTCGATCGTCGGCGTGGTCTCGCAGGAGACGTACCTGCTGCACACGACAGTGCGCGAGAACCTGCGGTACGCGAAACCCGACGCCACCGACGCCGAGCTCGAGGCGGCCGCCCGGGCCGCACAGATCCACGACGTGATCGCCGGCCTGCCCGACGGGTACGACACGATGGTCGGCTCCCGCGGCCACCGGTTCTCCGGCGGCGAGAAGCAGCGCATCGCCATCGCGCGCACCCTCCTGCGTGACCCGCGCATCCTTGTGCTGGACGAGGCGACCAGCGCGCTCGACAACGAGACCGAGCGGGCGGTGCAGCGGGCGTTCGACGACCTGTCCCGCGGCCGCACCACGGTCACCATCGCGCACCGCCTGTCCACCATTCGCAACGCCGACCAGATCGCGGTGGTCGACCACGGCCGCATCCTCGAGAACGGCACCCACGACACGCTGGTCGACGTGGGCGGCCGCTACGCCACCCTGGCCGCGTGAAAGGACGACGCCCGCGCCGGACATAGGTGAGGGTGGGACCTGTGAATCCGGATGAGCGGCGGCGGCGTTTCGAGGCGGTGGCGCCCGCGGTGGTCGACGCCGTTCGGCGCTATCTGGCCCGGCGCACCGACGCGGCCACCGCCGACGACGTGCTGCAGGAGACGTTGCTGGTCTGCTGGCGGCGCCTCGACGACATGCCCGCCGTCGAGCTGCTGCCTTGGGCGTACGGGATCGCTCGGCTCTGCCTGGCCAACGCCGAGCGCTCGCACCGGCGGCAGAACCGGCTGGTCGCCCGGATCCTGCGGCTCGACCCGCCCGGCGCGGTGACCCGGATGGTGGACGACACGGACGGCGAACTGGCCGAGGCGATGGCGCGGCTGCGCCCCGATGACGTGGAACTGCTGCGCCTGTGGGCGTGGGAGGACCTGACGCCGGGCGAGATCGCGACCGTGCTCGGGATCAGCGCGAACGCGGCGAGCATCCGGCTGCACCGGGCCAAGCAGAAACTACGCGACGAACTGCGAAAGCACAGCCACCCCGGCGGACATGAGGAGTTGACAGAGGGGAGACGGCCATGACGGACGACGACGACCTGCGTTCGCGCCTGCGCCGCACCGACCCGGCCGCCGGCTTGACCCCGGCGGCGCCTGAAGACATCTCGAACCTCCTGGAGAAGACCATGACCACCGCCGTTGTCCGGCCGCGTTTCGACACCCGCCTGCTCACCATGGCCGCCGCCGTGATTGTGCTGATTGCCGCCGTCGGAGGGTTCCTGGTGACGCGACCGCAGCCGTCCTCCGGGCCGAGCCAGCCCGTCGCCGCCCCGGTCACCACCGAGTTGGCCGCGCCGCCGGCCGCGAACGCCAAGTGCATCGAGCCGACCGCCGCCAAGCTCAAGGAGTACGCCGACTTCGCGTTCGCGGGCACGGTCACCGGCATCAGCCGCGGCACCGTCACGCTCGCGGTCACCCGCGTCTACCTCGGGAAACCGGTCACCGAGGTGCGGGTCGCGCAGGAGGGCTACTCGTCCGAGACGCTCATGGGCAGCGGCAGGTTCGAGAACGGCCTCGACTACCTGGTCGCCTCGAACGAGGGCGGCATCCTGGTCTGCGGCTACAGCGGCGAGGCGACCGCCCCCGGGCTGCAAGAGCTCTACGACGAGGCCTTCTGATCCGCGTACGCCGTCAGCGCGCGACCGTAGTGCGGAACGTGCGCGGCCAGGGCGCGAACGGCCAGGGCCGCGGCACGTCTTTCGTTGCCCGCGTCGATCAGCGCCAACGCGAGAAAGGCCAGGCGTTCATCCTCGTACGCCTCCATCCCGTCGGCCTCGGTGAGCAGCGCGACCGCCTCGTCGGCCCGGCCGAGGTTGCGTAGCGTGCTGGCCAGCTGGATCACGGCCTGCGGGCGGAGGTCGTCGTCGAGCCCGGCGGCGAGCGCGGCCCGATAGAGCGGCTCGGCCTCCGCCTCCCGGCCCGCGAAGTCGCGCGCCGACGCCCGCTCGAACAGCCCTGCCGCGTCGTCGCCGGCCAGCTGGTCCATCGTGGCCACGACCTCGTCCTCGCCGAGCGAACCGGCGCCGGCCCAGAACTCGGCGATCGGCGACTCCCGGTCGGGGCTGCGGCGCTCCAGCAGCACGACGTCACGCCAGCGGTCGCCGTGCCGGCCCAGCCGCGAGCGGACCCCGACCGTACGGAATCCGCAGGCGCGATGCAGGGCGAGGCTGGCAGTGTTCTCGGGGAAGATGCCGGACTGGATCGTCCAGATGCCCGCCCGCTCGGTCGAGTCGATCAGCGCCCGCAGCAGCGCGCGCCCGACGCCCCGGCCCTGCGCGGCGGGGGAGACGTAGACCGAATGCTCGACCACGCCCGCGTAGACCGGGCGGGCCGACACCGGCGTGATCGCGATCCAGCCGAGCACGTTGTGCCGCTCGTCGACCGCGACGAACCGGTGCTCGTCGAGGCGGCCCGCGTCGAACGCCTCCCACGCGGGGGCGGTGGTCTCGAAGCTGGCGTTCCCGCCGTCGAGGCCGGTCTGATAGAGCGCGAGCACCGCGACGGCGTCGGCGGCCCGCATCGGGCGGATCGTCACGCTACTCATGCAGTCTCCCGGGTGGGGCGTAGGTCTCGCGGGTCAGGGCCAGCAGCTCGGGCAGGACGGCCGGAGGCGTGTCGGACCACCACACCAGCCAGACGGGGATCGGCGGAGCATCCCGTACGGCACGGTAGGCGACGCCCGGGCGGGGGTTCTGATGGGCGGTCGCCTCGGAGGTGACGCCCACAGCCTGACCTGCGGCGATGAGCGTCAGCCACTCGTCGACGCCATGCGTGTGGCGGATCGTGGCGGGCGGCGGACCCGGATGCCACAGGGCGGGTGTGGTCGTGCCGGTGCGGGCGTCGATGGCCACGGGGTAGCGCCGCAGGTCGGCCATGCGCAGCTGACGGCGGCGGGCGAGCACGTTGTCGGTGGCGATCGCGGCGAACCGGCGTTCGGCGCCGATCAGGGCCGTCGCGAAGCGCGGATCGTCGTCCAGCGAACGGCGGATCACGGCCACGTCGACCAGGCCCTCGCTCAGGCCGGCGCTGACCGTGCTCGACTGCACGAACACGAGCGGGACGGACGGGTGGGCCGCGGCCCACGTCTTCTGCAGCCGGCGGGTGTGCCGGCCCAGCGCGGCCCAGTTGTAGCCGACTCGCAGCTCGCCCGAGGACTCCGTGACCGTGCGCTGCAGGTGGGCCACCTCGTCGAGCACCCGGCGGGCGGCGGGCAGCACCTTGGCCCCGGCGGCGGTCAGGGCGACGTGGCGGGTGGTGCGCTGCAGGAGCCGTACGCCCAAGGCGGACTCCAACGCGGCGATCGAGCGCGACACCGAGGCCTGCGAGACGCCCACGACCGTCGCCGCGTCGGTGAACGTGCCCGCGTCGGCCACCGCCACGAGCATCTGGAGCTGGCGCAGCTGCAGATCCATACGTACAGCGTATAACTGCGCCGCGTCATGCATTTCCCGTATCAGTGGCGCCCGGCGAGGCTGGACCCATGAAAGGGATCGTGGCGATGATCGCGAGCGGGGCCAGCAACCAGGTCGGCGCTGCGCTGGGCGCCCACGCGTTCGGCGCCATCGGCCCGGCCGGGGTCGTCGCGGTGCGCCAGTTCGTCGCGGCCGCCGTGCTGCTGCCCGTCGCCCGCCCGAACCTGCGCCGCTTCACCTGGCGCCAGTGGTGGCCGACGCTGCTGCTCGGGCTGGTCTTCGCCACCATGAACCTCAGCCTCTACACGGCGATCGACCGGATCGGCCTCGGGCTGGCCGTCACGCTCGAATTCCTGGGCCCGCTCGCCGTCGCGCTCGCCGGTTCCCGTACGCGGATCGACCTGCTCTGCGCCGTGGGGGCGGGCGCCGGCGTGTACGTGCTGGTGCAGCCCGGCCCGTCCAGCGACTTCCTCGGCGTCGGCACGGGTCTGCTCGCCGCCGCCTGCTGGGCCTCCTACATCGTCCTGAACCGGCTGGTCGGCGCGCGGCTGCCCGGATTGCAGGCCCCCGCCGCCGCTACCAGCGTCTCCGCCCTCCTGTATCTGCCGGTGGCTGTCGGCCTGGCCGTGGCCGGTCGGCTCGACGGGGCGGCCATCGGTTTCGCCGTGGGCGCCGGGCTGCTCAGCTCGGTCATCCCCTACGCCGCCGATCTGCTCATCCTGCGTCGTGTGCCCACCCAGTTCTTCGGGCTGTTCATGAGCGTCCATCCGGTGCTGGCCGCGCTGGCCGGGCTGCTCCTGCTGGGCCAGGTGCTCGGCCTCGGGCAGTGGATCGGCATCGCCCTCGTCGTCCTGGCCAATGCCGGGGCCGCCACCCGACGCCGGGCGGTCGTCTCCTCCCCGGCTCTGCCGTCTCCGCCTATCGCCGACGGGCCAGCTCGTCCACGATGTTGATCGTCGCGGCCCAGCCCTCCACGTCGGGGGCGTGTGACGTCGCCACCGAGCGCACCTCGAACTTGTTGTGCGGCGTCGCCCGGTCGGCCCCGGCGATCATGCGATCCTGCAGGGCGAGCGGGATGATCCGGTCGCGCGTGTGGCGGATGAACGTACGCGGGATCGTGCCCCACGTGTCGACGTGGCCACGGGTGTCGGCCAGCGGCACCTCGATCGACTCGTCCGGATGCATGCCGTTGAGCATGGCCAGGAACTCGGCGTCGGTCGCGTCGGCGCACAGGGCCTGCTTCATCTTGGCCAGCATCGTGAGGTCGTTCGTCCGGAAATTGGTGCGGCTGGCGCCGATCACCGCCGGGTCGCCGATGCCCGCGCTGCCCAGCTCGAGGATCATGCTCTCGCGGGCCTCGGGCAGCTGCAGATAGTCGGCCATGCGGGGCAGGTCGACGCAGCAGAACGCCGAGCTGTAGACGATCCGCTTGAGCAGCCGGGGCACCTCGTTGGCGACCCGGTTGAGCGTCGCGCCGCCCATGCTGCCGGCCCACGCGATCACCGGGCCGAGCTCCGCCGCACGGCGCACCACCCGGACGGCGGCCTCGGCGTAGTCGTCGAGGGTGACGCCGGCCATCGGCGAGCGTTCGGTCGCGAGCCGGGCCAGATTTTGCGGTGCCTGATAAGACCGGCGGAACTGGGCGTCCCGCAATCCGTGGCCCGGCAGCTCGACACCGACTGTCCGATGCCCGCGCAGGGTCAGCTCGGGGTCGCCGCCGGCCGACCCGTTGGCCCCGGTGATCAGCACGATCGTGGTGACCCCGTCACGCCGCGGCGGGCCCTGGGCCGGCGCCGCCGACGGTGTGGCCACGGCGGCCGCCGCGCCCGCGGCGATCCCCAGCACTCCGCGCCTCGTCATCTTCGTCATCGCCTTCTCCCTTCGTGGCTGTCGGTGTCCATTCAGCCCCGGGACGGCGGTGAGCGGCAGCGGAGAAAGTACGGGCCGGGCACCTACTTTGGTAGGGTCCGCCCCGCCTCGCCCGCCTGTACCGTCGGGCCCATGAAACGGCGGAACCGGCTGGTCGACTCGGTGCTGCTGACCGCTCTTCTCGCGGCAGCGGTGCTGGGTGGCCTGGCGGCCGCGCGGGTCGGAAAAAGCCCAACCGCTTCCGCGTACGGGTGGGGCATCGCCGCGGTGCAGCTCGCGACGTCGTCCGTCATCCTCCTGCGGCGCAAGTGGCCGACCGGGGTGGCGGTGACCATCGTGGTCTCGGCCCTCGTGCAGACCCTGGCCCTGTTCACCGCGCCCGATCAGGTCGCCGAGACCGTGCTGTCGGTGAGCGCGTGGATCCCGTTCGCCCTGTCCGTCGCGGTGGAGAACATCACCGAGCGCGGCGTGCCGAGGCGCTGGTCGGCGCGGGTGTGGGCGCTGATCGCGGTGCTGGCCGTGGTGAGCATGCGGCCGTGGGAGCCGTCGACGGCCTTCCTCGTCAACGGCGTGCTGCACAGCGCGGTCGCGCCGCTGTTCGCGCTTTACCTGGCGGCGCGCCGCCGCCGCATCCAGTTGCTGCGCGAGCGGGCCGACAACGCGGAACGCGAACAATGGTGGCGGACCGAGCAGGCGCGGGCCGAGGAACGGGCGCGGCTGGCGACCGAGCTGCACGACCTGGTCGCGCACCGGGTCACGCTGATGACGCTGCAGGCGGGCGCGCTGACGATGCACGCCCCCGACGACACCACCCGCGCCGCCGCCGAGGAGCTGCGGGCCAACGGTGCTCTGGCCCTCGACGAGCTGCGGGAGCTGGTCGGGGTGCTGCGGCGCGGCGGCAAGCCACTGGAGACGCCGCTCGACGAGCCGCCGACACCGCCGCTGGCCGAGCTGGTGCACGCGGCGGAACGGGCGGGGCAGCGGGTCGAGTTCGTCGAGGCGGGGGAGTTCTCGGGGCTGTCGCGGGTCACCGGGCGTACGGCGTATCGGGTCGTGCGGGAGGCGCTGACCAACGCGCGCAAGCATGCCCACGGCGCGGCGGTCCGGGTCGATGCGGAGTATCTGCCCGATCGCGTGCGCATCGTGGTGCACAACGGAGCGGGCCGGCGGGCGCTCGGGGCGATCAGCAGCGGGACGGGGCTGGCGGGGCTGCGCGAGCGGGTGGAGTCGATCGGCGGCACGCTCGAGGTCGGCCCGGACGAGGACGGCGGGTTCCGCCTCGAGACCGTCATGCCGTCCAAGGTGTCGTCGTGAACGGGGGAGTGGCGTGGTGATCCGGGTGCTGGTGGTCGACGACGAGCCGCTGGTGTGCCGGCATCTGACCGCGATCCTGTCGGCGGCGCCCGACGTCGAGGTGGTCGGCACGGCGTCGGACGGGGCCGAGGCGGCCGAGATGGTGGTGCTGCAGCGGCCGGATCTGGTGCTGATGGATCTGCGGATGCCGGGAGTGGACGGTCTGGCCGCCACCGAGCGGATCCGGGGGCTGACGTCACCGCCGGTGGTGCTGGTCCTGACCACGTTCGACGCCGACGGTTACGTGATCCGGGCGCTGCAGGCGGGCGCGGCGGGCTATCTGGTCAAGTCGACGCCGCCCGGCGAATTGCTCGACGTCATCCGGGTGGCGGCCCAGGGTCATACGGTGCTGTCACCGGTAGCCAAGGACGGACTGGTGGCGGCGTCGGCGACGGCCCACGAGGAACGGGCGGCGGCTCAGGCCCGGCTGTCCGAGCTGACGGAGCGCGAGCGGGACGTGCTGGCCGCGATCGGCGACGGGTTGACGAACGCGGAGGTCGCTCGGCGGCTGGGGCTCTCGGAGACGACCGTCAAGGGGTACGTGTCGCACCTGTTCGACAAGCTGGGATGCGCGAACCGGACACAGGCGGGGCTGCTGGCCAAGGCGGCCGGCCTGTCGGCATCGGGGGAGTGAACTTCCGCGGGAACGCGCTCGGCACAACACCCAGCGGGGCCATCCTCCCCTTGATGGCCCCGACCGGGTCCTCTCTTCCGATGTCAGCGCCACAGGCCTAGGAATACCCGTAGTGAGACCTGTTAACGCTAACAGAACGCGCCGCCAGAAAGCCAGGCAAACGCGAAAATAGCCGGGGAGAACATCAGCAGGACCGAACGCGCCGCCCCAGCACCTCGCTGCACGGCCCCGTCGTACCGCGCGCTCTACCTCGCCCAGCCCTTACCCTGCCCGCTATCCCCGTCGGAGCGCGTTCTCACCCTGCTCGCTGACCCCGTCGGGCCGCGCTCTCATCCCGCCCTTGCTCCGCACCAAACTCCGCCAAGTGTTGTTGCGCGGTGCAACGAGGCGTGCCGAGGCGGAGGGTGTGGCGCGGTGGGGGCGCTGGGTTGCGGCATGGCGCGGTGCGGCGGGGCGCGCGCGTGGTCCTGCGCGGGCGCGGTGGTGGGGTGGTCAGCGGGGCGGGGGTGGGGCGACGCTGTCGCGGGGGATGAGGGTGGGGGCGATCGTGCGGCGGGTGCTGGCGTCGGGGGTGCCGGAGTCGATCTGTTCCAGCAGGAGTTCGACGCTGGCGGTGGCCACGGCGTCGAAGTCGGGGCGGACCGTTGTCAGGGGCGGCGTGTAGTAGGCCGACTGGGGGACGTCGTCGAAGCCGACGATGCTGATCTCTTCGGGGACGCGGCGGCCGTGTTCGCTCAGGGCGCGTAGCAGGCCCAGCGCGATGTGATCGTTCGCAGTGAAGACGGCCGTCACCTCAGGCAGGCGGGCCAGCAGCTTGCCGTTGCGGTAGCCGGACTCGGCGCTCCAGTCGCCGGTCAGCAGCGGGGGCTGCTCGGCGCCGGCCGCCTTGAGGGCCTCTTCCCAGCCTTGCACGCGGCCTGCGGCGTCGAACCAGTCCGCCGGGCCGGAGATGTGCCAGACCGTCGAATGGCCGGCGGCCAGCAGGTGCTCGGTGGCGGCACGAGCCCCGGCCACCTGGTCGACGGTCACCAGGGTGCTGGCGCGCTGCGGGTCGCCGTCGATGGTGACCAGCGGGACGTCCTCGGGCAGGCGGGCCAGGGCCGGGCCGGCGCTCGCCACGGGGGCGATCACCACGAGGCCGGCCACGCGCTGGTCGAGGTGCCGTTCGACGGCGTCGGCGATCGAGCGCTCGTTGAGGCTGCGCACACTGCCGACGTTGACCGCGAACCCGCTCTCCTGCGCGGCCTGCTCGAACGCCGTGAGCATCGACGAGGGACCGTACAGCGCGGTGTTGGGCGCGACCACGCCGATCACTTTGGACGTGCCGGTGACCAGGGCCCGGGCCGTCCGGTTGGGCCGGTAACCGAGCTCGGCGATCGCCGCCCGGACCTTCAGGCGGGTCTGCTCGCTCACGTTCTTGTGCTCGTTGAGCACCCGCGACACGGTTTGATGCGACACCCCCGCCAGCCGGGCGACGTCCATCATGCCCGGCGGCCGTCCGCGTTTCACGCTCACCCGTACCCCGCATCCACTGGTTGCGGGCAGGATATCTCTTCACATCCTTGTCTGTTGAACTGCGGGTGGGCCGGTCGGCCGAATTCTGTTATCGATCGCCGCAAAAGGTGCCGCGGGAGCGTTCCCATTGACGGAATGTGCGGTGTTCCGGCAGCCTCCGGCGACAGGAGACCGCCGGAACACCGCAGGCCGCGGGCGCCCGGGGGAGCGCCCGCCGCCCTACAGGAATCGCCAGAGGTGGTCGTTCGTGCCGTTGTCGTCCCAGAGCACGACCTGCGCGCCGGCCGCCGTGGAGGCGCCGTTCACGCCCAGCACGCGGCCGCCGTTGCCGCATTGGATCCGGAAATAGCCGTTGTTTCCGTAGCGCAGCCGCCACCGATGGTCGGCCGTTCCGTTGTCGGCCCACTGCATGATTCGGGCGCCGTTCGCATTCGCCGCGTTCTCCACCCCCAGCACCTTTCCGCTGTTGGTGTTGCGCAGTCTGAAATAGCCACCGGAGTCGACCACCGCGGTCCACAAATGGTCGGCCGTGCCGGCGTCGCCCCACTGCACGACCAGCCCGCCGTCGGCCGTCGACATGTTCTGCACGCCGAGCACGAGCCCGCTCGCCAAATTCTGGATGCGCCGCGCGCCGTCGGGCACGAACCGCCACAAGTTGTCGCTCGAGCCGTTGTCGGGATCCTGCACGGCCTGCGCGCCCTGGGCCGTCGAGGCGTTCAGAATGCCGAGCATCTTGCCCGAGTTGGCATTGCGGATCCGGTGGCTGCCGTCGCCCGCGTCGATCACGGTCCACCGGTGGTCGGCCGTGCCGTTGTCGGCCCATTGCAGGGCGCGCGCACTGTCGGCCGTCGACATGGAATCGATCCCGAGCACCTTGCCGCTGTTGACGTTCCGAAGCCGTACGGCGGTGCCGTCGACGACGATTTCCCAGTTGTGATCCAGGGTCCCGGTGTCGCCCCACTGCAAAGCGAGCCCGCCGTCGGCCGTCGACATGTCCTGGATCCCGAGCACCATTCCGCTGGCCACGTTCACCAGGCGGAAGTTCGCCGGCGTGGGGATCGCGCCCTCGCCCGGTGCGCTCCAATAGACGGTGTAATTGTGCCCGTGCGCGTCGTAGAACGGGATCAGCGGAACCGCCGAGCCGTTCGCGGTCGCCGTGAACGTCAGCGCCGACGTGCTGGTGCGGGCGATCGACGAGACCGTCAACGCGGGCAGCGTACTGAAGGCGGCGTTCCCGTAGTTCCCGGAGAGCACGACCGGCCCGTACGTGATGGCCGAGACGCCCGCGTTGTCGTTGGCGGCACGCAGGGCAACCCGCATGGGCAGGCGCACCGTGACGACGTCGCCCGAGGCCCACGTACGGGTGATGGCCGCGTAACTACCCGGCGTGGCGGTGACGGCCGCCGCGACCCCGTTCACCGTGATCGCCGCCCCGGTCGTCCAGGCAGGGATCCGTACGCGCAAGGTCCAGGCACTTGATGTGGCGGCGGTGACCGTGAGCGTGGTCGTGTCCGAGGACGGGAAGGACGTCGACTGCGTGACCGTGATGCCGCGCTGGGACCAGGTCAGCACGGACGGGATGAACAGGTTGACCGTGAGCGTGGTCCCGTTGAAGAAGTAGATCGAGTCCATCAGCTTGGTGTTGGTCTCGAGGCCCGTGCCCTGGCAGCACCAGAACGTTCCGTAGTCGGTGCTGTAGCTGCCGCCACCCACGACCGGTCCGGCCTGACCACGGCGGCCGCCCGGGTTGAGCGCCGTGAAATACACGACGTGACCGTGGCCGTCGGCCGGGTTCTGCTGGCCGAGCAGGTGGTTCATCAGCGCGCGCTCGTAGAAGTCGAAGTAGGCCGCCCGATCCGGGTCGAGCAGCCACAACTCGCGGGTCAGCTTGAGCATGTTGTACGTGTTGCACGCCTCCGCCGCGTCCGGGGAAAGATAGGCGGTGATCGCGTTCGGCGCGTGGAAGTGCTCGGCCTGACTGTTGCCGCCGATCACGTACGAGTGGCTGTTGACCGTGATGCCCCAGGCGTTGGCGGCGATGTCCCGATAACGCGTCGTGCCGGTCGCCTTGTATTCGCGCGCCGCCCCGACCCACTTCGGCACCTGGGTGTTCGCGTGCAAACCGTTCAGCCGATCCTGATTGGCGGCGAGCGGATCGAACACGGCCGCATGATCGAAACGCTGCGCCACGGTCAGCCAGCGAGCGTCACCGGTCTGTTGGTAGAGGTCGGTCAGCACCGCGTTCATGCCGCCGAACTCGATCGTCAGGGCGGTCTGCATTTGCGCGTACGAGAGCCTGGCCGTTCGCCGATCGACCCAGGCCGCGAAGGCCAGCAGGACGTCGCGCGCCTGTGCGCTGCCCAGGTAACGCCACACGTCGAGCAGGCCGGCGAGCGTCTTGTGCAGGCAGTAGTAGGGAACGCCGCGGCGGGTGCCGGCCTCGATGCTGTCGAAGTCCGACTCGGGGAAACCGGACAGGTAGCCGTTGGCGGCCTGGCATTTGGCCAGCTCGGCGACCATGTAGGTGGCCTTGTCGCGGCAGACGGTGTCGCCGAGCACGGCCCAGGCTTGTGCCCACGCGGTGAGGAAGTGGCCCTGGCTGTGACTGCGGAACTCGAAGTTCGGCGCCTCCCAGCCGCCGCACGCCGCCGCGCCCTGAGTGGATTGGCCGTGATTCGCGCGGAAGTTGTAGAGCAGGCGGTCGACGTCGATGAAGCGCAGGTAGCTGAGGGTGCGATTTTGGTTGTCGAGCCAGCGGCTTGCGGTCAGTCGCACCTGGCCGAGCTCGAACGGGTAGGCGCTGACGCCGATGTCGGCCCGCGCGGGTGGCAGGGCGGCGGTCGCGGGGCTTGCGGTGGTGGCGATCCCGCCCGCCGACGCCACGGCGGTGGCCCCGGCTGCTTGCAGCAGACGGCGGCGGCTGAGCGACGGCACAGACACGGGACCTCCACACGTATCGACGGACTTCGTTGTTAGCGCGGTGTGAACGATAACATCGCCGCCCCGGCCCGGCGCAAGGGTCGCTTCCCTCGGCGCCGAGAGGGGGCGTGTCTGGCCGTCGATCGCGGCGGTGCGCGTTTCGGGAGCCGGCGAGCCGACAGGGGAGGGCTGCATCTGATCTGGGCACTGGCATCTGACATTTCACTGTGTTGTGCGGAGCGGCGTGCGATGCGGGAGTCGGTAAAGGGGGAGGGCGTCCAAAGCGCTGGCATCTGACATTTCAGTCTGGTGCGGGGAGCGGCTCGCGATCGGGAGTCTGTGGAGAGGAAGGCGCTCGGGCGCTGACATCTGACATTTCAGTGCATGGCTTGGAGCTGGACGCGATGCGGGAGCCGGCGAGGGAAGGGCTCCCGGATGCTGGAATCTGACATTTCAGTGCTCTTCGTGGGACGGCCTGGACGAGAGATGACGGGGAGAGCGTCAGACTGCTGACATCTAACATTTCAGTGGTCGCGCGAAGCGGCAGCTGGGAGAAGAGAAGCGGGGGCAAGCGGGCGAACCAGGGGCGGTGGAGGTGGGAGGGCGAGGCGAGGGGTGGCGGAGGGGCGGTGAGGTGGGAGGGCGCGGCAAGGGGGCGGGGGAAGAGCGAAGAAGGAAGGGGCGCAGTCAGGTGCGGGTGCAGTCAGGGCGGGCGGGGCCGCTGCTGGCGCGGACTACCAGTTGCGGGGACACCAGCACGTGGTTTGGTGGTGGGAGTTCGGCGGCTGGGGTGTGGGTCATGTGTTCCAGGAGGAGGGCCAGGCTGCGGCGGCCCAGTTCGCCGAAGTCTTGGTGGACTGTGGTTAGCGGGGGGACGAAGAAGCCGGAGTCGGGCATGTCGTCGAAGCCGACCACGCTGACGTCGTCGGGTACGCGTTTGCCGGCCTCGTGCAACGCGCGCAGGACGCCCAAAGCGATGCGGTCGTTGGAGCAGAAGACGGCCGTCACTGAGGGGTCGCGGGCCAGGGCGTGGCCCTGTTCGTAGCCGGATTCGGCGTCCCACCAGCCGTGTTCCACCGGGGGGACCACGGCGCCGGCGGCGTAGAGGGTGCGGCGCCAGCCTTCGATGCGTTCGGCTGATTCGGGCCAGTCGGGTGGGCCGGCCGCGTGGTGGACGGTGGCGTGGCCCAGGTCGAGCAGGTGCTGGGTGGCCAGGCGGGCGCCCAGCGCGTTGTCGATCGAGACGGTGGGGGCCGCGTCCGACTCGCCGGCGCCGCCGACGGCCACGCACTGCAGGGAGGGTGGGGCCTGGGCCAGGGCGTGGGTCACCGACTGTTTGGGGGCGATGGCGATCACGCCGTCGACCGAGTGCTGGGTCAGGCGGTCGACGGCCTCGAGCACCTGGCGGCGGTCCAGGTCGCGGACCGAGGCGATGCTGACCATGTAGCCGGCGTCGCGGGCCGCGCTTTCGATGCCGTGCAGCATGGACGCGGGGCCGAACAGGGTGGTCTCGAAGCCGATGATGCCCAGCGTGTCGGACTGCCTCGTGACCAGGGTGCGGGCGGCCAGGTTGCGGCGGTAGTTGAGCGAGCGCATCGCGTCGAGCACCCGGGCCCGGGTCTCCTCCCGCACGTTGGGGTGGTTGTTGAGCACCCGGGACACGGTCTGGTGCGAGACGCCGGCCAGCTTCGCGACGTCGCGCATGACGGTGAGACGGGGCCGGGCGACGCCGTCGGGGGTGGGCTTTCTCGTGGGCAAAGACGACCTCCGATGTGAGCGCGCACAGTCTACGTTTCCGGCGGGTCGTGTCCATCCATCCCACCAAGGTCTTCCTGCACCTTGTGGGAAGCGGCAATCAGTCGGTAACAAACCGGCGGCGAGGCCTTGACTCGGATGTTGAGAACGGTAACACTCTCGGAACGCGGGTCCTGAGAGTGAGGTCGCAGCGACTCGCCGCAACGATGAGCCACATGAGACACCAGCGATCCGGCCGCTCGACATCCCCCGAGGCGCCGGAGTGCGCGCCTGTGAACGTTAACACGTAGACGTGGAGGATCCAGTGCTCAGAAGACTTTCGATCGCGGTGGCCGGCGGGCTCCTGCTCGCGTCGGCGGTCGCCGGTTGTGGCGGCGGCGACGACGCCGGCTCGGGCAACGGCGGCGGCGGGGACGACAAGATCACGCTCGGCTTCTCGCAGGTCGGCGCGGAGAGCGGCTGGCGCACGGCGAACACGAAGTCGATCCAGGAGTCGGCCGCGAGCGCCGGCATCGACCTGAAGTTCTCCGACGCGCAGGGCAAGCAGGAGAACCAGATCAAGGCGATCCGCAACTTCATCACGCAGCGGGTCGACGTCATCGCCTTCTCGCCGGTGGTCGAGTCGGGCTGGAGCACCGTGCTCAAGGAGGCCAAGGACGCGGGCATCCCGGTGATCCTGACCGACCGCGCGATCGACGACCCGGACACGTCGCTCTACAAGACCTTCATCGGCTCCGACTTCGTCGAGGAGGGCAAGAAGGCCGGCGACTGGCTGGTCAAGGAGTACAACGGCAAGACCGACCCGGTCAACATCGTCGAGCTGCAGGGCACGCCGGGCGCGGCGCCGGCCAACGACCGCAAGTCGGGCTTCGCCGACGTCATCAAGGCCGACACCAAGTTCAAGGTGGTGGCCTCGCAGACCGGCCAGTTCACGCGGACCGACGGCAAGGCCGTGATGGAGACCTTCCTCAAGTCGCAGCCGAAGATCGACGTGCTCTACGCGCACAACGACGACATGGGCCTGGGCGCGATCGAGGCGATCGAGGCGGCCGGCAAGAAGCCCGGCACCGACATCAAGATCATCACGGTCGACGCGGTCAAGGACGGCATGACCGCCCTGTCCGAAGGCAAGATCAACTTCATCGTCGAGTGCAGCCCGCTCCTCGGCCCACAGCTGATGGACCTGGTCAAGAAGGTCAACAACGGCGAGACGATCCCGCAGCGGGTGCTCACCGAGGAGACCACCTTCACGCCCGAGCAGGCCAAGGAAGTTCTGGCCGACCGCAAGTACTGAGTCCCGCCCGGTGGGCCGTCGCGTCGCGGCGGCCCACCATCGAACGGAGCGCACATGGTCCTGCAGATGACCGGCATCAGAAAGGTCTTCCCCGGCGTCGTCGCTTTGGACGGCGTCGACTTCCGGCTGTTACCGGGCGAGATCCACGCCCTCATGGGCGAGAACGGCGCCGGCAAGTCCACGCTGATCAAGGTGCTGACCGGCGTCTACGACATCGACGGGGGCCAGATCGAGCTGGCCGGCGAGCAGGTCCGGTTCACCGGCCCGCTCCAGGCCCAGCAGGCCGGCATCAGCACGGTCTATCAGGAGGTCAACCTCTGCCCCAACCTGTCGGTGGCGGAAAACATCTTCATCGGCCGCGAGCCCCGCCGGTTCGGGCGCATCCACTGGTCCGAGATGCGCAAGCGGGCCCACACCAGCCTGGCCCGGCTCGATCTCGACATCGACGTCTCGGCCCAGCTCGACAGTTACTCGCTGGCGATCCAGCAGATGGTGGCGATCGCCCGCGCGACCGATGTCGGCAATACCAAAGTGCTGATCCTGGACGAACCCACTTCCAGCCTCGACGCGTCCGAGGTGGAACAGCTCTTTGCCGTGATGCGCCGCCTCAAGGACGAAAACGTCGCGATCCTGTTCGTCAGCCACTTCCTGGATCAGGTCTACGAGATCGCCGACCGGATGACCGTGCTGCGCAACGGCCGCCTGATCGGCGAATACCGCACCGCCGAGCTGCCCCAGATGCAACTGGTCAGCAAGATGATCGGCAAGGACCTCGAGGCGCTCGAGCAGATCGAGGAGCACGCCCGGGAGGCGCCCCGCCAGGAAACGAAGATCATAGAAGCGAAAGGCCTCGGCCGTACGGGCTCGATCGCGCCTTTTGATCTGACGATCCACGCGGGTGAGGTCGTCGGGCTGGCCGGGCTGCTGGGCTCGGGACGCACCGAGCTGGCCCGGTTGCTGTTCGGTGCCGACCGCCCCGACAGCGGCGAGCTCGACGTGGACGGCACGCCCGCCAAGTTCCACAGCCCGCGCGACGCCATGACCAAGGGCATCGCGTTCTCCAGCGAGAACCGGCGCACTGAGGGCATCATCGGCGAGCTGACCGTGCGGGAGAACATCATCCTGGCCCTGCAGGCGGCCCGCGGCTGGACCCGGCCGATCCCGCGCCGCCGGCAGGACGAGCTCGTCGACAAGTACGTCAAGGCGCTGCAGATCCGCCCGGCCGATCCCGAGCGGCTCGTCCGCGATCTCAGCGGCGGCAACCAGCAGAAGGTGCTGCTGGCCCGGTGGCTGATCACCGAGCCCCGGCTGCTGATCATCGACGAGCCGACCCGGGGCATCGACGTCGGGGCCAAGGCCGAGATCCAGCGGCTGGTCGCCGAGCTGGCCGACGGCGGCATGGCCGTGCTCTTCGTCAGCGCCGAGCTCGAGGAGGTCCTCCGGCTCAGCCACAAGATCGAGGTGCTGCGCGACCGGCGGCTGGTCGAGGAGCTGGTGAACACCGACGACGTCGACGCCGACCGGATCATGCAGACGATCGCGAGCGGAACAACCGGAGCCACACCATGACCAATCTGCTCAGACACCGGCTGTTCTGGCCCATCGCCGTCCTGGTGGTGCTGCTCGCCAGCAACCTTGTCTTCTCGAACAACTTCTTCACGATCACCCTGCAGGACGGGCACCTCTACGGCTCGCTGATCGACATCCTGCGCCGCAGCGCCCCGCTCGTGCTGGTCGCGCTGGGCATGACGCTGGTCATCTCGACCGGCGGCATCGACCTGTCGGTGGGCTCGGTGATGGCCATCTCGGGCGCGCTGGCGTGTCTGCTGATCGGCGATCTCAGCAATCCTGATTCCACAACAAGCGTGCTGCTCGTGGTGGGCGCGGCGATCGCCCTGTGCCTGGTCTTCGGGCTGTGGAACGGGTTCCTGGTGGCGGTGCTCGGGATCCAGCCGATCATCGCGACGCTGATCCTGATGGTCGCGGGGCGCGGCGTGGCCCAGCTGATCACCGACGGGCAGATCCTCAACGTGCATTCGGCGCCCTACCGGGTGATCGGCGCCGGCTACTTCCTCGCGGTGCCGGTGAGCTTCCTGATCGCGGCGGCCGCCGTCGCGCTGACCGTGGCCCTGACCCGCCGTACGGCATTGGGTCTGCTCCTCGAATCGGTGGGTGGCAGCCCCACGGCGAGCCGCCTGGCCGGCATCCGGGCCCGGCGCATCACGATCATGGTGTACGTCTTCGCCGCCGCGTTCGCCGGCGTGGCCGGGCTGATCTACAGCTCGGACGTGTCAAGCGCGGACAGCAACGCGGCCGGCAACCTGATCGAGCTCAACGCGATCCTGGCCGTCGTGCTCGGCGGCACGGCGCTGACCGGCGGGCGGTTCTCGATCGCGGGCAGCGTGCTCGGCGCGGTCATCATCACCACCCTCGACATCACCGCGGTCAGCGTCGGGGTGCCGGTCGAGACGACGCTGCTGTTCAAGGCGATCGTCGTGATCATCCTCTGCCTGGCCCAGTCGCCCACGTTCCGGGCCAAGGTGTTCGGCCGGTTCGCCACCAAGAAGGCAGCGACGCGAGAGGCGGTTGCCGCATGATCGACGTGACGACCCCGCCCACGCCGCAGCGCAACCGGCCGCTGCTCGGGGCCAAGCGGGTCTACAAGGCCAACACCAAACACATTCCCGTACTGGCGACGCTGGTGCTCCTGGTCGTCATGTACTCCGTCGGCGTCTACAACTACGACGGGTTCGGCGACACCCAGGTCGTCCTCAACGTCTTCGTCGACAACGCGTTCCTGCTCGTGGTCGCGGTCGGCATGACGTACGTGATCCTGACCGGCGGCATCGACCTCTCGGTGGGGGCGGTGATCGCGCTGACCACGACGGTCGCCGCGACGCTGCTCGAGGCGGGCTGGCCGGCGGGCGTCGTGCTGCCGCTGGCGCTGCTCATCGGCACGGTGCTGGGCCTGGGCATGGGCTGCGTCATCCACTTCTTCAAGGTGGAGCCGTTCATCGCCACCCTGGCCGGCATGTTCCTGGCCCGTGGCCTGTCCCTGCTGATCAACCGCAACTCGATCCCGATCACGAACGACTTCTGGACGCAGATGGCCCAGAAGCGGTTCCGGTTCGACGACGGCGTCTTCATCTCGCTCAACGTGGTGATCGCGGTGATCGTCGTGGTGCTCGCGGCGCTGGTGCTGGCCTGGACCCGGTTCGGCCGCAACATCTACGCGATCGGTGGCAACGCCGACTCCGCGCTGCTGATGGGGCTGCCCGTCGGCCGTACGCGGATCGCCGTCTACACCTTCAGCGGGTTCTGCGCCTCGCTCGGCGGCGTGCTCTACAGCTTCTACACCTCGTCCGGCTACAGCCTGCACGGGCAGGGGCTCGAGCTCGACGCGATCGCCGCGGTGGTCATCGGCGGCGTGCTGCTGACCGGCGGCTCCGGATACGTGCTGGGCACGGTGCTCGGCGTGCTGGTGCTCGGCCTGATCCAGACGATCATCACTTTCCAGGGCGACCTGAACTCGTGGTGGACCCGGATCGTGGTCGGCATCCTGCTCTTCGCCTTCATCGTCCTGCAGCGGCTCGTCACGAGAAAGGCCAAGTAAATGCCTCAGTACGTCATCGGGGTGGACTACGGGACGTTGTCCGGCCGGGCCGTGGTCGTCCGGGTCAGTGACGGCGAGGAGGTCGGCGCCGCCGTCCACGAGTACCGGCACGGCGTGATCGAGCGGACCCTGCCGGCCACGGGGGAGCGCCTCAAGCCCGACTGGGCGTTGCAGGACCCGTCGGACTATCTCGACGTGCTGCGTACGGCGGTGCCCGCAGCCGTTGCGGACGCCGGCGTCGACCCGTCGGAGGTCATCGGGATCGCCACCGATTTCACGGCGTGCACCGTCCTCCCGACGCTGGCCGACGGCACTCCGCTTTGCCGCCTCGACGAGTTCGGCGCCAGGCCTCATGCGTACGTGAAGCTCTGGAAACACCATGCGGCGCAACCGCAGGCGGACCGGATCAACGAGCTGGCCCACCGCCGCGGCGAGCCCTGGATCGACCGGTACGGCGGCAAGATCTCGTCGGAGTGGCAGTTCGCCAAGGCGCTGCAGCTGCTCGAGGAGGACCCGGAGGTCTACGCGCGGACCGAGCGCTGGATCGAAGCAGCCGACTGGATCATCTGGCAGCTCTGCGGCCGCGAGACCCGCAACGCCTGCACGGCCGGCTACAAGGGCATCCACCAGGACGGCCAGTATCCGAGCAAGGACTATCTGGCCGAGCTCAACCCGGAGTTCGCCGACTTCGCGGACACCCGGCTGGCCCACCCGATCTCGGCGCTGGGGGAGAAGGCCGGCGGGCTGACCGCGCAGGCCGCGTCGTGGACGGGACTGCCCGAGGGCATCGCGGTCGCGGTGGGCAACGTGGACGCCCATGTGACCTCACCGGCCGCCCGCGCGGTGCAACCCGGGCAGATGCTGCTGGTGATGGGCACCTCGACGTGTCACGTCATGAACGCGGCCGAGCTCAAACCCGTGCCGGGCATCTGCGGTGTGGTCGACGGCGGCATCCTGGCCGGGCTCTACGGCTACGAGGCCGGGCAGAGCGGGGTCGGGGACATCTTCGGGTGGTACGCCGAGAGCGTCGGGCAGAGTCATGACGAGCTCTCGCGGCAGGCCGCCGAGCAACCGACCGGGGCGCACGGGCTGGTCGCGCTGGACTGGCAGAGCGGGAACCGCTCGATCCTGGTCGATCACCACCTGTCCGGCGTGATCGCGGGCCTGACCCTGGCGACCCAGCCGTACGAGATCTACAAGGCGCTGGTCGAGGCCACCGCGTACGGGACCCGGAAGATTGTTGAAACGTTCGAGTCGTCAGGCGTGGCTGTGACCGAGCTGATCGCGGCCGGGGGCCTCAAGCGCAACCCGCTGGTCATGCAGATCTACGCCGACGTGCTGCGGCGGCCGTTCAGCGTGGCCTCCTCGGAGCAGGCGCCGGCGCTGGGTTCGGCGATCCACGCGGCGGTGGCGGCCGGGGCGTACCCGGATGTGGCTGCGGCCTCGTCGGCGATGGGCAAGGTCGAGCCTTCCTTGTGGCAGCCCGATCCCGCCCGCTCGGACGTCTACGACCGTCTTTACGCGGAATATGAGGAGCTGCACGACTACTTCGGGCGTACGTCGGAGACCCTGCACCGGCTGCGCGCGATCCGGAACGAGGCCCTGTGAGCATCGACGACGTCCGCGCCGAGGTCTGCGACCTGCACCGGCACCTGACGCGGTGGGGGCTGGTGACCTGGACGGCCGGGAACGTTTCGGCCCGCGTACCGGGGAAAGACCTTTTGGTGATCAAGCCGTCGGGGGTGGAGTACGACTCGTTGACGCCCGAGTCGATGGTGGTCTGCGATCTCGACGGCAAGCTGGTCGAGGGCGAGCACAGCCCGTCGAGCGACACGGCCTCGCACGCGTACGTCTATCGGCACATGCCCGAGGTCAACGGCGTCGTGCACACCCACAGCCCGTACGCGACCGCCTGGGCCGCACTGGGTGAGCCGATCCCGTGCTCGATCACGGCGATGGCCGACGAGTTCGGCGGTGACATCCCGATCGGGCCGTTCGCGCTGATCGGGTCGGACGACATCGGCCGGGGCATCGTCGAGACGCTGCGCGGGTCGCGGTCGCCGGCGGTGCTGATGCGGCAGCACGGCCCCTTCACGATCGGCCCGACGGCCAAGGCCGCCGTGAAGGCCGCGGTCATGTGCGAGGACGTGGCGCGCACCCTGCACCTGGCCCGACAGCTCGGTCCCGTCGACCGGCTGCCCGCAACCGCCGTGGACCGCTTGTTCGACCGGTACCAGAACGTCTACGGCCAACCCCTGATGGAGGGACAGCAATGAGCGAGCACGAGGTCTGGTTCCTGACCGGAAGTCAGGGACTGTACGGACCCGAAACCCTTGATCAGGTTGCCGCGCAGTCTCGTGACATTTCGGATAAATTGGCTCTAGGTCTTGACGTCAAGGTCGTCTGGAAGCCGGTGCTGACCGACTCGGGTGCGATCCATTCGTTGATCAACGAGGCCAATTCCCGGGCTGATGTCATCGGTGTCATCGCCTGGATGCACACGTTCTCGCCGGCCAAGATGTGGATCACCGGGCTGGACGCGCTGCGCACCCCGCTGCTGCACCTGCACACCCAGGCCAACGTCGAGCTGCCCTGGGCGTCGATCGACATGGACTTCATGAACCTGAACCAGGCCGCCCACGGTGACCGCGAGTTCGGCTACATCGAGGCCCGGCTCGGCGTCGCCCGCAAGACCGTGGCCGGGCACGTCTCCGACCCGCGGGTCACCGCCCGGATCAACACCTGGGTGCGGGCCGCTCGCGGCTACGCGGCCATGCGGTCGCTGCGGCTCGCCCGGTTCGGCGACAACATGCGGGACGTCGCGGTCACCGAGGGAGACAAGGTCGAGGCGCAGCTGCGTTTCGGGGTCTCGGTCAACACGTACGGGGTCAATGATCTTGTCGCCGTGGTCGACCAGATCCCGGACGCGGAGATCGACAAGCTGGTCGGGGAGTACGCCGACCTGTACGAGATCTCCGACGAGCTGCGCGACGAACGGCACGACTCGCTCCGGTACGCGGCGCGGATCGAGCTCGGCCTGCGCGGCTTCCTCGAGGCGGGCGGCTTCAAGGCGTTCACCACGAACTTCGAGGACCTGGGCGGGCTGCGGCAACTGCCCGGCCTCGCGGTGCAGCGCCTGATGGCCGACGGCTACGGCTTCGGCGGCGAGGGCGACTGGAAGACGTCGGTGCTGCTGCACACCCTCAAGGCGATGACCCCCGGCGGCACGTCGTTCATGGAGGATTACACCTACGACCTGACCCCGGGCGACGAACGCATCCTGGGCGCGCACATGCTCGAGGTGTGCCCGTCGATCGCCGCCGGGAAGCCCCGCCTCGAGATCCACCCGCTGGGCATCGGCGGCCGCGAGGACCCCGTACGCATGGTGTTCGACGCCGCCCCCGGCCGAGCCGTCGTGGTCGGCCTGACCGATATGGGCGAGCGCTTCCGCCTGGTGGCCAACGAGATCGAGGTCGTTCCGCCGTCGTCGCCCCTGCCCAAGCTCCCGGTCGCGCGGGCGGTCTGGAAGCCGGCCCCCGACTTCTCCACGTCGACCGAGGCCTGGCTGACCGCGGGCGGCCCGCACCACACCGTCCTCTCGTCGGCCGTCGGCACCGAGGAACTGACCGACCTCGCCGAAATGCTCACCACGGAACTGCTCGTCATCGACGCCGGAACCCGCATCCGCGAGTTCGCCAAGGAGATCCGCTGGAACCAGGCCTACTACCGCCTGGCCCGCGGCTTCTGATGCTGAGGCCTTCAGGTCACGAACTGACCTGAAGGCCTCCTAGCGTGGCCCGCATGACAGACATCAGCGAGTTTCGCATCGACATTGACGACGCCGAACTGATCGATCTGCGCTCGCGACTGACCAATACCCGCTGGGGTCCCGCGCTGCCCGGTGCGGCCTGGGAGCGCGGCGTTCCCGTCGATTTCCTGCGCGATCTGGCCGACTACTGGGCGACCAAATACGACTGGCGGGCGGCCGAGTCGGCGCTCAACGCCTACCCTCAGTTCACGACCGTCGTCGACGGGCAAAAGATCCACTTCCTGCACGTACGGTCGGGGGCGCCGGACGCCCTGCCGCTGGTGTTGCTGCACGGGTGGCCGGGGTCGGTCGTGGAGTTCCTCGACGTGATCGGGCCGCTCACCACCGGGCCCGAGCCGTTCGACCTGGTCATTCCGTCGCTGCCCGGGTTCGGCTTCTCGGGGCCGCTGGCCGGGCCGGGCTGGGACAGCCGGCGGATGGCGACCGCGCTGGCTTCGGTGATGAGCCGCCTCGGGTACGACCGGTACGGGGCGCAGGGTGGCGACTTCGGGGCCTTCGTGGCACCCGATCTCGGACGGGTCGACGCTGCGCATGTGGTGGGCGTGCACGTCAACGCGGCGACAGTCGGGTTCATCCCGTTCGGCGAGGCCGGCGATCTGACCGCCGCCGAGCAGGTCCGTTACGAGCGGATGCAACGGTTCCAGTCCGACGGCAACGGCTACTTCCAGATCCAGGCGACCCGGCCCCAGACGCTGGCCCACGCGCTGGTCGACTCGCCGGTCGGGCAGCTGGCCTGGATCGCCGAGAAGTTCCAGGAATGGAGCCACGACGGCTTCCCCGACCGCGACCGCGTGCTGACCGACGTCACCCTGTACTGGCTGACCCGTACGGCGGGCTCGGCCGCGAACATGTATTACGAGAGCATGCACTCGCAGAACTGGCCCACCCGCAGCGAGGTGCCGACCGGCGTGGCCAACTTCGCCGAGGACGTGGCCATCCGCCGCTACGCCGAGCAGACCAACAACATCGTGCACTGGTCCGAGTTCGACACCGGCGGCCACTTCGCGGCGATCGAGGTCCCGGAGTTGCTGGTCGAGGACATCCGGACGTTCTTCCGGGCGCTGCGCTGAACTATCCTGGCCGGGATGTCCTCCCGCCCGCCGATCGGCAGCCACGTCCCCGGTCGCATCAGCGCCGTGCCGTGGGGGCCCGGCACCACCGGCGTGCTGGTCGACCTGGGCGGGGAGCCGGCCGGCTTCGTCGACATGATCTTCCTGCCCCGCGCGGCCGAGGGTTGGCCCGAGGCCGGGCAGGAGGGCCTGTTCGAGGTTCTGCAACACCGGCACAACCAGGTACGGCTGCTTCCGGTCGACCCCGGCATGCGCGACGGCGATGCCGGGGTCTCGCCGTGGACGGACGACGAGTGGGCTGCACTGACCGCACGCCACCCGGTCGGCTCCGAGCTGACCGGCACGGTGACGAGCGTGTATTCCGACGAGTACGTGGTCCGCCTCGACGGCTTCTCATCAGTCATCGAATGCGACGAGACACCCCCGCCGGTCGGCACGGTCGGAACGTACGTGGTGGAACGACATCTGGAACCGTCCCGCCGAATCCAGGTCGCCTCACGCTCCGCTGTCGCTGGTGCGGGCCCAGATGAGCAGGGTGATGACGGCTACCGCCTCCAGGCCGACCACGGTGGCGGCGGCCTGGGGGCTGATGGCGGCGGCCAGGGCACCGCTGATGAACAGGAACGGCCAGAACGTGAACATGCCGATCAGGCGGTAGGGCCAGACGCCGGCGAACTGCTCCTCGAAGCTGCCGCCCGTGCGGGCGCAGATGAACTTGTGCACGGACATGGCGACGATGCTCGGGAACTCCCAGAGCACGAAGGCCAGCACTGGTAAGAGAAAGAATCCCATGCCGGGAACTGACGGACGGCGGCTGCCCGAAAGGCTCCGATCGGGCCGGCACCGGGGATCAACCGGCCACAGCGGACATACGCTGCACGGGCGGGTCATCCCCCAAGCGGCCCGCCTCTGGAGGTTCCCCCATGCTCCGACGAAGGATCATTCCCGCGCTCGTCGCCCTGATCGGGCTGCTGGCGATCGCCGGGCCGGCCCGGGCCGAGGAGGTCGCCGGCACCTTCCGCAACCCGGTCGGGGTCAAGGCCGACCCCTTCATGACCTATTTCAACGGCAGCTACTACCTGACGATGACCGAGGGCGACTCGATCAAGATGCGCCGGGCGGCCAGCGTGGCGGGGCTGCTCAACGCGCCGGCCACCGAGGTCTGGCGCGACACCAACGCCTCGCGCAACAAGGAGGTGTGGGCGCCGGAGTTCTATCGGCTCAACGGGCTCTGGTACATGTATTACACCGCCGACGACGGCGTCGACGAGAACCACCGGCTCTACGTGCTCGAGTCCAGCGGCGACAATCCCCTCGGGCCGTATCACTTCAAGGCGCGCCTGGTGCCGCCGAACCGGGACGTTTTCGCCATCGACCCGGGCATCATGCAGCACAACGGCCGGCTCTACCTGTCGTGGGCGGGCACCAACGCTTACCAGCACAACGGCATCAACGTGGCGCCGATGTCGAACCCGTGGACCGTCTCGGGCAACGCGGTCGCCCTCAACGCGGGTGGCGGCTGCCCGGAGGTGCGCGAGGGGCCCGAATTCCTCTACCGCAACGGCCGGACGTGGATGACCTACTCCACCTGTGACACGGGCAAGCCCGACTACCAGGTCTGGCAGCTGAGCATCGCGAGCACGGCCGACCCGCTCAACCCGGCCAACTGGCAGCAGCGTACGGGCGCGGTGTTCGCCCGCTCGGACGGGCGCGGCGTCTTTGGACCGGGGCACCACGCGTTCTTCAAGAGCCCGGACGGCACGCAGGACTGGATCGTCTATCACGCCAAGACGACCAGCGTGTTCACGTACAACAACCGGACGACCCGGGTCCAGCGGATCACCTGGACCGACGCGGGCCCCAACCTGGGCGTGCCGCTGGCCATCGGCGCCACCCAGGATTTGCCCGCGGGGGATCCGGGGCCGTCGACCAACTGGATCAACGACGACGGCCGTACGAGCGGGAACGGCTCCCTCGCGTACGGGGGCTCGTGGAGCTCGGGGACGGGGTGCGCCGCCCAGTGTTTCTGGGGCGATGACCACTGGAGCGGCGCGACCGGGGCCACGGCGACCTTCACGTTCACCGGGACCCAGCTCGGGCTGCTGTCGGTGCGCGACACCGGCAACGGGATCGCCGCGATCAGCGTCGACGGCGGCGCGGAGCAGCGGGTCGACCTCTACAGTGCGATCCGCTTCGGCGAGGCGCTCAACTACCTGACCCCCAAGCTCCCGTACGGCGTGCACACCGTCCGCGTACGGGTGACCGGGGAAAGGAATGCGGCGTCGAGCGGGGCCGTGATCAGCATCGATCGCGCGGAGGTGTGGTCCTGAAGGTCACGGTGCCCCGGGGCATGAGAACCGGGTCAAGCCGTACGGATTCGGCAGTGTGCCGCCCCGAGTCGAGCTGGTCGAGGAGCAGGCGCAGCGCCTCACGCCCGACCTCGGCGAACTCCTGACGGACGGTGGTGAGGCCGGGGTATGTGTACCCGGCCTCGGGCACGTCGTCGAAGCCGACCACGCTCACGTCCTCGGGGATGCGGCGGCCACGCTCGGTCATCGCGCGCATGACACCGAGCGCGATGTCGTCGTTGGCGGCGAACACGGCCGTGCACGACGGATTCTCGGCCAGCAGGCGGCCGCAGCGATAGCCGGACGCGGCCGACCAGTCGGCGCGTACCGTCGGCGGGGCGGGCACCCCGGCCTCGGCCAGGGCCGCCCGCCAGCCGGCCTCGCGGGCGCGGCTGCCGTGCCACTGCTCGGGACCGGCGACGTGCCAGACCGTACGGTGGCCGTTGGCGAGCAGGTGACGCGTGGCCAGCAGACCGCCCGCGTGCTGGTCGACCGAGACGTTGGGGGCGGGGCAGCCGGGCGGGCCGTCCACCGTCACCACGGGCAGGCCCGCCGGCACGGCCTCGAGCATGTCGGCGGCCGCGTCGACCGGCGCGATCACGATCAGGCCGGCGATGCCCTGCCCGGTCAGCCGGCGCACAGCCGCCCTCGTGTCTTTGCCCACGACGTGGCCGATCGTGACCGGCAGATCCTCGTCGAGGCTGGCGTCGCCGATGGCCTGCACCATGCTGGCCGGACCGTAGAGAGTGGTGTTCTGCGCGATCACGCCGATGACGGGGGAACGGTGGTCGCGGCCGCGGGAACTGGGCGGCGCAGGACGTGTCTGCATGCTGTTCGTCCTTTGCGGAGAGGTCCCACGAGTCATTGGTGAACGCAAACATGCTTGGTGCGGTCGGGCCCGGTCAAGCCTCCGTTACGTCCTTGTTACATCCATGTACGGGGATCGGTCCAGTTCGCAAATTTCGGTCCGGGCCCTTGCCAATCCGGCTTCACAGCGGGCCGGTCGTCCGGTGCTCGGTGCGTGACGGTCAGGCGGGACTGCATGGTGACGCCGATGCCGGTGCCGCCGACGAACTGGGCCACGTTGTAGTTCTCCGTCTCGAACTGCACGCGCGGCGCGAACCCGGCGGCCTCGTCGAGCTGCCGCCGCGCCACGTGCCCGGCCACGATCACGACCCACGGCTCGTCGGCCAGGTCGGCCAGCCGCGGCCGCGGGGCTCTCGGCGGTGCTGCTGGCCAACCCGGGCGCCTATCTGACACTTCGGCTCGGGGTGCGGCGGTCCTGGTGGTGCTCGGGGTGCAGTCGCTGCTGCGCCGCCCGGCCGCCGAATCGCCGGTGCGGAAGGGGCGCGGGTTCGCGGTCGGGGTGCTGACGAGCCTCGGCAACCCCGAAGCCGGAGTGGTGGCCGTGTCGCTTGTGCCGCAATTCGTCACCGCCGACGGCCCGGTGCTGCTGTCGGCAATCGGACTGGGCCTCGTCTGGGCCGGAGTATCCGGAGCGTGGTTTTCGATCTAGGTGTGGCTGGTCGACCGCGGGCGGGCGCGGGTGGCCCGGCCTGGGGCGCAGCGGCTCGTCCGGGTGGTCTCGGGCGTGACGATGATCGGGCTCGGGGTGGCCGTGGCGGTCGCCGGCTGACCCGCCCGCGATGCCCGACTTTGGGTGGTCATAGGGCGTTCTTCGCGTTCGCCGTTATCGGCGGTCACGGCGACAGAAGGTACGTTCATCGGCTCGATGGGCAATCGTTTCCGCATGGACAATTGGTCCTACGCACGGAGGCCTAAGCATCGTGACCTGCGCATGCACATCCCAGCGGCCCTGACAATACTCCGAGCGAGCGACGGGAACACGACTCTGTCCGGTACGGAATACATCGCAACTGCTCACGTACTGCCGGTGGAAGACTGCGTTGCGACGCATTCGTCCACGTGAGAGCTACCGGGAAACCACGCGCCCTGATCGTCAGCGCCCTCCCGCAAGCGGCCCCCTGACCCAGGCCGGAGCGGCGCACAAGGAACAGAGAGTGATGATGACCGATCTACCAACAGTCGTGTCGATTGCCGCACTGCTCGCCGTCGCGATCGCCCTCGTGGTGCAGTGGCAGCAGGCACGCACCGCTCAGGCCGTCGACGTCCGCGAGCGCCACTTCGAGCTGATCAAGCTGATGCTCGACCATCCGGAGCTCGACTACAACGCCACCGACCGGCCCCCGTCCGACGAGCGCAAGACCGCCATCGGGATGAGCCTGTGGATGGCCCACTGGAACACGCTCTGGCACATCGGCAAGCTCGACGAGAAGGCCCTGCGGTTCAACCTCGAGGACCTCTTCGCCAGCGCCGAAGCCCGTTCGTGGTGGCGCCGGGTCGGCAGCGCGTGGTCGTCGAAGGGCACCCGGAAGGAACGCCGCTTCCTCGCGATCGTCGGCCAGGAATGCGAGACCGCCGCCCGGGCCAACTCCTCGGTGCAGCTGCGCGAGCCGGTCAAGAGCGGTTCGGGAGTGCGCGACTAAAGCTCAGGCAGGCCCCCGGCGCGCCGATCAGACAGGCCCCGGCCGGAGGTGCCGTCATGAGCCTGACCCGATACGCGCTGCGGACCGCCGGCTTCGGCGCGCTCTACCTGCTGGCCACGGCGGCCGGCCTGGCCACGGCGTCGACCGGCGCGGGCGTACGCGTGGTGTGGCCCGCCGCCGTTGCCGGCGCGCTGTGGCTGGTCGCGCAGGGTCGCTACGGCCGGCGCAACCTCGACGTCATCGCGCTCTCCGTGCTGGCGGTGCTGGCCCCCGGCCACGGCGGCGGCCTGCTGAACGATTTCGTGCAGGCGGTGCCCCAGGTCGTGCCGGCGCTGGTGTTCGCGTGGCTGTTCGATCGCTGGCTGCCGGGATACTGGCTCGGGCACGGTGACCGATTCCGCCGCCACGGGCCGGCCCTCGGGCGGCTGGCCGGGGCCGCGGGGGTGGCTGCTGGGGCGGGTGCGGTGCTCTACAAGGTCGTCGACACCGGGCTCGGGTTCGGCGAGGCCGGATATGTGCTGGTGCGCGACTTCTCGGCCGTGGTGCTGGCCGTGCTGATCGCCCGCGGGGTGCGGCGGGCGTGGGGCCGTCGTCGCGGAGATGAGGGGCGTGGGCCTGGGGACGGGCCTCGTCGGCCGGACTCCCGCCGGGGCGGGTTGACCGTGGTCAAGTGACCCGGTGCGCGGGCTGCCGGTCTTGGCTCGATAGGCGTTCGCGCTGCTGGCTGGGGCGGGCGGGTCGTTCAGTGAACCCGAGCGGATCGTCGCGGGTCGGTGCTGACCGCCGACCGGTCGTTCCCGGTCGGCAGCCTCGTGCTCGCTGTCTTGGCCGTGCAGATGTCGTGCTCTGACGGTCAGCTAGGTCTCGATTGCGAGTGGGCCGCGTGAAGGCCGACGCCCGTCTGCATACCCCCGTGGGGTGGTAGTACCCAAACGCAGGCCCACCCTCCCGGGGGCCTCCCCGTCGACATTTTATCGGGATTGGGGGAGTGGGGCGGGGGTTGTCCACAGGGGCGGAATGATCTTCCTGGGTTGTCCACAGGCTAGTGGTTGGCGGCGAAGACGGACCAGTTCTCCGCTAGGTTGAAGCCCATCTCGAGATAGAGCGGCATCCCCGACGGCGACGAGTGCAGGAAGGCGGTGCGCGCCCCGGCCATGTGGGCCTCGCGCAGCACGGCGGCGGTGGCGAGGCGGCCGTAGCCCTTGCGGCGGAACGGGGGTGGCACGGCGATGTTGAAGACGCCGACCGTGTCGCCGGCGATCATTCCGAACGCGGTGGCCACCGGGACGCCGTCGACCTCGACGAGGTAGGCGCGGGCGGCGGGCAGGGCGAAGACGGCCGGGTCGGCGAAGATCGCGAAGAGCGGGTCGGGGGCCTCGAAACCGGCGGCCATCGTGCGCTGGTAGGCGAGGCTGTCGGCGGCGGTGATGCGGCGGGCCTCGGGGATCTCGGCGTCGTCGGCCGGGGTGAGCGGGCGCAGCAGCAGGGGCAGGGATTGGCGCTTGGCGAGTCCGTGATCGTCGGCGACGGCCACGATCTCGGCGTCGACGGCGTCACCCCGTACGGTGATCGTCCAGGGGACCTCGTGCAGGCGGGCGGAGTCGGAGCACTCGGAGATCTCGGCCGCGGACGGCGTACGGGTGATGGCGGCGATGCCGTTGAGGGTGGGGAAGGGTGCGCCCGTCACGAATTCGGCGGTGCCCGCGGCGGTCTCGCTGAAGTAGCCGGTGCGCTGGGTGCCGGCCAGCTCCCGGATGGCGTTCAGCCAGGCGCGTGCGGCGTTGTCGGGGTTCACGTGATCAAGATAGAGGGCAACCAAGGGGAGGAGAACCGCGATGGATCAGCTTGACGAACCGACTCGGCGGCTGCTCGACGCCGCTAACGCCAACGACATCGACGCTTTTCTGGCCGGCTTCACGGCCGACGGGGTGGTCGACGACTGGGGACGCGAGTTCCGGGGCGCCGACGAGATCCGGGGGTGGAGCGACGGCGAGTTCATCGGCAAGCAGGTGAGCTTGGCGGTGGAGGACGTGCGGCGCAGCGGGAACGAGACGACGGTCACCGCGGCGGTGGGTGGCAACGGGTTCAACGGGCCGAGCCACTTCACGTTCACGGTCGACGGCGATCTGGTGTCACGCATGACGATCCGGGAGTGACGGACTGACCGGAGCGGCCGGGGCGGGAAGCCACCGTGGGCCGCCTCTACGGGGGATCGAGGCGGCCCACGGGGTCAGGGGGAAAGTTGTTGTCGCACATCGTGAACCTCTTTCCGGGTTTTCGCCACCCCGTCCTCAGGAAGAGGCAGCTGAGGTGGCGCGGCGCAGGGTGCCGGCGGCGACCAGTTCGACCGTGACGGCGACGGCTATCGCCTCGACGGCGAGCAGGGCGATCAGCACCAGGAGTTGCGTGGCCCCGGCCTGCAGCGCCGAGCCACCACCCAGCAGTACGCCGATGAAGGCCCCGGGCAGGCTCACCAACCCGACCGTACGGGTCTGGTCGAGGGCCGGCACCAGGGCCGTGGCGGCGGTGGGGCGGCACACCTCGAGCGCGGCCTCGCGGGGCAGGAAGCCGAGGGCCAGCGCCGCCTCGTATTCGCCGCGGCGGTCGCGTAGTTCGTCGAGCGCTCGGCGGCCCGACAGTGACGTGGCCGTCATCGCGCCGCCGATCAGGATGCCGGCCAGGGGCAGCACGGCGACTGTGGCCAAAGGTGTCGTGCCGGCCGCGACCACGGCTGCGCCCAGAGGCACCGCGCCGGCGGCGATCGGCAGGGCCGCCGGCCAGCCCAGGCGCAGCGTCGTGATGCGGCGGGCCGACGTGAACGCGGCTACCGCGAGCATGACCGCGATGAAGGCGGCCGTCGTCCACCACGAGCGCAGCACGGCGGTGATGATCAGCGACACCGCGGCCAGCTGGACGACCGCGCGCAGCGAGGCTGTCACCAGGTCGCGGCGCAGGCCGAGCCCGCCTGCCCAGGCCACGGCGACGGCCACCACCACGAGCCCGGCCAAGACCACCGCGAGGATCGGGCCGACCGACACCGCACCGTCGTTCATGGCTGAGGATGAGAGCGGGGGAACCGGCCCTCGCGGACGTGGGAGTAGTCGCGGGCCTGCGTCACGAGACCGGACGTGTCGAAGCGGAGCAGGGTGACGCCCGAGATCGTCAGCGGTTCGCCCTTGGGGTAGGTGATCGCCCAATACTCCACGGCGGCCGTGTCGCCGTCGACCAGCGGCTCGGCGAACCAGACCTCGGCCGGCCGGGTCTCCTCGTCGAAGCACTCGGTCAGATAGGACCGCAGGCCGTCGCGGCCGCGATAGGGGCGGAACATCGAGGCGTAATGGTCGCCGTCCGGCGCCTGGCGGGCGGCTATGCCCTCCACGTCCTGCGCGGGCCACCCGGCCGTCCACGCGTCCACCCACCGTTGTGCTGCCTCGCGTACGTCCATGGCCGATGTTCTAACAGCCGGGTACGACACTTTCTACGGCAGCAGCCGGGCCACCAGATCGGCGACCGGACCCGGGCGGGCCGAGCGGAAACCGGTGCCGGCCCACAGGTTCAGGCCGTCGGCGTCGCCGGTGCGGGCGGCGGCGGCCCGCAGCGGGGCCGTCAGGTGATGCACGGCCGGATAGCCGATGGGGGCGGCCTCGGTGTAGAGGTCGGTGAAGCGGTTGCGCAGCGCCCGCGCCGGGTGACCGGTGAAGGCCCGGGTCACGACGGTTTCGGTGGCGCGGCCGGAGAGCATGAACTCGCGCTGGGCCGGGCGGGTGCCGGCCTCGTCGGCCAACAGGAAAGCGGTGCCGCACTGGACCGCCGTCGCGCCCGCCGCCAGAAGCCGGTCGACGTCGGCCCGGTCGGCCACGCCACCGGCGGCGATCAGCGGCACGTCCGTGCGCACGGCGTGCAGCAGCGAAAGAGTGGAGACGTCGCCACGGTGCTCGGCGGGTGTGGTGGTGGCGGAGTGACCGCCGGCCGGGCCGCCCTGGACGATCAGCGTGTCAGGCTCGACAGCGAGGGCACGGGCCGCCTCGGCCGGTGACGTGACGGTGATCAGCACCCGGGAGCCGGCGGATTGCAGGGCGGCCACCGCGGCCCGGTCGGGCACGCCGAAGGTGAAGCTGACGAACGGGACCCGATGGGCGACGGCCAGCTCCACCTTGGCCGCGAAGTGATCGTCGTCGGCGAGCCGGAGCGGCGGCAGGTCGACCCCGTAACGGTCGGCCTCGGCCTGCAGCAGCGTGCGATAGGCGGTCAGGGCGTCGACGGAGGGCGGCGGCGGGCCGGGGACGAAGATGTTGAGCCCGTACGACCCCTTGACGGCGCGAAGCTCGTCCTCCACCCGCTGAGGTGTCTTGTAACCGGCGGCCAGGAACCCGGTGGCGCCGGCCGCGGTGGCCGCGTTGACGAGGGCCGGAGTGGATGGGCCGCCGGCCATGGGTGCGACAACGACGGGGCGGATCATGCTTTGAGCCTAGCCATCGGGAACATCCCGGTCGCGCGCTGCGGCCGCGGCCCATCGCCTGGGCCGCGCGTCACCCTCGGTTCTGGGTCTTTGCGGTTGGGGGAGTTGCTGATTCGTACGGGTGCTGTGGGGTTTTCTGCAGGATGCCGGCGATCAGGTCGGTGATCGGGCCGAGCAGGTCCTCCTGGCCGGCCGAGGCGAGGGGCTCGAGTGCGGTGTTGGCGCGGATCAGGGCGATGCCGAGTGAGGCGGCGATGGTCACTTGGGCGCGGAGCAGCAGTTGATCGTCGCCTTCTTGCCAGCCGGCCAGGGTGGCCAGGCGTTCGGCGAAGGTGCGCAGCATGCCGACGCGGATCTCGTCGGCGCGGGCGTCGCCGGAGGAGCGCAGCAGGAGCACGAGGTGGCGCGGGAAGTTGTCGGAGCCGATGCCGGTGAGCTGCCCGACGATGCGTTCGGCGACCTCGTCGAGGCGGGCCCCGCCGGCGGTGCGGTGCATGTCCTCGACGGCGCTGGTCAGGCAGGCCTCGAACAGTCCCTCTTTCGAGCTGAAGTAGCGGCTGATCAGGGCCACGTTGACCCCGGCGTCGTCGGCGATCTCGCGTACGGTCGTGGCCGCGTAGCCGACGCTCGCGAAACGGTTGCGGGCGGCGTCGAGCAGCAGCTGACGCGTGCGGGTCGCGTCCCGGCGCTTCACGGGAGTGGTCACCCGCCCAGCGTAACGACCCCGCGGGCGGAAAATGGGCGATGATCGGGCGATGAGCGATGACGCCGCGACCAAGATCCTGCTGTCCGAAGAGGAAATGCCGCGCAGCTGGTACAACATCGTGCCGGATCTGCCGAGTCCGCCGCCGCCCGTGCTGCATCCGGGGACGCACCAGCCGGTCGGGCCGGACGATCTCGCGCCGTTGTTTCCGATGGCGCTGATCGAGCAGGAAGTGACGACCGAACGGTACGTGACGATTCCCGAGGAGGTGCTCGAGGTCTATCGCCTGTGGCGCCCGTCGCCGCTCTTTCGTGCGCGGCGACTCGAAAAGGCGCTCGGCACGCCGGCGAAAATCTATTACAAGTACGAGGGTGTCTCGCCGGCCGGATCGCACAAGCCCAACACCGCGGTGCCGCAGGCCTATTACAACGCGTCGGCGGGCATTCGGCGGCTCACCACCGAGACCGGCGCCGGGCAATGGGGCACCGCGCTGGCGTTCGCGGCCGCGCAATTCGGGATCGAGTGCGAGATCTGGCAGGTGCGGGCCTCGTACGACCAGAAGCCGTACCGGAAATTGATGATCGAGACGTTCGGCGGCACCATTCACCCGTCGCCGTCGGAGCTGACCGAGGCCGGGCGCAAGGTGCTGGCCGACGACCCGGAATCGCCCGGCTCGCTGGGCATCGCGATCAGCGAGGCCGTCGAGGTCGCGGCGCAGCATCCCGACACCAACTACGCGCTCGGCAGCGTGCTCAACCACGTTCTCCTGCACCAGACCGTGATCGGTGAGGAGGCGTTGCTGCAGCTGGCCAAGGTCGGCGCGGTGCCGGACGTGATCGTCGGCTGCACCGGCGGCGGCTCCAACTTCGCCGGGCTCGCCTTCCCGTTCCTGCGCGAGAAAATGGCCGGGAAAATGGCGCCGGTGGTGCGCGCGGTCGAGCCCGCATCGTGCCCGTCACTGACCAAAGGCGTTTACGCGTACGACTTCGGGGACACCGCCGGAATGACGCCGCTGATGAAGATGCACACCCTGGGCCACGACTTCATCCCGGACCCCATTCATGCGGGCGGCCTGCGTTATCACGGCATGGCCCCGCTGATTTCGCACGTCTACGAACTGGGGCTGATGGAGGCCGTGGCCAAGACGCAGCGGGAATGCTTCGAGGCCGGGGTCGCGTTCGCCCGCTCCGAGGGCATCATCCCCGCGCCGGAGCCGACGCACGCGCTGGCCGCCTGCATCGAGGAGGCGCTGCGCTGCAAGGAAACGGGCGAGGAGAAGGTCATCCTGACTGCGTTGTGCGGGCACGGGCATCTGGACCTGCCCGCGTACGGGAAATTCCTGTCGGGGGAGATGGAGGACCATTCGCTGTCGAGTGATGCCGTGGAGGCGGCCCTGACGAAATTGCCGGCCGTTTAGGCGGAACGGCGCCAGACCACGGGGGAGTCGAGCAGCACGCTCGGCTCCACCGGGTCGCCGGCGATTTGACGCAGCACCGATTCGGCGGCGTGCCGCCCTATTTCGCGGGCCGGTTGGTGAACCGTGGACAGCGAGGGCTGGGTGCGCATCGCCCACGAGCTGTCGTCGAAACCGACCAGGCCGACGTCTTCGGGGACGCGGCGGCCCGCCTCGCGCAGCGTCTCCAGCGCGCCCGCGGCCACCGCGTCCGAGGCGGCGAAAACGCCGTCCAGGGTCGGTTCGCGGTCGAGCAGCGCGCGCATGCCCTTGACCCCGTACGCGTAGTCGTAGAGCGGCACGTCGACGACCAGGGCGGGGTCGAAGCGGTCGCCCAGCGCCTGCTTGAAGCCGGTGAGCCGGTCGGCGCCGGAATCCCGGTCGAGCGCGGCCGCGACCATGCCGATCCGCCGGCGGCCGGTTTCGATCAGCCGTTGCGTGACGGCGCGGGCCGAGCCGATGTTGTCGATGCCGACGAACGGGATGCTGCGGTCGAGGTCGGGCGGGTGGCCGACGAACGTGGCGGGCAGCCGGATCTCGGCGATCAGCCGGGTGATCGGGTCGTGCGAGCGGGCCGAGACGATGATCGCGCCGTCGACGAAGCCGCCGCTGAGGTAGCGCCCGACCCGCTGCATGTCGCGGTCGGAGTCGATGACCAGGCTGACCATCTGATGATCGGCCAGCGACAGCACCGCGTTGGCGCCCAGCATGATCGAGCCGATGTTGGGATCCTCCAGCAGCAGCGAATGCGGCTCGAGGGCGAGGAAGCCGACGGCCTGCGAGCGCTGCCGGGCGAGCTGGCTGGCCGCGCGGTTGGGCACATAGCCGACCTGGGCGATCGCCGCCTCGATGGCCGCGCGGGCGTCGCTCGACACGTAGCCACCGTTGAGCACCCGGTTGACCGTGCCCCGGGACACGCCGGCGGCCGCGGCCACGTCGTGCACGGTGGCGCGGCGCGCTTTCCTGGGCCCGGTCACGGCAAACACTCTACGACGGCTGATCGAACTTCCCTATTGACCCGCTGAGCGGGCCGTGCCTAGTGTGTGCCCGTTCACACATTCGACATCGGCGAGTTCGCGCGGCGAAATGTGTGCACGTGCACACATGAGAGGTAAGCGATGCTGCGATTGGGCTGCGACTACAACTACGAACAGTGGTCGCCGACTGTCTGGCGTGAGGACATGGCCCTCATGCGCGAGGCCGGCGTCGACCTCGCCGCCGTCAACGTCTTCGGCTGGTCGAGCGTCGAGCCGCGGCCGGGGGAGTACGACTTCGCCGCGCTCGACGAGATCGTCGGGCTGCTGCACGACAGCGGGATCAAGCTCAACCTCGGCACCGGCACCGCGTCGGCCCCGCCCTGGCTGACCCGCCGGCACCCGGACGTCTTGCCGGTGACCGCGGACGGCACCACCCGCTACCCGGGCGGCCGCCAGGCCTTCTGCCCCAGCTCGCCGATCTTCCGCGAGCACGCGCTGCGGCTGGTCGAGCAGATCGCCACCCGGTACGGCGGCCACCCCGCGCTCGCCCTCTGGCACGTGTCCAACGAGCTCGGCTGTCACAACGCCCTCTGCTACTGCGAGGCCAGCGCCGAGGCGTTCCGGGTCTGGCTGGCCACCCGGTACGGCACTGTGGAGGCGCTGAACAAGGCCTGGGGCACCGCGTTCTGGAGCCAGCGCTACGACAGCTTCGACGAGGTGCAGCCGCCGCGCCTGGCCCTGTCGGTGCGCAACCCGGCCCAGCTCGTCGACTTTCAGCGGTTCTCGTCGGACGAGTTGCTCGACTACTACCGGGCCGAGGCCGCCGTTCTGCGCCGCTTCTCCGACGCGCCGATCACCACCAACTTCATGGTCACTGCGCACATCCGCAACCAGGACTACTGGTCGTGGGCCGCGGACATGGACGTGGTGGCCAACGACCACTACCTGGATCACCGCCTGTCCGACCCGGCGGCCGAGCTGGCCTTCGCGGCCGACCTGACCCGCGGACTGGCCGGCGGGCGGCCGTGGATGCTGATGGAGTCGGCCACCGGCGCGGTCAACTGGCAGCCGTACAACCTGGCCAAGGAGCCCGGGCAGCTGCTGCGCAACACGCTGACCCACGTGGCCCGCGGCGCCGACACGATCTGCTTCTTCCAGTGGCGGGCCTCGGCCCAGGGCGCGGAGAAGTTCCACTCGGCGATGCTGCCCCACGCCGGCGCCGACTCGGCGACCTGGCGCGAGGTGCTCGACCTGTCCGCCGTGCTCGACTCGCTGGGCGAGGTGGCCGGGACGACCGTCGAGGCCGACACCGCGATCGTCTTCAGCTGGGAATCGTGGTGGGCGACCGAGACCGAGGCCCGGCCGTCGCAGGACGTGCGCTACCTCGACCAGGTGCACGCGGTCTATCGGGCGCTGCGCGGGCTGGGCGTGACCGCGGACATCGTGGCGCCGGGCAGCGACCTCGCGCGCTATCGGGCGGTGATCGTGCCCTGCCTGCACATGGTCTCCGACGCGTCGGCGGCCGCGATCGCCGGCTACGTCGAGGGCGGCGGGCGGGCGGTGATCACGTTCTACAGCGGGATCGTGGACCCCGACGACCGCGTACGCCTCGGCGGCTACCCGGGGGCCTTCCGCGAGCTGCTCGGCGTGATCAGCGAGGAGTTCGCGCCGCTGCTGCCGGGACAGTCCGTCCCGCTGGTGAGCGGGGGGCGGGCCACGGTCTGGACGGAGCGGCTGCGCACCACGACCGCCGAGGTGGTGGAGGCGTACGCGGACGGGATGCCCGCCGTGACGCGTAACCACTACGGCGCCGGGCTCGCCTGGTACGTCGCCACCGTGCTCGAGCCGGGCGACCTGCAGAACGTGCTGCGGCAGGCCGTCGGCGACCGCACCGGCGGCACCAGCGACATCGAAATCGTCCGCCGTCGCGGCGACGGGCGCGACTACGTCTTTGTGGTCAACCACGGCGGCAAGGACATCGAGCACCCGATCACCGGCACCGAGCTGGTGACCGGTCAGTCCGTGACCGGGTCGGTGCTCGTGCCGGCCGGTGCGGTCCGGGTCGTCCGGGAGGAAGCATGACGCAGACACTCACTGCTGCTCCGGAGAAACCGGCCCCTGTACCCGCATCGACGGGCAGGGCCGTGCGGCACGGCCGGGCCGTTCCCTTCTTCGTAGTCCCCTTCGGCATTCTGTTCGTCCTGTTCTATCTGCTGCCGATCGGCTACGCGATCGTGCAGTCGCTCTACACCGTCGAACGCACCGGCACGTTCGGGCCGGCTCGCGAGGTCTTCGGCGGCCTCACGCAATATGAGCGCGTCTTTCAGGACGGCGCGTTCTGGACGTCGATCGGGCGGGTGCTCGTCTTCGGCGTCGTGCAGGTGCCGGTCATGCTCGGGCTCGCGTTGCTGCTGGCCCTGCTGCTCGACTCGGGCCTGGTCAAGGGGCGGCGGTTCTTCCGGCTGGCCTTCTTCGTCCCGTACGCGGTGCCGGGAGTCATCGCCGCGATCATGTGGGGCTTCCTCTACTCGCCCAACCTGTCTCCCCTCAAGCCAGTGACGAGCGCGATCGACTTCCTCTCGGCCGACCTCGTGCTGTGGGCCATGGCTAACGTCGTGACCTGGGTCTACGTCGGCTACAACATGCTGATCATCTATTCGGCCCTGCTGGCCATCCCGGCCGAGGTGTACGAGGCGGCGCGGCTCGACGGGGCCGGGCCGTGGCGCATCGCCTGGTCGATCAAGATCCCGCTGGTCATGCCGGCGATCGTGCTGACCACCGTCTTCTCGATCATCGGCACGTTGCAGCTGCTGGCCGAGCCGCAGGTGTTCCGCAGCTTCTCGTCGGCGGTGTCGAGCACGTACACGCCGAACCTGACCGTGTACTCGACGTCCTCGATTCCGAACTTCAACCTCGCGGCGGCGTTCTCGGTCGTTCTCGCGCTGACGACCTTTGTTCTCTCCTTCGTTTTCCTCCGGATCACACAGCGCAGGGGTGACGCATGACCGCGCCGGTTCTCATCAAGCAGCGCGCGCTGCCCACGCTCGTGATGGCCGTCTGCACGCTGTACTTCCTGACGCCGATCTGGTGGCTCTTCGTCGGGGCGAGCAAGAACGCCGACCAGTTCACCAGCACCAACCCGCTGTGGTTCGCCGACTTCGACCTGTTCACCAACATCGGCGACCTGCTCGCGTATCGGGACGGGGTCTTCCTGCGCTGGATGCTCAACAGCATCCTCTACACCGGCGGGGCGGCCCTGCTCGGCACCGTGCTCGCCGCGATGTGCGGCTACGCGCTGGCCAAGTATCGGTTCCGCGGCCGCGAGCTGCTCTTCAACGTCGTGCTGAGCGGTGTGCTCGTGCCGGCCACCGCGCTCGCGCTGCCGCTGTTCCTGATGTTCAGCAAGGTGGACGCGACCAACACGTTCTGGGCGGTGTTCCTGCCCAGCCTGGTCAACCCGTTCGGCGTCTATCTGGCCCGGATCTATGCCACCGCCAGCGTGCCCGACGAGCTGCTCGAGGCGGCCCGCATCGACGGCTCGGGCGAGATCCGCACGTTCTTCAAGGTCGCCACCCGGCTCATGTTCCCGGCCCTGGTCACCATCTTCCTGTTCCACTTCGTCGCGGTCTGGAACAACTTCCTGCTCCCGCTGATCATGCTCAGCGACGAGCGGCTGTTCCCGGTCACCCTCGGCCTCTACACCTGGAACACCCAGGTCAACCAGATCCCCGAGCTGCGTGGACTGGTGATCATCGGCGCCCTGCTCTCGATCACGCCCCTCGTGATCGCGTTCCTTCTCCTCCAACGGTTCTGGCGCAACGGCCTCGGTGCCGGCGCCGTCAAGTAAAGGACACAACATGCGCAAATCCCTTGCCGCTGCCCTGATATCGGTCCTGGCGCTGTCCGCGTGCGGTTCCGGCGACGACTCCTCTTCCGACGGCGCGTCGGCCGCCTCCTGCGCCCCGTCGTCCGGGCCGGTTTCGCTGACCTACACGACCTGGATCCCCGGGATCGAGAACGTGGTCAAGGCCTGGAACGACAAGAACCCGAACATCCAGGTCAAGGTGCAGACCGGCCCCAACGGCAACGGCGGCACCTACCAGAACTTCTTCAACCAGCTCAAGGCGGGCAACACGCCGGACCTCGGGCACATCGAATACGACGCGCTGCCCAGCTTCCGCGTGCAGGACGGCCTGTTCGACGTGGCCTCCTGCGACATCGTGGCGAAGGCCAAGGACCAGTTCATCCCCTGGACGTGGAACCAGGTCAGCTTCGGCGAGGAGAAGACGGCCTGGGGCATCCCGCAGGACTCGGGGCCGATGGCGCTGTTCTACCGGGCCGACCTGTTCGAGAAGAACGGCATCGCCATCCCGAAGACCTGGGAGGAATACGCCGCAGCGGCCGTGAAGGTGAAGGCGGCCGGCGGCTACATCACCAACTTCTCGCAGAGCGACATCAACCAGTTCGCGGGCTTCGCGTGGCAGGCCGGCGGCCGCTGGTTCGCCAACGACGGCCAGCAGTGGACCGTCAACCTGACCGACGACAACACCAAGAAGGTCGCCGACTACTGGCAGGACCTGATCAGCAAGAAGCTGGTCTCGACCGTGCCACCGTGGACCACCGAGTGGGACAACGCCTACAACTCCAGCTCGGCGTGGACCTGGGTCTCCGCGGTGTGGGGGGCCAACTCGATCATGAGCGGCGCTCCGAAGACCGCCGGTAAGTGGCGGGTCGCGCCGATGCCGCAGTGGAGCGCCGGTGAGAACGTCGCGGGCAACTGGGGCGGCTCGGCCACCGCGATCTTCAAGAACAGCAAGCACCCGTACGAGGCCGCGCAGTTCGCCCTGTGGCTGAACACCAGCGAGGAGGCGCTCGCGCTGCTCAACAAGGAGGCCCAGCTCTACCCGGCCACCACCGCCGGAACCAAGTATTCGTACCTGGCCAACCCGGTCGAGTTCTATGGTGACCAGAAGATCTACGAGCTGTTCGCCGAGGCCGCCACCCAGGTGACGCCCGACTTCACGTGGGGACCGACGATGACCTCGACCTACACCAGCGCCTCGGACGGCTTCAAGGCGGCGGTGTCGGGCCAGGGCACCCTGAACGACGCCCTCACCAAGGCCCAGACGTCGACCATCGACACGCTCAAGTCGCAGGCCATTCCCGTCAAGGAGTAACACGCGTTGTTGATCCACCTGCAGGCCGCGGGCACCAGTTTCGTGCTGGACGCCCGCGGCTCGCGGCCGCCCGCCGTCCTGCACTGGGGGGCCGCCCTGGGCGACCTGACCGACGGCGACCTGACCGCGTACGCCGACGCGGCCGTGCCCGCCGTGCCGCCCAGCTCGCTCGACTCGCCGCCCCGGCTGTCGCTGCTGCCCACGCTGGGCGACGGCTGGAGCGGGCGGCCCGCCTTCGCCGGCTCGCCCGGCCGCCCGCGCTGGGAGCTGACCTCGTCCGCCCAGCCCTCGCCGGGCTCGGCGATCCTGACGCTGTCGGCCGGCCCGCTGAGCGTCACCACCGAGATCGAACTGAGCCCGCAGGGCGTCCTGCGGTTGCGGCACACCCTGGCCAACGCCGATGCGGCGGACTTCGACCTCGGCTCGCTCGGGGTGGTGCTGCCGGTGCCGTCGCGCGCCGCCGAGGTGCTCGACTTCGCGGGCCTGTGGGCCTACGAGCGGCAACCGCAGCGCACCCCGCTGGGCCACGGGGTGTGGTCGCGTGAGACCCGGCACGGCCGGCCCGGGCACGACGACCCGTACGCGATGATGCTGGGCACGCCCGGGTTCGCCTTCGGCTCGGGCGAGGTCTGGGCCGTGCACCTGGCGTGGAGCGGCGACAAGGAACTCTGGGCCGAACGCCAGACCCTCGGCGCGACAGTGCTTGGCGCGGGCGAGCTGCTGGCGCCGGGCGAGGTGCGGCTCGCGCCGGGCGGCGAGTACACGACGCCGTGGACAGTCGCGGTGTATTCGGCCGACGGCATCGACGGGCTCTCCCGGCGGCTGCACGACTGGATCCGGTCGCGCCGTGCGCCGCTCAAACCCCGCCCGGTGGTGCTCAACACCTGGGAGGCCGTCTATTTCGACCACTCGCTGGACCGCCTGACCGCGCTGGCCGACGCCGCCGCGGCAGTGGGCGTCGAACGGTTCGTGCTCGACGACGGCTGGTTTCTGGGCCGCACCGACGACAAGCGTGCCCTGGGGGACTGGACGGTCGACCCCACCCGCTGGCCCGACGGCCTGGGCCCGCTGATCGACGTCGTGCACGAGCGCGGCATGGAGTTCGGCCTGTGGCTCGAGCCCGAGATGGTCTCGCCCGACTCCGAGCTGGCCCGCGCCCACCCCGACTGGATCCTGGGCGGTCCCGAAGCAGCGACCTGGCGGCACCAGCTCGTGCTCGATCTGGCCGTGCCCGCCGCCTACGACTACCTGCTCGACAGCATCAGCGCGCTGCTCACGACGTACGAGATCGCCTTTGTGAAGTGGGACCACAACCGGGATCTGCTGCAGGAAGGCTCGGCCCACCGGCAGACGACCGCCCTGTATCGGCTGCTGGCCGAGCTGCGGCGGCGCTTCCCCGCGGTCGAGATCGAGAGCTGTGCCTCCGGCGGGGCCCGCATCGACCTGGGCATCCTCGAGCACGTCGACCGCTTCTGGACCTCCGACACCAACGACGCCCTGGAACGCCAGCAGATCCAGCGGTGGACGAGCGTTCTCATGCCGCCCGAGCTGCTCGGCTCTCATGTCGGCGCGCCCACGGCCCACATCACCGGCCGCACCGGCGCGCTCGGCTTCCGCCTGGCCACGTCGCTCTTCGGCCACGCGGGCATCGAATGGGACCTGACCACGGCCGCGCCCGACGAACAAGCCCAGATCGCGGCCTGGGTTCATGAATACAAACAACGTCGCTCCCTGCTCCACAGCGGCACGGTGGTCCGCTCCGACGGTGACGACCCGAGTCGCCTTGTCCACGGGGTTGTCTCACCCGACCAGCGAACGGCCCTCTTCGCCCTGGTCACGTTGCGCGCCCCCCGTTCCGCTGTTCCTGAGCCCGTACGCTTTCCGGGTCTCGACCCCGACCGCCGCTACACCGTGCGGCCGCTCGAGCTCGGCGGCCCGCCGCGCACCCTGCAGGACGCCCCGCCCCCGTGGCTGGCCACCGGCTCGGTCACCCTGCCGGGCCGGCTGCTGATCGAGGCCGGCTTGCCACCGGGCCTGCTGACCCCGCAACAGGCTGCGCTGTTCACGGTCGACGCGGTCTGAACCTGCTATCCGTTCATCGCCGGCGTCATCCGTGGCTCGATGACGTCGGCGCGCGCCAGGCCGAGCCTGCCTCGCGTCGCCACGATCAGGACCAGGGCAGCCAGGCCGGCGCTGAGGACCATGGCGTGCAGCGAATCGCGGAACAGGTCGAGACGCGGGAAGACCTCCGGCCAGAGCAGCGAGAACACCGTGTTGACATTCGCGTGCACCAGCATGACCAGCGGCAGGCTTTCGCTGCGGTTGAACACCCACGTCAGCACGATGCTCAGCAGGGTCGAGCCGAGCACGAACTCGGCCGGCATCGACCAGTCGACGTCGGGCCAGCCCGCCCACTCGGAGAAGAACAGCGGCAGATGCCAGGCGCCCCACAGCGGGCCGAGCAGCAGCGAGCCCGGCAGCGGGCCGAACCGCGCCTGGATCCGCGGCTGGGCGAAGTCACGCCAGCCCGGCTCCTCGGCCAGCCCGGTGGTCAGCACCTGAAGAACCAGCAGCGGCAGGTAGCCGGCTAACACGGACAGGGCGGGCCAGGCCGCCGCGTCCACGGCACCGGGCAGCAGGAACGTCGACGCGACGGCGGCGGCCGGCACGACCAGCAGCACCCCCGCATACCACCGGAGGCCGACTCGCCATCGGACCAGGCGTCGCGCCCACCGGCGCAGGCCCGACCGGCCCTCGGTTAATGCCGTGACGAGCAGGGCCGAGGTGATCGGGCCCAGATAGGCGCCCGGCAGCACGCCCAGCGTCTGCGAGCTGCCGAGCACGGCCGGGAACCGCCAGGGCAGGACGCCCAATCCGTTGGCCGACAGCACATAGGGCAGCCAGAACAGCCAGGTCAGGCCGAACGCGAGCAGAAAGAAGGTGACGAGTGGACGTCGTTGCGGGAAAGTCATGGCCGGAAGCAGACCACGGTGGACAGGGCCGCAGCACTACGTCTAGGCACCGTCTTGAGGTATAGCTAGGCATACCCCAGATGTATGGCCAAACCCCTTGGGCGGGCCGGCGAGGCCCGGCTAGCTTGGCCCCCGTGTCCGCACTCACCGCAATGCGAAGTCGTCGCTTCCTCACCACCTCGTGGCCGTGGCGATCGCTCGCCTTCCTCGTGACCAGCGTCCCCCTCATCGTGGTGACGGCGGTGCCGCTCGGGTTGTTCGCGGCGCCGTGGATCATCCTGATCCGCCGGCTGACCACCGGGCGCACCGACGCCCTGGAAGCACTCCTTCTTCTGATCGCGGGCGCGATTCTGCTGGTCGGTCTCGGCCCCTATGTCGCCTGGCCGCTGGCCCGGCTCGAGCAGCGGCGGCTGCGCATCGCCGACAGCCGGCTGCTGCGACTCAGCCCCTCACGGTGGCGGCGATTCGCCTACGCGGTCCTGCTCGTGACCGCGGTCCCTGTGGTCTACGGCGTGCTGGCCGTCATCGAGATCCTGGTCGTGGTGCTCGCGCTCAGCCCGCTGCTGGTCGACGACGGCCCGATCTCGTTCGCCGTGCTCACCATCGCCAGCCCCGGCCAGGCGGTGCCTTATGCGATCGTCGGCGTCGTGGCCCTCGTCGCGATGCCCTACCTGATCGTGGCCACGGCCGGGGCCCATGCGGCGGCAGCTCGTGCCTTGCTGCACACGGGATCGGGAGAGGAGCTGCGCGCGGAGCTCGTCGAGGTGTCGCAGTCGCGGGCCCGGCTGGCCGACGCCTTCGAGGCCGAGCGCCGCCGCATCGAGCGCGACCTGCACGACGGCGCGCAGCAGAAGCTGGTCGGCCTCACGCTGCAGCTCGGCCTGGCCCAGCTCGACCTGCCCGACGACTCGCCGGCCTCGGGACCGGTGGCCACCGCCCACAAACAGGCCAAGGAGCTGATGGAGGAGTTGCGCGAGCTCATCCACGGCATCCGCCCCCAGGTGCTCACCGACCTCGGGCTGCCGGCCGCCCTGCGCGATCTCGCGGGGCAGGCGCCGATCCCGGTGCAGGTCCACGCCGAGTTGCCGTCCCGGCCGCCCGAGCATGTGGAGGCCACGGCCTACTTCGTCGTGGCCGAGGCCCTGGCCAATGTGGCCAAGCACAGCGGAGCCACCACCGCCGTCGTCGAGGCCCGAGAGAGCAAGGGGAGGCTGATCGTCGAGGTGCGCGACGACGGTCGTGGCGGAGCCGATCCGGACCGCGGCACGGGGTTGACCGGCCTGGCCGACCGGGCTGCCGTCGCCGAGGGCCGCATGTTGCTCGCCAGCCCGCCCGGCGGCCCGACCAAGGTCCGAGTGGAGTTGCCATGGACGAGCTGAAGCCGGTGAGAGTAGTGCTCGCGGAGGACGGTGTTCTTCTGCGGGAGGGTTTGGCCGGGCTGCTGGGGCGATTCGGGTTCGAGGTGGTGGCCGCGGTCGGCGACGGCGAGGCGTTGCAAGCCGCGGTGGCTGAAGTCGGTCCCGATCTTGTGATCACCGACATCCGGATGCCGCCGAGCTTCACCGATGAGGGGCTGCGGGCCGCCGTACGACTGAGGCGTGCTCATCCGGGGCTGGCGGTCGTGGCGCTCAGCCAGTTCGTGCAGGAGGGCTACGCGACCGAGCTGATCGAGTCGGGCGGGCATGTCGGCTACTTGCTGAAAGATCGCGTGGTCGACGTCGAGGATTTCGTGAACTCGCTGCGGCGGGTTGTCGCGGGCGAGACGGTGATCGATCCCGAGGTGGTGAAGCGACTGCTGGCCCGGCGCAACGATCCGGTGTCGCTGCTGTCCACGCGGGAGCGAGAGGTGCTTGCCCTGGTGGCGGAGGGGCAGTCCAATGCGGCGATCGCGCGGCGGCTTTCACTGTCGGAGGCCTCCATCGGCAAGCACGTCGGGAACATCCTGGCCAAGTTCGCCCTCCCACCCGACGACGACACCAACCGCCGCGTGCTGGCCGCACTCACCTACCTGCGCGGTGACCCGCCATAGCCGTCGCCGAGGTAGGGCATACGTGGGGTCCTCCGTCGCCTACGCTGAGGCCGGTGGACCAGGCGGTGCGGATCGAGACGGCGGGCACGGCGTCGGCCCGGGCGGCGGCTCGTGTGCTCGTCCGGAGCCACGCCGAGTATCCGGCGTTCCGGCACCTGTTCCCGCGTCCCGGGCAGCGCCGGCGGGTGCTGCGGCCCTTCCTCGAGACGACGGTTCGGGACACGGCGCGCCACGGTCGCCTCGACGTCGCGCTGATCGGCGACCGCGTCGTCGGGACGGCCCTTTGGATGCCGCCGGGGGCCTGGCCCGCCTCGGCCGGGCGCAGGGCGCGGATGACGCCCGCGCTCACGGTCGCGTTGCTGGCCGCCGGGGGCCGGGCCCGTTCGTGGTTGCGCACCGGGGCCGCGCTGGACGCGGACATCCCCGACGGGTGGTATCTGATCGCCCTGGGCATCGAGCCGTCGGCCCAGCGGCGGGGCGTGGGACGTCGCCTGGTCGAGCCGGCGTTGGTGCGGGCCGACGCCGAGGGTGCGGCGGTCGGGCTGCACACCTCCGACCCGGCCAACGTCGACTTCTACACGCGCTTCGGGTTCGTGGTGACCCGTCCGTTCGGGGAGCTGTTTCCGGGCGGCCCGGCGTACTTGACGATGCGGCGGTCACCCGAGAAGTAGGAGCCGCGCCGGTCCCGCTGGTGGCCGCGGCAGTTGGTGGGCCGGGGTCAGCGGGGGCGACGGTTGGTGGGCGGGGCGGCGGTTGCTGGGCCGTTGACCGCGACGGCGGCGGTTGGTGGGCCGGGATCAGCGGGGGGCGGCGGTTGGTGGGCCGGAGTCAGCGGGAGCGGCGGTTGCTGGGTGGGTTGTCGTCGATGATGGCGGTGAGGGCGGCGGTCAGGGCCGGGAGGTCGACGCCGGTGAGGTGGTCCATGACGATGCGGCGGACGCTTTCGAGGTGGGCCGGCCAGGCGGACTGGAGGCGGGCGAAGCCGGCGTCGGTCAGGACTGCGCGGCTGCCTCGGCCGTCCTGGGCGATTTTCTCGCGGCGGACGGTGTTGTCGCGTTCCAGGCGTTCGATCAGGCGGGTGAGGCCGCTGAAGCTGATCTGCACCAGGTCGGCCAGCTCCGACATGCGCAGGGCGCGTCCGGGCGCCTCGGAGAGGAACATCAGCACGAGGTATTCGTTGAGCGTCAGCTTGGCCCGGTCGAGCAGGTCGGCGTCCATGATGCGGGGGAGCGCCACGATGATGCGGGTGAGCGCCCGCCACGCGGCGTCCTCGTCCGGACTCAGCGGCTGAGGGTCTGCCGCGTCCGCCGTCACGTTTTGCAGGCTATCAAGGCGGTAGAGGGGCACGGGCTTCAGCTTTCAATCTTGCATGATCTGTTTGTTTGTACAAACATACACGGTATGACAGTGGTGAGTAGCGAGTCCGGGGTGCTGCACGTTCCTGCCGGCGAGGGGCTGGTCAAGTGGATGTCGGGGGACGTCCTCACGTTCAAGGCGACCAAGGCCGAGACCAACGGCTCGCTGGCGTTCATGGAGGCGCTCGTTCCCCCGGGTGGCGGGCCGGTGGCCCACCTGCACCCGCATTCGGATGAGGCCTTCTATCTGATCGACGGGGCGCTCGAGTTTCTCGACGGCGAGCGGACGTTCATCGCGGAGCCGGGGTCGTTCGTCTACATTCCGCGCAACCATCGGCACCGGTTCAAGAATCTGGAGAAGACGGATGCCCGCCTGGTCTTCCTCTTCACGCCGGCCGGGCCCGAAGACCTGTTTCTGGAGGGTGCGGACGATCCGATCCCGGGGCAGCGGCCCGAGAACTGGACTCCGGAACGCTTCGCCCGGCTGACGGACATCGTCGAGCGCACCGGCGACATCATGCTGCCGGAGGGGCGATGAGCACGCGGCGCGCCGTCGTCGCGGGGGCGGGTGGCGGGCTCGGCCGGGCCACCGTGGTCGCCCTGCGTGAGGCGGGCTTCGAGGTGGTCGCGGTGGACCGTAGCGCCGGCAAGGTGGGCGACCTGGCGGCCGAGGTCGCCGACGTCACGGATCCGGCGGCGGCCAAACCGCTCATCGATCGGATCGTGGCCCGGTTCGGCGTGCCCGACGTTCTGGTCAACACCGTTGGTGCGCACGCCCTTGGCGACTTCATGTCGGTGACTCCGGAGAGCCTGGCCGCCCTGATGAGCGTGAACGTCGGCCCGGCGCTCTGGTTGACCCAGGCCGTCGCCCCGCACATGATCGGCCGGGGCGAGGGGGCCATCGTCCATGTCGGAGCTCGGGCGGGTATCGAACCCGCCGCGGGCAGCGCCGCCTACGGCAGCACGAAGGCAGCCCTGGCTCACCTCGGGCGCGTTCTCGACCTGGAATTGCGCCCGCAGGGAATCCGGGTGGCGGTCGTCCTGCCGAGCCTCATCGCGACCGCGGCCAACAAGGCGGTCCTGCCGCCTCAGCTGCTGGCGCACGCCGCCGCGCCGGAGAGGGTTGCCGAGCTGATCGTCTCCACGGTCACCGGCGAGCCCGCGCCGGCCGGGGAGTTCCTCGTGCCGGTGGAGGAGAAAGTATGAGGGGGAGGCTGCCGGTCAGCCGCCGACTCGTAGGACCTCACTGAGGCGGCGCCGGCGGCGCGATGACGCTTCGACGGCGACGATCGCGGGCAGGGCCACGGCGAGGGCGACGACGGTGACGACGGTGATCGTCCACCACGGGGTGACCGTGACCGGGTCGGTCGCTTGGGCTGTCAGCAGGCGCAGCGCCAGCGGGCCGAGAGTGAGCCACCCCAGCAGGGCCCCCAGCGGCGGGGCGCAAAGGGCCGCGACCACCACCGGCGGCAGCAGTTCACCCACGGCCACCCGGCGGGTGTCGCGGGGGCGCAGCCCCAGGGTGCGCAGCCGGGCCAACGTCTCCCACCGTTGCGGGGCGCTCGCCGCCGCGGCCAAGGCGAAGCCGAGCAGGCCCAGGGCCAGCAGGATTCCGGCCGTCAGCAGGCACAGGCGGGACAGGCCCTCGGTCAGCGGGGCCGTCCGGCGGTCGTGCAGCAGGTCGGCGCGGACGGTCACCCGATCACCGGGGGCGGCTTTCCGCAGCGCGTCGGCGGCGCCGGGGCCGGTGGCCCAGATCGTGTTGGGCTCGTATTCCGGGCCGGCCGCCCCGGCGTCGATCACGACCACGTCGTCGCCGGAGCCCAGGGCGGGTGCGGTGCCGGCGGCGGTCAGGGCGATCGCCTGGTTGGTCACCACGGGCAGGCTGAACCGCACGCCGGGGGAGAGGCTGCCGTCGCCCGTACGGACCAGGGCCGGCACCGGGCCGCCGTCGGTCGCGGTGGGCAATGCGGGCAGGCCGGGTAGTGGGGTGTCGGCCAGCAGCTCGCGGAAGGCCGCGGTGTCCACGACGATCAGCCGGGCCGGCACGGCGGTGTTGTCGGCGATGAACTGGGCGTTCTCGGTCACCTGGGCCGCGACCACGTGCCGGACGCCGGGCGCGGCGGCGGCCCGGGCCGCGACGTCGTCCGCAGAGCCGGAACCGGAGCCGGAACTCAGGTCCAGGCGGGCGTCGGCCCCGGTGGTCTGCCAGGCGCCCTCGGCCAGCCCGCGATCGGCGGTGGCGTACAGGGTCAGGGCGAACGAACCCAGGGCGAGCGCGGCGGTCAGAGTCAGCGCGGGCAGGGCCCGCGACGAGGCGGCGGCGGCCCGCGCGGCGCCGAAGAGGGCCAGCGGGCGCCGGGAGCGCAGGGCCAGCCGCAGCGCCAGGCCGGTGCCGAGCGGCAGCAGGCGGGCGACGAGCAGGGTGACGGCCAGCGCGCCGAGGGCGGGCGCGGCGGCGGGCAGGTCGACCGTGGAGCCGACGCCACGCTGGCGCAGCGCGACGAGCGAGGCGGCCGCGAGGGCGACCACGGCGGCGTCGACGGCGAAGCGGCGGATCACCTCGGTGCGGCGGATCCAGTGGCGGGCGCTGCGGTTGGCGGGGGCCCGGCGGTCGCGGGTGGCGCGGGCGGCGGCGAGGGTGCCGAAGGCGGGGAGGGCGCACACCACGACCACCACGAACGGCACGACCCAGGTCAGGGCGGCGCCGCCGGCCAGCACGAAGGCCAGGGCGAGGCCGAGCAGGGCGGCGGGCACGGTCACGGCCAGCGACTCGACGGCCAGTTCGGTGGCGAGGCCAGGCAGGGAGGCGCCCCGGTGGCGGGCCGTGGTCAGGGCCCCCGTACGGCGGTGGGTCAGCAGGTCGGCGGCGAGCGCGATCACCAGCAGGGCCACCGCCAGCACCGCGATCAGCAGCACCGACGCCTGGGCGGTGGTGGAGGCGATCTGGTCGCGCAGGTCGCTCAGCACGTTGTCGAGCTGGGTCGACCACTTGAGCGACGGGTCGCGTTCCGCCGAGACGGCCGAGCCGCCCTTCAACCGGGCGACCGAGGCGGCCAGGGCCTGCGCCTTCTCCCACGTCAGCCCGGCCGGGTCGGCGTCGAAGCGGACCACGCGGCGCAGCTGGTCGGTGCGGAAGGCGAGCCGGGCGTCGGGCACGGACTCGGCCGTGAGCAGGGCGCCGAAGCGGGTGCTGCCGAAGCCGTCGCGGTTGGCGGCCGGTTGCAGCACCCAGGGCGCCGGGCCCCACACGGGATCGTTGACGTCGGCGGGCCGGAAGACCCCGGTCACCCGTACGTCGTAGGGGTTGCGCTGCTCGTCCTGGACCGGGATCCGGTCGCCCGGCTTCACGCCCAGCGCGGCGGCGTCGGTCTCCGACAACCCCACCTGTACGGGCCAGGGCGGGCCGTTGAGCGGGATCTCGCGGAACTCGTCGTCGGTCGAGGCGCCCGGCGCGCGCCCGGCGACCCAGGTGACCGCGGGTTCGCCGGTGGCCGTGCTGAGGTATTCGAGCTGGAGCCGCCGCTGGACGCTGCCGTCGGTGATGGCCAGCGAGATGCTCGAGACGGACGTGACCGGGGGTTGGAGCGCCGACCGCAGGCTCTCGTCGAGCTCGCCCTCGGCCCGCGTGCCTACGTTGGCGACGTCGATGGCCAGTTCGGGGGTGCGCAGGCGGCCGCCGGTGGGCCCGTAGTCGTCGGGCCACTCGGCCTCGACCCGGACGGCGGCGTCGTCGGCCGCCCGCCGGACCGCCTCGCGGGTGGCGTCGTCCGAGGTCGACCGGATCAGCGGCGGCGTCGCCCCGGCCAGCAGCACGACGGCCGCGACCACCAGGGCGACCAGCAGCAGCGGACCCAGGTCGGCCCGGGCCCGCCCGCGGATGCTGGGCCAGTGCAGGGCGATCACGACGCGACTCGCAGGTGCGCGGCGTCGGCCCGGCGGGCCTGGACGAAGACGGCGACGCCGACGGTCAGGGCGCAGGCGGCGATCAGCACGGCCAGCAGCAGCAACTCGGCGCCCCAAGGCCAGTACGCGGTGGCCGGCGGGACGGCCGCCGCGCCCGTCTCGGAGCGGATCAGCAGCGGCGCCACCAAGTAGGAGGCCAGCGCGCCGACCCCGGCCCCGGCCACGAGCAGGGGCAGCACGACCGCGGCCTGCTCGCCGATCAGCGCGGTGCGGATGCCGTGCCGGGACACCCCGAGACCGCGCAGCCGGGCCACCTCGACCGCCCGGGCCTGCATGTCGGTCACCACGTGCAGCAGCACCCCGCCCAGCAGCAGGAGGGCCGCGGCCACGACCAGCACCCGCAGCACGGCCGGGTAGGAGGCGCGCAACGGGCTGCCGATGAGGCGGTCGGCCTCCCCGTCGCGGGTCACGACCGTCCCCAGCCGCAGGTCGCCGAGCCGGGCGGTCGCGCCGGGGGCCGGGTCGGCGGCCCACCACGCGGTCACCGGCGAGTTCACGTTGCCCTTGACCGCGAGGATCCGGGTGAGCCAGTCGATGTCGGCCAGCACGACCGGGGCCCCGGGCGCCGACGGCACCTGCGGCACGATGTCGCTGACAACCGCGTCCACCGCGGTCTGGTCGACGGCGAAGGTCAGTTCGGCGCCGCGGGTGGCGCCCACGTTGGCGGCCAGCTGGGCCGAGACGACGACCGGCATCGGGCCGGGGTCGGGGAACGCGGTGGCCACCAGCACCCGGCTCGACGGGGTGGGGTTGGCGAAGCTCGCGGCGACACTCAGGTGGAGCCGCCGGCCGTCGAACGTGACCTTCTCGCCGGTCAGCTGGTTCGTGGCGGGGGAGGCGGACCGCACCGTCCACGGCGGACCGGCCGGTCCGGCGGCGGGCAGGGTCAGCGTGGCGTCGATGCCGCTCACGCGCTGCACGCCGGACTCGCCGATGATCGGCAGCGCGACCCCGATCAGCCGCAGCCCGTCGACGGGCGCGCAGCCGGTGACGGCGTGCGGGCGGCCGTCCAGCGGGGCCGGGTCGGCGGCGCAACTCGTCCGAAGTCCGCTCGGGTCCTGCAGCAGCAACTGGGGGGTCACGAGGACCGGACTGTCACCGGTGGCCGACCCGGTGAGGGCCAAGGCAGCGTTGCGGGGCAGCGGCGCTCCGGTGATCGGCGCCGGGGGCCGCAGCGGACCCGTCTCCGAAGCCCAGTCGGGACCACGGCCGCGCATCAAATCCCCGGCCGTACGGGTGTCGACGGCGACGACCTGCGGGGTGGTGTCGGGGCCGCCGAGCCACTGGCCGACCACGATGTTCTGCCGGGCCACCGGGCTGACCGTGCCCCCGGTGGCCGCCCCCACCGCCGCGCTCTGCCCGGCCACCGGCACCGAGGTGAGGGTGAGGGCGAGGTCGGCGCCGACGGACAGGTCGGCCTGGTCGCGCTGCGAGGAGTGCCAGGTCGAGTCGAACGCCGTCCCGAACGTGGCGGCCGCGCAGCCCAGGCAGATCAGCAGCCCGGCCGCCATGGCCTGTGGGCGGCGCGCGGCCCCGGCGGCGGCCAGCGACCAGGTGAGGCCGCGGGCCCGTCCGGCGAACCGTTCGGCCCCGCGCAGCAGGGGCGGCAGCAGGCGGAGCGCGACCGCCGCCCCGGCCGCCAGGATCAGGGCGGGGGCCAGGACCCGTACGGTGTCCGCCTGATAGCCGGCCCCGGCGGGCTGGGCCCGCAGCTGCCACCAGCCCACCCCGGCCAGGGCCACGAGCAGCAGGTCGAGGCCCGAGCGGGCGAGCAGTTCGCGACGATCGCGGCCGCCGTTCGCGGGCCGGGCCGCCGCGAGCAGGATGTGCAACCCGGCCAGGGCGACCGCCGCGCAGGCCACCACGAGCAGCTGCGTGCCGGTCACGGTGAAGGCGGCCTCGAGCCCGGCCCCGGCCAGCGGGGGCAGGTGGGTCACGCCCGCGAAGAGCAGCGACGAGGCCGGCACCGCGAGCACGAAGGCGACGACCGCGATGCCACCCGCCTCGACCGCCGCGCTCGCGAGGAGCTGGCGACGGCTGGTGCCGAGGGCGCCGAGCAGATCCGTTTCCCCCGTACGGACGGCGGTCGTCAACCGGCCGGCCAGGGCGAGCGCGATCGCCGTGAGCAGCAGCCCGATCAGCGCCAGGGCGAGGACCGCGCCCGAGGTGAGCTGCCGCTGGTTGCGCGCGCCGATCAGCACCTGGGGCAGCGGCGACGCGACGCGCTCGATCTCGATGCGGTCGCCCAGCGTGCCGCTCAGCTTGCGGTCGGCCCGCAGCAGCGCGGCGGTGATCCGGTCGAGCTCGCGGCTGGTCGGGTCGGACAGGTCGGGGCGGGCCGAGACCTCGAGCCGGCCCAGCGCCGACCCGCCCGACAGCAGATCGCCCAGGTCGACCAGGAACGGCCCGTACGCCCGGACGGGGCGGGCCGACGTGCTCTCGGGCGGGTCGGCCGCGAAGCCGGCCCCGCCGAGCGGGTCGCGTTCCCAGCCCGCGTCCTGCCGCGGCCGGACGACGGCCACCACCCGCACGTCGACCGGCCCGTTGGGTGACCGGCCGAACTCGGTGCCGAGCCGGACCCGGTCGCCGGTCTTGAGCCCGAGCAGCCGGGCGGTGCTCTGCAGGACGGCCGCCTCCCGGATCGCCGCCCCGGCGCGCGGCCAGCGCCCGGACACCAGCGTGGCCCGCGACGGCAGGTCCTCGATCGCGGCCAGGTAGCCGCCGCCGTCCTTGCCGCCCACGGGCAGCTCGCGCATCACCGACGACGCCCGGCTCACGGTGGTCGCCTCGAACGGCGCGACGGCCGAGGTCAGCACTGCGCGGGTGTCCGCCGCGACCGACCGCGCGTTGCCCGCCGACACGCCCGCCACGTACGCGGTGACGGCGACGTCGTCCGGGTCGGCCCGCGAGGCCGCGACCTCGACCGACCGCTCGGAGGTGCGGGTGATCAGCAGCGTGCTCGTGCCGAGCAGGGTCGTGCCGACGACGAGAGTGGCCAGCAGCGACAGCAGCAGCGGCCACTGGGCCCGGGCCCGGCGGGTGACTAGGGTGAGCACTACGGCGTCACGTGGCCGTCGGCGATGTGGACGACCCGGTCGGCCAACGCCATCATGACCGGGTCGTGCGTGGCGACGACGGCCGTCACGCCCTCCGACTCGACCACCCCGCGCAGCAGCGCCATCACCGCCAGGCCGGTCTCGGCGTCGAGCTGGCCGGTGGGCTCGTCGGCGATGAGCAGGCGGGGCGAGGCGGCCAGGGCGCGGGCGATCGCCACCCGCTGCTGCTGGCCGCCGGAGAGCTCGCCCGGCCGCTGCTGGGCGTGGTCGGCCAGCCCGACCAGGTCGAGCAGCAGGGCCACCCGTTGCTCGCGCTCGGCCGGGGCGGCCCGGGCCAGGCGCAGCGGCACGCCGACGTTCTCGGCCGCCGACAGCACCGGGATCAGGCCGAAGGTCTGGAAGATGTACGAGACCCGCTCGCGCCGCAGCCGGGACAGGCCGTCCTCGTCGAGGCCGCCGAGGTCGAGCCCGTCGACGACGACCGTGCCGGAGTCGGGCCGGTCGAGGCCGCCGATCACGTTGAGCAGCGTGGTCTTGCCCGAGCCGGACCGGCCGACCAGGGCCACCATCGTGCCCGGCTCGACGTCGAACGACACGTCGCGCAGGGCGTGCACGGCGGCCGGGCCGGCGCCGAACGTACGGTTGACGCCCCGGACCGAGAGCAGCGCCTCGCTCATGCGTCGGGCCGGATCGTGATGTGGTCGGGCTCGAGCGCGAGCCGGACCCGCCGGGTGAGCGCGAGCGCCTCGCGATAGTCGCGGGGCACCTGGATGCGCCCGGCCCGGTCCATCACGGCGTACTCCTCGGCGATGACGTGGGTGCCGCCGTCGTCGGCGGTGGTCGTGCGGCGCAGCACCTCGCTGCTGGTGCGCCCGTCGCGGATGGCCACCGTGCGCTCGACCTGGCCGCTGACGGCGGGGTCGTGGGTGACGACGACAACGGTGACGCCGAGGTCGCGGTTGACGTCACGCAGCCCGGCGAAGACCTCGGCCGAGGTGGCGGTGTCGAGCTCGCCGGTCGGCTCGTCGGCCAGCAGCACGTGCGGCTTGTTGGCCAGGGCGACGGCGATGGCGACCCGCATCTGCTGCCCGCCGGAGAGCTGGCCGGGGCGGCGGTGGGCCAGTGCGCCGACCCCCAGCGCGTCGAGCAGCTCGCCGCTGCGCTCGCGACGCTCCCGGGCGGGGACGCCGGCGACCGTCATCGGCAGGTCGACCATCTGCTGGGCGGTCAGGTAGGGGATCAGGTTGCTGGCCGTCTGCTGCCGCACGAAGCCGACGGTGTGGCGGCGGTAGCGCACCCGGTCGGCCCGCGACATCGCCAGCAGGTCCCACCGGTCGACCCGGGCCCGGCCGGCGGTCGGCGCATCGGTGCCGGCCAGGATCGACAGCAGGGTCGACTTGCCGGAGCCGGACGCGCCGACGACGGCCACCATCTCGCCGCGCTCGACGACCAGGTCGAGGCCCTGCAGCGCCTGGACCTCGATCGGGCCGGTCTGATAGATGCGGACGAGGCTCTCGCACTCGATCAGTGCGCCGTCGCCGGGCACCGGCGCACTCGTCATTGTCGAACCCCCGTCGGTAAAGGCTCCTTGTTATACCGGAACCTCACGCAACTTACGACACGAGGGCGACGTGATCTAGGCGGACAGGCGGATTACCTCCAGCTCGCCCTCCAGGTAAAGCGGCCCCGCCCCGTACGGGACCAGGAGGGTGTCGCCGCGGCGGGTGGGGATCTGGTCGTGCTCGCCCGCGACCGCGCCCGATCCGCCCACGGTGACGAGAATGCTGAAGCCCTGCGGCAGCCGGTCGCCGCCGTGCTGGCGGGTGGCCGAGAAGAACTCGTCGGCCGCCGCGGGCAGCAGCCGGTCCGTGCCGCGCAGCTCCGAGATGCGGGCCGGCGACCAGGCCGTCCGGTCGACGCACTGCAGGGCCAGTTCGTAGCCGAGCCCCAGGTGCCCGTCGGCCGGCCCGAACCCCTCGTATTCGAGCAGCACCGAGAAGTCGGTCGGCTCCTGCACCTCGACCAGCAGGATGCCGTCGCCGATGGCGTGCGGCAGCCCGGCCGGGCACAGGATGGCGTCCCCGGCGGCGACCGGCACGCGGTTGGTCGCGGCCAGCATGTCGTCGATCTTCTGCCCGCCGACCCACGCTGCCAGCTCGCCGGCCTCCACGTCGCGCGCGAAGCCGAGGTGGACGAACGCGTCCGGGCGCGCCTCGACGATCACCCAAGCTTCCGTCTTCCCGTACGGGGAACTGAGGTGTTGATGGGCGTAGCTGCGGTCCGGGTGCACGTGCAGGGGCAGGCGCTGGCCCGCGTCGAGCAGCTTGACCAGCACGCCGGTGTCGGCCCGGTCCGGCCCCAGCCAGAACTGTGAGTCGGCCGCGATCGCCTCGGCCAGCAGCCGGCCGTCGGGCAGCGTCGACTGGCCCGAGGGCCCGAGCCCGAAGCGGTCGGTCGTCGAGCCCACCCAGTCCTCGGGGCGGTCGTCGAGCGCGGGCACGGTGCGGAACGCGGCGATCCGCCCGGCGCCCCGATAGAAGGTCTCCGGCTGGTTCGCGGGCAGGGGGATTACGGTCATCGGTGAGCTCCAGCGATCGCAGAGAGAAAGCCGCCAACAAAAGTGTCGCCGAGACCGACAGTGGTCGGGTTGCCCACATCGAGCACGAAACCGGGGACGACCCGCGCCGCGCCGTCGAACTGCTGCTCGAGCGCCTCGGTGAAGGCGGCCGGTCGCCGGGGACGCCGCCGCGTCTGCTCGACGTCCTCGATGGTCATGGCGTCGCCGTGCACGTACCGGGTCGCGGCCATGACGATGCCGGCGTCGACCGCCTCGGCGTAGTCGGCGGCTCGCGGCCCGAATACGGCGGCCCAGTATTTGGTGTGCAGCACGATGGCCGGCGCCGGGATCAGCGTGAACAGCTCGGTGACGGCCGCGGCCACCTCCGGCGGCGACAACAGATCCACCGTACGGCCGAGGTAGGTCTGCAGTTCGTCCTCGTTCAGCCCGTAGACGTCGATCCGGTCGAGCAGCGCCGCCCGGACCCGCGCGCTGAACGCGGGCTCGTGGTACGCCGCGTCCTCGAAGTAGGTCACGGCGCTCGGCGGCAGCTGGGCCATGTGCGTACGGAGAACGCGGAGCCGCTCGTCGAGCAGGCCGGCGTCGCGCATGGCGTTGAACCCGGAGATCAGGAAGACCTCGGTCCGGGCCAGCCGCGCGCCGAGCTCGTCGTCGAGCAGCATGGTGTCGTTGGCCGGGTCGTTGACATAGATCAGCCGGTTCGGGAACGGCGACGTGAGCGCGATGTCGCCCGCCTCGACGTGCAGCCCCTGGTCGAACTGGACGATCAGGTGCGGGTAGAACGTGTCCTCGGTGCCGGAGTTGAACCAGTCGCCGTCGGCCGGCAGCAGGCGGCGGAAGTCGTCGTTGACGGTGACCAGGTGCAGGGTGGACGGGATGCCGAGCCGGTCGAGCAGCAGCCCGGCCCGCACGGAGGTGCCACCGAGGGTCGTACGGTGGGGAAAGCGGCCGGCGAAGGTGGACAGGGCCGGGGCCGAGGCGACGAAGTGCTCGCCGCCCCCGCCCCGGGCCACGTAGCCCAGGATCGACACGACCAGGTCCCGTTCGCTGCCCACGACGGCCGGCGGCGACGTGAGCTCCGCGCTGCGGATGCCGTACGAGGAAATCAGCTCTTCCAGGACGACGGCGGTGAGCTTGAGCTCGTAGTCCACGCAGCCGCCGAGGCCCAGGAGTACACGGGACGCGTCGCTCATGTCAGTACAGCGAGGCCTTGCCGGCAGCGCCGAACAGCTCGATCTTCTGCGCGGCGACCTCGTTCATGGCCGCGATGCAGGCGGGCTGGATGGCGTTGGGCTCGCGGGTCTTGGGGTCGTTGCCGAGCACCTCGCGCATCTTTTTGTGATAGGCGACCTTGATGTCCGTCGAGATGTTGATCTTGTTGATGCCGATCCGCGCGGCCTCGCGGATCTCGTCGTCCGGGTTGCCCGAGCCGCCGTGCAGCACCAGCGGGATGCCGACCCGGCCCTTGATCTCCTTGAGCAGGTCGAGCTTGAGCTCCGGCTTCATGTTCGCCGGGTACATGCCGTGGAACGTGCCGATCGCGATGGCCAGGCTGTCCACGCCGGTCTGCTCGACGTAGGTGACCGCGTCGTCCGGGTCGGTGTAGATGATGGTGTCCGAGCCGCCCTCGGCGTACGTGTCGTTGCCGCCGATCGTGCCCAGCTCGCCCTCGACCGACACGCCCAGGATGTGCGCGGACTCGGTGACCTTCTTGGTGATCGCGAGGTTCTCGTCGAACGGCTTCATCGACGCGTCGATCATCACCGAGGTGAAGCCGAACTGGATCGCCTGCAGCGCCTGCTGGTAGGTGGCGCCGTGGTCCCAGTGGATGGCGATCGGCACGCTCGAGCGGTGCGCGCGCTCGATGATGCCGGCCACCATGTCGCGGCCGATGTGCGCCACCTCGTCGGGGTGGATGGCCACGATGAGGGGGGCGTTCGTCTCCTCGCTGATCTCCACGATGCCCTTGAACATCGCCCAGTCGCTGATGTTGAAGGCGGGCACGGCGAAGTTGTGCTCGTTAGCGACGTCGAGGATCGCCTTGCCGGTCGTCAGCATTGCTTGGTTTCTCCTTTTGCGAGGGGGGTCAGGCTTTGACGGCACCGGAGGTGAGTCCCCCGATGAACCGTCGCTGGAAGATGAGGAAGAGGACGAGAACGGGGATGGAGCCGAGGATGCTCATCGCCATCATCTGGTTCCACTCGTACGAGTGCTGGCCCATGAGCAGCTGGATGCCGATCGGGACAGTGCGCATGTCGTCGGTGCGCGTCAGCGCCAGCGCGAACAGGTACTCGTTCCACGAGATCATGAACGTGTAGACGCCGACGGCGATGAGACCCGGGACCGAGATCGGCACGAGGATGCGCCACAACGCGGTCCAGCTGTTGCCTCCGTCGACCTTGACGGATTCGTCCAGCTCTTTCGGGAGCGTGTTGAAGTAGGCGGTCATCATGATGATCGCGTAGGGCAGGGTGAACACCATGTGGGTGAGGATCAGGCCCGGGTAGGTGTTGTAGAGGCCGAGCGCGACGACGAGCCCGAAGTACGGAATGACCAGCGTGATCGGCGGCACCGCCTGCACGCTGACGATGACGGCGTTGATCGTCTTGGCGAACGGGAACGTGAAGCGGCTGAACGCGTACGAGGCCAGCACGGCCACGAGCAGGGTCAGGATCGTCACCGCGATCGCGACGATGTAGCTGTTGAGGAAGAACCGGAGCTGGGCGCCGTTGCCGAGGATCGCGGTGTAGGCGTCGAACGAGAAGTTCTCCGAGATCAGCTTGGGCGGGTTCGCGAACACCTCGCCGTTGGGCTTGAACGAGGTGGAGAGCATCCACAGCACCGGCAGGCCGGCGAACAGGCCGCCCAGCGTGAGCCCGATGATCAGGCCGGTCTTGGCGACGAGGCGCCGCCGCGGCTTGAGGGTCGCTGTCGTCATCACCGCTCCCGTTGCTGACGGACGTAGAAGAAGGCCAGGATCATCGTCAGCAGCAGGACGACCACGGCGCTGGCGGACGCGGTCGCGAACTCGTACTCGCTGAACGCCAGCTTGTAGGTGAAGGTGCTGAGCATCTCGGTCGAGTTCAGCGGGCCGCCGCCGGTCATCATCCAGATCAGCGCGAACTGCTGGGACGTCCAGATCAGGTCGAGCACGGCCATGCTGATGATGACCGGGCGCAGCTGGGGGATCGTCACGTTCCAGAACTTCTGCCACGGGTTGGCCCCGTCGACCGACGCCGCCTCGTACAGCTCGCCGGGGATGCCCTGCAGGCCGGCCAGCAGGCTGATCATGAAGAACGGGTAGCCGGACCAGATGTTCACGAACGTCACGACCCAGAGCGCCGAGCCCGGGTCGCCGAGCCAGTTCACCCCGTCGGAGATGACGCCGAGGGTCTGCAGCACGTAGTTGACGACGCCGGAGGGATCGAGCAGCAGGCGCCAGATGACGGCGATGACCGCGATCGTGAACAGCCAGGGCAGCACGTAGACGACCCGGAAGATCGCCTTGGTGACGCCGCTGAGCATTCCGGAGTTGAGCATCATGGCGAAGCCCAGGCCGAGGAGCAGGTGGGCCACCATGCTGACCGTGATGAAGATGAACGTGTTCTTCAGCGCGGCCAGGAAGTCCGGGTCGGTGAGCACCTCGGTGTAGTTCGCGAACCCGGCGAAGACCGAGTTCTCCTGGACGATCACGTTGTCCCGGAACGAGTAGCTGATCACCATGATGATGGGGACCACCATCAGCAGCACGATCAGCACGACGGTCGGGGACAGGTAGCCCCACGGGACGAGCCGCTTGGCCAGGGTGTTCTTGGTGCGCGTGGGCGCCTCGGGCTCGGCCGGCGGCGGCTTTTCCACGGTCAGGGAAGTCATCGCTGTCTCCTTGGTCGGGCGCCGCGCCTGGTGGGACGCGGCGCCCGGGCGGGCTATTCGATAACCGAGGACCAGGAGTCCTGCGACTTGCTGAGCGCGTCGTCGACGCTGCTCTTACCGGTCAGCACGAGCTGGAGCTGCTCGTCGAAGCTGCGCATCAGGTCCTCCGACTTGGGCAGGCCGACGAACTCGTTGGCCGGGAAGCCCTCCTGGTAGATCTTGAAGGCCTCCTCGAACATCGGGTCGCTCTTGCTGAAATCGGGCTTCGCGGTCTTGTTGCCGGGGAAGCCGTTGGCCAGCGTGGCCAGCTCGGCGTTGGCCTTCGCGTCCATCAGGAACTGCACGAGCTTGAACGCCTCGGCCTTGTGCTTCGAGGAGTTCGCGACCCCGATGCCCCAGGACGCGTACGGGATGCCGCGCTTGCCGGTGAAGCCGTCCTCGGCCGGCACCGGCGCGATGGCGAACTTCAGGTCGGGCGCGTTCTCCTTGACCAGGTTGATGTGCGCGAGCGAGTCGATCATCATGCCGACCTGGCCGGTCGTGAACTTCTCGACCTTGTCCTGCTCCTTCATGGTCAGCGAGCCCTCGGCGATGACGCCGGCGTCGTTGAGGCTCTTGACGTACTCGACCACGCTCTTGACCTGCGGGGTGGTCAGCGCGGGCTTGCCGTCGGCGAGCATGCTGCCGCCCGAGGCCCACAGCCACGACATCACGTCGTTCTGGATGCCGTTGGGCACGGCGGTGTCGAGCGGGAGCGCCCAGCCCTTGACGTTGCCGCCGGTCGCGGTGATCTTCTTGGCCGCGTCGGCGAACTCGGTGCGCGTGCTCGGCACCTTGTCCACGCCGGCCTTGGTCAGCAGGTCCTGGTTGACGAACAGCGGGTAGACGAAGTTGACCACCGGGATCATGTACGTCTTGCCCTCGAGCTGGATCTGGCTGGCCAGCTGGCTCGCGTCGTAGTTGGCGTCGCCCATCAGCTCGGTCAGGTCGGCGATCGCGCCCTGCTTGGCGAAGTCGTTGACCCAGGCGCCGTCGAGGCCGACCACGTCGGGCAGCGTCTTCGAGGCGGCCCCGGTCACCAGCTGCTGCTTGGTCGACGCGTACGGGCCGCTGAGCAGCTTGACCTTGATGGTCGGGTTGGCCGTCTGGAACTCGTTGATGATTTTGTCGAACGACCCGGCGGGGAGCTCGGGGGCCCACCACTGGGCGAATTCGAGGGTCACGGTCCCGTCCGACGCGACGTCGTCCGAGTCACCACCACCGCAGGCACCCAGTGCGAGCGCGACCGTGGCGGCCGTGAGGGCGCCTATCAGCCGCGTCCGAGACGCCTTCCGAATGGCCATGTGGAGCTCCTTCTATAGAGAGATCTTTCTGTTCTCTGCGAGGTGAGCGTCACGTTAGCAACGTGTTACGGCCGTTAACAAGGGCAAGAACAGCAGAATCCTGCGAAGTCTTGCAGGATGCGGCAAGGTTGTCGTCCGAAGCCCTCGGCCTCTTGCCGGGAGTTTCCCTGGTGGTGCAGTATGTGCAACCTGGTTGCGTGACTCTGCGGCTCTTCGCGGCTCTTCGCGGCGGTGCGCGTTGTTAACGCGAGGTTGTGGCATACTGCCGCACAAACCGAGGGGGAGCGGTGAGCGTCGATAAGGACGAGCGGCAACGTCATCTGCCGGCCGGGCGCAAGGCGCAGCTGGCCGCATACGTCGCGGAGACCGGGCAGGTCACGGTGAGCGCGCTGGCCGAACGGTTCGGCGTCTCGATCGACACCGTGCGGCGCGATCTCGATCAGCTCAGCGCCGACGGGGTGCTCGTGCGCACGTACGGGGGAGCGGTCAGCCGGTCCACCCTGCAGCGCACCGACCGCGCGGTCGACCAGCGGCTGAGCATTCAGGAGGGCGAGAAGGAGCAGATCGCCGAGCTGGCCGCGGCCCTGGTCGCCGACGGCTCGACCATCATGATCAACGGCGGCACGACCACGCTCGCGCTGGCCCGCGGGCTCAGCCAGCATCGCGAGCTGACCGTGGCGACCAACAACCTGCTGGTGCCGGCGGCGCTGCCGTCGAGCGCGATCCGCGACATCTACGTCTTCGGCGGGGCCGTCCGCGCGCTCACGCTGGCCACGATCGGCCCGGTCAGCTTCCGGGCCAACGGCGGGGCCGACCTCGACATCCGCTGCGACCTGGCCCTGATCGGCGTGGGCGCGGTCTCGGCCGACGCCGGCTACACGACGAGCAACCTGGCCGAGGCGGCCATGATGCAAGAGATGATCTCGCGGGCCGAGCGGGTGGCCATCCTGGCCGACTCGTCCAAGTTCGGCCGCCGGCTGTTCGCCCAGGTCTCCGAGCTGGCCGCGGCCGACTATCTGGTGACCGACACGATGCCCCCGCCCGAGCTGCGCGACGCCCTCGACGCGGCCGAGGTCGAGGTGATCACCCCGGGCCGCTGAGGCCGCTCAGACGACGTCGCCCTCGATGATCTCGGACTCGGCGAAGACGGGCTTGGGTCGTGTCAGGTCGAGGCTCGCGAGGTGGTTCTTGAGCCGGTTGGCCATCGGCAGGAACGTGGCCAGGGTGAGCCCGCCCGAGACGACCGCCCCGACCAGCGGGATCGCCTTGGAGACGGTCTTGGCGAAGGTCTGCTTGGTCATCTGCACGCCGAGATAGCCGGCGACCTTCTTCACCACCGGATAGACGACGCCCTGGGTCAGCGCCTTCTGCGGCAGCTTGCGGGCCACCGTCTTCGAGACCTCGGTGGCGACCTTCCCGACCGCGGCGTTGGCCGACTGCGTCCCGAACATCACCCCGACGAACAGGGTGAGCACGCCCTTGGTCGCGTCGTCGAGCTCGCCCTCGTCGGCCAGCAGATCGGGCCAGCTGTAGAGATAGGCCAGCTTCTGCGCGACCCGCAGCATGTGCCCGCAGTACTGTGCCATGTCGGCCGGCACGGTGGCCGGCAGGAACAGCAGGCCGGGCACCCCGGCGGCGGCCGACAGCGCGCTGACCTTGGCCGTCTCGTAGCGGATCGACTCGTTGGCCACCCGGTCGAGGATGTCGAGCGGAATGCCCGCGGCGGCGGGGGACTCGTCGATCGCCTGGCGGATCTCGTCGTCGGCGCAATACCGCGTCAACGCGCTGCGGAGATAGGCCGCCCGATCGATCCGCACCCCGGGCAGCCGCGCCGCGCCGGCCAGCAGGGCCGTGAAGCGCGACTCCGGGGTCTCGGCCAGCTCTTTCGCGGTCACGGCACGAACGTACAGCACCGGGCCGGCCCCACCGCCACCCCGCGATCGGGCAGGATGCTTCGGTGACCGAGACCTCGATGCCCGGCTGGCTTCCCGAACTCGAAGGCACGATCGTCGGCGGTGAGCTGCTGCGCCGCTGGCAACTGTCGGAGGTGTGGCGGATCCGGCTCGACGGCGCGGCGCGGACGTCGGTGATCGCCAAGCGCGGCGTCGGCGAGCTGACCGGCGAGGCCCGGCGCTACCGCGAGCTGGTCGTCCCGCTCGGGATCGAGGCGCCGGAGCTGCTCGCCGAGGGCGTCCCGGGCGTGATCGTGCTCGAGGACCTCGGCGGCGACAACCTGGAGGAACAGCCCACCAGGGCCGGCTACGAGGAAGCCGTACGGGTGCTGGCCCGGATGCGCGCGGCAATGGCGCCCGCGGCCGCCGCCGGCCTGCGCCGCTCGACTGCCGACTACGCCGATCTGGCGGAGCGGGCCGACAAGGCCATGACGGAGCTGCGACCGGATCTGGCCGGTGCCCTGGACGAGCCGGCTCGCGCACTCATCGGCCGCCTGGAGCGCCTCGAGGGCGAACCGGCCAGGGTCGTGCACGGCGACTTCGTGGCCAAGAACCTGCTGCACCGGCCGGGCGGCGGGATCGTCACCCTCGACTGGTCGGATGCCTACGTGCACTCCCACCTCGGCGATCTCTACACATTGCTGCGCGAGGGGCGTAAGCAGGGCGTGGTGAGCATGGACGGCCTGCCCGAGCTGTTCGCGCAGGAGTCCGGCACCGATGTCCGTACGGTGCCGGACCAGCTCGTGACGGGCGGGTTGTGCTGGACGATGAGCGCGCTGCGCTGGGTGGTGGAGATCGGCGCCGACGCGGTGCCGATCTCCCGCACGTGGATCGACGAGCTGGTCAGCGAGCTGCGGGAGCTGGCCCGAACACGTTGACGTCGTAGAGCGAGTAGCCCCACTGGGTGGCGCGTTGCGTGCCCAGGACGCGGACGAACCGGCCGGTGGCGGTGAGCGGGATGTCGTCGACGCCGCCGTTGCCGGTCGTGGTGGCGTAGACAGTGGTCCACGTACGGCCGTTGGGGGAGGTCTGGATCTGGTAGGACCGGGCGTAGGCGGCCTCCCAGGTCAGCTTGACCCGGTTGATCGGCTGACTGCGGCCCAGGTCGAGGCGCAGCCATTGCGGGTCGCTGTAGGCGCTGCCCCAGCGGGTGGCCGGGTCGCCGTCGGTCGCGTTCGCGGCCAGGTACAGGCTGCCGGGCTCCACGCTGGAGGCCACCCCGCGTACGCCCCGGGCCAGGTCGACGCCCGGCGGCTGGCCGGGGCCGTCGGTCTTGATCCGGATGTTGCGGTAGTTGATGTCGAGCCCGGCGCCGTCGTTCTGCACGCCGATGTAGCCGTTGGCGATGGCCCGGTTGCTCAGATAGTCGTTGACCTTCACGCCGTTCAGCCAGATCTCGACCCGCTGCCCGTGCACCCCGATCTCGTACGTGTTCCACGAGCCGGGCGGGTTGAGGGCGGCGTCGCGCACGGCGGCATCGGGGGCCGCGAAGCTGTAGACGCTGCCGGTCGTGCGGGACGGGTCGGCGTCGGTGGCGTCGATCTGGATCTCGTGGCCCTGGTCGACCGGTTTCCACGGGTCGCCCTGGGGATCCGGGAAGCCGATGAACACGCCGCCGTTGTCGTCGCCGGGCATCATCCAGTCGAGCTTGAGCGAGTAGTTCTCGAACGTGCGCACCGGATACCACAGCAGGCCCATGCCGCCCTGCGAGCTGATCGTGCCGTCGGCCAGCGTGAAGCCGCCCGGCCCGGCCTGCCGCCACTGGTCGAGGCTGGCCTGGCTGCCGTCGAACAGCGCGGTGTATCCGGTCTCGGGCCGGCAGTCGGCGGGCCGGTGGCCCGACGCGATCTGGATGCCGCCGAGCAGCTGACGCAGGAAATTCGCTTCCCCGTACGACTCGTCGGTGTGGCCCAGTCCCGTATACCAGGCTCGGCCCGCGCCGACCGTCTTGCACCACGTGATCGGGTGGTCGTCGCCCATATTGCCGCCCGAGTAGGTGCTCTCGTCGAGGGTGGCGAGCACTTTGGCCTCGTCGCGCGGGTTCGTGCGGTAGTTGTACCACTCGTCGTAGCGGGGCCAGGCCTGCGGCAGGTGCGCGGTCGAGGCGTTCCCGCGGTCCTCCACCCGTACGGTGGCGGTCTGGTTGGCCGGGTGCGAGTGGAAGTACGCGCCGACCAGGTCCTCGTACCACGGCCAGTCATATTCGGTGTCGGCCGCCGCGTGCACCCCGGCGAAGCCGCCGCCCCCGGTCACGTACGCCTCGAAGGCGCTCTGCTGGGCCGGGTCGAGCACGTCGCCGGTGGTGGAGAGGAACACCACGGCCTGGTAGCGGGCCAGATTCTCGGTCGTGAACTGGCCGGCGTCCTCGGTGGCGGTGACGCCGAAGCCGTTGGCCGTGCCCAGTTGCCGGATGGCGGCGATGCCCGCGGGGATCGACCCGTGGCGGAAGCCGGCCGTCTTGGAGAAGACCAGGATCTCGGTCAGCGGTCCGGCCGCGTGGGCCGGGGCTGCGGGAGCGAGCAGAAGCAGTGTTGTGGCGGCGGCCGCGACCCTCTTCCATGTCATGCAGAGAAGATTATCGATATTTGAAGCGATCGGGGAAGCTTCCGTTGAGCTGCGCGGTCGCCATCTTGACCTCACGGAGCGCCAGCCGGCAGTTGTCCGTGTCGCCCGCGGCCTCGAAGGCGGCGTAGGCGTTCGCGGCCCGCAGCAGCGCCGGCCCGTGGTCCTCGGCCAGCCGGTGCGCCTGGCTCAGCTCCAGGTCGAGCTCCGCCGTGGCCCGCCATTCCTCGTACGAGTGGAAGAGTTGCCGCGCCTCGAGCAGCAGAGCGACGGCGTCGCGCAGGCCCTCGCCGTGCTCCTCCTCGCCGGTCGGCTGGAGCCGCGCCAGGCCCCGGATGGTGCCGAGCAGCGCCTCCCCGCGGGCCCGCTTGACCCGGGCCAGCAGCAGGTCGTACCCGGCGCCGAGGGAGTCCGGGGTCAGCCGGCGCAGGTCCGCTTCGACCCGTGCGGCCTGCCGGGCCGCCTCGGCGCAGTAGCCGCCCGCGTTCAGGGCCCGGGCCAGGTGGCACCGCCCGCGCATCTCGGCCGGCGCGCTGCCCATCTGCTTGTAGACGAGCATCGACCGCGCGGCCAGGGCGATCGCCGCGACGATCCGCTGCTGGGCGGCGTCGCCGGTCTCGTGCCGGGCCTGGCTGAGCTCCACCCGGGCCCGCTCGTAGTCGATCGCGGCCACCCGGAACGCGTCGTTGCGCTGATCGACGTACGCCTTGCCGAGCAGCTCGCGGGCGTCGTCCCAGCGCTCCTCCCGGCGCGCCTGCTCCGCGTCGGCCAGCGAGAGCAGGAACTGCGGGATGTCGGAGAAGCTGCTGACCCCGTGGGTCGGCGCGGACGCGAGCCAGTGGTCCGGGTCGCCCCACGTCCGGCCCCGGTGCAGGGCCAGCCGCAGCAGGCTCTCCTCGCCCGCGGGCTGGAACGCCGACCGGCTCGCGGTGCCCTTGGCGGCGCGGAGCTTCTCGGCGGCGTGCCCGGCGGCTTCGACGGCCGCCGCCCGGTCGCCCACGGCCAGCTCAAGCTGGGCCAGCCGCCGATAGGCGACGGCCGCGACCACGAGGTGCCGCCGGCTGTCCGCGATCACCGAGGTCAGCTTCTCGCGGGCGTACCGGTAGTCGCCGATCGCGGTGGCGTGGCCGGCCAGGGCGAGCAGGACCCAGAGCCGGCCCTGCACGGGCGTGCCGGACCGGGCGCCGATGCCCTCCAGGGTGTCGCGGACCTTGGCCGGGGACACCCCGCGCGGCACGTGGTCGCCCAGCCAGCGCGCGATCCGCCAGGCCAGGGCCGGGGCCGCGCCGTCGGCGCTCTGCAGCAGGTTGGTGTATTCGTCGCGGACCCAGCGTTCGCGCTGCGACGAGATGTGCCGCAGCACGTAGTCCGGGGGCAGCAGCGCCGTCTCCGTCCCGGCCGGCCGGCGCACCTGCTCCTCGGCGCCCGCCAGCACCTCGCGGACCACCACGAGGTAGGCCGCGGCCAGGCTCTCCCGGGCCTTGTCGAGCTCGGCCGCGGTCAGCTCCTCGTCGCGCAGGGCGGTCACGAACTCGCGCACCAGGGGATGGAACCGGCTGCGGCTGGGGCCCGTCGGGCTCGCCGTCTCGAGCAGCTGGACGCCGCGCAGGCGGGTGACGAGCTTCTCGGCCTCCTCCAGGCCGATGTCCATCATCGGGACCAGCGTCCAGGACACGAAGGTGGGCGACTCGACCAGGGTCAGCAGGAACAGCGCCCGCTGCTCCTGCGCCGACAGCTGCCGGAACTCGCTGCTGAAGTCGGTCGCGAGGTCGATGCCCTCGCAGTTGAGGATGCGCAGGCGGTGCTCCGGGTCGGCCAGGCGGCCGGCCAGCTCGGCGAAGCCGTCCGTGGCCGTGCTGCGGCGCACGAGGGCGCCCGCCGCGACGAGCGCCCGGGGGAGCCGTCCGCAGGACCAGACGATCGACGCGGCGTGCGTCGGGGCCGCCGACGGGTCGCGTCCGGAGTGCGCGTGCAGGATCGCCGTCGCGTCGGCCACCGAGGGCGCCTCCACCGCATACGAGTGGCTTTCGACGTCCAGGGACAGCTTGCGCCGGCTGGTCACGACGACCGCGCACGCCGGGCCGCCGGGCAGCAGATCGCGGAGCTGGCCGCGGTCGCGGGCCGCGTCGAGCACGACGAGGATCCGGCGGTTGCTGGTCAGCGTCCGGAACAGGTTGACGCGCTTGATCGGGTCGCTCGGGATCTCCCGCTCGGGCCAGCCGAGCTCCTTGAGGAAGTCCTTGAGGACGGAGCTGGGCTCCTTGCGCTCCTCGCCCAGGCCGAGGTTGTCGTAGAGCTGACCGTCCGGGAACTCGTGGCGGACCCGGTGCGCGAGCTCCTGGGCCAGCGCGGATTTGCCGATGCCGGGCATGCCGTGCAGGATCACGCGGCGGGTGCGGGTCAGCGCCGACGCCAGCTCGTCCAGCTCGGCGCCGCGGCCGCGGAACGTCGACAGCCGCTCGGGCAGCCGGTCGGGCCGGGCCAGGCGGAAGCCGGGCAGCCAGCCGACGATCCGCGGCCACCGGCGCAGGATCTCCGAGCGCAGGCCGAGGCCGGCCGGGCCGGGGGTGACGACCGGCGGCGGGCCGGCCGGGGCGCGCGGTTCCCGCCGGCTCAGCGTGCGGTCCAGCAGGAACAGGGCCGTGGCGCTGGTGGCCAGGACGACCCGGGGCGCGGTGCTCGACGGGTCGAAGAAGGCGACGGCGAACGCCGCGGCGCACAGGCCGAGCAGGCCGAGCGCGCGCAGGATCCGGCGCCGGTACGGCTTCTGCCCGCCGTCGGTCATCGGTCGCCCGCGCCCAGCGTCGTCGCGATCAGCGCCGTCCAGCGCACCCGGGGCCGGGTGGCGGGCAGACTGACCAGGTCGGACAGGCGGATCGCGGTGGTCCGGGGCAGCAGGCGCCAGGCCAGCACGAGCAGCCGCCGCCGGGCCACCCGCGCCCGCTCGACGTCGCCGACCGCCGCGAACCCGCCGGCCGCGGCCCGCAGCAGCACGAGCGCCTCGCTGCCGCGGCCGAGCGCCGGCAGATGCACGGCGAGCTCCTGCGCGACCTCGGCCTCGGCCCAGCGGTCACCGCAGTTGCGCAGGGTCTCGAGGGCGCGCTCGAGCTCGGTCACCGCGAGCCGGGTGTCGGCCGGGTTCTCGCTCAGGCGCAGGGCCGCGAGCGCCACCCGGGCCTTGGCCTTGCCGTAGCGGTGACCCATCTGGACGAAGTCGCGCTGGGCGAGCTCGATCAGCGGGGCCGCGGCGGCCGGGCGGGTCACCCGCAGCTGGGTGCGGGCCAGGTCGAGGGCGATCCAGGCGTGCCAGGCCAGCCGCCCCTGCCGCTGGGCGCCCGCCCGCACCCCGGTGAACCGGGTGACGGCCTCGGCGAAGGCGCCGGCCTCGCGACTGACCGTGGCGCGGGTCCAGTCCAGGCTCATCCGCAGCGGCTCGGCCGCGCGGTCGGCGAGCGCCGAGGCCAGCCTCGTCGCCTCGTCCAGGTCGGCCGTCGCCGCCTCGAGCCGGCCGTCGTCGCGCAGCGCCTCGGCGCGATGCCGCAGCAGCCGGGCCTTCTCCGCGGTGTGCTCAGCCACCGGCGACCCGAGCTCGTCGAGCCGCCGCAATGCCTCGGACAGGATGTCGGCCGCCCGCCGGGGCTGGCCCTGCCGGCGCAGGATGAGGCCCGCGACGCGCATCACGTGCAGCCGCAGCAGCGGGTCGCCGGAGGTCGCGGCCGCCTCGATCAGATCCTCCGCCGCCTCGAGGTCGCCCAGCTCGATGTGCAGCTCGGCCGCCACGATCTGGATCAGCGGCAGGGCCGCCGCGCGGTCGTGCTCGGCCGCCCACGACATGGCGTCGGCGACCACGGTCAGCGCCTCGGTCAGCCGGCCCGTCTCCTGCAGCCGGCGGATCTCGGCCGGGCCCGCGACCGGTGACGACCGCGCCCGGGCCGTCCGGGCCTCACCGAGCTGGAGGGCGTCGCGCGGGTCCTCGGCCAGGGCCAGGGCGTACCGGCGGGTGTGGTCGAGCACCCGGAACTCGACCAGCCCCGGCTCCCGGCCCGGCACCTGCTCGACGAGCCCGGCCTGCACGAGGCGGCTGATCAGCACGCGGGCGTCCTCGGCCGACAACCCGGCCAGGCCGGCCAGCATCCACGGCGCGAGCGGCTCGTCGGCCTCGAGCAGCCCGAGCAGCCGTACGGCCCGTTGCTCCTCGGCGGTGAGGAAGGCGAAGCCGAGGTCGAGCGGGCGGCCGGGGCCGATCGCGACCGGCTGCAGCAGCCGGAACGACGTGGTCAGGTCGGCCGGCGAGCGGGCCGCGATCACCGTCCCGACCAGCCGCAGGTTGAGCGGCAGGTGCCGGGCCCGCTCGACGACCAGGTCGGTCGGCCCCCGCTCGGCCTGCTTGGCCAGGTCGCCCCCGACCACGGCGGCCAGCAGCTGGCGGCCGTCCTGCGGGGCCAGGCTGCCCAGCTCGCGCCAGTGCACGTCGGCGCCGACGGCCAGCGGCTCCTGGCTGGTGACGATGACCCCGCAGTCGGCGCCCTCCGGCAGGAGCTGCCGGACGGTCTCGGCCGAGGCGGCGTCGTCGAGCACCACCAGCACCCGGCGGAACCGGGTCAGCTTGCGATAGCGGTCGACCAGCTCGGCCAGGTCGCCGTCGGGCTCGTCGTCCCACGGGCCCTGCAACGACCAGATGAACTGCTTGAGGATGCGGACGGTGGTCGCGGTGTCGCCGGGCGGCACCCGGAGCTGGGCCACCAGCTGACCGTCCGGGAACGACCCGGCCACCGAATGCGCGAGCCGCAGGGCGAGCACCGTCTTGCCGATGCCGGCCGGGCCGTGGATGCCGACCACTTTCGACCGTCCCGCCGACAACAGCTCGGCCAGCTCGGCGATCTCGGGATCGCGTCCGACGAGGGCCGGCGCCGGAGGCAGCTCCCGCGGCACCACGTATTCCTGGCGGCGGGCGCGCGCCGACAGCACCCACCGGCGGACGAAGAGGATCGCCACGGCGACCAGATAGCCGGCCAGGATCGGGATGACCACCGACCGCCCGGCCGGGATCACCAGCAGGACGAGGGGGACGGCCAGGAACCACAACATATCGCCCAGCCCGCTCCGACAGCCGGCGGACACACTGGTCAGACGCCGCAGGAAGACCTCCATGACCAGCATTGTCGCGCCGGTCCGCAAATACTGTCGATCCGCTCAGGGGGCGATGTTGGCGTTGAAGCGGAACATGTTGCCCGGGTCGTAGCGGCGCTTGATCGCGGCCAGCCGGTCGTATGTGGCGGCGGGGTAGCTCTCGTGGATGCGCTCCTGGGCGTCCTCGTGCGTGAAGTTGACGTACGCGCCGTGCTGGGTGTGCTTGAGCTCGCCGACCAGCCCCGTCAGCCACGCCGCCTGCTCCTCGGCCTGAGCGGGGCCGGGATACACGGCCGCGGCCGCGATCATCAGGCGGCGCTGCCGGTGGGCCATGGCGGTCGCGCCGACCGGCACCCGGGCCATCGCGCCGCCCAGCACCCGCAACTGCAGCACGGCCGGGTCGGCGGTCGCGGCCTCCAGGTGGCCCAGCGCGACGACCAGGTCCTGCTCGGTCAGCTCGTCGGCGAACCAGGTGCGGCCCACGCTGAGCGGGTGATAGTCCTCCGGCTCACCGTCGTAGAGACTCGCGTACGGGACGGGCTGGACGAAGTCGGCGATCGGGGTGGCCAGCCGGCGCAGCGGCGCGATCGCCCGCTCACCCTCGACCGGGTCACCCGCGTGCACGACCATCGCCATCGCCACCGGCCGGCCGTGCAGCTCCGCGGGCAGGAACGGCAGCGGCGGCGCGGTCATCACGGTCAGGATGCTTGACAACTCCTCGGGCGCGGCGTCGGAGGCGGCCAGATACCCGGCGAGCACGGCCGGGGTCGCGGGCAGCACCAGCAGGCCGCCGAGCACGGTGCCCACCTCGTACAGGCGGAACTGGAACCTGGTGATCACGCCGAAGTTGCCGCCACCGCCGCGGATCGCCCAGAACAAGTCGGGGTTGGTCCGCGCGTCGGCCCGCACCAGCTCCCCGCCGGCAGTCACCACCTCGGCGGCGAGCAGGGCATCGATCGTCAGACCATGCTTCCGTACGAGATAACCGATGCCCCCGCCCACGGTGAGCCCGCCGACCCCGACCGACCCGGTGTCCCCGAACCCGGTCGTCAGCCCGAACTCACCGGTCGCCGTCGCGTACTGCGCCGCCGTGACCCCGGGCTCGGCCCACGCCGTACGCCCCTCCGGGTCGACCTCGAGCCCCCGCATCCCCGACAGATCCAGCACGACCGCGTCGTCCTGCACCCCGTGCCACCCATGCCCCCCACTACGCACAGCCAGCGGCACCCCCATCCGGACGGCCGCCTGCACGTCCCCGGCATCCCAAGCCCGCACAATCATCGCGGGCCGCCGATCGACCCGCCCCAAGAACACCGCCCGAGCCTCGTCATAGCCCGCATCGCCCGGCCTGATCACGTCCAATGTCATACGCTCCAGCCTCGCGGCGCCGTCCTGCCCCCGGCAGAAGCCGATGTCGCCACTTCCCGATGACAAACGTCCACTGCGCCGCGAGGCGAAATTTATTGGACCGTCGGGTTTCGGGCGGCGCCCCAGGTGGTGTGGCGGTCGAAGTCGAGCCGCGCGAGTCCACAGGCGCCTCGGAGTTCGTTACCGGCAACGAGTGCGTCGGAGAGGTACATGGCTCGGAACGAGGCTATGTAGTGTTCGCTGTCCAGCGTGCCGGGACTCTTCCGACGGGTTTCGATGGCGGACCTCGCCGCACGCAGGGAACCCGCCAGATTGTCGGCGGCCGGCATTGCCTCCGGCGGAAGGCTCGGTTCGAGCTCTCGGAGACCTTCCTCCGTTGTCCGCGCCCTCCGCAGATCCTCCGCGAGGGTTGCCTGCCACTCGGCGACGGTCGGCTTGTCCGAAGGTGCCTCGAGCGTCTGCCTGGTGGCGGGTGGCGGAAGGAAGCTCAGGGTCAATTGATCGGTCGTTGCGATCGATTTGGAGCCGCAAGTCAGAGTCGAGGGGCTGAGCATCTTTTGCGGGAATCGGTAGATGGCGTGCCGGTCGGGAATGGAGACGACGACGTCTGCCTCATCGCCGGCGATGGCGGCCGGCATGCCGTCGCCCTGGGCGCCCGCCTGAGTGTCGGTAAGCCGCAAAAAATGTGGGAACACCTTGGTGTCGTGCGACATGACCCCGGTCGTCGACCTCGATCGCCGATGCGCCGGGGATGTACATCAACTTCTTGGCTCGGCCGCCCTGGTCGAGCACCGCGATGCTCTGCTCGCCGACGCTGTCGAAGACGACCCAGGCATCCGTGCCAACGGTCTCCAGATCTCTGATGGAGAACTTCGATTCCGGATACAGATCGGCCTCGGGAAAGCGCATGGAGATCGTTGCTCGCTCCTTCGACACCCGGCCGACCTCGTCGCTCTCCTTGAGCCCACCCTCGTGCACGTACCAGATCGCACCGCTCGAATCCTGGCTGATTCTGGTCGGGCGCACCTTCTGGTCCAGGTGGTGCTCGACAGTCTGCCGCAAGACGACGGGCGCGAGTTTCTCGTCCGGCTGCAGGATCACGACGAGGGGAATCGCGACCACGCCCACGAGGAGGAGAGCGGAAAGGGTGGCGGCCACTGCCTGTGCGAGGCGTGACCTTTTCTCGAGCTTGCCTTGCGCCCATTTGGCGGAACCGATCACCGATGATCCGGTAAGCGTGCCGAGCAGGCCTATGAGGACGCCGACGCCGACCAGGCCCCGCGCGATCCATTGCAGCGAATCGGGCAGGCCGAGGTCGATGGGAAGGCTGGCCGCGGCGGCCAGGACGGCGAGCGCTCCCAATGCTGCGATCATGAACCGGCGGCTGATAGTCGCGAGCGGCAAGCGATCAAAGGCGGACTTGGACGCATTGACAAGAGCGGTTCCTGCTCTCCACCGCATATCTCGGATGCTACGTCCGGCGCCGTCGCACGAGGTCCGCCGACCGGCCGAAGCTGTGAGCCCTCCGACCGAGCGATTCCGTCAATGTGAGATCAGTTCGACCTGCGGCGGTCTGCGGGATCTCGGGGGAGCGGGTAGACAGTGAGCATGCGAGCTCTTCTGACTTCGTCCGGTGTGCGGAACGACAGCGTGCGGGCGGCGCTGGTTGATCTGTTGGGGAAGCCGATCGCGGAGTGCCACGCCTTGTTCGTCGTGTCGGGGATCTATCCGTTTCCGGGTGGGGCCGGGGCGGCCTGGCGGGCTGTTCACGGGGACGGGATGCACAGTCTCGGGTGGAAGTCGGTGGGGCTGCTCGAGTTGACCGCGTTGCCGCACATCGACGAGGAGGCCTGGTTGCCGGCCGTGCGGGAGGCCGACGCGCTGCTGGTGTGGGGTGGCGATCCGCTGTTTCTGGCCCGGTTCCTGCGGCAGTCGGCGGTGACCGAACATCTGCGGCCGGAGGCGGTCTATGTCGGGGTGAGTGCGGGGGCCATCGCGGCCACGTCGACGTTCGTCGAGACGTACGTGGAGCCGCCGCCCGCGAGTGATGGGGCGTTGAAGTCGGAGCCGGCGGTCTTCGCCACCCCGGACGGGGACGTCGACCGTCTCCTCGTCACCGGGCGGGGGGCCGGGCTGGTCGACTTCGCGATCATTCCGCACTTCGAGAATCCGCGGCATCCCGACGCGTCGGCGGTCAACGCCGAGAAGTGGGCCGCCCACATCCCGGCCCCGACGTATGCGCTCGATGACGAGTCCGCGGTGGTGGTGCGTGACGGCGACGTCAGGGTCGTCTCCGAGGGGCAGTGGAGGCTTTACGACGTGACGGCGGCCGACTGAAGGATCAGGCGGGTGGCGTCGTCGGAGGGGACCGGGCGGGAGTAGTAGTAGCCCTGCGCGCGTTCGCAGCCGAGCTCGCGCAGCAGGGCGACCTGCTCGGCGGTCTCCACGCCCTCGGCGATCGTGCCCAGGCGCAGGCCGGAGGCGAGGTCGATGATCGCCTTGACCATCGTGCGGGCGGCCGGGTCGGTGTCGCCGGGTGCGGGCATGAAGGACCGGTCGATCTTGATGTGGTCGATCGGCAGGTCGCGCAGGTAGGCCAGCGACGAGTAGCCGGTGCCGAAGTCGTCGACCGCCACCCGTACGCCCTGGGAGCGCAGCAGGCTCAGGTGGCCGATGGCCTGCTCGGTGACGGCCCCCGAGTCGACCAGGACGCCCTCGGTGATCTCCAGGATCAGGGCCGTCGGCGGCAGCCGGGAGTCGCGCAGCGCGTCGAGCACGGTGGCCCCGAAGTCGGGTTCGCGCAGCTGCCGGGGCGACACGTTGACCGACACGACCGTGCCGTGCTCGCGATGCCAGGCCGCCACCACCCGGCACGACTCGCGCAGCACCCAGGTGCCGATCGGCACGATCAGGCCGCTGTCCTCGGCGATCCCGATGAACTTGTCGGGCGGCACCATCCGCTCGCCGGGCGGCTGCCACCGGATCAGCGCCTCGACGCCGGTGATGCGCTCGTCGGCCAGCCGGATCAGCGGCTGGAAGTGCACGATCAGCTCGTCGCGGGCGATCGCGCGGCGCAGCCGTTCGGTGGTCCGGGCGGCCTCCAGGCGCTTCTCGCGCAGGCTGGGGTCGAACGAGACCAACTGGTCGCGCCCGGCCTCCTTGGCCGCGTGCAGGGCGAGATACGCGTCGCGGACCACGTCGGCCGGCAGCAGCCCGTCCTCGAGCTCGCGCAGCCCGATGCTGACCGGCGCGAACAGCTCGTTGTTCTGCACCGGCATCGGCCGCCGCATCGCCTCCAGCACCTGCTCGGCGGTGTCGCAGGCGTCGGCCACGGTGACCCCGTCGAGCAGCAGGGCGAACTCGTCGCTGTGCAGCTTGGCCACCAGCTGCCCCTGGATCTGGATGCGGAGCCGGGCCGCCACCTGCACCAGCATCTCGTCGCCGACGGTGTCGCCGAACCGGTCGTTCACCTCCTTGAAGGCGTCGAGGTCGAGCAGCAGCAGGGCGCCCGGGCGCTCGCGGGCCAGGGCGGTGGTGAGCCGGTCGTAGAGCACCGAGCGGCCGGGCAGGCCGGTCAGGGTGTCGTGCTGGGAGCGGAACCGCAGCTCCTGCCGCAGCTCGGCCTCCTTGTGCAGGGCGGCCTCGAGGTCGGTGGCGCGCCGGTCGGCGATCCGGTTGAGCTGGCGCATGCGCTGCACGACCAGGGCCGAGGTGAACGCGGTGGCCAGGCACGGGACGACGACGTCGACGCTGCTCAGCTCGTTGGTGATGCCCTCGTGCAGCAGGAACACCCCGGTCAGGACCGGGGTGGCCACCACCGTGCCGACGTAGATGCGGGTGGCGCCGGGCGTGCTCGCGGCGGCGGTCAGTGGCACCGTCCGGGCCATGGACGGGTGCAGGGCCGCGACGGCGAGCAGGCCGTTGCACAACACCCAGCCGACGATGCTCACCAGGGTCGGGAAGCCTTCGAGGCTGCCCACGGTCAGATAGGCGGTGTCGGCCACCAGGCGGGCCGCGCAGGAGGCGGCGACCAGCCGGTAGGAGAGCGCCCCGCGGTCGCTGAGCAGCAGCAGCCGGACGCCGAGACCCAGCAGCACCAGGTCGAGGAACGGCTCGACCAGCAGGTAGGCGTGCGTGCTGATGTTGCCGGTGTCGATCAGGGCCGGGTCGACGAACAGCATCCACCACACGACCGCCGTGCCGCAGGCGATGATCGCGCTCTCGGTCATGCCCGCGCGGAGGGCGCCCGGCCGGCCGTGGCCGGGCAGCAGCGCCACCCCGGCGCACAGGATCGGGTAGGTGATGCCGTAGATGACGTTGATGGCGGCGGCGTTGCTGGTGACCGACGAGGGCAGCACGGTCGACCAGATGACGTTGCCGAGCAGCGCCAGCCCGACCGACGTGAGGATCAGCCACCAGGGCCCGGCGAAGCGGGGCCGGTGCAGCCGCACCCCGGCCACGACGGCGGTCATGGCCAGGACCGCCCCGGCCAGCATGAGACCGGCCAGCTGGCCGAGGGTGGACACCGGCAGGGCCAGCACGACGAGCGTCACCGCGGCGGCCGATGCGGCCCACAGCCAGGCCCCGCGTGCCGACACCTTTCCCACGGTTTCAAAATCGCACAACGGACTTCCCGGCATACCCGGAATGTGAAGACAGGTGGTCTAGCGGGTGGGCGAGACGTAGACGCGGTCGCGCCCGGCGCGCTTGGCCGCGTACAGGGCGGCGTCGGCCCGGGCCAGCAGCACCTCGGCGGTCTCGGTGCCGTTCCACTGGGCGGCGCCGGCCGAGAACGTCTGACCGAGCGGGGTGACCGCCTGCAGCCGCTCGATGATGCGGTCGGCGTCGGCCAGCCGGGAGTGGTCGAAGATCGCCCCGAACTCCTCGCCGCCGTAGCGGGCCAGCAGGTCCTCGGGCCGCAGCTGGGCCCGCCAGGCCGCCGCGGCCGTGCTCAGCAGGGCGTCGCCGCCCTGGTGGCCGTGCTCGTCGTTGAACCGCTTGAAGTGGTCGAGGTCGAGGATGGCCACCACGACCGGGGTGCCGTGGCGCTGGGCCGACGCGATCCGGCGGTACAGCTCCAGATCCCAGGCCCGGCGGTTGGGCAGGGCGGTCAGCGCGTCGATGTGCGCGACCGCGTCGAGCTGGCGGGCCTTGTCCTGCACCTGCCCGACCAGATCGATCATTCGCAGGGTGACCAGGGCGAAAAGCAGGATGCATCCGATGCCGGCGGCGAGCCAGCCGACCTTGCCGTTCTGCAGCACCCCTTGGACGATGAGCAGCCCGGGGGCGGCCATGCAGGCCAGGTTGACCAGGAGCACCCGCCGCGGCGACACCTCGGCCACGGGACGAGCCTCGTGCCTGCCGAAGGTGTGCATCGACGGGTGGAAGGCGGCCGCGGCGATGAGGAAGGACGACAGCGATGACAGCGCCCGGACGTCTGTGGTGCCGACGGAGAAGATGGCCGGCAGCAGACTCGCCATGTGGGTGACCGCCTGAAACAGCAGCGACACGCTGATCTGCCAGAACGCCGCGTTGCGCAGGCCGCGCGAGGTGAAGAAGCGGACCAGGACGCTGAGCAGCAGCACATCGCCCAGCGGGAAGAGCGCGACCAGCGGCCCGCCCGGCAGGTCGGTGCTCACCCGCAACAACGGCGTGATCACCAGCAGCCAGCAGGCCAGCCCGAGCCCGACGCTGATCATCGCGGTGTCGAGCAGCCCGGCCCGGTCCTGCCGCCACGAGCCGCCCCGCACGATCAGCAGCAGCGCGATCGCCTCGAGGGGATACACCGTCATGAAGATCGAGAACGCGACGGTGGTCGCGCCGGACGTCCAGATGACGTAGCCGATGACGGTGACCAGGCCGGCCGCCGCCAGCATGAGCCACGGCCAGCGCGGTCGCGGCCGGTTCGCCAGCACGCCACCGAGGATCCCGACCGTGAACAGCACCGGCATCGAGAAGGACAGCAGGCCGCCGACGGGCCCGTTCGGATCGGTGAAGGCCTGGCCCGCGGCGAACACCACAGCCCCGCCGAGCCACAGCAGCCACAGCCGGATCGCCCTGGCATGCCGTACGGCGTCGAATTCGTCCCCCGGGTCCGAATCCACGTCGGCGGCGCGCATCGCCGCGACGTCGACCGGCTGTTCTCGGCCGGCGCGATTCAACAGGGATTGCGACACGCTCAACATCATCGCGAACGGTCCCGGCGGCCGGGGCCAGTCTCGCCGTTTCCCCTCAGATCCACCCGGCGTCGCGGGCGGCCCGGATCGCGCCGATCCGGTTGCGGGCCCCGGTCTTCGCGATGGCGTTGGACAGGTAGTTGCGCACCGTGGCGGGCGACAGCGACAGCAGCCGGCCGATCTCGCCGGTGGAATGGCCGTCGCCCGCGGCCCGCAACACGTCGGCCTCGCGGGCGGTGAGCGGGCTGGCCCCCGTCTCCAGGGCGGCGGTCACCAGCTCGGGATCGACCACCCGGCCCCCCGCGGCGACCCGGCGCAGGCCGTCGATCAGGGTCTCGACCGGGGCGTCCTTGACCACGAACCCGCGCACGTGGGCGCTCAGGGCGCGCAGCAGGTGGCCGGGCTGCCCCAGGCCGGTCAGGATGACGATCCGGCAGCCGGGCAGGCGGCGGTGCAGCTCCTCGGCCGCGTCGATCCCGCTGCGGCCGGGCAGGTCGATGTCGAGCAGCGCGACGTCGGGATGCACGTCGAGGGCGGTGGGCACGATCGCGTCGCCCCGGTCGACGTCCGCCACGACCTCGAGGTCAGGCTCCAGCGCGAGCAGCGCGACGAGCGCCTTCCGGATGATCGGCATGTCCTCGGCGACCAGGATCCGGACTACCGGGGTCGTGGCGTCAGTCATCGTTCTCCCTCAGCCGACCCGGGCCGGTTCCGGTGCCGCGTCCGGAGCGGGCCGGCGCAGCACGCGGAACGTCAGCGCCGCCAGCAAGGCGAACCCGCCCGCCCCGACCAGGCCGATCACGTGCACCGCGTCCGTGAACGCCACCCGCGCGACGTCCAGGAACGGTGTGCCCGCGGCGGCCGCGATCCCCTCCCGTACGGGGAAGGCTGTTGCGGGAAGGCCGTCACGGTAGACGGCGGTGGCCAGGCTGCCCAGCAGGGCGACCCCGACCGCGATGCCGAACTCGCCACCGGTCTCGTTGACCGACGCCACCGACCCCGCCCGTGCCGGCGGCACCGAACCGAGCATCAGCCCGAGCAGCAGCGTCATCGGCATCGACAACCCGAACGAGGCCACCGACACCCCCGTGACCAGCCAGCCGATCCCGTCCTGAGGGCCGGCCCCGGCGAGCAGCGACAGCCCGGCCGCGGCCAGCACCAGACCACCCCCGGCCACCCGTACGGTCGGGAACCGCTGGGCCAATGCGGGAGCCAGCAGCGAGCCGGCGACCATCGCGACGTTCTGCGGCACCAGCCACAGCCCGGTCTCGAGGGGAGTCAGCCCGCGCACCGACTGCAGGTACAGCGAGGACACCAGCACGACCCCGGCCATCACGATCCCGCCGCCGAGCATGGCCGCCAGCGACGTGGCGACCGTGCGGTTGCGGAACAGGCGCAGCTCCAGCAGCGGGTGGGGCAGGACGGCCTGACGCCGTACGAACGCGATCGCCAGCAGAACGCCGAGCGCGATCTCGGCCAGGGGCAGCAGCGACCAGCCGTCGTGGGCCAGGGTCTTGCCGCCGTGGATGATCGGCAGCACCGCCGCCAGCGACAGCGCCAGGCTGGGCAGGTCGGGCCGCGGGGCGGTGCGGTCGCGGAACTCGGGCAGCCAGGCCGGGCCCACGATCAGCAGCAACACCATGATCGGCGCGCCGAGCAGGAACGCCGAGCCCCACCAGAACGACTCCAGCAGCGCCCCGCCGACCAGCGGGCCCAGCATCGAGCCGCCCATGAAGCAGGCGAACCAGATGCCCAGCGCCCGGTTGAGCTGCCGCTGCTCGGTGAACATCGTGCGGATCAGCGCCATCGTCGACGGCATGATGGTGGCCCCGGCGACGCCCAGCACCGCGCGCGCTGCGATCAGCATCTCGGGCGTGGTGGCGTACGCGGCCAGCACTGATGCCACCCCGAACGCGCCCGCACCGATCAGCAGGAGCCGGCGCCGGCCGACCCGCTCGCCGACTGCGCCCATCGTGACCAGGAAGCCGGCCAGCAGGAACGAGTAGATGTCGAGGATCCAGAGCTGCTCGGTGCCGGTCGCGCCGAGGTCGGCACCGATCCGGGGCAGCGCCACATAGAGCACGCTGACGTCCAGCGACAGCAGCAGGGTGGGCAGGGCCAGAACCGCGAGCCCGCGCCAGGGCCGGGCCGTTGATTTCGTGTTCATGCCGAGAGCCTCGCAACGGGCGTGCGGACGCCGTAGATGCCATTGTCGCCGATGCGAAATGACGTTTGTCATCGCGGTGGCGTGAGCTCACGGTACGGCCACCGAGACGTGCAGACGGAATCTGCTGCCGGCGGTCGGGCCCGCCTGGAAGGTGCCGTCGAGGGCGGCGACCCGTTCGGCCAGGTTCGTCAGCCCAGCGCCGGGCGGGTCGCCGCCGGGGCGGGCGGCGTCGTTGACGATGTCCAGCGTGGCCACGCCGTCCTTCTCGAAGAGGCGGATCGAGCACGTACGGGCGTCGCCGTGCCGGATCACGTTGGTCACGCCTTCGCGCAGCACCGTGGCCAGCACCGTCTGGATCTCGGGCGGCAGCGGGGGCGGGTCGGCGGTGATGTCGGCCGCCGGCAGCATGGCCCGGGCGGCCCGCAGCTCGTCGTCGAGGTCGAGCTCCCGGTCGCCCGCGGTGACCAGGTCGATCTCGGCGCGGGCGGTGCGGGCGATCCCGGCGATCTCGGCCAGCTCCGCGTCCGCGGCCTCGGCGGGCAGGCGCCGGGCCAGCTGGGCCTTGAGCGAGATCGAGAACAGGCTGAGCCCGAGCAGGTCGTGCAGGTCGCGGGCGAACCGCATCCGTTCGGCGGCCACCGCGGCCCGAGCCAGGTCGGCGCGCAGCCGCACGAGGTCGCGGACCAGCCGCGCGTTCCAGGTCATGGCGTAGACGGCCAGCCCGATGACGATCGTGCCGGTGAAGAACGTGACCTGCTCGCCCAGGTGCGCCGGGCCCCGCGACAGCCGCCAGACGCCGTCGACCACCACGACGGCGGCGAAGGCGGCCCACCCGTACGCGCCCCGCAGCACCAGCAGGCACGAACCGGCGAGCTGCCCCCGGCCGCTCACCGCCCACCCGTCGACCACGACCATCGGCATCAGCACGACCGCCGCCTGCGCCACCAGGGCGAACCGGGCCGGGCGGACCCGGTCGGGGCGGCTCAGCCAGCCCGCCTGCAACCCGATGCAGGCGACCGAGCACGCGATGCCCAGCGCGGTCGCGACCGACCAGTCCCGCCGCTCCAGCAGGATGACGATCATGCCGGTCAGCCACAGCCCGAGCAGGCCGTAGAGCAGCCCGTCGGCGAACCAGACCCGCGGGGCGGTCAGCAGCGGGCCGGCGGGCGGGGGCTCGCGATAGGACTGGGCGAACTCGCGCATCCCGGCCAGCGCGGTGCGGGCGATCGTCACCAGCTCGGCCACCGCCGCGGGGCGTTGCCGGGCGCGGGCCTCGATCGTGCGCAGGCTGGTCGCGAGCCGGGCCTGCAACTCCCGGGCGAACCGCAGCCGCTCCTCGGCCACGGCCGCCTCGCCGAGCGCACGGCGGGTGCGGTGCAGGTCGGCCACGAGCAGGCCGAGCCGGGTGAAGCCGTACACGTGCAGCATGAAGACGACCATCGACAGCGGGTCGCTCCACCGCACCTCGCCCTGGACGTGCCAGGCGTAGGCCATCGTGCCGCAGCCCACCACGAGCAGCAGCGGAACCGACCAGCGGGGACGCAGCACCAGCAGGGCCGTCGCCGCGGTCAGGCTGGGCAGGGCGAGCCACGAGTAGCCGAAGTAGAGCACCGGCAGGCAGCACAACCCGGCCTGCAGGGCGAGCAGCCCGTACGCCCGGCGGGTGTGCAGCCGCTCCGAGGCGCGGCTGAACCACAACTGCACGGCGGCCAGCGCGCTCAGCAGCAGGACGGCGGCCACCAGCGCGGGCCGCCATTCGTGCCCCATCAGCACGTAGGCGCCCGCGCTGACACAGGTCGCGACGATGAGCGTGTCGACCACGACCCGGGCCGCGCGCGTCGACTCCACCCGCCCAGGCTGGCCCGCCCCACCCCGGGCGAACCAGACCCGATCGTGGATACCCACCGGTGGTCCCGGCCCGAGGCCCTGTTTCGCAGTGGGTGCGGGGCTGCGGCAGGGCCCAGATCCCGCCTGGCGGCGTCCCGGGGAAGCCAGGTTCCAACACCGGGAGCCAGGCTTCCCCGGGCCACCACCAGACGAAATCTGGACCCGGCCTCGCACCCACCCCCACTACGAAACAGGACCTAGCGCTATGACTATCCTGGCCCGATGAGTGGCGCGGCCACCAACGCCGGCATCGACTTCCAGGCCCGGGTGGGCGCCTTCGTGATGGCCGACGCCCTGGCCACCTTCGCCGGCAAGCGGTTGCCCTGGTCCGCGCACCGGGTCGAGTCGATCCACTTCGAGACCGGCGATGCCGTGGACGACCTGGTCGTGCGCACGTCCGGTCCCACGGCGTTGATCCAGGCCAAGCATTCCCTGAGCTTCTCGACCAAACCGGGCAGCGAGTTCTCCCGGACGGTCGAGCAGTTCGCCGAGCGCTTCCGCCAGGCGCCGGACGCGGACGAACTGTACGTGCTGGCCACCTCGCCGAAGGCCTCGCGCGCGGTGACCGTCACCCTGGCCAAGCTGACCCGGGCCGCCCGCCTCAACCGGTCCGGCCCGGCCGCCAACCCGCTGACTCAGGAGGAGACCCGGGTCTACCGGGGGCTCGCCGCGAAATGGGCCGACGTGGACGCGCTGCTGCGGCGGATCCACGTCGTCGTGTTCGACGTGCGGGCGCGCGGTGACCTGGAGATGGCCGCGACCAACGCCCTCGGCTCCGCGTCAGTGTGGTCGGCGCTGATCACCAAGGGTCTGGAACTGGCCTCGGAGCGGTTGTCGATCGACGCGGCCGCCTTGACCGACCTGGTCGGCTCGTCGAAGGCGCGAGAGCGCCTGCGAAGCCTGCCCTACCTCGACGAGGCCGTCGAACGGCCCGAGCTGATGGCACGTCTCCTGCGGGCGATGCGGGGCGGTACGGTCACCGCGATCACCGGCGTGCACGGCACCGGTGGCTTCGGCAAGACGACCCTGGTGCGGCAGCTCTGCGATCGGCCCGAGATCAGGCGTGAGTTCGACGCCGTCCTCTGGGTGACGCTGGGCGAGGCGGCCCGGGGCGCGGTGCTCGCCGCCCACCTCAACGACGTGGTCGAGCAGGTGACCGGCGAGCGGCCCGCCCTGACCGATCCGCAGCAGGCCGGCTTCCGGCTGGGCCGTGCCCTCGACCCCGGCCGCACCCTGCTCGTGATCGACGACGTCTGGCGCCCGGCCCAGCTGCGCCCGTTCCTCAGCGGCGGGGCCGGCTGCACCCGGGTCGTCACGACCCGCAGCCTCGACGTGGTCTCGCTGGCCTCGGCCGAGCTGCGCGTCGACCGGATGGAGCCGGCCGAGTCCGAGGCCGTCCTGGCCCGCGAGGTCAAAGGCGTTTCCCCGTACGCGTTGGCCGGGCTCAGCCGCATCACCGGGCGCTGGCCCGTGCTGCTGAACATCGCGAACCGGGCGTTGCGGCGCCGCATCCGCTTCGGGGCGGACCCCGGCCGGGCCGTTGAGGGCTTGATCTCCCAGCTCGAGGCGCGGGGGCCGGCGGCGCTCGACATCGCCAGCGCCTCCGCCCGGGAGGAGTCGGTCGCAGCCACCGTCGACGCCGGGTTGTCCCTGATCAGCGCCCGCGCCGCCGAGCGCTACCAGAGCCTGGCCGTGTTCGCCGAGGACGCGCGGATCCCGTTCTCGTTGCTGGCGGCTTTCTGGGCGACCGACCAGGCCGACGTGGCGGACACCTGCCTCGAACTGGCCGAGCTGTCGCTGGTCGGCGACCTGCGGCTGGACACCGGCACGATCCAGCTGCACGACGTGCTCCGGCAACATCTGCGCGGGCACGACCGGGAATGGCTGCGTCAGCTGAACGACCGGCTGGTGACGGCGGCCGCACCGGGTCCGTGGTGGACGCTCCCGGCCGGCCAGCACTACCTGCGCGACAATCTCATGCAGCACCTCTGCGCGGCCGGGCGCAACGCGGAGGGTCTGCGGGTCGTCACCGATCCGCGGTGGGCGCAGGAGCGCATCCTGCGCGACGGGGTGGCCGCGTACGAGGCGGATCTGGGGTGGTTCGGCGACCTGGCCACGGAGGCCCTGCGGAGCGTGGTGCAGCGCAACGGTCATCTGCTGGACCCGCTGGACCCGCCGGGGTCGGTCGGGGCTGTGCTGCTCAGCCGCACGCCGGTGGGCGTGCGCGTGCGAGAACCGCACCTGCGGGCTCGCACCCCGCTGCCCGACCTGCCCCACCCCGCCCTGCGGCGGGTGCTCCCGGGCCACCCCAACGGCGTCTCGGAGGTGGTCGCGGCCGGGGACGGAAGCTGGTTCGCGACGGTCGACGGCTTCGAGACCGTCTCCGTGTGGGACGCCCGCGACGGGCAACGCCTCTGGACCGTCGACGTCCGCAGCCACGGCGGCCCGTCGTTCGACACCGCGTTCAGTTCGGCCGACAGCCGCTGGCTGATCACCACTCAGCCCGGATGGCCCGGCGCGGGCATGATTCGCGTCTGGAACGCGCGGACGGGCCGGCCTGCCTGCACCATCCCCACCGCGCCGGTCCCCTCGGTGGCGGATTCGGAGCGGGTCGCCGTCGCGCCGTCCGGCAACCTGCTGGCCGTGGCAGTCGACGCGGACGACGGTGCGGTCAGGCTCTACGACCTCGTGACCGGAACGCTGCTGGCGGCGCTCAAGAGCGGCCAGACGAGGGCGATCGCCTTCGCACCGGACGGCCGGCTCCTGGCCACGGGCGACTGGCGGACCGAGAGCCACCCGTTCGGGGTGCACCTCTGGGATGTCGGCAAGGGCCGGCTGCTGCGGAGCCTCACCAAAGCACCGGGTGCGGTGCGCGACGTAGCCTTCTCGGAGGACTCCGAACTGGTGGCGGCCACTGACAATCGCGGTTCGTTGCAAGTGTGGCGGAGCCGAGACGGCGAGCAGATCTACTCCACCATCCTGAAGAGCACGTGGTCGCGAGTCGCCTTCGCCGCACGCGGCCACGTGATCACGTACTCCGACTCCGGTCCGGTCGAGGTGCACGACACGGCCGCCATTCGGAATCGCTACGTCCTGGCCCCCGACGTCGCCTCGCCCGCGATCGCCGTGCCCCGGACGGGTGAGTGGATCGCGGTGGCGGAGGCGGAGCCGGGTGGGCTCACCGCTGTACGGATCCTGAGCCGGTCCGGTCGGCTGATCGACGAGCTGCCGGGACACAGCCACGGCGTCCGGGCCATGGCGGCCACCCCGGCGGGATCGTTGCTGCTGACCGGCGACGGGTTCCCGGCCGGCGTCGTGAACGGTGACCGGGCCGTCCGTGTCTGGACCATGGAGGGCCGCGGTCGCCGGTCGGCGCGTCCTCAGCGCCGTTGCGTCGCAGTGTCACCGGACGGGCGGTTCGCGGCGCATCACGGGCAATCCGGCGTCTGGCTCGGTGCCGTCGAGGCGGACGAGCCGCTGGCCCTGGTGGCCAACGAGGACTATGTCGACTCGGCCTGCTTCGGCCCGGACGGATCCTGGCTCGTCGTGGCCGGAACCCGGGTGAAGGTGATCGATCTGGCCGACGGGGCGGTGCGGCTCCGCCTCCCGGCCACTGAGGCCAGGCCGACCTCGGTGGTCGCACTTCCGGACAACTCCTCGATCGTGACGTGCTCCCAACCGAGCTACGCCCGGGACGCCAACCGGCAACGTCAGTACGCCGCCCGCGTCTGGGACCTGACGACCGGGCAGCAGCGGTTCGAGCTCGCCGGCCACGACCTCGGCGTCCGGCACTGCGTTGCCGACCCGTCGGGCAACCTGCTGGTGACCACTGACGGCTCGATCGTTCGTGGCCGTGACACCGGCATCCACGTCTGGCAGCTGGCCGGCGGAACCCGGCGGCATCGGCTGTCCGGCCTGCGGGATGGCGTGGGCGCCGTCGTTTGCGGGCCGGACGGTGGCTGGCTCGCCGCGGGGGAGGCGCGAATGGAGGAGGACGACGATTGCCGGGCTGTCTTGTTCGACCTGACCCGCGGGACGCGGCTGGGCGTACTGGGCGGCCACAGGGGTGCGATCCCCGCGATCGCGGCGTCCTCCGACGGCCGCCACCTGGTTACCGGTGACACGGCTGGTGTCCTGCGCCTCTGGTCCCGGCACGACCTGCGGCTGCGGCACGAGCTCCGAGGACGCCAGGCGTCAATCACCGCGATCGTCGGCTCCCCTGACGATCGGTGGCTGGCTGTAGCCGACGACGGAGGCGGCGTAGGCGCCGTACGGATCGTCGACCCGCTGGCCGGGCAGGTTGTCACGGCCATGCGGGTCGACGGGCCACTGCGCGGTTGTGCCTGGTTTCCCGACGGCTCCGGGTTGAGCGCGTGGGGGCCGCAGGGCTTCTACACCTTCGATTGGCGCTGACTCTCCGCGAACTCGGCGAACGAGCGGGCCCGGCGTCCCAGCGCCCGCTCGACGCCGTCGGCCACGCTGCTGTTGCGGCCGTCCAGCACCTCGGTGAACAGGTAGGTCAGCAGCTCCACGAGCTCCGGGGGCAGACCCGCGCCGGTCAGTTCGGCCCGCCACGCCTCGACCGGCACCGCGACCGCCTTCGCGCCGAGCAGCTGCGCCGCCTGCTCGAACGTGAACAACTCGGAACCGGTCACCACGTACGTCTCGCCCTCGTGCCCGCCCTCGGCCAGCACCGTGGCCGCGACCTCGGCCACGTCCTCGACGTCCACGAACGGTTCCGGGGTGTCGATCTTGGGCAGGGCCAGCTCACCGGCCGCGACGGCGTCGACCAGGAAGCCCTCGTCGAAGTTCTGCGCGAAGAACGAGCAGCGCACGACCGTCGTGGCCGGGTGCACCGCCCGTACGGCCTGCTCGGCCTCCAGTGCCGTCTCCTCCCCGCGCCCGGAGAGCAGCACGAACCGTTCCACCCCGTGCTCCTGGGCGACCCGGGTGAAGCCGGCCAGCTTGGCCCCCGCGCCCGGCAGGGCCAGATCCGGCGCGTACGCGAGATAAGCCGCCCGCGCCCCGCCGATCACCGGCGCCCACGTGTCCGGCGCGTCCCAGTCGAACCCGTCCGCCCGGGTCACCCCGCGCGCGTCGATCCCTCGGTCCTTCAACATGGCCAGCACTCGTCGCCCCGTCTTGCCCGTCGCGGCTGTCACCAGCACGGGCCCCTGTGCGTTTGTCATGCCGTTCAGCCTGGACGGCGCCCGCGGGCCCAGCCAGCACTGAGTTCTGGGTATCCACGGCCCGATCTGGACAAGACTGGCCGGGCCTCGCCGCCGTACACTTCGGCCACCCGGCCGGAAGGAGCGCAGCGGTGGTCAGCGCGCGGGACAGAAACGTGGCGCTGGGGGAGTTCCTGCGCAGCCGGCGCGGCGCCTTCGACCCGGGGCTGCTGGCGATGCCGAGCTACGGCCGGCGCCGGGTGCCGGGCATCCGCCGCGAAGAGCTCGCCCTGCTGGCCGGGGTGAGCGTGTCCTACTACACGCGCATCGAGCAGGGCGCCGTCACCGCCTCGGCCAGTGTGCTGGAGGCGATCGCCACCGCGCTGCGGCTCGACCAGGAGGACCGCGCCCAGATGTATCGGTTGTCGCGGGCCGGGCGCGAGACCACCGAGCCCGAGCAGCTCGCCGACACCCTGCAGCTCGTGCTCCGGACCATCCAGGAGACGCCGGTCGGGGTGCTCGGCCGCTCGATGAGCCTGCTCGGCTGGAACCGGCTGGCCCACGCCGTGTTCGCCGACCACCTGCCGTTCGAGACGCCGTGGGCCGAGGACGGCTCGGCCAACTGGGCGCGACTGCTGTTCCTGGACGACAAGGTGCGTGGCCGGTTCGCCGAGTGGGCCGTACAGGCGCGCGACATCGTCGGCCGGCTCCGCACGTCGCAGGCCCGCCACCCCGGCGACCCGCAGATCGAGGCGCTCGTCGGCGAGTTGTCCACGGCCAGCCCCGAGTTCGGCGCGTTGTGGTCGGCTCACCCCGTACGGGAACGCTCGCTGGGCCTGGTCCGGCTGGCTCACCCTCGCCTCGGTGACCTGCTGCTTCGCGACACCGTGCTGCGGCCGGCGGAGGACGACGACCAGCTGCTGATCCTGTTCCACGCCGAGCCGGGCAGCTCCTCCGAGCGGAAGTTGTCAGAGTTGCGGCGTACCGTCGGGCTTGGTCTTTGAGAGGAGCTCAGTGGTGAGCACACCGAACGCGGGCACGGCGGGAACGATCGACGTCGGCGGGGACATCACGGTCAACCGCCTCGGCTACGGAGCCATGCGGGTCACCGGGGACGGCATCTGGGGCGACCCGAAGAGCCGCGACGACGCCAAGGCGGTGCTGCGGCGCGTGGTCGAGCTGGGCGTCAACTTCATCGACACGGCCGACTCGTACGGGCCGGATGTGAGCGAGACGCTGATCGCCGAGGCGTTGTATCCGTACGGGGAAGATCTGGTGGTCGCGACCAAGGGCGGGCTGACGCGACCCGGGCCGGGCCAGTGGGTGCCGGACGGGCGGCCGGAGCATCTGCGGTCGGCGCTCGAGGGCAGCCTGCGGCGGTTGCGGCTCGACCAGATCCCGCTCTACCAGTTCCACCGGGTCGACCCGAAGGTGCCGCTGGAGGAGTCGATCGGCGCGATCGCCGAGCTCAAGAACGAGGGCAAGATCCGCCACGTCGGCGTCTCGAACTTCGACGAGAACCAGCTGCGCGCGGCCCAGCGCATCACGCCGATCGTGTCGCTGCAGAACCGCTACAACGTGGACGACCGCAAGTCGGAATCGCTGGTCGACCTGTGCGAGCAGGAACAGATCGTCTTCCTGCCGTGGGCCCCGATCCAAAATCACGAGAGCAATACGGCCGTGCAGGAGGCCGCGACCAAGTACGGCGTGACGCCGCATCAGGTTGTGCTGGCCTGGCTGCTGGCTCGCTCGCCGCAGATCCTGCCGATCCCGGGCACCGGCTCGGCCACCCACCTGGAGGAGAACGTGGCGGCGGCCGGCCTGAAACTGACCCCGGCCGAGGTGGCGGCGATCAGCCGCTCCTGACGGCTGTCATCTCGCAGCGCGGGCTTCGGCTTTGTCGAGCCCGCGCCGCAGCATGTCCAGCGATGCGTCGCGCGGTCACCCCACAGCTCCCCAACCGCAGTACCCGCCCTCCCAGGGGGTCCCCCGCCACTCCCATTATCGCAGCTCCGAGCGATCTTCAGGTGCGCCCCTGTGGATAACCCGCCATTGTGGATAACCCGAATCGGGGTCGCCGGATCGGTTACCTTGGCCCGCATCGCACGCCGGAGCTCAGCGGCGGCGGGGCAGGGTCGGTCAGCGTTGGGCGGAGGGTGATGGCGGGCGGCTGGGCAGGGTCAGCGATGGGCGCAGGGTGGTGATGAAGGCGGTGCCCAGCAGGGTCAGGGTGGCGCCGAGGGCGGTTAGCCAGAGCGGGAGGGAAGTCGGGATGTCGAGGTAGGTGACGATGCCGAGGATGCGGTGCAGGCCCCAGGGGAGCAGGGCCAGCTGGTCGTTCCAGACGGTGAGGGAGCGTTCCAGGCCCAGCGACCACAGCAACGCGCCGAGGAAGAGCACCGGGAGGCCGGCCGCCAAGGTGACGGCGCCGAGGGCGCGGGGGCGGGACCAGTCGTAGGCGGTGCGCAGCACGGCCGCGGTGGCGACGAAGAGCCAGGCGAACAGGGCGAAGCCGATGGTGACGTAGAGGCTTCGGGCGGTGGGGGAGGTCCAGAAGGCGAACCAGTAGTAGCCGGGGCCGCGTACGGAGAGGACGGCCAGCAGGAGGGCGCAGCGGAGGAGCGCGACGCCGCCGAGGACGGTCAGGAGGGCGTACGGGGAACGTTTGACCAGGATGAAGCAAGCGAGGGCGAACAGCGCCCAGCAGCCCAGCGTGACGATCAGGTGGGCGGGGGCGGCGAACCACGTGAGGATGCCGCGGCTCAGCACGAGGACACCGGCGGGCAACAGGAGGGCGTAGCGGGGAACGGATGCGGCCCGCCAGGGCATGAGCGCGGCGCGCCAGAGGGTGCGAAGGGAAGGGATGAGAAGCGAGAGGAGGAGCAGGGCCAGCAGGGCGCGGGCGAGCCAGGCCATCAGCGGGTCGCGGTCGAAGCGTTCCGAGCCCAGGTCGGCGGCGGTGAAGTTGTAGGCCGGCAGGTCGAGACGGTCACCGTAGCGGGCCACGTGGGCATCGCGGGCGGCCGAGAACTCGGCGGCGGCGGACTGCCACCGGGCGCGGGCGGAGGACGAGCCGGTGTCGAGCCATTGGGCGCGGCGCAGGAACATCTCGCGGTAGGAGGCGAGGGTGCCGTAGAGGTCGGCCTGGAAGTCGAGGGCGTCCAGCAACTGGGTGCGCAGCGCTGGGTCATACCAGCGGGAAGCGGGGGTCGCGGAGACGAGCGCGCGTTGGGATCGGGCCAGGGTCACGGCTCGGTGGCCGTCGGCGATGGTGTGGTCGACGGCGTCGCGGCCGATGGCGTAGATGCTGTTCAGCACGGCGGAGTCGCCGGTGACGATGTCCCACTCGAAGATCCACATCATGGGCGGGGGTTCGAGACCGAGGGCCTTGACGGAGTTGTCGGCGTAGGGGGTGAGGTACAGGCCCTTCGTGACGGCCTCGCGGGTCAGCGCGAACATGCGGCACAGCGCGGCCACGGTCGCCGGGTCGTCCGAGAACGTGCGGCGCACCCAGTCGGCCGTGATCGAGGCGGGTTCGGTGGCAGGGTTCCGGGCGAGACGACCCATCCCGTACGCGTTGAGGTCGTACAGCTGCCAGAAGCCCGTCCGCAGATACAACGTCCGGGGCCCGGCCCGCAGCGGCCCGCCGTCCTGCGTCCACAGCCACACGCCCTCGATGCGCGGGTTGCGGGCCATGAGCTCGCGGAGGGCGTACGCGTGCAGGGCGGTGAGATCGTTGGGCAGCGAGCCGAACCCCTCGAACTCGCGCCGCCCCTGAAACTCCACGATGCGGCGCTGGCCGCCCGAGAAGAGGGTCGAGTTGAGCGGCAGATGGCTGTAGAAGTCGCCGAGCGTGAACTTCGTCGAGACGATCAGATGCGGGTCGTCGAGATCCCCGAGCACTTCTCCGTACGAGTCGGGGTTCGTGTGCAGGTCGCCGACCGCGCCCACGCCGACGGTCCACGTCCGGAAGATGATGTCCCGATCCGTCTCCGCCGCGACGGCCAGGAACGCGCGCAGCATCGCCCGCACCTGGGCGGGCGTGGTCACCGCGATCCGTGAGAAGTAGTCCCAGCCGGGCGCGCGATAGGCCGACCCGCCCTCGCCCACGCGGATCATCAGGCCCGACGCGAACGGCATGCTCGCGAACAGCTCGCGCAGCCCGGCCTGATAGATCGGCCACGGGTCGTCCCGGCGGGCCAGATAGGCGTCGAGCGGCTCCGACAACGCCAGCATGTCGGTCATGAAGTAGACCCGCATACCCATCCGTGCCGCGTACTCGAAGACCGGCCGGAACGCCGACACCATCGCCCGCGCGCGATCGAGATGCGGGTCGCCGGGGGAGTAGACGCCGTGGCCGTCGAACGTCACGTATTCGAGGAACCCGGGGATGACCACGCCGTTGTAGCCCTGCGCAGCCGAATGGTCGATGAACTGCCGGAACTGCGCCCCGATCCGCTCGACCGCCGCCGCGTCGACCCAGGGCGCGGACGGGAGCAGCGCGCCGGTCACGATGTCGGTGTTGAGTGAATAGTCAGTGGTGTCCCACGGTTCCGGCTCCCGCCCGACCGAGCCCGCGTCGGTCAGCCGCAACCCGAGCGCGGGCGCCACGCGGCCCGACGGTAGCGCGCGCTTGGAGCGCAGGGCGTCGGCCACGTCGTAAAGCCCGGCCGCAGCTCCGGCCTCGGTCGCGGCTGTCAGGGTCAACCCATCGAGCCGGTACGACTCGTCGGAGCCGTCACCGGTGACCACGACTTTGAGCACGCCGTCCCCGCCGCCGGCTGCCGTCACCGCGCGGGCCGCGAGGTCAAGCCTTCCCGTACGCCGGTTCATCGTCACCGCTCCGACCGCGGGCTCGACCAGCGGCCGCGCCGGCGCAACGGCCGACGGCTCCGGCATTACCTGCACCGGCTCCCACGACAGGCGCAGTCCCGCATTCAACCCGTACGCCATCCCGGCGCCCAGTGCCAGCAGCACGACCACGACCACGAGACGACGCATGCCTATTTGTAGATCATCGCTGTCGTTCTTCTGCTCGCCCGAACGGCCCTACGGCTCGGTGTCGAGCCGCTTACTGGCCAGATGAGGCCCGGCCCGATGAGCACGGATGTAAAGGTTTTCAGCGCCATACGCAATGATCATGGTCTATGTCTTGACCGCCGATCCTCCGGAAATCAAGACTGGCCCGGTGGCAGTGACCATCAAGGACGTCGCGCGGGCGGCCGGTGTCTCGGTGGCCACGGTGACGCGGGCGCTGTCCATGCCCGACGTGGTGCGGGCCGCGACCCGTGAACGCGTTCTCGAGACCGCGAAGACCCTCGGCTATCAGCCCAACCGCGCCGCCCGGGGGCTGATCACCGGGCGTACGGGAAATCTGGGTCTGCTCGTTCCAGACCTGGCCAATCCGTTCTTTCCCGGCATCGTCAAGGGCGTGCAGGCCCGCGCCCACGAGGCCGATCACGCGGTCTTCCTGGCCGACACCGACGAGAACCCGGCGGCCGAGGCCGGGCTCGTGCGCAAGCTGGCCAAACAAGTCGACGGCGTCGTGCTCTGCTCACCCCGGATGCCGGAGGCCGAGCTGCGCGCGCTGGCCGCCGACATCCCGATCGTGCTCGTCTACCGTCGCATCCCCGGCACCCCGAGCGTCACGGCCGCGTTCCTCGACGGCATGCGCCAGGCGATCAGCCACCTCACCGCCCTCGGGCACCAGCGCATCGCGTACGTGGCCGGGCCGCGCTCCTCGTGGGCCAACCGCGAAAGGGTGAAGTCGCTCCGCGCAGTAGGGCGGGACGTGGCAGGGAACGGCAGCCCGGCAGGCAGGGCCAGCGCGGAAGGAAAAGTCAGCGCGGCAGCGAAATGCGAACTCGTCGAAATGGGCAGCGTCACGCCCACGTTCGAGGGCGGGGTCGCGGCGGCCGACGGCGTGCTGGCGGCCGGCGTGACCGCCGTGATCGCGTACAACGACCTGGTCGCACTGGGCCTGCTGCACCGCTGCGCGGCCCGCGGCGTACGGGTGCCGGGCGACCTCAGCGTGCTCGGCTTCGACGACATCCCGCTCGGCGCGATGGTTCACCCCGCCCTGACCACCGTCGCGCTCCCGAAGGGACCGGCGGGCCGGGCCGCGGTCGACCTCCTGCTGCAAGAACGGAAGGAAAAGCGAGAACTCCCCACCCAACTGATCGTCCGGGGCTCCACCGGCCCCGCGGAAGGGTAACCGCCATGATCAGAACCCGCTTCGCGACCGCCGCCGCCGTCCTCCTGCTCGCCGCCTGCGGCGCTCCTGACGCCCCGAACGGTGGCGGCGCCACCGACGGCCCCGTCCCCGAGAAACCCGACGACGCCGTCACGATCAACATCCTCGACGTGGCCGGCAACCTTCAGCTCACCCAGGGCATGATCGACGACTTCGTCAGCAAGAACGGTGACCAGATCAGCAAGGTCACCTACTCCAAGGCCACCGCCCCCGAGCTGGTCGGCAAGATCAAGGCGCAGCAGAGCGCGGGCCGGGTCGACATCGACCTCGTGCTGACCGGCGTCGACGGGCTGGCCGCGGGCATCGACCAGAGCCTGTGGACGCCGCTGCTGCCCACCCACGCGGCGCGCCTGCCCGGCATGAACGACTACCAGGAGGGCGCCGCGGCCATGCAGAAGCTGGCCGGGGACTTCGGCGTCACGATCACCTACTACCCGTCCGGGCCGCTGCTCGAATACCTGCCCGGCAAGGTGCCGACGCCGCCGAAGAGCGCGCAGGAACTGCTCGCGTACGCGAAAGCCAACCCCGGCGCCGTCCAGTACGCCCGCCCGTCCAACTCCGGACCCGGCCGTACGTTCCTGATGGGCCTGCCCTACCTGCTCGGCGACTCCGACCCCAAGGACCCGGTCAACGGCTGGGCCAAGACGTGGGCCTACCTGGCCGAACTCAACAAGTACGTCACGCTCTACCCGTCGAGCACCTCGGAGACGATGAAGAACCTGGCCAACGGCTCGGCGAAGATCATCGCCAGCACGACCGGCTGGGACATCAACCCGCGGGTGCTCGGCACGGTGCCCAAGGAGGCCAAGGTCCAGACCCTGGAGGGCTTCCACTGGGTCACCGACGCCCACTACGCCGTGATCCCGCGCGGGGTGCCCACCGGCAAGCAGGCCGCCATCCTCAACCTGCTCAAGGACATGCTCACGCCGCAGCAACAGGCCAAGGCGTACGACCAGGGGTATTTCTATCCGGGGCCCGCGCTCAAGGACGTCACCCTGAGCATGGCGCCCGAGGAGAGTCAGAAGGCGCTGGCCGAATACGGGCGGCCCGAATACGAGCAGCTCATCGCGAGCAACCCGCTCGAGGTGCCGCTCGACGCGAAGTCGCTGGTGGCCGCGTTCGACCGGTGGGACCGCGAGATCGGCGGCGCGAAGGTGAAGAAGTGAGCGACTTCGCCGAGCTGCGCCTGGACGGGGTGCGGCGGCGCTTCGGCGGCCGCGACGCGCTGACCGGGCTGAGCCTGACGATCCGGCGGGGCGAGTTCATCGCCCTGCTGGGCCCGTCCGGCTGCGGCAAGTCGACCGCGCTGAACTGCCTGGCCGGGCTGCTGCCGTTGAGCGAGGGCAGCATCTGGCAGGACGAGACCCGGCTCGACACCGTGCCGCCCGAGCGCCGTGGCTTCGGCATGGTGTTCCAGAACTACGCGCTTTTCCCCCACCTTTCCGTACGCCGGAACGTCTCGTTCGGCCTGCAGATGCGCCGGCTGCCCCGCGACGAGGTGCGCCGCCGCACCGACGAGGCGATCAAGCTCGTCCGCCTGGAGGAGCACGCGGCCAAGCTGCCCGGTCAGCTCTCCGGCGGCCAGCAGCAGCGGGTCGCCATCGCCCGCGCGATCGTGCTCGAACCGGCGCTGGTGCTGATGGACGAGCCGCTGTCCAACCTGGACGCCAAGCTGCGCCTGGAGATGCGTACGGAGATCCGCCGGCTGCATCAATCGCTCGGGCTGACCACCGTGTATGTCACACACGACCAGGAGGAGGCGCTGTCGCTGGCCGACCGGCTCGTCGTGCTGCGCGACGGGCGGGTCGAGCAGATCGGCACGCCGCAGGAGCTGCACAACCGGCCCGCGAACCGGCACGTGGCCGACTTCATGGGCTACCGCAACCTGCTGCCGATGAAGGTGAAGGCGGTGCACGGGGCCACGGTCACGGTCGACGGCGCGGGGCTGACCCTCGACGGCACGGCGGTCGGCGACGTCGCACCCGGGGACGACGTGGTGGCGGGCATCCGGCCCGAGGACCTGCTCGCCGGCGAGCACGGAGTGCCGGTGACGGTCGAGGTCGTCGAGTATCAGGGACGGGAGTTCGCGGTCGAAGCCCGTACGGGGGAAGGGGTTGCTCTGCACTTGCGAGCCCTCGAACGCCCGGCGGTGGGGGAGCGGATCACGGTGACGGCCGCGCCCTCCCGAGTGCTGGTGTTCGCATCATGAGCGACACGGCGCTGCGGCACCGGCTGGCCGAACGCGGCGTGGACCGGCAACTGCTGCTGCTCGTACCGGGTCTGGCCTGCGTGCTTGCTTTGTTCGTCTATCCCTTCGCGTACGGGATCGGGCTGTCCTTCCAACCGGCGAGCGGGGGAGTGCTCGGGGCGTATCGGGCGTTCTTCACCGACGCGTATCAGCGCGACACCATCGCCACCACGCTCGGGCTGGCCCTGCCCGCGGCGATCCTCAACGTGGCCGCCTCGGTGCCGATCGCGTATCTCATGCGCGGCCGGTTCCGGGGCAAGCGGTTCCTGACCACGATCCTCGTCGTGCCGATCACGCTGGGCACCGTGCTGACCGCCGAGGGGCTGCTCAACTATCTCGGGCCGACGGGCTGGTTCAACCGCGCGCTGATGTCCATCGGGGTGATCGATGAGCCCGTACGCCTGACGAACAACTACTGGGGTGTGTTCTTCTCGCTCGTCATCACCGGGTTCCCGTTCGCGTTCCTGCTGATCCTGTCGTACCTGTCCGGCATCGACCCGACCCTCGAACGCGCGGCGGCGACCCTGGGCGCGGGCCGGTGGCAGCGGTTCTCGCGAATCACGTTGCCGTTGCTCGCGCCCGGCCTGGCCACCACGTTCTGCCTCACGTTCGTGCTGGCGTTCAGCGTGTTCCCGTCCGCGGTGCTGGTCGGCGACCCGGCCGGCTCGACGCGGGTGGTGTCGATCGCCGCCTACCACGCCGCGTACGAGGCCTACGACTATCCGCTGGGCAGCGCCATCGCCGTGATCATGGGCGTGGTCGAACTCGTGGTGGTGGCCGTCGTGCTGGGGCTGCGGTCACTGTTCTACACCGGCTCGACGGGAGGCAAGGGATGAGACGCCTGACCGTGGGCGCCTGGCTCGTCTGGGGCGCGGTCGCCTTCTTCCTGATCAACCTGGCCGCCCTGATCGGCGCGGTCGTGGTCAACTCGGTCGGCCGCCGCTGGTTCGACACCTGGCTGCCGCAGGGCTGGACCACCCACTGGTACGCCTCCGCCTGGAAAGAGTTCGGCCTGCTCCAGGTGCTGGTCGTGACGCTCGAGGTCGCGCTGCTGGTGGTCGCCATCTCGGTGCTGGTCGGCGTCCCCGCCTCGTACGTGCTGGCGCGAAGATCCTTCCCCGGCCGTCGCCTGGTCTACCTGTTGTTCCTGCTGCCGATCCTGATGCCACCCATCACGTACGGGATTCCGCTGGCCACCGTGCTCTACAAATACGGCTTCGCCGGTCACCTGGCCGGGGTCGTGCTGGCCAACCTGGTGCCGTCGATCCCGTTCGTCATCCTGACCATGACCCCGTTCATCGAGCAGATCGACCAGTCCGTGGAACGCGCCGCCCGCATGTGCGGCGCCCGCACCTGGCAGATCTTCGCCCGCATCCTTGCGCCCCTGCTCGTGCCGGGCATCCTGGCCGCCTCGATCCTGGTGCTGGTGCGCACGGTCGGCATGTTCGAGCTGACGTTCCTGACCGCCGGCCCCGACTCGCAGACCCTGGTGGTGGCCCTCTACTACTCGATGTCGGCCGCCGGGATCCGCGCCCAGCAGTCGGTCGACGCGATGGCCGTCCTCTACACGTCCTCGATGCTGGTGCTGCTGGTGGCCGCCCTCCGCTTCGTCAACCCGACCCAGCTCGTGGCCCGCGTCAAGGACGAGCCGGACTGAGAGCGCTCCTCTGTGGGTAGTGGATCGTTATGACTTACCGGTACCGGTGGACCGCGCTCGTCGTTCCGGTGATGCTGATCGCCAGCGTCACCTGGATCGTCATGGCGTTCGTCATCGACGCCGCCGCCTGGTGGGTCGAGCTGCTGTTCCTGCTGGTCGCGATCCCGCTGCTGTGGCTGTGGGTACTGACCCGCCTGATCTGGCGCATGGACCTCACCGAGACCGAACTGCGGTTGCGGGCGCCGCTCGCGCGGTATCACATCCCACTCGGCGACCTCTCCGAGATCGGCGCCACCGAGGGCGACAACATGATCCGGGTCGTCCGCCGCGACGGCCGCTCCTGGTCCGTGCTGTCCGGCCGCGGCATGACCGACTTCGCCGACGCGGTCGGCCGGGCCGCCCCCGGCGTCGAAGTGCGCACCAACGGCTGGCGCCGCTTCATGTCCCGACGCGACCGTTGAGAACACCGCCGGTCGCGGTGCGCTCGTCGCGCGTACCGACGAACTCGATCTCGGTGGCCGCCCGCGTCTGCTCGCCGAACTGGGTGACCAGCGCGTCCGTCACCCCGGCGGCGAGCCGTCCGACCATGTCGGGCTGTTCGAACGCGGCTTCCTTGATGCCGAACTGCACGCGCGGGGCGCGGGTTGCCGCTCCCCATCGGTTGTCCGGCACTCCGATCAGCATGACGACGGCGATCTCCCGGGCCCACTCGCCGTAGACGTCGACGACCGCCTCGATCAAACCGCCGATAAGCTCGGCCTCACGCCTGGCGAGATCGTTCTCCCGGGCGTACACGGTCAGATGCGGCATGTCTTGCCTCCCCGTGAAATAGCTTTGCAAGCAAAGGTATTTAGGAGGCGGGCGGGTGTCAACGCCGGACGACGATGTTCGTGAGCTGTTTCTGCTCATGCCGCGGCTCGTCGGCCGGGCCAAGAGCACCCCACCGCCCGCGGAGTTGGCCGCCCTTGACCTCGCGCCCCGACATCTGACGTTGTTCGCGCTGCTTGTCTTCGACGGGCCGCAGACCGTCTCCGAGCTGGCCGGCCGCCTCGGCGTGGCCCCGACAACGGTAAGCCTGCTGGTCGGCGACCTGAGCCGCAAGGGCGTGCTGGAGCGCCGCCCGGACGAGCGCGACCGCCGCCGCCGGATCGTCGACATCGTTCCCGCCAGCCGCCCCGCGATCGAGGAATGGCTGTCGCCGTCGGCGCGCGCGTGGCGGGCCGCGCTCGACCCCCTCGACCCTCGGCAGCGCCGGCTCGTGGTCGAGACGCTCAAAAGGTTTGAATCTCAACTTGCCGGGCCACTCGACAGGGTTGACGATGAAGATCGATTCATCCCGTCCGGGTAGGGAGGCGCTTTGCCACTCCTCAGCAGGCTCGACCGTGAACACTCCGTGGCGCCGCCCGGCTTCAGCCGCTGGCTGATCCCGCCCGCCGCGCTGTCGGTGCACCTGTGCATCGGCCAGGTCTACGCGACCAGCGTTTACAAGAACTCGTTCGTCTCCCACTTTGAAACGTCGCAAACCGCGATCGGCATCATCTTCAGCATCGCCATCGTCATGCTCGGCCTGTCCGCGGCCGTCGGCGGCACCTGGGTCGAGAAGAACGGCCCGCGCAAGGCGATGTTCGTGTCGGCCAGCTTCTGGGCCGTCGGCTTCCTGGTCGGCGCGCTCGGCATCGCCACCAAGCAGCTCTGGCTGGTCTATCTCGGCTACGGCGTGATCGGCGGCATCGGCCTCGGCATCGGCTACATCTCGCCGGTGTCGACCCTGATCAAGTGGTTCCCCGACCGCCCCGGCCTGGCCACCGGCCTGGCGATCATGGGCTTCGGCGGCGGCGCGCTGATCGCCAGCCCCGCCTCCCGCCAACTGCTCTCGTTCTACGACGACGGCTACGACCCCAACGTCGCGACGTCGGTCGCCTCCGGCGGGGCCCTCGTGGCGCTGTTCCTCACGCTCGGCATCGCGTACTTCGTCATCATGATGTTCGGCGTGGCCAACATGCGCGTGCCCGCCGACACCTGGAAGCCCGACGGCTGGGACCCGGCCTCGGTCAAGGAGAAGCCGCTCGTCACCACCGCGAGCGTGTCGGCCGCCAACGCCATCAAGACCCGGTCGTTCTGGCTGCTCTGGATCGTGCTGTTCTGCAACGTGACGGCCGGCATCGGCATCCTCGAACAGGCCAGCCCGATGATCCAGGACTTCTTCCGCGACAACGGCACCTCCACCGTCAGCGTCGCCGCCGCGGGCGGTTTCGTCGGCGTGCTCTCGCTGTTCAACATGGCCGGCCGGTTCGCCTGGTCGTCCACCTCCGACGTGATCGGCCGCAAGCCCATCTACATGGTCTATTTGGGCGTCGGCATGGTCCTCTACCTGCTGCTGGCCGTGGTCGGCGACGCCGCGACGGCACTGTTCGTCCTCCTGGCCGGCGTCATCCTGTCGTTCTACGGCGGCGGTTTCGCCACCGTCCCGGCCTACCTGCGCGACCTCTTCGGCACCTACCAGGTCGGCGCCATCCACGGCCGCCTGCTCACCGCGTGGTCCGCCGCCGGCGTGGCCGGCCCCCTGATCATCAACGGCTTCCTCGACGCCGAGGGCAAACCGGGCACGCTGACCTCGTCGGCGTACCAGCCCGCCCTGTTCACGATGGTCGGCGTGCTGGCCGTCGGCTTCATCGCCAACCTGCTGATCCGCCCGGTCCCAGAGCGTTATCACGAGCCGTCTCGCGCAAAGGAGGTCGCGGCATGAGCGCCCGCCTGGTCCTGTCCTGGTTGCTGGTGGCCATCCTGCTCGGCTACGGCATCATCCAGACCGTCATCACCGCAGCCAAGCTCTTCGAGTAACGCGATGCGGCGCGGGCCTCACAACAGATGCTTGTTGACGGCCCGCGCCCGCTCCGCATACTCCGGCAGCTCCACGACGTCGACTCCCGCCGCCGTCAGCAACGCCACACCCTCACAGGTCACGAACACATCAGGCTCGTACCAGGCGATGACCACCCGCGAGATCCCTGCCGCGATGATCAGGCTCGTGCACGTGGCATCCGGCCGGCTCGCCCGCTTGGAACACGGCTCCAAGCTGCTGTAAAGCGTCGCCCCCGTCAGCTCGCCCGGGGCCCGCAGCAGCGCCGACTCCTCCGCGTGCACCACCGGGTCGACGTCCCGCGACCACCCGCACGCGATCTCCGACCCGTCCGCCCCGACGATCACGGCCCCCACCGCGAACGCCGCCGACGACCGGGGCGACCGACGAGCCAGCTCCACCGCGCGGCTCATCCACCGGTCGTCATCCATGCTGCTCCAGTCCGCTTGCGACGAGCAAGAACCATAAACCCCCGACGCCCCCGTACGAGGAAGCCCCTCCCACAACCGCACCGGTGCCCTCCCCGCCGCTGCGGCCCAGCCGCTGCCACTCGAGGCCGTCGCCGCCCGCCGGGATGTTCCCGGTGGCTGAGCACAGCGCTTCCCCTGGTTGCCAACCGCGACGTCGTCTGCGACGTTCGAGGCAAGCGCACCGCGGGAGCACACATGGACCTCATCTGGGTGGCAGGAGCGCTCCTGCTCTCGACCGTGATCGTCGGCCTGCTCTACGCCTTGCGAACCAAGAACTCAACCTCCGCTCGACAACCAACCGCGGTTCCGCCACCCCGAAGAGCGACCCCTGTTCCGCCGCCCCGAACGACGACTGCTGCTTCGCCGCCCCGAACGACGGCCGCTGCTCCGCCGCCCCCAACGACGACCGCTGCTCCGCCACCGCAGCCGGAGATGTTCGGCAACGGTCCCAGCTCGCCGAGGGTGACGCTCAGCCCCGCCGGCCTCGTCGTGGAGTTGCCCGGCTTCGGCTACGCCCAGAGCTGGCGAGAGCTCCATTCCCTGCCCTGGCCCACGATCACCTCCTTGTATCTGGACACCGCCACCTACGACAGCGCCGTCGCCCTCTACGCCGACGTGCCGGGCGACCACCGCCGCCATCTGCTCGACGTCAACGCCCTGAGCCGCGCGCAGTGGCACACGATGGCGCGCCGGGTCACGGCCCTGACCGGCAACCGCGTCCGCCTCGACGTGGCCGCACTCGACAATGACCGCCCGTACGAGCGCTTCTGACGACTCTGCCCACGGCCCGGCACCACCCCTCGCTCGATCGCGTAGCGCACGATGAATCCCGGCGAGCGCGGCGCCGGAAACGTCTGCCCCGGCGTGGGGCATGCGTCGAACCTAGCGGGCGGCCGGTGACAGCACGGTCACACCACGAAGAGGATGACTGCCACGATCAGAGCGAACACCACGATCGTCCACCGCAGCACTTCCGACGGCAGGCGCCGGGCGATCCGGGCCCCGATGACCCCGCCGACGATCGTGGCCGGGGCCAGCACACCCACCACCGCCCAGTTCACCGGCCCGAAGATGCTGTACGTGAGCACGGTCGTCGCGCCCACCACGGCCGAGAACACGTTCTTGAGCGCGCTGATCCGGCGCAGCGGCTCCTCCAGCACCAGCGCCAGCGCCGCGATCAGCAGCAACCCCATCGCCGCGTTGAAATAGCCCCCGTAGAGGCCGCACAAGAACACCGCCACCTGCACGTATGTGGTGGAGCCGCCACCCGCGCGCCGCCCGGCCAGCGCCTTCAGCCTGTTCTGGAAGGCCATCATCGCGGCCGCGAGCAGCAGCAGGAACGGCACCACGACGTCGAACACCGACCGCGGCGTGAACAGCAGCAACGCGCTGCCGCAGAGCGTGCCCACGATGATCGTCGGCACGATCGTCCAGATCCGGCGGCCCTGCCCCACCAGGTCGGGCCGGCTGGCCACGGCGCTGGCCGCGTAGCCCGGCGCCACCGACAGCGCGTTGCTCACGTTGGCCGCGACGCCGGGCAGCCCCAGACCCACGAGCAGCGGGAACGTGATCAGCGAGCCGCCACCGGCGACGGCGTTGACCGTGCCCGCGGCCAGCCCGCCACCCAGCAGCGCGAAGATCTCCCACAGCTCCATAAGCTGATCATGCTAATCCGACGACTCTTTCTTCTCCTTGTCGCGCTCCAGGGCCAGGTCCAGGGCGAGCACGGCGCCGATGATCAGCAGCGGCTTCACCCCGGCCGTGATCTGCACCGCGTACGTGTCCCGGATCGTCAGCCAGCGCTTGGAGACCGCGGCCACCTCCTCGCCGCCGCGCTCGATCACGTACTCGTGGTCGAGCAGGTTGCCCTTCATCTCCAGGTCGTCCGGCCCGGGCACGTCGATCGTGAACTTCTCGCGGAACGGCGTGAACAGCTTCTTGCGCACCTCGGCCGCCTTCTCGCCGCCGATCCGGATCTCGTACGTGGGGCGCAGTGACACCAGATGCCGGTGCAGCGTCGCGACCTCCTGGCCCGACGCGTCCTCGATCACCACCTTGTCGCGGACGCTGAGCACCTTGCCGTCGACATGGAACACCTTGGTGCCGTGCTCGTCGAGCACGTCGAAGTCGCCGCCGATGGAGAAGAACTTCTCTCGGATCACAAACATGCGCCGATTCTGCCGCGCCCGCGAGTGTGGCGCACCGCCGGACCGGGTTCGCTCATCCGGGCCCCGCTCCGGCCGATGGACCGGGGGAGAAGGGCCACCTCGAGAGATCGACCGGCCCTACCTCGATTCGGTGCTGACCGAGGACGTGCTGGCCCGGGCCGTCCGGCAGGCGGCCCGCTCGCACGAGGACGGCCGCCCGGTGCCGGTCGCGGTCAACCTGGCCGCGCCCGGACCACCCACACCCTGGCCGGCATCGGCGTCGACCTCCTCCAGGGCTACCACTTCAGCCCACCGGTGCCCGCCGCCAAGCTCGAGGGCTCGCCGCCGGACGAGGTGGCCGGGGCCGCCTGACCAGCCTGCTCAGGCGCGGCCCGCGTTGGCAACGATGGCGTCGATGATCGTGGGCCACAAAGCCTGCGGCAGGTCGTGGCCCATGCCCGGGATGACCAGCAGCTCGGCGCCCGGGATGGCGGCCGCCGTGGCCCGGCCGCCGCTCACGTCGACCAGGGGGTCGGCCTCGCCGTGGATGACGACGGCCGGGACTTTGACCCCGGCCAGCGCGGTCGTGCGGTCGGGGGAGGCGAGGATCGCCGCGTACTGGCGTTGTGTGCCCTGCGGGCGGAAGCTGCGGTCGAACTTCGCGGCCGCCCGCTGCTGCAGCCACTCCTCCGAGGCCGGGTACGCCGGGGAGCCGATCACGCGGGACGAGGCGATCGCGCCGGCCAGGATCTCCTCGCGCGTGGTGGCGGGCGGGCGCATGAGCGCGGCCGCCGCCTCCGGGGTCGGCCGCCCCACCGTACGGTCGCCGGTCGTCGACATGATCGAGCAGAGCGAGGCCACCAGGTCGGGGTGGTCGATCGTCAGCTGCTGCGCCACCATGCCGCCCATCGACGCCCCGACGACGTGAGCCCGCGCGATGCCCAGCTCCTTGAGCAGGCCCGCGGCGTCGGCGGCCATGTCGCCGAGCAGATAGGGAACCGTGGTCAGGTCGCCCCGCATGATCGCGGCGGGGTCGGGCTGGCCCAGCTCGTCGAAGGCCGTCGACAGCCCGGCGTCCCGGTTGTCGAAGAGCACCAGGTGGAACCCGCGCGCGGCCAGTTGCGAGCAGAACTCGGCGGGCCAGTCGGTGAGGTGCGCCCCCAGCCCCATGATCAGCAGCAGCGCCGGGTCGTCCGGGCTCCCCACCGTCTCGTAGCGCACATCGATCCCGTTGGCCCGCACATCCGGCACTGTGGTCCCCTTCCCCGTTCGCTCGTGCCCAGCATGCCGCATCAAGGTGAACTCGGCATCGGCGGAACCACCGGGATCAGCGCTAGCTTATATAAGCACGACCTGATACCGTACGGCTCGTGCACGCGTTCGATGTACTCGGGGATCCCGTACGGCGAAGGATTCTGGAGCTGCTCGCCGAGGGGGAGCAGAGCTCCGGGGCCGTCACCGACGTGATCCGCGCCGAGTTCGGAATCTCGCAGCCGGCCGTGTCGCAGCATCTCAAGGTGTTGCGGGACAACGGTTTCGCCACCGTGCGCCCGCAGGGGGCCCGCCGCCTCTACGCGGTCGACGACACCGCGCTGCGCGAGGCGGACGCGTGGCTCGCACGGTTTCGGCGCTTCTGGGCTCCTCACCTGGCCGCCATGGCCACCGAGGTGGCTCGGGGCAAACGACAGCGACGACTCGCAGACGAGGGAAGAACCGATGATTGACGTCGACACTCAGATCAGCCAGGTCCGCCGCGAGCTGGGCAGCCGCACGCTCGAGGCGGGCGAGGCCCGCGTCTCCACGATCAGCCAGGTCTATCCGACCGGCATCGACGACCTGTGGGACGTGGTCACCAACCCCGAGCGCATCTCCCGCTGGTTCATGCCGGTCGAGGGCGAGCTCAAGGAGGGCGGCCACTATCAGCTCACCGGCAACGCGAGCGGCACGATCACCAAGTGCGACAAGCCTTCCGCGTACGCGGCCACGTGGGAATACGCCGACCAGGTGAGCTGGATCGAGGTGCGGCTGACCCCCGAGGGCGACGGCACCCGCTTCGAGCTCGAGCACGTGGCGCACGTGGCCGACGAGTGGTGGGACCAGTTCGGCCCCGGCGCGACCGGCGTGGGCTGGGACATGGGGCTGCTCGGCCTGGCCAATCACCTGACCGACCCGTCGGCGGTCCTCGATCCCGTGGTGATGGCGACCTGGCACGAGACGCCGGAGGGGCAGTCGTTCCTGCGCCAGTCGAGCGACCTGTGGGTGCGAGCGTCGATCGCCGCGGGCACCGACGAGCAGGCGGCCAAGGAGGCCGGCGAGCGCACGTACGCCTTCTACACCGGAACCGGCCCGGGCGCCGAGGGCTGACGCGTCACAGATAGTCGTCGACCGGCCCGGCGGTGAGCACCCCACTGCCGGCGCCGGCGATCTGGCTGCGCGCGGGTGCGAGCGCAACTCGCGCACGTTCGAGCATCAAACGGTCGTCCACATTGAGCGCGGCCCGCGCGGTGAGCGCCCACAACGCCTCGGACAGCAGATCGGCCGGCGGCTCCGGAACCGTGCGCAGGGCCTCCCGCGCCCCGGCCCGATCCCCGGCCGCCAGCAGCAGATGCGGGCGCGCCCACGGCTCGTACGGGCCGAAATGCTCTTCGCTCACGATCCCCAGGCAGAGCAAGGCCAGCGGCAGCAGACCGTCCTCGAGCCCCGGCATCCCCGCGCCGTCCAGCCTGGCCGCGGCCGCGCGATAGGCCGCCTCCGACGGGTCGCGCATCGCCCGATACCACCCGGTGAACACCGCCACCAGCGGGATCTCGTGCTTCTCGGCCAGCCCGTCGACCGCCCGCGCGTGCTCGTCGCTGCCGTCGAAGTCCCCGCTCCCGGCGCGCGCCTGCATCCGGATCAAATGCCCGAGCACCTCGTACGTCGTCAGGCCGTGCCGCCGCGCGATCCCGAGCAACTCGGCCCCGATCGCATCCCGTTCCGGTGCCAGCCCGCAGCGGTAGCAGCTCTGCATGAACTGTCCGTTCAGGGCAAAGGCGAGCAGTCCCGGATCGTCCAATGAGCGCGCGATCCTGATCGCTTGGTGCGCACATTCCCGCCCGTACGCACCCCCGACCGCGCCCCGCGACTCGAGCGCGACGGTCGTCAGCAGCCGAGCCTTCGCCGCCCCCTCCTGGCCCGGAAGTGCGCGTTTCGCCGCCGCCACGATGAGCGCAGCCTGCTCGGGATCGTCCGATCGCGTCCAGATCGCCGGCACGTCGTAGGCGCCGATCACCCGAGCCGTCAACGCGGGGTCGCCGAGCTCCTCGGCCGCGGCAACGGCAGCCACCCGATGCCGCCGCGCCGCCTCCAAGCCGCCGCCCCCGGTCACGGCCAGATCCCGCAGCAGCCCCACGGTCGAGTCGAGCCGCTTCCGAGCCCCCGCCGCGACGATCCGGTCGTAGTCGGCCGCCGCCGAGGCCCAGAGAGCTTCGGCCCCCGCTGCCGGTCGACCGGGTGCCGCGGCGTGCTCGCGAGTTGCCGGATCGGGCCGGGGTAAGTCCAGGTGACCGGCCCGGCGCAGGATGTCGGTCTCCAGCCGGGCCAGGGCCGGGCCGGGATCCAGGCCCAGCTGGCCGGTCAGCTTGTCGCGGGCGGTGCGCAGGACGGCGAGGGCGTCACCCTGGCGGTCGTCGCGATACAGGGCCAGGGCGAGCAGGCGCCACGCGTCCTCGCGCCACGGATGCTCGATCACGTGCGCGTCCAGGTCGGCGATCGCCTCGGCGGGCCGGCCCTGCGCGAGTCGCTCACCAGCGAGCAGTTCGACCGTACGGAGGCGCAGTTCGGTCAGCCGGGAGCGCTCGGCGTGCGCCCACGGCTCGGTCGCGAACTCGGCGTAGGCGGGACCGCGCCACAAACTGAGCGCTTCTTGCGCGTTGGTGCGCATCAACTGCTCGAACCGCCAGGAGTCGACGTCCGTCGCGCGCAACGCGTAGCCCGGCCCCTCGGTGACCAGCAGGGCCGGGGGAGTGCGCGGCGGGCGATCGGGTTCGAGCGCGCGGCGCAGGGCGGCGACGAACGTCCGTACGGCGGAGACCGCACCCTCGGGCGGCACCGGCCAGAGATCGTCGACCAGGTGCCCGACCGGGACGACCCGGCCCTTGGCGACGACCAGCCGGGCCAGCACCGCGCGGTGCCGGGGACCCTTGAGCGGAATCGGCCGTCCCTGCTCGTCCCAGGCCGTGACCGGGCCCAGCACCCCGAAACCGACAGTCACCGCGCAACGGTAACGCTCATCGGTTGCTCATTCGCGCACCCCATGCTCGGTGACATGGTTGAACAGCACAAAGTGCGCGTGGACGACGACGTCGAACTGTTCGTGACCGTGCGCGGCTCCGGCCGCCCGATCGTCCTGCTGCACGGTTTCCCCCAGACCCACCTGATGTGGCGGCACGTGGCCGCCGACCTGGCCGCCGACCACACCGTGATCTGCCCGGACCTGCGCGGCTACGGCGCCAGCGACAAGCCGGCCGGCGACTACTCCAAGCGCACGATGGCGCGCGACATCGTCCGGCTCGCCCAGGCGCTCGGTCACGAGCAGTTCGCGCTGGCCGGGCACGATCGGGGTGCGCTGGTCGCCATCCGGGCGGGCCTCGACCACCCGGCCCACGTCACCCATCTGGCCTCGCTCGACGTGCTGCCGACCCTGGACATGTGGAACGTCATGCACGGCGAGTCCGCGGCGGTCGGCTTCCACCTGTATCTGATGGCCCAGCCGCCAGGCCTGCCCGAGCGCATGATCGCCGCGTCGGCCGACGACTTCTTCGGCTACTTCCTCGACCTGTGGACCCGCGACCCGGCCGCCATCCCGCCCGACGTGCGCGCCCGGTATCTGGAGGCCTGCCGCAACGCCGTCCCGTCGATCGTGGCCGACTACCGGGCCTCGGCCGGCGTCGACCTCGACCACGACCGGGCGGACCGGGCCGCCGGCCGCACCCTGACGATGCCGGTGACCGTTCTCCAACAGGACTGGGGTTCTCAGCTGGGCTTCGACGCCGCGGCCCTGTGGCGGGCGTGGGCGCCCGACCTTCGGCACGTGCCGGTCACCTGCGGGCACTTCATGGCCGAGGAAGCCCCTGACCTGGTCGCCAAGGAGCTGCGGACGCTGCTGGCGCGCCCGGCTAACCGACAATAACGACAAATCGGATAGGGTGGCGGTCATGCGTCGCAGCTCCGCCTTCCTCACGGCCCTGGTCACCGCCACCCTCCCCGCCCTGCTCATGCCGATCGCGCCCGCCCAGGCCTCCCCGCCGCTGACCGATAGGCCCGCCCCGGCCTCCCTGCCGCTGCCCGCCCCGGCCGCCGGCGAGGTGACCGCCCGCAAAGCGCCCGGCGGCGACGTCGTACGAGGCAAGCCCGAGAACGCCGCCCCCGTCGACCTCGTCGGCCTCGACTTCCAGCTGATCAACGCGGCCAGCCGCTGGTGCCTGACCGCCGAGCTGACCGAGCTGCCCTGCGCGACCACCGACCCGTACCGCTGGCGTTTCCGCCCCGCCGACGCCACCGGCACGTTCGAGATCCTCAGCGTCCGAGCCAACCGCTGCCTGACGATGCCCGGTGCCACCACCACCCCCGGCGCCCGAGCCGGCCTGGCCCCGTGCGCCGCCGTCCCGTCCCGCCGCTGGCAACTGCGCGACGCCCCCGGCGACACCGCCAAGGTCGTCAACACCCGTACGGGAAAGTGCCTGCAGATCCAAAGTGGCGTGGCTGTCCAGGACTCCTGCGCCGGCAACCAAGGCACCCGCCGCTGGACCGTCCGCGTCGTCGGCCTGCCCTTCATCGGGACAACCCGCACCGGCAAGTAGCCGGCTGCGCTTGCAAGTGGCCGAGCCCACCTGCGCTCGCAAAGTGGCCGCGCGCCAGCGAAAGCCGCCCGCGCGTTCAAAATTCGCCCGCGCGTACAAGTGGCTCCCGCGCTCGCAAGTCGCTTCCCGGCCGCCTGTGGACAACTCCGCGGCTGTGGACAACCCCACCCGTCGGCTTGACAGCGGGGTAGCGTCAGCGCCGACTCCCCGTGGTGGGCGGGGGTTGGGGATGGCCGTACAGGCGGAGGGAAGATCAAGACCAACGGAGCGTGATCGTGTTGCGCCCGTCAGGGATTGTGGTGATGGGGATGGATTCCACCGTGGTGTGTTTGGTTGGATGCCCTCTCAGCCCCTGACGAGACGGGACGTCCATGCGCCGCGCTTTCACCGCCACGCTCGTTGTCGGCGTCCTGCTCCTCACGGTCGGGTTGGTGATCTCGCGGCCCGAGCGTCCCCGGGTCGCGATCGCCGCCGGGGCCGGGCCGAGCAAGCCGGCCACCCCCTTCGACCAGGCCCTGGCCGCCCTCGAGAAGCACGCCGAGGCCCTGGTCGCGGGGGACGAGCAGGGCTGGCTGGCGGCCGTCGACACGCCGCTGAAGACCCGCTACCGCAACATGTTCCGCTCGTTGCGGGCCCTCGAGGTGACCCGCTTCGACTACGAGACGGGCGTGGGGCAGCCGGTCAAGGGCAACCCCACGGCGGTCTCCTTCCGCACCGAGGTCAAATACTGCCTCGGCACCGACATGTGCCCCGGCAAGCCGGGCAGCGAGTGGCAGGGCCCGCCGCACATCGAGCAGCGCCTCATCATGCGTCAGGTCGCCGGGCGTTACGTGATCAGCACCGCCGCCCCGGGCCCGAGCGAGGATCCGCGCCGGCCCGCGCCGTGGGAGAACGGTGAGCTGGTCGCGTTGCGCGGCAGCCGGGTGACCCTGTTCGCCGCGCCCTCGCAGCGTGACTATCTCGAGCGGGTGCTGCCGCTGGCCGAGGCGGCGGCCCGGGTCGACGACCGTTACGCGGCCCTGATCGGCACGCAGCAGTCCCGCTACCGTATCTATCTGGCCGGCGAGGCCCAGTGGCGCTCCTGGTACGGCGGCGAGGAGAGCGACTGGGCGATCGGCCTCGCCATCCCGCTCAACATGTACGGCATCGACGTCATGCTGCGGATGAAGGAGCTGGACGACAACCCGGTCATGCTCCGGGTGGCCCTGCAGCACGAGCTCGGCCACGTCGTGACGCTGTCCGGCGCCTACCGGGCCGACGCCGCCGAGGACACGTGGCTGAGCGAGGGCATCGCCGAATACATCGGCTGGTGGCCGGTCGGCGGTGGCAAGACGCTGCGGCGCGGAAGCGTGCGGTGGGCCCTGGAAAAGAAGTCTCAAAAGAGCATGGTCCCGGCCCAGCCCGGCCCCGAAGCGGCCGCCAGAGCAGGTGACGCGTTCTACGGACTGAGTCACCTGGCCGTCGACTGCATGGCCGAGAAGTACGGCGATCAGAAGCTCTTCACGTTCGTGCGGCTCGTGCTGACCCAGGACAACGAGCTCGACCAGGCCGCCCGGGACGCGTACGGGGTCCCCTTCGCCACGGTCGACCGGGCGTGTGTGAAGTGGGTCCGGCAGCAGGTGCTATAGCTGAGGCATGCTGGTTGATTTCGCCGCCGATGTCGCGGCCACGCCGATCCAGGTCGAGTCGGCCGCGGTGACCGCCGAGCGGGACGGGTACGACGGTTTCGCCGCCGCCGAGACGAAGCACGACGTCTTCCCGGCGCTCGCCCTGGCGGCCCGGGCCACCGAGCGCATCACCCTGCAGTCGGCCATCGCGGTCGCCTTCTCGCGCAACCCGATGAATGTGTCCGTGCTCGCCAACGACCTGCAGCTGATCAGCGAGGGCCGCTTCCAGCTGGGCCTCGGTTCCCAGGTGCAGGCGCACATCGAGCGCCGGTTCGCGATGCCGTGGGGCAAGCCGGCCGCGCGCATGGAGGAGTTCGTGCGGGCGGTGCGGGCCATCTGGGCGGCGTGGGGCGGCGAGCGGCTGGCCTTTCGCGGCGAGTTCTACCGGCACACGTTGATGACCGATTTCTTCAACCCCGGCCCCAACCCGTACGGGAATCCGCCTGTGCTGGTGGCCGCGGTGGGCGAGCACATGACCAGGACCGCCGGGCGCGTCGCCGACGGGCTGCTCGTGCACCCGTTGACCAGCGCGGATTATCTCAGGCAGCGAACCCTGCCGGCGCTGCGCGAGGCCCGCGGCGGCAGCCTCGACGACTTCACGGTCTGCCTGTCGGCCATGGTCGTGCTGGGCGAGACCGAGGCCGAGCGATCCCGGGCCGAGCAGGCGGTCAAGGGCCAGATCGCCTTCTACGCCTCCACGCCCGCTTATCGAGCGGTGCTCGACATGCACGGCTGGGGCGAGCTGGCCGACCAGCTCAACAAGCTGTCCCGCAGGCAGGCCTGGGACGAGATGACCGCCCTGATCAGCGACGACGTGCTCGACACGTTCGCCGTCACCGGCGGGGCGGCGCTGCGCGAACGGTTCGCCGGGCTGGTCGGCCGCATCTCGCTCTACACGCCCTACGAGATCGACCCCGCGGTCAAGGCGAGCTCGTCGTCCAGCGTCGCGACCGAGCCCTGAGCCGCCGCCTCCTCCAGCGCGGGCGCGCCGCCGTAGAAGCTCCACCGCAGGAACGCCGCCGTGGTCCCGCTGACCGCGGCGAAATCGGCGTTCGTGGTCTGGTGGCCGCCCTCGGTGATCGACAGCATCGCCCGTGACCAGGGAACCGCCTCGTAGACCGTACGCGCCGCGGAGTACTTGACCGAGGTGTCCGCGCGGCCGTGCACGAGCAGCACGGCCGCGGCGGGGCCGGTGAACGGCGTACCCAGGAAGTCGGTTCCGGCGATCAGGATGCCGGCCGAGAGCCGCTCGTCGCGGTGGGCACTGAACAGGCCGGCCGTGGTGATGCCGCCGCCCGAGTGCCCGGCCGCGGCCAGCCGGGAGGTGTCGAGCTTGCCCCGCAGCGGCCCGCCGCCCGAGGTGTTGCGCTCGACGATGCGGGTGAGCACCTCCGACGCGTCCTCGGGCTGGTTGACCAGGTCGTACGCGTTGAAACTGGACGTGCCGAGCGAGGTGTGAGGGTAGCTCGGGGCCGCCACCACGAACCCGGCGAGGGCCCAGCTGACCAGCAGCGCCGCGTAGTCGTCGGGCTTGGAGTGCAGGCCGTGGCTGAAGAGCACGACGGGGTAGGGGCCGTGGCCGACCGGATACCAGACGCGGGTCGGCAGGGCCCGGCCGTCACGCGCGAACGAGAAGTCGTGCCGCCCGACGGTCCTGACCCCGCCGGGCGCCCGGCCGGTCCGGGGCACGTACGGGGTCACGGGCCGGGCCGGCAGCGTCGAGTTCTTGGTCGACGAGAGCACGGTCCGTTCGGCGGCCGAGGCCTGCCCCGCCTTCACCGCGAGTCCTCCGGCCGCGGCCGCCGACATGCTGAGCAACAGTGTTCGTCTACGCACTCGCCTCACGCTGCCGCGCGGGGCTGTGGTTTCACTGTGGCGCGGCTGTGACCTCGATCGAGTCGACCCGGTCGGGGTAGAACGCCACGTGGTCCTTGATCTGCGCCACGGCCTCGCGCGGATCCTCGTAGACCCAGAGGGCGTCGACGGACTTCTCGCCGCCGGCCGGGATCGAGTAGTAGCTGGCGTCACCCTTGTACGGGCAGTAGGTCGTGGTGGACGTGCGCTCGAGCAGCGACCGGTCGACGTCGCCGATCGGGATGTACGGCACCGGCGGATAGTTCGACTCCTGCAACGTCTGCGCGCTGTGGGTGTCCGCGACGACCTTGCCGCCCACCTTCACCACGATGTGGGCGGTGCTGGGCGTGATGGTGATGGGGTGGTCGGGACCGGGAACCAGCTCGGGACGGTCGGACATGACAACTCCTTGAGGTCTCTGCGGTCTGCTCTGAACTCAATCCGCTCTCACACACCACCATTCCCGCTGCGCGTGGCGCATACCGCGAGCGCGGCGTCAGCCTCGCCACGGTTTTCGGAACCTATATCCATCCCTACCTCAACCGAACGGCCCAAAGGACGCTGTTGCCGCATACCGCTCGAAACGACGTGATGGTCTGGGGGTGCACAAATCGGCTCGAGGAAGGGTGAACCATGAAAGCGGCAACGCGGATTCTGACACTCGCCGGACTGAGCCTGATGACGGGCGCGACGCTCGGGGCCGCTCCGGCCATGGCGTCGACATCCGCACCAGACTCGGCGGCCCGCACGGCCACGACCACGGCGGACCAGCCGCGGCGCGACCGTGACTGGACGGCCGGGTATTACGACAGCCGGCGCGAATGCGACTGGGCCGGCCGGATCGGCGAGCGCCGGGACCGGTGGGACGACTACGACTGCGACTTCGTTCGCTGGGGTCGTCACCGCGGGGACTGGGAGCTGAAGGTCTCGAAGTCGTGGGACTGGCGCGACCGGGATCACGACCGCAACCGCGGCGACGACCGTGACCGCGGCGGCGACGACGACTGATCCGTCACAGAATTGCCAGGCCACACCCGATCCGGGTGTGGCCTGACGCTATTTTCGACCCATGTCGACGAACCCCGCCGAGGCCGCGGCCCTCGCCCTCGGCCTGCAGCCCACGATCCTGACGCACGGCCCGGTCGGCAGCGTCGCCGAGGCCGCCGAGGCGCAGGGCGTCGAGATCCGCGACCTGGTCAAGACCCTGGTCGTCCGGCGCGCCGACGACGACTACGTGTTCGTGCTGGTGCCCGGCGACCGCTCGATCTCGTGGCCCAAGCTGCGCGCCCTGCTCGGCGTCAACCGGCTCTCGATGCCCGACGCGGCCACCGCCAAGCAGGCCACCGGCTACGAGCGCGGCACCATCACCCCGTTCGGTTCGGCCCGCGCCTGGCCCGTCATCGCCGATTCCCGTACGGCGGGACGGACGATCAACCTCGGCGCGGGCGCTCACGGCGTCGGGCTGCAGGTGCCCGCCGACGATGCCGTCAAGGCGCTCGGCGGAACCTTCGCGGACGTCACCGACGAGGTGGGGTAGTTTCGTCGCGTGACGAGTGAAAACGCGATCCAGCCCGACGTTCCCCCTTCCGGCACCGGCTGCGTCGAGTGCCTCGACAACGGCGGATGGTGGTTCCACCTGCGCCGCTGCGCCCAGTGCGGGCACATCGGCTGCTGCGACACCTCACCGGCGCAGCACGCGACAGCCCACTGGCGCGAGACCGGCCACCCCGTCATCCAGTCGTTCGAGCCCGGCGAGGACTGGTATTGGGACTTCACCACGCAGGAGGCGGGCAACGGCCCGCAGCTCGCCCCGGCGACCAGCCGCCCCGACGACCAGTCGGTGCCCGGCCCGGCCGAAAACGTGCCGGCCGACTGGCGTACGAAGCTCAACCGATAATCGTTTCGCACGGGCGCGGGATCCTCGCTAGCTTGCTCCGATGAGGATCCTGCACCTGTCGGACACCCATCTCACCGCCGCGCCCGGCCCCAACGCCGACGGCATCGACTCGCGCGAGTCGCTGCGCCGCATGCTGGCCGGCTGCGAGCGGCTCACCCGGCTGAGCGCGGTCCTGGTCACCGGCGACGTGGCCGACGACGGCAGCCCCGAGGCGTACGAGGATGTGCGGGCCCTGGTCGGCGGGTTCGCTGCGGCGCGGGGCATTCCGGCGCTCTACACCACGGGCAACCACGACGAGCGCAAGGCCTTCGCGTCGGTGCTCGGCGACGACCTGGTCGCGGCGACCGAGATCGACGGGTTCCGCCTGATCACGCTGGACACGCTGGTGCCGGGCAAGGCGTACGGGTGGCTCGGCGACGACCAGCTCGCGTGGCTGCGCGACACCCTGTCGACGCCCGCCCCCCACGGCACGGTGCTGGCCTTCCACCACCCGCCGATCGGCCTGCCCGGCGTCGAGGTGCAGCACAAGCTGGGCCTGCTCAACCCGGAGGCGCTGGCCGAGGCGATCCGCGGCCGCGACGTCCGGCTGATCCTCACCGGCCACTTCCACCTGCAGCTGTTCGGCCTGCTCGAGTCGGTGCCGGTGTGGGTGACCCCCGGCGTGATCACGCGCATCGACCTCACCGGCCTTCCGGGCACAGAGCGAGCCGTACGCGGGGCGTCCGCGACCCTGGTCGACCTGAGCACCCCGCACTCGCCGTTGCTGCACGTCCTGCACGCCCGTGACCCGCACGCCGGCGAGACGGCCCATGAGCTCAGTGCCGAGGCCCTGTCGGCCGTGCTCGACGAGCTAGGGGCAGGCTAGCTCGTAGACGATCTCGAGGCCGTCCTCCTCGTCCCACTGCTCGCCGACCTGCTCGAAACCGTAGGGCAGGGCGAGATTTCGCGACGCGAGGTTGTCGGGGCTGATGCTGACGCGGATCCGGCGTACGGAAGGGTCGGCCTTGGCCCGGGCGAGCAGCGACTCCAGGGCCGCCCGCGCGTAGCCCTGCCGGCGGAACTCGGGGTCGATGGCGTAGCCGATCTCGACCATGCCCTCGGCGTCGGGCGGGGCGTGAAAACCGGCACGACCAACAGCCTTCCCCCGTACGGGGTCCCAGACGATCCCGGTCGTCCAGGCCTCGCTGCCGGGGTCGTTCCGCGCCTGCTCGAGCCGCATCCGCCAGACGCCGCTGTTCTCGGGGGCGGCCAGCCACTCGGACACCGCGACGGGACCGGCCTTCCCGGCGGCGGCCACGTCGCCGTCGGCCAGCGCGCGAAAAGCCTCGGCGCTGAGGTGCACGATACGAGTCACAGCGGCTCAGGCTAGTCCCAGGTAACGGATGGTAGAACCGATTTATGCGCATCGTCTTCGTGGCCTCGCCGTTGCAGGGGCATCTGCTGCCGCTGGTCCCGCTCGCCGCCGCCTGCCGCGATGCCGGGCACGACGTGATCCTGGCCGCCGGGGGCTTCCCGCCCGACGTGCTGGGCCTGCGCACCGAGGACATCGGCGGCGGGTTCAGCCTGCCGCGCAGCGCGATCCGCGTGGCGCTGCGCCACCCCGGGCTGGCCCGCGCCGAGATGCGGGGCCGCGCCGGGCACGGCTTCGTCGGCGAGCTGTTCGGCCGGGCCAACCTGGCGCTGCTCGGCCCGTTGCAGGCGCTGGCCGAGCGGGAACGGCCCGACCTGATCGTCTTCGAGTCGCTGGGCGAGGCGGGCGCGGTGGTGGCCAGTCGTCTCGGCATTCCGTCGGTGCTGCAGGAGAACACGCTGTGGCCGGCCGGCGAGCTCTATCGCGCGGTCACCGGCAGCTCCGCCCTGTCCGGAATGGACATCGCGGCGCCCGTGCTGACCCTGGCCGTCACGCCGCCGAGCCTGCGTGCCCCCGCCGCGGGTGCGCAGCTGTTGCGCCCGGTGCCGTTCTCGGGCGGCGGCGAGATCCCGCCCTGGCTGCTCGCTCCCGGCGACAAGCCCCGCGTGCTGGTCAGCCGCAGCACCCTCGACGGGCCCAACGACGGCAACCCGGGCCCGGCCGTCATCGCCGCCGCGGCTCAGGTCGACGCCGAGTTCGTGCTCGTGCGCCCGGCCAAGCACGGTCCGCTGCCGGCCAATGTGCGCGAGGCCGGGCGGGTTCCGCTCAACGAACTGCTCCCGTACGCGGCGGGCTTCGTGCACCACTCCGGGGCGGGCAGCGTGCTCGGCGGTCTGGCGGCCGGCGTGCCGCAGCTGACCACCCCGGGCGCGGGCGACCGGCGGTTCAACGCCGAGCTGCTGGCCCAGCGGGGCGCCGGTCTGGCCGTGGCGGCCGGCGCCATCACCGCGGCCGACCTGAACCGGCTGGTCACCGACGAGGGGCTGCGGGTGGCGGCTCGGCAGGTCGCCGACGAGATCGCCGGCATGCCGTCACCGGACTCCGTCGTCGGATCGCTCGAGAAGCTGGCCGGTTGACGGCTTCGTGTGCAGCACGGCCCGGCCCTGCTCGGCGGCGCGCAGGATGTTCTCGCTGACGAAGTCGAGGAACCGGGCGATCTTCTCCAGCCGCTCGGCGGCGGGGGTGCCGGGGCCGAGCACAGCGACACCCTGCCGGGCGGTGGCGATGAGCTGGTCGTTGGCGCGGGCGCTGGCGATCGTGGCCTGATAGAACAGCTCGTCGTCGACGATGTAACGGTCGCGGCGGCGCTCGTCACGCTCGCGCCGCACGAGGCTCTGGCTCTCGAGGAACGCGATCGCCTTGGAGATGGAGGCCGGGCTGACCTGCAGGCGCCGGGCCAGCTCGGAGGCGGTGAGGCTGCCCTCGTCGACGGTGAACAGGCAGGTCAGCACGCGGGCCGTCATCTTGGGCAGGCCCGAGCCGATCAGCACGCCGGTCAGCGTCTCCTCGTATTCGGCTCGCTCCCGCCTTTGCGGCGGCTGCTGCCCTTTCTGGACGGGCCGGCTTCGGTGAGCGCGCCGTTCGGTGGCGTGGTGGGCGAGGTCGGCGCGGTAGGCGGTGGGGCCGCCGTTGCGCATCACCTCGCGGGTGACCGTCGAGGTGGGACGGTCGAGCCGCCGCGCGATCTCGGCGTAGGGCAGGTCGTCGGTCAGGCCCAGCGCGATCTGGTGGCGTTCCTGCTGGGTGAGTCGGCCTCCCGGCATGCTCAGCCCCCTTTCGTTCGGCCCTCACCCTATCGTTCAGCATCGGCCATTGCAATGCAATGTTGCGTTAAATTCCGAACCGTTGCAATGAAATAACGGCTCTGAGCTGGCACTAGGGGTAGCCGTTGCAACTTCAGTGTTGCTCTAACCTGGAAAGCAACGTAGCGTTTGTCGCATCGGAAACGACGAGTCCTAGGAGAGAACGATGAACCAGTTCGCCACCCCCGCCCCGATCGCCGCCGTGCTGACCGTCCCCGCCGGCCGCGTCCAGTTCATCGCCGCCGAGCGCGCCGACACGGTCGTCGAGGTCCGGCCGGTCCAGCCCGGCAGCGACCGCGACGAGCGCAGCGCGGCCGAGACCACGGTCGCCTTCGCCGACGGCGTCCTGCGGATCGAGGCCCCGTCGGACGACAAGGCGGGCTCGGTCGAGGTCACCGTCCAGCTGCCGGCCGGCTCGCGGGTCGAGGGCCACAGCGCCGCCGCCGAGCTGCGCGGTGTCGGCCGGTTGGGCGAGGTCGCCTTCGAGGGGGCGTACCGGAACATCAAGCTGGACGAGGCCGCGAGCCTGCGCCTGACCGCGGTCGACGGCGACGTCTCGGTGGGCCGGCTCACCGGTCCTGCCGAGATCAGCACCGCCCGCGGCGCCATCCGGATCGACGAGGCCACCCGCGGCACCGTCATCCTGACCACCCAGGACGGCGACATCACCGTCGGCGCCAAGGCCGGCACGCTGGACGCCGGCACCTCCTTCGGCCGGGTCAGCAACTCGCTCAAGAACGACGGCACCGCCGAGCTCACCATCCGCGCCACCACCGCCCGTGGTGACATCACCGCTCGGGGCCTCTGATGACCGGCTCACCGTGGACCGGCCTCGTGCCGGTGGACGACACCGCCCTGGCCGTCACCGACACCGGCGGCGACGGAGTCCCGGTGCTCTACCTCAACGGACAGTTCGCCACTCAGGGCTACTGGCGGCGGGTGCTCGCCGATCTCGGACCCGCGTGGCGGCACATCACCTTCGACGAGCGGGCCCGTGGCCGCAAATCCCGTCGCTCGGCGGATTACTCGTTCGAGGCCGCCGTACGGGATGTGGACGCGGTCCTCGCGGCCCGGGGCGTGCAGCGGGCCGTGCTGGTGGGCTGGTCCTACGGCGCGGTCGTGGCCGCGCACTGGGCCGAGCGCCACCCGGAGCGTACGGTGGGCGCGGTTCTGGTCGACGGCGCCTTCCCGTACGACTGGCTCGACGAGGCCATGGAACAGCGGATCCGGACGCTGTTCCGCCGGCTCACCGTGCTCGCGCCGGTGCTGCGTACGGTCGGGATGATGCCCCGGATGACCGCCGCGCAGCAGGCCGAGAGCAACATCGAGCTCGGCCGGCTGTCCCGGCCGGAGGCGCTCGGGCCGGTGCTCGACTCGCTCACGGTCCCGACGCGCTATGTGGTGGCATCGGGAAAGTCGTTCGGCAGCAAGGGCGGCGAGCAGGAGCGGATCCGGGCCGGGCTGGAGTCGGCGGTCGCCCGCAACCCGCACCTGGCCATCAGTGCCAAGGTGAACAGCAATCACGGGGCGATCCTGCGCAAGGACTTCGGGGCGGTTTCCTCGGCCGTACGGGAAGTGGCCGCGCTGGACCGTGACTCATCGCCGCCGGGTTCGCTGGATCAGGACCACACACGCTAGGACGACCACGGCGGCCACCAGTGCGGCCGGGGTGACGGTCTCGCCCAGCAGGAGGGCCGACCAGAGCAGGGTGAGCACGGGCTGGGTCAGCTGAATCTGGCCCACCCGCGCGATCCCGCCCCGGGCCAGACCGGCGTACCAGGCGAAGAACCCGAGGAACATCGAGACCGCGGTCAGGTAGGCGAACGCCAACCAGGCCGCGGTTCCGGCGTGCGGGGGTTCGACGGCGATCGAGACCACGGTGATCGACGCGGTCGCGGGCAGCGAGAGCAGCAGCGCCCAGCAGATCGTGCGGGCGCCGCCGAGCTCGCGGGCGAGGGCGCCACCCTCCGCGTACCCGAGTCCGCACAGGACGACGGCCGCCGGCAGGAACAGATCGGAGGCGGCGACCGCCCCGCCGGCCGAGCCGGTCACGATCAGGAACGTCAGGACGGCGACCAGGCCGGCCAGGCTGGCCAGCCAGAACAGCGGGGGAGGGCGTTCCCCGGCCCGCAGCACGGCGAAGATCGCCGTCAGGGCCGGCAGCAAGGTCACCACCACGGCGCCGTGGGCCGACGTCTGGGTGGTCAGGGCCAGCGAGGTGAACAGCGGAAACCCGACCACCACCCCGAGGGCGACGACCGCGAGCCGCCGCCACTGCGCGCCGGACGGCCGGGGCGCGCGAGTGATGCTCAGATAGGCGGCGGCCAGGATCGCCGCCCCGACGGCCCGCCCGAACGCCACGAACCACGCGTCGAGCTCACCCACGGCGACCCGGGTGGCCGGCAGCGACATGCTGAACGCGAGAACACCGAGCGCCCCCAGAACCAGCCCGCCGGCTGTTACCGTCTCGGTGTCGGTAGCGCTACTCTTCACTCTCATGGGAGACGGTAACGCAACCGATCGCGTTATCCAAGATCTGCGGGGCCGGGCCGGTTCGGCCCCGGGTGGGACGCGCCTTCCCTCGGTGCGGGAATTGACCGCCCGGCACCACGCCTCGCCGGTGACGGTGGCCGCCGCGATCCGCGCGCTGGTTCGTGAGGGCTTGGTCGAGGCCCGTCCCGGTCAGGGAACATTCGTCCGGGACCGCGAGGCCGAGGCGCGCCGCCAGGCCGGGCCCGACTTGGCGTGGCAGACCGTCGCGCTCGGTGCGCGGCGCCCCGGCGAGGAGGAGCTCCAGGCGTTACTCGCGATACCGCCCACCGGGGCGATCGCGTTGTCCGGTGGCTACCTCGACCCCGACCTGCAGCCGGCGGCCGCCCTCGGCGCGGCGCTGGCCCGGGCCGCCCGCCAGCCCGCCGCCTGGCAGCGCGGACCCGCCGAGGGCCGGGCCGACCTGCGCGCCTGGTTCGCCCGCGACCTCGGGCTGCGGGCCGACGACATGGTGATCAGCCCCGGCGGCCAGGCGGCGATCTCGTCGACGCTGCGCGCGCTGGCCGGCCCCGGCGACACCCTGCTCGTCGAGTCGCCGACCTACCTCGGCGCCCTGGCGGCGGCCCGTGCCGCGGGGCTCACCGTGATCCCCGTGCCGGCCGACGCCGGCGGCGTGCTGCCCGGCCAGCTGCGCGCGGCGTTCACCCGCACCGGCGCCCGGCTCTTCTACAGCCAGCCCCTGTACGCCAACCCGACCGGCGCCACGCTCGCCCCGCACCGCCGCAGCGAGGTGCTCGACGCCGTACGGGAAGCAGGTTCTTTTCTGATCGAGGACGACTACGCACGCGACCTGGCCATCGACGGCACCCCGCCACGGCCGCTCGCAGCCGACGACCCGGACGGTCATGTCGTCTATCTGCGCTCCCTCACCAAGTCGGCCGCCCCGGGCCTGCGCATCGCCGCCGTCGGCGCCCGCGGTCAGGCCGGCGCCCGCCTGCGCGCGGCCCGCATCCTCGACGACCTGTTCGTGGCCGGACCGTTGCAACAGGCCGCGCTCGAACTGGTGACCTCCCCGGCGTGGGACCGCCATCTCCGCTCGCTCAAGAAGGAACTACGCGCCCGCCGCGATGCGCTCATGACCGCCCTGCGCCGCCATCTGCCGCTCGACGCGGTCGAGGTTCCCCACGGCGGCCTGCACTTGTGGGTGCGTCTCGGCCCGGACGTCGACGACGTGGCCCTGGCGGCCGCCGCGGCCACCGAGGGCGTGATCGTCTTTCCTGGGCGGCCCTGGTTCGCCGCGGAGCCCCCGGATTCCTTTCTCCGCCTCACCTACGCGGCGTCCCCGCCCGAGCTGATGGACGAGGCCGTCGTGCGCTTGAAGCGCGCACTCGACCAGGCTTCCCGCCATCCGCGGTGAGCGCTACCGGAGGGTGCGCAGCGCGGCGTCGAGCGTGGTGAAGATCGTGTCCGAGGCCTCGTCGTCCCAGTGGGGGATCGGGTCGGCCTGGCCGGGGGCCGGGGCGTAGAGCCACCACAGGTTCTGCCACGGGTCGAGCATGCGGCCCAGCGTCGTCTCGCCGTAGAACGGGGTCGGCTCGGTGACGACCGTGGCGCCTCTTACGGCTGCTCGTTTCTGCACTTCCGCGACGTCGGTGACCCAGACCTGCAACAGGCCCGGTCGCGACGGCCAGCCGTCCAGCCGGTCGACGATCATCAGGTCGACGGTGCCGAGGCGCAGCTCCGAGTGGATGAGCCTGCCGTCGGGCATCTCGGTGTGCGCCTCCGGGTTCTCCTCGACGCCGAAGACCTCCGACACGAACGTGATGAGGCCGGCCGCGCCGTCGACCATGACGAACGGGTTCAGGACGGCGCCGTGCTCGGGTGTGTGCAAGATGCTCATGTCCCGAGCCAACCAGCGATTCCGGTCACTTCCCGACCGCAGCGATGCCGGCCGCCAGTCAGAGGCGTTGATAGAGGTCGACGAGGCGGACGAGGTAGACGTCGGGGGTGTACGCCTCGGTTGCCTTCATGCCGTCTGCTGTCACGGTTGCGCGTAAGGCGGCGTCGGTGAGCATGCGGTGCAGGGCGGCGGCGAACGTCGAGGGTGCCGGGTCGCAGGTGAAGCGGGGTGGGGCGCCGCCGGGCCGGTCGGCGAGGGCAGGGTCGGCCACCACCGCGGGCAGGCCGGACGCTTCTGCCTCGGCCAGCACCAGGCTCTGGGTGTCGGTGGTGGAGGCGAACGCCAGCACGTCGGCGCGGTCGTAGAAGGCGGCGACTTGTGCGGGCGGCACCGGGGGCAGCACCTCGACGTGATCGGTGAGGCCGAGCGCGGAGATGCGGCGGGCCAGTTTCGCGCGGCCCAGCCGGACGCCGAGGAGGATCAGCCGGGCGTCGGGCTTGTCGGGCAGCAGCTGCGCGAAGGCGCTCAACAGGAGCTCCGGGTTCTTCTCGGCGGTCGCGCGGCCGACCGACAGGACGACGCTGCCCTGCCGTGGGGAACGGGCTCGCGGGCGGAGGACGACCGGCGTTGGCAGCACGCAGACCTGGGGCAGGCGGCCGGCGGTGGCGAACTCGTGGAATCCGGCGGCGGTCTTGGGTGACGGGGCGATCGCGGCGGTCATCCGGGCGAACATGCCCTGGCCCAGCACGACCAGGCGGGCCCGGCGGGGCGGGCCGGGCCGGGTCAGCTCGAGGAACTCCCGGGGCGACCAGCCGAGCCGCAACTGCAGCGCGCACCAGGACGCGCCGGCCGGGACCTCGGGATAGGCGTCGCCGTACGCGACCAGGTCGGTGTGCCAGGTGACGACCAGCGGCACCTGCCACGCGGCGGCCATCCGGAAACCGGTCATGCCGATCGGGCCGGTCGTGTGGGCGTGCACGAGGTCGGCCGGGCGGCAGCGGAACCACGGCGATCCGATGCGCAGCTGGCGGCCGGGCAGGGGCACGGACGGAACGCTCGCCGGGTCGTAGAAGTCGACTTCGTGACCGGCCGAGCGCAACAGGGCGACGGTCAGGGCCGCGGATCGGGACACTCCGTCGGGACGGCCGGCGTGGCTGTCGCAGAAGTGGGCGATCCTCACGGTGCGGTCAGTGCGCTCGCGATCGACTTGCGGGCCAGCGCTTTCAGGGACGAGACGTCGTCGTGCGGCTCGATCGGCGGCAGCACTTCCACGTGCACGTCGACGTGGTCGCGCAGCACGAGACCGTGGCGGGGCAGGGCGCGCCGGGTGCCGTGGACCGCGATCGGAATGACCGGCACCTGGTGGCGTACGGCAAGCTCGAAAGCGCCGTCCTTGAAGGGCTGAAGCTCGCCGTCGGAGGTGCGCCGGCCCTCCGGGAACATGATGACGGGCGAGCCGGCCGCCAGCAGCCGGTCGCAGTGGGCCATCATGCGGCGGATCGATTCGGCGCTGCCGCGCACCAGCGGGACGTAATCGTTGAGCCGCATGTTCCACCCGATCAGCGGAACCCTGAAGATCTCCTGTTTCGACACCCACTTGAACGGCCGGAACAGCGCGAACAGCACCAGGATGTCGATGAGCGACGCGTGGTTGGCCACCAGCACCGCCGGGCCGTGCCACGGGACCAGCCGCCGGCCGGTCACGCGGAGGCGCCACAGCGGGTTCACGTAGACGTAGAACGAGGCCCAGGCCGACGAATACAGGTGGAGCACCACGCGTCGGCGGTCGAACGGCAGCGTCAGCAGCCACACCAGGACCGCGCCCAGGAAGAAGACGACACAACTGATCCCGATGAACGCCCAGTACGCCACCGAGAAGGCACGCAGCATGGCGAACATCGTAGGGCCAATCCACCGTGTCAAGCCCGCACCCGTGGCTGTGGACGACTCCGGATCCGCTTCGCGCGCCGAGCCACCGCCCTGTGGAAAACCCAATTCCCGTCACACGCGCCACGTATGGTCGGCACACCCCCAGGGCGGGGGTGGTTCGGAGGTGGGTAAGTGCTCGGTAACAGCCAAGATCCAGACGAGGGTGCGGTGATGGACTTCCCGCGGCTCGTTCGTACGGTGCCCGGCGCGTCGTGGCTGCCGGCAGGGAGCACCGCCGAGGTCTGGGCCGGCGACGACCTCGACATTCCCCGGCCCACCGTCATCGTGCGGCTGCTGCTGACCCGGGCGCCGGGCGAGATCTTCTGCGTGCCGACGGCCAAGGGCCTCGACATCCCGACCACCTGCCTGACCGTCGCCCACGAGTGGCAGGCAGGTCTCGCCAGCCTGTGTCGCGTCCATCTCGGCGAGGAGGTGGCGACGCGGTGCGTCGGCTACGTGCGCAACATCGTGCCCGAGCCCGACGACGCCTACCGGCTGCCCGTCCCGGTCGCCAACGTCCTGGTCTTCACGCCCCGTGCGGAGACGCCGCCGCCCGACGAGACGCTTGGCACCTGGGTCGGCCGTGCCGAGGCGCCGGGATTGCTGGGGGAACGCCACTGGTGGCCGATCGCCTGCGCGGCGCTCGGCTGGATCAAGTCGCAGCGAAACCGGACCGAGGAGCAGTGAGTATGAAACCGTCCGTTGTGGACTGGGTCGAGAACGTCGCCCTGCCGGGCCGCCGGATCGTCGAGTCGCGGCGGCTGACCGGTGGCTACAGCAACGAGAACACGGCTCTCACGACCGACGACGGCGGCCGGTATGTGCTCCGGCGGTATCTGCGGCACAACAAGTGCGCGCTCGAGTCCGCCCTCGCCGCCCGGCTCAAGGGCACGGTGCCGGTGGCCGAGGTGGTGGCGGCCGACCCGACGGGCGCGAGTGCGGGCGAGCCCTTGCTGCTGTCGACATTTGTCGAGGGCCGGCCGCTCAACGAGGTGGTGGGCGACGACGTCGACCTCGGGCGTGAGGTCGGGGCCGCCCTCGCCGCCATCGGGACGATCGAGTTCGAGGCGCCCGGCTTCTTCAAAGACGGCCTGCAGCCCGACGGTCTGGAGCCGACGGTGGGCCTCGACCAGTTCGTCGACCGCTGTCTCCGCGAGGGCAACGCCGCCGGTCACCTGACCGAGAAAGAGCAGGAAGCCCTTCGGCGGTACGCCGTCGCAGCCGCCACTGACCTGGCCGCGGTGAAGGGATCCCGGCGGCTGGTGCACTCCGACTTCAACCCGAAGAACCTGCTTGTGGCCCGGTCGTCGACCGGCCGGTGGCGGGTGGCGGCCGTGCTCGACTGGGAGTTCGCGTTCAGCAGCACGCCGCTGGTCGACATCGGCAACATGCTGCGCGACCCGCGGCCGCCGGTGTTTCTCGACGGATTCCTGGGCGGCTTCCGCGACGCCGGCGGCGAGCTTCCGCCGAACTGGCGCCGGATCAGCCAGGCGGCCGACCTGTTCGCGCTGGCCGACTTCCTGACCCGGCCGGTCGAGCACCGCTACTTCCGCCGCTCGATCGACCGGATCCGCGAATTGGTGAAGGCCTAGCGCACGATCGATCGGATCGCGAGTTGGTGAAGGCCTAGCGCTCGATCGACCGGAGCCGGGCGCTGGTGGCTGCCTGGCGCGGCGGCTGGAGGGTCATCCGGGCCCTGATCTGGCGGAATCCGGCCCGGTCCAGATCGGTCATCGCGTCGGTGAGGGTGGACTCGACGTCCGCGACGACCTCCTCGGCGCCGCCCGCGATCAGTGCGCCGAGCGACGCGGCGAGCAGCGACGACCGGGCCCCGGGGGCGGCTTCGGGCCGGACGCCGAGGTAGACGAGCATCGGCCAGCAGGCCTCGCCCGCGGTCCCGGCCACGCCGGTGCCGTCGGCGAGCACGTGCCAGGCCGCGGCCGGGCCGGTCACCCACGGGAGCGGGTCGCGGGCCAGGTCGAGACCGGCCACGGTCAGCGCGGTCTCGGAACCGGTGAGCACGTCGGGGCGGGCGATCCGGGAGACCAGATCGCGCACCTCGCCGGGGCCGGTCGACGGGCGTACGGGAAGGGCTGGACTCTCGACGGGGGCGCCGGACCAACGGAAACGCCGGCGCTCGACGGCCGGGGCCAGACCGGCCAGGCGGGCCGCCTCGAGGACGCGCTCGTCGGCCGGCAGGGTGACGTGGAACGGGTGGGCGCCGCCGAGCGCGGCATGGGCCGCGGCCAGCAGCGAGGCGCCGACGGCGGGGGAGTCGACCAGGTCGAAGACCTCGAGCCACGGGTCGCCGGCCGCGCCGGGCGGGAGCACCCACGCGGCGCGCGCCACGACCTGGCCGTCGCGCTGGGCGACCCACGTACGGGAGGGGTGGAAACCGCCGCCGGCGAGGCCGTCGGCGTACGAGATCGGGGTGACCGGGCCGAGAGCGTCGAAGACGGCTTCCTCGCCGGGGAGCAGCTGGCGGTAGATCATCGGAACCTCCGGAGCGCGCGCCCCGGTCAGAACCGCGGAAACGCCGGGCCGCGGAAGGGGCGCAGTTCGTGGGACACGGTGCGACCTCCTTCCGGGCTCAGACGGCGTACGGAAAAGAATTTAGCAGTACGAATCGAGCGCGCTCTGCAGGGCCGTCTTCTCCGACGACTGCAGCGTCAGGTTCCAGTAGTACTTGACGCCGATCCACATGCGCGCATAGGTGCAGCGGTACGCGGTGCGCGACGGCTGCCACGTCGACGGGTCCTGGTCGCCCTTCGACTGGTTGACGTTGTCGGTGACCGCGATCAGCTGCGGCCGGGTCAGGTCGTTGGCGAAGCTCTGCCGCTTCGCCGTCGTCCACGAGCTCGCCCCGGAGCGCCACGCCTCGGCGAGCGGCACCACGTGGTCGATGTCGACGTCGGACGCGGCGCTCCAGGTCGCGCCGTCGTAGGGGGAATACCAGCTGCCCGAGGTGGCCGCGCAGGCCGAGCTGGTGACGACGTTGCTGCCGTCGCGCTTGAGCACGGTCTCGCGGGTGTTGCAGGCGCCGCTGATCGTGATCCAGTGCGGGAAGAGGTCGCGGGAGTATCCGCTGCTCGAACCCTGCGCGGCGACGGTGAGCGAGTTGAGCTGCGACTGGGCGGTGGTGGCGGACGGGATGTTGGGCGGGGTCGCCGAGGCCGGCGCGGCGGCGACCAGGCCGACGGTCACCGCCCCGGCGACGACCAGCGAGATCCGGGCAACGAGACGACGCATGACCTGCTCCTATCGACATCCATCAGATAGATGTCGATCAGTCTGTCGGTCCGGCCGCGGCGGCAGTAGATCTCGTTACTGTCCTAAGACGGAACGAATGGCGACGGTCAGGCGACGGGCCGCCTCGGTCAGCTCGGCCGGGGGCAAATGCGAAAAGCTGAGCCGTACGCGGTCAGAACCACCCCGCCGGTCGACGTGGAACCGTGGGCCCGGCACGAAGCTCGTCCCGTGACGCTCCGCGACGGTCAGCAGTGACTCCGCGTCGACGCCGTCGGGCAGCCGCAGCCACAGGAACCAGCCGCCGTCGGGTCGATCGGCGTTCATCGCGTCGCTCAGGGCGTCCCGGTGTGTTCGATAGCGTTCGCGCAAAAGAGCGACATGCTTCCCGTACGCCCCTGAGCCGGCGAACTCCGCCATGGTGAGCGCGGTCGTGTGGTTGACGCCGCCGCCGCTGTGCACCGACCCGATCCGGGTCAGCCGCCCGACGAGCTCCGGGGTCGCGCTGATCCAGCCCAGCCGCAGCCCGGGGGCGACCGTTTTCGCGAACGAGCCCAGGCTGATCACGTTGCCGGCGGTGAACGGCAGTGGCGCGCTCTCGTAGTACAGCTCGCGGTAGGGGTCGTCCTCGACGATCGGCAGGCCTTGGGCGGCCAGCGCGTGACGCTGCTCGAGGGAGAGGCTGCGCCCGGTGGGGTTGCCGAACGTGGGGACGACGTACAGGAAGGCGGCCCGGTGCTGGCGCGCCAGCCGGCCCACCTCGTCGGCGTCCTCCGCCCGTACGGGGATCAGCTCGAGACCGCGATCGGTCAGGATCTTGAACGCGTAGTGATAGGTGGGGGAGTCGACCAGGACGGTGTTGCCCGGTTCAGCCAGCACCTGCGCAACTAGCGACAGTCCGTGCGAGGCGCCCGCGGTCACAAACGTGCACTCCGCGGACTGCACGTTTGTGCGCGAAGCTATCCATTCGCGCAGCGGGGCGGGCCCCGGTTCATGGCCGTAAGTGAGCGCTTTCCACCCGTACGTCTGCAGGGCGCTCGCCGCGGCCGCCGCCCACGCGCCCGTCGGCAGCAGCGAGGGCAGCGGATGCCCCCAGCCGAGATCGAGGATTCCGTCGCGGTGCTCGAACTGAACGATCGTCACTGAACCAGAATGGGGGACATGAAGCTTCTGCTGCCCGACAGCGTCGACCTGAACCCCGAGCTGCCCGCGGGCGTGACCGCCGTGCGCTACGCCGTCAACCGGCCGATCCCCGACGAGCACACCGACGCCGAGGCGCTGGTCGTCTGGAACAACCCGGGCGACCAGATGCGCGACGCGGCCCAGCGGCTCAAGCAGCTGCGCTGGGTGCAGACCCTGGCGGCCGGGCCCGACGCCGTGGTGGCGGCCGGGTTCGCGCCCGAGGTCGTCATCACCTCCGGCCGCGGGTTGCACGATCAGACGGTCGCCGAGCACACCCTGGCGCTGACCCTGGCCGCCGTACGGCATCTGCACGTGCTCGTTCGTGCGCAGATGGGTCACCACTGGGCCGAGGAGATGCGCGAGTTGCAGGCCGCGCCCGATACCGCGCGGTTCTACACGCTCCGGGACGCGCATGTGGTGATCTGGGGTTTCGGGGGCATTGCGGCCGCGCTCACGCCGCACCTGACCGCGCTGGGGGCCCGGGTGACCGGGGTGGCCCGCAGCGCCGGCACCCGGCACGGCGTCGAGGTGGTCACCGAGGACGACTTCGCGCACCTTCTGCCCACGGCCGACGTGCTCATCGGCATCCTGCCCGCCACCCCGGCCACGCAGCACGCGCTCGACGCGGACATCTTCGCGCAACTTCCCGCGCACGCCTGGGTGGTCAACGTGGGCCGCGGCGCCACCCTGGACGAGGAGGCGCTGCTCGACGCTTTGCGCGAGGGCACCATCGGCGGGGCCGCGCTGGACGTCTTCGAGACCGAGCCCCTGCCCGACGACTCCGGCCTGTGGAACGAGCCCAACGTCATCCTGACGCCACACGTGGCCGGCGGCCGCCCCCTCGGCGCCGACACCCTGATCAGCGCGAACGTGCTCGCCTTCCAGAACGGACACTCACTGCGCAACGTCGTCGAACGCTGAACAACCGCGCAACGACGCCCAACGAGCAGGCCCGCCATCCCGGCCCTGGCCGCCCCCGCGTGAAACGAGCATCAAACGCCACTTGGTGGACATGGTTGTGCGGTGGTCCGGTCGGGCTGGGGGCGAATCGAGCATCAAACGCCATTCGGTGGACATGGTTGTGCGGTGGTCCGGCCAGCTGGGGGAGAAACGAGCATCAAACGCCGCTCGCTGAGCATGATCGTGCGGCGGGCTCGCCCTTTGAGGGGCCTCGATGAATGGCGAACGGCCGCGCGGCAGGTATCACCGCGCGGCCGTTGATGAGCGGACTACAGGGCTGACTGAGCGAGCTTGTCGGGGTTGCCGAAGCGGTGTGCGGTGATGCTCACGGCCTGTTCGTGCAGGAACGGGAGCAGCTCGATCCGGCCCGCCTCGGTCACCGGGCCCGACCACACGGCCAGGTCGGGGCGGCCTTCGGTGGCGCGGGCCAGGGCCTCGAACGAACCGCCGATCAGGCGCACCCGGTTCACCGAGCGCAGGCCGGCCGCGAACGTGGCGTCGTCCTCCACGCGGATGTCGAACGGGATGGCTGCGGCCACGTCGGCCGGCAGCGCTTCGGCTACGGAGACCTGGACGGGAGCGCCGGTCCGCACGCCCGCGGCCACCACTCGCAGCAACGAAGCCACCGGGGCGCCGGCGGACAGGCGCACGGTGACGGAGACGGGCAGGTAGCGCAGCACGTTGCGCTCGGCCCAGAGGCCGGAGACATCCGACTGCCCGAAATGCTCCGACCAGGCCCGAGCGTCGCTGCGGACGGCGCGGGCGAGCATGTCCGATTCCGGAAGCGCGGCCAGGAGCGCGCGTACATCCGAGGGCGTGTCTCCCGAGTCGACAGCGGGCGCTGACCGCCACCCGGTCAGGCCGACCAGGTAGTTGGGTCCGCCGGCCTTGGTGCCCGGTCCGACGGCCGACTTCTTCCAGCCGCCGAAGGGCTGGCGGCGGACGATCGCGCCCGTGATGCCGCGGTTGACGTAGAGGTTGCCGGCTTGCACGCGGTCGAGCCACGTCTGCAGTTCGGCCGGGTCGAGCGAGTGCAGCCCGGACGTGAGCCCGAAGTCGACGTCGTTGACCAGGTCGATCGCCTCGTCCAGGGTTGCCGCGGTCATCACGCCCAGCACCGGGCCGAAGTATTCGGTGCGGTGGAACTCGGACCCGCGGGTCACGCCGTCGCGGATGCCGGGGCTCCACAGGCGGCCGCTGCCGTCCAGCGACTTCGGCTCGAGCAGCCACTTCTCGCCGGGGCCGAGCTTGGTCAGGCCGTCCAGCAGTTTGCCCGCGGCCGGCTCGACGACCGGGCCGACCTGGCTGCGTGCGTCGGACGGCCAGCCCACGGTCAGCGACGACGCCGCGTCGAGCAGCTGGTGGCGGAACCGCTCGGACCTGGCGACCGAACCGACCAGGATGACCAGCGAGGCGGCCGAGCACTTCTGGCCGGCATGCCCGAACGCGGAGTGCACCACGTCCTTGACGGCCAGGTCGAGGTCGGCGCTGGGGGTCACGATGATCGCGTTCTTGCCGCTCGTCTCGGCCAGCAGCGGCAGGTCGGCGCGGAACGACCGGAACAGCTGCGCGGTCTCGTACGCCCCGGTCAGGATCACCCGGTCGACCAGCGCGTGGGCGATCAGCTGGCGGCCCAGCCCGTTCTCCTCGACCTGCACGAGCGTGAGCAGGTCGGCGTCGGGCAGCACCGGCTTGATGATTTCGGCCAGCAGGGCGCCGCAGCGTTCGGCCTGCCCGGCCGGCTTGAGCACGACGGCGGAACCCGCGGCCAGGGCCGACAGCACCGAGCCGGCCGGGATCGCGACCGGGAAGTTCCATGGCGGCGTGACCAGGGTCAGCTTCTCGGGCACGGCCACCGCGCCGTCGACGTCGTCCAATTGCGCGGCCAGCTCCGCGTAGTAGTGCGCGAAGTCGACGGCCTCGGACACCTCCGGGTCGGCCTGGTCGGCGGTCTTGCCCGTCTCGGACGCCATCACCTCGATCAGGTCGGCGCGGTGGGCCTCGAGGGCCTCGCCGATCCGGTGCAGCACCTCACCGCGGGCGGCTCCCGAGAGCGAACCCCACGCATCGGCAGCGGCCACCGGGGCACCCAGGCGATCATCCAGCCGGCGTTCGTCGATGACCCGCGCGGCATCGATCGTGGCCACCCCGAGCGTCGAGGACGCCACCCGCCCGAGCACCTCGCGCACCACCGAGCGGTTCGCCGCGACCGAGGGATCAGTGTCAGCCGCATTTACGAAATGTCCGACATGGAAGACGGGGGTGAAGGAGGTAGTGGGATCGGCGGAGGTGGAGGGGGAGGCGGGGGATGCGGAGGCGGCGGGGGATGCGGAGGCGGCGGGGGAGGCGAAGGGGGTGGAGGGAACGGCGGAGCCGGCGGGGGAGGCGGAGCCGGCGAGGGAGTCGGGGGTGGCGAGGGCGGCGGAGGTGGGGGTGGCGGCAAAGCGGCCGGCGACCCGATGCGGAGCAGGCACGGCGGAGTCCAGCGCGGCCAGCGACGCCAGGAAGCGGTCACGCTCGCGCGCGAAAAGCGAGGAGTTGCTGTCCAGCTCGAACACCGCCGACATGAAGTTGTCGCTCGACGCGCCTTCCTCCAGCCGCCGGATCAGATAAGCGATCGCCACGTCGAACTGCTCGGGCCGTACGACCGGGGTGTAGAGCAGCAGCCCGCCCACCTCACGCCGCACCACTTCGGCCTGTCCCTCGGCCATGCCCAGCAGCATCTCGAACTCGATGCCCTCGCGCACCCCGCGCCGCCCGGCGAGCAGCCACGCATACGCGACGTCGAACAGGTTGTGCCCGGCCACCCCGAGCCGCACGTTGCCGATCCGTGCGGGGTCGAGCGCGTAGTCGAGCACCCGCTTGTAGTTGGTGTCCGTCTCCTGCTTCGAGCCCCACGTCGCCAGCGGCCACCCGTGCACCGTCGCCTCGACCTGCTCCATCGGCAGGTTCGCGCCCTTGACCAGGCGCACCTTGATGCCCGCGCCACCGGTCTGCCGGCGCACCGCGGCCCACTCCTGCAGCCGGATCATCGCGGCCAGCGCGTCCGGCAGGTAGGCCTGCAGCACGATCCCGGCCTCGAGGTTGTGCAGCTCGGGCTTGTCGAGCAGCCGGGTGAAGACCGCGATCGTCAGGTCGAGGTCCTTGTACTCCTCCATGTCGAGGTTGACGAACTTGCGCGTACGGGCGGTGGCGGCCAGCGTGAACAGCGGCGTGAGCTGCTCGACGATCTCGGTGACGGCCTCGTCGAACGCCCATGGGTTGTGCGGGGCCACGGTCGAGGACACCTTGATCGATACGTAGTCGACGTCGTCGCGGCCCAGCAGCCGTTCGGTCTCGCGCAGCCGCCGCGTCGCCTCGCCCCGGCCGAGCACCGCCTCGCCGAGCAGGTTCACGTTGAGCCGTACGTCCCGGCGCTTGATCTTCGCGATCGCGCGGCCCAGCTTGGCGTCGGTCGCGTCGACGATCAGGTGGCCGACCATGCGGCGCAGCACCCGGCGGGCGATCGGCACGACCACCCCGGGCATGACCGGCGCGAGCAGGCCACCGGCGCGCACCGCGGCACGCAGGGGAGCGGGCAGGAACCGCGGCACGTCCGGCGCGAGGGCGGCCAGGGCGCGGGCACTGACCCGTACGTCCTCCGGCCGGACCACGCCGTCGACGAAGCCGACCGCGAAGGCCAGCCCCTTCGGGTCGCGCAGCAGGCCGGCCAGTTGCGCGGCGGAACCGGTGGTCTTGATCGCCGAGGCCTCGTGGAGCCACCGGCGGACCAGGGCGATGGCCTCGTCGGCGAGTTCGTCTCGCTCGACGTTCAGGGGCCGGGACTGGACGACGTCAGACATGCCGAAAGTGTCCTTCCACGATCCGTTCAGGAAAAGCGACGGTTTCCGACGAGTACTCTTCAGTTCTGCTTAACATTTCCGGGGGATGACCAATGTTGGAGATCAGGCGCTTGGTGCTGTTACGCGAGCTCGCCATCCGCGGCACGATCGCCGCCGTGGCCGAGGCGCTCAACTTCTCCCCGTCGGCGGTGTCGCAGCAGCTCAGCCTGCTCGAGAAGGAGGCCGGCCGGACGCTGCTGCGCAAGTCGGGGCGCGGGGTGCAGCTGACCCCGCAGGCCGAGGTGCTGGTCGCGTCGGTCGGCGAGATCCTCGACAGCCTCGAGCGCGCGGAGGCCGGGCTGCAGGCGTCGGTGACCCGGGTCAGCGGCCGGGTCCGGGTCGCCGTGTTCCAGTCGGCCGCGCTCGCCCTGATGCCGGCGACACTCCTCGCCATGGCGTCCCGCTTTCCCGACGTACGGGTCGAAATGGTGCAACGTGAGCCGGAGGAGGCGCTGCGCGAAACCTGGGCCCGCGACTTCGACATGGTGATCGCAGAGCAGTACCCGGCTCACGCCGCGCCACACCACCCCGGCCTCGATCGCCACCCGCTCACCACCGACGCGATCCGGCTGGCCCTGCCCGCGGTGGAGGCGGCCCTGCACCCGGTGGCCTCCCTCGACGAGGCCCGGCACATGCCCTGGGTGATGGAGCCGCGCGGCACGGCCTCCCGTCACTTCGCCGAGCAGCTGTGCCGGTCCACCGGCTTCGAGCCCGACGTCCGTTACGAGACCGCCGACCTGCAGGCCCACATCCGGCTGGTCGAGTCGGGCAACGCGGTCGCCCTGATTCCCGACCTGCTCTGGCTCGGCCGCGACACCTCGTGCCGCCTGCTCGACCTGCCCGACCGGCCGCGCCGCACGATCTTCACGGCCCAGCGCGTGGCCGGCGCCGCCTCGCCGACGACCCGCGCCCTGCGCGAGACGTTGGAGCAGGTCGCGGCCGAGCTCACCGGCGGCCGCTAGCGACCAGCTCTGGCTCGGGCTCCTCGGCCGCCGTCTTGGCGCGGCGCCGCTCCACCAGCGTGTAGGCGCCGCCGATGACCATGCCGAGAGCGATGCCGAAGGCCGCCCCGAGCAGCGGAGACCGGGCGAACGTCTCGCCGCCGAGCCGGCCCAGGCCGATCGCGTACGTCGCCCACGCCACCGCGGCCAGTGTGGTGTGCAGCGTGAAGCGGCTCGGCGGCAACCCGGCCGAGCCCGCCGTCATGGCGGTGGCGGTGCGCCCGTACGGGAGGAACCGCCCGACCAGGATCGCGCCGCCGCCGTGCCGCCGCAGCGCCCGCTCGGCCTTCTGCTTGGCCATGACCAGCTTGGGGTTGCGCACCCGATGCCCGGCCGTGCGCCCCAGCAGGTAGGCGACCCGATCGCCGGCCAGCCCGCCCGTGATCACCACCGCGGCCAGCATCACCACGTCGGGCGGCCCGCTCGCCGACAGCGCGGCCAGCCCGATCACGACGGGGTCGGACGGCATGGCCGGGATGAATCCGTCGATGGCCACGATCGCGAAGACGACGACGTAGAGCCACGGCGACGCGATCAACGGCAGCAGGTGGTCAAGCAATTCTCTCGCCTCCCTCACCTCGACCGTACGGATCACGGAGGCCGCCTTCGATGGTGCGAGCCCGCCTGTCCGGGGTGGGGGTAACTCCACCCCGCACGAGCAAGGCTTACCGGGGACCGCAGCCGCAGAGTGAGGGAAGGTGCACGGCGAGTGGAACTCCAGGCGAAGTCAGATGATGCCGCCGTTGCTGCGGATCGTCTGGCCGTTGATCCAGTGACCCTCGGGGCCGGTCAGGAAGGCGACCATCGCGGCCGCGTCCTCCGGGGTGCCGAGCCGCTCGAGGGGCGGCTGCTTGGCCATCCGGTCGATCGTCTCCTGGTCCTTGCCGTCGAGGAAGAAGCTGGTCGCGGTCGGGCCGGGGGCCACCGTGTTGACCGTGATGTCGCGGCCGCGCAGCTCGCGGGCCAGGATCAGGGTTGTCGCCTCGACGGCGGCCTTGCTCGCGGCGTAGCCGGCGTACGTGGGAAGTTGCAGGCCGACGATCGAGGTGGAGATCGTGATGATCGAGCCGCCGTCGCGCACCCGGCGGGCCGCCTCGCGGGTCACGACGAACGTGCCGCGGATGTTGGTGCGGTGCATCCGGTCGAGCTGGTCGAGGTCGATCTCGGCGACGGGGGAGAGGGTCATGATCCCGGCCGAGTTGACCACCGTGTCGACCCCGCCGTACGTCCGCTCGGCCAGGTCGAACAGGGCCGCGACCTCCTTCTCGTCGGCCACGTCGGCCCGCCCCGCGACGGCCTGCCCGCCCGCCTCGACGATCTCGCGCACCACCTCGTCGGCCAGGCCGGCGTTGCCCGCGTAGCCGACGACGACCGCGTCGCCGCGCGCGGCCAGCTTGACGGCGGCGGCCCGGCCGATGCCCCGCGAGCCGCCGGTGACGATTGCTACCCGTGCCATGACTGTGCTCCTAGCGTCGATATCGCTGCGCCGTAGCGCTGATATGACGACCGTAGCACGAAGCCTTAGCGGCGTTAGCGTGGTGGCGTATCGTTGATTTCATGACGACGATCACCCCCGACGTGCGGGCCGCCATGATTGCCGCCGCCGAGCAGCAGCTGGTGGCCTCGCCCGACGGCGACATCGCCACCCGGGCCGTCTGCGAGGCCGTCGGCGTCACCCAGCCGGTGCTCTACCGGCTCTTCGGCGACAAGAACGGGCTGCTCGACGCGCTGGCCGACGACGGGCTGCGGCGCTACGCCGAGCACAAGGCGGCCCAGGCCAAGACCGACGACCCGCTGGCCGACCTGGTCGCGGGGTGGGACGACCACATCGACTTCGGCCGCCGCAACCCCGCGCTCTACCAGCTGATGTTCGCCCCGCGGCCGCGCTCGCACGCCCGGGCCCGGCGCCAGATCATGGACCTGCTGGAGGCGGCCCTGCTGCGCTGCGCGGCCGTCGGGGCGTTGCGGATCAGCCCCAACGCGGCGGCGCAGCTGATCCTGCCGGCCAACGTCGGGCTCGTGCTGAGCTGCATCGCCCAGCCCGAGCTGTTCGACGATCCCGGCCTCTCCACCCGTACGCGGGACGCCATCTTCGCCGCCGTGCTGACCTCGCCGGCCACGGAGCCGGAGGCCGACCCGCTGGCCGCAGCCGCCCTGCGCCTGCGCTCGCAGCTGGCCGTCTCCGGCACCGACGCCCTCGAGCCGGCCGAGATCGCGTTGCTCGACCGCTGGCTCGAACGGCTGACCAGGGCCTAAGCCCGGCGCACCGGCACCTGACCGGCCCGGAAGACGTTCGCCGGGTCGTAGCGGTCGGCGATCGCGGTCAGGCGCTCCAGCGTGGCCGGGTCGTAGGAGCGGGCGATCCGCTCCGCGCCCGTGCCCGAGCCGACGTTGGGCAGCGCCCCGCCGGTCACCCACGGGTCGAGGGCCGTGAAGACCGACGCCGCGTGCGGGCCGAGCAGCGGCAGGACCGGCGGCACCGGGACGCCGATCAGGATCAGGCTGTATCCGGCGTCGCGGTGGCACAGCGCGCTGGGGTGCTCGCCCGCCTCGGCCAGGGCCCCGCCCAGCTGCCGCAGCTCGACGATGACCTGCGGCGACCCCGACTCGGGGCCGGCCGCGGCCAGCAGCGCGTCGGCCGCCTCGGCCGGGAACGCCGAGAGCAGGCCGGCCTTCTCGCTGAACGGCATCGGGTCGGCCGGGTCGGAGTGGATCATGCCGATGGCCGTGTACGGGATCGTCTGCACCGCGTCGACGACCGGGGTGGCCGCGGCCCGCAGCGGGGTGAGCGCGGCCTGACCCGACTCGGCGGACTCGGTCCACGCGAAGCGGACGGCCACGGTGAACTTGCCCGCGAGCGGCTCGGGCACGCCGGGCGCGTTGGGCAGCTGGAGGAAGGCGAGCGACGTGGTGGCGGCCCGGGACAGCGAGGCCGACCATTCGCGCCACGTGTGCACCACGGTCGCGGCGTCGGCGGCGGCGAAGTACAGGGCGCCGGCGTACAGGGTGGTCAGCGGGATCAGGTCGAACTCGATGGCGGTGACGATGCCGAGCGCGCCCTTGCCGCCGCGGACGCCCCAGAACAGGTCGGGCTCCTCGTCCGGGGTGGCCCGGCGCAGCTCGCCGTCGCCGGTGACGATCTCGACGGCCCGTACGCGGTCCGACGCCCACCCGAACGTGCGCGCGACCGGGCCGAGCCCGCCGCCGGTGGTGTAGCCGACCACGCCCACGCCCGGGGCCGAGCCGCTGAGCGGGGCCAGCCCGTGCGGGGCGGCCGCGTCGATGACCTGCTGCCAGCGCACCCCGGCGCCGACGCGGGCCCAGCCCTCCGGGTGCACGACGCACTCGCCGAGCCGGCCGGTCAGCACCAGGATCGCGTCCTCGAGCGGGTCGACCAGGCCGTGCCCGGTGGCCTGCACGGCGATCGCGTGCCCGGTGGCGGCGGCGAAGCGTACGGTCTCGGCCACGTCCCGCTCGTCCGCGGCCTCGACGACCGCGAGCGGCTTGGGGGTCACGGCGACATTGAATCCGGTGGCCAGGGCGGGGTACTGCGGGTCGCCGGGCAGCGCCAGCGTGCCGGTGAGCTTGCCGCGCAGCGTGTCGAAGGTCTCGACGGCGGTGGTCATGGTGGTCCCCTTCGGTCATCCGCGGTCAACACCGACGACTCTGCCGAGCGGCACTTGTGGTCCGCTTGAGAACGACCTAAGAAGCTCTTGCGTCACCCGTCCGCACAGATTCCTCGAAACTTTCCGCGCGGGGTTGTCGATTCCGCGGCTCGTCGCGCGACGACCGGTCGACAGTGATCCACGAGAGGATTGAGCCATGAAGTACGCACTGCTGATGTACAGCGTCGAGAAGAGCTGGGCCGAGGCCGACGAGGCGACCCGCGAGCAGGTCTACGCGGCGCACGGCCGCTTCTCCGAGCTGCTGCGCGAGCGGGACGCCGAGCGCGGCGGCGAGGAGCTGGCGCTGTCGAACACCGCCACCACCGTCCGGGTCCGCGACGGCGAGCCGCTGCTGACCGACGGCCCGTACGCCGAGACCGCGGAACAGCTGGGCGGCTTCTACCTGGTGGAGGCACGCGACCTGGACGAGGCGCTCGAGTTCGCCCGGCAGCTGGCCACGGTGGAGGACATCATCGAGGTGCGCCCGGTCGTGGAGCACCCGGCCGCGTGAGCGTCGTCGAGGCCGCGTACCGGGAGCACCGCGGGCCGCTGCTGGCCACGCTGGTCGCCGAGCTGCGCAGCTTCGACCTCGCCGAGGAGGCCCTGCAGGACGCCTTCGCCGCCGCCACCGGCCAGTGGCCCGGCGAGGGCGTCCCGCGGCGCCCGGCGGCCTGGCTGCTGTCGGTGGCCCGGCGCCGCGCGGCCGACCGGCGGCGGCGCGAGGAGACGCTGACCCGCTACCTGCCCCTGCTCATCACGTCGCCGGGCCAGGCGTCGGAGCGGGACGACTCGCTCGCCCTGCTGTTCGCCTGCTGCCACCCGGCGCTGGGCCGCGAGTCCCGGGTCGCGCTGACCCTGCGGTTCGTGGCCGGGCTGACCGTGCCCGAGATCGCCCGGCTGTTCCTGGTGCCCGACGCGACCATGGCGGCCCGGATCACCCGGGCCAAGCAGAAGATCCGGACGGCCGGCATCCCGCTGCGGTTCCCGTCGCCGCAGGACCTGCCGGAGCGGCTCACCGGCGTCCTGTCCGTGCTCTATCTGCTGTTCACCGAGGGCTATCGGTCCTATCGCGACGAGCTCGCGGCCGAGGCGATCCGGCTCGTGCGGCTGCTGCCGGGCGCCCCCGAGACGACCTCGCTGCTCGCGCTGATGCTGCTGCAGCACTCCCGGCGGCACTCGCGCCGGCGGGACGGCCGGCTGGTGCTGCTGGCCGACCAGGACCGTACGGGATGGAACGCGCTCGAGATCGCCGAGGCGCTGACCCTGCTCGCGGTGGACGCCCCCGACGGCCCGTATCGCCTGCAAGCGTTGATCGCCGCCCGGCACGCTGTGGCCGAACGCGCCGAGGACACCGACTGGGCCGCCATCGCCGCCCTCTACGCGCAGCTGGAAGCCGTCACCGGCTCGCCCGTCGTGCGGCTCAACCGGGCCGTCGCGGTCGGCGAGTCCGAGGGCCCCGAGGCGGCGCTGCGGCTGCTCGACGGCCTCGACGCGCGATTGCCGCGAAACCATCACCTGCCGGCCGCGCGCGGGGAGATGCTGCGCCGGCTCGGCGACGCCGAAGCGGCCCGGGAGCAGTTCGAGCGAGCCGCCGAGCTGGCCCCGACGGACACGGAACGTGACTTCTTGATCAAGAAGGCCGGATAGCCCGGTACCGGTTTCGGGGCAGCAAGATCCACGCGAAAGGGCAACGTCGGTTCCGGAACCGCGGCGCTATGTCCGATGCCTGTGCGAATGCCGCATCGGACCGGCGAGCGGACGCTTGACATGCGCATCGCTCTATTGCTTCCTGTGATCCAGTTTGTTGCTTCCCCATTACGGAAGGACTTTCGCGCATGACGAAATCTGCCGGTCGCCGGCACCTGCGACGGATTCTCGCTATTGGGCTTACCGCGGTCACCGTGGGTGCGCTCACCGGCGCGCCCGCCGCCGCAGCCCCCGCCGCGGCCGCCGCAGCCGCACCTAATTTCGGCACCAACGTCACCATCTTCGACCCGAGCATGCCCGTCGCCGAGATTCAGGCGAAGCTCGACGCGGCGCACGCGCAGCAGGTCAACGCGGAGATGGGCACCAACCGCTACGCCTTCCTGTTCAAGCCGGGCACCTATGGCACCGACGCCCAGCCGCTGCAGATCAAGGTGGGCTACTACACCGAGGTCTCCGGTCTCGGCGCGTCACCGAACGACGTCGTGATCAACGGCAAGGTGGAGGTCTACAACCGCTGCCTGACCGAGAACGGCACGGCGAACTGCCTCGCGCTGGTCAACTTCTGGCGCACGCTGTCGAACCTGTCCATCAAGGTCAACGGAGCGGGTCAGGACGGGTGCCGGGCCGGCGCCAACTTCTGGGCCGTCTCGCAGGCCGTGTCGCTGCGCCGGCTCAACGTCGACGGCGGCTTCACGCTGATGGACTACTGCACCGCCGGCCCGCAGTACGCCAGCGGTGGTTTCATCGCCGACTCGCAGTTCGGCGCGGTCACCAACGGTTCGCAGCAGCAGTGGCTCACCCGCAACAGCAAGGTGGGCTCCTGGTCGAACGCGGTGTGGAACCAGGTCTTCGCCGGTGTCGAGGGCGCGCCCTCCGACGCCACGTTCCCGGACCCGCCGTACACGACGCTGGAGAAGACCCCGCTCAGCCGGGAGAAGCCCTACCTGTTCGTGGACGCCAAGGGCAAGTACGCCGTACGGGTGCCGAACGCTCACCGCAACACGAGCGGCACCTCCTGGGGCGAGGACCTGACCAGTGGCCGGACGATCCCGCTGAGCGACTTCTTCGTCGCGAAGCCGTCCGACCCCGAGTGGCTGATCAACGCGCAGCTCCTGCTCGGCAAGAACCTGCTGTTCACGCCGGGTGTCTACAACATCGACCAGACGATCCACGTGCTGCGGCCGAACCAGGTCGTGCTCGGGATCGGGCACGCGACGCTGACCGCGGTCAACGGGGTCACGCCGCTCAAGGTCGCCGATGTCCCCGGCGTCATCATCGCGGGTGTCACGATCGACGCCGGCACCAAGGAGTCGAAGAACCTGCTGCAGGTCGGCAACAAGAACGGCATCGGCTTCAGCTCCGCGTCGAACCCGACCACGCTGTCGGACGTCTACTTCCGGGTGGGCGGCCCGCACATCGGCAAGGTCGACACGGCTCTGGAGATCAACAGCGACAACGTGCTGATCGACCACACCTGGGTGTGGCGCGGTGACCACGGCGTCGAGGGCTTCACCGAGGGCGTGAACGGTGACACCCAGCGGTGGCGCACCAACACCGGTCGCTACGGCGCCGTGATCAACGGCGACAACGTGACCGCGACGGGCCTGTTCGTCGAGCACTTCCAGAAGTACAACACCGTCTGGAACGGCGAGAAGGGCACGACGGTGCTCTACCAGAACGAGCTGCCGTACGACCCGCCGACCCAGGCCGACTGGATGAACGGCAAGGTCAAGGGGTACGCGGGTTACAAGGTCGGAGACAAGGTCAAGAACCACAGCCTGTACGGGGCCGGGGTCTACGTCTTCAACCAGAACAACCCGTCGATCGTGACCGAGAACGGTTTCGAGGTCCCGAAGCGCCCCGGCGTCAAGCTGCACCACATCATGACCGTCAACCTCAGCGCCGGGACGATCAACCACGTCGTCAACGGTGAGGGTGGACCGGCCGAGATGTCGGCGACGGGGACCCCGGTCTTCATCACCGACTACCCGGCTTCCTAGGGCAGGTCAGACGCAACGGGCCGGAGTCCTCACGACTCCGGCCCGTTCGCTTTCCGTCAAGGGGAAGGATGCCTCCTGGCGGGGATAGGCACCCGTCCCGTTCGCTATTGTGCTCCTCCGCAGGCCGGGCGCCATTGTCCGAACAGCCACGGCTGGGACGGCTTTACGACAACAGCGACTTCTCGATCAGGCCGATGGTGGCGTGCGGGTCCTCGACCTGCACGATCAGGCGCGTGTAGTGCTCGTCGCGCAGCTCGATGACGACCGCCTTCATCGGGTTGCGGACGTCCCAGAAGACCCGCTCGCCGTCGACCCGGAACGAGCCCGCCGTGATCACCCCGGGGACATGGGTGCCAGCCGTCTTGACGCCCTTGAATTCGCGGGTGATGCCGGGGTCGAGGGTGGCGCCGCGGACGTTGGCCAGCGGGATGGTCAGGCTGCTCTTGAGGGCCCACAGCTTGTCGAGCCCGGAGAGCTCGACGATCAGGTCGGCGCCGTCGATGCGTACGTCTGCCATGGGAACTCCTCAGGGTGTCGCGCGGGCCCGCAGGCGGTCGCCGAGCAGGGTGGAAGTGGCCCCGGGGCTGCCCAGGGACCGATCGAGGTCGTGCAGGACGTTCTGGACGAGCGCGGCCACCTCGGCGTCGACCGGCGCGCGCTCGACCATCGCGAGCAGCAGCAGGTCGAGGTCGGGGTCGCTGGTGGCGAAACCGCGGCGCAACGCGGCCAGGTAGAGCCCGCGTTTGCTGCCGAAGACCTTGTAGAGACTGTTGCGATGCACGCCCAGGTGGTGCACCAGGTCGTCGACCGAGACGCTGTCGTAGGCCCGGCCGGCGAACAGCGCCACGGCCGCCCGCACCACTTCGTTCTCGTCGAAAGCTCTTGGCCGTCCCATGCCTACGAGAATAGCGAGTTTAGGAACGGTCAGTCAAGAACGATTGTTCCTAAACTCCGTGAGAGCGTGTAACAGGGTGCTGCCGGCCGGACAGGTAGGGGTGTGAGGACAGAGAAACCGGATCGGGAGGCGCGCTTCCGGGCGCTCTTCGCCGACGCGTACGCCGATGTGCTGGCCTTCGCCCAGCGCCGGGGTCACCCGAGCCAGGCCGAGGACGTGGTGGCCGAGGCCTTCCTGGTGGTGTGGCGGCGCTTCGACGAGGTGCCGCACCGCCCCGGCGACGCCCGCGCCTGGGTGTTCGGGATCGCCCGGCACTGCCTGCTCAACGCGCAGCGCGGGCAGGGCCGGCGGGACGCGCTCGCGGTCCGGATCGCGTCGGAGCCGGCCGCCGACGGGGGTGAGCCGTCCGCCGGCCTGATCGACCTCGCCGCCGCGTGGAAGCGGCTCAAGCCGGCCGAGCAGGAGGTGCTCGCGCTGACCGTGTTCGAGGATCTGACCTCGGCCCGGGCCGCCCGGGTGCTCGGCATCAGTGCGGCGAGCTATCGGATCCGCCTGATGCGCGCCCGGCGGGCTTTGCGCGGCCACCTCGCCCCCAACGCCTTTCCCGCCGACCTGATGGAGGCCCAGTCGTGAAGTCGCTGCGCGCCTTGGACGTCGCCACCCCGCCCACCTTCGAGCAGTACGAGCGGGCGGCCGCCACCCTCGATCGGATTGTCGCCACCCGGCCCGACCCGCCGCGGCGGCGGCCCTTCAAGACCTGGATATTGGTTCCGGCGCTGGCCGCCACGGTTGCGGTGCTGCTGCTCGTCGTGCCCTGGGGTCAAAGCGGACGCGCGTACGCCACCTGGACGCCGATCCCCGCGGCCCTGAGCCCGGCCGAGACCGGTCTGGTCGGCCCCGCCTGCCAGGACGAGATGCGCCCCTACTCCCAGCTCGACCTCGACCGCGCCCAACTGGTGCTGGCCGAGCGCCGCGGCGAGTACGTGGCGATGCTCTACCGCCACGACAACCCGGAGTCGAGCGGGTTCTGCCTGGCCCACAACCGGCCCGGCAGCGACGACGTCGACGACGTGAAGACGGGCCTGGCGGGTGGCTCGGGCCCGGCCGCCACGGCCTCCGGGCGGGAGTTCACCGAGGGCGCGCTGGCCTCCTTTCCGCAGGCCTCGATCACCGAGGGCGCCGCCGGGCCGGACATCGCGGAACTGACCATCCACACGGGCGGGCTCAGCGTGCGGGCGACCGTCCACAACGGCCGCTGGGTCGCGTGGTGGCCGGGCCAGGCCGTGAAGGAGGACGGGAACGGGCAGTGGCGCGACGTGCCGCGCACCTACGATCTGCTGCTCACCGACGGCCGGGTCGTCAAGGACGCCCAGCCGGCGAGGTGACCAGGAACCGGCAGGGGTCCGCGATCTCGTGGCGGGCCCCTTCGTCGTCGACCACGGCGTAGCGGTCGAGATAGCGGACGCCGGTCTCCTCGTAACCCAGCCGCAGATAGAGCGCGGCCGCCCGCGGGTTCGTGTCGTCCACGCCCATGCCGAGCCGGTCGATGCCACGTCGCGCGACCAAACCCTCGGCCGTACGGATCAGGGCAGTGCCGAGACCCCGGCCCTGCAGCTCCGCGCGGACGGCGAGGCCGCTCAACTCGGGACACCCCGGAAACGCGGCTTGCACCTCGGCCGCCCCGCAGCCGTCCCACCGGATCTCGCCCGACCCGGCCGGGAGCACACCTTCGTGGGACCAGGCCACAAGATAGGTGCCCTTTCCCTGGATCTGCCGGTGATAGCGATTCTCGTGAAATCGGCTCAGCCCGGGGGAGGGCAGCGCTTCTTCGAGGAGAGCCACATCCTCGGCGCGGCACTCGCGAATCTCCATCCGGCCAGGATGGCGGGTCAACGGAGCGGCGGCATCCGAGTTCTCACGCGGCCAGGGAATGGGCGACGCGGCGCAGGAACTCGTTGTTGGACGCCGTGCCGCGCAGCTGGTCGAGCAGCTGGCGCATCGCGTCGGGGGTGCCCAGCACGCGCCGCACCTGGGTGACGATGGCGAGCTCGGCCGGGGAGAGCAGGGTCTCGTCGTGCCGGGTGCCGGTCGACGACAGGTCGATCGCCGGGAAGATGCGGCCCTCGGCCAGCCCGCGGTCCAGCTTGAGCTCGGCGTTGCCGGTGCTCTTGAACTCCTCGAAGATCAGGTTGTCCATGGCCGAGCCGTTCTCGACGAGCGCGGTCGCGATGATCGTGAGCGAGCCGCCGCCGTCGATGTTGCGGGCCGCACCCAGGAACCGCTTGGGCGGGTAGAGCGCCGACGCGTCCAGGCCGCCCGAGAGCGTACGGCCGCGGCCCGGCGCCATCAGGTTGTAGGCGCGGCCCAGCCGGGTGATCGAGTCGAGCAGCACGACCACGTCCCGGCCCCGCTCGACCAGGCGCTTGGCCCGCTCGATGGCCAGCTCGGCCAGGGCCGCGTGCTCGTGCGGCGGGCGGTCGAACGTGGCCGCGATGACCTCGCCCTCGACCGTACGGGTGAAGTCGGTGACCTCCTCCGGCCGCTCGTCGACGAGCAGGACCATCAGGTGCACCTCGGGGTTGTTGACCGCGATGGCGTTGGCGATCTGTTTGAGGATGGTGGTCTTGCCGGCCTTGGGCGGGGCCACGACCAGCGCCCGCTGACCCTTGCCGATCGGCATGGCCAGGTCGATCACGCGGGTGGTGAGCAGCTTGGGGTCGGTCTCGAGGCGCAGCCGCTCCTGGGGGTGGAGCGCGGTGAGGTCGTAGAAGGCCGGGCGGCGGCCGATCGGCTCGTCCAGCCACAGGGTGGCCGGCTTGCGGCCGTTCACCTTGGCCAGGCCGGTGACGCGATCGCCCCGGCGCAGGCCGAGCCGGCGGACCTCCTGCATGTTGACTTGGATGTCCTTGGGGCCGGGCAGGTAGCCGTCGAGGCGGAGCCAGGCCCGGTCGTCGACGATGTCCAACAGGGCATCGACTGAGATTTCGGTAATGTCGGTCATGGTGGTGCTCCAGAGGGAGAGGTGACGCGGCTTGGGTGCGCGTCAAGATGGTGAGACGCCGCCGGCGCGTGAATGCGCGCTCGCGGCGGAATTCCGTACGGCGGCCGGTTGGTCTTCACGGCCTGTCTCGCTGCCGGGGGCCTGCGCCGCATCCGGTGGCTGGGGCCAAGGTAGCACCATCCCGGCGAAGATCACAGCACCGGCACGCGACACGACACCTTGCGGACACCGTAGGTTTGCCAACCGGTCGTCTGCCCGGTATGGAATTCGGCGTGCACCACGCCAACCACTACTACGGGCATTCGCACGTCCTGGCGCGCTACTGCGGCCTCGACGACGCCGAACCGCCGCGCATCCACGGCTACCTGCAGCACGGCTGGAACATCGGCGACGGCATGGCCCCCGATCACGAGTACGTGCCGGGCATCGCCAAGTTCGTCTGGTCCGAACGGGTGCGGCGCCGCGCGTGGTCGCTGGGCCGCCGCGAGGTGTACGTGGTCGGCGCGCCCTGGGCCTACCTGCTGGCTCTTTCGCCCGAGCCGATCGATGCGCCGAAGCGTGAGGGCACCATCTGGTACCCGTTCCACGGCTGGGAGGGCCAGCACATCGTCGGCGATCACAACGGGCTGATCCGCGAGATCCGCGACACCGAGACTGGCCCGGTCACGGTGTGCCTGTATTGGCAGGAGTTCCGCGACAAGCGGGTGCGGGCGCTCTACGAGCGGGCCGGCTTCCGGGTGATCAGTCACGGCTACCGCGGCGGGTGGTGGAAGGACCTGGACCCCGGGTTCCTCTACCGTCAATTGGCTGAGCAGCGCAAACATTCCCGGGTGGCGTCGAACAGGCTGAGCAGCGCGATCGTCTACGGCACGCTCGCGGGCTGCGAGCCGGCCGTCTACGGTGACCCCATGCAACTGGAGGGCGAGAAGTCCGCGTTCGGCGGGCAGGCCCGGATCGTCCGCGAATGGGGGGCCATGCACGGCACGTCGATCGACCTCGACTACGCGCGTGCGCTGGCCACCGCCGAGTTGGGCGCCGACCGCCTGCTGCCCCCGGCCGAGCTGCGCCGCCTGTTCCAGTGGCCCGCGCCGCAAGACGTTCCCGATTTCGAGCTGACCGGAGTGATCCCCCGATGACGACCCTGATCGGCGGGGAGATGCTCGCCTGGTCCGACCTCGACGGCAGCCACGGCCCCGCCCCGGCCGGCGGTGACGCTTTGCGGTCGCTCCTTCCTGCCGTTTCCGGCCGTACGCTCGTGGCCGGCCCGCACTCCCCGCAGTTGGTGGCCGCGCTGCCCACCACCGACGTCACGGTCCTGATCCGCGGCGACCTGGACGCGCCCGCCTTCGACACCCCCGTGCTGTGCGGCAGCCTCGAAAAGCTGGAGACCCTTCCCGCGTACGACACGGTGCTCGCCCTCGACGGCCTCGGCCGGCTGCACTCCGCCGAGGCGCCCCCGTTCACCTGGGACGAGACCCTGACCCAGCTCTTGGCCCTCCTCAAGCCCGACGGCCGGCTGCTGCTGGGCCACGAGAACCTGTTCGGCGTGCACCGGCTGACCGCCCTGCCGCCCGCCCCGGCCGACGCCGACTGGACCGTCCCCGACGACCACGACCCGGCCCGCCCCGCCGGTCACCCTCGGCTGCTGGCCAGGCTTACCGCGGCCGGCCTGCGGATCTCGCGTGACTACGCCGCGTATCCGTCGCTGACGGCACCCACCGTGCTGCTGAGCGAGGAGGCCCTCGCCGCGCCCACGGTGACCGGCGCCCTGCAGGCCGCGGTGGCGACGGCCCTCGCACCCACCGCCGACACCCTCGCCGACCCCGTACGCATGGCGACCGCGGCCTTCCGCCACGACTTGGGCGCCGCCCTCGCTCCGGCCTGGGTCGTCATCGCCGAACGCGGCACCCCGCAGCCGACGTCGACACCCGACGCCGTGCTCGATTCCGCGCCGGCTGACCTGGCCGAGCTGCCGCAGGGCCGCACCCTGGCCGACCACCTGCTGGCCGCCGCCCAGCGCCGCGACCTGCCCGCCCTGCGCGAACTGCTGACGGCCTGGCAGTCCGGTCCCGCCGCCGGAGTCCCCGCCACCCAGATCGTCGCCGCTATCCCCACCCCAACCGGCCTCCTACCGCCCGACACGGCCGATTCCGTCTTGCCGGACACCGCGCCGGTCGCGCCGACACCCGCCTCGGCTGCGTCTTCCGGTCCGGCGGCTGGTTCGCCGACCGGCGGACGGGTGGCCCTCAGCCCGCTGGCACCCGCAGGCGAGCCGTTGCAGGCGTTGCGTGCCTTTGCCGCCGAGGTCATCGCCGGCGGCTACGCCCACCTGTGGCCGATCCAGGCCGACGAGGCCGAGCTCACCGCCGTCCTGGCCGGGATGACCGGCCGGGAGCTCGAGCCCGGCGAGGTGCCCGCCTCGCCGACGCCGGCCACCCACTCGGTCGGCGACCTGCTGGCCGACCGCGAACGTCTGACCCGCGAACTGTCCGAGGCCCGGGCCAAGCACGAGTGGTACGAGAAGATGCTGCTGCACCGCGAGGCCGAACTCAAGCGCGTACGCCAGATGAACGCCCTGCTCTCCGCCACTGTCCCCGGCAAGGCCGCCGCCGGCCTGGTCGGCGGTTTGCGCGCCGGCAAGCGGGCCGTCCGTTCGGTGGTGCGCCGCACTCGAGGCAACTGACCCTGCGCCGGCAAGCGGGCCGTCCGTTCGGTCGTCGCCCACCTGGGCCACTGACCCCGTGTCGGCAAGTGGGCCGTCTTTCGGCCGTGCCTCACACCCGCGGCCTCTGACCCAGCGGCGTCCGCGGCCGAGGCAGGTGTCGGTGCGGCGTGGCTTACCGGGCGTGCGCCGCGTCCCGGGGCGAGGTGACGCGGTCAGACCAGGTCCGCGTCGTGGGCCAACAGGGCCAGCTGGGTGCGGTTGTTGAGGCCGAGCTTCAGCAGCGCGCTCGATACGTGCTGCTTGACGGTGGCCAGGCTCAGGAACAGGCCGGCCGCGATCTCCGCGTTGCTCCGGCCCTGCCCGACCGCGACGGCCACCGCCTGTTCCCGCGGGGTGAGCCGCCCCAGGACGTTCCGCGCGTGTTGCCGCCGGCCGTCCCCGCCCGGCCCGCCGACGTGCGCGAGCACCTGCCGCAGCACCGCCGGGGAGAGGAACGGTTCCCCCGCCGCCACCCGTTGCACGGCCCGGACGATCTCCTCGGGCGCGCTGTCCTTGAGCAGGAACCCGGCCGCCCCGGCCCGAAGCGCCCGCAGCACATATTCGTCCACATGGAACGCCGTGAGCACCACCACCTCCGGCGGATTCGGCAGTCGCCGCAACGCTTCCGTGGCGGTGAGCCCATCCACCGTCGGCATCCGGACGTCCATGAGCACCACGTCGGGCGAACAAGCCGCCACGGCCGCCCCCACGTCGCCGCCGTCGCCCGCCTCGCCGACGACCCCCATCACCCCCGGCTCATCGAGCAGCAGCCCCAATCCGGCCCGCACCAGCGGATCGTCGTCAACCACCAGAATCCGAATCACCAGGCCACCATCCACGCGCGACAGGCTCACCACGGGAGCCATGCACTGAGCCGGAAGCTGCCCTCAATCGACCCGTATTCCAGCCGTCCACCCGCAACGGCCGCGCGCTCCGACATCCCGATCAGCCCTAGCCCGCTCCCCGGAACGCCGCCGCCCACCCGCCCCGGCTCGCCGTGATCTCCCGCTTCAGCCCGCACACCGCCACCCCCGCCTGCTGCGCTCCCACCGGCGGTCGCCACCGCATTGGTGACCGTCACCGTCAAACCCAGTCCCTGAGCGCCATCGACGGTGACCGTCGCGGGCTGCCCGGGTGCGTGTTTGCGCACGTTCGTCAGCGCTTCCTGCACGATTCGATAGACCGCGCGTCCGATCGTGCCCGGAACCGCGTCCGCCCCACGCACCTCGAACCGCAACGCGACGCTCATGTCGGCCAGCCGAGACTCCTCGACGAGAGCCGGCAGCATCCGGAGATCAGGCTGAGGCGGCTCCGGGGTCCCCGTGCCACCAGGCCAGCCATCAAACGATTCCTGCCCGCTTGGCGATGTCGCTTCTCGCGCGGACGACGGCGCCGGTGCGGACACGGCATCCGGGCGCAGCACTCCGAGCACCTCGCGGACGTCTTCGAGCACCTGATGCGCGCTGTCCCGGATCACCCCGGCGGCCTGGGCGATCTTCTCCGGTGGCGTGTCCGGGCGCAGCTGCAGGGCGCCCGCGTGCAGGCTCAGCAGCGAGATCCGGTGGGCGAGCACGTCGTGCATCTCATGCGCGATGCGTGCGCGTTCGGCCTGGCGGGCCTGCGCGAAGCGGCGTTCCTGGTCGGCCTCGGCGTGTTCGGCTCGCTCCCGCAACGACGCGAGCAGGTCGTGACGGGTGCGCACATACATGCCCCACGCGAGCACGACCGCGACCGCCAGCACCCCGATGACCACGGTTGTCCGGTCGGGATGGGACATGTCCGGCCGTACGGGAACCGAAACCCCGGCCAGAACGGCATAGCTCGCCACCACGCCCAGCGCGACCGGAAGGCGGCGGCGGGCGGCCACAGTGCACAACGCGATGAGCGAGACGATCGCCGCGCCCAACGAGCAAACACTCAACACCCCGGTGACAGCCGCGAACACCACGGGACGGGAACGCCGCAACGGCAACGCGAGGACGCTCAGCACCCCGCCCGCGATCTCGGCCGCGAGCAACCCTGCGCCGAGCCCGGCATCGACGCCGTCGAGGGCCGCCAGCCCGACTCCGACCACGGCCAGCGCACCCAGACCGACGTCGACCACCCGAGCCGGCAGCACCTCGACGCGCCCGGCCCACCGCGGTGCGTCCCGCTCGGACGGCGGCGCGTCGGGGGACATGCCGACACCTTAGCGCCTGTTTCGTGGCTGTGGCGGGGCTGCGGCAGGGCCCAGATCCCGCCTGGCGGCGTCCCGCGAAAGCCCGGTTCCAACCCCGGGAGCCGGGCTTCCACGGGCCACCACCAGACGAAATCTGGACCCGGCCTCGCACCCACCCCAGCCACGAAACAGTCGCTAGGGCCGCCGGGCCGGGGCGGGCATCCGACCAAGGTAGGAGCCCCGTACGCCGACTCGCGTCCGAAGCGCCGTGCCGGTACGGACGCCCACTCTGACCGGCATGACTGATTTTCGACGGGCCGGACGTGTCGTCGGCCTCTTCTACCTGGCCGCCCTCCTCTGCAACGGCATCGGCAGCGAGCTCGCCGAGGCCGGCCTCGGCCGCGGGCCCAGCCTGGCCGGCGAACTGCTCGAAATGCTCTGCGGGGTCGCCGTGCTCGGGATCGGGGCGGTGGTCTGGGCGACGTTCCGCCACCACAGCCCGGCGCTCGCGGCCGGTCACCTGAGCTCCCGCATCTTCGAGGCGGCGGTCAACGCGCTCATCATCGTGAGCACCCTGACCGCCCTCGGGCTGAGCGGAGAACTGCGCGAGGCATGGCTCGACCAGCGCTACCAGGCGCAGATCATGGCCATCTTCGCCTTCTCGGCCAGCGCCGCCACCATCTATCCGCTGCTCCACAAGCACCGCGCGGTGCCGCGCTGGCTCGTCTGGTGGGGCCTGGCCGGCCTGGTCATCCTGCTCGCCGGTGCGCTGGCCGACGTCGGCGGCCTGGGCGGCGGCAGCCTGGACATGGTCTTCTACGGCCTCCCGCTCGGCCTCAACGAGCTCGTCCTGGGTGGCTGGCTCGCCGTCCACGGATTCCGCACACCTTCGCGCATCTTCGAGCAGTCTCCGATCGAACCCGCCTCCGCGTCGTGAACCTGTTGCGCATTCGCTCAGGGTCACTCGGTCGCGTTCGCGCGTTCATGGCGGCAGCTGCGCGTGCGCTCAGGGAGCGGTCACTTGCGAATCGAAGTGGTGGTGGTGCCGTGCAGCTGGTGGGCGAAGCAGAGGACGCCGTGGCCGGTTGTGGTGGTCACGTCGGACAGGCGTGCGGTGAACAGGAAGTAGGGCGCGCCGTCCGGCCGCTTCTTGCCCGCGTACGCCGCGAAGCGTTGCTCGCACCCGGCCTCGGCCGCTTCCTGGGTGTCGCCGGCGGCGGGCAGCTCGAAAGTCGCGAAAACCTCGCTGCTGTGGGCCGACGTGCAGGGCAGCACGTCGACCCGGGAGCCGCGCTGGTCCTCCAGGTCCTTCGCGCAGTCGCCGGCGCGCAGGTCGGCCAGCCTGATCGTCCGTTCGCCGCGGATCGCGCCGGTGGCGTCGCGGTCGGGGCCGTCGGCCGCGTCCCGGACGACGGCCACGACGATGGCCGTGGCGATGGCGGTGATCCAGAGTGCGCAGATGCTCAGCGCGATGATGGCGAAGATCCGGCCGCGCTTGTCGCCGTTGCGCCGGCTCTGGGTCAGCCCGATGAAACCGAACACGATGCTGAGCAGACCCGTGCAGCCGAACAGCGACAGGGTGAGCGCCGCGATCGAGAAGCCGTTCGTCTTGCCGTTCCAGGGCGGCCTCGTCGGCGGCGGCGGGACGAACGGGGGCGCTGGGTAGTTCTGCTGATTCACCGCCGAACCCTACATAAACGGACCTGGATTCGTTGCCCCGTCAGTCGCGGACCGATGACGTCGTGATGTCGTACGGGGAAAAGGAAGAACCCCCTCGATCGGTGCCGTCGGGTTCGCCCGCGAAGGCCACGAACGCCGCGATTCCGGCGATCCACAGGGCGCAGATGCCCAGCGCCACTTCGGCCAGATCCCGGCCGAGCCGATCGCCGTCGCGCCGGCTCTGGATCAGGCCGATGACCCCGGCCACGATGCTCAGCGGCAGCCCGAGCCCGACGAACGCGAGGATGAGCGCGGCGATCGAATAGCCGTTCGTCCCGTTGCGCCGACGCTCCACCGGCGCACCCTACATAAGACTCGCTAGCCGCGCCGCCCCACGACGGAGTCGTACACGTCCTCGAGGCGGTGGCTCTGCTTCACGACGTCGAACTCGGCCTCCGCGCGGGCCCGTGCCGCCGTACCGAAGGACGCTTGCAGGTTTTGATCGTCGAGAAGTTTGCGCAGGTTGGCGGCGAGCGCCTCCCGGTCGCTCTCGGCGCCCAGCAGACCCGTCGTTCCGTCCTCGACCGCCTCGGGGATGCCGCTGTGCCGGGTCGAGACCACGGGCAGGCCCAGCGCCATCGCCTCGACGATCGTGGTCGGCAGGCCCTCGCTGTCGCCGTCGGCCGCCGTACGGGACGGGGCGGCCAGCAAACGCGACTCGCCGAGCAGCCGATACACCTCGTCGGCGGGCCGCGCGCCCAGGAACGTCGCATCGACGCGCAGCGAACGAGCATATTCGCGCATCTCGTCGAGCCGCGGCCCGTCCCCGATGAACAGGGCCTTGGGCGCGTCGAGGGTGGCCAGCGCGGCCAGCAGGTCGTCGGCGCCCTTCTTCTCGACGAAACGGCCGACGAACGCCACGTCCCAGCGCTTGGGGCCGCCGGGCACCGAGGCCGGGATCGGCACGCCGGTGTGGTGCACGCGCACCTTGGCCGGGTCGGCACCCCAGCCGATCGCGCGTTGCCGGATGACTTCAGAGACCGCGATCAGCTCGGCCGCCCGTGTGAACACCGTGCGCAAGTTGCGCCGATACCGCACACCTTTCGCGCCGGTGCTCTGCGGCTGCCGCGTGACGTCATGGCCGTGCAGCGTGACGATCAGCGGGATCCCGGCCCGGGCGGCCTCGCCGCTGACCAGCCAGCCGTCGCCGCCGAAGTGCGCGTGCACCAGATCCGGCTCGAGGTCGGTCAGTGCCCGCCGGAGCACGGGGGAGCTGCCGAGCAACCGCAGGCGCAGGAAGTCGTTGTCCCGTTGCGCGCGGAACAGCGTGATGTCGGTGTCGCGGGCGAGCGTCGACTCGGTCTTCGTCGCGCCGAGATACACCGGTTCCCAGCGGCCCAGCGAGTCGGCCTGGTTGCGGATGAACGTCTCGGAGGCCGAGAGCATCGCGCTGCGCCAGACGGCGACCCTAGGCATGGGCCTTCTTTCCCACAACCAGATCCCGTACGCGGTGACGGACGTTGGGCGGCAGGGCCCAGATCTGCAGGAAAGTGACGTAATCCAGCGCGCCCGGGCGGCCGTGGGTGCGCGCCTCGCTCAGCAGCTCACGAAAGACCTTGGGGCTGCGCGTCGGGGCGGCCATCGAACTGATCACGCTCATCGTGACGGCAGCGTACGCCCGCGGCGTGAAGAGGTGGCGGCTCTCGCGAACCCAGGCGAGTTGCTCCTCCCACGGGTTCTGCAGGCTGATCCGCTCGCGGTTCTCGTCCTGGTGCCAGAGCACGAGCGCGTCGGCCGCATACAGCAGCTCCACGTCGTCGTGCTGCAGCGCGCGCAACGTCCAGTCGAGCTCTTGCTGGCGGCGCAGCCCCACGGTGAACGGGACGCGGCGCAGCAGCTCGGTCGGCGCCATGATCGTGGACGTCTGGATGAAGCCGTCGCCGTAGAACAGCCCCCGCCGTACGGTCAAGTATTCGCTGAGCGGCTCGCCGGGCTCGGGCAGCCGGCGCGGCATCACGGTGTCGGAGCGCGGCGTCCGGCTGATCATGCGGGTGGCGACGATCGGGGACGCCTTGGTCGCCGTGGCCGCCAGCGCGAGCTGCGCCTCGATCTTGGTGGGCATCCACTCGTCGTCGTCGTCGAGCAGCGCCACCCACTGCCCCTCGGCCGCCTTGACGCCCTGGTTGCGGGCATTCGGCGCCTTGCCGCGCTCGGGCAGCACGAGCACCCGGAGCCGGTCGTCGTCGATCTCCTTGAGCGCGCTGACGGTCGCGTCGTCCGGCCCGTCGATCACGACGATGACCTCGAGGCTGCGATGCGTCTGCCCGAGCGCGCTGTGCACCGCGCGGGTGGCCAGCTCCGGGCGGTTGCACGTCGGAATGACGACGCTGACGTCCATGTGTTGGTTACCTGCTTACCGTTTTGCCGGGCTTTTGTGCGATGACTGCGCCGCAGAATAGGAGGCCCCGGCGGCGAGGCGGTGAATGAAACCCGACGCGCAGGCGAACCAGCAATGTGCAGGCGCGGTCCCGGGCCGCCGCAGGTGAACGCCAGGTGTCTTGGCTCCGGGGGCGAAGTCACTCGTCCGAGGTAACGCGGCGGAAGCGCTTCGGAGCGTACGGTGAACGGCGCCTTGCGCGGAGGTGAGTCGGGCCGCGCGGCAAGTGGCGCATGCGAAAAGGGGAGGGCCGTGGCGCTGCTCGATCGCCTCGAGCTCGGGGACCACGTCTGCTGGACGGTCGACGACGACGACGTCCGGCGGGACGAAATTGCCGCCGTCCTGCACGAAGGGCTGCTGGCGAAGCACAAGGTCGTCTATTCCGGCGCCGCCCCGGAGACGATCCTGTCCGCGCTCGCCCGCCGCGGCGCCGAGATCCGGCCGGCCCTCGACTCCGGGCAGTTGACCGCGGCGACCCCCGAGGGCAGCTATCTGGCCGGCGGCTCCTTCGACCCCGAGGGCACCCTCGCGCACTGGCAGGTCGAGAAGGCCCGGAGCCGGGCCGAGGGCTACCGGGGCCTGCGCGTGGTCGGCGAGATGAACTGGGCGCAGGGGCAGGTGCCGGGGAGCGAGCGGCTGGACTGGTACGAGGCGAGATGCAACACCGTGTTCGCCGACGGCTACGTGATGGGCGTCTGCGCGTACGACCGAAGGCTTTTCGACCCTGTGCACCTGCGGCGGCTCGCGCTCGCGCACCCCGGGGCGGCCGGGCCGCTGCTGCCGTTCGACCCCGAGACCTCGCTGCGGATCCGGCGGACCGACCAGCCGTACGGGTTGTGGCTCGCCGGCGAGGCCGACATGTCGAACCGGCACGCGCTCCGGTCGATGATCGAAGAGGTGTTCCTGACCCGCGACTGCGAGCCGGTCGTCACGCTCGACGTCACCGCGCTCCGCTTCGCCGACACCGCCGCGGCCCGGGTGCTGCTCAACGCCGCCGCCACCCTGGGCCGCATGCACGTCGTGGGCTGCTCACCCGTGCTGGTCCGCCTCCTGTTCTTCCACGGCGCCGAGCAGATTCCGGGCCTGCTCGTGACGTCGGGCTACCCCGCCGAGGACTGATGCCGCAGGCTTTCCCGTACGTCCATGAGCGCGAACCCGAGCAGGTTGGTGCCCCGCCACCGGCGCGGATCGGCCGCCCGCGGATCGTCGCGGCCGAGCCCGATGCCCCAGATGCGGTCGAGCGGGCTCGCCTCGACCAGCACCCGCTCGCCGGTCGTCAGCAGATAGTCGCGCAGCTCGTCGTCCTGCCCGAACTTGGCCAGGTTGCCCGCGACGACGATCTCGTAGCGGTGCGCGTCCCACTCCTCCTGCCGGAAGTGCTCGACGCGCCCGCCCAGCGCCTTCGCGACCTTCGGGTGCGGCGCCACCAGAATGCGCTCGGCCATCGCCTCGTCGCCGAACAGGACGGCCTTGCGCCACATCATGTAATGCTCGGCGCTGGCGAAGCTGTGGCCCTCGGTGGTGAACCGGGACGGCCACCACTGACTCAGGCACCCGGCGCCCGCGCTCCCGTCACGTTCGGCCTGGTGACCCCAGAAGAACAGATACTTCACCCGGTTGCGGGCGGCGTACTCGGACAGGTCGTCGACGCTGCGGGCCATGACAGACATGCCCGCGAGTGTGCCTCACTTCCGGCCCTCCCGGCCTCCCCATTTTTGTCAGACCTGGAGGCTAGGTTCTCGGCCATGAAGACCGACCCGAAGCCCGTCACTCGTCCCGTCTCCCCGCCCGTGGTGCCCGCCGCTCTGCGTGCGCGCCGGGCCCGGCGAGCGAGATTGCGCGCGGCCGCGGCCGCCGCGATCAGACGGGCGGCCCAATGAGCCTTCCCCTGCCGCCGGGCCTCGCCGGTCAGCTGCCTCCGGGCGGCCCGAAGCTGAGCAACGCCGGCGCCCCGGTGCTGTGGACGAGCGACGACCCACCCGCTACCGGGCTCTGGGGCGGCGCTGCGGGTTTCGGCCCCGCCGCCCATCCACCACCGACCCGAGGCCCTGCGTGTGGCGGCCGAGCATTTCGCCCTCAGCCCCGGCAACGTCTCTCACCGGGGTGAGCCCGCTGCCGGCGTACGCGGAAAGACCCGTCGAAGCCCCGACGTGGCAGTTCTGGTCGGATTGACTCTCGAGCTGGTCGAGGGGGCAGGGTCGCGGGCGTCGTGTTGGCGCAACTGGCTGGAGTGAGATGTGACCGAGTCCCCGAGGACTGACGTCGACGGCGTGATGGCGGCGATCGCGGCCGCGGTCGAGCAGGGGAGAGCCGGTGATCGAGCCGGGGCGCGGCAGGCCCTGGCCCGGCTGTGGGAAGGCAGCGCCGACCCGCTGCATCGGTGCAGCGTCGCGCACTATGCGGCCGACCTGCAGGAGACCGTGGCCGATGAGCTGATGTGGGACAAGCGTGCCTTGGCCGAGGCGACCGCGCTCACCGACGAGCGTGCCCGAAGCTACGACGCCGCCTGGCAGGTACGGGCGTTGCTGCCGTCACTACAGCTCAATCTGGCTGACGCGCACCGCCGCTCCGGTCACTTCGATACAGCGGGTGTCCATCTGGCGTCCGCGCTCGAGCATCTCGACCTGTTGCCCGACGACGACTACGGGACTCTGATCCGGATGGGGGCGGAGAAGCTACGGGCGGCGCTCGCGGAGAGGTCGGTCGAACCGTTGGCTACTCGGTGACGGTGGTTGAGTGGTGGCCGTGGAGCCAGGTCAGGACGTCGGGTGGGGCCAGGGTGGCGGCTCGGGCGTGGTAGGTGGCCAGCTCGGGTGGGGTGAGCAGCTCGGTGCCGGCGCCAGGGGTGCCGCGGGGGAAGAACGAGCGCGGGTCCCGGAAGAAGGCGGGGACCAGCTGGGTGGCGCGGGCCCGCATGCCGTTCAGGGTGGCCGATGAGGTGAGGACGGGCCGCAGCGGTTCGGGGACGGTGATGCCGAGACGGGCGGCCAGGTAGCGCATCCGGCCGGGCAGGTCGGCGGTCAGGTCGTCGTAGTGGATGAGCACTACGTTCGGCAGCCAGATGCGCTGCCAGGCGTCGGTGGCGTGGTGCAGCATCGCGGGCAGCGACTCGGTGCTGTCGTCGTCGGTGGTGAGCCAGCGCAGCAGGGCGGCCCGCAGGTCGACCGGGGGCGTGCCGTGCAGGTTGGACCAGTGGTGACAGAGCGAGACGTATGTGTCGAGGGGGTGCCGCCCGCTCACCACATAGGTCACCCGGGGGTCGTACGGCAAAGCCTCTAGAGGTGTGTGGGTCTTGATGAAGCGGCGGTGCGGCTGCGCGTCGAGCCGGGCGTGCATCAGGGCGGCCGGCTCGACCTGGTGGTCCAGCCAGGGGGAGAGGTGCCACAGCGGCGCGGGCAGTTCGGGGGTCTGGAAGATCAGCAGACCACAGATCATTTGCAGCCAGGTCGTGCCCGTGCGGCGGCGAGTGCTGATCACGATGTCGCCGGGGCGGAAACGGAATCCCAGCCAGCGGGCGCTGTCCTCTTCGGAAGTGACGTAGCGCGGCACGCCCGGAGATTAGCAGGCGGCCAATAATCCGGAAAAATGCCCGTATGAAAGGTGGGACAGCGCGCCCGCGCGGAATCCGATAGCGTCCCTGGCGGACCAATCAAGCGGGGGCGCTTAAATGATCAATATTGGTTCTGGTGATGCGGCGATCGTCTCGGTCGGCAGCGCCTTTCCGGACGCGTCGTATTCGCAGGACGAGGTGGGCCGGCTGCTCGGTCTCGAGCATCGGGTGGCCCGCAAACTGCTCGCCGCCCCGCACATCCGCACGCGCCGGCTGTTTCTGCCGCCGCCCGACCCGGTCACCGGCCGCGTCCCCGACGAGACGCCCGCCGAGCTGCACGCCAAGTTCCGCCACGGCGCCCTCGAGATCGGCGGCCGGGCGATCGCCGCCGCGCTCAAGGCCGCGGCCCTCACCCCGTCCGACGTGGGAAATCTGCTCTGCGTCACCTCCACCGGCTTCCTCGTGCCGGGGGTCAGTTCGCTCTTCTCCCGCGAGCTCGGCTTCCGGACCGATCTCGTGCGCACCGACGTCGTCGGCATGGGCTGCAACGCCGGCCTCAACGGACTCAACGCGCTCGTGCAATGGGTGCGCACCCATCCGGGGAGGGTTGCTCTTCTCGTCTGCTGCGAAATCAATTCGGCCATGTACGTTCGCGACGAAACCGCGCGTACCGGAATAGTCAACAGCCTCTTCGGCGACGGTGCGGCGGCCGCTGTGATCGCGAGCGAAACCGCCGAAGGGCCGTACGTGCGCGATTTTGAAAGCTTCTGCCTGCCCGGCCGGTGGGACGCCATGCGCTTCGACTGGAACGACGACGCGGGGAAGTGGAGCTTCTATCTCGACCGCGACATTCCCTATGTGATCGGCGCCAATCTGGTCGAGCCGGTGAGCCGATTGCTGGAGCGAAATGGCCTGCGACCGGAATCGATCAGTCATTGGGTGCTGCACACCGGCGGCGGAGCGGTGATCGACAGCGCGCGGCGCAGCCTCGGCCTGACCGAGCACGCCGTCCGGCACACCCGGTCGGTGCTCCGCGACTTCGGCAACATCTCCAGCGGCAGTTTCCTGGTCAGCCTGGAGCGCCTGCTCGACGAGGGGTCGGCCCGGCCCGGCGAGCGCGGCGTGATGATCACGATGGGGCCGGGCGCGCAGATCGAGACGGCGCTGATCGAGTTCGCCGCCGCGGGGAAGGAACGCTGATGACCGACGACGTGCGCAGCTCACCCCACACCGGCACGGTGCTGCCGGAGGGGCGTCCGTTCTGGATCGTCGACGGCCGCGCCTACGACTTCACCGAGTGGGCCCGGATCCATCCGGGCGGCGCGACGTGGTTCGGCCCCAGTCAGGGCCGCGACATCAGCGCGCTCATCCACACCTACCACCGTGACCCCGTACGGCTGCGGAAATTCCTTTCCCGGTACGAGATCGAGGGGTTCACCGAGCGCGACGTGCTGCCCAAGCTCGGGGTGCCGCCGTTCCTGCTCGAGCCCGATTTCGACGCCGCGCGCGATCTGCCGCGGCTGAACTACGCCGACGAGGGCAGTCTTCTCGCCGAGATCCGTACGGCCGTCAACGCCCGCTTCGCCAAACGCGACCTCAAGCGTCTGGACCGCCGGTTCGACCTGGTCACCTGGGCGATCGGCCTGGCCCACGTGGCGATGCTCGGGCTGTTCGTCGGCGGGCTGGCCCCGGCCTGGGCCTTCGTGATCGTCATGGTGCTCACCCGCACCGCGCTCGCCGGCGCCGGCCACTATCACCTGCACCGCCGCTGGAACGACAAGAAGCGGCTGCAGACGCCGCTCGGCAAGGCCCTGTTCGACATCAACTACGTGGGCACGAGCCTGATCGGCACCGACGGGCACGTGCTGCTGCACCACCCGTACATGGGCTCCGGCGCCGACGTCAAGAAGACGTTCTTCGACGGCATGCTCAGGTTGCATCCGTTGTTGCGCGTTCCCGGCTACACGCTGCACAAGCTGGGCATCTGCCTGCTCGGATTGTCGATGCGAGCGCGCGAGATTGCGCGATTCGAGCAGCGGGGCGGCAACGCAGCGATTCGCGCCGACTTCTGGATCGTCCGGGCGTGGCTGCTCGTCGAGCTCGTCGCGTGCGTAGCGACCGGTCATTGGCTGGCGTGGCTCGTGCAGTTCTTCCTGACGCTGTGGTTCAACACGTTCCTGGTCGTCTCGAGCCACGACTTCGAGGACGACGCACCCGACGACCTGTCGGTGATCCCGGTCGCCCTGCGTGACGATTGGGCGGCCAACCAGATCTGCCTCAGCTATGACCTGACCATCGTCGGCAACCGCTGGATCGACCTGTGGCTGAGCGCCGGCCTGAGCCCGCACCGGGTGCACCACGTGCTGCCCTACCAGGCGTCCGGCTTCGCCAACCTCAAGACCGAGGCCACCGTACGGGCGGTGAGCGAGCAAGCCGGCATCACGTGGGAACGGCCGCGCAACCTCCTGTTCGACCGCTTCCCCGCCGTGATCCGTCACTACCTGTTCCGCCCCGTGAAGGCGTTGCCACCACCCTCGCCACCGGCCGGAGCCACACCACTCGTCTCCGCGGGCGGGGTGCCGATCCCGCCGGGCCCGGTCGAGCGCCCGGTCCGCGGCGGCCAGCTCGGGATGATCGTCCGCTACACGGCCGACGGCTTCCGCGGCGTCGGAGTCTGACAAAAGCCGGCGGCCACCGGTGCTGATCGCACTGGTGGCCGCCGGGTCAGTTCCAGGGTTTACGGATAGGCGACGACGTTGCGGGGGACGGTGTTGCCGGCGGGGTTGGGGACGGAGCCGCCGGTGTCGTTGACGACGTTGGCGATGGTGCCGACGTCGCCGAGGGAGACGGTGAGGACGCTGCGGAGCCGCACGCCGGCCCGGTTGGGCACCTCGAAGGCCCGGTCCACCCGTACGGCCGGGTTGACGTTGAAGTAGGCGTAGGAGCCGCCGCCCCAGAGCTCGTGGTCGGTCACGTTGTCGGCCACCTTGTAGGCGGCGTAGCCGTTGCCACGGGGCCCGATCCAGGCCGCCTGGTTGGGCACGTCGTACGGCTTCTCGTTCTGGAAGAAGATCGTCTTGCCGCGGTTGCCGTTCCAGATGACCTCGTACTTCTGGTAGTGCTCGACGAACAGGCCGGTCGCGAGCACGTCGTCGCCGTTCACGATGAGGCCGGTGTCGCCGGGGTTGACCGTCCAGCCGGTCGGGGCACCGCCGTGGTCGGCCCGCCAGGCCCAGATGTGGTCGATGATCGTGTCGTCGCTGTGCACGGCCAGCGTGGTGGTGGCCTTGCCCTGGACGCTGCTGCCGATCCGGAAGAAGACGTCCTGCAGGCTGATCGGGTTGGCGGCGTGGTCGGTGTGGACGCCGGCCCGGCCGACGCTCATCAGGGTCGGGCTGTTGACCGTGCCGGCGTCGAACGTGATGCCGCTGACCTTGACCCCGTCGACGTCGGCGATGTTCAGCGCCTCGTTGCCGTTGGTCGGGATCAGCGTCGGGTAGCCGATCCCGGTCACGACGGTGTTGGCCCGGGTGACCCGGATGGTGTCGTTGAGCTGGTAGGTGCCCGGGGTGAAGAACAGGTTGAGGCCCTGGGCGAGCGCCTGGTTGATGCGGGCGGCGCTGTCACCGGGCTTGGCGACGTAGAACTGGCGCATCGGAATCGAGGTGCCGGCGGTGTTCGGCCAGCTCGCGCCGGCGGAGTTACGCCGCAGGCTGGGGACGAAGACGCTGTACTTGCCGGCGCTGTCGACGTACAGGAAGGGCTTCTCCCGCGTGACCGGGGTGGTGGCCAGGGTCGTGTGCGGCGGGTTCGGGAAAGCGTTTCCCGGGGCGCCTTGCACGCCGGAGAAGACCATGTTCCAGACGCCGCCGTCCCAGCGGGCGATCCGGCTGTCCCGGGTGTACCACTGCTGCTGGGAGCCGGAGGACACGACGCCGTCGACCACGGAGTCGGCCAGGTAGCCGCCACTGGAGTAGCCCTGCCCGTTGTCCTGGTTGGAGGGGGCCAGGGTCAGGTTGCCCTTGATGTGCACGCGGCGCATCGGCGCGGCCTGCGAGACGGCCCACCGGTTGGTGCCGCCCTCGGGCACGATCGACAGGTTCTCCATGCTGCGCCAGAAGTTCTGGGTCGCGTTCTTCTCGTCGCCGTAGTTCCAACCGGAGTCGACGTTGACCGCGCCGTTGATCGTCACGTCGTCGGGGTTGAGGCCGAGACCGGCGACCGTGGTGTAGAAGCCGACGTTGGCCCAGACCCGCCCGTACGTGCCCGGCTTGAACAGGAACACGTGGCGCTGGGTGCCGAACTGGGCGCTCGGGCTGCGCAGCTGCGCGTTGAACGCCGAGTCCACGGCCGACTGGATGGTCGCCGCCGGGGTCGACGGGTCGAAGATCCGTACGTTCGGGCCGAGGTCCGGGGTGTCGGAGGTCGGCAGGCCGGGCGGGGTCGTAGGCGGAGTGGTGGGCGGCTGGGTGGTGGGGCCGAAGACTTGGAACTCCCAGAGCGAATAGCCGTACGGCGTGGCCCGGGTCGTGCCGTTCATCCGCACGTACCGGCCGCTGCCGGAGACGTTGAGGGTCTGCACGCCGGCCTGGCCCGTGGTCACCGGGGTGATGTTCGTCCAGGTGGTGCCGTTGGCGGAGGTCTGAATGGTGAAGGCCGAGGCGTACGCCGCCTCCCAGTTGAGCACGATCTGGCTGATCGACTGGGTGCTGCCCAGGTCGACCCGCAGCCACTGGGGATCGGCGAACGTGCTGGACCAGCGGGTGCCGGTGTTGCCGTCGACCGCGGCCGACGCGGGGAAGGCGGCGCTCTCGACGGACGAGGCGGTGGCCGGCTTGCCCTGCGAGACGGGGATCTCGGCGGCGCTGGCGCTGGTGGTGACCGCGGCGACGGTGATGCCGAGGCCCACGGCGAGGGCCGCGCTCAGCGCGACCTGTCCGCGGCGTCTACGGGTGGGTGTCGATGGAGATGACAGGGTCGGGGATGTCATGTGCCTGCCTAGTCGGCCGGGGTGCCGCGCGGCCGTGGGGACAGACGCGTGGCGGGAACGGGGGACCGTGCGGCGCCTCCGGGAAGCGCTTTCTCGGATTGTTACGGTGGTGTTGCCGCTCGTCAATATTCGGCAACAAAGGCTGCCCTTTCGCCGCCCCACCAGCGAAAACTGTTATGCCGCGCCTTAAGTCTGATTAGTCGGGAAGTGCCGCAGGCCGGCCACGGTCGGCGCGAAGCCGCAACGGTCCCGATAGAAGTGCGCCAAGTGCGGCTCGAAGTCGACGTGCACCCACTCGCAGCCCGCGGCGCGCGCCTCGGCGACGGCGGCCGACACCAGCGCCGTGCCGATGCCGCCGTGCTGCAGCCCCGGCTCGACCGCGGTGTCGAGCAGGAACGCGTGGGCGCCCCCGTCCCAGGCCACCTGGACGAAGCCGGCCAGGCGGGATCCGTCGAAGGCGCCGACCCACGTCAGCGCGTGCCGGGCCAGCCGGGCGGCCCAGGGCGTCACCACCGCCGGGTCGCCGCCGAACGCCCGGGCGTGCAGGCCGCTCAACGCCTCGTCGTCGACCTCGAACCGGGGCACCACCGTGATCGTCATGGGCTCAGCAGACCACGCGCCGACCGGATCCGAGACGCTTCTGTTATCGATAACAAAGTAACGGCCAAATGACGGCAACGTTGCTCGGGGCGGTTGACACCCGTTCGTGTGACCGTTCACACTCGACCGCACTCCCGCTCCGACGCACCCCAAGGAGTTCCGCATGAGACTGTCCAGGATGGGCGCGGTGCTTTCCGCCACCGTGCTCGCCGCCTCCCTGGCCGCATGTGGTTCCAGTGAGAAGACCGTCGACCAGCAAGCCGCTCCCGGCGACAACACCGGCGCCCTGATCGGTGTCACCATGCCCACCCGCTCCAGCGAGCGGTGGATCAGCGACGGTGACAACCTGCAGAAGCAGCTCGAGGCGCTCGGCTACAAGGTCGACCTCCAATACGCCGAGGACAAGATCCCGACGCAGACCCAGCAGCTCGACAACCAGATCACCAAGGGCGCCAAGCTGCTGATCATCGCCTCGATCGACGGCACCGCCATCACCACCCAGCTCGAGAACGCGAAGGCCGCCAACATCCCGGTCATCGCGTACGACCGGCTCATCCGCGAGAGCCCGAACGTCGACTACTACGCCACGTTCGACAACTTCAAGGTCGGCGTGCAGCAGGCCACCTCGCTGCTCACCGGGCTCAAGGTGCTCAAGCCGGACGGCTCGGCGGGCGACGCCAAGGGCCCGTTCAACATCGAGCTGTTCGCGGGCTCGCCGGACGACAACAACGCCACGTTCTTCTTCAACGGCGCCATGAGCGTGCTCAAGCCGAAGATCGACGACGGCACCCTGGTCGTGAAGAGCAAGCAGACCGACTTCAAGACCGTCGCGATCCTGCGGTGGCAGGCCAAGCGGGCCCAGGACCGGATGGAGGACCTGCTGACCTCCACCTATCGCACCGGTTCCAAGGTCGACGGGGTCCTTTCCCCGTACGACGGTCTCTCGATCGGCATTCTGTCGGCGCTGAAGAGCAACGGCTACGGCACGGCGGCGCAGCCCTGGCCGATCGTCACCGGGCAGGACGCCGAGCAGGCCTCGGTCAAGTCGATCCTGCGCGGCGAGCAGTACTCGACGATCTACAAGGACACCCGCGAGCTGGCCAAGACCACGGTCGCGATGGCCGACGCCGTGCTCAAGGGGCAGACGCCGCAGACGAACAACACGACCGACTACGACAACGGCAAGAAGGTCGTCCCGTCGATGCTGCTCGAGTCGGTCATCGTCGACAAGAGCAACTACAAGAAGGAACTCGTCGACTCCGGCTACTACACCGAGTCCCAGCTCAAGTGATGACGGATTCCATCCTGCGCATGCGGGGCATCTCCAAGACCTTCCCGGGCGTACGGGCCCTGGACGACGTCAATCTGGAGGTGCTCCGCGGCGAGATCCACGCGATCTGCGGGGAGAACGGCGCCGGCAAGAGCACCCTGATGAAGGTGCTCTCCGGCGTCTACCCGCACGGCGACTACACCGGCCGGATCGAGTTCGACGGGCAGGAGTGCCGGTTCGGCGGCATCCGCGACAGCGAGCACCGCGGCATCGTGATCATCCATCAGGAGCTCGCGCTCGCGCCCAACCTGTCGATCGCCGAGAACATCTTCCTCGGCAACGAGCAGTCCACGCGCGGCCTGATCGACTGGAACAAGACGAACGCGGCCGCGGCCGAGCTGATGGGCCGGGTCGGCCTGCGCGAGAATCCGGTCACGCAGGTGCTCGACCTCGGCGTCGGCAAGCAGCAGCTGGTCGAGATCGCCAAGGCGCTGTCCAAGCGGGTCAAGCTGCTGATTCTCGACGAGCCGACCGCGGCGCTCAACGACGAGGACTCGGCGCACCTGCTCGGGCTGCTGCGCGGCCTGCGCGACGAGGGCATCACCTGCGTGATCATCTCGCACAAGCTGAACGAGGTGCTCGAGATCGCCGACCGGGTGACGATCCTGCGCGACGGCAGGACGATCACCACGCTCGACGCCGAGGGCCTGACCGAGGACAGGATCATCAGCGGCATGGTCGGGCGCGACCTCGACCACCGGTTCCCGCCGCACGAGCCGCGCATCGGCGACGAGATCCTGCGGGTCGAGGACTGGACCGTGCACAGCCCGACCCAGCACGGCCGGCTGCTCGTGTCGGGTGCGAGCCTGAGCGTGCGCCGCGGCGAGATCGTCGGGCTGGCCGGGCTGATGGGGGCCGGGCGCACCGAGCTGGCCATGAGCATCTTCGGCCGGTCGTACGGCACCGGGATCAGCGGGCGGATCTTCAAGGACGGCCGGGAGATCCGGTTGCGGTCGGTGCGCGAGGCCATCCGGCACGGCATCGCGTACGCCACCGAGGACCGCAAACGCTACGGGCTCAACCTGATCGAGGACATCAAGCGCAACGTCTCCGCCGCGGGGCTGGGCAAGCTCGCGCGGCGGGGCTGGGTCGACGACAACGAGGAGTACAAGGTCGCCGAGTCGTACCGGAAGAGCCTGAACATCAAGGCCCCGAGCGTCTCGAGCATCACCGGCAAGCTCTCCGGCGGCAACCAGCAGAAGGTCGTGCTGTCCAAGTGGATCTTCACCGATCCCGACGTGCTGATCCTCGACGAGCCCACCCGCGGCATCGACGTCGGCGCCAAGTACGAGATCTACACGATCATCAACAAGCTGGCCGACGACGGCAAGGCGGTGCTGCTGATCTCCAGCGAGCTGCCCGAGCTGCTCGGGCTGTGCGACCGCATCTACACCCTCTCGGCCGGGCGGATCACCGGTGAGGTGCCGCGGGCCGAGGCCACCCAGGAGGGGCTCATGACCCTGATGACCCAGGAGGCCCCGCGATGAGCATCGCCCCCGCCAAGCAGCGCGAGCTCTCCGGTTTCGCCCCCCGTGGCCCGCGCCGTTTCCAGATCAACCTGCGGCAGAGCGGCATCTACATCGCGTTCGCCGCGATCGTGCTGCTGTTCACGATCCTCACCGGCGGCGACATGCTCGCCCCGCAGAACATCAGCAACATCATCGTGCAGAACTCGTACATCCTGATCCTGGCCATCGGCATGATCCTGGTGATCATCGCGGGGCACATCGACCTGTCGGTGGGCTCGATCGTGGCGGCCACCGGCGCGGTCGCGGCCGTCCTGATGGTCAACCACGACGTGCCGTGGCCCCTGGCCCTGCTGATCACGCTGCTCGTGGGGGCGGCGATCGGCGCGTGGCAGGGCTACTGGGTGGCGTACTTCGGGATCCCGGCGTTCATCGTCACGCTGGCCGGCATGCTGCTGTTCCGCGCGGTCACCTACAACATCCTCGGCAACCGTGGCATCGGGCCGTTCCCGGACGAGGTGCGGACGCTCTCGAACGGCTTCACCGACGGCTATCTGGGCAACATCGGGCTCGGCGCACTCGGCGGGGCCGACCTGGTCTCGCTGCTGCTCGGGGTGGCCGCGGTGGCCGGCATCGTGGTGACCCAATGGCGCTCGCGGGCCGGGCGGGTCAGGTACGGGCAGGCCGTCGAGCCGTTCCCGCTGTTCGTCCTGAAGATCGCCCTGGCCGGGTTCGTGGTGATGTTCGTGATCGTGCAGCTGGCCCGGTTCCGCAACGTGCCGTGGGTGCTGGTGCTGCTGGCCGCGCTCGTGCTCGGCTACTCGCTGCTGACCAACCGGGCCGTCTTCGGCCGGCAGATCTACGCCGTCGGCGGCAACCTGCAGGCGGCGACGCTGTCCGGCGTCAAGGTCAAGTCCGTGGTGTTCTGGATCTTCGTGAACATGGGCGTGCTGTCCGCACTTGCGGGCATCATCTTCGCGGGCCGGCTCAACCAGGCCAACCCGACCGGCGGCGACCAGTTCGAGCTGGACGCGATCGCGGCGGCCTTCATCGGCGGCGCGGCCGTGCAGGGCGGGGTCGGCAAGGTGATCGGCGCGATCACCGGCGGCCTGATCATGGGTGTGATCAACAACGGGATGAGCCTGATCGGCGCCCCCAGCGAGCAGGTGCTGCTGGTGAAGGGGGCCGTGCTGCTGGCCGCGGTCGCCTTCGACGTGTGGACCAAGCGGCGGGCCGGGGCCAGCCGCTGACCGACGGGAGGCCCGAGCCACGGCCCGGGCCTCCCGTCGCCCGGCGGATCACCCGGCGCCGTGGTTAGCTGGCGGCATGGGGCGTGAATGGCTGGCCGACGCGGTCATGTACGAGATCTATCCGCAGTCGTTCGCCGACTCGAACGGCGACGGGATCGGCGACCTGCGCGGGGTGATCGACCGGCTCCACCACATCGCGTCGCTCGGGGTGAACGTCATCTGGTTCAACCCGTGCTTCGCCTCGCCGTTCGTCGACGCGGGCTACGACGTCTCCGACTACCTGAGCATCGCGCCCCGCTACGGCAGCAACGACGACCTCGCCGAGCTGGTCGGCAAGGCGCGTGAGCGGGGCATTCGCGTCCTGCTCGACCTGGTGGCGGGGCACACGTCGATCGAGCACCCGTGGTTCCAGAAGGAGCTCGCGGCCGACGGCCCGGCCCCCGAGGGCGACCGTTACATCTGGTGCGAGGAGCTTCCCGTACGGTCGTGGACGCGCGACATGCCGGGCACGCCGGCCTGGGTGCGGTCGCCGGGGCCGCGCAAGGGCTATTACCTGAAGAACTTCTACGACGAGCAGCCCGCGCTCAACTTCGGCTGGGTCGGCGCCGGGCCGGACGAGCCGTGGCGCGACCCTATCGACGGCCCGGGGCCGCTGCGCAACCGGCAGGCGCTGCGCGACATCATCGCGTACTGGCTCGATCTGGGGGTGGCCGGTTTCCGCGTCGACATGGCGTTCTCGCTGGTCAAGGACGAGGAGCTGACCCAGGGGTACGCCGAGACGGTCGAGCTGTGGCGCGAGCTGCGGGCCTGGCTCGAGGCCGGCTATCCGGACGCGGTGCTGATTCCCGAGGGCGGCGAGCCCCGTACGGGTGGGTCGCTCGCCTTCGACGCCGACTTCTTCCTCGTGATCAAGGACGCGCACGCGAGCCTGTTCAACAACCAGTACGCGGGGCGGCTGCCGTTCCAGGAGCCGCGCGAGCCGTTCTTCGACGCCGAGGGCAAGGGCAGCACCCGGCCGTTCCTCGACGCGTGGGCCGCCGCCCGCGACGGGCACCCCGACCGGCCGATCATCCTGGCCACCGCCGATCACGACTTCGACCGGCTCTGCTGCGGGCCGCGCACCGCCGATCAGCTCGGCACGGCGCTGATCTTCCTGTTCACCTGGGGCAACGTGCCGTGCCTGTACTACGGCGACGAGATCGGCATGCGCTACCTGCCGGGGCTGCCGAACGTGGAGGGCTCGATCTGCAACCCGGGCTACAACCGGGCCGGATGCCGCACCCCGATGCAGTGGGACGCCGGCCCCAACGCGGGCTTCTCGACCGCCGACCCGTCGCGGCTCTATCTGCCGATCGACCCCGCGCCCGACCGGCCGACCGTCGCCGCGCAGGAGCACGACCCGGAATCGACCCTCGCCTTCGTCCGCAAGCTGATCGCCCTGCGAAATGCCACCCCGGCGCTCGGCACCCGGGCGTCGACGCGAGTAATCTCGGAGGGCTACCCCCTCGCCTACGTGCGCGGGGAGAGCCACCTGGTCGTGCTCAACCCGCGCCGCGAGCCGGCCACGCTGACGGTCGACGCGGGCGAGCCGATCTGGACCTCCGGCGTGACCGTGCAGGACGGCGAGGTGAAGCTGGACGGTTTCGGCTACGGCATCTTCACCTCCCGCAGCGCCGACGCGGCATAGCCGGAGAGATCGCCCCCGGCGAACGGCACCCCGGTCGGCTCGCCCCCGGCCGCCCAGCGCCGCAGCTCGTCGACCACGGGGGCCGGCACGTCGCGGCCCTGCAGCCGGGCCAGGCCGATGGCCGACGCGCCACGCAGGAGCACCCGCGGGCCGGCGAAGGACGCCCCGAGCGCCTCGACGGCCAGCCGGTGCACCTCGCCGGCCAGGCCGAGCGAGAGCGCGGCGGTCGCGGCCACGGACTCGTCGGCGTCGAGCAGCGCCCAGGCCAGCGCGGGCACGCTGGTGGCGGCGCTCGCCGGGAACCAGCCGAGCGCGAACGCGGCCATCCGGCGGACGCCGGCCTCGTCGTCGTCGAGCAGGCGGGCGAACAGCGGCACCCCGCGGCCGACGGTCTCATGAGCGCGCGCCTCGGGCCCGGCCGGCTCGGCACCGTGCGACAGCCAGGACTCCTCGTCGCCGATCGCCAGGGCCACCAGCAGCTCGATCAGCTCGGCACGCTCCGGCGTGGACGGGCTGTCCAGCATCTCGAGCAGGAACGGCACCGCTCGGGCACTGGCCTCGTAGCGCAGGCCTTGGTGGACGAGGTTGTCGTGGCACGCCCGGCGGGCCTGCCGGCGAACCTCGGCGTCGCCGGACAGCAGCGACCGCAGCCGAGCAGGCACATCCTCGGCGGAGCCGGAAGCGTGATGGAGGTCGGACCAGGGCACGTCATCGAGGGTTTCGAGCACGCGGAGAACCTACCGTCCCCGTACGACACTTTTGGCCGGCGCCTGCCGCGCATCCGACATCACTCGATCGGATATTGAGCGTGGGCGGACAACCCCCGATGTGCTTACGGTACGTCGATGGACGCTCGCACAGCGCAGTCGCGGCGGCTTCGCGGGAACCTGCCCGCCGAGCTGTCCAGTTTCGTCGATCGCAACCGCGAGCGTGCCGAGCTCAAACGCCTGCTGGCCACCTCGCGACTCGTCACGATCACCGGCATCGGCGGCGTCGGCAAGACCCGTACGGCGATCCGGGTGGCCGCCGAGGTGCAAAGAGCCTTCCCGGACGGGGTGTGGCTCGTCGACCTGTCGGTGATCGCCGACCCGTGCCTGATCGCCGAGGCCGTCGGGCAGGCGCTCGGCGTGCAGGACCAGTCGGCCCGCCCGCAGTCCGACGGCCTGGCCGGTTATCTCGCCTCCCGCCGGCTGCTGCTCGTGCTGGACACCTGCGAGCACGTGGTCGGGGCGTGCTCGTCCCTCGTGGAGACGCTGCTGCGGGCCGCGCCCGGGCTGCAGGTGCTGGCCACCAGCCGCCAGCCGCTCGGGGTGAACGGCGAACACGTCTTCCTGCTGCCGCCGCTGCCCGTCCCCGACCCGGCCGTCTCACCCGCCGACCGCGAGCTCGACGCCGCCGTCATGCTGTTCGCCGAGCGGGCCGCCGCGGCCGCCCCCGGCTTCACGCTCACCCCTGGCAACCAGGACGCCGTGGCCCGGCTGTGCCGCCGCCTGGACGGGATCCCGCTCGGCATCGAACTGGCCGCCGTCCGCACCCGGGCGCTGCCCGTCGAACGGATCGCGGAGCTGGTCGAGGGCTGGTACAGCGACGAATCCGGCCTGCTCAGCCGGGCCGGCGGGGGCCGGCACGAGTCGCTGCGCAAGGCCATCGACGGCAGCTATGCCCTGTGCAGCGCCGGCGAGCGGATGGTGTGGGCGCGGGCCTCGGTGTTCGCCGACGGGTTCGACCTGGAGGCCGTGCAGGAGGTCTGCGGCGAGACGCTCGACCTGGTGGCCGGGCTCGTCGACAAGTCGATCCTGGTGCTCGACGGCCCCGGCTCCGAGGGCCGTTACCGGATGCTCGACACCATTCGCGAGTACGGGGTGGAGATCCTGCGCGCCTCGGGCGAGGAACGCGAGGTGCGGCGCCGGCATCGCGACCACTACCTGCGGCTGGCCCGCCGGTTCGACGCCGAGTGGTGCGGGCCGGGGCAGGCCGAGTGGTTCCGCCGGCTCACCCTCGAGCACCCCAACCTGCGTACGGCGTTGGACTTCAGCTTGTCCGAACCGGAGGAGTACGGGGCCGGGCTGGAGCTGGCGGCGGCGCTGAACTACTTCTGGTTCGCCTGCGGGCACCCGCGCGAGGGCCGCCACTATCTCGAACGCGCGATGGCCCTGGCCCCGGCGCCGACCCCGGCCCGTACGCATGCGCTGTGGGTTTGCGCCTGGATCTGCGCGCTTCAGGGTGACATGCTCAGGGCCGCTGACTACGCCGACGAATGCCGTCCGCACGCCGACGTGGAGGCGCGAGGGTGGATCACCTACGTCATGGGGGTCGCGGCGGCGCTGCGGGGCGAGCCGGCGAAAGCGCTGGAGAGCACTCAGGAGTCGGTCCGGCTGCACACCAACGGCGGCGACCCGGGAACCGGATTGTTCGTGGCGATGTCGGCCCAGGCCATCGCGCTCGCGTTTCTCGGGGAGTTCGATCGCGCGGCGGCCGTCACCGACGAGCAGTTCGAGCTCTGCGACCAGAACGGTGAGCAATGGTCCCGGTCGTACGCCGAGTATGTGCGCTCGGTGATCGAGCTGATGCGTGACCGGCCTTCGGCGGCGGTCGTGCACGCCCGGTCCGCCTTGCGAGTGAAACGGCAGCTCTGCGACCTCGGGGGCAACGCGATGGCGATGGACTCGCTGGCCCGGGCGGCGTCGGCGCTCGGGGACTGCGAGCGAGCGGCCCGTCTCTTCGGCGTCGCGCACCGGTTGTGGGAGGCCGTCGGGCTGCCGCAGATGGGTTCGCCCGACCTGAGCGCGAGCCAGGAATGGGCCGAGAAGAAGTCTCGCGACGTGCTCGGCGACCAGCGGTTCGACGTACTGCTGGCCGAGGGCATGGCGTTCGCGTTCGAGGCCGGGGTGGCGTACGCGCTGGAGGAGGAGGCGGCCCCGGCCGAGGCGGACGCCACCACCGACTGGGCGCCGCTGACCCGCCGCGAGCGCGAGGTGGCCGAGCTGGTCGCGGCGGGCATGACCAACCAGCAGATCGCCGACCGCCTGGTGATCAGCCGGCGCACCGCCAACACGCACCTCGAGCACATCCTGACCAAGCTGGACTTCAACGCGCGGACGCAGATCGCGGCCTGGGTGGCGGCCAGGTTCACCTGCTAAATCGGTTACTTGACCGATACCGTCGGCTATTGTCTCGGCGACAATTAACGGCATGACCGTCGAGAACCCGCCCGGCCTGCTGCACGTGCGCACGACATCGGCCGGCGCCGCCGCAGTGAACGTCAGCGTGACCGGTGAACTGGACGTGAGCAACAGCGCCTGGCTGCGCGGCTGGATCGTCGACACCGTGGACCGCTGGCAGCCGGCCGGGCTCAACCTGGACCTCGGCGGCACCCACTTCATCGACGTGGCCGGCGTGCGGGCCCTGTACGAACTGCACGCGGCCGTCCGGGCCCGCGGCTGCCTGCTCGACGTGGTCGCGGCCCACCCGGCCGTCTGGCTGACCCTGGACCGGCTCGGCCTGGCCCCGGAGTTCCTGACCCGCCCGGCCCCGGCCGACCTGCGCAACTGCGCCTGACCGCGCGGTCACCGGCCGTTCAGGACGCGCGCGAGGGCCGACCGCCCGGCGGGTCCCCAGTGCGACTTCCCGCCGGGCAGGCCGCGCTCCCCGTTCTGACCCATCAGCATGAGGAACAGGCACTTCATGGCGGCGAGCCCGCGCGCCCGCCGGAACGTCGCCTCGTCCACCGCGGGGTAGCGGTCGAAGAACCGGGCCGCGCCGCCGTCGGGCAGCAGCAACCACGCCGCCCCGAGGTCCCACGCCGGGTCGCCCGCGAAGAGCGCGCCGAAGTCGACGACGCCGGCGAGCGTGCCGTCGGCGACGACAACGTTCGCGGGATGCAGGTCGCCGTGCACCCACACCCGTGGTCCCGGCCACTCGGGGGTCGCCGCCGCCTCGTCCCACACGGCCCGGATGTCGCTCTCGGCGGCGTCGAAGGCCTCGAGGTCGACGGCCCCCAGGAAATGCTCGAACCCGCCCCGGGAGTCCTTCGGGTGGGTGCCGAAATCCGAGGCGCCGGGGGCGTCGGCGGGTGCTTCCACGTGCAGCGCCTCGAGGAATGCGGCCAGCCGGTCGGCCGCGTCGTCGCTCCGGGTGATCGTCGCGTGGTCGAGGGGTGTGCCGTGGACCCAGGTCATGACCGTCCACAGCTTGGGGAAGCGCTCGGACGGCGTGCCGTCCCGCACCGGCGCCGGGACGGGCAGCGGCAGGCGGGCGGCCAGCCGGGGGAGCCAGCGGCGCTCCTTGAGCTGCGGACCGGGGCTGGTGTCCATCCGCTGTATCCGGACGGCCAGGTCGTCGCCCAGGCGCCACATCTGGTTGCCCCAGCCGCCCGGCACCTCGCGGAGGGGCAGCTCGGCCAGGTCGGGCTGCTGCTCCCGCAGCAGGGCACGAACCAGATCCTCGCTGACACCCGTCACGCCTGATCACGGTAGAACCCGGACAGGGGCCCACCCTACCGGGGGTGCCCCCACCCAGACCCCATTCTTCCGGACGGGGGCGATCTTGGGGTGGGTGCCTGTGGACAGAGCGGAATTGTGGATAACTCGAGCCGCCGGTTCGGGAGGGCCTAGAGTCGGAGCGCGCCAGGGGCAGACGGCGGGACGGCCGGGTGGCGGGGTGCGATCGGGGAGAGACGTTCGTAGGCGGCGCCCAGCGGCGGGCGCGGGTCGGGGGTGCCGGCGTTGGGCCACAGGGCGAGGGCGCGTTCGGCCATCGCGGTGATCGTGAGGGAGGGGTTAACGCCCAGGTTGGCGGCCACGGCCGAGCCGTCGACGACGTGCAGGCCGGGGTGACCGAAAAGGCGGTGGTAGGGGTCGATCACACCTGTGGCGGGGGTGGTGCCGATCGCGCAGCCGCCGAGGAAGTGGCCGGTGACCGGGCGGCCGACGAGCTCGGTGATCGCGCCGAGGGGGACGCCGTCAATCTCGGCCGCGAGGGCGCGGGCGACGCGGTGGGCGGCCGGCACCCAGTCGGGGTTGGGGGCGCCGACGCCCTGGCTGGTGCGCAGGCGGCCGTGGCGGCGGCGGACGGTGATCGAGTTGTCGAGCGATTGCATGGCGAGCAGCACGATCGTCTGTTCCGACCAGTGCCGGGGCCAGGCGAGCCGGCGTAGGTGGCGGCGGTCGCGGACGAGCTGGCGCAGCCCGGCCTTCCAGCGGGCGCCGGGCGTGTCGTCGACGAGCACGGTGGCCAGCAGGGCCAGCAGGTTGCTGCCGCGGCCGTAGCGGACGGGCTCGATGTGCGTGTCGGCGTCGACGTGCATCGACGAGGTGATGGCGACGCCGCGGCTGAAGTCGGCGTCCCGGCGGCGGGTGCGGGCGCCCAGGATCGACTCGGAGTTCGTGCGGCTCAGCTCGCCCAGGCGGGGGGAGACGTGCGGGAGGCTGCCCTTGTCGCGCAGCCGGTGCAGCAGGCGCTGGGTGCCGAGCGCGCCGGCGGCGAAGACGACCTGCTCGGCGGTGTACGTGCGGCGGCGTACCCCGCCCGTACGGTGAGTGCGCACCTCGTACCCGCCGGCCGCCAGGGGGCGTACGTCGTCGACGGTCGTCAGCGGGAGGACCGTCGCGCCCGCCTGCTCGGCGAGGTACAGATAGTTCTTGACGAGCGTGTTCTTGGCGCCGACGCGGCACCCGGTCATGCACGACCCGCAGAAGGTGCACGTCTCGCGGCGCGGACCGGCCCCGCCGAAGTACGGATCACCGGGCGGGCCGAAGTGGACCCCCACGGGCGTACGGCGGAAGGTCTGCTCGGCCCCGAGGCGCTTGGCGACCGCGTGCAGGGCGACGTCGGACGGCGTCTCGTACGGGTTCCCGGCCACCCCCAGCATGCGCTTGGCCTGGTCGTACGCGGTGGTCAGTTCGGCTTTCCAATCGGTGATGCCGGACCAGCGCGGGTCGTCGAAGAAGCGGCCGGGCGGCTCGTAGAGCGTGTTCGCGTAGCCGAGGGACCCGCCGCCGACGCCCGCGCCCGACATGATCAGCACGTTGTCGAGCAGGGTCAGCCGCAGGATGCCGAAGCAGCGCAGCGCGGGCGCGTAGAGATAGCGGCGCAGGCGCCACGAGGTGCGCGGGAACTGGTCGTCGGGGAAGCGGCGGCCGGCCTCGAGCACGGCCACGCGGTAGCCCTTCTCGGTCAGGCGCAGCGCGGTGACGCTGCCGCCGAAGCCGGACCCGACGACGAGGACGTCGTAGTCGTACGCCATGGCGTACGGTGGCACCGTTGTTGACGTGCTGTCAATAAGGGCGGGCGCATGCGATTCCATCGGGAGGGCCACGGCAGTCCGCTCGTGCTCGTGCACGGGCTCGGCAGCCGGTGGCAGGTCTGGCGGCCCGTTCTGCCGGCGCTGGCCGAGCACTTCGACGTGATCGCCGTCGACCTGCCGGGGTTCGGGGAGTCGCCACCCGACGGCGGCCGCGGCGACGTGCCGCACTTCGCGGACCAGGTCGTCGCCCTGCTCGACGAGCTCGGCGTGGTCCGCCCGGCCGTGGGCGGGAGCTCGCTCGGCGGGGGAGTGGCCCTCGAGCTGGGGCGGCGGGGGATCGCGCGCTCGGTCACCGCCTTCTCGCCGGTCGGGTTCTACGGACGCGGCGGCGCCAAGTGGTGCCAGGGAGTGGTGGGCCTGGCCCGGCGAGGTGGGGCCGCCCTCGGCCCGGTTCTGCCCGGTTTGATGCGGACCCGGGCCGGGCGTGGCGCGTTGTGCGGGATCTTCTACGCCAAGCCGCTGCGGCTGGATCCCGCGGAGTCGGCGGCCGACGCGCGGGCCCTGGTGGCCGCGCCCGGCTTCGACATCGCCTGCCGCGAGCTCGGCAGCTGGCGATTCGCCGGCGGTGGCGACATCCCGGTGACGATCGCCTGGGGCACCCGCGACATCGTGCTGCCCTACCGGCAGGCGGCTCGAGCCCGGCAGTTGCTGCCCCGCGCCCGGCACGTACGGCTGCCCGGCTGCGGTCATCTGCCGTTCAGCGACGACCCCGAGACCTGCGCGAGACTGCTGATCGAAGCGGGCTGAACCCGTATTGGCACACCGTCAATAGGCTGCTACCTTCGGGCGAACATCCCCGGGCTAAGGCGGTCAGCCATGAGCCAGGAAACACCGTCCACGATGGTCGCCGCGTTCCGGCGCACCGTCGCCACCCGCCCGCACGAGATCGCGTTGCGCACCGCCGGCGGCGGCCCGGCCTACACCTGGTCCGAATACGCCGAGCGCGTCGCCGCCATCGCGGGTGGGCTCGCCGAGGCCGGGGTGCGGCACGGCGACCCGGTCGCCCTGCTGCTGACCAACCGCCCCGAGTTCCACTTCTTCGACACCGCCGCCCAGCACCTCGGCGCCGTCCCGTTCTCCTGCTACAACACGTCGTCGCCGGAGCAGATCGAATATCTGCTGGCGGCCTCGGGCGCGACCGTCGCGGTCACCGAGCGGCGGCTGGCCCCCGCGTTCGCGACCAGCAAGCCGCACCGGCTGATCCTGGCCGACGAGGACTTCGGCGGGCCCAGCCTCGATCTCGACGGCGCCCAGGTGACCCCCGGCGACCTGCTCACCCTGGTCTACACGTCGGGCACGACCGGCCGGCCCAAGGGCGTCGAGATCACCCACGCCAACATGGTGGCCATGGTCGGCACGACCGTCCCGCTGCTCGACGTCCGCCCCGGCGACCGGATGATCTCGTTCCTGCCCGCGGCGCACATCGCCGACCGCTGGGCCTCGCACTACATCCACCTGTGGGCGGGCACCGAGCTGACCACCCTGGACGACCACCGGCAGATCCTGGCCGCGCTGACCGAGGTGCGGCCGACCCTGTTCGGCGGGGTGCCCCAGGTGTGGCTGCGCCTGGTGGCCGGCATCAAGCGCATCCCCGAGCTCGCCCCCGCGCTCGACCTGGCCGTGCGGTCGCTGCGGGCCCACGGCGCGGTGCCGGCGGAGCTGGAGCAACGCGTCCTCGCCCCGCTGCGCGCCCAGCTCGGTCTCGACCAGGTCCGCCTGGCGATCACCGCCGCCGCCCCCACCCCGCCCGAGACCATCGAGCTCGTCAACGCCATCGGCGTTCCGCTGATCGAGGGCTGGGGCATGTCCGAAGTGGCCGGCCTGGGCACCCTCGTGCCGCCGGGCGAGTTCCGCACCGGCACGATCGGCCTGCCCCTGCCCGGCCTCGAGACCCGTCTGCTCGACGACGGCGAACTGCTCGTCCGTGGCCCGTCGATCACCCGCGGCTACCGGGACATGCCCGAGGAGACGGCGGCCGCGATCGACGCCGACGGCTGGCTGCACACCGGCGACGTGGCCCGGCAGGACGAGGACGGCTATCTCCGGCTCGTCGACCGCAAGAAGGAGCTGCTCATCACGACCGGCGGCAAGAACATCGCCCCGGCCGGCGTCGAGCTCGCCGTCCGCACGGCCTGCCCGCTGATCGGCCAGGTGGTGGTCATCGGCGACGGCCGCGATCACCTGACGGCGCTGATCGTGCTCGACCCCGAGGCGGCGGCCGACCCTGCCGACCCGGCTGTCGCGCAAGCGGTGGCCGACGGAGTCGCCAAGGCCAACGCCACCCTGTCCCGGCCCGAGCAGATCCGGGCGTACGAGATCCTGCCCGACGTCTGGGTGCCCGGCGGTGAGCTGGTCACGCCGACCATGAAGGTGCGCCGGCACGCCGTCCTGCGGCGCTACGCGGCCGAAGTGGAAGCGCTGTACGCCTCGTGAAGCCGCGCGTCGTCGTCATCGGGGCCGGGTTCGGCGGGATCGCGGCCGCGGCCGCCCTGCTCGAGGCCGGCTTCGACGACGTGACCCTGCTCGAACGGGCGGCGTCGATCGGCGGCGTGTGGCGCGACAACACGTACCCCGGGTGCGCCTGCGACGTGCCCGCGCCGCTGTACTCGTACTCGTTCGCACCCAATCCGGGCTGGTCCCGGCGCTTCCCGGCGCACGACGAGATCCTGGCTTACCTGCGCCGCACCGCCGATTCCCTGGGGATAACCCGGCGCGTCGTGCTCGGCGCCGAGGTCACGTCGGCCATCTGGACCGGGAGCCGCTGGCTGATCGAGACCGCCGGCGGCACCCCGTACGAGGCCGACGTGCTCGTGCCGGCCTGTGGACAACTCGGCAACGCGGTGCCGCCCGCCATCCCGGGCACCTTCGCCGGCCCGGTTGTCCACACCTCGCAGTGGCGCGACGACCTGCCTGTGGACGGCGCCCGGATCGGGGTCATCGGCACCGGGGCCAGCGCGATCCAGCTCGTCCCGGCCCTCGCCGGCCGGGCCGCGCACATCACCGTCTTCCAGCGGACGGCCCCGTGGACCCTGCCGCGCCCCGATCGCCGCTACGGCGCCGGACGCCGTTATGCGTACGGGAAATTGCCGCGACTGCTGCTCCTGCCGCGAGCCGGGGTGTGGGCGATGACCGTGGTGACCGGGCGGGCCATCACCGGCGGCCGGGTGGCGGGCGCGCTCATCCGCACGGTCTCGCGGGCCCAGCGCCGGCTGCAGGTGCACGACAAGGCCCTGCGGGCGCAGGTGACGCCGGAGGATCCCCTGGGGTGCAAACGGGTTCTGTTCACCAACGCCTGGCTGCCCGCGCTGGGCCGCCCCGACGTCACCCTCGTCACCGAGAAGATCCTCGAGACAACCCCTTCCGGCGTACGCACGGCGGACGGCACGGTGCACGAATGCGACCTGCTCGTGCACGCCACCGGGTTCGCCGCCACCGACTTCCTGGCCGGCATCCGGGTCACCGGCCGCGACGGGCGGGCGCTGACCGACGAATGGGCGGCCGGGGCTTATGCACACCTGGGGATGACGGTTCCCGGTTTCCCCAACCTCTTCCTCATCTACGGCCCCAACACCAACACCGGCAACACCTCGGTGCTCTACTTCATCGAGCACCAGGCCGCCTACCTGGTCCAGGCCGTGCGCCGGCTGGCCGCGGGGTCAAAACCGCTCGCCGTACGCCGGGCGGTCGCCGCCGCCTACGACCAGGAGATCCAGGCGCGGCTGGCCCGCAGCGTGTGGACGTCCTGCCGGAGCTGGTATCGCAACGCGGCCGGCCGGGTCGTCACCAACTGGCCCGGCATGGCCGCGGAGTACCGCAAGCGGGTCGCCCGCCTGCGGCCCTCGGATTTCGGCGACTAACGCTTGCCCTTTTTGCCCTCGGGCGGCGGCGTGGGCAGCTTCGGCGCGCTCTTGGCGTAGTCGACCACGATCGGCTTGGCCACCTGCACCAGCTCGCGGGCCCGCCGGCGCACGTCGTCGGCGCTGGTGTGGCGGCCGGCCGGGACGTGGAGCGCGACGTTGCCGACGAAGCGGAGCAGGTCGTCGACCGTACCGGGGAAGATGTTGCAAAGCTCGGCCGCGGCCAGCAGCTGCGACTCGGCCACCCCGGCGACGTGGTCCGACATGCCCGCGTCCCACGCCTTGGCGTGCACCAGGTAGCCGGCCGGGAGCGAACCGGGTCCGCCGAGCTCGCGCAGGGCCTGAGCGCGGTCGGCCTTCGCCGGCTTGGTGTTGTTCACCATCCAACCGAAGCCGCCCGCACCCAGCAATCCACAGGTGAGCAGGGCGGCCTGGGCCGACTCGGTGCCCTTGAACACCACGATGAACAGGACGACCAGGATGAGAGCGCCCGCCATCATCTCGGCGGTGCCGTCGCGGGCCTCGGAGTCCTCGGAGTGGTCGACGGCCCGGGCGATCAGGCCGTCATAGATCCGATCCTCCGGCTGCCACCGATCTTCGCGGACCGGCAGAGTCCGTTGCGGCATGGCGGGGTCCCTTCCGTGGGTGTGGTGACCCTGCTATCGGCCGCCGCCCCGCCCGCTTTACTGCTCCACGCAGAATTCGTTGCCCTCCGGATCGCGCAGCACGGTCAGGCCGTTGGCCTCCCACGCGAACGTGGCGCCGAGCGCCTTGAGCCGCTCGACCTCGGCCGGGATGTCGCCGCCGGGCGCCCGCAGGTCGAAGTGCATGCGGATCTTGCCCTGCTTGGGCTCGGGCACGCGCTGGAACCACAGGTTCGGCCCGCCCCAGCCCGGCGCCTCGACGAAGGCCTTGGCCGACGTGCCGGTCTCGTCGAGCTCGCCGCCCAGCGCGGCCGCCCAGAACTTGGCGACCACGAGCGCGTCCTGGCAGTCGATCGTGAGGCTCTTGATGTACGTCATGACGTGGTGTAGCGGTCGAAGAAGACGACCTCGTCGAGCGGCCGCCGTTTCGGCTGCGACCACTTGCCCCGCTCCGGATACCCGAGCGGGATCAGCGCCATGGTCAGCGCGTCCTCGGGCAGACCCAGAAGCTCCCGTACGTCGTCCTCGTGCTCCGTATAGAGCGTGGTCAGCGTCGAGCCGATGCCGTAGGCGCGCGCGGCCAGCATGAGTTGCTGGACGGCGCCGTAGATGGACGAACCGAGCCGGGGATTGCTGGACCGCTTCGCGCCGAGCAGCACGGGGAAGATCCAGACGGGGGCGTGCTCCAAGCGGGCGGAGAGGTTGTCGGCGGCCCGGAAGGTGGCCGCGCTCATGCCGCCGTCGACGGCCCCGCCGAGGATCTGCTCGCGCCGCGACCCGTAGTTCTTCTCCCAGCCCTCCCGATACCACTCGGCGATCTGCCGCTTGACCTCCGGGTCGCGCACGACGATCCAGGCCCAGCGCTGGCTGTTGCCGCCGCTCGGGCCGCGCACGGCCGCGTCGAGCAGGGCGGTGATGACCTCGTCGGCGATCGGCTCGGCGGACAGGTAACGCCGCGCGGGGGTGGAGTGCAGGCCATCGAGCAGGGACAGGCTTCGCGGATCTTCGGTCGGCATGCCCGGACCTTACCCGCTGGATTTGGGGGCATACTCGCCCGAGGGCCGGAATCGCGATGGCCGGTCGGCATACTCCTCCAGCGCGTGCGCGATCCACCCGGCCGTGCGCGCGACGGCGAAGATCGTTTCCCCGGCGTCCGCCGGCATCTGATATTCCAGTGTGAGGGCGGCCAAAGCCAGATCGACATTCGGCCGTACGCCGGACCGGGCGCCCACCACCTCCGCGAGGCGCTCGGCGGCGTCCCCCGCCCTCGTGTCACCCAGCATGTCGAGCAGGGCGCGGGCCCGGGGATCGCCGCCGGGATAGAGCCGATGCCCGAAACCCGGGACGGGCTCGCCGGCCCGCAGCCGATCCGCGATGGCGTCGACCGGGTCGGGGCGTTCGAGCACCTCGGCCAGCAGGGGGTGGGCGAGGCTGCTGGCGGCACCGTGCAGCGGCCCGTCGAGCGCCGCCAGACCCGCACCCACCACCGCGTACGGGTGGGCCCGGGTCGACGCGGCCACGCGTGCGGCCAGTGTGGACGCCGCGATGTCGTGATCCGCCAGCAGGATCAGGGCCGCCTCGAGCAGGTTGTGCTCCCGCGGGGTGGCCTCCCAAGCGGTGAGCCGGCTCCACAGCACTTCCGCGATCCGAGGCCCGCCCGCATCCGTCGTCCCGTTGTCCGCGGCGGCGTCGCTTTCGACTCCCGGCTCCCGCTCACGGGCCTCTTCCTGCACCCGTTCACCAGCCGCTCCCAGCTCCCGCTCACCAACCCCTTCCGGCGTCTGCTTCCTTCGCGGGTGCCGGTTCGGTCGGGCGGCCCCGGCTGGGGAGGGCAGGGCGGCGACCATCGTGCCCATCAGGGAGCGGGCCGTGGCGATGACGGCGGCCGGGCTCGTGTCGAAGCGCAGGGGATCGCCGGCGGCGGCCGCGGCGGCGATGACGCGCAGGCGGTCGGTGTGCCGGGCCGTGCGGGGGAGCGGGGCGATCACGGCCTCGGCCAGGCCCAGCAGCTGCGGGTCGGGGTCGAACGTCTCGTACCTTCGGGTGCCTGTCCACAGCAGGGCCACGACCTCCTCGAAACTCGCTACCCTGGCCAGCGCGACGGCGTCGTGGCCGCGGTAGTGGAGAGCGCCGTCGCTGATCAGCGTGATGCCGGTCTGGATGCCGGGCGTGGTGGGGCGCTTGCGCGAGGCCAGGAAGGCGTCGACCTCGCGCCGATCGAAGAGGCTCTGCTTGCCGTCGGCGTTGCGCCGGCTGCCCAGCAGGCCGCGGCTCACGTAGGCGTAGACGGTCGCCGGTTTGACGCCGAGCAGGCGGGCGACGTCGGCGGTAGTGAGCGGAGGCGGCTGGCGGGGCATGTGCAGATGCTCTCATATTGACTGGATCAATGTTGACGTCAATATGTACGGGCTCGCATCGTCAAGTCATGCTGACTGTGAATCCAGGGCTGGCCGGCGTCGTAGCGTTCGACACCGAGATCGCCGAGCCCGACCGCGACGGCGGTGCCCTGCGCTACCGAGGTGTCGACATCCGCTCCCTGGCCGGCCAGGTGTCGTTCGGTGACGTCCACGGCCTGCTCACCGACGGCACGTTCGACACACCGCTGATCCCGGCCGGTCCTGTCCCCGTCTCGGCTCCCCGGAGCGGCGACGTGCGGGTCGACGTGCAAGCCGCGGCGGCGACCCTGGCCCCCGTACTCGGGTTGCGGCCGTTGATCGATGTTGACGACGCCACGGCAAGGGCCGACGTGGCCCGGGCATCGGCGGCGATGCTCACCGTCGTGGCCGCGTCGGCGCGGGGCGATCGGCCGCCGGTGCCGGAGGACGTCGTGGCCCTGGGCAACAACGTCACCGAACAGTTCATGATCCGGTGGCGCGGCGAGCCCGACCCGCGGCACGTGGCGGCCATCGACCGATACTGGGTCTGCGCCGCCGAGCACGGGATGAACGCGTCGACCTTCACCGCGCGCGTCGTGGCGAGCACGGGCGCCGACGTCGGGGCCTGCCTGTCCGCCGCGATGGCCGCCATCTCGGGACCGTTGCACGGCGGGGCGCCCGCTCGCGCGCTCGGCATGGTCGCCGACGTCGAGCAGAGCGGCGACGCCCGGGCGTACGTGAAAAAGGTCTTGGACAGCGGGCGGCGGCTGATGGGCTTCGGGCACGCCATCTATCGCGCCGAGGACCCGCGGGCCCACATCCTGCGCGACGCCGCGCGCGAGCTGGGCGCGCCACGCTACGAGGTGGCGCTCGAGCTCGAGCAGGCCGCCCTGGCCGAGCTGCGCGAACGCAAGCCCGACCGCGTGCTGGAGACCAACGTGGAGTTCTGGGCCGCCATCGTGCTCGACTTCGCCGAGGTCCCCGTGGACATGCTCGCCGCGATGTTCACCTGTGCCCGGACGGCCGGGTGGAGCGCCCACATCCTCGAGCAGAAGCGCCTGGCCAAGATCATCCGCCCGTCGGCCGACTACGTGGGCCCGGCCGAGCGCCGGGCCGCCGACCTGCCGGGGTGGGAGGCCGCGGTCAAACGCCACGCATCTTGAGCACCCGTCGGCCGCGGGAGGTTTTGGGCCACGCCGGGACGGGCAGGTCAAAGAGGACACCTGATGACCGCGAGAGGAGTTCTCATGGCCGGCAACGAGCACGACATCAACCGCAGCGCGAAGAGCGGGCGGTTCGTCAAGGAGAGCACGACCGAGCGCAACCCGCGCGAGACGACCACCGAACACGTGGGTGGGGACAAGGACGGCGACCGCGAGGTGCACCGCAGCACCACGACGGGCAAGTTCGTCAAGGAGACCACCGCTGAGCTGCACCCGAACACCACCGAGACGCAGCACATCTGACGCGGGCGGGACGAAAATCGGTCGCGCGGACCCGTGCGTCGTGGAGACCATGGACCGGTGGCAGGTGCACCGGAGGGATTCACGTATCGGGTCCGCAAGAACGGCGACGTCGAGCTGCTGCACCATGGGCGGCCGGCGGGAGTGCTGCGCGGGGCGACCGCCGCGCGGTTTCTCGCCGAGGTGGACGAGAGCGATCCGCAGGAGCTGATGGCCCGCCTCACCGGCAACTATCGGCACGGCAACGAGCGAGTGGCCCGCAACCATCCCCGCAACCGCCGGCACTGACCGCGCCGGCTGCGACACCTCCGCAATCGCCGATCCTGACCGCGCAGGCCCGCTATCGCTGGTCGGCCCTGATCAGCCGCAGCAGTGCGGGCGTCCAGTGGTCCCCGTAGCGTTCGCGCAGGTCGAGCCGCCGCCAGTCCTCCCCGGTGACCACACCCCGGCACCCGGCGGCCTCGCACCGGCAAGACATCTCAAATTCCCGTACGCCCGTCGACGTGGCGTAGTCGTTGGTCAGCTCCTCGCCGGCCGCGATCTCCCGGCGCGCGACGAGCGTGTACGGCGGCCCCCACCACAGGTTCGGATCGCACCCGTGGTTCCCCTTGCCGTTCGCAGTCCCGGCAGGCAACACCAGATGTGCGTCTTCATCAACATTGATCGCGTCAACATAGCCGTCCGCTGCGGACAGGATTCGGCTCAGCTCCGCCGTCGACACCAACAGTCCACCGAGCCGCGACACCGTCGCCCCTGTGGATATCGGGGCCCGAGCGAACAAGCCGTCACCGTCGACCGGGGACGACCGCACCTCCACGGCGGGATGCAGCCAGCACGAAGGTGACGGGGGCGGCCACATGCGCCCACGATCCACCTGGCTCGGCCCGGCTGCAACCCCGCCGTCGTCGCGAGCCTCAGTAGCGGCACCTCAGTACGACCAGCGTGTGGCCCATGACCGCGACCTGCGAGGCCGCCTTCGCGGTTTTGCGGCGTACGGCCAGAAGCGGATCGGCCGTGTTGACCACGATTTCCCACGTACGCCCGAAGGCACGGTCGGGCAGCGTGAATTCGACGTTCTCGCCGAGCGGGTTGAACAGCAGCAGGAACGAGTCGTCGATGATGGGCTCGCCGAGCGCGTCGCGTTCCGGAATACCGTGCCCGTTGAGGAACACCGTCATCGTCATGCCGCTGCGCGTGTTCCAGTCGGCCTCGGTCATCGGCTGACCGTCGCGGCGCAACCACGCGATGTCGGGCACCTTGTCGTCGCCGAGCGGGTCGCCGGTGAAGAAACGGCGCCGCCGGAAGATGGGGTGCTTGGCCCGCAGTTCGGTCAGGCGGCGGGTGAATCCGGTCAGCACGTCCTGATTGCGGGCGTCCTGCCAGTCGATCCAGCTGATCTCGTTGTCCTGGCAATAGACGTTGTTGTTGCCGCCCTGGGTGCGGCCCAGCTCGTCGCCGTGCGAGATCATCGGCACGCCCTGCGACAGCAGCAACGTGGCCAGGAAATTGCGCTTCTGCCGCTCGCGCAGGGCCACGATGTCGGGGTCGTCGGTGGGGCCCTCGACGCCGGCGTTCCACGACCGGTTGTGGCTCTCGCCGTCGCGATTGCCCTCGCCGTTGGCGTCGTTGTGCTTCTCGTTGTACGACACCAGATCGTTGAGCGTGAAGCCGTCGTGCGCGGTGACGAAGTTGATGGACGCGATCGGGCGGCGGCCGTCGATCTCGTACAGGTCGGAACTGCCCGTGAAGCGTGAGGCGAACTCGCCCAGGGAGGCCGGCTCGCCGCGCCAGAAATCGCGGACGGAATCGCGGTAGCGGCCGTTCCATTCGGTCCACAGGGGCGGGAAGCCGCCGACCTGGTAGCCGCCGTCGCCGACGTCCCACGGCTCGGCGATCAGCTTGACCTGCGAGACGATCGGGTCCTGGTTGACCAGGTCGAAGAAGGCGGCCAGCCGGTCGACGGCGTGGAACTCGCGGGCCAGGGCGGCCGCCAGGTCGAACCGGAATCCGTCCACGTGCATTTCGGTCACCCAGTAGCGCAGCGAATCCATGATCAGCCGCAGCGACTCGTGGTGGCGCACGTTGAGGCTGTTTCCGGTGCCGGTGGTGTCGTAGTAGTACTGCTTGTCCTCGTCGACCAGCCGGTAATAGGCGGGATTGTCGATGCCCCGGAACGACAGCGTCGGCCCCAGATGGTTGCCCTCGGCGGTGTGGTTGTAGACCACGTCGAGAATGACCTCGATGCCCGCCTGGTGCAGTGCTTTCACCATCGACTTGAATTCCTGCACCTGCCCGCCGTGCCCGCCGAACGAGGCGTAGCCGTTATGGGGAGCGAAGAATCCGATGGTGTTATAGCCCCAATAGTTCGTCAGCCCGCGGTCGATCAGCGTGCTGTCGTGCACGAACTGGTGCACCGGCATCAACTCGACGGCGGTGATGCCGAGCTGCTGCAGATACTTGATCATGGCCGGGTGCGCCAGGCCCGAATACGTGCCGCGAACGTCGTCGGGAATGTCCGGGTGCCGTTCGGTCATGCCCTTGACGTGCGCCTCGTAGATGACCGTCTGGTGGAACGGGATGCGCAACGGGCGGTCGTTGCCCCAGTCGAAGAACGGGTTGATAACGACCGACTTCTGCGCGTACGGGGCGGAATCGTCCTCGTTGGTCGAGCCGGGGTCGCCGAACCGGTATGCGAAAAGCGCCTCGTTCCAGTCGTTACGCCCGTCAATCGCCTTGGCGTACGGGTCGAGGAGCAGTTTGCTGGGGTTGCACCGCAGCCCGCGGGACGGGTCGTAGGGCCCGTGCACGCGATATCCGTACCGCTGACCCGGCACGATCCGGGGCAGATAGCCGTGCCAGACGAGCGCCTCCCGTTCCGGCAGGTCGATTCGTGTCTCGTTGCCGTCCTCGTCGAAGAGACACAGTTCGACCCGCTCGGCGAGCTCCGAGAAGAGGGCGAAGTTCGTTCCCCCTCCGTCGTAGGTCGCACCCAGCGGGTAGGGGTTCCCGGGCCAGATCTTCATGCGGGCGTTGCTTCCCACTAACCACTCCCGTCAATCCGCGCGATCGACTGTGTCTAGCACTAGGTTGTGACTCAGGGGGTGCGCATGAGTACAGATTTACCGGGCTGGGTGCCGGTCGAACATCGGTGGCTCGGCCTGGATCGCCGCCGGCTCAAGCCTGCCCTTTTCGTCCTGGTTGTCGCGCTGCTGCTGATCTACGGCTGGCCCGCCGTCAACGCGGTGGTGCCGTGGGACAACCCGATCAAGGCGGGTGACGTACTCGATCTGGGTGGCGGCGCGACCGCGGTGCCCCCGGTGGGCTGGCAACTGGAGGACGGCACGCTGGTCAGCGACAACACCGGCGTGAGCCCGGCGCGCGAGACGGTCAAGCTGGCCAAGGCCGGTGCGGTCATCAACATGACGGGTGCCGCGTTCGACGGCACGGCGGCCCAGTTCCTCGACCAGGTGCTCCAGTCACAAGACGCGAACGCCGACATCTCGGGCGCGCCCGGCACATTCACCACCACCTCGGGCCTGGCCGGCGTGGTCCGTACGGCCAGCGGGCCGGCGGGCGACGAACTGCTGGCTGCATTCAAGATGTCCGTGACGTCGCCGGCCAGCGCCCCGGCCCTGCTGGTCGAGGTCAGCACCGCGCCGAACTCCTTCCAGCAGTACTCGGGCGAGATCGAGGCCCTGCTGCGCAGCATCACCCCGGGGAGCGGCGCATGACCCTCATCGGTTCTCCCGCCAAGAACGCCCAGCTCACCGCCATCGAGCAGTCCGGCTGGGGCGCGCCGTTCAAGCTCGTCCAGCCGCACAACGCCGCGTTCTGGGTCTGGCTGATCGGCGTCGGCATCGGCTCGGTCGGCATCGTCAAGTTCTTCGGCGCCGGCTTCGGCACTTACCGGCTCGCCGTGACCAGCGGCATCGTGTTCTTCGGCATCTACCTGATCCCGTGGCTGATCTTCCTGCGCCACCAAAATCGTTACACCGCGCAGCCCGGCGGGTTGCTGGCGACCGGGTTCGCCTGGGGATTCTGCGCGGCGGCGTTCTGGATCGCGCTGCCCGCCAACACCGCGATGCTGGAGATCTGGACCAAGCTGCTCGGGCCGGCCGGGGCGAGCACCTGGGGCGCCGGGCTGACCGCGCCGATCAACGAGGAGTGGGGCAAGGGCCTCGGGCTGATCCTGCTCATCGGCCTGGCCCCGCGGCTGGTCCGCAGCAGCTACGACGGGTTCATCATCGGGGCGTTCATCGGGCTCGGCTTCCAGGTGTCAGAGGACATCCTGTACGCCTACAACAACGCGACCGCGACGTTCGGCGTCGGCCAGGTCGAGTCGTCGCTGTACATCCTCGCGCTGCGCGGCTTCGTCGGGATCACCTCGCATGCCCTGTTCAGCGCCATCTTCTGCGCCGGCCTCATGTGGATCCTGGGCCGCGCCCCCGGCGAACGGCACGTCGGCCGCGGCCTGGCGGCGTGCCTGGCCGCGATGTTCCTGCACTTCGCGTGGGACGACGCTGCCGGCCTGTTCGGCTGGAACGACTTCCTGCTGTTCGCCGCGCCGTACCTGCTGCTCATGCCGCTGGCGATCGCCGTGCTGCTGGTCGTGCGCAGGCTGGCCTCGCGCACCGAGCGGGCCTGGATGCGGGAGTTGCTGGCCCCCGAGGTGGAGGCCGGGGTTGTGGACAACGACCTGCTCGCCGCGGTGAGCGGTCTCCACAGGGACCGCAAGCACTTCCGCAAGCTTGTGCACAACCGCCGGCGGGCCGACCTGCTGATCGAGAGCGCCGGCGATCTGGCCCAGGAGATCGCGGCGGCGGCCGGCACGGAGACCCCGCGGGTCGCCCACGCTCGCCAGGAGCTGTTGCGCCTGCGCGGGGCCGCGCCATGAGCCTCACGTACGCCGAGGTGGGCGCCACCCGCAAGGAGCCGCTGCCACCCGGGTACGGCCACGTCGTGCGCGACGAACTGATCGGTCACGGGCGGGCGGCGTTCGACCGGGCTGTGGACAGCCTGCTCGACTGGCGTATGCACAGGGCCGCCGGATTCCGCATCGTCCGCGGTGGGGAACGGGCCGCCGAGGGTGTGGATATCGTGCTGCGCTTCTACGGCCTGACGGTGCCGTGCCGGGTCGTCTACGTGGTCGACGAGCCATCGCGGCGAGGCTTCGGCTACGGCACATTGCCCGGCCATCCCGAGCGGGGCGAGGAGGCATTGGTCGTCGTCCTGACCGCCGACGACGAGGTCCGGTTCCGGATCCGCGCCTTCAGCCGGCCGGCCACGCTGCTGACCCGCCTCGGCGGCCCGCTCGCCCGGCTCGGGCAGCATTATGCGACCAACCGCTACATCAAGGCCCTGCGGTCGCTTGCCCAGCCGGATTAGACCTCCACACGACCCGGGCCGTCCACTGCACCATCTTGTGCGCTTAGGAGGCGGCTGGGCCGACCTTGGAGCAACAGCTTTCGCGCGATCGGTTCGTGCGGGCGCCGAGGTTACCTCTTCAGCACCCGGGCCAGCCTGGCCAGCGACTCCAAGCGATCGGGCTCGGCCGGGATCATCACCACGCTGGTCGCGCCGGCGGCGTGCCGAGCCGCGATCTGAGCCCGTACGTCATCGGCCGTTCCCGCCAGCGCGAGTTCCCGCACCCACTCGTCAGGCATCGTCGCCGCGAACTCCTCCGGACCCGCCGACGCCTGGCGATGCCGGGCGAGCTCACCCGCGAACGGCAGGTCGGCCAGATGCGGCGCCCAGTCCGGCTCCCCGATCCAGGCCAGCCCCGGCCGCACCAAATCACGCGCGGCCCGTCCGTCATCGCCGACCACCGCCGCGTCGTAGGTGATCACCTCGAGACGCGCCCCGGCGGCGGTCACCGTGTCGCGCGGGTTCGAGCCGTCGGCCATCTGCCGGATGGCGGATCCGATGTACGGTGGCGCGGCCGGCTCGGCCAGCAGCACGCCGTCGGACACCCGCCCGGCCACGGCGATCGACTTCGGCCCGCGCACACCCAGCACCACCGGCGGCACGACCTGTGGATGCTCGCCGATCACCACACCCTCGACGTTGACGTAACGCCCGGCCGCCGGCCCCGGCTCGCCGCGCAGCAGCGTGCGCACGGCGACCGTGTACTCCTCGAGCAGCGTCAGCGGGCTCGCCGGCCACGCACCGACCTGCCGCATCCAGTCGGGCATGCCGTGCCCGATCCCCGCGACCAACCGGCCCGGGAACAGCTGGGCCAGCGTCGCCAGCTCCATCGCCGCGAACGCCGCATTCCGCGCACCGGCCGGCAGAATCCCGATCCCCACCGTGCTCCGCGACGTGCGGGCCAGCACCGCCCCCGCCTGCGCCACCCCACCCCGGAACCCGAGGTCCTCCACCACCCACAGCTCGTCGAAGCCGAGCTCGTCGGCCCGCTGTGCATAACTCAAGACCTCGTCCACAGGCAGATCCCGCGGCAACATGACCCCAACACGCGACACGTCAACACACCCTTCCCGTACGCGGCCACGCCGCCACCGGCTCCGGACGCCTCGCCTGCCGCTTGGCCGGCGCCTGCCTCTTTCGCATGACCCGGTGGCTGCCTCGTTGATCTTACGAACCGCGGGTGAAACCGGTCTTGTCCGCGTCCGTGATCTCGCGCAGGACCCGAGCCGGATTACCCACGGCGATGACGCCCGCCGGCACCGAGCGTGTCACGACGCTTCCCGACCCGACGATCGAGCCGGTCCCGACGGTCACGCCCTGGTTGATCGTCACGTCACCGCCGATCCAGACCCGGTCCCCGATCACCACCGGCTTGGCGTAGCAGCCCCCGGCGGCCCGCTCGAACGAGTCGATCGCGTGATTGCTCGTATAGATCCCGACCCGGGGCCCGAACAACACGTCGTCACCGATCGTGATGCCGCCGCCGTCCAGCATCACGCAGTCGAAGTTCGCGTAGAAGCGGTCACCCACGCTGATGTTGAACCCGAACTCGCACCGGAACGTCGGCTCGAAGTGACAGCCCTTGCCCACGTCCCGCAGCAGCCGCCGCAGGATCGCCTCCCGCACGTCCTGCGCCTGCCCGAAACTGGCGTTGTACTCAGTCGTAAGCAGCACTGTCCGCTGCCGGGCGGCGAGCAGTTCGGGAGTCAAGTCGTCATACATCGATCCCGTCAACATGTGCCGGCGCTGCTCCTCGAGAGTCACAGCTCCTCCTCGCTCGGACCGCTCCTGTGGACAACCCACGGAAGATCAACCCCAGGATGTCGTATCCCGGCCCCGACGATCGATCTTCGATGAGTGCGGACCATGCGTGGTCGCGTCGGTTCCGCTCAGTCGTGGGGGAGGGCCAGACGCATCGCCGGGTCGGCGGTCCGGACGAACCCCTGAGAGACGTAGAGGGGTTCCGCGGCGGAGGTGGCTTTGAGATCGACGACGAACGCCCCTTCGGCGGCGAACCATGCGAGGAGCGCCGCAGTGCAGGCGCGAGCGTATCCGTGACGTCGGTGCGCCGGGTCGGTGGCCACATTGAACATGTACCCGACCAGCCCCCGCGGGTTACCGGGCCCACCCAGCCGCTCCTCGATGATGCCCACAGCGCTCGCCGCGAGCGCGGCACCGGTGCGGAGTGACCGCTCGGGCTGGTCCACGACGAAGCCGGCCATCGTCGGTGACGCCGCGGACAGCCGGCGGACAAGGATTTGCCGTGAGGCGTCGCGCCACCCGTTCTCGTTCGACGCGGCAGGGATGCCGAACAGCAATCCCCGCAGCCGCACCAGCTCCGCCGCGTCCTCGACAGTGGCCCGCCGCACGTTGATCATGCGGAGACACTATTGCCGACACCCAAACACTGACAGTCGATTTCCGACCGCTCGACGCCCGGCCGCCCACCGGGCCCGGCCGCCCACCCGGGCCCAGCCAGGGGAGCGTGGCATCGGACAGGCGATCGCCGGGTGACGAGGTGATCGGCAGCGGCTGACCGGCCAGACCGTCGAGCACAAGAAGCGGCGTGGTCAGGAAGCCAGGCCGAGGCCGCGGCGGCCGGTGGTGTTCAGGTCGGCCTCGGTGAAGCGGTTCTTCCAGTCGCGCTCGTAGTGTTCGGCCGGGAAGTCCGAGGGGCTCGAACCGGTCAGGAAGGCCTCGCGGACCGAGGACGCGTACGCCTCGTTGCGGGGGCACCACGGGGCGGCGGGGATGTACATGACATTGCCCCAGCCTTGCTGGTCCTGGACGGGGGCGACGCTGTGGATCATGTCGCAGTGCCACCAGACGGAGTCGCCCGCCTGCACGTCGGGGATGCCGGCCAGGGCCTCCATCAACAGGCCGTGCCACTTGTCGGTGGCCGGGAAGACCTGGTTGACGGTCACCCCGCACATCTCGTCGTCGGGGACGTCGCTGAGCAACGGGCGCAACATGAGGTAGGCCATCGCGCCGGGGATCGGCACGGTGTGCAGGACGCCCTGGTCGTGGGCCATGTCGGAGAGCGCCGTCCAGCCCTGGAACGTACGGAAGGCCGAGCACATGGTGGACCCGGGATATTGCGGGCCGGAGGTGCGGTGGGCGGCGTCCCACGGGTCGTACTTCTCCACAGAGCCGTCGAACAGGTGCCGGAACGCCTGTTGATAAGCCTGTGTCATCCACAGGTCGAGCGTGCCCGGGTCGAGGTGGGTGCCCAGCCCGGCCGAGTCGGCGCCCTCGGGACGGCGGCGGATGCGGTCGGGGTAGAGCGAGTCGCGCCCGGGGTCGAACCACTGGGTGCCGTCGTCCGAGGTGTGCTTCCACTGGCTGTTGAGGAACGCCTGCACATGGGCCATGCGGTCGCTCTGCCGGGCCTCCATCTGGGCGTGCGACCAATAGATCGGGTAGATCTCGGGCTTCGAGCCGACACTGCCGAAGAAGTCGTCGCCGGGGCCGCGGTAGTTCTCGAAGAACTCGTTCTCCTCGACGTATCGCACGATGCCGGCGTCCCAGCCCAGGGCCTGCTCGCGCGGGAAGTGGCCGCGCACCACCAGGCAGCCGCGCTTGCGCAGCTTGGCGACGTCGGCCGCGCTGACCGTGCCGGCCTCGATGTCGGCGTAGGAGATGACCGGCCACACCGCCTCGCCCCGGGCCTTGGCCGCGGCGATCTCGGCCACCTCGGCCGCCACGTCACGCTCGGCGACGGCGAAGACCTCTTCCACCGTACGGCCGGAGGCGTTGATCTGGGCTCGCAGAGCGGTCTTGATCTCGCGGATCGCCCCGGTCAGATCGGCGGGCGTCTCCTCCCAATGGGGGAGTGGCATGGCGGGCCTCCTTCTAGTCACGTCCCTTAACTAGAAGGACGGTAAGGCCCCGCGGCCCTTCTAGGCAAGAGCCCTGACTAGAATGGCACCGTGGATCCGGCCCGGCCCTCGCAGGAGATCTTGCGGACGCTCACCGACGAGCACGTCCTGCGCGCCCTGATGCGCCATCGGCTGCTGACGCGCGCGGAGTTGTCCACAGAGACCGGCATCTCGAAACCCACAGCCGGCGAGAGTGTGCGCCGCCTGACCGAGGCCGGCCTGGTTGTGGACACCGGCCGGCGCACACCGGGCGGCCGGGGCAAGGGCCGCGTCGGCACCTACTACTCGCTGGCCCCCGGAATCGGGACGGCGCTCGCCGTGAGTATCGCCCCCGAGGGCGTAGTGGCCGAGCACATCGACGCCTACGGCGACCTGATCGCCCGCGCCGAGGCCGCGGTGGGCCGCCCCGCGCGCCCGGACGACGTCGCTCAGGCCCTGGCCGAAGCAGTGGACGAGGTCTGCGGCCACGGCTTTGCGGGCCGGGGGGATGGCTCGGTGGGAAGCGGCGCCGGAGCGGCGACGGCAAGCTGGAGTGCCGACCACGCGGTGCGGCCTCGGCTGGCCGTGGTCAGTGCGGCGGATCCGGTGGATCGGCACAGTGGGCGGCTTCTGCAGTTGCCGGATGCGCCCTTCCTGCTCGGGGAGATCGACCCGGTGGCGGTGCTGGCGGGCCGTGTTGACGGGCTTGTTCATGTTGATAACGACGTCAACTGGGCGGCCGAGGCCGAGCGCAAGGCCGATCCATTGGACGACTTCGCGTACGTCTATCTCGACGAGGGGCTCGGTTGCGCGATCGTCAGCGACGGCGAGGTGCGGCGCGGGCATCACGGGCTGGCCGGCGAGGTGGCGCACCTCATCACGGTGGGGCCGGGTGGGGTGGCGATGCCGTTGATCGAGGTGTTCGGGCTGCTCGGATTGCGGCGGGCCGGTGGCGCGACGGCCATCGATGTCGACCTGCTCCTGGAGAAGCGGCCGCCGGAAGTGGTCTCGGCGGTCGGCGGGCTGATCGCGGCCCTCGGCACGCTGATCGACCCCGAAGTCATTGTCATCGGCGGACGCTGGGGGATCGGCCTCGTCGACGACATCGCCCAGGAGGCGGCGCGGCTGCCCCGAAACGTCCAGGTGCGGGCGGCGGCTGTGGACAACGAGCCGTCGCTGTCGGGCGCCCGGGCCGACGCCCTCGACAGGGTGCGCGAACTCATCCTCAGCCGCTGACCAGCGCGGCCGGGGTCAGGTCCGGGGTGGGGTCAGGCGGCGATCAGTTCGGGGATGCGGCCGAAGAGCTGGGTCGTGTAGTTGACCATTTCGTGGAGCATCCAGTTGCCCGAGAAGAGCAGGGCGCCGCAGACGGCGGCGGCTTTCGGGACGAAGGACAGGGTGGCTTCCTGGATCTGGGTCACCGACTGGAACAGCGAGATGGCGAAACCGATGGCCAGCGCCGTGAGCAGAACCGGGGCACACATCTTGGCCGCGATCGTCATGGCTCCCAGACCCAGCTCGATAATCATCGTGTCGGTCATATCTCCCTCTTCGGGTGAGGGGTTGCGCGACCGAGTGCAAGACGGTTGCAGTTCGGTGAGACCGGCCGGAAATCCTCAGGTTCAAACCACCGAAAACGTGCCGGGAAGGGACGCCCGGCCCGTCAACGCCCGCAGCACCACCGGGCCGTCACCCAGGGCCACCGCGATCTTGGCGGCCAGCAGCGTCGCCTCGGAGGCGGCAGCGGGGTCGAACTCGACCGGCACATCGGCCGCGAGCGCCACATCCGTCCCGTGCACGACCAGCTCGAACGTCCGGGTCGGGAGCCAGTCGCGGACCCGCATGCCGCCCACCGGTGTGGACACCACATCGTCGTCGCCGACCGCGGCCAGGGCCTGGGTCGCCCGGCCGGCCAGGGCACCGGCGTCGTCGATCGAGGCGGCCGAGTCGTGCGCGTCGACCTCGGAGGCGGCGAGCGCCGCGGCGTAGACCTCGGCGGGCACATCCCGTACGAAAGCGAAATAACCCTCCGGAGCGGCGACGTTCACCGGCGCCGTGGGAGTGCCCAGAACCGTGGGAACCTGGACGAGCGCGGAGCTCAGCGTGTGCCCGATCAGCGCGCGCAGGGACCAGTCGCCGAGGCCGGGGCCGTCGAGGCGGTCGGCGGGCACCCGGCCGACGAGGTCGACGAAGGTGACGGCGGCGGAGCGATACGTCCGGCGGTAATCCACCCCGACAATCTAGTCAGGGTCACGACTCCCCATCAGCCCGGTGACGCCCACCCGTGTAGTCGTGATGCGCCGTGTCCTCAGCGCCAGCTCCGTGCCGCGCCCGATACGCCCGTTCCTCTTCCGCGGCCGACGCCATCCCCGGCTCAGCATGCGAAGCCCGCGAAGGGGAAGCGGGCGCCGAGGGGTGAGAGGGCGAAGGGGGCGAGACGTGGGAACCCGGCGAGGCGTGCGCAGGAGGCGGTGACGGCGCGGCATGCGAGGCGGGCGGCGCATCGGAAGCATGCGCAGGCGACGGCGTCTGCAGTTGCGGCAACCCGGACGGCCGCGGCGGCCGGGGCGCTGCTTCCGCCGGGCTCTGACCCAGCCCGGACGGCGGCGCCTCCGGAAGCCCCGAAGGCATCCCCGGCGACGGCCCGCCCGAGGCGGCGGCACGGGACGCCTTCGGGGCCGGCGCCGACGGGTCGAGCGGCGCCGGCGGCGACGGATAAGGGTGCCGCTCCGACGTGACGGCCGCTTCCTGCCCCGCGTACGGCTTGGAACTGTGCTCTTCCTCCATGCGCTTGAGCCGGCTCCGGGCCCGCCGCCGCGCGGTCAGGGCCACCGCCAGGCCGACCGCCGGCGTGAGGAAGACCAGCCACGTCATGAACGGCTCGTCGGGCGCGGCCACCATGAGATAGCCCGCGTAGCCGAGGAAGGCCAGGCCCAGCAGCACGTCGAGCGCGCGCAACACCAGGCCCTGGCCGAACCCGAACACGGCGAGGATGAGGAACAGCAGTCCCGCGGCAGCCAGCGACCCGGCGTACCCGAGAAACTCGGCGTCCGACATCAGGCCATTCTCGTCTGATTTGGGAGGTTATCGGTGCCATTTCTGATTGAGCCACCCGTTGCAGTCCCAAACCTGCACCTTCGTCCCGTTCCGGGTGCCGCCCGCGATGTCCTCGTCGAGGCAGCGGCCGTCGTGCCGGTTCGTGATCGTGCCGTCGGCGTTGACGTTCCACTTCTGGTTGAGCCAGCCGTTGCAGGCCCAGAGCTGCACCTTCGTGCCGTTGCGGACGCCACCGGCGATGTCCTCGTCGAGGCAGCGGCCGTCCCACAGGCTGCGGATCGTGCCGTCGCTGTAATGCCGCCATTGCTGGTTGCGGTTGCCGTCGATGCACTGCCACGCCTGCACCTTGGTGCCGTCGTGGGTGGCGGTCGAGATGTCGGCGTCGAGGCAGCGGCCGTCGTGGTTGCTGATGAACAGCAGGGACGGCGCCGCCTGTGCCGGTGCGGCCGGGCCGACCAGGGCCGCGACCAGGGTGAATGCGGAGAATACCGCGCGCATGAGAGCCTTCTTCCACGAAGATGCGGGCGGGGGGTCGACTCACAGTAGGCGCGTTTGCGCACGTCCGAAGCGGGAACGCCGATCCGCATGAGTCTTCACCGGTTCGTGCAAGCCCAGGAGGGCGTCTTCGAGGACGCGAAGGCCGAACTGGAGTCGGGCCGCAAGCGCACGCACTGGATGTGGTTCGTCTTTCCGCAGCTCGCCGGTCTCGGTTCCAGTTCCACAGCCCAGCTGTACGCCATCAAGGACCTCGACGAGGCGAAGGCGTACCTGGACCACCCAGTGCTGGGCGAGCGCCTCCGCACTCTCACGCAAATCCTGTTGAAGACGGATAAAAGCGCCAGTGAGGTCTTCGGCTATCCCGACGACCTCAAGCTGCGGTCGTCGATGACCCTCTTCGCCGCCGCGGCCGCCGACCCGACCCCGTTCCAGCAGGTCATCGACCACTTCTACGACGGCCCCGACCAGCGCACCCTCGACCTCTTGAAGGGCTGACTAGGCTCGTCGGCGTGCCCCTCCTGACGACCCACGACGAAGCCGTCACCGCCGCCACCGAGCTGGCCGCCGCCCTCGCCCCGGGCGCGGCCGAACGCGATCGCAACGGCGCCGACGTCATTCCGACCGAGGCCCTCGCCCTGCTCGACCGTTCGGGCCTGCTGGCCGTCACGATCCCGGTCGAGGACGGCGGCCCCGGTCTCGGCCCGTTCACGCTGGCCGAGGTCACCCGCCTGATCGCCGCGGCCGACCCGGCCATCGCCCAGGTCCCGCAGGCCCACTTCCTGCTGCTCGACATCCTCGCCGTGCACGCCGGTCAAGACCTCCGCAAGCGCCTGTACGCCGAGGTGCTCGCGGGCCGCCGCATCGGCAACGCCCTCGCCGAGCGCGGCGGCAAACACGCCCAAGACCTCAAGACCCGTGTCGCCGGGGGTCGGCTCGACGGCGTCAAGTACTACACCACCGGCGCCCTGACCAGCGCATGGATCGCCGTCAGCGCGCTCGGCGAGGACGGCCGGCTCGTGCTCGCGTTCGTCCCGCGCGACGCCGAGGGGGTCACGGTCGACACCGACTGGGACGTCATCGGCCAGCGCGCCACGATCAGCGGCACCGCGACGTTCACCGACGTGCCGGTCGAGTTCTCGCTCGACTACACCAGCGCGTACGAGGTGCCGCAGCAGCTCGGCGCCCGCGCCCAGCTCGTGCACGCCGCGATCGAGGTCGGCATCGCCGGTGGCGCCCTGGCCGACGCCCGCGCCTACCTGCGCGACAAGGCCCGTCCGTCCACCGAGGCCGTACGGGCCGGTGCTTCCCGGGCTGTGGACGACCCGCACGTCATGTATCGCTACGGCCGCCTCGCCACCCGCGTCCGTGCCGCCGAGGCACTGCTCAAGGACGCCGCCCGCACGCTCGACGAGATCGGCCGCGTGCCCGCCGACGCCGCGACCGCCGCCGAGGGCTCGCTCGCCGTGGCCGCCGCCAAGGCGTTTGGCAGCGAGGTCGCCGTTGAGGCCGGTTCGGAGCTGTTCGCGCTCTGCGGCACCAGCTCGGCCGCCGCCAAATACGACCTGGACCGGCACTGGCGCAACGCCCGGACCCACAGCGTGCACGATCCCGTCGACTGGAAGTATCACCACCTGGCCGCGTGGGAGCTGGGCGACGTCCAGCCGCCTAACCACGGTCAGCTATAGCCTCGATCTCGTCGGAAGTGAGGGACCGCGAGCGGAACGTCGTGGTCCCCTGATCGAGCAGTTCCCGGGCGGCGTCACGCAGTGCCCCGTACGCCGCCCAGGCCAGCGCGCCACCGGTCGACACCCGCCGCACGCCGAGTTTCGCCAGCTCGCTTACCGGCGGCGCCCCCGCCACAGCCAGCACGTTCACCGGCGCGTCGACCTCGGCCACCACCCGGGCAATGTGGCCGGGCTCCCGCAGCCCCGGCGCGTAGACGACGTCGGCCCCCGCCTCCCGATACGCCCGCAGCCGGCGAATCGTGTCGTCCAGGTCGTCGTGCCCGTAGAGCAGATTCTCGGCCCGCGCCGTCAGCACCACCCCGTGCCGGGCGCAGGCCTCCTTGGCCGTGGCCACCCTTTGCGCGCCCGCCTCCAGCGTTTCGATCTTGCTCGAAGCCGGGTCGTAGTCCTCGATGGACACCCCCGCCGCACCCGCCGCCGCAAGTAACTCGACTGTCTCGGCCACGTCGTCGAAGCAGCGCTCGGCGTCAACGTTGAGCGGAATGTTGATCGCCCTTGTCAACACGTCAACATGAGCGACCAGCTCGTCCCGGGTGACCTGTTGATCGGCCTTGCCCAGCGCGGCCGCCAACCCGGACGACGTGGTCGCCAGCGCCGCGAAGCCGAGCCCCTCCAGGATCCGCGCCGACCCGGCATCCCACGGATTCGGCATGACGAACGTCCCGGATTCATGGAGCAAGCGAAACCGTGTATTCATAAGGACGATCTTAGGTTCCGCGACAACGACTCCAGATCCACCAGAGTCAGATGTCCCGTCGGGGTTGGCTCGTTGAAAATCCGGAAGAACAAAGGGCAGATGTCCCGGCGGGGTGGGGGGTTGCAGACCGTCGCTCCCGCGGGGACCGCGGCGGGCTTCGCTGGCCGCTACGCGTCCAGAACGCGAAACCCACCACGGCGACGTGCGTGAGTGGTGACGCTCGAAAGGCCGAAGTCGTTGGCGGGCGACGCCGGGTGCCCTGCCCGCTGCCCGCCCGCCCGCTGCCTGCCCGCTGCCCGCCCGCCCGCTGCCCGCCCGCTGCCCGCCTGCCCGCTGCCCGCCCGCCCGCTGCCCGCCCGCTGGCTGCCCGCCCGCTGCCCGCCCGCCCGCTGCCCGCCCGCTGCCAGCCCGCCCGCCCGCTGCCCGCCCGCTGGCTGGCTGGCTAATGCGTAACCAGTAGGTTACCCTTCCTGGTGTGGATGAGGTGGCGGCGGCGATCGCGGACCCGGTGCGGCGCGAGATTCTGGAGGCGTTACGCGAGGGTGCGTTGCCTGCCCGTCGCATTGCCGAGCGGTTCCCGATCAGTCGGCCCGCGGTGAGCCGCCACTTGCGGGTGCTGCGCGAGTGTGGCCTGGTCCACGACACGCTGGTCGGCCGCGAACGGATGTATCGGCTGGACACGGCGCCGCTGACCGAGGTCGGCGACTGGATTGCGCGGTTCGCGCCGGCGGCCGGCTTCTGGAATCAGCGGCTCGACGCGTTGGAGACCGAGGTGCACCGGACCCGCCGCGACCGTCGCGCCCGTCGCGCCGAGCAACTCGACGCCCGTCGCGCTGAGCAAGTCGACGCCCGCCGGGCCGATGAGGGGCGTGGCGAAGGGGACGGTGTGCGGCGGGCGGGCAGGGGGCGTGGCGTCGAAGAGGCAGACGTGCGTCGGGGGCGGGATGACTTGCAGGACACACGACTGGAGGACACGGCATGACTAATCCGCCGAGTGGACGGCTTGAGCAGACGAGCAGGGGGCCCGATCTGGTGTTGAGCCGGGCGTTCAAGGCGTCCATCGACGACGTCTGGGCGAGCGTGACCGAGCCCGAGCGGAGCGCGCGGTGGTTCGGGCGGTGGACGGGCGACGAGCCGGGGCCGGGGCGCACGATCAAGGTGCAGATGGCGTACGAGGAAGGCGCCCCGTGGATGGAGATGCGGATCGAGGCCTGTGAAGCGCCGCGGCGGCTGGCCGTGGTGAGCCTGGGGGAGGGGGAGGAGAGCGGCTGGCAGCTGGAGGTGCTGCTGGCCGAGGCGGGGGACCGCACCGAGCTGCGGCTGATTCACCACCTGACGACCACCGAGGGTGTCGGCGAGGTCGGGCCGGGCTGGGAGTATTACCTCGACATGCTGGTCGCCGCCCGTGAGGACGCCGCGCAGCCGGTGTTCGACGATTACTACCCGTCGATGAAGGTGTACTACGAGGCCCTGCGGCCCTGAGCCGGGGCATGCGTTACGGTGCAGCGTCGAGCGTCACGACGAACCGGTGACGGCGGCGGGCTCTGGGGAGGGCGGCGTGACGATGGTCGATCTGGAAGCGGGCGAGACGCGGGGGCACCGCATCGACGCGATCGCGGCGGCCGCCATCGTGCTCACCGTCGACGCCGTGCTGCTGCTCGTGGTGGCCGTGATCGGCGTGCCGTTCCTGATGTTCGTGTTCGGCGACGAGGACGGCACGTGGCAGCGGCTGTGGCCGTTCGCGGCGGGCTGGGTGGTCGCCGTGCTGCTGGCCGCCGCCTGCGCCGCCGCGGTGATCCGGCTGTCCGGGTTCGGGGCCTATTCGATCCGGCGGGCCGGCACGCTGGCCGCCCTGAGCACCGCGGTTGCCGCCGCCGTGCTGGCCGTCGTGTCGATCCGCACCTCGCCCAGCCTCGTGGTGATCGGGTTGCCGTTCGCCGTGGCCAACCTGGCCGCCGCGCTCGTGCTGGCCAGCCCCGAGCGGGCCGTGGCCATGACCGAGCGTTTCACGATCTTCCAGGCGGCCGAGCCGCCCGAGCCGGTGGCCGAGGAGGTCGTCGTCTACGAAGAAGCGGTGGACGAGTCGGCCTACGCCCAGCGCCCCGAGCCCGACCCGACCCGCCAGCGCGACACGATCGACCTGCTGGCCTACGCCGACGCCCGCACCAGGGTCCGCACCCGCCCGGCCCGCTCCCGCGGCCCGGCCGCCATGCGGACCCTGTCCGGCGTCAAGCTCCCGCCCCGGGCCCGCCGCCCCAGAAAGACAGAGCCTCAGACGCTGCGGGCCACCTCTTCGAGCCGGTCGCGATAGGCCACCCACCACTGGGCGTCGGCCTCCGGCATGTTGGTGTTCTTGCTGCTCAGCCCGGCCGCCCCGTCGATCAGTTCGCGCACGACGTCGGCGTGTCCGGCGTGCCGCTGCACCTCGGCCGTGACGTGCACGAGCACCCGGTGCAGCGGAACCTCCCGCGTCTCGGCCGGCCACCACGGCACCGCCCCCAGGCCGTCGAGTGCCCGGCCCGAGATCGTCTCGGCCGCGTGCGCCCAGACCCGCTGGTAGAGCCCCACAATGTCGTCGCGGGTCTCGGACGCCGTCGCCCACATGTCGGCGTTGGGCTCGGCGTCGTCGTCGAGCCACGGCATCGGCTCGGGGAACGGGCGCCCGAACGTGTCGCCGAAGTAGCCCGCCTCGATGATCGCGCAGTGTTTGATCAGCCCGAGCAGGTTGGTGCCGGTCGGCACCAGGGGGCGGCGAATGTCGTACTCGGAGAGACCGTCGAGCTTCCACACCAGCGCATCCCGCGCGGACTGCAGATACTTCACCAGATCGGCCTTGATCGCTGAGTCGTCAATCATGCGCGACAGCATGGCACGCGAGATCAGACTCGGCGGTACGCCCCGAACACCACCTCGTGGTCGATCTGGAAGCCGAGCCGCTCGTAGAGCCGGACGGCCGCCGTGTTCTCGGCCGCCACGTGCAGGAACGGCAGGTCGCCGCGTTCGAGGATGCCCGCCGCGACCGCCATCGTCAGCCGCGCGGCCAGGCCCTGGCCCCGGAAGGCGGGGTCGGTGCAGACCGCGCTGACCTCCGTCCACCCCGGCAGCCGGAACCGCTCGCCGGCCATCGCGACCAGCCGGCCCTCGTGCCGCAGGCCCAGATAGTTGCCGAGCTCGACGGTGCGCTTGCCGAACGGGCCGGGCTGGGCCCGCTCCACCAGGTCGAGCATCTCGGGCACGTCGGTCTCGCCCAGCCGTACGGTCTCGGGGTCGTGCACGCCCGTCATCGTGTGACCGGCCATCTGCACCCCGGGCGTCACCGAGACGGGCTCCCAGCCCGCCGGCGCGTGGATCGCCGGGGCCGACATGAGCGCGCGATCGGTCAGCTCGGCCAGGTCGGCCCAGCCGCGCGGGTCGGCGAAGTCGGCGACGGCGCACCAGGGGCCGATGTCGGACGGGAAACGGGCGGCGTCACCGGACGCCTCGGCGAAGCAGGCTTGCGGCCCGGAGAGGGCGGCCCACACGGGATTCTCCAACACCCCTACGACCCTGCCGTCTCGCGCCCATGACCGCTAGTGAATGAACCCGAATTCAGGCTGCGGAGAGATCCCGGAGCTCCGCCGCCGGGCGCCGCCGGGCGACGATCTCGTGCGGCCACACCGGCTTCGAGAAGAGGTAACCCTGCCCGTACGGGCAGCCCATCGCGGCCAGTTCGGCCCGCTGGCCCTCGTCCTCGATGCCCTCGGCCACCACGGCCAGGTCGAGGTTGCGGGCCAGGGTGACGATCGCGTCGACCAGCGCGCGCTGCTGCTCGCTGCCGAGGATGTCGTCGATGAACGACTTGTCGACCTTGAGCACGTCGACCGGCATCTGCCGCAGGTAGCTCAGCGACGAGTAGCCGGTGCCGAAGTCGTCGATCGCGATCCGCACCCCGAGCTCACGCAGCTCGCCCAGGTCGTGCCAGACCTGGTCGGCGTCGCGCAGCAGCAGGCTCTCGGTGATCTCCAGGAGCAGCCACTGCGGTTGCGCGCCGCTGTCGGCGAGCGCCTCGCGCACCTGGTCGACGAACCCGGGCGTCCGGAACTGGCGGGCCGACACGTTGACGCTGACGTAGCGCAGCGTGCTCTCGGGGTCGGCGGCGCGCAGGCCCGCGAACTCGCTCAGCGCGGCCCGCAGGACCCACCGGCCGATCTCGACGATGGCGCCGCTCTCCTCGGCCACCTCGATGAAGTGGTACGGCCCGAGCAGGCCGCGGACCGGGTGCTGCCAGCGCACCAGCGCCTCGACGCCGACGGTCTCGGCGCTGCCCAGGTCGACGATCGGCTGGTACATGACCGCAAACTGCTCGTTGTCGATCGCCTCGTGCAGCGCGGCGCGGGTCTCGAGCCGCTGCACCATCGCGGTGTGCAGATCGCTCTGGTAGCGCTGCCAGGTGCCCTTGGCCTCGCCCTTGGCCTGATAGAGGGCCAGGTCGGCGTGGCGCAGGAGCTCGGTGGCCGAGCCCGCGTCGCGGTTGGTGGCGACGCCGACGCTGGCCGCGCCGCTGACGTTGTGGGTGCCGCCGATGCCGTCGGAGACCTCCACCGGCACGGCGAGCGCCTGCACGATGCGTTCGGCCAGCTCCTCGGCCCGGGTGGCGTCGTGGCTCTGCTCGATCAGGATGGCGAACTCGTCGCCGCCCATCCGCGCGGCCGTGTCCGCCACCCCGATCACCTCGGAGATCCGCTCGCCCACGCTGACCAGCAGCCGGTCGCCGACGGCGTGCCCGAGGGTGTCGTTGACGTCCTTGAAGTCGTCGAGGTCGACGAAGAGCACCGCGATGATCTCGTCGTCGCGCTCGGCCACGGTGTAGGCCTGCTCGAGCCGGTTGCGGAACAGCACGCGGTTGGCCAGCCCGGTCAGGCCGTCGTGGAAGGCCAGGTGGGACAGGTCGTCCTCGAGGCGGCGGCGCTCGGTCACGTCGCGCATGGTCAGGACCAGACCCCGTACGGTCGGGTCGTCGCGCAGGTCGCGCCCGGTGAACTCGATCTGGAGCAGCCGGCCGTCGCCGCACAGCACGGCCAGGTCGGTCGCCTCGGCCTGGTCGCGCCCGGTGCGCACGGCGGTCAGGGCCTCGCTCAGCGCGGTGTGGTGACTGATCGCGATCAGGGCCGAGAGCGGCGTGCCGGTCAGATCGGGGTGGCCGAGCACGGTGTCGGCCGACGGGGAGGCGTACGAGATGGTGTCGTCGCCGTCGACGATCAGGATGACGTCCGACGCGTTCTGGATCAGGGTGCGGAAATAGGCTTCGCTGTTGCGCCGGTTGACCTCGCCGGTCAGCCCGATGCGCTGCAGGACGACCTCGAGCTGGCCCAGCAGCGCCTCGAACGCCGGCTTCATCTCGCGCAGCACCGCGCCCGGCCCGCCCAGCATCCCGGCGGCGACGCGGCCCTCGCCGGGCAGCGGCATGGTGGCGTACAGGAAATGCTCGAAATCGCCGGAACGGGCGCCCTCGGGCAGCTCGTCGGCGGACAGCACGCGGATGCCGGGCTCGTGGGGCGCGCGGGAGCCGGCGGTGAGGCTGAGGCGGAACGGCTCGCCGGGGGGCATGAGCTTGGCGACGGCGTCCCGCACCGCCTGCGCGGCCTCGGCCTCGGTGGTGGCCGCGAACACGGCCGCGCCGGCCTGGTGCAACGCGCGCTCGCGGGCCCGGGCCTGCCGCTGGGCCACCGCCAGGCCGTTGACCCGGCCCAGCACCAGCAGGAACATCAGGGCCGCGGCGCCCGCGATGACGGGCGCGTCGACGACCCCGCCGCGTGCCGACTCGATCTCGGCACCGTTGATCCACTCGGCGTAGAGGACGGCCGGGGCGATCAGGGCGGCCGTGGCCATCAGCACCAGCCGGCCGCTCCGCAGGTCGGTCGCGGCGGCCTGGGGCAGCTTTTCGGTGAGCAGGGTCATCGACGGCATCAGCGCCGCCCAGCCCGTGACCGCGTAGAAGACGATCCAGCCGAGGTCGACCGGCCCGCCGAGCGACCAGGCGCTGTTGAGCTGGCTCTGGCCGTAGAAGATGTCGCTGACCAGCAGGCCGGCCATGGCGATGACGACGGCGACCAGCGCCCGGGGCTTGCGGCCGGGGCTGGTCAGCATGCGCAGCGTGAGCGCGAGGGCGAGCACGTCGCCGAACGGGTAGCCGATCGAGACGAGCTTCTCCAGGAAGCTGAGCTCGTGCGAGCGGGTGAACGGCGCGATCCAGTACACCCAGGAGAGCAGGCCCAGGCCGACGGTGGGGACCAGCGCGTCGAGCAGGGCGGCCCGGTTGCTGGCGCCGCCGCGGTAGCGGACGAACAGCAGGAAGCCGGCGGTCAGGAACAGGTAGACGAGCAGGTAGAGCACGTCGGTGGGGCCGGGGAAGGACGGCTCCTGGCCCAGGAAGAGGATGAAGTTGTAGAGCGAGTCACCCGTCGTGAAGAACACGAGCCCGGCCGAGATCAGATACCACGGCAGGGGGCGGGCGGGACGGTTCATCCGCACGCCCACCAGCACCATCGCGGCGCTGGAGTAGCCGAGCAGGGCCCAGGTGATCAGGTGGGCGTCGGGGAAGGCGTAGTAGATCGCGGACAGCACCACGATCCACGCGCCGAAAGCGGCGCGAACGGCTCGCGTCGTCATCGGCCCTCCTCCGGTTCGCGCTCCAGCTGTCCTGACTTTCCATCGGGCGGCCGGGACCCGGCCTGAGTGAATGGTCGGATCTACCGCCAGGGCGGCGCGTCGATCGTCACGGTACGGTCGGTATCGGCCGATTCCTCGACGGCGAGCGCGACGAGGTGGTCGTGCGCGCCGTCGGCCAGAGGATACGGCGGTGGGCCGTCCCCGCGGACCCAGTCGGCCATCTGCCGCAGCAGGGTGGCGATCGCGATCTCCTCGTCGTTGAAGCGGCGGCCGGGGAACGGGTTGCGGAACAGCACCCGGTCGCCCAGCGTGATCGTGTCGGTGTCGAAGTCGTCCAGGTCGAGGTCGTAACCGGTCTGCCGGCGGGTGAGGGGCGAGCGCACGACGGTGCGGGGCTCGGTGAGCCGCACGACCTCGTCGTCGCGCAGCTCGCCGTGGGTCCCGCGGACGACGATCCGGCGGAACCGGAGCTGGTTGTGCCACTGATTGTCGGTGAAGTCGTACAGCCCGGAAAGGCCGTCGTCGAAGTCGATGGTCGCGATCGTGGTGGTGGCCGGCTTCGGCTCGGGGTCGTCGGTCCAGCCGTCGCGCGTCAGCGGATCGACCAGCGGGGCCGTGGTGCGCGTGGCCCGCACGGTCACCGGGCCGCGGCCGGCGCCCAGGAAGCCGCGCATCAGCGAGACCGCGTGATACATGTGCGTCGACGACACCTGCACCTGCGTGGGCTTGCCGACGACCCCCGCCCGTACGGCGGCCAGCCGCGCGGCGTGTGCCGGGACCAGCAGGTATTGCTCGGCCACCTGCACCAGCCCGGTCTGCCCGGTGCGCTGCCAGAGCTCGGCCAGCCCGTCCGCATCGGGCGCGGGCGGCGTCTCGGCCAGCACCGGCAGGCCCCGGTCAACCGCTTCGACGATCACGGACGGGTTCGCCGGCCACGGCACGGCCGTCACCACGAAGTCGGGCCGGATCTCGTCGAGCGCGGTGAACGTGGGCACCGGCAGCTCGCGGGGTGTGCGCACGACCGCGCCCAGGCATTCGACGTCGGGCAGGGCCGCCGCCAACCGCCAGAACATCTCGGCCCGCCACCCGGAACCCACCACCGCGAACGACGTCATGCGGCACACATTAGATCGCGGGTTAGCCGCCGATCGAGCGGGGAATCGGTCGGACCGTGACACCCGAACAGTCCACGCGCTGGAAAGCGCTCACCGTTGCCCTGGTCGCGGGCTTCATGACCCTGCTCGATGTGAGCATCGTCAACGTCGCCCTGCCGTCGATCCGTGACGAGCTTCAGCTCAGCTCGGCCGAGCTGCAGTGGGTGCTCTCCGGCTACGCGCTGACGTTCGGCCTGCTGCTCGTGCCGGCCGGCCGCTTCGGCGACGCCCGCGGCCGGCGCAACGTCTTCGTCGCCGGGCTGATCCTGTTCACCCTGGCCAGCGCGGCCGCCGGGCTCGCCCAGTCGGCGCTGTGGCTGGTCGTGGCCCGGCTCGTGCAGGGCGCCGCCGCCGGCATCGTCAACCCGCAGGTCTCCGGGCTGATCCAGCAGATGTTCGCGCCCAAGGAGCGGGGCAAGCCGTTCGGCCTGCTGGGCGCCACCATCGGCGTCTCCACCGCGGTCGGCCCGCTGCTCGGCGGCCTGCTCATCGCGCTGCTCGGGCCGAGCGAGGGCTGGCGCTGGATCTTCTACCTCAACGTGCCGATCGGCATCGTCGCCGTGATCCTCGGGATGCGCTGGATCCCGCTCGCGCAGAACGGCAAGCGCCGGGAGAGCCTCGACCCGGTCGGCGTGGTCCTGCTCGGCCTGGGCGTGGTGCTGGTGCTGCTGCCGCTGGTGCAGGAGCGCGAGTGGACCGGCTCCTGGAAGTGGCTGCTGGTGGTGGCGGGAGCGGCGGTGCTGGCGGCGTTCTGGACGTGGGAACGCCGATACAAAGGTACCGCGCTGGTCGAGCTGAGCCTGTTCAAGGTCCGCTCGTACGGGCTGGGCGCGCTCATCGGCCTGCTGTACTTCGCCGGGTTCACCACGATCTTCTTCATCTACACGCTCTACCTGCAGAGCGGCCTCGGTTACAGCGCTCTCGAGGCGGGACTGGCCATCACCCCGTTCGCGGTCGGCTCGGCCATCGCGTCCGCGGTCGGCGGCCGGTTCGTGCAGCGGTTCGGCCGGCACATGGTCGTCGGCGGTCTGATCGCGGTCATCGTGGGGCTGGCCGCGGCCGACATCGCCCTGCGGCTGGTGCCCGGCTCGGGTGGCGGCTGGGCGGCCGCGCTCCCGCTGCTGGTGGCCGGGCTCGGCAGCGGCTTCGTGATCAGCCCGAACCAGACACTGACCCTCTCGGAGGTGCCGGTGGAACGGGCGGGCAGCGCCGGGGCCGTGCTGCAGACCGGCCAGCGCATCGGCACGGCGATGGGGATCGCCGCGGTGGGCTCCTTCTTCTTCAACCGCCTGGCCGCCGGTCAGGGCGATTGGGGCGGTGCTTTCCGCGGCTCGCTGTGGCTGACCGTCAGCTTCGTGGCGGTCGCCCTGGTCGCGGCGCTGGCCGACGTGCTCTCGGGCCGCCACCACCGGGCGGAGGAAGGCGCGATGTCGGCGCGCGCGTCAGGCTGACAAACCCGTGGCGGAGAAGCCGCGATGGCGGCACACGCGTCAGGCCGGCAACGCGTGGCGGACACCGGCCGTGACGCGCTCGACGTCGCCGGTGGCCAGGACGTCGAGCAACGCCCCGCGCAGCACCGCGAGCACCGCCGTACGGTGGGCCGGGGTTGACTCGGGGTCGGCGCGGGCCAGGACGTCGAGCCAGTCGGCCACGGTCTCGGCGGCGAAACCCGCCCAGGGGCCGTCGGTGGCGCCGAGCGAGCGCGCGTAGGCCTCGACCCACAGGCGCAGCAGGGAGGCGTTACCCGGATCGGCCAGCCACTCCCACACGGCCCACCCGGCCGCGCCGGCGCCTTGGGGGAGCGTGCCCCGCAGCGCGGACAACTCGTCCTCCCGGGCCCGGGCCAGCAGCGCGCGAATCAGGCCGTCCTTGCTCTCGAACAGGAACAGCAGCACCCGCGGGCTCGACCCGATCGCCGCCGCCAACGGTCTGAGCGACATCTCGGAGATGCCGGACGCGCGGACGTACGCGTATGCCTTCTCCAGAAGTTCCGACCGCCGCCCCTGCGCCACGAGGGGGATAGTATCCCAACTGAAACGACCGTTTCAGTGGTGATGGGGGTGGCGATGATCAGGGAACTGGGCCGGCCCGGCGACCTGGGCTGGGTGATCAAGGCTCACGGCGAGCTTTATGCGTCGGAGTGGGGCTGGGACGCGTCGTTCGAGACGCTGGTGGCGCGGATCGTGGCCGATTTCGCGAGCGGCCATGACCCCGTACGGGAAAACGCTTGGATCGCCGAAGTCGAGGGCCTGCGTGTGGGCTGTGTCTTCTGCGTTGACGGCGGTGATGACACGGCCGTGCTGCGAGTGCTGCTGGTGGATCCCGCCGCCCGCGGCCGCAGGGTAGGAGCTCAGCTGGTCGACACGTGCCTGAACTTCGCACGAAAAAACGGATATGTTCGAATCAGGCTGTGGACCACGGATCGGCAAGCGATCGCAGGCCGCCTCTATCTCTCGCGCGGTTTCGAGCTTGCCAAAGAGGAGCCGCACGCCGGGTTCGGCGCGGGCGAGGTCATCGGCCAGACCTACGAGCTGACGCTCTAACCCGCGAGCGCGTCCACCAGCCGCTTGGCCGAGTTGGCCAGGTTCCACCGCTCGGCCAGGGCGATCAGCGCCTCAGGGTCCTTGGGGGAGCGCGGGATCGCCGGATCAAAATCGGGCAGCTTCACGTCGAGCGCGACCTTGCACACGGGCAGCGCCGCCGCCAGATAGTCCCGCGACGCGTCGAGCTTGGTGCGCACGCCCGGCGCGAACCCGGCATCCGGGTCGTCCAGCGCGGCCAGGATCTCCTCCACCCCGCCGTACCGCATGATCAGCCGGGCCGCCGTCTTCTCGCCTACGCCCGGCACGCCCGGCAGGCCGTCGCTGGCGTCGCCGCGCATGGCCGCGAAGTCCGCGTACCACTTCGCGGGCACCCCGTATTTGGTCTCGACCAGGGCGTTGTCGGCGTCCTCGAGCTTGGCCACGCCGCGTCCGCAGTAGAGCAGCCGGGTGCCGCGATCGTCGTCGACCAGCTGGAACAGGTCACGGTCACCCGACACCACTTCAACCGGAGCCGGCTGGGTGGCCGCGAGGGTGCCGAGCACGTCGTCGGCCTCGTAGCCCTCGACGCCGAAGGCCGGGATGCCCACCGCGGCCAGCACCTCGAGCAGGATCGGGACCTGCTTCTCGAGCGCCGGCGGCACGACCTCGACGTCGCCGTGGGCGACCCGGTGCTTCTTGTACGACGGCACGAGCTCGACCCGCCACGCCGGCCGCCAGCTCGCGTCGAGCGCGCAGACCAGCCGGTCGGGCCGCCGCGTGCGGACCAGCTGGGCGATCATGTCCAGGAAGCCGCGGATCGCGTTGACCGGCTCGCCGACGCTGGTCTGCGCGGCCTTCTCGGGGATGCCGTGGAAGGCGCGGAAATAGAGGCTGGGGGCGTCGACGGCGAGCAGCGGCTGTGCGGTCACCGTGCCACCTTAACGGCAGCCTGTCGCATCGCTACCCAAACGACCGTTAAGCTAAGCGTCGTGACGGTAGATCGGATGCTCCCCACCGCCGAAGCCCATGACCTGCTCGATCTGACCCGTGAGCTGTGCGAACGCGAGCTGGCGCCCCAGGCCGCCGAGTTCGAGGCGCGCGGCGAGTTCCCCCGCGAGGTGGTGCGCACGCTCGGGCGCTCCGGCCTGCTCGGCCTGCCCTATCCGGAGTCCGACGGCGGCGCCGCCCAGCCGTACGAGGTGTATCTGCAGGTGCTCGAGACCCTCGCGGGCACCTGGCTGGCCATCGCCGAGGCGGTCAGCGTGCACACCCTGGCCTGCTATCCGGTCTACGCCCACGGCAGCGAGAAACTGCGCAAGCAGCTGCCCGACATGCTCGGCGGCGAGCTGCTCGGCGCGTACTGCCTCAGCGAGCCGCAGGGGGGCAGCGATGCCGCGTCGCTGCAGACCAAGGCCGTGTGCGACGGCGACGGCCGCTGGGTCGTCAACGGCACCAAGGCCTGGATCACCCACGCGCGCGACGCCGATTTCTACAACATCTTCGCCCGTACGGGGGGTCCGGGCGCCCGCGGCATCTCCTGCCTGCTCGCCGACGCCGGCACCCCCGGCCTCGAACCGCAGAAGGCCGAGAAGGTGATGGGCCTGCGCGCGTCGGCCCCGGCCCAGATCGTGCTGGACGACTGCAAGGTCGACGCCGACCGGCTGGTGGGCGCGGAGGGCACCGGCTTCACCATCGCCATGGAGGCCCTCGACGCGGGCCGGCTCGGCATCGCCGCCTGCGCTGTCGGCCTGGCCCAGGCCGCCCTCGACTACGCGGTCGGTTACGCCCGTGAACGCGAGCAGTTCGGCCGGGCCATCGCCGACTTCCAGGGCGTCGGCTTCCTGCTGGCCGACATGGCGACCCAGATCTCCGCCGCCCGCGCCCTGCTGCTCCACGCCGCCCGGCTCAAGGACGCGGGCCGCCCGTTCTCGATCGAGGCGGCCAAGGCCAAGTTGTTCGCGACCGACATGGCCATGCGGGTGACCACCGACGCGATCCAAGTGCTGGGCGGCGCCGGCTACGTCAGCGACCACCCCGCCGAGCGCTGGTTCCGCGAGGCCAAGGTGCTGCAGATCGTCGAGGGCACCAACCAGATCCAGCGCCTGGTGATCAGCCGCTCCCTCGTCCGGGACGTTTGAGCGGCCTGATCTTCGGAAATCCCGACAAGCATGGACAACATCGAGGCTGTCACCGTTGCCGTCGCCGGGTCTCAGATCGAGGCCGACCTGATCGTCGGGCTGTTGCGCAGCAACGGGCTGCGGGCGATCTCGCTGGCCGATGACGCCGGCGGCCTCGACCCCGCGCTGGCCGTCACCGACGGGGTTCCGGTGCAGGTCAACGCCGAGGACGAGGCGCAGGCCCGGGCCGTGCTGGCCGAGGCGGAGAAGAACGCGCAGTAACCGGTAGGGTGGCGCCCGTGGAAGAGATCGACCGGGCGATCGTGGGCGCCCTCACCGCTGACGGCCGCCTGTCGTACACCGACCTGGCCGAGCGGGTCGGGCTGAGCGTCTCCGCCGTGCACCAGCGGGTCCGGCGGCTCGAGCAGCGCGGCGTGATCGCGGGCTACACGGCCAAGGTGTCGTACGAGGCGTTGGAACTGCCGTTGACCGCCTTCGTGGCGATCCGCCCGTTCGACCCCTCCCAGCCTGACGACGCCCCCGACCGGCTGGCCCACCTGCCCGAGATCGACTCCTGCTACTCGGTCGCGGGCGAGGACTTCTACATGCTCCTCGTCCGCGTCGGCAGCCCCGCCGACCTCGAACGCCTCCTCCAGGAGATCCGCACCGCGGCCAACGTCACCACCCGCACGACCGTGGTCCTCTCCACCCCGTACGAGAATCGCCCGCCGCGCATCACCGCCGAGATCTGATTCCCGTACGTCCTAGGGCTGTCGACAAACGCAGCCGGGTCCGTCCCGGGGTTCCCCTCGCGCGCGTCGCGGTGGTCCCGCTCCGTGCCGCGGGCATCCGGCCGTGGTGGGTGGTTCAGCTCAAGACCGTGGCCCGCGCACACTCGGTTATGTAGGGCAGCTTGAACTCCGTGCGGCCGACCAGATCCGGGTGGGTCGCCATCAGCCGGCGCACCTCCATCAGCAGCGCGGCCCGCTCGTCCGGCTCCAGCAGGATCACGTAGCTGCGCGACGCCACCATGTCGATCAGCCGCTCCGGCCCCAGCGTCTCGGTCCACTCGAAGTGCGCGATCTCCACCGGCCCGAACGGCGTCCCCACGGCGGTGTCGCGTTCGGACTCCTGGCTGCCGATGATCTCGCCCAGCCGCCGCACCCAGTCGGCCCGCTCGTCCCGCAGGTTCCACAGCAGCCCGAGCCGCCCGCCCGGGGTCAGCACCCGCGCAATCTCCGGCGCCGCCCGCTGCGGGTCCACCCAGTGCCAGGCCTGCGCCACCAGCACGGCCTCGGCCGACCCGTCGGGCAGCGGGATCCGCTCGGCGCTGCCCAGCACGGCCGGCACACCTGGCACCGACTGCTTGAGCTTCGCGAGCATGCCCTCCGACGGCTCCACGGCGGTGACGCTCAGGCCGCGCTCCTTGATCTGGCGGGTCAGCTTGCCGGTGCCCGCCCCGAGGTCGACCACGCGGGGCGAGCCCGGCGGCAGCAGCCAGTCGAGGGCGGCGGCCGGATAGGAAGGCCGTCCCCGCTCGTAGATGTCGGCGGCCGGTCCGAACGAGTTGGCGTGCGCGGCGCGATCGTTCACATTCACGATCTTAACGACCGCCGGTCAGATCTCGAGGGCCCAGCTCACGAACCGGAGCCGGGGCGTGAACCCGGCCCTCTCGTAGACCCGGATCGCTCCGAACGGGTTGTCCGAGTCCGCCTCGACCAGCGCCCGGTCGTAACCCTCGGCGGCCGCGGCCCGCAGCGCGTGCGTGATCAGCGCGGCGGCGACGCCCCGCTTGCGATAACCCGGCTGCGTCGCGATCAGCAGGAAACGCGCGTCGCGGATGCCGGTCGCCGCCGTGTCCGCGTCCCACGACATCGTGACCAGCATGCCCGCGGGCGCCCCGGTAACCTCGTCGCGCAGCAGGAAGCTGACCGTGGGCCGGAACGTCTGATTGGTGATCTTGCTCTGCCAGGACTCCGCGGTCATCGGCGCCCGCAGCCGGTCCTCCGCGAACGCCTCGTTGCGCACCAGCCGGAAGTCTTCGTCGTTCTCCGCCGCCCACGGCTCGATGCTCAGCCCGGCCGGGACCGTGGTGTCGCCGATCGCGTCGCCCAGCGAGTGTTCCAGGTGCTGGTAGTAGCTGACCTGCTCGAAGTTCTGGGCCCGCATGAGCTCGGCCAGCCCGGCCATGCTCTCGGGCTTGTGCACGTCGATCGCGAGTTTCAACGTCGAACCGTGCCGGGCGTGCTGCTCCTTGGCCGCCTCGACCCCGGCCGTCAGCAACCGGGTGCCGAGGCCCCGGCGCCGATAGCCGGGGGCTACACCGCCGTCCATGACGACCCGCTGGACCCCCTCGCCGACCGGCTGATACCTGGTCTTCATGAAGCCGACCATGACGTCGCCGTCGAAGACCGCGAGGCTGCCCCGCTCCAGATCGGTGTACGGGTCGACCAGTTCCTGCAGCGTGTCTTCCTCGTCGTAGAACTCACCGGCCTGATCGGCGGCCTCCATGGCGTTGAGCAGGTCGGCGGAGGCCTTGGCATCCCTGCGCTCGAGCGGCCGCCACGTCAAAGTTCCCAGTGCCTCATGCATCCGGCGGAGGCTAATGCCGGCCCGGCCGCGCTGTCGCTCCATTTACGAGATCTTGAGATCGCCCGTCCCGCCGTGGCACCCTGTCGGCCATGACCGTGAGAATCGAGTCCCCCGTCCGCCGGTGAGTCCGGCCACGCTGTTCGACCACGCGCTGCGCCTGCATCGGCAGCATCCCGGCGGCCCGCTGCCTGACGGCGGGAAACCTTATCCGGACGACGAGATCCGCCGCCCGCGCTCGCGGAACGATCCGCGGCTCGCGGGCGCCGATGTCGCAGCGATCCTCGACCGGCACTTCGGTTCTGTTGCCCACCCGAGCGACCTCGTTTTCCGCGACTGCGACGTCCCGATTCACCGCAACGAGCACATCGCCGCCGCGGCGCTGCGGGCCGACCGGCAGCGGGTGCGGCGGACCGGACGCTGGTTGGTTCGGCACGCCACCGACCGCCGGGCCGCGCTGGTCGGCCTGGCCCTGCTCGCCACCGACCACGCCGACGACGACATCCCGTTGATCCAGACGATCGGCCTGCTGGCGGACTGGTTCGGCCCGCTGGCGGCCGAGGCGCTGCAACGCCGCCGCGATGGCGCGGAGGCGCTGACGTGGCTGGCCGAGCGGACGACCGGCTGGGGGAGGGTCTACGTGATCGAGGCCCTGTGCCGCCTCGGTTCCGCCGGCACCCGGTCGTGGATGCTGCGCCACGCCTGCGACGGCGACTTCCTCAACGGCTACTTCGCCGGCCAGGTCGCCACCACCGCCCACCTGCACGAAGCGATCACCGGCGACGATGTGGACGACGCCCTGATCGACCACACCGGCCGCCTCCTGAAGGCCATTACCGACTGCGGCGGCATGGGGACGACCCTCGAGCACTACCCACCGTCGGCAATAGTCCTGGCCGCCCACGCCACCCACCTATCCCGCCAGGCACCCACCTTCCCGCGCTACGTCAACGCCGCGACCATCGCCGACGAACTGATCACCAAACCCCCGGCCCGATCCGGCTGCACCTCCGAACAAAGAGACACCATCGTCGGGCAGTACCTGACAGTCCTCGAGCGGCCCGAATGGAACGCCACGGCCCGCACAGGTCTCACCCCGCCGACCGACCTCACGACGTGGTTCCTCACCGGCCCCGCCGCCCGACTCCCTCTCAACCTGAAGTCCGACGAGCCACCTGCCGCTCCGCCCGGGTAGGGTCGCCGCCCCGCCCTCGCATCCGCCCGCCGCTTCGCTTGTCTGCGCCCGCAGGTTCGCGCTGGTCCTTGCCCGCCGCTTCGCTTGTCTGCGCCCGCAAGTTCGCGCTGGCCCTTGCCCGCCGCTTCGCTTGCCCGCGCCCGCAGGTTCGCGCTGGCCCTTGCCCGCCGCTTCGCTTGCCCGCGCCCGCAGGTTCGCGCTGGTCCTTGCCCGCGCTTGCTTGCCCGCTCCCGCAAGATCGCGCTGGCCCTTGCCCGCGCGCTGGCCCTTGCCCGCGCGCTGGCCCTTGCCTGCGCTTGCTTGCGTGCGCCCGCAAGTTCGCGCTGGCCTGATTGGCTGTACCGGCCCGTCTGCCAGCGGCTGCCGCGCTCTGTCCGCGCCCGCCTGCCCGCGCCTGCTTGTCCGCTCCTGCCTGTCCGCGTCGGGCAAGACCACACTCGCTCCGGACGCGCAGCCTGGCCGTTCGCTTGGACGCTTCCCCACTCAGCCGATGGTTGCGAAGCAACCGAACCAGGATCCTAGGATGCTCTAGGCGGTGCGGCGGGGGCGACTGGACGTCGCGGCGATACGAACGGAAGCCACGGGTTTTGGCGGCGGACAGAACGGGCATCAGAACGTCGAGCCAAACACCACGGAGGTTGTGAGCGATGAGCTTCACGGACAAGGTCAAGAACGAGGCCGAGGAACTGACCGGCAAGGCCAAGCAGGCCGTGGGACGGGCCACCGACAACGAGTCCCTGGTGGCCGAGGGGCAGGCTCAGGAGACCGCCGCCCACGCCAAGAAGGCCGGCGAGCACGTGAAGGACGCGGGCAAGGACGTGCGCGACGCCTTCAGCTAGACCGAAGACTTCCAAGCGCGAGGATGACACGGGCTTCGGCCCGGCGCGAGGAATCCAAGGAAATACGGCCGGCCCCCACACCCGGGGGCCGGCCGTTTCCGTGTCACGAGGCGGCGGCGGCTTCCTGCTTGCGCCACCAGTCCTGGCCGGTCTGGGGGAGGGTGTCGATCGGGTCGTAGTAGGCGTGCAGCTTCGACAGGGCCTCGTCGTCGTTCTGCTCGATCGACGTGCGGTAGTTCTTGGTCCAGTACGAGATGCCGTGCTCGCGGTCGTACTCGGCGACCATGTGGACCCAGCGCTTCCCGACGAACGGCACGTCGCAGACGATCCGCGGGGTTGCGTAGCCGGGCAGGTAGCCCATCATGTCGTGTTGCAGTTGCTGGGCGTGCCACACCGGCACCCGCCAGTGCTCCGCGTTCGGGATCATGTCGCACATGTAGAAGTAGTACGGCAGGATCCCGGCCTCGCCCTGCAGCCCGAAGCACAGGTCGAGCAGGTCGGCCGTCGTCGCGTTGACGCCGCGCATCAGCACGCCCTGGTTGCGGACGTCGCGCACGCCCACCTCGAGCAGCGTCTGCGCGGCCTGGGCGACCAGCGGGGTCAGCGAGTTCACGTGGTTGACGTGGGTGTGCACGGCGAGGTTGACCCCGCGCCGCTGGGCGGTGATGGCCACCCGGTGCAGGCCCTCGACCACGTCGGGCTGCAGCCAGTGCTGGGGCAGGCCCATCAGCGCCTTGGTGGCCAGCCGGATGTCGCGCACGGTGGGCACGGAGAGCAGACCCATCAGGTACGCCTCGAGCTGCTTCCACGGCACGTTGGCGACATCCCCGCCGCTGACGACCACATCCCGTACGCCGGGGTGGGCCTTCAGGTAGGTCAGGTGCGCGTCGTACCGGTCGACCGGCTTGAGGGTCAGCTTGAGCTTGTCGACCGTGGGGGTGCTGTTGCCGACCAGGTCCATCCGGGTGCAGTGGCCGCAATACTGCGGGCAGGTCGAGAGCAGCTCCGCCAGCACCTTGGTGGGGTAGCGGTGGGTGAGGCCCTCGGCGACCCACATGTCGTGTTCGTGCAGCGAGTCGCGGGTGGCGTGCGGGTGCGACGGCCAGTCGAGGTGGCGGTCGGTGGCCACCGGCAGCATGTAGCGGCGGATCGGGTCGGCGTAGAACGACTCCGTGTCGGGCACCCGGTCGGGGACCATGGTGTTGACCATCTGCGGCGGGATCAGCATCGACATCGTGGCCAGGCGCTGCTGGTCGGTCTCGAGGTCGGTGTAGAAGCTCTCGTCGAGCAGGTCGCCCATGACGGCGCGCAGCTGCTTGACGTTCTTGACGCAGTTGACCCGCTGCCACTGGGCGGACTGCCACTGCGCCTCGGTCACGTCGCGCCACCCGGGGAACCGGGTCCAGTCGGGCTCGACCAGGGTGCGGCGGCGGTACTCGTACGGCTGTCCGGCGGGCTGGGTCACGGAGCCTCCCCTGATCGATCGTTCGGACCGGATCAACGCTACTGGAGGATTTCCGGTCTGGTAAACAGTTAGCCGCAGGATTTACGGTGTGGACACGGGCTAAGGCCCTTCATTTCTTGTTAGGGGTGGGGTGAATGGCAACTTCTGTCGGACTTGACCGGGTGCTGGAGCCGCCCGGGGTGCTGCCGCAGGCGGCCTGGCGACTGGATGCGAGCCCCGAGATCAAAGACGACGAGGTTCGCGTACGGGTGGAGCGCCTGAATCTTGATGCGGCGAGTTATCGCCAGCTGGCCGAGAAGCACGGCGGCGACGGCGCGGCGATCCGGGCCGAGGTGCTCGAGATCGTGGCGACGCGCGGCAAGATGCACAACCCGGTCACCGGCTCGGGCGGCATGCTGATCGGCGTGGTCGACGAGGCCGGCCCGCGTTCGCCGCTGGGCGTGAAGAAGGGCGACCGCGTGGCCACCCTCGTCTCGCTCACCCTGACCCCACTCCGGATCACCGACGGCCTCGCGAACTGGGACGGCCGCTCCGAGCAGGTTCCCGCCGAGGGCACCGCCATCCTGTTCGGCCGCTCGATCGTCGGCGTCCTCCCCGACGATCTGGCGCCCGAATTGTCCCTCGCGGTGTACGACGTCTGTGGCGCCCCCGCCCTCACCGACCGCATTGTCCGGAAATATCGGGATGCGGCAGAGGCGCGGGGTGGGGTGCGGGACGTAGAGGGGGTGCGGGACGCGGGTGGGGCACCCAGCGGGGTGCCGGAAACGGGCGGGGTGCCGCGGGTGGCGGTGCTCGGCGGCGCCGGCAAGAGCGGATCCCTGGCTCTCGCAGCAGCCCGGCTGGCGGGCGCCAGAACCATCGGAATCGTCCGGAACGAGCAGGAGGCGGAGAGCCTACGTGGAGCGGGAGTGGCCGACGAGGTGGCGATCGCCGACGCCCGCAACCCGGTCGACGTGGCCCGAGCGGTAGGCGACCCGGCCACGATCACGGTCGTCTGCGTCGACGTCCCCGGCTGTGAGCACGGCGCGATCCTGGCCACCGCCCCCGGCGGCACAGTGATCTTCTTCTCGATGGCGACCAGCTTCCCGGCCGCCGCCCTGGGCGCGGAAGGCCTGGCCGCCGACGTCACGATGCTGATCGGCAACGGGTATGTGCCGGGGCACGCCGAGTTCGCCGTCGATCTTCTTCGCCGTGTCCCGGCGGTCCGGTCCCTCTTCGAGGCGCGGATCGCGGGACACTGACGCCTATGACTGAGGTGCTCTACACCCACGGCCGCTTCTACTCCGCCGCCGACCCGCGGGCCACCGCCATGCTGGTGCGCGACGGACGGATCGCCTGGCTCGGCGACTCCGCGGACACCCCCGCCGCCGACCGGACCGTCGACCTGGACAACGGTCTGGTCACCCCCGCGTTCGTCGACGCCCACGTGCACACCACCGACACCGGCCTGGCCGTCGACGGCCTCGAGCTTTCCGGCGTGCGCTCGGCGCAGGAGCTGCTGGCCGCCGTCGACCGGTTCGCCGCGACGAGGACCGAGAGCAGCATCGTGCACGGTCACGGCTGGGACGAGTCGACGTGGGCCGACCAGACTGTGCCGAGCGCCGCCGAGCTCGACCGGGCCGCCGGGGGCCGCCGCGTCTATCTGTCCCAGGCCTCGGTCCACTCCGCTTTGGCGTCGCCGGCGCTGCTCGCGGCGGCGGGACTGCCGACGGGCGAGAGTCTCGTCAAAGAAGCCGACCATCACGCCGTACGGGCTCTGGCTCTGAATGATCTGACGCCCGAGCAGCGGACCACGGCGCAGCGGGCCGCCCTGGCCAAGGCGGCGTCGCTGGGCATCGCGGCCGTGCACGAGTGCGGCGGCCCCGGCACGTCCAGCGAGGCCGACCTGACCTCCGTGCTCAAGCTGAGCGGGCAGGGGCTGCCGCAGGTGTTCGGCTACTGGGGTGAGCTGGGTGGCGCCCTCAAGGCCAAGGAGTTGGGCGCGGTCGGCGCGGCCGGCGACCTGTACGCCGACGGCGCGCTCGGGTCCAGCACAGCTTCGGTGCGCGAGCCCTTCAAGACAGGTGGCTGCGGTGAGGCGTTCGTAAGTGTCGAGCAGGCCGCCGAGCACCTGCTCGACTGCATCACGGTCGGCGTGCAGGGCGGCTTCCACGCGATCGGCGACGCCGCCATCGAGACCGTCCTGGAAGGGTTCGCGCTGGCCGCCAAGTCGGTCGGGGTCGACGCCGTCCGGGCCGGCCGGCACCGCGTCGAGCACGTCGAGCTGATCGACAAGGCGATGATCGCGCGGATGGTCGAGTTCGGCGTGATCGGCTCGGTGCAGCCGGTGTTCGACGCGTTGTGGGGCGGCCCGGACCGGATGTACGCGCAGCGCCTCGGTGTGGAGCGGGCGATGGCGTCGAACCCGATCGGGGCCATGCACGCGACCGGGGTGCAGCTGGCGTTCGGGTCGGACTCGCCGGTGACGGCGCTCGACCCGTGGGCGGTGGTGGTGGCGGCCGCGGCCCCGCGCAACCCGGTGTACCGGATGAGCGTGCGGGCGGCGTTCGCGGCCTCGACCCGCGGCGGGTGGAAGGCGGCGCTGGTCGACCACGCGGGTGTGCTCGCCCCGGGGCAGTCGGCGTCCTTCGCGGTGTGGGACACGCCTGGTGGCGTACGGGAAGGTCTGCCCGCTCTGCTGCCCGACGTCGACGGCGCGGCTCCGGAACGCCCGATCTGCCGGCGGACGGTCGGGCACGGCGAAACGATCTACGAGGCATAGGCGAGGAGCAGGGGTGGCGGGCAAGCTTGATCTGGATCCGCGGGTGGTGCGCACGGCGCGCCGGCTCGCGGCCAAGGCGGGGCAGCCGGTGGTCGACCTGGCCCGCTCGCACACCACGGTGTCGGTGGAGCGGGCGGTGCTGCGGCTGGCCGGGGTGCGCGGGGCCGACCAGGACGGCATCCCCTGGGTGAACCGGCTGGTCGACGCGGTGCGGGCCGATGTCGGGCTGGGGCACGGCGTCGCGGTCCCGGTGTTCCACGCGATGCGGAGCGCTGGGGTCGACGACATCACCGTGCTCGCGCAGAAGGCGGCCGCGGGCGCGGTGCGGTTCGAGATGCCTGCCGTACGGGCCGAGGTGACCGCGGCCCGGCGGTCCGCCAAGAAGGCCGGCGGCGGCGGACTGAAGATCGTGGACCGCCGGCGGGCCGAACGAGAGCGGCTGATCAAGCGGCACGGGGACCCGAAGCAGCGGCCGTGGATCTATCTGATCGTGGCCACCGGTGACATCTACGAGGACATCCCGCAGGCGCAGGCGGCCGCGCGGGCCGGGGCCGACGTGATCGCGGTGATCCGCTCGACCGGGCAGTCGCTGCTCGACTACGTGCCCGAGGGCGCCACCCGGGAGGGCTTCGCCGGCACGTACGCGACGCAGGAGAACTTCCGGCTGATGCGGGCGGCGCTGGACGAGACGTCCAAGGAGCTCGGGCGATATGTCCGGCTGACCAACTACGCCTCGGGGCTGTGCATGCCCGAGATCGCGGCGCTGGCCGGCATGGAACGCCTCGACATGATGCTCAACGACAGCATGTACGGCATCCTGTTCCGCGACATCAACCCCATCCGAACGTTCGTCGACCAGCGCTTCTCGCGGCAGGTCCACGCCCGGGCCGGCATCATCATCAACACCGGCGAGGACAACTACCTGACCACGGCCGACGCCGTCGAGGCGGCCCACACGGTCACGGTGTCGCAGCTGCTCAACGAGTTCTTCGCGCACGAGGCCGGGCTCGAGAACTGGCAGCTCGGCCTGGGTCACGCGTTCGAGATCAACCCGGATCTGCCCGAGTCGTTCCGGCTCGAACTGGCGCACGCGCTGCTGGCCCGCGAGCTGTTCCCGGACGCGCCGCTCAAGTGGATGCCGCCGACCAAGCACATGACCGGCGACGTGTTTCGCGGGAACCTGCTCGACGGGTTCTTCAACCTGGTCGGGGCGCTCACCGGGCAGGGGATCCTGCTGGTCGGCATGATGACCGAGGCGGTCGTCACGCCGTGGCTCAGCGACCGTGACATCGCCCTGCAGAACGTCCGGTACGTGCTCACGGGCGCCGGCAAGCTGCACGAGGACTTCGTCCCGGCCCCGGGCGGGTTCATCCAAAGCCGAGCCCACGAAGTGCTCGGCGAGGCGATCGCGCTGCTCGAGAAGATCGTCGACGACTCGCTGCTCGACGCGATCGCCGACGGCACGTTCGGGATCATGAAACGGCCCGCCGACCGGGGCAAGGGCCTCGACGGCGTGGCGAAACACGACGAGGACTACTACAACCCCGTCACGGAGGCTCTAGAACCATGAGCATCGTTCGCCCGTACGGGGACACCACCGGTGACGGCATGGTGCAGCTCTCGTTCACGCTGCCCATCCCGCACGACAAGCGGGCCGAGGGCGCCGCGATCCAGCTCGCCAACAAGATGGGCATGGACCCGGCCCTGCTCGTGCACGCCAAGCCGATGGGGGAGCTGACCTTCTTCGTCGTCTACGGCAAGGTCAGCCACCTCGTCGACACCGACAAGGTGCAGGTCGTCGAGCGCGACTTCCCGCTGCTGAGCGCCAAGGAGGTCAACGCGACGATCAAGCGCACGCTGCGCAGGCGGCTCAACGTGGTCGGGGCGTGCATCGGCACCGACGCGCACACGGTCGGCATCGACGCGATCCTCAACCTCAAGGGGATCGCGGGGGAGAAGGGCCTGGAGTACTACAGCGAGCTGTCCGTGACGAACATGGGCGCCCAGGTCTCCGTACCGGATCTGGTCGAGACCGCGCGGGAACGCAAGGCCGACGCCGTGCTCGTCTCGCAGGTCGTCACCCAGCGCGACGCGCACCTGCAGAACACCCGGGCCATGTCGGCCGCCTTCCGCGAGGCCCTGCCGGCCGGGAAACGTCCGCTTCTGATCGTCGGCGGTCCGCGCTTCGACGAGCTGATGGCGGCCGACCTGGGCGTCGACCGGATCTTCACGCGCGGGACGACCCCGCGCGAAGTCGCCTCGTATCTTGTCCACGCCCTAGCCGGGAGCCCCTCGTGATCACCGTGACCCACCGCCGGTACGTCCCCTACTCGCACGCGCACTACGCGGGCAACCTGGTCGACGGGGCGTACTCCCTCGCGCTGTTCGGCGACGTCGCCACCGAGGTGTGCATCCAGCTCGACGGCGACGAGGGGCTGTTCGCCTCGTACGACGACGTGCAGTTCAAGGCGCCCGTGCAGGCCGGGGACGTGCTCGAGGTGGTGGCCACGGTCGTGCACATGGGCACCCGGTCCCGCAGGATCGAGTTCCAGTCGCGGGTCGTGTGCCGGGGGACGGGTTCGTCGGCCGCTTCCGTTCTCGACGAGCCGATCGTCGCGGTGACCGCCACGGGCACAGTCGTCGTACCCGCGCAGAGTTGAATGAAAACCGCCGTGAGCACCGCGGTGTGCGTGGACGTCGGTTCCACGTACACGAAGGCGGCTTTGATCGACCTGGACGCCGGGGAACTGGTGCGGCGGGCCGAGGTGCCGACGACGTCGGGCGGTGACGTGCTGACCGGGCTCGATCAGGCGGTCGCGGAGGTCGGCGGGGGCGACGAGCTGTACGTGTGCTCGTCGGCCGGCGGTGGGCTGCGGCTGGCCGTCGTCGGATACGAGTCGCTGGTCACCGCGGAGGCCGGGCACCGGGTCGGGCTGTCGGCGGGGGCGCGCGTGGTGCACGTGGCGGCCGGGCCGCTGGACGGTCGGGGCGTCACGGCGCTGCGCGAATCCCGTCCGGACGTGATCCTGCTGGTCGGCGGGACCGACGGCGGCGACGGCGAGGTGCTGCTGCACAACGCGCACCGGCTGGCCACCTCGCGGCTGCGGGTGCCGGTGGTGGTGGCGGGCAACGCCGACGTCCGCGACGAGGCCGCCGCCCGCCTGACCGAACGCCGCGTTCCGGTGACCGTCACGGGCAACGTGCTGCCCCGCATCGGCGTGCTCGACCCCGGCCCGGCGCGAGCCGCGATCCGTGATGTGTTCCTGCGGCACGTGATCGGCGGCAAGAAACTGTCCAGGGGCCCGCGGTTCGCGTCGCTGGTGCGCGCGGCCACCCCGGACGCCGTGCTGGCCGGAGTGGAGCTCCTGGCCGACCTGACGGGCTATGGCGTGCTGGTCGTGGACGTGGGCGGGGCCACCACCGACGTCTACTCGGCGCTGGTGCCCGACGCGGAGGCCGAGTCGGGGCCGCGGCGCGACGTGGCGGGCACGCTGTGGCGGTCGCGGACCGTGGAGGGTGATCTCGGCGTCGCGGTGGGTGCCGACGGCACGCGCGCCGCCGCGGCCGCCGAGAAATTGGCACTACCCGATTCCGGACAGCGTTCAGGTGACTTTCAGTTAGCCGCGGCGGCGGCGACGGTGGCGCTGCGTCGGCACGCGCGCGGTCACGCGTCCGCTCCTGGTCAGCCCCGTACGGGCGGGCGCGACCTGCGCGACGTGCGGCTCGTGGTCGGCTCGGGCGGGGTGCTGCGGCACGGCGGCGGGACGTATGTGCTGGACGCGGTGCTGTCGGATCACGCCGGGGGCTGGGCCGCGCCGGCCCGGGCCCGTACGGTGATCGACTCCCGGTACGTGCTGGCCGCGGCCGGCATGTTGTCCATTGATCATCGTCACGCCGCGGTGGCCCTGGTGAACAGCCTGTAGCCCGAACGGGTACACGACATGACACGCCGAACAACGCGACACGCCCGGGAGCGGGGGTGGTGGTTGACAGGACCGCGGGGCACGGACGTACCGTCGTCCAATCCTGAGCACGGCGAGCGACTCTGTTCGCTCCGTTCCTCCGCCCACTGGCCCGCAGTCCTCGCAGGGGTCGCGCGTTCAGCCAGGTCCAGGGGGTGGGGGTCGGCGGGGCGGCGCGGACCGGTCGCGCCCGCGGTGGGCCCGAGGATCGAGCGACGCCAGTAGACAACGGCGTGACCCGCGCAGCCGGCGCGGAGCACGCCGGTCCGAAGGCGCCCGCGACGTCCGTACGGCCCACCGGCCGTGCCCGGGAGACGTGGAAGCAATGAGAGGCGTGGCCCGCGAGGGCCGCGCCTCTCCTGCTTGGTGAATCGTTTCGCTATCGATGCCGCCCCGGCCCGCTCTGTCCGTTTGTGGCCAGCGCTCGCCAGGTAGCCTCTCGCGAGTGGAGATGACGTTGCAGCCCCCCTCTTCGCCGCAGGTCACGGCGGAGGTTCCGGCCCCGCGGCCGCTGCCGCTGAAGGTGGCCCTGCCGATGGCCGTCCTGGCCGGCCTGGCGCTGCTCGTCGCCCTCCCCCCGTACGGGCTGTGGTGGCTCTCCCCGGTCGGCGTCGCGCTGGCCGGCGCGGCCGTGCACCGGCGGCGGCTGCGGGCCGGGTTCGGGCTCGGCTTCGTGGCCGGGCTGGTGCTGTTCGTGCCGCTGCTGGTGTGGACCAGCTTCGCCGCCGGGTGGCTGCCCTGGATGCTGCTGTCGTTCGCCGAGGCCGTCTTCATGGGGCTTATGGGTCTGGCCTTCGCCTGGGTGTCGCCGCTGGTCGACCGGTGGCGGTGGGCGTGGCCGCTGGTGACCGGGCTGTTCTGGGTGACGATGGAGGCGAGCCGCGACCGGGCCCCGTTCGGCGGGTTCCCGTGGGGGCGGCTCGCCTTCAGCCAGGACGACGGGCCCGCGCTGCGCCTGGCCGCGTACGGGGGAGCCCCGCTGGTCACGTTCGCGGTGGCCGCCGCCGGGGGTGCCCTGCTCGCGCTGGCCTGGCGCGCGTGGCGGCCCACGCCGCGGGTGCGGCGCCCGCTCGGCCCGGTCCTCGGGTTCGCCCTCGTGGCGGCCGCGCTGATCGCCGGGCCGCTGCTGGTCCCGGTCGCCCAGCCCGGCAGCGAGACGGCCACGGTCGCGATCGTCCAGGGCAACGTGCCCCGCCTCGGCCTCGACTTCAACGCGCAGCGCCGGGCCGTGCTCGACAACCACGTGGCCGGCACCGAGAAGCTGGCGGCCGAGGTCGCCGCGGGCCGGCAGAAGCAGCCCGACATCGTCATCTGGCCCGAGAACTCCAGCGACATCGACCCGCTGCGCAACACCGACGCCGCCTCCGTGATCTCCCGCGCGGCCGACCTGATCAAGGCCCCGATCCTGGTCGGCACGGTGCTGCGCACCGACAAGCCGGGCGACATCGAGAACGCCGGCATCCTGTGGAACCCGGTCACCGGGCCCGACCGCGAGCAGATCTACGTCAAGCGGCACCCGGTGCCGTTCGCCGAGTACATGCCGCTGCGCTCGATCGCCCGGCTGGTCACCGACAAGGTCGACCTGGTCCGCAACATGCTCTCGGGCGACCGCGTCGGCATCATCGACTCGGACGCGGTGACCATCGGCGACGTGATCTGCTTCGAGGTGGCGTACGACGACATCGTCCGCGACACTGTGACTGCGGGGGCGCAGGTGTTCGCGGTGCAGACCAACAACGCGACCTTCAACGAGGCCGAGGCCCGTCAGCAGCTGGCCATGGTGCGCCTGCGGGCGGTCGAGCACGGCCGTGAGGCCCTGATGTCGTCCACGGTCGGCGTCTCGGGATTCGTCGGCACGGACGGCCGCGTGCACGATTCGAGCGGCTTCAACGTCGCGGCGGTGATGGTGCGTGACATGCGCCTCGGAGGTACGACTACGCTAGCGACTCGTTTGGGTCATTGGCCCGAGATGGCGATGGTCGCGTTGGCGGTCGTCGCCCTGGCCGGTGCGCTACCGCTGCGTCGCCGCCGGCGCACCACACAGCAGGCCGGCCCGGTGGCCGGCGACGACGGGACGACGGAGGCACGGTGAGCGAGGCGGAAGGCGGCTACCCCGGGGTGGGGCGGGTGCTGGTGGTGATCCCGACCTACAACGAGGCGGACAACATCCGCCTGATCACCGAGCGGGTCCGCCGCGCGGTCCCGGCGGTCGACATCCTCGTCGCCGACGACAACTCTCCCGACGGCACCGGCCGGATCGCCGACGAGCTGTCCGAGGCCGACGACCACATCTTCGTCCTGCACCGCGCGGGCAAAGAGGGGCTCGGGGCGGCGTACAAGGCCGGTTTCGCCTGGGCCAAGAACAAGGGCTACGACGCGGTCGTCGAGATGGACGCGGACGGCTCCCACGCCCCCGAGGAGCTGCACAAGCTGCTCGACGCGCTGGGTGACACCGACGCGGTGCTCGGCACCCGCTACATCCCCGGCGGCAGCGTGCACAACTGGCCGGTGCACCGGCTGCTGCTCTCGCGCGGCGGCAACATCTACATCCGGATGGCGCTGCGCATGCCGTTCCGTGACGCGACCGGCGGCTACCGGGCGTACCGGATGCACGTGCTCGACGACATCAACTTCGAGACGGTGGCCTCGACGGGCTACTCGTTCCAGGTCGAGCTGGCCTGGCGGGCCTATCAGGCGGGCTTCCGGATCGCCGAGGTGCCGATCACGTTCACCGAGCGCGAACACGGCGTGAGCAAGATGAGCGGCAACATCTTCAAGGAACAGCTGCTCAGGGTCACCCTGTGGGGCGTGCAGGCCCGCCGCGAGGCGGTGCGCAAGCGGTTCGGCAAGCGGGCCGCGGAGGGTTCCACCTGGCCGTGATCCCGTCAAGCCGTGTCATGCTGGGGAAGGTCAACCTGACACGGAGGGACCACATGCGTCGACGAGGGCTCGCCCTGCTTCCCCTGGCACTACCACTGCTGGCGTTCGCCGAGATCGTCGCCTTCATCTCGGTGGCCCACGCCATCGGGTTCGGGTGGGCGATCCTGCTCGGCGGCACGGCCAGCATCGTCGGCATGGTGCTGCTGCGCCGTGAGGGCATCAAGGGGTGGCGCCGCTTCCAGGCCGCCGCCGCCGAGGGCCGCCCGCCCGGCAAGCAGGTGTCGAACTCGCTGGTCGGCCTGCTCGGCGCCCTGCTGCTGGCCGTCCCCGGCTTCGTGACGGCGGTCGCGGGGCTGCTGCTGGTGCTGCCCCCGGGGCGTCAGCTGGCCCGCCGGCAGATGGAGCGTTACACCGAGCGCCGCGTCGGCGGGGCGGTGGCCAGTGATTTGTTCGGCGCCCGCCACGTGCGCGTCGACGCGGGCGACCCGATCGTCGTGATCGACGAGGAGCCGGTCAAGCCGGCCCAGCGCACCCCCACGGCCGCGATCGAGGGCGAGGTCGTCGAGGGCGAAGTCCTCCGCTGACCCTCCGCCTCGCTTGTGGCGGCCCCCCGAAGCGTCGCCCCGCCGCCCCGCCGCCCGCCGCCCCGCCGCCTCGCCCATCCGGCGCCCCGCCGCCTCGCCCATCCAGCGCCGCGCCGGCCCGCCTCTCCCATCCTCGGGTCGGGCCGTCCTGCCCCGCCTCGGCCCTTCCCGCGCCATGCCCCGCCCCAGCTTGTGAGTGAGTACTCACATACCAAGCCCGGCGCACAAAAAGGCCGCCCCCTCCGTTGGGGGCGGCCTTCCTCGTTCGGTTGCTCGGACCGGGTCAGCGGCCCCGGCGGGTGCGGACCTCTTGGAGCCGCTCGTTGAGGATGTCCTCCAGCTCCGAGATCGATCGCCGCTCGAGGAGCATGTCCCAGTGCGTACGCGGCGGCTTGGCCTTCTTCTGCTCCGGCTCGCTGCCGTCGACCAGCCGGGCGACGCTGCCGTCGAACTTGCACTCCCAGGTGACCGGCACCTCGGCGTCGACGGCGAACGGGACCTCGAACTGGTGACCCTTCACGCACAGGTACTCTCGGGTCTGCCGGGGCGCCAGCTCGGTGTTGCGGTCGGACTCGTAGCTGACTGCGCCAAGACGGCTGCCGCGCAGCATGCGTTCGCCCATGGTGGCTTTCCCCTCGCTCGTGGTGCTGCTCTCGTTGATGTAACGAAAGGGGCGCCCGTCGGATTCCTACGGTCGCCGAGACTGTCTTCTGCCGTTGTGACGGCGTTGTTAACGCTACGAGCGTAACCGCCCACGGCCCTTACCCGGCACCGCGCACCCCCGCCGAAGTGGACCTTGGTCCACTTTACGGCCTTATGCGAGTTCTCCAGGTGATGCGATCTCGGTCACTCGGTCGAGTATTGACCCATTTCGCCGCCCTGTTCGGCTCCGCGCCGAGTGATGTTCGTCCACTGGACGCCGAAGTTGAGGACAATCCCACGCCCGGCGTGTCACGCCCGGGCGTGTTCGGTGCGCCAGTTGCCGGGCGGGATGGCCTGCTGACCGCCGGGCGCGGGCGACTGGTGATCACCGCGAAGCGTGTCGGCCTTGGCCACCGCGCGGGCGGCCATCGACCGGAACGCCTCGAGCCGCGTCCGATTTCCCCGTACGGCGTTGTCTTGCTCGGCGGCGAGCGCGGCGCTCAGCGTGGCCGTGAACGCGACCTGCTGCTTGCACCCGACGTCGGCCCGGGCCACGCGTCGTTCGTCCGCTGACGGGGCCGCTGAGCCGCGCCAGCGGGGGTCGGATTCGGCGTCGGCGGGACGAGCGTACGGGGAACCGGTCTTGGCCATGCAGGAGCTCCAGCGAGCCGTCACCGCGAGCGCGCGCGGATCGGCGAACGCCTGCTGGAGGGTTTGGTCGTTGAGCTGCCGCAGCCAGGCGAACTCGGCGGGCGCCCAGCCGAGCTTGCGGGCCGCCTCGCTGGTGCAGCCGCCGAGATGGCGCCGCAGCTCCGGACTCGGCTCGGCCGGGGGCACGGAATCCCAGTGATAGCCGAGGCTCGCGGCCAGGTCGTCGTCGGCCAGGCCGAACCGGTTGACGCCGGCGCGCAGCAGGTCGAACTCGTTGCGGTCGTCGCCCGGCCAGGCCTGATCGAAGCGGCGCAGGCAGACGATCGTGAGCCGGTCGAGGACCACGTCGAGATCGTTGGCCGCGGCCGGCTTCAGCATGTAGGCGTCGAGCGGGAAGCTGGTCGTGGCGGCGGCCAGGGTGGGGAGGGCGGCCGGGGGCCGGGACGGGACCGCGGCCGGGGGCTGCGCGGGACTGCTCGCCGTACAGCCCGCGGCCAGCACGGCGATCGCTACTGCCAGCAGGCCGAGACGCACCCGCGCACCTCCTCGAATCCGGTGGACGTCGAGCAATGTACCGGTGCGCGGGCGCCGTGGGATCCCACCAGTGGGTGATGTGGACGGTCGCCCGTCAGGGTGAAAGGCGCGGCTCCGGCGTCAGGTGCTCGGGCGGGCCCGGCTGGGCCGGCGGCCTCGTGGTGCCGAGGCTGGCCAAGGCCGAAGCGAGGTCACTGACCTGCGACGACAGCTGCGCGGCGCGGGTCTGGGCGGCCTCGGCCTCGGCCTGCGCGGCGGCCAGGCGGCGTTCCAGGTCGGCTCGGTCGCGGTGGGCGCGTTCCAGCTCTTCCCGCGTACGCCGGAGGCCGTCCCGTTCGGACACCGCCGTCTCCAGTTGCCGCGTCAGCTCTTGCTTGGCGGTCTCGGCGGCCTCGCGCTGTTCGGCCAGCTCAGCCTTCGTCCGGCGGGCCTCGTCGCGGCTCTTCTGCGCCTCCTCGCCGCTTCTTTGGGCGTCCTCGCTACTTCTTTGGGCGTCCTCGCCGCTCTTCCGGGCTTCCTCCCGGGCGGTGTCGCGCTCGCGGTGCAGCTCCTCGTTGCGGGCGGCCACCGTCTCCGCGTCTCGCAAGGCCGCCGCCAGCTCGCGCTCGGTCGATTCCCGATCCCGCCGTACGTCGGCGATCTCTGCTCGTGCGGTCGCCAGCTCGTCGCGGGCCGCGTCCCGGTCGGCCTCGGCCCGTTCCTTGAGGGCCGCCGCGGCCGTAGCCTCCCGCCGCGCGTCCTCCCGCGCGGCCGTCGCCTCGTCGGCCCGGGCCGCGGCGTTCCGGGCCGCCCGCTCCGACTCCTCGGCCCGGTGCAAGGCCTCGTCCCGCTCCGCCCCGGCCGCCACCGCGAGCTGCTGCGCCGTAGCCGTCTCCGCCGCCGACCGCTCCGCGTCACGACGAGCATCATCACGCTCGGTATGCGCCGCCGCGATCTGCCCCGACGTCTCGGCCCGGATCTCGGCCACCTGCCGCTCGACCCCCGTCGGCGACAACTCGGAGTGCAACGACTCGGTCAGCGACCCGACCAGCTGATCGAGCCGGTCCACCACTTCCCACGTACGGGCCACCTGCCCCGCCAGCCCGGGGGAGGACCGGTGCCGCATCCGCACGTTCCGCGAGGCGCGCTGACATTCCCCGTCGTTGTCCCGGCAGTACCGGAAGGGCCGCCCGGCAGAGTTCCGCTGCGGCACCGGCCGTCCACAATGCGCACAGGGCCTGGTCTCGCTCGTGACGTCGTTCTCGTTCATCGCCTCGAACCCTAGGCGCGCACCCCCACTTTTCCCCGCCACGACACGACCTCCACCACCGAGGTATGCCACCCACCTGCCGCCGCGGCATGCGCTCACGACCTAGGAACCGCTCTGCGCCGCCGCCACGAGCGTCAGCCACCCCCGAACCGCGCCTGTCGCCACAAACCTCTGTTCACCCGCTGTGCGCCGCCGCCGCGAGCGTCAGCCACCTACGAACCGCGCCCGCCACCACAAACCTCTGTTCACCCGCTGTGCGCCGCCGCCGCGAGCGTCAGCCACCCCCGAACCGCGCCTGTCGCCACAAACCTCTGTTCACCCGCTGTGCGCCGCCGCCGCGAGCGTCAGCCACCCCCGAACCGTGCCCGCCACCACAAACCTCTGTTCGCCGCCGAGCGTGGGCCGGCTACCCCACGAGCCTCCACCGACCGCCGCCGCGTGCACCGGCCATTCACGAGCCGCTATCACCCGCCGCGCCCGCCAAGCCGTTAGCTGCTGACGTTGCGGGCTGCTCGTCGGGCGACCGAACAACGGAGCCAAGCTAGTATCCTAGGATGCCTTAGCGGGTGTGCGGTGGCGTGTACGTGGCAGCGCACATCAGAGCCAAAGGAATCAACGGCATCCACCTGATTGATTTCGGTGGCGGCCGATCGATAGAGGGCGGCGGTTGGAGTGCGCCGGTCGGATCAGCGGGCTTCGGTGGCCAGGCGGACTCCGAAGCCGACGATCACCAGGCCGGTTACGCGGTCGAGCAGGCGGCGGGCTCGGGGGCGGCGGAGCAGGTCTTTGAGACGGCGGGCCGTGGTGACCAGGACTGTGGACCAGGCCAAGCCGAGCACTACGTGGACGCCGGTCAGGAGGATCCCGTACAGCAGGGGGCTGGCGCCGGCCGGGATGAATTGGGGGAGCAGGGCTACGTAGAAGGCGCCCATCTTGGGGTTGAGCAGGTTGGTCAGCAGGCCTCGGCGCCAACCGGGCAGGAAGCCGGTCCGGTCTTCGGCGGCCGGGGCCGGGTCGGTCGAAGCCGCAGCCGGGGTGGGGTCGGTAGAGGCGGTGGCCGGGTTGGGGTCGGTCGAAGCATCGGCCCGGGTGGCGTCGGTCGAAGCAGTGGCCGGGGTGGGGTCGGTAGAGGCGGCGGCTGATGACGGGGGAGCGCTGCTGACTCGGCGCACGGAAGGGGCGGCGGGGGAGCGGCGCCACGTGGACAGGAGCATGCGGGTGCCGATCCACAGCAGGTAGGCGACGCCGGCCCAGCGGACCACCTCGTAGGCGATGTGCGAGGCGGTGAGCAGGGCCGTGATGCCGGCCGAGGCCAGGATGCCCCACACGAGGGTGCCGGTCTGGATGCCCAGGACCACGCCCCAGGCGCTGCGCGTCGACTGGATGGTGGCGGTTCGCAGGATCAGGGCGGTGTCGACGCCGGGGGTCAAGGTGAGCAGGCCCACGACGAGGGTGAAGGACCACAACGCGGCGAGGGTTGTCATGGGCGTAACTTAGCTTTGGGCCTGACCCGGGTGGGGCCGGTTTCCCGGGCGGTGGGACAGCGCCGCGATGTTGGAGTCGCTGCCGGCGTTAGCCGGCCAGGTAGGTCTTGATCGTGGGGGCCAGGGCGGCGGCCTTGATGATGTGGGTCTGGCCGGGGATGGTGCGGTATTCGGCCTTGGGCAGGGCCTCGCTGAGCGCGCGGGCGGCGTTGCGCATGTATTGCGGGCTCTTGCCGCCGTCCATGACCAGGGCCGGCGCGGTGACCGACGACCAGCGGGTGGTGTCGAGCGGGACGCCGCGGCTGGTGTTGCCGAGGATGTGCAGGTCGTACGGGAGGGTGTGGGCCAGGCCCTTGAGTTTCTTCCAGTTGGGCGTGAGCTTCATGATCGCGATGATCGGGGCGGGCACGCCGACGTCGCGGAAGAAGGTCTTCAGGGCGGTGGATTGGTCGCCGCGGGCCAGCATCGCTTCGATGTCGGGCGTGAAGGTGGCTGGGCGGGGTGGGCGAGTGTCGTCGACGATGAACGGCGGCTCGTAGAGGGCGAGACGGGTGAAGCCGGGCAGGCGGTTGGCGGCGTCGGCGGCCAGCACCGCGCCGGAGGAGGCGCCGAACAGGGCGGCCTCGCCGCCGGCGGCCTCGAGCAGGGCGGCCAGGTCGTCGATCTCGCGGTCGGGTGACCACGGCGGGGTGTTGCCGCTCTCGCCGCGGTGGCGCCGGTCGTAGAGGTGGACCGTGAAGGTGTCGGACAGCTGGGCGGCCAGGTCGCGGGCGGGGCCGAACCCGCGGTGGCACAGGCTGCCGTCGACCAGGATGAGGGCCGGGCCGCGGCCGGTGGTCTCGTAGGCGATGGTGGTGCCGTCGGCGGAGGTGACGGTGGGCATCGAAGGGCTCCTCAGCGGGCGTGAACGGAGTGCAGGAAGGATTCCCAGCGAGCGGCGTCGGCGTCGGCGGGTGGGAAGACGATGTGGGCGGCGACCATCGAGCCGTGGAAGCCGCGGATGTAGCGGAACAGGCCCTCCGGCGTACGGAAGCCGAGGGTGTGGGGGTTGACGTGGAAGACCTCGCCGCCGTCGCGGGTGCGGTCGCCGGGCTTGGGGGAGGCGCTCAGGCCGAGCGCGTCGTGCAGGGCGTCCCAGGCGGCGGGCCAGTCGCCGACCGGTGGGCCGAAGGCGGTGATCGGGGTGCCGGGGCGGCCGGTGAAGTGGGTCAGGTATTGCACGAGGGTGGCGTAGAACAGGGTGAGGCCGTGGCCCATCGCCTCGAACTCGTCGGCCCAGTCGTCGCCGGGCAGGAAGCCGCTGGTGGCCGCGCGCAGCACGGTGGCCGAGTGGTCGCGGCCCTCGACGAGGAACTCGAACGCCTGGAAGCGGCCGTCGGGGGCGGTGCCGGTGCGGTGGGCGAAGCGGCCGGGGGTGTCGGCGGTGACCGTGGACGGCGGGAACTGGGCCTCGCCGAAGGCGGTGCGCACGGTCGAGCCGGTGATGTCGGTGCGGCCGATGTACCACGAGGAGACGCCGGTGCCGGTGGTGATGGCCGCCCAGACCTGGTCGGGGTCGGCGGGGACGGTGGCCTCGAAGCCGACTTCGTAGTCCTTGCCCATGCTCAGCTCTCCTCGTGGATCGGGCCGGTGACGCCCGGCTGAGGGGAGGCGCCCGGTGGGGAAGACCGCGGAGGGGAGGCGCCTGGTGGGGAAGACGGCGGGGAGGAGAGGGCGGCGGCCGAGTCGAGGGCGGGGTGGACGGCGACGACGAGGCGGTGTTTGCGGCCGGTTTCGCTGTGGTAGCGGGCGATCAGGTCGCTGACGGCGGTGGTCAGCTCCTCGGCGAAGGCGGCGCGGTCGGCCGGGGAGGCGAAGCGGATCTCGCCGTCGAGGGCGAATGTGGCGACCCGCTGCTGGGCCCGGGTGCCGCCGGTGATCAGGGTGCCGACCTCGCGGACGAGGCGGGCGGCCAGGGCGAGCAGCCAGCGGGCGGAGAGCCGGTCGGGGGCGCGGTCGGGGTCGGGGGCCACGGCGGCCATCGCGTTGGGCGAGATGACGTACGACGCGGCGGTGGCCTGCATCATCCGCTCGGTGACGTTGCCCTTGCGGCGCTCCTCGACCAGCTCGACCAGGCCGTGCTGCTCGAGGGCGCGCAGGTGGTAGTTGACCTTTTGCCGGGGCAGGCCGACCACGGCGGCGAGCATGGTGGCCGAGCCGGGCCGGGCGAGTTCGGCGAGCAGCCGGCTGCGAATCGGGTCGAGGGATATCTCGGCCGCGGCCGGGTCCTCGATGACGGCGACTTCCTCCATGGGCACACCCTCCCACCGAAAAGAAAAACTGTCTAGAGCGGAATCATGGTCGGTGCAGTGAGGCGGACAGGGCCCGGCACATCGTCGGGTCGGTCAGCACGGCAACGCTGTCGCTGATCTGGTCGATCGACCCGATCAGCGGCCGGTCCCGCAGGCCAGGATCGGTGATGGCCGCTTGAAGCGCCTCGGCGAACCGGCCCGCCCCGATCACCCCATAACCCCGGTCGAAGAACTCGCGCCGGGTGGCGGGCAGCTCGGCGGCCAGGCCGAGCTCGTTCTGCTGCTCGGCCAGCATCTCGAACGTCGTGCACAACACGTCCTCCCGCTCGCGGGCATCGCGGGCCCTGAGCGCGCTGGTCAGCTGCCAGGCGGCCGGGCCGGCCGGCAGGCTCGCCAGCAGCCATTTGGAATACGGCGGCCAGCGGCGCGACAGGAGCAACAGCAGTCGCGCGGCCTCACGGCAGAGCCGGGCCGTGAGCACACGGGCGCCCGGTTCGTCACCGGCCTCGGCGGCGCGGGCCGGGAACGCCTCCTCCTCGGCGATGCGCTGCCACTGGGCGGCGAGCACGTAACGCCAGAGGTCCGCCGGATACCAGCGCAGCCTCTCGCGTACGCGGGAGAGGGTTTGATCGGGGTCGTGGAAGACGGCCCCGCCGGTGAACTCGGCCAGCCGCTGCCACGGGGTGGACAGCCAGTCGCCGGTCGTGACGCCCGCGGCGGGGTCGAAACCCAGCTGGGCGTGGCACCAGGCGGGGAACGGGGTGATCGTGACGTAGTGGTCGACCGGGCCGTCGGTGCCGGCCATCGACCGGACCCGCGCGCCGGGTGGCTCGAAATGGGTGGACCAGCCGCGGAAGCGTTTGGGCAGTCTCGCGCTGAGCATGGCGCTCAGCGGGCCGATGTCGGTGTCGACGAAGAGCTCGAGCCGGGGTCCCCAGTCGTGGTCGGTGGATCTCGGCGTGTCGAGACCGAGCACGTCGGAACCGGGGCCGAGGCGCGCGGCCGCGTGGGGGAGATCGCCGAGCAGCGGGCGGACGGCCTCGGCGTAGAAGTGGCGGGACAGCTCGACGCCGGGCAGGAATGCGGTCATGGGCGAGAAGGTAGCGGGCGGCACCGACAATTTCTTCCCGATATCGTCGGCCTGTGGAAAACCTGCTCCGTCCCGAGTGGACAGCCGAAGAACTTGTCCACAGCAAGGCGAACGAGGTGACGGGCGGCGTCTGGCGGGTCTATCGTGACGGCGGCTCCGCGATCCTCAAGATCGCGACGCCGAAGCGGGAGGGGGCCGCCGCGCACCTGGCGGCCAGCGACGATCCGGGACACTTCAACTATTGGCGGCGCGAGCCCGAGGCGTACGGGTCGGGGCTTGTCGCCACGGGTCTGCCCGGCCTGCCCGGGCCGGAGCTGTATGAGGAGGTCGAGCAGGCGGACGGGTCGGTCGCGATGTGGCTGGAGGACGTGATCGGCGCGGCCGGCACGACGGCGGGCGTGCGGCAGCTCGGCGATGTGGCGTACCGGCTGGGTGGTGCGCACGCGCAGTGGCTCGGGCGGCCGCCGGTCGAGCCGTGGCTGGCGCGCGACTGGCTGCGGGACTACACGACGGCCAACGGGTTCGAGACCGAGCTCGACTGGGACCATCCGGCGGTGGCGTCGGTGTGGGAGCCGTCGCTGCGGTCGGGGCTGCGCCGGCTGTGGGAGCGGCGGGCGGAGATCCTCGCGGCCACCGACACCCTTCCCCGTACGCTGTGCCACCACGACGTCTGGCCGATGAACCTGGTCTTCGGGGCTGACGGCCCGGTGCTGCTCGACTGGGCGTACTGCGGGCCGGGCGCGATCGGGGAGGACGCGGCGAACCTGGCCCTCGACACGTTCTTCGACGGGCTCATCCCGATCGACCTGCTCGACGACGTGCTGGCCGAGGTGGCCGAGCAGTATCGGCGCGGGCTGGACGGCGCGGTCGACGACGCCACGGTCCGCCAGGCGATCATGACGTGCGGCGCGGCCAAGTATTTCTGGCTGGCCCCGCGTATGGTGACCGCGGCCGTCCAGGGGTCGAGCCGCAAGGCGGCCTATGACCGGCGCGGCCGGCAAGAGATCATGGCCGGCCGCGCGCCGGTGCTTCGGGTGGTCGCCCGCTGGGCCGCCACCGTGTTCTGAGCCCCGCCTAGGCGGAGGCGACCTTCTCCCGTACGGGCTCGGTGGTTCGGCGGCCCGCCCCGACCAGGGCCGCGAAGGCCAGGCCGAGCACGGTCCAGAGCACCACCTGGGTGCCCAGCGAGGCCAGCCGGAACGACCAGAGCAGGTCCGGCGGGAACGTGGACGGCACCTCGTTGATGTTGGGCAGCAGCGCGTAGCCGATGACGACCACCACCACGAACCCGAGCACCGCGGCCACGGCCTGGCGCCACTCGGTGGGCTGGGTCCGTTTGGCCACCACCGCCGCCCACACGGCGACCAGGCCGATCACGACGATCGCGAGGTAGCTGATCGTGCGCTGGTTGATCGTGTCCGGGTCACCCACCGCGGGCGGGTTGGGCGGATATTTCACGTACGGCACCAGGCCGATCCCCAGCAGCGCGGCGCCGGCCAGGCTCCACGCGGCCCGGGTGTCGCTGGGCGTGCGCAGCCGGCGGCGCAGCAGCGTGTAACCGGTGGCCAGGATGCCGCCGAGCGCGATGCCGTAGAGCCCGGTCGCCAGGAACAGGCCGCCCTTCTGGCCGTCGCGCGAGACCAGGGGCTCCTCCTCCTCGGCGGGAGCGCCGGCCGGGGCCGCGGCGGCGGAGGCGGCCTCCTCGATGGCGATCGCCGCGTCCACCTTGGGCTCGCCGAAGGTGAACGCGAACAGGCCGGCCAGCAGACCGGCGACGAGACCCGCGAGCAGGCCCCTGAGCAGCAGAGCGCCGTATGTCGGCGCGGTCGGACCTGAGGTCAGTGGCACGGAACGCCGAGCAGGTGGCGGCCGTCGTGCATGAGCTCGTGCAGATACATGCCGCTGCGCGAGATCGCGCCCTGGTCGAACGCGACCAGATACGTGATGAGCAGCATGAGCGCGACGACGGCGAGGGCCGTCCAGAGCAGCCGCGCCGAAACGGCAGGCGTGCTCAGGGGGCCGGCTGTGGTGGCCTTGGGCATGGTGCGGAACCTCCTTGCGGGATGACGCGTCCCGTCCGACAGGCTGCGACACGTGAGCGTCCTGACTCACGGGCACCGGGATGCCCGTTCACAGTGGCGCGACCGCACCGGAATCTCACCGGTTTCCCTCACGACGCCGCAGATGGTTCCCACAACCTAGCTGTGAGGTCCCTGGGCGCACAACAGGAGTTGTCGCACCCTGCCGATACCATCCATCCGAATCGTTGAGACGGGGGTCGTGATGGTGTGGCGTCGGCTGGTGGCAGTGACGGCGGTGGCGGCCGCGCTGCTGACGGTGCCCGCGCCCGCCCAGGCCAAGGTTGTCTGCCAGACCGTCGCCCAGCCCAAACCGGTCGCCTCCGGGGTGCCGCTCGAGGATCAGATGTACGACCCGAAGCGGCTCGCGCCGTTCGCCACCGGGGCCGGCGTGCGGGTCGCCGTGATCGACTCCGGGGTCGACGCCACCCACCCCCAGCTGCGCGGACACGTCACCCAGGGCGCCGACTTCCTGCACGGCGAACGCTCCGGCCGGCAGGACTGCAACGGTCACGGCACGGCGGTGGCCAGCATCATCGGGGCCATCCCGGCGCGCAACACGGGCTTCCAGGGCCTGGCCCCCGATGCGGTCATCGTGCCGGTGCGGATCAGCGAGCAGCAGGAGATCGACGGTAAGGCGGTGGGCGATCGCGGCACCCCGGCCCAGTTCGCCGAGGCGATCGACTGGGCCGTCGACCAGGGCGACGCCGACGTGATCAACCTCTCGCTGGTGATGACCGACGACAACGACGCCGTACGGCGGGCGGTCGAGCGCGCCGTGGCCCGCGGCGTCGTGGTGGTGGCCGCGGCCGGCAACAAGGCCCAGGACGGCAACCCCACCCCGTTCCCCGCGAAGTACGACGGGGTGATCGGGGTCGGCGCGACCACGCCCAACGGCGTGCGGGCGCCGTTCTCGCAGCGCGGCGACTACGTCGACATCGTCGCGATGGGCGCCCCCGTGACGGCGGCCGCCCTGGCCGACGGGCACGCCCCGGTGCAGGGCACCAGCTTCTCGGCGCCGTTCGTCGCGGCCACGGCCGCCCTGCTCAAGCAGCGTTTCCCCAACATCACCCCGCAGGGCGTCGAGCGGCGGCTGACCGCCACGGCCGACCCGGCCCCGGGCGGCGGGCCCCGCAGCCTCGACTACGGCTTCGGCGCGCTCAACCCGTATCGGGCGCTCACCGCGAATCTGGCCCCGGCGGCCGGTCCGGCCCCGCCGCCCGAGGTGGTCAACCTCAACGACCCGGCCGCGGCGGCGCTCGAGGCCCGCCGTGACCGCTCCCGGAACCTGGCGATGATCTTCGCGGCCGTCGGGGTCGGGCTGGTCCTGTTGCTGGGGCTGATCGCGGCGATCGTGCGGCAGGGCCGCCGCCGCGGCTGGAGCCCGGCCACCGGAGGCCACACCGACTGACCGGCCCCGGCCCCGGCTCGCGCTCGGCCCGGCTCGCGCTCGGCCCGGCTTGCTTCGGTCGAGATCGGGCCCGGCCCCGGCTCGCGTTGGGCGCGAGCGCGGCTCAACGTTCGTCGATCTTGTCGGTAGAGTACGGCCATGACGGTGAAGTACGCGGCCGGGCTGCCCACGGTGGGCGAGTTCGGGGACGTTCGCAAGCTGGTCGAGCTGGGCGTCAGCGCCGAGCGGCACGGCTGGGACGGGGTCCACCTCTGGGACCACCTGCTCTACCACGACCCGGAGTGGCCGGTCACCAGCTCCGTCGTCGCGGCCTCGGCCATCGCCGCCGCGACCGAGCGGGTGCGGATCATCCTGACTGTCGTGCTGCCCCGCCGGCAGGCCCAGGACGTAGCCCAGGAGAGCGCCGCCCTTAACGAGCTGTCGGGCGGGCGGCTCACCCTGGTGCCGATCATCGGGTCGATCGACCGCGAGTTCACCGACTTCGGGCTGGACGCGGACATGCGCGTACGGGGGAAGGCTCTCGACGACCGCATCGAGCAACTGCATCGGCTGTGGAAGCGCCCGATCCCGATCTGGTGCGGCGGGCTGTGGCCGAACCGGGCCGGGTTGCGGCGGGCCGCGCGTCATCAGGGCGCGATGCCGATCTTCCACGACCAGCGGGAACGCAATGTGCCGGTCGAGGAGTTCGCCCAAGTCGCCGACTTCGTGCGGGCCGAGGGGGCCGGTGACGGCTTCGACCTGGTGCTGGAGGGCGCGACCACGCCTGCCACGGCCGTCGAGCAGACCCGCCCGTACGGGGAACTGGGGTTGACCTGGTGGATCGAGGCGCTGGGTTATTGGCGCGGCGGGGTCAGCTTCGCCGAGCAACGGATCGGGCAAGGCCCCGTGGCACGCTGACGGACGGGCAGCGAGGGGCTATGCCAACGGGGGCGGCGATGAACACCGAGAACCGAATCGAACAAGCCGGCGAAGCGTATGTGCGAGCCGTGTACACAGGCGACACGAGCGCACTCGCCGACGCCGAGGAGGCCTTGACCGCGGTCGAAGCCGACGTGGCGCTGGCCCGCGGGAAGATCCTTCATGCGCGATATCAGAGCGCGTCCGGCGACGCCGATTCGCCGGCCGTCGAGGATCGCGCAGAGATGTCGTTGTTCCAGCGCGCCCTCGAGTTGTCCAGGGCAGTGGGTGACTCACGCGGCGAGTCCGAAGCCTTGTTCTGGATCGGCTGCGTCCACCAGTTCATCCGGCGTGACAACGAGACCGCGGTCCCTTACCTCGAGCGGTCATACCGGCTGGCGGCCGAGACCGGCGACAAGGGGACGCAGTCCGAGGCGCTGCGGCACCTGGGCATCGCCTCGCACGCCGCCGGGCGGCTCGACATGGCTCGCGAGCAGCTCGAGGAATCGTCTCGCCTGCGCCGGGAGACCGGGAACTTGCCCGGCGTGGCCTCCAACATGATCGGGCTGGCGTACATCGCCGCCGGCCAGGACCGGCGTGCGGATGCTGTCGCCATCTTCGACGAGGCGCAGGCCATCGCCTCCGCGCACGAAGCCCACGCCGTCACGCGGCACATCGAGCAGGCGCGACCAGCGATCTGAGCTGTGGCCACGCGAAGTCGGAGCGGTGCAGCGGCTGCCCGGCGCTACAGTGACCGCTGCGGCCCGGTGGGCCACGACTGAGTGTCGTAGACGGGACGGGCGGCGAGACAGGGATGCGACCACTGCGGCACGGCTACACGAATGACACCCGGGGGGACGGGGCTGTGGTCGTGAAGCGGTATCAGGGTGGCATCGATGAGCAGCTGCGCCGGGGGACTGAGCTGGCGGCGTTGGAGCGGCTTCCGTCCGGGTTTCCGGTGCCGCGGGTGCTGGGGGTGCCGGAGGGTGCGCTGCGGCTCGAGCAGCTCGGGGGCATGCACGGGCAGGATCTGATCGACGAGGGGCTGGCCCGGCCGGTGCTGCGCAGCTGCGGGGAGTTGTTGCGGCGGCTGCAGCAGGTCGACGTGAGCACCGTCTTCCCGGACACGGCGGTGAGCACGGGGTGGGTGGTCGTGCACGGCGACTACGGGCCCAACAACATGCTCTTCGATCAGGACACGTTCCGGGTGACGGCGTTGCTCGACTGGGAGTGGGCGCACCCGGGCGACCGGATCGAGGACGTCGCGTGGTGCGAGTGGATCGTGCGCCGGCATCACCCGCGGCACGTCGACGCGCTTGACGACCTGTTCGCGGGTTACGGCGTACGGCCGTCGTGGGCGCGGCGGCAGCAGGCGGCCGCGGCCAAGTGTGAGGCGATGGTCGAGCGGTTCCGCAACGGGCCCGCGGCGGCCCGCAAAGCGTGGCAGGAGCACCTGACGCTCACCCTGTCGTGGACGGAGTGAGCGCCAGGCGGGTGCTCACAGCGGCTTGAACTGCAGGAACGCGATCCCGGGATGGGGCAGGTCGATCGTCACGTCCTTGCCGGGGGCGACCCGGCGGGCGGGTTCGGCCTCGTCGAGCCGGTCGGCCGCCCGCAGAGCCTCCCACTGCGACGGCGTCGGCCACTCGCCGTCAAAACCGATCACCCCATGCGTACGGTCGACCCGCCACACCCGCATCAGGTGGGGCCGGGCCAAGCCGGGGCGCACGACGACCGTACGGAGCAGTTGGGGGTTGCCGTTGATCTGGCCGTGGTCGAGCGTGCTGTTCCAGAGCAGAAGCCCGAGCCCGCCGTCGTCGTAGCGCGACGCCCACGCCGAGACCAGGCTTTCCGCGCCGTCGCCGGTCAGCTCCACCGGCAGCTCGAGCGGGCCGAGCCGGGCGGCCAGCGACAGCGCCCAGAACTTCGGCTTGGCCAGGGTGCCCACGGTGAGCAGACCGAACCCGCCGTGCAGCAGCCGCTGCGGACGCCCGAGCTCCTCGAAGTGGTCGCTGGCCACCCACGGCGCCAGCGCGTCGGTCCGGCCCGCGGCCGACCGCATGCCGTCGAGCAGGAACGCGGCCGCGAACACGCTGTCGTTGACCCGGCTGCCGTGGGTCGCGGTGACGCCCCACTCGGTCCACAGCAACGGCCGGCCGTCGGCGATCGGGCGCAGGTCGAGCGGCAGCGTCCCGTAGACGTGGGTGGACAGGAAATCCGCGTCCCGGGGGGTGTCCTCGACCCAGCCGACCGCGGCGGTGGCGGGCCCGCCCACCCGCAGCGCCTGATCGACGTCGCGTACCGCCGCGGCCGTGACCTCGTAGAGCCGCCAATACTCGGCCGGTGTGCCCGACCAGAAAACCGACAGGTTGGCCTCGTTCCACACCTCGAACCACCAGCGTTCCCGCACCTCGTCGAGGCCGTAGCGGTCGACCACGTGCTGGGTGAAGGCGCGGATCAGGTCGGCCCAGCGGTCCCAGTCGCGCGGCGGCGAGATGATGCCGCGATACGTGAACACCGTCCGGGACGGGTCGCGGGCCAGGTCGCGCGGCATGAAACCGAACTCGACCACGGGCGTCAGACCCAGGTCCCGTACGAGGTCGAAGATCTGATCGATTCTCGTGAAGTCGTGGACGGGCTCGCCGTCGACCTCCCGGTAGACGCCGTTGTCGTCGCCGAGGATGTGGTGGGCGCGGACAGTCTTCACACCCAGCTCACCGGCCACGCGTCGTAGAGCCGCGGTCAGGTCGGGGCCGATCACCTGGCCGCCGGTCTCGTCGGTGGACAGCAGGTGGGACAGGTGCTCCGAGCCGACCATCGCCTCCCAGACGCGGGGGAGTGGGGCGGCCCCGTCGCCCACGACCACGGTGATTGATTCGGACATTTCGCCGGGCCGGGATTCCACGGGCTTTGATAGCGGACCGATCGCCGTCACTGTTTCCAGAGCTGCCACGGCATACCAGCCCCCACGCCCGGCAGTGGTGTCGGCGTAGGGCCCGTGCGGCACGGCCAAAACGTCCCCGCCGCCGTGATCGACCACCTCGAACGGACCGTCGGGCGAGGCCGAGCGGTGCACCGCGTAGCCGATGGCCCCCGGCACCAGCTCCCAGTTCACGGTGACCTGGCCCTGACCGGTGACCGCCGTGACCCCGGCGGGTGCGGGCAGGCGTGATCGTTGCGGTTCCCCGGCCGTACGGTCCTGGGCGCCTCCGCCGCCCATCAGCGCCGCCCAGCTGGAACGGGCCTGGTCCTCGATCGTCATCAGCTCCCTCCCAGTTGCGGCAGCCGCTGCCCGGCCGGCACGTTGAACGTCTCCTGAGCGAGCAGGGGCCGCACCGCCCGCTCGAAACGCGGCGTCACGAAGGCCTTCTTGAGCACGTCATGCGACAGTTCGTTCCCGATCGCGCCCATGATCATCGACTGGTCGAGCGACAGATACCGCTTGGCGACCGTCTTCGAGCGCACCGCCACGGCGTCGTAGAACCCGCCCGGCCCGTACGCGTCGAAGTTGCTCCTGAGCCGGGCCAGGTTGGACAGCACCGGCTTGCGCGCGTACGGCAGGGCCAGGAACGCGGCGTGCGGCGTGACCACCCCGTCGCCGTAGACCGCGGGCGGCCCCGGCGGGCGGCAATCACCGAACCCGGCGTCGTACTTGCCGCCCTCGATGTCGGAAGGGTAGCCGTCGGTGTCCATGCCCATCGCGTCGACGCCGTAGACGCCGTACCCGCCGAACGGGTTCGACGCCGGCGAGAAGCCCCAGAAGCCGTACTTGGCGTCGTTGAGCCCGTGCTCGATCTGCGCGGCCACCGTCGCCGGGTGGTTGCGGCCCCAGCTGCGCGGACCCCACTGCGCCTCGGGCACGAACAGGTCGGGCATCAGCGCCTCGAACATGTCGCCGCCCCACGACGGCACGAAGGTGATGCCGCGATACCGGTACGAGCCCTCATAGACCTGCCGGCCCAGATGCCTGGTGGTGAAACCCTGCGGCTGCATCTCCTGCCACGAGTAGTCGCAGTTGTCGGGGAGCGTGCGCATGGTGTCGAAATACGCCGTACGCGGGATGGTGCCCTCGGCGATGCCCAAGTAGGTGGCCATCCGCGGCTCGGTGACGGTGATGTCGTAGTGGTTGCAGGTGAACCACACGCCGTCCTGCGCGACGGAGCAGCCCGGCGGCTGAGTGTCCCAGAAGCCGCCGCGGATCAGGCCGCGCGACCCGATCGGCGAGGTGGCGGCGGGGTTGAAGTAGAAGCCGAAGTCCATCCGGTCCAGGACTTTCGCGGCCTTGGCCTTCAGGGTGGGGAAGGCGCCCTGGACGACCTGCAGGCCGGCCGCGAGCCAGCCGTTGTCGACGCTGGACAGGAACGGGGTGACCTGGGTGCCGTCGGGCAGGACGGTGAGGACGGCGCCGGTGTGCGGGTCGTACCAGTTGTAGAACATGCCCGACTGGTTGTGATGCTTGAGGGTGGCCAGCGTGTCGAGGGTGCGTTCCACGCGCTGGGAGGCCTCGCGGGGCGAGATGATGCCCAGCTCGCGGGCCACGAGGGCCGACCACATGTAGCCGCCGATGTTGGTGGGGGAGGTGTAGGCGGCGGGGGCGGACAGGTCGCCGGGGATGTTGTCGGCTACCAGGCCGGTCTTGGGGTCGGTCATGGCGGTGAGGGAGCGCCAGGTGTCTTTCGCGTACGTCCGCAGTGGGTCGGCGGGGGCGGCGGCGTTGGCGACGGTGGCGCTGGTCGCTATCAGGGCCAGGGCGAGCAGGGGAGCGAGTATGCGTCTCATGGGATCACCTCGGGGTGTCGTTGGTGAGTGAGGACGTCACTTGAGGCCGGTGGTGGCGATGCCGCGCATGAAGTGCCGTTGCAGGGCCAGGAAGACGATCAGGACGGGTACGACGACGACCACGGCCCCCGCCAGCAGCAGCCCGTAGTAGATGCGGTTCTGCCCGATGGCGTACAGGGCCAACGCCACCGGCAGCGTGTACTTGTCGTCGGTCGTGGCCACCACGAGCGGCCACAGGAAGTTGTTCCACGACGACAGGAACGTCAGGATCCCCAGCGTGGCCAGGGCCGGCTTGCACAACGGCAGCACGACCCGCCAGAAGATCCGCCACTCGCCGGCGCCGTCCACGCGGGCGGCCTCGATCAGGTCGTCCGGGATCGCGAGGAGGAACTGCCGCATCAGGAACACGCCGAACGGCCCGGCCAAAAACGGCAACACCAGGCCCGCGTACGTGTTGGCCAGCCCCAAGTTGCTGACGAGCACGAACTGCGGCACGAAGGTCACCATGCCCGGCACCATGAGCATGCCCAGCACGGTCAGGAACAGCGCCTTACGACCGGGGAAGTCCAGCTTGGCCAGGGCGTACCCGAGCAGCGAGCAGAACAGCAGGTTGCCCGCGGTCACCAGCACGGCCACGATCGCCGAGTTGGCGAAGTACTGCGGGAAGTCGAGCCGGTCGAACAGGTCGCGGTAGTGGTCGAGCGTCCACGTCGACGGCCACCAGGTGGGCGGGACCGAGCGGATGTCGGCCTCGGGCTTGAACGAGGACAGCAGCATCCACAGGAACGGCCCGACCACCACGAGCAGCCCGGCGCACAGGATGGCGTACAGGGAAAGCTTGGCCACACGATCTCTAGTCATCGCGATTCCCCAGCAGCCGGAACTGCATCACGGACAGCGCCACGATGGCCACGAACAGCACGTACGAGGCCGCGGCGGCGTAGCCGTAGTTGCCGAACCCGAACTGGTTGTAGATGTGGTAACTCACCGACAGGGTCGAGCTGAGCGGCCCGCCCTGCGTCATGACCAGCGGCTCCTCGAAGAGTTGCAGGTAGCCGATCCCGGTGATGACCGCCCCGAACAGCAGGGCCGGGCGCATCAGCGGGATCGTGATCCGCCGGAACTGCTGCCACCGGCCCGCGCCGTCGAGCGTGGCCGCCTCGTACAGGTCATGGGGAATGCTCTGCAAAGCCGCCAGGAAGATCACCATGAGGGAACCGAAGTTGCGCCACGCCGCCATCACGATGATCGAGCCGAGCGACGTGCTGGTGTCGCCCAGCCAGTTCGGGCCGTCGATGCCGACCAGGCCGAGCAGGTTGTCGACCAGGCCGGCCTCGGGGTCGAGCAGGAACCGCCAGATCACCGCGATGGCGACGATGCTGGTCACCACGGGCAGGTAGAAGCCGACCCGGAACACGGCCCGGAACCGGATCAGGCCCGAGTTGAGCCCGTTCGCCGCGGCGAGGGCCGCCACGATCGTGAGCGGCACCCCGATGACGACGAAGACGAGCGTGTTGACGGCCGAGCGCAGGAACAGGTCGTCGGAGAACAGCCTCGTGTAGTTGTCCAGGCCGACGAAGTTGACGGCCAGGGGCGTACGGAGGTCGGTCGCTCGCATGTCGGTGACGCTCATGACCAGCGAGGCCATCACCGGCAGCAGCGCGAACACCAGGAACAGAACCGTGAAGGGAGCGGCGAACGCCCAGCCGACGAATCGGCTCCTCCGGCGGGGCGTTTTGTCCGATTTAGGAAGGACCGGCGGCCGCTCTTGGAGGGCCGCGGTCACGATCCCGTGCCGATGGAGTCAGCCTGGCTCTGCACCGCCTTCAACGCGGCCGCGGGGTCGCTCCCACCGACGCACACCTTCTCGGCCTCCACGTCGAAGGTCGCGGCCAGCTGCGTCCAGGTCGGGAACGCGGGCGGCGCCTTGGCCGACTTGAGCTGCTCACCGAACACCTTCAGCATCGGATCGCCGCTCAGTGCCGTGTCGTCCCACGCCGACTGCACGGCCGGCAGGTCGCTGACCGTCTGATACCACTTGGCCTGCACGTCGGGCTTGCTCAGCCACTGCAGGAACTTCCAGGCCGCGTCGCGATTCTTGGCGTCCTTGAACACGGCGATGTTGCTGCCGCCGATGAACGACGTCGACGACTGCTTCGACGGCATCGGCGCGACCGCGAACTTGCCCTTGACGCCCTGCTCGTTGAGGATCCCGACGTGCCACGGGCCGGACATGAAGGCGCCGATCTCGCCCTTGGCGAACGCGGGCTCGAGCGCGCCCTCGGGCAGGTTGGTCGGCGACAGCTTCTCGGAGAAGAACGACTGGTAATAGGTCAGCGCCTCGGTCATCTGCGGCGTGTCGAAGGTGTACTTGTCGTCGCTGTTGATCTCGGCGCCGTTGGACCAGCCGAACGGCAGGATCGACTGCCAGCTGCCGGTCTTGCCGGGCTGCAGGTTGACTCCCCACTTGGCGCCGGCCTTCGTCTGCATCGCCTTGGCCATCGCCTTGAGGTCGTCCCACGTCTTCGGCCCGTCCGGGAAGCCGGCCTTCTGCGCCAGATCGGTGCGATAGAAGATCCCTCGCGTCTCGACATACCAGGGCACCCCGTACGCGGTGTCGTCGACAACGGTCGTGTCCCACGCGCCCGGGAAGAACGAGTCCTTCTGGAACAGGTCGGTCGGCGTCGGGTCGAGCGCGCCGGTCTTGGCGATCTCGCCCTGCATCGTCGTGCCGATCATCGACACGTCCGGGGTCGCCTTGGCCGCGATCGCGCTGGTGATCTTCTGTCCGGCCGAGTCCCACGGCACCGCGGTCACGCTGACCTTGGCGTCCGGGTTCTCCGCGGTGAACGCCTTGGCGAACTCGCCCAGCTTCTCGCCCTCGGTGCCCATCGCCCACACGGTGATCTCGCCGCTGGCCTTGCCCTCGGCGACGTCCTTGGCGGCTTCCTGACCGCCGCCGGAGTCGCGGCCGCACCCCGCGGCCATGCTCGCAACCAGGGCCGCGCTCGTGGCGACGGCCAGCCATCGATATCTCATGGATGCACCTCCTCGTGCACTCCGCAGCTGCGCCGGGTCACCACCTCGGTGGCGAGGATCCGCCGGCGCGCCGCGGTTCTTTCCGACGGTGATTCGTTGATCCGCTTGTCGAGCCAGCGGGCGGCGGTGGCGCCGAGTTCCCGCATCGGCTGGCGTACGGTGGTCAGCCCGGCGAAGCGCGCCGCGAGCAGGTCGTCCCAGCCGGTCACGGCCAGGTCCTCCGGCACCCGCAGCCCGGCCTCCTCCGCGGCGAGCAGCACCCCCAGCGCCACCTCGTCGTTCGCACACACCACGGCGTCGGGCTCGCTCGCCAGGATCTCCGGCGCCGCCGCGCACCCCGCGTCAAGGTCAAGCCCGTTTCCCCGTACGAGGGTCAGCCGGGCCTTCTTGCTCGGGAGCGCTGCTTTCAGTCCGGCGTAACGCCCGGCGACGTCGGGCGAGTCGTCGGGATCGCCGAGAAACGTGATCGTCCGGTGCCCGTGTTCGAGCAGGTGCTCGGCCAGGGCCCGGGCCGTGTTGGTGTTGCCCGCCCGTACGGTGTCCACCCCGTCGACGGGGTCGCGGGCCAGCAGCACGACGGGCAGTCCCGTGCTCGCGATCCCCGCGACCACCTCGTCGTCGACGGTGCGGCCCATGACGGTCAGCCCGTCGACCCGCCCCGCCAGCTCCCGCACGGCCGCCGCCGGATCGCGCCGCCCGTTGGTGGCCAGGATCAGCACACTGCTGCCGAGCGCGGCCGCGGTCGCCTCGTAGCCGAGCACCACCTCGGCGTAGTAGGGCCCGACCAGGTCGGGGAAGACGATGCCGTTGGCCGCGTGCCGCCCCTCGGCGAGCGAGCGTGCGGGCCGGCTCGGCGTGAACTGCAACTCTTGCGCCGCCGCCCGCACCCGTTCCCGGGTCTCGGGCGTGACCAGTTCGGAGTCGCGCAGAGCACGCGACACGGTGGCGATCGAGACGCCCGCAAGCTGAGCGACCTGATAGATGGTCGCCTTTGAAAGCGCTTTCATCGCCATGGACGGGAACGTAACCCGCGCGTCACAGCCCCGAAACCGGGGACCTCGACGCATTCATCATCAGCGATTAGCTACAAATCCCGCATACCTGCCACTGCCGGTCGAGATCGTCCAGCAGGTCGACGATCTCGAAACGGTTGAATTCGCCCACGCCGGACTCCACCAGCCCCTTGCGTCCGACGGCGAACTCGGCGTCGCTGAGCTCGACCTCCCACCACGACGCCGTAGGAGCCGCCCGTCCGCCGTCCCGCAACTTCCCGGCGACCCGGCGAGCGGTATCGGCGTCACGACTTGTGCGGTCCTCCCACTCGTCGTCACCCAGGTCGTCCACGGCGGCGAGCAGGACCCGCGCCCAGAACTCGAACATGGACCGATCCCCGGACAGCCGGACGCTCGTCGGCGTGACCCGGATGAGGCTCCGGCTGATCGGGACGTTCTCCTGGCCGACAACATGCTCACCGAGCGTGAACTGGATGTTCTGCCGCTGCCAGCCCTGGGCCAGCAGCAGCGCGGTCATGCCGTCCGGGCTCCGCACCGCTCGATCGGCCCCGGCGGTCAGCAGCACGCCGGCCACCCGCTTGTCGCCCCGCTCGACGGCGTGCATGAGAGCGGTCCGCCCCCGGCCGTCAACCGCATCGGGGTCGGCGCCGGCCAGCAGAAGCACGTCCACCGCGGCATGATCACGTCGCCGGGCGGCCACGACCAGCGCCGGGGCACCATCGGAACGCCGCACGTCGGCATCCGCGCCGTGGTCGAGCAGCAACCGTAGCACCGCCGGCGTGCTTCCCGACATCACGGCCGCGATCAGCGGGGCCTCCTCACCCGGGCGTGCCGTGGCGCCACCCCGCAGCAACACCTCCAGGACGGCCGGCACCGCCGGCTGCGGCTCGAAGGCCCCCATCTGCAGGGCGCTGGTCAGCACGCTGCCGCGGCGAGAGGCGGCTTCGGCGGCCAGCGCTTCACGCGCGACAAGGTCACGCACCACCTCGACATGCGACCTGAGGACGGCCACCCGCAACGCCGACGCGGTGTGGGGATTGAGTGGTCCGAGCTGTGCCCCGCCCTCCAGCAGCAAGGCGATGAGGTCCAGCCGCCCAGCCTGCGCCGCGATTACCAGTGCGGCGGGCGAGTGCGGCCCGGACCCGTCCCTGGCATCGGGATGCGCCCCGTCCCGCAGCGCGGCCCGGACCTGCGCGGCGTCGCCGGCCTTGACCGCATCAACCAGACGCTGATCGACGATCATCGGCCGTCACTCCTCTCCATGGGCCCGGCCCTCCTCCGCGGCGGCCGGCAAAGCCGGAACGTAGCACCGGGCCTGCCGTCCAACTCTGTTAACCTCCGGCGCCATGATCTTGAAAAGCGGGGGACCTGTCCTGCGGCGCCTCAGCGTCCTCGTCGCCGCGTTCGCGCTGACCCTGACCGGGCTGGCCGCCCCGGCGTACGCCGCCGACGGGCTGACGGCGTTCATCACCCCCAGCTCCGACCAGATTCCGAGCGGCCAGAGCCTGTCGGCCTCGATCCTGATCGGCGCCGACCCGACGATCGTCCCGCAAAGCATCAAGGTCGTCACCACGCTGCCCACCGGCGTGACGTTCGAGCGCGCGGCCTGCGGGCCCGACGGGAACGCCGCCTGCCCGGACGGCCCCTGCGAGGCCTCAGCGTCGACCGTGACCTGCACGGTGACCGGCACCAAGCCGTCGTCGGAGCCGAGCTACGTCTTCAACTTCTCGGTGCGCGTCGAGGGAGCCGTCGGCAGCCGGGCCACCATCAGCACGGAGGCCACCGCCGAGAAGCAGGACGGCACGCAGGTCAGCGCGACCAGCGAGACCACCGTACGGATCGTGCAGTCGAGCGACGTCGGCATCAAGGTCGAGAAGATCTCCGGCCCGTCCGGCCCGGACAACGTCGTCAGGTACACGTACGTCCTGCACAACTACGGCCCGCTGCCCGTGGCCGCGGGCAACGCCGTCTTCCTGGAGTCCGGCGAGCCGCAGGGCCTCGGCCTGTACGGGTTCAAGCCGGCCAAGGTGAGCTGCTTCCAGGAGACGACCGGCCCGATGTCCTGCGGTACCGGCACGGCGCTGGCCCCCGGGCAGGAAACGCGCGCGACTCGCGAACTGGCGATCCCGGCCGGCAGCAAGCTGTGGGGCACCAAGGTCACGATGACGGCGTCGGTCTTCGACAACCCGCCCGGCACCGGCGGCGACCCGGCCAACAACGTGGTCCGGTTCGAGCTCGACTTCACCGGCAAGCCCGCGACCGGCGGCGGCACCGCGGCGCCCGCGCCCGGTGACGGCAGCGGCGGCGAGGGCGGCGGCCTGCCCATCACCGGCACCCCGACCCTGGCGATCGCCGGCGGCGGCGTCGCCCTGCTCGTGATCGGCGTAGTGGCCCTGCTGCTGACCCGCCGGAGCCGCGTCAAGTAGCGTCGCCGGGTGGACCTGGCCGAGGACGCCGAACGCTACCGCGGCGAGCTGCGCGTGCACTGCTATCGCATGCTCGGCTCGTACGAGGAAGCCGAGGATCTCGTGCAAGAGGTGTTCCTGCGGGCGTGGCGCGGCCGCGACGGCTTCCAGGGCCGCTCGTCGCTGCGCGCGTGGCTCTACCGGATCGCCACCAACGCCTGCCTCGACCACCTCGACGGCCGGGCCCGCCGAGTGCTGCCCCACCACGTCGGGCCGCCCGCGCGCTTCCACGAGACGCGGGCGGTCCCGGGCGAGGTGGCCTGGCTGCAGCCCTTCCCGGACGACCTGTGGGTCGCCCCGCGCGACCAGGAACCCGACGCGGCGGCGATCACCAAGGAGACGCTCGAGCTGGCCTTCCTGGCCGCGATCCAGCACCTCCCGCCCCGGCAGCGCGCGGCCGTCATCCTGCACGACGTGCTCGGCCGCCCCGCCCGCGAAGTCGCCGAGGTGCTCGACGGCACGAACGCGTCGATCAACAGCGCGCTGCAGCGGGCCCGGGCCACCCTGCGCACGCACCTGCCGCCCGGCCGCCTCGACTGGAAACCGGTGCGGCCGCCCAGCGACGACGACCGGCGGCTGCTGCGGCGCTACATGACCGCCGTCGAACGCGGCGACCTCGACACGATGGCCGAGCTGCTCGCCGCGGAGGTGCGGACCACCATGCCCCCGTACGCGGAATGGTTCCTCGGCCGCACGGCGGTGCTCGAGGCCCTGTCGCTCAGCTGGGACGCCACCGGCCCCGACTATGTGGGCGAGTTCCGGGTCGTCGAAACCGCCGCCAACGGTCAGCTGGCCGCGGCCACCTACGTGCGGCAGCCCGGCGAGACCACGTACGCGGGCTTCGGGATCGGTGTCCTGAGCGTCGTCGACGGGCGGATCGCCGAGATCACGGCCTTCCACACGCCGGCCCTGTTCGAGGTTTTCGGCCTCCCACTCTCGTTGGACCGATGAGGTTCCGGCCCCGCTACCGTCTCAATGACCATGGCAAAACTTCTGTACTCCGCGACGATGTCCCTCGACGGCTTCATCACCGGCCCCGGCGGCGACATGAGCTGGATGACCAAGCTCCCCGACACCGGCCCGCACGAGGTCGCCGACGGCATCTGGCAACAGGTCGGCTCCCTGCTGATCGGCGCCAACACCTACGGCGGCGACGACCCGAACGCCGGCACCGAAGCCGAGGGCGCCTTCGGCGGCCTGTGGTCGGGACCGCAGTTCGTGCTCACCCACAACCCGCCGGCCGCGCCCGTCCCCGGCTACACCTTCGTGACCGACCTCCGCACGGGTGTGGACGCGGCCCTCGCCGCCGCAGGCGACCGCTACGCCAACGTCCTCGGCGCCGACGTGGCCGCCCAGTGCCTTGCCGCCGGCCTGCTCGACGAGATCCTGGTCTTCATCGCCCCGGTCCTGCTGGGCGACGGCACCCCACTGTTCCGCCACCCGGGCGGCACGTTCGCCGGCCTGGAAGAGATCTCCTCCACGCCGGGCCCGACGCCGACGATCTGGTACCGCGTCCGCAAGTAGCCGGCGAAACAGCACTGGGCGGGCCGACTCTCAACAGCTGCCGGTCGGCCCGCCTCGCCCGGCCGTGACGGTCTGGTATCGCGCCCGCAAGCAGTCGCCCGCCGGGCCGTGACGGTTCTGGTGTCGGGTCCGCAGGCTGTGGCCCGCCGGGCCGTGACGGTTCTGGTGTCGGGTCCGCAGGCTGTGGCCCGCCGGGCCGTGACGGTTCTGGTGTCGCGTCCACAAGCCGAGGCCCGCCCGCCGGGGACGGTTTGGTGACGCGTCCGCAAGCCGTGGCCCGCCCGGCCGTGACGGTCTGGCATCGCGTCCGCAGGAAGCGGCGGCTCTCCCGCGCTTCGACTACACCACGTCTGGCCCCCGCAGCGCGGCGAATCGCGTTGTCGTGGCCGGCGTGCGCGGTAGTCGTCTGTGCCGCGCTCATAGCAGATCCTCGGCGGCTCAGGGCGTTGTCCACAGTTGCCGGTTGTCCACAAGCGCCCCCGCGAAGATCAGCCCAGCTCCGTAAAATGGCTGAGGTGGCGGCCCCCGGTGGAGGGCGGGTCCTGTTGGCTAGTTGATCTAGGTAGTAGTTTGCTGGTCATCGAAGCAGACTGGTCAGAGCGTCGCTAAGCAGCAGTATTGAGTGGCGGAGACCGGTGCGTTCGGTGAAGCGATCCGTCCTGACTGCCTTTGCCGGGTCGGCGGGCGAGCTGGTCGCCGCGTCAGGCGGACACCGTTTCCAGCGCGACCACCAGCGATTCCTTGGACGCCGGCAGCAACGGCAGGCGGACGTCCGGGGTGGGGATGCGGCACTGGGCGTGCAGGACGGCCTTGATGACGGCCGGGTTGGGCTCGGCGAACAGGGCCGCCGACAGCCGGGACAGCCGATGCCCCAGGGTGGGCTCCCACGAGCCGACCAGGGTGGCGTACGACTGGGTTTCGATGTGGGCCGAGGCGAGGATCGCGCCGTGGGCGCCCAGGGCCAGCAGCGGGGAGATGACGACGTCGTCGCCGCCCAGGATCGCGAAGTGGGGTGGTGGTGCGGCCATCAGCGCGATCACGTCGGCGTCGATGCTGCCCGTGGCCAGTTTGATGCCGGCGACCCCGTCGATGGCCGCGATCCGGTGCAGGGCGTCGACGGACAGGGGCTGCGCCGTCCGATACGGGACGTGGTAGACGATCAGCGGCACCGGGCTGCGCGCGGCGACCGAGGTCAGGTAGGCGACCACGCCGTCCTCGCCCGGTCGGACGAACGGCGGCACCAGGGTGAGCGCGGCGGTGGCCGAGTCGGGGACCGTGGGGCCGCCCACAATGAGCGAGGCCGAGACCTTTGTGAGCACGTCGAGCACCGATGACCGCTCGGTTTCGGTAAGCGAGGACGGTTCGCCGGTCGTGCCCAGAGCGACCAGCCCCGTCGCGCCGGCGTCGAGCACGTCGTGGGCCAGTTGTTCGAGGGCGGCCAGGTCGACGGAACCGCCGGGCGCGAACGGGGTGATCAACGGGACGTAGAGGCCACTGAGAGTCATGACGGTCACGGTCTCAGCGCGTACGGGTAAGGTCTATTTAATTTTACTGGGCGACCGTTAAGCGATGCTGAAGTATGCCGCGCAGGCCAGGTTGTCGGTGGCGCCCGCCGAACGGGCGGCGGCGATGAGCTGGTCGACGGCCTCCTGAGGATCGCCAGCAAGCGCCGCCTGCAGGGCCGAGCGTGGCACCGTCGTGTGCAAGCCGTCGGAGCAGAACAGATACCGATCGCCGGGCAGCACGGTGCGCAGGGCCAGGTCGGCCTCCACGCCGGAACCCCAGCCCAGAGCCCGTACGAGCAATGCCCGCTCGGGATGCGAGGCGGCGTCGGCCGAGTCCAGCTTGCCCTGGTCGACCTGCCTCTGCACCCACGTGTGATCCTGCGTGAGCAGGGACAACTCGCCGTTGCGGAGCAGGTAGGCCCGCGTGTCGCCGATGTGCACGAGGATCAGCCGGGTCTCGTGCCGCACCAGCGCGGTCAGCGTCGTCACCGCGCCCGACAGGCCCCGAATCGTCCGGTCGGCGGCACCGAGCGCCTCCGCGACGTCGCCGAGGGCGGCGTCGGTCAGACCCCGCAGCGCGTCGATGGCCGCCGCAGCCGCCTGCCCGCCGTACGGGCCACGGGTGCCGTCGGCCACGGCGGCCAGCCCGGCGTCCGCATAAGCCCGGTCCTCGTTGCTGTCGCGGGCGGTGCCGGGGTCGGTGGCCGCCGCGAAACGGAAGTCGTTCATGCTCGTGTCCCTTCCGGACAGGTGCTGAACGAGGTCGGACGTCAACCGGGCCCGGGCCGCCGTGTCCGCGCGGACCCGCTGCCAATAGTCGGTCACAGCGGCCGCCGCCGACTCCGGGGGCAGCGCGCAGATCGACCGGATCTCGGCCAGCGGCATCCCGATCCCGCGCAGCCGCCCCACCAGCCGGGCGTGCGGCAGCTGCGTCTCGTCGTAATACCGGTAGCCCGACTCGGCGTCCACGGCGGCCGGCGTCAGCAGCCCCGACTCGTCATAGAGCCGCAGCGCCTTGGCCGTCAGCCCGGCCGCCCGCGCGAACGCCCCGATGGTCAGCAGCCCCACAGCGACATCCTCCTCGTGCCGGTCACGGCGACCGGCACGACCCACGCTGGGCCTTCCCCCAAGGTCAAGGTCAAGCCCGGTTCCCCGTACGGTCGTGCAGCCGCGCCGCCCGCAAGGTCAGATAGCGCTGCTCCGGCTCGCTGGTCGTTGCCGCGGCGGCCCGCTTGTATTGCTCGGCCGCCCCGGCGTGGTCGCCCGCCAGCTCGAGCAGGTGCGCGCGGGTGGCCGCAACGCGGTGGTGCCCCGGCAGCCGCAGCTCCACGGCGTCGACCAGCGTCAGCCCGGCCGCCGGCCCGTCCACCATGGCGACCGCGATCGCCCGGTTCAGCGCGACCACCGGGCTGTCGGTGACGCGTTCGAGGATCCCGTACAGGGCCTGGATCTGTGGCCAGTCCGTCGCGGCGACCGAGGCGGCCCGGTCGTGCAGCGCCGCGATCGCCGCCTGCAGCTGATATTCGCCGACCTGTCCGCGCCGGAACGCCGCGTCGAGGATCGTCGTGCCCTCCTTGATCAGCTCGTCGTCCCAGCGCGTGCGGTCCTGTTCGGCCAGCGGCACCAGCTCGCCTGATGATCCCGTACGGGCGGGCCGCCGGGCGTCGGTGAGCAGCATCAGGGCCAGCAGGCCGGCCACCTCGGGGTCCTCGGGCAGCCGGGCGAGCACCATCCGGGTGAGCCGGATCGCCTCGGCCGACAGCTCGACCCGGTGCACCGCGTCGCCGCTGCTCGCATAGCCCTCGTTGAAGATCAGGTAGAGGACGCGCAGGGCCGCCTTTGTGAAAGACGAATCGAACGGCATGCCGCGGATGCGTTGCTTGGCCCGGCTGATCCGGCGGGCCATGGCCGGCTCGGACACCAGGAACGCGCGGGCGATCTCGGCCGTGGTCAGGCCGCCCACCGCGCGCAGGGTCAGCGCGATCGCCGCCGCGTCGTCCAGCGCCGGATGGCAGCACAGGAGCAGCACGTCGAGCGTGTCGTCACGGTCGTACGCCGCACCGCCCGGCTCGCGCAGCGCGGCCTGGATCTCGCGCCGCCGCCGGGCCTGATCGCCGCGCACCTGGTCGAGCAGCTTGCGCGACGCCGTCCGGATCAGCCAGCCGCGGGGCTGCTCCGGCACACCGCCGGCCGTCCAGTGGGTGTGCGCGGCGATCAGCGCCTCCTGCACGGCGTCCTCGGCCGCCTCGAAGTCGCCGAACCGGCGCGTGAGCACCCCCACGACCTGCGGCGCGAGCGTCCGGAGCAGGTCGTCGGGGCTCACAGCTCGGGGTGCAGCCGCTCGAAGTCGGCGGCGTCCATCACCCGGCGTACGCCGATGGGCTGCTGCAACGGCACCCCGCCGGGGCCGGGCACGGCCGACACCCGGGCCGCGATCTCGAAGGCCCGCCGCTCGTCGGCGACCTCGACGATCTGGAAGCCGGCCAGGAACTCCTTCGACTCGGGGAACACGCCGTCGGTGACCACGGGCGGGCCGCCGTCGCTGGTGACCTCCTTGGCGAATTCGGGTCCGGTCAGCGCTTGCTGATCGACGAGCTCGCCGCTGTCGAGCAACTCCCGCTGCAGCGCCCCGTAATAGTCCATGTGGGCCTTGATGTCGTCGGGCTTCCACTCGTCCATGGGGGTCGTCACGACACCGGGGCGGTGGTCGACGATCAGGATGTACTTCGGCACGGTCGGCTCCAGTCCTCGTCCGGTCAGTTCACTCTTCGAACGGAGCCGCCCGGCCGATCCGGACAGGATCCGGGTCATTCGTAGTAGAAATCCGCGGCCTCGCCCGTACGGGAAGGCTTTTTGATGCCCGCGGACTGGCCGTGGCCGGTGAACTTGGTGGTCATCTTGACCGTCTCGTCCGCGGTGACCTTGGCGTTGATGACCGTGACCCAGCCGTTGGCGTCGGTGGTCGCGCTGAACTCGGCGTCCGGGCCGAGGATGCTGAACACGATGATGCTGGGCGCGCCCAAAGGCAGGAACTCGTCGGTGTCGGCCGGGTTGGGGTCGAACGTGCCGGCCCACCTGTTCGGCGCGGTCTGGCGCACCGTCTTGATCGCGCCGCTGAACGCGGCCAGCCCGACCGGGTCGGCCAGGCTGACCTTCATGGACTTGAACTTCTTGAGCCTGGCCATGTTCAGGTGCACCCAGCGGCTGTCGCCGGGCTGCTTCTGATAGAGGTCGTTGCCGAGCACGACCGACTGGGTCGTGTGCGGGTTGACGCCGCCGGTGTATTTCAGGCTGGTCTGCAGCTTCTTGCCGGCCCGGTCGAACGCGCCGGTGCCGGTGACCCGGGCCTTGTCGGGCAGGTCGCTGCTCACGCTGAATTTATAGGTGGCGCCGTGGGTCTTGCGCAGGGCAGCCTTGAACGTGTCGATCGCCGCTGTGTCCTTCTCCTCCGTCGTCTCGCCGGCCTTCGGAGTGGCGGTTTCCGGCACACCGGCGCCGGCGGCGCGGAAGCCCACGGTGGGGGCACAGCCGGCCAGCAGGGCGGTGACGACGAGCAGAACCGGTGCGTAGCGCTTCACAATGACCCCCGTTGTGCGGTGCAGCCCGGAAACCCTAAACGATCTCGCGATCCGGTGAGGACCCGTGGACCCCTTCGACCTGCGCTTCTTCTACGACGACTACCCACGGGTGGAGGAGTCGGTGCAGTCCGTGATCGGCGAGAGCCTGCCCACGAACGGCCCCGACCAGCTGTATGACCTGGTCACAGCGATGGAGTTGCCGACCGGTGCGCGGGTGCTCGACGTGGGCTGTGGTGACGGATCCCATACCGTCCGGCTGGGCGCCCGCTTCGACGTGCTCGGCATCGACCCGGTGCCCGCCTTCACCCACCCCGGCCGGTACGCCGTCGGCCTGGCCTCGCGGCTGCCGGTCGCCTCCGCGGTGGCCGACCTCGTGTGGTGCCGTGACGTGCTGGTGCACGAGCCGGACCTCGACGAGGCCTACGCCGAGTTCCGGCGGGTGCTGCGTCCCGGCGGGCGGGCCCTGGTCTATCAGATGTACGCGACCCCGTCGCTGGCGCCGTTCGAGGCGTCCTCGCTGTTCGCGGCCATGGGGGTGGTGCCCGCCAACGCGTCGGTCTCCCGTACGGCGGCGGCGATCGCGGCCGCGGGCCTGCGCGTCGACGAATGCCTGGAACCGGGCAGCCAGTGGGGCGAGCACGCGGGGGAGGCGGTGGCCGGTCGGCACCTGATGCACGCCGCCCGGCTGCTGCGCGCCCCCGCGCTTTACCAGGAACGGCTCGGGCGGGCCACGTACGGGATCGCTTTGGGGGACGCGCTGTGGCACGTGTATCGGATGCTGGGCAAGCTCAGCCCGCGGATCTGGTTGCTCAGCGCCGCATGACCCAGACGGGCAGCGGGTCGGCGATCTCGTTGACGACCCGCCAGCCCGCCTTGCGGTAGAACTCGACGTTGGCCGGCTTGCTGGTCTCGAGGATCGCCGGCAGCCCGTCGGCCTCGGCCCGGTCGAGACCCGCGTGCATGACCGCCTGCGCCCAGCGCCGCCCCGCGAAGTCCGGGTGGGTGCCGAGCACGCCGAGATACCAGAACGGCTCCTTCGGCAGGGCGGCGTGCACGGCCTCGTCGTACGCGCGGACCCGCTTCAGCACGTCCTCGGGGAACTCGCCGGCCAGGTTGTCGTCGGGGTGCTCGACCTGCGGGGGCTCCCACATCGCGGTGGCCGCCCCGTCGTGGATCGTCCAGACGGTGCGCTGGTGCACGCGCTTGTCGAAACAGACGCCGAAGAAGGCCGCCGCGTACCGCGGGTACGTTTCGTCGTCCGGGAACAGGTAGCGCAGCACGGGATCCTGCTCGAACGCGACCACCAGCGCGTCGACGACGGCCTTGCGATCCTCGGGGCGGGCAACAGTGATCACAGAGTCACAGCCTAGACACGTACGGCGGCTAGTTGGGTCGCCTGGGCCACCAGCGTGTCGGCCGAGTCCCACACCTCGACGATCTCGTCCATCCGGCTGGAGGTGATCTCGTTGGACCGCATGGTGAAGCGCAGCGGGCCCGGGGCGGGCAGACGGCGCACGTACGCGGTCAGGCTCAGCGTCGGCGCCCAGCCGGTCAGGCCCAGGGTGAGCGAGATCGGGGGAGCGGGGTCGGTCGCGATCAGCAGGCTCAGCGGATCCCAGTCGGCGCCGTCGGCGAACCGCAGCCAGCCGGCGCTCTGCCCGTCCTGCGAGGGCTGCCCCATGGCGAACCCCAGCACGGCCGGGTCGAGCCGGTGCTCCACCAGGTCGAGCAGGGGGACGGGGAACGGCGAGCCCGGGGCCTCCGCCGGCAGCCGGAAACACTCGTCCTCGGCCGGCAACGCGGGTGGCTTGGCCCGGCCCCACCAGGGCGCCGACGAGTCGAGCACGCCCTGGGTGACCAGCGCCTCCGCGCACGGCTGCCCGTCCTGCTCGAGCCGGGCCCGATATTGCCCCGCGGTGCGACCGGCGCGCAGCAGGTCGACCGTGACCCGGGCCGGGCCGGGCGCCGGCGGGCGCAGGAACGTGGTGGTCATCGACACCAGGTGCGGCAGCTCGGCCTCGGTGGCCACGGCGCGCCCGAGGATCGCCATCAGGTAGCCGCCGTGCAGCTTGTCCCCGATCGCCCAGGCGGCGTCGAGGTCGGCCTCCAGGGCCCCGTCCGCGGCGACCACCGTGGTCGCCTCCTTGAAGGTCTTCATGCGCTTCACGGTGCCTCAGGAGGGCCTGGGAACAAAGCGATTCCGGTTGACGGGTTCGGCACACTTGGCGGCTTTCTCATGCCGGGCGTCCCGATCCGTTCTGTCGTCGGCGCAGCTCACCCCGCCGGCCACTGACTCGGTCCAGGTGCGAAAGCTGCCCCGTACGGCGGGGGAGCAGGGCACCTCGAAGGCGGCCTCAACCGTGAACGGCTGATCGAGCTCGAGTTCGCCCGCCTGCCCGTTCCGAGCGAAGAGCCGGACCTTGGTGAGCTGGACGTCAGTCCGGGGTTCGGACCACTGGACGGTGGTTGGTTCGCAGCCCCCGGGGACGGCCCCTAGACCCTGTTGCTGAGCGCAGCCACCCACGAGCACCAGGGCCACCATGTCCACCGCACCCCACTTGATCATGGCCACAGCTGACGGTTTCTCAAGATCGCCTGTACGGCCACCGCCTCCCCCGCCCACCACGGGAGATGGGGTGAATTTACGCCGCGCGCAAGCCTCGAAAGGCGTTGTCCACGGGCGTTGTTCGTCACCTCGTGTGGCCCGTCGTCTGTGGTAATGCGCCCGGTGCGGGTCCCGTGCCGGGCGAGGACCACGCGGCGACGCTTGACATCGCCGTATGACCCACGTGTGTCACCCCGCAGGTAGGTCACCGCGAACGGTCAGCCAGCGCCGATTGGCAGCCGCGCCTGACTCACCGTAACATCCTATCTTCCTAGGATGCCTTACACGCAGAGATCAAGGACATACAGGAAGAGCGACCCTGCAGGCCGCCCTCACCCCGACTAGAACAAAAGAGCTTGGGTCACGTCGTCTCGGTTGAGGGCGGCCGCGCACCAGGCAAAATGCCCGTCCCGCCCCGTCGGGTCGTAAGCCGTAGCCGTGAAGATCGAGTAGGCGGCCCGATACACGAGCAGCGTCGTGTGGTCGTACCCGAGCCGCGTTTCCATGCGGGCGAGCAGTTCCAGCTCCGTATCGAGAGCCGCCGGCCCGTACATGTCGAAGATCGCCGCCGTAATAGCCGCCTCGAATGCCGGGTCGCCTTCGGTGGTGAGGAAGCCCCAGTCGAGGACGGCCACAGCCCGCCCCAAGACGTTTCCCGCAATCAGGTCGCCATGAATGACCGCCCGGCGGCCGGTGTCGACCTCGTGCAGACGCCGTCGCAGCGCCTCGACCTTCCCGTCAAGGTTCTCGACCGCCGCGTGCAGCACCGGCGTCACTCGGTCGGTCGCGAGCCGCCCCAGGGCATCGGGAAAGTCTTCGCCCGGAGAGAACGGCACTGCCAGCGTCCGGGCAAACGGCAGCGGCCCCGAGTCGGCCAGTTCGGCGACGATGTCGACCATCGTGTCGGGCCCGGCCACGCCGGGTGTGCCGTGCAGCCGCCGTTCGACGGTGACGTATTTCCCGTCCTCCTCGGTGATGTCGAGAATGGCGGGCACGGCGAACGTGAAGTCCTTGGTGCCGAGCTCGTCGTAGAAGCGGGCCAGGCGTTCCAGTTCAGGCCGCCGGGCGTGATGCCATTTCTTGGCGACCCGCTGGTGGTCGATGGCGTGGACGATGCCTTCCATGCCTTGTCCTAGCTCGAGCATGTGCGGCTGACCCCCGTACGGGAAATGGGTTGTCGGGCGCCGGACCGGGAACGGAACATCGACGCCATGCTGCAGAGGGAGATTCTGGATTATTACCTGCGGGGCGGCGAGCGGGATCGGTTGTCGGCCGGGACCGGGCGGCTCGAGTTCTTGCGGACGTGGGATGTGCTGGTGCGGAGTTTGCCGCCGGCGCCCGCGGTCGTGCTTGATGTGGGTGGGGCGACGGGGGTTTATGCGAAGTCGTTGGCGGAGGCGGGTTATCGGGTGACGGTGGTTGATCCGGTGCCGGAGCATGTGGCGGCGGCGGGTTCGCTCGACGGGGTCGAGGCTGTGCTGGGTGATGCGCGGGCGTTGCCGGCGGCGGATGCGAGTGCGGATGTCGTGTTGTTGTTCGGTCCGCTTTATCACTTGCAGGAGCGGGTGGATCGGGTGACGGCGTGGCGGGACGCGGCGCGGGTGGTGCGTCCGGGTGGGTTGGTGGTGGCGGCGACGATCAGCCGGTTCGCGTCGTTGTTCGACGGTTTCGTGAAGGGTTTCTTCCGGGATCCGGCGTTCCGGCCGATCGTGGAGCAGGATTTGGCGCAGGGGCGGCACGAGAATCCGGGTGGGGTGCCGCGGTGGTTCACGAGTGCGTATTTTCATCGGCCGGACGAGACGGTGGGTGAGGTGGCCGAGGCGGGGTTGTCGTTGCGGCGGCTGGTGTCGGTGGAGAGTCCGCTGTGGATGAGCGGGGCGGCGCTCGACGGTTTTCTTCAGGAGCCTGCGCTGCTGCTGGAGATGTTGCGGGAGGTGGAGGAGGAGCCGAGTCTGCTGGGGGCGAGCAGTCATGTGTTGACGGTGGCGGTGCGCTGAAAGTGTCGGGGGGCTGTGGCAAACTCCCGGCCGTGGCTGACGACAAGGGTGGGCTGGAGGCCCGCGCGCTGATCGCTGGTGAGGACGGTGCCTGGTCCGGGTTGCTGTTCGACAATCCGGTGGTGGGGCTGCCTTCGGCGTTGACGTGGACGTGTGTGGTGCCGTTGGCGCCGGTCGAGGGTGAGCCGGTGGTGCTCGATCTGGATTGGTTGCCGCTCGCGGTGTCGGATTGGCGGGCGGTGGCGGGGCTCGAGGTGGTGAGCGACTCGTTCGCGGAGCCGGCGGAGGCTTCGGTGCGGTTCCGTGGTCATTTCCGGTACGACCGGGTGGTGGTGCGGGTGGCCGAGCAGCGGGGTGCGCGGGTGCGGGTGGTGGCCACCCTGTCGGGTGATCTTGACGGATTGGGGCCGGAGGAGTTCACGGTCGAGTCGTGGCTGGTCTTCTCGGGCATCACGGTGCAGCTCAGCGAGGTGTCGTCGGCGGGGGCGGCGCTGGCCCGGCTGGGGGAGTTCGTCGATCCGGCGGGGTTGGTGGAGGTTGCCGATCCGCGGGGCATCGCATTCCGGTTCGCGCCCGGTTAGCGTCTGCGCATGGCGGATGCTTTGGTGATTCCGGGGAGCAGGAACGGCAGTGCCGCGGGTCTGCTGGAGTATGCGGGGGATGTGCCGGCGTTCCGGGGTGCGTCAGTGCACCGTCACGATTGGACGGCGCCGCGGCCGCCGGAGTTGTTCGAGCCGGTGGTGGAGTCGTGGGTGTGTGACGAGGTGCGGCCGGTGCTCGACGGTCTGGCCGGTCAGCCGTTGCTGATCGGCAAGTCGCTGGGCAGTTTCGCGGCGGGGCTGGCGGCGGAGCGCAGTTTGCCGGCGGTGTGGTTGACGCCGATCTTGTCGGTGCCGTGGGTGCCGGCGGCGCTGGAGCGGGCGACGGCGCCGTTTCTGCTGGTGGGTGGCACGGCCGACAAGTTCTGGGATCGGGCGTTGGCGCGGCGGTTGTCGCCTTATGTGGTGGAGGTGCCGGCGGCGGATCATGGGATGTTCGTGCCGGGGCCGTTGACGGACACGATCGCGGTGCTGGCGCGGGTGGTGGTGGCGATCGACGAGTTCCTCGACGAGATCGGCTGGCCGTAATCCGGTTTCGCGGGGGCGGGCCGGGGTTGATACTGGCCGTCGGCATCGGTGCGGCGAAGGGTTGGTTGGTCATGGGTCGGGCTGTGCGGGTCACGGTGCGTGGCAGTTTCGACGGTCTCAGCGCGGAGCAGGTGGCCGCGTTGGTGGCGGTGTCGGCTGAGCACGATTTCATGAACACGCAGTACACGGCCGAGGGTTATCTGGCCTATGACTTGCCGGCGCGGCCGTTCTTCACGTTCCGGTTCGCCGAGGAGGTGGCCGGGGCCGATGAGGTGCCGCAGGCGGCGGTGCGGGCGCAGATCAAGGCCGAGGAGTGGATGGCCGGGCACGGTTATCCGATCAAGAACGTGACGGTGCAGGCGGTCGACATGGCCGAGGTGCCGTTGGGCAAGCGGGGCCGCCGTGAGGCGTCCCGGAACAGCTGATCGAGGCGATATCGAGCATGCGAGCTGCATTCGTGTTTTTGACGACCGACTTCCGTCTTTTGTCGAAGGACCGAATGCATGGCTTTGCTCAACCTCGGAATTGTGGCGCATGTCGACGCCGGTAAGACCAGCCTGACCGAGCGTCTGCTGCTCGCGGCCGGTGTCACCGACACGCTCGGCAGTGTGGATGCCGGTTCCACCCGTACGGATTCTCTCGAGCTGGAACGTCGCCGGGGGATCACCATCAAGTCGGCTGTGGTGTCGTTGCGGTTGCGCGGCATGACGGTCAATCTGATCGATACGCCCGGTCACCCGGATTTCATCGCCGAGGTGGAGCGGGTGCTGGGGGTGCTCGACGACGCGGTGCTGCGGGCACTGGTGGCCGAGCGTGAGCCGCGCCCGCCTCAGGTGCGTGGCCGGGTGCATCCGGTCTATTTCGGGTCGGCGATCACCGGTGCCGGCGTCGACGACCTGATCTCCGGGATCACCGCGCTGCGGCCGGCGCCGGAGACCCGCGACGGGGGCACGGTTTTCAAGGTGGAGCGCGGGCCGGGTGGGGAGAGGCTGGCGTATGTGCGGATGTTCGCCGGTGAGCTGCGGGTGCGTGACGTCGTGGCCGGGGAGCGGGTGACCGGGGTCGAGGTGTTCGACGGTGGTGGCACGGTGGTCCGGCCGGTGCTGCGGGCGGGTGAGATCGGCCGGGTGCGCGGGCTTTCCAAGATCAAAATTGGTGACGGCGTACGGGGTGGGAAGGCGCACCAGGCGCAGTTCGCCCCGCCCAGCCTGGAGACCGCGGTGGTCGCGGCCCGGCCGCAGCAGCGCGGGGCGTTGCATGCCGCGCTCACGGAGCTGGCCGAGCAGGATCCGCTGATCGCGTTGCGTCAGGACGAGGCCCGTCACGAGCTGCACGTGTCGCTCTACGGCGAGGTGCAGAAGGAGGTCATCCAGGCGACGCTGGCCGAGCAGTACGGGCTCGAGGTGGTGTTCCGGCCGACGGTCACGGTGTGTGTGGAACGCCCGGCCGGGTGCGGGGAGGCGTTCGAGGTGATCGGGGTGGCGCCGAACCCGTTCCTGGCCACGGTGGGTCTGCGGGTGGAGCCGGGTGCGGGCACGTTCGGTCTCGGGGTGGAGCCGGGGTCGATGCCGGCGGCGTTCTTCAAGGCGGTCGAGGAGACCGTGCACGAGACGTTGCGGCAGGGTTTGCGGGGCTGGCCGGTGACGGGTTATCACGTGACGCTGACCCGGTCCGGTTACTGGGCTCGGCAGAGTCACGCTCACGCGGTGTTCGACAAGAGCATGTCCAGCACGGCCGGTGACTTCCGCAGCCTCACCCCGCTGGTGCTGATGGCGGCGTTGCGGGCGGCGGGGACGTCGGTGCTGGAGCCGGTGCACGCGTTCCGGGCCGAGCTGCCCGCCGACACGCTGCCGCAGGTGCTGCCGGTGCTGGCCCGGCTGGGCGGGATCCCGCTGAACACGACCCCGCCGCTGCTGGAGGGTCACCTGCCGGCGGGCAGCGTCCACGACTTCCAGCGGCGGCTGCCCGGCCTGACCCGCGGTGAGGGTGTGCTGGAGAGCGCGTTCGACCATTACGAGCCCGTACGGGGTGGTCCGCTCCCGACGCGGGCACGCACCGACCACAATCCGCTGGACCGCAAGGAGTATCTGCTGCGGGTGGTCAGGCGTACCGGCGGGTGAGGGCCCGCCGCCCTACAGGTGATACTCCCAGCCTTCACGCCAGGCGAAGTCGGCGGTCAGCAGCTGTTCGAGGGGGACGCCGTCGAGGAAGTGGTCCAGTGCCCAGCGGGTCGCGACGTGACCGATGACCAGGATGCGCCGGCCCTGCCACCGGGCCGGGACGTCGGTCAGGAACCGCCCGGCCCGCTCGACCGCCTGCCGCCAGCTCTCCCCGCCCGGGTACGGCTCGTCGAGATGCCGCTCGCGGTGCGTGTGCAGTTCGGCGGCCGGCATGCCGTTGGCCGAGCCGTAGTCGCATTCGCGGAGCCGCCAGTCGTGCAGGACGGGGATGTCGTGGCCGGTGAACGCGATCTCGGCGGTCTCGGCGGCTCGCCGCAGGTCCGACGTGAACACCGCGGTGATCCCGTTGTCGCGCCGCCGCCGGCCGAGCTCGGCCGCGAGGTGCCGTCCCCGCTCGGACAGCCGGCCGTGCCGCCAGCCTGTGGCGATGCCACGATCGTTGTCCTCGCTCCACGAATGCGTCTCGAAAACGATCGTGGTCGGCATCGGGTCAGCCTAGCCCGATGCCCCCGGTCGCGGCTGAAGCGACCGGGGGCATCGGGGTGGTACGGCTAGCAGTTGTAGCGGCGGTACCCCACGAGCAGCTGCGGGGCGTAGTTGTACTTCAGTTCCAAGCACTGCTTGGCGCTGCGGGCCGAGCGGAACGTGTTGTAGAAGCCGGTGATGTAGCCGGCCGCCGCGCCCTTGCAGGCCGACTTGTAGATCGGGTTGGGGATGAGGTTGCAGGCGTAGTCGGCGAACCCGACCGCGCCCGCGGTGAAGGCCCAGGCCGGCATGCGCTGGATCTCGGCCTTGCTGAACCGGACGTAGACGAACAGGCCGAACGAGATGCTCGGGTCGGCGACCACGGGGTACGCGGTGGCCTTGCCGTGCGCGACGGTCTGCACGATCGTGTCGCCCTCGAGCCGGTACGAGGTGGGCACCGCCGCGCCGGTGGCGTCGGTCGCCCACGGGGCCGCGACCTTGCCGTAGACGAGGGTGCCGTCGGTGATGTCGAGGGACCCGTCGGGGTTCGCGGCCAGGTGGGTGCGGGCGGGCAGGGTCAACGGGAACCGGTATTCGGCGGGCGCGCTGCTGTCGGCGATGGTGACCAGGGCCCGTACGGCTCCGTCGGTCAGGGTCTGCACGGCCACGTCGGCCGCCGACCGGCTGTTCGCGTAGACGACCGTGCCGGTGCCGGTCTGCTGGGCCCGGCCCGCGCTGCCCCCAGCCGGCAGCGCCAACCCGACCTGAGCGCCGCCCGCGGTGATGGTGACCGGACGGTTCGCCGCCCGGGGCACCTGCACCTGCGTCGCGCCCACCGTGCTGCTGAACGACTCGGCGGTGGCGGTCAGCGTCTTCTCGGCGCCGGCCTGGGCCGTGGTGGCCCGGTCGATCGCCGTGCCGACCCGCGCGGCGTCGTTGCCGGCGGCGCCGGCCGCGGACGGTGCGGCGAACGCGGCCAGCATGGTGGCGGACAGCAGCGCGACCATCGTGGCCGCCCGCGCACCTGGCTGAACGAGTTTCCTCATCCTGAGATCCCTTCGTCGATCATCCCGCATGTCGGGGTTGCGACGACTGTCGATCACCGTCCGGCCCGTCCGGCGGAATCCGGATGGTCTCGGACGGTCCTATACGCGGCTTCCCAGCCTGTTGTCAAAACGTTCATCTTCGATGGCTAGTCTCGACGCGTGCCCCGTGCGTTGAAGCCCGTCGATGCCTTTGCCGTGTTGCCGGATCCGGGGGAGGCGGGCACGCTCGACGCGCTCGTCGAACGGCTGCGCTCGCTGAAGGTGTGGGCCGGCGACCCGTCGTACGAGACCATCACCGCCCGGCTCAACCAGGCATGGGCCGCGGCGGGCCGCCCGCCCGGCGAGCTGGCCCGCAAGAACACGGTGGCCGACTGTTTCCAGCTGGGCCGGCGCCGGTTGAACGCCGACCTCGTCGTCGCCGTCGTCGAGGTGCTGCACCCCGGCGCCGACTACGCGCAGCAGTGGCGGCAGGCGTTGCGGGTGATCGGCGGCGAGACCCAGGCCGCGTCGCAGGTCCGCGTGCAGGGCCGGCTGCCCGGCGATCTTGCCTCGTTCACCGGCCGCACCGCCGAGCTCGACCGGATCGTCCGGGCCGCCGAACAGGCGGGGCCCGCCGTGGTGACGATCGAGGGCATGGCCGGGGTGGGCAAGACCCAGCTCGCCGTGCACGCCGGGCATCTGCTCGCCGGCCGCGAGCCGTTCGACACGGTGCTCTACGTCGACCTGCGCGGTTTCCACCCCGACCCGGCCCTGCCCCCGGCCGACCCCGGCGCCACCCTCGAAGGGTTCCTGCGCCAGCTCGGCGTGCCCGGTCAGAGCATCCCGTACGACGTACCGGCCCGTTCCGCGCTCCTGCGGGAACGGCTCGCCACCGCCCGTACGCTCGTGGTGCTGGACAACGCCGCCGACGCCGCCCAGGTCCTCCCGCTGCTGCCGCACGCGCCGGGCAGCCTGACCGTGGTCACCAGCCGCCGCGGCCTGACCGATCTGCCCGGCGCGGAGCACATCGTGGTCGACGTGTTCGGCGCCGGCGACGCGCTCGACCTGCTCGCCCGTACGGCCGCGAGCACCCCGGCCGGTCCCGACCCGTCGGCCGCGGCCCGGATCGCCGCCCGCTGCGGCTACCTGCCCCTGGCCCTGGAACTGGTGGCCGGGCACATCCGTGCCAAGCCGACGTGGACGCTGACCGACCACGCCGACCGGCTCGACGAACGGCACCGCGACCGCCGGCTCGACAGCGGCGTGGAGATCACCCTCGACCTGTCCTACAAGCACCTGCCCGCCGACCGGCAACGGGCGCTGCGCCTGTTCGCCCTGCACCCCGGGCCCGACCTGGACGCGTACGCGGTCTCGGCGCTCACCGGCAACGACCTGGACGGCGCGGCCGACCTGCTCGACCAGCTGCACCGCGACCACCTGCTGCAGCAACCCGGCCCGGCCCGCTACACCCTGCACGACCTCGTCCGGGCCCACGCCATCAGCCGGGCCGTCGACGAGGACCCGCCACCGGAACGCCGGGCCGCGCTGACCCGCCTGTTCGACCACTACCTGGCGACCGCGGCCGTCGCGATGGACACCCTGTTCCGCGCCGAGGCGGCCCGCCGGCCCCGGGTCGCGGCGCCGTTCGTGGCGAACCCGGCACTGGCGGAGCCCGCCGCGGCGAGCGCGTGGCTCGACAGCGAACTCCCGGCGCTGCTGGCCGTGGCCGGGTACGCCGCCGAACACGGCTGGCCGTCGCACACGACTCGGCTGTCGGGCATCCTGTATCGCTACCTCAACGGCGGCTACCCGTTCGCCGCGCTGACCCTGCACGAGCAGGCGTGCCAGAGCGCCGAGCGTACGGGGGACGTGGCCGCCCACGCCGGCGCGCGGCTCGGCCTCGGCGTCGCCCACCTGCAGCTGGGCCGGCCCGGCCCGGCCGCCGAGCAGCTACGCCGGGCCGGCGAGCTCTACCAGCAGGCCGGCGACCCGGCCGGGCAGGCCCGCGCGCTGGCCAACCTGGGCATCATCGACCAGCGGCAGGGCCGCTACCCGCAGGCCGCCCAGCACGTCCGGCAGGCCTTCGAGCTCTACCGGCAGGCCGACGACGCGTTCGGGGAAGCCGCGTCGCTGCTCACCCTGGGCGTGGTCGACCAATACCTGGACCGGCCCGGCCCCGCCGCCGAGAGCCTGCGGCAGGCCCTGGCCCTGTTCCGCCGCCTCGGCTACCCCGTCGGGCAGGCCGCCGCACTCAACAGCCTCGGCGACGTCGAAGGGCGGACCGACCACGTCGAACTCGCCCTGAAGCTGTACCGCGACCTCGGCAACCGCACCGGCGAGGCGTCGTCGCTGGACAGCCTGGGCAGCCTGCACACCCGGCTGGGCGACCCCGGACACGCCATCACGCTGCATCGGCAATCCCTGCAGATCCTCGACGACATCGGCGAACGGCACGGCGAAGCCGACGCCTGCAACGGGCTCGGCGAGGCCACCCGCGCCGCCGGCCGCCCCGGCGAGGCCGTCGAGCACCACACGACCGCCCTGACCACCGCCGTCGCCCTGGGCCAACGCGACCAGCAGGCCCGCGCCCACGCCGGCCTCGGCCACGCCCACCACGACCTCGGCGACGAGCAGGCCGCCGAGGAACACCTCACCACCGCGGCCCAGCTGTATGCGGACCTGGGCATGCCGAAGGCCTACCTGGACAGCAAGATGCGCCGCCGCTGAACCTCCACTTCCGCGACCCGTACGGTCATCGGCCGCCCGGGCGCAGCAGCCCGGCAATCCACGGCTCGAGCACGGCTAGCAGATCCACCACGGGCCGCACCCTACAAGGACCACACCTTCCCCGTACGCGACCACATCCGCCCCGCCGCGGTGTGCTCACACATCGCCGAAGCCGAACCCCGCGCCGCGTTCTCTCAGCCGACACCCCATAGGTAAGTGAGTACTCACAAGCCGCAGCCCGAGGCCTACGCCGCTCCCGCTCAACCGACGCGTCATAGCTGAGTGAGTACTCACAAACCGCAGACCCTGGCCCACGCCGCTCCCCGCTCAGCCGGCGGGACACAGCTAAGTGAGTACTCACATACCAGGTTGGACGGCTGCGAGCCCGGCGCCGGCCGCGGCCTGATGCCCCGAGCCGCTTCCTCCTGTGGCCGACCTCCCAGTGTTGAGTGAGTACTTACAAACCCAGGTTGGATGAGCAATAGCCCGCGCGGCCGGCGCCTCCGCAGAGCTGAAGTGAGTACTCACAAACTTCTTGCGCGGCAGGCCAGCCGCTTATCCGCCATTCCCGTGCGGAGGACGCCATCCCGTAATTACTGGATTATTAATACCGGCAATCCACTAATGTCCGATCAGGCTCGAACGCGGCTACATCATAATCACTGCTATGGTGCATCTAGGCGATGGCTAGATCGAAAGCCAGTCATAGCAGCTCGAAAATGCCAGTGGGTGAGACCACCGTCCGCGCGGCGCCCTCCGGGATGTGGATCTCGTAGCCGTCGATGAGAACCGTGACGGCGCCGCGGAATCGGACGGTCTGCGCGGGGCGTCCCGGCTGCTGCGAGTCGAGGATGCGCAGGCGGGTCAGCGCCGCCCGGCGGCTCGGGGGCGCCGTCTGAAAGCGGCTCACGTAGTCCGCCGCCGCGTGCAGGACCTCCGGGGAGTCGCGGGCGTGTCCGATCAGGGCGTTGCAGGCGGCACGCAGCAGGCCCCGCACCTGGCCCGCGGTGTGGCAGTGGTCGACCACCAGGCGGAACGCTTCCGTGGCGGGGCTGCCGTCGGCGCGGGGACGGCCCACGGCCACCACCTTGAGGTCGCTCTCGTGGACGCGGCAGACGGCACACCGATAATCCTGGGCGGTCCGCAGGGCGTCGTACTCTGCCGGCGTGAGGCCGTACTTCTGGCGCAGGTTGTCGGCCCGCCGCCCGTCCGCGCCCAGGCCGTCGCGGCGGCGGCGATTGGTCAGGCGGCTGCGCTCCCGGCACACCCCGCACGACTGGGTGGCCCGGCCCGCGGCGGACACGAACTGCTCGGGTGTTCTGTCATGGCCGCAGCGCGGGCATCTCATCGGGTCACGCTAGCCAGCCCCACCGACAATTCCGGGCCCCTCACCGTCTGCTGTGGACTGGTAGCGTCCGGGCATGCGTCGTCGTGGGGTTTTGATGCTTGCTGCGGGGTTGCCGTTCGTGGGGGCCGGGCTGGGAGGTGCGCCGGCCGGGGCCGCGGCTGTCGCAGGGCCGCCGCGGGGGCGGGTGGCCGGGTTGCTGGCGCGTGAGGATCATCTGGTGCGGCAGGCCAACAGGGATCGGCTGCGGGGGCTGGTGCTGCGGCTGAACTGGAAAGAAGCGCAGCTGGCGCAGGGCGCGGCCCTCAGTGAAGCAGCCACGGACGCGCTCGACCAGGCTGAGGCGCAGGCGGACACCCCCGCCGAGGACTATCCGTTCCTGAAGCTGCGCCTGGTGGCCGGGGTGGAGTCGCCGGACTGGGCGTTGCAGCTCGGCGAGGGTCCCATGACCGGCTGGGTGGACCCGGACGACGCCACCAAGACCTACACCGTCCCGCGGTGGTGGCAGCCTGAATTCCTCACCGCGTACGAGGGCTGGTTGTCCGCGGTCGCCGAGGAGCTGGCGGGGCGGCCGCGGTGGGCCGAGGTGACGGTGTCGGCGACCTGCACCCTGTTCGCGGAGCCGTGCGTCAAGCAGTTCGGGGTGGCGGCCAACCGGACCACCGCACGGTGCGCCGGCTACACGGACGCCAAGGACCAGAACGCGTTGAAGTGGGCGATGGCCGCCCACGACCGGGTCCTCTCGCCGCATGGCATCACGGCGTCGGTGGCGTACAACCCGTGGCAGACGCTCGACGGCTCCGGCGCGTTGAAGGTCTCCCCGGACACGACGATCGAGCTCATGGATCACCAGAAGGACACCATGGGCCCGTACGGGGTCTGGGCGAACAACTCTTTGAGCGCGCACTGGGTGGGCAGCGAGCCGGCGCAGAACCGGCCCGACTACCAGTCGATGTACGACCACATGACCACAGCCGCCCAGGCGGGGCATCCGGTGCAGTTCCAGACGGCGACCCTCCCCAAGATCCAGGAGGGGGCGGATGACGTACAGGGGTCGGTCTTCGCCACCGCGTCGTGGGCGACCCGCCACCACGCCGTGTCGGTCGAGTTGCCGCGGTTGTGGGAGCAGGACGCCGACGTGATCAACCAGGGTCGCGCCGACGCCCTCAACGACCAGTTCGAGGCCAATGCCGCGCGGACACTCAGCCTTTGACGGCTCCGGTGAGGCTGAACGCGCCGCCGAAGACGCGGGACATGGCGGTGTAGAGCAGCACCACCGGCAGGGTGTAGAGGATGGCGAACGCGGCCAGCTGGCCGTAGGCGACCTGGCCGTAGGTGGAGAAGAACGTGTAGATGGTGACCGACGCGGGCTGGCTGTCGGGGCTCTGCAGCAGGATGAACGGGACGAAGAAGTTGCCCCACTGGGTGACGAAGGTGAAGACGAACACGACGGTGAGGCCGGGGATCATCAGCGGCAGGATGATCCGGCGCAGCGACTGCAGCCAGCCCGCGCCGTCGGTCCAGGCCGCCTCCTCCAGTTCGACCGGCACCGAGTCCATGAAGTTCTTCATCATCCAGATCGCGAACGGCAGCGACGACGCGGCCATGAACAGGATCAGCGCGGGCACCGAGTCGGTGAGCTCGAACTGGCTGTACATGGTGTAGACGGGCACCATGACCGCGGTGATGGGCAGCCCGGTGGAGAACAGGATGCCATACAGGAAGATCCGGCCGAAACGGGAGCGGTATCGCGACAGCGGGTACGCCGCCAGGGTCGCCGCGAACACCGTGAGCAGGGCCGTCCCGCCCGAGATGATCAGTGAGTTGAGCACGGGCCGGAAGATGGTGTCGACGGTCAGCACGTCGGCGAAGTTGCGGAACGAGAACTCCCAGGTGATGTCGGCCGACAGGGCCGCGCCGGGCTGGATCGACGCGACGACCAGCCACAGGAACGGCAGGAAGAACGAGATGGCGACCAGGGCCAGCACGAGGTAAACAGCGAGCCGCATCGGGCCGCGGCGGGCGCCGGTCACAGGTTGTCCACCTTGATGAGCCGGACGTAGATCAGCGAGAAGATCGCGCCGATGACCAGCAGGACCAGGGCCATCGCGGTGCCGTAGCCGAGCTGGTAGAACTGGAACGACTCCTGATACATGTAGATCGGCGTGGTCGAGCTCTTGGTGCCGGGCCCGCCCTTGGTCATCACGTAGATCAGGCCGAACGCGGCCAGGGTCTGCAGGGTGATGAGCATCAGGTTGGTGACGATGGACCGGCGGATCAGCGGCAGGGTCACCGACCGCAGCCGCTGCCACGCCGACGCCCCGTCGACGGCCGCGGCCTCGTGCAGCTCGGGCGGCACGTCGTTGAGGGCGGCCTGATAGACCAGCATGGAGAACGCGGTGCCGCGCCACACGTTGGCCAGGATGACCGCCAGCATCGGCGTGGTGTAGAGCCAGTTCTGGTCGAGCCCGCCCCAGCCCAGGATGCCGTTGAGCGTGCCGTCGCGGTGCAGGTAGGAATACCAGCAGAAGCCGGCCACCACCTCGGGCACCGTCCAGGCGCTGATCACCAGGCCGCTGACCAGGCCCCGGGCGACCGGGTTGCGGCCGCGCAGCAGCAGCGCGATGAGCAGGCCCAGCGTGTTCTGCCCGATGACGGCCGAGCCGACCACGAAGACCAGGGTCAGCCACAGCGAGTTCCAGAACTGGGCGTCGTTCCACATCGTGACGAAGTTGTCGGCCCCGATGAAGTTGACGTCGGCCGAGCCGGTCAGCGCGACGTCGGTGAACGCGCTGTAGACGGCCCAGATCAGCGGTCCGGCGAAGAACACCGCGAGCAGCAGCAGGGCCGGGGCGAACGCCCCGATCCGGGCTGCCCGCGGTGCGGTGGCGGTCGTCATGAGGCGCTGGTCACCTTGTCGGGCCCGCCGACGGCCGAGGTGACCTGCTCGGCGAACGTCTTGGCGGCCTCGTCGACCGGGGCCTGACCGGTCATCACGGCCTCCATGGCGACTTGGATGGCGTTGGAGACGTTCGGGTAGTCCGGGTAGGCGGGCCGGAAATGGGTGACCTCGACCAGGTCGGTGAAGAACTCGAGCGACGGGTTGGACTCCAGGTAACGCGGGTCGGCGGCCACGTCCTTGCGCTCGGCGATCTGCCCGGCCGCGATGTCGTACTTGAGCGTGTTCTCCTTGTTCAGCATCGTGCTGACGAAGTCGAACGAGGCCTTCTTGTCGCCGGCGTTGGCGCCGACCGAGAGCAGCCAGCCGCCGGACATGCTGGTCTTGCCGGGCGCCTCCCCGGTCTGCGTGGGCATCGCGGCGTAGCCGAGCTTCTTGCTCCAGTCCGGCCACGGCTTGCTGCCGCTGTCGATCCAGGTGCTGCTGACCCAGGAGCCGTCGAGGCTGATGCCGAGCTTGCCGGTGGGGAACAGCTCGGTGTTGACCTTCGTGCCCCAGTTCGGGTCGAGGGCGTCCTGCGGGTCCGGCGCCAGCTTCTCGTCGAAGATCGTCTTGATGAAGGTGAGCGCGTCGGTGAAGCCCTTGCTCTGGACGATCCACTTCTTCTGCGCGTCGTCGTAGAGGGTGTGCTTGGTGCCGTACAGCAGCATCTCGAAGCCCTGCATCGTCGCGCCCTCGCCGGCGCCCTTGCCTGAGTAGACGTTGAGCGGGGTCACCCCGGGCACCTTCTGCTTGATGGTGCGGGCCGCGGCGAGCACGTCGTCCCAGCTCTTGGGTTCCCACGGCTCGGCGATGCCGGCCTTGGCGAAGACCGTCTTGTCGTACCAGAGGGCGCGGGTGTCGGTGCCCATCGGCACCCCGTACGTCTTGCCGTCCTGGGCCTTGCCGGCGGCCTTGGCGGCGTCGGTGAACTGGGCCCAGTCGGCCCAGCCGTTCAGGTATTCGTCGATGGGGGCGAGGAACCCGGCCTGGATGTCGGTGTTGATCAGGAACGTGTCCTCGTACATGACGTCGGGGGCGGTCTTGGGGGAGCGGTTCATCAGCGACAGCTTGGTGTAGTAGTCGTTCTCGGAGGCCTCGATCGGCACCAGCTCGACCGTGTACCCGGCGTGGGCCGCCTCGTACTCCTTCTTGACGTCCTGCAACTGCTGGTCGAGCTGGATGAACGTGCCGAACTTCTGGTAGGCGACGGTGATCGTCTTGTCGTCGTCACCGCCGCTGTCCGACCCGCCGCAGCCGGCCGAGGCCACGGTCAGGGTCAGCGCCGTGAGCGCGGCGAGAACGAGTTTGGGCCGCATCAGGACTCCTCTCGCGATCACAAGATCCATTGAGTATCGTCTCTGTAAACGTTCTCTGAAAACGTAATCAGATAGCCTTCACCGCGCAACAGTTATGACGGCCCGAGCTTGAAGGAGCGGACGTTGGCGCACCGGCGGCCCACGATGCACGACGTCGCGCGGGCGGCCGGGGTGAGCCCCGCGACGGTCTCGCGCGTGGTCAACAACGAGCGCTACATCCGGAAGGAGACCCGCGCCGCCGTCGAACAGGCCATCGCCGAGCTCGGCTTCGAGCGCAACGCGGCGGCCCGGTCGCTGCGCCCCGGGCAGACCACCAACACCGTCGCGCTGGTCATCGAGGACGCGGTCAACCCGTTCTGGTCGGCGGTCACCGACGGCGCGGAGGAGGTGGCCCGCCGCCACCAGCACATGCTCGTAGTGGCCAGCACCCGGCAGAGCTACGACCGCGAACGCGACCTGCTGCGCGACCTGGTGCTGCGCCGCCGGGTCGACGGGGTGCTGGTGGTGCCGACCGCGCACCCCCAGCGCGACCTGCACGCCGAGCTGAACCGGTGGGCGCCGATGGTGTTCCTGGACCGGACGCCGGCCGGGGTGCCCGCCGACGCGGTGGTGCTCGACAACCAGGGCGGCGCCCGCCGGGCCGTGGAGAGCCTGCTCGCCCAGGGCCACCGCCGCGTCGCCTACGTCGGCGGGGATCCGTCGGTCGGCACCGGCAAGTCCCGGCTGGCCGGCTACAAGCAGGCGCTCAAACGGGCCGGGCTGCCCTACGACCCGGCGCTGGTGCGGCTCAACGCGCACACCGTCGACGACGCCCGGGCCGCCGCCACGGGCCTGCTCGGCGACGCGGACGCGTTCTTCGCCGACAACAACCGCATGTGCGTGGGAGTGCTGCACGCCGTGCGGGGCGTGCGGGTCGGGGTGGCCGCCTTCGACGACATCGAGTTCGCCGACCTGCTGCCGCACCCGATCACACTGGTCACCTATGACGCGGGCGCGTTCGGCGCGCACGCCGCGGAGTTGCTGTTCGCCCGGATGACCGGCGCCGACACCCCGCCCAAACGCTCGGTCTACCACACCACCCTGGTCACCCGCGGCGGTTAGACCCGGCCGGGGCAAAGAGACTTTGGGGCGGTTTGGGAGGTTCCCGGCGGCCGCGGCGGACCGAACCGGCCAAACGGGCAGTGAGCGGGGCCGAAGTCGAGGAACGTGAAGCCATGGCTACATTCCTCTACCGGGTCGGCCGGTTCTGCTTCGGCCACCGCTGGGCGGTGCTGGGGGCCTGGGCCGGTGTGCTGGTCGCCGCGCTGGCGGGCATGGCGCTGCTGCAGAAGCCGACCAGCGACGCGTTCAGCATTCCCGGCACGCCCGCCCAGCAGGCCATCGACCTGCTGGCCGAGCGGTTCCCGCAGGCCGGCGCGCAGGCGTCGGGGGCCACCGCGCGGGTCGTGTTCTCCCAGCCCGGCAACAACACCCGGCTGAACCAGGAGGCCGTCGACCGGGCGGTCAACTCGCTCAAGGGACTGCCGCAGGTCGCCTCGGTCACCGGGCTGGCCCCCAACGCGGACGGCTCGGTGGCCTACACCCAGGTCACCTTCACCGTCCCGGCGGCCGAGCTGACCGGCGCGGCCCGTCAGGGGCTGGACGACGTGCTCATGTTCGCCCGCGCGGACGGGCTGATCGCCGAGGTCGGCGGGGACGCCGTGCAGAGCTCCGGGCACGCCCCGGTCGGCGAGGTCGTCGGGCTCATCGTGGCCGCCCTGGTGCTGATCGCCACGTTCCGCTCGCCCGCCGCGGCCGGGCTGCCGCTGCTGACCGCGATCATCGGGGTGGCGCTGGGGTTCGCCGGGATCGGCATCGCCACCCGGTTCGCCGACCTGTCCAGCACCACCAGCTCCCTGGCCATGATGCTGGGCCTGGCCGTGGCCATCGACTACGCCCTGTTCATCGTGTCGCGCTACCGCATCGAGCTGGCGCTGGGCCGCGACCGGATGGACGCGGCCGGGCGGGCGGCCGGCACCGCGGGCAACGCCGTCGTGTTCGCCGGCCTCACCGTGATCATCGCGCTGGCCGGGCTGGCCGTGGCCGGCATCCCGTTCCTGACCCAGATGGGCGTGGCCGCGGCCGGCACCGTGGCGGTGGCCGTCGTCATCGCGCTCACCCTGCTGCCGGCGTTGCTCGCCGTGGCCGGCCACAGGATCAACCCCGCGCCCGTACGGGACCGGCTCGGCAAGCCCGCGTTCGGGGTGTGGTGGGTGCGGCTGATCGCCCGCCGCCCGGTCGTGGCGCTGCTGGCCACGGTCATCGGGCTCGGCGTCGTCGCCATCCCCGCGCACGACCTGCGCCTGGGCCTGCCCACCGACGGCAGCGCGGCCGCCGACACCAGCCCCCGCCGCGCGTACGACCTGCTCACCGACGGGTTCGGGCCCGGGTTCAACGGGCCGCTGACCGTGCTGGCCACCCCGGGCACCTCGGTCGAGGGCCTGGCCGGGGTGGCCATGGTCGTCCCGTCGGCCACCAACGAGGCCGGCGACACCGAGATCCTGACCGTCATCCCGACGACCGGGCCGCAGGACGCCGCCACCGAGGACCTCGTGCACCGGCTCCGCAACACCTCCGGGGTCCTCGGGGTCACCGGCACCACGGCGATCAACGTGGACGTCAGCGAGAAGCTGTCCGGCGCGTTGCTGCCCTATCTGGCCCTGGTCGTCGGGCTGGCGTTCGTGCTGCTGGCCCTGGTGTTCCGCTCCCTGCTGGTCCCGCTGAAGGCGACTCTCGGGTTCCTGCTGTCGGTGGCGGCCACGTTCGGCGCGCTGGTGGCGGTGTTCCAGTGGGGGTGGCAGGCGTGGCTGCTCGGGATCACTCAGACCGGGCCGATCATCAGCTTCCTGCCGATCCTGCTCATCGGCATCGTGTTCGGCCTGGCCATGGACTACCAGGTGTTCCTGGTGACCCGCATGCGGGAGGACTTCGTGCACGGCGCCCCGGCCCGGCAGGCCGTGGTCTCCGGTTTCGGGCACGGCGCCCGGGTCGTCACCGCCGCCGCGCTGATCATGATGAGTGTGTTCTTCGGGTTCATGCTCGGCCCCGAGGCGATCATCAAGTCGATCGGGTTCGGGCTCGGCGTGGCCATCCTGTTCGACGCGATCGTGGTCCGGATGATCCTCGTGCCGGCCGTGATGCTGCTGGTCGGCAAGGCCGCGTGGTGGCTGCCGGGATGGCTCGACCGGGTGCTGCCCGACGTCGACGTCGAGGGCGAGAAACTGGCCCGCCACCTCGACGAGCACCCGCCCCCGGCCGACCCGCTGCGCTACGACCACGCCGAGCCGCGCGACCTCACCCGCACCGGCGAGGCCCCGGAGACGATCGAGTCCGCCGGCAGCCGCCCGATCTAGGCGGGCTGCGCCGCGGCCAGCAGGCGGGCCCGGGCCGGGTCACCGGCCCACGACGGGACGCGGTAGGCGCCGGGGTGGCGGGCCTCCAGGGTGAGCTGCCAGACCGTGCCGCGGCAGACGAACTCCTTCAGGACGGCCCCGGCGCGGCCCGCGACGTGCGCGCCGACGGCCCGGTCGTCGCGGCGGGCGAACTGGAAGATGCCGGACCGGCGGCCCAGGCTGATGCACTGGCCCAGGAAACCGGCCACGAACGGGCGCGGGTCCGCACCGGCGAGGCGGGCCAGGACGGTGTCCGCGGCGGCCACGCCCAGCGGGCCCGCGGCCTGGCAGCTCATCCGCAGCGGCCGCCCGGACGGTGCCGCCGCGTCCCCGGCGGCGACGATGCGCGACGAGGTCACGCTGGTCAGGGTCTCGTCGGTGAGCAACCGGCCGCCGGGGTCGACGGCGAGGCCGCTGCGAGTGGCCAGGTCCGGCACGCGGAAACCGGCGGCCCACACGGTGACCGGGCTCGGCAGCACCCGGCCGTCGGCCAGCTCCACCGTGGCGGGGCCGACCGCGGCGACCCGGGCGTCGACCAGGGACACGCCGAGCCGGGTCAGGGTCGCGGCCACCGTGCGGCGCCCGCGCTCGTGCAGGTAGGGGCCGAGCTCGCCGATCAGCGTCACCGGGCGGCCCTGCTCGGCCAGTTCGGCGGCGGTCTCGATGCCGGTCGGGCCCGCCCCGGCCACGGTCACCGCCGCCGGCCCGGCCGCGCGCAGGCGTTGCGCCTCGGCCAGCGACGCGACGCAGAACGCGTGGGGCGGGGCCGCGCCGGTGCTGCCGGCGGCGTACACCAGGTAGTCGTAGCCGAGCGTGGCGCCGGTGGCCAGGGTGACGGTCCTGGCGGCGGCGTCGACGGTGGTGACGTCGCCGACCACCACCCGTACGCGGGGGGAAAGGATCTTCGCGAAGCCGACGGTCGCGGCGGCGGTGCCCGCGACGAGCTGGTGCAGCCGGATCCGCTCGACGAACACCGGCTGCGCGTTGATCAAAGTGATCCGCACGCCGGCGCGGCGGGTCAGGCGGTTGGCGGCCATCACACCCGCGTAGCCGCCACCGATCACGATCACGTTCGAGGTCGCTGTCATGCACCTGCGTCACCGGGGCTTGTGGTTCTGTGACAGCGTGGGCGCATGCCGATCTCTCCCTACATCACCGGGCTGCGCGCCCACGTCGGTCACGACCTGTTGCTGCTGCCCGGGGCCAGCGGGGTCGTACGCGACGCCGACGGCCGGATCCTGCTGCTCAAGAGGTCCGACAACGGCCGGTGGTCGCTGCCCGCGGGCATGATCGACCCGGGGGAGCAGCCGGCCGACGCGGCCCTGCGGGAGATCTTCGAGGAGACCGGGGTCGTCGCGGAGATCGAGCGGCTCGGCGGGGTCGCCATGCACGCCGCGCAATACCCGAACGGCGACCAGTGCGAATACCTGGCCGTCTGGTTCCGCTGCCGCGCCGTCGGCGGTGAGGCCCGCCCGGACGGTGACGAGTCGCTCGAGGTGGGCTGGTTCGCGCCGGACGAGCTGCCCGAGGTGGGCGGGCTGACGAAGCTGCGGATCGAGACGACCGCCGACCCGGACGGCCCGCCGTGGTTCGCCCGGCCCGGCGACGTGCACACCGAGCTGGGCCACACCCACGGCCTCTAAAGCTCCAGGGCCGCCCGCACGAGCGCCAGCGCCGTCTCGGGCGGCACCCCCAGAGCCTTCACCCTTTCCGCGTACGCGGCGGCGGCCTTCTGCGCCTGGGCCGAGGTGCCCGCCGCGCGAGCGGTGACGACCGTCCCGAGCCGGCCCCGCGTCTCCACGAGACCGGCCAGTTCGAGCTCCCGGTACGCCCTAGCCACCGTGTTCGCCGCCAGCCCCAGCTCGGCGGCCAGGACCCGTACGGGGGGAAGCTTTTGACCTGCCGCCAGCTGCCCGCCCGCGGCCAGCTCGGCGATGCGCAACCGCACCTGCTCGTACGGAGGTGTGGCCGAGCCGGGGTCGATGACGATCTGCATCAGATCAGTGTGGGGGGTGTGTTGCCGGCGGCGGTGATGGCGCGGCGGATCGGCACCAGGGCCAGCAGGATGCCGCCGGCGACGAAGAACACGACCAGGCTGATGATGCCGAGCCGGTAGCTGTCGGTGAGCTGGAAGATCACACCGAACAGCAGCGGGCCGAGCCAGCTGGTGCCCTTGTCGCTGATCTCGTAGAAGCCGTAGTACTCGCCTTCCTTGCCCTCGGGGATGAGCTGGGAGAACAGGCTGCGGCTGAGCGCCTGGCTGCCGCCGAGCACGATGCCGATGCCCGCGCCGAGCAGCATGAACGGCAGCGGCTGACCGGCCGGCAGCCAGTACGCGGCGGCGATCACGACCAGCCACAGGGCGAGGCTGAGCAGGATCGTCTTGCGGGCGCCGATCCGCGCGGCCAGCGCGCCCAGCATCAGCGCCCCGCCGAACGCGAGGAACTGCACGATCAGGATGGTCACGATCAGCGTGGACTGGGTGAGGTCGAGCTCCTCGCTGCCGAACTGGGCGGCCAGGGCGATCACGGTCTGGATGCCGTCGTTGTAGACCAGGAACGCCAGCAGGAAGAACAACGTCAGCGGGTACGCCCGCAGGTTGCGCAGCGTGTGGCCGAGCTGTTTGAACCCGTCGGTCAGCACGTTGCCGCGCGCGTCGACCGCGGCGCCGGTGGCGGGGTGCTCACGCAGCCAGCGCAGCGGGATCAGGGTGAACACGGCCCACCACACACCGGCGCTGACGATGCAGAACCGGGCGATGTCCATGGTGCGCTGATCGTCGCCGTCGATCGACAGGATCATCACGGCGACCAGGTTCGCGGCCAGCAGCAGCCCGCCACCCAGATAGCCCAGCGCCCAGCCGCGGCTGGACACCTTGTCGCGTTCGTCGGGGCCGGCCAGCTGCGGCAGGAACGAGTTGTAGACCACCACGGCGGCGCCGAACGCGATGTTGGCGATCAGGAACAGCAGCCCGCCCAGCAGATAACGGTCGCCGGTCACGAACACCATGCCGATGGTGGCGGCCGCGCCGAGGAACGCCGCCCCGGCCAGCAGCGGCTTCTTGCGCGGGGCGCGGTCGGCGATCGCCCCCATGATCGGCAGCACGAACACCGTCAGGAACACCGACAAGGAGACCACGTACGGGTAGAAGGAGCCCGCGGCGATGGTGAGGCCGAACGGGTGGACCCGGCCGGTGCAGTCGTCGGTGCCCAGGGGGCAGCCGGCGGCGATCTCGGCGGTGGTGGTCAGGAACGGGCCGAGGAAGACGGTCAGGACGGTCGTGGAGAAGGCCGAGTTGGCCCAGTCGTAGAAATACCAGCCCGTACGCTCCCGGCGCGCGGTGGCGGGAGGCAGGGCGGTGCCGGGTGCGGCCATGTGGTCGGCTCCAGGTCTCGTGGCGTGGCGAGACGGAACTATGCCATCTGACTCCGACCGAAAGGGAGAGGCCGGATACTCAGTTTTCCTGCCACCAGCGGGCCAGGGTGCTGGTGGCCGGGTCCTCCGCGTCGGCCAGGGCGGCCCACGGGTCCTGGGCCGGGGGCAGGTCGACACCGGCGTACTCGGCGAGCTCCTCCGCCCGTACGGGCTCGGGGGTCTCGGCCAGGGCGGCGGCGGGCACCACACCGAGGCTGCCCGTGTCGATCCAGGGGAAACCGTCGACGGGTTCGGGCAGCTCACCGACGTCGACCGCGGGCGGGAACACGTCGAGCGGGTCGTCGGCGGCGATGTCGAGCGCCGCCGCGTGGTCCTCGACCGGCAGCGGGTCGTCGGGCACGACCTCCTCGTGGTGCACCTCGGGCACGTGGAACTCCGGCGTGTCGAAGTGCTGGTCCTCGTACGACACGGGGTCGACCAGGTGACTGAAGTCGTCGTGCGTGTCGTGCCCGTCGGGCGTGTCGAAGATCGGGAAGTCTTCGTGGTCGCCGAAGTCGTGGTGGTCGCTCATCGGTTCTCCTCGTCGTGCGGCACGGGCGTGAGCGCCCGGGCCTTGGCCAGCACCGCATCGGCGGCGCGCAGCTTCGCGCGTACGGCGTCCAGCTCCTGCTGGGCTCCGGCGCGCCGCTTCGACCGGCCGGCCGCGTCCTCGGCGGCGGCGGCGTCGATCTCGGCGATGTGCGCGTCCAGGTCTTTGAGCCGCTTCTCGACGGCGTCGTCGACGGCGACGGACAGGGCGTATTGCAGGTCGGTGAAACGGTTGGCGATCTCGTCGGCCAGCGCGGCCCGGGCCTCGCCGAGCACGTCCCGCAGCCAGATCCGGGCCTGCTGCCGGTCGGTCTGCACCCGCCGGCGATACAACACATACCCGCCGGCGGCCAGGCCCAGCCCGATCCCGGCGACCGGGATGAGCAGGCCGCCCCCGACGGCCAGCACGGACGCGCCGAGCATCGCGCCCCGGCCGGCCATGAAGGCGATACCGCCCGCGGACAGGGCGATCAGCAGGTTGTCGGCGGAGCCGTCGCGCGGCGGGCTGGCGTCCATGGCGTGGCGCAGGGTCGCGTTGAGCCGGCCCAGCATGGCGGCCCGCTCGGACTCGTCGAACACCGACGCCAGGACCTTCTCCCCGACGGCGGCGAACGTGGTCTCGAGCTGCTCGGACAGCTGCACGGCGACGGCCTGCAGCTCGGCGTCGAGATGCTCGGGCAGCTGGGCCAGCACCTCACCGCGGCCCTTGTCGATGCGCTCGCTGAACTCCTGCTGCACGGCGGCGATCCGGGTGCGTAGCTGCCCGACGGTCTCGACCCGGGCCCGCTGGGTCTCGGTGGACAGCAGCAGCGTCCACTGCCGCGACTCGGTGCGCTTGCGGGCGGCCAGGGCGGCTCGTTCGGCGCGGATCTGCGCGGTGCGCACCGGGTCGGCCTCCACCGCCCGTACGGAATCCTGGGCGGACTCCTCCAGACGGGCCAGCTCGCCGCGGGCAGCTCTCAGCACGTTGGCCAGCTGCAGCTGATGCCCCCGCCCGGCCAGCTCGACCAGCGCGTGCTGCAGCTCGGCGATCTTCGACGCGTCGACCAGGGCGGCCTGATCGTCGGGGCCCGCCTGCACGGCCAGCTCGGCCAGCGCCGACGACACCGCGAACCAGGACGCCTCGGCGAACCGGGGGGCGTGCGCGCGCAGCAGGGCCTGGTTGTCGTCGAGGATGCGCCGCCACCCCGGAAACCCGTCGATCTTGGTGAGGGCGAACACCACCGAGTCGACGCGTTCGCTGGCGGCGACCAGGAAATCGAGCTCGGGCTGCGACAGCGGGGCCGACGCGTCGGCGACGAACAGCAGCGCCGTGGCCCGGTCGACCGCGGCCAGGGCGACGGCGGTGTGCGCCGGGTCGAGCCCGCCCACGCCGGGAGTGTCGAGCAGGCTGACGTAGCGCAGCATCGGCGCCGGGTGGGTGACCTCGATGCGACGGGCCCGCTGGGCGCCGGTGGCCCACTCGGCCAGGCTGTCGATCACGACGGGGTCGGCCGAGCCGGGCAGCCACGCCCGCGCGCTCAGCTGCTCGCCGGGCACGAACTGCAGGTAGGTGGCGGTGGCGACGGCGGCGTCGACCGGGGACAGGCCGGGCACACCGAGCAGGGCGTTGATCAGGGAGCTCTTGCCGCGTTTGGTCTCGCCGACCACCACGACCTCGGGGCGGGTGAGCCGGCGGCGGCGCAGCTCGGCCAGCTCGGCCCCGGCGTCGGGGTCGTGGGTGCGCACGTACGCCAACGTGTCGTTCACCGTGCGGTCAAGCAACGGCGTCAGGTCTGTGCTCATGCGCGCACCTGCTGGGCCAGGATGTGGAAGCCGCGCTGGGCGACCTGGGCGACGCGGGACTGGGCGGGGCCGGCGCCGGCGACCGCGTAGACCCGCCACCGGTTCGCCGCGGCGACGGCGGCGGTGGCCAGCTCGTCGACGCCGGCTTCGGGCAGCCGCAGGATCCAGCGCGGATCCTCCGAGGTGGCCAGCCGGGTCAGTTCCTGCTCCCATTCCCTCGGCAGCGGCACCGCGCCGGTGGCGACCCGCTGGGCGGCGTCGAGCAGCCGCAGCCGGTGGTAGGCGGGGTTGCGCAGCAGCCGCTCGACCCCGTCGCGCAGCCTCTCGCGGTCGCCCTCGTCGCGGGTGTGCCCGGCCAGGCGCTCGAGCCGCGACAACGCCCACCCGGCCTTGATCGCGTCGGAGCGCCACCGGAACGTCTCCTCCAGGGTGTGCCGCAGCCGCGGGAACCCGGACGCGGCGACCAGCCGGCGCACCAGCTCGCCGGTGGACACGCGCGGGTCGGCGGCCAGCTGGGCCAGGGCGAACCCGATGCCGTACAGGTCGAGCAGCTGCAGCAGCCGCTCACGGTGCTCGGGGTCGACGGGGGCGGGCCGGCTGCGGAACAGGTCGACCGACGCCAGCATGATCTTCAGCTGGGCGGCGGGCAGCTCGGCCAGGCGCTGCAGGGCGTCACGGTCGGCGCCGGTGAGCCGCCCCGACTCGCCGGTCTCGGCCAGCAACCCGACCACCGGCACGACGTCGGACACCGTACGGGCCAGCAGCGCGGCCTGCTGCTCGGCCAGCGGCGCGGCGACGGGCCACGGGTCGCCGGCCCCGCCGACCAGGGTGTCGGCCTTGCCGAACACGCCGAGCGCGTTGATCGGGGTGGACGCGAGCCGGGCCGACGCGTCGCGGAAAGCTTCCAGCGCCCGTACGTCGTCGGCCCGCACCGCCTGGGTGAACACGTAGACGACGGCCTCGGCCGCGGCGACCTCCCCGGCCGAGTCGGCGTCGATGTCGGCGTCGAACGGGGCGGTCGAGGTGCCCACGGCCTCCTCGGCGCGGGCGCTGACCACCGTGTCGGTCGAGGCCAGGCCGGGGGTGTCGACCACGGTCAGGTCGCGCAGCTTCTCACTGGTCAGGGTGACGTCGACATACGCGACGCGGGAGGCGGGCACCCCGAGCCGCTGCGGGATCATCCCGTCGTCGTCGAGCGGCAGGCTCTTGCGCTCGCCGTCGCGGCACACCACGTCGACCCGGTCGGCCGGCCCGTACCGGAAGCGGGTGACCACCCGGGTGCACTCGCCGACGGCGGTCGGGGCCACCCGGCGCCCGATCAACGCGTTGACGAGTGTCGACTTTCCGGCTTTCAGGCGGCCGGCGATCGCAACGCGTAACGGCTCGCCGAGACGGTCACGGATCTGAATGAGCTGGCCACCGGCCTCTGAACCGACCCGCGATGCCATTTCGTCACAGAGCGTCGCTACGCTGGCGCTCAGCGGGCCGCTCACCATGACTCGTCAGCCAGGCACACTGTCGGGGAGAATGTGCTGACCACGGCCGGTGTCACTGAGACCCTCCCCATCGCGAAAAGGGGCGGGCCTCAAGGTCGCCCGCCGCGGGTCCAGCCTACGGACAGCGCACGAGCAGGGGATCCCGTGTTCGTGCCACGCACACCGAAGTGATCTCGGGGGAAGGGGACCAGGTGGCGGAAGCGCTGCATCAGGCCGCCGCCATGCTGCACCGTCCCGGTCTTGTCGTGCTGACCGGCCCGCCCGGCTGCGGGCGCAGCACGGCGCTGCGCGAGCTCGCGGCCGCCGCGCCGGGCCCGGTGCACAGCGGCGGCGGGCTGGCGATGCTGCAGACCGTGCCCGCGCTCGCGTTGTCGCGGGCGGTGCGGGCCCGGCTGCCCGCCCACGACGTGCACCTGCTGGCCGAGGCCGTGCGCTCGCGGGTGCGGGCCGGGCTGCTGGTCCTCGACGACATCCAGTACGCGGACGCGGCCACCCTGGCCGCGCTGCCGCTGCTGGCCGCGCACTGCCGGGTGCTGGTCGCGCTGCGCACCCCGCACCGGCTGCCGGGCGCCGCGCAGGACGCGCTGCGGGCCGCCGCCACGGCGTGGGTGGAAGTGCCGCCGCTGACCCGTGACGCCGCGCTCGAGCTGGCCCGGCGCAGCGCGGGCAACCTTGAGCAGGCCGTGCTGGAAGCGGTGGTCGACCGGGCCGGGGGCAACCCGCTCGCGGTGACGGCGCTGGCCCGGCAGGCGGCCACAGCGAAACCGGCGGCGGGGCAGGGCATCGACCAGGTGGCGTACGCGATCGCGACCGCGCTGGCCGATCTGCCTCGGCCGGCCCGTACGGCGCTGGCCGCGCTTGGGTTGCTGGGTCGGCCCGCCCCGGCGGCGCTGCTCGGGCCGGGCGCAACCGACCTGCTCGCGGCCGGCCTGGTCACCGGCGTCTCTTCCACCGCCTCCGCCAGCACTCACTCCGCCGGCGCTTCATCTGCGGGCGCTTCCTCTCCCGCCATCTCTTCTCCCGGCGTTTCTTCCGCTGACGCTTCCTTCGCCGGCGCCTCTACTAGCACTTCCTCTCCTGGCACCCCCTTTACCACCACCCCCTCCGCCGCCACTTCCCCTCCTGGCGCTTCTTATCCCGGCGGAGATGAACTGGTGCCGGTGTCGACGTATGTGGCGGAGACAGCGGCCGGGTTGCTCGACGCGGCCGCCCGGGTTGAGCTGCACACTCGGCTGGCCGAGCTGACCCCACCGGCGGAGGCGGCCCGGCATCTGGCCGCGGCCGGCGACCTGGTCGGGGCGCACCGGCGGGCCCTGGTGGCAGCGGACCAGACCTCCGGTGGCGACCGGGCGGCGTTGCTGCTGTTCGCCTGCGAGCTGGACGTGGCGATCGACCCCCGGGTGCGGCTGGCGGCGGCCGACGCGTTGCTGACCGCTGGGCAGGCTTCGGCCGCGGCCCGGGTGCTGGTGGCGCCCGAGCCGCTGGGACCCGAGGCCGACGTGCTCCGGGGTGAGGCGTTGCTGCAGGCCGGCGACTATGTGGCGGCCCGTACGGCCGTACGGGCAGTGCCCGACGCCGCGACCGGGCCGGTGCTCGCCGGGCGAGACCGGGTGTTGCTGCTGGCCGAGCTGGCTTCGGACCCGTCAGGGGCGCAGGACCTCGCGGGCAAGGTCGCCGCGCGGCATCCGCACCCGTCGCCGGGAGTGGCGGCCGCCCTCGCCGCGGTGCAGGCCCGGCTGCGGGCGCCCGGGTGGGATGCGGCCCTGGCCGACGCGGCCCGGTCGGCGGACCCGCTGATAGGGCGGTGGTCGGCGTGGCTGCTCGTGGAGCAGCTGGCCGCGGACGGGCGCCTGAGCGAGTCGGCCGATGTGGCGCTGGCCGCGGCGCGCGAGAGCGGGGACGCCCTTGCTTATGGGTGGCAGACCCGGTTCACGGCGGCGGCCGATTGGGCGCTGGCGTTGCGGGGTTCGATCGAGGGCTCCGTGGTCGACCCCGCGGCCACTTCGTCCGGCGTTGCGGCCTCCCATGGCGCAGCCTCCGGGGGCGCCGTCTCGGGGGTCGCGGCTTCCTCGCCCGGCCTCTACGCGGCTGCTCCCTCTGATGCCGTCTCCGGGGCCGCTGCCTCCGGCGGTGGCGCCTGGGACGGGGCTGACGGGGTTCTGCGCCGGGCGTCCAACCTGGCCGACCGGGCCCTGCCCGACGAGGCTCGCGGCTATGCGATCGCCGCGACGGCGCTGATCGAGGCCGACACCGGGCTGCTCGCCGCGGCCCGCGCCCACCTGGATGCCGCGCCCGCGCATCCGGCGGCGGCGTGGGTGGCGCAGGAGACGGCGTGGCTCGACGGGCAACCGGACCGGGCGCTGGGTGGCCCGTCCGAGGTGGACGGGTTGCTGGCCGGGCTGCACGCGATCACCGCCCGGTGGGCCGCGCACGACCTGGGTGACCTGTCGGCGCCGCCGATTCCGGGCGGGCTTCCCGCGGCCGCCCGGCGTACGCTGACCGCCTGGGCCACCGGCACCGGCTTCACCGCCGCCGCCGAGGGCTGGAAGACGATCGCCCTGCGCGAGCGCATCCGGTGCCTGATCGCCGCCGGGGTGACCGACACCGACGCGGCGCGGGCCGTCGCGGCGCTGCTGTCGGCCGAGCAACTGGCCGACGCGGCCGGGCTGACCGTGCTGGCCGGCCGGGCCCGCCGCGGGTTGCGCCGCCACAACGTGCACCGCGACACCCGCAGCCCCCGTTCCGGGCAGCAACTGACCCGCCGTGAGACCGACGTCCTGCGGCTGGTCGCGGCCGGCGAACCCACTCGCCGGATCGCCGGCCAGCTCGGCATCTCCGCCGAGACGGTCGACACCCACATTCGCGCCGGCATGCGCAAGCTCGGCGCCCGGACCCGAACGGAAGCCGCCGCCCTGGCCTTCACCCATCTCTCACCCGATGACATGTCTGACACGCTCAAGGATGGCCGGTGACCAGACAGCCCGACGCTCCCCGCCACGTCGTCGCCAACGCCGGCGACGCCGACACCGTGCTGAGACGGCTCACCCGCGACGGCTGGGTGGCCCGCGACGGCTTCGCCCTGCCCGACCCGGCCTGGGACGTCACCGGCAGCCGCCTGGTGCTGCACGGCCGTATCGGCGACCCCGACACCCTGCAACTGGCCGTGCTGGCCGCGGCCCGCGGCGCCGGGATCGTCGCCGTCTGCGACGTCGAGTCGCCGCTGGGCCGGGCCCTGATCGACGACCTGGCCCGGCTCGGCCCGGTGCAGCACGGCGCGGCCGAACCGGTCGACGGCAACAACGCCGTGGCCGACCTGGTGCCCGAGCAGCGGGCCCTGCTCGACCGGCTCGCGGCGGGCGACACCATCGCCGCGGCCGCCGCCGCCGAATTCCTGTCCCTGCGCACCGCGAACCGGCGCATCGCCGAGGCGCGGGCCCTGTTCGGGGTGCGCACCACCCGAGAGGCCGTCCTGGCGTACCTGCGTCAGCGCGGCGCCCCGCCCCGCTCCCATTGATCCGCCTCGGCTCCGGCTCGGCCGCCACCGAGCCCGTCCGGCTGATCCTCGTGCGGCACGCCATGCCGGTCACCGACCCGGCGATCCCACCCCACCGCTGGCGCCTGGCCGCCCCGGTCTCCCTCTCCTCGCCGCCCCGCGACCATCCCGCTCGCCCCGGCTCTTCTGCCTTGCCGCGCGGCGCCTACCTGGTCGCCAGCAGCGAGACCAAGGCCGCCCAGACGCTGTCCTTCGATCGGCCGCTGCCCCAGGACGCGGGTTTCGACGAGGTGCGCCGGCCGCACGAGTGGCGCGACGACCACCGCGAGCGCGCCCGCGCGTACGTGGAAGGGTTGCCGCATCCGGGCTGGGAGCCGCACGCCGCGGTGGTGGCCCGCTTCGAGGCCGCGCTCGCCCGCCACGCCGAGCTGGCCGCGGGCCGTGCGCTGGTGGTCGGCACCCATGGGATGGCGATGACGTGCTGGCTATGGTCGCGGGCGTTGGTCACCGACCCCGGTTCGTTCTGGGCGGCGCTGAGGTTCCCGGACGTCATCGAGGTTTGAGGGCAGCCGCAGCTGAGCCTCGGGCGTTACCCGGCTTGGAGGCCCGCCCGGCGCAGCATGTCGACGATGACGGCGGCCTTGGCGTGCACGTAGTTGGCCATCGACATCGGGTGGGCGGCGGCCGCGGCGTGCTTGGCGGCGGCGTACGTGTCCCGGTCGGCGGGGTGGGTGCGCAGCCAGTCGCGCAGGATCAGGTGGCGCAGGTGCTCGTCGCAGCCGGGGCCGAACACGTGCAGGGTGACGTCGTGATTGTCGTTCCACAGGCCGCGGTGCTCGTACCAGTGGGGTTCGCGGGTGCGCAGCGTGTACCCGGCTGTGGCCAGGGCGGGCACGTACGCGTCCTCGTCGGCGGGGTCGGCCACGATCAGGTCGATGTCGACGCGGTCCTTGGCGGGCAGCCCGGGTACGGCCGTGGAGCCGATGTGTTCGACGGTCAGGGCGCGGGGGCCGAGCGCGTTCCGGATCTTCGCCGCTTCCGTGTCGTAGCGGGCGGGCCAGCGGGGATCGTACGGGCTGATCGTGATGGGTTTGGTGACCTCGGCGGGGCGGTTGCCGACGGCCCGGTGCGCCATCTGCTCGGGGGTCAGCGGCGGGGCGGGGGCGGGCAGGGGTGGCAGGCGCATGCCAGCATGATCGCTCATGGACGCACCTTGGAAGCGGCTGCTCGGGCCGTGGCCACCCCGACCTGTGCTCGAGCCGCGCGTGCTGGAGAGCGTCGACTGCGGACCGTACACGCGGGAGAAGGTCGTTTACGCGGGGATCCCGGCCTACGTGTGTGTGCCGAAGGGGTTGACCGGGCCGGCGCCGGCGGTGTTCTGCCATCACCAGCACGCCGGGCAGTTCGACCTGGGCAAGAGCGAGGTGGTGGGGCTGCGCGGCCACCCGGACCAGGCGTACGCGGCGGAGCTGGCCGGGCGCGGGTTCGTGACGATCGCGCCCGACGCTCTCGGGTTCGAGGAACGCAACTGGAGCCCGGACGGCGCGGGCAACGTGTCGTGGTGGGAGCTGTCGACCCGGCTCGTCCGCGGGGAGACGCTGCTGGCGGCGTGCCTGCGGGACATCTCGACCGCCCTGGACTATCTCGAGACCCGGGTCGAGGTCGACGCGGCCCGGATCGGGTTCCTCGGCCACTCGTACGGCGGGCGGATGGCCCTGTGGGCGCCGGCGTTCGACCCGCGGATCGTGGCGTCGGTGTCGAACTGCGGCTGCATCCCGTTCCGCCTGTCGGCCACCCACGACACGGGTGTGCAGGCCGAGACGGTGGTGCCCGGCTTCGCCGCCGCCCACGACCTGGAGGACGTGCTCGCCGCCTACCCGTCGTCGACCTCACTGCTCATCTCGGCCACCACCGGCGACAAGTGGAGCCGCGGGGCGCGGGAGGTCGCCGGGGACCGGGCCGAGCTCGCCCTCTACGACGGCGGGCACGTCTTCACCCCGGCGATGCGGGCCCGCGCCTACGACTTCCTGACCTCAGAACTTCACTAGCGCGCCCCGCTCGTCGAAGACCGCGTCACCGTTCCAGGCGATCTCCCACCGGTTGCCCTCGGGGTCGGCGATGTAGCCCGAACGGCCGCCCCAGGGCCGGTCGACGGGCTCGGCCACCGCGGTCGCCCCGGCGATCAGGGCGGCCCGATACGCCGGGTCGACGTCGTCGCGGGAGTCCACGTTGCAGGCCAGGCTGATCCCGTTCCACGCGCCGAGCTCGCCCGGTGGCCCGGGAACGGCCTCGGCGGCCAGCTCACCGATCGGATAGAGGGCCAGCAGCACCCCGCCGAGCAGGAACGAGGAGAACTCGTCGCTCGAGCCTTCCCGCTCGGGCCAGCCGAGCCGGCTGTAGAAGGCGCGCAGGCTGCTCATGTCACGGGCGCCGAGGGTCACGACGGTCAGTCTCGGGGGAATCGCACTCATGCCGGCCATCTTGCCGTGGGGGTACGACAGGTTCCGCACTACCCTGTGATCACGTGAAACACACCGTGAACCGGGCCCGCCCACCGGGGGACCACCACCCTACGCCGGGCTTGTCAAATCCCGCGGAAGTTATCCACAGGGGACTCGACGGGGTGTTCTGGATCGGCGGTGGCAGTGGCGCGGGCAAAAGTACCATCGCCCGGGCGCTGGCCGGCCGGCACGGGCTGGGCCTGTACGACACCGACGCCGTGATGCGCGAGCACGCCGCGCGGGCCGATCCGCGTAGTTGCCCCCAGCTCGCGGCATTCATGAGAATGTCCATGGACGAGCGGTGGCTGCGACCGCCTTCGACCATGCTGGAGACGTTCCACTGGTTCCGCGGCGAAGGCTTCGACCTGATCCTCGACGACCTCCGCGACCACCCGAAGCCGGTGATCGCCGAGGGGTTCCGGCTGCTGCCCGCCCTCGTGCCGCAGCCGGCCAGAGCGGTCTGGCTGCTGCCGACACCCGAGTTCCGGCGGGCCGCGTTCGACAGCCGCGGCTCCACGTGGCAGCTCGCCGCCCGCACGACCGACCCGCCGCGGGCCCTGGCCGGGCTGCTCGAACGCGACCGCATGTTCACCGACCGGCTGCGCGCCGAGACCCGCGAGCGGGGCCTGCCGGCGATCGAGGTCGAGCCGGGGATGACCGAAACCGATCTGACCGACCGGGTCGCCGGCCTGCTCGGGCTGACGGATGCCTGACACCACCGGGTGACGGCGAGGCGGTAGGGTCGTCGCGCTATGCGAAATGCCGTCACCGGGCGGGGGCCGAAGTGACTGAAGCCGTCCGTCGCGCCTGGCCGCGATCGGCCCGTCTGGACGCGCCGCTGATCCTCGAACGCATCGCCGAGATCACTGGCGTGCGGCTGGTGCTGGAGGGCCCGGCCGCCGGGGGTGAGGTCGGCGCGGCCTACGTGCGCTGGCCCGACGGCCGCCGGTCCGTGCTGACCGAGGGCCGTTCCCGCAGCGGCCCCCTGGTCGACCGGGCCCGCCAGGCGGGGGTGCCGACCGCCCGGCACGAGCTGGCCGCCCACGTCGACGGGCGGCGCGTCATCGTGCAGCAACGCCTGCCCGGCAGCCCGCCGCACAAACCCGACGCCCACCTCGTCCGGCAGATGATCGCCATCAACGACCGGATGGCCGGGCTGCTGGCCGACGTGCCCGCCCCCACCCCCGGCGAGCTGCACCTGACCGCCGACGGGCCCGGCTTCTGCCTGCACCAGCCCCTCGCCGAGCACAGCACCCGCACGGCGGCCCTGCTCGAGCGCATCCACCGGATCGGCGCCGACGGCCCGGTCCTGGCCGGCGACGACCTCGTGCACATGGACTTCCACCCCGGCAACGTGCTCGTCGACACCCAGGGCCGGGTCACCGGCCTGATCGACTGGGACGGCGCCACCCGCGGCGACCGCCTGTTCGACCTGGTCACCCTCCGCTTCGTGCTCACCGGCGGCGGCCCCGGCCTGCTCGGCCCCCTCGACCAGCGCCTGGCCGGGGTCTCCGCGCACCGGTACAACGCGTACTGGGCCCACATGAGCCTGCGCATGGTCGACTGGTCGATCCGCCACCACGACGCGGCCGCCGTCGACCACTGGCTCGACGTCGCCGAGCCCGGCTTCCGCTGACCGACCACCACCGGAGGTTCCATGCAGATCGCTGTGCTGCTCTTCGACCGGCTCACCGCCTTGGACGCGGTCGGCCCGTACGAGGTCCTCGCCCACCTGCCCCGAGCGCAGGTCGTCTTCACCGCCGAACGCCGTGGACCGGTGCGTACGGAGGTCGGCAGCCTGGCCCTGACCGCCGACGCCACCCTGGCCGAGGTGACCCGGCCCGACGTCGTGGTGGTGCCCGGCGGCCCCGGCCAGCGCGCCCACATGCACGACAGCCCGATCCTCGACTGGCTGCGCGCCGTCGACGCCACCAGCACGTGGACCACCTCGGTGTGCACCGGCTCGCTGCTGCTGGCCGCGGCCGGGCTGCTCACCGGCCGCCGCGCCACCACCCACTGGCTGGCCCACGACCAGCTCGCCCCGCTGGGCGTCGTCCCGGTCACCGAACGCGTCGTCACCGACGGCAAATACGTGACCGCGGCCGGGGTGTCCGCCGGCCTCGACATGGCGTTCACCCTGGCCGGCCGCATCGCCGGGGACACGGTGACCCAGGCGATCCAGCTCGCCCACGAATACGACCCGCAACCGCCGTATCAGGCCGGCTCACCGGACAAGGCACCCCGCGAGGTGCTCGCCGCGGTCCGCTCCCGCAAAGAGTTCATCCTGCGAGGGCCCTGACACTGCTCACCCGCCCAGCCGGCCCGGGTGAGCAGGTCCGCCGCGGCCATCCGGACGTTCGGGTGCTCGTCGCGCAACAGTTCCCGGGCGGCCGGCCCGTACGTGGTCTCGTCGTCGCTGACCCGCAGCAGGTGGACCAACGCCCGGCGCCGGACCAGACTGTCCGGATCCTTCAGGGCCGACGCCAGCACCGGCGCAGCCCCGGCGTCGAGCTCGGCCAGGGTCCGGATCGCGTCCATCCGCACCCCGCGGTCGGGGTCGCAGGTCACGGCCCGGACCAGCGCCTCCCGGGCACGATCGGTGAGCGGGAGGCGTCCGCCCAGGGTGTAGGCAGCGGCCTGCCGCTCGCAGGAACTACCGGAGGTGGACAGCACGTCGGCGAGCTCGTCCGGGCTGCCGGGAGCCTGGTGGCGGAAGTCGGGGATCAGCTTGCCGTCGGGCAGCGAGTCGAGCCAGTGCTCGTAGGCGGCCACTCGTTCTTCGCTGAGCGCGGCCCCCAGGCGCCGGCCGCCGGGGGCCCGGACGACGGTTCGCGGGCGGGGAACAGGCTCTGTGCAGGCGGCGGCCAGTTTGGCTCGGATGCGGGCGACGATGTCGTCCATGACGCTTCTTTCCCGGAGGTGGCGTCACCTTACCAACGGGTGGCGCAGACCGGCCGGTCGGGCGATCCGGGCGGCCGGGGTGGTCGTGCGATCATTGACGGCTTATGGAAAGCACCTCGCAGCCGACGCCCTTGATGTGGCGGTTCATGCTCGCCCTGGCCCGGGTGGTCGTGTTCCCGCTGTGCCGGCTGCGGGTGTCCGGTGACATCCCGGCCGAGCTGCGGCGGGGACCGCTGATCCTGGCGGCCAACCACATCAGCCCGTTCGACCCCATCGTGATGACCGCCGCCTGCCACAAGGCGCGGATCGCGCCCCGCATCATGGCCACCGGCGGGTTGTTCGACGCGCCGATCGCCGGGCCGGCCATGCGCAAGGCCGGGCACATCCGGGTCAGCCGCGGCAGCGCCCAGGTCGCCGACGCCCTGCCCGAGGCGGTCAGCGCGCTCAAGGACGGCGCGCTCGTGCTCGTCTACCCCGAGGGACGCATCGGGCTCGACCCGTGGATGTGGCCCGAACGCGGCAAGGCCGGCGTCGCCCGCATGGCCGCCATGTCAGGCGCGCCCGTGCTGCCGGTCGCCCAGTGGGGCACCCACGCCGTGCTGCCCTACACCACCCCGAAGCACCTGCTGCGGTCGCTGCTGCGCGCGATGCTGCGCCGCCCGGTCGTGCACGTGCGCTTCGGCGACCCGGTCGACCTGACCAGCCTCTCGGGCACGGCGGGCGCGCAAGCCATGAAAGGCACCCGCCTGATCATGGACGGCATCCACGACACGCTGGTGCCGCTGCGCGAGGGCGAACTGGAGACCCCGCGCTTCGTCGACACCACCCGCACGATCGACATGGCCCGGGTGCGGCCCCGCCGCTAAGGCTTCTCACCCAGCTCGGCCAGGCGGGCCTCCACCTCGGCCAGCTGCTCACGCAGCTTGCGGGCCTGCTCCTCGGCCTCGGACCGCTCGGCCGCCATGATCTGCTCGACCGCCTCGTGCACCCCGGGCACGTCGACCAGCGCCACCATCCGCAACGCCTCGGCCGGGCGGATCACATAAGGCTTGGCCAGCGACTTGGCGCCCTGCGAGGCGGCCACCGTCCACTCGCCCTCGCCGTAGGCCAGCGTCACCGTCAACGCGGGCAGCGGTTTCGGTTTCGCCGCCCGCGCCGCCGGTTTCCGAGGCGCCGTCACGTCATCCCCACCCTTTCGCGGCGCGGGCGCGCCGACCTTGTTCTCCTCCGCAGGCGCAGCAGCCGGGGCGGCGGCCTTGCCGTTGCGGGCGGCCTTCGCCGGCGCCGGCTGGTCGAGCACGAACGCCGGACCCGCGGGCACGACCGGCTCAGGCTCGGGCGGCGGGGGAGCCACCTTCTTCGCGGCCGCGCCCCGCGGCGCGACCCGCAGGTCACCGGGGGAGAAGGGCAACTCGTCACGGCCGAACCGCACCGTCACCCACTCGTCGGACACGGCCGGATCGGTCAAACCGACCACCTGCCCGATCTGCCCCGCCATCTGCCCGGCCGCCTCGGTGAACTGCACCCGCGGCTTACGCCCGGCGGCCAGCCCATCCTTGATCACCTCGAGCTCGTCGGTGCTCAGCCCCGCCATCACGCCACCCTCCGCCACGCCTTCGAACATTTGTATGACTCTTCTATCAGGTGCCCCCGACAAAACCACACACCGGGGCTACCCTGACGGCGTGTTGCACGTCCATCACTACGGCGACGGCCCCTCGATCGTGGCGCTGCACGGTCTCACAGGCCACGGCCGCCGATTCCGCCGCCTCGCCGAACACGGCCTGCGCATCCACGCACCCGACCTGCGCGGCCACGGCCACTCCACCAGCCACCCACCGTGGACGCTCGAGCAACACGCCCGCGACGTCATCGCCACCCTCGACACCCCGGTCGTGCTCGTCGGCCACTCCTTCGGCGCCACCGTCGCCGTCCACGTCACCCGGATCGCCCCCGAACTGGTCAAACACGTCGTCCTGCTCGACCCCGGCCACGGCCTGCCCCCGGCCCTGGCCGAACAACTCGCCACCGCCGCGCTCACCCCACCGGCCTACCCCACACCCGAGGACGCCGCCCGCGACCGCGCCGCCGGCTGGCCACCCCAGGCCCACGACCTCATCGACGACGAAGTGCGCCAACACCTCGTACGGGAAAAGGGGGTGTGGACGTGGCGGCACAGCACCCCGATGACCGTCGCCGCCTACTCCGAACTGGCCCGCCCACCGCTCGCCCCCGCCGCCGGCACCCCGACGACACTGGTCAAAGCCCGGCGCTCCAAAGCCGTGCCACCCGGCTACGCCGACCTGTGCGGAGTGACCGCCATCGAGATCGACAGCGGCCACCAGGTGCACCTCGAACGACCAGCCGAAACCGCCCAGGTCATCCACGACGCGATCAGTGGAACAGCTTGAGACCGATCACCCCGGCCACCACCAGCAACAACGACAGGATCCGCAGCACATTCGACGACTCGCCCAGGAACACCATGCCGGCCACGGCCGTGCCCACCGCGCCGATACCGACCCACACGGCATAACCCGTACCGATGGGAATGCTCTTCAAGCTGTAAGCCAGCCCGACCATGCTCAGCACCAGCGCCACCCCGAAAATCACACTCGGGGTCAGCCGGGTGAAACCCTGCGACCGGCCCAAAGCGATCGCCCACACAGACTCCAGCACCCCGGAAACAACAAGAACGGCCCAGGCCATGGCGACAAACCACCTAACACGCGGTCGTCTTTGCCTGCCGGGTACGACACGTCCTCGTCCGGGATAGCCGCTGCTGCGGTACCGCCACCTACGCTAGCAAACCAAAGGCGACCGGGCGGTGACGCAATACTCCCGGCCAGAAGGATCACACAACGTCGTCCAATCACCAGGCACCCGCCGCACCACCGACGCCCCCAGCGCCTCATGCCGGTGCACCTCCGCGGCCACATCCGTACAGGCCAGATCCACATGCAAACCCGCCCGACCCGACCCCGTACGCTGCAACAACAGCTTCAACGGCAGCCCGGAACCCCGTGCGAGATGCTCGAACTGCGGCAGATCCGACGGCGCCCGCTCCCACCCGGTCACCGCCGACCAGAACGCCACCTCACGATCAAAAGCGTCCCCCGGTACGTCCACACACAGCTGATCAACCGCACTCACGTGCCCACCGGGCCACGTCACCGGCTCCGGCCGCACCCGCTCGCCCTGCCACTCCACCAGGCAGAACACCACACTGGCGGGGGAGCGCAGCACCACCAGCTCACCCTCGTCGAGCACCACCATGGCGCCGAACCCGGCCACCTCGGCCACAGCCGAGCGCACATCCTCGACATGCAAATCCAGGTGCGTACGCGGTGGAAAGCCTCTCAGGACCTGAACACGCAGATACGCATCCCCGCCCGCCGGCACCAACGTCGCGAAATCACCCCTGCGCGGCGACAACACCGTCCCCGTCACCGCCAGCCAGAAACCCTCGACCTCCCGCCCCGGCGAATCCAGGAACCCGGTGATCCATCGCACCTTCACGATCCACTCCCTTTGCGAAAACGACCCCGTTCGGAAAGGTAAGAGCATGGCCCCCGCCCTGAAGTGGCCCGCCCTCGCCGCCGCCATCACCTCCGAAGTCACCGCCAGCCTCGCCCTGCGCGCCGCCATCGACCACCCCGCCTGGTACATCCTCGTCGTCGCCGGCTACAGCCTCTCCTTCGTCCTCATCTCCGTCGTCCTGCGCCTCGGCATGCCCATCGGCGTCGCCTACGGCATCTGGGCCGCCATCGGCGTCGCCCTCACCGCCCTGCTCGCCGCCCTCGTCTTCGACGACCCCCTCACCTGGCTCATGGGCGCCGGCTTCGTCGCCATCATCGGCGGCGTCCTCATGATCGAACTCGGCTCCCGCCACCAGGAGACCTCCGCATGAGACAGCTTTTCCTCTCCCGCCACCAGGAGACCTCCGCATGAGATGGCTCTTTCTCGGCCTCGCCATCACCCTCGAGATCAGCGCCACCATGGCCCTGCGCGTCTCCGAAGGCCTGCGCCACAAGAAATGGATCGCCCCGATCCTCGCCGGCTACATCCTGTCGTTCACCATGCTGTCGTTCAGCCTGCAAGAAGGCATGCCCATCGGCATCGCCTACGGGATCTGGTCGGCCATCGGCATCGCGGGGACCGCACTGATCGCCCGGGCCGCCTTCAAAGACCCCCTCACGAAAATGATGGGCGGCGGCATCGTCCTCGTCATCACCGGCGTCCTGCTCGTCGAACTCGGCAGCCACTAACGCAGCACCAGCAGATCCAAAGCGTCGACCACCGGCCCCGAATCCGCACGGGCAGCCTCGGACAAGCGGGCGACACCGGCCGCGTACGCCGCATCACTGATCAACTGCAGGGGAGTGTGGGCCGCACGCCGCAGACCAGCCGCCGCGTCGGCCAGCGAAGGCGCGGTCACCTGCGGCACCGGCTCACAACCCACCACGACAAAACCGGCCGGGACGAACGCTGCCTCGACGTCGGCGATGCTCGGATAACGGTCGTCGAGAACCGCGACCGCCTCGGGAAACCAGCGGAACAAGCTGACCGACTCATGACGGCCGGCGAACACGGAACGAATCAGCACCGGGGCGCCCGGCTTGAGAACCCGCCGGACCTCACGGGCCGCGGCGGGCAGGTCCGGCACGTGATGAACGACCGTGGACAGCCAGACCGCGTCGAGACTGGCATCCCCGTACGGGATTTCGCTCGCGGAACCGGGCAGGACCGGCTCGACCGTCGACCGCTCCCGCATCGCCGGCGACGGCTCGACCGCTGAGACCTCAACCTGCGGCCACCAACTGCGGAACGCCTGCGCCCAGCTGCCTGTGCCGGAGCCGAGGTCCAGCAGCCGGGCCGCCGGGCGGGGCTCGAAGTAGCGGACAATCGCCGCCCGCCAGCTCGCAAGATCGTCGTCCTGGAGGTGCCGGGTCGCCTCGAACGCCCGCACGTCGGCGCTGTCGTACGCGATGAGGGCCATGAGCCGACCCAACGCCGCCTCGCGTGTGGCGGACAAGGGGGAGTGGAGCAGGTCACATCGATAATGGTGGCTATGAAGATCCGAGCAGCGGTACCGGGTGACGTACCGGCGATCATGCAGATCGGGCACGAGACGTGGCCGGCGACTTATGCGTTCGCGGGAGCGGAGTACATCGCGCACGGGCTGGCGAACTGGTGGTCCCGGGAGGCCACCGAGCGAATGCTGGAGTTCACGTCGGTGCTGATCGCCGAGGACGACGCCGGGCCCGTGGGTGTGGGCAACGTTGATCTTCGGGCGGAGGCGGCTGTGGTGTGGAAGCTGTACGTGCTGCCGCGGGCGCAGGGGTCTGGCGCGGGGTCGGCGTTGCTGCGGGAACTGGTGGCGCTCGCCGGTGACAAGCCGGTGCGGCTGGCTTACGCGGACGGGAACGAGCGTGCGGGCCGGTTCTACGCGGCGCACGGTTTCCGGGAGCTAAGGCGTGATCCCAGCGAGCATCCTGGATGGCCGGGCTACGTCTGGCTGCAGCGATCCATCGACCAAATCCCAGGTCGTTAATCAACGTTATGACAAGTAGTAGTGATCATCGTGGAAGTGGTGGCGGTCCGAGGAACGTGATTTCTGGTCGTTATGCGATTCGTCCGGTTTGTCGTGCCGGGGTTTGGCCGAGACCTCGCTCGCGTGTCGGCGCTGGATTGGCGTGGCATCTTCGGAACGGCGGCCCTCGGGGACGCGACGCCGGGCTGCGCGAGCGAAGCGCGCCGCCCGTGCCGGGGACGGCGAGCCGCAGCGCGGACTCATGGACACCGGCGCGTGTCACCGGGAGTCGCTTTGAGCTCGAGTTTCTCCAGAGCGATCCTGTCAGGATTTCCCCGTCGCCAAGATCAACCACCGAAGATCAACTGACGCGGTACGGCCATCCCTAACCCCCGCCCACCACGGGGAAAACGTGGTGCCGACCCTAGTTGTTGTCAAGCGGCCCTGCTCTGGTTGTCCACAGGCTCACGCGGCCGCGGAAACGACCGGCGCGTTTTGTCCACAGCCCGCTGCGGGCGAACTAGTGCAAGATGCGTCGCGAGCTATGCGCTGAGCAGGCAAAACGATAGTCCACGTATCGACCAGAACGCCAGATTCATGCATAATAGTTCCTATGCATGACAATCAAGACTTTTCGGTCAGCGAGCTTATCCAGGACTTTCTGGCGGCCCGCGCCACCCGCAAGCCGTCGGTGCACACCCTGAAGGCGTACGAGCGGGATTTGAACTTGATTGTCGCCCTGATCGGCCCCGAGCCCGTCACTCTCGGTGACCTCTCCCCCAGGCTGCTGCGTTCGGCCTTTGCCCGTTTTGCGAGCTCCCGGGCCCCCGCTTCGGTAGCCCGGGCCTGGACGAGCTGGAACGCCTTCTTCACGTTCCTGGTGACCGAGCAGGTGGTAGCAGGCAACCCCATGTCGGCAGTCGACAAGCCCCGCCTGGCCGCCCACTCCCCTAAGCCCTTACGCGGCGAGGACACCCCCGAACAGCTGCTCGAAGCCGTCAGTAAGGCCGACGACCGCCAACGTGACCCCTGGCCCGAACGCGACGTAGCCGTCCTGGCGCTGGCCCTGTGCGCCGGCCTCAGGCTGTCCGAGCTGCTCGCTCTCCGGGTCGGTTCGTTCCTGGGCCGCCCCGGCGAGCGCCGCGTAGAGGTAGCCGGCAAGGGTGGCCGCCCGCGCACCGTCCCGATCGAGCCCGAGCTGGACGCCGTAGTGGTGCGTTACGTAGACAGCCGGCGGGTGCGGTTCGGCCGTGCGCGCCCTGATGAGGCGCTGATGGTGGATCGCAAGGGTGCTCCCCTGCAGCGCGGCGGCCTGCAATACCTGGTCAGTTCCTGCTACCGCCGGGCCGGGGTCAACGATCGGGTCCCCAAGGGCGCCCAGCTGCACGCGCTCCGGCACACGTTCGCCACGCGGCTGGCGGAGGACGGCGCCAATGCGAGCGAGATCATGCGCCTGCTGGGTCACGCCTCCCTGGCCACGTCGCAGAACTACATCGAGGTGACGGCGGAACAGCAACGCGCGGCCGTACGGGCGAACCGTACGAACCGCGCGCTGGGCAAGCTGGGTTAAGCGACCGCGAGCTTGACTTCGATGTTGCCGCGGGTGGCGTTGCTGTAGGGGCAGACCTGGTGGGCGGCTTCGAGGAGCTGGAGGGCTTTGTCGTCGTCGACGCCGGCGAGTTCGGCTTCGATGGTGGCGGCGAGCTGGAAGCCGGGGGTGCCGTCGGTTTTGGGGTTGATGCTGACGTCGACGGTGATGGCTGTGTCGGTCAGGTCGACCTTCTCGTTGCGGGCGACGAGCTTCAGGGCGCTGTGGAAGCAGGCGGCGTAGCCGGCGGCGAAGAGTTGTTCGGGGTTGCTGAGGGCGCCGCCGGGGCCGCCCATTTCCTTGGGGACGGCGAGGTCGAAGTCGAGGACGCCGTCGCTGGAGCGGACGTGGCCGTTGCGGCCGTCGCCGCTGGCGGTGGCGGAGGCGGTGTAGAGCGCGGACATGAAGTGGTCCTTTCGTGAAACGACTAGTGGGTGGCGCCGCGGACGCGGCCGAGCAGGTCGATGAGCTGGTGGAATTCGGCTTCGGTGAGGTCGACGGCGCAGGCGATGCGGGCCGGGATGTAGGACAGGGTGTCGCGGAGGCCAAGGCCGGAGGTGGTGAGCTCAATAAGAACCGTGCGTTCGTCGGCGCTGCCCCGGGTGCGGGTGAGGTGGCCGGCGGTTTCGAGGCGTTTGAGCAGTGGCGAGAGGGTGCCGCTGTCGAGGTGGAGCTGGTGGCCGAGGTCGCGGACGGTGGTGGGTCCGTTGTCCCAGAGGGCGACCAGGACGAGCAGTTGGGGGTAGGTCAGCCCGTGGGGTTCGAGGAGGGGCCGGTAGATGCCGGTCATGGCGCGGCTGGCGGCGTAGAGCTGGAAGCAGACCATCTGCTCGAGCGCGCTGGGGTTGACCATGCCGAGAACGGTAGTGCGCAATTGAGTTGTGCGCAACTGATGTGTGGCGCTGGTCGCAACTCTGTGTGATCCTTGCCATGTGCCGGATATCCGTTTCGTGCAGCTCTCCCCCGTCGCGCTGTCCGCGTTGATCGCCGGTGATCTGGCCGCCGCGAGTGCCGCGGCGGGTGCCCCGCTGAGCCCGTATCTCGTGGATGAGGCCTGGTTGTGGCATGTCCGCCTGGGCGAGATCCAAACCGATCCGGCGGCGGCGGAGTGGATCGCGCGGGCCGCGGTGGCCGAACCGGAGGGTGTAACTGTCGGTCACGGAGGGTTTCATGGGCCGCCCGATGCGGACGGGGTGGTCGAGGTCGCCTATTCGGTGGATCCGGTGTATCGGCGGCGGGGGTATGCCAAGGCGATGCTGCGTTCGCTGCTGGAGCGGGCCGACGCCGACGAGCGGGTGACTGCGGTCCGGGCGAGCATCCGGCCCGACAATGCGGGGTCGCGGGCGACGATCGCCGGGTTCGGGTTCCGCAAGATCGGCGAGCAGTGGGATCCGGAGGACGGTCTCGAAGACGTGTTCCTGCGCCTCAAGAACGGTCGAGCTGCACGACCAGGGGCAGGTGGTCGGAGACCGGCGGGCGGGTAGTGGCGACCTGCACGACGCGGCCGAGCCGGTCGATGCCGCGCGGGTCGGCCAGGATGTGGTCGAGTTGCGCGCGGGGCATGGGGCTGGGGAACGTCGCTGCCCTGCCGAGGGGCCGCCAGCCGGTGACCGCCCGTACGGGCCGGGCCGGCATGTTGAGGTCGCCGAGCAGCACCCTGGGCGCGGGCAACCCCCTGAGGGCCCGTACGGCGTGGCGTAGTTGCCGCAGGTTCCAGCCGGGCACGAAGGACAGGTGGGTGGTGGCCACGGTCAGCGGGCCGCGGGGGGTGTCGAGGACGGCGGCGAGCAGCACGCGGGGTTCGTCCTTGAGCAGCCGCAGGCCGTTGTCGGGGTCGTAGATGGGTGAGCGCATGGGGGCGCCGGGCAGGGCGGTGATCTGCCAGCGGGTCACCGGGTAGCGGCTGACCAGGGCGATGCCGTACAGGGGGTGCTCGTTGTCGTCGTCGCTGCGCCAGGGCTGCCACGTCTCCCCCGGTGTGCCGACGACGGCGGCGGCGAAGCGGTGGACGTGGGCGCCGAGGGCGTCGGCGGCGATGGCGGTGAGGTCGAGCAGGCCGCTGCGGGGCTGGGCCTTGTCGACCTCCTGCAGGCCGATGACGTCGGCGTCGAGGTCGGCGATCGCCGCGGCGAGCCGGTCGGCGTGTACCGTGCCGTCGGAGAGGGAGCGTCCGTGCAGCAGGTTGAAGGTGGCCAGGCGCACGAGTACCGACCTTAGCCAAGACGGGGGTGCGCGTGTTCATCAAGGCGCTGTGCTGTTCGGTGCTGGTCTTCATCGCCCTGGCCGCGCTGGGGATCTGGCTGCAGCGGATGCGCCGCCGGTGACCATAATGCGGGCATGACTCAGGATTTGATCGCCGAGCTGGAGGCCCAGGAGGCCGAGCTCGAGCTGGCCCGGTTCAGTAACGCGGACGCGTGGCGGCTGGGCTGCCTGCTGGTGGAGCTGGCGACGGCGCGGGCGTTGCCGGTGGCGGTCGACATCCGGCGCGGGGAGCAGCAGCTGTTCCATGCGGGGCTGGCGGGCAGTGTGGCCGACAACGACCGGTGGATCGAGCGCAAGGTCCGCGTGGTGCAGCGTTACGGGGCGTCGTCGTATCTGGTGGGCCGGCGGCTGGCCGCGAAGGGGCAGGAGCTGGATGCGGGCATGGGTGTGGATCCGGCCGACTATGCGGCGCACGGGGGTGCGTTCCCGATCCGGATCCGTGATGTCGGGGTCGTGGGGGTGGTGACGGTGTCGGGTCTGCCCCAGGCCGAGGATCACGCGCTGGTCGTGGAGGCCTTGCGCGCGTTTCGCTCCTAGCGAGAAAACCTTTCCTTCCCCGTACGGGCCGGGGCAGTGTCGCGGCATGAGAGTGCTGATCCTGGGCGGGTCCGGGTTCGTCGGGCGGGCCGTCGCCGACGAGGCTGTGCATCGTGGCCATGACGTGACCGTGTTCAACCGGGGCCTGCGCGCCGTTCCGGCCGGGGTGACCACGCTGACCGGGGACCGGCTCGGTGACCTGAGCGCTTTGGAGCCGGGCACGTGGGACGCGGTCGTGGACACCTGGTCGGCGCGGGGTGAGGCGGTCCGGCGTACGGCGGAGCTGCTCAGCGGCCGGGCCGGTCATTACACGTACGTGTCGAGCCGGTCGGTCTACGCCGGCACCGAGCACGAGAAGGCCGAGGACGCGCCGCTGGTCGACGTGGCCGACGAGGGGTACGCCGGGGACAAGCTGCGCGGGGAGCTGGGTGCGGCCGTGTTCGACGGTCCGGTGCTGCTGGGGCGGGCGGGGCTGATCCTGGGCCCGTACGAGGACATCGGCCGGTTGCCGTGGTGGCTCGGCCGGCTGGCCCGGGGCGGGCCCACCCTGGCGCCGGGGCCGCGGGATCTGGGGTTGCAGTACATCGACGCCCGCGACCTCGCGATCTTCCTGCTCGACGCGGCGGCGTCGCGGCTCGGGGGCGCGTTCAATCTGGTCAGCGTGCCCGGGCACACCACCATGGGTGAGCTGCTCGACACGGCGAACGAGGTCACCGGCGGGCGGGCGCAGTTGCGGTGGGTGGAGCCGGCGGTGATCGCGGCGGCCGGGATCGAGCCGTGGTCGCAGCTGCCGATCTATCTGCCGCCCGGCGAACTGCACACCTTCCTGCATCAGGGCGACGTGACCAAGGCGTACGGGCAAGGGTTGGTCTGCCGGCCGGTGCGCGAGACGGTCGAGGACACGTGGGCGTGGATGCGCGGCCTGCCCGGCGACGTGCCGCAGCGCGCGGACCGGCCGCAGGTCGGGCTGGACCCGCAGGTGGAGGCGAAGGTGTTAGGCGAGTAGCTCGGCCAGACGGGCCGCGCCGACGTTGCCGCCGGAGATGACGACCCCGATGCGGCCCTTGGCGACGCGGCCGGTGAGCAGGGCGGCCAGGCCGGTGGCGCCGCTGGGTTCCATGACGAGTTTGAGCCGGTCGACGGCGAAGCGCAGCGCGTCGCGGACCTCGGCGTCGCTGACCAGCACGATCTCGTCGACGTGGCGCTGGTTGATGCTGAAGGTGAGCTCGCCGGGGACGGGGGCGGCCTGCCCGTCGCAGATGGTGCGCGGCACCGGGATGCTGACCCGCTCACCGGCCTGCAGGGACAGGTAGGTGTCGTTGCCGGCCTCGGGTTCGACGCCGATGACCCGGATGCCGGGTTGCAGGCCCTTCGCGGCGACCCCGCTGCCCGCGATCAGCCCGCCCCCGCCGACCGGCACGACGATCGCGTCGAGGTCGCCGGCCTCCTCCAGCAGCTCGAGGGCGGCGGTGCCCTGCCCGGCGATCACGTCGGGGTGCTCGTACGGGGGGATCAGCGTGAGCCCGCGCTCGGCGGCGAGCCGCGCGCCGATCTCCTCCCGGTTGCCGGTGTACCGGTCGTAGGTGAGGATCTCGGCGCCGTACCCGGCGACCGCGTCGAGCTTGGAGCGGGGCGTGTCCTGCGGCATGACGATCACCGCGGTGGTGCCGAGCTCGCGGGCGGACAGGGCGACCGCCTGAGCGTGGTTGCCCGAGGAGTAGGCGGCGATGCCCCTCGCCAGCTGGTCGGGGGCGAGTTTGCGGATGGCGTTGTAGGCGCCGCGGAACTTGAACGCGCCGACGCGTTGCAGGTTTTCCGCCTTGAGGTGGACCTCGGCCCCGGTCAGAGCGTCCAGGGTGCGCGAACGCAGGACCGGGGTGCGGTGGGCGGCCCCCTCGATGCGCTTCGCGGCGTCCCGGACGTCCTGCAAGGTGACCATAAGTCGTTTCCCCTCGTTGCCGTGTCCGCGTAGCGTGCCCGTCGATGACGCTATCCCATGTTTCCCACGGTTCCGGTCCGGCGTTGCTGCTGCTGCATTCGACGGTGTGCGACCGCCGCATGTGGGATCCGCTGACCTTCCCCGCGCATCGGGCCATCGCCTGTGATCTGCCCGGCTACGGTGACTCCCCCGTGCCGTCGTCCCCGCTGGACGTGGCGGCGGAGGCGCTCGAGCTGGCCGGCGACGGCCCGGTGACGCTGATCGGCTCGTCGGGCGGCGGCATGGTGGCCCTGGAGATCGCCGCGCGGTGGCCGTCGCGGGTCTCCGCCCTGGCCCTGCTGTGCACGGCCGCGCCGACGCTCGTTCCGACGTCCCGGCTGCGCTCCATCTGGGACCAGGAGAACGCGCTTCTCGAAGCCGGCGACGTCGACGGCGCGAGCGCCCTGATGCTGGCGTCTTTCGTCGGCCCCCTGGCGACCGACGAGGTGCGCGCGTTCATCGGCGAGATGCAACGGCACGCGTACGAGGTACAACTGGCCGCCGGCGACGTCGAGGAACTCGAAACCGAGTGGTCGCCGGACTCGATCACCGCCCCCACGCTCCTGCTGACCGGCGCCCACGACCTGCCCGAGTTCCACACCGTCGCCGCCGGCCTGGCAGTACGGTTGCCCGCCGCGCGGCACGTGGAGCTGGAGTGGGCGGGCCACCTGCCCAGCCTGGAGGACCCGCCGGCGGTCAACCGGCTGCTGCTCGACTTCCTGGCGGCGCCTAGGTGAGCAGCCAGCCGTTCTCCACGGCGAGGCGGACGGCTTCGGCTCGGGTGCGGGCGCCGGTTTTGCCGATGGCGGCGGACAGGTGGTTGCGGACGGTGCCTTCGGACAGGTGCAGTTCGCGGGCGATGTCGGCGACGGTGCCGCCGTCGCGGGCGGCGCGCAGGACGCCGGTTTCGCGGTCGGTCAGGGGTGAGTCGCCCTGGGCCAGGGATTGGGCGGCCAGGGCGGGGTCGACGACGCGCAGGCCGTCGTGGACGCGGCGGACGGCGTCGGCGAGCTGGCGGGCGGGGGTGTCCTTGACGACGAACCCGCCGGCGCCGGCGGCCATGGCCTGGCGCAGGTAGCCGGCCCGGCCGAACGTGGTGACCATCAGGACGCGGACGGCAGGGCGGGCGGCGAGCAGGGCGCGGGCGGCGGCGACCCCGTCGAGGCCGGGCATCTCGACGTCGAGCAGGGCCACGTCGGGTTCGCTGGCGAGCGCGGCGGCCACGACCTCGTCGCCGCGGCCGACTTCGGCGACGACTTTGAGGTCGGGTTCCATGTCGAGCAGGGCGGCCATGGCCCCGCGGACGAGGGCCTGGTCGTCGGCGAGCAGCAGTTTGATCATGTTGGTACCTCCACGCGGACCCGGAAGCCGGGCTGGTCGTCCCGGGCGCCCGCGGTGAACAGGCCTCCGGCGGCTTCGGCGCGCCGGCGCAGCCCGGCCAGGCCCTGACCGGCCGGGGCGACACCGGGGGCAGATGTGCCGTCGTCGGCGATCTCGATGCTGCCCGGGGTGAGCCGCACCCGCACGTGGCGGGCGCCGCTGTGCCGCACGACGTTGGTGACGGCCTCGCGCAGGGTCCAGGCGAACAGTTCCCGGTTGCGGCTGGGCACCTCGTCGGCGGCGCCGGGCAGGTCGGCGTCGACGTTCGCCGCGGCCAGGGCTTCGCGGGCGGCCGCGATCTCCCCGGGCAAAGAGATTCCCCGTACGCCCATGGCGGTGGCCCGCACGTCGGCGAGCGCGTCACGGGCGAGGCCTTCGAGGTCGTTGAGCTCTTTGCGAGCCCGGTCGACGTCGACGTCGAGCAGCCGCTGGGCCAGTTCGGCCTTGACGGTGACGACGGTCAGCGAGTGCCCGAGGATGTCGTGCAGGTCGGCGGCGATGCGGGCCCGTTCGTCGGCCACGGCGCGGTCACTGAGCTCTTTCTGGGCGATGACCAGGCGGGCCTGGCGTTCGGAGGCGGCGCGGAACCCGTACGAGGCAAGCGAGCCCAGCAGCACGGCGAGCCCGTACCCGCCGTCGGTCCACCCGTCGACCAGCGGCGGCAGGGCCTCGGCGACGCCGAACAGGATCAGGGCCAGGGGTGCGGCCTGGGTCAGGGGCAGGCTCACCATGGCGAGGGCGGCGATGAAGACGAGGCAGGTCAGGGCCTGGTCGCCGGCGCCGGGCACCTGCAGCCCGAACAGGGCCAGTAGGAGGGCGATGCCGAGCCAGGTGCGGACGGTGTGCCGGGGCGGGCGGGCCCCGCGGCGGATGTGCCGGGCCGCGGCGACCAGGTACAGGTAGCCGGCGGCGAACCCGGCCACCGCGATCAGCCCGGCCACCCGCCAATACATGACGGGCTGGTCGAGCAGGGCTTGGACGTTGCCGCCGAGGTAGAACAGCCACAGCCCGGCGAACAGCCACCCGTATCTCGGGGGGCCGCCCGCCGGTCTCGTCATTCCCCTGAACTTACGGGTCACACGCGGGCCGTGTCGCGCCGGAACCGCCACATCGCGCCCGCCGCGAACAGGGTCGTCCAGACGAGCACGTTGAGCACGGCCAGCCACAGGTTGCCGTCGTGGGTCAGCGGGTAGCGGGCGATCTCCCCCACCCCGTACACGGGGGTGAACTTGGCGATGGTGGCGAACGTGGGGCCGAGCTCGTCCAGGGGCACGAACAGCCCGCCCGCGAACGACAGGACGGCCAGCACCGGGCCGAGGATCTGCATGACGTTCTCGCTGGGCAGCAGGTAGCCCATGAACAGCCCGAACGCGGCGAACACGAGCGCGCACACCCAGGCCAGCAGGCCGCACAGGATCCAGGCGGAGACCGGCAGCTGCGCCCCCGCGAGCGCGCCGACCCCGAACGCGACGGCCACCGACACCGCGCCGATGGTCATGGCGAGGACCAGTTTCACGGCGATGTAGGCGATCGGGCGCAGCGGGGTCAGCCGCAGCTGCCGGCTCCACCCGGCGGCGCGTTCGATCGAGACCATCGCGCCGCCGCTGGTGGTGGCCAGCATCGCGCCGTAGACGGCCATGCTGACCAGGATGTAGCCGGTGACGTTGCCGCCGCCGACGCGTTCGGTCTTGTAGTCGCCGCCGGTGCCGAACAGCAGGAAGAACACGGCCGGCATGACGAGGGTGAAGATGACGGTGCGTTTGTTGCGGACCATGCGGCGCAGCTCGAGCCGGATCATCCCGGGGCTGAACCCGCCGAACTTGGGCAGGTTGCGGGCTTGCAGATCGACGGTGGTCATCGGGGGGTCTCCTCGTCGGCCGTCAGGGCCAGGAACGCGTCCTCCAGGTTCCGGCTGGTGATCTCCAGATCCTTGGCGGGGGTGCGGGTGAGCAGGTGGCGGGCGATCTCGTCGGTGTCGTTGCCGTGCAGGTAGACGGTGTCGCCGCGGACCTCGGCCCGGTCCACCCCGCCGATCGCGGCCAGGGCGGCTTCGGTGGCGCCGGGCAGGGTGGCGCGCACGGTGCGCCCGGCGGCCAGGGCTTTGACCTCGGCGGCGGTGCCGTCGGCGACGATGCGGCCGCGGCGCACGAACACGACCCGGTCGGCGTACGCGTCGGCTTCTTCGAGGTAGTGGGTGGCGAAGATGACGGTGCGGCCGCGGGCGGCGTCGTCGCGGATGGCCGACCAGAACTCGTGCCGGCCGGCGACGTCCATGCCGGTGGTGGGCTCGTCGAGGATCAGCAGTTCCGGGTCGGGCAGCAGCGCCATCGCGAACCGCAGGCGTTGCTGCTGCCCGCCGGAGCACTTGCCGACCAGCCGTTTGCCGATGTCGGTGAGCCCGGCCCGGCGCAGGGCCTCGGTCACGGCGGTGCGGGGCTTGCCGAACAGCACCGCGGTCAGCCGGACGGTCTCCTCGACGGTGTAGTCCTTGAGCAGCCCGCCGGTCTGCATGACGGCCGAGACCAGCCCGAGCGCGACCGCGTCGGCCGGCGGTTTGCCGTAGACGGCGACCCGGCCCTGGCTGGGCTGCGACAGGCCGAGCAGCATGTCGACCGTGGTGGTCTTGCCGGCGCCGTTGGGGCCGAGCAGGGCGACCACCTCGCCGGGGCGGATCGTCAGGGAGATGCCGTCGACGGCGGTCACCGCGCCGAAACGCTTGACCACGCCGTCCAGGTCGACCGCGGCCGTGCCGGTGCCCGGCGCCGCTTCGGGAGCAGTGGTGAGGGTCATGCGTTCATCGTGGGCCCGGGCCCGCCACGGCGACGCTGTCACGCGTCACGAGGCAGCCATGACATTCGTCAGGGGTCATACTGCCCCGATGGAGCCGACCCACAGCGCGTTGATCGTCGCGGTCGCCGAGGCCGAGCCGGTGGTGGCGGCGCACCGCGACCGGTTCGACCGGGCCGCGTCGTGGGGGGTGCCCGCGCACATCACCGTGCTGTTCCCGTTCCTGGCACCGGCCGCCCTCGACGAGCGGGTGCTGGCCGCGGTGGGGCAGGCCGCCGCGAGCGTGCCCGCGTTCTTCTTCGACCTGGCCGCGGTGCGCTGGTTCGGCGAGCGGGTGGTGTGGCTGGCCCCGCAGCCGGCCGAGCCGTTCGTGGCGCTGACCGCCGCGGTGACGGCCCGGTTCCCGGCCGTGCGGCCCTACGAGGGCGCGTTCGACGAGGTCGTCCCGCACCTGACAATCGGTCACGACCATCCGGTCGCCAATCTGCGCGCGGCCGCGGACGCGGTCGGCCCCCGGCTGCCGATCCACGCCCGCGTCACCGCCCTGCGGCTGATCACCGGGGTCCCCGAGCCGGGCCCGTCGTGGACGACCCGGCACGAGTTCCCCCTGGGCTAGCGCAGGGCCAGCTCCTTCGGCTCCTCGGTGCCGGCGGCCGCGAGGTGGCGGGTCAGTTTCTCGCCCTCGACGTCGACGTTCGGCAGGAGCCGGTCGAGCCAGCGCGGCAGCCACCACGCGGAGCGGCCGAGCAGGGTCATCACGGCCGGGACGAGGATCATCCGGACCACGATGGCGTCGAACAGGATGGCCACGCCGAGCCCGAACCCGACGGACTTGATGATCGCTTCCGGGCCGAGCATGAACCCGAAGAACACACTCATCATGATCAGCGCGGCGGCGGTGACGACCCGGGCGCCGTGGGAGAAGCCGCTGACGACCGCGTCCTTGGCGTCGGCGCCGTGCACGTAGTCCTCGCGCATGCGGGTCACCAGGAACACCTGGTAGTCCATGGCCAGGCCGAACACGATGCCGATGAGCAGGATCGGCAGGAAGCTGATGATCGGCCCGGTCTGGCTGACCCCGAACAGGTCGGCCAGCCACCCCCACTGGAACACCGCGACCAGCGCGCCGAAGGTGGCCCCGACCGACAGCAGGAACCCGAGGGTCGCCTTCAAGGGCACGAGCAGGGAGCGGAACACCAGGGCCAGCAGCACGAACGCCAGACCCACGACCAGGGCCAGGTACGGCAGCAGGGCGCTCGCGAGTTTCTCGCTGATGTCGACGTTGATGGCGGTGGTGCCGGTGACGCCGAGGGTGCCGCCGACGTCGCGCAGGTCGTGCACCAGGTCCTCGGTGGCGGCGTCGTCCGGGGCGGTCTTCGGGATCACGGTGAGGATCGACGTGTCGCCGGCCTGGTTGGTGACCGGCGGGGTGACCAGGGCGACGTTGCCCAGGCCCTGGATCTCACTGGTGACGCGGCCGGCGTCGCCGGCGTCGGTGACGACGGTCAGCGGGCCGTTGAAGCCCGGCCCGAACCCGGTGGCGAGCAGGTCGTACGCCTTGCGCTGGGTGGTGTCGGGCGCGGAGCTGCCCTCGGTGGGCAGGCCCAGCCGCAGCGACGCGGCGGGCAGGGCGATCACGCCGAGACCGACCACGGCGGCCAGCAGGAACGCGACCGGGCGGCGGGCGATGACCCGCACCCAGCGCACCCCGAGGGCGGGCCGGGCCGCGTGGTCCCGTACGGGAACCGCTTTGATCTTGCCGCCGGAGATCGCGAGCAGGGCGGGCAGCAGGGTCAGCGCGATGATCACGGACACGGCGACGGTGGCGGCCGCGGCCACACCCATCTGCGTCAGGAACGGGATCCCGACGACGGCCAGCCCGGCCAGCGCGATCACCACGGTCAGCCCGGCGAACACGACCGCGGACCCGGCCGTGCCCACCGCCCGTCCGGCCGCCTCGGCCCGGTCGTGCCCGGCGGCCAGCTCGTGGCGGTAGCGCGAGACGATGAACAGGGCGTAGTCGATGGCGACGGCCAGGCCCAGCATCATGGCCAGCGTCGACGTGGTGGCCGACAGGTCGGTGAAGGCGGTCGCGATGCCGATCCCGGCCGCGCCGATGCCCACCCCCAGGATCGCGGTCAGCAGCGGCAGCCCCGCCGCGACCAGCGACCCGAACGTGATCAGCAGGACCACGGCGGCCACGACCAGGCCGATGATCTCGGCGATCGGGGTGTGCCCGCCCGCGGTCAGCGCGTCCCCGCTGATCTCCACGGTCAGCCCGGCGTCACGGCCCACCTGCGCGGCGGCGACCAGCGCGTCCTGGTCGGCCGTGGTCAGGTCGGTGGCCGCCACCTTGTAGGTGACCTGCGTGTACGCGACGGTGTTGTCCGCGTTGGGGGTGACCTCGCCGACCGCGGCGACCTGCGGCGCGGTACGCAGCGCGGCCACGGTCCGGTCGACGGCGCCCTGGTCCACCGGGCTGCCGGCGAACACGACCCGGGCCGCCGCGGTCTGCCCGGCGGCCTGCGGGAACCGCTCGCCGAGCAGATCGATCGCCTGCTGGGCGGGGGTGCCCGGGATGCTGAACGACGCGGTGGTCGGCTTGGACAGCAGCGCCATCCCGGCGACCGCGGCGATCAGCAGCGCCACCCACGCGAGCAGCACCGTCCAGCGGCGGCGGAACGAGAACCGGCCCAGCCGGTAGAGGAACGTAGCCATGCGCTCCACGCTCCCGGCCAGCGGCGGCCGCGGCGTCGTCCGTGCGCGGTCGGTGTGTACTGCGTTCGCAGTAACCCGCCCGGGCCGCGGCTACTGCACCCGGACGAGGCCGGTCCCGGCCCGCACCGCATACGGTCTTAAGGATGCAGATCAAAGCCCGGCTGGTCGACCTGGCGTTCGCGGGCCTGGTCATCCTCCTCGCGGTGACCGCGGAGAGCGACTTCGACGCGACCCGCCCCGTCCTGATCGCCGTGCTCGGCGTCGCCGTCGTCTACTCCCGCCGCCGCTGGCCGATCCCGGCGCTGCTGCTGGTCACCGCGGGCCTGACGGTCACCATCGCCGTGCAGCGGCCGTCGCAGGTGCTGCTGCTGCTGACCGGCCTGACCATGTACGAGATCACCCTGCGCACGAAAATGCACCGGCCCTGGCTGTGCGGGCTGGCCTGCGCGACGCTGCTGTTCGTGGTGGGCATCATCGCCGACCCGGCCGAATGGTGGTCGCTCAACTCGCTCGGCCTGTACGCGTGGGTCGGCGGCGGCGGCGCGGTCGGGGAAGCCGTGCGCAACCGGCGCGCCTACCTGGCCGAGCTGACCGAGCGGCTGCGCCAGGCCGAGCAGACCCGCGAGCAGGAGGCCCACCGCCGGGTCATGGACGAGCGGCTGCGCATCGCCCGGGAACTGCACGACGTGGTCGCCCACCACATCGCGGTCATCACCGTGCAGGCCGGCGCGGCCGCCCACGTCATCAAGCAGCACCCCGAACAGGCCGGCCCGGTCCTGGAGGTGATCCGGCAGTCCTCCGACAGCGTCCTGCAGGAGATCAAATCGGTGATCGGGGTGCTGCGCGAGGCCGGGGAGGCGGGCACGACCGAGCCCAGCCCCGGCCTGTCGCGGGTGCCGGCCCTGCTGGCGGGCCTGGGCGGGTTCGACGTGACGTTCACCCAGACCGGCGAGCCGCGGGAGGTGCCGGCCATCGCCGACCTGGCCGCGTACCGGATCGTGCAGGAAGCCCTGACCAACGCCCACCGCTACGGCGACGGCCGGGCCGAGCTCGCCATCGCCTACACCGGCAGCGACGTCACCATCGAGGTGACCAACCGGATCACCGGCCGCGGCGACGGCACCGGGTTCGGGCTGATCGGGATGCGGGAACGGGCCGCCGCGGCGGGCGGTAGCGTCACCGCCGGGCCCGCCGGCGGCCGGTTCCGTGTGCACGCCACCCTGCCCGCCCCGACCTACGCCCTGGAGACCAGCTCGTGACGACCCGCGTCCTGCTCGCCGACGACCAGGCCCTGATCCGCGCCGGCTTCAAAATGATCATCGACGCGGAGCCGGGCATGCAGGTGGTCGCCGAGGCCTCCGACGGCAAGGAGGCGCTCGAGCTGGCCCGCACCCAGCGCGCCGACGTGGTGCTGATGGACATCCGCATGCCGGTCATGGACGGCCTGGAAGCCACCCGCCGGATCTCGGCCGACGACAACCTGGCCGGCGTCCGGGTGCTGGTCGTCACCACGTTCGAGGACGACGACAACGTGCTGCTGGCCCTGCAGGCCGGGGCCAGCGGGTTCGTCGGCAAGAACGTCGCCCCGGCCGACTTGCTGCAGGCCATCCGCGTGGTCGCCACCGGCGAGGCGCTGCTGTCCCCGGCCGCCACCCGCGGCCTGATCGGCCGGTTCCTGGAAAACCTGCGCCCACCGGCGACCACCGAGGCGCTGAAAGTGCTGACCGACCGGGAACGCGAAGTGCTGATCCTGGTCGCGCACGGGCTGAGCAACGACGAGATCGCCGCCCGGCTGTTCCTGTCCCCGCTGACCGCCAAGACCCACGTCAACCGGGCCATGGCCAAGCTGGAGGTCCGCGACCGGGCCCAGCTGGTCGTCCTGGCCTACCAGAGCGGCCTGGTCAGCCCCGGCGATCAGCTGCCCGGCCGATAGGCTGGCGATCATGACCGAGTGGCTGCCGGACCACCTCGCCGCGGCCGAACGTGAGGCGGGCACCACCTTCGACCTGACGGCCTGCGTGCGGGAGCCCATCCACCGGCTCGGCGGCGTCCAGTCGTACGGGGCGCTGCTCGCCGTCAAGGCCGGCCGGGTCGCGGTGGCCAGCGAGAACGCGGCCGAGGTGCTGGGTTTCGAGATCGGCGGCGACGACTCGTTCCTGACCGCCGAGCAACGCGCGGGCCTGTGGTCGCTGGCCGACGCCGACACCGGGCAGACCGCGATGATGCCCCTGGAACTGGGCGGGCGCCGGTTCGACGTCACCGTGCACCACGCCGACGACCACGTCGTGCTCGAGTTCGAGCCCGCCCCCGACACGCCCGAGTTCGGCACCCTGTACGCCCCGGTCCGCCAGGCCCTGACCCGGCTGCAACGCGCGGCCACCGTCGTCGAGGCGTGCCGGGCCGCCGTCCGGGAGATCCGCGAGATCACCGGCTACGACCGGGTGGTGGCCTACCGGTTCGAGTCGGCCGACGGGCCCGGCGAGGTGATCGCCGAGGAGGTCGTCGACGACTGGGAGCCGTGGCTCGGGCTGTGGTTCCCCGCCACCGACATCCCGCCCCAGGCCCGCCGCCTCTACGAACGCAACTGGATCCGGGTGATCGCCGACGCCGGTGACACCACCGCGCAGCTGAGCCCGGCCGTGCTGCCCGAGACGGGCCGGCCGCTGGACCTGTCGCTGTCGGTGCTGCGCACGGTGTCCCCGTTCCACCTGGAATACCTGCGCAACATCGAGGTCACGTCGTCGATGTCGGTGTCGCTGCTCGACGGCGGCCGGCTGTGGGGGCTGATCGCCTGCCACGGCCGCGACCCGAAACCGCTGAGCCCGCAGACCCGGGCCGCGTGCGAGTTCTTCGGGGTGGCGTTGTCGCTGCACCTGGCCGCCCTGCGCGAACGCGACGAGGCGTCGGCCCGCGAGCAGTCCCGCACGGTCATCGCCCGGCTGCTCGAGCGGTACTCGATGGACCTGCCGATGCGCTGGTCGCAGAACCCGGCCGGCCTCGACCAGGTGATCGCCTGCGACGCGGTCGTGGTGCGCACCGACGGCGCGTTGTCGTTGCACGGGGTCGGCCCGGCCGAGGCCGAGCACCTGATGGGGGCGCTCAGCGTGCCCCCGCCCGGCGAGGTGTGGCACTCCGACACCGTGGACGGGCCGTTCCCGGGGGTGCTGGTGCTGCCGTTCGGCACCGGCGACGACTGCATCGTGTGGCTGCGCCGCGAACGGACGGTGGCCCGGCGGTGGGCGGCCGACCCCCGGACGCCGGTGGTGCTGGGCCCGCACGGGCAGCGGCTGACCCCACGCGGCTCCACGGCCGTGTTCCTGGCCTCCGTGCGCGGGCGCAGCACCGGCTGGACGACCACCGACCTGGCCATGGCGGTCGAGCTGGGCCGCGCGATCATGGGGGTGGCGGTGGCCCAGGCCCGGCAGCTGGCCCTGCTCAACGTCGACCTGGACTCGTTCGCGCACGCGGCCGCCCACGACTTGAAGGAGCCGCTGCGGGGGATCGCGAACACGTCGACGTTCATCGTCGAGGACGCCGCCGGGGATCTGGACCCGGTCACCCGGCGCCGGCTGGAGAGCATCCAGCGGCTGGCCACGCGGATGGACGAGCTGCTCAACGCGCTGCTGTCCTACGCGCGGCTGGGCCGTACGGAGCTGGCCCGGTCACCGGTCCTGCTGACCGACGCGGTGGGGCGAGCCCTCGACGTCGCCGGCCCCCGGCTCGAGGAAGCCTCCGTCGAAATTAACATTTCCGGATTGTCCGGCACGGTGGAGGCAGACCCGGTGCTCCTCGACCAGGTGCTCGTCAACCTGCTCGTCAACGCGGCCAAATACGCGCGCCCGGACGGCGGCCACGTGCAGGTCGGCGTGGAGCAAAACGCGCTATTCGTCCGCGACAACGGGATCGGGATGCCGCCCCACCTGCGCGAACAGGCGTTCCAGCTGTTCCGGCGGCTGCACCCCGACGCCGTACGGGACGGCTCCGGCGCCGGTCTGGCGATCGTGCGCCGCATCGCCGAGCGGCACGGCGGTCAGGCCTGGGCCGACGAGTCCCCCGGCGGCGGCACCACCGTCTGGGTCACGTTCGGCTCCCGTGACCTCCAGTAGTCCAGGGTCTGGCTGAGCACGCTCTGGAACAACGCGAAGTTGATCGGCTTGTAGATGTAGCTGTCGGCGCCGGCCGCGTAGCAGGCGTCGGCCTCGGCCTGGTTCTCCGACGAGGTGAACACGACCAGCCGCAGCGCGTCGAACTCGGCGCGGGCGCGGACCTGCCGGATCACGTCGAGGCCACCCTCGCCGGGCATGTTCAGGTCGAGCAGCACCAGCCGCGGTGGCTCGGCGCCGGCGCCGTCGAGCCGGGGCAGCACCCCGGAACCGGAGCGCAGGAACTCCAGCCGCACGTCCGGGTGGGACCGGCCGATGGCGCGGGCGATCGCCTCGATGTCCTCGTCGGAGTCCTCGACGACCAGCACCAGCTCATTCATGCGCACTCCGTTGGACTCCGAGCAGGGCGATGTCGTCGGTGGCCTCGGCGGCGCTGCTCAGCTCGTCGATCAGCTGCTGCAGGCCGGTGCCGCGCAGCCGGTGCAGGGCCGCGCCGAGGGCCCGCTCCTCGAACATGCGCCCGTCGGCGTCGCGGCTCTCGGTCAGCCCGTCGGTGAACATCAGCAGCGTTTCCCCGGCGGCCAGCTCGAGCCGGGTCTGCTTGAGCCGCGGCTCGTCGAGGATGCCCAGCGGCACCCCGCCGCCGGCCCCCCGCCGCGGTTCGCCGTCCACGGGCAGCACCGCGGGGGCGGGATGACCGGCCGAGGTCCACTCGACCGTGCCGTCGGGGCGGATCAAGGCGACCGCGGCCGTGATGAACCGCCACGACCCGTCGAGCCGCAGCCGCGCGTTGAGCCGCGTCAGGGCGCGGGCCGGGGACAGGCCCTCGTGCAGCAGCGCGGCCAGGGTGTGCCGGGCCATCCCGGTCAGCGCGGCCGCGTCGACCCCGCGCCCGCACACGTCACCGATGACCGCGGCCACCTCACCGCCGCCGCGTACGACCACGTCGTAGAAGTCGCCGCCGACCTCCAGGACCCGGTCGCCGACGGTGTAGGAGGCGGCCAGTTCCAGCCCGGCGGTGTGCGGCAGCCGGGTCGGCAGCAGGTGCTGCTGCATCCGCACCACCTCCTGCCGGCGCTGCTCGTACAGGGTGCTGTTGTCGATGGCCAGGGCGGCCCGCGCGGCCAGGTCACGTAGGAAGGTGGCCGGGGGGATCCGGTCGGGGTCGCGGTCGAACAGGAACACCAGCAGCCCGATCACCCGGCCCCGGGCCCGCAGCACCTGCGAATGCTCACCCGGGGTGGCCAGCCGCTCCACCGCGCCCGGTTCCCGCAGCATCGCGTCGAGCCGGCGCATGTCGACGTGCACGGCGCTGCGCAGCACCGGCTTGCCGTCCTCGTGCACGAACACCAGGCAGCCCTCGGCGATCGCCGGGACGGCCATGCGGGGCACCCGGTACATCGTCTGGGTGGTGTCGAGCACCGCGTCCATCTGCAGCGACGCCTCGGCCAGCAGCGCGTCGCGCATCAGTTGCTGCTGCTCGTCGCGCATGGCGGCCAGCCGGCGCACGGCCTCCTGACTGACCTCGACGACCTGGCGCAGGCACTCGGCCACGAACGCGGTGTCGGCGCTGCCGTCGACCCCCACCATGATCGTGCCGGCGGCCTGGCCCGGCTCGTCGAACCGGCAGATCACCATCGTCGTGATCCCCGGCAGGTCGACCGGGACGACCCGGGGTGGCCCGGCCTGCTTCGGGGCGAGACCGGCGGCCACCGCCTGCCGGTCCTCGGTCAACGGCACACCCTGCCACCGGTACGCGAGAACACCGTCCCCGGCGGTGGCGTGCCGCAACCCCCACACCGCCCGTACGCCCGGCAGCTCCTGCAACGGGGGCAGCACGAGGTCGGCCAGCTGCTCCCGCGAGTGGATGACGACGACGGCGCTCCACAAGCGGTGCAGGGCCTTGGCCCACCGCATGCCGGCCTCCGACACGTCTTCACCCCCCAGCGGCGGCCAGTATCACTGAATGCTTGCCGCACGGCAAATAGGTGGTGCTCAGCGTGCCTGCTCACAGGTGCCCCACGTTGACGATCAGCGCCGCGACCTCGGTGACGAAGAAGACCGCCCACCCAATCAGGTTGCGCGAACCGACCCGCAGATGCGCCACCAGCGCCCCGCTGAAATAGAGCACCAGCCCGGCCGCGGCGAGGACCCCCAGCCACGGCACGACGAACCCGGCCACCAGTCCCAGCGTGCCCGCCGCCAGCAGCGACCCCAGCACCGGCACCCACGAGCGCGGGATCCGCTTCATGTCGGCCTGCGTCTTCGGGTAGTCGTGGCCGACCAGGTAGGTGACGGCGGCCGCCCCGGTGAACACGGCAGCGATGATCGTGACAGTGATGTACATGACTCCAAGGACGAGTCACCACGTCAGGGCGTGACACCCCGCAGCACGAGGATGTGCCACACCTTCTTGAGCAGCTGCAACACCTCGGCCGGGGTGCCGAACGACGACCACGTGCCCGGCTCGCGGGTGGCCCGGCCGACCGCCGCGGCGTCCAGCACGTCCAGTCCGTAGTGCGTGGCCACCGCCCGGGCCAGCGGGGGCACCTCCGGGCCGCGCAGCTCGTCGGGGAACTCGGCCGCGGGCAGCACGAAGCCCGGCGACCACCTGAGCTCCGGCGCCAGGGAACGCAGCAGCGGCTCCACCGGCGTACGGCGGAAGGAAGGGTCGGCCACGACGGCCGTGACGTGCTCGCTCAGCGTGACCCCGCCGTGCACCTGCGCCTCGACGTAGTGATCCATCGCCCGGCCCGGCCCCGTACGCGGCGCGGTCAGCGCGGCCACCCATTGCTCCGGCGACGCCGCGGGCAGGTTCAGCGCCGACCCCGTACGCTCCACCTCGTCCAGCAGCGCCGCCCACACCGCACTGAACGTGCCGGCGGTGCCGAACACGGTGGGCGCGGTGAAGCTGTCGCCGTGACTGAACGTGGCCCGCGGCAGCACCGACGCGTTCAGCACCAGATGACAACTGCCGAACCGCGGCGACGCCCCGTCCGGATACCCGGCCAGGTTCAGCCCGCCGTAGATCGGCCGGCCCCGCCCGTCGGCGTACACCCCGGGAAACATGCGCTGCTCCCATAGGTCACGGTCGCCACCCGCGTACGCGGTCAGCCCGCCGTTGGAGATCCCGGTCTCGAACTGGCTGCGGTAGACCCCCTCGGCCGCCAGATGCTCGGCCACCGTCAGCCCGTCGGCCAGCAACCGGTCCGGATGAAAACTGACCGTGATCGGCGCCCCGGCCGGCACCGGCCCCGCCGCCGGGAAAAGCTCCCGCACGTACGCCAGAGCCCGCTCGGCCGCCGCGCTCACTTCGGCTCGATCACGTTGAAGGTCAGCAACCCCATCAGGACGACCCCGAGCGCCACCCGGTACCAGATGAAAATGCTGTACGAATGCCGCGAGACGAACTTGAGCAGCCAGTTCACGCTGAAGTAGGCCACCACGAAACTCACCGCGGTCGCGATCAGCGTGTTCGTCCAGCCCACCCCGTCGGCGATGTTGCCCGCCTCCTGATAGCCCTGCAGCAGCGACGCGCCCAGCAGCGCCGGGATCGACAGGAAGAACGACAACTTCGTCACCGTCACCCGGTCGAAGTCACGCAGCAGACCGGCCGACATCGTCGCGCCCGACCGCGACACCCCCGGGATCAGCGCCATGCACTGCACCAGGCCGATGATCAGCGAGTCCTTCCACGTCACGTCGTCCTCGTGCTTGATCTGCGTGGCCGCGTGATCGGCGAACGCCATCACCCCCGACCACAGGATCAACGCGCCCGCCACGAACCACAGGCTGCGCAGGGTCGTCTCGATCTGATCCTTGAACAGCAGGGCCACGATCACGATCGGGATCGCGCCGATCAGCACCGCCCACCCGAACCGGAAATCCGGGTTGTCCCGCTTGGCCTTGTTGAACAACCCGGCCAGGAACGCCGGAACCACCCGGGCGATGTCCTTCCACAGGAAAATGATCGTGGCCAGCACCGCACCCGACTGGATGATCACCGTGAACGCGGTGATCGCCGGATCGTCGATCCGATACCCCAGCAGCTTCTCCAGGATCGTCAGGTGGCCGGTGCTCGACACGGGCAGGAACTCGGTAAAGCCCTCAACCGCGCCCAGCAGCACCGCTTCGAAGATGTTCAAACCCGACCGCCTCTTTGATCCGCTTTTTACCGCGGACGAGCATAGGGGGCCGCGTCACTGCTGGGCGCGACGGGCCCTGGCTGCGGCCAGGGTGTAGGCAGGATCACGATCCAGGTTGTGCCGGTCCCGGTCGTAACGGCGGGTCGTCCGCGGGTCGGCGTGCCCCATCGCGTCCTGCACATCCTCCAGCGGCACCCCCTCGGCCCGCGCCGCCGTCGCGAACGCGTGCCGCAACGAGTGCGGCGACAACCGGTCCGCCGCCGGGATGCCCGCCTCCGCGGCCAGCCGCCGGATCAGCCGGAAGATCGCATGCCGGTCCAGCCGCGCCCCGGTCGACGTCTGGAACAACGGGCCGTCGTCGGCGCCCCGCGTTTCGAGGTAGGCGTCCAAAGCCTCGGCGGCCGCCGGGGTCAACGCGCGGCGGCGGGCCTTGTTGCCCTTGCCGACGAACCGGACCGTACGGTGGCCGCGTTCCCACCCGACGTCGTCGAGGTTGAGACTCACCAGCTCACCGACCCGCAGACCCAGATCGGCGAGCAGGGTCATCACCGCGTGATGCCGCTTGCTGGCGGTCGCCGCCCGGGCCAGCAACGCATCCACCTCTTCCGGAGTGAGCCCGACCGTGGCCGAATGATCCCGGGAAACGTTCGGCCGGTCGGCCCCCGCGACAGGGTTCGCGTCCACCGCCCGGATCTTGACGAGGAAGTCATACCAGCTGGATAAACCGGACAATTTGCGGGCCACCGTCGATGGCGCGAGCTGCTGATCCTCCAACCCCCGCGCATAGGCGTTCACGTCGAGGAACGATGCCCTGAGCGGGTCCCTGTCAAAGCCGGCACACCACGCCAGCCACGCATGCACATCCCGCCGGTACGCCGCCCGGGTGTGCTCCGACAACCGCCGGTTCGCCAGCCACACCTCGGTGACTTGCTCGGCCGCGCCGACCTCGGCCAGCTCCCCGCCACCCTGCCTCGGCACCAGCTGCATGACACCATCGTGTCAGCTTTCGATCACCGCGCCGCCCGCGACATGCCAGCGCCGCCCGAACCCGGTCTTCTCCGCGAAATAGCGGTCATGCGTCACCACCAGCAACGTCCCCTTGTACCGCCGCAACGCCTCCTCGATCACGTCGAGCGCGTCCAGATCGAGGAAGTTCGTCGGCTCGTCCAGCAGCAACACCCGCGCCGGGCTGTTCACCAGAACCGCCAGCAGCAACCGCCGCAACTCACCGGCCGACAGGCTCCGCAACTGCGCATCCCACTGATCCGCCCCGAACTGGTGACCTTCGAGCAGCTTCTCCGCGTCGTCGAGATACACCGGCACCCGCGACCGGAAAAACTCCATCACCGACTGCTTCGTCCGCAACCCGTCGGTCGTCTGCGGCAACACCGCCGTGTCATCACTTGCGAGGGCGTTCAGCAACGACGTCTTCCCCGCCCCGTTACGCCCCGTGATCAAAATGCGGTCACCGCGGCGCACCTCCAGATCCACATGCTCGAGCAGCACCTTCGGCCCCGCCGCCACCGTCAGGTCACGCGCCTTGAGCACCACCTCACCCGGATCCGCCTGATCGGCCGGAAAAGCCAACGTCAACGGCGGACGCGTCCGCGGCCGGGCGATCCACTTCACCGACTCCATCTGCCGGCGCAACCGCCGCTCCCGCACCTTCGCCTTACGCGCCACCAACCGGGCCACCCGCCGCAGATGCGGACCGGCCACCCCCAGACCCTTGGCGTTCTCCACCCCGATCGAATATTGCTTCGTCCGCTCGATGTCCGCCTCCCACCGCCGGCGGTCCTTCTCCTGCGCCTCGAAATCCAGCAACAGCCGCTCCCACCGCCGCTGCTTCTCCTCCCGGAACGCCGTATAACCGCCACCCGGATAGTCCTGCACCTCGGTGTCGATGCCGTCGAGCTCCAGCACCCGCGTCACCACCGCATCGAGAAACGCCCGATCGTGGCTGACAGTCAAAACCGCTCCCCCGTACGCGGTGAGCCAGCCCTGCAACCACGCCATGCCCTCCGCGTCCAGGTGATTGGTGGGCTCGTCCAGCAGCAACACATCCGGCTCGTCGAGCAGCGCCCGCGCCAGCAACAACCGGGCCTGCTCGCCGCCGCTGACCGCCGTGAGGGCCAGGCCGTCGGGCAGGTGGGAGATGTCGAGGCGCTGGCGGATCTCGGCCAGCCGGTTCTCCGCGTTCCAGCCCTCCAGGGCCGTCCACCGCTCCTGCACCGCCGCGAACTCGGCCAGGACGTCCTCCTGGCTTTCCAGGCGGCGCTCCAGCTCGCGCAGCTCGGCGGTCACCCCGGCCAGCTCGCCGAGACCGCCGATGAGGAACGCCCCGACTGTGCCTTCGGGATCGGGCATCTGCTGCGCCACATAACCGATGCGCGTCGACGGGCCGTACGTGACCGCGCCGGTGTCCGGCTTCAACTCGCCGGCCAGCACCCGCAGCAACGTCGACTTGCCGGCGCCGTTAGGACCGACGATCCCCACCCGGTCGCCGTCGTTGAGCACCAGATCGAACCCGGTGAACAACGGGTCACCGTCGTGGGAACGGCTGAGATTGACAGATTTCAACAAGGGCCACACTCCAAGGGGCGACTACACCGACAGGACAGCGCTCACTCGGGGCGCTTTTACGGGTCGGGTCGCTCTCACATGGAGAAAGGCACTCCTCGCTTCCGGCAACAGGTCCGCACGCCACTCTGCCCTCCGCCCGCTCCGGCCGCAACCGATTTAGGTCCGGAACCCGCTCCGATACCACAGATCGGCCGGACGCATCACGTTGTCCACATCGTCGCGTTGTCCACAGCGCCGCACCCGAAGATCAGCAGTTTGCGCCACACTGCTCCGAGGCGGTGGCCCCCGGGAGGGTGGGCTGTACGGCGCGGGTGATCTTGCCCCGCGAGGCGGCAGGATCGTCCAGACCCGCAGGCTGTGGGCGCCGTTGATTCCTTTTGGTCTTGGTTTTTGAATTTGTGGTGCGCCTATCTATGGGCGCACACCGTGTAGGCCGTCCTAGGATGGTGGTTTGGTTACTGCGTTCTCGCTCACGCCGGACCGCCCCGGATGGATCTTGTGGGGGGCGTGCGGAGAATGAGGTTTGTGCCGCGATCACCCGGAAGCGCCCACACCGCCGGTCCCCTTCGGACCCGGGCCGAGCTGGCGTCCCTGCGCCCCGACCTGATCGCGGGCTACGACGCCGAACTGCCCGGCGCGCGGGCCGCTGTCCTGTCCCGACTGCTCGGTGCCGTGGCCAGGGAAGAACTGCCCGGCCTGCACACACGGAACCCGGGAGAGGCCGCGTTCGCCGCGACCCGCCAAGAGGACGCCCGATCCCACACAGAGGGCGACGCCGCAGCCCGCACGGATGATTCCGTAGCCCGTGCCGAAGCTGAGGACGCCCGAGCCGCCATCACCAATCCCGGACGGGTGACTCTTCGCTACCCCATCGAGTCCGCCCTGCCGTTCGCTCGTCCCGCGGCCGGGCTCACGGTCACCGCCGGCGCCACCACGATCACCGACCCGGGCGACCTGGTCCGGCTCCTCTGGGGTGACATCCCGTTCGCGGCCGAGATCGACAACAGCGTCGCCAACCTCGCCCTGGCCCGCGCCGACCGCCCCGCCGGCACCGGCCTGCCCGAGCCCGGCGACCCCGACGCCCTCGGCCGCATCGAGCAGCTGGTCACCGACGGCCACCCGCTGCACCCCTGTTGCCGCACCCGCGGCGGCATGACCGTGGCCGACGTCCTCGCGTACGGGCCCGAACACTCCCCCGTCATCCGCCTGCACCGCCTCCGCGTGCCGCCCGACCGCTGGTACGGCACCGCCCCGCCGATCCTCTACGCCCACCCCTGGCAGGCCGAGCGCCTCCTCGCCGAGCACCCGTGGCTCACCCCGGACGGCCACACCGAGCCCGTACGGCCGTTGATGTCGCTGCGTACCGTCGCGCCGGTGAGCGGAGGACCGCACATCAAGACCGCGGTGGACGTGCAGATGACCAGCGCCGTACGCACTGTGTCACCGGCCGCCGTCCACAACGGCCCCGTGCTCTCCGGCCTGCTGCGCCGCCTCACCGCCGACCAGCCGATCGACATCCTGGCCGAGATCGCCGCCGGCGCCGTCATCGTCGACGGGCACCCGCAGCGTCACCTCGCCCACGTCATCCGCGAGGCCCCGCAACTGCATCCCGGCGAGCTCGCCGTCCCCCTGGCCGCGATCCACACGATCAAGATCAGCGACCCGTACGAGTGGATGACCGCCCTCGCCGAGATCTTCTTCGCCCCCGTCACGTGCGTGCTGGCCCGCGGCGTCGCTCTGGAAGCCCACGGCCAGAACACCCTCGTCGTCCTGCGCGACGGCCGCCCCCGCCGCATCCTCTACCGCGACCTCGGCGGCGTCCGGGTCAGCGCCCGCCGCCTGCGCAACGCCTGCGTCGAACCCCCGCCCCTGCACGGCGACCTGCCCACCGACGACCCCGCGGTGCTGCGCACCAAACTGGCCGCCGCCGCGTTCGGCACCGTCGCCGCCGAAGTCGTCGCCGCCCTGACCCGCACCCACGGCGCCGACCCCGGCCGCCTGTGGGCCATCGTCGCCCGCGCCGTCCGCGCCACCGGCACCGAAGACGTGCCCTCCCTGCTCAAGGACCCGCTGCCCCTCAAGGCCACCACCGCCATGCGCCTCGCCCCCGACCCGCTCGACGACCAGTGGGCCCTGATCGACAACCCCATGTCAGGACACGCATGAACAAGACTCTGCGCCCGGAACGGATCGCGCACACCGAGGCCGCGCTGGCCGTGCACGCGCCGCAGCTCGTGCCCGGTTTTCTGGCGGCGCTGCCCGAGGCGGCGGACACCGTCGGCAGGCGGCTGCGGGGGGCGCTCGTACGGGAAGGCATCAAGGACATGGGGCCGGGGACTAGGCACGGCTTCGGGCGCGTCGAATACGCGACCGCGGGCGTCGACGACCCGATCGACATGCTCGACGGGCTGGACGCGCCCGGGTTCGCCACCGAGATCCGCAACGCCGTCATGAACCTCGCCGTCGCCATGGCCCGGCCGCGTCCCAAGGTCGGCAACAACCCGGACGAGCAAGTGATCGCCCTGGAACGGCTGGCCGTGGCCGGGCACAACCTGCACCCCTGCGGGCGTACGAGGCTGGGCTGGGACACCGGGGACGTGCTGGCCCACGACCTCGAAGCCGGCCGCACCCGCATCGGTTTCGTCGCCGTGCGGCCCGACCTGCTCGTCGGCGACGACGTCTACCCCGAGATCGACAAGCCTTCCGGGTACGCGGTGCAGCCCGTCCACGCGTGGCAACGCGACACCGTGATCCCCGACCGCTACGCCGACCTGCTGCGTACGAAGGCACTGGTCATCCTGGACGACGAGCGCGAGGCCATCCCCACCGCGGCGCTGCGCACCCTGCTGCTGCCCGGCACCGGCGACTACCTGAAAGTGTCGCTGGACATCCAGGTCACCTCGACCCGGCGCAGCATCAGCGTCGCCAGCACCCGCAACGGGCCCGCCGTGTCGAAACTGCTGCACGACCTCGTCGACGACCCCCGGCTGCTGCTGATGGCCGAGACCGCGGGCTCCGCCGTGCCGGCCGGGTCGGGCCGTGACCTGTCGGCCATCCGCCGCGACGGGCTCGGCCCCCGCCTCGAACCCGGCGAGCTCGCCATCCCCGGCGGGGCCCTGCCGTTCCTGCTGAGCGAGCTGGTCATCGGCGACCCGGGCGACTGGCTCCGGGCATACGGGGAAATGGTTGTGCCCCCGCTGATGAAGCTGACCGCCCAGGGGGTCGCGCTCGAGGCCCACCTGCAGAACTGCCTGCCCACCTTCGTCGGCGGCCGCCCCCACCGGCTGGCCCTGCGCGACTTCGCCGGCCTGCGCCTGCACCCGCCCCGCCTGGCCGCCGCCGGGCACACCATCGACCTGTGGCCCGGCTCGGTCGTCGGCACCCACGACCTCGACGTGTTCCGCGCCAAGATCGGCTACACGCTGTTCCAGGCCCACCTGGGCGAGCTCGTCCTGCGGCTGCCCATGGACGAGGCCGACGCCTGGCGCATCATCCGCCGCATCATCGACGAGCACGTCACCGGCGACGACCACGCCGCGTTCACCGCCCCCCAGGTTCCGCACAAGGCCCTCGTACGGATGCGGCTGGCCGGCGACGGCGACCTCTACGTGCCCGTGCACAATCCGCTGCATGCACCCGCCTGAGCACGTCGTCCGCGCCCTGCTCACCCTGGAGCGGCCGGCCTGCGCCTACATCTACGACACCGCCGAGCTGCGCAGCCGGGCCACCACGGTCCGGCAGAGCCTGCCGGCCGAAGCTTCCCTCCTGTACGCGGTGAAAGCCAACGGCCACCCGCAGGTGCTCGCCGCCCTGGCCGCCGAGTGCGACGGCCTCGAAGTAGCCTCCGGCGGCGAGCTCGACCTGGCCTTGAAGGCCGGCGCGCGGCGCATCGTCTTCGGCGGCCCGGCGAAAACCGACGCCGAACTGGCGGCCGCCCTCGACGCCGGCGCGCAGATCAACGCGGAGAGCATCCACGAGCTGCACCGCATCGCCGCCCTGCGCCCCGGCGCCGAAGTGGTGCTGCGCGTCAACCGGGCCGCCAACGCGCTGACCGGCAGCCACACCATGACCGGCACCCCCACCCCGTTCGGCATCGACGAAGCACACCTGCGGGAGGCGCTCGCGGTGCCCGGCATACGGGTCATCGGGTTTCACCTGCACGCCGTGTCGAACAACCTCGACGGAAACGCGCACGCGGCGTTCGTCCGGTCCGCGCTCGACTGGGCCCTGGCCACCGGCATCAACCCCCGCGTGGTCAACGTCGGCGGCGGCTTCGGCGTCGACTACCTCGGCGACACCCGCATGGACCTGACCCCGCTGCGCGACATCACCGTGCCCCGCGGCGTCGACCTCGTCTTCGAGCCCGGACGCTACCTGGCCGCCGACGCCGGCTGGTACGCCGCCACCGTGATCGACGTCAAGACCACCCACGGCCGGACGTTCGCCGTCCTGCGCGGCGGCACCCACCACTTCCGGCTGCCCGCCGCCTGGGGGTACTCCCACCCGTTCACCGTCGTCCCCGTCGACGAGTGGCCACACGCATATCCCCGGCCCGCCCTTGTTGACGGCGAGGTGGACGCCGTCGGCGAACTGTGCACACCCCGCGACGTCCTGTGCCGCGGCCAGCACGTGTCCCGGGTGCGTGCGGGGGATCTGCTGGTCTTCGGGCGTACGGGAGCCTATGGCTGGGACATCTCGCACCACGACTTCCTGCGCCACCCGCCACCGCAGTTTGTGATCCTCTAGGCGGCATGACCCCCGACGACCTGATGCTGGCCGCACTCGACGTGGCCGAGGAGGGCCTGGCCCACGGCGAAATGCCGATCGGCGCCGTGGTCGAGCTGAACGGCAAGATCATCGCCCGCGCGTACACCCGTGATGTGGGCCTCGGCCGCCGGCTCGTCCACGCCGACCTGCTGGCCATGACCGAAGCCGACAAGGCCCTCGGATGGGGACCACGCCCCGGGCCGCTGCGCCTGGCCGTCAACCTCGAACCCTGCCTGATGTGCATGGGCGCCGCCATGGCCCTGGTCGTCGCCGACGTCTGCTACGGCCTCGAATCCCCCGCCGACGGCGGCGCCCGCATCGCCGCCGACTGGCCCGCCGACCCGACCCTGCCCTGGTACCGCCCACCGAACCTGCTCGGCGGCCTGCGCCGGGCCGAGACCCGCGACCAGTTCCGCCGCTACGCCGACGCCGGCCCCGACAACAGCTTCCGGCGCTGGGCCCGCAACCTGGCGGCACAATGAGCGCCGTGAAACGCCGCCACGCCGTCCGCGCCGTCATCCTCGACGACCACCACCACGTGCTGCTCCTCAGCCACCACCTGGACGACACCACCGTCTGGGCCCCGCCCGGCGGCAAAATCGAACCCGGCGAGACCCACCTGCAAGCCCTCACCCGCGAACTCGACGAAGAGATCGGGCTCGCGCTGACCGACCCGCCCGCCCACATCTGGCACCGCGAGGTGACCGCCCCCGCCTACCTGCCCGGCTGGGACGTCGCCATCAACGACTACTACCTGGTGCGTACGGCGGCCTTCGACCCCCACGGCAGCCTGACCGCCACACAACTCGCCGCCGAGAACACCCACGGGGCCCGCTGGTGGTCCCCGACCGACATCCAGACGTACGCGGGCCCCGACCTCTTCGGCCCCCACACCCTGCCGGCCCTGCTCACCACCCTGCTCACCGACGGCCCACCCACCCAGCCCCTCACCCTCGACACGTGACCTCCATCCCGTCCGCTCGTCTGCCGCCGCAACCCGCCCCATCCGCGAAAAGAGCAGCCAACGCGGCCCGACAGGCGTAGCCGCTAGATTCGCTCGCATGGAGGCATTCGGGGCAGCGCTGTACGGCGACCCGTGTCGAGAGTGCGGATTCGACTGGTCGCTGACACCACAGGACGCCGTCGGGTGGGTCACCGGCTGGCGGCAGCATCTCGCCCAGGCAACTGCCGGCGCCGACAGCACGAAACGCCGCCCCGGAGGCGGCTGGACGGTCGCCGAATACGTCTGCCACGTCGGCGACAACCTGCGCCAATGGTCCGAGCGGCTGCAGATCGCCCTGCTCACCGGCCGGACCGAAGTCGCCGGCTACGACCCCGACACGCCCTTGCGGCCGCCAGAAACTACGCCGCCCTGCCCCTCGCCGTAGCCGCCTGGTCAAGCGAGCTGGCCGCAACCACCTGGGTCGGCGTCGTCAACCGTGCACTGCACGCGAACGTCTCCCTCCAGCATCCGACCCGAGGCACCCAAACGGCGGCGGACGTCGCCCGCAACAACTGCCACGACGCCTACCACCACCTCTGGGACATCCGCCAGATCCTGGCCTAGCCGCTCGGCATCTTCCCCGGGCAGCGCACTCCGCCGTCGCGCCGCTCGCCGTCACCGGGCCAATTCGTTGAGAGGCCCTGCTCTTCTGCGCTGGTGAGCACCGCTTACGTGTGAGATTTTGCGAGCCGGGCGCGGCGGGGAGGTAGCGTCTCGGGCTGTCGGAGCCGACCGCACAAGCCGAGGACGCATGGATCGCGGAAGCCGCACAGACCTGCTCGGGCACCTGGCCGAAGCCGTCGCGAAAGCCGCGGGTGGACACCCGACGCGGGTCGCCGTCGACGGGCCACCCGCCGCGGGCAAGACGACCCTCGCCGACGAACTGGCCGCCGTCCTGCGCGGACAGGGTCGTGAGGTCATTCGCGCCACGATCGACGACTTCCTGGTGCCGCGGGCCCGGCGCTACCGGCGCGGCGAATACTCGGCCGAAGGCTGCTACTTCGACGCCCACGACCACAACGCGCTGACCCGGGCGCTGCTCGACCCGCTCGGGCCCGGCGGAGACCGGCGCTTCCGGCCCACGATCGACGACCACCCGCCCGCCACTACTGCCGACCACGACGCCGTCCTGCTGTTCGACGGAGTCTTCCTCCTGCGCCCCGAGCTCGTCGACCGCTGGGAACTACGCATCTTCGTCTCCACCGACTTCGACAAAACCGTCGAGCGGGCCGTGCTCCGCGAACAGGCCGACGTCGAACGGCGCTGGCGCGAGCGCTACATCCCCGCCCAGCGGCTCTACTACGCCACGGCCCGCCCGCTCGACCACGCCGACATCGTCGTCCACAACGACGAACCCGGGCAGCCCACCTGGGAAACCCGCTACAGGAACGGCTCCACCAGCCGCCGGCACCGCTCCGGATCCTCGGTGAGCCCGGCCGACAGCCCCCACAACCAATAGTCGGCAGTGCGGTAGACCACCCAGTCCCGCCCATGGTCACGATCGAGCTCGGCCGCCGCCACCACCGACTCGAAACTGCCCAGGATCTCGCCGCCGTCCGCCATCTCGTCGATCCGCGTCCACAGGACCCGGGCCAGGTCGTACGCGATGTCACCGCGCATCAGCACCGGATCGACCACCAGCCACGGCTCCCGGCCACCCCGCAGCACCTGATCCGCATGCAGGTCGGCGTCGACCGCCAGCTGCGACTCGGTCCGCGCCAGCCGGGCCCCCGCCTCGAGCGCCCGCCCCAGAACACCCTCAGGGAACGGACGACCCTGGCGCTCCCACTCCACCGGCAACTCGGCCAGCCGACGCCCCACCACGTCGGCGGTGCCCGGCACCTGCTCCGGCGCCGGCACCGCGAGCCGGCGCATCACTTGCCCGAGCAGCGGCATCGCCTCCGCGAGGGGCAGGTCCCGCGCCGAGGACGCTCCCAGCCGCTCGAGCAGCATCACCCCGCCCTGGACATCGGCGTCGACCAGCCGCACGGTCCCCCGCCCGTCCCAGAACCGCAGCGCCGCCACCTGCTCGGCCACGGCCGGCTCCGGCGGCGTCAACCGCAACACGAACGGCTCACCACCCCGGACGACCGGGACAACCATGGCGTTGGAACCGTGCATCACGCCACCGTCAAGGGTCAGCGCCCAACGCGTGCAGTAATCCGCAACGAGCCGGGGCAGCGCTTCCAGCCACTCCGCCCCGCCACCCCACCACCGAGGCATCGCCCGAAACCCCTGGGGGACGGTGATCAGCTCGCCCATCGGCGCACGCTATCAACCCCGCCGCCGCCTACCCTCTCCACCGACGACAGCTGTGGCCGCCGCGTGCCGCTCATCCACAGCGCGGAGAACGGCCGCCGACCTTCGTGAACCACCGCCCCGGCGCCGGCAACCCGCCACCTGAGGCAGCGCTGTGTGCTGGGGAGCGCCAAACTGCTCCGCCGCCGCGTGCCGCTCATCTACAGCGCGGAGGCAGCGCTGCCCCCGGCGCCAGGAATCCGCCACGGGAGGCAGCGCTGCGTGTCATCTCCAGCGCGGAGGACGACCGCCGCCCCACCGCACAGCGCTGCCCCCGGCGCCACGAATTCGCCACGGGAGGCAGCGCCGCGTGCCAGGGCATGCCGAACAACTCCGGCCGCCGGGTGCCGGCCATCCACGCGCGGAGAACGGCCCCGCGAGCCTCCGCGTTGACAACGGCGCCAGCCAGGAGCACGCCCTGCTCGGTTCTTGTTTGTCGGCGGAGTTGGGAGCGGCCCGGAGGGTCGATCCTCCGCTGTTGTGCCTTTGATCGCCGCGTGTGGGGCGTCCTAGGATACTAGTTCAGTTCGGGGAGTCTGCGTCGTGGGGTTCGGCTGGGGCCGGTGATGGGGACGGGCGGTGCCAGGCCACGCCGGCGACGACCAGGGCGACCCCGGCCACTTCGGGCAGGGAGGGCAGCTGGGCCAGCACGATCACGCCGATCACCGTGGCCACCGCGGGCAGCAGCGAGACCATCAGGGCGTACGTGGCTCGGGGCAGGCGGGCCATGGCGAGCTGGTCGGTCACGTACGGGATCACCGACGAGCACACCCCGACCCCGGCCGCGGCCGCTAGCAGCAGAGGGTCGGTGAACGCGGGGGCCGCCTGCACGACGCCGAACGGCAGGGCGAGCGCGGCGGCGATCAGCATGGCCAGGGCCAGCGCGTCGATGCCGGCGTCGGCGGCCATCCGGTGGCTCAGGACGATGTAGAGGGCGAACAGGACGGCGTTGGCCGCGGCGAACACGAACCCGAGCGGCGAGGTGACCAGCCGTACGTCGGTCAGCAGGTAGACGCCGGCCACGGCGATCGCCAGCGCGGCCAGGTTGCGCGGGGTGCGGGCGGCGAAGGCGGCCAGCACGACCACGGGCAGGAACTCGATCGCGGCCACCGTGCCCAGCGGCAGCCGGTCGATGGCCAGGTAGAAGACGCTGTTCATGGCGGCCAGCACGACCGCCCAGGCGACCAGCACCCGGGTCACTCTCAGGTGCCAGGGGCGGCGCCACGCGACGAGCACGACGGCGGCGGTGGCGATGCGCAGCCAGGCCACGCCGAGCGCGTCGATGCGGGCGAACAGCAGCACGGCCAGCGCCGGGCCCAGGTAGTGGAAGACCGCGCTGACGACGAAGTAGAGGTACGGCGGCATGCCTTCTAGTCTCGAAAAGGCACCCCGCGTACGGCCATGAGCGATCGACGGCGCAGGAGGGCGAATATGGCGACTTCGGAAAGCCGGAGCACGTTGGACGATGCGAATCGACGGTTGCTGGCCGCCCTGCAGGACGATCCCCGGGCGAGCACGGCCGAGCTGGCACGACGGATCGGGATGTCACCCCCGGCCGTACGGGAAAGGTTGTCGCGCCTGGAGCAGAGCGGGTGATCCGCGGGTATCGCGTGGACATCGACCCGGCCGCCGTGGGGCTGCCCGTCGCCGCGTGGGTGCGCATCCGGCCGGGGCCGGGGCAGCTGCCCAAGCTGGCCGCCCTCGCGCAGGCGACGCCGCAGGTCAGCGAGTGTCACCGGATCTCCGGCGAGGACTGCTTCCTGATGAAGGTGCACGTGCCGGCGATCGAGGAGCTCGAGCCGCTGCTGGACAGGTTTCTCCTGCACGGCCAGACGAACAGCTCGTTCGTGGTGGCCACCCCGGTGCAGCCGCGGTCGCCGGCGATGTAGTCAGCCGCGGGGCAGGCGGCGGACCTCGCGCAAGGCCTGGCGGCGCACGTCGCCGGTCAGGGTGTCGATGTAGAGGGTGCCGTTGAGGTGGTCGGTCTCGTGCTGCAACGCGCGGGCCAGGAACCCGGTGCCGTGGATGACCAGCGGCTCGCCGTGGCGGTCGAAGCCGCTCGCGGTGACCGTCATCGCCCGCTTGGTCGGGAAGTACAGGCCGGGGATGGACAGGCAGCCCTCGTCGTCGTCCTGCTCGCCGTCGAAGGCCGACAGGACCGGGTTGACCATGTGACCGACCACGTCGTCGACGTTGTACGAGAAGACGCGGGCGCTCACGCCGATCTGCGGCGCGGCGACACCGGCCCGTCCCGGCTCCCGTACGGTGTCCTCCAGGTCGTCGATGAGCGCGCGCAGCTCGGCGTCGAACGTCTTGACCGGGTCGCACTCGGTGCGCAGCACAGCGTCGCCGATGATCCTGATGGGCCGGACTGTCATGGTTGAAAGGCTATCGGCTCGTTACCGGGTCAGCCGAACAGGGCCAGTTGTTCCTCCGCGAGCAGCTCCCGCAGCTTGGCCAGCGACCGGCGGGTCTGGCTCTTGACCACGCTCACCGGCAGCTCGAGCACGTCGGCGACCCGGTCGACGCTGTAATCCTCGAAATACCGCAGGATCACGATGGCCCGGTCGCGCTCGGGCAGGCAGCCCAGCGCGTCCATCATCGTCAGCCGCAGCTCGTGACTTTCCCGGTACGCCGGTTCGAGCAGCACCTCGGTGGCCGACTCCGACGACGAGCGGCGCCGCCGGTGATCGAGAAAAACCCGGAGCAGGATCTTTTGCGCGTACGCCATCAGATTGTCGCTCTGCGCGGCCCGGCGCCACGACAGGAACAGCTTGGTCAGCGCGTTCTGGGTCAGGTCCTGCGCGAGGTGCCAGTCGCGGCACAGCATGAACGCCGTCGTCCGCAGGCGCTCGGCGTGCGCGTTGGCGAACTCGACGAACTGCTCGTCGTCGGTCATGAGGCGAACACCGGCACCTTGCCGAACTCCTTGTCGCCCCGGTCGACCAGGTCGGCGTCCATGACCAGGCCCCAGCGCGGGTCGGCGGCGATCGCGGCGGCCTCGTCGGGGGTGAGCACCTCGCGGCCGGGCGGGTCGACCCGGCCGGTGCCGGCCAGGCAGGACGCGACGTCGATCTGCACGGACGTGCCGTCGGGCCAGCGCGAGATCACGACGTAGCTCTGCCGGCAGTTGTCGGGCACGGGAATGATCGAGACGCTCGCGGTGCCGCCGCGGGTGCCGCCGGCGGGCAGCTGACCCATGGTCAGCCGGAGCATGCCCGGACCGTCACCGCGATCGAGGTACATCTGCACGTGCAGATCTTCGTCGGCCGCGACGGCGGCGTGACTCGTCTTTCCGGGCGGGAGTAGTTCGGTCAAAAGGTGAAGCATGGCCCCCGTTGTCGCTTTCTTCCGCGGTCCGGCGGCCCGTTCGATGCCGCTGTGGACCGCCAAACTACGCTCCGGGGCCGTGGTCGCGGGGGGCGTTGGGGCGACTGGCACAGATCCGGGAGACTTCTGCGCCGCCCGGGCCAACGCGGACACGCTCGGCGAGACGGCCGTCGCGGGCAGTGCCGGCTGCGCCCCGCCCGGATCGGCCACCACCGGACGGCGCGGCTCCGAATGCGCGGCGATGCCCCCGAAAAGCACGACGGCCACCAGCCCGGCCACCCCTGCACCGAGCGTGCCCAGCCGACGCCGGCGCCGCCGGATCCGCCGCCCGTCCCGCACGGCGGCGCCCACCACGTCACCCAGCGGCGGCGGCCGCTCACTGTTCAGCTCGGCCCGCATCAACGCCCGGAGGTCCTCGGTCACAGACGAAACCCTTTCCGCACCCATCTGTTGCAAAGACGAGGCGGCCTACCCGTTAGGTGACCACCTGCAACCCCCGAAGCCAAAGCGTGACCTATGGTGCCCGCCCCACCCGTTTTCGACCACCGGACCGACCGGGGAACGGCAGCCGGCCGGGCGGATGCGGGTCGAGCGACCGCCAGGAGGACGGTAACGCCGCACAGAGTGGGCAGGGAACGGCAGCCGGCCGCAGCGGGCCCGCGGCACAGAGCGGGCCAACGCCGGGCCCGGAGCGCAGGGCAGGCCGACGTGGAACAGTGGGCGGGGATCAGGTCGGGGGTGCTACGGCGTAGGTCAGGTAGGCGAACGGGCCGACGCGTTCGACGTCGGTGAGGGTCAGGCGGGCCGATGTGAGGCGGCGGGGCAAAAGCGGGGCGCCGGCGCCCAGGGTGACCGGGGCGACGCCCAGGATGAGCTCGTCGAGCAGGCCGGCGTCGGCGAACGAGGCGGCCAGCTCGCCGCCGCCGGTGATCCAGATGTTGCGGTCGCCCGCGGCGGCGCGCATCGCCTCGTGCACCGGGCGGACGTCGCCCTGCACGAAATGCACCGTCGAGCCTTGCAGGGGCGGCAGCGAGCGGTGGGTGAAGACCCAGCTCGGCACGTCGCCGTAGTACGAGGTCCATTTCTCTGGCTGCTCGCCGAGCTTCTCGTGGTCGAAGACCCACTCGTACGTCGTCGCGCCCATCGCGAACGCGCCGACCTGCTCGAAGAAGGACGCGAAGGGGCTGTCGCGCCCGTCGTCGGCCTCGAACAGCCAGTCGAGCGAGTTGTGCTCGTCGGCGATGTAGCCGTCGATCGTGGTGGCCGTGTAATACTGCGTCTTCGTCATGCCGAGACCTTGCCACCGGGGTACGACAAAAGGGCGGCCTTGATCGGCGCCAGTTTGGCCGCGGCCTCGGCGACCTCGGCCGTCGGGTCGCTGTCCCAGACGATGCCGCCGCCGGCCCAGGCGTGGAGGCGCTCGCCGTCGGCCGCGACCGTGCGGATGGTCAGGCCCAGGTCGAGGTAGGCGGGGCCGATCCAGCCGACCGCGGCCATGCTCACCCCGCGGCCGACCGGCTCGAGGCGGGCGATCTCGGCCAGAGCGGCGAGCTTGGGGGCGCCGGTGACCGAGCCGCCGGGCACCAGGGCCCGCAGCACGTCGGTCAGGTCGAGGCGGCCGGTGACGGGGGCCGAGACGACCGACTCGGCCTGCCAGAGGCCGGACCACCGGCGTACGGCGAAAAGCTCGTCGACCGTCACCGGCCCCACGCCGGGCAGCCGGGCCAGGTCGTTGCGGGACAGGTCGACGATCATCACGTGCTCGGCGCGTTCCTTGGCCGAGGCCAGCAGCTCGCGGTGACCCTCGGCGGTGGCGGGGCGGGTGCCCTTGATCGGCCGCGTGATCACCCGGCCGCCGCGCACCTCGACGAGCGTCTCGGGCGACGCGGTGGCCAGCGCCCAGCCAGGGCCGGTGAGAACGCCGCCGTAACGCGCGCCGGGCAGCGCGGCCACCCGGTGCAGGGCGGCGAGCGGCGAACCCGCGTACGGGGCGCTGGTGTGGCCGACGACGTTGACCTGATAAACGTCGCCGCGCCCGATGGCCTCGCGGGCCGACGACACGGCGGCGGCGTGCTCGGCCGGGGTCCAGGACGGGGTCCACTCCCCCAGCTCGAACTCGCCCGGCGCGAGATCACCCGAAGGACCGTGTACGTAGACGACGGCGTACACATCCGGAATGCCCGGCACCGGTGTCGCGGCGCCGGGCGCCGCTCCGGACATTACGGATCCGGCATCGGCCGACACATACAGTGCCGCCCCGCAGATCGAGCCAGCGCCGGTCGGGCAGACCTGCTCATCCGTTCGGCCAATGTTTCGCACGCGCAGTCCGTTGTCCGCGAGGTAGTCGGCGACAAGCTCTGCGGGGTCACCGCCGTCACTTCTGAACCACTGGAACGAAGTTGACGCACGGTGACGGCCCTGGCAGGACGCCGGACGGCCCGGAGGCAAGACGGAAGGGGGTGTCGGATAGTGGCCGATCGACCGGCTTCCGTGGACCATCGGAAGCGAGGATTCTGTCAATGGAGACACCGTCACCCGCTCGAGCCGTCCTCGTTCGATTTGAGGTAACGTCCGTCACCGTCGTTGTGAGTCATCACACAACCCCCCGACCGGAGCAACACACAATGTGCCAGCACCAGACCCCCTGTCCCAGCGCAGAGGCCATCGACCGTGAGGCCGCGCGCACCGTTTCGACGTGCCGAGAGCAAGGTTGGAGCCTGCTCTGCAACGGCGTCATCGTCTTCGAGGACACCGGCGAGATCCTGCCCGACGGCGCCGTGATCGAGCCGCACCGGGGCCCCGCCCGTCACGCCCTCGCGGCGTGAGCTGAACGGCCCCTGAGAGGCCGTTGTGAACGCCGGCCGGCCAGAGCGATTCGGCTACTCAGAGTAGCCGAACGATAGCCGGCGCGGCGCCCGCGTCAGTCCTCGAACGCCTCCGGCGAGGGGCACGAGCAGACCAGGTTCCGATCCCCGTACGCCCCGTCGATGCGGCGCACCGGCGGCCAGTACTTCGCCGTACGGTCGACGCCCTCGGGGAACCCGGCCACCGACCGCGGGTACGGGTGCTCCCACTCGTCGGCCGTGACCGCCGAGGCGGTGTGCGGTGCATTCGCCAGCGGGTTGTCCTTCGCGGGCCACACCCCCGCCGCCACCTGGTCGATCTCGCCCTTGATGGCGATCATCGCGGCGACGAACCGGTCGAGCTCGGCCAGGTCCTCGCTCTCGGTCGGCTCCACCATCAGCGTGCCGGCCACCGGGAACGACATCGTCGGGGCGTGGAAGCCGTAGTCGATGAGCCGCTTGGCCACGTCGTCGACCGAGACGCCGGTGGCCTTGGTGAGCGGCCGAAGGTCGAGGATGCACTCGTGCGCGACCAGGCCGTTGTTGCCCGCGTAGAGCACCGGGTAGTGCTCGCGCAGCCGCGCCGCCACGTAGTTGGCCGTCAGCACCGCCGTGCCGGTCGCCGCGGCCAGCCCGTCCGGGCCCATCATCCGCAGGTACGCCCACGAGATGGGCAGGATGCCGGCCGAGCCGTGCGCCGCCGCCGACACCGCGTGGTGCTCGCCGGGCTCCAGCGGGTCGCCGGGCAGGAACTCGGTGAGGTGCGCGCGCACGGCGACCGGGCCGACGCCGGGGCCGCCCCCGCCGTGCGGGATGCAGAACGTCTTGTGCAGGTTGAGGTGCGACACGTCGGCGCCGAACTTGCCGGGCCGGGCGAACCCGACCAGCGCGTTCAGGTTGGCCCCGTCGACGTAGACCTGCCCGCCCGCCTCGTGCACGGCCGCGCACAGGTCGGCGATCGAGGTCTCGTACACGCCGTGGGTCGACGGGTAGGTCACCATGATCGCGGCAAGCTGGTCCTTAAAACGATCGATCTTGGCGTGCAGGTCGGTCATGTCGACGTTGCCCAGGTCGTCGCAGGCCACCACGACCACGCGCATGCCGGCCATCACGGCGCTGGCCGCGTTCGTGCCGTGCGCGCTCGACGGGATCAGGCACACGTCCCGGTGGGCCTCGCCGCGCGAGCGGTGGTAGCCCCGGATGGCGAGCAGCCCGGCCAGCTCACCCTGCGAGCCCGCGTTCGGCTGCACGCTGACGGCGTCGTACCCGGTGATCTCGGCCAGCCACTCCTCCAGCGTCGCCACCAGCCGCTCGTAGCCGGCCGTGTTGGCCGCCGGGGCGTACGGGTGGATGTTGGCGAACTCGGGCCAGGTGACCGGCTCCATCTCGGTGGTCGCGTTGAGCTTCATCGTGCACGAGCCGAGCGGGATCATGCCGCGGTCCAGCGCGTAGTCACGGTCGGAGAGCTTGCGCAGGTAGCGCAGCATGCTCGTCTCGGAGTGGTGCGAGCTGAACACCGGGTGGGTCAGGTATTCGCTCGTGCGCGCCAGGGGCTTCGCCCCGCAATCGGCAACAGCGGTTCCCCGTACGCCGAAAGCTTGCAGAACGGCGGCGACGTGCGCATCGGTCGTCGTCTCGTCGGTCGCGACCGACACCCGGTCGCCGTCGACCAGCCGCAGGTCGATGCCGGCGGTGGCGGCGGCCGCGACAACCTCGGTGGCCCGTCCGGGGACGACGGCAGTCACGGTGTCGAAGAACGCGTTGTGCGCCACCTCGACACCCCCCGCGGTCAGGCTGCCGGCGAGGGTCAGGGCGTGGTTGTGGACCCGCTTCGCGATCTCGCGCAGGCCGGCCGGGCCGTGATAGACCGCGTACATGCTGGCCATGACGGCGAGCAGGACCTGGGCCGTACAGATGTTGCTGGTCGCCTTCTCGCGGCGGATGTGCTGCTCACGCGTCTGCAGCGCGAGCCGGTACGCCGGAGCGCCGTCCGCGTCCTTCGACACCCCGACCAGCCGGCCCGGCAGCGACCGCTCGAGCCCGGCCCGGACGGCCAGATATCCCGCGTGGGGACCGCCGAAGCCGAGCGGCACCCCGAACCGCTGGGTGGTGCCGGCCGCGATGTCCGCCCCGATCTCGCCCGGCGCGCGCAGCAGCGTCAACGCGAGCAGATCGGCGGCCACGGTCACGAGAGCGCCCTGCGCGTGCGCCGCCTCGATCAACTGCGCATGATCCCGTACGGCTCCGGAGGCGCCCGGATATTGCAGGTGCAGGCCGAAATACTCGCCGGGCAGCGCCTCGGCGGCGTCGAGGTCGACGAGCTGCAAGTCGATGCCCAGCGGCTCGGCCCGGGTGCGCAGGATCGCGAGCGTCTGCGGCAGCGTGTCGGCATCCACCACGTACGTCATGGACTTGCTTTTCGAGGCCCGCTTGGCGAGCGTCATGGCCTCGGCGACCGCCGTGCCCTCGTCCAGCATCGACGCGTTGGCCGTGGTCAGGCCGGTGAGGTCGGTCACCATGGTCTGGAAGTTGAGCAGCGCCTCGAGCCGGCCCTGGCTGATCTCCGGCTGGTACGGGGTGTACGCGGTGTACCAGGCCGGGTTCTCCAGCACGTTCCGCTTGATCACGGCCGGGGTGTGCGTGCCGTAGTAGCCGAGCCCGATCATCGAGGTCGTCACCCTGTTCTGCGACGCGATGGCGCGCAGCTCGGCGATCGTCTCCTCCTCGGAGGCGGCCGCGGGCAGGTTGAGCGACCCGTGCCAGCGGATGACCTCGGGGATCGCGGCGTCCATCAGGGCGTCCAGCGACGCGTACCCGATGGCCTTGAGCATGTGGGTCTGCTCGTCGGTGTCCGGCCCGATGTGCCGGTTCGCGAACGTCATGAGACGGCTCCTGAGAGAGAGGTCGACAAAGCGGCCTCCCCCTCTGTCACCGTCTTGCGAGAAGACATGCTTCAGAGTCGCGAGCCCACGCGGTCCTTTTGCCTGAGAGGTTCCGGGGAGGATTTGCCCCTTCGGCGCCGAGGTGAACCCTCGGTCTCTCCCGCATGGCTGGCACCCAACCTACCAGCGATCATGGTCGGGGCCGCTATCTCTAGGGTGGGGTTGTGACCTACACCCCCGCGGGCGACCGCTACGACACCATGCCCTACCGGCGGACCGGGCGAAGCGGGCTCAAGCTGCCCGTCATCTCGCTCGGGCTGTGGCACAACTTCGGCCACGAACGCCCCTGGCAGCGCCAGCGCGACATCGTCCGCCGCGCCTTCGACCTCGGCGTCACCCACTTCGACCTGGCCAACAACTACGGCCCGCCGCCCGGCAGCGCCGAGGAGAACTTCGGCCGCATCCTGGCCACCGACCTCAAGGCGCACCGCGACGAGCTCGTCGTGTCGACCAAGGCCGGCTACGACATGTGGCCCGGCCCGTACGGCGACTTCGGCTCGCGCAAATACCTGGTCAGCTCGCTCGACCAGTCGCTCAAGCGGCTCGGCCTCGACTACGTCGACATCTTCTACCACCACCGGCCCGACCCGGAGACCCCGCTCGAGGAGACCATGGGCGCGCTCGACGCGATCGTGCGCGCGGGCAAGGCCCAATACGTCGGCCTGTCGAACTACAACTCGCAGCAGACGGCGGCCGCGGCGGCCATTCTGCGCGAACTCGGCACCCCGTTGCTTATTCACCAGCCGTCGTACTCGATCCTCAACCGCTGGATCGAGAAGGACAATCTGCTCGACACCCTCGAAGAAGCCGGGGCCGGCTGCATCGCGTTCAGCCCGCTGCAGCAGGGCCTGCTGACCGACCGTTATCTCAACGGCATTCCCGACGATTCCCGGGTCCGCACGAGCCGGTTCCTCAACGAGGACGCGCTGGACAACCAGACGCTCGGGCGCCTGCACGCGCTCAACGACATCGCCGGCAAGCGCGGCCAGTCGCTGGCCCAGATGGCCCTCGCGTGGGCACTGCGCGACGAGCGGATGACCAGCCTCATCATCGGCGCCAGCAGCGTGCAACAGCTCGAGAACAACGTCGCCACGGTCACCGATCTCGCGCTCTCCGAGGCCGAGATCGGCGACATCGACGGCACCGTCCTCGACCTGTAAACCGGCTGCTTCCCTCGCCGGTCGCCGCTATTTTCGCTGCATGATCGAACTGGTTCTCGGGGTCGTGGTCGGATCGCGGGCCTACGGATTGTCCGGGCCCGCCTCCGACCACGACCGCCGCGGCGTGTTCGTCGCCCCGACCCGCTCCTTCTGGACCCTCGACAAGCCGCCGACCCATTTCGAGGGGCCGCTCGACGAGCAGTTCTCGTGGGAGATCGAACGGTTCTGCACCCTCGCCCTGCAGGCCAACCCGACCGTGCTCGAGGTGCTCTGGTCCCCGATCGTCGAAACCGTTTCGTGGGCCGGCTCCGAACTGCTGTCGGTGCGCGACGCCTTCCTGTCGCAGAAGGTCGCCGCCACGTACGGCCAATACGCGCGCGACCAGCTCACCAAGGTCGCCGCCCGGCGCGCCCGCACCGGCGAGACCAACTGGAAGCAGGCCATGCACATGATCCGCCTGCTCATGGCGGGCGCCCACGTCCTGCGTACGGGCTCGGTCCTGGTCGACGTGACCCCGGCACGGTCGTCGTTGCTCGCCATCAGGAACGGCTCGGTGCCGTGGGATTCCGTCGTGTCCCGGGCCGCCGAATTGCAGGCGGCCCTGGCCGAGGCTCTGGCGGCCACCGAGCTGCCCGAGTCGCCCGATCGCGACGCCATCAATCAACTGCTTTCCCGCGTACGCGAGAGGGGGCTGGAATGACCATCACGGTCCCGTCCTGGTCGGCCGACGTCATGGCCGAACTGCCGTACCCGGTGGTTTTCGCCACAGTCAGCGGCGCCCACCTCTACGGTTTCGCCTCCGCCGACTCCGACCTCGATCTGCGCGCCGCTCACGTGCTGCCCGCTTCGCGTATGTGCTCGCCCTGATCGAGCAGAAGCGCACCGCCGAGAGAGGGTCGTTCCCGGCCGAGCTGAAGACGCAGTTGCGTTTTGACGCGGCGGATCTGAGGGCTGAACTCGAATCCGCCCGTGACGCATTCGCTCTGCCCGCCCTGGTGCCGCCGGCTGCGGTCGATGCCCCGCACGGTCTCGTCGTGGAAGCGGGCCTCGCTACGGTGTGACGTTCCGCTCGGCCAAGGCAGCGTCATCGCCGCCGCACCGATCCGCACCATCGGCGTCGGCGTGGGTGGGCGGCAACGCCCAACATCCCGGCGGTCGCCTTGGTCGTTGTCGCGCCCGGACCGCAACCCACGATCCTGGCCCTTACGCCAGTTTCGCAGTCGGGCGGGTGTCCATTTCTCTCAGTCGCCGAAGGCGTCAAATTTGTCGTTCTGGTCGTTGCCTCTAGGGCATCCTAGGAAGCTAGGATTTGTGTTCTCGGCGGTGTGTCGGTTTACGCTGATCACATGTCCACCGCTGCTCGTGCCGCCGTTCACCTCTCCCGGCCTCATCGGCCGGTGCTGGTGGCGGGCACCCTGGGCGAATTGAACGGACCCACGCACGGCCTTGTCGAGTTGCCGTTGCGCCTTTGGTGGGGTCCGCAAAGGGCGTTCGATCTGTCCGAGCCGACGATGCTCACATGGATGTACGAGAACGTTCTCCGCGAAGCCATTCGAGTCGAGGAACTGCGTTCGTTTCTGCACGGTCCGACCCTCGTCCGGGTGTGGCCGGAGTTGAACCTCCCCCGCGGCGTCCGCCTCGGGTGGGAGGCCCGGCACCCCCGGCTCCGGCTGGCCGCCGCCCGCAGGGCCGCGGACGAGCTGGTCGGCGCTTTCTGAAGACGAGCAAGTCGCACCGCTCGGCTCCGGCCAATGTTGGTCGTTCCGGGAACTCGTCGGCCACGTCAGCTGAGGCGATACGCGCTGCTCGGCTCCGGCCGGTGTTGGTCGCTTCGGGACCTCGTCGGCCGCGTCAGGCTGACGCGATCGCCAGCGCCAGCGCGAGGGCGACGCGCGCTGCTCGGCTCCGGCCGGTATCGGCCACGTCAGGCTGACGCGATCGCCAGCGCCAGGGCGACGGCGGAGAACACGAACAATGCCGCCGGCATCGGCATGCCCTTGGCGTCCTTGGCGCGGATGTGGAAGCCCAACGCCCCGAGGAAGTAGAGCGTGAGCCCGGCCGCGGCGGCGATGCCCAGGGGGCGCCAGGCGATGCCGATCAGCAGGCCGAGAGCGCCGGCGTAGTTGAGCAGGGCCAGGCGCTTGAACCAGGACTCGGGGACGCCGACGCCGCTCAGGCCGGCGGTGACGCGTTCGTCGTGGCGGAACTTGGCGGTGGCGCTGCCGGCGACGGCCAGCGCGAGAACGACGGCCACAACCACGTACGCAATAAACATGTGTCTCTCCTGACGGTAAGAGAAGTAAAATCGTTGGAACACTACAACGGTCTTGCGGTTTCGACCATCCGCTAGGGTGGGGCGATGATGACGAAGCTGGGCGTGCTCCTCGCCGGGCGGGGGGCGGTGGCCGGGGCCGAGGTGCGCGACGCGCTGGCGGGGGCCGGGCTGACCATGCGCTCGGCGTTCACGCTGACGCATCTGGCCGGCGGCCCGGTCAACCAGCAGACCCTGATCGACCTGCTCGGCGTCGACCCGAGCGCCCTCGTCACCGTGCTCAACGAGCTCGAGGCGGCGGGCCTGGTGTCCCGGCAACGCGACCCCGCCGACCGCCGCCGGCATATCGTCGTCATCACCGCCGCCGGCTCCCGCGTTCTCACCGTGGCGGACCAGGTGCTCGACAAGGCCGACGAAAACCTGTTCGCCGCGCTGTCCCCGAGCGAGCGGGAGCAGTTGCAGGGCCTGCTGGCCAAGGTCGCCGACTCCGGCTCCTGCGGCGAGAAGTACTGATGGCCGACGACTTCTACGCGGACGTCGCGCGCATCGCGCTGGCGGTGGCGACCAAGCACGGGTTCGTGCTCGGCGGGGGCTTCGCCTGGCTGGTCAACGGGCTCGTCGAGCGCCCGACCGAGGACGTCGACCTGTTCACCGACACGGCCGGGGGTGTCGCGGCGGCGGCGGGAGAAGTGAGCACCGCGCTGCGCGAGGCCGGCTACCGGGTCGTACGGGAAGAGGGTGATGAGCTTTTCGAGGGGATGGACGAGGACCTGCAGGAGTTTCTCGTCGCCGGGAAGCACAAGGCGCTGCGGCTGACCCTGTGCCGCCTCGACCGCCACCAGACCCCGGTGGTGATGGAGGTCGGGCCGGTCATGCACCTCGACGACCTGGTCGCCACCAAGGTCGCGGCGCTGGTCAACCGGCGCGAGGTGCGCGACTACATCGACGTCGCGGCCGCGCTCGACCGCTACTCACTCCCCCAGCTGCTGGAGCTCGCGCGGCGGGCCGACCCGGCCCTGGATCCGGAGGACATCGCCGACGCGGGCCGCTATCTGGACCGGCTGCACGACGCCCGGTTCACGCTCTACGGACTCAGCAAGGAGCAAATCGCCGAGCTGCGGCAAAGCCTCGCGCAATGGCCTCGTACGTAATCCATATAGTTGACGAACGTCCACCACCCCACCCGCCGCCCAAAACCAGACTAAAGGCCTCATGCTTCTCACTGACCGCCTCCCCGGTAACAACGATCCCGACGCCGTGTTCGACGCCTTCCAGAAATGGGCGACCGAGCAGGGCCTGGCCCTCTACACCCATCAGGAAGAGGCGCTGATCGAGATCGCCACCGGGGCGAACGTCATCCTCAACACCCCCACCGGCTCGGGCAAGAGCCTGGTCGCGACCGGGGCCCACTTCGTGGCGCTGGCCGACGGCCGCACGACCTTCTACACCGCGCCGATCAAGGCCCTGGTCAGCGAGAAGTTCTTCGCCCTGTGCGCGGTCTTCGGGGCGCACAACGTCGGCATGCTGACCGGCGACGCCAGCGTCAACGCGGACGCCCCGATCATCTGCTGCACGGCCGAGGTGCTGGCGAACCTGGCCCTGCGCGAGGGCGCGGACGCCGACGTCGGCCAGGTCGTGATGGACGAGTTCCACTTCTACGCCGAGCCCGACCGCGGCTGGGCCTGGCAGGTGCCGCTGATCGAGCTGCCGCAGGCCCAGTTCATCCTCATGTCGGCGACGCTGGGCGACACCACGCGCTTCGTCGACGACCTCTCACGCCGTACGGGCCGGGAAACTGCCGTGGTGGCGAGCGTCGAGCGACCCGTCCCGCTGATCTTCTCGTACGCGATGACGCCGTTGCACGAGACGATCGAGGAGCTGCTGCAGACCAAGCAGGCGCCGGTCTACATCGTGCACTTCACGCAGGCGGCCGCCCTCGAGCGGGCGCAGTCGCTGATGAGCATCAACATGGCCACCCGCGAGGAGAAGGACAAGATCGCGGCGGCCATCGGCAACTTCCGGTTCACGGCCGGTTTCGGCAAGGCGCTGTCGCGGCTCGTGCGGCACGGCATCGGCGTGCACCACGCGGGCATGCTGCCCAAATACCGCCGCCTGGTCGAGACGCTGGCCCAGGCCGGCCTGCTCAAGGTCATCTGTGGCACCGACACGCTGGGCGTGGGCATCAACGTGCCGATCCGTACGGTGCTTTTCACGGGCCTTTCCAAGTACGACGGGGTCAAGACCCGCCTGCTCAAGGCGCGCGAGTTCCACCAGATCGCCGGGCGCGCCGGACGGGCCGGGTTCGACACGCTGGGCACGGTGATCGTGCAGGCCCCCGAGCACGTGATCGACAACGAGCGGGCCCTCGCGAAGGCGGGCGACGACCCCAAGAAGCGGCGCAAGGTCGTGCGCAAGAAGCCGCCGGAGGGGTCGATCGGCTGGGGGCAGCCCACCTTCGACCGGCTCGTGGCGGCCGACCCCGAACCGCTGACCAGCTCGTTCCAGGTGTCGCACGCGATGCTGCTCAACGTCATCTCGCGCGGCGGCGACCCGTTCGTGGCGATGCGGCACCTGCTCACCGACAACCACGAGGAGCCCACGGCCCAGCGCCGGCACATCCGGCGGGCCATCGGCATCGCGCGCGCCCTGATGGCGGGCGGGGTCATCGAGCGTACGGCGGAAGGAACTTATCGCCTGACCGAGGACTTGCAGCTCGATTTCGCGCTCAACCAGGCCTTGTCGCCGTTCGCGCTGGCCAGCCTGGAGCTGCTCGACCGGGAGGCGCCGGACTATCCGCTCGACGTGGTGTCGGTGATCGAGTCGACGCTGGAGGACCCGCGGCAGGTGCTCTCGGCGCAGCGGCAGAAGGCGCGTGGCGAGGCCGTGAACGCGATGAAGGCCGAGGGCATCGAGTACGAGGAGCGGATGACGCTGCTCGAGGACGTGACCCACCCGCGGCCGCTGCTCGAGCTGCTCGAGGCCGCGTACGAGACGTACCGGCAGGGCCACCCGTGGGTCGCCGACTACGAGCTCAAGCCCAAGAGCGTCGTCCGGGACATGTACGAGCGGGCGATGTCCTTCACCGAGTACGTGTCGTTCTACGGCCTGTCACGCTCGGAAGGCCTGGTGCTGCGCTACCTGGCCGACGCGTTCCGGGCACTGCGGCAGACCGTGCCCGAGGACGCCCGTACGGAGGAACTGACCGACCTCATCGAATGGCTGGGCGAACTCGTCCGGCAGGTCGACTCGAGCCTGCTCGACGAGTGGGAGCGGCTGCGCAACCCCGGTGAGCAGGTCGAAGAGGTACGCCTGGACGACAAGCCGCCCGCCGTCACGCGCAACACCCGGGCGTTCCGGGTGCTGGTGCGCAACGCCATGTTCCGCCGGGTCGAGCTGGCCGCGCTGCGCCGCTGGGACCTGCTGGGCGAGCTGGACGCCGAGTCGGGCTGGACCGCCGACCGGTGGGAGGACGCCATCCTCGACTACTTCGACGAATACACCTCGCTGGGCACCGGCCCCGCCGCCCGCGGCCCCGCGTTCCTGCACATCGAGACCGGCCCGACCGCGTGGATCGTGCGGCAGGTCTTCGAGGACCCGGAGGGCGACCACGACTGGGGCATCGAGGCCACGGTCGACCTGGCCGCGTCGGACGAGACCGGGGCGGCGGCCATCGTCGTCACCGCGGTCGGCCCGCACTCCGGATGACCCGGGGGCGGGTCGCCGCCGGCTTCCTGCTGACGGTGATGCTGCTGCCGGCGTTGACCGTGGGGGCCCATGCGGCCGGGCTGGAGCTGGCCGACGGGGTGCTGCTGTTCCTGGCCGCGGTGGTCGGGGTGGCGCTGCTCGGCGGCCTGTTCCCCGCCCTGCTGGCCGCGGTGGGCGGGTTCCTGCTGCTCAATTACTTCTTCACCGACCCCGTACGCAGTCTGGACGTCAACACCGGGCAAGGCGCGCTCGCACTGGCCGTCTTCGTGCTGGTCGCCCTGTCGGTGTCGTGGATCGTCGACCTGGCCGCCCGCCGCCTGCGCCGGGCCGACGCGGCCGCCGCCGAGGCGCACGTGCTGGCCGCCGTGGCCGGGGGCGTGCTGGCCGGCCCCGACCCGCTGGCCGGGCTGCTCTCGGAGCTACGCGATCTGTTCGGCCTGGAGTCGGTCTCTTTGCTCGAGGCCGGCACCCTCATTTCGGACAAGTCGGATTCACGTGAAACATCCGATCTTGCAGGCGGTACGGCCACCGCCTCCCCCTCCCGCCCGGGTGAGGCAAAAAATACCTCCCTGTCAAGCGGCACCGCGGGTCTTCCACAGGCGGCGCCCTATCCACAGGCGGCCGGCACGTCGCTTGACATCGGTGGCGGCCTGACCCTGGAACTGCGGGGCCGCGACCTCGACGTCAACGAGCGACGCATAGCCGCCGCCTTCGGGGCCCAGGCCGCCATCGCCCTGCGCCAGCAACGCCTGACCACCGCGGCCGAGGGCGACCGCGTCCGCAGTGCCCTGCTCGCCGCCGTCAGCCACGACCTGCGCACTCCCCTGGCCGCCGCCAAGGCCGCGGTCGGCAGCCTGCGCAGCGAAGACGTCCACTTCGACGAGGACGACCGCCGCGAGCTCCTGGAAACGGCCGATGTCTCCCTGGACCGCCTCGCCGCCCTGCTCGCCAACCTGCTCGACCTGAGCCGCCTGCGAGCCGGCGCTCTGGCCGTGCACCCCGTCGACATCGACCTCGAGGACGTCGTGTCACCCGCGCTCGACGAGCTCGGGTGCGAGATCCCCGTACGGCTGTCGGGTGAAGCCGTACGGGCCGATCCCGGGCTGCTGCAGCGGGTGCTGGTCAACATCGTCGGCAACGCCGTGCGCTACGGCCCCGCCGAGATCACCGCCGGCGCGGCCGGTGACCACGTCGAGCTGCGCGTCGTCGACCACGGCCCGGGCATCCCGCCCGCCGACCGCGACCGGGTCTTCCAGCCCTTCCAGCGGCTCGGCGACCATGACAACCACACCGGCGTCGGGCTCGGGCTGGCCCTGTCCCGCGGCCTGACCGAGGCGATGGCCGGCACCCTGACGCCCGAGGACACACCCGGAGGAGGCCTCACCATGGTCCTGCGCCTGCCGAGGGGCACGTCGTGACCCGCATCCTCGTCGTCGACGACGACCCGCAGATCCTCCGGGCCCTGCGGATCAACCTGCGCGCCCGCGAGTACGACGTGGAGGTGGCGGCCGACGGCGCGAGCGCGCTCAAGGCGGCCGCCGCCCACACCCCCGACCTGGTCGTGCTCGACCTCGGGCTGCCCGACATGGACGGTGCCGAGGTGATCCGCGGGCTGCGCGGCTGGAGCGCCGTGCCGATCATCGTGCTGTCCGGGCGGGCCGAGGGCACGGACAAGGTGGACGCGCTCGACGCCGGCGCCGACGACTACGTGACCAAGCCGTTCGGGGTGGACGAGCTGATGGCCCGCATCCGCGCGGTCACCCGGCGCGTGCAGCCCGGCGACGCCCCGGCCGGCCCGGTACGCATCGGGCAGTACACGATCGACCTGGCCGGCCACACGATCACGCCGGAGCAGCGGCTCACCCCGACCGAGTGGCAGCTGCTGGAGCGGCTGCTGCGCAACCCCGGCAAGCTGATCACCCAGCGCAGCCTGCTGCACGAGGTCTGGGGTCCCCGGTACGACACCGAGACGAACTATCTGCGGCAATACATGGCCCGGCTGCGGCGTAAGCTCGAAGACGATCCGGCCCGGCCCGCGCACCTGATCACCGAGCCCGGAATGGGTTACCGGTTCCAGCCGTAAGAGGCACCATTCGCAACACCCGGCTGGTGCCGCTCGCTGATACTGGTCTCGACGCCCCGGCGTCAGTAACGTGACCACTCGATTGACGGTGGCCTCGAGGAGTGACCGTGTCGTACAGCGACGTGTACACGAGCGGCGGCCGCCGCCTGCGCTACGAGGTGTCGGGCGCCCGCGACGGCGTTCCCGTGTTCCTGCTCCACGGCACCCCCGGCAGCCGGGTCGGGCCCCGGCCGCGCGCCGGCGTGCTCTACCGGCTGGGCATCCGGCTGATCAGCTACGACCGCCCCGGGTACGGCGGCTCCGACCGGCACCGCGGCCGCTCGGTGGCCGACTGCGCGGGCGACATCGCTGCCATCGCCGACGACCTCGGCCTCGACAAGTTCACCGTCGTCGGGCGCTCCGGCGGCGGCCCGCACGCGCTGGCCGCGGCCGCGCTGCTGCCCGAGCGGGTCACCCGGGCCGCGGTGCTGGTCAGCCTGGCCCCGCACGACGCCGAGATCGACTGGTTCGGCGGCATGATGCCGTCCAACGTGCAGGAGTTCGGCACCCCCGCCCAGGACGAGTCACGCCTGGTCGAGAGCCTGCGCTTACAGGCCGACCGCACCCGGCGCAGCCCGGTCAGCCTGCTCGACTCGCTCCGGCAGGAGATCGCCGGCCCCGACCGCCAGGTCGTGCGTGACCTGATGATGCAGCAACTGCTCGTCGAGACGTACGCCGAGGCCATGCGCGGCGGGCCGTACGGGTGGATCGACGACGTGCTCGCCAACCGCCGCGACTGGGGTTTCCGGCTCAAGAGCATCACCCAGCCCGTACGGGTGTGGCACGGCGCCGAGGACAACTGCGTGCCGCCCGCCCATGCCCGCTGGCTGGCCGAACGCATCCCCAACGCCGAGCTGACCGTGCAGTCGGGCACGGCCCACTTCGGCGCGATGGAGATCCTCCCCGAGATCCTGTCGTGGCTGGCCCAGCCGGCCGCCGTGCTCGTCTAGTGCCGATCCGTTCCGACCTGCTCGCGCTGGCCCAGGACGACCCCGACGTCACCGGCGCGGCCACGATCCGTTCCGGGATCCTCCCCGGCGAGCAGGAACGCTGGTCGGACGACGTGCTCATTTTCGCCGTACGCGGTCCCGCCGCCCCGGTCCTGACCCGCTGGACGGGCGTGCTGCACGACCGGTTCGGCGTCCTGCACTCCTTCGGCATCGAGCCGGGACGCCGGCTGTTCCTGCTGCCCAGCGGCGACGAGGTCGACCTGGCGTTCCGGCCGGCCGCCGAGTTCGCGCCGCGCGACCACAGCTGGCGTACGGTCTTCGGCCAGGCCGGCCCGCTCCTTGCGGCCCCGCCCGCCGACCGCGACAGGCTGATCGGCCTTGGCTGGCATCACTGCATCCGGGCCCGCGCCGCGATCGACCGCGGGCTGCACTGGGAGGTCGTCCGGTCGATCGGCCTGGTTCGCGACCAGACCCTCGCCCTGGCCGCCCTGCGCCGCGGCCAGGACACCGACCTGCCCCTCGAAGCCACCCTGGTCCGCTCCCTGGCCCGGCGTGAGCAGCGGCGGGCCCTGGACGAGGCGGCCGGGGCCCTCGACCGCGAACTGGCGATGATCGACGTACGGCTGGGCCTGCGGGAACTGGTGGAGCTGACCCCATGAGCACTTTCGTCCTCGTCCCCGGAGCCTGGCACGGCGGCTGGTGGTACGAACCGCTCGCCGCCGAGCTGGAGAAGCAGGGCCACACCGCCGAGTGCGTGACGCTGGCCGGCCTGTGGCCCGGCGACGACCTCACCCGGCGCCCGGTCAACCTGACCAGCCACGTCGAGCAGGTCACCGAGCTGGTGGCCGACCTGACGGCGGGCAGCGGCCAGGTGGTGCTGGTCGGCCACAGCTACGCCGGCCAGGTCATCAACGGCGCCGCCGACCACGACCCGGCCCGCGTGAGCGCCCTGATCCACCTCGACACGGACGTCACCGAGGACGGCGAGTCGTGCTGGGACGTCACCACCGCCGACAACCGCCAATACTTCCTCGAAGCGGTCGGCGGCGACGGGCTGGGCCTGGCCCCGCTGCCCTTCTTCGACGAGCGCGCCCGCCCGCACCCGTTCGCCACGCTGCTCGAGAAGAGCCGCCTCACCGGCGCCTGGCGCCAGGTCCCGATCAAGCGCTACGCCGCAGCCCTGGACACGCCGGGCGGCCCGCAGGCGCCGACAACAATGGACCGCCTGCGCCACGACCCGGCCTGGCACTACGAGGAATGGCCGACCACGCACAACGTGCTACGCGACGGCCCGGAGCGGGTGCTGGGCCTCCTACGCGACCTGTGAGGCGGCCAGGTCGGCCGCCAGCAGGCGGCCGAACGGGGTGAGGCGGTAGAGATGGCGTGGTGGGCGGCCGATCGGGACCTCGGTGTCCCACGTCGTGTCGAGGAAGCCGCGGTCGGTCAGGCGGGTCAGGATCGGGTAGAGCGAGCCCGCCTTGATGCCCAGTTGCTTGCCCAGGTCGTAGCCGTAACGCCAGGTGGCGGGCTCGGCCTCAAGCGCCAGCAGCACGGCGATGGTCTGGGCGGAGGGCCGTCGGGAGCGCGCCACAACCGTAACTCTATATAGGTAGAGTTGCGATCGGCTACCCTGCGGTGATGTCGGGCGCCACCATCGAGAACAAAGCAACCCTGGTGTATTTCGGGGACGATTCGTTCACGTACGCGGGGCGGCATGTGCACGAGGACGAGATGCGGGTGCACACGCACAGCTTCGTCGAGGTGGCGGTCGTGGCCGGCGGCACCGGCGTGCATCACAGCCTGAACGGCCGGCAGGTCCTCCAGGTGGGCGACGCGGTGCTGCTGCGGCCCGGCGTCTGGCACGGCTACGAGGAGTGCCGCGACCTCGAGCTGTACAACTTCTGCTTCTCGGCTGAGCTGTTGCGCCGCGAACTGGCCTGGACCCGTGACGATCCGCTGCTGGGCCATTTGCTGTGGACGGGCCCGTACGCGGAACGCCGCCGCGGCATCCTGTCGACGCACCTGGACGACGCCGAGCGCGACACCTGCTTCGCCCACCTGGACGCGCTGGCCGAGCTGCGGTCGCTGCCGCCGCATCTGCACCGGGCCGACCAGATCGCCCAGGTCGTGCTGGCCCTGGGCTGCGTGGCCCGGGCCGTCGGGGCCGACGTGCGCCAGGAGCCGCAGCATCCGGCCGTGGTCGAGGTGATGCGGCGCATCGAGAGCGACCCGGCCCGCAACTGGACGCTGGCCGAGCTCTCCGACGGGCTGCACCTGGCCCCGGGCTATCTGGTCCGCCGGTTCAAGTCGGTGACCGGCCTGCCCCCGGTGGCCTTCCTGTCGCGTCACCGGGTCGAGCTGGCGGCCGAGATGCTGCTGCACACCGACCGTACGGTCCGTGCGATCGCCGAGAGCGTCGGCTGGCCCGACCAGAACTACTTCGCCCGCCGCTTCCGGGCCCACTACGGCCTGACCGCCACCGAATACCGCACCCGCTTCACCAGCGGCAAGGAAATCGGCTCCCCGGTCGCCACGGACGACCCGGACTAGAACGGGTGGGGGTCGAGGGTGCGGTGCAGGTAGCGGCCCTCGCGCATGGCCTCCACGGCGGGGTGGGTCTCGCCCAGCGCGTCGCGCAGGCGGCGGATCGCGTCGCGTTCGGCGCCGGCGTTGCGGCCCTGGATGTCGGCCCGGATCAGGGTCAGGTTGGCCACCGCGCGGGCGGTGTCGGGGTGCTGGGCGCCCAGCACGTCCTCGATGCGCTCGACGATGGGCACGATCATCGCGTACGCGTCCGGCACCGCGCCCCACTCGGCGGTGAAGATGGCCTGGTTCATCCGGGCGGCCAGCGTGTACGGGTGGTCGGCGCCCAGCCGCCGCTCGAAGCCCTCGGCCGCCTCGCCGGCCAGGCGGCGCGCGGTGCCCAGGTCGCCGGTCGCGCGGGCCACCGTGGAGCGGTTGCTCAGGCAGGTCAGGGTGTGCGGGTGGGAGGCGCCGAGGCTGGTCCGGTACGACCGTTCGACCCGGGCCATCTCGTCGGCCGCGGTGTCGGGTTCGCCGATCGCGGCCAGGCTGACCGCGCGGCTCAGCCGGCAGGCCAGGGTCTCGGGGCTGTCCGGGCCGAGCAGCCGGTTCAGGTTGTCGTAGGCGGTGTCGAGCCGGGCCGCCGCCTCGCGGGTGCGGCCGGCGCTGCGCTCGCTGACGGCCAGGTTGGCCATCACGCTGTACGTGCGGGGTGAGTTGTCGCCCAGCGCCTGCCGGTTGCGGTTGAGCACGTCGGAGAGCAGCACTATCGACTCCACGTACTCGCCGGCCTCGCGCAGGTCACGGCCGAGGTTGCTGCCCACGGTCAGGGTCAGCGTGTGGTGTTCGCCCAGCACCAGCGTGCACCGCTCGTACAGGTGGCGTTCGCGGTCGCGGGCCTCGCGCACCCGCCCGGACAGGCGCAGCGAGCTGGCCAGGTTGTTCATCGCCATCATGGTGCGCAGCACGTCCTCGCCGAAGATCTCGGTCCAGGCGGCCGTGGTGCGCTCGTCGAGGCGCAGCGCGTCGGCGTACAGGCCCAGCGCGCGCAGTGACGCGCCGAGCCCGCCCGCGGTCGTCAGCGTGTTGGGGTGGTAGTCGCCGAGCAGTTCGCGCTGCTCGGCCAGGACCTTCTCGTCGAGCGCGCGGGCCTCGGCGAAGTCGGCCCGGTCGCGCAGGATGTTGGCCAGGTGGAACTGCAGTTGCAGCAGCTGGCGGCTGAGCGAGGCGCGGGCGAACTCGTCACCCAGCTCGTCGCGCAGCGCGGTCCAGCGGCGTACGTACTCCTCGGCCAGGCGGCGGCCGTCGTTGTAGCCGCCGGACTGCCACACGTACCGAACCCGGTCGATGATCAGCCGGCGGACGGATTCCTCGTGCGACTCGTACGCCCGGGACACCTCCAGGTGCGGCCACAGCTGCCGGAACCGGGGCCAGGTGGCCGGGTCGTCGACCTCGCCGGTGGGGCGGGCCGCGGCCAGCACCAGGTGCACCTGGCGGCGGGCCTCGTCGAGCTGCTCGGGGGCAAGCCGCTGCCGGACGACGTGCTGCACGATCCGGTGCACGTGGATCTGCCCGCCGCCGATGTCGAGCTTGAGCAGGGCGAGCCGGTTGATCTGCTGGATCAGCGCCCCGCGGTACATGGCGTCGGTGACCATCGGGTCGAGCGGGCTGAGCAGCTCGGCCATCCGGTCGCTGTAGATCAGGTCGAGCGCGATCTGCGGCGCCAGCACCGAGCAGAGCGTCAGCAGCCGGTACGCCGCGGCGGAGCGCTCCTCGAGGCGCTTGAGCGAGAGGTCCCACACCGATTCGAGGTTGGCCGGGCCGAACCGGTCGATGTGCTCGAGGTAGTCGTCGATCGGGGCGCCGGTGTCGGCCAGCCAGGCCCCGGCCGCGGCGACCGCGATCGGCAGGTCACCGAGCAGCTCGGCCAGCCGGGCCGCGTCCTCGCCGCGCAGGCTGGGCACGCGGCGGCGCAGGTGGGCCACGCTCTCGCGGCGGTCGAACACGTCGACCTGCACGACCTGGGCCCGCTCGCTCCACCCGGCGTCTCGGGAGGTGACGATGACGTGGCCGCCGGGCCCGCTGGGCAGGAACCGGCTGACCGCGGCGATGTCCTCGGCGTTGTCGAAGATGACCAGCCAGCGGCTCAGGGTGCGGCCCCGGCGCAGCGCGCCCAGCACGGCCTGGGCCTGATCCGCGATCCCGCCGTCGGGGGCCAGGCCGAGCTCGCGGGCCAGGTCGGAGAGCTGGGTGTCGACGAAGGTGACCGGGTCGGCGTCGATCCACCAGACGAAGTCGTACGCGTTGCGGAAGCGGTGGGCGTACTCCATCGCGACCTGGGTCTTGCCGATGCCGCCCATGCCCTGCAGGGCCACCGGGGAGGCGCCGGACAGCACGACCGGGCTGCCGCTGGTCTGCAGCTGGCTGCGCAGGTCGAGCAGGTCCTTCTCACGCCCGGTGAACTGCACGTTGCGGATCGGGGCGTTGAACAGCACCGTCGAGCGGCCGGGGAAGCGCAGCCCGATGCGGGCCCGGTCGAACTCGTCGGACGGGTGCCCGACCAGGCGCAGCAGCCGCGCGACGGCCACCTCCTCGGGCTGGCCGACCAGGAACGTGGAGTCGCGCTCGGCCTGCCCGCGCAGCGCGCTGACGTCGGAGACGTAGGCGACCAGGGGCGTACGGGGGTCGCGGCCGGATGGCACCCGGGCCTGCTCGGCCCGCGCGTTGGAGCCGGAGACCACGGTCAGCGGGCGGCCCTCGGGGGTGGGCACGCTGTCGGCGTCCGGATCGACCGCGACGACGTTGACGGTGACCCCGGCCGACTCGAGCACCTTGGTGATCCATTCGGCCCAGAGCCGGTCGTCGGGCGCGTACCGCAGCGCGATCGTGGTCTCGGGCAGGATCGCCGGGCGCACGAACCGGGCCGCCGTGCGCTCGCGCAGCGACTCCTCCATCGGCGGCAGGGCCGAGATCTCGCCGCCGGTGACGTAGTGCGTGATGGTCTCGTACGCGGCCAGCATCGAGCTGCGCGAGCCGGGCCGGTCACCGAAGGTGGCCAGGGTCTCCTCGTACGCGTAGAACGGCACGTACGGCACCTCGACGGTCGACCAGTACGCGTCGCGTTCGCGGGCCGCCATCCCGGCCGGCAGCCCGGTGAAGCGTTGCCGGGCCGCCAGCCGGCCCGCGTCGGCGCGTTGCAGCTCGGCCAGGTCGACGCGCATGGGCACGGGCAGGATCCGGATCTGCCGGCGGCCCTGCTGCGCCGAGACGTTGGCGGCCACCGTGGCGGCGCCGTCGATGCCCTGCTCGCTGAAGGTGAAGCAGTCGACCAGCACGTCGGGCATGTGCACCGTGCAGATCCCGGCGACGTCGCTCCACCCCGTACGGGAATCAATGAGCGCGTAGTCGTAGCGCTTCTTCATGTCCTCGCGCAGCGCGTCGAACAGCTGCCCGCCGCCGAGCCGCTCGTAGAACTCGTCCCAGTCGCGCTCGTAGACGCTGCGCGCGTAGTCCTGGTTCTGGCTGCCCGCGCCGAGGAAGTCGAGGGTGCCGCCCTCGGGGAAGTGGTCCCAGTCGATCGTGAAGGCGTGCCGGCTGACCCGGGCGTAGTCGCGGTGCCAGTCGTCGTCGCGCTCGACGTCCTGCAGGGTGGCCTGCTCGTAGCCGCGGACCAGCTCGATCACGCCGCCCGAGTCGGCCAGCGCCTGCGGGTCGATGAACGGCCGGAAGAACCGGTGCAGGCCGGGCGACTCGAGATCCCAGTCGGCCACCAGCACCCGTTTGCCGCTGGCGGCCAGGATCCAGGCCACGTTGGCCAGCGCCATGGTGCGGCCGGTGCCGCCCTTGTACGAATAGAACGTGACGACCTTCCCGTCACGGTTCTCGGTCATCGGTGCTCCCCGTCAGCCTGGGCAGGGTCGAGTCGGCGCCCTTGGGCAGGAACACCGGGGCGGTGCGGCGGTACGCCGTGCAGGCCTGGTCGATGATGGACGGCATCCGCTCGACGAGCCGGTCGGCGTCGCGCAGCAGCGTGATGCGGTTGCGGGCGATCCCGGCGGCGATCAGGGTATCGGCCACGGTGGCGTGCAGGGTGGCGCCGCGCGCGGCGTACTCGGGATCGGAGCGGTCGGCCACCAGCAGCACTGTCGCCCATTCGGGGATCCGGCTCGCCAGCCCGCTGAGCCGTTCCAGGCCGTCGGGGGTGGCCGCCACCCACGGGTCGATCAGCACCAGCGCCGCCCCCTGGGCCAGCACGCCCAGCTCACCGGGCCGGTCGACGATGCGGGCGGGCTGCCCGAGCCGCTCGGCCACGTTGGCCACGTACTCGGCGATCGGAAAGTGCTGCAGATCCCGGTACGGGGTCCAGGCGCGCGGCGCCGTGCCATACGAGCCGGGCGAGCGGCCGGCCGGCACGGCGGCGCGCTGCGGGGCCAGCACCCCCACGGTGAACAGGATCTCGGTCGGGGCGGTGGGCTCGGCCGTGACCTCGTCGATGGCGACGGCCAGGGGCGCCGGCTTGGGGGCCTCGGCGGCCAGGGTGACGATCCGGTACGCCAGGCGGCGCACGATCGTGCGGTACTGCTTCTTGTAGAGCGCGAGCCGGGACATGGCTTGCAGACCCTCGTCGGCGTACTCGGGGACGCCCGCGCCCAGGCGCAGCGCCGCGGCCCGCTCGGCCTCGTGCTCCCACGGCGGCCAGGGCACCCACAGCACCGGCAGCAGGAAGCGGTCGGCCATCTGGGGGTCGGCGTAGCGGCTGGCGAACGAGGCCCGCTCGCGCAGCGGCCAGGACTTGTTGAAGTAGCCCGGCGAATACAGCGCCACGAACACGTCGGTGCTGCTCAGCACGCCGGCCAGCGCGGCCTTCCAGTCGGTCAGCGGCTGCACCAGGTCGTCGTAGTAGCCGACCTGGGTGCGGCGGTCGGCGCCGACCAGCCGGGCCACCTCGGCCGACAGCTCGGTGAACAGCTGCCCGGCCCAGTGGTCGGTGTCGGGCCGGTCGCCGGGCCGCAGCCGCACCGAGTGGCCGTAGCTGAGGTAGAAGTAGTACCGCGTCATGCGTCCTCCCCCCGCTCGAAGTCGGTGCGCAGCTCCCCCGAGCCGGGCATGATCTTCGGCTCGACCCGGTAGTTGTGCCGGATGTCGACGACCCGCTGCGCGATCCGCCACACGACCGTGTCGAAGACCACCCGCTGCCCCGTACGCAACAGGCCGAGCAGCCCCTCGGCCTGGTATTCGGCGCGGTAGTCGTCGCGCAGCCGGGTCGGCACGAAGATGTTGACGTCGGACACGACGGGCGGCAGCGGGGTGCTCAGCGGTGTCCACAGCACCGGCACGACCGCGGTCTCGTACGGCTGGGCGAAGCTGTGCCGGGGTGTGACCTCGCGGCGGGTGAACAGATCCCACTCGCGGGCGCACCACTCGCTGCCGGTCAGGTAGGGCGTGGAGAGCAGGCTGATGAAGACCTGGCAGGTGCCGGCCGCGTGCAGCAGCTGGCGTTCCCACAGCTCGCCGCCGCCGCGGGCCACGTCGAGGAAGCCCGGGTCGCGGCCGGGCATCGAGCCGATCAGGTTGTTGACGTTCTCGCTGAGCTCGTCGAAGAACTGCATGACGAACCGGTTGGGCTCGCGCGGCCGGCCGGCGCCGTGGGCGGGCGGGTCGGGCCGCCAGTAGCTCAGGAAGAACACCGGGGCCGACGGATCGTCGCGCCCCGCCGCCTCGGAGATGCCCTCGTCCTCTGCCACAGGACGATCAGTCAACCACGTGATCGCAACCTCCATGCAGGACGGTCGCGGCTAGGCGGCCCAGCCGCCCACGGTGTCGGCCATCCGGCGGACGAACCGCGCCCCGGCCGGGGTCAGCCGGTCGCCCGTACGCAGGGCGTCGATCGCCTCGGCCGTCCAGTCGCGATACATCCGGAACAGCTTGCGGCTCTGCTCGTCGCCGGTGCGCTCGGCGCGGCGCCGCCACACGTCGGCCACGGCCAGATGCGCGTACGCCCCCTGCAGGGCCGCCTCGACCGGGCGCGGGTCGGGTCGCCAGCCGACCCGCAGCCGATCGCCCACGGCGTCGTCGGGCACCAGGTCGATCAGGTCGAGCACCGCGCCCAGCTTGGTGTGCTGGAACTCGTGCACGAGCAGCACGGCCAGCTCCTCGGCGTCGGTGGGGGCGATGCCGAGCGCCCCGAACGCGTGCCGGGAGGTGGCGCTGCGCCGGGTGCCGTCGGTCGCCGGGGTCAGCGGCACGATCGCCCGCAGGCCCGCGCGCAGCCCGTCGAGCTGGTCGGGCGCGTCGCGGCCGAGCACCTCCCACGCCCCGGCCAGCGCGGCCGACCAGCCCCCGGCCGCCGCCGCGTCGAGGTGACCGGTGGCGGCATGCTCCAGCCGGTCGCGATAGGGGTCGGCGTCCTCGAGCAGGATCCGGACGCCGTCGACGGTGACCCAGCGCGCGGCGTGCCACCCGCGGGCCTCACCGCCGTCCACGATCGTGGCCCGGCCGCCCGGCCAGCGCAGCGTGAACGAGCCGGGCGCGGCGAGCACGGTCACCTCGGCCGCGGGGGCGGCGAAGAACCCGACCGTGGGCAGGTGGATCCGCCCGCCGTGGGCCCGTACCGGCACCTCCACGCCCAGCCCGGCCCGCACGGCGACGGCGGCGGCGATCGCGGCCGCCCAGTCGGGGTCGCAGTCGCGGCCGCCGTCGAGGCAGCTGACCGCCCACGAGCGGACGAACGGGTGGCGCAGCACCTCGTCGAAGACCGCGGGCGCCTGCCGTTCCAGCTCGGCCAGCAGCCGGCTGCCGGCCGCGGTCTCGCCCGCCACCTCGGAGACCAGGGCCCGGTTGACCGCCAGCTCGGCCTCGGCCAGCAGGGCGATCGCCGCGGCGTCGCCGTAGCCGTAGCCGAGGCCGTCGAAGGCGTCCGCCGGGATCGCGCCGAGGTCGCCCGCGACCGGACCGGGATGCTCGTTGATCGTGATGATGAGCTCCTTCAGGTCGTCGCAGTACACGGAGGGGTTGTCGAAACCGGACGCCCGCGCCCACCGGTGCGCCGTGAGCCCGCCGCCGCACTGCCGGACGAGCGCGCAGGAGCGGCAGGTGGCCGAGAGCGCGGCCAGCCCGCCCCGGCGGCGGCGCATCGCGGGCAGCCCGGCGACGTCGTCGGCCGAGGCGTCGAAGACGGTCAGCCCGGTCGCACCGCCGCCCGGCCCGGTCGTCTTCATCGAGTCGGGCTCCTCCCACGCCCCGTCGGTCTCGATCACCACCACGTCGCCGGCGTCGACGCCCACGGCCTCGGTCTGCGTGGGGCCACCGAGGCCGAGCGAGCGGATCGAGTCGAAGAGCCGTACGGGCACCGGACGGTCGTCGGCCGCCCAGCGGTCGTGGAAGGCGGTCAGCCACTCCCCGAGCGGCTCGGGCGGCGGGGTGTCCCAGGTGGCGTGGGGCAGCAGCAGGTCGATCCGCGGCGGCTGCTCGGCCAGCAGGGCCTCGTAGACGGCGATCGGGTCGTTGGCCGCGTCGACCGTGCACAGCAGCCCGGCGTAGAGCGGCCGGTAGCGGGGTTCGCGCAGCCGGCGCAGGGCGGCCCGCACGCGGTCGTGGCTGGACGCGCCGTTGCGGTAGCGCCGGTGCCGGTCGTTCTCGGCCCGGCCGCCGTCGAGCGAGACGCCGATCTTGACCCCGAACTCGAGCAGCAGCTCGCACGTGGCCGCGTCGAGCCGTACGGCGTTGGTCTGCATCCGCAGGTCGAGCTCGCAGACGCGGGTGATGGTGCCGCGCAGCTCGGTCAGCAGCGCGCGCAGCCGCCGGGGCCCGAGCAGCAGGGGCTCACCGCCGTGCAGCACCACCCCGACGGAGGCCAGGCCGTGCCGCGCGGCGTGCTGGGCGATGCGGCCCGCCGCCGCCCGCGCGGTCTCCGGCTCCATCGCGAGGGGCCGGCCGCGCCACGACTGGTCGGCGTGCTCGTAGATGTAGCAGTGGTCGCAGGCGAGGTCGCAGCGGCTGTGGACCTTCAGCACGAAGTGGCGCAGCGGGCGCCACGGGGTCTCCACCCCCGGTCAGAGGCCAGAGCTGAAGGGGGTGACGTCGGATCGGTCCCGCGTCCGAACGTGGCGGACGATGCGACGCACGATCGTCGCGGACGCCGTCCGTTCGATCCGGTCGATGGGGCTCCGGCGAGCCTCGTCGAGCGGGCGCGGAGCGGGTGATTTCGCGGTAGGCAACGGCACGACAATTCCCCCAGATCCCGGTCAAGGCATCTGGAAGCATAGACAACACTTGAGGTCATGTCACGGGCACGCTCGGTGCGCGACCTAGTGGCGATTCGGCCCGATCACCCGGAACACGGTGGTCTGCTCCAGCACCCGCGGCTCCTCGACGTCGCCGTCGCAGAGCAGCGCAACGGGCTGACGGGGCAGGCCGGAAACCTTGTCCGGCAGCCAGCCGACGACCAGCCAGACCTTGTCGGCGCCGGCGGTGGCGCCCGGCTCGCGCAGATAGAGCGGAAAGTGCTGCGGGATCACAGCTACCGACGCTACGCGGTGACCGGGCGCCCCCGCCGGGCTTTCACGCACTGGCCAGCGGCTCCCTCCGGCCGCGGCGGACGTTGAACACCTCGCCGGGCACCTTGACCGCCTCGTCACCGGCGGCGATGCGGTCGATCAGGTCGCGGTCGACGGGGTCGCCGGGGCCGGGCATGGGATCCCACGAGTCCCACGGGAGGGCCTCGACGTCGGCCCGGTCGCGGATCACGTTGCCGGCGATGAACCACTCCCCCGCCATGTTCGCCGGCGGGTGGCCGAACAGCTCCGGGTCGGCCTTGCCGTCGCGCACGAGCCGCCACGCGTCGGGGCCGGGCAGGAACTGGTCGCGTGGCACGTCGAGCGGGTCGAAGCCGAGCTTGAGCGCCTCGGCCTGCAGGGCGTCGAGCTGCGCGTCGACCAGCCTGCCGCCGACCTCGACGACCCAGTGATCGTCGTAGCGCCCGGGGGTGAAGTAGGCGCCGAACCCGGCCCGCGACCGCGCGTCGAATCCGTGCGCGCGCAGCATGGCCACGGTCAGGACGGTGAAGCTGCGGCACATGGTCGGCACCCGGTCGCCCGGCTCGCGCGCCTCGCTCAGTGGACGGTCCCCCGCCGCGTCCAGGAGCTCCTCGGCCCGCCGCAGGTGCACTGTCGCGGGGTCGTCCAGTTCCACCCCGTACGAGGCCGCCCAGCCCTCGTGGAGGAGCAGGCCCTGCACCGTCCGCACGATGGTGGCGAGGTCGGCCGGGAGGTCCTTCACGGCGGCCGTGTGCCGCCCCAGATCGGTCATCATGACGTCCAGGGTGGACGCTGACACCGTGTGAGAGTCAACCCGCGCGGCGGATGCTCCAGGAAAATTGACCCTCACGGACCGTCGTCCCGGACCGGTCGGTGATCGTCGCCGTCGTGGTCAGCCGCAGCTTGGCCACCTGCCCCGCGTACAGGCCGCTGAGCCGACGGCGACCACCCCGACGCCGTCCGCGGCCCGCACCATCTCGAGACCGGCGGTGCGGTCGGCCGGGATCGGGTCGAGCAGCCGGCGGGCCAGCGCCGTGACGTCCATCCCCGCAGTCTTCCCGGTACGGGTTACCGGCCGGTGACGCCCCGGCGTAGCTTCACCGTGTTGTCGGTGCGGTGATGCGCGACGCCGTCGATGACGTGCTCACGCGGGTGCTCCTCGGCCAGCAGCACCTCCCACTCGGCGCCCAGCTCGAGGCTCTTGACGACCTCGTCCGGGCCGGGCAGCGGCGGCATGTCGTCGTGCTCGGGGCGGTGCACCGGCCCGGTGTCCATGTGCCCCTCGATCAGCAGCACTCCCCCGGGTGCCACGGCGGCCGCCGCCCGGCGCAGGATCCCCACCCGGTCGAACTCGCCCCAGTGGTGCAGGAACTGCGCGCTGACCAGGTCGTACTCGCCGCCGGGGAACTCGGCCGTGAGGTTGCGCCGCTGGAAGTCGATCGTGCTCACGCCCCGGTCGGCGGCGTGCTGCCGGGCCCGCTCGACGGCCACCCCGGAGATGTCGACCGCGGTCACCTGCCAGCCCCGCTCGGCCAGCCAGATCGCGTCGCCGCCCTCGCCGCACCCGAGATCGAGGGCCCGGCCGGCGGGCAGGTCGCTCACCTCGCGCACCAGCACCACGTTCGGCTTGCCGCTCCAGATCCGGTCGCTCTCGGAGTATCGGGCGTCCCACGCTTGTTCGTCGCTCATGCGCCCAGCCTGCGGCAGCGCCCGCCGGGACGCCTACAAACCTTGCCGAATCAGCAAACCCGTCAGCCGGCCCGCTTGCGGGCCCGCCGGGCCGCCAGCTCGTCGCCCGCGGACGGCTCGGGGTCGGACCCGACCGGGACCGGGCCGCCGGCCGGCTCGGCCGGCAGGTTGGTCAGCGAGCCCTGGATCTCCTTGAAGGCGCCGCCGATGGCGATGCCGAACACGCCCTGGCCGCCCTGCAGCAGGTCGACCACTTCCTCCGGCGAGCGGCACTCGTAGACCGTCGTGCCGTCGGAGATGAGGGTGATACCGGCCAGGTCCTCCACGCCCCGCGAGCGCAGCGTCTCGATCGCCCGGCGGATGTTCTGCAGCGACACCCCGGCGTCGAGCAGGCGCTTGACCACCTTGAGGACCACCAGGTCACGGAACGAGTAGAGCCGCTGGGTGCCCGAGCCGGACGCGTCACGGATGCTGGGCACGACCAGGGTCGTGCGCGCCCAGTAGTCGAGCTGGCGGTAGCTGATGCCGACCGCCTGGCACGCCGTCACCCCGCGATAACCGACCGAGCCGTCCTCGCCGACGAGAGGGCCCTCATGTTCAAGGGGCTGCTCGTGCACGCGACCACCTCCCCGCTGCGCGGTGCCGCCGCTTCACCTGGACTTCACGAGCGTATATCTCAGGGCCCGCGGAAACAGCTAGGTAACGCGACGACACGCCGCGACCGAGCGAGGCAGATGTCGATCTTTCCCCCGCCGCGGGGACGTCTTCAGCCCGCGAAATCCTCGGGGCGGACCTGATCGAGGAACTCGCGGAACTTCTCGACCTCGTCCTCCTGCTCGTCGGGGATGACGATGCCGGCCTCGGTCAGCACCTCGTCGGCGCACCGGATCGGCGCCCCCACCCGCAGGGCGAGCGCGATCGAGTCGCTCGGGCGGGCCGAGACCCGCACCCCCTCCTCGCCGATCAGCAGGTCGGCGTAGAAGACGTTGTCCTTCAGCTCGGTGATCTCGACCGCGGTCAGCGGCGCCTCGAGGGCGGCCAGGATGTCCCGCAGCAGATCGTGGGTCAGCGGACGGGCGGGCTTGACACCCTGCTGCTCGTACGCGATCGCGGTCGCCTCGACCGCACCGATCCAGATCGGCAGATACCGATCACCGTCAACTTCTCGCAGCAGGACGATCGGCTGGTTGCTCGGCAGCTCCACCCGAACCCCGACCACGCTCAGCTCGCGCACCGCCCGCCTCCGTGTCGTTTTCGCGCCGCCCGCAACGGCTGCCCCTATCCTGCACGGTACACGCACGCCGTCCGGATCCCACCGGTGCCGCATACCCCGGAAAGCCTAGGCGAATCCGGCTCAGCGCCCGAGTTCGCCGCGCAGTCCGGCCCGGACCAATGCAGCATGCAGACGCTGCGAGAGCGCCTGCAGATCCCGGGCCGTCTCGTTGGCCCGGGCCCGGGCGGCCGGGTCGCTCTGCCGCACCAGCGGCGCCAGGAGCTGCGTGAACAGGCCCACCTCACGGTCCGAGGCGGCCCGGAAACCCCGCAGATGGCGCAGTTCCAGCCCGTATTTCGTCAGCCCGACCACGGCCTCGACGATGACCACGGCATCGCCGTCGTACCACCCCGGGGGCCGCGCCGTGACCAGGCCCATGCGCTCCAGCTCGTCGAGCAGCTCCCCGGAGACGCCCGTGCGTTCCATCACATCCTCCCGGGGGACCCGGGTGTCGGACGGATCGGCGGGCGCCTTCTCGGCGCCCACGGCGACCAGGGCCGGCCGGCTCGGCGCCACCGGCTCCTCGGACTCCATGCGGTCGAGCTGCTCGCGGATCACCCGCAGGGGCAGATATTGGTCGCGCTGCGCGGTCAGGACGAACCTGAGCCGCGCCACGTCGTTCCACGAGTACTTCCGATACCCGGAGGCGGTGCGCTGGGGATCGACCAGCCCCTCCGCCTCCAGGAACCGCAACTTGGAGATGGTGGTGTCGGGGAACTCGGTGCGCAGATGGGCCAGCACCTCCCCGATGCTCATCAGCGCAGCCTCGCGCCCGCCCTGGGGACGCGAGGCCCCCGGGTCGCGCGCGGCCGCCCCCGACGCAGTCACTCCTAGCTGCCCTCACCCTCGGGCCGCGGGCCGGCGATGAACACCAGCCGGAACTTGCCGATCTGCACCTCGTCGCCGTTGCTGAGCGTGGCCGCCTCGACCCGCTCGCGGTTGACGTAGGTGCCGTTGAGCGAGCCCACGTCGCGCACCGTGAAGGTGCCGCCGTCGCGGTGGAACTCGGCGTGGCGGCGGGAGACCGTCACGTCGTCGAGGAAGATGTCACTGTCGGGGTGACGTCCACTGGTCGTCACGTCGTGGTCCAGCAGGAAGCGGGCGCCCGCGTTGGGACCCCGGCGCACCACCAGCAGCGCCATCCCGGGCGGGAGCGAGCCCGACATGCGGCTCGGCACCACGTCGGTGTCGGGACCCTCGAGCACCTCGTCGAGGGCGCCGAGGTTCAGCGTGGACGTGACGTCGAGTGGGGGGAACTCGTCGTCTGGGCGCGTCATCGGACCACCTCACGGATCAGTTGGTCGTGGCGTGCGGCCAAGGTCTCCCCCGCCGCGCCGTAAGGCTGGGACGCACGACTATCGGTTTCAAAGAGATAACAAGGTTGTGCCCCGCAACCCTAGTCAGGGCCAATATCGCGGGGCAACCGGACACACTGACCGGAGTCAGCTCTCCGTCAAAGCTTTGTATGCGTCCGCGTCGAGCAGTTGCGCGATCGAGCCGGAATCGGCCGGCGCGATCTCCACCAGCCAGCCCGCCGCATAGGGCTCGGCATTGATCAGCTCGGGCTCGTCGGTCAGCGAGGCGTTCTTCGACACGATCGTGCCCGCGATCGGCGCGTAGATCTCCGACACGCTCTTCGTCGACTCGATCTCGCCGAGCGAATCGCCCGCCGCCACCTCGGTGCCCTCGTCGGGCAGCTGCACGAACACGATGTCGCCCAGAGCATCCTGAGCGAAGTGGGTGATGCCCACCCGCACGGGCCCGCTGCCGTCGCCGGCCACCCACTCGTGTTCAGCCGTGTACCGCAGGTCCTCAGGAATCACGCGTTCTCTCCCGTTGTCACGATTCCCGGCGCCCCTTTCAGGAGGCCGGACGTGCGTATTGCATCGACTTGGCGTCACGGATCGCGGTCACTTCGACCAAGGTCCGTTGTTCCAACGTCACGCTACCGCCGTCACTGTTCACCGACGCCACCACCCCGCCCGGGATCTGCAGCGCCGTCTGCATGACCGAGGGCTGCCCGATCACGGTCAGCACATAGGGCCCGGACAGGCCCTGACCGTCGGCCATGATGCCCCCGCCCTCGGCGTCGACGAAATAGCTCGACGCCACGATCCGGACCGGCCGCCCGCCCGCGCCGGCGATCTGCATGACCTCGCCGCCGGCGCCGCGCAACTCCTGCACCGTGTTGAGGATCGCGCTCGCCTTGACCCCGTCGATCACGATCCGCAGCCCCGGGCCCCGCCCGGCCAGGGTGCCGGCCAGCAGCCCCAGCTCGTCGGAGCGCTTCTGCGCCTCGGCCAGCGCCGCCTGCCGCCCGGCCACACCCGAGGTGAGCTGGCGCTGACTGGTCTCCAGGGCGCTGATCTCGCTCTGCAGCCGGCTGTCGCGCGCCTCCAGGTCGCTCAGGATCCGGACGAGGTCCTCCTGCCGCGCGCTGGCCAGGCCCTCGTCGCTGTCGTTGCTCCTGAGCTGCACCACCAGCGTGAACCCGAACAACGCCAGCAACACCAGGATCAGCGCGCCCGCCGAGCTCGGGCGCTTGCGGAGAAACCCGGCCGCTTCCTTTTCCCGTACGGGCTCAGGCTGATCCTCGGTCTTGGCCGGCGTCCTGGGTTGCAGCACCCGCGTCGCCTCGCCCGGGTCGGGCTGTGCCGTTCGCTCCGGTGTCGCTGGATCGGGTGACGGCGCCGGCGGCAGCTCGCGCGGCACCGACAACGGCCGCGTCGGCCCGTCCAGCTCGACGGTCTTGGAGTCCATCGACGGAGGCGGCGACGGCGGCGACGACGGCCGCTCGACCGTCGGCTCGTCCTCGCTCGGCGGCGGTTTGCGGCCCGCCGTGGGCATGCCCGGCTCGGGCTCGTTCTGGTCGGTCATCACGTCCCCGATCAGGCCCGGAACAGGTGCCGGCGGATCGCCGCCACATTGCCGAAGATGCGCACGCCGAGGACGACCACGACGCCCGTGGAGAGCTGGGTGCCCACGCCGAGCTGGTCGCCGAGATAGACGATCAGCGCGGCCACCAGCACGTTCGAGATGAACGAGACGACGAACTGCTTGTCGTCGAAGATGCCGTCGAACCGGGCCCGCACCCCGCCGAACACCGCGTCCAGCGCCGCCACCACCGCGATCGGCAGGTAGGGCTGCAGGACCACCGGCACGGTGGGGTCGAACACGATGCCCAGCGCGACACCGGCGATCAGGGCGAGTACGGCGATCATCGGCCGCCTTCCGACGTGGAGCGGGACGGTTCGGCCGGGGAGGTGGCCGAGCCGGGGGAGGTCAGGGTGGAGGGCGCGGGCGGCGGCGTGGACGGCTGGGCCACCCGCAGCTTGAGCTCGGTCGCCGCGTCGAGCCGCACATCGTCGGCCGTCCGGGCGTCGAAGGACATGCCGTACTTGGCCGAGAGCTGCTCGAAGAACCGGCCCGCGTACCCGGACCGGAAGTCGCCGGCCAGGTCGTCGGGGCCGAGCGCGACCACCTCGTACGGGGTCGTGACCGGCCTGAGGTCGACCAGGATCGCCTCGCCGGCCTGGCGGATCGTCGACGTCGCGGTCAGCCGCTGCCCGTTGATCGCGATCGCCTCGGCCCCCAGCGACCACAACGCGTTCGTGGCCAGCTGCAGGTCGGAGTCCTTGACCCGGGCCACGGTGTTGCGCTCGCCGGTCACCGGGTCGATCGGCGTCGGGCCGTCGCCTACGGTGATCGTGGCACCCGACCCCCGTACGGCGGCCAGGCCGGTCGCCGCCTCGGTGTCGCGCAGCTTCTGCACCTCGTCGTCGCTGAGCTCGGCCTCGCGCAGCCCGGCCACCTCGTCGGCCAGCTTGTCGGCCCGGTCCTGCAGCTCGGTCGTGGTCTCGCGGCGGTTCTGGACCTGCTGGATCAGCTCGGCGCGCGCGGTCGTCCGGGCCGGCTCGTCCTTGACCGTCTGCTTGTACGCGATCACCAGCAGGAACCCGAGCACGACGAGGGTGACCACGAGCGCGCTGCCGGAGAGCTGTTTGCGCAGGCCCGTCGGCTCGCCGTCGCGCTGCTTGCGGGCGGCCGCGTCGGCGTACCCGGGGTCGAGGGGGTTGCGGAACAGCTCCGTCAGGAAGTCGGGCTGGAACGTCCGCTTCGGGGGCTGCTCCTCGGCGTCCGGCATCACGTGACCGTCCGGGCGGCCCGCAACAGCTGTGCGGTCTGCGCCAGATAGAGAACGCCGGCGGCCCAGTAGAGCCCGAGCGCCCACCACGCGAGGCCCCAGCCGATCGGGCCCGCCCACGAGTCGATCGCGGGCACGGCGGCGGCCAGCAGGATCACCGGGAACGCGGCCAGCAGCACGAACGTGCCGGTCTTGCCCACGTAGTGCACCGGCGGCGGACCGTACCCGTGGCGGCGCAGGATCAGCAGCGCGACGGCGAGCACGGCCTCGCGCAGCAGCAGGGCGCCGGTCAGCCAGTACGGCACGACGCCGCGCACGGTGAAGCCGATCAGCGTGGCCAGGATGTAGAGCCGGTCGGCGAACGGGTCGAGCAGCTCGCCGAGGCGGCTCACCGAGTTCATCCGGCGGGCCACATAGCCGTCGACCCAGTCGGTGGTGCCGCCGATCGCCAGCACGATCACCGCGGCCACGTCGTGATGCGGGCCGAGCAGCAGATAGAGGAAGAGCGGGACGCCGAGCAGGCGGATGAAGCTGATGACGTTCGGAATCGTCCAGATCCGGTTGGACGGGGCGGCAACGGACGGCGCAGGCTGCTGCGACATCGCGACTTCCTCTCCCCCTCCGGTGCCGGGCGGCAAAGCCCAGCATGACCCCGGCGCACACGCCGGCCCGGATAGACGCGTCCCCCGACGCCCGGGCCCCCCACCGGCCACTCGCCGAGCAACTATAACGAGCTTCAGAATCCGAGTCGCGGACCCGTCACGTGTCGCACACTCGGTACGCCATCCTAGGAACCTAGTTTTATGGCTCGGCAGGCGGGGCCGGGAAAGACGGACACGGGTTGTCGGGTTTTCGCGGCAGAGTCCTCGGCATGGCAGAACAACCATTGGCAGGCAGAGTCGCGCTCGTCGCCGGGGCCACCCGCGGTGCCGGGCGGCAGATCGCGGTGCAGCTGGGCGCGGCCGGCGCCACCGTCTACGCGACCGGCCGCAGCACCCGGGGCAAACGGTCGGAGATGGACCGGCCCGAGACGATCGAGGAGACGGCGGAGCTGGTCACCGCGGCCGGCGGCACGGGCATCGCGGTCGCCGTCGACCACCTCGTGCCCGATCAGGTCGCCGGCCTGGCGCGGCGGATCGACGACGAGCAGGGCCGGCTCGACGTGCTGGTCAACGACATCTGGGGCGGCGACCCCCTGGCGACGTGGGACAAGCCGGTGTGGGAGCAGTCGCTCGGCAACGGGTTCCGGCTGCTCCGCCTGGCCGTCGACACCCACATCACCACCGCGCACCACGCGATGCCGCTGCTGATCCGCAACCCGGGCGGCCTGGTCGTCGAGATGGGCGACGGCACCACGGCGTACAACGAGACCAACTACCGGCTGTCGGTCTTCTACGACCTGGCCAAGGTGTCGGTGAACCGGCTCGCGTTCTCCTGGGCGCAGGAGCTCGCCCCGCACGGCGCCACGGCGGTCGCGCTCACCCCCGGCTGGCTGCGCTCCGAGATGATGCTGGAGCACTTCGGCGTGACCGAGGACAACTGGCTCGACGGCACGAAAACGGATCCCCACTTCGCCATCTCGGAATCCCCCGCGTACGTGGGCCGGGCCGTGGCCGCCCTGGCCGCCGACCCCGACAAGGCCCGCTGGAACGGCAAGTCGACCTCGAGCGGCGACCTGGCCAAGGTCTACGGGTTCACCGACCTCGACGGCAGCCGCCCCGACGCCTGGCGCTACCTGGTCGAGGTGCAGGATCCCGGCAAACCCGCCGACGTCACCGGCTATCGGTAGAGGTCCGCCGTCTGCGCCACCGCTTCTCGCATCCTTCTCCTGAGGGCCGCAGGTTCGAGCACTTCCACGTGCGGGCCGAGCCGCAACATGTACGAGTAGGCGACGTCGAGCGACTCCACCCGCAGCCGGGTCCGGACCCATCCCTCCGGATCCGGCTGCCCCGCCCCGGCGATCGCTTCGTCCAGCGCCACAGTCTCGGCAACAAACCGCAGCGCCCGTACGCCCTCCGGACTGAGCCGGATCGTGACGACCTCCCGCAACATCTGCCGCACGAACTCGACCGCCCGTTCACCCCAGAACCCGGCAAGGTCAAACCCGGTTTCCCGTACGAACGTCAGCCCCGTCGCGGCCACCCCGGTGATCCGGTCGACGCGGTAGGTGCGCAGGTCCTCCCCCACCTTCCCGACCAGATACCAGACCCCGTTCTTGAGCACGAGCCCGTACGGCGAGACCGTCCGCGACACCTCGTCGTGCCGCTGGTAGGTGATCGTCAACTCCTGGTCGTGCCACACGGCCTGCGTCAACTCGGCCAGCACGGGCGGCGTCTCCGGATCCTGGAACCAGCCCGGCGCATCCAGGTGAAACCGCTGCCCCGCCCGTTCCGACGCCTCCTGCAGCCCCGGCGGCAGCGCGGCCAGGATCTTGAGCCGGGCCGTCTGCGCCGCCTCGGTCATCCCCATCTCGCGGGCCGGCCCCGGCAACCCGGCCAGGAACAGCGCCTCCGCCTCGGCCCGCGACAACCCGGTGAGCCGCGTCCGATACCCGTCGACCAGCCGATACCCGCCGACCCGGCCCTGCTCGGCGTAGACCGGCACGCCCGCCGCGGACAGGGCGACCACGTCCCGATAGACCGTCCGCTCGGACACCTCGAGCTCAGCGGCCAGCTCAGCAGCGGTCATCGTCCCCCGCGCCTGCAACAACAGAACGAGGTTGATCAGCCGGGCCGCCCGCACCTCCGCATTGTGCCCGGTTTCCAGAGCCCGTTCCTTTCTGGAGCCCGTTCCTTTCTAGAGCCCGTTCCTTTCTAGAGACCGTTCCGCAGCACCTCCGCCGCCCGCCGCACCTCCGCGCGCACCGTCGCCGGTTCGCCGGGATGGCGGCGCAGGCTCTCGTACTGCACCCGCCACAGCCCGAGCAGCGCGGCCGCCCTGATCTGCGGTTCCGGATCGGCCGGGTCGGCCCCGTCGCGGGCCGCCAGCGCCTCGGCCGCCACGGCGACGAACCGGTCCATCATGTCGTTGCGATAGGCCCGCAGCGACGGCGCCGCCGCCAGCCGCTCGCCGAAGCGCCGGTAGCCCTCCGGATCGCCGGCGAACCCGTCGAGCTCGGCGTCGAGCAGGCGCAGCGCGGCCTCGATCGGCGTGTCCCCGGCCGCCGCGAACGCTTCCCGCAGGGCCGTCGCCGTGCCCTCGAGCCGGTCGAGCAGCAGCGCCTCCTTGGTCGGGAAGTAGTTGAACACCGTCTTCTCCGACACCCCGCACGCCCGGGCCACCTCGGCCACCCGGACGCCGTCGAACCCGCGCTCCACGAACATGCGGGTCGCCGTGTCGGACAGCTGCTGCCGCATCTGCCGCTTCTTCTCCTCACGCAAGCTCACGGCCCAATCTTACTGCTACAGTATTTTTACAGTCACAGTAAATTGGGGAGAGTGATGAGCGAGTTCCGGATCACCCACGAGTACCCGCACCCGATCGAGCGCGTCTGGCGCGTGCTCACCGACCCCGAGCTGGTCCCCCGCTGGACCACAACCGGCCAGGGCGGCCGCCCCGAGGGTTTCGCGCCGGTCGTGGGCACGAAGTTCCGCTTCGTCGCCAAGCCGGTCGCGGGCTGGCGCGGCATCGTCGACTGCGAGGTCCTGGAGGTCGCCGCCCCGGCACTGCTGCGCTACTCGTGGATCGGCGACGAGGGGGCCGCGCCCAGCTTCGTCGCCTACCGCCTCCAGCCACTCCCCGCCGGCACCCGCCTCACCTGGGAACACACCGGCTTCACCGGCATCGGCGGCTTCTTCATGTGCCGCCTCCTACGCTCGGTCCGCGCCAAAATGCTGACCCAGGCGCTACCCACAGTCCTCGACGACCCCAAACTCCCAGCCTGATCGCCTGTTCCGGCTGCAACCGCTCCTGCTATGAACAAGCCGGCCGCCCACACCCACGCCCTGGGCTTGACCCGTTTCCGCGGACGTGGTCGATGTGCTGGGTTGTTCAAGCTGCGGTTTCGTAGGCGGCCGGGCTGAGGTAGCCGGGGCCGGAGTGTCGTCGTCGGGTGTTGCACCAGCCTTCGATGTACTCGAATATGGCCTGCCGGGCGGTGGTGCGGGTGGGCCAGGTCTGGCGATGGACGAGTTCAGTCCCGGGCCGCGTACGTGCCCGAGTTCTCCGGCATCATGATCAGCGTGATCCGGTCGCGATCCGTTTCCGGGCGTGCCGCGAAAACGGGGCAGGCCCAGACCACCTACGCGATGACCAAGCCGGACAGCCCGCCGCGACGCAACGGCCCGCGCTCAGGCCTCCGAAGCGCAACCCATCCTGCTATGGACAGACCACGCAGCTCGCCGCGATGCGACCGTCCACGCTCGGGGCTTTTGGGCGCAACCATTTACTCACGTCGCCCGGGTGGGCTGAGCGTTCTGGGCGCGCCAGCGCCCTGCTCAGCCCGCCCGGGTCCCCGCGGGAGCGACGGTCTGTCACCCACCACCCCGCTAGGACATCTGCTTCTAGATCTTGACCTTGATCCTCTGACTGTTGATCAGCGCCTCCCCCGACGCGCCCTCACGTAGTCGTCCACGACGTAGCTGCCCAACTCCCCGATGTCCGGGCTGAAGACGCGGCCGCCGTTGCGTTCGGCCACCTTGCCTACGAACCGTTGCAACCCCGGATCCTCGCCGAGCATGAAGAAGTTGAGCGTCGCCCCGAATCGGGTCAAATGATCAACCTCGTGGATGGTGGCGCGGATCGTTTCGGGGGTCGGGGGCCACCAGAACATCGCCTCGCCGTCCTCCAGGTGCGCTGTCGGCTCGCCGTCGGTGACGACCAGGACTACCGGCTCGGCGCCCGGATGCCGACGTAGATGCCGGCCGGCCAAATTGAGGGCGTGTTGCAGGTTGGTGCCCTTCTCCATCGACGGCTCGATCGCGGCGAGCTGGCCCTGCGAGAGGGTCGACGCGTACGGGCCGAAGCCGATGATCTGCAGCGAGTCCTGCGGGAACTGGGTCTCGACGAGGTGGGACAGCGCGAGCGCGGTCTGCTTCATCGGGCCCCAGCGGCCGTCGGCGAACATCGAATATGACAGGTCCACCAGCAGCGCGACGGCCGCGGAGGCCCGCCGTTCGGTCTCGGCGACCTCGAAGTCGTCGGGTTCGAGCCGGACGGGCAGGACGCCCACCCCGCCGGCCCCGGCCCGCCGCCGCACGGCGTTGCCGATCGTGCGGACGACGTCGAGCGGCTGCTCGTCGCCGAACTCCCAGCGCCGCGACGAGCCGATCAGGTCGCCCGCAGCCCCGGCGTCGCGCAGGTCGTGCTGGCCCTGCTTGCGGCCGGACAGGTCGTCGAAGACCTGAGCCAGCGCCGTACGCCCGAGCCGGCGCAGCGCCTTGGGCGAGAGCGTGAGGCCCTCGGCGTCGCGGGTCACCCAGCCCTGACGGGTCAGCTCGCGTTCGAGCTCGCGCAGCCGGCGGACGTCGTCGGCCGCGCCCCGGCCCAGCTGCCGTTCGACCATCTCGACGTCGACGTCGTCGAGGGTGGCCCCCGGGTGTTCCTGGCCGAGCTGGTCGAGCAGCTCGTCGAGGTCGCCGATCTCGCCCAGGGCCGAGGCCGCCTCGCCGTAGCCGAGGTCGTTCGGGCCCTTCATGCGCTCGCCCCGGCCCCAGTTGAGGTTGGGGCGCAGCGCGCGCAGGTTGTCGGTCATCCGGCCCAGCTGGCCCCGGAGCGGGCCGTCGCCGAGGGCCTGATCCATCAGCCGGGACAGCTCCTCCTGCTGCTGCGGGCTGAGCGAGCGCATGAGCCGCTCGGCCGCCGCGGCCCGCCGGGCCAGGGAGTCGATCAGCTCCTCGACGTTCTGCGGATTTTCCGGGAAGAACTGGCCGTGCTTGGCCATGAACTGCTGGAACGCGTCGTCGGTGTCCTCGCCGCGGGCGTGCTTCTCGAGCAGGTCGTTGAGGTCGGACACCATCTCGTTGACGCCGTCGAAGTCGCCCTGTTCGAGGGCCTGTTTCATGCCCGCGAACCGCTGCTCGACCACCTCGCGGCGCAGCCCGTCGAGGATCTGCTGATAGAGCTGCCGGGCCTCGTCGGACGCCCAGTTGTAGTCGGAGAGCTCCTCGACGGCCCGCGACGTGGAGCGGGGCAGGTTGTCGAGCACCGCCTCGGCGAAACGGGACTCGTCGTCGTCGCGGCTCCGCAGCTCGTCGCGCTCGGTGGCCACGGCCTGGTCGAGCAGCTGCTGGGCCCGGGTGACGGCGCCGTCGAGGTTGCCCCGGCGCAGCGCGTCCCGACGCATGCGGCGGGCCCGGTCGCGCAGCTCGTCGAGCCCGCGACCGGCCCGGGGACCCCGGCGGATCAGGTCGCGGAGCACGTCGCGCAGGTTGTCACCCTCCAGCACGCGCTCGCCGACCTCGTCGACGGCGGCGCGCACGTCGTACGGCGGGGCGAGCGGGTCGGGCCCGTCCCGCCACGCGCCGTACCTGAACCTGTTGCCGGCCATGTCAGCTCCCGTAGAGGGTGCGGCCGTCGTCGGTCAGTTCCTTGGCCAGCCGTCTGGTCAGATGCAGCCCCTCCAGCACGAACTCGATGCCGGAGGCGGCCTGCCCGGGGCTGGGCGCGTCGCCGAGGCCGAGCCGGTCGAGCACCTTGGCCAGGCCCGGCACGGTGCCGATCTGGCCGAGCAGCTCGTCCGCGCTGACCAGGTCGCCGGTCTCGATGATGGCGCCCTCGGCGACCAGCTCGGTGAAGCCGGACAGGTCGAGCCCGCCCAGCCGGTCGCGGAACGTCTCGGCGGTGGCGACCCGCAGCAGGTGGCTCAGCACCTCGGTCTCGCGGCCCTCCTCGCCGCTCTCGAACTCGACCTTGCCGCGCAGCGTCGAGGTGACCGAGACGGTGTCACCGATGCGGGCCACGGCCTCCCGCTCCTGCCGCAGGCCGCTGCGCCGCAGGGCGCTGGCCGCGACCGTCTCGGCGGCGGCGATGGCGAACCGGGCCGAGATGCCCGAGCGGGCGTCGACCGACGGCGACTCGCGGACCGCGCGCGTGTAGCGGGCCAGCACGTCGAGCAGATGCTCGGGCACGGCCGCGACCAGATCGGCCTCCTGCCGGATGAGCTCGGTCTCGAGGGCCAGGTCGACCGGGTAGTGCGTGCGGATCTCGGCGCCGAACCTGTCCTTGAGCGGCGTGATGATGCGGCCGCGGTTGGTGTAGTCCTCCGGGTTGGCCGACGCCACCAGCAGCAGGTCGAGCGGCAACCGGAGCTGATAGCCGCGGACCTGGATGTCGCGCTCCTCGAGCACGTTGAGCAGCGAGACCTGGATGCGCTCGGCCAGGTCGGGCAGCTCGTTGACGGCGAAGATGCCCCGATTGGTCCGCGGCACCAGGCCGAAGTGAATCGTGTCGGGGTCGCCCAGGGCACGCCCCTCGGCCACCTTGATCGGGTCGACGTCGCCGATCAGGTCGCCGACGCTGGTGTCGGGGGTGGCGAGCTTCTCGCCGTACCGCTCGGAGCGGTGCAGCCACCCGACGGGCAGCAGGTCACCTGTCTCGGCCACCAGCCGGCGGGACGCCGGGGTCAGCGGCTGATAGGGGTGTTCGTGCAGCTCGGAGCCCGAGATGACCGGCGTCCACTCGTCGAGCAGGTCGATCAGCCCGCGGATGAGCCGGGTCTTGCCCTGGCCGCGCTCGCCGAGCAGCACCATGTCGTGCCCGGCCAGCAGGGCCCGCTCGACCTCGGGCAGGACGGTGTCGTCGTAGCCCACGATGCCGGGGAAGCGCGGACCGCCGTCACGCAGGCGGGCCAGCAGATTGTCGCGCAGTTCCTGCTTCACGGTCTTGAACTCGTGCCCGGAGGCCCGCAGCTCGCCGAGGGTGCGCGGAAGGTCGGATGGGGGTGTGATCGCGGTTGGTGCGTCTGTCACCGGAAGAACGCTACTCCGCGGTTGTGACAACTGGGTGCCACCGGCCGCCGCCAGGCGAAACGGGGTGGCGTCCGGGGCCGGGCGCAGGGCAGGCTGGCCGGCATGGCGACCATCGAGCGATACGCGGCCTTCACCGGCGACCCCGCGGGCGGCAACCCGGCCGGGGTGGTGCGGGACGCGTTCGACCTGGACGACGCGGCCATGCAGAAGATCGCGGCCGACGTCGGCTACTCGGAGACCGCGTTCGTCACCGCCGACCAGGGTGACGGCAACTATCGGGTGCGTTACTTCAGCCCGCTGGCCGAGGTGCCGTTCTGCGGGCACGCCACGGTCGCCACGGCGGTTGCGCTCGGGCCGGGTCAGTATTCGTTCACGACCAACGCCGGTGAGGTGCCTGTCACCGTCGACGACAACGGGCGGGCAACCCTGACCAGCGTGCCGCCGACGATTCGGGAGCTGCCCACGCCGGCGCTCCAGGCGCTGCTCACGGCCTGCGCTGGGGCGCGGACGACCTCGACCCGGCCTTCGAGCCGCAGGTGGCGTACGCGGGGGCGCATCACCCCGTACTGGCCGCGCGGACCCGGCAGCGGCTGGCCGAACTCGACTACGACTTCGAGGCGCTCCAGGGGCTGATGCTGGCGCAGGACTGGACCACGATCCAGCTCGTCTTCCGGACGGGCGAGACGACCTTCGACGTCCGCAACCCGTTCCCGGTCGGCGGGGTGGTCGAGGATCCGGCGACCGGGGCCGCGGCGGCCGCGCTGGGCGGCTATCTGCGCGCGCTCGATCTGGTGCCCGAGGCCGTCACCCTCGAGCTGCGGCAGGGCGACGACCTGGGCCGGCCCAGCCGCCTGACCGTCGCCATGTGGGCGGGCGACCCGAAGGTGCGGGTCAGCGGGAACGCGGTCCGGCTCGACTCCTAAACTCACCAGACGATGAGTGCCACCCTGATTGCCCGTGATCTCGCCGCCGGGCACGGCGACCGCGTCCTGTTCTCGGGGCTCGACCTGGTGGTCGCGCCGGGCGACGTGATCGGCCTGGTCGGGGTCAACGGGGCCGGCAAGACGACCCTGCTGCGCACGCTGGCCGGGCTCGTGCCGGTCGAGAGCGGCACGGTCTCGCTCAGCCCGCCCACGGCGAACGTCGGCTATCTGCCGCAGGAGCGGGAGCGCCGTGAGGGCGAGACGGTGCGCGACTTCCTGGCCCGCCGCACGGGGGTGGGTCCGGCCCAGGCCGCGCTCGACGTCGCGACCGAGCGGCTGACCGAGGGGCTCAAGGGCGCCGACGACGAATACTCGGCGGCCCTGGAACGCTGGCTCGACCTGGGCGGGGCCGACCTTGACGAGCGGGCCGAGCAGGTGGCCGCCGAGCTGGGACTGGCCGTCGGGCTCGACCATCCGATGACCGCGCTCTCGGGCGGCCAGGCGGCCCGCGCGGGCATGGCGTCGCTGCTCTTGAGCCGCTACGACATCTTCCTGCTCGACGAGCCGACCAACGACCTCGACCTGGACGGCCTGCGCCGCCTCGAGGCATTCGTCGAGCGCATCAAGAAGGGCACCCTGCTGGTCAGCCACGACCGCGAGTTCCTCACCCGTACGGTCACCAAGGTCCTCGAACTGGATCTGGCGCAGCAGCAGGTCAACCTGTTCGGCGGCGGCTACGCGTCCTACCTCGAGGAGCGTGACCGGGCCCGGCGGCAGGCCCGGGAGGACTACGAGGAGTACGCGGACAAGAAGGACGACCTGCTCGAACGGGCCCGGATGCAGCGGGCCTGGATGGAGAAGGGCGTCAAGAACGCGCGGCGCAAGTCCCCCGACAACGACAAGATCGGCAAGGCGTACCGGGCCGAGTCGAGCGAGAAGCAGGCGGCCAAGGCCCGGCAGACCGAAAAGATGATCGAGCGGCTGGAGGTCGTCGAGGAGCCGCGCAAGGAGTGGGAGCTGCGGATGGAGATCGCCGCCGCACCCCGCTCGGGCTCGGTCGTGGCGACCCTGCGCGACGCGGTCGTGCGCCGCGGCGACTTCCGGCTCGGCCCGGTCACGCTGCAGATCGACTGGGCCGACCGGGTCGCGATCACGGGCGCCAACGGCTCCGGCAAGTCGACCCTGCTGGCGGCGCTGCTCCAGAGGCTCAAGCTCGACGAGGGGTCAGCTCATCTAGGGTCGGGCGTCGTGGTCGGCGAGATCGATCAGGCGCGCGGGCTCTTCCTGGGCGACAAGTCGCTGATGACGGCCTTCGGCGAGGCGGTGCCGGAGATGAGCGACGCCGACGTGCGCACGCTGCTGGCGAAGTTCGGCCTGCGCGCCGCGCACGTGCCCCGGCCGGCCGCGAGCCTGTCGCCGGGCGAGCGCACCCGGGCCGCCCTGGCGCTGTTGCAGGCCCGCGGCGTCAACCTGCTCGTGCTCGACGAGCCGACCAACCACCTCGACCTGGCCGCCATCGAGCAGCTCGAATCGGCCCTGACCTCGTACGCGGGAACGCTTCTCCTCGTCACCCACGACCGGCGGATGCTGGAGGCGGTCACCACCACCCGGCACCTCGAAGTGGCCGACGGCAAGGTCACCGGTTGATGTTTTGCGACAAATTGGCTACAAAATCGGGCGAGTGATTCGAGGATTTCGTCGGCGGTCTTGGCCGGTGAGTGTCTTGGCCGGTGAGAATCCGAACCAGCGTTCGACCTGGTTGATCCAGGACGAACTGGTTGGGTGAACGTCAGCGATGTCGAATGCGGCGGACAGGCTGGTGATGCCATTACGGTGGTAGTCACGGGTTCGCCGTTCGGGCATGCCCGGCATCATCGGTAGCACCGGCTGGGAACGCTCACGCCGGTGTTCGAGTTATGAGGCGAATTTTCCGGCGCGACACATTGGTGCGGTGACCACCGACGTTCGCCAGGTTCATGGGTGGTCGCGTGTTCAGTGGTCGTGTGACATGATGGTCGTATGCCTGGACGTCGTAACGTTGCCACCGGCCCGGTCGTGCACCGCACCGCTCGGATCGGCCTGCGACTGACGCGGGCTCAACGGCAACGTTGTTTCGGGTTGCTGCGGGCGGGCGGTGACGTGTGGGCGTGCGTGCTGGAGATCAACGCCTGGCACCGCAGGCGTGGTGACAAACCGGTCGCCGGTTTCCCGGAGTTGTGCGGGCTGCTGTCGGCGTCGGGGCCGGGCACGTTCGGCGAACTTGACAGCGCCGGGGCGCGGTCGGTGCTGCGCCGATATTCCGACGCCTGGTTTTCTGCGGCCGCCCGCCGCAGAGCCGGCCACCACGAGGTCCGCTACCCGCGACGCCGGCGGGCCCTGATGCCGATCCGCTGGTATCACGGCACGTTCACGGTGTGCCGGCGGCAGGTACGCCTCCCCGCCGCGCGGGGCTGCCCGCCGGTGCTGGTCCGCCTGGACCGCACCGTGCCCTACCCGCCCGGCACCGTACGGTCGGTCACCCTGCTGTTCGACGCCGGCCGGTTATGGCTGGATGTCACCGCCGAACTCCCGGTCGCCACCTATCCACCCGGCACCGGACCCGACCCCGGCCGGGTGGCCGGAGTAGACCTGGGAATCATCCATCCTTACGCGGCCGCCAACCCGGCCGACGGCACCGGCCTGCTCATCTCCGGACGAGCCATCCGGGCCGAACACCGCCTGCACCTGGCCGACACCAAAGCACGCCGCCGCGCGACCGCCCGTCGCGCCCCCAGCCCAGGCCAACGCGGGTCACGGCGGTGGCGCAAGATGCGGCGCCGGGCCCGGCTGGTCGAAGCCCGGCACCACCGCCGCACCCGCCAAGCCCTGCACGAAGCCACCACCACCCTGATCAGCTGGGCCGTCGAGCAGCGGATCGGCACCCTGACCGTCGGTGACCCCCGCGGGGTCCTGGACAAACCCGCCGGGCGGCGGCACAACCTGCGGCTACGGCAATGGCAGCTCGGCCGCACCCTGCACATCCTGCAGGACAAAGCTGCCCTGGCCGGGATCCGCGTCCATCTGGTCGACGAACGCGGCACGTCGTCGACCTGCCCCGCCTGCCACCAGAAGATCAGCAAACCCCGCGGCAGGACCATGACCTGCCCGCACTGTCGGTTCGCCGGGCATCGCGATCTCGCCGCGGCGTTCACCATCGCCACCCGCACCCAGGGCGGCGCCACCACCACCCCCGCAAACCCGTGTTCCGGGGTGGTCACGCACCGTCGAGCCGGACGGCACCTGCCCGGTGCCGGCCCGGCACGGCGTGACCCACGCCGCCGACCGCCTCGGCCGGCAGCATTAGGGTCCCTTGGCCGGCGGAGGCCCGCCCCACCCTTACCGGTGGGGAGTCGCTCGCTCACACCCGTGAACGAGGATCCACAACACCACCGGACCCAACCCGGTCAACGTTCGTGGACACCGCACTAGTCGAGCGGGATCGTCGCCCGCACGCCGCTCAGCCCGACGGCGGGCCACGTCACGACCAGGTCGAGCACCTCGCCGGGCGGGCGGAGCAGGGCGAACTCCGAGGAGGCGAAGAAGTCGCCCGCCTCACCCTGATACGGGTCGAGGTGCACCGCCTCGCGGTCGCGCAGCACGGCGATCGTGGCGCCCCACGGCCCGTGGGTGTCGACCGGCAACCGGATCCGGGCGTGGCTCTGCACCACCATCGACAGGACGCCGTCCACATCGGTGAGACGGCTGAGCACCACCACGCCGTCCTGGTCGCGGGCCAGCACCCGGGGCCGGGCACAGATCCGGCCGGTCTCCAGCGGCGGCTCGTCGAGGAAATCGGTGGCCGGCAGGTGGCGTACCCCCACGGGAACCGGGGCCATGAAGACCGGCGCCTCCCAGACCGACGCGCACCCCTGCTCGACCTCGTCGCGGGCGGGCAGCGGCAGCACGGTCGTGAACTCCGGGAAGCCGATCTCGGGCCAGGCCAGCACCAGCCGGAACTCGTCGTAGCAGGCGGGGAACCGGGTCCGGGTGCGCCACATCGCGCCGTCGGAGGAGACCGCGCCGTACTCCCAGCGGGCGCGGCCGGTGTCGTCGAGCCGGCCCACCCGCAGGTCGACCCCTTCGTCGTACGGGGGAAGGAAGTGTCTGGCCGCCCGCGGGCCGGGGACGCCGCGCCGGGCGATCAGCTCGACCTCCAGGCCGGACGGACGCGCGATGATCTGAACCACGCCGACGGTCAGCGCCGGGTCACGAACGAGCAGCCCAGCGCGGTGCGCCGGCACCCCCAGGAGCGCGTCTGGCAGCATGCGCACACCGTAGTACCCGGCGCGCGGTTCATGTTCTCTCGACTTGGGGAACTACCGTCGGCGAGGTAGGCCTGATGAGGAGATGCCGATGGCGGCGAAGCGCCTTTTCGTGTCCGCGCTGGTCGCGGTGGTGGGGCTGACCGGGTGCAGCATCGTCCCGCTCGAGGAGGAACGTCCGGCGCGCCGGGGCTCCGGCAACGACACGGTCACCGCGGCCCTGACCGATGTGGAGCGGTTCTGGACGGCGCAGTTCGGCAGCGTCGCCGGCGGCGACAAGTTCACCAAGGTGCAGGGCGGCTACTTCCCCTACTCGCAGGCCGACCCGCCGCCGGCGTGCGGGGGCCAGCAGGCCTCGTACGAGCCGAACGCCTTCTACTGCCCGCCCGACGACTTCATCGCGTGGGACGCGCAGCAGCTCATCCCCCAGCTCGAGGACGACTACGGCCCGCTGCTGGTCGGCGTGGTGATGGCCCACGAGTACGGGCACGCCATCCAGACCCGGCTCGGCGACACCGAGCAGCCCACGGTCGTGCTCGAGCAGCAGGCCGACTGCTACGCCGGGGCCTGGCTGGCCGAGGTGCTGGCGGGCAAGTCGACGGCGTTCAAGGACGTGACGCCCGCGCAGCTCGACGACGCCGTGGCGGGCGTGCTGACGCTGCGCGACCAGCCCGGCACCCCGGCCCAGGCCGAGGGCGCGCACGGCAACGCGTTCGACCGCGTCCGCGCGCTCCAGGACGGCGTCGAGGAGGGCGTGACCACCTGCGCCGGCTACAACGCGCGCAACCTGCCCGTCACCGAGGTGCCGTTCACCAGCCGCGAGGACGCCGCGACGGGTGGCAACCTGCCCTACGACCAGGCGGTCTCGGCCCTCGCCGACGACGCCCAGGAGTACTGGCAGCGGGCGTACCCGAGCCTGGCCGGGGCGCAGTGGGCCGACCTGGCGGTGCAGCCGTTCCGGGCCGGCAACCCGCCCGGCTGCCCGCAGCCCGACGCGTCGGCCGAGGGCCGGGCGTTCTACTGCCGCGACGGCGACTTCGTGGCGTTCGACAGCAGCGAGCTCGGCCCGGCCCTGCACCAGCGGATCGGCGACTACGCGATCGGCATGCTGATGGGTGACCTGTTCGCCCGGGCCGCGCAGGACCGCCGCGGCGAGTCCACCCGGTCGGAGCAGGGCCAGCTGACCGTGGACTGCCTGGCCGGCTCGTGGACGAACGACATCCTGCGGCGGGAGCGGGGCGCCTCGCTCACGCTCTCCCCCGGCGACCTCGACGAGGCCGTGACGGCGCTGCTGGCCTTCGGCCGGGCCACCGAGGGCGGCGGCCCGACCGCTTTCGACCGGATCGCCGCCTATCGCGAGGGCGTGCTCAAGGGCCTGCGGGCCTGCGTCAGCTAGAGATCAGCGTGGCGAGGACGTCGGCCAGGTCGCCGAGGCCCTCGTGCGGGTCGCCGCCGGGCTCGGTCATGTAGGTGTCGCGGCGGATCTCGACCATCAGCGCCGAGACCCGCTGGTCCTTGCCGTAATAGGTCAGCGGCACGTAGGCGCCGGCGAACGGGGTGTCGACGGCCGTCTCGTAGCCGCCGAACGCCTTGCGGGCCGCAATCACCAGCGACGCCGGGGTGTGGAAGTCGTCGGTGCCCAGGCAGACCGGCGGGCGCGGGCCGTCGCCGTGCAGCTCGTAGGGCAGCGCCACCGTCGGGTAGGAGTGCACGTCGACGATCAGGGCGCGTCCCGTGGCGGCCAGCCGCTCGGTCACCAGAGCCTCAATTCCTTCCCCGTACGGGTGGAAGTGCTCGTCGAGCAGGTCACGATGCTCGCCGTCGGGGCGCAAGCGCCGGCCCGCGTAGCCGTGCGTGTAGACGGCCCCCATCCCCACGGCGCGCATCTCCTCGCGCTCGTCGGGGAACCGTTCCGGATCCACGACCAGGCGCGACAGCCCGTTGGCGAAGATCCACGGCCGTACGGGGGCGGTGTCGGCGGCCCGCAGCGCGATCAGGTCGGTGTGCGCGTCGGTCAGGTTGTCGAGCTCGTCGGTCAGCTCGGCGTCGTCGGGCAGCAGGCCGGCCCGGGCCCGCTCGGTGAGCTCCCGTGACGCGTGCGGCACGTGGAGGATCACCGGCGAGCCCGGGTCGCCGGGCAACACATGGAACACGGGGACTTACTCGGCCAGGGCCGAGCACACCGTGTTGACGATCAGGCGGGTCACGACGTACGGGTCGCAGTTGGCGTTGGGCCGGCGGTCCTCGATGTAACCCTTGCCGTCCTTCTCCACCTGCCACGGGATGCGCACCGAGGCGCCGCGGTCGGAGACGCCGTAGCTGTACTTGCTCCACGGCGCGGTCTCGTGCATGCCGGTCAGCCGCTCGTCGATGCCGGCGCCGTACCCGGCGACGTGCTCCTCGAGCTTGCCCGGGGCGCCCATCGACTCGCAGGCCGCGATGATCGCCTTGTAGTCCTCGCGCATGGCCTTGGTCGAGAAGTTGGTGTGCGCGCCGGCGCCGTTCCAGTCGCCCTTGACCGGCTTGGGGTCGAGGGTCGCGGAGACGTTGTAGTCCTCGGCGACGCGGTAGAGCAGCCACCGGGCGATCCACAGCTCGTCGGCGACCTGCGGGGCGGCCACCGGGCCGACCTGGAACTCCCACTGGCCGGGCATGACCTCGGCGTTGATGCCGGACAGGTGCAGGCCGGCCTCCAGGCACAGGTCCATGTGGGCCTCGACGATCGCGCGGCCGAAGACCTCGTCCGCGCCGACGCCGCAGTAGTAGCCGCCCTGCGGGGCCGGGTAGCCGCCGCCGATCGGGAAGCCGAGCGGGCGGCCGTCCTTGAAGAACGTGTATTCCTGCTCGATGCCGAAGATCGGCTCCTGGCCGGCGAACTTCTCCGCGACCTCGGCGCACGCGGCGCGGGTGTTCGTCGGGTGCGGGGTGCCGTCGATCAGCAGCACCTCACACATGACCAGCACGTTCTTGCCCCCGCGGATCGGGTCGGGGCAGGTGAAGACCGGCTTGAGCACGCAGTCGGACTTGTCGCCGGGCGCCTGGTTGGTGCTGGAGCCGTCGAAGCCCCAGATCGGCAGCTCCGCGCCGTCCTCGACGATCTTGGTCTTCGAGCGCAGCTTGGCGGTCGGCTGCGTGCCGTCGACCCAGATGTATTCAGCCTTGAACGGCAAAGCGGTCTCCTTGCGTGAGGGCGTTCCGGACCCGCAGAAGGCTACCGACGGACGGTCACTCTGAGTGCTCCCGGCCCGTGAGAGGATCACCACGCTCCGCGTTAACACAGGGGAAACACTGGGCGTTTCGCGGGTTTTCATCCGGATGAGGGGGACGACGCCTTAGCTTCGGAGCGTGCGGTTCTTGAGCAGCTTGGGCATCGGGGTGCGGCTGGCGGGCGCGTTCGTCGGCGTGTGCCTGTGCATGGTGATCGCGCTCGGGATCGGGCTGTGGGGGCAGAGCAGCGCCTCGGCGGCCACCGAACGCCTCGCGGTCGCGAGCGACATGCGCGGCCAGGCCATCACGGCCGAATACCGCACCGCCGACCTCAACGGCTGGCAGAACGGCTACGCCTTCGACATCCTGCGCGGCGTGCCCGACGCGGCCTCGGACGCCGTCGGGCAGCGCAAGAACTTCGTCGCGGCGAGCGAGACCTTCCAGCAGAGCCTGACCGCCCTCCGCGACGCCGACCTCTCCGCCGATCAGGATGCCGCCCTGGCCGTCGCCGAGAACGCTTTCAAGCAGTACATGTCGGTCGACGACGAGGTCATCCGGTTGTTCCGGGCGGGCACGCCGAGCGCCGTGAAGCAGGCCGGCGAGCTGGCCGCGGGCGAGTCGACCGAGCAGATGCGCGCCATCATCACGGCCATCGACACGCTCACGAAGCTCGCCGTCGAGCAGGCCGCCGCCGCCCGGTCCGACGCGCGGTCGGCCGCCGCCACCGCCCGCGACTTCATGCTCGTGGCCGGGCTGATCGCCCTGGCCCTGGCCGCCCTGCTGGCCTATCTGGTCACGCGAAGCATCACCGGCCCGCTCGGGGCCACGGTCGAGACCCTGCGTCAGGTCGCGGACAAGAACCTGACCGTACGGGCCCCCGACGGCGGGCGCGACGAGCTCGGGGTCATGGGGCGGGCGCTCAACAGCACGCTCGAGGTGCTGCTGCACGCGTTCAGCCGGATCAGCGACCACAGCCGTACGCTCTCGGGCGCCTCCACCGAGCTCAGCACCACCTCGACCCGGATCGCCGAGGCCGCGTCCGACGCGTCCGGCCAGTCCGACCGGGTGGCGTCGTCGGCCGAGGAGGTCTCGCGCAGCGTGCAGACCGTGGCCGCGGGCACCGAGCAGATGAACGCGGCCATCCGCGAGATCTCGGGCAGCGCCAGCCAGGCGGCGGCCGTCGCGGCCAGCGGCGTGGACAGCGCCCGCGAGGCCGGCGAGACGATCGGCCAGCTCGGCCGGTCCAGCGCCGAGATCGGCGAGGTCGTCAAGCTGATCACCGCGATCGCCGAGCAGACCAACCTGCTCGCGCTGAACGCGACGATCGAGGCGGCCCGGGCGGGCGAGTCCGGCAAGGGCTTCGCGGTCGTGGCCAGCGAGGTCAAGGACCTGGCCCAGGAGACGGCCAAGGCCACCGAGGAGATCGCGGGCCGGGTACAGGCCATCCAGGCCGACACAACGGCCGCGATCAGCGCGATCGACCGGATCAGCGGCATCATCGGCTCGGTCAACGAGCACTCGACGACGATCGCCGCCGCGGTCGAGGAGCAGACCGCGACGACGGCCGAGATGAGCCGCAACATCGTCGAGGCGGCCACCGGCTCGGGCGAGATCGCCCAGAACGTCTCCGGCGTGGCCACGGCGGCCCAGGTGACGTCGGCCGGGGTGGCCGAGGCGCAGGAGACGGCCGAGCGCCTCGAGACGATGTCGCACGAGCTGCGCGAGATCGTCGACCAGTTCCAGCTGACCCGTTAGCGGTGGCCGTAGCCCACGTCGTCGAAGGCCCGGTGGTGCGACGCGATGACCGGGACGGCGGCCGCGGCGACCTCGCGGACCCGGGCGTCGGCGCCGCTCACGGCCTCCTGGCGGGCGCCCTTGAGGGCCTTGGCGTGCCCGGCCATCTGGGTCGAGACGTAGAGCGGGTCGAACAGGCTGGGCGGCGTCACCTCGTACCGGGCCCCGATCGCCTGCTGCTTCTTGCTCGGCTCGTCGGGCAGGCGCACCCGCACGAGGGCCGCGACCCGGATGACCTCGGCGTCCATCGCCATGTGGTCGCGCACGAGCGTGGCCGCCAGGGCGCGGATGCCGGGGCTGGGCGACTTCTGCCCGGCGAGCCGGCCGCCGGCGATCTCGGCCAGATTGGTCTGATGGGCGACACGCAGGAACGTGGCGTCCCGGTCGGCGACACTGGCCAGGGCCGCGGCCGGGGCGGGCAGTAGCGCCCCGACCAGCGCGGCGGTGGCCACGGTTGTACGGAACATTTCGGGCCTCCCTCACATATCGGATACCGGGTACCCGGGCCCGGACCCGCTATGCGCGGACGGCGAGATTTTGTGGCGCTCCGCAACGAGGTGATCACGTGGCACTATGCCAGGCATGACGGTGTCGGCGCGGGGCTGGCGGGTCGGGATCGGCATCGGATCCGCCGCCACGGTGGCGATGCTGCGTGCCCCCGGGATGCGGCCGCGGCCGATCCTGGCCGGCGGCTCCCCCCGCATGCCGTCGTCGGCCGACCCGGTCTATCCCGGTCACCGCGACCCGCTGCAGGCGGGCTCGATGCTGCCGCAGCACCTGGCCCGGATCGCCCACGAGGTGCATCGGGCCGCGGGCACCGAGTTCGTCGAGACCACCGTCGCCTGCCCGCCCGAGTGGGAGAACTCGCGGCGCGCCGCGCTGGCCGAGGCCGTCACCCGGGCCGGGCTGAGCGGGGTCGAGGTGGTCGGCGAGGCCACTGCGGCCGCGGCCTACCTAACCGGGCTCGACGACAAGGCGGTGCCGCCCGGCGGCCTGCTGCTGGTCTTCGACGCCGGCGCCAGCAGCTGCGACGCGGGCCTGCTGCGCCGCACGCCCGGCGGGTTCGAGACGGTGGCGTTCGAGACGGTGGGCGACTCCGGCGGCATCCGGCTCGACACCGACCTGGTCGAGTTCATCGGCGCCCGCATCGCCGCCGGGAACAGGGCCGTCTGGCAGCGCCTGAAGGATCCGCTGACCCCCGTCGACCGGGCCGCCCGCCTGCTGCTCTGGGAGGAGGTGCGCGCCCTCAAGCAGCGGCTGTCCGAGCAGGACGAGACGACCCTGACCGTGCCGCTGGCCGACACCGTCCTCACCGTCACCCGCGAGGAGTTCGAGACGCTGGCCCGCCCGGTGCTCGACCGGGCCCTGCGGGTCACCCGCGACGTTCTCGGCCCGGCGAGCGTGGCCGCGGTCTTCCTGATCGGCGGGTCGAGCCGCATCCCGCTGATCGGCCGGCTGCTGACCGAGCTCACCGGCCGCGAGCCGATCACCGTCAAGGATCCCGACCTGGTGGTGGCCGAGGGCTGCACGCTGCTGGCCCGCAAGCAGGCCCCGCTGATCGACGACGACGTGCAGTTCACCGTCTACCGCCCGCTGCGGCTGCCGCCCAACCGGTGGGAGTCGATGCTGGTCTTCGCGCACAAGTCGGGCCCGGTCGTCGACCCGGTGACCGGCCCGCTCGACCCGATTCGCGAGGTGCGGGCCCGGGCCGAGCGCTTCTTCGGCGGCGAAAACCCTTCCCCCCGTACGGTGGACGCCCGTCGGCCGCTGGCCCGCGGCGCCCGGATCCGGATCGTCCCCGAGCTGCCCGGGGTGGAGTGCAACCCGCCCGAGCACGTCCTGGACTGGCACGAACCGGTGCACGAGCTGGCCTTCCGCCTGCGGGTGGCGCCGACCGCGCCCGAGGTGGTGCGCGGCTTCGTGCGGGTCTGGTGCGGCCCGATCGTCATCGGCGAGGTCTCGCTCGCGCTGCCGATCACCCTCGGCGACGTGCCGGTCGAGCGCACCCCCGAGCCGATCCGCCGGTACCGCAAGATCTTCCCGTCCTACTCGAGCCGCGACCGGGCGGTGGTCGAGGAGTTCGCGGCGGCCGCCCGCGCCCTCGGCGACCAATACCTGCAAGACGTGGTGACGCTGCGCTCCGGCGAGGAATGGAGCCCGCGCCTGCTCGAGCTGATCGAGGAGGCGGACGTCTTCCAGCTTTTCTGGTCGAGCAATTCCATGATCTCGGATTACTGCCGCGCCGAATGGGAATGCGCGTTGCGCCTGGGGCGGCCGTCGTTCGTCCGGCCGCTCTACTGGGAGGATCCGCTGCCCGAGGCGCCCCATCTGGGGCTGCCCCCGGCCGATCTGCGCCGCCTGCACTTCGCGAGAGTGCCCATCGCCGTGGCGGCCCCGGATCCGACCACGTCCGCTGGGAGCGCCCACGCGCCGTCCGCCCCGGGCACCCCAGCGTGGAGCCAGCCATCCCCTGTTGCTCCACGGTCGCCGGCGCCGGCCCCCGTTTCGGCGCCGGCGGCGTGTCTGCGGGTCGTCCCGGCCACCGGCGAGCCGGCCACGTTCGCCCTGCCCCGCCAGCGCGCCACGGTCATCGGGACGGCGGTCAACTCCGATCTGCGGCTCACGGACTCGTACGCGAGCCGCCGCCACGCCGAGATCACCCCGTCCGGCGGCCGGTTCCTGGTCGACGATCTCGGCAGCACGAACGGCACGACGCTCAACGGCCGCCGGGTCACCGGGCGCGAGCCGCTGCGGCCCGGCGACGTGATCGGCGTCGGCAAGACCAGCCTCACTTTTCTGGAACCGACTTCCGCTTCGCCGCCTTTTTCCGCCTCGCCGGCCTCCACCAAGGGCGTCGAGGCGCCGCGCCGGGCCTCGATCGGGCTCATCACGACGGGCGCGGCCCTGGCGGTCGCCGGCATAGGGTGGTGGCTTCTTTCCCCGTACGCGGGAATGGTTGTGGGTCTGAGCGCGCTGGTGGCCGGGCTGATCGTGCTCGTCGCCGGCCTCAAGCGGAGGGCGTGAGCGTGGAGCTGCGGCTCGCCTCGGGGGCGCAAGACGCTTCCCTCGTACGGGATCTGGTCGATCGCGCCTTCACCGTCTACATCGCGCGGATCGGGATGAAGCCGCGGCCGATGAACGCCGACTACGACGCGATCGTGGCCGCCGGGCGCTGCTGGGTGGCCGTCGACGCGGGCGAGATCGTCGGCATGATCCACCTCGAGACCGAGGCCGGGCACGTGGAGGTCGAGACGATCGCCGTCTCCCCCGCCGCGCAGGGCCGGGGCGTCGGCGTCCTCCTGCTGGCGCTGGCCGAATCCCGCGCCCGCGAACTGGGGCGGCCGGAGGTGCGGCTGTGCACCAACGTCGCCATGGTCGAGAACATCGCCTACTACCCGCGGCGCGGCTACGTCGAGACCCACCGGTCCACGGAGGAGGGCTTCGACCGCGTGTTCTTCAGCAAGCGCCTCTGAAGACCGCGTGTTCTTCACCAAGCGCCTCCTCAGCAACCGCCGCTAAAGGCTGTCGGTGCCGAAGTTGATGGTGAACGTGCCCGCCTCGACCCGGGTGATCAGCTCGCCGACGTCGGCGGCCTGCGGGAACGTGGTCTCCCAGCCCTCGCTGGCCAGGTCGGCCAGCAGCACCGGGGCCGGATCCTGGCGCAGGTCGAGCACCAGCTGCTCGCGGGAGCCGTCGCCGCCGATGATCGCGATGCCCGGGTGGGCCGCGACCGTGTCCCGCCAGGCGTCGTGCAGCTCGACCATCTCGCGCGGCGAATGCAGCGAGATGTAGGTGCCGCTCTTCTCCAGCCAGCCGCTGTGCAGCCACGAGTCGCTCTGCAGGTATTCGCGCCAGGCCGCGGGCAGCGGGTGACCCAGCGCGGCCTCGGCCTCGGCGAACTCGTCGTCGCCGATCGGGCCGCGGAAGTCGGCCTCCTCGTTGATCGCGCTCGCCAGGTGGCCGTCGGTGCGGTCGACCTCGACGCGGGTCACGTAGCCGACACCCTCGGCGGGCACGAGCGACTCACGGACGATCTTGGTGGCCTCGTCCCGGCCGACCAGCGGGCGCTCGCCGAGGTCGGACGGCCAGGCACGCCAGCCCGCCCCGGCCACGAGGTCGAGTTCGGCCTGACTGGTGGGACGCCAAAGCGTGACAGTGTCGATACGCCCGACATTACCTCCGGATCGGGTGGTTGTTCTGGAAAGCCAGGCGTTCGTCGGCTTTGTCGCCCAGCGCCGTCAAACGGTCGTCCAGGGCCAGGAAGACCTCCCACGGCTCGCGCCCGGAGAACGCGGCCAGCCGGCCGACGATCAGCCGCTCCAGGTCGTCGACGCGCTTGGCCTTCCAGACCTTGTCGGCCAGGCTGACCAGCAGATCCTCCAGCTCGACACCCTCGGCGGGCCAGGAGCCGTGAGTGCCGGCGAACCTGGCCAGCCTTTCCGGTACGCCGCGGGACAGCAGCAGCTCGTGGCCGGCGGGCTCGTGCCGGGTGCCGGGGGCCGACAGCTCTTCCACGTGCACTGTCTTGCCGATGTCGTGGGTGGCCGCGCCGAAGAGGACGGCGCTCTTGTCTACGGGCAGGCCAGGGTATTCGCTGCTCAACCAGTCCAGGATCGAGGCCGCCACGTCGTGGACCAGGAGCAGGTGGGCTGTCAGGCGCGGGGGCGCTTCGAGGTCGTCGAGGAGGGCTGTGGCCTCGGGTGGCAGGGGCAGCATTCGGGCCAGGTTAGCCGCGAGCCGCCATGCGGGCGTCCGCGATCTCGTCGGCGTGCGCCACGGCCCACTCCCCGAGCGCCACGACCAGGGGCAACAGCGAGCGGCCGAGGCCGGTCAGCTCGTACTTCTCCCCGCGCTTGATCAGGCCGTCGGCCTCCAGCGTTCGCAGGGTGCGGGTCAGGATGCGGCGGCTGACCGGCACCACCGTGCGGTCGAGCTCGTTGAAGCCGTACGGGCGCTCGGACAGCAGGGCCAGGATCAGCACGCTCCATTTCTCGCCCACCCGACGCAGCACGTCGGTGGCCGCGCAGGTCTCGCGGTCGGCGGCGGTCACGGGCAGCGGCAACAGCGGTGACATCTATGTGCCTTCTTTCGGCGGCCGTGGTGGTCCGTCCAGCATGGGGCATGCGGACAGTGGTGATCACGGGTGGGACGCGGGGAATCGGCGGGGCGCTGGCGGCACGGCTGCGGGCTCGGGGCGATCGGGTGGTGGCGCTGGGCAGCGCCGACGCCGATCTGTCGTCGGCCCGGCAGACGGTCGAGCTGGCCGAGCGGCTGCCCGAGCGGATCGACGCGCTCGTGCTGGCGGCCGGGCGGTTCTCCCAGCGCCGGGTGGTGACCGCCGAGGGGCTGGAGCAGAGTTTCGCGATCACCGTCCTGAGCCGTTATCTGCTGGTCGACCGGCTGCTTCCCCCGCTCGTGGTCAGCCTGTGCGGCGTCGGCGGCATCCCGCTGGGCCGGATCCACTGGGACGACCTGCAGCTCACCCGCCGCTACTCGCTGATGCGGGCCACGATGCAGGGTGCGCGGGCCCTCGATCTGCAAGGGGTGCACTTCGCCGGCCGTGGCTTGCGTTATGTCCTCTACAACCCGCTGCTGGTCGACAGCGGCATGCACCTCTATCTCGGCCAACCCTGGCGTACGGTCGTCGGCCGGGCCGCCGCGTGGTGGGGCGAGACTCCGGCGGCGGCCGCGGAACGCCTGGTCACGCTGATCGACGGTCCGGTGCCCCACGGCCTCAGCGCGTTCCGGCGCGGCGAGCCGCTTCCGGTGAGCGGGCCGGGGTTCGACCCGGGGTCGGCCGCCCGGCTGGCGGCGCGGTTAGATGGACTCCGAGCCGACACCTGAGGGGGTACACCGTGCCGACGCCGTTCACCGTCGCACGAGCCGAAGCCGGGCAGCTGGCCCATTTTCCCGACATCGTGCAGTTGCTCGACGGGCGCCTGCTGGCGACCTATCGGGAGGGTGCGGGCCACGTCCGCTCGGACGGGCGGATCGTCCTGGTCGAGAGCGACGACGGCGGCGAGACGTGGTCGTCGCCGTGGGTGGCGGTCGACGGCGAGTTCGACGACCGCGACCCGAAGCTGGGCCGCCTCGCCGACGGAACCGTGCTGCTGAGCTACTTCGTGATCGACTGGAGCACCACGCCGCTGCACACCACCCACGGCACATATGTGCATCGCAGCACCGACGGCGGCCGCACGTGGAGCGACCCGATCCCGGTCGGCACCGCCATGATCGACGAGGGCGGCCGGCTGACCCCCGCCGTGCCGACCTGGGCCGCCTCCCATGGCGGCGCGGCCGAGCTGCCGAACGGCGACGTGCTGCTCCCGCTGTACGGCCGGCTTCCGGGCGAGCAGTGGCAGCAGGCGACGGTGGTCCGCAGCACGGACGGCGGGCGCACGTGGCCCGCGTCGTCCGAGGTGCTGCTGGCCTCGGGTCCCGACATGCACTACCAGGAGCCCACGCTGACCGTGCTCGATGACGGCACGGTGGTCGCCCTGATCCGCACCACGGCCGACCAGGCCTGGATGTGCCGCTCCACCGACGGCGGCCACACGTGGAGCGAGGCCCAGCCGACCGACATGCCCGCCTCCTCCCACCACGCGCTCCCGCTGAGCAGCGGCGAGGTCCTGGTCACGTACGGGGATCTCTCGAAGCGCTTCTCGGCCCACCGCGACACCGTGGGCCGGCTGGTGCGCGACCCCGCCAAGACGTGGGACGGCTATCCGGACGTGCAGCTCTACGACTCCGGGCATCCCGACCAGGCCAACCCGTCGAGCGTCGAAGTGTCCCCGGGCAAATTCCTGACCCTGAGCTTCGACGTCCAGGAGGCCACGGTGGTGGGGGTCTTCACGACACCGGCCGACTACACCGGCTGATATCTCAACTGCCTTGCTGGGCGGCCGATTCTGGGGGCCACGAATTCGCCCCTCAGACAGGAGTGCCGTGCCCGTGATCGTGCTGTGGGTTCTGGCCGTGGTCGGTGCGGCCGTCGGGGCGTACGGGCTCGGCTTGGCCCGGCGCCGGAGGCGCGACCAGCACGAACTGGACGAGGTGCGCGCCGCCCTGGCCGCGGTCGGGGCGGAGCGGGAACAGGAGCTCGAAGCGGCGCGGGCCGAGCGCGAGCACCGGCTGCTGGACGCGCAGCAGGAGCAGCAGAAGAACAACCACCGGCTGCGGCGCCGGGCCCGCGAGGCCATCGACGAGTCCGGCACGGTGATCACCGAACGCCTGCAGGACGTGGTCGTGCAGGTCGGCGCGGCCCGGGAGGCGGCCACCGCCACGCACGGCCGGGTCACCGAGACCAGCGAGGCGGCGGCCGTCATGGTGCGGCGGGCGCGCTCGGCCGACGAGGCCGCGACCAAGCTCAACGCCAGCCTGCACCAGGTGGCCGGAATCGCCGGCGTGATCGGGGAGATCGCGTCGCAGACCCGGATGCTGGCCCTCAACGCCACGATCGAGGCGGCCCGGGCCGGTGCGGCCGGCAAGGGCTTCGCGGTGGTCGCCGACGAGGTCAAGAAGCTGGCCGATACGACGGCCGAGTCGACCGAGCAGATCGCGGCCACGGTCGCGGCGCTGGAGGCCGACGTGGCCGAGATGGGCGGCACGCTGTCGGCCATCGTGGGCGGGATCGGCGAGATCGAGGAGGCGATGGGCCTGCTCGGCGGGATCGCCGACGACCAGCACCAGATCGTCGAACGCCTCAACAGCACCGTCGGCGCGACGATGGAGCAGATCCAGGACTTGTCGGAGGTGGCCGACCGCCTCGAACGCCGCCGCAACGAGCGAATGGCCGCGGCCGGCCCGCTGACCGTACGGGTGGCCGGCCGGTCCCCGGCGACCGGGCAACTGGTCGACCTGAGCTCCGACGGTCTGGGCTGCCTGCTCCCGCTCAACGCGGCCGTCTCGGTGGGCGACAAGGTCACCGCCACGGTCACCCTGGCCGGCGCGACGTTCGAGGTAACCGGCGACGTCGTCCGGCGGGCCGACCGCTCCGACGGACGCGAACTGGGCATGCGCCTGACATCGGTCGAGCCGTCGGCCCAGCGCCAGATCGAGGCATACGTGACATCGGCGCTGGCCGCGAGCTAAGAACTGCCGAAACAGACGAACCCGGTTCCCGCAGCGGCGCCGCCCAGGGCTGCAGCCGGGGTCTGCCCCGCGCACAGAGCCCGGTGGAAGCGGACCATGACGTCACGGGCATCCTCATCGGCAACTCGGGCCACGCTGGCCACAACGGTGGCCGTGCCCGCGGCCAGCAGCGCCGACGCCATCCCGAACGACTCGTCACCCGGCCGCACCTCGCTCAGCCCCAGTTCACAACTGGACAGCACCACCAGCGCGGGCGGCCGGTCGAGGCGCTGCACGTCGTAGCCGAGCACCGGGCCGCCGGCGAGCTCCAGAGCCGAGAAGAGCGCGTTCTCGGCTTCGTGCCGCCCGTGCGCGGCGATGTGGGCCAGCCCCGCCCCGTCGAGCGCCCCCAGCGTGGCCGCCGGCCCGGCGCCATCCCCGGTCAGCACGGTGGCCCGGGGATACAGCGCGGCGATCGCAGCAATCTCGTCGGCGCCCCGCTCGTTGCCCGGCCCCGCGACAAGAGCGACCGGGCCGTCCGTCTTCCCCGCACGGCGGCGGGCCAGCCATGCCGAAGCCGACGGCGCGACGGTGACCGGCCGTCCCGCGCACCCCGGCAGCAGGGCCCACGGCGCGGTCATCAGAACCCCGGTCGGCACCACCACCAATTCCTGGTCACCGATCAGCGTCCACAGCGGGCCGAGCACCGCCGCCTGCAGCGCGTCGGCATCCCGCCGGGTGGCCTCGGCCACGGCGACGGCCAGTCGCTTCGGCAGAGCCCGCCCGGCGGCGGTATCAAGATCAGCCCGCAGCCGCAGAACGGCTTCCTCGGCCACTGCCCACTCCCCCAGCCCGGCCACGACGACACGCTCCCGGGTCACCACAAGCGCTCGCAGCTCATCTCGATTGCGCACGTACGCCACCAGCGCCGCCCCACCGAGACCCGCGCGCACGGCCCCGAGCGTCGCCACCGCTGCCACGCCCGTGCCCGCGCCCCGCACGGACCACGCACTCTCCCGGATCCGCCGTTCCAGCTCCCCGGCCCGCGCCCGCAACGACATCGCGCCCCGCCCGCCCGGCTCACCCACCCGCCCCGACACCCCGGCCCGCCCGCCCGGCTCACCCACCCGCAACGACACCCCGGCCCGCCCCTCCACCTCGGCCGCCCGCAACGCGAACCGGGTCTGCCGCAGATCCTCCAGGGCAGCCGCCACGACCGGATCGTCGGGCGGCCGAACCGGCGGCAGCAACAGCGCCTGGGCCCGCGCCCGCTCCGACCACCGGTGCACCGCCGCCGGCGAGCCGGTCTCCAACGCCGCCGCCAGCCCGGCCGCGGCCAGGTCATGCCCGTGCGCCGAGGCTCCGGTCTGCAGGTCCAGGCACCCGAACCGGGCCCGATGCCGGTGCAACGCGACCATCCCGGCCGCCAGTTCCCGTCCCGCTTCCTCGTGCAGTCCTGCGGCCCGGGCCAGTTCGGCGCGGGCGAGGCGCCCGAGCAGCCGCGTGTCGAGCCGGTCGTGTCGCCCCGGCCGCCCGTATTGAGTCAGAAGCCGCTCCGCCGCCCGCAGATCCGACCGCCCACCCGCCACGACTCGAGTGGACGCCACATGTTGACTGGACGCCACATGTTGACTCAGCGGTACATGTTGAGTTGACGCCACATGTTGATGGGGCACCCCATGTTGACTGGACGGCACGGGTTGACTGGACGGCACGGGTTGACTGGACGGCACGGGTTGACTGGACGGCACGGGTTGACTGGACGGCACGGGTTGAGTTGACGCCGTGAGAGTGGTGTCGGCTCGGGCGGCCAGCGCGCGCACGGCGATCAGGATCGCGACGCGGGCGTCCTCGGCCAGGCCCAGGCGACGCAGTTCGGTGGCGAGCCGCCGAGCCCGGGAGAAAGCGGCGGGCGCAGCGCGCAGACCCAGCAAAGCTGCGAGGGCCGCGCGCCGGGGATTGCCGCGGCGGAGGAAGGCCGTCCGGGCCTCCGCCGCCCAGGCTGCGGCGGCCGACGGGCGTCCGGCCAGCAGCGCGGCCTCCGCCCGGACGTGCAAGGCCTCGGCCACCGTGTTGTCCTGCCCTTGCGCCCGGGCCTGCTCGACCGCGAAGGCCAGCTCCCGGTCCGCCGCCTGGAACAGCCCGGCCGCGACCAGCGCCCGGGACCGCTCGACGGCCAGGGTCGGCAGTCGTCCCGGCACCACCCGCGAATAGGTGGCCCGCGACGCCGCGAACGAGCCCAGTGCGGCCGGCAGGTCACCCCGGACGACGTCCAAGCAGGCCAAGTTGACCTCGATCAACGCGATACCCAGCTCGATACCGTGACGGCGGCACAAGCGGAGGGCGCGGGTCATGTCCTCCCGGGCCGGACCTACCCGGCCCGAGTCCAGGTGGAGCATGCTGCGGTTGTTGAGGGCCTTGGCCAGGTCCAGCGGGTCGGTCAGCCCGGCGATGGCCCGGTCGAACCACGGCATCGCCAGGTCGGCCCGGCCGTTGCGGTTGAACAGGGCGGCCCGCTGGGCGTGCAGCACCGGGCGGCCGTCGGGCGGGGTGAGCGGCTCGGCCTCGTCGAGCAGGCGGTGGCCCAGGTCGACCCGGCCGCGTTCGGCCTCGGCCCAGGCCAGCGTGACCAGCACCCGGCCGCGGGCGGCGGGGTCGTCGGTCAGGCGCAGGGCGGCCCGCAGGCGGCGCACGGCCAGGGCGGGGCGGCCGTCGTCGCTGGCGGCCAGCCCGGCCGCGAAGAGGTCGCCCGCGCGTCCGGTCAGAGCACCAGCGATGGCGTCACCACCCGCCCGGTTCCGGTGCCGCCGTCGACGAGCAGCTGGGCCAGGCCGTGCGGGACCTCGTCGAACACGAAACGGCCGGCGGGGTCGGCCACGACCGTACGGGAGGCTGTGGGCTCGGGCAGGCGCAGCTCGACCCGCAGGGCGGCGCCGGGGGCGAGCCAGCCGTCGATCCGGACGAGGTTGTCCGAGCGCTCGACCACGGTGATCATGACCGTGCGGCTGTCGGCCTCGAACGTGATCGTGCGGGTGCGTTCGGCCGCCCGCGCGCCCGACCCGGCGTACGCGGTCTCGGTCAGCCTGGCCACCTCGGCGTCGACCTGGTCGAGCTCGATCGCGAAGAGCACGCGCTCGTCCAGGTCGGGCGGGGCGGGGTCGAGACGGGCGATGCCCTCGAGAATCTCGGCGTCCACAGAGTCAGTCATGACGCCCCCAACCGGGATCCGCGAGCAGCATGGTGCGCAGCTTGGCCAGGCAGCGGGCGCGGGTCGGCCCGATGCTGCCGTGCGGCATGCCCAGCCCGGCGGCGATCGCCCCGTAGTCGGGCCGGCGCACCTCGGCCACGATGCTCAGCAGCTCGCGGCAACGGTCGGACAGCTTCGCGAAGTGCCGCCACAACACCCGGTCGCGCTCGTCGGTGAGCACCCGCTGATCGGGCGCGGGCCCGGGGTCGACGGCGGCGTCGAGCACCCCGTCGGAGTCGGGCACGTCGCGGCGGTCGCGCCGGCGGCGGTGCCACGACTCGCGGCGGGTGGCGGTGATCAGCCAGGCCGTCACCGCCCGGGGCGTACGGATCTCGTGGATGCGGCGCAGCAGCTCGAGCCACGTCGTCTGCACCACGTCGGCCGCGTCGTCGGCCGACAGGCCCTGCCCGCGGGCCACCCGCCACAGCACCGGGTTGAGCTCGTGCACGAGTTCGCGCAACGACTCCCGATCACCGTCGCGGGCCCGTTGCAGCAGGGCGCCGAGATGGACGTCAGCGGACATGGGGACGGGCCAGGTCGCCCGCGAAGTTGGCCGCCGAGAACGAGGTGCCGCTCCACTTCGCGTATTTGCCGTCCGGCATCGAGCTGATCACGTCGACGCCGTCGCGATACCGGTCGACCCAGTCGCCGTAGTTGCTGAACTCGGCGTGGTAGCGGCCGAACCCGGCCCCGACCCCGGTGACGAACTCGAAGGCGGCCGGGAAGATCTCCGACTCCGTCTGGTGGTCGTTGCCGGCCGAGGCGACCAGCGCGATCCCGAGGTCGGCCAGCCTCTCCAGGGCCTTGCGCAGCGGCTGCACGTCGTCGACCGGGTCGTCCTCGCGGCCGAAGGCCATGCACACCACGTCGACCGGCCGTTCCCTGCGGTCGTAGTAGCTCGCCAGCCACTCCAGCGCGTGGATCACGTTGGTCTCCTCGAGCCGGCCCTCCTCGTCCATCGCCCGCAGCGACAGCACCCGGGCGCTGGGCGCGGCCTTGCGGATCAGGCCGGCGATGAAGGTGCCGTGCCCGGCCAGCGAGACGTCGCCGGAGTGGACGTCGTGCACCCGGCCGTCCCAGCGTTCGGGGGCGGCCAGATCCTCCGGGAGCAGCACGAACGGGTCATCCTTCTCGGCCGCGAACCACGGGTGGTCCCGCACGCCGCTGTCGATCAGGGCGACCACCGGGCGGCGCAGGCTGCCCTGCGGGGCGGTGTGGCGGAACGCCGGGGGCGCCAGCTCGGCGGGCAGGTCGGGCATCTCGGACCACGAGGTGCCGTGCCCCCAGTGCCGGCCCATGAGCTGCAGGGTGCCGGCGAGCAGCTGCGGGACCCTTCGTCCGCCGGCGCCGGGCCGTTCCGTCTCCAGGAATTCGTGAACCTCCCGGGCGTCGGCGTCCCGGACCTCGACGACGGCCCGCCCGCCGGCGACGCGTCCGGTGGTCACGAGGGGGCGCCGGCGGCCCCGTCCGTCCAGGAAGTCGTTGAGCTCCTTCAACCCGTCGGACGCGTCCCGGTGGTCGAAGGTCAGTGTGTCCGCGCTGTACCGTTCCGTATCCATTTCGGTCTCCGCCGTGCAGAGGGATGGGCACCGGTGAGGGGTCCGCGTGGGGCGCGCAGATACCTCAATCGTGGCCATCGGCCGGTCGGAACACACCCCTCCGAACGGACAAGCGCGGGCGGCTAAGCGTCCTGGAAAACTTGCTCCACCATGGTCAGCAGGGTGGCGGTGAGCAGCCGGTGCACCTGGGCCCGGGTGAGCACGTCGCGCTGCAGCCATTCGCGGGCGGTCGAGACGGCCAGCCCCACGTACGAGCGGGCCATCGCGTGCCGGGCCGGGCCCCCGGCGTCCCGGCCGACGGCGGTCAGCACGGCGTCGGCCGCGGCGTCGATGGCCTCGGCGATCACCCGGTCGACGTCGGTGTCGCCGGCCATGCCGCCCGCGGTGATCGCGGCCAGCCAGGAGCGGCTGTGCCGGGAGACGACGTCGAGGAACCAGCTCACGATCGCGTCGACACGGGTCGGCAGGTCGCCGTCGGGCAGCCCCGCGATGGCCACCCCGGGCACGGTCAGCATGACCCGGATGACCTCGAGGTAGAGCTCTTTCTTGGTGCCGAAGTAGTGGTTGACCAGACCTCGGGCCACCCCGGCCTCGCGCGCGACGTCGGTGGTCGACACGTCGGCGTAGCCCCGCTCGCCGAACAGGCGCACCGCCACCGACAGGATCTGCGCGCGCCGGGCGTCGGGTTCGAGGCGCCGGCGCGGTCCGGCCTCCACACTCATCGTGTGGACCTTACGCCACAGCCTTGTTGACAGTCTGCCAATAACTCGAAAAGGTAAGACCATGCCCACCCCAGGACTGGACGGGTACACGCCGGCGTGGCTCGAGCCCGAGCACGACGACCTCGCCGAGCTGGCCCGGTCCTTCTTCACCAAAGAGGTGCTGCCGCACGCGGCGCGCCACGAACAGCAGGGCCACCCCGACCGCGAGCACTATCGGCTGGCGGGCTCGCTCGGGTTGCTGGGCCTGAGCGTCGCCGAGGAGTACGGCGGCGGGGGCGGCGACTTCACCCACGAGGCGATGCTGCTGCACGAGCAGACCCGCACCGGGGAGGGCAGCCTGGGCCTGGCCGTGCACAGCGGCATCGTGACCGGCTACCTCATGGCGTACGGGAACGAGGAGCAGAAACGGCGCTGGCTGCCCCGCCTCTGCTCCGGCGACCTGGTCGGCGCGATCGGCATGACCGAGCCCGGCGGCGGCTCCGACCTGCAGGAGCTCACGACCCGAGCGGTCCGTGACGGCGACGACTACGTGATCAGCGGGTCCAAGACGTTCATCACCAACGGCGGCCTGGCCGACCTGCTGATCCTGGCGGTCAAGACCGACCCGGCGCAGAAGGCCACCGGCATCAGCCTGATCGTCTGCGAGCTCAGCGACGACGCTCCCGGGTTCCGGCGCGGGCGGCTGCTGGAGAAGATCGGGCTGCACTCGAACGACACGGCCGAGCTGTTCTTCGACGAGTTCCGGGTGCCCGCGGACAACCTGCTCGAGGAGGAGGGCCGAGGCTTCTTCCAGATGATGCGGCAACTCCCCCAGGAGCGGCTGGTCATCGGCGTGGGCGCGGTGGCCGCGATGCAGCGGGCCGTCGAGCTGGCCACCGCGTACGCGAAAGAACGGACCGCTTTCGGCAAGCCGCTCATCGGCCACCAGAACACGCGGATGGTGCTGGCCGAGTGCGCCACCCGTACGAGGGTCTCGCGGGTCTTCCTGGACGACTGCATCGCGCGGCACGTGCGCGGCGAGCTCGATGTGGCCACGGCGGCGATGGCCAAGGCGTGGCTGACCGAGGGACAGTGCGAGGTGGTGGATCGCTGCCTGCAGATCTTCGGGGGCTACGGGTACACCAAGGAGTACCCGATCGCGCAGATGTACGCCGACGCCCGCGTCCAAAAGATCTACGGCGGCACCAACGAGATCATGAAGGAGCTGATCGCCCGTGTCCTCTGAGGCCTTCGTGTACGACGCGGTCCGCACCCCACGCGGCCGCGGCAAAGAGAACGGTGCGCTGCACGGCGTCAAGCCGATCTCGCTGGTCACCGGCCTGATCGACGCCCTGCGGACCCGGCTGCCCGATCTCGACCCGGCCCGCATCGACGACCTCGTGCTCGGCATCGTCACCCCGATCGGCGAGCAGGGCGGCGACCTCTCCCGCGCCGCCGCGCTGCTGGCCGGGCTGCCCGACACCGTGGCCGGCGTCCAGCTCAACCGCTTCTGCGGCTCGGGACTCGAGGCGGTCAACCAGGCGGCCGCGCGCATCCGATCGGGCTGGGAGCACCTGATCGTCGCGGGCGGGGTCGAGTCGATGTCGCGCAACCCGATGGGCTCCGACGGCGGGGCCTGGTTCCTCGACCCCGAGACATCGTTCGCCACCGACTTCGTGCCGCAGGGCATCAGCGCCGACCTGATCGCCACGCTCGAGGGCTTCACCCGGCAGGACGTCGACACGTACGCGGTCCGGTCGCAGGACAGGGCGGCCAAGGCGTGGGCCGGCGGGCACTTCGCGCGGTCGATCGTGCCGGTGCGCGACGCCAACGGCCTCGACATCCTCACCGCCGACGAGCATCCCCGGCCCGACACCACGGTCGAGGGGCTGGGCAGGCTGCGTCCCTCCTTTGCCCGTACGGAATTCTTCGACGCCGTCGCCCTGCGCAAGTTCCACTGGCTCGAACGCCTCGACCACGTCCACCACGCCGGCAACTCCTCGGGCATCGTGGACGGCGCCGGAATTGTCCTCATCGGCTCGGCGGCAGCCGGTCGGGAGCTGGGTCTGACCCCGAGGGCCCGGATCGCCGGTGCGGCGGTCACGGGCGCCGACCCCACGCTGATGCTCACCGGCCCCGCCCCCGCCACCCGCAAAGCCCTGGCCGTCGCCGGTCTCACCACCAGCGACATCGACCTGTACGAGATCAACGAGGCGTTCGCCGCGGTGGTCCTCAAATACATCCGCGACCTCGACCTCGACCCCGAGACGGTCAACGTCAACGGCGGCGCGATCGCCCTCGGCCACCCGCTCGGCGCGACCGGCGCGATGCTGCTCGGCACCGCGCTCGACGAGCTCGAACGCCGCGACCAGCGCCGGGCCGTGGTCACCCTGTGCATCGGCGGCGGCATGGGCGTCGCGACCGTCCTCGAGAGGCTCTGATGATCGACTACTCCCGCGACGACGACGGCATCGTCACGCTCACCCTGGACGACCCGGCGCAGTCGGCCAACACCATGAACCAGACGTACGTGACCGCCATGTCGGCCGCCGTCGACCGCCTGTACGCCGAGCGCGAGCAGGTCACCGGCGTGATCGTGACCAGCGCCAAGAAGACGTTCTTCGCCGGGGGCGACCTGCCCTCGATGGCCCGCGCCACGGCCGCGGACGCCCCCGCCCTGTTCACCCTGCTCAGCACGATCAAATGGGACTTCCGGCGGCTCGAGACGTACGGGCGGCCGGTCGTCGCCGCGATCAACGGCGCCGCGCTGGGCGGCGGGCTCGAGGTGGCCCTGGCCTGTCACCACCGGATCGCGCTGGACACGCCGGGCACCCGGCTCGGCTTCCCCGAGGTCACGCTGGGCCTGCTGCCCGGCGCGGGCGGCGTCACCCGTACGGTCCGGATGCTCGGCCTGGCCCCCGCGCTGACCACCTGGCTGCTCAGCGGCCGCCGCCTGCGCCCGGCCGGCGCGCTCGCGAACGGCCTGGTCGACGCGCTCGCGGCCACCCCGGCCGAGCTGCTCTCGCAGGCCCGCGAATGGATCCTGGCCAACCCCGACGCGGCCCAGCCGTGGGACCGCGACGGCTACCGCATCCCCGGCGGCCTGCCCGCGGCGCAGCTGCCCGCGTTCCCGGCCACCCTGCGCCAGCAGCTCAAGGGCGCCTCGCTCCCGGCGCCCGAAAAGATCCTGGCCACCGCGGTCGAGGGCGCCCAGGTCGACTTCGAGACGGCCCAGGTGATCGAGACCCGCCACCTGATCACGCTGCTCACCGGGCGGATCGCGAAAAACATGATCGGCGCGCTCTTCTTCGACATGCGCGCGGTCAACGGCGGCCTGGCCCGCCCCCGCGTCGAGGTGACGCCGCCGCGGCGGGTGGCCGTGCTGGGCGCGGGCATGATGGGCGCCGGCATCGCCCAGGCCTGCGCCAAGGCCGGGCTCGAGGTCGTGGTCAAGGACGTGTCACCCGAGCTGGCCGCCCGCGCTGCCGGGCCGGGCATCACCACCACCGCCGACGTCGCCGCGCTGGCCGGCTGCGACGTGGTGATCGAGGCCGTCTTCGAGGACCCGGCGCTCAAGCAGCGGGTCTTCGCCGAGGTGCTGCCGGTGCTGGCCCCGGACGCGCTGCTCGCCTCGAACACGTCGACGCTGCCGATCACCGGGCTCGCGCAGGGGGTGGACCGGCCGGGCGACTTCATCGGCATGCACTTCTTCTCCCCCGTGGCCAAGATGCCGCTGCTCGAGATCGTCGTCGGCGCGCGGACGTCGGAGGCGGCGGTGGCGCGGGCGTTCGACCTCGGCCGGCTGATCGGCAAGACCCCGATCGTGGTCAACGACGGGCGGGGCTTCTTCACCAGCCGGGTGATCGGCACGTTCCTCGACGAGGCGATCGGGATGCTGGCCGAGGGGGTGCCGGCACCGTCGATCGAGCACGCCGCGCTGCAGGCCGGCTATCCGACCGGTCCGCTGGCCCTGGCCGACGAGGTCAGCCTGACGCTCGCGCAGCGGATCGCGGTTTCCGCACCCGTACGCCTGCCGTCGCACGAGGTGATCGACGCGATGGTCGACCGGCACGACCGTCCGGGCCGGTCCGCGGGGCGCGGGTTCTACTCCTACGAACCGAAGAGGGGCCCGCTGTGGGAGGGCCTGGTCGACATGGCGACGCCGGAGGGCCGGGCCGTGCCGCTGGCCGACCTGAAGGACCGGTTCCTGTTCGTGGAGGCCCTCGACGCCCGCCGCTGCCTGGCCGAGGGGGTGCTGCGGACGGCCGAGGACGGCAACGTCGGCTCGATCCTGGGCATCGGCTACCCGGCCTGGACGGGCGGGGTGCTGCGCTTCGCCGAGCAGCACGACGACTTCGCGGGCCGGGCGCGTGAGCTGGCGGCCCGCTACGGCTCCCGGTTCGAGCCCGCGTGACGGCGCTGACCGGCGTCCGGGTGCTCGAGCTGGCCGGGCTGGCGCCGGGGCCGTTCGGCTGCATGCTGCTGGCCGACCTGGGCGCCGACGTGGTGCGGGTGGATCGTCCCGGCGGTTCGGGGATGCCGCCGGGGCCCCTCGACCGCAACCGCCGGACGGTGACGCTCGACCTCAAGAACCCCTCAGACTCGGCCGCGTTGCTGAGCCTGGTCGAGCGGGCCGACGTGTTGGTGGAGGGCTACCGGCCGGGCGTCGCCGAGCGGCTGGGCATCGGTCCCGCCGACTGCCACCAGGTCAACCCCGGTCTGGTGTACGCCCGGATGACGGGCTGGGGGCAGGACGGGCCGCTCGCCGCGCGGGCCGGGCACGACATCGACTACCTGGCCGTGGCGGGCGCCCTCGAACCCCTGGGCCGGGCCGGGGAGCGGCCGCACGCGCCGATCAACCTGCTCGCCGACTTCGCCGGGGGCGGCATGCTGCTGGCCGTGGGCGTGCTGGCGGCGCTGGTCGAACGGTCCCGCTCCGGGCTCGGGCAGGTGGTCGACGCGGCCATGGTCGACGGGTCGGCCCTGCTGACGACGTTCCTGCACGGCATGATCGCGAACGGGGCCTGGCCCGGCGGGCGCGGCGAGAACCTGCTCGACGGCGGGGCGCCCTTCTACGACACGTACGAGACGGCCGACGGCGGGTTCATGGCCGTCGGGGCGATCGAGCCGCCGTTCTACCAGGCCCTGCTGGGCGGGCTCGGCCTCGACGATCAAGACCTTCCTTCCCCGTACGATCCCTCGGGCTGGGCGGCGTTGCGGACGCGCTTCGCCGAGCGCTTCCGCACCCGTACGCGCGACGAGTGGACGGCCGTGTTCGAGGGGCTGGACGCCTGTGTCGCGCCGGTGCTCTCCCCCACCGAGGCGCCCACGCATCCGCACAACCGGGCCCGTACGGCGTTCGTCGACGTGGACGGGGTGACCCAGCCCGCGCCGGCGCCGCGCTTCGCGCGTACGGGGGCAAGCCGGCCGCAACCACCCACGGCCGTGACCGTGGAATCGGTTTTGTCGGGCTGGTCCCTCAAGTAGGCGGACCACCGGCCGATGCGAGGTCGGATGGACACGAACTTGGACCCCTCGGTGCTGCGCCGGCGCCGCACCGTCGAGGCCAGCTCACTGGTGACCCGCGCCGGTGGCGTGCTGTGCATCACGCTGTTCCTGACCGGCTCGCTCGGCATGCCGGCGACGACCCTGCAGGCGCCGTGGGTGCTCCTGGCCGGAATCGGCGGCCTCGTCGAGATCACCTTCTCGCTGCTGCTCGCCCTGGTCAACCTGCGGCGGCCGGGCGGACGCCACTACGAGCGGATCAGCCGGTGGGGCGTAGTCAGCGACACCGTGGCGATCGCCGGCCTGGTCGCCGCGATCCAGTCGACCGGGCAGACGGTGTGGCCCGTTCTCGTCCTGTCCATCCTGACGGCCGCCCTGCGCGCCCAGCTCGGCGGCGCGCTGCTGACGTGGGCCGGCACCAGCGGCATCCTGGGCGTCGCGGTGCTGCTGCACGGCGACGACGCGATGCGGCCCGGCGACCTCAGCGTGGCCGTGCTGTGCCACCTGCTGGTCGCCATCCTGAGCGGCACGCAGGCCCGCGCGTACGGGCGGCAGGTGTGCGAGCTCGACGAGGCCCGCCGTCAGCTGCACTACCAGGCGGCCCACGACGGGCTGACCGGGCTGCCCAACCGGGCCGAGCTGGACGCGCACGCCGCCTCGCTCGACGGCCGCGCGATGGCCGTGTTGCTGCTCGACCTGAACGGCTTCAAGGCCGTCAACGACACCCGCGGCCACGCGGCCGGCGACGAGGTGCTGCGCGCGGTCGGCGCCCGCCTGGGCACCGGCCTGCGCGACGGCGACCTGGCCGGCCGCATCGGCGGCGACGAGTTCGTGGTGGTGCTGGCCGACGCCGGCTTCGACACGGCCTCGGAACTGGCCGCGCGCCTGCGCACGGCCGTCTGCGAGCCCATCGACGTCGGCGGCCGCCCGGTGACCGTCGGCGTCAGCATCGGCGTGGCCGCCCGCACGGCCGGCGACCCGACCGGCCTGGAGGCGTTGAGCCTGGCCGCCGACGCCGCCATGTACGCCGAGAAAGCGGGCCGGGTCTAGCTCTCAACTCAACCAGCGTGACGCGGCGGCGTACGTGTCGTCAGGGGTGTTGTTGAAAGCGATCGCCGCCCCCGGCGCGTGCCGGTGCACCAGGTTGATGATCCGCTCGAACAGCTCGACGTCGCCGCGCACACCTCCGCCGACGACGACCACTTCCCACGCCCGTTCCCGCAGCGCCGCGCTCACGACCGCCTCGATGTCGTCGCTGCCGTCCAGCCCGACCAGGCAGGCCCGCGCGCCCACCCCCGCCTCCTCGAAGCGGGCCATCCCGACCGCGATCCCCTCGGCCACCGGCGTGGGATCCCACGGACCGGGCACCCGATACGGATCGAGCCCGATCACCAGCACCCGGGCGTCAACGTCCATGCCTGCAACCTAACGTGCCAGGATGATCGAATGCTCTACGGATATCTGGGTTCGATGAGAACGAAGCCCGGCCACCGCGACGAGGTGGCCGCCATCCTCACCTCCGGCGCCGACGGTCTCAAGGCCGCGGGGTGCCACCTTTATGCGGTCGCCCTCGACGCCACCGACGACGTCACGATCTGGGTCACGGAGGCCTGGGACTCCAAGGAGGCCCACGACGCCTCCCTCCAACTCCCCGAGACCCGCGCCGCGATCGCCCAGGCCATGCCCATGCTGACCGGCGAGTTCACCAGCCAGGAAACCCGCATCGTGGGCGGCCTCGGCGTCTGACCGAAGCTGCGCGGAAAGTGTCGGGCCGACGGGCCGCGGGCGCCGCAAGATGGCGGGCATGGATGACGCCACCTTGGTATCCCGGTTCTTGAGCGACGGCTTCGTCAAGCTGGAGGGAGCCGTGGCGCCGCGGGTGGCCGCGGATTGTGCGCGGCTGTTGTGGCGGGAGACGGGCTGCGACCCGGACGATCCGACGACGTGGACGAAGCCCGTGCACTGGGTGGCCGGGCGGGCCGACGGGCCGTTCGCCGCCGCGCCGAACTCGCCGGAGCTGCATCACGTGTACGACCTGCTCGTCGGCGCGGGACGGTGGGCGCCGCGGTATTCGCTGGGCACTTTTCCGCTGCGTTTCCCGCACGTCGAGGAACCGGACGACGCGGGCTGGCACATCGAGGGCAGCTACCTGCCGGAGGGCGAGAGCTGGTATTTCACCAACCTGCGCTCCCGCGATCGGGCCCTGCTCATGCTGTTCCTGTTCACCGAGGTCGGCCCCGGCGACGCCCCGACCCGCATCCGCGTCGGCTCCCACCTCGACGTGCCGAAGCTCCTGACCCCGTACGGCGAGGCCGGTGCAAGCGGCTTGACCCTGGCCCCCGGCTTGGAGACGGCCTCGGCTCACCGCCCGCTCGCCCTGGCCACCGGCTCCCCCGGCGACGTCTTCCTGTGCCACCCGTTCCTGGTGCACGCGGCCCAGCCCCACCACGGCACCCGGCCCCGCTTCATGGCCCAGCCCCCACTGCTGCCGGCCGCACCGTACGAACTCGACCGCCCCGACGGCGCCTACTCCCCTGTGGAACTCGCGATCCGGTCGGCGGCTATATCCACGTCAGATCAGGTATATCCGGAAAGACGAGACCAACTCTTTCCGGACGCGCCAATAATCCCTTCGCCAATTCCCGCGACCCTTGGCGTCGCTTCGCGCGAAATCCGACCTTCGGAGGTGTAGCCACAGCGCCTCGGCCTTTTCGGTCGGCTCTCCCGAAATCAAAAACCTGACGTTGTCCAGAGCTACTTGCGCCTCCACGGGAGATACGTGCTTGATCGCGCGCTCCCGGGATTCGGCGTCGACGTTTTCCTGGTGCCGGGCAAAGAGCTCTCGATAGTGTTTGTGCGCTTCGGCCAGAAAGCGCGCGACGGCCTCTCGCCTGAGGTCAGCGATTTTTGCCGCGCGGTCTCGCTTGAACGCCATCCGTTGGGACAGCAGCGTAGACGTCGAACCAACGACGGTGCCGAGTAACGTGCCGGCAATCGGAAGCCAATCCGCCATGCCGTCCAGTGAACCCAATTCACCTGGGCAGCGCCAGAGGCGTCGCGTCTTTCCTTGCCCATCCTTGAGGTTTTGCCAAGACGTAGCCATGCAACTGGTGATCAACCGGGCATTGCTCTCAGCAACGAGCCGCAATCCAGTTCGCGGGGGCCGACGGAGATAGCTCGGCGATCCTGAGCGAGTGCTGTCTTGAAGTTCGCAGTGTCCACGAGCGCGAGGCTTTCTCGATCGTCCGAAGTAGAGAAAAGCACGGATGCGCTTTCACTTGTTGGACAGGCTGAAGTGCATATAGTCCTTCAGCGAGGTCCAGCGCCCGCCCCAGTGGAAGTCGTTCCACGTGAAGGCTCGGGCCGCGCCCTCGGGGTGGACCATGCCGATGAGGTAGCGGCTGCGTTGGAGGTAGAACTGGCTGCCCGCGGGGGAGATCGAGCGGCCGCGGATCATCGGGTTCTGGAACGGGTTGATGTCGATCGCGGTGCCGGTGGCGTGTTCGGACCACGTCGTCGTTCCGCCGACGGCTCGGCAGTTGTAGCCGGCCGTGACCGTGGCCATGTTCGACTCGGTGGGGTTGTTGACCTTCATGGGGGCCATGCCCATGATGCGGAAGCGCCAGCGATACAGGGTGCCGAAGACCTGTTGGGCGCGGGCGGCCACGTCCTTGCGGACGATCACGCTGCCGTCGTGGTAGGCGCCGTTGAAGTCGATGTAGGAGACCCATACGCGGCGCAGGTTGGTCGGCAGGACGGGGCATTTCTTGAGCGGCTGCCAGTTGACCGAGGCGGCGGTGACGGGCTCGATGCGCGTACGGAAGGCCGGCAGTGGGACCGCGGGGGCGTTGAGCCGCAGCACGGCGTCGACCTGCACGGGGGCGGCCGACGAGATGCCGTTCCAGGCGGCCAGTTGCTGCATGCTGACCCCGCGCAGCGCGGCGATGTAGGCCAGCGTCTCGCCGGGGCGGACCACATGCCACACCGTGCCTGCTGCTCCGGCCGGGGCGGGGGCGAGAACCGGCAGGAGCAGCAGGGCGGTGACGACCGCGATCAGACGTTTGCGCACGGCTACAGACCGTACGAAGCGTCCCGGGCGAGTCGCAGCGAAACGCGAAAATCAGGCCAGCGCGACGGGATGGGGCGACAGCGTTACCCGTACGGGCGTGCCTGGTGCGAGCGTCGTCAAGCGGTCGGTCGCGACCTGGGCCACCACGAGCTGGTCGCCGACCGTGACGGTGACCTTGCTGATCGGGCCCAGGAAGCTGGTCGTGAGGACCTTGCCGGTGCCGCCCGCGTCCGGCGTGACCTGCACAGACTCCGGGCGTACGAGGGCCGTGACCGACGCCGCCGAGGCGGGTGCGAGCAGTGGCAGCCGGGTGCCCAGAACTTCGACCTCGTCGTCGGTGACGACGCCGGGCAGGCGGTTGCTCAGGCCCACGAACTCGGCCACGAACGGCGTCGCGGGGGTCAGATAAATATCCGCGGGCGCGGCCAGTTGCTCGAGCTTGCCGGCCCGCATCACACCCACCCGGTCGGCGACGGCGAGCGCCTCCTCCTGGTCGTGCGTGACGAACAGCGTCGTCGTGCCGACCTCGGTCTGGATGCGGCGGATCTCGTCGCGCAGCTGCACGCGCACCTTGGCGTCGAGCGCCGACAGCGGCTCGTCGAGCAGCAGCACGCTCGGCTCGATCGCGAGGGCGCGGGCCAGGGCGACGCGCTGCTGCTGCCCGCCCGACAGCTGATGCGGGTAGCGGTCGGCGAACTGCGCGATACCGACGAGTTCGAGCATCTCCCGGGCGCGCGTTTCTGAGCGTTTGCGGCCGCGCAGCGACAACCCGAACGTCACGTTGGCCAGGGCGGTCAAATGCGGGAAGAGGCTGTACGCCTGGAAGACCATGCCCATGTCCCGCCGGTTCGCGGGCAGTGCGGTCACGTCCTTGCCGCCCACGAGCACCTGCCCGCTGTCGGCGTCCTCGAGACCGGCCAGCACGCGCAGCGCCGTGGTCTTGCCGCAACCCGACGGGCCGAGCAGCGCGATGAACTCGCCGGGCTCGATGGACAGGTCGAGGTTGTCGAGGGCGTGCGTGGTGCCGAACGAGCGGCGCAACCCTTGCAGATGGACGGCGACGCCGCTCATGTGGTGGTCTCCTTGGGCGAGACGGGGGCGACGGCGGCCGAGGAGCGGCGGCGCCCGCCGAGCAGGGACAGAAGCAGCAGCAGGACGAAGGCGAGCAGCAGCGCGGTGAGCGACACGGCCACCGACATGGTCGCGCTGCTCTTGCCCAGGAAGTTGATCGCGACCTGCAGGTTCGTGCGGTTGAGCAGGGACGCGATGGTGAACTCACCGAGCACGAGGGCCACGGTCAGGAACGCCGCGGACAGCACCGCCGAGCGGATGTTGGGCAGCACGACCCGCCACATCACCGTGCCCCAGCCGGCGCCCAGCGAACGCGCAGCTTCGGCCAAAGTCTTCACGTCGATCGCCGACAGGCCGGCGTCGATCGCGCGATACGCGTACGGCAGAACGAGCACTGTGTACGCGAAGACGAGCGTCAGCGACGAGCCGCCCAGGAAGTACGTGACCCACGCGTACACCGGCGCCAGCCCGACGACCAGCACGATGGCCGGGATCGTCAGCGGCAGCAGGCAGATGAACTCGACCAGCCTGCGCAACTGAGGCAGCCGCAACCGAACCCAGACGGCCGTCGGAACGAGCAGAACGAGCATCAGGACGGCGGTGAGCGCGGCCTGCAGCAGCGAGTTCGTGATGCCCTCGGCCAGCGCCGGATACCGCTCGCTCAGCTGCGGCCAATCGAACAACAACGGCCAAGTTTCGGCGTCACGCGTGGAGAACTCGACCATCGCGACGAACGGCAGCACGAAGAAGACGCCGAGAACGAGCAACACCGTCCACCGAAACGCACGTTGTTTGCGCACGCGACGTGCGATCACCCCAGCCACTTGGACGTCCTCTTCTGCAGCAGGGAGTAGAGCGCCATCACCACGGCCACGACGACGACCATGCCGAGCGCCATCGCCTTGCCGACGTTCTGCTGGCCGAGCAGCACCTCGCTGGTCAGCGCGCCGCGGATCTGCAACGGCACGAGCGGGCTGCCCTGGCTGACCAGGGCCGCCGCGGTGGCGTACGCGGAAAAGCTGTTGGCGAAAAGCAGCAGGGCCGAGCCGAGGAACGCCGGTGCCAGCAGCGGGCCGGCGACCCGGGTCCAGTATTGCCACGTGGTGCCGCCCAGGCTCTCGGTCGCCTCGCGCCACTGCGGGCGGATGCCGTCGAGCGCGGGCAGGAACACGATGACCATGAGCGGGATCTGGAAGTACGTGTAGACCAGGGCGAGGCCGGGCAGCTCGAACAGCCAGACGCCGTTCTCGAACAGGTTGATGTCGAACGTGTCCTGCAGCCACACGGTGACGAAGCCGGACAGGCCGATCGTGGCCAGGAAGGCGAACGCCAGGGTGACGCCGCCGAACTGGGCCAGCACACCCGCCGCCGCGGTCACGGTCCGGCGCAGCACGCCCTCCGGGTTGGCGGTGGCCAAGGCGTACGCGAGCAGTGCTCCCAGGACCGCGCCGACCAGCGCGCTGATCGCCGAGAGCGCGATGCTGCGGCCGAAGGCGTCGAGCACGACCTCGGTGCCGAGCGCGCGCAGGTTGGCCAGCGTGACGCCGCCGTCGTTGCCCGCGAACGCGCCGATCACGACGACGAGCGTCGGGACGATCAGGAAGATCGCCACGTACGCGAAGAACGGCACCGTCCCGAGCAGGGAGGTGACGCCCCGCAGGCGCGGCCGCCGGGCCACGCGCTGCGGGACGGAGGCGGCTACCTCAGCCAACGGTCTTGGCCCAGTTGGCCGACAGGTACTCCTTGGCCTTGCCGGTCTCCTCCTCGGTCGGGACGACCGGGGTGCCGTCGACCTTGGGCAGGGCGTCGAACAGGGCCTTGTCGATCGTGCCGGCCTTGGCCATGGCGTCCTGCCGCACGGGCCGGGCGCCACCCTTGAGCCACAGGTTCTGGCCCTCGTCGGAGTAGAGGAACTCCTGCCACAGGCGCGCGGCGGCCGGGTGCGGGGCGTCCTTGCTGATCGCCTGGACGTAGTACGAGCCGAGCACCGAGCCGCTGGGGACGAAGGTCTTCCAGGTCTTGAGCTTGGTGGCCTCGGCCGCGTTCAGGTAGTCCCAGTCGAAGACGACCGGGGTCTGGCCGGACTGGATGGAGGCCGAGTCGGGGTCGACGGGCAGCAGGTTGCCGGCCTTCTTGAGCTTGCCGAAGTATTCGACGCCGGGGGCGATGTCGGCGACCGTGCCGCCGTTGCCGAGCGACGCGGCCTGCACGGCGCCGAACGCGGAACCGGCCTGGGTCGGATCGCCGTTGAGCGCGACCTTGCCCTTGTACTCGGGCTTGAGCAGGTCCTCGAGGCTGGCCGGGGCGGGCACCTTGGCGCTGTCGTAGCCGACCGACATGTAGCCGCCGTAGTCGTTGACCCAGGTGCCGTTGGCGTCCTTGAGGTTGTCCGGGATGTCGCCGAACGTCGCGACCTTGTACGGCGCGAACATGGCGGTGTTGGCCGCGGCGACCGAGGCGCCCAGGTCGAACACGTCGGGCGCGCCGTCCTGGCCCTTGAGCTGGTTGGCCGCGTTGATCTCGTCCTGGCTCGACGCGTCGGGCTGCGCCGAGTTGACCTTGATGCCGTACTTGTCGCCGAACGTCTTGATCAGCTCGCCGTAGTTGGCCCAGTTCGGGGGCAGCGCGATGACGTTGAGCTGGCCCTCGGCCTTGGCCGCCTCGACGAGCTTGTCGATCCCGCCCAGGTCGGCCGCGCTGGTCGCGCTCGCGGCGCCGGAGCCCGAGGCCTCGGCCTCCTTCTCGGGCGGCGAGCAGGCCGCGACCGCGGCAACGGTGGTGGCCGCCAGAGCGACGGCGATCGTGCGGGTGATGTGACGCACTGTGGTTCCTCCCTCTACGCACACCGAACCGGTGGCGCTGGGAGATCATGAAGTTGCTTGACGAAGAAAAAGCGTCCCGCAAGCAACGCCCGAGCGACATTCACCCGTTGATCTTGAAGACTGCTTCACAAGGGCACTGACCAGGCATTTATGCCCGTGATTGGCCGGGTCCGGCCGCCACCGGACCCGGCAGACTCAACGGCCCGGCGTATGGTCGATATACATGTCGGACGCCGCGCCGGTGCTCACATGTGGGCACTTCTGAGCCGACAGCACCAGGCCGGCCATCACCGCGGCCGCCACGAGCACGGCGCGCTGCAACGAAACACGCATCGGAACACCCCCGAACGACTGATCGAACGGGTCCGACGTTAGGCGCGCATCTACCGGCGCACGGCAACCCCGGACGATCCCGGACGCCACTTCCACCCTAGGGCGCCGGCCGCCTCGTGTCGCTCCGGCGAAGAGCCGTTACCCGGCAACGGAATCGGGCCGTAGCGTGGCTGCCCGTGATCGGTTCGAGCTAGGAGGAACGCCCTGCAGGATCGTCTGCGCGGTCTGGCCCGTAACCCCGCCCTTCCGGATGTCCTGGTCTTGCGGCTGCTGAATCACCCCGCGGCTCGCCTCAGAGAGGTGGTCTACGGCCGCGAGTGGTCGGACGAAGTGTTCGACGTCGTCGCCGCTCATCCCGATGCCGACATCCGGGAGATGCTGGCCCGCAGTCGCTCGGTGACCGTGGAGCAGCGGGTCAGGATGCTCGGCGATCCGAACCTGAATGTCGTGGTGGCGCTGCTTGAGGAGCCACTGCCGGCGTGGGCGTATCGCAAGCTGGCCGGACGACCCCGGGTGCGGCGGTTGCTGCCGCTCCTGCATCCCCGGGAAGTGTCGTCGGCTGCCCTGGCCACGTTCGCCGGCATGGACGACGAGGAGATCGCCACCTGGGCCCGGAGCACACCCGTAGTTACGCCGTTGGACGTTGAAGACGCGCGCGCAATCGTGGCCAGCGGTGCGGCGTACCAGCGGGCGGCTCTCGCGCTCGAGCCGGACCTGCCGGCCGACCTGGTCGCCATCCTGGCGGTGGATCCCGATCCGGACGTCCGCACGTACGTCTCGATGCGGCCCGGGCTGAGCGAACGGCAACGCGAGGCGATCGGCTATCACGTGTCGGAGGATGACCGCCTGCCCCGGCTCGCGTGGGTCCTCGAGGCCGACGGTGAGGTTCTGCAGGATTGCGTGTCGTCGGCGCATCCGGGGTTGCGCCGCAGTGCCGCGGGCCACGGGAGGCTGAACGCGGACCAGATCGCGACGCTCGCCGCCGACGACGACTTCCCGGTCCGGCTGCTGCTCTGCGAGAGCCAAGTGGCCGTGCCGGCCGAGCTCGTCGTACGCACCTATCTGGAGGCCCGAGTCATTACCCGGGGTCAACTGTTGTCGCATCCGGCGCTCGCCCGAGCGGACCTGACCGGATATGCGGAGTCGCCGCGGTGGGAGGCGCGCGCGCTCGTCGTCCGCGACCGCGCGGCGCCGGCCGAACTGATCGAACGTCTCAGCCATGACGAGCATCCCGGCGTGCGATTCTCGGTCGCCTCGGACTCGCGACTGCCGGCGCGACGGCTGCTCGAGTTGTTCGAGGATCCGGAAACCGCGGGGGCCGCCACCGCCAACCCGAACTTGCCCATCGAGTTGATGGTGGCCGTCCTCGACGCGCCGGCCGAACCCGACTTATAGCTGGGGCACGACTGTTTTCGCCTGGCGCACGATGACGATCCCGCCCAGGAGCACGGCAACGTTCGTGACCACGATGAAGGCGAACGTCGCGTCGAACGATTCCTCCATGTCGAGGACCTTGAAACCCACGACGAACGAGGCCAGGTAGAACACGGTGTCCGCGATGACGACGATTCCCAGCCGGCGTGCCCGCCGTACGGGGTCGGGCTGCCCGCCGGCGACCTGAACGGCGATCACCAGGCCGGCCAGCACGGCGGCCAGGGTGGCGAGCAACTCGAACACGGGCGCCGGGGCGTCGAAGACCTCCCAGAGCGGCAGCGAGACCAGGCCCAGCAGCGGCCCGGCCAGGAAGAAGGAGCCCAGGCAAACCAGCATCCGCACGATCACGGCGACGAAGACGGTGGCTAAGATCCACCAACGCAAGGCTCGTTTTGAACGCGTTCAACCGCGTGGGCATCTTAGACAGGCCGACTGCTCGAGCGCGACCCCGCAGCCCTCTGCGCTCAAGGGTGGTGTCGATCGCGGCACCGTATCGTGAGTCGCTATGGACAGCGTCGTCATCGCGACCGGCCGGTGGCTCTACGACGGCACCGCTCCGATGACAGTGCGCATCGTCCGGCTCGACTACGACTTCTGGTACGCCGTCGGCGAGGCGAACGGCGACCTGGACCCCGACGAATCGCCACGGTTGAACGCCGACGGCTACCTGTTCTACGTGCGGCACCGTCCGGGCTGGTCGGACGAAAGCGAGCACTTCTGGCCCGACTCCCAAGGCTTCGCCACGCTGGAGGAGGCGATCGCAGCCGCGGAGTCAGCGGTTCCTACCGCCGTGACGTGGCGCCGCCACGATCAAGGCTGACGCGAGGACGCGACGCAGAGCCCGGCCGGCCTCAGCGCCGCGCGGGCCGCATACGGGGCTGAATACCCGTTGAGCCGTTGCCGACTCGGTCATCGGAGGCATACACCGCAAGCGTCAGCGTAGCCCTTCAGTCGCCCGAGCCTCGGTAGGCGCCAGGGTGGCCCTCAGCGTTCGGGCGGCGTCGATCAGAGGGAGATGACTGAACGCCTGGGGAGTTGCAGACCAGTCGGCCCGCCGCGGTATTGCACTCCTCCGCCAGCGCCCCGACTTCATCGCAAAGCGCGACAGACGGTGACTTGGAGCCGGACGACGCGCGAGTCGAACGCTGATGGGTAACTTTCCTACCTGCGGCACCGTTTCGGCTCGTAAGAGGGCGGCGTGACATTCGCGGCAGCCCGACGACGCCCCAGCCACCAGCCAAGCCCGGTCACCACCGCACCTGCGGTCAAGATGCCAGCCAAAGGCGTAATGGAACGCATTGCATCTCGCGTGGACGACTGCGGGGCCACGTCTTCCTCGGCTTGGGTTTTGCGCCAGAACTCATCAGCCAAGAGTGCAAACTCGCGCATGCCGGCGTCACCGTCGGGCTCGAGCCAGGCAAGTCGGTGATCGTGCCAGAAGTGCCTTATTTCCTCACTGCCGAAGAGGGCCGGGAACACTTCGTTCGTAAGGTTTGCCATCGGCGCCAGGCCAGCTTCGTAGGTCAAATAGGCGTAATGAAACAGCGAAACGATGAACGCCCGCCGCCCTCGATCGGCAGTCGTGTTTCCAAAGTAGTTGATGGCCTCAGCGATATCCGGCCTGTCAACCAGCTTCATCATAAGTTCCCTCTGGACCGAGCGGACGTGGTGCAGACGCGAGAGACGTAACTGCTGGCTCTGGAACAGCAGACCCGCCGCCACGCCGGCGACCGCGAGTGCACTCAGAATTGCTGACGCTGCGCCGTAGGTCTCGCCGATGTCTGCGAGTTCGGACCAAGAAGTTCCGTCTCGGTGCAGCAGCAACCAGAAGAAGAGCGGGGATATGAGAATGACCGCGAGGGCTACTGGGATGACAATCAGCGCTACCAGCCGGGTCTTCCGTGTCCGCATGAATACCCCCGGCCCTAGGTACTACCCAGTGTCGGCGTCAGGGCTTGAACAAGACATGCCCCTAATGGGTAGGCCTACGGGCGCGAGAGCTTCTATCAAACATGAAACGCTCGGTGCGGCTCGGTTCAGCGCAGCCCTTCCGCGACGCGGGCCTCGGTCGGGGCCAGCGCCGCGGTCAAAGTCCGCGCGGTGTCGATCAGTGGGACGTGGCTGAAGGCCTGTGGGAAGTTGCCCACCAGACGCCCAGCTTCGGTGTCGTACTCCTCCGACAGCAGGCCGACGTCGTTGCGTAGGGCGAGCAGGCGTTCGAAGGTTTCGCGGGCCTCGTCGTGGCGGCCCATCAGGGCGTAGTTGTCGGCCAGCCAGAATGTGCATGCCAGGAAAGCGCCCTCCCCCGGCGGCAGCCCGTCCACATCGGTGTCCGGGTGTTGCGTATAGCGTTGCACGAAGCCGTCCACCATCAGCTCGCGCTCGATGGCCGCGACCGTGCCGACCACGCGTTCGTCGTCGGCGGGGAGGAAGCCGACCAGCGGGACCATCAGCAGCGCCGCGTCCAATTCGGAGGAGCCGTAATACTGCGTGAACGTCTTGCGAGAAGCGTCGTAGCCGCGGGAAAGGATCTCGTCGGAGATGGCAGTGCGAAGAGAACGCCAGCGGTCGACCGGGCCGTCCAAGTCGAATTCCTCGACAGCCTTGACCGCGCGGTCCGCCGCGACCCAGGCCATCAACTTCGAGTGGACGAACTGTTGGGGGCCGCCGCGGACTTCCCAGATGCCCTCGTCCGGGTCCTGCCAGTGTTCTTCGACGAATTCCATCAGTTTGCACTGCAGGCCCCATGCCGGGTCGTCGGCTTTGAGGCCCGCGCGGCGGCCCTGGTGCAGGGCGTCCATGACCTCGCCGTAGACGTCGAGCTGGAACTGGCCGGCGGCGGCGTTGCCGATGCGTACGGGGTTGCCGTCGTAGCCGGTCAGCCAGTGCGCGATGTACTCGTCGAGGCGGCGCTCGCCGGCCACGCCGTACATGATCTGGAGTTCTGCGGGGTTGCCGGCGATCGCCCGCAGCAGCCACTTGCGCCACGCCGTGGCCTCGGACTGGAAGCCGCTGAAGAGCAGGGATTGCAGCGTGATCGTGGCGTCGCGGAGCCAGCAGAAGCGGTAGTCCCAGTTGCGGACGCCGCCGAGCTTCTCGGGCAGGCTGGTGGTGGCCGCCGCGACGATGCCGCCCGTGGGGGCGTACGTGAGCGCTTTGAGGGTCAGCAGCGAGCGGACGACCGCGTCCCGCCACTCGCCCTCGTAGGTGCAGGCCGACACCCAGCCGCGCCAGTAGCCCTCGGTCACGCCCAGCTGGTGCACCGGGTCCACGGCGGCGGGCGGGGTCAGATGCGACGGGCGCCAGGTCAGCGTGAACGGCACCTGATCACCCGCGCGCACCGAGAAGTCCGACTGCGTGGACATGTTCTCGCCGTGAGACGAGACGGGCGTCCGCAGCCACACCGCGTCCGGGCCGGCCACCGCCACCAGCGCGCCCTGCTCCTGATAGACCCAGGGCACCACGCTGCCGTAGTCGAAGCGCAGCCGCAGCACCGAGCTCATCTCGACCTCGCCGCGCACCCCCTCGACGATCCGCACGACCGTCGGCGACTCCGTCCGGGGCGGCATGAAGTCGATCACCCGGACGACGCCGCCGTCGGTCTCGAACTCGGTTTCGAGCACCATCGTCTCGTCGCGATACGAACGCTTGGCCACGAAGTCGGCGGAGGGCGCGATCGTCCAATGCCCGTTCTCCTCGTCACCCAGCAGCGACGCGAAGATCGCCCCGGAGTCGAAGCGCGGGACGCAGAGCCAGTCGATCGACCCGTTGCGTCCGACGAGAGCGGAGGTCTGCGTGTCCGCGATGATCGCGTAATCCTCGATCGGCAGCGCCATAACCTCAGTGTTTACCCGCCCGCTCAGGAACAAACCAAGATCCATAACGTACGAATCAGCGGCTGTCACAAGAGCATCGGGGCAGAACCGAGGTCGCCGGCCGGCCCAGGCGGGGCGAACGGCCCGTAGCGCCCGCACGGGATGGTGGTCAGGACGGCCCGGGCGGGCCGCCTGTCACCAGGTGACCGGCCCCGCGTCGTCGAAGAAGGTGCCCGTGGGGCCGTCCGCCGGCAGGGTGGCCGCCCGGACCACGGTCGCGGCGCCCTCGGACGGGTGCTTGACGCCCTGGTGGTCGTTCATGTCGGTGGCGTTGAAGCCGGGGCACACCGAGTTCACCTTGATCGGTGTGCCGGCCAGCTCGACCGCGAGGGCGCCGGTGAGCGCGTTCAGCGCCGTCTTCGACGTGGAGTAGGCGTAGCTCGTCCCGTACGCGCCGAGCGGGTTGCCGGGGGCCACCAGCGTCGTGACCGAACCCATCGTGCTGCTCACGTTGACGATCCGTCCGGCGGCCGCCCGGCGTACGAGGGGAAGGAACGCCTGGGTGACGCGCAGCGCGCCGTAGAGGTTGACGGCCAGGGTGCGTTCGATCGTGTCGAGCCGGATGGTGCTGGGCGCGCCCTCCTCTGCCGCGATGCCGATGCCGGCGTTGTTGACGAGCACGTCGAGCGGACCGGTCTCCACCCCGACCCGGGCGGCCGCCGCCTGGACGCTCGCGTCGTCGGTCACGTCGAGCGCGACGAACCGCACGTCGCCGTCCGCGGCCAGCTCCTTGGCCGCGTTCTCCCCGCGCTGCTGGTCGCGGGCGGCCAGCCAGACCGTGTAACCCTGCTGCGCGAGCTGCCGCGCGGTCTCGAACCCGATTCCCTTGTTGGCGCCGGTGACGAGCGCCGCCTGCTTCGTAGTGGTCATGCACTCGATCTTGCGAGCCGACGGACGTACGATCCATAACGTGTCATCCGAGATTCATTACGCATCGTCCAGCCGGGTGAAGCCGCTGGGGTCGGACGATCCGATCGCCGACGCCGTGGGCCTGCTGCGCCCGCACAGCGTGGTCGAGCCGAGCCTGCACGCGGGCGGGCCGTGGGCCGTCCGGTTCGAGCCGTTTCCGCACGTCAAGATGGGCGGCGTGGTGCGGGGCGAGTGCCGGCTGGTCATCGACGGCAACGAGCCCGTGGTGCTGCGCGAGGGCGACATGTATCTGCTGGTCAACCCGCCATCGCACGAGCTGACCGGCCGCCGGACGGCCGAACCGCAGGCCGCGGAACCGCTGTGGCGCGGCGCCACCGGGGGCGCGGTGCAGATCGGGCCCGCCGAGGAAGACACACACCTCTGCCTCGGCTACTTCCGGCTGGACGACACGAACGCGTCGATGCTGATCGACGTGCTGCCGCGGCTGGTGCACGTGCGGACGTCGGACCCGCGCCACCGGTTCCTGGCCCACGTGAAGGAGATGCTGAGCTCGGAGGTGGAGAGCGACGCCCTGGGCGGCTCCCTGGTGATGAGCCACCTCGCCCAGATCCTGCTCGTTCACATGCTGCGCGCGCACGCCGAGGCCGGCGGCTGCACCGGCTGGCTGGCCGCGCTGGGCGACGACGGCGTCGGTGTCGCGCTGCGGGCCATGCACGCCGACGTCGCCCATCGCTGGACCCTCGGCGAGCTGGCCGGCCTGAGCCGCATGTCGCGTTCGGCGTTCGCGGCCGCGTTCAAGCGCCAGATCGGCGCGGCCCCGATGGACTACCTGATCGAGTGGCGGATGAGCCTGGCCCGTGACGCCCTGCGCCGCAACACCCGGACGATCTCCGAGCTCACCGCCGCGACCGGGTACGAATCCGAGAGCGCCTTCAGCACCGCGTTCCGCCGCGTGGTCGGCTCGTCGCCCCGCCACTACCGCGACGCGTTTCGGGACGCTCCCGGCTAGCGCGTCCGAAGCAAGCCGACTCTGCCCGCTAGCGCTGCCCCGGCACCAGCCGCCCCACCCCGTACGTGGAACCGGCCTGGTCTCTCTCCAACCAGCCCGTCTCGACCAGCATGCGGCGGGCCGCGGCCACGTCGTCGGTCACCTCGGCCAGCCGGTGGTTGATCTCGTGCTCGGTGTGCAGGCCCTCGAGCGCCAGGAAGCGGGACAGCAGCTCCCCCAGCATCGTGTAGCGCTCGCTCATCGTCGGCGGCATCGTCGACAGGCGGCCGTGCGTGAAGTTGCCCCGCAGCTGCGGATAGTCGCCCAGGTAGGACGCGATCGGCTGCACCCGGTCGAGCGCTTGCGCGGCCTCACGCAACTCGCCACCCGACGCGCGATAGACGCCGTTGCCCGTGCCGGTGGCCAGCTCCGCGCCGACCAGCCGGGCCAGGGTCTCACCGGCGGTCTGCACGGGCACGTCGAGGATGTACGCCAGCTCGGCGATCGTCGCGCCTTCCTGACCGCGGTGCACCAGTTCCGCGTACGCCCGGAGACGTAGCGGAGTGGCGAGCTGGCTCAGGATCTCGGCGGCGCGGGCGGCTTCGGCAGACACTCAGTCAACCTAGGCTCACCCGCGCCGTCGACGCGACCCGTTTTACAGGGCCGCCACGTAAGCCGCGATCCACGCCAGCGGCGCGTTCCAGTTGATCGTCAGCTCGTTCGTGGACCAGGACTGGATGTCGTCGATGTAGCAGAACTGGCCGACGCACCCGGTGAGCTTGCTCTGGGCGTACGGGTCCTGGATCGACGAGTTGGCCCCGCCCGCGAGCGTGCCGGCGGGCGGGTTGGGCAGGGCCGGGTCGAGCTGCTTGGCATACCAGCGGCTGTGCTGGTTGTGCGAGTTCACCTCGCCGTAGCCGGTCACGTAGGACATGTTGAGCGCGTTGCGGCCGAAGATGTAGTCGAGCCCGGTCAGCACGCCGTCGCGATACCGGTCGCGGCCGGTCAGCTCGTGCGCGGCCGCGATGACCACCATGTTGTTGAGGATGATGCTGTTCGAGCCCCAGTCCCACATGTTGTTCGCGGGCGCGTACGGAACCCCGTACGGGTGCTGCTTCTGAATCGCCAGGTACTTGTCGGCCCCGGCGATCACCGACGCCTTGACCTGGGCCAGGCCGGGCAGACGGTTCGGCACCAGCGCCAGGTCGAGGCGACCGGCCGCGGCCGTGTTCCCCCAGTCGAAGGCGCCGGCACCGAACACGTCGGCGGTGTGCTCGGGCGACGCGAGCACGTCCGCGGAGTACTGCTTCTCCCCCGTGGTGAGGAACAGCTCCGCGGCCGCCCAGTAGAAGTCGTCGCTCACCTTCGCGTCGTTGTAGGCGCCGCCGCCCACGCCGTCGGACTCCGGGGCGAGCAGGGCCGGGTTGGCCTTGGCGGCGGCGTACGCGGTCCGCGCGGCAGTGAGCGCTTTCTGCGCGAATGCGCGGTCGTGCTTGGCGTAGATGCGCGCGGCCTGCGCGGCGGTGGCGGCCAGGTTGAGCGTGGCCGCCGTGGACACCGGGTGCAGCTCGCGCGGTTGCGGGTCGAGGTGCGGCAGCAGCGGCAGCCCCGTCCAGTTCTGGTCGTGGATCTTGTGGTGGGCCATCCCCGCGTACGGCTTGCCCGCCGGGACCTGCATCTTGAGCAGGAAGTCGAGCTCCCAGCGGACCTCGTTGAGCAGGTCGGGGGTGCCGTTGCCGCTCTCCGGGATGGCCAGGCCGACCTTGCGCAGGCCCGGAGTGCGCTCGTACGCGTTGAGCAGCTCCCACACCGAGATGCCGCCGTTGACGACGTACTTGCCGTGGTCGCCCGCGTCGTACCAGCCGCCGCGCACGTCCAGCTTGTAGTCGCACACGCCGGCCTGGCACGGGACGTCACCGTCACCCTGGTTGGGGGCGACGTCGACGTGCCCGGCCGGGCGGCCGTAGCCGGGGCGCAGGGCCTCGTCGATCGCGATGCCGCTGCGCTGGGTGTAGTAGAACTTCAGGGCGTCGGTGCGCAGTTTCGCGTACGCGTCCGCGTTGATGTCGAAGGGGCGGCTGGTCTCGCCGTCCGCCGTCAGGGTGAATCCTGTGCCCTTCGCTTTCACGGCGCTGAAGTCGATCGTGTGGACGTTCTGGCCGCTCGAGACGTCGACGCCACGCGGCTGCGACCTGCCGTTTCGCAGCGTTTTACCCGATTTGTTCCTCAGCTCCCAGGCGACTGGGGTCGTTTTGTCCGTCACGAGCGTCGCCACCTTGGGGCCCTGCGGAAGATAGGCGACCTGGTTGACCCGCACCCGCGGCCCGGTGTCCGGCTCGTACACCTCGGGCGGCACGCCACCGACGAGCGACACGTTGTCCACGCAGAACCTCCACGGATCCGGGCTGCCGCCGAGCTGGAACGCCACCTGCCCCTGCGCGGTGCTGGTGCTCGCGGTGAACGTCCACTCGTAATGCTGCGTCTCGCCCAGCACGGGCGACTGCTCGAAGTAGGTGTCGTACGGGTCCACCGCCAGCCCGACCACCGCCCGTACGGATCTGGCCGCACTGCCACTGGCGTCGAACGCGAACCGGTAGCTCTCCCCCGCGACCAGGTCGATGTCGTTCTGCCCGACGATCGCGTCCCACTTGTTCGCCGTCCCGCCCGGCACATCGACGCAGCCGCGCCCGTCGTCCAGCGCGAGCGTCATCCCGCCGTTGGCCCAGAACGGATCCGTGCTCGCGTCGAACCCGCCGTTGACCACTTGTTCGACCTCGGCCGCACTGGCCGGCGCGGCCAGCCCCGTCGCGACCAGTACCGCCGCCCCGATCACGGCCACATTGCGGGAGCGCTCCCATAGAGACATGGAGACATATTGATAGCCACCGTGACGCGCTGTCAACGAACCGGACACAAATGCCTATGCTCACAGCCGTGACCCACCAGCGGACCCGCGCCACCGCCCTAGCCGCCGCCGTGCTCTGCCTCGGCCTCGCGTTCGCGGTCCGCCTGCTCGCGAGCAACGCCGGCGTCCTCGACAGCTCCGGCCCGCTGGCCCAGTATTCCGGCACCGCGCTGTACGGCACGCTCATCCTCGCCGGCGTCTACCTGCTCCTCCCGGCGATCCGCCCGCTCACCGCCGGCGCCGCCGCCCTCGGGTTCTGCTGGGCCGTCGAGCTCTTCCAGCTCACCGGCATCCCCGCCGACCTGTCGGCCCGCAGCGTCCTGGCCCGCCTGGCCCTGGGCATCCAGTTCGACCCGGCCGACCTGGCCTGGTACGCCGTGGGCATCATCCCGCCGGTCGTCGTGTTAGCGCTTCGAGCACGCCACCGCGCCCGGACGACGCCGAGCACGGTGGCGCCCCGCCTATGACGCCTCGAGCGCCGTGATCCGGGCCCGCAGCACGGTGACCTCGTCCCGCAGCTCCTGGGCCGCCGCCAGCAGCGTGGCCACCAGCCCGTTGTAGTCGACGCTCTTCATCCGCCGCTCACCGAACTCCTCCACCAGCTCCGGGAAGACCGCCTCGACATCCTGCGCGATCACCCCCACGCCCGGCCGCCCCGTGCGGCTCTCCCCCGTGTCCGGCGTGTCCGCCCAGTCGAAGGCCACCCCCCGTACGCGGTCGAGCCGCTCGAGCACCCCGCGCAGCGGCCGGACGTTCTCCTTCATCCGCAGGTCCGAGAAGCTCGGCGCGTTGACCTGCACCGTCGCCCGCACCTCGGTCGAGGTGACCCGCAACCGCTCGGTCCCGCCGCTGCCGGTGTCGACCCGGATCCGCAGCCCCTCACCCGGGGCCGTGCTCTTCACGTCGATGAACCCGCCCGGGATGGTGCCGTTGACGTTCCCGCCGAACAGCCGCATGCCCGTCTCGCCGTCGTCGGTCCGCCCGCCGAAGTACAGGTTGCCGTCGGCCCCCGCGTCCGCGGTCGGCAGCAGCACGTTGCCCGACCCCAGCGTCAGCCGCTCGCTCGGCGCGTCAGTCCCGATTCCCACGTTCCCGTTGGCCGCCACCCGCACCCGCTCGGTGCCCCCGTTCGCGGTGTCGACCCGGATCCGCAGCCCCTCTCCCTCGTCGTCCGTCTTCACGTCGATGAACCCGCCCGGGATGTTGCCGTTGACGTCCCCGCCGAACAGCCGCAGCCCGTTCTCCCCCCCGTCCGTCCGCCCGCCGAAGTACAGATTCCCGTCCGTACCCGCCTTGGCGTCCGGCAACATCACGTTCCCGGCCCCCAATGTGAGCTGCTGACCAGGATTGCTGGTGGCGATGCCGACCCGCCCCCGCGCACTGCCCGAGGACGCGGTCACCCGCATGACCTCCTCGAGATTCCCCGGCGCCCCGTTCGTGTTGGTCCGAATCACCAGGGCCGCGTTGTTCCTCGTACCGAGGAAGGTGTTGTTCCCGTTGACCTGATTGCCGTCGAGTTCCCAGGACATGGTCTTCTCCCCCTTCGCATGTCTCTCAAGGACTTCGCTACTCCGGTGCGAAGAACGACTCCACGCCTGAGGCCTCGATCCGACAGCCTCAGAGGGATTCGTAGAAGGCCACGTGCCTCAGCGCGGCGGCTTCCCACGTGTGGGTGGCGGCCAGCGTGCGGCCGGCGGCCTGCCGGGCCGGGTCGGGTTCCTTGACGGCTGTGGTCAGGGCCTCGGCCAGGGACGGCGGGTCGGTGCCGTACAGGACGGCGTCGCCGAAGACCTCGCGGAGGACCGGGAGGTCGCGGGCCACCACGGGGACGCCGGCGGCCAGGGCCTCCATCGCGGCCAGGCCGAAGCCCTCCTTCGTGGACGGGAAGGCGAACGCGGCGGCGCCGGCCACCAGGGAGGGCAGGTCGTCGTGGGCGACCGGGCCCAGCACCTCCGGGGTGACCTGCAGGGAGGCGGCGAGGCTGTCCCACTCGGCACGGTAGGCGCGGTAGTCGAACAGGGTCTCGCCGCCCGCGATGACCAGGCGTACGGCGGGGTCGAGCAGGGCGTACGCGCGGAGCAGGTCGAGGGAGCCCTTGCGCGGCTCGATGCCGCCGACCGACAGGACGTACGGGGTCTCGGCCGGCAGCGGGGTGGCGGTGGCGAAACGGTCGTAGGCGACGCCGTTGGGGATGACGGTGGCGGTCAGGCCCCAGCCGTCCCTCAGTTCCGCGGCTACGGCCGACGAGACACAGAGATGCGCGTACGGGCGGACGATCGCTCGCTCGTGACAGGCGACCAGCTCGGGTGTCGTGAACTGGTCGAGGTGGTGCACTGTGCGCACGCAACGGTCCACGGCGTTGGCGCTGATGCAGTCCTGGGCGTGCACGACGTCGTACTCCGAAGGGGTGAAGGCCTCTCTGAGCAGCGTGATCGATCGCTGGATGCGGGGGCCGACCTCCTCACCGGGAACGTCGGGGAACGGGACCAGGGCGAGGCGCACGCGCGGGTCGACGGGGCGGAAGAAGCCGCCGCCGCGGGCGAGGGTCCAGACGGTGACGTCGTGGCCGAGGGCGGCCAGGGCCTCGGCCAGCGCGAGGGTGTGCACGACGCCGCCGCGCGGGCGGGTCGAGTACGTGAGCAGGGCGATCCTCATCGGTACGCCTCGGGGCGCAGCTCGTCGAGGTGGCTCAGCACGCGGCGGGCGGCGGCGATCTCGCGCGCGACGTCCAGCTCGGCGACCGCCAGTCCGGCCTTGGCCCACGTACGGGCGAGGATGTTGCCGCCGGGGCCGACCACCTTGGCCTGGCCGAGGAAGCGCATGCCGCCGGCCGCACCCGTCTGGTTCGACGAGACCACGACGACCTGGTTCTCGGCGGCGCGGGCACAGTCGTACAGGTCGAACAGGCGGGACTGGCGGTCCTGCGACATCTTCGGCGCGGCGTTGGTGATGCTGGCGGGCCAGGCCGACAGGCAGGCGACGATTTGTGCGCCATCTTGCGCGAGGGTGCGCGCCGACTCGGGGAAGGTCTTGTCGTAGTCGATCAGCATGCCGATCCGGCCCACGGGCGTGTCGAACGCCGCGAAAGTGTCCCCGGCCCGGTAGGCGACGCCCTCGGCCGCGGGCAGGTGGACCTTGCGGTGCCGGCCGAGCACGCCGTCGCCGGTCAGGCAGACCGCGGCGTTGTAGCGGTCGTCGCCGTCGGCCTCGCAGAAACCGACACAGACGACCATGTCGCGGGCCGCCGTGGCGAGCTCGTCGAAGATCGGGTCGTCCGGTTTGAGCGCGGGTGGGAACGCGGCCGGGTCGGGGTGGCGCAGGTCGGCCAGGTAGCCGCCGAGCGCCGCGTCGGGCAGCACGAGCAGGCCGGCCCCGGCGGCGCGGGCGTCACCGATCAGCTTGCCGATCCGCCCGAGGTCGTGCCCGAGGTCCCGCCCGAAGTGCGCCGCGGCGGCCGCGATCCTGACCATCAGCGGTACGCGGCCGGTCGGCGATCGCGCAGATGCCCCATGTAGCGCCGCGCGGCGGCGAGCGACCCCTCGACGTCGACGGTTGCGACGGCCACGCCGGGCGCGCAGCCGGTGGTGGCCAGCACGTCCCCGCCCGGGTCGACGATCTTCGCGCTGCACACGAACCGCAACGACCCGAACGTGCCGGCCTGGTTCGCCGACAGCCACACGACCTGGTTCTCGAGCGCGCGGGCCCGGTCGAACAGGTCGAACCGCCGCGTCCACCTGTCCTCGGCCAGGTCGTCGGGTGCGTTCGTACGGGATCCCGGCCAGGCCGAGACGCAGACGATGATCTGGGCGCCGTCCAGGGCGAGCGTGCGCGCCGATTCCGGGAACGCCTTGTCGTAGCAGATCATCAGCCCGACCCGCCCGACCGGAGTGTCGAACGCCGCGAACGACTCCCCCGACGAGTAGCTGGCGTCCTCGCGCAGCGGCTGGTGCACTTTGCGGTGGTTGCCGAGCACCCGCCCGTCGCCGACGCAGACCACGCTGTTGTAGCGGGTGCCGTCGCCGCCGTCCTCGCAGTAGCCCGCGCACACCACCATGTCACCCGCGAGCTCGGTCAGCCGGGCGATCTCCGGCCCGTCGACGCGCAGGGCCGGGGGCAGTTCGGCGTCGCCGTCCAGGTCGGCCAGATAGCCCCCGAGACAGGCCTCGGGCAGAGCCAGCAGCCGTACGCCCTCCGCCCGCGCCGCCGCGACCAGCTTCTCGACGCGCGCGAAGTCCTCGTCGAGATCACGGTCGAACGCCTCCGCGACCGCAGCTACTTTAATCACGCCGTACCTCCCCGTTCTCTCCTGTCCGTTCCTCCCACCGGCGTGCCTTCGCCCGCGGCCCCGTCCGGTCATTTCTCCTCACGCCGCCGCCCTCGTCCCGGTCGCACGCCCTCACGCCGCGGCTCCCATCCGCGTCGCGTCCCCTCATGCCGCGGCTCCCATCCCAGTCGCACCCCTCACGCCGCGGCTCCCATCGCAGTCGCATCCCCTCATGCCGCGGCTCCCATCCCGGTCACGGTGCCGCTCAGGACCTCGGTCGTCTCGCCGTCCGGCCAGCGCAGGCCGACTCCGCTCCCGGCGACCAGTTCGCCGCATTCGGCGGTCACCGCCGGCCCGGCCGCGGCCGGTCGCTGGGGCCCGGCCGTCAGCATCGCGAACCCGGGGAAGCACGTCAGCCAGTCGCCCATCGCCGCCGCACCCGGCCGGGGCACCGCCGCCACATCGAGCACGGCCCCGCACCCGCTGGCCTCGGCGAGCATCCCGAGCGTCCCGGCGATGCCTGCCATCGACACGTCCTTGGCTGCCGCCGGCCGCGCGCTCGCCACGAACCGCTGCATGGCCCGCAACTCGGCCCCGGTCCGCTGGCTCGTGGAATCCCACTGCCGCCCCTGATAACCCGGCCGCCACCCGCCGCCGAGGTCGGCCGTCAGCCGGATCCGATGCCCGGCCCGCCCACCACCGCCCGGCACCGGATGCGCGGCCCGCCCGAGAGCGGTCGCCGACAAGGCCGCCGGCACCCCCAGCTGCGTATGCCCGCCCAGCACCGGAATGCCATAAGCCTCGGCCCCGGCCCGCAACCCCGCGAGAATCTTGGCCGCCGCCCCCGCATCCCGCGCCCCGACCGCGTTGAGCAGCCCGACCGGCTCCGCCCCCATGGCCGCCAGGTCGTTCACGTTCACCAGAACCGCGCACCACCCCGCCCAGCCCGGATCACGCTCGACCATCGACGGCAGGATCGCGTCACAAGCAGCAATAAGATCGGTTCCCGGTACGGGTGCCCCGTCGTCCCCGACGAACCCCGCCCCACCCGGATTGAGCCCCTCGAGCAGCCCACCCAGCGGATTCTTGGTCGCCGCGGCCAGGCCCGCGATCCGCCCGATCGGCCAGCGCATCAGGTGATGAGGCTGCCCTGCGACAGTCACCGGCCGTACGGCGTGCCACCCGAGCCGCTCGAACATGCGCTTGAACCGGCTTTGCCCGGTCGCATCGAACCGCAACGCCCCCGCCTGCTCGGCAGCCGCACACGCGGCCCGAACGAGCGCCGGCCCGATCCGCTGCGCCCCGCGCACCCCCGGCTCGACGACCAGCCGCCCGCCTTGCCACCACCCGATGTCCGGCCCGTCCGTCGCCGGCCCCAACCGCACACCCCCGAGCAACTCCCCACCCGAATCGCGCGCCTCAAGCACAATCGTCCGCGGATCATCATCCCGATCGTCCAGATCGCTCACCGCGAACAACTTCTGCTCATCCACGAACACCCGCCGCCGCAACCGGTGATACTCGCTGCGCGTCCGCGCAGGTTCAATCAAAAACCGCGGCGCCCCCAGCAAAGCCGGAACCAGATCACTCACCCGACACCCCCACCGATCGCCGCACCCGTCCGCCCCCGACCGCTCCCCGCACATGTCCACCCGGTCGCGAACGATCACTCAGTCGCGCACGATCAGTCAGCCGCGTACGACCGCTCGATCGCGCATGCTCGTCCATCCGCGCACGCTCGGCCAGTCGCGCACGAACGCTCAACCGCGAGCAGCGAGCGGCCACCGAATCGACCAGCCAAGAACGGTTATGCGATTGCACGAGATCGTCCTCTCGCGCACCAACGCGCAACTCCGCGCGGTCGCCCACCCGCGCAGCACCGTGCAACCGCGCGCGACTACCAACTTGCGCGACGCCGTCCACCCGCACACCAACGCGCAACTCCGCGATGCCGCGCACCCGCGCGACGCCGTCCACCCGCGCGATACCGCGCACCCGCGCGACGCCGCCCACTCGCGCAACTACGTGCGCCTGCGCGGGAGTGTCCACTTGCGCGAGGTCGTTCGCTTGCGCACTAACGCTCAACTGCGCGGAACTGCACAACTGCGTGGGCTCACTCATTCGCTGGTGGGCTTGTGGGGCGTTCGGGGTCATCCGCCGGCCGCCTGGAGGATGCCGCATGCGCCGCAGGATGCGCAGCCGGCGGACTGGTCGGCGCCGAGCATTCCGGCTTCGCGTAGCAGGGCGGCGACCCGCGACGACACGTCTCGCACTAGTGACGGCGCCGGGCCGGGGATGCCGTCGCGGCGAGCGAGCGTGCCCGCCATCGGGCGGAACGGCACTACGAACGGATACACGCCACGGTCGATCAGCTTCGCGCAGCCTTCGACCAACGCGTCCGGGTCCTCGCCGAGGCCGATCAGCACGTACGTCGAGACCTGGTTGCGGCCGAACACCGACACCGCGTAGTCCCACGCCGCCTCGTATTCGGACATCGGGACCGAGCCTTTGCCGGGCATCCACTTCAGGCGGATCTCGTCGTCAAGGGCCTCGGCGTGGATGCCGATCGACACCGCCCCGGCCGAACGCAGGTCGTCGAGCACCGTCAGGTGCCCGGGCGGCTCGATCTGCACCTGAATGGGCAGCCCGGGCACCCGGTCGAGCACTGCGCGCACCGAACGCACAAGGTTGCGCGCGCCCCGATCGGGGCCGGTGGTCGTCCCGGTCGTCATGACCATCTGCCGCACGCCGTCGAGTTCGACCGCCGCCGCTGCGACCTCGGCCAGTTGTGCGGGGGTCTTGGCGGCGATCGTCGCGCCGGCCCGCAGCGATTCCTCGATCGTGCAGAAGCGGCAGCGTTGGTCCTCGGCGTACCGGATGCATGTCTGCACAACCGTGGTCGCCAGGACGTCCTTGCCGTGCAGGCGCGCGATCTGTTCGTACGGGACGCCGTCCGCCGTCGTCAGGTCGTAGAACCGCGGGCGGCGCACGACCGACAGGGACAGCCCGGTGTCCGACTCGCCGAGCCAGAGCTTGTCATCCCGTACGGAATAAGGGCTTTGCGGGTTGATCGGGAGGGCCGCATTGCCCCCGTCGATCACCAGGTGGCCGTCGTCGCTGGGACCGGCCCCCGCCGGGCGGCGCACGGGTGTGGGCACCCGCACGCCACGCACGGCGAGGTCGGCTCGAACGTCGATGGACATGTCAGAGCTGGTACGTCGAGTTGATGATCGCGCCCTTGCGCGCGTAGTGGATGAGCGCGTCCTGCACGTCGAGCGGGTGCGTCGGGATGACCCCCTCGATCAGGTCCTCCTCGCGGGCGCCGTGCAGCGACAGCCCGAACCGGCAGCAGTAGACCTTGCCGCCCTCGGCCATGAACGTCTTGAGCGAGTTGTTGATGTTGTGTTCGCCCGGGAACGCGCTGGTGCCGGTGGTCGGGAAGCCGCGGGTGGCCAGGCAGTTGAGCGAGCCCGGGCCGTAGAAGTAAATGGCCGACTCGAAGCCCTTGCGCAGCGCGCGGGTGGCCTGCAGCACGGCCACGAAGCTGACCGACGACTCGTGCGCGATGCCGTGCACGAGCGTGAAGTAGCTCTGGCCCTCCTCGGCCTTGTAGTCGGGGAACACCTTGGTGCCGCCGTAGATGCTCGACCCCTCGGCCAGCGCCGGGTGCGGGATCTCGTTGAGGCTCTTCTGCTCGAGGTCGGTCAGGTCGGTCATGATGATCTCCTCTTGATGTGGCGGTGAAGCGGTACGAATGTCGATGTGGCGGTGAAGCGGTACGAATGTCGCTAGTGCCGAGTGGGGTCGGAGCTGGTGGGCGTGACGCGCTAAGAGACGGTGGCGAGCGGTCAGTCGTAGAGCTTCGAGAAGTTGCCGTGGAAAACGGCCTCGCCGAGTTCGCGTCCGGCCGCCGCGGCCTGCAGGCGGGCCAGCTCCCCGGCGTGGTCACCCCACGGCTCGTCGCTGGCGAACAACACCCGGTCGTGGCCGATGCCGCGCCGATCGATCTCGTCGGCCAGCCAGCGCGGGGCGAAGCCGATCGCCCACGACAGGTCGGTGTAGACCTGCTTGCCCGCGGCGATCCAGTCGAAGAACCGGCCGCCGATCAGCTTGATGTGACCGCTCATCCCGCCACCGAAATGAACAAGATGGATGCGCACATCGTCGCCGTGCCGGTCCACGAGCTGGCCGACCTTGTCGATGTCGGACGCCGCCCCCGGCGAGGTGTGCACATGAACGACCAAGTTGTGCGCACGCGCCGCGTCGAAGATCGGCGCCAGACCCGGGTCGTCGATGCTCCCGCCGAGCAGAAAACTGATCTTCAGAGCCCGTACGCCCGGCTCGCCCGCCAGCCTCAAGGCCTGCGCCGTCCTTGCCCGATCGCTTTCGAGTGCGCTCACCCACAGCCCGCACCGCAACCGGTCGTCACGCTGGGTGGCCTCGACGACGAGGTCGTTGAAGCCGAACGCCACATCCGGGTCCGGCACGCCGTAGTTGGGCAGGATCAGCGCCCGCGAAGTCCCCTCCCGGTTCAGGTCCGCGATCAAAGCGGCGATCGTGGCCCGCGCGGTCACGTCCGGCTTGACCGGCGGCCCGCCGTAGAACGGATAGGCCGGCAGGACGCCCAGGTGCCGGTGCGCGTCGTAGGTCATGCCGCCCACTCCAGGTCCGGGTACGTCTCCGTCGGCGTGCCGGCCAGCCAGCTCACGCCCTCGGAGACTTGCCGCCGCCGGGCCCGGGTGATCTGCCCGCACAGGTGCTCGGCGTCGCGCGCCACCCCCGCGAACCGCCCCGACCCCCACGTGTGCTGCCACGGCAGCCCGAGGAAGTACAGCCCCGGGCAGCTCGTGACCCCGCGATCGTGGGTCGGATAGCCACGGCCGTCGAAGACCGGCACCTCTATCCAACGGTGATCACGGTGGAACCCGGTCGCCCACACGACGGCACCGACATCGGCAAGCGGAAGAGGTGACGACACGCCGGGCGTCCACACCGGCTCGTATCGGCTCTCCGCAGGCGCCGAGATACCGGCCCGCCCGATGTAGGCGTCGATCGCGTCCTTGATCCCCTCGGCCACCGCGTCGGCGTTGTCGAGATTGCGCGCCAGATCCTGCGCGAAGGTGATCGTGTCGCCGTCGATGCTCAGCAAACGGCCATGAAGCGCCATCCCCTCGACCGCGAACCGCCGCAGGTCGATGTCGCGGCCGCCACCCCGGCCCGTCATGTAGTGGTTCGCGCGCAGCCGCACCTCGTCCGCGTCGCCGAACTCGTGCACGCTTTTGTCGTAATGACCCATCTCCGACAGCCACGCGAGCGTGTCCCGACCCCGATAGCGCCGGGCCGCCCGCGGCGCGCTGCCCACCGCGAGGTGCACCTTCCGCCCGGCCAGGTGCAGGTCCTCGGCGATCTGGCAGCCCGACTGCCCCGTCCCGACGACCAGCACATCGCCGTCCGGCAACTGATCGGCGCGCCGATACTGCGACGAGTGCACCTGCGCGATGTGCGCGGGCAGTTTCTCGGCCAGCCGCGGCACCGCCGGCCGGTGATAGCCGCCCGTCGCGATCACCACCTGGTCCGCGGTCAGCGCCCCGTCGCTGGTGAGCAGTTCGAAGACGTTCCCCGTACGCCGCAGCCGCGTCACCTCCACCCCTTCGCGCAGGGGCGGGTCGAAGCTCCGGGCGTACGTCTCCAGGAACGTCACCACCTCGGCGCCGCTCATGAACCCGTCCGGGTCGTCCCCGCGGTAGTCGTAGCCGGGCAGCCGGCACTGCCAGTTCGGCGTGACCAGGCAGAACGAGTCCCACCGCCGGTCGCGCCACTCGTGCCCGACCCGCTCCCGCTCGAGCACCACGTGGTCGGTCCCGCGCTCCCGCAGATACCAGCTCATGCTCAGCCCGGCCTGCCCGCCACCGATCACGGCGACACCGGTGTGCGCAGTCACGACTCGATCCCCTCGACCAGCACGTCACCGGACGGCTGGGCCTGGGCCCGGGCCAGCACCAGTTCAAGGCTGCGCGCGGCGTTCCCGCAGGGGAACCCGTACGCCTGCCGCACCCGCTCGCTGGCCTCCGTCAGGGCCTGCCGGCTGGTCGCGACGAACTCGACGACCGGCATCCGCTGCCCCGCCGAGAAGAAGTCCTCGACCACTGTCGAGGGTGAGTAGATCCGTTGCGCCACGCCGTCCGGCCAGCGCACCAACACGTACCGTTCCGGCATGGCGTTACCCCTGATCCGGCCCGTCCGCCCAGGTAGGGCGGCTGGTGACGGTTCACAGTCAAGGAATCGCGGGTTTCACCGAGGTTTCATCCGGAACAAGGAGCCGTTAGATGGTCCTCACTTCAGCCGAGACTCGGCCGAAGGAGACCGGTCCCGCGCCGTGACTGGGGCAGGCGGCGCGGGACCGGAGTTCGGGTTCGACCGGCCTGCCAGGGCGCCGTGGTGACGACCCCCTGACCCCCGTGACCGGTGACTCCACGCAGACGATTGTGGGGGCGGCGGGACCCGTACGGCCGAAGTCTGGACGATTTTGGACGCCGGAGACCGTACGGCCTAGCCTCTGATCCTCTGCCCCTCGACCCCAGGAGCCGGTCATGCCGTCGACGCCGCTGCCCGATCCGGCCGCCGCGGGGTCGTTCGACGAGCTCACCGAGTGTCTGCGCCGGCTCAAGGTGTGGGCCGGCGACCCGTCGTACGAGACCCTCAAGGACCGGGTGAACGCCGCGTGGTCGGCCGAGGGTCGCCCGGCCGCCGATCTGACCCGCCGCTCGACCGTGGCCAACGCGTTCGCGACCGGCCGCCGCCGGTTCAACACCGACCTGGTGCTGGCCGTCGTGCGGGCGCTGCACCCCGACGACACCTACGTCGAGCAGTGGCGGCAGGCGCTCCGGGTGGTGGCGGGCGAGCTCGAGGCCGTCGCGCAGGTGCGCGTGCTCGACCGGTTGCCGCCCGACACGGCCGACTTCACCGGGCGGGCCGGGGAGCTGGGCACGCTCGGCGGGGGCGGCGCGTTCCTGATCTCGGCGATCGAGGGGATGGCCGGCGTCGGCAAGACCCAGCTGGCCGTTCATGCCGCGCATCGACTGCACGAAAGTGAGCGTTTCGAGCGCGTCTTGTTCGTCAACCTGCGCGGTTTCCATCCCGACCCGGCGCAGCCGCCGGCCGATCCCGCGGCCGTTCTCGACGGGTTCCTGCGCCTGCTCGGGGTGCCGGGCCACAAAATCCCGCACGGCCTGCATGCGCTCGCCGTGGCCTATCGGGAAGAGCTTTCCCGCGTACGGGCCCTGATCGTGCTCGACAACGCCGCGAGCGCCGAGCAGGTCCGTCCCCTGCTGCCCGGCACGCCGGACGGCGTCACCCTGATCACCAGCCGCCGCCGGCTGGACGACCTGCCTTCGGTGACCCGGGTCGTCGTCGACGTGTTCACGCCCGACGAGGCCGTCGCCTTCCTGACCCGTACGGTGCGGGACGTGCCGGTCGGCCCGGAACCGCTGGCCCTGGCACAGATCGCCCGCGCCTGCGGTTATCTGCCCCTCGCGTTGAGCCTGATCGCCGGGCACATCCGCAACACGCCCGGCTGGAACCTGTCCGACCACGCCGACCGGCTCGACGAGCGGCACCGCGAACGCCGGCTCGACTCCGGGGTGGAGCTGGCGCTCGACGTGTCGTACCGGCATCTGCCCGCCGAGCAGCGCCGGGTGCTGCGGCTGGCCGCCCTGCACCCGGGGCAGGATTTCGACGCGTACGCGATGGCCGCGCTCATCGGCGACGAGCTGACCGTCACCCGCGAGCGGCTGGACGCGCTGCGCACCGACCACCTGATCCAGGAGCCGGCCCCCGGCCGGTTCACGCTGCACGACCTCGTGCGCGCCTTCGCCCTCACGCGGGCGCACGACGAGGACCGGCCCTCCGACCGGCACGCCGCGCTGACCAGGTTCTTCGACTACTGCCTGGCCGCCGCCGCGGCCGCCATGGACAGCCTGCACCCGGTCGAGTTCAAGGAGCTGCGGGCCCGCATCCCGATGGCCACGTCGCCGCTGCCCGATTTCGGCGATCCCGCGGCGGCGCCGGCCTGGCTCGACACCGAGCGGCCGACGCTGATCGCCGTGGCCGCGCACACCGCGACCGAGGGCTGGCCCGGCCACACCACCCTGCTCGTCCGCACCCTGGCCCGCTATCTGCACAGCGGTCACCAGCAGGACGCGGTGCACGTGTACGGCCATGCCGTGCGGGCCGCCCGCGGCACCGGCGACGTCGAGGCGCAGGCGTTCGCGCTGACCGGGCTGGGCGACCTGGAGTCGCAGGTCGGCCTGCCCGGCCAGGCCGGTGAGCACCTGCGCCAGGCGCTCGAGCTGTTCCGGCGGCTGGGCGACTCCGACGGCCAGTCGACGGCGCTGTACAACCTGGGCCGGCTCGCCGAGAAGAAGGGCGACTACCCGGCGTCGATCGATTTCAAGCGGCAGTCACTAGCGCTCGACCGGGCCTCCGGCAACAAGATCGGCGAGGTGGGCGACCTGGCCGGGCTGGGCTCGGTGATGGAACGGGCCGGCCGCTACGCCGAGGCCACCGACTACTACCAGCAGGCGCTGGACCTGGCCGACGAGACCGGCGACTCGTGGGGCCGGGGTTACGCGCTGAGCGGCCTGGGCGAGCTGGCCGTGCACTCCGGCGACTACCCGGCCTCGGGCCGCTATCTGCGCGCGGCGCTCGAGGTGTTCCGGCAGATCGGCAACGTCTCCGGCGCGGGCGGGGCGCTCGACAGCCTGGGCGTCCTGCACACCCGGCTCGGCGAGACCGACCAGGCGGTCGCCTGCCACGAGGAGGCCCTGGCCATCTTCCGCGACGAGGGCAACGACCTGTACGAGGCCGTCGCGCTCAACGGCCTCGGCGAGGCGCTGCACGCGGCCGGCCGCGCCCCCGAGTCGCTCGAGCACCACACGGCCGCGCTGCGCCTGGCCACCACGAGCGACAACCCCCACCAGCAGGCCCGCGCCGAACACGGCATCGGCCAGGCCCTGCCCGACCCCGACCAGGCCCGCCCCCACCTCCAGCGCGCCCTGTCCCTCTTCACCACCCTCGGCGTGACCCCGGAGGCCGCCGAGGTCCGGTCGCACCTGGAATCACTCAATAGTCCGGTTCAAATCGCGGTCCGTACGGACGAAGGGGTTTGACCCGATTCCACCGTCTACTGAGATCCGTGACCGACGAACCGAGCACCGAGAAGACCCCGCGCCACAAGCTGTGGGCCCAGGACGCCATGGCCGAGATCGCGCTGTTCAAGGCTCGGCTGCACCTCGTGGCGGCGCGGTCCACGGCGGCCGCCGGTGCCCTGCCCGCGCACCCGTCGGCGGAGCGGGAGGCCACGGTCCAGTCCGTCGAGCGGCTGCTGAAGTGCGCGCGGGACGCGGCCTGCGGGATCTCACCCCGCTATCACGCCGTGACCAGCTGGTGGTCGGGCAGCTGCATCGAGGCCGCGTTCCGCAACCTGCACAACGCCGAGGCCGTGCTCGTGCTGCTCTACGACCAGGACCAATTGCGGGCCGAGGTGCCCGAGGCGGTGCGGCGGGCCAACGAGTCGATCCCGGCCGGCAGCCCGACGCACGTGCTGGCCCTCGACCTCGCGCGGGCGCGCAAGAACGGCACCCGGATCGACGCGGCCGACCTGTCCAAGGTGATCGAGGCCGGGCACGCCGCGGCCGACCGGCAGCGGGCCCGGCTGCGCACCTTCCGCAACGTGCTGATCACCGGGATGGCCGTGACGTCGCTGCTGCTGCTGGCGATCGTCGTGATGGCCGCCGTCCGGCCCGACCTGGCGCCGCTGTGTTTCGTACAGGATCCGCCGCCCGCCGCGCCGCTGCCCAACATCGCCTGCCCGGTGCGGGCGCTGCGCAACGAGAATCTGAGCCTGCTGCACACCGCGTCGACCCGCTGGGATTTCGGGGTGGTGGCGGCCCTGGGGCTGCTCGGCGGCGCGCTCTCGTCGGCGTTGTTCATCCGTGACCTCTACGCGAACGCCACGCCCTACAACGTGACCGTGCCGCTGGCCCTGCTCAAGCTGCCGGCCGGCGCGCTGACCGGGCTGGCCGGCATCATCCTGCTCGCGGGCGAGTTCGTGCCGGGCTTCAGCGCCATCGACAAGCCGATCCAGATCCTCGCGTACGCCCTGGTGTTCGGCTTCGCGCAGCAGCTGTTCACGCATTACCTCGATCAGCGGGCGCAGCGCCTGGTCAACGCCGTGCCGACCAAGGCGCGGGGCACGACGGCGGCCGACCCGGCCCCGGAGAATCGCTGACCGGGGACGGGCCGGGCGCCGTACGGGTCACGGCTGGGAACGCGGCCCGTCGAGCGTGTCGATGAACTCGTGCGGGCTGGTCAGGTCGGCCTTGGCCCGCTCGGCGGAGGCTTCCGCGGCCATCGCCTTCGCGGCCGAGGACGGGTCGACCCCCGACTTCTTGGCCGCCGCGACGACCTTCCCGTACGCGGTGTCGGCCAGCGCGTACGCCGCGCGGTACTCGTGCTTGGCGAACGCCGCCTTGGCCAGGCCCAGCAGCGCGTCGGCGGCGGCCAGGTCACCGCGGGCCTTGCCGGTCGGGATCGTCGCGGCCAGCCGGTTCGCGGCCTCCCAGTACGCGGCGGTCAGGAACCGGTCGCTGTTGTCGCGGTCGAACTGCGAGAAGTCCCAGTTGACGTCGATGTAGCTCATCATCGAGTTGCTCTCGTCGCCGGCCCAGGCGTAGAACGTCGAGCCGCTCGGGCCGTAGTCGACGCCGGTCTCGCTGTCGTAGCCGTCGTGCGGGTGCGACATGCCCAGGTGGTGGCCCACCTCGTGGATCGTCGTCGTGGTCAGGCCGTAGCCGCTCTCGACGATGCTCTGCGACAGGAAATTGAACACGTACGACTGGTCGCCGGTCGCCCAGTCGTCGTCGGCGAACCCGAGCAGCGACGGGTCGACGTCGGGCGGGAGCACGTAGTTGAAGACCGGCAACTCGTAGTCGACCTTGTCGCCGTCGTCCTTCGTACGGGCGAGGTTTTCCCGGTTGTAGAGGAACAGGTTGGCGTCGGAGGGCAGGCCGCTCTCGGGGTAGCAGCTCTCGCCGGACTCGAACCCGTCGTAGCAGGCGCGGTTCTTCGCGTCGAGGGCGAAGTCCTGGTTGTCGAAGTCCAGCTTGTTGCGCCAGCGCAGCTCGCCGAGCTCCTTGGTGATCAGCTTGGGCTTGATGTATTGCGCGGAGGCGTCGACGCCGGGCCAGCCCTCGTACGTGTTGCTGTCGATGTTGATGGAGCGCGGCGGCTCGGCCGTCGGCAGCTCGACCGGATACAGCGGCGAGGTCGTCATCAGCAGATTCAGGGCCACATAACGCGTGATCTTGCCCAGGTCGCCGGCCAGCGCGCCCGGCGCCCGGTTGCCGCCCGCCGCGTACTCCCAGATCGGGGGCATGCGGTAGTCGGCCTCGCCGTCACCGTCGACGTCGGCGTTGGTCACGTCGTAGTTCGCGGTCTTGGCCTCGGGCCCGGCCGACAGGTCGTGGAACCACACGCGGCGGGTGGCGCCGAGCCCGGTCTCCTCGTCGTCGGCGGTCGTGCCGCCCCAGGCGATCATCTTGCGGCTGTCGCGGTTGGCGCCGAAGTCGTAGCCGGTGTCGGGGTCGGGCTCGCCGGTCTTGGTGTAGACGTGGAACTTGAAATCCGACCGCCCGTACCAGTTGATGAAGTAGACCGTGTTGCGCCGCGTGTCGATGCCCGACGGCGGGTGGAACGCCAGATACTTCTCCACGCTGGGGGCGTCGATCGTGTGGTTGGCCGTGATGTCGAGGACGCCGGCCTGCGCGTTGTAGGACGTCTGATACTGCGTCAGCGGCGCGGGCTTGGCCAGCTTGCTCAGCTGCTTGAAGAACTTGTCCTCGTACGACCGGTCGGCGTACTTGAGGCGGTAGTCGTACTTGTACGTGATGCCGAGCTTCTCGACCACGTCGTACGTCAGGCGCGAGCGCACCACCGGCTCGTACGTCTTGGGCAGCTCACCGGCGAAGGCGGCCTTGCCCACCTGCGGCTGCTCGTAGCCGACGAAGACCACGTTCACCGGCACGGTCTCGGTGAGCTTGGGCTGACCGCCGGGCGTGAGGAACTGATATCGGTACGCGGGAGCCGCCGCGCCGGCCGGGGTTGCGGAGGCCCCGACCATGGCGGCGACCAACAGTGCGATGAAGGCGCCTCTCCGTCTCATGGGCACACGTAACCATCAGCGAACGCCGATGGGAAGTCCCCTGTGGATAAACTCGATCGATCCCGGTCAATTGTGGATAACCTCCGCCGGACCGGGCATCACTCTCGTCACTCGTTCGATTGATGCGACCCCGTGTCGCGCCCGCTCGCTCCCGGCTTCCGCGGCCGCCCGGTTCGTCGACGATCACGCCCGACACGTGCCCGACCAGCACAAGCACCCGTTTCCGGGCCGACAGTCAAGACCCTTCCCCCGTACGCCCTGAGGGCCGGACCCGTTCGGCGATGCGGCTATAACCCATGTCGTAAGGCGTACGCGCATCCCCGCCGCCGAGGAGGTTGCCGTCATGGGGGCGCCCGATTCCGTCCCGCTCACCGAGCCCGAACCCGTCACCCCGGCCCCGGCCGCCGTGCCGTCACCGCGACCCGCAGCCGACGCCGCCGATCCGGCCCCCGGGCATCCACCCGACACACCCGCGCCCGGCCCGCACTCCCCCGGCCTCGGCTCCTCCCTTGCCGCGCTCGGTCTGCCCTCCACCGCGCCCGGATTGCCTTCCGCCGTGGGTGGGCTGCCGCGGCAGCGTGATCCCGCGGCCGGGCCCGGCGACATCGGCGGCGCGCTCGAGACGCTGGGCGACGAGCATCCGGCCGCCGCGCAGCTGCTGTGCCTGTGCGCCGTGCTGCACGCGGCGCCGGTGCCGGTCGACGTCTTCACCCGCTCGCTGCCGATCCTGCCGCGGCCGCTCGGCGGAGTGGCCCCGCTGCAGTTCAACGGCCTGGTCGCCGCGCTGGTCGAGCCGGGCCTGGTCACCCGCGGCAGCCAGGGACTACGGGTGCCGCAGCCGGTGCGCGAGGCGGTCCGCGACGACCTGGGCGACGAGGCGGCCGGGGTCTGCCGGGCGTACGCGGGAATTCTGGTCGCCGCGGCCGTCCCCGACCAGGTGGCCGAGCCGTCGACATGGCCGCGCTGGGCCGCCCTGGCCCCGCACCTGATCGCCTCCGACGCCGCCCACAGCGCCGACCCCGTGCTCCGAGCCGCCGCCTGCAGCCTGGTGGTGAGCCTGCTGCACCGCGGCAAGGCCCGCCCCGCCCGCACGATCGCCGCCGAGCTGCACACGGGCTGGCGCGAGACCCTGGGCCCCGACCACCCCGACACCCTGCGCTGCGCCCACGAACTGGCCCGCTCCCTGGTGGCGGCCGGAGCCTTACTGCCGGCCCGCAAACTGCTCGACGACACAGTCACCCGCCTGGTCGCCACCCTGGGCACCACCCACCCCCAAACCCGAGTAGCCGCCGAAACCCGCCGCGGCGTCCTGCTCCGCATGGGCGGCATGCCCCGCCCCGACTCCACCCGCACCAAGCCCGCTCACCGCCGCCGAAAACACCCCTGACCCCCGCAACGCCTTCACCGCACCCTCCTCACACCCCCGTCCTCTCAAGGCGCGCTGTCACCCGAATCCTCCCAACCGCGCCTCCTCCATCGCGTTCTTCCACCCGCGCCTCACACCACACCCTCCCTGCGGCGTGCCCATGGCCCTCCCCATGACGCCTTTCACCCCGCACCTCACCACCGCAGCCTTGCCGGGGCGCCCGGCCGAAGGCGCCCTGCCCACGGCACCCTCCCCACGGCGCTCAATCACCCGCCCCTATGCGCGCCCTCCCCACGGCGCTCTATCACCCGCGCTAGCCACCGCGCCCTCCCATCGGCGCCCTCCTCGCGGCGACTTCTCCGAGGCGCTCTTCAACCGCACCTCTCACCACAGCGTCCGTCCCCAGCCGCCCCGCCCACCGCCCCCTCCCCACGGCGCCTTCCCCGCAGCTCCATCGCCCCTGCGCCAACCCCGCCGGTGTCCAGGTCAGCCCGCAAGGTGGGTCGCCACTGGGTACCGCGTGCGGTCGAGGCAGGTGCCGCAGGTCAGGTCCCAGCACAAGCCGAGGGACGGATCGACGCGAGAACGTGGTCGGGCCGCGGCGCGATCAGGCCGGGTCACGGCGGCACGGCCGGGCCGGGGCCAGCACATGGACCGGGGTCAGGCCCGACATGGACCAGGGTCAGGGCGTGGTGCGGGCCGCGGTGAGGGGGCGGCGTAGCCAGAGGGCGGCCGCGCCGCCGATCGGGAGGAGCATCCAGCAGGAGATCACGCGGTAGATGACTACTGCGGCGGCGGCCGTGGCGGCGGTGGCGCCGGCGGCGGTCAGGCCGGCGACCAGGGCCGTGTCGACCACGCCGACGCCGCCGGGGGTCAGCGGGACCTGGCGGACGATCTGGACGCCCAGGTAGATGCCGGACAGCGTGATCAGGCCGACCGGCAGGCCCACGGCGTGGCACGTGGCGGCCAGGCAGAGCAGGTCGGTCAGCCAGTTGACGGCGTAGTACAGGGTTCCGACGATCCACTCGCGGGCCCTCAGCGCGGCCCCGGCGTGCCAGGCCTCGCGGGCCGAGGTCAGCGTGCGGCGGGCAAAGGCGGCGACGCGGTTGCCGGAGCGGGGCCGGGCCGGGCCGGCGGATTTGCCGGCCGAGCGGCGCATCAGGCGGCGGCCGGTGACCACCGCGGCGGCGGTCAGCAGGGCCAGGCCGGCCACCACGGCCAGGGGCTGCGGGCTGGTCAGCAGGCGCGGGTCGCGGGTCAGCACGGCGGCGCCCCCGGCCACGTAGAGCAGGGTCAGGCCGCCGATCGAGGTCAGGCCCGAGACGATCAGCGAGGCGGCGGCGATCTCCTTGGCGGTGCCGGCCCGCACGTACTGGCGTCCGGCGTATCCGGCCGAGACCGCGGAGCCGGCCGGCATCGAGATCGAGATCGCGGTGCGGGCTAGGGTGACCGCCATGGTGAAGCCGGCCCCGATGCGTACGCCGAAGGCTTTGAGAATCTGCCTCTGCTGCCAGGCGAAGGCGGCCAGCGAGACCGCCTGCAGCGCCACGGCGAGGGTGATCCACCAGTAGTCGGCGCCGGTCAGAGCGCCGAGGAAGTCGCGCGGGTCGGGGAAGCGGCCGTGCAGACCGAACGCGGCCAGCGCCAGGGCGGCCACGACGAGCAGCGGCATGCGCCACCGGGCCCACCGCGCGGCGCGCCGCTCGGGGGCGGGCGCCTCGGCCGTACGGGCGCGCGGGCGCGGGATCAGCGAGCCGGCGGACGTTCGCCGGCCGCGGCGCGGGGCGGACCGCAGCTCAGACCGGAGACCAGGCACTCGGTGATATTGGCAAACTCAAACAACCCGGCCACCAACAGCAGGTCAGCATTCGATGACATTGACGGCCAGGCCGCCCCGGGCCGTCTCCTTGTATTTGACCTTCATGTCGGCCCCCGTCTCCTTCATCGTCTTGATGACCTTGTCGAGCGAGACGTGGTGGCGGCCGTCGCCGCGCAGGGCCATGCGGGCCGCCGTGACCGCCTTGACCGCGGCCATGCCGTTACGCTCGATGCACGGGATCTGCACCAGCCCGCCGACCGGGTCGCAGGTCAGGCCCAGGTTGTGCTCCATGCCGATCTCGGCCGCGTTCTCCACCTGCTCGGGGGTGCCACCCAGCACCTCGGCCAGCCCGGCCGCGGCCATCGCACAGGCGCTGCCGACCTCGCCCTGACAGCCGACCTCGGCCCCCGAGATCGAGGCGTTCTCCTTGAACAGCAGCCCGATCGCGCCCGCCGTGAGCAGAAACCGGACCACACCCTCGTCGTCCGCGCCCGGCACGAAGTTGACGTAGTAATGCAGGACCGCGGGGATGATCCCGGCCGCGCCGTTGGTCGGGGCGGTGACGACCCGCCCGCCGGCCGCGTTCTCCTCGTTCACCGCCATCGCGTACGAGGTGAGCCACTCCATCGCATGCTCGCCCGGCTTCCCGGCCGCCCGCAGCTGACGAGCCGTCGCCGCCGCCCGCCGCCGCACCTTGAGCCCGCCCGGCAGCACCCCTTCGGCCTCGAGCCCGGCCGCCACGCACTCCCGCATGACCCGCCAGATCTCCAACAACCCCGTACGGGTCTCGGCCGCCGAACGCCAAGCGCCCTCGTTCTCCAGCATCAGCCGCGAGATCGACAACCCGGTCGCCGACGTCAACCCGAGCAGGTCAGCCCCGTTCGCGAACGGATACTTCAACGGCGTGCTGTCGGCGCGCACAATCCCGTTCTCGTCGAGCACGAACCCGCCGCCCACGGAGTAGTAGGTCCTGCGCAGCAATTCCGCCCCGTCCCCGCCGTACGCGGAAAAGGTCATGCCGTTGGGATGCCCCGGGAGCGTCCGCCGCCGATGCAGCACCAGATCCACGGCCACGTCGGAGCCCGACGGCAGCCGAAGCGCCGCGCGCGCATGAATCGCCGCGGCCCGCGCATCGGCGGTCGACACGTCAACGGTCTCCGGCTCCGAGCCCTCGAGCCCGAGCAGAACCGCCTTCGGGGTGCCGTGCCCATGCCCGGTCGCCCCGAGCGACCCGAAAAGCTCGGCCCGTACGAGAGTCATCGCGGCGCCGGCGACGGACGACTCCGACGGCGAGGCGCCGTCGAGCGTGGCGAGCTGATCGGCGAACATACGGGCGGCGCGCATCGGGCCGACCGTATGAGAGCTCGACGGGCCGATGCCCACCGAGAACAGATCGAAAACGGACACAGCCATGGAGAGGCTCCCTAATCCCAGCGGTAGGTAGGCCTCCCTCGCTCTGTCATGGGGCCTGAGAGCTTCATCGGCCGGCAGGCGGCAGATTTGCACCTTGGGCGCGGGACGATTCCCGGCTTTCCAGAGTTGCCGGCCGGAGCGGTACGGGTGCCTGAGAGATTCTGAGGGAGAAGTTGCTCCTTCGGCGTCCCACCTGGGGACTCTCCCGCCCTGGCCAAAGCGGTCTGCAGTTGTGGTCGCAACGTAACGAGCCCCGCCCGAACCGGTCAAGATCCTGCGGGGAAGCGGGACATGAGCGCCCCACCTCCCCCCAGGTTAACCAGACCCACGTCCACAAGCACCCACTCACCGACGACCGCACGAGCCCGAGGTAAGTAAGGACTCACTCACAAAGGGGACGGCGGAGGACGGGCGACGGCGGCCGGCGGACTGGCGACGGCGGCCGGCGGCGGACGGCCGGGCGGGCGACGGGCGGACGGCCGGGCGGCCGGCGGCGGACGGCCGGGCGGCGAGCGACGGGCGGACGGGCGGGCGACGGGCGGCGGCGGACGCGGCCCGGGTGGCCAGCCGCGGCGGACCAACTCAGTAACTACTCACTCACCGACGTCTGCGCGAGCCCGCGGTATGTAAGGACTCACTCACGAAGGGGACGGCGGAGCGCCGCGGACGGCGGACGGCGGACGGACGGCGGCGGACGCGGCGGCGGCGGACGGACGACGGCGGACGCGGCGGCGGACGGACGACGGCGGACGCGGCGGCGGCGGACGGACGACGGCGGACGCGGCGGCGGACGGACGACGGCGGACGCGGCGGCGGCGGACGGACGACGGCGGACGCGGCGGCGGCGGACGGACGACGGCGGACGCGGCGGCGGCGGACGGACGACGGCGGACGCGGCGGGCGGGCCAGCCGCGTCCGACCAAGTCAGTAAGTACTCACTCACCAACGACTGCGCGAGCCCGCGGTATGTAAGGACTCACTCACAAAGGGGGACGGCGACGGGCGGTCGATGGATCGGGCTGTACCCGCGGCCGGATCGGCGATGGCTGGGGCCGGGTGCGCGGCGGTGGGCTCGAGATGGCGGGCGGCCGAGTGGCTAGCCACCGCTGGGGTGGCTAGCCACGATCGGGGTGGTTAGCAGCGGCCTAGGTCCTGCCACTGTTCGGTCCAGCCTGGTTCTGAGCCCTGGGTCCAGTAGCGGGCCTTCCACAGGTGGACGCCCTCGCCGGACTTGGGGCCGTTCGGGTCGCCGTATTTGCTCTTTTCGTGTTTGACCAGGTTGCCGCCCGTGTAGACCTGGCTGAAGGCCCAGTTCGGGGAGTCGGCGCAGCCCGTGCCGGGGGGTGGGGTGGTCGGCGGTGACGTCGGCGGCGTGGTGGGCGGGGTTGTCGGGGGTGTGGTCGGCGGGTTGGTGGTGCAGCCGCCGGTGGAGGCCACCGTGTCGACGAAGCGGCTGCCGGCCGTCCGATACCCCGCCGTCTGCGACGAGACCTGGGACGGTGACAGCACCTGGTTCTTGGCGAACAGCACCCAGTCGACCTGCTCGATGTATGTCGAGAGGCCGCCCGTGTGGGTCGCCGTGTCGATGAACCACAGGTTCCAGTTGATGGTCATCGTCTGGCGGGGGAAGAACTTGCCGCCGTGGTCGCCGACCTGGACGCCGTCGATGTAGTAGACGACGTGTCCGTTGGCGACCTGCGCGACCAGGTCGTGCCAGCCGTCCAGCGAGCTGCGCTGCTCGGAGTGCACGTTGTCGGCGTACCAGGGCTCGTTGCGATACGTGTACCAGGTCGTCTGGTAGTTGATCGGCCCCTGCTCGCCCCAGCCGCCGTTGGGCAGATATTCGCTGATGTCGAGCTCGCTGTAGGTGGGGTCCAGGTCCCCGTTGAGCGGGCTGATCGTGAAGAACGTCTGGTTGATGTGGTCCCCGTCGTTGCCGCTGACGGGGGTGTCGGTGAAGCGCACCCGGCTGGCGTAGGTGCCTTCCAGGTAGCGCTTCTGGGTCGAGTAGAGCTCGGCGTGGTTGGTGCCGGCGCCGGTGCCGTCGGTGGAGGCGGTCAGCTGCAGCACCTTCTGGCCGCCGCTGGTCGGGAACGTGATGTTGCTGGGCGACCAGTTCGCGCCGGGCACGCCCGGTCCGCCCTGGTAGCTGCGCGGGGTCCAGCCGTTGGCGGTCAGTGCGGGGTCGGCGGATGAGTTGTAGTGGAAGTCGTCGAACAGGTAGCCGCAGTCGGCGGCCGCGGCGGGCTGGGCGGTGGAGAGAGCCACGGCGCCCGTTCCGGCCAGCGCGGCCACCATGAGGGCCGCCAATTGACGTCTGTCGATCTTCAAGAGCAGACTCCTCCCAGGGGAGAAAGAAGGGGATGGGGGTTACTTGACCGCGCCGGCGGTCATTCCGGCGCGGATGTGCCGTTGGAACGCGACGTAGGCGATCAGCACCGGCAGCATGGCGATGGTCAAACCGGCGAACAGACCGCTCCAGTCGCTGCGATACCCCTGGCTGACCGACAGGGCGGCCAGACCCTGCGCCAGGACGTACCGGTCCGGGTCGGGATTGAGAACCAGCGGCAGCAGATACTGGTTCCAGAGCCCGAGGAAATTGAAGATGCCGACCGCGAACAGCCCGGGCCGGGCCAAAGGCAGCATCACGCGGAAGAACACCGCGCCGTGCGAGCAGCCGTCGAGAAAAGCGGCCTCGGCGATCTCGCTGGGGAGCGTACGGAAGAAGGAATGCAGGAAGAAAACCGTGAAAGGCACCGCGTACGCCGTGTAGACGAGGATCAGCCCGGGATAGGTGCCCAGCAGTCCCAGTTGCTGCACGACGAAGAAGAGCGGGACGAGCGCGAGAAACACGGGGAAGAACATCGCGGCGACGAAAATGTAATAGATGACCCGGTTGCCGCGGAATTCATAACGAGCCAGCGCGTACGCCACCAGCGCGCCGAGCAGCATCGTGAGGATCAGCGCGCCGCCGACGACGATCAGGCTGTTGAGGAAGTAGCGCCCGATGCTGGCCGCGGTCCAGGCCCGTTCCCAATTCTCGAAGTGCAGGGTGGACGGTGGCGACCACGGCTCGTTGAGGATCTCTTTGTCGGATTTGAACGAGCTGACGACGGCCCAGAGCAGCGGCAACGCGGTGACGACGGCCCAGCAGAACATCGCCAACTGCGGGAGAGGATTCGGGAATTTCCGATTTGTCCGAGCGGGTGGGGTGGTCGTTTCAAGGGTGGGCCGCTCGCGGAGGAGTGTCATGCGGGGCCTCCAGAAGAGACGACGGCCGAACGAGAGCCGCGAAGCAAATGCAGATTCATGCCAGCTCCAGCCGTTCTTTGCGACCCGCCCGCAGAGCGAGCACGGCCAGCGTCAAAGTGGCGAAGAACAGCGCCACCCCCATGGCCGACGCGTAACCAAATTTCCCGTACGAGAAGGCGGTCCGATAGAGCGACATCCCGATCACCTCGGTGGCCCCGTCCGGCCCGCCCGGCCCCACCGTCATGATCTGCACGACGGCGAAGGCGTCCAGCGCTGCGATCCCGAGGTAGACAAAGGCGACCTGCACCGATTCCCGTACGAGGGGCAGCGTGACCTTCCAGAACGTCGCCCACCGCCCGGCCCCGTCGAGCTTGGCCGCCTCGAACAGCTCGGCCGGGATCCCCTCGATGGCCGCGCTGAACAGCACGACGTAGAAGCCGACCGACGACCACACCAGCACCGCCATCACGGCCACCAGCGCCCACGCCGGTTCGGCCAGCCACGACCGGGTCAGCCCGTCCAGCCCGATCGCGCGCAGCCCCGAGTTGAGCAGCCCGGTGTTCGGGTTGTAGACGAAGCTCCACAGCACCGCGATCACGACGAGCGACAGCAGCTGCGGGAAGAAGTAGACGATCCGGTAGCCCTGCCCGAGCCGCGCGGGCGAGTGCCGCAGCATCGAGGCCAGGAACAGCCCGATCCCGATCGTCACCAGCGGCACCACGGCCAGCAGCACCAGGTTGTTGCGGACGGCGTCGAGGAACAGGGAGTCGCCGCCGAGGCGGACGTAGTTGTCCACCCCGACGAACGACGCCTGGCCGGCCACTCCGGTCCAGTCGGTCAGCGACAGGTAGAAGGCCTGCGCGTACGGCGACAGCACGAAGACGACGTGCAGCACCAGGGCCGGCACCAGCGCGCCGAGCAGGAACCGCCAGCGGCCGTGCCGCATCAGCGCGTGTACTTCGTGACGGTGGTGTCCTTGGCCAGCGCGTCGGCCGCCTTCTGGATGCGCGTCGACCAGTCGGCGGGCGAGATGCGCTTGTTGACCAGTTCACCGGTGGCGTCGTCGACGGCCTTGGCGAGCGGGCCGTACCACGTACGGAAGCGGTAGGTCAGCGTGTCGGTCTTGGCCGCCGTCACCGCGTCGCGCACCGAGCCCAGCCCGGACGACAGCGTGAGCCCGTCGGTCGCGCCTTCCACGGCGGGCAGCGTGCTGTTGGCCTGGGCGAACGCGGTGGCCGACTCCTTCGAGAACAGGTACCGCAGGTATTCCTTGCCCCCGGCCACGTTCTTGGCCTTGGCCGGCACCAAGAACGACTCGCTGCTGGCGGCCTGGATGGCGGCCCCCGGCAGCTTGTCGCTCGCGGTCAGGGACGGGACGGTGCCCATCACCATGTCGAACCCGGCCGGCGCGACACCCTTCTGCTCGCTCTCGAGCCACGACCCGCACGGGATGAGGGCCGCCTTCTTCTGGCACCACGCGGCCTGCGACTCGGTGTGCGAGAGCGCCTCGGAGCCGCTCATCAGGTAGCCCTGCCCGGCCAGCTCGGCGAACGCGGTGGCCGCCTGCACCAGGCCCTCCTGCTTCCACGCGCCGGGCTGCAGGTTGTCGACCGCCTTGATCAGGTCGAGCCCGCCCGCCTTGGCCGCCATGGTGAGCAGCGGGTCGTTGATGTATTCCGGGTATTTGCCCTGGTAGGTCCAGGGGGCGACGCCGGTTTTCTTGATCTCGGCGCACAGGGTCAGCATCTCGGCCCAGGTCTTCGGATACTGCCACTGGCGCGAGGCGAAGAACGACTTCGAGTACCAGAGACCCCAGACCGTGTACGTGAAATTGAGCGCGACGGTCTTGCCGGCGAACGTGCCGTCGTCGATCACGCCGGGCAGCAGCGTGTCGCGCACCTTCTTGCCGGGCTGGTCGAGGCTGGGCGCGTCGAGCAGGTCGGCCAGGTCGCTCACCTGGCCCGCGGTGACCAGGGTGCCGATGTCGAGGCGGCCCGCGCCGGTGTTGTCGACGACGTCGGGCGGGTTGCCGCCGACGAAGCGGGGCTGCATGGCCTCGCCGACCTTCTGCAGGCCCTTGTGGTCGACCTTGGCCTGCGGGTATTTCGCGGTGTACGCCGCCTCGGCCTTGATCGCGTAGTCGTCGCCGTAGCCGCCCTTGAAGACGACCACCTCGAGCGGGGCGTCGGTCTTCACCCCCAGGGGATTGTCGGCCGTCTTCTCGACGCCGCTCTCCGCAGCCGGTTCGTCGTCGGAACCGGAGGTGACACAGCCGGCCAGCGCCGGGACGGTGACCGCCGCCACCGCGGCCGTACGGAGCAGTGTTCGCCGGGTGGGATATCGTGTGAGCTGGGATTCAGGGTTCATCACAGGGCTCTCTTCCTATGCGGTGCGCCGGATGCGCCCGGCGTACCGCGCCTCGATCTCTGCGTTGTGTTCCTTGCCGCCGGGCACGTTGTCCGACAGGTAGACGGGCGGGGTGATCCCCGCCGCGAGCAGGCGTGCGACGACCTCGGCCACGAGCTGCTGGGCCAGCAGGGCCGCGGTGATCGACGAGACGGCGCCGACTGCTCCCCCGCCGGGCAGCGCGATGGTGGCGTCGCCGTACGGGGCGCCGTTGTCGAGCACCACGTCGGCGATCTCGCCGAGCTTGCGCCCGCTCGGGTGCCGCGACTCGACCCCCGCCGAGTGCGCGGCCGAGGTGATCGCGACGAGCTTGTGGCCGCGCTCCTTGACCAGCAGCGCCATCTCGACGACGGCGCCGTTGATGCCGGAGTTGGAGGCGATCACGAACACGTCGTCCGGCTTGATCGGGGCCAGCTCGTAGAGCCGGTGCGCGATCTCGGTGCGCCGCTCGACCCCCGGGTCGGCCAGCTCCGCCATGGGCGCGCCGCCGTAGAGGACGATGTCGCGCAGGGCGATCCGGTTGGTGGGCACCAGTCCCCCCGCGCGACCGGCGATCTCCATGGCCAGGGCCTCGGAGTGCCCGCAGCCGAAGGCCTGGATCACTCCCCCGTTCCGCAGGGCCTCGGCCAGGAGATCGGCGGCCGCCTGTTTGGCGTCGTGCTGGCCGCCGCCGACGCGGTCGACGACCTCCCGCACGACCGACAGGAATTGAGAGCTACTCGTCACGACTGTCCTTTCGCACGCCCGCGCTTGCGGGACGGAATCTTCTCGGGCAGCCGGTGGGCGTCGACCGCGCGCACGGTCAGCTCCAGCGCGTCGGCCGTCCGCTCGAAGGTGCGCTGCGCGACCGCGACGTAGATCAGGTCGAGGATCAGCAGCTGCGAGTGCAGGGCGGACAGCGCGGCCAGCCGGAACGTGGTCTCCTGCACGGCCGTGGTGAACACGACGTCGGCCACCTCCGCGAGGGGCGAGCGGCTGAAGCTCGTCACGGCCACGGTGAGCGCGCCGTGGTCGGCCGCCTCGGCCAGCGTCTCGATGACTTCCCTCGTACGGCCGGAGTGGCTGAGCCCGATGGCCACGTCCCCGGGCAGCGTGAGCGCGGCGTTCGTAAGTGCGGTGTGCGAGTCGGTGCGGAACCAGACCGGCACCCGGATGCGCTCGAGCCGGAAGGCCATCTCGCGGGCCGCCGTGCCGCTGGACCCGAGCCCGAAGATCTCGACCCGCTTGGCCCCGGCGATCGCCTCGGCCACCCGCTCGACCGCGGTCACGTCGAGCCCGGCCGCGGTGCCCTGGATGGCCCGGGTGTCGGCCGCGGTGACCACGCCGAGCACGTCGGTCAGCGGGTCGCCGGGGGCGATGTCGCCGCTGATGTCGGTCTCCCAGCGGGCCTGCTCGGCCCGGCCGGTCTCGGTGGCGATCGCGACCCGAAGGTTGGCGTAGCCCTTGAAGCCCAGCGTGCGGCTGAACCGGGTGACCGTGGCGGTCGAGGTGCCGGAGCGCTCGGCCAGGTCGACGATGCTGGCGTGGGCCGCCGTCTCGGGGTCGGCCAGGATCGTCTCGGCGATGCGGGCCAGCGCCTCGGGCATCTGCTGGCCTTCGATGCGCAGCCGGCCGAGAAGGCCTCCGCTCTCACCGGTCACGTCGGACATCCTTTTCATCGAGTGCTGTTGCCGATGAAAATTACGACCGCCGCCGCCTCTAGTCAATAACTGTTGCCTATGTTTCGATTTCCACCATGGAGCCAGGACTGGTCGTGGGCTTGGACGCGGGCGGCACCGCCTCGAAGGCCGTCGTCGCGACTGTGGACGGTGTGATCGTCGGGCGGGGAGCGGCCGGTCCGGGTAACCCCCTGTCGGCCGGTGCCGCGGCCGCGGCCGCTTCGACCGAGGCGGCGTTGCGGGCGGCCCTCGGCGCTGCGCCGCCGTCCAGTGTGGTGCGGGGCGTGCTCGGCGTGGCCGGGGCGAGCGTGCTGGCCTCCGGTGACGGGCTCGCGGCGTACGAGAAGGTCTGGCGGACTCTGGGGCTGACCTGCCCGATGGTGGTGGTCGGGGATGCGGTGACGGCGTTCGCCGCGGGCAGCCCGGCGGCGGCCGGCGTGGTGCTGATCGCCGGCACCGGCGCGATCGCGGCCGAGGTGCGCGACGAGACGGTCGTGCGCACTGTGGACGGCAACGGGTGGCTGCTGGGCGATCTCGGTTCGGGCCGCTGGATCGGACTGGCCGCGCTGCGTACCACCGTACGGGAATGGTCGTCGCCTTTTGCCGCCGCGATCGCCGCTCGCGTCGGCTGCGCCCACGCCGACGACCTGATCCGCTGGGCCCAGGCGCTGCCGTTCGCCGAGATCGATGCCCTCGCGCCGCTAGTCTGCGCCCTGGCCCGCGAGGCCGACCCGCACGCCCGCGCGATCACCACCGAGGCCGCCGCCGAGCTGATCCGCACCCTCGACGAGCTGAAGGTGGCGGGCCCGGTCGTCCTGGCCGGCGGGTTGCTGGCCACCGACACCCCCGTCCGCGACGGCGTGCGGGCGATTCTGCGCGGCCGCGACGTCGAATGTGTCCCCAGCCGCGACCCCGCAGCCGCCGCGGCTTGGCTCGCGGCCCGCCCGGTGTCCGGCTGTACGCCCGAGGCGCTGCACAGCGCGTTGGTGGGCCCCGCCGGGGAGCGGGCAGGCCGGGGCGTTCAGGCGGCGTTGCGAAGCACCGACCGGTAGAGCGCCCGCAGCGGCGCGCTCGGCTCGACCCCCAGCTCGTCGGCCAGCGCGCGGCGCAACCGGTGATACTCCAGCAGGGCGGCCGCAGCGTCCCCCGCCTCGTACAGCGCCCGCACCAACAGGGCATGCACACTCTCGCGACGCGGGTGCTCGGCCACCAACTGCCGCAGCTCGCCGACGATGCTCGCGGGCTCGACGGCCGCGGCCAGCCGGGCGTACGCCTGCAGCCGCAGCTCCTCGAACCGGCAGGCGATCCCCTCGGCCACGACCGACCGTTCCCGCATGGCCGCGGTGATCGGCGGCCCCTGCCACAGCACCAGCGCCTCGCGCAGGCACACCGGATCCCCGCTCGCGGCCAGCGCGACGAAGGACGTCAGGTCGCGGTCGCCCCCGAGCAGCCGGTAGCCGCCGCCCGCGTGCACCAGCCGCGCGTCATCGTCCAGCACCGCGCGCACCCGGGAGGCGTACGTGTGCAGGTTGGCCCCCGCCGAGCGCGGCGGATGATCGCCCCACAGCACCTCGGTGATCGTGTGGACGGCGACCGGCCGCCCCTGCCCGGTGACGAGCAGCCGCAGCAGCTCGGCCGCCCGGCCCCGCAGCGGCCCGGTGGACAACCGCAGCTCACCCAGCACCTCGATACGCATGGAGTCCCCCTGAGGTGGGTCATGCAGCCGATAGCCCCGGAGCGGGCCGGCTGTCAGGCTCAGGGCAGCCGTCCGGCCGGGTGTCGGGGGCGTTTCCCGGACGGTCCGCGGACACCGGAGGCCGAGTTGGACGACGAGCGCCCCGACCCGATCCGCGCGTTCGCCGAGCGGCTGCGCGCCCTGCAGGTGGCGTCGGGCGGGCCGTCGGTGCGCGAGCTGGTGCGGCTGACCGAGAAGGCCGGCACCCCGTACACGCGAGGCACCATCCACGACAAGCTGTCCGGGCGCTCGGCCGCGCCGTGGGAGTTCGTGGCCGCGTTCGTCAAAGCCTGCGCCGTGCACAGTGGTGCCTCGAGGCCGTCCGACCTCAGTGACTGGCGGGCCTGGCACGCCGAGATGGATCAAGAGCTTGCGGCCGTACGCACCCGGAGGCGGCCCGCCCGCAGCGACGTCTGCCCCTATCGCGGCCTCGAGGCCTTCACGGCCGAGCACGCCCGCTGGTTCCACGGCCGGGCCGCCGCCGTCCGCGAGGTGCTCGCGGCCCTGGCCACACACCGGCGCGGGCTGCTCCTGCTCGGCCCGTCCGGCTCCGGCAAGAGCTCACTGATCCAGGCCGGGGTGCTGCCCGCCCTGGCCGGGGGCGCGCTGCCCGGCAGCGACCGCTGGCGGACGGTGGTCGTGCGTCCCGGCAAGGACCTGTCCGCCGAGCTGGCCGGGGCCGGCCTGGACGAGGTCCCCTCCGGCATCCGGGTGCTGCTGGTGTTCGACCAGTTCGAGGAGCTGCTGACCCAGTCCGCGGCCGAGCCGCCCGAGCTCGGCGAGCCGGGCCTGACCGTGGTCGTGGTGATGCGCGACGACTTCTATCCCCGGCTGGCCGCCCACGCCCCCGGCCTGCTTCGCGAGCTCGCCCCGGGCCTGGTCAACGTGCCGGCCGGGCTGACCGCGGACGACCTGCGCGACATCATCGCCGAGCCGGCCGCCGCGGTCGGGCTCGAGCTGCAGGAGGGGCTGGCCGAGCGGATCGTCACCGACGTGCTGCCCGCCGGGTCCGCGGCCGCGCCGGTCACGGTCCTGCCGCTGCTCGAGCTGGCCCTGCACCAGTTGTGGCACCGCCGCGAGCAGGGCCGCCTGACCCACGCCGCCTACCAGCGCATCGGCGGCGTCACGGGCGCGGTCACCTCGTGGTGCGACACGGCCGTGGACGAGCTGACCGGCGAGCGCCGCCTGGTCGCGCAGCGGCTGCTGACCGCGCTCGTGCGCCCGGCCGACACCCGGCTCGACGTGCCCGCCGTACGGCAGCAGGTCGCCCTGACGGACCTGCGCGCGCTGGCCGGCCCCGGCGCCGACGAGGTGCTGGCCGTGCTGACCGAGCGGCGGATCGTCACCACGCGCTCGACCGGGGCGTCGCCGGAGCCGGTCGCCGAGCTCGTGCACGAGGCCCTGATCCGGGACTGGGCCACGCTGCGCGACTGGGTCGAGCAGGACCACCGGTTCTCCGACTGGCTGAGCCGGGCCGGCGACCGGGAGCACCGCTGGTCCGAGCGCGGGCAGCCGGCGGATCTGCTGCTCGGCACCGACCTGGCCGAGGGCATCACCTGGTCGCGGCAGCGCGACCTGCCCGACCGGCTCGCCGCGTTCCTGGCCGCGAGCCGCCGTCACGAGCAGGCCGGGCGGCGGCGGTCCCGGCGGGTCATCGCGGTGCTGGCCGGGCTGCTGGTGACGGCGCTGGTGACCACGGGGATCGCCGCGTGGCAGCGGCAGAGCGCGGTCGAAGCCGGGCGGACGGCACTGTCCCGTCAGCTCGCCGCGCAGTCGGGCGCGTTGCTCGCCACCGACCCGGACACGGCGGGCACCCTGGCCGTGCGCGCCTATCGGCAGAACCCGACTGTCGAGGCCGCCGCCGCGGTGCACGCCGCGGCCGCGCTGCCCCTGCGGCACCGGCTGACCGGGCACACCGCCCCCATCTACACCATCGCCATCGATCCAGCCGGGCGGCTGCTGGCCACCGGGGGCGACGATCAGACCGTACGGCTGTGGGACCTGGCCACCGGGGCGCCCCGGGCCACCCTGACCGGGCACGACGCCCAGGTGCAGACCCTCGGGTTCAGCCCGGACGGCCGCACGGTCGCCACCGGCAGCGTGAACGGGCGGGTCCGGCTCTACGAAATCCCGTCCGGCCGACCCGGCCCGACCTGGACCGACCCCTCGCTCGCGGTCAGCACGCTCGCCTTCGGCCCGGACGGCCGCACCCTGGCCACCGGCGGCGGCGACCGGACCGTACGGCTGTGGGACCCGGCCACCGGGCGGCTGCGGGCGAGCCGGACCGTGGGCGGTGACTTCACGACCGTGGCGATCAGCCCGGACGGGCGGACGCTGGCCGTCGGCGGCCCGTCGGGCCTGGCCGAGCTGTGGACGGGGAACGCGCGCCGCAAGCTGGCCGGGCAGCCGGGCGACGTGACCTCGGTCAGGTTCGGCCCGGACGGCCGCACGGTGGCGACCGCGGGCACCGACTCCAAGGTCCGGTTGTGGGACGCCGGCACCGGACGGCTGCGGTCCACCCTGGCCGGCAACACCAACGCCGTGCTCGACGTGGCGTTCGGGCCGGACGGCGGCACGCTCGCCACCGCCGGCGCGGACGGGCTCGTGCGGGTCTACGACGCGAGAACCGGTCAGATCCGCACCACGCTGACCGGGCACACCGGCTCGGTCACCACGATCACGTACAGCCCCGACGGGCGCACCCTGGCCACCGGCAGCGCCGATCACACGGCCCGGCTGTGGGACGTCGGCGCCGGGCAGATCCGGGCGACGCTGACCGGCCGGGCGGGCGAGGGCACCACTGTGGCGTTCAGTCCCGACGGCCGCCTCCTGGCCACCGGCAGCCGGGACGGGTCGGCACGGCTGTGGGACGCGGCCACCGGCCGGGTCCGCCGTCAGCTGACCGGTCACACCGGCGCCGTCCGGGAGGTCGCGTTCAGCCCGGACGGGCGGACACTGGCCACGGGCAGCCTGGACGGGACCGTACGGCTCTGGGACGTGGGCTCGGGGCGCACGCTCACGACCCTCGGCACGCCCGGCGAGGAGATCTTCGCCCTCGCCTACAGCCCGGACGGCCGCACCGTGGCCACCGGGATCCGCGGCCGGCCGATCCGCCTGTACGACGTCACCACGGGCCGGGTGCGCCAGGTGCTCGACTCGGAGTTCGTCTACGCGCTGGCGTTCAGTCCCGACGGCAGGATGCTGGCCGAGGGACACGGCGACAACACGTGGCGGGTCTGGGACACGAGCAGCGGCCGGGTGATCTCGGCGGCGACCGGCCGGTTCGTGTACACAGTCGCGTTCAGCCCGGACGGGCGCACCCTGGCCACGGCGGGCGACGACCACACCGTACGGCTGTGGGACCCCGCCACCGGCCGGGCCCGGGCCACGCTCACCGGGCACACCGAGGCCGTCTACGACCTGGACTTCAGCGACGACGGCGCGACCCTGGTCAGCGGCGGGGAGGACGGCACCGTACGGCTGTGGGACGTGGCCGCCGGGCAACAGCGCTCGATGCTGCCCGGGCGCACCGAATCGGTCGACTCGGTCGCGCTCAGCCCCGACGGGCGCACGCTGGCCGCCGGCGACACCGAGGACCTCAACACCGTACGGCTCTGGGATGTGGCCCCACCGCTGACCGTGGACGCGGCCGTCACCCATATCTGCGGCACTACGCAATCCTGCTGATACCGCGTAATTGTTTCTTCCCCGATTCTGGGCCACCGGCGACAAGGGCCCGGCCGGCTGGACCGGCAAGATGGCCGACGGCGAGTACTTCTCCATCGGCGCCGGGCCGCGGCGGACGTACCAGAGCGTGCTCGCGCGGGGTCAGCCGCGGCCGGTCACTCGTGCCGGGCGCTGGCACGGGCCGCACCGGCGATCGTGACGACCGGCAGCAGGAAGAGCCAGATCGGGAAGTACCAGGTGCCGGAATCCTGATTCAGCACATAGATGCCGTAAATCGCGAAGCCGGCCCCGCCAAGAATGCCGAAGGCTCGGCGGCCCGGGGTCAATCCGGGCAGGAAACTGACGAGAACGGCGAGCAGGCCAGTGACGACGGCGAGGATCTCCATGACTATGTCCTTCCGGCCAGAACGGCGAATTGCTCGATGAGGGCGGCCCGGCTGCGTTTGGCGCGGCGCAGGGCGGCGACGCTGTGCACGAACTTGATCGAGTTGCCGAGGTGCCCGCCTGCGCCGAGCACGTCGCCGAGGACACCGAGGCCGGCCACCAGGCCGGCCAGCCCGGCGAGGTCGCCGGCCGTCGTCAGGTGGCCCGCGACGCTGCGGAGCGCGTCCCGGCTCAGCCGCGGCGAGCCGTCGGTGGGCGGGGCCAGATAGAGGCGGTAGGTCGCATCGAGGGTGTGCAGCTCGCAGCGGCCGGGGATCCGCGACCAGGTGGCCCGCAGGCCGGCCGGGCCCGCCTCGAACTCGAGACGGGCCGGGCTCGCGAAGGCCACCCCGCTGTCGCCGGCCACCAGGACGCCGCAGACGATCGTGTCGTCGTTGAAGATGACTCTCCTGGCCTGGTGGTCCCACCAGGCCGGGACCACGACGGGGGTCATGGCGGTCAGACGGAGGTCGGGACGAACACGCCCGGCGCGAACCAGCTCATGCTCACGTAGATGCCGTTGCCGCGGTCGATCGCCCGCAGCGCCTGATGCAGGGCGGCCACGAACGGCGCCAGCAGCTTGATCCAGGGCGCGGCCGGGCTCGGGATGTTGCCGTCGATCGCCGCCACGGTCGCGTTGACCTTGTCGGCGGCGTCCAGGATGTTCACCACGTCCTCGTGGCTGAACTGCACGTGGAAGCCCCACCAGAAGGCGCGGACGACCGTGCTGCCGGAGAAGAGGGCGGCGGTCTGGCCGGGCGCCTCCTCGCCGAAGAAGGCCACGGCGGCCGTCGTGGAGGCCGCGGCGATCATCCCCGGCTCGCCCCCGACGATGGTCTCGAGCTCCTTGCGGACGTCGTCCCAGTTGCCCATCAGGTCGTTCGTGGTGTCGGTCATGGTGTGTCCCTTCCGTCCCCGCCGGCCGTTCCGGCGGTGCGGGACCCACGTTCGGAGCCGGCGCCACACGGTCACTACACGGCCGCTAAATGGGGTGCGCGGGGCGGCCGGACCGGGCATGATCCCGGGCAGCCGACAACGAAAGGAGGGTTCAGATGCTCACGTCACGCTCATCGGTGCCCACATGGAGGCTTCGTTGTTGTTCCGCACCATGGCCGAGTCCGATCTCGACCTTGTCCTGACCTGCCTGTCCGAGCCGTCGGTCAACACGACCACCGACGCCCGCTTTCTCGACCACCTGGCCGCGCACAGCTATCGCCACGAGTGGACCTGGCTCGCCTTCGACGGCGACTCTCTGGCCGGCCTGGCCGTCTGGTGGGGCTTCCCCGCCGGTGACCGCCCGCTCGCCCTCGACGCCCTGTGGGCGGCCCCCGCGGTCGCCGACCCCGTGCCGATGTGGGCCGAGCTCATCCGGCAGGTGCCCAAACCCGCCGAGTATCACATCTTCACGATCCCCGAGTCGCGCGACGATCCCGAGATCGTGCTCAGGCTGCGCGCCGCGGCCGACGCGGGGCTGACCACGTTCAACGAGCGTTTCCGGTACGAATGGACGAGCGCGACGCCGCTGCCGGACCGCTCGGCCCGCCTGCGGTTCGCGCCCGCCACCGACGACGAGTTCGCCGACGCCTTCGAGCGGGTCTCGGTGGGCAGCCTCGACGTGGCCACCCGCGAGGGCGTCGCCCGGCAGGGCGCCCGGGCCCAGGCCCTCGAGGATCTCGAGGACTACAAGATGATGCCCGGCCCGCGGGAGCTGTGGCGGCTCGCGTTCGACTTCTCAGGCAAGTTGGTCGGGGTGGCACTGCCGTCGGCCAACGCGGGCGGGCCGGTGGTCGGCTATGTGGCCGTGGTGCCGGAGCAGCGCGGCCACGGCTACGCGGCCGACCTGCTGGCCGAGACAACGTGGATCCTGGCCGCCGGCGGGGCGACCGTGATCCGGGCCGACACCGACAGCACGAACACGCCGATGGTGGCAACCTTCGAACGGCTCGGATATCGTCGCTTCGCGTTGCGACTCGTCGCCTCTTAGCCCGCGTTATTCGCCGGATGTTGGCCGCGGTTTGTGAGCCGCACAACTGCTTTTCGACCGCGGCCAATCGTCCGACATTTAGCGGTCCATCGTGGAGCCACAATTGCGGCAATGCGTTAACACGCCGGAATCAATGCTTCGGCGAAACGGACCGTTGCGCCGGGATCCCGTTGTGCGCTAAGGGATCTCGGCGACCGATGAGCCGGGAACGACCGGACATGCCCGACTTGGCGTTGCGCCTTTGTTTCTGGTCGGATAACGCTTTCCGGCGAGCTGTAAAACCCCCGACAGTCCTCTTGATAGGTACGAGGCGAATCTCGTTAGGCTCTTTCCGTCCGGCGGGAGTGGGGCCTGCCAGAGAAACTCGGGAAGAGGCCATGACATTGGCTGCCGCAATCATGATTTTCGTGTCCCTGGTGCTGGCCGCGTTCGCCGCGGTCACGCTGTGGTGGACCATGCATGCCTGGCGCACGCCGGAGACCCTGGCCGGCACGCGGTTCGCCCCGCCCGACGGGGAACAGCACCTGACCTTCTCGTTGCTGCTGCCCGCCCGGCACGAGAAAGCCGTGCTCGAGCACACCGTCGAGCGGCTCCTGCGCTCCACGCACGAGGCCTTCGAGATCATCATCATCGTCGGGCACGACGACCCCGAGACGACCGAGGTCGCGCATCGGGTGGCGGCCACGGCGCCCGCGCGGATCCTGGTCGTGACCGACCACAACGAGCAGAAGAACAAGCCGCGCGCCCTCAACACGGCCCTGCCCTACGTACGGGGGGATGTGGTAGGGGTCTTCGACGCCGAGGATCAGGTGCATCCGCTGCTGCTCGAGCACGTCGACCACGCGTTCCGGGCCACCGGGGCCGACGTCGTGCAGGGCGGCGTCCAGCTGATCAACTTCCATTCCAGCTGGTACAGCCTGCACAACTGCCTCGAATACTTCTTCTGGTTCCGCAGCCGGCTGCACCTGCACGCCAAGAAGGGCTTCATCCCGCTCGGCGGCAACACCGTGTTCGTCCGCTCCGACGTGCTGCGCGAGGCCAACGGCTGGGACGGCACGTGCCTGGCCGAGGACTGCGACCTGGGCGTGCGGCTCTCCAGCCGGGGCAAGAAGGTCGTGGTCGCGTACGACTCGACGATCGTCACCCGCGAGGAGACGCCGGGCTCGGTGGGCGCCCTGCTCAAGCAGCGCACCCGCTGGCACCAGGGCTTCCTGCAGGTGCTGCGCAAGGGCGAGTGGCGCCGGCTGCCGAACTGGCGGTCCCGCATGCTCGCGCGGTACACGCTGACCAGCCCGTTCCTGCAGGCGTTCTCGGGCGTGGTCATCCCGGTCGGCGTGGCCATCGCGATCTGGGCCCAGCTGCCCGTGCTGGTCGCGTTGTTCACGTTCCTGCCGGTGCTGCCGATGGCGGCCACGCTGATGTTCCAGATCGTCGGCCTGCACGACTTCGGCCGCGAGTACGAGCTGCGCATCCGCTGGCACCACTACGCGAAACTGGTGCTCGGAGCCTTCCCGTACGCCCTGGTCCTGTCGACGGCGGCGCTGCGCGCGGTCTGGCGGGAGTACACGGGCCGCCGCAACTGGGAACTGACCGCCCACGTCGGCGCGCACCTCCCCGCTGTTGAGGGGGCTGCGGCATGACCGTCCTCGAACTCGTCAAGCCGCCCGCGCCCGCTCCGGTTCCGGTCGAGCGGCCGAAGAACCGCACCGACTTCTACGTCGCGGTCAGCCTCACGACCGTCGTGCTGGCCCTGCTGGCCTGGAACATCACCGGCTTCCCGACCGCCAGCGACGACGAGGGCACCTACCTCGCGCAGGCCTGGGCCGTGCAGAACGGCAAGGGACTGGCCCACTACACCTACTGGTACGACCACCCGCCGCTGGCCTGGATCCAGCTGGCCGTGGGCGCGTGGCTGCCCGGCCTGATCGCGCCGAGCCTGCTCGCGGTGGCCGCGGGCCGGATCGCCATGCTGCCCCTGCAGGCGGCCGGGCTGCTGCTCGTCTACGTGATCGGGCGGCGGATCGGGCTGCCCCGCTGGGCCGCCGCGCTCGGCCTGCTCACGTACGGGCTCTCGCCGCTCTTCCTGACGATGGGCCGGCAGATCTATCTGGACAGCTTCGCGGTCGTGTGGATCCTGGCCGCCCTGGCCCTCGCGCTGTCGCCGAGCAAACACCTGTGGCACTACGCCGCGGCCGGGGCCGCCGCCGCGATCGGGGTGCTCTCCAAGGAGACGATCCTGGTCATCCTGCCCGCCGTGCTGGTCGCGCTGTGGCAGAACACCGCCCGCAGCACCACCCGCACGTGGGCCTTCGGCTCGTTCGCGAGCGGGCTGGTGCTGGTCGGCTGCTTCTATCCGCTGTACGCGCTGCTGCGCGGCGAGCTGTTCCCGGGCGAGGGGCACGTGTCGCTGTTCGGCGCGATCCAGTTCCAGCTCGGCTCGCGGTCGGGCTCGGGCAGCATCTTCGAGGGCGGGTCGGGCGCCAACTCGCTGCTGCACTCGTGGATGTATTACGACAGCGTGCTCCTGATCGCCGGGGCGGTCGCGACGATCGCGGGGCTGGCCCTGCGGCGGCTGCGGCCGGTCACCGTGGCCGGGGCGATCCTGATCCTGGTGGCGTTGCGGCCCGGGGGCTATCTGCCGGCCATGTACGTGGTGCAGGTGCTGCCGTTCTTCGCCCTTGCCATCGCGGGGGTGCTCTTTTACGCGCTCTCTCGCCTTCAGCATTGGTGGAAATGGACGGCGATTGCCCTTGCGGTCGTGCTGGCCGCGGTGGTCGTCGCGCCGCGGTGGTACGTCGGGGATCGCCGGGCGCTGACCGCCAACGACAACGCCGCGTACGTGCAAGCCGCGCACTATCTGCGGGCCCAGCCGCCGTCCACGATCGTCGTCGACGACGTGCTGTGGCTCGACTGCGTCAACGCCGGCTACGCCGAGGACCGGGTGCTCTGGTTCTACAAGCTCGACCTGGACTCGGAGGTCGCGGCCCGGCTGCCCGGCGGGTGGCGCGACGTCGACTACATCGTCTCGTCGCCGGCCCTGCGTCAGGACCCGGGCACCCTGCCGACCGTCACCGCCCTGCTCAGAAACAGCACCGTGATCGAGTCGTTCGGCTCGGCCGACGGCGTCATCGAGATCCGCAAGGTCGTCAAGGAGCCCTCATGACCATCACCGCCGACTCTTCGTCGACCCCATCCACCTCTCCGACCGCGACTGCCGCTCCTCCGGATGCGTCCCCGGCCGCCACTATCGCTCCCTTGGATGCCACCGCAGCCCCGCACGGCTCCCCCACCGCGACCGGCTCTGCGGCGACGGCCGGCTCTTCGGCGACGGCCGGGATTCCGGCGCCTGCTTCGGTGCGGGCGGCCCTGCGCGGGACGATCGGCGAGTTGCCGGTAGCCACGGCGCTCAAGCAGACGATCGTCGTGCCCACCTACAACGAGCGCGACAACATCAGCACCCTGCTCGAACGGCTGGCGGCGGCGCTGCCCCACGACGGCACCGAGGTCGTCTTCGTGGACGACAGCACCGACGACACCCCCGACGTGATCCGCGCGGCCGTGGCCGGCTGCCCGATCCCGGTCACCGTCGTGCACCGCGAGCATGCGACCGGCGGGCTCGGCGGCGCGGTGGTCGAGGGGTTGAAGGCGGCCCGCGGCGAGTGGATCGTCGTGATGGACGCCGACCTGCAGCACCCGCCCGAGGTCGTGCCCACGCTGGTCGCGGCCGGGCGGCGCGACGGGGCCGACCTGGTGGTGGGCAGCCGCTACGCGGTCGGGGGCAGCAGCAAGTCGGGGCTCGACGGCGGCTACCGGCGGCTCGTCTCGGGCGGCTCCACGCTGGTCACCAAGGTCATCTTCCGGAACAACCTGATCCAGGTGAGCGACCCGATGAGCGGGCTGTTCGCGATCCGGGCCAGTTCGCTGGAAACCGAAGAGCTGCGCCCGCTGGGCTACAAGATCCTGCTCGAGCTGATCGTGCGCAACCGGCCCGGCCGCATCGTCGAGGTCCCGTACGCGTTCCAGCCGCGGCACGCCGGCGAGAGCAAGTCGAGCCTGGCCGAGGGCGTACGGTTCCTCAAGCATCTGGCGATTCTGCGGTTCGGGGCGAAGCGGGCCCGGATGCTCGTGTTCGCGTTGATCGGCGTCTCGGGGCTGCTGCCCAACCAGGGCACGCTGTGGTTCCTGCACGAGGTGGCGAGCGTGCACTACCTGGCCGCCGCGATCATCGCCAACCTGGTCGCCGTCGGGTGGAACTTCGCGCTGACCGACACGCTGCTCTATCGCGACCGGCGGCAGCATCGCAGCTTCACCGGGCGGATCACGCGCTTCTTCCTGCTCGGCAACGCCGACCTGCTGCTGCGCGTGCCGTTGCTGGCCCTGCTCGTCTCCGGCCTGCACGTCGGGGTGCTCATCGCCAACCTGATCACGCTGCTGATCTCCTTCGTCGTCCGCTTCCTGATCCTCGACGGGGTCATCTACAAGGCGCGCCGCCCATGACGACCCGGCCCTCTCACGCGGCGCACGACACCGCCCGGTTCTCGGGCGCGGCCCCCGGAACGGCCGGCCATTCCGGCCCGCCGTTCGGCACGGCCCGCCACTTCGGCCCGGAGCGCTCGACGCCGCGCCCCTGGCTCAGCCGCCGTAACCGGCGCGACCTCGGCATCACCCTGGTTTTGTCGCTTTTAATTGTTTTGTTCCTCCCCACCCCGCCGGCCGCCGCGGGAGCCAACCTCGTGGCGAACGGGGGCCTGGAAGCGGTCGGCGCGGACGGCTTCCCGGTGTGCTGGGAACGCTCCGGGTGGGGCGACTCGCCGTACACGTTCGACGTGACCACGCAGGCCCACACCGGCACCAAGGCCATGCAGATCACCCTCGCGCAGACGACCCCCGGCGACCGCAAGGCGATGATGCTCGAGAACCCGTCGTGCGCGCCCAACGTCACGCCGGGCCACCAGTACGACCTCAGCGCCTGGTACACGACGACCACGCCCAACACGGTGATGACGGTCTTCCGGCACGACGTCGCGCAGGGCTGGGTCTACTGGACCGACCTGGCCACCATGCCGATCACCACGACCTATCAACAGCAGACCGTACGCACCCCCGTCGTCCCGCCGGGCACCGACCAGATCGTCTGGGGCGTCACCATCTACGGCGCGGGCACGCTGCGCACCGACGACTACCGGATGGAGGACGTCACCCAGCCCAGCCCCGGCACGACCGCCTGTACGGCCGGGGCGGCCTGCACCAAGGGCGCGTGGCAGGTGATGCCGTTCGACACCCCCGTGCGGGCAATTCACGCCGTTGTTCTGCACAACGGGGACGTGCTGCTGGTGGCCGGGTCGGGCAACAACCTCGACGACTTCGCGGCCGGCACCTTCAAGACCGCCGTCTACAAACCGTCGACCGGCACCTTCGTCAACGTGCCGACGCCGGCCGACCTGTTCTGCGCCGGGCACGTGCAGCTGGCCGACGGGCGGGTGCTGGTGATGGGCGGCAACAAGGACTATCCGTCGGCCGACGGGACGGTCGGCTACAAGGGGATGCCCGACTCGTTCATCTTCGACCCGGCCACCACCAGCTATTCGCGCGTCAACGACATGACCGCGGGCTCCTGGTATCCGTCGGCCACGATCCTGGGCAACGGCGACGTGATCTCGCTCGGCGGGCTCAACGAGAACTCGTCCGGCATGGTGGCCACGCAATACTTCGACGCCAGTCAGGAGCGCTGGCTCGGGCTCAACGAGGCCAACCAGACGTGGAGCTTCTGGGGCCTGTACCCCTCGATGATCCTCATGCAGGACGGGCGGCTCTTCTACACGGGCAGCCACGTCTTCGGCAACGGGCTGCCCGGCACGGGCGCGTCGATCTACAACTACGACGCGAACACCATCACGCCCGTACCGGGCCTGCAACGCAAGGACGAGCGGGACCAGTCGATGAGCGTGCTGCTGCCACCCGCGCAGGACCAGCGGGTGCTCACCCTCGGCGGCGGCAACATCGACACCAACCCGGACGCGAACCGGCTGACCGACCTGATCGACCTCAAGCAGGCGGCGCCCGTCTACACCGCCGGCCCGCTGCTGCCCACCGGCGCCGGCCAGACTCCGAGCCAGGGCAAGATGTACGTCTCGGCGGTGCTGCTGCCCGACGGCAAGGTCTTCGAGACCGGCGGCGCGCTGCACAACCGGGCCGACCCCGTGTACGAGGCGTCGATGTTCGACCCGGTGACCAACACGTTCACGGCCGGGCTGGCCACCGACCCGGTGCCGCGCGGCTACCACTCGTCGGCGTTCCTGCTGCCCGACGGGCGCGTGATGGCGGTCGGCAACAACCCGGGCGACGGCAGCTTCGACACGCGCGTCTCGGTGTACTCGCCGCCGTACCTGTTCAAAGGGGCACGGCCGCAGATCCTGTCGATGCCCGACAACACCTGGGCGTACGGGAGCTCGAACACGATCACCGTCGACGGGCCGATCGTGAAGGCCGAACTGATCCGGCCGGCCGCCGTGACCCACTCGAGCGACCCCAACCAGCGCTTCGTCGACCTGCCGATGACGGTCACCGGCACCACGATCGACCTGAACGTGACCAGCAACCCCAATCTGGCCCCGCCGGGCTGGTACATGCTGTTCGTGGTCGGCGCCAACGGCGTCCCCTCCGTCGCGAAGTGGGTGAAGGTCGGATGACGGCCCGCCGTGGTGCCGCGCTTGCCGGTTTCCTGGTTGTCGTCGCGGCTGTGGTGACTTTGCTGGCGCTCCGCCCGGGGCCGACCGGTTCGGCCGGTCCCGGGCCCGCCGCCGTCGTTTCGCCCGTCGTGCCGATCGTCCCGCCGGTCGCCTCGCCGTCGGCCCCGGCGGCCCTTCCTCCCGAGGGGGTGGTCGCGGCCGCCACCTCGGCCACCCCCTCGGCCGCTCCGCCGCCGGCCACCCCCGTGGCTCCGGCCCCTTTCGTCCAGACCTTCGCCGCCCAGCCCGGGGCCAAGCCGTTGCCGCCGCTCGCCTCGCCGACCGCGCCCGTCTCGGTGCCGGCCAACGTCGACGGCTGCGACCACGGTTACGGCACGCGCACCCAGTGCGTGCCGTGGACCTTCCCGTCCGCGGTCACCCACAAGTGCGCCTGGCTGGCCGCCCAGGGCTTCGAGGCGCTGCCCGTACGGGGAACCGACCGTCACCGCCTCGACCCGGACCGGAACGGGATCGCCTGCGACTGACCGATCTCATGATCCGTACGGGTGCGGGATGCCCTACGCTCCCCCGCTGTGCCGTTCTTCAAGAAGAAGCCCCCCGCCGCCGACGACATCGAGATCATGGAGTTCTTCGACGACGAGGCCGAGGAGCTGGACCAGGCCCTGCGCGAGCGTGACTGGGGAGTCGCCCGCAAACTTCTCGCGGCGGCCGACCGGGAAGAGTTCTCGTATTACGTCCGCACCGCCGCCGACGTCCCCGGCCTGGAGCAGTGGCTGCCCGAGGTGATCCGGCACGATCCCGGCGACCCGCTGCCCCACCTGCTCCGGGGCGCCCGCGCGGTCAGCTGGGCCTGGGAGGCGCGGGGCACCGGCCGGGCCGACACCGTGGCCCGCGAGACGTGGGACGTGTGGTTCCAGCGGCTCGCGCTGGCCGAGGACTGCCTGGACATGGCCCTGGAACGCGATCGCGGCCTGGCCGAGCCGTGGTACTACAAGATCACCCTGGGCCGGGCCCGCCAGCTCCCGGCCGAGGAGCGCCGGCGGCGCTTCCACCACCTGGTCGCGCTCGACCCGGCCCACTTCAACGGGCACAAGAGCATGTTCGAGGGCCTGCTGCCCAAGTGGAGCGGCAGCTGGGAGGCGGCCTTCCAGTTCGCCCGCGACCGCACCGCCGCCTGCCCCGGCACGCACGTGCCCCTGCTGACCGCGATGGCCCACCTGAACTTCCGGGCGTCGGCGGACAACCCCGACGAGAACTACCTGGAACGCCCCGAGGTCTCCGCCGAGATCGTGGCCGCCGCCCAGCAGTCCGTCTGGCACGACGACTACGAGAACACGATCCTGACCCCCGAGCTGTGGAACCACTTCGCCTACGCCCTGGCCGGGGGCCGCTACTTCCGCGAGTCCGCCGGCCTGTTCGACGACATCGGCGACGACTTCGTCCGCCTGCAGCCCTGGCGCACCCTCGACCGTTTCCGCGCCATGCGCGACTGGGTCCGCGACGAGGCCGCCGACCCCGACTACGACGCCTGATCTCTCGCCGGCCGGCCGGGTCCCCTCCCCGACCGGCCGGCGGGCCCCCAGGATCCGCGCGTGCACCCGACGGCCCTCCCCCTGACCCGCAAACCCGGCGGCCTTCAGGCATACCACCACCAGCCATCGGCGACGGTAGCCCTGCTGGACCGCCGGCTCTACTGACCGGGCGAAGGCGTCGCCGCAGATTTGCCAAGCGCCGTCGTGGCCGGTCAGTGTGCGGCCGGGCAGGGCGTCGAGCTACCACACCCGGCGAAGCGACCACACGACTGGCAAGAACGGGTCAGGACGAGTATCCGTGTGCGACGATGCGGGCCGCGCCCATTTCGTACGTCTTCGGGTTGCTGGGCGCGACAGTGCCGAGGCCGTCGACGTAGCGGTTGAACATGCTGAAGGCTGCCGCGAGCAGGACGGTGTCGTGGATCTCGAGGTCGGTCGCGTCGGTTGCGCGGGCGTCCGCGATCAAGGCCGGGGTGACCGCGTGGCCACCGGACGCCGCCGCCGCGGCGATGGCCAGCAAGGCCCGCAGCTTGTCGGAGACGGGTGCGTCGGAAGGCATGCCTTGGGCGGCCGCGACCGCGCCGTGTGAGCCGGTGCAGTAGGCGCAGTCGTTGAGAGCGGAGACGTACGCGGCGATGTATTCGCGTTCGCCCCGGGTCAGGGGGCTGTCGCCGCGGAGCAGCGCCTCGGCCAGGTCGCTCAGGGGTTTGCCGGTGGACGGGCGGTAGCGCAGCAGCCCGCGGATGCCCGGCTCGCGGGTCTCGTCCACACCCAGATCGATGTATGCCATGAGGGGCATCCTGGCAGAGATTTATGGCCGCAAGTATCTGCAAGCACTTCCAACCACTGCAAGCCCTTGCTATCGTCCGTTCCAATGTGAACGCGGGATTACGTCCCTGCTACCGGTTCCGCCCCTGGTAGTGGAGGTGCCCCGGTTCCCCATGCAGCGATACCTGTCGTTGGAAGAAATTGGAGAACCCGTGCCCCCACCCCGATGGGCCGCCCCGGCCGCCCTGATACTCCTGGCTCCGGCGGTCCCCGCCGCCGCGCCCGCCGCCACAACCGTCTACTACAAGGCACCCGCGAGCTGGTCGACAGTCAACATCCACTACGCCGCGGACAACGGCGCCTGGACCACGGTTCCCGGCGTCGCGATGGATGCAGCCTGCACCGGCTGGCGCAAGAAGGACCTCACCGCCACCACCGGCTTGCAGATCACCTTCAACAACGGCGCCGGCACCTGGGACAACAACGGCGGCCGCAACTACTCCACCGGCGCCGGAACCGTCGTCATCGACAACGGAGCCGTTTCGTCTGTCAACCCGTGCACGAACACACAGCCGACGCCGACACCGACTACTCCGGCCCCGACTACTCCGGCTCCGACCACGCCCCCGCCGACCAGCCCACCACCGACGACCCCGGCCACCAGCGGCGAGATGCTCGGCGGCGACCCCCGCAAGGAGAGCATCTACTTCGTCATGACGGCCCGATTCGCCGACGGCGACGCGTCCAACAACCGCGGCGGCAGCCAGCATGCGACCTCCGGGAACCAGGCCAACAACGACCCGATGTTCCGCGGCGACTTCAAGGGCCTGATCGACAAGCTCGACTACGTCAAGGGTCTCGGCTTCTCCGCCCTGTGGATAACCCCGGTTGTGCTCAACCGCTCGGACTATGACTTCCACGGTTATCACGGCTGGGACTTCCACCGCGTCGACACCCGCCTCGAGTCGCCCGGCGCGACCTATCAGGATCTGATCGACAAGGCCCACGCCAAGGGCATCAAGATCTATCAGGACGTCGTCTACAACCACAGTTCCCGGTGGGGCGCCAACGGCCTTTACGTCCCCAAGGTGTGGGGCGCGCGCGACGGCCAATGGGACTGGATGTACAGCCCGAAAACCGAAGGCAAGACGTACGACCCGATGGAGGAGAACAGCGCCGGACGGGCGTACAACGGGGATCTGTGGAGCACCGAGGAACCGGCCGGCAACACCTGCCGCAACTGGGGCACGCCGACCGGTCAGAAGAGCCCCGAGGGCTACTCACTGCACAACTGCCAGTGGCCCTCGCCCACCAGCGGCATGTTCCCGGCGAGCCTTTATCACCAGTGCTGGATCGGCAACTGGGAGGGCGAGGACTCGCGTTCCTGCTGGCTCGCCGACGACCTGGCCGACTTCAACACCGAGAACGCGACAGTCCAGCAATACCTGATCGACGTCTACAACCGGTACATCGAGATGGGCGTCGACGGTTTCCGCATCGACACCGCCGTACACATTCCGCGCGTCACCTGGAACCGCCGTTTTCTGCCCGCCATCAAGCAGAAGCTGACCCAGAAGTACGGCGCCACGAAGGCCAACGACTTCTACGTGTTCGGCGAAGTGGCCGCCTTCGTGCACGACAAGTGGAACCGCGGCTCGGTCAACCATTCGGCCCAGTTCTTCACGTGGAAGGAGCGCAAGGAGTACAGCGCGAACGACACGCAAGCCGCGCTGGAGCAGTACGACTACGAGAACGGACAGGGCACGGCGAACCAGCCGACGTCGGCCAACGCGTTCCTGAACGGCAACACGTATCACGCGCCCGATCGCAGCCAGTTCAGCGGCATGAACATCATCGACATGCGCATGCACATGAACTTCGGGGAGGCCTCGAACGCGTTCCACAACGGCAAGGACTCCGACGACTCGGTCAACGACGCGACCTACAACGCGGTCTATGTCGACTCGCACGACTACGGCCCCAACAAGTCCTCCGTACGCTATGACGGCGGCACCGACGCCTGGGCCGAGAACATGGCCCTGATGTGGACGTTCCGCGGCATTCCGACGCTGTATTACGGCTCGGAGATCGAGTTCCAGGCCGGCAAGCGCATCGACTGCGGCCCGACCTGCCCCCTCGCCACCACGGGCCGCGCGTATTACGGCGACCACGTCGCGGGCTCGGTCACCGCGGGCGACTACGGCGTGGTCAGCAACGCCAGCGGCGCGGTGGCCACCACCCTGGCCAAGCCCTTGGTCAAGCACGTGCAACGCCTCAACCAGATCCGCCGCGCGATTCCGGCCCTGCAAATGGGCCAATACTCGACCGACGGTGTCAACGGAAACATGGCCTTCAAGCGCCGCTACACGAATGGCAGCAGCGACAGTTTTGTGCTGGTCACCATCTCGGGCAACGCCACCTTCACCGGCATCCCCAACGGCACCTACACCGATGCCGTCACCGGTGACGTCAAGACCGTCACCAACGGCACCCTCACCGCGGCCGTCAGCGGCAAGGGCAACCTCCGCGCGTACGTCCTCGGCAGTTCCGCCCCCGGCAAGGTCGGGTCCGACGGCCCGTACCTCAAGTAAGGAGTCCCCATGACGACGAAACGGATCGCCCCGCTGATAGTGGCCCTGATGGCGGCCATTGTCGCGGTCGTGGTCGTCGGCCGGCCGCAGCAGGCCGACGCCAAAGCCGACGCGAATCCCGGCCCGCGCGACGTCATCGTCCACCTCTTCGAATGGCCATGGGCGTCGATCGCCTCAGAATGCACGAATGTGCTCGGGCCCAAGGGCTTCGGCGGTGTGCAGGTGTCGCCGCCGCAGGAGCACGTGGTGCTGCCGGGCTCGGGCTACCCGTGGTGGCAGGATTATCAGCCGGTCAGCTACAAGCTGCAGACCCGGCGCGGTGACCCGGCGGCGTTCGCCAATATGGTCAGCACGTGTCACGCGGCCGGCGTCAAGATCTACGTCGACGCGGTGCTCAACCACATGGCGGGCGGCGGGTCCACCGGCACCGGGTCGGCGGGCTCGACATACAGCCACTACGCGTACCCGGCCGTGCCTTACGGCAACGACGACTTCCACCACTGCGGCCGCAACGGCAACGACGACATCGCCAACTACGGGGACCGCTGGGAAGTTCAGAACTGCGAACTGGTCGACCTCTCGGACCTCAAGACCGAGGCGGAATACGTACGGGGAAAGCTTGTCGCTTATCTGAACGACCTGATCTCGCTCGGCGTGGACGGATTCCGGGTCGACGCCGCGAAGCACGTGCCGGTGGCCGACCTGCAAAACATTTACTCCCGGCTGAACGGCAATCCGTATTTCTTCCAGGAGACGATCGAGGGCGGCGCGGGTGAGCCGTCACCGTCGGAATACACCGGGATCGGCGACGTGACCGAATTCCGGTACGGCGATGTGGTCGGCAACGCGTTCCGTGACGGCAACCTGTCCGGCCTGCAGAACCTGCCCTCGCAAATGCTCCTGTCCAGCGGTGACGCGGTGGCGTTCATCGACAACCACGACACGCAGCGCAACGGCCGGGCCAAGCTGACCTACAAGGACGGCACCAACTACGCGCTGTCCGAGGCGTTCATGCTGGCCTACCCGTACGGGACCCCGTCCGTGATGTCGTCCTTCACGTTCAGCAACGTGGACGCGGGCCCGCCGGCGTCGTCGAACGGCACGACCAGCGCGGTCAACTGCTCGTCGGGCTGGGCCTGTGAGCACCGCTGGCGCACGACCGCCAACATGGTCGGCTTCCACAACGCCTCGTACGGCACGGGCGTGAGCAACTGGTGGTCCAACGGCGGCAACCAGATCGCCTTCGGCCGCGGCGCCAACGCGTACGCCGTCTTCAACCGCGGCGGCGCGCTCAGCCGCACGTTCCAGACGTCACTTCCGGCCGGCACCTACTGCGACGTCGCCAACGGTGACTTCAGCAACAACACCTGTTCCGGTACGACGTACACCGTCAACTCCTCGGGCCAGTTCACCGCGAACGTCGCCACCGGCAGCATGCTCGCGCTGCACATCAACGCCCGTACGACGGGTGGCACCACCCCGCCCCCGACGGGTTGCACGACCGTGGCCGTCACCTTCGCGGCGAACGCCACGACCGTGTGGGGCGAGAACGTGTTCCTGCTGGGTAACCGGGCCGAGCTCTCGAACTGGAACACTGCCGCCGGCGTAGCCCTGTCGTCGGCGGCCTACCCGGTCTGGCGCGGCACGGTCAACCTGCCCGCCAACACGGCCGTCGAATACAAGTACGTCAAGAAGAACGGCTCCACCACAACCTGGGAGACCGGCGCCAACCGAACCCTCAACACCGGCTCCGCCTGCACCCTGACCGTGAACGACACCTGGCGTTCCTGACCGCCGCACTGGGGCGGCCGCGTCACACTCGGGCGCGGCCGCCCGCCACGGCAACCGGCGCGACGGCGCGAAGCTCGGCCGTCAGCCTCGTCGACAATTCCAGCGCCGATTCCGCCGGCGACGTCGGGGTGGGCTCGAAGAACGTCACCTTCAGCCGGGGCCGCCGCGGGAAACGAGCGATGTCCACGGTGCCGGAGACCGCCGCGCAGACGATGCGGGCCTGCGGCACTGCCTGAGCGAGCCGTCCGGCCCCGCTCCGGGCCCGCAACTGCCGGCCCTGCGAGCGTGTGCCCTCGGGGAAGATGCCGAGGCAGCCGCCGTCGGTGAGGCACTGGATCGCGGCATCGAGCGCGTCCGTGTCGGCCTGACCCCGCCGTACGGGGATCTGCCCCATCCCGTCGAGGATGCGGCGCAGCACCGGGTTCTTCCACAGCGAGGCCTTGGCCAGCGCCTGAATCTGCCGGCGCCGGCGGGCGGCGTACGCGATGACCACCGGATCCCACGAGCTGTCGTGGTTGGCCGCCACGATCGTCGCCCCGTGCGCCGGAAAGACCTCCAGGCCCTCCACCTCGAGCCGCCCCCACCACCGGACAACCGGCCCCGCCGCCGCCATGACCACCCGATAAACCGGCGCGATCCGCCCGGCGTCACCCGTGTTGCGCTGCATCAATCACCTTTGCTGTTCGAGCCCGAGCCGGTTGGCGGGCTCTGTCTAACAGCTCGGGCGGACCCCGGGCAAATGCGGTGGGCCGTCAGATCTCGATGTTCGGGTGCAGCCAGGCCCGCACCAGCCTCCGCAGCGCGTAGGTCAGCCCGGCGTAGCGCTCGTCGGCGGGGTCCATGGCCTGCCAATCCCGGGCGAGCTCGTCGACCAGGTCCAGCATCGGCAGGTGGCTGTCGAGCAGCACATCCCCGCCGAAATTCTCCACGACCTCCGCGTACGCGTGGTTGTCGTCCGCGTAGCACCGGCGGATGTAGGCGACGATATCGTCATTGGTCCACTGCATATCAACCCCTGCGGTATTCGTGCGGTGACATGCCCGTGTGCCGCCGGAACGCGCGGCTGAAGTCGGACGGCCGGTCGAAACCCCAGCGCGTGGCGATCGAGGCGACCGTGTGCTGGGCGAAGCGCGGGTCGATCAGGTCGCGGGCGGCGCGTTCGAGGCGGCGGGTGCGAATGTGCGCGCCGATGCCGGCGTGGTGGTGCTGCTGGAAGATCCGGTGCAGGTAGCGCAGCGAGATCCGGTGCGCGGCGGCGACCTCCGCGGGCGTCAGGCCGGTCCAGGTCAAATGCGTTTCCACGTACGCCATGGTCTGCAGATAAAGCACGTGCGAAGGCGATCGCAGCGGCGGGTCGTCCCGTTCGAGGTGGTGGGCGACCAGGGCCGTGGTGAGGTCGACGGCGGTGTGCCCGAGCCGTTTCGCGTCGCGGGTGGTGTAGTCGTCGTGGTCGTCGCGCACGGTCAGCAGGAACTGGGCCAGCAGCCGGCCGAGGCCGCTCGTGCCGGGCAGCGAAATCGCGCAGAGCCGGGCGACCTGTGCCGGCGCCAGGGGCAGCAGCCGCCGCGGGAACTGCAGGATGAGCGACTTCGAGACGCCGTCGCCGGTGACCGCCTCGAACGGCCGCGAGCTGTCGTAGAGCACGAACTCGCCGCCGTCCAGCACCGCCCGCACGCCCTCCTGATCGATGCATTGCGGCCCGGCCTGGATGAGGGCGATCTGATAGAACTCGGGATCGGAGATGCGGATCGTGCGCGGGGACCGCCGCGACGTCAGCGACGTGTACGACATCGCCGTGACCTGCACCTCGCCCAGCGCGACGGCGCCGAGCCGGGCCGTGAAGGCCAGCGGGTTCACGCTGCCGATCTCGGTCGGGATCAGCGACGCCGAGGTCGCGCTCTCCCAAGCTTGCAGGCGGTCCGGGGCGGACAGGGTGGCGCTGTCGAACAGCGTGCGCATGCCCCGAGGGTGTCATGCGTGCGCCAGCTGCATAGGGCTGTGCGCTCGGTGCTGCGGACAAGCGGCGATCACCGGCCGACAATGGCCATTGTGGAGCGCCTCGGACAACGAGGGGGCGGCCGGCTGGCGGGCGCGGCCGTGACCGGGGCGCTCCCCCGCCTCAGATCCAGCGGCTCCCCAGCCACATGCGGGCGGACCAATCCTCATACGGGATGGTCTGGTTGGTGAAGATCGGGAAGAAGTAGGCGAAGCACAGCGCCACCAGAATGACGTAGGCCCCGGCGACGACCGTGCCGACGAGCTGGCGGTCACTGCGGGCGTTGCCGGTGGCCATCCCTTCGGGCGGGGTCATGATCGCGCCGAGCACGTAGACGACGGCCAGGATCAGGAACGGCAGCGCGGGCAGCACATAGAACGAGAACATCGTCCGGCTGTCCTTGACCGCGTAGTAGAACCAGGGTGCGAGGCCCGCGAACGCCGGGACGAAGATCGCCCACGCCCGCCAGTCGCGCCGGGCCAGGCCGAACCAGACCAGGCCGACCAGCGCGGGCAGGAACGACCACCACAGCAGCGGCGTGCCGAGCAGCAGGATCTCGCGGGCGCAGCTCGGCGCCCCGCAGCCGGTCGGCGTGTTCCAGTCGAACGCGACCGGCCGGCCGAGCAGCAGCCACTGCCACGGCCAGGACTGATAAGGGTGCGGCTTGGTCAGGCCGCTGTGGAACCCGTACGCCTGCTGGTGGTAATGCCACAGGTTGAGCAGCGCGCCCAGGATCGGGGGCTCGCCGAGGCCGTTCGCCTCCCGATAATGGCGGGAGTAGCCCGTGCTCGTGACGAACCAGCCGGTCCAAGTGGCCAGATAGAACACGAAGGTCAGGGCCACGCTGGTGACGCCCCAGCCGATGTCCTGGCCGAGCCCGGTCAGGATCGGCCGCTTGATGCCGGCCGAGCGGCGGGCCTGCCAGCGCCAGAGCAGCACGAGCCCGCCGAAGAAGGGCAGGAAGAACAGCGCGCTCCACTTCACGCCGAGCGCCAGCCCGAACAGCACGCCCGAGCCGAACAGCCACCACGGCACGATCCGGGGCGCGCGGAACGCCATCGCCGGGTCGTAGCCGTTCTCGAGCGCGCGCAGCAGACGCCGCCGGTAGTGGTCACGGTCGAGCACCATCGCGGCGAAAGACGCAAGAATGAACAGGCCGAGGAAGATGTCGAGCAGCGAGGTGCGCGACAGCACGAGCTGGAAGCCGTCGAACGCCATGAGCAGCCCGGCCGCCCCGGCCAGCAACACCGAGCGAAACAGCCGATACGCCACCCGCACGAGGATGAGGATCATCAGGGTGCCGGCCACCGCGACCGGGACCCGCCAGCCGAGCTCGTTGTTGCCGAACACCGCCTCCCCCGCGGCGATGAGCCATTTGCCCAGCGGGGGATGGACGACGTACGCCGGGCCGTTGGTCTTCTCGTCCCACTCCACGCCGTGCTGCAGCATGTCCCAGGCGTCGGTCGGGTAATACACCTCGTCGAAGATGTAGCCCTTGCGGTCGCTCAGCCCCGGGAACCGCAGCAGCGCCGCGACCACCACGACGAAGGCCGTGACCAGCCACGAGTACGGGTTGAGCCAGTCGTCGAGCGTGGCCAGCCGCCGCCGCACGATATCCGGAATGCCGCCTTTGGGGGGCTGGTCCGGAGGTGCTTCGTCGAGCACGGTCACCGTCGTCACCCCGCGATCGTAGTGGTGCCGCCCCCTGTTCATCAGGGCCCGTTAGCGTCCCGCCGGTGGATGCCTACTGCGAGCGCCTGGGCCCCGGCCTGTGGGGCGAGCCCGTCAACGCCGTCTCCAACGCGGCGTTCCTGATCGCCGCCCTGCTCCTGCTGCTCCGCGGCGGCCTCCGCCCGCTGCCCGTGCTGCTCGCGGTGGTCGGCCTGTGCAGCCTGGCCTTCCACACGTTCGCCACAATCCCGACGGCCGCCCTCGACTCCCTGTCGATCCTGGTCTACGAGCTGGTGGCCATCGTCCTGCTCGTTCACCGCGGTTTCCACGTACGCCTTCAGCGCGCCTGGCTCGCCGCGCCCGCGTTCGTCCTTTTCACCGTGGCAGTCAACTTCGCCCTGCCCTGGTCGCTCGGCGGCTACCTGCCCGCCCTGCTGGTGCTGGCCTTCTTCGCCGTCACCCTGCGCTCCCGCCCGCTGACCTTGGCCACGGCCGTGTTCACGGTCTCCCTGACCGCCCGCACCTTGGACGAGCCCCTCTGCTCGACGCTGCCCCTCGGCACCCACTGGCTCTGGCACTGCCTCAACGCCGTAACCCTGTATCTGATCGCCCGCGCCGTCGACCAGGCCCCCTCCCCCGCCCCTCAAGCCCCCGCCCCGCTGCCCGGCCCCGCAAACCCGTAGCCCGCTTCCCCCGTACGCACCCCGAGCGACCCGACCTCCGCCAAGCGCGAACAACCGCAAACTGTCGCCCGACAGCACCGCACCCGCACACTCACCCCCGTACCCGGCGCGCACCGCAACGACCAACATGCGCACCTTTGCTCACCTTGCCCACGCACCCACCCGCGAAGATCGCCTCACCGTTCGACCGGCGAACGCCGTTCACTGCGCATACGCGCAACTCCACGCACACGTGAACGACCGCTGCGCGCAACTTCGCTCAACCCCGCAAACGTGAACGACCGCTGCGCGCGACTTCGCTCAACCCCGCAAACGCACGACCGTCGCGCACTGCACGACCGGCCACGCACAAGCCGGGCGAGCACCGCCTAATCCCCGGCGCAGACGAACGGCCACCCCCGCGCACCAGTCGCCAATACGCGCACTTTCACGCACCATCGCGCAACCGCGGCCGACGTGCGGGGCACTCACTCCCACGCGACGTCGTGCAACCACGACCAAAACGCAGGCACGCCCACTCCCGCGCAACGTGCCAAGCCCGCGCATTCCCGCGCAATCACGCCAGCTGGGCGAAACCGGTCCGCCGCAGCACCCGAACAAGAGCCGGCGCGCAACCAGCACAACGCGCAGCCATGCCCACTCCCGCGCAACGCGCGATACGTGCGCACCACCGCGCAACCAACGCCGATCTGCAGGAACGCTCACTATCGGGCAATCGTCACAGCTAACCGCGCGGCACTCGCGCACCAAACGCGCAACCAACACCGATCCGCAGCAACGCCCACTACCGGGCAATCGCCACCGCCAACCGCGCGGCACTCGCGCACCAAACGCGCAACCAACACCGATCCGC
>NZ_JAENHO010000008.1 GCF_016785085.1 Paractinoplanes lichenicola
GGGGGTGCTTGGGTGGCATAGGCGCAGGGCACCCCCGTAGACTGCGGGGGGCGGGTGGGGAGCGGGCGGGCGCGGATGCGGCGCGAACGGGAGCGGACGGGTGCGATGGGCGCTGCGGAGGGGGGGAGGAGGGGGGGGGGGGGGGGGGGCAGCACAACAGCTGGCGTTGGGGTCGGGAGGGAAGTCGTGTGGAGGCGTGGTGTCGGTCGGCGTCGTGCGTTGTTCGGGGGAATTCCTTGCTGGATAAGGGATTCGTGATTAGTCGAGCGCGTGCCTTGTGAGACGGGCGACTGAGGGTGGCGGGCTGTCTTGAGTGAAGGGCGAGGGAGTGCCTTATGCGGAAGGGGCTTCCTTTCTGGCGCGGAAAGTGTTGCGGGATAGCGGTTTTAGGCGTTGTGGACGGAACGGAGGGATGGGGAGGTCGTGGTTAGGAAGGTTGTTGTTGTGGTGGGTCTGGTGCTTGCGGTTGCGGGATGTGGGCCGGGGGAGGAGGGCGGTGAAGAGAGACCGCACGGGTATGTGGCGGGGGCCGAGGAACTGCCGGAGGCGCAGGTGGCTATCGCCTACGCGGCTGTGGGGGCGCGGCAGTTGAGTTTGCTGGATTTGGCGGGCGGGAGTGAGGAGCAGGTCGGGTTGTCGATCGGTGTGGAGGAGTTGGCTGAGGACGGGCGGCTCGTCTACGCGGGGGACGGGGATCGGACGCTGGAGATCGTGGATACCGGTGTGTGGACCGTGGACCACACCGACCACGTGCACTATTACCGGGCTGCCGCCCGTACGGTGGGCGCTGTTGCTCTGGATGCCCGAGTCGTGTCGGTGGTGGGGGCCGAGGCGCACACCGCGATCGGGACGGCGGATGGGCGGGTCACGGTGCTGGACCGGCGGAAGCTGGAGGGCGGGGCCGTGAGTGAGGTGGTGACCGTTGACTCCGGGAGCAGCACGGGGCTGGCGGTGCCGTACGGGGAAACGCTTTTGGTGGCCGTGGGCGACGAGAAGGGTCGGCCGGCCAGTCGCATCGTGGCGATGGGGTATGACGGGCGGGAGACCGGGGCCTTGCGGGTGCCGTGTGTGGCGCCGCGGGGGGCGGCTGTGTTGCGGGGTGGGGTGGTCATTGCCTGCGAGGACTCGGTGGTGCGGATCAAGGGTGACACCTCCGAGGTGCTCGAGTCTGAGGTGGGGCCGGTTGCGGGTACGGGGTTCGGGTATCGGCCGCGCAGTAACGAGGCGGCCGTGGGGGACGGGCGGGGGGTCTGGTCGGTCAACGCGTCCAAGGTGACCCTGCGGCACGTGCCGGCGAACGGGCGTGAGCTGGTGGCTGCCGTGTCGCCGGCCGATGGGCGTACGGTGCTCGCTCTCGACGACGACGGGACGCTGATCAGCTATGACCTGACGACCGGGCGGGCGATCGCCGAGGCGCCGTTGCGGGCCGCGACGGTGACGCTCGACGTGAACCGGGCCTATGTGACGCAGCCGGAGGCCCAGGCCATCGTCGAAGTCGACTATCAGGATCGGTTGCGCACCGCCCGTACGTTTCCCGCCTCGCAGCGGCCCGACCTGGCCGTCGAGGTGGGGCGGTGAGGCGGCTCCTCGCGCTCCTGCTGCTGCTCGCCGGGGGCGCCACCGCCTGCACCGGGCCCGACGAGGCGCGGATCGTGGTGACGACCAACATCCTCGGCGACGTCGTCGAGCGGATCGCGGGCGACCAGGCGAAGGTCACCGTGCTGATGAAGCCCAACGCCGACCCGCACTCGTTCGGGATCTCGGCCCGCGAGGCGAACGCGCTGCAGACCGCCGACCTGGTCGTCTACAACGGGCTGGGGCTCGAGGAGGGGGTGCTGCACCACGTCGAGGCGGCCAAAGCCCAGGGCGTACGGGTCGTGGAGGTCGGCGCGCGGGTCGAGCCGATCGAATATCGCGAGGGCGACGCGGCGGGGCTGCCCGACCCGCACTTCTGGACCGACCCGGCCCGCGTGGTCACCGCGACTCGGCTGCTGGGCGACGAGATCGTGGCGCACGTCGACGGGGTGGACGCGGCCGTCGTGCGCGAGCGGGCCGCGGCGTACGGGAAAGAAGTGGCTGCCCTCGACGCCGAGCTGGCCGGCCGCTTCGCGCGGATCCCGGCCGAGCGTCGGGTGCTCGTGACCAATCACCACGTGTTCGGCTATCTGGCCGGGCGTTACGACCTGCGGGTGATCGGGGCGATTCTGCCCAGCGGCACCACGCTCGCCTCGCCCAGCGCTTCCGACCTGGCGTCGCTGGTCACGGCGATCGAGAAGCACCGCGTACGGGCGATTTTCGCCGACACCGCGCAGCCCGCGCGACTGGCCGAGGTGCTGGCCGACGAGGCCGGGCTGAGCGTGCGGGTGGTCGGGCTGTATTCCGAGTCGCTCAGCGAACCGGACGGGGAGGCCGCGAGTTATCTGGCGATGATGCGCTTCAACGCCGAGGCGATCATCGGCGGCCTCTAATTTTTTGGCCGCTTAACGAAAATGGATGTCATTACAATGAAGGAGATCCGAGTGCGACGTAGAATTCTTGCCCTGGCCGTATTGGCCACCGGGGCGCTGGCCGCTTGTGGGAACGAAGCCCCGGCACCCTCGTCGGCGGCGGCGATCAACGACCCGGTGGCGATCACCTACGACGGCGGCATCTACGTGCTCGACGGCGAGACGCTCGAAGTGGAGCGCACCCTGCCGATGGCCGGCTTCAACCGGATCAACCCGGCCGGCGACGCGAGCAACGTCTTCGTCTCGACCAGCGCGGGCTTCCAGGTGCTGGACGCGGTCAACGGCACGATGACCGACATCGCCTACCCCGGCGAGAAGCCCGGCCACGTCGTCCGGCACGGCGACCGTACGATCCTGTTCACCGACGGCACCGGCGAGGTCAACAGCTTCGACCCCGAGGAGCTGGCGAACGGCAAGCCGCAGGGCCGCCAGTACAAGACGGCGGTGCCGCACCACGGGGTGGCCGTAGAACTGGCCGACGGCACCATGATCGTCACCCTCGGCACCGAGGAGTCCCGCACCGGCGCGATCGCCCTCGACCCGGCGGGCAAGGAGATCGCCCGCAGCGAGAAGTGCCCCGGCGTGCACGGCGAGGCGGTGGCCCAGGGCGACGTGGTCGGGCTCGGCTGCGAGGACGGCGTGCTGCTGTTCAAGAACGGCGCGTTCGTCAAGGTGCAGAGCGAGCGCGAATACAGCCGGATCGGCAACCAGGCGGGCAGCGACGCCTCGCCGGTGCTGCTCGGCGACTACAAGATCGAGCCGGACGCCGAACTGGAGAACCCCACCCACTTCTCGCTGATCGACACGGCCACCGCGAAGCTGACGGTTGTGCCGATGCCCTCGGGGGTCAGCTACAGCTTCCGCTCGCTCAACCGCGGCCCCGGCGGCGAGGGGCTGATCCTCGGCACCGACGGCAAGCTGCACGTCGTCGACCCGGCCGCCGCCAAAATCACGAAGTCGTGGCCGGTCGTCGCGGCCTGGAAGGAGCCAGTGGACTGGCAGCAGCCACGCCCGGCGATGTTCGTTCGCGGTGACGTCGCGTACGTGACCGAGCCGGCGGCTAAGAAGGTGCACCAGCTCAACCTGACCAGCGGCGAGATCATCGCGTCGGCCACCCTGGACGGCGTTCCGAACGAGATCAGTGGGACGCTGGCCGGCCACTAAGGGTTATCGTTAACATCGGTCCATATCGATGGAGGTGCGTCATGCGGGTCCCGGTGGTGGCGGTGATAGCAGCACTGATCGTGGCCTCGGTCCCGGTGCCCGCGCGGGCGGCGCCGGTGACGATCGCGAACGGGGTGCAGTTCACCGACACCGCCGGGGCCGGCGTGCACGCCCACGGGGGCGGGGTACTCAAGGCCGGCTCGTACTGGTACTGGTTCGGCGAGAATCGCAACGCCGACGACACGTTCCGGGCCGTCTCGGTCTATCGGTCGGCCGACCTGCGTACGTGGGAATTCCGCAACAACGTGCTGACCTCGTCCTCGGCGGCCGAACTGGGCAACGCCAAGATCGAACGGCCCAAGGTCGTCTACAACGCGGCCACCGGCAGGTTCGTGATGTGGATGCATAAGGAGAACGGCACCGACTACGGCGAGGCCCGGGCCGCCGTGGCCTCCGCGAGCACCATCGACGGCACGTACACCTATCACGGCAGCTTCCGGCCGCTCAACCAGCACATGTCGCGCGACATCACCCTGTACGAGGAGGGTGGCACCGCGTACATGATCTCGGCGGCCGACGAGAACCGGGACCTGCAGATCTATCGCCTGACCGCCGACTATCTGCAGGTCGCCGCGCTGGTCGGCAACTTCTGGGACAACGCGACCCGGGAGGCGCCGGCGATGTTCAAGCGCAACGGCGTCTACTTCATGCTCACGTCGGGCACCTCCGGCTGGAACCCCAACCAGGCCAAGTACGCCACCGCCACGAGCATCGCCGGCCCCTGGTCGGGCTGGACCAACGTCGGCGACTCGACCACGTACGGCTCCCAGCCCGCTTTCGTCCTGCCGGTCGGCAACGCCTTCCTCTACATGGGTGACCGCTGGGCCGGCGCCTGGTCGGGGCCGGTCAACGACTCCCGCTACGTCTGGCTGCCGATCAGCTTCCCGACCAGCACGTCGATGACGCTGACCTGGTATCCCACGATCACGATCGACGCCGCCGCGGGCACGGTCACCGGCAACCCGGCCACCTACTACCGGATCACCGGCCGGGGCAGCGGCAAGGTGCTCGACGTGGTGAGCGCCTCGATGGCCGACAACGCCGAGGTCAAGCAGTACGCGTGGAACGGCGGCGGCAACCAGCGCTTCGAGTTCCGCGACACCGGCGGCGGCTACTTCCAGATCGTCGCCCAGCACAGCGGCAAGTGCCTCGACGTCGCCGCCGCCTCCACCGCGGACGGCGCCAACATCATCCAGTACGCCTGCGGCAACGGCGCCAACCAGCAGTGGCAGTGGGCCCCGACCGGCAGCTACTACCAGCTCAAGGCCCGCCACAGCGGCAAGTGTCTCGACGTGGTCGCCGCCTCCACCACCGACGGCGCCGACATCCAGCAGTACGCGTGTGGCAGCGGCACCAACCAGCAGTGGTCCCGCACTTCTTAGAGTCGGGGCATGTTTGTACTGGTGGTTCGGTTCGACTGCCGCGATCTGAACGCGGCCGCCCGCTTCGACGAGTTGACCGCCGAGGTGGTGGGGGCGATCGAGGAGCGGGAGCCGGGCACGCTCACGTACGCCACGCACGCCGTGGAGGAGGAGCCGTTGGCCCGCGTCTTCTATGAGGTCTATCGGGATCGGGACGCTTTTCAGGCGCACGAGGACGCCGAGCACGTGAAGCGGTTCCACGCCGCCAAGGAGTCGCTGCTGGTGGGGACGCGTGTCGAGTTCCTGACGGGTGGGCCGCTTGTCACGAGGGCTTGACGCTTCGTTGGTGGTCGCGCGGGCTGTCCGTCAGTAACAGGGCGGACGTTTCCCTGCTGATCGGAGACCGGATGCTCGTCGGGCTCTACCGTTCTGGACCGCTGCGCCATGTTATTGCCAAAGGGTATGTGGTGCGGGGTGCTCGTGCGCCGGGGCTGGTGGCCAAGTTGGTGGAGCGGCCGCCCGCCCTGCCGCGGGGGATGTCGTTGCGGGGCAGCCCCGAACGGGGGATCTTGTGGATCGATACCGGGCCGGTGTGGTTGCTTGATCCGGGTGTGCGGCAGCGGCTCACCCGCAATCTGGCCGAGGCGACCACGTTGCTGGCCGACGCGCTGGCCCGGCGGCTGGGGGAGCTCGTGCCCAACGCCTGGCTGCCCGCGGCCGACGGTCCGGGGTGGCTCTGCGCCGATCTGCACGCCGTCGAGGTCGCCAACGATACGCAGCGGGAGTTGTGTGCCAATCAGTTCCGCCGGTTCGTGCCGGAGCTGATCGCGTTGACCGGGCGGGCCGCGTTCGGGCCGGGGCATGTGGAGGCGAGCGGGTCGCGGCGGCTGGCCGAGGCCACCGATCATGTGCCGGCCCGCTATCTCGACTCGGCCAGTCAGGCGCACCTGGGCCGGATGCGGGAGAGCCTGCGCCGCGATCACGGCATCGCGCGGCTCGAGCACATGGACGTCAATCCGCTGGGCGGGCCGGCCTACCCGTTCCCGGCGGTCGAGCTCCGCTGCATCGACGGCCAACTGCTTCCCCGTACGGCGGTGGCCCACGCCCTGCTCGTGCAGGCGATCGCGATGGCCGCCCGCCGCCTCGAGCAGGAGGGCCGCCGGGTGCCGCCCATCCCCGACCGGGTGCTGGACCGGGACCGTTCGCGGGCCATCGCCACGGGCATCGCCGCGCGGCTGGAGAACGATCTGAAGAACCGGCCGCCCGCCGCCACCATGCGGCTGGTCGAGCTGATCGACACGCTGGTGCCCGAGCTGGCCGCGATGCAGGTCGAGCCGGCCGAGCTGGCCACGCTGACCGGCGGGCTCTCCATCCTCGACGCCCATCCGCGGGCGGTCTGCGGTGAGAACGACCTGTGGCGGGCCGAGCCGCTGGGCGACCGGCTCGGGCGCCGCCTGACCGACCCGAAATGGCTGGCGACCGACCATCTGGCCGCCGTGAACCAGCAGCTGGCTCCGGGGGCCACGGCAATGGCCACCCGGTTCTGGGAGGACCGCCTCGCCGCGCAACGGACGCCTCGTCGCCGGGCGGGGCGGTCCTCCGCCGGACGGGCCGCGCGCGACCTCTTCGAGCAGCTCGGCGGCGAGCCGGCCGAGCCCGTGGTGCTGGCCGCGATCGAGCGCTACCTGGCCGCGGGCGGACCGATCCGGCTGCACGACGAGCTTCGCCGTACGGGGGCCGACGCCAAGCAGTTGCGCCGGAGTCTGCGGCCGGCGGCCGAGGCCCGGCGCACGCTGAGCCGGGTCCCCGACGACTGGGCCCGGGGCGCCGCCGCGGCGGCCGTGCAGCTGGCCCGCACCGGCGGCCGGGCCCTGGTCAGCCTGCGCCTGCCCCAGGCCGAGCGGGAGACCGCGACGAAGGCCCTGATGCCGGTGCTGGCCGACCCGCCAGCGGGCGTCCGGCTGCTGGTGATCAACGATTCGCTGTTCCAAGACAAGGTCAACATCGAAATTCTTGCCGTACGCCGGGGAGGCGCCCGATGACCGAGGTCCGGCGCCCGGCCGTGGTCCCCGTCCAGCTCGACTTGCGGGAGTTCCGCACCGTGCCGGACGGTCCCGACGGCTATCTGGAGCTGTGGAAGCTGATCGAGCCGACCGTCCACACGCTGCAGCCGCAGGTCAAGGACACGTGGCGGCTCGACCTGCCCGACGGCCCCTTGACCGTACGGTTCGTCGACCCCGCTTCCGCGCCCGCCCGGCTGGATCGGACCACCCCGTTCGCCGTACGGGGTGTCGTGGAACCGCCGGTGATCCGGTACAAGTGTGCGAGCTGCGCCGCCGCGAAGATCACGCGGTACGGGCCGTTCGTGTGTTCGCAGTGCCGCGAGGCGAAGCTCCCGGACCCGCTCTGCGACGACCACGCGGTGATCGTGGACCTCAACTTCGGCCGGGTCACCTGCCGGCGGCATCGTCCGCGCTGCGAGTGCGGCGAGGCCGGGTCGTTCTGGTGCGGCGGGCCGCGCTGCAAGGGCGCGCGGGCGTGGTGCGACCGGCACCGCAAGGCGCTTCCCGGCAACGCGGACCGGGCCTACTGCCCGCAGTGTCACGACCGGCGCTTCCCGGCCTGCGCGGCCACCGGGTGCGCGTCCACCGGGTCGATGAGCTGCGAGCACACCGACGCGGCGGGCCGTTCCTGCGCCCGGCGGCAATGCCTGCGGCACGGGTTCCGCTGGCAGGTCTACGGACCCCGGCGTACGGGGTTGGCCGTCTGCCAGGAGCATCGGGCCGGTCTCGCCGAGCTCGGCCGTGCGGAGTTGATCCGGCAGGTCGTGGTGGCGACCGCCCTGCGCCGCGGCCACGGCAGCGGTTTCCGGCTGCCCACCCTGCCCGCCTTCCGGCACATGCTGATCAACGTGCGCCGCGATCCGGTCGACATTCCCGCGGTGGCCGAGCTCGTCGACGCGGTGCGCCGCGACCTGGCCGGCACGCCGCACGCGGCCGTGTTCGACGAGTCGTACGGGCGGGCCATGCGGGCGGCGATCGAGACCGCGGCCCAGGACCGGGAGGCCGGGCTCAAACACTTCGCGCGGCTGCGGCAATACCTGCGGGGCGCGGGTCGCACGAAACTGGCCGAGCAGATGACGTACGCCTTCTTCACGTCCCGCTCGAACCTGCTGTTCGTCCGGGTGCCGGACGACTTCGAGAAACAGTTCGAGGCGTACGCCAGGAAGATGAGCGGCTTCCTCTCGATGACGGTGAAGCGGGAGAACGCATGACCGGGTCCTGGTCCTCCACGCACGACCGGCTGCTGATCGTCGGCGGCACCGGCCTGCTCGACGGCTTCCGGGTCGGCGTGGCCGCGAGCCGGGCCCCCGGCGGCGGCATACCGGCGTTGCTGCGTGCGCGGGAGGTCGCGCCGGTCCGGGTCATGCCGCTGGGCGAGCTGCCCGAGGGGATGGTGGCGGTCGGGGAGGCGCTGGCCGACCGGCTCCGGCTGACCGAGACGGGCAGTCAGCCGTGGCAGCTGACACCGACGCCGGCCACGCCGGCCGCGGTCGCCACCATCGAGCCGATAGCCGACAGCACCCTCAAGAAGGTGATCGAGGAACTGGCCCGGGCCACCGACGTGGCCGGCCGGGTGGTGCACCTCGAACCGGGCGACGCCTCCTCCTGGCTGGACGTGGACGGCTCCGCCATGCGTATCCGCGAGGCGACCGACGCTCGCGGTGAGGCGTTGAGCGGGCTGGTCGAGATCACCGAGCAGACCGAGCTGATGCTCTTCGGCAGCCGCGCCGGCGTCGACATCGTCGTGCTCGCGGACTGCAGCGGCTCGATGGTCGCCGATGACATCGTGACCCGGACGAACCTCATCGGCCGGCGGGCCGGGACCCCGATCAAGCGCAGCGAGGTCCAGCGCGTGTCGTTGCTGGAGCTTCTCGAGGCCCGGAAGCGGGTCGCCGGACGGGTTTCGCGCATCGCCCTGGTCAAGTTCACCCACCAGAGCACGTCGGTGTTCCCGCGGGGCGGGGGCATGGCCGAGATGGACGCCGGTTCCGATCCGGCGGTCTTCGACGAGTTCGAGGAGGCGATCAACCAGCTGGTCCCGCGCGAGCGGTCGGGCACCGACATCGGCCAGGCGCTGCACTTCGCGTCCGAACTGCTCTACCGGTACGGCGTACCGGGCAACGATCGCCTGATCGTGCTGGTCAGCGACGGGGCACACCTGACGTCGAAGGGTGAGGACAAGACCGGTGAGGTGGTCAACGGCACCGACGAGCCGGTACTGCTGATGGAGGAGTTGCACAGGACTTCCGGGATCCGGCTGCACGCCATCGGCATCAGCGACCGGGACCTCTTCGAGACCTGGTGGAAGCAGCGGTACGGCAACCGGCCGCAGGAGGCCAGCATCGTGCCGAACCATGAGCTGCTCCGGGAACTGATCGAGGTGGGCGGCGGGGAACGGGCCCAGATCGGCGGCATGGAAGTGCTCGAGAAGTACTTCAGCGGACTCGGGACGGGCGCGAGCCGGGGAGTCGGGCGGCCCGCCAAGCCGCGCCTGCCCGCCCTGCAACCCGAGCTGGGCGAGGCCCTGCGCCGGGTCGGCCAGGTCGACCCGCAGACCCGGCACAGCATCGAGCAGTTGGCCGACCGCATCCGCGGCGTGTACAGCCTGTGCGTGGCGGCCAGCCGGCGCCGCGACGTGGGCCGGTTGTTCCAGCCCTCGGAACGCCAGTTGTACGACCTGGCCGACCTGGGCCGCCTGGTGTCGCGCCGGCTCGACTTCGTCGGCTGGATCTCGTCGGTCTACAAGGTGTTCAGCGAGAACCTGGACGAGCGGCTGCGACCCGGTTCGGCCGAGCCGTACCCGATTCGAGAGATCGTGGCGCTGCTCGGCCCGGACAGCGAGTTCGACCGGCTGTTCGCGCTGCGCCACGACGAGGTGCACGACCGCCCGGGTCAGCAGGCGCACACCTGGGCCGGCAAGTTCTACGCCAAGTGCACCCGGCGCTACGCGCTCGACCCCGAGGACGCCGCCAACTGGGCCAGGGTGCAGCTCGGCGCGCTCGAGGTGCTGCTCGGCGCGCTGGTCAGGGTCGAGCAGGTGATCAACCGCGCCGAGCCGGACGACCCGGACGACGAGCCCGAGAACGAGGACGAGCCCGTCGTCCTGTGGCCGGTCAGCTGACGGCCGGGATGGCGGTCTTCACGTTGCCGGTCGGCGTCGCCGTGCGCCAGCCGGAATCCGGGGTGCCCGGCATCAGCATCAGCCCGTGCCGTCCCTCGCCGTCCTGCACCACGACCGCGCAGCCGGCCCGGATGCCCAGGTCAGCCGAGGCGATCTCGCCCGCCGGGCCGGTCACCTCGTCCTCCACGGCCAGCAGCCGTACGGCTTGCGGGGTGGTCTCGCCGGTCGAGCGCGGCCACGGGCCCCCGCAGCCACTGCAGCGCGGGGCGGCCAGCCACACCGACTCGGTCGCGCCCACCCGGCACATCTCGGTGCAGCGCACGCAGGCCATGCTCACGACGGCCGGCTCGGACAGCATCAGCCAGCCCGTGCCGAGCTTGTCGCGCAGCCGGGTCACCAGGCCGGCCAGCCGCTCGGGCAGTTCGGGGAGCTCACCCAGCACGGGCAGGACGGCGTGCTGGCCGGGGCATTCGGGGTCGACCGGCAGCACCGCCGTGCTCAGCACCGGCCGCCGCACGTTGCCGTAGGCGCGCAGCCCGGTCCACTCCCGATCGCCCAGCGCGACCTGGATGACCTGCTCGGCCATGAGCGCGCCCAGCGTCGCGGCCGAGGTCTGGATGGCCGGGATGATCGAGGCGGCCTCGGCGGCGCGCGCGTAGGCCCGGCACGAGCCGATCGACACCCGGCCCGGGTTGAGGCACCGATAGCAGACCGCGCCCGTGACCCCGGCGAACACCGACAGGTTGTATTCGGCGGCGGCGAAGCCACCCTCGATCATCGGCCGGCCGTGGATGCGGCAGCGCTCGGCCAGCCACGCCCGCGCCGACACGCTGTCGACGGCCGAGACCACCACGTCGGCCCACCGGATCACCGCGTCGCCGGCCGACTGCACCAGCATCTCGGCGTAGCGCACGACCGGCTCGGCGGCGGTGGCGATGGTCGCGGCCCGGTCGGCCACCACGGGCGCCTTGCCGGTGCCGAGCCGCTCGACCTCGGCCGGGGCCGGGAAGAACGGCGAGCGGGTGGCGTTGTGGCCCTCGAACTCGTCGTAGTCGACCAGCAGCAGGTGGCCGACGCCGCTGAGGGCCAGATTCTGCACGACGTTCTGGCCCAGCGCGCCCAGGCCGATCACGGCGACCCTGGTGCGCTGCAGGACCTCGGGGTCGTAGCCCGCGAGCTGTGAGCGGCTGTGCAGCCCGGTCGCGGTCACTGGCTGTGCTTCTTGCACGTGCACGAACCCACCTCCATCCCGGTCAGGTAGCACCGGGCCTTGGCATTGGCTGTCTGAGCGGAGAACTCCACCGCGCCGTCGCCCTGGCCGAACGGCGGGAGCGGCTGTTTCGGAGCCGGGTGGACGGGTGGCTTGTCGGTGCGGCTGATGACCTCGAACGTGGGCTTCTTCGGCCGGGTCAGCGCCTTCCCGAGGATCGCCAGCACCAGGATGATCAGGAGGATGACGATGAAGGTGCCCACTCGTCACCGTCCCGGCGTCCGAGGTGCCGGGTTCTCCGGCGGGGCGGCCTCGGGTGGCGGCCCGTCGAGAGTGAACGACTCGACCCGGTAGCGCCGGCCGTCGTCGTCCAGCCACAACTCGACCGGCACGGCCGAGCCCGCCGCGGGACGGATCACGGTCACGGTCGTACCGGGAACGAAGTGGCCGTTGATCTGCCACAGCACGTCGTCGGGGGAGTCGGTGCGCACCGAGCAGCGATAGGCCGTGGAGTCGGGCGACAGGGGACAGGCGAACGTCAGGCGGGGCCGGCCGTCCGCGGGAATCCGGTTGTTGATCGTGTTCGCCAGATGCCGGAAGCCGAAGGCGATCGCGACCAGCACGAGGACCAGCGCCAGCAACAGGGCCGCCGCCGACCGGCTGATCCGCGGGCGGGACAGCGCCCGGCGGTTCGCCGGCTGCGGGGGAGGCTGACGAGGAGCCTGCTGCGGCGCGGCCGCTCCGCCTCCACGCGACATCTCCTGCGCCGGGATCGAAGCCGGTCCGACATAGACGCGGCCCCAGTTCCGGTCGGAGCGGGCGAAGACGAGGATGCCCACGTGCCGCTCGTCGGTCCAGGTCGACTGGTTCTGCCGGTCGGTGCCGCTGTAGGCGCTCGGCCCCGGATGACTGTGCCACCACCCCACCGGGTCGCAGGTGGGATGGGCCCGGGCGCCCTCCTCCTTGAGCCGCTGGGTCAGGTCGGCCGACAGCCGCAGCTCGCCGTGCCCGCCCGCCTCCGGCGGCGCCGCCACGGCCGCCTGCACCAGCGTGTACGCCCCGTCGGCGTCCTCCAGCACCCGGCCGACCAGCATGCCCCCGGTCTCGCGGGGCAGCGCGTGGTGCGCCCACCCGCGCAGCGTCGCCAGCACGTCGGGGCCGACCAGCACGGTGTGGCCGCCGGGCACGGCGAACACCCAGTGCTGCGGGAACAGGGCCCGCCGGCGGAACGGCGGCCCCTGCTCCTCGCGGAGGATCTCGAACTCGACCCCGCTCACCGGAAGAACTCGATGCCGCTGTCGGCCGGCGAGCCCGACTGGCTGATGATCTCGAAGCCGGACGCCGCCGGCGCGTCGGCCGCGGTGAGCCAGAGCGGCAGCTTGGGATAGACGATGCTCGGGTCGAGCGGCCGGTCGCCGTAGTGCCGGCGGTGATACTTGATCGCCTCGCCGTTCCAGCCCACGTAACCCCGGCCGCGGCCCTTCTCGTCCCAGTTGAGCATCCGGGCGATGTGCATGACCAGATGCCCGAGGGTGACGTAGCCGCGCTGGTTCTTCCAAAGCTCGTCGCCGATGCAGACCGGGGCGTTCTTGAGGAAGTGCGGCGACCACGGCGCCTCGGTGATGATCCAGGAGTTCGGCGGGTTGCGCGGGTAGTCGGAGACGTCGGTGTCCAGGCCGATCTCGGTCTGCTGGGTGAACTTGCCCGGCCCGATCAGCGTCGGGATCCGGAAGATCAGGCGGTACTTGCTGCACTTGTCGGCCGCGCCGGCCGACTTGATCTGGTGCCGGCGGGCGTTGAGGTCGGCCGTCGACGCGTACGCCTCGGAGGCGAACGTCGCGCACTGCATGTCGGCCAGCACCTCGTAGTCGAAGCGCCGGCGTTGCAGCAGCTCGGCGGGCTTGGCCATCGGTCAGACCTCCCGGGCGCCGGTCGTGGTGTGGTCGACCATCAGCGTCTCGCCGCCCGTGATGCCGGCCGCCGCGAGCGTGGTGTCGTCGAGCAGCTGCTTGTTCGAGTTCGCGTCGCGCAGCCGGTATTGCGTGGTGTTGCCCGGCGAGGGGATGAAGTTGGCCCGGATCATCTCGGTGATCAGGGTCTTCGCGGTCGCGTCGCCGGGCACGGCCGCGGTGATCCGCCGGTCGGACTCGGTCGGGTGGATGAAGGTGAGCTGGATCTTGTCCATGTCGGAGCCTTTCCTGGGTTGGGGGTGAGGCCGCCTAGCGCGGTGTCTCGAGCCCGGCCAGCAACGCGTCGGCGTCGGACCGGGCGGACGGGTCGGTCTGCGTCGCCTGGGCCACGATCCGATGGATCTCGGCGCGGTCCTCGGCGCGGTCGTGCCGGCGCAGCCGCAGGGTGAGCGCGGCGGCCAGGTCGAGGCCGATCTCGGCCCGTTGCCGGCCGGGCAGCGTGACCCGGGCGTCCAGCGCCTGCCGGAGCAGCTCGATGCCCTCGTCGACGCGGTCCCGGCCGTCCGGCGCCGGGCCGTGGCAGAGCAACATGCCCAGGGCGGCGCTCTCGCGGGCCCACACCGGGCCGAACGCGACGGCGGCCGCCATGGCCTCGCGCAACTCGGCCTCGGTCTTGCGATAGAGGTCGTGCAGGGTCGCCTCCGGCGCGTGGCCGCGGGCGGTCAGGCGGGCCGCCTGGAACATCAGATATTGCGCCCGGTGGCTGTGCAGCAGGCTCTTGCCCTCGGGCGCCCGCGGATGCCGCTGGACCAGATCGGTGAGAAGAGCGATTCCTTCCGCGTACGCCCGGTCGTCGCGGCTCTGCTCGGCCCGCCGGCTCAGCGCGTCGACCAGCTCGTCGACCACCGCGAGGGCCAGGACGGGATCGATCGCCGGGTCGGTGACCGCGTCCTTGAGCAGCGCCAGCGCCGGGCCGGGATCGCCGGTGGCCAGGATCGACCGGGCCTGTTCGACGGCGGCGTCCGGATTCCGGGGCAGGGAGCGGGTCGGCTCGGCCGGCTCCTTCCGCGTCTGCGGTGGGGCCGTCGGCTTCTCCTGGCGTGGGGGCGTCGGCTTCTCTTGGCGTGGGGGTGACGGCGTTTCTTGGCGTGGGGGCGTCGGCAGGGTGCGGCGCAGGGGTGCGGGTGGGGGAGTCGTGGCGCGGCGGCGCTTGGCGTAGACGGTCGTCGCGATGCCCCCGGCCACCGCCGCGATGATCACCGCGAGCGGGCCGCTCACCCCGATCACGACCAGCAGCACACCGATCACCAGGGCGGGCAGCACCGTCCGGGCGGCGACCCGCAGGTGGGCCCGCTCCCGGTCGCCGAGCCGCCGCGTCAGGTCACGGCGCATCGTCGCCACCCGTGCGCCAGACCACCACGGCCGTACGGTCGTCGTGCGACCCTTGCCGCCGGTAGCGCAGCGTGTCACCGATGGCGAACGGCAGGTGCGGCACCCGCCACTGCCCGGCCAGCCACTCGCGCAGGGCGCCCGAGGTGCGCAGGTCGTTGGCGAACCCGTCGGTGCCGAACGCGACCACCCCGGCCGGGGCCACCTCGACCAGCTCGACCTGCTCCGGCTTCTCGCCCGGCATGCTGGCCGACACCACGTTGAGCGGGCCCTCGTCGGCCGTGAAGGCCTCGTCGAACCCGTCCGCGGTCATGGTGAACGCGGACACGTCGCCGACCCGGGCCATCCGGCAGCCCCGCTCGTCGAGGACGGCGACCGCGCCGACGAAGCCGACGGTCCGCGGATCCAGCCGGTACGCCTCCTCGACGACCCGGGCCGTGCGCGTGCTGGCCTGTGCGAGCAGCTCGGCCGGATCGGGCTCGGCCTGGGGGTCGGCCTTCTCGGCCTGGGCCGCGGCGATCAGCACCGACTCGGTGAACAGGTTGGCGCCGAGCTGCGAAGCCGGCTTCGACCCGAGGCCGTCGGCCACCGCCACGTAGAGCCGGCCCGACTCGCCGACCATGAAGTTGTACGAGTCCTGCCGGGGCTGACCGGACACCAGGTGACCGGCGCCGATCAGCGAGGCCGCGGCGACCCGGAAGCCGCCCGCGCTGGTGCCGTCGAGCGCCACCGCGGGTGGGCGCAGGGCGATCGCCGGGTTGACCTGGCCCAGCTGCGGCGGGGCGGCCCGCCCGATCGTCGGCGCGGTGCCGGGCAGGTCCCTCGGGCCGGTCGGCAGGGCCGGTTCGGCGGCCGGCGCCGGGTCGACGGCCTGCGCCGGGTCGGAATCGGCTCGCTCGGGCGTCGCCGGCTCGCCCGAGGCCGGCTCCGGTGCGGCCGGGGGCCGGGGCGCCGGGTCGTGGCCGGCCGGCGGGTTCGCCCACGGGTCGACGGCGGGCGGCGGCTCGTCCACGGTCACCGGCGCGGCCGCCTCCGGCGGGCCGTCCGCGGTCACCCGCGGGTCGTCCGGGGTCTCTCGCGGGTCGTCGCGCCGCGCCGGGAAGGAGCGGCGGAATCTCTCCAGCATGGCGGCCGCCTCAGATCGTGATCGCGGGCAGCGGCGTGAAGTGCTCGGTCGGCGCGTCCAGGTAGAGGCCCTCCTGCTTGGCCGGGTCGGCCAGGCTGGTCGAGGTCGTCCGGATGCTGCCGATGATCGCGTTCATGATCTCCCGGACCTGGGTCACCGGGTCGCTGTTCTTGGCGATGAACGCGAACCGGGTGGCGATCTTCTGCATCGACTCCTGCTGCGCGTCGGCGAACCCGAACGTCACCACCTCGGGCGCGAACTTCCAGCTCTTGTCGGTCAGCTGGTGCAGCGCGTCGGTCCAGTCCTCGCGGGCCTGGTGCGCGCCGTCGCTCATGAAGAACACGACCGGCCGATAGACCGGGGTGCCCTTGGGCAGCGACGTCATGCCGGACTCGATGGCCTGGCGCATGCCCCGGAACGCCGCCGCGAAGTTGGTGCCGCCCTCGACCATCAGCTCGGGCAGGTGCGCGTCGGCCAGGTCGCACAGCGGGATCACGACCCGCGAGTCGTCGGAGAAGGTCATCAGGCCGACCCGGGCGATCTCGCCGACCATCGGGTTGGAGCGCATCTCGTTCTGGATGTCGGGCAGGGCCTTGTTGACGGCCTCGATGGATCCGCCGGCCATCGACGCGCTGACGTCGACGCACAGGAAGACCGGGAAGACGGTGAAGAGCTCGGACGAGGTCACAGTGATGCTCCTTGGGTTGAAAGGGTTAGCGGGCGGAGCTGACGAGGGAGCTCAGCAGGAGGACGCCGCCGACGGTGAGGGCGATGACGGCGCTGACCATTGCCGCCGTACGGCCTGGGTGGTTGGGGTCCACCTTGGCGAGCTGGAGCAGCGTGAGGATCCCGATGACGGCGCCGCCCGGGAAGCAGAACAGCGTCAGCAGGGCCAGCGGCAAGTACCACCGGACGCCGCCCTCCAACGCCCACCGGGCGATCGCGCCGGGCGGGCGATAGCCGTAGGGCGGTGCGGGCGTGTGGAATTGGATTGGTGGCTGCTGGTACGGCGGTGGTGCCGGCGGCTGCGGCGGGAACATCTGACGCGGCGGCTGCTGTCGCTGTGGTTGCGGTGGCGGCTGCCGCGGGAACATCGGCGGCTGCTGCGGCTGAGGCGGTCGTTGGGGTGAGAATGGCGGGTGCTGCGTGGGTGGTGCCACCTTGGGCAGCTGCTCGTAGGCTCGCGGTTTCGGCGTGGCCGGATCGGGCTTGGGAGCGTGCAGGACGCGGTCGAGCTTGGCCAGCGCGGCGTCGTCGTATTTGCCCCCCACGACGTACACCTGCATGAGGGACTGCACCCACTCGGCGGGCTGCGGACGCTTGCCGGGCTCGAGCGGATCGGTCAGCCCGCGCCGCATCAGCGTGGCGATCCGCGGGTCGAGGTCGGCCGGGATCTGCTCGGGCGCCGCCCACTTCCCGCCGACCTTGCCCAGCTTGCCCCCGACCGGCAGCAGCAGCCCGCGATAGAAGGCCAGGGCCAGGCAATACCAGTCGCTGTAGTGGTCGTGGGCCGGCACCTCGTGGTCGATCACCCGCGGGTCGGTCCAGTAGACCGCCTGCACCCCGGTCTGCGGCGGCGGGTCCTGCGGCACCATGCCGTCGCAGTCGATCAGGTACGCGGCCGGCTCCGGGCTCAGCGTCCACGCCACGTTCTTGGCGTTCACGTCGCCGTGCACCAGCCCCTTGCTGTGCACGAAGTTGAGGATCTCGGCCAGGCGCAGCAGGACCACCATGCGATACAGGGCCGCGGGCGGCGACGACCGGCGCATCACCAGGAAGTCGAGCGTGTTGACGCTCTTGTACTTCGGGTGGAAGTAGCGGTCCGGGATCGCGGGCAGGACGCAGCCGATGATCTGGCCGTCCGGGCGGCGCACGATGTCGACCGGCCAGTTGATCGACGACTCGGGCTGCGAGCCGATCGGCTGCCCCTGCCGGATCAGCACGTCGCGGCCGACCCCGACCAGCCGGGTCAGGTGCTCGTCGGGCGGGGCCTTCTCGGGCGAGTGATATTCCTTGTAGACCCACTTCGGGTCGGTGGTGCGATAGATGCCGCCCACGCCGCCCTTGCTGATGGCGTCGCCGACGACCTCGTAGTCGCCGTACATGCCCCGCACGTGCCGCCGGGCCGAGACCGTGGTCATGAGGCGCCCATCCCCGAGATGCTGTCGATGTGGCCCCGCACCGGGCCCGAGTTGCCGCAGCGGGGGCAGTTGAAGACCTCCCACGAGGTGTCGTGACAACTCAGCTCGTGGCACCGCCCGCAGCGGACGAACCCGTCGGAGCCGCAGTAGGCGCAGCCGGGGTAATCCGGGGTGGTGCCGAACGACCCGGTGGTGGGGCCGCCGTCACCGGGCGGGATGACACTGCCCGCGCGCTGCTTGGACGCGCCCACCGCAATGAAGTCCGCCCCGTTGCGCTGGAACTTCAGGACCATGGGCTCGCGGTGGGTGCTGCAGACCATGCTGACGAACATCGCTTCCTGGTCCATCGCCGGCTCGTTCCTCTCGTGCGTCGTTGCCCGTCCCTGACGGACAGCTCCGGCGGACGGCGCCCCCGTCCGTCAGTAGTCAGCGACGGGAGGGGACACGTGGAGATCACCGAGCGCTGCGCCGCCATCAGCCGGGCCGTACGCGGTGACGGCGATCTGGACTCCGCGGTCGCCGACCTGCTCGCCCTTCCGGCCCATCTGCCCGTACGGGGTCCGCTCGCGGCCGGGCTGATCGATCGGATCCTGAGTTCCGGCCCCGCGCCCGACCTCGACCGCCTGCGGCACCTCGACGCGCTGCTGGCCGTGGCCGACCGCGACCCGCCGGCCGGCCCGGACTGGGAGCGCCGGCGCTCGGCCGCCCGCGCCCTGGCCCTGATGGTCGCGGCGGCCGAGGGCCGGCTCGGCGACCCCGGGGCGGCCCTGGCCGAGCTGGACACCCTGGCCGAGGGCCCGGCCGGCGCCACGATGACCGACCTGACCCGGATGGTGCTGCGCTACCAGCAGCGCGTGCAGCACGGCGACGAGTCGGCGGTGGCCCGGCTGACCGACGATTTCACCCGGCTGAGGGACAAGTTCGCCGATGTGCCGGCTCTGCGGCCCACCCTGGGGATGCTCGACCTGGCCCACGAGGTGATGGCCACGCACGACCGCGGCGACGACCCCGCGGAGGCGCTGGCCCGGCTTCGCGAGGCGACCGGGCAGCTCCCGGCCGATCATCCGATGCGGGTGTCGGCCGAGAACTCGGCGCGGATGATCGGGCCGCTGAACCGGCTGAAGTCCGGCCCGGCCGGCGAGACCGACCTGGCCGCCCTGCGGGAGCTGGCCGCGCAGCCCGGCCTGGCCGTCCACGACCGGGCGCTCTATCTCGCCGCCACCGGCATGTCCACGTTCCAGCACGAGACCGATCCGGCCCGGGTCGACGCCGGGATCGAGCAGGTGCGCGAGGCCCTGCTGATGACCCCGCCGAGCGACCCGCAACGGCCCTTCTACCTCGGTCTGCTCGCCCTCGGGCTGATGCGCCGCGAGGAGCTGGGCGGCCCGTTCGACAGCGTGCGCGAGGCCGCCCAGGTGCTGGAGGAGGCCCGCGCGCTGGCCGGCGGGCCGCGGCACCCGCAGTGGTCGATGCTCAGCGAGATGCTGACCTCGCTGCGGCGGCGCCTGCCGGAGGCCGACCGGCCCGGCCTGTCCGCCCTGGAGGGTCTGCGCGGCTACGCCTGGCGGGCCCTGGTGCAGCCGAACCAGGCGGCGGCGAAGGCGGCCGTGCGCGACGCCGCCCGCGACGCCATCGACATCGCCCGGCAATGCCTGAGCGAGGGCGGCCCGGCCGACGCCTTGCGGGCCCTGGACGCGGGCCGGGGGCTGACGCTGTTCGCGGCCACCCAGACCCGCGGGGTCGCCGAGCGTCTGGAGCGGGCCGGACGGGCCCGGCTGGCCGCCCGCTGGCGGGCCGCGAGCGCCGCCGGCGACCCGGACCAGCTGCCCGCCGACCTGCGGACCGAGGTGTGGTCGGCGTTGACCGCGGCCGGCGGCGACACCGGGCTGCTGGACACGCCCGGCCTGGCCGAGATCCGGGGCGCGCTGGCCGCCCTCGACGCCGACGCCCTCGTCTATCTGGTGCCCGCCGACGGGGTGCAGCCCGGCCTCGCGGTGATCGCCCCGGTCGGCGGTCCGCCGGCCTTCGTCGCGCTGCCCCACCTGCGGGTCGAGCAGGACGTGGACGTCGAGCGTTACCTCACCGCCCTGGCCCGGCGCGACGACGTCCGGCGGGACCTGCAGGCGGCCGGCGACGAGTTCGGCCGGGCGCTCGAGACGATGTGCGACTGGGCCTGGCGGGCCGCGATCGGGCCGCTGATCGAGCGGGCCCTGCCCCAGCTGACCCGCCCGCACCCGGGGCGCGTGCCGCGGGTCGTGCTGGTGCCGATGGGGGAGCTGGCCCGGATCCCGTGGCAGGCCGCGCGGGGCGGCGACGGCCGGTTCGCGGTGCAGCGGATCGCGATCTCGCAGGCGGCCTCGGCCCGGATGCTGTGCCACTCGGCCGCGCTGGCGCCGGTGCCGGCCGGCCCGCTCGGCCTCGTCGTGGGCGACCCCGACACCACCGGCGGGGCGCCCGACCTGCCCGCCGCGCGCCTGGAGGCGTACGCGGTGCATCGCAGTTTCTATCGTGCAGCGCGCTACGTCGGGCGGCGGCCGGACGGGCGGACGAGCTCCTCCGGCGCCGGCACCGCCGAGCAGGTGCGGGCCTGGCTGACCGCCACCACGCCGGACGCCGGGTCGACGCTGCACCTGGCCTGTCACGGCGTCATCGAGTCGAGCGGCCCGGTGACCACGTCGCACCTGCTGCTTGCGGGTGGCGACCGGCTGGCCGCCGACGAGCTGGTCGAGCTGATGGGCCGGGCCCCCGAGCGCGAGGTCGGGCTGGTCGTGCTGGCCGCCTGCCGCACGGGCCTGTCGATCCACGGCTACGACGAGGCGTACAGCCTGGGCACCGCCCTGCTGGCCGGGGGCGCCCGCTCGGTGCTGACCACCCAGTGGGGGATCCCGGACCGGGCGACCTCGGTGCTGATGTTCCTGTTCCACCACTACCTGGTCACGCACCAGCAGCCGCCGTGGCAGGCGCTGCGCGACGCCCAACTGTGGATGCTCGACCCCGCGCACGACCTCGACGTGCTGCCCGGCCCGCTGCGCACCCAGCTGGCCGGCGCGGACTCGGCGGACGTGGCGGCCTGGGCCGGTTTCATGCACTGGGGACAGTAGGAGCCTTCGATGTACGACCAGCAGATCGCCGGCGCCCGGGCCGCCCTCGGCCGCGCGACCGGCCCGGCCCGGGGCCGCCCGCTGCTCGAGCTGGGTCAGCTGCTCGCGATGCGGTACTGGCAGAAGGGCCCGGGTACGACCGCCGCGCTGCCCGACGTCGACGAGGCGATCACGGTGCTGACCGAGGGCGTGGGCTACCTCGATCCGGGCGACGCCATGCGGTTGCAGGCGATCGCCCAGCTCGGCACGCTGATCGGCGGCCGGGTCGTCGCGTACGGGGATGAGCCGGGCCCTCGCGAGAAGGCCATCGACCTGCTGCTAGAGGCGCTGGAACCGGACCGGCTGGTGCCCGTGCAGCGCGACACCTGCCGGCTGATCCTCGGGCAGCTCTACATGACCCGGGCGACCCAGGCCCTGCAGGCGCCGAACGCCGTGCACACCGCGGCCCGTACGGGGAATGCGTTGCCGGGCGGCGAGAACCTCGACCTGGCCGCCGACTGCTTCCGCCGGGTCGCCGCAGGCCCGGCCGCCAACGCCGAGATCGGGCACATGGCGCAGACGCTGGCCTCGGCGACGGAGTCGATGCGCGGCATGGTGAGCCGGATGACCGGGCCCGCCGGCGTCGACTTCGGGCCGATGATGACGTCGATGCAGGGCCTCCAGCAGCTCCAGGAGCGGATCCGCCGCGACGCCACCCCCGACGGCGCCACCCCGCCGATGCCCGCGTATCACGACGCGGACCGGATCGCCCGGGGCGACGCCCTCGACTACCCCGTCGCCGTCGTGCCGGGCCCCGAGCCGGTCGTCGTCACCCCGGTCGTTCCGCACCCACGCGTGGAGGCGGCGCCGAGCCTCGACTCGCTGCGCGGGCTCGTGCGGGACCGGATCGTGCGGGGCGCGGACCTTTACGTCGCCCTGGCCGGCCGGCTGCTGCCCGACGCGCCGCCGCTCGACGGGGAGGTGGTCGACGAACTGGTCGCGCTGACCACCAGGATCGTGCACGGCGGCGGGGACCGGCCGGGCGACCACCTGCTGGCCGCCTTCGCCCTGCACCAGCGGGGCCTGCGCGACGACGCCGACGGCGACGACTGGGCGGGCGACGACTTCCGGGCGGCCGGCGAGCACCTGCTCACGATCGCCGACGGCCTGGTCGCGCAGCCGGCCTCGCTCGTGTCGGCCGCGGTCACCCTGGCCGGGCTGCTCGACGAGCGCCACCCGGCCGGGCACCTGCTGACCGTCCTGGCCGAGCGGTTCTCCTCCGTACGGCTGGCCGCCCGCGAGACCGGTGCGCAGGCGTTCGCGCTGCCCCGCCCCGGCGGTGTCACGCTGCTCGACGTGGCGACGGGCCGGTTCGTGCCGGTCGCGCACGGCACGCCGCTGCCGAACCGGATCGTGGTCGCCGGACACCGGGCGCTCCCGGTCGGCGACGGCATCGTCTCGTACGTGTCGTCGGGCGCCCAACTCGTGACGCTCGCCGGGCGGGTGCGGGCCGGCCTCGGCGACGCCCCGGTCTTCACCGGCGACGACCCGGGCGGGCTGCGCGACCGCTTCTATCCGGCCGCGGCGTCGAGCGGCTGGGACGCCACCCTGCTCTATCTGGGCGGCGAGCTGCCCGACGCCACCCGGGTCGTCCGCGGCGGCGGGCGCCGGGGCGGGCTGGCCGTCGCCGGGCAGTTCGGCGCCGGGTTCGTGGCGCTGGCCGACGCGCTGCTCGACGCGGGCTTCGCCGGGGTGATCGGCTGGACCCGGCGGGTGCCCCCGGAGGTCGCCGCCCCGGTCCTGTTCGTGCTGCACCACCGCCTCCTCGTCGACGGCCTCGACCCGGCCACCGCGGTCCGCCAGGTGCGCCGCTGGCTGCGCGACCCGGGCCGCTCGCCGGTGCCGGGAATGCCCGGCACCCTGCCCGGCCGCGACGCCGCCCAGTGGGACTGCCTGGTGCTGCGCGGAATCTGACGAAGGTGTTGACCTCGTTCCCTGCACACGGTCTGCAATGGAGCAGACCGGCCGGGGCTAGCGAGGGAGCATCAGATGGCCACGAACGAGGAACTCATGCGGGCGAACCTGCTCGAGGTCTTCAACGAACGTGACGCCGGGCGCCGCCGCGCGGCGATCGCCCGGATCTACGCCCCCGACGTGCAGTTCAACGAGCCCGACGAGCCGGTCGTCGGGCACGCGGCCCTCGACGCCAAGGCCCAGGGCATCCTCGACGGCGCGCCCGGCTTCGTCTTCACGCCTGACGGCCCGGCCCAGGCCAACCAGGACCTGGGCTATCTGGCCTGGAACCTGGGCCCGGAGGGACAGGCGCCCGTCGTGCGCGGGCGGGACATCGCCCTGATCGCCGACGGCCGGATCGTCAAGGTCTACACCCTGCTGCAACCCTGACCCCCGCCGAGCACGGCGGCCGTTCGACACCGGCGGCGCCGGATCAGCGGGCGCAGGCCGGCGTGATGTCGCCGGGCGGCGCGCTGCTGGCGACGAGCAGGCCGAACGTGGTCGAGCCGGCGGGCGCCAGCGTCCCGTTGTAGGTGGCGTTGCCGATCGTGACGCCGTCGCCGCCCTCCCGGGTCACCCCGTTCCACAGCGACACGATCCGTTCGTCGCCGGTCCAGCGCCAGGAGACGTGCCGGGGGTGAGCCCGTTGACGGTGACCTTCCCGTTGCGCTCGGGGCCGGACACCGCCTCGGCCACCGGATCGGCCCACTGCCGGGCGTCCTCGGCGCCGGCGAAGAGCGTCACGGTGACCGGCGGGTCGTAGCCGCAGGGCGGGGCGAACAGGATCCCTGCCCCCTCCGAACGAACTCCAGCACCTCTCTTATATCGAAGATTGCAGATCTATTGAAGGCCGCGGGCCCGATTACAAGGTGCAGGTCGCGCCGGCGGCGGGCGGTTCGAGGTCGATCAGGTAGTCGGCGGCGGCCTGGTTGACGCAGGAGTTCGTCCCGGCCGTGACGATCGTGTGCCCCTCGCCGCGGACCGTGAGCAGCGCGCTGCCCAGGGATTCGGCGAGGCGGACGGCGCCGGCGTGCGGCGTGGTCGGGTCCCCGGTGATCGAGACGACGAGCGTACGGGGAAGGTCTTTGACGTTCTGGGCGTAGGGGAAGCCGAGAGTGGGCGGGGCCGGCCAGTGCTCACACCCGTCGCGGGCCCCGGTCAGGTCGACGCCCGGATCCATGAACGGCGCCGACTTGACGACTGCGGCGCGCAGTTCGTTGCCCTGCTGCTCGCTCAGCCGCTCCTCGTCCATGCAGTTGATGGCGTACAGGGCCTCGGAGAAGTTGGTCCAGGCGCCCTTCGCGTCGCGGCCGGAGAAGTCGAAACCGAGCTGGGCCAGCTCGTCGCCGCGGCCCTGCCGCACCTGGCCGAGGCCCTTGATGATGCGGGGCCAGGCCGCCTGGGTGTACAGCCCGGAGATCACGCCGCCCACCGCCGCGTCGAAGCCGAGCTCGCCGCCGAGGGCCGGGATCGGCTTGTCGTGGAGCGGGCGAACGATCTTTTGGAACTCGGCGGTGGCCGCCTTCGGGTCCCGGCCGATCGGGCAGCCGGCCTGCCGCGCGCAGAAGGCGGCCATGCGGTCGAACGCCGCCTGGAACCCGCTGAACGCGAAGACCCGCCGCTCCATGGTGCCCTGCCGGGAATCGATGGCCCCGTCGAGCAGCATCGCGCGCACGTTACGCGGGAACTGCTCGGCGTAGACCGCGCCGAGCCGGGTGCCGTAGCTCTGCCCGAGGAAGGTGAGCTTCTCGTCGCCGAGCACCACTCGCAGGACGTCCATGTCGCGGGCCACGTCCCGGGTGCCGAGATGCGCGAGAACGTCGGGGCCGCCCGAGCCCTTCGCGCAGCGCTCGACCAGCGCCCGGGTGTCCTGCTCGGTCCACTCGACGGTGGTGCCTTGCGTGGTCAGCGGCACGCTGCCCCGATCGGCCTCGGCGTCGGTGAAGCAGTCGACCGCGGGCCTGGTGGCGCCGACACCCCGCGGATCGAACCCGACCAGGTCGAACCGCTCGACGAGCGGGCTCTTCGCCTTGACCAGCCCGAGGGCGGTGGTGGCGGCCCCGAACACTCCCGATCCGCCCGGCCCGCCCGGGTTGGTGACCAGCGAGCCGAGCTTCTCACCGCCGGCGGCGCGACGAGCGACGGCCACCTCGATGGTGCGCCCGCCGGGGTCGTCGTAGCTCAGCGGCACCTGCATCCGCGTGCACTCCAGCCCGTCGACCAGCGCCATGATGGTGCTCTCGGTCTCGGTCGTGGCGTAGTCGTCGCATTTGGTCCACTGCAGCGTCTGCTGGTGGAATCGGTCGAGCCCGGCCGGCCCGCCGGAGGTGGCCGGGGCCGGGGGCTCCGACGTGCAGGCGGCGAGCGGCACGAGAAGCGCCGCGGCGGCGAGCCCGGCCACTGTTCGAGTCAGCTTTCCTGTGATCAGCACAGACATGCTTCCAGAACACCAGCCGGGCGGCCGCCTCGTTCAGGGCCGTCACGTCACCGCAAGAGATGACGTGGCGTCACTGGCAGCGGTGCCGAGCCGCCGTGCGGCGTCAGGCGGCCACCGGGGGCTTCGGGGGCTCGACCGCGGTGAGGCCGCCGTCGACGGGCACGACGGCGCCGTTGATGTACGAGCCGCCGGGCCCGGCCAGGAAGGCGATCACCTCGGCGATCTCCTCGGGCCGGCCGACGCGGCGCAGCCGCCGTCGGCCTGGATCTTTTCGACCACCTCGGTCCCGCGCTCGACGTCGCGGCCGGTCACCACGACGTTCGCGCCCCGCGCGGCCAGCATGAGGGCCGTCGCCCGGCCGATGCCGCTGGTGCCGCCGGTGATCAGGGCAGTCTTTCCGGTGAACTCGCTCATGGTCCAACCTCTTTCTGAATGTTGTCGGCGTAACCGCCTCAGCCAGCGGATAATTCCGTACCGACTGATTGGTTCAGAATTAACGTAGCAGTTATGGATCGATCGGTAAGGAATTGGTAAGCTCGATCACATGACCATCCGACGAAGCGCGCCGGTCGGCCGGCCGCGAGGCTTCGACGCCGACAAGGCCCTCGAGAACGCGATGCGGGTCTTCTGGGAGCACGGCTACGAAGGAGCGAGCCTCACCGACCTCACCGAGGCCATGGGGATCAATCGCACGAGCATGTATGCGGCCTTCGGCAACAAGGAGGAGCTGTTCCGCAAGGCCTGGGCGCGCTACGCCGCCGGGCCCGCCGCGTACGGCGCCGAGTCGCTCGTCGAGCCGACCGCCCGGCAGGTGGCCGCGGTCTTCCTCCACGGCGCGGTCCGCAGCGCCACCCTGCCCGGCTATCCCACGGGCTGCCTGAGCCTGCGGGCCTCGCTGATCGGGGGCGACGACGGGCAGGCGATCCGTGAGCTGCTGGCCGTCTCGCGCCAGGAGACCCGCACCCAGCTCACGAAGCGGTTCGAGCGTGCAGTCGAGGAGGGCGACCTGTCCCGCGAGACCGACCCGGCGCTGCTGGCGAGATTCATCATGACGATCGCCAACGGCGTCGCCGTGCAGGCCGCCGGCGGGGCCGATCGCGCCGACCTCGAGCTGGTGGTCGACGCCGCCCTGCGCAACTGGCCGCCCGTCTGACCGAAGTCAACGGCCCAGGTGGACGAAGCCGGACCAGGAGGCGAGGTCGAAGACGGCACCGGGGCGGCACTGGGCCCGCAGCGGCTCCGGCATGCCCTCGGGCGGCACCCGGCCCGGGTCGAGCATCCACAGCTGGGCCCGGTGCAGCGCGTCGACCGGAGCGGCGCCGCCGGCCCGCAGGAAGTGGTGCACCATGAACATCAGCAGCGCGGTGCCGTCGTCAGGCACCGGCCACAGCGAGCCGAAGACCGTACGAGCGCCCGCCGCGAGAAAAGCCGTGGCCAGGCTGAGCGCCTCGTCGTGGTCGCCGCCGCTGACCCCGGTCGTGCACGCGGCCAGGAACACCTGCGACAAGTCCAGCGCCGTGGCCGCCGCGCGGTCGAGCAGCGTACGGACCGTCAGCCGCTCGGGGCCGGCCAGCACGAGGTGCGCGTCGGCGGGCCGGGCCGGGTCGATCGCGCCGTGGCAGGCTAGGTGCAGCAGTGCCGACCCGTCCGGCGTCGAGCCCAGCCAGTCCAGCACGTCCTGGGGCGAGCCGGGCCGGGCCGCGCCGGCGACGGGCCGGCCGAAGTAGCTGCCGTCGCGATAGAACGCCTGGTGCACGGCGCGCGCCTCCACACCGGCGTACCGGAGGTCTCCGGTCGGGTCGCCGACGACCAGCGCGGCCGAGGGGGCCGGGGAGTCGCCGCCGGCCGCGCCGACGAGCATGCGGGCCGAGGGGCTGTAGGAGAACACCGCTTCCCGTACGGCGTAACGCCGCTCGCCACCCGCCTCGGTGAACGCGCCGTGCCAGGGCACGACCCCGAGAATCCCCATCGGCACCAGCACGAGCCGGGGCCGGCGCCACTTCGACGCGTACGCCAGCAGGTCGCCGACCGCCGCGTCCCAGGCCCACTCGCAGATGTCGTCGACCCCGGCCCCGGCCGCCGGCCCGGCCGGTCCCAGGTCGCGGACGTCCCCGCCCGGCCGGAACCGCCGCACCGGTGACCGCTCGCCCGCCTGCAACCGGGGCAGCGTCAGCACGTCCGGCCGCCCCGACCCCGGCACGATCACCGCCCGGCCCGGCCGCCCGTGCCGCCCCGGCAGCAGATAGACCAGCGCGTCGGCGCCGAGCCGGCCCAGCACCGACTGGATCTCGGCCAGGCCGATCGGCTCGTAGCCCAGCACCTCGTCGCCGCCCAGCGCGCGCAGCACCTGGAAGCGCAGCTCGTCGGGCACCTGCGGGGCGGCCTCGGCCGGCGCCTGCGGCAGGGTGGTCAGCACCACCCCGCTGACCAGGTCGCGGCCCTGACCGGCGGTGGCCCGCCACTCCGCGGCCAGGTCGGACCGGCCGGCCCGGGCGAGCTGGTCGGGCACTTGCCGCGACGTGGTGGTGGCCCGCAGCACCAGGCCGCGGCCGGCGTCGAGCACGGCGATCAGGTCGTCGTCGGCGGCCGGGTCGGTCTCGCGGTCGGCCAGGCACCACGCGGCGATCCGCTCGGCGTGCTCGGCGGCGGCGCGGGCCGCGTCCAGGGCGTGCTCGGTGCCGGACTGCCCGAAGACCTGCCACGCGTGCCCCTGCAGGGCGGCCGCCCCGATCCGGCGGGTCCGGGCGAGGTCGGTCTCGCCGCTGAGCCGCAGCATCTCGGCCAGCCCGGCGTTCAGGTCGGCCCACAGCGCGAACTGCAGGCCGCCGGAGAGCTCGACCGCCCGCTCGTACAGGGTGACCGCGTGCACGGCCGTGACCAGGTCGCCCGGCAGCCGCCGAGCCACCTCCCCGGCGAGCATCGCCGCCGACGCCGAGACGATGCGCCGGATCTGGACGTTCCCCGGGGAGATCTGCGGCAGGATCGCCTCCACCCGCGCGACCGCGGCGTGCATCCCGGGGACGTCGTTGCGGGCTATGGCCTGGGCCGCTGCCGCCGAGGCGGCCATGACCGCCGCCCCGGCCTGGCTGATCTCGCCCATCCCGCCCGGCTCGATCGCCGGGGCCGCCGGCACCGTCGCCGACAGCGGATCGCCCAGCGCCACCAGCGAGTCGAACAGGACCCTGAGATGCTGGTCGGCCGGGGACGGGTCACGACCGCGGAACAACTCCTGACCCTGCCGGGCCAGGGCCAGGGCGGCGGCTACGTCCCGGGTCCGGAGCGCCTGCGTCAGCTGCGAGTAGACGCCGAGGACCGCGGTCCCCAGCCCGGGCCCGGCCGGGTCGAGCCGCCCGTTGTGGTCGGCGGCGTGGCCGCCCCGGGCGTCGCCGGTGATGCTGGAACGGCCGTAGCCGGCGAGGGCGAGCACCGTGGTCACCCGCTGCCGGAACTCGGGGTCGGTGATCCTGGCCGCACCGATTTGCGAGAGCCGGCGCATGCCGCCGTCGGACGTGAGAACCGGGTTGAGCGCGTCCTCGTAGTGCTCGACCAGGCCCAGCGCCCAGTCGACGATCGCGGGCCACTCCGGCACGTCGACGCGGGCGGTGGCGGCGAGGGCGGTCAGGCCGCGCAGGCGGGCGCCGTCGAACCGGCCGAGGTCGGCGCCCAGCGCGGCGAACTCCGCGAAGGCCAGCAGCCCCGCGAACACCGCCCGCTGGTCGGGATCGGCCCGGATCGCCCGGTCGAGCACCCGGTGGGCGTCCTCGACCAGCCGGCGGATGAGCGGCGTGCCGTCGCCGGGCCGGATCACGTCGTCGTTGAGGAAGCAGACCTCGACGCTCAGCCTGTCCTGCAGCACGTCGAGCCGGTCGCCGTCCGCCAGCGGGCCCGCCAGCGCCCGGTCGAGCGCCTCGGCCGCGGCCGCCAGGCGATCCTGCTCGCCGCCGAGCTCCCAGGCCAGCCGGTCGGCCGCCGCCGCGGACTGCCACATCAGCCAGCCGCCGGGTTCGCCGCCGGAATCCGCGGCCGCCGTCCGCAGCGACTCCGCCGCTCGTCGCGCGTCGGGCAGGCTGCGCCGCCGGTCGGCCCGCCGCCGCAGCATCTCGCCGAGGTAGGCCAGGTCCCAGCCGTCGAGCGGCGCGGCCCGGTCACCGGCCGTGATCGCCGCGTCCAGGTCGTCGTCCTCGTCGGAGGCCGACCACCGCTCGTCGGCCACCCAGAACAGGCAGAGGCGCAGCTCGGCAGCGTGCTCCGGGTCGAGCCCGAGCCACCCGAGCGCGGTGTGCAACACGGCGTCGGCCTCGTCGAGGCGGGCCGCCGCCCGGCAGGCCTCGGCGACCAGCCGGGCGGTGAAGCCGAGCCGCCCGGGGCTGATCCACTCGCCGGCGTCGCCGGCCGCGGCCAGCGCCGTCCAGGCGGCCTCGGCCATGTCGACGCCGATCCCCGGCTCGTCGCGCTCGCACAACGCCAGGCCGTACAGCAGGCGCAGGTAGAGCCGGACCGTCGGGCGCGTGCCGTCCTGGCTGACCGTCGCGAGATCGCCGATCAGCTCGTCGAGGTCGTCGACCCGGTCCGGCCCGTAGCGCCGCCGCCACGACCGGTCCCACAGCAGGTCGGCCAGGTGCACGACGACTTCGTCCCGTTCGGGGTCGTCGCCCTCGAGATCGTCGGCCAGCCTCGCCCGCCAGCGAATGGCGTCGTCGAACCGGCCGAGCTCGTCGTAGGCGCTCCCGAGCAGATAGACCAGGTCGAGGCGGTGCGTCTCGGCCACGGCTTGTTCCAGGGCCGCGGCCCCGGCCACCAGCTCGGCCGGGTCGCCGGACTTGTCGTAGCGATCGAGCGCCGCCAGACCCTCCTCGGCGGCGGCGCTCATCGCAGCGACCGGGACCGGTCGGGCGTGCGGCCGCGCGGGGCGGGGACGCTCGGCTGCCAGGTGAACACCGCGCCGCTGAGGGTCACGCTCGCGCCGGGCCCGCACGTTCCCGACTCGCGGGCCGAGGCCGAGCCGTTGCGCGAATAGGTGATGGTCAGCACCACCTCGGCCGCGCCGACCGAGGCCCGGGCCGCGCGGACCTCGCCCTGCCCGGGAATGCCGGCCGTGCCCGCGTTGAGCGCCAGCACCCGGCCGGTCAGCGTCACCGTGTGCTCGTCGCCGTCCGGCGTGCGCACCTCGAGCCGGCCGGACAACGGCGGGCGCAGCCGGCGTCGGCGCAGCACGGCCAGCGTGCCCAGCACCGCCGCCAGCAGGAGGGCACCGCCGATCCAGTACGGCAGGCTGCCGCGCTGCGCGTCCAGCCCGGCCCGCGTCTCGCCGCCGGTCCAGGCCGGGGCCGGGGTCATGCCGAGCCGGTCGCGCATCATCGGATACCACGGCGAGCCGACGGTTCCGGTCAGCGTCAGGGCCGCCTCGCCGGTCACCTCGTGCAGCGGTGCGGCCTGCCGCGGCCCGGCGTCCCAGTCCACGCTGACGGTCACCTCGGCCGTGCCGCCGGGCGGCACCGAGACGCTCTGCGGCCGGACCGTGGCCCGCAGGGCCGGATCGCCGCTGCGCACGGCCAGACCGTCGACGACCAGGGGAGTGTGCGCGGTGCCGGAGCGCAGGGTCACCCGCAGGTCGGTGGGCCCGGCGCCGAGGTCGCGCACCTGCTCGGGCCACGACACCGTGATCCCGCCGCGGGCGTCGGCGCCGAGCGCGGCCCGGGCCTTGGCCGCGCGGGCGGCCGCCTTCGGCTGCTCGAGCTGGGCGCCGAGCCGGTCGATCGAGACCGGCGGCAGCACCTTCGCCGCCGGAAAGACCTTGGCCAGCTGCGCGGCCCCGGTCGACCCGGAGAGCGGGACGGCGTAGGCGTTGAGCGACGTCTTCTTCAGCTTCTTGGCCGTCGCCCGCAACTGGTTCCACGAGTAGCCCTCGTCGAACGGGTAGGCGCTGCCCGGCGCCGGGTCGTGCAACCCGTCGGTCAGCAGCAGCACCGTCGCGGTCGGCGGGGCGCCCTCGCGGGCCAGCAGCTTGGTGGCCTCCTCGATGGCGGCCCCGATGTCGGTGTGGTCGCCGTCGGCCTGCCTGGGCAGGTTGGCCAGCACGGCGTCCGGCGACCGCCCGGCCGGCCCGCCGCGGCGCACCACCTTGGCCCCGTCGGCGAAGGTCACCAGGCTGACCCGGTCGTCCGGGGCCAGGGCCGCGACGAACGACCGCAGGCTGCTACGGACCTGCGCGTACCGGTTGCCCGCGCGCATCGAGCCGGAGACGTCGACCATCACGACGTAGTCGGCGGCGACCCGGTCGACTCCCAGCGCGGCGTAGATCTCGTCCTCGGTGGCCGGTGCGGCGTACGCCGGTGCCGCCGTCGCCGCCAGCAGCCCGAGGGACAGCGCCACCCCGGTCACGGCCCGCCGAATCCTGTCCACAGCCCACCCCTCCTCGCCTCACCGTTCTCTGACGGACAGCGCGCGGGGATTCCTGTCCGTCAGAGAACGGTGGACGTGAGGGCCAGGCGGAGGGAGAAGCGGTGGACGAGGAAACGGTCGAGCCGGCACCGGGGCCGGACCCGGTCGCGGAGCGCGTGGCCGAGCTGACCGACCTGCTCGGTCGCGAGCTGCCCGAGCTGCGCCTGCAGATCACCCGGGCGCACGAGCGGGCGGCGGCCCGCGAGCAGATCATCGAGCGGCTGCACGACGAGAACCAGAAGCTGCGGGCCGGCGAGCGGCAGCTGCTGCTGCGCCCGCTGCTGACCGACCTGCAGCGCCTGCGGCACGACATCCTGCAGACGGTGGCCCGCCTGCCCGAGGAGTTCGGCGCCGAGCAGACCGCCAAACTGCTGCACTCGTACGCCTACAGCCTCGAGCTGACCCTCGAGCGCGGCTCGATCGTGGTCGTCACCCCCGAGCCCGGCTCCGCCTTCGACCCGGCGGCCCAGCGGGCCATGGGCACCGTCCCGGCCACCGGCCCCGAGCAGGACGGCACGGTCGCCGAGGTGATCACCGACGGCTATCTCGACGTGCAGACCGGCCGCACGACCGCGCCCTCCGCCGTACGGGTTCATCGCTGGACCCCGCCCGAGCAGTCGCTGACCACCCCGCAACCCATCCTGTGACAGAAAGGGACGACACCGCGATGTCGGACGAGAACCTGACCTTCCTCGGTATCGACCTGGGTACGACGTACTCGGTCGTGTCGTACATCGACGACACCGGACGGCCCGCCGTGATCCGCAACGTCGTCACCAACCAGGAGACCACCCCCTCGGTCGTCTACTTCGAGGAGGAGTCCGGGGACGTGCTGGTCGGCGAGGCCGCCAAGAACGTGTCCCGGCTCTATCCGCAGCGGGTCGTCGAGCGGGTCAAGCGCAGCATGGGCAAGGAGGTCAACTGGGAGTTCGACGGCAAGTCGTACAGCGCCGAGGCGATCTCCGCCCTGATCCTCAAGCAGCTCGCCCAGGACGCCCGCGACCACACCCAGGCCGACGTGCGCCAGGCCGTGATCACCGTCCCGGCGTACTTCGGCATGCTGGAGCGCGACGCCACCCGCAACGCGGGCCGGATCGCCGGGCTCGACGTGACCGGGATCGTGCCCGAGCCGGTCGCCGCCGCCCTGCAGTACGAGGTGGCCGGGGGCAGCGCCCGCACGGTGCTCGTCTACGACCTCGGCGGCGGCACCTTCGACACCACCGCCATCCGCATCTCCGACGACCGCATCGAGGTGCTCTGCACCGACGGCGACCAGCAGCTGGGCGGCCTCGACTGGGACGCCCGCCTGGTCCGCTACCTGATCGACGAGTTCATGGCGCGGGCCGAGCCGGCCGAGGACCCGACCCTCGACGAGCAGTTCATGCAGGACCTCGCGCTGACCGCCGAGGAGGTCAAGCGGCAGCTGTCCAGCGTCAAGAGCCGCAAGGTGCCGCTGCGCTTCGCCGGCGCGGTGGCGCAGATCGAGGTCACCCAGGAGATCCTCGAGGACATCACCCGCGATCTGCTCGACCGGACGATCGAATACACCGGCCGCACGCTCGAGAAGCTGGGCGGCAAGCTCGGCGTGGACGACCCGGCCGCCGCCGTCGACGAGGTGCTGCTAGTCGGCGGGTCGAGCAAGATGCCCGCGGTCGCGCGCCGGCTCGTCGAGAAGTGGGGCTGGTCGCCGCGGCTGCACGACCCCGACCTGGCCGTGGCCAAGGGCGCCGCCCGGTTCGCCGTGAGCCGCGCGCTGTGGGACTGGGAGCGGGCCGGCGAGGAGCGGCCGACCGAGGAGCAGCAGCAGGAGCGCGTCAAGGAGCTGGCCCGGATCAGCGACGTCGACGAGGAGGCGCTGGCCGCGATGGCGAACAAGCAGATCGTCAACGTGCTGCCCAAGGCGTTCGGCGTGAAGCTGCGCGACACCTCCGCCCCGGACTGGCGCTCGCAGCCCGACCGCCACTACATCGAGCACATGGTGCACGCGGACGAGCAGCTGCCCAGCGGCGTCCGGCGGCTCGACGCGCAGACCGTGGAGGAGGGCCAGACCGCCGTCCACATCGAGATCTACGAGCAGGCCGGGTCGACCGAGGGGCCGGAGCTGTCCGCGAACAAGGCGGTCGACCACGGCGAGGGCACGATCACCGGGCTGCCGCCGTTGCCCCGCCGCTCGCCGATCGAGATCGACATGCAGATCAACGAGCAGGGCGACCTCAAGCTGGAGGCCGTCGAGCCCAAGTCCGGCGAGAAGCTGACCATCAACGTACGGGTCAGCGTGCTCAGCGAGGAGGAAGTGCGGGAGGCCACCGAGCTCGTCGCGGGCATCACGGTGAGGGCCTGACCGGATGGCCTTCGACCACGTCGCCTACATGAGCCAGGTCATCAACCCGCTCCGCGACCACCCGGGCGGCGTGCCCGCGAACGACCTCGCCGGTCAGTACGCGGTCACGCCGGACATGACCGCGGGCGAGCTGCGGACCCGGCTCAGGGAGGTGCGCAGCCTCTGGCAACGCCGGCAGGGCGGGGTCGGCGCCGCGGCCAACGTCTGCGCCCAGCTGATCGGGCGCGACGAGCGGCTGCGGGCCGAGCACGGCGACGCCATGTACGACCCCGGGTGGTGGACCCGGCAGGCGCGGGCGCACGAGGACGCGGTGCACGCCGAGTCGCGCCGCTTCGCCGAGGTGCTGCGCAACGCGTACGGGGCGGTCGGCCGGATCACCGCCGAGCAGCTGGCCGCCATCGCCACCCAGTGGCCGTCGCTCAGCAAGCTCGGCGCCGACGAGGCCGTCCGCCTGGCCGGGCTGCGGCTGGTCGAGCCGATCGAGCTGCCGGCCGCCAGCGGGCTGCCCGGCAGCGCGTACCGGCGGCTGCTCGACCTGCAACGGCAGCTCGACGTGCCGACCGTGGTGCAGCTGATCCGGCCCGAGCTGACCGGCGACAGCTTCGCGCTGCTGGGCCGCGACGCGGTCGACCTCGGCCTGGAGACGCTGGCCCGGCGCCGGCAGGAGATGGAACGGGCGGCCGACTCGCACGAGCTGCGCGCGGGCAAGGAGGCCCTCGGACTGCTCGACACGGCCGCGCGCAACGGCGTCGACCTGCGTACGGTGGCGCTGTTCCAGCTCGTCGAGCGGCTGCAGGACCTGCGCGCCCGCAACCTGGCCGACGCGTTGCTGATCGAGTCGGCCACCGGCGCCGGGCTGCTCCTGCCCGACGCGCAGACGGTGGTCAGCAACCTGCCCGCGCCGACCGTCACCGGGCCCGCCGACCGGGTGCGCGAGCTGCTCGCGGAGGGCCAGTTGCGGGCCGCCGCCCAGGCCGTGGCCCAGGTGCCCGAGACCGACCCGGCGCACGCGGAGCTGCGGCAGACCGTCGGCGGCCTGACCGACCGGGTCGACGAGCTGCGCCGCGACGCCGAGCAGGCGATCCGCGACGGCCACGAGGAGGAGGCGGCGCAGCGGCTGCGGGACGCGCTGCGGATCGCCGACGACGACGAGGACCTGCGCCGCCGGGCCGAGGCGCTGCCCCCGCCGCCCGTACGGGAGCTGGTCGCCCGCGTGACCGAGCAGGGCGTACGGCTGGGCTGGTCGGCGCCGCACACCGCCGTCCCGGAGCTGTTGCGCTATCGGGTCGTCCGGTCCGACCGGGCCCCGCGCACGGCCGCCGACGGCGACGTCGTGGTGGCCGGCCTCAGCACGCCGGAGGCCGTCGACAAGGACCCGGCGCCCGCCCGCGACCTGCACTACGGCGTCTTCGCCAGCACCGGCGGCGACTGGTCACGCGCGGCCGTCACCGTGGAACGGGTGCTGCCGCCGGTCACCGCGGTGCAGGTCCGCACCCAGCACGACGAGATCGTCTGCTCCTGGCGGGTGCATCCGGCGGCCGAGACCGTACGGGTGCGGCGCACCACCGGCCGCCCGCCCACCGGCCCGGACGACGGCACGCCGATCGCCTGCACCCGGGCCGGGCTGACCGACGACGCGGGGGACGCCGACGTCTTCTACGGCATCGTCGCCGTCTATCGCGACGCCGCCGGGGCCGAGGCGTTCGCCCGGACGGTCGTGGCCCGGGCCACCACCGGGCAGGCGGCGCCGCCGTTCGTCAGCCGCATCCGGGTGCACGCCGTCGCGGTCGACGCCAGCACCGCCACCGCCAACGTCACCTGGGCCGCCCCGGCCGCGGGCACGGTCTCGGTGCGCCGGTCCGACGCGCCGCCGGCCTGGCCCGCGGGCGCCACCGTCAGCCGGGGCGACGTCGAGGCGTACGGGGAACCGCTGATCGGCGACCGCCTGGTGCAGGGGCCGGAGGTGCAGCTCGAGGCGACCGTGCCGAGCGGGCGGCACTACTACACCGCCTTCACGCTGCACCCCACGGCCGACACCGCGATCGTCGGCGAACCCGTGGCCGTGGCCGTGATCGAACCGGTGACCCGGCTGCTCGCGCGGCGCAACGGCGGCGAGGTGACCGTGTCGTGGGTGTGGCCGCCGTCGGTCAACCTGGCCGAGGTCACCTTCACCCCGGCCGGCGCGGCCACCCCCAGCGCCCGCGAGCTGGTCAGCCGCGGCCAGTTCACGGCCAAGGGCTGCCACCTGCCGATCGGCCACACCGGCGGGCGGGTCGCCGTGCAGAGCGTGGTCCGCGGGATGGGCGGGGAGTCGAAGTCGTCGGCCGTGACCGCGCCGGTGGACGGGACCGCGGCCACGGTGAGCTGGCAGGTCGTGAAGGCCGGGGGGTTCCTGAGCCGCCGCCGCGAGCTGCGCCTGACCACCGACACCCGCTGCGAGGGCGTGGAGGTGCGCCTGGTCGCGGGCCCCGGCGACGTCCTCCCGGTGCGGGCCGAGCAGGGCATTCCCGTCGCGCATCTGGCCGGCCTGGAACTCGACCCGGACGTGCCCGAGGCGGTGCCGTTCACCATGCCCGCGAAGGTGCGCTGGCTGCGCTGTTTCGTCACCCGGCCGGCCGGCGTCCGCGTCAACGACCCCCCGATCGACGAGATGAAGGTGTCCTAGATGGCAACTCTCGCCTGCCCGTACTGCTACGCGCGGATCAACCTGCGGGAGCCGTGGTTCCGCTGCACCGGGCGCAAACCGCCGGGCAAGGAGGCCTGCAAGCGCAGTCAGGACGAGGCGCAGGTCCGCGAGCTCAACAACATGGAGCTCGTCCTGCCGTCGTTCGAGGCGACGTCCCGCGGCTTCCGCTCGATCAACGAGGCCACCTGCCCGGACTGCGGCGTGGTGTCCGGGGTCAAGGTCTGCTCGAACTGCCACAGCCGGCTGCCGGCCACCTTCGGCGAGGGCAAGAGCCCGCTGATCGCCATGGCCGGCGCCAAGCACACCGGCAAGACCGTCTTCCTGCGGGTGCTGGCCAACCAGTTGCGTCAGGGCATGGGCCAGCGCTTCGGGGCCGACGTGCGGCTCACCGGCGACGTGTCGTTCAAGACGGAGGACGAGGGCGGCCACGGCTTCGGGGACCCGTCGGCCGACCTGTTCCCGACCGGCAAGCTGCTCGCGCACACGGCGGCCGCGAAGGGGGGCCGGCGTGAGCCGATGGTCTTCGCCTGGCGGCAGAAGCGCCGGCTGACCGGATACGACACCACGTTCCTGTCCTTCTTCGACACCGCGGGCGAGGACCTGAACAAGCAGGACACCGTGGACAACCTGGGCTACCTGGCCGCCGCCGACGCGCTCATCCTGGTGCTCGACCCGTTCATGATCCCGCAGGCCCGGGACAGGTTGTCGCTGCCGCCCGAGGCGCTCATCAAGGGCACCTCCACGCTCGACGTCGTCAACCGGGTGACCGAGAACCTGCGCACCAGCCACCGGATCGGCGGCCGCAAGAACATCGCGATCCCGGTCGCGGTCGCGTTCGCCAAGATCGACGCCTTCTTCGACGTGCTCGGCGAGGACCATCCGCTGGTCCGCCGCCCGCAGCCCGGCCCGTTCTACGACGACGACAGCGGCCGGGCCACCCACGAGCACGTGAAGGGCCTGCTGCACGACTGGGGCGCGTCCGACATCGACACGCATCTCAAGCACAACTACACGACGTTCCGCTACTTCGCCATCTCCGCGCTCGGCGCCGAGCCCGACTACCGGGCCAACCGCGTCGACGACCGCGGGGTCCACCCGTTCCGGGTCGACGAGCCGCTGCTCTGGCTGCTCAGCCGGTTCAACGTGGTGCCGCGCAGCCGGGCGGCACGATGACGGCGCGCTTCGAGACGCTGATCTACACCGACTGCCGGCCCGGTCAGGGGCTCGACGGCAGTCCGGGGCTGCAGTTCCAGGCGCGGTCCGCCGAGAGCGTGCTGTCCGCGAAGCGGGTCGTGCAGGACAACCTGCTCTATCAGCCGTACTCCGCGTGGATGTCGGAGCTGCGCCCGGTCGAGGACTACCCGCCCTCGTTCGGGCACGTGGCCGAGGCCGGGTTCTTCGCCACCGGCGCGGGCCGCTATCTGGGCCACGAGGCGAACGGCACCCGCCAGGGCAACCAGCTCACCCACGCGATCGTCACCACGGACACCGACGCCTACCGCGGCCTGCGTCCGGCCCAGCTGTTCGGGGCCGACTTCTGGACCGGCCGCCCGGCCCCCACGACGACGTCCGAGCCGGTCGAGCTGGGTCACACCACGGCGGTGCACACCCCGGCCCGCGCTCGCGATTTCGTCCTCGCCCAACCCCAGGGCGAACACCTTCTGCGTACGCTCGTGGCCGCCCTCGCCGGGGCCGGCCGCCCCGGGCAGCCGCGCGTGCTGTTCGTCGGCGCCGACGTGCCGGTCATCGTGAACTGGCTGGTCGCCGGGTCGCTGCTGCTGCCCCGGAAACGGGCGTTCGAGCTCGGCTTCAAGATCTTCGCGGTCGACCCGGCCCGGTCCACCCTGCCCGTGCTGGCCGTGCACCCGGATTTCGCGGGCGCCGCCGGCCGGATCGACAACCAGCTCGGGTACGCCGTCTTCGACCTGACCCGCAACGAGTGCACGCCGGTCCCGTTCACCTGGGCCGCGCAGCACTGGGTCGACCTGTTCCTGGCCGAGGACCCCCGCGACGTGGTCGACGCGCTCGACGTGGCCGCGGACTCCACGCTGGCCGAGCGGGGCGACGACGGTCCGCGCGCGCAGCGGCTGGCCATGGCGCTCGGCACCGCCGCCATCATGCGCCGGGAGCCCGAGGTCGACTTCGCCGAGGAGATCGTGGACTGGCTGCGTACCGGGCCGCCGCACCTGCGCGACGCGTACGCCTTCGACGTCGCCGACCTCTTCGCCGACATGCCGGAGCGCTGGCCCCGCCGGGTGCTGGTGCGGCTGGACGCGGTCGGCTGCGACGGGCTGCTGCCGGGCAAGGCCGCCGACGTGCGGACGGCGCTGGCGATCAACGAGATCACCGCCGCTCGCGAGCAGGGCCGGAGTTTCGATGAGCCGGTGGGCCGGCTGCCGGACGGCGAGTGGACCGAGGACCACGCCGCCGACCTGTTCCGCTCGCTGGTCGAGGAGCTCACGGCCGGCGTGCCCCCGAAGTCCTTCGCGGCGCTGCTGCGAGTGGCGAAGCGGTTCGGGGCCGCCGTCCACCCGGATCACCTGGGCGACGAGGGCGCGGCCTTCGTCCGGCACTGGGCCGACCACCCGGGCGACTATCAGCCCGCCGCCTGGCCCGAGTTCCACGCGCAGGTGGCCCGCGTCACCACCGAGCTGACCCGGCGGGTCCGGCAGGGCCCCGAGCAGGCGGCGATCGTGGGGGACGGGTGGCGCAAGTGGTTGCTGCCCCGGCTGGACGAGCTCGATCCCGACCTGCGGGCCGCGGTGCTGGGTGCGACCGTCCGGCACGGCGACGGCCGGTGGGAGGTCGTCGAGAGTCAGTTGTCCGAGGCGAAGGGCGACCCGTTCCGCTTCGCGGCCACGACCGCCGCCCTGTGGAGCCAGAGCAGTCCCACCCGGGCGGAACTCGAACTGGTGGCGACCGTCGCGCCGGACGGGATCACCTTGCCGGCCCGCCTCTGGCAGCCACTGGTCGCCGATGTGACCGGCACGAGCCCGCTGGCGCCCGACGATCTGAAGTTGTGCCGGTTGCTGCTGACCCGGCTGCTGATGCCGCTCAACCGGCGGGTGGAGACGTTGCTGGCCGCCGACGACGAGCTGACGACGGCGCTGACCGGCATCGGTGGCTCGTCCGCGGCGTCGGAGGAGCAGACCGCCGCGCTGCTCGCCTGCCTGCGGCGTACCCCGACCCGGCTGATCGCCATGCGCGCCGGGGCGGCCGCGGCCGCCCTCGTCCGGGTCTCCGACTACGACGACGTGGAACGCATGCTCACGCGGCACTCCGAGCTGCTCGACCCGTATCTGCGCCGGCTCGGTGAGCGGTTGCGGGCCGGTGTGGGGGTCAGCTGCGCGGTGGCCGCCTGCTTCCTGGGCGGGGCCTGGCTGGCCGAGGACCCGGCCCGGCAGGAGCCGCTCCTCGAGGCCTGGGACGAGTGGCTGGTCCGCGCCCCCGAGCGCAACGTCGAGCTGGCCGGCCAACGGGTCGCCAAGTCGAGCAAGGATTGGCGGGAGTTCTGGAAGGCGCGGGTCGGCTCGGTGTCCGGGCGGCGCCGGCGCTATCGGCTCGCGCACCCCTTCGGCGGTGGACGGTGAGCGGCCGCGGCCCCGGCTGGTGGATCGGCACCGCGATCTATCTGACCGTCTGCCTGGCCTGCGTCGTCTTCGTCTCGGTGCCGCTGCTGCTGCTCAGCCTGGGCGTGGGCCTGGTCGCCGGGGCGCTGACCGTGGTGGCGCTGGCGGGCGTCGTGCTGGCCGGCGGCGAGGGCACGGCGGTGCTGCACACCCCGGCCGAGGTCCGCGAGAGCCGCCTGCTGCCCACCCGGGTCCGGGAGGCCTTCGTCCGCCGGGACCGGGCCTGGCCGCAATATTTCGCGGCCCAGTCCCGGCTCGACATCCAGGCGATCGTGGACCGGGCCCGGCTGGCGCACGACCGGATGTGGGCCGGCCCGCTGCCCTGGCTGCGCGAGAAGCAACTGCTGGCGTGGTGGCCGCTCATCATCCCGCTGGCGGGCGGGCAGGGCGCCGTCACGGCCGGCGGCGCGCTGGCGGTGGCGGCCACGACGGTGGTGCTGGCGCTGGTGACGGGGGCGGCCTGGCTGGTCGGGCTGCCCGTGGTCTATCTGCTGCGCGGCGCCGACGCGGCCTGGCAGCGGGTTCGCGGCGCCCGGGCCAGCTGCGCGAAGTGCTTCGAGCTGACCGCCGTCCCGGCCTATCGCTGCCGCGGCCCGCACGAGCTCGACGACCGGCTGTCGGGCGACGACCTGCACCGCGACATCCGCCCCGGGCTGCTGGGCGTCTGGTGGCGGCGCTGCGCCTGCGGCACCAAGCTGCCCACGATGGTGTTGCGGGCCGCCTTCAGCCGCCGCCTGCAGCCCTGCTGCCCCAGCTGCGGCGAGCCGCTGTTCCGGGGGGCCGGGGTGGTCACCGACGTCCGGATCCCGGTGTTCGGCGCGGCCTCGGCCGGCAAGACTCAGCTGATCATGGCCGCGCTGGTCGGCCTGGAACGGGCCGCGGCGACCGGTGGCGCCGGGTGGCAGCTGCTCGACGAGCGCAGCAAGCGGACCTTCGCCGAATACACCGACCTGGTGCTCCGCGGCGCGGACCCGGCGCAGACCGACGCCTCGGGCCCGCCCGTCGCCCTCACCGTGCGCCTCGACAAGGGCTCCCGGCCCGCCCTGGTGCACGTGTTCGACGCCGCCGGCGAGAGCCTGCTCGACCCCGAGCAGAACTCCCGGCTGTCCTACCTCGACTACGCCCGCTCGCTGATCTTCGTGATGGACCCGTTCTCGGTCCGGCGGATCGCCGACGAGTTCAGCAGCGTCGCGCCCGACGTGTACGCCGCGGCCAACCCGGCCCGGCACGACCCCGAGCGCTCGTACAACGCCACCGTGACCCGGCTGCGCGACTTCGGCGTGCGCACCGACCGGCAGCGGCTGGCCTTCGTCGTCACCAAGGCCGACCTGCTGGACAAGCTCGGGGCTGGGCCGCACGGCGGCGACCTGCGGGACTGGCTGGCCGCGATCGGCCTCGGCAACCTGCTGCTGGCCGTCGAGCGCGACTTCGGCGAGGTCGAGTTCTTCCTGGTCTGCGGGCGTGACCCGGGGCCGGACGCCGCGCCCGCGCCGCTGCGCTGGGTGCTGTCGAAGGAGTGGATGAGCCTTGACTGATCCCGGACCCATGCCGCCCGCCCACCGGGCCTTCCGGGTCGCGGCGCTGCTGGTCGTCGTCGCGGTGACCCTGTTCGCCGGCTTCTCGGGCAGCGCGGCCGCCGCGGTGCGCTGGGCCGGCCACGGCGTCGGGCAGGTCACCGCGTATCTGTGGCAGCCCTTGCTGCACGGCGGGGGCTGGGCCGGGCCCCTCCAGCCGGCGCCCAGCCCGTCGCCGTCGGTCAAGCCCAAGCCCAAGCCGAAGAAGACGGCCAAGCCCAAGCCGAAGAAGAGCCCGACCAAGAAGTCCTAGCGCACCTCGGTGCGGCCACCCGCGATCGAGACGTGCGCGGCGGTCGTGCCGTCGTGGGCGAACAGGTGGTCGACCAGGGGCTCGCGGACGATCTCCTCGAGCAGGGCGTGGATCCGGCGTACGCCCAGGCGCAGTTCCTCCGGACGCCGCATCAGGACCTGCACCCGGTCGAGGACTGACGGCTCGTCGACGGTCAGCCGCAGGCCCCGGCGCTCGGCGCTGGCCACCAACTGACCCAGCAGCTTGCGGGCGATCCGGCCCACGTGCTCGGGCCGCAGAATGTCGAAGACGGTGATGCCGCCGCCCAGCCGGCCCAGCAGCTCGGGCCGCCCCAGCGTCTTGGTGAAGTGCTCGCGCACCGCCAGCTCGAAGTGTGCGGCGACCTTGTCGTAGTCCGGCAGCTCGTCGCCGGAGAGCCAGCCGTACGTCTCGGCCGCGCCCAGGTTCGAGGTGAAGATGATGATCGTCTCGGAGAAGTAGGCGGTGTTGCCGAGCGCGTCGGTCAGCCGCCCGTCGTCGAGCACCTGCAGGAACTTGTCGAACACGGACGGGTGCGCCTTCTCGATCTCGTCGAACAGCAGCACGCTGAACGGGCGCTGGGTGACCCGGTTGGTCAGCTCGCCGCCGCGTTCGTGGCCGACGTAACCGGGCGGCGCGCCGGTCAGCCGTTCCGCGGCGTGCGCCTCGGCGAAGGTGGACATGTCGAAGCGGGCCATCGCGGTCGCGTCGTCGAAGACGAACTCGCTCAGGCTGCGGGCCAGCTCGGTCTTGCCGACGCCGGTCGGGCCGACGAACAGGAAGATGCCCTTGGGGCGGGACTCGGCGCTGTCCGGGTCGGCCACGAAGTCGATGCCGACGGTGGCCGCGCGCAGGGCCCGGCGGACCTTGCCGACGGCGACCGGCTGCCCGATCAGCCGCGCGCCGATCAGCGTGTCGTAGTCGTCCATCCGCCCGCGGATCTGCTGCCACGGGTCCTGCCGCGGGCCGAACAGGGTCCGCTTCATCAGCGTACGGGGCTGGGACAGCGGGATCCGGTGCAGCTTGCTCATCCGGGCCAGGCCGTCGAGCTCGGTGACGGCCATGCCGGCGCTCAGGTTGGCCAGCACCCGCAGGTCGTCCAGCCCGGCCGGCTTGTCCCGGACGCCGTAGAAGGTGGTGGCCTGCCGGTCGAGATAGACCAGCCGTTCGTCGAAGGTGGGCCGCGCGGCCTCGACCAGCTGCACGTACGACCTGTCCCGATAGAGCCAGGCCGGCAGCGTGCCCAGGTCGTCGGCGATCAGCACGAGCAGGTTGCGCAGGCCGGCCGTCTGGGCCGCCTCGATCATGGTCTTGGCCACCGTGCCGAGCAGCCGCTTGTCGGTGTCGCCGGCCCGTTCCGGCGCGGGCAGGGCCAGGTCGGCCAGGTCGACCAGGAAGGCGGCCGGGATCGAGCCCTGCCGCAGCACCGTGCGCATCGCCGCCATCGCGTCGTACGGGGTGGTCAGCACCGGCGGCGCCGAGTTGTCCAGGGCGGAGGCCATCCGGTCGCGCGCGGCGCCGGCCCGCCCGGGTCCCGCGCTGCCGCGTACGGGGTCCGGCGCCGGCCCGGCGGTCAGCCGGTGGAACTCGCGCTCCTGCTCGGGCTCGGCGAAGCTCAGGCCGTCGACGAGGTCGTAGTAGCCGACGATCTGATAGCCGAACGTCGCGAACAGCTCGGTCACGGCCAGCCGCACCGGCCGGAACGAGCGGTCCCAGCGCACCAGGTCACGCACGTTGCCGTGCAGGATGACGTGCCGGCCCCGGGCGATCTCGGCGGTCAGCCGCTCCAGCCAGGCGGCCGCGGGCCGGGCGGTGGGCGCGCTCATCCTTGCTTCCGGATGCCGGCCGCGGTGTTGCCGATCGCTTCCTGGTCGGGCCGGGGCCCCTCCGGCTTGCCCTCCCAATGCAGCCCGTCGGTGCGGACGCCCTGATGCCCGAGCTCGGTGTGCAGCCGTTCGAGGATCTCCTCGGTCAGGTCGCAGCGCGCGACCGTGCCCTCGGCCGTCTGCTCCACGACCATGTCGGCGCCCTCGCTGCGATACTCCAGCCGGCTGCCCCGGCCGTCGCCGGCGCGCACGGTCAGCTCGATGTCGGTGCCGTCGGTGCGCCGGGCCCGGAAGGTCATCGCGTCGTCCCGCTCGACCAGGCTGCCCGCCACGACCCGCAGCCCGGCCTGGGGCAGCGCCGCCCCGGCGGCCTCCACGATGATCGCCATCCGCTCGAGCTGATCGAGCCGGGCCTCGACGGCCGCGGTGACGTCGGCGGTGCGCCGGCGGGCCTCGTCGAGCAGATGCTCCCACCGCCGCGGCCGCACCTCGTCGTGCTCGGCCTTCAGGTCGGCCAGCACCCGGTGCGCCGCCTCGGCGTCGGGCAGGTCGACGGCCGCCTCGCCCGCCTCGGCCAGGGCCGCGGTGAGCCGCAGCTCGGCCTCGGCCGACTCGCCGGCCAGCCGGCGCAGCAGGGCCCGCTGGTCGGCCACCCGCTCCAGGTGCTCGGCGGCCGCGATCCCGAGCCGGTCGTGCGCGGGCGCGAACCCGGGCCCGCCGAGCTGCGCGCGGGCCTCGGCGGTCAGGCCGGCCACCCGCTCGGCGCCGGCCGGGTCGAGCCGGGCCCGGTCGGTCTCGCCGTCGAGCCGGGCCTCGGTCAGCCCCAGCGCCGCGTCGTGCTCCCGCGTGGTCATCTCGGCCGCCACCGTGCCCCGCAGCCGCTCCGAGCCGCGTTCGGCCTCGAGCGCCCGGTCGTTCCACGCGGTCAGCCCGGCCTCGTCGGTGATCCCGCCGATCCCGGCCGCGATCCTGGCGGTCAGGTCCCGCTGCCGCTCGGCCTCCGGCTGCTGGGGCAGGCCGGTCGCGACCCGGGCCAGGTCGGCCGACCGGGCGGTCAAGGCCTCGGCCCGCTCGCGGGCGGCGCGCAGACCGGCCTCGAACCGCTGCCGCCGGGCGATCTCCTCGTGCCGGCGGCGCTCGGCCTCGCGGGCCAGCCGGGCCGCCTCGAACTGAGCCTGACGCTCGTGCTCGAAGACGACGGTCGTGTATTTCGGGCTGCTCGACATCACAGGTCCTCTCGGAAGGGGTCGCGGCCGCCGCCCGCCGCCATCGAGCACCACGGGCAGCCCGCCCGCTCGACGGCATGAACGTGCCGGGCCGATCGCTCGCAAGTGGTCAGGCGGCGGCGGGAGTACGCCAGCCCGGCCGCCCAGGCCGACGCGTCGGGGCGCGCCTCGGGCCGGTCGTAGCCGTCGTCCAGTGCCTCGGCCAGGCGGCGCCGCAGCACCGGGGGCAGGACGTCGGCCGGGACGGCCCCGCGCGGCGCCCGCACCCGCGCGCCGAGCGGGCGGCAGCGGCGGGCCCGCACGTTGTCGACCTCCTCGACCGGGCCGCTCGCGTCGAACGGCACCCCGCCGTACGGGTGGAAACCCAGCGACAGCAGCTGGGCCACCAGCACCGCCAGGGCCCAGCGGTCGCTCGCGGGGTCGCGCGGACGGGCCGGCTTGCCCAGCTCCTCGGGCGCGGTGTATTCCGGCCGCGAGAAGGCGCACAGCAGGTCGGTGCCGGTCGTCTCGTCGCGCAGCTGCCAGCCGTCGACGTCGATCAGGCAGGCCGTGCCCGCGGCCGACACGAAGATGTTGGCCGGGGCCAGATCGCCGATCACGTGGTCGCGCTGATGCGCGGCGTGCACCGTCCGGGCCAGGTCCTCGGCCACCTCCAGCCACCACGTCCAGGTCGCGGCGGGCAGCAGGCGGGCCCGGACGGCCGGGTTGAACAGCAGCGGCAGCGGCACGAACCGGGGCGGGGCGAGCTTCGGCGCGGCGTAGCCGATCAGCCGGCCGTCGTCGCTCCGGTGCACGGCCGCGTCGGGCCAGGCGACCACGGGCCGGCCGGCCCGGGTGACCCAGCCGGGGCGGTCGCGCAGCATCAGGCGTACGCGGTCGGACAGGTCCCCGGCATGGTGAACGATCTTGGCGATGCGCCCGGGGTCGCCCTCGAGCTGCCGCACCTCGCCCTGCGAGCCGACCGACCCGACGGGATCGCCGAGCCGGTCCGGCGTACGGGTGCCGTCACCCCGGACGATCCAGACGTCACGATTCACCGGGCACCGCGCTTTCGCCCGCCGAGGACACCGCCAGGATCAGCGTGCGGTCGTCGTCGGTGAGCCCGGCGACCTGCCGTCCGGCCAGCAGCCGATCCAGCGCCGCCGGGTCGTCGTCGCCGGTCAGGGCGAACAACCGGCCGAACGCGGCCCCCGCCCGTACGGGCCGGGACCGGTCGTACTCGATCAGCATGCTCTCCAGCCCGTCCGTGCCGATGGCCAGCCCGCTCAGGCCCGGCAGGTTCGCAACCAGCCGGCGGCCGCCGTCACGCGGGGACGGCAGCAGCTCGGTGCGGCCCGGCTCCCGTCCGGTGGCGTCGGGCGGGGCCAGCAGCAGGTCGAGCTCGCCGCCGCGGTCGCGGGCGACCACGAAGCCGTCGCCCACCGCGAACACCGCCACCCACGCCCCGTGCGCCAGCACCACCGTGACCGTCGTGGCCAGGTCGGCCTTGGCGCGGCTCAGCGCGGCCGCGGCCTGGTCGAAGCGGCGGATCAGCCGATCGCCGCCGGTCGTGATCAGCGTCGTCCACCCGTGGGCGTGCCGCGGCGGCCCGGCCCGGAGCAGCTCGGCGAAGACTTGCACGGCCAGCCCCACGACGAGCGTCGCGCCCACGGCCCCGCAGGCGGCACTGCTCGCGCCGTCCGCGACCGCCACGAGCAGAGTGCCGTTCGTTTCCCGTACGGCGTGGGCGTCCTGGCTGCCCGCCGCGGCCCGCGCGTGCGCCCCGCCCGTCGCGCTGCCGGCCAACACGGTCCAGCGGCCGATCATCAGAACCCGTCCTCGAACTTGTCGGCCACCCGTCGATAGCCGACGTGCTCGGCCGTGGCCACCAGGGCCAGGTCGAGCACCCGCTTGAGGTCCAGATCCTGCAGCCGGAAGTAGCCCTCCTCGCCGGCCAGCTCGCGCATGACGTCGTCCTTCACGCCGGGCACCCCGAACGCGAACAGCATCAGCCGGCCCGTCTCGCGGGACTGCTGGAGCCGCACGGCCAGCCGCCGCCACTCGTCGGTCGGGTTGCCCTCGAAGTCGGTCGGCTCCCCGTCGGTGATCAGGATCAGCCGCGGCCCGCCGCACTGCTGGCCGTGCACCTCCTGCACGTGCCGGCGCCGCTGCTCGACCAGGTCGAGGGCGAGGTCGACGGCCTCGACCATCGGGGTGGCGCCGCCGGCCTCCAGCGGCCCCAGGGTGAGCCGGGCGGCCGGCACGAACGCGCCGTCGTCCCGGGCCGAGGGCTTCCGGTTGCCCGAGGCGACCGCCACGCCCCCGGCCCCGAAGGTGATCACCACGAACTCGACGTCGCGCAGCTGCCCGCGCCCCTCGGCCCGCACCTTGGGCAGCCACTCGGCCAGGTGCAGGTTGAGCGCGTCGATCGCCGCCATGCCCCCGGTCTGGGCAAGCGCCATCGACCGCGACGTATCGATCAGCAACCCGACGAACCGCCGCCGATGAGTATCGATGACGAAGTCGAACTCATCCGGCTCCTCGTCATCGCCGAAGATCTCCTCGAACTGCACACACTTATCTGACGGACAGCCCCGCGCCGACGGTCCGTCAGACAAAAGTGTGGCGAATGAGGATCCGCGGCTCCCCGGCGAACGAACGGCCACCGCAGCCGCGCTTCGGGCCCAGGCACTGCTCGATGCGGGGATGCAAGGCAGTCTCGGATTCAACGTGCGGGCGGCAGTGCATGAGATCGAGGGTCTCGCCGCGATCGTGGCCGGCATGCACCCGCAACAGGAGAAGGTGGAGAGCGCCCGCGTCTGGCTGACCCTGCTGCGTGCTTCCACTGAGGGCAGTGCCGACGACGTGCTGCGGCTTCCCGGCCGTATTTCCGAGTTCGCGGCCGCGCTCGAGGCCGGCCGGTCCGATGGCACTCCGGAGCGCCGGAGCGGGGCGATCGCCATCGCCGCGATAGCCGGTGCGTACGCAGCCGCGATGCGCGGCGACCACGCTGCGGTGGCCGCCGAGACGCGCGACGCCCGCGAAATCATCGGCAGGCTTCCGGCGAGTCACCCCGCTCACAGCGTGACGGCCGGCCTCCTCGAGCGCTTCGAGTCGCTGATCGACATGATCGACTCGTCGAGCGGCCGGACTCCGTCGGTGACGGCTGACACGCACCTGGAGAGGCTGCGCGTTCAGGCCGCGGCGCCGGGACTTCCGGCGGCCGACCGCGCCGCGCGCCTGCACAACCTCGGCTACTCCGAGATGGGATACGGACGCGACTCGGACCGCATGCTCGATTCGGCGGTGGACCACCTGCGCGAGGCGGTCGCACTGGCCGGAGAGCACGACCACCGCCAAGTCTTCTATCTCGGTAACCTGGGGCTCGCCCTGCTGGCCCGGGTCTACTCCCGGCGCAGCCGGGCCGACCGGGGGCGGGCCCTGTCCCGCTGGAGGGAGACCCGGGCCACCCGGCGTGACCTGACCGAGGCGATCCAGATGCTGGAGGAGGCGCGAGCGATCGCCGGCTCGGATCTGAGCGCACACTGGAGCCTGTTCAGCAATCCCCTGGCTCACGCCTACCGCCACGCCGGGCAGCCGGCGCGGGGCCGCGAGGTGGCCCTGGCCGGCTTGCGTGGACACGCATGGAACGTTCTCCTCCAGCCGGATACCGCGAGCACCCAGGTGGCGGCCCGGCACGCGGCCGGCGACGCCGTGGACGTGGCCGTGTGGTGCCTCGAGGACAACGATCCCGCTTCGGCCGTGACAGCCCTCGACGCCGGCCGGGCCCTGATCCTCTACGCCGCTACCGAGACCCGCGACCTGGCGGCGCGGCTGGAGGACGAGGGCCGGGCCGACCTGGCCGAGCGCTGGCGCGCCGCCGCGGCCGGCCAGGCCGAGCCGCCCGGTGAGCTCCGGCGCGAGGTGATCAGCGCGATCGCCCGCATCCCGCTCGACCCGACCGGGACCGCCCGGGTAACCCTCGACGCCGGTTCGGCCCGCCTGCTGTCGCCGCCCGGCCTTGAGGAGCTGCGGGCGGCGCTCACCGCACTCGACACGGACGCCCTCGTCTATCTGACGCCGGTCCCGAACGGCTCCGGCGTGGCGGTGATCGTGCCGGCCGGGGGGCCGCCGACCTGGCTGACTCTTCCCGAGCTGGGCCGCGGGTGGGGAGCGGACTTCGACGCATACCTGACCGCGGCCACCCGGTCGAGCCGGCGGGATCTGGCCGCGTCGGCTCCCACGGGCACGCTGGACGAGCTGTGCGACCGGGCCTGGACCGCGGCGATCGGCCCGATCCTGGCCCAGCTGCCGGACGCGTCCAGGATCGTGCTGATCCCGATGGGGGAGCTGGTCCGGATCCCCTGGCACGCGGCCCGCCGGACGGTCGGCGGCCGGTTGCGCTACGCGATCGAGGACATGACCTTCTCGTACACTCCGTCGGCCCGGCTGCTGTGCGACGTGGCCTGGCGCGGCGCCCCGCCACCGGCCGCCCATTGCCTGATCGTCGCCGATCCGGACACGGCCGGCGCCGCCGCGGACCTGTCGTCGGCCCGGGCCGAGGCGTGGGCCATCCGGGAGGCCTTCTATCCGGCGGCCGGTTACGTCGGCCGGACCCCCGACGGCTCGTCCAGTTCCGACGGTCCGGGTTCCCGGGAGGATGTGCTCGGCTGGCTGGCCGACGGCGGCGCGGCGGGTGCGCTGCTGCATCTGGCGTGTCACGGAGTGGTCGAGCCCGGCACGGACTCCGCGGACACGTCCTACCTGCTGTTGTCGGGCGGCGAGCGGTTGTCGGCCGAGGAGCTGGTGTCGGCGGCCGGGGTGGGCCGTCCCATCGCGCTGGCGGTGCTGGGCGCGTGCAGCAGCGGGGTCTGCGGCCGGGGCGACGACGAGGCGTTCAGCCTGAGCACCACCCTGCTGGCGAGCAACGTGGCCACGGTCGTCGGCACCCAGTGGAGCGTGCCCGACGCGGCCACCTCGGTCCTGATGTTCATGTTCCACCACTTCTTGCGGCAGGAGCGGCTGGCGCCGGCCGAGGCTCTGCGCCGGGCCCAGTTGTGGATGATCAGCTCGAATCGCCGGCCCCCGGCCACCATGCCCCCGTGGCTGCGAGCCCTGATCGTAAGCCCGGGGCCGGCGTCGCCCGGTGAATGGGCGGCCTTCGTCCACTTCGGTCGCTAGGGAGGGTTCGCATGCCGGAAGAAGAGCATCTCGCGCTTCAGCTTCTCGCCCGGAATGCCCGGTGGGCGGCGCTCGCGGTGAGCGCAGTCGAGAGCCGGGATCTGCTCGGTACGGCGTTGGCGGCGCCGGGGGATCTGGCGGCGTTCGTGCCGGCGGCGGTGGCCACGCTCGAGTTCAACGTGATCGCCGAGGGGCTGGCCGATCCTGATTGCACCGAGCTGGCCGCCGAGCGCCTGACCGCGTGCCTCCGAGCCGCGGCGGCGCTGCCCGCTGTCGTGCGCGACGTCGAGGCGATCCGGCAGGTGGTGCGGGATCTGCGGGACGCCGACCGCCGGATCGCGGCCCTGACGTTGCGGCACCGGGCCACCCGGGCCGACAACGTGGGGCGGCCGGGGGAGGGGTGGCGGCTCCGGGAGCAGGCCCTGCCGCAGGCGCCGCCCGGGTCGTACCTGGAAGCGGTTCTGTTGATCGAGCTCAATCGGACGGCCGAGGCGCGCCGGGTGCTCGACCGGCTCGGCCTGCCCGATCCGGTGGTCATGGCCGAGCTGAACATCCGGGCCGGGCGGCCCGATGTCGCCCGTGAGTTCCTGGCCCGGGCGGCGGTGCTGCCACCCGAGCCGACGTGGTCGGAGCTCGGGCGGCGGGCCGAGATCGCGCTCGCGCTGCGGGAGACCGCGACGGCCGACGAGCTGGCCGGACGGGCGATCGCCGCCTTCGAGCGGGTTCCGCCGGCGAACGACTACTACCGCGCGCTGGCCGCCGATCACGTGGCGGTCGCCGGGCTCTACAACGTCGCCGTCCGGGCGCGGTTGGCGCTGGGCGACGTCGGCGGCGCGTTCGAGCTGGCCGATCGGGTGCGCGCGGCGGCCGCCCAGCCCGGCCGGAGCAGGGCGATCCGCGGCGCCGAAGCCCGGATGGGCGCCACCCACGAGCGGCTGGCGAAGGCCGCGCTGCGCGGCGACGAGCCCCGGCCCGCCGATGTGGTCGCCGAGGTGGTGTCGGCCGAGGCCGAGGTGGACCGGGCGGCAGCGGGCCGGCCGGTCGCTCGGCCGGGCGGAGCCGACCTCGAGGAGGTCCGCAGGTCGCTGCCGGACAATGCCGCGCTCCTGTTCTACCAGTCCTTCGACCAGGAGCTGTTCGTCTGGGCGGTCCGTCGCGACGAAGTCGTCCGGCACCACGCGAACACGTCGCGGCGCGATCTGGCCCGGGCGGTGCGCGAGTTGCACTCGGCGTGCGCCGACCCGGCCGTCGCCGGGGATCGTGTCGCGGATCTGGCCGGCCGCTTGGCGGCCGATCTCATCGAGCCGGTGGCGTCGGCGCTGACCGGCGTCGAGCGGCTCTACGTGGCGCCGCCGGGCAATTTGATGCTGCTGCCGTTCGCCGTCCTGCCGCTGAACCGGGTGCCGCTGGGCGAGCTCTTCGTGCTGTCGGTGCTTCCGTCGGCCGCGCTGCTGACCCGCCGCTGGTCCAGCCCCCGAAACGGCACCGCACTGCTGGTCGGCGATCCGCACTACGCCGAGCTGCCCCGCCTGCCCGGCACCGGCGTCGAGGTGCGGGCGATCGCCCGGCGCCTCCCGGGGGCGCTCGTGCTGGACGGCGCCGCCGCGACCAGCGAGGCGTTCACCCGCCACGCCCCCGGCCGGGCCATCATCCACCTGGCCACCCACGGTGCCGTGGACGAGCTGCGACCGTATCTGAGCGAGCTCGCCCTGACCGGTCACGACCGGATCACGCTGCCCGACCTGGCCGCGCTCGACCTGGACGGCAGCCTGCTGGTGCTCTCGGCCTGCCACACCGGCCGGGGCCGGGCCACCGCCGGCGGCGATGTGCTCGGCCTGGCCCGGGCGGCGCTCGCGGCCGGTGTGCGGCACGTGGTCGTGTCGCTGTGGCCGGTCGACGACATCTCGGCCTGCCTGCTGATGACCACGATGTATCGGCGCCTGGCTCATGGTCACGACGTGCCCGCGGCTCTGGCCTGTGCCGCCCGCCGCCTGCGGGCGATGGACGACGGGCAGCGCCGCGCCGCCTACGAACGGCTGGGCGGCGCGTCCGAGCCGGGCCGGGTGCGCGACCTGGGCCCGGCCCGGACGGGCGTCCCGGCCGCGCACTGGGCGTCCTTCATCCATGTTGGGGCGTGACCACGGCCATCACCCGGGCGAGGATCAGGTCGAACCGCTCGGGGTCGTCGATCAGGCTGAGCACCCGCTCCGGGCCGCTCCCGCCCTCGTCGGAGACCCCGCCGAACACGGTGTGCAGCACCTCGAAGACGACGTGATCCGGGTCCTCGCCCCGCCCGAGGCGCAGGACGATGAGCTCGACGGCCCGGCCCGCGAGCCCCCGCAGCTCCGCGTCCTCGCGCTCGTGGGCCGCGACGGCCACCGGCTCCGGCTCGGCGTGGGTGCCGTCGGCGCTGCGCGACGGCGTCCAGACCGGCGCCTCCTTGTGGCCGAGCGGCCGCTCCACGTTCTTCTCGTACCAAGTGGGGCGTTGGCGCATGGCGGCCAGCACGACCTCGACCTCGCGTGCCACCACACCCTCGTCCGCCGTGTGGTCGCCGGTGCGGGCGGCCCTTCGTACGGACCATGAAGTGAGCGGCCAAAGCGAGTAGCCCGCCGTCGACTCGTTGCCGGCCCACTCGGGGATCGCGACCGCCAGCTCCAGGAGCCAGCCGTCGTGGCCGAGTTCGTCGGCCAGCCAGCCCGGCACCCGGGGCCGCTGCGGGGCGCCCCGCTCACCCCGGCGCCGCCGGTAGCCGTCCACCATGGCCGCGTGCAGCCGTGCGGTCAGCCAGGCCTCCAGATTCTCGATGGGCACGACGGCCCGGGTCAGGAGGTGGCGCACGACCGCCTCAAGGTCATCGGTGAACCGGCTCCAGCAGTCGGCGGCCAACCCCTTCAGGCCGGACGCGCACCGGTAGTGGCCGCGCTGCTGCTCCAGCGGCCGGGTCACCCGCCGGAAGAGCAGCGGCGTGATGATCTCGGCGGCGCCCGCCCACAGGTAGCTCCGGCGCTCGGGCTCGGCAATGTCGTATTCTTTCGCGAGGATGCCCTTCGCGGCGAGCCGGCGAATCTCTGCGGACGATCCTGAATCGGCCACGGCAACTCCTTGGATCTCGGGTTGCTCAGATATTCGTGAGCGGCAGAGATCAACAAGGGATTCCGCGGACCACGTACACAGAAATAGGTATGCGGCCGGCGAGACGCCGGCCGCATGTGTACGAGGGGGTCTGATCAGGACATCTGGCTGGGCCGGGGCCCCGAGTCGAGGTCGAGCACCACGCTCGAGGTGGCCGCGCCGTTGAGGAACACGGTCACCGCGTTCTCGTGGGCGTCGTACAGGGTCAGCTCCACTGTGATGCCGTTGAGCATGGCGTCCCGCACCAGCCGGGCGACACCCTCGGCGTCCGCGTCGGCGATGCCCCACTCCTGGCCGCCGATGATGAGCTTCTTGGTCATGCGTCTACTCCTTCGATCGAAAAGGTGAACGAGAAATCCTGGGGGTGCCGCTGGTGGCGCCCGAGCCCGAACTGCTCCTGGGCCAGCAGCGAGGTGCGGTAGAGCCCGACGCTGCGGCCGACCACGCCCAGCAGCAGCTCGTACGCGGTGTTGACGAGCACCGCGGCGGCCCCGGCGACGGCGACGGCCACCGCGGCGTGGGGCGAGGGGATGGCCAGCCCGGCGGCCTGCACCTCGGGGGAGGTGAGCCGCTGCTCCAGCAGCGCGCCGAGGGCCTGGCTGCCGGTGGTGTCGCGGGAGACCCAGACGGCGATGTCGAGGAAGTCGACGGCCGGCCCGTGATAGATCAGCGCGTTGTCGAGGGGCAGCCGCTCGTCGTCGTGGACGTTGCTGAACCGCATGGTCTCGGCGTGGTAGGCGGGCACGCCCCCGGCGCCGTTGGTCAGCACCATCGCGTCGACCCGGATGTCGGCGCTGCCCAGTGCCCGGTTGCGGTGCACGATCAGCTCGCCGATCCGCACGGCGACCCGGCCCGGGTTGGCGCCGCGGGCCGAAAGGAGGCGTACGGGCTGCTCGGGCCGGTCGTCGACGAGGAACGGCGCGGTCTCGGCCTGCGGCGGCGGGGTCGGGCTGACCACGAAGTCGATCGGCACGACGGCGTAGCGGACCCGGCTCGCCGGCGCGTCGCCGATCTCGCGGGTGGCGCCGGTGGCGATCTGGCCGAGCAGCCGCTCCAGCGGGGACTCCGGGGCGGTGGCCGAGCGTACGCCCTGTTGCCGCAGCACCCCCACGTCGACCGGACCGTCGCTGATCAGCGCGAGCACCGTCTCGGGCCGGGCGACCGCCGTGCTGATGCCCTCGGGCCAGGTCACGGTGACGCCGGTGAGCCGCCGGCGGTCCTCGTCCCACCCGTACGTGTAGGTCGCGCCCGCGGCGAGCCGGATGCCGCCCGGGTCGGCCGCGGTCAGCGGCTCGATCCGCGAGGCGATGCCGACGTCGAGCAGCGAGACGAACATCGCCCGGTCGCCGTTGTTGCGCAGCCGGATGTAGATGCGCTCCTCCCCGTACGCGAAGAGCAGTGCCCCGCTGCGCTCGAGCGGCTCCTCGCGGCCGTCGCGCACCCGTCCCCACTCGACCTGCACGTCGTGGGTCAGCGGCTTCTGCGGGTCGCCGGTGAGCCGCCGGATCGCGGTGGCCTGGGCGATCCGCTGCAGGTTGGCCATGATCGAGCCGATCCCGAGCGACGTCGCCGGGTAGGGCTGGTGCAGCGGGTCCGCGTCGTCGTGCACCACCAGGCGGCCCTGCTCGTCGGCGACCACCGCGACCACGGCCTCCGGGTCGGGCCGCAGCAGCGGACGCAGGTTGATGGCCTTGGTCAGCTCGGCCGCGGCCGGGTGGCCGAGGGGCAGCCGCACCGGCAGAGCGGAGGCGGCGGCCCGGGTGCGGTGCGCGCGGGCGTCGGCCGGCAGGTCCCGTCCGGGGCCGGCCGCCCGCAGCCGCGCGGTCGCCGAGGTCGGCTGCACGCTGGTGACCGTGGCGGTGCCGAGCGCCGGCCCGTCCTGGGGCCCGGTGGCGCCGCCCGGCATGATCGTGAACTCGTCGTGCGGCTCCACCCCGAGCAGCGGCGCGCCCAGCAGCTGGATCTGCTCCGGCGTCACGGCCACCACCGGCAGCGAGCTCAGCGGGTCGAGGTCGGTCGTCTCGAACGGCGCCCGCGCCGACGGGCCCTCCGCCTCGGGCCGCTGCACCGGTTGCATCTCCTGCACGTCCCGGCGCACCGCGTCGAGCAGCGTCGCCCAGCTCACCCGCAGGCCTTGGTGGTCGCGCAGGGCCCGGGTCAGCGCGTCGGTCAGCAGCCCCATCTCGACGCCGTCGCGGTTCGCGGTCTCCCAGGCCGACTCGGACGGCGAGCAGGCCACCACCCGTACGGCGTGGGGGTTGCTGATCAGGGAACGCGGGTCGTGCTTCAGCCCGGCCAGCACCTCGGCGTTGTGCCGCCGGACCTTGTCGTAGCCGAGCTTGACGGTCGGCGACCGCAGCAGCGCCTTGACCCGCATCTCGGACTGCCGCGACATGTGCGCGGCGTGGCAGCAGTCGAGCACGACCGTGGTGTTGAGCGCGACGTCGGTCAGCCGGGCCAGCAGGACTGACAGCTCGACGCCGGTGATCCCCCGGAACTCGCCGGTGTCGTCGAAGTCGTCGGGCACGATGAACGGCTGGTCGGGTCCGTCCTCGGCCTGGGCCCGGCCGCCGTGCCCGCTGTAGTAGAGGACGTAGGCGTCGTCCGGGCGCGCGTCCACGATGAGCTTCTCGTACGCGTCGAGGACGGCCGCGCGGGTCGCGTCCGGCGTGACCAGCCGGGTCACCTGGAACCCCCGCGGTTCCAGGGCCGCGGCCATCGCCTCGACGTCGTTGCGCACACCGGTCAGGCCGTCGTTCTGCGAACCGATCAGGAGGGCTTTTCGCGTCATGCCTGCCTCTGACGGACGGGACGGTCAGGCCTCGGGGAAGACGTTGTCCGTCCGCGCCTTGGCCGAGGCCTTGCCCTGGCTGTTCACGCCCATCTTTCGATAGACGCGCTTGATCTGGGTCTGCACGGTGCTGCGGGCGACGCCGCGGGCCCTCGCTATGCGAGCCGCGTCCTCGCCTTCGTACAGCAGCCGGAGAATCTCGAACTCGGTCTCGGTCAGCCCATAGGGCCGATCGGCCAGGTCGCGACCGAGCCGCCGGGCCAGCCGGACCACGTCGTTCAGCAGCGGCTCCGCGCCCAGGCGACCGGCCTCGCGGTGGGCCTCCAGCAGCGGCTCCTGAGTCCCACCGGGGGCCGCGGCCTGCCGATAGCGGGCGTAGGCGGCCTCGTACGGCCGGTCCAGCCCCTGCCAGCCCCGGGCCACCTGGTCCCACACCGTCGTCGTGTCCGCGTCCTGCAGCCGTAGCCGTTCCGCCTGGCAGAGCCGGATGAGCTGGTCGATCTCCGCCGTGGGCTCGGCCGGTCGCGCCTCGAATCCCTCGCGGGCCAGCTGATCCCCGACCGCCATGGCACGGTCGCGATCGGTCTGCGCGAGATCGGCCGCGCAGCGCAGCCCGACCGCGCACAGCCGCAGCCGCTCCAGGCTGTTCTCCCCGCCGCGCAGGGCCTCGACGCCGCGCGCGACCTCCCGTACGGCCGCGGGCAGGTGGCCGGCGCCGAGCGCGAGCCGGGCCCGGATCGTGTGCAGCGGGCCGAGGAACCGGGGGTCGCCGTTGAGCTCCACCGCCTCGATCGAGGCCAGCAGCTCACGGGCCGGGTCGTAGTCGCCGCGGGCCACCTTGATCTCGGCCAGGGTCAGCCGCGGATAGATGCTCTCGGCCGGCGGCCGGTCCAGCAGCACCTCGTTGACGATCTTCTCGGCCTCGTCCCATTCGCCCAGCATGAGCCGGGCGACGCTGGCGTTGTTGGCCAGGATCATGGCCTGGGTGGTGGCGCCGAGGTCGAGCTTGCGCGCCTCGGCCAGCCCGGTTTGTGCCGCCTGGGCGGCCGCGCGCAGCCGGCCGGCGTTCTCCAGGATCAGCCCCAGGTTCGCGTACGCCCGCAGCAGGTCCTCGAGGTGACTCTCGGCGCGGGCGATCGTGATGGCCTGGTTGAGCCGCTCGACGCCGTCCTCGACGTCGCCGAGCATGCCGCGCGCGAGCCCCGAGACGCCGAGGGCCCGGCCCTCCTCGGCCCGGGCCCCGGCCTCGATCGCCACGCGCAGGGCGGCGTCGGCCAGGTCGCTGCCCTCGGCGTAGTGCCCGTCGTGCAGCCGGGCCAGGGCGATGCCGGCCAGCACCCGGGCCTTGACCGCCGAGTCCGGCCGCCCGTCGAGCAGGTCGGCCGCCTCCCGATACTCCTGGGCCGCTTCCTGGCGGCGGCCCGCCTCCCACAGATAGTTGGCGTGCCGCTCCTTGAGGTCGGCCTGACCCGGCCCGGCCTCGGCGATCGCCGCCTCGATGTGCTCGAGGGCCCGGTCGGTGTTGCCCGACCAGCGCGCGGCCTCGGCCGCGACGGCCAGCAGCCGTACGTGGGAGAGCCCGGCCGCCTCGTGCGCGCCGGTGACCCGGTGCCACAGGGTGAGCGCCCGGTCGAACTGCACCCCGGCCGACCTGAACGCGAAGGTGCGCATCGCCTGCTCGCCGGCCTGCACGGCCGAGGCGAACGCCTCCGGCCAGCTGGCGGCCTGATACCAGTGGCTGGCCAGCTCGGCCGCCGCGGACCCCTCGGCCAGGCTCAGGCTGGGGTCGGCGGCCAGCGCGCGGGCCATCGCCGCGTGCAGGTCGACCTTGGTGTCGCGGTTGGTCGTCTGATACACCGACTCGCGCAGCAGCGCGTGCCGGAACCGGTAGGTGTCCTCGTCGCGTCCGGTGATCAGCATCTGCCGGTCGAAGCACTCCTGCACGGCGGCGCCCAGGGCGTCCCGCTCGAGCCCGCTGACCAGGCGGAGCAGGCGGCGGCTGACCGTCCGGCCGGCCACCGCGGCGACCTGCAGCACCCGCATCGCGTCGTCGCCGAGCCCGGTCAGCCGGGTCAGCACGATCGACCGCAGGTCGGCCGACAGGCGCACGCTCTCGGGGCTGGTCAGCGCGTCCGCCGCGAGCAGCTGCTCGGCGTAGAAGGGGTTGCCCTCCGACCACTCGAGACACCGCCGCACGAGGGCCGGGTCGGGCTCGCCGGCGCCGCCGTTGAGCAGCCCGCGCAGCTCGGGCAGGGTGAACGGGGCGAGCTCGGCCCGCACGACCCGCCGGATGAAGTTCCCGCTGTTCAGCAGCTGCCACAGCGGGTCGGTGCGGCCGAGCTCGGCCGAGCGGAAGCTGCCGACCAGCAGCAGGCGGCGCCCCTCGGTGCGGGCCTGGGCCAGGTGCCGCACGAGGTCGAGGGTGGACGGGTCGGCCCAGTGCAGGTCCTCGATGATCAGCACGAGCGGCCCGTCGACGTGCTGCAGCATCCGCCGCACGTTGACGAACACCTGCTGCGGTCCGGAGATGTGGTCGCCGCCGTCGAAGAAGTCGCTCAGCCGCCGGTATTCCTCGGTCCGCTCGCCGAACTCGCGGCCGAAGACCTCCAGGATCTCGAGCAGCGGGCCGTACGGCATGGGGTCGCCGAAGTGCTCCTCGCACACCCCGGCCAGCACCCGGGCCCCCGACTCGCGGGCCCGGCCGGCGAACTCGCTCAGCAGCCGGCTCTTGCCGATGCCGGCGTCCCCGCCGATCAGCACCGTCTTGGCCGTGCCCTGCCGCACCTCGTCGAGGCGCCGGGTCAGCATGTCCAGCTCGGCGCCGCGGCCGATGAAGGCGGGCCGGGCCGGTGATCCGTCGGGCATGGACACACGATCGCGCATCGGCGGCGCCGCCTGAACCACCGCTCAGCCGACGGCCGGATCGCCTCGGTCACCGGATTCGTCGCTTCGGGCGATGCATTCTGCTTAAGGTGGCGCCCCGGTCCCTGGCGGGGAACCGGGGCGCCGGCTTGCGTCAGCCCTTGATGCCGTGGACCGGGGGCACGGTCAGGGTGCGCTTCTCGGGCGTGCCGCCCAGGATGATCTCGCGCAGCGACGAGTTGTTGGTGGTGTCCAGCTCGGCCAGCTTGTTCTCCGGGTTGGCCAGCGTCTGGATGTAGTAGGTGCCGTTGGGCAGGTCGGTGATCTCGAACGACTGACCCGGCCGGAACTGGCTGTAGGTGTCGCCGTTGCCGATGTCGAGAACCTCCCGTACGGCGATCACGGTGTTCGCGCCGCACGAGGTGGACAGGTCGGTGTTCTCCGGCCGCCACTTGGCGTTCGGGATCGTGAAGTCGACCGCGTCGGTGTTGGCCAGGCAGAACGCCTCTTTACCGCTGCGCACGGCGAGCTTCTGGGTCGAGTCGAGCAGGTTGTACTGCGCGAAGTCGGTGAAGTGCCAGTGCAGGTGGCCCTCCCGCGGGTCCCACTCCATCGTGCCCGCGGGCCGGCTGCCGACCTGGTTGCCCTTGGCATCGAAGAAGTACTGATACGCGTCCATCAGATCGGTTCCCGTACGCCGGAAGCCGTCGACCAGCAGCGGCGAGGTGCCCGCGTTCCAGACCGTGGCGCCGAAGTTCACGTACGTCTTGCCGTCCTCCTCGGACAGCGAGATCTCCCACGCCGGCAGCGACCGCAGGTCCGGCCGCGGCCCGCCCTTCGGGGTCGCCTTGAGCGGCGTCGGGCGCTTGGCCGGCGCGCGCAGCTCGGGCACGTACGCGGAGACCTGGCGCTTGGCGTCGCCCTCGGCGGTGTGGATCGAGTGCTCGTCCGGCTTCTCGACCGCGGCGACCCGCGCGTCGGCGGCCTTCACGCGGGCCAGGCCGGCCCGGTCGGTCTCGGCGTCCACCACGGTCACCCCGACCTTGGCGGTGGCCTGGTCCTGGGGGATGCCGAACAGCTCGCGATAGACCGGGCTCACGGTGGCGGTGGCGGTGTACTGGCCGACCGGCAGGTCGAACTGCTGGCCCTCGGGGAGCTGCGGCTGGTCGGTCACGGCCGCGTCCCAGCCCGCCTGCACGCCCCAGACCGCGCCCAGCGTGAACGGGTTGTAGTTGCCGCAGCTGGTCGGGTACGGGTTCGCCGCGGGGGCGTCGGGCCGGGTGCGCCCGGACGACCACGTGTTGCCGCAGAACGAGGTCTTGTACTCGGTGACCACCTTGCCCGCCTGGTCGGCGATGCTGATGGTGGTGAAGTCCTTGAGGCCGGAGAAGTCGGTGACCATCCCGGCCGGCAGCGCGACCTTCGACTTCTTGCCGTTCTTGACCACCGTCCGCTCGGCCACGATCGGCTTGTCGTAGCCGCTGCGCTTGGCCCAGATCTCCAGCGGGTCCTTGCCCGCGATCACATGCAGGCCCAGGTCGAACGAGAAGTAGATCTCGCCGTCGTAGTCGTACCGCTCGGCGGTCACCTGGGAGGTGGCGGCGACGAACGACAGCGGGGGCGGGGTGGCCGCGGCCTGGGCCACCCCGACTCCGGCCGCGGTCAGCGCCAGCGCGGCGGCCACGGCGCCGTACGTCATCAGGCGCGAGCGGCGGCGGCGCTTCTTCAGCGGATCCGTCATGGGGTCCTTCCGGTCGGGCGGCCGCCGGGGGAGCGGCCGCTGCCGACACATCTAAGGTTCGGAATGTATGGATCCTGTGAGGTTTCTGTGCGATGGCACGAACCCGTGAGAAATTCGCACCTCCGGCCGAGCCGGGCTCCACCGAGACATCGGCCGAAAGTCAGATGCGCCGACCGTCCGATGTGTGAACCGAGTCCTTGATCACCTATCGGTGCGGTCGTCATTAGGATCGAACGCGATGGATTAGCATGTCGTGATCCACGCGCGGACATCGGGGAGAGACGCATGAACATGGCCAAGCAGGCCCGGCTGGCGGCCGTCGCGCTGCTCGCGATCGGCGCCGTCGCGGGTTGCGCCAAGGACGACACGAGCACCACCACCGACAGCGGGGTCAAGCTGATCAAGTCGGGCGCCATCGTCACCTGCACCCACCTGCCCTACGCGCCCTTCCAGTCCAAGGACGCCAGTGGCAAGGTGGTCGGCTTCGACGTGGCGCTGATCGACCTGGTCGCCACGAAGCTGAGCGTCACCCAGGAGATCGTGGACACCCCGTTCGAGGGCATCAAGTCGGGTGCCGACCTCAATTCCGGCAAGTGCGACGTGGCCGCGGCCGGCATGACCATCACCGACGAGCGCAAGCAGGTGCTCGACTTCTCCGACCCGTATTTCGACGCCACCCAGGCCCTCAACACGCTGCCCGGCAAAGAGGTCAAGACGCTGGAGGAGCTCAAGGGCAAGCGGATCGGCGTGCAGGGCGGCACCACCGGCGACGACTACATCAAGGCGCAGGTCAAGGAGAAGAGCCTCGACCTCGAGGTGGTGGCGTACAAGGACCTCGCCGCGCTGCAGCAGGCGCTGGCCACCAACCAGGTGGCGGCGGCCGTCGGCGACCTGCCGGTGTGGAACGACTACATCAAGGCCAACCCGGGCAAGGCGGTCGTCACGGCCGGCTTCGACACCGGCGAGCAGTACGGCTTCGCCGTCAAGAAGGGCAACGCCGAGCTGCTCAAGGCGGTCAACGACGCCATCTCGGCGTCGCGCACCGACGGCACGTACGACAAGATCTACGCGGAATGGATCGGCGAGAAGCCGGCCGCGTAAGCCATGAAGCTGACTCCACGACGCCGGCGGCGGCTCTTCCGCGTCGCCGGCTACGTCGTCTTCGCCCTGGTCATCGTCGGGGTGGCGGCCGCCGCCGACTGGGGGCGGCTGTCCGACGCGTTCCTCCGGTCCGACGTCGCCCGGAGCATGTTCCCCGAGGCGATCACGGTCGCGCTGCGCAACACGATCGCGTACACGCTGCTGGCGTTCGCGTTCGGCCTGACCATGGGGCTCGTCCTGGCGCTGATGCGGCTGTCGACGATCCTGCCCTACCGCTGGTTCGCCACGGCGTACATCGAGCTCTTCCGCGGCCTGCCGTCGCTGCTGGTGCTGTTCATGGTCGGCTACGGCGTGCCGCTGGCCTTCCCCGACCGCGAGATCCCGGGCGGCGTCTACGGCTCGGTCACCGTCGGGCTCGGCCTGACCGCGGCCGCCTACATGGCCGAGACCCTGCGCGCGGGCATCCAGGCCGTCCCCAAGGGCCAGCTCGAGGCCGCCCGTACGCTCGGCATGTCGCACCCGCGGGCGATGATCTCGATCGTGCTGCCCCAGGCGTTCCGCATCGTGATCCCGCCCCTGACCAACGAGATCATCCTGCTCACCAAGGACACCTCCCTCGTGTACGTGCTGGGGGTCACGTCGTCGACCATCGAGCTGACCAAGTTCGCCGGCGACGCGCTCAACCAGCGGGTCAACCCGACCCCGCTGGTCGTGGCCGGGCTGCTCTACCTGGTCATCACGCTCCCGCTGTCGCAGGTCGTGCGGGGGCTGGAACGCCGGGCGGCGAGGGAGAGGTGACCGGCATGTCCACGATCGAGATCGACGGCCTGCACAAGTCGTTCGGCAAGCTCGAAGTCCTGCGCGGCATCGACCTGTCTGTCGAGCCGGGCGAGGTGGTCTGCGTGATCGGCCCCTCCGGCTCCGGCAAGTCGACCCTGCTGCGCTGCGTCAACCTGCTCGAGGAGCCGACGTCGGGCACGATCCGGGTGGCCGGGGCCGAGGTCACCGACCCGGATGTCGACATCGACGCCGTACGCCGGGGCATCGGCATGGTGTTCCAGCAGTTCAACCTGTTCGGCCACCTCACCGTGCGCGAGAACGTGACGATCGCCCAGCGGCGGGTGCTCAAGCGCGGCAAGGCCGAGGCCAACCGGATCGCGTCGGAGAACCTCGACCGGGTCGGCCTGTCCGACAAGGCCGACTCCTATCCGGCCCAGCTCTCCGGCGGTCAGCAGCAGCGCGTCGCGATCGCCCGCGCGCTGGCCATGGACCCGCGGCTGATGCTGTTCGACGAGCCGACCAGCGCGCTCGACCCGGAGCTGGTGGGCGAGGTGCTCGCGGTCATGCGGGGCCTGGCCGCCGACGGCATGACCATGCTGGTCGTCACGCACGAGATGGCGTTCGCGCGCGAGGTCGCCTCCCGGGTCGTCTTCATGGACGCCGGCGTGATCGTCGAGCAGGGCCCGCCGGCCCAGGTCTTCGGCCGCCCCCGCGAGGAACGCACCCGCGAGTTCCTGCATCGGGTGCTCGAGCCGACCCGGGTCAGCGAGGCGGAGCTCAGGGACTGAGCAGCCCCCGCCGTGCGGCCTCGGCGGCGGCCTCGCGGCGGTTGGCCACCCCCAGCTTGCGCAGGATCGCCGCCACGTGATGGTGCACGGTCTTCTCCGACAGATAGAGCCGGCCCGCGATCGCCGCGTTCGACTCGCCCCGGCCCAGGTGGGTCAGCACCTCGGCCTCGCGGCGGGTCAGGTGGGCCGGATGCCGCTCGGTCGCGGCCCGCGGGCCGTGCGGCAGATCCCGTACGCCCTGTCGCCGCAGCCGCCGGGCCAGCAGCGCGGCGGCCGGCCGGGCCCCGAGCCGCCGGAACTCGGTCACCGCGGTGCGCAGGTCGGCCTCGTCGTCCGAGCCGGCCAGGGCCAGCGCGGCGTCGTAGGGGCAGCCCAGCTTCGTCCACCGGGCGGCGGCCGCGCGCGTCTCCCCGGCCAGTTGCGCCGCGTACGGGTCGAGCACCGCCCCCACCGGCTCGCGGACCCCGGCCAGCCGCCGCAGCCAGGCCAGCTCGCCGGCCACCCAGGCCGCGTTCCGCTCGACCGCCAGCGCGAAGGTGCCGCCGTCGTCCTCCGGCTCGCGGCCGTCCAGCCAGCCCGCCTCCGCCCGGGCCGCGGCGACCGGCGCCCGATACTGCAGCTCGGTCTGCCCGTACGCCAGTGACCGGGCCTCGTCGAGCGCCTCCCACCGGCGTGGGTCGCCCCGGCGGGCGCGGGCCAGGCCGAGCACGGTCAGCGCCAGCAGCCGCAGCAGCGGAACCGAGCGCGCCGACCGCAGCACGTACTCGGCGTCCCCGATCGCGGCGTCCGCCCGGCCCAGGTCGAGGTGCATCCGGGCCCGGTGGACGACCACGTAGTACTCCCACGCCTCCAGCCCCAGCTCCCGGCAGGCCGCGACGCCCCGGTCGAGCCACGGTTCGAGGTCGTAGGCCCGGGTGCGGGTCATGGCCCAGCCCAGGTGGATGTAGGCACGCCCGACGTGATCGTCCAGGCCCGCCTCCGCGGCCACGGTGAGGCTGCGCCGCAGGCTCGTCCAGCCCTCGGGCCGCCCGGCCAGGAACTGCATGGTGCCGACGGTGTTGAGCACGTACGCGAGCACCTCGGGATCGTCGTCCGCGACGGCCAGCGCGCGCTCGCCCCACGCGATCGTCTCGTCGTGGCGTTCCGCGTTGAGGTGCGTCGCGGCCAGCACCCCGTACGCCCGAGCCAGCTCCCGGCCCGGCGGCCCGCCCTCGAGCAGCCGCAGCGCCTCGTCGCCGGTGCGGGCCGAGTCGTCCGTGCGCCCGACGCACCACAGCTCGCGCGACAACTGGGCCAGCGCCGCACCCTGCCGCCGCTCGTCGCCGGTGGCCCGCCAGTGCGCGACCGCCTCCGCGAGGGCCTCGATCGAGGCGTCCATCTGGTCGGTCAGGTAGCACTCGTACGAGCGGGCCTCGAGCAGCCCGGCCCGCACGCCGGGGGCGAGCGTGTCGGCGAAGCGCAGCGCGTGGGCGTAGTGGGCGGCCGCCTCCCGGTGCGCCCCGGCCGACGCCGCCTGCTCGGCCGCCGCCGGGGCGAACCGCAGCACGGCCTCGGTGTCGCCGGCCGCGTCGGCGTGGTGCGCCAGTCGGGCGAGATCCGGCGTACGGGAAAGGGCTTTCAGGACCCGGCGGTGCAGGGCGACCCGGCGGTGCGGCGACAGCGACTGCTCGACGGCCTGGCGGGCCAGCTCGTGCCGGAACTCGATGCCGCCCGGCGCCTCCCGCAGGATGCCCGAGCCCAGACACTGCTCCAGGGCGTCGGCGGCCTCCGGCACGAGCGCGTCGAGCAGCCACAACTCGGCCCGGGGGAGCGCGATCGCGACCGCCTCCAGCACCGTCGTCGCGTCGGCGCTGAGCCAGGCGGCCCGGGCCATGACCGCGTCGCGCACGGTCGGCGGAATCGAGCCGCCGGGGGAGGCCAGCACCTCGGTGACGAAGAACGGGTTGCCGGCGGTGGCCCGGTGCAGCCCGTACGGGTCGAGGCCGTGCGGCGCGGCCAGCGTGGCCACCGCGGCGACCGACAGCGGCGGCAGGTCGAGCCGGAGCATCGGGGTCGTCCCGCCGAGCAGCCGGCGCAGCGGGTGGAAACGGTCCAGCCCGTCGTCGCGATAGGTGCCGACCAGCAGGGCCGGGATCGTGTCGATGCGGCGGGCCAGCAAATTGAGCACGTCGATCGTCGCCTCATCGGCCCAGTGCAGATCCTCCACCACGACGACCGTGCCCGGCGCCGCCTCGGCCGCCCGCACCAGCGCGGCCGCTATCCGGTAGGCCTTCGCCCCGGCCGTCACCAGCTCGTCCAGCTCGCCGCCGGTCGCGCGGGCGATGTCGGCGAACGGGCCCAGGGGGCGCGGCGTGAACAGCGGGTCGCACGAGCCCCAGAGCACGCGCGACCGGTCGCGGCAGAAGTGCCGCAGCAGCGCCGTCTTGCCGCTGCCGGCCTCGCCGCCGACCAGCACGAGGGCGCCGGGCCGGGTGGCCGCGCCGGCCAGGGCCGCCAGCTGGTCGGAGCGCTCGACCAGTTCGGTCATCGGTCCACCGTGGCAGGGCGCCGGGCCCGCGTCGACGGTCGTGTAGGTAACCCGACCCGTTAACTGGGTAACCGGCCGCCCCAAGATGGGAAATCGCTGCCGATCCGCCCGTCCCCGGCCGGTCCTAGCGTTCTGAGCAGTTGCTTTACGCGAGGAGGACTGACCATGAGATTGCTCCGGAGATTGTTCGCGCCGGCGGCCGCGGTGGCGTTGATCGCGGGGGCCGCCACCCCCGCGTACGCGTCCTGGTGCCGCTCCGACCTCGACCGGCTCAGGCACCAGACGGCGAAGTATCAGCAGGTGACGGTGGCCGAGCAGGCCGGATACGGCAAGTTCGCCGACGTCGACGGCGTCACCTGCATCGACATGCCCGGCATGGGCGCGATGGGCGTGCACTACGTCAACGGCGACCTGGTCGGCGACGGCAAGATCCGAGCCCGTACGCCGGAGGCCATGGTCTACGAGCCCGACCGGGCCGGGCGCCCGCGCCTGGTCGCGGTCGAATACATCGTGGTCAAGCAGGCCTGGAAGGACGCCGGGCACCGCAAGCGGCCCTCGCTCTACGGCCAGAAGTTCAACTACACCGCGAGCCCCAACCGATACGGGCTGCCGCCGTTCTACTCGCTGCACGTCTGGGCCTGGAAGCACAACCCGGCCGGCGCGTTCGCGATGTGGAACCCGCGCGTGCACTGCCCGGGCGGCCACACCGGCCCGCACGCGGGACACCACTCATGATCCGGGTCGCCGGTGCCGTCGCCGCGGGTATCGTCCTGGCCCTTCCGGCCGCGCCCGCCCTTGCCGCGCGACCCGACCTGCCGGATCCGCCGCGGCCGGCCGTTCGCACGGTCGAGGTGCAGGTCGTTTCGCATGATCGGGTCGCCGAGGGGGTGCAGATGGTGGCGGCCGGCGCTATCGGGGCCGCCGCTGCCGCGGCCTGGACCACACGGCGCCGCCGGCCGGCTTGACCTTGTCACTGTGACAAGGTCTTCACTGGGTGCCGGAGGTGGTCCTCATGACCCTAGTCACCGCGCTCAGCGCCGGGGAGTCGTCGACGCGGCTGCAGGCCGCCCTGGCCGCCGGCACCCAGGCCGACCCCGGCCTGCTCGAGACGCTGATGGCCCGGTGCGCCGTCGAGCCCGACTTCTTCGTGCGCGACATGCTCACCTGGGCCCTCACCCGGCTGCCGGCCGAACTCACCGTGCCCCGGCTGGTCGCCGAGCTCGGTTCGGCCGTCCCGCAGGCCCGCAGCCAGGCATTGCATACGCTGTCCAAGGTCGGCGACGACCGCGCGTGGCCCGCGATCACCCGGTCGCTGCTGCGCGACCCCGACGACGAGGTCGCGCGGGCCGCATGGCGTACGGCGGTCGCGCTCGCACCCGAAGGCGAACAGGAGGGGCTGGCGGTGGAACTGGCGGCACAACTCGGTCGCGGCGACCGGAACGTCAAGCTCAGCCTGAGCCGGGCCCTGGTCGCCCTGGGCGAGGTCGTCGAGCCGGTGCTGCGGCGGGCTCAGGCCGGCGCCGACCCCGAGGTGCAGGCGCACGCCCGGGCCACCGAGACGCTGCTGCGCGACCCGGAGGCCGGGTTCGACGGCGCGATCGAGGACGCCAAGCGGATCTTCGCGTTGAGCCCCCAGCGCTGATGTTGATCGGCGAAGTCGCCCGGCGCTCCGGGGTGAGCACGCGGATGCTGCGGCACTACGACCGGCTCGGGCTGGTGCGCCCGACCGGTCGTACCGTCGGCAACTACCGCGAGTACTCCGGCGCCGACATCCGCCGGATCTTCCATGTGGAGAGCCTGCGGTCGCTGGGGTTGTCGCTCAAGCAGATCGCCCAGGCCCTCGAGGATCCCGAGTTCACCCCGGCCGCGCTGGTCGGCGACCTGATCCGCGGGATCGAGGAGCGGCTCGAACGCGAGCAGGAGCTGCTGCGGCGGCTGCGGGCGGTCGACGCGACCCGGCCGGAGGGCTGGCCCGACGTGCTCCGCATCGTCGAGCTCATGCACGGGCTCGGCTCGCCCGACGCGGCCCGCCGCCAGCAGGCCGTGCTGTCCCCGGCGTCCGCGGTATCCTTCGCGCCGGACCAGCCGGTGTCCGAGGACGTGCCGGTGCCGGTCGACCTGCTGGCCGGGGCGGTGCTGGCCGAGGCCGACCCCAACGTGGCGGGCGCCCTGCGCTGGGCGCTGGCCCGAGCCGGCGACGACGGCCTGTCCACCGTGGCCGCCGGCATCCACTCCGGCGATGTCGCGGTGCGGCGCCGCGCGGTGCTGGCCGTGGCCGGGATGCCCGGCGCGGAGGCGACGGCCGTGCTGGCCGACGCACTCGGGGACGACGATTTCCTCGTACGGGGAAACGCGGCTGTTGCTCTTGGGTCGAGGGGCGTGGCGGCGGCCGTGCCCGTGCTCGTGACGATGATCGTCGAGGGCGTGAAGGACGTCGACGCGGCCGAGGCGCTCGGAATCCTGGCCCGGGAGCACAGTCACGCCGACGAGATCGTCAAGGCGCTGGGCGCCGAGCTGGCGGCGGACACCCCGGTGCGGATCCGGCTGGCTCAGGCGATGGTCGAGATCCCCGGCACCGAGGACCTGCTGCAACGGCTGGCCCAGGACGAGGACGGCTCGGTGGCCCTGATCGCCGCGGCCTTCCTCACGATGCGCGGGCGCTGAGCCGCTGCTCTACGATGCGCCCGCGTTGACCCGCCGTGCCAGCGCCTCCCGCTCGGCCGCCTCCCGCTCCGCCTGCGCCTGCTCGGCCGCGGCCCGCACGTCGTACGCGTCCCGCGCGGCGGCGATCCGCGACTGGTGCCGCTCGGTCCAGCTGACCAGCGTCTGAATCGTCAGGTGCAGAGTGGCGCCCATCTCGGTCAGCGCGTAGTCGACCCGCGGCGGCACCGTCGCGTGCACCGTCCGGCTGACCAGCCCGTCGCGTTCCAGGTGCCGCAGCGTGCGCGCGAGCATCCGCGGGGCGATCTTTCTCGAGGGCATCGACGTCGCGATGCTCAACGTGGCCCTGCCGGCCGTCCGGGCGGACCTCGGCCTGTCCACTGCCACCCTGAGCGGCGTGGTCAGCGCCTACGTGCTCGGCTACGGCGGGTTCATGCTGCTCGGCGGGCGCGCGGCCGATCTGCTGGGCCGGCGGTGCATGTTCCTGACCTGGCTGGCCGTGTTCGTGGTCTTCTCGGGGCTCGGCGGGCTGGCCACCGAGGGCTGGCAGCTGCTGGTGGCCCGATTCGTCACCGGCGTGGCCGCGGCCTTCCTGACCCCGGCCGGGCTGGCCCTGATCACCGCCAACTTCCCGGAGGGCCCGCAGCGCAACCGGGCCCTCGGCGTCTATGCGGGCACGGCCGCGGGCGGGTTCTCGCTCGGGCTGGTGGCCGGGGGAGCGCTGGTCACGGCCGGGTGGCGCTGGGTCTTCTTCGCGCCGGTGCTGCTGGCCGCGGTCATCCTCGTGGCCGCGCTGTTCCTGATTCGCGACGATGTTCCGCCGCGGGTGACCCGGTCCTTCGACCTGCCGGGTGCGTTCACCGTCACCGCGGCCATGCTCCTTCTCGCGTACGCCGTGGTGTCTCTGGATCTTGTGCCGGCACTGGCCGGAGTGGCGTTGCTCGCGTTGTTCGTCGCGATCGAGCGCCGGGCCGCGCACCCGCTCGTCCGGCTCGGTCTGCTGCGCTCGGCCCGGCTCGTGCGCACGAACATCACCGCCCTGCTGTTCCTGTTCGCGTTCGCCGGGTTCCAGTTCGCCCTCACGATCTATCTGCAGGAGCTGCGCGGCTGGACCCCTTTGCAGACCGGCCTGGCCATGCTGGTGGTGGGCGTCGACACCGTGCTGGCCCCGACCCTCACCACGTGGCTGGTCAACCGCTTCGATCCCGTACGGGTCCTGTTCGCCGGCCTGCTGACCGGCCTGACCGCGTACGGGCTGTTCCTGCGCGTCACCGGCGACTGGACGTACGCGGCCATGCTGCCCAGCCTGATGCTGCTCGGCCTGGCCTTCGCGCTCGCCTACGGCCCGCTGACGATGGCCGCCACCGACGGCGTCGACGGGCACGAACACGGCCTGGCCGGCGGCCTGCTCTACACCGCGATCCAGTTCGGCACCGCGCTCGGCATCTCGGCCGTCACCGCCGTCGGCGTCGACTCCGGATCGTTGCGCACCGCCCTGCTGCTGCCGGTCGCGGCCCTGCTGGTGGCCGTCGTGGTGACGGCCACCAGCCTGACTCCCCGGCGGGTGCCTAGGGATATTGTCCGTCGAGCAGCCCGTTGACGTACTTCTCGATGTTGGTGTAACCGGTCTTGTCGAAGTCACCGTTCGCGTCGTTGACCGACAAGTTCAGCCCGTACGTGGTCTCCCAGGCATCCGGCATGCCGTCGCGATCGCCGTCCGGCTTCGCGGCGGCCCCCGGCAACGTGCCGTACCCGTTGTTGGTCAGGCCCGTGGCCGTCTGGCTGGCCCACAGGTTGCCCTTGGTGCCGAGCGAGGTCACGTCGGCGACGACCAGCTTGTCCACGTCGTCGCGGGGCAGGGCGCCCGCCTTGGCGATCACGTCCGGATAGGCGGCCGCCGCCGCGACCGTGGGGATCCTGGCGGTGTCGGCCGAGAACGGTGCCGTCAGCTCGGTCGCGCCGCCCCGCACCACGGCCGCCGACCCGTTCAGCCGGCCGTCCTTGTTGCTGTCGACCCAGTTGTCGCGGTTGTAGATCTGCTGGTTGCCGGTTTGGTAGTAGTAGTTCGAGGCGCTGGTCGTGCGCGGGCCGGTGATGAAATAGTTGCCGACCACGTCGTGCAGGAAGTGGCCGCTGGAGTTCCCGGCGGTGTATCCGGCCTGATAGTTGTAGACCACGTTGTTCACGAACTGGGTGTTCGCCTTGGCCAGCGGGTTGCGGTTGTGGGAGTTGGCCCACAGGTTGCGCCACCAGGTGTAGGGGCCGGTCTCGGTGTGCGCGCCGAACTGCTGGCCGATCGGGTTGGCGTCGATCGAATACTGCATCGTGATGTTCGAGGCCCGTACGGCGTCGATGTTGTTCCACGCTCCGAACTCGATCGACACGTGATCGAAGATCAGGTTGCTCGCGTCGAGCCAGTTGACGCCGTTGTTCTTCTGATCCGCGTCCTCGGTGCCCATCCGGAACCGGAAGTTGCGGACGATCACGTTGGCAGCGCTGTTGAAAGAGACCTCACCACCCTGTACGCCGATGCCGGCCCCGGGCGCGGTCTGGCCGGCGATGGTGATGTTGCTCTTGACCAGCACCGTGGAGGACAACTTGATGTAGCCACCCACGTCGAAGACGACTATGCGGTTGTTCGCACCGACCGCGTCGCGGAACGAGCCGGCGCCGGAGTCGTTGAGATTGGTCACGTGATAGACCGTGCCGCCGCGCCCGCCGGTCGCCGCCGCGCCGAAGCCGACCGCGGTGGGGAAGGCCTTGACCGGACCGCCCGGCGGGGTCGTGGTAGGCGGGGTCGTCGACGGCGGGGTCGTTGTGGGCGGGGTCGTTGTGGGTGGCGCCGTCGTTGCTGGTGGCGCTGTCGTCGGCGGCGTCGTGCTTCCCGTGCAGGCCGTTCCGTTCAGCGTGAAAGCGGTCGGCACCGGGTTGCTGCCCGTCCAGGTGCCGTTGAAGCCGACCTCGACCGACCCGCCCGTGCCGATGGCGGCGTTGTAGCTCGCGTTGGTGGCGACGACAGCGCCCGAGGCGGTGAACCCCCAGGCTTGCGTGATGGTCTGCCCGGCCGGCAGCGCCCAGGCCAGCTGCCACCCGTTGATCGGGTCGCCGAGGTTCTTGATCGTGATGGCCGCCGTGAACCCGCCGGCCCACTGCGAACTGACCCGATAGTCGACCTGGCACCCGGCCGCCGCCCGCGCGGTGGTGGCCACGGCGACGCTGGCCAGCAGGGCCGCGGCGGCGACGGCAGCGGTCTTACGTGTGCTCTTCATCAGATCACCGGATTCCATCCGTCGGACCCCGCCAGATACCGCTGCGGGGTGTAGTTGACCGCCGCCGCGTCGCTCAGCTGCGGGCGGTTGCTGTTCGTGCCGGCGCCCGCGCCCGTGTTCTTGTACTCGAAGAACCGCGCGTTCTTCCACGTGTTCTCGGACATGTCCGTCCACGGCTGCGCGGTTTTCATGGTGGCGCTCAGGCTGCACTCGCGGAACAAGACCTGCGCCGCCGGGCCCCACGGCCGTCCCAGCTGGGTGACGTTATTGGCGGCACCGGTGATGGTCGATTTGTAGAACAGGATCCCGTACGTCAGTGAGGCATCGGTGTTGGCCGCGGTGATCGGGCCGCCGCTCGAGCGCTTCTCATGGATCGTCGAGTTGTGGAACACGGCCGACGCCCCGCCGAAGATGAAGTCGACCGTGCCCTCGACGTACGAGTTCACGAAGTAGTGCCGGTAGTTGTTGACCAGCAACGTGTCCTGGTTGCCGAGGAACCGTACGTTGGTGAAGACCGCCCGATCCCCGTTGACGTTGACCGCGACCGCCTGGCTGCCCTCGCCGTAGTCGTTCGCCATGGTCAGGTTGGTGCCGGCGAAGTCTCGCGCCTTGACGAAGACCGTCGCGCTGTTCGAGGTGCCGTAGCCGCCGGCGTTGCTGTGGTTGTTGACGATCACCGTCTGGCCCGGCGCCGATCCGAGGCCCTGCAGGGTCACGTACGGCTTGTTGATCGTGACGATCTCGCGATAGGTCCCGGCCTTGATCGTGATGACCCGGCGCGTGGTGTTGGTCGACGGGACGGCGTCGATCGCGGCCTGGACCGTCGTGTATTGACCGGTGCCGTCCTTGGCCACGGTCGCCGTCGTGGCCGGCGGGGTGGTGGCCGGCGGCGTGGTTGGCGGGGTGGTGGGTGGCGTCGTCGGTGCAGTGGGCGGCGGCGTGGTCGGAGCTGTGGCGCCGGTGCAGGCCGTGCCGTTCAGCGTGAAAGCGGTCGGCACCGGGTTGCTGCCCGTCCAGGTGCCGTTGAAGCCGACCTCGACCGACCCGCCCGTGCCGATGGCGGCGTTGTAGCTCGCGTTGGTGGCGACGACAGCGCCCGAGGCGGTGAACCCCCAGGCCTGTGTGATGGTCTGCCCGGCCGGCAGCGCCCAGGCCAGCTGCCACCCGTTGATCGGGTCGCCGAGGTTCTTGATCGTGATGGCTGCCGTGAACCCGCCGGCCCACTGCGAACTGACCCGATAGTCGACCTGGCACCCGGCGGCGGCCCGCGCGGTGGTGGCGACAGCAAGGGAAGCCACGGTGCCCAGGCAGGCGACAACCACGGCGGCGATCTGTCTGCGATTCACAGTCTTCTCCTCAGACGCTGGTGCAGGTCAGGGTGGGGGTGGTCGCCGTGCCGGAGGCGAGGAAGCCGAACGTCGTCGACGCCGAGGCGGCCAGCGCGCCGTTGTAGGACTCGTTGGCCACGGTCACGGCCGTACCGCTGGTGGTGAGCTTGCCGTTCCAGACCTGGCTGATCGCCTGGCCGCTGCCGAGCGTCCACCGGGCCGACCACCCGCTGATCGGCGCGCTGCCGGCCGTCACCGTCACCTCACCCTGGAACCCGCCGTCCCACGTGTTCGTGATCCGATAGCTCGCCGTGCACGCCCCGGTCGCCGGCGGCGCGGTGGTGGGCGGCGTGGTCGTCGGGGGCGTGGTTGTCGGCGGCGTGACCTGTCCGCCCTGCGCCGCGTGGTCCAGGTACTCCTCGAGGTTGCGATACCCGTCGCCGTCCGCGTCCCCGTTGTGGTCGTCGCTGTTCGGGTTGAGCCCGTTCGCGCTCTCCCACGTGTTGGGCATCCCGTCCCGATCCGTGTCCCACCCGCTGGGCGAGTTCACCGCCGCGGCGTTCCACAGCGCGTTCCACTGCGAGGTGTTGTAGTTGCTGATCAGCGTCCCGCTGGTCGTACGGGTCTCGCTCACGATGCGTGAGTCGACCGCGTCGCGCGCCCACCAGAAGGCCCCGGCCCCGTCGAGCACCTTGGGCAGCGCCGTGTACGCCGCCTCGGTCGTCATGTTGGGCACCGCGAACCGGCTCGACCTGTGCGTCGACGCCGTGAACACGTCCCAGGTCGCGTCCGACCCGTTGGTCAGGTTCGAGTCCCCGTCGTAGTCGACCTTGTTGCCCGACTGGTAGAGCGTCGTGCCGGTCGCTCCCGTGTAGACCTGCGGGCTGCTCGAGTTGTGCCGCAGATAGGTGTTGCCCACGAAGTTGGCGTTGACCAGCTGATTCTCGCCGCTGTACCCCTTACCCTCGAAGACGACGTTGTTGCTCCACTCGACGTAGTTCACCGCCCCCGTCTCGTTCCCCAACCGCGGCAGCCGACTGGTGTTATGGGCGTACAGGTTGTGGTGATAAGCGATGTTCGAGCCGTTCACATCACTGCCGATCAGCGACCCGTACGCGTGCCCCGCGTAGTTCAGCCCCTCGGCCACGATCGCGTACTGCACCGTGATCTGCCCCGCCGCGTCGCTGGCGCTGATCCCCTCGTCGTCGGCCCAGCTCACCGACACGTGGTCCACGATGATGTTGTCCCCGGTCAGCCAGAGCCCGTCGTTCGTCGCCGTCTCCGGGTTGGCCTGATCCTTCCCCGGCCGGAACTTCACGTGCCGAATCACCACATTGCTACCCGTGACCTTGGTCGCCTGCCCCATGATCGTGATCCCCGGCTTGGGCGCGGTCTGCCCCGCGATAGTCAAATTGCTCTTCCCGATCGACAACCACCCCTGCCGCCCCGCCGGCGACAACTTGATCGTCCCCGCCACGTCGAACACGATGGTCCGCCCACCGCTCGGCGCATTGTTGATGCCGTACCGAAGCGAGCCGGCCTGCGGACTGCTCGCGTTGTCGGTCAGATTGGTGACGTGATAGACATCGCCACCTCGGCCACCGGTCGCATACATGGCCGGCCCGGCCGCCCCGGGAAAGGCAGCCATTGCGGCAGCACTGGCCGAAGGCCCAGTAACGACCAACCCGACCAGGACGAGGACACCGGCCGCCAGAGCAGCCAGTAAGGTGCGTAGCTTGAACATCTTGGGAGCGCTCCCGTCTGTGAGCTTTATGTCGCAGACGCACGAACCACCCCGCGCATAACACTTCCGCCCGAACTAATTCACAATCTTCAATACTGGTTCGGATCCCGTACTCCCGCACGGCTTCGAGAACGCGCCGGTCCTGGGCGCTGGTGAGCTACACGGCTGGCGGGTAGCTGCGCGTTGAGTCAGGACCGCCAAGCTGCGACGACGTCCTCCGGGCCCCAGACGACGTCGACCGCCCCGGAGGGGATGTCCGCGCCGGAACGGCTCACTACGACCAGCCCGGCGTGCGAGCCGTCGAAGCCGGGAACGTGCTGAACACCCTCACGAAGCTGGTGCAGGTCACGGCCGTCGAAGGGGGTGCCCAGCCACTTCAGGGAGCCGCAGAAGTGAATCCTGGAGGCGACGGGCCCGCGGTCGGCGCCAACCAGGTCGATCTCCGGATTGAACTGGCGATTCCACCAGCCGCCGACCGTCTGGACGTCGGGCCACGGCAGGGATCCGCTGATGGCCGCCTGCTCCAGCGACGCGCGGATGAGCGGTTCGACGCCTCGGCCGCGCCACGTGCTCCATCGGCGTTGAAACAACGCGTAACCCGCGTCGGGCCGGCCGCGCCGGGTCAGATTCGAGACGTCGCGCAGGACTGCGAGGTAGAGGCGCAAGCTGCTGTCGGCCACGCGGTACAGGGTCGGCTTGCCGCCGGTGGCCGACAACGGCTGATCGGCGGCCAGGGCCTGTTTGTCCTCCGTGAGCTGCCGCAGGAGCGGGGACAAGGTGCCGGAGCTGACCGGCTCACCGCGGTTGCCGGCGGCATTGGCGATGGCCGGGAAGGCGCGGGTGTCGCCGCCCACCGCCTCCAGGGCGCGCCGGGCCACATCGGGGTTCGGAAACTCCGAGGCCAGCGATTGTTCCGGCACTGCGAAAAGCGGCGACGCCGGGTCGGTGAACTCGTCGCGGAGATAGTCCTCGGTCTGAACCCCGGCCGGCCAGCGCAGCAGCAGTCCCGGCAAGCCGCCGGTGATCAGGTACGCGTCGATGGCGTCCGAGCCGGCGAGCTGGGTTGCGGCCGCCGTCTCGGCGAGGTCGAGCGGGCCGAGCGTGAGGTTGTCGGCGCGGCCGTAGAAGGGCCGGTCGTACGCGGTGAGCCGTTGCATCATGTGAAGATCGCTGCCGAGCAGCAGAAGCAGGATCGGCCGGTTCGAAAGCAGACGGTCCCACACGACTTGCAGCTGCCCGTCGAAGGTGTCGTCCTGCTCGGCCAGCCACGGCAGCTCGTCCAGGACGACGATGCAAGGTTGATCCGGCAGCGTACCGGCCAAGACTCGCAGCATGTCACCCCAGCCACCTGCGGAGGGGGCGCTCGGTAGCAGTGCATGGTCGTTCGGCAGATCCGACGAGGCCAGCTCGGTGAGGAACTGTGCCGTCGACTCGGTGATCGACGCGCCCTTGACGGCAGTGAAATACAAGTAGGGCAGGCCGGATCGGTCGCACAGCTCCTGAATAAGACGAGATTTACCAACTTGACGACGACCTCGAACCGCTACGGCAAGTCCGGTCCTGGTTCGGCGGATGTGATCGAGCCGCCGGTTCAAGAGGGACAGCTCTGTCTCTCGACCGACGAACATCCTGCCCCCACCGCGATATGTAGATTGAATCTACGTAGATTTAATCTACATCATTTGCCACCCGCTCGCGCAGCAGGGAGAGCTTCTCGGCGTCGCGGGTGTCCGTTTCGGCCCAGTTGAGCACGATGTGCAGGTCGGCCCGTTCGATGGTCAGGATGTCGCAGTCGAGGGTGATGGGGCCGAGTTCGGCGTGCACGACGGTCTTGCGGGAGCGGCCGAGCGGCACCGTCTCGTAGCGCCTCCACAGCTGCGCGAATCGCGGGTTGGTCTCCCGCAGCCCCGCGATCAGCTCACCCACGGCCCGGTCGTCGGGATAGCGATCGGCCGCCCGCCGCAGGTCAGAAACCATCATCCGTTCGAATGCGTTGGTGTGGGCCGCGTCTCGTTCGACCCTGGAGGCGCCTAGGGGGTTCTCGGCGGCGAAATGTCCCCGCACCAGGTTGAGCCGGGGCGTGCCGGGGGTGCCGAACAGTTCGCCCCAGAGCGGGTTCCACTGCACGGCGTCCCACGCGGCGGTGAAGACGGCCACGGGGGTGTCGCTCATCCGGTCGATCATGCGTTGGACGCCGGGTGGCACCGTCCGGGGCATCGAGCCCGTGGTGGGGGCGACCACACCGGCCAGCCGGTAGAGCACGTCGCGGTCCACCGGGTTCAGCTCCAGCACCCGGGCCAGCGCCCCGAGCACCTGCGGCGACGGCTTGGCGGCGCGGCCCTGTTCGAGTTGCACCAGATAGTCGAACGAGATGCCGGCCAGCAACGCCAGCTCCTCGCGCCGCAGGCCCGGGACCCGGCGGTCGCCGCCGACGGGCAGGCCGACCCGGGCCGGGCTGATGCTGCCTCGCCACGCCCGCAGCGCGGTGCCCAAATCGCTCATGCCCCGAGTATGCGTCGTGCCGGAGGGGACTGACTGGTACCCGGAGTCATAGGGAGAAGGGCGCCTGGTCCCGCCCGGCCGGCCCGCCGACCATCGGCTCATGACAAACAAGCAGACAATCGGCATCGTCGGCGCGGGGCTGTCCGGCAGCGGGCTGGCCGGCTGGCCGTCGCGGCGGGTTTCCCCGTCGTGCTCAGCAACTCGCGGGGACCGGAAACCCTCGCCACGCTGGTCGGGGAGCTGGGCCCGCTGGCCCGGGCGGCCACCGTCGACGAGGCGATCGCGGCCGGCGACCTGGTCGCGATCCCGCTGCCGCTGGCGAACTACGAGTCGTTGCCCGCGGGCAAGCTGGACGGGAAGGTCGTCATCGACCAGACCAATTACTACCCGGAGGCGAGCGACTTCCACTCGGCCGTGCTCGACAGCGGCGAGCTCACGTCGAGCGAGCTGATCCAGCGGCACCTGCCCGAGGCGAAGGTGGTCAAGGCGTTCCACAACCTCGACTGGCACCACCTGTCGTTCAACGCCCGTCCCGAGGGTCACCCCGAGCGCACGACCCTGCCGGTCGCCGGGGACGACCCTGCCGCCAAGCAGCTGGTGAAGCGGTTCATGGAGGCGGTCGGCTACGACGTGGTCGACGCCGGCTCGCTCGCGGAGAGCTGGCGCATCGAGCCCGACACCCCGATCTACTTCTGGCCGTACGCGCCCGCGATCCCCGACGGCCTGACCCCGGACGAGGAGAAGCGCTACTACCTGGAACACATCGGCGAGCCCGTCTCCCGCGAGCAGGCCCGGGAGCTGATCGACAAGGCCGAGCGCCCGTCCCCGATCGGCGGCAGCCTGGCCGGCCTGCCCCCGGCCCACGTCGCCATCTTCTTGGAATTGGCGAGCGGAGCGACATTCAGACGCTAGTGGTGGGTGGGTGCGACACACCCTGAACGGCGGCAGCGAGCGAACCTAGCTTGGGGGCATGAGCGAAGCAGGAGTGCCCGGTGACCCACACCCGTACGTGGGGATGTGGGTCACCGCCGACAATCACATCCGGCAGGAGTTGCTGCCGGACAACCGCTACGACGAGGCCCGCGGCACCAAAGCCAGCGCCTACACGGGCCGCTACCAAGTCAAAGGCAACCACATCGACTACTGGGACGACAGCGGCTTCACCGCGGACGGCCGCTTCGAGGGCGACGTCCTCCACCACGGCGGCTACTTGTTCTACCGCGAGGGAAGCGCCGCCCACCGAGAGGCGGTCAGCTAGTCGGGGGCGCCGTGGTGTAGACGGCCGGGTCGCCCTGTTTGAGCCAGACCTGCGGGTTGTCGATCGGGGTGAAGGCGCGGTCCCCGCCCGGTTCGCGGGTTGACGGGACGGCGTCGCCGTTGGGCAGGTGCATGATGAAGTTGATCGGCTTGGTGTCGTCGGCCAGCGGAATCTCGTACGTGGCCCAGCCGCCCTCGACGCGGGCCGCCGGCCACGGCTTGTCCCACGCGATCTGGGACAGGACGGCCGGGTCGACGGCGTCGCCCCACAGGTGCAGGCCCCAGTCTGTGTAGTCGCCGGCGGGGCGGTAGTAGTGCACCGTGGCCGTCGTCAACGGCGGGCCGGCGTAGCGGACCGTACGGATCGCGCTGACCACCGACGGGTCGCTGAGCACGGCCCGATAGCGGATCTGCGTGCCCGCGGCCAGGTTGAGCGGGGCCAAATCGTCGAAGACCGTGTACGCCGGGGAGGAGTCGTCGCGGCCGATTGTCGTCCACGCGCCGCCGGCGATGCTGCGCTCGAAACGCACCACGTGGCTGGCGCGTTCGGGGTCGGCGATCGCCCGCACTTCCACCTTGCCGCGCACGTTGGCGTTCTCGGCCGGCGCCTCGATGGTCAACGCGGGCGCCGGCACCTTCACCGAGCGGGCCTGGCTGGTCGCGGTGTGCCGGGCGTTGTCGAGCACCACTGCCTTGTATTCCACCGGCGTGCCGGCGCGCAGCCCGGAGACGTCGTGGAACACTCGGTACGGCGCGTTGTCGTCGGTGCCGATCGGCGTCCAGCCGCCCCGACCCGTACGGGCATAGAAGGTGACCTCGGCGAACGCCGCGGTGGAGAGCGAGGCGGAGACCTGCATGCGGCTCCGTGACTCGGCCGACGGAGCGGGCGTGGCCAGGGACACCGCGGGAGCGGCCGAAGAGGCGGGGATCCGACCGGCCGAGGCGTACACGACGGTCGACAGCGGCGGCACGGTCACCGTGAGCGTGCGGTCGGCGGCCGAGGTTGCCGTGGCCGGGCCGGACCCGTACACGCGCTGGAACTTGCCCCGGGAAATGTAGGTCGGGATGGCCGCCGTCTGCGCCGACGTGCTGTTGTTCAGGGCGACCACGAACTCGCGGTCGTCGGTGCGGGAGAACGCGTAGATACCGGGACCGGAAGCGGCGTACCGGTGCTGGTGCGCGCCGTCCCGCAGCGTCGGGTAGCGAGCCGTCAGCGCCGCGAGTGACGAGATCCCCGCGTACAGGGGGTGGTTGGTGACGAAGTTGTCCTGACCGTGCGTGGCCGTGGTGCCGATCAGGTCGTCGTCGAGATACTCCGGGACGCGGCTGGTGAACATGGTCTGGCGGGCGTCCTGGTCGCCGCCCGGGCCGGTGAAGCCCTGCTCGTCGCCGTAGTAGACGACCGGGTTGCCGCGCGAGAAATACATCAGCTCGTGCGCGAGCCGGTCGCGGGCCAGCCACACGGCGTCGCCGGCGCCCGGGTTGTCGGCCTGCACGAAGCTGCCGATCCGGCCCATGTCGTGGTTGCCGAGGAACGTGGGCAGCTGGTAGACGTTCGAGTCGGCGTCGGTGTACCAGTCGTCACCGGCGAAGAACTGCCCGAGCGCGGCGGCCGGCTGGCCCTTCGAGGCGTAGTTGCGGGCCGCCTCCTGGAACGGGAAGTCGAGCACCGCCTGCATCTTGTTGCGGGTGGTGAACTGCGACGTGAACCTCTTCGAGGTGTCGAAGACCTCGCCGAACATGAAGAACTCGGGCTTGCCGTGCTTGCGGGCGTACGAGAGCACCTCGGGCCCGAACTTCTGCCAGAACTCGTCGTTGACGTGCTTCATGGTGTCGATCCGGAAGCCGTCGACGCCGAAGTCGCCGATCCACTTCTCGTAGATGTCGATCATGCCGTTGACGACCCGCGGGTGCTCGGTGAACAGGTCGTCGAGGCCGAAGAAGTCGCCGTACAGCGAGTCCTCGCCGGTGAACGTCGTGTCGCCCCGGTTGTGGTAGAGCGAGGTGTCGTTGAGCCAGGCCGGCACCTTCAGGTTGCGTTCCGCCGGGTCGAGCACCGGGGTGTAGGGAAAGACGGTGGGCGGGAAGTAGGGCTTGCCCGCGTAGTCGCGATCGTCGAAAGGCTGCCCGGACGGCGTGCGGTACGGCGCGACGTCCTTGGAGACGTACGGCTGGCGCGCGCCCGACTCGTAGCCGATGACGTCGGCGGTGTGGTTGGTGATGATGTCGAAGTAGACCTTCATGCCCCGCTTGTGGGCCGCGTCGATCAGGGTCTTGAGCTCGGCGTTGGTGCCCAGGTGGGGGTCGATCTGGGTGAAGTCGGTGATCCAGTAGCCGTGGTAGCCGGCGGACGGGCCGTCCTCCAGCTGCACGGCCTTGTTCTTGAAGCTGGGCGTGAGCCAGATCGACGTCGTGCCGAGGCCCTTGATGTAGTCGATGCGGCGCAGCAGGCCGGCCAGGTCACCGCCGTTGTAGAAGCCCTTCTTGGTCGGGTCGAAGCCCGAGACCAGCGGGTCGGCGCCGAGGCCGCCCTGGTCGTTGGCGGTGCTGCCGTTGTCGAAGCGGTCGGCCATGACGAAGTAGAAGTTCTCGTCGCTGACCGGGGCCCGCAGCGAGTGGCGGCCGGCCAGCCCGCCGGACGCGGCGGCAGGCGCACTGATCGCGCCGCCGGCCAGGACGGCGGACAAAAAGACGGCAAGACGTTTTCGAGAGAAGAGCATTCAGTTCTCCTGGGAGAGCAGGATCTCACCGATCGCGGTGAGCAGTGCGTCGTCGAGATCGAGGGACTGCAGGGCCGTCAGCGGCCGGGCCGACCGGACGGTCTCGAGCACCCGGGTCTTGAGCAAGATGGGCATCTGGGCCCGGTCGAGCAGCGCGAAGATCAGCTCGGGCACGTCGTTCCGGCGCAGGCCGGGCCGGGCGCCGACCGAGATCCGTAACACGGCCGTAGCAGGCACGTCTCGTACCGTAATCGATGTTCGAGTTTCACCACGGTGAATCTCCGCCGGGACTGGCAGGTTGTCCACGGTTGCCACCGGATCGACGCCGGTGAGTGCCGGAAAGGTGGTTGTCCAGGTGCGGCCGAGCGGCCCCGGGCCGATCTTCAGGAAGCCGGCCGCCTGGTGCCAGCTCAGCGGCGTCACGCCCGCATCCTCGATCAGGTCGAACGACCCGTCGGCCCCGGCCACGACGAGCACCTCCAGGTGGGCCGGCTCGACCGGGTCGTTGCCGGGCACGGCCTCGCCGTCCAGCGGCACGATCGCGCCGCCGGTGGCGAGCACCGGAATGCTTGTCAGGTCACGGTGCAGATAAAGCACCCGGTCGCCGTCGTAGACCACGTCGGTGAACACGTCGACCCACGTGCCCTCGGGCAACCACGCCTTGACCCGCCCCAGGCCCGTACGGGAATCCGACTTGGACGTGATGGCCGCGACGACGAGCGAGGAGCCGAACTGGTATTGGTTGGGGACCTCATAGGCCGCGTCCGTCGTGGGGGAGTGGTAATACATGGGCAGCACGAGCGGCAGCCCGGCCCGCGCGTTCATGGTGTGCAGATAGGGCACGAGCCGGTGCCGCAGCCGCAGGAATTCGGTCATCACCTCCCGGGCCGGGGCGGGAAAAGACCACGGCTCCTTGTGGATGAACGGGTTCTTGGCCGAGTGCAGCCGCAGGATCGGCGAGAAACAGCCGAACTGCACCCATCTCGTGGCGAGCTCATCATCCCGTACGCCGAAGAAGTGCCCGCCGATGTCGTGACTCCACCAGCCGTACCCGATGTTGGCCGCCGTCGCCGTGAAATGGGGCTGGAACGCCAGCGACTCCCACGAGATCACGGTGTCGCCCGAGAACCCCACGGGATAGCGGTGGCTGCCCGGCCCGGCGTACCGGGAAAATGTCAGGGCCCCGTTGTCGAGGAAATGGAAATGGTTGAGCATCCACAACGGGTCGATGCCGGCCACCCGCGAATGCGGCCCCGACTGCCAGTCCAGCCACCAGAAGTCGACGCCGTCGGCCTCCAGCCCGCGGTGCAGCACCTCGAAATACGCACGCAGGAAGCGCCGGTCGGTGACGTCGAACGCGATCGGCTCCTCGCCCGCCGGGTCGCGATCCAGCGCGGCCGCCATCGCCGGATAGGCCTCCTCATAGGCCCGTACGCCGTCGGCCGGGTGCACGTTGAGCGTCACCCGCAACCCGCGGTCGTGCAGCTCTTTCAGGAATGCGGGCGGATCGGGGAAGAGCGACCGGTTCCAGGTGTATCCGGTCCAGCCGCTGCCGTAGCGGGAATCGACGTCGGTCACGTGCCAGTCCATGTCGATGACGCCGACCGAGAACGGCAGCCCCGCCGCGCGGAACTGGTCGAGCAGGGCCAGATAGGACTCGTCGGTATAGGCGTGATGCCGGCTCCACCAATTGCCCAGCGCGAACCGGGGAATGACGGGCTGGGGACCGGAGACGGCATAGAACGCCTTCAGCGCCTCCGCATAATCGTGGCCGTAAGCGAACACGTACAGGTCGATGCGGTTGACGTTGTCGGCGCTGACCCAGCCCTCGTCGTCGAAAAGGAACGAGCGCGAGTCGTCGACCACCGCATAGCCCGTACGCGAGACGACTCCCGGTTCGAGCGGAATCGCCCCGTCCGCGTTGTCGAGCGTGCGAGCCGTGCCACCCAGGTCCTGCGGCGCCTGCCCGTAGCGCCAGACCGAGTGGTACGAGCTGATCCCGCCCCCCACCGCCAGGCTGAGCCCGCTCGTGGTGAACGGCCCCCGGTCGTACGTGAGCCGGAAGCGCGACGTGACCACCTCGAGCTCGTGCTCGCCGTCGAGCACCCGGAACTTGGGCACGGGCAGCTCACGGTTGACCGCGAACGTGGACGCGCGGTCCTCGAAGACCCCGTCCTCGGCGTATTCGAGGCGGACCAGGCCGTCGGTCAGCACGGTGATCCGGAAACGATCTCCGCGCACCACGGCCCGCGGATCGGCTAGGGGACGCATCAGTCCTTCACCGCCCCGGAGGTGAGCCCGCCGACGATGTAGCGCTGCAGGTATTGGAAGAGCAGCACCACTGGCAGGGCCGTCATCAGCGCGCCCGCCGCGAACACGCCCAGGTTGTTCGATCGGTCCGACTCGATGATCCCGTACAGGCCGACCGCCAGGGTCTTGGACCGCGTGTCGGTCAGGAAGATCGAGGCCAGCAGGAACTCGCCGATCACGCCGACGAACGCGAGCAGGCCCGTGACGGCCAGGATCGGCCGGGCCAGCGGCAACAGGATCTTGAAGAACACGGTCGCGTGGCTCGCGCCGTCCACGACGGCCGCCTCGTCGAGCTGGCGGGGGATGGTGTCGAAGTAGCCCTTGATCAGCCACACCTGGGCCAGCGCGCCGCCCATCAGCACCAGGCTGTACCCGGCGATCGTGTTCAGGCCCAGGGCCGGTACGGCGTCGCCGAGCTCGGTGATCATGGTGAACAGCGCGATCACGGCCAGGAACTGCGGGAACATCTGGATCAGGAGCAGGGTCAGCAGCCCGCCGCGGCGGCCCTTGAAGCGGAACCGGGAGAACGCGTACGCGGCCAGAGCGCTGCAGAGCACCTGGACGACGGTGACCGCGGCGCAGACGATCACGGTGTTGAGCAGCCAGCGCGGGAACGGGCGGGCCGGATCGGAGAACAGCGACCGGAAGTGCACGAGACTGAACTGGGTGGGGATGACATCGGTCGAGACGACCGTGCCCAGCGGGTTGAACGCCGCCGAGACGACGTAGAGCACGGGGACGACGGCGAAGACCACGGCCACGAGACCGCCGGCGTGCCGCAAGCCGACCTCGCGCCACCAACGAACTGTCACGTCAGTGCACCTCCTCGAGACTGCGGGTGGCCCGGAACTGCGCCGCCGCCAGCACCCCGGTGATGACGAAGAGCAGGGTGGCGATCGCGGCGGCGAACCCGAACTGCGCGCCGCCGGCGCCGAACGCGAGCCGTACGGTGTAGCTGATCAGGATGTCGGTCGCGCCCGCGTCGGGATTGTCGGGTGTGAACGGGCCGCCGTGGGTCAGCAGCTCGATCACGTTGAAGTTGTTGAAGTTGAACGCGAACGACGCCACCAGAATGGGCGCCACGGCGACCAGCAGCAACGGGAACGTGATGCGGCGGAACGCGGTGAACCCGCCGGCGCCGTCGATCGTCGCGGCCTCCTTCAGCTCGCCGGGGATGGCCTGCAGCGCCCCGGTGGCGACCAGGAACATGTACGGAAAGCCGAGCCACAGGTTGAGCAGCAGCAGCGCCGCCTTGGCCCACACCGGGTCGCCCAGCCAGTCGACGTCGAGCCCGGTCAGGTTGTTGATCAGCCCGAACTCCTGGTTGAAGAAGCCGGACCAGACCAGGATGCTGATGAAACCCGGGATCGCGTACGGCAGCAGCAGCACCGAGCGATACCACTTCTGACCCCGTACGCGGGGGTCGTTGAGCATCACGGCCAGGCCGAGCCCGACGACGAAGGTCAGCGCGACCGAACCCGCCGCGAACGCCACCGTCCAGCCGAAGATGCGCAGGAAACCGCCGAGGATGCGCTCGTCGGTGAACGCCTTGCGATAGTTGTCGAGCCCGACGCCCGCCCGCCACGACTGGTCCGACAGCCGCTCGCCGTTCGCGTCCACGAAGTACTCGCGGTCGCCCTGCCGCTGCACGGTATAGCGCGTATGCGTCTGCGTATCGGTGATCGCGTTCCCGTCGTACCGGAGCATCGCACGGCCCTCGTACGCCTCCCGCAGCCCTCGCTGCCGGATGGCCCCGCCCTCGGTCGGCACGGCGAACTCCCTGAGCTGGGCCGCCGCGTCGTTGACCTGCTTCGGCGTCAGGATCGTGTAACCCGGCGGCGCGGTCACGGGTGGGTCGAGCTCGCGCAGCCCGTCTCGGTTTCCCTCGTACGCCTGACCGGTCGCCCGGTCGACCAGCAGGAACACGAAGTCGCCGTCGCCCGACCCGGCCACGGTCAGGTCGAAGATCGGCGAGTCCGGCGCCTGCACCACGGAATTGGCCAGGATCCGCTCGACCGTCTCCTGTTTGGTCGTACGGGTGCCGTCGCCGTAGTTGGTGGTCGACATCTGCACGGTGGCCAGCACCGGGGCCACGGTGAAGACGACCAGCAGGAGCGTGCCGGGGATCAGATACTTGGCTGTCACCGCCCGGCGCGTACCGTACGTGACCAGCAGCACCGCGACGACCACCCAGGCGACGGTCAGCACGACGTAGTGACCGCCGCCCGCCAGGCTGGGAGTGAGCGCCGCCGCGGTGCCGACCGCGATCCCCAGGCAGAGGATCCGGATCACTTCGCCTTGACCGCGCTCTCGATCGTCTTGCCGGTCTTCTGCATCGTGCTCGTGGGGTCGGCGCCGCCGACGATCGTGGCGTAGGCCTGACCCAGCGGCGGCCACACCCCGGCCATGAACGGGAAGTCGGGCAGCAGCGTCGCGTTCTTCGCCCCGGCGGCCAGCTTGCCCATGTCGGCGTCCTTCGCGCTCACGGCGGCCAGCACGTCATCGCGTACGGGTGGGCGGGGGTCCTGCTCGTACATGGCGGTCATCGCCTCGGGCGTGTTCATCGTCTTGGTCACGAACTCCTCGGCGAAGGCCGGGTTCTTCGCGTTCGACAACATCCAGAACGCCTGTACGCCCAGGAACGGCGCGGCCGGCTTGCCGCCCTTGAACGGCGGGATCGGCGTGATGTCGTACGGGACCTTGGACTTGCGGATGTCGGCCAGCGCCCACGGGCCGGAGATCAGGTAGGCCGCGTTGCCCGCCGTGAACTGCGCGATCGCGTTCGAGCCGTCGATCGAGCGGGACAGCACCTTCGAGCCCTTCTCGCCCAGCGCCGCGATCTTCTTGGCCGCCGCGATCGACTCCGGCGTGCCGATGCCGATCTTCGTGGTGTCGTACTGGCCGCTCGCGTCCATGCCGAACAGCGAGCCGCCGGCCGAGGTGAAGAACGGGTGCATGTGGTACGCGTCGCCCTCCTGCCCGACCGGCAGCGACAGCGCGCGCTTGACCGTGCCCTTCTTGACCGCCGCCTGCCCGGTGCTGACCAGGTCCTCCACGGTCGCCGGGGCCTGCGGAACGGCCTTGGTGTTGCGATAGAGGACGAGATTCTCCATCCCGTACGGCAATGCCCAGACCTGCCCGTTGCGGCTCACCGAGGCCACGGCGCTTTTCTCGTACGCCGTGAGGTCGCTCGCGGCCAGCGAGAGCGGCTTGACCGTGCCGTTCTGCAGCGCGCCGCCCAGGAAGTCGTTGGGCAGGGTCAGGATGTCGGGGCCGTTGCCGGCCTCGTTGGCCGTGATCGCGTTGGCGGCGAGGTCGGCCGCGATCACCTGCACGGCGACCGTGATGTTGTTGTCCTGACCGAACTTCTGGGCGATCGGGGTCACCGCCCGGCTGGCCGCCTCCGAGGTCCAGATGACCAGGTCGGCGTCCTCTCTCGCTGGGCCGCCGGCCGAGCTGGGCGCGGTCGACGGCGCTGTGGTCGCCGCCGTTTCGTCTTTTTTGTCGCCTGAACATGCCGTCGTCGTCAGCAGGGCGGTCGCGGTTATCAGGGCCAGCAAGCGGTATCTCATCGGGACTCCTCGGTCGGGGTGGGTCACCGGCGTGTGCTCACGTAAGCGTTTACGAAACGAGAGTGAAACAAGTCACCCGCGCTGTCAACCATCAATGCTTTTGCTCGGGTTTTGCGCGGGAACGCGTGACGTAAGCGTTTACGTGTTTTACCGTGATGCCGTGACCAAGCGATCCGTGGCGTTGAACATGGCGGACCTGGCCGAGCGCGCCGGCGTCTCCATCGCGACGGTGTCGCGCGCCCTGAGCGGCGCCCCCGGCGTCTCCGAGGAGACCCGCCGCAAGATCAGGCTGCTGGCCGACGACCTGTCGTACGCGGTCTCACCCGACGCCGCCCGGTTGGCCCGCGGCTCCAGCGGCCGGGTCGCCGTCGTCACCCCCGACGTGTCGCACTGGTTCTACGCGTCGATGCTCGACGGCATCGTCACCGGCCTGCGCGGCACCGACCTCGACGTGCTGCTCTACGAGGTCAAGGAGGAACGCGAACGCCGCCGCTTCTTCGACGAGCTGCCCGCCCGCCGCCAGGTCGACGCGCTGATCCTGGTCGCCCTGCCGATCAGCGACGACGAGCGCCGCCGCCTGGATCTCATGGGAGTCACGGTCGTCATGGCCGGCGGCACCCTCGGCGACCACCCGCACGTCCGCATCGACGACGTCGAAGCCGGCCGCCAGGCCACCACCCAACTCGTCCGGGCCGGCCACACCCGCATCGCGATGATCAATTCCACCGGCACGTGGAGCCTCGAATACGCCGCCCCCAGCGCCCGCCTGCGCGGCTTCACCACGGTACTTTCCGAGGCCGGCCTCGACGCGTCCCTGGTCGTCAACCGCCACTGGGGCAGCCACGGCGGCGTCGAAGGCATGAGCGAGCTGCTCAGCCGCCCCGACCCGCCGACCGGGGTCGTCGCCTTCTCCGACGAGGTAGCCTTCGGCGCCCTACGCACCCTGCGCCGCGCCGGGGTGGCAGTTCCGCACACGATGTCGGTCGTCGGCATAGACGACCACCACCTGGCCGACATGTTCGACCTCACGACAGTCCGCCAACCCGTCACCGAACAGGGCCTGGTCGCCGGCCAACTGGTCCACCAAATCCTGCAAGAAGGCGAACCCACGGCCGCCCACGTCACCCTGCCCACCCAGGTCGTAGCCCGCGGCACCACCGCCCCACCCGCAACCACCTGATGGAGCTGCGCCCCGAGCCCTGCGCCCCAGCCGAGCGGGTCGCCCAGCTGTGCCGTGCCATCACCGCGCTGTAAGCCTCGGGCAGCGTCACCACCGGCCTGCCTGCTGAACCGCTTTCGGCGGAGGGCGTGCTGCCGGGCGGTGGCTACCCCGTGCTCGAGGCCTGAACCAGCCAGCAGGCGGCGGTGAAGCGGACCTCGGGGCCGTGGATGTAGGGGGTGAAGGCGGGCCTGACGGTGTCGATGACCTGGGTCCGGGTCTGGTCGTCGGTGTCGCGGAGGGCCACGCCGACCGGGCCCAGCCGGGTGAAATAGCCGACCAGGTCGGCTTCGGGGAAGGTGCAGGTGATGTCGATCGGCTCGATGGTGATGTCCGTCCAGCCCGCCGAGGCGAGGATCGAGCGGGTCTGGGCGGCGTCCGCCAGGCCGAACTGGCCGGGGCCGGTCGGGCGGCGGGGTGGCATGGCGGGGAGCAGTGGGGCGGCGGCTCGTTCGGCGGCCGTCATGAACGGGTTTTCCTCGATGGCCCGCCAGGCCACGAAATGCAGGCTGGGGGCGGCGCGGCGCAGGTTGCCGAAGGCGCGCACCGGGTCGTCGAAGAACATGACGCCGAAGCGGGACATGACCGCGTCGAACGAATCCGGTGGCCACTCGTGTTCCTGCACGTCGGCGCGGAGGAACGTCGCCGTGCCGCCGCGGGTGCGGGCGGCCTCGATCATGGGCTCGGAGATGTCTACGCCTACGCAGTTGCTGCCGGGTCCCAGCCGGGCGGCCAGGGCGACCGTTGTGCCGCCGGTGCCGCAGCCGACGTCGAGCACGCTTGCGGGTTGCCGGGCGCTCACGGCGTCGAGCAGCAGCTCCTCGAGCGGCCGATACATCCCGTCCATCAGCGCCTGCGTCTCGACCCAGGCCTGGCCGGACGGGCCGTTCCAGCGGGCGGCGCCCCCATAACCGGTCATCGGCCGGGCTCAGGCTGTCTGCGGCTCGCGCGGGCCGGTGCGGGTGGGTTCGGCGGTGACCGCGAACGGGTCGCGGAGCCGGCGCATGGCCGTCTCGCCGCGGTCGGCGGTGTGCGGGGCGGGCTGCTCCTGGGCCGCGGTCTGCGGGGCGAGGAACCGGGTGGGAACGACAGGCATGTGATGCCTTTCTCGAACGGCGCCGCACGAACCCGGAAACGGGGGACTGGACGCCTTGAGAACGTAGCACGGAACCGGTTCCGGCCGTCTTACCCCACTCCCGCGACCGTCACCTGCTCCGCCACGAAAACCGTTGTTCTCGTAGTACGGCCCTGCGAGCACTCAGGAGAACCACGTGAAGACGCTTCGCGAGAAGGGCGCCGACAGCTTCCACGCCGCTCTGGCCGCCGTGTTGTCGGCGGGCCTGGAGAGCGCCCTCGAGCAGGGTGACCACGCCAAGGCGGTCACCCTGATCAACCGCGGCTTCGCCGAGGGCCGTCCCGAGCTGGGCTGCGAGCTGCTGTGCCGCGCGATCGCGGTGGTCGGCGCGGCCCGCACGTGGACCGTCCAGCTGGCCCCCGAGACCCGCCGCTAACTCAGGAGCTCCCACTCGGCCAGCTGGGTCGCCGTGGCGCCGTGGTTGGCCGTGATCTGCAGGCGGTAGCGGGAGTAGGCCGTCGGGTTGGGGATGACGAAGGCCCTCGTCTGCCGCCGGTCGGCGAAGTCGAGGTTCGCCCGCGTGTCGACAGTCGTCCACGTCGTGCCGTCGTTGGAGCCCTGCAGCGCCCAGCTGCGCGGGTCGCGTTCGGGGGCGTCCTCGGCCGACGTCAGCGTGTACTGCTTGACGGCGGTCGCGGCGGGCAGGCGGTATTCGAGCGTGGCGGTGCCGGCGAAGGTGAGCCATTTCGTCAGCGACGTGTCGTCGACGAGTTTGGCCGCCGTCTCGTTGGGCGGGTTCTCGCCGCTCGCGGTCAGCGTGCCGCCACTCAACCGGTCGGCGAGCGGGCGCGGCGCGGCGGAGCCGGTGGTGAGGGAGGGCGGAATGTCGTTGGCGCCGGTGCCCCATGAGGACGGGGACGGGCCCATCACGAAGCTGAGCGTTCCCCCGGCCTGCAGATCGGCGTGCGTCAGATAGTTCTTCGTATACGGCACCCCGTTGAGTGTGGCGCTCTGGATGTAACGGTTCGTGTCGCTGACCCCGGGCGCCGAAACCGTGAAGGTGCGGCCGTTCTCCAGCGAAACTGTGGCCGAGGGATGCAGCGGAGCGCCGATCGTGTAGTCGGTGCTGCCCATTCGCGCGGGGTAGAAACCGAGCGCGCTGAACACGTACCAGGCCGACATCTGCCCGTTGTCCTCGTCGCCGAGATAGCCACCGCCGTTGCCCGCGCCCGAGCCGTAAAGCTTGGTCAGCACATCCCGTACGCGGGTCTGGGTCTTCGACGGCGTGCCGGCGTAGTTGTACATGTAGAGCATGTGGTGAATCGGCTCGTTCGGGTGCGCGTACTGGCCCATGTTGGTGTCGTAGGCCTCGCGCATCTCGTGGATGACACCCCCGTACGAGCCGGGCAGGTAATCGCGGGAGGCGGCGAAGACCGAGTCGATTTTCGCCGACAGTTGCGCCCGTCCGCCGTAGAGGTTGGCCATTCCCTGCGGGTCCTGCGGGGCCGGCGTCGCGTAGTGCCAGGGCGCGCCCTCGGTGAACTCGTAGCCCCATTCATTCGGCTTGAAGGCCGAGTCCGCCGTACGCCAGGAGCCGTTGGACTGCTTGCCGCGGAAGAACCCGGTCGACGCCGAATACAGGTTCGCGTAGTCGAGGGCCCGGTTCTCGAAGTAGGCCGCGTCCTCGGCGAATCCGAGCGCCCGTCCCAGTTGCGCGATACCGAAGTTGTTGTTCGCGTCCTCCAGCGTCCAAGAGGCCGATTCCCCCCGTACGTCGGTGGGCACGTACCGCTTGAACGTGGACACCTCGATTCCCTTACGCCCGCGCGAACCCGACGACGAGTACACCGCCGCGTTCTTCACCATCGACGCGTACGCGGCCCGGAAGTCGAAGTTGCGCACGCCCTTCATGTACGCGTCGGCGAAGGCCAGGTCCTGGTTCGTGCCGACCATGATGTCGATGTAACCGGGGCCCGACCAGCGTGGCGTCCAGCCCCCGTTCTTGTAGGCGTTGACGAATCCGTCGAGCATTTCGCCCGTACGGGTGGGGGAGAGCAACGTGTAGAGCGGCCAGACCGCGCGTGCGGTGTCCCAGAAGCCGTTGTTGACGTACATCTGCCCGTCGTGCACCTGGTTGTCGTACGGGCTGAAGTATTTCCGCACCCCGCCCACGATCTCCGACATGTTGTTCGGATACATGAACGAGCGATACATGTTGGAGTAGAACGTCACCAGCCGGTCGTTCGTGGCGCCGTCGATGCGCACTTTCCCGAGCGCCGAGTCCCACAGCGCCGCGGCCTCCTCCCGTACGGTGTCGAAGCTTTTCGCCCCGACCTCCTGCGACAGGTTGGCCGTGGCTTGCGCGACGCTCATGTACGAGGTGGCCATTTTCAGCGTGACCTGCTCGTTGGCCGTTGTGGCGAAACGGACCCAGCTCGTCACGCCCTGCCCGCTCACGTTTCCGGTCGCGGTGATGGGTTTGTCGACGGTCGCCGAGAAGTAGAGGCGCGGGCCCTTGTGGTCGAGGTAGCCGGTGATCGTACGGGCGCTCGCGTTGACGGTGATCGAGCCGCCCACCTTGTCGATGGTGTCGAACACGATGACCGACTCGGACCCGGCCGGGTATTGGAAGCGCAGCACGCCGGCATGGTCGGTCGGGCTCATCTCGGCCGTGATCCCGTACGTGTCGAGCCGGGTCTTGTAGTAATGCGCCTTGGCCACCTCATTGCCGTGGCTGAACGTGGATTTGCGCGCGTCCGGTGTCGTCTTGACGGACCCGGTCGTCGGCATCACTTGCAACTGGGCATAGTCGCCGATCCATGGGCTGGGCTCGTGGCTGACGGCGAAACCCTGCACGGTCGTCGCGTTGTACTGATAGAGCCAGCCGTCGCTGTTGCCGTTCGTGACGGGCGTCCAGAAGTTGAAGCCGTTCGGCACGGTCGTCCCCGGGAACGTGTTGCCGCGCGAATAGCTGACGTCGGAGTTCGAGCCGCGCCGGGTGTCGACCAGATCGGACAGCCGGGTCGCGGGGGCGTCGGCGGTGATGGCCAGATCGTCGAGATAGCCCCGGAAAGTGCCCGTGTTGGCCGGCTGGTCATAGCCGATCAGGATCCGGTCGACCGTCCGCCCGGCCGCCCACTGCCCGATCGACGAGCTGACGAAGTTCCAGCGGTCAAAGCCGAGCACAGAACCGTTTCCCTGGTACGAGGGGTGGACGCGGACGCCGTTCTGGTCGACCGCGCCGGTGTCGCGCAGGCGACTGCCATCGGTGAAGACGAGGTCGACGGCGACGTCGAGGTGGCCGCCGGACTGCGGATAGAGCCAGTAGGACAGCGTGGTCGCGGCGGTCACCGGGATGTCGACGTCGAAGAGCCGGTTGTACGAGTACGACGCGGTGGTGCTGGTGTCGTTGCCCGAATACATCAGCGCGGCCGTGCCGGTGTGCGCGGTCTCCGTCCGCGGGGCGCTCTCCATGCCGGTCAGGGCGCAGCAGTAGCCGCCGACGCCGGCACTGCTCTCGACGCTGTTCTGCCACGTGGGTGCGGGATCGCCGGCCTCGAAGCCGGTCACGAAGTCGCCCGGGGCCGCGGCGGCGGGCGGGGCGGCGACCGCGAGGCCCAGGCCGGCGGTCAGCAGCAGGGTGGCGAGCCAGGGGAGGGGGCGTGGGCGCATGGCGTGACCTGCCGTTCGCGGGGGATGGGGGAGCGCGACGGTGCACCGGCTGTGACAACGTTGTCAACGTTTCGCGATGGTAAACAGTGCCATGGATGTGCGTCAATGGCTGGGGATCGACGGCCTCCGATCGTCCACTTTCGTCTCAAGAACCTTTACTTTCATCGATGTGAGTCATAAGTTGCTCCCATCAGACCGAAGTTTTGATTCTTCTGAGAAAAGTTCGTAACAAGCGCACGGACGGCTGGGTGGCGGCCCCGGTCCGGGCGTGGCGGTGCTGTGCCTCGAAAGGCGCAGGCCTGACTGCTCTTCCGACACGTGGGCGTCCCCGATCTGTTCAGGCCGGTGACGCGGGAGGACGCGAATGAAAGATGACAACGTTGTCAGCCGTGCCTTGCGCCGCTGGGGCCGAGGCATGACGCTGGACCGCGAAGAGCTCACCGGCGAGGCTTCGGCGCGCGACGCCTCGCCGCGCGCCGACGGAGAGTTCACCGGCAACGCCTCACCGCGCGCCGGCGGAGGCGAACCGCAGCAGCTGCGCCGGCGTTCCCTGCTCGCGGCCGCGGGCGTCCTGGGGGTCACCGGAGGCGCGGTCGCGGTGGCGACGACGACCCGGTCCGAGCCGGCCCAGGCCGCCGAGGGCGTCACCAAGCGGATCACGATCTACGCCGTCGCGCTGCCCGGCAACCAGTTCGGCTACGGCCTGACGCCGGACACCGCGACCATCCCCGGGCCGATCCTCGAGATGTACGAGGGCGACACGCTGGAGATCACCCTGGTCAACACGACCAACCAGCGGCTCTCCATCCACCCGCACGGGGTCGACTACAGCACCGAGTCGGACGGGGCGCCGTTCAACGCCTCGTTCAACGCCCCCGGCGAGACCCGCAAATACACGTGGCGCTCCCACGAGATGACCGCCACCACCGGCCGCCGGTTCCTGCCCGGCAGCGCCGGCTACTGGCACTACCACGACCACGCGATGGGCACCGACCACGGCACGGCCGGCCTGATCAAGGGCCTGTACGGCGCCCTGATCGTGCGGCGGCGCGGCGACATCCTGCCGGACAAGCAGTTCACGGTCGTCTTCAACGACATGCAGATCAACAACAAGGTCGCCCCCAACACGCCGATGTTCGAGGCCAACCTGGGCCAGCGCGTCGAGTGGGTCGCGATCGGCCACGGCAACTTCTTCCACACGTTCCACCTGCACGCGCACCGCTGGGCGGACAACCGTACGGGATATCTCGAGGGCCCGTCCGACCCCACCCACGTCGTCGACAACAAGGACCTGAACCCGGGCAACTCGTTCGGCTTCCAGGTGATCGCCGGTGAGGCGGTGGGCCCCGGCGCGTGGATGTACCACTGCCACGTCCAGTCCCACTCGGACACCGGCATGGCCGGCATCTTCCTCGTCCGCAACGCCGACGGCACCATGCCACCCGGCGCGCAGGAGGCGATCGACCGCTTCAACGGCCACCAGCACGCGGCCGCCGCAAAAGCATCAGCACAAACGCACGTCCACGAAGGGACTGGCTCATGAGGCTGAGACAAGCCGCCGCCATAGGATTGGCCGCGGTTCTGACCATCGGAGTCGCGCCGCCACGAGAGGCCGCGGCCCGGCAGGCGGCGGCCGAACCGCCCAAGCCCGGCGTCCTCGTCTTCGCCGGCGCTGCCGCGGCCCAGCAGGACCCGGTGGCCAGGGCGACCCAAACCATCCAGGAGCTGGCGACCGCGCAGGGCCTCGAAGCCACGGCGAGCAGCGACCCCGCCGTCTTCAGCACGGCGAGCCTGGCCAAGTACCGGGCCGTCGTCTACCTCTCGGCCGACGGCGTGACGCTCACCCCCGTACAGGAAACCGCTCTCAAAGGCTTCGTCAACGCGGGCGGCGGCTTCCTCGGTGTCGGCGACGCGGCCCGGGCCCAGCTCGACTCGACCTGGTTCACCGGCCTGATCGGCGCCCGCCCGGCCGGCGCGATCCCCGTGGCCCACCCGGTCGCGGCGGTCACCGCGAGCGGCGAGAACCCGCCGAACGAGACCGCGGTCAAGCTCAACGACGGCGACGCCAACACCAAGTGGCTGGTGCGCACGCCGACCGGCTGGGCACGCTACGAGCTGGCGGCGCCGGCCCGGATCACCGCGTACGCCTTGACCTCGGCCAACGACTCGTCGGGGCGCGACCCGAGGGACTGGAAGCTGCAGGGCTCGGCCGACGGGCAGGCCTGGACCGACGTGGACTCCCGCGCGGGGCAGACGTTCGCGGACCGGTTCCAGATCCGCCGGTTCGACGTGGCGACCCCGGGCGACTACAAGTTCTACCGCCTGAACATCACCGCCAACAGTGGCGAGCCGCTGACCCAGCTGGCCGACCTGCGGCTGTTCACCGGCACGACCGAGACCCCGGCCCCGCCCGCGGTGGCCCGCTCGGTGGTCGACATCATCGACCGGCAGCACCCGGCCACCGCCGGCCTGCCGCTGACCGTCACCCGCGAGGACCGCTGGTACAACTGGGAGACGAACCCGACCGGGCAGGTGCACACCCTGGCCCAGGTCGAGGAGCGGCACTACAACCCGGGCCTGGGCGCCAACGGCCCGTTCCACCCGATCTCGTGGTGCCGTGACTACGACGGCGGCCGCTCCTTCTACACCGGCATGGGCCACACCGAGGGCTCGTACGGCGAGGAGGCCTTCCGCAAGCACCTGACCGGCGCGCTCGGCTGGACCAGCGGCATCACCCGCGCGGACTGCCAGGCCACGATCGGCGCGAACTACAAGATCGAGAAGCTCACCGCGGCCAACCAGACCGGTCAGCTCGACCAGATCGGCGAGCCGCACGGCCTGACCATCGCGCCCGACGGCACGGTGTTCTACGTCGGCAAGGCGGCCTGCCCGTCCGGGCCGATCGTCCCGTGGACCGACCCCAACGTGGGCCTCGGCTGCGGCACGATCCACTCCTACGACCCGGCCACCAAGCAGGTCAAGCTGCTGACCACGCTGCCGGTCATGGGCAACCGGGGCAGCGGCGACGAGCTGCAGAAGAACGAGGAGGGCCTGCTCGGCATCGTCCCGGACCCGGCCTTCGCTCAGAACGGCCACCTGTACGTCTACTGGATGCCGCACGCCTCGATCGACCGCGAGAAGCGCATCGGTCAGCGTACGGTCTCGCGCTTCACGTACGACAAGACCACGCAGACGATCGACCAGGCCACCCGCAAGGACCTGCTCAACTGGCCGGTGCAGATCCACAGCTGCTGCCACGCGGGCGGCGGCATGGCGTTCGACGCGCAGGGCAACCTGTACGTCGGCTCCGGCGACAGCAACTCGTCGCAGGGCTCGGACGGCTACTCGGGCAACAACTGGACCGCCGAGTATCAGGGCACGTCGTTCCAGGACGCCCGGCGTACGGCCGGCAACACGAACGACCTCAACGGCAAGATCATCCGCATTCACCCGGAGGCGGACGGCACCTACACGATCCCGTCGGGCAACCTGTTCCCGCCGGGCACGGCGAAGACCCGTCCGGAGATCTACGTGATGGGCGTGCGCAACATCGCCCGGCTGCAGATCGACCAGAAGAAGCAGTGGCTGACCGCGGGCTGGGTCGGGCCGGACGCCGGATCGCCGAGCCCCGAGCTCGGACCGGCCAAGTACGAGACCGCCACGATCATCACCGAGGCGGGCAACCACGGCTGGCCCTACTGCATGGGCAACAAGCAGCCGTACCGGGACCGCAGCAACACCGACGCCAAGGTCCTGACCGGCTGGTACAACTGCGACGCGCCGAAGAACGAGTCGCCGCGCAACACGGGCCTGACCGACCTGCCGCCGATCAAGGACAACATGATCTGGTACTCGCCGGACGGCGGCGGCCCGGTCTTCCCGAAGCGCGCGGGCAGCGACATCCCGACCTACAACGCCGCGGACGCGACCTACACCCAGCCCTACCTGCGGGGCGGCGGCCAGGCCGTCATGTCGGGCCCGACGTACCACCGCGACCTGGTCGACCCCAAGTCGACCGTGGCGTGGCCGTCGTACTGGAACGACAAGTGGCTCATCGGTGACCAGTCGAACGCGGCCAACCGGGTCGCCGTGACTGTCGACCAGCCGGGCAAGCCGCCGGCGTTCGGCGAGTCGCTGCGGGCCATCATCCCGGCCGGCGGCGGGGCCAACCAGCTGCAGTCGTGGATGGACGCCAAGTTCGGCCCGGACGGCGCGCTCTACATGCTCGACTACGCGGGCGGCTTCTTCAGCCTGCACCCCAACCAGAAGCTGATCCGCGTCACGTATCAGGGCGGGGCGCCCACCCCGGTGCCCGCGGCGACGTCGGTGGCGGTGCAGAACAAGCCGCTCACGGTGGCGTTCAACGGTTCCCGCTCGGGCGGGCTGTCCTACAAGTGGACGTTCGGCGACGGCGGCACCTCGACCGAGGCCAACCCCACCCACACGTACGCCAAGGTCGGCAAGTACACGGCGACCCTGGTGGTGACCTACGCGGGCGGGACGACCTCGACCGTGACCACGACGGTGACCGCGGGCTGTGCCGTGGCAGACCCTTCCACCACCGTACGGCTTGACGACGTCGACACCGGGGTCGCCAACCGCGTCGTCGGCGAGGGCTGCACGATCGACGATCTGATCGACGACGAGAGCACGTGGGCGACCCACGACGCCTTCGTCAGGCACGTCTCCGCGGTGACCGCGTCGCTCAAGCCCCTTTTGAGTGACCGTGAGGCGGGTGCCCTGACCCGGGCGGCGGCCTCCTCGAAGATCGGCACGGCCGGCCACACCGGGTACGTCTCGATCTACAACGGCACGCCGGAGTCGCTGCAGGACTGGGCGCAGGCGCCGACCGGGCAGTTCACGATCCAGCCGGACGGGTCGCTGCGGCCCAGCGGCGGGCTCGGCATGCTCTACTACACCAAGCCGTTCAAGGACTTCTCGCTGACGCTGCAGTTCCGTGACGTCGCACCCGGCGACGCCCGCGGCAACAGCGGGGTCTTCACCCGCTTCCCCGACCCGCGCATCCCGCTCGACCAGCGGCCCGCGGGCAGCTGCGGCACCGTCGGCTCGGCCCGCACCTCGCAGGCCTGGGTGGCCATCTACTGCGGCCACGAGATCCAGATCTACGACGGCGAGACCGGTGAGCCGCAGAAGACCGGCTCGATCTACAACTTCGACCCGAACCCGCTCTCGGCCGCCCGTCCCACGGCGAAGAACGTCTGGAACCGGTACGAGATCAAGGTCGTCGGCCAGCACTACACGATCATCCGGAACGGGGTCGTCATCAAAGAGTTCGACAACACGCCCGGCAAGCAGTCCTCGCGGGCCGGTGACCCGCCGACCGACCAGCGACAGTTCCTCGAGGGGCTGATCGGCCTGCAGAACCACAGCGACACCGACCTGGTCGACTTCCGCGACATCCGGGTGCGTGCCCTGTGAAACGGCTAGTTGGTTTGTTCGCCGCGCTGCTCCTGCTGGTCGGTGGTCTCGCGTCGCCGGCCCAGGCGGCTGGGACCTTGAACTGGACGGCCGGGGACAGCATCACCGCGTACACGTCGGCGCCGACCACGGCGACGCCCGGCGCCACCACCATCGTGTTCGAGAACAGCGCGGCCACCGGCAACACGACCGGCATGCCGCACACGCTGACCTTCGACACGTCGACCGAGGGCTACAACCACGACGTCAGCCTCAACATCCTGGCCAACCCGTTCGACGCCAACAACGGGCGGCACGAGGCCACGGTGACGCTGACCCCGGGGCGGTACAGGTACTTCTGCTCCATCCCGGGGCACAGCACGATGGTCGGCGAGTTCGTCGTCACCGACGGCCCCGGTCCCGACCCCGACACGACGCCGCCCACGGTGACGGCCGCCGCGGCGGGCACCCAGGACGCGAACGGCAACTACGTCGGCACGGCCACCGTCACGGTGACCGCCACCGACAACACCGGCGGCTCGGGTGTCGACAAGGTCGAGTACGCGCTGGACAGTGGCGCGTTCCAGGCCTACACCGCACCGGTCGCGGTCAGCACGGCCGGGGCCCACACGGTCCGGTACCGGGCGACCGACAAATCGGGCAACGCCTCCACGGAAGGGTCGCTGGCCTTCACGGTGGTCGAGCCGGCGCCCGAGGAGGACACCACGCCGCCCACGGTGAACCACGCCCTGGCCGGCACCCAGGACGACGACGGCAACTACGTCGGGTCGGCCACGGCCACGCTGACCGCCACCGACGACGACTCCGGGGTGGACCGCATCGAGTACTCGCTCGACGGCGGGGCCTACACGGCGTACACCGCACCGGTCGTCGTCAGCACCGCGGGCATGCACATGCTGCACTACCGGGCCACCGACAAGGCCGGCAACACCTCGGCCGAGAAGATGGCGCACTTCACGGTGGTGCCCGCGGAGGAGCCCGACACGACGCCGCCGACGGTGGTGGCCGAGGTCGACGGCGAGCAGAACGAGAACGACGCGTACGTGGGCCGGGCCACCGTCACGGTGACGGCCAACGACACCGAGTCGGAAGTGGCGTCCATCCAGTACGCCCTCGACTCGGGCGCCTGGCTCGCCTACACCCAGCCGGTCGTGATCACCGGGCTCGGCGCTCACACCGTACGGGCTCGGGCGACCGACACGGCGGGCAACACCTCGCCCGAGAAGACGGTCACGTTCACCGTGGTCGGCACGGGCTCGGACGCCTGCGAGGTGCCCGACACCCGGACGACCGTGGTCATCGACGGCGACGACACCGGGGTGCCCAACGCGGACACCGGCGACGGCTGCACGATCAACGACCTGATCGACGAGTACGCGTCCTACCCGAACCACGCCGCGTTCGTGCGGCACGTCGAGACCGTCACCGCCGCGCTGGTGGCCGGCGGCACCCTCACCAAACGGCAGCAGGGCACGATCGTCCGCGCGGCCGCCCGTTCGGACATCGGATCTTGAATCTTAGGAGCGCCGCCATGCGCAAACGCCTTTCCGTCTTCGCCGCCGCCGGTCTGCTGGCCGGCCTGATCCCCGCCCTGCCGGCCACCGCCGCGCTGGTCACCCACTGCATCGGCACCGGCGGCGCGGTCACCGTGCCGAACGACCTGCTCGTCCCGGCCAACGAGTCGTGCTCGCTGACCGGCACCATCGTCACCGGCAACATCACCGTGCAGGCCGGGGCCAACCTGGTCGTCTCGGGCGGCAAGTTCTCGGGCGAGGTGCGGGTGGCCGGCAACGGCTACCTCGACGCGTCGACCACCACCATCGACGGCCCGGTCGTGCTGGCCGCGGGCGGCTACGGCGTGTTCCTCAAGGACGCGTCGAGCGGCACGGTCACCGTACGGGCCAAGGGCACCACGACGGTCGACAGCTTCCTGTTCGTCGAGAACAGCACGATCGCCGGCAACGTCAGCGCCCAGGCCGGCGAGGTCCGCCTCGACCAGAACACGCAGGTCACCGGCAGCGTCAACAGCACCGGCTCGTACTACACCGACGTGCACGACTCGTTCGTCGACGGCGCGCTCTCGGTGCTCAACAGCGCCACCGGCAGCGTGATCTGCGGCAGCTCGGTGCGCGGCAAGGCCACGTTCGCGGGCAACCTGGGCGGGGTGCAGCTCGGCCCGAACGGCCCGCTCGACAGCTGCGCCTCCGGCGGCTTCTTCGGCAAGGACGTGAGCGTCACCAGCACCACCGGCGGCGTCACGGTCGACGACAACATCATCGACGGGACCCTGACGGCCACCGGCAACAACCCGGCCGCCCAGATCGCCGCCAACAACCGCATCCGCAAGGGCACCGTCACCGACAGCGCCGCGGCGGCAGCCCGCTCGGCCGCCCGCCCCGCCGCCCCGCGCCAGGACGACACGGCCAAGGCCGACGAACGCCGCACCGACGCGGTCGAGGAAGCCAAGGCAGCCGGCCCCGCCGACCTCTGACATCCCTTCCACCAGCCGGCCCCGGACCCGCCCCGGTCCGGGGCCGGCACACTGTTTACGCTTGCGCAGAGCCATCGTGGAGAAACCACCGGAGATCTTCGATCGCGACACCGAGTGGGACGAGATTGTCCGCTTCGCCCGTGTGCCGCGGAGCGGGGCTGCGCTCGGCGTTGTTTCGGGTCGGCGTCGTCTTGGCAAGAGTTTCATGCTGGACGCCCTCGTGCGTGCGAGCGGTGGATTCATGTTCAGTGCGCCCGAAGCTGTGGAAGCAGACGCCCTCCGGCAGTACGGCGCCGCGCTCGGGACCCATCTCGGCGAGCCCACGCCGCTCAGGTTCGACAACTGGGACGAGGCGATCACGCGGACGATGACGCTCGCCCCGGCCGGTCCACTCCCGGTGGTGATCGACGAGTTCCCGTTCCTGGCCCGGGCCAGCCCGGCGTTACCCTCGATCATCCAACGTGCGCTCGACCCGGCCGGGCAGCGCTCGAATACGCAGGTTCGGCTCCTGCTGTGCGGGTCCGCCCTGTCATTCATGGGCGGGCTGCTGTCCGGAACCGCGCCGCTGCGTGGACGCGCCGGCCTGGAACTCGTCGTCCGGACGGAGGCCGGCCCCGTCGTGCTCGGCGGTTATCCCGTCCGAGTCGCCTCAGGTGTGGTCAATGATCCGGCCGCGCACACCCAGCACGAGGTGGATGTGGCGGCTTTCGGCCGTGACGAACAGGGTCGTGAGGAGCTCCTCGCGATCGGCGAGGCCAAGTGGAACGAGACCGTGGGCGTCAGCCACCTGCAACGCCTGGAACGTATTTGCGCCCTGCTGCGAAGCCGGGACGGCATCCACTCTGACCGTTGCCGATTGTTGCTGTTCAGCGGAGCCGGCTTCACCAGTGAACTGCTCGCGACGGCACAGTCCGACCCGAGCATCCAGCTCGTCGATCTGGACCGGCTGTACGCGCCCAGCTGACGTCCGGGCTCAGGTGCCGGTGACCTCGAAGTGGGTGACTGTGGTTTCGCGGTCGATGAGGAAGTTGTCGTCGGAGGGGTAGAAGACGGCCTGGGTGATGTCGTCGCCGGCGAAGGCCTTGATCGAGTCGAGGGATTCCCACCAGCTGAGGGTGACGACCTCGGTGCGGCCGTCGCCCAGGTCGCGGGTCCACATCTGGGCGTCGAGGTTGCCGGGGGTGGCCTTGTATTCGGCCATGCCGGTCTCGTTGATGTATGCCACGTATTCGGCGGCCCGATCGGTCGCGACCCAGCCCCGCCACATGCGCGAAATCATGGGTCCAGCCTACGGAGTGCGGCTGCGCCAGGCGGCCACGGCGAGGGCGGTGGCGAAGGCCGCGTCGGTCAGGGCGATCGTGCGCCAGCGCGGGGAGGCGACGGCCAGGGCCACGCCGGTGGCGGCGTGCAGGACGTCCAAAGCCGCGCTGAGCCGGGCGACTCGGGGGCCGGGGGCGGCGGTCGTGACGACGGCCTGCACGAGTTGTCTCGTGCCCAGCACCCTTGCCACCGTCATCGCCGCGGCGGGGACCGGCGAGCCGGCGGCCTGGCGCAGCAGGGGTTCCGGGGCCAGCAGCAGGGCGGCGCCCCAGCCGGCGCGGGCCGGACCGGTCGCCCGGATCGGCTTGGTCATCCGCACTCCTCGGGTCGGGATTCTCGGGATGCGGCTACCCGATTTGATCCCCGTTAGTCGGGAAGGCGGCTTCCACCTCGGGGCGCAGGGCCAGAATGTCAGGCAGCCAATCGTCCGGGAGCCCCGACGTCCGGCAGCGGCGGGCCAGGTCGGGGTTCCGGTCGTCGAGGAGCTGGGCGAGCTCCTCCAGCAAGGCCCCGGCGGTGCGCAGGCGCTGCGGGTGCGCGGGGGCGTAGAGGTTCTCGATGTCGATCAGCGCCAGCTCGACCTCGGCCGCGTCGAACAGGCAGCGGGCCGCCTCGGCGCCGGGGCGGGGCAGGTCGGCGGCCAGCCGCCGGGCGGTGACGCCGAACCGGTGCAGGGTGGGCCGGCTCAGCCAGGGGTTCTCCTGGTTGTGCCGGTCGGTCCACAGGTGGGTGCCGGGCCGGGTGAACGGCCGGGCCAGCCGGACCGATTCGAGCCGGGCCTGGACGGCCTCCGGCGGGGTGCTGGGCAGTCCCGCCGAAAGCACGTCGGCATATCTGTCCAGGGCGCGGGCGAGTTCGGTGGCGTCGACCTGCCTCCGCCGATAGTCGGCCAGCGCGGTTTCGGCCTGCACGCGGGCCTGGTCCCGCTGACCCAGGACGGTCAGCAGCTCGGCGAGGTTCAGGCACACGGCCGCCGTACGAGGGTCGCCCGGCTCGTACAGGTCGAGCGCCCGCCCGGCGTCCCGCGCCCCGAGCATGGCGAGCCGGCGCGGGGCTTCGTGGCCGCCCAGGATCAGGACGGTGGCGAACTCCGCACGGTTGCGGCAAGCGTCCGCGTACGCGTTGGCGTAAGCCCGATTCTCGGGTGTGGACTTGTGGAGCTGTTGCCCCGCCGCGACGGCCCGATCGGCCACCTGGTGGGCCTGCTCGGGCCGCCCCGCGAGGAAAAGCTCGGCGGCCTGCTCCGCGTAGTGGTTGTACTCCCGGGCCAGTTCGTCGGACACCGTCGCAGGGTAGCGAAGCGACGCCGTACGGGGTCAGATCGTGACTTTGCCGCAGAGATGGACGCTGACGCCGAGGGCGGACAGCATCGCGGCCTTGGCCAGCAGCGCCTTGTCGGCCGTGGCGGCGTCGGGGGCGTACGCGACGTTGAGGTGGTTGGCCTTGTGGCGGGCCATGAACTGGTCGCGGGTCACCCCGTGCAGCACGGCGTGCATGATGGGCCAGGCCGGGGTGGTGGCCTGCGAGCGGCGCTCCGATTCCGCGGCCGGCAGCTCGACCGCGGTGGCCCGGCCCAGATCGGCGTGCAATGCGTTTCCCTGTACGAAGACACGGCTCCACACCACCTCGCCGGGCTTCGAGATGCCCTTGATGGTGGAGCCGCCCAGCGGGAAGTAGACGGGATCCTGCCGCTTGCCGACCGCCTCGGCGTAGCCGGTCGCGAAGTGCGACGGCGGCACCGAACCCGAGATCTCCCACACCCAGACGAACTCGCCGTCGTACTCCTCGCCCCAGCGCACGTCGTGCAGCGTGGTCGCCGGGTCGAGACCCATCGCGGTCCAGATCCGGTTGGTGATCAGGGCGTCCACGGCCACACCCTCGTCGGCCTCGTTGAAATGCGGCAGCGGTACGCCGTCCCAGAGCACCCGGCTGCCGTCGCGCGCGGTGACCGGCGGGCGGTCGGCGTTGTTGAGCAGGCCCTCGGCCAGGTCGGAGGCGGGGGAGAGATCCTTGAGGCCCTGCTGATATTGGATGCCCACGGCGTCGAGCCCGAAGTCGTCGCTGATCCGCAGCGCGGCGATGTACATCTTGTACTGCCAGCGCAGCTGGGCCGGGGTCAGCTCGGTGGCCTCGTCGGTGCCCAGCTCGAAGGTCATCCCCTTGGCGAGCAGCCAGGCCCCGACCGCGTCGGCCTCGGCGTCGGGGACGCGCTGCATCTCGGCCCAGAGTGCGCTCTGCGACAGCCGCTCCTTGTAGATGCCGAGCGGGTTGAGCAGCCCGTCGTCGATGATGGCGTTGTACATGCCCATGCAACCCTCGTCGAAGACCCCGATGATCGCCTTGTCGGCCAGCAGTTCTGTTGCCAGCGCCCTCCCCAGGGTCACTTCATCTTTATCCCCCAGGTCCGGCAAATCCGAAACGTGTGACAGGTCGTGTTCGATGGTGCCGGTCGTGACCCAGCTGCGCAGGCCGGCGCAGAACCAGTCGTCGGTGAAGTCGACCGACCAGATCGTCGAGTAGTCCACGCCCATCTTGGCCATCCCCGCGTTGAGGCCGAGCAGCCCGACGAGCCCAGGCCAGTCCCCGGCGAAGTTGGCCACCGTCAGGATCGGCCCGCGATGGGTGCGCAACCCGGCCAGCACGTGATGGCTGTACTGCCACACCGCCTCCGCCACGATCAACGGCGCGTCGGGCGGGATCGTCTTGAACACCTCGAGGCCCATCCGCTGGCTGTCGATGAAGCCGTCGTGGGCCCGGCGCACCGACCAACCGAGCTCGACCATGGCAGCGGTGACAGCGGCCTCCATCTGTTGCTGCACCGGCCAGCCGGCCCGGTTGGCGGCGGGCCGCAGATCACCGCTCGCGATCAGGTAAGCGGTGTTCGGCTCGGCCGACGGACGCGAGGGGGCGGCGGGGATGGCGTACGTGGTCATCGGGTCCTCCGTTGACGATCAGCGAGGGAGTGGGTGATGGTCCGGGTGGCCGGATAGAGGTCGAGATAGAGCGCGTAAAGCTCGTCATAGGTCGCGCGAGTGGCCGGATCCGGCCGGACAGTCTCGGCGGGTGGGTTCCAGGCGTTGATGTCCGGCGCCCCGGCGGCAAGAAAAGCGGCCCCGTACGCCGCCCCGATCGTCACCCGCGGCACGACCTGGGCCAGCCCGGTGACGTCGGAGACGATCCGCGTCCACAGGCCACCCCGAGTGCCGCCGCCGACGGCCACCACCCGCTGGATGTCGGCGCCCGCCTCGCGCAGGGCGGCGACGTTGTGCCGCACGCCGAGCGCCGTGGCCTCGAGTGCGGCCCGATACAGATCACCCCGCGTGTGCTCCAGGGTCAGACCCGCGATCACGCCCCGGGCGTCGGGATCCATGACCGGCGTACGCTCCCCGGCGAAGTACGGCAGCATCAGCAGCCCCCGCGCCCCCGCCCCGGACGCCTCCGCCTCCGCGAGCAGCGACGGGAAGGACGCGCCGGTCAGGTCGCGCAGCCACGAGGTGATCGCCCCCGAGGTGGCCATGCCCCCGGCCAGGTTGCGCGTGCCCGGGAAGGCGCCGACCGTGCCCCACATCGACGGCGAGGTCGTGAACGAAGACACCGTCGCGATCAGGAACATCGTCGTGCCGTACATCAGCATCAGGTCGCCCGGGTTCTGCGCGCCGACGCTGACCGCCTCGGTCCACGCGTCGATCGTCCCGGTGATCACCGGAGTGCCCGCCGGGATGCCCGAAATATCCGACCGGGTAACGCCGGCCACGTCGCCGGGCCAGGCCAGCGGCGGCAACTCCAGTCCGGGGGCGATCAGCGAGGCCCAAGGCTGATACCAGTCCAGCGCGTGCGTGTCGAAGAGCGGCGTGCACTGACTGGCCGAGTGAAAGTCGAGCACATAGTTGCCGGTCAGTTGATACGCCAGCCAGGAGGCGGGCATGAACAGTCGCCGGGCGCGCGCCATGACGTCCGGTTCGTGCTTGGCGAGCCAGGCCAGCTTGGGCCCGGCCGCCTGCGACGACAACACCGAACCGCAGCGCTCCAGGATCGCTGACTCGCCCAGCGACGACGTGAGGGCGGCGATCTCGTCGGTGGCGCGCGTGTCCACCCCGTACAGGATCGCGGGTCTGAGCGGGACCCCGGCCGCGTCGGTCAGCAGCACGCAGGGCCCCATGCCGCTGACCCCGACGGCGCTCACCGTCACGCCCGCGGTCAGCTCCTCGGCGAGCGAGCGGAATTCGTCCCACCACACCGATCCCGCCATCTCCACGTGACCCGGCCGCGGACGATCAACCCCGTGTTCCCGTACGGCGGTCCGCAGCACTTCGCCGTCTGCCGCGACCAGCACGCCCTTGCTGCTGGAGGTGCCGATGTCGACACCGAGGAAAACGCTCATCGCTGCTCCAGGGCTCGCAGGACAACGGTTCGGGCCGGGCTCGCGTCCCCGCCGATGCGGTCGAGCAGCAGGGCGGCGGCCGCCTCGCCGAGCTCGCGCGCGGGCACGTCCACCACCCGGATGCCCCGCCGGCCGAACGAGGCGAACGGCAGGTCACCAAAGACGGCCAGGCCGAACGCGGGCGGCGCCAGCCCCACGTCGTCGAGGGCGTCGAGCGCGCCCGCGGCCATCAGGTTGTTGGCGACCACTGCCGCGTCCGGCGGGTCGGGCAGTTCGAGCAGCTCGGCCATCGCTTGGCGGCCGCCCTCGACGCGATAGTCGGCGTAGCGCAACAGTTCCTCCACGTACGCGGAACCGGTGTGTCTCGACGCCGCCTGGCGCCAGCCCGCCATCCGCAGCTGGGCGGTCTCGACCGAGCTGGGCCCGGTGATGCAGGCGACCCGCCGATAGCCGGCCGCGAACAGCGACTCGGCCGCCGAACGCCCGCCGGCCCGGTTGTCCACCGTCACCGCGTCGACGTCGGCGCGGGCCAGGCTGCGGTCGACGGCGACGACCGGCCGGGAGTGGGCCACGAGCCGGCTCACGTCGCTGGCGTCGTCGGCCGGGGCCAGGATCACGCCCGCCATGTGCTCGGCCACCGCGATGTCTAGGTAGGTGGCCTCGCGGTCGGGATCCTCGTCGGTGTTGCACAGCACGACCGAGTAGCCGGCCGCGCGGGCCCGGTTCTCGACGCCGCGGGCGAGCGCCGTGAAGAACGGGTTTTCGATGTCCGGGATGATCAGCCCGATCACCGCCGAGGAGTGGCCGCGCAGCCGGCGCGCGGTGCGGTTGGGGGTGAAGGCCAGGGCCTCGGCGGCCGCGCGGACGAGGCGCTCGGACTCGGCGGAGACCTTGGCCCCGTTGAGCACCCGGCTGACCGTCGAGGCCGAGACGCCGGCCCGGGCCGCTACCTCATATATCGTCACCACGCGGGTTTTCCACAGTCCGCGGTTGTCCACAGGCCCTCGGACGAAGATCGCGCAATGTCGGTAAACTGCCCCGAGGTGGGGGACCCCCCTGGGAGGGCGGGTACTGGGGTCGCGACGGATTGGCGATCATCGATGTCGGCCAGCAGGGTGGCGGTCTGGCGGGCGGCGATCGTCAGCAGCAGCGGCGCCACGATCAGCGCCAGCGCCCCGGCCGAGGCCGCGGCGGCAAACCCGGCCAGCACCGTCAGCCCGGTCAGCGTCAGCGCCCAGGCGGGACGGTACGCGGCGAGGATGACCCCGCCGCGTAGCGCCGCCCAGCCGCGCCTGCCCCGCACCGCACCATAGGCGAGGGCGTACGGCCCGACGATCACGACGGCCGCGGCCGGCAGCACGCCCCACGGGGCGAGCAGGGCCAGACCGGCGACCGACAACAGGAGTGCCAGCACGGGATCGGCACCGCTTATCCGAGGCTGGTCACCGCGCGCGGTCTGCGCGGCGAACGAGGCCACGGCGGTGAGGGCCAGCATCAGCGGCAGCACCGCGGCGGCGGCCACCACGCGCGGGGCATCGGCCACCAGCGCAACGGCCAGCGGCGTCGCCGCCACCAGCGTCAGGGCGCCGGCCCCGAGCGTACGGGGAAGCTCTTGCCACCACGCCGTGACGCCGGACCAGGTTTCTTTGACCAACACGTCCACTGCGACCCCCTTAGAGCTTGAGACCGCTGGACGCGATCGACTGCACGATGTAGCGCTGCGCGGCCAGGAAGACGATGAGCACCGGGACGATCGCCAGCGCGATGCCGGCCGCGATGGTGCCCAGCGAGCCGGTGGAGAAGCGGCCGGCCAGCAGCACCAGGCCCACGGGCAGGGTCTGCCGCTCGGTGTCGCTGATCATGACCAGCGGCAGCAGCAGGTCGTTCCACCAGTAGGTGAAGCAGAGGATGCCCAGCGTCGCCAGCGAGGGCCCGGACAGCGGCAGGATGACCCGCGCGAACGTCCGGAAGTGGCCGGCGCCGTCGAGCTTGGCCGCCTCCTCCAGTTCGTACGGCAGGGCCAGGAAGTGCTGGCGCAGCAGGAAGATGCCGAAGCCGGAGAAGATGCCGGGCAGGATCAGCGACCACAGCGTGTTGGTCAGGCTCAGCTTCGACATGACCAGGAACAGCGGGACGATCGTGACCTGGATCGGGATCATCAGCGACCCGATGACGACCGCGAACAGCACGCCCTTGCCCCGGAAACGCAGCCGGGCGAACGCGTACGCGGCGGTCGAGCACGTGACCAGCTGAGCGATCGTGACCGTGGTGGACACGATGATCGAGTTGGCGAAGAACCGGAAGTACGGCACCTGCTCGGTCACCTTGCCGAAGTTGGCCCCGGTCAGGTTGCCCGGATCGAAGGACGGCGGCAGCTTGTAGAGCTCCGCGTCCGAGGCCGCGAACGCACCCCGGAAGATCCACAGGAACGGCGCGGTGATGGCGATGGCTGCGACGGCGAGGATGACGAACGTCGCCGTACGGGAAAGAAGTCTGCTCACTCGTAGAACGTCCATCTGCGCGAGAACCGGAATTGGATTGCGGTGAGCACGATGAGGATCAGCATGAACGTGATGCCGATGGCGGAGGCGTAGCCGAGGTCGAAGTCGCCGAACGCCCGGTCGTAGAGGTATTCGACGATCGTGCGGCTGGCGTCGCCCGGTCCGCCCTGGGTCAGCACCCGGGGCTCGGCGAAGATCTGGAACGAGTTGATGGTGTTGATGACGACCAGGAAGAAGATCGTCGGGGACAGCAGGGGGAACGTGATGCGCCAAAAGCGGGTCCAGGCGTTGGCCCCGTCGACGATCGCGGCCTCCTTGAGCGCGCCCGGGATGGCCTGCAGGCCGGCGATGTAGACCAGAATCGAGAACCCGATGGTCTTCCACGAGTTCACGATGATCACCGAGATCGGGGCCCACACCGACGAGCCGAGCCAGTCGATACGGTCGATGCCGAGCGAGCCGAGGAACCAGTTGACCAGGCCGAGGTCCTTGTTGAGCAGGAACCGCCAGATCAGCGCGACCGCGGAGGCCGACACCACGAACGGGAACAGGAAGCTCAGCCGGAAGAAGCCGCGCAGCAGCCGGGGCATCTTGGCCTCCAGCAGCACCGCCAGCAGCAATCCGAGCACCACGTTGACCGCGAGGATCACCAGCGCCATGTACGCCGTGGAGCCGTACACCCGCAGCAGGCGCTCGTCGGAGGCGAGCCGCTCGAAGTTGTCGAGCCCGACGAACGTGCCGTCGCTGAGCAGGTTCCAGTCGTAGAAGCTCAGGTAGAGCACGCCCAGGGTCGGGGCCAGCACGAAGATCACGAAGGTGACGATCGAGGGGGACAGGAACGCGAGGGCCGCGAGCCCGTCTCCTCTCTTTTTCAAGGGGGTGGCCCCCCGGCTCGGAGCCGGGGGAGCCTGACGTCGAGTCATGAGGGTAGCCATCTCAGCAGGTGACGATGCTGCTCAGTTCACCCTGCATGTTCTTGAGACCGTCGGCGACACTCGCCTCGCCGGCGAAGATCAGCTGAAGGTGACGCAGGACCGTCGACTCGAAGGCGCTGTACTTGGCCGGCGCCGGGTAGGGCACGAGCGTCTCGTGCTTGTCGATGCTGTCGTAGTAGAGGTTCGAGTTCGCCGGGGGCACGCCGTTCTGGGCGATGGTCCGGGCGAGCGAGCGGCGCGACGGGATCGAGTCGCCGGGCTTGTCGGCCGTCCCCACGTACTGCTTCTCGATCTCCTCGCTGACCGTGAACTTCTGGTACTCCCAGGCCAGGTCGGGGTTCTTCGACGACTTGAGGATCGGATAGCCGGCGCCGCCGAAGACCGTCTTGTACGTGTCGCCGGTCGGGTAGAGCTGGATGTCGAAGTCCTTGAACTTGGGCAGGAACGTCGCGATCGGCCAGCGCCCGGCGCCGAACATGGCGACCTGGCCGTTCTGGAAGCGGGTGAACACGTCGCTCATCGGCATCGGGGCCGGCGCGACCTTGTCCTTGATCAGCTGGTCGAGGAACGAGACGGCCTTGTTCACCTGCGGGGTGCCGGCGGTCGCGGTGCACACGTCGTCGCTGGTCAGGTTGCCGCCGGCGTTGGCCACCCAGGGCATGATGCCGGGGAAGATCTCGTTGCTGGCCCAGGTGAACCCGTACCGGTCGGGGGTGCCGTCGCCGTTGGTGTCCTCGGTCAGCTTCTTGGCCGTCTGCTGGAACTGCTCCCAGGTCCAGTCCGGCTTGGGCGGCTCGACGCCGGCCTTCTTGAACACGGCGGTGTTGTAGTAGACGACCATGTCGTTCCAGCCGTACGTCAGGGTGAGGACGTCGCCCTTGACCGTGAAGCCGTCGATGAGGCCCTGCGCGATGTCGCTCGTGATCGTCTTGGCCTCCTCGTCCTTGTCGAGATATTCGTTGATCGGCCGGACGAGGTTGTTGGAGTGCACGAACTGGGCGCCCTCGCCCGAGATGACCATCAGGTCGGGGCGCTTGCCCGAGGCGATCAGCGTGGCCACGTTGGCGTAGTAGGTGCCCCAGTTCTCGCCGGTGACCGGGGTGAGCGTGACCGTGGTGCCGGAGTGGGCGGCCATGAAGGCGTCGGCCGTGGCCTTGTTGCCCTGCTCGGCGGCGGGTCCGTAGTTCCAGTAGACGATCTCGAGCGACTGGTCGCCCGACGAGGAGCCGGAGTCGTCGTTCGAGCAGGCGGCCGCGGACGTGACCGCAAGCAGGGCGGCCGCGCCGAGCAACGTGAGCTTTCGTAACGAGGTCTTCATGTGCCTGCGTCCCTCTCGAATTGGGAGCGGTTTAGAGGCGGTGCGGTGCGCCACAGTGAAGTCCATGAAATCGATTTCGTCAAGGAGTCGGCTCGTCTTTTCGAGGGTGGCTCTGATCAGGGAACTCGCAGCCGGGATCGATTGCAGCTAACGGGCCAATTCGGCCCGTAACACGACCGTGCGGGGCGGCTGGGTGTCGCCGCCGATGCGTTCCAGCAGCATCGACGCGGCGGTCGTGCCCAGGTGCCGCGCGGGCAGCCGCACCTGCACCACCGAGCGTGGCGTCAGGAAGAGAAACGGCAGCTCACCGACCACGGCCAGGCCGAATCGGGCCGGGTCGGCGCCGGCCTCGACGACGGCCTGCAGCGCCCCCACGCCCATCAGGTTGTTCGTGGTCAGCACCGCGTCGGGCGGCTCGGGCAGGGCCAGCAGCCGCTGCATCGCCGCATGCCCGCCGTCGGCCCGGAAGTTCGCGTGCTGCAGGAAGCCGTCCGGCATCGCGGCCCGGCGGGCGGTCATCACCTGCCGCCAGCCCAGAAACCTGTCCTCGGTCGCCTCGATGCCGACCGGCCCGGCGATGCAGGCGATCCGGCGGTGCCCGGCGTCGAACAGCGCCGTCGTGGCCGCGATGCCGGCCGCCCGGTTGTCGACCTTGACGGCGTCCACCGGATACGGCGTCGTGCGGTCGACGGCCACGACCGGGCTGCCCAGCGAGGCGATCGCGCCCAGGTCGGCCTCGTCCGAGGCGGGGGCCAGGATCACGCCCGCCATCTGCTCGGACGCGGCGATCTGCAGGTAGCGCAGCTCCTTGCCGGGGTCGTCGTCGGTGTTGCACAGCACGACCGAGAAGCCCGCCTCCTGCGCCCTGTCCTCGACGCCGCGGGCCAGCGCGGTGAAGAACGGATTCTCGATGTCGGGGATCAGCAGGGCCACCACCTCGGAGCTCTGCTTGCGCAGGCGGCGGGCGGTCTTGTTGGGCGTGAAGGCCAGCTTGGCGGCGGCCTCGCGCACGGCCCGCTGCTTCTCCGGCGACACGGTGGTGCCGTTGAAGAAGCGCGAGACGGTCGCGGGCGAGACGCCCGCGAGCGCGGCTACCTCATAGATCGTGGCCATAGCGCCTCACTCTAGGCCGTCTTGACAGGCGGCCGACCCCGATCTACGTTCCGTTTCAGCTTTGTGAAATCGATTTCATCGCCAGGGAGACGCAGATGACGTTGTACGCCGGAGACGCGGTCGCCTTTCCGCTCGGCGGGCTCGGCACCGGGCACGTGGCGCTGTGCGGGGACGGCGCGCTGCGGCAGTGGCAGCTGCTCGGGGTGCCCAACCACGGCGGGCTGCTGCCGGACAGCTTCTTCGCGCTGCGCGTCTCGTCACTCGAGCCGCCGGACGACGTCGTACGGCTGCTGCGGTCCTTTAAAAAAACCGGCGAGCCTGCCCCGAACGTGTCGGACGCAGTCGTGCCGGACGCGGGGCGGACCTGGCGCTGGCCGTTCGTGGCCGACACGACTTTCGAGGCGGAGTATCCGTACGCCCGGGTCGGTTATCACGATCCCGCGCTGCCCGTGGCCGTCACGCTCGAGGCGCACACCCCTTTCGTGCCGCTCGACGCCGACGCCAGCTCGCTGCCGCTGGTGCGCTACCGGTTCACGATCCGCAACGACAGCGCCGAGTTCCGCCACGGGTTCCTGCTCGGCGCGTTGCAGAACGGCGTCGGCTGGGACGGCGTGACGCCGATCGACGGCACGCGGGGGGCGGGCTACGGCGGCAACGTCAACCGGCTGTTGCGCCGGCCCGGGCAGAGCGGCGTGCTCATGGATCATCCGGGCCTGGCCGAGGACGACGCGTCGGCGGGGGAGATGCTGCTCTGGACCGACGCGCCGGCCGCCGTGCTGCCGCGGGCCCACGACGCCGACGCCGTGCTGCGCTTCGCCGAGACGCTGCGGCTGGTGGCGCCGACCCAGCTCGGCGACTGGTCACCCGAGGCGCTGCGGGCCGCGCTGCGTGACGGCGCTTCCCCCGTACGGGTCCCGCAGGGCCCGAGCCCGGCCGGGCACACGTGGGACGCCGCCGTCGCGCCCGCCTTCGCGCTGGCGCCGGGGGAGTCCACGACGATCGACATCGTGCACGCGTGGTGGTTCCCGAACCGGTACGCGGATTTCGACCGGTTCGGGCCGCAGCGCGATTACGGGCCGACCCGATTCTGGGTGGGCAACCATTACGCGACCCGGTTCGGCGGCGCGCTCGACGTGCTCGACGCCTATCTGTCGGACCGGAGCCTCTTGGACGGCGCTTCGCGAGCCTGGGCCGAGGCGGTGGCGTCGAGCGATTTGCCGGAGCCGTTGCGCGAGACCATTGCGGCACAACCTTCCCTCGTACGTTCCCCGAGCATCTTCCGTACGGCGGACGGGCGCACATTCGCGTTCGAGGGCGCGCTCGGCGCCTCGACGCGCAACTGGAACGGCGATGCGGGCGGGTCGTGCCCGTTGAACTGCAATCACGTGCTCAATTACGAGCAGGCCCTGGCGCGGCTGTTCCCGTCGGTGGGGCGGGACATGCGGGAGACCGAGTTTTTGGTGCAGGCCGCCGACGGTTCTCTTCCGCATCGGGTCGTGTTGCCGCTTTATCTGCCGCAGTTGCACGGCGTTCCTATTGGCGGGCCCGAGCGGCCTGCCTTGGACGGCATGTTGGGTGCTGTGCTGAAGACTTATCGTTCGGTGCTGGATGGCGCGGGCCTTTCGTGGCTTCGTTCGCAGTGGACCGCTTTGGTTGCGCTCATGTCACATATTTCGGATAAATGGGATGGCGGCGGGGACGGCGTGTTACGGGGTGACCAGCCTGTCACCTACGACATTTCGCTGCATGGGCCGAATATGTTCGTGGGGGGTCTTTGGCTATCAGCGCTCCGTGCCATGTCGGAAATTTCCGTACGATTGGGAGAGCCGGATCCGTATACGGCCGTCTTCGAGAAGGCCTCTTCCGCGTACGACTCCCTGCTGTGGAACGGCGAGTTCTATGCGCAGCCGGCCACGGGGGAGGCGTACGACTTCGGGAAGGGTTGCCTCTCCGACCAGCTGCTCGGGCAGTGGTGGGCGCACGAGCTCGGCCTCGGGCATCTGCTGCCGGCCGCGCGCGTTGTCTCGGCCCTGCGCGCGATCGTCAAATACAACCTGCGTACGGGTTTCGAGCCGCACGGTTATCGGTCCTTCGCCGACGGGGACGAGACGGGACTGGTCGTGTGCACGTGGCCGAACGGGGGCCGGCCGGCGGTGCCGTTGCGCTATTGCGACGAGGTGTGGACCGGGGTCGAATATCAGGTCGCCGCGCACTGTTTCTACGAGGGCCTCGACGACGAAGGGCTGGCCGTCGTGCGCGGGGTGCGGGCCCGCTATGACGGCACTCGCCGCAATCCCTTCAACGAGATCGAGTGCGGCGACCACTACGTACGGGCAATGGCGGGGTGGTCCTTGCTGACCGCGTGGTCGGGTGTGCGGCACGACGCGACGGCCGGCACCCACACGGCCGGAAAACGCCCCGGCCGCTTCCCGTTCGTCGCCGGCACGACGTGGGGGACATTGACGGTGGCCGACGACGGAAGTGTCGTACTGCCCCACTAGTCTGCGCGCCATGGGTGCTTCCGGGTGGGACTACTACGTCCCCTATCAGCCTGACCTCGGCAATGCTTTCCACGAGCTGCGGACGAAGGTCTTCGACGACGGCGACCACTGGTGGGCCGTGCCGTACGAGTTCCAGAAAACGGCCGCCGACTTCCCGAACCGGCCGCGCACCGAGGACGAATTGTGGGCGGCGGAGGACGTGCAGGAGTCGGGCACACACTCCATCCTCGACATGCGCCGGATCAGCTCCGAACCCGGCCCGGGGCGGGTCGTGCCGGTGACCGACGCCGAGGCGCGGGCCGCGGTGGGCACCACGGTGCTGACCCGGGCCCACGTCGAACGCCTGCAAGACCTGGAGTACGACCGGTGGTCCGGCCGCTGCGCCGTCCTGCACGACGCCGAGGGCAAGCCCACCGAGATCTACTTCTGGGGCGCCAGCGGCGACTGAGCCGACGCGCTGTCCGGGGGCGGATCGTCCAGGGCCGAGAGCAGGCGCTGCGCGAGGGGGGACACGCGCCGCGGGTGGAAGGCGAGTCCGATGTCGATGGTGGGCAGCGGCGCCACGAAGCGGCGCAGGCGGACGCCCGGCACGCGTAGGGCGCGGGCTCGACCGGCGGGCACGGCCGCGACCACCGAGCCGCCGGCTACCGCGCGGAGCAGCTGCTCGTCGTCGGGCTCGTGGCGGAGCAGGGTGAAGCCGCCGTCGGGCCAGATCTGCTCGACGGTCCGGTCGAACATGCCGGGCCCGTTCTCGCGGGGCCACATCACGGCGGGCTCGCCGGCGACCGCCTCGCGCGGGATCCGGCGCAGCCCTGCCAGCGGGTGGCCGGCCGGGACGGCCAGCAGCAGCTCCTCGGTGCCGAGGATGCGGCAGCGGAGCTCGGGCTCGTAGAGCGGCGGCCGGACGAACGCGGCGTCGAACTTGCCGGAGAGCAGCCCGGCGACGTTCAGCGCGGTCCATCCGGTCTCCGCGATCACTTCGACATTGGGGTTCTCCCGGCGGAACCGGGCGACGACGGCGTCGACCAGGCCGCCGCGCGCCGACCGCGTGTAGGCGAGGTGGAGCCGCCCGCCCTGCTCGCGAATGGCGGCGTCGATCCGCGACCGCGCGCTGTCGGCCCGGGCCAGCACGGCCCTGGCCTCGGCCAGGGCGACCACCCCGACCGGGGTCAGCGTGCAGCCACCCGGCCCCCGCTCGATCAGCCGCGCCCCCAGCTCGCGTTCCAGGGTGCGCAGCTGCTGGCTCAGCGCGGGCTGGGCCAGATGCAGCCGCCGCGCGGCCCGGGTGAAGTTCAGTTCCTCGTCGAGCACCACGAAGTACCGCAACCGCCGCAAGTCCATAGAGCATCATAAGCATCGCTTATCGCTCGGTAAGTGACTCGTCTTGGACAGCGTCCACCCCGCCATGAGTCGATGAGACGCACCGATCGACCCTCCGCCTCGGCGGAGCTGGCCCTCGGCTGGAACGGTCTGCACTGGGGCAGCCCGCTGGCGGAGTTCCGCGCCCGGTTTCCCCACGCGGCCAGGACGGAAAGCGGTTGGTGGGTCACCGGGGAGGGCGCCGAGGAGTTCTGCGGGATCCCCATGGCCTTCACCCAGTACGGCTTCGACCAGCGGGATCAGCTTTACATGGTGTCGTTCATCCCCGAGGTGATCCACCGGGACCGGCTGGCCCCGGCCGCGCTCAACGCGCTGGGCGCGCCCTCCGACTACGCCACGGTGTGGAGGCTCGGCGATGTGGTCGTGGAGGTTAAGATCGCCGGCGTCGTGGCCACGGTCACCCATGGGCGCTACGCGTGACAGGTTCCCGGCCCGGGCCGCGTCGTCCGGGCCGGGAACGTCGGTCAGGCGCTCGTGCAGACGTTGCCGTTGAGGGTGAAGACCTCGGGCAGCACGTTCGGCCCGCTGTAGTTGCCGACGTAGCCGACGTTGATCGTCGCCCCCGCGGCCAGGGCGTTGTCGTTCGTGACGCGGACCGTGCGGCCGTCGGCGGTCCAGGTGGCGTTCCAGCCGCTGCCCAGCGTCTGCCACGTCGTGGGCCAGGCGAACGTCATCGTCCAGCCGGTAACCGGGCCGGCCGTGTTGTTGGTGATGTCGATCGAGCCGACGTAGCCGTTGCCCCAGTCGTTGGTGTCGCGGAGCTTCACCGTGCAGGGCGCGCCGGCCGGGGTGGCGGTCGTGAACGTCAGCGGGGGTGAGGCGGCCGAGGTGCGGCCGGAACCGTCGCGGGCCACCACGTTGACCGTGTAACGCTTGCCCGGCTCCAGGTTGCGTACGGTCAGGGAAGTCGACGTGGTCTCGCCCAGCTGCTCGGCCACGCCGTTGTTCTGCCGGAACACCTCGTACTTGAGGCCGGGCCCGGCGGACGGCCACGAGATCGTCGCGGTCCGGTCGGTCGTCGTCGCCGTGGGCCGGGCGGGCGTCTTCACGGCCGGGGCCGGGTTCGCCGAGTGCAGGGTGACGAGCGAGATCGCGTACGGGGGAAGGGTCTGCGCGGCTGCCGTGCCGCTGGTCGCCGTGGTCAAGCCGTCGGCGCCGTTCGTGTAGGTGACGACGGTCGGCGCGCCCGCGGCCGGGGTGAAGCCGTGGTAGTTGAGGGCGACGGTCCGCGCGTTGTCCGGGTCCTTGTTGATCAGCAGGACGGCCAGGTCACCGTTCGGCCGGCGGACGGCGTGCGAGCTGACCAGCGCGTCACCGGTGCCCGCGCCGACGAACCGGTCGCCCGGCTTGGCGAAAGCGCCCATCAACTTGAGCGCGTAATACGGCGCGAACGGCGTGTTCATCGGCGGCTGGCAGACCGAGTTGTCGGCGTTGCAGTTGCCGCTGGAGAGCAGCCCGAAGTCGTTGTAGTCGGTCTGCCCGGCCACAGTCGACACTGTGCCGAGGCCGTTGTGCACGTTCCACCAGTGCACGGTGAACACGCCCTGGGCCAGCAACCCGCTGTAGACGTCGGCCAGGAACAGCGCGCCGGGCTGGGTGTTGCGGCCGACGTCGACGTTCGTCTCGGTCATGCTGATGCCGATGCCGTCGGCGTTCGTCCCGGCGTACCGGGAGATCTGTTGCCGCAGCAGCCGGACCGCGTCGGTGATGTGGGCCGGCTTGGTGAGCGTCTCGGCCGCGCTGCTGCCGCCGGGATACCAGTGCACGTCGACGAAATCGATGACCGAGCCGGCCCGGGTCAGCACCTCCTGGTTCCAGCTGCCCTCGTCGCCGGCGCCGACGATGGCGTCGGGCCAGTTGCCCGGCATCGTGAGCACGGCGCCGACCTTGATGCTCGGGTCGACGGCCTTCATGGCTTGCGCATACGCCACCACGTTCGCCGCGTATTCCTTCGGGCTCTTGTCGGCGTGGTCGTCGGCCTCCCACTCGGAGCCGTAATGCCCGTTGCCATAGTTCTCGTTGCCGATCGTCCAGAACTTGGCGCCGTACCCCTTGGTGACGTTGGCGTAGCGCACCCAGTCCGCGGCCTCCTGAGCCGTGCCCGTGCCGTAATTAGCAATGATCATCGGCTCGGCCCCGGTGCGCCGGGCCCCAGCCATGAACGTGTCGAAGTCGGTGTCAGGAGCGACGTAGCCGCCGGGCGCGGTGTGGTCACGCCAGTGGTAGATGTCGGCGTACGAGCCACCCGGGTACCGCAGCATCTGCACACCCGCATCCTTGAGCAGGTCAGCCACGGCCGGTGTGCCGAGCTGCGAGTCCCAGATGGCGTGGTTGACACCGAGGGCCCCGACCCCGACGGAAGCGAGCCCGGCCCGCACATCGACATCGACCCGGACGGCCTCACCCGGGGCGGCGACCTTGGGAGTGCCGGCGTTCGGTGCGGCGGCGTTTAGCGCGGTGGCGTTCGGGGCGGGGGCGTTGGGTGCGGCGGTGTTCGGGGCGGCCAGGGCGGGGGAGGGTGGCGCGAGCGCGACGGCCGCGAGCAGGACGGTGCTCGCGAGGCCGCGCCGCAGAAGGGAACTGTTCACAGGACTCTCCGCAGAGGTGAACGAATGGGAGCGCTCCCATCGTCGGCTCACGGAGTGACAACTGTCAATGAGCCCCGGCCCGCTTGTACCGCTCGAGCGCCTCGGCGATCAGCTCCTCGGCCTCGTCCCGCCCGTCCCGCGTCTGCTGCAGGGCGATGGCCAGGTTCTCAGTCGCCGCGAGCCGCCCCTCCTCATCCCCGAGCTCGATCCACAATCGCCGCCCGAGCCGGAGACATTCGATCGCCCAAGCGCCCTGATCACCCCGCCGCAGCAACACCGACCCGATATTGAACAACGCAGCCGCCCGCGCCGCGGTCAACCCGCTCTCCTCCAGCAGACCGAGCGCCTGCCGAGCCACCGCATCCCACCGCCCCGCCGGCGCGTAAAGGTTCTCACTCAACCACCGAACCAGCCGAAGCCCCTCCTCCCCGGCCACCAACCGTTCCCGTCCACGCATCGACCGTCCCCTTTCCCCTCACCGTCATTCCTGACGGACAGGGCCGGGGCGGGTTTGACCGGCAGGGGCCGAGGGGACGCGGCTGATGGGCGGGTGCCGGGGTGGCGGGTTGATAGGCAGGTGCTCGGTCGGCGGGCCGATGGGCAGGTGGTGGCGGGGCGGGTCAGAACTTGCGGGTATAGGCGGCCAGATTTTGAAAGCGGGTCACGTCGAGCCAGTCGGTGCCTGTGGTGTCGACAGCGCACCCCGCGGAGCGCAGCCGCCCGGCGATCTTGTTGAGGCTTTCCGGGGTTCCGTTGAAGTGGACGGTGTTGAGGCCGGCCATGTCCGAGGCGGGACGTAGCCGGCCGATCTCGATGATGACGGTGCGCTCGGGCTGCAGGGCCAGCGCCATCCCGGCCTCGATCAGCACGTTCGGCCGCGGCTGACCGGTTGCCTCGGTCTCGTACGTGGGCTCGTCCGTGCCCTGCAGCGACGGGTGCAGGAAGGCGCCGTCGTCGGGGGTCATCAGCACCACCGCGGCCTGGTTGGTGGCGAAGCCCTCGCGCAGGATCTCGCCCATGTAGGGCGTCGGCTTGCCCGTACGGCTGCGCACCTGCTCCCAGTCGAGCGGCCGCAGGTCGAGGGCCTGCAGGAACGCCCACAACGCCTTCCTCGCCTGGTCGTCGCGGCCATGAACCACAAATACGTCGCGTGCGTCAGGCATGCGCCGATAGTAGTCAGCCCCGTCAGTAGCCCGACGGCAGCCGGGGGGTGTAGGCGTCTTCCAGGGTGCTGATCTCCTCGTCGGTCAGGTCGAGGTCGAGGGCCGCGGCGGCGTCGGTCAGGTGGTGCGTCTTGGTCGGGCCGACGATCGGCGCGTCGACCACCGGGTTGTGCAGCACCCAGGCCAGGGCGATCTGGGCCATCGGCACGCCGCGGGCCTCGGCGACGCGGCGCATGGCGTCGACGATCGGGCGGTTCTCGTCGCCCTCGTAGCGGGCGTGCAGCGGGTCGACCTTGGCCCGCTGCGAACCCTGCTCGTCCCACGGGCGGGCCAGCCGGCCCTTGGCCAGCGGGCTCCACGGCAGCGACCCGACACCCTGGTCGGCGAGCAGGCCGAACATCTCCCGCTCCTCCTCGCGCTGCAGCAGGCTGTACTGGTTCTGCATGCTCACGAACCTGGTCCAGCCGCCGAGGTCGGCCGCGTGCTGCAGCTTGGCGAACTGCCAGGCCCACATCGAGGACGCCCCGAGATAGCGCACCTTGCCCGCCCGCACGACGTCGTGCAGGGCCTCCATGGTCTCCTCGACCGGTGTCTCCGGGTCGAACCGGTGGATCTGGTAGAGGTCGAGATAGTCGGTGCCGAGCCGGGCCAGCGAGTTGTCGATCTGCTCGAGGATGGCCCGCCGCGACAGGCCCCGGCCGCCCGGCCCGCCGCCCATCGGGAAGAACACCTTGCTGGCCAGCACGATCGAGTCGCGGTCGGTGTATTTGCGGATGGCCCGGCCGACCACCTCCTCCGACGTGCCGTCGCTGTACGTGTTGGCGGTGTCCCAGAAGGTGATGCCCAGCTCGAGGGCCTGCCGGAAGATCGGCTCGGCGGCGGCATCGTCGAGCGTCCACTGGTTGCTGCCGCGGTCGGGCTCCCCGAAGCTCATGCACCCCAGCGCGATGCGGCTGATCTTCAGACCCGAACTTCCCAGACGCGTGTACTCCATATCGCCAACCTATGCCCGAGGGAGTGGTCTTCGCCTCGCGCGTGGTGATTCCCCGGGGGAAGTGGGTACACGCGCCAGGCCACATCCGCGAGTGAGATGAGTTGCCGTACATGAAGATCTGGCCCGGGTCGCCGTATCCGCTGGGTGCGTCCTACGACGGCGGCGGCACCAACTTCGCCCTGTTCTCCGAGGTCGCCGAGCGGGTCGAGCTGTGCCTGTTCGACGACGACGGCACCGAGACCCGCATCGACCTGCCGGAACGCGAGGCGATGGTGTGGCACGGTTACCTGCCGCGGATCGTGCCGGGCCAGCGCTACGGCTACCGCGTGCACGGCCCGCACGACCCTGCCCAGGGGCTGCGCTGCAACCCGAGCAAGCTGCTGCTGGACCCGTACGCGAAGGCCATCGACGGGCACTACGAGTGGAACGAGTCCCTGTTCTCGTACCGCTTCGGCGACCCCGGCGCGTACAACGACGACGACTCCGCCCCGTACGCGATGAAGTCCGTGGTCATCAACCCGTTCTTCGACTGGGCCAACGACCGGCCGCTGCGCATCCCGTTCCACCAGACGGTGATCTATGAGGCGCACGTCAAGGGCATGACGGTCGACAACCCCAACATCCCCGAGGACGTACGGGGTACGTACTCCGGCCTGGCCCACCCGGCGATGATCAAGCACTTCAAGGAGCTCGGGGTCACCGCCGTCGAGCTGATGCCGGTGCACCAGTTCGTGCACGACAGCAACCTGGTCGAGCGCGGCCTGCGCAACTACTGGGGTTACAACACCATCGGCTTCTTCGCCCCGCACAACGACTACGCCTCGTTCGGCGGGCACGGCGCGCAGGTGCAGGAATTCAAGTCGATGGTCAAGGCCCTGCACCAGGCCGGCATCGAGGTCATCCTCGACGTCGTCTACAACCACACCGCCGAGGGCAACCACCTCGGGCCGACGCTGTCGTTCCGCGGCATCGACAACCCGGCCTACTACCGGCTGGTCGACGACGACAAGCAGTACTACTACGACACCACCGGCACCGGGAACAGCCTCAACGTGCGCCACCACGAGTCGCTGCGGCTAATCATGGACTCGCTGCGCTACTGGGTCACCGACATGCACGTCGACGGCTTCCGGTTCGACCTGGCGGCGTCGCTGGCCCGCGACTTCCACGAGGTCAACCGGCTGGCCGCGTTCTTCGACCTGGTCAACCAGGATCCGATCGTCTCGCAGGTCAAGCTGATCGCCGAGCCGTGGGACGTCGGCGACGGCGGCTACCAGGTCGGCGGCTTCCCCCCGCTCTGGACCGAATGGAACGGCAAATACCGCGACTCCGTACGCGACTTCTGGCGCGGCGAGCCCGCCGGCCTGGGCGAGTTCGCGTCCCGGTTCGCTGGCAGCTCGGACCTTTATGAGATCGACGGCCGCCGCCCGATCGCCTCGATCAACTTTGTGACGGCCCACGACGGCTTCACGCTGGAGGACCTGGTCTCCTACAACGAGAAGCACAACGACGCCAACGGCGAGGACAACCGCGACGGCGACAGCCACAACCGGTCGTGGAACTGCGGCGCCGAGGGCCCCACCGAGGACACCTCGGTGATCGCGCTGCGCGAGCGGCAGAAGCGGAACTTCCTGGCCACGCTGCTGCTGTCGCAGGGCGTACCGATGATCTCGCACGGCGACGAGCTGGGCCGCACCCAGGGCGGCAACAACAATGTCTACGCCCAGGACAACGAGATCAGCTGGGTCGACTGGGCCGACGCCCGCAACCACGACGTGCTCACGGTCTTCACCCGGCGGCTGACCCGGCTCCGGGCCGACCACCCCATCTTCCGCCGCCGCCGGTTCTTCACCGGGGAGCCGGCCGGCGACTCGGGCCTGCCCGGCATCGCCTGGCTGCGCCACGACGGCAGCCCGATGCAGGAGCCGGACTGGGCGCACGGCGCGGCCCGCACGCTGGCCGTGTTCCTGAACGGCCACGGCATCCCCGAGGCGGACGCGCTGGGCGAGCGGATCGTCGACGACTCGTTCCTGCTGCTGTTCAACGCCTCCCCGGACGAGGTCGAGTTCACCCTGCCCGACCCGGCCTACGGCCAGGCCTGGGAGATCACCGTCGACACGGCCGACCCGCTGCTGGCCAAGGCGACCACGGTCAAGGCCGAGGAGGGCCTGCGCCTGCCCCCGCACGCGATGCTCGTCCTGCGCTGCCAGTACTGAGGCCAATGGCGGCCGGGCTCCCGCCCGGCCGCCCTGCCCACTCGGCCGGTCTCAGGTTGTCAGCAGCGCTTGCAGGCGCCGTGCCTCCTGCAGCAGCCGGGTGCTGCCCTTGCGCGCGGCCACCTCGGCCAAGCCGGGGATCTCGCCGCGCGGGCCCGTCTCTCCGGTCATCAGTGAGGCCAGCTCCAGCAGGTCGGGCAGCCCGCGCGGGGCGGCCGGCAGCAGCACCGGCAGAGCCGCGGTGAGAACCTGCCAGACCGTCGCCGACAGCCCGGCCCGGTGCATGTCGGCCAGCGACGTCGCGGCACGGTTCAGCTTGATCAGGCCCCGCGCGCCGAGCTCGCCCAGGTCACGCCCGACGGCGACGCCGAGGCCGTCGGTCCCGCGGGCGGCCAGCGTCAGGAACGCGTCGATCGCCGCTACCCGGTCGCGTTCATTCTGCGCGGTCAGCGCGTATGCCACGGCCAGCGACAACGCCGGGCCGAACGGGCCGCCGGCCTCGGCCAGCAACGGCAGCGAGAAGCCGAAGCCGGTGTAGCCCTCGTCGGCCAGCGAGGCCAGGCGGGGCACGGACCAGGCCGTGCACACCTCACGATGGTGGGGCATGGCCGCGATCAGCACGTCCGGGTATCTCCCGAAGTATCCGCCGACGTCGCTCATCTCCTGTAAACGGGTCAGAGTCACCAGCTGGTCCTCGACGGACAGCACGCCGGGGCGGGCCGGGGCCAGGGTGACCACCATGCGGCGCTCCACGAGGCGGCCCTCGTCCAGACGCTGCTCGAACACGCCGGCCACCGGGTCGGGAAGGCCGCCGCGGGCCAGCCAGCCGGCCAGCCGCCGCCCGGCGGGCGAGGTCAGCCCCTCGGCCACCGACGGGCTCGTGCCACGCGGCAGCCGCAGCAACGCCTGCTCGAAGTCGAGCGGCCAGGGCGTCCAGCCCTCGGCCTCGGCCCGGCGCAGCCGCTCGACGAGCACCGGGGCGTCGAGGTTGCCATTGACGTGGGTCGGCGTCGCCACCAGCATCGGCACCGGCGCCTCGCGCAGCAGGGCGGCCACCTCGACGATGCGCAACGTCTGCAGTCGATCGGGCGGGCCGTCGAGCCGCGGCGTGCCGTCGCCGCCGCGGGCCAGGGCCCGGATCGCGGCGACCGGCTGCTGCCACGGCCCGTGGCCGACATCTCTGGTCGCGTCCCCACCGGTCAGCGCCCGGATCACCGCTGCGAGCGCGTGCTCCCGGGGTTGATGCAGGTGGCTGTTGAAATTCACCGGGTGCCGCTCGAGCAGCGCCCCGATCGGCGTCAGGTCGTCCGCGGAGCGCAGCGCGATCACGCCGGCCAGGATCCGCTCCCACCGCACGGCCGTCTGCCGCCGCAGTACCTCCTGCATCTCCGTGGCCAGCTCGGCCACGCTGCCGATCGGCTCCGGCATCAGGGCCGGGCCGGGCGGCAGCGGCAGCCTCGCGTCGGCGGCCGGTGCGGCCACCGGCTCCGGTTCCGCGGCGCCGGCCAGGCGGGCCGCTCGGGCCGGCAGGTCGCCGCCGAGACCGGTGGCCACCTCGGCCAGCCATGACAGATCGAGACCCGGCGCGTGCTTCGCGATCAGCGTGAGGGCGCGTTCCTGCACGTCGAGGGCCGGATGGTCGAACGCCGCGGCGATCGTCTCGAGGACCTCGGGGACCCGGCCGGGCTCGCGCAGGGCGATCCTGTCGAGCCAGGCGAGCTGGGTCTTGACGAGCGTCTTCTCCTTGCGGACCAGCGTGGGCCGGCTGACGTCGAGCAGGGTGTCGACCTCGAGTCGACCGGCGTCGTCGATCGCCAGCAGGGCCCGTTGGGCGATCCCGGCGACGGCGGAGGGTGCACCCGGCAGCAATTGCGCGTAGTCCAGCGTGTGGGCGGCCTGCTCGTCGAGCGTGGGGGCCAGCTCGTCGTGCAGCAGGGCGAACGGCCGCAGCCAGGCCGCGCGGTCGCCCCGCACCAGGCGGTCGACGGCGGCGGCCAGGATCGTTTTGCGGTCGAGCCGGCCCTCGGTCACGAGTTGGGCGACCGCGGACGGAAAGGTCGGCTTCTCGGCCGATTCATCGTGGAAAGTCAGCGTCAGGTACGCGCCGAGCCCGTCGAACTCGAACACCCCCGGCAGCAGGACGTCCAGATAGGGGCTCGCGCGCAGGCGGTCGACGAAGTGCGTGCTCCAGCGCCGATCCCCGTATTGGAGGGTGATGATCCAGCCGCCGGCGATCCCTTCGGTGACCGGCGGAGCCGTGCCCGACTCGGCGAACAGCGCCGCGACAAAGGACCAGCCGCCCTCGTAGGCGTCCACCGGCCGGAGCCGGGCGGCCAGCCGGTCGGCCAGGTCGCCGAGCCAGGGCAGCTCACGGGCCCGGATCACGCGCAACGCGTGCGGCACCGGGATCCGGCCCCACCTGTCGCGCAGGCCGCGCCGGTTGAACAGAGCGGCGGCCCGGGCCGCGGAGGGCATCGTGCCCAGCGCCACCAGGGCCAGCGGACCGCTCGGGCCGCCGCGGTCGACCCACCACTCCTCCGGCCGCATCGTCTTGACGTGGGCCTCCAGGTCGCGGGCCAGGGCCAGGCGTTCCGGTTCGGTGGCCGCGACCAGCAGCGCGGCGACCACCTCGGGGTCGGCCTCTTCTCGCAGCGATTCCCAGGTCAGGCTCATGCGGTGATCACCGCCTGCAGTCTGCGGGCTTCCTTGAGCATGCGGCTGCCTCCCTTGCGTGCGGCCAGTTCGACGAGCCCCGAAATCTCGTCGTGGGCGCCGACGGCCGGGGCGACCAGCGACGCGAGCTCCAGCAGATCGGGCAACCCGCGCGGTGCGGCCGCCAGCAGGGGTGGCAGGGCGGCGGCGAGCACCTCCCACACCGCGGCCGAGGCCCCGGCCCGATGCGCGTCGGCCAGCGGCAGCACCGCCCGGTTCAGCTTCACCAGGCCGAGCGCCCCGAGCTCGCCGAGGTCGCCCCCGACCGCCACGCCGAACCCGCTGGTCCCGCGCGCGGCCAGGGTCAGGAAGGCGTCGACCGCCGCGGCCCGGTCGAGCTCGTGCCGCGCGCCGAGCGAATAGGCCACGGCCAGCGACATGGCGGGGCCGAACGGGCCGTCGTTCTCGGCCAGCAGCGGCAGCACGACCTCGTCGCCCCGCTCCTCCTGGTCGGCCAGCCCGGGCAGCGCCCACGCGGCGACGATCTCACGGTGATGCGGGAGCGCCGTCGCCAACGTCACCGGCTCGGACACCTCGCTGTCGTAGCCCATCGTGGATCTGCGGGTCAGCATCACCACCTGGTCCTCGACGGCGAGCACACCGGTTCGGACCGGGTCGAGGGTGACCAGAACCCGCCCGATCCCGGGTGGTGGCCCGACATGCCAGGAGTAGGACCTCCCGGCGGGTTGCCGCACCCGCGAGCTCACCGGGTCGGGCAGGCCGCCACCGGCCAGCCACTCGGCCAGCCGCCGCCCGGCCGGCGAGGTCAGGCCCTCCGCGATCGCGGGGGCGGTGCCGCGCGGCAGCCGGAGCAGCGCCTGCTCGAAGTCGAGCGGCAGCGGCTCCCATTCCTCCGCCTCGGCCCGGCGCAGCCGCTCCACCAGCACCGCGGCGTCGAGGTTGCCGTTCACGTGGGTCGGCGTCGCCACCGGCACGACCGCGGATGCCTGATGGAGCCGCTCCGCCACCTCGGCGATGCGCAGGGCCAGCAGCCTGGTCGGGTCCCCGGTCAGATCGGGTGGTCGCAGGCCGTCGACGAGCCGTCGCCAGGCCCGGCCCGTCTCCCGCAGTTCGCTGGGGCCGCCGCGGAGGACACCGCGGATCGCCACGCCGAGCGCCGCGCGCCGTTCATTCCAGCCGTGCGGGCTCAGCGTCTCGCCCGCACGGTCGATCACGTGACGCAGCGGCGACAGGTCGCCGGCCCCGCGCAACGCCACCAGCCCGGCCAGCACCCGCTCCCAGCCGACGAGCGTCTCCTCGTGCAGCAGCGCGGTCACCTCCTCGGCCAGTTCGGTCACGCTGCCGATCGGCTCGGGCAGGGCCGCCGGCGGGGACGGCGGTGGCAGAGACGCCGGGACAGGGGAGACGACCGGGGCGGGGGCGCCGGACAGTCGCGCGGCGCGGGCCGGCAGGTCGCCGCCGAGCCCGGCGGCCGCGTCGATCAGCCAGGACAGATCGAGCCCCCGGGCGTGCTTCTCGATCAGCGTCAGCGCGCGTTCCTGGATGTCGAGCGCCGGGTGATCGAACGCCGCCGCCACCGTCTCGAGGATGTCGCCGGTCCGGCCGGGCTCGCGCCGGGCGACCTTGTCGAGCCAGGTCAGCTGGGCCTTGGCGAGTGTCTTCTCCTTACGCACGAGCGTGGACCGGCTTACGTCGAGCAGCGTCTCGAGCTCGAGCCGGCCGGCGTCGTCGACCGCCCGCAGCGCCCGCTGGGCGGTGCCGGCGATCGCGGACGGCGCGGCCGGCAGCAGGTGCGCGTAGTCCGTCGCGTGACCGGCCTGCTCGTCGAGAGTCGGCGCCAGTTCGTCGTGCAGCAGGGCGAACGGTCGCAGGAAGGCCGGGCGGTCGCTGCGGACCAGCCGGTCGATGGTCGCGGCCAGGATCGTCGCGCGGTCGAGACGGCCCTCGGCGACGAGCTGGGCGACCGCGGCAGGGAAGGCGGGCCGGCCCGTCCAGACACCGGATTCCATGTCCCACACCGTGGTGCCGAGGTGGGCGCCGATCCCGTCGATCTCGAACACGGCGCGCAGCAGCGTGTCGAGATGCGGGGTCTCGCGCAGACGGTCGACGAAGGCCGTGCGCCGGTGGGAATCCTGCTGCTCGAGGGCGAGGAGCCAACCGCCGACGAAACCCTCGGTCATGGGCACTTCCGCGCCCGACTCGGTCAGCAGAGCCGCCGCGAACGACCAGCCGCCCTGCCAGGCGTCCTCCGGCCTGAGCCTGGCGACGAGACGGCCGGCCAGGTCGCCGAGCCAGGGCAGCTCGCGGGCGCGAACCACGCTCAGGGCGTGCGCAACCGGGATCCGGCCCCACTTCTCGCGCATGTCGCGCCGGTTGAGCAGGGCGGCCGCGCGGGCGGCGGTGGGCATCGTGCCCAGCACCGCGAGGCCCAGACCGCCGGCCGGGTCCTGGCGGGAATGCCACCAGTCCTCCGGCTCCATCGACTTGAGGAAAGCCTCGAGGTCGCGGGCGAGGGCGGCGCGTTCCGGCTCGGCCGCCGCGACCAGCAGGCCGGCGACCGCGTCGGGGCCGGCCCGGCCGATGTGGTCGCTGAGGGCTTCCCAGGTGAGGGTCATGCGCCGAGCACCGATCGCAGGCGCCGGGACTCCCGGAGCAGGCTGGTGCTCCCCGGACGCGCGGCCACCTCGGCCAGGCCGGGGATCTCGCCGCGGGCGCCGGTGGCCGCGGCGACCAGCGACGCGAGCTCGAGCAGGCCGGGCAGCCCACGCGGCGCGGCCGGCAACAGCGGCGGCAGAGCGGCGGCCACAACCTCCCACACCGCGGCCGAGGCCCCGCCCCGGTGCGCGTCGGCGAGCGACAGGACGGCCCGGCTGAGCTTGATCATGCCACCGGTGGTCAGGCGGGCCAGGTCGCGGCCGACTGAGGCGCCGAACCCGCCGGTCTCGACGCCGGCCTCGTCCACCGCGCTCGTTGCGCGGGCGGCCAGGGTCACGAAGGCGTCCACCGCCGCGGCTCGGTCGAGCTCGTGACGTGCGGCCAGCACGTAGGCCACGGCGAGAGACATCGCCGGGCCGAACGGGCCGTCGTTCTCGGCCAGCAACGGCAGCACCGTCGAGCCGGCGCGCTGGTCGCGGTCGGCCAGCGCGGCCAGGCCGGGCAGGGCCCACGCCGCGCACACCTCGCGGTGGTGCGGCAGCGTCGCGGCGAGCACGGTCGGGGCGGTCACCCAGACGTGCTCGGCGACCGTGGCCGAGCGGGACAGGGTCACCAGTTGCTCCTCGACAGTGAGCACACCGGCCCGGACCGGGTCGAGGTCGACCACGAGACGGCCGAACTCGGGTTGCTTGCCGTAGCGCCGCGGCCCTTGTCTCGGGGCCGCCTGTTCGTGCCGGGAGCTCACCGGGTCGGGCAGCCCACCGGCGGCGAGCCAGTCGGTCAGCCGCCGCCCGTCCGGCGAGGTCAGCCCCTCGGCGACCGCCGGGGTGGTGCCGCGCGGCAGCCGGAGCAGCGCCTGCTCGAGATCGAGCGGCAGCGGTTGCCACCCCTCGGCCTCGGCCCGCCGCAGTCGCTCGACCAGAATCGAGGGCTCGAGGCTGCCGTTCACGTGTGTCGGCGTCGCCATCAGCAGGGGCACCGGCGACTCCGACGCGACCTCGGCGATGCGCAGCGTCAGCAGCTTGGTGGGGGCGCCGCCCAGACCGGGCCGCAGCGAGCCGCGGACGGCGTGATCCCGCAGGGCGCTGAGCGTCTCGAGCCAGGTCCGGTCGGTTTCCAGCAGATGGCCGCGGGCGGGCTCGAGGATGCTCCGGATCAGCACGCCGAGCGCCGCCTGCCGCGGGTTGTGGAGGGAGTCGTCCTCGCGGTCGAGCAGGTGTCGCAACGGGGACAGGTCTTCGGCCGTCCGCAGCGTGACCAGCCCGGCCAGCACCCACTCCCAGCGCAGGGCCGTCGGATCCCGCAGGATCGCCGCCACCTCCTCGGCCAACTCGGCGACGCTGCCGATGGCCGGCGGCAGCAAAGCCGGGCCGGGCGGGGGAGCGAGCGCCGAACCGGGCAGCGGCGGACGACCAAGGCCGGTGGCCGGCGCCGGGGACAACCGGGCCGCGCGGGCAGGCAGATCACCACCGAGACCAGCCGCCGCCGAAGGCAGCCAAACCAGGTCGAGGCCCCGAGAGCGCTTTTCGACCAGCGCCAGCGCCCGCTCCTGAACATCGAGCGCCGGATGGTCGAAGGCCGCCCCCACCGTCTCGAGAATCTCGGCGACCCGGCCGGGCTCGCGCCGGGCGACCTTGTCGAGCCACGTCAGCTGGGTCTTGACGAGCGTCTTCTCCTTACGCACCAACGTGGGCCGGCTGACGTCAAGCAACGTGTCGAGCTCGAGCCGCCCGGCGTCGTCGACCGCCCGCAGCGCCCGCTGGGCGATCCCGGCGACCGCCGACGGTGCTCCCGGCAGCAGTTGTGCATAGTCGAGCGCGTGGGACGCCAGCTCGTCCACCGTCGGCGCCAGCATGTCGTGCAGCGCGCCGAACGGCCGCAGAAAACCCGGCCTGTCCCCGCGGACCAGCCGGTCGAGGGTTGCCGCGAGGACGACCTTGCGCTCGAGCCGGCCCTCCGCGGTGAGCCGGACGACGGCGTCGGCGAAGCCATCGCGCTTCCCGGGATCCCACGAGTTGACGGTCAGCTCGCCGCCGAGCCCGTCGATCTCGAAGACCGCGGGCAGCAACAAGTCGAGATGCGGGTCGTCGCGGAGCCGGCCGGAGTGGACCACGTTGAACACCCAGCTGCGGACCACGGCTTCCGACACCGGCGGCGCCGTCTCCGATTCGAGCAGCAGGGCCGACAGGAGCGGCCAGCTCTCGTTGTATGCGTCTGAGGGGTTGAGCTTCGCGGCGAGCCGCCCGGCCAGATCGCCCAGCCACGGCAGCTCGCGGGCCCGCACGACGCGCAGAGCGAGCGGGACCGGGATGTGCCGCCACTGGTCGCGCATGGTGCGCCGCCCGAGTATCGCGGCCGTCCGGGCCGCGCTCGGCATCGTGCCCAGGGCGGCCAGCCCGTAGGCCCCGAAAGTGCCGGGCTGGACCCGCCACCACTCGTCACCCTTGAGCGCCTTGAACCGGGCCTCGAACTCTTTGCCGAACGCCAGCCGTTCCGGCTCGCCGGCCTCGACCAGCAGGGTCGTCAGGCCCTCCAGCCCGCCGCGCCACGGCTTGTAACGAAGGGCGTCCCACGTGAGTTTCATGCCGGCACCTCGGCCCGGACCATGCGGACGGCGAGGGTGTGCTTGCAGGGCCCGCGTTCGCCGCGATGCTTGGCCCACCACGGGCACGTGCAGGATTCGCCGTCGCGGACGTGATACGTGTTTTCGCCGCTGCGGACCACGCCGTCGGGGCTCGCCGCGCCCGACTCGGCCAGGGCCCGCGCCGCGACCAGGCGCGGGTTCATCTTGGCCGCGCCCTCCACCGTGTAGGGCAGGGTGCGGTGGAAATAGCCCGCCTCGGCCACGTCGAAGCCGACCCGCCCGGCCGTGCCGAGCTGGGTCAGCGCGTCGCGCACCCGGCCCGCGTCAAGCCCGGAGGCGACGGCCAGCGCGTCGACGTCGATCGTCGGGTCCCACGAGAGCAGCGCGCTGATCAGCTCGGCGTCGTCGGCGGCCTCGTCGGCGGCGAGCGCCTCGAGCACCGCGCCCTCGCCCGAGAACCCGCGATAGGGCTCGGGCGACAGGGTCAGCGACAGCCGCAGGGCGGGGCTGCTCAGCTCCCAGGTGCTGGCCACCGGGCCGGACCCGGCCGTGACCGCCGGGCCGTAGACCCGCAACGTCGTCGCCCACCGCAGGAAGGGTTTGAGCGCGACGAGACGGCCGGCGCCCGGCAGGCAGATGGCCCCGGGCCCGGGACGCGAGGTGACCCGCAGCGTGCGCCCGGCCGGGACCGCCCACATCACCGAGCGGTCGCCCGCGCTCATCCGCTGGAGCAGGGCCCGCGCGTCGGCCACCCCGAGCTCGGCCCGCGGGTCGAAACGGGACGTGAGCACCTGCGCCTCGGCGAAGCCGCGCAGCCAGCGGGAGGGCAGCGGCACCTTGCGCTCGACGACCGGGCCGTCGAACGTCGTGACGGTCAGCTCGTCGGGGCCGACGGCCAGATGCATCGGGTCGGCCCGGCCGACGCGGGACAGGGCGCGCTGCAGCGGCACGTTGACGTCGACGTTGGTGGTGCCGTGGGCGACGATCTCGCCGTCGATGCCGGCGGGCAGCACGTCGAGCCGGGCGTAGACTCCGCAGCAGCCGGAGAACGACTCGAACCGCAGCCGGTCGGAGCCGGCCGTCACCACCGGGTCGAGGGTGGCCGGGTCGAGCGGGCGGTAATAACGGCTGCGCGCGACCTCGGCCACCGCGAGCAGACCCGACGCCGTGGCGGCCGGGCTCGCCAGGAAACCGGTGAAGAACCGCGGATGCGCCGCCGGGCCACCCGAGGTCTGCAAGGTGAGATCACCCTGGGCGAGAGCCGAGGATCCGAGGTATGCGTACGCCGCTGCGCTGACCATGCCGGAGAACCTAGAGGACCCCTACGACAGTTTTCCATCGCCTAGGATCGGGCCCGTGGTGGCGTACATCTCGGGGACTTTGCTCTTCCTGATCGGCATCTGCCTGTCGCTCGCGTGGCACGAGGCGGGGCACATGCTCGCCGCCCGCGCGTTCGGGATGAAGGTGCGGCGGTTCTTCGTGGGGCGGGGCCCGACGGTGTTCTCGTTCCGGCGCGGCGAGACCGAATACGGGTTGAAGGCGTTGCCGATCGGCGGGTTCTGCGACATCGCCGGCCTGACCTCGCTCGACGAGCTCACCCCGGATGAACAACCGCGCGCGATGTGGCGCTACCCGACGTGGAAGCGCACGACGGTCATGCTGGCCGGCCCGGTCATGCACGTGATCCTGGCCGGGGCGATCCTCTACGCGATGGCGCTCACCGTGGGCCTGCCCAACCTGCGGCCGGTCACCGAGCCGGTCGTCGCGAGCACGTCCTGCGTCGGCGCGGTCTGCCCGGCGGCCGAGGCCGGTCTGCGGGAGGGCGACCGGATCGAGTCGGTCGGCGGCACACCCACCCCGCGCTGGGCCGACGTGCTGACCACCGTACGGGCGGCTGACGGCCCGACCGCGCTGGTCGTGCGGCGCGGCGGTGAGACGCTGACCTTGACCGTCGACATCGCACAGGGCCGGATGGGCGCCTCACCGCAGCCGCCACCGGCCTATGTGGAGGGTGGGCTGCCCGAGACGGTAGCGTTCACCGGCGACCTCCTCAAGAGCAGCATCAGCCAGCTCGCGGCTTTCCCCGAGCGGATCCCGGCCGTGATCAAGGCGATCGGTGGCGAACGTGAGGCGGACACCCCGATCAGCATGGTCGGCGCGAGCCGGCTCGGGGGAGAGGCGGTCGAGCGCGGCCTGTGGGCCACCTTCGTGCTGCTGCTGGTCAGCCTCAACCTGTTCCTGGCCGTGTTCAACCTGCTGCCGCTGCTCCCGCTCGACGGCGGTCACATCGCCGTGGTGTGGTTCGAGCGCGTCCGCGACTTCGTCCGCCGCCTGCGCGGCCGGCCGGCCGGTGGCCCGGTCGACTTCACCAGGCTTTTCCCGGCCACGATGGTGCTGATAGTCATCGGCGGGGCGGTGATGGCGTTGACCATCACCGCCGACATCGTCAATCCGATTCGCCTGCAGTAGGGGAGCCAGTAGGAGGGGATTCGGTGGAGGAAGGGTGGAACATCCGTTCCTCGTCCAATGCGGAGGTCTGCACCACCAGCACGTCACAAACGGCATTTCGTACGACCCCGGCCGGCACCGAGCCGAGCAGCGCGCCCTGGCTGGCCCCCAGCCCGCGGTTGCCGACGACGATCAGGTTGGCCGGGTTGTTGCCGACCGTGTCGAGCAGCGCCTGGGCCGGATCGCCGCGCACCAGCAGCTGCTCGATGTAGCGGGCCCGCTCCCGGGTCAGCCCCGTGACCGACTTGCTCAGAGCCTCCCGGGCCACCTCGACGCCGCTGATGTCGCGGTGCAGGCCGGGCGCGCTGGCGGCGGGCTCGTCGGAGGCGTCGCGATAGGCGGTGACGACCACGAGACGGGCCTGGGCCGCCTGCGCCACCTCGGCCGCGCGATCCACCGCGTACAGGGAAGTGGGTGTGCCGTCGGAACCGACAACGACGCGATCGTAGACCGTGATGCTGCGCCGGCCACCGAGCGGGACGATCGGGGACTCGTCGGCCTCGTCGGGCGGGTTGACCCACAGCATGGCCACCGCGCCGATGCCCAGCAGCACCCCGGCCAGGATGATCGCGTTGCTGCCCTTGCCGTCCAGCCAGTGCTCGTAGATCCAGCCGAACGTGACCGTCTGCACCAGCATCGGCACCACGATCATCATGTTCAGGATGCCCATGTAGACGCCGGTGCGCTTGGCCGGCACCATGCTGGCGACCATCAGGTAGGGCACGCCGACCGCGCTCGCCCAGAAGATGCCGACGCCGATCATCGGGACCAGCGCGACGTACTGGTTGTCGATGTGCGCGAGCCAGACCAGGGCCAGCGCGGCCAGGCCGAGGGCGAGGGCGTGCACCCGCTTGGCCCCGATCCGCTGGGCGAAGCCGACCAGGAACAAGGCCGAGACCATGGTGACGAAGTTGTAGGCGCCGTTCTGCAGGCCGCTCCACGCGATCGCGTCGTCCCAGGCCGGGCCGCCCTGCTCGGGGTTGGCGTTGAAGACCGTCTCGCCCAGGCTCACCGCCAGGAACTGCCAGTAGATGAACATGGCATACCACTGGAAGGCGAACACCACGCCGATCTTGTGCATGGCCACGGGCATCGAGCGCACGGCATCCGCGATTTCCCGTACGGCGGGTCCGAGTCCCCGCGGCGCGTTGGCCATCTCCTCGAGCTCGTCCTCCGAGGGCTTCAATTCCCTCGTACGGGCCATGGCCGTGAGGACCGTGAGCAGGATGCAGACGGTGCCGATCATGAAGCACGCGAACATCCAGTAGGGAACTCCGTTGCCCGCCTCGGTCTGCAGGGCCTCGACCTTCTGCAGCGCGAACAGCGACACGTTGGCCAGCACGGCCCCGGCGCCGGTGAACATGCTCTGGGTCAGGAAGCCGCGCGCCAGTTGTGACTTGGGCAGCCGGTCCGAGATGAACGCCCGGTACGGCTCCATCGAGGTGTTGTTGCCCGCGTCGAGCAGCCAGAAGCAGATCACGCCGAGCCAGAGCACGCCGACGAACGGGAACAGGAACAGGATGATCGCGCACAGGATCGAGCCGGCCACGATGAACGGTCGCCGCCGGCCGAACCGGGGATGCCAGGTGCGGTCGCTGATCGCGCCGATCAGGGGCTGGATGATCAGACCGGTGACCGGCCCGGCCAGGTTGAGGATCGGCAGCTGTTCCGGGTTCGCGCCGATCAGCAGGAACAGCGGGTTCACCGCGGACTGGGTGAGCCCGAAGCTGAACTGGACCCCGAAGAAGCCGAGGTTCATCATCAGCAGCGCGGGCCCGGTCATCAGCGGTTTGTGCTCGGCCGCCCCGGGTCCCGTCGTCACTGTGTCCGACGTCGTGGTGGTCATGGGCGAACCCCCTTCGACCGTGATCTAGATCACACTTGCCTCGACGCTAAACCGATCCGACCGGCCTCGCAAGCAGAGATGTCGATACATGCAGCTGACTGCCGTTTCCCGGCCGCGGCGTTGCCGGGCGTACGGCGCCGGGCCTGTAATGGGCGCATGAGCACATGGACGACGATCGTTGTCGGCGTCGATGGGTCACCCGGCAGTCGCAAGGCCCTGACCTGGGCCGCGGCCGAGGCGGCGGACCACGGCGCCGACCTGCTCGTGCTGAACGTGTGGGAGCACACGCTGCTGCCACCGGCGGGCGGGCCCAGCGTTTCCGAGCACGCGGTGGCCGAGCCGAGTCAGGCCACCACCGAGGAGCTGCTCCAGGTGATCAAGGAGGAGCTCGGGGAGGATCCGCCGGTGCCCGTGCAGGCGCAGGTCCGGCAGGGCCGCCCGGCGAAGATCCTGATCGACGAGTCGGCGGGCAAGGACCTGCTCGTGGTCGGGCATCGCGGGCACGGCGGCTTCGCGGGACTGGTGCTCGGCTCGGTCAGCCAGCACGTCGCCGCGTACGCGAAATGCCCTGTGACTGTCGTGCGTTAGCGCGGATCCCGTACGGCTCCGAGGAACACGATCGTGCCGGTCTCCCGGTCCGAGATCGTGAACTGGAACGGGCGGTCGGCGCGGAACACGGCCGGGTTCACCTGGGCCGAGGTCGCCATGACTCCGCCCGTGACCCCGGCCGCCTCGGTGCCCTTCTCGTCGACCCGGATGTACGTCTTGTGATAGACCAGCTCGAGCCACCGGCCGTCGGGTGACATCGGCCGGAAGTTCGCCGTGCCCGCGTCGAACGCGCTTTTCAGGCCCAATTTCTGCAACGGCTCGTTGAGTTCGGCCTGCCAGCGCAGCTCGAACTTCGGCAGCGCGATGTCCTCGAACTCACGCGGGGCGAGGGCGCTGCTCAGGGACTGCCAATCGGCGGCGCCGGCCGTCTCGCCGCCCTCGGACAGGATGATTTCCATGCCGTAGCGCCCCTTCTCGCCGTACGGGAGACGCAACATGCGAAAGCCGTCGCGCTCGGCATAGTCGTAGCTGCCACCCGGGTGATGCATCGTCGGCACGGTGACCGGCCCGGCCGGAGTGGTGAACCTCTCGTCGCGCGTGATCGAGAACTCGTTCTGCCACTTCCCGAGGAAATACACCGCATTGAGCAGTACGAGCACCGCCTGCGCGCTGGGCAGGCCGAGCTCGCGCGCGATGCCCGTGATCCGGCCGCCGGTGTTCTCGTCGACCCAGTCGTCGATCTTCTTGGCCGTGTCCGCCGAGCCCAGGTCGGCCTGCTCGACGGTGGCACCGAAGCTGCGCTTGACGAAATCGGTGTAATCGTCGGTGAGCGGGCCGTCGTTGTAGAGCGCGTCGGACACCGACAACGTCACATCCTCGGTGTCGGCCAGCTCACGGAGCAGCGCCCCGACCCGCTCGTCCTGACCCTCGCGCAGGCCCAGCACCCGGGCCAGCTCGGCCGCGGTGTCCCCGTCGGCGCCGGCCGACACCATGGCCAGCAGCACGGCGACCGACAGGGGCGAGGTGACCGTGTTCGTCTCTTTCCGATCGACCTCGCGGAACAGGTCGAAGCCGAACTTGTTGACGGCGCGGGCCACCGGGGCCGCGTCGGCCGCGACCAGCTCGACCTTGATCCGCGCGGCGTCACCGGGCGGGCCGGAGCTCCCGCAGGCGGCGGTGAGGAGCATTGCGCAGGCGACCGCGACGGCGGCACGAAGTCGGAACACGCTGCTTGGACGCGTGCCGGCGGCCCCCGGTTCCGGCCCGAAATGCGGGGCTTGAGGCTTCTCCCATCGATGAGAACAAGCTCACCATCGGCCCTTCGGGTTTGGCCGTACGGGTCGTCGCGTGGTTACCGTCGGCCCAGTCCCGCAGTCGCGGGCACCCCGGGCGGAACGCCGAATCCTGCCGCCGCCCGTGCGGAAACGAACCCAAGGCATGGAGCGGGGGACCCACAAGTTCCTCGGCGCCGCTGTGCGCCTTTGGGGTGAAGCCGCGTGATGCGGCCGGGCAGCCCAGCCCGAACCCGACAGCTCACCTCGTAGGCGTGGAGGTAGCTCTTTCATGGCACAGATCGCAAAGAAGACCCGTGTCGCGCTCGGCCTGACGGTGGCGGGCGTAGCGGGCGCGGTGGGCCTGCTCGGTCCCGCGTCGCCGGCCCAGGCCGCGAGCGTGAACTGGGACGCCATCGCCAAGTGCGAGTCCGGCGGCAACTGGAGCATCAACACCGGCAACGGCTACTACGGTGGCCTGCAGTTCAGCCGGAGCACCTGGAAGGCGTACGGGGGAACGAAGTTCGCCTCGACCGCGAACAAGGCCACCAAGGCCGAGCAGATCAAGATCGCCGAGAAGGTGCTGAAGGGGCAGGGCATCGGCGCCTGGCCCACCTGCGGCAAGAAGGGCGGCACCCCGGCCAAGCCGGTCGCGAAGAAGCCGGCCGCGCCCGCTTCGGGTAAGCACTACGTCGTGCGCTCCGGCGACACGCTGGCCTCCATCGCGGCCAAGCAGCACGTCAAGGGCGGCTGGAAGGCCCTCTACAAGCTCAACAAGTCGGTGCTCAAGAGCCCCAGCCTGATCTTCCCCGGTCAGCGGCTCGCGCTCTGATCGTCGGTGCTGTCCATCCCTCGTGCTACCCATGAGGGATGGACAGCGCTCTCGTTCTCGGGGCCGGCGGCATCACCGGCATCGCCTGGCACCTCGGCGTGCTCATCGGCCTGCGCTCGGAGGGCGTCGACCTGACCACTGCCGACCTGCTCGTCGGCACGTCGGCCGGCTCGGTCACGGGCACCCTGATCGCCACCGGCGCCGACCTGGCCGAGGCGCGCCACATCGAAGCCGGGCTGGGCGCCACCGACCCGCCGTTCCGGCCCGACTGGGAGCGTGGCACCCAGGCCTACGCCCTGCTGCACGACGAGGCCCGCGACCCGGCGTCGATCCGGGCCGGCGTGGGCGAACTGGCCGTGGCGGCCGAGGTGGTCGACGAGGAGTCCTATGTGGCCGCCCTGGCCCGCCGCCTCCCCGTGCACGACTGGCCCGCGCGCCCGCTGCTGATCACGGCCGTGAACACCGCGGGCGGCGATCCGGTGGTGTGGGACCGCACGTCGGGTGTGCCGTTGGACCGCGCCGTGGCGGCCAGCTGCGCCGTCCCTTGTGTCTTCCCGCCGGTGACCGTCAACGGCGGGCGCTACATGGACGGCGGGGTCCGGTCGGGCACCAACGCCGATCTTGCCGCGGGCGCGTCGCGCGTGATCGTCATGGCACCCCTGGCCCCCGTACGCATCCACGGGGCGCCCGCGGGGGAGATCGAGGGGCTACGGCAGCGCTCGAAGGTCGCCCTGATCGCCCCGGACGAGGAGACGCTGGCCGTGCTGGGGCCGAACCCGATGGACTCGACGCGCTGGGAACCGGTGATCGAGGCCGGGATCGCCCAGGGCCGCCGCCTGGCCCCCGAAGCCGCCACCGTCTGGCACAGCTGACCCCAGTCCTCAGCCCCGGCCCGCCGCAGCGCCCCCACCCAGGGCGGTTTCAGCCGGTCGTTGCAACACGGTCGGTGTCGAGGAGTTTAGTCAGGCGTTCAGCGGGAGTGTCCCAGCCCAAGGTCATGCGTGGGCGGCGCTTCATTTGCGCGGCGACGGCGGTGAGGTGTTCGGGGCTGTGCGGGTTGCCGAAGTAGACGGGCATGTCCGCAGCGAGGCTGAACTTGTGGTGTAACGCCATTTCGGCGCCTTGGTCCCAGGTCAACGACCGTCGCAGATGCTGGGGCAGGGTGGCGACGGTGGCCAGCAGGGCGTCGCCGACTTGTTCGGCGGTAGTGGGTGCTGCGTTCGACCAGGGTGCCGATCGCGGATTTGTGGTCCTTACCGACGATCAGGTCGCCTTCCCAATGCCCGGGGACCGCGCGGTCGTCGGCTTCGGCCGGGCGTTCGCTGATCATCACCATGGGTGAGGCAAACCGTTGCCGGCGCTGGCCGGGTTGGCGTTGGGGCCGGCGCACGGCCCGGCCGGTGCGTAACGCGACGGCCAGTTCACGGCGCAGACCGCCGCGGCCTGGACATAGATGGCCTGGTAGCTCGTCTCGTGGGACACGTGCCACTCACTTCGGTCGGGATAATGCCGACGCAGCCGGAAGCTGATCTGCTGCGGGCTGAGCCGGTCACCGAGCATCGCCTGCACCGCATCGCGTAACACCGGACAGGCGGCCAGTTTGCGGGATTTCGGTCGTGGGATGCCGGGCCTTCTTTGCCGTCCGTGACCCTGATGCCGCCACTCATACCCGGTCCGGCGATCCACCCCGACCCGCCGACACGCCTCAGATGTACTCACACCCGCAGCCACAAGATCCAAATACGCCTGCCGCTGCACCGTCTTGGCCTCACCCGGCAACGACATCCTGGCCTGATCCTCGAACACCTGACAAACCCCTCGAACAAAATCAGGTGTTGCAACGATCGCTTGAACCCAAGCAGGGTGGGGACCCTATCGTGTCGCGCCTCGAGGCGGCTCGCTCTGTCCACAGGAGTGGCGGCTCCGGATCGGGCCCTCACAAGTTATCCACAGACCCGCACGCCACGTCCCACTCCGTGGACACGGTGGCCTCTGCCCGTTTTCGCCCTCTGAGCTGCCCCGGGACAAGCTGGACATCGACCGAACTAAATGGAAACTTAAGCTTTACACGTGTTTTCTCCCCGCCGGGCCCCGCGAAGTGTGAGGATCTCTCACATAGACAGACGTGGATGTCTGTATTCGTGGGGAGGAAACACGTGAGAATTGCTGTCGCGCTGGCCGGCGCCATCGCCCTGGCCAGCGGAGGCCTGGTGGCCACCGCCACAACCGCGTCCGCCGCGCCGGTCACCCCCGGCTCGTCGCTGATCGACCAGGCCGGATCGGCGATCAAGAAGTCGGCCAAGGACCGTTACGCGGTCTACAGCAACAAGAACGGGATCGTCCGCTACACCCGCACGTACGACGGTCTGCGCGTCTACGGCGGCGACCTGGTCATCCGTACGAAGGCCGGGAAGTTCGCCGGTGCGTCGGCCGGCCTGGCCAAGCCGCTCAGCCTCGGCACCAAGCCGTCGGTCACCGCCGCCAGTGCCGGCGCGACCGCCAAGTCGCAGTTCAAGGGCACGATCACTAAGGCCGGCACGCCGGAGCTGTTCATCGACGCCAGCAACGGCGTCGGCACGCTCTCGTGGGAGACGGTCATCACCGGCTGGCAGCCCGACGGGCAGACGCCGTCGCGCTTCCACGTCATCTCGGACGCGCTGACCGGCAAGGTCGTCGGCTCGTACGACGAGATCGAGAACATCGCGGGTACCGGCAACAGCGTCTACTCGGGCCAAGTCGCGATCGAATCGACGCCGGCCGGGGAATCGTTCAACCTCGTCGACCCCGTACGGGGTAATGGCTCCACCTGCGACATGAACAACCGCACGTCGGGCACCTGCACCACGTTCACCGACGCCGACAACACCTGGGGCACGGGCGCACCCTCCGACCGGCAGTCGGCCGCCGTGGACGCGCACTTCGGGGCCGCGGTCACGTTCGACTACTTCAAGAACGTGCACGGCCGCAACGGCATCTTCGGCGACGGGCGCGGGGTTCCCTCCCGGGTGCACTACGGCAACGCGTACGTGAACGCCTTCTGGGACGGCGCCCAGATGACCTACGGCGACGGCACGGGCAACGCCAAGCCGCTGGTCGCGCTGGACGTGGCCGGGCACGAGATGTCGCACGGCGTCACCGAGAACGTGGTGCCGGGCGGGCTGACCTACTCGGGTGAGTCGGGCGGCCTGAACGAGGCCACCAGCGACATCTTCGGCAGCATGGTCGAGTTCTACGCCGGCAGCACCGAGGACGCCGGCGACTACGACATCGGCGAGAAGATCGACATCAACGGCAACGGCTCGCCGCTGCGCTACATGTACAACCCGACGCTCGACGGGCGCTCCCACGGCTGCTGGTCGACCTCCACGCGCAGCGTCGACGTGCACTACTCCTCCGGCGTGGCCAACCACTTCTTCTTCAACCTGGCCGAGGGCTCGGGCGCGACCCCGTACGGGACCTCGCCGGTCTGCGGCGGCGCCGACGCGGTGACCGGCATCGGCAAGGAGAAGGCCGAGAAGATCTGGTTCCGGGCGCTCGACGCGTACTTCGTCTCGAACACCGGCTACGTGAACACGACGACGCCGGGCAACACCGCCCGCGCCTACTCGCTCGCCGCCGCCACCGACCTCTACGGCCTGTGCAGCGCCGAGTACAAGGCCGTGCAGACCGCCTGGACCTCGGTCAACGTGGCCGGCAACGACGAGGAGTGCTTCGACGGCAACGCCTTCGCGCTCACCCTGTCCGCGGAGAACGCCTCGGTCGGTCCCGGCGAGTCCACGACCGTCACCGCGAACACCGCGCTGGTCAACGGCGAGGCCGAGGAGATCACCTTCACCGCCGGCGCCACCCCGGCCGGCGTGACCGTCACGTTCGAGCCGGCCACCGTCACGGCGGGGGAGTCCACCACTGTCACGGTCAGCGCCGCTCCCGACGCCGGCCGCACCAGCGGGCAGGTCACCATCACCGCGACCGCGGCCTCGCTGACCCGCTCGAAGGCGCTCACCGTCAAGGTCGGCAGCGTCGCGGCCTGCACCGTCACCAACGCCACGGCCGTGCCGATCCCTGACCTGACCACGATCACCAGCGAGGTCGAGCTGGGCCAGTGCGCGGCCACCCCGTCCACGGCCAGCTCGGTCGACGTCAAGATCCAGCACACCTACATCGGTGACCTGGTGGTCAGCCTGATCGCGCCCGACGGCACGGCGTACGTGCTGCACAACCGGGCCGGCGGCGGCACCGACAACATCGACCAGAGCTACCCGGTCGACCTGTCCGCCGAGACCGCCAACGGCAAGTGGACCCTGCGCGTGCAGGACGCCGCCCGCGCCGACACCGGCACCCTGACGAGCTGGACCCTCTCCGTCTGACCTGTCCCACCTGACGGCGCTCGTCCTCCCGGACGGGCGCCGTCCTGCATCCATTGACATTCGCCGATGCAATGTTAACGTAAACATTCCCATCGGGCTGGAGGTCGTCATGGTCACTCGCAGGACAGTTCTCGGTGCGGCGGGCGCAGGCGTCGTCGGCGGCGCGCTCCTCGGTGACGCGGCTCGGGCCGACGCCACGATCACGGTCGACCCCGCCGCCGACTACGGCGCCTGGCAAGGCTGGGGCACGTCGCTCGCCTGGTGGGCCAACGTCTTCGGCGACCGCGACGACTTCGCCGACCTTTACTTCACCACCAGGACGGTCACCTACAACGGCTTAGCCCTGCCCGGCCTGGGCCTGACCATCGCCCGCTACAACCTGGGCGCCAGCAGCTGGAACGACGTGGCCGGCGAGCGCATGGTCGCCTCGCCCAACATCCCGCGGTTCAAGCAGATCGAGGGCTTCTGGCAGGACTGGCGCACCGCCGAAGCCGCCTGGAACTGGAACGCCGACGTCAAGCAGCGCGCGGCCCTGGTCAAGGCGGCCCAGCGCGGCGCGATCACCGAGCTGTTCGCCAACTCCCCGATGTGGTGGATGTGCCTCAACCACAACCCGTCCGGGGCGGCCGACGGCGGCCTCAACCTGCAATCGTGGAACCACACCCAGCACGCCACCCACCTCGCGACTGTCGCCCGGCGGGCCCGCGACAACTGGGGCGTCAACTTCCGCAGCGTGGACCCGTTCAACGAGCCGTCCTCGAACTGGTGGCGCGCCGACGGCACGCAGGAGGGCTGCTACATCGGCGCCTCCACCCAGCGCAGCGTCCTGGCCCAGCTCCGGTCTGAGCTCAACCGCCAGGGCCTGACCGGCGTCACGATCTCCGCCTCCGACGAGACCAGCTACGACGTCGCCCGCAGCACCTTCGCCAGCTTCGACTCGGCCACCCGCGCCCTGATCGGCCAGGTCAACGTGCACGGCTATCAGGGCTCGGGCGGCCGCCGCGACCTGCTCTTCAACGACGTGCGGGCGGCCGGCAAGGTGCTCTGGAACTCCGAGACCGGCGACGGCGACGGCACCGGGCTGACCCTGGCCGCCAACCTCTGCCTGGACTGGCGCTGGCTGCACCCGACGGCCTGGGTCTATTGGCAGGTCATGGATCCCAGCGCCGGGTGGGGCCTGATCCGCTACGACGGCGGCACGCTGACCGCCGGGCCGGTCGAGACCAAGCTGTACGTGCTGGCCCAGTTCACCAGGCACATCCGGCCCGGCATGCGCATCATCGACACCGGCGCGGGTTACGCGGCCGCCGCCTACGACCCCGGCGCGCGCCGGCTGATCGTCGTCGCCGTCAACACGGGCGCCGCCCAGACGCTCACCTTCGACCTGTCCCGCTTCGGTCAGGCCGCCGGCCCGGTCACTCGCTGGACCACCGTGCCCGCCGCCTCCGACCGTTACACCTCCCGCTCCGACCTGCAGGTCACCAGCAAAACCGTCCGCGTGCCCTTCCCCGCCGCCTCCGTCCAGACGATCCAGATCGACGGCGTGACCGCTTAGAGCAGACGACGAATCTCCCCGTACGTCCGGTAGAAGCCGCCGCGGGAGGCCTCGCGCACCCCGGTCACGACGTAACGGCTGCCGCGCTCGCGGATGCCCTTGGGGAACTGCACCTGCCAGTCGCGGTGATAGCCGGAGCTGACCACCCGGATGCGCAGGCGCCCACCCTCCTCGACGCACTCGACGACCACGCCGCCGTCGACGTCGTGGATGACCTCGACCGTGGTCGACGGCGCGACGGCGGGCATGCGCGGCGGCGCCTTGACGTCGATCGGCTCGGGAATCGTGCCCGTCACCGCCGACTGGATCGCCGCCTCGCTCGCGTCGATGCACGCCAGCGCGCCGCTGGTGGTGACGATGTAGAGCCGCTCGTCGCGATACTGCATCGAATACGCCGAGCCGCAGCCCGTGCCCAGCTTCCACAGCCGGGTGCCGTTGACGTCGAAGCAGTAGATCGACGAGCTGCTGTCACCGGCGAACACATACCGCCCGTCCTTCGAGGTGGCGCACGAATAGACGGGAGCGTCGCAGCGATACGTCTGCCGGTGCGAGCCGTCCTTGCCCAGCTCGACCACCTGCCGGGTGGCCGTGCCGGCATACAGCGTGTCGCGCTCCTGCCATCCGAACAGCACCGCGCCCGTCGGGGTGTTCCACAATTCCTGCCCCGTACGCCAGTCGTAGCTGGTCACGCCGCGGGAGTGGCCGTGGTGCACGGCGTCGGCGTCGCAGCGGACCATCCACGCCGAGGTGCCCCGGCCCGGGCGGCGCCAGAGGAACTCGTCCTCGTGGTCGATCGTCGCGATGCCGCCGCCCGAGTCGGAGACGCCGAGCACGCCGTCGTGGATGTCGAGCCAGTAGATGTCGATCGACGGGTCGATGCGGTAGGCCAGCCGGGGCACCTTGCCCGACAGGTCGTAGACGTTGCCGTCGTCGCAGCCCGCGTAGATCCAGCCCTCGTCGGCGACGATGCACTTCACGCCGTCGGGCAGCCGGAACTGCTGCACCACCTCGGCGCCGTGGCTGAGCGTCGTGATCAGGCCGCTCTCGTTGCCGACCATGCACACGTCCTCGTCGACGAAGATGCCGAACGCGGGGCTGCCCGAGTCGTAGCGCCACAGGATCGGCGCGCGGGTCGCCGTCGAGCGGGTGCTGACGATCTGACGGCGGGAGACCGAGCGCTTCTGCCGGCCGCCCTGCACCGCCGGGGCGTACCCCTTGCGGACCTTTTCTCCGATCTTTTTCGACGCCTCGGCCTTGGCCTTGTCGTTGGTGGTGAACGACGACTGCTTGACCTGCCCCCGATCGCCGATGCGCCCGTAGCGGATCGTCAGGTCCACGCCGTCGACGGTCACCTCATAGAACTTGTGCGCGCTCCCGGAGTCTTCGGAGAGCTCGAGGTACGTCGTCTCGGCCGGCATTCGGGGCCACCTTTCGCAGCACTGGTCTTGAGGTGGCCCCGAAGTTAGCGGTGGGGTACGACAAAAACTCAGGCGGGTCCACAAAGGGCGTCGTCGATCAGCCGGACGACCCGCTCGTCCACCGCCCGCGACTTCGCCGGGTCGACCAGCTGAGTGGTCATCGACAGCGCGACGACGCGTTTGCCGTCGGCGCTGACGCCGTTGGCGGTCTTGCTGCCGGGCACGTCACCCCAGTGCGCCCAGAAGCCGCCGCACCGGTTCGGTAGATATTGGATGCCCAGCCCGTAGCGTGCGCCGGGCAGGTCCTCCTGCCACGTCGTGGCGAGCACCGTGCGGTGCATCTCGGCCATCTGGCGCGGCTTGAGCAGCTTGCCCTTCTGCAGGGCCGACCAGAAACGCGTCAGGTCGGAGGACGTGGTGACCATCCCGCCCGCGGCGCCCGCGGCCGTGGGGTTGAACAGCGTCGTGTCGGTCAGCGCGCCGTCGGGCTGCCATTGCTGATAGACGTGGGCGTGCGGGCGGGGCAGCGACGCGCGGTCGCCCGGGAACGACGTGTGGGTCAGGCCGAGCGGCCGCAGGATCCGGTCGCGCACCTCGGTGGCCCAGGGGCGGCCGGTCGCCCGTTCGACGATCATCCCGGCCAGGATGTAGTTGGTGTTCGAGTAGTCCCACGACGTGCCGGGCGCGAAAGTGGGCGGATGCTTCATCGCGATCGCGACGAGATCCGCCGCGTCGTAGTGGTCGAACCGGTGGGCCAGATAGGAGTCGTACGAGGCGAGCGCGGGGAAGTCGTTCGTGTAGTTGAAGAGCCCGCTGGTGTGCTGGAGCAGCTGCCGTACGGTGATCCGCCGGCCGTCGTTGCCGTTGCCCTGCACCACCCCGGGCAGGCGCTTCTCGACCGTGTCGTCGAGCGACAGCTTGCCCTCGCCGACCAGTTGCAGCACGACGACCGAGGTGAACGTCTTGGTGTTGCTGCCCATGCGGAAGTAGCCGTCGAGCGGGACCGGTGTCCGCGTCCCGAGTTCCGCCGAGCCGGCGCGGGCCCGGGTGGTCCGCCCGTCGATGCGAGCCATTCCCTGTACGCCGACCACGCCGAGCTCGTGGATGTCGGTGACCGCCGCCTGCATCGGACCGGCCGGTGCGGGCGCGACCAACGTGGCCGCCAGTAGAGCCGCCACTGCGAACATGTCGGACCTCCTACGCGAGGAATCAGGAGCCCCGACCGTACGGAGATCCGGGGTGGCCGGGCCATACGGCTGGCCCCCGTCTTCGGGTAGTCCTAGCCCTACCTTGACATCGCGTGGGAGCGTGCCCAAACTGCATGGACATCTATCTATGTGAACGATAACAGCACATGAAAAGGATTCTGAGATGGACAAACCGCGCCGATGGCGGGCCGCCCTGATCGGTCTCGTCGTCACGCTGCTGGCCGGCGCCGGGGTGCTGTTCGGCCTGCCCACGGCCCAGGCCGCCACGGTCAACACCGCCGCCTGGTACGTGCTGGTCAACCGCAACAGCGGCAAGGCGATGGACGTCTACAACCTCGCCACCAACGCCGGGGCCGGCATCGCCCAGTTCACCCGCAACGACGGCAACTGGCAGCAATGGCAGTTCGTCGACGCCGGCAGCGGCTATTACAAAATCAAGAGCCGGCACAGCGGTCTCGTGCTCGAGCTGCCCAACGCCAATGACGGCACCCAGCTGATTCAGAACACCGACAACGGCACCACCCGGCAGCACTTCACGCTGAAGGATTCCGCCGGGGGATACGTACGGCTGCTGAACCGGCACAGCGGCAAGGCTGTCGAGACGTGGGAATGGTCCACGGCCGACGGCGGAATCGTCGCGCAGTACGGCGACCTCGACGGGGCCAACCAGCAATGGCAGATGGTGCAGGTCGGCACCGGTGGCGGCTCGACGAGTGGCTGCGGATCGGGCACGTTCCAATCCGAGGTGACCGTCAGCGGAAGCACCTGGACGGCCCGCAACGCGTCCGGCGCAAGCGTTTACAGCGGCACCGACTTCCGCGCGGCGGTGCAGGCCGGAATCGGCAGCCTCACGGCCGGGCGTACGTCCATTCAGCGGGTTGTCGTGCGGGGCAACGGCTCGATGACCGCGGGCAGCCGGATCTCCCTGGCGTCGTACACGTCGCTTTCGGTCTGCGGCACCATCAACGTGACCGGCTCGGGCAGCGGCGACTACGCACCCATTTACGCGCGCGGCGTCAGCAACATCGAGGTTCCGTATCTGAATGTCACCGGCGCGCCGATCTACGGCATCTTCATGCGCAACGTGACCAACGTGTGGCTCGGCCAGATCGACATGCGGCTCAGCGCCGGGCTCGGCGTGCGCATCGACAATCGCGGCGACACCAGCCAGTGGACCCGAAACGTCAAAGTCGATTCCGTGTACGTCTCCGGGGCGTCCTCGCACGCGATGGAGACGTACGGGGTCGACGGCATCACCATCGGCACCGTGACCGCGCGCAACGTCGGCGAATCGGGTCTGCTGCTCAATCAGACCATCAACGCCACGGTCGGCACCGTCGACGCGGAGAATGCCGGCGCCGGTACGGGTTATGCCGCGTTCCGGATGGCCAACCGCAACGGCCGGGTCGGCGACTCGTACCCGAACAACATCAAGGTCGGCACCGTGAAGGCGCGCGGCGGCGGCCGGGGCGTCTTCTGCGTCTCGGAAAGCGGCGGCGCCACCATCGACCGGGTCGACATCGCCAACACGGGCAACAATTCCGTGCTCGTCGAGAACTGCTACAACGTCGTGATCGCGGGCGTCTCCGGCACGATCAGCGGCGGCGGCGAGGTCCGGATCGCGGCCCGCACCGAGTTCGCCCCGTCGTCGGGCATCAGCTTCCGCAACCTGACGGTCTCCAACACGAACATCACGTGGAGCCCGTGCACGGGAAGCAACAACACCATCAGCAATGTGACGCGCTCGAATTCCACGCTCACCTGGTGTTGATCGGGCCGCACGGGGGCAAGTCCCCGGAATGAGCCGATTGACGCGAGCACTCGGGCAGGCGGCCCTCGGCGGTGTGTTGCTCACCGCCGGGGCCGGCCACCTGACCACCCAGCGAAAAGAATTCCAGGCGCAGGTGCCGTCCTGGTTCCCGGCCGATCCCGACAAGGTCGTGCTGGTCTCCGGCGTGGTCGAGCTGGCGATCGGGACGGCCCTGCTGGTCACCTGGAAACAGCCCGCCCGCGGCCTGCTCGGCAGGGCCGTCGCCGCGTTCTTCGTCGGCGTCTTCCCGGGCAACATCGCCCAATTCGTCGAGCGCAAAGACGGTTTCGGCCTCGACACCGACACCAAGCGCGCGCTGCGCCTGCTGGGCCAGCCCGCCCTGGTCGCCTGGGCCCTCGCCGCGACCCGCTCAGCCGAGCGACCCTAGGTCCAAGAGGCCGGCCGGACCAGGTAGACCAACTGATCGGTGTCCGCGGTCTCGAAGGCGTGGCGTACGTACGGATGGAGGTCTTCGGCGGTCAGGCCGGTTCCGGTGAACGCCGCCAGCGAGCGCCCGATGTCGTCGCTCGTGCATTCGAGCAGTTCCCGGTCTTCGTCGCTGGTCATCACGTGCCACAGCGCGTCGAACCCGCGCCGATCGTCCCACTGCGCGATGTCGACGATGGCCCCAGCCCGCCACTGGAAATCCGCGGAACTGTCCAGGAGCAGCGCGCGAACCCGCTCGGCCCGCCAATCCCAGACGGGCGGAACGAAGTCGGTCAGCAGCTCCCGCGGCGGCCGGTAGGAGTGCCGCGCCGCGTAATGCAGAATCATCGCCGGAGCGGCGTAGATCTCGCCGCCGGGCAGGTAGTAGCGGAACTCGCCGTTGCCCTCGACCTCGCCGCAGAACTCGCACTGATGAAAGCCCAGGGCGATGCTGCCCACGCGGCGCGAGGCCGCCCGCAGATTCGCCATCTCGGACCCGGTGAGTGGGTTCGCCGTGCCGCCCTGCACCCCGTGCCCGGCGCCCAGCCAGCCCACAGATCGCATCGGCAGAGCCGACGAACTGAATTCGTACGGGGAGAGATCCAGGTATTCCACACCACCATGATGCGGGTGTCTGATGTGGAAATGGTTCACATCGCAGTGGTCGGGTCGGGTGTCGGGGGACTTGCGGCGGCGATCGCGTTGCAGGCCCGGGGATTCGACGTCGACGTGTACGACCAGGCGCGCACGCTCAGCGAGATCGGGGCCGGGGTGTCGCTCGGCGCCAACGGCATGCGGGTGCTCGACGCCCTCGGGCTCGGCGAGAAGGTGCGCGCCGTGTCGTCGAACTTGCGGCGCATTCAGTTCCATCATTGGCGTACGGGCGAGATCTTCTACGAGCATCCGATGGGGGACTGGTACGAGGGGCGGTTCGGCGGTCCCTTCCTCGGGATTCATCGCGCCGACTTCCATCAGGTGCTGCTTTCGGCGTACGGGGGAACTCCGCTCTTGGGTCGTCGCTGCGTCGCCGTGCGGGAGTCTGCGGACGGCGTCGAGCTGACATTCGCCGACGGCACGACCGCTCATGCTGACATCGTCGTGGGCGCGGACGGGCTCCGATCGGTGGTGCGCGGGCCCGACGAGCCGGTGTTCTCGGCCATGAGTTGCTATCGCGGCCTGGTGCCGATCGGCAAGGTCCCCGGCGGCGACACTTTCGGCCTCACGTTCTTTCTGGGCCCGAACCGCCACCTCGTCGCCTATCCGGTGCGCAACGGCGAATACCTCAACTTCGTCGCCTACGTGCCCGACCCGGAATGGACGCTCGAATCGTGGTCGGCCCGCAGCGAACCGGCCGAGGCGGTGGCCGCCTTCGAGGGCTGGACCGACGTGGTGACAACGATGCTCGCCAATGCCGAAGAGGTCGGCCGCTGGGCCCTTTACGACCGCGAACCGCTCAGCCGCTGGAGCACGGAGCGCGTCACTCTGCTCGGCGACGCGGCCCACCCGATGCTGCCCCACGCCGGTCAGGGCACCAATCAGGCCCTGGAGGACGTGGCCGCATTGGCCGCCGCCCTGACCCCCCCCGACCGTTCCCTGCAGCAATACGAGCAAATACGCAAAGCCCGTACGCGTCAGATCCAGCTGGGCGCCCGAGCCAACGCGGCCTGCTTCCAACTCCCCGACGGGCCGGCCACCGAGGCCCGCAACGAGCGGCTGAAGTCCCTGCCCGACACGGTCGCGTGGATCCACGAATACGACATCCACGCCGCGATCTAGCCGATGTCGCGGCGCCGGAAGCCCACATAGCCGCCGGCCAGGAAAGCGGCGGCGACCAGGGTGACCGCGAGCAGCGGCAGCGCGGTCAGCGACTCGGCCGGGATCCGCGGGATGTGGGCGAACGGTGACGCCTGTTGCGCCCAGCCCGGCAGGTCGAACGAGTCGGCGAGAAGGGCGACGACCGCGCAATAACCGACGATCACCCACGCCACCGCGGCGGCCGGGCGGGGGAGCCAGCCGACCGCCAGCACCGCGGCCGCGACGACCAGCCACACCGCGGGCAGGTAGGCCAGGGCGATGCCGATCAAGCGGGGCACCTGGCCGGCGTCCGAGATCGTCAGCGCGTACGCGACACCCTCGCCGACGCCGACCGCCAGCAGGACCAGAGCGGTGCCGGTCAGGGCCACGCTGAGCTGGGCGGCCAGCCAGGTGAGGCGGCTCGTCGCGGTGGCCAGCACGGGCTCGGCGCGGCCGGACGTCTCCTCGGCCCGGATGCGCAGGACACTGGTAACGCCGTACGCGGCGGCGACCAGCGCGGACACGCTGACGGTGAGGGCCAGATACGAGTCGAGGACGCTCCGCGCGCCGCCGGGCAGGAACTCGGCGAACTCGGGATTGTCGCGTACGTACTGTTCGATGGTGTTGCCTATCGAACCGTAGGCCGCGCCCAGCAGGGCCAGCCCGGTCATCCAGCCGATCAGCGCCCCGCGTTGCAAACGCCAGGCCAGCCCGTACGCGGTGCCGAGTGCTCGCGAAGCGTCCGGTGGCCCGGGCCGCGACGGGATCAGGCCCGCCCCGAAGTCGCGCCGCTCCAGCAGCAGCATCGCCACCGCGACCAGCGCCGCCGACGTGACCAGCGGCAGCAGCAGCGGCCACCAACGATCACCGGAATACGGAAAAGTACGCTGCCCCCACCCGATCGGTGACAACCACGACAGCGCGCCGTTGCCGGAGTCGCCCGCGGCCCGCAGCACGAAAGCGGCACCGAGCACGGCGCCGACACACCCGTACGCCGCTCGCGCGTTCTCGAACACTTGCGCGGCAACCGCGGTGAGCGCCGCGAACGCGAACCCGACCGTCGCGACTGCCGCGCCGAACAGCGCCGAGCCGCCCACCGGCAGGCCCGTGCCGGTGGCCACCGCGAACACCAGCAGCCCGGCGGTGACATCGGCCAGCCCGGCCAGGGCGAGCGCGGCGGCCAGCGGGGCGTGCCGGCCGACCTCGGTCGAGCGGATCAGCTCGGCCCGCCCGGTCTCCTCGTCGGCCCGGGTCTGCCGGCCGATCAGGAACATGTTCATCAACGCGACGACGATCGCCAGGAACGAGAAGATCTCGAAGACGATCTCGCCGCCGATCGACTCGAGCAGGCCGGTCGGGCCGCTCATCGCGATCACCGCCGTGTTCCCGCCGATCGTGCTGCGCAGGTTCGCGAGCTCCTCGGCCGTGCCGTACAGGCTCTGGCTCTGGGTCGACTGCACCAGCACGAGCGCGGTCGCGCCGAGCAGCCACCACGGCAGCGTGGCCCGCTCGCGGCGCAGCATGAACCTGAGCAGTCGTGGCGCCCCAGCGATCATCGGACCCTCCCCTGTGGCCTCATCGTACGACCGCTGCTCAGGGCGTGAATGTGCCAAACCGTGGCGGCGACCCAGCCGGGCGCGTGACGACTGCGAATTGCTCCCGACAAGAGGGGGAGAAATTCGATGCTCGAGAAATTGCAACGCCGGCGGGCAGCGGTGGCGGCTTCGGGAGCCGTTGTGCTCATCGCCGCATTGGCCGGCCTCGGCCCGGGTGCGTCGGTGGCGTCGAGCCACCGGGAGGCGCCGCTCATCGCGAGCGATCCGGCCGCCGACAACACCGACCTTTACGCGTTCGTCAGCCCGGAACGGCCGGGATATCTGACGATGATCGCGAACTGGATTCCGTTCGAGGACCCGGATGGCGGGCCCAACTTCTATCCGTTCGCCACCGACGCGGCGTACCGGATCAATGTGGACAGCGACGGCGACGCGAAGCCGGATGCGGTGTTCCGGTGGACGTTCAAGAATGCCGACCAGCGTGGCAACTCGACGTTCCTCTACAACAACGGGCCGGTCACCTCGCTCGACGACGAAAATCTGCCGTTCAAGCAGACCTACACCCTCGAATCGTCGTTCAACGGCGAGCCCTTCAAGACCCGGATCGAGGACGCGCCGGTCGCCCCGTCCCGGATCGGTGCGGCCTCCATGCCGGACTATCAGAAGCTGCGTGACCAGGCCACGGTCCAGCTCAAGGGCGGCTGGAAACTGTTCGCCGGGCAGGCCGACGACCCGTTCTTCCTCGACCTGCGCGTCTTCGACCTGCTTTACGGCGGCGACCTGAGCGAGACCGGGCAGGACACGCTGGCCGGATACAACGTCAACAGCATCGCCATTCAGGTGCCGTTCAAGGATGTGGCCCTCAAAGGCGACGCCAAGCGCAATCCCGTGGTCGGCATCTGGAGCACCACCGAGCGCAGCCGGTCGCGCGTTTCCGACGGGCCCTCGAACGGCGACCGGGTGCAGGTCTCGCGGCTCGGCAATCCGCTCGTCAACGAGGTCGTCGTGCCGGCCGGGCTGAAAGACGCGTTCAATTCCCTCTCGCCCGACAAGGACGCCGGAATCCCGGCCGTGGTCAAGCGGGTCACCAATCCGGAACTGCCGCAACTCATCGAGAAGATCTACGGCGTCAAGGCGCCCGCGACCCCGCGGAACGATCTCGTCGAAATCTTCCTGACCGGCATCACGACCAAGGCGAAAGGCCCGATCAAGGCCGACCTGAATTCGCAGCTGAACAACAAGGACGTCGATCCGAACCGATTCCGGCCCTCGGAGATGCTGCGGCTCAACCTGTCGGTCCCGGTCGCCGAGCAACCGGAACGGCTCGGGGTGCTCGCCGGTGACCTGCAGGGCTTCCCGAACGGGCGGCGGCTCACCGACGACGCCGTGGACATCGCGGTGCAGGCCGTCGAGGGCGCGGCGCAGAGCGGCAAACTGGTCGACGCGCTCGCGGCCGGCGACAAGGTCGACAGCAACGACAACGCCTTCGGCGCCGCCTTCCCGTACGTGGCGCTGCCGAACCAGGGTGCGGTCAACGCGGGTCGCTCCGGCTCCGGCGCTCCGGCCGCCTCCGGTGCCTCATCCGCACCCGAGCCTTCCTCCGACCCGGCCGGCGGCGCGACGGACTCCGAGGCCGCGCCCGACCTCGACCCGGCGTCGAGCTCCTCGATGCTCCCCAGCGGGTCGGCCGTCATCCTCGGTGTCGGCGGTGTCGGGGCCCTGCTCATCATGCTCACCGTCTGGTGGCTGATGAAGCGCCGGCGACGCGCGGCTCCCGCAACGTACGGCAGCGATCCCACCGTCCGGTTCTGAAGCCTTGGCGGGCGCGTCCACCCGGGCGCGCCCGCCTCGAAGGGGATTCCGTCATGAAACGAGCAGTGACAGTCATCGTCGCCGCGCTCGCGTTGTTCGCGGTTGGTGCGTTCTTCGGCCTGCGCGAGAAGCCGGCCCCGGTGCGGGCTTTCACCCCGCCGGCCCGTCCCGACCGTCTCGCGCAGACGATCGCGCGCGCCCAGGAACGGCTGCGTGCCCTGCCCGGCGACCACCGCACCTGGGCTTCGCTCGGCCTCGCCTACGTCGAACAGGCCCGCATCACCGGCGACCCGAGCCGGTATCCCCTGGCCGAAGCCGCGCTCAACCGTTCCCTGAAAGTGCGTGGTTCTGACAACTCCGACGCGTTCACCGGACTGGGCGCGCTGGCCAACGCGCGTCACGAGTTCACGCAATCGCGCACCTTCGCGCAACGAGCGCTGCGCGCCAACCCCTTCGACGCGTACGCCTTCGGGGTGCTCGCCGACGCCGAGACCCAACTGGGCAACGCGCCCGCGGCGACCGCGGCGATCCAGCACATGCTCGACTTGCGACCGGGCCTGGCCGCGTACGCGCGTGCCTCCTACGACCTGGAGCAGCGCGGCCGCCTGACCGAGGCCGCGGACCTGATGCGCCGGGCCCTGGCCGCCGCGGTCGACCCGGCCGACATCGCGTTCTGCCGTAATCAGCTCGGCGATCTCGCGTGGTTCCGCGGTGACCTCGCCGGAGCCGCCACGGAGTACAGCGCCGGGCTGGCGGCCGATCCGTCGTATTCCGCGTTGTTGCGTGGTCGGGCCCGGGTCGCCGCCTCCACCGGCGACATCGCGCAGGCCGTCACCGACACCGCCACGATCGCCGCGCGCACCCCCACCCCCGAGACCCTTCTCTCGTACGCCGAGATGCTGCGCCTCGCCGGCCGGGGCGCCGACGCGGACCGGCAGCTCGACCTGGCCGCGGCCGCCCACCAGATCTTCCTGGCCAACGGCGGCCGCGACGACCTGACCGGCGCCCAGCTGGCCCTGGCCCGCGGCGACGCGGCAACGGCCGTCGCCGCGGCCCAGACCGAGTGGCGCCGCCGCCCGTTCGCCGAGGTCGCCGACGTGCTGTCCCAGGCCCTGCACGCCGCGGGCCGCGACGACGAGGCTCGCACGTACGGGCGGAAAGCTTTTGACCTGGGCCCCCGCAACGCCGCCTACGCCTACCACCTCGCGCAGGCGGAGCTCGCCCTGGGCGACCGTGCCGCCGCCCGCGCGTCGCTGACCCGGGTGCGCGCCCTCAACCCGCACTTCTCACCCACCGACGGGCCCACCGCCGCCCGGGCCCTGGCCGAGTTGGAGACCCAGCCGTGACCGCCCCAGAGCCGCAACATCCCACGGCGACTCGTACGCCCTCCGCGCGTTCCGTGATTCTGCCGACTTGGGCGCTCTTCGCGCGTTCCGTGTTTCTGCCGACTTGGGCGCTCTTCGCGCGTTCCGTGTTTCTGCCGACTTGGGCGCTCTTCGCGCGTTCCGTGTTTCTGCCGACTTGGGCGCTCTTCGCTCGTTCCATGTTTCTGCCGACTCGGGCGCCCTCCGCGCGCTCCGTGCTTCTGCCGACTCGCGGGATCGGCGCTCAGGTGCCGGTTGTTGTCGACGATCAAGCTGCGCCCCCGCGCCGGCGGAACCTGCGGCGCCTGGTCGTGGTAGCCGCGCTGACGATCGTCGGCTTCGTGACCCTGCCCGCGGGCGCCGCCGCGGCCCACCCACTCGGCAACTTCTCGGTCAACCGGTTCGCGGGTCTGACCCTGCACCCGGACCGGATCGACGCGCTCGTCGTGGCCGACCTCGCAGAGTTGCCGACTCTGCAGGACTCGGCACCTTCGTGCACCGAGGCGGCCGAGGCGTTGCGCGTTTCTGCCGACGGTGACCGGCTGCAATGGACGATCAAGAACAGTTCCCTCGCGTACGCGGCGGGCGCCGGCGGACTGCGCACGACCCGCCTCGAATGCCGTCTGTCGGCCTCGGTCGACATCTCCCGGCCGGTTCGCGTCGAGGTGGCCAACCAGTTCCGCGACGACCGCATCGGCTGGCGCGAGCTGGTGGCGTCAGGTTCGGGCGTGAAGTTGTCGGGTTCGTCGCTGCCGTCGACAAGTTCGAGCAACGAGCTGCGCACTTATCCGTCGGATCCGCTCGCTTCTCCCGCCGACACGCGCACAGCGTCGTTCACGGCCGCACCTGACGCGGGTGAACAGACCCCGACCGCAGCCGCCAACCGCGGCGAGGGGTCGACCACGATCGCCGGTGACCGCGGCGCGGGGTCTACCACGATCGCCGGTGACCGCGGCGCGGGGTCGGCCACGGTCGGGCCCGCCACCGCCGGGCGCGCCGTCGGCGACACCGGCTCGACCGGGCTGCTGGCCGGGGCCGAACGCAGGCTGGAGGACTTGGTCGGCGACAGGCAGCTGACCCCGCTGGTCGGCTTGCTGGCCGTGCTGTTGTCCCTGCTCCTGGGCGCGGCGCACGCGGCTCTGCCCGGTCATGGCAAGACCGTGATGGCCGCCTACCTGGCCGGGAGTCAAGGCCGCCCCCGAGACGCCGTGCTGGTCGGAGCCACAGTCACCTTCACCCACACCGCCGGAGTGATCGCCCTGGGCCTACTCCTGACCACAGTCTCTTCTATCGCCGGCGAATCGGTCCTCTCCTGGCTCGGCCTGGCCAGCGGCACGTTGGTCGCGGCCGTCGGCGTGGGCGCCCTGATCTCGGCCCTACGCCGCCACCGAGCCGCCCGACACGCACACTCCCGACCGGTCGACGCGATCACCGACCACGAGCACTCCGCACACACCCACCAGCATGATGACGAGCATTCGCACACTGAAACCCACATGCACGATGCTGCGCACTCGCACGGACCTGCGCACTCGCACGGAGATGCGCACTCGCACGGAAATGCGCAGTTGCGTGGAGATGCGCACTCGCACGACGTTGCGCACTCGGACGGCGATGGGCACTCGCATTCACATGGACACGGGCACTCGCACAGTCATACGCATGGGCCGGGCAAGTGGGGGATCGCCGGGATCGGGGTGGCTGGTGGGCTGGTGCCCAGTCCGTCCGCGCTGGTTGTGTTGCTCGGCGCGGCTGCGCTCGGACGGACGGTGTTCGGCGTTCTGCTGGTGCTCGCCTACGGTCTCGGCATGGCCGCCACGCTCACCGCGGCGGGCCTGCTGCTCGTCCGGTTGCGGCACCGCCTCGAGGGGCGTTGGCGCTTGGCCGACCGCTGGCGGACAGTCTCGCCCCCGGCCACCGCGGCCCTCATCATCGTCGTGGGCCTCGGCCTGGCCGGACGAGCCCTCGCCGGCGTCGCTTGATCGGTTCTGGGCGGCGTCGAGTGAGGGTCGGCCGGGCCGGGGTTATTTTTGCTGGTAGGTCGGGTAGCCCAGCCGCTCGACCAGGTCTCCGGTGGCCTTGTTGAAGGCTTCGTAGATGTCGTCGTCGAAGTGGTTGGCCCAGTCGCCGGCTTGGCCCTTGCGGTAGTGGGAGACCTTGGCCGTGCCTTGGCGCTCGTTCATCTTGGTGAAGCTGTAGCGGTCGAGCACCGTGGCCAGGTCGGCGGCGGGCAGGTTGATGCCGCAGTGGCGCAGCAGCGCTTCCATCTCGGCCGCCTGGGCGTCGCCGGTCAGGTCCTCGTATTTGACCAGGCGGACCTCGTCGGAGGCGGGCGCGTCGATCCAGGAGCGGATGGCGCCGAACCTGTTCTTCTTGGCCATGTCGCCGATCAGCCAGAGCATGCCCTCCTTGCGCGGCATCTCGAGCAGCACTTTGCGCACCTCGAGCACGTCGCCCATCGGGCCGTGCGAGTTGCGGGTGGAGAAGTAGCTCGACACCACCATGTCGCGGGGGTCGCGCATGACGAAGAACGCGCGATACTTCTCCGGCTTCGGCATCTTGTCGAACCGCGGGCGGGGGAAGAACAGCGACAGGCCGATGCGCCGGGGCGGCACCACGCGCGGGTGTTTCCAGTTGTAGAAGCGCGGGTCGTACGTCAGCAGGCCGGAATGGCGATAGACGAGCGGGTCGCTGAAGACCGCCTTGATCCACTGGCTGGCGGTCTTGCGGACCGCGCAGTGATAGATGTTTTCGAACTCGCTCCGGGTCGCCACCGGGACGGTGATCCGCAGTCTGGCGTTGTACGCGTCGAGTTGCGCGCGGCGGGCGAGAACACGCACCGGCTCCGGCGCGCGTTGCTTGGCGAACATGACAGCACTGTTGAACATCGTTCGAGCCCGTGTCCTTTACGTACGAAATCGCGGGTTCGCCGGCAAGTTGATCTTGGTTCAGGTGGTGTCCAGGGACTTTATAACAAAATCGATCGAAATAGAGAGGACGCCTCCTGGGAGCTTGCTGAAAGCGCAAGCCCCCGGGAGAGGTAACGAGTCAGAGCCCGGTCAGCCTCGGGTGCGGATCATCCGGCGCAACTCGTCGGCGTATTCGAGCACGGTCTGGCGCACGATCGGCGCGGCGTCGGCGGCGGCCTTCTCGGCTCGGGACGGGAAATCCGCGGTGGTGCCGAATCGGGGCAGCAGCCGGCCGGCGTATACCATCGACGGGATCATGCCGCCGCGGGCGAAACCGGGAAGCAGGCTCAGATATTTGTCGCCGTAACCGGACAGGATCGCGTCCTGGCCGGGACGCCAGAACGCGTTCGTGACGGCGCCCATCGCGCTGACCGGCACCGACCGGTCGACGGTCAGCAGCTGCCACACCGCCGCCTTCTCGTCCGCGTCGGGGCGGGCCGCGCGCACGGCGACGGCCCGGAACGTCGCGTCCGGGTCGGGGTCGCGCGCGAGCAGGTCCCGTACCGGGGAATCGGTCTCTTCCCCCAGCTCGGCCGCGCGGACCAGGCAGCGCCAGAGCAGGTCGACGTCGGCGCCGGCCCGAGCGCGCAGCCGGTCGATCGCGCCGAGATCGGGCGCCGACCGGATCATGCCGCGCAGGGCGACCTGCTCGCGGCCGGGCTGCTCGGCCAGCCGCGAGCACAATGCGTAGAAGTCGCCCATCAGCCGGTCGTCGCCCGCCCAGAACTCGGCGGCGTTGCCGGCCAGGCGCAGGTACGGCTCGATCACCGCCTCCGACGTCTCGACGGTGAGAACCGAGGTCAGGCAGGTCACCACCTCGCCGGGGGTCGCCTCGCCGGCGGTCAGCATGTCCCAGATCGTGGCCACGGCGACACCGCGCGACACCGGGGTCGGCAGCTTGCCCGCGGCGGTGACGAGTGTTCCCCGGTCGCGAGCCGACGGGCGGACGGTCGCGAACGTCAGATCCTCGTCGTTGACCAGATAGAAGTCGGCATCTTCGGGCAGCACCACGGACGTCGAGGCGCCCTGCACGTCGACGGTGGCCAGCGCGGTGCGCCGCAACCCGTCGTCACCGAACGCGTACGAACCGATGGCGAGAACCTGCGGCCGGGGCGGACCCGCCGGACCACTGCCGGTCAGCGTGCCCGCGGCGAACGTGAACCGGTCGACCCCCGCGGTCTCCAGCCAGCCCGCCCGCCACGCGTTCAGGTCGCGGCCCGAGGCCTCGGCCAGGGCGTCGATCAGATCCTGCAGGGTGGTGTTGCCCCAGGCGTGCCGGGCGAAGTACGAGCGCATCCCGGCGACGAAGCTGTCCTCACCCACGTACGTCATGAGCTGCCGCAACACCGCCGCACCCTTGGGATAGGTGATCGCGTCGAAGATGGACGAGGCCTCGGCGACGTCGCGAATGGGCTGGTGGATGGGGTGCGAGACCGGGCCCTGGTCGGCGAGGTAGGCGGTCAGCTTCTCGCTCGCGAGCAGCCCGACCCAGGCGTCGGTGTGCCGGGTCGCGCGGGAGGCGGCCCAGTAGCAGGCGAGCTCGGCGAACGCCTCGTTCAGCCACAGGTCGTCCCACCAGCGCATCGTCACGAGGTTGCCGAACCACATGTGCGACATCTCGTGCAGCAGGAAGACGGCCGTCAGCTCCTGCTCGGCGGGGGTCGGCGCGGTGCGCCGCAGGAACGTGTCCTCCCAGGTCACGCAGCCCCAGTTCTCCATCGCGCCACCGAACTCGGGCATGAACACGTGGTCGTACTTGCGCTGCGGGAACGGCCGGCCGAAGACGTCGCCGAAGAACGCGAGGCCCTGCTCGGTGACGGTGAAGATCTCGTCGGCGTCCCGGTCGAGCAGCGGGGCCAGCGAGCGGCGGCACAGCAGGCCGAGGTCGTAGCCGCCCGCCTCGCGGCGCACCTCGTGCAGCGGTCCGGCGTTGACCACGCAGTTGTACGTGGAGAGCACTGGGGTGTCCGGGAACGTCCAGCGCCGTACGCCCTGGAGCTCCTCCACCACCGGGTCGCCGCTGTTGCTGGCCACGAGCCACGACGCGGGCGCGGTGACGACGAAAGCGTGCGGCGCCTTCAGGTCGGGCTGGTCGAAGCACGCGAAAACGTATCGCGCCTCGTCGGGGCAGAACGTGGTCCAGACGTAGACCTCGCCGTCGGCCGGGTCGACCGCCTTGTGCACGCCGGGCCCGTCGGTGGTGTCGGTCTGCACCGACTCGACGCGCAGCACATTGTGCGCGGCCAGCCCGGTCAGCTCGATGCGGCCGTCGACGGCGGGCGGCAGCGGCTCGCCGTTGAGGGTGGCCGCGACGATCGACGCCGTGCAGTCGGCAAAAGTGCGCGCTCCCGGCTCGCGGCAGCTGAAGGTCACCGTCGACACGCACGTCACGGCCGAGCCGGTCGGCAGGTCGGTGAGGTCGATCGTGATGTCGTAGCGATCGACGGCGATGAGCGCGGCACGCTCCTCGGCCTCGACCTGCGTCAGGCTCCGTGCAGTCATGCGCCCGATCGTAGAACCGGGTTTGCGCGGGCGTCGTCCGGATAAATCGGACGCATGGTTCCACTCATGATCGTCATCGTCTTCCTGCTCGGCGCGGCGCTCCTGGCGTTCCTGGCCTGGCTGGCCCGGCGGCAGCACGACCGGGCCGCCTCGGCGCCGGTGCTGACCGAGCCGCTCGAGGACCTCGCGGCCGAGGCGGCGGCGGTCGGCACGGCGGCGCAGCGGGCGCGGGCCGAGGCGGACGCCGCCCGGCAGCTGGTCGACTCGGCGGAACGGGCCCGCGATCAGGCCGAATACAGCTTCCGCGAGGCCCAGTACGGTCCGCGTCCGGACGGTGACGAACCATGGCGCCTGGTCGAGCGGGCCGCCCTGGAGGCGTACCGGCGCGGTGATCTCTCGGCCGCACAGCTCGACGCCATCTGGAGCCAGGTGCCCGGAACCGGCCCGGATGTGCGCGAGCACGCGGTGCGGCTGGCCCGCCACCGCTACGAGGATGCCGCGGCCGAGGCGGTGCGGGTACGCCAGCAGGCGTACGTGGCCGGGGTCGCCGCCGAGGTGCTGGCCGAGGAGCAGCGGGTCGCCGCGGGTGAGCTCTCCGCGGCCCGGCAGTCGGTCAGTGCGGGCCTGCCGGGCCTGTTCGCCCCGTCCTCATGACACCCGGCCCCGCCGGCCCGCAACCATCCGGCGCACCTGCTGCTCCTGCCGGAACCGGAAGGTCGAGCAGCGCGTGTCCCGGCTGGCCGAGGTCATCGCGTGATAGGCGCAGCCGCCCATGCAGCCCGGCAGCGCGACACACGAGCGGCAGTCGTCGTCGCCGAACGGGTCGTACGTGAGCCACTTCGACAACCGGTCGTCCGGCTGCGGCCAGGACCGCAGGTTGCCGATCACCTCCTTGGGATCGCCCACGGTCTCGGTGCACTTGTAGATCTCGCCTCGCGAGCCGATCACCAGTTCGTTGTCGCGGACCGCCGTGCACGGCGCGCCGACCGGTTCGGGCAGGGCGACGGTGGCGAACCCGAGACCTGCGGCGGCCTCGGCGAAATGCTGCTCGGCCTCGGCGAACGCGGCCTTGGAGAGGCAGGCGGTGCCGTACCGGGCGCTCGGGGCCAGTGGGTTCGCCGTCGTCGCGACGACATGCCCCGGATAGACCCCGACCCGGCCGGCCAGCCCGGCCGCGGCCAGGATCTCGAGCAGGCGCGCCGCGTCGCCGACGTTGTCCGTGTCGAGGTTGACCCGCACCGTGACGTCGAGGATGCCGGCGACCGCGACGACGTTGGCGAGCAGCTGGTCGAACGTGCCCCGGCCGCCGGCGAGCGGGCGGCGGCGGTCGTGCACCTCGGCCGGGCCGTCCATAGTGACCTGGGCAGCCGTCACGTGCCGGGCGCGCAGCAGCCGGGCCGTCTCGGTCGTCAGGAGGTGGCCGTTGGTGATGATCTCGGCCTGGTAGCTCACCCCGGCCGCGGCGCACCGGGTGATGAACTCGTCGGAGAGGCGGAGCAGGGCGGGCAGGCCGACCAGCGGCTCGCCGCCGTACCAGAGCACGGCGAACGATCGTACGGCGGGAAGCTTTTGCTCGACGAGGCGCAGCAGGCGCTGCTGCACCTCCTCGTCGAGCAGCGACGGATGTTTGGCCTCGAAGCAGTACAGGCAGTCGAGGTCGCAGCCGAGGCTCGGCACGATCGTGAGGTGGAACCGGCCGGGATTGCGCCGGGTCTGCTCGTAGCGGTCGCGGAGCAGCTCCAGCTCGTCGGTGCGGTCGGCCACGACTACCCGGGCGTCGACCAGCACGCTGATCAGCGCGGGGTCGACCGTGACCGAGTCGTCGCCCGCGATGAAGCGGCGGGTGGGCTCGCGCTGCGCGGCCGGCATGGGGACGACACGGCCGGAGAAGCCGTTGTGGACGTATGTGGTGGGGCCGTCGTCGATCCACGTGTTGTAGCGCGACTCTCTCATCAGGCGCCCGGCTTCTTGAGCAATTCGCCGACCTCCGGCCCCCAGACCAGCGCGATGTCCACGCCGGGGCGCTCGGGTCCGGCCATGATGAAACCGCACGGCTTGCCCGAGAACGCCGCTCCGGGAACGCACTGACACTCCAGCTGCTCCTCGGCCGCGGCCCGCACCTCTTCCGTGGTGCCGCCTGCCTCGTCGATCCGGTGGATGTTCTCGTCGGGCGGCCGCCGGACGCCGTCGGCGAAGCCGTTCACATATGACGCGATGACGTTCGCGGCCCAGGCGACCTCGGCCGGGAAAGAGTGCGGGTTCGGGCCCCGGATAACGAGGACATTGGCTCTGTTTCTGTCATTTCCGTCCGACATGGCGATCACTCCCGAGCGAATAAAAGATCTGACATCAATGATCGAATATCGCGGTAAATGAGCCGGGTGCCGTTAGGACACTCCCGCTCGGCACGGTGGATGTCAATAAGGCCGTCCGTAAACGGGATGCGCCGATCCCGCTGCTCCGCCTAGCATCGCGGCATGGCCGGCCGGCCGCGGGTCGTCACCACCGCCGTGACAGCACCCGCCACGATGGTCGAACGCTCGCGGGAGCTCGCCGCCCTGCGCGCGTGCCTGACCGATGTCCGCGACAGCCAGGCCCGGGTGACGCTGCTCGAGGGGCCGGCCGGGGTCGGCAAGACCGCCCTGCTGCGGGCCGCCCGCGATCTGGCCGTCACCGACGGGTTCCGCGTGCTCTGGGCCCGGATGCCGTATCTGGCCGCCACCGCCCCGCACGAGCTGCTGCGCCGGCTGCTCGGGCCCGAGGTCGAGCGGCGCGGCGGTCCCGGCTCGCTCACCGGGGCCGCGGCCTTCGCGGCCCCGCTGTTCACCCCGGGCACGACGACCGTCACCGGCGTCGACTACGGCTGCCAGTGGCTGCTCGCGGCGCTCGCCGACGACGGGCCGCTGCTGCTCGCGATCGATGACGTGCACTGGGCGGATGTCGACTCGCTGCGCATCCTGGTGGACGCGGTGGAGGATCTGCAGGGCGCCCCGATCGGCGTCGTGGCCACCGCGCGGCCGATGGCGGCGGACCCGGCCGTCGCGGCCATGCTGTCGCGGCTGGCCACGCTGGGCGGGGCCGGCGTGCTGCGGCCCGAGCCGCTGTCCGAGGCCGGCGTCGCCGAGGTGTTGTGCGTGGCGTTCGGCCGGGAGCCGGAGCAGCTGTTCACCCTGGCGTGCGCCCAGGCCAGCGGGGGCAACGTCTTCTATCTGCGCGAGCTGGTCCGCCCGCTGGTGGCGGCCGGCCTGCCCCCGACGGCGGCCGCGGCGGCCGAGCTGGCCGCCAGCGGCCCGCAGGCGCTCGCGGCCACCGTGCTGTGGCGCCTCGACCAGCTCGGCCCGGTCGCCACCGAGCTGGCCCAGGCGGCCGCGGTGCTGGGCGACGACGTGCCGCTGCGGGTCGTGGCCGCCCTGGCCCGGGCCGAGGGCGAGCCGGCCGGCCGGGCCGCCGCCGCGCTGGAAGCGGCCTCCATCCTGGTGCGGGCCGACCCCGTGGTCTTTCCGCATCCGCTCGTGCGGGCCGCGGTCGAGCACACCGTCGCCCCCGGCCAGCTCGGCCGTCTGCACGCCGCGGCGGCCCGCGTGCTGCTCGCCTCGGCCGCCCCCGCACCGCAGGTGGCCCGGCATCTGCTGCGGGCGCCGCCCGGCGGCGCGGAGGGGACTGTCGGTCTGCTCGTCGACGAGGCCCGCCGCACCCTCGACTCGGGATCGCCGGAGACCGCGCACCGGCTGCTGACCCGGGCGCTGGCCGAGCCGCCGTCGCCCGCGGCCCGGCCGCCCGTGCTGCTCGCATTGGCCGAGGCCGAGCGGGCGACCGGCGCCCCGGCCCGCGCCCAGCAACATCTCGCCGAGGTGGTCGAGACCGGGCCGCGCGAGCTGTCGATCAGCGCCATGGCCGAGCTGTTCGACCTGCTGTACGAACTGGACGACGAGGCCGGCGCGGACAGCCTGCGGCTGCGGGCCTTCGCCGCCGAGCCGTACGGGGCCAGCCCGGCCGAGCTCCGGCTGCGCGCCGCGCTGCTGCTGGACGTGGCCGCGGGCCGGACCGACCGGGCGCCGGAACGCCTGACCCGGGTCGACCTGGACCGGCTGGGGATCGGCACCGGGGAACAGCGCTATCTGCTGCTCTGCGTCGCGATCCACCAGCGGGCCACCGGCGAGTGCCCGCCGGAGAGATTCCTGTCCCAGCTGCGCCGAGTCGTCCACGGGCTGCCCGACGACCGCCCGCTCACCGGCTGGGAGGTGAGCGCCGCCCTCGAATCGGCCGCGTTCCTGGCCTCGGTCGAGGCCATGGCGGACGCCGACCGGGTGCTCGAGCGCCTGCGCCCCGACGTGGCCCGGTTGCGCCGCGCCTCGCCCGCGCTGCAGGCCGAGTGGTCGCATCGCAGCGCGCTCAACGGGCTGCGGCGCGGGCGCTTCGAGGAGGCGCTGGTGGTGCTGGCCGAGGCGGAGCTGTTCGCCGACCGGCACGGTCTCACCGTCTACGGCGGCCTGGCCCGGGGCGCCCGTGGTTACATCGCGCTCGAGCGGGGCGACTACGCCGAGGCCGGACGCCACCTGCTGGACAGCCCGGCCGAGGCGGTCCCGGCCCGGGCGCTGGGCGAGCTGCTCTCCGGCCGGCCCGAACGGGCGCTGGCCCTGCTCGACCCGCCGCCGGGCGACGGGTCCGCCGCGACCGAACGGGAGATCGAGTTCGAGGTTCACCTGCTGGCCAGCCACGCCTGCCAGATGCTGAACGATCGCGAGGGGGCCGTGCGGGAGTCCGATCGGGAGGTGGCCGTCCGGCTGCGGCATGGTCCGTCCTTCCAGTTGGCGCTCGCCCTGCGCCGGCGCGCGTCGTTCGCGCCGGCTCGAGAAGCGGAGGAGTTGCTCGTGCAGGCGATGGAGGCGTGCGCCGACACGCCGCGGCTGCCGATCCGGGCCCGGGTGCGGGCGAGCTACGGCGCCGCGCTGCGCCGGGCGGGCCGGTTGCGGGCGGCCCGGGCCGAGCTGGCCGCCGCTCTCGACCTGGCCGAACGACTCGGCATGACCCGCCTGTCGGGCCGGGTCGCGGCGGACATTCGCGCGGCCGGCGGACGGCCGCGCCGGGCCCGGGTCACCGGCTGGGCCGCGCTGACCGGCAGCCAGGCGGCAGTGGCCCGGCTGGCCGCCGAGGGCCGCACCAACCGGGAGATCGCGGAGAGCCTGTACGTGACCATCAAGACCGTCGAGACACATCTGGCGGCGGTCTATCGCAAGCTCGCTGTGCCCGGCCGCGACCACCTGCGGGCGCAAATCTCAGGGGGGCCACCCTGACGCTCGCACCCGGCCGCGAACCGACGATTACTGGCATGCCTGGTTACGAAGGATCGCTCAAGCTCGCCGCGCCGGCGACCATCCGCGTCGTCGTCGCGGACGACGAGCCGCTCATCCGGGCCGGCCTGACCGCCCTGCTCTCCGCGGGCGCCGGCCTCGACGTGGTGGCCGAGGCCCGGTCGGGCCGGGACGCCGTCGGCGCCGCCGCCGGGCTCGACCCGGACGTGCTGATCCTGGGGCTGCCGGCCGAGGGCGACGCGAACGACCTGATCGCCGAGGTCGCCGCGAGCGGCCGGGCCCGGGTGCTGGCCCTGGCCGCCGGCTACGCCGCGCCCACGGTGTGGGCTGCCCTGCGGGCCGGCGCGGCCGGGTTCCTGCTCAAGTCGCGGCCCCCGGAGGTGCTGCTGGCCGCCGTGCGCGCGGTCGCCCTGGCCGGGGTCTGGCTCGACGACGTCTTCGTCAACGACATGCTGGGCGAGATGGCGGTCCGGCCGGGCGACCGGGCCACCTCGTCGGTGCTCGTGCGGCGGCTGACCCCGCGCGAGCGGGAGGTGCTGGTGCTGCTGGCCAACGGCCTGGGCAACGGGGAGATCGCCGAGCGCCTGTTCCTCAGCGACGGGACGGTCCGCACGCACATCGGGCACATCCTGATGAAACTCGAGTGCCGCGACCGCACCCGGGCCGTGGTCATCGCCTATCGCACCGGGCTGGTCGGGCTGCTGCCGTCCGGCGCCGCTCATCGCTGACGCACCTTTGTGGCCAGGCTGCGGGTCGCGGCGGCGGTGACCCGGTCGAACCGGGACATCGCGTCGGGGTCGGCCACCAGCCGGCTCAGGAGCCGTACGGCCCGGGTGTCGTCGGTCGGTCCGGGGGTGAACTGCCTGCGTGCGTCGGCCGTCAGGTAGGACCGCGAGAAGTGGATGCCGAGCGTCCGGGTCAGCGACGCCGCCAGCGGATCGTGCACGCCGAACCGGGTCGCCCGCTCCTCCTGGATCGCCTGGACCGTGCCGGCCGCCCCGCCGCAGGCGTTGCCCCCGCCGAGCGCGAGCCACGCCCCGACCTCGGGTTCCAAGAGCTCGACGGCGTGCCGTTCGTCGTCCGCCGTCTTCGGATAGGCGACCCGGATCGTCAACGGCCGGCCCACGACCACCCGCGGTGGGCGGCCGGCGCGGCCGGGCAGGTTGAGGATCGGGGTCAGCCGGTAACCGCCCGGCTCGGCTACGGCGAAGCCGTTCGCGCCGAACCAGACGCTGATGTTCTCGTCCTTGACGAAGCCGTCCGGCAGTTCGGTGTTGTCCGACGTGAAGCTCAGACAGCGCTGCGTCATCGGCACGAACGCCTCCGCGGCGGCCGGGACCGGGACGGTGCCGGTCATCCGCTGCACCGCGACGCCCAGATAGCCGGCCTTGATGTCGAGGATGCCGGCCGGCAGCCAGATCGGGGCGCCGGTGCTGTTGGCCAGCGACACGGTCAGCTGAACCGGCTGGCCGAAGGCGAAGTACGGCCCGCCCTCGGGCGGCACGAGGGTCAGGGCCAGCCCGGGGGTCGGCTGATCGGGGACATAGGGCGGGTGGCCGCCGGGGGCCAGGCTCCAGTAGTCGTGCGAGTGGAAGGCCGCGCCCCCGGGCATCACGGCAGGCCGGGTGCCGTGCCGCAGGAAGGCGAGCTCGTCCGGGTCGAAGGTGTAGTCCGCCTTCTGCCAGTACTCGTCCTCCCGGTCGCCGCCCAGGTACGCCCACGGATAGTTCATGAACGAGGTCGAGTGGTCGCGGCCGATCGACGGCTCGAAGCGGTGTGTCAGGTTGAGGGCGTGCCCCACCTCGTGAGCGATGGTGTGGATGACCTGCCGCTCGGGCTGGTGCTCGCGGATCTCCTCCGCGAAGACGGCGCAACCCTGCCGGGGCAGCTTCCCGTCGAGGTCGAACATGACCCCGTACAGGTTGTCGCGCGTCGAGCGGGAGAGCATGAGCAACTGGAGCTGCCAGGCCGGGGCGGCGAGTGGCCGCTGCGCCCGCTGGGCCGCCTCGCGCTTGAACCTGTCGAGGGTGTCGAGGACGCCGTAGAGGTTGGCGTCGTTCCACTCCCAGCCACCGTTCCGCGCGGGAATGGTGGACTCGTCACCGGCAGGCAGCACCTCGATGCCCGCCCGCCGGAAGCATTCCTCGAAAGTGACGGCGGCGCCGCCGAACTGGACCGGCCCCGGCCGCGCGACGCGCTGCTCGTATTCGGTCTCGACACCGAGCCGGCGCAGTTCGGCGCCGGTCCGCCGGAGACTGGCTTCGACGAGGACGCCGAACTCCAGGCCGTTCAACGGCCCGTCCAGCTTCAGCTCGACGTCGAGGGTGTCGCCGGGCCGCTCCCGCACGGTCACGTGGCCGCGGGTCGCCGTGCCGTTCCCGGCGAGACAGGCCATCGGCCACGGGTGTCCCAGCGTCAGGATGCCGGTGTCCGTCCGGAACGACGCCAGATAGGCCGGGTCGGCGCCGGTCAGCGCGACGTCGCCGCTCACGACGCTGAGATCCGGCTCGACCCGGAGCTCCAGCGAGAACCGCTGACTCGCGCCCTCGTACCTTCCGCCGATCATCAGAACCCCACCTCTCGTACCGGACCGGCACCGATTCTTCTGCGTCCCGGCCCGCACCGCGTCAGCCTTTTCACCGGTCCGCATGTCGGATCAGGGACGTAGAAAAAGGATCATCGCGGTCGGCGCGACTACGTATTCCTGCGTATTCCGGCGCGCGGAGAGACGCGTTCAGGCCGATGCCTGCGGCCCCGCCGAAATTCACCATGTGAATCGCGCCGAATGCGTCGGCGAATTCAGACCGACCTCTCGGCGCCGGCGATCATCGCCTACGAGCTCGGGTGCCTCGGTGACTTCCGCTTTCCCTCGTACGGGGGTCCGGGCGGTCTGCCGATCAACATCGAGTTGCTGCTGCGCCGGCTCGAGCGCGACCACGGGCACGGGGTGAACCCGCTCGTCCTGTTCACCGCGCGGCAGTGGATGGACGAGCTGGAGGACTACTGGGAGCGAGGTGGCGGCTCGCCGATTCCGCGCACCACCGGCATCCCGCACAACCTGGCCATGTACGGATGGGACCTGCGCGACGCCCTCGAGCAGACAGTCGATCGCTTCCTGTCCCGCCTGAAGGCGCCGAAGGACGGCTTCCTGAATCAGATGGTCGAGAACGACACCGAGCGGGCCGCCCTGCGCATCTATCCGACCGAGCCGGCGGACAAGCGCCGTCGCACCGTCTTCGACCTGGCCCGCGAGCTCGGCGACGAGGCGCCCGAGCACGGCATCGAGACGCTGGTCGTCTTCCTCGGCGCCAACAACGCCCTGCCTGCCGTGACCCACCTGCGGGTCAAGTGGAGCGAGGAGGGCTACGACACCCTCGACGGCAAGAAGGACTTCACGGTCTGGCGCCCGGAGCACTTCGCCGAGGAGCTGGCACTGGTCGACGAGCGGGTCCGCGGCATCAAGGCCCGGCACGTCATCTGCTGCACGGTCCCGCACGTCACGATCGCGCCGATCTGCCGCGGCGTCGACGGCAAGAGCGAGCCGGGTTCGCGATACTTCCCCCACTACACCCGGCCGTGGATCTCGGACCGGGCGTTCGACCCCGATCACGACCCGCACATCACCGCCGCCGAGGCGCGGGCCGTGGACAGCGCGATCGACCAGTACAACGACGCGATCACCGAGGTGGTGCGCAAGGCCCGGACGGACGGCCGCGACTGGTATCTGGTCGACCTGGCCGGGGTGCTCGACCGCCTGGCCGACCGCCGCTACATCGAGGACCCGGCGGCCCGGCCGCAGTGGTGGGCGCCCTATCCGCTGCCGGCCGCGCTGGCCGCGGTCGAGCCGCCGATCACGTCGCACTTCCTGAACGCGGACGGCTGGGGCGGGCGGGCCCGGGGCGGCCTGTTCTCGCTCGACGGCGTGCACCCGACGACGGTGGGCTACGGGGTGCTGGCCCAGGAGATCATCCGGGTCATGCACGGGGCCGGCGTCGAGTTCCGGACGCCCGGCGGCACGCCCCGCCCCGGGCCGGTCGAGGTGGACTTCGCCCGGCTGCTGCGGCGGGACACCCTGGTCACCAGCCCGCCGCAGAACATCGCGGCCGGGCTCGCCGTGCTCGGCTGGGCCGATGAGGCGCTCGACCTGCTGCGCCGGGCGCTTCCGTTCTGACCTACGTCGCTCAGCTGCAGTGCCGCGAGACCGGGGAGAGCCACTCGGTCATCGTGGGGCCGAGGGTCTTGTCGACGTCCTTGCTGGTCTTGATGGTGCCGAAGAACGTGGCGTCGGTCGACTTGGCGTGCATCTTGTCGGCGGCCTGTTTGCCGTCCGCCTTGACCTGCGCGTCCTCGCTGGTCGCGGTGGCTTCCTGCACGGCCGTGGCGAAGGCGGCCAGCGACGACTGGGCGGCGGCGATGGTCTTGCGGTCGGCGACGTATTTGGTCAGCGCCTCGGCGAAGGGCGCCATGTTCTTCCCGTACGCCTGACCGAGCGCCTCGCACGTCGACTTGGTCGCGGCCTGCGCGGTGGTGATCGGGGCGGCCGAGGCGGCCTGCGGCGTGGTGCCGGGGGAGCCCGTTGCCGTGCCGCAGGCCGAGGCGAGCAGCAGCAGGCCGCCGGCCAGGAGCACGGGGCCGGCTGACTTCGAGGGCGTTGTGCGCATGGGGATCGGACCTCCGGGGGAGAGGATGACTGGGAGCGCTCCCATCGACCCTGCACCTTACGACGCGAAGTGAAGTTTGTCGATGACGTTGGCGCGTCTCCTGTGATGTGAGTACTCACTTACTCGTCGGAGGCCGAGGCCGAGGGCGATGCCTGGATCCCCGGGGGACTTGTTCTGATGTCGAACACATTAAATACTGTCGATGGGAGCGCTCCCAGCAAACCCGTTCCCCGTACGGCTGAAGGCCCGATCCCCGTCCTCGATCCGGGAGTTCATGTGTTCCTCAAAAGAGCAAGCAAGTGCCTGGCCGTCGCGGTCGGGCTTACGCTGGCGTTGCCCGGCGTGGCCGGCGCGACAGTGAGAACCGGCAACGCAGCGGAGATGGCCGGCGCTGCGAGAGCCGGCAACGCGGCGGAGAAAGCCGGCAGCAGCGTGCAACCGATCGTGCGACAACAAGCAGCGGCGGCCGGGAGTGACTGGCTGCACGTCGCCGGGAATCAGATCGTCGACGCCGGGGGCAACCCGGTCTGGCTCACCGGCGTGAACTGGTTCGGCTTCAACGCGTCCGAGCGGGTCTTCCACGGGCTCTGGTCGGCGAACATCACGCAGGTCACCAAGTCGATGGCCGACCGCGGCATCAACATCGTGCGGGTGCCGATCTCGACCCAGCTGCTGCTGGAGTGGAAGGCCGGGCAGGCCACCGCGCCCAACGTCAACACGTACGCGAATCCCGAGCTCGAGGGCAAGAACAGCCTGCAGATCTTCGAGTACTGGCTGGGCCTGTGCGAGACGTACGGGATCAAGGTCATGCTCGACGTGCACTCGGCGGAAGCCGACAACTCCGGGCACATTCATCCGGTCTGGTACAAGGGCACAATCACGCCGGATCTGTACTACCAGGCGTGGGAATGGGCGGCCACCCGCTGGAAGACCAACGACACGCTCGTCGCGTACGACCTGAAGAACGAGCCGCACGGTACGCCCAACGACAGCACCCGCGCGAAGTGGGACAACTCGACCGACGTCGACAACTGGAAGAACACCGCGGAGACGGCCGCCCGGCGCATCCTGGCGATCAACCCCGAGGTGCTGATCCTGGTCGAGGGGCAGGAGGTCTACCCGCGCGAGGGCAAGACCTGGAGCTCGCCCAACACCAATCCCGACCTGTCGCCGAACTACTACTACAACTGGTGGGGCGGCAACCTGCGCGGCGTCAAGGACTACCCGATCAACCTGGGCGCGAACCAGGACCAGCTCGTCTACAGCCCGCACGACTACGGACCTCTCGTCTTCAACCAGCCGTGGTTCGACAAGCCTTTCGACAAGACCACGCTGACCAACGACGTGTGGCGGCCCAACTGGTTCTACATCCACGAGAACGGCACCGCGCCGCTGCTGATCGGCGAGTGGGGCGGCCGGCTCGGGCAGGACGCCCGGCAGGACAAGTGGATGACCGCTTTGCGTGACCTGATCGTCGAGCACAAGCTGCACCAGACGTTCTGGGTGCTCAACCCCAACTCGGGCGACACCGGCGGGCTGCTGCTGGACGACTGGAAGACGTGGGACGAGCAGAAGTACGCGCTGCTCAAGCCCGCGCTCTGGCAGTACAACAACAAGTTCGTGAGCCTCGACCACGAGGTGCCGCTGGGTGGCGCGGGCAGCACGACCGGCATCAGCCTGGGCCAGCGTTACAGCAGCGGGGGCGGTCCGGGCGACACGACCGCTCCGAGCGTGCCGGGCCAGCCCACGGCCACCGCGGTGACGGGCACGGGCGTCACCCTGAGCTGGGCCGCGTCGACCGACAACGTCGGCGTGACCTCGTACGACGTCCTCCGCGGCGGCACCGTCATCGCCACCGTCTCGGGCACCTCGTACGCGGTCACGGGCCTGACCCCGTCGACGGCGTACACGTTCAGCGTCCGCGCCCGCGACGCGGCCGGCAACGTCTCGGCGGCCTCGACCGCACGCTCGGTGACAACCACGGCGGGCGGCGGCGGCACCGATGCGGGCTGCACCGCCACCTACAAGACGACCAGCTCGTGGTCGGGCGGTTTCCAGGCCGAGGTCACCGTACGCAACACCGGCACCGCCGCGGGCACGCGCTGGACGGTGAACTGGACCTACCCGTCCGGCACCACGATCGCGTCCCTCTGGAACGGCGTCCTCACCACCCCGGCGGTCACAGTCACCAACGCGGCCCACAACGGCACCCTCGCCGCAGGCGCCAGCACCACGTTCGGCTTCGTCGGAAGTGGCCCAGCGACAACTCCGGCCCCAATCACCTGCTCGTTGAGCTGAAAGAGTGGCGCCCCCGCTCGGTTTTAGGGGCGCAACCACTCACTCAGGTCGCCCGGGTGGGTTTCGCGTTCTGGACGCGCCAGCGGCCAGCGAATCCCGCCCGGGTCCCCGCGGGAGCGACGGTCCGCACCCACCACCCAGGCAGGACATAGGCATTTGAATTTGCAGGACCCCGCTAGGACATCTGCTTCTGCGTTTCTAGATTTCTCATCGGAAGCCTTTCCGGGACGGTGAACCAGAAGACGCTTCCGCCTTCGGGGTTCTCGTCCACCCCGACCCGGCCGTCGTGCCGCTCGATGATGCGGTGCACGATAGCCAGCCCCAGCCCCGTGCCCGGGAAGTTCTCGCTGCCGCCGACCCGGGTGAAGGCGTCGAAAACCGCCCCCCGATCCTGCTCCGGAATGCCGATCCCGTTGTCGCTCACTTCGCAGCGCCACCGTCCCTCGGAAACCGCCCGGCAGCCGATCCGAATGCGCGGCTCACGATCGGCCGGCGTGTATTTGATGGCGTTGCCGATCAGATTGTCGAGCACCTGCCGCAGCAATGTCGGGTCGCCGTAAATGGTCGGCAGCTCACCCACCACGACGTCGGCCGTCCGGTCGCCGGAGCGTTCGCGGGTGATCTCCTCGGCCAGGCGGTGCAGGTCGACCGGCACATTGGCCATGGTCCGGTTCTCGGCGGTGGCGTAGTCGAGCAAATCGTCGATCAGCACGCGCATGTGGTTGGCGCCCTTGCGCAGCCGCGCGAGGAAGTCGCGTTGCATGTCGTCGAGCCGGTCGTACGCCTCCTCCTGCAGGAAGTCGGCGTAGCCCATGATCCGGGCGAGCGGGCTGCGCAGGTCGTGCGCGACCACCCCGGCAAAGCCGACCAGTTCGGTCTCGCGCTGCCGCAGCCGGTGTTCGACCTCCTCGCGGCGGGCGATGTCGGTGCGCAGCGCCGCGGTGGCCTCCTCGACCCGGCGCAGGGCCCGGTTGCGGGAGGTGGCGATGGTGCCGGTGAGCGCGACGAGCAGGGCCGTCAGCACCAAGCCGATCAGCCAGGCCACCTCGTCGAAGCTTTGGACGCTGTCGGTGAGCAGCCGCCGGGTGGGTTCGACACGCAGCGTCCAAGTGCGCTGGGCGACGCTGACCGGCACCTCGCGCGGCTCGACGTTGCGGTCCACCGCCACGTCCGGCGTCCAGGAGGCCATCGGCAGCGGGTCGCCGGATTCGTTGTCGAGCAGGGTGACGGCGACCCGGTCACCCGCGGAGCCGGCCACCACTTCGCTCAGGAAGTCGTAGCCGCGCACGCCGAGGGTAAGCCAGCCGCGGAATCGGCCGTTGTCGGTCGCGCCGGGCGAGGTCGCGTAGATCGGGGCGACGAAGACGAATGACAACTGGCGGCGCTCGGGGCTCAGGTCGGAGTCCTTGAGCAGCCGGTACGCGCGGCTGACGGTCACCCGATGCCCGGCCTGGGCGGCGTTCATCGCCTCGACCACCTGCACCGAGGCGGACAGGTCGAGCCCGGCGATCGACCCGGAGCCGTCGAGCGGCTTGTTGAGCACGGAGAACCGGTGCAGCCCGCCGCCGTTGGGGCGCAGGGTCAGGTTGGTCGCCCCGAGTTGCCGCCAGCGGGTCTGCAGCGCCGCGATCCCGTCGCCGGTGGTGGGCACGACCAGTGAGAGCCCGGTGCCGCCGGGGAATCGGCGCCGGTCGACGGCGGCGGTGATGGCGGTGAACTCGGCCGCCTCCAGCGACGACTGGGCCCCGACCGAGGCGGCCAGGTCGAGCAGCGAGGCCGAATACCGGCTGACCTCGGCCGAGATGGCCTGCGAGATGATCGTGGTGCGCTGGGCGACGGCCCGGGTGGTGCGGTCCTGCTCGGCGTTGCGTAACGCGAGCGCGGCCAGGGTGGTCCCGCCCAGCCCGACCAGGGCGACCAGAACGAGCACCAGCAGCGACCGGCGGAACCCGGCGGGCCGGGTTCTTTGATCGGTGCTCGGGGTCACCTCTGCGAAAATACGCCCGATGAACCCCTCTTGTGCGGGTTCGCCGGGGCGGTCAGCCGATTGTCAGACTTCACCAGCCGGTCAGCACCAGATGATTGACGAGCAGTGCCGTGAGAGCCTGCGCGCAGAGCCACCCGCGGGTGTTTGCGGCGGGGAGCAGGCAGGCGGTGGCGGGCAGCCAGACGGCGAACGGCAGCCAGATCCGTTCCACCTCGGCCTTGCTCAGCCCGGAGAGGTCGGCGGCGACGATGGCAGCCGTTGCGGCCAGGGCGAGCAGGGCGGCGGGGGAGTGCCGGGCGACGGCCGGGGCGCGGCGCAGCATCACGGCGGCCGCCGGTCCGGCGCACAGGGCGAACGCGGCCAGGTTGGCCCACACCCAGTACGCGTAGGGGCGGTCGCTCGCCAGGCCCTGGTAGTAGCGCTGTTTGACCAGCTCGTAGCCGTCCCACCAGGCGAAGCCGAGCAGCGTCATCGCGGTCACGACGACCAGCGCCCCCAGTCCGGCCCAGACGAGCAGCCGCACCCGGCTCCGCAGCCGCACGACGATCGCCGCCGCGGGCAGGGCGAGCAGAATCAGCCCGTACGAGAGATAGGCGCTCGCCGCGAGCCCGGCGCCCCCGGCCATGGCGGCCACCCGCGACGACCGGGCCAGCCCGACGGCCAGCAGGGCCAGCGAGCCCGCGGCGAACCCGGCGAACAGCCCGTCGGCCGACACCCCGATCCACACCGCGCCCGGGAACAACACCAGGAACGGCACTGCGGCGCGGGCGGCCGGCTCGTCCCCGAGGGCGCGCAGTGTCACGGCGACCGCCACCGTCGCGCCGGACCCGGCCAGCACGCAGACGACCGCGGCCCACCCGCCGCCGGAGAGGCCCAGCCGGTCGAGGCCGACGAAGACCAGCAGCGCGCCCGGCGGGTGCCCGGCCACGTGGGTGGTCCACGCGTCGGGCTGACCGGCCAGGATGCGGCCGGTGAAGCCGCGCAGCAGCGCCGGGATGTCGGTGACGCCGGGGACCTCGCTGAGGTATTCGAACGGCGTCGTCAACCGGCCGGCCACGCCCCGCTGCCAGCCGTCGATCAGCGCGAGGGCGAAGGTCCAGGCGGCCGTGGCGGTCCAGCCGACCAGCAAGAGCCGTCGCCACGGCAGGCGCGTGGCCAGGGCCGGGCCCCACCGGATCACCGCGGCCGCGATGGCCACGGCCGGGATCGTGCCCGGACCGGCGTGCGGCATGACGTGCCCGAACAGGGGTGCGGCGGAGGCGTGCACGGGCCGGGCGACCCAGCCGACCACCGCCGCCGCGACCACCAGGCCGACCGTCGCGGCCGCGGCCCAGCGGTCGCCCCTCAGGCCCGTAGCGGTGCGCATGCGAACTCCCGCAGACCCGTGGCCGGATCCACTGCGGCTCGGAAGCCGAGTTCGGCGGCGGCCCGGTCGGGCGAGGCCACCACGTGCCGCACGTCGCCGAGCCGGAACCGGCCGGTGATCACCGGTTGCGGGCCGTCGAACGCGTCCGCGAGCGCCGCGGCCATCGCGCCGACCGTGATGGGGCGGCCCGAGGCGATGTTGTACGCCCGGAAGCCCGGCCCGGCCGTCAGCGCGGCCACGTTCGCGGCCGCCACATCGTCGACGTGCACAAAGTCGCGCCGCTGGCGGCCGTCCTCGTACACGGGCGGCGCCTCCCGCCGTTCCAGCGCCGACCGGAAGATCGCGGCGACCCCGCTGTACGGGGTGTCGCGCGGCATCCGCGGCCCGTAGACGTTGTGGTAGCGCAGCGCGGCCACCGAGGCGCCGCACTCGCGGGCCCAGGCCGCGGCCAGATGCTCCTGCGCGACCTTGGTCGCCGCGTACACGTTGCGCGGGTCGACCGGCGTGTCCTCGCCGACCGTGCCGGGCCGCAAGGGCTCGCCGCAGACCGGGCAGCCCGGCTCGAACCGGCCCGCCGCCAGATCGGCCGGGTCGCGCGGCGCGGGCCGCACCGGGCCGTGCCGGTCACACTCGTACGCCCCCTCGCCGTAGACGACCATCGAGCTGGCCAGCACGAGCCGGGTGATCCCGGCGTCCGCCATCGCCGTCAGCAGCACCGCCGTGCCCAGGTCGTTGCAGCCGACGTACTCCGGCAGGTCGCCCGGCCCGGTGCCCAGGCCGACCAGGGCCGCCTGGTGCACCACCGCGTCCACCCCGCGCAGCGCGTCGCGGACCGCCGCCAGGTCCCGCACGTCAGCCCGCCGCAGGGGCGCCGCCGGCGGCAGGCCGGGCCGGTCGACGTTGTCGAGCACCGTCACGTCGTGCTTGTCGAGCAGGGCGGCGGTCACATGCGAGCCGATGAACCCGGCGCCGCCGGTCACGAGAATGTGGGTCACGGCGGTGACCGTAGGCCCGCCGGACGGTCCCCGGCACCGGCTCGGGCCGATCCGTCAGCGGTTCGTAAGGACTGGTCGCGACGTCCGCACTTCGTAAGATCCTGACGCCCTGACCAGCCATAACGTCGGCTCATGACCGATGTGGTGTTGCCCTGCCTGAACGAGGCCGCGGCCCTGCCGTGGCTGCTGGACCGGCTGCCGGCCGGCTACCGCGCGGTGCTCGCGGACAACGGATCCACCGACGGGTCGGCCGCGGTGGCCCGCCGGCTGGGCGCGGTCGTCGTCGAGGTGCCGCAGCGCGGATACGGCGCCGCGGTGCACGCGGGCCTGCTGGCGGCCGACCCCGACGACGGCGTGGTGTGCGTGATGGACGCCGACGGCTCGTTCGACCCCGCGCACCTGCCCCGGCTGGCCGACCCGGTACGCACGGGGCAGGCCGACCTGGTGTGCGGCCGCCGCCGGCCCGCCGGTCGGGGCGCCTGGCCGGTGCACGCCCGGGCCGGCAACGCGGTGCTGGCCCGCCGGGTGCGCCGCGACACCGGGCTGCCCGTGCACGACATCGCCCCGATCCGGGCCGCCCGCCGCGCCGACCTGCTGGCCCTCGACCTGCGCGACCGGCGCTTCGGCTACCCGCTCGAGCTGCTGCTGGGCGCGGCCCGGGCGGGCTGGCGGGTCCGCGAGATCGACGTGCCCTATCACCCGCGGGCGGCCGGCACCCGGTCCAAGGTCACCGGCACCGTACGCGGGACCCTGCGCGCGATCCACGACATGCGGGCGGTGCTGGCCCGATGATCCAGCTGCTGGTGATGGCCAAGGCGCCGGTGCCGGGGCGGGTCAAGACCCGGCTGTGTCCGCCGTGCACGCCCGAGCAGGCGGCGGCGATCGCGGCGGCCGCCCTGGCCGACACCCTGGACACTGTCCGCCAGGTGCCGGCCGCACGACACACGCTGGTGCTCGACGGGGATCATCCGGCGCCGGACGGGTGGACCGTGCTGCCGCAGCGGGGGGTGGGGCTGGGGGAGCGGCTGGCCAATGCGTTTCGCGATGCGGCCCTACCCGGGGTGCCGGCGTTGCTCGTCGGGATGGATACGCCGCAGGTGACGGCCGGGTTGTTGATGGCTGCGGCGGGAGCGATGGGGCGGGCGGGGGCCGTGCTCGGGCCGGCGGCGGACGGCGGGTGGTGGGCGCTGGGGTTGAGCGACCCGGCCGACGCCGAGGTGCTGCCGGACGTGCCGATGTCGGCCGCCGACACCGGGGCGCGGACGCTGGCCGCGCTGCACGTGCGCGGGGTTCGGCCGGAGCTGCTGCCCTCGCTGCGCGACGTGGACACCGTGCACGACGCGATCGCGGTCGCTGCGCTGTGCCCTTCGGGAAGCCAGTTCGCTCGGGCCGTCGGGGGAGGGGCGAGGTGACCGCGCCCGCGTTGCTCTGCGACTGCGCACTCGATGTTTACGAGCGGGCGCTCAACCGGGCCGCGCTCAACCGGGCCGCGCTCAGCCGGCTGCCCCTCAACCAGGCGCCGCTCAACGGGCCGCCGCTCGGCCAGGCGCCGCCCAGCCAAGGGCCGCTTGGCCGGGATGCTCCGCTTGTGCTTCGCACGGCCGACGGCCGCGAACGCCGGGCCGACCCCGGGGCGTGGTGCGCGGACCGGGTCCCGGGCGACGACGGCCTGCTCGACCGCTGCCGGGGCGCGACGCTCGACGTGGGCTGCGGCCCCGGCCGGCTCACCGCAGCGTTGCTGGGGCGCGGCCAACCAGCACTCGGTATCGACGTCAGCGCCGTCGCCGTGCGGCTGGCCCGAGAGCGAGGAGCGGTGGCGTTGCGCCGCGACGTGTTCGGGCCGCTGCCGGGGCACGGCCGGTGGGAGACGCTGCTGCTGGCCGACGGCAATCTCGGCATCGGCGGCGACCCGGCGACCCTGCTCGCACGGTGCCGCGACCTGCTCGCACCCCACGGGCGGCTGCACGCCGAGCTGGATCCGCCGGGCTCAGGAAGCTGGTCGGGCGTGGCGACCCTGCACGCCGGGGGCGTGGCTGACCCGTACGCCGGTGGCGTTGATCGGGGTGCGCCGATGCGCTGGGCCTGGGTGGCCGCCGACGATCTGGCCCCGCGGGCAGCTCGCGCGCGCCTGGCCGTGAGCACGACCTGGACGGAGGCGGGCCGATGGTTCGCAACGCTGGTCCACGCGTGAACCGCCTGCTGACCTGGCTCAACCAGCCGCTCCCGCCACCCCCGGAACGACTGCGCCGCGGCCCCTTACGCACCGGCCCGCCGACTTCACCGCTGCGGTCGACCCGCCTGACCGCCCAGCTCGGCCTCGCGCTCGGCCTGACCTTCGCGGTCTGCTTCCTGACCGGCCTGTTCAGCCACTTCCTGCAGCACCCGCCCGGCTGGCTGAGCTGGCCGTCCCGCCCGGCCGGCCTCTACCGCGTCACCCAGGGCCTGCACGTAGCGACCGGCCTGGCCACAGTTCCGCTGCTCGGCGCCAAGCTCTGGTCGGTCTACCCCCGGCTGTTCGAGTGGCCGCCACTACGCTCGATCGCCCACGCGGCCGAACGCGCGGCGATCGCCGCATTGGTCGCCGCGGCCCTGTTCCAGGTGGTCAGCGGCGTCCTCAACGTCGCCCGCCTCTACACCCCGATGCCGTTCTTCTTCACCACCGGCCACTACTGGGTCGCCTGGCTCGCCATCGGCGCGATGCTCGTGCATGTCGGCGTCAAGCTTCCGCTGCTCCGGTCCACCACTCCCGACAGCCCCGGCCGCCGGCAGTTCCTGGCCACGATCGGCGCCGCCGCGGGCGTGATCACGATTGCCACGATCGGCCAGACCGTACGTCCCCTGGCCGCCGTCTCGGTGCTCGCGCCCCGACGTCCCGGCACCGGCCCGCAAGGGTTGCCGGTCAACCGGACGGCCGCCGCGGCCGGGGTGCGCGACGCTGCCCTCGACCCCGCGTACCGGCTCACCGTCACCGGTTTCGGCCGGACCGTCGAGCTGAGCCGGGCCGACCTCGAGGCGCTGCCGCAGCACACCGCCGTCCTGCCGATCGCCTGCGTGGAGGGGTGGAGCTCGACCGGCGTCTGGTCCGGCCCCCGGCTGCGCGATCTCCTGGCCCACCTCGGCGCCGACCTGACCGGCTGCGAGGCCGAGGTCGAGTCGCTGCAGGCGGGCGGCCGCTATCGCACGTCGATCGTGGCGGGCGCGCACCTGCACGACGACCTGACGCTGCTCGCGCTGCGGCTGGGCGGCGAGCCGCTCGCCCTGGACCACGGGTTCCCGGCCCGGCTGATCGCGCCCAACCGGCCCGGCGTGCAGCAGACCAAGTGGGTCGCCCGGATCGACGTGCGGCGGGCCCGATGAGGCGCGCGCTGATCGTGGCCGGGGTGGTCGTCATGGCGTACGGGCTGATCGGGGTTCTCGGCGACCCCGGCGTGCTCGTGTTTCTGATCGCGGTGCTGGTGCTGCACGACGCCGTGTTCCTGCCGCTCGTGCTGGCCGCGGGCGCGCTGATCGGGCGGCGGCCGGTGGTGCGCGCAAGCGCCGTCATCGGGCTGTCGGCGAGCGTCGTGGGCCTGCCCCTCGTCGTGACCGGCGATTCCTCGTACGGGTGGGGTCTGCTGCTGATCCTGACGGCGCTCGCCGTGGTCGCCGTCCCGGGCCGTAAGGGAATCGAAAGATGGCGCGCACGGTCCGGCCGTGCCCGGCGTGGGTAGCCTGCTCAACGTGACCCACCAGGTGCTGGTCGTCGACGACGACCCGACCGTGAGCGACGTCGTGCGCCGCTACCTCGAGCAGGACGGCTGCCGCGTGCGCCTGGCCGCCGACGGGCTGTCCGCGCTGGCCGCCGTGGACGCCGAACGCCCCGACCTGGTCGTGCTCGACCTGATGCTGGGCGGGCTGAACGGGCTCGAGGTGTGCCGCCGCCTGCGGGCCGGGCAACCCGGCCTCCCGGTGATCATGCTGACCGCGCTGGGCGAGGAGAGCGACCGCGTGCTTGGCCTCGAGGTGGGCGCCGACGACTACGTGACCAAGCCGTTCAGCCCGCGCGAGCTGGCCCTGCGGGTGCGGTCGGTGCTGCGCCGCACCACCCCGGCGGTCGAGCCCGGCGGGGGCCTGCTGCGCGACGGTGAGCTGGTCGCGGACACGGGACGGCGTACGGCGGAGTTGAACGGCCGGGCGCTGGCCTTGACCGTACGGGAATTCGATCTGCTGGAGTTCCTGATGCGGCACCCGGCGCGCGCGTGGTCGCGGGCCGACCTGCTCGATCGGGTGTGGGGCTGGCAGTTCGGCGACCAGTCGACAGTCACCGTGCACGTGCGGCGGCTGCGGGAGAAGATCGAGACCGACCCGGGCACCCCGGCGCGGCTGCTCACCGTGTGGGGCGTCGGCTACCGCTACGAGCCGGCCGGCCATGCGTGACATCCTGCTGATCGGCCTGTACGCCCTGCTCGCGGGCGCGGTGGTCGGGCTGCTCGGCGCGGGCGTGCTGCGGCTGCTGCGCGGGCGGTCGATCACCGTGCACGTGAGCGCGCTGCTCGCCATCACCGTCGCCGCCGTCGTCGCCGGGGTCGCCACCGTCGCCCAGGCGATGTTCCTTTCCGGTCACGACCTGCAGGTTGTGCTGATCACGGTCGGCACGTCGGCCGCGGTCAGCCTCGCGCTCGGCGTCGTCTTCGGCCGCCGCCTGGCCGCCGCGGCGGTGTGGGCGGCCCAGGCCCGCGAACGGGAGCGCCGCCTCGAAGCCGGGCGCCGCGACCTGGTCGCCTGGGTGTCGCACGACCTGCGCACCCCGCTCGCCGGCCTGCGCGCGATGACCGAGGCGCTGCAGGACGGGGTGGTGGCCGATCCTGCCTCGGTGGCCGAATATCACCGCCGGATCCGGGTCGAGACCGACCGGATGAGCGGCCTGGTCGACGACCTGTTCGAGCTGTCCCGCATCCACGCCGGGGCGCTGCGGCTCGACCCGGCCGACCTGTCGCTGGCCGACATCGTCTCCGACGCCGTGGCCGCGGTGACACCCCTGGCCGGCAGCCGCGGCATCCGCGTGGTGGCCGCCCGGCACGGCTGGCCCGTGGTCACGGCGGGCGCCCCCGAGCTCAACCGCATCCTCAACAACCTGCTGACCAACTCGGTGCGCTACACCCCGCCGCACGGCGTGATCCACATCGACGCGGGCCGCGACCAGCGCGAGGTGTGGCTGGCCGTCTCCGACAGCTGCGGCGGCATCCCCGAGGACGACCTGCCCCGCGTGTTCGACGTCGCCTTCCGCGGCAGCCGCGCCCGTACGCCCGAGGGCGCCGGCGGGGGCGGGCTCGGCCTGGCGATCGTGCGCGGCCTGGTCGAGGCGCACGGCGGCCGGGTCGGCGCCAGCAACGTCACCGGCGGCTGCCGCTTCGAGGTGCGGCTGCCGGCCTGATTGGAACCGCCGGCCCGGGGTATTTGTGCTGCATGGCGCGACCCATCTGGACCGGAGCGATCACTTTCGGCCTCGTCTCGGTGCCCGTGGCGATGTATTCGGCCACCCACGACCACGAGGTCGGCTTCCACCAGTTCGAGAAGGGCACGTCCGACCGCATCCGGTATCGCCGCGTCAACGAGCGCACCGGCAAAGAGGTCGACTACGACAACATCGTCAAGGGCGCCGAGGTCGGCGACGGCGACTACGTGATGCTCGAGCAGGACGAGCTCGACTCGGTGGCGCCCGGCCGGTCCAAGAGCCTCGACATCCACCGGTTCGTCGAGCTGGCCGAGATCGACCCGCTGTACTACCAGAAGACGTACTGGCTCGGGCCGGGCAGCGACGAGACGGCCAAAGTCTATGGCCTGCTGCGCGACGCCATGGCCGACACGGGCCGGGCCGCGGTGGGCACGCTGGTGATGCGGGGCAAGGAGTATCTGACGGCCATCCGCGCCGAGAAGAAACTGCTCGTCCTGCAAACCATGTATTTCGCCGACGAGGTGCGCGACCCCGACGAGCAGATCGACTCGCTGCCCCAGCGCAACAAGGCCAAGCCGGCCGAGATGCACATGGCCCAGCAGCTGATCGACTCGATGTCGGGGCCGTGGAAGCCCGCCGACTACCGGGATTCGTACACGGATCGGGTCAAGGACCTCGTCAAGGCCAAGTCGAAGGGCAAGAAGGTCAAGACCGCCGAGCCCGCCCCGGACCCGACGGCGGCGTCCGACCTGTTCGAGATTCTGCGCAAGAGCGTGGAGGCAGCCTCGAAACGGCGCGCCTCCGCGCCCACCTCTACTTCCAAAAAGAAGAAGCCCGACGTCTCTGAGATGTCGAAGGCCGAGCTCCTCAAGCTGGCCCGCAAGCTCGACGTCCCCGGCCGCTCGTCGATGTCGCGCCCCGAGCTGGAGAAGGCCGTCCGCAAGGCAGCCTGATCAGAGTCGCGGGTGCGCGTCCTCGATCGTCTCGGCCTTGAGATAGGTCAGGAACTGCTCGCGATCCCCCGGCGGAAGATCCGCGAACGCCGCGTACGCCGTCTCCCGCGCATGCGGCGTCTCGGCGGCAAGCAACCCGGTGATCGCCGCCCACGCCAGCGACACGTACCCGTGCAGTCGGTCGTTGCGCAGGATCGGCGACCGGCTCAGGGTGCCGAGCGTGCTGGCCGCCCCGCTGTCCGCCGCCGCGCGCGCGGCCAGCTCGAACACCGCCTTGGCCCGATAGACGTCGCGCCGCTCCACGAGCGACCGCAGCTCGCCCACGGTCATATCCCGTACGGGGGGCTCGGGCGGAAGCGCCGGCGGCGGCGGAATCGTCATGGTGGTGCCTCTCCGAAGATGTACTCGTACTCCTGCCGCAGCAGCTGGTGCAGCCGGTCGACCGATTCCTGGTCCCCGATCGACCGGGCGTAGTCGATCTCTTGCTGGTAGGCGCGCGCCTCGTTCTCGTACCGGGCCCGCGGGTCGCCCATCGCCCCGGCCATGCCCTCCCAGCCGGCCGCGCGGTCGTCGCGCAAGTGTGACATCTCGTGCAGGAGGGCGCCGTAGGAGGCGTCCGGGTCCAGGATCATCTGCCCCGGGTTGCCGGCCGGGGGCGCGGGCCCGTACGCCATCGCGCCGTCGCGCACGATGACCTCGACACCCGCCTCCTCCGCCTCGCGCATCGCCGCCTCCCACTCGGCCGGGTGGGTCTCGCGGGCGGGTCCGTGCCGGCGCAACGGGTCGGCCTCGGCGTGGAACAGGTGAGTGTCGCGGGCCGGCGTGCCGCCCGGCGTGTCGGCGCCCCGGCCCAGCCGGCGCAGCACGGCCTTGATCTCGTCGATCGTCTTCTCGAGGGTGCGCATCATCGGCGTGAGCCTTCGCAGGCTGCCGACCAGGCCGTCGAGCAGCTTGGCGATCCGCCCGGCCCACTTCCCGACGAGCGTGCTGACCTGCGCGATCACCCACGGGGTGCCGAGCCCCAGCGTCAGGCCCGCCTCGGCCAGCCACTCCCACAGGCGTACGGCGAGCACCGACACGAAATCGGCGATCAGATCACGGACCATCATCCGTACGGTGGCTACGAGCATCCCGGCCCCCGCGGTCAGCTGCCCGAGCGCCGCCGTCGCCTTGCCCAGCGCTTGCAGGGCCGCTTCGTGTTCGCCCACGACATGCCGGTACGACCTGGCGGCGACTCCCGTCCACGTGGCGATCTGCTGCACGGCCCCGTCGTGCAGCGTCGTCCCCGCGTTGTTCATCGCGCCCGACACGTTGTTCCAGGTCTGGGCGTACGCGTTGATCTGATCGGGGTCCCCGGCCAGCGCGTCGAGTGCGTCGGAGAGCGGCTTGACGTGCTCGATCAGCCAGCCGACACCCCACGAGACGAGCTGCCCCAGCGGATCGGTCACGAAGGCCAGCGCGTCGAGCCCGGCCGCGATGCCCCCGATGGCCGGGTCGATCCAGCCGCCGCCGTTGAAGGACGCCATCAGCGAGTCGATGTCCTCGGCCAGGAAGATGCCGCTGAACCAGCGGGTGCTGTCCTCCCGCTCCGCGATCAGCGGGTTGGCCACGTCGCTCACGGGCCCGACCCGTTCCGGAACGCCCCGGCGGTCCGCTCGTCGGACGCGGCGTACTCCCGGGCGGTGGCGCGCAGGTCGTCACTCGCCCGCTGCAGCGAGTCGGTCGCTTCCTGCAGGGCGTTCACGGTCGCGTCCTGCAAGGGGTCGAGCAGCGACGGAATCAGCTGGCACAAGAACCCGTAGGCGTCCCGCCCGATCACCACCGACGAGGCCGCCGAGCGCCCCTGCGCCACCTGATCGGCCACGTCGTTGACCGTGGACGCGTGCCGCATGATCGCATCGCCCTGAACCTCGAACCCCGACTCAGCGCCCATCGTCGTCCTCACCCCGTACGGGGAACCGGCTCTCGAAGCCCGACACGACCGCCCGGCCCGTCGGAGTGTCGACCCCGACCGTCCGCTCGGCGATCGCCGCGACCTGCTCGGTGAGCCGCGCCTGGGCCAGCCGCATGGTCCGCAGGATCTCGGCCGCCAGCCGATCCATGTCGTACCGCCGCGCCTCCGGCTCCAGCTCCAGCCCGGTCACACAACCCGACCCGTCCACCGTGACCCGCACGAGCCGCTCCCGGTCGCTGGCCGTCGACTCCAGCCGGCTGACCTGATCAGCCATCGACTGCGCCGCGGCCGCCTGCTCCGAAACCGAAGCCGACCACGACCGGACCCACCCCTCAGCGTCGTCCGACATCCCGCCCCCGCTCCATCGACGGCTCCCGACCATACCGATGCCGGGCAATGCGGCCCTGTCCGCAGCGCTCCGTAAACACTCGGAGGCGTGACGGCCGGACCAACCGGTAGCACCTAGGCTCGTCCCGTGCCTGTCTCCAAGAAGCGCAAGTCGAAGAAGAGCGTCAAACAGCGTGCTTACGCGATCAAGCGGGCGAAGGAACTGGACGCCGGGATCACCACGGCCGAGGTCAACCGGCTCCGGCGAATCCGGCTGGCCGCTCCCTCGGCGTCTGCGCTGGTGGCCGAACTGACGACGGTTGCTGAGACCAGCCACGGCTCGGCGCTGCAGGACGAGCTGTGCAAGCGGCTCGGTGCGATTCTGAGCGAGGGGGAGGGCCGTCCGCTCGATCAGTTCTTTCGGGCCTCCGATTTCGCCGTAGCGCTTGTGGACGCGGCCGCCGGCCCACTCCGATCCGGCGACGCGGACGCGGCGGCCTGGCGGGTGCTCGACGCATCGGTGCAGATCCTGCCGGGCGAGCTTCTCGAGGCTGCCGACGACCAGCTTCCGGACGTCGAGAACCTGCTCGCCGACCCCGAACGCCGGTCCGCCCCTGAGCCTTTGTCCCTGGCCGGCCAGGCGCAGTGGACCCGGGATCGTTACGGCAGCCGTTTTGCCGTGACCGCCCCCTTCGAGACGCCCGGCAGCCCGCCCCGCTGGTATCTGTGGGACGTCGACGCCTGCACGTTCGTACCGGTCACGGTGTTCAGCGGCTTCTTCGGCTCGCCGGAGGAGGCCCTCGCCGCCTGGCAGTCCGGTGTCGGCAGCGTGGCCGCCGGTGACGCCCGGTGGACCGACATCGACGACGCGCTCCTGCTCAACGACATCCTGCCCCGGGAGGAGGGCCACATGGCGCTCGGCGGGGAGACCGCCGACCAGTTCGCCGAGTACTACCGCTGCCGCAGGCTGGCCGAGGAACTGCTCGACCCGGCCCGCAAGGTCCCGGCCGTCGTGGACCGCCCGGCGAACCCCGAGCCGTCGGAGTTCGCGGCCCGATACGGCGAGCGGGACGTCACTGAGCTGGCCGAGGCGCTGGCCGAGCTGTGGGGCGGCATCACCCCGTCGCTGTTCCGCACCTGCTCACCCCACCGGGTGGCCTATGTGGCGCTCGCCGCCCACGACGAGTTCGGCCCGGACTTCGCCGCCGAGGTGCTCGAGCTGCTGCCCGATTGGGTCACGTGGATCGCCGAATGCTCCGGCCTCGGCCCGGACCTGACCGCCCGCTCCCTGGCCTATGCCACCGGCAAGCCCCACCCGGACCTGGGGAGCATTCCCCGCGACATGGACACTCAGGCGGTCGTCGTCGAGTAGCCGGCGGGCGGCCCGGTCTCCTCCCACCGCACGCCGACCACCGTGGCCGAGCGCAGTCGTGTGCCCGGGGCATGACCCTGGTACGGCTCGACCAGCAGCGCGTCCAGGGTCTGCTTTGCGCCGGGCAGCGAGCCGCGCAGGCTCACGGTGCGTAGTTCCCGCCCCAGCGTGATCGCTACGTCCCGTACGCGGCGGTCGGCGCCCATCTCACCCGCGGTGAGGGCCGCTTCGATACGCGTCCACAAGTGCCACGAATCGTCGTCGAGCAGCAGGCGGGCCGCCCGATCGAGGGATACGCACGTGATGTCGACGGCCGCCTCCTCGCCCAGTTCGGCCACCCACGACAGTTCCTCGGCGGCCGGCCGCAAATGCGGGGATTCGTCCAGCAGCGTCGCGTAAAGCATGCCCAGGATCGTCTGACGACCCGGCCCGTCGTAAAGGACGCCGACCGGGGTGCGCAAACGGGGATAACGCGCCGCAAGATGGGCGGCCCGGCCCAGCGGCAGGTCGACCGCCTCGCGGGTGTCGCGGACCCGGGCGTGGAAGGTGCGCTGTTCGCGCTGCGCGAACAGCAATTGACGATGTTCATTGGCCAGCAGCCGGGCCGCGACCGAATAAGCCACTCCGAGCTGGGCGGCCAGCGCACGAATGGCGCGGCGGCGGGCTCGGTCGGGCACGGGATGGCGTCGCTTCGTATCGGTCATCGCTGTCCTCCCTTCGGGCCATCGTAGGACGACCGTTGTATGTTGAGGGGGCAGCGCGCCTGCACGAGCGTAACGAGGCCCCCCACGCGGGTCGCGTGTTCACGCCAAGAGGCTAGGACTCAGCGCATTTCACCCGACCGCGATGACGCACGCGTCTGACTGGGTGAGGTGCGTGGGGCCTCGCCGCGAGGACGTGAGTGTCGTGTTCGAACGGTTCACCGACCGGGCCCGCCGAGTCGTCGTGCTGGCGCAAGAAGAAGCCCGCATGCTCAATCACAACTGCATCGGCACCGAACATCTCCTGCTCGGCCTGATCGCCGAGGGCGACGGCACCGCCGGTCAGGCCCTGCACCAATTGGGAGTGACCGCGGAAAGCGTTCGCGCGCAACTGCCCGAGGGCGATTCCCCGCCCGGCACCCACATGCCGTTCACCCCACGGGCCAAAAAGGTGCTCGAACTGTCGCTGCGCGAGGCCCTGCAGCTCGGCCACAACTACATCGGCACCGAGCACATCCTGCTGGGACTGGTCCGCGAGGACGAAGGTCTGATAAAAGCAAACCCCGCAGCCGTACGAGACGTCGTGCTCACCATGCTCCGAGGGGCCCCCGAGCAGGTCCCGGAGGCGGCCATCACAACCGCGTCCACGGTTCTCGAGCAGTTCGGCGTGAACCTCACCGAGATGGCCCGCGACGGCAAACTCGACCCCGTCATCGGCCGCGACCCGGAAATCGAACGCGTCCTGGTCGTGCTGTCGTGCCGCACGAAGAACAACCCCGTCCTGCTGGGCGAGCCGGGAGTCGGTAAAACGTCGGTCGTCGACGGCTTGAGCCAGCGGATCGTGCGCGGCGACGTCCCCGACAACCTGCGCGACAAGCAGGTCTACACCCTCGACATGAGCTCGCTGGTGGCCGGCTCGCGCTATCGCGGCGATTTCGAGGAGCGCCTCAAAAAGGTCGTCAAGGAGTGCCGGACCAGGGGCGACATCATCCTGTTCATCGACGAGATCCACACGATCGTGGGCGCCGGCGCGGCCGAGGGCGCGATCGACGCGGCCAGCATCCTCAAGCCGATGCTGGCCCGGGGCGAACTGCAGACGATCGGGGCCACCACCACGACCGAATACCGCAAGCACTTCGAGAAGGACAAGGCGCTGGCCCGGCGCTTCCAATCTGTGCAGGTCGACGAGCCCACGTACGCCCAATCGATCGAGATTTTGAAGGGCCTGCGCGACAAGTACGAGGCCCATCACCGGGTCACCTTCACCGATGCCGCCCTGACCGCGGCGGTGACGTTGGCCGACCGCTATGTCGCCGACCGTTTCCTGCCCGACAAGGCGATCGACCTCATCGACGAGGCCGGCGCCCGGGCCCGCATTCAGGAACTGACCGAACCCGGCCGCAACGCCGCCCTGACTCGTTTGCGGCGCGAGAAGGAAGCGGCGATCGACGCCCAGGATTTCGAGCGCGCGGCCCGCATCCGCGACGACGAGAAGAGGGCCGTGGCCGAGAAACTGGTCGAGGTCGACCACGAGCAGATCGCCGAGGTGCTGGCGAGTTGGACGGGAATCCCGGTCTACAAACTGACCGAGGAGGAAACCGTCCGGCTGCTGCACATGGAGGACGAACTGCACCGCAAAGTCGTGGGCCAGCATGAGGCCGTGGCCGCGGTGTCGCGCGCGATCCGGCGTACGCGGGCCGGGTTGAAGGATCCTCGGCGGCCCTCGGGCTCGTTCATCTTCGCCGGACCGTCCGGCGTCGGAAAGACCTCGCTGGCCCGCGCGCTGGCCGCATTCCTGTTCGGCTCGGACGACGCGCTGCTGCAATTCAACATGTCGGAATTCCACGACCACTCGACGGTGTCGCGGCTCGTCGGCGCCCCACCCGGATACGTCGGCTACGACGAGGGCGGGCAACTGACCGAAAAGGTGCGCCGCAAGCCGTTCTCGGTCGTGCTGTTCGACGAGATCGAGAAGGCGCACCCCGACGTGTTCAACACCCTGCTGCAGATCCTCGAGGACGGCCGCCTGACCGACGGCCAGGGCCGCATCGTCGACTTCAAGAACACCGTCATCATCATGACGACCAACCTGGGCTCGCGCTCGTTCTCCGGCGTACCGCTCGGTTTCGGCGCGACCGCGGACGCCCCCGCCGGACAGGTGCGGGAGGCCCTCAAACAGCATTTCCGCCCCGAGTTCCTCAACCGCATCGACGACACGATCGTCTTCCCGCCGCTCGGCCACGACGACGTGCTGCAGATCGTCGACATCATGATGACCCGCATCGAAACCCAGCTCCGCAACAAGGACATCGCCCTCGAGCTCACGGAAAAGGCCCGCGCCTATCTGGCCGCCAAGGGATTCGACCCCGCCATGGGCGCCCGCCCCCTGCGCCGCACGATCCAGCGCGAGGTCGAGGACGCCCTGGCCGAAAAGATCCTGTTCAACGAGCTCCGCCCCGGCCAACACGTAGTAATCGACGCCGACGACGAAGGGTTACGGTTCGCCGAACACCAACCGGCCGCCGATTAGCATCGGGGGCATGTCGCAACGGGTCGCGCTTGCTCTGGGGTCGGGAGGCGCCAGGGGATACGCGCACATCGGCGTGATCGAGGTGCTGGAGGAGCGCGGCTTCGAGATCTGCGCGGTCGCCGGCACCTCGATGGGCGCCCTGGTCGGCGGCATCTTCGCCGCCGGCCGCCTCAAGCCGTTCACCGACTGGGCCGTCGCCCTCAAACGCCCCGACGTCCTCCGCCTGATCGACCCCAAATGGTCCGCCGCCGGCGCGATGGGCGCCGACCGTCTGATCAACCACCTCAACGACTTCCTGACCGACGTCGAGATCGAAAATCTGCCGATCCCGTACACCGCCGTCGCCACCGACCTCACCAACCGCCGCGAGGTCTGGTTCCAGAAGGGCCAGCTCCGCTCGGCGATCCGCGCCTCCATCGCCATCCCCGGCGTGATCACCCCGGTCGTGGTCAACGGCCGCCTGCTGGCCGACGGCGGCCTGCTCAACCCCGTCCCGATCGAACCCACCGCAGCCTCCGGCGCCGACCTCACCGTCGCCGTCTCGTTGCAGGCGCCGCGGCCGGCGCAGGAGCCCGCCAGCCCCGTACGCGCGGCCGCGGCCCCCTCATGGGCACGCCTGCGCCAGGTGTTCAGCAGCAGAAGCGCCCAGGCCACCCCCGCCTCACCCGTCCCCGACGACCTCAAGATCGGAGACGTGCTCGGCCTGTCTTTGGATGCCATGCAAGACCTGATCGCCCGCTACCGCATGGCCGGCCTGCCACCCGACATCCACATCACGGTCCCGGTCAGCGCCAGCGGCATCATGGACTTCCACCGCGCCCCCGACCTGATCACCCTCGGCCGCGACCTCACGAACAAGGCCCTCGACGCCGCCGGCTACTGAAGCAACGGCACCCGGCTCGACAGCCCAGTAAAATGACAGCCGTGAACCTTGAGCAGGCTGTCGTTCGACTGCCCTATACGGCAAACGGAGTCATCCGAGTGGGAACAGTTGTCTCCCAAGACGGTGACCTCTACCAGGTCAAGTGGGACAACGGCGGCGACGAGGAGGTCAAACTCGGCGACTACGAGTGGCTGTGCCCCCGAGGGTCCCTGAAATTCCAGTCGCTGGTCGACCCCGAGGCCCTGCGAAAAGGTTTCGAGGCCGACCCGGGCGAGTTCGTCATGCTGGCCCTCAAGGAAGCCGCAGCGCCCATGACAGGCAAGGACCTGAAGGTCACCGTCACCGCCTTGGGCATCACCGACGAGGACTACCGCCGCGCCTGGCCGACAATCCGCAAGCTGCTCATCGCCGACAACCGCGTAACAGTGAGCGGTTCCGGCGCGGCAATGACGTTCCAGGCCGGCGGCACTCACTGAAGCCGTTGTCGCGCCACCCGTAGACAAGCCTCGAGCGTCTCCACCGGTACGCGCATCGCGCCGGCCAACAGCTTGTCCGCCTCCTCGATGCCCCGGGCCGCAAGGTCATCGCGGATGTCCAGCAGCCCCCGGTGGTACGCGTCGCCACCGCTCGGCAGGGCCTGCAGCTGATCCTCCGTGTACCGCATGACCATCACTTGCCAGGCCCCGACCGCAAGCGTGCCCCCGGCGTACTCGTCCGACATGTCCCCGAGATGCCGCGCCGCCCGCCGCAACGTCTCCCGCGTAACCCGCGGCGCCTCGATCACCAGGCGCTGCGGGCCCTCGCCATCCAGCGTCCACTCGGCCATGACGTGCAACCCCGGCTCGCGCCGACTCATCTGACTGGGCTCGAAGCTCACTTGAGGGCCACCTTCACACCACCGGAAAACATCGAGTCGTGCAGCTCGAGGGTGGTCAGCTTGGTGCCCTTCGGAACATCAAAAACAAGCTTCCCCCGTACGGTGTTGCCCGGGTTGACGTCCTCGAAGAACACTTGCTGCTCCTCGTTGGCATAGATGGCCGCCCCCGAATCGACTGAGTATTCGGTGCCCTTCGCGTCAAAGGCCTTCTGCACCGAGTCGATCAGCGTCTGCGCCTCGTCCCCGACGTTCTTCACCTGAACGCTGACCAGGCAGAACTGCCCCTGCGCCTTTTCCCCGAAGTACTGGTTGCCGACCTTGGCCACCCCACACTTCATGCCGGTGACCGTGAACTGAAAGTCCCCGTCCTTGACCGGCGCCCCGATCCCCGGCGTTGCCCTCTTGGGGGCGGCCTTCTTCGGGGAAGTGGCAACCGCAGCGGCCGGCTCTTCAGGCACGACCGGGTCGGACCCATCACCGCCACCGGCCGCGCTGATCGCCCCGATCCCGCACAGGAGCAGCACAAACACGCCGGCACCTCCAGCAATCCAGGGCCATTTGCGCCGCTTGGCCGAGGCAGGGGTCGGCGGAACGAACGGATAAGTCATGGGAGTACTCCAGAAGGGGAGGGATGTGTCTGTGCGACGCCGTCAATTAAAGCATCGTCCGTGAACGCTGTCAACAAACAATGTGCCGAGCGGATGTGTACACTGCTGGCGTGACACGACAGACGAGAGTCACCGCCGCCGACCTCGCCCGCCTTGTGGGTGTCGGCCGGGCCGCAGTGAGCAACTGGCGCAAGCGCTACGAGTCGTTCCCCGCCCCGGTGGCCGGCACCGCGGCCAGCCCGCTGTTCGACCTGGACGAGGTCGAACGGTGGATGACGGACAACGGCAAGGCCATCGCCATGCCGGGCGAGCAGCGGTTCTGGCATGACATGCTCGCGGCCGTCCCGGACCCGGCGGAGGCCATCACGCAGGTGGCTGAGCATCTGAGCGGAGTGCGACCGCTCCGCGACGACAAGCTGCGCGCCGAACTCGAAACCCTCGCCGCCCGGCCCCGGCCGGACAACGCCGAGGTGATGATGCGCGAGCTCTGGTGGATGTTCGCCGACACTCCCGCCCGGCGGGCGACCGGCACACCCGAGCTGCTGGCGGCGCTGATGGCCGACCTCGCCCAGGTGAGCGGGGGCGCTGTCCTCGACCCAGCCTGCGGCAACGGTCAGCTGCTGCGCGCCGCCGCCGACGCCCGAGCAGCCACCGTGTACGGCCAGGACGTCGACGAGCTGACCGTGCGACTGGCCACGGCCTGGTTGACACTCGAAAAGGTGCCCGGTGAGATCCGTGGCGGCGACTCGCTACGCGCGGACGCCTTCCCCGGCGTCCCTGTCGATGCTGTCCTCGGCCACCTACCGTTCGGGCAGACGAACTGGGGGCAGGAAGCCCTCGGCTACGACCAGCGGTGGGAGTTCGGTGTCCCACCCCGCACGGAGCCCGAACTCGCCTGGGTGCAACACGCCTACGCCCATCTCAAGCCCGGTGGCTGGGCCGTCCTGATCATGCCGCCGTCCGCGGCCGCTCGCCGCGCCGGCCGCCGCATCCGCACCGAGCTGTTGCGCAAGGGCGCTCTGCGCGCGGTCGTTTCCCTACCCCAGAGCGTCATTCCCTCGTACGCCGTAGCCCTGCACCTGTGGGTTCTCCAGCGACCCCCGGGACTGCCCGCGCCGACGGTCCTGCTCGCCGACGGCCGGACACTCACCACCGACGACCCGGCCGAGTTCATGAACGCCCTCGATCGAATCAGGGCCGCGGTCGGCCGCTTCGTGGAGAGCGGAGAGTCGATTGAGCCGTCCTTCGCCTATGTGGTGCCGGCCATCGACCTGCTCGACGACGAGGTCGACTTGTCCCCGGCCCGTCACACACCGGCCGACCAGCAAAACGTCGACTTCGGCCAGGAACTTCTGACCGTCCGGAAACTGCTCGAGGCGAAAACCCGCGAACTGGGAAAGAGCGTGCCTACGCTCCCTGCCGTGGTCTCTGACGCCGCGCCCCTGCCGACGATCACCGTCGCCGACCTGGCGCGCACAGGCGCGTTGGAAATCCTCGGTCCTCTCCGCGGAGACGGCGATGTAGCAGCCGAAGCACCAGTACTCACGGCCGAGGACGTTCTCCGCGATCAACCCGCGTCCGGATCTGAGGAACGACTCAACCAGCGGATCCCGCTGCAGGAGGGTGACGTTGTCGTTCCGGTAGTCGCCCGCCATCTGGCCGCAGCGGTGATCACCGATCCCGGTCGGGCCGTGCTGGGCCGCAACCTGTACGTCCTGCGCCCCAACCCGGAGGTGCTCAACTCCTGGTTTCTCGCCGCCCACCTACGAACCGTGTCGAACGAGCGCCACGCAAGCAGCCTCTCCGGCACCCTACGGCTCGACGTCCGCAAGACACAGGTACCCCGAATCCCGCTTGATGAGCAGCGCCGACACGCCGAGGCCTTCGAGCAACTCCACCAGTTGAACCGAATGGCCAGGCAGGTGACGGACCTTTCGGCCGAGATGACTCGGCTGACCGTCGAGGGCCTGGCATTTGGCAAGCTTCGTCCCACTGAGAAGAACTGAGGAAGGACCCACGGGTGAGTACTGATCACCAGAAACTGGCGAACTTCATCTGGTCAGTCGCCGACCTTCTGCGCGGCGATTACAAGCAGTCCGAATACGGCCGGGTGGTCCTGCCGCTGACCGTGCTGCGCCGCCTCGACTGGGTTCTCGAACCGACCAAGGACGAAGTGCTTTCGCGGTACGAGTCGTTGTCCGCGGCCGGCGTCAAGAATGTGGACCCTGTGCTCCGTAAGGTGGCTGGCCTCGGCTTCTACAACATCAGCCCGCTGACCTTCCGCGCGCTGACCGCCGACCAGGACAACGTGGCCACAAACCTGCGGTCCTACATCGGTGGCTTCTCGCCGGGCGCCGTCGACGTGCTCGAGAAGTACGGTTTCGACGCTCAGATCACGCGGCTGGATGAAGCGGGCCTGCTGTATCAGGTGGTCAGCAAGTTCGTCGAGATCGACCTGCGGCCCGAGGCTGTCAGCAACCACCAGATGGGCTACCTCTTCGAGGAACTCGTCCGGAAGTTCTCCGAAATCAGCAACGAGACCGCCGGCGAGCACTTCACCCCGCGCGAGGTCATCAAGCTGATGGTCAACTTGCTACTGGCGCCTGACGAGGACGACCTGGTGACGCCGGGCATCGTCCGCAAGATCTACGACCCCGCGTGCGGCACGGGCGGCATGCTGAGCGAGGCCCAGGACCACATTGAGGCACACAACCCGCACGCCACGGTCGAGGTCTACGGCCAGGAACTCAACGGCGAGACGTACGCGATCTGCCGCTCCGACATGATGATGAAGGGCGGCGACCCCAACAAGATCGTCTACGGTAACTCGTTCAGCCAGGACGGCCACGAGGGCGAAAAGTTCGACTACATGCTGGCCAACCCACCATTCGGCGTGGAGTGGAAGAAAGTCGAGAAATTCGTCAAGGACGAGGCAGCACGCGGCCACGCAGGCCGTTTCGGGTTCGGCTTGCCCCGCATCAATGACGGTTCACTGCTGTTCCTCCAGCACATGATCTCGAAGATGAAGCGTCCCGAGGACGGTGGCAGCCGCCTCGCCATCGTTTTCAACGGATCGCCGCTGTTTACAGGTGCGGCAGGCTCCGGAGAATCGGAAATCCGACGATGGATTCTAGACAGAGACCTCCTCGAAGGCATCGTGGCTTTACCGGACCAGCTTTTTTACAATACTGGCATTTCCACCTACTTCTGGATTCTCAGCAACCGCAAGTCCTCCGCTCGGGAGAAGAAGGTGGTACTGCTTGATGGTAGGGACTACTGGGTCAAAATGCGCAAGAGCCTTGGCGACAAGCGGAAGATGCTCAATGGTGACCACATCGCCGCACTCACGAAGGCTTACGTAGATGCGTTAGCCATCGCCGACGACCCCTCCCACGAGCAGCACAGCCAGGTAAAGGTTTTCCAGACCGCCGACTTCGGCTACCAGCGCATCACTGTTGAGCGGCCTTTGCGACTGCGTTTCGAGATTACGGAGGAGACAGTCGCCCTGCTCGCCGACGCCAAAGCTGTATCTAAGTACGTCGACCGTGAGGCGTTGCTGACCGCAGCGAAGTCCATGATCGGCACGCTCGCGAACAGCCGCTCTGAGTTTGCCATGAAGCTAGCCGGGCTTGGCAAGTTGCCGGCGGCCATCGAAAAAGCCGTATGGGAGTCGTTTTCAGTCAGCGATCAGAACGGTGAGGTGCAGAGTGACCGCAAGGGAAACCCGCTGCCCGACGTCGAGCTGAGGGATAGTGAAAATGTTCCGCTCGATGAGGTCATCGATGATTACGTGAAGCGAGAAATCCTCCTGCACTCTCCAGATGCGTGGGTCGATTCATCTAAGACTAAAATCGGCTACGAAATCCCATTTACGCGACACTTCTTCGTCCGTAGTTCGCCGCGTCCTCTCGCTGAAATTGATGCTGAGGTCAAGGCCTTGGAGATCCACATTCAGAATCTTCTCGGGAAGGTGACTCAGTGAGATCTTCCTCAGCGTGGACTACGCAACGTCTTGGCCGCCTTGCTAAGACGATCGGCGGATCTGGATTTCCGCATGCTTATCAGGGTAACCCTGACGGCGAATTCCCCTTTGCGAAAGTGTCAGATCTCAAGATGCCAGCAAATGGGAATGGTCTCATTACGGCTCAGAACTTTGTTTCTCGCCTTGAGGCAAAGGTGCTAGGTGCTCGTGTTGTGCCGATAGGATCTATTGTCTTCCCAAAGGTTGGGGCGGCGCTACTCGGCAATGCCCGATCGCTGGTTCAGCGTGAATGTCTTATCGACAATAACATGATGGCAGTAGTGCCAAACGTCGGCGATTCGCGGTATTGGCTCTACCTTCTTTCCGTAGTAGACCTCGGACAACTGGTCGGAGGTGGGCCGCTCCCGTTTGTCAGCGAGTCGCAAGTTCGAGACCTTCAGGTATGGAATCCTCCGATCGAGGAGCAGCGGCGGATTGCCGATTTTCTTGACGGCGAATGTTCGCGAATGGGTAAACAGCGTGAGGCTTTCGTCAAGCTCCGCGCACTCGTTGAGGAGCGCGAGGGCTCAGTGCTCGAAGCGAGCCTTATCGCTGACTCGTGCGGCTCGAGCGAGGGGTTGAACAGACGAAAATGGGTTCCGTTGGCCCGTCTGACCGACCAAGCTCGACCTATCATGTACGGCATCGTCCTACCCGGTCCGAACGTGGACGATGGCGTACCTATCGTGAAGGGTGGCGACGTCGCTGGGCGGCGTCTGCGCGTAGACGCGCTCTGCAAAACGACACGTGAAATTGAAAGCGGCTATCGGAGATCGCGTTTGAAAGGCGGCGACCTGGTTATCGCGATTCGTGGCAGTGTGGGCGAGGTTGAGGTCGTGCCTGATGAATTGACCGGAGCTAATCTGACGCAGGACGCCGCGCGTATTTCCATTGGGAGGGGCGTCGACCGGCGTTGGTTGGAGCTTGTCCTGAGGACTCCCTCGGTTGCGGCGGATATTCAAAGCCGTGTAACTGGGGCCACCATCAAAGGTATCAATATTTGGGATCTTAAAAGAGTCCTCATTCCGATGCCCGAGAGCTTTAAGGATCAGAAGCGGTCGTCGGCAGTTGCCGACCGTGAGATTTCTCTGCATGAGCAGATTCTCGCGGGTCTTGACCGGCAGCTTCGACTCCTCGAGGAGCGGCGCCAAGCGTTGATTACAATGGCTGTTTCCGGGCAGATCGATGTTACCACTGCGCGGGGGAGTGATTGACGTGAATGTTCGAGGAGAGGCTCGATTCGAGGACTCAATTGAAAGGGTGTTGCTCCATGCCGGGTGGTTGCGGGGATCCTCGAGCACTTACGAGCGGCCCCTCGGACTGGACGCTTCGGAAGTGCTTGCGTTCATTGGCGCTACTCAAAATGATGCCTGGTTGAAGCTTGTCACTTACCATGGGAACAACGTGGAGGCGACGCAACTGCACTTCAAAGATTACCTGGCTAGGCAGCTCGACGAGCGTGGACCACTGGATGTACTTCGTTGGGGGGTCAGGGACAAGGGGATTCTATTTCGGCTGGCCTACTTCAAGCCGGCTCACTCGATCACTGATGACGCGCTGAAGCTCTACCGGGCGAACCGGCTCAGCGTGACTCGCCAGCTGCGCTACTCCGAGCACGACCAGAAGAGCCTCGATCTCGTCCTCTTTGTGAACGGCATTCCTCTGGCGACGGCGGAGCTCAAGAACCCGTTGACCAACCAGACCGTGGAGGATGCCAAGAAGCAGTACCGGCACGACCGCGACCCGAAAGAGTTGCTGTTCTCGCGGCGTACGCTCGTGCACTTCGCTGTTGATCCTGATCTGGTCTTTGTCACCACGAAGCTTGCGGGGGACAAGACTCGGTTCTTGCCGTTCAACATCGGCTCCGAGGGGCCGGGTGCGTCGGGTGGAGCGGGCAACCCGCCGGCTGAGGGCTATCGGTCCGCATATCTCTGGGAGCAGATCTGGCACCCGGACACCTGGATGGATCTCCTGCGGCGGTTCCTGCACACCGAGAAGGAATCGCGGGCACTCATTTTCCCGCGCTACCACCAGTGGCACGCGGTGACCTCGTTGACGGCGCATGCCGCCGCGAATGGGTCGGGCGACAACTACCTGGTCATGCACTCGGCCGGCTCGGGTAAGTCGAACACCATTGCTTGGTTGGCGCACAGGCTCTCCAGCTTGCATACCGCGCAGGCGATCCCGGAGAAGAACCTCAAGGCCAACGAGCCGGTCTTCGACAAGGTCATCATCATTACCGACCGGGTGGTGCTGGACCGGCAGCTGCAGGACACGGTATTCCAGTTCGAGCACGTGCCGGGTGTCGTGCAGCGCATCGACAAGGACTCGAACCAGTTGGCCAAGGCGCTGACCGGCGAGACGGCCAAGGTCATCATCAGCACGATGCAGAAGTTTGGCTTCATTCTCGAGAAGGTCGACGGGCTGCGGGGTAAGCGGTTCGCGGTCATCGTGGACGAGGCTCACTCGTCGCAGTCCGGCGATAATGCCGCCTCGCTCAAGAAGGTGCTGCTGCGCAAGGGCAGCGACGACATCGACGAAGAAGGCGACCTTCTCACCGCCTCGGCGTTGGCGCGCGGCCGGCACGAGACGCTGTCGTACTTCGCCTTCACTGCCACGCCGAAGCCCAAGACGCTGGAGCTGTTCGGCACGCTCGGCGACGACGGCAACATGCACCCGTTCCACACCTACTCGATGCGTCAGGCGATCGAGGAGGGCTTCATCCTCGACGTGCTGCGGCAGTACGTGACCTACCAGTCGTACTGGAAGCTGGCCAACCAGAACCCGGACGATCCTGAGGTCGACCCGAAGAAGGCGGCGTCGCAACTGGCCCGCTTCGCGGTGCTGCACCCGACGATGATGGCGCAGAAAGCCGAGATCATCGTCGAGCATTTCCGGAAGCACACCGCGCCTCGGATCGGTGGCCGGGCCAAGGCGATGGTGGTCACGGGCTCCCGGGAGGCGGCGGCGAAGCTCTACACCGCCATCAAGAAGTACATCGAGACCAACGGCTACTCGGGGTGTGAGGCTCTGGTCGCGTTCTCGGGCGACCTCAACCTCGACGGCATTGAGGTGACCGAGGCACGGCTGAACGGCTTCGGAGAGAGCGAGCTGCCGGAGAGATTCGCCTACACGGCCGCTGATGACAAGCACGCCGGCACGCCCAAGGCCAAGCAGCCGGTCGAGTTCAAAATCCTCGTGGTGGCGGAGAAGTATCAGACCGGATTCGACCAGCCGCTGCTGACGACCATGTACGTCGACAAGCCGCTCAAGGGCGTGGCCGCGGTGCAAACCCTGTCGCGGCTCAACCGGACGCACCCGCTCAAGGTGCAGGGTGACGTCTTTGTGCTGGACTTCGTCAACGAGGCCGCCGACATCACCGACCAGTTCAAGCCGTACTTCGAGACCGCCGCCACCGTCCCGACCGACCCCAATCTGCTCTATACGGCGGAGAACTCGGTCGTTTCCTACGCCTTGCTGGTCGAGTCCGAGATGCAGGCGTACGTGGAAGCTCTGCTCGCCGCCGAAGGCAAGGCGAAGACCGACGCCGCGCTGCAGAAGGCGCACGCCGCGCTCTATCGCTTCACCGACCCGGCCCGGGACCGATACGTGGCACTGGCCGCCGATGATCCGGAGGAGGCCGACGCTTTCCGGGCGGCGCTACGCGACTACACACGCATGTACGCCTTCCTCAGCCAGGTCGTGCCCTACCACGACGAGCATCTCGAACGGCTCTACCTCTACGGCCGGGCGCTGCTCAACCGACTGCCCAAGCGGCAGGAAGCGTCTGTCGACATCGGCGAGGTGCAGCTCACCCACCTGCGAGTCAGCCAGACCGGCGAGCACGACGCCTCACTGGAGGCCGACGGCGAGCAGATGCTGCCCGGCTTCACCGGCGGCGGCGCCGGCCCGCAGAACGATCCCGACAAGGTCGCGCTGTCCGAACTGATCGAGGAGCTCAACGACCGCTTCGGCCTGGGCCTCGGCGACGCCGACAAGGTCTGGTACGAGCAGCAGATCATGGCGATGGCCGAGGACCCCACCATGGAGGCGGCCGCGCTCGTCAACGACGAGGGCAACTTCGGCGTGGTGTTCGACCGGCGAATCGAGTCGGTCATCTTGAACCGTCACGACGACAACGGCAAACTGATGCAGCGTTATCTGGACGACGACATGTTGCGTCAGCGCATGAACCAGTTGGGCCGCAGCCAGGCGTACAAGTTGATCCGCCGCAAGCACGGCTTGACCTGACGTCACTAGGTGCGGGGGAGAAGTGCTTCAGGCGGGTTCGCGGATCGCCGATCGGTACGAGCTGACACAGCCGATCGGCAGCGGCGGCATGGGACAGGTCTGGGCCGGCTACGACGAGCGGCTCGATCGTCCCGTCGCGGTCAAGTTTCTCAAGCCCGGCCTGACCAACGACGCCGACCGGCACGCGGTGGCCGACCGCTTCCGACGCGAAGCTCGAATCACCGCTCGCCTCGATCACCCTGGCGTGCCCATGGTGCACGACACCGGTGTGATGGATGACGACCTCTTCATCGTCATGCAGTTGGTTCCTGGCACGCTTTTCAGCTACCTCATCGACGAGGCCGTACCGATGCCGGTGCCGTGGGTTGCCGCGATCGGCGCACAGATCTGTTCTGTGCTCGCCGCCGCTCACGCGGCTTCTCTGGTGCACCGCGATCTGAAGCCGAGCAATCTGATCCTCGGGCCGACCGGCTTGGTGAAGGTGCTCGATTTCGGTGTCGCAGCTGTCCTTGATGCCGACCTGCCACGGCTCACCATCACTGGCGAGACGATCGGGACGCCGACTTACATGGCGCCGGAACAGGCTCTTGGTATGTCGTCGGTCGGCCCGCGCGCCGACCTCTACGCGCTGGGCTGCGTGTTGTTCGAGTTGCTCGTCGGCCACCCGCCGTACGAGGCCGAAAGTGCGCTCGGCATGATGCATCAGCATCTCGAGGCGCCCGTCCCGCATCCGGCAGACTTCCGTGGCGATGTCCCACCCGAGTTGAACGAGTTGATCATTGCCTTGTTGGCGAAGGATCCTCAACATCGGCCCGAGTCCGCTACGGCCGTTTACTCTAAGCTTCTGCCGTGGGCGACAGCCGAGGCGCCGGCAATCGACGAGGCGCCCTCCTCCGAGCTAGCGGATCCAACGTCACCGCATCGCTTCCCATTCGGTCCACTACCTCGGGACACGGTAGCCGCCGTCCGGCCGCAGAGCGCGTCTGCCGGTCCTTCGAGCATCCCGAGCCTCGACGAACTGAACGAGGTTCGCCAACAGGCGCTGGCGCTGGCTGATGACGAGCGCTTCGTCCAAGCAGCAGACGCTTTGGCAACCATGCTCCGCTACGTCGCCCCCATTTACGGGCAGCGGTCGCCGGAGGTCCTGGAAGCCCGCCTCGACTACGCGGGCATGCTCATGCTTGCGGGTGACTACCGCATGGCGTTGCCGACGCTCGCACAACTCGTCATCGACCTGACGGCCCGGTACGGCCCGGACCACGAGATCGTTCGAGAATGCCGCCACCAGGTGGCAACGTGTCAGGCTGAACTGGGGGAGGCCACCGAGGCTCTACAGATTCTTCAGAGCCTCGCGGCCGACGAGCCAGGACCGGCGAGCTACCCGCTGCGCCAGCAGGTCGCCCTGATCCAGGGCGGTCTGGGCAACCTTCCAGAAGCGCTGAAGGTTCTCGACGCTCTGCTGGGCGACATGCGCGAGAACCCGGGCCCGGAGCCGTCCGAGATCGGCGACGTCGTGGCGCTGCGAGACCACCTTGTAAAAATCGCCGTCGCTGGTGACCGCTGAAGCCGGCCCGTGGCGGCCACAAGCCCTGCGTCAGCGCTCCCGCCAGGAAAGAGGCGACAGCGAGATGGCGGCCTCGGCGACTCGCCGGGCGGTTTCGGTGTGCAGGTTCTTCGTGGCGGAGTCGATCCAGCCTTCGGTTCGCTGGATGCCGGCCTCTCGGTATTCGACTGCCTGCAGGAGCATCTCCAGCTTGTCGGCGTCTTTCGCGCACCGCGCCTCGAGAGTCTCGCGGGCTTCGTACTCGTCGACGGCGGCGCGGACCAGGTCGCGGGAGCGGGCGGGGAGTTGCGTTGTCTGATCGGCGGTGATCTGGCGCGGATCCGGTTTCTTCAGGTAAGCGGTGGCGGTGTGCGGGAGGTCGCCCGTTCGAGTTTCCTGGCTGTCGTGCCACAGAGCCAGGAAAGCGGCTCGAGCGGGATCGGCGCCCTCTTCCGCGGCGATGAGGGCGGCCAGTTGGGCGGCGCGCATGGTGTGCTCGGCGACTGATTCGGGGTCGCGGACTCCTACGTGCCACCAGCCGGAGCGACGGATTCGCTTGAGGAGGCCCAGCTCGTAGCCGAACCCGGCGAGCGCCTCTGCGTCCTCTGACACGTGGAGTCCTCCCTACCTGTTGGCGATACGCACCGCGTACTGCAGCCCGGCGAGCTGGTCGCGTTCGGTGCGGGCCAAAGTGCCACTGGAAGCGAGCCTATCGAGAACCTCGGTGAACGCCGTGCGGCTGGCCTGGTGGCCGTTGAGCAAGATAGGCCGTGAAGCCACCAAAGTGTGCAGGGTCGCGAGGTTCAACGGTAAGTGAGGGGAAGCGGGGTCGAGACGCTGCAGCAGGTGTTCCAACAGCCGAGCTCCGGTCCAGGATCGTGTGTCCGTGTTGAACATGAAGGAGTCGCTGATCTGCTCGTCGCTGAGTTCGCCGATCCAGTACGCCCAGTAGTTCAGGTTGGCGATCTGGGCGGACTCGCTCGTCATGTGGCCTACGAAGTCGTGCAGGTGGGTGCCGTCGCCGGCCACAGCCAAGGCGACCGAGGCGGATCGCGCCTCGAGAAGTTCAGTGATGCTGCTCTCGCGCGGGCGGGTGCGTCCGGCGCGGTTCCATTCGTCACGCAGCCAGGCGACGGAGTCGGGTCGGCCGTCGAAGCCCAGCAAATAGACCGCCTGGCGACGGAGCAGGGCCTCGTCGGCGTGCCGAGCCCGGTCGCCGATGAGCAAGAGGTGATCGAGGAAGCGGGTTCGTTCCGCGGCGCTCAAGGTCGGATGGGCTGACGCCGGGCCTCGTCGAGCAACCCGCGGTACGAACTCGCCCAGGTGCGAGGGCGCCTTTCCGAGGATGGGCCAGAGAATGAGGTTGGTGATCGTCCAGCGGTGAACACTCGCTGCCAGGGGGTGGCTGTCTGGACTCACCCAGCGGTCTCCGGCCGCTATGCCGGTTGCGAGCACCTGGTCCGCCTCGATGGCCTCCCGGAGGTGGCGGCCGGTCGACGCGGGGGCACCCAATCGGGCCAACCGCCTGCAGATGCGGAGGAACTCGCCGGCGCTGACGGCTGACAGCGGTCGACGGCCGGACTCCCATCCCTGGACCGTCGTGATGTCAACGCGCAGAATCTCCGCGAATTTCTCCTGGGTCAACGCCGCTGATTGGCGGGCCAGCCGCAATACAGCGCCGGCAATAAGGCCGGAGGTGCGTGAACCCTGACTGCCAGTCAGGGTTGTTGACCCGCCTGCCATGAATACCCTCTCTGAGGCGCTTCTACTGGTACTGCAGATCCGTTCCTAGTCTGTTTCCCGAATCGTACCGTCATGCGATCGATGCAGTAAGCGCCGTCGACCCCGGAAAGGGTGGAGCGCAAATGACGGAGGGCACCTACTACTCGGTCTCGGCCGAGCATCTGTTCGCCGGGGCGCAGGCAACCCTCGACCAGCACGTCACGTCGAGCGCCACGGGCAGGTGCTTGGCCTGCGGTTCGCCTGGGCCGTGCTGGCGTCGCGAACACGCTGTGGCGATATTTTCGCGAAGTCTGTGGCTGCCGACGCGGCGCCCCGGAGCCAGCCATCCCGAATTGATCAATGCGCGTCGCGTACGCAATGAGGCTGTGCCAGGTGCTTGATGTGTCGCTCATGCACCTGCCACAGCGTCCCGGTTGGGACTGTCGGGATTGTGGCCGGTCGTGGCCGTGCGAATGGAAGACGCGTGCCCTGAGAGCAGAGTTCCGAGATGACAGGACCTCGCTAATGATCTATCTGGCGTCCTTCTATGCGGATGCGAATGTAGATTTCGGTGGTGCCTCGGAACTGAAGCTCTATGCCCGCTTTCTTGTCGCGCCCTTCGCCGAGTAGACCGTCGACATGGAATTCTGGGACGGCGGGGCGGGATTTTGCTGCCCGCCGAACCCCGGCGTCTGAAAGGCCACCTGACCGATGCGCAGTGACTGGGCCGCTCTGCCCGAAGCCGTCACGACACGGATCACCGACCGGGTCGGCGAGATACACGTCGTGCCCGCCGGGACAGGTGACCACGCGGAGATCGCCGCAACGGTCAGCGGACCCCTTGGGTCCGTGTTCGTGAAAGCAGCTCAGAGCGACCTGGGCGTTCGGTCACTGCGCTACGAGCTGCGGGTGGGCGAGGCCCTCCAACCGCCTTGCTCACCCGCAGTTCAGTGGCACTTCGAGACCGGCGGCTGGCTGGTGGCAGGCTTCGAGCAACTCGACGGTCCCCACGCCGACCTGTCACCAGGGAGCCCCGACCTCGATCTGCTCGCCACCGCCATCAAAGACCTCAGCGTGGCCCCCGAACCCGCCATACCGCTGTACAACCCAGCGGCGCGGCTCGGCTTCTCTCATCCCGCGATGGCCGGCGAGGCACTCATCCACACCGACCTAAACCCGGCCAACCTGATCGTGACCAGCGATGGCCTGCGCATCGTCGACTGGGCGTTCACGACCAAGGCGGCACCGTGGCTCGAGCTCGCCATGCTCGTACCTTGGCTCATCGGCAGTGGCCACACGCCAGAACAGGCCGAGAACTGGCTGTCCCAATTCTCGGCCTGGGACTCGGCCGGGTCCGACGCCATGGACCATTTTGCGACCAGTAGCGCCGCGAAGTGGTCTGCCAAAGCCCAAGCGACATCGCCGTCATGGATACATGACCTTGCCATCTGGACCAGCCGGTGGGCGCAGTTCAGGGCATGACCGGAGATGAGTGCCAGGGGCATGGAGTAGCTGGCGTAGCTGCAGTGGCGGTGTGGGGGTCGGCGGCCGGTGCCTTCTAGGGTGTCCTCACGGCGGTGAGGGGAGAAGGATGCGCAGCTTGGCTTGGGTTCCGGGGATTGAGGTGGCCACCACCTACCGGGCCAAGTGGTTCCCGAAGGACCTTGTCGCGGGGATTGTGCTGACCACGCTTCTGGTTCCGCAGGGGATGGCCTACGCGGAGTTAGCGGGGCTTCCGCCCATTACCGGGCTCTACACGTCGATTCTGTGCCTGCTCGCCTACGCCGTGTTCGGGCCATCACGGGTGCTTGTGCTCGGCCCGGACTCGGCGTTGGGGCCAATGATTGCCGCTGTTGTCGTGCCGATGGTGTTGGCGGGTGGGGATCCGGGGAAGGCTGTTGCGCTGGCTTCGGTTCTGGCGCTGCTGGTTGGGCTGTTCATGACCGTCGCGGCTGTGGCCAAGCTCGGGTTTGTGGCGGATTTGTTGTCGCATCCGACTCAGTTGGGGTACGTGAACGGGCTTGCGGTCACGATTTTGATCGGGCAGCTGCCCAAGCTCTTCGGGTTCTCGACCGAGGGGGAGGGCCTCTGGGCTGACATCAAAGGCTTCGTCACCGGGCTCGACGAAACGGTGCCGGCCGCGCTGGCGATCGGGGTCGGGGGGCTCGTCGTCATTCTGGGGCTGCAGAAGCTGCTGCCCAGGGTGCCGGCCATTTTGGTGGCGGTCGTGGGGGCGATTGCGGCGGTCACCCTCATGGATCTCGACGTGGATGTGGTGGGGCCGCTGCCGCAGGGGTTTCCGCCGTTCACGATTCCGACTGTCTCGTTGCATGAGTTCGGGCTGCTTGCGGCGGCGGCCGTGGGGATCACGTTGGTTTCGGTTACCGACACGATCTCGACCGCGTCGGCGTTTGCGGGGCGTACGGGGCAGGAAGTGCGCGGCAATCAGGAGATGGGTGGGATCGGGGCGGCCAACCTCGCGGCGGGGTTGTTTCAAGGGTTCCCGGTCAGCACGAGCGGTTCCCGTACGGCGGTGGCGTTCGCAGCGGGCGCTAAGAGCCAGGTCACGGGGCTGGTCGGGGCGGCGGCCATCACGCTCATGCTCGTATTGGTGCCGGGGCTGCTCAAGGACATGCCGCAGCCGATGTTGGCGGCCGTTGTCATTGCGGCGTCTATCGGGTTGGCCGACGTCAAGGGCATGGTGCGGTTGTGGAGGCAGCGGCGGATCGAATTCGCGTTGGCGGCGGCTGCGTTTGTCGGGGTGGCGGTGCTGGGGGTGTTGCCGGGCATTGCCTGGGCGGTGGCGCTGAGCGTGCTCAACGTGTTCCGGCGCGCGTGGTGGCCCTACCGTACGGAATTGGGCAAGCCCGAAAACGTGGACGGCTATCACGACTTGCAGCAATATCCGGAGGCCGCCAGAACACCGGGGCTCGTCATCTTCCGGTTCGATGCGCCGCTTATTTTTGCCAACGCGCGCACGTTCCGGGAGGAGATCCGGCACCTGGCTACCGACGGGACGCGCTGGATTCTCGTGGCGGCCGAGCCGATCACGGACGTCGACACCACCGCGGCCGACATGCTGGAGGAGCTCGATCAGGAGCTCAACGCCAAGGGCATGTCGCTCGTGTTCGCGGAGATGAAGAACCCGGTGAAGCAGAAAATCGACCGGTACGGGCTGACACGCACCATCGATCCGGCGCATTTCTACCCGACGTTGGATGATGCAGTGGCAGCCTTCCGAAGGAGCAACGCATGACGGCGGTCTACGAGATCGACACCTGGCCGTGGCTCGAGGGCCTGAGCCGCCGGTACGGGCGGACGGTGACGCTCGGGGACGTGCCCGGTGAGGTCTGGGACGACATAACGTCAACCAATGCCGTCTGGCTGATGGGCGTCTGGGAACGCAGCCCGGCCGGCCTCGCCATTGCCCAAGCCAACGAGGGCCTGCAAAGAGAATTCCGAAATGCTTTGCCCGATTTGTCCGAGGAAGACGTCGTCGGCTCGCCCTACTGCATCCGCCGCTACGAAGTCGATCACCACCTCGGCGGGCAAGAGGGACTAAGGAAGGCTCGCGAGGAACTCAAGAAGCGCGGCCAAAAGCTGATCCTCGACTACGTCCCCAACCACGTAGCCCCGGACCACCCGGCGATCACCGAATACCCCGACTGGTTCATCAACGGCACCCCGGACGACCTGGCGAACAACCCCACCGACTGGTTCAAGGCCGGCGACCGCATCATCGCCCACGGCCGCGACCCCTATTTTCCGCCCTGGCCCGACGTGGCCCAGCTCAACGCCTTCAGCCCGGGCCTGCGCAAGGCCACCGTGGAAACCCTGAAAAACATCGCCGAGCAGTGTGACGGCGTCCGGGTCGACATGGCCATGCTGATGTTCAACGACATCTTCGCCCGCACGTGGGGCGAGCACGCGGGCCCGAAACCGGCGCAGGAGTTCTGGCCGGGAGTCATCCAGTCTTTGCCCGCCGATTTCCTGCTCATCGCCGAGGCCTATTGGGACACCGAGTGGACGCTGCAGCAGCAAGGCTTCCACCTCTGCTACGACAAGCGCCTCTACGACCGGCTGGCCCACGAGGACGCGAATGCCGTCCGCGCGCACCTGAGAGCCGACCGCGCCTATCAGGACCGCCTGATCCGCTTCACCGAGAACCACGACGAGCCCCGCGCCGCCGCCGCGCTGGGTCCTCGAAATCGAGCCGCCGCCGTGGCCATTGCGACTCTGCCCGGCGCCACCCTCTGGCACGACGGCCAATTCGAGGGCCGCCGCGTCAAACTCCCGGTCTTCCTCGGCCGCTATCCCGACGAGCCGGTCGACGAGGAGCTGCGCGCCTTCTACCGCAAGCTGGCGGAGACGAGAATCAACACGGGTGACTGGCATTTGCTGGACACCCACGACGTGCTCGCCTGGACGTGGCAGAACGGCGACGACCGCCACCTCGTCGTCATCAATTTCGCCGGCAGCACCGCGCGAACCCGCGTACGGGCGCCGTGGTTCTCGGACGGGCAGGATCGGCGGCTGACCGATCTGCTGGACGGCCGGGTCTTCGACCGTGACGGCGCCGAACTGGCCGCCGAGGGTCTTTACGTCGAGCTGCCGCCCTGGGGGTTCCATGTCCTTGCGAGCTGAGAAGGCGCTGGAACAAGCGAAGGATCTCGACGGCCTGCTCATCACGCCGGGCCCCGATCTCGCCTATTTCACAGGTCTGCGGCCACCGGTCACCGAGCGCCTCACGATGCTGATCCTGCGGCACGGCGAAACGCCGCATCTGATCGTGCCGCGGCTGGAGAAACCGGAGGGAATCGACGCCGAGACCTGGCAGGACGGCGACGACCCGTACGAACTGGTCACGCGAAGGCTCAAACAGGGCCGCTATGCCATCTCGGATTCCGCCTGGGCGATGCATCTGCTGGAACTGCAGAAGCCGGGGCTCACCTATACGTCGATGACCAAAGCGCTGCCCATGCTGCGCGCGGTAAAAGACGCCGATGAGGTCGAATTGCTCGCCGCAGCCGGTGCGGCCGCCGACAAGACGTTCGAGGCCGTCAAGGAGCTGCGTTTCAGCGGGCGCGCCGAGAAAGACGTGGCCGCCGACCTGGCCCGGCTTCTGCAGGAGCACGGCCACGAGCAGGTCGATTTCACGATCGTCGCGTCGGGGCCCAACGGCGCGAACCCGCATCACGAGGCCGGCGACCGCGTCATCGAGAACGGCGACATGGTCGTGCTCGATTTCGGCGGCTTGAAGAACGGCTACGGATCCGACACCACGCGCACTGTGCATGTGGGACCGCCGAGCGACGAGGAACAGGAAGTCCACGACTTCGTTCGCCTCGCGCAGCAGGCCGCCTTTGAAGCCGTACGGCCGGGGGTGGAATGTCAGGAGGTCGACCGGGTGGCCCGTCAGGTCATCGTGGACGCGGGATATGGCGAGTTCTTCATTCACCGCACCGGGCACGGCATCGGCCTCGAGACGCACGAGCCGCCCTATCTCGTACGGGGGGAAACGCGGCCCCTGGTGCCCGGCATGTGCTTCTCGATCGAGCCGGGAATCTACCTGCCGGGCCGGTTCGGGGTGCGGATCGAGGACATCGTCACCGTGACCCCCGACGGCGGCCGGCGGCTGAACAACACCGAAAGAACGATCGTCACAGTCTTTTGACCTACCTCCGCGGCGACCATCGGGGGCAGACTCGGGGGATCTGAACCGCGAGACCTGGGGGAGTTCCATGAAACCGACGATCGTCCTCGTGCACGGCGCGTTCGCCGAGTCGTCCAGCTGGACCGGCGTGATCAAGCTGCTCAAGGCGCAGGACTATCCGGTCATCGCCGTGGCCAACCCGCTGCGCGGCGTCAAGTACGACTCCGACTATCTGCGCGCGACCCTGGCCTCGGTCGAGGGGGACGTGGTGCTGGTCGGCCACTCGTACGGCGGAATGGTGATCACCAACGCGGCGACCGGCGTCCCGGCCGTGAAGGCGCTGGTCTACGTCGGGGCCTTCGCGCCCGAGCAGGGGGAGAGCGCGGGCGACCTGGCCGGCAAGTTCCCCGGCAGCTCGCTCGGCGAGACCCTGAGCCCGGTGAAGCTGCCCGACGGCGGCACCGACCTCTACATCAAGCAGGATCTCTACCATCACCAGTTCGCCGCCGACTCGCCGGCCGAGTTGGCCGCGGTGCTGGCCGTCACGCAGCGCCCGATCACCGAGGGCGCGCTGGGTGAGGCGTCCCCCGGTGAGCCGGCGTGGAAGTCGATCCCGTCGTGGTTCCTGTTCGGCAGCGACGACCTCAACATTCCGGTCGCCGCGCTGCGCTTCATGGCCGAGCGGGCCGGTTCGCGCCGCACGGTCGAGCTGGCCGGGGGTTCGCACACGGTGGCGATGCCCGAGGCCGCGCAGCTGGTCGAGCTGATCGGCGAGGCGTCAGGCGCCTGATTGCCGCTTGTCCTCCTCGACGTCATCCGCGCCGACCGGCACGCCGTCGGAGTCGCGGGTGGCGTCGGTGAGGCGGCGGTGGTCGGGCCCGGCGCCGGAGGCCACCGCGTCGGCGTCGGCGTCGGCGGCACCCACGACGGGACCGTCGGGGTTGGCGCCGGTCTCCTCGCGCACCTTGTCGCCGAAGTCGTCGGAGAGCGCGGCGGCGATCGGGACGGCCTGCGGACCTGAGGGGTTCGTCATGACGGTTCCTTCCTTCGAAAACAGCCGAGAGACGAAAACAGCCGAGACATGGATACCCGTTGCGGCGCGGGGTAGTCGCGGCGCATGACGAACGAGCGCACGGTGTCGGATCTGGTGGTGGAGCGGCTCACCGCGTGGGGAGTGGAGCGGGTCTTCGGCTACGCCGGTGACGGCATCGACGGCGTGATGGGGGCGCTGCGCCGGGCCGGGAAGCCGGCCTTCGTGCAGGCCCGGCACGAGGAGAACGCGGCGTTCATGGCGGTCGGGCACGCCAAATACACCGGTGGCGCGGGCGTCTGCCTGTCGACGCAGGGGCCGGGCGCGGTGCATCTGCTCAACGGGCTGTACGACGCCAAACTGGACGGCAAGCCGGTGGTGGCGATCGTCGGCCAGCAGGCGTCGACGGTGCTCGGCAGCTCGTATCAGCAGGAGATCGACCTGCAGCGGCTGTTCGGCGACGTGTGCGCGCAGTTCGTGCAGACCGCGCACACCCCCGAGCAGCTGCCGATGCTGCTCGACCGGGCGTTCCGGACGGCGTTCGCGACGCGCAGCCCGACCTGCGTGATCCTGCCGCACGACGTGCAGACGGCCCCGGCGCCCGACCAGAGCACCCACGAGCACGGCGTGATGATGACCAGCCCCGGGCTGCGGCCGGCCCGGGTGGTGCCGTACGACGACGACCTGCGCGCGGCGGCCGAGGTGCTCTCCAGCGGCGAGCGGGTGGCCGTCATGGTGGGGCAGGGCGCGTACGGGGCGGCGGCCGAGATCGTCGAGCTGGTCGAGCGGCTCGGTGCGGGCGTCACGGCGTCGCTGCTGGGCAAGCCGGTGCTCGACGAGACCCTGCCGTTCCACACCGGCGTGATGGGTCACCTCGGCACCACGGCCAGCCAGCGGTTGATGGCCGAGTGCGACACGCTGCTGCTGGTCGGCACCAACGACCCGTGGACCGAGTTCTATCCGGTGCCGGGCCAGGCGCGGGCGGTGCAGATCGACATCGACGGGCGGCAGCTGGGCGTACGGTATCCGGTCGAGGTGCCGCTGGTCGGGGACGCGACCGAGACCGTGCGCGCGTTGACCGCCCTGGTCAAGCCGTCCGGCGGCCGGGCCTGGCGGGAGCGCGTCGAGGGCTGGGTGCGCGGCTGGCACGAGATCGCGCAGGCCCGCGCGGACGCCCCGGCCGAACCGCTCAACCCCCAGCACGTCGTACGGTCGCTGACCGCCCGGCTGCCCGAGAACGCGCAGGTCGCCGTGGACGTCGGCTCGGTCGTCTACTGGTACGCCCGGCACCTGCGGCTGCCGCGCGGCGTGCCAGCCCACCTGTCGAGCACGCTGGCCTCGATGGGCTGCGGGATCCCGTACGGGCTGGCGGCGAAGCTGGCCGCCCGCGACCGGCCCGCCGTGGTGCTGAGCGGGGACGGGGCGATGCAGATGACCGGGCTCGCCGAGCTGGTCACGGTGGCCGCACGCTGGCGGGACTGGGCCGATCCGCGGTTCGTGGTCTGCGTGCTGAACAACCGCGACCTGGCCGAGGTGAGCTGGGAGCAGCGCGAGATGGAGAGCGAGCCCCGGTTCGTGACGTCGCAAGAGCTGCCCGACGTGCCGTACGACCGCTACGCCGAGCTGCTCGGGCTGCGCGGCCTGCGCGTGGAGTCGCCCGCCGAGATGACCGCCGCGTGGGAGACGGCCCTAGCCGCCGACCGTCCGGTGGTGATCGACGCGCGCACCGACCCGGCGATCCCGCTGCTGCCCCCGGGTCGCACCGCCGAGCAGGTCAAGGGCATGTATGCCGGGCTCGCGGCCGAGGAGGGCCCGCTCGCCCGCCGGGCCGAGCAGCACCTGCGCCGGGAGCGCGCCGACGAGGGGTTCACCGATTAACCTGCCCGCATGACGGTGCTCGACAACCGCGCGCTCAACCGGGCCCTGCTCGCCCGTCAGCTGCTCGACCGGCGGCACACCCGGTCCGCGTTCGACACCGTCGAGCATCTGTGCGGGCTGCAGGCGCAGGAACCGCACGAGCCCTATTACGGGCTGTGGAGCCGGCTCGACGGGTTCGAGCCGGCCGAGCTCGGCGAGTTGCTGCTGCGCGAGTCGCTCAAACGGCTCCGTCCGCAATTGCGCACTTTCCGCGACGTACGGGGAAGGGAGCTTTGACGTGCTGGACGGGGAGCTGCCCGACCCCGAGACGCCGGCGCCCCCGCGGTTTCTGCCCGCCTTCGACAATGTGGTGCTCGGGTTCGACGACCGCAGCCGCGTCATCGACGACGCCCATCGCCGGCTCAGCGTGGAGGGTGCCCGTTTTGTCCTCGTGGACGGGCGGGTGGCGGGCACCTGGCGGCCCGCACAGGAAGACTTGCAGGTCACGCTGTTCGGGCCGGACGGCGCCGACGCCGTGGAGGAGGAGGGCGATCAGCTGCGGGCGTGGCACGGTCTCGAAGGGCGTACGGTGGTGGAAATCCGGCGATAACGGGGAGGCGCGGATGCCCGACAACTTGGCCGATCCGGCGTTTCATGCCAACCCCCACCCCTCGTACGCGGCCTGGCGGCGCGACGGCCCGATCCGGCGGGTGCGGCTGGCCAGCGGGACGGTCGCCTGGCTGATCACGCGGTACGACGACGCGCGCCGGGCCCTGGCCGACCCCCGTTTCGCCAAGCGGGCCTCCGACATCCGTCATCCCTCCAACGCTATCGACCGGGCCCTGTCGAACCACATGCTCGCCGTCGACCCGCCCGACCACACCCGGCTGCGCCGCCTGGTCAGCGCCGCGTTCACGGCCCGCCGGATCGAGGCGTTGCGTCCCCGCATTTCGGACATAACGCACGAATTGCTGGACAAATTTCCGGCCGACGCACCCTTCGATCTGATCGATGCCTTCGCCTTCCCGCTGCCGATCCAGGTGATCTGCGAGCTGCTCGGCATCCCGGCCGACGACCGCGACAAGTTCCGGCGCTGGTCCAACATCATCGTCGGCGGCGTGGCCTACCAGGACAAATACCCGCGCGCCGCGTCCGCGATGGTCGGCTACATCCAGGCGCTGGTGGCCGCCCGCCGCGCCGACCCCGGCGACGACCTGCTCTCGGGCCTGATCGGGGTGCGCGACAGCGGCGACAGCCTGACCGAGGACGAGCTGATCTCGATGGTCTTCCTGCTGCTGATCGCCGGCCACGAGACCACGGTCAACCTGATCGGCAACGGCATGTATCTGCTGCTCTCCCAGCCCGACCGGTGGCAGCGGCTGTGCGCCGACCCGGCGCTGATCCCGACCGCGATCGAGGAGTTCCTGCGCTACGAGTCCCCGGTCGAGACGGCCACCTACCGCATCACCACCGAGGACATCGACTTCGACGGCCAGACGATCCCGGCCCGCTCGGGGGTGCTCATCGGCCTGCTCTCGGCCAACCGCGACGGCGACCGCTTCCCCGACCCCGACGCGGTCGAGCTCGACCGGGCCCACAACCCGCATCTGGCCTTCGGGCACGGCATCCACTACTGCCTGGGCGCGCCGCTGGCCCGGCTCGAGGCGCAGATCGCCTTCACCGCGCTGGCCGCCTCGCACAAGAACTTGCGGCTGGCCGTCGACGAGTCCGAGCTGACCTGGCGCCCCGGCCTGCTGCTGCGCGGGCTCTTCACCCTGCCCGTGACCCCCGGGTGAGCTGGACGATGACTGATTTGGCAAGCTTTCCGCCGTGGAAGCACTCCGGCTGATCCTGCTCTTCGTCCACCTGATCGGGTTCGCGCTGCTGCTCGGCGGGGCGATCGCCCAGTTCCTCTCCGGCAAGTTCCGGATCAACCCGGCCGTGCTGTGGGGCTCGATCATCCAGCTGGCCTCCGGCATCGGGCTGGCGGCCCCGCTGCGCGGCGGCGGCGACGCGGAGCCGAGCCCGATCAAGCTGGGCGTCAAGCTGCTGCTGGCCGTCCTGATCTTCATCATGGTCTTCATTCCGCGCAAGCGCGAGAACGTCAACAAGGGCCACTTCATCGGCATCATCACGCTCACCCTGGCCAACGCCGCGGTCGCCGTGTTCTGGCGCTGACGATGCCCCGTGATCTGCGTGACAGAACGCGCCGAACGGATGATTAGTCCTCGGCCGTTCGCCGCCGAATCCGTTGCGGCGAAAGGCTTCCGGGCGCCGTCCTGCCCGTAATTGTCCGCTTCGTTTCCCGGCCAGAAACAATTGTTCTCGAACTCTAAATAGGCCCCGGCCGCTCTCTTATGCAATTCATAGATTCCATGTGTAGGGTCCCGCAGGCCAGTTGATCAACTGGCTTTCACGCCCGCCATGGAGCGCCCAGTCATGACCGAGAGCATCGACGCCAGCGTCGTCATCCCCACGCACAGCGAACGCCGCTGGGCCTCCTTGCAGCGTACGGTCGCCTCGGCGCAGCAGCAGAAGACGACCCCGGCCGAGATCATCATCGTGGTCGACCACAACCCCGCGATGTTCGAGCGGGTCAAGGCCGAGTTCCCGGGCGTCACGGTGCTCGAGAACACGTCGCTGCGCGGGGCCTCCGGCAACCGCAACACCGGCGCGTTCCACGCCCGCTCCGAGCTGATCGCCTTCCTCGACGACGACACCGTCGCCCACCCCACCTGGCTCGAGAACCTGGCCCGCCCGTTCGGCAACCCGGCCGTGGTCGGCGCGGGCGGCCTGATCGTCCCGGCCTGGGAACGCACGCGGCCGAGCTGGATGCCCGACGAGCTGCTCTGGACCGTCGGGGTCTCGTACGCGGGCATGCCGACCTCGGTCGCCGAGATCCGCAACGTCTGGTCGGCCAGCATGATGGTCCGCCGCGAGGCGTTTCTGAAGGTCGGCGGCTTCCGGGTCGGCTTCGGCAAGCTCGGCGACCAGAACCGCCCCGAGGACACCGAGCTCTGCCTGCGGATCAGCGCCGAGACCGGCGGCCACTGGATGTACGTGCCCGACTCGGTCATCGAGCACGACGTCCCCCTGGATCGTTCCACCTTCCGGTTCTTCCTGCGCCGCTGCTACGCCGAGGGGCGCGGCAAGGTGCAGATGGCCAGCCTGCTGCCGCGCGACCAGAAGCTCGGCGCCGAGCAGGACTACATCCGGCGTACGCTGCCCCGCGCGGTCGCCCGCAACCTCAAGGCGGCGACGCTGGGCCGGGGCGGCTATCACGCCCTGCGCGCCGCCACGGTGATCGCCGCCGTGGCCGCGGCCGGGTTCGGCGGGGGAGTCGAGACGATCGCCGGCCTCGGCGAGTCCGAGGCCGCCACCCGCTGACCTGCCCCTGGTCAGCCATTCGTCGCCGCCGATTAACCCCCGATCTTTAGCGTCCGGGCTCATGCGAAAGATCGCCGTCATCGGCCTGCTCGCCCTCACCGCGTCGATGGTGGGAACACCGTCGTACGCCGGGGGCTCTCACAAGCCCACCCTGACCGGCTGGGCCTCGCTGCCCGCCGGCACGTTCGTCCCGGGCAGCGAGCCCTCCGGCGCGCTCGTCACCGGCAACCTCAACGGCTTCACCGCGCCGTTCGCCGACCAGCCGATCCAGGGCTTCTCCGGCATCGTCGACAACGGCGACGGCACCTTCGACGTGCTGTCCGACAACGGCTACGGCAACCAGGCCAACTCGGGCGACTTCCTGCTGCGCGTCCAGAAGCTGGCGCCGGTCTTCAAGAGCAACAAGGTCGACGTGCTCGGCGGCATCACGCTGACCGACCCGAACGCCAAGGTGCCGTGGAAGCTCACCCGTGCCGACCGCGTGCTCACCGGCGCCGACTTCGACCCCGAGTCGATCGTGAAGGTGGCCGACGGCTCGTACTGGATCGGCGACGAGTTCGGCCCCTACCTGCTGCACTTCGACCGCGCGGGCCGCCTGCTCGACGCCCCGGTCGCGCTGCCCGGCGTGATCGCGCCCGAGACCGCCGCCCGTACGGGGGAGACCGCCACCGCCCGCAGCAGCAAGGGCTTCGAAGGCCTGGCCGTGGCACCCGACGGCCGGCACCTCTACGCCCTGCTCGAGGGCACGGTGACCGGCGACCCGGCCGGCTCGCTGCGCCTGAACGAGTTCGATGTTTTGAGAAAGCAGTACACCGGCAAGCGCTGGACCTACCAGCTCGACAACCCCGACTTCGCCATCGGCGACGCCATCTCGATCGCCGACGGCCGCTTCCTGATCATCGAGCGCGACAACGGCCAGGGCGCCACCGCCGTCACGAAGAAGATCTACGAGGCTGTCGTTCAGCGGGATGGGTCGCTGAAGAAGACCCTTGTGGTCGACCTGATGAACGTCTCGAACCCTCGCAAAATCGGTGGTTTCGGCACGACCTTCACGTTCCCGTTCCAGACCATCGAGGACGTGGTGATCCTCGATAACCGCACGATCGCGGTCCTGAACGACAACAACTTCCCGTTCTCCACCGGCCGCAGCGCCACCGCCGCCGACAACAACGAGTGGATCACCATCGCCCTGCCGTCCTCGCTCCGCGTCGACCGCCGCCTCCTGCCGTAGCGGCGACTTTCCTTGCTTTCGCTTTCAGCGGCCCGTCGCGCTCCTTTTCCCGTACGACCTAGGATTGGTCCCCAAGGCGCACGGGCCGCTGATTGCAACAACATCACTCCACCCGGCCTCCGGCGGCCCCATGTGGTCAAGCGCCCGCGCCCCCACGATCCGGCCAGGCCCGCCTCCCCGCGCGGGGTCTGACCTCGGCTGAGCTGCCCCGCCGTCGCCCCGACCGTCCGACGGGCCGTATTGGCCCCGATCGGCCGTGCTGACCCGACGGGACGTGCTGGCCCGGGCCGTCTGGCCGCCCGAGCCTTCCTGGGCTTTCTGATCAGCCGACGCCCCGGCCAGCTGCGAACGTGCACATTCGCGAGGCCAAGCCGAGCCCGCAGGCGACCGGACGCCAATGCACCTGCCCTGACATCGCGCCGCGCGGGCCCCACCCTGACGACCTAGCCTCCTAGGATGCACCAACAGCCAGTAACGTGCGCGATCCGGAGGCGGGCGACCTGTCCTCGTATCGCGGATCCGGAGACGACCCCGCACCGGGACGAGCAACCCCCGGTTCGTTCTATCGGATACGCGACCAACGGATCCCGCCCCGAGCGACCCCCGCTCCCGGAGCGACCCGCCCCCGTCCGCCACCCCGCCCCGGCGACCCGGCCCGTGGTCGCGATGGCCGGATTTGCCGCGTGTGCAACATATTTCGCCGCCCGGCTCGGTAGGGGATCGGGGCCGCTTTGTCCGGAGTGGAGCGGCGGCCCGGCAGTGTGACCAAGAAATTTATCAAGACTTTTACCACCCCCGATTGTGATCGTTCCGCAGGTAGTGGAAACGGTGTCTCCGTACGCGGCCTCATTGTCTAAAGTGGAGTGATAACTCCGTTACAAAGGGGACGCTAGGCTGATGATCGGTCAGTCGGCTGTTAATGCGACATAAGGGACGGGGGCAGTTATGACCGCGCGGGCGCCGCGTGCTGATGCTTTGCGAAACCGGTCGAGGGTGCTTGCCGCGGCCGAGCAAGTCTTCGTGGCGCGGGGCACAACGGTGTCGACCGAAGAAGTGGCCCGCGCGGCCGGCGTCGGCATCGGCACGGTCTTCCGCCACTTCCCGACCAAGGCCGCGCTCATCGAGGCGGTCTTCCGCGAGCGGCTCCGCCGGTTCGCCGAGGAGGCCGACCGGCTGGTCGAGTCCGACGACCCCGCCGCCGCGATCTGGACCTTCCTCACCCTCATGGCTGAGGTAGCGGCGGGCAAGGACGCTTGGACCGACGCCTTCACCGCGGCCGACCTGCACGAGGCCCTGACCCCGGCCCGCGAGCAGCTGCCCCGCGCGCTGGGCGCCCTGCTCGTACGGGCCCAGGCGGTCAACGCCATCCGGCAGGACGTCACGGTCTCCGAGCTGACCGCCCTCATGCTCGCCGTCTCGCGGGTCCCCGACCAGCCCGCCGACGGCGCACCCCTGCGAGCCCGAGTCTTGAGCATCGTCTTCGACGGCCTGCGCCCACAGGGGTAGCGGCAGCCGGTCGCGGCTAGGGTGGGTCCGTGGCTGCGTTGAGTGTCGCCTGGGTGGACGAGCAGTACGACCGGGAGAATGCGGGTCTGGGGCGCAGCCGGTTCGCCGAGCACGTCTGGGTGCACGCCAAGGAGTTCGACGACTGCTGGGGTGACATCTCGCCCGTCGGGTTCGCGTGTGTGGCCTGGCGGCTGGCGACCGCGCCGCATCTCGACCCGGGGTTCGTACGGGTGCATCGACGCGTGCTGCGGGCCGAGCTGAGACGCAACACGTGGGACGGTTCGCTCACCGCCGCCGTCGACCTGGTCGCGCCCTGGCCGGGGGAGCTGAGCACGTCGAAGAGCTGGACCCAGGATCGTGGCTGGCGCGGCTGGCCCGAGACGTTCGGGCAGTTCCTGGCGCCGTCGCAAGAGGAGCTGGCCCGCATCCCGCACGCGCGCTCGACCGTGCTCGTCGAGGCGCCGCTCGCGTTCGCCGGGCTGCCCGCGCTCCCCGACAGCCCCGGCCCCGAGCTTCCCGAGCTGGCCGAACGCACCGTCACCGTCCTGGTCCGCGAGCTCAACGACCTGCTGTCCCCGATGGTCACCCAGCTGGAGGCGACCCGATGAGCCGGCTGCTCGGCGCGCTTCACAATGCCGAGGACCAAGCTGACGCCGTACGGGCGCAAGGGGTTGGTCTGTCGCGGCAGGAGCTGCTCGGCCGGGCCGCGGCGGTGGCGAACGAGATCACCGGTCGCCGGATGGTGGCCGTGGAGGCGACGCCCACGCTCGACACCGTGGTCGCCATCACCGGGGCGTTGCTGGCCGGCGTCCCCGTCGTGCCGATCCCGCCCGACGCGGGGGAGCTGGAGCGCGCGCACATCCTCGCCGACTCGGGCGCCGAGCTGATCGACACCCGGCAGCGGGCCGCGAGCAACGACGTTCCACCCGAGCCCGACGCCACGCGGCCGGCCCTGATCCTCTACACCAGCGGCACGACTGGCGCGCCCAAAGGGGTCGTGATCTCGCGGGCGGCGCTGGCGGCCGACCTGGACGCGCTGGCCGAGGTCTGGCAGTGGACGCCGGACGACACGCTCGTGCACGGGTTGCCGCTTTTCCACGTGCACGGCCTGGTGCTGGGAGTGCACGGCCCGCTCCGGCTCGGTTCGCGGCTCGTGCACACCGGCAAGCCCACCCCGCAGGCGTACGCGGCCACGCCCGGAACGCTGTATTTCGGCGTGCCCACCGTCTGGTCGCGGGTCTGCGCCGCCCCCACCGAGGCCCGCGAGCTCGCCCGGGCCCGCCTGCTGGTCTCGGGCAGCGCGCCCCTGCCGGTGCCGGTGTTCGAGCGGCTGCGGACGCTGACCGGTCAGGCCCCGGTCGAGCGGTACGGCATGACGGAAACCCTGATCACGGTGAGCGCCCGCGCCGACGGGGAACGCCGCGCCGGGCACGTGGGCCTGCCGGTGCCCGGGGTCGAGACGCGCCTGGTCGACGACACCGGGGCGGTGCTGCGGCCCGGGGCCGAGATCGGGCATCTGCAGGTGCGCGGGGCGACGCTGTTCGACGGCTACCTCAATCACGGCCGGCCCGAGCGGGAGGGCTGGTTCGAGACCGGCGACGTGGCCACGATCGGCGCCGACGGGTGGCACCGCATCGTCGGGCGCGCCTCCACCGACCTGATCAAGACCGGGGGCTACCGGGTCGGGGCGGGCGAGGTCGAGGACGCGTTGCTGCTGCACCCCGCGGTCCAGGAGGCTGCCGTCGTCGGCACCCCGCACCCTGATCTCGGCGAGCAGATCACCGCGTACGTGGTCGCGGACGGGACGACGGAGCGCGAGCTGATCGATTTCGTCGCCGCCGGCCTGTCCGTGCACAAACGCCCCCGCGCGGTGCACCTGGTCGGCAGCCTGCCCCGCAACGCGATGGGCAAGGTGCAGAAGGCGGCGTTACGGTAGGCCCGATGAGGGTCTGGTTGACGCCACAGTTCTGGCTGCGCGTGCTCATCGTCGGTTCCGGTCTGGTCGGCCTGCTCGTCGGCGACCACCGCATCGTCTACTACACGTGCCAGAGCAACCTGATCACCCTGGGCTACTTCGGCGGCGTCCTCTATTGGATGGTCCGCCGCCGCACCACCGACCCAGCCGCACCCCGCCTGCGCGGCGCGGTCACCCTGTGGATCGTCATCACCGGCCTGATCTCCCATTTCATGCTGCAGAACGGCGAAAACCCGCTACCCGGCCTGGTCGCCCCCGACGTCGCCAGCCGCGTCACGAACTGGTCGATGTTCCTGGTCCACTACGCCGTCCCCCTGCTGGTCCTGGCCGACTGGATCCTGTTCGGCCCCCGCCGCGTCTCCCCGTGGCGCGACCTGGGCCTGTGGATCCTCTTCCCCCTCGCCTACGGCGCCACGTCGGTCGCCCGCGCGATCCTGTTCCCCACGGTCAGCGCCCGCTACCCGTACTTCTTCCTCGACCCCACCACCCACGGCTACGACTGGGTGGCCGGCCAATTCCTCGAACTGGGCGTGATCTTCGCCGTCCTCGGCGCCGCCCTGCTGGGAATCGACCGCCTGGCCGCCCGCCTGCGCCCCACCACCCCGGCGGCCCCCTCCGACGAGGTCGGCTCGCCCGCCCTGGCTATACCCGCACGATCGGGCCCGGCCAGAGCCGGCGAGCCAGGGTGAGCCCCTCCCCGAAGGCGGTGCCCCAGAGCGCCACGGTCAGGTAGTCACCCACAGTGCCGAATGTGGGATTGGCGGCGTAGAGGACCGACATCCCGCTCAGCACGATCAGGCCATCGCCGATCAGGGCGAATCTCCGGTCCGACCGCCTCACCCGCCGATCCAGCAGCGCGCTGTCCAGCCGGGACCGCCGCGGACGCCAGAGCCGGCGCACCAGCAAGCCAACGATGATCACGGCGCCGGCGGCCACGAGGGGCAGCACCGTTCCGTAGACCACCAGGCGCCATATGGCAGGCTGAGCGACGGGCAGCCGCCGGGGTGACGGTGCCCGCGGTTCCGCGGCAACGGGCAACTCTGGCGGCGCCGCCGGTCCGGGAGGTGCCGTGGCCGGCGGCCTCCCTGTGGGTGCCGTCGTATTCGCAGCCGGGGCCACTCCGGCGGGTTGGCCGGCTGAGGTGACCAGGTAGACGGCTGACGCCACGATAGGCACCAGCAGCAGGACGGCTGCTGTTGCGATCCATTTCGGACGACGCCGAGCCGAGGTGTCGAGTATGTCGGCAGCATCGACGTCCTGGTGACTCACTTTCACGTGGTACTTGACGGGAGCGCGCCCAACGGTCGCCGCCGCCTTGCCGGGCAGTTCATCGGTGATCGGATCAGGCTCCCAGGCCCGATAGCGCTTCTGAACCTCCGCGTCCAGAGCAGTCAGGTCCTCCGGCCCATCGGTCAGTTTGGCCAGCACATCTCCGGCGCTGATCCTGGCCGCCTGCCGGTAGAGGCGGTGGAAGGTGCGCAGGTAGGCCCTTGCCTCGCTCACCGCCACGACCGCCTCGTGCAGATCGGACTCCGAATACAGCGGGCGTCCGCGCAGCGCTTCGCCGACCGGCGACTTGTCCAAGGCCCGCTCGATCCGCCGGTCACCCGCCCGGTCGAAGCGATCCGTGTTCAGCGCCTTAAGCAGGTCGGCCAGCGTCGTGAACGAGTCGACCAGCCCGGCGATCTTGAGGTATTCGGCGCCCCCGGCGTCCCAGTCCGCCCGCTCGCCGTCGGTCAGAACCTCGTCGAACCGGCGCCGTGCCTCGTCGGCGCGGTGATCAAGCACGAGGGGCGGTTCCCGCGGCGCGGCCGTGATGCGATAGGTACCGTTCAAGGCCGCTTGCACTTGCTCCGCTTCGTCGCGCAGGCGGGCCAGATTCAGGTCCAGAACGTTGCGTGGTCGCTCACGCTGGTGGTAGCGGTTGAGCAAATGCACCACCAGCAGGCCCAGGATCAGCACCAGGAGGGGCCAGACCGGCAGGTCACGAAGCCGGAGCGTGCCCTGCGCCTCCCCGCCCGGCCGGCCCGGCAGCAGGTCCACGACTCCCTGATACTCGCCCGGTCGGCTTACGCCGGTCACCGTGAAGGTGGTCCCCTGACGCACCACTTCGGCAGTGTCACCACGACGGGACGTCAGCATCCCGATCTGCGCGGGGCGCGGATCGGCCGCAGCACCGGGGGCATCCGGGATGACGACGTCGTCGACGCGGGTCGTCTCGCCGAACGGAGCCAGGCGGAAACCGGCGAACTGCAGGCTGCTGATCGCGACGGGTGCCGGGGCGGGACGGCTGCTGGTGCTGATCGCCCGGCGGACGATCGCCCCGCCGCTGGAAAGGAGCAGTTCGCCGGAGCCGGGCGTTTTGCGCAGCAACGTCACCACGAAGGCCCCGACTTCGCCCTCGTCCAGCGTCAGCCGTCGGGACTCGACTTCGAGCACGCCGGCCGGGCGGAAGGCCACGGTCAGGAAGAAGTCGTGGCGGCGGCCCGGCCGGCCGTCCAGGACAGGCACACGCCAGCGTTGCTCGACTTCCGCGGTTTCCAGGTTGATGACGGCCGGGCGCGCATCCGCGAATTCGATCGCCTCGGCGGCCCGGGCAGGCAGTGGCTGCGCGATCACGAGGATCGTCGCGGCTACGGTGGCCGCCAGCCCGCGCATATCTCAAGCGTGCGCCGCCGGGCGCGATACCGCTGTCGTCAGGTTGACGGGTCAGGCGGGTATGCGGCCGAACTTGACCTGTTTCCAGTTCCAGATTTTGGCTAGTTTGACGCGGTCGCCTGGTTTGGGGGCGTGCCAGACCTGGCCGGCGCCCGCATACACGGCGACGTGGTAGGCGTGGCTGCCCGAGACCCAGAAGACCAGGTCCCCAGGGCGAGCCGCAGCGGCCGTGATTTTCTTGGCCGTTCGGTATTGGGCCTGGGCGGTGCGGGGGAGGGTGACGTGGGCCTTCGCGTAGGCGAAGCCGGTCAGGCCTGAGCAGTCGAACGCGGTGGGGCCGCGGGAGCCGTACTTGTAGGGCTTGCCCCGCTGGGCGCGGGCGGCCGCGACGATCGTGGTGCCGCGGGCGGCGAGCGCGGCCGAGGCGGCGGCGTCCGGGGAGACCGGGGCGGCTTGAGCGGGGGCGGCCGGTGCGACAAGAGCGGCGGCCGAAAAAACGGCGACGAGCAGGAGGCGGCGCAGGGTCATGGCGATCCTTGGTCCTTCAACCGCCTGCGAGGTTAGCTGTCGGATTAGGCCTGAAGGCGGCCCGCCGCGAGAAGCGACTTCACCCCGAGCCGGCCGTGAAGCGCCGGCGATCTGGTTCCCCCGTTCCCGCCCACTGAAGTTCCGTCGATGACAGGTCGGCCGCTTCGTGGTGGGCGGGACTCGGCGTCCCCGGAGCGGCACACGAAGACGATCGGCCGGGCCCAGCGATTCGCCACTGTTTCTCAACGGGCTCAGCAAACTCGGCTGACCCGAACCGGACGGGTGGCGCGCAAGTGCAACGGACATCGGGGGCAGGCGGGTGGGGACGGGGCGGTATCGCCGGGCCTAGCCGGTGAACCTTGTCACCGAATTGGGTCGGCCTGGCATCTGCGGGGCCGGAATGCGCTCCCGAGCCGCAACCGCGATGGCACCGCCGGGTGACTTAAGGCATCACTTAGGTCGCTGTTGACTTTGGACGGGACCGGGGAGAGATTGCCACGGACCCGGGAGGTGCGGCGTGCAGGTACCGGCTCCGTTCGAATACGAACGTGCCACCAGTGTGGACCAGGCGATCGGGCTGCTGGAACGTCTGGGCAGCTCAGCGAGGCTGGTGGCGGGCGGGCACAGCCTGCTGCCGATGATGAAGCTGCGGCTGGCGAACTTCGAATACTTGATCGACATCAACCCGCTGCACGCCGAGCTGGGCTACATCCGGGTGCAGGCGGACGAGGTACGCATCGGGGCCATGACCCGGCATCGGGAGCTGCTCGAGTCGGACGAGCTGGCCGCCGCGTTCCCGATCTTCCGGGACGCCGAGCGGGTGATCGCCGACCCCGTGGTGCGCAACCGGGGCACGCTGGGCGGCTCGCTGTGCCAGGCCGACCCGTCCGAAGACTTGTCCGCGGTGTGCACGACCCTCGACGCGAGCTGCGTGATCCGGGGTCCGGGCGGCGCCGAGCGGGTCGTGTCGATGGAGGAGTTCCACGTCGGCCCGTACGAGACCGCTGTGGGCGACGGGGAGATGCTCGTCGAGGTGCACCTGCCCGTCCGAAGCAACGGTGGCAGCGCGTACGAGAAGGTCGAGCGCCGCGCCGGGGACTGGGCGGTGGCGTCGGCCGGGGCCGCGGTGTGGCTGGCGCCGGACGGCACGTTCGCCGACGCGCGGGTGGGGCTGGCCGCGGTCGGGCCCAACACGACCGGCATCCCGGAGATCTCGCAGGCGTTGCGCGGCAGCACGCCGTCGGAGGAGCTGTACGAGCGGGCCGGCGCGATCGCGGCGAGCAGCTGCGACCCGGCCACCGACCAGCGGGGCAGCGAGGACTACAAGCGCCACCTCGCCGACGAGCTCACCCGGCGCACGCTGCGCAAGGCCGTCGAACGGGCGAGGAGCTGAACCCATGCAGGTCACGATGATCGTCAACGACACCGAGGTCACCCGCGAGATCGAGGGCCGGCTGCTGCTCGTGCACTTCCTGCGCGACACGCTCGGCCTGACCGGCACGCACTGGGGTTGCGACACCAGCAACTGCGGTACGTGTGTGGTGTGGCTGGATGGTGAGCCCGTCAAGTCGTGCACCGTGCTCGCCGCGATGGCCGACGGGCACGAGGTCCGTACGGTGGAAGGGTTGGCCAAGGGAGCCGAGCTCGACCCGATCCAAGAGGGCTTCATGCAGTGTCACGGCCTGCAGTGCGGTTTTTGCACGCCGGGCATGATGATGACCTGCCGGGCCCTGCTCGACAAAAATCCCGACCCCACCGACGCCGAGATCCGTGAGGCCATCTCGGGCCAGATCTGCCGGTGCACGGGTTACTCCACGATCGTCCGCTCGGTGCGGTGGGCGTCCGTCCACGAGGCGAGGGTGAACCAGTGACCACTGTGCACGAACGGACAGAGACGTTCGACGACAACGACCAGAAGCCCGTCGGCTACGGGCGGATGCTGCGTAAGGAGGACCCGCGCCTGATCCGCGGCCGGGGCCGGTTCACCGACGACGTGCAGCTGCCCGGCATGCTGCACCTGGCCATCCTGCGTTCGCCGTTCGCGCACGCCCGGGTCGTCAGCGTCGACACCAGCGCCGCCGAGGCCGCCCCGGGCGTCAAGGCCGTGGTCACCGGCGAGACCCTCAAGGGCCTCGGCCTGGCCTGGATGCCGACCCTCTCCAACGACGTGCAGGCCGTGCTGGCCACCGACAAGGTGCGCTTCCAGGGCCAGGAGGTCGCGTTCGTCGTCGCCGAGGACAGGTATGCCGCCCGCGACGCGCTCGAGCTGATCGACGTCGAGTACGACGTGCTCGACCCGGTCATCGACGTGCGGCAGGCCCTCGCCCCGGACGCGCCGCTGATCCGCGACGACCTCGAGGGCAAGACCAACAACCACTGCTTCGACTGGGAGACCGGCGACGCCGAGGCCACCGAGGCCGTCTTCGCGCGGGCCGACGTGGTCGTCAAGCAGGACATCGTCTACCCGCGCGTGCACCCGGCCCCGATGGAGACGTGCGGCGCGGTCGCCGACTTCGACGCGGTCGAGGGCAAGCTCAAGCTGTGGTCGACCACGCAGGCCCCGCACGCCCACCGCACCCTGTACGCGATCGTGGCCGGGCTGCCCGAGCACAAGATCCAGGTGATCGCGCCCGACATCGGCGGCGGCTTCGGCAACAAGGTGCCGATCTATCCCGGCTACGTGTGCGCGATCGTCGGTTCCATCGTCACCGGCAAACCGGTGAAGTGGATGGAGGACCGGTCGGAAAACCTGATCAGCACCGGGTTCGCCCGCGACTACATCATGCGCGGCGAGATCGCGGCCACCCGCGACGGCAAGATCCTGGCCATCCGGACGAACGTCCTCGCCGATCACGGCGCGTTCAACGGCACCGCGGCCCCGGTGAAGTATCCGGCCGGCTTCTTCGGCGTGTTCACGGGCAGCTACGACATCGAGGCCGCCTACTGCAACATGACCGCCGTCTACACCAACAAGGCTCCCGGCGGGGTCGCGTACGCGTGCAGTTTCCGGATCACCGAGGCGGTGTACCTGGTCGAGCGGATCGTCGACTGCCTGGCCGCCGAGCTCGACATGGACCCGGCCGAGCTGCGGCTGAAGAACTTCATCCAGCCCGACCAGTTCCCGTACGAGACCAAGACCGGCTGGGTGTACGACTCCGGCGACTACGAGCCCACGATGCGCCAGGCCATGGACATCGCCGGGTACGCCGCCCTGCGCGCCGAGCAGGCCGAGAAGCGGGCCCGGGGCGAGCTGATGGGCATCGGCATCTCGTTCTTCACCGAGGCCGTCGGCGCGGGCCCGCGCAAGAATATGGACATCCTCGGCCTGGGCATGGCCGACGGCTGCGAGCTGCGGGTGCACCCCACCGGCAAGGCGGTCGTGCGGCTGTCGGTCAAGACCCAGGGCCAGGGCCACGAGACGACCTTCGCCCAGATCATCGCGGAGGAGATCGGCATCCCGCCGGCCGACATCGAGGTCGTGCACGGCGACACCGACCAGACGCCGTTCGGGCTGGGAACGTACGGGAGCCGCTCGACCCCCGTCTCCGGCGCCGCGGCCGCCCTGGTGGCCCGCAAGGTGCGCGACAAGGCGCAGCTGATCGCGTCGGCCATGCTCGAGGTGACCGTGGCCGACCTGGAATGGGTCAAGGGCTCGTTCCAGGTCAAGGGCGACCCCGGCAAGGCCGTCACGATTCAGCAGATCGCGATGCGCGCGCACGGCGCCGGCGACCTGCCCGACGGTGTCGAGGGCGGGCTCGAGGCGCAGATCTGCTACAACCCGTCCAACCTGACCTACCCGCATGGCGCCTACATCTGCGTCGTCGACATCGACCCCGGCACCGCGCAGGTCAAGGTGCGCCGGTTCATCGCCGTCGACGACTGCGGCACCCGGATCAACCCGATGATCATCGAGGGGCAGGTGCACGGCGGGCTGACCGACGGCGTCGGCATGGCCCTGATGGAGATGATCTCGTTCGACGAGGACGGCAACTGCCTCGGCGCGTCCCTGATGGACTACCTGATCCCGACGTCGCTCGAGGTGCCCGACTGGGAGACCGGTTACACGGTCACGCCGTCGCCGCACCACCCGATCGGGGCCAAGGGCGTGGGGGAGTCGGCCACCGTGGGCTCGCCGCCGGCCATCGTCAACGCCGTGGTCGACGCCCTGAAGCCGTACGGGGTCAGGCACGCCGACATGCCGCTCACGCCCTCACGGGTGTGGGACGCCATGCGGGGCCGGGCCACACCGCCGATCTAGGGGTTCGCTGTGACTGTTGTGGAACGGGCTCGCGAGCTCACCGTCGCGCGCCGGCCGTTCGTGCACGCCACCGTGGTGCGCGCCCAGGAACCGACCTCGGCGCGCGCCGGTGACGACGCGGTGATCCTCGACGACGGGTCGATCGAGGGCTTCGTCGGGGGTGTGTGCGCCGAGAGCTCCGTACGGGCGGCCGCCCTTGACACCCTGTCGTCGGGCAAGACCCTGCTGCTGCGGGTGCTGCCCGACGACGCGGCGTCGTTCCCCGAGACTCCCGGCGCGCTCGTCGTGGTCAACCCGTGCCACTCGGGCGGGGCGATCGAGATCTTCCTGCGGCCGGTGCTGCCCAAACCCCTGATCGGCGTCGTCGGCGACACCCCCATCGGCCGGGCCGCCGCCGAGCTGGCCTCGTTCCTCGACTTCGAGCTGACAACCCTTCCCTCGTACGAGGGTGTGGCCGCGGTCGTCGTGGCGGGGCGCGGCCGCGACGAGGAACGGGCCATCCGGGCCGCGCTCGACGCCGGGGTGCCGTACATCGCCCTCGTGGCCAGCCACACGCGCGGGACGGTCGTGCTCGACGGGATGGGGCTGAGCGAGGACGAGCGGTCCCGGGTGCGCAACCACGCCGGGTTGGACATCGGAGCCCGTACGCCTCAGGAGATCGCCCTGGCCATCATGGCCGAGATCGTGCGTGAGCTGCGCACCAAAGACCCCGAGTTATCCACAAACCAGAGTTATCCACAGCCCCCCAACATGACCAACCCCCCAACGACGACAATGGGCATTGGGGGAGCCCCCGTGGAGGGCGGGTTAGTAGCGGCAGTTGATCTTGGCGGTGACGATCTTGGGGTTGGCGATCTTGGGGGCGCCACCCCGGTCACGCTGTCGAGATCGGCGCCCCGCCGCGAGACCGACCCCGTCTGCGGCATGACCGTCTTCATCGACGACGACACCCCGCACGCGCTCGTCGACGGCCAGGACTTCTGGTTCTGCCGCATCGGCTGCCGGGACAGCTTCGTGGCGGCGGCCTAGCCGATGAAGGACCCGTACGAGGTCGCCAACCGCCTCGACGCCGTCGACTACCTCGTGGACGAGGGACTCGCGATGGCGATGTTCCTCGCGATCCGGCTCGGCAAGCCGCTGCTGCTCGAGGGCGAGCCCGGTGTCGGCAAGACCGCGGCCGCCAAGGCGCTGTCGCTCGCGCTCGACACCCCGCTCATCCGGCTGCAGTGCTACGAGGGCCTGACCGCCGGCGAGGCCCTCTACGAGTGGAACTACCAGCGCCAGCTGCTGGCCATCCGGCTCGCCGAGGCCCGCCACGAGAAGCTCGCCGACGCCGACCTGTTCACGGCCGAGTTCCTCCAGGAACGTGCGATCCTCCGAGCCGTACGGCATCAGGGCCCCACCCCGCCGGTGCTGCTGATCGACGAGATCGACCGGGCCGACGACGAGTTCGAGGCGCTGCTGTTCGAGTTCCTGGGCGAGGCCGCGATCACGATCCCCGAGCTGGGCACGTTCACCGCCGTACGACCCCCGATCGTCGTGCTCACCTCGAACCGCAGCCGCGACCTGCACGACGCCCTGCGCCGGCGCTGCCTCTACCACTGGATCGAGTTCCCGGCCCCGGCCCGCGCCGCCGAGATCGTCCGCCGGGCCGTGCCGGGCGCCGCCGAGCCGCTCATCCGTACCGCGACCGAGTTCGTCGGGCGGGTCCGCGGGCTCGAGCTCGACAAGGCGCCCGGGCTGGCCGAGACCATCGACTGGGTGTCGGCGCTGTCCGCCCTGGGCGTCGCCGACCTCACCGACGCCGCCGTCGTCAGCACGCTCGGCACGATCGCGAAAACCCCCGACGACCGGACCGCCGTGGCCCTCGTCGTCTCCGAGGAGGCTCCATGAAGATCACGAACGAGTTCACCGTGCACACCCCGATCGAGCGCGCCTGGCAGGTGCTGACCGACCTCGAGGGGGTCGCCCCGTGCCTGCCCGGAGCGCAGCTGACCGGCGTGGACGGCGACGTCTACAAGGGCAAGGTGAAGGTCAAGGTCGGGCCGGTCATCTCCGACTTCGCCGGGACCGCGCAGTTCACCGAGAAGGACGACTCGGCGTACCGGGCGGTGATCGACGCCAAGGGCCGCGACGCCCGGGCCGGGGGGAACGCGTCGGCGCTGGTCACCGCGTCGTTGACGCCGGCCGGGGAGAGCACGCTGGTCAGCGTCGACACCGACCTGAAGATCAGCGGGAAGCTGGCCCAGTTCGGCAGCGGCATGATCAAGGAGATCTCGAACAAGCTGCTGGCCGAGTTCGTGACGAACCTCGAAGCCAAGCTCGCCACCGACCCCGCGACCACCGACACCGTCCCCGGCACGGCCGCCGTGCTGACCTCCGGGCCGCCGGCCGCGACCCCGAGCGCCGACGCGCCGAGCCCCGAGACGCTGACGGCCAACCTGATCCCGGCCGACCCGGGCGCGGCCGAGCCCGCCACCCCCGCCGTCGGCGGCAGCGAGCCCCTCGCCGCCTCCACCATCGACGACAAGGCCGACGCCGTGGCCGCCCCACCGGCGACCAGCACCCCACCCGCGCCGACCACCACTTCCGCGGCTGTCGACAGCTCGCCCTCGTCGGACTTCCCGGTCAACGGCGCGCCGTCGTCATCGGCCCGCGCCAAGCCGCTCCCCACCGCGACGCGGCCCGCCCCCGCTCCCACCGAACCCGAGCCGCTCGACCTGCTCGCCGTCGCGGGCGGCTCCCTCTACAAGCGCGCCATCCCCGTAGCCATCGGCGCGGTCGTGGTGGTCGGCGTCATCGTGTGGTTCGTTGCCCGGCGCTGACCCGTCCCGCGGCGGCACGTCTCGGCCGGTGCTGCTGCGAGGCACCGACCGGGCCGCCCTGGCCGTGGCCCTCGTCGCCCGTCTGCGCCGCGCCGGCATCCCCACCGGCCTGACCGAGACCGGCGATTTCGTCCACGCGCTAGAGGTTAGCCCGCCCCTGAGCCTCGACACGCTCTATTGGACGGCCCGAGTTTCCCTCGTACGCCGCCAGCCCGACCTCGCCGCCTTCGACAAGGTGTTCGCGGCCGTGTTCGCCGACGCCCCGCCGCTGCCGTTCATCCGCCAGGCCGTCGCCCCCGCCGCCCGCCGCGACGACGACGTGCAGGTGCCCGTGCCCGCCGACACCGACGAACTCGCCGACGGCAGCGGCCTGCCCTGGGCGACCCTGCCCCCGGTGGTGGCCGCGGCCGAGACCACCGACACCGGCCTCGAAGTGCCCGACCGCCGCCCGAGCGCCCTCGCCGCCTTGGCCGAGCTTCCGTTCGAAGACCTGGACGCGACTCAGACCGGGTTGCTCGGCGAGGCTTTGCGCGCCGCGCTCATCCGCTGGCCGACCCGGCGCACCCGCCGCCACCGCCCCGACCCGGCCGGCCGCCGTGTCGCGTTGCGCCCGACGATCGCCCGCGCCCGCCGTACGGCGTGGGAGCCGGCTCACCTCGTACGGGAAAGGCCTTTGCGCCGCCCCCGCCGAGCCGTGCTGCTCTGTGACGTCAGCGAGTCGATGCGCGCGCAGGCCACCGCCTATCTGCATCTGATGCGCGCGTTCACGCTGGTCGCCGAGGCCGAGGTGTTCGCCTTCGCCACCACGCTGACCCGGCTCACCCCGGCCCTGCGCCACACGAACGCGGCCGAGGCCGTGGCCCGCGCGGGCGAGCTGGTGACCGACCGTTTCGGCGGCACGCGGATCGCCACCAACGTGGCCGCCCTGCTCGACTCGCACCACGGCAACACCCTGCGCGGCGCCCTGGTGATCGTCGCCTCCGACGGCTGGGACAGCGACCCGCCCGAGCTGATGACCGCGGCGATGACCCGCCTGCGCCGCCGGGCCCATCGCGTCCTGTGGCTGAACCCGCGCGCGAGCGCCCCGGGCTTCGCCCCGCGCGTGGCCGGCATGGCCGCCGCCCTGCCGTTCTGCGACCGCTTGTTACCCGCCGCCACGTTCCAGGACCTGGCAGCCGCGGCTCACCTGCTGCAGGACCCGTCCGCGCCAGGCGGACGTGGCTTGACCGCGCGGGTCGCGAAATAGCCCGGCAGCCAGCCCGCCGTGGCGTCCGAGTGGTGCGGCGCCTCCTCGAACCCGGTGATGACGAAGCCGGCGGCGAGCTGACCGCCGAGCTGCTCGGCCATGCTGTGGCTGTGCTCCAGCGGCGCGTCCGCGCCGAAGAGCCGGTCGCGTTCCTCGGCCGGCACGTGCGTGACGTCGCTGTACGGCAGCTTGTGCCGGACCACCAGCTCGCCGCGCTGGTTCAGCGCCTCGTGGTCGAACAAGTAGACGTCGGGGTTGAGGAAGCCGCACAGCAGCGTCCCACCCGGTCGCAGCACCCGGAAGGTCTCCCGCCACACCGGGGCGAGCTCGGGGATGAACAGGTTCGAGACGGGGTTGAAGACGAGGTCGAAGGAGGAGTCGGCGAACGCGGACAGGTCGCGCATGTCGCCGAGCACCGTCCGCAGCGGCACGTCGTCGCGCCGGGCCACCAGCTCGTCCTGCTCGAGCTGGCGCGGCGAGTTGTCCAGCACGGTGACCCGGGCTCCGGCCGCGGCGAGCGTCGGCCCCTGCTGGCCGCCGCCGGAGGCCAGGCACAGCACGTCCTTACCGGTCAGGTCGGCGGGGAACCAGGAGCGGTTCACGGGTCGGTAGCCGATCAGCACGACCGACCAGTCGCCGGCCCGCGCCCTCGCGATCGTCTCGGCAGGGACCGGCCGCGACCACTCGTTGCCCTGGTCGACCTGCCGGTCCCAGGCCATGCGGTTGTGCGCCGCCGGATCGACACTCATCCGGGCTCAGCTCCAGAGCGTGACGTGCACGGACGGGCGGAAGTGGCCGACCTTGGCGCCCGCGCCGCGCATCATCGCCTGGATCGCGCGCGGCGAGGAGGCGAACCGCGACAGCTCGCCCGCCGCCGACGGACCGCCCTGGTCGGCCAGGGTGAGGGCGTGCCAGCCGGCCTCCAGCTGCGCGTGCGGGCCGGGCAGCTGCACCAGCAGGCCGTTGCGCACGTCGGGGGCCACCGCGAACGACAGGGCCGGGGTCAGGCCGCGGCCCCGTTTCGCCTCCTCCAGGGCGGCGGCGTTGCTCTGGTAGATCTGCTGGTTGGCCTCGGGCACGCCCAGCCGGCGCATCAGCTCGGGCACCGCACCCACCTTGGCCGCGGCCGACGGGCCCAGCAGCCAGGTCTGGTCGCGCAGCTGGCCGGCCGACGGGCGCAGGTGGACGATCGGATGCTCGGGGCCGGCGACGACCACGATGCGATAGTTCATGACCGGCCGCGAGGCGAACGGCGGGTCGAGCACGGCCGGGGGCGGCCCGATGGCGATGTCGATCGTGCGGGTCTGCAGCAGCGTCTCGAACGCGCCGGGGTCGCGCACGCTCAGCTCGACGTCGAGGTCGGCCGCGCGGCTCGCGAACAGCTCGATCAGGCCGGGCGCGGCGTGCTCGGCGAACAGGCTCGACGCGCCCACCCGCAGCAGGCGGCGGCCACGACCGGCGGCGCTCACCTCGAGCACCGTGATGTCCTGCAGGCCCAGCAGTTCGGTGGCCCGGCTGGCCAGGCGCAGGCCGCCGGGGGTGAAGGCCAGACCCGCCGCCGTACGGGAGAACAACTGGTCACCCAGCTCGCGGCGCAGCTGTCCGATGTGCAGCGAGACCGCCGACTCCGAGACCGACAGCTGGGCGGCGGCCAGTTTGACCGAGCCCAGCCGTACGACGGCCGAATAGGCGCGCAGCTGTGTCGGCGTCATCACCGGTGCTCACCGACCCCCCATGCCGATCCCGAGTTGTTCTCGCAATCTATCGCGCCGACCTGGATGTGAGCTGGATCTCCACAGGGGATGATCGACGGGTGACGAACCCGAAGATCGATCGTTAGAACCAAGGCGAACCGTTAAGCCCGGCATTGTCTGTATTGCCGGAATGTGCTCATAGGGGAAACCCGCTTATCGGTCCGTACCCTCCGCAAATGGCTTCTCGATGGTCAAGCCGGACACCGTCGCCGACGCCTAGCGAGGACCTTCATGCCGACCCCGCGCTCCTTCCCTCCACCCCGGACGCATCCTGCATTCTCCGGAGTGGCCGCCGCCGTGGCCGCCCTCGTGGTCCTGGCGGTGCCGGCCGAGGCGCACGGAGAGACCGGCGAGGACTGCGAGGGGGCCCGCTTCACCGCCACGGCCCAGGCCGACCTCGCGAAGATCACGGTCCTGGACGCGGGGGTGCTGCGCCCCGACCTGCCCGCGCTGGCCGACGTGCGGCTCGCCTCGGCCCGGGGCAGCGCCGACAGCGACCGCCGCCCGCACCGTACGGTCGCCACCGGCCGCTACGCCGACGCCAAGCTGCTCGGCCTGCGAGTCCCCGGCGACGCGCGGCCGGGAACGGGTGCCGTGAGCCGTGCCCCGGCCGGGATCGACGCCCGGGCCCGAGTCGGCAGCAGCCCGGCCCCAGATAGCGGGAAAAACGACGAGAACCTGGTCGGCGTCAACGCGGGCGGCCTGGCCACGCTCCAGCTGGGCAAGTCGACCGCGGACGCCCGCTGGGACGACGCCTACCGCTGCGGGGACACCGGTCCGCTCACCCGCAGCGCCACCATGCTGGCCGGGGCGCAGTTCCTCGGCGGGGGCGGCGCCACCCCGGCCATCCGCGCCATGCGCTCGGCCGGCGCCGGCGAGCCGACCAGCCTGCTCAGACTCGGGCCCACCGGCTCCACCCAGAGCGCCACCGACCTCGTACGCAAACAGGGCCGGCTCGCCGTGACCGCGGCCGCCGGGGTCGCCCTGTCCGACCTGACTCTCTTCGCGGGCACTCCGCAGGAAGTCTCCGTCAAGGTCGTCACCCAGCCCTCGCTGACCGTCACGACGACCGGCAACCGCGCCCACGACGAGGTCGACTACCGCCCGGCCGTACTCGAGGTGACCGCCGCGGGCAAGCCGGTGGCCACCCTCGACACCCGCGAGGCCAGCGTCGGCGTCGAGCTGCTCGGCGGTCTCACCACGTCGTCGCTGCTCTCGGCCAAGATCTCGCTGGGCGGTCCGCGTCAGGAGAGGACCGGCGATTCCGTACGGGCGGAGGCCGCGGCCGTACGGGTGGAGGTGCTGCTCGGCCGGGCGCACCTGCTCGACGTCGCCCTCGGCTATCTGTTCGCCGAGGCTTCCGCGCCGCCGCTGATCACTGTCCCCGTCCGCGCGAAGCGTAGCCCCGCGACGTTCGAGAAACCGGCCGCGCCCGCCATGACGCCGCCGCCGCCCGCCACGCCGCCGCCGGCCCCCGTCGCCGCGCCCGCACCCCGTACGGAGCAGGGGGTCTTGGCTCTGACCGGCGCGAACGTTGCCGCCGCGGCCGCCGGGGGACTGCTGCTGATCGTGGTCGGCCTCGCCGCCGTCGTCCTGACCCGACGCCGGCGCCACTAGCTTGGATCTGGGGAGTGAGGCGGCGGCGCCGGATGATCGGCGCCGCCGCTTCTAACGCTTGCGGCGGCGGGCGCTGAGCGCGATGCCGAACAGCACCAGCGGGATGCCGCCGATCACGACGGGCACCCAGCCGACCCAGCGCAGCCAGGGCCGCGCCTCGACGTCGGCCCGGGCCAGATTTTGGCTCTGCCGATAGCGGCCCGAGTCGCCGACCTCGATCGTCTTGCCGATGTCGGCCGAGGAGAAGACCGCGCCGATCGTCTCCCGCACCTGCTGGCCGTCGGCCCACTTGATCGTGGTCGCGCAGCTCTCCCAGTAGCCGTAGCCCTTGTTGGTGATCGGCCCGTGCCGGTTGCACGACGTCACCGTGGCCTGGCCGGCCCGCGTCGTGTCGTCCATGCTGTGCCCGGCCAGCCGGGACAGGGTGATCCCCACCCCGATCAACGCGAACCCCGCGACCAGGACCCCGGCCAGGATCAGGAAATCCCGCAGCTTGCCGCCCCGGCGGCGCTGGACCACCTGGTGCGCGTCCTGATCGGCCGCCGCGGCCGCACGCTGCGCGTCCTCGGCGTCGAGCGCGGCCTCCTGGGCGCGGATCTCGGCGAGGCGCCGGGCGTACCGGTCGTCCTGGGAGGTCACAGCGGGGCTCCTCGGGGGATCAGAGCGGAAGATCGATCGGTGTCGGTTCGGGATTCTCCTTGCGCAGGGTATCGCCCGTCGACCCGGCGTTCTGCGCGCCGTTCGTCTTCGGGGCGGACTTGGCGGTCTCCTGGACCACTTTGTCGACGGTGCCGTAGACGTTGGTGTGCCCCTGGCCGATCAGGTCGTAGGCCGTCCGGAAACCGTTGCGGCCCGTGCCGCCCACGGTGCCGATCGCCTCGATCCGGAACGCTTCGAGCCGCAGCACGTTGCGGTTGGCCTGGCCGATCGCCTGCAGGATGTTGTCCATCTTGCCGGTGGCCAGGCCCAGCTGCTTGATCGCCGAGAACAGCCGCTTGAGCAGGTTGAGCACCTTGGTGCTGCACTCGGCGACCAGGATCGCGACCTCGGCCGCGACCTTGGGGATGAGCACGACGGTCACGGCCTGGATCGCCTTGGAGATGCACGCGCCGATCACCTCGGACACGATGTCGCGAATGGTGTTGCGCACGACCCCGACCATCGCCCCGATGATCGTGGTCGTCTTGCTCATGAAGTCGGCGACCTTGCCCATGGCCTGGATCGACTCGGCGTGGGTGCGGGCCATCGCGCGATAGGCCTCGGCCGACTTGGCGGCCCACGCGGCGGTGCTGTTTTTGACCTCGGCCACGAAGAAGTCGGTGGCGTCGTAGATCCGCTGCTCGATCTTGTACCACGTCTGGGCGTGCGCCTCGATCGCCTTGGGGTCGCCGCACAGCTTGTCGAGCGGCTCACGCAGGAAGCTGACGTGCTCCATCAGCCACCCGACGCCGGCCGCGAACACGGCTTGCAGCGGGTCCATGACCGCGCCGAGCAGCCCCAGGCCGCCCGCGAGCAGATTGCCGCCGACCCCGAGGTAGTCCTGGTTCGCGAACCCGTCGACGATGCCGCCGGCCGACTCGAACAGACCCGCACCCTCGTACGACTTGGTCTCGCCCTCGGTCGCGATCAGGCCGGGCCGGGTGAACGCCGTGTCGCTCATCAGCTGCCCGCCTTGAAGCGGCCGGCCACGTTGCTGTCGGTCATGTCGGCGTCGTCGGACACCGCGCGCAGCAGCTCGGCCACGTGCGCGGTCGCGTCGGCGCCGGTCTTGAGCTCCTGCAACGCGAAATCCTGCAGCGGCTGGATGAACGGCAGGGCGAGCGGGCTGCACAGCAGGCCGTAGACCTCGTCGTGCAGGTCGACGTATTCGGCGCCGGCGGTGGCCTCGTCACACATCCGGGCGGCCTCGTCGACCATCTTGGCGTGCGCCCGCAGCGCCGCGGAATCGATGTAGACGTCGCTCATCGGCGGCGCTCCTCGGTGTCGTCGTCCTCGGGTGGGGTCGGGAACTGCTCGGCGTACGCCCCGCCGATGAAGGCGGCGGTGTCCGAGCCCGCGCCGTAGAGGCCGGTCACGATCTCGGTCATCTGCTCGGCCAGGCGGGCCTGCGCGCGGCGGCTGGTCTCGAGGATCGTCCGGGACAGCTCTTCGGGAGACAGCCGCATGGCCCGGTCGGTCAGCTCGAGCGCGGCCAGCCCGCCGGACTGGTCGACGGTGACCACGGCCTCACCGCCGCGCGACTCGGCGGTCGCGCGGGTGTCCTGCATGCGCCGGCTCAGCTCGGTCGTCATGGCGGTCTGCTGTTCGACCTTGCGTTCCCAGTCGACCAGGAAGTCCTCGGGATCGAGCGGCACAGGGAACCCTTCGTCAGCGGCTGATGATCAAGCCCCGCATCGTAGCCAATGATTACCGTAGGCGATGTCCCCTGCTCCGCTCACTGCTCGGTGCCCGCACAGCGCCAAACCACCCGTACGACTTCGGGTCGAGCTGCCATCTGACATCTCAGTCCCTGACGCATTGCTGCCCTCCGATGGTGAGTTCCGCAGAGGCGCACCCCGACGTTGCCGGCACGCCGCTGATCGAAGTAACATCTGGCATCTAACATTTCAGTGCCGACGCGCGGCGAGGGGACGGGTGACCCTGGAGCGGGTGGAACGCAGACTGCTGCGGGAGACGGCGTACGAGTCGATCCGGGACGCCGTCGTCAAGGGCGACCTCGCGCCGGGCGCAGTGGTGAACAGTGCCGAGATCGCCGACCGCCTGGGACTGTCCCGAGCCCCCGTCCGCGACGCCCTGACCCGCCTGGCCGGCGAGGGCCTGGTCGAGACAAAACCGCAGAGCTACACCCGCGTGACCGAGGTGCAGCCCGACGAGGTCCGCGACGCCGCAGCCGTAGTCCGCGCCATGCACGAGCTGGCCGCCAGCCTCACCGTCCCCCACCTCAAGCCCGCCGACCTGACGGCCATGCGCGACGCCAACTTCCGCTTCAAGAAAGCCGGCCGCAAAGGTGACATCGACGCCGCCATGGCCGCCGACGACGACCTGCACGGCGTGCTCGTGCGGGCCAGCGGCAACCGCGCCCTCGCGGCCACCATCGAGCGCTACACCCCGCTGATCCGCCGCCTCGAACGTCTGCAGTTCGCCCAGAACCAGGCCCGCCGCTCGGCCGAGCGGCACGACGACCTGATCGCCGCCTGTGTCGCCGGCGATGTGCCCGAAGCCACCCGTCTCACGTCGCTGATCTGGCGTTCGCTGGAGGAGAGATCCGCATGATCGAGTTCGACCGTTATCCGCTGCTTTTCGGCCCCTCCCCGGTGCACAAGCTCGACCGGCTCACCGCCCACCTCGGCGGCGCCGCCGTCTGGGCCAAGCGGGAGGACTGCAACAGCGGCATCGCGTACGGGGGAAACAAGACGCGGAAGCTGGAGTATCTCGTCGCCGACGCGCTGGCCCAGGGATGCGACACGCTCGTCTCGATCGGCGGCGTGCAGTCCAACCACACCCGGCAGGTCGCCGCCGTCGCCGCGCGGGCCGGGCTCAAGTGTGTGCTCGTGCAGGAGAGCTGGGTCGAGTGGCCCGACCCGGTCTACGACAAGGTCGGCAACATCCTGATCAGCCGGCTCGCCGGGGCCGAGGTCAGGCTCGTGCGCTCCGAGTTCGGCATCGGCTTCAAGGAGAGCTGGGAGCAGGCGCTGCGCGACATCGAGGCCGCGGGCGGCAAGCCGTACGCGATCCCGGCCGGCGCCTCCGATCACAAGCTCGGCGGTCTCGGCTTCGCCAATTGGGCGTACGAGGTGGCGCAGCAGGAGGAGCAGCTCGGCGTCTTCTTCGACACCGTCATCGTCTGCTCGGTCACCGGCAGCACCCAGGCCGGCATGATCGCCGGGTTCGCCGCTCTCCAGGACGCGGGTGGCCGCCCCCGGCGGGTGCTCGGCATCGACGGCTCGGCCAAGCCCGCCGAGACCCGCGCGCAGGTGGCCCGGATCGCCCGCAACACGGCCTCGCTGATCGGCTTGAAGCGTGACCTGACCGAGGACGAGATCCTGCTCGACGAGCGCTACCACGCCGGCGTCTACGGCATCCCCGACGCGACCACGCTCGAGGCGATGCGGGTGGCCGCCCGTACGGAGGGAATGGTCACCGACCCGGTCTACGAGGGCAAGTCGATGGCCGCCCTGATCGACCTGGTGTCGCGCAAGGAGATCCCGGCCGATGCCACGGTGCTCTACGCGCACCTCGGGGGCCAGCCGGCGCTCAACGGTTACAGCGCGCTATTCAGCTAGGGCGTCCCGCAACCAGTAGAACGAGCTCCGCGGCGTACGGGAAAGGGTGTTGAAGTCGACGTGGACGAGGCCGAACCGTTGTGAATAGCCCTCGGCCCACTCGAAGTTGTCGAGCAGCGACCACACGAAGTAGCCGCGCACGTCGACACCCGCGGTGATCGCGTCGTGCAGGGCGCGCAGGTGGGTGTCGAGGTAGTCGCGGCGGAACGGGTCGTCGGTGCCCTCGGTCGTCGAACAGCCGTTCTCGGTGATGTAGATCGGCGGCAAGGCGTCCCCGTACGTGTCGCGCAGCCCGGTGAGCAGCTCGGTCAGCCCGGACGGGACGACGGGCCAGCCGAACGCCGTCGTCGGCACGCCCTCGATCGGCAGCAGTTCGAACGGCAGCGGCGACTCCGCGGTGGGCGCGCCGACCAGCGTCGGGTTGTAGTAGTTGATGCCGAGCGCGTCGATCGGCGTACGGATGATCTCGAGGTCGCCCTCGTGCACGACGTCGCCGAGGGCGGCCGCGAGAAAGTCGGGATACGAGCCGAGCAGCACGGGGTCGTTGAAGAGCCGGTTGTGGAAGGCGTCGTAGACCGAGGCGGCGGGGGAGTCGTCGGCCGCGCGCACCGGGGTGCAGTTGTTGGTCAGCATCACCTCGGTCGCCCCGGCGGCGCGCAGCGCCCGCACGGCGAGACCATGCCCGAGCAGCTGGTGGTGCGCGACCGGCAGGGCTTCGAGCATCAACGTGCGTCCCGGGGCATGCGTCCCGTACGCGTAACCCTGCGCCATGTGCACGATCGGCTCGTTCAGCGTGATCCACCGCCGTACGCGATCACCGAGCCGCGCGGCGACCAGCGCGCTGTAGTCGGCGAACCGCGACGACGTGTCGCGCGACAGCCAGCCGCCCTGATCCTCCAGCGCCTGCGGCAGGTCCCAGTGGAACAGCGTGGGCAGCGGCGTGATGCCCTTCTCGAGCAGCGCGTCGACGAGCCGGTCGTAGAAGTCGAGGCCGGCCTTGTTGGGTTCGCCCACGCCCGTCGGCTGCACCCGCGGCCAGGCGATCGAGAACCTGTACGCCCCCACGCCCAGCTCGGCCAGCAGCGCGACGTCCTCGCCGTACCGGTGATAGTGGTCGCACGCCACGTCTCCGGTGTCCCCGTCGATCGTCTTGCCCGGCGTGTGCGCGAACGTGTCCCAGATGGACGGCCCGCGCCCGTCCTCGGTCACCGCCCCCTCGATCTGATAAGAGGCCGTGGAGCACCCGAACAGAAACCCGTCAGGAAAGCGCGGCAGCGACATGATCCGACCCTAGTGATGGTCGAGCACCACGGCTAGATCGACGCCGTCCTGCCGGGAGAGCACCATGTCGCGGAACCGCGGGCACTCGTGCTGCCCGACCCGGCCGCCGCGCTGGCCGAGGCCCGCCGGGTGCTGGCCCCCGGCGGGCGGATCGTGCTGGCCGGGCAGGACTGGGACACGATCCTCACCGATTCCGGCCTGCCCGAGGTGACCCGCCGCATCGTGCACGCCCGCGCCGACACGATCGAGCAACCGAGGATCGCCCGCGCCTATCGCAGCCTGCTGCTCGACCATGGCTTCGGCGACGTCCCGCTGGTGGTGCACACGGCCGTCTTCACCGACCCGGGCGCGCGGCAGCTGCTGACCAGCCACGCCGACGCCGCCCGCGAGCACGCCGGCCGAGGCCGAGGCGTGGCTGGCCGACCAGGACCGGCGCGCCGAGAACGGCCGGCTGCTGCTCGCGATGCCGATGTCCCTGACCGCCGCAACCCGCTGACCGGCCGCTACCCGCCGACCCGGCGCGCGATCCGGCCGCCGTACAGGAATTTGCCGTCCTCGAGGAAGGTGAACGTCGAGTAGAAGCCGTCGTCGGGCTCGGTCGTGATCCACGTGTCGCCGGTCAGCGGGATGTAGCGGCGGGTCGACGGCTCGTCCATCTCGGCCGCCACGCCGAGCGGGGTCGCGGTGATCTCCAGGCCGTCCGCGACGGGCCGCACGTCGTACGCACCCAGGGGGAACTCGAAGCGGCCCTCGACCGGCACACCCCGCACGACCGTGGCCGGCGGCGTCGGGCGGCCCGGCACGGTGACGCCGATCAGCTCACCGATCACCCCGTCGAGCACGTCGTCGATCAGGCCGGGCGCGTTGCCGCCGTTGGCGTTGATCGCGATCACCAGCTCGTGCGACGGGACGACCCGCCACAGCGTCGACTGGCCGACCGTGCCGCCGTCATGGCCGAAGGCCGTCGTGCCCGCCCAGTCGAAGATCTCGGTGCCGAGCGCGCGCCGCCCGTCGCCGCGTTCGGAGGCGCCCGGCAACGTGAGACAGGGCGTGGTCATGGCCGCGATCGACTCCGCGGACAGCAGCTCGCCGTCGAGGAACATCCGGCCGAACCGCACCAGGTCACGCGGCGCCGCGCACGCCGTCGACCCGGCCGGGCCCATCGCGCGCGTCATCACCCACGGCCGCACCACGGCGCCCGACCGCAGATGCCCCGCCGCGGCCCGGTAAAGCACCGCCTCCTCGGGCAGCAGCGCCATGTGCCGGGCGCCGAGCGGCTCGATCAGCCGTTCCCGCAGCACCGACTCCCACGTGCCGCCGCGCAGCCGGGCCACCAGGGCGCCGAGCACCGCGAAACCGGCGTTGCAGTAGGAGAAGTATCTGCCGGGCGGCGCGATCTGCTGCGCGTGGCCGCCCAGAAAGCCCAGGTAGCGCTCGAGCGCCTCGTCGCCGCGGCCCATGTCCTCGAACAGGTCGCCGTCGAACCCGCCCGTGTGCAGCAGCAACTGCCGAACCGTGATCTGCTCGGTCGCCGCCGGGTCGACCACCGCGAACCCGGGCAGGTAGCGCCGCACCGGCTCGTCGAGCTCGACCAGGCCGTCGTCGACCAGCTGCATGACCAGCGCGGTGGTCCACACCTTGCTGACCGAGCCGATCTGGAACACGCTCTCGGGCGTGGTCTCGACGCCGGTCTCGCGGTTGACGACGCCGGTCGCCGCTTCGAGCAACTGATCGCCGTGCCCGACCGCGACCGCCGCGCCGGGCACCCCGTGCCGGGCCGCCGCTTCCTCGAGAAGACCGTCCACAAAGCTCATAAGGTCTCGACCATACGCTGAGTGCCGATCACCGACAGCAGCCGCAACGACTCCTCGGCCGGCGACCCGGGCTCGGCGGTGTAGATGACCACCCGCTGATCACGGTCGGCGATGTCGAGCACGTCGCAGTTGAGCGTGATCGGGCCGACCACCGGATGCCGGAACGTCTTGCGCAGCGTCGGCTCGTCGGTGACGTCGTGCGACTCCCACAGCTCGCGGAAGCGCGGGCTGCCGGCGAGCAGGTCATCCACCAGCGAGCGCACGCCGTCGTCGTCGGGATAGCGGGCCGCGGCCGCGCGCAGCCGGTGCGCCGAGTGCCGCGCGAAGTCGTCGAGGTCGGACACCCCGTACAGGATCTGGCCGTCTTTGTGCGGGCCGAGGAACGCGCGCCGGACCAGATTGCGCTCGCGCTGGGGGACTGCCGAGAAGTCTTCCAGCAGGGCCGCGGCGAGCTCGTTCCAGGCCAGGATGTCGAAGCCGGCCGAGATCACCGTGGCCGCGGCGTGGGGGAGGCGCTGGATCAGATCGAGGATGCTCCGGCGCACCTCACGGGACGGCCCCCGCGCGACCGGTGGCGCCCCGGCGAGCTGGTGCAGGTGGGCGCGTTCGGCGTCGGAGAGGCGCAGCGCCCGGGCGAGACCGGTGAGCACCTCGGTCGACGGGTGCGGGGCGCGGGCCTGCTCGAGCCGCGCGTAATACTCCGTCGAGATGAACGCCAGCTGCGCCACCTCCTCCCGCCGCAGGCCCGGGGTGCGGCGGCGGGGACCGGCGGGCAGGCCGACGTCGGCGGGGGTGACCCGCTCGCGTCGTGACCGCAGGAACGCGGCCAGCTCTGCTCTGTCCATGGCGACCATCCTCCCGCCGCCCGCGGGCGCCAACCAGGTCTTGTCAGTACCTGGTTGCGGCGGCCGGGGCGGGCCACGGTCGACGGCATGACAACTCTGCTGCACGACAAGGTCGCGTTCGTCAGCGGTGCCGGCCGGGGGATCGGGGCCGCGGCGGCCCGGCTGTTCGCCCGTGAGGGGGCCGCGGTGCTGCTCACGGCGCGGACGGAGGATCAGCTCAAGGCCGTGACGGCGGACATCCGGGCCACCGGCGGCACTGCTGACTACGTGGTGGCCGACCTCGCCGACCCCGACGGGCTGCGCGCCGCCGTCGACCGTACGGTGGCGCTGTTCGGACGACTCGACGTGGCGTTCAACAACGGCGCGGCGATCACCCCGCCCGGTCCCATGGATGCGACCGATATTTCCGACTTCGACCGGCTCTACGAGGTCAACCTGCGCGGGGTCTGGCTCGCCATGGTCGCCCAGGTCAGCGCCATCCGGGCCACCGCCGGCCGGGGCGCGATCGTCAACAACTCCAGCGTCGGGAGCCTGGCCGGCAACCCCGCCCTGCCCGCGTACGGGGCGATGAAGCGCGCCGTCAACAGCCTCACCGAGTCGGCGGCCATCACGTACGGGCCGGAGGGCATCCGCGTCAACGCCGTCGCGCCCGGCAACACCCGTACGGAAATGATCGAGACCTGGCAATCGCACACGCCCGGGCTGGTGGACCGTCTGATCGCCGGCACCCCGCTGGGCCGGCAGGCCGGCCCCGAGGAGATCGCCCAGGCCGCCGCGTGGCTGCTCAGCGACCGCTCGTCGTTCGTCACCGGAACGGTGCTGCGCGTCGACGGCGGTGCCCGTGCCTAGACACGCCGCACCCGGTGGTCCCCGCCAGGACCACCGGGCGCGCCCCCGATAGAAATTGCCGGCTCAGTTATTTGGTGCCGCTCGACGAGAGCGGACCGGGCGCCGCGGCGGTCTTGCCGCCGTCGGGCTTGATCGCGAACCACTTGCCGTTGAGGCCCTGGCCGTTGATGTCGCCCGGCTTGGCGTCGGCGACGAAGTAGTAGACGGGCCAGCCGTTGATCGTGACCTGGCAGGTGCCGTCGGCCCGCTCGACGTAACCCAGGATCTTGGGGTCGAGGCCGTCCGGGAAGATCTTGCCGGGGCTCTTGATCAGCAGCGGGGGCCAGGCCGTCGCGCAGTCGCCGTTGCAGACCGACTTGGGCGGCTTGTTCGAGTCGTTGTCGAAGCGGTAGAGCGTGCGCCCCGCGCCGTCGGCCACGTAGGTGCCGATCTGCTCGTTCTCGGTGGCGTTGAGCTCGACCGTCTTGCTGCCCGCGGTGCGCGACTTCGGCGGGGTGATGTCCTGCTGCGACGGCCCGCTGAAGATCTTGACCCACTTCTGGGTCTTGGCGACCGTCGGCGAGGCGGCCGGCTCGGGGGCCTTCGTCTCCTCGTCGGCGGCCGGCTCGGTCTCGACCGGGTCCGCCGTGGCCGGCAGCTCCTCCGTCGCGGACGGGTTCACCTCGATGCCGGCCAGATCGGGCAGCTCACCGGGGCCTTGCGGGTTGGGCGGGGCCTGGGTGGCCTGCACCGCCACCGGCACCTGCCCCGCGGAGTCATCGGTCGCGGCCAGGCTTCCGCAGGCCGAAACGCTCGCGAGGCCGGCGGCCAGAACTGCCGCGACGAAGATCTTCCTCATGACCGGCTCCCTGTCTCAGATCGTTGGGCCTGCCCTCCACACGACGGCTCCCGCGGAGCGGTTCACTCGGATGTGCCACTTTCGGAAAATCTTGATCCGGGCGGGCGACCCGCGACGTACTTCGAGTAGCCGCAGCACAGTACTTTCATCGATGTCGTTCTCGTAGAAGGCGCGAGGCGTGCACGTGAGAGTGCCGCGGGGAGAGAAAAGGATGCCGTCGAGCAGACAGAGACCGCACCGGGAGGTGGCCGATGAAGCACTGGTCAGATCGTTGTTTCAGGAACATGGACGGGCCATGCTCGCGTATGCCACGCAGCTGACCCGAGATCGCGCCGCCGCCGAGGACGTCGTCCAGGAGGCGCTGGTGCGCGCCTGGCGGCACCCCGAGAGCCTCAACAACGGCAAGGGCTCCGTCCGGGGATGGTTGCTCACGGTCTGCCGCAACATCGTGCTCGATCAGATCCGCGCCCGAAACCGGCGCCCGCCCGAGGTCGCCGAGAGCCCGCCCGACGCCGCGGTCGAACAGGACCACTCCGATCGCGTGGTCACGTCGATGGTCGTGGTCGACGCGCTCAGCCGGCTCTCGTCCGAGCATCGTGAAGTGCTCGAACAGGTCTACCTCAAAGGCAACACCGTCGCCGAGGCCGCGGAGGCGCTCGGCATCCCGCCCGGGACGGTCAAATCCCGATCCTTCTATGCGTTGCGGGCCTTGCGCGAGGCCGGCACGGAACGGTTGGCATCATGAGCACGCCGGAGAGCGCGAACAACACGGCGAACGAGCACGTCGACATGGCCGGCTACCTGCTGGAAATGCTCTCTGAGGACGAGAAGGCCCAGGCCGACACCCACCTGGCGGGCTGCGCCGAGTGCCGGGCCGAGCGCGATTCGCTGCGCCAGTGGTCCGACCAGCTCGGCGAGGTGCCCGACGCGATGCTCCTCGACGGCCCGCCCGACGACGCCGACCTGCTGCTGCAGCGCACGCTGCGCCAGGTCCGCCGCGAGTCGTCCGGCCGCCGTTACAAGCGGGTCGCCACGGTGACCTCGATCGCCGCCGCGGTCGCCGCCATCGCGGTCGTGGGCGGGGTGCTGGTCGGGCGGGGCACGGCCCCGTCACCCGAGCCGCTCGCCCAGCCGACGGCCACCCTGTCGGTGCCGGCCGGGGCGCTGGTCGGCTCGGGCACAGACGCGGCCACCGGAGCCCGGATGGAAGTGGCGGTGACACCCGCCGCCGGCTGGGTGCGGGTGACGGCCACGGTCGGGGGCATTCCCGCCGGTCAGAAGTGTGTGCTCGAGGTGGTCGGCCGCGACGGCTCCACCGCGGTCGCCGGCAGCTGGCTGGTCTCCCCGGCGGGCGAGACGGGCGGCACGACCCTCAACGGCAGCGCCCTGATCGACCCCGACCAGGTCCGATCCGTCCGCATCGTCAACACGACAGGCACCCAGTTCGTCTCGGTCGACGTCTGAGCGTCAGTGCAGGACGGCCAGGGCCTCGGCCAGGGCGTCCTGCGCGTGGAAGACGTCGACCTCGTGCTGCTGCAGCGGCCCGCCCGGTTCGGTGAGCCGGGCGGTCTCGGCACCCCCGGCGTAGAACGGCGCGAAACCCATGTCGCGGATCAGCGTCGACGCGGCCTGCCGGGCGTCCCGGTGATCGCTGCAGACGAACTCGGCCAGCAACGGATCGTGCCCGCGCCGCCGGTTCAGCGTGGCCGTCGGCAGCGTGTTGAGCGCCTTGGCCCAGTGTGCTTTCGGCGCCATCTGCTGCAGCTGCTCGAACCCGCTCGTCGCACCCATGTGCCCGGTCGGATTCGTCGCGTCGATGATGATTTTACCGTCGAGCGTCGTGCCCGCCAGCTCGATCGCCTCGTACGCCGACTCCCAGTTGGGCGAGAACAACACCACGTCGGCGAACTCGGCCGTCTGCGCGATCGGCAGCGCCTTGCCGTGCCCCAACAGGTGATCCACCACGCCCGCGAGCCGCTCCGGATGCCGCGACGTCACCGCCACGTCATGCCCGCTCTCCGCACACCACTCGGCCAGCGTCGCACCGAGCTGACCCGCCCCGATCACGCCGATCTGCATGCCCTTAGGTTGCCCGTTCCACCACCCTTTCGAGTGGCAAACCCGGATTTTCCGTTCTTCTCGTATCGCAGGCAAACCCCTTTCCCGTACGCCACGTCGACTCGGACAAAAGCACTGATCCTGAACCCGCCGCAACCGCGACCCAGTCGGGCCTCGCGGCCGTAGCGCGCAACCGGGATGTTCCCGCGTCCCCCAGCACGACGCGAACCCGCCCTCTTCCTGGTCACCTGATAAGGCAGCACCGGCCACCCCCGCTGTCAGGTGAGTGGCCGGTGCGCGTACGGGGGGGTGTTTGCTCAGAGGATGCGGCGGATGCCGGCGCCAGCGTTGACCAGGGCCGGAACGGCCGCCGTGGGGTCGAGGCGGGTGCGCAGCGCAGGTGTCCAGCCGGCGTCGGGGGTCAGGTCGGGGTCGTGGGCGGCGTTGTAGGCGGCCACCAGGTCGACCGGCACGGCGGGCCGGTGCGAGTTCTGCACGAGCGTGCCCCGAGCCGTGATCCGGGTGCCCTTCCAATAGGCGATCACGTCGGACGGCGGCACGTCGGCGCTCAACCGGAAGTAGTTGTTCTCGGCGTAGATGCTTGACTCGACGCCCACCCCCAGCGAGTAGACGTATTCCTCATCCGTCGCCCTGTAGAGGTTGTTGAACACGTCGACCTGGCCGAACCGTACGCGGGGCGCCCTTTGGATCACGTTGCCGAAGCGGTTGTGATGCACGGTGACGCGCAGCTTGCCCACGTCGACGCCGGGCGTGTCGGTCGAGCCGATCAGCATCGTCTTGTCGTGGTCGTAGTAGTCGTTCCACGACACCGTGACCAGGTCGGACCCGCGGATGATGTCCGACGCGCCGTCGTGCACCTGATAGGGCCGGCCGAAGTGGACCGGCTGGTCGCGGTCGTGGTTGTTGCCGTCGCTGAACGTGTTGTGGTCGAGCCACACGTTGGTCGCGCCGCTCAGCGACACCAGGTCGTAGAGCGAGTTCCAGTTGCCCGCCGAGCCGTCGGTCGGGTCCCAGGCCGGGAAGCAGTCCGCGGCGTCGGTGACTTCCAGATTCCGTACGATCACGTTGCTCACGTTGGTCAGCAGCAGACTGCCGTGCTCGAGCCGGCCGCCGTTGATCCCCAGAATGGTCGTGTTGCTGCCCACATTGATGCGAATGTGATCGGACTGCCGCTTGGCCGACCGCACCCGAGCATCTTCGAGCACGCCCGTCGGCTTGCTCGCGGTTCCCCAGACCGCCGGGTCGTACGCGGCCAGGAAGCCCTCCAGCGAGTAGGCCGGGTCCGCGAAGTCCGCACACGACAACGCTTTCCCGCTGTCATCTTTGCGCAGGTCGATCCGCCCGCTGATCAGCACGATCTTGGGTGTCGCGTTCTGTCCGTTGGTGAGCGCGTCCCCGCCGAGCGCCTCGATCAGCTCCGCACGATTACGCACCACGAAGACGTGCGCCGCATCGGCCGCCGAACCCCCGCTGGTCCCCGCCCCGGCCGCCGCCCACCCGTCATCAGGCGCGATGCCCTGCCGCGCGACATCGAGCACACCCGCCCCGACACCGGCCGCCAAACCCGCAACCGACGCACCCCCGGTCGACAGTCCGGCAGCCGGCGCACCCGCGGTCGACGGGCCAGCAACCGACGCACCCCCGGTCGACAGTCCAGCAGTCGACAGTCCAGTAGTCGCCACACCCGCACTCGGCGAACCCGTACTCGCCAGGCCCGCGCTCGGCGCGTCCGCGATCGGCAAGCCCGCGGGCGTCAGATCGGCGGCCGGGGCGGCCAGTGTGAACAGCAACGCGGCAACCAGTCCGGCCGCGGGAGCGATGGGCATGGAGGGTCCTCTCCAGCGGCCGGTGGCAGCCGCACTGACATGCAGGAAAGCGCTTGCCGCCACCGTCACACGCTCGCTCGACGGTCGTCAATGGATCGGACAACGCAGGAAATTTGCAGTCCCCGAGCACAGGTTCGGCGGCGACTACGCTCCCCGGCATGACGGCACATGACCACGGCCAGAATTCGAGTCGGGCGTGGCAAGCGCTCACCACCGACTACGAGCAGGCCCGCGCCCGAGAAGACTCGCTGGACCGGCTGGTCGAGTGGCCGGCCGAGCGGACCATGCTCGGCGATGTCACCGGCCGCTCGATCCTCGACCTGGGCTGCGGCAACGGCGGCAAGCTGGCGGAACTCGTGCTCGAAGGCGCGGCCGCCTCCGCCGGTGTCGACATCGCGGGAAACTTCATCGCCTCCCCGCCGCCCGGTGCCGAGCTGATTCAGGGCGACCTGTCCGAGCCCGACGCGCTGCCAGAACTGAGCGGCCGGACGTTCGACCGGATCCTGTTCCTGCAGTCGTTCGGCTACGCCAAGGACCCGGTACGCACCCTGCGATCCGCGCGAGCGCTGCTCAACCAGGACGGTTTCATCCTGCTCACAAGAACTCAGCCCCTCCGCTACGCCGTAGAACGCGCCGAGCAGAACGGAACCACGGTCGGCGAGGAATACTTCGCCCGAGCCGACTACACGTACCGCCCAAGCTGGAACGAGCAGATCCCGCTCACAAAACGCACGTACACAATGTCCGACCTGCTCAACGTCTTCAGCGCGGCCGGCCTGTGGATCGAGTCCGCCGACGAGCCCCACCTCGACGCCGAGACCGCGCGCCGCTACCCGCACAAGCAAGCGTGGATGAACAAATACCTAGGCATCCTGATCTTCAAACTGCGCCCCGTCGCCCCACTTTGAGGCGTGGCGTGAGGGGTGGCGGCTCGGGGCGGGCTGTGCCTGTCGCCCCACTTTGTGGCGTGGCGTGAGGGGTGGCGGCTCGGGGCGGGCTGTGCCCGACGCCCCACTTCGAGGTGTGGCGTCAGAGGTGGCGGCCCGGGACCGGTTGTCGGGGCCGCGGAGGCCGGTAGTGCCGGGGCGGTGGCGTTGAGGCGTGTGGCGTCAGGGGTGGCGGTCAGGGAGCGGTTGTCGAGGCCGGTAGTGCCGGGGTGGTGGCGTGTGGTGTCAGAGGTGACGGTCGGGGGACCAGTTGTCGGCGCCGCGCAGGAAGGCCGGAACCGTCTGCGTGGCGGCCTCGGCCGCGGTCAACTGGGGCCGGTCGGGTGTGATCAGGGCGCCCCGGCCGTAGTTGCGGTATTCGGCGAAGCGGGCGTCCTGCCAAGGCCACGTCCCGAAGTCGCTCCACGCGGCCGGGCCGATGTGCGCGTCGATGCGCGAGTCGCGGATGACGGTCTGGCCGATCGCGTTCGGGTCCTGGCTCGGATGCCACGGCCGTCCGAGAAAGACGCTGGCCGCCGGGGCGTCGGACGTGAACGCGCAACGAGCGAACAGGAACCCGTGCGCGTTGGCGATATCAGTGCTCGGCGCCGTGACGTACCCGCGCGGGGTTGACTCTCGGTCCAGCGAGTGGATCCGGCAGCGCTCGAAGACGGCCGTGGCCCGGCCGAAGATGAAGTCGACGTCCCCCTCGACGTAGCAGTCCCGGAAATACGCACGGGCGATCGTCGTAGCGGCCGAACTGTTCGCGTACAGGGTGTCCTGATTGCCGAGGAACCGTACGCGCGTGAACGCCACCCGATCGGCCCGCGTCAGCACGGCGACCGCCTGCCGGTTGGTGATCTCGGGATGGGCTGCCTCGTCGAACAGGTTCGCGAACGTCAGGTTGTGCGCCCGAAACCCCGCCCCGTCCACGGTCACCGACGCGCTGCCCGTCGTGCCCCACGTGCCCCCGGCCGGATTGGGCGTCCCATTGGCCCGATCGTCGGCGATCACCACGTCGCCGGCCCGCCGCCCGAGCCCGACGATCGTGACGTCCGGCCGGTCCGCGGGGATGACAACCCTTCCCCGGTACGTCCCCGGCCGCACCGCGATCACGGTGCCGCCGCCGTCCACCGCCTCCTGAATGCCGGCGTAGTCCCCGCTTCCGTCCCCAGCCACCACGACACGCCGACCGGCCCCCGCCTGCTGCATCGCGCCGACCGGCTCACCCGGTGCCGCGGAGGCCGCCCGCCCACCGAAGAGCGAAGACACCGTGACGACCCCCACCGAGGCCCCAAGAAACGTCCGCCGCCGCATGCCACGTCTCCCACCGCTCGCCAAAAGCTCTTAGGTAAGGCCTTTCCTGCCGAACGGTAGGCAGCCAATCGATGCCGGTCAATAGTCCGGAGCGAGCCTGCAAACTTCCCGCCGACCATGGCGAAGTAATCCCAGTTGGGCGCCATGATCTGCAAACGCGGCCGCTCGATCGGTGTCGATCAAGGCGGGGCGAAGCGCGCAGCGGCGAGGAGCCGAGCGGGCGAGCAAAGAGGTGAGCGCGCGTATGCCGGGGTGGATCGAGGCGTCTCAGGAGGCGGCGTCGGCCAGTTCCTCGAGCCGGCGGGCGATGGTCGCGCGAACCGAGTCGGCCGGCGCGGCCTCGACGGCCTCGACGTTGGCGCCCGACGCGCTGCCCCCGACGCTGACGAACCGTACCTGTGGGAAGGCGGCCGCGGCCTCGCTCACGGCATCGGTCTGGTTCTGCCCCACGGCGATGATGACGCCGCACTGGCTGCCGGTCAGCGCGGTCAGGTGGGCCCGGGCGTTGGCAGGCGTCTTCGGGCCGGTGACCGACAAATATTGGACCCGGGTGTGGCTCGACAGCGAGCTCTCCTGCATGGCCTGCCAGACCGGCTGGGCCGTCGCGCCGGTGATCCCGGCCTCGTCGGTGAGCAGGCAGGCGGTGGCGTCGACGAACTCGAACTGCCGCGGCGGCTCCGGCCACAGCAGCCATGTCCCCAGCCCGGCCGCGATCGCGAGGGCCGTGGCGCCGCCCGCCCACCACAGGCGTCGCCGGTTCTTCGGGACGGGAGTCGCTCGTTGAGGCACCGGCGAATGTTATGACTTCAAGTTTTCCTAAACAATGCCTTGTGCAGATGTATCGATCCCTGGATGATCTCTCTCGCTGTTGCGTGGCCGATGCTCACGGTCACGGGATTCATGGGGGAACATCATGCGCCGCTCGGTCGGTGTGGCTACTGCTTTGGCTTTGTTTCTGACGGTCGGACTGCCTCCGGGGGCGGTGCCCGGCGACGGCGGGTTCCCGCTGAGTGGTCTGCTGAAGTGGCTGGAACAGCCGGCGGCCCTGGCCGACGTGCTAGGCATGCCCGTGCAGCAGACGCCCTCCGGCCAGGGGGACCAGGGACATTACGTCTCCGGTGACAAGACCCGCGCCAACGGCGGGTCGGGTCAGCCGGCCGGACGCGGCATCGGCGCGGTTCCTGCCTCGCTTCCCGAGCCGGAGCAGCCGGGGCCGTGGAAGGCGCCGCCAGCGGCCGGCGCGGACAGCTTCGACGAGAAGACCAGCAAGCGCGTGCCGGAACGGTCCGGCGAGCGGTTCACCGAGTTCAAGAACGCCGACGGGTCCGTCACCCGCCGGCTCTACGGCAGCCGGGTCAACTATCGGGACGCCAAAGGCCGATACCAGCCGATCGACACCGGCCTGACCCGTCGCGACGGCCGCCTCGAAACCACCGCGAACTCCCTCTCCACGAGCCTGGCGGCCGAGGGCGCCGCCGAATCCCTGGTCTCGCTGACGACCGCCTCCGGCGACACTGTCGCGCTCGGGATGTCCGGCGCCGCCGCCGCGCCCGCCGCGGTCGACGGGTCCGTGGCGGCGTACGGGGAAATTCTTTCCTCGACGGACCTCGAGGCGGAAAGCCTGGCCGACGGGGTGCGCACGACCATCGTCCTGAAGGCGCCGGCGGCGGGCAATCAGTGGGTCCTTCCGCTAGATCTCGACGGGCTGACCGCGAGCCGGCAGACGGACGGCTCGATCGCCCTGGCCGGTGCCGACGGCAAGGCGGCGCTGCGGATGGCGCCGGGCCGCCTGGAGGATTCCAAGGTCGACCCGAAGTCCGGCACGCCCGCCCAGTCGCCCGCGGTGACCTACGAGCTGGCGACCGTCGAGGGCGCCCAGACGCTCAAGGTGACGGCCGACCCGGCCTGGCTGACCGACCCGGCCCGCGAATACCCCGTACGCCTCACGTCCACCATCCTGACCGCGGACGCCCGCACCGACACCTTCGCCGACAGCGACGACGCCACCACCAACCGGGACACCGACGACCTGCCCGTCGGCACCTGGAAGGACAAGTCGACGGTCGCGCGGTCGTTCCTGGGCTTCGACGCCAAGGCGGCCGACAGTTTCGGGGCCAAGCGGGTCCGGTCGGCCACGCTGCACCTGTACCACTCGTGGTCGGCCGACTGCGCCAACCAGCAGCCGATCTCCGTCCACCGGGTCGGCGAGGCCTTCAAGGGGACCGCACCGGCCGACGACGGCGGGCTGGCCGCCGCCCCCTCGTACTCGGCGCCGATCGGCACTCTGAGGGTCACCGACAACAAGCCGGCGTGCACCAACGAGGAGGCCGACCGTGGTGTCGGCAAGTGGTGGCGCGCCGAGTTGGACCCCGGCGCGGTGGCCGACTGGTCGGCCGGGCAGCCCGCCGACGCCGGACTCGCCCTGACCACCTCGGAGACCGACGCCGCGGCGTTCAAGCGGTTCACGTCGGGCAACGTCGAGGGCGGCGAGTTCCAGCCGTTCGTCGAGGTGACCGCGGCCGACAACGTGCCGCCGCAGGTCAACGAGCAGTACCCGGGCTATGGCCAGGCGGTCACGACGCTGACGCCGGAGCTTCTGGCCGACGCGTCCGATCCCGACCTCGGACCCAAGTCGATGACGTACACCTTCATCATCTACAGCAACGACTCCAAGACCGAGATCCACCGGGCGAAGGACCTCCGGCGGAAGTCGTACACCGTGCCGGCCAGGGTGCTCAAGTGGGGTGAGTCCTACTACTGGAGCGTGCTGGTCGACGACGGCCAGGGCACCAACGCCGAGTCGCTCTACAAGAACCTGCTGGTCACCGCGGTGCCGCAACCGGCCATCACGTCCGGGCTGTCGCAGAACTCGGGTCGCGCGTTCGACCCGGCGGTCGGCAACTACACCACCATGGCCCGCGACGCGATGGTCACCACGATCGGCCCGCCGCTGGAGATCGCGCGCTACTACAACAGCAACGACCCGCGTACCGGGCAGGCCCTGGGCGCCGGCTGGTCCAGCATCCTCGACGCCAAGGCCACCAACCGCGGCAACACCGTCGTCGTGACCTATCCGGACGGGCGCGAGATGGGGTTCGGCCGCAACGTCACCTCCACGGGCGTCATCTGGTACAGCTCGCCGGCCGGCCGGGGCACCGTGCTCTCGCCGATGTCGGGCGGCTACCAGCTCTGGGAGAAGGACGGCACTCGTTACGAGTTCACGCAGAACACCACGACCGCGGTCCGGTCGCTCAGCGCCATCAAGGACGTCCACGGCCGTACGCTCAAGCTGAACTGGGTCGGCAAGAAGCTCGACAACCTGCAGTCCGCGTCGGGCCGGAAGCTCTTCTTGAAATGGGATAACGACGACAACCCGGTGCGGGTGGAAAAGGTCCACACCGACCCGGTGAACGGCGCCGCGAACACGTGGTCCTACTTCTACACCGGCACGTCGCTGACCAAGGTCTGCCCGCCGACCTCGGCCGACAAGTGCCACACCTATCAGCACACCGACGGCTCGCTCTACCCGACCGCCGTGAGCAACACCCAGCCCAGCTCGTACTGGCGGCTGAATGAGGCGAGCGGCGCGGTGGCGGCCAGTTCCGTGCTCGAGAACGCCGGCACGGACCGGGGAAACTACGTCGACGTCAACTACAGCGTCGACGGCCCGCTCACCGGCACGGCCTCCCGGGCGACTGGCTTCAACGGGTCGACGTCGAAGGTCGTGCTGCCGGCGAAACTGGCCGGGGATGCCGCCAATCAGTCGATCAGCATGTGGATGAAGACCGGCCTGAGCGGCCGGGCTCAGGTGCTGTACGGGCAGTCCTGGCAGAACAACGCCAACGTCCACACCAAGGCGGGCTACAACCCGACCCTCTACATCGACAAGGAAGGGTGGCTGCGAGGTGGCTTCCCGGTTGCCCCCAAGCCGGGCAGCGCGCTGGACAGCCTCGTGCACCCCGAGACCGGCGACTGTATCGACCCTCGCACGGTTTTGCCGGGGACCGGCGAGATGCTGGTCCTGCAGCCCTGCTCGGGTGCGGTGAACCAGAAGTGGAACTGGTCGTCGAGCCGTCAGCTGTACGGGACGATCGACGGAGTCAAGAAGTGCCTCGCCCCGGCGGGTGACGGGGTCGGCAACGAAATGATCGTCGCGGAGACGTGCAACGACAGCGTCGCCAAGCAGAAGTGGGACGTGCGGGCCAACGGGCAGATCGTCAACGACTGGTCGTACATGTGCTTCAGCAAGATCGAATACTTGCTGCGCCCGACGATCGGGCAGCGGACGTGTGAGACCAAGGTGCGCCCCATGTGGCAGACCTACTTCCCGCGCAGTCACGCCGTGGCCGGCGGGCAGATCAAGGTCAACGACAACAAGTGGCATCACATCGTGCTGTCGGCGGCCGGCAACGAGCAGACGTTGTACGTTGACGGCGACGTGCGCGGCACCCTGGACAACCCGGTGCAGGAGTTGAACCACGTCTACTCCTACCTGGGCATGGGCTGGGTCGGCGGCGGCTGGGCCGGCAACGACACCGTCGACTCGACGAGCAACATGGGCTATCTCAAACCCTTCGCCGGGTCCATGGCCGAGGTGGCGCTCTACGACAGCCCGGTCAGCCAGCAGACGGCCCAGGACATGTACGCGGCCCAGGAACCGGTTCGTCAGGTGAGCAAGGCGCTCCGCCCGTCCGGTGGAGTGGCCGCCGATGTCACGTACGACCGCGTCAGCGGCCGCGTGAACCAGGTGATCGACAGCAACGGCGCGACGTGGCGCCCGCAGCCGCCGACCGTGGGTGGCACGACCAAGGTGCACGAGAGTGCCGTGCTCGCCGGTGTGCCCAGCGACTACTGGCGCATGGCCGAACCGAGCGGCGTCGTAGCGGTCAACCAGGTCAACGGCAACGAGGCCAGATACAACGAGGTCTCCCTGAACGTCGCCAGCGGTCCGTTCGATCCACACGGCACCGCGGCGGCCTTCGACGGAGCGAAATCGCGCCTCGACGTCCGCAACCCCGGTGGCATTTGCGGCGGAACCTGCCCGGAACCGAAGGTGGACATGGACAAGTACGCCGTGTCCATGTGGTTCAAGACCTCGGTCAACGGCTACCCACTGTTCAGCTATGGCAGCGTGCCGGTCCAGCCGGGCGCCACCACCTCCACCCGGACCCACACGGCGCTCTATGTCGACTCCGAGGGCCACCTTCGCGGCCAGTTCGCCATGGAGAAGGGTTCTTCCCCCATACCCCCTATCAATTGGCCGATCCGCAGCGAGGCCAGGGTCAACGACAGCAAGTGGCACCATGTGGCGTTGGTCACCTGGGACGAGAACCAGACGCTCTATGTGGACGGCAAAGCGCAGGGCAGCCGGCCCTGGGCCCCGCTCCGGGACGGCGTGGCTAAGTACATGTATGTCGGTGCGGGCTACCTCGGGGGCGGCTACACGCCGGGAACATACGACACCGTCGGCCCGACCGCGCGTTCCTTCCTGGGCCAGATCGCCGAGGTCGCGCTCTACGACAAGCCGCTCGACGGCAAGATGGTCGAGGCGCAGTTCAAGGCGCGGTCGGCCGCGCAGTCAACGGTCGTGCCGTCCGTCACCTACAGCGTGCAGCAGCCGGACAACACCGTGAGCCGGGACGTCCACGAGTTGCAGAGCGGCCGCAAGCTCGCCGAGGTCGACGCGCTCGGCAACACGACCCGGTACGGCTACAACAGCCGGGGCAACCTGCGCACGGTCACCGACCCCATCGGCAACATGACCATCAACGAGCACGACATCCGGGGCAACGTCGTCTCGACCGCCACCTGTCAGGACAGGTCCGAGCGCAAGTGCTCGACGACGTACTACACGTATTGGCCGAACGCGACGTCCGAGCAGTTGGATCCGAGCGTGATGAACGATCGGCTGCTGACCAAGCGCGGTCCCGGTTCCAAAACGGCGACGGATGACACTTACCTCACGAAGTACGACTACAACGTGAACACGGCCGCCCGGATTGCGGAGACCGACCCGTTGGGCCGCCGGAGCACCGTCAGGTACACCACGTCGCCGGCCGGTCTGCCCACCGAGGTCGTCAAGCCCGGCGGGGGCGTCGTGTCCATCGCCTACGAGGCGAACGGCGACGTCCGGGAGATGACCGACCCGGCCGGCCTGAAGACCAGCTACCTGTACGACGCCCTCGGGCGGACAATCCAGGAGACCGAATCCGTCGGCGGCACGGAACGGTCGAAGATCACCTACGAGCACGACAAACAGGACCGGGTCGTCAAAGAGACGGGCGCCACGTTCGAAAACCGGGTGACCGGTCTGCCCCACACGCCCGTCACCTCGACGGTCTACAACGACGACGGCCTCGTGACCTCGGAGACTGTGTCCGACGGGGACGGGGGGAACGGCCGCGACGCCCCACGTACGGTGACCTACGGTTACGACCAGTACGGGCGCAAGGCGACCGAGACCGACGCCCTCGGCAATACCTTGACACTGGGGTACGACGCGTACGGGCGGGTCAGCACACAGACCCACGCCGACAGGAGCGTCATCAAGACGACGTACGACCCGCTCGGCCGCGAGCTCAAGGTCGAAGTGCCCGGTGAGAAGCTGCCGGTCAAGGAGATGAGCTACGACTTCGCGGGCCGGCTGAACTCGGTCAAGGACGCGAGGGGTTACCTCACCACTTACGAGTACACCGACAACAACCTGCTCACCAAGGTCACCCGGTGGAACGGCCAGACCGAGAAGACCAGCGAGGGTACTTTCGTCGAGGAGGAGAACGAGTACGACCCGGCCGGCAACTTGAAGACCCAGATCACCAATGACGGCCGGACCAAGACCACCCGGACCTACGACGAGGCGGGCCGCGGGCTCACCGCGACGCTCGACCCCGGCGGTCTGAACCGCACCACCACGCAGACGTACTCGGCCAACGACGACGTGCTGACCACGACGCTCTCCGACAACTCCGGAACCGTGGGCAAGTCCGAGGCTTTCTACGACAAGCTCGGCCGGGCCCTGGCCGAGACCACCTACACGTCCAAGGACCCGCTGGCCCCGGTGTTCCGGTGGAAGTTCGACTCAATCTTCGACAGCGCCACCGCCGACTCCGTCGGTAACTCGCGCGGCACGGTCACCCCCAAGGCCATGTGGTCGACCGAACGGGGCGGCTCCGTGGCGCTGACCGGCTCCCACGCGTTCGTCAAGTCCGAGCAGCCGGTGGTCGACACCACCCGGGCCTTCACGGTGGGTCTCTGGGTCAACGTCGGCGATACAGCCAACGACCGCTCCCTGCTGTCGATGCCGACCGGTGCCGGACCGACTGTGATGTCGCTGTCGTACATGGTCGGCGGCGCCTGGGAGCTGACGATGACCGGCGAGACGGGCACAGGCGTGCCCGAGACCGTCACGGTCCGGACCGCCAACGGGACGGCCACGGCCGGGACATGGACGCATCTGGCTGCCTCTTACGATCCGGAGAACAAGACAGCCACGCTCCACGGCGACCGCAACGGTGCCAGTGCCGTGCTGGGCAGTGCCAAGGCCAAAGCGGACGACTTCCGTCCGCTGTCGGCCTCCTCGATCCAGATCGGGCAGGCGTCTACTCTTTCGACGCCGCAGGGCCTGGTCGACGATGTGATCGTCTTCCAGCGGGCGGTCCCCGCCGCCGACATGGCAACGGTGCGCGCCGGCACGGCCGCGGCCCTGTCGGCGCGGGTGGTGCGTTCGAGCCAGAACCTCGACCGGGACGGCTCGGCCCTCTCGGCGACCGACGCCCGGGGCAACACGACACTGATCGAGAACGACGCGGCCGGGCGTCCCGTCCACGTCAAGTCGCCGCAGGTGAGCGCCGTGACCGGGGAAGGGGCGCCGGTCTCCACGTTCGCGATCTCGATGGTCGGCTACAACACCTTCGGCGAGCTCACCGAGCAGCAGGACCCCCGGGGCAACAAGACGATCACCCGGTACGACGCCGCCGGTCGCCCGGTCGAGACGGAGCTGCCGAGCTACCTGGCGCCGGGTTCGTCGACGCCGATCGTGGCCAGAACCACCAACAAGTTCAACGCGGCGGGCCAGGTCGAGTCGACGACCGACCCGCTCGGCGCGACCATCCGGTTCGAGTACGACTCGTTCGGCCGGACAACCAAGGTCACTGCGGCCGACGGCGGGGTGAGCCGTTTCGCCTACACCCCGGACGGCGAGTTGCTGGAGCAGGAGGACCCGACCGGGGCCAAGGCCACCGCCACCTACGACTTCCTGGGCCGCACGGAGACCAGCACCCAGGCCGTACGCCAGACCGGCGAGGCGAACAAGACGGAGATCCAGCACATCGCGAGTCCCTGGCCCGATGTCGTGAAGTCGGCGGCCGGTGTCGAGACGAGGATGCAGTACAACGCCGCCGGCGAGCAGACCTCGGTCCAGGACGCCGACCAGAACATCACCAAGACGGAGTACGACGGCGCCGGGCGGCCGGTCAAGGTGACTTCCCCGGACAAGACCTACGAGACAGCGGTCTACGACCTGGCCGGCCGCCTGCTGGAGACCAGGGCGTACTCGGCCACCGACGAGCTGCTGCGCACGGTCTCCAGCCGGTACGACGCCGCCGGCAACCTCATCGAGGCCACTGATGCCCGCCGCACGACCAAGAAGTTCGCGTACGACGCGCTCGGGCAGCTGGTGTCGCAGACCGAGCCGATCAGCGGCTCCGACGAGATCGTGTCCACCTTCGGCTACGACCTCGCCGGGCAGCGCACCCGGTTCACCGACGGTCGGGGCAACCGCTTCGTCACCACGTACAACGCCTGGGGTCTGCCCGAGTCGCAGATCGAGCCGGCCACGGAGGCCCACCCCGATCCGGCCGACCGCACGTTCACCACGTCCTATGACGCCGCCGCGCGGCCGGTGCGGGTCGACTCGCCGGGCGGGGTGCGGGTGACGTCGGAGTACGACGAGATGGGCCGGCTGGTGCGTAACGCGGGCACCGGCGCCCAGGCGGCGACGACCGACAAGACCTTCGAGTACGACCTGACCGGCCGGGTGACGTCGCTGACCGGCTCGGCCGGGACGACCACGGTCGCGTACGACGACCGGGGTCTGCCGACGACGATCGGCGGGGTGTCGGGAGCGTCGTCCTACAGCTACAACCCGGATGGGGCACTGGCCTCGCGGACCGATGCGGCCGGGACGACCTCCTACACGTACGACAACGTCGGCCGGCCCGACAAGGTGGTGAACACGGGCGCGGGCGTCGACATGAAATACACGTACGACGCGATGTCGCAGGTCAAGTCGATCAAGTACGACACCACCGGCAACGTCCGGTCGTTCGGCTACGACAACCTGCACCGGGTGACCTCCGACGAGCTGAAGACGGCCGGTGGTGCGAGCGTCGCCAAGATCGCGTACGGGTGGGATGCCAACGACAACCTGAAGTCCAAGACGACGACCGGGTTCTCCGGGGCGGCCGCCAACACCTACACGTACGACCTGGCCGACCGGCTGGTCGGGTGGGACAACGGCAGCACACCGGTGGTCTACGCCTTCGACAAGTCGGGCAACCGGACGCAGGCCGACGGCAAGACGTTCACCTACGACGAGCGCAACCAGCTGATGTCGTCGTCGGACGGCACGCAGTATCACTACTCGGCGCGGGGAACCCTCACCAGCACCGTCGAGGGCGGCCTCGAGCAGGAGACGGTAACCGACGCGTTCAACCAGGTGCTGTCTCAGACCGCGGCGGGCGGACAGAAACAGACATACACGTACGACGGGCTGGGCCGGCTGATCAAGCCGAACCTGACCTACACCGGCCTCGGCAACACGGTGGCCGGGGACAGCACCGCCACGTACGTCCGGGATGCCGGCGGCGGCCTGGTCGGTGTCGCGTCCGGGGCGAACAAGCGCTACGCGTGGACGGACCTGCACACCGACGTGGTGGGCGAGTTCTCCGGCACCGGCACAACCCTCGCGGCCTCGGTCGCCTACGACCCGTGGGGCAAGGTCATCGCCTCCGGCGGCATGATCGGAAGGCTCGGCTTCCAATCGCAGTGGACCGACGAGGGCACCGGCAAGGTCAATATGTGGGCCCGCTGGTACGACCCGGAGACGGGAGCGTTCGACACCCGCGACGCGGCGTCGAACAACCCGACCCCCGGATCCGGGGCGGCCAACCGCTTCGCGTACGCCGAGGGTGACCCGCTCGGCAACACGGACACCACCGGGTACGGCGTGGACGGCAAGTGCGGCTCGTACGACTACGAGTGCGAGCTGAAGAAGTATCAGGCGCAGCTGGCCCAATACACCCGTGACATGGATCAGCATCAGCGTGACGTCCAGTTCACCGGGGAGGACATCGCGCGGCAGCAGGCCGACTACGAGCGGGCCGAACGCGAGAGCAACACGCCGCTCCTGGACATCCTGCTGCAGGTCGGTGTCGGGATGCTGCTCGACCTGATCGGTTACAACGCGATCGTGGGGTGCCTTGAGGGCAGTGCCATGGACTGCATCGACCTGGCGTCCAACTTCCTGGGCCCGGTCAAGATGTTCAAAATGGCCAGGTCGCTGTACAAGGCGATCGACCGGGCGTTGAGCGGCTACCGGATGTGGCGGCGCATCATCGACGGCGCCCGCACGATGATGAACCGCGCCTCGATGCTGCTGAACCAGGCCCGCAAGCATCTGAGCGACCTGATGCAGAAGGTGCCGAAGAAACCGAAGCCACCCAAGAAGAAGACCAAGCCGCCGGCGAAGAAGAAGCCCAAGCCGAAGGCGAAACACCGGCCGAAGGCAAAGTCGTCGGAGCCGGCGAAGCCACCGAAGGCGAAGACGTCGAAGAAGAGGGCGGAGAAGCCGGAGAAGGAGCGGCCGGAACGCCCGGAGAAGCCGGAGGGCTCAGACCGTCCGTCGGTGTCGGAGCAGCCTGCGGAACAGCGCAACGTCGTCAAGGCGGACAAAGTCGACGACCCGCAGACAGCGGCGACGTGTCACAGCTTCGCGCCGGACACCCGGGTTCTGATGGCCGACGGCTCCGCCAGGCCAATCGTCGAGGTCAATGTCGGCGACAAGGTGGCGACGACCGACCCGGCGACGGGTGAGAACAGCGATCAGCTAGTGACGCTGCTGCACGCCAACCGTGACCGGGAACTGACCGACGTCACGGTGTCGACCGCGCCTGTCGCGGCCGAAAACTCGACCAGGGTGGTGACCGAGGGCAAGGGCGGTCGCAGTACCCGCGGCCCGACCGAATCCACGCTGGAGACCACTGCCAACCACCCGTTCTGGGACGCCACCACCGGCGAGTGGGTCGATGCCGCGGAGTTGACACCCGGCACGTCCACGCTGGTCGGCCCCAGCGGCGAAATCCAGTACGTCGTAGCAGTCCGCACCTTCACCGGTGCCCGGGTGATGCGCGACCTCACCGTCGATAACACCCACACGTACTATGTGATTGCCGGCAATAACCCGGTCCTCGTACACAACAACGACCCCGGCTTCATCAACCTGGGTGTGACGGGTGATTCTTGCCCACGATTTGGGTCTCGCGGGCCCGCTGGTAGTTTCGAGCCAGAAGTCAAGGTTCACGATCCGGAAGGGCCCTGGACGGTTGAATCGCGGGTCAGCGACGGGAACGCGTTGCGAAACGATGCCGGGATGCCTAAGGCGACCGGTCGGCTGCGAACCTGGACCAGCGCCATCAATGTTAAGACCGGTCAAATCGCCGTCGGCTGCTCTGGCGGCGGAAACTGTGCGGAAATCAACATCCTTGAAAAGACCGGTTGGCCAATGAATGACGTTCTATTTAATAGGGCGGCACAATATCAAAAAGACTCGCTGGGCAGGAAGGTGTGGGAGGAGAAACCTATCTGTGCGGTATGTCAGACAAGAATTCCTGAAGGAAACATCGTTCCAGGTGCTCTCTTTGCTCACTGAAGGGTGAATGACGTTGTCCGTGAAGGCAGTAGCCGCTCGCTTGGAGATTGGTAGGATTGATTGGTCGGCCTACCGGGCTCCGGCGAGTGGCGGCCCGGGCCTCCGCGATCTCTTTCTCGGTCTTCTCGATGCGAACGATGAATCCGAGGCGGTGGGCTGCAGTCTGGAATACCGGCTCGAAGTGCAATCGATGGTCTATGAAGTGGCGCTCCCCGCCGTTGGTGTGATCTTGGCTGCATACGCCGAAGATCTTCCTTTGTGGGTAGAAATGGAGTTTCTGAACGTACTGCACAACATAATTACGGGCGAGCCGCACCGATCGGAACTTGAGCTCGGAAACTTCGACTTGGTCGACAGGTGCATCGAGCGAGCTCGTGATGGAATCTGGGTTATGTACTCCCGATTGTCGAAGTGGAACTCCGACTTCCTTTTGGATGTACTTGAGGTAGTCGATAGTGACCGTGAGCGGTTCGCTGTCTTTAAAGCCGGATTTTACCCTGAGTAGATCTGTTTGAATTGCCCTTGCGCGGACTCCCATCAAACTGATGATCTTTAGAATCTTTTAAGCTGATTTCTGAAGTTGCGTCAGCGGGGCTGGGAGACCGGCCAGGTGCTTTCGCGGCGGATTAGTTCGGCTGAGACTGTCTCGACGCGTGGGGGAGTGTTGGGTGGGGGTGGGTTGAGGGCCAGTTGCATGGCGCGTTCGCCCAGCTCGGTCAAAGGTAGCCGGATCGAGGTCAGGGACGGGGTGACGTCTCGGGCGATGGGCATGTCGTCGTAGCCGATGACGCTCAGGAGGCGGCCCGCGGTGCGCATCGCGGCCAGGGCGCCCACGGCCATCGAGTCGTTGAGGGCGGCGATCGCGGTCACCGGGGGGTCGGCGGCCAGCAGTTCCGCCGTTGCGGCCTCGCCGCCGTCGCGAGTGAAGTCCGAGTGGACCACGTTCAGGGAACGGCCGTACGCGGAGGCGGCTCGGTGCAGGCCGGCCAGGCGGTCGGCCGTTGTGGTCAGGGCGGCGGGGCCGGCGATCACACCGACCGACGTGTGGCCCAGTTCGAACAGGTGTGAGCCGGCCAGGAAGCCGCCCTCCTCGTTCGCCGGGAGCACTGCGTCTGAGGCGTGGTGGTGGCGGCCGATCACCGCGATCCGCCCGCCCGTGGCCTCGAAGGCCGTCATCCGCTCGTCGAGTTCCTGTTCCGCGTCGGACGACAAATAGCCCGAGCCGGCCACGACGATCGCCGCCACCTGGTGGGCGTGCAGCAGGTCGATGTATTCGAGTTCGCGTTCGGGTTCGCGGAACGTGTTGCAGATGATGGTCAGGCGGCCGCTCGCCGTGGCGACCCGTTGCAGGCCGCGGGTGATCTCGGCGAAATACGGGTCGGAGACGTCGTGGACCAGCACGCCGACGGCGTTGCGGTTGGAGCGGGCCAGCATCTGGGCGTGCGCGTTGGGCACGTAGCGCAGCTCGGCCACCGCGGCCAGCACCCGGGCCCGCAGCTCCTCGGTGACCGGCTTCGAGCTGCCGTTGATGATGCGCGAGGCGGTCGCCGTGGACACCCCGGCGCGGCGGGCCACATCGGCCAACGTAGCCACGACCACCTCCGGTTCTTCAAACGCGCTGAGGATACCGCCGACGGTCTTGCCCGCTCGGCACCACGCCCCGTACGGTATCAGGAAAGCGCTTACCTAAGCGGTTTGCGAGCCAAGCGGAGGCTGGAGAGAGCATGGACCGCACCCCCCTCGGCATCATCCTCAACGGTGTCACCGGCCGGATGGGCCTGCGTCAGCACCTGATCCGCTCGATCCTCGCCATCCGCGAGGACGGCGGCCTCCCGCTGCGTGACGGCACCGTCCTGTGGCCCGAGCCCGTGCTGGTCGGCCGCAGCGAGACCAAGCTGCGCACGCTGGCCGAGCAGCACGGCCTCACCGACTGGACCACCGACCTCGACGGCGCGCTGGCCCGCCCCGACGTGCAGGTCTATTTCGACGCGCAGGTCACCTCGGCCCGGGTCAAGGCGCTGCGCACGGCGATCGAGGCCGGCAAGCACATCTACACCGAGAAGCCGGTCGCCGAGAGCCTGGCCGAGGCGGTCGACCTGGCCCGGGTGGCCGACGCGGCCGGCATCAAGCACGGCGTGGTGCAGGACAAACTGTTTCTTCCGGGCTTGCAGAAGTTGCTCCGCCTGGTGCGCGGCGGCTTCTTCGGGCAGATCCTCTCCGTACGGGGGGAATTCGGCTATTGGGTTTTCGAGGGTGACTGGCAGGCCGCGCAACGCCCGTCGTGGAACTACCGGGCGGCCGACGGCGGCGGCATCACGCTCGACATGTTCCCGCACTGGCACTACGTCCTGGAGCAGATCTTCGGACCCGTACGCTCGGTGACCGCCCGCTCGGTGACGCACGTCGACCGGCGCTGGGACGAGAGCGGCGAGCCCTACGCGGCGACCGCCGACGACGCCGTCTACGGCTGGTTCGAGCTCGACGGCGGCATCATCGCGCAGATCAACAGCTCCTGGGCCGTACGGGTCAATCGCGACGAACTGGTCGAGTTCCAGGTCGACGGCACGCATGGCAGCGCCGTCGCGGGTCTGCACCACTGCCGCATCCAGCCGCGCGCCGCCACCCCCAAGCCGGTGTGGGATCCGGACGTGCCGACCGCGCAGCGTTTCCGCGAGCAGTGGCAGGAGGTGCCCGACAACGAGGTCTTCGTCAACGGGTTCCGCGCCCAGTGGGAGCAGTTCCTGCGCTACGTGGCCGAGGACGGGCCCTACACCGGCGACCTGTGGGCCGGGGCGCGGGGCGTGCAGGTGGCCGAGCTCGGGCTGCAGTCGTCCCGCGAGGGCCGTCGCCTCGAGATCCCGGAGCTGGACCGATGAGGTTCAGCGGCCGCGGCACCTCCTATGCAGCGCCGGGGAAGCCGTTCACGAGCCGGATCGCGTACGCCGCGGCGCCGGTCACGGCCGACCCGGCAGCCGAGAACATTCCGGGCGCCCCCGCCGCGCTCGACTGGGACACCACGCTGCGGTTCCGGCACCACCTGTGGTCGTACGGGTTCGGGGTGGCCGAGGCGATGGACACCGCCCAGCGCGGCGCGGGGCTGGACTATCCGGCCACCCGCGAGCTGATCCGCCGCAGCGCCGCCGAAGCCCGGTCGGTCGGCGGCGCGATCGTGGCCGGCGTCGCCACCGACCAGCTGCTACCCGGTCCGGCGACCCTCGACGAGATCACCAAGGCCTATCTGGAGCAGTTGCACGACGTACGGGATGCTGGTGCGACCCCGGTCCTGATGTGCAGCCGGCATCTGGCCGCGGCCGCGCGGGACGCCGATGACTACAAGCGCGTCTACGGCGAGCTGCTGTCGCAATCGGACAAGCCGGTTCTGCTGCATTGGCTGGGTGAGGCGTTCGACCCCGCGCTGGCCGGTTACTGGGGCAACCGCGAGGCCGTCCTCGAGATCATCAACGAGCATCGCGATCGGGTGGCCGGCATCAAGCTGTCGCTGCTCGACGCCGACTACGAGATCGAGATGCGGCGGCGGCTGCCCGAGGGTGTGCGGATGTACACCGGCGACGACTTCAACTATCCGTCGCTGATCCTCGGCGACGACCAGGGGCATTCCGAGGCGTTGCTGGGGGTGCTGGCGGTGATCGCCCCACCCGCGGCGGCGGCCCTGCGTGCGCTCGACGAGGGCGACGTGACGACGTACGGGAAGATCTTGGAACCGACGCTGCCGCTCGCCCGGCATCTCTTCGCCGCGCCGACCTATCACTACAAGACCGGGATCGTGTTTCTGAACTGGCTCGCGGGCCATCAGGATCACCTCACGATGGTCAACGGCGCGCAGTCCGGGCGCTCGCCGCAGCACCTGCTCACGCTGATGAGGCTGGCCGACGAGGCGGGGCTGCTGCCCGACGCCGAGCTGGCCTCGCGCCGGGCCGACGCGTGGCTGACCACCGTGGGGCTGGCGCGATGAGGGGCTTCTCGCTCAACCAGGCCACCACCAAACGCTGGCCGCTCGACGAACTGGTGCCCGGCTGCGTGGCCGCGGGCGTCACCGGAGTCGGCCTCTGGCGCGAGGAAGTCGCCGACTACGGCACGGAAAAAGCCGCTTCCCTCGTACGCGATGCCGGCCTCACGGTCACGTCGTTGTGCCGGGGCGGGTTCTTCCACGCGGCCGACTGGTACGACGAGAACCGGCGCGCCATCGAGCAGGCGGTTGTTCTGGGGACCGACACGCTCGTGCTGGTCAGCGGCGGACTGCCGGGTTCGAGCCGGGACATCGACGGCGCCCGCCGGCACGTCGGCGACGCGATCGGCGCGCTCGTGCCCGACGCGCTGGCCGCGGGCGTCCGGCTGGCCATCGAGCCGCTGCACCCGATGTTCGCCTCGGACCGCTGCGTCGTCTCCACGCTCGATCAGGCCCTCCAGCTGGCCGCGCCCTATCCGGCTGAGGCGGTCGGCGTGGTGATCGACACCTATCACCTGTGGTGGGACGACACGGTGTGGGACGGCATCGCCCGCGCGGGTCGTGACGGACGGGTCGCCGCGTTCCAGCTGGCCGACTGGATCACGCCGCTGCCCGAGGGTGTGCTGCTGGGCCGCGGGCTGCCCGGCACCGGATCGGTCGACATGCGGCGCTTCGCGCAGGCCGTACGGGAGACCGGCTACGACGGCTACGTCGAGGTCGAGGTGTTCCACGAGGAGGTCTGGTCGCGGCCGGGCCCCGACGTGCTGGCCGAGGCGATCGCCGGCTACGAGGCGGCCGTCGCGTGAGCTTCCTGCGCGTGGGCGACACGTTCGTCGCCACGTACGTGATCGACCCGCCGCTCGACATCCGGCTCGCCCCCCGGCCCTATCTTCACCCCGTACGCACCCTGGCCGGCACGGTCGTGACCGACGAGCTCTGCTTCGACCACCCCTGGCACCTCGGCGCCTCGGTGACGATCGCCGACGTCAACGGCTGGAACTTCTGGGGCGGCCGCACGTTCGTCCGCGACCAGGGCTACACGTGGCTGACCGACCACGGCACGATCCGGCACGACGGCTGGGTGCCCGCCTCTTCACCGGGCGGCCTGTCGGAGAAGCTGCGCTGGTGCGACGGCGACGACCGCACGCTGCTGACCGAGCGCCGCTCTCTCACGGCGGGGGCGGCGCCCGGCGGGTGGGAGCTGTCCTTCCGGTACGCCCTGACGACCGCCCCGGGCCTGTCGGTCTCGCTGGGCAGCCCCGCCACCAACGGGCGTACGGGGGAAGCGGGTTATGGCGGTTTTTTCTGGCGCTGCCCGGGTGAACGCGCCGTCGCCAGCGAACCCCACGGCAGCACGGCCGAATCGGTGACCCTGACCGTGGACGACAAATACGCGCTGACGTTCCGGGGCCTGGCCGGCAAGGACCGCTGGTTCATCCGCACGGAGGGCTACATCGGCGTGTGCGCGGCCCTGGCCTGGGAGGACCCGCTAGTCGTCCCGGCCGGGGAGACGTTGTCCCGCCACATCCGGGTGCTGGTCACTGATCTGTAACGTCCGCAGATCACCATGCCCGAGCTGTCCTGGCTCACCTTCCAGGACCCGTACGAGGTCATCTCCGTCGGACAGCACGTCACCTGCGAGTTTCTTGCCTTCGACACCACCGATGGCGAGGCTCGCCTGTCGCTTCGCGCCACACGAACTCTCCACCGTGCCCATCGACACCCCCAACCAGGCAGTCCAGGTCGGCGACGAGGTCGTCGTCACCATCACAGAGATCGATCCGCTCCGTCGGCGGCTCGCGCTGTCGTGTCGCCGCTGATCGCGGATGGGCGCCAGAGTTGGGGCCAAACGCCGCACCCTCGCTGACCTGCTCTGCCGCACCGTCGTGGTCAAGGAGGCTGTGGTCCCCGAGGCGGTCACCGCCTGAGCCCGGATGCCGCTCTGGCGGTGACCGACGTCGTCGCCGGGAGGGACATTTCCCCTTCGAGCCCCCCATGGCCGGTCGGGCGATTCGGCCGTGAGTCCCGACTGCGCCGGCGGAGCCTCGCGTTCGTGCGGGTGCGTTTGTCGGGGCCGCCGTGGCGTACGAAGGCGTTATGGTTTCAGCCTTCCAGGGTGCCCAGTGGCTTCAGGGCGCCACCCTTGCGGATGAACGTGCGTAGGGCGACGGGCTCGCCCGCGTCGAAGCCGCGGACCCGGACCTGGCGGGCGCCCTCGGCCCCGGTGACGGCGACCGGCCCCGGGTTGCCACCCAGGTCGGCGCTGCAGCGGGGCCGCCCGTCGACCTCGATGTCGGCGCGGTCGACCCCCAGCACCCCGAACGTGGCGGTGAGGTCGCCCCCGGCCTCGGAGAGTTCGACGTCGAAGCGGCGCGCCGGGGACTTCTCGAGCAGGGCCACCGCCGCGGCCAGCAGGTCGGCGTCGTCCGAGACGATGTCGCGGCGGGTCGTGCTGTGGCGTTCGTTGGGCACGACGCCGTAGTCCTCCAGCGGGGTGCCCGCGTTGGCCCCGACCCGCAGCACCCGGCGGATGACGAAGGACAGGCCGGCGCCCAGCGGCAGCGGCTTGAAAGGCTCGGACAGCGAGCCGATCAGGTCGGCCAGCTGCCAGACGTTGCCGCCGCCGGCGCCGGTGTTGCCGTCGGTGCCGAGCACGAGGCCGATGCCGTTGTCCTGGAAGCCGGCCGCGAAGATGTCGGTGGCCGAGTAGCAACGGGCGTCGGTCAGCAGCACGACCGGGCCGAAGTAGGACTGCGGGACGGCGTCGAACCATTCGCGCTCGGTGAACGGGATGCCCGCCGAGTAGGGCGCGCCCGATTCGAGCGCCTGGTCCATCGACTTGAGCCACGGGTTGAGGTCGTCGCGGGTGCGGCACAGGCGCAGGTTGAGCGCGGTGGCCGCGAACTGGGCCGGCTCCGGCTCGACCGGGCGGGCGGTGAGCGCCTGCAGGCACAGCTCGGAGGCGACGACCGCGCCGCCGCCGTTGCCGCGCACGTCGAGCACGAGCCCGTCCGGGGGCAGCGCGCCGAGCAGCCGGGCGAACTCGCGGACGAACGCCACGATGCCGCCTGCCGTGGGCATGAACGTACGGATGCGCAGGTGACCGACCGTGCGGCCGCCCACGGCGACGCGGCGCGCCTCGAAGACGGTCGACAGGTCGGGGGCGACCGGGACCACGCCGGGGTCGTCGGTCGCGAGCTCCTGCCCGGTCTCCTCGGCGGCCAGGGCCGCGGGCGCGAACAGGGCGGCGCGCAGCCGGGCGAGCTGGGCGCCCTCGATGTCGACGCCGAGCTGGGTGTCGGTGGTCGCGCTGGGGCCCTCGGCGACCGGCGTGATCGCGGTCGCGTTCCAGGTCAGCCGGGTCTCCTGGGCCTGACCGGACTGGTCGAGATAGCCGACGGTGATCCAGTCCTCGTCCGGGGGTGGCGCGAAGGCCAGCGACCGTACGGTGAACATCTGCAACGCCCGGGCGTGGCGCGCGTCGGCGTTGGCGCCCGGCAGCCGGTCGCCGAAGCGTTCGACGGCCCGCGCGATCGGCACGCCGTTCCAGTGGGTCACCTCGACGCCCGGGCGGAAGCCCTGCAGGTCAAAGTCGGCCTGGCGCTTGCTGACCAGATAACGCTTGCGACCGTCCTCGGTGAACTCCTTGAGCAGGAACGGCAGGAACACCGCGGCCCCGTTGAAGGGCTGCGGCAGCGTGTAGCGGGTGTGCAGGTCGCGCAGCGAGTTGAAGACGTCGACGAGCTCGGCGTGCATGCGCCATTCGAGCTCGGGGTCGCCGTCGCGGTCGAGCCGCTGCGAGAGCAGGCGCAGCCGCTGCAGCGGGTTGATGCCGTAGCGCGCCATCTTGAACGGCAGCAGCGCGTAATTCTGCTCAAGCACGAGCAGCGCCTGCTGGACGATCAGTTTGCGCTGGGCGTTCGTGAGGCGCCCGATCTCGGTCGCGCCGAGAAAATCCGTGAGCGAAACAGCCTGGGTCATGTCTATCCCCTCCCGACGCGAAGGGGTTCAGCGTAGGTCCGCGGATACCACCCGCCACTGTCCGATCAAGGACCCATCGACAGGGACCACACCCCAGACGTACGCCACGTCGGCCCGGACAAACGCACCAGCACGAACGCGAGGCTCTCCAAGATCGTTGGCCAAGATCGTTGGTTCCAACCTGCCACCGCCTCCCCCTCCCGCCCGGGTGTGGCTCCGACCCTATTTGATCAGGAGCGGTGGATCGGGGTTGTCCACAGCCGCGGGACTTGTCCACAGGGCGGCTACGGGCGGGTTGACACGGCGACCGGGGTCAGTCCTAGCGCCGTGACGGGCGGTACTGACTGTCCGGCGTTGATCCCGCGGGCCGTAACGCCCGACCGCCGTCACGGCGGTCGGGCGCAACGCGTCATATCGACGGGACGGGCTCGGTGAGTCCGTTGCGTGGGGTCCGCTCGACCCAGGCCACGATCGGGCGGGCCGCGGCCCACGCGACGACGAAGATGCCGGCGATCAGCCACCAGCCCCACCCGCCGGTGTGGATGGCCAGGAACGTCAGCGACGCCGGGCCGAGCATCTTGGTCACGCCGCCGACCGACTTGCTGGCCCCCAGATAGGCGCCGCGCTGCTCGGCCGGCGGGATCTCGGTCTGCAGATACCACTGCGCGCCCGACATCCACAGCTCGGTCGCCGTGAGCAGCACGATGGCGAACGCGAGGAGGGCGATCGTGGCCCAGCCGTGGGTCGCCCCGCTGAGCGCGACGACCGGGCACGCGGCCACGCTGGCCAGCGCCGCCCAGCGCAGCAGGCGGGTCGACCCGGTCAGGCTGTCGGCGCCCCGGGTGGCCCGCACCTGCAACGCCACCGCCATCACGGTGTTGATCGCGAAGAGCACGCCGAGCAGCGGCTTGGGCGCGTCGGTCATGGTGATCGCCCACAGCGGCACGACCTCGCCGAAGAGGGTGGCGTTGAGCCAGAGCACCCCGAAGAGCGAGGCCAGCGCCGTGTACGGGTGATCGCGCAGGACGCCCCACGGGCTGGGTTGCCGCTCCCGGGTCGTCCGCAACGAGGGCTGGGCCGGCATCCGCGCCACGAAGAGCGCGTTCAAAGCCAGCCCCGCCGCGTTGGCCAGCACCAGCACCAGCAGGCCGGCCCGCGAGTCGAGCGCCAGCGCCGCCGCACCCAGCCCGGATCCGACGGTGAAACCCACATTGAGGTACGCCCGGGCGAACGCCATCGTGCGTACGCGCTCCTCACGCCGCACGGCCGCCGCCATGTAGACCATGCGCCCCGCGTTGGCGAACGTGTCGGCCGTCGCCTCGATCGTGATGAGCACGAGGAACATCCAGAACCCGTCGGTGAACGGGTATGCCGCGAAGGTGGCCGCCCCGCCCAGCGCCCCGAGCACCCACGCCCGGCGGCCGCCGATCCGGTCGGCCAGGTGCCCCAGCGGCAACGAGCCCACCAGGCCGACGAGGCCCGCCAGCGAGAAGCCGAGCCCGACCTGGATCGGCGACAGCCCGACATAGAGGGTGAAGAACACGACGCTGCCGGTCAGGAACGTGCCGCCACCGATGCCGAGCAGGGCCGACTGGGTCGCCAGCCGCCTAGGCAATCCGGGCGGCGGCAGCACTTTACTCAACGATCCCCGTAAATCCCCCATGTCGGCATCGCACCATGATCATCCGAGGTCGGCAACCCCGTTTCGCCTTGGCCCAGGCCGCTACCTTGAGCAGGTGCGAACAGTGACGGTCACGGCGCTCGACGGGGCGCGGTGGGATGTGCGGGTGGTCTGGGAGCCGCGGTGGCGCGCGATGGCCCGGCGGTTCGGCGGTTGGCGTTCCAAGCGCCGCCACGACGTCGACGCCGGCGACGTCCTGAGCGGCGGGGCCGACGTCTCCAGCAACCTCGGAAGCAGCGGCGGCAGCTCCAGCATCGCCGACGAACTGGTGATCGTCGCGGTTGTGCTGTTCGCTTTCGTGCTGGCGGCGGTTCTGTTCTGGTGGGTCCTGCTGCCACTCCTGCTGATCATCCTGGACGGGCTGATCGTGCTGGCTCTGCTGGCCGCTTCGGCGGTGGCGCGGGTGCTCTTCCGGCGGCCGTGGATCGTACGGGCGGCCTCGGGGAGCGGCGAGGTCAGCGAGGTCGAGGTCGTCGGCTGGCGGGCCGCCCTGCGCCGCCGCGACGAGATCGCCGACTCACTGAGCCACGGCCTCACGCCCGTGCCCGGAGAACAGCCGTTGGTTCGGAAGTCAGCGCCAACCCAACCGAACTAGCTCCCAGGACGCACCGGAGCAGATTCACGTTGGCCTTACTCCGGGTCGAGCTGCCGCATCAGCCTGGCGACCGAACCTCGCTGGACATCAACCGGAACGTGTCGCTGTGTTGCCGAGAAGGCGCCCGGTTCTGTCGTCTCGGTTGCCGAGGCCCAGTGCCTCGCCAAGAGCGCGTTCGCGGTTGAGGTGTCCACGGGGTGGCCCTCAGCCTGGCCGAGAAACTCCACCAGTCCCGCGACTTCCCCAACGAGTTCCTCATCGAGCTCGTCGTCGGCCAAGCCGGTCAGGTAATCGAGCCGGTCCGAGACGGCCGCGTAGATCAGCCCGATGTATTTGTCCTCAGGGTCTGAATTCTCCAACGTCACCAAAACTTGATACAACTCGGTCGCCCGAAGGAGATTTTCGGAATAGATGCAATCCCTGATCTCCTCGGTGACCCTCGTGTGGACCGACCGGCGGAATCGCCGACTGCTCTCCGTCGGGATCATCCTGCTCGCTGATAATGCGTTGGCCAGCTCGACGAGGTGTTCTTCGGGCAGCGCCTCGAGGTCCAGTTCCTCGCAACGGCTGCTCACGTAACTCGCCGATGGTGACAAACCCAGAAGCTCGGCCGTCGAGAGCGCCCAGACGAGGTAGGAGGCCAGGCTCTCCTCCTCGTGCCAATAGGAGTCGGGCACCGTTGCTTCGGCCGAACGATCATGTCTTCGACGAGCGAGGGATTGTCGCTGAGGAAGCGGAGGACCGTTGCATTACTGGAAGAGCGAGCCACCTGCATCAAGCGGTACGCCGGGAAGTGGTGGTCCACCGATGCCACCAAGGCGGACAGATCGGCCCGGCCGAGCTCCAGGTTTGGTCTCGCCGGTCAGGAACAGGATCTCCAGCAGCTCGACGGCCTCGCGGGAAAGCTCATTTTCGACGATTCTTTCCCAGATGTGCAGCGGATCTTCCAGGTTGGCGAGGAGGTGAGCGACGACATCCGGTGTTCCCGGACCGGCCAGCCTCATCGTCTCCTCGATGAGTCGCGGGCTGAAACGCCGATGCGACACGATGGGCTCCCAGACTTCCGGTTGGCCGAAGCGCGCCTTCTCCTCTTGCCTGATGGAGCTCCGCGACACGTAGTTGTAGACGATCTGACCGCGCATCTCGAAGTCGAGGTCACTCAGTTCGACCACGCTGGTCACGATCGAGACGTCGGGGCCGCCGAGCCGGTCGGAACCACGCTGAGCCTCGCCGAGGATGTGGCTGCGAGTGGTCATGACGAGGGCCTTGCCGGGCGTCCTGCGGATCCGGCTGATCATCGACACCAGCCGGCGGTCCTCATTGTCTCTGGGCCGATCGAGCATGGTCTGGCCGAGAAAGTCGTCGTAGAGGAAGACCTGCTGCTCATCGTCGCGCCACAGTTCGTCGATCTCATCGACGTCCCTCCTGACCTCGTGGACCTGGAAGCCGTGACCCATGTGCCAGTAAGCCAGCATCATCGCGACCGTCGTCTTGCCGACGCCGGGCGCACCAGTGATCACGCAGACGCGCTGGGCGGCCAGCACTTGGGCGGCGCGTACAAATCCGTAGTGAGGCACGAACGTCTCGGCCGTGCGGGTCAGTTCGTCGCGCAACCAGGAGGATCGCAGGTGGCTTGCCCGGTCCAGGACGGTTCGCAGGACGGCGGTGCTGCTCAGCCACAGGCGGAAGTGGCGCTCGACGAGCCGGGGGCGGTCGCGCAGGGCGCCGACGATATCGTCCAGACCATAAATGTCGGACGGCGTTCTGAGGGCCGGCGCGAAAGTATCGAGAATGACCTGTTTGTTGTGCGGCGTCAGTCCGACGGACACCGCGAGCAGGAAGCGGTCCGGCTTCAGGTTACGGACCTTGGGCGCCTCATCGGTCTTCAGCCTGCTGAGGAGAGCGCTGGTCCCGGAGCCGTGCCAGTGTTTGCACTGCACGATCACGGTGTGGCCGTCGTCCGAGACATGCCGGAGGTCGATGCCGCCGTCCGGGCCAGGGGTGAAGACCTCCAGAGGGAAACCGAGGATCTCGCCGAACAGGTCGCGGCACACCTCCTCGAACTCCCGATAGTTCAAGCGTCCGAGGTCGAATCCGTCCACCATGCCCTGCCCATCTCCGCGTTCATCAGAGGGTGGCAGGTTATATCGGCGCTAGGACACGGGCAGGCGGCGGCGGTCCGGTTTGGCGGCCCATGAGACGCCCAGTTCTGAGGGCAGGGTGAGGGTGTCGGCGGAGAGGCGGAGCAGGCCGTTGATGCCGGGGATCGTGCTGTTCGGCACGTCGATGAGCTGGGGGGTCGGGGTGTCGGGCAGGGTGAGGGCCTCCAGCACGGTGGAGAAGTCGATCGTGGACTCCAGGGGGACGAGCAGGTCGGTGCCGGTCGTGCGGTGGTCGAGCAGGTTGGTCAGCAGGTCGGTGCGGCCGGGCACCTCGACGAGGGCGGGGTCGCCGGGGAGGGCCAGGCGGTCGGTGGGGTATTCGAGCAGGGCCCGGCCGAACGGGCCGCGGGCCTCGATCTCGCCGGCGATGAAGTCCTCGCCGGCCAGGGTGACGGCGACCAGCAGGGTCAGGCCGTTCTCGAACGTGATGCGGGCGAAAGCCGTGTCCTCGACCTCGATCGGGCGTACCCGGTAGCGCTCGACCTCCAGCAGCCGCGGGCGGCCGGCGCCGGCCGCCGAACCAGACGCCAGGGCCTGCATCACGGCGTGGGCGAGCGGGTTGACCAGGGCGCCGTCGACCACGGGGCGGCCGGCGACCGTGCGGCGGCCGGCCCAGGGGGAGCGGGCGTAGTAGGCGTCGTCGCGTTTCCATGAGGCCACCGCGGTCAAGGCCGTGAGCGACGGATCGAGGGCAGCTCGGAAGCGGGTCCACGCGCGCGAGCCGAGCGCCTGGAAGCCGACCTGGCAGGCCCGGCCGGCTCGCGACACGGCTTCGACGAGCGTGTGGTGCGCGGCCAGCGAGGTCACCGGCGGCTTCTCGAGCAGCAGGTCGCAGCCGGCGTCGAGGGCGTCGAGGGCGATCGGCAGGTGGGTGTGCGGCGGCGTGCAGATCACCACGACGTCGGGGCGGGTCTCCGTCAGCAGGGCGCGGTGATCCGTGAAGGCGGGCGCATCGGGCGGAGGATCGATCGGCGCCAAGTCAGCGAGACCCACCAGCTCGACTGAATCCGACAAATCCGAAATGCGCCGACGATGCCACCTGCCGTGACCGTTAGCGCCGATCAAAGCAACCCGAGTCTTCACACCGCACCGGCCAGAGTTGCCGCCACTCCGTGCTTCTCGAAGGCGGTCAGCCACTCGACCAGCGCGGCCCGGAAAGAAGCGTCCTCGGCCAGCGCCGGCGTGAACACGGTGTCCAGCCCGAGCAGCGCGTCGACCACGCCGTCGGGAGTCGAGGGTGCCGCGGCGAGCCGGGCTCGGATGCGGTCGGCTAGCGGGTCGTTCAACGGCAGCGGCTGGCCGTCGTCGGAGACGCCCTGGACGAAGCGCATCCACGCCGCGACCACCAGGGCGCCCCAGCGCGGCACGCTGCCGGCCGCGAGCCGGTCCTGCACTGTTTGCAGCACCCGTTGGGGCATCTTCTGCGAGCCGTCCATCGCCACCTGCACAGTCTGATACTCGATGGCCGGGTTCTCGAAGCGCGTCAACACCTCTTCCCCGTACGCGATGGTGTCGACCCCGGACGGCGGGTCGAAGCTGGGTGCCACGTCGCAGGCGATGTACTGCCGCACGACTTCGTGCATGCCCGGCAGCTCCAAAGCTGAGGCGATCGTCGAGCGACCCGCCACCGCACCGAGGTAGGCGATCGCCGAGTGCACGCCGTTGAGCGTGCGCAGCTTGAGCCGCTCGTACGGGCGGGGGTCTGAAGTCATCACCGCCCCGGCCTGTTCCCACGCGGGCCGCCCGGCCGGGAAGTCGTCCTCGATCACCCAAGCCGAATAGGGCTCGCCGTTCACCGCGGCCTGATCCCGTACGCCCAACGCCTGGGCCGCGCCCGCGAGTGTCACCGGTGTCGTGGCCGGCACGATCCGGTCGACCATGGAACCCGGGAACGTGACGCTCTCGCGGACCCAGTCGCCGATCGCCGTGGCCGCCGCGAGTTTGTCGATCAGGCCGCGCAGGCGGTGGCCGTTGGCCGGCAGGTTGTCGCAGCTGGCCAGCGCGATCGGTCCCGCGTCGGCCTTTCGCCGGGCGCACAGGCCGCGGATCAGCAGGCCGGGCACGGTCTGCGGGGGCCGCCCGGTCTCGAGGTCGGCCCGCAGGTCGTCGTCGAGCAGCAGCCGCCCCGTGGCCGCGTCGAGCTTGTAGCCCTTCTCGGTGACGGTCAGCGTGACGATCTTGATTTTGGGGTCGGCCAGCAGCGCCACCACGGCGTCGGGGTCGGCGGCGGCCCGCAGCTGCCCGGCCGAGGAGCCGATGACCCGGGTGCTGTTACCGGCCGGGTCGAGCGTGGTCACGCTGAACAGCCCGTCCTGCGTGCGCATGGCGTCGTAGACCTCCGGCGAGCGCGGCGCGACCCCGACGATGCCCCAGTCGCCACCGGCCGCGGCCATCGCGTCCTCGGTGAAGACGGCCTGGTGCGCCCGGTGGAAAGCGCCCAGTCCGAGGTGGACGATGCCGGCCGCGGGGGTGTCGATCCGGGGCCGGGCGGCGGCGGGCACCTGGGCCAGCGTCGAACGGTTCAGTTCCATGCCGGGCCGTCCGGGAACGAGAACTGCGCGATCGAGGCCGGGCGCATGTCGGAGCTGTAGCCCGGTTCGGTGGGCACCAGATAACGACCTTCCCGCGTACGGACGGGGTCGGTGAAATGCTCGTGCAGGTGATCGACGTACTCGACCATGCGGCCGTCCAGCGACGTGCCCACGCGCAGGTAGTCGAAGATCGCGATGTGCTGGACGAGCTCGCACAGCCCGACGCCGCCCGAGTGCGGGCAGACCGGCACGCCGAACTTGGCCGCCAGCAGCAGCTCGGCCAGCACCTCGGGGATGCCCGCGACCCGGCACGCGTCAACCTGCATCACGCGAATAGCCTCAGCTTGCAGGAGTTGCTTGAAGATGACGCGATTGGCCGCCACTTCACCGGTCGCCACCCGTACGGGGGAAACGGCTTTTTGAATGCGCGCGTGACCGAGCACGTCGTCGGGATGCGTGGGCTCCTCGATCCAGTAGGGGTCGAACTCGGCCAGCCGGGCCATGTTGGTGATCGCCTCGTCGACGCCCCAGATCTGGTTGGCGTCCATCATGAGCAGCGCGTCGGGGCCGATCTCGGCGCGGATGATCCCGGCCCGCCGCACGTCGTCCTCGATCGGGCCGCCGACCTTCATCTTCATCGCGCGCCAGCCCTCGGCGTACGCCTGCTTGGTCAGGGCCCGCACCTTGTCGTCGGGGTAACCGAGCCAGCCGACGCTGGTCGTGTAGGACGGGAAGCCGTCTTTCTGGAGAAGCGCCAGCCTGTCCGCGAGCCCGTCCCGGCCCTTGTCGAGGATCGCAGCCGCCTCCTCGGGCGTCAAAGCGTCCGAAATATGCCGGAAGTCCACCGCGGCCACGAGATCCTCGGTCGGCAGGTCAGCGAGGAACTGCCACATCGGCTTGCCTGCCAGCTTGGCCTTCGCGTCCCACACCGCGTTGACCACCGCACCGGTCGCCATGTGCAGCGCGCCCTTCTCGGGCCCGATCCAGCGCAGCTGCGGATGCGCGGTCAGCGAGCGCAAGAACGCCAACGGGTCGGAAGAAAGGTCCACCCCGATCAGGGACGGAGCCAGAGCCCGTACGGCGGCGCAGGTGATCTCATTGCCCTGCCCGTTGGTGAAGGTGAACCCGGTTCCGGTCACGCCGCCGTCGGTCGCGAGCTCGACATACGTCGCCGAGTAGTCGCCCCGGTTGATCGAGTCGGAGCCGTCCCCGGCCGCGGCGGTCGGGAACCGTACGTCGTGCACGGTGACGCCCGTAATCGTGGTCATGCCTTCTCCAGCTTGAAGATCCGCTTGGGCAGGTGGTAGGCGAGGTCGGCCATCGTCTCGGCCGCCTCCGGGAACGGCAGCCGGTCCTGCACGACGAGCGAGGCCAGGTAGGCGGCGTCGACCCGGCGCGCGACGTCATGGCGTACGGGAATGGAACAGAAGGCCCGGGTGTCGTCGACGAACCCCGCGGTGTTGTAGAAGCCGGCCGAATCGGTGACCGACTCGCGGAAGCGGCGCATCGCGTCCGGCGTGTCGAGGAACCACCACGGCGCGCCCAGGAACAGCGCCGGATATCCGCCGGCCAGCGGGGCCAGCTCGCGGCTGAACGCGGTCTCGTCCAGCGTGTAGAGCACGATCCGCAGGCGAGAGTCCATCCCGTACGCGTCCAGCAGCGGCCGCAGTGAGCGGACGTAGTCGGTCGCCTGCGGGATGTCGCCGCCCACGTCCCGGCCGTGCGCGGCGAACAGCGCGCGGTTGTGGTCACGCGACGCGCCCGGGTGCAGCTGCATGACCAGGCCGTCGTCGATCGACATGCGGGCGAACTCGAGGATCATGTGCGCGCGGAACGTCTCGGCGTCGGCCGCGGACACGTCGCCCCGCAACCCGCGTTCGTAGAGCTTGGCGGCATCGGCGGGGGAGAGCTTGATCGTACGGGCGGTGGGGTGCCCGTGATCCGACGAGGTGGTGCCGGCCTCGATGAACGCCTCCCGCCGGCGCTGCAGGGCGGCCAGATAGCCGGCGTACGTGGTGGTGTCCTCGCCGGCCAGTTCGCCCATCCGCGCCACGTTGCCGGCCCAGCCGTCGCGCTCGAGATCCACGACGTCGTCCGGGCGGAACGTGCTGATCACCCGGCCGCCCGGCCCGCCCCACCCGTCGGCGGCCAGCTTGGCGTGCCGGGACAGGTCGTCGGTGGGCGACTCGGTGGTGGCCAGCACCTCGATGCCGAACCGCTCGAACAGCGCCCGCGGGCGGAACTCCGGCTCGGCCAGGCGCGCGGCGATCGCGTCGTACAGGTCGTCGGCCGTGTCCTTGGTGAGCGGGATGTCGACCTGGAAGACCGTGCGGAACGTCTGCTCCAGCCACAGCCGCGACGGGGTGCCGCGGAACAGGTGCCAGTTCGCGGCGAGCAGGCGCCAGATCGCGCGGGGATCGGTCTCGACCGGGCCGCCGTCGCGCCGGGGCACGCCCAGGCGGTCGGGCGGGATGCCCTGGCTGAGCAGCATCCGCGTGACGTAGTGGTCGGGCACGATGAGCAGCCGCGCGGGATCGCCGAACGGCTCGTCGTCGGCCAGCAGCGCCGGGTCGACGTGGCCGTGCGGGCTGATCAGGGGCAGGTCGCGGGCCACCGCGTAGAGGTCGCGGGCCAGGCCGGCGTGCCGCGGGTCGGTGACGAAGATGGGGTCGGGCACGGGCAGTTACTCCTTCTCGAGCAGGTCGTCGACCCGCACCGGCGCGGCGTCCCGCAGGCTCTGGTTGGCGGCGAGACCGGTGAGCAGGGCCAGGGCGCCGTCGCGGGCGGTGGCCGAGCGGTTCATCGGGTCGGTCTGCCCGCCCAGCAGCACGCCGGTCAGGCGCTTGTCGGCGCCGCCGTGGCCCTCGCGGTCGACGGGTTGCAGTTCGACGGCGTACGGGGGTGTCCAGTACGGCCGGATGGTCAGGGTCACCGAGCCCGACTCGGGGCTGGCACCGTGCTTGACCATGCCCGCGGCGCCGGGGCTGACGTGGTCGCTCTCGATCACCTCGAGCTCGAGCCGGCCCTTGCTGCCGTTGACCATCAGCCGGTAGCCCTCCCACGGGGCGTACGCGGTCAGGTGGTAGGTCATGGTGGCGCCGGTGTCATAGCGGACCAGCACGGCCAGATCGTCCTCGATGGTCACGCCGGGGGCGAAGACGTCCTGGTCACGGTGGTAGCCGTCCTCGTTCTGTGCGTCGAGGTAGAGCGCTTTGAGACGCGGATCGGCGGCCAGGTCGAGCGCGAACCGGTTGTTGTCGAGGCTTTTTCCGCGCCCTCGGTCGCCGTAGAAGAACAGCCGCCCGGACGCGTAGACCTCTTCCGGTTTTGCGCCCAGCCACCAGTTGACCAGGTCGAAGTGGTGGCCCGACTTGTGCACGAGCAGGCCGCCCGAGTTCGCCTTGTCGCGGTGCCAGCGGCGGAAATAGTCGGCGCCGTGCCGCACGTCGAGCAGCCACTCGAAGTGCACCGAGCCGATCTCGCCGATCTCGCCGCCCGCCAGCAGCGTGCGGACGACCTCGTGGACCGGGTTGAACCGGTAGTTGAAGGCGACCTGCACGCGGCGGCCGGTGCGCTCGACAGCGTCGAGGATGCGCCGGCAGCTGGGCGCGTCGACGGTCATCGGCTTCTCGGTGATGACGTCGCAGCCGGCCTCGAGCGCGGTGACGATGTGCCCCGCGTGCGTGCTGTCCACGCTGGTCACGATCAGCTCGTCCACCTTGTTCTCGGCGAGCATCCGCTCCAGGTCGGCGGCCTGATAGGTCGGCACGGGCTGTTTCAGCCAGCCGTTGTGCACGTCCATTCGCGCCTGGTTGGTGTCGGCCAGGGCGACCAGCTCGGCCGTGTCGGCGTGGTCGTCGGTGACCGCGCGGATGAACATCTCGGCTCGCGAGCCGGTGCCGATCACGGCGATCCGGTTTTTCCCGGCCATGCGTCCTCCCGGGGCAGCAAAGGTTTGCAGGGAAGTTAGACAGATCGATTTCAGGCCGTCAAGAACTCGGCGGTCTTGATGGTGGTTTGCCCGAATAAGAGCGCGTGCGGAGCGCTCCCATGCAACGTTTTCGTAATCCTGACCCATTGACTTGCGTGCAACCGCTTGCATTAATGGCTGTCATCACGTGACCGGGGCCACATCATCCGTGTCGTCCACTGGGGAGGTTTGCATGGCTGTCACCATTCGCGACGTGGCGCGGGCGTCCGGCGTGCACATCTCCACCGTGTCCCGCACGTTCTCGGCCCCGCATCTGGTCAACCCGAACACCCGCACCCGCGTGCTGGCCTGCGCCGAGCAGCTGGGCTACCGGCCCAACCGGGCCGCCCGCGCGCTGATCACCGGCCGCACCTACAACATCGGCCTGATCGTGGCCGACATCGCCAACCCGTTCTTCCCGCCGCTGATCAAGGCGGCGGAGAGCCAAGCCCGCAAGCACGACCACCACATCTTCGTCGCCGACACCAACGAGGACGCGGCCGTCGAGGAAGAGGTGGTGCGCGCCCTGGCCAAGCAGGTCGACGGCGTGCTGCTCGTCAGCCCCCGGATGAGCAACGCGCTGATCGAGCAGCTCAGCCGCGAGGTGCCGCTGGTCGTGGTGAACCGGCAGATCGCCGGCATCCCGGCCGTCGTGATGGACGTCGCCCGCGGCGCCCGGATCGCGATCGAGCATCTCACCGCGCTCGGTCACCGCCGGGTCGCCCTGGTCAGCGGCCCGCGCGGGTCGTGGACGAGCCGGGAGATCCGGCGCTCGGCCACCGCCACCGCCAAGACCGCCGGGGCCGAGCTCACCATCATCGGCCCCAACCCGCCGACCGAGGTCGGCGGGCTCACGATCGCCGAGGACGTGCTGCGGGCCGGCGCCACCGCCGTGCTCGCCTACAACGACCTCATGGCGATCGGTCTCATCGAGGGTCTGCTGGCCGCTGGGGCACGCGTGCCCGAGGACGTCAGCGTCGTCGGGATCGACGACATCATGCTCAGCCGGCTCACCCGTCCGAAGCTGACCACGGTGGCGACCCCCACCGCCGCCGCTGGTCGGGCGGCCGTCGACATGCTCCTCGCGCATGGCGACGACCGTCGCACCACCGCCCAGATACATCTGCAGACCGAACTGGTCATACGCGACTCGACGGGACGGGCATAGGGCCCGGGTCCGCACAGCCCTGCGGACCCGGGCAGCGCGAACGCCCCCGGAGGTGTCGCTTCTGCGAAGGAGAAGCGAACATGGAGCCCATCACGAGGGGCGGCACGCCCGCCCAACGTACTACCCGGCGCCGGTTACTCGCCGCCGCCCTAACAGTTCCGCTCCTGCTCGGCGCCGCGGCGTGCGGCGGCGACGACGATGCCTCCAGCGGCGGCAAGACCGAGTTGTCGATCTTCTGGTGGGGTGCGGAGAAGCGGGCCGAGCTGACCGACCAGGCGCTCGCGCTCTACACGCAGAAGCACCCGGACGTGACGTTCAAGAAGACCTGGCAGGGAAACCAGGGCTACTTCGACAAGCTGGCCACCCTCACGGCCGGCGGCAACGCGCCCGACATCTTCCAGATCGACGACAACTACATCTCCGAGTACGCGGGCCGCGGCGTCACCCTCGACCTGACGCCGTACACGCAGGACGGCAAGCTCGACGTCAGCAAGTTCCCGGAGAGCCTGCGCAAGTACGGCGAGGTCGACGGCAAGCTGGCCGGCGTCGCGATGGGCGAGAACACCCAGGGCCTGGTCTACAACAAGACGCTGCTGGAGAAGTTCAAGCTGCCCGAGCCCAAGACGGGGATGAGCTGGGAGGAGTTCATCAACTGGGCGGCCGACGTCTCGAAGAAGGCCAAGCTGCCCGGCACCCAGGACGCCAGCGCCGTCTATCAGGCGCTCTGGGTCTTCCTGCGGCAGAACGGCAAGGACCTGTACGCGGGCAAGCAGCTCGGCTTCGACGAGGCCGACATGACCAAGTGGTTCACGCTCTGGAAGGACGCCCGCGCCAAGGGGGCCACGCCGACGCCGGACGTCATCCACGAGGGCAACGCCAGCGACGTCAGCAAGCAGCTGATCGTGACGGGCAAGGCCGGCACGTCGTGGGTCTGGACCAACCAGATGCCCGAGCTCAAGAAGAACACCGAGGACGAGCTGGGCCTGATGGCCTACCCGGGTGACTCGAAGGTGCAGTGGGCGCGCGCGTCGCTCTACTTCTCGGCGTTCCGCGGCAGCAAGCACAAGGACACCGCGGTCGACGTGATCAACTTCCTGGCCAACGACCCGGAGGCCGCGAAGATCCTCGGCACCGACCGCGGCCTGCCGCCCAACACCGACATCCGCAAGCAGATCGCGGCCACGGTGACCGACCCCAACATGAAGCAGACCATCGCCGTCCAGGACGAGCTGGGCAAGCAGTTCGGGCCGAACCCGCCGACCGTGCCCCCGCAGGGCCACAGCAAGGTGCGTTCCGAGCTCGTCCGGGTGGCCGAGGAGGTCGTCTACGGGCGGCAGACCCCGGAGCAGGCCGCGGCGGCGTACGTGGCCGCGGCCAAGGCGGCGATCGGCGCCTCGTGACCGCCTCCACTCTGACCCGTGACCCCGCTGCCCCCGCCGCTCACCGGCCGGGGCGGCGGGTTCGCCGGCGCCGGGAGAACCTGGCCGGCTACGTGTTCCTCTCGCCGTGGCTGCTGGGCCTGCTCGGCATCACGGCTGTTCCCATGCTCATCTCGCTCTACCTGAGCTTCACCGACTACAGCCCGCTGATCTCGCTGAGCGACGCGAGCTGGGTCGGATTCGACAACTACCGGCGCATGTTCACGGCCGACCAGTCGTACTGGCACGCGGTCACCGTGACCATCACGTTCGCGCTGGTCGCGGTGCCGCTCAAGCTGGCCGCCGCGCTCGGGGTGGCGCTGCTGCTCAACCGCACGATGCGTGGCATCTCGGTGTTCCGCGGGCTGTTCTATCTGCCCTCGCTGCTCGGCGGGAGCGTCGCGCTGGCCATCGTCTGGGTCAGCATGTTCAACCGGGAGGGGGCCTTCAACTCGTTCCTGGCCCTCTTCGGCATCGAGGGCCTGCCGTGGGTCAACGACCCCGACTGGGCGCTCTACACGCTGATCCTGCTGGCGGTCTGGCAGTTCGGCGCCCCGATGGTGATCTTCCTGGCCGGGCTCAAGCAGGTGCCGGTCGAGCTGTACGAGGCGGCGTCGGTCGACGGGGCCAGCGCGTGGCGCAAGTTCGCGCACATCACGCTGCCGATGCTGTCGCCGGTCATCTTCTTCAACCTGGTGCTCGAGACGATCAACGGCTTCCAGGGCTTCACGTCCGCCTTCGTGCTCTCCAACGGCACCGGCGGGCCGGTCGACTCGACGCTCATGTACACGCTGAACCTCTACATCAAGGGGTTCGTCGAGCTCGACATGGGCTACGCGTCCGCCATGGCCTGGGTCTTCCTGCTCGTGATCGGCGCGATCACGGTGCTGCTGTTCTCGACGGGCCGCTTCTGGGTCCATTACTCCGACAACGAGGAGCGGTGATGAGCTCTGCAGCCGATCGCGCCGCACCGCCGAATCGCGGCCCGCTTGTGCGGTTCCTGGTCCTGCTGGTCATTGTGGCGGTGGTGCTCTACCCGCTGATCTGGATGATCGGCACGTCGGTCAAGTCCCCCCAGGAGATCGTCAGCAACATCGGGCTGATCCCGGAGAAGTTCACGCCGGGCAACTTCGCCGAGGGCTGGACCAAGTTCGACGTCAGCTTCGGGCGGTTCTTCCTCAACAGCGCGCTCGTCTCGCTGCTGACCGTGCTCGGCAACACGATCTCGTGCCTGCTGGCCGCGTACGCGCTGGGTCGCCTGCGGTTCCGGCTGCGCGGCGTCTGGTTCGCCGTCATGATCGGCACGCTGCTGCTGCCCGGCCACGTGCTGATCATCCCGCAGTACATCCTGTTCCGGACCCTCGGCTGGGTCGGCGGTGACTGGCCCTACCTGCCGTTGCTGGTGCCGGCGTTCCTGGCCACGGAGGCGTTCTTCGTGTTCCTGATCGTGCAGTTCATGCGGGGCATCCCCCGCGAGCTGGACGAGGCCGCGGTGATCGACGGCGCTTCCCCGTACGGGATCTTCCGGCACGTGATCCTGCCGCTGTCCCGCCCGGCCCTGGTCACGACGGCGATCTTCTCGTTCATCTGGACGTGGAACGACTTCTTTCGCCAGCTGGTCTTCCTGTCCGAGCTCAAGGACTACACGGCGCCGGTGGCCCTGACCCTGTTCATCGACTCCACCAGCGAGAGCGCGGTCGGGCCGATGTTCGCGATGTCGCTGCTGTCGCTGATCCCGGTGTTCCTGTTCTTCGTGGCCTTCCAGCGGCTGCTGGTCGAGGGCATCAACACCAGCGGCCTGAAGGGGTGAGGTTCTGATGCCGCACGACTGGCGCGACTCCCTGCGGCTGGTGGCCGACCTGGCCCTGCTCGGCATCGTGATGACGCTGGCCTGCCTGCCGGTCGTGACGGCGGGAGCGGCCGTCGGCACGGGCAGCGCCGCCCTCGACAAGCTGCTGACCATCGGCCGCTGGCCCACGGCGGCGGAGTTGTGGCGTTCCTTCCGTACGCGTCTCGTGCCCTGGATGTGGGCCGGCCCGCTGGTGCTCGCGGCCGCCTGGCTGCTCGCGATCGACGTGGCCGCCCTGCGCCGCGGTGCCGTCCCCGGCGGCCGCCCCCTGGTCGTCGTGTTGCTCGTGGTGGCCGCCCTGGCCGCCGGCTTCGTGGCGCTGGTGGCCGGGTTGTCGGCCCACCCCGATCCGCTAAGGCGGGCCCGTGCCCTCGTCGCGGCCCGCCCCGCGGTATTGCTCGCCGCGACCGGCGTGGTGCTGCTCGCGGCGCTGCTGGCCGCCTTCGTCCACCCGGCGCTGGTGCCGGTGCTGGCGGGCTGCACCCTGTTCGCCGTGCACGCCGTGCTGCGACGGCTCGCCCCGCGCGGTGGCGTGGAGGGCGCCGAGCAGGGTGAGCGCCTCGGCGCCGGGGCTGCCGGGCTCGGGCTGGTAGACGACCAGCATCTGACCCGGGGCCGCGCGTACGTCGAACGACTGTGAGGCGAGCGCGAGCCGCCCCACCCGCTCGACGGACTACTCCGACTTGTTCACGAAGTCGAGCGCGGCGGTGGCGAAGAGCGGGGACATGAAGACGCTGTAGTGGGTCAGGCCGGGCAGGATGGCCAGCGCGTGGCCGCCCTTGGGCCGGCCCTCGCCCATCCAGCCGCCGTCGCGCAGGCCGCCGTCGAGCAGGGCGAACACCTCGACGAAGTGCGAGGGCGGGCACATGTCGGCGTCGGCCGCGACGATCAGGGTCGGCACCTGCAGGTTGCGGACCTCTTCGGTGTAGTCGTAGTCGACGGCCATCGACTCGCCGATCTTGCCGAGCAGGCGGGGGAAGTCCTCCGGGCGGGGCGCGACCCGGGCGTACAGCTCGTACATCGGGGTCTCCTTCATGAACTCCGCCGCCTCGGGGCCGACCTGGCCCTGCTGCTCGAGGATCTCGGGATACGTCGCGTCGCGGCGGATGCCGGCCGACGCCGAGACCAGGCGGCCGACCTTCTCCGGGTGGCGGATCGCGAGCAGCAGGGCGACGCCGCCGCCGAGCGAATAGCCGACCACGTCGGGCTTCTCGAGGCCGAGGTGGTCGATCAGCGCGGCGATGTCGTCGGCCATGTGCTTGATGTCGATCGGCCGGTCGATGTCGGCGGTGCGGCCGTGGCCCTGCAGGTCGGGCAGGATGACCTGGCGGCCGGCGGCGAACTGGCCGACGAGCGGGCCGAACATCTCGCCCGAGCCGAGGCCGCCGTGCAGCAGGATCAGCGGGCGGCCCTCGCCGTGGGTCTCGTAATACAGGTTGATCCCGTTGACCTCGGCGTACTCGCCCTTGCCGAGCTGATCTGCGGTCCAGGTGTTCATGTCGGGCTCCTTCGTCGTCAGTTGCTCGTACGACCGGGCCCGTCATCTGAACTCATCGGTGTGAGCGGAAGTTTTTTCTGTCGTACCCCTGGGCTAGTTTCTTAGCCGTGAGCGACGTGGCCACCCCGATCGAGACCCAGCTCGAGGCCTTCCGGCCCGAGCTGACCGGTTACTGCTATCGCATGCTCGGCTCCGCCTTCGAGGCTGAGGATGCCGTTCAGGACACGCTTGTCCGCGCCTGGAAGAGCTATGAGAGCTTCGAGGGCCGCGCGGCCCTGCGCTCCTGGCTCTATCGCATCGCCACCAACGTGTGCCTGACCATGCTCGGCAGTGCGCAGCGGCGGGCCCGCCCGATGGATCTCGCGCCGGCCGGCTCCGGTCACGCGACCCACCCCGGCGAGCCGCGCCCCGACGAGATCTGGGTCGGCCCGGTGCCCGACGGGCGGGTGCTGGCCGCGGTGGCCGACCCGGCCCAGGTGGTGGCCGACCGCGAGTCGATCCGGCTGGCCTTCGTGGCCGCGCTGCAGCATCTGCCGCCCAAGCAGCGGGCCGTGCTGATCCTGCGCGAGGTGCTGGCCTGGTCGGCGCAGGAGGTGGCCGACCTCCTCGAGCTGTCGGTGCCCAGCGTCAACAGCGCGCTCCAGCGGGCCCGGGCCACGATCGCCTCGACCGACAAGGCCGCCCAGGTGCTCGAGCCCGGCGACGAGGAGCAGAAGAAGCTGCTCGCGCGCTATGTGCAGGCGTTCGAGGCGTATGACCTGACCGCGTTGACCGCCCTGCTCCACGAGGACGCGACGCTGTCGATGCCGCCGCTGCCGCTGTGGCTGCGCGGCCCCGACGACATCACCGCCTGGATGCGGGGCACCGGCGCCGGCTGCGAGGGCTCGCGCCTGCTCCCGGTGGTGGCCAACGGCCTGCCCGCCTTCGCCCAATATCGGCCGGCCGAGGACGGCGACGGTCACACCCCGTGGGCGTTGATCGTGCTGGAGATCTCAGCCGGGCGGATCGCCGGCGTCAACAACTTCCTCGACACCGAGCGTCTGTTCCCGCTCTTCGGCCTCCCCGAACGTCTGCCCGCCTGAGGCCAGGCCGCCCAGCCCGATCATCGAGAACAGGATTCTCAGGTCGGGCCGGGCGCCGGTCACGACGAACCGCCGGCCGTAGCGTCCGGCGGTGAGGCGCAGCCGGGCCAGGGCCTCGACGGTCACCAGGTCGGCGCGTGCCGCGGAGACGTCGCACTCCACGTCGCCGGGGCCGGCCCGCCCGCGCAGCAGGTCGGCCAGGCGCGTGCACAGGCACGGGATGTCCGCGCGGGTGACCGCCGCGCCTACAGCGAACGGAACCGTCATACCGGGTATGACTCGCCGGGCGGCCGGAACTCATCGGTGCCGGCGCCGGCCGGAGCCGAGCGACCTGCCCGGCGTACGGGGAAGGCCTTTAGGCTGGGCTGATGAGCGAGCAAGTCAGCAACTGGGCCGGCAACATCGTCTTCAACGCGCGGACGCTGCGCCGCCCGGCCTCGGTCGGCGAGGTGCAGGAGATCGTGGCCGGCGGCGGGCCGATCCACGTGCTGGGCAGCGGTCACTCCTTCAACCGGATGGCCGACACCGACGGCACCCTGATCTCGCTGGCCGACCTGCCGCGGATCGCCGAGATCAGCGAGGACCGCAAGTCCGTGCGCGTCGACGGCGGCAGCCGCTACGGCGACATCGCGGCCCACCTGCACGCCAACGGCCTGGCCCTGCACAACACGGCGTCGCTGCCGCACATCTCGGTGGCCGGCGCGATCGCCACCGCCACCCACGGCTCCGGCGTCACCCACGGCAACCTGGCCACTGTCGTCTCGTCGCTCGAGTTCGTCGACGGCTCGGGCCGGCTGGTCACGCTGTCCCGCGGCGACGACGGCTTCGAGGGCGCGGTCGTGCACCTCGGCGCGCTCGGTGTGATCACCGCGCTCACGCTCGACGTGGTCCCGACGTTCGAGATCCGGCAGTACGTCTTCGACCACGTGCCCCGCGCCTCGCTCGACGAGCACCTGCACGACATGCTGGCCGACGGGTACAGCGTCAGCCTGTTCACCAACTGGACCAGCCGCGACATCAGCCACGCCTGGCTCAAGCGCACCGAGCCGATGGGCGACGAGTGGTACGGCGGGCACCTGGCCGACGGCCCGCGCCACCCCGTGCCCGGCATGCCCGCGCAGAACAGCACCGAGCAGGGCGGCGTGCCCGGCCCCTGGCACACCCGGCTGCCGCACTTCCGCATGGAGTTCACCCCGTCCAGCGGCGAGGAGCTGCAGTCGGAATACCACGTGGCCCGCGAGGACGGCCTGGCCGCGATCGACGCCGTCGCCTCGATCCGCGAGCGTGTGGCGGCGGTGCTGCAGGTCTGCGAGGTCCGCACGATCAAGGCCGACGACCTGTGGCTGAGCCCCAACTATCACCGCGACAGCATCGCCCTGCACTTCACCTGGATCGCCGACGCCGACGCCGTCACCCCGGTCGTGGCCGAGCTCGAGCAGGCGCTGGCCCCGCTGTCGCCGCGGCCGCACGTGGGCAAGGTGTTCACGATGACGCCCGAGACGATCCGCCAGGGCTGGGAACGCTTCGACGACTTCCGCGCACTGGTCGCCAAGTACGACCCGGCCGGCACGTTCCGCAACCCGTGGCTGACCGAGATCCTCGGCTGACCCTCCGAGCGCGGCCACCTGGGGCAAGGTGGCGGTATGAACGTATTCCTGACCGGCGCGACCGGTTACATCGGTTCCCACGTCCTTCCCGCGCTGAGCGCCGCCGGCCACAGCGTCACGGCGTTGGTTCGAGACCCTTCCCGCGTACGGGGTGGGGAAGCGCGCCTGGTGACCGGTGACATGCGCGACCACGACCTCGTACGGGGGCTGGCCGCCGAGGCCGACGCGGTGATCGCGACCGCCACTCCCGGGGACGCGAGCAGCGCCGACGCCGACCGTGACTTCGTCGGCGCGGTGCTGGCGGGGCTGCGGCCGGGGGCGACCCTGGTGCGTACGGGGGGAATCTGGGTGCACGGATCGGGGGCCGACCTCACCGAGGAGACCCCGCTCGCGCCGCCCGCCCTGGTCGCGTGGCGGGAGGAGATCGACAGCATGGCCCTGGCCGCCCCGGGGATCCGTTCGCTGCTGGTCGAGCCCGGGGTGGTCTACGGCCATGGCGCCGGCATCCCGGGTCTGATCTTCGCGGGCGCGCAGGTCGGCGAGCCGGCGGCGCTGCAGCTGATCGGGCCGGGCAGCCAGCACTGGGCCACCGTGCACGTCGACGACCTGGCCGAGCTGTATGTGGCCACGCTGACCGCCGGCTCCTCGGGCGACCGGCTCCTGGCGGTGAGCGGCGACAGCCCGTCGGTGGCCTCGCTGGGCGACGTGGCCAGCCGGCGGCTCGGGCTCGACGGGCGGGTGGTGGCCGAGGATCCGGCCGACACGGTGGCGCGGCTGGGCGGTTTCGGCGAGGCGCTGCTGATGGATCAGCAGGCGTCGGGGGAGAAGGCCCGCCGGGTGCTCGATTGGAAGCCGTCGCGGCCGTCGCTGCTCGAGGCCTTCGCGGCGGGCGAATACGACCCGGCCTGAAGTTTTTTGCAGAGATCGACAGGGCCCTGAGCTGCGATTTCAGGATTTCGCCGGGGAGATTACCTTAAGAAATTCTTAAGTGATGATCGACCGTGGGAGCGCTCCCGTATGGATGGCCGAAGCCAAAAATGGTCCCCCTGGCGGAAGGCGCAGTCCCAATGTACAGAAGCCGGTTCAACAAGTCCCGCACGAACGTGCGCCGCTGGCAGATCGGCGCGGTCGCGGGGCTCGCGCTCGCCACCGTCGGTGTCGGCCTGGGTGTTGCCTCGGCCGCCGAGGCTGTGCCGACTGTGAACTGTCCGTCGGTCAACAACCTGCCCGCCGTGCCGGCCCAGGCCCAGGCCGAGGTGAAGCGCAACCTGGAGCTGCTCAACACGCAGATCTCCGAGGCCAACAACCGCCTCCGTACGTCGGTGGGCGAGGGTGGCCCGGCCTTCATCCAGAACGCCATCCTGGGGCCGCTGGCCGACAAGCGCTTCGCCACGATCAACCGGATCGAGACGGCGATCGGGCGCAACGCGGCCAAGCCGAATCTGAACGCCGAGGGTCTGTCGAAGTGTTCGCTCAACGAGGACGGCGGCAACTCGGCGCAGCAGCCGACCGACGTTCCGGCCGCCGGTGAGAACGCCGGTGGAGGTGACGCGGCAGCCGGGCTTCCCACCATCAACTGCCCGGCCGTCGACAACCTGCCCGCCGTGCCGGCTCAGGCCCAGGCCGAGGTGCAGCGCAACCTGGAGCTGCTCAACACGCAGATCTCCGAGGCCAACAACCGCATCCGCACGTCGGTGGGTCAGGGTGGCCCGGCGTTCATCCAGAACGCGATCCTCGGCCCGCTGCAGAGCAAGCGGTTCGCCACGATCAACCGGATCGAGACGGCGATCGGCCGCAACGCCGCCAAGCCCGACCTGAACGCCGAGGGCCTGTCGGTCTGCTCGCTCAACGAGGACGGCGGGGCCTCGGCCGAGCAGCCGACCGACGTCCCGGCCGGCAACGCCGGTGGCAACGCGGGGGGCAACGCCGGCAACGGCAACGCCGGCAACGGCAACGCCGGCAACGGTGGCGCCACCGGCGCTCTGCCGACCGTCAACTGCCCGGCCGTGAACAACCTGCCCACGATCCCGGCCCAGGCCGCGGCCGAGGTGCAGCGCAACCTGGAGCTGCTCAACACGCAGATCGCCGAGGCCAACGCGCGGATCGCCTCCAGCGTCGGCCAGGGCGGCCCGGCCTTCATCCAGAACGCCATCCTCGGCCCGCTGGAGGACAAGCGGTTCGCCACGATCAACCGGATCGAGACGGCGATCGGCCGCAACGCCGTCAAGCCGAACCTGAACGCCGAGGGCCTCGCCCCCTGCTCGCTCAACCAGTGATCTAGCTTCGCCATCCCGCAGTCAGGCGCGCGCCCGGACCCCCACCCGGGCGCGCGTCTTCTTTTGCCATTAGTCTCGCGCGTCACGAAGGCGCATTTGTGTCACATGGCGGGGGTAGCTTCGCGCCATGGCCGACGAGTCGAAGCGCCCTCATCCGTGGCGGGTGGAGGGTGCCCCGCCCAGCGATCCACCCGGTGGCCCGAAGAGGCCGCGCTCCACCTGGCTCCGCTTCGGCGGCATGCTCGTCGTCCTGCTCGCCCTCAACTGGATCATCTCGTCGTTCTTCCTCAGCCCGGCCGAGCGCGCCCCGGTGTCGTACACGTTCTTTCTGACCCAGGTCCAGGCGAACAACGTCAGCGAGATCACCTCGACCGCCGACACGATCGAGGGCGAGTTCAAGAAGGAGACGGCGTACACGCCGACCGGCGAGACCAAGTCGGAGCAGGTCCAGCGGTTCACCACCCAGCGGCCCTCGTTCGCCGACGACAACCTGTTCGCCTCGCTGCAGGGCAACGACGTGCCGGTCAACGCGAACCCGCCCGACGCCCCGCGGCCCGTCTGGCAGCAGCTGCTGATCGGCTTCGGCCCGACGATCCTGCTGGTCGCGCTCTTCGTCTGGATCTATCGGCGGATGGCGGGCGGCGCCGGGGGAGCGCTGGGCTCCTTCGGCCGGTCGCGCGCCAAGCTCTACCAGCCAGAATCAGACCCCCGTACGACCTTCGCCGACGTCGCCGGCATCGAGGAGGTGGAGAAGGAGGTCACCGAGATCGTCGACTTCCTGCGCGAGCCCGAGAAATACCGCAAGCTGGGCGCCCAGATCCCGCACGGCGTGCTGCTCAGCGGCCCGCCCGGCACCGGCAAGACGCTGCTGGCCCGCGCGGTCGCCGGCGAGGCCCGGGTGCCGTTCTTCTCGATCTCGGCCTCCGAGTTCATCGAGGCGATCGTGGGCGTCGGCGCCAGCCGCGTGCGTGACCTGTTCGACCAGGCCAAGAAGGTCGCACCGTCGATCATCTTCATCGACGAGCTCGACGCCATCGGCCGGGCCCGGGGCAGCGCCCAGTCGCTCGGCGGCAACGACGAGCGCGAGCAGACGCTCAACCAGATCCTGACCGAGATGGACGGCTTCACCGGCAGCGAGGGCGTGGTCGTGCTGGCCGCGACCAACCGCTCCGAGGTGCTCGACCCGGCGCTGCTGCGGCCCGGCCGCTTCGACCGCCGCGTCGTGGTGAGCCCGCCCGACCTGGCCGGTCGCCGCGCGATCCTCGGCGTGCACACCCGCGGCGTGCCGCTGGCGCCCGGCGTCGACCTCGACGGCATCGCCGCCACGACGCCCGGCATGGTCGGCGCCGACCTGAAAAACCTGGTCAACGAGGCCGCGCTGCTGGCCGCCCGGCGCGGGCACACCCAGGTGGAAAATGCCGACTTCACCGACGCGCTGGAAAAGGTCGTGCTGGGCACGGTCCGCGGCATCATGCTGACGGCGGGCGAGAAGGAGCGTACGGCGTTCCACGAGTCCGGCCACGCGCTGCTGGGCATGCTGACGCCCGGCGCCGACCCGGTCCGCAAGATCTCGATCATCCCGCGCGGCCAGGCCCTGGGCGTGACGTTCCAGAGCCCGTCGACCGACCGCTACGGCTACTCGGCGAAATACCTGCGCGGCCGCATCATCGGCGCGCTGGGCGGCCGGGCCGCCGAGGAGGTCGTCTTCGGCGACATGACCACGGGCGCCGAGAGCGACCTCGACCAGGTCAGCAACATCGCCCGCCAGATGGTCGGCCGCTGGGGCATGTCCGAGGCGATCGGCCCGGTCACCGTGCTGCCCCCACCCGGCCAGGAATCCCCGCTGGGCCTCGACGGCGTCGCCCCCGCCACCAAGGAACTGATCGACGCCGAGGTCCGCAAGATCGTCGAATCCTGCTACGCCGAGGCTCTGTCGCTGCTGCGCTCCCACCGCCCCCAGCTCGACAGCCTGGCCCACCGCCTGCTCGAAACGGAAACCCTCGACGAGGCCGACGCCTACGCCGCGGCCGGCATCAGCCCGTCCGAGGCCCCCGGCGCGGTCGCCCGCGGCGAGGCCCCCGGCGCCTCACCGGCCCCCGGCATCCCCCACGAAACCGCGTCCGACCCCGCCCCCGCCGGCCTCCCAGCCGCGACCGCCCCGGCCTCGTCCGATTCCGCCCCCGCCGGCCTCCCGGCCGCGACCGGCTCCGCAACGGTGGCCGAACTGCCGGCCCAACGGGTTCCTGGTTCGTCCTGACGCCCCGGCGGCCGCGGCGGGCACCCCTCGCCCCTCGCGGCCGCCTATCGTGCGTAGTTATGACCGAGGTGCCGCCGGGCGACAGTCACGTGCACAGCGAATGGTCGTGGGACACACCGATCGGAGACATGGAGGCGACCTGCGCCCGAGCGGTCGAATTGGGCGTGCCCGCCGTGGCCTTCACCGAGCATCTCGACCACATCGTGTGGACCGCCGACCGGGCCACGCTGGAGGAGAGCCCGCACCTGGCGTCATTCGCCGACGCCGAGGGCCGGGTCACCGCGCCCCCGTTCGACGCGGCCGGCTACCTGGCCGCGATCGAGCGATGCCGGCAGCGCTTCCCGTCCCTGCGGGTGCTCAGCGGCCTGGAGATCGGCGAGCCCCACCTGCACACCGAGGCCGTCGCCCGGATCCTGAGCGCCGGCCACTTCGACCGGGTGCTCGGCTCGATGCACGCACTGCCCATCGCCGGCACGTACTACGAGCCACCAGGAATGTTCGAGCACCTCGGCCGGGTCGAGGCGTTTCGGCGCTATCTGACCGAGATCCCGGCCGTCGTCGCCGGCAGCGACGTGTTCTCGGTCTTCGCCCACATCGACTACCCCGTACGGTTCTGGCCCGCCACCGAGCGCTTCGACCCGTACGCGTTCGAGTCCGAGTTCCGCCACGCCCTGAAAGCCCTCGCCCAGGGCGGCCGCACGCTGGAGGTCAACACCCGGGTGCCCCTGCACCCCGAGATCGTCCGCTGGTGGCGCGAAGAGGGCGGCACCTCGATCTCCTTCGGCAGCGACGCCCACTCACCCGAGAGCCTGGCCGACGGCTTCCTCACCGCCGCCCACATGGTCGAAGCCCACGGCTTCCACCCCGGCCGCGAACCCCACGACCTCTGGCACCGCTGACCGCGCTGAGCCTGGATGTGTGCCCCCCGACGTCTGGCGCGGTCGGACGCGGCCGGCTGGGTTGCGAGCCCCGGCCATCTGACTTCGGCGGTGGAGTGAGTGGGCGGGGTGGGCTTGGTCATTGTTTGCTTGCGCTTCGGGTGTCTGTTTCCGGGTTGCCTTTTGGTGGTGGATAGCGTGGGCGCCGACTAAGGGGGATGGACATGCCGGACACATTGCCGGGCGACAGCCACGTGCACAGCGAGTGGTCGTGGGACACGTCGGCCGGAGACATGGTGGGGACTTGTGCCCGGGCCGTCGAGATCGGGTTGCCGGCGGTTGCGTTCACCGAGCATCTCGACTTCAACCACTGGCTGGCCACCCCGGAATCGTTGGAAGTGAGTCCTCACTACTTGCCCTTCACCGGGGACGACCTGGTGGTGCGGCCGCCGGTGTTCGACGCGCGGGCCTATCTCGCGGCGATCGACGACTGCCGTGAGCGGTTTCCGGGGCTGCGCATCCTGAGCGGGCTGGAGATCGGGGAGCCGCACCTCAACCCGGATGCTGTCGCCGGGATTCTGAGTGCGGGGCCGTTCGACCGGGTGCTCGGATCGTTGCACTGCCTGCCGATGGCCGGCGGTCACACCAGCCCGCCCGTGCTGCTCGAGCAGGTCAAGCCGGGTGAGCTCGTCCGTCGCTATCTGGCCGAGGTGCCGTCGGTCGTGGCCGCGAGCGATGCGTTCGCCGTGTTCGCGCACATCGACTACGCGATCCGCTTCTGGCCGGCCGACGTGGCGCCGTTCGAGGCGGCCGACTTCGAGCCCGAGTTCCGGCACGCGTTGCGCGCCCTGGCCGACAGTGACCGCACGCTGGAGGTCAACACCCGCCTCCCGCTGGACCCGCAGATCGTCGGCTGGTGGCGCGAGGAGGGCGGCCGCACGGTGTCCTTCGGCAGCGACGCCCACCTGCCGTCGGCCCTGGCCCGGGGTTTCCGCGAGGCCGCACACATGGTCGAGGCCCACGGCTTCCGCCCCGGCCGCGAGGCCCACGACTTCTGGACCCGCTGACGGGCGAGATACGCGGGCGTAAGAGTCGCGAGTCGCTGAGAGCGGCCCTAGCGGACAGGGCCGAGGCCCCCGGCGGCGGTGCCGGGGGCCTCGGGGCGAACGGCGGCTCAGTGGCGGCCGACCAGCTCCGGCGAAGGAGTGGGTGGGGTGACGGCCGGGGCGGCGTGCCGGCCGCGGGGGCGCATGAAGCGGGGCGCCCACCAGTTGGCCTTGCCCAGCAGTGTCATGGCCGACGGCAGGACCACGGCGCGGATGATGGTGGCGTCGAGGAGGATTGCGGCGGCCAGGCCGATGCCCAGTTGTTTCATGTCGATCGTGGACAGGGTGGCGAAGATCGAGAAGACCGCCACCATCACCAGGGCCGCGCTGCTGACCGTGCCGGCCGAGCCGGTGATGCCCTCGGCCACGGCCTCGCGGGTCGGCACGCCGCGCAGCACCGCCTCGCGGATCCGGGACACCACGAACACGTGGTAGTCCATCGACAGGCCGAACAGCACCACGAACAGGAACAGCGGCAGCCAGCTGACGATCGCGTCCATCGAGGTGAAGTTGAGCAGGTCGGGCGCCCAGCTGCCCTGGAAGACCAGAACCAGCAGCCCGTACGCGGCCCCGACCGACAGCAGGTTGAGCAGGATCGACGTCAGGGCCACCACGAGCGAGCGGAACGTCCAGGCCATCATCAGGAACGTCAGCAGCAGCACGACCCCGGCCACGATCGGCAGCGTCTGCCAGATGTGCTTGGCGTAGTCCTCGTTGTTGGCCACGTCGCCACCGACGGCGTGGTCAAAACCCTTCAATTCGGCCGGTACGAGGTCGGAGCGCAGCCGGTGCAGCGAGTCGGCGGCCTCCGAACTGCGCGATGAGAACGGTGTCGCCACGTGCAGCACCGTGACCGTCTTGTCCGGGGAGACCTCGATCTCCGGCCCGTCCTGCTCCAGCGGCGCGAACAGGGGGTCGCCCTGCGTCTTCTCGGCGATGCGCGTCAGAGCCGCCTGAACAGCCCCGGCGGAGGAAGCGGGCGCCTGAACGGTGATCAGGTGATTGGTGCCGTTGCTCGGGTAGGCCGCGGTCAGCCGGTCGTACGCCTGCATGGCCGGCGTCGTGCGCGGCAGGTCCTCCGTACCGGGGAACTTGAGGTTCATGCCCAGCGCCGGCGCGGCCAGGGCCAGCAGCGCGAGCACGCTCACGATCAGGGTCGCGGCCGGCCAGCGCAGCGCCGGGTGGAGCACGCGCCGCCAGAAGGTGCCGTCGTTGCGGGCGGTCAGGCGCCACACGAACGGCACCCGCGGCCGGTCGACCCAGCGGCCCAGCTTGGCCAGGATGGCCGGCAGCACGGTCAGCGAGCCGAGCACGGCCACCGCGACCACGAGGATCGAGCCCACCGCGAGCGACGAGAACGTGGAGTCACCGGCCAGGAACAGCCCGGCCATCGCGATGATGACGGCCGTGCCGCTGACCACCACGGCGTGCCCGGAGGTCTCGGCGGCGATCTCCACCGCGTCGACGTGCCCGCGCCCCTTCGCCCGTTCCTCGCGTTCTCGCCGGACGTAGAACAGCGAGTAGTCGACGCCCACGGCCATGCCGATCAGCAGGATCACGCTGGCGGTGACGTCGGTCGACGGGATCAGGTGCGAGGCCAGCGTGGAGAGACCCATGGCCGCGGCCACCGACGACAGGGCCAGCAGCACCGGCACCCCGGCCGCGATCAGCGCGCCGAAGACCAGGATCAGGATGGCCAGGGTGACCGGCAGGCTGAGGATCTCGGCCCGGGTGAAGTCGTCGCCCAGCGTGTCGTCCAGGGCCTTGTTGATGGACGGCCCGCCGACCTGCTCGACCCGCAGGTCGGGATGCGCCGCCTGCACCTCGGCGGTGGCCGAGCGCAGCGGCTCGACGCGGTCGGAGGCCGTCTCGGGGTCGCCGCTCATCGTGATCGGCACCAGCAGCGCCGAGCCGTCGTTGGCCGGGATCGGCTTGCCCACCTCGGCCACGCCGGTGACCGAGCGCAGCGTCGTGGTGGCATCGGCGGCGGCCTTGTTCGCGGCCGCGGTGTCGAGTTTCCCCGTACGGGCGGTGATCAGCACGTTGTCGACGGCGGGCTCGTCCGCGAAGCCGCCCTCGTCGATCATCACGTACGCCCGGCCGGCCTCGCCGATCGCGTCGTCCTGCGCGGTCGCCTCCTTGAGGCCGGCCGCATTGCCGCCCACGAAGCACACCGCCACGAAGACCACCCAGAGCGCGATCGCGCGCCACGGATGTTCGGCGCTCCATCGCGCCATGCGTACCGTCACCGGTCGCCTGCCCATTGCTGCCCCCCAGCTGTGAATCCTGTGTCGCAGCTGAAGTTATGGAGTGCGGACGCTGGGTACATCGGGGCCGGACCCCGGTCGGCCCCGGAGGTCGTGACACGCCGGTGAGCGTCGGAAACGCGACGCCACGCGGGGTAAAGGCCTGCAAAACGGCCATACGGATCAGGGTTTACCCGGGGACTTCCCCGATTCGCGGCCCTTGATCCCTTTGGTTAGGTTGTCCACATGGGACAGCGAAAGAGGTCGATTCTCACCGCGATCGGCGCCGCCGCGATCGTGCTCCTCGGGTCAGCCGGCCCGGCGCACGCGATCGCGAACGGTGATCCGGTCAAGAAGGGCCGATACGCCTTCTCGGTCAAGCTGACCATGACCGGTATCCCGACCGCCGACGGCGGCAAGCGAAACAGCGCGTGCTCCGGCGCGCTGGTCGCCCCCCAGTGGGTGATCACGGCCGGGCACTGCTTCCGTGACGAGAACGGGGTGCGGGTCGAACGCCCGGTCGCCGACTCGACGATCGCGACGATCGGCCGCACCGATCTCACCGACACCTCACGGGGGCACGAGCTGGAGATCGTGGCGGTGCGTCAGTCGACGACCGCCGACGTGTCGCTGGCCAAGCTGGCCGAGCCGGTTCGTGACGTCCGCCCGATCCGGGTGGGCCGCACGGCGCCGGAGGTCGGGGACGTGCTGCGGGTCACTGGTTACGGGTCCACCACGAGCGTGAACCCGGCCCCGGTGACCTGGCTGCGCACAGGAGAGATGGAGGTGGTCGCGCTCAGCGACTCGGTCACTCAGGTCGAGGGGTTCGCCCCGCAGGCCGACACCACACCCTGCCCGTACGACTCGGGCGGCCCGTTCTTCGTGGAGCGGGGCAAGCGGCCGCCGGCGCTCGTCGCGGTGGTCAGCAACGGGCCGTCGTGCCCGCACGACAGCATCGAGAACGCCGCCCGGGTGGACAACCTGGCCTCCTGGGTTTCTCAAGTCACACACTGACCCCTGTTCGTCGGGCCGGTTGCGGGGAAACCCGTAACCGGCCCTTTCGTGTGCGGTGAACTTGATGAGGCGAAGCGAACTGTGAGGACCGCCACGGTCGGTTACCGACCAGCCTGGTCCGTAACCGACTAGGGTGGTCCGCATGCCGCGACCGACGAAGCAACAGATCGACGACGAGATCCTGGAGACCGCCGCGACCCTTTTCGCGCGGCACGGCTTCAAGGAGACGTCGATCCAGCGCATCGCCGACGCGGTGGGCTATTCCAAGACCGGTCTGCTGCATCGCTATCCGACCAAAGAGGCGCTGCAGCAGGCAGTGGTCGATCACGCCCTGCGGGACATCCGCGAGGTGGCCGCCGCGGTGCGCGACCTGCCGCCTGGCCCGGGTCGTGACCGAGCGGCCGTCGCCGGCATCGCCCGCCTGGCCCTGGAGGGTCGCGGCACGGTCGCGCTCCTGCTCAGCGGCCTGGTGAGTGAGCCCGAGAGCGAGCTCGGCTGCATCCTCGAAACCATCGGCGACGTGATCTTCGAGTGTTTCGCGACCGATCCCGAAACCGATCCGATCCGCGCGGTCCGCGTGGTCGGGGCCCTGGGCGCGCTCGCTGTCGTGGGCGTCACCCTGCAGGCCAAGCCGCTCGTCGTCACCCTCGACGACCTCATCGACGTCAGCTACGACGCGCTCGGCCACGGCCGGGCCGCGTCCGCATAAGCCGCGTTCGCACCGACGAGCAAGGGAACAAGCACATGGCAACACTGCTGCATCGCCTCGGCCGGGGCGCAGTCCGCCACAAGGCCATCGTCATGGTCGCCTGGCTGGTCGCCCTCATCGCGCTGGGCGTGGGCGCCGCCACCCTCTCCGGCAAGATGGCCAATTCCTTCTCGATCCCGGGGCAGGAGTCGACCACCGCCCTCGAACTGATGGAGCAGCGCTACGGCGAGGCCTCGTCCGGCGCGACCGCCCAGGTGGTGATGGCGGCCCCCGGCACCGGCAAGATCACCGACCAGGCCGCCGCCGCCCAGGTCGCCCAGGTCGTGGCCAAGCTGCAGAAGCTGCCGGGCGTCATCTCGGCCACCAACCCCCTCGACCCGCAGGCGCCGACCGTGTCGCGGGACCAGCGCGCCGCCTACAGCACGGTCACCTACGACGTGAAGCCTGAGCAGATCACCCCCGAGCAGCGCGAGGCGCTGACCGCGGTGGTCGACGAGTCGCGCGGCGCCGCCCTGACCGTCGAGGCGCGCGGCGACGCCACGCAGGAGTCGGGCGCCGACATCGGCGGCGCGGGCGAGATCATCGGTGTGGTCGTGGCGCTGGTCGTGCTCGCGATCACCTTCGGCTCGCTGCTGCTGGCCGGCATGAACCTGCTGACCGCGCTCATCGGCGTGGGCATCGGCGCGCTCGGCATCGTCACGCTCAGCGGCTTCACCGAGCTGCAGGCGACCACCCCGATCCTGGCGGTGATGCTGGGCCTGGCGGTCGGCATCGACTACGCGCTGTTCATCGTCACCCGGTTCCGGCAGGAGCTGCGCCGCGGCCTGCCGGTGCCCGAGGCCGTCGCGCTCTCGGTCGGCACCGCCGGCTCGGCCGTCGTGACCGCGGGCCTGACCGTGGTGATCGCGCTGGCCGGCCTGTCCGTCGCCGGCATCCCGTTCCTGACCGAGATGGGCCTGGCCGCCGCGGCCACCATCGTCGTCGCCGTGCTGGTGGCGATCACCCTCGTACCCGCCTTCCTGGGCGCGATCGGCCTGCGCGCGCTGCCCAGGAGCGCCCGGCAGAACCCCACCGAGGCCCCCGTACGCGACCGGGGCTTCTATCGCGGGTGGGCGCACATGGTGACCCACCAGCGGGCGCTCAGCCTGATCGTCGCGGTCGCCGCCCTGGCCGTGATCGCGATCCCGTTCTTCTCGATGCAGACCACGCTCATCCAGCGGGCCGCCGAGGGCAGCACCCAGGAGAAGGCCGACGAGATCATCTCCGAGCGGTTCGGCCCCGGTTTCGCGGGCCCGCTGCTGGTGCTGGTCGACGGCTCCGGCGCCCCGGCGTACGCGACGACCGTACGGGAAAAGATCTCCGCTCTGCCCGGCGTGGCCTTCGTGGCCGAACCCCAGCCGAGCCAGGCCGGCAACACGGCGCTGATCTCGATCATCCCGGCCTCGGGGCCCGAGGACACCGCCACGATCGACCTGGTGCACGCCATCCGCGACGACGTCGCCGACGGGCCGGACGCCGAGGTCTACGTGACCGGGCAGACGGCGGTCAGCATCGACGTGTCGGAGAAGCTCGACCAGGCCCTGCCGATCTATCTGATCCTGGTCGTCGGCCTGGCCTTCGTGCTGCTCGTGCTGGTCTTCCGGTCGCTGCTGGTGCCGGTGGCCGGTGTGGTCGGCTTCCTGCTCACGATCGGCGCGGCGCTCGGCGCGACGACCGCGGTGTTCCAGTGGGGCTGGCTGGCCGACGTGGTCAACGCCGAGACCACCGGACCGCTGCTCAGCCTGGCCCCGATCATCATCGTCGGCATCCTGTTCGGCCTGGCCATGGACTATCAGGTCTTCCTGGTCTCGCGGATGCACGAGGCGCACGCCCACGGCGTCGAGCCGCGCGAGGCGGTGATCACCGGCTTCCGGCAGGCGGCCCCGGTGGTCGTGGCCGCGGCGACGATCATGTTCGCGGTGTTCGCCGGCTTCGTGCCCGAGGGCAACGACACGATCAAGCCGATCGCGTTCGCCCTGGCCATCGGCATCCTGTTCGACGCCCTGGTGGTCCGCATGGTCATCGTGCCGGCGGCGATCGCGCTGATGGGCCGCTCGGCCTGGTGGCTGCCGAGCTGGCTGCGCTGGCTGCCGGTCGTCGACGTGGAGGGCGCGGCCCTGGAACGGCACGTTCCGGACGACGCGCGCGACATCGAGGAACACGCCCACGCGGTCTAAAACCTCGCCTGAACCGGCTTTCGTCGCAAATATCCTGAAGCAGGTCGCCGAATCCCCCACGTAACGGCCGTCCGGTTGCTGGAATTGAGGCATGTGGCCGGAACATGAAGAGGATTTGAGCGGGCTACCGGGTGCCGAGGTCAGATCGGCCCTGGAGACCTGGCGCTCCGGCCTGGTCGATCTGACCGGCACCAACCCCCTGCTCAACTTCGCCCGGGTCGCCTCGGGCGCCGTGGAGATCACCGGCCCGGCGCCCAAGGCGATCGTCAAGGTCCTGCAGGAGGGCGGCGGATACGCCTTCCACTCCGACGACCCGGACGCCGCCGGGCACGTGCTGCGCACCGAGCTGGCCGACGAGCAGCTCGGTGCGTTGCTGCACGGCTTCTGGCGCCGCTCCCGCCAGGAGATGCTCGACCGGGGAGTGTCCCCGCTCTATCTGGGCCTGGGCATGCTGCACTGGTCGGACGACGACGGCTCCCCGTACGAGAGCCCGATCCTGCTCATCCCGGTCGAGATCGACCCGGCCGGCCCCCGGCTGATCGCCCGCCCCGAGGACCCGATCGTCAACCCGGCCCTGGTCGTGCGGATGGGCGAGCTCGACATCGAGATCCCCGAGATCAACTCGCTGGCCGAGCTCGACGTCACCGTGCTCTGGGCCAAGGTCGACGTAGCGATCGGCGAGCGGCGCGGCTGGTACGCCGACGAGACGGTCACCCTGTCCTGCCTGAGCGTGCACCGCGAGGCGATGTATTACGACCTGTTCTTCAACGAGCCGCACATCGTCGAGCACCCGGTCGTCCGCGCGCTGGCGACCCGCGACGCCGACCGTACGTTCGCCTTCGAGCCCACCCCGGTCGAGCGGATCGACGTCGTGGCCCCGCCCGAGGACGTGCCGCTGATCCTCGACGCCGACGCCGGGCAGCGGGTCGCGGTGGCCGCCGCCGTGGCCGGGCGCAGCTTCGTGCTCGAGGGCGCGCCCGGCACCGGCAAGTCGCAGACGATCGCCAACATCGTCGGCGGCCTGATGCACGCGGGCAAGCGGGTGCTGGTCGTCTCGGAGAAGGCGGCCGCGCTCGACACTGTGCAGCGCCGGCTCACCGAGGCCGGGCTCGGCAACTACCTGCTCGCCCTGCACAGCGACCTGACCGGGCGCCGCGAGGTGGCCGACGCGCTGGCCTCGGCCCTCGAGACCGACGCGGTGCCGCTGGCGACCATGGACCCGATCGACCGGCGGGCCGTCCGCGAGCGGCGGGAAAGGCTCACCTCGTACGCGGAAGCCTTGAACCGCGTCCGGCAACCGCTCGGCCGCAGCCTGTTCGACGTGCTCGGCATCTGCGCCCGGCTGCTCGACGTGCCCGCGGCCCCGGTCGCCAAGGTCGACCCGCACGACCTCTCCGCGGAGGCCGTCCACCGCATCCACGACGCGGTGGCCCGGCTCGGGCGGGTGCGCAGCGAGTCGTACGTGTGGCGCGAGGCGATCGACCGCGAGCCGCTGGACGCCCGGCTGCGCCAGGCCCTGCACTCGCTGGGCAAGCTGGCCGAGACGGTGATCGCCAACTCGACCCTGGCCGACGCGTTCGACCTGCACGAGCCGTCCGGCGCGGCCCGGCTGGCCGCCCTCTCGGCGCACGCGGGCAAGCGCCCGGTCAAGGTCGAGGAGGACTGGCTGACGATCGACACCATCCAGCCGGTGCAGAAGGCGGCCACCGACCTCACCCACCACCTGGCCGCGCTGCGCTACGGCGGCATCCCGTGGTCCGAGCTGCCGTCGGCCGACGACATGTCCGGCATCCCCGACCTGTCGCACCTGATCCCCGAGGCCGTCGACCTCAAGCCGCTCAACGCCGCGCAGGCCGACCACCTGGCCAACAAGTTCGCCGAGGAGGCCGACCGGCTGGAGAGCCGCCAGGAGAGCCTGGACCGGGTCACCGCGCGGCTCGGCCTGCCCAACGTGGTCACGTTCTCCGACTCGAACCGGGTCATCACGATCTCCGACCTGATCAACCGCGAGCACAAGCCCGAGCCGGCCTGGTTCGAGACCGGCGGGATGCCCGCAGCCCACGCGGCGGTGCGCGCCCTGCGGCTGGCGATCGACCGCGTACGGGAAACCGAGTCGCAGGCCCGTCAGCACTTCGACGAGACGGTGCTGGGCGAGCCGATCACCGAGGTGGCCGACCGGCTCACCCGCAACCGGGGCCCCCGCAAGCTGCTGCGGCCCTATCGGCGCGACAAGAAGCTGGCCGCCGAGGCCGCCCTGCCCGACGTCAAGCCGGCCCAGGCGGTGGCCAACGTCGAGGACGCCGCCGCCTGGAAGAACGCGCTCGAGGACCTGGCCGCGGCCGAGGCCGAGCACGCCGAGCAGCTGGGCCGGCACTGGAAGGGCATGAACACCGACTTCCACGCCGTCCAGGAGGCCCTGCACACCGCGGACGAGGTGATCCGCGAGGTGCCGGCCGACGCGCTGCCCGCCGTCACCGTGCACGTCTGCGCGCCCCGGCCCAACAGCGCGCTGCTGCGGATCGTGGGCGAGGCCCGCGACGAGTTCACCCGGTTCCGCACCACGCTGCGCCCGGCGCCCGCCCGGGCCCCGCGGCCCGAGCTGGGGGAGGGCGCGATCGCCGACGCGGTGACGTGGCTGCGCGCCCACATCGCCCCGCTGCACGCCGCGGCCGAGATGATCCGGTCCTACAGCGTGCCGACCGGTCGCGACCTCACGCTCGCCGAGGCCATGGAGATCGCCGAGCAGCGCCAGGCCGCCACCGACGCCGAGGCCGCCATCTGGGCCGATGCCACGACGCACTCGGCCGTGCTGGGCACGGTCTATCGCGGCACCAAGACCGACGACGAGGCGATGAACGAGGTCGTCGCGTGGACGGTGCAGGCCCGGCGGCTGATGACCGGCGAGGACGCCCCGATGACCCGGGACCAGGCGCACGCGCTGATGGAGGCCCACCCGACCGAGGAGCTGTCCCCGGCAGTGGCCGGCTGGGAGTCGGCGCGGGGGCACGTGCTGGACGCGTTCGGCCCGGCCCGGCACGCCGAGCTGACCGAGCGGCTGGGCGACTACGACAACGCCCGCGACCTGCTCGTCGAGCTGCTGCACGACGGCGAGGGGCAGCAGGAGTGGTTCCGGCACGAGGACGCCCGGCGGGTGCTGGTCGAGCACGGCCTGGCCGACGCGCTGGAGTTCTGCGCCGACGAGGAGACGCCGATCGAGCAGGTCTGGCCGGTGCTGGAACGCTCGCTCTACCGCGGCTGGGCCGACGCCGTCATCCGCGACGACCCGGGCCTGCAGCCGACCGCCGCCGAGGACCGTACGCACCTGGTCGACGTCTATCGGCTGCTCGACCGCGAGCTGACCTCGGCCGCGCTGGCCGACATCGTCTACGCCGTGGAGGCCCGGCGGCCGTCCGCGTCGGCCGGCGGCGAACCCGGCGTGATCCGGCGCGAGGGCAACAAGCAGTCCGGTCACCTGCCCGTGCAGGAGCTGCTGGCCCAGGCCCGGCACGCGGTGCAGGGGCTCAAGCCGTGCCTGCTGATGAGCCCGCTCGCGGTGAGCCGCTACCTGCCGCCCGAGATGGAGTTCGACATGGTCGTCATCGACGAGGCGTCGCAGGTGACCACGGCCGACGCGATCAACTGCATCTATCGCGGCGACGCGCTCGTGGTCAGCGGCGACGACCGGCAGCTGCCGCCGACCTCGTACTACGACCGGGTCTCCGACGACGTCACCGACTTCCCGTCCATCCTCGAGCTGGCCCGCGAGACCTTCCCGACCCTGCACCTGGGCTGGCATCACCGCAGCCGGCACGAGGCGCTGTTCGCCTTCGCCAACCTCGCCTACTACCACGGCCGGCTGGTCGGCATGGCCCGCAGCTATCCGCAGGAGCCCGACCACGGCGTCGAGATGTTCCTGGTCGAGGGCGTCTATCGGCGGCAGACCACGTCGGACAACCCGATCGAGGCCGACGCGGTGGCCGAGCGGGTGCTGCACCACTACGCGACCCGGCCCGACAAGACGCTCGGCGTGGTCACGCTCTCGGTGGCGCAGGCCGACGCCGTCGACGACGCGGTGCGCCACGCCATCGCCGAGCGCCCCGACCTCGAGCACCACTTCGACAACAAGGACCGGCTCTCCGGGTTCTTCTGCAAGAGCCTCGAGGCGGTGCAGGGCGACGTCCGCGACGTGATCATCATGTCGGTCGGCTACGGCTACGACGAGAACGACAAGATCAGTACGAACTTCGGCTCGCTCAACCGCCCGATGGGCTGGCGCCGCCTCAACGTGGCCATCACCCGCGCCCGCGAACGGATCGAGGTGGTCTCGTCGATCCGGGCCGGGGACGTGCCCGACATGGGCAACGAGAGCGTGCGGCACCTCAAGGCCTACCTCGAATACGCCGAGCGGTCGGCCGCCACGCTGGGCCGCGAGATCACCGACCGCGAGGACGCGTCGCCGTTCGAGGACGCCGTGCTGACCGCCCTGACCTCATGGGGCTATCGGGTGCGGCGCCGGGTCGGCGCGGCCGGGCACTGGGTCGACCTGGCCGTGCTGCACCCCGACCAGGACGACGACGTGTTCGCCATCGGCATCGAGTTCGACGGCCCGGACTACCAGCACATCCCGTCGGCCCGCGACCGTGACCGGCTGCGCGACGAGGAGCTGCGCGAGCTCGGCTGGCACACGCACCGGATCTGGTCGGTGGCCTGGTATCAGAACCCGGCCGAGGAGCAGAACCGGCTGCGCGCGGCGATCGACCGGGCGCTGGCCGACCCGGTCGGCGTCGACCAGCTCGCCGTCCCGGAATGGCCGCCGTACCGGGCGATCTCGGGGGAGCTGCTGCCGCCCGAGACGTCCATGACCCCATCAGGTGACACCCTTTCGGGGGAATAGCCGGTATTCGCGCATGGTGGCCGCTTCGATGGGTAGGCGTGGCCGGTCATGGAGAACAATCGTTGGCCGGTCATGCGCGGACGTCATGCCCTCGGCCGTCTCGAACGCCGCGACGCCAGCGGCGCGGTGGCGGTGACAGCGGACGCCGAAAGCGCCGTCACTCTCGTCACCGTGCGCGGGACCTGGGGCAGTCCGCTGCGTCGCGACACGTTCACGGCCGTCAAGAAAGTGCTGAGCGAACACCCGATCGCGATGGTCATCGACCTCTGCGAGGTGATCGACACGCGGGCCGCGAGCGTGTCGACCTGGCTGACCGTCTCCCGGGTCGGCGCCGCGATGGAGCCCCCCGTACGAGTGGCCGCCTGCCTGCCCCGGCGCGCCGCGCTGACCCAGCGGCTCGACCGGCTGGGCTCGCCCTACTTCCTGCCTGTCTTCGAAAACCCGGGGCTGGCCCGCGCGGCGGTAGTGGCCGGCGGACCGATCACCGACCGGCTCCGGCTCGACCTGCCGCCGCACCCCGACAGCCCCGCGCTGGCCCGCAACCTCGTCAGCGAGGCGTGCAGCGCGTGGGGACTGCCCGAAGTGCTCTACCCGGCGCGGCTGGTGATGAGCGAACTGGCGGCCAACGCGGTCGAACACGCGGGCACGCCGTTCCGCGTCGTCGTCGTGCGCCGTGGCAGTGGCCTGCACCTGATCGTCACCGACGGCGAACCGCGTATGCCCCACCTCGTCGACCCGCCCGAAGACCCGCCGGGCAACCTGTGGGACATACGCGGCCAAGGACTGCGGACGGTGCAGGCGGCCTCGGCCGGGTGGGGAGCCCTCCCCACCCGGAACGGCAAAATGGTCTGGGCGACAGTCAAGCCCTAACGGCCGACGCCGGCCTTGGTCTTCTCGGCCTCGGCGGGATGCTTCTCGCTGGGCACCTCGCTCGGCGCGGCGGCCAACGTCTCGGCCTCCACAGCCGCGCGGACCCGCTTGTACGGGTCGCCGTAATCCTTCATGGCCCGACGCGCGAACGCCTGCTGCTCGGTGGCCACCCGCTCGGAACGACCCCGGCCGACGAAGCTGACCGCCCAGTGCAACACCGTGGTGAACCGGTTCTTGAAGCCGACCAGATAGACCACGTGCACCGCGAGCCACATCACCCAGGCGAAGAAGCCCGACAGGCGCAGCTTGCCGACGCTGGCCACCGCGGAGAACCGCGAAATCGTGGCCATGCTGCCCTTGTCGAAATACTTGAACGGGTCGGGCGCGTCCTTGTGGCGCAGCCGCCGCTTGATGACATCGGCCGCGTAACGCCCGCCCTGGATCGCCACCTGCGCGACACCGGGCAGCGGGCGACCGTCCGCACCGGGCAGGTGCATCATGTCGCCCAGCACGAAGATCTCGGGGTGACCCGGCACAGTGAGGTCGGGCTCCACCATGACCCGGCCCGCGCGGTCGGTCTCGGCGCCCGCCGACGCGGCGATCTGCTTGGCCAGCGGAGGCGCCTGCACCCCGGCCGCCCACACCTTCGTCATCGACGGGATGCGCTGATGACCACGCTCCGACTCGACCTCGATGCCGGTCAGGTCGACGTCGACCACCTTGGTGTTCAGCTCCACCTCGACACCCATCAGGTGCAGCTGACGCAAAGCCCGGGTCGACAAATGGTCGCCGAACGTGTTGAGCACCGCGCCGACCGCGTCGACCAGGATGATCCGGGCCTTGCGCGGGTCGATGTGCTTGTATTGCCCGACCAGGTTGCGGTGCGCCAGCTCGGCGATCTGACCGGCCATCTCGACCCCGGTCGGGCCGGCGCCGACCACCACGAAAGTGAGCCAGCGCTCCTGCGCCTCAGGATCGGTCTGCAAGTCGGCGATCTCGAACGCACCGAAGATCTTGGCCCGCAGCTCGAGCGCGTCGTCGATGCTCTTCATGCCGGGCGCAAAATCGTTGAAATGGTCGTTGCCGAAGTACGACTGCGAGGCGCCGGCGGCGACGATCAACGAGTCGTATTCGACCGTGTAGTCGATGCCGGGGCCGGCGACGTCGATGAGCTTGCGGTCGGTGTCGACGTTGCGGGCCCAGCCGAGCTTGACGTCGACGTTGTCCTGGCCCTTGAGCACCTCACGGATGGGGGGTGCGATCTCGCCCTCGGAGAGGACACCCGTCGCTACCTGGTAGAGGAGGGGCTGGAAAAGGTGGTAAGCCGTGCCGTTGATGAGCGTGATGTCGACGTTCGCCTTGCGGAGCGCCCTGATGGCGAAAAGGCCCCCGAAGCCGGCTCCGATGACTGCCACCCGATGCCGCTGCATTACCACTCCCTCGGTGCTCGGTGTCTCGTCTAGTAGAGCACCCTGACCAGGCTAATTATGCCGTGAGTATCGACACTGTGGAGGCCCGGCGCTCTCTTTGCGCGGGCCTCTTGATCTCTTGGTTTGCCCAGCCTGGGTCGGGATTAACCTGGATATCGTCATCATGCCTCAGGTCGTCTGGGTACCGTAAGGGTTTGATGCCTCACACGCTCTTTGGGTTTCCTCATCTTTGGTTGCGCTTGGACGGCCGGGGGATGGGGTGCCCACTGAAGCTAGGAGGAACGTTTTTACGCTTTCAGTGGTCACCCCATCCCCCGACCTTGCATGGGAACCGGTGACGGCCAGGACTTTGGTCACCCGCTGCTGATTGCATGCTTGACCTGCGTAATCCCCTTGCGCCGGGTGGTCTGGCTGCCGCGCTGGGGACGAAGCCAGGCGACTCTCTCACCCGGGCGGGCCTGAGTGGTGGGTCGCGCCACCTAACCGTGCCGCCTTGCGCTCCGACGCTTCGCGCCTGGAGTCATCGCTTCGCTCGTAACGGGCTCGAGCCAGTCGCGTTTCTCCTGCTCACCGTCGCCTCGGCCGGTAGGATTCCGCGATCCCGGCTTCCCTCACGGGCCTGCCGCGACCCACGCCGTCATTCCCGTACGGGTCCACGTCGCCGCCACCCGGTCCAGAGTTCGGCACTAAGAGAAGCCAACGTGCTCGGTGCGCAGGATTTGTTCAGCACTTAGTGGCGGCCGGCGAGCTCGGTGCGTGGGACTAGTTCAGCACTTACTTAGTAACGATCGAGCGGGCTTGGTGCGCGGGGTTGGGTCGGTGTTTCGTGGTGGCCGGCGGGGTCGGTGTGGGGCGTGCTCGCCGATTGGTGCGGGCGGGGCGGCAGACAGTGGCCGGGCGCGGCGGGGAAAGCCGGGCCCGGCCGGGGAGCTGGGGAAAGGGGATAGGGGGTTAGGGGGTCCAGCGGATGGAGGGGTTGATGTGGCCGGTCCAGTCGAAGACGGCCATGTTGTCCCAGCCGTCGCCGGTGCCGTTGATGTTGGCGGGGTCCCAGCCGTTGCCTTTGATGGCGTACCACGTGGGTTCCCAGTAGAAGACGCCGATGGCGCCGGCGTTGCGGGCCGTGTTCTGGACCCATGTGAACTGCTGGGCCTGGCCGGCCCACGTGGCGGGGATGTTGTCGCAGAGGACCGTGCCGGGGATCGAGTTGGGCTCGTTGTCGGCGTCGGCTGTCGTGAACTGGTAGGCCGTTTCGGCGATCACTACCGGCTTGCCGTAGCGGGTGCGGGCGTCCGTGATGACGTTGTAGAGGTTGGCCAAGGTGCCGTGCCACATGCAGTAGTAGGACAGCGCCGTCACGTCCCAGGGGACGCCTTGGGATTTGATGCCGTCGTAGAACCAGCGCATGTTGGCCATGCTGTCGGCGTCGGCCACGTGCACCCAGACCTGGGTGGCGTTGTTGCAGGCCTTCACGGCGTTGTAGCCCTGCTTGAGCAGGCTCGCCAGCGGCGCGAAGTTGTTGTTGACGACCTGGCCGCGGGGCCACAGCATGCCGACGTTGATCTCGTTGCCGACCTGGATGCTGTCCGGTGTGGTGCCCTGGGATTTGAGGGCGGTGCAGACGTCGTACGTGTAGTTGTAGACGTCCGTGCCGAGCTGGCTGAGCGAGTGGGACGACCAGGCGGCCGGGGTGTACTGCTTGCCCGGGTCGGCCCACGTGTCGGAGTAGTGGAAGTCGATCAGCAGCTTGAGGCCCTTGGCTTTGATCGCCCTGGCCTGCTGGAGCACCTTGGCCTTGTTGTTGTAGCCGCTGGCCGGGTTGTTCCAGATGCGCAGGCGGGCGTAGTTGACGCCGGCCGACTTGAGGATGTCGTACGGGTCGGCGGCGGTGCCGGAGGCGTTGTAGTACTTGCCGCCGAGGTCGAGCGTGCGCTGCAGCGACGACACGTCGGCCCCGCGCATGGTCAGCGTGTTGGCGGCTTGGGCGGGAGTGGGGACGAGGGTCGCGAGGACGACCAGGACGGTGGTGAGGGCTAGCCGTTTCTTCATGTCGCTCCTTGTGAAAGGGGCGCTGGGGGATCAGGAAGGAGAGGAGGCGCGCACAACGAGGGTTGTCGGGACGGTGATGGAGAGGGGAGTGCGGCCCGCGATCACGTCGGTGAGCAGGCGGACCATTTCCTCGCTGACCCGGTCGAGGGGATGACGAACCGTGGTCAGCGGGGGCTCGGTGGTGGCGGCCAGGCCGGAGTCGTCGAAGCCGACCACCCGGACGTCGCCGGGCACGTCGCGGCCGGCCTCGCGGAGCACGCGCAGGGCGCCGGCCGCCATCGCGTCGGAGGCGGCGAACACCGCGTCGAGGTCGGGGGTGTGGTCGAGCAGGGTGCGCATGGCGGCCGCGCCGGATTCGCGGCTCCAGTCGCCGTGCACGATCCGGGCCGGGTCGATCGTGAGGCCGTGCGCGATCAGCGCGTCGTGGTAGCCCTGGAGCCGGTCGACGCCGCCCGCCGTGTCCTGCGGGCCGGTGATCGTGGCGATCCGGGTGCGGCCCGCCGCGATCAGGTGTTCGACGGCGGAGCGGCCGCCGTTGCGGTCGTCGGCCATCACCGAGCTGATCACCTGTTCGTAGCCGAGGACCCGGCCGCACGCCACGATCGGCACTTCGGCCTGCACGAGCTGGCTCAGCAGCGGGTCGCCCGAGTGCGGCGAGACCAGCAGCACCCCGTCGACGTGGCCGCCGGAGAGGTAGGCGATCGTGCGGGCGCGTTCCTCGGGCGTCGACGCGATCATCAGGATCAGCGTGAGCTCGCGGTCGGAGAGGGCCTGGGCCACGCCGCGCAGCAGCACGGAGAAGTTCGGGTCCTCGAAGAGCAGGTGCTGCGGCTCGGTGAGCAGGAACGCGATCGACCCGGAGCGGCCGGTGGCGAGGGAGCGGGCGTGGTGGTTGGCGGTGTATCCCGTACGGGAAATGGCCTCCCGGACGCTGCGAACGGCCTCGGGGCTGACCCACTCGCGCCCGTTGAGGACGCGGCTGACGGTGGCGTAGGAGACCCCGGCCTCGCGCGCGACGTCGCGGATGGTGGGCCGCTTGCGCCCTGGTCCGGACGGGGTTGGCACGCTGGGAAGCATAGACGTCACATCTTCACCGCGCCCGCACCCAGGTCAACCCGCCAATACCGCTGCAAACTCAGGAACAGCACGACGAGCGGGATGATCGACAGGAACGCGCCGGTGACGACCGACGTATACATGGCCGGCTGGGTGGCGCCCTGGTTGAGCAGGCCGCTGAGCCCGACCGTGACCGGGAACAGCTTGTCGTCGCCGAGCATGATGAACGGCAGCATGTAGTTGTTCCAGATGGCCACGAAGGTGAACAGGAAGACCGTCACCAGGCCCCCGCGCATCATCGGCAGCGCGACCCGGAAGAACGCCCGCCCGTCGCCCGCGCCGTCCATCCGCGCGGCCTCCAGCACCTCGTCGGGCACGGTGGCCGCGGCGAAAATGCGGCACAGATAGATCCCGTACGGGGAAATGAAGCTCGGCAGCAGCACGGCCCAGTACGTGTTGGTCATGCCGACCTTGGCCAGCAGCAGGTATTGCGGCACGGCCAGGATCACGCCCGGCACGAGCACGCCCGCCAGCACCAGGTTGAACACCACCCGCTTGCCCCGGAACTCGTATTTGGCCAGGGCGAACCCGGCCATCGCGCTGACCAGCGCCGACACCGCCGCGCCGCCGCCCGCGAAGATCGCCGAGTTGACCATCCAGCGCCAGTAGAGGCCGTCGCGATAGCTGCTCAGGAACGCGATGTTGTCGAACAGATGGGTGCTGGGCAGGAACGTGAACGTGTTGAACAGCTCGCTCGCGCTCTTGGTCGAGGCGATCAGCACCCAGAGCACCGGCAGCAGGCAGTACGCGGCCCCGAGCAGCAGGAGGACAGTAGCGGTGGGGCTGACCCGGCGGGGCTTCGGCAACGCGGCGGGTTCCGATCGCAAGGCCGGCGGCGACATGAGGACGGCCATGGTCAGCTCTCCTGACTGAAGGCCCGCGAGCCGACGAGCTTGAGGAACCCGTACGAGATGACGAACGTGGCCGCCGCGATCACCACGGACGTCGCCGCGGCGGAGTAGATGTCGTTGCGGACGAACGCGTCGCGGTAGACCTTCATCAGCGGGGTCCAGGTGGTCGAGATGGTGTTGCTGAGCGGGCGCAGGGTCATCGGCTCGGCGAAGACCTGCAGCGTGGCGATGAGCGAGAACAGGAACGTCATGATCAGCGACGGCCCGATGATCGGGATCTTGATGCGCAGCGCGATCTGGATGTCGGAGGCGCCGTCGATGCGGGCCGCCTCGAACAGGTCGGTCGGGATGGACCGCAGCGCCGTGTAGAGCACGATCATGTTGAACCCGGTGCCGCCCCAGACCGCGATGTTGGCCACCGCGTAGAGCACCCAGCCCGAGCTCAGGGCGTCCGGGGCGGTGATGCCGACGCGGTCGAGCACGTCGACGATCGGGCTGACCCGGGGCAGGTAGAGAAAGCCCCACAGCAGCGAGGCGATCACGGCCGGCACGGCGTACGGGAGGAAGATCGACGTGCGGGTGAAGGTGCCGACCCGGGTCCGTCCGCCGTCGAGCAGCAGGGCCAGGATCAGCGCCAGCCCGAGCATGACCGGCACCACCACCAGCCCGTACGCCCCCACGCGGAGCACACTGGGCACGAACTCGGGGTCGGTCAGCGACCGGGTGTAGTTGCCGAGCCCGGCCCACACCTCGGTGCGGGCGCCCGCGCCGAGGCCGAGACCGCTGACCTTGACCCGGCGCAGGCTCAGATAGCCGGCGTAGAGGACGGGCGCCGCGAGGAACGCCGCGAACAACACCAGCGCCGGGGCCAGGAATGCGTACGGCGCCCCTCGGGTCCTCATCCGGCGACGGTGAATCCGGCGTTCTTCAGGTCACCCACCGTGGCCTGCTGGATCGTGTCGAGCGCGGCGCCGAAGCCGGCCGCCTGCTTGCCCTCCGCGGCCTTGCCGAACGCGTCGTTGTAGGAGCTGTACGCCACGTTGACGTTGGGACCGTACGTGAAGGGCTTGGTGATCTTGCCGGCCTCGGCGGCCAGCGTGTAGAAGTCGGGCTGGTTGCTGAAGAACGCGGGCGGCTGGGTCAGCGCGACGCTGGTGGCGTCGGTGGCAGCCGGATAGACGTTCGCCGTGCCGGCCAGGGCCTTGAGCGCCGCCGGGTCGGTGTTGAGCCACTTCACGAACTCGGCGGCCTGCGCCTTGTGCTTGCTCTGCGAGGTGACGCTGGTGGCCGAGCCGCCCCAGTTGCCGTTGGCCGGGGCCGCGGCGTCCCAGTTGGGCAGCAGCGCGGTCTTCCACTTGCCCTTGGTCGAGGCCGCATTGCCTTCCAGTACGCCCGGGCCCCAGACCGCGCCGAGCCAGCCGACCTGGGTGCCGTCGTTGAGGGCCGCGTTCCATTCGGGTGTGTACATCGGCTTGTTGTTGATGACGCCCTCCTGCACCAGCCCGCCCCAGAAGTCGGCGACCTTCTTGGTGTTGGCGTCGTTGATCGCGACCGTCCACGATTCGCCCTGCACGCCCCACCAGGAGGCGCCGGCCTGCTGGGAGAGGCCCGCGAACCAGCCGGGGTCGTTGGAGGAGAACGTGCCGAGGTACTGCTTCGGGTTGGCCTGGTGGATCTTGCGAGCGGCCGCCGCGTACTCGTCCCAGGTCTTCGGCACTTGCACGCCGGCCTTGTCGAACACGTCGGAGCGGTAGAAGAACATCATCGGGCCGGAGTCCTGCGGAACGCCGTAGAGCGCCTCGCCGCCGAGCGTGACCGCGTTCCAGGCCGACTCGGGGAACTTCGCCTTGAGGTCGCCCGCCTCCTTGGCGATGTCGGCCACCGCGTCGGCCGCCACCAGCGTGGGGATCTTCTGATATTCGGCCTGCATGACGTCGGGGGCGCCGCTGCCGGCCTTGATCGCGGTGAGCAGCTTGGCCACGGCCGGGTCGCCGCCGTCCTGCTTGTTCACGGTCACCTGGATGTTGGGGTGTGCGGCGTTCCAGCCCTCGACGACCTTGTCCATGTTCGGCGCCCAGCTCCAATAGGTGAGCGCGACCTTCTCGTTGGGATCGGCGGCCGGGGCGTCGTCGGAGTCGTCGCCGGAGCTGCACGCGGTGGCCGTCAAGAGCAGCGCCGCGGCGAACACCGAGGCGAGTGTCTTCTTCATCGTTGCTCCTCGATCGATGGGGCCGCGGAGGCGCGCGGCTCAGTCGCTGCCGGGGAGAGACGTGCGTCACCGAACAGGACCTGTGACCGGTTACAGTGATGCTCGCCTTCACGATTGTCAAGACCTTGCGTCCGGCCCGTTACATCGCGGTATCGTGCGGGCTCGGCAGGCTGTGACCGGTTACAGGTTCTGGGGGCACCATGTTGTTCGTCGCGCACCACCCTTGGTCCGAGCCCCCGATACTCCCGCGGCTCGGCAACGACGAGGACGTGCGCCCGGGCGTCGCGCTGACCAGCCGGTGTCTTTCGCTGGAAGGCCGGCCGGTGGTGCCGGTCTCGGGCGAGCTGCACTACAGCCGGGTGCCCCGGCACCGGTGGGCCGAGCGACTTCGGCAGATGCGCGCGGGCGGGGTCACGGTCGTCGCCAGCTACGTGTTCTGGCTGCATCACGTCGAGCGCCGCGGCGAGCCCCGCTTCGACGGCAACCTCGACGTCGCCGCGTTCCTGCGCGAGGTGCGCGACGCCGGCCTGCGGATGGTGCTGCGGATCGGGCCGTGGTGCCACGGCGAGAGCCGCAACGGGGGCTTCCCCGACTGGGTGCAGCGGTCGCCGGTCGCGCACCGCACCGACGACCCGGCCTATCTGGAGCTGGTCGAGGAGTGGTTCGGTCAGCTCGCGGCCCAGGTGAATGGGGCCGACCTGCTCGGGATCCAGCTCGAGAACGAGCTCTACGACCAGCCCGGTCACCTCGTCACGCTCAAGCGGCTGGCCCGCGCGGCCGGAATGAGCGCGCCGTTGTGGACGGCCACCGCGTGGGGCGGCGCCGACCTGCCCGACGACGAGGTGCTGCCGCTCTACGGCGGGTACGGCGACGGCTTCTGGGTCGACGCGGACGCGCCCTGGGACCCGACGTTCCGCGACCACTACTTCTTCTCGCACGTCTGGGACGACCCGGGCATCGGCGCCGACCTGCGCCGCATGCACGAGGCGAAACTGAGCACCCCCCAACCCCGTACGCCGTCGCCGCTCTTTCCCCCGGCGACGTGTGAGCTGGGCGGGGGAATGGCGACCGCCTATCACCGCCGCCCCCGGCCGAGCGCGCTCGACGTGGCCGCGATCGCCCATTGCAAAATCGGCAACGGCTCGGCCTGGCAGGGCTATTACATGTATGCCGGAGGCACCAATCCGCCCGGCGCCCAGGAATCGCACGCCACCGGTTACCCCAACGACCTGCCGCCGCTTGGTTACGACTTCCACGCGCCGATCGGCGAATCCGGCCTGCTCGCGGCCAGCCATGCCGAGCTGCGGCGGCAGCACGCTTTCCTGGCCGCGTTCGGGGATCGGCTGGCCGAGATGCCGTCAACCCTTCCCCCCGTACGGCCGGAGGGCGTCGACGATTCCACGACAATGCGCTACGCGCTGCGCAGTGACGGGGAGAGCGGTTTTCTCTTCCTCAATTGGCATCAGCCGCACTTCCCGTTGACCACCTATGCCGGGGCGCAGTTCCGGGTGGAGCTCGGGACGCACGAGCTGACCCTGCCCGCCTCCCCGGTGGACATTCCGGCCGGCACCCTGGCCTGCTGGCCGCTGCGGCTGCCGCTCGGCGGGGCGGTGCTGGACTGGGCCACCGCGTCGGCGCTGACCGTGCTGCCCGGCCCGGTTCCGACGCTGGTGCTGATCGCCGCCGAGGGAGTCGACGTGACGTACTCGGTCGCCGGCGTCGTCTCCGCGGCCGAGCCCGGCCTTTCCCCGGTTCGGGCCGGCAATTTCGATTTGCTTGTGCTTCCGCCTTCGTCGCCGGTCTGGGTCGACGAGGACGGGCCCCGGCGGCGGCTTCTGCTTTCCGAGGACGAATTGCAATGGGGACCGGACGGCCGGGTCGACGTGCTGGCGACCGAACCGCCCTCGGTGCGTGTTTACGACCAGGTGGCCGGTTCCTTCGCCGACCTGCCGCTCGACGGCGACGTTTTCGGATTCACGACGACGGTCAACCTCGAGCCCGTACGACCGGCGGCCGCGACCGTTCCCGTGGCGTACGGAAAATACGACGGCCGGCAGTCCGCACCCGCCGCGGAAACGTTCGACGAACTGGCTGCGGTCTACCTGCTCGACGTTCCGCCGGCTCCCGGAGACGTCTTCCTGCGCATCGGCTGGGCGGGCGACGTCGGGCAGCTGCGGGTCGACGGGCGGCCGGTGACCGACCGCTTCTGGGACGGCTCGGACTGGACGGTGAACCTGCGCGACGTGGGTTGGCGGCCGGGCGCGAAGCTGACTTTGCACCTGCTGCCGCTGGCCGCCGGCTCGACCGTCTCGCTGCCGGCCGACGCCCGCGAACGGCTGCTCGCCGCGGACGGGCAGCAGCTACTGGCGCTCGACGGAGTGCGGGTGCTGGGCCGGGCGACGTGGCGCGAGGTCAGCTGACTCGCCCGGGCTGTCGCGCCGCAGCACCTGCAACAGTTCCTCGTACGGGCCGATCAGGAAGGCCCGGTCACCGGCGCGGAACCGGGTGTCGCGGCGCGGCGGATGCTCGAGGGTGCCGTCGCCCGCGGCCCGGCTGATCGCGACCACCCGCGTACGGGCGGAAAGGTCCTGCATGGCCAGGCCGTCCAGCCCGCCCCCACGGGCGACCGTGAGCCGGCCGACCAGCATGAGCTGCGAGCTGACATAGAACGTGGCGATCACGTCGAGACCGAGTGCGGCCCCCACGAACCAGGGCGCGGCCAGGGCGGCCGTCGAACGGGCCAGGCCCAGGCCGAAATTCCGCTCGACCGTGGCGGCCAGGCTGCGGTCGAACAAGCGCAGCACGACCGGCACGTCCGCGTCGTCGCCCAGCTGATCGCGGATGGCCAGCCCGGTCTCCAAGTTGACCAAGTCGTCGCTGGTCAGCACGGCGACCGCGCGGGCCTCGGCCACCTGCACGCGGTCGAGGGTGCGGGGCAGGGTGGCGTCGGCGAAGATCACCGGGATGCCGCGGTCCCGCAGCTGATCGGCGTACCGGTTGTGCTCGTCGTGCTCGATCACGACCACGTCGAAGCCCGCGTCGGCCAGGCGTTCCACCACCCGTACGCCCACCGAGCCGAGCCCGGCCACCACGACGTGCCCGGTCAGCTGGGTCAGCCGGCGCCGGCCCAGCGCCTCCTGCAGCCGGATCGTGACCAGCGTGTTCGTCAGCAGGGCGTAGAACGACGTGGCCAGCAGGACACCCAGGATCATCAGGCCGATCGCGAAGCCCCGCAGCCACGACGGCTGCTCGCGGAAATAGAAGTCGCCGAACCCCACGGTCGCGATCGTCTCCACGGCGAAATACGCGGCGTCGAGGATCGTCATGCGGGTGCCGTCGGGCTCCCGATAGCCGATCCGCAACACCACTACGGCCGAGCTGAGCAGCAGAAACAGGGCCAGCAAGGTGTACGCGAGCCGGCGGTCGACGGCGGCCAGCACGGTCTGCACGAGATGCAGCTTGCGGCTCGGCCTCCGCTCGACGGCCGGCGTGGTGTCGCTGCTCAGACCGGCCGCCGCCAGCTCGGCCGGGGTGCCCAGCAGGGTCACCACATCGCCCGGGCTCACCACGTGGTCGCGGCCCGGGCACACGACGATGTCGCCGGGCCCGGTTGCGGCCCCGGCCCCGGCCCCGGTTGCGGCTCCGGTTGCGGCCCCGGTTGCGGTCCCGGTCGCGGCCCCGGTCGCGGCTCTGGTTGCGGCCCCGGTCACGGCCAGCGGGGCCAAGGCGCCGTACCGGGACCGCAGCGGCCCGTGCCCGTCGGCAGTCGTCTGCACGGCGACGAAGCGGGTGCCGTCCAGGTCGAGCTCGTGCGTGCCGGTGCGCAGACAAGCCTCGACGAGCGACGGCGCGGACAACCCGGCCACGTCGAGCACCGACACCGACAACGCCGACAGGGCCCGGCCCACCGCGGAGTTCCGTAGCTGCACCACGACCCGCAGGTCCGGCCGGTTCTCCCGGGCCAGCAGGGCGGCCTCGATGGTGTGCAGATCATCGGCCAGCACACAGATGACGGCGGCGGCACCTGGCAGCCCGGCCTCGCCCAGCGTCTCGATCAAGCGGGGACTGCCCACCACGACGGGGACGCCCCAGCCGCGCACCACCCGGACCAGCCTGGGGTCGGCGTCGTCCTCGACCACCACTACGGCTACGCCCGCCAGGTGCAGTTGCTCCACGGTGCGCAGGCCTACGTCGTCGAGGCCGCAGACGATGATGTGCCCCCGCCAGCCCGCGCAACCGCCGTCCATCCGTGCAGGCTAACCGCGCTACGGGTGGCTTGTTGTCGCTTCATCCGGCCTGTTGCCTTCATCCGGCCCGTTGCCGCTGCGGCCCTTTGTTGCTCGGTCGGCCCGTTGCCGCTGCTGCCCTTTGTTGCTCGGTCGGCCGTTGCTGCTTCAGGCGAGCCGTTGTCGCCGCGTCGGCCTGTCGTCGCCGCGGCCGGTCAGGTCGTCGATCGCGCCGGTCGGGTCTTCGGCCGCGCGCCTGATCGTTCAGCCGAGCGTCGGCGGGAGCCCTCGCCGGCGCCCGGCCCCTGAAATGTCCCACCACGCATACACGACGGTCAATAAGCTGCCTGTGCAGGTTTGTTGCAGCGCCGCGTCATCCACAATCCCGGGTTATCCACAGCCCGGCCGCCGCCCGCCCGCAATGATCCGCCCGCTTCACTAAAATGGCCGAGGGCGGGGGTCCCCCGGGTAGGGCGGGTCTCTGTGGAGGTCAAGTTGTGGCAGGCGGTGACTACCGTCGAGTTCATGGCTGTCCGGGTTCCGCCTCGCTGGGTGGTGCGCACGGCGTGGGCGATTCATCGCGGGATCTACAGGGTGTCCGGTGGGCGTGTGGGGCTGTCGAAGCCCAAGCCCGCGAAGTACGGAACGCTGCGGTTGACGACGACGGGCCGGCGCAGCGGCCAACCCCGGTCGGTGCTGCTCGCCTACTACGAGGACGGGCCCGACCTGGTGCTCATGTCGATGAACGGCTGGGGTGAGGGTCACCCGGCCTGGTGGCTCAACCTGCGGGCCCAGCCCGACGCGATCGCCGAGGTCGACGGCGTCCGCCGGGAGGTGCGCGGACGCCGTACGGACTCAGACGAGCGGGCGAGGCTCTGGGAACGCTGGCACGTCTACGACAAGCGGCTCGACGAGTGGGCCGCGCTACGCGATACCGAAGCCGTGGTGATAGTGCTGGAGCCTCGCCCTGCTTGAGAAACGGGCGCTAGGCTCCGTTGCTGATGTCGATCATGTGCTGGCGCGGGACGACCTTGACCCGCTTGCGGCCGTGCGGGGCGCCGAGACCGATCTCGTGCTCGTCCAGGCGCTTCCAGCCGTCCCAGCTCGTGTAGCCGACGCCCCGCCGGTCGAGGTAGGGGAGCACGTCGTCGCGGGTCGTCTCCGGCAGCTCCGCGACGTCCTCCAGCAGGCTGGCCACGGTCTCGCCGGCGTCCTTCTTCGTGTGCCCGATCAGGCCGACCGGGCCGCGCTTGATCCAGCCGGTCGCGTACAGGCCCGGGACGCGGTTGCCGTCGAGGTCGAGCACGCGGCCCGCCTCGTGCGGGATCGTGCCGGTGGTGGTGTCGAACGGCAGGTCGGCGATCGGGCGGCTCAGGTAGCCGATGGCCCGGTAGACGGCCTGCACGTCCCAGTCGGTGAACTCGCCGGTGCCGCGGACGGTGCCGTCGCCGGTCAGCTCCTGCGTCTCGGTGCGCAGCGCCGTCACGCCGGTCTCGGGGGTGCCGACGATCTCGGCCGGGGCCTGCAGGAAGTGCAGGTGCAGGCGGCGCGGCCGGTCCCGCGGGTCGCGGGCGCACCAGTTCTGCAGCACGTCGACGCACATCTTGAGCGAGCGCTTGGCCCGGATCGCGGCCAGGCTGCCCTCGTCGAACTCCATGCCCTCGGGGTGCACGATCACCTCGACGTTGGGCGACTCGTCGAGCTCGCGCAGCTCCATGGGGGTGAACTTGACCTGGCCCGGCCCGCGGCGCGAGAACAGGTGGACGTCGGTGACCGGGCTGGCCAGCAGCCCCTGATACACGTTGTCCGGGATCTCGGTCTCGAGCAGCTCGTCGGCCGTCTTGGCCAGCACCCGCGCCACGTCGACGGCGACGTTGCCCGCCCCGATCACGGCCACCTTCGTCGCGGTCAAAGGCCACTCCCGCGGTACGTCGGGGTGGCCGTCGTACCAGGAGACGAAGTCGGCGCCGCCGAAGCTGCCCGGCAGGTCGATCCCCGGGATGTTCAGCTCACGGTCCTTCTCGGCGCCGGTCGCGATGATCGTGGCGTCGTAGAACTGCTCGAGCTCCTCCGGCTTGACGTCCACGCCGTAGTCGACGTTGCCGATGAACCGGATCCGCGGGCTCTCGAGCACGTTGTGCAGCGCCACGATGATTTCCTTGATCCGCGGGTGGTCCGGCGCCACGCCGTAACGAATCAGCCCGTACGGGGTGGGCAGCCGGTCGAGGATGTCGACCGTGGCGTTCGGGGCAGCCTTGGTGAGGATGTCGGCCGCGTAGATGCCGGCCGGGCCGGCGCCGACAACGGCGACCCTGAGAGGGCGATCCATGTATGCGTTTTCCTTAGCTCTTCGTCACCAGCGGTCAGGACCTCGTTGCCCCGAGAGTTAGGTAAGCCTAATCTAGAACCTCAACTTAACTTCAAGTCAACGCAAGATCCAATGACACGCGTCACGTTTTGTAGCCACCGCCACGTATTGTTCTGATCGTGACGGCCGCCGCCCCCGATCCGCGTACCGCCCGAGCAGTGCTGATCGGAGTCGACGAGTACCAGGGGGGTCCAGCCTGGTCCCTGGCCGGTCCGGTCGATGACGCCGTACGGTTCGCGGAGTTCTTCGTCACACACGGTGTCCCACCCGAGCAGGTCACGGTGCTGGCCGCCCCGATGCCCGCGCCCGCTGTGCTCCCTGCCGGTGTCGACTGCCGCCGCGCTACCAGCTCGACCGTGCGCGGGATGTTCATTCGCGACCTGGCTACGAGCTCGGAGAGCACCCTGTACGTCTTGTGGGGCGGCCACGGCTACGTCGACCTCGACCGCCACCGGCGTCTGCTCTTCCCGGACGCCACCGACGACGACCCCGTCGACCTCGACCTCGACTCGCTGCTGCGCCGCTTCGGCACCGACCAGGTGCGGGCCCTGAACCGACAGGTGTGGCTGGTCGACGCGTGCCAGGTGCACGGCCCCGGCACCCCGGCCCGGATCGGTGGCCACGAGACCTTCGCCGCCGGCGACCCCGTCCCCGGCCGCGCCCAGGACGTCTACCTCGCGGCCGGCTTCGGCCAGCCCGCCGTCAACCTGAGCCGGCGCCGCACCGGCCTGTTCAGCCGCGAGGTGCTGACTTTGCTCAACGAGCACGGCCTGCCCCTGCTGACCGACCCGCCGACCCTCACCGACGCCCTGCAGTCCCGTTTTGCGGCCATGCGCGCCACGGGTTCACTCAGTCAGACGCCGACCTACCTGTGGTACCGCCACGCCATCGGCAACGAGGGCCAGCTGCTGCGACGCCCGGAGTCCGTGCCGGCCCCGCCGCCGCCCAGAGATGTGCCACCCTCGCTGCTGAAGCCCGTGGTGGACGCTCTGACCGAGATCGAGGTGTTCCGCCGCCCGAACGACCGCGAGGAGATCTTGTCGCTCCTGCGAGGCTCGGTCTACGGCCAAATCCGCCGCAACCCGGCCGCCCGCCTGGACGCGATCCAGATCCTGCGCACGTGCCTGAACCATCCGGGCGCGCTGTCCGAACTGGTCGAGGCGGTGCGCTTCTTCGCCCCGAACGACGAGGCAGTAGCCCATTTCGAGGCGGTCGCTGCATCCCTCAAGCAATAGACGAAATGCTATGTGATTCCGGGTTGCTCCGTGTAACGCTTCCGTTGCGCTGAGGGGTAGGCGATGATGGCTATCGACATCTCTGTCCTGGAGGCAACCGCGGATGGATGTAAATTCGGCCGGAATCGAGTCCGAGCTGATCGATCTCTCGACGGAGAACGTGGCGACCCTGCGCTCCGCCGAGCTCTCCGGAATCACGGCCGCCATCGCGCGGGTGAAGGAGAGGCTCGCCGACTCGGAAAGCAGCATCAACGGCTACAACCCATCGTTCACGCGTAGGCCGGGCGAGGCGCGCCCGGAAGCGGAAGAACGCCGCGCTTGACCGAGGCCGACGGGGGACCCAAACACAAGATCGAATCGGAGCGTTTCCGGATCCTGGCCGGTGGAGGCGGGGACGACAGGGCCGTCGCACCCTTCTGGGTGACGGAGCGCAGTTGGCGGTTGACCGCCTTGAAGACGTTGTTGGAGTCGTTCGACGCTGTTCCCAACGTCGCTGGTCCGCTTGCTTCTGTCGAAACGGCCTGGGCGCTGCTGGGACGGGCCTATCGGGATGATCCGGCCTCCTGCGAGGACGTGCTGGCCCAGCCGCAGGTCGGGCTGTGGGCCGCGCACACCCTCCGCCGCAGCAGCGGAACCGAGCCGTCCGAAGCGCCCTGGATCGAGGTCGGCTATCTGCACGGCATCGCAGCGGCGTGTGCATTCCGGTCGGGCTTGCCGTTCGAGCTGACCGTTCCCGTGCGGTACGGCGTTGCCGTTCTGCCGACCGTCGGCGCCGCCGACTTCCCGGTTGAGACCCAGCTGGCCCGGGTGGCCTTCGACGGCCACACTCTCATCCTGGACGACGGGTCGGTGACGGTGCGGGCTGCGGATGACGATGCGCGATGGCACGCGCCGGTGCGAATAGAGGCCGACGCTGAGGGCAGGACTCTTCGCCTGACCCTTTTGGATCGGGACGTCTACCGTGATCTGCGGGAGCCTGCCCCGCCTGCGCCGCTCGGCGGGCCGGAGGTCGATCGCTGGCGTGGTTTGTTCGACGAGGCATGGCGGATGCTGGTCCGCGAGCAACCCGAGCGAGCGGCGGGGATAGCGTCGAGCCTTCGCACGCTGACACCAGAGCCACGTCAAAGCCCTTACCGTCCACGGTCCGCCTCCGGGGCCGAGGCGTACGGCGGAATCCTCCTGTCCGAGCCGGACGATGCCACGCAACTCGCGGTGACGCTGGTTCATGAGGGCCAGCACCAGAAGCTCGGTGCTCTGCTGCATATGTTCACCATGCTCGAGGTCGATCCGTCGGTTCGCTATTACGCGCCCTGGCGCGACGATCCTCGTCCGCTGGAGGGACTGCTGCAGGGCGTGTACGCCTTCGCCGGAATTACTGACTTCTGGCGGGTCCATCGGCGCCACGCTGCCGCCGGCGAGGGACTGCTGGCAGAGTTCGAGTTCGCGTTGTGGCGGCGGCAGTCGTTCGGCGCGGCTCAGGTGCTGTCGAGCAGCGGCCGGTTGACCGAGCACGGCCGGCAGTTCGTCGCCCTGCTCCACGATCGGCTGGCTTCCTGGCAGGACGACCCGGTGTCGCCGCACATCGGGGTGCTGGCTGAAGACATGGCGCTCGACCACCATGCTCTCTGGCGCACATACTGCATGCCGGTGGACAGAGCGCTCGGTGCAAACCTCGCAACAACTTTCCGGAGCGGCGACGCGATTGCGGCTACCGTGCTGTCGGACGACGACCAAGCAGTCGTAGCGCTGCCTGAGGTGGGCTTGCTCGACGGCCGGGCGGTGCTGGTCCGGCATTCGCTCGCCGGGGCGAAAGACCTTGCCGCAGCACGGGTTGCCGGCAGCACTCCGTCCGACATCGAACTGGTCTCCGGCCGGGTCGAGTCGGCTCGCGAGTGCTACCTGCGCGACCTGGAGCGGGACGTGGGCGACGCGCACGCCTGGATCGGCCTGGGGCTGACCTTGGACAGAAGGACCGACCCGGGGGCGTGGGCTCTGCTGGGGCGGCCTGAGCTGGTGATGGCGATGACTGATGCGCGGACCGATCCGCTGGCAGCTGCGCGTTGGCTCGGCCGTCAGCTGGGCGGGGAAGGGCTGGGGAAGCCGCGACCGGCAGGTTGGCGAGTGGCCCGACCCACCGGTCTCGTCAGCTGATCTCCGTTACAGCGGCAACGGGTCGATGTCGCAGTTGGCCCTGACTCCGGCCGCAGCCGCGGCGGTGGCCGGGTGATCCTCGCCCAGGCCGGTCCGGAACTTCTCCATCGTCTCCGAGAACAGGCTGCTCGCCTCGGAGTCCCGGCCCAGGCCGCGAAGATCCATGGCCAGATTGACGCCGCAAGCCAGAGTGGTGGGGTGACCATCGCCGAGAAGGTCGGCACACTGCGCGTAACTTTCCGAGTCGAGCTTGTGCGCGCCCTCGAAGTCGCCGAGCTCATAGAGATCACTGGCCAGATTGATCCGGGCGGAGATCACTAGCGCATGCGAACTCGACAGCCGGTCCTTCAGCTCTCGGAGTGCCTGCTCATCGAGGGCCCGTGCGGCGTCGTACTCACCCAGCAGGCGCAGCGTCACGGCCAGGTCCGACTTGGCGCCGGCCGTGTGCGGGTGGGTCTCGCCGTACAGTTCGCGCAGGCCCGCGACGGCGGCCTCGCCCGCTTCTCGCGCAGCGCCTAGATCGCCGGTCACGCGCTGGTCGATGGAGACGGTCAGCAGCGCCAGCACCGTCTCCGGGCGTTTGTCGCCGTACCGGCTGCGGTAGCGGCGGAGCACGTCGCTGGAGAGTTCCAGGGCCTGCTGCAACTGGCCGGCCTTGCGACGGAAGCTGGCGAGGTCGTGGCTCTGCCGAAGCACGTCGGGATGGTCGTCGAACTTGAGCACGCGGCGGGCCTCGGCCACCACGTTCTCCTGATTGCGGTGCGCGGCGACGTAGTCACCGAGTTCGCGCCGGTCGAGGTTGATGCCACCGGACGTGGAGAGGCTCTCCGAGTGATCGGTTCCGTAGATCTGCACCAGCCCGGCGTACCGCTGCTCGTCGAGCTTCAGCGCGCGGCCGAAGAGGCCGGAAAGGCGCATGCTCACCGCGAGGTTGTGCGCGGCCCGCAGGGTGAACGGCAAGCCTTCACCGAATTTCGCGTTCGACCGCTCGTACACCGTCAGCGACAACTCGAGGGCGCCGGCGAAGTCACCCGCGACCCGGTGATCGGCGGCGACCGCGCCGATCGCGTTGAGCGTCTCTTCCTGATCGTCACCCAAACTCTGCCGGTAGAGCTCCAGCGTTCGGGCGTTCAGGGCGGCAGCCTCGGCATAGCTGCCGTTGACGAAGTGCATCGAGCCGAGCCACTGCGCCATTCGGAGGCTGTCGGGATGCGTCTCGTCCCCCAGCTCGAGCAAGGCATCGTACGCGCGTTGGGCGAGATTACGGGCTTCGTCGTGGTCGCCCCACCGCCACAGGTACTTCGATTCGTTCAGAATGGTGTCGCGGACCATTTCATCAAGACAACGTTCTGCGCGAGAAGCGATGATATGCGGATACAGCTCGGCGTACCGTCCCCAGTGCAGCGAGTCGTCCGGCTGGTCCGGGTCATTGCCCGCAAGCAGCAAATGAGCACCGTGGCGCATGGCATCGCGGGTCTCCGCGTCCATCTGATGAATCAACACTCTTTGCACGAGGCGGTGCATCTGCAAGGAGTTCGTCCGGTAGTCGATGCGGGCCAGGGCGAGTTTGCCGATCGTCCCGATCGCTTGGTTGAGGCCTGTGCTGTTGCGCATCAGCGGGTCGAGATCGGGGTGGATACGTAGACCGCGCGGTTTGGACAGCAGCACCTTGCTGATCGGTTCGGGCGCGAAGAAGGCGCACAGCTGAAGCAGGCGGAGCGTCGACGGCTCCAAGTCGTGCAGGCCATTCAGCGAGATGTTCCACACCGCAGCGACATGTTCGGGATAGTCCAAGTCACCGACCGCGGCCTCTTCGTCGAGTTCCGGCTGGCTACTCTCCAGTCGCGAGAGATACTCGTCGGCGGTCATCTTCATCTCGGCACGCCAGGCGGCCGCGGCTTCGATGGCCAGAGGCAGGTCACCGAGCCGCTCGGCCAGCCGATCGGCGTCGCCAACGGCGAGTCGAGGGTCGCGGCGCCGCATCAGCTCGATGCTCTCCTGACGGTCGAATACGTCCACCGCCAGGGTGTTGGCGATGCCGCCCCACCGGGCGTTGCGGGAGGTGACGATGATGCTGCCGGGGCCACCCTTGGGGAAGAATCGCTCGACATCCTCCGGATCCTCGGCATTGTCGAAGACCAGGAGCCAGTTGAGGAACGGGCGGCCGACTCGCAGCGCCTCGAGTACGGCCGGCACGGCCGTGTTGGCGGTCGACTGCACCGGCAGTTCGAGGGAACTGGCCAGCTCGGTCAACGAGTTCTGAATCTGCGCCGACCGCTCGGCGGGGATCCACCAGATCAGGTCGAAGTCCTGCTTGTGGAGGTGGACGTACTCAATGACCAGCTGTGACTTGCCCACGCCGCCTGCGCCGTGCAATGCCTCGGGGAGAACCGCGGTCGTACCGGCGCGCAGTCGCTGGTGCAGCGCGTCGAGGAGGTCGCGCCGACCTGTGAACGTCGGGTTGCGCATGGGCAGGTTGTTGGTGACAGCCGGTGGGCGAGCGTCGTGCCGCTGCGTTGTCCGCAATCCCTCCGTGACCGTGGGCACGGTGCCGTCCTCCCGATCCTGTCCGTAGTGCAGTCCCGACCCTGCCGCGCTGAACGGGCTCGACGAACCCTGAGAGGGAATTGTCTCAGACATTGCGGACTCCATGCGCGAAGAGGGCAAAACGAGGGAGGTTCGGCGTGCCTGCATGGGCACAGGGGTGCCGATTTTGCGGCTCAACTGCTGTGCGGCGTTCAAATTTGGCCCGCCGAGCGCGACGTGCACGGCGAGTTCGACTCTTAAATAGGGCAGGGCGGCGTGGTTGACGGTCAGGTAGGCGGCTCGGCGCGGCTCCCTGACCCGGAGGGTCAGGTTGCGTACGGCCTCGACGTCCCGCTCCAACTCGTGCTCCACCACGTGCTGAACTTCGATGGTGCGGTCGCGATAGGCGAGCGAGAGCAGTTGCTCCCGGACGCCGTAGACGAACTCGTACACGATGTTCGTGTCGCCGTCGCGGCGCCCATGTTTGGGCGGAAGCAGGAGGTTGCTCGTCAGCACCTCGGTGAGATGGGCCGGGCCCGATCGCAGCGCCGTTCTCTGGAGGGCCCGCATGGTGCGGAGATTCAACGGGGCGGCGGCGAGCCGGGTCGCCAAGGCGAATGCCTGAGGGGAGGCCGTGGTGCGGAACCGGGCCACCAGCATCGCCGCGCTCAGTTGCCGGCCGCTCGAACGAGTGGAGTCATCGGGTGACAGGAGCACTGCCGGTGTGGTGACGGGGCTGCCAGTCGAACGATCCAGGAGCCGCGCCCATTGATCGAGCCACTCGCGACCGCGCTCCAGGATCGGCACTGCCGTCCGAGTCGAGTCTCGCTGCTTCTCCTCGGCAGAACGCAAATCCAGACCGGACACGTGCCACGGCGTCGCGGCCGTTGGCCCGGGTGGATCACTCGGGGTCCATGTCGCGTCGGTGATGCGGAACCCTCGGTCTCGCCAATGCTGTTGGGGAAGGAGATTGACCACAGCCACCAGGCCGTTCCGGGCCCAGTCGGTAATCAACTCCAGGAGCGGGTCGAGTGAGCGGCCTGGAGTCACGAGAAAGACTGCCTGGGGTCCGGATCGAAGGGCGCGAGGATTGTCGGCGCTGTCGGCCAGAGCCGGCTGCCCGCCGGGTGCGAAAGTGAGCCTCCGCGATTCGACGGAGGAGAAGACGCCCAGATCCTGCAACGACTCCTGAAGCTCGTCGATCTCGGCGGACCAGAACTCGAGCGCCGGATCATCGTCGAGCACGACGACCGCCGCAGGCCGGGTGTCGTTCTCCGGCGCCGACGAGGTGTCCGGCGGGGGGACGCTTGGGGGCGGTCCGTCCATCATGAAGCGATCGCCGTCCACGCGGGACGAGCCGGCCGGAGGCGCGCGGATGAGCCGTCGCTGGGCAGGCTCCATCCAGCGACGGTGCCGCGTGCCTCCCGGTGACCGTTCCCGCTCATGCGAAAACCTCTCGGTTGTCACTGCCGGCAGGTCCGGTGCGAGTCGGTTGCCGATCAGGATCGTCCCACAAGATCACTATCCTGTGGCCCATCCGATCGGTGGACGCCGATGGGTCCCCGCGCCAAGCCCTCCGCCTTAACTCTGCGACACTCTCAGGCAATTTGGCTACTCCCTCTGGGGAGTCCAGGCACGCGCTCACCATCTCAGAGACGACCTCACGCGGCTCCTCACGTTGTGATTCCAGGTCTTCATGCTGCGATCCGGCGTCCCGAAACCAGACAATTGCGGGCAAACCCTCCTGCAACCCTACCAAGAGCTGTTGTTCGCCCGCCGAGTCGGGGAGGGGCGGTTCACTCAGGACGAGAACGACCGCGGCGTCCCCTCGTTCGAGTGCCACCTCCAGCTGGACGTCGCTGTCGTCACCGGAGGCACAATGGATCAGGCCTTCCCTGACGGTTGCCTCCCGCACTGTTCGCCACCGTCCCCGCCACCCGCGATGCCACTCCTCGGCCCGGATGCGCTCGAGGCTTCGGATCACCAACGGATAGTGGATCGCCAGCCGTCGCGGCCGGGTTTGAATCTCCTTGCTCCAGCGGTCGACGGGTTCGTTGAGCAGCTGACTCGGCAGGACGAACTCGATCGCTACTGGACCGTCCCGGTCGGCCCAGCGACGTTCCGTCTCGAGCACGACCTCGTCGACCGCGGTTTCCAGTTCATCGCGACGCACGCGCCGGTCCTCGCCGCGAATCGGCTGCCAGGACGGCGAGGCCCACTGATACCAGTGAGACATGATAAAGGCGTCGTCCTCGACGCCATGCTTCTCGAACTGGATGACGAGATAAGCGGTGCCGCCGCGGGTCGTTGTCGCCGTGGGCGGCTCAGCGACCGTGTCCACGACGCCCCACACGACGGACAGGTTCTGGACGACGTCCCTCAGCCGGTCGCGGGCGTTGAGCTGAACTTCGGTGGTCAGACGTTGCAGGAACGGAAGCCACGTGGGACCGTCGCCTGCCGGGATCGCGGCGAGATGGGCGAACAGATGCCACGCGGTCTCGCAATAGGCAGGCATTGGCTCGTCGCGACGTTCGGCCACAAAACTTCGCAGGTCGCCGGTCAGTGGCATGTCGATCAGCTCAGGCCGTAGCAGATGCAAGTCGTGCTCGGCGAACTGCTGTAGTACCTGCCACTCGTCGGCCAGCCGGAAGATTTCATGCACCCGTCTGGCGTCCGAATCGAACAGGTCGAGGCATTCGGCGAGGCTGCGCAATCCGCCGGGGCGGTCCACACATGCGGTGGCGACTTGGACGAGCTGAGATTGTGGAAGACCGACTTCACGCAACCCCAGCGTGACGCCGAGTGCCAAATCCAACTCCTCCAGAAGCATTGCCCGGGTGCCGATGTCGCGCACCGCGGCTGATTTCTGGAGCACCCCGGTGGTTTCCTTGAGGATGCGGCGGCGATCCCCGATCAGCTTGTGGGGTGTTTGCTGAGTCTCGCTCGTGTCAACCATGAGCGCGACTCGAGGCTGTGGGGGCCGAGGTCATGCCGGTGGCTCCGGGCGAAAGGGATCGAGCTGCCGCAGCTCCTCGGCAATCTGGCGGGCCGGCCCGGTCACTTCGAGGCGGAAACGCTGACCGTCCTTTTCGTAGAAGGCGATCAGGTGCACCTTCTCCTGGCGGCGCTCCAGCAGGGACTGCACCGCATACCACCCGCCGGACGAGGCGATGCCGACGGCGATCTGGATCAGCGCGTCGGTAACCGGGCCGCGGCTCGCGCCGAACTCGGGCGGGTCGGCGTGCCAGGTGCGAGCCGATACGTCGGCGGCCCGAAGCGCGGCGATCAGGCTGTGCGCGGACTCAGGGTAGATCGGTGTGTCACCGTCGAACGTGATCGGGAGAAGGACCACGTCGGAGTCGGCCACCGGGCCGGGACCGTCATTGCTGCCGATGGGTGCGACAGAGATCGGTGGCGACATGCCGCCATCGTATTGGGTATCGACACCCTAGAAGATTGTCAGCTAGGCGACAGTGGACAGTCGCTCGGCGCTGGTAAGGCGTACAAGAGTCCGGTCTCGTCGGACCGGGCGGATCTCCTCGCCGAATCGCCCCCAGGGGTGAGATCGAACTGGTGATTGGGCCCTTGTCACGTGAAAGCGACGCATTTCAGAATGCATTTCGCGGATGGTACGTAGTATCGCCTGGCCTGTCCCAACCGTCACATTCGTCCGCGGGTTCGGGGTCGGGCAGCAGGTCGAGGAGGTCGGGGCCGACGTGGCCGACGTCGACCGCGCGCCCGGTCAGGCCGAGCTGGGTGGCGCAGTCGCGGCCGAAGCCCTTGACCATGCGGTCGGCTCGCGTGAGGTGGCCGCAGCGGGGGCACCGCCGCATCTCCGCGTGACTTCCCGGGCCGGTCATCGGTCCCAGTATCGCGGCCGGACGGCCGTTCGGCAGGGGCTGTGGACAGACTCACGGCACTGGGTGGGCTTCGGGGGCGGGCTGTGGACAACCGGGGCCGCCGGCTTGACAAGCCCGTATGGTGGCCACCTCTTCTCTCCCGGTGGTGGGTGGGGGAGGCGGTGGGCAAACGCAGTAAACGGCGTAGGCGAATACCACTGATCGGGGGCTTCAAACTCCTGGGAACGCCGCGTGCGGCCGGGGAAACGACGGGTTAGGGTTTGATCGTGGGCGTGAAGACGTGGATCGAAGGCTGGCCGGTCTACCGGCAGCTGACGGGCACGGATCCGCTCGGGCGGGGGGCCGCCGCCCAGTCGAAGAAGTCCAAGGAGTTGCAGCCGCGCACCGAGACTGCTGATCGGGTGGCCAAGTCGGTCTGCCCGTATTGCGCGGTCGGGTGTGGGCAGCGGATCTTCGTGAAGGACGAGAAGGTCGTTCAGATCGAGGGCGACCCTGACAGCCCGGTTTCGCGGGGGCGGTTGTGTCCCAAGGGCTCGGCCAGTCTCAGCCTCGTGACCAGCGAGCGCCGGCAGAAAAAGGTGCTCTACCGCCGGCCGTACGGGAAAGACTGGGAAGAACTCGACCTGAGCACGGCGATGGAAATGATCGCCGACCGGGTGCTGGCCGCGCGGGACGCGACGTGGGAGGACGCCGACCCGGACGGCAAGCCGCTGAACCGTACGCGGGGCATTTCCAGTCTGGGCGGGGCGACGCTCGACAACGAAGAGAACTATCTGATCAAGAAGCTCTTCACCGCGATGGGCGCCATCCAGATCGAGAACCAGGCGCGTATTTGACACTCCGCCACGGTTCCCGGTCTGGGAACCTCCTTCGGCCGTGGCGGGGCCACCGGATTCCTCCAGGATCTGGCTAACGCCGACTGCATCGTCATCCAGGGCTCGAACATGGCCGAGGCGCACCCGGTGGGCTTCCAGTGGGTGATCGAGGCCAAGAACCGTGGCGCGAAGGTCATCCACGTCGACCCGCGGTTCACCCGGACGAGCGCGCTCGCGCACACGTATCTGCCGGTGCGCGCGGGGGCCGACATCGCGTTCCTGGGCGGCGTGGTCAACTACATCCTCAGCAACGAGAAGGACTTCCGGGAGTACGTGCTGGCGTACACCAACGCGTCCATGCTCGTCAGCGAGGAGTTCCAGGACACCGAAGACCTGGACGGCCTGTTCTCCGGCTACGACCCCGAGACCAACACGTACGACCAGTCGAGCTGGCAGTACGCGGGGCAGCAGGACGAGGGCCAGGAGGAAGAGGACTCGCACGTCGACCGGGAGACCGCCTCGGGCCTCGAACAGGAGTCGCACGGCCCGCCGATCCCGGCCGACGTGCCCCGCGACCCCACGCTGCAGGATCCGCGCTGCGTGTATCAGGTGCTCAAGCGGCACTACGCGCGCTACACGCCCGAGGTGGTCGAGCGGCTGTGCGGCGTACCGCAGGAGAAGTTCTTGGAGGTCTGCGAGGCCTGGACAGCCAACTCGGGCCGGGAGCGGACGACCGCGCTGGTCTATTCGGTGGGCTGGACGCAGCACAGCGTGGGCGTGCAATACATCCGCACCGGCGCGATCATCCAGCTGCTGCTGGGCAACATGGGCCGGCCCGGCGGCGGCGTGATGGCGCTGCGCGGGCACGCCAGCATCCAGGGCTCGACCGACATCCCGACCCTGTTCAACCTGCTGCCCGGCTACCTGCCGATGCCGCACGTGAGCCAGCACGAGACGTTCGACCAGTGGATCGACGCGATCCGGCATCCCGAGCAGAAGGGCTTCTGGTCCAACGCCAAGTCGTACGCGGTGAGCCTGCTCAAGGCGTACTGGGGTGACGCGGCGACGGAGGAGAACGACTACGGGTACGGCTGGATGCCCCGCCTGACCGGCGACCACGGCACCTATCAGCAGGTGCTCGACATGATCGACGGGAAGATCAAGGGCTACTTCCTGCTCGGGCAGAACCCGGCCGTCGGCTCGGCCCACGGGCGGGCCCAGCGGCTCGGCATGGCCAACCTCGACTGGCTGGTGGTCCGCGACCTCTACATGATCGAGAGCGCCACCTTCTGGAAGAACGGGCCCGAGGTGCAGACCGGCGAGATCGTGCCGGAGGAGTGCAAGACCGAGGTCTTCTTCATGCCGGCCGCCTCGCACGTCGAGAAGGAGGGCACCTTCACCCAGACCCAGCGCATGCTGCAGTGGCGCGAGAAGGCCGTCGAGCCGCTGGGCGAGGCGACCAGCGAGCTGTGGTTCTTCTACCACCTCGGCAAGATCATTCGGGAGCGGCTGGCCGGCTCGACCCGTACGAGGGATCAGGCGCTCTTGAATTTGACCTGGGACTACGGCGAGGACGAGCCGGACGGCGAGGCCGTGCTCAAGGAGATCAACGGGTACGACCTTACGACCGGCAAGCTGCTGAGCTCGTTCACCGAGATGAAGCCGGACGGCACGACGTCGGGCGGCTGCTGGATCTACACGGGCGTGTTCAAGGACGGCGTCAACCAGGCCAACCGGCGCAAGCCCGGCAGCGAGCAGAACTACGTCGCGCCCGAGTGGGGCTGGGCCTGGCCGGCCAACCGCCGCACGCTCTACAACCGCGCCTCGGCCGACCCCGAGGGCAAGCCCTGGTCGGAGCGCAAGAAGTACGTCTGGTGGGACGCCGAGAAGGGCGAGTGGACCGGCGACGACGTGCCCGACTTCGAGAAGACGAAGCCGCCGTCCTACCGTCCGCCCGAGGGCGCGAGCGGCGTCGAGGCGATCTCGGGCGACGACGCGTTCATCATGCAGGGCGACGGCAAGGGCTGGCTGTACGCGCCGAGCGGGCTGATCGACGGGCCGATGCCGACCCACTACGAGCCGGCCGAGTCGATGGTGCGCAACCCGCTCTACGGCCAGCAGGCCAACCCGACCCGCAAGGTCTATCAACGCTCCGACAACCTGACCAATCCCAGCCCACCCGAGCGTCATTCCGAGGTCTTCCCGTACGTCTTCAGCACCTCGCGCCTCACCGAGCACCACACGGCCGGCGGCATGAGCCGGCAGCTGGCATACCTCTCGGAGCTGCAGCCGGAGATGTTCGTCGAGGTGTCACCGGAGCTGGCGGCCGAGCGCGGGCTCGAGCACATGGGCTGGGCCCACATCGTCACCGCCCGCGCCGCGATCGAGGCCAAGGTGATGGTGACCGACCGGCTGACCCCGCTGCGGATCGAGGGCCGCGTGGTGCACCAGCTCTGGATGCCGTATCACTGGGGCAGCGAGGGCCTGATCACCGGCGACTCGGCCAACGACCTGATCGGCATCACGCTCGACCCCAACGTGCTGATCCAGGAGAGCAAGGTCGGCACCTGCGACATTCAGCCGGGCCTGCGCCCCACCGGGCGGGAACTGCTGAAGTATGTGCAGGATTACCGGGACCGGGCCGGACTGGCCGCCGACCACCACACGCCGATCATGACGGTGGGGGAGGAGAACGCCGACGATGGGCAGCAATAGCCTGTACGGCCCGATCGACCCGGCGGAGGACGCGGGCTACGACGCGCCGCCGCCGCGGATGGGCTTCTTCACCGACACGTCGGTCTGCATCGGCTGCAAGGCGTGCGAGGTGGCCTGCAAGACGTGGAACGACGTGCCGGACGACGGATTCAACCTGCTCGGGCACTCGTACGACAACACGGGCGGGCTGACGGCCAACTCCTGGCGGCATGTGGCGTTCATCGAGCAGCCCGTACGGGGGTCACAGCCGTTCGCGGGGCAGCCGACGGGGCCCTCGTCCGTGCCGGCCACTAACGTGATCGCCGCCAGGAGCGCCGCGCCGACCGGGACCGAACCCGGCATTCCGCCCGCCGTTGACGCGCTGGCCGCAGCCGCCACCGCCGGCATTGATTTTGTCGGCGGCGCGACCTCGTCCGGCTGCGGGGCTTCGTCCGGCGGTGCAGCCCCGTCCGGGCCTGCGGCTTCGTCCCCGTCCAGCGGGCAGTTTCTCGGCATGCCCATGTCGGATTTGCCGGGCAAGTCGGCTCCGGCGCCGCGCAGTGACTTCCGCTGGCTGATGATGTCGAACGTCTGCAAGCACTGCACCCACGCGGGCTGCCTCGACGTCTGCCCGACCGGCGCGCTGTTCCGCACCGAGTTCGGCACGGTCGTCGTGCAGGACGACATCTGCAACGGCTGCGGCTATTGCATCTCTGGTTGCCCGTACGGGGTGATCGACCGCCGGGAGGGCGACGGGCGGGCCTGGAAGTGCACGCTCTGCTACGACCGCCTCGGTGACGGGCAGACACCGGCCTGCGCGAAGGCCTGCCCGACCGAGTCGATCCAGTACGGCGAGCTCGACGAGCTGCGCGAGCGGGCGGCCAAGCGGGTCGAGCAGCTGCACGAGGCCGGGGTGCCCGAGGCCAAGCTGTACGGGGAGAGCCCCGACGACGGCGTGGGTGGGGACGGCGCGTTCTTCCTGCTGCTCGACGAGCCCGAGGTGTACGGGCTGCCACCCGACCCGCACGTGCCGACGCGCGATCTGCCCGCCATGTGGAAAAAGGCCGGGCTGGCCGCGCTGACGATGGCGGCTACGGCCGTTGTGGCATTTGCGGGGCGGCGCAGATGAGCGCGGTTTCTCAGCCGCCGACGGGCCGGTCGGGTCGCGGCCGGGGCGGCAAACGGGGCGGCGGCGATCGGTCGATGGTTCCGCGCGCCGACTTCCAGTCCTACTACGGGCGGCCGATCGTTCGGCCTCCGGTGTGGACCCACGACATCGCGATCTACCTGTTCACCGGCGGGCTGGCCGCGGGCTCGTCGCTGCTCGCGGCGGGTGCCCAGGCCACCGGTGACGTTGTGCTACGCCGTACGGGTCGGGCCGTCACCCTGGGTGCGCTCGGGGCCAGCACGTTCTTCCTGATCAAGGATCTGGGCCGGCCGGACCGCTTCCACCACATGCTGCGCGTGGCCAAGCCGACGTCGCCGATGTCGATGGGCACGTGGCTGCTGAGCTTCTTCGGCGGGGCGGCCGGGGTCGCGGCGGCGGCCGAGCTCGCGCCGCTGCTGCCCGCGCGCGGCGTGGTCAAGCTGCTGCCGCCGCTGGGCTCGGCCGCCGGGTACGGCGCCGCTGCGCTTGCTCCGGGCCTGGCCACGTACACGGCCGTGCTCTTCGCCGACACCGCGGTGCCCAGCTGGAACGCCGTGCACCCGGACCTGCCGTTCATGTTCGCCGGCAGCGCCCTGGCCAGCGGCGCGGGCGTGGGCCTGATCGCGGCGCCCGGGCGGCCCGCGCGGCGGATGGCGGTGGCGGGCGCGGCGATCGAGCTGGCGGCCGGGCATCGGGTCGAGACCAAGTACGGGCTGCTCAGCGAGCCCTACCACACAGGGCGGCCGGGCAAGCTGCTGCGCGCGGCCCGGGCCCTGACGATCGCGGGCGCGGTCGGGGCCGTCGTGGGCCGTCGCAGCCGCGTCGTCTCCGCGCTGGCCGGGGCGTCGCTGCTTGCGGGCTCGCTGCTGACCCGGTTCGGGGTGTTCGAGGCGGGCGTCGAGTCGGCCAAGGACCCGCGCTACACCGTCGTGCCGCAGCGGGAACGGCTCAACGCGCGGACGTCATCTCCTCCTGCTGCGCCCGGGCCATCTCCCCGTACAGGGAAATCTTGATGTCGAGCATCTCGAGGTCCTGCTTCAGCTCGTCGATGCGCGCCAGCACCCGTTCGCGGTGCTCGACGAAAAGCTGCAGCCGATCCTCGAGGGTGGCGTCCCCGGCCCGCACCAACTCGGCATAACGACGCATTTCCCGTACGGGCATGCCGGTGGTCCGCAGCCGGATGAGCAGCCGCAGCCAGCCGATGTCGTCGTCGCAATACCGGCGGCGGCCCGCCGAGTCGCGCTCGATCGGCTCGACCAGGCCCTCCTGCTCGTACCAGCGCAAAGTGTGCACGGTGAGCCCGACCATGTCCGCCGCCTCGCCGACGGTAACCCCGTTCGCCATGCAGTCAGCCTTCCAGTTCGAGTGCACTCGAAGTCAAGCCCTCCCCGGCGTCAGCCCCGCACTTCCAGCGTTACGCCGTCGGCGCGGCCGGGCAGCAGCTCGCCGATCACGGGGTAGCCCGGGACCTCACCCGCCACCAGCAGCCCGCCGGAGGTCTGCGCGTCGGCCAGCAGCAGCAGCTCGTCCTCGTCCACGCCCGCGTCGAGGTGGGGCCGGACCCAGTCGAGGTTGCGCCGGGTGCCGCCGCTCACGAAGCCTCGGTCCAGCGATTCGCGCGCTTTGTCCAAGTAAGGCACTTTGCTGGCTTCGATGCGGGCGGTAACACCGCTGGCTCGGGCCAACTTGTGCAGGTGGCCGAGCAACCCGAAGCCGGTCACGTCGGTCGCGCAAACCGCCCCGTTCTTGAGCGCGGCGATCGAGGCGCCCAGGTTGAGCGTGGTCATGACCGCGATCGCCTCGTCGAACACCTCGCCGGTCGCCTTGTGCCGGCTGTTGAGCACCCCGACACCGAGCGGTTTGGTCAGCGTCAGCGGCACCCCCGCGACCCCCGCGTCGTTGCGCATGAGCCGGTCGGGGTCGGCGATGCCGGTGACCGCCATGCCGTACTTGGGTTCCGGATCGTCGACGCTGTGCCCGCCCGCGAGGTGACAGCCGGCCTCCCGCGCGATCGCCAGCCCACCCGCCAGCACCTCACCCGCGAGCTCCATGGGCAGCAGATCCCGCGGCCAGGCCAGCAGATTCACCGCCACGACCGGCGTGCCACCCATCGCGTACACGTCGGACAACGCGTTCGCCGCCGCGATCCGCCCCCAGTCGTACGCATCGTCCACCACCGGCGTGAAGAAGTCGGCCGTGGCCACCACCGCCGTACCGTTGGCCAGGCTCACGACGGCCGCGTCGTCCCCGTCGTCCAGCCCCACCAGCAGCTCACCCGGCCCCTTGGGCGCCCCGGTGCCAACCAGCCCCGCCACCACGGATTCCAGCTCACCCGGCGGAATCTTGCAGGCACAGCCACCGCCGTGCGCGTACTGAGTCAGCCTGGGAGCATCGGTAGTCGTCACCACCCCACTCTGGCACGCCCGTGATCGAACCGCCCGACCACCCGGCTATGGTTCCTGACGGAGGCGTTCAGGTGGCTGGTGCCCCTCCCGGTCTTCAAAACCGGTGCAACTCGGCATCCGAGTTGGGCGGGTTCGATTCCCGTCCGCCTCCGCCAACTACTCAGTCGATCGGCAGTGTCCGGGCGCGGGTCTTTTGTTCGGCGCGGAGTGCCGACAGCTGGCCGTGGAAGTGGCTGTCTCGGTTCTGGTCGAGGTTCAGCGGTAGCACCAGGGAGCGGATGGCCTCGTGCTCGATCTCCCAAGGGGAAGCGCTGACCACCCAGACCACCGAAGCGTGGTCGGCCATCCACTCGGCGAGGCGGCGCTCGCCGTCGGGGCCGAACGTCATGCGGGTGCCGGAGCCGACCCGGCGAAGGCGCAGGTCTAGTTGGTCGGCGAGCAGGCAGCCGAGGGTGAGCCGTAGAGCAGACCCTTCGGCGTTGCCGCGGTAGTGATTCCGGATCCTCGAGCGGATCGTTTGCCGGCTCGGGGCCCGGCCGTTGGTGGGCGGTGCCTTGGGGGAGATGCCGACATAGAGCAGCATCCGTCCTGCCCAGCTGTGGCAACCATCCGTCGGCACGCCCGGGACCGCGCCCTCGAAATACCAACCGTAGACGCCGCCACTCGCCGGGACCGGGCTCGGTCGCACACTCACCTCGGATGCGCTGTAGAACCGCTGTGGGCGCATCAACGCCTCGGGTAGATCGGGCACGTCTCTTGGTACCAGAAGGAGCCGTCGAGTCCCGCCGGACGTGACTCACCGCCCGGCGGGAGACTGCCGTTTACTCGGCGGCCAGGTTGGCGGCGATCGGGTGGCGGACTGCGCGGCGGGCTGGGAGTACCGAGGCGGCCAGGGCTGCGGCGGCGGCCACTACGAGTAGCACTGCTAAGCGGTCCCAGGGCATGACCAGGGCGAGGGAGCGGCCGTGCATTTCGATTGAGCGTAGGGCGGCGAGGGCGATCGCGGAGCTCAGGGCGATGCCGATCAGGGTGCCGGTGAGGGCCAGGACCAGGGCCTCGGCCGAGAGGGTCAGGCGTAGTTGGCGGCGGGTGAGGCCGACCGCGCGGAGCAGGGAGTTTTCGCGGGTGCGTTCGACCACCGAGAGGGTGAGCGTGTTGGCTACGCCGACCAGGGCGATGATCACTGCCAGGGCCAGCAGGGCGGTGACGGCGCCTAGGCCCTGGTTGAGGTTGGCGTTGAGGGACTTGGCGTATTGCTCCTTGTCGTAGGCGACGGCGGTGGGGGTGGCGGCCAGGGCGCGGTCGAGGGCGGTTCGGGCGTCGGTGGTCGAGACGCCGGGGGCGGGGTCGACTTGGAGCTCGGTCAGCGTGGGGTCGGGGAATGCGGTGGTGATGTCCTCGGGGGTCAGCCAGACGGTGAGGCTGCCGGGGGCGATCGACTCGACCTCGTACTTCTTGCCGCGCAGGGTGATGGTGCCGCCGACCGGTACGCCTACGTCGGCGGTTACCGCGGTGGAGGTTCCGGTGTGCACCTCCCAGCCGGTGGCCTGGTCGAAGGTTCGGTAGTCGGGGCGGGCGGGGGCGAGCTGGGGTTCGCGGGCCAGGGCGGCGAACACGTTGCCGGGGAGGATGCCCAGGCCGGCGCTGTCGGTGATCAGGAACTGGGCGGACATCTTCTCGGCGGCGCGGCGTTCGGCGGGGGCCTCGGCGCTCTTGGCGATCAGCGTGAAAGTGCCGATCAGGGTGACGCCGACGACCAGGGCGTTCGTGGTGGCGGCGATGCGGCGGGGATTGCGTACGGCGTTGGCCAGCGCGAGCGAGACCGTCGCCCCGCCCAGCAGGGCCAGGGGGCGGCCCAGGACCCGTACGAGGAAAGGCACTGCGATCGGGCTGAGCAGCAGGAAGCCGGTGACCGCGAGGACGGCGCCGAGGGCCACGACCTCGATGCGGCCGGTGCCGGACGAGCCGGCGAGCACGACACCGCCGATGGCGAGCAAGGCTGGGCCGGCGACGCGGCGGACGCGGCCGGTGGGGCGGGCGACCTGGACGGCGGCGTCGGAGAGCGCGGCCACGGGTGGGACGGCGGTGCCGCGGCGGGCGGGCAACAGGGCCGCCAGCACGGTGACGCCGACACCGACGGCCAGGGCGACCAGCAGGGTCCGTGTCGTGATCAGCGGGCTGACGTCGGTGACGCCGAACGAGCTCATGACGGTCGGCAGGCCGTACGCGAGCAGGACGCCGACGGCGAGGCCGAGCGCCGAACCGCCGAGCCCGATCACCGCGGCCTCCGCGACGACGGAACGGAACACCTGGCCGCGGCGGGCGCCGACCAGGCGGAGCAGCGCGATCTCGCGGGTGCGCTGGGCCAGCACGATGGTGAACGTGTTGGCGATGACGAACGCGGCCATACACACCGCGATCACCCCGAAGGCGAGCAGGCCGTTGCGGAACGTCTCCGCGTCGCCGACCGCGGCGTCCTCCGCGCGGCGGACCAGTTCGTCATGCCCGTACGCCTCGACGCCGGTCGCGGCGCTGATCCGCGCGGCCAGGTCCTCGTTGGTGACCCCTTCGGCGGCGTCGACGATGACCGTGTCGGCCGGGTAGCCGGCCATCGCCGCGATGTCGGCGGTCGTCATGAAGATGGTGGCGCCGGGGCCTTCGGCGATCGTCAGACCGACCAGCCCGTACGTCCTGGGATCGCCCCCGACGTTGCTGATCAGCAGCTTGTCGCCGATCTCGAGGCCCTCGCGCAGGGCGGTCTCCCGGTCGAGGACGACCTCGCCGGACTTCTCCGGGAGCCGTCCCTCGCGGGCTTCGACCGAGCGCAGGGCGGGGTCGGCCGGCACGGTACGGCTCCGGTGCTCGCCCGCGATCTTGCGGCCGTCGGCCGTGGCCAGGCCGGTGTAGAAGAGCGTCCACGTCGGCTCGGCGGCGCGGACACCGTCGATCTTGCGGACCCGGGCCGCCAGGTCGTTCGCGGACGCGTCGGACGACTGCGTCATCGACGTCACCTCGACGTCGATGTTGCGGTACTGCTCGGCGACGTGGCCGGTCATCGCCTTCTCGAGGCCGTCGGTGAACATCAGGCTGCCCGCGACGAAGGCCACGCCGAGCACGACGGCCAGCGACGACAGCAGCGACCGGGTCAGGTTGGCCCGCGCCGTACGCAGGGTCAGCCGCAGCATGCCGCTCATCGGACCGGCTCCAGCCGGGCCAGCACGCCGACGATGGCGTCGGGGGTGGGATGGTCGACGGAGGCGGCGAACCGGCCGTCCTTGAGGAACGCCACCCGGTCGGTGTGCGCGGCCGCGTTCAGGTCGTGGGTCACCATCACCACGGTCTGGCCGAGCATCGTCACCGCGTCGCGGAGCAGGCCGAGCACCTCCTGGCCGGAGCGGGAGTCGAGGTTGCCGGTGGGCTCGTCGGCGAAGATCACCCAGGGCCGGGTGATCAGGGCGCGGGCCACGGCGACGCGCTGCTGCTGACCGCCGGAGAGCTCGGACGGGCGGTGACCGAGCCGGTCGGTCAGCCCCACGGCCGCCACGACCTGGTCGAACCACTGCTGGTCGGGGCGGCGGCCGGCGATCGCCAGCGGCAGCAGGATGTTCTCCCGCGCGGTCAGCACCGGCAACAGGTTGAACTTCTGGAACACGAAGCCCACGTGGTCGCGCCGCAGCAGGGTCAGCTTGTCGTCGGAGAGCCTGGTCAGGTCGGCGTCGCCGATCCGCACCGAGCCGCCGGTCGGCCGGTCGAGGCCGGCCAGGCAGTGCAGCAGCGTCGACTTGCCCGAGCCGGAGGCGCCCATGATGGCGTGGAACCGGCCGGCCTCGAACGTGACGTCCACGCCGTTCAACGCGGCGACGGCCGACGGCCCGCTGCCGTAGACCTTGCTCAGGCCCGCGGCCTGCAGTGCTGTCATGCCCAACTCCCGTACGTCGGTGATCGTTGATCTCGACGCTAGGGATCAGGCGGCCGCGCGACGTCCGTCGCAGTGCTGGACCTGCGTGTACGACTCAAGTCGTACGGGATCAGCCTTGGGTATCGCCGCCCGGCCTGACTTCGTACGGGGTCGGACTCAGGTGTCGCCGCCCGGGCGGACCAGGCCGGACTCGTACGCGAAAACGACCGCCTGGACCCGGTCGCGCAGGCCCAGCTTGGCCAGGATGCGGCCGATGTGGGTCTTGACCGTGGCCTCGGCGACCTGCAGCCGGGCGCCGATCTCGAGATTCGACAAACCCTGCGCGACCAGCAGCAACACCTCGTGCTCGCGATCGGTCAGGTCGGCCGGCGGCGACGGGGAACCGGCCGTGGGCACGAGCCGGCCCGCGAACCGGTCGAGCAGCCGCCGCGTCACCCGGGGCGCCACCACGGCCTCGCCGCTCGCCACCACCCGGATCGCCGACAGCAGCTCCTCCGGCGGCACGCTCTTGAGCAGGAAGCCGCTCGCGCCGGCCTGCAACGCCGCGAACGCCTCCTCGTCGGTGTCGAACGTGGTCAGCACCAGCACCCGGGGCCGCGGCCCGGCCGCGCAGATCTGCCGGGTGGCGGCCACCCCGTCCAGCACCGGCATCCGCAGGTCCATCACCACGACGTCGGCCTCGGTCGTGCGCAACAGCCGCAGCGCCTCGGCCCCGTCGCCGGCCTCACCGACGACGGTCATGTCGTCCTGGAAGTCGAGCACCATCCGGAACCCGGCCCGTACGAGCTGCTGGTCGTCGACCAGTACGAGCCGGATCACGCGGGCACCGCCTCGGCGGTCAGCGGGATGCGGGCGCGCACCCGCCAGCCACCGGCCAGGGCCGGGCCCGCGTCGAACGTGCCGCCGTAGAGCGTGGCCCGTTCGCGCATGCCGACCAGCCCGTGCCCGCCGGAGGAAGCCGTCGAGCTTGTGTCCGCGCCGGTGTCGGTCACCTCCAGCTCCACGGCGCCGGGCCGATAAGTCACCCGTACGGTGGCCGAAGGCTCCGGACCGGCGTGCTTGAGCGTGTTCGTCAGCGACTCCTGCACGATCCGATAGACGGCCAGCTCGACCCCGCCCGGCAGCGGCGGCGGATCGCCCTGCACGACCAGCGCGACGTCGACCCCCGCGGCCCGGGCCCGCTCGACCACCGAGGCAACCGCGTGATCCCGGTCGGCCTCCCCGTCACCGCGCAGAATCCGTACGAGGTGACGGATCTCCTCCAGGGCGTCGGCCCCGGTCGCGCCGATCGTGCGCAACGCCTCGCGGGCCCGCTGCGGGTCGCGGTCGAACGCGTACTCGCCGCCGTTGGCCTGCAACACGATCACCGACAGCGAATGGGCGACGATGTCGTGCAGCTCCCGCGCGATCCTGGCCCGCTCCTCGGCCACGGCTATCCGGGCCTGGTCCTCGCGTTCCCGTTCGGCGGTGCGCAGACGCTCACCCGCGTTCGCCCGCTGCTGCCGCCAGAAACGGGTGCTCAGGCCGGCCGCCCAGACCAGGGCGGCCAGGGTCAGCATGTCGACCACGGACGAGCCGAGCCGGTCCCACTCGACCGGCGTCCAGCCGCGCAGCTCCGACGGCCGCACCTCGATCAGCAGCGCCCCGCCTACCAGGGCGAACAGGGCCCCGGCCGCGGCCGCACGCAGCGAGCTTTCGTAAGCGATTACGGCGTGACTGGCTACCGCCAGCGAGACCAGCAGCATCCCCTCGTGCAACTGGGTGCCATCGACCACGACGGGCGCGGCGGCGAACGCGAGCACGGTCACGACGGCCAGAACGAGCACCGGCCGGCTGCGCCGCCACAGTAACGCCACGCCGACCAGCAGGCCGTAGCTCAGCCCGCCCCACCGGAACTGATGCCACCACCAGGTGGAGAGCACCACCATCGAGCCGGACACCGCCAGATCGAGCACAAGCGCCCGGCGCGAGGATTGCCACATATCGCGAGCATAGGAGGCTGTGCCCGCCTGGGGGCGACCCTCGGACCCCACGGCGACGGCGGCCGCGACCCCGGCCACCAGCACCCGGGGGTCTCGTTAAAGAAACTTTAAGGAACGCTTGCTCGGCGTCATGAACTGCTGCCACATCACTGCTCGTATATCTCGGCACAGGCAGTACCGAGACTTAGAGGAGCCCTGCATGTATCGACGCGGAGTCAGCAGCCGGACGCGCAAGCTGTTGATCGGAGGCGCCGCCGCAGCGCTGCTCGGCTCGGCTCTCGCCGTCGGCACGGGGATGAGCCAGGCCGCCGAACAGGGCAACGCCGGCAACATCAATGCTTTGGTGCCGGCGCTGGGTTTCAGTCCGGGCGATCCGAACGCGACGGCCGACCGTGTGGGCCCCACCGGGATTAATGTTCCCGGTCGCTGCCCGCCCACTCAAGACCAGGTGAACGCGCAGGTAGCGCTCAAGAATGGGAGCCTTCCGAGTGGGGCGGACCTCGAGAGCCGCATCCAGCGTTATGAGAAGACCTTGTCGGCGATTCAAGACTTGAAGTGCCCCGCATCTTCCACGACTTTGCTGGGCCGCTTGAAATCGTTGACCGCGCTGCGTGGAAACCCGAACGCCGACAACATCCTGCGTGGTTTGGGGTTGAACGAAACGCCGGCGGACGCGGGTTCGGGCCAGAGTGGAGCGACGGGGAACGCCGGAGCCGACTCCGGCTCCGGCTCCGGCTCCGGCCCCGGTGACGTTAACGCTTTGGTGCCGGCGCTGGGTTTCAGCCCGGGCGATCCGAACGCGACGGCCGACCGCGTGGGCCCCACCGGGATTAATGTTCCCGGTCGCTGTCCGCCCACTCAAGCCGAAGTGAACGCGCAGGTAGCGCTCAAGAACGGCAACCTTCCGAGTGGAACGGACCTCGAGAGCCGCATCCAGCGTTATGAGAAGACCTTGTCGGCGATTCAGGACTTGAAGTGCCCCGCATCTTCCACGACTTTGCTGGGCCGCTTGAAATCGTTGACCGCGCTGCGCGGAGACGCGAACGCCGACAACATCCTGCGTGGTTTGGGTTTGAACGAAACGCCGGCGGGCTGAAGCCGCGCGGAATACGGAACCGCCTCGCCGGAGGCCCTCGCACCAACGGGGGTCTCCGGCGCGTCCGTGTGTGGGCTTCGGCACGCTGACCGACCCCGGCGCTGAGAACTATCGCGAGCCCCTCGCGCACCGCACCGGCGCACCGCACCGGCGCGCCGCACCGGCGCGCCGGCCGGCCACGGTCCTGGGGGCGCGGTCTGTGGACGATTCGACCGGCCTGAGCGTACGGGCTCAGAGGCGGTTTCGAGGCTGCCCAAGACCGGCAGAGCGGAGGCGACGGCGCTCCGCGGCTGCCGCGAAGTTTGAGAATGTCAACGGGCCCACGCGGGATCGACGGCGGCGCGGAGGATCGGGAGGAAGCGGTCGACCGTGGCCGGCTTGGTGCGGCCCGCGGCTGTCGCGGCGTAGATGCGGCGCGTGGGTTCGTCGTCGCGGTGCAGGTTGAGCAGGGCGACATCGGCGGGTTTGCCGCGCATGGCCAGGGCCGGCACGAGGGCCACGCCCAGGCCCGCGGCCACGCAGCCCAGTTTGCCGGTCCACTCAGCGGCCACGATGTCGATGCGCGGCTGGAAACCGGTGGGCAGGGCCGCCCGCAGCAGCGTGGACTCGGCGTCGGCGGAGCCGGCGATGAACGGGTCGTCGGCCAGTTCGGCCAGCCGGACAGTGCGGCGCCGGGCCAGGCGGTGATCGCGGGACACGGCCACCAGCAGGCGCTCGTCGAGCAGGTGACGCAGCTCGAAGCGGGTGGTGTCGATCGGCCCGGCCGGTGACTCGCTGACGATCGCCACGTCGGCCTCGCCCGCGGCCAGCCGGTCCAGCAGCCGGGGGGTCAGCCCCTCGACCAGGCTCAAGGCGATTTCCACGTACGCCTCCCGGAAGCGCGCCAGCGCCCGCGGAACGAGCGCCGCGACGGCCGTCGGGAAGGCGGCCACCCGCAGCCGGCCCGTCCCCACCGCGCGCAGGTCGTCGACGGCCCGGCGGGCGGCGGTGAGCCGGTCGAGGATCGCGTCGGCGTGCGGGAGCAGCGCGCGACCCTCCTCGGTCAGCGTGACCCCGCGCGGCACCCGGTCGAAGACGGCCGTGCCGAGCTCGGCCTCCAACGCCGCGACCTGGCGGGACACCGCCGACTGGGTGTAGCGCAGACGCCGCGCGGCCGCGGTGATCGAGCCCGAGTGGGCGACCGTCCGGAACACTTCGAGCAACGCGGTATCCATGAGGCGACAGCATGGCAGACATGCGTGACATTCGCTGGTGGCATGGCAGAGCCGGTCCTAGCGTCGTCGGCATGGTGAAGATGACGCTCGACAATCCCGCATCGGTGGCCGCGCCGTTCGGCGATCGGTTCGCGCACGTCGCCCGCATCGACGTGGGCGGCGGGGCGCTGCTGATGCTGGCCGGACAGGTGGCGGTGGACGATGACGGTTCGGTGGTGGCGCCTGGGGACGCGGGAAAGCAGGCCGTTCGGATCTTCGAGATCGTCGAGGGGCTGCTGGCGGCCCACGGATCGAGCCTGGCCGACGTGTTGTTCATCCGGACGTTCATGACCAGCCTCGACGATCTGCCCGCCTACGGGGAGGTGCGCCGCCGGCTGTTTCCGGCCCCCGGCAGGAAGCCACCGGCCAGCACGACGGTCGAGGTGGGCAAGCTGTTTCTGCCCGGCGCGGTGCTGGAGGTGGAGGTCACCGCGATCGCCCACTGACGAGGCGGCGGCGGTCGTCGGGCAGGCGTTCGGTCAGGTGGCGGTGATCCAGGAGTTCGAGGAGCGGCACGGCCACCCGGCGGGTGGTGTCGAGGGCGCGCCGGGCCTCGCTCAGGGTGAACGGCTGGGGGAGGGCGGCCAGGGCCTCGGCGGCGGCCTCGACCGCGCCGGCGGCCAGCACGACCTGGGGGGCGAGCTGGATGACGAGGCCGGTGCGGGCGGCGGCGGCCAGCTGGCGGGGGCCGAGGCCGAGGGCGGTGAGGTCGTTGGCCTCGGGGGCGGCGAACGGGCTCAGGCCGGCGAAGGCCTTGGCCACCAAAGCGACAAGCTCCTCGGGCGGGCCGGGCGTGCCCGAGGCGACCCGGCCGGCGCGGATGGTGAGCGGCGCGCGGACGAGCGCGGTCACCAGGGCGCGGTCGGGCAGGTCGAGGCGGTGCCGCAGGGCCTCGATCGGCATGCCGGGTTCGAGGGGGTGCTCGCGCTGAAAGGTTGCGACCTCCTCGGGCAGGCGCTCGCCGAGCGACGCCCAGAAGTCCGGGTCGGCATACCAGTCGCCGGCCACGGGCGTGGCGGGCGAGGGGAGGGGGACGCCCATCGCGGCCAGGTCGGCGGCGCGCATCAGGTGGCGGCGGGTCAGCTCGCCGGCCAGCGAGGGGTGGCCGTCCATGGTGGCGAGCGCGTCGGCTCGGGCGGTGGCGGCGCCTCGCCGTTTGAGGCCGGGCGGGGCGACGTCCAGGACGGTGACGCCCCCGGCCACGTGGTGACGGCCGGGATCCCGCAGGAGCAGGCGGTCGCCGATGCGCAGCGGAAGGGGCCGGGACAGGCGGAGGCGAGCCGTGTCGGGGCCGAGCGGGCGGACGCGTACGGGAACCGCGGCGGAGCCGGCGTGCAGCGTCATCGTGGTGGGCAGGTCGGCCGTCGGGTCGCCGTGCAGGCGGATGTCGATCAGGTCGGTGGGGCGGAACCGGCCGGGGGTCAGCAGGGCGTCGCCGCGGCCCACGTCGTCGCGGGCGGCGCCGCGCAGGTTGACGGCGACGCGCGCCACGGCGGTGATCGAGTCGGCGGGCTTTCCGAGGGACTGCAGACCCCGTACGCGGACCAGGCCGTCACCCAGGGCCAGCTCGTCGCCGGGGCGCAGGGATCCCGCGCCCAGCGTGCCGGTGACGACCGTGCCGGCGCCCTTGACCGTGAAGGAGCGGTCGATCCACAACCGTACGGGGGCCGTGGTGTCGGGTGTGGGAAGGCCGGCCACCAGGGAGTCGAGCGCGGTGCGCAGGTCGTCCAGTCCGAGGCCGGTCACGCCGCTCACGGCCACGGCGGGCACGGTGCCCAGGGGCGTCGCGGCGATCTCGGCCAGGGCGGCCGCGATGGCGGGACCGGGGTCGGCCAGGTCGCTGCGGGTGACGACCAGCAGTCCGTGGCGCACGTCGAGGGCGGCCAGCGCGGCCAGGTGCTCGGCCGACTGCGGTTTCCAGCCCTCGTCGGCGGCCACCACGATCATGGCGGCGGGCACCGGGCCGAGGCCGGCGAGCATGTTCGGGACGAAGCGTTCGTGGCCGGGGACGTCGACGAACGCGACCGTCTCGCCCGAGCCGAGCGTCGTCCACGCGAAGCCGAGGTCGATCGTCATGCCGCGGCGGCGTTCCTCGGCCCAGCGGTCGGGTTCCATGCCGGTCAGCGCCCGCACCAGCGTCGACTTGCCGTGGTCGACGTGCCCGGCCGTGGCTACGACGTGCACGTCAGTCCACCCGCGAGGACACGGCGATCACCATGTCGGCCACGACGCGGTCGGCCTCCGGCGGCACGCAGCGCAGATCGAGCAGCAGCCGGCCACGGTCGACCCGCCCGACCACCGGCGTGGGGGCGGCGCGCAGCGGGGCCGCGTACGCGGAGGGCAGGGAGAGTGACCACGACGGGAGGGTGACCTCGGGCGCGCCCCCGCCACCCACGACGGCGTCCGATTCGACCAGCTCGACCGAAATGTCCGCAGCGGACAGGAGAGCTAGCACCCGCGCGGAACGCTCGTAGAGGGACGACGGGGAGACCCGCAGCGCGTCCCACGTCGGAGTGGACGGCCCGGTCAGCGTGGCCTGCAAGGCGGCCAAGGTCAGCTTGTCGACCCGCAGGGCACGGGCCAGCGGATGCCGGCGCAACTGGTTGATCAGCGGGGCCGCACCGAGCAGCAGCCCGGCCTGCGGGCCGCCGAGCAGCTTGTCGCCGCTGGCGATCACCAGGTCGGCCCCGTCGGCCAGGGTGGTGGCCGCGTCGGGCTCGCCGGGCAGCAGCGGATCGGGCGCGAGCAGGCCCGAGCCGATGTCGGACACCACCGGCGGCCCCACCCCGGCGAGCGCGGCGATCGGCACGGCGCTGGTGAAACCCCGTACGACGAAATTGGACGGATGGACCTTGAGCACGAACCCGGTCGACGGGCCGATCGCCCGCTCGTAGTCGTCGAGCGAGGTGCGGTTGGTCGTGCCCACCTCGCGCAGCCGGGCGCCGGTCGATTCGAGCAGGTCGGGCAGCCGGAAGCCGTCGCCGATCTCCACCATCTCGCCACGGCTCACGATGATCTCGCGGCCGCCGCCCGCCAGCGCCGTGGCCGCCAGCACGAGCGCGGCCGCGCCGTTGTTGACCACGTGCACGTCCCCGGCGGCCGGCACCGCCCGCTGCAGGGCGGCCAGCGCCGTCCGCCCCCGCTTGGCCCGGCGGCCCGTGACCAGGTCGAGCTCGACGTCGGTGTGCCCGGCCGCGGCGGTCACCGCCTCGCGCGCGGCGGGGGAGAGCGCCGCCCGGCCCAGGTTGGTGTGCAGCACGACCCCGGTCGCGTTGAGCACGGGGCGCAGCCCGCCGGGCAGGGCGGCCAGCGCGGCGTCGACCACCTCGTCCGGTTTCAGGGCCCCGGCCCGTACGCGTTGCAGCGTGGCCACCACCGCGGCCTTGACCGCCGCCCGGCCCTCGCGCTCGGTCGCGGCCGCGAGCCGGGGATCGGCCAGCACCACGTCCGTCCGCGGAACGTGCCGCCGCGAGTCCACCATGGCTTTCAGACTAGGTCCTGTTTCGTAGTGGGGGTGGGAGCGAGGCCGGGTCCAGATTTCGTCTGGTGGTGGCCCGGGGAAGCCTGGCTCCCGGTGTTGGAACCTGGCTTTCACGGGACGCCGCCAGGCGGGATCTGGGCCCTGCCGCAGCCCCGCCCCCACTGCGAAACAGGGCCTAGCCTCGACGGCGTAGGCGATCATGAACGCGTGGGCGCGCTGGAGATCGACTTTCACGAGAACGGGTCGCTGATCTGGACCTGGCCGCTCACGCTCGTGGCGTCGGCGCTCGGCGTGGTGCTCATCGGGGTGTCCTTCGTCGTGCCGTGGACGATGAATGTCAGCATCGCCGGGATCGTGGCCCTGTTCGTCGCGCTCGGCGGGCGGCTGTCGTCGGCGCTCGAGCTGCGGTACGCCGACGCGCCGCTCGCCCAGATCGGCGCCCCGGCCAGAACGGCCCGCCGCCGGTGGGCGATGCGCAGCAGTGGCGTCCCGCTGGTGACCGCCGGGCTCGGCGTGCTGCTGGTCGTGGCGGCCGCGGGTGACCCGCTCATCACGGCGTTCGGGCTCGCCTTCATCACGTTCGGGCTGGTCGTCGGGCCGGCCGCCGGATTTGTCGTCAGCCCGCGGCATTTGCATATAGACACCGCGTTCTGGCGGGTCAGCGTGCCCCGGCACCTGATCGGGGAGTTCGAGCACAGCGACCTCGACGTCCGGCTGCGGCTGCGCGACGGCGACTTCGTCGACATCCGGGTCGACTCGCCGATCATGGAGTACAGCTCGAAGGGCTACTGGATGAACGCCCGCTGCCGCGTCCGCACCACGGCCCGGATCGTCCGGATGCTCGACGCCGTCCCGCCTTCCGCCGGCTGGACGGCGGAATCGGTCGGGCGAAGAAGGCGGCCGGTCGTGATCGGCGCGACGCTGGTCGCGGTGGCGGCAACGATCATCCTGGCCGTCCACGGCGTCCTGGTTCTGGCGGCCGCCTAGTAAATCGGACGTATAGGACGCCTCTCGCTGGGTACGCCCGGGGCATGCTCTTCCGGAACCGTGACGAGGCCGGCCGCCTGCTCGCCGAGGCGGTCGCCGACCAGGTGCGCCGGCGCCCCGGCCCGGCCCCGCTTGTGCTCGCCCTGCCACGCGGGGGCGTTCCCGTCGCCGTACGGGTGGCGGCCCGCGTCGGCGGCGAGCTCGACCTCGTGATCGCCCGCAAGATCGGGATGCCGGGGCGGCCCGAGTTCGGCGTCGGCGCGATCGCCGAGGACGGGCCGCCGGTCTTCGGCGAGGGGCACGAACCGGACGGCTACGCGGAGACCGTCGCCGAGGAGCGGGCCGAGCTGGCCCGGCGCGTGCGCGAGTATCGTGGCGACCGGCCGCCGCCCGACCCGACCGGCCGCGAGGTCGTGGTGGTCGACGACGGGCTGGCCACCGGGGTCACCGCGCGGGCCGCCCTGCGCTGGCTGCGCGGCCGGCACCCGGAACGGCTGATCCTCGCCGCGCCCGTGTGCTCGCCGCAGGCCCACGACGCGCTGGCCGACGACGCCGACACGGTCATCTGCCTGAGCGAGCCGGCCGAGTTCCGCGCGGTCGGCCAGTGGTACGAGAATTTCGACCAGCTCACCGACGCCGACGTCGACCGGGCGTTGAGAGGCTTCGCTCACACCTGAGCCAGAGTATGTACGGGCGTACACACTATATGTACGCTCGTACGCATGACGACCCTGGCTGCCGCGCCCCCGCGGAAGGCGCGCGCCGCAGTTGCGGCCCTGTTCCTCACCAACGGCGCGGTGTTCTTCAACGTCGTGCCGCGATTCCCGCAGATCAAGGCCGACCTCGGCGTGAGCAACGCCGTCTTCGGCACGGCCCTGGCCGCGATGCCGCTCGGCGCCCTGATCGCGGGCCTGCTGGCCGGCGCGGCCATCCGCTGGCTCGGCTCGGCCAAGGTCGCCTCGTTCGGCATCGTCCTGCTCACGGCGGCCACGCTGGCCATCCCGTTCGCGCCGCACTGGCTGGTCTTCGCGGCCACCCTCTTTGTGGTGGGCGCGCTCGACTCGATCGTCGACGTCGCGCAGAACGCCCACGGCCTGCGGGTCCAACGCCTCTACGGCCGCTCGATCCTCAACTCGCTGCACGGCGTCTGGAGCATCGGCGCCGTCCTCGGCGGCCTGATGGGCTCGGCCGCCGCGGGCCTCGAACTGCCGCTGAGCGTGCACCTGACCATCTCGGCCGTCCTGTTCAGCGCGGTCGCCCTGATCGCGTTCCGCTTCCTGCTGCCCGGCGCCGAGGACGCGGAACGCACCGAGCCGCCGGTCGCCTCGCCCAAGGCCCGCTTCACCGGCACGGCCATCCGCATGCTGGCCGCGCTCGGTGTGCTCGCCGCCGCCGGCGCCCTGGTCGAGGACGCGGGCTCCTCATGGGGCGCCCTGTTCTTCACCGAGGAGCTGCACACGGCCGCAGCCACCGCTGGACTGGCCGTCGTCGCCCTGCAGACCGCCATGACCATCGGCCGGCTGCTCGGCGACCGTGTCGTCGACCGCTTCGGCCAGCGCACGGTCGTCCGCGTCGGCGGCGCCGTCACCGCCGTCGGCATGGGTCTGGCCCTCGCCTTCCCGTCCGTGCCGTCCGTGCTCGCCGGTTTCGCCCTGGCCGGCCTCGGCTCCGCCACCCTCGTCCCCGCAGCCATGCACGCCGCCGACGAGCTTCCCGGCCTCGCCCCCGGCACCGGCCTGACGATCGTCAGCTGGCTCCTGCGCGGCGGCTTCCTGCTCTCCCCGCCCCTCGTGGGCTTCGTCGCCGACCTCTCCAGCCTGCGCGCCGGCCTGCTCAGCGTGGTGCTGGCCGGCCTGATCATGCTCGTGCTGGGCCGCATCCTGATCAACCGCCAACCCACACCCCACCCGTACGCCACGTCGGGGCCACAAGAGCAGTAGGGCGGCTCGCGCCGCAGCTGCGACCCGGGTGGTGGGTCACGGCCGTAGCGCACGACCGGGATGTTCCCGGTGGTCACGCTGGGGGCAGCCGGACGGTCACGACCAGCCCTCCGCTCCGGATCGGGGTGAGGTGGATCGTCCCCTGATGGGCGCGGACGATGCTGTGCACGATCGCCAGGCCCAGCCCGGCCCCGACGTGCTCGTCGGTGCGCACCCGCTGGGTCCCGCGGTGGAACGGCTCGAGCAGCCGCGGCAGCTGCTCCGGGGCCAGCCGCGGGCCGGTGTTCTCGACCCGGAGCACGGTTGCGAAATCGCCCTCCCCGGTGTGGATCGTGACCCGGCCGCCGGCGGGCAGGTTGTGGACGATCGCGTTCTGCACGAGGTTGGTGATCATCCGCCCCAGCAGCTCGGCGTCGCCCGCGACCGGGGCCGCGTCGCCGGTCACGGTGAGAGTGACCCGGCGCTGCTCGGCCAGCGGCAGGAGCGTCTCGGCGGTCTCCTCGGCCACGAGCGACAGGTCGACCTTCTCGCGCGCGACGTTGCCCCGCTCGCCCCGGCCCAGCACCAGCAGCGCCTCGGTCAGCTCGATGGCCCGCTTGTTGGCCGCGTGCAAGCGCTCGATCAGCTCGTCGCGGCCGCGCGCCGGGTCCTTGCGGGCGACGTCGAGCAGGGTGCGCGAGATGGCCAGCGGGGTGCGCAGCTCGTGCGACGCGTTGGAGGCGAACCGTTGCTGCTCGGCGACGTGGGCCTCGAGCTGGTCGAGCATCGAGTCGAAGGCGTCCGCCAGCTCGCGGAACTCGTCGTTCCGGCCGTGCAGACGGATCCGGTGCGTCAGCGAGCCGAGCCCGGCCTCACGGGCCGCGGTGGTGATCTGCGTCAGCGGGGCGAGCATCCGGCCGGCCAGGATCCAGCCCCCGACGACCCCGAAGGCGAGCAGGAAGCCCAGCACCGCGGCGGCCCTCGGCGCGAACGCGCGCAGCAACTCGGACCGCACGGGGAAGACGCCGTCGACGGGGACGTTGACGCCGGTCGGGCGGAGCAGGGCCTGGTCGGGGACGTACCGCAGGAGGAACACCCACACCGTCGCGAGCAGCAGCACACCGGCCACCATCAGGAACCCGGCGTAGCTCAGGGTCAGCTTGAACCGGGCGCTCACCCGTCGCCCCCGATCCGATAACCGACGCCCGGGACGGTGGTGATGATCCACGGTTCGCCGAGCCGCTTGCGCAGCGCCGACACGGTGATGCGGACGGCGTTGGTCAGCGGGTCGGCGTTCTCGTCCCAGGCCCGTTCCAGCAGCGACTCGGCGCTGACGACCCCACCCTCGGCCGCCACGAGCACCTCCAGCACAGCGAACTGCTTGCGGGTCAGCGCCACATAGCGGCCGTCGCGGAAGACCTCCCGCCGGAACGGGTCGACCCGCAGGCCCGCGATCTCGCGCACCGGCGGCCGCACATGCCCCCGCCGCCGATCGAGGGCCCGTAGCCGCATCACCAGCTCGCGCAGATCGAACGGCTTGGTCAAGTAGTCGTCGGCCCCCAGCTCGAACCCGGACGCCTTGTCATCGATCCGGTCGGCCGCGGTCAACATGAGGATCGGCATGCCACTGCCGGACGCGACGATGCTTCGGGCCACCTCATCGCCGGACGGGCCGGGAATGTCCCGATCGAGCACCGCCAGGTCGTAGGAGTTGACGCCGAGCAACTCGAGCGCGGTGTCACCGTCCCCGGCGATGTCGGCCGCGATCGCCTCCAGCCGAAGCCCGTCCCGCACAGCCTCGGCCAGATGCGGCTCGTCCTCCACGATCAGTACGCGCATGCCGCTCAGTCTCCCGCCCACTCCACCACTCGTTTGTGCCAGCTGGTTGCCCGCCGCGTCCGCAGCTGGGCCAACCGCCGGTTTGTCGCTGTTAGGCCGCCCGGTTGGCCGCCGGGTTCGCGGGCTGGGCGTGTCACGGGGCCGCCGGGTTCGCGGGCCGGGCGAGCCACGGGGCCGCCGGGTTCGCGGGCTGGGCCAGTCACGGGGCCGCCGGGTTCGCGGGCTGGTTCAGTCAAAGGCCGCCGGGTTCGGGGCTGGGTCAGCCGGCGGATACGCCGCTCTTGCGCCGCTCAGCCTCCCGATCGTCGGCGGCCGCTGTTTGTGCCGCTAAGCCCGCCGTTCATCTGCCCGTGCGGCCGGGTGTGAGCGGCGCTGCGCGGGGGCGGCTCAGTCGTGCGCCACCAGCGGCGTGACAGCAGCCCGAACAGCATCGCGCCGACGGCGTTGATCAGCACGTCGTCGACCGATGAGACCCGGTCGAGCCGGAACACGAACTGGGCTGTCTCGATCACGACGGAGCACGCCGCCCCGAGCGCCAGGATGCGCGGCGCCGAGGCCAGGGCCGCGAACCGCATCGGGGCGAAGAACCCCAGCGCCGCCAGGACGAGCAGGTTGCCCGCTATGCCGAGCGGCGCCATGCCGGCCAGGTCGACCAGCGGGATCAGGCTCACCCGGCCCGGCACCACCCCGGCACCCGGTCCCGGCATCAGGGTCAGCCAGACCATCGGCACCGTCCCGTAGACCATGCCCACCTCGGCCAGCGACCGCCGCCAGTCGCCACGGAGCCCGCTCAGGACCCACGCCACGAGGGCCGCGAGCGGCAGCCCGACCAGGGTCATGAGCACCACCCCGTTCTCCGTGTCATAGCACCCGTGCCAATGCCCGGCGAAGCACCTCGGGGCAGACATCGCCAGCATCCGCCGCCCGGCAAAGAGCGCACCGGCCAGACAGAGGAGCGCCAACCCGCCGAGGACGACCGGCATACCGGGAAGCGTCGCCGTGCGGAGGCGGGTCGGCCTGCCTGCCGACGTTTTGGCAGTCCGTTTGTCAGCCACCGGCGCCTCCATCCGGGGCGACTCCGGTGACGGCCTGCATCTCGCGGGCGACCAGATCTTGCAGGGACAAGCCTTCGGCGTCCCGGTTGACCAGGATGACGCCGACCCAGCCGGTATGCGGATAGATCGTCCAGTTGGCGCCGACTCCTGGGTTGCCGCCGGCCCGCTGGTAGGCCGCCTGCCCGCCGAGGATGTCGGCGACCGTGCCGTACGCGCCGAACGACGCCGGCCCGTGCGGAACCTTGGGCGAAAGGAACACGTCGGCCCAGGCGCGGTCGAGCAGCGTGCCGTCGGTCAGCCCGCGGGCGAAACGCACCAGGTCGGGGGCCGAGGCGAAGCCGCCGTCCCCGGGCGCGTCGACGAAGATGCGGCCCGGATTCTTGCCCTCCACCCAGTCATGAGGGCTGCCCTGGTCGAGGTGGTGCAGGGCGTCGACCACGCTGCCGCCGGCCACCGTCATGTAAGGGTGGGCCAGATGGCGGTCGGTGAGCCACTGCGGCCGCGTGAAGAAGCCGGAACCGGTCATCCCGCAGCGAGCGAAGATGTTGCGCTCGACGTAATCCCAATATGGCAAGCCGCTCACCGCCTCCACGATCAGCGCGGCCAGGGTGACGTCGGCCTCGGCGTGGGCGGTGCTCGGCAGGCCGGGGACGCCCACCAGCGTGGCCAGCCGGGCCCGGCGCTGATAGAAGTCATGCACATCGGCCCGGCTGTGGAAGACGCGCTCGACCTCTTCGGGCGGGGTGTTGGTGCCCGACATGCCGGATAGCAGGTGGTGGATGGTGACCCGCTCGGCGATCTCTTGGTCGATGCCGCTCAGATGTCGGCCCACCTTGTCGGACAGCGTCAGCTTGCCCTGCTGGGCCAGCTGCAGCACGGCGATCGCGTTGAACGGCTTGCCGGCTGAGCTGAGCGTGAACGCGGTGCTCTCGCGGTTGCGGATGCCCCGCTGCTCGTCGGCCATGCCGTAGGCCCGGGACAACACCGTCCGCCCCCGATGGGCCAGCATGACCACGCCGGAGAACTTGCCTGCGGCGGCCAGCCCGGCCACATAGCGGTCGTAGGCGCCGCCGGGCCGAGCGTCGGCCGGAATCGAACCAGACGCGACGGGCCCGGCGTCGTCGGTCGGTCTCGCCGCGGTGGCCGGCCCGGCGGTCAGCAGCGGTCCGGCCCCAGCGGCGGCCAGCCCGGTCATGGCGAGCAGCCCGCGTCGGTCAATGCGTCGTGTCATGCCTCCACTCAAGACCCCCGTCAGTTGCGAGGGCGTATGCGGTTTTCCATACGCCCCCGATACACGGCGGGGTGGGCGCGCCAAAGGGCGGGTGCGGGCAAGGCGGGACGCGCCAAGGGTGGATGAGGGCAAGGCGGGCCTGCTCAGGAAGGGCACCGCCGGGGAGGCGCGGGCGGGGAGGGGCGGGCAAGGTGGGCGCGGGCAGTATGACCGCGGGGCGGGCAGACGCGGGTGGGACGTGGGCAGCGGCGAGCGTGGGTAGGGCGGGCGCGACCAGGGCGGGCGTGGGATGCGGCCGCTTAGTTTGTGCGGGTCAGGCGCCACCACACGGACGGGTCGGCGGTGGCGGAATCGGCCTTCAGGTCGACCCGTACGCCGGAGGCTTGGACCGAACCGACCGTCTGGCCCGCCGTGACCGTGGCGCCCGGGGCTGTGGTGTTGGCCTTGAGCGTCACGGGCAGGCCGGGCCAGCCGACCACCTTGAGGGGCGTCGCCGGGCGGACCGTGCTTGTCGCACCCCACGCCGTCCGGACCTCGCCGACCGGGTCGGCCGGCAGCAGCGTGTATTGCTTGACCGTCTGCCGTACGGCCTTGAGCAGCGCCTTGACCTCGCGGTTGACGTTGGCCAGCTGCTCGGGCGTGTGCAGGCCGGGCTGGTTGAAGACCGCGCCGACGATGGTCAGTTTGCGGCCGCCCACGGTCAGGTGGGCCGAGAAGAGCAGGTTGCCGCCGGCCTCGTCGGTCGAGCCGGTCTTGATGCCGAAGACGCCCTCGACGCCGAGCAGGTCGTTGTAGTTCTTGATCTTGCCGGTGACCGGGAACTGCGCGCTCTCGAGCGCCACGATCTCGGCGAAGACCTCCATCTTGAGCGCCGCCCGGCCCAGTTTGACCTGGTCGGAGGCGGTGCTGATGGTGGTCGGCAGATAGCCGCTGGGGTCGGTGTACTTGGTGTCGGTCATGCCCAGTTCCGCGGCCGCCGCGTTCATCTTGTCGACGAAGGCGGCCTCCGACCCGGCGTCCCAGATCGCCAGCTGGTGCGCGATGTTGTTGGCCGAGGGCAGCATGAGGGCCTCGATCGCGTCCCGCTCGGTCAGCTTCTGGCCGACCTGCACGGGCACGAGCGACTGGTTGCTGGCGATCCGGCCCTGATAGTCGGCGACGTCGGCCGCGGTCACGGTGAGGGACGGCCCCTCCTCGTCACCTTCCAGCGGGTGGTTCTTCAAGATCACGTACGCGGTCATGGTCTTGGCCACGCTGCCGATCGGCGCCGCCTTGTCGGTGCCCGACCCACCGAGGCGGCCCAGGCCCTCGACCATGATCTCGGCCGTGCCGCTGTCGGGCCAGGGCAGCTTCGGGGCCGCGCCGGGGATCTTCATCGTGGTGGCGACGGTGGTGGCCAGGGTCGCCGCCGGCAGTTCCCGGGTCAGCTGGACGGCCGCGCCGCCACCGAGCAGCGCCAGGAGCAGCACAACCACTACCAGTACGGCGATGAGCCGCCCACGCCGGCGGGGCTGCGGAGCGGGCGGATTCCCGTACGTTCCGGACGGCGGCGGCGTCCCATAAGTCGACGGCGCGGCAGCCGGACTCGACGGTGCCGAAGTTCCGTACGTGCCAGGCGAGGCCGGACTCGACGGCGTCCGATTCCCGTACGTGCCGGGCCGTGCCGGGCTGGTGGGCGGCGGGCTCCCGTAAGTGCCGGGCGGCGCGGCCGGAGTGCGGGTCCCATACGTCGACGGGGCCGCCTTACCCGGTGCCGGTGCCGCCGTCCCGTAGGTCGTGGCTGCTTGAGGCCCGCCCGACGTCGGCTTGCCGTAGGTCCCCGGCCGTGCCGGAGGGGCCACGTTCCCGGGGCTCGATGGGCTGGCCGCGCGGGCCGCCGGCTCAGGCGCCCCGCCGTAGACTCTTCCGGCGCCCGGTCGCTCGTCGGCCGGCTTGGCCGAGTCGGACCGGCCCGGCGCCGGGGCGGACCGAGGCGCGGGGACAGGCACCCGCCCGGGCGCGCTCTGCTCGTGCCCGGCGTCAGGCATGGGCCGCGCGGCGGGGACGGACTCGGGCTGGGGTTGCGCGGCGGAAACGGCGTCAGGCTGGGGTCGCGTGGCGGGGACGGACTCGGGCTCGGGCCGGGTGGCGGGAACGGCGACAGCCCCGGCTGCGGCGGCAAGGCTCTGCGGCTCGCGACGACCCTGCGCAGGCACTACGGGCGGCGGAGCCGCCACTCGGGGAGCCACCTGAGTCACGTCGGGGCCCGAAGGCGCCGCGCCAGCGCCGGGTTGCGCGGCAGCCGTGCTCGATCGTGCCGCGGCGGGAGGCGCCGACGCAGGGGACTCGGTTGACGTCTTCGCAGGCCCGGCCGCCGATCCAGGCGTCGCCGGGACCGGCGTGATCGCCGCCGTGCGATCGGGATCAGACGCGGGCGAAGGGGACGAATCGCGCGCTGGAGCGGGCTTGGTGGCCGGGGGCGCCGGCGGGACGCGCGGCGCCTGCGGTTTGGGCGTCCCGGCGAGCTTCCGCAGCGTCGCGTCGGCGTCGGCCAGCGTCTGGGGTTTGGCCGGCGTCCGGGGTTCGGGCGGCACAACCGACAGCGGCGCGGTCGGCTCAGCCTCGTCGGGCGAGCCCGATCCCGAAGTCGTAGGCACGCCGCCGGCCTCGGTGGCCTCCTCGGCCGCCGGGGCGGGGATCACCTGGGTCTCGTCGGTCGGCTTGGCCGGCTGCGTCACTACGTGCTCCTATCCCAGCCCGGCTGCCCGGGCGCACGGGCAAGTATCGCCGGACCGCGCCACTCCGGCCCACCGGGCCTGAACCAACCCCGTCCACCTGTCGTGTGGGTGATTGCGCGATCACCCCATCGCCCGCTAAAGAAGATTCACACCCCCGGGAGGGCCGGATGATCACCGCAAGCCCACAGCGCGTCCGCCGCACCGGTCAGGCCGGGGCCGCGTACGGGCTGCTCTGGATCTTTTTGCTGCTCAACCTGGCGATCGTCGAGCTCATGCTGGCCCACCCGGCCACCCCGGCGCACAACACGCTGACCTCGATCGGGCGGTTTTTCGGCCTGCATCTCGCCTTCGTGATGGCGCTGCAGCTGTTGCTCATCGCCCGGCTGCCGTTCCTGGACCGCCGCATCGGCATGGACAAGCTGACGTCGTGGCACCGCTGGACCGGCTTCGCCCTCTTCTGGCTCGTGCTGCTGCATCCGACATTCGTGATGCTCGGCTATTCGCAGCTCGACCGGATCCCGTTCCTGAGCGAGATCCCGAACCTGGCCAAGCAGATGCCCGTGCTGCTCGGCATGATCGCGGCCGGGCTGATCGGCGTCATCGCGGTGACCTCGGTGCGGGCCGCGCGCCGCCGGGTCCCGTACGAGGTCTGGCACGCGATCCACCTGCTCGTCTACGTCGTGGTCGCGCTCGGCGTGGTCCACCAGGTCTACGAGGGCAGCGCCTTCAAGACCAACAACTTCACCCAGGCGTACTGGTGGGGGTTGTGGCTTTTCGCGATCGGCGCCCTGCTCACCGGTCGTCTGCTGCTGCCGCTCGCCCGCAACCTGCGGCACCGCCTGCGGGTGGCCGCCGTGGTCGCCGAGTCGGACGACGTGGTCTCGGTGCACGTCACCGGGCGTAACCTGCACAAGCTGCACGCGCGGGCCGGGCAGTTCTTCCTGTGGCGCTTCCCCGGGCACAACCGCTGGTGGCAGGTGAACCCGTGGTCGCTCTCGGCCGCCCCCGACGGTCACTCGCTGCGACTGACCGCGAAGGCGATCGGCCGCACCAGCGCGGGCCTGCGTGAGCTGCCGGTGGGCACCCGGGTGTTCGCCGAGGGCCCGTACGGTGCCTTCACCGCCGTCGCCCGCACTCGTCATGACACGCTCCTGATCGCGGGCGGCATCGGCATCACCCCGATCCGGGCGCTCTTCGAGGACGAGACGCTCTCGGGCGACATCGTGGTGCTCTATCGCGTACGCACCCCGGCCGACGCCGTCCTGCTGGGCGAGCTGCGCAACCTGGCCCGGCTGCGGCACGCCCGCCTGCACGTGCTGACCGGCCGCACGAGCCCCGACAACCAGCCGTTCAGCCCGGACGGCCTGCGCGGCCTGGTCCCCGACATCACCGAGCGGGACGTCTTCGTCTGCGGCCCCGCCCCGATGACGACCGAGGTGCTGCGCAGCCTCAAGGCCCTGCGGGTGCCCGCCCGCCAGCGCCACGCCGAGATGTTCCGCCTGGCCGCCTAGGCTGCCCCGCGTGTGGTTCGTCGAGCGTTCGCGCGTGGATTCCCCGTACGGGAAACTGGTCTTTCATCACCCCGGGACGACGGTGCTCGGCTGGTTCCAGCTGGCGTGGCACCACGACGACCCGGAGGCGTTGCTGGGCAGCGACCCGTACGGCTTCGACTCGATCTTCGAAGCGATCGCGGAGCACGATTTGCCGTGCCCGCGGACGCTGGACGAGCTGCGCGACGTGCTGGACGAGCATCTGTGGATCGAGTCCGACGATCCGATTCGGCTCGACGAGCGCGGGGTGCGCGTGCGCACGAACGACGACGAAGCGGACGTGGCGTACTACTTCCTCGAGGACGAGGCGGTCGCGGCCCATCCCGATCGGCTGGCCTACCTGGTGAACGACACGTGGCCGCTCCCGGCGGACGTCGGCGCGGCTCCCGGCCCGCCGTCCGTCCATCTGGTGCGTATCGCTTGGCAACACCTGGACCACGACGGTACTAACCTCGACAACCACGGGGTGACTGTCTTCCCCGGCGTGACCTTGCCCGGCTTCGCGGATCACCTGCGCGGCCGCGCTGCCGGCGGGCGCTTCGACGCCGACCTGCTGCGTGCCCTGGTCGGCCCCGGCGAGGACGGCCTCGAGCCTGCTATGAGCCGGTACGTCGCGCTCGGGGGCTACGACCTGTCGAACGTCGGCACGTGGACCGCGCCGAGCCACGAACAGATTTTGCGCTCGATCCGGCCGTCGCCGTCGTCGCGGCTCGCGATGTCCGGCCATGTGGTCCAGGCTGCTCGCTACATCGACGACTTCTGGGGCTACGAGCAGCTTTTCCTCTTCGACTCGTTGTGGGCCGCCGCGCACCCTGATCTGGCCGGCTCCCTGCTTCGCTACGGCAGCCACTGGGATCCCTTCGATGGTTTGCGGCCGCCACCATAGCGGGCCCGCTTCGAGGGGCAGAAAGTTATCCACAGGGCCGATCCCGGCACCGCCGATTGTGGACAATGCTTCTTGTCCCGGCACCGGGCTGTAGCGTCGGGCCACGCCCCGGGTGGGTGGGGGTGCGTGGTGGTTGCTCCGGAGATCACGTGGGGGAGGGGCGGCGCGGTGGTGCAGGCGAAAGCGGGGCGACCGGTGATGGCTTGGCTACCCGTGGGGGCTGTGGCGGGTGGCGTGGTGGTGCTGCTGATCGCGACCGCGGGGCGATACGACTATCACCGCGACGAGCTCTATTTCCGGCTTCTTTCGGAGCATCCGCAGTGGGGCTATGTGGATCAGCCGCCGTTCACGCCGATGCTGGCCCGGCTGAGCATCGCGTTGTTCGGTGACAGCGTCTGGGCCATCCGCATCTTTCCGGCGCTGATCGCGGGGCTCGTGGCGGTGCTGGCGGCCGCGATCGCGCGCGAGGTGGGTGGGCGGCGGGCGGCGCAGACGCTGGCCGCGGTCGGGGCGGCCGGGACGCTGCCGTTGGCGGGGGCGCATGTGGGGTCGACCGCCACGACCGACATGGTCGTCTGGCTGGGCATCATCCTGTGCGCGATCCGGGCGATCGTCCACGGGCAGAAGCGGGCCTGGCTGGTGGCGGGCGTGATCGCGGGGCTCGGGCTCTACAACAAGCTGCTGGTGGTGCTGCTTCTGCTCTGCCTGGCGGGCGGGCTGCTGATCGCGGGGCCGCGGCGCGAACTGGCGAACAAATGGCTCTGGATCGGGGCCGGGGTGGCGCTCGTCATCGGGCTACCCAACCTCATCTATCAGGTCGCCAACGACTTCCCGCAGGGCGAGATGGCCGAGGCGATCAGGGAGGACAAGGGCGGCGAATCCCGGGTCATGCTGCTGCCGATTCAGCTCGTGATCATCGGCATTCCGCTGCTGCCGGTGCTTGTGGCCGGCCTGGTCGCCGCGGCGAGGGATCGGCTGCTGCGGGCGCTCGTGGTGGCGTACGGGCTGATGGTGGTCCTGACTTTCGCGACGGGCGGGCAGCCCTATTACACGACCGGGCTCGTCCTTGCTCTGTTCGCCGTCGGCGCCGTTTCCGCCGCGCGCTGGAAAAGGCGGAAACTGCTGCTCGGGGCAGTGGCGCTGAACGTGCTTTTCGCCGTTGTCTTCGCGCTGCCGGTGCTGCCCGCGAACAAGCTCGGGCCGATCGCGGACATCAACGTCGTGGCGGCTGATCAGGTCGGCTGGCCCGAATACGTCGATCAGGTGAAACAGGCCATTGCCACGCTCACACCGGAGGAGCAGCGACGCGCGGTGGTTTTCACGAGCAATTACGGCGAGGCGGGGGCGCTCGACCGGCACGGCGTACGGGATGTCTACAGCGGCCACAACGAGTTCGCGAATTTCGGCCCGCCGCCGGACGACAAGACGATCGCCGTGGTGTGGTCGCAGGCGCCCAGTTCCGAGGTCATCGAGACCTTCGGCGGCTGCAATCTGCTCGGGCGATTGTTCAACGATTCGGGCGTCGACAACGAGGAGGTCGAGTCTTCCCTGTACGTCTGTCGTCAGCTCCGCGCTCCGTGGAGTCAATTGTGGCCCGGGCTGCGGCATTTCAGCTGAGCCGCGATGATCGGGGGCATGACGACTGACACGGCACACCTGGCCGAGCGGATCGAGCGGCCGGCCAACGACGTCTACGCGTACGTCTCGGACCCCGCGAACGTGACGACCTGGGCCCCCGGGCTGGGCAGTTCGGTCGAGCAGGTCGACGGCGTCTGGTACGTGAATTCCGAGGGCATGGGACGGGTGCGGGTCGAGTTCGCGCCGAAGAACGGATTCGGGGTGCTCGACCACGTCGTCACGCTGGAATCGGGGGAGCAGTTCCTCAATCCGCTGCGCGTGGTCCCGTACGGGGAAGGCTCTGAGATCGTGTTCTCGGTGCGCCGGATGCCGGGCGTGTCGGACGAGGATTTCGCGCGGGACACCGGGACGGTGGCGGCGGACCTGACGCGGCTCAAGGGAATCCTCGAAAAGGGGAACTGAGCGCGGTCCGGCGGTGTCATGCAAGCATGAGGATCTTCGCGGTGGTGGCGATCGGCGTGCTCCTGACCGCGGGATGCCGCAGTGAGCCGATAAAGGATGATAAATCGGGCGCGTCGAGCTCCAGCGCAGGCAAGCCAACCGCCGTCGACTGCGCGCACGACATCGGCGGCCGCCCGCCCGACGACGACTTCCGGCTGATCCTCGACGCCGTCGCCCTGCCGACAGCCCAGCTGCAGGCCAGCGACTCCGGCGAGCCCGGCCGCCTGTTCGCCAAGACCGGCCTGCTCGTCCGGGCCGGCACCGCGGTCGAGCTGACCGTCGACCCGTCCGCGCGAGGCGTCACGATCGGCTGGGGCAGCCCCGGCCCCGAGGGCACGACGATCCGCGTCCCCGCCTGCCCGAACGTCAACGGCTGGCTCGCCTTCGCGGGTGGCTATCACGTGCCGCAGCCCATGTGTGTCCCGCTGATCGTCCGCGCCAACGGAAGCGAGCAACGAGCCGAGGTGCGCGTCGGCGCGGACTGCGATTAGAGGTAGCGTTCGGCCACGACGGCCGGCTGCTCGGTCACCCGCCGTTCGTCGAGGTTGCGCGCGAGCCGCAGATATTGCGCGTGGGCCCAGGTCAGTGGGGTCGCCGAGAAGGTCGGGGTGCCCGGCCGGCCCGGTCCGGCGAGATCCCACACCTGTTCCGGCAGCATGCCCCCGGGCCCGGCCGAGCGGGTCATCGCGGTCAGCCGGGAGGCGGCGGCCTTGAAATCGCCGGCCGCGATCTCGTACTCGCCGCGTTCGCCGCTCAGCAGAGGCCACGCCCGGCCGCGGGTCAGCAGCGAGCCGTCGGGCAGGTCATACTCCCACTGGCTGCCGTCGAGCTTCTCGCCGAAACCGTCGAACGACGCGCGATGCCAGAAGAACCCGTTCGCGGTCCGCACGCCGAGCTGCCTGTCCACGACCGACAGCGAGTTCACGACATCCTTGTCAGAAGCCTTCAACACCCCCAGCCGTACGAGGTCGAGGAAGCCGGGGTCGACCACGCGGCGCTGATCGACGTCGACCGGACCGCTGTCGCCGATGTTGTAGGTCGTACCGGCGTCGGGGTTGCCGTCCTTGGTCAGCCGCAGGAAGTAGGGCCGGTCGGAGTAGGGCCCGGTGCTGGTGACCGTCCACTCCTTGACCTGCACGCGCCACGAGTCGGCGGTCGCCAGGTAGCGCCGGGCCGACGCCGCGTCCCCGTTCGCCGTCGCGATCGACGCCGCGCAGACCAGCCCGGCGACGGCCGTGGCGATCGTGTTGGGGGAGTAGCCCGACTGGTTCTCCCAGCGTTCCTGCGGCGTGAACGGCGCGCCCGGGTACGCGACGAGGAAGTCGGCCGCCTTCTTGACGCCGGCCCAGTGCGTGCCGCCCAGCTGGTAGGCGAGCACGATCGGCAGCGCCACCTCGTCGAGCTGCAGGCCGCCCCACACCGGCGTGCCGTCGAGCTGCGAGTTCTGCGGGAACGAGCCGTCCGGCTTCTGCTGCGTACCGAAGAGGAACTCGAGCGCCCGTTCCGCTCCCGCTCGGTCGCCGGCCGCCAGCAGCCCCGTCGCGATCTGATACAGGTCACGCGACCACACGAGGTGATACGGCCCCGACGGGTCGTCCGAGCCGAACGCCCACGGCGCGGCGGGCGCAGCGACGTACGCCCCGGGGTGGGTCTTGTCCTCGGCCGCCGCCAGCACCAGCGCCGACGTGGTCCAGAGCCGCCGCTGCTCCGGGTCTTTCAACACCCGCGGCGGCGCGCCGAGCCCGGCCAGATAACCCTTCCACCCGTACGAGTAATCACGCGCGACCTTCCCGAAGCCGGCCCGCTGCGAGGCCCGCGCGGTCGCCAGCGCCTCGGTCGCGGAACCGCCGAACGCCAGGGCCAGGCTGGTGTGCCCGCCCTTCAGCTGCGCGGTCTGCACCAGGCTCCCCGCCGCCGCCGACTCGTACCGCCAGTCCATCCGCCCGTCGCGCAGGTCGGTGCGCCCGTCGCTGACCCCCGCGAACCCGCTCGACGTGGCCGTGAAGTCGCCGACCAGCGCGCTCGACACCCCGCCGTCCGTCGCCACCAGCCCGCCCGGCACGCTGCGCCCCTCGTCGCCGCCCCGCGAGTTGCCCAGCGCCGGGTCGTACACGGCATACAACCCGTGCTTGCCCGCCCCGGAGAACCGCAAGTCGACAACGACCGACGACCGCGCCGGATCGGTGGCGTAGTCGGCCGTCAACCGCCACCCACGCCCGTCGAACGTCTGCCGGAACCTGAGCCCGTCGAGCTGCCGCGTCCGTACGCGGAACTCCTCCACCCGCCCCGGCGACGTCACCACGAACGAGAGCGCCCTCGCACTTGGCCCGCCGATCGTCGGATAGAAGATCTCGCCCAGCCCACCCTGCCGCTGCACGGTCGCCCACACCTTGCTGACCGCCGTCCGCGACGTCACGAGCCCCGCCTTCGACGCCGGCAAATACTGCTGATCGACCCCGGGCGCGCCGGGCGCCTCCCCACCCACCGCCACAGGCGCAACCCCAAGCGCAGCAACCATCATCACGACAGGCATCAATGGACCCATCCCCCGGGTCTACCCCGCCCGCCCCTTGATCGCATCCGGCGAGCTCGGCGGAAGCGGGCTGGTCGCAGCGCTCGGTCGCGAGCCGCGCACGCCCGGCAGCGAAAGATCCAGGGGGCAAATGATCGGTACGCGGCGGTATTTGTTCGCCAGCCCGGCCGTCCGGGAGGTTTGGTGAGCGACGGAGAACAGCCAGCGTGGCGTCTACGTGGATCAATCCGAGCAGTTGGAGTTCGTGTGGTTTCGGCCTAGATCATGCGGGAATACGCCGGTGTCAGGAATCCGACGCTCGGAATCTAGCAGGGGAAACGTGGCGATGTGACCCGGTTGCCCCGCCACTGGGCCGGGGCGTGTCGGCAAGGCTGGAGATCACACCAGCCCACCCTCGTTCCGGTGGACAGGCGTCGTTGGGCGGGGAAGGGTGGGTGGAGCGCAACCGTAGACGTGAAAGAGGGTATGACGATGCAGTACCGGCAGCTCGGCCGCACCGGCTTGAGGGTCTCGACGTTCACCCTGGGCACTATGGGGTTCGGTGGCACCGGGTGGGCCTCACCGGTTGGCAAGATCGATGTGGCGGGGGCGCGGGAGCAGATCGCGATCTCGCGGGATGCGGGGGTCAACCTCATCGACACGGCCGACGTGTATTCGGCCGGGCTCAGTGAGGAGATTCTGGGCGAGGCTCTGGGCGACAAGCGCGAGGACGTGCTGATCGCGACCAAGGTGCGGATGCCGATGGGTGACGACCAGAACGACGCGGGTCTGTCCCGGCATCACATCATCCGGGGCGCCGAGGCGAGCCTGCGCCGGATGAAGACCGATTACATCGACCTCTTCCAGGTGCACGAGTGGGACGGGCACACCCCGCTGGAAGAGACCCTGACCGCGCTGGACGACCTCGTGCGCAGCGGCAAGGTGCGATACATCGGCTGCTCCAACTACGCGGCCTGGCAGATGGTCAAGGCGCTCGGCGTCTCCGAGGCCCGGCAGCTCGAGCGGTTCGCCAGCACCCAGGTCTTCTATTCGCTGGTCAGCCGCGACATCGAGGCCGAGATCGTGCCGGCCGCGGTCGACCAGGGCGTCGGCATCCTCGTCTGGAGCCCGCTGGCGGGTGGCCTGATGTCGGGCAAGTATCGCCGCGGAGTGCAGGCGCCCGAGGGCAGCCGGCACCTGACCGACTGGAGCGAGCCGCCGATTCACGACGAGGACAAGCTGTACGACACCATCGAGCTCGCGGTGAAGATCGGTGAGTCGCACGGGGTGTCGGCGGCGCAGGTGTCGCTGGCCTACATCGCGCAGAAGCCGGGCGTGACGTCGCTGATCGTCGGCGCCCGGACGCCCGAGCAGCTGCGCGACAACCTGGCCGCGGCCGACCTGGAGCTGACCGCCGACGAGATCAAGGCGCTCGACGACGTGAGCGGCGAGCCGCTGCGCTACCCGTTCTGGCACCAGCGCAACACCAGCTCGGACCGGCTGAGCGCCGCGGACCTGACGCAGATTCAGCGGCACCTGTAGAGAAGCGAGGGGGCGGCCCGGGGAGAGGCCGCCCCACGTCTCAGAGTACCGAGGCGATCGAAACCGACGGCAGGCCCAGCGCGGTGCCGACCGAGGAGTTCGTCAGAACACCGTCGTGCACGCTCAGCCCGAGGGCCAGCGCGGGATCCGACCGCAGCGCGTCCTTCCAGCCCAGGTCGGCCAGCTTGAGCGCGTACGGCAGGGTGGCGTTGGTCAGGGCGTACGTGGAGGTGTTGGGCACGGCGCCCGGCATGTTGGCCACGCAGTAGAACACCGACTCGTGCACCTTGTAGACCGGGTTCTCGTGGGTGGTCGGCCGCGAATCCTCGAAGCAGCCGCCCTGGTCGATCGCGATGTCGACGAGCACCGAGCCCGGCTTCATCCGCTTGACGAGCTCGTTGCTGACCAGCGTCGGCGCCTTGGCCCCGGGCACGAGCACCGCGCCGATCACCATGTCGGCCTCGATCACCGACTGCTCGAGCGTCCACGCCGACGAGACCAGCGTCTTGACCCGCCCGCCGAACTGCGCGTCGATCTGGCGCAGCCGGGCGATGTTGAGGTCGAGCACGGTGACGTCGGCGCCCATCCCGAGCGCGATGGTCGCGGCGTTCACGCCGGAGACGCCGCCGCCGATGACTGTCACCTTGGCCGGGCTGACCCCGGGGACGCCACCCGGGAGCACGCCGCGCCCGCCCGAGCTGCGCATCAGGCTGTACGCGCCGACCTGCGGGGCGAGCCGCCCGGCGACCTCGCTCATCGGGGCCAGCAGGGGCAGCGACCCGTCGGCGAGCTGCACGGTCTCGTACGCGATGGCAGTGGTGCCGCTGGACAGCAACGCCTTGGTGCCGTCGGCGTCGGCCGCGAGGTGCAGGTAGGTGAAGACGACCTGGCCCGCGCGCAGCCGGGGATATTCGGGGGCGACCGGCTCCTTGACTTTGAGCAGCAGGTCGGCCCGGCGCCACACGCTGTCGGCGTCCGGCGCGATCTCGGCCCCGGCGGCGACGAAGTCCTGATCGGTGATCGACGAGCCGTCTCCGGCGCCGGCCTGAATGAGCACCTGGTGGCCGCGGCGCACGAACTCGGCGACCCCCGCGGGGGTGATCGCGACCCGGTACTCGTGGTTCTTGATCTCTGCCGGCACACCGATGTGCATGACGTCATCCCTTCGTCGGTGCGCTCAGACTGGAACGATGTGCTGTTTCCTCGCAACGGGACCGCATAAGATTCTGTGGCGAGGGCCAACAGGGAAGAAGATGCGTGAGGCGGGGACGATTTGACCGGCGTACCGAATGATCTTCGAGGTCTGGATCAGATCGACCGCGACCTGCTGGCGCTGCTCGAGGTCGACGGCCGCATGCCCAACAACGCCCTCGCCGAGCGCGTGGGCATCGCCCCGAGCACCTGCCTCACCCGCATCCGGCGGCTTCGCGAGATCGGCGCGATCCGGGGCTTCCACGCCGACGTCGACCCGGCCTGGATCGGGCGGCCCATCCAGGCCATGATCGCCGTGCGGATCCGGTCCGAGTCGCGCGACGCGATCGGCAAGTTCGCCGAGTCGTTGGCCGGCATTCCGGCTGTTCGCGACGTGTACTTCGTCTCCGGCTCGTACGATTTCCTTCTGCACGTCGCGACGGCCGATGTCGAGGATCTCCGCGAAGTGATCACCGAGCGCCTCAGCGGCACGCGCCTGATCGCGGGCACGGAAACGTATCTGATCTTCGAGCACCGGAGGGGCAACTCCTGATCACTGCCCTGCACCCGGCCCAACCTTAAAGCCCGTACGGGCATCGGCCGACCGTTCTCCAGTGACGGGATGAAGCCCTTTCACTTGTGAAGGACGCGGGAGATATGTCGGACACCATGGTCGCGGAGCGCGCGGCCGAGCAGCGGCGACTGACCGCGCTGCGCAACTATCAGGTGCTGGACACCGCGCCCGAGGGCGACTTCGACGACATCGCAGTGCTCGCGGCCCAGCTGTGCCGTACCCCGATCGCCGCGGTGTCGCTGGTCGACGAGGATCGTCAGTGGTTCAAGGCCCACGTCGGTCTGCAGATCTGCGAGACCGAACGGGAGCACTCGTTCTGTGCCCATGCCATGCACGTCGACGAGGTCATGCAGGTGCCGGACGCCCGCCTCGATCCCCGGTTCGCGGACAACCCGCTGGTCACCGGCGAGCCGGGCATCGTCTTCTACGCCGGCGCGCCGCTGATCAGTTCGACCGGCGAGCCGCTGGGCAGCCTGTGCGTCATCGACCACGAGCCGCGGCTGCTCACCCCGGCCGAGGTCCAAGGCCTCCGTACGCTGGCCCGGCACGTCATGGCCCAGCTCGAGTTGCGGCAGTACGCCCGCGGTCTGGACGCGGCCAATGAGCGCCTGCGCGACGCCGACCGGCTGAAGGACGAGTTCATCTCCCGGGTCACCCACGAGCTCCGTACGCCGCTGACCTCGATCAACGGGTATCTGGAGATGCTCGCCGAGGACGGCCTGGAGCCGGGCACCGGTGAGGAGTTCCTGAGCCGCATCCGCCGCAACTCCGACCGGCTGATGGCGCTCGTCGACGACATGCTGCTGGCCGCGCAGGCCGGCCACGACGAGCTGCGCCTGACCAAGCGCGTGCTCGATCTTTCCGAGTTGTCGCGGGCGGCTGTCGTCCGCAACGGCGTGCTGGCCCGTACGAGGGGGCTGGCCATCACGGCCGACGCCCCCGAGCCCGTCTTCGTCGAGGCCGACGAGGCCCGGCTCATCCAGGTCATCGAGCGGCTGGTGCTCAACGCGGTCAAGTTCACGCCCAGCGGCGGCATCACGGTCAGCGCCTCCGCCCACGGCCATCAGGCCCGGCTGGTCGTGCGGGACACGGGCATCGGCATCAGCCCCGAGGACCGCGAGCGGGTGATGGCGCCGTTCCGCCGCTCGGCGGCCGCCGAACGCCGCGAGGTGCAGGGCGCCGGGCTGGGTCTGAGCATCGTCAAGGCGATCGTGGACAGCCACGGCGGATCGATCCACATCGAGAGCGAACCGGACCAGGGCGCCGCGATCGTGGTCACGCTGCCACGGTCCACCAAAATTCTATAAGCGCTGTTACATTGCCCCGGTGGACCTTCTCGACAGCAACCACTGGAGCGACCTGCACGCGCTGCTGGCCGAGCTCGACCAGGACATCGCGGCCCTCTACACCGAGGCCGGGATCGAGGGCATGCGCACCCGGTTCGTGGGGCCGCTGATCGCCCTGCACCGGTTCGGGCCGATGACCATCCGGCAGCTCGCCGAGCGGCGCGGGGTGTCGCACTCGGCCATGAGCCAGACCGCCGCCGCCATGACCAAGGCCGGGTTCACCGAGAGCGCCGTGGGAGCCGACGCCCGTACGAGGGAACTGGGGTTGTCGGCCCCGGCGCGCGAGATCATGCCCTTCCTCGTGGCCGAGTGGCGGGCGACCGAGGCCGCGGTGCGCCAGTTGGACGCCGAACTGCCCTACTCGCTGACCCAGGTCACCGCCGACCTGCGCGGCTTGCTGGAGACGCAGCCGTTCGCCGAGCGGTTGCGCGCATGCCTGTCCTGACCGACCTGCGGCCGCTGCGCGAGAACAGCACGTTCCGCCGGCTCTGGCTGGGCACGACCGCGTCCGGCTTCGGCGGGCAGTTCGGGGCGTTCGCGGTCGTCTTCTACATCTGGGACACCACCCACAGCAAGGTCGCCGTCGGCCTGGTCGGGCTGGCCACCGGCGTCCCGCTGATCGTGCTCGCCCTGGTCGGCAGCGCCTTCACCGACCACGTCGACCGCCGCCTGCTCGCCCTGCGCTGCACCGCGGCCCAGATCGTGGTCACCACGGCGATGACGGTCGTCGCGTTCACCGACGCCGGTGGGGTGCCCGCGATGCTCGGGCTGGTCGCCGTGCAGTCGGCCCTGTCCGCGCTGATCGGCCCGGCCCGGCAGAGCTTCGTGCCGGCCCTGCTCACCGGCGAGCGGCTGGCCGCCGGGCTGGCCCTCAACAACCTGTCCTTCCAGATCGCCATGCTGCTCGGCCCGGCCGCCGCGGGCGCGCTCACCGCCGTGGCCGGCGTCGGCTGGTGCCTGGCCTTCGACGCGCTCACCTTCCTGGCCGCGCTGATCGGCCTGGCCGGGCTGCCCGCCGGCGTGCCCCCGTCGGCCGGCGTCCCCGGTTTCCGGGCGGTCAAAGACGGTTTGGCGTACGCGGCCCGGACGCCCCCGGTGCGCGGCGCGCTGCTGGCCGACCTGGCCGCCACGCTGTTCGCGATGCCCGTGGTCCTGTTCCCGGTGATCAACGACGAGCGGTTCGGCGGCCGCCCCGAGATCCTCGGCCTGTTCACCACGGCGCTCGCGGTCGGGGGCGTCACCGCCGCGCTGCTCTCCGGCCTGGCCACCCGGCAGGGCCGCCCCGGCCGCCTGCTGCTGATCTGCGGCTCGATCTGGGCCGTCGCTCTGGGCCTGGCCGGCACGGCCACGAGCCTGCCGCTGTTCCTGTGTCTGCTGGCCCTGGCCGGCGCGGCCGACACGTGGGCCGTGGTCTCCCGGGGCACGGTCATCCAGACCATCACCCCACCCGGCTACCGCGGCCGCATCTCATCACTGGAACACATCGCGGGCGCGGCCGGCCCCCAACTCGGCAACCTCCGCGCGGGCCTGGCCGCGGCAGCCACCTCGGGCGCCGCCGCCCTGGCCCTCGGCGGCGCCACCGCCCTCGTCGCAACCGGCTTGATCGCCGCCACCACCCCGGCCCTGCGCCGCTTCCGTACGGAGTCGAGCCCTTGATCGCCCCGGCGCTGAGGCGCTTCCGCACGGAACTGAGCCCTTGCTCGCTGCCGCTTCCGCACGGAACTGAGCCCTTGCTCGCTGCCGCCTCCGCACGGAGCCGGGACCCTGGCCGGACGGGCGGAAACGCTGTTACCTCACACTCCGGCCGGAGCGATCATGTTGCGGGGAGCACCGGGCAGGTACCTTGTGTCGGGCGCGAACTCGGAGTTCGCCCGGGAGGTGGCATCGATGACGACGGAGCGGAACCGGGCCAGCGGCCGTCCGACCCTCGAAGAGGTCGCGGTGCGCGCCGGCGTCGGCCGGGGCACCGTGTCCCGCGTGGTGAACGGATCGGCCCAGGTCAGCCCGCGGGCGCGGCAGGCCGTCGAGGACGCCATCCAGGAGCTCGGCTACGTGCCCAACCGGGCCGCGCGCACCCTGGTCACCCAGCGCACCGACTCGATCGCGCTGGTCATCTTCGAGTCGGGGGAGCGGTTCTTCGCCGAGCCGTTCTTCGGGCGGATAGTGCAGTCGATCTCGTCGGTGCTCGTGGCGCGCAACCTGCAGATGGTCCTGATGATCGCGCAGGCGCCCGAGGAGCGGCGCCGCCTGGAGGGCTATCTGACCCGCCAGCACGTCGACGGCGCCTTGCTGCTCTCGCTGCACGGCGACGACCCGCTGCCGGCGGTGCTCGAGGAGCGCGGCGTCGCCACCGTGCGGGCCGGTCGCCCCACGTACGCGGAAAGGGGCACCTACGTCGACGCGGACAACCGGGTCGGCGCGCGCGAGGCCGTCAACTATCTGTGGTCGCGGGGCCGCCGCCGGATCGCCGCGATCACCGGGCCGCTCGACATGGCCGCCGGCATCGCCCGGCTCGAGGGCTACCGCGACGTGGCCGGGGACGGGCCGGTCGCGTTCGGCGACTTCAGCGAGGAGTCCGGCGCCGCGGCGATGTGGCGGCTGCTCGAGCAGTATCCCGACCTGGACGCCGTCTTCGCCGCCTCCGACATGATGGCCGCCGGCGCCATGCGGGTGCTGCGCCAGCACGGGCGGCGCGTGCCCGACGACGTGGCCGTGGTCGGCTTCGACGACTCGGTGATCGCGCGGCACACCGACCCGCCGCTGACCAGCGTCGACCAGCCGATCGCGGAGATGGGCCGCGAGATGGTGCGGCTGCTGCTGGCCAAGATAGACGGCGACGAGCCGGGCGAGACCGAGATCGTGCTCCCGACCAGCCTGGTCATCCGCGGCTCGGCCTGACAAGCGACCGCGCAGCGTGGCCTGAGAAGCGACCGCGCAGCGCGGCCTGAGAAGCGGCCGCCGACCGGTCCGACGAGCGGCGGCTGGGGTCACATGCCCGCGGCGCTCTTGATGTCGGCCAGGCGGGTGCGCAGCAGTGACGCCTGCGAGCGCGACAGGCTGCCCTCCCCGGCCCGGTCGTTGATCTTGCGGCGGAGGGCCTCGATCCGGCTGTCGACGTTGCCGGAGTCGGCGTTGACCAGCGGCCGCACGAAGTTGAGCAGGTCGGTTTGCACGTCTTCGCGGATGCCGGCGTCCTCGACCGTGCTCTGGAACCGGCTCACCGCGTCGTCGAAGTCGAGCGTGGGGGTCGGCGTCGGAGTCGGCGCCGCGGTGGGGGAGAACGTCGGTGCCGCCGGGGAGGTTGCGGCCGGAGTGCTCAGCGGCTCGACCGAGGGCGAGACCACCACCGCGGGCGGCGGGTTCTCCGGTGCGGCCGTCTCGCTGCCCTCGCGCGGCCAGTTGATCGCGACGAGCGCACCACCCGCCGCGGCAAGCAGGGCCACCACCGCGGCCCCGAGCACCCAGCGACGGGTTGGCGACGGGGTCAGCGGAACCGTCGCGGCGGCGGCTCGGCCGGGTCGGTAAGCACGCTCACCGCCGCGCGGCGGCAAGTCGGGGGAGGTCGCCCGGGGCGTCGAGGCGCCGCGAGCGCCTGCGCCGGCCTCGACGCGGACGGGCGGCGTACGGGAAGCGGTTGGTCTTGACCCGCCGGGACCGTGAGTGCCGCGCGGTCGGGTGCCGCCGGGGCCACCCGGGGGTCGCGCGGCACCGGACAGATGCCCGCCGGTGCCGTTCAGCGGGTGGGCGCCGCTGGGCCGGTTGACCGCGGACTCGGGCTTGAGCCACAGCGCGGTCAGGTCGAACCGGATCTCGTCGGCGCCCGGCCGGTCTTCCGGCAGCTCGGCCAGGCAGCGCCCGACGATCTCGCGGAACGCCGCCGGCAGCTCGGCGGGCAGCGTGCGGGGTCCCTCGGCGCGGGCCGCGGCCAGCTCCTCCCAGGTGTCCACCGGATAGGGCGGGTCGCCGGTGACCATCTCGAACAGCAGCACCCCGAGCCCGTACACGTCGGTCGCGGGCTCGGCCGGCATGCCGTCGAGACGCTCGGGCGCGACGTAGGCCGGGGTGCCGAACGTCGAGCCGGTGTCGTCGTCGTCCGGCTCGCCCGCGGTCGCGCTGATGCCGAAGTCGAGGATCTTGATGCCGTTGGGGGTGAGCATCACGTTGCCGGGTTTGATGTCGCGGTGCACGACGCCGTTGGCGTGGGCCGCGGCCAGCGCGTCGGCCACCGCGGCCCCGATCCGGGCGGCCTCGGGCAGCTCGATCGGCTCGCGTTCGAGCCGGGCCGCGACGCTCTCGCCGGCCAGCAGCTCCATCACCACGAACGGCGCGACCGTCCCGTCCGGACGGACCGCCTCGCGATAGTCGTGGACGGCGGCGATGCTGGGATGTTGCAGCTTGGCCGCCATCCGCGCCTCGCGCCAGACGACCTGGGCCCCGAGCGGCAGCTTGACCGCCACCGGGCGGGCCAGCAGCTCGTCGTCTGCGCGCCAGATCGTCGACATCCCGCCCGTCTCGAGCAGGGTGACCAGGCGGTAACGCGCCGCCAGCAGGGTTCCCGCATTCGGCCACTCATCGCTCACCCGCAGAACATTCGCCCGGATCGGGACGGGTGTCAACACCTGTTGCCGCCTGTTACCAGCCCGGTTCGTCCACATCCACCGCGATGTAGTCGATGTCGCCGGCGAAGTAGTCGCAGCCCACATCCACCTGGTCGCAGGTGGTCTTGCCGCCGATCGCGATGGGCCACGAGTTGGCGATCGATCCGGTCCACCCGTCGCGCGAGGCCACCTCCCGCTGGTCGACGAACAGGGTCACGCCGTCGCCGGTGCGCTCACAGCGGACGGTGTGCCACTGCCCGTCGTTGATCGGCTCGGGCGCCGTGACCAGCAGCGACGTGCGCGAGCCGCGGAACCAGCACTGCACCCGCCCGTTGGGGATCTGCAGCTTGAAGCTGCCGCCGGCGACCGTGGCCTGTCCCTTCTGGACGATGTTGCCGAAGTAGTCGCGGGTGCGCAGCCGCATGCCGATCGCGTAGTCGCGGGTGCCGGGGTCGAGCCGGTCGTCGTCGGGGACGACCACCAGGTGGCTCGGCTTGGCCGGCGGGGTGTCCGGCTCCAGCCGCTCGAACCCGTACGCGATGCGCTCGCCCGACCGCAGGCCGACCGCGACGTCGTCGCCGATGCGCCCGTCGAAGCCGTGCCCGGTGGCGTCGTGCATCGTGCGGGAGCCGGGGGCCTCGTTCATCGGCCAGTACGCCAGCTCGTAGTCGGCGGAGGCGGCCGCCGGACCCCCGGTGGCGGCCAGCATCCCCGTGGCAGCGACAGAGACAAGCCAGAAGTGGCGCAGTTTCATGGTTCATCCCCAATGGCGCTGTATAGCTAGATTTGACGGTTTGATCCTACGCAAGCCGGATCGTGCCTGTATAGGGATTCCTCCGACCGCCGGACCCCGTTGGGAACCGCCCGTCCGGATGTCATGATGTGACCGATCAGCAGGGGAGAGGGCCGGGCACCAGTGGGCTTCGAGGCGAGAACGGACACGCATGCGGGTCACGTGCGGGTGACGCTGGCCGGCGAGTGCGATCTGGCCGTCCGCGAGCAGCTGCACACCATCCTGGAGGACGCGGTCCGCTCGGCGCCGCTGGTCGTCGTCGACCTGGCCGCCGTCGACTTCCTCGACTCGAGCGGCGTGCACGGCCTGATCGTCGCCCATCACGCGGCCAGCGCCCGCGGCGGCCGGGTCACCGTGGTCAACCCGACCGGTGCCGTCGCCGCCGTTCTCGACATCACCGGCGTCGGCGAGCTGCTCGGGCCGGCCGCGGCCCCGGCCGACGACCCGGCACGGGCCGACGGATGAGCGGCGATTCCTTCCAGACCTCGTACGCGGAACCGGGCGACCTGGCCCAGGTGCGCGAGTTCGTCCGCAGCCACGCGGCCGGGCTGGGCCTGCCCGAGGAGCGCGCCGAGCTGCTCACCCTGGCCGTGAGCGAGCTGGCCACGAACACGCTGCAACACACCGCGGGCGGCGGCACGGTGCGCCTGTGGTCGACGGACGGGCGGGTCATCTGCGACGTGACCGACGGCGGGCCGATCCGCACCCTGGGCCGCGAGATGCCGGCGGCCGGCGCGCTGCGGGGCCGCGGCCTGGCGATCGTCGAGCGCATCTGCGACGAGGTCGCCGTCGACACCGCGGGCGACAGCACCCGGGTCCGGCTCGCGCTCGACCTCGAATCAGGGCCTACGGCCGGACGGTGACCAGCAGGGTGCAGGTGTCGTCGTCGGGGCTGGGGGTCATCAGGGCGTCGACCAGGGCGGGCATTGCGCCGGGGCGGCCCGAGGCGGCGCCCAGCAGGTCGAGCACCCGCGGCAGCAGGGCCGGCCCGCCCCGGCGCTCGACCAGCCCGTCGGTGAAGAGCAGCAGCAGGTCACCCGCCATCAGCCGGAGAAACGCCGTCTCGTAGGCCGCCGCCGGGTCCGCTCCCAGCAGCATCCCCCGCGGCAGCGGCAGTGCCTCCGCCGCGCCGGCCCGCCCCAGCAGCGGCGCCGCATGCCCCGCCCGCCCCCAGGTCAGCGAGCGCGTCGCCGGGTCGTAGACACAGAGCACCGCGGTGCCGGTCAGCCGCAGCCGGGCCGACAGGTGGTTGAGATGGCCGAGCAGCACCGCCGGGTCGTGGACGTCGATCGACAGCCAGGCGATCAGCGCGAACCGCAGGTGGGCCATCCCGTTGGCCGCCCCCAGCCCGTGCCCGGCCACGTCGCCCACGGCCAGCATCACGCGGCCGTCGTCGAGCCGCTCGGCGTGATACCAGTCGCCGCCGACCTGCACCGTGTTGCGGGCCGGCAGATAGTTGACCAGCGCGCTCAGCCCGGGCAGGGGCAGCGGCTCGCGCGGCACCGGCTGGATCATGTGCTGCAGCTGGGCGGCCAGGCGGTGCTCGGCCAGGGCGGTCATCTCGCGGGTGCGCAGCTGGTCGCGCAGGCGGTCGATGGCCGTACGGGAATCCTCGCGGGCCGTCACGTCCTGGACCACCGCGTTGATCTTCAGGGGCTGGCCCGTGGCGTCGGTGACCACGTCGGAGAGCACCCGCAGGTGTTTGACCTCGGGGCCGACCTGGAAGCGGACCGTCACGTCGGAGGTCGCGCCGCTGTCGAGGGTCTGCCAGGCGGTCTCGGCGAGCCCGCGGTCCTCGGCCAGCATCGCCGCCGCCTGCTGGGCGCGCGAGAGCGGGCCCAGCTCCGGGGCGCGGCCGAAGATCCGATACATGCCGGGCGACCACTGGCTCTCGCCGGTGGTCAGGTCGTACTCCGACCAGCCGAGGCTGCCCAGCAGCTCGGTGTTGCGCATGCGGCGGCGGTCCTCGTCGAGCCGTTGCCACCAGACGAGCAGCCCGTCGAGCACCCGGTGGACGGTCACGTCGAAGAGTGAATGTGCGACGACCCCGGCCTTCTTCTCGTCGTAGCGGAAGTCGGCCAGCTTGGCCGGCTCGCCCGTGCGCAGGACGCCGAGGTAGATCTGCCACAGCTCGCCGCCGACGATCGTCGGATAGAGCTCGCTCAGCAGCCCGTCGATCCGGCTGGTGCCACGGTGGTAGATGTCGTTGTCCTGCCCGCTGGCGGCCGCGATGCGGAAGTCGCGCACGACCCCGTCGGCGCCGGTCACGGGGGCCAGCCAGGAGCACCCGGCGGGAATGACGGACAACATTTCCCGTACGACGCGGGCGACGTGCTCGTCGGCCATGCGCTCAGCGTAGTGGTCGTCGATGCCGCGCCCCGGTGACGCACCGCAGCCCCTCGCTAATCCGTTGTTGAGCTTGATAGCATCCCGCGGATCACGCCAGCCCCGTGCGAGTGGGCGTATCCCCGAGCTCGCAAAAACGGAGGTCTTCAATGTCCGACAACCGCATGAAGGATCGTGTCAAAGTGCTGCTCAATGGGACGTCAGCGGACAGCCAGACCTCCGAACACGCCCTCGTCGCGCCGCAGCCCGGCCAGCAGCCGCAGGCGCCGGCGGCCGGTCAGGCGGCGACGGCCCCGGCTCAGCCCGGCCAGCCCGGTCAGCCCGGCCAGAATCAGGCGCTGCAGGTGCTGACCCTGGCCCAGCGCACGGCCGAGGAGCACGTCGCCCGGGCCCATCACCAGGCCGACAAGATCCGTACGGACGCGCTGGCCGCCGCCGAGCAGGTCGCCCGCGACGCTCAGGTGCACGCGCACAACGTGCGCCGCGAGGCCGAGAAGATCCTGACCGACGCCCGCGCCGCCGCCGAGCAGATCGCCCGCGACTCGCACGCCCGCACCGAGGAGGCGCGGCGCAACGCCGAGAAGATCGTCTCCGACGCCCGCTCGCAGGCCGAGACCGTCGCCGAGGACGCCCAGGCCACCGCCGACCACCTCAACCTGCAGGCCCGTCAGCGCTACGACGACGTCGTGGGCAGCCTCGGCGCCAAGCGGGAGGCGCTGCAGCAGCAGATCGAGGCGCTCGAGCAGTTCGACCGGGAGTACCGCTCCCGCCTGACCGGCTTCATGCAGGGTCAGCTGCGGGCCCTCTGGGTCGACCAGCCGCAGGTGCAGGGCGAGCTCGACGAGATCGGCGCCGAGAAGGCGGGCCCGCGGCACGGTGCCGCCGAGGCCGAGGAAGCCGTCCCCGCGCAGCGTCACAGCGAGGAAGATGCTGTGGAATCCGAGGGCGAAGACCGCACCAAGCGCTGATTCCGTGGAAACCGGGCACGCTGGGTTATGGACTCACGTGCGTCGGGGTCTTACCGTCGGTAAGTGCGCGGCTCGCCCGGGGCCGCGCTCCGACGGGAGGCCGTCGCGTGACCGAGTTCGTGGGACGCCTGGCCGAGCTGCGTGAGCTGCTCGGCAGCGCTTGTCGTCCCGGGCTCGTGGTGCACGGCCCGGCCGGCGTCGGCAAGAGCCGCCTGGTCGCCGAGCTGCTGCGCCGGCTCGAGCACGAGACGCCGGGCGGCCTGACCGTACGGGTTCCCGGCAGCGCCACCGCCGACGAGGTGGTTATCGCCCTCGGTGAGCCACGGGTGCTCACCGAGCCGGTCACCCTGGTCATCGACGATCTGGCCACAGTGCCCCGGCCCGGTCGGGGCGGCCGCGCCGAGCCGGTCGACGCCGCGCTGGCCGGGTTCCTGACCGCCTGGGTCCGCGAGCCCCGGCCGCGCCGGCTCGTGATCACCAGCCGCTATCCGATCGCCCTGCCCGGCAGCGGCCACCATCGCCTGGCCGAGCTGCGCCTGGGTCCGCTGACCAGCGACGACGCCTGCCTGCTGATGGCCCGGCTGCCCGCGCTGGCCACGTTGGACGCGGGGCAGCGGGCGCGCGCGTGGGCGTTCTGCGGCGGCCACCCGCGCGCGCTGGAATACCTCGACACGCTGCTCTGCCACGGCGCCTGCGACTTCCCCGAGCTCGCCGAGCGGCTCGAGGGCGTGCTGGCCGAGAACGGTGTCGGCGACCCGGCCGAGTGGATCAGGCGGGGCGGCTCGCTGGCCGAAGCGATGATCACGACCGTCGACGACGTTCTCGTGCAGGATCTGCTCGAGGTGCGATACAACGCGTATCGGGCGGGCGACATCGCGCACCGGCTGGGCGACGCCGACGAGGCCTCCGGCCATCACCGCCGGGCCCTGGCCATCGACGAGCGGCTCGGGCAGCGGGCCGGACTGGCCGGCTGGCAGCGGCTCGGCTTCCCGGCCGGCGAGACCGAGGGGGCCGACCCGGCCGAGCTCGAACGCCAGTTGCGGCACACGCTCGCGGTCGACGCCGAGCTCGGCAACCGGGCCGGCATGGCCTCCGGCCTGCACCGGCTGGGCCTGGTCTGCACGCTGACCGGGCGGCTGCCGGCCGCCGTCGCGCTGCACTGCCGGGCCTTCGTCACCGAGCTGGCGCTGGGCTCGCCTGACGCGCCGATCGAGCTGGCCGAGCTGAGCCGGTTGCGGGCGGCCCTGGGCGACGCCGCCTTCCGCCGGGCCGCGGGCGAGGTACTGCCCGAGGCGTCGATGAACGGCCTGGCCCGCATGCTCGACGATTTCGTGACGGCGAGCGAGCACCGCTACAACTAGGTTTCCAGCACCTTCTGGATCGCGGTCAGCAGCTGGGCCTTGCTGAACGGCTTCTCGACCAGGGTGACGCCGGGCGCGAGCGTGCCCTGCGAGGCGAGCACGGGCCGGGCATACCCCGACATGAAGAGCACCTTGGCCGTGGGCCGCAGCCCGGCGAAGTGCTCGGCCAGGTCGCGGCCGAGCATGTGCGGCATCACGACGTCGGTCAGCAGCAGGTCGATCGGGCCTGTGTGGGCCTCGGCCAGGGCCAGCGCGGCCGGGCCGTCCGCGGCGATCAGCACCTCGTGCCCCGCCCCGAGCAGGATCCGGTTGAGCACGCCGCGCAGCGCCGGCTCGTCCTCGACGGCCAGGATCGTGGCCCGGCGGGTGGCGCCGGCCTCGACCTCGTCCTGCTCGCGGGTGAGGGCGGCCGGGGCGGCGTCGGTGGCCGGCAGCAGGATCGTGAACGTGGTGCCCATGCCCTGCTCGGAATAGACGTTGAGGTCGCCCCCGGCCGCGGTGACGATGCCGTAGACGGTGGCCAGGCCGAGCCCGGTGCCCTGCCCGGCCGGCTTGGTCGTGTAGAACGGCTCGAACGCCCGCTCGATCACCTCGGGCGGCATCCCGGTGCCGGTGTCGCTGATCCGCAGCCGCACGTAACGGCCGGGGTTGAGGTGCGGCCGGCCCGACGCGTAGTGCCGGTCGACGTCGAGCGCCTCGGTCTCGATGGTCAGCTCACCCCCGCGCGGCATCGCGTCCCGGGCGTTGACGGCCAGGTTGACCAGCACCTGATCGAGCTGGCCGGGGTCGGCGGTCACCGCGGGCAGATCGGCCGAGAGCCGTACGGAGAGGGTGATGTGCTCGCCGATCGACCGGCGCAGCATCTGCTCGATGTCGGCCACCACGTCGTTGAGGTCGAGTGGTCGCGGGCGCACGACCTCGCGCCGGGCGAAGGCGAGCAGCTGGTGGGTCAGGTCGGCGCCGCGCTGGGCGGCCTTGGAGATCTGGGCCGCGTCGCCCGCGATCTCGTCGAGCCCGGCCTCGGCGGCGGACTCGGCGATGAACGTCGCGTAGTTGGCGATCACCGCGATCAGGTTGTTGAAGTCGTGCGCGACCCCGCCGGCCAGCTGGCCCAGGCCCTCCAGCCGCTGGGTGCGCTGCAGCTGGGCCTCGACCCGGGCCCGGTCGGCCTCGGCCCGCAACTGCCGCAGGCCCTCCTCGGCCCGCACGCGCTCGGTGATGTCGCGGACCACGGCGCAGCGCAACCGGCCCTCGTCGGTCGGCAGCAGGCTCACCGAGACCTCGACCGGGACGGTGGTGCCGTCCATCCGGTGGGCCAGCGTCGGCTCCGATCCGGGGACCGGCACCGGCTCGGGGGTGACGGCCAGCGCCGGGGTCAGCAGGTCGTCGATGGCGCGGCCGAGCAGCCCGTCGCGGGTCAGGCCGAACAGCTGCTCGGCCTGGGTGTTGGAGAGCACGATCCGGCCGCCGTCGTCGATGCCGATGAACGCGTCGGGCGCCGCCTCCAGCAGCGCCTGCAGGCTCGACTCGAGCCGCTCGCGGGGGCCGACCGCGCGGGCGATCACGGTGAACCCGAGCAGGCGGTCCTCCTCGAGCAGCGGCGACATGGCCAGCGTGACCAGGATCCAGCGGCCGTCGCGGTGCCGGCGCTGGGTGCGGAAGCGTTCCAGGTGCGCGCCCGCGGCCAGCAGCGTCATCATCTCGCGCTGGTCGCCGCGCCGGTCGGGCGGCACGATCAGGTCGGCGCTGCGCCCGACGATCTCGGTGGCCGGCCAGCCGAGCAGTCTCTCGCTGGCCGGGTTCCACGACATCACGCTGAAGTCGGGGCCGACCGTCCAGATGGCGTCGTGGGTCGAGCGCACGGCCGCCTCCAGCAGTTGCGCCGGCCCGGCGTGCTGTGTCGATCCGTACGTTTCGCCCATATCACGACCACGTTAGCGATTTCGCGGAGCCGGTCGTACCGCTTTGCCTAGGCTGGCCCCGTGAGTGTGCTGGGGGAGCAGGCGGCGATCCTGCCCGAGGTCGACCCGCAGCGCCCCAGCGTGGCCCGGATCTACAACTTCCTGCTCGGCGGCCGGCACAACTTCGCCGCCGACCGGCAGGCCGCGGCGGCCGCCCAGTCGGTGATGCCCGAGCTGCCGGCGATCCTGCGGCTCAACCGGCAGTTCCTGCGCGAGGCGGTGCGCCTGGCCGACGAGGCGGGCATCGACCAATATCTCGACCTGGGCTGCGGCATCCCGTCGGCCGGCAACACGTACGACCTGGCGCGCCGGGCCCGGCCGGGCAGCCGGGTGGTCGGCGTGGACGTCGAGCCGGTCGCCTTCGTGCACGGGCGCCTGCAGCAGGAGGGCGACCCGGCGGCCGACGTGCTCTACGCCGACCTGCTCGACGCCCGCGGGGTGCTGAATTCCGCACCCGTACGGCGTCTGATCGACCTCGAGCGCCCGGTGTGCCTGCTGGTGGTGGCCGTGGCCCACTTCATCCCGGACACCGAGCGGCTGATCGAGGCGCTCGGTGTCTATCGCGAGGCCGTGCCGCGGGGCAGCCTGCTCGCGCTGACCCACGCCTGCCGCAAGGGCGGTTCGCCGCGGATCGACCAGGTGCGCCGCATCTACAACAACACCACCGCCCCGCTGGCCGTGCGCGACGCCGCCGAGACGGCCGTGCTCTTCGGCGACTGGCCGATCCTCGCTCCGGGCCTGCAGGCGTTCGGCGAGTGGTGCGCGGTACCCGGCCGGCAGTGCGAGAGCGACATCGCGGAGGCCGCGTTCCTCGTGGGTGTGGCGCGCAAGCCATAACGCGAAATCGGCACATCGCGGACACCTTTGCGCGCATGCTGAGGGGAAGTGCCCCCGAACCAGCGGAGCGAACATGCCGGTAGTTCTGATCGCCGAGGACGACGAAGACATCGCCCTGATCCTCACCCGGCTGCTCAAGCGAGCCGGCTACACGGTGTTGCACGCTCCGGACGGGCAGCGCGCCTTCGAGCTGGCCGTGGCCAACCGGCCCGACGTGCTGCTGACCGACCTGGGCATGCCGCGCATGGACGGCCTCGAGCTGACCCGGGCCGTCCGCGAGCACGCCGACCTCAAGGACATGCCGATCGTCATGCTCAGCGGTCACCTGCACCCGGGCGACGGCGAGCCGACCGCGGCCGGGGTCTGCGTGGTGCTGCTCAAGCCCTGCCCGAACGACAAGCTGCGCGAGGTCGTCAACGAGCTGGCCGAGCTGGGCCCGCACGGGCATCAGGGCGCCGACAGCGGCTGTCCCGCGAGGTGGCCCGTATCCGCATGATTGTCATGCGGCATGTAAATGCGGACCTAGGGTATAAATAGCCAAAGCCCGCGGCCGCGGGCGGGCCGCGCGGGGGATCGGGCAACCCATGGTCATCGTCGACGAGGCCGTCCTGGCCGACCCGGACCGCCTCGGCGCGGTCCGCACGGCGAAACACTCACTGCCGGCCCTGCCGCTCGCCCCGGACGCCCTGGCCCGGCTGGCCGCCCGGCTGCTCGAGGCCCCCGAGGCGCAGCTCACCCTGGTCGACCGCGAGGGGGTGCTGCTGGCCGGCGGTCAGGGCCCGCCCGACGCCGACATCGCCCGCTGGGCCGTCTCGGCCGGTCGGGCCGTGCAGCGCGAGGCGCCGCCGGCCTTCCTCGCCGTCCCGGTGCTCGACGGGGCCGGGCTGCCGGTCGGCGCGCTCGCCGTCCTCGACTCCGCCGCCCGCCGCTGGACCGGCGAGAACGCCCGCATCCTGACCGAGCTCACCGCGCTGGCCAGCCCCGGCTCGAGCGCCTCGTTCCTGTCCTCGCTGATCGACAACCTGCCGGTGGGCGTCATCGCGTGCGACGCCGACGGTGACATCGCCGTGGTCAACCGGCCCGTACGCGAGCTGATCGGCCTGCCCGCCGAGGCCGCCCCGCGGCTCTATCCGACCCGGGCCACCGGCGCCCTGTTCGACGCCGACGGCCGGGTCGTGCCGTGGCGCGAGTCGCCGATCCAGCGGGCCGCGCGCGGCGAGCGGGTCGACACCGACCTGGTGGTGCGCGTGGCCGGGCGCCGCGAGCGGATCATCGCCGCGACCGCCCAGCCGATCCTCGACGACGACGGCCGCCACCTGGGTGCCGTGGCCGTCGCCCGCGAGGTCACCGCGCTGCGCCGGGCCGAGCGGTTCCGCGACTGCCACCGGGCCGTGGAGGAGGCGCTGAGCGTGGCCGGCTCCGCCGCCGAGGCCGCACCCGGCGTGCTGGCCGCGCTCGGCACCACGCTGGGCTGGCCCGCGGCCGAGCTGTGGCTGGCCGACGAGGACTCGGGCGAGCTGAGCGTCGGCGGTCGCTGGTGCGCGCCGGGCCGGGGCCTCGAGGAGGTCCTGACGTTCGCGCCGATCAAGGGGTCCGGCATCACCGGGCGGGTCTGGTCGACCGGCCGGCCGATCTGGGTGCCCGACATCGCCGACTCGGCCAGCCTGCGCACCCCGCTCGAGCGGCAGCGCGCGGCCGCCTGCCTGCGCGCCGGGCTGCGTACGGTGCTGGCCGTGCCGGTGCGCGACGCCGACACCGTGCTGGGCGTGCTCACCTGTTACGGCGACGCCCCCGAGCCGCACGAGGACCTGCTGGCCCTGCTGCTCGACGGGGTGGCGGCCCGGATCGGGGTCTACATCGCGCTGCGCCGGGCCGAGGCGCTGGCCCGTCAGCTCTCGCGGGCCAAGGACGACTTCATCGCGCTGGTCAGCCACGAGATGCGCACGCCGCTGACCTCGATCGTGGCCAGCGCGTCGATGCTCGGCGACGAGCAGTCCGGGCTCGACGAGGAGAGCCGGGCCATGGTCGACGCCGTGCACCGCAACGCCACCAGCCTCCGCGCGGTCGTCGACACCCTGCTCGACCTGGCCGGCCTCGACTCCGGGCACGTCGCGCTGCGGGTCGAGCCGGTCGACCTGTCCGACGTCGTGGACTCCGCGCTGGCCGCCGCCCGCCCGCACGCCGTGGCCAACGGCGTCCGGCTGCACTACGAGCGGGAGGAGCCGCTGCCGCTGCACGGCGACCGGCGCCGGCTGCGCCAGGTCGTCGACGACCTGCTGGCCAACGCGATCAAATACAGCCCGCGCGGCGGCGACGTCGAGGTCACGCTGGTCGAGCGGGCCGGGGTGGCCGAGCTGTCGGTGGCCGACCACGGCATCGGCACCCCGGCCGAGGAGCGCGACCGCGTCTTCGACCGGTTCTATCGCGCCAGCAACGTGCGCCACCAGGGCATCGCGGGCAAGGGGCTGGGCCTCAGCCTGGCCCGGACGATCGTCAACCTGCACGGCGGCACCATCCGCCTCAGCGGTCACCCGCCGCACGGCACGACGGTTCTCATCCGGTTGCCGATCTCGCCCCGGGCTTAGCCACCCTCGGCAAACGTCCGATGAAGCGAGTACAGGGGACTTCTTTCGGATGGGTTTGGCGGGGGAGCGAATGACGAACGTGCTGGCGCCGGAGACCGGGGTGGCCACCAGGCCGACCGTGCTGCTCGTGGACGACGAGACCGCCATCCTCGAGACGCTCTCGCTGCAGCTGCGCCGCGACCACAAGGTGATCGTGGCCGAAAGCGGCGCCGAGGCGCTGCGCCTGCTCGCCTCGTCCGGCCCGGTCGCCGCCGTGATCAGCGACCTGCGCATGCCCGAGATGGACGGCGTCGAGCTGCTGCGCCGGGTCCAGCTCGAATACCCCGACACGACCCGGGTGCTGCACACCGCGCAGAGCGACCTGAGCGCGGCCATCGCGGCCATCAACGACGGCGGCGTCTACCGCTACCTGGCCAAGCCGGTGCCCACCGACGAGCTGCGCAGCACCGTGCAGAGCGCGGTCGAGCTGCACGGGCGCTCGACGGCCGACCGCCAGCTGCTCGACAAGACCCTCAAGGCGAGCCTGCAGGCGCTGTTCGGCTGTCTCCAGCTGGCCAGCCCGCTCGCCTTCGCCCGGGCCGGCCGCATCCGTACGCTGGTCTCCGAGCTCTGCCACGAGATGCAGCTCGACGCGCTGTGGGAGATCGAGGTCGCCGCCATGGCCGCCCAGCTCGGGGCGGTCACCCTGCCGCCGACCGTGCTGGCCAAGCTCGACAAGGGCCTGCCCTGCACCGACGAGGAGCAGGCCATGGTCAACGGCATGCCGGGCGTCGCCGTGCAGCTGCTCAAGAGCATCCCGATGCTCGAGGACGTCATCCAGATCGTCCGCGGGCTCGGCCTCAACCCGCCGCCGCACCCGAGCCCGCTGGTCGAGACCGCGGTCGACGTGATCCGTACGGCGATCGACTTCGAGACCCTGGAGAGCCGCGGCCTCGAGGTGGAGAGCGCGATCACCGTGCTCGAGTGCCGCGACCACAGCGCCCTGCACGTGCTGGCCGCGCTGCGCAAGGTCAAGGGCTGCGTCCAGGTCAAGGAGAAGGTCCGCGGCCTGCGCGTGGTCGACCTCGAGACCGGCATGCGGGTCGCCGAGGACATCGTGGCCACCAACGGCCTCGTGCTGATCGGCCGGGGCATGGTCGTCACCGAGCTGCTGCTCGACCGGCTCAACAACTTCGCCCGGATGATCGAGATCATCGAGCCCGTGCTGGCCGTGCCGGGCGCGCGCCGCTTCTAGTCGCCCTCGGCCGCGATCTTCTCCAGTACGGGGTAGACCAGCGCCTGCTCGCCGGCGACGCGGCCGAGCATCAGGTCGGGATCGGGCACGACACCCTCACGGGCGGAGTGCTCGATCTCGGCGAACACCCGCGCCAGGCTGTCGGCCCCGATGTTGGTGGCCGAGCCCTTCAGCGCGTGGGCCTGTTCCCGCAGCGCCGCCGGATCGCCCCCGCGCAGCAGCTCGGCCAGCCGGTCGACGCCGCCCGGGTTCTTGTCGAGGAACGAGCGGATCAGCCGGCCCAGCAGGGCCCGCTCGCCCGGACCGGGATCGTCGCCGGCGATGTCGGCCAGCCGCTCGCGAACCTCGTCCTCCCGGCTGCGCTCCATGCGCTCCATCCTGCGTCGCCGCGCCCCCGCCCGGGACGCGAACAGCCGAACGGAGATCGGTGAATAGTTCTCCTCAGCCGCCCGCGGCTGCCGATTCATCCGGGGTGGCCATGAAGCAGTACGCACATCTGCTCGCCGCCACCGCCGTCACCCTGGCCGGCGCGCTGTGGTTCCTGACCCGCATCGGGCCGGACGCCGTGGCGTACCTGTTCATGCCGATCGGCGGGGTGGCCGGTGTCGGCTCGGTCGTCGCGCTGCTGCGCCACGGCCGGCTGGAGGCCGGTGCCCGCCGGTTCTGGCGCCTGCTGCTGCTCTCCCTGGCCACCTTCACCGCCGGGTACGCCTGGCTGGCCGTCCGCGCCTTCGCCGACCGTTCCGAGCTGCCCACCATCGGGCCGGGCACCGTCGTGCCGGCCGGTTTCGGCCTGCTCGCCGCCATGTGGGCCGTGGGCCGGGTGCCGCTGGGCATCATCGGCCAGCCGGAACGCCGCAAGCAGCTCATCGACCGCTCGATCGCCCTGGTCGGCGGGGGCGCGCTGATGTGGAGCTACGGGCTGGCCCCGCTGATCACCACCCAGCACAACTACAGCGACCAGGCGCTCGTGCTGATCGGCATGACGTTCCTGCTCGGCCTGGGCGCGGTGGCCAAGGTCTCCTACATCCGCGGCGGCCCGGTCGACCGGGTGTCGCTGCGCCTGATCGCCGGGGCCGCCGTCGTCGCGGCCGTCGTGGCCATGCTCGCCTTCTACGGCGACGAGGGCGCCCTGCTGGCCCAGGCCGTGGTCATGCCCGTGGCGTTCGTGCTGGCCTCCGGCGCCGCCCTGCGCCAGTGGACCTCAGCCGGCTCCCACCCGCGCCGGGCCAACGTGTGGCTGCCCTACCTCTCCGTCCTCGCCATCGACCTGGCCATGCTCGGCGTGCTCCGCGGCGACATGTCGTGGCCCGACCGGATCGTCATCGTCGCCGTCGTCGTGCTCACCGCGCTGATCGCGGTGCGCCAGCTCATGGCCAGCCGGGAGAACCGCCGGCTGATGAGCGAGAAGCGCCTCAGCGAGGAGCGGCTGCGCCACGAGGTGACCCACGACGGCCTCACCGGCCTGGCCAACCGCGGCCTGTTCCGGCAGCGGCTGGCCGAGGCGATCGCGGCCGGGGACGCCACCGTGCTCCTGGTCGACCTGGACGACTTCAAGACCGTGAACGACTCGCTCGGCCACGACGTCGGCGACGAGCTGCTGATCTCGGTGGCCGGGGCGCTGCGCGCCGCGGCCGGCCCGGACGGGCTGGTGGCCCGGCTCGGCGGCGACGAGTTCGCGATCCTGCTGTCCACCGCCGGCGAGACCGTGGCCGACCGGGTGCTCGAGGCGCTGGCCGAGCCGATCGGCCCGCACCGCCTGCTCACCCACTGCAGCGTCGGCATCGCCGGTGCCGCGCCGGGTGTCGAGCTGGACGAGCTGCTGCGGCACGCCGACATCGCCATGTACGCGGCCAAGCAGCGCGGCAAGGCGAACCGGGTGCGCTACCACGACGGCATGGAACAGCCCGTGCTCGCGCACGCCCGGCTCGGCGGCGAGCTGCGGCGGGCCCTCGACGACGGCGAGTTCCGCCTGTTCTACCAGCCCATCGTCGCGCTCGACTCGGGCCGGGTGATCGGGGTCGAGTCGCTGATCCGCTGGGACCACCCGGCCCGGGGCCTGGTGCCGCCGAGCGAGTTCATCCCGGCCGCCGAGGCGACGGGCCTGATCGTGCCGCTGGGCCGCTTCGTGCTGCGCGAGGCCTGCCGGCAGGCGGTGACCTGGCTGGCCGAGTTCGGGCCGGACGCGATGCAGAAGATCGCGCCCAACGTGTCGGTGCGCCAGCTGCACGACCCCGACTTCGTCGACGACGTGCGGGCGATCCTGGCCGAGACCGGCCTGCCCGCCGACCGGCTCGTGCTCGAGCTGACCGAGTCGACGATGCTGCGCGGCAAGCAGGTCTCGCGCACCCTGCACGAGCTGCACGCCATGGGCGTACGGCTGGCCCTCGACGACTTCGGGACGGGAGAGTCCTCGCTGAGCCTGCTGCGGTCGTTCCCCGCCTCGATCATCAAGCTGGACAAGTCGTTCGTGGACGGCATCGAGCTCGACGAGCCGGGCAGCCCGGCCGCCGAGGCCCGGCAGGCGGTGGCCCACGCCGTCGTGCAGCTCGCGGGCGCGCTCGGCCTCGACACCGTGGCCGAGGGCATCGAGTGCCAGGAGCAGGCCGACCGGCTGCGGCGCCTCGGCTACACCCTGGGTCAGGGCTATCACCTGGCCCGGCCGATGCCACCCGAGCGGATGACCGAGCTGTTCGCCCGCAACCGGGAGCTGGTCACGGCCGGCGGTGCCCGATGAGGGGCATAGGGTTTGGCGATGGAGACCGCGGACGACGGCACCCGGACGGCGCAGTCGCTGGGCGACGCGCTGACGGCGGTGCACTTCGCCGAGCTGAGCAACGACCAGGTGACCGCGCGGCTGATCGACGCGATCGCGGGCTGGGCCGAGGAGCAGGGCTGGCGGGTCTATCGCCGGGCGCCGAGCGTGTTTCCGCTCCCGCCGCCGCTGCGCGGGCACTCGGTGCTCGACGTGGCCTGCGCCCGCCCGGACGGCCAGCCGATCGCCATCGAGATCGACCGGCTCGACCGGCCCCGTACGGTCGACAAGCTGCTCGCCGAGGCCGCGGCCGGGCGCCTCGCGATCTGGGTGCGCTGGGGCGCCGGCCCGTTCACACCGCCGCCGCTGCCGGTGCACATGGTCACCCGGCCCGCGGCCCGCAAGTCGGGCGCCTGGCACACGGTGGCCGACCGGCCGCCGCCGCGGCATTCGGACGCCCCGATCGAGGCCGCCTCGCCGGAGGAACTGCCGTGGGGGCCGACGGGAAACGATTGACGGAAGGGTCGGAGCGATCATGAGCACCGGTGTGATGAATGCCCGGGCCGGACACCCGGCCTCCTGGTGGGAGAAGTTCCTCACCGTCTCGGACCGCTTCGACGACGCCTCGGTGACCGAGCACCTGAGTGACGAGATCATCCCCAAGATCTCGTCGCGGCTGCTGCGGCGCGAGGCCGAGCTGGCCGCCGACGTGGTCGTGCGGCACCTGAACCGGCCGGTCAGCAGCGAGCTCTCCGACCGGGCGGGCCGGGCGATCGAGCGGCTGGAGGCGACAGTCGAGCGCCTCGACCAGCGCGCCGCCGACGACTCGGGCATCGCCGAGTCGTACGCGCTCTGTCATGTGCTGCGCGGCCGGTTCGCCGAGGGCGCGGCCGAGGCCGAGCGGTTCGTCGGCACGGCGCCGATCCTCAAGGCCTTCGTCGAGGCGCTGCGGCTCGAACGGTTCGACATGGGGCTGGCCCTGCGCCTGATCAAGGCCGGGCAGAGTCCCGAGGTCGCGGTGCAGTCCGGCCTGGCCGTCGGCAAGTACGCCTGGTGGCCGGACTGGCTGCTGACTGTCGTGTCGGAGAAGGCGATGGCCGGCACCCTCGATCAGGCCACGATCAAGGCGCTCGACCAGTGCGCCTACGCCGAGCTGACCCCGACCCAGGCCCGGGTGGCCAAGCGGCTGCTGGGCGGCGACGCCGACCTGCTCGAGACGACCGCGCAACGGCTGGAGAGCCTGGGCGCGTTCGGTGCAGCGGGCAAGCTGCGGGCCGGTGATCTCATGGCGGTGGCCCTGGCCGCGCGGATGGTCCCCCTGTGAATCCGCGCGGCCGGGGCCTTTACGCGCCGCCCTCGGTCAGGGTGACCTCGGTGGGCTGGAAGGCCGTGCCGTTGACGTCGACGCCGGCCGCCTTGGCCGCGGTGATGGCCTGGTTGATGTAGTCGTTGGTGAAGGCCAGGCCCTCCGGCGACTTGGTCAGCACGGTGTCGCCGGTCTGGTTCTTGGTGGTCATCGAGATGTCGACGGTCTGCTTCCAGGCCGCCTCGTCGATCACGCCGATGCCGCCGGGCGCGGGCCAGATCAGCTTGTTGGTCTCGTTGGTCTGCCACAGCTGGTGGCTCTTGCCGAGCTTGGAGCCCTTGGCCACCACAAGGTCGCGGCACTTCTCGGCGTTGTCGCGGCAGAACGCCCAGCCCTTGATCGTGCCGGTCAGGAACTTGACGGTCTGCTGCTGGTACGCCGGGTCGCTGAGCTTCTCGGTGTTGGCCCAGACCGCGTCCTGGAGCATCGAGGAGCCCTCGGTCTTCCAGTCGATGATCGAGAAGTCGTCGGCCGTGTAGAGCTTGCCGGTGGCCGGGTTCTTGGCCTCGAGCAGCTGGGCGTACTCGTTGTAGCTCATCGCCTGGGCGGCGTCGATCTCCTTCTTGAGCAGCGCCTGCATGTCGAACTGCTGCTGCACGAGCGTGACGTCCTTGCCCGGGTCGAGCCCGGCCTTGGTCATGCCGGCGAACAGCTCGAACTCGTTGCCGAAGCCCCAGTTGCCGACCTTCTTGCCCTTGAGGTCGGCCGCCTTGGTGATGCCGCTGTCCTTCCAGGCCACCTGATAGGTGCCGGAGCGGCCGAAGATCTGGCCGACGTCGGTGATGCCGGCGCCCTGCTCGCGGGAGGCCAGCGCCTTGGGCACCCAGGCCACGGCGTAGTCGGCCTTGCCCTGCGCGAGGACGGTCTGCGGGACGATGTCGACGCCGCCCTCGAGCAGCTGAACGTCGAGGCCCTGCTCCTTGTAGAAGCCCTGATCGACGGCGGCGATGTAACCGGCGAACTGGGCTTGGAAGAACCACTGCAGCTGCAGCTTGACGGGCGCCAGGGCGCCGCCGCTGCCGCCGGGGGCGGGCGTGGTCGAATCTTGGTCGGCCGTGCCGCAGCCGCCGATCAACAGGGCGGAGGTGGCAGCTATAGCGGTGAATATCCGGAGTTTGCGCAAGTGGTGCCTCCCAGGGTTCAGGCGATTAAACGGGTACGCCAGGGCATGGCCAGGCGTTCCAGGAGCAGGGTGGTGAGGTAGAAGACGAGGCCCAGCAGGCAGGCGCCGACCACGAAGGCCCAGGCGCGGGGGTAGGCGGTGAACGCGGCGGCCGACGTGATGCGCGAGCCGAGGCCGTTCTGCAGGCCACCGAAATACTCGGCGACCACCGCGGCGATCACGGCCAGCGACGACGCCTGCCGCAGGCCGGTGAAGACGTGGGGGAGCGACCCGGGCAGGCGCACCTTGACCGCGAAGGTCCAGCCACTGGCCGCGTACGTATGCATGAGCTCTTGGTGGATGGGGTCGACCTCGCGCAGGCCGCGCAGCGTGTTGATGAAGACCGGGAAGAACACGATGATCCCGGCCACCAGCCGGCGCGGCAGGCTGCTGGTCGACTCGAACATGTTGTTGAGCACCGGGGCCAGCGCGATGATCGGCAGCGCGTTGAGCACGGCCGCGAACGGCAGCGACACCTCGGCCAGCGGGCGGAACCGGCTCGAGGCCATCGCCGCCAGCACCCCGGCGACCGCCCCGCCGATCAGCCCGATCAGCGCGTTGGTGCCGCTGGCCAGGGCGGCCTCCCAGACGTTCTGGCGCTGCTCGACCAGCTGCTCCCAGATGGCCGACGGCGCCGGGAGGATGAACGGCGCGATCCGCCCGGCAGTGACGACGACCTCCCACAGCACGATCGCGACGATGCCGACCACGACCGGTGGCAGCACCGCGCGGGCCCACTTCATGAGGCGCTCGTCAAGGGGGTGCCGCGCAGCGCCTGCCGCACCGCGGTGACGCACTCGAAGTAGTGCGGCGACTGCCGGGCCGCCTCGTCGCGGCTGTCCAGCGTGACCGGGATCGACGCGGTGATCCGGCCCGGTCGCGCCGACATCACCACGACCCGGTCGGAGAGGAACACCGCCTCCGAGATCGAGTGGGTGACGAAGACGGTGCTGGTGCCGGTCTGGGCGCAGATACCGAGCAGCTCGGACTGCAGCCGCTCGCGGGTCATCTCGTCGAGCGCGCCGAACGGCTCGTCCATCAGCAGCAGCGGCGGCCGCACGGCCAGGGCCCGGGCGATCGCCACGCGCTGCTGCATGCCGCCGGAGAGCTGGGCCGGATAGTGCCCGGCGAACTCGGCCAGCCCGACCAGCTCCAGCATCTCCGACGCCTTGGCCTTGCGCTCGGCCTTCGACAGCCCGCGCAGTTCGAGCGGCAGTTCCACGTTCTTCAGCACGGTCCGCCACTCGAACAGCCCGGCCTGCTGAAAGGCGATCCCGTACGCCTGTTCCCGGCGCGCCGCGTCCGCGCTCTTGCCGGCCACCGTGACCGTGCCGGTGCTGGGCGCGATCAGGTCGGCGATCAGCCGCAGCAGCGTGCTCTTGCCGCATCCGGACGGCCCGATCAGCGACACGAACTCGCCGCTCTTAATTTCAAGATCAACATCGGACAGGGCGACAACCTCGTCCGTACGCCCCTGGTTGAAGATCTTGGTCAAGGACGAAACGAGCACGGCGCTCATAGCGTGACCACCTCCACGTGCCTCCGGTGTCTCATGAGCGGCAGTTCCAGCAGGCTGACCAGACCGGCGACGACCAGGCCGAGCAGGGCCGCCCCGAGCATCGCGGTGTAGACCTTGGCCGGGTCCGAGGTGGCCTCGCGGGAGTATTCGATGATGAGCCGGCCGATGCCGCCCCGCGTGCCGGTGGAGATCTCGCCGACCACCGCGCCGACCACCGCCGCCGCCCCGGCCAGCCGCAGCGCCGGGAAGAGATAGGGCAGCGACGCCGGGAAGCGCAGCTTGACCAGCGTGCGCCACCAGCCCGCGGCGTAGCTGCGCATCAGCTCGACCCCGCTCGCCGCGGGCGACTGCAACCCGCGCAGCATGCCCACGGCGACCGGGAAGAAGGCCAGATAGGCGGCGATCACCGAGACCGTCGCCCAGGACGGCATGATCGTGCCGCCCCACCCGGCCACCAGCGGGGCCAGCGCGACCAGCGGTACCGTCTGGCTGAGGATCACGTACGGCAGCAGCCCGCGCTCGACGATCCGGAATCGCTGCATCGCCACCGCCAGCAGCAGCCCCACGAGCGCGCCGATGACGAACCCGGCGGCCGTGATGCCCAGCGTGAACAGGCAGGCCTGGACGATGACGATCCAGACCGGCCGGCCGCCCGTCAGCTCGGGACGGCCCAGCCGCTCGAGCACCGTCCACAGGTGCGGCATCGACAGGTCGTCCGCGCGCGGCAGCACCCGTACGCCGAAGAGCACCGTGCCCTCCGGGTTGCCGACGAGCTTGTAGCCCTCCCAGAGCACGACGAAGATCGTGATGCCGGCGAGGGCGTACAGGGTCTTCTTCATGAAAGGGCCGGGATGATGCTCTCGCCGTACGCCTGCAGTGTCTCTTCCTTGGCGTCGTGCTGCAGATAGACCGCGAACTGGTCGACGCCCAGGGCCTTGAGCTCCTCGAGCCGCTTGAGGTGGTTCTCGACCGGCCCCAGGATGCAGAACCGGTCGACCACCTCGTCCGGCACGAACGACGTGTGCGTGTTGCCGGCGCGCCCGTGCTCGGCGTAGTCGTAGCCCTGCCGGCCCTTGATGTAGTCGGTCAGCACCTGCGGCACGGTGCCGTCGCCGCCGTAGCGGGCCACGATGTCGGCCACGTGATTGCCGACCATCCCGCCGAACCAGCGCGTCTGCTCCCGCTGATGGTCGAGATCGGTTCCCACGTACGCCGGGGCGGCCACACAGAACTTGATGGCCATCGGGTCCCGGCCCGCCCGTTCGGCCGCGCGCCGCACCGCCGCGATCATCCACGCGGCGATGTCGGGGTCGGCCAGCTGCAGGATGTATCCGTCGCCGACCTCCCCGGTCAGAGCCAGAGCCTTCGGCCCGTACGCCGCCACCCACACTTCCAGCCTGCTGTCGGGCGCCCACGCGAGCTGCTGCTCGGTGCCCCGCAGCTCGACCTTCTCGCCGTTGGCCAGCCCGCGGATCACCCCGATCGACTCGCGCAGCTGGCCCAGGGTCTGCGGCTGCGCGCCGAGCACCCGCAGCGCCGAGTCGCCCCGGCCGATGCCGCAGATGGTCCGGTTGCCGTACATCTCGTTGAGGGTGGCGAACATCGAGGCCAGGACGGTCCAGTCCCGGGTGCCGGGGTTGGTCACCATCGGCCCGACGATCACCCGTTCGGTCTCGTCGAGGATCTTCGAGTAGATGACGAACGGCTCCTGCCAGAGCACGTGCGAGTCGAAGGTCCAGACGTGGCTGAACCCCTTCTGTTCCGCCAGCTTGGCCAGCTCGACCACCGTACGGGCGGGTGGGTTGTTCTGAAGCACCACACCGATGTCCATGCGTTGCTCCTCGCTCAGACCAGATAGTCGGAGAGGCCGCGCGGGACGTATTTGCCCCGGCCGGCCCGCCCGGTGTATTCGCCGCCGGACGCGATGACCTCGCCGCGGGACAGGACCGTGTCGACCTTGCCGTCGATCTCCCAGCCCTCCCAGGCCGAGTAGTCCATGTTCATGTGGTGGGTCTCGACGCTGATCCGGGTGCGGCCGTTGGGGTCGTAGAGCACGATGTCGGCGTCCGAGCCGGGCGCGATGATGCCCTTGCGCGGATACATGCCGAACATCCGGGCCGGCGTGGTCGCGATCGTCTCGACCCAGCGGGCCAGCGACAGCTTGCCGTCGACGACACCCTGATAAAGCAGGTCGACGCGGTGCTCGACGCTGCCGATCCCGTTCGGGATCTTGGAGAAGTCGCCGATCCCCATCTCCTTCTGGTCCTTCATGCAGAACGGGCAGTGGTCGGTCGAGACCACGGAGAGGTCGTTGGTGCGCAGGCCCTGCCACAGGTCGGCCCGGTGGCTCTCGTGCTTGCTGCGCAGGGGAGTGGAGCAGACCCACTTGGCCCCGTCGAAGCCGGGCGCGCCGAGCTGGTCCTCCAGCGTCAGATAGAGGTATTGCGGGCAGGTCTCGGCGAACACGTTGCGGCCCAGGTCGCGGGCGGCCTTGACCTGCTCCAGGGCCTTCGAGGCGCTCAGGTGCACGATGTAGAGCGGGCAGTCGGCGGCCACACTGGCCAGCCAGATCGCCCGGCTCGTGGCCTCGGCCTCCAGCTCCTGCGGGCGGGTCAGGCCGTGAAACACCGGGTCGGTCTCGCCGCGCTCGAGGGCCTGCTTGACCAGCACGTCGATGGCCGGGCCGTTCTCCGCGTGCATCATGATCAGGGCGCCGTTGTCGCGCGCCTTCTGCATCGCGCGCAGGATCTGCCCGTCGTCGGAGTAGAAGACGCCCGGGTACGCCATGAACAGCTTGAAGCTGGTGATGCCCTCGCTCGCCACGAGCTGGTCCATGGCCTTGAGCGAGTCGTCGTCGACCCCGCCCACGATCATGTGGAAGCCGTAGTCGATGTGGCACTGATCGGCCGTCTTGGCGTGCCACGCGGCCAGCCCGTCCTGCACCACCTCGCCGTACCGCTGGATGGCGAAGTCGATGATCGTGGTCGTGCCGCCGATCGCCGCGGCCCGGGTGCCGGTGTCGAACGTGTCGCTGGCCTCGGTGCCGCCGAACGGCATCTGCATGTGGGTGTGCGCGTCGATCGCCCCCGGGATCACGTATTTCCCGGTCGCGTCGATCACGTCGGGGCCGTCCGGCGCCCGGCCCGGCGCGAAGATCGCCGCGATCGTCTCGCCGTCGACGAGCACGTCCGCCGGGTATGGGCCAGTGGGGCCGATGACCGTGCCGCCCTTGATCAGCGTGCTCACAGCTCCACCGTCCGGGTGTAGCTCTCGGGCCGGCGGTCGCGGTAGAACTGCCAGCGCTCGCGCACCGTTTTGATCAGGCCCAGGTCCAGATCCCGTACGATCAGTTCGGGGTTGTGGGTGTCGCCGACCTCGCCGACGAACTTGCCCTCGGGGTCGGCGAAGTAGCTCTGCCCGTAGAAGTCGTTGTCGCCCAGCGGCTCGGTGCCGACCCGGTTGATCGCGCCCACGAAATACTCGTTGGCGACCGCGCTGGCCGGCTGCTCGAGCTGCCACAGATAGCTGCTCAGGCCGCGGCTGGTGGCCGACGGGTTGAAGACGATCTGCGCGCCGCCCAGGCCCAGCTCGCGCCAGCCCTCGGGGAAGTGCCGGTCGTAGCAGATGTAGACACCGACCTTGCCGACCGCGGTGTCGAACACCGGGTAGCCCAGGTTGCCGGGGCGGAAGTAGAACTTCTCCCAGAAGCCCTTCACCTGCGGGATATGGTGCTTGCGGTACTTGCCGAGGTACGAGCCGTCGGCGTCGACCACGGCGGCGGTGTTGTAGAGGACGCCCTCCTGCTCCTTCTCGTACATGGGCAGGACCATCACCATGCCGAGCTCGGCCGCCAGTGCCTGGAAGCGCTCGGTGGTCGGGCCGGGGATCGACTCGGCGTACTCGTAGAACTCCGCCTCCTGCACCTGGCAGAAATACGGGCCGTAGAAAAGCTCCTGGAAGCAGATCACCTTCGCGCCCTGCGCGGCGGCATCCCGGGCGTAGTCCTCGTGCGCCTTGATCATCGATTCTTTATCGCCCGTCCACGTTGTCTGGACGAGGGCGGCGCGAACGATGTCGCTCATGACTGCCCCTTTCATCGTGCGGCGGCGCGGTGGAAGCGCCTGTGATCGTGTGTCTACTCCCCGTCATACATGCTGCGCTAGCCCTTGCGTGTGGCCTTCGGATGCCGTAGGACACTAACGACACACATTCAGGCGGACAATTGCTTGAACGTAACCAAATGTTTCGGAGAGGTAATTTGCTCGCGCTGATCACGGGCGCTGTCGACGATCGCAGCGCGCGGGGAATCGCCGCGGCCGTGAGCCGCCTGGTCACCGCCGGGCAGCTGACCGCGGGCACCCGGCTGCCGACGGTCCGCGACGTGGCGCGCGAGCTCGGCGTCAGCCCGACCACGGTCAGCGAGGCCTGGCGCAGCCTCACCCGGGCCGGCGCGATCCAGACCCGGGGCCGCTCGGGCACCTTCGTCGCGGCCCCGGTGCTGCCCCGCCAGCGCTGGCGTTACACCCAGCTGGGCGGTCAGGCCGCGCCGGTGTCACGGGACCTGTCGACCGGCGTACCCGATCATGATCTGCTGCCCGACCTGACCGACGCGCTCAAGCGAATCGGCGACGGCCGGCTGACCTCGAGCTATCTCGACGCGCCGGTGCTGCCGGAGCTGGAGTCGGTGCTGCTTTCACGGTGGCCTTTCCCGCCCGAGCAGCTGACCGTGGTGGACGGCGCCCTCGACGCCCTCGACCGCGTGATCGCTTCGGTCGTCCGCTTCGGCGACCACGTCATCGTCGAGAACCCCGCGTTCCCGCCGCTGCTCGACCTGCTGCAAACCGTCGGCGCCACCGTGGTCGGGGTGCCGATGGACGCGTACGGGATGCGACCCGACCAGTTGCACGAGGTGCTGGTTTCCTACCCTGCCGTGGCCGTCTTCCTGCAGCCGCGCGCTCATAACCCGACCGGCGTCAGCATGCCTTCGGCGCGCGCGTCCGAACTGGCGACCGTCCTCGCCGGGTTCCCCGATGTGCTGGTGGTCGAGGACGATCACGTCGGCGACATCGCCACGGCCGCGCCGGTCAGCCTCGGCTCCTTCCTGCCGGCCCGGACGGTCCACGTGGCCAGCTTCTCGAAAAGCCACGGCCCCGACCTGCGCCTGGCAGCCGTCGGCGGCCCGGCCCGGGTGATCGGCCCGCTCGCCGACCGGCGGCTGCTCGGCCCCGGCTGGTCCAGCCGCCTGCTGCAGGGCGTGCTGCTCGACCTGCTGACCGACCCCGCCGCCATCGCCCAAGTGGCAAAAGCCCGTTCCGCGTACGCCACCAGACGCGCGACGCTGCTGTCGGAACTCCGCACCCGCGGCGTCACCGCCACCGCCGCCGACGGCATCAACCTGTGGATGACCGTCGACGACCAGCAGATTGCCATGGTCGCCCTGGCCGCCCACGGCATCGCTGTCTCCCCGGGCACCCCGTTCTGCGTGACCCCCCTGGCCAACGATCATGTGCGCGTGACGGCCGGACTGGTCGCGTCCCGCCCGGCCGAACTGGCCGACGTGCTGGCCACCGCCGCCCTGCTTGACAGCCGCGGCAGCGGCCCCCGAGCCCGCCCACACCCACGAGGCTGGCGATGACTCCCCACCACCGGCCCCCCGAGGCGCCACTCACAAGTCCTGCCGACCAGCCGCCCGCGCCCGCGGTCCTGCCCGGGCCTGCACTCCCTCACGGCCCGGCGCCTGCGATTGCGTCTCGGTCTGCGTTTGTGATCTCGCGTGGGTCTGCGATCGCGTCTCGGTCCACGCCTGCGGTGCTGCCCGGGCCTGCACTCTGGCACGGGCCCGCTCCTGCGATTGCGTCTCAATCTGCGTCTGTGATCCCGCGTGGGCCCGCGATTCCGTCTCGGTCCGCGCCTGCAGTCTCACCCGGGCCCGCGATCCCGTCCCCGTCCGCGCCTGTAGTCCCACGCGGGCCCGCGCCTGTAACCCCGCCCCGGCCCTCGCCTGCGACCGTGCCCCCACCCGCGACCCTGCCCTGGCCCGCGACCCCGCTGTCAACGTCCCCGAACTCAACTTGGCACTGGACGACCGCTGGTCCCTGTGGACAACCCCGCAAAACTGTCACACCCGGCTGCTCTACTCGTCCCCTCCCAAGAGCAGGGGTGGGGGCGGTCCGTGGCGCGGGCGAACAACCGGCATATGCGACAAAAACCGCGAGCGGGCTGGTTGGCTGGCGGGGCAGGGCGGCGGTTGGTTGGTGGCGCGGGGCGGCGGTTGGTTGGTGGCGCGGGGCGGCGGTTGGTTGGTGGCGCGGGGCGGCGGTTGGTTGGTGGCGCGGGGCGGCGGTTGGCTGGCGGGGCGCGACGGCGGTTGGCTGGTGGCGCGGGACGGCGGTTGGCTGGTGGCGCGGGGCGGCGGTTGGTCGGCGGGCGGGACGACGGTTGTGCGGGGTTGGTGGGCGGCGGTTGTGCGGGGTGGGGCGATCACTCAGTCTTGCCGCAAGCCACCCAGCAGTCGCGGGCGCGACCATCGCTGCTTTTCGGGTGTTCGGGCGCAACCACTCACTCACGTCGCCCGGGTGGGTTTCGCGTTCTGGACGCGCCAGCGGCCAGCGAAGCCCGCGCGGGTCCCCGCGGGAGCGACGGTCCGTACCCACCACCCCGCGAGGACGTCAGCCTTTGAATTCATGGGAGCGACCGCCCACCACCCCGCGAGGACGTCAGCCTTTGAATTCATGGGAGCGACAGCCCACCACCCCGCGAGGACATCGGCCTTTGAATTTGTGGGAGCGACAGCCCACCACCCCGCTAGGACATCTGCTTCTGCCTTTTCCGCGGGAGCGACGACATACAGCTCCGGAATCCGAGCTTGATCTTCAACTGCTGCACGAGGAGCGATCATGAGCGATGACCTGCTGGCCCGCCACCGGGCGGTAATGCCTCACTGGATGCCGGTCTACTACGGCGACGACGCCCTCGAGATCGTCGGTGGGGCGGGCCGGCATGTGACCGGCGCTGACGGCCGCACCTATCTGGACTTCTTCGGTGGCGTGCTGACCAACATGATCGGGTACGACATTCCCGAGATCAACGCGGCCGTGCAGAAGCAGTTGGCGACCGGCGTGGTGCACTCGTCGACGTTGTATCTGATCCGGCAGCAGGTCGAGTTGGCCGAGCGGATCGCGCGGGTCTCCGGCATCCCGGACGCGCGGGTCTTCTTCACCAATTCGGGCAGTGAGGCCAACGAGACCGCCCTGCTGATGGCCGCGAACGTGCGCCGGTCCAACCAGATTCTCGCGATCAAGAACAGCTATCACGGGCGGACGTTCGCGACGATGGCGGTCACCGGGCATCGTAGTTGGTCGTCGAGTTCGCTCAGCCCGCTCAACGTCTCGTGGCTGGCCTCGGGCGATCGGCTGCGCGGGCGGATGGCGGGGCTGGCCGACGGCGACATCCTCGACGCGGCGGTCGACGATCTGCGCGAGGTGCTGGCCACGGTGACCGCGGGCGACGTGGCGGCCATGATCGCCGAGCCGATTCAGGGGGTCGGCGGGTTCGTGGCGGGGCCGGACGGGCTGCTGGGGGCGTACCAGAAGGTCTTGGGGGAGCACGGGATTCTGCTGATCGCGGACGAGGTGCAGACCGGCTGGGGGCGTACGGGGGAGCATTTCTGGGGTTATCAGGCGCACGGCGTCACGCCCGACCTGATCACCTTCGCCAAGGGGATCGGCAACGGCTTCGCGCTGGGCGGGGTCGTGGGGCGCGAGGCCGTGATGAACGCGGTGCCGGCGATCAGCTTCTCCACGTTCGGCGGCAACCCGCTGTCGATGTCGGCGGGCATCGCCGTGCTCGACTTCGTGCTCGATCACGATTTGCAGGGCAATGCTGCCCGTACGGGGTCGATCCTGCTCGACGGCCTGCGCGGGCTCGACCTTCCGCTCGTGGGGGAGGTGCGCGGCAAGGGTCTCATGATCGGCATCGAGATCGTGCGCCCGGGCACCCGCGAGCCCGACCCGGCGGCCACGGTGCGCGTCTTCGACGAGTGCCGGGCCGGCGGGCTGCTCGTCGGCAAGGGCGGCCTCTACGGCAACGTGTTGCGGATGGGCCCGCCGCTGACCCTCACCGAGGCCGAGGCGCGCGACGGTTTGTCGATTTTGACCGATGCGTTGGCCCGGGTGGACGCCGAGGCCCGGATCGCCTGATCTCGGCATGCGGGACCCGTTGGCCCCTTCCCGGGGGCAGGGAGGGGCCAACGGTGATCACCCACCGTAGTGGTCAGCGCAGCCAGGGGACCGATCGGTCGAGCAGTCCGCGCGACGACAATTCGTGCCGCAGGGGAATCTTCTCGTCGATGTAGCCGTCCCATCCGACACCCCAGTGATTCGCCGTGTGCGGGGCCTCGCCGAGCAATTGCCGCTGCACCGGGGTGCGATTACGCCACCATTCGGATTCCTTGTCGATCGGCATGTCGTCGAGCGGCCGGACCCAGCGGTACGTGTACCCGATGAAGAGGATCTTGCGGGTGACCGTGCTGCGGTTGGGCGACCGCGAGTGCCAGAGCCGCCGGTCGAAGATGAAGCAGTCGCCCGGGTCGGCCGTGATCTCCATGGTGCCGCGCGGGTCCCCGCCGCCCGCGGGCCGGTCCAGTGTGTTGTTCAGGTGGCTGCCCGGGATCACCTTGGTCGCACCCCGCCCGGTGCGCGACAGGTCCGAGAGCACGTACGCCACCTTGAGCGACAGCATCGGCCGGGGCTGCCCGCCGCCGAGCGTCTCAGGGTCGCTGTTCTGCCGGTATCCGTCCTGGTGCCAGCCCCACGCCGGCTCCTCTTCGAATGGTTGCGGCGGTGTCACGTCCAAGTGGTTGTGGTGGGTGTAGATGTTCCAGCCGGCCAGCCCCCACACGTACGGGAAGGTGGTGGGCAGGGTCAGCAGCTCGCCGAACTCCTCGTCGCGCGGCAGGAAGCCGAGCATGTGCAGGGTGCCGTCGGGCTTGAGCCGGCCGGCCTCGCGCTCCCGCGCGTACACGCGGTCGACCGCGGCCTCGAGCCGGGCCCGGCGCTCCTCGTCGAGCGCCTTGCGGACCAGCAGCACCCCGTCGGTCAGGAATTGATTTCGTTGCTCCTCGGTGATGGCCTCGAATCCCGTTTCTTGCATTCTTCCGGTCCCCCTGTTGAGTTTTGTTCCCTGGGAACTCGGCGCGCTTGATGACTAAGACGCGGCTCGGCGGGGTCCGCGTTGCAGCGGTCGAAACACTTCGAAGCAGCGACGCTCATGGATACGCAGAGTGATCGAAAGGTTTTGCCCGGTTGCGGGAAACTTTTGCTGGATCTGAAGAAACTTAGGTTCCCTCCGAACGAAACACCTGCGTAATGTATCGAGCGATGTCGTTCAAAGGAGACCGCAATGCCGCAGTCATTGAATCGTCGTCAACTACTCGGCGCCGCGGCCGCGGCCGGCGCCGCGGCCACCCTCGCAGTCCCGGGCGCCGCGCAGGCGGGCGGTTCCCACTCGTCGAACCGGCGGGTTCCTCGTGACCAGATCAGCGTGCAGCTCTACACCCTGCGCAACCAGCTGAGCATCGACCTGGAGGCGAGCCTCGCGGAGCTCGCCGAGATCGGCTACAAGCGGGTCGAGCACGCCGGCTTCGTCGGCCGCACCGCCGCCCAGTTCCGGGCCGCCCTCGACGCCGCCGGCCTGCGCGCCACCTCGGGCCACGTCGGCATCCCGCAGCCGTTCGACGCCACGACCTGGGAGAAGGCCCTCCAGGACGCGAACGTCGTCGGCAACAAGTTCATCGTCCACCCGTTCTTCGGCCAGGGCGCCAACGGCCCGATCCGGGACGCCGCCGTCTACCGCGCCTTCGCGGCCGACCTCAACAAGGCCGGCAAGCTGGCCAAGCGGGCCGGGCTGTCGTTCGGCTACCACAACCACCACGCCGAGTTCTTCCGGCAGACCGGCACCAAGCTCACCGGCATGGACATCCTGTTCAACGAGACCGACGAGCGTTACGTGCACTTCGAGGTCGACCTGTTCTGGGCCTTCCGCGGCGCGCACGACCCGGTGGACCTGATCGAGGAGAACCGCGGCCGCATCAAGCAGGTGCACGTCAAGGACCTCGACATCAACGCCAGCTTCGCCGACCCGGGTGACGGCCTGATCGACTTCGGCCGCATCTTCAAGAACGCCAAGGAGGCCGGGCTCATCGAGTACATCGTGGAACGCGACGACGCGGGATCGCCACCGCGCACCCCCGCCGACGCCCTCGTGACCGCCGAGCGCGGTTTCGACTACCTGGACGGGCTGCGATTCTGATGATGCGCCGCCTTGGTCTGCTCAGCGTTGCCGGCATCGCCTCCCTGATGCTGCCGGCCGCGGCCGTCGCCGGCCCCAGTCAGCCTCTGCCGCCGTCCTCGGACTTCCAGAAGGTCACCCTCAACGACTTCCCGGGCGAGCCCATCGCGATCGCCGTGCTGCCCGACCGGCGGGTGCTGCACACGGCCCGCGGCGGCGAGGTCCGCATCCACGAGCCCGCCACCGGCCGCAACGTGCTGGCCGCGACGATCCCGGTCTACCTGCACGACGAGGAGGGTGTGCAGGGCATCGCGGTCGACGACGACTTCGAGCGCAACAAGTGGGTCTACGTCTACTACTCGCCGCCGCTGAACACGCCGGCCGACGACCCGAACACCCCGCAGGTCAACGAGGGCGACGCGCCGGCCGAGGGCACGGCGGCCGACTTCGCCCCGTTCAAGGGGCACATGCAGCTCTCGCGCTACAAGCTGCAGGGCAGCACCCTCAACCTGAAGACCGAGCAGAAGATCATGCAGGTCAACACCGACCGCGGTCAGTGCTGCCACGTCGGCGGCAAGATCGACTTCGACAGCAAGGGCAACCTGTACCTGTCGACCGGTGACGACAGCAACCCGTTCTTCTCCGACGGCTACGCCCCGATCGACGAGCGCGCGAACCGCAACCCGGTCTTCGACGCGCAGCGCACCGCGGCCAACACCAACGACCTGCGCGGCAAGGTCCTGCGCATCAAGGTGAACAGCAGCGGGAAGTACTCGATCCCCAAGGGCAACCTGTTCAAGCCGGGCACCCCCAAGACCCGGCCCGAGATCTACGCCATGGGCCTGCGCAACCCGTTCCGGTTCACCGTCGACCCCCGTACGGACGTGGTCTACGTCGGCGACTACTCGCCCGACGCGCAGACCGCGAACCCGGCGCGCGGCCCGGCCGGCCAGGGCCGCTGGGTGGCCATCGACAAGCCCGCCAACTACGGCTGGCCGTACTGCGTGGCCCCGGACCAGCCGTACGTGGACTACGACTTCGCCACCGGCACCAGCGGCGCGCCGTTCAACTGCGCCAAGCCGGTCAACGAGTCGCCCAACAACACCGGCCTGAAGAACCTCCCGCCGGTCGAGAAGCCCGAGGTCATCTACGGCTACGGCGCCAGCGCGCAGTTCCCGGAGCTGGGCACTGGCGGCATCGGCCCGATGGGCGGCCCGGCCTACGACTACGACAAGCGGTCGCGCTCGCAGATCAAGTGGCCCGAGGCGTTCGACGGCAAGCCGCTGTTCGCCGAGTGGACCCGCGACTACGTCAAGGCGTTCACGCTCGACCGCCGCAACCAGGTGACGAAGATCGAGCCGGTGCTCCCGGAGCTGGTCTTCGACAACCCGATGGACCTCGAGTTCGGCCCCGACGGCGCGCTCTACGTCCTCGAGTACGGCGACGGCTACTTCAACGAGAACCCGGACGCCCAGCTCGCCCGCTTCGACTACGTACGCGGCAACCGCACGCCCATCCCGAAGGTGTCGGCCACCCCGACCTCGGGCCAGGCGCCGCTGACGGTCCAGTTCTCCAGCGCCGGCACCACCGACCCGGACGGCGACGCGCTGAAGTACGCGTGGTATCTCGACAACGACAACAAGGTCGACTCCACCGCGCCCAACCCGACCTTCACGTTCACCGCGAACGGCGACTACCGCCCGACGCTGAAGGTCACCGACAGCACCGGCCGGTCCGCCTCGGCCGAGGTGATCCTGCCGGTCGGCACGGCCGCCCCGGTCGTCGAGTTCGTCACGCCGCAGGAGGGCCAGCCGTTCGCCTTCGGTGACACGGTCAACTTCGAGGTGCGCGTGACCGACGACGCCCCGGTCGACTGCGCCCGGGTCACCGTGACCTACATCCTCGGGCACGACCAGCACGGGCACCCGCTCAGCACGGCGTCCGGCTGCACCGGCTCGATCGTCACGTTCCTCGACCCCGGGCACGCCGGGGCCGACAACCTGACGGGCGTGTTCGTGGCCTCGTACACGGACACCGGCGTCCCGCCGCAGACCGGCCGCGACACCGTTGTTCTACAACCGTCTAATTAACCTGGGTAACAGCTGAAGGCCGGGTCCACGGGGCCCGGCCTTCAATTGTGTAAAGTTCGGGCACAGTTGGCACATCGGTCGCTTGCGCAGGGTTTGAGCTTCGGCGAAACATGTCGAAAGTTGACTATCAGGCAAACGTCGGATGTTTCGACGGCGAACCAGCGGCGAAAACTATCTACGTGGTCTCAGCCCCTTTTCAGGCTGGCGTTACCGGGGCGACGCTGACGGAGTGACAGAGACAACGGTCATTCTGGCCCTGGTTGTCATCACTGCCCTCGGCTTTGATTTCACCAACGGGTTCCACGACACGGCGAATGCGATGGCCACGTCCATCGCCACTGGAGCACTGCGGCCGAAGGTGGCCGTGGCCCTCTCCGGCATCCTCAACCTGATCGGCGCGTTCCTCTCCGTCGAGGTCGCCCTGACCGTCAGCAACGCGGTCGTCCGCATCCAGAACTCGGACGGCACACCCAAGGATTCCCTGACATCCGACGGTGGCACAGCGTTGCTACTCATCGTCCTGTGCGGCCTGATCGGCGGCATCGTCTGGAACCTCCTGACGTGGCTGCTCGGTCTGCCCTCGAGCTCGTCGCACGCGCTCTTCGGCGGCCTGGTCGGCGCCACCATCGCCGGCCTGGGCTGGGCCGGCGTCAACTGGAACGGCGACGGCTCCAAGCTCGACGGCGTCATCGGCAAGGTGATCCTGCCCGCGCTGATGTCCCCCGTGATCGCGGGCCTGGTCGCCGCGGTCGGCACCTGGATCATCTACAAGGTGACCGTCGGCGTCGCGGCCCGCTTCACCGACAACGGCTTCCGCTGGGGCCAGATCGGCAGCGCCTCGCTCGTCTCGCTCGCGCACGGCACCAACGATGCGCAGAAGACGATGGGCGTCATCACGCTGGCGCTGATCGCCACCGGCGACTGGACCGACACCAAGAACATCCCGTTCTGGGTCAAGGCGGCCTGCGCCCTCGCGATCGCGCTCGGCACCTACCTCGGCGGCTGGCGGATCATCCGTACGCTGGGCAAGGGCCTGGTCGAGATCGCACCCCCGCAGGGCATGGCCGCCGAGTCCGCCTCGGCCGCGGTGATCCTGGCCTCCAGCCACCTCGGGTTCGCGCTGTCCACCACGCACGTGGCGACCGGCTCGATCCTCGGCTCCGGCGTCGGCAAGCCCGGCGCCCAGGTGCGCTGGCGGGTGGCCGGCCGCATGGTCGCGGCCTGGCTGATCACGCTGCCCTCGGCCGCGGTGGTCGGCGCCATCATGTGGTGGATCGGCCACGCGCTCGGCGGCGGCCTGGCCGGCGCGATCATCGTCTTCGTGCTGCTGCTGGCCGCGGCCGGCTACATGTACTGGCACTCGCGCAAGACGCCGATCGACCACAACAACGTCAACGACGAGTGGGACGAGAAGACGTCCGAGCGCGTCCCCGCCGGTACGGCGAGCTGAGAGGGCAGACGACATGCACAACCTGGGATTCGCCCTCGAAGGCGCCTGGAAGGTCCTGGCCGCCAGCCTGATCCTCGGGGCCGGCCTGCCCGCGATCTTCGCGCTCGGCATCCGCTCGCTGGCCTGGGGCGCGGGCGGCGACGCCGAAGTCGACCACGCCGCCCCCAACCCGGCCGGCAAGGTTCTCGGCTACGTGCTCTTCGCCGTCGTCATCCTCGGCGTCCTGCTGGGCATCACGTTCATCGTGGCCAGCGGCTTCGGCAAGGCGCTGAGCTTCGAGCACATCTATCCGACGATCGTCGACAAGTAGGAGACGGCAGTGACCGACGACCGCTCCAACTTCCTGACCCGTACGGTCGGGTGGCTGCGTGCCGGCTACCCGGCCGGGGTGCCCCGCCAGGACTACGTGGCCCTGCTCGGCGTGCTGCGCCGCAAGCTCACCGAGGACGAGATTCGTCAGATCGCCGCGGACCTGGCCCACCACTCGCTGAGCAGCGAGGACCCGATCACCGGCGAGGACATCGAAAAGATGATCAGCGACTCGATGCTGCAGGAGGCCACGCCGGCCGATGTGGCCCGGGTGTCGGCCCACCTCGCGGCGGGCGGCTGGCCGCTGGCCGACCCGCCCACCGAGTAAGTTTTCGCGCTCCTCCGGCGGCCAGGTCACTCGACCTGGCCGCTTCGCGTTGCCGACAAGTAACGAACCCCGGTCATCTCCTCCGAGACCGACCACAGGCGGCGCGCGGTCGCCGGGTCGGCGGCGGCGGGGGTGGCCTTGACGACGCGCGGGGCGCCGCGCATCTCGCCCAGCCCGCCGGGGCCGATGAACTGGCCGCCTCTCACCGAGGCGTCGGTCGCGGCGAACACCGTGGGCCGGGCGCCGTCGTCGGCCGAGGCGGCCAGAATCCGGTTGCCGAGCAGCAGCGCTGTGCGGTAGAGGCCCGGCTGCGTCTTGGCCTGCAGGCTGGTCGCCGCGTAACCCGGGTGGGCCAGCACGCTGCGCAGGGACGAGCCGGTTTCGGCCAGCCGGCGCTGCAGTTCCAGGCCGAAGACGACGTTGGCCAGCTTCGACTGGTTGTAGGCGGTGCCGTGCCGATAACCGTGCTCGGCGTTCAGATCGTCGAAGTTCAGGCGGCCCTGCTTGTGCAGGGTCGAGCTGACCGTGACGACCCGGTCGGCGATGCGGTCGAGCAGCAGGCCGGTCAGCGCGAAGTGGGCCAGGTGGTTGACCGCGAACTGCATCTCGAACCCCTGGGCGCTGAGCGTGCGCGGCAACCCCATCACGCCCGCGTTGTTGATCAGCACGTCGACCCGCTCGATCCCGTCGGCGAACGCGCGCACCGAGTCGAGATCGGCCAGATCGACCACCCGCACCTCGCTGCTCCCGCCGGTCAGCCGCGCCCGCGCTTCCCGGCCCTTGTTCCCATCCCGTACGCCCATGATCACGTGGGCGCCGCGGTCGGTGAGCGCCTTGGCCGTGGCGAATCCCAGCCCGCTGTTGGCCCCGGTGACAACATAGATAGCTCCCATGCGGCCCATGGTGCCTTCGCTGACACAGCGTGTCAACACTGCCATGGCGTAACATCGCGGCCATGGTCGTGCCTGTTGTGCCCTCCCTCGCCCAGCGCAAGCGCCAACTCGTGAGCGACGAACTGCGCGAGATCGCCCTGCAACTCCTGGCCCGCCAGGGCTACGACAACACGACGGTCGACGAGATCGCCGCCGCGGCGGGCATGTCACGACGCACGTTCCACCGCTACTACGCCTCGAAAGAGGACGTGGTGATCCAGCTGCTGGCCGACGTGGGCGACCAGGTGCAGACCGAACTGGCCGCCCGCCCGTCCGCCGAGCCCCCAGCCGAGGCCCTGCGACGCGCCGTCGGGGTGGCGATCGACTTTTGCTCGGGCCATCACGACCCGGTCAAGATGCTGGCTGTGGTGCGGCTGATCCTGGGGACGCCGACCTTGCACGCACGGTTTCTGTCGCTGCAGGCCGAAGCCCAGGCCGGGCTGACGGGGGTGCTGGCCGCGCGGCTGGGGCTCCCGCCGGACGACCTGTATCCCGAGATGGCGGTGCGGATGGCGCTGGCCGCCTTCGACGCCGTGCTGGAGCGGTGGGCGGCGAGCAGCGGGTCGCTGGATCCGCAGGAGTTGACCGATGCGGCGTTCGCGGTCCTTGCCCCAGCATTGCGAGGTTGACCGGTCAGTCGTCCTGGTTGCGTACCCGACGGCGAACGTATGGCTCACCATCCGACCATGCCTCTACGGATGCGGCCGGCGATGCACAAGGCACCTCGGACCGCGGCCGGGCGAGGTCGTCTGTCCACTTCGCCTGTTGAATCCGGCTGGGGGAAGCGGGGCCGAACGGTGGGGAGCCGGGAACTCAGCCCGGGTGGGTGCTGAGCAGCTCGTCGAGCCCCTCCGCGACCTCGGTGCGGTTGTTGACGTCGACGACGCGTACGAAGGGAGAGGTGGAGATGGCGACCAAGCGCTCGTCGCGGCACCCGGCGGGATCGGCTGCGGCGGCCGCGAGTTTGTCCGCGGCGCGGCCGGTGCCCGCGAGAATTAGCACGGGACGGCGCTGGGAGAGGCTGTGCTCGGCGTCGGTGAGGGCTATCTCGCCGCCGTTGGCCAGCACGGTGACGCTGGGGCGGTCGGCCGCCAGGTAGGAGACGACGGCGGCCAGATACGGAACCTCGTCACCCCACGTGTCGCCGGGGGCCAGTACGAAGTGTGAGTGGTGGGGATCGAGCGGGGCTGCCTCGGGGTTGGTGCCGGCGTGCCCCGGATAGGTGACCGTGCCCAGCGCGGCCACGCCGATCAGCGGGAACGGGAAGCCGGCGGCGCGCGACTCGCCGAGCAGGCGCATCACGCCCGCGTCGGTGCCGCCGTCGACCGCCACCGCCTGATGGGTGCGGATGGCCGGGGCCACCAGGTCGGTGAAGACGGCCGACAGCACGCTGGTCACGTCGTCGGTCATGCCGCCCGCGCCGCCGACCATGGCCAGCACAGGGCGGGGGGCGGGGACGCCGAGGGAGGCGATCGCGGCGGGCACGGCGTCGGGGCCCGTGACCAACGCCGCGACGGCGCCGGGCAGCCGCACCACGGTCGACATGCTGCGAACTTTACCGTGGTGCGGCCACCGGTCAGACCAGCGTGCGGGACAGGACGCCGATGTCGGGCTGGTCGGTGAACAGGCCGTCGATGCCCGTACGGAGGAAGGTGATCTGCTCGTCGATGGCCTTGCCGTACGCGTTGGGGTCGGTGCCCACCCGCAGGTTCGCCGGCAGGAACTGATTCTCGGCGCGGAACGTGTACGGGATGACCTTGAGCCCGGCGGCGTGCGCGTCCTTGACGAGCGAGGTCGGCGTGCCCAGCGTGGCGTCGGCGTTGCGCGGGATGATCTGGTTCTTCTCGGGGCCGATCCCGTCGACGTACGACGAGAGCTCCTTGAGCCCGGCCGGGGTCAGATACTGCGCGTACGTCTTGGTGTCGTTGAACGGGCTGCCCGCGGCGCTGGTCAGGAAGACCAGGTTGACCTGCACCCGGTACTGCTGGTTGAGCACCTTGAGGTTGGCCGCCTCGAACGACTGGATCCACACCTTGGCGCCGCGCTTGTCGAGCCGGGCCCGCCGCAATTCCCGTACGAGCGGGGTCTCGAGCTCCAGGCCCAGCTGGCGGAAGTACGTGGGGTGCTTGGTCTCCGGGATGACGCCGATGTCGCGCCCCAGCTCCTTCGACAGCCGGGCCCGCAGCTGCAGCACCTCGGCGAAGGTCGGCACCTGGAACAGGCCGTCGTAGAGCGTGTTCTCCTGGCGCACGGCGGGCAGCCGCTCGATCGCGCGCAGGCTCTTCAGCTCGGCCAGCGTGAAGTCCTCGGTGAACCAGCCGGTGACGCTGACCCCGTCCAGCGAGACCGTCTTCTTGCGGGCGGCGAACTCGGTCCGGGTCGCCACGTCGGTGGTGCCGCCGATCTCGGGCTCGTGCCGGCACACCAGCACGTGGTCCTTGGTGGCGACCAGGTCGGGCTCGATGTAGTCGGCGCCCATCCGGGCCGCGAGCTCGTACGACGCGAGGGTGTGCTCCGGCCGGTAGCCGGAGGCGCCACGGTGGCCGAACACCTCGGGGGTCTTGCGGCCCCCGTTGTGCGCGAGCGCGGGCGAGGCAACCGTTCCGGCCAGTGCGGGAGCCGCTGCGGCGACGGCGCCCATGCGCAGCACCTGACGTCGGTCAGCCACGAGATCCTCCACGGGACTCGCCGCCGGCGTCCCTCGCCGGGGGTCCCAGAGGAAGTCGATGGGACTCGATCAACCGTTCGGCGACCTTGACGTGGCGTGCGCGGAAACGGATCGGGAAGCATCGGCGGGTTCACACAGCGTTAACCCGTCTGGCTTACCGTGACTGGTCGTGGCGGCCGACGTGACCCAGTTGCTCGGGCAGAACCTGCTCGAAGGCCCCGCCCTGGCCGTCAGCCGCGCGTACGGTCTGATGGCCACGCAGGGTGCCCGCACCTATCAGTCCCGCGAGTTCGGCGTCCAGGTCGGCGTCGACGACTACGACCGGGTCACCTGGGTGATGCTGCACTTCAACGGCGACTACGGCTTCCAGCCCTATCGTGGCGCGATCCCCGGGCGGGGCGGCACGATAGCGCGGCGCAGCAGCCTGTGGGCGTCGCTCGGGCGGCCCACCCAGAGCACAGACCCCAACCGTACGAACGTGGCCGGCGCCGCCGACGAGTGGGTGTTCCCCTGGTTCGTCATGCACGCCCAGTACGCCGACGACGGCGAGATGCTGCTCCGACTGACTCTGGCCCGCTGACCTCGGTCTGGTGGCTCAGCATCCGGGCCTTGCTGCGCGGACCAGGCCGGCTCTTCTTCCGGGGCGTCGGTTCCGGGAAGACGAACCGCTTGAAGGCCCACAGCTTGAACACCATGGCGACCAGCGTGCCCAGAATGATGCCGCTCACGAAGTCGGCGATCTCCTGCACGGGCCTGCTCACGTCGGGCGTTCGCATGTCGAGCACGTAGCGTGAGACCCCCAGCGGGATCAGGTTGAGCACGATGGCGATCGCGCTGACCGTGAAGAACATCAGCGCCTCGTGATGCCGCTCACGTCCGCCGCGATGCCGGAACGACCATTCCCGGTTCAGCACGTACGACAGCACGGTGGCCAGCGTGGTGGCGATGGCGAGCGCCGTGACCGGCTTCTCGTGCAGCACGGTCAGCTTGAGCGCGAAGTTGATGCCCGTCGTCACCAGGAAGCAGACGCCACCGACGAGCAGGAACTTCGCCGCTTCGTGGTGTTTGCTCCACATCCGGGTCAGCCACATTCCCGCGACCCTAGTACTTCAGGACAAGTCCCGCTCCATCGGAGGTCCGGTCCGGCCCGAGCCCGTACGCCGATGAAGTCGACCCGCCACGCGACGACCCTGCAAGACATGTCCAAACTTGTGCCGGCCGGGCTGATCGCCTTGGCGCTGGTCCCGTCCATCGCCGGTGCCGCCCGCCTGGGCTCGCTCGCCGGCGACGACGCCCCCGCCCGTTTCGCCGACATGCCTGCTCCGGTGGTGATCCACATCATCGGCGCGCTGATCTACAGCCTGGTCGGCGCCTTCCAATTCGAGACCCACTTCCGCCGTACGCATCCCGTCTGGCACCGCCGAGCGGGCCGGATCCTGGTCGTCGCCGGCTTGGCAGTCGCCCTGAGCGGCGCCTGGATGACCCTGTTCTCCGACCTGCCCACCCACGACGGCACGGTGGTCAACGTCACCCGCCTGATCGTCTCCGCCGTGATGACGTACGGGCTGGTGGTCGCGGTCGTGGCGATCCGCGGCCGGGACGTGCGCCGGCATCGGGCCTGGATGATCCGGGCGTACGCGCTGGCCCTGGGCGCCGGCACGCAGGCGTTCACACTGGGCCCGCTGACCGCGGTGGCCGGTCAGCCGGGCGTCGGGGTGCGTGCTTCCGGGATGTTGCTGGGCTGGGCCATCAACGTGGCCGTCGCAGAATGGATCATCCGTCGCCCACCCGGCCGATCCCGCCGCGCGCGCCGACTGCCTACGGTGGACGGATCGAACGAGATCCCCGCGAACTGAGCACGCTCTTCGTCGGCCTGTTCTTCGGCTTCGCGATCAACATCCTGACGGCGGAGACGGACTGGCTGTGGTCGCCCCTGACCGCCTATCCCTGGATCTGGGTCCCGATCTCCGTCGGGGCCTGGTTCCTGTGGCGCTGGTGGCGGCGTCGCCGCTCGGCCATCACGTGGAAGGGCGACGACAACCCGTATCCCGGCCTGGCCGCCTTCGAGGAGGACCGGGCGGAGGTGTTCTTCGGCCGGGCGCAGGAGAGCTGGGAGATCCTGCGGCGGCTGGACCGCTCGGGCCTCGCCCGCCAGCAGCGGTTCGTCGCGCTGGTCGGGCCGTCCGGCAGCGGCAAGTCGTCGTTGCTGCGGGCCGGGGTGCTGCCTCGCCTTCCGAAGCGCTGGCGCGTGATCGGCCCGATGCAGCCCGGCCCGGAGGTGTTCCGCGACCTGCGGGCCGCTTGCGGGGGCGAGGAGCTGCTCGGCCACCTGGCCGGGGTGGGCGGCCGGGTGGTCCTGGTCATCGATCAGCTGGAGGACCTGTTCACTCAGTCCCGCCCGGACGAGCGCGGCCCGTTCCTGGATGTCCTGCACGAGGCATTGGCTGCTCGCCGCGAGCTGCACGTCGTCGTGACGATGCGCCCCGAGTTCCTGGCGGCGGCCGGCGCGCTGAAGCCGGGCCTGTTCGACCAGCCGATCCCGATCGCGGCCCTGGATCCGCGGCACATGCGCGACGCCATCGAGAGGCCCGCGGCCGCCGCCGGGGTGACCTTCGAGCCGCGCCTGGTCGATCTGATGCTGGCCGAGGCCACGGTCGGGGACGCCCTGCCGCTGCTCGGCCACCTGCTGCAGCGGCTCTACACGGAGTCGGATCGCGGCGTGATCACGATCGCCCGGTACGACGCCGCGGGCCGCGTGGGCGGCGCGATCACCGAACACGCCGATGCCGTCTACGCCGGCCTGATCACGTCGTATCCGGCCTCGGTCGTGGACGCCACGCTGCTCCGGCTGGTGGGCGTGGAGGACGACGAGCCCGTGCGCCGGGCGGTTTCCCGGGCCTCGCTGAGCGGGGACGAGGCGGGGGTGATGGCCGAGCTGCGCCGGGCGCGCCTGCTGGCCGACCGCGGCGCCGGCGGCGAGGTGGTGCTTGCTCACGACTCGTTGTTCCGGCAATGGCGGCTGCTGACCGAGCTCATCGACGATCATCGGCCCGAACTCGCCGAGATGACCCTGCTCGAACGGCGGGCGGTGGTGTGGACGGCGTCCGGCGACCGGGCCGACCTGCTTCCCGGTCCGGCGCTGGCCCGCGCCGAGTCGGCTGTGGACGGCCTGGCCGTGTCGCCGGTGATGCGGCAGTTTCTGGAGGCCTCCGCGCTCGAGCGTGCCCGAGTGAACGAGGACCTTGCCCGCGACATCATCGAGCAGGTCGTGGATGACGAGGACGTCGATCTGCTCGCAGCGGTCGTGGCGACGGCGATGCGCGAGAGAGCCCCGACGCGGATCGGGCAGTTGGTGCTGTGGAGCCTGAAAGCCGAAGCGGCGCGCAGTGCCATGAGGGTCGGGCATCGTGACCTTGCCTTCGGGTTGGCGTGCCTGACCGACGGTCGCCTCCGGACTTGCGACGATCAAGGCAAGGTCTGCACGTGGGATGACGACGGCCGGCTGACCGACGTCCGTTGGGCCGGCCGCGCGACCTGTTGTGACACTCTCTTGAGCCCGGACGGACGCCTGGTGTTGCGGGACGGGGCCGTGTGGCACGCGGAGACTTCGCGCCGGATCGCGGAGGTTTCGGGGAACCCGAAGGCGTTCCCGGCGAACGATCAGTTCGAGATCGAGACGGGGCCGGGACGGTTCGCGCGATACCGGATCGACGGATCCGAACTGACGCTTACCCGCACCGCCGTGAACTCCCGAGCGACCGCCTTGACCTGGTCCCTCGACGGCGATCGCCTGGCCGCGGTCGTCAACCACACTCCGTCCGGCGGTGCTTTCGGCGTCAGCGCTTCCACGATGGTTGCCCGGCCGGGCCCGGTCCGGCCCCGGCGTGCGGTGGTCGCCCGGCGGCGACCGGCTGGCCGGTTGTGATGACGATCGGCTTCGGATCTGGAGCGTGGACAGCGGCGAGGTCGTCCAGGACTGGCCGGTGGCCGGTGTGGCAGCCCTGGCGTGGTCGCCCGACGGCGGGCGGATCGCATGTGGCCGGGTGGACAAGGGCGCCGGGATCGAGACTCATCGGGTTGTCGTCCTCGATGCCGCCGACGGCCGGTCGGTCGCCGAGTGGCCCGGCCTCGAGCTGCCGGAAGGCGATCCCTGGTCGTCGACCGGCGACCTGCTGGCGCTGAACGACGCAAAGGGAACGGGGCTCTACGAGGCGTCGAGCGGGCGGCTGCGGGCGCGCGCCGGCTGGGGCAGCACGGTGACGTGGGCTCCCCGGGGCGACCGGGTCGCCGTGATCAATGACGAAGAGCTGAGCATCTGGATCGCCGGGCGGGACACACCCGATCGGACCCTCGTCCTGACCTCGGTAGTTACCTCATCGGCGTGGTCACCGGACGGCCGTTTGGTGGCCCTCGGCGGCAACGATGTGCTGATCTTCGATGCCGTTCACGGCGGCCGCATGCGCCTGAGGACCCCGAGCCCGGTCCTGACCTGTGCCTGGTCCGACCAGCTCTACGCCCTCACCTACGACGGCCAGATCCTCCAATGGGAAGTCCCACCGCCGGGCACCGTCGACTGGGCCGGGGTGGGACGTCCGCTGACCGCCGAGGAACGGCGGGACTACGGGCTTACAGACGCAGCTCCGGCCAGTCCAGCAGGCCCTCGCCCAGATCGCGCACAGTAGCCAGCAGGCCCAGGCGGGCCGCCCGCAGCGCAGGCTCCTCGGCCATCACGAAGACCTCGTCGAAGAAGCGGGTCAGGGGCTCGACCAACGGTTCGACCGCGGCCGTGAAGGCGACCAGGTCCGGCCCGAAGTCGGCCTTCACCCCCGACACCGCCTCGTGCAGGGCGATCTCGGCCGGCTCGGTCAGCACAGACGCGTCGTAACCGGCGGCCGTCCCCGCGGGCAGGATGCGGCGGGCCCGCTGGATGGCGGCGGCCACGGCCACAAAATCGGGGTTGCCGACCAGCGTGTCCAGTTGGGACAGCAGCGTGTCGACCACCGACGGGCGGGCGTAGTGGGGGAGGGCCGCCCGCACCCGGTCGACCGGCTTGCCCTCCTCGGTCAGCACCTGTTCGAGGCGGCGGGCCAGGAAGTCGCCCGCGGCGTCGATCACGGCGGACGGCACGTCCACGGGCTGCTGGAAAGCCGCGGCCCGCAGCCCGTCGACCAGCGACAGACCGGAGAGGGCCGGGTGGGCGCGGTGCACCGCCAGCAGGCCGAGCACGGCACGGCGTACGGCGAAGGGGTCGCTGCTGCCCGTGGGCAGGCCGACCGTGGCCGCCAGCCCGGCCACCAGGTCGAGACGGTCGGCCAGGGAAAGCAGCGCGCCGGGGATCGACGCGGGGAGGGCGTCGCCGGTGTTGCGCGGGAGCTCGGCCTCGTGGACGGCCTCGGCGACGTCGCGCGGCTCGCCCGCGTGCAGGGCGTAGTCGCGGGCCATGATGCCGGCCAGGCTGGTCATCTCGGTCACCAGCTGGGAGCCGAGGTCGAACTTGACCAGGCGGGCCGCGCGGCCGAGCGTGGCCGAGGACAGGCCCAGCGTGTCGGCCAGCGACAGGGCCAGGGCGGCGATCCGGGCCGCGCGGTCGGCCATCGAGCCCAGCTTGTCGGTGAACGTGAGGCGGGACAGCCGCTCGCGCATGGCGGCCACGGGGGTGTCCCGGTCGGCGCGGTAGAAGAACGCGGCGTCCTCGTAACGGGCCCGCAGCACGGCCTCGTTGCCGGTGCGGACCAGTTCGACGTCGACCGGGCCGTTGGCGACCGTGACGAACATGGGGAGCAGAGCGCCTTCGGCATCCCGTACGGGCAGGTAGCGCTGGTGTTTGCGCATGACCGTGGTCAGCACGGCGTCGGGCAGCGACAGGTAGCTCTCGTCGAACGTGCCCAGCAGCGGGGTGGGCGCCTCGACCAGGTAGCTGATCTGCTCGATCAGCGCGGCCTCGTCGGCGACGTCGACCCGGCCGTCGGGATAGACCTCGTCCTGCGCGCCGGTGACGATCAGGTCGTGGCGGTCCTCCTGGTCGGCCACGATGCCGGCCAGGGCGAGCGTCTCCATGAACGTCTCGGCCGACGCGACCTGCACGACCGGCTCGGCGGCCGTACGGAGAAGCCTGGTTTTGCGGTCTGCGGCGAGGGCGCCCACCGCGACCGGCACGACGTCGTCGCCCCAGAGCGCGGTCAGCCAGCGGATCGGGCGGCTGAACGAGAGCTGCGGGTCGTTCCAGCGCATGTTCTTGGCCGCGCGCAGGCCGGTGACGACCTTGGCCAGCACGGGCGCGAGCACCTCGGCCGCGTTGCCGCCGACCTCATGCTTCTCCACCCCGTGATGATCAACGCCGGCGATGGAGAAAACGGACAAATCGGCAACCGGGACGCCCTGACCGCGCGCGAAGCCCTCAATGGCCTTGGGAGGCGCCCCGACCTTAGGACCCTTCACCTGCCGTACGTGGTCGGACTCGCGCGCCGCGACCGAAGGCACCAGCGCGACCAAGCGCCGGGGGGTGGCGAAAACGCGCACCTCGTCGTGCTCGAGCCGCGTGCCGGCCAGCCCCTCGGTCAGCGAACGCTGCACGTAGTCGCGCGCGGCGCGGGCCTCGGACGGCGGCAGCTCCTCGGTGCCGATCTCGAAGATCAGCGCGCGCGCGTTCTCCCGGGCCGCCGGCAGGGCGGTGGCGACGGCGGCCGGCAGCGGCGGCACCAGGCCCAGCGGGTGACCCATCTCGTCGCGGCGCGCCACCCACAGCTTGGCCACCTCGCCCGCCAGGCGGCGCATCCGGCCGAACTCGGCGGCCCGGTCGGCGGTCGAGACGGCGCCGCGCGAGTCGAGCACGTTGAACGCCTGCGAGCACTTCAGGACGTACGTGTGGGCCGGGACGGGCAGGCCGGCGTCGATCAGCCGTTGCGCCTCGCCCGCGTAGATCTCGAGCAGCTGCCGGTTCGCGGCCACGTCGGCGTCGTCCAGGTAGTACCGGGACATCTCGTACTCGCTCTGGCCGAACACTTCCCCGTACGAGATGCCCTCGGCGTACTCGATGTTCTTGAAGTGCGTCTTGTCCTGCAGGGCCATGATGATGCGCTCGATGCCGTACGTGATCTCGACCGACACCGGGTCCAGGTTGAGCCCGCCGGCCTGCTGGAAATACGTGAACTGGGTGATCTCGAGCCCGTCGAGCCAGACCTCCCAGCCCAGCCCCCACGCGCCCAGCGCCGGCGACGCCCAGTTGTCCTCGACGAAACGGACATCATGTTTGGCGACGTCGATCCCCAGAGCCGAAAGGCTGCCCAGGTAGAGCTCCTGCGGGTTGCCCGGGTCGGGCTTGAGGATCACCTGCATCTGCGTGTGGGTCTGCAGCCGGTTCGGGTTCTCGCCGTAGCGCGAGTCGTCGGGGCGTACGGAGGGCTCGACGTAGACGACCCGCCACGGCTCGGGGCCCAGCACGCGCAGGAACGTCGCCGGGTTGAGCGTGCCCGCCCCGACCTCGGTGTTCATGGGCTGGACGGTCAGGCACCCCTGAGCCGTCCAGTACGCGGTCAACCGGGCCAGCGCGTCCTGCATGGTGAGCATGGGACCGAAGTCTAGGACGGGCCCCGCGCGGGTAGGTACCGAACATGCTCGCCGGAGACCTTTACGCCTTTCAGGACCTGCTTTCGGCTGACGAGGCCGCCGTCGTGGAGCGGGTGCGCGCCTTCCTCGACGACGAGGTCGTGCCGATCGCGAACGACCAGTGGCAGCGCGCCGAGTTCCCGCACCACCTGATCAAGCGGTACGCCGGGCTCGAGATCGCCGGGCGGGAGGGCTCGTCGCTGCTCAACGGCTGGCTGGCCCTCGAGATGGCCCGGGCCGACGCGTCGATGGCCACCTTCTACGGCGTGCACGCCGGGCTGGCCATGGGCAGCATCACGATGTGCGGCTCGGCTGAACAGCGGGACCGCTGGCTCCCCGCCATGGCGTCGTTCGACCAGGTGGGCGCGTTCGCGTTGACCGAGCCGACGGGCGGGTCCGACGTGGCGGCCGGCCTGCGCACCACGGCCCGCCGCGAGGGCGACGAGTGGGTGCTCGACGGGGCCAAGCGCTGGATCGGCAACGCCACGTTCGCCGACCTGATCGTGGTGTGGGCCCGCGACGTCGCCGACGACCAGGTCAAAGGCTTCGTCGTACGGGGTGACGCCCCCGGCTACGAGGCCACGAAGATCGACAACAAGATCGCCCTCCGGACGGTCCAGAACGCCGACATCAAGCTGACCGGCGTACGGGTGCCCGAGGCGGACCGGCTGCAGAACGCGAACTCGTTCAAGGACACCGCCAAGGTTCTCCGGCAGACCCGCAGCGGGGTCGCCTGGGAGGCCGTGGGCGTCATGCTGGCCGCGTACGAGATCGCCCTGAACTACAGCAAGGAGCGCGAGCAGTTCGGCCGGCCGATCGCCAAGTTCCAGCTCGTGCAGGACTTGCTGGTGCGCATGCTGGGCAACGTCACCGGCTCGCTCGGCATGTGCGTACGGCTGGCGCAATTGCAGGACGAGGGCAAGTATCGCGACGAACACTCGGCCCTGGCCAAGGCCTACTGCACCACCCGCATGCGCGAGGTCGCCGGCTGGGCCCGCGAACTGCTGGCCGGCAACGGCATCGTCCTCGATTACAACATCGGCCGCTTCGTCGCCGACGCCGAGGCCCTCTACTCCTACGAGGGCACCCGCGAAATCAACACCCTGATCGTCGGCCGCGCGGTAACCGGCGAAAGCGCCTTCGTCTGAGGCCTCATCTCAGGCCGTCGAGCAGGAGGGCGCAGACGACATCGAGCTCGTGCTCGATGCCCGGCTGTGTCCAGGAGCCGGCCAGGCCCGGATGGTGGAAGCGGGTGGTGGCGGTGAAGACGGCCCGCGCTGTCTCGGCCGGGTCGGCCCGCCGGAACGAGCCGTCGGCCATGCCGTCGGCCAGGACGGCTTCCAGCTGGCCCAGGAGGTCGGCCACGTGGTCGATCGCCGCGGCGCTGTTCCCGGTGACCAGCAGCTGGTAAGCGGCGAACAGTTCCGGCTCGTCGTGAGCCTTCGCCCGCTTGGCGGCCAGCAGGGCGACGAGCCAGGAGCGCAGCCGTCGCGGCGGCGGTATCTCCGTGTCGCTCGCGATGGCGGCCAGGGCATCGCGGTCGCGGTTCAGCCAGCGCCGGGACACCGCGTCGCGCAGCGCGGCCTTGGACGGGAAGTGCTTGTAGACGGCTGCGTGGCTGACCCCGAGCTCCTTGCCCACGTCGACCACTGTGGCCTTGGCCGGCCCGTAGCGACGGAGAACGTCCTCGGTGGCCGACAGGATCGTCTCGGCATCCAGCGGACCGTTTGCCCGCATCAGACGGTGTGGTTCGGCGAGTCGAGCACCGTCTGAGCTTACCGTTCGGCCTCCACGACGGTTACAGATTTCAGATTTTGTATTCTGTAACCATGACGATTTTGGTGACCGGCGCCCGGGGGCACGTGGGCGCTGCGGTAGTGGAAGAGCTGGTGGCCTCAGGCGTCCGGGTCCGTGCGTCCAGTCGTGCCCCACGTCCGGGCGACTTCCCGCGGGACGTCGAGGTGGCGCGGGCGGATCTGACCGATCCGGCGACGTGGCGCGAGGCTCTGGCCGGCGTCCGCAAGGTCTTTCTCTACGCCCACCCGGAAACGGCGACGGAGTTTGCGGCCGCGGCCCGCAACGCCGGCGTCGAGCAGGTGGTTCTGTTGTCGTCATACACGGTGATGGCCCCCGACGCCGCCGCCAATCCCATCGCGCAACGGCACCTCGCGGCGGAACGCGCGCTGACCGACGCCGGTTTCGCCCGTACCTTCGTGCGGCCGGGCTACTTCGCCACGAACTCGTTGCGCTGGCGATCGATTCGCACGGACCGCGTGCTGCGCACAGCTTTCCCGGACGCGACGACCGCGCCGGTCCACGAACGCGACATCGCCGCGGTGGCCGCCCGCGCACTGCTGGACGATGCCCGGGACGCTGCCTTTCCGGTGCTGGGACCGGGGCCGGTGACCATTCGTGATCAAGTCGCCGCGATCGCCGAGGCACTCGGTGAGCCCGTCCGGCTGCAGGAGGTGGACGTCGACACCTACCGCGCCGACCTGCTCACCCAGCTCCCGGAGCCGCTGGTCGACCTCCTGCTCCGGGCCGGCGGCAGCGTGCACCAGCTGCCGCCGGAGGTGGCCACGGACGTCGTGCCGAAGATGCTGGGGCGACCCGCCCTGACGTTCGCCGCATGGGCGCGCGACCACGCCGCCGACTTCCGCTGAGCGAGCCGGGCGGCAACCCCCGGGCTCGGCGTGGCTCGGGAGCCCCGGCGATGGCAGAGTGCTGAGGCATGTGGGCGTGGGTGCGCGGGCGTGACCCGCAGCTGGTCGTCGTGCGGCGGGCGGTTCGGGTCACGCTGGTTGCCTGTCTGGGGTTCTACTTCTGCCGCTATGTGCTCGGCAGCGCGGCCATGGCGCCGTATGCCCTGTTCGGGACGGTGGCGCTGGGGGCGCTGTCGCAGATTCCGGGGTCGCCCAAGCAACGGGCCCGTACGTTGGTCGCCGTCCTGCCCGTGGGGTGGGGGCTGGTCGCGCTGGGGACGATGCTGTCGTTCAACACGGTTGCGGCGGCCGCGGGCATGTTTGTGCTCGGGTTCGCCGTCAGTTTTGTCGGGGTGGGCGGGCCGCGGCTGGTCGGGCTCGCGGCCGGCATGCAGCTCCTCTACATCCTTCCTTGCTTTCCCCCGTACGATCCGGGGTCGCTGCCCGAGCGGCTGGCCGGGCTGACCCTGGCCGTCGTGTTGCTGGCCGTGGCCGAGCTCGTGGTCTGGCCCGATCCGACGCCGCCGCCCTATCGGCATCGGCTGGCCGACGCGGTCTCGGCGCTGGCCGCGTGCATGCGGGCGCTCGCCGACGACCGGTCCCGGCTGGCCGAGCTGCTGCCCGAGGCGGCCGACCGGGCCGAGGCGTTGCGGCCCTCCCTCCTGCCGCCGACCGAACGGCCCGCGTCGGCCGGTCGCCGCGATCGGGCCCTCTCCTCGGCCGCGGGCACGGCCCGGCTGTTGCTGGGCCGGGTGGTCGACCTGTTCTTCACCGACGACCGCGCGGCCGTCACCGGGCCCGCCGCGGCCAAGCTGCTGCGGGCCACCGCGGGATGTGTCGAGGCCACCGGCGACTGGCTGCGCGGCGACGGGCCGCTGCCCGACACCGACCGGGTCGCGGCCGCGATCGGCGACTTCCGGGTGGCCCGGATGAACACCGACCCCGGCGGGCTGCCACCGGAACGGCTGCATCTGGGCGCGCTCGCGTTGTCGCTGGGGGAGTGGACCAAGTCGCTGGTCGTCGCGGTGCGGATCGTGGCCGGGGAACGGCCGTCGGCGGGGCGATCGGGGCAGTTCTGGTACGCGTACGAGGGAACCGCTTTTCTCTGGTGGCACCGGCTGCGCGAGAATCTCACGCCGCGTTCGGTCGCCTTTCAGGGTGCCCTGCGGCTGGCCGCCGCGCTCGCCGTGGCCCGCCTGATCGCGGGGGTGCTCGACCTGTCGCACGGCTTCTGGGTGCTGCTGACGATCCTGACCGTGCTGCGCGCGTCGGCCGCCGAGACCCGGTCGACGCTGCGGCCCGCGCTGGCCGGCACGGTGGCCGGCTCGATCGTGGCCGCCCTGCTGCTGATGCTCGGGCTCGACCCGCTCGTCTACGTGATCGCCCTGCCGGTCGTGATGATCGCCGGGTTCGCGGCCGGCCCGTTGCTCGGGCTGGGCTGGTCGCAGGGGCTGTTCACGCTGGTCATCACGCTCGTGTTCGCCCAGGTGACCCCGGTCGACTGGCGGCTGGCCGAGCAGCGGGTGGCCGACGTGCTGATCGGCGCGGCCGTCGGCGTGCTGATCGGGCTGTTCGCGTGGCCCCGGGGCGGCGCGGGCGAGCTGCAGCGCGCGGCGGGGACGTTCCTGACCTCCGCGGCGGCGGTGGTGCGCGAGACGGTGGCCGTGATGGCGAAGGGCCAGACCCCGGGCGACGCCCTGCCCACGGCGCGGCAGGCCGGGCAGCTGGCCGAAGCGTCGTACGCGCTCTACCAGAGCGAGCGACGCGGCCCGACCCCGATCGACTGGCAGGCCACTCTGATTGCCGGCCACCACGCCGTACGCGGGGCCGAGGCGCTGGTGCGGTCGTGCCCGGCGGGCGGGTTGCTGCCGTGCGTGGCCCAGCTGACGGCGCTCGCGGGCGACGTCGCCGAGTGTTACGACCGGTCGGCCGCGCAACTGATGCGCGGCGAGACCCCGTCCCGGCCCCCGGCGAGCCCGCCGCCCGAGGAGTGGCCCGACGACCTGGGGCAGGATCTCTACATCATCGCCGACCTGCGGGTGTGGCTCGACGGCCTCCGCGAGGATCTGATCACGATGACGGGCCGCCCCGAACCCGGCGACGACCTGCGCGACCGGGTGGCCCACGTCGCGGACGGCGCGACGTGAGCCGGGCGCGCCGCACGCTCCCGACTTGCTCTGCGCGTGCGGCAACACCGGCTGCCTGGAGGCGGTGGCGGGCGATCGGCGGCGACGATGGTCGTGCAGCACCCGCCGGCCGCCGAGCGAATCGGTCGGGAGCTGGCGAAAGCCGGATAAGAAGGGCCGGCATGCGGGACGCTGGGTCGGGTGAGGTTCGGGCGGGCCGAGGCGACCGAGGGCGTGGAGCAGCGCCTCGAGACGACCCTGCACGCGTATCCGGGGCTGCGCCTCACCAAGATCCCGTCGTCGCAGCTCAAGCCGCCGCCGACCCGGGAGGGGGTGCGGGTCCTGCGCGGGGGCAGCCTGCCGGGGCTGGGCGAGCTCACCGACGAGGTGTACGCGACCATCCGCGAGCTGTGGGAAGAAGCCGGCTGCCGGATCGAGGGCTACGGGCGCACGCTCGTCGTGCACGACCCGGCCGGCTATGTGCTCACGCTGACCCAGCAGCCGGGCGACGACCCGGTGCTGACCGTGGCGTCGCCCCCGATCCCGGCCCGGCTGATCGACCCGCCCCTGCTGGCGGGGCTGCTCGGCGGGCTCGCGCTGGGCTGCGCGGGCCCGTGCTCCGCGGTCGGGCCGATGACGCTCTTCCCCTCGCTGGCCGGGCTGTCCGCCCCGTACTGGGGCTGGATCCCGCTCTATCTGCTGCTCGGGGCCGGCTCGATGTGGCGCCCGGAGACCCGCCGGTTCGGCGCCGGCCTACTGGTCGCCGGCGGCCTGGTCGGCGTCGCGGTGGCCTGGATCCTCTCCTGAGAACCTCCGGTAGCCGCCGCCCAGGCGCTTGGTGTCCCGCTTGGCCTCGTACATGGCCTCGTCCGCGCCCTTCATCAGCGCCTCGTAGTCCGTGGCGTCGTCGGGGTAGAGGGCGATGCCCACGCTCCCGCCGACCGTGACCTCCTGGCCCTCGATCGTGAACGGCTGCCGCAGCCGCTCGCAGATCCGCGCGGCCACGGCGGCCGCCACGGTGTCGTCCGGGTCGCGGGTGAGCAGGATCGCGAACTCGTCGCCGCCCAGCCGGGCCACCACGTCGTTGTCGCGCACCGCGCCCAGCACCCGCTTGGCCACCTGCTGCAGCAGCACGTCGCCGGCCTGGTGCCCCGCGGTGTCGTTGACCTGCTTGAAGCCGTTGAGGTCGAGCATCATCAGCGCCACCCGGCCGCGCGTGGCCTCGGCCTCGGCGACGGCCAGCTCGGCCTGCTCGATCAGGTGCGTTCGGTTGGGCAGGCCGGTCAGCGAGTCGTGGAACGCCTGGTGGCTGAGCTGCGCCACGTGGGCCTGGGCGGCCTGGCGCATGCCCGCGCTCTCCAGGATCAGCGCGCCCTCGACCGAGAGCTGCTCGGACAGGATGCGGTCCTGACTGCTCCAGGAGCGGGCCGCGGCCGAGTCCCCGACCAGGATCGTGCCGATCGGGCCCTGGGCCGACATCAACGGCAGAGCCACGTACGCCTGCAGGTTCATCACCCGCACCAGGCCACCCACCTGCACCGGGGCGAGGGCCGTATTGCCGACGAGCGAGGTCTGCCCGCCCTTGATCGCCTGCCACACGGGCGAGTCGGCAGCGGAGCGGCCCACGAGCCCGTGCAGCTGCTCGTGACCGCCGGGCAGGTTGATGGCGTGCACGTAGCGGATCGTGCCCTGGGCGTCGGTCAGGTAGACGGCGCCGTGCTCGGCCCGGAAGCCGTCGACGGCCGAGGAGACGAGGATGCGCGCGGCGGCCTCGACGCTCGGGGCCACCATGCCCGCCTCGAACAGCTGGCGGATCGTGGCCGACGAGTGCGCGAGGAACTGGCGCTGCCGCTCGGCCGCGAGGGACTGCAGCGTGCTCGCGAAGCTCAGGGCAAGCGAGGCCAGCAGGTCGGGGCGCAGCGCGGCCAGGTCGGCCCCGGTGAGCAGCAGCACGCCGACACTGATGCCGCCGATCCGCAGCCGTACGGCCATCTGCTCGCCCGACACCGTGGGCCGGGCCCCGGCCGCCTGCCGGAGCACCTTGCCCGCGGTGAACAGGTCGCGGCTGCCCGCCGGCCCGACCCGCGCGGTCACGTTCATGCCGGTCTCGGTGTCGAGCTCGAAGACGGTGGCCGCGGTCAGCCCGGCCGCCTCGCGCAGGTGCGGCTCGGCCAGCTCGAGCACGTGCTGGATCGAGGGCGTGTCCTTGGTCATGAACGAGACAAGCTCGGCGAGCAGCGCGTCCTGGGGGTCCACCCCGAGGGCCAGGCCGGCCGCTGCCGCACTCGTGCTCACGCTCATGCCGTGAAATTCGGCACCCGTACGCCGTGGTTGACGGACACCCGGTCGCGGTTCGGGTGCAGTCGGGCACATATCGATCCCCATCAACCCTTGACGAGATCTGAGGAGGATTGTTGAGATGTGTTTGCTCCTGAGTGAGCCCGAGCGCAACCTTTGCCACCGAAGGGAACATCGCGCGTGAAAACACATCGCGGCGTCCTCGCCGCCCTGTCCGTAGCCGCCCTGCTCGTGGCCGGCGCGGCCGCCCCCGCCGGCGCCGCCCCCGACTGGCGTCCCGGGATCCCGCCCCTGGCCACCCCGTGGACCGACAAGGTGGGCCCGAAAAACGCCCTCCCCGAATACCCCCGCCCCCAGCTGACCCGCGACAAGTGGCAGAACCTCAACGGCGTCTGGGAGTTCGCCAAGGCCACCGCCGGGCAGGCCGTTCCCACCGGCCAGACCCTCGGCGAGCGGGTCCTGGTGCCGTATCCGATCGAATCCGCGCTCTCCGGCATTCAGCGCCGCGAGGACCGCATGTGGTATCGCCGCACCTTCACCGTGCCGGCGAACTGGAAGGTCGGGTCGGCCAACCGGCTGCGCCTCAACTTCGGGGCGGTCGACTACGACGCGAAGGTCTACGTCAACGGCACCGAGGTCGCGACCCACCGCGGCGGGTACGACGGCTTCGAGGTCGACGTGACCGACGCGCTCAAGGGCACCGGGCCGCAGGAGCTGATCGTCTGGGCCGAGGACCTGACCGACGCCACCGGGCAGCCGATCGGCAAGCAACGCCGTACGGGGGACCGGGGCATCTTCTATCAGGGCAGCTCGGGCATCTGGCGCACGGTGTGGATGGAACCCGTGCCGACGGCCTCGATCGCCGGGCTCAAGCTGACCCCGTCGCTGACCTCGGTGCAGGTCACCGTGAACGCGCCGGCCGGGCTCACCGTCAAGGCCGTCGCGCGGGACGGATCCCGTACGGCGGGCTCGGTCTCGGGCGCCGCAGGCGCTGCTCTCACGCTGCCGATCGCCAAGCCCAAGCTCTGGTCGCCCGACAACCCCTTCCTGTACGACCTGGAGGTGTCCCTGATCAGCGGGGGCAAGACGGTCGACACGGTCGAGTCGTACGTCGGGCTGCGCACCATCGGCTCGAAGAAGGGCGCCGACGGCAAGCTCCGGATCACGCTCAACGGCAAGATCCTGTTCAACATGATGAACCTGGACCAGGGGTTCTGGCCCGACGGGCTCTACACCGCGCCCACCGACGCCGCGCTCAAGTGGGACCTGCAGCAGGACAAGGCGATGGGCTTCAACGCGGTCCGCAAGCACATCAAGGTCGAGCCCGACCGCTGGTACTACTGGGCCGACAAGCTGGGCCTGCTGATCTGGCAGGACATGCCGAGCGGCAACACCGGCCCGCTGCCCGCCGAATGGCGCGACCAGTTCGAGGCCGAGCTGCACGAGATGGTCCGCGAGCACGACTCCTGGACGTCGATCGTCGGCTGGGTGCCCTTCAACGAGGGCTGGGGCGAGTGGGACCGGGCCGCCACCGGGCGCATCGCCGACGCGGTCAAGGCGCAGGACCCGTCCCGCCTGGTCAACGCGCACAGCGGCGTGAACTGCTGCAACTCCAAGGGTGACTCCGGCCGCGGCGACGTGATCGACTTCCACCAGTACCTCGGCCCGGCCTCGCCGACGCCGTCGGAGACGCGGGTGGCGATCGACGGCGAGCACGGCGGCTACGGCCTCAAGGTCTCCAACCACATGTGGTTCGGCGACGGGCAGGCGTACGAGATGACGCCGGACAAGGCCACCCTGACGGCCAAGTACGTGGCCAACCAGACCGACGTGCTGACCGCGGCCGAGCGGTGCGGGATCAGCGCGGCCATCTACACCCAGATCACCGACGTCGAGGGGGAGCTCAACGGCTTCTTCACGTACGACCGGCAGGTCACGAAGATGGATCTGCGCCAGGTCAAGGCGATCAACCAGCGGATCGTCCGGGAGGCCGACGGCTCCGGTTCCTCGATCCCGCAGCCGCCGCCGGGCACCCCGGGGCTCGAGGGAATCGCTTTCTGGCCGCTCGACGGCTCCTACGGAACGCTCACTCCCTCAGGCGATCCGGCATTCGCCGAGGGGCACAACGGGCAGGGTGTCGCGGTCAACGGATCGTCGCAATTCCTGGACGCCGGAAAGCCCGTCCTGAACACGGCGACCGACTATTCCGCGGCCGCCTGGGTCAAGCTCGACAAGGCCGACGGCGCATTCCAGACCGTCGTTTCCCAGGACGGCCCGACCAACAGCGATTTCTTCCTGCAGTATTCCGGGGCCGACCAGCGCTTCGCGATGAGCTTCGCCGGCGTGCGGGCCCTCGCCCCGGCCAAGCCCGAGGTGGGCAAGTGGTATCACCTGGTCGGGGTGCGCGACACGGTGAAGGGCGAACTGCGCCTGTACGTCGACGGTGAGCTGGCCGGAACGGCGAGCTCGTGCCTGCCGCAGGGCGCGCCGACCGGAAACACGGTGATCGGCCGGGGCAAGTACAACGGCAACCCGGTCGATTACCTGGACGGCACGGTCGACCAGGTGCACCTTTACGACCGCGCTTTGTCGGCCGCCGAGATCAAGGAGTTGTACGCCTCGAACAATTGAGGTTCGTCAAGCCGAAAGCGTCGCGCCGGGGCATTACGGCGCGGCGCTTTCTTTCTTCTCAGTCGAGCATTTCCTGCTTTTTCAGTCGAGCATCTCCTGCAGCGAAGTGGGACGGGCCGCGGGCTGGGTCCGGCGGCGGGCCTCGGCCACGTCGGCCATCAGGTCGTCCCAGTCGGGGTCGGAGCGCAGCGGGGCCAGGCCGGCCGGGCCGCCGACGCGGGCGTTGGCGTATTCCCACCAGGCGGCCACCCGGACGGGCCAGAGGCCGACCCGGACCGCGCCGGCCAGGAAGCACCGCTGGGCGAGCAGGGTGGCGGCCAGGGTCTCCGGGTCGAGTTCGGCCGCCGGGTTGTCGATGGTGCGGCCCAGGGCCCGCACGTCGCGGTGCATCTCGGAATACGAGATCAGGGTGGGCATGGCCGGGATGCGGCGGTGCGCGCCCGGCTCGACGAGGTCGTCGGCGTACACCGGGTTGAACACCATGTCGTCGACGGTCACGATCAGCGGCAGCACCTCGCGGCCGCGTTTGAGGTCGAGCTGCACGGCCGGCGCCCGGGTCGGCACGAACACCGAGGCCGCGTCAACCACCTCGTCCGGGTCGAGCTGGGCGGTGTCGCCGATCGCGGGGATGTGCACCCAGAGCAGGCCTCGCTTGATCTTGACTTCGACCCCGGGAACCTCGGCCAGCGCCTCGGTCAGCTCGTATACCTGCACGCGTCCGTTATACGTCATCAGCCCAAACTCGGCGCGATCACCGCTCCGCCCGCCCCGCTCCCACCCCTCCCGCTCCGGCCCCGCCCTCTTCAGCCCCGCTCGCCGGCTTCTTATGGGCCGGTTGTTAACAGGCGATTGCGGTGGGAGCGCTCCCATGTCATGCTGTCGAAACAGCCGGGGAGCGATGCCCCTCGATGTATCCCCGGTTGATCCCCCGGGCCCCCTATGGGGGTGCCGCCGCATGTCTCGAGGAGCCACCACATGAGACCTGTCCTCATCCGCGGTCTGACCGCGGCCGCCGCCGCCTCGCTCGTCACGGGGGTCGGCATCTTCGCCGCCACCAGCGCGAGCGCGGCGGCCGGCTGCCGGGTCGACTATTCCGCCAACAGCTGGAGCACCGGGTTCACCGGCACGGTCAACGTGACCAACCTCGGTGACCCGATCTCCGGCGGCTGGCGCGTGACCTGGGCCTTCGCCGGCAACCAGCAGATCACCCAGGGCTGGAGCGCCACGATCACCCAGTCCGGCCAGAACGTGACGGCGACCAACCCGTCCTGGGCCGGTTCGCTCCCGACCAACGGCAGCGCGAACTTCGGCTTCAACGCCAGCTACTCGGGCACGAACGCCAACCCGGCCACGTTCTCGCTCAACGGCGTCGCCTGCACCGGCGCGACCGGCCCGACGACCCCGCCGCCGGGCACCACCCCGCCGGCCACGACGCCGCCGGCCACCACCCCGCCGCCGACGACCACGCCGCCGCCGGCCGGCAGCAAGGTCGACAACCCGTACGCGGGGGCCAAGGGCTACGTCAACCCGGAGTGGAAGGCCAAGGCCGACGCCGAGCCCGGCGGCAACCGGGTCTCGAGCAACCCGACCGCCGTCTGGCTGGACCGGATCGCCGCGATCGAGGGCACCGACGACAGCAGCTCCAACGGCTCGATGGGCCTGCGGGACCACCTGGACGCGGCCCTCGCCCAGGGCGCCGGCTACATCCAGTTCGTGATCTACAACCTGCCCGGCCGGGACTGCGCCGCGCTCGCCTCCAACGGTGAGCTCGGCCCGAACGAGCTGCCGCGCTACAAGTCCGAGTACATCGACCCGATCGCCGCCATCCAGGCCGACGCGAAGTACCGGAACCTGCGGATCATCAACGTCATCGAGATCGACTCGCTGCCGAACCTGATCACCAACACCTCGGGCCAGGCCGGCGGCACGGCGACCTGCGACACGATGAAGGCCAACGGCGGGTACGTGCAGGGTGTGGGCTACGCCCTGAACAAGCTGGGCGCCCTGCCCAACGGCTACAACTACGTCGACGCCGCCCACCACGGCTGGATCGGCTGGGACTCGAACTTCAACCCCACCGCCGACATCATGCTGCAGGCCGCGCAGGCCTCCGGCAGCGTCAACAACGTGCACGGCTTCATCACCAACACGGCCAACTACTCGGCCCTGCGTGAGCCGTTCGTGCAGCCCACCACCCAGGTCGGCGGGCAGAGCGTGCGGCAGTCGAAGTGGGTGGACTGGAACCAGTACACCGACGAGCTGACCTTCGCCCAGGCGTTCCGTCAGCGGCTCGTCTCGATCGGCTTCAACTCCGGCATCGGCATGCTGATCGACACCAGCCGCAACGGCTGGGGCGGCTCGGCCCGGCCGACCGCGGCCAGCACCTCCACCAACGTCGACACCTTCGTCAACGAGTCGCGCATCGACCGCCGGATCCACGCCGGCAACTGGTGCAACCAGTCCGGTGCGGGCCTGGGCGAGCGCCCGACCGCGGCCCCGGCCAGCGGCATCGACGCGTACGTCTGGGTCAAGCCCCCGGGTGAGTCGGACGGCTCCTCCTCGCTGATCCCGAACGACGAGGGCAAGGGCTTCGACCGGATGTGCGACCCGACCTACACCGGTAACGCCCGCAACGGCAACAGCCTGAGCGGTGCCCTGCCCAACGCGCCGATCTCGGGCGCCTGGTTCTCGGCGCAGTTCCGCCAGCTGATGGCCAACGCTTACCCGGCGCTGTAGCCGACGGGTAAAGAGGACCGCCGGACCCCGCTCTAACCCACGAGGAGCGGGGTCCGGTGTACTACAAATGAGAAGTGGACATCACCAAAGTCGGTTGGACCTCTGCCGGTCGTCGCCTCACCGCGGCGGCCGGCAGTGTCGTGGGGGAGCGGTACGACACCAACTACGACGTGGTGCACCTTGACCCGGGCGGCCCGCTGGCGGTGGTGGCCGACGGCATGGGCGACGGCCCCGGCAGCACGGTGGCCGGCAGCACGGCCGTCGAGGTCTTCGTGCGAGAGGCCGCGGTGGGTGACGGTGCGGCCGCGCTGCGGGCCGCGGTGGCCCAGGCCCAAGAGTCCGTACGCGGGGCGGGCCGCACCCTGGCCGGGCTGACCGGCTGCACGCTGACCGCCCTCGTGGCGGCCGGGGACGCCTCCGCCTGGATCGTGCAGCTTGGCGACTCCCGGGCCTACCGCCTGCGCGACGGCCTGCTCGACCTGCTGACGGTCGACCACACGATCGCCTGGGTCGGCCTGCTGCACGGCTGGTTCGCCCACGACTCGCCCGAGGCCGCGGCCGCCCGTTACCGGCTGACCCGCTACGCCGGTCACCCCGACGGCCCCGAGCCCGACCTGATCAACGTGACCCTGCGGCCCGGCGACGTCTATCTGCTCTGCACCGACGGCGTCTCCGACCAGCTCACGTACGAGAATCTGACCCGGGTGCTGGCCAACGACGACCCCGGCGCCGCCGTGCACGCCCTGCTCGACGACACCCTGACCGCGGGCGGCCGCGACAACGCGACCGCCGTGGTCATCCGCGTGGAGCGCAGCGTCTGATCCGACCGCTCAGACGCCGCGCGACCGTCGGCTGTTGCTGCTCAGACGCCGGCTGACGGCCAGCTGTCGCTCTGACGCCGGGCGGCCGTCGGCTGTTGCTCTGACGCTGGGCGGCCGCCGGCTGTTGCTCTGACGCTGGGCGGCCGCCGGCTGTTGCTCTGACGCTGGGCGGCCGCCGGCTGTTGCTCAGACGAGGGCGGCCGGCAGCAGGGCGAAGGCGCCGACGATGATGGCGACGCGGACGTAGTGCAGGCGGTCCCAGCGCTTGCCCTGCTCCTTCCAGTCGGCGGGCCGGTTCTCGGGGGTCCACTTCTTGCTGCGGTTGTTGATCGGGACGAGCAGCAGGAGCGACATGATCACGCTGAGGATCAGCAGCGCGCCCGAGGCGATGACGAGGCCGGTGCCGTCGTCTCCCCAGTCGGCGACGGCCCAGATCACGACCAGGATCAGCGAGCCGATGTACCAGACCGGCATCGCGGCGCCGAGCATCCGGCCGCCGTGGGCGCGACCCAGCTGACCGGCGTCCTCCGGGAGCGCGTCGAGGATCCGGTTGAGGACGAGGGCGACGGCGAGCTCGACCCCGACCAGCAAGCCGACGCTCACGATGGTGACAACCTGAAGTGCGCTGAGCATGATGACCCTTCCTGATATCTAGCGTTGCTAGATGACGTGGCAACGCTAGCACTGCTGCCGCTCGGATGTCTAGCGGTGCTAGGATCGCTGCATGTCGGTACAGGAACGTAAGGAGCGCGAACGAGCGATTCGCGAACGCCTCATCTTGGCGACGGCCCGCGAGCTCGCCGAGCAGCAGGGCTGGGAGGCGGTCACCACCCGCCGGCTCGCCGAGCGCATCGAATACAGCCAGCCGGTCCTCTACAGCCACTTCCGGGGCAAACGCGAGATCATCGGCGCCGTCGCCGTCGAGGGCGCGGCCGAGATGGCCACCGCGCTGCGGGCCGCGGCGGCCGCCGCCGACGGCCCGCGCGCCCGGGTGGCCGCCCTGGCCCACGCCTATCTCGACTTCGCCGCGCGCAACCCGGCCGTCTATGACGCCATGTTCCAGCTCGACGGCGGCCTCGACTTCGCGACGGCGGACACGCCGGAGCCGCTCAAGGACGCCTTCGCGGCGCTGCTGGAGAGCCTGGGTGAGGTGGCCGGCGACGACGTGCACCCGGGCGTGGTCACCGAGGTGTTCTGGGCCGCCCTGCACGGGCTGGCCACCCTGACCCGCTCCGGGCGGCTGCCCCCGGCCTTCGCCGAGGGCCGCACGGAGCTGCTCGTCGACCACTTCGCCCGGCGGTGACGGACGGCGGCTGACCCGCGCCCCACGCGCGGAGTCAGCCACCCATCCGCTCGGCCTCGCTGTGCTTCGCTCTCGCGGGACGGCACCTTCACGGCCGGGGTGCCCACCCCGGCCGGACCGATGTCGCGCCCGTCGGGAGACACGGGCGAGGCGGTGAGCCGCATCGATGTCCGGCACATGTGCCGAACGTAGTGGCTCGCGGGCTGTTGGTAAACGAACCTAGCGCCACCAGGCCGTGGGGACCTTAAAGGCAGCGAAACGTATTTGCAGGAATCTCTTAATTCCGCCGCCGGCGCGGCATGCTCTCGAAGCCGGTGGGCATCGCCTGGGTCTCGGTCTGCCACGCCGGCTGCCGCCGGTTGCGCAGCCGTAGCCGCAGCAGCATGCCGACCCCCAGGAAGACCATCAGCGCGCCCACGATCAGGCCCACGCCGAGCACGTTCGAGCTGTTCGAGGCCGGGGTCAGGGCCGCCTGGTCGGTCGCGGCGGGCGCCGCGTCCTGCGTCTGTTCGTCGACCGGCTCGTCCTCGACGGGCGCGTCCTCGGTCGGCACGGCCGAGGGGGTCGGCGACGGGCTCGGGCTCTCGCTCGGCTCGGCCGCGACCGGGCTGACCACGCGGGACTCGGTGCCGGTGGAGCTGAGCAGCCGGCCCGCCGCGTCGAAGGCCTGCGCCTGGAAGACCACCTCACCGTCGTCGGGGCCGGTGAACGCGATGTCCCAGCGGCCGGTCACCGTGCGGTCCCGGCAGAGCTGCCCCGGGTCGAGCCGCTCGTCGACCACGGTCGCCGTCTCGTCGTCGACCCCGGCTCGTACGGGGAAGGACTGGTTGTTCTCGACCCGGGTCACCCGGACCTGGTCGAGGCTGATGCCCTTGGTCTCGATGCTCAGCGCCCACCGCACCTTGAGGCAGCGCAGGCCGCGATCGGTGGAGGCGACCGCCGTGAGCGTTCCGGCGTTCTTGCCGGTCGTGAAAGTCTGGGGCGCCTGCCCCACCTTGACCTCGAACCCCGGCACGTCGGCGCGCGCCGGGGAGGCCCACGCCAGCGTCGCCACGGCGACGAGGACAGCGCTGATCCGAGTCCCCCCTCGGGCCAGGTGCCGCATGCCGATCATCTCCTTCATGACTGAGGCCACAGGTGATGGTTCGCAGCGGAGGGCCGAAAGGTTCACCGGGTGCGCTGGGTCACTGGCTCGTGACGCCTTATTTTTCGCTTAGGCAACTGTTTCTCCGGCATGTCTTCGCAGCTCAGAGCCCATATGGCAGGGGGCACTGCAAACTAGGCGACAAAAGAACCGTCAGGCGTTCATCCGAACCCGCTCGCGGCACGTAGTTGGGGGATGGGCAGGGACCGGCCGATGCCGATCGCTGCCCGGCAACAACGTGAAGCAGGGGGCACTCCCCACGGGTGCCTGCGTCCCACCGCCCACGGGACGTGACCGCTGCGGAGAACGAGGAGTTATGGCCCGGACGAGTAACAAAGAGCGACCCGCACCCGTCGATGTCGGTGCCACCGGTAAAGGAGCGCCCTCCAAGGGTGCGGTAGCGGTTCTGGCCATAAGCGTGATCGCCGCCATCTGGGCGGTCGCGATGATGACCAAGCCCGGTCGAGTCGGCTATGTGTACTTCTTCACGTACACGGAGTACTACATCGGCGTGATCACGCTTGTGTCGCTCTCCATCACGATCATGATCGGGCTGGTCTCCACCGACCGGCTGGTCCTCTCGATCCGCCAGCGCGTGCTGCTGCAGTCCGCGCACCGCACCACCGGCGTCATCGCGGTCGCGGCCCTCTTCCTGCACGTCTGGATGAAGATCGTCGAGAAGCACGCCTCGGTCATCGACGCGTTCATCCCGTTCCTCTACGAGGGCGACAAGCGGGTCTGGATCGGCTTCGGCACGATCTCCGGCTGGGTCATGATCCTCGTGATGTGGACCGGCATCATGCGCTCGCGGTTCATCGGCCGCGGCAGCCCCTGGATGTGGCGGGGCATCCACTCGATCTCCTACCTGATCTGGCCGACCGCCCTGATGCACGGCCTGAGCGCTGGCCGGCCCGCGGCGACCTGGGTCGTCGTCAGCTACATCGTCTGTGTGCTGGGCGTGCTGGTCGGCCTGGCCGTCCGCCTCTCCGTCTCGCTCAACCGCAACAAGGACTTCGCCTCGACCGCCGCGTCGGGCGGCCTCAAGCCGGTCAGCTCGCTGGTGCCCACCAGCTCGCCGGCCATGAAGCGCCCCGGCCGCCGCGAGCGGGCCGCGCCCGTCGAGCCCGAGCGGCTCGGCCCGGTCGCCGTGGTCGACACGTTCCAGCCGGCCGAGGTCAAGGCCCCGCCGGTCGCCCCGCCGCCGGCCGACGACCTGGTCGCCCCGCGCCAGCGCCGGGCCCGCGCCGAGGAGACGTTCGACGAGCCCACCGGCATGATGCCGCGCTACGACGCCGACGAGCGCCGGGGCCGCGGTCGCCGGGTCGAGGAGGAGATCGAGTTCGACGAGCCGCGCGGCCGCCGCTATCCGGGCGAGGACACCAGCACCCGGATGCGCCGTCCCGAGCTGGAGGACTCCAGCACCCGGATGCGTCGTCCCGAGCTGGAGGACTCCAGCACGCGGATGCGTCGTCCCGAGCTCGAGGACTCCAGCACGCGGATGCGCCGTCCCGACTTCGAGGACACGCAGACCCGCATGCGCCGCGTCGAGATGGACGGCTTCGAGGACACGCAGACGCGGATGCGCCGGGTCGAGATGGAGGACACCGGCTCCCGGATGCGGCGTCCCGACTTCGAGGACACGCAGACCCGGATGCGCCGCCCCGACTTCGAAGACACGCAGACCCGCATGCGCCGCGTCGAGATGGATGGCTACGACGAGCCGGCCCCGCGCCGCCGGCGCTACGCCGAGGAGGAGGACGAGCCGCCGCGCTCGCGCCGCCGGGGCGACATGCCGCTCTACGACGAGCCCCAGCGGGGCAACGGTTACGACGAGATGCCGCGCCAACGAGGGCGCTACGACGACACACCGCCGCCGCGGCGGTCGCGCTCGGAATCCCGTTACGACCGGGAGGCCGAGGAGGCGCCCCGGGCTCGGCGCGACCGGGGCGCAGACGACTCAGGCGCCGATTCAGGGCGGCACAGCCGCAGCGGGTTCGTCGATCTCGCCGACAATCCCGATTACATGGAGCCCGACGAGACGCCGACCCTGGTCGACATGGCGTCCCGGCGGACTCGGCGGGAGCAGCAGGATTCCGGACGCGTCCAGGCGGGCAGGGGAGCCCGCCGCGGCGGGCGCGGCCGGGTGGAGGACGAGGCTGACGACGGTTACTGGTCGCAGCTGCGAGGGGAAGCGAATTGAGCGCGTCGCAGGTTCCGCCGGTCACCGCGATCGGCACGCCGCGGATCACCGCGGGCTTCGACGAGTACGGCCGTCTCGACCTGCTCGCGCACCAGGAGGTGCACGGCGGGTTCGCGGCCCTGTCCTCGGGCGAGCTGATCGGCCTGGCCGACCGGATCGAGCTGCGCGGCCGCGGCGGCGCGGGCTTCCCGTTCGCCCGCAAGGTGCGCGCCGTGCTCGACTCGTGCCGCCGGCAGGAGCTGCCGCCGGTGATCGTGGTCAACGCGACCGAGGGTGAGCCCCCGTCCTGGAAGGACAAGGCGGTGCTGACCCGCGCGCCGCACCTGATCCTCGACGGGGCCGCGCTGGCCGCCGCCGCGCTCGACGCCGAGGAGATCGTCATCGGCATCGCCGACGACGGCATCGGGCAGAGCTCGCTCACCGCGGCCCTGGCCGAGCGGCGGATGCCCTGCCCGACCCGCATCGTCACCGTGCCGCACCGGTTCATCTCGGGTGAGGGCGGCGCGCTGGTGCGCGGAATCAACGGCGAGGCGCACATCCCGCCCGGCCGCAAGGTGCGCTCGAGCGACAACGGCGTCATGGGCCTGCCCACCCTGCTGTCCAACGCCGAGACGTATTCGCAGCTCGCGATCGCGGCCCGGCTCGGCCCGTGGGAATACAACGCGGTCGGCATCCCCGAGGAACCGGGCACGGTCATGCTGACCGTGGGCGGCTCGGCCACCAACCCGGCCGTGGTCGAGGCGCCGACCGGCACCCCGCTGATGGACGTGCTCAACATGTGCGGCGCCGACATCGGCCCCGGCCTGCTGGTCGGCGGCTACCACGGCAAGTGGATCACTGCCGAGGCCGCGCAGACCGTCACCATCTCGCGCAAGGGCTTCGCCGCGGTCGGCGGCACGCTCGGCGCCGGCATGCTGATCCCGATCGGCTCCAAGACCTGCCCGCTGGGCGAGGTCTCCCAGGTCGTGCAATATCTGGCGGGCGAGTCGGCCGGGCAGTGCGGCCCCTGCCGGCTGGGCCTGCCCGACCTGGCCCGCGCGGTCACGCTGGTCTCGCTCGGCGGCAACGCGGTCGAAAACGTGCGCCAGGCGGCCGGTGTGGTCAAGGGCCGCGGCGCGTGCAGCCACCCCGACGGCACGGCCCGGTTCGCGCTGTCCGCGCTCGAGGTGTTCGCCAAGGACGTCGAGGCGCACACCAACGGCGAGGGCTGCGGCAAAAACGTACGGGGGATTCTGCCCCTGCCCTACACGGCGGAGCAGGGTGCCCGGCGGCTCGCGGTGGACTGGTCGCGGTGTGACGGTCACGGGCTCTGCTCGGCCGTCGCGCCCGAGATCATCCGGCTCGACGCGAACGGCTTCCCGGCGTTCCCGCAGACGCCGCTGCCGCCGTGGCTCGAGAACGGCGCCCGCAAGGCCGTCAACGTCTGCCCGGCCCTGGCCCTGCGACTCACGGAGGCTGGTTCCAAGTGAAGAGGCGCGCTGTTCTGTTCTCGGCGGCGGCGACCGTGCTGCTCGCCGCCGGGTGCAGCAGCGCGCCCGCTTCGGCGCCGGCTTTTGTGGAGCCGGCCACGGTGCCCGGCTCCACTTCCGACGGCCGCTCCGCCTCTACCTTCCCGGACAAATCGGAAAAGTCCGGTGTAGTCCCGGCGGCGCTCAAGTTCACCGGGAAGACCCTCGACGGGCAGGCGTTCGACGCGACGACCCTGGCCGGCAAGCCCACCATCCTGTGGTTCTGGGCGCCCTGGTGCGCGACCTGCGCCAGCGAGGCCCAGAGCGTCCGCGACCTGCAGGAGGAGTACGGCGACAAGCTGTCGTTCCTCGGCATCGCGGGCATGGGCGGCAACAAGGACATGCACCAGTTCGTCAAGGATCTCGAGGTCGGCAACGTGACCCACCTCGACGACGGCGCCGGCAAGATCTGGAAGCGATTCAAGATCACCGAGCAGAGCCTGTACGTGGTGCTCGACCGCGACGGTCAGGTGCGGCACACGGGTTATCTGGACGACCTGCAGCTGACCTCGCAGGTGAAGGCGCTGACCGCCTGACATGGGCGGGGAGCTGCTGCTCGCGCTGACCGCCGGGATGCTCGGCGCGGTCAACCCGTGCGGGTTCGCGCTCCTGCCGGCCTACCTCTCGGTGCTCGTCGCGACCGAGCCGGGCCGCCCCGCCCGTGCCGTCGGCCGCGCGCTCAAGGCCGGTGCGGCGCTGGCGCTCGGCTACGCGGTGGTGTTCGGTGCGTTCGGCCTGCTGCTCACCCCGATCGCCGGGGCGCTGCAACCCCGGCTGCCCTGGCTGACCGTGGTGCTCGGGCTGGGCCTGGCCGCGCTCGGCGGGTGGCTGCTGGCCGGGCGCTCGCTGCCGGCGGTGACCGTGCGCGCGCCGGTCCTGACCGGGTCGACCGGCTCGACCGTGCTCTTCGGGATGGCGTACGCGGTGGCCTCGCTGGGCTGCGCGGTCGGCCCGTTCCTGGCGCTCGTCGTGTCGAGCCTGCGGGCGGGTTCGATCGGGGCCGGCGTCGCGCTGTTCCTCGCGTACGCGGGGGGAATGGCTCTTGTGGTGAGCGCGACCGCCGTGGCCGTGGCCCTGGTGCGGGTCTCGGTGATCACCCGGATCCGTGGGCTGCTCGGGCTCGTTCCCCGGCTCGGCGGTGCGATCCTCGTCGTCTGCGGGCTCTACGTGGCCTATTACGGCTGGTACGAGCTGCGGCTGGCCGGCGATCTGCGGCTGGCCGGCACCGACCCGGTGATCAACGCGGCGGCCGTCGTGCAGCGCTGGCTCAGCTCGGGCGTCTCCTCGCTGGGCGCGTGGCCGTTCGTGATCGTCGTGGCGGCCGCGCTGGTCGTGCTGGTGGTGCTGACGAAGAAACGGCCCGCACGAGGCGGGCCGTTCTCCAGCGAAGGGGTTGCCGATCAGAGGGTCAGGCGGCCGGCGGGTACGCGCTGACGAACTCGTTCTTCTCGGACGGCATCACGATCCAGAGGATCGGATAGACCAGGATCTGGCTGCCCGGGATGGCCAGCAGGACCACCACGAAGAGCAGGCGGGCCAGCCACGGGTCGATCCCGAAGCGGCGGGCCAGTCCTGCGACGACACCGGCGAGGAGCCGGCCCTCGCGCGGCCGGGAAAGGCCCTGGCGGGACATGCTGTCGTGCACGGCGTTCATGTCGGTCTGTTCTCCATCTCTGCGGCTCGTTCGGCCTGATACATCAATGGTGGGCCCCGGCCGCGCCGATCAACATCCGGAACTGCCCTGGCTCGACCCTGAGCCGCGAACCCTGATACCCACTTGCTAGAGAACTCTTTCTAAAGCATTCTCTAGGAATGAGCGACGACTTCAAGGTCACCGATCCGCGCACGCTGCGGGCCTACGCACACCCCCTGCGCGTACGGCTCATCGGGCTCCTGCGCTCCGACGGCCCGATGACGGCGACCCGGGCCGCGGCCGCGCTCGACGACAACGTGCCCAACTGCTCGTTCCACCTGCGGCAGCTCGCGAAATACGGGTTCGCCGAGCGGGTGCCGGGGGCCGACGGGCGGGAACGGCCGTGGCGGGCGACGGCCCACACGACCTCCTGGGACGACGACTCCGACGACCCGGCCATGCGGGCGGCGACCGACCAGCTCAACAGCGTGCTGCTCGGGGTGTTCGTGCAGCGCGCCCGGGACTATCTGGCCAGCCGGGCCGACGAGCCGAGCGAGTGGCGGGCCGCGGCCGGGTTCGGCGACGTGCTGATCCACGTCACGCCGGCCGAGCTGCGCGAGCTCGACGAGCAGATCCAGGCGCTGGCCGCCCGCTTCTACGACCGGGCGACCGACCCCGCCGCCCGGCCACCGGGGTCGCGGCCCATCCAGATCATCCAGATGGCCATCCCCCGGGGGCCGGTCTCATGACCGTCACCGCCACGACCCCGCTCGGGCTGCTGCGGGGGGCCGCGTTCCGGCGCTACTGGTCGGCCCAGACCGTCTCGCTCGTCGGCGACCAGGTCACCCTCATCGCCGTACCGCTGCTGGCCGTTCTGGCAGTGGGCGCCGGGCCGGCCGAGATGGGCTATCTGACCGCCGCCGCCCTGCTGCCCAACCTGTTCTTCTCGCTGCCCGCGGGGGCCTGGGCCGACCGTCGCCACGACAAACGCCAGATCATGGTCGTCGCCGACCTGAGCCGGGCGCTGCTGCTGCTCAGCGTGCCCGTGCTGTGGTGGGCCGGGCTGCTCACCCTGCCGCTGATGTGTGTCGTGTCGTTCGCGGTCGGCGTGTTCTCGCTGCTGTTCGAGGTCGCGCACGCCAGCCTCTTCGCCTCGCTCGTGCGCCGCGACGACTACGTGGACGCCAACACCCTGCTCAACGGCAGCCGGGCGGCGTCGTTCGTGGCCGGTCCCAGCCTGGGCGGCCTGCTCGTGCAGACCCTGACCGCCCCGATCGCGCTGATTGCCGACGCGCTGACCTATCTGGTGTCGGCCTTCTTCCTGGCCCGCGTGCACGTCGACGACGGTCCCGGCGCGTCACTCGCTGCGGCCGCCGAGGGCAAGGGCATGCTTGCGGGCGTACGGTTCGTGGTCCGCTCCGCCGTGCTCCGGGCGCTGCTGCTCGGCGCGGCCACGCTCAACCTGTTCAACTACATCTTCGCGGCGCTGTGGGTCCTCTACGTGACCACCGAGCTGCACGTCTCGCCCGGCGCCCTCGGCGTGATCATCGGCCTGGGCGCGTTCGGCGGGCTGATCGGGGCCGCGATCGCCGGGCCGCTCAGCCGCCGCATCGGGTTCGGCCCGGCCGTGATTCTCGGTTACGTGCTGTTCCCGGCCCCGCTGATCCTCGTCCCGCTGGCCTCGGGCCCGAGCTGGGTCGTCTTCGCGGCCCTGTTCACGGCGGAATTCCTGGCCGCACTGGGTGTGATGGTCCTCGACATCACCGGCGGCTCGGCGCAGACGGCCGCCACGCCGCGCTCGATGCTGGCCGTGGTGTCCGGCTTCAAGCGCACCGTCAACTATGGAATCCGCCCCATCGGCGCGCTCATCGGCGGCGGACTGGGCGCCACCATCGGCGTACGGGAATCGCTTTGGATCGCCACCGTAGGAGCGTTGCTGGGGGCACTCTGGATCTATTTCTCGCCGCTGCGGACCATGCACGACCTGCCGACCTCCGGCGTGGACTGATCCCCCCATCAACCGATCGGTGGATCGGGGTCTAAGTCAGGGCCGGTCGCACGCGTAACTACGCAGTCGATTCGGGGCGGGGGTGCCCACCGGCAGGCTTCAGTCATGCCAATCATCGAGGTCAGCAACCTGGTCAAGCGATACGGCGACCACACCGCGGTCAACGGAGTCAGCTTCAGCGTCGAGCCCGGAGAGATCTTCGGCATCCTCGGCCCCAACGGAGCCGGCAAGACCACCACCGTCGAGTGCATCGAGGGACTGCGCAAGGCCGACGGCGGATCGATCAGCGTCTGCGGCATCGATGCTCAGGCCGACACCAGCGGCGAGCTGCGCCAGGTGCTCGGCGCGCAGCTGCAGGAATCTGAACTGCCCGACAAGCTCAAGGTCGGCGAGGCCATGGAGCTGTACGCCAGCTTCTACCGCAACCCCGCGGACTGGCGTGAGCTGCTCGAGTCGCTTCGCTTGTCCGAGAAGATCAACGCTCAGTACCGCAGGCTGTCGGGCGGGCAGAAGCAGCGTCTTTCCATCGCCCTGGCCCTGGTCGGCAACCCGCGGGTGGCCGTCCTCGACGAGGTCACCACCGGCCTCGACCCGCAGGCCCGCCGGGACGCCTGGGACCTGATCGAGTCGATCCGCGACCGCGGGGTCACGATCTTGCTGGTCACGCACTTCATGGAGGAAGCCGAGCGGCTGTGCGACAGGCTCGCGGTGATCGACAACGGCCGTGTGGTCGCGGTGGACACGCCGGCCGGGCTGGTGGCGCAGGTGGACGAGACGCAGCGGGTGCGGTTCCGGCCGTCGGCGCCGATCGACCACGCGGTGCTGCTCGCCTTGCCCGAGGTGAGCTCGGTCGAGCGGGCCGGGCATCAGCTCGTGGTCACCGGCACCGGCAACCTGCTGCTGGCCATCACCACTGTGCTGGCCCAGCACCAGGTCACCGCGGGCAACCTGCGGATCGACCAGACCACCCTGGACGACGCGTTCGTCGCCCTGACCAGCCGCGCCTGATCTTTCCTCCCGTCGCCCGCCCTGCGCTCCTCTGCCTCGCTCGCGCCTACGCCCCTTCACCTCGCTCGCGCCTACGCCCCTTCACCTCGCTCGCGCCTACGCCCCTTCACCTCGCCTGCCCCGCGCCCCTCCGCCTCGCTCGCCCCGCGCCCCTTCACCTCGCCTGCCCCGCGCCCCTCCGCCTCGCTCGCCCCGCGCCCCTCCGCCTCGCCTGCCCCTACGCCCCTCCACCTCGCTCGCCCCGCGCCCCTCCACCTCGCCCGCCCTGCGGCCCTGTACCCACCTGCCTGACACCCCACCCGCCCGATTTATCCGACTTAACGGAAAAGGTTCCTGCCATGTCTGCTCTGACCAAGCTCACCGTGACCGAGACCAAGCTGTTCCTGCGCGAGCCGATCGTGGTGTTCTTCGCGGTCGCCTTCGCTCCGATCCTGCTGGTGATCCTCGGGCTGATCCCGAGCATGCGCGAGCCGGTGCCCGAGCTCGGCGGCCTGCGGATGATCGACGTCTACATCCCGATCGTCGTGTCGATGGGGATCGCGTTGTTCGCGCTGAGCGGGTTGTCGCAGCTGTTCGCCTCGTATCGCGAGAAGGGCATCCTGCGGCGGCTGCGCACGACCCCGGTCAAGCCGGCCGTGATGATCGGCGCGCAGCTGCTGATGGCCACGATCATGAGCGTCATCACGATGCTGGTCATCCTGACGATCGGCAAGCTGGCCTTCGACGTCGACCTGCCCGGCCAGATCCCGGCCTACCTGATCACCTATCTGCTCGTCGCGCTGGCCATGTTCGCCATCGGCCTGCTGGTGGCCGCCCTGGCCCCGTCGTCCAAGAGCGCCTCGGCCGTCGGGTCGCTGGTCTTCTTCCCGCTGATCTTCTTCGCCGGGCTGTGGTTGCCGCGGGAGAACATGAACGACACCCTGCGGACGATCAGCGACCTGACTCCGCTCGGCGCCGGGGTGCAGGCCCTGCAGGACGCCACCGCCGGTTCTTGGCCCTCGCTGCTGCACCTGGCCGTGCTGGCCGGCTGGACCGTTGTCTCCGGCGCTCTCGCCGCCCGTTATTTCCGCTGGTCGTGACCTTCACCCCCGCCGCTACCGCCCCTACCGCTACCGCCCCGACCGCCTCTATCGCTTCCGCGCCTGGCCTTCTGCCTTTGCCGCTACCGCCCCGATTGCGTCTACCGCTTCTGCCCTTACCGCTAGCGTCCTTACTGCTTCCGCTGCGATCGCTTCCACCCCTACTGCCTCCGCCGCTGGCCCTGATCAACTCTTCTCCTCCCGCTACCTCCCTGGTCATGATCAGCTCCCGACCCGCTCGAGCTCTTCCCAGAACGGCCCCCGGCGTCAGCTGGTGGGCCGTTCGCTGTTTTTTGTCGTACCCCTGGACGACACTGGTGGGCGTGATCGGACGTCCGGGGAGGCTGCGGTGAGGCGGGAAGCGAGCGTCGCGCACGTCGACCTCGACGCCATGTTCGCCGCGGTCGAGCAGCGCGACAAGGTGTCGTTGCGCGGACGTCCGGTCATCGTGGGCGGGGTGGCCGGCCGCGGAGTCGTCGCCACCGCGTCTTATGAGGCCCGCCGATACGGGGCGCGGTCCGCCATGCCGACCGCGGAGGCCCGGCGGCGCTGCCCGTCGGGCACGGCGTTCCTCGCGCCGCGGTTCGCCGCCTATCGCAAGACCAGTGAGGTCGTCATGGCCCTGCTGGGCGAGGTGTCGCCGCTGGTCGAGCAGGTTTCGATCGACGAGGCGTATGTCGACCTGGCCGCCGCCGGACGGCACGACCTCTCCCTGGCCGGGGTCACAGCGCTCGCCGAGCAGATCAGGCGCTCGATCGCCGACGCGACCGGCGGGGTGACGGCCTCGATCGGCCTCGGCAGCTCGAAGCTGGTGGCCAAGATCGGCTCTGACCTGCACAAGCCCGACGGGTTGACCGTCGTCGCGCCGGGGCAGGAGCAGGCGTTCCTGCATGCGCTGCCGGTGAGCCGGCTGCCCGGCGTCGGTCCGGCGACCATGGAACGGCTGCGCCGCGCCCGGGTGCACACCGTCGGTGACCTGGCCGGGGTGGCCCTGCCCGATCTGATCGAGATGCTCGGGCAGGCCCACGGGGCCGGGCTCTATCGGCTGGCCCGCGCCGACGACGACCGCCCGATCATGGGCGAGCGCGAGGCGAAGTCGGTCTCGGCGGAGGAGACGTTCGACGTCGACCTGACCGACCGGGTGCGCCTCAACGCCGAGCTCGACCTGCTCGCGGCCCGGGTCGGCGGCCGCCTGCGCACCGGCGGGCTGTCGGCCCGCACGATCACGATCAAGGTCCGGCACTACGACTTCACCACGATCACCCGCTCCGCCACCCGGGCCCAGCCCACCGACGATCCGCGGCTGGTCGCCCAGTTCGCCCGTCGCCTGCTGGCCGAGGTCGACACGTCGGCCGGCATCCGCCTGCTGGGCGTCGGCGCCAGCACCCTGGCCGACTTCGTCCAGGACGACCTGTTCGGCACCCTCTCCGAAGCCGAGCCCGCCGCCTTGTCCGGGTCGCCGACCGGCGTTGGTCTCGGCGACCTGTCGGGGGCGGTGGCCGGCGATTTGTTCATCGCGGTGGGCGAGAGTGTCTCCGTGGCTGAGATCGGTCCGGCGCTGGGAAGCGCGTCCGGCGTGGGAGTCGGGGCCGTTGCGGGCAGCGGAGCTGAGGATGGCGTCGAGTCGGCGGTCGGAAGTAGGTCGGACGAGACGTTCGCGAGCGGAGCCGGCGATCTGCCCGGCGCCCGGGTCGGTGACGAATCCACTGGTGGCATCGGATCGGCGTCCGTAGGTGTTTCCGATGAGGCCAGCGGTGGCGAATACGCGGGAGACGCCGATTTGTCACGCGGCGGCGGGCTTGGGTCGGTGGAGTGGCGGCCGGGGCAGGACGTGCGTCATGAGCGGCACGGGGCAGGGTGGGTGTGGGGGAGTGGGCGCGGGCGGGTCACCGTGCGCTTCGAGGGGCCGAATACGCCGCCGGGGCCGGTGATCACCTTTGCGGTCGATGATCCGGCCCTGCGACCGGGCGATCCGCCGGATTGGCGGCTGCTTGACCCGTGACAAACCCGGCCGTCCGATCCGGGCGCCCGGGTTGGGTGAGCGTGTGATGCTCGCGTGGGCTTGGAGGCCGGCCACCGGCCATCCCGCAGGTGCGCTACGGCCGGTGGGGTCGCTCAGGTCGCAGCGGCAGCCGCCGAAGGCGGGGTTCGGCCCTCGTTGCGGTTGGGGAGTCGACGAGGCGTACGGGTTAGTGGGTTATGTCGGCCACGATGACCGTGACGTTGTCGGGGGCGCCGTTCTCGAGGGTGCGGTGGACCAGCTCGGCCGCGGCTGTCTTGCGGTCGGTGTTGGTCAGCAGGGTCTCGGCGATCACGCTGTCTTCCACGTAGTCGGACAGGCCGTCGCTGCACAGGAGGAAGCGGTCGCCCTCCTGGATCGGGATCATGCGGCCCGCCGGGCGGTACGGCCCGCCCTGCACGGCCTGGGTGACCAGGGCCCGCTGGGGGTGGCGGCGGGCGTCGGCGGGGGTGAGCACGCCCTGGTCGACGAGCGCCTGGACGTATGTGTCGTCGCGGGTCAGCTGGGTCATCTCGCCGTCGCGGACCAGGTAGCAGCGGGAGTCGCCGACGTTGAGCGCCGCTACGCGATCGCCCGAGAGCATGATCGCGGTGACCGTGGTGCCCATGCCGTCGCGGGCGTCGTCGTCGGCCACCGCGGCCTCGATCTGCGCGTTGGCGCGCTCGAGGGCGGCGATCAGATCTTGCAGCGGCTCGCCGGTGTCGGGGCTCGCGTCGACGACGCTGAGCGCCTGCACCAGGATGTCGCTGGCCAGCTCGCCGGCGGGCAGGCCGCCCATGCCGTCCGCCACCACGAGCAACCGGTTGCCGACGAAGACCGAGTCCTCGTTGTTGGACCGCACCAGGCCCTGATCGGTGGCGGCGACCGCCCGGACAACAAGCGTCATGTGACAAGACTGCCAAAGCCCCGATCAGATGTCTCTAGTACCTCCTACGTAGTGCGAGGACGAGTTTGTGTTAAGGGTGGACCAAAGGCCATGAACTGGGTCTTCGCGGCAGGTCAACCACACCGGAGGACTACCTCGCGCGGGGCGACGGGACAACGGGTGCGGCCGTGGACGACAATCGTCGTCGTGACGACAGCCATCCATCAGCGCATTGCCACCGAACTCGGCGTCCGTGAGGGCCAGGTCACCGCGGCGGTCGATCTGCTCGACGGCGGGGCCACGGTCCCGTTCATCGCCCGGTACCGCAAGGAGGTGACCGGCGCCCTCGACGACGCCCAGCTTCGCACGCTCGACGAGCGCCTGGGCTACCTGCGGGAGCTGGAGGACCGGCGCGCCGCGGTGCTGGAGTCGATCCGCTCCCAGGGCAAGCTCGACGACGCACTGGAGCAGGCGATCCTGGCCGCCGACTCGAAGGCCCGGCTCGAGGACATCTACCTGCCGTACAAGCCCAAGCGCCGTACGCGTGCGCAGATCGCTCGCGAGGCGGGGCTCGAGCCGCTGGCCGACAAGCTCCTGGCCGACCCGAATCTCGATCCTCGCGTGGAGGCCGCTGCCTTCGTGACCGAGGAGATCAAGGACGAGCAGGCCGCCCTCGACGGGGCGCGGGCCATCCTCATCGAGCGCTTCGCCGAGGACGCCGACCTCATCGGTGACCTGCGCGAGCGGATGTGGACGCGGGGCCGGCTGGTGGCCAAGGTGCGCGACGGCAAGCAGAACGACGGCGCCAAGTTCGCCGACTACTTCGACTTCGCCGAGCCGTACGCGAAGCTTCCCTCGCACCGCATCCTGGCGATGTTCCGCGGCGAGAAGGAGGAGGTCCTCGACCTCACCATGGAGCCCGAGCCCGAGGACGAGTCGACGTTCGAGCCGCGCATCGCCGCCCGCTTCGGCCTCACCGACCAGGGCCGCCCCGGCGACAAGTGGATGAGCGACACCGTGCGCTGGGCCTGGCGCACGCGCATCCTCATCCACCTCGGCGCCGACACCCGCGTCCGGCTGTGGCAGGCCGCCGAGGACGAGGCAGTCCGGGTCTTCGCGGCCAATCTGCGCGACCTGTTGCTGGCGGCGCCCGCGGGCACGCGCGCCACGATGGGGCTCGACCCCGGATTCCGTACGGGGGTGAAGGTCGCCGTGGTCGACGCCACCGGCAAGGTCGTGGCCACCGACGTGATCTACCCGCACGTGCCGCAGAACAAGTGGGACGAGTCCATCCACCGGCTCGCCGCGCTGGCCAGCAAGCACAACGTGGACCTGATCGCGATCGGCAACGGCACCGCCTCGCGCGAGACCGACAAGCTGGCCGGTGACCTGATCAAGCGGCACCCCGAGGCCAAGCTGACCAAGGTCATGGTGAGCGAGGCCGGGGCGTCGGTCTACTCCGCTTCCGCGTACGCGTCCCAGGAGCTCCCCGGCATGGACGTGTCGCTGCGCGGGGCCGTCTCGATCGCGCGCCGCCTGCAGGACCCGCTGGCCGAGCTGGTGAAGATCGACCCGCGCTCGATCGGCGTCGGGCAGTATCAGCACGACCTGTCCGAGTCGAAGCTGTCCAAGTCGCTCGACGCCGTCGTCGAGGACTGTGTGAACGCGGTCGGGGTCGACATCAACACCGCCTCGGCGCCGCTGCTCTCGCGGGTCTCGGGCATCACGACCGGGCTGGCCGAGAACATCGTGCTGCACCGCGACTCGAACGGCCCGTTCAAGAACCGCAACGAGATCAAGAAGGTGGCCCGGCTCGGCCCGAAGGCGTTCGAGCAGTGCGCCGGCTTCCTGCGCATCCCGGACGGCGACGACCCGCTCGACTCCTCGGCCGTGCACCCCGAGTCCTATCCGGTGGTCCGCACGATCCTGGCCTCGGCCAACACCGACATCAAGTCGCTGATCGGCAACAGCCCGCTGCTGCGCGCGCTCAAGCCCGAGCAGTTCATCACCGACACCGTCGGCGTGCTGACCGTGACCGACATCCTGCGCGAGCTCGACAAGCCGGGCCGGGACCCGCGGCCCGGGTTCACGACGGCCACGTTCGCCGAGGGCGTCGAAAAGATCGCCGACCTGCAGCCGGGCATGGTGCTCGAGGGCGTCGTGACCAACGTGGCCGCGTTCGGGGCGTTCGTCGACATCGGCGTGCACCAGGACGGGCTCGTGCACGTGTCGGCGCTGTCCAACACGTTCGTCAAGGACCCGCGCGAGGTCGTGAAGTCGGGCGACGTCGTGAAGGTGCGGGTCGTCGAGGTGGACGAGCAGCGCAAGCGGATCTCGCTGACGATGCGGCTGCAGGACGAGCCCGTACGCAAGCCGCGCGAGCCCCGGGAGGACAAGCCGCGGCAGGGCGGGCAGCCGCGTCAGGGTGGCCAGCGGCAGGGTGGCCAGCGGCAGGGTGGCCAGCGGCAGGGTGGCCAGCGGCAACAGCAGCAGCCGCAGACCAGCTTCAACGGTGGCGCGATGGCCGACGCGCTCCGCCGGGCCGGGCTGACGAAGGACAAGTGACCGGTGGGCCGGGCGCTATCGGGCGCTCGGCCCCCGCACCTCGATCTGGTCGAACGCCACCTCGGCCGCCCCCGCCTCGGGCACGTCGCGGTCGAGGATGATGCCCAGCAGCACCCGGTTCCCCTTGATGTCGGCCGCGCTCAGCGGGGCGTCCCCGAGCGTCACCCCGTCGCGCGACACGGTCACGGTGTCGCCGTCGACCCGCAGGCCGATCCGCGTGGCCGGGCCGCCCACCGCGACCGGCTGATCGAGCGGCAGCGTACGCGAGACGGTGACGGCGGTGCTCTGATGCGCCCCGACATAGATGTTGTTCTGACAGACCCGTACGAGGTGGCCACCGCTCGGCACTTTGAAGTGGAACCACACCGCCGCGCACGCGTTGGGGGTCAGCAGCCGCACGCCGACGTCGATGGTCATATCGTCGGGCAGCGTGTCCTGCGGGCCGCGGCACTTGTAGAGCGACGTGTCGTCGATGCGCACCCGCAGCTCGCCCTCGCTGAAGGCGCAGGACGACTTGCCGCCGGGCTCGGTCTTGGCCAGCCACAACCGCTGCTCGTCGAGCTCGTCGGTGATCAGCACCGGCCCGGGCGGCGGCGTCGGTGACGACGAGACGACCACGGGATCGGGATCGCCCGAACCGGCCACCGGGTCGGCCCGCGAGCTGAACACCACCAGCATCGCGCCCGCGATCACAGCCAGCACCAGCATCGCGATCGCCACCGGCAGGAACCAGCGCCGCGGCCGGGGTGGGTCGCCGGCGGGCGGCTCGGACATGCCGGGCACGGCGGACACCGCGACGGTCGGCTCGGCCTGCGGCGGGCTGGGCATCAGCCCGGTCACCGACTGCGCCTGGTTGGCCGCGGCGCGCAGGTCGGGCTGCCCCTCGAGGGCCGAGACGCCTGCTCGCGACGGGGTGGAGACGAGCAGGTCGAGCAGCTCGCGGGCCGAGGGCCGGTCGGCCGGATCCTTGGCCAGGGCCCGCGCGACCAGGTCACGCAGCGGGCCGCCGAGCCCGGACAGGTCGGGCTCGCGGGTGAGGATGCGGCCGGCGGTGGCCGGCGGGGACTCGCCGCCGAAGGGGGTGCGGCCGGTGCCCGCGTACGTCACCACGCCGCCCCACGCGAAGACGTCGGCCGCGGCGGTGATCGGCACGTCGTCGTCGCCGAACCGCTCGGGCGCCATGTACGCCACCGTGCCCATCATGAACTCGGGCGACGTGTTCGCGGTGTGGGCGCCGTCGATGTCACGCGCGATCCCGAAATCGATCACCTTGGGCGTGCCCGGGGCGAGCAGCACGTTGCGCGGCTTGAGATCGCGGTGGATGATGCCGGCGCCGTGGATGGCCGTCAGCGCCGTGGCCACGCCGATCGCGACACTGTGGAGATTCGCCGCGGTCAGCGGGCCCTTCTGGTCGACGACCTGCTGCAGGGTGGGGCCCTCGACGTATTCGACCACGAGGTAGGGGTGCTCGGCGTCGGGGTCGGCGTCGATGACCTCGGCCGTGCAGAACGGCGGCACCTGCCGGGCGCGGGCCACCTCGCTGCGGAACCGGCGGCGGAACTCGTCGTCGGGGGCCAGGTCGGCTCGCACCACCTTGACCGCCACCTGCGTGCCCGCCGGTGTCCTCGCCAAGTAAACGGTGCCCATGCCGCCCTCGCCGAGCCGGCCGACCAGCTCGTACGAGCCCAGCCGCACCGGATCGGTCGGACGCAACGGCTCCGGACGCATGACCGCCCCCAGTCCCGGAGAAAATCAGAAGGTGTCACTGTAACGGGTGACGTCCGCCTCCTGCTGTCGGCCGCGCGGCACGGCACGGACCCGGGAGCAAAGCTCTATCCTCGGCAAATGCTGATCGCCACCGAACGGCTCGTGCTGCGGCGTTTCCGGAGTGCGGACGCGCCGGTGCTCGCCGCATACCGGTCGGATCCGGACGTCGCGCGCTACCAGTCGTGGGACGCGCCGTTCTCGTTGCTGCGGGCTGAGACCGCCGTGGCCAACTTCATCGCCTCCGATCCCGACAAACCCGGCTGGTTCCAGTACGCGGTGGAGCGCACCGCCGACCGCCGGCTCGTCGGCGACGTGGCGGTGCACCTGCACGACAACCTCAAGCAGGCCGAGATCGGCTTCACGGTGGCCAAGGAACAACAACGGCACGGGTACGCCCGGGAGGCCGTGACCGCCGTGCTCGACCGGCTGTTCAAGGTGCAGGGGCTGCACAAAGTGGCGGGGGAGTGCGACGCGCGCAATGTCGCCTCGGCGTCGCTGATGGAGCGGCTCGGGTTCACCCGCGAGGGGCGGCTGCGGCAGCAGACCTACATCAAGGGCGAGTGGACCGACGACCTGCTCTACGGGCTGCTCGCGACCGAGTGGCTGAGCCCCTGAAAACTTGTCGCACCCGTGTGGTTAGGTTCCGGGCGTGGATCTCGATGGATTCTGGGCGCTGATCGAGCGCAGCGGGCGCAAGAAAAATCAGGACGAGCGGGCCGACTGGCTGACCGGCGAGCTGGCCAAGCTGCCACCGGCCGAGATCGAGTCGTTCGAGATCCTCTATTGCGGCCTGCGTGACCGCGTCGACACGTGGCACATGTGGGGCGCCGCGGCGCTGGTCTGCGACGGCGCGTCCGACGACGGCTTCTGGTATTTCCAGGCGTGGCTGATCGGGCAGGGCCGCGAGGTCTTCGAGGCAGCCGCGGCCGATCCCGACTCGCTGGCCGATGCGCCGGCCGTCCGCGCGCTGGCCGGGCGCGACAGCGACGACTGGTCCGAGGACGAGTGGCCCGACTGGGAGCTGCTGGATTACGTCGCCTCCGAGGCGTACGAGGAAGTGACCGACGGCGACGACCTCGACGACGCGCTGGAGGCCCGCGGCCTGATCTTCCGGGCCTCGCCCGAGCCGTCCGACCCCCGGTTCGAGCTCGACGATCCGGCCGAGCGCCACCGGCGCTATCCGCGGTTGAGCGCGCTCTTCGACCCCGTCCCGTCTCTCTGAGGATTCTCATGTCGCATCGCAGCCGGCTGTCCACCATCCTGATCGACGTGCCCGCCGAGCAGACCGCCTCCGCCGTCTCGTTCTGGTCGCAGGCCCTCGGCGTCGACACCCGTCAGCCCCCGGGCGAGCCCCAGTTCACCGGGCTGATCGGGGCGCTGCCGGGGCTGACGCTGGCGATCCAGTCGATCGACGGCGACGCGCGCTACCACGTCGACTTCGAGACCGACGACGTCGAGGCCGAGACCGCCCGGCTGGTCGCGCTGGGGGCCGAGCAGATCGACCAGTGGCTCGAGTGCCGCATCTTGCGCATCCCCGGCGGGCAGCTGGCCTGCGTCATCCCGCGGCACAGCGACGACGAGACGTTCGCCCGCCTGTCGACCCTCTGGCAGTGACGTTTTTTGGCACACGGAAAAGGCCCCGCCGATCGGCGGGGCCTCGATCTTGTACGGGGCGTCTCGGGGTCGGGCGGCGGCATCATCAGCCCGCCTTGACCCGGTCGGTGAAGGCGCCCAGGTTGGTCAGCGCGCGGTCGACCCGCTCGTCCAGGGTGAGCGTCTCCTCGCGGCTGACCAGGCGTGCCTTCGGCTTGCGCTTGCCACGCAGATAGAGCGAGCACGCCAGGTCCGAGCAGATGTACTGCCCGACCGTGTTGCCGTTGCGGCCCGCCGCGCCGGCCAGCGGCGCCACGAAGAGCGCCACCCCCGACGACGAGTGCTCGGTCAGGCAGACCTGGCACATGCTCGACCGGAGCGCGCTCGCCTTGCCCGGCTCGGGGCGGCGCAGCACGATGCCGGTCGGACCGTCCGGGCCCGGCACGACCAGCAGCGCCCGCAACGGCGCGGCCGGGTCGGTCCAGCCCAGAAAGTCGAGGTCGGGCCAGGGCACGGGCCCGGTCGGCAGCTTGATCCGCCCGGCCTCGCCCTTGCTGCAGTTGACGAAGGAGCCCCGGATCTCCTTCTCATCGAGTGGTTCCATGGTCGCGAAGCTAACCGACCCCGCGGCCATGGTCATCCGCTTTTCGCCGCAGGTGATAGACGATGCCCTCGAAGTCGGGCTCGGGATCATCGGGCGTGAACCCGGCTGCGGTCGCGCACCGCACGCTCGCGACGTTCTCCGGCTCGATGCCGACCGCGAAGATCGCGACGTCGGCCGTCTCGGGCGCGGTGACGACGGCCAGCAGCGCCGACCGGCCGTAACCCTGCCGCTGCCGGCCCGGGTCGACGACGTAGGCGAGCCCCATCGAGCGCCCCGGCTCCCGATACCACCGGTCGTAGACGTCGCCGCCGATGTGCGCGACGGGCACGCCGTCCTCGTCGAGCACGACCCACGAGTGCACGCGGAGCACGATCCGGCCGCGGAACTCCTCGCCGATCCCGTGCCCGGCGATGCGGAACTCGCGGGCCGGCCAGTCGGGCCCGCCCAGCCACCGCTGCACGTCGGCGTCGGTGAACCACACCTGCACGGCCGGCAGCAGATCCTCCGTGAACGGCACGAGCGTGACGTCTCTCATGCCCTCATGCTCCCGCGCGGGTAGCGTGACTGTCGTGCTGGTTTCGTCGCCACGACCCGGGTCGTGCCCGCCCGCATGAGCGGCTACGCGTTCACCGAGGCCGGTCCGCTGCGGCGGCTCGTGCGCCTGGCCGTGACCAGCCGCCCGCTGGCCTGGCTGTCGGTGCGCTACCTGGCGCCGATCGACCGGCTGGCGCTGCGGGCCACGGGCGGCCGCGGCACATTCTCGGGCTGGGTCTCGGGCCTGCCGGTGGTGCAGCTGACCACCACCGGAGCCCGCACCGGTCAACGCCGCACCACCCCGGTGCTGGGCGTCCCCGACGGCGACGGCCTGGTCGTGATCGCGGCCAACTTCGGCGAGACCCGCCACCCGGCCTGGTATCACAATCTGCGCGCCCACCCGCAGGCCACGGTCACCCACGGTGCGACCAGGCGCGACTTCACCGCCGTGGAGCTGGAGGGCGAGGACCGTGACCGCCGTTTCGCCGCGGCCGTCCGGATGAACCCGGGCTGGCTGCGCTTCCGCTCCCGGGCCGGCGCCCGCCAGATCCCCGTCCTGCGCCTGACACCCGCCTGACGCCCATCGGGACGCCCGCCTGACGTGCGCCTGATCTTCAGAGTCGTCCGCCCACCCATTCGAGGTCGGGGGTGACGCAGACGAGCTCGTCGAGCAGGCGGGTGGCCTCGGCCGTCGTCGGCGGCTCGAACGGCTCGAGGCCGACCATGTCCGCGGGGTGCTCGGGGATCCACAGCCAGGTGCCGTCCGGGCGTTGTCTCTGCAGCTGCGTGGGGTCCGACGGTTTCGCGGTGCCGGCCACGATGCGCAGGACCTGGGTGAACCGGGGGGCCGCGTACGTGAGCTCCTGGCGCCAGCCGCCGCCGGCCAGGGGGATCAGCCGCGCCGACGTCGAGCCGCGGAAGCGGTCGGGGATCCACGGGGAGCGGATCCACACCGGAATCGTCGCCCTGGTCGGGCGGACCGAGCGGGCCATCCGCAGGGCGACCTCGGTGCTGCCGGGCAGGCCGTACACGGTCACGATCATGGTCGGGCCGCCCTTCGGGGTCCACTCGACGAACGACGAGTCGGTCACCACGAGCCGGCCGGTGACGTCACCGATCGTGACGGGAGTGCCCGCGTTGTCCTCGCTGCGCTCGCCGACGGCCAGGGTCACGCCCTTGGCGACGGTGTAGTCCGTGGGGTAGGTCAGGCCGTCCAGCAGCCACGTGCGGGTGCCGCCGTCCGTGGTGGCCTCCCGATACTGCTCGCCCACGCCGGCGGGCAACCAGCCGAGGGCGTAGCGCAGGGGAGCGGTGGCCGCGGGCTTGGGCGGCGGGGCACTCGCCGTCACGGCGTCGATCGGCGCGGTCTCCGGCGGGGAGCCGCCACGCAGGAAGTGGACGAACGGCACGGTCAGGGCGGTCGCCCCCAGCGCCCCGGCCCCGGCCAGCACGGCGCGGCGCTGCCGATGCGACCGGGAACGGGCTTGCAGCCGGGCCCGGATGCGCTCGGGTGGTGGCGCCGCGGAGGCGATCTTCTCGTACGCGGCCTGAATCAACTCGTCAGTCATGGAGTCCTCCCAGCGGGACGATGGGCGCGGGAAATTGTTTGCGGAGAGTGGCCAGCGCCCGCGAGGCGTGACTGCGCACGGTGACCGGGCGGCAGCCCATCTGGTCGGCGATCTCGTCGTCGGACAGCCCTTCGTAGAACCGGAGGGCCACGACGATGCGCTGTTTCAGCGGCAGCCCGGCGATCCGGCGGATCATCGCGTCGCGCTCGTCGAGCCGGGCCACCGGGTCGTCGGCGGCCGGGCCGGCCGCCTCGAGCGCGGCCAGCGACATCGGCACGACCCGGGCCGCCCGGCGCCGCCGCCACGAGGCCAGCTCGTTGATGATCATCCGTTTCAGATAGGCCTCGGGCACGTCGGCGCGGGCGATACGGTCCCACCGCGGCTGCGCGCGGGCCAGCACCTCCTGCACGATGTCCTCGCCCAGGTGTGGATCGCAGGCGAGAACGGTCGCGTAGCGCAGCAGCGCCGCCAGCCGGGCGGAGAGAAACTCCTCGAACGTCACGAGCCGACCCCCTTTCCGCCCCTTGTGACGCCCCCTCACCCCGGATTTGTTGCGGCCGCCGCCCGGATTTCTAAAGTCGCGCCACCTGCTCCGGGGACAGCCGCACCGACTCGGCGGCCACGTTCTCGGCCAGGTGGGCGAGCGAGGCGGTGCCCGGGATCGGCAGCACGACCGGCGACCGGGCCAGCAGCCACGCGAGCGCTACCTGGGCCGGGGTCGCACCGACCTCCGCGGCGACCTCGGCCACCGCGCCGCCGTCGTGGGCGAGCGGCCGCCACGGCATGAACAGGATCCCCGCCTCCTCGCAGGCCCGGAGCACTGGCTCATGCGTACGGTCAATAAGGTTGTAGCGGTTTTGCACGCTCGCAATGCCGGTGATCGAACGCGCGGCCGCCAGCTCGTCGACCGAGACCTCGGAGAGCCCCAGCCGCTCGGCCTTGCCCTCGGTGACCAGCTCGGCCAGGGTGCCGACCTGATCGGCCAGGGGCACCTCGGGGTCGATCCGGTGCAGCTGCAGCAGCGCGATCCGCTCGACCCGCAGCCGTCGCAGGCAGCCGTCCACCTGCCGCCGCAACGACTCCGGCCGGCCGTCGAGCCGCCAGTCGCTCAGCTGCCCCGACCCGCTCACGCCCACCTTCGTCGTGACAAGCGTTTCCCCGTACGGGTGGAGGGCCGCGGCCACAAGCTCCTCGTTGGCGCCCCCGCCGTACAGGTAAGCCGTGTCGATCAACGGCACGCCCAGCTCGACGGCCCGCCGCAGCACGGCCGCCGACGATTCCCGCTGCTCCGCCCCTGTCGGCAGCTGCATCGCCCCGAACCCGATCCGTCCCATACCCTGCCCCCGTGACCTTGAAGGTGCCCGCGATCGGCGATGTCGCGGTGATGCGACTCCCCGGCGGAGGATACGGCGCGTGCCAAGTCGCCGCGGCCGGTCCGATCCTCTGCGCCCTGGCTTGGCACTCGCCCGAACCGCCCACACTGGAGCAACTGGCGACGGCCGGGCCGCTGCGGCTGGATCACCACGCCAACCCGGGCGAGCTCGCGCTGATCTCGGTCGTCGCGACAGAACCGCCACCACCCGGCTGGCAGTGGATCGGGCGGTTGCCGGTGCCCGGCGGCGTCCCCGAGAGCACGGACCGGAACTCGGGCTGGTGGTATCTGGCGCACGAGGTCGCGGCCCAGCGGCGCTGGGATCACGAGCTTCCGGCCGAGGCCAAACAGGCGTACGCGCGGGCGGCCACCCGCGGCCGGGTCGAGGTCGACTTCGGCGACCGGCCGCAGCACCTGCTCGCCGGCCGCACCCGGCTCGACCTGACCGGCTCCGGCGAGATCGACGCGCCCGCCGACGGCCCGGTGCGCTGGGCCGGCCTCGACGACCTGCCGCGCTGCACGTCGCTCGTCTGGGACGGCCCCGATCGCGGGCTGGGCGCCGCGCTGGCCGCTCACCCCATCGTCGACGACCTGACCTGGACCGACGCCACCGGCGAAGCCGACCTGAGCGGCAGCGGGCTGACCAGCCTGGCCATCAACGGCCACGTCGAGCTGCTCCGCCTGCCCCGCGGTCTAACGGATCTGCACCTGATGGCCGGCGCCCGCATCGAGACGGTCGACCACCGCGGCCGCCTGACCGTCACCGTCAGCGACGCCGCACCCCTGCCGGCCGGACTCGACCAGGTCGACGAACTGCGACTCAGCGGTGGCGGCACCATCAGCGCGGCCGCCCTGCCCGACGTGGAATCCTTGTGGCTCGACTTCAACGGCCCACCCGGTCGCCTCGACGACGCCGGCGCGCTCGGTCACCTGCCCCGCTTGTCCCGGCTCATGCTCACCGACGCGTACGGCCTCGACGCGGACACGCTGCCCGAGCTGCCCGCGCTGGCCTGGCTGACGATCCACGGCCTGCGCCGCACGACGGCGGCCGCCCTCAGGGCCCGCTACCGGCGTACGGCCGTACGGGTCTTGATCGGCGGCGCCAAGAACGACACGTGGCTGGCCGCCAACCTGACCAACCCGTTCCGCGACTGGCTCGACGTCGACGTACGCGAGGGAAAGGCCGCTTGCAAGGCCTACGCGTCCGCCGTACGAGCAATCGACCGCCACGACGACGCCTCACTCGCCCTGCGGACCCTGATCGACCAGCTCAACCGCCTCGACCTCGACACGATCCAGCGCGAGGAGGCGGGCGACGCTTTTGTGGCTTTGGCCGCCCGCGCCGGCATCCCCCCAGCCACGGCCGACACGTGGTTCGACGCCTGGCGCAACTTCTGACAGATGACGCGCGCCGGGCCCGCAGTGTCGTTTTCTCATGCCGGCGCAGGTCCCACAGCGGCAGCGGCGAATCCTCGAGCGGCTGCAGCACCAGGATTTCGGCGTCGTCCAGCCAGTCGTCGGCCGTGGCCCCCACCACCACCCCGGACTCGATCTTGGTCGCCGTATAGCCCACCCTCCCGGGGGCCTCCATCCCGGGAGAAGTGTCCCAGAAATCGCTGATCTTCATGTGCGGCCGGTGATCGAACTGTGGACAACACTCGATTGTGGATAACCACCGGGGTCAGGGGCGGCACTGGGCCATTCGTGAGCGTGAATACCCCGTGTAGGGGGCGCCCAGGTCGGCCGCGGTGGCGAAGACTTCGTAGGCCTCGTCGGGGCGTCGCTGCCGTAGCAGGTGGTCGGCGAGGGTGACGTGGGTCTGTGGGTCGTCGGGGTCGAGTTCGACCGCGCGGCGGTAGTGGTCCTCGGCCGTGGCGGGGTCACGTGCCGCGCGGCCGCGGGTTTGGTGAAGCACCCGGAGGTTCTCTACGGCGATCAGGCGGTCGGCGGTCCGGAGGGCGATCAGGGCCAGGCGTTCGGCCTCGTCCAGCATGGTGGCCACGGCCAGGTGGTCGTTGCGGTAGTACGGCAGGAAGCAGATCGCCCGCCACGCTGCGCTGGCCAGCAGCGGGCTCGGGGAACCGTCGTCGAGCAGGCGCATCGCGAGGATGGCCCAGGGGGCGATGTCGTCCGGGGTCCGGTCGTTGCGGCCGTGATGGGCGGCCAGGTTGACCGCGGCGCTGATCCGTTCCTCGAGCTGGGCGTGGGGATCACGAGCGACCTGCGCGTACGTCTCGTACATGTCGAGCGGGACCGGGAAGTCGTCCTCGCCGCGGGCCTTGAGGGCGGCCATGTGCCGGAGCCGGGTGAGCGTTCGCCATGCGGCGTCGTCGGACGTCGAGCTGGGCCGGGGTGGGGCGAGCCGGAGAATCACGCCCCAGAGGCCGAGCTTGTGGAGCACCCGGGTCACTCGCAGGCGGTCGGGCAGATCGAGCGAGTCCCAGTCTTCGATCAGCTCGCACAGCCGGGTCCACTCGGGGGACCGCTGGGCCGGTGGCAGGCTCCGGGGGTCGTCGATCATCGGCCGGTCGGGTGTGTCCAATGAGATGGCGTAGCGCAGGCCGCTCGGCGTGACGGTCTGGCAGACGGGGATCGGGTCTCCCCGGGCGAGGCAGCGACCCATCAGACCGACGATTCGCGCGTGCACCGGTCCGCGATCGCTGCGCAGGTCGAAGTAGGCGGCGAGCATCTCGCCCGTGCGCGGGCTCATCGCCGCACCGAGCGCCGCGGCGGGGGGAACGCGGACGTGGGGAGTGGGAACGCGGGCGCGGGAGGAAGGAGCGCGGGCGCGGGAGGCGGGTAGGGAGCAGGGGGTGTCATTCGGGGACCGCAGGGGACAGGCGGGACGCCTGGTCGATCGGGGCCGGGCGTAGCAGGCGGGTGCAGACGACGGCTGCGGCCAGCATGGCGATCGAGAGGATCCAGGCGGTGGTTTGCGGGCCGGCTGAGGCCAGCAGGTAGCCGCCGAGGACGGCGCCGATCGGGACTGCGCCGTCGGTGATGACTGAGGCTGCGCTGACTATGCGGCCCAGGGCCGAGTCGGGGACGGCTCGGGCGCGGGTCACGGTCAGGGTTACGGCGACTACCGTTCCGACCGCGCCGACGCCGGCCCAGGCGATCACTAGGACGACCGGGTGGGTGCTGACCGCGATCATCGCCAGCATCACCGTCCACGCCCACACACAACCCAGGAACAGCGCGCGGGGGGAGAAGCGGCGTTCCAGGCGAGGAGCGGCGAACGAGCCGAGGATGCCACCTACGCCGGCTGCGGCCAGGATCGCGCCCACTGTCCAGGCCGGACGGTCTTCCCGGGTGCCGACGACCAGGATCATCAGGATTACGCACTGGAACAGGATGTTGGTGAAGCCGGTGACGATCGTGGTCAGCCGCAGGTAAGGGATGCGCCACATCCAGACGAGACCCTCGCCCATCCGCCGCCAGAAACGAGAGGTTTCCGGCATCACGCCGTCGACGGAGGGGGTGGTGGGCGCGGTGGGTGGAGGAGCGGCGACGGAGGGGGAGGTGGGCGCGGTGGGTGGAGGAGCGGCGAAGGAGGGGGTGGTGGGCGCGGTGGGAGGGGGAGCGGCGAAGGACGAGGAGGCGGGAGCGGCCGGCGGGGGAGCGGCGGAGGCGGGAACGGCGGCGGGCGCGGATGCGGCGGCTGAAGCGGCGCGTGCGGGAGTGGTGGGAGACGCAGGGACGGCGGGGGCGAAAGCGGCGGGCTGGGAACTCGTGGAGGACACGGAGGCGGGCGCGGCGGTGGGGGAGGACGCAGAGGCAGGAACGGCGGAGGAAGTGTCTGCGGCGGGGGAGACGGGTGTGGGCGGCCGCGGGTCGAAGAGTTTGCGGGGCATGAAGGCGAGCGTCCACAGGCAGAAGACGTACGAGAAGGCGTTGAAAAGGAACGGCGCCCAGCGCGACAGGTCGAAGAGCGCACCCCCGACCGCGCGCCCCGCCAGGTTGGCGATTGGTTGTTCGGCCTCGAGGAACGAGAAGGCGACCGTACGTTCCCGCTCGTCGACCACGTCGCGGACCGCGCCTACCTCGGCGATGCCGAAGACGACGAACGCGGAGCCCTCGACGACCGCCGCCGCGATCAGGATGACTGCCAGGCCGCGCAGGTCGAGGGCCGATGCCAGCAGCACGGCGAGTGTGGCGACCAGGCCGACCGCCTGCGCCACCAGCATCAGCAGCCGCCGGTTGACCGTGTCGGCGATCAGACCGGCCGGCACCTGCAGGATCAGCGTGGGGATGGTGGCCGCGAACGCTATCCAGCCGGCCAGTTCGGGCGAGTCGAAGAGGGCCAGCGCGAGCAGCGGATAGGCGATGCGGACGCCCGCCGTGCCGACCAGCGACAGGGCGTTGCCGCTCCACAGCGCCAGGAACCGCCGATTGTGCAGGATCACGACGACAGCCACGCGGTGAGCTGGACGATGTCGGACGAAGGGGCAGCCGCGTGAACCGCCGCCACTACTTCGGGCCGGCGGAACAGGGCCGACACCGACGCCTCCTCGGTCAGGTGCCGCAGGCTGAGCGCGAGCCCGGCCCACGACTCGGGGCTGTCGAGCTCCGCCGGATAAAGGCCGACCTCGGCTGTGTAGAGGGCCAGGGCCCGCTCGTAGTCGCCCTCCAGGTAGGCGAGGTCGGAGGCGGGCGCGTCACCGGCGGAGATGCCCATCTTGAGCAGGCCGACCGGCAGCCGGGAACGCGCCGGCCGGACCGGAGACGCGACAACGCTCGAGACGGGCAGCTCGCCCGGGGCCGCCCCGGCCTGCCACCGCGAGACCAGGTCGGTGACGTCGACGGTCATGTTGCGCACCCGCCACGCCACCAGGTGACCGGCTGACGCCTCGCGGGCCAGCGATTCCAGCCGGGCGGGCACGGTCTCGCCCGACCAGCGGGCGGCCGAAGCGTTCATCTCCTCGACGAACGCCGTGCCGGCCTCGGTCAGCAGCGGCGACGCCCCGGCCACGAGCAGCGCCTGCCGCACCTGGGTGCGCCACCTCGCGAACTCGACCTCTGCCTTCGACGACGACGTCCGGAAAACGCGCCAGAAGTCCGTCACACCCAGGTGCGCGTAAATGCCCTGCAACAATCCGGACAACGGCCGCGGGTCGTCGCGCCACGGGGCGTACAGGTCCTTGACGACCGACGGTTTCTGCAGCTCGACCTGGTCGGTCAGCGCGGCCAGCTTGGCGTGCTGGCATTCGTGGATCAGGGTGAGCGCGAACTGGTGCGGCCCGCCCGCGGCGCTCATGTGCACACCCCCGTACGCGTGCAGTGAGGTGTTGCTGACCCCGTTGGCGATCGGCTCCGCGGTCAGTGGCACGACCGACCGCAGCACCTCGTCGATCCCGGCCGAATACTCCTCGTACCGCTGCCGCAGGATCTCGAGCGCGCCGTGGAAGTGCCGGGACCACGCCGCCGCCTGGGTCGCCGTCAGTCGCGGGGGCGGGGTCGTCAGTTGCGCCTTCGTGTACGGGTCGGACAGGTCGCGAAACGGGTCGAGGTCGTCGAGGTAGACCGCGCGCAGGGTCGAATACGTCGTGCCCAGCTTGCGCAGCGGCAGCCACCGCTCGTCGCCCTCGCTCCCCAGGTCGAGCAGCTCGATCCGGGTGTCCTCGCGGCTGATCTCGACGCGGCCGGGCGCGACGGTCACGACCGCCGTCCCGTGCGTGCCGGGCGGCGCGAGCCGGGCCAGCCCGAGCCCCGGCAGCATGATCGCGCCGTCGCGCACGACCACCTCGTGGCGGCCCGCCCGGCCCGACGTGATCGCGTGCGCGGCCACCAGCCAGCCCGGATAGCCGAGGTCGGCCCAGATCGGCACCGGGTCGTCGGCCGGATGGGCCAGCCGCCGGATGCAGTGGACCAGCCAGGCGCCGACATTCGGATAGTCGAGAAGTTCGTGCGGAAGGTCCGGAATGTCGGCGGACGGGGCGTCGTTGCGCAGCATCCGCAGCAGCACCGACCGCTTGCGCCGCTGCCCGGTGATCAGCGCGGCCAGGCTGTCCGGCGTGCCGAAGCCCGTGCCGATGTCGCGGGCCAGGGTCTCGGGGTCAATGTCCACCGGTCGGCCTCCTCACGCGGATCCGGCCGGGCGACGATCCGGCTGGATTTTGGCCAGCTCACCCGACACCCGCGCCCGGACGTGGTTGATCAGGAAGGTCAGGTCGGGGCAGTAGACCGACGGGTTGAGGAAGCCCGAGCCCGCCCGGAACCGGTGGGTGTAGTTGCCGCCGCCGCAGATCTCGTGGATCGAGCAGGCCCGGCACGTCGCGCACAGGGCCTTCTTGCCGAGCTGCCGGGCCACGATCTGCGGCTCGAGCACCGCGGCGTCGAACGGGTTGCCGCCGCCCGCCGGGCGCATCCGGGTGGCACCGGCGAACGCGGTCTTCAGCGTGTCGACCTGCTCGATCGTGCCGTCGGTCTCGATCACGGCGACCCGGATCGGCAGCAGCCCGACCGATTCCGACGTGCCGCGGCCGCCCAGGATCAGCGCGAGGATGTCGTCGAACAGCCGCACGCCCGTCTCGCGGACCGGCGCGTCGAACCACCGGTCGAAGATCAAGGACAGCCATTCCCCGTACGCCGGAGGCCCGCCCTCGGCGCGTCCGGGCGGCGGTGTCGTCCAGTTGCCGTGCGGCAGCAGGAAGTCGACGGTCGGCGGCCCGAGTTCGACGAGGGCCTCGTACGTGGTGATCGGGTCGTTCGCGAGGTCCACCGTGCACAGCAGACCGGCGTACAGGTGGGGGTGTGCTCGCAGGACCCGCAGCCCGCGCACGACCTCGGCGTGGCTGCCCCGGCCGTCCCGGAATCGCCGGTGCCGATCGTGCCCGGCCTCGTCGCCGTCGACGCTCACGGCCACCCGGATCTGCCGGCGGTCGCAGACCTCGGCCACCCGCTCGTCGAACAGCAAACCGTTGGTCTGCATGCCCAGGCGCAGCCGGCGGCCGGGCCCGACGACGCTCGTGGCCAGGGCGGCCAGCCGGTCGAGATGATCGGCCCCGGCCAGCAGCGGCTCGCCGCCGTGGAAGACCAGGCTGACCGACTCACCGGCGTGCTCGGCGATCTGGCGGCAGGCCGTCGCGAACACGGCCTCGCTCATCACCCGCGGCTGGTCGCGCCAGCCCTGGTCGGCCGACTCGTAGACGTAGCAGTAGCCGCAGGCCAGGTTGCACCGGCTGTGGATCTTGACGATGAACTGGTTGAAGTTCTTGGGCGCCCAGCCGTGGGCGGTCAGCGCCGTCACGTCGAGGTCGTCGGGCCAGGACACGTCCATCAGCCGGCCGCCGCCCGGATGGCTAGAGGTCGGCGTCTACGAAAGAGTTGAATCCACCTGGGCCCTCCAGGGCCTCGGGGGAGTAGACGCGCTCGATCGCCGCGCGCAGGGCCGGGCTCAGCTCGTTCAGCAGGTCGTCGTCGACGTCGCGCAGGTCGACGCGCTCGGGTTCCTGAGCTTCCATCATCTGCCTCCGATCGCCCCGGACCCGCCGCCCGGCGGGCCGAAAGGAGTTCCCTGAACCTATTGACCAACTTCTCAGGGTTGAACCCGCCTGTCCGATTAGCGACAGACGGGTTCTCTCAGGGCGACGGGTGTTGTATCAGGCCTCCAGGCGGAGCCAGATCGCGCCCAGCGGCGGCACCCGCAGCGACACCGACTGGTCGAAGCCGTGCCACGGCAGCGCGTCCGTATCGACCCCGCCGAGGTTGCCCACGCCCGACCCGCCGTACAGCTCGCTGTCGGTGTTGATCACCTCGGTCCACCGGCCCGCCCGCGGCAGCCCGATACGGTATTCCTCCTGCGGGACCGCGGCGAAGTTGACGACGCAGGCCAGCGGCGCCCCGACCGGGGGGAACCGGACGAACGAGAACGTGTTGTGCTGCGAGTCCTCGCTGGTGATCCAGCGGAAGCCGCTGGCCTCCGTGTCCTGCGTCCAGATCGCCGGCGTCTCCTTGTAGACCCGGTTCAGATCCTTGACCAGCGCCTGCACGCCGCCGAACTGCGGGTCCTCGGTCAGCTGCCAGTCGAGGCCGCGCTCCTCGCTCCACTCGCGCAGGTCGCCCAGCTCGGCCCCCATGAAGAGCAGCTGCTTGCCGGTGAAGGCCCACATGAACCCGAGCAGGGCCCGCGTGTTGGCCAGCTTCTGCCACAGGTCGCCGGGCATCTTGCCGGTCAGCGAGCCCTTGCCGTGCACGACCTCGTCGTGGCTGATCGGCAGGATGTAGTTCTCGCTCCAGGCGTAGACCGTCGCGAACGTCATCTGGTGGTGGTGCCACTGGCGATAGATGGGCTCCTTCTCGATGTACGACAGCGTGTCGTTCATCCAGCCCATGTTCCACTTGAAGCCGAACCCGAGACCGCCCAGGTGGGTGGGGCGAGTGACGCCCGGCCACGCGGTCGACTCCTCGGCGATCGTCACCACGCCGGGGTAGTTCTTGTAGACCGTCGCGTTCATCTCCTGCAGGAAGCTGATCGCGTCGAGGTTCTCGCGGCCGCCGTACTGGTTGGGCGTCCACTCGCCGTCCTTGCGCGAGTAGTCGAGGTAGAGCATCGAGGCCACCGCGTCGACCCGCAGGCCGTCGGCGTGGAACTCCTCGCACCAGTAGAGCGCGTTGGCCACCAGGAAGTTGCGCACCTCCTTGCGGCCGAAGTCGAACACGTACGTGCCCCAGTCGGGGTGCTCGCCGCGGCGCCAGTCGCCGTGCTCGTAGAGCGGGGTGCCGTCGAACCGGGCCAGCGCCCACTCGTCCTTGGGGAAGTGCGCCGGGACCCAGTCGAGGATCACGCCGATGCCGGCCTGGTGCAGCTTGTCGACCAGGTAGCGGAACTCGTCGGGGGTGCCGAAGCGCGACGTCGGGGCGTAATAGCCGGTGACCTGATAACCCCAGGAGCCGCCGAACGGGTGCTCCATCACCGGCATCAGCTCGACGTGCGTGAAGCCGGCCTCGGTCACGTATTCGACCAGCTGCTCGGCCAGCTCGGTGTAGGACAGGCCGGGCCGCCACGAGCCGAGATGCACCTCGTACGCGCTCATCGGCTCCTGGTGCCACTGCTTCGTGGCGCGCTCGGTCATCCAGTCGGCGTCGGCCCACTCGTACGAGGTCTCGTAGACGACCGACGCGGTGGCCGGCGGCACCTCGGTGTGCTGGGCGAGCGGGTCGGCGTGCTCGCGCCACTGCCCGTCCCGTCCGAGGATCTTGAACTTGTACTTGCTGCCGAGGTGCGCGTCGGGCAGGTAGATCTCCCACACGCCGCTGGAGCCGAGCGAGCGCATCGGCCACCCGTCGAACGGGCCCCAGCCGGTGAAGTCGCCGATGACCTGCACGCCGCGGGCGCCGGGGGCCCACACGGCGAAGCCGACGCCGCTCTCGCGCGGCTGCGCGCCGAGCACCTTCCACAGCTTCTCGTGGCGGCCCTCGCCGATCAGGTGCAGGTCGAGCTCGCCCAGCGTCGGCAGGTGCCGATACGGGTCGTCGACCACGTCGCCGTCGACGTCGAGCCGGTAGTCGAGCACCATGCCGGGCACCTCGGCCGCGAAGACGCCGTCGGGGTGCACCTGAGTCATCTCGACCCGCTCGCCCTCGTGCACGAGCGTGACCGCCTTGGCCCCCTTGCGCAGGGTGCGGATCACCGTGTTGCCCCCGCCCGGGTGGGCGCCGAGCACCGAGTGCGGGTCGTGGGTGTCACCGGCCACCACGCTGTTCAGGGCGCGCTGGTCGGCGGCGAGCGAGGAGTCGGAGTGGCCGATCACGAGGGGAGTCTCCTTCTGCAGTGGTGGGTCAGCCGACGAGCCGGGCGATGGACCGCAGCGGGATCCGCAGCCATCCGGGCCGGTGCCGGGATTCGTACGCGGCCTCGTAGACCGCCTTGTCCAGCTCGTACGCCGCGAGCAGCGCACCCTGCTCGCGCGGGTCGGCGCCGGCCACGTTCGCGTAGCCGTCGCAGAACGCCGACCGGTTGCGGTCGACCCATTCGCGGGCCCGCGCGGCCAGGTGCTCGTCGTCGTCCTGGTCGACCAGCAGCTGATAGGCCGCGTATTCATAGGAGCGCAGCACGCCGGCCACGTCCCGCAGCGGCGAGTCGGGCAGCCGGCGCTCGTCGAGCGGGGCACCGGGCTCGCCCTCGAAGTCGATCAGCAGCCACGCCTCGGGCACCCGCAGCACCTGGCCCAGGTGCAGGTCGCCGTGCACGCGCTGCACCTCGACGGGTTCGCTGGTCAGCGCGCGGAACTGGGCCTCGATCGTCGGCACGTACTGCTGGATCTCGGCGACCGCCTGGGCCGCCTCGCGCAGCCGGGCCAGCATGGCGTCGACCGGGAAGGTGGCCGGGCCGGAGCCCAGCGCCGCGGCCAGGTCGGCGTGCACCGACGCGACCGCCTCGCCCAGCCTGTACGACTCGCCCTGGAAGTCGCCGCCCACCTCGTCGGCGCCGAACTCGGCGTCGGCGAACAGGTCGCGCGCCGAGGCCGTGGCCATCGCCCAGCCCTCGGCCGAGTTCGCCGCGTACTGCGTCACCATGCCCAGTGGGCACGGCTCGCCGCTCTCGGTGGTCTCGAACGAGCCCAGCAGCCGGGCCACGTGCGGGTTGTCGCGCCGGCCGAGCACCCGGTTGAGCTCGATGTCGGGGTTGATGCCGGCCGAGACCCGGCGGAACACCTTGAGGATGGCGTCCTGCTCGAAGATCACGCTGGTGTTGCTCTGCTCGGCGTCGAAAACCCGCGGCCACAGGTCGACCGGGAACTCGGCGCCGGGCTCGGGCTCGAAGATGACGTCACCGACCGTGCCGCCGGCCGCGATCAGCGCGAGCAGCTTGCGCGCGGCGGCGGTGTCGTAGAGCGCGTCGTACCCGATCCGGTCGCCGTCGGTGCCGATCGTCGCCACCTCGCTGTACTCGATGATCGGGCCGGTTCCCCAGGCCACGACGATCTGGTACCGCTCGGAGCTGCCGTCGGTGTACTCGACGTCGACGAGCACCAGGTCGAGGTTGTCGGCCAGCGTCGTCGTCGACGCCTCCTTGACCGACGACAGGGTGCGGGAACGTCCGGCGTACCACCGCTGCTGCGGCAGCCATTCGGCGAAAGGCAACGTCATTGCTTCTCCTCGGACCCACACAGCTGGAACCAGTAGAAGCCGTGCCCGGGGAGGGTCAGAAGGTACGGCAGCTGGCCGATACGCGGGAAGTTCACGTGCCCGGTCAGCTCGACCGGCGTGTATCCGTTCCAGTGCTGCAGGTTCAGCTCGATCGGTTGCGGGAAGCGCGACAGGTTGTTGACGCAGAGCACGACGTCGTCGCCGTCCTCGCGCAGGTACGCCAGCACCGACGGGTTCGATCCGCCCAGTTCGCGGAAGGTTCCGACGGCGAACGCTTCGTGGCGGCGTCGCACCGCAAGCATGGTACGCGTCCAGTTGAGCAGGGACGTGGAACTGTCCCGCTGGGCCTCGACGTTGACCGCCTGATAGCCGTACACCGGGTCCTGGTTGGCCGGCAGATAGAGCCGGCCCGGATGCGCCGTGGAGAACCCGGCGTTGCGGTCGGGCGTCCACTGCATCGGCGTGCGGACGCCGTCGCGGTCACCGAGCCAGATGTTGTCGCCCATGCCGATCTCGTCGCCGTAATACAGCACCGGCGAGCCCGGCAGCGACAGCAGCAGCGCGGTGAACAGCTCCATCTGGTTGCGGTCGTTCTCGAGCAGCGGGGCCAGGCGGCGGCGGATGCCGACGTTGGCCTTCATCCGCGGGTCCTTGGCGTACTCGCCGTACATGTAGTCGCGCTCTTCGTCGGTCACCATCTCGAGCGTCAGCTCGTCGTGGTTGCGCAGGAAGATGCCCCACTGGCAGTTGTCGGGGATGGCCGGCGTCTGGGCCAGGATCTCCGAGATCGGGAAGCGGGACTCGCGCCGGACCGCCATGAAGATGCGCGGCATCAGCGGGAAGTGGAACGCCATGTGGCACTCGTCGCCGCCGGCCTTCGAGTCGCCGAAATACTCGACCACGTCGGCCGGCCACTGGTTGGCCTCGGCCAGCAGCACCCGGCCCGGGAACTCGTCGTCGATCACCTTGCGGCAGTGCTTGAGGAAGGCGTGCGTCTCGGGCAGATTCTCGCCGTTGGTGCCCTCGCGCTCGAACAGGTAAGGCACGGCGTCGAGCCGGAAGCCGTCGATGCCCAGGTCGAGCCAGAAGCGCAGGACGTCGAGCATCGCCTCCTGCACGGCCGGGTTGTCGTAGTTGAGGTCGGGCTGGTGCGAGAAGAACCGGTGCCAGAAGAACTGCCGCCGCACCGGGTCGAACGTCCAGTTCGACTCCTCGGTGTCGACGAAGATGACCCGCGCGTCCTGATACTTGTCGGAGGTGTCGCTCCAGACATAGAAGTCGCCGTACGGCCCGTCGGGGTCACGCCGCGACTCCTGGAACCACATGTGCTGGTCGGAGGTGTGGTTCATGACCAGGTCGGTGATGACCCGGATGCCGCGCTTGTGTGCCGCGTCGAGCAGCGCCACAAAATCCTCGACCGTGCCGAACTCGGGCAGCACCTGATAGAAGTCGCTGATATCGTAGCCGCCGTCGCGCAGCGGCGACTGATAAAACGGCGGCAGCCAGAGGCAGTCGACGCCGAGCCACTGCAGGTAGTCGAGCCGCTCGATCAGGCCGCGGAGGTCACCCGAGCCGTCCGAGCTCGAGTCGTAGAAAGCCCGGACCAGCACCTCGTAGAAGACGGCACGCTGGAACCACGTCCGGTCGGCCGGTAGCGCCCGGGCGTGCTCGAAGTCGTCGGCCGTGGGGTGTTCCACCACCCCGTCTTCGACGTGGCTGCCCTCGGTCGGATCATGGTCTGCCACCACGAGGTCGAGATCGTCTTTCTGGTCCATCAGGTTCCCCACCTACCCACCCGCAGGTACTTGAATCTTTACTTCGGCTCGATCACGAAGATGTGTGCCGGTTCGACGTACGGATCGATCCGCACGGCGTTGTGCTGCCCCCACTCGTACGTGGCCCCGGTGATCTGGTCGGTCACCGTGAACCGGTCGTGCCAGTCCAGGCCGAGCGCCGGCATGTCGAGCACCGTGTTGCCCCACTGCACCGTGGCCGAGTCGAAGCTGACGACCACGAGAACCGTGTTCCCGGTCTCGAGGTCACGCTTCGAGAAGCACAACAACGCGCCGTTGTCGATCTCGTGGAACTTGAGGTTGCGCAGCCAGTGCAGCGCCGGGTTCTCGTCCCGGATCCGGTTGAGGTTGGTCAGGTACGGCGCCAGCGACCGGCCGGTCCGCTCGGCGGCCGCCCAGTCCCGCGGCTTGAGTTCGAACTTCTCGTTGTCGATGTATTCCTCGGCGCCCGGCCGCGGCACGTGCTCGAACAGCTCGTACCCGGAGTACATGCCCCATGACGGCGTGAGCATGCTGGCCAGGACGGCCCGAATCTTGAACATCGGCGGGCCGCCGTGCTGCAGCGACTCGTGCAGGATGTCGGGGGTGTTGGGCCAGAAGTTGGGGCGCATCCAGTCGATCGTGGTCAGCAGCTGCTCCATGTACTGCCGCATCTCCCACGCCGTCGTGCGCCACGTGAAATACGTGTACGACTGGGTGAAGCCGACCTTGCCGAGCCCGTTCATCATCGCGGGCCGGGTGAACGCCTCGGCCAGGAACAGCACCTCGGGGTTGGTCTCCTTGACCTTGGCGATCAGCCACTGCCAGAAGTTGAGCGCCTTGGTGTGCGGGTTGTCGACGCGGAAGATCTTCACGCCGGTGTTCACCCAGTGCATGACGACGCGATAGACCTCCTCGCGCAGCGTCTTGTAGTCGTTGTCCCAGTTGATCGGGTAGATGTCCTGGTATTTCTTGGGCGGGTTCTCCGCGTACGCGATCGTGCCGTCGGCCCGCCGGGTGAAGAACTCGGGGTTGGACTTGACCCAGGGGTGGTCGGGCGCGGCCTGCAACGCCAGGTCCATGGCGATCTCGAGGCCGTGCTCCGCCGCCTTGGCGATGAACGCCTTGAAGTCGTCGAGCGTGCCCAGCTGCGGGTGGATCGCGTCGTGGCCGCCCTCGTCGGAGCCGATGGCCCACGGCGAGCCCACGTCTTCCGGCCGGGCCACCAGCGTGTTGTTGCGGCCCTTGCGGTTGATCTTGCCGATCGGGTGGATCGGGGGCAGATAGAGCACGTTGAAGCCCATGGCGGCGACGGCCGGGATGCGCTCGGCCGCGGTGGCGAACGTGCCGTGCTTGATCGGCGTCGACTCCGGACCGATCTCGGCGCCCTCGGAACGCGGGAAGAACTCGTACCACGCCGAGTAGAGCGCGCGCTTGCGGTCGACCCAGATCGCATAGGACCGGGTGGTGGTGACCAGCTGCCGCACCGGGTGGTGCCAGAGCAGTTCTTCCAGGTCGAGGGCGGGGGAGACGCGGGCGAACAGCGAGCGCTGCTCGTCGCGCAGGGCCGCCGCGGCGTCGCGCACCCGCTCCTCGTCGTGGGCCGGGACGATCTTGGTCGCCAGGTCGAGCACGTCGGCGCCCTCGGCCAGGTCGTTCGCCAGATCCTCGAGGCCCTGGCCGGCGCCGATCTTCTTCACGACGGCGTCGCGCCACGTGCGGTACGGGTCGTCGAAGGCCTCGACGGTGAACGTCCACCGGCCGACCCGGTCGGGCCGGATCGTGCCGTGCCACTGGTCGAGGCCGGGCTCGCCGGGGCCCATGCGGGTGAACGGCTCGGACTCGCCGTCGGGGCCGCGCCATACCACGTTGACCCCGAGGGCGTTATGACCTTCGCGATAGGACACGGCGGAAACCGGCACCAGTTCGCCGACAACCGCCTTGGCCGGATAGCGGCCACAGGACACCGACGGCGTCACGTCTTCGATGGGAAAGCGACCGGTCATGATCTCCACCGTAATCAGGAGGGCGCGGGCGGGGTCGGCTATCGCCGTCAGGGCATACTTCTCCGCTGTGGAGGCGCCGCAAACGACGGCACGCCGATGCGCTCAACCTACCGGAGTGGGCTCGGCCCGCCTCATCCAGGCGCGCTCTCGCGCCACCGATGAATTCGGCCAATTCCCCGCCACTGATGATTGCCGATTTTGATCATCGGGACGTTACCGGCCGTTTTCCTCCAGCCTCACCGGAATCACCCGCCACAGCCCTCACCGCCGGGGAGCGCCTCGGTTGCCGTGCGGTCCCATCCCGGTGCCCCACCTCAGATCCCCCTCCGCCGCGACCGAGAGGTATCCCGTGACGCGGACCGACCGGGCCGCGCCGGAGCGGAGGAGACCACGTGGCTGGACCGTCTGTCGAGCTGTCGCCCGTCATCGCGGCGAGCACGCACTGGCTCTCGCGTGCCTACCCGGCGGGTAGCCCCGACACGATCGCCCACACCCTGTCGGAGCTGCAGGCCCGGCAGGCCGTGACGGTCGCCGCGTGGCTGCGCTACCCGACCGAGGTCGACGCCGCGCTGGTGGCGATCGCCGGCCCCGGCGGCTCGGCCGTGCTCGACTGGCGCGCCGGCAGCGAGCCCGAGGACGAGGAGGCCGAGGAGGAGGGCTGGCGCACCTGGGTCGACGAGGTCGTGGTCAGCTGGGCCGCCTGCCTGCTGGCCGACCCCGAGCTGGCCCGCCGCGGCGTCGACGCGGTCGTCGCCGCGCTGCCCCCGTCGGCCGACCGGCCGCTGCCCTACCCGCGCAAGAACGGCGGGGCGCCCGCGGAGTTCCGCCGCCTGCTCGAGCCCGACCTGCGCGACCGCGACGCGGCAGTCCTGCTCCGCCACCCCGACCTGCTCGAGCCCGTAGCCGAAATGCACCGCGACACCCTCCTGTATCTGCTCGACGCTGAGCAGCCGTCAGTCGCCTGACGCCCACCAAAGGCCGGCACCCCGCACGGGGTGCCGGCCTTTGTTTCTTGCTCTTGGGCGCAACCACTCACTCACGCCGCCGCGGCACGACGAGCGCCCTGGACGCGTCAGCGGCCAGCTCGTCGTGTCGCGGTCCCCGCGGGAGCGACGGTCCGTACCCACCACCCCGCTGGGACATGGGCCTCTTGATTTTGATCTGAAGGTCCCTGGCGCGAATCCGGGAAGAAACTTTCGAAAGGATGCAGCATTCTCCTTACGCCGGGCGTTTTCGGTGCACAAACAAGGAGCGGGGATGCGTGACGCGGACGGCTTCGACGAGTTCTACCGGGAGACGTCCGCGCGTATGTTGCGCTACGGATACGCGCTGACCGGGGATCTCGCCGAGGCGCAGGATGTGGTGCAGGAGGCGTACACGAGGGCGTGGCGCCGCTGGGCGACGGTGTCCGCGCACCCGGCACCGGAGGGCTGGCTGCGGCTGACCGTGGGCCGGTTGTCGACCGACCGGTGGCGCCGGCTCAGCGGCTGGCGGGCCGCCGTGCGCCGGGCCGGGCCACCCGAGCCGGTCGGACCGCCCAGCGAGGACGCCGTGCTGCTGACGGCGGCGCTGCGCAAGCTGGCCGTGCCCACGCGGCAAGCCGTCGCCCTGCACTACCTCTTCGATCTCTCGGTGGCCGACATCGCCGCCGAGATCGGTGCGCCGGTCGGCACGGTGACGTCGCGGCTCAGCCGTGGACGCGCCGAGCTGGCCGAGATCCTCACCCCCGCCCGGACGCCGGAGGTCACCGATGCCGAACACTGAAGTCGACGACGCTTTCGCCGCGCTCTCCTCGGACGCCGAGCGGGGGCTGCTGCTCTCCGGGCCCGAGTTGCGCCGCCAGGCCGGCAAGCGGCACAACCGGGGCCTGGCCGTCACCCTGAGCGCGGTCGCGGTGATCGCCGTCGCCGCGAGCGGGGCCGGCTGGTCGCTGGCCAACAGCAGCAACCGGGAGACGGCCCTGCCGCCCGCGGAGAACTCGTCCCCGTCGTTCTCGCCGCCACCGCAGCCGTCGTCGTCCGCCCCACCGTCGTCGTCGCCGTCGTTGTCCGAACCGCCGTCGTCGGCCCCGCCCCCGGCGTCCGCGCCGCCGACCGCCGAGGGCCCGCCGCTGCCCAAGTCGATCCCGGCCAAGGCGCTGCTGACCAAGGCCGACAGCAGGTCCGACAACTTCGCCCGGCTGGACGAGGCCCGTGGCGTTCCCGAGTTCTGCTCGAAGGCGAAGTTCCCCAGCCGGGACCAGAAGGGCGTGAGCGCCTCGGTGCAGCTGGGCTATCGCAAGGCCGGCACCCCGGCCGAATACATCCCGGACGACCTCATCTACGACACCGTCACCGTCTTCCGCGGTCAGGGCGCGCAGGACTACCTCGGTGACCTGCGCCGGGCCGTGCAGGCCTGCCCGTCGACCAAGGACGCGGAGTTCGACTCGCTGGGCTCGCTGGGTCTGGGCGACGAGTCGCTCATGATCAAGCGGTCGTTCACGGCGACCGACGGCGAGGGCAACCCGGTCGACAACGGCTCGAAGACCGTCACCTTCATCGCCGCCGTGCGCATCGACGACGCGGTCACGCTGGTCGAATCCGTCGGGTACGAGAACCTGGGGTCGGAGCAGGCCGAGATCGAGAAGGTGGCCAAGGTCGCGGCCGGCCGGCTGGACGACTGGCGCTAACCGGCGCTAGCCGGGCCCACGGCACGGGGCCCGGCTGTCACGAAGTCAGGCCAGCCGGGCCGGGAAGCCGCCGGTGGCGATCGGGCCCCAGCGCTCGATCGTGATGCGGATCAGGGACTTGCCCTGGTCGCGCATGGCCTGGCGATACTCGTCCCAGTCGGAGTGCTCGCCGGAGATGACCCGGAAATACTCCACCAGGGGCTCGAGCGCCTCGGGCAGGTCGAGCACCTCGGCCGTGCCGTCGACCTGCACCCACGGGCCGCCGAAGTCGTCGGAGAGCACGCAGACCGAGACCAGCGGGTTGCGCCGCAGGTTGTAGACCTTGGCCCGCTCCGGATAGGTCGAGATGACGATGCGGCCCTCGGTGTCGACGCCGCACGTGTTGGGCGAGGCCTGCGGGCGGCCGTCGCGCCGGGTGGTCATCAGGATGGCCTTGTGCCGCGGGCGCAGGAACTCGAGCAGCTGCTCGCGCTCGACGTCGGTGTTGGTGGCGACCGTGCGGGCCATCAGCCGGCCACCCGCTCGCCGGCCTCGTGCGGGGTGACGCCGTCGTGGTCGGGGGCCCGGCCGTCGATCTCGGCGATCCGCGCGGCGCCGATGATGCCCGCGTTGTTGAGCAGCGTGGCCGGCACCATCGGGGTGCGGATGTCGATCAGCGGGAGCCAGCGGTCGGCCTTCTTGCTGACGCCGCCGCCGATGATGAACAGGCGCGGCGAGAGCAGCATCTCGACGTGGGCCAGATAGTTGCGGACCCGGCCCGCCCACTTCTCCCAGGTCAGATCCTCCTGCTCGCGGGCCCGGTCGGCGGCCTTGGACTCGGCGTCGTGACCGTCGAGCTCGAGGTGGCCGAACTCGGTGTTCGGGATCAGAGTGCCGTCGAGGAAGAGCGCGCTGCCGATGCCCGTGCCGAACGTGAGCATCATGATCAGGCCGGACTGGTCGCGCCCGGCGCCATAAGCCACCTCGGCCACGCCCGCCGCGTCGGCGTCGTTGAGCACCGACACCGGCTTGCCGAGCCGGTCGCTGAACAGCCGCGCGGCCGGGGCGTCGAGCCAGGATTTGTCGACGTTGGCCGCGGAGCGGGTGACGCCGTCGACCACGACACCGGGGAAGGTGATGCCGACCCGGTCGAAGCCGCCCTCGAACTGCGCGGCCACCTCGGCCACCGCCTCGACCACGCTGGTGACGTCGGACGGCTGGGGTGTGGGCACCCGGTGCCGCTCGGCGAGCAGCTCGCCCGCGGCCGTGTCGACCGGGGCGCCCTTGACGCCCGAGCCGCCGATGTCGATGCCGAGAATGGCCATCTTGTTTCCCGTCTTGAGGTGCCAGGTGTGCATCCGCTGTTTACCACGGAGCCCCGACATTAAATCCCCTCGCCGGAAGCGGGCCGGAGGGGTTGTCGGGTGACCCTCGTACTTTCGGCTAGGCAAGGCTCATCTTCTCAGTTAGCGTTAAACCATCTGAACGGTCGCCGCAAGCGGACACGGCTCTCTGTCCGCTCTCTGGAGGACCCGACCATGACCGTGCCCACAAAGGTGCCGGACACCGCGACACAACTGCTGGGCAAGCCGCATCTGCGGGACGAGGCCATCGAGGCCTGGCTGCCCCTGGCCCGCCATCTCGCCCACCGCTACGCGGGTCGCGGCGAACCCACCGACGACCTGGTCCAGACGGCCACGGTCGGCCTGATCAAGGCGATCGACCGGTTCGACCCCGGCCGTGGCGTCGACTTCGCCGGTTACGCCATCCCCACCATCATCGGCGAGATCAAACGCCACTTCCGCGACCGCACGTGGTCGGTCCGCGTGCCCCGGCGGCTGCAGGAGCTGCGCCTGGCGATCACCGAGGCCAACGCGACGCTGACCCACAGCCTGGGCCGCTCGCCCACGGTGGCCGACGTCGCCACCCACCTCGGGGTCACCGAGGAGGACGTGCTGGAGGGGCTGGAAGGTGCGCGGGCCTACAACGCGACCTCGCTGTCCACGCCGATCAGCGCCGACGGCAGCACGTCCCTGGGCGACACGCTCGGCGGCGAGGACTCCGAGTTCGAGCTGGCCGAGACCCGGGTCGCCCTCGGGCCGGCGCTGGCGACCCTCGACGAGCGTGAGCAGCAGATTCTGACGCTGCGCTTCTACGGCAACCTCACGCAGTCACAGATCGCCGACCGCATCGGCATCTCCCAGATGCACGTTTCGCGGCTGCTGGCTCGCGCTCTGACCAAGATGCGCGGAGAGCTGCGAGAAGGACTTTAAGAACATAAGACAGATGTCCTAGCGGGGTGGTGGGTGCGGACCGTCGCGGGGACCCGGCCGGCCCGAGCAGGGCGCTGGCGCGCCCAGAACGCTCGGTCCGACCGGGCGACGTGAGTAAGTGGTTGCGCCCAAAAGCAAAAGCCGGCACCGCCGTCCGAGGGAGTGCCGGCTTTTGCGCAGGTTGCTACTGGGCGCCGCTGGCTTGCCAGTTGAGTTGGACCAGGAGTTGGCGGGCCTGGTCGGCTACCTCGGCGTCGGTGACGACCGCGTACTGGCCGGCCTGGATGGAGGAGCGGGAGGCGAAGTCGCGGCGGCCGCCGGTGGCGGCGTGGGCGATCGCGCCGAAGACCGCGCCCCAGGCCGCGCCGATCAGCAGGCAGACCAGGATCACGGCGAACCAGCCGGAGTCGCTGAACAGGCCGAACAGCAGGCCCACGAAGAGGCCGAACCAGGCGCCGCTGGCCGCGCCGGCCAGGGCCGCCCGGGCCGTGGTGAGCCGGCCCAGCACGTTCTCGATCAGGCGCAGGTCGGTGCCGATGATGGCCGTGCGCTCGACCGGGAACTTGTTGTCGCTCAGCGTGTCGACGGCCTTCTGGGCCTGCGCGTAGTCGGGGTAGGTGCCGACCACGACGGTCGGGGCGCCGCCCGCGGCCTGGGTCTGCGCGGGCAGGCTGGGCACTCCAGCCGGGCCGGGCGGGATGCCGCCGGCGGCGGTGGACGGGTTATCGGCAGGGGTGTTGGGCGTGGTCATTTCGTGCCTCCCTTGACTCGGCGGCCGGCGGCTGCCGGAACGCCGGACTTCTTCGGAGCGGGCTCCACCGGGGTCTCGGCCACCAGCTTGTCGCCGGCGGCCAGCCGCACCCAGACCAGGAAGACCACGGCCGCCGCGGCGGCGATCGAGGCCGAGCCGGTCAGAAAGGCGAACCGGCCCGAGACGAGGTCGGGCATCGAGCGCTCGGACATGGTCACCGCGGCCAGGCCGACCAGCCCGGCCGCGCCGGCCACCCCGGCGATCGCGAGCAGCGGCAGCGTCACCAGGCGGCTGGGCGGCTGGGTGCCGCCGGGGGCGTTCCACCGGCGTACGCGGATGAGGAAGACGGCCAGGGCGCCCCAGGCCGTCGTCACCGCGAGCGCGGCCACCGTGTCGCTCGGCCGGTGCCACTCGGCCCAGACCGTGGCGATCGCGATCACCGAGACGTACGCGAGACCGACGAGGGCCACCATGCCCCGCAGGGCCTGCGGCAGCACGAGCACGACGGCGAACGCCACCGAGGCCGCGGCCGTGGTGTGGCCGGACGGGAACGAGTTGGGCATCGCGAAGCCGTCGAGGTCGGGCCGGGTCAGGTGGGTCTTCATCAGCTGGGTGGTCACGTTGGCCCCGATCACCAGCAGCGCCGCGCCCAGGGCGAGGTCGAGCCGGCGCCGCAGCACGCCGAAGACGGCGGCGAACAGGCAGACCAGCACCAGGCTGGCCAGGCTCGTGCCGTTGAGCGTGCGGTCGAGCACCTCGACCACCCGCGGGTGGTGCACGTCGGCCCCGCGCATGGCGATCGTGTCGACCCGCTGGCCGAGCGTGGTGCGCACGAAGACCTGATAGAGCGCGCCGGCCGCGACCGCGGCGAGCAGCGCGATGGCGATCGGCGCGAGCAGGTGCCGGGCGCCGCGGGGACGCGTGGGGGCCGCCTGCTGGGGGGACGCCAGGACCGTCGTCATGGGCGGTTCCTTCTGCTGCTGGGGCTGGACGAGGCGCCAAGCCCTTTGCCCAGCCGGTCGCTTTTCTAAGCGCGAGAAATCATAAGTCCCCCTGGGCGCCTCCCGACACTCGCGTCACATGTGGGCATCGTCGCAACCGATCCGCACCCGAACGCTTTCCGGCCCGGCAACGGCCCCGCACGACCTTTCTTTACGACGCCGCCCGTGAAGAAGGAGACGTTTTCGTATGAGGCAGTACGCCCGCCGCTTTGCCGGCCCCCTGCTCGTCGCCGCCGTCGGCGCCGGTCTCGTGACCGCGCCCGCCCCGGCGTTCGCGGCCGGGGCCACGGTCACGGTCGATGTGCGCAGCACGCTCAAGGTGCGTTCCGCGCCGTCGCTGGCGGCCAAGGTCGTGGGCTCACTGCGCGACAACCAGCGGGTCGCCGCGGTCTGCTCGATCACCGGTCAGAACGTGCGCGGCTCGGTGCGCACGACGGCCCAGTGGGACAAGCTCAGCACCGGCGGGTACATCACCCACGCGTACGTGAGCGTCAACACCGGCGACCTGCCGCGCTGCGCGACCACGTCGCCGCAGGCCGCCGCGGTCAAGGTCAAGCCGGGCAAGAAGCCCGCGACCCCGTCGAAGTACAAGACGGGCACGGTCAAGAGCGCCGACGGCAAGGTCAACATCCGGACCGGCCCGTCGGTCGCCGCGCCGGTCAAGCGCGTGGTCACCACGGGGGCCAAGGTCAGCGGGGTCTGCTACGTGCAGGGCACCAAGGTCGTCGGCACGGTTCGCTCCACGACCCAGTGGAACCGGCTCTCCGACGGCTCGTACATCTCGCACGCGTACGTCGTGACGCCCGCCCTGTCGGTCTGCCCGGGCACCCCGGCCACCACGCCGTCCACCCCGGGTGTCGCGCTGACGCCGGAGCAGTTCATCAAGGCCGCGGTGCCCGGCGCGCAGCAGGGCTGGCGTGAGTACGGCGTGCCCGCCTCGGTGACCCTGGCCCAGGCGATCCTCGAGTCGGGCTGGGGCCGCAGCGGCCTGTCGACCGTCGACCGCAACTACTTCGGCATCAAGTGCCAGAGCGGCAAGTTCGGCACGCTGGCCAACGGCTGCCACGACTACCGCACCCAGGAGTGCACCAAGGCCGGCGAGTGCTTCTCGACCGTGGCCAGCTTCCGCACGTACGCCTCGATGGGGCACTCGTTCCGTGACCACGGCAACTTCCTGCGGGTGAACCCCCGCTACGCCGGCGCCTTCAACTACACGACGCAGGCCAACAGCTTCATCTGGAAAGTGTGGAAGGCCGGCTACGCCACCGACCCGAACTACTACACCAAGGTCACCACCCTGATGGCCTCGCAGAACCTGTACCAGTACGACATCTGGAAGTGAGCGGGAGCCCCCGTCGGCCGAACCGGGCCGACGGGGGCGTTTTGCGTCTTATGCTCGTTTCGGTGAAGGGGCGCGGGCAACACCTGAGCGGTCTGCTGGTCGCCGGGGTCGTCCTCGTCGTCGGTCTCTCCGTCGTGATCTCCGTCTACGCCGGGTTACGGGCCAACCAGCGCGAGAACGCCGACCGCGTGATGGACCAGCGCACCGCCGTGGCCGAGGCCGCCGTGCGCAGCGAGACCGAGCGCTATCGGGCCCTGGTCGAGACCACCGCCGCCGGTTTCCGCACGAACGACGTGCTGACCTGGGACGACTTCGACACCGCGACCGCGCCGCTGGCCTCGGCCAACCTGATCGGGGCGGCCTCCCTGGCCTTCGTCGTGCCGGCCACCAAGGGGCAGATCCCCGCGTTGCAGCAGCTGTGGCGCTCCCGCGGCGCCGAGGGCCTCGAGCTGCGTCCGGTAGGCGCGGGCGAGGAGCACTACTTCACGATCTTCACCCGTACGCTCAACGCCGCGGGGCGTCCGATGAACGGGCTCGACATTGCGGCCGCGCCCGAGGCGGCCGCGGCCCTCGACGACTCCCGGCGGGTCGGCCTGCCCAGCGTCTCCGACACGTATGTGCTGCTGCGCGACCGCAACCTGCCGGCCGCCGAGCAGCAGCGCTCGTTCGTGTTCGCCGCGCCGGTCTGGACGCGCGCCAACCATCCCGAGTTTCGCGGCTGGGTCGTGCTCGGCCTGCGCGGGCAGGACTTCCTCTCCGGCGTGCTGGCCACCGTGAGCCAGGGCCAGCTCGACGGCGAGCTGCTGGCCACCGGTCGCGACGGCGCCCGGCCGGTGGTGGCCGGCTACACCGTCCCCGGCTCGCCCGACCTGCGCCGCAGCGTCGACCTGGTGGTCGCCGATCGCGGCTGGACGCTGATCACCCGGGCCGACGCCTCGCACCTGCCCGGCGCGTCGAGCACCCTGCCGCTGACCTTGCTGCTCACCGGCGGCGCCATGAGCGTGCTGCTGGCCGGGCTGGTCTACGTGCTGGCCACCGGCCGGGCCCGGGCCATCGCCCGCGTACGGGCGGCGACCGCCGAGCTGCGCGCGGCCGAGGAGGAGAGCCGCCGCCAGGCCGGGCTGCTCGGCGCGATCATGTCGAGCATCAGCGAGCCCGTCGGCGTGGTCGACGAGAACGGCGCCTTCCTGCTGCACAACCCGGCCGCCCGGGCCATGCTCGGGGTGGCCGCCGACGCCGCCGAGCCGGACGCCTGGCAGCGGCACTACGGCCTCTTCCGCCCGGACGGGCGCACCCCGTTCCCGGTCGACGAGATGCCGCTGATCCGGGCCCTGCACGGCGAGCCGTCCGACGGCGTCGAGATGATCATCCGCAACGACCGCAGCCCCGAGGGCATCCTGGTCAGCGTCGACGCCCGTCCGCTGGACGCCGGCGCCGGGCAGCCCGGCGCGGTCGCCGTCTTCCGCGACGTCACGGAGCTGCGGCGCTACGAGAACGACCTGGCCGTCTTCGCGGGCGTGGTCGCGCACGACCTCAAGGCCCCGCTGACGGTGATCCGCGGGCACTGCGAGGCCGCCCGCGAGGACCTCGACGAGGCGCCGGACGAGGTGCGGGGCAGCCTCGACCGGATCATCCTGGCCGTCGACCGGATGGCCACCCTGATCGACACGCTGCTGGCCTACACGACCGCCCGCGACGCGCCGCTGCGCACCCGCCGCGTCGACCTGGACGCGCTGGTGGCCGAGGTGGTCCACGACCGTACGGCGCATCTGCGCGAGGAGGACCGGCCGCACATCTACGTCGGCCCGCTGCCGGCAGTCACCGCCGACCCGGCGATGCTGCGGCACGTCCTGGACAACCTGATCGGCAACGCCCTGAAGTACGTGCAGCCGGGCGCGGCGCCGCACGTCGACATCACCGGCGCCCCGGCGGGCCAGGAGTGGGTGCGGATCGACGTCGCGGACCGGGGGATCGGCATCCCCGACGCCGACAAGCCCGACATCTTCGACAGCTTCCACCGGGCGCACGCCGAGGCCGGGTACGCCGGCACCGGCCTGGGCCTGGCCATCTGCAAACGCATCGTGGAACGCCACGGCGGCGAGATCGCCGTGGCCGACAACCCTGGCGGGGGCACCCGCTTCGGCTTCACCCTGCCCGCTCACCTCGAGGAGACGACCGTGAAAGAGACCGACGAGGCCACCGCCCGCGCGGCCCTGGAGCGCGCGCTGGCCGAGCGCGCCGCCATGGAGAACTCGCGGCTGCCGGGCCTGAGCGCCCTGCCCGCCGCCGAGCCGTCCGCGCACGACCCGGCCTCGGCCCGGCTGCGGGCCCCCGTGCCCGACCACCACCCGACATCGACCGCCGGAGCGGAGTGACGGCGGTGGCCGGATGGGAGCCATGACGATTCCCGCCGTGCCACATCCGTTCGGTCGTTGCTGCTGAAACGAGCTGGTGGGCCGATCTGATTATCAGATATGGTGGTGACATGCGGACGATGACCGCCACCGAGGCTTCTCGCAACTTCTCGGAGCTGCTCGACGCGATTGAGCGGGGTGAAACCGTGACCATCACTCGTGGCAACGAGCCGGTGGCGGAGATCGGACCGGCCCGCCGACGCACCGGCGCGGATCTCCGTTCCGCTCTTGAAGGCATCCCGGCACCCGATGATCGATTCGCCGACGACATCGCAGGAGCGGTGGCCCTGCTGGAGTCCGAGCGGAGCGACCCGTGGGCCGACGCCTAATTCTCGACACCAACGTGCTGATCGCCTACGAGCGAGGCACGATCGACCGGTCAGCATTTGACCATGACGAGCTGGCGGTCGCAGCGATCACCATCGCGGAGTATCGCGTCGGGATCGAACTCGCCGACACCGCGGAACGAGCCGCCGCACGCAGTCGTGCCCTGGCTGCGATCGTCAGCGTGATCGACGTTCTGGCCTATACGGACACAACCGCGGCCCACCATGCCCGCTTGATTGCTCACGTCCGCCGGACCGGTACCCCGCGCGGTGCACATGACCTGATCATCGCGGCTCACGCGGCCGAGACCGGCCGCACCGTCGTGACCCGCGACGTCAAGGCCAGCTTCGCTGATCTGCCTGGCGTCCTGGCAATCGGCACGCCATAGAGCTGAGCCTGATTCCCGGTCGGCGGGCGGCGTTAATCACCAGGCGTTTTCGGCGTGATCCGCCTATTCTTGCTGCGCGATGTCGACAACACCCGAACTCCGTAACCGCCTGGCCGAGCTTCTTCCGCGCGACAGTCACCGCCTGGGGCGGCGGCTCGAGGGCACCCGGCGCATCAAGGACGAGACCGCCCGCGCCGCCGCGCTCGACGAGATCTCGGCCGAGATCGACCGGGCGGGGGAGCGGCTGGCCGCGCGGGTCGCGAGCGTGCCCCCGATCAGCTATCCGGAGTCGCTGCCGGTCAGCCAGCGCAAGGACGACATCGCGGCCGCGATCCGCGACCATCAGGTGGTCGTCGTGGCGGGCGAGACCGGCTCGGGCAAGACGACCCAGATCCCCAAGATCTGCATGGAGCTGGGTCGCGGCGTGCGCGGCCAGATCGGCCACACCCAGCCCCGCCGGATCGCCGCCCGTACGGTCGCCGAGCGCATCGCCGAGGAGGTCGGGCGCCCGCTGGGCACCACGGTCGGCTACAAGGTGCGCTTCACCGACCAGGCCGGCGACGACACCATGGTCAAGGTGATGACGGACGGCATCCTGCTGGCCGAGATCCAGAACGATCGCAACCTGTACCGGTACGACACGCTGATCATCGACGAGGCCCACGAGCGCAGCCTCAACATCGACTTCATCCTGGGCTACCTGCGCGAGCTGCTGCCGCGGCGCCCCGACCTCAAGCTGATCATCACGTCGGCCACGATCGAGACCGAGCGCTTCGCCACACACTTCGCCGACAAGGACGGCAAGCCGGCCCCGGTCATCGAGGTCTCCGGCCGCACGTTCCCGGTCGAGACCCGTTACCGGCCCCTCGTCACCCAGAACGAGGAGGACGACACCGAGGAGCCGATGGACCAGGTCGACGGCATCGCCGAGGCGGTCGACGAGCTGGGCCGCGAGGGCGACGGCGACATCCTCGTCTTCCTCTCCGGCGAGCGCGAGATCCGCGACACCGCCGACGCGCTGGCCAAACGCAACCTCAGAAACACCGACATCGTCCCCCTGTACGGCCGGCTCTCCGCGGCCGAGCAGCACAAGGTGTTCGAGCGGCACTCGCAGCGCCGGGTCGTGCTGGCCACCAACGTCGCCGAGACGTCGCTGACCGTCCCCGGCATCCGTTACGTGATCGACCCCGGTACGGCCCGGATCAGCCGCTATTCGCACCGCCTCAAGGTGCAGCGGCTGCCCATCGAGCCGGTCTCGCAGGCCAGCGCCAACCAGCGCAAGGGCCGCTGCGGCCGGGTCGCCGACGGCATCTGCATCCGGCTCTACTCGGAGGAGGACTTCGAGGGCCGCCCCGAGTTCACCGAGCCCGAGATCCTGCGCACCAACCTGGCCAGCGTCATCCTGCAGATGACCAACCTGGGCCTGGGCGACCTGGCGAAGTTCCCCTTCATCGACCCGCCGGACCGCCGCAACATCACCGACGGCGTGAAGCTGCTGGAGGAGCTGGGCGCGCTCGGCGACCGCAAGCTCACCCCGCTCGGCCGCCAGCTGGCGCAGCTCCCGGTCGACCCGCGGCTGGCCCGCATGGTCATCGAGGCCGACCGGCAGGAGTGCGTGGCCGAGGTCATGGTGATCGCGGCCGCGCTGTCCATCCAGGATCCGCGCGAGCGCCCGACCGAGAAGCAGCAGCAGGCCGACGAGAAGCACGCCCGGTTCACCGACAAGGAATCGGACTTCTTCAGCTATCTCAACCTGTGGCGCTACCTGCGCGAGAAGCAGCAGGAGCTGTCGGGCAACCAGTTCCGCCGCTTGTGCCGCAACGAGTTCCTCAACTACCTGCGCGTACGGGAATGGCAGGACATTTATGCCCAGCTGCGTCAGGTGTCCCGCACGCTGAATCTGGCCATTGTCGAGGATCGCGAGGAGGTCGCGGCGGGGCAGAACGTCCACACCGCCCTGCTCTCCGGTCTGCTCTCGCACATCGGCCTCAAAGAGGGCGACAAGCGCGAATATCTGGGCGCCCGCGGGGCCAAGTTCGCGATCTTCCCGGGCTCGGCGCTGTTCAAGAAGCAGCCGCGCTGGGTGATGTCGGCCGAGCTCGTCGAGACCAGCCGCCTGTGGGGCCGGGTCAACGCCCGGATCGAGCCCGAGTGGGCCGAGAAACTCGCCCCGCACCTGGTGAAACGGTCCTACTCGGAGCCGCACTGGGAAAAGAAGCAGGGCGCCGTGATGGCGTACGAGAAAGTGACTCTCTACGGCCTGCCGATCGTGCCCCGCCGCAAGGTGCTCTACTCCCGGGTCGATCCGGTGGTGTCGCGCGAGCTGTTCATCCGGCACGCGCTCGTCGAGGGCGACTGGGACACCCACCACAAGTTCTGGACCGACAACGCCAAGCTGCTGGCCCAGATCGAGGAGATCGAGAACAGGGCCCGCCGGCGCGACATCGCGGTCGACGACGAGACGGTGTACGCGCTCTACGACGCCCGCATCCCGGCCGACGTGGTCTCGCAGCGGCACTTCGACGCGTGGTGGAAGAAGGCCCGGCGCGACGATCCCGAGCTGCTCACGTTCACGCGCGAGCTGCTCGTCAACTCGGGCCGCGACTCGGTCGACCCCAACGCCTATCCGGACGCCTGGCTCGCCGGCGGGGTGCGACTTCCCCTCTCGTACGAGTTCGAGCCGAACACGACGGCCGACGGCGTCACCGTGACCGTGCCGTTGCCGCTGCTCAACAAGCTCGACCCGGAGGACTTCGTCTGGTCGGTGCCCGGCTTCCGCAAGGAGGTCGTGATCGCGCTGATCCGGGCCCTGCCCAAGGCCCTGCGCACCAACTTCGTGCCGGTGCCGGACTGGGCCGAGGCCGTGCTCGACCGGGTGCCGGCCCGGCGTGGCCCGCTGCCCGACGCGATCGGCAACGAGTTGCGGCGGCTCACCGGCACGATCGTCCCGCGCGACGCGTGGCGGCCCGACCAGGTGCCCGAGCATCTGCGGGTCAACTTCCGCGTGGTCGACGAGAACGACAAGGTGCTGGGGGAGGGGCGCGACCTCGAGGTGCTGCGCCGCTCGCTCGCGCCCAAGGTGCAGCAGACGATCTCGAAGGCGGCCGGCGACATCGAGCGCCGCGGCATCACCACCAACGACTTCGGCCAGCTGCCGCGCCGGGTCCGCCAGATGCGCGGCGGCTACGAGGTCAACGTCTTCCCGGCCCTGGTCGACGAGGGCGAGAGCATCGCGATCAAGGTCTTCGAGTCCGAGGCCGAGCAGCGTACGGCCATGGTCGCGGGCACGCGCAAGCTGCTCCTGCTGACCCTGCCGCCGGCCGCGCGCTACCTGCAGGGCCGGCTCGACAACAAGGCCAAGCTCGAGCTCTCGCGCGGGAATCCGTACAGGTCGATCGCGGAGCTGCTTGACGACTGCGCCGGCGCGGCGGTCGACAAGCTGGTGACGGACGCGGGCGGCCCGGTGTGGTCGTCGATCGAGTTCGCCTCGCTGCGTGACGCCGTACGGCAGGATCTGGTCGACGCCGTGGCGAACGTGGTCACGCAGGTGCGGCAGGTGCTGGCGACGGCGTACGACATCGACCAGCGGCTCGCCTCGACCCGCAACCCGGCCCTGGTGGCCGCCCTGGCCGACATCCGGCAGCAGCTCAAGGGCCTGGTGCACGCCGGGTTCGTGACCGAGACGGGCTGGAAGCAGCTGCACCACCTGCCCCGCTATCTGCGCGGCATCGTCTATCGGCTCGACCGGCTGGGCGGCAACCTGGCCCGCGACCGGCAGCTGATGGCCCAGCTTCACGAGATCGAGACGGAGTATCGGGAGCTCAGGTCGGAGCTGCCGGCCGGCACGGAGGGCCTGAGCGAGATCCGGTGGATGATCGAGGAATTGCGGATCAACCTCTTCGCCCAATCGTTGGGTACCGCCTATCCGATATCGGACAAACGGATCTTCAAGGCGATGGACCAGCTCCCGGCGTAGCGCGCTCGTTGAGGCTCGGGTGCCGTTCGGTTACCCCCCTCCCGTGGGGCTCCGGCAGGCCCTAGCGTTCTCGCCATGACGAACGAATTCCTCGCCTTCGCCCCGATTTCTCCGCTCGTTCCGGCCTCCCCGGCGACCGGCCTGCTGGACGAGATGATGGCGCGTGTGGGCGTCGACGGAATCGTCGCCGCGCTCGCCGACCCGGGCCTGCTGGCCCTGATCGACCAGCACTCCGCCGCCGTGCGCGACGCGCTCGAGTCGGCCGGCCGGGACGCCGACGCCGAGGGTCTCGCGAGCTACGCCCGCGCGATCGTGGCCGGCGCCCGCCGGACGGGCCTCTCGCTGCCGTCGCCGGGCGACGCGCCCGAGGCGCCGGCCGAGTGGAAGGCCGCCGACTGGCACCTGCTGCGCCTGGTCGCGGTGTGCGCGATCGCCGAGGAGAACGCGATTCTCTGACCACGCCTCGAGGAAACGGCCCGCTTCGGCGGGCCGTTTTCGTGTGGGGGGTGTCCTCCGTCCGGGCTCGGTCGTTCGTCACGGGGAACGCCCCGAAACGCCGATAGGGCAGATTTGCCGCAAAACGGTCGATACGGGATGGTGGGGGGATGAAGCTCGCTATCGTGCTCGCCGCCGCTGCCGGCCTGGCCCTCCCGGCGGCGCCCGCCCTGGCCGCCGCACCCACCCCCGACTCCTCGTCCGCCGTGTCGGCCGATGACATGACGACTGACGACGCGTGGGACGACGACGACACGTGGGATGACGACGCTCCGGGTGACGACGCTCCGGGTGACGACGCTCAGGCTGACGACGCGCCGGCTGACGACGCTCAGGCTGACGATGAGGCGCCCGTCCTGGCCGCCACCACTCCCGTTCAGGCCGCCGCCCCCACCGGCGCGCAGGTCGTCGCCCGCTGGACGTTCGACGCCGGCGCCGTCAACGGCAACGTCGCCGACACCTCCGGCCGCGGCCCCGCGCTCACCACCCGTACGGCCAACGGCGGCGCCATCCGCTATGACAACGCCACCCCGAGCGGTCGCTACGTGACGTTCCCGGCGGCCTGCTCGGCCACCGCCACCGCCTGCCCGCGGGCCCTGTTCGAGACGGCCAGCGTGGCCAGCCTCAACCCCGGCACCCGGACGTTCCGCTGGTCGGCACGCATGCAGCTGACCAAGGCGCAGATCGTCGGGTCGGCCAACATCATGCAGAAGGGCGTGGCCAAGGCGTCCAGCCAGTGGAAGATGCAGGTCGGCAAGACCAACGGCAAGGCGCAGTGCGTCATGGTCGGCGCCGGCTCGGCGGCGGTCCACATCGCCCGCTCGTCGGCCACGGTCGCCGACGGCCAGTGGCACAAGGTCGTCTGCCAGCGCAGCGGCGCGACCCTGTCGGTGTGGGTCGACGACAAGCAGGTCGGCTCGACCGCCATCCCGTCCACCCTGTCGGTCAGCAACACGCTGCCGCTGCGCATCGGCGGCCCCAACTTCAACACCAAGAGCGACATGTACCACGGCCGCCTCGACGACGTGTACGCCGAGCTGGGGTAGTTACCCGGAGGTGCCCTGGGCTCGGAAAAGTGCATTCTTCCGGGCCCGGGGCGCCGCCCGTACGGTCGTCGGCATGACTGTCACGTTGATCGACGCGCCCGGCCTGCCCGAGATCCCCATCTACCGTCAGGTATCGGTGGCCACGGGTTCCCGGATCATCCACATCGCCGGTCAGGTCGCCTGGGACGGCGGCGACTTCGCCACCCAGGTCGAACAGGCCTACCTCAATGCCGGCACCGCCCTCGCCGCCGCCGGCGCCACGTTCGACGACGTGGTGAAGCTGACCGCCCACGTCGTCGACTGGACGCCCGGCCTGATGCCGGAGCTGCTCGACGGCATCGCCCGCGCGTCGGCGAAGCTGGGCGTCACGATCGCCGCCCCCGCGTCGCTGTTCGGCATCGTGACCCTCGACGTGCCCGAGCACCTGGTCGAGGTCGAGGCGGTGGCCGTGCTCGACTAGAACCTGTTGCGGGCCGCATCGATGTGACCCAGATAGGCCTGGGTCCAGTCGCACATCCCGTCGACCACCTTGCGCAGCGCCTGGCCGGCCTCGGTGAGCGAATAGTCGACACTCGGCGGCACGGTCGGGTGCACGGTCCGCTCGACGAGCCCGTTGCGTTCGAGGGTGCGCAGATTTTGGGTCAGCACCTTGTGGCTGATGCCGCCCACCTCGCGGCGCAGTTCGTTGAAGCGCATGGTGCGCAACCCGAGAAACTCGATGATCAGCAGCGACCACTTGTTGGCCACGTCGGAGAAGATCTCCCGGGCCAGCGAGTCGGCCCGGGCCAGGTCGGCCTCGGGCGGCAGCGCGCCGATCTCCTCCCGGGTCCCCACGACTCCCAGCCTAGCGGGGTCAGCCGGCGTAGAACGTGGTGAGGATCGGGCCGAGCGCGGCCGGGTCGGCCACGTGGCCCTCGACCTTCAGCGTCTGCCGCCGGGCGTCGGGCAGGGCGGCGGCGGCCGCGTCGGCCGCCGCGCCGAAGAAGTCGACGGGCAGCCCGGCCATGTGCGGGTCGACCGTGACGCCGGTCGTCAGGAGCACCGGCTGCCGCACCCCGGCCAGCCGGTCGGCGGGCGGTGGGCCGTCGCCGAGGCAGGCCGCGTCGTAGCGCAGCGTCGGGGCCAGCGCGCGCAGGGCGGGCCAGACCGGGGCGGCCTCCGCGCCCGCGACGTCCTGCTCTGAGGACCCGGCGAGCCGCATGAACAGCCGGAGCGCCTGGTCGCGGTCGCCCGCGTCGAGCGCCTTGCCGAGGTCGAGCCGGTACGCCCGCCAGGCGGCGACCATCGCGTCGTCCACCTGGTAGGGCACCTCGTGGACGGCGACCCGGTCGACGGGAAGCCCCGCGGCGGCCGCCGCCAACGCGAGGGCGCCGCCGGTCGACGCCCCGAACAGGTGTGCCCGCCCGCCGACGGCATCGATCACCGCCGCGAGATCCTCGACCTCCCGCTCGACGGCGTAGGGCTGCGTGTCGCCGCTGTCTCCGCGGCCGCGGCGCCGGTAGTTCACGACGGCGAAGCTCTTGGCCAGGTGCTCGCCCAGCGGCCGGTTCTCCGTGCCGTCGTCCAGGCCGCCCCCGACGAGCACCAGCACCGGCCCCGCGCCGCCGATCCGGTCGTAGCCGATCGACGTGCCGTCGGCCGAGGTCACATGTGGCATCCCGCGCTCCTTCGATAGCTGTTGCTCCTAAAGTAGGAGTAGTCGGTGTCGAAAGCAAGGTACGATCGGCGCATGCGGAGCTACCGGGATCTGTGCGGCATCGCCCGAGCGCTCGACGTGGTCGGCGAACGCTGGGCGCTGCTGGTGGTGCGCGAGCTGCTGTTCGGCCCCAAGCGGTTCGCCGATCTGCACCGGGGACTGCCCGGCCTGAGCCAGAACGTGCTGACCCAGCGGCTGCGCGAGCTCGAGGACTCCGGCGTGCTGGTGCGGCGGCGCGCGCTGCCCCCGGCGGCCGGGCTGATCTACGAGCTCACCGACCGGGGTCGCACGCTCGAGCCGGTGCTGCTGGCGCTGGGGCGTTTCGGCAGCCCGCTGTCGCCGCAGCCGGACTCGGCCGAGGAGCTGAGCCCGGACGCGCTGATCGTGGCCCTGCGCACCACCTTCGACGCCGCCGCGATGGGCGCCGTGCGCGGCACCGTCCGGCTCCGGCTGCCGGGCGACGCTTTCCTGCTCACGGCCGGCCCCGAGGGGCTGACGGCGGTCCGGGGTGACGCCCCCGCCGACGCCGCGCTGACCTGCACCGTACGCACGGTGCAAGATCTCGTCTTCGACCGGCGCGACCTCGACGAGGCCATCCGAAGCGAGGCCGCGACCGCCGAGGGCGACTTGCGGTTGCTGCGCCTGTTGCTGGTCGCGTTCGACGATCACCGCGCCGTAACGGATGCCGCGCCGCCAGGGTCGCCGCCCGGCTCCTCATCGCCGGCGCCATCCCAGGAGTCATCCCCGGCGCGATCATCCTTGGGGTGAGTCGCGGCTTTGCCGATTGTTGGCCGCGGCCATGACCGCGAACCCATAACGGGCGCCGCGCCGCAGCACGGCCCAGGGCGTTGCCCGCGATCACCTGCGGCTCGCCATTTGATGGTGGCTATGAAGATCCGAGCAGCGGTTCGCCGCAGCACGGCCCAGGACGTCGCCCGCGATCACTTGCGGCTCGCTATTTGGTGGCCGTCTTCGACGACCACCGCAAACTCCGGAACGGATAGCTACTTGTTCGGCAAACTATGTGGGGCGGGCCGGCACCGCCGGTCCGCCCCACACAAATCAACAACCCCGTTCGGTCTAGCTGCGGCGGAATGCGTAGGACCGACCGCCCCCGGCACCGGCCGCGCGGCCCGCGTGGGCTCGCTCGGAGCGCTGGCGGGCGGCCTGCCGACTGTCCGAGGCGCCGTGGTGCTTCGCACCGGCGGTCGGATTCGCCCCAGGCTCGTCGCCGTCGCTCGTCAGGTGGGGCAGCGACGGCAGAGCGCCGTTCGTCTGCTGGGGCACCGACGGCAGAGCGCCGCTCGTCAGCTGGGGGAGCGACGGCACGGAATCGGGCGTGAGTTGAACTTTGAAACGCTGACCAGGCATACAGACCTCCTGCGGTGGAGCCAGGGGATGATCAGAGAAGCGCGCGTGTGCTCCGGGCGTCGGCGCGATGGTGGCTCCACGGCGGACGAATCACGCCGGAGCACCCGGAACCGAGCACAGGGGACGGCCCGACCGGGCCGGAGCATCAGGAGATCATGCGGACGAGGCTAATCCGGCCCGCGATGCCGCGCTACTGATTTAAAAGCCGCATTCCGGCCGTCAGCATCGCCGCGGCCGTCGGGTAGTCGCGCAGCTGCGCCTGGACCGTCTCGAGGCCCACCCGCAGCGCCACCGCCGGCACGCCCCGGGCCTGTAGCACCTCGTTCGTCCAGGCCACGAAGTCGGTGAAGATCGCGGTCTCGCTCACGTAGAGCGCGGCCGCCAGGAAGTCGACGATGTGCGCCATGTCTTCGGCCGTGGAGTCGAGCTGGCGCTGACTGTATTCGCGCATGGCGGGATACGCCTCGGTGAGCTGCCGCATGGCCGTGTTGATCAGCTCGGGGCGGTGGCGCACCACGTACGTGTATTCCTCGTCGCCCAGGAAGGCCGAGAGCTGCGGGTCCTGGTTGTGCGGGGGCCAGTTGTGGGCCAGCCGCCGCACGGCCTCCTCGGCGCCGGCGGCCCAGGCGTCCGCGCCCAGGTGCTGCGCGTATCGCCCGCCGGGGCCGAAGCCGCGGCCGCCCGCGATGACCGGGATGCCGGCCGTCCTGCAGGCCGTGATGGCGGCGTGCGCCCGCGGCAGCCGGGTCGCGATCATGCAGCTCAGCGCGACCACGTCCGGTCCGGTCTGGTGCAGGTGGCTGATCAGATGCGGCCCGGGCACGTTGGCCCCCAGGAAGTCGACCCGCCAGCCGTCCAGGCGCAGCATCTCGGCCAGCATGCGGGTCGGCAGCGCGTGCCACTCCCCGTCGACGCAGGCGATCGTCACCCGGCCCCGGGTGGGCTTGACGTTCGTCCGCAGGGCCAGCGCGGCCAGGGCCCGCTCGCTGATCGCCGTGGCCGCGTGCTCGCGGGCCACCGACCACTCGTTGGCCGCCCACAGCTCGCCGACGCGGGTCTGGGCGCCGCCGATCACGTCGATCATGAGCCGTTCGGCCGGTACGCCGCTGTCGTGCAGCTCGGTGATCAGCTCGACCGCGCCGTACTCGTCGCCGTCACCGACCAGCTGCAGGAACTCGTCGACCAGGCCGTCCGTGTCGTACGAGCGCCGGGGGGCGGCGCTGGGAACGCTCACGAACGGGCTCGCACGCGCCGCTCGGTGCGCCGGGCGTCGATCGCGAACGGCGACGCGTTGCGGGACCCGTTACGCAGGCTGAGCTGGGTGCGGGCGGGGGCGCGGACGGCCAGCATGGCGATGTCGTCGCGGACGCCGCCGTGCACCCAGTCGCTGACCAGCTGGCGGATGCGCTCGACGGTGGCCACCGCGGGCAGGCCGCGGCACTCGGCCAGCGCGTCGTGCAGCCGGGCCTCGCCGAACTGCTCGCCGTCGGCCGGTCCGCCGCGGGCCTCGGTCAGCCCGTCGCTGTAGAGCAGGCACAACTCGCCCGGCGCGAGCTCGATGTCGGCCGGGTTGACCACCGTACGCGCGACCGCGCCGATCAGGGTGCCGCTGACCGGCACCTCCTCGACGCGACCGTCGGCCCGCAGCACCAGCGGCGCCGGGTGACCGCCGGTGGCCAGCCGGAGCTGGACCCGGCCGTGCTCGACCCGGTTGACCGAGCCGACCACCAGGGTGACGAACCGGTGCTGGCGGCCCGAGTCGAGCAGGGCCTTGTTGAGCACGCGCAACATCTCTTCCGGCGGCGCGTCGACCAGCCGCAGGGCGCGCAGCGTCTGGCGGACCTTGCCGGTCAGCACGGCGGCCTCGGGGCCCTTGCCGCACACGTCGCCGAGCGCGATCACCGTGTCGGGACTGTTGTCGGTCGGCCCGAACACGTCGTAGAAGTCGCCGCCGATCCGCATCGCCTCGCGGGCCGCCTGATAGGAGCCGACCAGCTCGATGCCGTCGGGCTGGATCAGGTCGGGCGGCAGCAGGTCGGCCTGCAGCACCGCCGTGGTGTCGACCTGCTCGCGATAGAGCAGGGCGGCCGAGATGGCGGCGCCGGCGCGGGCGGCGAAGATCCGGGCGAGGATCTCGTCCTCCGGCCCGAACTGGGCGTTGTCGCCGCGGCGGGCCAGGATCAGCGCCCCGGCCGGCTCGGCGTTGCCGGGCAGGGGAGTGACCAGCAAGGCCCCGATCGGGCCGAAATTGGCCGGGAACAGCCACTCGGGCGCCTGGGCGGGGTCGAGCCACTTGCTCGGAATGGGCGGGAACCCGCCGAGCGCCTCGATCAGCCCGGGCACCTGATTGAGCGACTGCTCGCGGAGCGTGCCCTCCTCGGGCGAGCCCCCGGCGACCAGCCGCACCCACTGGGCCTGGCGGCGGTTCATCGGCAGCACCACCATGGCCGCGTCGGCCAGGTGGGCCACCGCGAGCTCGGCGGTGATCCGCTGGCAGCGGCCCTGGTGCAGCGACGACGACAGGCGGCGGCCGGCCTCGGCCAGGAACGCCGTGCGGGCACGCTCGGCCCGCAGCGCGTCGGCCCGGGCGACCTCGTCGGTGCGATCGCGCAGATACCACCCGTAGTGGTCGGCGCCCAGCGCGCGGCGCTGACCCTGCAGGTGGCGCCCGGCGTGGACGTCGGTGAAGGAGTCGTCGCCCGCGGCGAGCGCGCCGGCCAGGCCGGGCAGCGGCCCGTCGAAGGGCGATCCGCCCGCGGCGAAGGCCGGCACCAGCGCCTGAGCCGCGGCGTTGACCATCAGAATGGTGTCGTCGGCGGAGTCGCACAGCAGCACCGCCTCGCTGGCGGCGTCGAGTGCGGCGCGGAGCAGAGCAGGCGCAGGCCCGCTGGTCAGCCTTTCGCCGGTAGTCACCGGCGATTCCGCTGTCATGGTCCCTCCCGTCTCTCCCCGCCCGGCACGATCACTCACCACAGACTACGTGCTTATCGGCCCGGTGGCGGGGTGGCGGGCTTTGATCTTGGCCCTCAGCCGTCCAGATCGACAACGATCGGAGCGTGGTCGCTGGGGCCCTTGCCCTTGCGCGCCTCGCGGTCGACCACCGCATCTGTGACCCGGTCGGCCACCGAGCCGGTGGCGTAGACGAGATCGATCCGCATCCCGAGGTTTTTGTGGAACATGCCGGCCCGGTAATCCCAATAGGTGAACGGATGGTCCCCCTTCATCGGCCGGGCGACGATGTCGCGGAGCCCGATGCCGCGGATTTCGGACAGGGCCTCCCGCTCGGGCGGCGTCACATGGGTGGAGCCGATGAAGACCTTCGGGTCCCAGACGTCGTCATCCGTGGGGGCGACGTTGAAGTCGCCGGCCACCACGAGCGGCCCGGCGTCGATCTCGGCGGCGAGGGCCGCGCGCAATGCGGATAGCCAGGACAGCTTGTAGGTGTAGTGCGGATCGTCCGGGGTGCGGCCGTTCGGCACGTAGATCGAATAGAAGCGGATTCCCCCGGCGACGGCGCTAATGGCGCGTGCTTCCGGGTCGGGATAGCCGGGTTCGCCCGCGAATCCCTTGCGCACTTCGTCGAGCCCCACCCGCGAGAGCAGGGCGACCCCGTTCCAGCGGCCCTGACCGTACGCGGCCACGTCGTACCCGAGCTCGCCGACCTCGGCCGTGGGGAAGCCGTCCTCGGCGACCTTGGTCTCCTGCAGGCACAGGACGTCGGGTTTGGTGGTGTCGAGCCACTCCAGCAGGCGCGGAAGGCGCGCCTTGACCGAGTTGACGTTCCAGGTGGCGAAGCGCATCCGCCCAGCCTGCTACATCCGGCGGCGGTCCGCTGCCTCCGCGGTCTGCTTAAAAACGGCGCGTCGCGCGGGTGGCGGCGAGCAGGGCCAGGCCCAGGCCGGCCATGAGGACGAGCAGCACCGCGACCAACCAGACCACGGACCCGTCGGAGCCGACCAGCGTCGCCATGCGCGCTCCCTTCCCGCTGTCAGGATAATCCGAGTGTGATCCGCGTTACCGCGGAACCCGGTCAGCGAATAATGCCCGAGTCGCGCACGCGATGCCAGTCGTGATGGCAGGTTTGTCAGCATGCGAGTGGACGTGACGCCGGCGCTGCCCGACAGCCTCCTCGACGCGGCCTGGGAGTTCTACCGCGACACGTTCGACGAGCTGCGGGTCCTGGCGGTCAACCGGCACATGCTCTACCGCCACGAGTTCGAGGAGCTCATGGCGGACAAGCGCAACGACAAATACTTCGTACGGGATGACGAGGGCGTCACCGGGCTCGCGGTGATGACCAACGACCTGCACGCGGCCCCGCTGATCTCACCCGACTACTTCCGGCACCACTGGCCCGACCTGTACGCCGAGAGCCGCCTGTTTTTCGTGCACTTCGTGGGCGTACGGCAGGGCAGCCGGGGCCGGGGCGTGTTCATCAAGATGCTGCGCGAGATGTACAAGGCGATCGAGGCGGCCGACGGCCTGGTCTTCATCGACGTGTGCACTTTCAACGAGGACGTCCACCAACTGCCCGACCTGATCGGCAAGGTCCTCGACCGCATCGCCGGCCACGCCGTCTCCACCCGCATCGACTCCCAGTCGTTCTGGATGTACGAGTTCCCGAAGGTCCGCGCGGACGCCTGAGCTCAGTCGGCGCGGTGGCGGCCGGAGAGGGCGGCGGCGGTTCCGGTCGCGTGCCAGTGGTGGGCGAATTCCGCCGGGGGCACGGCCGGCCCCCAGAGCCACCCCTGCCCGCGGGTCACGCCGACCGCGGCCAGCGCGTCCCGTTGCAGCCGGGTCTCCACGCCCTCGGCGATCACCGAGTGGCCCAGCGCGTGGCTCATCGCGACCACGGCCCGCACGATCTCGTCGTCCTCGCGCGAGAGGCCGAGGCCGGTCACGAACGAGCGGTCGATCTTGATGCCGGTCACCGGGAAGCGGCGCAGGTAGCCCAGTGACGAGAAGCCGGTGCCGAAGTCGTCGATGAGCACCTGGCAGCCCAGTTCGCGCAGCTCGAACAGCACCCGGCCGGGCACGCCGGCCGAGTCGACCAGCACCGACTCGGTCATCTCGAGGGCGACGCAGCGGGCCGGCACGCCGTACTGGAGCATCTCGGCCGACACGACCAGGGGCAGGCGTGGGTCGGTGAGCTGGCGGCCGGAGACGTTGATGGACAGATAGAAGGTGTCGTCGACCGTGCCCTCGGCGCGCCACGTCCCGAGCTGGCGCAGCGCCTCCTGCCGCACCCAGTCGCCGATGGCGCCGATCAGCCCGGCCTCCTCGGCGATCGGGATGAACGTGGCCGGCGAGATCGGGCCGCGCTCCGGGTGCACCCAGCGCACCAGCGCCTCGGCCCCGGCCGGCGCCCCGGTCGGCAGGTCGACGATCGGCTGGTAGGCCACGCTGAGCTGCCCGTCGCCCAGGGCCCGGCGCAGCGCCACCTCGAGCTCGATCCGTTCCCGCACCTTCTCGTGCATGGCCGCGTCGAAGACGACCGTGCTGCCCGGGCCCTCGGCCTTGGCCCGATACATCGCCGTGTCGGCGTCGCGCAGCAGTGCCTCGGCGACCGTGCCCGGGTGGCCGGCCTCCGCGCTCGCGGACGCGACGCCCATCGAGCACGTGACGGTCAGCTCGGTGCCGCGCACGCCGAACGTACGGGAAAAGCACTTCTGGATCTCGGCCGCCACGGCGAGCGCATGGTCCTCGTCGCCCAGCGTGGCCGCCATGAACTCGTCGCCGCCCAGCGCGGCCAGCGGCATCGCCGCGGGCAGCCGGTCGCGCAGCCGGCGGCCCACCTCGATGACCAGGCGGTCGCCGGTGTCGTGGCCCCAGCCGTCGTTGACGAACTTGAAGCCGTCGAGGTCGAGCAGGAGGACCCAGACCCGTTTGACGCCGCCCGGGGCCAGGCGGCCCAGCATCCGGGCCACCTCCTCGGTGATCAGGTAGCGGTTGGGCAGCCCGGTCAGCGCGTCGTGCATGGCCTGGTGCTCGGCGCGAACCTGGGCCGCCACCTGCGACTGGACGGCGGTCACGGCCCGCGTCACCAGCAGCACGACGATCAGCACCCCGGCCGCCGCGATCGTCGTCCGCTGGGCCCAGGTCACGTCCTCGAGCACCAGCAGCAGCACGAACGGGCCGGCCAGGGCGGGCACCAGCAGCGCGATGCGGCCCCCGGACCAGGCCTGCACGGGTGGCTTGGCGGCCTGACCGAGCCGGGTCACCGACGGGTGCAGCGCGGTCACCCCGATCAGCCCGTACGCCACCAGGAACGGCACGTCGAACAGCGGGGAGGCGTACGTGCGGCCGGAGATGCCGATGACGGCGTACGCGATGTCCCCGATCAGCAGCGAGGTCATCGCGCTCAGCAGGGTGATCAGGCTGACCGGCCAGGTGGTCGACGTGAAGGTCAGGTTGACCACGAGCAGCAGGACGACCACGTCGAAGAGCGGATAGAAGCCGGCCAGCACGGATTCGAGCCCGGGCCGGCCGGTGATCGCGGCCGCGGGCGCCGCCAGCAGCAGGATCGCGGCCAGCGCGCCGGACACGCAGACGATCAGCCCGTCCAGCACGGCGTGCCGTTCGACGCTCTGCCGCTGCCGCAGCATGACGACGAGGAACGCGCAGAGCATCACGTAGCCCGGCACGGTCGCGCAGTCGGCCACCAGCGGCGTGTCGACCAGCGGCCGCAGCAGCACGCCGACCAGGAACGCCAGCGCCGACGCGCCCAGCAGCAGCCACGCCGTCCGCGGCTCGGCGCCCCGGCGGCGCGGCCCGGCGAAACAGGCCCAGACCGTGCCCACGCCGATGATCAGCAGGCAGGCGGAGTTGACGACCGGCGAGAGGTTGGCCGTGTACGCCACGGTGGCCGCGAGCCCGGCCAACGCGAACAGTCTCCACTTTTCGGTCATCAATGCTCAGTTCGGTGCGCGAACAGAGCATCTGAGCGGTACGCGCTAGCGGGCGAGCGCGGTGCTCGGGAGCCGGGCCGGAGCGTGCGCCGGGCGCGGCCGGGGGATCGGGCTGCCGTGCGCGAACAGCGTCGGGCTGGCCGCCCGGCGCAGCACCCCGCGCGCGACCGAGCCCAGCAGGCCCGCGTCGTGCGAGCCGCGCGGGCCCAGCACCGTCACCCGGGCCCGGCCCGAGGCGCGGACCAGGGTCGGGGCGGCCGCGCCGGTGAGCAGCCTCGTCGTGAAGTCGGTCAGCTCGGGAACGGCGGCCACCGCCCGGTCCAGGATCTCGCGGCCCTCCTGCTCGCCGCCGGGCTGCTCGACCACGTGGGCCACCAGCACCGGCACGTTGCGGCGGGCGCCCTCCGCGGCGGCCTGGCGCAGGCCCAGCAGCGAGGTCTCGGAGCCGTCGACCGCGGCCAGGATCGGGCCGGCCTGGGGGCGCGGGCCGCGGGCGACCAGCACCGGGCACCAGGCCCGGGCCACCGTCTGCACCAGCACCGAGCCGGTCGGCAGCCAGGGCGTGGTGGCCAGGTCGTCGTCGCCCAGCACGAGCAGCTCGGCGGTGCGGCCCAGGCGCAGCAGCACCTGGTCGGGCAGGCCGTCGACGAGTTGTCCCGTCACCCGCACCCCGGGTGTGGAACGCTGGGCGGTGGCGACGGCGGCGTCGACGATCTGTGCCGCGGCCCCGCGTGCCCGGGGGTGGGACCAGGTGAAAACGTGCACGATCCGAAGTTCGCGGTCGCGCGAGACGGCTTCGCGGGCGGCCAGTCGCACGGCGGCGAGGCCTGCCGACGTGCCGGTGACACCCACGACAACGGGAGACGGACTCGGATCGGGCATCGGGTTGCACCTCCGCGTTCGACTACAACCATTATCTATACAAGGGCGCCACTCTTCGTGATCAATCCCTCAGCGGGGATCCGCCTGATGCCCCATTCAGGTTGAGGGTTTACGGTGAACTACAAAATTTGTGGGACATCTGCCGGTGAAGTGAGGGAAATACATGACGGATGTCAAGCTCGACCACCCTGGCGGGCAGCTTTCGATGCCGGTACGCGAGGCGGTCGAGGGCCCCGGCGGCATCGACGTCAGTGCCCTCCTGAAGGAGACCGGCTTCGTCACTCTGGACCAGGGTTTCGTCAACACCGCCTCGACCACGTCGACGATCACCTATATCGATGGTGACGCCGGCATTCTCCGCTACCGCGGATATCCGATCGAGCAGCTGGCCGAGCGGTCGTCGTTCCTCGAGGTCTCGTACCTTTTGATGCACGACGCGCTGCCGACGCCGCAGCAGCTCAAGGACTTCGCCGACAAGATCCGGGTGCACACGCTCCTGCAGGAGGAGATGCGCACCTTCTTCTCCGGCTTCCCACGCGACGCGCACCCGATGGCCGTGCTCTCCTCGGCCACCACCGCGCTGTCGACGTTCTACCAGGACGCGCTCGACCCGCTCGACCCCGAGCAGGTCGAGATCTCCGGCATCCGGCTGATGGCGAAGCTTCCGACCATCGCGGCGTACGCGTACAAGAAGTCGATCGGCCACCCCCTGCCGTACCCGGACAACAGCCTGGACTACGTCGACAACTTCCTGCGGATGACGTTCGGCCTGCCGACCGTGCAGTACAACGTCGACCCCAAGATCGCCAAGATCCTGGACATGCTGTTCATCCTGCACGCCGATCACGAGCAGAACTGCTCGACGTCGTCGGTCCGGCTGGTCGGCTCGGCGCAGGCCAACCTGTTCGCCTCGGTCTCGGCCGGCATCAACGCGCTCTCCGGCCCGCTGCACGGCGGGGCCAACGCGGCGGTGCTCGAGATGCTCGAGCAGATCCGCAAGGACGGCGGCGACGTCGCCTCGTTCGTCACGCGAGTGAAGAATAAGGAAAAGGGCGTCAAGCTCATGGGCTTCGGCCACCGGGTCTACAAGAATTACGACCCGCGGGCCGCCATCGTCAAGAAGGCCGCGCAGGAGATGCTGGCGACCCTCGACAAGCCCGACCCGCTGCTCGAGATCGCGTTCCAGCTCGAGGAGATCGCGCTCAACGACGAGTACTTCGTCTCGCGCAAGCTCTATCCGAACGTGGACTTCTACACGGGCCTCATCTACAAGGCGATGGGCTTCCCGACCAAGATGTTCACGGTGCTGTTCGCGATCGGCCGCCTGCCCGGCTGGATCGCGCAGTGGACCGAGATGATGAACGACCCGGCCAACAAGATCGGCCGGCCGCGGCAGCTCTACACGGGCGCCCCGGAGCGCGAGTTCGTCGCGATCGACAAGCGCTGACAAGTTCGTACGAACTATCGACGCCCCGCCGGATTTCCGGCGGGGCGTTTTCGTAACATCGGGGCATGGAGACGTTGGAGTTTCAAGCCGAGGCCCGGCAACTGCTGCAGTTGATGGTCCACTCGATCTATTCGAACAAGGACATCTTCCTGCGCGAGCTGATCTCGAACGCCTCGGACGCGCTGGACAAGCTGCGCCTGGCCACCCTCCAGGACGGCCTCGAGGCCGACGCCACCGACCTGCACATCGAGCTGGCCGCCGACAAGGAGGCGCGCACGCTGACGGTGCGCGACAACGGCATCGGCATGACCCGCGACGAGGTCGTCGAGCTGATCGGCACGATCGCCAAGTCGGGCACGGCCGAGCTGCTGGCCAAGCTGCGCGAGGCGAAGGAGAGCCCGGAGCTGATCGGCCAGTTCGGCGTCGGGTTCTACTCGACGTTCATGGTGGCCGACAAGGTCGAGCTGGTGACGCGCAAGGCCGGCACCGAGGGGCACGGCACCCGCTGGGAGTCCGGCGGCGAGGGCACGTTCACGATCGACGACGCGCCCGACGCGCCGGTCGGCACCACCGTCACCGTCCACCTTCGCCCCACCGACGAGGAGGACGCGCTCTACGACTACACGGACGACTGGAAGATCCGTGAGATCGTCAAGAAGTACTCGGACTTCATCGCGTTCCCCATCAAGATGGGCGACGACACGCTCAACTCGATGAAGGCGCTCTGGGCGCGGCCCCGCTCCGAGGTGTCCGACGAGGAATACCACGAGTTCTACCGGCACATCAGCCACGACTGGTCCGAGCCGCTCGAGATCATCAACATGAAGGCCGAGGGCACGTTCGAGTACGAGGCCCTGCTGTTCCTGCCGTCGCGGGCCCCGCACGACCTGTTCCAGCGCGACTCCCGGCACGGCCTGCAGCTCTACGTCAAGCGCGTCTTCATCATGGACGACAGCCGCGAGCTGATCCCGGACTACCTGCGCTTCGTCAAGGGCGTGGTCGACGCGGCCGACCTGTCGCTGAACATCTCGCGCGAGATCCTGCAGCAGGACAGGCACATCCAGATGATCCGCCGGCGCCTGGTCAAGAAGGTGCTGTCGACCATCAAGGACCTGCGCAACAACAACGCGGAGAAGTACGCGACGTTCTGGCGCGAGTTCGGCCGCGCCCTCAAGGAGGGCCTGCTCAACGACCAGGACAACCAGAAGGCCATCCTCGACGTCTCGACGTTCGCGTCCACGGCGGGCACCGAGCCGACCACCCTCGCCGCGTACATCGAGCGGATGAAGGAGGGTCAGGAGGAGATCTACTACCTGACCGGTGACAGCCGCTCGCAGGTGGAGAACTCGCCGCACATGGAGGCGTTCCAGCAGCAGGGGTACGAGGTATTGATCCTGACCGACCCGGTCGACGAGATCTGGGTCGAGGCCGTCCCCGACTACGACGGCAAGAAGCTGCAGTCCATCGCGCGCGGCTCGGTCGACCTGCCCAAGGACAAGGAGGAGCCGGAGCCCGAGGGCGACTTCGCGCCGCTGCTGACCTTCCTCAAGGAGCAGCTGACCGAGCAGATCAAGGACGTCCGCCTGTCGCACCGCCTGATCAGCTCGCCCGCGTGCCTGGTCAGCGACACCGACGACATCACGCCCGCGCTCGAGAAGATGTATCGCGCGATGGGGCAGGAGGGCCCGCGGGTCAAGCGGATCCTCGAGCTCAACCCGGGTCACCCGCTGGTCAGCGGTCTGCGCACGGCGTTCGAGGAGCGGGCCGACGACCCGGCGCTGCCCGAGACGGCCGAGCTGCTCTACGGCACGGCGCTGCTGGCCGAGGGCGGCGACCTGGAGGACCCGGCGCGCTTCGCCAAGCTGCTGGCCGAGCGCCTGGCCAAGACGGTCTAAAGCTCGTCCAGCCAGCTTCTGGGGCCGGGGTGCTGAACGCGCACCCCGGCCACCCGGATCGCCTCGGTGATCGCGTCCCGCATGGGTTTTCCGGCGTGCAGCGCGTAGGCGAGAGCGCCGTGGAAGGCGTCGCCGGCGCCCGCGGTGTCGAGCGCCTCGACGGGCGGGACTTCGATCTCTTCGGTGTGGCCGTCCCGTGTCCAGGTCACCGGGGCGGGGCCGTGGGTGACGATCACGTCGGGGGCGGTGAGGCCATCCAGAGAGCGGAACGCGGCCGAGCAGGCGACCACGTCGGCGTGCGGGAGGATGTCGGCGAAGACGGGCCGCCAGGTTCCGGCGTCGACCACGAGTGTGCGCGCGGCCCGGGCGGCGGCCACTGCCAGCACGGGGTGATGCCCGTCGACCAGCGTCAGCTCCGCGTCGGGCAAACCTTCCCCCGGTACGCGGAACGACCGGTCACCGGCGTTGCGGCTGACGATCGTGCGCTCGCCCGTGCCGTTGACCACGATGACGGTCGAGACTGGTGGCAACCCCTCGGAATCTTGGGCCGCGTCCACGAGGCGTACGTCATGGGTCTCTAGATCTTGCCGGATGAGGGCGCCCAGCGGATGCGTGCCGATGGCCGTGACCAAAGTGACCGGCGCGCCCAGGGCGGCCGCCGTGATCGCGGCGTTGAGGGCCGGACCGCCCGCGGCGACCTCGGCCGAGCGGGCCTGCGCCTTCTCGTCCACGCCGGGCACCCGATCGACCCGATAGACGAGGTCGACGGTGGCCAGCCCGACGCAGAGGATCATTCCGCGACCGAGCGTACCGCCTCCCGGAGCGCGGTGGCGCCGGCTGCCGCGAGGGCCGCGGCGCCCCGGACCGTCGCCGCGACGAACTGGTGCTCGGGCGGGATGCGTTCGACGATGGCCTGCCACTGCGCGGGGGTGAGCGGGAACGGGTTGCTGCCGCCGGCCATGCGCAGGATGAGCGCGTCCGAGAACCGCTGATCGTTCTTGAGCGTCTCGCGCGGGATTGGCCGGCTCGCGAACTCGCGCGTGAAGTGGACGCCGATCACCGAGTCGTGCGGGGCGTCGACGATTGTGCCAACCGCCGCCACGCCGCCGCCGGGACCGCTGTGCCACAGGGCCACGTCGTCGCCCGCGGTGATCAGCTCCCGGTAGCGTCGGACGGTCCAGTCGCCGCTGCCGCACGCGCCGCGGGCCGGATTGTGCTGGAGAAGCCAGTGCGCCATCTGGTCAGTCTGGTCAGCCGGGGGCGGTCAGGTTGCCAGTTCGCGCACGAATACCCCGATGTTGCGGAAGACCTCGGCGATGCCGTCGCCGATGCCCTGCGCGATCTCGGAGGCCGGACCGGGGTTCGTGCCGATGTAGAAGATGATGAGGACGAGCACGATCCAGCCGAGGGCTTTCTTCATCAGAAATGGCTCCTTCCGCGACCGGGCGTGTGCCTACATGATCGTGGCACGTCCGCGCACGCGTTTCGTGCACCTTCACCCGCGCGGCGCGAACAACGCTTGCGCATTCCACCAGCAGACGGCGTTCAACCATTCATCGCCCAGCTCCAATCGGGCCAGCGACTCGATCTGGTGCTCGTACGGATACGGAATGTTGGGGAAGTCGCTGCCCAGCAGCACCTTGCCGGCCAGGCCGAGAGCGCGCAGCCGCGGTCGCAGGTCGCGCGGGAACGGCGCCATCCGCTCGAAGAAGTCGGTGAAAGCCATCGTGGTGTCGAGCCGGACCTGCTCGTAGCGCTCGGCCAGCTCGAGAAAGCCCTCATATTCGGGCGCCCCGGCGTGCGCGATGATGACGCTCAGCCGCGGATGCTTGCGCAGGACGTCGCCGATCGGGCCCGGCCCGGTGAACCCGGCGGCCACCGGACCCGACCCGGCGTGCACCACCACCGGCGCCCCCGCCTCGGCCATCAGCCCCCACACGGGATCGAGCTCGGCCAAGCGGGGGTCGAACCCGCCGACCTGCAGGTGCAGCTTCCAGATCCGCGCCCCACGATCAAGAGCCGCTTGCGCGTACGCCGTCACGCCGGGCTCGGGGAAGAAAGTGGCACTGGGCAGGCAGCCGGGGGTGCGCTCGGCGAACGCGAGCGTCCACTCGTTGAGGTCGGCCGCCATGTCCGGGCGGTGCGCGTACGCGAGCGCGCTGAACATCTGGACGTTCAACTTCCTGAGCGTTTCGACGCGTTCCTGCTCGCTCCCGCGATACGTGATCGGCCACGGCCGGCCGATCAGCGGGCCGGCCTGGTCGAAGTGATCCCATACCCGGCGCTGCATGCGCGGGGGCAGGAAGTGAGTGTGCACGTCGGCGAGGCGCTCGATCACACTGCGAGCCTACATCTTGACAGCTGCTATTAAATGACAGCTACTCTCAAATTATGGTTACTTCCACTTCGCGCTGGTACGCGCTCGCCGCGATGGCCCTGAGCACCCTCGCGGTCGGCCTCGACACGACCGTGCTCAGCGTCGCGCTGCCCACCCTGGCCCGTGATCTCGACGCCTCCACCGGTGACCTGCAGTGGTTCACCACCGCCTACCTGCTCGTGCTGGCGGCCGCGCTGCTGCCGGCCGGGCTGCTGGGCGACCGGCTCGGCCGCAAACGCCTGCTGATCGGGGCCCTGGTGCTCTTCGGTGCGGCGTCGGTCGCCTGTGCGTACGCGCAGACCTCGGGTCAGCTGATCGCCGCCCGCGCCGTCCTCGGCCTGGGCGCGGCGGTGATCATGCCGCTGTCCGGGGCCGTGCTGACCACGCTGTTCGACAACCGGGAACGCGGCCGGGCCATGTCGATCTGGGTGACCGCGAGCGCGCTCGGCATCCCGCTCGGCCCGCTGCTGGGCGGCTGGCTGCTCGACAACTTCTGGTGGGGCTCGGTCTTCCTGATCAACGTGCCGGTGGTGATCGCCGGGGTGGTGGCGCTGGCGCTCTGGCTGCCCTCGTCGCGGGGCGAGTCCTCGCGGATCGACGTCGCCGGCATGCTGCTGTCGGCCGCCGGGCTGGTCGGCATCACGTACGGGATCATCGAGGCCGGCTCGCGCGGCTGGACCGACCCGCGCTCGCTGCTCACCATCGCGGCCGGAATCGTGCTGCTCGTCGTCTTCGTGCTGTGGCAGCGGCGGGCCGCGTCACCGCTGGTCGACCTCGCGCTGTTCCGCAACCGCGCCTTCACGGGCGGGGCGGTGCTGGCCACTGTGGCCAGCTTCGCGATGCTCGGGCTGCTGTTCTCGCTGCCCCAGCTGTTCTCGGCCGTCGGCGGGCACGACGCGTTCGGCTCGGGAATCCGGCTGCTCCCGGTGATCGGCGGGCTGATCGTGGGCGCCCGCGCAGGGGAGAAGCTGGCCGCCGCGCTGGGGGCTCGGCTGGTGATCGCGGGCGGGCTGCTGGCGATCGCGGTCGCGTCGGTGCTGGGCGCCCAGACGTCGGCCACCACCGGGTACGGATACATCGCCGTGTGGATCACGTTGACCGGCCTCGGGCTGGGACTGACCATGCCACCCGCCCTGAACGCGGCGATCGGCGCGCTGACCCCCGCCCGGGCCGGCATCGGGAACGCGCTGCTGCAGGCGTTGCGCCAGGTCGGCGGGGCCGTGGGGGTGGCCGTGCTGGGGACCGTGCTCAACTCGGCCTACCGCTCGCACGTGCCCGGCTCGGCTCCCGCTGCCGTGCGCGAGAGCGTCACCTCGGGCGTCTCGGTGGCGGCGCAGACCGGGGATGCCGGGCTCGGGCAATCCGTTCGAGAGGCTTTCACGTACGGGATGGATCGGTCTCTGCTCGTCGCCGGGGCGCTGGCCCTGGCCGGTGTGGTGCTCGCGCTCGTGATGATGCCCGCGCGGCCCGCGGAGGACCAGCCGGAGGTTTTGGCAGAATCGCTGGTATGACGTCAGACGCTCGTGCCGCCGCCGTCCCTCCCGCGGCGGCCGGACTTCGCGAGCGCAAAAAGGCGAAGACGCGCGCGACGATCCGTGCCGTGGCGATGCAGCTGTTCACTTCCCAGGGCTACGCGGCCACCACGGTCGAGCAGATCGCCGAGTCGGCCGAGGTCTCGCCGAGCACCTTCTTCCGTTACTTCCCGACGAAGGAAGACGTGGTCGTGACCGACGACTACGACCCACTGATCATCGAGGCCATCCGGGCCCAGCCGCCCGAGACGCCAGTGGCCGACGCGGTGCTGCTCGGCATGCGCCAGGTCTTCGAGCGCCTCACCGAGCAGGAATGGGACAGCGAACGGCGCCGTCAGGAGCTGTTTCGCAGCGTGCCCGAACTGCTGGCCCGTCAGCTGCAGGCCACCGTGGCGGCCGTCGAGATGCTGACCGGGGTGATCGCCGAACGCCTGGGGGTGCCGCCCACCGACTTCGGCGCCCGCGCGCTGGCCGGGGCGTTCGTGGGAGTGTCGCTGACATTCCTGCCGCCGGGCCGGCCGCACCACTTCGACTCGCACGACTTCGACAACGTCCGCGAAGCCTTGATCGGGCTGCGGACCCATCTGGAGCCGTTGCAGCCCTGACCGCCGCTCCGCCCGGGCTATGGCGTCACGGGGCATTGTCAGTGGCGCGGCGTGGGCGGTTTTGTCAGTGGCGCGGCGCGGGCGGTTTTGTCAGTAGCGCGGCGCGGGCCTCGCGCTCGGCGGTCAGCACCCGGGCGGTGACTTCGGGGCGCAGGCCGGGCTCGCCGGCAGCGACCTCGTAGGCCTCGCGCATCGTGGCCACCAGCAACGCCAGACGGCGCCCCTGCTCCGGCCCCGTGGTTTGATCTTCCGCGCCCTTACTGGTGCTGGAATAAGGCCCACCCGACCGGGGGACCTCCACCCTAAGCGGCTCGGGGCTCGAGCTCGTCAAGTTTTCCACAGTGGGCGCCGAGGGTGCTTCGGGTTGTCCACAGGCGGTGGCTGTTTCTACCGCCAGGATCGCCTCGTCGAGGTGGCGGGCGGCGGCCCGGTTGCGGATCAGCAGGGCCGCGGCCAGGCCGAATGCGCAGCCCAGGACGGTTTGGACGAGCCGGTCGCCGACCAGCTCGAGCGGCGGGGTCGCGTGACCGAGCTCACCGACGAGCAGCGCCAGCGGGGTGACGGCCAGCATGGCCAGACCGTAATTTCGCACCACCAGCAATTCGGCGACGACCTGGGCCACAACGATCTCGGCGACCAGCACCCAGGGGCCGCCGGGCACGGCGACGGCGGCGCCGGCGATCAGGAGGCCGACGAGGGTGCCGCCACCGCGTTGGAGAGCGCGGTGCAGGGAGAGCCGGAGCGAGGCGGCCTGCAGGACGGCCACCGCGGAGACGGCGGCCCAATACGGGTGGCCCAGGCCGGTGACGTGGGCCAGCAGGCCGGCGACGGTGCCCGCGGCCAGAGCGCCGAGCGCAACGCGGGCGGCGGCGGGCCAGAGCGGGCCGTGCGGACGGGCGGGCAGGCTGCGCAGCAGGGTGGCGGCCAGGCGGCGCTCGGCTATCTTGCGCTGCTCGGGGGCGGTGGGGGTGAGCCGGGGGAGCGAGCCACGGCGGGTCACCTGATCGGCGAGCGCCCGGAGTTCGGCGGCGGCGGCCGGGTCGTGACCGTGCAGGCCGCTCAGCTCCGTCTCGGCGTGCGCGATCAGCACCTCTTCGACACGCCGATCGGGGCCCAGGGCTCGCCACGCCCGTTCGACTGCCAGGGCGGCCTGGTGGCGGGCGGTCAGGCCGGGCGGGCCGGTGGGGGCGTCGGCCAGGGCGGCGGAGGCGCGCAGGGCGCGGGCGATGGCCAGGCGGCGCGGGGCCTCGGGGGCGATCAGGTAGCCCGACATGGTGATCAGCCAGGCGACGGCGGCCGCGGCGGCGGTCAGGAGGATGTTGCGGGGCAGAGACCCGGCGGTGGCGGGGAGGGCGCTGCTGACCGCAGTGGCGAAGGCGAACATGAGACCGCCGGGTGGGCCGATGCGGAAGCGGTTGCCGAGAACGGTGGCGGCGGCGCCGACGAGGGCGACCGCGGCCACGCCGACCACGGCAGGGCGTGGGGCAAGCGCGGCGAGGGTGCCGGCGGCCACGGCGAGCACCAGGCCCGCGGCGGCGCCGGCGGTGATCAGGGCGCGGCGGCGGTACGGCTCGTCGCGGCCGTACAGGGCGGTGAAGGCTCCGAACGTCGCCACGCCGGCCCACGCTGTGTGGCCGGTGGCGACCAGGACGATCAGGGGAACCGCCACCGCCAGGCCGGCCCGCAGGGCGAACGCCCAGGTGGCGTCGACCGGGCGAATACGCGCCGCCATGCGCAGGTCAGGCGGCATGGCGGGCATGGGTTGAAAGTTACTCGGGTCGGGTAGTCGCCGGGTCATGACGTCTGTCGCGGCTGAGGCCATCACCGACGCGGGGACCGGGCAGCTCGTGCTGGCCGCCGTGCTGGGCATCGTAGTTGTGGTTCTGCTGATCGCCTGGGCCAAGTGGCATCCGTTCCTGGCGCTGATCCTGGGGTCGGCCACGCTCGGCATCGTCGCGGGGGCGTCGCCGGGCGCCACGATCGACTCGTTCACGGCCGGGCTCGGCAGCACCGTCGGCAACGTCGGGTTACTGATCGCGCTCGGGTCGATGATCGGGGCGCTGCTGGCCGAGTCGGGCGGCGCCGACGGCATCGTGAACCGGATCGTCAACAGCGTCACCGGCTCGGCGTTGCCGTGGGCCATGGCCGGCGTGGCCGCGCTGATCGGGTTGCCGCTGTTCTTCGAGGTCGGCGTGGTGCTGCTGGTGCCGATCGTGCTGCTGGTGGCCCGGCGTACGGACATCGGGCTGCTCCGGATCGGCATTCCGGCGCTGGCCGGGCTCTCGGTGCTGCACGGCCTGGTGCCGCCGCACCCGGGGCCGCTGGTCGCGATCTCCAGCCTGAACGCCGACCTCGGGCTGACCCTGATGTTCGGCCTGATCTGCGCGATCCCGACCGTGATCATCGCGGGGCCGGTCTTCGGCAACTGGATCGCCAAGCGGGTGCCCCTGCCGGTGCCAGCCCTGGTGCTGGCGGGCGGCGGCAACGCGGCAAGCGGCGACAAAGCGACGAGCGGGGACCGGGCTGGTGGCGGGCCCGCCGGTGGGCAGGACTTCGTCGACCGCGACGACGTCGCCAACCCCGCCGGGCGGCCGGACGCACTGGTCGACGAGCAGCTCCCGGCCGGGCGGCGCAACCCGGGCTTCTGGCCCGCCGTGCTGACCGTCATGGTGCCGATCGTGCTGATGCTGGTCCGCGCGATCGGAGAGCTGACGCTGGCCGAGGGCAACAGCGTCCGCGGCGCCCTCGAAGTGATCGGGGAACCGGTCGTCGCGCTGCTGGCCGGGCTGCTGCTGGCCATGTGGAGCCTGGGCAAGCGGGCCGGGTTCGACCGTCAGCAGACCTTGGCCGTCATCGGCGGGTCGCTGCCGCCGATCGCGGGCATCCTGCTGATCGTGGCCGCGGGCGGCGGCTTCAAGCAGGTGCTGGTCGACGCGGGCGTGGGCAACGTCGTCGCCGACGCGGCCAAGGACGCGAACATCAACGCGCTGGTCCTCGGCTTCCTGGTCTCGGTCGGCATCCGGCTCGCGACCGGTTCGGCCACCGTCGCCACGATCACCGCCGCCGGCATTGTGGCGCCGCTGGCGGCCACCCTGGACAAGCCGACCGTGGCGCTGCTCGCCCTGGCCATCGGCGCCGGCTCGCTGTTCTTCTCGCACGTCAACGACGCGGGCTTCTGGCTGGTCAAGGAATACTTCGGAATGACCGTGGGCCAGACCATCAAGACGTGGTCGGTGATGGAGACGATCATCTCGGTCGTCGGCTTCGCCTGCGTGATGCTGCTCAGCCTGGTTGTCTAGCAGAGTCCGTCGAGTTTTTGGCCTACCGTTTGGAAGTCGCCGTTCACGTAGGCCAGGGGGTCGGGGCGGGTGGCGCCGGCCGAGAGCTCTTCGCTGATCTTCTGGAGGGCGTCGAGCAGGCCGATGTCGGTCACTCCGGTGCGTTCGGCGGCGACCTGGGTGGCCATGTCGGCCAGGGTTCGTTGCATGCCGGTCGCGACCTCGTCGCCTGTGCCGGCGGCCAGGGTGGCGAGCCGTTCCGCGCCCTCGGTGAGGATCTCCTGGGTGGCCGCGCAGACGTATTCGGGCACGCCCTCCGACGCCGTCGGGATCGGGGCCATGCTGATCGGCATCGGGGTGGAAGCGGGCGTTCCCTCGTTCTGGCAGCCCGCGAGAAGGGCGGCCAGCCCGAGCGGCAGCAGAACGAGTCGACGATGACGCATGTCCGACATAGTAGTGACAATCGATGGATTCACCACCGGAGGAACCGGGGGAAAGCGCGCAACCCCGCGCGGGAACCGTAGTTAACGAGCTATGTGCCCAACATCCGAAAAAGTAGCCTGATCGTTGCCCTGGCCGGGCTCATGGCGTCGGCCGGGGGCGTCGCGATCGCCGAGGTGGTCACGCCCACGCCGGTGACGTCGCCGTCGTTCAACGGGCCGGTGTACGCGGTCGCCTACCGCGGCTCGACCGTCTACGTCGGCGGCAACTTCACCAGCGCGATCGTCGGCGGCAAGACCGTCGCGCGCACCCGGCTGGCCGCGCTCGACGCCCGTACGGGAAATCTGCTCGACTGGCAGCCGACGGCGGACGCCAATGTGCGCGCCCTGGCCGTCGCCGGGGACGTCGTGTACGCGGCGGGCGACTTCGACAACGTCAACGGCACCGCCCGCGACGCCGTGGCCGGGATCGGCGCGACGAACGGGCAGCTGACCCCGATGCGGCACACGGTGCTGGGGCAGCCGAACGCGCTGGCGACCGGCAACGGGCGGCTCTATCTCGGGGGCCGGATCACCGCCGTGAACGGGGTGGCGCGCGGCAACCTGGCGGCGTTCACGCTGGCCACGGGCGCGCTCGACCCGTGGGCGCCGACGACCGACGACGTGGTCAACGCCGTCGCCGTCACGCCGCGGCGGGTGTACGTCGGTGGGCGCTTCCACAAGACGAACAACAAGAGCTCGACGCTGCGGCTGTCGGCTGTGGACCCGGTCACCGGCGCGCTCGACCCGGCGTTCGTGCCCAAGCCGGTGTCGCAGGTCTTCGCGGTGGCGGCCGACCCGGCGGGCGTCTATGTGGCGCTGGGCGGACAGGGCGGCCGCGCGGTGGCGTACACGCCGGCCGGGGCGACCCGCTGGACCCGCGTGTTCGACGGCGACGCGCAGGCGGTGGCGGTGCTCGACGGGACGACGTACGTGGGTGGGCATTTCGACAAGGCCTGCACCACCACCAACAACGGCGTCAAGGGCGTGTGCACCGACGGCTCGGTGACGCGCGGGAAGCTGGCCGCGGTCGACGCTCAGGGCAATCTGCTCGAGTGGGCGCCGCAGGCCAACGGCGTGGTCGGCACCCGGCAGATCGCGACCAGCCCGCAGCTCGGCTCGATCAGCGCGGTCGGCGACTTCACGACGGTCAGCGCGGTCTCCCGCAAGCGGTATGTGGCCTTCTCGGGTGTAACGCCGCGAGTGGAGAAGGCGCCGGCGACCGGACCCGTCGCCTCTTACAACTTCGACTCGACGATCGCCGACGGCAGCTTCGACGACGGCTCGGGCCACGGCCACCTGCTCCGCACGGTCACCCGCGACGGCGGCGAGGTCGCGATGGAGCCGCACGGCGCCGGGCAGGCCCTCACCTTCCCGCCGCGCTGCTCCGGCGAGACCTGCCCCAAGCTGGTGCTGCAGGCCGAGAACACGCCGGATCTCAACCCCGGGACCAAGCCCATCCGGTACGGCGCGGCGGTGCGCCTCGCCACGGCGCCGGCCGGTGCGCGGGGCCCGGACGGGCAGAACGTCCTGCAGAAGGGCTACGCGGCCGCGGGCGGGCAGTACAAGCTGCAGGTGGACGGCGTCACGGGCAAGCCGAGCTGCGCCATGACGGACACGAGCGGCGGGACGACGTACGTGGTCCGCAGTAAGAACTCGATCGCCGACGACAAATGGCACGCCCTCGAGTGCCGCCGCACCGGCCCGACGCTGGCGATCGCGGTCGACGAGCAGGTGCGGGCGACCATCGCGATCCCCGAGTCGCTCGCGATCGGCAGCGCCCAGCCGTTCAGCCTCGGCGGCAAGGGTGTGGGCGCCCAGAACGACCAGTTCCACGGCGCAATCGACGACGTCTGGATCACGATCGGATAATTCCAGAGAGGACGCGGTCACCCACTGTTCATGATCAAAGTGGAGAGTTGAATTTCCCACATGCCACACTCTGGCCCTAATTGAGTGATGACCTCGCCGTACGGGTACTGGTAGCGTTGCCCGCCGTCATCTACGCAGCGTGAGGAGTTGACGAATGGCCAGCTGGATCTTGGTCCCCTGCCTGGTGAGGCTGCGCTCCGAGTTCAACGCGATCGCGCCGAACCGCGACAAGTCGAGCGACGGTTCGGTCGGCGACACGGCGCACTCGGCCGGCTCGTCGGACCACAACCCGGACGAGACCGGCAACGTGCCGATCCGGGATGCCGACCGGACCAACGAGGTGCACGCGATCGACGTCGACGTGGATCTGCGGACGCCGGGCCTGACCATGGAGAAGGTGGTGCAGTTCCTGCTCACCCGCTGCCGGTCGGGCGCCGAGACGCGGCTGCGCTACATCATCTACAACCGGCGGATCTGGTCGGCCGGCACCGGGTGGCGCCAGGAGGCGTATTCGGGAGCCAACCCGCACGACCACCACGCGCACTTCTCATCCTCGTACGAGACGAACCGCGAAGCCTCCGTGGCTTCCTGGCATTTGGAGGACGTTCCCGTGGCACTCACCGCCGACGACAAGAAGTGGATCTCGGCCGAGATCGCCAAGCAGGTCAAGGCGCAGATCGACGACATCTGGGCCTTCAACATCGGCCGGTCCACGGGCACGCCGACGCAGCGCGCCGACGGGGCGATCGTGACCACAAATGTGCGCACCGGCACGATCGCCAACGACCAGATGCCCAAGCTGTTCGACGCGATCGAGCAGCTCACGGCCCAGGTGGCCGAGCTCAAGGCGCAGGTCACCGCGCGGTCCTAAGGGATCGCGCCGGAGCCGGCCTCCGGCTCACCCTCCTCGCCGCCGGCCGGCGCCGACGTGGTCTCGTCGTCCGGCGGCGGCGGGTCCTCGATCACGGGCGGCGACGACGTGACCGGCGGCGACGTGGTGGTGCCGGGTTCGGCCGTGTCGGGCGGCGACGAGGTGGGAGTGCCCTGCGGCGGGGCGGGCTTGGTCGTCGGCCGTTGCGGAGTGTCGCGGGTTTTTGTGCTCTTCGGCTCGTCGGGCGCGTCACCCGTGCCGACCGTCCCCTTGACCGACTGCGACGGCGAAACCACGCCCGGCGTCTTGGTCTCGTCGTCGCCCCGGGTCGGCAGCCAGACCGCGAGCGCCGCGATGGCCGCGACCAGCACCAGCGCCCCGGCCCCGGCGAGCACCAGGGTGGCGCGTCTCGGGCCCTGACCCCGTACGGGCTCGGAAAGGGTCTTGGGCGCGGCGGCCGCGGCATAGCGAGGCGCCGCCAGGATCGCGGTCGTGTCACCGCCACCGCCGGAGAGCGCCTGATCGGCCGCCGCGGCCATCGCCGCCCCACTGGGGTAACGATCCTCCGGCTTCTTGGCCATCGCCCGCATGACCAGGGCACGCACCGCGGGCGGCACGTCGTCGGGCAGGTCGGCCGGCGTCTCGCTGAGGTGCTGCATGGCGATGGCGATCGGGTTGTCGCCCAGGAACGGCGGATGCCCGGCCAGGCAGTGATAGGCCACCACACCCAGCGCGTAGAGATCGGCCGGCGGCCCGGTCGTCTCCTTCGAGACCTGCTCGGGCGCGATGTACATGGCCGTGCCGACCACCTCGCGCGCGCCGGTCAGCGTGGACGAGCTCGCCGAGCGGGCCACCCCGAAGTCGACCAGCACGACGGTGCCGTCCGCCTTGATGATCAGGTTGCTCGGCTTGACGTCGCGGTGCACGATGCCGGCCTCGTGCGCGGCCTCCAGGGCCCGCGCCGCCTGGGCCACCACCGACATGGTCTCGGCCGGGGTGAGCCGGCCCTGCTCGGCGATCCGCTCGTTCAGCGGCTGACCGTCGATGCGGGCCATCACGATGTACGCGTCGGCGCCGCCCGCCGTCTCGCCGAAGTCGTAGACGTCGGCCACCCCGGGGTGGTGCAGCGCGGCCATCGACCGGGCCTCGTGCCGGAAGCGCTCCTGGAAACCGGGATCGCCGGCCCGGTCGGCGTGCAGCGTCTTGACCGCGACGTCCCGCCCGAGCACCGTGTCGGTCGCCCGCCAGACCTCGCCCATGCCGCCGGCCGCGATCCGGTCGTCCAGCCGGTAGCGATCACCGAGAATCTCACCTGGGGATGGCATGAACCTCCTCTACCCGTACGCCGCAGAGACCATACGCGCAACGACGATGGTCAACGTCCGGGAACGGGCGCGGAGCTCAGATCGCCCGTGCGGTGGATCGTCTGCCACTTGAGCCGCCGGCCGGTGACCGCGGCGATCGCCGAGTGCAGCAGCACAAGGTACATCACCTGGCGATAGACGATCTGCTGCAGGGGCAGCGTCCACAGGGGGCGCAGCGGCTCCCGATCCAGGCGGAACGCGAGCACGGCGGTCAGCGCCTGCACGACCAGCATGGCCAGCCAGCCGATGATCGTGATCTCCCGGTCCAGGAACAGCAGCCCGTACAGCGCCATCAGGTCGATCAGCGGCGCCAGCAGCGGCAACAGCACGCTGAACAAGGTGATGAGCAGCAGCTGCCGCCGCTTGAACAGGCCCGATCCGGCCCGGTGCTTCCAGATCGCCTGCATGGTGCCGTAGCTCCACCGGTAACGCTGGCGCCACAGCTGCCCGACGGTCGCGGGCGCCTCGGTCCAGGCCCGCGCCGATTCCTCGTAGACTACCCGCCACCCGGCCCGCTGGATCGCGATCGTCAGGTCGGTGTCCTCGGCCAGGGTGTCGGTGCTCAGCCCGCCCGACTCGTTGAGCGCCGTCCGGCGGAACGCACCCAGCGCCCCCGGGATGGTCGGGATGCAGCGGAACGTGTCGTACAGCCGCCGGTCCAGGTTGAAGCCGATCACGTATTCGATGTGCTGCCACTTGCCGAGCAGCCCGCGCCGGTTGGCCACCTTGACGTTGCCCGCGACCGCGCCCACCTTCGGGTCGGCGAACGGCTGCACGAGCCGGTGGATCGCGTCGGTCTCGACCACCGTGTCCGCGTCCACCATCACGATCAGCTCGTTGCGCGACAGCGCCACCCCGGCGTTCAGGGCGTTCGCCTTGCCCCCGTTCGGGATCCGCACGACACGCACGTTCCCCAGACCCAGTTCCCGTACGGCCTGGGCCGTGCCGTCGGTCGAGCCGTCGTCCACCACCAGCACCTCGACCCGCCGGTGCGCGCTCGAGGCCAGCGACCGCACCGCGGGCCCGATCGTCTTCTCCTCGTTGTAGGCGGGCACGACGATCGTCACCGGCGACGTGACCGGCAGCCCCCACGACCAGTCCGGCCCCCGGCGTCGCCGCGAATGACGCCAGGCAAAGGCGAAAAGAATCAGGGTCCGTACGACGATCAGCCCGCCCGCGGTGATCAGCAGCACCCACAGCACGCTGAGCACGGCGTCCGACACCCGTACGGTCCAGACCAGCGCCCGCCCCCGCCACACCGCGTCATCGCCGGCCGCCGGGTTGGCCTGCCCGCCGATCGCCGCGCTGACCGTGCTGAACTTGTAGCCCCGCTCGGTGAGCAGCGGAATCAGCCGGTCGAGGGCGGCCACGGTCTGCGCCCGGTCGCCGCCCGCGTCGTGCAGCAGCACGATCTGCCCGTCGTTGCCCTTCGGGGTCAGGTTGCGCACGATCGCGTCCACCCCCGGGCGCTTCCAGTCCTCACTGTCCATCGTGTCGAGCACCGTCAGATAGCCCTGGGCGCCGACGGCCCGTACGGTCTGCCAGTCCTTGTCGGTCAGCGCGTCCGCGAACGATGAATAAGGCGGGCGCATCAGCCGGGTCGAGGCGCCGGTGGCGTCGGCGATCGCCAGCTGGGTCTGCGAGTTCTCCATCTCGCGCCGCCACTCCGGCAGCTCGGCCAGGTCGGGATGGGTGAACGTGTGCCCGCCGAGCTCGTGGCCCTCGCGCGCGATCCGCTCGGCGATCCCCGGATGCCGCGCCACCTGCGACCCGACGACGAAGAACGTGGCCTGCACCCGATGCCGGGCCAGCACGTCGAGAATCCGTGGTGTCCACTGCGGATCCGGCCCGTCGTCGAACGTGAGCGCGATCGTCTTCGCCGGCATCCCGTACGTCCGGAGGCCGCCCCCGCCGGTCAGATCGATCACCGGCCCGCCGTCGCGCACCTCGGGCGGCACCGCTTTGTTCGTCGTGGACGCCTGCGTGGTGCCGTCCGGGCTGAACCCCGCATCGGTGTAGACCGAGACCAGAATGACCGTCGCCAGCAGCAGCAACACGGTCAACGCGAGCACTCCCGCCGCCGCCCGACGGCGCTGGATCCGCCTCTTACGCCGCACCGGCGGCAACATCGCCGTCGACTCATTAGGATCCTTCGGCGGCGGAGTAGCCCGATAAACCGTCACGGCTCGCAGACCTGTCCGCTCGCGCACGGCGCCGGCGGCGGCTTAGCGTCGCCGGTGAGCTGACTGACCCAGATGGCGACAAGAGCGACAATCAACAGCAACCCCAGCCCGTACGCCGTACGCCTCAACCACCGCCGCCGCCCACCCGTCGGATCAACAAACACCGGCGGCGGCCCGGCCTCACCCACCTTGAACAACTCGGTCTTCGCGTTCTCGGGCAGAGGCGCCTTCCCGACCGCGCGCCCCACCCGTGCTCGCCCCTTCGGCGGACGCCCCACAGGAGCCCGCCCGATGCTCGGTTCCTCAGGCACACCATCGACGCTAGAAGATGCGTAAGCAATGCGCACTTCCGCGTAAAAGATACGTCAGTGTTTTAGAGATCAACCGGATTCAAGCAGCTGATCATCAGCCCGAAACAGCCGTTCGGCCCTTCCCGCGACACCAAGCCCCACCGGTACGTTTCCTAAGCCCACCCGGCGTTCCCTTGATCGCCGCCAACGACATGGCGACGAGGATTCCCACCGGCCCGACCAGGTTGCTGACCTCACGAGCCGGCGGCGAAGCTCTCCCAAGACGGCGAATGACGTGCCGGGCGCTATTGATCGGCAACACCCGGACGCGAGCCTCAACCCGCTCAACCCGCCGACCAAAGATGTGGCCCGGCTGCACCGCGCTCTCGTGCAGCCGGGCACGGGCCTGTTCGCCGAGAAGAACGTCCGGCTGATCACCGAACGCACCTCGGACGAAATGCTGGACGAACTCGACGTGTTCTTTTCCGACGCGCGAAAAGACGATCTTCTACTGCTCTGCTACAGCGGCCATGGCCTGCTCGACGAGCGCAACAATCTTTATCTCTGCGGACGGACGACGCGCTCCGACGTTGATCTGCGCGAGATCTTCGACTATGTCCGTGACACGTTGACCGCCACGAGCAAGCAGATCCCGCACTGCCGCTTCGACGGCGACGCCTCGGTCAAGTTGGCCCGCTGCGCGGCCGCGCCGGCCCCACGGCAGCCCGAGCGGACCAGCGAGCCCGCGTTCGTGCTGTCCGAATACGCGATCGTCCTGCGCGACGTGCACCTGTCGGAGCGGTTGGCGCCCGAGGTGGTGGAGATCTACCCACCACACGCATCCTGGCCTGGATCGCAGTCGGGCTCAGCTCGGCGGCAGCACTTTCGACCCTCCTCACGACCTTCACGTCCGCGTCGTGAGGTAATTGCCACGGACGGGCGTGGCTGGCTGTGCGAAGGGCGCGTCAGGTGGGGTCTTCGGCGTCCAGGAGTTTTTGGACTGCCTCGTGGAGGGTGCGGTCGGAGATGGCGTCGCCCTGGATTTCGATCACCTCGGGGGTGCCGTTGGCGGAGTCGCGGGTGATTGTCAGGGTGCGGCGGCGGTCGCGGTGCAGCCACAAGTTGACGATGCGGACGAGGGCGCCGGCCGCCGCGGTGGAGCCGCCGATCGTCACGGCCAGGTCGGAGAGGGCGCCCTTGGTGCCGGTGGCCGCCGGGGCGGTCTCGGTGGTGGGCAGGCCGGCTTCGCGCAGGTCGCCGATCAGCTCCGCGGTGGCCAGTTGGAGGGGGTCGTCGCCGGGGGAGAGGCCCGGCAGGCCGGGGCGCAGGTGTAGGACCACCGGGCCAGAGTAGATCGTGTCGGCCATAGTGGACGCGTGTATCGTGCGCTGCTCGTATGCAACTCGGCCTATGGGTCCGACCCGGGGCTCGACGACCTGCACGGCCCCCGCACCGACGGGCGGCTGCTGGCCGCGGCCCTGACCGACGAGCAGACCGGCATGTTCGAGCCGGCCCAGGTCAGCCTGCTCTATGACGCCACCCGGCACGAGATCGCCGTGCAGGCCAACACGTTCTTCCACGAGGCCACGGCCGACGACGTGCTGCTGCTCTATTTCAGCGGGCACGGCCGCAGCCGCAACGGCAAGCTCTATCTTTGCGCCACCGACACCGTGGCCGGCCTGCTGCCCAGCACCGCGGTCTCGAACGAGACGCTTACCGACATCCTGGCCGACTCGCTCGCCCGGACGATCGTGATCATCCTGGACTGCTGTCACGGCGGCGCCTTCAAGGGCGGGCCGGTCAACGTGGAGCAGCTGCTCTCGGGCAAGGGTCGCTTCGTGCTGACCGCCACCGGCGCGGCCCAGCTGGCCGACGACGCCGCCCAGGACGGGCAGCCCAGCCCTTTCACGCGGGCATTGGTCGAGGGGCTGCGCTCGGGCGCGACCGACGCCGACGGGGACGGGCAGGTCGACCTGGCCGACCTTTACAAGTTTTTGCAGCTCACCCTGCGGGGTGCCCCGGAGCCCCGGCACCGGTTCGACGGCTACGGCTCGGTGCCGATCGCGCGGCGGGCGACGACCCCGGCTGCCGCCCCGCCGGCCCGGGACGACATCGTGGCGACTTCCCCGTCGGTGGGCGGCGGCGACGGCCGTGACTACCTCGACGGCACCACCGGGGCGACCGTGCTCGACGCGCGGCGCGTCTCCGAGTTCCGGGAGCGGATCCGGCCCGACGTCGGGCGCCCGGCCGGGGGCAGCGCGACCGCCTTCCTGCAGTCCGCGCACCTCATGCGGGAGGGCCGGCTGACCCGGGCCGGGGCGCTGCTCTTCGGCGAGGACCCGATGGCGGTCATCCCGACGGCCACCGTCCAGTGCACGCAGTTCCACGGCGCCGGCCGGGATTCGCCGATGGACAAGCTCGTGCTGCAGGGCACTGTTCCGGAGCAGATCGAGCACGCCCGTACGTTCGTGGCCGGTCTCGCCCGCCGCGGTGAGGCGCCCACGGCGGAGTCGGCGACGACCGAGCCGGTCTACCGGTTCCCGATGGTCGCGGTGCGCGAGATCATCGCGAACGCCCTGGTGCACCGCGACTACGGGCACGCGCAGATGTGCGTGCACGTGCGTGTCTTCGCCGACCGCGTCGAGATCACCAGCCCGGGCGAGTGGAGCGGGGCCGACCTCCCCGACGGCGAACCGGTGCCGCTGGCCCGGCTGGCCGGCGAGTCGCGGCAGCGCAACTTCTGGCTCGCGCACGTGCTGACCTGGAACAGCCTGGTCGAGAGCGAGGGCGCGGGCATCCCGCGGGCCCTGGCCGACTGCCGCGCCCGGGGCGCAGCGGAGCCGGTTGTCCTGCGCTCCGGCGACGCCATCACGGTCACCATTTATCCGCACGCGGCGGCCACGGACGCCGGGCCGTCCGCGGACACTCAGATGATCGACAACCTGCCGCCGCGCAGTGCCGTGTTCGAGGGGCGTGACCTGACCGAGATCGACGCGCTGTTCGCCGGCGGCGCGACGTCGGCGGTCGTCATCCGCGGTGACGGCGGCATCGGCAAGACCCAGCTGGCCGTGGAGTACGCCCAGGCCAACCGCGACCGTTACCGGGTGGCCTGGCTGATCTCGGCCGACACCCCGCAGAACGTCGGGCTCGGCCTGGCCGGGCTGGCCGCGCGGCTGCACCCGGTGGGCACGCTGGCCGACGCTCAGGCGTGGGCTCTCAACTGGTTGCAGAACAGCGACGACTGGCTGCTGATACTCGACGGCGCCGAGGGCGCCGACCAGGCCATGAACCTGTTCGAGCAGGTCGCGGGCCGGGGGCGGGTGCTGCTGACGACCCGGCGGCTGACGAGCCTGGCCCGGGATCGGCAGCTTGGCTTCGCCTCCCTGCATCTGAACGTGCTGGACCGCGCGGCCAGCGTCCGGGTCCTCACGCGGCTCACCGGACTGCCCGACGAGGACGGCGCTCACGCGCTCGCGGAGCGGCTGGGTGACCTGCCCCTCGCCCTGCACCAGGCGGCCGCGCTCATCAGCGACAACGGCCTTAACCGGCTGACGGCCGCCCTGCCGAAACTTCCCGCGCCCGAGGACGTGGTGCGGGTCAGCGTGGACTCCGTGCGCCGGCAGTCGCCCCTCGCCGCCGAGATCCTGTCGATGCTTTCCTGGCTCGCCGCGGAGCCGTTGCCCGAGGACGTGCTGGCCCCGATCGCGGGCGAGGAGGCCGAACTGGACCGGGCGCTCGCCCTCCTCGCGTCGCACAGCTTGATCAGCCGCGACGCGAAAGTGGTGCGGTTGCATCGTCTGGTGCAGGAGGTGGCCCGGCCGGTGGCCGACGATGCGGTTCCGGTTCTGGATTTCCTGTGGGACCGCGCCTCACCTCCGGCTTGGACGCCGGCCCGCCTGCTGCGCCGGGCGATCCCGGGTGACCCGGCCATCGGTGTGGCGGGCTGGGCCCGGTGGAATCAGCTGCTGCCGCACATCGATGCGCTGATCGGCAACATCGCGTCCCAGCCGGACGAGTTCGAGCTGCTCTTCGTCGTCGATCAGGCGGCCACCTACCGGCTGTTCCAGGGGCAGGCCGACATCGCGATCCGCGAGTTCGAGCGCGTGTACGCCATCCGGCAGCAGACGCTCGGCCGCGAGCACCCGGACACGCTGACCTCGCGGCACAACCTGGCCTCGGCCTACCAGACGGTGGGCCGGCTCGGTGAGGCCATCGAGCAGCAGCAGTCGGTGCTGGTCGACTACGTGCGGCTGCTCGGCGACGAACACCCGGACACGCTGGCCGCCCGCAACAACCTGGCCCGGGCCTACCGCCTGGCCGGCCGCACCGCCGAGGCGGTCGACCTGCACGAGCGGGTCGTGATCGCGTCGCGCCGGGGTCTCGGCGAGCAGGCCCCGGACACCCTCACCGCCCGGATCAACCTGGCCGCCGCCTATCGCGAGGCGGGCTGGGCGGGCGAGGCGATCGCCCACGCCGAGCGGGTGGCCGCCGACTGCCGCCACGTGCTCGGCGACGACCACCCGATCACGTTGAACGCGCTGGCGGTGCTCGCCTCGGCCTATCGGGTCGCCGGCCGCCACGGCGAGTCGGCCTGCTGCGCCGCCTGCTGCCGACGCGTACCCGGGTGCTGGGGGAGGAGCACCCGGCCACTCGGGAGACCGCGCGGGAGCTGGCCGAGGCCGAGTGACAAGAACCGCCGAGCGCGACGCCGGGCCGCGAGGGCGGCCCGGCGTACGGGGAAGCGGGTCTCAGGCTTGGTTGCGCCGGGGCAGGCCAAGGGCGACCAGGGCGCCCGCGGCGACGATGGCCGCGCCGACGACCACGGCCGGGCGGAGGCCGTCGACGAAGGACTGCAGGTTGGTGTAGCCGCCGTAGGAGCTGAAGATGGAGGCCAGGGCGGCCACTCCGGCGGCCACCCCCGCCTCGCGGATCGTGTTGTTGACGCCGGAAGCCACGCCTCGGTCCTGTTCGGTGACGCTGGCCAGCGCGACCGTGCTGATCGGGGCGAAGGTCAGGCCCATGCCGATGCCGGCCAGGAGGAAGGCCGTGACCAGGCTGCCGTAGGTGACGGTGGTGCTGGTGGCCAGGCCGATCCAGAGGATGCCGGCGGCCAGGAACAGCTGGCCGGTGAAGATCAGGGTGCGTTGGCCGATGCGGTCGCCGAACAGGCCGGCCAGCGGGGCCACGATCATCGGGGCGGCCGTCCAGGGCAGGGTGCGCAGGCCGGCGTCGAGCGGGCTCAGGCCCTGCACCACCTGGAAGAACTGGGCCAGCAGGAAGACCGAGCCGAAGGCGCCGGCCGAGAAGGTCAGGGTCACGGTGTTGACCAGGCTGAAGCCGCGCGAGCGGAACAGGCGCAGGGGCAGCATCGGGGACTTGGTGCGCGACTGCCAGAAGACGAACGCGGCCAGCAGCGCGGCCCCGCCGATCAGCATGGTGAGGATGCGGCCCGACGTCCAGCCGCGTTCGGGGCCGTCGACCACGCCCCAGATGACCAGCAGCATGCCGGCCGCGGAGAGCAGCAGGCCGAGGGGGTCGAGCTTGCGGGCGCCGCCGCGGGACTCGCCGAGCACGGTCAGGGCCAGCACGACGGCCACGACGCCGATGGGGACGTTCAGCCAGAAGATCCAGTGCCAGTCCAGGCCCTCGACGACCGCGCCGCCCACGACCGGGCCGACCGCCACGCCGAGGCCGCTGATGCCACCCCAGATCCCCACGGCCGCCGTACGGAGTCTGTCCGGCACCGCCTCGGCCAGCAGGGTCAGGGCCAGGGGAGCCACCGCGGCGCCGCCCAGGCCCTGCACCGCGCGGGCGGCGGTGAGCTGCCACGCCTCGGCCGACAGGGCCGCGGCCGCCGAGGCCAGCGTGAAGACGACCAGGCCGGCGATGAACATGCGGCGGCGGCCGAGGCGGTCGCCGAGCGCGGCCGCGGTGAGCAGGAACGCCGCGAACGGCAGCGTGTAGGCGTTGACGAACCACTGCAGGTCGGCCAGCGACGCGTTGAGGTCGGTGCGGATCACCGGCAGCGCCGTGCTCACGACCAGGTTGTCCAGCGTGACCATGAAGGTCGGGATGCCGACCGCGGCCAGCACGGCGGCGAGCGGGCGGCGGTTGCGGCGCGGCGGCGCGGCAGGTGCCTCGAGTACGGCGGTCATTGCATCTCCCCGGCGAGCCAAAGTTGTTATTGACTGATAACTACGGGAGGCACGTTAGTTATTGACTGATAACATGTCAACCGTGACCCGAACCCGCCTCACCGCCGAGGAACGCCAGGAGCAACTGATCGCGGCCGCCGTCCAGGCCTTCAGCGAGAACGGCTACGCCGGCACGACGACCGATCAGGTGGCCCGGCTGGCCGGCGTCTCCCAGCCGTACGTGATCCGCCTGTTCCGCACGAAGCAGGAGCTCTTCCTCGCGGCCGTCCAGCACGCCGGCGCCCGCATCGAGGCCAAGTGGCGTGTGGCGGCCGAGCGCGAGCCCACGCTGGAGAGCCTCGGCAACGCGTACAAGGAACTGCTTCAGGAGCCGGAACTGACCAGCATGCTGCTGCACGGGTTCGCGGCGGCGGGGGATCCGGCGATCGGCGACCCGGTGCGCACGTGCTTCGGTGGCCTGTACGAGGTCGTCCGCGAGCTGACCGGGGCCACCGACGAGGAGGCGCGCGACTTCTTCGCCTTCGGCATGCTGCTGACCTGCCTGGGCGCGATGCGCGTGATCGGGCCGCACGCCGTGCCGCCGCAGCCGTGGGCGGCGGGCATGCTCGACACGTTCGAGAACCTGAAAGGCTAGATGTTGTGCCGGGTGTAGGCGGGCTCCCGCCAGCCCAGCATCGCCTCGGTCATGCGGACGGCGTCGACCGTGGCCCGCACGTCGTGCACCCGCACGATCCGGGCGCCCCGCAGCACGCAGAAGACCACGGCCGCCAGCGTGCCGGCCAGGCGTTCGCGCTGCGGGGCGTCGAGCGTCTCGCCGATGAAGTCCTTGTTGCTCACGGCGGCCAGCAGCGGATAGCCGATCGCGGCGATCTCGTCGAGCCGCCGGGTCAGCTCCAGCGTGTGCAGCGTGTTCTTGTTGAGGTCGTGACCGGGGTCGATGATGATCTGATCGGGCCGCACGCCCCGGTCGAGGGCCAGCGCGACCCGGTCGCGCAGGAACTTCTGGACGTCGGCGGTGACGTCGTCGTAGCGCGGGCTGGGCCACAGCGTGCGCGGCGCGGCCAGGCTGTGGCAGAGCACCAGCTGGGCGTCGGTGCCCGCGACGACGTCGGCCATCGCCGGGTCGCGCAGCCCCGACGTGTCGTTGACGACCCCCGCGCCCGCCTTGATCACCTCGGCCGCGACCTCGGGCCGGAAGGTGTCGACCGAGACCACGCAGCGTGACTTCGCGGCCTCGACCACGGGCAGCACCCGCTCGAGCTCCTCGGCCGCCGAGACCTCGGGCCCGGGCGCGAACGGCACCCCGCCGACGTCGATCCAGTCGGCCCCGGCCGCGGCCGCGGCGTCGACCGCCGCGAGCGCCTTTTCGAGGGCGAACGTGCTGCCCCGGTCGTGAAAGGAATCCGGCGTCCGGTTGACGATCGCCATCACCGCGACGCGCCGGGAGAAATCGAAGGGGCGGCCGCCGATGACCCGTGTTCCGGTCTTCTCACTCACGAGACGCGAGGATAACAGGCTGGTCGCGGCGGTTTTCGAGCGGTGCACAAAATAAATAGGGCCAATGCGAGTACCCGTTTATGCGCGACTCATTCAACGCATTTTTTCCTTCATTGCGCCATGGAAATTATGTATGGCCGAGGGGCCGCTCGGGTACCCGATTGTGCGAAGGCACAAAGCGAAAGATCCCCTGTGGAGGAGTCCCCATGAGTGACGTGCCGTCGAGCGCCTATCCCGTCGACGCGCCGACGCAACCGAACTATCCACCCACGGCCCCGGCCTACGGTGGATCCGATTCGGACAGTGGCGCCAAGGAGAAGGCCAAGGAGGTGGCGTCGCAGACCGGCCAGGCCGCGGGGCAGGCGGCCGCCGACGTCAAGGACACCGCCAAGGAGCAGGCGGCGCGGGTCGGCCAGGAGGCCAAGGCCCAGGCGAGCAACCTGGCCTCGGACGTGCGCAACCGCGTCAACGACCAGGCCCGCACCCAGAACGACCGGCTGGTGAGCCAGATCCGCGACACCGCCGACCAGCTCGACGAGATGCGCGGCGACCGCGGCGACTCGCCGGCGGCGGCCGTGGTCACCCGGGTGGCCGAGGGTGGCCGCCAGTTCGCCGACTACCTCGACCGCAACGGCCCCGACGGCGTGCTGCGCGAGGTGCAGGACTTCGCCCGTCGCCGCCCCGGCGCGTTCCTGGCCACCGCGCTGGCGGCCGGCTTCGTCGTGGGCCGGCTCGGCAAGGTCGTGGCCAAGGCCGACCCGGACGCCGGTGCCGCCAAGCCGAGCACCGACTCCTTCTCGACGGGTCAGGGGTACGACCCCACGCCCCCGGTCACCCCGACGCCTCCGGTCACCCCGACGCCCGGCTACGCCACTGGTTACGCGCCGAGCACCGACGAGTACGCCACCGGCCCGGGCTACGCCAGCGCCACCGAGTACACCTCGACCGGCACCGGCACGCCCACCGTCCGTGAGGAGTACGTGGTCGAGAGCCCGGAGCGCCTGCGATGACCGCTCCCAACCAGCATCACCGCATCGATGACGAAGAGGTCGCCGAGACCTCCGTCGGCGAGATGATCGGCAACATCAGCAACGACCTGTCGCAGCTGTTCCGGCAGGAGGTCGAGCTGGCCAAGGCCGAGCTAAAGCAGGAGGCGGCCAAGGCGGGCAAGGCCGGCGGGATGCTCGGCGGCGCCGCGTTCGCCGCCTACCTGGCCATCGTTCTGCTCAGCTTCGCGCTCGTCTTCGCGCTCGACGCCGTGATGCCCGCGGGCTGGGCGGCCCTGATCGTCGCCGTCCTGTGGGGCGTCATCGGTGGCGTCCTCTACGTAGTCGGAAAGAACAAGCTCAAGACCGTCGACCCGATGCCGCGCCGCACCGTCGACACGCTCAAGGAGGACGCCCAATGGCTGAAGAACCCGACCGGCTGAGGCAGCAGATCGAGAACACCCGGGCGTCGCTGACCCGCGACGTCGACCTGCTGGCCACCAAGACGAGCCCGTCCAAGGTCGCGCAGCGGCGCTGGACGGCGGTGAAGGAGAAAGTGATGGGCACCAGCGACCACGCCACGAGCGCGGTGAGCGACAAGGCCTCGCAGGTGAGCAGCACGGTCAGCGACAAGGCCTCACACGCCTCCGACGTGGCGAGCGAGAAGGCGCACCAGGCGGCCGACGCCGTGCGCAACGCCCCGCAGGCCGTCGCCTCGCAGACGCAGGGCAACCCCCTGGCCGCCGGCATCATCGCCTTCGGCGTGGGCCTGCTCGCCTCGACCCTGATCCCGGTCAGCGACGCCGAGAAGCGGGCCGGTCAGCAGATCAAGGACCACAGCGGCGACCTCACCGAGAAGGTCAAGGACGTCGCCGAGGAACTCAAGGACGACCTGTCCGGCTCCGCGCAGCAGGCCCTGGGCGAGGTCAAGTCGACCGCGCAGGACGCCGTGCAGACCACCAAGGAGACCGCGCAGACCAACGCGCAGGACGTGAAGGAGCAGGCCCGGTCGGCCGCTTCCTGAACGCCGTCGAAAAACCGGGCCGGTTCCCCGTACAGGAGCCGGTCCGGTTTTGTTTGCCCCGGTCACGGCAGGGAAGCCGAGGAGCATGAAAATCGGATACAAGCTGGCCGCCGAGGCGTTCGGGCCCAAGGAACTGATCCTGCAGGCCGTCCGGGCCGAGCAGGCCGGATTCGACTTCGTGGAGATCAGCGACCACTACCACCCGTGGCTCGACGTGCAGGGGCACTCGCCCTTCGCGTGGAACGTGCTGAGCGCGATCGCGGCCCAGACCGACCGGCTCGGCCTGGCCACCGGGGTCACCTGCCCGACGGTGCGCTACCACCCGGCGATCGTCGCGCAGGCCGCGGCCACCCTCGCGATCATCTCGGACAACCGGTTCACGCTGGGCATCGGCGCCGGCGAGCGGCTCAACGAGCACGTCGTGGGTCAGGGCTTCCCGAGCGTACGGGGAAGGCACGAGCGCCTGGTGGAGGCGCTCGACATCATCAACCTGCTCTGGCAGGGCGGCTACCAGTCGTACGAGGGAAAGCACTTGCAGCTGGAGGACGCGCAGGTGTTCGACCTGCCCGACAAGCTGCCGGTGATCGCCGTGGCGGCCGGGGGCAAGCAGGCCGCCGAGCTGGCCGCGACCCACGGGACGGGGTTGTTCGCCACCGAGCCGCGCGAGGACCTCGTCTCGACGTACGCGGGAGCCGGGGGTAAAGGGCCGAAGTACGCCGAGGTCTCCGTGGCCTGGGCGCCGAGCGCGGAGGAGGCGGTCAAGGCCGCGCACGAGACCACCCGCTGGGCGGTGACCGGCTGGAAGGTGATGGCCGAGCTGCCCAACCCGGTCAACTTCGAGGCGGCGTCGGCCACCGTACGGCCCGAGGACATCGCCGAGCAGTTCGCCGTGGGCCCCGACCCCGAGCCGTACGTGCAGTCGGTGCGCGAATACACCAAGGCCGGCTACGACCACATCGTGCTGATGAACGCCGGCCCCGACCCGGACGGCTTCCTCGACTTCTTCGCCAAGGAGCTCAAGGACAAGCTCTAAGCGACCACGAGCGCCTGGGGCGCGGCCTGCTTCATCCGGCCGCGCAACCAGGCGAGCTGGATCGTCGTCTCCTCGGCACCCTCGCTCACCACATCGGCCAGGCCGGTGTCGCGCAGCCCCTGGGCCGCCTGGCCGACCAGCGTCCAGCAGATGTCGCACTCGGCGGTCATCAGGTAGAGGTCCTGCAGGTCGCGCAGCAGCCCGAGGCCGCCGGTGCGGGTGCCGCGGAACAGCTCCGAGTGCAGCCGCTCGGGCTCGTCCGGGGCCTGCTCGGCGTAGCGGTCGGCGAACGGGCGCAACGCTCGGGCGCGCTGGTCGCATCGGCGCGCCTCCTGCTCGGTCAGGTGCGCGATGTCGGCCTCGTCGGCGTGGGCCCGGCCGACCTCGCGCAGCGCGGCGGCCAGCGCGGTCTGGGCCCGGTGCAGCAGCCCGAGATAGTGGGCGAGATGCATGATCAGACCTTTCCCCGTACGCGGACCGCGCACAGCTTGAACAGCGGCTGCTTCGACACCGGGTCCCAGGCCGTGAGCGTCAGCTCGTTGGCGGCCTCGGCGGCGTAGTGGAACGGCACGAACACGACGCCGCGCCGGATCCCGCACACGCGCGCCGGCACCTCGATCGCGCCGCGCGCCGACTCCACCCGTACGGGGTCGCCGTCGTGAATGCCGTGCGCGGCGGCATCGTCCGGGTGCAGCTCGATCCAGGGCCCCGGCGCTTCCCGGTCGAGCTCGGGCACCCGTCCCGTCTTGGTCCGCGTGTGGAACTGAGTGACCGTACGCCCGGTGACGAGCCGCAGCGGGAAGTCGTCGCTCGGCGCCTCAGGGGCAGGGGAGTAGCCGGTCGCGAGCAGGAAGGCCCGGCCGTCGCCGTGATGCTCCGCGGCGGGCCGCTCGGCTCCGGTGCTCAGTTCCTGCCCGTACGTCTCGCAGTAGTCGCTCCTGGTGTTGAAGACGCCGTCGGTGTAGAGCCGCTCGCCGCCCCACTGCAGCCCCGAGTCGCCGCGCAGCTTGTCGTACGTGATGTCGGTGTAGTCGCACGGGCGCCCGGCCGAGCACCGCTGCCACGCGGCGTAGGCCGACTCCGGATCGGTCCAGTGGATCAGCGGCCGGCCGTCCCGGTCGCGGAAGTCCATCCGGGCCGCGTAGTCGAGGAAGATGTCGAGGTCGGCGCGGGCCTCGCCGGGCGGGTCGACGGCCTTCTCGGAGAGGTGCACGGTGCGGTCGGCGTTGGTGAAGGCGCCCGTCTTCTCGCCCCAGGTGGCGGCGGGCAGCACCACGTCGGCGAACTCGCTGGTCTCGGTGGGGAAGATGTCCTGCACGACGACGAACAGCTCCGGCCGGGCCAGGATGCGGCGGATGCGGGCCAGGTCGGGCATCGAGACGGCCGGGTTGGTGCCGCTGATCCAGAGCAGCTCGATCGAGCCCTGCTCGGCGTAGCGCCAGATCTGCATCGCGTGGGTGGGCGGCGCCCAGTGCGGGATCGTGGCCATGTCGACGTTCCACAGCTCGGCCAATTCCCGTACGTGGGAAGGGTTGTCCCAATTACGGAAGCCCGGCAAGTCGCCGTCGGCGCCGGTCTCGCGGGTGTTCTGCGCGGTCGGCTGGCCGTTCATCTGCAGCACCCCGGCCCCCGGACGGCCGAGCATCCCGCGCAGCAGGTGCAGGTTGTTGACCGCCACGGCGGCCGCGGTGGCCTGATGCGACTGGTAGAAGCCCTGCAGCACGGTCGACAGCAGCCGCTCGGCGGTGCCCAGCAGCTCGGCCGCCCGCTCGATTTCGGCCGTCTTGAGGTCGCAGATCCGCGCGACGTGCTCGACCGGGTACGCGTCGACGACCTGTTCGAGCTTCTCGAGCCCGACGGTGTGCCGGGACACGTACTCCTTGTCGACCCAGCCGTGGCGCAGCATCAGCCGCAGCAGCCCGTTCATCAGCGCCAGGTTCGTGCCGGGCCGGATCGGCAGGTGCACGTCGGCCTCGAGGGCGACCGGCGTGGCCCGCGGGTCGACGGCGAGCATCGCGGGCGGGTTCGCCCCGGCCCGGCGGTCGAGCATGCGCATCCACAGCACGGTCTGGGTCTCCGCCACGTTGTGCCCCCACAACGCGATGGCGTCGCAGTGGTCGACATCGGTGTAGGAACCCGGTTGCCCGTCGGTGCCGAAGCTGGCCTTGAGCGCCGCGGCCGAGGTGGCCGTGCAGAGCCGGGTATTGCCGTCCATGTGCGGGGTGCCGAGCCCAGCCTTGCCGATCACCCCGAGGGTGTAGAACTCCTCCAGGAACAGCTGCCCGGTGGTGTAGAAGCCGAACCGCCCCCACCCGCCCGGGCCGGCGATCAGCTGCCGGGAGCGCTCGACGATCCGGCCCATCGCCTCGTCCCAACCGCACTCCCGCAGCTCGCCGCCGTCGCGCACCAGCGGCCGGGTCAGGCGGTCCGGGCGGGCGTTGGCCTGCCACCCGTAACGGTCCTTGACGTCGAGCCGCCCGCGGTTGACCCGGTCCCCGGCCCGGCCCCGCACCCCGACGATCCGATTCCCCCGTACGCCGATGTCGATGCCGTCGCCGTTCGAGTGCAGCAGCGACGCCGACCGGACCCAGCGCTCCGGCGGCTCGGTCGTGTATTCGTCGTGCCGTTCCGGCCACTGCTCGCCCGCGGCGTAGGGAGTGCGCGCGCCCCAAGGGTCCATGGCGCGCCGATTACCGCGCCCCACCCGCGTCAAACTCGCTCGATCGAGACCGGCTCATGAGGCCCGGAGGGTTGCCGAACAGGATTGAGTGAGTGTCAGTTCAGTGCGGACGCCGGGTGTGCGCCGGGTGCGGGCCGGGGCGGTCGTGCTGGTTCTGCTGGTGCTGGTGGGGCAGGCCTTCGCCGTCGGAGTGCCGGAGCGCCGGGCCGCGCTGACCATGGCCTGCCTCGTGGCGCTCGACGTCGTGGGGGCGATCTTCGCGGTGCGGGCCGCCCGTCGCGGCGACCGGGCCGCCTGGCTGCTGGTGGCGACGGGTGAGCTGCTCGTCCTGGCCACGAACACGGCCATGGGCCGGGCCACGGCGTCCGGGTACGAGGCCTGGTTCTGGACCGGTTCGGCCTGCGGCATCGCGGCTTCGGTGGTTTTCGCGGCGGCCCTGCTGGCGTTCCCCTCGCAGCGTGCCCGGGGCTGGCAACGCGCGGCGCTGGCCGGCGAGGCGGTCGCCGTGCTCGGGTGCGGCTTCATGTACCTCTGGTATTTCGACCTGCAACCGCTGCTCAACCGGCCCACCGACTGGTCGCGGTGGCCGCTCACGGTCGGTTTCCCGCTCGGCGACCTGCTGGTGCTGATGGGGCTGAGCGCGGTGGTGCTGCGCGGCGGCCTGAACGCCGGCAGCCGGCCGGTCGCGCTGCTCACCGTCGGGTTCAGCATCGCCCTGCTGGCCGACGCGTCGTTCGGCGCCATCGGCGACGACGGCAACCACTCCACCGGGCCGCTCTCGGCCACGCTGACCGGCATGCTGGCCTCGCTCTGCATCACGCTGGCGGCGATGTGGCAGAGCACGGCCGGCGACCGCTCCGGGGAGAGCACGCCCCGGCGGCCATGGGCACCGGCCTGGTTCTCCTATCTGCCGTACGGGGCGGTCGGCGCCGCGCTGGCCCTGATGGTGACGGTGACCGTGCACGAGGGGCAGATCCGCACCTGGGGCGGGCTCGTGCTGGGGCTGATCCTCGTCACGGCCGGGGTAGCCGCCCGGCAGATCGTCTCGCTGCACGACAGCCGGCAGCACGGCACCATCGACCCGCTGACCGGCCTGGTCAACCGGGTCGGCCTGAACCGGCGCCTGACCCAGGCTCTGCGCCGCGGCGAGCCGATCGCGCTGCTGCTGATCGACCTGGACGGCTTCAAGGCCGTCAACGACACCTACGGCCACAACACGGGCGACCTGCTGCTGCTGGAGTTCGCGGCCGCGCTGCGGGCCAACGTGCGCGGCAGCGACATCGCCTGCCGCATCGGCGGCGACGAGTTCGTCATCCTGCAGTACGCCGTCACCGGCGAGGCCGACGTGACCGCGCTGGCCCGGCGCATCCTGGCCGCCTCGGCCGGCAGCCCCGTCCGGGTCGGCGAGCGCAGCATCACCGCCCGCGCCAGCATCGGCGCCGCCCTGGCCACCGACGGCGAGACCGGCGACGAGTTGCGGCACCGGGCCGACATCGCGATGTATCAGGCCAAGCGGGCCGGCCGGCACGAGGTGGTGATCCATCGGCCCGGCATGCTGGACCGCCGGGCCGACGACGCCGCGCTCGGGCAGGACCTGGAGGCGGCGGTGCGCAGCGGCCAGCTGCGGGTCCTCTACCAGCCGATGATCGAGCTGGCCACCGGGCGGCCGGTCGGGGCCGAGGCGCTGGTGCGGTGGCATCACCCGGTGCGGGGAGTCGTCGCCCCGCTGGACTTCATCCCGGTCGCCGAGCAGACCGGCGCGATCACCGACGTCGGCCTCTACGTGCTCGAACAGGCCTGCCGGGAGGCGCGGAACTGGCCCGGCGAGCCGTACGTGAGCGTCAACCTGGCGGCCCGGCAACTGCAGGACCCCGCGCTGGTGCCGGCCGTGCTCGCCGTCCTGGACCGTACGGGTCTCGTGCCCGGGCGGCTCGTCCTGGAGATCACCGAGTCGGCCGTCGTCGACGACCGGGTGGCCATCCCGGCCATCGAGGAGCTGCGCCGGCACGGCGTCCGCTTCGCCATCGACGACTTCGGCACTGGCTACTCGTCGTTGCAGTACCTCTCGCGCCTGCCCGCCGACACTCTCAAGATCGACCGCAGCTTCGTGGCCGAGCTCGACAACGACGGCAAGGACTCCGCGATCACCGAGGCCATCGTCCGGCTGGCCGACATCCTCGACCTGTCGACCGTGGCCGAGGGCATCGAGACGGCCGAGCAGGAGGCCGAGCTGCGCCGGCTGGGCTGCCACACCGGGCAAGGCTTCCTGTACGCCCGGCCGCTGCCCCCGGACGACGTGCGGCAGTTCTTCGCCGAGCGCAGGGTGACAACTTTCTCCTCGCGCGGATGACCGCACGCTTGACCGCCCGCTTCCGGGGTATCGGCGATCGTCGTGACCTCAACCCCCGCCGTGCTCCGGACCGGCATCGAGACCGACGACGTGACGGTGGTGGTGGCCACCCGCAACCGGGGTGACCGGCTGCTCGAGACGTTCCCGCACCACCGGGCCCGGACGATCCTGGTCGACAACGGCTCCGACGAGCCACTGCCCGACCTGGCCGGCCCTTCGACCGTCGTCCGGCTCGGCGAGAACCGCGGCGCCGCGGCCCGCAACGTCGGCGTCGAGCTGGCCCGTACGCCGTACGTGGCCTTCGCCGACGACGACTCCTACTGGACCCCCGGCTCCCTGGCCCGCGCGGCCGGCCTGCTGCGGCGGCACCCCCGGGCGGCCCTGCTGGCCGCGCGCGTGCAGGTCGGGCCGGACGCCCGCGAGGACCCCGTCTCGGCGCAGATGGCCGCGGCCCCGCTCGGCACCCCGCCCGGCGCCGCGGGCCCGTCGATCCTCGGCTTCCTTGCCTGCTCGATCATCGTGCGGCGGGACGCGTTTCTGGCCGTCGGCGGCTTCGAGCCCCGCCTGTTCGTCTACGGCGAGGAGGCGCTGCTGGCGATGGACCTGGCCACCGCCGGGCACGAGCTGTCATACGTGGACGACCTGGTGGTCCGGCATTTCCCGCGGCCGGGCGGGCGGGACAACGGGGCCCGGGCCCGGATCGAGGCCCGCAACCGGGTGCTGACCGCGATGCTGCGGCGGCCGCTGGGAGTGGCCGCGCGCGAGCTGGGGGCGGCCCTCGTGACCAATCCGCGTGGGGCGGCGGACGCCGTACGCCAAGTCGGCTGGGCTCGTCGCCACCGCCGCCCCCTGCCGCCCCCGGTGGAGACCGATCTGCGACGCCTGTGGACAACCCGCACCGCGAAAAACGCCCCTGTGGACAACCCGCGCCATTGATCGCCAGAAATGACTAGATTGTTCATAGGGTGGTGGCCCCCCTAGGCGGGCGGGTTAGGGCTGGTTGGCCATGATCATCCGGCTGACGCTGACATAACATCCGCCCTTGAGTGCTATGGCGGTTGGCGCGTTCCCATGTCGAAGAGGCCGCAGCGAACGGCTGAGTGCTGCGACGTGTCTTGACGCACGGCAAAGACGTGTCCTGGCGCACTGCGTATTGGTGGGCCAGCCGCTGCGAGAGCGAAGATGGCATGCGCGCGGGTGCCTGGCCGTCTCGTGCTGCGGTGCCTGGCCGTCTCGTGCTGCGGTGCCTCGCCGTCCCCTGTTGCCGCGCAGGAAAGCGAGCGCGGGCGGCGGGGACGGCGTGCAGGGCAGCGGGGGCGAGCAGGGGGTGGGCGGAGCCGGGACGGCAGGCGGCGCGGCCCCGTGAGTGGTCACCAGCCCTGGGGTGGGGCCTCGATGTGGACGGCCTTCATCACGGTCATTTCGTCGAGTAGTTCCGGGCCGTAGCCGAAGCCCTGGCCGCTGCCTCGGCGGGGGTGGGCGGCGCCGCCCGGGGCCCCGCCGAAGACGGCGTTGACCTTGACGGTGCCGGCGGGCAACTGCCGCCAGGCCTGCTGGGCGTGGCTCATCGACGTGGTCAGCACCGACGCGGCCAGGCCGTACGGGTTGTCGGCGGCCAGCGTCAAGGCCTCCTCGAACGACCCCACAGTCACGACCGGGGCGACCGGCCCGAATGTCTCCTCGCGCACCACGGCCATGTCGTCGGTGCAGTCGGCCAGCACGGTCGGCGGGTAGTAGGCGCCGGGGCCGGACGGTGCAGTGCCGCCGCGCACGACTCGGGCGCCCGCCTTGACGGCCTGTTGCACCTGTTCGTCGACGGTGTCGCGCATCCGGCGGTCGACCATCGGGCCGATCTGCGGCGTCCACGTGTCGGCTTCGGCGGCCAGCGCGTCGAGGAAGGCCGGCGCGACCGCCTCGTGCACGTAGACGCGTTCGACGGCGACGCAGATCTGGCCCGAGTTGACGAAGGCGCCCAGCGCGACCTGCGACGCGGCCCAGGCCGGGTCGACGCCGGCGTCCACGATCACCGGGTCGCTGCCGCCGTTCTCGAGCAGAGCCTTGGCCCCCGTACGGGCGCAGGCCGCGGCGATCGCGCGGCCGGTGGCGGTCGAGCCGACCTGGGCGACCACGTCGACGGGGGCGGCGGCCAGCGCGGCGCCGACCGGGCCGTCGCCGTTGAGCAGCGTGAGCACGCCGGTGGGGAAGTGCTCGGTCAGCAGCTGGGCGAGGCGCCAGCCGGTCGCGGGGGTCCGCTCGCTCGGCTTGTAGATCACCGTGTTGCCGGTGACCAGGGCCGCGCCGAGCAGGCCGCACGACACGGCGACCGGGTCGTTCCAGGGGGTGATCACGGCGATGACGCCGCGCGGCTCGTACGCCATCAGGTCGATCGCCTCGGTGTCGCCGGCCAGGGACCGGCCCCGATGGGTGGGGCCCAGTTCGGCGTACTGCCGCAGCGTCCCGACGCCGGCCATGATCGATTCCTGCGCGCCGTCGACGGGTTTGCCCATCTCCGCGGTCATGATCTCGGCCAGCTCGCCGGCCGCCGCGGCCACGGCGTCCGCCGCCGCGTGCAGGGCCGCCGCTCGGGCCGCGGGCGCCGTCCGGGACCACTCGGGTGCGGCGGCGCGGGCCGTGCGTACGGCGGTCGCGACATCCTCCTCGGAGGAGACTGCCACCTCGGTCACGGGGGTGTCGTCGGCCGGATTGAGAACGGTCAGGCGACGGCCGGACCCGCCCGCTCGCCACGCACCGTCCACTTGCTGCAAGACGTGATACATGCGGCGGCGCTTGCCCACATGCATCGGCTTGAAACGTCCGATCGCCGCAGGTCAAACGAACGGATTTTTATTTGTAAGAAGTCAATGATCTCCGACTAAGCGGGGGCGGCAGGGGTACGCGGCCCGCCATGCGAGTGCTGGGCATCAACGCGATTTTCCATGATCCGGCGGCGGCGCTGCTCGTCGACGGCCGGGTGGTGGCGGCCGCCGAGGAGGAACGTTTCAGCCGCCGCAAGCACGGCAAACGACCGGTCCCGTACGCCGCCTGGGAGCTGCCCGAGCTGTCCGCCGCCTGGTGCCTGCAGGAGGCCGGCCTGCGCCCGGGCGACCTCGACGCGGTGGCCTACTCGTTCGACCCGGGGCTGTCGCGCGACGCGGCAAGCCTGGGCCTCGACGACCCGTGGGACCACGTACGGGTCGATTACGCGCGCCGGGCACCGCAGTTCCTGGCGGCCGCGCTGCCCGGCCTCGACCCCGAGCAGGTGCGGTTCGTGCCGCACCATGTCGCCCACGCCGCCTCGGCCGGGCTCTCGGTGCCGGAGGACAGCGCGACCCTGGTGCTCGACGGGCGGGGCGAGGTGGCCAGCCATCTGGCGGGCGCGTTCCGCGGCGGCGAGCTCGAGGTGTTCAAGAGCCAGGAGCTGCCGCACTCGCTCGGCCTGCTCTATGAGGACCTGACCCGCCACCTGGGGTTCCTGCACTCCAGCGACGAATACAAGGTGATGGCCCTGGCGTCGTACGGGCGCCCGCGGTTTCTTGCCCTGCTCCGCGAGCTGGTGCGGCCCACCGACGACGGTGGCTTCACGGTCGAACGGATCGACTGGGGTGCGCTGGCCAAGGCCCGTACGGCCGACGGCGAGATGACCGAGCAGCACGCCGACCTGGCCTCGAGCGTGCAGGTGCGGCTCGAGGAGGTGCTGCTCGAGCTGGCCCGGTGGACGTACGAGGCCGCGGGCGGGCTCAAGACGCTGACCATGGCCGGCGGCACGGCGTTGAACTGCGTGGCCAACGCGCGGATCGCCGACCAGGGGCCGTTCGACCGGGTGTGGGTGCAGCCGGCCGCGGGGGACTCCGGCACGGCGCTCGGCGCGGCTTTGTCCGTACAGGGAAAGAATGTGCCTTTCGGCAGCGCCGCGCTCGGTCGTGGGTGGACCGACGACGAGCTGGAAGCGGAGCTACGCCGGGCCGGGCTGCCGTTCAGCCGCCCCGGGTCGATCGCCGCCGAGGCCGCCAAGGTGCTGGCCGAGAACGGGATCGTGGCCTGGTATCAGGGCCGCAGCGAATACGGCCCGCGCGCGCTGGGGCACCGCTCGCTGCTGGCCCACCCCGGTGACCAGGACACGCAGACCCGGATGAACGACGTCAAGGGGCGCGAGCAGTTCCGGCCGATCGCGCCGATGGTGCGGGCCGAGCGCTTCGACGACATCTTCACCGGCGTCAACCCGAGCCCGTACATGCTCTTCGTGCATCGCGTGAAACCGGAGTGGAAGGACCGCATCCCGGCCGTCACCCACGTCGACGGCACCGCCCGCGTGCAGACCGTCCACACTGAGACCGAGCCGCTGGTGGCCGAGTTGCTGGCCGAGTTCGAGCGGCTCACCGGCCTGCCCGTGGTCGTCAACACCTCGCTCAACACGGCCGGCCGGCCCATGGTCGACACCCCGCGCGAGGCCATGGAGCTGTTCGGGTCGGCCCCGGTCGACCTGCTGGCGATGGGGCCGTTCGCGGTGCACCGCGCGAAGGCGTTCGCGTGAGCGCGACCGTCGTCATACCCACGCTCGGCCGGCCCAGCCTGGCCGAGCTGCTCACGGCGCTGGCCCCGGGTGTGGCCGCGCACGACCTGGAACTGCTGATCGTCGACGACCGGCCCGGCGCACCGCCGCCGCTGGACGTGCCGGGCGTCGTGCTGGCCGGACCCGCGCGAGGGCCGGCCGCCGCCCGCAACGTCGGCTGGCGGGCGGCCAAGCACGACTGGGTCGCCTTCCTCGACGACGACGTGCGGCCCGACGCCGACTGGGCCGACCGGCTGATGGACGACTTGGCCGAGGCCGACGAGCGGGTCGGCGGCGTCCAGGGCGAGCTGCGAGTGCCGCTGCCGCCGGGGCGCCGGCCGACCGACTGGGAGCGGGTGACCGCCGGGCTGGCCGAGGGCGCGTGGATCACGGCCGACATGGCGTACCGGCGCGAGGCGCTGGAGCGCTGCGGCGGCTTCGACGAGCGGCTGCCGCGAGCCTTCCGGGAGGACGCCGAGCTGGCTTACCGCGTACGGGGGCAGGGGTGGACCTTGCGGCGCGGGCGGCGCCGGGTCACGCATCCGGTGCGGCCCGAGAGCCCCTGGGTCAGCCTGCGCACGCAGCGCGGGAACGCCGACGACGCCCTGCTGCGCCGGCTCTACGGCCCCGGCTGGCGCGAGCGGCTCGACATCCCGCCCGGCCGTCGCCCGCGGCACGTGGCGATCACGGTCGCCGGCCTGGCCGCGCTGGCCCTCGCCGCCGCCCGCCAGCCGCGCCTGTCCGCCGTGGCCGGGCTGGTCTGGGCGGCCGGCACGGCGGAGTTCGCCGCGGCCCGCATCGCGCCCGGCCCCCGCGACCCCCGCGAGGTCGCCACCATGCTGGTGACCAGCGCGGCCATCCCGCCCGCGGCCACCTGGCACTGGCTACGCGGCTGGTGGAGGTGGCGCGCGCTGTGAGCGAGCTGTTCGACGCCGTCCTGCTCGACCGGGACGGCACGCTGATCGTGGACGTGCCCTACAACGGCGATCCCGGCCTGGTCCGGCCGATGCCGGGCGCCCGCGAGGCCCTCGACCGGCTGCGCGCGGCCGGGTTCCGGCTCGGCGTGGTCACCAACCAGTCCGGCCTGGCCCGCGGCCGCTTCACCGCCGAGCAGCTCGACGCGGTCAACCGCCGCGTGGCGGAGCTGCTCGGGCCGTTCGACACGTGGCAGATCTGCCCGCACGACGACACCGCCGGCTGCCGCTGCCGCAAACCCGCCCCGGGGCTGGTCGAGGCGGCCGCGGCGGCGCTCGGCACCACGCCGGGCCGGTGCGTGATGGTCGGCGACATCGGCCGCGACGTCGAGGCCGCGCAGGCCGCGGGGGCCGCCGCGATCCTCGTGCCGACCCCGGTCACGCTGCCCGACGAGGTCGCCGCCGCGCCGTTCACCGCCGCGACGCTGGCCGGCGCGGCCGACCTCATCCTGCGGCGGGAATCGCTGGTCACGCCGGGCGCCCGGCGCGATCGGGCGGGGACGGTGCTGGTCGTGCGGTCCGACTCGGCCGGGGACGTGCTGGTCACCGGGCCCGCCGTCCGGGCGGTCGCGGCCGGCGCCGAGCGGGTGGTGCTGCTCTGCGGCCCGCGGGGGCGCGCCGCCGCCGAGCTGCTGCCGGGCGTCGACGAGCTCATCGAATGGCGGCTGCCCTGGATCGATCCGCAGCCCGGCCCGGTCGACCCGGCCGGCATGGCCGCCCTCGTCGAGCGGCTGCGGGCGACCGGCGCGGACGAGGCTGTCGTCTTCACCTCCTTTCACCAGTCGGCGCTGCCGCTCGCGTTGCTGCTGCGCACGGCCGGGATCGGCCGGATCACCGCGATCAGCGAGGACTATCCGGGCTCGCTGCTCGACGTGCGCCACCGCGTGCCCGAGGAGCTGCCCGAACCCGAACGGGCCCGCAGCGTGGCCGCCGCCGCCGGGTTCGCGCTGCCCCCGGGCGACGACGGCGGCCTGCGGGTCACCGGCGCGGCCGTCCCGCGCGGCGATCACGTGGTCGTGCACCCCGGCGCGAGCTGCGAGGCGCGCGCTTGTCCGCCGGAGACGGTCCGCGAGATCGTGGCCGCCCTGGTCGCGGCCGGTCACCGGGTGCTCGTGACGGCCGGGCCGGACGAGCACCACCTGGCCGCGTACGTGGCCGGGGACATCGCCGAGAAGGCCGGGCGCACCTCGATGGCCGAGCTCGCCGCGATCCTGGCCGGGGCGCGGGCGGTGGTCGTGGCCAACACCGGGCCCGCGCACCTGGCCGCCGCCGTCGGCACCCCCGTCGTCAGCCTCTACGCCCCGACCGTCCCGTACGGGAAATGGGGTCCCTACCGCGTGCCCAACGTCCGCCTCGGCCGGGCCGCCGCGCCCTGCCGGGACACCCGCGCCACGACCTGCCCGGTCGCCGGCCACCCCTGTCTGTCCACCGTCGAACCCGCGGAGGTGGTGACCGCCGTCGCGCGGATCGCCGCCCCCGCCGAGACCTCCGAGGCCGCCGCGTGAACATTCTGCTCTGGCACGTGCACGGCTCCTGGACGACCTCGTTCGTCCAGGGCAAGCACCGCTACCTGATCCCCGTCAACGACGCCCGCGACGCCTGGGGCCGGGGGCGGGCCCGCACCTTCGACTGGCCCGCCACGGCCGAGGAGCTGCCGCTCGAGGAGATCCACGACGCCGACGTGGCGATCGTGCAACGCCCCGAGGAACTGGAACGGGTGCCCAAGGGGGTGCCCGTGATCTATGTGGAGCACAACACGCCCAAGGGCGACGTGCCCAGCACCCGGCATCCCATGGCCGGCCGCGACGACCTGGTCATCGCCCACGTCACCGACTTCAACGAGCTGATGTGGGACAACGGCGGCACCCGGACGACGGTGATCGAGCACGGCATCGTCGAACCCAAGGCACGCTGGACCGGCGAGCTCGGCCACTTCGCCGTGGTCACCAACGAGCCCGTACGGCGGCAGCGCGTCACCGGCACCGACCTGTTCCCGCGCTTCGCCACCGTGGCGCCGCTGGACGTCTTCGGCATGGGCGTCGAGCGGCTCACCGGAGTCACCCCGTACGAGGATCTGCCCCAGCACCGGATGCACGCCGAGGTCGCCCGGCGCCGCGCCTACCTGCACCTGTGCCGCTGGACCTCGCTCGGGCTGAGCCTGATCGAGGCCATGCAGATGGGCATGCCGATCATCGGGCTGGCCACCACCGAGGCGGTCGTCGCCGTGCCGCCCGACGCCGGGGTGCTCGACACCCGCGTCGCCACCCTGGTCGAGGCCGCCCACTGGCTGCTCGAGGACGACGCCGCGGCGGCCGCCCTCGGCGCCCGGGCCCGCCAGGTCGCCCTCGCCCGCTACGGGCTGGACCGGTTCCTCGCGGACTGGGACCGGCTGCTCGAGGAGGAAACATGCGCATCGCGATGATCTCGGAACACGCCAGCCCGCTGGCCGCCCTCGGGGGTGTCGACGCGGGCGGCCAGAACTCGCACGTCGCCGAGCTGTCCGGGGCGCTCGCGGCGGCCGGGCACCAGATCCGGGTCTACACGCGCCGGGACAGCGCCGAGCAGCCCGACGTGGTGCCGATGGCCGACGGGATCGACGTCGTGCACGTGCCCGCCGGGCCCGCGACGGCGCTGCCCAAGGACGAGCTGCTGCCGTTCATGGGCGCGTTCGCCGAGTGGCTGGCCGACGACTGGCGTACGGAGTGGAAGCCGGACGTGGCCCACGCGCACTTCTGGATGAGCGGGCTGGCCGCGGTCACCGCCGGGCGCCGCTGCCACGTGCCGGTCGTGCAGACCTTCCACGCGCTCGGCTCGGTCAAGCGCCGCCACCAGGGTGCGGCCGACACCAGCCCGCCCCGGCGCGTCGCCTACGAGCGCGAGCTCGGCCGGGCCGTCGACCGCGTGATCGTGCAGTGCCAGGACGAGGTGCGCGAGCTGGTGCGGCTCGGCGTCCCCCGGGAGCGGATGACGCTCGTGCCCTCCGGGGTCAACGTCGACCGGTTCCGCCCGGACGGCCCGGCCGTGCCCCGCCCGGCCGGCCGCGCCCGCATCCTCACCGTGGCCCGGCTGGTCGAGCGCAAGGGTGTCGAGGATCTGATCCGCGCCCTGCCCGCCGTCAAGAACGCCGAGCTGATCGTCGTGGGCGGCCCGCCCGAGGGCGACCTGGACGGCGACCCGTACGCCCGCCGCCTGCGCCAGCTGGCCGAGACGAGCCGGGTGGCCGGCCGGGTGCTGCTGGCGGGCGCGGTCCCGGCCCACGAGATGCCGCAGTGGTACCGCTCGGCCGACGTGCTCGCGGCCACACCCTGGTACGAGCCGTTCGGCCTGACCGCGCTGGAGGCCATGGCCTGCGGCGTCCCGGTCGTCGCGACCGCGGTCGGCGGGCTGGCCGACACGGTGGTCGAGGGGGTCACCGGCGACCTCGTGCCCCCGCGTGACCCGGCCCGGCTCGGCCTGGCCCTGCGCAAGCTGACCGGCGACGACATGCGCCGGTTGTCCTACGGCGCGGCCGCCGTCGACCGCGCCCAGTACACGTACGCCTGGCCCCGGATCGCCGAGCGTCTCGCCGAGACGTACGCCGGGCTCGCCGCGAACACGCCGGAGGTAGTGGCCTGATGGACCCTCTCGACACGCACTTGTCGGCTTTGACCGCGGCCATCGAGCCGTTCCGGGCCCAGGGCGACCGGCTGGCCCGCTGGGGCGCCGACCTCGCGTGGCACCTCGGTCAGGGCGGCCGTCTGCTCGTGGCGGGCAACGGCGGCAGCGCGGCCGAGGCCCAGCACCTCGCGGCCGAGCTGGTCGGGCGGCTGCGCGAGGAACGCCGGCCGCTGTCCGCGATCGCGCTCACCCCGGACTCGTCGGCGGTCACCGCGATCGGCAACGACTACGGCTTCGACGAGGTCTTCGCCCGGCAGGTGCGGGCCCACGGCCGCCCCGGCGACGTGCTGATCACCCTGTCGACCAGCGGGCGCAGCCCCAACCTGCTGGCCGCCGTGCGCGCGGCCAAGGAGTGCGGGCTGCGCACGTGGGCGATGACCGGTCTGGACGGGCCGCTGGCCGACGCCTGCGACGAGGCGCTGCGCTGCCCGTCGCGAGACAGCCAGGTCGTGCAGGAGCTGCACCTCGTCGCGGTCCACCTGATGTGCGAATACCTCGACCGGACCCTGCCGGCGGTCGTCCCTTTCGTGGGACTCCAGGTGGAGGTCACGGTATGAGGCTCGTGATCGTCGGCGACACCCTGCTCGACCGGGACGTGGACGGCAGCGTGCGGCGGGTCGCCCCGGACGCCCCGGCGCCCGTGCTCGACGAGGAGCGGGTCACCGAGCGTCCGGGCGGCGCCGGGCTGGCCGCCCTGCTGGCCGCGCAGTCGGGGCAGGAGGTCGCGCTCGTCACCGCCCTGGCCGACGACGCCGGGGGCGCGCGCCTGAGCGAGCTGCTGGCCGAGGCCGGGGTCAAGGTCTACGCGCTGCCGCTGCCGGGCGCGACGCCCGAGAAGGTGCGGCTGCGGGCGGACGGGCAGGTGCTGCTGCGGCTCGACCGGGGCGGCTCGGCCCAGGCGCCCGGCGCGGCCACCGAGGCGGTGCTCGACGTGCTCCGCGCCGCCAAGGCCATCCTGGTCAGCGACTACGGGCGGGGCGTGGCCGGGCATCCGGAGCTGCGCCGGGCCCTGGGCGAGACCAAGGCCGCCCTCGTCTGGGATCCGCACCCCGACGGCCCGGCCCCGGTGCCGAACGCCCGCCTGGTCACGCCCAACCTGGCCGAGGTGCGCAAACTGTCGGGCGACGCGGGCGGCGGCAACACCCTGGCCGCGGCCCAGCGCGGCGCGCAGGCGCTGCGGCAGCGCTGGCGGGCCGGCGCGGTCGTCGTCACTTGCGGGGCCGAGGGCGCGGTGCTGTGCCACTCCGGGCCGACGCCGCTGGTCGTGCCGGCCCCGCAGGTCGGCGCCGGCGACACGTGCGGCGCGGGGGACCGGTTCGCCGCCAGCGCGGCACTCGCCCTGGCCGAGGGGGCGCTGGTCTCCGAGGCCGTGCAGCGAGCGGTCGCGGACGCCTCGGCCTACGTCGCCGGCGGCGGGGTCAACGCCGCGCCCCGGGAGCTCACGGTGAGTCCCGAGCGCATCGGAGCCGACGAGGCGGGGCAGCTCGTCGCCGAGGTGCGCGAGCGGGGCGGCACGGTGGTGGCCACCGGCGGCTGCTTCGACCTGCTGCACGTGGGCCACCTGGCGACCCTGCGCGCGGCCCGGCAACTCGGCGACTGCCTGATCGTCTGTCTCAACAGCGACGACTCCGTACGGGGTCTGAAGGGCCCCGACCGCCCGCTCAACCCGCAGCACGACCGGGCCCGCATGCTCGCCGCCCTCGACTGCGTGGACGCCGTCGTGATCTTCGGCGAGTCCACTCCCGAGGCCGTGCTCACCTGGCTCCGGCCCGGCATCTGGGTCAAGGGCGGCGACTACGACGCGCTGCCCGAGACCGAGCTGGTCGAGCGCTGGGGCGGCCAGACCGTGATCGTCCCCTACCTCGACGGCCGCTCCACCACCAGGACCATCGCCGCGGCCCAGGCCGCCACCACCGGAAGGTAGAACCAGCACATGGACGCAGTGATCGTCACCGGCGGCTCGAGCGGGCTCGGCGCCGCCGTCGTCGACGCCGTGCTCAAGGCCGGCGGCCGCCCGTACGTGATCGACCGCCAGGCCCCGGCCGAGGGCGTGGCCTGGATCGAATGCGACCTGGCCGACACCCGCGCCGCCGAGGAGGCCACCCGCCGGGCGATCGCCGAGGCCGGCGGCAGCATCGACGGGGTGGTGACGGCGGCCGGCATGGACGTGCCGGGCGCGCTGGCCGACATCCCGGGGGAGACCTGGGACCGGATCGTCACCATCGACCTGCTGGCCACCGCGGCCGTCATCCGGGCCGCGATCCCGGCGCTCAAGCAGTCGCACGGCGGGGTCGTCACCGTCGCCTCCACGCTCGGCGTCAAGGCGGTCGGCGACGCCACGGCGTACTGCGCGGCCAAGTTCGGCGTGGTCGGCTTCACCCGGGCCCTCGCGGCCGAGCTGGCCGGGCAGGTCAACGTCACGCTGGTGATCCCGGGCGGGATGCGGACCAAGTTCTTCGACGACCGCGACGAGCAGTACAAGCCCGGCCCGGACGCCGTGCTCAACGACCCCGCGCACGTGGCCGGGGCGATCATGTTCGCGCTCGGGCAGCCGCGGGGCTGCGCCGTCCGGGAGCTGGTGATCGCGGCCGAGACCGAGACGTCGTACCCGTGATCCTGGCCTTACGCGCGCTCGGGGTGGGCGACGTGCTGACCGCGGTGCCCGCCCTGCGCGGGCTCCGCAACGCCTTCCCCGGGCGCACCCTCGCGCTGGCCGCGCCGACCTGGCTGACGCCCCTGATCTCGCTGATCGGGGGCGTCGACCGGATCGTGCCGGTCGACGGGCTCGGCCCCGCGCCGCTGCCGCCCGCCTCGCTCGCGGTCAACCTGCACGGCTCCGGGCCCGAGTCGCATCGGCTGCTGCGGGCCGCGTCACCCGATCGGTTGTGGGCGTTTGCCTGCCCTGCGGCGGGGCATCTCGACGGACCTGCCTGGGATGAGGAGGACCACGAGGTGCATCGCTGGTGCCGCATGCTGAGCCACTACGGCGTGACCGCCGACCCGTCGGATCTGACCCTCCTGCCGCCGGTCGCCGCGGAGCCGGGCGTGTCGATCATCCACCCCGGGGCCAAGTCGCCGTCGCGGCGGTGGCCGGTCGAGCGTTATGCGGCCGTGGCCCGGCGGTTGCGCGCCGAGGGCCACCGCGTGCTCATCACCGGGTCGGACAAAGAGCGCGAATTGGCCGTACGGGTCGCCACCCGCGCCGGGCTCGACGAGTCGGCCGTGCCGCGTACCGGCCTGGGTGAGCTCGCCGCCCTGGTCGCGCGGGCCCGTGTCGTGATCAGCGGGGACACCGGCATCGCCCATCTCGCGTCGGGCTACCGTACGCCGTCGGTGGTGCTCTTCGGCCCCATGTCGCCCGCACGCTGGGGGCCGCCCGACCGGCCGCAGCACCGGGCGATCTGGCACGGCACCCGCAGCGAACCCGGCGACAGCCCCGACCCGCGCGTGCACCCGGCATTGCTGGCCATCGAGCCCGACGAGGTGCTCGGCGCCGTCCGTGAGGTGACCGGTGCGGCTGCGGCGCTCTGACCTGACCAAGCCCGGGTATGCGCGGCAGCGTACGGGGAAAGGGTTTTCGTATCGCGACACCGACGGCTCGCGGCTGACCGACAGCGCGGCGATCGAGCGGATCAAGGCGCTGGTCCTCCCGCCGGCCTGGACCGACGTGTGGATCTCGCCCGACCCGCGCGGGCACATCCAGGCCACCGGGGTCGACGTGGCCGGCCGCAAGCAGTATCGCTATCACGACGACTGGCGGGTCGCGCGCGACGAGAAGAAGTTCGACCACGCGCTCGAGGTGGCGGCGCGGCTGCCGAAACTCCGCGACCGGCTGCACGCCGACCTGACCGAGGCGCGCGGACTGACCCGGGAGAGGGTGCTGGCGGCGATCGTGCGGCTGCTCGACATGGGCATGTTCCGGATCGGGAGCGACCAGTACGCCGTACGGGAGGACGATCCGTCTTTCGGCCTGTCGACGCTCCAGCCGTCCCACGTGCGCACCCGCGGCGGGTGTGTGCTGCTCGAGTTCAAGGGCAAGTCGGGCGTCGACCACTCGGGCACGGTGGGCGACGGCGAGGTGTGCCAGGTGCTGCGCGACCTCAAGATCCGGCGGCGCGGCGAGAACCGGCTGTTCGCGTTCTACGACCGGTCGGCCCGGCGCTGGCGCGACATCCACGCCGACGACATCAACGACTACCTGCGCGAGGTCAGCGGCGAACAGATGAGCGCCAAAGACTTCCGTACGTGGCACGGCACCGTCGAGGCGGCCCGGGCCCTCGCCGACCAGGGGCCGCAGCCCACCGAGTCCAAGCGCAAGAAGGCCGTGTCGCACGCCATGAAGGAGGTCGCCGACCTGCTGGGCAACACCCCCGCGGTGGCCCGGGCCTCCTACGTCGACCCGCGGGTGCTGACCGCGTACGAGGAGGGCGAGGTCGTGCGGTCCGGCAGTGAGAAGGCCGTCCGCGAGCTCATCAAGGAGAACGCCGACTGAGACGGCTGTTTCGTGGCCGGTGCTGTGGGGCAGCATCAGCGGTATGACCGTCATCGCTACGCTCACCGTCGAACGCCCGTCGGGGCACTGGTTCGACCGGGCCCGGGCGTACGAGATCGTGGTCGACGGCGCCGTGAGGGGCTCGGTTCGCTGCGGTCGTGAGTTGTCGCTGGCGCTGCCCCCGGGCACCCACACCGTACGGGCCAAGCTCGACTGGACCGGCAGCGAGGCCCTGCCCGTCCATCTCGGACCGGGCGCCACCGTGCGGCTGCGCGTCGAGCCCCGCAGCGCCCGGCACGCGGCCGGCCGGCGTTACCTACGTCTCATCCGCCTGGGCTGAGGTGAACTTTTGGTAGCGGGGTCAGGAATCGACCGGCGTGCCGCGTAGCCTTGCGGAGCGATGACGGAGGCACCGGCGCTCGGCGCACTGGCCACGCCGGTATCGGTGGTCAGCGCGGACACCGAGGTCGGCGTGATCGAGGCTCTCCTGCGGGCCGAGCCGGAGTCGATCGGCCTGGTCGCCGTGGACGCGGGACGGCTCTACGTGCTCGACCGGCCCAGCCTCGAGACCTACCTGGCCGGCCGCCTCGGCTACGGTCGCGCCCTGCTCTTCCACCGGCCCGTACGGGTGCTGCTCGGCCCGCCCGCACTGGTGCTGCCGGCCGCCCTGCCCTGGGACGACGCCGCCCGCGCCTGCCTGGCCCGGCCCGCCCCCGACCGCGGCACCCCGGTGGTCGTCGAGCTGGGCGGCGGCGAGATCGGCATCGCGCCCGTCGGGCCGCTGGTCGAGCAGCTCAGCCGGCAATACGAGTCGCTCGCCCTGCGCGACGCGCTGACCGGGCTGGGCAACCGGCGGATGCTGACCGAGACCGCGGGCGCGCTGCTCGACGCCGGGCGGCAGGTCGCGCTGATGCTCGTCGACCTCGACCGGTTCAAGGAGATCAACGACTCGCTCGGCCACTCCCGCGGCGACCAGCTGCTGCGCCGGGTGGCCGAGGCGCTGGGCCCGGGGCACACGTTCCGGCTCGGCGGCGACGAGTTCGTGCTGCTGACCGACGACCTCGGCGACGGCTCCGACGAGCACCTGGTCGCGCGGGGCCGCGAGCTGCTGCGCGCGATCCAGGGGCCGTTCGTGGTGGCGGGCGTGCCGATCACCGTGGAGGCGTCACTGGGCATCGCCCGTACGGCGGCGGGCCGGCGCTCCCTGTCCGACCTGCTCGCCGGGGCCGACACGGCCATGTATGCGGCCAAGCGGCACCGCACCGCCGTCGAGCTCTGGCGGCCCGAGCTCGCCGCCGAGCAGAGCACCGATCTGCGGCTGCAGTCCGAGCTGCGCGCCGCCATCGACCAGGGTCAGCTCGAGCTGCACTACCAAAAGCTCGTCGATGCCCGTACGGGGGAGGCTCGCTCTCTCGAGGCCCTGGTGCGCTGGCGTCATCCTCGGCACGGGTTGCTGCTGCCCGGCGCTTTTCTGCCCGGCGCCGAACGCTCCGAGGTGATCAACCCGCTCACGACCTGGGTGCTGGCCGACGCGGTGGGGCAGGCCGCACGCTGGCACCACGCCGGCCGCCCGATCCCGGTCGCGGTCAACCTGCCCGCCCCCGTGCTCGTGCACGACGGCATCGTCGACGAGATCGGCGGCCTGCTCGCCCGGCACGGCCTGCCCGGCTGCTCGCTGATCGTCGAGATCACCGAGAGCGCGGTGCTGACCCGCCCCGAGCAGAGCGCGCAACGGCTGCGCGGGCTGCGCGACCTGGGCGTACGGGTGGCGGTGGACGACTTCGGCTCCGGATACACCTCGCTGGCCCTGCTGACCCAGCTGCCGCTGGACGAGCTCAAGCTGGACCGCGCGTTCGTGCACCGGATCCACGACGAGCGGGACCGCGCGATCGTCGAGGCGGTCGCGAGCATGGCCCGCGGGCTCGGGCTGACGCTGGTCGCCGAGGGCGTCGAGGATCAGGCGACGGCCGACATCCTGGCCGGGGCCGGCTTCGACCTGTTGCAGGGCTATCACTTCGGCCGCCCCATGCCGCCCTCGCTTGAGATGGCCATCGCGGGGTAATGAACCCGGCATGACCGACCGGGTGATGGTTTTTGCCCCCGCGCCGATCCTGACCGTGACGATCGAGCAGCACAACGCGTCGCCGGCCCTGCACGTCCACCCGGGTGGACAGGGCGTCTGGCAGGCCCGCATGATCTCCGCGCTCGGTGTGCCGGTGACCCTGTGCGTCGCCCTCGGCGGCGAGCCGGGCTCTCTGGTCGAGGCGCTGCTGGGGGCCGAGGAATTCGACGTCCGTACGGTGCCCCGCCGCGCCGAGACGGGGTGGTATGTGCACGACCGCCGCGACGGGGAACGCGACACGGTGGCCGAGCACCCGGGGGAGCCGCTGGAACGGCACGACCTCGACGAGCTGCACAACATCGCGCTGACCGAGGGGCTGCGCTCGTCGGTCGCCGTCCTCAGTGGACCGCACGCCCCGTCGGCGGCCGACCCGGCCCTGTACGAGCGGCTCGCGGCGGACCTCACGGCCAACGGCGTACGGGTGGTGGCCGACCTGTCGGGTGACTACCTTTCCGCCGTACTGGAAGGCGGGGTGGCCGTCGTGAAGGTCAGCCACGAGGAGCTGATCGACGACGGGCTGGCGGCGGACGACAGCGTCGACGCGCTGCTCGCGGCCGGGCGCAAACTGCTCGAGCGCGGGGTCGAGACGGTGCTGATCAGCCGGGCCGGCGATCCGGCGCTGGCGCTCTACGACGGGCACGAGTGCGAGGTGCATCCGCCGCCGCTGCGGGTCAACGAGCACCGGGGTGCGGGTGACTCGATGACCGCGGGAGTGGCCTCCGTGCTCGCCCGGGGTGGTTCCGTCGACGAGGCCTTGCGTACGGGGGCGGCCGCTGGTGCATTGAACGTGACCCGGCACGGGCTGGGGACCGGGAGGGGCGAGGCGGTGCGGGAGTTGATGAGTCGCGTGCGGATCGAGCCGCGATGAGGGTGCTCGTTACCAATGACGACGGTATTTCTGCGCCTGGGCTGGCCGCTTTGGCTTCTGCGGTGGCTTCTTCTCCCTCCTACGACGTAGTGGTGGCCGCTCCTCAGGAGGAGGCCAGTGGGATGAGCTCGGCCCTCACCGCGGTCGTCTCCGACGGCGAGATCGTGTTCCGTCCCGCTGGCATATCGGACTTATCCGCTTATGGGGTGGCGGCGTCTCCCGCGTACATCGTGGTGCTGGCGTCTCTGGGGGTCTTCGGGCCGCCGCCGGATCTGGTGCTGTCGGGGATCAACCGCGGGGTCAACGCGGGCCGGGCCGTGCTGCACTCGGCGACCGTGGGGGCGGCGCTGACCGCGGCCAACTACGGCATGCGGGCGATGGCGGTGTCGCTGGACGTGCTGCACCCCGAGGCCTCGGTGTCGGCCGCGTCCGGGGGCAACGCGATCGTGCTGCCCTCCGACGACGTGCTCAACTGGGGTGCGGCCGCGACGACGGCGGTCTCGCTGATGGGCGCATTGGAGGAGACGCCGCGGGGCACGGTGCTCAACGTGAACGTGCCCGACCGTCCCGGCCCCGCCGAGTTGCGCGAGGCCACGCTGGCGTCCTTCGGCCAGGCGGGCATCGCGGTCGCCGAGGCCGGGGAGGGTTTCGTCCGGACGACCATCGAGCGGGTCAACGAGCCGTTGGTGCCCGGCACCGACCTGGCGCTGCTGGCCGAGGGCTACGCGACGGTGACGGCCCTGCGGCCGCCGGCCGAGGTGGGTGGCGTACGAATCCCGTCCCAGCGGCGCGTGCCGTCGTAGAGCGGAACCAGCGCGGCGACCCCGATCGCCAGCACCAGCCGGACCTCGCTGAGCATCGGCAGCGCGGTCACCGGCAGGATCATGACGGCCAGGACGATCGCGGGCCAGGCCTTCCGTGCCCAGCCCGGCCCCGCGATCGGCAGCAGCGCGGCAAGCACGAGCCAGACCTGATGATGCGTCCACGAAACCGGCGAGAGCACGACACTGGCCGCGCCGACGACCACGGCGGCCCCGAGCCAGTGGCCCTCATCAACCAGCCGTACGGCCCGGACCAGCCCCGCCACGACGATGCCGCCGCCGATCACGAGCACCAGCACCGAACGCGCATGATCGGGCACATCGAGCCGCATGAGCGCCCCGTTGAGCGACTGATTGCCCACCCCCGTGATGTAACCGAGCCGGCTCACGTGGAAGATCTCGCCCGTCCAGAACCGCCACGAGTCGCCGGGCAACGCCAGCGCCCCGATCAGCGCGCAACCACCGAACGTCATCGCGGCTGTGACTGCAGCCTTCCGCCGCCCCGAAAACCAGAGCAGCGGCACGAAGATCAGCGGAGTGAGCTTGACGGCGGCCGCGATCCCGATCAACACCCCGTTCCACCCCGTACGCCTCAGCAGCAGCAGATCGGCCAGCACAAGCACCACGAGGAACAGGCTGACCTGCCCGTACTTGAGATTCGACGAGACCGGCGCCGACAACACCAGGGCCAGCGCCGCAACCGCAGTCATCCCCGCCCTGCCCCACACCCGGGCTGTCGCTCGATCGAACACTTGCCTCGCTAGGCCGCGCACTCCGCCCGTGCGCATGAGCGATGTTGTCGCCGGGTCGCGCGTTTCGGCTGCGATATTGAGCGGTGTTGTCGCTCCGCTGCGCCCGTCTGCTGGCAGGCCACGCGTTCCGACTGCTTGGCTGAGCGATGTTGTCGCTCGGCTGCGCGTTTCGCTCGCGTGGTTGGGCGATGTTGTCGCTCGTTTGCGTCTCTCCGTCGCCGGACCCCGCGTTCCGAGCGCTTGGTTGAGCGATGCCGTCGCTGGGCTGTGCGTTGCCGTTGCTCGGTCGCGAGTTTCCTGCGCGTGGCTGCGCGATGTTGTCTCTTTGCTCGGCGTCGCTGTTGTAGAGCTGCGCGTTTCGTCGGCCGGGTTGAGCGTTGTTGTCGTTGGGTTGCGCGTTTTGAGCGATGTTGTCGCTCGAATGCGCGTTTCCGCCGCGGGGCTGCGTGTTTGGGGTGCTTGGTTGAGCGATGGTGGCGCCTGGTCGTTCGTGTCTGGCGCTCGACTGAGCAACCCTGTCCACGAGCTGCGCATCACGAGCGTGGCGAGGGCGGCGATCGTCGCCAGGGTGACCAAGGTCCACGCGACCTGAACCACCGGCACCGGCAGCCAAGTCAGCGGCGTGAAGATCAGGGCGGCGAACGGCGGATAGGTGAAAGGCGCGGCGCCCCGCGTGAAGTCGTAGAGGCTGTCGCCGTCGGCCAGCCCGCCAACCGCGCCCAGATAGACGGACAGATCGGTGAGCCGGGCCTGCGCCGGTCGCCCGAGGGCCACCCCCACCGTAACCGCACCGGCAATGGCAGCGGCCAGCCAGATCCATCGTTTACCCATGCTCGGAACTCTACATAGGGTCTGGGCTGTGTAAAAGGCCTCGTGTCGGCTTCGTTATGCGCTGGCGTCTCGCGCGTCGACAGCGCGCCCGGCGTCGACAGCGCGCCCGGCGTCGACAGCGCGCCCGGCGTCGACAGCGCGCCCGGCGTCGACCGCGCGCCGAGCGTCGACTGGGGGCCCGGCGTTGACCGCGGGCCCGGCGTCGACCGCGCGCCGAGCGTCGACTGCGGGCCCGGCGTCGACCGCGCGCCCGGCGTCGACTGCGTGCCGAGCGTCGGCGGTGCGCACGGCGAGGACGGCGACAACCAGCGCCACCAGCCCGACCCCCGACGGGTGCTCAACAAACCCGAACCCGAACGCCGTCGTGTTGTCCAGCATCCGCGGGAGGGCGGCGTCAGCATTGGCCGGCGCGCTGGACAGCAACGGCGCCACCGCCAGCCCGGCCCCCGCCGCGGCAACGCCCACCGCGATCCGGCGCACGTCACCGGTGATCCGCGACGCCCACGCCCGGAAACGACGCGATGCCAGGGCCTCCGTGATGCGGGAGCGGACCCAGCGAACTGCGGCGTAGCCGGCGCAGCGGATCAGCGCGTAGGTGAAGTTGATCCGCAAGACCGACGAGCACCGTTGGTCAGCTGTCGCTCGAGGGGCGGTCGTCGGGTAGTGAGCAGTGTTGAGCGCGGCTGCGGACTGGTGCCTGGTGGCGCGTGTGACTGTCGTGTGATGCGCGGTTGTGCGTGCGCCTGCCGGGTGTGCGGTTGTGCGTGCGCCCGCCGGGTGTGCGGTGGCGCGAGCGACTGCAGCGGGGCGGACTGCTGTGGCGCGGAAGGCCGAGGCCAAGACGAAGGCGGTGCACAGCAGCAGCGGCCCGGCCATGACGGCGGCGTTGGCCAGCAAGATGTCGGAGGCGTGGAAGGCCTGCCCCGAAGACTGGAGACTGCCGAAGGCCGCCGAGCCGTCAGGGAAGCTCGGGCCGAACGAGACGGTGTCACCGGGCAGCAATGCGAGCGGGAACCAGGCCGGCGCGGTCCAGGCAGGCACGCCCAGCACGGATGCCGCGTGGGCGGAACCGGCCGCAGTGGCCAGTTCCAGCGTGAGCAGGCCACCGCCCGCGGCGACCCCGGCTGCTCGTCGAAGGCGACCCACGGCCACCAGTCGCCGCGACCACCAAGCCGCCGCTGTGATGCCCGCGACCCAGACTGCCACGGCCGGACCGACATCGACGGCGCCCATGAACGGCATGACCGGCACCGGGTTGCCCGCGAACAGAAAGGCGAAAACGGCCGCACCCACAAGGAACCCCGACACCCGAACCCGTCGCCCCGCCAGCCCGAGTACGACCGTCGCCGCGACGAGCACCACCGGCGCGAACATCGCGGCGCCGCGGGCGAGATTGGCTGCGACGGCGGCGCCCAGTGTCACGCCGGCCGCGACCGCCGCGGAACGGCCAAGACCGGTCGCCCGCTCCTGCCACGACGGCTCGTCGACCGCGGGCGAGACGGCCAACGAGGCCGCGAACGCCAACTTCCGCCGCCACCCGCCCGCCATCGCGAGCTCGGCCAGCCACTCCTCGCGCATGATCCCGGCCAGGTCGTCCGGCCACCGGCGCGCGGCCGCCACCACCAGCCCCCGCGCCAGCCGATCCACCACGCCACCCGAGCGCGGCGGTCCAACCGGCGCCGAAGTCGCGCCCGAGGCAGGAGTGCCGCCCGGTGGCCTGCCGCCCCTGGTCATCACGCCTCCTGCGGACGGGCGGCGGGCCCGGCGGCCCGGGACATCTGCTGCTGCATGAGCGCGACCTCCCGCCGCGCGGCGACCACCCCGTCCGCGGTGAGCTGGTAATAGCGCCGGCTCGGGCGACCCTCGGCCACCGGGTCGATCTGCTCCCAGCGCGACTCGACCCACCCGGCCCGTTCGAGCCGGGCCAGGATCGGATAAAGCGTGCCGCTGGGCAGGCCAGATTCCTGCATCAGCTCGAGCCCGTAGCGCTGCGCCCCCGGCTCGGCCAGCAACCCGGCCAACACCCGCAACACCGACGCCGTGATCCGTGGCCCACCCATGTATGCACTCTACATAGGGTCGCCACGCCGACGCACTACGCCGACCTCGTCGCGGCGTGCTCGAGGCGGTGGCGACGTGACGGTTGGGGCGTCAATGAAGGAGCGGGGTGCAGGGGAGTGGGGGAGCGGCGTTCTCATACGGCGGTGCAGGCTCGGGGAGTGGGGGAGCGGCGTTCTCGAACGGCGGTGCAGGCTCGGGGAGTGGGGGCGGCGTTCTCAAGCGGCGGTGCGGGTGTGGTCGGGGAATCGGGGAGTAAAAAACCGGCATGCTCGGCGCGCCGTGACGGGTGTGACGGGTGGGGGATCGTGGAGTAAGAAGAGCGGCATGCCTCTTTCTTTTCCGCGGTTGTTCGGGCGAACGCAAGGGTTTCGGCTCGGGCGGCCGCAGCGGTTCACGGTCTCGGCGGACGGGAAGCGGCTGCTCTTCCTGCGCAGTGAGGGCGGGGAGGATCCCGTACGGCGGCTCTGGTCGCTTGACCTGGTGACCGGGGAGGAGACCAAGCTGGCCGATCCGCCCGGCGCGGGGGCGGGCATGTCGGCGGCGGAGCGGGCGCGGCGGGAGAGGGCGCGCGACCGGTCGGCGGGGATCTCGGATTACAGTGCCGATTCCGCCGTACGGCTCGTCGCCTACACGGCCGGCGAGAAGCTCTTCGTCGTTGACACCGAGACGCGGCTCAATACCGAACTTCCCGCCCGTACGCCGTTGATCGGCGCGACGCTGAGCCCGGACGGCTCGCGCGTGGCCTACGTGCACGACGGGGCGTTGCGGGTGATCGGCGCCGACGGCACGGGGGACAGGGCGCTCGCGGCCCCCGAGACCAGTGACGTGACGTACGGGCTGGCCGAGCACGTCGCGTCGGAGTCGATGGAGCGGCATCGCGGGTTCTGGTGGGCGCCCGGCGGCGAGCGGCTGGCCGTGGCCCGGGTCGACAACGAGCCGGTCGAGATCTGGTATCTGAGCGATCCCAGTCAGCCCGCTCAGCCGCCGAGCGCGCATCGCTATCCAGTGGCGGGCACGGCCAACGCCGACGTGCAGTTGTGGGTGGTGGGCGACGGGGAACCGGTGCGGGTCGACTTCGGCTGGGACGACTACGAATATCTGGTCGACGTCGTCTGGGACGCGCACGGGCTGCTCGCGGTCGTGCAGAACAGGCCGCAGACCGTCCTGCGCGTGCTCGCCGTCGACCCGGCCACCGGGCGTACGGAAATGCTCGCCGAGGCCACCGACCCGAGCTGGACGCACATCACGCCCGGCTTTCCCCGGCGTACGGGGGAAGGCTCTTTGCTCTGGACCGCCGACGACGGGGACACGCGGCGCCTGACCGTCGACGGCCGGCCGGTCACGCCCGAAGGGTTGCAGGTGACCGGATTGTGCGCGGTCGACGGCGAGACCGTGCTGTTCACCGCCACGACGGAACCGACCGAGCTGCACGTCTGGTCGTGGTCCGCGGCCGACGGATTGCACCAGCTCACCACCGAACCGGGCCGGCACGAGGCCTTCCGCGCGGGCGGCGTCACGGTGTTCAACTCGGCCACGCTGAGCGGGCAACGCGTCACCTGGCCTGGCGGCACTGTCAAAGACATGGCCACCAGCTCACCCGTCGTGCCCAAGGTCTCGCTGCTGCGGGCCGGCGAGCACGAACTGCGTACGGCCGTGCTGTTCCCGGCCATGTGGCAGCGCGGCGAGCGGTTGCCGGTGCTGATGGACCCGTACGGGGGTCCGGCCATGCTCCGCGCCGTCGCCGACCGCCGTTCCTACTACGTGTCGCAGTGGTTCGCCGACCAGGGCTTCGCGGTGATCGTGGCGGACGGGCGCGGCACCCCCGGGCGTGGTCCGCGCTGGGAACGCGAGGCCGCCGGGCGCTCGGCGACCAAGCTGCTCGACGACCAGATCGCCGCGCTCGAGACGGTGGCCGCGCGCTATCCCGAGCTCGACGTCGGCCGGGTCGGCATCCGGGGCTGGTCGGCCGGCGGATATCTGGCCGCCCTGGCCGTGCTGCGCCGCCCCGACGTCTTCCACGCCGCCGTGGCCGGGGCGCCGGTGACCGACCTGCGGCTCTACGACACGCACTGGCAGGAGCGCTTCCTCGGTCATCCGGAGAGCAACCCCGGCCCGTACGAGGATGGGTCGTTGCTCGCCGACGCCCCCAACCTGTCGCGGCCGCTCCTGCTGATCCACGGCCTGGCCGACGACAACGTCTATCCGGTGCACACGATGCGGCTGTCGGCGGCCCTGCTCGCCGCCGGGAAGCCGCACACTGTGCTGCCACTGCCCGGCGCGAGTCACATGCCCCCCGACGTCGATCTGCTCACACCCGAACTGCAGTTTCTGCGCGAGGCGCTAGCCGCCCCCCGCTGAGCTCCAGCACCCGATCGACCCGGCCGAGCCCCTCGGCCCGGTGGGTCAGCAGCAGCACCGTGCCCTGCCCGGAGGCGTCGAGCAGGTCACCCATCACGGCCTCGGCGACATCCTCGTCGAGGCCCTCGGTCGGCTCGTCCAAAATCAGCACCTCAGGCTCGGCCAGCAGCGCCCGCGCGGTAGCGAACCGGCGCGCCTGCCCACCCGACATCGTGGTGCCGCCACTGCCCAGCCACGTGTCCAGCCCCTCCGGCAGTGCCTCGAGCCAACCGCCCAGCCGTACGCGGTTGAGCGCGGCCCGCAGCTTGTCGTCGCTCGCGTCCGGCCGGGCCAGCCGCAGGTTCTCGCGCACGGTGGACGCGAAGACGTGATCGGTGTCGTCGCCGACCAGCACGACCCTGCCTCGGATGTCGTGCTCGGGGAGGCCGCCGTGAGAGATCGTGCCGCTTCGCGGGTCGAGCAGCCGGGCCACGACCGCAGCCAGGGTGGACTTGCCTTCGCCGGACCGCCCGGTGACGGCAACCCGTTCGCCCGGAGCGAGGTCGAGATCGAGCCCGCGCAGGGCAGGTGGCTGGGTCGGGTCCCAGCCCGCGGTGACGTCGCGCAGGCTGATCGCCAGGAGCCGGTCCGGGGTGCCATCCGTTTGGAATGTGGCGCTCGGGGCGTCGGTGGTGAGGGCGGCGAGCCGTTTCTCGGCCGCGGCTGCCTTGAGCCGGGCGACGGCGGCGTCGGGCAGCGTGAGCACGGTCTCGCCGAGCACGACGATCGCCAGCAGCAGCACGGCGGCCCACTCGGGGCTGAGCCCGCCCAGCGCGAACGCCGTGCCCACCACCGCAACACCCCACCCGGCCTGCGCGACGGCGATCGCCCGCCCGGAAGCGTGGGCGGCCCGCGCCTCGAGCCGGGCCAGCTCCCGGCTGCGCCGATGCGGCACACCCCCGGCCGTGTCGGCGAGGTCCTCGATCCCGTCCACGGTCTCGACCATGGCGTCCCGGAGCCGGGCTCGCGCCTCGCCGGTGGCGTCCTCGTCCCGGCGGGCCTGACGCACAGCCAGAGCGGGTGCCACGATCCCCGCGATGAGCAGCCCCGCGACCAGAGGAATCACCGCCGCCGGAGCCACGATGGCGATCGCGCCCCCGGCGACCGCTGCCGTCACGGCCGCGATCAGGGCGGGCAGCCGTCCCCGAAGCAGCCCGTCCACGCGGGCGTCGACATCACCGACCACTTTGGAGAGCAGATCGCCGCGCCGCCGCAGCCTCGGCCCCGGAACCCGCGGGATGAGATCGGCGAAAACGCGCGCCCGCCAGACCCCCAACCGCGCGAACGCCACATCGTGCGCAACGAGCCGTTCGAGATAGCGCAGCAGGGGCCGCGCCACGGCACTACCCCGCACGAGCACCACGGCCGTCGAGAGACTCAGCACCGGCGGCAGGCTCGACGCCCGCACCAGCAGCCAGGCCGCCGCCCCGGTGAGCAACAGCCCCGCCAGCGACGACCCACTACCCAGCACCACGGCAGTGCTGAACCGCCGCCAAAGCCCGGCCCGCCGTTTGTGGGCGGTCTCCGGCGTCGCGCCGCGCCGAGGCATGCCCCCAGACGTGTCGTCGCGTTGCATGCTGCCGGCTTGTGCTGCATTGCCGACTCGTGTGCTGTCGCCGGGATGCGTGGCGTAGCCGTCGAACGAGTCGGACTCCGGCGGTCCCGCGATACTGACTACACGGTCGGCGGCGGCCAGCAGGGCCGGGCGGTGGGCGACCACCAGGATCGCGGCCCCCGACCGGGCCACGGCGCGTAGGCGGTCGATCACCAGCGACTCGGTGGTGGTGTCGAGGTGGGCGGTCGGCTCGTCGAGGAGCAGGGCCACCGGCCCGTCCGCCTGGTGCAGCAGGGCGGCGAGGGCCAGGCGCTGGCGTTGACCCGCGGAGACACCGGCGCCGCGCTCGCCCAGGGGGGTGGCGGCGGTGACGTCGTCGGTGAGGCCTACCGCGCGCAGGGCCCCGGTGATGTCGGCGCCGGGCGGGAACAGGTCGGCGACCACGCGGGCGTGCGGCAGCGTGGGACGCTGGGGGAGATAGCGCGGGTCCGCGGCATGGGCCACGCCGGCGGTGGCCTCGTGCAAACCGGCCAGTACGCGCAGCGCCGTGGTCTTGCCCGCGCCGGACGGCCCGCTCAAGGCGACGATCTCGCCCGGCCGCACAACCAGTTCGTCGAGCGACACGGCATCCCGCGTGGCGCCGGAATAGCGGGCGCGCAGTCCGATCGCGATGACTCCGGCGGCCCGCTCATCGCTCCGGACGGGCCCGACCGATGCGCCGGCGGCAGCCGGTTGAACGTCGTCGCCGTCGTTGAGGTCCTGCACCCCACCGCCGACTACGCGCAGCTGAACGACATGGCCGGCACTTGCGTGTGGGGATTCGGCACGGACGAGCGAGGCGGCAGCGGTTCGGGCAGTTCTGACACCTGTGGGAGCGGAATGGCCGGCGTTCGCAGATCCGGCTGTGGCGTGGGGTGCTGCGGAGTGGGTGGCGTCGGCGGATGTCTCGGTGGTGCTGACCGATGCGGGTGCGGCATGGATCGAGGCGGCCTGGAGGGAGTTCGGCGTGGCGGCGGGTGAGGTGGTCAGGATTTCGTCTACGTCGGAGATGACTGCGGTGGCTTCGGTGGAGGCGTGGTAGCGGGCGGCCATCTCGCGTAGCGGCCGGTACGCCTCCGGTGCCAGCAGGATCACCAGCAGGGCCGGGCCCAGGGAAAGGTTGCCCGAGGCCACGCGCAGGCCGGCCTCCACGGCGATCAGGCCAACCGAGAGGGTGCCGACCAGGTCCAGGGCCGTGGAGGAGAGGAAGGCTACGCGGAGGACGCGCATCGTGGCCGAGCGGTGCTGGTCGGTCAGGGCTTCGACCACGGCGGTCTGGCGGTCGGCCCGTCCGAAGACGCGCAGGGTCGGCAGGCCGCGGACCACGTCCAGGAAGTGGCCGGCCAGGCGGGCGTCGGCCTGCCAGCGGCGGCGGGCCTGAGCCTGGGTGGCCCAGCCGATCAGCGCGCCCAGCACGGGGATCAGCGGGAGGGTGACCAGGGCGACCACGGCCGAGGTGGGGTCGACCACGGCCATGGCGACGATGACCAGCGGGGGCAGGGCGACGCCGAGGATCAGGGCGGGCAGGTAGCCGCTGAACCACGGTTTGAGGGCGTCGAGGCCGGTGGTCAGCACGGCGGTCAGGCGGCCGGCGCCGAACGACGCGACCCAGGCCGGGCCGCGGCGGGGGAGGGTGTCGAGCATGGCGCGGCGGAGTTCGTCGGTGACCCGGGCCGCGGTGCGGCGGGCCACGACCTGTTCGGCCCACGAGAAGAACGCGCGAGCGACGAAGGCGGCGGCCAGCAGGACGGCCGCGCGACCCCGGGAGTCGGGGGCGGCGACCAGCAGGGTCAGGGCCACCGCCACCGCGAGGGTTGCGCCGGCCTGGCCTGCTCCGAGGAGGGCCAGGCCGGCGATGCCCGTCCGGCTGGTGCGGGCATGACGCACCAGCCGGGGGTCCAGCGGCCCGCGTGGCGGGCGCGACCGCTGGCTCTCCGCGACCCGGAGAGGGGCCGGCGGAGCAGACGTGGAGGCGGCGGGCAAAGACGGGGCAGGAGCGGGCGGCCTCATGAAGGGACCCGCTCGCTGGCGACCCGGCGGCGGAAGACCCAGTACGAGAAGGCCTGATACGCCAGCACGCCGGGCAGGATCAGGACGCCGGCCCACGTGAGCAGTTCGAGGGCCTGGGGAGTGGCGGCGGCCGAGGCCTGCGTCAGCGACCACCTCGGGTCGAGCGTGCTGTGCAAAACCACCGAGCCGTGGGCCGTGAACACAGCGACCACGGCCCCGGCCACGCCCAGCGCCGCGGTGGCGAAGGCCAGGGCCTCGCGCCCCGTCCGGGCCAGCAGACCCGCGGCGAAGCTGAGCACAGCCGCGGCCAGCACCAGCGGCGAACCCGCGAAAACGCCGATCAGCAGCAGGGCGACGGCCCCGCCCGTACCCAGCCACCGCGCGAGCGTCCGAGCCCGGCGGCGCAGGGGTCCACTCGTACGGAGGGAAAGGAATGTCGCCCCCAGCATGAGCGCGGCGAACAAAGCCGCCAGCGCGCCGAGCAGGGCCTCGACGGTGACCATCGGGTCGAGGCTGCGGGAGAGGCCGGCCCCCATGACCTGCCCGTCGGCGCCGATGGCCAGGCCGCGGACGAAGACGGCCAGCAGGGCGCCCCACAGCAACACTATGCCGAGCGAGCTGGCGGCCAGCGCGATGTCGGCCCGGCGGCGGTAGCGTTCGCCGTCGCCCTTGCCGCGGAACTCCAGGGCCACGCCGCGCACCGCCAGCAGGAGCAGCAGCCCGACCATGGGCAGGTACAGCCCGGACAGCAGGGCGCCGTACCAGGCGGGGAACGCCGCGAACGTCACGCCGATGGCGGCCACGAGCCAGACCTCGTTGCCGTCCCAGAACGGGCCGATGGTGCGTACGGCGGCTCCTCGCTCGTGATCGTCGCGACCCAGCAGCGGGCCGAGCACCCCGACGCCGAAGTCGAACCCCTCGAGGACGAAGAACAGCACCCAGGCCAGCACGACGACCGAGAACCAAAACGTGATCACGGCAGAGCTCCTCAGTAGACGGGCGCGAGGTCCGATTTGTCCGCGGTGGCGGGAGGGGCGGCGAGCGGCTGCCGCGCGAGATGCCGTACGAGCCGCAGCCAGACGACGGCCAGCACCCCGTACACGACCGTGAAGCCGGCCAGCGAGGCGATGACCTCCGAGCTGGTCAGCCCGGGCGAGATGCCGTCGGCGACCTTCGAGATGCCGAACGCGATCCACGGCTGCCGCGCGGTCTCGGTGAAGATCCAGCCGAACGTGTTGGCCGCGGTGGGCAGCAGCGGGATCAGCGGCAACCAGCGGGTCAGCCAGCGCGGAGCCTGCCGGCCTTTCCGCGTACGCCAGAGGTAGAACGCGGCCACGACCATGGCGAGCATGCCCGCGCCGATCATCAGCCGGAACGTCCAGAAGGCGACCGGGATCATCGGCACGTACGAGCCGGGGCCGAACTCCGCCGCGTACTGGGCTTGGAGGTCGTCGATGCCCTGCACGGTCGCGTTCGGGTTCCCCTTGGCCAGGATCGACAGCAGCCAGGGGATCTCGAGCGCGAACTCGGGCAGCGGCTTGCCGGTCGCGAAGACGGCGAACGGCGCCCCGGAGGTCGTCTCGTACAGCGCCTCGGCCGCGGCCATCTTCATCGGCTGGACCTCGGTGATGACCTTGCCGAGGTGGTCGCCGGTGAGCGCCGTGAACCCGCCGCCGGCCAGCGTGAGCCAGGCGCCGAGACGAGCCAGGATCCCGTACGCCGGGTCGGCCGCGAGCCGCCACACGCCGAGCGCGAGCAGCAGCGCCCCGCCCACCATGAGCGCCCCGGACATGGTGTGCGGGAACGCGGCCAGGTTGACCTTGTTGAGCATCAGGTCGGTGAACGACGTGAGCCGGGCCCGGCCGGTGACCGGGTCGAGGGCGTACGCGACCGGGTTTTGCATGAAGCTGTTGGCCGCCAGAATGATGAACGCGCTGAGCAGCGTGCCGACCGCGACGATGACGATGCAGGCCGTGTGCACGAGCCGGGGCAGGCGGTCCCACCCGAAATACCACAGCGCGAGGAACGTCGCCTCGAGGAAGAACGCGAGCATGCCCTCGATGGCCAGCGTGGGCCCGAAGACGTCGCCGTAGAAGTTGGCGAAGGCGCTCCACCCCAGCCCGAACTGGAACTCCTGGACCAGGCCGGTGACCACGCCGACGGCGAACGTGATGATCAGCAGCTTGCCGACGAACTTGGTCAGATGCAGATACTCCGCCTTCTTCGTGCGCAGCCAGGCGATCTGCAGGCCGGCGGCGCTCGCGGCCAGGCTGATCGACAGCGGCACGAAGAAGTAGTGGTAGATCGTCACGACCGCGAACTGCAGCCGGGTCAGATCCAGCACGTCCATGGGTAGCCCCCTCTACGACGTCTCGTAGTAGATACTACGCCACGTAGTACGACGGGATGCAGTAGACTTCGTGACATGGCTCTCGGGGATCTGGAACGCGAGGTCATGACGCAGTTGTGGGACGCCGGTGAGCCACTCACCGTGCGGCAGGTGCACGAGCGCCTGAGCCGTCAGCGCGACTTGGCCTACACGACGGTGATGACCGTGCTCGACCGCTTGGCGAAAAAGGGCGTGGTCCAGCAGCAAAAGGCGGACCGCGCTTATAAGTACGCCCCCTCGCAGTCCCGCGAGGAGATGACGGCCTCGGTCATGCTCGACGCCCTGTCCTCGAGCGACGATCAGGACGCCGCGCTCGCGTATTTCGTGGGGCAGCTGTCGCCGGACGCGCTTGCCGCCGCGATCCGGGCCTCCGAAAAACGGAAATAAGCGAAATTTCGGATTTGAGTGGCGGGGTTGACGCGGAAGCGGGGGCGAACGCGGTGTGGAACGGGTGACTGGTCGCCAGCTGACGGGCCGGGTGACCGGGCGAGTGACTGGTGCCCGAGTGACGGGGCGGGTAGTCGGGTGACCGCGCTCCTGCTGGGTGCGCTCGGGCTGACGCTGTCGCTCGTGGTGCCCGGCATTCTGGCCAACGCCCGCTGGCCCGATCGCGCGCCCGTCGGCGCCGTGGTGCTCTGGCAGTCGATCACGTTGACCGCCGTGCTGGCCGCGCTCGGGGTCGTGCTGGCCGCGCCCGAGGAGGTGACCCGGGCCGCCGGCTCGGGCAAGACGGTGGCCGAGGTCGCGGTGATCGGCGCGCTTGCCGTGGCCGCGCTGATCATCCTGCGGCTCCTGATTTCCCTGTACGGGGTGAGCCGCCGCTCGCGGGCCCGGCGCGCCCGGCACCGGCTGCTCGTCGACCTGCTCGACCGGGCCGAGCAGCACCGTGAGCTGGGGCCCGACAACCTGCGCGTGCTCGACGGCGCCCTCCCGCTGGCCTACTGCGTGCCCGGCCGCGAGCCCCGGGTCGTGCTCAGCCACGGCGTGCTGCAGGTGCTCGACCGGGCCCAGATCGACGCCGTGCTGGCCCATGAGCAGACCCACCTGCGGCACCGGCACGAGGTCGTCATGGAGTCGTTCACGGCCTTCTATCGTGCGGTGCCGCGGCCGTTGCGCAGCCGCAAGCCGCTCGACGCCGTGCATCTGCTGCTCGAGATGATCGCGGACGACGTCGCCCGCCGCCGGACGGGCGCCGAGCCGTTGCGGGCCGCGCTAGAGCGGCTGACCGACGCCGTCCCTCTCGCGGAGGACGTCAAGCCCGACCCGAGGGGTGACGCCCGGCGTCGCCGGCTCGACCGGCTGGCCGAGTCGCACACCCCGTCCGTCGCCCTCAACGTGGTCGCGGGGGCCGCCGCGGTCGGCCTGCTGGTGCTACCCACCGTGATCCTGGTCGTGCCCTGGCTCGATCGAGCGCTCGAAGCCTGGCCCCTGTAGTCACTCACCGTGTAACCCGATGTGCACACAGTTTGATCGCTGGTGCGGCTTTATATAAGGACATGATCGGGAGTACGGTGTTGCACGGTCCGGCAGCCCCCCATCGACCACCCCGGTCGATCTGACGGATCACCGCCTAGTCGCCACTCGTGGCGTATCGGGGACCCGAGTAGTAGGGGTGAAGCCGCTCTCGAGCGGCCGGACGTTCTTCCCGTCCGAACCCGGCAGCTAACCCGGTCGGCGGAGAGGGAAGAAAGGACACCACACCAAGGTGCGTCGCGCCGCAGTAGTGCGCAGCCTGGTCTGCGCCGCCGCCGCGGTCGGGATCGTCTTTTCCGGACCCGCCCCCGTGCAGGCAACGCCCTCGCCGTCCTCGGTCGAGGCGCAGATCGACAAGCAGTGGAACGAGCTCGAGCCGGTCATCGAGAAGTACAACGACGTGCACGGCACGCTGATCAAGAACAGGGCTCAGCAGAAGACGCTGACCGCCCAGTTGAAGCCGCTGCAGAAGCAGGTCGACGCCGCGATGCAGCAGGTGCGCGGGCTCGCCGTCGACGCGTACAAGCAGGGCTCGCCCAGCGCCCTCAACGCGATGCTGATCAGCGGCTCGCCGACCGGCCTGACCGACAAGCTGACGTATCTCGACCAGCTCGCCCGGCACCAGCAGGCACAGATCGCCGACGTCGCGGCCCTGCGCGACAAGCTCGCCGCGACCAAGGCCGACCTCGACGTGGTGACCAAGGAGAACGCGGCCCGCGACACCGACCTGGCCAAGCGCAAGAAGGCGATCGAAGCCAAGATCACGTCGCTGCAGAAGCTGCGGATCCAGGCGTACGGGGCCTCGGGCGCCGAGGACGGGCCGTTCAAGACGGGCCCGTGCCCGGTCGACTACACCAACGACAAGGGCGGCCGGGCGGCCCAGCGCGCCTGCGACCTGGTCGGCCTGCCCTACGTGTTCGGCTCGGCCGGCCCCAACTCGTACGACTGCTCGGGTCTGACCCAGGAGGCGTGGGCGAGCGTCGGGGTGCACCTGGACCACTACACGAAGGACCAGTGGAACCAGGGCCGGCCGGTCTCCGAGAACGAGCTGCAGCCCGGCGACCTGGTCTTCTACTACCCGGGCAGCCTGCATCACGTGGCCATCTACATCGGCGGCGGCATGGTCGTGCACGCGCCGCACACCGGCGACCACGTCCGGATGGCGACGATCGACCGCGGCCCGATCGCGGGCTACCGCCGACCGGGCTAGACCGGCATCGAAACACAGGTCGGAGGCCGTCGGGGCAGTGTCCCGGCGGCCTTCGACGTTCTCCGGGCGCGCGGGCATAATTCCGTGTCATGAGCGACTCGCCCTTGATCGACAGTCTCGCCGCGGCCGTGGAGGCCCGGCCCGACGACCTGACGCTGCGCCTGCATCTCGCCGAGCTGCTGGTCGGCGCGGGCCGGGGCGGCGAGGCGATCGGGCACGCCGCTCAGGTGCTGGCCCGCGAGCCGGGCAACGCGGCCGCGCAGAAGCTCATGACGTCGGCGCTCGGCGGCCCGCCGCCCGCCCCGGCCCCGGCCGCTCCGGTCGAGCAGCCGCCGACCGGGACCGTCGACTGGGCGGCCATGGAGCAGGATCTGGGCGACATCGTGCCGCCGCGCTTCTCCCACGAGCAGGAGCCCGTACGGGGTCACGAGGATCGCACGTTCGACATCGAGACCTCGACGATCACGCTGGCCGACGTCGGGGGCATGCAGGAGGTCAAGAAGCGGCTCGAGATCTCGTTCCTCGGGCCGCTGAAGAACCCCAAGCTCCGTACGCTGTTCGGCAAGAGCCTGCGCGGCGGCCTGCTGCTCTACGGCCCGCCCGGCTGCGGCAAGACGTTCCTGGCCCGTGCGGTGGCCGGCGAGATGGGGGCCGCGTTCATCTCCCTGTCGATCACCGACGTGCTCAACATGTGGGTCGGCAGCTCCGAGCGCAACCTGCACGACCTGTTCCAGTCGGCCCGCGGCCACGCCCCGTGCGTGCTGTTCCTCGACGAGATCGACGCGCTCGGCCACAAGCGCAGCCAGCTCAACTCGTCCTCGATGCGTACGGTGGTCAATCAGCTGCTGACCGAGCTCGACGGCGTCGACGGCAACAACGACGGCGTCTTCGTGCTGGCCGCCACCAACGCGCCGTGGGACATCGACTCCGCGCTGCGCCGCCCCGGCCGCCTCGACCGCACCCTGCTCGTGCTGCCGCCCGACAAGCCGGCCCGCGCCGCGATCCTGCAATATCACCTGCGGGACCGGCCGGTGGCCGGCGTCGACCTGGGCAAGGTGGCCGACGCGACCGACAACTACTCGGGCGCCGACCTGGCCCATGTGTGCGAGACCGCGGCCGAGTTCGCCATGCGCGACTCGATCGCCACCGGCGAGATCCGCATGATCAACCAGCAGGACATGCTGGCCGCCGCGCGCGAGGTCCGTCCGTCCACCGACGGCTGGTTCGCCACCGCCCGCAACGTCGCCATGTTCGCCAACGAGTCCGGCGAGTACGACGACCTCGCGGCCTACCTGAAGAAGCGCAAGAACCGGTGATCGGCCTTATGAAGCGCGCGCGCCGGTGACGTCGCCGCCCTCGGCCTATTGGCGGGCGCAGCGGCTGGCCGAGGTCGGGCACTACGCGGAGGCCGAGCGGATCGCCCGCGAGGGACTGGCCGAGGCGCCGTCCGACGGCTGGCTGCTCACCCTGCTGGCGTCGGTGCTGCGGCTCAAGCGTGACTACGCGGCCGCCCTGCGCGGGGCCGACGCCGCCGTCGCGGCCGCGCCCCTGCTGGCCGACGCGCACCTGGAACGGGCCGAAAATCTGATCGTCCTCGTGCGGTCCCGCGACGCCGTCGACGCGGCGGCCGAGGCGGTCCGGCTCGATCCGCAGGCCGCTTCCGGCCATTTCGTGCTGGCCCGGGCGCTGGCCGCGGCGCGTGACTTCGACCGGGCCCGGGCGGCCGCCGCGCACGGCCGGACGCTCGCCCCGCGCTCGGTCGAGGGCCTGCTCACGGTGGCCGACGTCGAGCGGGACGCCGGAAACCGGGAGCCCGCCCTGACCGCGGCGCGCGCGGCGCTGGCCATCGAGCCCGACAACGCGTACGGGCGCTGGTTGACCGCCATGCTCGACGCCGAGCGGCTCAAGGTGCGTCGCTCGATGCGCGCGCTGCGCGAGGTGGCCCGCGACAACCCGGCCCGCGCCGACGTCGTCTCGATGACGTGGCCGATCCGGGGCGTGCTGAGCGGCCTGCGCCGGGGCCTGGCCGCGAGCGCCGGGCTGGTCTGCGTGCTGCTGCTGGTGGCGCACTGGTGGTGGACGCCGGCCGGCTTCTTCGCCCGGATCGTGTCGGCCGTGCTGGCCGCGGTGATGGCCGGCTTCGCGGCCCGGGTGCTGATCCCGGCCGGCCGGCTGCCGTGGCGCTGCCTCGCCCTGCTGCCGCCCCTGATGCGCCGGGCCGACGTGGCCGGGCTGGCCCTGACCGCGCTCGGCATCGCGCTGCTGGGGGTGTTCGCCGCCGTGCCGTGGTGGCCGCTGCCGGTGATCGCCCTGGCCGTCACGCCGCTGCTGTGGCTGCTGGGCCTGACCGAGCTGCTGGGCGCCGGGCTCGAGGACCCGGGCAGCCGGCAGGCCCTCACCGACTGGACCGAGGAACTACGCGACTGGTGGCGCACCACGAAGAAGGACCTGCGCGACGCCTGGAAAGACGACGAGGCCGGACCGAAGAACGGCCCGGCCCCACGCTGATCACCCCGAATGATTCGGCAGACCTTTCGAGTGAGTTGCGCTATTTGTCCGAAGAGGGGGCGGAGGGCGAAGAGGCGGAGGACGAAGAAGCGCCGACCGCTTCGGACGGGCGGCGGGCCGAGCGCGCGTAAGCCAGCATCGCGACGATCAGCGCCAGCACCCCCGCGACCAGCCCGGCGATGCCGAACACGTCCGGGTCGTCCGAGTCCTGGGCCTCGGTCGTCTCGACGGCGGCCGCGGCGGTCGGGGCGGCGGCGTTGGTGTCTGCGCCCTCGGCGCCGGCCGCGGTCAGCTTGAGCACCGGCGCGGGCGACTCGGGCTCGGTGCCGTCGGCGTTCGGCTCGTCGATCCAGCGCACGATCGTGTTGTCCGAGTAGGTCTGCAGCGCCTTGAAGATCATGTCGCCTGACTCGGGCAGCGGGCCCATCGAGACGTCGAACTCCTGGAACTGGCCCGGCTTGATCTCCGACCCCGCCTTGGCCGTCCACGTGATCTTCGAGACGGCCTCGGTGATCTGCGCGCCGTGCGCCTCGAGCGGCTTGTCGAGCTTGCCGACCGTGGTCGCCACGTCCCAGCCGGTGAGCGGCTTGACCGAGACCGAGGCCACCGGCTTGTCGGCGGGCAGGTTGATCTCGACCTTGGTCGTCGACTCCTTGTCGGACTCGTTGGGCACCCGGAAGGTGACCTTGGAGTATCCGCCGCCCTCCGCGGTGCCGGGGTTCACCGAGACGTGGGCGGAGGCGGGGGCGGCCAGCGCGAGGGTGAAGCCGATGACGGTGGCGCCGACCAGAGCCGAGCGCTTGAACAGGGACATCCTGTCGAACCTTCCGTGGGGGACAAAGCGGCGTACGGCATTGGTCGCTCGGCGCCGCGAAATAGTTCCCGGCGAATTTCAGCGCAGAGCCGGCAGCCGTACGTCGACCCGCAGCCCCGGGGCGGCATCACTCAACGTCACAATACCCCCGTGCCGCCGGACCAGTTCGCGCACGATCGCCAGCCCCAGCCCGGAGCCGCCCGCGTCCCGTGCCCGCGCGTCGTCGAGCCTGGTGAAGCGGTCGAAGACCCGTTCCCGGTCGGCCTGCGGGATGCCCGGCCCGTCGTCGGTCACGGTGATCAGCCGATGGGTGCCGTTCTCACTCACCGTCGCCTGCACTGCCGACTTCGCGTGCCGCACCGCGTTGTCGAGCAGGTTGGCCACCACCCGGCCCAGCGCGTCGGGCTCGCCGGTCACCTCCATCGGCACCGCCGGCCGCAGATAGGTCACCCCCGGATAGCGGTCGGCCACGTCACCGACCAGCGCGCCCAGGTCGACCGAGCGGAACGGCGCCGAGATCGCCCGGCCGCCGCCCCCGTCGTCCGAGCGGGCCAGCAGCAGCAGGTCGTCGACGAGCCGGCTGAGCCGGTCGACGTCGGTCAGCAGGTCGCCGGTGAGCGCGGCCCAGTCGGTGTCGGGCAGGCGCTGCGCGACCTCGAGCTCGGTCCGCATGTTGGTCAGCGGGCTGCGCAGCTCGTGGGCGGCGTCGGCGACGAACGCCCGCTGCCGCACCCGGGCCGACTCGAGCCGGTGCAGCATGCCGTTGAGCGTGACCGCGAGCCGATGGATCTCGTCCCGCGACTCCGGCACCGGCAGGCGGCCCTCCCGGGTGCCGCCGGTGATCTCCTCGGCGCCGGCCCGCAGCGCGTCGACCGGGTGCAGCGCCGCCCCCAGGGCCCGCCACAGCACGATCGCCAGCAGGCCGATGATCAGCGGGAACGTGATCAGCAGGGCCAGCCGCAGGATGTGCACGCCCTGCCGCAGGTCGTTGGTCGAACGCGCGACCAGCACCCGCTGCGGGTCGGTGGGCGGCCCGGCCGTCAGCATGACCACGCGGGCGTCGCCCGGCAGGCCGATCCGGCTGCCCGGGATGTCGCGCACCTCGCCGTCGGCCAGCCCGCGCAGCTCGTCGTCGTGCAGCATCGGCACCAGCCGGTCGGCTCCGGCCGAGATCGCCAGCACCCGGCCGTCGGCGTCGATGACCTGCACCTGCATGGCCGGGTTGGCCTCGATCCGCTGGCTCAGCGACTTCTGGTCGATCAGGTTGACCACGCCCCGCGCCGTCTCCTGCGTCTCGGTGCTGATCGCCCGCAGCAGCGCGAAGTTGAGCACCCCGATCAGCAGCGCGCCACCGGCGGCCAGGCCGATGGTCAGCGCCAGCACCGAGACCAGCACGAGCCGGGCCCGCAGGCTGATCACGCGGGGGCGCCTCATCCAACGGCCGCCAGCCGATAGCCCGCGCCGCGCACGGTCTCGAGCCGCTCCCGGCCGATCTTGCGACGCAGATAGCCCACGTAGACCTCGACCGCGTTGGGCGCCGTCTCGACCGCCGCGTCCCACACGTGGTCGAGCAGTTCGATCTTGCTGACCACCTCGCCGGGGCGCCGGATCAGATATTCGAGCAGCGCGAACTCGCGGGCCGTGAGCGTCACCTCCGCGCCCGCCACCATGACCCGCCGCTCGGCCGGGTCGAGCTCGACGTCGCCGTGCCGCATCACGACCGGGCGCTCGTGCACCCCGCGCCGCAGCAGCGCCCGCAACCGGGCCAGCAGCACCACGTACGAGAAAGGTTTGGTCAGATAGTCGTCGGCGCCGCAGTCCAGACCGTCGGCCTGGTCGTACTCGCCGTCCTTGGCCGACAGCATCAGCACCGGCACCCAGTTCTGCTCGGCCCGCAGCTGCCGCACCACTCGATAACCGCTCAGCCTGGGCAGCATCACGTCCAGGATCATCGCGTCGTAGCCGCCGTGCCGGGCCATCTCGAGCCCGTCCTGACCGTCGCCCGACACATCGACCGCGAAGCCCTCGGCCTGCAGTCCACGCTGCAACGCGGCCGCGAGCCGCGCCTCGTCCTCCACCACCAGCAACCGCACCTCATTACCTTTGCATGACAGGGGCCACCCCTAGGGGCCGCTCTCAGCCCGGTCACAGGGGTGGTGGCGCACTCTGGTGACAGATCAACGGGAGGTGGACATCGTGTCCGTGTTCAGGTCAAGGCCGGCGCTCCGGTGGCTCGTGCCGTCGGCCGCGGCGGTCGTCGTCATCGGAGGCGGCGCGGCGGCGGGAACGATCGTCGCCAGTGCCGACCCCTCGCTGCCCGAGCGCAGCGCCGCACAACTCCTCGTCGACCTGCAGAACGCCAAGGTCGACGGGCTCAGCGGCACCATCGTGCAGAGCGCCGATCTGGGGCTGCCCAAGATCGCCGGGCTCACCGACGGCGCGTCGAGCCAGCTGGGCCTGGCCAGTCTCGTCGCCGGCAGCAACACCGCGCGGGTCTGGTACGCCGGCGAGGACAAGGCCCGGATCGCGCTCCTGGGCACCCAGGGCGAGACCGACCTCATCCGCAACGGCCCGGACGTGTGGTTCTGGCAGTCCCAGGAGAGCGCGGCCACGCACATCAAGGTGCCGGCCGGCGCGGAGCACAAGAAGCCGGAGGCGCTGCCGTCCGGCATTCCGTCCTCGCCGCAGGAGGCCGCAGACGCGGCGCTGGCGGCGATCGACGAGAGCACCAAGGTGACGACGACCGGCGCGGCCAAGGTGGCCGACCGGGACGCGTACGAGCTGGTGCTCAGCCCCAAGGCGGAGCAGTCGCTGATCGGCCAGGTGCGCCTGGCCATCGACGCCGAGAAGCACATCCCGCTGCGTGTGGACGTGTATGCGAAGAACGCCACCAGCCCGGCCGTCCGGGTGGCGTTCCAGCAGATCAGCTTTGACACGCCCGACGCGCAGCAGTTCGTCTTCAACCCGCCGCCGGGCACCAAGGTGACCGAGGCGAACGCGGGCCAGCTCGAGAAGGACCTCGAGAAGTCGGCCCAGGAGCACACGCCGGCCGAGATCGAGAAGGCCAAGGAGCAGGCGAAGGCGGCTCAGGGCGGCGAGGGCCCGACGGTGATCGGCGAGGGATGGGCGTCCGTCGTGACGGCCAAGCTGCCGAAGACCGACGCCGAGGGCGCGCAGGCCGGCCAGGCCGAGAGCCTGCTGGGCGCGCTGCCCGAGGTGAGCGGCACGTGGGGCAAGGGCCGGCTCTTCTCCGGCTCGCTGTTCAGCGTCCTGCTGACCGACGACGGCCGGGTCTTCGCGGGCGCTGTCGCCCCGGAGACGCTCTACCAGGCGGCCGCCAAGAAGTAACCGGTCCCCAATAGTTCTAGAACTCTCCACGGCATCTGTGCAACACTGCCGAGAAGAGTTCTAGAACTTTGGAGGCGTGTGATGCCCACCTTGATGACGACACCGGCCGCCGGCCGCTTCGGCGGTTTCGGCGGCCGGTTCGTCCCCGAATCGCTCGTCCCGGCCTGCGACGCCCTGGCCGCGGCCTTCTCCGGCGCCTGGGCCGACCCCGCGTTCCGCGCCGAGCTCGGCGACCTGCTCGCCGTCTATGCCGGCCGGCCCACGCCGCTTACCCCGGCCCGCAACCTCTCTGCCGCCCTCGGCGTCGAGCTGCTGCTCAAGCGGGAGGACCTGGCGCACACCGGCTCCCACAAAATCAACAACGTGCTCGGCCAGGCGCTACTGGCCCGCCGGATGGGCAAGCGCCGGATCCTCGCCGAGACCGGCGCCGGGCAGCACGGGGTCGCCGCGGCCACCGCCGCCGCCCTGCTCGGCCTCGAGGCCACCGTCTTCATGGGGGAGCGGGACATCGAGCGGCAACAGCTCAACGTCCTGCGGATGACCACGCTCGGCGCCACGGTCGTCCCGGTCACGACCGGCAGCCGTACGTTGAAGGACGCCACCAACGAGGCGATGCGCGCGTGGGTGGCCGACGTGGACGACGCGCACTTCCTGCTCGGCTCGGTCGGCGGCCCCCACCCGTACCCGTGGATGGTCCGGGAGCTGCAACGCGTCATCGGCGACGAGGCGAGAAGCCAGAGCCCGTACGTTCCCGACGTCGTGGTGGCGTGCGTCGGTGGCGGCTCGAACGCGGCCGGCACGTTCGCCGGTTTCGCCGACACCCCGGCCCGTCTGGTCGGGGTCGAGGCGGCGGGTGGGGCGGCGATGTCCTCGGGCCGGCCGGGTGTGGTGCACGGCGCCCGCTCGATGGTCCTGCAGGACGCGGACGGCCAGGTCGCCGAGGCCGCCTCGATCGCCGCGGGCCTCGACTACCCGGGCATCGGACCCGAGCACGCTTTTTTGGGGTCGGTCGGCCGGGCCGAATACCACTGTGTGAAGGACGACGAGGTGGTCGCGGCGGTGCGCCGGCTGGCCCGCGCGGAGGGCATCATCTGCGCCCTCGAATCGGCGCACGCGGTGGCCTGGGTGCTGCGCGAGGCGGGCGGGCCACTGCTGCCGACCGGCTCCCGCGTGCTGCTCACCCTCTCGGGCCGCGGCGACAAGGACATGGCGACGCTGGGAGAGGTCGCATGAAGCTCCTGGTGCCTTACCTGACCGCGGGCGTGACCGAGAACTGGATCGACTACCTGCTCGCGATGCAGGCGGCGGGGGCCGACGCGGTGGAGATCGGGCTCCCGTTCTCCGACCCCATGCTCGACGGCGTCACCATCCAGCAGGCCTCCGATCAGGCCCTCGCCCGCGGCGTCACGATCGACTCGATCCTCGCCGAGATCAAAGGCGTTCCCGTACGGGTTCCGCTGATCGCCTTCACGTACGCGAACCTGGTCTTCCGGCCCGGAGCCGACGAGTTCTGCCGCCGGCTGGCCGAGGCCGGGTTCCGCGGGCTGATCGTGCCCGACCTGCCGCTGGACGAGGCCGCATCCGTGGAGGCGGCCGCCGCTTCCCATGGGATCGAGCTCACTCTGCTGGTGGCGCCGGTGACCCCGGACGACCGGCTGGCCGAGATCGTGGCCCGCAGCCGCGGCTACATCTATGCCGTGAGCCGGATGGGCACCACCGGCGAACGCGACGCGCTGGCCTCCTCGGCAGCCACCCTGGCCGCCCGGATCAAGGCGGCGCAGGCGGCTCGAATCGACGCCGCCTCGGCGCTGCCGGTGCTCGTCGGCTTCGGGGTGTCGGGGCCGGCGCAGGCGGCCGAGGCAGGACGCGCCGGGGACGGTGTCGTGATCGGCTCGGCCCTGATGCGTAGGGTTCTCGACGGAGCCACGCCCGCCGACCTGGAAGCCGAGGTCAGGGCGTTGCGCGCCGCCCTCGACCGCGCCGACCAGGAGGCCACCGCTGACCACGCCTCGCACGCCGAAATATCAGGTCATCGCGGCTGACCTGAGCGCCAAGATCCGGGGCGGGGAGCTGCCGCCCGGCTCGGCCCTGCCCCCGCAGAAAGAGCTGAGCGGGCTTTACGGCGTCACCCTGGCCACGCTGCGACAGGCCCTGCAACAGCTCGAGGCCGACGGCCTGCTCTCCCAGCAACCGGGCCGGGGCACCTTCGTGGCCGAGCCGCGCGCCGCATACCGCCTCGACTCGCTGCGCGGCTTCGCCGAGGATCTGCGCGCCCAGGGCCACGTGGTGGCCACGCAGATCCTCGGGCAGGCCGTCGGCACGCCCCCGGCCTGGGCGGCCGCACACCTGGGCGACCGCCCACCCGCCGTCCGCCTCGAACGGCTGCGCCTGCTGGCCGGGCGCCCCGCCGTGCACCAGGTGTCGTGGATCCGCGGCGCCGCGCTGGCCGAGGCCGACCTCAGCGCCACCTCGCTCTATCAGGCGCTGGCCGACCAGGGCGTGGTCGTGCAGCGGGCAACCGAGGCCGTCCGCCCGGGCGCCCTGGACCAGGCCACCGCCACCCTGCTGCGCCAGCCCGCGGGCACACCGGCCTTCCACTCCGAACGCATCACCTACGGCCTCGACGACCGCGCCCTGGTCGCCGACCGCGCCACAATCCTCGGCACCCTGCTCGAAATCCGCACCGAACGCGCAATCACCGGCCTGACCGTGAGCTGGGCTCAGCTGGCGTAGCGCTTCTCGGCTCGGGCCCGGGCCTTGATCGCCTCGACCTCGCGGTTCTTCGGCGGGGCGGTGGTGACCAGCTCTTCGAGCAGCTCGGCCGTGGCGGCGGCGACGGCGGCGACCGCGCGGTCGAAGGCGGCCTGGTTGGCCTGGGACGGCTTGGTGCTGCCGGCGACCTTGCGCACGTATTGCAGGGCGGCGGCGTGAATCTCGTCGCCCGTCGCGGGCGGCTCGAAATTGTGCAGCTGGTGGATGTTGCGGCACACGGCGGGACCTCCGGGCGGCTGGGAACGCGACTTCAGCCAAGTTACGCCACGGGTACGACGAAATATCATCGACGCATGACGCACTGGTATGAGTCCTCCATCGACCGGCAACTGCGTGAGGCCACCGAGCGCGGCGAGTTCGACAACCTGCCCGGGCAGGGCAAGCCGTTGCGCGGGCACGGCGAGGACTACGAGGAGGACTGGTGGGTCAAGGACTGGCTGGAGCGCGAGGGCGCGACGGCCGGGGTGATTCCGCCGACGCTGGCCCTGCGCCGCGAGACCGAGGAGCTCGAGGCCAAGGTCGACCGGCTGCGCAGCGAGCGTGAGGTGCGTGACTACGTCGACGACCTCAACGAGCGGATCCACCAGGCCACGGTCGGCCGGATGGACGGCCCGCCGGTGATCCTGCGCAAGTTCAACCTCGACAAGGTGACCGAGGGCTGGCGCGCCCGGCGCTGAGGCGGCGGGACCCAGCTGGTTCCCAGCCGGCGGTGTTACCGCTGAACGGATGAGTGCCAAGAAGAACCTGGCCGGCGTGCTGATGCTGGTGGCGGTGCTGGCCGGGGTGGCCGCGATCCCGGCCGGCGCGGTGCTGACGGCCGGCGCCCGCTGGAACGAGGAGCAGCGCGAGGAGTTGCCGGCGCGGCTGCTGGCCCCGCCCGCGGCCCAGCTGACCCGGGTCTACGCCGCCGACGGCAAGACGCTGATCACCACGTTCTATGACGAGGACCGGCATGACGTGGCGCTGGCGCAGGTCGCCCCGGTGATGCGCGACGCGATCGTCGCCGCCGAGGACACTCGCTTCTACTCTCACGGCGGGGTCGATCTGCGGGGTCTGGCCCGCGCGCTGGTCTCGGACGCGCGCAGCGGCGCCGCCGAGCAGGGCGCCTCCACGCTGACCATGCAGCTGGTGCGCAACGTGCTCAAGGAGGACCCGACGCTGACGGCGGCCGAGCGGGCGGCGGCGACCGAGGACTCGCCGGCCCGCAAGCTGCGCGAGATCCAGTACGCCGTCGAGCTCGAGTCGCGGCTGACCAAGCAGCAGATCCTGCGGAACTACCTGAACATCGTCTATTTCGGCGACGGGGCGTACGGGATCGAGGCCGCGGCCCGCCGCATCTTCGGCGTCGATCCGGCCCGGCTCGACCTCGCCCAGTCGGCCCTGATCGCGGGCATCGTGCAATCGCCGGACGCCGACAACCCGATCGGCGGCGACCGGAGCAAGGCGAAGGAGCGTCAGGCGTACGTGCTCGGCGCCATGCTCAAGGCGGGCATGATCACCCAGGCTCAGCACGACACGGCCGTACGGGAGAAGTTGAAGTTTTCGGGCCAGGTCCAGCCCAACGGCTGCGTCGACGCCCACGACGGCTGGGGCTTCTTCTGCGACTACCTCGAGCGCTGGTGGGACAGCCAGACCCAGCTCGGCGGGGAGGACGCGCTGCGCCGCGGCGGCTACACGATCGTCACCACGCTCGACCCGGACGTGCAGAAGGTCGCGGCCGAGCAGTCCCGCGCGGTCTACGCCCTCGGCAGCAAGAAGACCCTGCCGATCGCGGTCGTGCGGCCCGGCACCGGCGGGGTGCTCGCGCTGGCCGTCAACCGCGAGTACGGCGCCGCCAAGTCGATCACCAACACGATGAACCCGCTGATCAGCGGGGGCGGGGGCGTCACCGGATACCCGTCCGGCTCGACCTTCAAGCTGTTCACGATGCTGGCCGCGCTCGAGGCCGGGATGCCGCTCGACAGCGGCTACGACTCGCCGTCGAGGCTGGTCACCAAGTGGCCCGACGCGGGACCCGACAGCTGCGACGGCAAGTACTGCCCCGGCAACGCCACTCCGTCCTGGATGGACGGCTACCGCACGATGTGGACGGCGTTCGGCCGCTCGGTCAACACGTACTTCGTGCACCTGGAGGAGCAGGTCGGTCCGGCCGCCGTCGTCGCGATGGCCAAGCGGCTCGGCATCAGCTTCAGCGCGCCGGCCGACGCCAAGCTGGCCGTGGAGGGCGCGGACTCGTGGGGCTCGTTCACCCTCGGGGTCGTCGACACCACCCCGCTCGAGCTGGCCTCGGCCTACGCGACCGTGGCGGCCGAGGGCAAATACTGCGCGCCGCGGCCGGTGGAGTCGATCACCGATGCCGGCAAGCACAAGGTGACCCTGCCGGGCAACTGCACGCAGGTGCTCGATCCCGAGATCGCCCGCGCGGCCACCGACGCCGCCCGCTGCCCGGTCGGCCAGCAGGGCACGTACGGCGAATGCGACGGCGGCACCGCGACCCAGGTCGGCGCCCTCTTCGGCCGTCGGGACGTGGCCGGCAAGACCGGCAGCACCGAGGACAACCGGACCGAGACCTTCGTCGGCTTCACCCCGTCCGTGGCCGCCGCGGGCATCGCCAACGACCCGGCCGACCCGTCCGACCGGGTCGGCAGCGCGGTCGAGTCACGGGTGGTCACGGCAGTGGCCCGGACGCTGCGCGCGGCGGCCGGCGACGAGGGTTCCGGGGTGTTCACACCGCCGAGCGGCCGGTCCGCGTACGGCGGGTGATTTACTCAGTATCGGGAGGTTTCCTGCCGACATTAACCGTGTGACCGCCGCCCACGAGCAGCGACGCCTGGCCGCCCTGCACGAGTACGAGCTGCTCGACACGCCCGCGGGTGACGAACTGGAGGCCGTGGTGCGGGTGGCGGCGGTGGTGGCGGGTGTGCCGAACGCGACGCTCAACCTGATCGACGAGAACCGGCAGTGTCAGCTCACCACTCACGGCTTCGAGGGCGCCGACACCAAGCGTTCCGACTCGATGTGCGCCGTGCGGTTCGAGTCGGGCGAGGTCACGTATCTGCCGGACGCCGGCCTCGACCTGGCGTTCACCTTCAACCCCTGGGTGACCGGACTGCTGGGCAAGGTCCGGTTCTACTTCTCGGCGCCGCTGGTCACCCCGCAGGGGTACGCGTTGGGCTCGCTCTGCGTCTTCCACACCGAGCGCCACGAGCTGACCGCCGAGCAGATCGACCGCCTCAAGGACCTGGCCGAGGTCATCCTGGCCCTGTTCGAGCGGCGCCGGCAGGCCCGGGTCAACGCCGTCCTGGCGGCCGAGGTGCGCGAGCAGCACGATCAGCTCGAGGTCGCGGTGGCCGAGCTGCGCCGGTCCAATCATGAGCTGGAGCAGTTCGCCGGAGTGGTCAGCCACGATCTGGCCGCCCCGCTGACCGTGGTCAACGGCTACCTGGAGCTGATCGAGGAGCGGGTCGCCCGCAACGACCCCGAGTCGGCCCGCTGGATCGGCGCCTCGACCCGGGCCGTGGGCCGGATGCAGCGCCTGATCACGTCGCTGCTCAGCTATGCGCGGGCCGGGCACGCGCCTTTCCGGCCCGAGCCGGCCAAGCTGGGCGAACTGGTCGAGCAGGCCCTCACCGACCTGCGCGGCGACGTCAAGGGCGCGACCGTGACGGTGCCGCCGGACCTGCCGGTGATCGAGGCCGATCCGACCCTGATCCGCCAGCTGCTGCAAAACCTGCTGGGCAACGCGCTCAAGTACCGCCGCGCCGACCGGCCCGCCCGCGTCGAGGTGGCGGCCCGCCGCGACGGCGAACGGTGGCGGATCTCGGTTGCCGACAACGGGATCGGCATCCCCAAGGCCCAGCGCGACCGCGTCTTCGAGATGTTCACCCAGGTCGACCCGGCCGCGGGCCAGGGCCACGGCGTCGGCCTGTCGACCTGCCACCGCATCGTCGAACGGCACGGCGGCCACATCGTCGCGGCCGAGACCCCCGGCGGCGGCACGACGGTGAGCTTCACGCTGCCGATCGAGAAGTCCCCGTCATGATCTTCGAGCGGTTCGCCTTCACCAGGCTGAAATACCGGGTGGCCGGCGGGTTCGCCGTCCTCCTGCTGCTCTTCCTGGCCCTGATCGTCGCGCACTTCGTGGTGAGCGAGCGGGAACGCGAACAGCAGGAGTCCCACGCCACGCGGATCGACGTGGCCCGGGACGACAACCGCGCGGTGCTGCAATACATGACCGACGCCGAGACCGGCATCCGCGGCTTCCAGCTCACCGGCGACCCGGCGTTCCTCGAGCCCTACACCAGCGGGCGGGCCGGTGCCTTCAGCGCGATGGACCGGCTGGCCGGGGACCCGCTGGACGCCGAGACCGCGCGGCTGCTGCTGGCCGAGCGGCAGGCCGCCGAGGGCTGGCTCTACGGCTACGCCATCCCGATCGTCAACGCCGGGGAGCCCGACACCGACGCCGGGCGCGCGGCTCGCGGCAAGGACCTGTTCGACCGGCTCCGGACGGCCAACGCCGACGTCTTCGCCGCGGTCGAGAGCTTCGAGCGGCGCGTCGGCGACGACGAGCGCGCCGTGGCCACGTATTCCACCCTGCTCTTCGCGGGCCTGGCCGCCCTGGTCGTGGCGGCCGGGCTGGGCCTGGCCCTGCTGCACCAGCGGCACCTGCTCGTGCCGCTCGAGCACATCCGGCTCACCCTGCGCCGGCTGGCCGACGGCGACCTCTCCGCCCGGGCCACCCCGGCCGGCCCGGGCGAGCTGCGCGCCGTCGTCGGCACCCTCAACGACCTGGCCGCCCGCACCGAGCAGCTGATCAGCGCCGAGCGGGCCCGGGTGGCCCGCAGCGAGCTGCGCCAGGCGGTCACCGTGCAGCTGCAGGAGGACGGCGAGCCGCTGGACATGGCGTGGCGGATCGCCGAGATGATCGGCACCACGCTGGGCGCCGAGGCGGTGCACAGCCGGATCACCATCCAGGCCGGCGTCCCGATCGAGACGACCTGGCCGCGCGACGCCGAACCGCTCGACCCGTCGATCGCCGAGCAGGCCCGCTCCTGCGCGCCCGGCGGCTCGCTGCGGCCCGCGGGGCTGCCCGGCGGGCTGGTCATCCCGCTCAGCGGCGACGCCGGCTGCCCGCCCGGGATGATCTGCCTGATCCGCCCGGACCGGCCGGCCTGGTCGGAGGAGGAGCGGCGGCTGCTGATCGGGCTCGGCCGCGAGATCGACCATGCCGCCCACCAGGAACGGCTGCGGCTGCGGCAGGCCCGCCTGATAAACGAGCTGCGGGTGCTCGACGAGCAGAAGGACGTCTTCGTGGCCACCGTCACCCACGAGCTGCGGACGCCGCTGACCAGCATCCTCGGCTACAGCGAGATGCTCGTCGAGGACGAGGAGCACGTGATCGGCCTGTCGCTGGTGCAGAAGCGCGGCGTCGAGGCGATCCTGCGCAACGCGCACCGGCTCGAGGCCACGGTGGCCGACCTGCTGCTGCTCGACCGCTCCAACGAGCGGATCGGCGACTCCGAGGCGGTGCCGGTCGACCTGGCCCGCCTGGTCGGCGAGGTGCACGGCACGCTGGGAACCGCCGCCCGGGCCAAGGATCTCGAGTGCGAGCTGTCGACCGAGCCGGCCTGGGTGCGCGGCGACTCGGCGCAGCTGGAACGTGCCGTGCGCAACCTGCTCGACAACGCCGTCAAGTTCACCGCGCCCGGCGGGCATCTGGAGTGCCGGCTGACCTGCGCCGGCGACCGCGCCGTGGTGACGGTGACCGACACCGGCATCGGCATCCCGGCCGACGACGTGCCCGGCCTGTTCACCCCGTTCCACCGGGCGGCCAACGCGATGGATCAGGCCGTGCAGGGCAACGGGCTGGGTCTGGCCATCGTGCGCAACATCGTCAACGACCACGGCGGCACCGTCACCGCCCACTCCGAGCTGGGCCGGGGCAGCACGTTCACGATGGCGTTGCCCCGGATCGCCGCAATGCCGTCCAGATCCGGTCGCGGGTGAAGGGCAGCTCGGTCAGCCGTACGCCGGTGGCGTCGCGCACCGCGTTGGCCAGCGCGGGGGCGACTGGGTTGAACGGGCTCTCGCTCATCGACTTCGCGCCCAGCGGCCCGATCGCGTCGTCGGTGTCGGCGAACAGCACCTCCGTACGCGGCACGTCCGCGAACGTGGGCAGGTGATACTGCCGGAACCCGGCCGTGGTGACCTGCCCGTCCGGCCCGATGTCGACGTGCTCGGCCAGCGCCGCCCCCAGCGCCTGGGCCACCCCGCCCTCGATCTGGCCGCGGCACTGCAGCGGGTTCATCACCGTGCCCGCGTCGGCGCTGTGCACGCTGCGCAGGATCCGCAGCTCGCCCGTCTGCGGATCGACCGCCACCCGGAACCACTGCGCGTTGAACGCCACCGACCGCGGGCTGCCGCCCCAGTGCCCCTCGGCGCGCAACGGCTCGGCCGCCCGCGCCGCGAGCTCCTTGAGCAGCGCCTCGCTCAGGTCGGCGCCCCCGGCCTCCGCCCGCAGCAGTGATTGCAGGCCCCGTGCGGCGTGCAGCACCGCCTTGCCCGCCACCACGACCCCGGTCGACGCGAACGCCCCGGTGTCATGCCGCACCACGTCGGTGTCGGACTGCCGTACGGTGATCCGGTCTGTCGTCGTGCCGAGCGCGTCCGCGGCGATCTGGGCGTGCACGGTGGTGCTGCCGTTGCCGAACTCGGCCGTGCCGACCGCGATCTCGAACCGGCCGTCGGGCAGCAGCGTGACCGTCGCGTCGGCGTAGTGCCCGCCGGGCGGCCCGGCCGCGATCATCGTCACCGCCATGCCGTCCCCGGTCAGCCACCCGGGCGGCGCCGGCTCGGACGGTCCGGCCGCGGCCGCCCGCACATGGCCGAGGCACTGATCGAGCCCGTACGAGGCAATGGTCAGGTCGTCGGCATGGTCGCCGGGGGCGGTCAAGTGATCACCCGCGCGCACGATGTTGCGCTCGCGCAGCACGATCGGGTCGACGCCGAGCCGCCGGGCCAGCTCGTCCAGCGCCGACTCGACCGCGAACGAGACCTGCCCCAGCCCGTACCCCCGGAACGCCCCGGCGGGAACCGTGTTCGTGTAGACGCAGCGGGCGTCGGTGCGCATGTTCGGACAGCGGTAGACGGCGATCGACTCGTGGCAGCCGTGGAACATGACCGCGGGCCCGTGATTCCCGTACGCCCCGGTGTCCGACACCACGTCGAGCTGGAGCGCGGTCAGGGTGCCGTCGGCGCGCGCCCCTGCCTTGACCGTCACCGTGAACGGATGCCGGGTGGTGGCCGACGTGAACTGCTCGGCCCGCGTGTATTCGTGCCGCACCGGTTTCCGTAACCGCAGCACGGCCAGCGCGACCAGATCCTCGACCAGCATCTCCTGCTTGCCGCCGAACCCGCCCCCGACCCGGCCCGCGACCACCCGCACCCGCTCCTCGGGCAGGTCGTAGAGCTTGGCCAGGGCCCGCCGGGTCAGGAACGGCGTCTGCGTGCTGGTGCGCACGACGAGCCGGCCGTCGTCGTCGAGCCACCCGACCGCGCCGTGCGTCTCCAGGCTCGCGTGCTGCACGCGCGGGGTCCGGAACGTCTCCTCGTAGACCTCGTCGGCCGCGGCGAACCCGGCCTCGGGATTACCCAGGTCGGCGTGCAGCTCGGCGACGACGTTGCGCTCGGCCCCGGCGTGCAGCCGCGGGGCGTCCCCGGCCAGGGCCGCCTCGGGCGTGAGCACGGCCGGCAGCACCTCGTAGTCGACCTCGAGCGCGCGCACGCCCGCCTCGGCGGCGGCCTCGCTGGTGGCGACGACCGCGGCCACCCGTTGCCCGGCGAAGCGCACCACGTCGTCGAGCACCCGGGTGTCCCACGGATCCTCCGCCGCGTGCTCGTGCTGCGCGGTCGAGAACCGGGCCGCGGGGGCGTCGGCGTGGGTCAGCACCAGCTCGACGCCGGGCACGGCGAGCGCGTTCTCCGTGCGTACGGAAAGGATCCGGGCATGGGGGTGCGGCGAGCGCAGCACCTTGAGATGCCGCACGCCCGGCACGTCCAGGTCGAAGGTGTAGCGGGCGGTGCCGGTGACCACCTGCGGACCGGCCGGGGCACCCAGGCTCGCGCCGACCGCCTGCCCGGCGACCGGCTCGGCCACGTTGACCACCCCGGCCACCGCGTCGGCGATCGCGCGATACCCCGTACAGCGGCAGAGGTTGCCCTTGAAGGCACGGGGAAGATCGGCCCGCTGATCGTCGGTCAGGGCCGCGGTCGTCATGATCAAGCCGGCCGTGCAGAACCCGCACTGGAAGCCCTGCGCGTCGAGAAACCGCTGCTGCACCGGATGCAGCTCGTCGCCCGCGGCCAGCCCCTCGATCGTCGTGATGCTGCGCCCGGCCGCGCGGAAAGCGGGATAGACACAGGAATGCACGGGCCGGCCGTCGACGTGCACCGTGCACGCCCCGCAGTCCCCGGTGTCACAACCCTTCTTGACCCCGTACGCCCCCTCCTCGCGCAGATAGGTGCGCAGGCACTGGCCCGGGCGGGGCGCGCGGTCGTGCTCGGCGCCGTTGATCCTCATGCCAGCTCCGCCCGGATCTGCTCCGCGTAGAGCCGGGTCAGGTGGCGGCGCCAGGCCGGCAGCCCGTGCACGTCGTCGACGTAGGCGTCCTCGGGGATCCGCTCGGTCAGCGCCACCGACACCAGCTCGGCGCTCGGCGGCTCGGGGAACCGCAGCACGTACGGGCGTCTGGTCGCCGCGGTCACGGTCAGCGTCGTCGTGCCGTCCGCGTCCCGGCGCCCGATCACGAGCACCCCCGAGCGGCCGTGGGCGTGCAAAGACCCTTGCCGGTACGCCGTGACGGCTCCCAGCGACGAGGCGGGCAGCAGCATCGAGCGCAGCAGCTCGCCCTCGCGCAGCACGGTCGTGCCCTCGCCGGTCACGAACTCGGCCACCGGCACCGTGCGCTCGCCCTCCGGGCCCTGCAGCAGGACCGTGCCGTCGAGCGCGGCCCCGAGCGCGATCATCGGCCCGGCCGGCAGCGCGGCGCACAGGTTGCCGCCGACGGTCGCCACGTTCCAGATCTTGAAGGAGGCCAGGAACGCGTGGCAGCACCGCTCGGCGATGTCGTAGCCGCTGGCCGCCAGCTCGGCGATCGTGCAGGTGGCGGCGACCTCGACCCCGTCGTCGCGCACGGTCAGCGCGGGCCAGCCGGCGGCGGCCAGATCGAGCAGCCGGGTGACGTGCGGCCGGGGCTCGCCGAACAGCGCCGTGCCGCCGCCCAGCCAGGCGTCACCCGGGCGCCACTGCCCCACGTGAGCTGGGCTGATCACTTCGGCCACGGTGTTCAGGTCCACGTCCGTACGCTACGCGCGTCCTGTTTCGGTCAGTTGACGATCAGCATTGTCGCCGCCACCGTGGCCGCCCACAGCGCGAACAGCAGCAACGGCCGACGCGGGACCTCGAGCTCGGGTGGTGGGGGCAGCGGGCTCAGCGCGAGGGCCCGGATCCGGGTGTCGCGCAGCGCGGCCACGAGCTGGTCGGCCGTGCGCTGGTGCGAGCGCGACGGCCAGGGCGCGGGCACCGGCACGCTGAGCACGGCCTCGCCCGCGGTCAGCACCACCGTGCCCTCGTCGTCGTGCACGATCGCGCTGTCGGTGGCCCACGGCTCCCGGTTGCGCTCGCGGAAGCCGATCGCCGCGATCCCGCCCGCGTGCCAGCGCAGCCGCGGCCGCAGCTGCGAGCGCCAGCCGAACTCGAACCCGGCCCCGGCGGCCACCGCGGCCACGGCGATCACCCCCGCCCGGGGCAGGCCGAACAGGTGGGCCACCTCGCTCAGGGCCAAAGCGCCGCCGAGACCGATGGCGATCGTGGCGATCCAGGCCCGCTGCGGGCTGATCCGGTGCTCACGCGGCACGAAGGCGTCGGCGTCGCGGTCGGCCGGGCGCAGCGACTCCGGGTCGACCAACTGCTCCTCGTCGTCCTCGATCTCGCGGGGCAGGCCCTCGACGACGTCGTACGGCACCTCGATGACCTCGCCGACCGGGCCCACCGGCACGTGCAGCCGGTCGCCGACCTCGAGCACGCACCAGGCGCCCGGGCGTGGGTCGCCGTAGAGCACCGCGGCCTCGGTGTGCACGTCGTCCTCGTCGTGCCGTGGTTCGGGCTCGGCCACGTCGAAGGCGAACTCCTGCGCGGTCCGGCCGTCCGCCGCGGGCAGCAGGACGTGCACGTAGCCCTCCTGCTCGACCGCGCGGACGGCGTGCACGGGCTGCGGCGTGGTGAACAGGCGGCGCAGCGCGGCCTGATGGCGTACGGCCCGGGCCAGCAGCGCGCAGCCGAGCGAGAAGGCGCAGATGGTCAGGGCCAGCCAGGGGACGGCCGCGTCGTCGACGGCCACCCAGACCACTCCGGCCGCCGCCGCCAGCAACAGCGCGAAGCCGCCCACCTCGGCCGGGGCGGCGACGTGCGGGAGGGCGTACGGGGGAGGGGGTTGGCGGTGGGGGACGGGCAGCGGCGCGGGCGGCTTGTCGAGGCGGGACACCAGGATCGCGACGGCCGCACAACCCCAGGTGGCGAAGACCGTGCCGGGGGAGGAGGCCAGCGGGGTCCAGAGCACCGCGCCGAGCACGGCGGCCCAGGCGGCGGCGCCCCGATGCGCGTAGACCATGAGCGCCGGCCCGATCAGCACCCCGAGCCCGACCCAGCGCGCGGCCGGGGCCGGGTCCGAGGGGCCGCCGAACACGCCGAAGACCAGCAGGAACGTGACCAGGCCGGCGGCCGGCACAGCGGTGTCCACCCGCATCAGCCAACGCATGACTCCATCGTCATGCGTCGGCCGCGCTGATGTGGGCGATTTGTGGCCTTTCTAGGGGCCGCTGACGATGCTGGTGACCTGGTGGCCGCTGTTCACCGTCTGCCCGGTGTTGTTGATGACGCTGACGATCGTGCCGGTGCCGCCGAGCGAGACCGTGACCATGTCGCGGAACCGCACGCCCGGCTTGGCCGGCACCTCGAACGCCCGCTGCGCCACCACCGCCGGGTTGACGTTGAAGAAGCAGTAACTGCCCAGCCCGTACGCCTCGTGACTGTTCACCGCGTCGGCCACCTTGTACGCCGCCCAGCCCCGCGTCGAGCCGTTCATCCACGCGGCCTGGTTCGGCGGGTCGTACGGCATCTCGTTCTGATAGAAGTACGTGCGGCCGCGCTCGCCGTTCCAGATCGTCTGATACTGCTGATAGTGCTCGACGAACAGGCCGTAGAACGTGACGTCGTCGCCGTTGACGATCAGCCCGTTGCGCCCGGTGTTGACGTTCCAGCCGACCGTGCCGCCGTTGCCGTGGTCGGCGCGCCAGATCCAGGCGTGGTCGCCGATCACGTGGTCGCTGTTGACCTCGACGCTGACGGTCGCCTTGCCCGCGATCGAGCCGCCGACCCGCACGAAGACGTCGGACAGCACGGTCGGGTTCGCCGCGTGGGATGCCGACGAGCCGGCCGGGCCGACCTGCAGCAGGGTGTTCGAGTTGGTCGTGCCCGCGTCGAAGAGCACCCCGGCCAGCCGTACGCCGTCCACGTCGGCGATGTTCATGGCGTTCACCCCGCCGGTCGGAATGAAGGTGGCCAGGCCGAGGCCCAGGATCACCGTGCCGGCCCGGGTGACGTTGAGTGTCTGGTTCAGGTTGTAGACACCCGGAGTGACCAGCAGGTTCTTGCCCTGAGTGAGGGCGGCGTTGATCGTCGAGGCGGTGTCACCGGGCTTGACGACGTAGAAGGTGCTGATCGGCAAACTCGTCCCCGCGGGGTTGCCGTTGGCCCAGGTGGTGCCGGCCGCGTTGCTGCGCAGGGCGGGCACGAAGACCTGATACGCCCCGGCCGAGTCGACGTACAGGTAGGGCTTCTCGGCGATGATCGGGGAGCTGCCGATCGTGGTGAACGGCGGATTGGGGAAGCTCTGGGCCGGGGCGCCGGGGGAGCCGACGAACACCTGGTTCCAGTTCGAGCCGTTCCAGCTGCCCATCTGCGAGTTGCGGGTGAGGAACTGCTGCTGACTGCCCGACTGGATCTGCCCGTCGATCTTCGAGTCGGCGATGAAGCCACCGCTCGACCAGCCGCCGTCGCTCAGAGCCAAGTTCCCCCGTACGTGCATCCGGCGGTACGGCGCGGCCTGGCTCACCGACCAGCGGTCGAGGCCGTCCTGCGGGGTCACGCTGAGGCCCTCGGCGGAGCGCCAGAAATTCTGGGTCGCGTTCTGCGAGCCGTCCGGCCACCAGTCGGCCTCGACGTGCACGTGACCGTTGATGTTGGTCTGATCGGGGACGAGCCCGAGCCCGGCGACCTGCGTGAAGAAGCCGACGTTGACGTCGACGTTGTAGTTGCCCGGCTTGAACAGCAGCGCCTGCCGGGCCGTGCCGAACTGGTTGGTCACCTGCTGGTTGAAGACGCTGTTGAGCTTGCCCTGAATGCTGGACGCGCTCATCGACGGGTCGAAGATCGCGACGTTGGGGCCGAGGTCCGGATTGTTCGGGTTGTTCGGAGGCGTAGTCGGAGGTGTCGTCGGGCCGCCGCTCATGGTCCACTTCTGGTTCGCGCCGCCGCCGCACGTCCAGAGCTGCAGCTTGGCGCCGTCGGCGAGGTTGTTGTCCTTGATGTCAAGGCACTTGCCGGCCTTGACGTTGACCAGGTCCTTGGCCGCGTTCAGCGTCCACTGCTGACTGGTCAGGCCGGCGTAGCAGTCCCACAGGTGCACGACAGCGCCGTCGGTGGTCGCGCCGTTGGCCACATCCAGGCACTTGCCCAGGCCCCGCAGCGAGCCGTCGTCGCCGAGGGTCCACGTCTGGTTGGGGCCGCTGGCACAGGTCCACATCTGGGCCTGGTTGCCGTTGGCCGTGCTGCCGTTGGTCACGTCAAGACACTTGCCGTTGGCCGAACTGGTAATGGTCCCGGTCGTCGCGGCGTACGCCTGGGTGACTCCAACGCCTACAAGCCCGGCCGCCGCGATCCCCACCACCGCGAATGCGGCTACCCTCCTTCTCGTCGCCGTCCCTCTGCCTCCCGCGCCCCGCTCTTCCGCTTTCCACCGACCCGGCCAAAACACGATTTTTCGCTTCATATCGGGCACTCCTCAGGCCGGATTGTTCGCGTGGGTGAGCGTCTCCCAGGCCACGAACAAGTTGTTCGTGCCCTGCGGGCGGCGCGACTCGGTGTACGTCTTGCTGTTGCTCATGGCGATGCCGAGCCGGTTCGCGAGGGCGTTGTAGGCCACCTCGGACACCGGGCCCAGCCCCTTGACCACCGAGCCGCCGCAGATGTTCGCGGGCACGGCCGTACCGTTCTCGAACTTGGTGTGGAAACCGAGCGCGTGCCGCATCCGCTCGCTCACCTCGGGCCACAGGTCCTCGCCCTGAATCCGGGTCGTCTCGGCGACGTGGCTGATCGCGCTCAGGCCGTACCCGGTGTGCACGAAGTCGCGGCACGTCTCCTGGCTGAGGCCGTCGACGAACGTGCTCTGCCCCTGCCAATAGCTGATCAGCTCGGCCCGGGTGTCGACGCTGCCGACCGGCGGATACTTCGGCTGGCTGCCGTCGGCCGTCACATAGACGTACGCGGCAGTGCGGGCCTTGAAACGCGTGATCGCCCGGTCGTAGCTCGCCCTGTCCTCGAGGAAGACGGAGATGCCGACCGCGGCCTCCATCATCGACAGTTCCCAGTTGCCGTTGCTGCTGCTGCCCGCGATCACCGTGGGCAGATAGACGTTGCGCAGCATGGTGGCGAACCGGGCCTGGTTGGGCCAACTGGAATACGTGTACCGGATGATCTCGGCGGCGCGCGGCCAGACGGAGCCGGCCCAGCCCGTCTGCAGCGGGGCGTTGCTGTTGGTGTGCGCCTTGATGGTGGCCGACCACGCGTCCATGAGGGCGATCGACTTTTGCGCGTACGCGGAATTGCCGCCGATGTACCAGATGAGCGCGTCGGTGTAGGCCGCGATGGCGTCCTCGCGCTCGTCGGTGCAGCCGTTGTTCGGGTTCGAGTAGGAGCCGCACTCGACCGTGGCTCGCGGGGCCGGCGTACGGCTCAGGGACGCGTACCGGCTGTTGAGCATCTGGGTGTAGGCGCTCGCCCAGGGCTGAGCCCCGGCGGTGACCTTGCCCTTGACGAAGTCGAGCTGGGCCCGGCTGATCATCACGCCGGGGTGCGTGAACGTGGCCGCTTTGATCTCGCCGGCCGCTTTTGCCTCGCCGGTTGTCGCTGTCTTGCCGGCTGCTCCTGTTTCGGCGGCTGTTCTTGTTTCGCCGGCTGTTCTTGTTTCGGCGGCGTCGGCGGTCAGGCGGACGCCGAACGTGGCGACCGCCGCGACTAATGCCGTGAACGTCGCCAATAGGACGCGCTTGCGCATAGGGGATCTCCCGGGTGGGGGTGGGGAACCGGAAAGTGAGTTAACAGTTCCCATCCCGGGAGACCCCGGTCAAGCACAAATCGACGTACTTAAGTCTCCCTTAAGGGTTCCGGAACAAGAGAGCGCTCTCTTTGTTCCGGCCTTAGTTGAAGTAGTGTCCGGACTCAAGGTCATCGATGAGTGTGGGCCCGCTCGGGTTCCAGCCGAGCAGCTCACGCGTAATCGTGCTAGACGCCGGGCTGTCCATCGCGAACATCGGCCCGATCCACCCGAACTCCTCCGCCGCGGCCGGCCCGGTGGGAACCCCCAGCCCCCGCCCGATGGCCTCCGCGATCGTGCGCGCCGAGACTGCCTCCTCGGCGACCGCGTGCAGAACAAGCCCCTCCGTCGCGGCCGCCGGCGCCTTCTCGATCGCCGGCGCCTTCTCGATGGCGGGCGCCTTCTCGATGGCCAAGCGGAACAGGGTCGCGGCGTCGTCGCGGTGCACCGCCGTCCACCGGTTGGCGCCGTCTCCCACGTACCCGGCCAGCTTCCGCTCCCTGGCCACGTTCACCAGCGCCGGCACGAACCCGTAGTCCCCGGCCCCGTGCACGGTGGGCGCCAGTCGGACGACGATCGGTCGCACCTCCTTCTCGGCGTAGGAGAGCGCGGCGGCCGCCGACTGCTGCCGCGGATGGGCGGCCGCCAAGTCGGGCCGGTCCCGCTCGGTGGCCATCTGCCCCGGCGGCAGGATCCCGAGCGTCCCCGAGGCGATCGCGAACGCCCGCCCCGACCCCTTGAGGGCCTGCCCGATCGCGTCGATAGCGACCCGGTCCTTACGCAGTGACTCGGCCATGTTCCCGAAGTCGTGCACGAACGCCAGGTGAATGGTCGCGTCCGTGCTGGCGGCGCCCTCCCGGATCACGTCCAGCGTGTCCAGGTCACCCCGCAGCACCTCCGCCCCCGCCGCCCGAACCCGCTCCGCCGACGCGTCCGACCGAGCCAGCCCCACCACGGAGTGCCCGTGCCGAATCAACTCCGGCACCACGGCCGACCCGATCCACCCCGACGCTCCCGTGACGAGTACCCGCATGACAGTCCTTCTCTCTTCCGGCGCCGCGTTCGCGACGATGTCAGCGACTGTCATAACCGTAGCCGGGGATGTCAGCCCCTGTCATCACTTCGCGGCTGTGATGTCAGAGACTGACGTTGGATAGGATGGCGCCATGGGACGCTGGGAGCCGAACGCGCAGGCCCGCCTCCGGCAGGCGGCGCTCGACCTCTATTCGTCCCGGGGCTTCGAGGCCACCACGGTCGCCGAGATCGCCGAACGCGCCGGCCTGACCGAGCGCACGTTCTTCCGGCACTTCGCCGACAAGCGCGAAGTCCTCTTCGCCGGCTCCGAGCGCCTGCAGGAGTTGCTGGTCGAGACGACCGCCGCGTCCTTCGATGCCGCCGGTCCGGCCGGGGCGGTGGCCGCCGCCTTCGAGCACGCCGCTTCGACGTACTTCCCCGAGGTGGCGTTCTCGCGTCAGCGGCAGGACATCATCGACGCCAACCCGCCGTTGCAGGAGCGCGAACTGGCCAAACTCCACCGGGTGGGTGAGGCGCTGGCCCAGGTCCTGCGCGAGCGCGGGGTTGCCGACCTGTCCGCTGCGGTGGCCGCGGAGTCCGGGATCGCGGCGTTCAAGGTCGCCTTCGCCGGCTGGGTCACCGATCCCCGCGACGGCGCCCTGATCAACCACATGCGCGAATCGTTCCGTGCCCAACGGGTTTTGCTCGCCGAGCCGACGCCCGCCCCTCAAATCTGAAACTTCCTCGGAATCTCCGGTACCCTGCCGGACCATGGACGCAGACGTCATCGTTGTGGGGGGCGGGCTCGCCGGCCTCGCCGCGGCTCACGAGCTCACCTCGGCCGGCAAGCGGGTCGCGCTGGTCGATCAGGAGAACGCGGCCAACCTCGGCGGGCAGGCGTACTGGTCCTTCGGCGGGCTCTTCCTCGTCGACACGCCCGAGCAGCGGCGGATGCGGGTCGCCGACTCGTTCGACCTCGCCTGGAGCGACTGGCAGGGCAGCGCGGGGTTCGACCGGCTCGACGACGAGGACTCGTGGGGCTACAAGTGGGCCCGGTCGTACGTCGAGTTCGCCTCGGGCGAGAAGCGGGCCTGGCTTTCCTCGCTGGGCCTGAGCTGGTTGCCGACCGTGGGCTGGGCCGAGCGCGGCAGCCTGCGCGCCGACGGTCACGGCAACTCGGTGCCGCGCTTCCACGTCACGTGGGGCACGGGCACGGGTGTGGTCGCGCCCTTCGTACGGTCGATCGAGGAGGCCGCGGCCCGTGGGCTCGTGACGTTCCACCATCGCCACCGCGTCGACGAGCTCATCGTCGAGAACGGCGCGGTCACCGGCGTACGGGGAAAGGTTTTGGCGCCTTCCGACGATGCTCGCGGCGAGCCGTCGAACCGCGAGGAGAACGGCGATTTCAGCCTCACGGCGCAGGCGGTTGTCGTCGCGTCCGGCGGCATCGGCGGCAACCACGAACTCGTCCGCAAATTCTGGCCCGACCGGCTGGGCACCCCACCCCGCTCGATGATTACCGGAGTTCCCGCGTACGTGGATGGCCGCATGCTGGAAATCACGGCGGACGCCGGCGCGAGGCTCGTCAACCGTGACCGCATGTGGCATTACAACGAGGGCATCCAGAACTGGAATCCGATCTGGCCCGGCCACGGCATCCGCATCCTGCCCGCGCCGTCGTCGATGTGGTTCGACGCCCTCGGCCGGCGCCTGCCCGCGCCCTGCCTGCCCGGATACGACACGATGAGCACGCTGCAACACCTGCGGGCGACGCCGGACATCGCCCAGTACGACCATTCCTGGTTCATCCTGACGCAGAAAATCATCGAGAAGGAGTTCGCACTCTCCGGCTCGGAACAGAACCCCGACATCACCTCAGGCGACAAAAAAGCCTTCGTACGCGAACGCCTGCTCGGCAAGGGCGCCCCCGCCCCGGTCGAAGCTTTCAAGCGCAAGGGCGCCGATTTCGTGGTCGCCTCCAACCTGGACGACCTGATCGCCGGAATGAACAAGCTGACCGACCAGCCCCTGCTGGACGCGGCCCACATCCGCACCCAGATCGAATCGCGGGACCGCCAAATGGCCAACCCGTATTCCAAGGACGCCCAGGTCCAAGGAATCCGCAACTCCCGCCGCTACCTGGGCGACCGCATCGGCCGCACCGCCACCCCCCACCGCATCCTCGACCCGGCCGCCGGCCCCCTGATCGGCATCAAACTGCACATCCTCACCCGCAAAACCCTGGGCGGCATCCAAACCGACCTGGACTCACGCGCCCTGGCCTCCGACGGCACCCCCATCCCCGGCCTCTACGCAGCAGGCGAGGTAGCAGGCTTCGGCGGCGGCGGCGTCCACGGCTACAACGCCCTGGAAGGCACCTTCCTAGGCGGCTGCCTCTACAGCGGCCGCAACGCAGGCCGCCACCTGGCCCGCACCCTCTGACCCCTTTACCGCCCGCCCGCTCCAGGCCAGCAACCTCGACCCCGCCGAACGGCAAGTCTTCTGGTCGTGCGCCACACGCTTCCAGGCCCGGCCCGAATGCCGGCTGCCAATCGGGGCTCGCGTCCTTTGGCGGCGGTCGGATGGTTGGCTGACAGCGGCCGCAACGCAGGCCGCCACCTGGCCCGCACCCTCTGACCCCGTTTACCGCCCGCCCCAGGCCAGCAACCTCGACCTCGCCGAGCGGCAAGTCATCTGGTTGTGCGCCACGCACTTCCAGGCTCGGCCCGAATGCCGGCTGCCAATCGGGGCTCGCGTCCTTTGGCGGCGGTCGGATGGTTGGCTGCTGGTTGGGGCTCGCGCCCTCTGGCGGCGGTCGGGAAGTTAGCTGCTGGTTGAGGCTCGCGTTCTTTGGCGGCGGTCGGATGGTTGGCTGCTGATTGGGGCTCGCGCCCTCTGACGGCGGTCGAAAGGTCGGCTGCCGATCGGGACTTGCACCCTCTAGCGGCGGTCCGAAACCTTGGCTGCTGAGAGGTTTTTTCAACCTCGACCACAGAATGATGAGTTGCACCCACCGGACGGTTGAAAACGGCATCGAGTTTCACCGCAACCACCCGCAGAGAGCAACCACACAATCTCATTAAAATGCAACGAGCGCGACCAAGCCGCAATACCGGAAGTGAAACCCCCAGCGGCGTCTTCCACGGCCGGCCAGCAGATTCCACTCGTCGGCGCACCGGTGGGCGGTGGGGCCGGGCCGGCGGGCAGTAGGGCCGAGCAACTGGAGGGCGGGTGGGCACATCGCACCGAGCAGACCCGACAGCCGGAGGCCGCCCGGAAGGCCACACCAACTCGGGATGCTGATCAGCCCACCGCGCCTTCTCCGCATGCCGCCGCTTCAGCCCCCACGCCCGCCGCCGCTCATGCTCCCGCCGAAACTCATCACTACCCGGCGAATAATTACGCCTCTTGGTCCGATCCCGCATCCCAGCAATAGTGCCCCGGCTGAACAACGACATCTGACCCATGCCTATATTCTCCACCCCGCCCAATACCCGCGACAGCATTCGATCATGCCACTTTCCAGCAATTACGACGGGCCCTAAAACGCGACGACAGTGGATCACCGAGAATGCGCGTTAAATATGATAGCCCGCGCTGATCAGCGATAGTGGGCCGCCCATTTGAGGCGCCGCAGACAATCGCCTGGAGGGGCTGGAGGGGCTGGAGGGGCTGGAGGGGCTGGAGGGGCTGGAGGGGCTGGAGGGGCTGGAGGGGCTGGAGGGGCTGGAGGGGCTGGAGGGGCTGGAGGGGCTGGAGGGGCTGGAGGGGC
>NZ_JAENHO010000009.1 GCF_016785085.1 Paractinoplanes lichenicola
GTGGACGCGTGTGTACAGGTGCCTCGCTGGGAAACCAGTTTTTGTGTGCCAAGTGGAGAACGACAGGCAGGAGGCGGGGGTGGGAGTGGAGTTCAGGCGGGTGCGGGGGGGGGGGGGGGGGGGTCGGGGGGGGGGGGGGGGGGGGGGTGGGGCGTGGGGCGTGGGGCGTGGGGCGTGGGGCGTGGGGCCACGGTCGGCGCGGAGCTTGACGGGTGGGAAGGGCTGATTCGCTCGACGGGAGGGTGAATACGTGGCCAAGACGCGGCGGCAAAACTTGATCTGTTCCAGAAAAGGGGTCTAAGGTCTTCCCCGTGACGTCCGACCTCGCAGCGCGGCTGCGGGCGGTATCGTTGCGCGTGACCCGGCCCCGGCTGGCGGTGCTCGCGGCGCTTCGTGACCACCCGCACGTCGACACCGAAACGGTGATCGCGCTCGTCCGGGCCGACCTTCCCACGGTCTCCCACCAGGCGGTTTACGACGTGCTACGCGCGCTCACCGACGCCCGATTGGTGCGGCGCATCGAGCCCGCCGGCGCGACCGCCCGCTACGAGACCCGGGTGGCGGACAACCACCATCACGTCGTGTGCCGCTCGTGCGGCGCGATCGCCGACGTCGACTGTGCCGCCGGCCACTCACCCTGTCTTACCGCCTCGGACGCTCACGGCTTCGTGATCGACGAGGCGGAGGTCGTCTATTGGGGCACGTGTCCCGACTGTTCGGAAGGAAAATCATGAGCGACGCCCAACTCGGAGACGCGGCCGGCTGTCCGGTCGCGCACGACTCCGTGACCGCGCACGGCAGTGAGAGCGAGAACCCGGCGATCGATTCGCCGACCCCCAAGACCGGCGGCCGCCCCCGTACGAACCGGGACTGGTGGCCCAACCAGCTCGACCTGTCGGTGCTGCACGCCCACTCGTCGAAGGCCAACCCGCTCGGCCCGAGCTTCCAGTACGCGCAGGAGTTCGCCAAGCTCGACGTCGAGGCGCTCAAGGCCGACATCGTCTCGGTGCTGACCACCTCGCAGGAGTGGTGGCCGGCCGACTTCGGGCACTACGGCGGCCTGATGATCCGCATGTCGTGGCACGCCGCGGGCACCTACCGCATCCAGGACGGCCGTGGCGGCGCGGGCGACGGCGGGCAGCGCTTCGCCCCGCTCAACAGCTGGCCCGACAATGCCAACCTCGACAAGGCGCGCCGCCTGCTGTGGCCGGTCAAGGCCAAGTACGGCCAGAAGATCTCGTGGGCCGACCTGCTCGTGCTGGCGGGCAACGTGGCCATGGAGTCGATGGGCTTCAAGACCTTCGGCTTCGGCTTCGGCCGGGTCGACACCTGGGAGCCCGAGGAGATCTTCTGGGGTCCCGAGGACACGTGGCTCGGTGACGAGCGCTACGCGTCGGAGAAGACGATGTCCGACGGCGTCGGCGCGACGGAGATGGGCCTCATCTACGTCAACCCCGAGGGTCCCAAGGGCAGCGCCGACCCGGTCGCCGCGGCGCACTTCATCCGCGAGACCTTCGCCCGCATGGCGATGAACGACGAGGAGACCGTCGCGCTGATCGCCGGCGGCCACACCTTCGGCAAGACCCACGGCGCGGGCGTCGCCGACGGCCACGTCGGCCCCGAGCCCGAGGGCGCGCCGATCGAGGCGCAGGGCCTGGGCTGGCTGAGCACCCACGAGAGCGGCAAGGGCAAGGACACCATCACGTCCGGCCTCGAGGTCACCTGGACCGACAAGCCGACCCAGTGGAGCAACCGCTTCTTCGAGATCCTCTTCGGGTACGAGTGGGAGCTCACCACGAGCCCCGGCGGCGCCAAGCAGTACGTCGCCAAGACCACCGACGAGATCATCCCGGACCCGTTCGACTCGGCGAAGAAGCACAAGCCGACCATGCTGACGACCGACCTGTCGCTGCGCATGGACCCGGCGTACGAGAAGATCTCGCGGCGCTTCCTCGAGAACCCCGACGAGTTCGCGCTGGCCTACGCCAAGGCGTGGTACAAGCTGCTGCACCGTGACATGGGCCCGGTCAGCCGCTTCCTCGGCCCGTGGGTGGCCGAGGCGCAGCTGTGGCAGGACCCGGTGCCGGCTGCCACTGGCGCCCAGGTCACCGAGGCCGACGTCACCGCGCTCAAGGCGAAGGTGCTCGACTCCGGCCTGTCCGTCGCCGAGCTGGTCTCGACCGCGTGGGCCTCGGCCGCGTCGTTCCGCTCGACCGACAAGCGCGGCGGCGCCAACGGTGCCCGCATCGCCCTCGAGCCGCAGCGCAGCTGGGAGGTCAACGCCTCCGCCGCGCCGGTCGTCGAGAAGCTGAAGGGCATCCAGCAGGAGTTCAACGCCGCTGGTGGTGCCCAGGTCTCGCTGGCCGACCTGATCGTGCTGGCCGGTTCGGCCGCGGTCGAGAAGGCGGCGCTGGACGCCGGCGTCAAGGTGACCGTGCCGTTCCACGCGGGCCGCACCGACGCCACGCAGGAGCAGACCGACGTCGAGTCGTTCAAGGTGCTCGAGCCGCGGGCCGACGGCTTCCGCAACTACCTGCGCCCCGGCGAGAAGACCCAGCCCGAGATCCTGCTGGTCGACCGGGCGTACATGCTCAACCTGACCGCCCCCGAGATGACCGTCCTGGTCGGCGGTCTGCGCTCGCTCGGCAACAACTTCGGCGACGCGCCCCACGGCGTGCTCACCGACAAGCCGGGCGTGCTGTCGACGGACTTCTTCGTCAACCTGCTCTCCCCGGGCACCCGCTGGAAGGCCGCGGAGACCGGCGAGCACCTGTACGAGATCCGCGACCTCGAGACCGACTCGGTGAAGTGGACGGCCACCGCCGTCGACCTCATCTTCGGCTCGAACTCGCAGCTGCGCGCCCTCGCCGAGGTCTACGCCAGCGCCGACGCCACCGAGAAGTTCGTCACCGACTTCGTCGCCGCGTGGACGAAGGTCATGGACGCGGACCGCTTCGACCTGGTCTGATCCACTGTCGAGCCCGGCCGCTCCCGCAGCGGCCGGGCTCGATACATTCATGGTGATGAGCAGCTCCGAGGATCTGGCCCGCTGGGACGCCATCGCCTCCACGTATGCCGGCACGGCGGGTGACAGCTTCAACCGTCGCTTCACCCCTTTTCTCCGTACGCAGTTCGGCGACATCGCCGGTCTGCGCGTGCTCGACCTGGGCTGCGGCCACGGCTGGCTCGCCGGTGAACTGCACCGGGCGGGCGCCCACGTCATCGGCATCGACGGCAGCCAAGCGCTGATCGACATCGCCCGCCGCGACTACCCGGACGTCGAGTTCGGGTTGCACGACCTCACCTCGGGCCTGCCCACGCCACCGGCTCGCGAATACGACCGCGTCGTCTCGCACATGGTTCTGATGGACATGCCCGAGATCGACCGTGTGCTGGCCGACGTGGCCGCCTCGCTGAGCGCGGACGGCGTCCTGGTCTTCTCGATCCTGCATCCCAGCTTCTTCGACCAGGCGCCAATTCAGGACGAGGCCACGGGTGCCTGGCGTCGGCACGTACGGGGTTATCTCGTCCCCGAGGAGCGCTGGATCACGTCGTTCGGCGGGCACACCCACTATCACCGGCCGCTGTCCTGGTATGTCGACGCCCTCGCCCGGCACGACTTCGCGGTGACCGCCCTGCACGAACCGCCGACACTGCCGAATCACACCCGGCCGCCGCAGGAGTGGACCGACTACGAGCGCTGGTTCAGCACCATCCCGACGATGCTGGCCGTGGCCTGCCGCCTCAGTCGTTGATCTGACAACACCTGAACCCGGACCGGCGATGGACGGGTTCCGGCGCGCCCCGGACGATTTCCTCCTACCTGGTAGGAGGGCGGGCCGGCGTGGAACCCGTGTCAATCATCGTCAGCATGCTGGTCAACGCGATGACCTCGGCCGTGCAGTCCGCCGCGGAGCGCAAAGCCAGCGCCGTCTACGGGCGGATCCGGGAACGGGTCACCAAACGGTACGGCCCGGCCGTCGCGGCCCGGTTCGCCATGCTGGAACGCAACCCGCTGTCCCGCGAGGCCCAGGTCGCCCTGGCCCGGGCGCTGTCGCGATCGAAAGCCGCCCGCGATTCCGAACTGCTCAAACTCGTACAGGTGCTCGGGCCCCTTCTGCAAAACCCGATGTCCGAGGCGGTCGGCGCCGACCTGGACGAGGTGCTGCAACGCGGCCGCGGCACGGACGACCTCGACGAGATCATGCAGCGCCACGTCGGCCTCGTCATCAAGACCCGCGGCAAATACAAAGTGGACGACACCAACCTGCTGACCCCGAACCTGAGCGAGGCCGGCGCAGTTCCCAGCCGTACGAGGAAAGAATTGGCCGGACTGCACGACCGGGTGAGAGGGGTCGTCGAACGCATCGCGCTGCTCATCGAAAACGGCAAGTATGAAGACGCCGAACAGGCGCTCCGGACGATCCCGATGGCGGTGGCCGAACGCGAGAAAGCCGAACGCCTGATCGCCGTCGACAAGCGCATGCACATCTCGTTCCAGACGCTGCGCACCACAGTAGAGTTCTTCAGCGACCTCAACGAACGCATGCTCGACCGGCTCGAACGGGAACAACAACCCGACCGCCAACTGACGATGATGCTCGGCAACGCCATCGTGGTCTACGAACTGGCCGACTTCGCCATCGACTATGTGCACAAGTTCGTCGCCGAGGGCGGCCCCGAACTCGAAGCCGTGCAACAGGAAGTGCGCACGTCGATGAACGAAATCCGGGCCCGCAACGAGGCACTGGACGAACAGGCCCGCAGCGGCCGTATCGAGGAGGCGGTGCGCGCGCAGACCCTGCAGACGATCGCGCAACGCCGGGCGGTCATCGACGAGGTCGAGCGGGAATGGCGGGCCTACACCGGGGATGTGCGCAAGCTAAGCACCATTGTGGACGAAGTTCGGGCCAAGGTGCCCACGCTGGAACTGATCCGCGACAACGCCGGCGTGCAACTGCATCTGGTTCAGCTGATCGCTTTGATGCGCTTCTTGAAGCAGAACACGGACGCCATCCGCGGGACGCTCATCGTGCTGCAAAGCCTGCGCCTGGCCCCACTGACGGTCAACCGCGTGCGCCGCCTGATCGGAAGCCCTTAGCCCCAGCCCTCCGCCCTCCGCCCGTGGCTCTTGGCGGCGGCTTGGGCGCGCGGTGGGGTTCAGCGGTCGCTCGCGTGCGCTCGTGGCGGCTCGCGTGCGCTCGTGGCGGCTCGCGTGCGCTCGTGGCGGCTCGCGCCCGCTCGGTGGGCGTCATCGGTCGCCCCTTGGCGGCTCGCATGCGCTGGGTGGTCTTTGTGATTACTTTGGTTGCGCTTGGAGTGTGGTAGCGGTGGCCCCTCGATGCCGCTTTTCAGGCTGCGGCTGAGTGAAACTCATCATTCGGTGGTAACGGCGCCAACGACTTTGATCCACACCAAGCTAAATCCCGCGGCTGAGCGGCCCAATTTCGTCCCGGTCTAACCTCGACCACAGCACAGTGAGCTTCACTCAGCCGCAGCCTGACAACGGCTTGGAGTAGTCACCGCAACCACCGCCCGACCGTGACCAAAGTAATCATGAACCCACCGGCCGCGTGGTGGCCGCTGAGAGTGACCGATGAAGCCCACCGGGCGCATGCGGGTCGCTGGGGGTGGTTGGTGGGTTCGCCGGGCGTAAGCGGGCCGATGGAGTGGCTAATGGGGCTCGCCGAGCGGGTACGGGCCGCTAAGATGGTTGGGAGCTCGCCGGGCGGTTGCGGGCCGCTGGAGGTGGTTGGCGGCGCTGGTCGAGCGCACGTGAGCCACTGAGGCCCACCGAGCCGCGGACCCGCCAAGCGGTCAGGCCTCTTCACCCCAGGTAGCCGTCTCACCGCCGGCCAGGCAGACGATCAGGAACCCGTCCGGGGAAGTGACGGCCCAAGACTCGACGTCAGCGTGCGGGCAGATCAGCACCTCGGCGCCGCTGGTGAACGAGATCGTGAGCTCCCCACCGTCCCCGGTCCGGGCCGAAGCTACCTCGTCGCCCAGCAGGGTCGCCAGGGCGTCCGATGGCTGCTCACCCGGCTCGGCCACAATCTGTCCGGAACCCGGCGTGGCCAGCTGGACCGCGGTCTCGACCAGCACCTGCCCGCCCCCGGTGAAGCTCAGCACGAAGGCGTGCCCCAGGCGCACGTATTCGAGGCGCCGGCCCGCCAGCATCTCCAGCGACCGCGCTCGGCGCGGGCGTCGTCCCGCGCCCATGTCGGTGACCATGACCGGCAACATGCTGTACCTCCCCGGCTCGTCTCTTTGTCGAGCAGGAAACTAACCGGGGTTTTCATAACAGGGCCTTAAAGGTCCCGAAAAGATTCCTAGACGGCCGAGTCGCTGAGCAGGCCTTCGAGGCGACGCAGCAGCTCCTGCGGGTTGAACGGCTTGGTCATGTAGTCGTCGGCCCCGGCCCCGTAGCCGGACTCGATGTCGCTGTCGTTGACGCGGGCGCTGAGCATCAGCACCGGGATGTTCGCCGTACCCTCGTCGCGCCGCAGGTTCTGGCAGACCTCGAGGCCGTCCATGGCCGGCATGTTGATGTCGAGCACGGCCGCGTCGGGGCGGTGCTCGGCGGCCAGCTCCACCGCGGTCTTGCCGTTGCCGGCGTGCAGCGTGCGGAACCCGGCGACTTCGAGCTTCCACGAGATGAGGTCGCGGATGTCCTCGTCGTCCTCGGCGATCAGCACTACGGGGGCGGCGGCGGTGGCGTTCATCGGTGCTCCTTGATCGGGGGGCGTCTCGCTACGCCGGGTACATCGACGCCGGGCCGGTCCGGATCAGCCATCTCCCGGTTGCGGGTAAGTTGCCGCACTATACGTTCAGTGACGGTCACGCTCAGTGGTGGGTCGTCGTTGCGGCCATGACGGGTGGGAACTACTGCGACCAGATTGCCGCGGGCGGGCCGGGTGTCGCCGTTGAAGGACCGACCGGGATCGGTTCGCTCAGCGTGAACGCGGCCGGTCCTCGGCGACCGAAAGGAGTTCGACCGTCACGTGGAGTGACGCGATTGCGGCTGAGCTCAGGTAGCGCTTGGTAGCTCGCATACACGGCCGCCGTCGGGCGTCCATTGATTCCTCGTGGCGGCTTGCTTGCACTCGGTGGGCCTGATCGGTCACCCTCAGCGGCCCCCATCCGGTGATGCCGATGAGGATCGCGCTGGGTGGCACGCACATCTGCTCGGAGTAGGCGGCCCGCAGGGCGTCGGTGTCGGCGTCAAACGGGAGCCGGCTGGCAGAACGGGCACCACCACGTCTCCCGGTCGTACGGGCCGTCGCCGGCCGGGACGAACGCGACGGGTGTGGCGCAGCGGCGGCACGGGCGGCGATAGCGGCCGTACACCCAGTGGGTCCGGCCGCGGCGCAGGTCGCCGGTGGTGCTCTGGGTGCCGTTGCGTAGGCCGAGCCGCATCATCCGGCCGATCAGTTCGAGCACCCGGTCGGCGTCGACGTCGCCGGCGGGGGTGTGTGGCCAGACGCCGGCGATGAAGAGGCCTTCGACGGCCCAGAGGTTGCCGATCCCGCAGACGTTGCGCTGATCGAGCAGCGCCTCCCGGATCCGGCGGTCGGGCGCGGCCGTGATGGCGGTGACCGCGGTGGGGCGCTGCTGCGGCCACTGGTCGGCGAGGATGTCGGGGCCGAGGTGGCCGACCACCTGGTCCTCGCGGGCGGTGGGAAGCACCTCCAGCACCGGCATGGCGTGTGCGGCCAGCACCCCGGCCGGGCCGAAGTCGAACCAGGCGCGGACCTGATCGGTGGCCGGGCCGGGTCGCCAGCCGGGCCGGTGGATCCGCCATGAGCCTTGCATGCGCAGATGACTGTGTACGGTCTGGCCGCTCGTGAAACGCATCAGCAGGTGCTTGCCGACGGGGGCGACGGTGAGCAACCGGCCGCCCTCGAACCCACCCCGCCAGAACTGCGCAGCCACCACGTCATGCCCGGCGAGCGCCCCGTCCAGCCGCGCGGCGAGCCGCCGTACGGAGTCACCCTCGGCCACGCCCCATGATGGCAGCCGTCCGGGCAATGCGGGGGTGAGAGGGCTGCGGAGGTCGTTGCAGTCGCGGGGGTGGTGAGGCTGGGGATGGTGATGGCAGTCGCCTGGGCAAGGCGGGGTGGGGAGGTGGCGGAGAGTCGTGGCAGTCGCCCGGGCAAGGCGGAGGCGGGGAGGCTGGGGTTGGTGATGGCGGTCGCAGCAGTGGCGAACCTGGGCATGGTGATGGCAGTCGCGGGCGTGGGGAGGCTGGGGATGGTGATTGCAGTCGCCCGGGCAAGGCGGGGGTTGGGGAGGCCGGGCACGGTGATGGCAGTCGCCCGGGCAAAGCGGGGGTAAGGAGCTGCGGTCGGACGCTGGCAGACGCCGGGAGAATGCGGGGGTGGGGAGGCTGCGGATGGTTCTGGTGGTCGGGCTGGTGCTGGTGGTGCTCGTGGCCGGGTTGGTCTGGGCGTTGCAGCGGCGCCTGATCTACTTCCCGGACCGCTCGGCCCCACCGCTCCCGCCCGGAGCCCGTACGGTCGACCTGCACACGTCGGACGGCCTGCGGCTGCAGGCGTGGCTGTTCGAGCCGCCGCCCGGGGTGCCCGACCGTAAGGTGTCCATCCTGGTCGCGCCCGGGAACGCCGGCAATCGAGGCGATCGACTGCCGCTGGCCACCGGGCTCGCCAACCGGGGGCTGACCGTGTTGCTGCTCGACTACCGCGGCTACGGCGGCAACCCGGGACGCCCGAGTGAGCAGGGCCTGGCCCGTGACGTACGGGCCGCGCGAGTTTATCTGGTCGGGCTGCAGCGACCGATCGTCTATCTAGGGGAGAGCCTGGGCGCGGCGGTGGCGACGGGGCTGGCGGCCGAGCATCCGTCGGCCGGCCTCGTGTTGCGGTCGCCGTTCGCCGATCTGCCGGCGGTGGGGCGGGAGCACTATCCGTTCCTGCCGGTGCGGCTGCTGGCCCGGGACAGGTTTCCGGTGCGGGAGCTGATCTCGCGGATCACGGTGCCGACCGTGGTGGTCTACGGCACGGCCGACGAGGTGGTGCCGGCCGGGCAGAGCGTCGGTGTGGCCGAGCGGGCCGGGGGGCCGGTGCGGCTGGTGGCCGTCGAGGGTGCGGGGCACAACGACGCGGTGCTGGTGGCGGGGCCGCCGTTGATCGATGCCGTGGACGACCTCGTGCGGGAGCCGTGAGAAGGCTCCCGCACGTCGTACGTGGTCAGGCCTTGGCTTCGGCCTCGGTGCTGGTGATCTCTTCGGCGCGGTGGCGGGCGGCGTTGCGGCGGCCGGTCGTGACCATGATGAGGCCGATGATGAGCAGCAGCGCGCCGAGGACCGCGAGGCCGATCGGCAGGTAGCGGCTGATCAGCAGGACCGAGCTCTTGGTGTCACCGGCGGACTTCACGTTGTTCGCGACCGTCTCGTCGGTGTAGATGAAGTTGCCGTCCAGCAGCGCCGTCGGTGCGCCCGATTCGGGGACCAGCGTCTTCTTCTGCTGCTCCTGCACCTTGATGAAGGTGCCGGAGACGGGCTCGACCCAGATCGTCCGGGTGTTGCTGTAGTTGACCTGGCCGCCGTCGGCGCCGGGGGCGAACGTGGCCAGCAGGCCCTTGAGGCGCTCCTCGGTGAAATTCAGCGGGGAGTCGGGGATCGTCTGCTGGAACTTGTACGTCTCGAGGCCGTTGATCTTCTCGGTGCCCTGGTATTGGATCGGCGCGGCCTTGCGCAGGTCGCGGTCGAAGTATTCGTAGTCCTTCTTCTCGGTGCCGAACGGGAACTTGTAGAGCTGCCCGGCGAAGTTGACCTCCGACGGCGCGTCCTCGCCCGCGTCCTGCAAGAACTGGTCGGACCAGTCGACGGCGGCCGCGGTGTCGCGGTCGAGGGCGAGGCCGGCCTTGTACTGGCTGACCATCTCGTCGGTCTCGACCCACTTGACCGTGCCGTAGCCGTTCCAGATGACCGTGTCGTCGTTCTTGATCTCCTCGGCGGTCAGGTCGACCTGGGGGGAGATCTCGGTGGTGGACCGCAGCGTGCCGGTCTGCACCGTGACGACCGGCGTGGGCACGTCCGGCCCGCCCTTGGTCTGCAGGAATTTGGCGTCCTTGGCCTCGGCGACGCTCGGACGCAGACAGTCCGACGACTGGTCCGGCTTGCACAGCGCCAGATCGTAAGGCAGACGCGCCACCGAAGGCGCGACGTAGAACGCACATCCAGCCGCAATGACCACGGCGAAGACGCCGATGCCGAACAGCACGGCACCCCAGCGAGCCCTCACTGAGCCCTCCCATCGTTATCAATCGGCCGGTATCCCCGCACGGCCCGATCACCCATAATGGGCGCAGGTTACTCGCCAGTTACATAGTTGCGCGACCCCCTGGGACGGTTTATGTCTGCGCCCGTTACGAATAGGTCCCTCCATCGACTCCCGCCACTGGATGCGGTACGGGTCGTGGGAGCGCTCGCGGTGGTCGCGCACCACGTCGGGTTCGCCACGGGGATCAATGTGGGCGCCGGTCCCTGGGCCGGTTGGCTGGCCCGGCTGGACGTCGGCGTGGCCGTGTTCTTCGTGCTCTCGGGCTTCCTGCTCTATCGTCCGTGGGCCCACGCCCGGGCCACGGGGCAGGAGCTGCCGGGGGCCGGGCTCTACCTGTGGCGTCGGGCGCTGCGGATCCTACCGGCGTACTGGATCACGGTGGTGGTCTGCCTGCTCGTCGTGCCGCGCAATCACGACGCCTCGGCGGGGGACTGGGCGCGCCACTTCACGCTGACGCAGATCTATGACGCGTACGGGTTGCGGCACGCGCTCGGGCACACCTGGAGCCTGGCCACCGAGGCCGTCTTCTACGTGCTGCTGCCGATCCTGGCCGTGCTCGCGTTGCGCGGCAAGCGGCGGGCCGGGCGGCCGATGCTGATCCTCGCCGTCGCGGCCCTGATCACGGCCACGTGGGTCACCTTGCTGAGCGTGGGGGTGCTCTCGCTGAGCCGGCACACCACCTGGCTCCCCTCCTACGCGATCTGGTTCGGCGCGGGCATGGCGCTCGCCTCCGTGCACGTGTCGCTGAGCAACGGCCTGCTGCCGCGCTGGCGGTTCCTCGACGACCTGGGCCGGGCGCCGCTGGCCTGCTGGGCGACCGCGGTGGCGGTGCTGGGCGTGGCGACCACCTCGATCGCCGGGCCGCGCACCCTGGCCGAGCCGACCGCCGCCCAGTTCGGTCTCAAGATCACCCTGTACGCGATCATCGCCGTGCTCGTCGTGCTGCCGCTGGCGTTCGGCCCGCAGACCCGTACGAAGGTGGCCTTCGGCTCCGGGTTCGCGCGCTGGCTCGGCCTCGTCTCGTACGGGCTGTTCCTCTGGCACCCCTTCGTGCTCGAGATGCTCTACGAGGTCACCGGCCGGCAGGAGTTCACCGGTGACCTGCTGGAGACGTACGCGATCACCGTGGCCGGCGGCCTGCTGCTGGCCTCGCTGAGCTACTACCTGGTCGAGAAGCCGTTCCTGCGGCTCGGTCACCTGCGCCGGCGGCGCCCGCCGGGGAACAGCAGCGAGAGCCAGAGCGCGACCCCGGCGGCCACCGCGGCCAGCTGAGGCAGCGCCGCCGTGTGGCTGTCGGCGCCGGTCACCGAGGCCCAGCCGGCGATCGCGAACAACCCGGCCGGCAGCAGGAACCGGGCCCAGTTGAGGGCGCCGCGCAGCCACTGCCGGTCGCGACTGTCCAAATGCGGCCGCAGCGCGCGCAGGGCCACCACGACGGCCAGGCCCATCGCGGTCAGCCCGGCCGCGGTCACGCCGCCGACGAGCAGCAGCGCGGCCCCGCCGACGAGCGGCGGCAGCAGCCACCGGCGGCGGCGCCGCACGGGCACAGCGGCCGGCACGGGTTGCCGGGACGGGATCACGGCGGCCACGGCCACGCCGGTCAGCAGCACCGCGCCCGCACCCAGGGCGATGCCGAAGGTCTGGTCGGGCGCGAACCGCAGCGTCACCTCGCCGGCCGGGCCGGAGGGCACGATCCAGCCCTGCTGCCAGCCGTCCACGATCAACGGCCGCAGCGTCTCGCCGGCCAGCGTCGCCGTCCAGCCCGGGTTGGTGTTCTCGCGCAGGGTCAGCACGCGCTGGGCCGGCGAGGCGTCCAGGTGCACGCGGCGCGTCGTCGAGGTCCACTCGTCGACCCGTACGGGGCTCTCCCCGCTCTCGGTCGTCTCGACCTCGCCGCCGCCCTGCCCAGCCTCGGGTCCGCGCAGCGGGGTCAGGTTGACCCGCACCGGGTCGGCGGTCGACGACGCGACCGCGACCACCCGGGTCTGGCCCGCGGCCACCCGCACCGGGCCGGTGCCCCCGGGGCCGCACAGCCGGGTCGCGACCTCGCGCCCCTCGACCAGCTCGCGGCGGCTGGCCACCAGGGCGGTCGAGCGCTGCACGCCGCCGACCGAGATGGCCGGGCCGGTGCCGCAACGCAGGTAGAGCCGGCGGTCGGGGTCGTTGCGGGCGGGCGGCGGGTCGTCCAGCACGGTCAGCTCGCTGACGCCCAGCGGCAGCTCGCGGGTGGTGTCGCGGTAGGGGTCGAGCGACCGCGACGGGAAGGCGTTGGAGAACAGCACCGTGATCGCGCCGGTGCGCAGCGGCGGGTCGAACCGCAGCGAGCCGCCCTCGTCGAGGTAGCCGTTGCGGACGCCGGTGTCGCCGAGCACGGTGACCTGCCAGATGCGTGACGCCGCGACGCCGTCCGCGAGCTGGATCCGGATGCCGTTGACCTGCCGCGGCTTGAGGAAACCGAGTCGCAGCCACGGATTCTTGTCCTCGTCGGAGGCGTACCAGGTGGTGCCGGGATCGCCGTCGGCGACGACGCCGGGGCGCGCCACCGGGTCGGGCACCCCGTTGCTGGAGGCCGTCACGCTGGGCACGATGCCGCTGGTGACCGAGGCCGTGCCGCCCGGGTCGAGCATCGCGTTGAGGGCCGCGCCGGGCTTGGGCCGGGCGCGCACGGTCACCGAGTAGAGCGCCGCCTGCGGAACCTCGGCCGTACGGTCGATGTAGCCGCCGTCCTCGGACTCGCGGGCCTTGCCGCCCGAGCAGTAGGGCCGGCCGTCGGCGAAGTAGCAGGCCGGAGTGGACGGTGCGGCGGTGAACAGCATGCCCGCGGCCCGCCCGGCGACCGGCGACGGCGGCACGGCCAGGGTGCGCTGCGCGACCACGCCCGGGATGCTCAGGTCGGTGATGCCCACGCCGCCGTAGCCGAGCCGCACGTCGCGGACCGCGTCGACGGTGACCCGCACGGTGTCGGCCGGGATGTCGCCGGGCAGCGGGATCGTGAAGGTGGTGCCGAAGACCTCGCGGGTGACCGGCTCGTTGGGCCCGGCCCGCACGGTGATGCGGGTCGGCACGGAGTCGGTGCCCTGGTCGAGGGTGAGCCCGAGGCTGCTGATGACCCGCTTGTCGGGCAGCTCGACCTCGAGCCACTGGCCGGCCGAGGGCACGCCGGGCGCCGACCGCCACGAGGTGCCCGGGTTGCCGTCGAGGGCCGCGAACGGCTGGTGGGCCGGGCGCGCGCCGATCAGCGCGTTCGCCTCCGAATAGGCCGTGGAGGCGCGCACGGTCTTGATGCCCAGGTAGCGCACGACCGTGTCCTGCTCGTCGCCCCAGTCCGGCAGGTAGTCGCGGGCCGGGGCGCCGAGCCGGCCCTCGTCGCCGGCCTCCAGCGTGGCCGAGGCCCGGTCGGCGGCCATGCCGAACGCGACCTCGCGGCGGCGCATGCCGTCGGTCAGCACCACGGGGCCGGGGCTCAGGTCGTCCGGGCGGTCGCCGGCCAGCACCGTGGGCCCGGCGGGCAGCTTGCCGGCGGCCGCGGCGCCGAGCAGCGACTCGGGCCCGCCGACCACGGTGGTCAGGCTGCTCGCGTCGTACGCGGTGATCGCCTTGGCCGGCCGGTCGACCTGCCACACCTCGAGCGCGGGGACCTTGACGTCGAGGCCGTCGTCGACGAAGAAGCCGGGCAGCCGGTCGCCGCCGACCTCGGGCCCGAACGTGGCCACCGGGGTCAGGCCGGGCGAGCGCAGCAGCGCCTGGCGGGCCACGATCGGCTCGGTGGCCTGGGCCCGGCCGTAGTTGAGGTCGGAGCGCAGCAGCAGGTAGCGCACGCCGGAACGGGACAGCAGGGTCGCCAGGCCGATGGAGCCCGAACCGGTGGCGAGCGCCTCCTCGACCGAGTCGAGCAGCCGGATGGTGCCCGGCGGGGTCAGCGGGATCGAGTTGCGCACACCCCAGTTGCCCTTCATCAGGGCCTGGGTGATCTCGTCGCTGGGCCGGCCCCACAGGTATTGCGGGAAGCGGGCGCCGGGCACCACGAGCACCTGCTCGTTGTCGAGGTTGCGGTCGAGCCAGGTGGCGGCCTCGCGCCAGTAGCCGGGCACCTCGGCGAAGCTGCCGGGCGGCACCACCCCGCCGGCCAGGGCGGGGCTGGCCACCCCGGCGATCGCGGCCAGCGCGGCCCCGGTGACCGCGGCGGCGCGCAGCCGGGCCGGCTTGCGATCGGGTTCCCGGGTCGTCCGGGCCGAGCGCAGGGCCAGGCCGAGCAGGTGGGCCAGGCCGAGCACGAGCGGCAGCCGCAGCACGACGTCGAACTTGTGCACGTTGCGCAGCGGGGCGCCGGGGCCGTCGAGGAACGCGCGCTGGGCGTCGGCGAACAGGCCGTCGATCGCGCCGACGTGGCCCAGCCCGACCAGGGCCAGCCCGGCCAGCAGGCCGGTGACCAGGAACCAGCGGTGCGGCACACCCCGGCGGGACAGCCCGGCCAGCCCGAGCCCGGCCACGATCAGGGTGGCCACGACGATCGCGCTCTCGGTGGCCAGGCGCCACCCGGCCGGCCACAGCGGACCGAACGCACCGGTCAGGTAGGCGTGCCAGTGCGAGGCGCCGCGCAGCACGGTGGTCGTGTCGGTCGGCGCGGTCGTGACGGCGGCGGTCTCGATGTAGTCGAGGAACGGCGGGCTGTAGCGGCCGAGCAGCAGCAACGGCACCAGCCACCAGGCCGTGGCCGCGGCGACCGCGACGCCCCAGCCGATCAGGGCGCGGAAGCGCAGCCGGGCCGGGCGCAGGCCGGCCAGCCACAGCACGGCCAGCGGCACGACGGCCAGCACGGCTGTCGCGTTGACGCCGCCGGCACACGCCACGACCAGCGCCGACCGGGTCACCGCGCGGCGGATCGGCACGCCCTGCCGCAGGCCGATCAGCGGGATCAGCACCCAGGGGGCGAGCGCGGTGGGCCAGGCCTCGACCGAGATCGGGCCCAGCTCGGTGAGGATGCGCGGGGACAGGGCGAACGCGACACCGGCGATGATCCGGGCCCACGGCGTGCCGATCCCCAACCGCTGGGCCAGCAGCACCAGGCCGGTGAAGGCCAGGCTGAGCAGCAGGGCCCACCACAGCCGCTGGACGACCCAGGCCGGGACGGCCAGCAGCTTGCCGAGGAGGAAGAACGGGCCCATCGGCCACAGGTAGCCGTACGCCTGATTTTGCAATTGACCGAAAGTGCCGGCCGGGTCCCACACGTGCAGCGCCCGGCTCAGCCAGCCGCCCGGGTCGATCACCAGGTCCACCTTGGTATCGATGGCCGTCGAACCGGGACTTTGCAGGAAAGCGATGGCGGTCAACCCCGCGCAAACGGCGAGCAGGCGCAAACGCCAGACTGAGCGCGGAACGCCATCGTCGGCTGACGATTTCAGTGCCGGCTGCATGTCGCTCCCGATTGACCCTTGCGGAGTCGCCGGGCGACCCCATACCGTGACCCGACCGCGAATGCTACTCGCGAGTAGGGGTGATTGTGGACACTTTTGTCGCCGGGAACCGGCATGTGCTGTTCCTCAACTGGCGCGACACCCGGAACCCCCAGGGGGGCGGTTCCGAGGTGTACGTCGAACGCATCGCGGGCGAGCTCGTGCGGCGCGGTCACCGCGCGACGCTGCTCTGCGCGAAGCACGCGTTCGGGGACGCCGAGGAGCGTACGGCCGACGGCGTGCGGGTGCTGCGCCGCGGTGGCCGGCACACGCTCTACCTGCGCGCGGCCCTGCTCCACCTGCTCGGATTCGTCGGCCTGGGCCCGCTCAGCCGCCGCCACGGCCGGCCGAACGTGATCGTCGACGTCGGCAACGGCCTGCCGTTCCTGGCCCCACTGTGGGCCCGCTGCCCGGTGATCGCGCTCGTGCACCACGTGCACCGCGAGCAGTGGCCGGTCGTGCTGACCCCACGGCTGGCCAAGTTCGGGTGGTGGATCGAGTCGTCGCTGGCGCCCCGCGTCTACCGCAACTGCCGCTACGTGACCGTCTCGGCCGCGACCCGCGACGAGCTCGCGGTGCTCGGCGTGGGCCCGGAACGGGTGTCGATCATTCACAACGGCACTCCGGACATGACGGTCACGGCTCCGGTGGCCCGTACGGCGCATCCGTCGCTCGTGGTGCTGGGTCGGCTCGTCCCGCACAAGCAGGTCGAGGTGGCGATCGACGCGGTGGCCGCGCTCGCCGGGGAGCTGCCAGGGATCACGCTGACGGTGGCCGGGCAGGGCTGGTGGGAGCCGGCGCTCAAGGACTACGCCGCCGGCCTGGGCGTGGCCGAGCGGGTGCGCTTCGCCGGCTTCGTGGACGAGCCGGAGAAGCGGCAGCTGCTCAGCGAGGCCTGGGTGGCGCTGACCCCGTCGCTCAAGGAGGGCTGGGGCCTGACCATCGTCGAGGCGGCCGCGGTGGGCACGCCGAACGTGGCCTTCGCCGGCGCCGGGGGAGTCGAGGAGTCCCTGGTCGACGGCCGGACCGGCCTGCTGGCGAACGATTCCGCGGACTACACCGAGAAGGTGCGCCGGCTGCTCACCGACGATGCTCTGCGGCTGGCCATGGGCACGGCGGCCCGGGCGCACGCGGCACGGTTCACCTGGCCGGCGGCGGGCGAGCGGTTCGCGGCCCTCGTCGAGGGGGCCACGCACGTCCCGGCGCCGGCCGAGGTGGACCGGACCTACCTGGTGCCGTAGACCCCGGGGACGACCTGCGTGTCGTCGGCGGTCTTGGCCGCCTCGGACGACGAGCCGGTCAGGGTCGAGGCCAGTGCCACCGACCCGATAGCGCCGAGGGCCAGGGCAATCACCCCGGCCAGGACCAGGGGAAGGGCCTTACGCATGTGGGCACTCCTTCTGAGCAGCGACATCGACGGGCTTGCGATGTGCGCGGGACGTTACCACCTAGTAACTTCTTTGCGAAGACCCGTTCTCGTACAACTGGAGGTCGGTTCCCGCATGCACCATTCTCAATCCGGCCAGCGCGCCGGGCGGGACCGGGGCCTCCCCTTCGACGCGCTGCACCACGACCCAGCGCATTCCGAGCGGGGCAAGCGGTTTCCCGAGCGTGAGGGCGGCGCGGATCTCGTCGGCGCGGCGGCTCTCGCCCGCGATCACGCGGTCACCCACGATCAGGCGGTCGTCCCGCACCACCTCCGCGTCCACATAGCGGGGGAGCGGGTCGATCACAGTTCGGGAACGGTTCCAGGCGTACGTGTGATAGCCCGCGAACGGCAGCGACACGACCTCGCCCGGCGACCGCTCGATCAGCCGGGCCACGACGGCGAAGTCGGCCGGGTAGCTCACCGGGCGCAGCCGGCCGGCGGCCCCGTACGCGAGATCGGGCATGATCACCAGCGGCAGCACCAGGGCCCCGGCCAGCACCTCGCGCCGCCCGATCCGCTCGGCGCCCAGGGCGGCACAAAGGCACAGCACCAAGACGTACGGGATCAGGAACTTCTGCCCGTCGCGCAGCACCCCGGCCCCGGGCACGCCGGTCACTGCCCACTCGAGCAGCGCCCGGCCGCCGGGCAGGACGGCCAGCGCGGCCAGCAGGAAACCGCCCCCGGCCAGCACGAGCAGGCGGATCGCGGCGCCGCTGGGCAGCCGCTCGCGCAGCAGTCGCCAGCCGAGGACGGCCAGCGCGAGCAGCAGCAGCGTGCCCACCGGGGCCAGCGGGGACGTGCGACTGGGCAGTGTGGTCTGGGCGTTCCAGATGCCGCCCGTTCCCAGCAGCGCGCCGATCGGCCCGGTCCAGTCGGTGCCGCGCGCGGCGAAGGCGGCCACCCCGCCGGGATCACTGCGCCCGTCCGCGCTGCTCAACGCGGTGGCCAGCAGCCAGGGCAGGTTGAGCAGGGCGGGCAGCCAGGCCTTGCGGGGCGCCAGGACGAGCACGGTGGCGAAGGCGATCAGGCCGCCGGTGGGGGTCACGGCGGCCGGGGCACAGGCGGCGAGCAGGCGCACGGTCGAGCCACGGTCGCGCAGGCAGGCCGCGACGATCCACGGCAGGCTCCCGTACGCGAGCAGCAGCCCCCACTGCCCCAGCAGCAGACGCTCGGCGAGAAAGGGCGTCCACGCGTACGCGACGGCGGCGATCAGCCGGGGCCCGAGCCGCTCGGCCGGCACCAGCCGCCCCGCGCCCAAGGCCGCCAGCAGCAGGATCGCGGCCAGGGCGACGCGCTGGATCAGCCAGCCCGGCGCGATCACCGAGGCCAGCGAGACCAGCGCGTCCTGCGGGACGGCCCGGGGCAGGGTGCCGCTCGGGACGATCAGGTCGGCGCGCAACGGCTGGTGCGGCACGAACATCATGTCGTACGAGAGCACGTACCCTGGCGCGGCGAGCGGGGCCAGGACGGCGGCGGCGACCAGGATGGCGGTCGCGGGCAGCGCCCAGCGCTTGACTCGGCGCACGGCCGACACTGTATGCGACGAACGACTGGAAGCAACCCATGAGCAAGGGAACTAAGGGGATCGGGGTCGCGGGGCTCGCCGTGACCGCGGCCGGCGTGCTGACCAACCTGCTGGGCTACGTGGTGCCGCTGATCGGCGCCCGCCGGCTCAGTGCGGCCGACCTCAGCGCGCTGGCCACCATCCTCGCCATCACCGCGATCGCCGGCGTGGCCAGCACCGGCCTGCAGATCGCGGTGGCCGTGCACCGGGCCCGGCACGGCGCCTCCTCGGTGACCCGGTCGGCGCTGCTGACCGTGGTCGTGATCGCGGGCGCGCTGGCCGTCGCCCTGCCGATCGCCGTGCTGGTGCTGCATCTGCCCGCCCTGGCCACCGTGCTGGCCGGCATCTCGACCGTCGGCGTGGTCGCGGCCGGGCGCTGGCTCGGCGAGATGCAGGGCGACCAGCGGTTCCTGCCGCTCGCCGTGGGCCTGGCCGTGCTGGCCGGCGGCCGCTACGGCGGCGTGATCGCAGGCCTGGCCGCCGGGCTCGGGCTGACCACCGCCCTGCTGCTCGGTGCGGCCACCGCCGTGCTCGTGCTGCCCGTGCTGCATCTGCTGGCCCGCCGCCCCGGGGTCGCCGCCGAGGGGGAGCCGCTGGCCGCGCGGGCCGTGCTGACCGCGGGCGGCGCCACCCTGGCCATGCTCGTCGTGTCCTACGCCGACTTGATCCTGGCCCGCCGCTTCCTGCCGTTCGACGCCTCGGGGGAGTATTCGGTCGGCACCGTGCTGACCAAGGGCGCGCTGTGGGCGCCGCAGGTGGTGACCATCATGGCCCTGCCCCGGCTGGCTCAGGCCGACCGCCGCACCCTGCGGATCGCGCTGGCGCTCGTCACCGCGTGCGGGGTCGTGCTGGTGGCCGGCGCGGCGGTCGCCGGTGGGTTCGCGTTCCGGTTGGCGGGCGGCCCCGATTACGTGTCGCTGGGCCGGTACGCGCCGATCTTCGCCGCCACCGGTGCCGTCTACGGCCTGCTCTTCGTGCTGATCAACGCGCAGGTCGCGGCGGGCGCCAAGTGGCCCGCGGCGCCACTGTGGATCTGCGCCGCCGGGTTCGTGCTGGCCGCCTGGCTGGTGCTGCCGCACACCCTGCCCGGCATCGCGTGGGGCGCGCTGGGCACCGCGGTCGTCTGCCTGGCCGCGACATCTGTCCTGGTCGGACTGCGGCTGCGGGCCTCCGTTACCGCGCCGCGACCGGAGCATGCAACGCTGTCGATCGATTGATCGGGTGGACGGGGGTCCCTGTGCGGTTCGGGATGCGGTGGCTGCTCGCCGCTTGGACGGTCGTGGTGCTGCTGGCGGTGGCGGCCGCGGCCGGGCCCAGAATGGTGCCGGAGCCCACCGGTGGCACGTCGGCGGCCGACCTCACGGCGCTGTTCCAGCGGTACGGCGACACCTCGGGCGACTGGCTCGGCGCCGACCGTACGGCCTCGGTGCCGCTGCCCGACGGCCGCCGGCTGTGGCTGTTCTCCGACACGTTCCTCGGCCGCCCCGACCCCGACGGCGCCCGGCCGCGCTCGGCGTCGCTCGTCCACAACTCGGCCGTCGTGCAGGACGGCGACCGCCTCGAGACCGTCACCGGCGGCACCCCGGGCAACCCGGCGTCGCTCTTCTCGACCGGTGACAACGGCGAATACCACTGGGTCGGCGACGCGTCGGTGCTCAGCGACCAGGTGCAGGTGCTGGTTAACCGGATCCGGCGCACCGGGCCGGGCCCGCTCGATCACGTGCTGGCCGCCACCGACCTGGCCACCCTGGCCCTGCCCACCTTCGCCGCGGGCCGGGTGCGGCCGCTGCCGGTGGGCGACAAGGTCTCGTGGGGCTCCGAGGTGATGGCCGACGGGGGCTACACCTACATCTACGGGTCCGAGGCGGCCGGCCCGATGAAGTTCGCCCACGTGGCCCGGGTGCGCGGCAGCGACCTCGGCGGGGCGTGGGAGTTCTGGACCGGGCAGGCCTGGTCGGCCAAGGCGGACGACTCGGGGCGGCTGCTCAGCGGCGTCGGCACCAGCTACGGCGTGCGCAAGGTGGGCGACCGGTACGTGCTGGTGACCCACGAGAACAACCTGATGTTCAGCGCGGACTTCGTGGCGTACACGGCCGACACGCCGACCGGGCCGTTCGCCGGGCCGCAGTACTTGTTCCGGGCGCCCGAGGCCGAGGCCGGGCACATCGTCTACGACGCCGACCTGCACCTCGACCTGGCCAAGCCGGGCTCGCTGCTGGTCTCGTACAACGTCAACGACCTCGACGAGGCGGTCGCCTACGCCGACGCGTCCATCTATCGTCCCCGGTTCTTCGAGGTTCCGTGGCCGCCGAAGGCCGGCAAACAGCTGCCCGCGGCGCCGGCCGACGTGGCCGCGGCCCCGGACGGGTCGGGGACAGCCCGGGTGACGTGGCAGGTCGAGGACGGGCGGGACTACCGGGTCTACCGGCGCGACGTGACGGCCGGGCAGACCCACTTCGTCCGGCTGCCGGGCAACGCCCCGGGCAAGTTCGAGTTCCTGACCAACGGTCACCGGTACGAGTTCGCGGTGGCCGCGGTCGACAAGCGCGGCGAGGGCGCGATGTCCCCCGTGGCCGGCATGACCGCGACCGTGCCGCCGCCCCCGGCCCCGAGCATGGTGCGGGCCGAGCCGGACAACGCGGGCAAGGTGACGCTGCACTGGGCCGAGGTGCCGTTCGTGCAGCTCTTCAAGATCTATCATCGGGATCTGACGACCAGGCAGAAGGGGCGCACGGCGGCCGGCGCCTATCCGGGGCAGAGCGCGACGGTCGGGCCGCTGCGGCACGGCCACGAATACGAGTTCACGGTCGTGGCCGTGGGCGGCGGCGGGGACAGCGCGCATTCCAAAGGCGTACGGGCGAAGGTTGTGGTGGCCGCCCCGCCCGCGCCCGGGACGCCCAGCGCGCAGCCGCGGACGGACGGGACCGTGCTGCTGTCGTGGCCGCAGGTCGCGCCCGGACTCGCGTACAAGGTCTATCAGCGCGCGGCGGGCACCACCGACTGGGGCGTGCCCGGGATCGCCCGCACGACGCAGTTCCGGTCGCGGCCGCTCGAGCACGGGCGCGAATACGAGTTCGTGGTGGCGGCGGTCAACGACGGCGGTGAGGGCACCCGGTCACCTGTCGTGCGCGTACGGGCTCAGCTGGCGCCGCCGGCCGACGCGCCGACCCGGCTGCGGGCCGAGCCACGCGGCACGGCCGTCGAGCTGACCTGGCGCTCCCGGGACACGTGGCACTGGATCTTCCGGCGCGACGTGACCGCGGGGGAGAAGGACTTTACGCGCGAGGAGGTCGGGGCGCAGGGGCGCAAGGCCACGCTGACGAACCTGGTGCACGGGCACGAGTACGAGCTCAAGGTCGCGGCCTTCAACCCCGGCGGGGCGGGTCCGCAGTCCTCGCCCGTACGGGTGCAGGTGGGGTCTGCTCTGCCGACCGATCTCGCGGTGGTGGCGACGGGGCCGGGAACGGCGCGACTGACGTGGAAGGAGAGCCGGTCGGACGCGCTCTATCGGATCCAGTTGCGGGACGCCAGCGCGGGGGAGCAGTGGCGCACGGATCCCTATCCGGTGGACGGCACGAAATACGAGGCCATCATGCTGATCGCCGGGCATCAATACGAATTCCGGGTGCAGCTCAACGACCTGACGACCGGCCCGGTTTCCGTGACGGCGCGCTAGTTCTTGCGCATCACCAGCGCGAGGTTCCACGAGAGGACCTCGCGCGCGGCCGGCACCTTGAGAATCCACTGCGCCCACGAGGGGTGATAGCGGGCCAGGGCGTCGAGCCGGGTGGCATGCTCGGTGGTGCGGGCCCATCGCAGGGCGGCGCCGACCGAATACGGATGCAGGCTGTGGCGGTATTTGTTCTTCGGCGGCTTGCCGTTGCGGCGCTCATAACGGCGGGCCGCGTAATGGCCGCCGAAATAGTGCCAGGGGGCCGTCTCGTGGCCGCCCCACGGGGAGAGCCACGGCGTGAACGAGGCGTAGATCAGGCCGCCGGGGCGGGTCACCCGGACCATTTCGTCGAGCATGCGGGGCGGGTCGGGCACGTGCTCGAGCACATTCGAGGAATAACAGACATCAATCGACCCCGTACGGATGGGAAGCTCCATGCCGCTGGCCCGGAGCGCGCCGACCGCCGAGTCCTCGCCCGCCACGCCGGAGGCCATGTCGCCGGCGTCGGGTTCGAGGCGGACGTATCGGGCGCCGGCCTTGCTGAACGCGTCGGCGAAATAGCCGGGGCCGCCGCCGACGTCGAGGACCAGCTGATCCCGCAACGGGCCGTACTTGCTGAGCTGGCCGACCGAGTCCTTCGCGAGCGCGGTGTAGAAGCGGTCGGGGTCGGTCTGCTCGACGAGGAAGGCCTGGAAGAGCGTGATCGAGCGCTGCAGGGTGGCCTTGTGCGGCTCGGTCACCGGCGTTTCTCCTCTGGGTTGACGGGCTCCCGCAATCTACCGGTGGGTAACTACGGTGACAACCGTCCGCGCCGCCTCGCCGAAAAGTCCACTGTTGACGGAATGGTCTGGCGGGACACACGGCCCTGGTCGGCGTGGGTAGGCTCCAGCGCTCTGCCGATCTTCGTCGTTCTTGAAGGAGCCTCCCCACCGTGACAACCGTTCGCCGCCTCCTCGGCCTGGCCTCGGCTGCCGCTCTGACCGCCATGCTCATCCCGGCGCCCGCCCAGGCCGCCGTGCCGTCCACGGACCCCAACGCCGTGCTCGTGGCGGGTCCCGCGCCCAAGACCTTCACCGGCGTGCCGGACAAGTGGGTCAACGAGACGCTGGAGGTGCGCAACGACAGCGACAAGCCGCTGCGGGTCGTGCTCCACGTCAAGACCAAGGGCCTGTGGTTCGCGTCGAGCTACATCACCTGTAAGTACAGCGACAGCCTCCCGCCGACCAAGGTCCCGGACGTGACCGACGTCGAGGAGGCGATCTGCCAGCCGCCGAACGAGATCGAACCGGGCGGCTCGTACAAGTTCGGCGGCGGGTTCATCCGGACCCACCCGAAGGCGCAGCCCGGCGCCGAATACTCGTACGAATTCACCTGGTACACCAAGGAGTACGCGGACGCGCAGGGGCCGACGTGGCTCGGGCGCGACAAGCTGACGCACACCGGCTTCCACACGCTGGCCCTGATGACGAAGGTGACGCCGGAGACGCCGTACACCGGGGACAACAGCAGCTCGGGCAAGGTCGTCATCCCCGCCGGGGAGACGCCGCCGACGACGCCGCCGGCCACCGCGACCCCGGAGCCGACGGTTACCCCGACCGCGACGGTCGGGCCGACCCTGCCGCCCGGCGATGGCGAGGAGGAGCCTTCGACTCCCGCGCCGACGAGCAGCTCCCCGGCCGCCCCGACCACCTCGCCTGTCGCCGGTGGTGTCGGTGGGGGTGACGACACTGGTGGCGGCCTTCCGCTCACCGGCACGAACGTGGCCGTCGTCGGCGGGCTCGGCGCGGTGCTGCTGATCGGTGGCGCCGGTGCCTTCCTGCTCGCCCGTCGGCGCCGGACGTCGTTCTCGGCCTGACCTCGCTAAGATCGCCGGTCATGCGTCCCAAACGGATCTTGGCCGGCGTGGCGGCCCTGGCGGCTGTCCTCGGGTTGGCGGCGGTCACCCTCCCCGCGGGGGCGGAGACCGCCGCTACCCCGTACGTTTTCTCTCAAGCCGACGTCGGGTTCTCGGAGGGCGCGGCGACCACGGGGCTGGTCGGGCGGCTCGACGCGATGGACGCGTACGTCGGTGATCGGAAGCCCGTGCTGCGGCTCGATCTCGACTGGTGGGGCGTACAGGATTGTGCGAATTGCGCCCCCGACTTCGGCAAGCTCGACGCCGTGGTCGACGCGGCGAACGCGCGGGGCATCCGGGTGCTGCTGATCATCGGCTACGCGCCGCCCTGGGCCAACGGCGGGCACGCCGACGACAAGTGGTTCCCGGTCGCCGACTCGACGTGGCGGACGATCGTCGATGCCACGGCGGTCCACTTCGCGGGGCGCGTGCAGGCGTACGAGGTCTGGAACGAGCCGAACTTCGCGAACAAGGGCAACTACGGCGACGGCAGCACCACGGCCCGGCGGCTGCGCTACTGGCAGCTGGCGAAGATCGCGTACGAGGTCGTGCACGCTCGCTGCACGTCGTGCACGGTGCTGGCGGGTGCGTCAGGCTCGGGCGACAAGACCGAGGACGAGTCGGCGGCCTGGCTCGACTGGGCCTACGCCAACGGCTACGGCAAGACGTTCGACGCGGTCACCCACCACCCGTACCCGGCCTGGAGCAACCGCCGCAGCCCGTCCCGCCCGGAATGCGCGACGCGGCGGTGGGCCATGTTCGGGCCGCCCGACGAGAAATGCGGTGAGCTGGCCGCCGTACGGGCTGTGATGGTCAAACGCGGCGACGGCCTCAAGAAGATCTGGGGCACCGAATACGGCTACCCCTCGAACGTCATTTCCGTTGAGGAGCGCCGGGATCACCTCGAGGAGGGCGTCCGCATGTGGCGCGCGCTCGACTACACCGGGCCGCTGTTCATCTACTCGTTCGCCGACAGCCCGTCCTGCGCCGCAAGTTCGGCCGACCCCGAATGCCACTTCGGCCTGACCGACACCGCCGGGAACCCCAAACAGCCCGCGTACGACGCCCTGAAGCTCGCCCTGACCGACAGCTTCCAGCGCACCCTGGCCCCCGGCCGGTCACTGCACCGCCAATCGGCCCTGCGCTCCAGCGACGGCCGTTTCCAGCTGTGGCTGCAGGGCGACGGCAACCTGGTGCTCTACATGGGCTCGACGGTGCTGTGGGCCAAGACCGGCCTGAAAGCGATCCGCCTGACCAACCAGCCCGACGGCAGCCTGGCCCTCTTCGACGGCAATGGTGTCAAGGTCTGGACCACGCCCACGGCCGGCAAGGGCGCCTCCGACCTCAACCTGCAAAACGACGGCAACCTCGTCCTCTACCCGAAAACCACCCCGACAACGGCGTCCTGGTCAACCGGCACGTGGGGGCACAAGGCATAGGTCACGCCTCGGCGGCCCGTCGGGCGGCCCGCTCGACTCCCGCCCGACGGGCCGCCCAGAACGCGGGGTGGTTCTGAACATTCGCGGATCCGGCGGCTGTTCCGATCGCGCCGTCGAGCTTCCACCACAACACCTCGCGGGCGTCCCGCAGCTCGCCGTGCAGATACTCCTTCGCGAACTCGTCGATCACGAACAAAGCTTGCCATGCGGCTACTTGCCGGGCGTCGTCCGTTGTGCGGAAGTCACCAGGGCATCCACCTCGGCAAGCGGCAGCAGCCGTTCGCGGCGACAGATCCGTTCCGCTGTCCGCACTGCTTCGCGCCGCCCGCCGCCGTCCCATGCGCTCCGGACGCGAGAAATCAGTCCGGACGTGGCGTGACCGTCGTAGAAGACATCATTGAGCCGTACCCACCACGCATCGAGACACCGCACCAGATCCTCGTCGATCTGTCTTTCCGCGCCCCGGGCCCGCGTTCTGAGCATTTCGTCGCCGTGCCGAGGATGTCTGATCAGCCAGTGCGACCAGATCAACGCCAGCGTCCCGGCCGGGCGTGCCCGAAAGAGCGCGTCGGCGTAAGCCGCGGGGTCCGGCGCACCCAGGGCCGCTTCCAGCTGCGCCTCGAACTCCTCGTGAGCCCGCTCCCATTCGGCAACGACCACGTCCCGACGTCCACGTTGATCGGCTGTGTTGGTGGCCAGCATGAGCAGCTTGTCGGCCGATCTCGCAAATCCGGCCGCGAGGTTTTTTGCCACCTCGTCCAGTTCCCCGCCACCCAGCGCACCCAAGAGCCGGAAGGTGCCGAGCAACCGGGCGGTCAGGTTGCCCGGCACGAGGTTTTGTCGATGGCAGAGCAACAGGCCGTCCGTCATCGTCGGCGATGGCCGGCACCCGGACCACTCGTGCGGCCGCTCGACTGCGCTGAAGCTGCGCAAGAAGTCAGGCTCGAACGCGGGCGCGGTGGCCGCAAGCGGCCCTGTCAAGAACCATCGTTCCGACTCGGCCGGAGCACAGTCCGGCCACGCGCCGCCCTCGATCAGCTCCCACTGCTCCCACAACCAGCTGGAAAGAGGCTCCTCGCCGGAATCGAAAACGGTGACGACCGGCTCTTCCGGACGCTCGGTTTGTGTTCGCCCGGTGGTCTGCTCGGCGTCGGTCCAGTGGTAGTAGGTCTGCCCACTCGGGTATCGCACGCCGAACCATCTCCCGGCAAGCGACCCGTGTGCTTCCTCCCATCCTGCTTTGGCGTTGTGTACGGCCAATGTCCGGTCAGCTTGCTCAGGGGAGGTCAGCATGAGATACCGAGCGGCGATGAGTGCCCGGTCCAGCGGCCCGGCCACGCTATTCAGCGAGGAACTCGTCTGCGCTTTGCCGGGTGATCCGGGCGACCCGGCCTGCCTTGGCCCGGGTCATCCCCCGCCGGACCAGCACCTCGGCCAGCTCTTTCTCCACATCCTCGGCTGCTCCCAGATCAACCGTTTCCAGGCTCCGCATTTCGGCCGGGATGGGCTGCTCCTCGCTAGGCGCAGCGTTCCTGCCGAGCGCGGCCGCGAACCGGGTGGCGATCCAGTCTCCGGTCGCGTTTCCCCACGCTTGCAGTCCGTCTCCGAGCTTGCTTGCGCCGAGCCCCTGGACGAACCTCTCCAGCAACAAGCCACCGAGCAGCACCAACGCGCCCTCGGCCAGGAAGAATCGCTGTTCCTGCGGCGCGAACACGTAGAGGTCTTCGCCGACTTCTTCGCGCATCCGCCCCAGAGCCGCGGACCAAGCCTCTTCCGTCACGCCGAAACCATCGCATGAGGGTTGCCGCACGATGGGAAGCCACACACGGCGGCTACGGTAAACCGTCCGTCCGAGTGCCTGTGTCAGTCTCTGGCTAACCGTTCCAGGGATGCGTCGGTGGTCAGTTCCCAGCGGTGTTCCGGGTGGGCGATGTAATGCTTCAACGCCCCCAGCACCACCCCCGGATCCGCCGCCAGCCAGCGGCCGCTGATCATCTCGGGGGCCGACATGGGACGGCCCAGGAAGTCGCGGGAGCGGGTGTCCGAGGAGCCGACGAAGCCGACCGCGATCATCGGTCCCCGGTCCCACATCGGCGAGGCCGAGGTCAGGGCGATCCACGGCACGAAATGCGTGAACGTCAGTCCCCGGTGGTGCACGCCTTGCGGTCCGATGACGACTTCGCCTGGGATCATGCGCAGGATGACGGTCAGGAGCACGAGCAGCGGCGCGCCGATGACCCCGAACAGGGCCGCCACCAGCCACGACTCACGCCGGGCGGCCACCACGGCGTAGCCGGCGGCGGCTGCGGTCGTCATGAAGAGCGTCGCGGTCACCAAGTAGGTCGGGCTTCCGGCGTACGGGAAAATCAAGCCGGCAGCCGTGCGCCGGACGCCGGGCGAGGTGCGCCGGCCGAAGCGGTAGCCGAAGAGGCACAGCAGGGCCAGGTGCCACAGGAACACGGCCAGCCCGGCGAAATACACCGCCTGCCAAGCGTCGTCGTAGAGCAGTTGCCAGCCGGCGGCGACAAATGCCAGCGCGGCCAGCGCGCCCAGATAGAGGACGCCGAACAGCATGCGGCGGGGGCGGCGGTGCCCGGACCACTCGGGCGGAAGGATCTTCATGAGAGCCCGCAGTCTAGACACGTGCCCCCAATGATCGGCGGAGGTCGATTATGCTGCCGCCGTGTCTGGTGGGCCCGAAGTTCTTCTCGATCCCGGCGCGGCTTATCCGGAGTTCGCCCCGGTGCGAGCCGCGATGCAGGCGCGTGACTGGCCGGGGGTTCGCCGGCTGCTCGACGCCACCCCACCCGGCCTGCGCAGCGGCATCATCCACACGTGCGCCGAGGAGCTGAAAGACCCCAGCTTCTTGACGGCCCAGGCAAAAGACGACACGACGGCCGCCGCGATGCTGGGGGCGCATCTGATCGTCGTGGGCTGGCGGATCCGTACGGCGGCCTCGGCCGATCAGGTCAGCCGGCGCCAGTTCGCGAAGTTTCACGAGTGGCTGCGGCAGGCCGAGGCCGTGCTGCTCGAGGCGTCCGTGGTCAACCCGCGCGACCCGGCGGTGTGGCACGAGCTGCTGCTCTCGGGTCGCGGCCTGCAGGTGGGCCAGAGCGAGGTGCTGCGCCGCTACGACCGGTGCAAGCTGGCCGACCCGCACCACCTGCCGGCCCAGCAGTCGATGGTGCAGCAGCTCTGCCCGAAGTGGGGCGGCTCGTGGGAGCTGGTGCACTCCTTCGCTCGGGAGGAGATGCTCGCCGCCCCGCCCGGGTTCCCGCAGGCCGGGCTGGTCGCCGACGCGCACATCGAGCATGGCTACGCGGGCGTGAAGCACGAGGCGATGACCGCGGGCGCCTTCCGCAAATATCTGCAGCAGGAACCCGTACGGGCGGAACTGTACGACGCCGCCAGCCGGTCGGTCTGGAATCCCGAGTTCCGCCGGTGGTACGGCTGGGAGTGGGCCGCCAGCTCGTTCGCGATGGTGTTCAGCCTGCTCGGCGACGACCGCGGCGCGCAGCACTTGTTCGGCATGCTCGGCAACGTCGCCACCACGCAGCCGTGGGAATACCTGGGCGTCCCGGCGTGGCAGATCCGCAAGTACCGTAAGAAGGCGGGGGCCTGGCGATGATCCGGCACACCGAGGTCGACGGCATCCCGGCGGTGGTGGCGGACAAGCAGGGCGGGCCGATGCGGGCCGGGCTGGTGTTCCGGGTCGGGCAGGCCGACGAGACCCTGCCCCGCAGCGGCATCACGCATCTGATCGAGCACCTGGTGCTGCATCCGCTGGGCCACGGCGACTATCACCACAACGGCAGCACGGCCGCGGCCTTCACGTCGTTCCACGTGCAGGGCAACGAGCAGGAGGTGGCCCGCTTCCTGACCGCGGTGTGCGACTCGCTGGCCGCGCCGCCGCTGGCCCGTCTGGAGGCGGAGAAGGGCATTCTCCGTACGGAGGCGGCCACGCACGGCACGGGTGTCCTGGGCTCGCTGGCGGTGTGGCGGCACGGCGCCCACGATTACGGCCTGCCCGGCATGCCCGAGTGGGGCCTGCACGCGATCACCGCCGACGACGTGCGCCAGTGGACGGCCCGGTTCTTCACCCGGGACAACGCGGTGCTGTGGATCACCGGCGGCGACGTGCCGGGCGGGCTGCGATTGCGACTTCCCTTCGGCGTACGGGAACCGATGCCCTCGCCGTCGTCGGCCCTGCCCGTGACACCGGCGTCATACAGCGGCGCGGCCGATGCGGTGGCGTGGGACAGCGTGGTCGCCGAGAGCGACGCCGCGGCCGTCTTCACCGACGCGCTCGAGCGGGTGATGTATCGCGAGCTGCGCCACGACAGCGGCCTTTCCTACACCGTACGCACTGATTACAGCCCCCGCGGCGACGGCGGAGCGGTGATCACGGCGCTGGCCGACGCCCTGCCCGAGAAGCAGGACGCCGTGCTGGGCGGGTTCGCGCAGGTGCTGCGGGCCGTCCGGGCCGGCCGGATCGAGCCCGACGACGTCACCGGGGCCATCGCCCGCCGCCTCGACGCGCTGCGTCACCCCGACGTCGACGCGGCCCGGCTGCCCTGGTTCGCCCGCGAGGTGCTGACCGGCCGCCCGCTGCGCACCACCGACGAGCTGGCCGCGGGCCTGGCCGCCGTGACCGTCGCCGATGTCGTCGCCTGCGGTCAGGCCGCCGAGCGCTCGGGCCTGCTGATGACGCCGCCGCACGCGCACGGCGGGGCCGGGATGACCGACTACTCCACCGCCGAGTCGAGCCCCGCCCCGGTGGCCGGCGCCTCCTATCGCGCCAGGGCCGGCCACGCCGAGACGATCCTGGCCGGGCCGGAAGGCATCAGCGCGGTGGGGCGTTCTGGTTCCTCCACCGTACGGTTGAACTCGTGCGCCGCCGTGCTGTCCTGGCCGGACGGCCGCCGCCTGTTCGTCGGGCTGGACGCCACCTCGGTGTCGCTCGAGCCCACCCTCTATCGCAAGGGCGAGGACGCCGTACGGGCCCTGGACGTGCACATCCCGCCCCACCTGCGCGTCCCGATGCCCGCCCGCGACCCCCAATCGATCCCCAAGCCCCGCCGCGCCGCCGTGTCACCGCAGCGCCGCCGCCGTACGGTGATCGCCGTGTTGTGGGCTTTGCTGGCCCTGGCCTGCTTCGCGGGCGGCATCTACGTGCTGAGCGGGCCCCTCGACGACGACGCCCGCCAGGGTGGCGTGGGCGGGCTACTCGTGGGCGGCTTCTTCGTCTACATGGCGATCCGCGCCTTTAGATTGTGACCTTAAGTACTTGCCGCGATCGGGGTAGAACAGGCCGCTGAGCGGTAGTAATGCATAGTGCCCGACCTCGCTCCCCGCCGCCGCGCCCTGGTGCTGGCCATCTGCTGCCTGAGCCTGTTCATCGTCGGCCTCGACGCGACGATTGTGAACATCGCGCTCCCGGCGCTGCGGAACGACCTCGACACGTCGGTCTCGGGCCTGCAGTGGGTCATCGACGCGTACACGCTCGTGCTGGCCAGCCTGCTGATCCTCGCCGGCAGCACGGCCGACCGGGTGGGCCGGCGCCGCACCTTCCAGACCGGCCTGGCCCTGTTCACGCTGGGCTCCCTGCTGTGCAGCGTCGCGCCCAGCCTGGGCTGGCTGATCGCCTTCCGGATGGTGCAGGCGGTCGGGGGCTCGATGCTCAACCCGGTCGCCATGTCGATCATCACGAACACGTTCACCGAGCCTCGCGAGCGGGCCCGCGCGATCGGGGTGTGGGGCGGCGTCGTCGGCCTCAGCATGGCCCTCGGCCCGCTGGTCGGCGGCGTGCTGGTCGAGTCGCTGGGCTGGCGGTCCATCTTCTGGCTCAACGTGCCCGTCGGCATCGCCGCGATCGCGCTGACCGCCCTGTTCGTCCCCGAATCCCGCGCCCCCAAGCCGCGCCGCATCGACCCGCTCGGCCAGGCGCTCGTCCTGATCCTGCTGGCCTCGATCACGTACGGGATCATCGAGGGCCCGGTCGCCGGCTGGTCCTCGCCCGAGATCATCGGCTGCTTCGCCCTCGGCGCGGTGGCGCTCGCCGCCCTGCTCGCCTACGAGCCCCGCCGCCAAGAGCCCCTGCTCGACCTGCGCTTCTTCCGCAGCGTCCCGTTCAGCGGGGCCACCCTCATCGCCGTCTCCGCGTTCGGCGCCCTGGCCGGCTTCCTGTTCCTCAACACCCTCTACCTGCAGGACGTACGGGGTCTGTCCGCCCTGCACGCGGGTCTGTACACCCTGCCGATGGCCGCCATGACCGCCGTCTGCGCGCCGCTGTCGGGCCGCCTGGTCGCCGCCCGCGGCACCCGCCTCCCGCTGATCCTGGCCGGCACCGCGATGACCCTGGCCATGCTGCCCCTGACCCGCCTGACCGACACCACCCCCACGGCCCTGCTGATCGGCTGCTACCTCCTCTTCGGCATCGGCTTCGGCCTGGTCAACGCCCCGATCACGAACACCGCGGTCTCCGGCATGCCCCGCTCCCAGGCCGGGGTGGCCGCCGCCATCGCCTCGACGTCCCGCCAGGTCGGCGGCTCGTTGGGCGTGGCCGTGATCGGCGCCGCCGTGGTTTCGGGCATCACGGGCCCGATGGCCGCCGAGTTCGCCCACGCCAGCCACGTCGGCTGGTGGATCGTGGTCGGCTGCGGCGTCTCCGTACTGACCCTGGGCCTGATCACGACGGGGCGCTGGGCCCGATCCACCGCCGACCGCACGGCCGCCGACCTGTTCGACACCCCCGAAGCCGCCCACGTCCCGGCCTGACCGCCCCGTTGATTGTCTTCACCCAGATCGACCCTCCAGGGACAACGTCACATGGTCCTGAACGTGGCACGGTATGCAGGACCCGTGGGTCAGAGCAGGCCCTCGAGGCGCTCTTTGAGAAAGGCAGCGCTGATCAGCTCGAAGTGGTCGTTCTGGCAGCACTCCAGGCTGTTGACGTCCAGCCCTCGATCGTCGGCTCCCTGGCTGACCTGACTGAACAGGTCCTCGTAGTTGTACGACAGGATGACGTGTACGCCGCCGGTCGCTTTGATCAACCGGCCCAGGTAGTTGAGGAACTGTGCGGGTGACTCGACGTCCCACTTCTGCACGACCTCGGTGGCGTGCCGCTGCACCTGAGCGAAGTTCTTGTCCAAGATCTTGTAGAGATACTCGCAGAGGTAGCGGAACTCATCGAGCTGCGAGGCCGACCCGAGAAGCTCGAGCAACTTCTCCGGTGCAGTCGGTCGAGCGCGTAGGCGAGCAGCGCCATGTGTGACTCGAGCGAGATCACGCCGTAGTGGTCGTCGTCCTTCTCGATGTCGTTGAAGCCGTAGAACGTCAGCGCCACGCAGTGATAGCGGCTCTCCACCATGTACGGCCGGAAGTCGAACGCGTCGAGACCGAGACCGTGCAGGAACACGATGAGGTCGGTCGAGTCGCGTTTGGCCTCCAGATAGTGAAGATCACGCCCGATCACCTTCTCGTCGATCGGCCGGTCGGTGAAGTCCTTGACTCCGGGCTGGATCGCGATCGTCCCGTCCGTCACGGTCAGCTGTTGCCGGCGCTTGATCGACCATCGATAGAAGCCGGCCGTGGTGCCGCCCGCCACGACGGCGGTGACCACCCCGGAGACCAGGGTCGTGTTCAGATCGCCGATGTTCTCCAACCCGGCACGAAACTCGGAGGAGTAGAGGTTCGTTGCGACGCCGATGACACTGCCCAGGGCGCCGGAGGCCACGGCCACCCAACGGGGGATGCGCAACCGGGTCGAAAGGGCAGAGTCGGAGTGCTGATCGGCCGGACTGTTCACAAGATCGCCTCCTCAGGGGTTCGTGAGGACCGGATGGCGATCGACGAACGACTCGAAATCGTCGAGCGGGAGCACGTCGCCGCGGAAATGGCCGTCCGAAACCATGCACACCTGCTGCGGAGCCGCTCGGGAATCGTCGTAGACCGTCACGGTGCAACCCGGCTTGGTCAATTCCGCGACCGGCTCCGTGACAATTATTATTTCCGGCGCGCGCAAGCTCTTGCGAAGGACATCGATCACCAGAGCCCGGCGCTCCGGTTCGATCTCGTAGAGGACGTAGCTCAGATTGACCGCGTTGATCTGGTAGCGCCGGATGAATCGGGCCAGCTCACGCTGCTTCAGGATGTCGAATTCGTGGTAGCGCACGGCTGTCTCCATCACACCGGGAGCGTCCAGTGACAACTCGAGCTCGCGATAGAGGTCCGCATAGTATTCGGTGGCGCCGTAGCAGGCGTGCACCCATTGGTCGTCTGGCCGCGGGCCGCGGTCCACGCCGTGGCGGGCGGCGAACGGAATGGGCTGGAACAGTGGTTGGCGGCCGTTCCACCGAAGATCCGCGCTGAACCGGTCGAACAGAATCTGCGAGTTCAGCTGGCGAGGTAGCACGCCGAGGCCGGTTCCGAGATCGGCGAAGTCGACCGTGTTTCCCCTGCCGCCGCCGAAGTAGGCGCCCAGAATGATCTGAACGACCAGGACGCGCCGCGCCGCCGTGAACGAGTTCTGCCTGCTGGTGAGGATCTCGGTGATGTCGCCACCCTTGTCCCTCAGCGTGACCTCGAGAGCCGCGAGGCGCTGCGCGGGCGGTATCCGGGCGTCGACCAACTCATCGAACGACGCCGGGCCGACCTTCTTGACGGCAATACCCAGGAGTGTCATCAAGTGCGTGAAGCTGCACTCCGACCGCGCCTTACGGGACGTCGTCACCGTGTTGCCGAGGTCCGGAGCCTCCTGTTCGAGGCCGTAGGCGAACAACCGATACAGCTCGCGCCAGCCGTGATCTTGTGGGTGATCGCCCAAGCTGCGGGCGGCTGAATAGGCATCAGCGAGTACGGTCACCTGTCCGCTTCCATCCGCCGCCGGTTCAACATCAAGATATGTGTTGGACTGAAAGTAGGTTGCCGCAATGCCAGGGCGTTCCAGATCAACAGTTTTGAATCTTGATTGAGGCACTTCAGCTTTTCAGCCTATAGAAGCGGACGGTACCACGGTGAACACTCGTGGTATAGATCGCACTCGCTGGCGAATGATCGAGAATCTTGATTCGCGCGTGGTGTTGATATGTCGTCGGACCTGTTGTGCGGCTCGTGCGAGATGTGTAGGAGTTGCATGGGGGGCGCATGATGATAGAGGCGGACTGGTCATTCCGGCCAGACCTGATGGATCCATGCCTTAGGGGCAAGGATTGCCGCCGAATCCACGTGGACAGCCAATCGCCGGGCCGGATCCATTGTGGATCTTATGGAATACTTCGTGGCTTCACCCGCCAGGGTGTACCTCGGGGCATCTTGTTCCGAACGGGGCGGTTGTCACGTTGGGATGGATTGGGCCGATCAGCGAGCGGTTGGTCCGGAGATCAACTGCGAGTGAGGATTGAAGTCTGTCGTGACTGTTGAGACGAGGTCGGTGTCGGCTCAAAGGGGCAAGGTTCACGTCGCCAGGCGCCATCGGAAACGCGGCGAGGACCTGCTTGTGTTCATGCACGGCTTCGGCTGCGCCAAGGAGAGCTTCGACGGCGCCTTCACCGCCGGGGCGCTGGCCGAGTACTCGTTGCTGACCTTCGACTTCCCCGAGCACGGCGAGTCAGGCTCACTGCCCGAGCGCGCCGACATCGAGGGAGCCGCCGAAGTCGTCACGTCGCTGTTGAGCGAGTTCGACCGGCGGCATCTATATCTCGTCTGCCACAGCATGGGCGGCGCGATCGGTGTCGTCGCCGCGCGGAAGTTGCCCGACCTCGCCGGGTTCATCAGTGTCGAAGGAAACCTGGTGGCCGATGACTGCGGATTGGTCAGCCGGGGCGTGGCTCAGCAGAGCGCCAACGACTTCAAGGAGCGAGGCTTCTCCGAGTTCGTCCAGTGGCTCGAACGTTCGCCGGAACGCAGTCACAGGGAATGGGTGAAGTGGTACCGGCGATGTGACCCGCGTGGTCTGCACGGGCTCGCGAAGTCCCTTGTGGACTGGTGTGATCATCGCGACCTGGCCGGCATCCTCGGCACGCTCGGTCCGAGCGCCTACGTGCACGGCTCGCACAGCGACGTGGCCCATCTGAAGGAGATCCTGGGTGACTCCATGTATCAGGTTGACGGGGCGGGGCATTTCCCGATGATCGATGAGCCCGACGCGTTCTACCGGCTGATCGGCGAGCGTCTCGACTCCTTTGCCACGAATGGGTGGATGGCGAACGCCTAGCGGTCCAGCAGTTGGGCCAGGTGGATGGCGGGGCGGGTGCGCAGGTCGGCTACCTGGGTGCGGCACGAGAAGCCGTCGGCCAGGACGAGGGCGTCGGGGGTGGCGTCCAGGGCTGGGAGTAGTTGTTGTTCGGCTACTGCTACTGAGACCTCATAATGGCCGATTTCGACGCCGAAGTTGCCGGCTAGGCCGCAGCAGCCGGAGAGGCGTTTGACTTGCGCTCCGGTTGTGGCTAGCAGGTCGGCGTCGGCCTTCCAGCCCAGCACAGCGTGGTGGTGGCAGTGGGGCTGGGCGATCAGCGACACGTCGGAGAGGTCGGGTGGGGTCCAGCCGGGGGTTTCGGCGAGGAGTTCGGCCAGGGTGCGGACCGAAGCGGCTACCGCGGTGGCGTCGGCCGAACCGGGGAGCAGCTCGTGGATGTCGGAGCGGAGGACCGCCGTACAGGAAGGTTCGATGCCGACGATCGGGATGCCGGCTCGGGCGTCGGGGGCCAGGGCTTCGACCGTACGGGAAAGGATTTTCTTGGCGGAGTCGAGTTGGCCTGTCGTGATCCAGGTGAGGCCGCAGCAGACCTGGCCTGAGGGGAGGCGGGGTTCGTAGCCTGCGGCGCGGAGGACGCGGACGGTGGACTCGGCTACTTCGGGGGAGAAGGCGTCGGAGAAGGAGTCGGCGAACAGGACGACGGGGGTGCCGCCGGTCGAGGGCTTGAAGGTGCGGCGGAAGGGGCGCTTGGCGAAGGCGGGGACGGACCGTCGCTTGTCGACGCCGGCCAGCCACAGGGCGAGGCGGCGGAGGCCGGGCAGGCGGGTGCCCAGGTTGGCCAGGCCGGGGGTCCAGCCGGCGAGGCGGGACCAGAACGGCAGGCGGCCCAGCGTGTAATGCGAGCGGGGGCGCAGGCGACCGCGGAACTTCTGGTGCAGGGCCTCGGACTTGTAGGTGGCCATGTCGATGCCGGTGGGGCAGTCGGAGGCGCAGCCCTTGCAGGACAGGCAGAGGTCGAGCGAGTCGTGCACCGACGGGTGGGACCAGGGCAGCTCGCCGCGGACGACCTCTTGCAGGATGCGGGCGCGGCCGCGGGTCGAGTCCTTCTCCTCGCGGGTGGCCAGGTAGGACGGGCACATCACGCCGCCGGCGGCGGAGTTGTCGGCGCGGCACTTGCCGACGCCGGTGCAGCGGTGGACGGCCTGGGCCAGGTCGCCGTCGTCGTGGGGGTAGGCCAGCGCCAAGCCCTTCAACGGGAACGAGGCGGGGCGAACAGCAGCGTCGACCGGGTCGGGGTCGACGAGCACGCCGGGGTTGAGCAGGTTGCCGGGGTCGAAGGCGTGCTTGATGCCGGCGAAGAGGGCGATGGCGTCGGCGGAATACATGTGGGGCAGCAGCTCTGAGCGGGCACGGCCGTCGCCGTGTTCGCCGGAGAGGGAGCCGCCGAACTCGCCGACCAGTTTGGCCGCGTCGACGAGGAAGTCGCGCATCACCTTGGTGCCGCCGGGCTGGTCGAGGGGGAAGTCGAGCCGGACGTGCATGCAGCCGTCGCCGAAGTGGCCGAAAGGCGCCGAGCTCATCCCGTACGCGGCCACGAGCTCGTCGAAGCGGGCCAGATACGCGCCGAGGCGGGCCGGTGGGACTGCGGCGTCCTCCCAGCCGGGCCAGGCGGGGCGGTCGGCGGGGGAGCGGCCGGCCAAGCCCGCGCCGTCCTCGCGGATGCGCCACAGCCGGGCCTGGGTGACCGGGTCGGTGACGACCAGGGCGTCGTCGGCGATGCCGTCCGCCGCGAGCTTGCGGGCCCGCGCCTCGACCTCGCCGAGCTCTTCGCCGGCGAGTTCGACGAAGAGCCAGGCGCCGCCGCGGGGCAGGGGCGGGACGGCAGCGGCGCCACGACGGGCGCGCAGCACGTCGAGCAGCCGCGAGTCGAGGCCCTCGCACGAGGTCGGGCCGTGGGCGACCACCGCGGGGGAGGCCTCGCCGGCGGCCACGATGTCTTTGAAGCCGAGGACGACCACCACCCGTACGGGCGAATCGACGACCAGACGCACAGTGGCCTGGGTGATGACGCCGAGCGTGCCCTCCGACCCGACGAACGCCTGGGTCAGGTCGAAACGCTCGGGCAGCAGATGCTGGACGGCGTAGCCGGAGACCTGGCGGCCGAAGGTGTCGAACTCGGTGCGGGCGGTGGCCAAATGGCGCCCAATGACCTGTTTAAGTGAATCGACGACCGGCCCCTGCGGCGCGGTCGTGTCCAATTTGTCCCCGGCCGCGGTCAGCAGTTCCAATGCGACGACGTTATCCGAGGTGCGCCCGTACGCCAGCGAGCGCGAACCGCAGGCGTTGTTGCCGATCATGCCGCCGATCGTGCACCGCGGGTGGGTCGAGGGGTCGGGCCCGAACCGTACGCCGTGGGGGGTGGCCGCCTTCTGCAGCGTCGCGTGGATGGTGCCGGGCTCGACCACCGCCGTACGGGAGATGGGGTCGATCTCGAGCACCCGGTTGAGGTGGCGGGAGAAGTCGAGCACGATGCCCGGGCCGATCGCGTTGCCTGCCACCGACGTGCCCGCCCCGCGCGAGGTGAACGGGGTGCCGGTCTCGCGGGCGATCGCCAGGGCCGCGGCCACCTCGTCGACGTGCCGGGGGCGTACGACGGCCAGCGGCGGCACCCGATAGAGCGAGGCGTCGGAGGCATACATCCCCCGCGTGCCGGCGTCGGACCGCACCTCGAGCCCGGCCTTTTCCAGTGCACCCACCACGTCGCTCATGAGTAACATGTTACGCGTGCCGAATCTGAGCCTGCCACCTGAGGCCCCGACGCTCGCCGACGCCGTCGCCCAGGCCGTGCGGGACGGCGTGGCCTCGGGCCAGCTCGTGCCCGACCAGACGTATTCGGTGTATCAGCTGGCCGAGCTGCTGGGGGTGTCGCGCAGCCCGGTCCGCGAAGGCATGCTGCGGCTGGCCGAGGCGGGCCTGGTCGAGATCCGGCGCAACCGCGGCTTCCGGGTGCTGCGGCCCCGCGTCCACGACGTCGAGGAGATCGTCGAGATCCGGTTGGCCCTGGAACCCGCCGCGGCGGCAAAAGCAGCCCTTTCCGGTACGGAGGAGGAGCACACGGCCATCCGGGAGGCGCTCGCCGCGATGGCGGTCGCGGCCGCCCGGGGGGACGAGGCCGCGTTCTGGCCGGCCGACCGCGCGCTGCACGACCTGCTGCTGCGCACGGCCGGAAACAACCGCTCGGCCGCGATCGTCGCCCAGCTGCGCTCGACGACCGCCCTGCTCGGCCCGCCGACGACGGCCAGCGGACGCACCCTGGCCGAGATCCACGCCGAGCACGAACCGGTGGTGACGGCCGTGCTGCGCCGGGACGGTCCCGCGGCCGAGGCGGCCATGCGAGCCCACCTGGAGTCGACCGGCCGCCTGCTCGTCGACCGGCTCAAAACCTAAGGAGTCAGGTAGCCGCGGGAGAACGCCGTAGCCACGGCGGCCGCGCGATCGCTGACCTCGAGCTTGGCGTAGACGTGCAGCAGGTGCGTCTTCACCGTGGCCTCGCTGATCAGCAGCTGCCTGGCCGCCTCCCGGTTCGTCTTGCCCTTCGCGATCAGCGCCAGCACCTCGATCTCACGCTGCGACAGCGGGGCGGCGGCGGGCTGGCGCATCTGCCCCATCAGCCGGGTCGCGACCACGGGGGAGAGCACCGCCTGCCCCTGCGCGGCCGCCTCCACGGCCCGGAACAGCTCGTCGCGCGGCGCGTCCTTGAGCAGGTAGCCGGTGGCGCCCGCCTCGATGGCCGGGATGACGTCGCTGTCGGTGTCGTACGTGGTCAGCACCAGCACCCGCGCGGGCACCTTGCGTGCGGCCAGCTCGCGGATGGCGGTGACCCCGTCGGTGCGCGGCATCCGCAGGTCCATCAGGATCACGTCCGGCCGCAGCGTCTCGGCCGCGGTCACCGCCTCGGCGCCGTCGCCGGCCTCGCCCAGCACCTCGAAGCGCGGGTCGGCGCTGAACATGCCGCGCAGGCCGTCACGCACCACCGGGTGATCGTCGACGATCAACAGCGAGATCAATCCCCACCTCCAGCTGGGATGGCGGGCACGGTGGCCGAGACCGCCGTGCCGCCACCCGGTTCCGATTCGATGTCCAGCCGCCCCGCGAGGCGCTGCACCCGCTGCCGCATGCCGGCCAGCCCGAATCCGCCGTTGCGGGATCCGTTGGCCCTTCTCGCCTCCGGGTCGAAGCCCACCCCGTCGTCGAGCACGTCCAGGGTGACCAGGTCCTCCATGTACGACAGGGTCAGGCTGACCCGGCCCGCCCGGGCGTGCTTGGCCACGTTGGCCAGGGCCTCCTGCGCCGTCCGGAGCAGCGTCACCTCGACGTCGGCGTGCAGGGGCCGGGCGTCGCCGGTGGTGGTGACGGCCGCCTCGACCGCGTTGACCTGCGACCACTGCCGGGCCACGGCGCCGATCGCGTCGGGCAGCCGGGCCTCGGCCAGCACCGCCGGCTGCACGGCGTACACGGTCTCGCGGGCCTCGGTCAGGCTGTCGCGGGTCAGCGTCATCGCCGCCGTCATGTGCCGCCGCAGCGTCGCCGGGTCGTCAATGGTCTGCTCGGCCGCCTGCAGCTGGGTCAGAATGCCGGCCAGGCTCTGGGCCAGCGTGTCGTGGATCTCGCGGGCCAGGCGCTGCCGCTCGTCGAGCACGCCCGCCTCGCGCGCCTGCACCATCAGCTGGGCCTGCAGCCCGGCGTTCTCGGCCAGCGCGGCCTCGAGCTTGACGTTCGCCTCGTGCAGCTCGACCAGCGCCTGCCGCTGCATGTCGTTGCGGTGCACGGCCCGTTCGGTGAAGTAGAAGAGCGCCACCGCCAGCACCCCGGACAACGCCCCGACGGCGAGCCAGGCCGTCCACAGATCCTCGGCGTTGATCGTGCCGACGCCGCCCAGGAAGGCCGCCGCCGAGATCATCGCGGTCGCGGCCGCACCGGCGTAGCGCCAGCGGCCGTGCAGATGGAAGGCCTGGGGATAGCCGGTGAACGCGAAGAAGCCGTACCACGGGGCGAGCGCGACCAGGCCGGCGATCTGCAGCATGAGCCCGGCGTAGTAGAAGCCCATCAGCGGGCGGTTGTCGTGCCACGCCGGGTGCAGCGTGTCGAACCACAGGATCCACAGTGCCGTCGTGATCGAGAGCCCGAGCACCACGGTCAGGTGGACCGGCTCGTCGCCCATCGGCCGCAGCAGGGTGACGACGACGCCGACGGCCAGGAGGACGTAGGGCAGGAGCTTGAGGGCCAGCGTGCCCTTGCTCTCCCAGCGGTCGAACTCCTCGCGCAGTTCGGCCTCGATGCTCACGGGTCTCCACTTCCGGCGGGGTCTCGCCATGATGGCATGTGCGAGACAATGGGGGATGCCTCGCCTGACCAAGAACATCCTGTCGTACAAGTCGAGCGGATCGATCCTCAGCATCTACTCGCGAGACTCGGTGCTGTCGGTCGGCTCGTACGGGTCGATCTTGTCGGTGTTCTCCTACGCCTCGGTGCTGTCGGTCGCGTCGCTGGCGTCGTTCGGCTCGGTGCTGGCCCTCGGCTCGTTCGGGTCGGTGCTGGCGATCGGCACTTTCGGGGCGTTCCTGGCGACGGGCTCCTCCACCACGGCCGGTGTCGTCTTCGTGGTCGCGTCGGCCGTCCTGGCTCTGGTGGGCGCGATCATCCGGAAGCGCTGATCCGCGCGCTCATTTCGGCAGCTTTGGTCCGCGCGGTCGCTTGGCAGCTTTGATTCGCGCGGTCAGGAAGGCTGCGACGTCGGGGTCGTCGGTGAGTTCTGCGGCCTTTTGGTAGGCGGCCGTGGCGTCCCGGCCCGCGCGGGCGAGCAGGTCGGCGCGGGCCGCCCAGTACGGCTGGAACGTCTCGGCGCCGGTCGGCAGCGCGGCCAGCCCGGCTGAGGGGCCCTCGATCCGGCCCACCACCGTGGCCGCCGCGACCCGGGCGCCGAGGCTGGGCGCGACGGTGAGCAGGGCCGCGTACAGGGTGTGCAGGGCGGCCCAGTCGGTCACCCCGGTCCGGCGGCGATCACAGTGGACGGCCTGGATGGCGGCCTCGAGCTGGAAGCGTCCGGGCGGTCCGGCGGACCCACAGCGGCGCAGGTAGGCCTCGCCCTCGTCGACCAGCGCCGCGTCCCAGCCGGCCGGGTCCTGCTCGTCCAGCGGCACGAACGACGGCCGGCGCCGGGCCAGCATGAGCGTGGTCAGCGCGGCCAGGCCCCACGCCTCGGCCTCGTCGCCCAGCAGCGCGGCCAGGGTGACGGCCAGATACTGCGCCTCGCCGGGGTCGCCGCGCCACGCGATCGCCGCGCAGCCGTAGACCGCCTCCAGCACCGCGGGCAGCCGCTCGGGCATGATCCGGCGATCGGGCACGGTGAACGGGATGCGGGCCTGCTTGATCCGCTTCTTGGCCCGGACCAGCCGTTGCGCCATCGTCGCGGGCGGGACAGCGTACGCTCGAGCGATCTCGGCGGCCTCGAAGCCGAGCACGGTCTGCAGCATCAGGGGCGTACGGGCGGCTTGGTCAATGGCCGGGTGCGCGCAGACGAACAGCAGCTCGAGCCGCTTGTCGCCGATCGCGTACGGGTCGTGGTCGGCCAGGGGATCGAGGCTCGCGCTGTCCTCCCCGAGCGGGACGGCGGCGGGCTTGCGCCACTCGTCGCGGCGGCGGTTGCGGGCCACGGTGAGCAGCCACCCCGCCGGGTTCGCGGGCACGCCGGTCTCGGGCCACCGGCGCAGGGCCTGCTCGAATGCCCCGGCCAGCGCGTCCTCGGCCTGGGCGAGGTCACCCGCGGGCGCCGCGAGCAGGGCGACAAGCTTCCCGTACGAGGCCCGCGCGGCCCTCTCGGCGGCCGCGCGCGCCTCGTCCCGGCTCAACTCCACACACCGTCCACGAGGTGGGTCCCCACCGGACGGATCTCGACCGTGCCCCACTGGGCCTGCGGCGCCTGGCGGGCCCACTCGATCGCCGCGTCCAGGTCGGGCACGTCGATCACGATCGTGCCGGCGAGCTGCTCCTTCGTGTCGGCGAACGGGCCGTCCTGCACCTGCGTCGAGCCGTCCCTGACCCGTACGGTGGTGGAAAGCTCGGACGGGTGCAGCACCTCGCCGCTGACGAGCACCCCGGCCGCGTGCAGGGTCGCCGCGTAACTCGACATCGCCCGCTGACCCTCGGCCAGCATCTCCGGCCCGAGCTCGTCGGTCGTCAGTTCCTGGTAGTGAAACAGCAGCGTGTAGCGCATCTCGGCCCCCTCAGCGGACAGCGTACTGGGCGATGATCACGCCCGTCGTGGTCGGAATCGTGCGCTCCAGTTCGAGATTCGCGCGCTCGCCATCCTCTTCACTGGCAAACAGCTTCGTGCCCGAGCCCAGGACGATTGGGTGGATCTGCAGCACGTACGTGTCGATCATGCGGGCGGCGTGCAGGGCGCGGATCAGCTCGCCGCTGCCCATGATCGTCAGGCCGGTCTCCCGGTGCTCGGCGACCGTCTTGACCGCGTCGCCGACCAGCAGCTCGGTGTTCGGGTAGGCCGCCGTGGTGTCCGCCGAGCGGGTGACGACCAGCTTGCGCGCGTTGACCAGCACGTCGGTGAACGGGTTGGGGCGCTCGGTCGTGGTCCAGAAGCCGAGCAGATCCTCGTACGTGCGGCGGCCGAACAGCAGTGCCCCGTCCTGGCGGCTCATGCCCTCGGCGGCGAAGCCCATCGACACCTCGTCGGCGTACCCGTCGGCCCAGCCGCCGTGCTCGAAGCCGCCCCGGTCGTCCTCGCCCTTGCGGCCGGGCGCCTGCATGACGCCGTCGAGGGTCACGTTCTGGAAGACGGTGATCATCGTGGTTCCTCTCATCGTGTGCTGTCGAGGGATGACGATTGGGTCGCCTGCCGATCGACAGCTGAGAGAAATTTCCTTCTATTGGACGCGCATCTGCTCCAGCAGGGCCTCCAGGCGTTCGGCGGGCATCGGGCGGCCCAGCAGGTCGCCCTGGCCGAGCCGGCAGCCCGCCGTCTGCGCGGTGTCGAGGTCGAGCGCGTCCTCCAGGCCGTGCGCGATGACCTCCATGCCGAGCCGCCGCCCGAGCGTCACCGCCACGTCCATCACCGCGCCCGCCTGCCGGAACGTCTCGACCGGGTCGGCGAACACCTCGCGGTCGATCTTGAGCAGGTCGATCGGAAGGATGCGCAGCCGGCTCAGCGACGTCGGGCCGGTGCCGAAGTTGTCGACCGCCGTGCGCACGCCGGCCGCGCGCAACCGGCCGAGCTGGGCGGCGATGTCCTCGACGGGCGGCTGGTGGGCGTCCTCCCGTACGTCGGAAAGGTGTTGCTCGGCGATCTCGATGACGAGCGCCGAATGGGGCAGGTCGTGATCCTCCAGCGCGGTGTCGAGCGTCGCCTGGAACGCCGGGTCGACGAGCTGGCGGGGCCGCACGTTGACGGCCAGCCACAGCGAGTCGTTGAGCTGCCGCCAGCGGGCCAGCAGCCGGCACGAGCGCTGCAGCACGGCCTGCTCGATGGGGCTGCGCAGGCCCAGATCCTCGGCCACGGCCTGCAACTCGTCGGCCGGCACCACGCCGAGCTGGGGGTGCCGCCACGTCGGCAGGGCCTCCACCCCGACCGGCCGGCGCCCGTCCAGCTCGAGCACGGGCTGATAGCGCACGTCGATCTCGCCCCGGGTGACCGCGCCCGGCAGATCCTGCTCCAGCGTCGAGCGGCGCAGCAGGCGGGTCTCCATCTCGGCCTCGTACCACTCGACGGCGCCTGGCGGCCCCGACCGTACGGACCGCAGCGCCAGCGCCGCCCGGCGGATCACCTCGTCGGAGTCGTGCTCCTCGGTCACGTCGGCCAGGCCGCCCCACGCGGACAGGTGCGAGACGGTGCCGGCCGTCATGTATGGCGCCGAGAGCGCGTTGACCAGCTGGCCGGCGAGCAGGTGGGCCCGTACGGCTCCGCTGTGGGTGAGCACCGCGAACCGGGTCTCGCCGACGCGGGCCGGGATGTCGGCCCCCGCCACCTGGGTGCGCAGCCGCCGGGCCGCCTCGACCAGCACCAGTTCGGCCAGGTCACGCCCGCGCACGTCGCCGATCGCGGTCAGCCCGCCCAGCTCGACGACGATGATCGCGCCCGCGTCGGGGGTCAGCTCGGCCGCGCGCACCAGGCCCTCCCGGTTGGCCAGCCCGGTCTGCCGGTCGAGGTGGGTGGACTGGCGCAGCGCCTCCTCCAGGTCACGCATGTTGGTGACGTCGCGGACGTGCACGACCAGCGTGTGCCCGGCCTCGGCGGGGTCGGCGCCGCTCGTGGTCCACTCGGTCTCGCGCCACCGCCCGAAGCCGTCCCTCAGCCGTACGGAAAGGCCGTTGTCCTCGTCGAAATCGGCCCGGGTCATCCGCTCGAACAGGTAGGCGTGCACGGCCTCGACCTGATCGGGATGCACCAGGGCCGACACCGCGCGACCGAGAACCTCCTGGTCGGAGAGCCCGAACTGGCGCGCGGTGGCCGCCGACTGCCAGCGCACGGCCAGGTTGGAGTCGAGCACCAGGGCCACGTCGGCCGAGCCGAACATCAGGCTGCGCAGCCGGTTGCCCTGATCGGTGAGATGCCCCGCCTGGCGGCGCAGGGCCACCGACGACACCCACTCCCGCGCGGCCACGGCCGTGATCGCGACCGAGCCCAGCGCGATCGACGGCGCGTCGAGCCGGCCGCCCTGCAGCAGGTGATAGACGGTGACCAGGGCCGACCCGAGCACCGGGGCCGCGAGCAGCGGGAAGCCGGCCGACGGTTCGCTGCCGGGCGGCGGCATCGGGCTCTCGTCGGGGGAGAGGCGCACCGAGCCGTGCCAGAGCATGAGGGCGGCCACGTTGATCGCGCCCGCGGCGACCACCGCGGCGATCTCGGCGTTCGCCTCCTGCGGATAATCCATGCCGATGACCAGCGCGGTCAGGCCGATCAGGGCCAGGGCCGCGGCCGGGCCGCACCACTGCAGGGCGGCCCGCTGCCGCAGCGCGTGCACACCGTTGACCGCGACCGTGGCGGCGGCGCTGCCCCCGCAGATCAGCGCGGTGATCGAGGCGCCGCGACGCTCGCCGTCGCCGTTGAACAGCAGCATCCACGATGCGAAGAGCAGGCAGGCGGTCACCCCGAGCACGTCGAGCCCGATCCGCAGCTGGGCCAGCGAGTCGCGGCGCTGATGCGGGCGCAGGATCGCGGGCAGGAACGTGATCGCCACCAGGAACAGCGCGACCAGCGGGATCTCGGCCGGCAGCGGAACCCCGCCGACCAGCACCTCGGACGCCACCAGCGTGGCGACCCCACTGGCGGCGCCGGCCGCGGCGGTCAGGCCGAGCCCGCCGGCCAGGGCGTACACCCGCAGCCGGGGGCCGGCGGCCCGGCCCTTGAGGGCCGCGCGCACCATCACGGCGGCGGTCACGGCCGAGGCGGCCGTCAGGAAGCCCGCCACTGCCCGCGGTTCGAGCAGGATCAGCCCGGCGATCAACGTCGCCGTGGCCACGAGGGCCCCGACGGCCAACGTGACCGGCCGGAGAGGGGATCCGCCTGCCATCAATGTCATCCAGGTAGTTCTCGGGGGTGAACTGTTCTGTACCCGCCTAACGAACCGACGCCGAGGGGGTTACGGCCATCCTGTCACTTTGGTCCCGGGCGTCCTATCCCCCGTCCTGCCGACAAGCGCGCAACTCATCGGCAACCCGGGCGGCACTCAACTCCACGGGCGGCGGCCCGATAAGTGGTGGCGTACGACCGCTTGACCACTGGGGGAAGAGATCATGAGCTACATCGCCGCATATATTCAGGCCAGGCTGACGACACGCTCCGACGAGGGCGCCACCGCCGTCGAATACGGCCTGCTGGTCACGCTGATCGCCATCGCGCTGATCGCCGGCGCCACCATTTTCGGCGGCAAGATCAGCGACCTCTTCACGACGGTCGGCAACAAGCTGGTCGCCTCCTGACCTATCCCTGTCTCAGGGCCCATTCCGCACTTGAACGCCCTCGCCGGTCGCCTTCGCAGCGGCCGGCTTAGTGGCTATCCGGCCGTCGCAGCGTTTCGTCGCCGTCGCCGTCGCCGGCTCTTGGCTGGGTCACCACGTCGTCCTCCCGCACGCGGAACGTTCCCCGGCCCTCGCTGTCTTCGACGCCGTGCCCGAGCCGCACCGTCGCCACCCGGTGCCCCTCATCCGCGACCTCCCAGCCGACGACGTCGCACGCGATCTCGAGCGGCACGGGCAACTCGGTCCAGGGCCCGAAGTCGTCATCGTCGGACAACACCGGCGCCTTCTCCACGATCACGGCCACCGACCCCTCCGCCTCCTGCAGCCGGACCTCGACCCACCCCGGCCACTCGACATCAACCCACCGCACAGCCTGCACTCGCACGAACTCCACGCGCAGAACCCTAAGACCCGCCCGCATGATCGTCGGCGTTGTCCACAATCCAAGGTTGTCCACAGGGGTCGCCGCGAAGATCGGCCCAGCTCGATAAAATGGTGCTGGTGGGGGTCCCCCTGGGAGGGCGGGCTATGTGCCGGGCCCTGCTACTGCGCGCGGAGTCTTATCACCAATTGCGCATCTGTTCCCGCGTCTACCGGTTCTCTTTCCGGCGCTGCCCGTGAAACATGGCGTTCATGGTGCCGTGACGAGACCGTCACTCACAGGCGCCACACGACCATGGGAGGCAACGATGCCAGCCAATCGCGCGGTGGTCTACGAGGGCCCCGGCAAGGTCGAGGTGCACACCATCGACTACCCCACGTACGAGTTGAAGGACGGCCCCGGCGTCAACAAACTGAACGTCGGCCGCAAGGTGCCGCACGGTGCGATCCTCAAGACGGTCGCCACCAACATCTGCGGCAGCGACCAGCACATGGTGCGCGGACGCACCACGGCGCCCCAGGGGCTGGTGCTCGGGCACGAGATCACCGGTGAGGTCGTCGACGTCGGGCCGGGCGTCGAGTTCATCAAGCCGGGCGACGTCTGCTCGGTGCCGTTCAACATCGCCTGCGGGCGCTGCCGCAACTGCAAGGAAGGCAAGACCGGCATCTGCCTGAACGTCAACCCGGACCGGCCCGGCTCGGCGTACGGCTATGTCGACATGGGCGGCTGGGTCGGCGGCCAGGCCGAATACGTGCTGGTGCCGTACGCGGACTGGAACCTGCTCAAGTTCCCCGACCGCGACCAGGCCATCGAGAAGGCGCTCGACCTGGCCATGCTGGCCGACATCTTCCCGACCGGCTATCACGGCTGTGTCAGCGCGGGTGTCACCTCCGGCTCGACGGTCTACATCGCCGGGGCGGGACCGGTCGGCCTGGCGGCGGCCACGTCCGCGTGGCTGCTGGGCGCGGCGGTCGTCATCGTGGGCGACCTCAACGAGGAACGGCTGGCCCAGGCCCGCAGCTTCGGCTGCGAGACGATCAACGTGGCCCAGGGCGACCCGGTCGAGCAGATCGCCGGGATCCTCGGCAGCGACTGGTCGGCGATCGGTGAGCCGCTGGTCGACTCGGCCGTCGACGCGGTCGGCTTCGAGGCCCGCGGGCACGGCGCGGATTCCGATGTGGAGCAGCCGGCCACGGTGCTCAACTCGCTGATGCAGCTGACCCGTGCGGGCGGCGCGATCGGCATCCCCGGCCTGTACGTCACCGGTGACCCGGGCGGCGTGGACGAGGCGGCCAAGGTGGGTTCGCTCTCGCTGCGGCTGGGGCTGGGCTGGGCCAAGTCGCACTCGTTCGTCACCGGTCAGTGCCCGGTCATGAAGTACAACCGCAACCTGATGATGGCGATCCTGCACGACAAGGTGCAGATCGCGAAGAACGTCAACGCCGTGGCCATCGGCCTGGACGAGGCCCCGCAGGGCTATCAGGACTTCGACCAGGGCGCGGCCAAGAAGTACGTGCTCGACCCGCACGGCATGGTGCCGAGGCGGGCCGCCTGAGCTGTCGTCCCCGCGGTGCCGGCCCAGGTCGCCGGCACCGCGGTCAGTTGCTGTAGACCCGGGACGGTTCGAGCAGCACCACGGTCCGTCGCTGCTCGGCCATCACCCGGTCGTACTCGTCCCAGTCGTCATGCGTGCCACCGGCCGCCGTGAACACCTCGCGCAACATCAGCCGCAGCCGCTCACCGTCGACCCCCGCCGCGGGATCGTCCGGCCCGATCAGCCCGGCCGAGCCCTCGACCGTGGCCCACTTCCACCCCGACCGCACCGACACGGCGATCTGGGGCCGCGCCCGCAGATTGCTCAGCTTCACCCGCCCATAAGTCACAAACCCCAGCGCCCGTACGCCGGTCAGCGGGTGATCGAGCACGCCCGCGTTCACCAGCGACGCCTGAATGCTCCCGTCCGCCCGCAGCGTGGACACGGTCACCAGCCCCCGCTCGGCAGTTGCCAGCTCCGCGAAGTCCTCCAACGTCGTCATAGCTGAAACTTAGCCGTAGCCAGGGTGTGGCAGACCTAGGCTGAACACGGCCTTCATATCCCGCCTCCCTCCGGCGATGCTGGGTTCGCGCCGTACGAGGGGGAGGTCGGCATGGACGACAAAGCGCTCGGCGAGTTCCTCCGCCACCGGCGGGAACGGTTGCGGCCCGAGGATGTGGGCCTGCCCGGTGGTGGCCGGCGCCGCACTCCGGGGCTGCGCCGCGAGGAAGTCGCGAGCCTGGCCGCGTTGTCGCCCGACTACTACTCCCGGCTGGAGCAGGGCCGGGTCCGCACCCCGTCCGCGGCGGCGCTGGCCAGCCTGGCCCGGGCGATCCGGCTCACCGGCGACGAGCAGGACTACCTGTTCCGGCTGGCCGGGCAGCAGCCGCCCGAGCCGCGCTCGCCGCTGGCCCACGTCGACCCGGCGATGATCTATCTGCTCGACGCGCTCGGGCCCACCCCGGCCCAGGTGACCGACGATCTGCTCACGGTCGTCGCGCAGAACCGTGCCGCGGAGAACCTGTGGGGTGTCTGGACCGGCCTGCCCGGTTACGCCTCCAACGTCACCTGGCGGTGGTTCGCCGATCCGTCGTCGCGCGACAGCAACGACCCGGCCGAGCACGAGCGCATCGGCCGGGCGTACGCGGCCGATCTGCGCGCCGGCCTCGCCCAGCGGTCGGCGGGTGACCGGTTCGGCCAGGGGCTGGTGGCCGACCTGCTCGAGCGCAGCGCCGAGTTTCGTGACGTGTGGGCCCAGCAGCAGGTGGCCCCGCTGACCTCGGCGCCCAAGCTCATCCGGCACCCGCTGGTCGGCCCGCTCGATCTGCAATGCGACGTCGTGCTGAGCCCGTCCACCGGCCACCGCCTGATCCTGTTCCGTCCCCGCCCCGGCTCGAACGCCCACGAGCAGATCGCCTTCCTGGAGGTGCTCGGCAGTCAGAAGTTCGGCGTCTAGCGGTCCGGGCCGTACAGGCCGAAGTGCAGTGCCGGGTCGGCCGGGTCCCAGGTGTTGGTGAACTGGGAGCGGGCGCCCATCTCGGCCACCCGGCTCAGCAGGTCGTTGCCCAGTTCGAGGCGGGACGGCTCCCAGGCGGCCAGGGCGCGCGGGATGTCGGGCTCGGCCGCCAGCGCCGCGGCCAGGGACCACGCGTCGGCGGCGGCCTTGGCGGTGCCGGCGGCGGCGTGGGGGCGGGCGGCGAACGCGGCGTCGCCGATCAGCGCGACCCGGCCGAACGCCATGTTGCGGACGGCGATGTCGAGCACGATCTGGATGTACGGCTCGGGCGTGCGCGCGATCAGCTCGGCGGCCGCGGGGGGCAGCAAAGACGCGGCCTCCGTACGCATCTGGTCGACGAACCGCCGTTGCACCTGTCCGGGGTGGACGGAGACGGGGGCCGTGAAGCCGCGCAGATCGGTGGTCATCTCGTCGAGCGCCGGGCCCTCGGCCACGTTGCGATACCAGATGTAGTTCAGCTGCCGTTTCCCCCGCGAAAGGCTGCCGTCCGCGCCTGGAATCGCGTACATGCAAATGTGGGACGAGTCGATGACCGAGTAGGCGAGCGCGTCATTGATCAGATCGGCGGTCTCGGCCGTGACGGCATCTTCCGGTACGCATCCCCGCCAGCCGATGTAGCCCGCGTAGCGCGGCATCACCCGGGGCTGCAGCCGCCGGCGCCCGACCGACGAGACGCCGTCCGCGAAAACGACGAGCGAAGCCCGTTCCGTACGCCCGCTGACGAACCGCAGCGTCACCCCGTCGTCGTCCTGGTCGAGCCCGACCGCGAACTCGCCCAGGTGATAGTGCTCGGGGCCGAAGTCGTCGAACAGCACCCGGTACATCGTCGTCCACGAGCTGAACCGCCAGGCGGCCGCCTCCTCGTACGCGATCTTGTTGTCCTCGCCGAGGTAGCGCATCACCGTCGAGCCGATGCTGACGTCCTCGACGGTGAACGGGTGCGGCCGCTCCTGGATCCAGCGCACGGTGTCGGGCTGCAGCACGATCCCGCCGCCCCGGCCGTCGAGATAATCACCCGTACGCTCGAAGATGTCGACCTCGAAGCCCTGCTCGCGCAGCAGCAGAGCCGCGGTCAGCCCGGCGAACGAGCCGCCGACCACGATGGCGCGCCCCCGGTCATTCATGGCCGGTCCCAGGCCCGTACGGGTGCTCGGGCAGGTTGACCACGATGGCGTCCTGCGTCGTGCGCGCCACGATCATCCGTACGGGCTCGGTCTGGCTCGCATTTTCTTCCCAGTGCACGACGTCCGGCTTGATGTAGACGAAGTCGCCCGGATGCGCCTCGCGGACGGTGTCGAGCCGGTCGCCGACCCACCAGCGGCCGACCCCGCTGAGCACGTAGAGCGCGGTCTCCGAGTGGCCGTGGTGGTGCACGCCGGTCTTGCTCCCGGCCGGCAGCACGGAGAGGCCCATCCACAGGTCGCGGGAGCCGAGGCGGGCGGAGACGGCCTCGAACCGCTGGAGGCCGGACGTCTGGGGTGTCTGATCTGACAGCTCATTGGCGCGAACAATTTGCACGCCGACGTCGTCGTTCATGGGTATGACTCTGCGATCCGGCCGTCGGTCGCGACATGTGCGGCCACACAGGTATGGCGCCGGGTCAGTTGTGGTGGCACAGTCTCCGGCATGCAGACGACCGGTGCCGTGCAGCTGCGTCCCTGGCTGGAGGCCATCGCCGCGATCGCGACTGCCCTCAACCGGCCGGTCTCGCTGCCCGAGGTGCTCGACCTCGTGTCCGGCACGGCCGCCAACCTCCTCGGGTACGACTTCTGCGCCGTGCTGCTGGTCGACGAGGAGCGCACAAAACTGGTCATCACCGGGGCCCACGGCCTGTCCCCGCGCTACATCGAGCAGGTCAACGCCGACCACCCGGTCGTGCTCGAACCCGCGGGCGAACCCCGCGCGCCGTCCAGCCGCGCCTTCCTGACCGGCACGTCGGTGCAGGTGGCCGACACCGTCGCCGACGCCACGTTCCTGCCCTGGGGCGGGGTCGCCCGCCAGCAGGGCTACCGCTCGATGATCTCGGTGCCGGTGTTCTCGGCCGGCCGCCCGGTCGGCACGCTCAACTGCTACACCCGCATCCCGCACGACTTCGGCCCCGGCGAGCAGGAGCTGCTCTCGCTGCTGGCCGAGCAGGCCGGGGTGGCTATCCAGACGGCCCGGCTGCGTGAGCGGGAGGCCGCCACCATCGCCGATCTGCTCCGCGCCGAGGAGGTGCACGAGCAGTTCACCCGGGTCGCCCTGCGCGGCGGGGGAGTGGCCGGGGTCGCGGCCGCGCTGGCCGAGCTGATGAGCACGCCGGTGCTGGTCGTCGAGGAGCCGTCCGAGGTCCCGCTGGCCGCCGTGGGCCCGCCCGTCGACGGGGAGGGCCACTCCACGCCGGTGGTGCTGGGCAACGAGACCGTGGCCCGGATCGTCGTGCCGGCGCCCTCGTCACCCCTGCCCGCGCTCGACGTCCGGGCCCTGGAGCACGCGGCCACGGTCTGCGCGCTCGAGATCCTGCGGGCCCGCACCGCGCACGAGGTCGAGTGGCGGCTCTCCGGCGAGGTGGTCACCGACCTGCTGGCCGGCCTGACGACCGCGGTCGAGCGGGCGGCGCGCCTGGGCATCGACCTGACCAAGCCGCACTCGGTCATCGTCGTCAGCGGCGGGCCGGCCCGCGTCCTCTCCGTCGCCCGCTCGCTGGCCGCCGCCGCGCAGCCCCGGGCCCTGGTCGGAACGATCGGCGACGACGTGGTGCTGCTGTGGGCGGCCGACGCCACCGGACATGCCGCCGCATTGCTGGCCCAGCTGCGCCGCGCGGGCGCCGGCCCCGAGACCGCCGTGGCTGTCTCGCCGCCCTGCACCGAGCCGGCCGACTATCCGGCCGCCTACCGCCGGGGCCGGGGCGCCGCGACCATCGCCCGCCTGCGCGGCCGCACCGACACGGTGGCCAGCTTCGAGTCGCTGGGCGTTCACGGCCTGCTGCTGCAGCTGCAGGACATCGGCGAACTGCGCCGCTTCGCAGCCGAGACCCTGGCCCCGCTACGCACGTACGACGCCGCCCGCGGCACGGCTTTGGAGCAGACCCTCCGCGCGTACGTCACCAACGACCTCAACACCGCAGCCACGGCCGCCGCCCTGTTCGTCCACCCCAACACCGTCAACCTACGGATCCGCAAGGCCGAACAACTCCTCGGCGTCTCCACGTCCCACGTACGCGTCCTGGCCGAACTACAGGTAGCCCTGAACGCCGACGACGTAGCCGACGCCCTCACCACCCCCGGCGCGACCGGGCTAGTTACTTAAGCCGTTCCCGTTTCAACGAGACACGCGCCGCCGCGGGTCGTAACCGCGCACGACTCGCGCCGCCGTGGGTCGTAACCGCGCACGACTCGCGCCGCCCCGGCCAATTGATGCCGATTGGCTGAACAATTTAATGTTCGGCTCCGGTGTGTCTCCTGAAAATGGCATGATCCGCAATTTGCTAACGATCTCCGCGGTCGAGATAATGTATTTATGCGGTACCAGCAGCTTCAATTGTTCACCCGTCCCGAGACGGCTGCTATGCGTGACCGCACAAAAGCGCGCCATTATTCACCGGGCGCGGTGGAATTCCGTCGAGATCATGCCGAGCGGCGGCGTTGGGGCTTGGTCCGTCGCCACGCGGAGAAGCTGTGCCGGCTGCACGGCTGTTCGAGTGAGTGCACCGGGTTGGGCTTACATGACCACGTCGAGTCCATGCCGTGGGCGACCTTGATCGACGACGAGATCAAGGTCCGGCGGCCGCGCTCCACCGGCCCAAGCCGCGGAGGCTCGCCGGCCGGGCGTGGCCTACGGCAGGCCGCCCCGCCGGCGGTCGGTGGGCCCGAGACCGCGAGCCGGGCGGGCGCCGTAACGCGTGCTGAACCCGCGCCCCGGACCGAATCCACTGCTCAGGCTGAACCCGCTTTCCGTCCCGCCGTGGCACCGCTGGCCCCACCCCGGCGCCGTACCGACGCCGCTGCTCGGGCTGAACCCGCTTTCCGTCCCGCCGTGGCACCGCTGGCCCCACCCCGGCGCCGTAGCGACGCCGCTGCTCGGGCTGAACCCGCTTTCCGTCCCGCCGTGGCACCGCTGGCCCCACCCCGGCCCCGGACCGACGCCGCTGCTCGGGCTGAACCCGCTTTCCGTCCCGCCGTGGCACCGCAGGCCCCACCCCGGCCCCGGACCGAAGCCGCACGCTGGGCGGGTGGCGTCACGGATCTGGTGAGCACCGTAAGCCGGGCTGGACCTGGAGGCCGGGCTGGACCTGGAGGCCGGGCTGGAACTGGAGGCTGGGCTGGACCCGGGGGCCGGACTGGACCTGCGGCCGTGCGGGCGCTGCGGGTCGGGCGGGCGCCGTAAGCCGAGCCGGCGACTCGCCGTTGTCGGCACCCGCGCACCCGCACCCAACCGATCCACAACGCAAACCCGCCTCGGCCGGAACTGATTACAGCCCGCCCCGAAAATCTCTCACCCCGGTTTCTGAAACGCCCGGAATTTGCTAGAAAGAATCGGCCCGGAATGCCAGGAAGCGGTGATGGAAAGGGGCAAGAACTATTCCGTCGCGGCGAAAAATCTGTAGTCGCCCCGAGGTCGATCCGGCGGCGTAGTGGATTGCGCGGGCCGCAAGCATAGCGAGGGAACACCTGGCGAGGTATCGACCAATTCGCTCGTCAATATGACAGGTGCTCCCCAAGTGGTGGATTCGCGCGGCTTGGGTGTCGCATCGTCGGCCGGCACTGCATTTCTGAGCTCGCTGCGGATACGGTCACTCAGCTGTCGGGGCGGCGGGCGCCTGGCCGTGCGGCCGTAAACGGGACTGCTTTACGTTCGGGCGGAAGGTGGCGGTGGGGGTTTCCTATTCGCCCCACACCGCGGTCTCGAACCGCGGTCTCGACAGAGCCAGTCGGCCGGCCTCACGGGTGGCGTCCTGGAGGTTGAGACGTCGCCCCGGGGTGGTCGGCTATCGCGATGTCCAGTGCGGCAGCAGGACGGCCCCGAGACGCGGGGCGGGGCGGCGGGTCGTGTGGTGGCGGGGTGGGGTTAGCGCTGGGAGCGGGTGGCGTGCAGGGAGGCCAGCAGTTGCAGGCGGTCGGCGTCTGGGCTGTTGGGCTCGGCTGTGAAGGCCAGCATTACTGGGCCGGGGTTGCCTGGTAGGGGGTAGGTGTCCCAGTTGAGGACTATGTCGCCGACCTCGGGGGCGTGGAAGGTTTTTACGCCGCTGACTGATTCGCGGACGTCGTGGCGGGCCCATAGGCGGCGGAATTCGGGGCTGCGGATGCTTAGTTCGCCTACCACTGCGGTGGCGCGGGGGTGGGTGGGGTCGGCGGCGATCGCGGCTCGCATCATGCCGATGTATTCGAGGGCCTGGCGTTCCCAGTCGGCGCACTGCCGTTCGTTCGTGCGGGCGTCGTCGAACATCAGCATGAGCATGTTGAGGCGGTCGGGGGGATAGTCGGCGGGGTCGCCCAGCAAAGCCTCGGCCATCGTGTTCCAGGCCAGCACGTCGAGGTGGCGGCCCAGCACCACGGCGGGGGTGGCCATCACGGCCAGCAGGCGGCGGGTGCTCTCGGGCACGACCTCGGGGCCGCGGGTGACCCGGCCGGGCGACGGGCGGCGGGCCGCGCGGGCCAGCGCGAACAGGTGCCGCCGTTCCTCCTCGTCGAGGTCGAGCGCGGCGGCCAGGGCGTCGAGCACGTCGTCGGACGGGCGCAGGTCGCGGCCCTGCTCCATGCGCTGGTAGTAATCCGTGCTCAGGCCGGCCAGCAAAGCCAGCTCCTCGCGGCGCAGCCCGCTCACCCGGCGCCGCCCGCCCGGCTCGAGGCCGACGTCCTGCGGGGTCAGCCGGCCGCGGCGAGCGCGCAGGAAGTCGCCCAGCTCACGGGCGTACGGGGAACTCATGAGCCAAGTCTGCCCCGCCCGCCGGGAATCAGGGTAGGTCTGCCGGACCTAGGCACGAGCGTGCGACGGAACCCCCGCAAATCGGTCCTAGCGTCGGCCGCATGATTCCCGACATGAACGGCCGCGTCGCCGTCGTCACCGGCGCCAACTCGGGCCTCGGCCTGGTCACCGCGACCGCCCTGGCCCGGGCCGGCGCCCACGTGATCCTGGCAGTGCGCAACACCAAAGCCGGAGCCGAAGCAGCCCGTACGATCGGCGGCGCCACCGAGGTGCGCGAGCTCGACCTGGCCTCGCTCGCCTCGGTACGCGCCTTCGCCGGCAAGCTGACCGTCGACCATCCCGTCGTCGACCTGCTCGTCAACAACGCCGGCCTGGTGCTGATCGGCCGGCGTCGCACCACCGCCGACGGTTTCGAGCTGCACCTGGGCACCAACATGCTGGGCCACTTCGCGCTGACCGGCCTGCTGCTCGACTCCTTGACCGCCGCGCCCGCCGCTCGCGTGGTCAGCCTCAGCTCGATCACCCACAAGCCCGCCCATCTCAACTTCGACGACCTGATGTGGGAGCGCAGCTACAGCGCCAACCGCGCGTACGGGGCCTCGAAGCTGGCCACGACCGTCTTCGGCCTCGAACTCGACCGTCGCCTCAAGGCCGCCGGGTCGCCGATCGTCAGCACGCTCGCGCATCCCGGCATCACCCGCACCAACCTGACCCCGCGCGCCTGGGAGGACCGGGGGCGGTTCGGCCGGTTCGTGGCCCGCGGGGGCTTGCTCTTCACCCAGTCGGTCGAGCGGGGCACCGAGCCCCAGCTACGCGCCGCCACCGACCCCACCCTGCGCGGCGGCGAGTTCTTCGGCCCGTCCGGCTTCATGGAGATGCGCGGCCGCGTCGTCCCGGTCAAGCCGAGCCGCGAGGCCGCCGACCCGGCGGTGGGCAGGCGCCTGTGGTCGGCCGCGGAGCAGCTGACCGGAGTCCGTTTTCTTTGAGCGCGTGCTCGCCGGTGGGTGCGGCCGAGGACTCGTCAAGGGCCGGCGTAGGCACCGGTGAGTTCGACGGTAGCGTCGGTGACCCGGCCGCCGGCGTGATCGTCAGAACGTCGACGGTGTCCGCGCGTCCGGCAGGGGTTGCGGGGTGGGGGCGGCGATGCGGGGCAGGGCGGTCAGCGGCAGCAGCCACAGTGCGGCCACGGCGACGAGCGTCCACGAGGCGTAGCCGTGGTCGGCGGCCCACCCGACGATCGGGGTCGCCGCGACGACCAGGCCGAAGGCGGCCGTGTTCGTCAGGCCGACGGCGGCCGCCGGGCGTTCGGGCAGCCTGGCCTGGCCCGCGCTGACCACGCTCGCGAACGGCAGGCCGCTGAACATGCCCAGCGTGATGACGGCCAGCACGGCGACGACCGGCGTGCTGCGCCACGACAGGGCAATCGTTGCCGCCGCGCACGCCACGAGAGCGACCACCCAGACCGTACGGGAAAGGCCCGGCCACAACGCGGCGATGTGCCCACCGAGAGGACGGCTCAGCACCGACAGCCCGAGCACCGCCGACCCGACGACGGCGGCCACGGCGGAACTGAAATTCCAGATGTCAGTCAGCAGTGTGGTCGCCCACGAGGACAGCACGACGCCGAGACCCAGTGTCGCGGCGTGCACCGCGGCCAGCCGGAACAGTTGCCCGTCGCGCACCGAGCCCGCGCCCCGCGGAGACACCCGACGAGCGGAACCGCCTGGCGACAAAGCGGACAAAACAAGCGCTGGAAGGACAACGGCCAGCGTCGTCGCCCAAGCCGCCCGCCACCCCAGCACCAGCGAAGCGAAGGGCACCACCAGCACAGCGAACCCGGAGGCGGCCAGCGCCACCCCGCCGAAGATCCCCATGCCCCGCGGCCCCGTCCCGCTGTCCCGGGCCAGCGACGTGCCGCAGACGAAGCACACCGCGAACCCGGCCCCCGACGCGAACCGGGCCCCGACGGCCAGCCACGGCAGCGGCGCGACCAGGGCGGCCACGTGCGCCACGACCACCAGCGAAAGCCCGGTGACGGCGGTGGCCCGCACGCCGAAGCGGTCGACGAGCACTCCGCTCGGGAACTGCAGGGCCGCGTACGGGAAAGCCAGAGCCGACGTCAGCAAACCGACCCAGAGCAGGCCGGCGCCATAACCCGAGGCCAGCACCGGCGCGCCGGCCCCGGGCGCGGTCATGGCCCAGCCCGCGGAACCGCCGAGCAGGCACGCGAGGGCAAGCTTCACCCGTCGATCGGCAGCCCAGCCCGCGGAACCGCCGAGCAGGCACGCGAGGACGAGCTTCACGCGTCGATCAGCAGCCGGGCCAGGCGCAGCGCCACCTGCAGCTCGGTGCGGCGCTCGGTCAGCGGGCGGCCGAGCAGCTCGGCCGCCTTCTGCAGCCGGTTGCGCACGGTGTGCTCGTGCAGATGCAGGTGGGCCGCGGTGGTGACGTGGCTGCCGAACCGGTGCGAGGCCTCGACGGTCTCGCGCAGCCGGGCCGCGATCTCGTCCTCGGCGCCCAGCTCGCCCAGTTCGGCGCGCACGAACGCGCGGGCCCGGGCCGGGTCGGCCATCAGCAGCACCTCGAGGCTGACGTCGGCATAGCTCAGCACCCCGGAACCCCAGGCCGCGCGGACACTTTGCACATCGCGCACCTGCCGCCAGCCGTCGCGCACACCCTGCACGCCCACATGCGGTTCGCTGACCGACGCCTGCAGCCCTAGCGAACGCAGGCAGTCGGTGATCGCGACGATCCGGGCGGCCGTCCAGCCCGCCTGCCGGGGCTGCGCCAGCCACACGACGGTGCTGGTCAGGTCGATCGGGTGCACGAGAGTGTCCCGTACGTGGCACTTGTCGCGCAGCGTGTCGAGGATCTGCCGCGCGCAGCCCTCGGGCGTGGCCGGCAACAGCACGGCCAGGTGCGCGGCGTCGAGCGGGTAGTCGAGCAGCACCAGGTCGGACGGCGGCAGCGGGGTCGAGTCGTCGCGCAGCAGGTGCTGCACCAGCCCGGCCCGCACGTGGTCGCGGGATCGGCTCAGCACGTCGTCCGTACGGGCGAAGGTGTCCGCCACCTGCGAAGCCGCATGGTGCTGATAGGCCAGCACGAGCTCGGTCAGCGCCTGCAGGGCGGCCAGGCTCTCGCCGCGGGGCACGTCGTCGGCCTCGGCGCGGGCCACGAGCTGGTCGCTCCACTCCTGCCACATGGCGCGGAAGCCGACCCGGTACGACCGTTGCAGCGCGGTCTGCGGCAGGCGCAGCCGTGCCTGCAGGGCGGCCAGCGCGAACGGCTCGGTCAGCCGCACCTCGGCCAGGGGCAGCCGGCCGGTCAGCACCTGCCGCAGCGCGCTCAGGTTCTCGACCACGCTGGCCCGCAGCCGGTCGACGAACTCGTCGTTCTCGCGCAGCGTCTCGAAGGCGGCCGCGAGGTCGACCTCGACCACCCGGTCGGCGAGCGCGGGCAGGTCGACGGCGTCGGCGGCTTCGCGGGCCCAGCGGGGGAGCGGGGCCACAACTGTGGTCGTCATGGCCTTACGTTGCCGCCACCCCGCGCACCGGCCGATGTGCCGGCCACCACACTGTCAGGTCAAGAATGGTTGGCCACACATCGCGGGAGCGGGCTGGCCCCGGTGAGGCTGTGCCTTGTAACACAGCCGTCACACTTAGGAGCCGCCATGCCGCTGGGTCGTCGACCTCCGCACCAGGCTGGTGGCGAAGAGCCGTTCGCGGCCGGCCCCGATGTCGCCCTCGTGCTCGATCCGCTCCACCAGCAGCCGGGCCGCCGCGCGGGCCATCTCCGACAGCGGCTGGTGCACGGTGGTCAGCTGGAACACCTCCCAGGAGGCCATCGGCACGTCGTCGAAGCCGATCACCGAGATGTCGCCCGGCACGTCGAGGCCGAGCGACTTCGCGGCGTCGATGGCGCCGAACGCGATGATGTCGTTGCCGCACAGCAGCGCCGTCGGGGGAGCGGGCAGCCGCAGCAGCTCGCGGGCGTTCTGATAGCCGCTCTGGTGCGAGTAAGGCCCCTCGCGGACCAGCTCCGGGTCGACGGTGAGCACCTCGGCCACCCCGGCGTGCCGGTCGCGGCTGGTCGACGTGTTGGCCGGGCCCCGGATGACGCCGATCCGGCGATGGCCCAGCTCGAGCAGGTGCCGGGCGGCCAGGCGCCCGCCGTGGTGGTTGTCCGCGGTCACCCGGTCGACGTCCATCCCGTCGACGTAGCGGTTGAGCAGCACGATCGGCAGGTGCCGGGCGGCCAGCTCGGCCCCCAGCTGCGAGTCGAGCGTGGCCGTGGTCAGCAGCACGCCGTCGATCGACGAGTTGAGCAGGCCGAGCAGGGCCTCCTGCCCGGTCGGCAGGTCGGTGCGCTCGGCGAACAGCACGAATCGGTAGCCCATCAGCTGCAGCTCGTCGTGCACCGGGTTGAGCAGCGACGGGAAGAACGGGTTGGTCAGGTCGGACGCGACGACCGCGATCGAGGGCGTCCGCGGCGCGGGCTCGGCCGGGGCGATCGTGGTCCAGGAGGGGCGGTAGCCCAGCCGATCGGCCGTCTCCTCGATCAGCCGGCGCGTCTCGTCGGAGACCCGGGGATCGCCGCGCAGGGCCCGCGAGACCGTCGACTGGGCCACCCCCGCGGCCTCGGCGACGGTGGAGCTTGTGGCGCCCCGCGCGGGCCCACGGCGGCGTTCCGGGTAGGTGCTCATGCATAAATTATGCACACCCGGCGCTGCTCAGGACACTCATCTGAGTGCATAAATTTCTCAAGAATGCTTGACTTGCACACCTCATCCAGGCAGTGTCGGGCGTCACATACCTGAAACATTCTGCGCACTCTACTGCCGGACTTTTCGCAGCTCCTCGCCTCTGGTCGCACCCGTCGATGTGTCGCACCCCCGTGAGAGGTAGACCCATGAATGCATCACGCATCGCCCGTCCGAACAGCCGCCGATTCATAGCCGCCACCGCCGTCCTCGCCGTCGCCGCCGCCTCCGGATGCGGGGCCCGCCCCGGCGCCCAGTCCGGCGGCAACGCCGAGGCCAAGGACGCGAACGGCGTCGTCAACATGGTCATGGCCCCCGACCCCGTCTGGAAGTGGATGGAGTCGCAGGGCATCAAGCAGGAGATGGAGGAGGCCGCCAAGATCCAGGTGCTGACCTCGTCGTCCTGGGACGAGTTCGGCGTCTACGCCGGCGGTCACGCCGACGTCGTCTCCGCGGCCTCCTACGAGGTGCCCGAGCTCGAGAAGCAGACCGGCGAGAAGACCACGATCTTCGGCAAGTTCAACTCCGACCGCAGCATCCTGGCCGTGGGCAAGGACAGCCCGGCCAAGGACATCTGCGAGCTCAAGGGCAAGAAGATCGTCACGCACAGCGCGGTCTCGATCACCATCATGTGGGGCGTCTACGCCAAGAAGTGGTGCAACCTCGACCTGCGGGCCGGCGGCGGCGACTACGAACTGGTGGTGACCGACCCGCAGAACGCGGCCGGGCTGATCGAGCGGGGCGACGCCGACGCCGGCCTGCTGCTGCCCGACTTCTCCATCCCGCAGCTCTCCAGCGGCGCGATCAAGCCCCTGTACGACTCGAAGAGCGTCTCGCAGATCTACGCCGAGCAGTTCTCCGACGACAAGACCGAGCTCACCCACCCGCAGAACAACGTGTTCGTCGCCCGCAAGGCCTGGGTCGAGAAGAACCCGGAGGAGGCGGCGTTCCTGATCAAGATGTGGGACCGCGGCGTGCAGGAGTGGGCCAAGAACCGCGACAAGATCATCGAGGCCTACCCGGAGGACTTCGCCGCCGAGAGCGACAAGGACAAGAAGTTCATCCGCGACTGGCTGGCCAACACGTACGACTGGTTCGTCGACACGACCTACCTCGACCAGGCCTGGGTGGACAGCGAGACCAAGCTGTTCAACCTGATGAAGGAAGCGGGCTACGTGCCTGACGACGTGGCCGACCCCGACTTCACGATTCTGCCGAAGTCATGACGGACCAGCTGATCGGTGCGGCCCCGGCCGCACCGCCCACCGACCCCGAGGCCGGGGCCAAGCGCACCGCGAAACGGCGCCGCCTCCGGCTCACCGGCCTGGTCATCCTGGGCTGGATCGCGTTGTACGGCGTCTGGGAGTACGGCTCCTGGTGGTTCGGGTCGCGGCTGCTGCCCACCCCGTACGAGGTCCTCATGTCGGCGGTCGAGATCGTCGAGAGCGGCAACTTCCTCACCGACTTCTCGGCCAGCGTGCTCAAGACGTTCGCCGGCTTCGCGGTGGCCGCGGCGGTCGGAGCCCCGATCGGCTATTTGATGGGCCGCTACAACTACTGGCGCGCGTTCTTCCACGACGGCGTCACGATCGCCGGCACCATCCCCGCGATCGTCTACGCGGTGCTCTCGCTGATCGTCTTCGGCCTGTCCAACCTGGGCCCGATCCTCGCCGTCGCGCTGGTCTCGGCGCCCTACATCGCGCTCAACGTGGCCGAGGGCATCCGGGGCGTCGACAAGTCGCTCGTCACGATGAGCGAGGCGTTCGGCCGCTCGCCGCAGCAGATCCGCCGCGAGGTGCTGATCCCGACCATCGTCCCGTACGTGTTCGCGGCCATCCGGATGTGCTTCGCGGTGGCCTGGAAGGTCGAGGCGCTGACCGAGGTCTTCGGCGGCCGCAACGGCGTCGGCTTCCAGATCCGTACGGAATATCAGCTGTACGACATCGCCGCCGTGCTGGCCTGGATGTTCCTGTTCATCGTCTTCATGCTGATCATCGAGCGCCTGGTGCTGGCCAAGAGCGAGGCCCGCCTGCTCTCGTGGCGGCCGCAGGAGAGGAGCTCCGCGCTGTGAGCACCACGATGGCCCCCGTCAAGGCCCGCCGCTCCACCACCGAGAAGGAGCAGGAGACGCCGGCCTGGCAGAAGCGGCTCACCTCCGACCGCGCGGCCCGGATCGCCGCCCTGCTCAGCTTCTTCCTGTTCTGGGTGCTGATCTCGTGGCTCTTCCTGCGCGTGCCCGGCCCGATCGAGGTCGTGCAGCGGCTCGTCGACGAGTTCAGCCGCGGCGAGGTGTTCGGCAACTTCGGCAAGACGCTGTACCGCTTCGGCGTGGGCGTCGCGCTGGCCACGGTCGTCGGCATCGCGATCGGCGTCGTCATGGGCCTGTCCCAGCTGGGCCGGGCGTTCTTCGAGAGCCCGGTGCTGGTCGGCCTGTCGATCCCGGCCATCATCTGGTCGTTCCTGACCGTCATGTGGTTCGGCTTCGGCGATCTCAGCCCGATCGTGACGACGTTCCTAACCTCTGTCCCGTTCGTCATCGTCAACGTCGCCCAGGGCGTACGCGGGGTGTCGCGGGACCTGCGGGACATGTCGACGACGTACAACGTGCCGCTCTCGCGCCGGATCAAGGATCTGGTGCTGCCGGCGGTCACCGGCTACGTCGCGGCCGGCGTCCGGTTCGCCATCATCATCGGCTGGAACGGCGTGCTGCTGGCCGAGTGGTTCGGCGGCGGCGGGGGCGTCGGCTACCGCGCCCGGTGGTGGTACGACGCCAACCGGTTCGGCGGCTTCGCGGCCTGGGTCGTGCTGTTCGTCGGCTTCATCGTGCTGCTCGACCGCTTCGTGCTCGACCGGATGATCCAGCGCGCTTTCCGCTGGCGCGACGCCTCGGCCTGATCTCTCTAAGGAGCCACTGTGGCTGTTCTGACCGTCAAGAACCTCGCCAAGACCTTCAACGTGGGCACCGCCAAGGCCAGCCGGGTGCTCGACGACATCTCGTTCGACGTCCGCGGCGGCACGTTCGTCTCGATCGTCGGCCCCTCCGGGTGCGGCAAGAGCACGCTGCTCAACATCATCTCGGGGGTCGAGGAGCACACGTCGGGCGACATCAGCCTGACCAGCGACTCGGGCGGGCCGGCCCGGATGGGCTACGTCTTCCAGGACCCGCGGCTGCTGCCCTGGCGCAGCGTCATGAAGAACATGATGTACGTCCAGAACGATCGGAGCGAGCCAACGGTTGCCCGCTGCCGAAAGTATCTGGACATGGTCGGGCTGACCAAGAACGCCGACTTCTTCCCGGGCCAGCTCTCCGGTGGCATGCAGCAGCGGGTCGGCATCGCCCGCGCGTTCGCCGTCGAGCCCGACCTGCTGCTGATGGACGAGCCGTTCAGCCACCTCGACGCGATCACCGCCCGCGGCCTGCGCGCGCAGTTGCAGGACATCTGGGCCCAGTCGAAGAAGACCGTCGTCTTCGTGACGCACGATGTGGTCGAGGCCGTCGAGCTCTCCGACCGGATCATCGTGCTGCAGCCGGGCGGGCGCATCTATGAGGACATCACCATCGACCTGCCCCGGCCGCGCCGGCAGACCGACCCGACCGTGGCCACGCTGCAGGCCGAGGTGCTGGGGCGGCTCGAGGCGATGAAAGCCCTTTCCCGTACGGCTTCGGAGGTGGCCGCCTGATGACGTCCTCGCTTAAGCAGCCCACCGGCGACGCGACGGCCGGACCCGACGTCAGCGCCGTCGTCACCGATGTCATCGCCGACATCCGGGCCAACGGCGACGACGCGGTTCGCAAGTACTCGGCCAAGTTCGATAACTGGTCGCCGTCGTCGTTCCGCCTGTCGGCCGCAGAGATCGACGAGATCATCGCGAAGGTGCCCGCCGGTGTCCTCGACGACATCAAGACCGTGCAGGCCAACGTGCGCGGCTTCGCCCAGGCCCAGCGCGACAGCATGCACGACGTCGAGGTCGAAACTCAGCCCGGTGTCTTCCTCGGTCAGAAGCACCTGCCGATCGTGGCGTCGGGTGCTTACGTCCCCGGCGGTCGTTATCCGCTGACCGCCTCGGCCCACATGACCGTGGTGACGGCGAAGGTGGCCGGCGTGGAACGGGTCACCGCGTGCACGCCGCCGCTGCGCGGGGAGATCCCGCCGGCCACGATCGCCGCGCTGCACCTGGCCGGGGCCGACGAGATCCTCGTGCTGGGCGGGGTGCAGGCGGTGGCGGCGATGGCCCTGGGCACGGAGTCCATCGGGCGCGTGGACCTGATCGCGGGCCCCGGGAACGCGTACGTGGCCGAGGCGAAGAGGCAGCTCTTCGGAACCGTTGGCATCGACCTGTTCGCGGGGCCTACGGAGATCTTGATCGTGGCCGACGAGGACGCGGATCCGTTCGTCGTGGCGGTCGACCTGCTGAGCCAGGCCGAGCACGGGCCCGACTCGCCGGCGGTGCTCATCACGACGTCGGCCGCCCTCGGGCAGCGGGTGATCGAGCACATCGAGGCGATCCTGCCCGGCATGCCGACCAACGACATGGCCGGGCCCGCGTGGCGCGACCACGGCGAGGTGCACGTCGTGGGCACGCTGGACGAGGCGTACGGGCTGGCCGATTCCTACGCCAGCGAGCACGTGCAGATCCTGACCCGCAACCCGCGCGAGGCGCTCGACAAGATGCGGCACTACGGCGCACTGTTCCTGGGCGAGGGCACCTGCGTCTCGTACGGGGACAAGGTGATCGGCACGAATCACGTGCTGCCGACCCGCGGCGCGGCCCGCTACACCGGCGGCCTCTGGGTCGGGAAATACCTGCGGACCGTGACCTATCAGGAGGTCACTTCCCAAGCCGCTTCGGCCGAGCTCGGCGAGCTGTGCGGGCGTGCGGCTCGGGTCGAGCTCTTCGAGGGCCACGCCCGCTCCGGCGATGTCCGCGCCGCCAAGTACGGCGGGGCGCCTCTGCCCTGGTCACCGCTCGCTTCGATCTAAGGACATTCATGCGCACCGTTGACATTCACGGCCACGTGATCCTGCCCGACACGCTGCCGCTGACGGCCGGGCTGATGTCGCCCGAGATGGATCCGTTCACCTACTACGGCGGGGACGAGACCAACGCGTACCAGGTCGAGCATGTGCGCGCCATCATGCCGCAAGCGACCGACCCCGTACGGCGGATCGCCGACCTCGACCGCATGGGCATCGACGTGCAGGCCATCTCGGTCGCGCCGGCCGGCTACTTCTACTGGACCGACCCCGCGCTGGGCCTGCAACTGGCGCAGATGCAGAACGACAACCTGTCGAAGATCGTGGCCGACCACCCCGACCGTTTCGTCGGGCTGGCCACGGTCCCGATGCAGGACGTCGACGCGGCCGTGCAGGAGCTGGAGCGGTGCGTGACGGAGTACGACTTCCGCGGCGTCGAGATCAACACCAACGTCATGGGGCTCGACCTGGACGACAAGCGGTTCCGGCCGTTCTTCGCCAAGGCCGAGCAGCTCGACGTCGTCGTGATGCTGCACCCCAACGGTTTCACGGGCGGCGAGCGCTTCCGCAAGTATTACCTGACCAACGTGATCGGCAACCCGCTCGACACGACGGTGGCGCTCACCAAGATCATCCACGGGGGAGTGCTGGAGGAACACCCGGGTCTGAAGCTCGTGGCCGTGCACGGTGGCGGGTACCTGCCGTTCTACTCGTCGCGCATGGACCACGCGTACGGGGAACGCCCGGAGGGCCGGCACCACATCACCCGGCCGCCATCGACGTATCTGAAGCAGATCTACGTCGACTGCCTGGTCTTCGACGCCCCGCACCTGGAGTTCCTGGTGCAGCAAATGGGCGCCGACCACGTCGTGATCGGCACCGACTACCCGTTCGACATGGGCCACTACGACCCGCTCGACCAGATCGCGTCGGCCCGCCTCGACGAAACCGTCCGCAACGCGATCCGCGGCGAGACGGCGGCCCGGCTGCTCAAGCTGGCCTGAGTCCGGCCGCGCCCGCTGTCCGGCAACGGCGCCGGCGGTGGGTGCGGCCCTATTCCGGAGGAGATCCCGCCGGCAGCGGCTCAATCTCGATCTTGCTGTTGAAGCCGCAGGCTCTGGCGATCGGATCGCGATCCGGCATGACGTTCGGCGGCCCGGCCTCGGTCGCGTTGCTCGCATAGGCGGCCAGGCCGTCCGCGAAGGACAAGAAGGCCTTGCGGACCGGAGGATAGTCGGCTGTCCCCGCCAGATTCCGGATCAGGGTCTCGTGGTGACCGTAGAAGGCCTGACGCAAGGCGATCCTCTGCCGGACCGAGTAACCGTCCGGGTTCTGCGTCATGCGTTCGTACTCACTGACGGCGGCCTGGCTCCTGTCGCCCGGATACTGGAGAACCCAGGCCACGAAGCCGTCGCAGGGATCGTCGGGGGTGCGCGCCGCCGGGCTGGAGTTGGGAGCCGGGGCGCTGGTTCGGGACGCTGCGGCGTCGTTGCGGTCGGCGCACGCCCCGGCCGAGACGCCGATGACCAGCAGGACAGTGATCAGCCGCAGCGACGGGCTACGCAACGGACTTCTCCAGCAGCACGATGTGGTCGTCGCGGACCACCAGCACGCGGCCGTCCGCGGAGACGGCGAGCAGTTGTTCGCGCTCCTGGTTGTCGTAGCTGTCCAGGGGTGTGCTGGCACATTCCTGGTTGCGGCAGCGCCAGACCGTCTGCCGCCAGTGCTGGACCGGCTCGCCGTAGGTGATGCGGAAGCCGGAACCCGCTGCCTCGGTGGGCACGGCCGCGGCCACGTAGACGTCCGGGCCGGCCACCGCGGCCGCCGCCAGCTTCGAGTTTCCGCTGCCGCCGACGGGGGTCGAGGTGTGGCCGTCGAAGAGCTCGCCGCCCCGCACGAAGACTGTGCGGTCGCCGGCCACGGTCCAGGCCGCGTCGGACGGCCCGCTGTCGACGGCCGACTGCTTGGGCGCCGCGCACGTGACCGGCTCGCAGCTGTAGCGGTAGACGGAGTGGCCGATCCAGAAGGAACCGTCCGGCCGCCCGTCGGTCCCGATCGTCAGGCGGGCGCGGCGGCCGTCGGGATAGCCGTCCTCGGGCGTCCGGTCGAGCACACCCACCTGGTGGCGTTGCGGCGCGGCACAGGCGACGTCGGCGCATCTGATCATCGAGAACCGGTACCGCCCGTGCTGCCCGCCCGTGATCGGCGTGGCCACGAACAACCACAACGCCCCGTCCGGTGCCGGCGCGCCCGCCACCTCGGTGCGGCCCTCCACATCCAGTCGTTCCCGCCCTGACGCGCGAACCGGGATCCACGCCTCCTGACACCCTTCCCGTACGCACCGGGCGTAGTGCACGAACGGCCCGCCCTTGTCCGGTCCACCGGTCAGCGCGGTCTTCACCACCGTGCCGTCGGCACCGATCGTGGCCGACCCGTACCCCTCCACGGTCGGCGGACCGCCGCTCACGTCGGTGGAGTTCTGGCACAGGTCGTCGTCGCAGAACCAGACCTCACTGGTGGTGACGATCACCGGGTGCCGGCCCGCGGGCCACGCCACGGCCCGCGCCCCGGACGACCCGGCGGAGTTGGTGCGAACCACCGGGGCGTCGTACGGGTTGGTCAGCAGCACGCCCGCCGCCAGCGCGACAGCGACCGCGAACACGGTTATGGCGGGCCACAAACGCGGCCGTCTTGCCCGAGCGGCGGCCGCGTCCTTGGCCCCGCTTGTCCCGGCTCCCCGCGAGTGCGGTCGCGCGGCCAGCCCGATCTGGGCGACAAGCGCGACGATCAGCAGCACCGTCTCGCTTCCCGGGGCACCCAGGCGTTCCCACCCGTACGCCACCAGCATCGGCACCGCGACCCCGCCCAGCACGAACGACAGCGCCTCGCCCCAGGTCGGCGCCGTGCCGGAGCCGACGAGCTGGTCGATCCCGATCAGCAGCACCCTCGCCGCCCCGAGCACGACCGCCACCAGCACGGCGACGATCAGCACCAGTCCCGCGCCGCCGCGGGCGAGCCCGGCCGCCGCCCACAACGCGAGGAAGGCGCCCCCGCCCACGGCGATCAGACCGATCCCGTACGCGGGAAGGCTCTTGACCCCCTGCCACAACGACTCGCGCGGCCCGGCGTCGCGGGCGACCGCCCACACCCCGCCGACCAGCCCCACCAGCCAGAACACGACGGCGGTGACCGCTTTGACCCCCGCCAGCCCGTCCCCGCTGAGCGCCTCGGGGATCCCGTCGACGATGACCAGCCGCCCCGACCCGAGGGCGAGGTCGGCCAGCGTCGACACCACCAGCATCGTCGCCGCGACGGGCAACACGACGGCGAACAACCGCCGCCACCGCCGCGACGCCAGCCCATAACCCGACGCGACGTTGCCCAGCAGCCCCTCGTGCGAGGTCACCGGCAGTGTTGAAGACATCGCGCCAGGATAGGTTCCCATTGATCTTGCGGCGACCCCGCCCGGATCACGGCCCCGGCGGGTCGTCCCCGCACCTCGGCCCGTCCCGAGGAGTCCGCCCGCAACGCCATCCGCGGCGCTACGGCACCCGGCTCTCCTCCCGGTTTCCGGCGCGCCGGCGGAGGCCGTAACGGACTGCCTCGACGATGACGGTGGTGCCGGCGGCCAGGCCCAGGCCCAGCAGCAGGCCCTTCAGCTTGTCGTGCTCGAAGGCTTCGCCGCCGACGTAGCCGACAGTTGCCGAATACACGGCCCAGGACATGGCGGCCAGAGCGTCGAACAGGGCGAACTTGCGGGGTGGATAGCGGACGGCGCCCATCGTCATAGTCACCGCGGTGCGCCCGCCGGGGATGTAACGCGCGACTACCAGCAGCAGGCCGCCGCGTTTCTCGAGCGGTCGTTCGACCCACCGGAACCGGTCGCGCCGTACGGTCCGGCCGATCCGGTAGGCGATGTGATCGCCGCAGAAGGCCCCGATCGCGGCGACCGTCATGACGAGGGCCAGGTTCGGTTCGCCGCCGGCCGCGAAGACCCCCACCCGGACGCTCGACGAGCCGGGCGGCCGTTTCCCGATGATCGCCGGCCCCGGGACGGGAGTGGACGTGGTCAGCAGAGGAAGGCGGCCACCGCGTCGGCGAAGGGGGCTGGGTGTTCGTAGGCCGTGGCGTGGGCGCCGGGGAGCCAGGTGACTGTGGGGTCGGGGAGGGTGGCGGTGAAATAGTCGACGGCCTGGTGGAAGGGGGGCGCGTCGTGTTTGCCGCACAGGAGCAGGGTGGGGGCCTTGATCTCGGGGACCAGTGCGGTGGTGTCGGCGGCGGCCAGGGCCTCGCAGGTGCGGGCGTAGACGTCGGGGTCGCCGGAGAGCAGCAGGGCCCTGATGCGGGACACGTCGGAGGGCTGGGCGGCCTCGGTGAACCAGAGCTTCTCGGTCGGGGCCAGGATCGGCGTGAGGCCCTCGGCGCGTACGAGGGCGGCTCGCGAACGCCACATCTCGCGCATGGCGGGGGGATAGACGGCGACGGTGTCGGCCAGGATCAGGCGGCGGACCAGGGACGGGTGGCGGGCCGCGATGACCTGGGCGACCAGGCCGCCCAGCGAGACGCCGCAAAGGTCGACGGGGCCGGGCAGCGAGACGGCGGCCGCCATCTCCTCGATCGTGGCGCCGGACAGGTCGGGCGTGACGACCGAGGGCTGGAAGTAGGGGCGTACGGGATCCCAGAAACGGTGGTCGACGCCGAGCGGATGCAGCAGAACCAGCGTCATGAGCGCTCCCGGGGAGGCAGACGAGGCGCGTCGGCCGGGGGTGGCGTGCGCGCGACGTTCATCGTCATGGCCAGGGTCGTGTAGTAGCCGGCCGTGCCGACGACCTCGATCACGCGTTCCTCGCCCAGCAGGTCAAGGGCTTTCCCGTACGCCGCATCGCCGACCTGCCGCGTGCGGTGCAACTCGTCCAGCAGGTCCCACACGGTCGCAAAACGATCACCCGCGGGTCGCCGGGCGTGCGCGACCGCCTCGACGACCTCCGGCGGCAGCCCGGCTTTTAACGCCAGGGGATGATGGAACCCGTACTCGAAATCCTGGTCCCAATGCCGGGCCACGAACAGGATGACCAGCTCGACCAGGTCGTCGTCGAGCGCGCTGCCGAAGCGCAGGAACTCGCCGACCAGCTGCAGCCGGGTCATCAGCTCGGGGCTGCGCAGCAGCGGCACGAACGGGCCGAACAGCGCACCGCGCGGCCCGGAGGCAATCCGCGCGGCGGCAGCCCGCTGCTCGGCCGTCATGTCCTCCAGCGGCGGCAAGCGATCGTTCACGCCAGGGCCGCGTTCACGTCCGGCATCACCTTCTGCGCCATCAGCTCCATCGACCGGCGGGCCAGTCGCGGGTCGACCCAGTCGAGGCCGGCGTAGACGAGCTCGCCGAAATCGCCGGTCTGCTCGCGCAGGGCCAGGATCTGCTCGGCCACCGATTCCGGCGTGCCGGTGATGACCAGCTTGTCGAGCACGTAGTCGAGCGTGACCTCCTCGTCGGGCTGGTCGCGCCGGGTCTTGAACAGCTGGAGCCGGCCCAGTTTTTTCATCTTCTTGAGCATCTGCGAGTAGTAGAACCGGTAGGGGCTGTTTTCGTCGTCGCGCCCATAGGAGGCAGCGGTCGCGGGGTCGTCGGCCACGAACACCGTGCGGGCCACGCGCCAATCGGCCGGATCGGCGGTCGCGCCGGCGGCCTGCTTGCCCTCGACGTAGTTGGGCCAGTGCGTCGCCACCCACTGCGGCAGCAGGAAGTTGGCCGACAGCGGGTGGAAGTCGCGCTTGCCCATCGCGATGACGCCCTTGGAGAACGGTGCCACCACGGTGCCCACAATCTCGGGCCGCGGCTGCTGTAACGGTTTGGGCAGATAACCCACGCCGAAATCGGTGTCCATGGTCGACTCGGTCGTCACCTTGAAGCGGTTGCCGGGCAGATCGATCGCGTACGGCGGTTCGGACTCCCAGATCGCGGTGATGACGTCGATCGCCTCGGCGAACATCTTGTTGCGATCCTCGGTCAGGATGCCGAGCGCCTCGGCGTCGGAGGTCAGCGCGCCGGGGCTGATGCCGAGGATGAACCGCCCGCCGGCCAGGTGGTCGAACATCGCCGAATTGGCGGCGACCAGCACGGGATGCTGCTGCGACAGGTTCGTCGTGCCGGTGGCGAGCTTGATCTGCCGGGTGTCGGAGATCAGCGTGGCCAGGAACAGCAGGCTGTTGGTGATGTTTTCGTGCCGGTCGGTCAGGTGCTCGCCGATGAACGCGTCGTGGAAGCCCAGCGAGTCGGCCAGGATGACGGCCTCGCGATCCTCGCGGAGGGTGTCGGCCCACGTCCGGCCGAGCGGGTGCAGCGGCATCGAGAAGTAACCCAGTCTCACGGCATGACCTCCCTTTCGTTGCAGGCAGTCTCGCTCGCGGCCGGTGACAGCACAGTGTCGTCACCTGTGACTTGACGGTCACCTGATGACGCCCGCCGTCAGTGCCCCGGGCCGGCCCGCTGGATAGCGTCCGGTCATTCGGCAGACAGCCCCTCAGGAGGCGTGATGGAGCTCCCCACCGGCCTGCGTATCGGCGGCAAGGTCGTCCCCGGTCGCGGCCCCCGGCTGGACGTCCTCAACCCGTCCACCGGTGGCGTGCTGGCCGTCGCCGACAGCGCCGACGAGGCCGACGTCGAGGACGTGATCCGGGTCGCGCAGGAGACGTTCGACTCCGGCGTGTGGAGCCGTATGCCCATCCACGAGCGCTCCCGCATCCTGCACCGGTTCGCCGACGGGATCGCCGCCCGGATGACCGAGCTCTACGAGCTGGAGACGGCGAACAACGGCCGCCCGCTGACCGAGACGAAGGCCCAGATCACCCGGCTGCCCGAGTGGTATCGCTACAACGCCTCGCTGCTGCTGGCCGACCGCGACGCCGTGGTGCCGATGCCGGGGCCGTACCACTCGTACACGACCCGGCTGCCGCTCGGCGTGGTCACGATCCTGGCCTCGTTCAACCACCCGATGATGATCGCGTCGAAGTCGCTGGCCCCCGCGCTGGCCACGGGCAACTCGGTCGTCCTCAAGCCGTCCGAGCAGACCCCGCTGACCGCGATGCTGCTGGCCGACATCGCCCACGACGCCGGCCTCCCCGATGGCGTGCTCAACGTGATCAACGGCCTGGGCCCGGTGGTCGGGGCCGCCCTCACCCAGCACCCGCTGGTCAAGAAGGTCGTGTTCACCGGGGGCACCGAGCCCGGCCGGTCGATCGCGGTCGCGGCGGCCCAGCGGTTCGCCAAGACGACGCTCGAGCTGGGCGGCAAGTCACCGGTGATCGTCTTCGGGGACACACCGGTCGACGTGGCGGCCCGGGGCGCGGCGTTCGCCGGGTTCGTCGGGGCCGGCCAGACCTGCATCGCGGGCAGCCGCCTGATCGTGCACCGCAGCCTCCACGACGAGTTCCTGGCTGCCCTGGCGACGATCGCGGAGAACATCCGGATCGGGGACCCCGCCGACCCGGCCACCCAGCTGGGCCCGGTGATCTCGGCCAAGGCCCGGGACCGCATCCTGGCCACGATCGAGAAGTCCGGGGCGCGCGTCGTCACCGGGGGCCAGGCCGCGACCGTACCGGGGTTCGAGGACGGCTTCTTCGTCCAGCCGACCGTGCTGGCCGACGTCACCAACGACATGCCCGTGGCCCGCGACGAGATCTTCGGCCCGGTGGTCGTGGTCATCCCGTTCGACGACGAGGACGAGGCCGTCAGAATCGCCAATGATTCCCCGTACGCCCTGGGGTCGGCGATCTGGACCCGCGACCTCGCCCGCGCGCACCGTGTCGCGTCGCGGATCGAGGCCGGGATGGTGTGGGTCAACGACCATCACCGGCTCGACCCGTCGTCGCCCTGGGGCGGCCTCAAGGAGAGCGGGATCGGCCGCGAGGGCGGCTGGGAATCGTTCCACGACTTCACCCACGTACGGGCCGTGACCGTGCGGACGGCGCCCGACGACGTGGACTGGTACGGCGGAATCGCGACCGGGAGGCTGAACTAGATGAACTTCGAGACCCACGACGGCGTCATCGTTGCCGAGCTGGACCGGCCGCCGCAGAACCTGTTCAGCATCGAGCTCTGCCACACGCTGGCCGACCTGCTCGACGACCCGCCGGCGGACGCGCACGTCCTGCGGTTCCGGGCCACCGGCGATGTGTTCTGCCTGGGCCGCGACCGGGGCGGCGCGACCCCGGCCGAGGTCAAGGGCGAGGCGCAGGCGCTGGCCCGGCTGACCCGCTCGGCCCGGCGGACCCCGCTGGTCACCGTGGCCGAGGTGCAGGGCGACGCGGCCGGCTTCGGGGTGGGCCTGATCGCCGCGTTCGATGTCGCGGTGGCTCTCAGAACCGCGACCTTCCGCTTCCCCGAGGTGGGCATCGGCCTGGCTCCGGCCCTGGTGCTGGCCTGGCTGCCCCGGATCGTCGGCCGGCGCGAGGCGTTCTGGCTGACCGCGACCGGCGAGCCGCTGGACGCCGAACGGGCGTGGGATCTCGGGCTGCTCAACGAGGTCGTGGACACCCGGGACGGCCTGACCAAGCGGGTCGACGAGATGGTGGCCGCCCTGCGCGCCCGCAGCCCCCGGGTGCACGCCGACATCAAGGACATGCTGCGCGCGTTCGGCGAGCTGGGCGACGACAGCGCCCTCGACGCCAGCGTCGACCGGCTGGTGGTGGGGTCTTTACGCCGGGGCGAACGCTAGACCGATGAGTTTCGCGGCCCTCCCCGGTCTTAGCTCTCGACGACCGACACAGAGGAGAGCACCATGACCGCGACCTACACGTTCGACGTCTTCAGCAGCCTCGACGGCTTCGGCACGGCCACCGGTGACTGGACCGGATACTGGGGCAAGCAGGGCCCCGAGCTGCTCGAACACCGCCTCGGCCACTATGCCGAGCCGCAGCGCATGGTGTTCGGGGCCAACACCTACCGGGCGTTCGTCGGGCTGCTCAGCTCCGACGTCGAGGAGGCCGTGCACGACCCGTGGGTCACCCGGATGGTGAACCTGCCCGCCACGATCGTGTCGTCCACGCTCAAGGAGGCCCCCGACTGGCCGGACGCGACAGTGGTCGACGGGGACGCCGTCGAGGTGGTGGCCCGGCTCAAGGAGGAGTCAGACGTGCCCCTGCGCTCGCACGGCAGCCTGTCGCTGAACCGCGCGCTGATGAAGGCCGGCCTGGTCGACTTCGTGCAGATCAGCGTCTTCCCGGTCATCACCGGCCGCAACGGCCAGGACCCCATCTTCCGCGGCGCCGAGGACTTCGACCTGGAACTCGTCGAAAGCAAACTCCTCGACGGCCGCACCCACGAACTCACCTACCGCCCGACCCTCCACGGCTGAGCGCGGCGAGGGCGCACGCCTCGTCTACGTCGGACGTGTCGCCGCTGACGCCGAGGGCGCCGGTGAGGTGGCCGGTCTCGTCGTGGATCAGGATGCCGCCGGCGGCGGGGGCCAGGTGGCCGTGTGTGACGGCGGCCAGGGAGGTGAAGAAGGCGGGTTGCTTTTCGGCGCGGGTGGCTATGTCGCGGGAGGACATGCCCATGCCCAGGGCGCCGTACGCCTTGGCGGTGGCGATCTCGACGCGCAGGATGCCGGCGCCGTCCTCGCGTTTGACCACCACGGGGTGGCCGCCGGCGTCGAGAACTACCACGGCCAGCGGGGCGGCGCCGAGCGTACGGGCGTGGGCCAGGGTCGCGTCGGCCAGGCGGTCGGCTTCCGTGAGGTTCATCGGCCCTCCTCCAGCACCTCGAGCAGGGCGGCGGCGTCGGCGTCGGCCCAGCCCGTCGCGGCGGCCCGTTCGTAGAGGGGGAGCGTGGCGTCCAGAACCGGGGTGGGGACGTGCAGCGAGCCGGCCAGTTCGCGTACGAGGGAAACGTCTTTGAGAAACATGGAGACCTTGGCGGTGGCCGGTCGGTAGGCCCGCTCGACCATCAGAGGGCCGCGCTTGTCGAAGATGACCGAACCGCCGGCGCCGTCGCGGACCGTGTCGTAGAGGACCGCCGGGTCAAGGCCGGCCGCCACGCCCAGCGCGAACGCCTCGGCCGTGGACGCGTTGTGGATCGAGACGAGCAGGTTGGCCACCAGCTTCATGCGGGTGCCGTCGCCGAACGGGCCCAAATGCCGTACGGAGCGGGCGAACGCCTCCATGACCGGGCGGGCCGTCTCGAACGCGTCCTGGTCGCCGCTGCCCAGCACGACCAGGTCGCGCACGCGGGCCTGGGCGCCGGTGCCGCTGATCGGGCAGTCGAGCAGCTCGCCGGCCACCAGCGAGCGGCACTGCTCCTTCACGGCCAGCGACAGGGTCGAGGTCTCGACGACGATCTTCGCGGCGGACAGGGACCGGCAGACTGTCAGCGCCGCCTCGGCGGTGGGCAGCGAGGTCACCACGATGTCGGCGGCCAGCGCGGAAGGGTCGGGAGCGGACCGGCCGCCGATGGCGACCAACGCCGAGACGGCCTGCGGGGACACGTCGGTGCCGATCACGTCGAAGCCGGCGTCGAGCAGGTGGCCGGCGATCGCCGACCCCATGATGCCGAGGCCGACCACGCCGACCGTCTTCGCTGTCGTCATCGGGCCACCGTAGGACGCCGCCAAGGACGGGGGAGTGTCGCTCGCCGTCAGTGCGGGACCGCGGGACTGCTGTGCGGCGGGAGTCGTTACGGCGTACGGGAAATCTAGGCTTTTCGCACCCGAACGGAAGGAGCGGTGCCGTGCGCCTCGTCGACCTGTCACAGGACATCTACCAGGGGATGCAGGTCTACCCCGGGCACTTGAAGACCGTGGTGTTCGACCACGCGACGCACGAGGAGACGGCGCTGCGCTTCGTGGGCGGCTTCTCGTTCCAGACCAAGGGTTTCATGATGAACGACAACGGGCCGACCCATGTCGACTCGTTCTCGCATCTCGACCCCCACCCGTCGGCCGAGACCATCGACCAGATGTCGCTCGACCTGTTCTACGGTCCCGCCGTCTGCCTGGACGTCTCGCACGTCGAGGCCCACCAGGACATCACGGCCGAGCACCTGGACGCGGCGCAGGAGGCGGCCGGGCTGACCGTCGAGACCGGCGACATCCTGCTGCTGCACACCGGGACCCACGGCCGGTACGCCGGCACGGCCCGCTACCTGACCGACTTCCCGGGGCTGGGCGAGACCGGCAGCGAGTGGATCGTCCAGCACGGCGTGAAGACGTTCGGCGTCGACAGCCCGACCCCCGACAACCCGGTCAGCAAGTCGTACCCGTGCCACATGATGTGCCGCCGCCACCACATCACCCACTACGAGAACCTGACGAACCTCGACCAGCTGATCGGCAAGCGGTTCACGTTCTCCGGCTTCCCGCTCAAGGTGATCGGCGCCCACGGCGGCCCGACCCGCGCGGTGGCGCTGCTGGACGAGGACGCATGACCGACCGCGTACGGGGCCGGACCGCGCTGGTCACCGGGGCCGGTAACGGCCTGGGGCGGGCGATCGCGCTCGCCCTGGCCGCGCGGGGCGCCCGGGTGATCGCGGTCGGCCGCAACCGGGACCGTCTCGAGGCCATCGGCGGCGTAGAAGCAGCTGTCGCTGATATCTCCGACCCGGCCGGCGTGGATGCGTTGGCGGCCCGATATCCGGACGTCGACATCCTGATCAACAACGCCGGCGTCCCCGGCCCGGTGGCCGCGCTGACCGATATCGAACCCGACGAGTGGGACGAGGTCTTCGCGGTCAACGTGCGCGGCACCTACCTGATGTGCCGCGCGTTCCTGCCGGCCATGGTCGAGCGGGGCGCGGGCGACGTCATCAACGTGGCCTCGGTCAGCGGCAAACGACCCCTGATCCGCCGTACGCCGTACACCGCCAGCAAGATGGCCGTGATCGGCTTGACGCGGACCCTCGCGTACGAGGTGGGCCCCGCGGGCGTGTCGGTGAACTCGCTCTCACCCGGGCCGGTCGACGGGCCCCGGATGACCCGGAACTTCCGGCTCGAGGCCGAGCGGACGGGGGTCACGTACGAGGAAGCGGAGGAGGCCTTCGTGTCCCGCGCGGCCCTGCACCGCATGCTGACCGAGGACGAGGTGGCCGACGCCGTCATCGCGATGCTGCACATGCCGGGCCTGTGCGCGGCCGACATCGACCTGTCGGCGGGCATGGTCGCACCGTAGGCGATAGCGTGCCGGTGTGGATCGAGACCTTCATGCCGCCCGTGACCTGGCCGCCGAGCTCGCCGTCCGGGCCGGTCGGCTGCAGCTGGACAGGCGGAGCACCCTGAAGATGGGCGCGCCCAAGGCACACGCCAACGACGTGGTCTCCGACGTCGACATCGCCAGCGAGGAACTCATCGTGGACGCGATCCACGCCGCCTGGCCCGACGACGCGATGCAGGCCGAGGAGGGCCACGGCAGGGCGGGTTCGAGCGGCTGGAGCTGGGTGATCGACCCGCTCGACGGCACGCGCAACTACGTCAGCCGTACGGGGCCCTGGTCGGTCTGTGTCGCACTTTATGAGGGTGACGAGGCCCAGGTGGCCGTCGTGCACGAGCCCGTGGCGGGCGAGACGTTCAGCGCCGTCGACGGCGGGGGAGCGTTCCTCAACGGCGAGCGGCTCCCGGTGCCGGCGGGCGCGACGCTCGACAAGGCGCTGGTCGGGGTGAGCTTCCAGCCCAACCCGGCCACCAAGGAGCGCGCGGCCCGGGTCGTCCGCGAGCTGCTGCCGGTCTCCGGCGACATCCGGCGCCTGCCCGCGGCCCTCAACCTGGTCTATCAGGCCGCCGGCCGGCTCGACGGCGGCTTCTGCCTCGACACGAACCTGTGGGACATCGCGGCCGGCGCCCTGATCGCCCGCGAGGCCGGCGTCGTGCTGGGCGGACACGGCCCCGAGTTCACCACCGAACTGACGATCGGCGCCGCCCCGGCACTGTGGGACGACCTGGCCGCGCGGATCCGCGCCATCGGCATCGACCACACCTGACCGGCGTTGCCGATCGATTGCCGGGCTTGAGAGGATCTCGGTCATGTCGCTGACTCGCCGTCACCTCCTGGGCGCTGGAACTGCCGCCCTCGCCGCCACCGTCACGGGCTGCGGCCGCAGCGCCAGTGGGTGGATCGACGGGCAGAGCAGCGGGGGCACGGGGGGCGGGGCGGCCGCGGCCCCGGCCTATGTGGCCCCGCTCAAGGCCGTGCTCACGAAATACTTGAAGCCGACCACGGCCAACCCCAAACACCCGACGTACGCCGGGGCCGCGCTGGTCGTGATGGTCAACAACTCGACGACGGTGAACCTCGCGGTCGGGCACGCCCTGCGCTACGGGGCCGGTCCGGTCGAGCTGGCCGCGGCCAAGCGGGTCGCGATGCGCACCGACTCGATCTTCGATCTGGCCTCGCTGACCAAGGTGTACGTCGCGATCGCGCTGCTCCAGCAGGTCGACAAGGGCAAGGTCGACCTGGACGCGCCGGTGGTCCGCTACCTGCCCGGGTTCACCGGCGCCGGCAAGGACAAGGTCACCGTACGGATGCTGCTGACCCACACGAGCGCCCTGCCGGTCGGCGCCACCGGGGTCAAGGGCCTGTCCGTCGCCGCCCAGCGGGCGAAGGTGCTGGCCACTCCGTTGATCGGTGGGGTGGCCCCGGGCAAGTCGTATCGCTACTCCAGTGTCGGGCTGATGGTGGCGGGCCAGCTCGTCGAAAAGGTCACCGGCCTGAGCCTCGAGGCGGCCGTCAAGAGCGGCATCACCGTGCCGCTGGGCCTGACCTCCTCGCTGGGCTTCAACCCGCGCAAGTGGCTCAGCGCGTCGACGCTGGCCACCCGGATGGCCGCCACCGACGCCCGGACGTCCCGCGGCCTGCTGCGCGGGGTGGTCCACGACGACATCGCGGCCCAGATGGGCGGCGTGATCGGCAGCGCCGGCCTGTTCGGCACCGCCCGCGACGTGGCCCTGACCGGTCAGATGCTGCTGGCCGGCGGTGTCTACGGCGGCAAGCGCCTGCTCTCGGCCGCGCTCGTCAAGGAGATGCTGACCAACCACAACGCCGGCCTGCCCGCGGTCGACCCGGAGCGGCAGGGCCGCCCCTCCGACCACGGCCTCGGGGTGACGCTGCGCCAGCCCTGGTTCATGGGCGCGTTGTCGTCGCCCACGAGCTTCGGCCACACCGGTTTCACGGGCACGTCACTGCTGGTCGTCCCGCAGCGCAAGCTGGTGCTGTCGCTGATGACCAACCGCGCCCACCCGAACTGGAGCTGGGCCAACCCCGACCCGATGCGCGCCGAGATCGCCAGCACCCTCGCCAAGCACCTCTAATTAGGTGAATGACCGGACGTAGGCCAGCGCGGCATTCATCGACGCCCGCAGCGGGGCCGCGGTGCGCAGCGTCTGGCTCAGCAGGTTGCCGCCCTGCAGGGCCGTGAGCAGGGCCATCGACAGCTCGTCGAGGTTGGCCTCGGGGCGCAGGTCGCCACGCTCGCGCATCGTCCCCAGGCCGTCGTGCAGCACGGACTGCCAGCGCAGGAACGCCTGGCACAGATCCTCGCGGGCCTGGTCGTCGGTCGGGCCCAGCTCGCCGGCCAGGGCGGTCAGCGAGCAGTCGCCCCGGCCGCTGTTGCGCTCCTGATGCTCGACCGCGGCGTCGGCCCAGGCCCGCAGCGCGTCGAAGCTGTCCAGGGCGCCCATGATCGGCTGGCCCGGGACGAGCGGCGCCTCGGCCTGCCGCGTGATGACCGCCCTGATCAGGGCCTGCTTGCTGTCGAAGTAGTGATAGAGCTGCGACCCGCCGATGCCGGCCGCCTTGCGCACATCCTCGGTGCTGGTGCCGGCCACCCCGCGCTGGGCGATGAGCTCGGCCGCCGCCTCCAGGATGCGCTCCCGGGTCGCCTGTCCTTTGCGGGTCAACGTCACGCCACGAGCCTAGCCGATTGGGTTGCGCGACCCAAAAAGCTGCGTTACAAATTGGGTCGACCAACCCAGAATGGAGTCGTCATGTCTGACCTAGCAGGGAAAACGGCCTTGGTGACCGGCGCGACGGCGGGCATCGGCCGCGCCGTGGCGATGCGTCTCGCCGAGCACGGAGCCGAGGTCGTAGTGCACGGCCGCGATGCGGTGCGCGGGGCCGAGTTGGTGTCCGCGATCGCCGACAAGGGCGGACGGGCCCGGTTCGTCGCCGCCGATCTGTCGGCCGCCGAGGACGTCGAGCGGCTGGCTCGCGACGCCGGCCCGGTCGACATCCTGGTCAACAACGCCGGGATCTACGAGTTCGCCACCACCCCCGGCACCAGCGCGGAGAGCTTCGACCGGCACCTGGCGATCAACACGCGGGCGCCGTTCCAGCTCGTGGCGGCGCTGGCGCCCGGCATGGTCGCCCGTGGCCGGGGCGCCGTCGTCAACGTCAGCTCGACCGCCGCCACCATAGTCGCGCCGGTCGGGGCGGCCTACGGCGCGTCCAAGGCGGCCCTCGAGACGCTGACCCGCTATTGGGCGACAGAGTTCGGCGGCGCCGGGCTGCGGGTCAACGGTGTCTCGTCGGGCCCGGTGCGCACGCCGGGGACGGAACCGATGCTCGAGGCCTTCCCCGACGCCATGGATCAGACGAACGCCCGCGGCCGGATCGGCGACCCGGAGGAGATCGCCGACGTCGTGCTGTTCCTGGTCGGCGAGAGCAGCAGCTATGTCAACGGCGCCGTGGTCAGCGTGCACGGCGGCGAGCGCAGCCTACTCCCGGGGTAGGCGCTCGAGCTGTCCACTGCGGGCCGACCGGGTGATCGCCTCGAACGTGTCGGCGTTGGCCAGCATTTCCCCGTACGGGACGGGATAGGCGGCCCGCCCCTCGGCCGCGGCGGCGAACGCCTCCAGGTTGGCGCGCACGGACGGGTGCGGCGGGTAGAACTCGGTCGACGGCTCGCTGCCGCGCAAGGTGGTGGTCACGTCCCAGCCGCGGGGCAGCTCGGGATGATTGCGGTCGCGGATCTCCAGCCAGCCCCGCGAGCCCATCACGGCCACCCGCCCGACGAAGGGGGTCGTCAGCACGGCCGTGATCAGCGCGGTGCGCCCGCCCTCGAAGCCCAGCGTGACCGTCAGCGTGTCGCCGTTCGCGAACTCCGTCGCCAGCGTGCCCAGCCGCGCCCACACCTCGACCGGGCGCCCGAACACGGCGATGGCCAGGTCGACCAGGTGGATGCCGGTCGCCGACAACGGTCCCACCGGCGCGTCGGTCGCGGACAGCCGCCAGTTGTCGGCGGGCAGGGCGAGGAACTTGTCCTGGCTGAAGTTGCCCTCCAACACCAGCGGGACGCCGAGGTCGCCGTGGCCGCACATGTCGCGCAGCAGCTGCACGGCCGGCTCGAAGCGCCGTTCGTGACCGATACCCAGCTGCACGCCGGCCTTCTCGACGGCGGCGATCGCGTCCCGGGCCTCGGCCCCGCTCGTGGTCAACGGCTTCTCGCAGAACACATGCCTGCCCGCGCCCGCCGCGGCGACGATCTGCTCGGCGTGGCGGGCGTGCGGCGTACAGAGAATGACCGCCTCGACCTCGTCGTCGGCCAGCGCGTCCGCGAAGGCGGCGGCGGTCCGAACCCCGGTGATCTTCCTCCGGGCCTCCGCCGACGGGTCCACTCCCAGCACCACGCGGATCTCCGCGCTCCCGTCCAGGTCGGCGACGATCTTCTGGCCCCACCATCCGAGGCCCACCACGGCTGCGTTGATCACAGGCAAAGTCAAACCCGTGCGCCCGTACGGGGCACTGACGCGAGCCGTCACCGTCGCGCTCGACAGTGACGGGGCCGGACACTCCGTACGGGAGTTCGCCGTTATTCGATGGCCCCATGGACGCAGCGCATTTCCGGCACGTCGTCGGGCACCTCGCGAGCGGGGTCACCGTCATCACGACCGACGCCGGTGACCTCCGGTACGGCATGACCGCGAGCTCGGTGACGTCGCTGTCGGCCGACCCGCCGATGATGCTCGCCTGCCTCAACAACGCCGTGCCGACGGCCGAGGCGGTCACTGCCTCGGGCCGGTACGCCGTCAACGTGCTCGGTGACGGTCAGGGGGAGCTTGCCCGCCAGTTCGCCTCGCCGAGCCCGGACAAGTTCCGCGGCGTCGCCGTGCACCCCGGAACGTTGGGGCTGCCGCTGCTCAGTGACGCGCTGGCCCACATCGAATGCGAGGTCGTCGAGCGGGTCACCGGGGGCACCCACACCATCTTCCTGGGGCACGTACGGTCCGCGACCGCCGGCAACGGTCAGCCCCTCACGTACTTTCGGGGTGGGTTCGGGCGGTTCGCCTTCGCCAAGGACGACGAGGTCTACGGGCGGGCGCGGGAGCTGGTGCTGAGCCGCGCCTACCCGGCCGACACGGCCCTGCCGCTGGAGGATCTGGCGGCCCGGCTCGAGGTCGACGATGCGGCGGCTTTCTATGCGCTGACCCGGCTTTCGTCCGACGGTCTGGTGCGGCGGGATGCCGATCGGGGGTACGTGATCGCGCCGCTCGACGTGCGGACCTCGGACGAGACCTTTGACGCCCGGCTTGCTGTCGAGCTGGGTGTGCTGGCGCTGGCCCTGGACCATGTCACCGATGACGAAGTGGCCGAACTGAACCGCCGCTTCGACACCATGGCCGCGTTGTTGGTGGGGGAGCGGTTCGTCGACTTCCACGGGTATTTGGACGCCAACTACGCGATGCATGAGTATTTGGTGTCGCTGGCCGGCAATCCGTTGCTGACCAACACTTTCGGCCGGCTGGGGATCAAGAACGTGATGACCCGCTCGTTCGGTGTGACACCGGAGACATCGCAGAAGTTCGTCGAAGCCCAGGGTCGGCTGGTGCACGGCGTCGCCACCCGCAATCCGGACGCGGCTCGGCGCGGGGCCGTCGAATATTGCGAGCTGGCCAAGGAGCGGGTCCGCGAGATCCTGACGTCGAACGGCGGGCGAATCTGACCGCGGCACCGCGCCGGCGGACGGATCGGACCGCCGCACCGAAAGAGAGCCGCACCGACCCCGGGACCATGATCAAGTCGACCCCAGTTCCCGCCCTCCCAGGGGGCCTCCGCCACCGCCGATTCTACCGATCCGCGGCGATCTTCATGGGATGGCCTGTGGATAACCTTCGATTGTGGATAACGGCGGTGGCGGCCCGAAGAGCTGGCACGATGGCGGTGCTGAAAGGAGGCACCAAGCCCCGTGGGGGAATCGAGTCGGGCCCGTGCGCGGTCGGCATTCTTAGCGGCTTGCGCGTGCTGGTTGCGGTCTGGCGGTAGCCGGCTCGTGCGGCGATCGGCGGTCTGGCAGTGGGCGATTCGCTTGCTCGCGGCGATCGGCGGTTTGGCGGTGGGCGATTCGCTTGCTCGCGGCGATCGGCGGTTTGGCGGTGGGCGGTTCGCTTGCGCGCGGCGGCCGACGGTCTGGTGCGCGCGGCGGCCGACGGTCTGGCGGTAGGCGGCTCGTCTGGGCGCGGCGGTTTGGCGGTGCGCGGTTCGTTCGCGTGCGGCGATCGGCGGACTGGCGGTCGGCGGTTCGCTTGCGCGGGGGCGGGCGGTCTGGCGGTGGGCGACCCGTCTGCGCGCGGCGGCGGGCGGACTGGCGGTAGATGGCTCGTCTGCGCGCGGCGTTGGGCGGCCGGCGGTTTGGCGGTGGGCGCGGTGGGCGGTTCATTTGCGCGCGGCGATCGGTGGGGGCGGCCAGGTCTGCGGGCGCGGAGCGGCCGGGCGGTGACCTGCGGCCGCCGGGGTCGTAGGCGTTTGGCGGCGACGGAACGAGGCGTGGGCGCGACGAGGCCTCAGTCCCAGACGACGACGTTGCGGCGTACGGGGGTGGAACCGTCGTTGGAGGCGAACAACTGCGGCGACTGCGCGCGGATGCGCTCGACGTCGTCGAACACCGCGCGCAAGTGAGTGCGCATGGCGGCCCGGGCAGCGGTCAGATCCCCTGTGCGGACGGCGTCGAGAATGGCTCGGTGCTGTGCGGCGTTCAGTGTGGGCGGTGAAGCCTCGTGCAGCCCCAGCCGGCGGGCCCGATCCAGGTGCCCCTTGGCCGCGCTGACCGTGGCCCACGCTGCCCCATGACCGCTCAGTTGCAGCAGCCCGTGGTGGAACTCCTCGTCGAGGGCGAAGAACTCCTCGAGGTCGATGCCGGGTCGATCCTGGGCGCTCAGATTCGCGTCCAGTGCGGCCAGCAGCGCCGGGTCGAGGACCGTCGGCAGGTCGTCGAGGGCGGTCAGTTCCACGGCTTCGCGCAGGAATTGGGCGTCGGCCACGCGGACCGGGTCGACGCGGGAGACGAATGAGCCGACCTTGGGGAAGACCTGGATCAGGCCCTCCTCGGCCAGCAGAATCAGACTTTCCCGTACGGGTGTGCGCGAAACGCCCAGCGCCGCGGCGAGTTCGTTCTCGCTCACGGGGGCTCCGGGCTGCAGTTCCATGGTGAGGACCTTGCGCCGCAGTGTCGCGTAGACGGTCTGCCGATTCGTTCCTGCCACGGTGACCAAGCATAGGGCCTTGACATCCTGCGCGACCGCAGCTTGTATACAAGCACACGCACACAAGACATCCGCCCGTAACGGAGGAGTGATCCGATGGCAACGATCGAGCGCGTCGAGGTGCTGGTGACGTCGCCGGGCCGCAACTTCGTGACGGTGCGGGTCACCACGTCCGACGGGGTCACCGGGCTGGGCGACGCCACGCTCAACGGCCGCGAGCTGGCCGTCGCCTCCTACCTGCGGGATCACCTGGTTCCGCTGCTGATCGGGCGCGACCCGGCCCGCATCGAGGACACCTGGCAATACCTCTACAAGGGCGCCTACTGGCGGCGCGGCCCGGTCACCATGACCGCGATCGCCGCGATCGACGTCGCCCTGTGGGACATCAAGGGCAAGCAGGCCGGGCTGCCGGTCTATCAGCTGCTCGGCGGGCGCTCGCGGGACGGCGTTCTCGTCTACTGCCACGCCAGCGGCGGGAGCGTCGACGAACTGCTCGACGACGTAGCGGCGTACACGGAAAAGGGTTTCAAGGCGATCCGGGCCCAGGCCGCCGTGCCCGGGCTCAGCGGCAGCTACGGGGTGCGCAAGGGCACGTTCTACGAGCCGGCGTCGACCGCGCTGCCCGACGAGCAGGCGTGGAGCACCGAGGCCTACCTCGACTTCGCGCCGGGCTATCTGGGCAAGGTGCGCGAGAAGTTCGGCTTCGGCTTCCACCTGCTGCACGACGTGCACCACCGGCTCACCCCGATCGAGGCGGCCCGGTTCGGCAGGAGCGTCGAGGACGTGCGGCTGTTCTGGATGGAGGACCCGACGCCGGCCGAGAATCAGGAGGCGTTCCGGCTCATCCGGCAGCACACGACGACCCCGATCGCGACGGGCGAGGTGCTCAACTCGATCTGGGACGTGCAGACGCTGATCACCGAGCAGCTCATCGACTACGTGCGCACCACGGTCGTGCACGCCGGGGGCATCACGCACCTGCGGCGCATCTTCGACCTGGCCGCGCTCTATCACGTGCGTACGGGCTCGCACGGGGCCACCGACCTGTCCCCGGTGACCACCGCGGCGGCCGTGGCGGTCGACATCTCGGTGCCCAACTTCGGCATCCAGGAGCACATGGGGCACACCCCCGAGACGTACGAGGTCTTCCGCGGCACACCTCGGCTTGAGGACGGCATGCTGTTGCCGTCGGAGGAGCCGGGCCTGGGCATCGAGTACGACGACGAGGCGGCCGCCAGATTCCCGTACGACCCGAAGTATCTGCCCGTGGCGCGGCGCCTCGACGGCTCCGTGCACGACTGGTGACCGCGATGCAGCCCCGCGTCCTGCACTTCGGCCTCGGCAACTTCCACCGCGCCCACCAGGCCGTCTACACCGAGGCGGTCGGCAACGGGGAGTGGGGGATCGCCGCCGTCGCGCCCGGCAACCGCGAGACCGTGGCCAAGCTGCGCGCGCAGAACTGCGTCTACTCCGTGACCGTCCGCGGGCCGGGGGAGCCGCGGGTCAGCCTGTGCCGGGCGCTGACCGAGGCCAACCACCTGACCGACGATGCCGACCGGGTGGAAGCGCTCATCACCCACCCCGGCACCACGGTCATCACCTTGACGATCACCGAGAAGGGCTATTTCCGTACGCCGGAGGGCCGCCTCGACACGGCCGCACCCGAGATCGCGGCCGACCTCGCCGCCGGCACCGCCCGTACGGTGATCGGCGCCCTGGTCCGCGGCCTGACCGTGCGGCACCTGACCGGCGGCGCCCCGCTGACCGTCATCTCCTGCGACAACATGGCGGCCAACGGCTCGGCCCTGCACGGCGTGGTCCGCGAGTTCGCCGAGCTCTCCGGGGCCGGCGACGCGTTCCTGCAGTGGCTCGGCACCGCCGTCGCCTGGCCCTCGACCGTGGTCGACCGGATCGTGCCGGCCACCGTCCCCGGTGACGCCGACGCGGCGAGCGCGGCCCTCGGCGTACGGGATGAAGTGCCTGTCGCCGCGGAACCGTATCGCCTGTGGGTGCTCGAGGACGCGTTCGCCGCCGACCGCCCGCGCTGGGAGCTCGACGGCGCGCTGATCGTGCCCGACGTGACGCCGTACCAGTTGACGAAGTTGCGGCTGCTCAACGGCTCGCACTCCGCGCTGGCGTACCTGGGGCTGGCCGCCGGGCTGCAGACCGTGGCCGACACGATGGCCACCGACTGGGGCCCGAAGCTGGTGCGGCAGCTCGCCGACGAGGTGGCCCCGACCCTGCCGACGTTCGGTCCCAACCCGGCCGCGTACGCCGATGACCTCGTGACCCGGTTCGAGAACCCGTCGATCCGCCACTCGCTGCGCCAGATCTCGGCCGACGGCTCCCGCAAGCTCCCCGAGCGCTGGTTCGGCGTGCTCCGCGAGACCCGGTCGCCCGTGCTGGAACTGGCGCTGGCGGCCTGGGTGCACGCCACCCGCGACGCGGCCGACCCGCTCGCCACCGACCTGGCCCGAACCTGGGCCGAGCACCGCACCGCCCCCGAACTGGTCGCCGCGCAGCTGAGGCTTGTTGGCGCACCCGACCTCGCCGACCGCGCCGAGCTCGTACGCTCCGTTGCGGAGCGGCTGCCCGCCGTCCACGACGGGCGCATCGAAGTCTGACCGTTCTCTCTCCGACCACGGAGTGCCTCATGACCGACGTTTCCGAGCGGGCCACCCCCGTTCAACGCAGCACCAAGGACCTCACCCGGGCCGCCGTCTCCGGCTGGCTCGGCACGGCCATGGAGTTCATGGACTTCCAGCTGTATTCGCTGGCCGCCGCCATCGTCTTCAACCGCATCTTCTTCCCCGACGTCAGCCCGGCCATCGGCCTGATCGCGGCCATGGCCACGTACGGGGTGGGTTATGTGGCCCGGCTCGCCGGCGCCGTGTACTTCGGCCGGATGGGCGACCGGATCGGCCGCAAGAAGGTCCTGTTCATCACGATCACCATGATGGGCGCCTCGACCACGCTGATCGGCGTGTTGCCGACGTATCAGGCGATCGGCATCCTCGCGCCGATGCTGCTGGTGCTGCTGCGCCTGATCCAGGGCTTCGGGGCGGGCGCCGAGATCGCCGGCGCGACCGTCATGCTGGCCGAGTACGCCCCGCCCAAGAAGCGCGGCCTGATCGCCTCGCTGGTCTCGTTGGGCACCAACTCGGGCACGCTGGCCGCCTCGGGTCTGTGGGCCGTCCTGGTCGCCACGCTCTCCGACGAGCAGCTGCTCAGCTGGGGCTGGCGCCTGCCGTTCCTGCTCAGCTTCCTCCTGATGCTCTTCGCCGTGTGGATGCGGCGGAACCTCAAGGAGAGCCCGGTCTTCGAGAAGCGCGAGGCGGCGCCGGCCGCCAAGATTGAGACCGCCGCCCGGCAGCGTAAGGGCAAGTCCTTCTTCCTGGCCCTGGGCCTGCGCTTCGGTCAGGCCGGCAACTCCGGGCTCGTGCAGACGTTCCTGGTCGGCTACATCGCCACTGACCTGGCCGTGAGCAAGAGCGTGCCGACCACCTCGATCGTCTGGGGCTCGCTGCTCGGCTTCGCCACCGTGCCGCTGATCGGCCTGCTCGGCGATCGCGTCGGCCGCCGCCCGGTCTACATCGCCCTGTCGCTGATCACCATGATCTTCGCCGTGCCGATGCTGCTGCTGATCACCAGCGGCAGCACGGCCGGTCTGATGGCCGGCATGATCCTCGGCCTCAACGTGGGTGTGCTCGGACTGTTCTCGCTCGAAAGCGTCACGATGGCCGAATTGTTCGGTGCTCGCAATCGTTTCACCCAGCTTGCCTTGGCCAAGGAGATCGGCGGCATCCTGGCCACCGCCATCGGCCCGGTCACCGCGGCCGCGCTGACCGCGTGGACCGGGCACTGGTGGCCGATCGCCGCGATGCTCATCGTCTACTCCGCGATCACGCTCGTGTCGGCGCTGCTGGCGCCCGAGACGCGAGGTCGCGACCTGGTCAAGCTGGAGGACGCGGCATGAGGGCCGTCGTGGTTCATGGAGCTTCCGACGTACGGGTGGACGAGCTCGCTGTTTCCGAACCCGGGCCGGGCGAGGTGCTGGTGGCCGTCGAGTGGGGCGGGATCTGCGGGTCCGACGTGTCCTACTACGGTCACGCGGCTTCCGGTACGGCGGTGCTCAAGCACCCGCTGATTCTGGGCCACGAGATCGCCGGCCGGGTCGCGTCGGTCGGTGCCGATGTCACCGGTGACCTGGTTGGCCAGGCTGTCGCCGTGCACCCGTCGACGCCGATCGGCACGCTGCCCGCGCGGCTCGCCGGGCGGAACAACCTCAACACGCAGGTGCGCTACCTGGGGTCGGCGGCCTTCGATCCGCACACCGACGGCGGGTTCGCCGAGTCGGTCGTCGTGCGGGCTGACCAACTGCGGCCGCTGCCGCCCGGGGTGTCCACGCGGCATGGGGCGCTGGCCGAGCCGCTCGCCGTGGCCATGCACGCTGTCTCGCGGGAGCCGGTCGCCGGGCGGGAGGTGTTCGTCAACGGGGCCGGGCCGATCGGCTGCCTCGTCGTGGCGGCGCTCAAGCTGGCCGGGGCGGCATTCGTGACGGCGGCCGACGTCGCCGACGAACCGCTCGACATGGCCCAGGCCCTCGGCGCCGACCGGGTGCTCAACCTGCGCGCCGGCGATGAGCTCCCCGCGGACGCGGAACTCGTGTTCGAGGCCTCGGGTGTGCCCGCGGCCCTGGGCGGGGTGCTGCGGGCCACCGCCCGGGGCGGCACGCTCGTGCAGGTCGGCAACCTTCCCGGTGCGGCCACCCCGGCGGTGCTGGGCGACCTGGTGACCCGCGAGATCACGTGGATCGGGTCGTACCGCTTCGCCGATGAGATCACTGACGCCGTACGGGCGCTGGGGTCCGGTCTTGATCTGGAGCCGCTGATCTCGGCGACGTATGACCTGGCCGACGCGCCGGCCGCACTGGCCCGCGCGGCCCAGGGCGGCGGCGGCAAGGTGATGCTGCGGATCGGGGACGTGTGACTGCCCGAGTCGTGACTCTGGGCGAGACGATGGCGCTGGTCTCGGTGCCGGCCGACGGGCTGGTTCGGGGGCCGGCCCCGATCGGGCTGGGCGGCGCCGAGTCGAACGTCGCCATCGGCCTGGCCCGCCTGGGGACACCGGTGACCTGGATGAGCCGCCTCGGCGACGACGGGCTCGGCGCCTACGTCCGGCGCGAGATCCGGGCCGAGGGCGTGACGGTGCTGGCCGCGGCCGACCCGGACGCGCCGACCGGACTCATGGTCAAGGAACTGCGGCACGGTACGCCGTCACGCGTGCGCTACTACCGGTCCGGCTCGGCGGCCTCCCGCCTGACCCCGGACGACATCCCGGACGAGCTGATCGCCGCGGCCGACGTCCTGCACGTCACCGGGATCACGCCCGCCCTCGGCCCCGGCCCGCGCAAGACCGTCGAGCACGCTGTCGAGGTGGCCCGCGCGGCCGGGACGCTCGTGTCGCTCGACGTCAACCACCGCCGTACGTTGTGGACCGACGACGAGGCCCGCTCGGTGCTGACCACGCTGCTGCCGTCGGTCGACCTGCTCTTCGCCGGCGTCGAGGAGGCAACCATGCTGCTCGGCAGCCCGGGCCCGCAGCGGGACGAGTCGGAACTCGGCGCGGCGCTGGCCTCGTCAGGCCCGGCCACCGTCGTGATCAAGCTCGGGGAGCGGGGCGCGCTGGCCGTGTCCGCCGGTGAGCTTGTCCGCGCCGAGGCCTCGCCGCGCGTGGTTGTCGACCCGGTCGGCGCCGGTGACGCCTTTGTGGCCGGCTATCTGTCCGCACTCTGTGACGGCGGCGACGTGTCTCACTGCCTGGCCACCGGCAACCGCGCGGGCGGCCAGGTTGTTACTGTTCCCGGCGACTGGGAGGGCCTGCCCTTCGCCGCCGACCTGACCCCGCAAGCCGCATTCGCTGACGAGGTGATCCGATGAGCAGCCCGATCCTGCCCGTGGTGGTGCTGGACGACCCCGGCCAGGCCGTCCCGCTCGGCGAGGCGCTGCTCGCGGGTGGCATCGACAGCGTCGAGATCACGCTGCGCACCGCCGCCGGGCTCGAGGGCATCCGCCACGCCCGTACGGTCGAGGGCCTGCGCGTCGGGGCCGGCTCGGTGCTCACCCCGTCGCACGTCGATCAGGTCGTCGAGGCCGGCGCCGAGTTCATCGTCTGCCCCGGCCTGTCGGCGGCCGTGGTCGAACGCGCCCGCGAGCACGGGGTCGACATCCTCCCCGGCGTGGCCACCCCGTCCGAGCTGATGGCGGCGGTCGCTCTCGGGCTGGACGAGGTCAAGCTGTTCCCGGCCGGTCTGCTGGGCGGCCCGGCCTACATCGAGGCCCTGTCGGCCCCGTTCCCCGCCATGCGTTTCGTCCCCTCGGGCGGCGTCAGCCTGGCCACGCTGCGCGACTATCTGGCCGTGCCCGCCATCACGACCGTGAGCGGCACGTGGATGGTCGCCCGCAAACTGCTCGCCGCGGGTGACTGGGCCCGGGTGACCGCCCTGTCGGCGGAGGCGATCGCGGCCGTCTGAGGCTTCCTCTCCGCTTCACGACGGCGTCGATGAGAGTTCACAGCGCCTCCCGGCCGGTCCGCTTACGTGGTCCAGCGACACGCTTGGATATCCGGGAGGATCGATGCGAACTCGCCTGAAGGTCGCCGCCGTGCTCGGGCTGGTGGCCCTCACCCTCAATGCCGCGCCGGCCGGGGCTGCCGCGGCCGAGCCGCCCCTTCACACGGCCACGCTCGTGCGCGCCTACCCCGCGTTCGACGCCAACCAGGGCATCGCGGTGGACCGCAAATACTTCTACGCCGTCGACAACCGCAGCATCACCAAGCACGACCGGGCCACCGGCGAGCCGCTGCTGCAGTTCTACTCCGCCGCCGACGGCCCGCTCATCCACATGGACAGCGGCGTGGTCGTCGGGGACCGCCTCTACGCGGCGCACTCCAACTATGACGCGTCGCCGATGCAGAGCTCGGTCGAGGTCTACGACACCCGGACGATGCGGCACGTCGCCACGCACAGCATCGGGTTCTTCCCCGGCTCGCTGACCTGGCTCGACCGGCACGACGGCGCGTGGTGGGCCGGCTTCGCCAATTACGACGTCGTGCCCGACGGCGAGACCGAGCCGTACGGCGGCACCGCGAACACGCAGGTCGTCAAGCTGGACGACAAGTTCCGGGCGCTCGAGTCCTGGGCGATCCCACCGGCGATCCTCGACCGCTTCAAGCCGATGAGCAACTCGGGCGGCTCCTGGGGCCCGGACGGCCGGCTCTGGCTCACCGGCCACGACCTCGGCGAGGCGTACATAATGTCCGTGTCCCCGGCCGGCTCCCAGCTCACCTGGGTCGCTACGGTGACCCTGCCCGGCGTCGAGGGCCAGGGCATCGCCTGGGACCGCTCCGGACCCAAGCCGACGCTGTGGGCGATCAAGCGCTCGACGAAGCAGGCCCTCAGCTTCTCGGCCCCCTACAAGGCAATCACCACACCCGCCGGTCCGGGCTGGCGGGTCAACGGCCCGGGGGAGTTCCAGCCCTGAGGTGCCGGTCGAAGAAATCGGTGACGTAGTCCCAGGAGAGCTGGACGGGGCGGTCCTGGCCGGCGTGCCATTCGCGGGCGTCGGCGTTGATGGCGGGGTCGGTCAGGAAGCCGTTCCACTGGGCGTGGTGGCCGTTGGGCAGCAGCACCAGGGTGGCGTCGTGGGCGGCCTCGTAGAGCAGGCGGCCCTGTTGCCACGGGACCAGCGTGTCCTGCTGGCCGTGCAGGATCAGCAGCGGCGGGTCGGCCGGGGAGACGTACGAGATGGGGTTGGCCTTGGCGACCAGGTCGGGGCGGTCGGTGATCGGGTGGCCCAGCAGCAGCGACTCGGGGGAGCGCGGGTCGGCGTGGCAGTCGGTGAGGCCGAACGGCTCGTTGAACGGGCGGCAGTCGTCGAGCATCGACTCGTCCATGCGCAGGAAGTCGGTCGGGGGATAGAAGGCCACCGCCGCGCCTACGCCCTTGTCGGTGACGGCAGCCATCGCGGCCGTCCAGCCGCCCGAGGACTCGCCCATGATGCCGATCCGGGACGGGTCGAGGTGGAAGCGGGCGGCGTTGGCCCGCAGGAAGCGGATGGCGGATCGGATGTCGTTGAGCTGCCCGGGGAACTGGGCGTGGGCGCTGGACCGGATGGCCACGCCGGCCACCGCGTACCCGTGCGGGTTGAGCCGGGCCGCCACGACGTCGGCGCCGTCCCGGCCGTTCTCGCTCAGCCAGCCCGAGCCGTGCGACCAGATGATCAGCGGCGCCGGCTTGCCGGTCTTGCGGGGCAGGTAGAGATCGAGCAGATGCCCCTTGCTGCCGGCGGGCTCGGCCGGGGCGTACGCGATCCGCTTGATCACCCGGCCCCCGCCGGCGGCCGGTCCCGGGGCCGCGACCAGCACCGACACGGCCAGGCCAAGCCCGCCGATCACACCCAGAATTCGCCGCACGCCCTCATGGTGCGGTTCTCGTGCAAATCCGGAACATCCCCCGGAACGGTCGGAGCGCCTGCCTGAACGTCGTGTGACGGTCTCGTAACGGAGCGATCTCGGGCGTAGCTTGAGGACGGCAGGTCGGTCCCCAGCGGTGAGGAGCCACCATGAAGAAGCTCATCAACGATCCCGCGGACGTCATCTCCGACGCGCTGCACGGCCTCGCGGCCGCTCATCCGGAGCTGCGCGTCGACTTCGAGAATCGTGTCGTCGTGCGCGGCGATGCCCCCGTACGGGGAAAGGTCGGTCTGGTCTCGGGCGGCGGCTCGGGCCATGAGCCGTTGCACGCCGGCTTCGTCGGGGCGGGCATGCTCGACGCGGCCTGCGCCGGGGAGGTCTTCACCTCGCCCGTGCCCGACCAGATGGTGGCGGCGACCCAGGCCGTCGACGGCGGCGCCGGGGTGCTGCACATCGTCAAGAACTACACCGGCGACATCATGAACTTCGAGCTCGCGGCCGAGATGGTGGCGGCCGACCAGGGCACCGAGGTCGTCTCAGTGGTCGTCGACGACGACGTGGCCGTGCAGGACAGCCTCTACACGGCCGGGCGGCGCGGCGTCGGGGCGACCGTGCTGGTCGAGAAGATCGCCGGGGCCGCGGCCGAGCAGGGACGGCCCCTGGCCGAGGTGGCCGACGTCGCGCGCAAGGTCAACTCGTACGCGCGCAGCATGGGTCTTGCCCTGACCTCGTGCACGGTGCCTGCGGCCGGGCGCCCGACGTTCGACCTGCCCGACGACCAGATGGAGGTCGGCATCGGCATCCACGGCGAGCCCGGCCGCCGCCGCGTGCCCGTCGCGCCCGCCAACGAGATCGCCGAGATGCTGGTCAGCCCCATCCTGACCGACCTCGACTTCACCGGCGGCGACGGCGTGATCGCCTTCGTCAACGGGATGGGAGCCACCCCGCTGATCGAGCTGTACGTGATGTTCAACGAGGTCACGCAGCTGCTGGCCAAGAACGGCATCCCGGTCGCGCGCTCGCTGGTGGGGCCGTACATCACGTCGCTCGACATGGCCGGCTGCTCGGTCACGCTGCTCAAGGCCGACGACGAGCTGCTGCGATTGTGGGACGCCCCGGTCAACACCCCCGCCCTGCGACGCGGGGTCTGACGCCCGTGGACGCGACGGCTCTCACCGCCTGGCTCCGGGAGTTCGCCCGGCTGGTCGCGGAGAACAAGGACGAGCTCACCGCCCTCGACTCGGCGATCGGCGACGGCGACCACGGCGTCAACATGGACCGCGGCCTGACGGCGGTCGTGGCGGCGCTCGACGCGGAACCGCCGGAGACGCCGTCGGCGCTGTTCAAGAAGGTCGGCATGACCCTGATCAGCAAGGTCGGCGGGGCCAGCGGGCCGCTCTACGGCACGGCTTTCCTGCGCATGTCCGCGGCGGCCGACGCGGAGCTCGACGGGCCCGGGTTCGCCAAGGTGCTGCGGGCCGGTCTCGACGGGGTGGTCGCCCGGGGCAAGGCCGCGCCGGGCGACAAGACGATGATCGACGCGCTGGCCCCGGCCGTTGACGCGCTCGATGCCGCGTTCGCCTCCGGGGCCGGCTTGGCGGACGCGTTCAGCGCCGCTTCCGAGGCCGCCGCGCGGGGCCGCGAGGCGACTGTTCCGCTGGTCGCGCGGAAGGGGCGGGCCAGCTATCTGGGGGAGCGGAGCGCCGGGCATCCGGATCCGGGCGCGACCTCGGTGACCCTGCTGATGCGGGCCGCGGCGTCGACCTTGGGTGCCGCCGGATGACGGTCGGGCTGGTGGTGGTCTGTCACAGCCGGCCGCTGGGCCGGGCCGCGGCAGCCCTGGCGTCCGAGATGACGCAGGGGCGGCCGGTGGCCATTTCGGTCGCGGCCGGGCTCGATGAGGGGACGTTCGGCACGGACGCGGTGGCCATTAGCGAAGCCATGACGGCGGCGGACGACGGCGACGGCGTGGTGGTGCTGATGGACCTCGGCAGTGCCGTGCTGTCGGCGGAGACGGCCCTCGAACTGCTGGACGACGAGCAGCGGGAGCGGGTTGTGCTGTGCCCGGCGCCGCTGGTCGAGGGGCTGGTGGCCGCGGCGGTCACGGCGGGGACGGGCGGTTCGCGGGAGGAGGTGGCGGCGGAGGCGCTGTCCGGACTGGCCGGGAAGGAAGCTCATTTCGGAACGTCAGCGCCGGCCGAGGCGGGGGACGGGTCGGCGGTCGTGCGGGTGCTCAATCCGCACGGGTTGCATGCCCGGCCGGCGGCTCGGCTGGTCACCGAGATGCGGTCGTTCGACGCGGTGGTCGAGGTGCGCAATGTGACGACTGGGTCGGGGTGGGTGCCGGCATCGAGCCTGACCCGGGTGACGACCTTGGGGGCGTTGGCGGGGCACGAATTGGCCGTACGGGCTTCGGGGGCTCAGGCGCGGGCGGCTGTTGAGGGGTTTGTGAGGTTGGCGGCGGACGCGTTCGGCGAGGTCACCGAGGTTTTGGCTGACCCGCGCGAGCGTTATGTCAACCACCCCACAACAGGACCCGCCCTCCACCGGGGGGCCTCCACCTCGCACCATTATCGCGTGTCGGGGGGATCTCTGCCGGAGGCCTGTGGACAAGCGGGGATTGTGGATAACTCCGACGTCGCCGGTGGATCTGCTAAAGCGACCGGCGGCGCGGGGGACACCGAGCGACTGCTCTCCGGGGCTCCCTCATCGCCGGGCATAGCCGTAGGCCCGGCGATCCGCCTTCACGAGCAGCCCCTGCAAATCCCCGACGAGCCGTTCCAGGGCACCGAGGCCGAGCAACGCCGCCTCGACGAGGCCCTGACGGCCGCACACCGCGAGATCGGCCAGTTGAGCGGCGACATCTTCGCGGCCCACGTCGTCCTGCTCGAAGACGCCGCCCTGCTCGACGACGCCCGGGCTCAAATCGCGCAGGGGCTCACGGCTCCCCGGGCGTGGCGCGCGGCAACCGACCGAGCCGCGGGCGAGTTCGACGCCCTGCTGGACCCCTACCTGCGAGCCCGCGCCGAGGACGTACGGGCGGTCTCGACCCAGGTCCTCCGAGCCCTCCTCGGCGTCCCGCCCGCCACGGTCGACGGCGATGGCATCCTGCTGGCCGACGACCTGACCCCGGCCCAGGCCGCCACCCTCGACCCCACCCGCGTCGCCGGCGTAGTGCTGGCCAAGGGCAGCCCCACCTCGCACGCCGCGATCCTGCTGCGCACCCGGGGCATCCCCGCGGTGGTCGGCGCCGGCCCCGTCGAAGCCAAGGTGATCGCCCTGGACGGCAGCACCGGCGAGGTGGTCGCCGATCCTGCCCCGGAGGTCCTGGCCGACTTCCACCAGCGGGCCGAGCGGCAGAAAGCCTCCCGCGACAACGCTCGCGCCAACGCTGCGAAACCGGCGGTAACGACAAAAGGCGTCACGATCCACGTAGGCGCCAACATCGGCTCCGTCGAGGAGGCCCGAGCCGCCGCCGAGAACGGCGCTGACCTGGCCGGCCTGGTCCGCACCGAATTCCTCTTCCTCGGCCGCGACGAGGCGCCGAGCGAGGACGAGCAGGTCGCCGTCTACCGCGCGATCGCCGACGCCCTCGGCGGCCGCCCCATCATCCTGCGCACCCTCGACGCCGGCAGCGACAAGCCACTCCCTTATCTGCCCGCGCCGCAAGAGGCCAACCCCTTCCTGGGCGTACGGGGGATCCGCCACTCCCTGGCCCACCGCGAGATGTTCGCCGAGCAGCTCCGGGCGATCGTCCGGGTGGCCCGCGAGACCCCCGTCAGCGTGATGTTCCCGATGATCACCAAGGTCGAGGAGCTGATCGAGGCGCGCCGGCTGCTGGGCGACGTCCCGGGCCTGAGAGTCGGCATGATGGTCGAGGTGCCCGCGGCCGCGCTCCGGGCGTCCGATTTCACCCCGTACGTGGATTTCTTCTCCATCGGCACCAACGATCTGACCCAATACACGCTGGCTGCCGAGCGCGGCAATGCCGACCTGCTGGCCCTGTCGAGCGGGCTCGACCCGGCAGTTGAGCTGCTGATTCAGAACGTCTGCCGGGCCGCCGGCGAGAAAACAAAGGTGGCGGTCTGTGGCGAGCTGGCCGCGGACGAGGCCGTGGTGCCGCGGCTGCTGGCGGCCGGCGTACAGGAGCTCAGCGTGGCCCCGGCGCTGGTGCCGCTGACCAAGCAGGCCGTCCGAGCCACGTGACCGAAGGCTCACCTCGGCGCCGCCGCTGGGAACTGTCGTACCGGTGAGAGAGGATGGGTCCAGGCTGTTGATCTGGAGGGGCTCATGACGTCACGCACCGAGATCGTCGAGGATCTGATGGGGCGATTCCCGCACGTGCCGCGGGAGGCTGTCATCAAGGAGGACCTGCTGCGCGGCGGGCTGGCCTTCGACGATTCGGCGCTGACCGACAACGAGCACGGCGACGTCAAACCCAAGTCGTATTTCATCTTCTCGTTCGACCACCGCACCCTGCCCGAGCTGGGCACGGCCGCGCTGCGCCGCCCGCCGGAGGAGATCGTGCTCACCGGCGGCCCCTACGAGCTCCGCCGTACGGTCGTGTCCGTCCGCACCAACCCGAGCTCGCCGTACAAGGTGAAGACGGACGACGACGGCCACCTGCGGCTCTACTTGGACGACAAGCCGATCGCCGACGTCGGTGTGCCGCCGATGCCGGACTATTACCGGCACACGTTGAGCAACGGCAAGTCGGTGATGGAGGTCGCCCCGACGATCCAGTGGGGCTATCTGATCTATCTGACCGCCTTCCGGGTCTGCCAATACTTCGGCGCCAAGGAGGAGTGCCAGTATTGCGACATCAACCACAACTGGCGCCAGCACAAGGCGGCCGGCCGGCCTTATACGGGCGTCAAGCCGGTTGACGAGATCCTCGAGGCGCTCGAGATCATCGACAAGCACGACACCGCGCGCACGTCGCAGGCCTACACGCTGACCGGCGGCAGCATCACGTCGCACGTGCAGGGCAAGGCCGAGGCCGACTTCTACGGGCAGTACGCGCAGGCCATCGAGGAGCGCTTCCCCGGCCGCTGGATCGGCAAGGTCGTCGCGCAGGCGCTGCCCAAGGCCGACGTCCGGCGCTTCAAGGATTACGGCATCCAGATCTACCACCCCAACTACGAGGTGTGGGACAAGAAGTTGTTCGAGCTGTATTGCCCGGGCAAGGAGCGCTACGTGGGCCGCGAGGAGTGGCACCGCCGCATCCTCGACTCGGCCGATATCTTCGGCCCGCGCAACGTGATCCCCAACTTCGTGGCCGGTGTCGAAATGGCCGCCCCGCACGGGTTCGAGACCGTCGACGAGGCGATCGCGTCGACCGCCGAGGGCCTCGAATACTTCATGTCGCGCGGCATCACGCCCCGGTTCACCACGTGGTGCCCCGAGCCGACGACCCCGCTCGGCCGCACGAACCCCGAGGGCGCCCCGCTGGAATATCACGTGCGCCTGCTCGAGACGTATCGCGCGGTCATGGAGGCCAACGGCCTGACCAGCCCGCCCGGGTACGGTCCGGCCGGCGCCGGTCGCGCGGTGTTCTCGGTCAGCTCGTTCATGGACTCGCTGGCCCCGAACGACGAGACCGGGCCCGCGATCGAGACCGGGTCCAAGACCGCCGCCGCTGTGGAGTGATGCACGCTCCCGACGGGTTCCCGCTCGCCGTCCAGACGAGCGGGCTCGAGGACGGGCCGGTGCTGCTCCTGCTCTCCGGCCAGGCCAACTCGCACGAGTGGTGGACAGGGCTGCGTGAGGCCTACGAGAGCCGGTTCCGCGTCGTGACGTTCGATTACCGCGGTACGGGCGGCAGCCGCGGCCCGGTCGGCGAGTGGTCGACGGAAACCTTCGCCGACGACGCGGCCCACGTGCTGCGCGAGCTGGGCGGCGGGGGAGCGGCGGTTCACGGCACGTCGATGGGCGGGCGGGTCGCGCAGCACCTGGCGGCCCGCCACCCCGAACTCGTCGGCCGGCTCGTGCTGACCTGCACCTCGCCCGGCGGGCCGCACGCCGTCGAGCGCTCGCCCGCCGTACGGAAAAGGCTCGCCGACGACGAGCAGCGCGGCCGAGTGCTGCGCGAGCTCTTCTACACCGACGCGTGGACCGGCGAGAGCCACCTGTTCGGCGACCCCACCATGACCGTCGAGGAGAGCCGCGCCCACCTGCGGGCCAGCAACCGCCACGACGCCTGGGAGGCGCTGCCGCTGATCCAGGCGCCGACCCTCGTGCTGCACGGCACTGACGACCTGATGGTGCCCTCGGCCAACGCGCCGCTGCTCGCCCGGCGCATCCCCGGGGCCACCATGCACCTGTACGAGGGTGGCCGGCACGGCTTCTTCGACGAGTTCTCGGAGGATCTCGCGCCCGTCCTCGACTCTTTCCTGGAAACTTGAGGGCCCTCGCTCCTTTTGCCCTTTTGCGCTTCGAGTCATAGACACCGAGTACTAGCCTCGTGTTGTAGCCCTCCGTAATCGGCACCAAGATCGTCACGCGGAGTCACGTCGCCGAGACGCTGCCGGCCGCTCGCCGGGCCGCGATCGCCGCGGTGAGCTGCTGTTTCCCGGCCCGGGGAGATCCTTTGGCGTGACCACTGCCCCAACCGCTCTGAGCTGCGGAAATACGCGCCGGCCAGCATGTCAAGTGCGCACCCCCGCGCACGTGACCAGGGTGTTGACGACCGCTGCAAGATGTGGGTCGTGGCAGCCGACTTACCTGATCTCAGCAGAGCGCGACGACGGCATCGGCACATCCCGGCCTCCGCGCAGGGTCACTCGCCGTCATCGCCCCGCCATTCGTACGTCATCCCGGCCGAGGCGCCGCCGCCCGGCGCCGTACGCGGGGACGGCATCCAGGCCCTGAGCCACGACGTGCTGGTGCGGCGATCGCTCGAGATCTCGCCGGGCGGCTTCATCACGATCATCAGCATCATCCAGGGCGTCGCGCTCGCGCTGCTGGCCGAGAACACGTTCGAGAAGCCGAGCCTGCTCGTCACCGTGCAGAGCATCGCCACCCTGCTCATCTTCGTGGTCGTCTTCTACTGGTATCTGACGATGAGCGTGCTGCTGCGCTGGGCGCCGTCGTTCCTCGACTCGTTCCTGCCGTTCGCGATCGCCGGCCTGGAGATCCCGCCCGCCTTCTTCCTCGGCGACGCCCGCGCCTGGAACCTGTGGCTCGCCCTGTTCTGGGGCGGCACGATGACCGGCATGATGATCACCAAGCGGTGGTCCCCGCAGTCCCACTTCGGCGAGCACGTCGAGGCCCACCGGATCCTGCACCGGCTGCTGCGCGAACTGCAGACGATGACCGGCATCACCGCGCTCGCCGTGGGCCTCTGCGGCCTGTTCGCCTTCCTCGACTGGACGAACCAGCTCTTCTGGGGCCTGACCGGCGCCATCATCGTGCTGTTCACGAACGGCGTCATCGTGGCCCGTACGGAGGTCTGCTCGTCCTTGATCCACGCCCACTTCGGCGTCAACCGGCCCCCGTTCAACTGAGGACGTGAACCGGCCCCCGTTCAACTGAGGACGTGAACCGGCCCCCGTTCAACTAAGGGACGTGAACCGGCCGTCGCTCAACGGAAGGACGTGAACCGGCCGCCCTACGACTAACGGGCTAAGGTGGTCATGGGCCGCGTCCGCCGGAGCCGGGCCAGCAGATCCCCGTACGGGGATTTGACGCTGATCAGGTGGGCCAGCAGCGCCACCACGGTCTCGGCGTGGTGGCGCAGCCGGTCGGGATCGCGGGGCGCCGTGCGGCCGCACAGTTCGGCCAGGCCCAGCCGCTCCGACCCGTCCACCATCGGGATCCACAGGTGCACGCCGTGCTCGTTGTCGCCCGCGAGCTTGGTGACGGTGGTGAAGGCGCGCCCGCCCGTCGTGCGGGCATCGATCATCCTTAACGGGCCGGCGCGATCACCGAGGCCTCCAGGGCGCGGCTGATGTGGGCCGCGGTGGTCCAGAGGGCTCGGATCACCTGCTGGTCGTCGCGGCGGGGCAGGGGCAGGGTCGCCGAGACCGCGGCCACCACCTCGTGCGGGCCGCCCAGGGTGATCGGCACGGCGTACGTCTTGTAGCCCTCGACGCACTCCTCGTGCTCGACCGACCAGCGCCGCTCGCGGATGGCGGCGATCTGAACTCGGAGCTGGGCGGCGCTGCTCACGCTGTGGCGGGTGCGTGGGGCGGTGTCGCCGGCGTCGAGGGCGGCCAGCAGGGTCTCGGCGTCGGGGCTGTGCGCGATGAACAGCTTGCCCGAGGCGGCGTACCGGAGCGGGACCCGGTTGCCGACCGCCGTCTGCAGGCGGGCGTCGCGGCGGCCGGCCAGGCGCTCGAGATAGAGCGTGTGCAGGCCGTGCGGGACGGACAGGTGCACGACCGCGCGGGTCGCCGAGTGCAGATCCATCAGCACCGGGCGGGCGACGTGCCGCAGGTTGGCCGGGCCGGGCACCAGCTGGCCCAGCTCGTACATCCGCCACCCGAGCTGATAGCCGGCTTCCGCCCGTTCCAGCAGGTTGAGGTCGACCAGCTCCTGCGCGAGCCGGTACGCGGTGGCCTTCGGGATGCCGGAGCGGCGGCTGAGGTCGGTCAGCCCGAGCGTGGTGCGGGCGCCGTCGAACGCCCCGAACAGCAGGAACGCCTTGCCCAGCACGGACGACGGATGGTCCTGCACGGTCGGCCTCCCCTCGAATTGTCCACCTGGACAATTCACATTCTGTGGCCGCCGGACGTCACAAGTCCAGACCGGGATGTAAATTCTGTGCGATGAATCCTCCCGTCCGCGACCGCCTGCTCGACGCGGCCATCCACATCGCCGGTGCCGAGGGCCACGACAAGGTCACCTACCGGTCGGTGGCGGCGCTCGTCGGCACCTCGCACAGCCTCGTCCGCTTCTACTTCGGCACCCGCGAGGCCCTGCTCACCGAGGCGTTCGAGCGGGCCGCCCGGCGCGACGCGGCCGAGGCCACCCTGCGCGCGGCCGGCGTCGACGAGTTCGGGTCCAACCTCGTCCGGCTGATCACCGAGGCCCGCGACCGGCAGCTGCTGCAGTACGACTTCCTGCTGCGCGCGGCCCGGGGCGACGGCGAGATGGCCCCGGTGGCGCTGCTCTACGACCACTACATCGACCAGGTCGCGAGCACCCTGTCCGCCCTGGGCATCGACGACCCGGGCGGCGTCAAGGCGGCGCTCGTCTTCGCGGCGCTCGACGGCCTCGTGCTGCAGCACCTCGTCTACGGCTCCGTCGACCGTACGGAGGAAACGCTTTTACGGCTGCGGGAAATGCTGACCCTGTGGCAGTCGGCCCACTGAGCGGACCGAATCGCAGAATCCGCGACGAAAAGCATGTTTCGCTGAGGTCCGCAAAAGAAAGGACCTCACCCCATGCGCAATCCTCTGTTCGACTCCCTGACCGCGGACGAGATCCGCCGTGTCGCCGCGGTGATCCGGAGCGAGAAGATCGGCGGCGACCGGCCGGGCTTCAGCGCCGTCTTCACCGACGAGCCGGACAAGTACGCGCTGCGCGCCGGCCAGACCGTTCCCCGCCGGGCCCGCGCCATGATCCTCGACCGGGACACCGCCCGTACGTACGACGTCGTAGTTGATCTTGACGCGGCGGACGGGAAGGGCGAGCTGAAGAGCGTCACCGAGATCACCGACGGCTCGGCGCCCGTGCTGCTCGAGGAGTTCGACCGCGCCCCCGAGCTGATCAAACAGGACCCGCGCTACGTCGAGGCGCTGGCCAAGCGGGGCATCACCGACCTGGCCAAGGTGCAGATCGACCCGTGGGGTGTGGGCAACATGGCCGACGTGCCGGTCGACGGCAGGCGCATGTGCGGCTCGGTCTCCTACTACCGCGAGTTCCCCGACGACAACGGCTACGCCCATCCGATCGAGGGCGTCATCGCGATCGTCGACCTGACGACGGGCCAGGTCGTCGACGTGCACGACTTCGGGGTGCGCCCGATGAATCCCGAGCCGGCCAACTACACCGCCGACGCCAACCAGCCCATGCGTACGGACATCGCCCCGCTGGAGATCACCCAGCCCCAGGGGGTCGGCTTCACCCTCGACGGCCCCGAGCTGACCTGGCAGAAGTGGCGCTTCCGGATCGGCATGCACCCGCTCGAGGGCGTCGTGCTGCACGCCGTGGAGTACAAAGACGGCGAGGACTACCGCTCGGTCATGCACCGCGGCTCGCTGTCCGAGATGGTGGTTCCGTACGGGGATCCGTCGTCGGAGCACTTCTGGCGCAGCGCCTTCGACGTCGGCGAGTTCGGGCTGGGCAAGCTGGCCAACTCGCTGCGCCTGGGCTGCGACTGCCTCGGCGAGATCGTCTACATGGACGCGGTGCTGGCGGGCGAGGACGGCGAGCCGGCCACGATCGAGAACGCGATCTGCATCCACGAGGAAGACGACGGCATTCTCTGGAAGCACACCGACTGGGTCACCGGCAAGGTCGACGTGCGCCGCTCGCGCCGGCTGGTGGTCAGCTTCATCGCCACCGTCGGCAACTACCACTACGGCTTCTTCTGGTACTTCTATCAGGACGCGTCGATCCAGATGGAGATCAAGCTGCTCGGCATCGTGCAGACCCGCGCGGTCGAGGACGTCTCGCAAGCGAAGCACGGCACCCCGATCAGCACCAACCTGGTCGGCACCTATCACCAGCACCTGTTCTCGTTCCGCCTCGACATGGAGGTCGACGGCTGGCAGAACACGGTGGTGCAGAACGACGCGTACGCCGTACCGGTGGGCCCGGAGAACCCGCAGGGCAACGCCATCGGCGTACGGAAGACCGTGATCGATCGGGAGAACGCGGGGGACTGGGTCACCCACACGCAGAGCTCGCGCAACTGGACCGTCGTCAACCGGGGCAAGACCAACCGGTGGGGCGTGCCGGTCGGCTACAAGTTCCTGCCCGGCTGGAGCTCGGCGACCATGCTGGCCCAGCCGCCGTCGCTGATCGCCCAGCGGGCCGGGTTCGCCACGCGCAACATGTGGGTGACGCCGTACCGGCAGGACGAGATGCGCTCGGCGGGGGAGTATCCCAACCAGAGCCGCTCCGGCGACGGCCTGCCCCGCTGGACCGCCGAGGACCGGCCGACCGAGGACACGGATGTGGTGCTGTGGCACACGCTGGGCGTCACCCACATCCCGCGCGCCGAGGACTGGCCCGTGATGCCGGTCGAGAAAGCAGGCTTCCACCTGCTGCCGGTCAACTTCTTCGACAAGAACCCGGCCCTCGACGTCCCGGCGTCCGCGCCCTCATCGCACTCGTCGGCCGCCGGGGAGACGCATTGCCACTGATCCCGCGGGCCGCCGCCGCGCTGGCGGCGGCCTGCCTCCTGGCCCACATCGGGTTGATCATCAGCATGGGCCCAAGTGCGGCACCCATGCTGGCGCTGTCGATCGTCTGCGCTGTCTGTTCCCGGGCCGGCTGGCGGGGCCGTTTCTCTCCGCATGAGCGCGTCACGATGATCATCCTCGGCGCGGCGATGGCCGTCCTCCACACCGGCCACGCGTCGCATCACGCCTTCGGACAAGCGACACTGCTCCTCGCGTACGGGCAAATGGTCTTGGCGCTAATTTCCGGACCACTGACCGGACCGGCCCATCGGCGCAGCTCAGCCCGTCTGCCACGGTGACCGGATGGCGACCACCACTGAAACATCCGGTGCTCAGAACGAGGGTCTGGCCGGCGGCACCCTCGGCGCCGGCCACCTCGTCTTCATGGTGATGGCAGCGGTGGCCCCGGCCGCCGGCGCCGTCGCGCTCATCCCCCTGTCGATCGCGCTCGGCGTCGGCGTCGGCACCCCCGGCGTGTTCGTCATCGTCGCGCTGACCCTGCTGCTGTTCGCGGTCGGGTTCACGCGCATGGTCCCGTACGTGCGGAACGCCGGCGCCTTCTACGCCTTCATCACCAAGGGCCTCGGCCGCCTGGCCGGCCTGCCCGCCGCGTACGTGGCCCTGACCGCCTACCTCTGCGTCGGCACCGCCACCCTGGGCGCGCTCGGCTTCTTCGCCAACCTCACGCTCGACCAGTTCTTCGGCGTCGACGTGCCGTGGTGGCTGTGCTGCCTGATCGCCATGGTGATCATCGCGCTGCTCGGCTGGTTCCGGATCACCGTCGCGGCCGGGGTGCTCGGCGCCGCCCTGATCGCCGAGGGGGTCGCCGTCCTCGTGCTCGACGTCGCCGTCCTGATCCGGCAGGGCGCCGGCGCGTTCACCCTCGACTCGTTCTCGCCGGGCAGCGTGCTCACCACCGGCTCGCTCGGCGTCGCGCTCATCTACGGTTTCTCGTGTTTCCAGGGTTTCGAGGGCACCGCGATCTACGCCGAAGAAGCCCGAGACCCCGACCGTACGGTTCCCCGGGCCACCTACGCCGCGGTGCTCTGCGTCGGCCTGTTCTTCGTGCTCACCTCGTGGGCCCTGATCGCCGGCGGCACCGTCGAGCAGGTGGCCGCCGACCCCGGCAACTACGCGTTCACCCTGAGCACCGACTTCGTCGGCCAGCTGTGGACCGACCTGCTCCAGGTCCTGATCGTGACCAGCTCGTTCGCCGGGGTGCTGGCGTTCCACAACGCCGCCTCGCGCTACCTGTACGCCCTGGCCCGCGACGGTTTCATGCCGGCCCCGCTGACCCGCACGCACCCGCGCTTCAAGTCGCCGACCGTGGCCGGGTTGACCAGCTTCGGCGTGATGACGCTGGTGATGCTCGGGTTCGCCGTGGCCGGGCTCGACCCGCTGACCAACCTGTCGACGTCGCTGACCGGTGTCGGGGCCGTCGGCATCCTCAGCCTGATCACCGTCACGTCGCTCGCGGTGTTCGTCTTCTTCGTGCGCCGCAAGCAGTACGGCTGGCGGTTCACGGTCGCCCCCGCGCTGGCCACGCTCGGCGTCGGCAGCGCGACCGTGCTGGCCCTGTCGAACTACGAGGCCATCACCGGCACGACCTCGACGGTGATCAACTCGCTGCCGTGGGTCCACCTCGTGGTCATCGCCGTCGCGGTGGGCCTGGGTCTGTGGGCCCGGTCGCGGCAGCCCGCACGGTATGAGTCCATGGGCGTCACCCGCGTCGATTGACGCATACTCAGATCATCTTTATATTGCCTCGCATGGCGAAAGCGAAGGCGATGCGGGAGCCCACCTTCTGGATTCTCACCGCGCTGGTCAAGCAGGCCCGGCACGGTTACGGCATCATCCAGGAGGTGGCCGCCCTTTCCGAGGGACAGGTCGAGCTGCAGGCGGGCACGCTCTACGCGGCGCTCGACCGGCTGCATGCCGAGGGTCTGGTCGCGGTCGACCACGACGAGAAGGTCGACGGCCGCGACCGGCGGTACTACTGCCTCACCGAGGGCGGCGTCGCCGCGCTCCAGGCCGAGACCGCGCGGCTGGAACGCAACGTGCGCACGGCCTCGACCCAGCTCGCCACCCGGCCGGCGACGGCATGAGCCGGGGCTATCGCCTGCTCGTGCGGGCCTATCCGCCCGGCCGGCGCCGCGGCGAGCTGCTCGACACGTTCGCCGAGGCGGGACGCGTCCGGCCGACCGCTCGCGAGGCGGTCAACCTGCTGCGGCACGGCCTGCGGGCCCGCCTGGGCCGCCCGGCCAGCCGCGGCGTGGTCGTCCTGGCTACCCTTATCGCGCTGGTCACCGGGTTTGTCGGCGCGGCCGTGGCGGCCCGCATCGCGTGGGAGTTCGCGCCCGCCTATCCGAGCGGCGCCCGCCTCGAGGCGATCAAGGAGTCGGTCTTCCCGGGCCTCCGCCCGGTCTCCGAGCGCAACGGCGACGGCCTGTTCTTCGACGTCGGCGAGCGGTCCTACGGCGAGGTGTTCCTCTACGGTCACGACGAGGACTTCGCGTTCTCGACCGTGTGGATCGGCCCCGACGGCAACTTCATCAAGGGCGACTACCCGGCCTGGACCGCCGCGGCCCAGCAGCGCCTGGTCGCCGAGGGCTGGCAGGTCAGCGACGCCGAGGTCACCGGGGCCACCTGGATCGCCACCGGCGAGATCGACGACAGCGGCCGCGCGTTCACGGCCACCCGGGGCGGGCTGTCCCTGAGCGTCCAGACCGAGACCGACGTCGTCGACACCCCGGCCGGCTCGTTCTACGCCAGCGCCGAGCTCAACCGGCTCACGCCGGGCTGGATCACCGCCGCCGGCGTGCTCGGCCTGCTGGTCTTCGCCCTGCTCGGCTGGCTGATCACCGGCTGGGCCTCGCGCCGCACCCAGGACGCCCGCGGCACCGTCCGCTCGCTGACCCGCGAACCGGCCGTGCTCGCCCTGGTCCTGCTGTTCCCGCAGGCTCTGCTGGGCCTGATCGGGATGGTGCGCGAGCCGCTCGCGGGCGGGCCGCCGATCGCGCCGTTCTGGTCGCTCTCCCTCACCTACGGGTTCGGCTGCGGCTTCCTCGGCTTCCTGCTCTTCGCCGTATCCCTCATCACCGCCGCCGTGGCCGGCCGCCCCGCCCGCGTGGAGGTGTCCGCGTGAAGTATTTCCTGGCCCTGCTGGGCGCCGTCCTGTTCGGACTCCCGATCGCCCTGCTCGCTCACTCGGGCGCCGAGGCCCTGCAACCCGACCCCGATCCCCGTACGGCGGCCGCGGTCGTCTATCCCGGGCAGGCGCTCGCCGTCGAGGAGGACCCGTTCCGCGCCGACCAGGCGGCCTGGCTGCGCTTCATGATGGCCCGCGAGACCGGCGCCCCCATGGTCACCTCAGCCCCGCCCGCGCCCGTCGACACCGCCGCCGCGCGGGCCCGCGCCGACGCCGCGGGCTGGCAGACCGCCGACGGCCCGCCCGACATGTACGACTTCGAGGCCACCAAGGGCGACGTCCGGCTGCTCGTCTACAGCGACTTCACCAACGTGCTCAAGCAGGACGCCTGGTGGGTCACCGCGCTCACGATCCTGGCCGGCCTGGCCGGGGCCGCGCTCGGCGCCTGGCTGACCCTCGCGGCCCGGCGCCTCTCCCAGCGCAAAACCCCGCGCACCCGTACGGTGATCCGCGAGACCGCCGTGGTCGGCGCCGCGCTGCTGTTCCCGGTGCTCGTGCAGACGGTGCTGAAACTGTTCGGCGTCGCCGAGCCGGCCCTGCCCTACTCGGCTCAGCTGCTGATCGAGCTGGCCCGCTGGCCCGCCGTCCTCGGCCTCCTGCTGCTGGCCGCGGCCGTGCTGGCCCTGCGCTACGCCCCGGTGCGAAACGCGGCCCGATAGGTCTCCGGCCCCACCCCGCGAACCCGCCGGAACTGCCGCCGCAGGGTGTCGGCGCTGCCGAAACCGCAGCGCCGGGCCACCGTCGCGATCGTCGCGCCGTCCCGCTCGAGCAGCCGTTCGGCCTGCCGCACCCGTTCCGCCCGCACCCACGCGGCCGGGGTCGTGCCGGTGGCCGCGGCGAAGTGCCTGACGAACGAGCGGTCCGACATCGCGGCCCGGGCGGCCAGCGCCTGCACCGACAGGTCGTGATCGAGGTGGTCGGTGGCCCAGTCGAGCAGTTCGGCCAGCCCGCCCTCGCGCCGCGGCGTCACCGGCTGCCGTGAGAACTGGGCCTGACCGCCGCTGCGGTGGGCCGGCATCACCATCTCGCGGGCCACCCGGTTGGCCACGTCGGCGCCGTGCTCGCGGCGCACCAGGTGCAGGCAGAGGTCGATCGCGGCGGTGGCGCCGGCGCTGGTCGCGATCGTGTCGTCGGCCGTGTAGATGCGGTCCGCGTCCACCGTGAGCTGCGGATAGCGGGCGGCCAGCTCGTCCGCGTACGCCCAGTGGGTGGTCACCGTGCGGCCGTCGAGCAGACCGGTCGCGGCCAGGGTGAACACGCCCGTGCAGAGCGACGCCAGGAATGCCCCGCGCCCGGCGGCCCGGCGCAGCGCCTCGACCAGCTCGGCCCGGGGCGGCGGCAGCGGCGGCGCCGACCCGGTGACGATGATCAGGTCGGCCCGCTCGAGCCGGTCGAGGCCGTCGCTCGGTGTCATGGAAAAGCCGGTCGACGTGCGCATCGGCCGCCCCGGCTCGGCGGCGCAGACCGCGTAGCCGAACCGGGGCAGCTCGGGGTCGGCCCGGCGCACGCCGAACACCTCGCTGGCGATGCCCAGCTCGAACGCGGGCACCGGCTCGGCCACGACGACTGCCACCTCGACGGTCACAACCCCAGCATGGCACGAAATGCCGGTGGGATGGCAGAACTGCCAACGCGCACCGGGTATGGCCAGGTCATGACGTTTCTCGGACCGCTGCTGATCGTCTATGTCGTATGGGGCTCCACCTATCTGGCGCAGAAGGTGGGGCTCGAGGGACTGCCGCCGCTGACCATGAACGCGGTCCGCTTCCTGATCGCCGGGGCGCTGCTCTACGCGTACTGCCGCTGGCGCCGGATGCCCCCGGTGACCCGGCCGCAGTGGCGTGCCGGGGCGATCCAGGGCCTGCTGCTGCCCGCGGCGGGCACGGGCGGCGCCGCCTGGGCCGAGCAGTGGCTGTCCTCCGGCATCACGGCCTTGTTCCTGGCCAGCATTCCTCTGTGGATCGTGCTGGGCCGGCGGGTGGCCGACCACGAGAGGATCAGGTGGCCGGTCGCGCTGGGGCTGGCCGCGGGTTTCGCCGGCGTGGTGGTGCTGGCCCGGCCGTCGGGCGGCGGCGACGCGGTGGCGATCGCGGTCGCCCTGGGCGGGGCGTTGTGCTGGGGCCTGGGCACGGTCTACGCCGGGCACGCGCCCCGGCCGGCCTCGGCCCTGCGAGCCAGCGCCATCGAGATGCTGTGCGCGGGCGCGATCCTGGTCGTGCTCTCCGGCGCCACGGGGGAGTGGACGCGCATCGACGTCACCGGCCGGTCGGCGATCGCGGTGGGCTATCTGATCGTCTTCGGCAGCCTGGTCGCCTACACCGCCTACACGTGGCTGCTCGACCACGCGCCGCCCCGCATCACCGGCACGTACGCCTTCGTCAACCCGGTGGTGGCCGTCCTGCTGGGCTGGTGGATCCTGGGCGAGCCGCTCACCGTGCGTACCCTGCTGGCCACCGCCGTCATCGCGATCGGCGTCGCATTGATAGTCCTGGCGCCCGGCGACAGGGAAACAAGCATGGCTCGCCAAGATCGGGGTATGAGGCCACCCGCCCGGAGGACGTCCGATCGACGTCTTTTCAGTATCCTGCGTGGGGACGCGGGTCCGGGCCTGGTGAGCGGATTGACGAAACGGGAGAGCTCGCACGATGGGTGGGGTGGGGCCGGCAGCCGGCGCGGAGGTCTTCGCCACAGGCGGTGACGTCGGGCGTGACCTGATGGCCGTGGCCTGGGAGGAGACTCCGCTGGGCCCGCCGGGGCAGTGGCCGCAGAGCCTGCGCACCGCGGTCAGCATCCTGCTGTCGTCGCGGTTCCCGATGTGGATGGCCTGGGGCCCGCAGCTCACGTTCTTCTGCAACGCGGCCTACCGCGACGACACGCTGGGCAGCAAATATCCGTGGGCCCTGGGCCGCCCCGCCGGCGAGGTCTGGCGCGAGATCTGGGACGACATCGGCCCCCGCATCCTGAGCGTGCTCGACACCGGCAACGCCACCTGGGATCAGGGCCTGCTGCTCTTCCTCGAGCGCTCCGGCTATCGCGAGGAGACGTACCACACCTTCTCCTACAGCCCGCTCCGCGACGACGACGGCGCCCTGGTCGGCATGCTCTGCGTGGTCAGCGAGGACACCGTCCAGGTGATCGGCGAGCGCCGGATGGCCACGCTGCGCGACCTCGGCTCCGACCCCACGGTGATCCGCACCGAGGACCAGGTGCTGGCGTTCGCCGGTGCGCAGCTCGACCGCAACCGGCACGACCTGCCGTTCACGCTGACCTACATGTTCGACGAGGGCGGCCCCCGGCTGGCCGCGAGCACCGGCATCGCCGCCGACCACCCCGCAAGCGACCCGGCGTGGTGGCCGACCGAGGCGGCGGCCCGGGGCGAGTCCACCGTGGTCGATCTGGAAGGCGATTTCCCGTACGGGGATTGGCACGAGCCCGCGACCCAGGCCCTGCTCGTGCCGCTGCTGCAACCGGGCGGGATCCCGTACGGGTTCATGGTGGCCGGGCTCAACCGGTTCCGCGCCCTCGACGACGGCTACCGCGGGTTCGTCGAGCTGGTCGCCGGGCACGTCGCCGCCGGGATCGGCAGCGCCCGCAGCTATCAGGCGCAGCAGCGCCGGGCCGAGGAGCTGGCCGAGCTGGACAGCGCCAAGACGGTCTTCTTCTCGAACATCAGCCACGAGTTCCGCACCCCGCTGACCCTGATCATGGGCCCGGTCGAGGAGCTGCGCGGCCGCCCCGACCTGGCCGACGACGGCGTGCGGGCCGAGCTCGACGTCATCCACCGCAACGGGCTGCGCCTGGGCAAGCTGGTCAACACGCTGCTCGACTTCTCGCGCATCGAGGCCGGCCGCATGCAGGCCCAGTTCTCCCCGCTCGACCTCGCGGCCACCACGACCGAGCTGGCCAGCGTCTTCCGCTCGGCGATCGAGCGGGCCGAGCTGACGTTCGAGGTGGACTGCCCGCCGCTGCCCCAGCCCGTCTATCTCGACCGCGGCATGTGGGAGAAGGTCGTCCTCAACCTGCTGAGCAACGCGCTCAAGTTCACCTTCACCGGGGGAGTGCGCATCGCCGTACGGGCGGAGGCCGGCGCCGCCGTGGTCACGGTGACCGACACCGGGGTCGGCGTGCCCGCGGCGGAGCTGCCGCAGCTGTTCGAGCGCTTCCACCGCATTGAGAACACCCGCTCGCGCTCCAACGAGGGCAGCGGCATCGGCCTCGCGCTGGTCAAGGAGCTCGTCGAGCTGCACGGCGGCACGATCACGGCGGCCAGCGAGCCCGGCCGGGGCACCACGTTCACGATCCGGCTGCGGTTCGGCGCCGAGCACCTGCCGCCCGAGTCGGTCACCACCCAGGGTGCCGGCGCCGCGGTGTCGTCGGCCGTCGACCCGTACGTCGAGGAGGCCCTGCGCTGGCTGCCCGGCGCGCCGGAGGAGCCAGTGCCCGAGCGGACCGGTCACCCGGCCACGGTGCTGGTCGCCGACGACAACGCCGACATGCGCGACTACCTGACCCGGCTGCTGCGCTCGGCCGGGCACCACGTCCAGGCGGTTCCGGACGGCCAGGCCGCGCTCGAGGCGGCCCGGCTGCGCAACCCCGACCTCATCGTCAGCGACGTGATGATGCCCCGCCTCGACGGGCTCCAGCTCGTCGCAGCTTTACGAGCCGATTCCCGTACGGCGGGAACTCCGGTTTTGCTCTTGTCGGCGCGCGCCGGGCAGGAGGCCTCGATCGAGGGCTTGGAGGCCGGAGCCGACGACTATCTGGTCAAGCCCTTCTCGTCGGCCGAGCTGCTGGCCCGCGTGCGCGCCAATGTGGAGCTGTCGCGGCTGCGCAACCACCACGCCCGCTGGCGCACGGCGCTGATCGACTCGCTGCAGGAGGCGTTCTTCGTCTGCGACGAGGACGGCGCCGTCATCGAGATCAACTCCACGTTCACCGACGTGATCGGCTACGGGCCGGAAGGCCTCCCGTATGCCCCGATCCACCCGTGGTGGCCCGACCAGGAGTCCGACCCCGAGGGCTTCCAGCAGGTGACCGAGGCGTTCTCGCTGCTCATCGAGGCGACCCAGGGGACGTACACGATCCCGGTCAAGCATCGCGACGGGCACCGGCTGTGGGTCGCGGCGTCGTTCAACCAGGTCGAGGATCCGGACACCGGCCGCCGCGTCATCGTCGGCACGTTCCGCGACGTCACCGCCGAGCACTACGCGGTGCAGCGCGAGAGCGCGGTGGCCCGGCTGAGCGTGCGGCTGTCGCAGGCCGAGAGCGTGCCCGGCGCGCTGACCGCCGTGCTGCCCGCGCTCAAGGAGCTGTGGCAGGCGAACCGGGTGATCGCGACCGTCTTCAACGGCGGCGCCGACCCCACGGTCTACACCACCGAGGGCCCGGCCCCGTGGGACGGCCTGAGCGAGAACCGCCGGCACGCGCTGACCGTCCTGCGCGACGAGCCGCTGCTCACCCCCGTCGCCGAGCGGGCCGGCGGGGCCGGGATCGCGCTCGAGCACCCCGACGGTGCGATGGTCCTGTGGGTCGAGCTGGCCGAGAAGCGCCCCTTCACCGAACAGGATCAGACCCTGCTGGCGCTGCTGGCCGGCCACCTCGGCCAGGGCCTGCACCGCATCCACCAGATCGACCAGCAGCGCGAGACGGCCCTGGCCCTGCAGCGGGCCATCCTCGGGCCGGCGCAGCTGCCGGCCGGGTTCGCCGTCCGCTACTCGCCCGCGACCCGGCCGCTCAAGGTCGGCGGCGACTGGTACGACACGGTCACCCTGGCCGACGGGCGGATCGGCATCGTCGTCGGCGACTGCGTCGGTCACGGCCTGCAGGCGGCCACGGTGATGGGTCAGCTGCGCAGCGCCTGCCGGGCCCTGCTGCTGCAGAACACCGATCCCGCGCAGACGCTGACCGCCCTCGACCGGTTCGCGAGCCAGCTGCCCGGCGCCATGTGCGCCACGGTCTTCTGCGGCGTGCTCGACCCGGCGTCGGGCGAGCTCACCTACGCCAGCGCGGGTCACCCGCCCGCCGTGGTCACCCACGCCGACGGCGCGACCGACCTGCTCGACCAGGGCCGGTCCCGACCCCTGGGCGTACGGTCGGCGACCGCCCGCCCCGAGGCCCGCTATCGGGTTCCGGTCCGGGCCACGCTGCTGCTCTACACCGACGGGCTGGTCGAACGCCGCCGTCAGCCGCTGACCGCCGGCATCCAGCGGGCCGCCGCCGCGGTGCAGCAGGCCCGGTCGGCCGCGCTGGAAGATCTGGCCTCGGTCGTGATGGACAGCATGGCCCCCGAGACCGGCTACGACGACGACGTGGCCCTGCTGCTCTACCGGCATCCGGGCCCGCTCGAGGTCGACTTCCCGGCCGAGGCCACCCGGCTGGCCACCGTACGCTCGATGCTGCGCGGCTGGCTCGCCCGCTGCGGCGTCGACTCCCTGACCGCACAGAACGTGCTGGTCGCGGCGGGTGAGGCCTGCGCCAACGCGATCGAGCACGGCCACCGCCAGCTGCCCGGCGGCCTGATCCGCCTGCGCGCCGCGGCCACCGCCCACGACCTGCACCTGACCATCACCGACAGCGGCCTGTGGAAGACCCCGCAGCCGGCCGCCAACCCGCACAGGGGACGGGGATTCACCCTGATGCGGGCGATGATGACCGAAGTGACCGTGACGACCGGCGCCGCCGGCACCATCGTCGGCCTGCAAACGAGGATTCCCCGATGAGCACACCGCTGACCCTGACCCCCGGCCGCGACCCGTCCGGCGCCGTCGTGCTCACGGCAGTCGGCGAGATCGACATGAGCAACTCAGCCTCGTTCGCCGCCGCCCTCACCGACACCCAACGCGACGCCGGCGGCCAGTTCACCGTCGACCTGACCGCAGTCGAATACATCGACAGCGCGGGGCTGGCCGCATTGTTCCCCCACGTCGACCATTTACGGCTGCTCTCCAACCAACTACTGGCCCCCGTCCTGACAATCGCCGGCCTGGACGACATCACCACCTTCCCCGAGGCGTCCTAACTCCGACCCTTCTTCTGCGCGCCCGCCTCCTCCGCGCGTCCACCTCTTTCCGTGCCGACCCCCTCCGGCGCGCCCATCTTTCGCGCCCACCTTCCCTCGCGCGCGCCTACCTCCGTTGCCCGCGCCCACCCCTTGCCCGCGCCCACGTCCCCTTCCGCCCCTCGTTAACTTGCAGCGTCAGGCGGTCGGACAGCGCCCTCAGGAAGTCGGGGGCGTCGAACGCGGCGCCGGCCGAGAGGACGCCGGTTGACCGAACCCGGCCGGTGAGGATGCGCTCGACGGCCTCGACCGCGAGCGGGGCAGTAACGGCGTAGATGTCCCGGCCGGTGGCGGTGATGCGGCGTTCGGTGCCACCCGCGCGGACGAGGACGTCCACGACGAACGTCTCGGGGGTGCGGCCACGCTCGTCGCCGGCGGCCAGATCCTTCGCGGCCTGGGCGGTCATGTAGGTGCGGACCTCCCGCACGGCCAAGTGGCTGGGGATGGTGACGACGTCGGCCATGGTGAAGTCGCCGAGCACGCTTCGCGGCCCGAGCGGGGGCGGGAACGGCCACTCCAGAGTGGGCAGAGGGTCGTCGTGGTACTGCAGTTGCCCGCCGGTGAAGCGGATCCGTCGGCCCGCGCGGCGCCGCGTCGAGACCTCACCCGCGGCGATCGTGCCGGGTGTCGGGTGCCAACTGCTCAGCCCGTAAGCGATGTGCACCTCGTCGGCATCGATGGGCTCGCCGGGTGCGGCGGTGGGTTTGCCGGGTGCGGCGGCGTGGTCGTTCGAGGCGGCGGTGCGGTCGGCTGTAGCGGCGGTTGGTTTGCTAAGTGCGGCGGTTACCAGTAGATCCCCCAGGCCGCCGAAGAAGGCCATGGCCGGGACCACCACGATGCCGGCGGCGCGGGCGGGCTTGGCGAAGTGTGCGAACATGTCGGCGTTGGCTTCGATCTCGGCCGCCACATCGACGTACGGGATGTGGGCGCGCAGCGCTGCCTCGATCACCGGGCCGGCGGTGCAGGCGAAGGGTCCGGCTGTATTGATCACCGCTTCCGCCCGATCAAGGTCGTCGAGTGTTGCCGGGCGGGCCTCGGGGTCCATCGCCCGTAGCTTCTTCTCGTCGCGGCCGAGCAGGATCGGGACGTGCCCGCGCTCCCGCAGCTCGGTGACCACGAATCGTCCGGTGTGCCCGTAGGCGCCGTAAACCGCGATGTTCCCCATGCCCACGATCCTGGTCATCGGACGCAGCGCCGGACAGTGTCGGGAACGACGACACCCATACAATTCCGGACATGCACTCTGTTGCCTTCGCCGCCGCCGACGGGATGCTGCATTTCGAGCTGGGCCTGGCGTACGAGGTCTTCGGCGCGGCCCCCATGCCGTGCCCGGCCCGTGGTACGACGTGACCGTGTGCGGCTCCCACCCCGTACGGGTGGGGCGGTTCTTCCTCGAGCCGGACGGCGGGCTCGATCGGCTCGCCCGGGCCGGCACGGTGATCGTCCCCGCCCTGGCCGACGTCGATGTGGCCCCACCGGCCGACCTGGTCGAGGCGGTCCGCACGGCCCACGCCGCGGGCGCCCGGATCGTCTCGCTCTGCACGGGAGTGTTCGTGCTGGCCGCCGCAGGCCTGCTGGACGGCTTGCGCGCTACCACCCACTGGGCCCACACCGCTAAGCTGGCCGCGCACTACCCGCGGGTGACGGTCGAACCGGACGTGCTCTACGTCGACAACGGCCAGGTGCTCACCTCGGCCGGCAAGTCCGCCGCGATGGACCTCTGCCTGCACCTGATCCGCCGTGACCACGGCTCGGTGGTCGCCAACCTCGCCGCCCGCCGCCTGGTGGTGCCGCCGCACCGGGCCGGCGGCCAGGCCCAGTTCGTCACCACCCCGGTGCCCGCGACCGACGACCATCCCCTGGCCGCCCTGCTCCCGTGGGTGATGCAGCGCCTCGACCAGCCGCTCACCGTGGACGACCTGGCCCGCCGGGCCAACCTGAGCACCCGCCAACTGACCCGCCACTTCCACGCTGTCACCGGCACGACCCCGCTGCAGTGGCTGCTGACCCAACGCATCCGCCACGCCCAGGAACTGCTCGAAACCACGAACGACAACATCGACGCCATCGCCGCAGCCGCCGGCCTGGGCACCGCGACCACGTTGCGCCGCCACTTCCACCGAACCGTCGGCGTGCCCCCGGACACGTACCGCCAGACGTTCCGCCCCCGCGACTGACTTGAGGCACCGAAACGAGCGCGGTCGGGCGGTGCCCCCACGGCAGCAACACTCGCGGGTGGATCTCCGCCGGTTGACAGCCCTGGTTCTTCAAGAGCGCGCGTACTCGTTCGAGTGAGCGGCGTGGGCAGGGAAGGGGACGCCGGCGCTCGGGGAGACGAGGCGGCGGGGGTGGCCGACTACGCAGGAGGCGGCCGGTATCGGGGGGCGGTGGCCGACGGCGAGGAGGGAATCGAGCGGCCAGTGAGACGGACGTGGTGTCCTCGCTCCTGGCGTCAGTCTCGTTGGAGAAGGCGCGACCTCCGGGCACCGCCGGGACCCCGGTTCCAGGTATGGTCCGGTTCCAGCGGTTGTAGACGACGGTCGAAATGGGGATGCTTGCCCAGGTTGAGCCGCCTGGGGCTTGACAGGGTGGGGTGAAATAGACGGGGCTCGCTTCGGGCGGCGGACGGACGAGGCACGGGTGGGTGGTTCGGTGGGTTCCTGGTTTCGCAGGCGCGATCACAACATCTTCTTCAACATGTTTGCGCTGCTCACATGTGGGCTCGTGGCCGGTGTGGTCGTAGCCGCGGCGGCGTTCCCGGTGGCGGCCATGTCGGGGCTCACGGCCAAGGCCGGCGGTGACGCGTTCGCGAACCTGCCCAGCGAGCTCAAGGATTTCGCCTCCCCGCAGATCACCCGGGTCTACGCGTCGGACAACAAGACGCAGATCGCGCAGTTCTACGACGAGTTCCGCAGCGACGTGCGGCTCAAGGACATCTCGAAGCACATGGTCGGCGCGATGATCGCCGCCGAGGACAGGGATTTCTACAAGCACAACGGGGTCGACCTCAAGGGTGTCGCCCGTGCGGTGGTCAACAACAGCGGCAAGAGTGATTCCAAGCAGGGCGCCTCGACGATCACCATGCAGTGGGTGCGCATGTCGCTGGCGTATTCGGCGACCAGCCCGTCCGAGGTGGTCAAGGCGACCGAGGACACGAACAAGCGCAAGGTCACCGAGATCAAGTACGCCATGCAGGTCGAGAAGAAGTACGGCAAGGACGAGATCCTCGAGCGGTATCTCAACATGGCGCCGTTCGGCAAGGCGACGTACGGGATCTTCGCGGCCAGCAAGGTCTACTTCAACAAGAAGCCCAAGGACCTCACGGTCGGTCAGGCCGCGCTGCTCGCCGCCATCGTGCGGGCGCCGTCCTACTACGACCCGACGACCAAGAACGGCTACGACGAGATCCGGCAGCGCCGCAACAACTACGTCATCCCCGGCATGGTCGAGGCGGGCGCGATCACCGCCGCCCAGGGCGAGGCGGCCAAGAAAGAGGCGATCCCGCGCAAGGTGCAGGCGATCGGCAACGGCTGTGTCTCGGTGGCCAACAACAACTGGGGCTTCTTCTGCGACTTCTTCTACCGCTGGTGGATGGATCGGCCCGAGTTCGGCGCGACCGTGTTCGACCGGGAGCGCCGCCTCAAGAGCGGTGGCTATCGGATCACCACCACGATCGACCTCAAGGCGACCAGCCAGGCCCGCGGCCGGATCGCCGACCTGATCAAGGAGAAGAACAAGAACGCCCTGCTCCTGGCGGCGGTCGAACCCCGTACGGGGAAGGTCAAGCTCTTGGCCACGAACCGCAAGTACACGCTCGACAACTCGAAGAACCCGCTCTCGTCCGACCCGGCCAAGGAGCGCCAGAAGGTCAAGGCGACCTACCCCAACACGGTGAACCCGCTGCTCAGCGGCGGCGGCGACATCACCGGTTATCAGGCCGGCTCGGTCATGAAGATTTTCACGCTGATCGCGGCGCTGGAGAAGGGCTACCCGCTGCACTACACGATCAAGGCGGAGAAGTTCTTCCGGTCGAAATACATCGTCGAGCGCAGCAGCGACTCCGCCTGCCCGGGCACGCATTTCTGGTGCCCGCAAAACTCCGGCGGTGGCGGCGAGGGCGTCTACAACATGTGGACCGGGTTCGGCCGCTCGATCAACACCTACTTCGTGCCGCTGGAGGAGCGGGTCGGCGCCGACAAGGTGGTCGACGTGGCCAAGCGGTTCGGCATCAAGTTCCGCGACCCGCAGGACGCCAAGTACGCCTCGCCCGGCTATTCGCAGCAGTGGGGCGCCTTCACGCTGGGCGTCTCGGCGACCACCCCGCTCGACATGGCCAACGCGTACGCGACGCTGGCCGCCGACGGCAAGTATTGCGAGCCCACCCCGATCGAGCAGATCACCACCCGCGACAACGAGAAGCTCGACATCGGCAAGCCGCACTGCGTCCAGGCGACCAGCGTCGACGTGGCCCGGGCGGCGCTCGACGCGGCCCGCTGCCCGGTCGGCGATTCCGCCCGTACGGGCTCCTGCGGCGGCGCGACGGCCCGGCAGGTCCGCGGCACCGTCGACCGCCCGGTGTTCGGCAAGACCGGCACGACCGACCGCGACCGTACGGCCTCGCTGATCGCCGGCACGACGTCGCTGGTCGTCGCGGGCTACTTGGTCAACCCCGACTATCAGGCCCACAAGGACCGGCTGCGCCACGATCAGGTGAACCCGGCGGTCTATCGCACGCTGGCCGACTACATGGAGACCCGGCCGTACGTGCAGTTCAAGCGGCCCGAGAATCGCAAGCTGGTCTACGGCGATCAGCGCCGCATCCCGAACGTCGAGTGCGACTCGCTGCGCAGCGCCCGCAACAAGCTGGAGAACGCCGGCTTCTACCCGGTGATCAGCTCGACCGAGGTCGAGTCGGAGTGCCCGGTCGGCACGGCGGCGGGCACCGAGCCGAGCGGCCGCACGGTCAAGGGCGGCGTGGTGGTCATCAACGTCAGCAGCGGCAAGGCGGCCGTGCCGCCACCGGGCACCCCGGGCGCGCCGCCGACGTCCGGGCCGCCGCAGCCGCCCCGGCGGTGAGCACCGGCCGGCGGGTCGCCGCGGTGGTGGCGCTGGCCGCGCCCCTGCTCGCGGTGTGCGCCGGGCTCGAGCAGGCGGTCCGGCACTTCGGCACGTTCGTGACGTTCGTGCTGGCGGTCGCGGTCGTCACGGCCGCGGTCTGGTACGCCCTGACCCGGCGCGGCCCGCTGCGCTGGCTGGCCGTGCTGGTGGCGACCGGGGCCGCGCTGCTGATGATCCTGCTCGGCCTGTCGCTGTTCGTCACCCAGGTCGCGTCGCTCGTCGTGTTCGCCGTCGCGGGCAAATACGCGCTGGGCAGACAGCGCGTCCTGGTCGCCGCCGACCACCCGCCGCAACGCGCCCGGCACGGCGTCCTGCTGATCAACCCCCGGTCCGGCGACGGCGCGGCCGAACGGGCGGGCCTGGCCGCGGCGGCCGCCGAGCGCGGCATCGAGGTGGTGACGCTCCGGCCCGGCGACGATCTGGCCGCGCTGGCCGAGCAGGCCGTGCGCGACGGCGCCGACGTGCTCGGCATGGCGGGCGGGGACGGCTCGCAGGCGCTGGTCGCGACGACCGCGATGCGGCACGGGGTGGCATTCGTGTGCGTGCCGGCCGGCACCCGCAACCACTTCGCGCTCGACCTGGGCCTGAACCGCGCGGACGTGACCGGCGCGCTCGACGCCTTCACCGACGGCGTCGAACGGCTGGTCGACCTGGGCCTGGTCAACGACCACGTGTTCGTCAACAACGCCTCGCTCGGGGTGTACGCCGAGGTCGTCCGGTCGAAGGGCTACCGCCGGGCCAAGCTGCAGACGTGGGGGCGGCTGCTGCCCGACCTGCTCGGCCCGGCCGCCGCGCCGCCGGATCTCGCGTTCGACAGCCCCGACGGCCGCACGTTCAGCGGGTTGTCGCTGGTGCTGGTGTCCAACAACCCGTACGACCTGTCCCGCGCCGGGCGGGCCGGTGGGCGTCCCCGGCTCGACACCGGACGGCTGGGCATCGTGACCGCGCAGGGGCCGCGGCCGGTGGGGGAGTGGACGGCGGCCGAGTTCGAGGTGCGGTCGGGCGCCGACGTGCCGGTCGGGCTGGACGGGGAGGCGCTGCTGCTGTCGCCGCCGTTGCGCTTCATCTCGCTGCCGGGGGCGTTACGCGTACGGGTGCCTCGGAATTTGATGCCGCCGGACCGGGGCGCCGCCCTCACCCGGAGCGACCTGAACGCGCTGGTCCGCGTCGCGTCAGGGCAGCCAGCCGTCGCCTGAGCGCCGCCACCCGGTCGTCGAGCGCTCGCGGAAGGCGCTGCCGGACCACTCCCGTACGGTGATCGTCAGCCGGTCGCCGTCGAGGTCGAACACCGTGTACGACTGGCTCTCGCCGGCCCGCACCCGCCACGAGCAGGCCGTCCCACTCAGCACGCCGATCATGCCGCCGGGCAGCCGGGCCTGCGCCGCCACATGATCGTGCCCGCACAGGATCAGATCGGTCCGCACCGCCGCCGCCGCGCGCAGGGCCGCCGTCACGCCGTGCACTAGCGCCTCGTTCGGCCGCTGCGGCGACCGGAACACCGGATGGTGCAGCATCAGCACTTTGAGCTCGGCGTCCGCGGTCAGCTCCGTCTCGATCGCGCGCACCTGACCGGCGTCGAGCCGGCCACCCTTCCACAGGTACGCCCGCGGCGAGCTCAGCCCGAGCAGCAGCAACCCGCCGTCGCGCACCACGGGCTCGGTCCGCTCGTCGATCAGGCGGCGATAAGCGTCAAGGCCCCCGTACGCGCGTGCCGGCCGATCGAGCGGCAGGTCGTGGTTGCCCGGCACGCTCGTCCACGGCGTGCCGATCGAGTCGAGCAGCTCGCGGGCGGCGGCGAACTGCTCGTCGCGGGCCCGCATGGTCAGATCGCCCCCGACCAGCACCCGATCGACGTCCTGCGCGATCAGGTCCGCGCGCAGGCCCTTGACGACTGCGGCCTCCTCGGCACCGAAGTGCAGGTCGGTCACGTGGGCCAGGCGCATGCCCCGAGCCTAGATCGCACTCCGGGGCATGCGCCGGGCAGTGATCAGCTGTAGGTGAGCGAGAAGCTGTTCGTCGTGAAGTTCGACTGCCCCGCCGTGCCCGTGATCTCGAAGCCGAACTGCAGCTCACCCACGGTCACGTTGCCCCACCAGTTGTTGGTGCGCAGCCAGTTCATGATCGCCAGCAGGTCGATCGTGCCCGAGCTGGTGTTCGTGCGGATGAACGAGAACACCGCGTTGGCGCCGTTCGAGCCGCGATAGACGTTCCACGTGTGGCCGCCCACCGACAGATTCCGGACGTTCGGCACCGCCCCGTTCGCGTCGTACTGCTCGGCGATCGGCCCCACCGCGCCGTGCTGGTTGGTCCAGATCATGACCTCGTACGCGTGATTGTTGGCCCAGATGTCGTACGTGGTCGCGTAGTCCCCGTCGGCCGGCACCGACACGTTGAACGAACTGGACACGCCGGCCAGCGAGCTCAGCGTCCGGTTGAGCGTCTTGCCGGTGTTCGGGTACGACTTCACGCCGCTGGTGCGCGGATGGTTGGCCACCACGCCGAAGTTCGTGCCGCTGCGGGCCCAGATCGTCTGCGCGCCCGCGCCCGCACCCCAGATGTTGTTGTAGAGCGTGTACCCGTTGTTCTGCCACGTCGCCCACTGCCCTGAGTCGACCCAGGCGGCGTCGCTCGGCACCCCCGGACTGCTCGGGGGTGGTGTCGTCGGCGGTGTCGTGGGTGTCGTCGCGCCGGTGCAGGCCGTGCCGTTCAGCGTGAACGCCGTGGGCGCCGTGCCGCTCCCCGACCCGTTGAAGCCGAACGACACGGTCCCGTTCGTCGCCAGCGAGCCGTTGTAGCCGGCGTTGCGGGCCGTGACGGTCGACCCGCTCTGCGTCAGGTTCGTGTTCCAGGCCTGGGTCACCGACTGCCCATTCCCGTACGTCCACACGAGCGTCCACGACGTGAGCGGGTCACCCAGATTCGTGATCGTCACGTTGGCCCCGAACCCGCCCGGCCACGTGCTGCTGACCGCGTAGGCCACCCGGCACCCGGCCGCGGCCGACGCGGGCAGGGCGGTGAGGACGGCCGCCCCTCCGGTCATGAGCACGGTGCCGGCCAGCGCGACCGCAAGACTGCGTCTGCGCATGTCATCCCTCCGATCGGACGGTCGTCGAAGCGCTTCGACGGTGGCGCGAGCAGTTCGACGACCGTCAATGTGTAGGTGTCCGCGATGGTAGGACGTGACGCAGGCCACGGCAACCGAACGGGCGCTGCTAAGTGGCGGCTAAGAGGGCGCGCTCATCGTCGGTTCCATGACGACTACCTCGTACGCTTCCCACCGTCTCGACCTCATCCCCGGCGCGGGCTTCCAGGCCTGGCCGGCCGACCCCTCGCGACCGCCTGCGCGCCTGCGCCGCCCGGGCGCCGGCGTGGCCGCGCCCCTGGGCCGCGAACGCCAGATCGCCCTGACCCTGGAGGCATTGGCGCGCGGCCAGGTCGTCAACGTCCGTGGCCCGTGCGGCATCGGCAAGTCCACGCTGTTGCGACACCTGGCCGCGGTGGCCGGCGCCGCACTGCCCGCCGTCCCCGGTCCCGCTTTCAGCGACTCGGCTCTCTTCGACGATTCGGCGTTTCTGGACGATCCGACTTTCCTGGGCGGCCTGACTTTGCCGGGCGGTCCGAGCCGTCCTCATGCCTTCGCGGGCAGTCGCGGTGGTTCGACACGCGTTCGTCCTGGCGTTTATCTGCAGGTGAGCGCGGACGACGACCCAGCCGACGTGGTGGAGGCCGTGCTCGACAACCTCGGCTATCCCGGACGCCCCGAGGCGCTGGCGACCCTGCGCCCGGTGGTGGCCCTCGACTGCGACGCCGGCGGCGCGGCCGGGGTGGAGGCCCTGCGGCCGCACTGCGCGGTGATCGTCGGCTCCGAGCAGCCGATCACCGGCGTGCCCTGCGAGCTGCCCGGACTCGCCGAGGACGACGCCCTCCTGCTGCTGACCCGCGAACTCGGGCACGACCTGAACGCCTTCGAGCGGATGGCCGCCGCCCGGCTCGTGGTGGCCGTCGACGGCAGCCCCCTGCGTCTGCGTCAGGCGGCCGCCGTCGTACGGGCCGGTTTGCGGACCCTCGAAGACCTGGCCGACGTCGTCACCCGCGACCCGGCCGCCCTGACCCGGATGACCCTGCTCGGCCTCGACCGCGCCGACCGTGGCGCCCTGACCGTGCTCGGCGTGCTGGCCGGCATGCACCTGCCGGCCGACCTGGTCGAGATCATCACCGACACCGGCAACACCCGCGCGGCCCTGCTCAAGCTGCGCGACCGCCGCCTGGTCGACGCCGAGTGCGACCGGTTCGGCCTGCCCGTCTGCCGGGCGCCCGAGAACGCCGCCCTGCTGTTCCGCACGATCGACCTGTCATCGGCGGTCCGCGACATTGCCGAATTCGTCCACGAGGCCGACCTCAACGCCGACGGCACGATCACGCTGGCCAAGGCCCTGGTCACCCTGACCGGCGAACTGGCCCGCCGCCGACAGTGGACAGCGGTCGTGACCCTGGTCGAAGCGGCCGAGCCCATCCTGACAGTCGCTGGCCGCTGGTCCACCTGCCAACGGCTGCTCTCGCTGGGCATTAAGGGTGCCCAACACGCCGGGGACCTGGCCTCGGAGGCACTGTTCCACCACGAACAGGGCACCCTGGCCTTGGCATCGGGCGATCATGCCCAGGCCCGCGAGCAGCTCACCCAGGCCCACGACCAACGCGCCCGGCTGGGCGACACCCAGGGCATGGAAGTGAGTGCTCACAACCTTGGCCTCGTCCCAGCGATCCCGGCGGCCGACGACGAGCGCGGTGACGACTCGGGCGAACGCGGGCGCTCAGGGGTGAACCGCGCCCGCGAGGGCTCCCCGTGGGCGCCGGCCGCACGGGTGGGGCCGGTCTCGGGAGCGGAGGCCGCCACGCCCGAGCCGCCCGCGCCCCGGCCGGCGAAGCAGCGCGGCCGTCTGAAGGCGGCCGCGGGCACGCTCATCGCGGTGGTCATCCTGGGGCTCGGCGTGGTCGACGCGCTGTGGGACACCAGCGAAGATGCGAAGGGCTCGGCTGCCCCGGCGACCTCGGCAGGTCCGACAGCGACGGCAACCCCGACGCCGACGACCGCCGCGCCGACGACCGCCACGCAGGCGCCGTTCACGCGGGCGCCGTTCACGCAGCAGCCGTTCACGCGGGCGCCGTTCACGCAGGCGCCGTTCGTTACTCCGCCGCCGCCCACCACGCCGGTGCCGACCCCGTCCCGGCGGGAGCCGCCCCCGGTCACGAGCCCGCCGACGCCCGGCACCTCCTCGCCGCCACCGAAACTGCCCGCGCTCGCCCCGGACGGCCTCGATTTCGGAGAGGTCCAAGTGGGCGAGTCGTCGGGGCAGCGTCTCCTGGTCCTACGCAACGACCAGGACGTTCCGGCCGTCTACGGCAAGCCGACGGTGACCGACCCCGCGTTCGTCGTGCCGGCCTCGGACCCGTGCGCGGGTGTCGTGCTGCCGCACAGTTCCTGCACGTTCGCGATCGCGTTCGCGCCCACCGTGCCGGGTGTCGTGCGGGCCGCCGTGCAGATTCCCATGACGACCTTCCCCGACGTACGGAGCAGCCTCGTGGCCACCGGCTACTGGGAGTTCACGGTGAACGTGCTTACCAGCCAGGGCAGGGTGACCATGACGTCTCCCGTGCAGGCGTGTGCCAAGACCGAATGCGTCTTCCGGGCGACTCGGACGCCGGTCGAGCTCAGAGCCGAGGACTGCACGCGGTGTCGGGTCACCTGGCTCAACTGCGTGCAGTCCGAGGATCACCGGACTTGCCGTGCCGATCTGAAGGCCGGCCTGCAGGTGTTCGCGGGCTTCGCCGGCCCGCAGACGGGGCCCGACTAGGGCATCCGCATTCCCCGGCCGCTACCTGCGGCACGTCGACTACCTGCTGCGACTCGAGCCGGCGGCCGATGCTACGAGCCGCGGCGACGCCACCTTCCACCTGGAGTGAGGGCGGACTCCGGCTGCGGTTAGGCTTTCCTAACCTTGGAGGAACGGGGTTGGGGATGACGCAGCCGGAGTCGCTCGCACAGTTGCTGAACGGGCGGCGCGCCGCGATCGACGCGACCCTGCCGACCGTCGGGTTCGTGGCCGGTTGGCTGGTCCTCGGCCAGTCGATCATCGCCGGCGCGATCGTGGCCGTCGTCGTCGCGCTGGCGATCTCGGCGTGGCGGCTCCGCAAAGGGGACAAGCCGCGCGCGGTCGTGATCGGCCTGCTCGGCGTGTGTGTGGCCGCGCTGATCGCGCTCTACACCGGCAACGCGGCCGACTTCTTCCTGATCCAGCTGTTCAGCAACGCGGCCAGCGCCCTGGCCTGGGCGGTCAGCATCGTGATCCGGTGGCCGCTGCTCGGGCTCGTGGTCGGCGGCGTGCTCGGGCAGAAGACCCGCTGGCGGCGCGACCCGGCGCTACTGCGCTCGTACGGGTTGGCCAGCTGGGTTTGGGTGCTGCAATACGTCGTACGGGTGGCGGTCTTTCTGCCCCTGTACGCCGCCGGCCAGGTCTTCGCCCTCGGTGTCATGCGCGTCGCCCTGACCTGGCCGCTGGTCGCCGCATGCCTGGCCGTGAGCTGGTGGGTCATCCGCCGCACGCTGCCGCCCGGCCACCCCGGCCTGCGCCACCCGGTGACCTCAGTAGTGCCGGATCCCCTTGGTGAGGGTTCGCGCCCAGCCTGACTCGTCGTGCAGCACGCCCAGCGCCACGACGAAATGGCACAGCTGCCCCCGGGCGAAGAACTGCTGAACGTCGTCGTCGGAAGCGCCCGACTGCTGCTTCACGTGCTCGACCAGGCGGCCCTGCGCGGCCTGCAACTCGTGCCGGACCGACTCGTCGTCGCAGGCCGCGAGCGCCTGAATCTGGATCATCATGAGCTCGCGGCTGGTGATCAGTTGGGCGTACTGATCGGCCATGCCGTCGAGCGTGGTGGCGGTGAGCGCCCCGATGATCTGCTCGAAGCAGTCGTGCAGGACGGTGATGAACAGCGCCTGCTTCGTGCCGAAAAGCCGGAAGACGTACCCCTCGGAGATGCCCGCACCGGCGGCGATCGTCTTGGTCGACGTGCCGTGATAGCCGGTGCGAGCGAACGCGTCGATCGCCGCCTGCATGACATCGGCGCGGCGGACGTTGGCGGTGGAGCGTACGCGAGGGGGCATTCGCGAGATTCTAGAGGCGACGCGGTTCCGGCTCCACAAACTCCCACCCCATCGCCTCGCCACCCTTGAGCAACTCCTCGGGCGAGGGGTTCCGCGTCTCGTGGGTCGGCATCGAGGGGCTGGTCGCGGGCTCACCCATGTCCTCGAAGAACTTCTCGAACCCGGCCGGCGTGACCATGCAAAAACCGCGGCCACGCTTCGACCGTACGAAGATGGAATGCGGGGTGGCCTGCGGAATCCACACCGTCGACCCGGGCGTGACCAGGTGCACGGTGTCGTTGACGAAGACCTCCCACTCGCCCTCGGTGATGAAGAAGAGCTCGCTCTCGTTGGCGTGCCGGTGCACCGGGGCCTGCCAGCCGTGGGGGACGTCGCACTGGAAGAACGAGAGGACGCCCTTGGTGTCGGCGGCCTTGGCCTTGAAGGTGATCAGCGCGCCGGCGAACCAGGTCATCGAGCCTTCGTCGGGCCCCAGCATGTAGCCGCTGGGATCGGCCCCGGGCACGGGAGTCCCATTGTGCGGCGCTCGGTAGTCGAACGACATGACACCCTCCAGTTATGTAAGTGAGTACTCACATACATCTCCGGCCGGGGTAAGCCCAAACGTGTCGATCGATGGTTGTGTGCCTAGTAAGTGAGTACTCACGTACCGCGCATCCGAGAGCGCCGACCGGCGCGTAGCCGGGGCCGGCGTTCTTTTAGGACGCCGCGACCGGTGCCCGCTGCTGCTTGCCGTCCACTGCGGCCGGGGCCGCTGCGGCTCGCTGCCGCTCGGATCCGGCCAGCTGCGGCTCGCTGCCCGCTTCGGCCCGCCGCCGCTCGCCGTCCCGCTACGGTCCGCCGGTCCTGACGGTAAGTGAGTACTCACATCGGCTCTGCGGGTTGTAGCGGTCGATGGGGCGAGTTGGGCTTCGTTGAGAGGGATGCCGTCTGGTTTGGCCCGGTCGGCGCATCCGTCGGCCTTCGCTTGTAAGTGAGTACTCACATCGGCCCGGCGGGTTGTAACGGTCGGCGGGGCGAGTGGGACGTCGTTTAGTGGGCGCCGTCTGCCTACTCGCCCGCCGCCCGCCGCCCGCCGCTTGTAAGTGAGTACTCACTTAAACGTCGGCGGTCGGTGAGTTCGGACACCGCGATCAATGGTTGCCGTTTGGCAAGTACGGGTATCAGTAGTGCGTTGGCACGACGATGTGGAGGCTGTCATGGCATTCGACGACAAGGTCGACAACAAGGCCGAAGAGGTTGGCGGCAAGGTCAAGGAGGGCGTCGGCCGCGCGACGGACGACGAGCAGCTCGAGGCTGAGGGCCGGGCCGACCAGAGCAAGTCGAAGCTCAAGCAGGCCGGCGAGAACATCAAGGACGCCTTCAAGTCCTGAGCTCGCTGAGAACGACCAGGCCCCGGCCCGCGATCAAGCGGCCGGGGCCTCGTTCTGCGCGAGTAAGCACGAGAAGCGAGCAGGCGCGAGTAGCGAGCAGGCGCGAGTAGCGAGCAGGCGCGAGTAGCGAGCAGGCGTGAAAAACGAGCAGGCGTGAAAAACGAGCGGGCGCGGGCGATCAGGCTGCCGGGGCCTCGTTCACGATCGTGTAGAGCTTGACCACCACGTCGTTCTCGACGAGCAGGATGTCCACGCCGGTGACGACCGCGGGCGCGTCGGCGGGGCCTAGTTCCCAGGCCAGCATCGCGAGGTTGCCCACCGTCTGCACCGGGCCGGCCGGGCGGAAGACGAAACCCGGGGTCCGGTCGAGCAGTTTCTGTGCCTTGGCGTCGAGCGCGTCGCGGCCGGTCAGTTCTTCCTCGGAGTCGGTGAATACGACGTTCTCGGCGTACGTCTCGGCGATGACCGCGGCCCGCGCCTGCGGGTCACGCTCCCCGAAGACGCGCAGCAGGTTGTTGGTGGCGAGTTCCGTCAGGCGATCCATGATCCTGATCGTGGCAGCGTTCCGCTGATCGCGCCGTCGCCTGCGTCACGGTTCGGGGTGGCGTCGCGGTGGTAACCCGGACCTATGAAGCGTTTTCTCGCGATCCTCGCCGCGCCCGCCCTCCTAGTGGTCGGCTGCGGCACGACCGGCGCCACGAATGGCTCAGCGCCGGAGCCGAGCAAAGCAGTGCGAACTGCGCCGGAGTCGAGCGAGGCTGTGCGAAGTGCGCCGGGCCCGAGCGAAGCGGCGGAAAATGCGCTGGAGTCGAGCAAAGCGTCGCAAAGTACAACCGGGGCAGGGGGTGGTCCGGCCCGATGTCACACCGCGGATCTCGACGTCACAACCGGCGTTGGCGGCGCCGCGGCCGGCACGCACTCGATCAATCTCCTCTTCACCAACAAGACCGGCAAAACCTGTTCCCTGTACGGCTATCCGGGCGTCTCCTGGGTCGCAGGCGACAACGGCACGCAGGTCAACGCGGCGTTCGCCCGTGAGCCCGGTGAGACGGCCGCGAAGACGATCACGGTGAGGCCCGGCGCCAAGGCGTACGTGCTTCTGCTCTGGCCGTATTACGCCAACTGCGACTCCGCGAAGTGCCGCCCGGCGCAGGTCCGGGGTTACCGTGTGTATCCGCCCGACGAGACCGCGGCGATCTTCGTGAGCGATCAGCAGACGGTCTGCGCGGCGCCGGGCGTCGGCACCGGCCGCGTCCGCCCGGTTGCCGCCGCGGCAAAGTGACCGACCGCCGCGGCGAGGTGACCGGCCGCCGCGGCGAGGTGACCGACCGCCCCGGGGAAGTGATGGACCGCCCCGGGGAAGTGATGGACCGCCGCGGCCAAGTGAACGACCGGCGCCGTGAAAGTGACTGACCGGCGCCGCGGAGTGGTAGGTTACTGAAGAGTTAATTAGGGCTGATTTGGCCAGCATAAATACAGACTCGCCCGTTCGTACCACTCCGCGTGGGACGAACGGACCTCATTGATGCTCGTCGTGATCTGCCGGGGCCGGAGATCCGTGTTGGCGGGCGAAGGGGCGACGCTCAGCGCCCCCAAATGAGGAGATCTCATGCTCAACACGAAGCGTTCTCGTGTCCGCGCCGCCGCTGGGGTGGGGATGGCGGCCGTGATCGCCACCGTCGGCGCCGTGACCTTCAACGCCTCAGCGGCGGAGCAGGCGCCCGTCGCGCCCGCGGCCGTCGGGCCCGAAGCACGCGCGGTCTCCATCCCGGGCATCCCCGCGGCCATCAAGCCGCCCAAGGGTTCCAAGCCGATCGGAGCCTACATCGTCGCGAGCGGCACCCAGACTTACACCTGCAGCACCAACCTCAAGTACGAGGGCGCCTCCACCCCCGAGGCGCAGCTGATCGGCACCGGCGGCCGCGTCCACCACTTCGGCGGCCCGAGCTGGCAGTCCACCCGCGACGGTTCCAAGGTCACCGCCAAGAAGGAGGCCGAGAGCCCGCGCACCGGCACGATCCCGGAGCTGCTGCTCAAGGTCGACACCTCCACCGGTGGCGGCGTGCTCGGCAAGGCCACCTACATCAGCCGCCTGCTCACCTCGGGCGGCACCGCGCCCACCGAGGCCTGCACCGCGGGCCAGACCAAGGCCGTCAAGTACGGCGCGGTCTACGTCTTCTGGACCAACTGACCCAACGCGATTCTTCCCGGGGCGTCGGCCGACCAGGCCGGCGCCCCGCGTTGGTGAACCGAACCGGCGCTCCCGTGCTACCCACCTCTGAGAGGGGGAGGTGGCGATGGCACAAGAAGACCACGAATTGCTGCGCTCGATCGCCGCCGGTGACGCCGCCGCGCTCTCCCTCCTCTACGAGCGCCACTCCGGCCCGCTCTTCGGCTATCTGCTGCGCCTGGCGGGCGACCGGATGACCGCCGAGGAGATCCTGCAGGACACGATGCTCGCCGTCTGGCGGTCAGCCGGGGCGTTTCAAAGCCGCGCCAAGGTGTCCACCTGGCTGTTCGGCGTGGCCCGTCGTCAGGCCCACAACAGGCTGCGCCTGCGGTCCGCGCCCGAGCCCGCCGCCGAGCTGCCCGACCCTGCCGACCAGGGCGCCGGTCCCGAGGAGCTCGCGATCGCCGCCGCCGGTGGCACCCCGGTGGCCGTCGCCGTCGACCGGCTGCCCGCGCATCACCGCGACGTCATCGCCCTGGTTTTCGTGGCCGGGCTGCCGCTGTCCGAAGTGGCCGAGATCCTCGCGATCCCCGTCGGCACGGTCAAGAGCCGCCTGCATCACGCCCGGGCCGCCGTCGCCGCGGCGCTCGTAGCCCAGGAGGTGCCCGAATGAAAGACCACCTTCCCGCGCAGGAGGTGCCCGAATGAAAGACCACCTTCCCGCGTACGCCGCCGGAGTGCTCGACGCCGCCGAGAGCGCCCGGGTCAGCGAGCACCTGGCCGACTGCCCCGATTGCCGCGCCGACCTCGCCGCCTGGCAGTCGATCGCCACCGCGGCCCCGCCCGCCCGGCTCTCCCCGCCCGACCCGGCCCGGCTCGTGCGCACGGTCCTGACCCGCAGCGCGACCGAGCCCGTACGGGAATCCGGTCGTCCCCGGCGGCTGCGGCACCTGGCCGCGCTGCTGCTGGCCGAGGCCCGCCTCATCCGTCCGGCCGTGCCGATCGCGTCGGCCCTGGTGATGGCGCTCGGCGTGGCCGTCGTGCTGCTGCAACCCGTCGCCGGCTCGGCCGGTCTCGTGCTGTCGCTGATCGCCCCGCTGGTCGCGGCGGCCGGGGTCGCGGGCACCTACCGCGCCGGCCCGGAGCTGATCGCCTCGCTACCCACGTCCGGCCGCCTGCTGTTGCTCGTACGGCTGGCCTTGGTCTTCGGGTACGACCTGGTGCTGGCGACGGCGGCGTCGGCCGTGCTGGCCGCGGGCAGCCTGCACACGCTGATCGCGGCCTGGCTGGGCCCGATGGCGCTGCTGGCCTCGCTGAGCCTGCTGGTCGCCGTCCGGTTCGGACCCGACGTCGCGCTCGGCGTGGCCGTAGGCCTGTGGTCCGTTCGCGTGCTGGCGGCCGGCGTGTTGCTGCCCGACGGCTGGCCGGCCCGGTTCATCGTGGCGTCCTGGTCGACGACTGCGCCCGTCCTGGCCGTCAGCGCCGCGGCCGCGATCGTCGCCGTCGCCGTCCCGGGTCGCGGTGAACCCGGGGGCGGCCGGCGCGCTACCCATTCGATGTGAGACCGAAAACCCTTTGGCGGTACGAGATACGCCGCGCGGGCTGGACGGCGGTGCTCGGCCCGCCGATCGCCGTCGCCGTGGGCGTGCTGGCCGCCGTCGCGAACCCGGTGCCGAGCGACACCAACACCGCACGTGTCCTGATCGGCGCCCTCGAGATGGCCCTGCCGCTGACCGCCGGGGTGGCCTGCGCCTCGCTCGTCGGACGCGACCCGGCGGTCGAGATCCAGCTGGCCGTGCCCACGCCGTACCGGGAAACGCTTTTGCGCCGGACCGTGGTGACCCTGGGCTGGGCCGCGCTGGTGGCCGCCCTGACCGCCGCGGTGCTGATCGCGACCGGCTGGTGGGCCCGCTGGCCGGACAACCACGGGGTGATCGCCGGGCAGCTCACGTGGGCCGCGCCGACCCTCGCGCTGGGCGGCCTGGGCCTGGCCGCGGCCGCCGTGAGCCGCAGCCCGGGTGCGGCCGGGGCGCTGGTCACGACGGTGTGGGCGATCCAGCAGTTCTTCGCCGGGCTCGCGCAGCAGCACCTGCCGGGCCGCATGCTCTACCTGTTCGCGACCACCCGCGGCGCCGACCCCGCCGACTGGACGGCCAACCGGCTCACGCTGATCGCCGTGGCGGTCGCGCTCGTCGCGCTGGCGCTGGTCGTGCTGGGCCGCTCCGAACGACTCATCTCCGAGGACGACGAATGATCGCGACCCTGCTCTACGAGTTCCGCATGCAGATCCGCAAGCGCTCGGTGTGGATCGTGCCCGCGCTGACCCTCGTGCTGTTCGTGCTGATCGGCGGCAGCCTGCTGCGCGACCTGTTCGACCCGGCCGAGCGGCCCCCGGAGGCCCGGCTGGCCGTGGTCGGGCTGGCCGTGCAGATCCACGCCCTGCTGTCGATCGGGTTCGGCTGCCTGCTGGCCGACCGGCTCGTGCGCGACGACCGGCTGCGCGTCGCCCCGATCCTCGATGCCACCCCCGCCTCGCCGGGCGCCCGGCTGGTCGGCAAATACCTGGGCGCGGGCGCGGCGACCGCGGTGCCGATCGCCGTGGCCTTCTTCGGCTTCGCCACGGCGTACGCGGGCAGCTCTGGATCTTGGAGTGCCCTGCCGTGGGCGCTGGCCGTGTTCGGTGCCGTGATGGTGCCGGGTCTGCTCTTCGTGGCGGCGTTCGCGCTGACCGTGCCGCTGATCATGCCGGCCCCGCTGTTCCGCGTGCTGTTCGTCGGCTACTGGCTGTGGGGCAACGTGGTCACGCCCGACCTGATGCCGACGCTGTCGCGGACCGTGCTCAACCCGCTCGGCGGCTATCCGATGGCCGCCCTGTTCGACTTCGCGGGCATCGACGGCGACGACCAGTGGGCGGGGCCGTTCCCCGGCGCCACGCTCAACTTCCTGCGGCCCGAACCGACCCCGCTGATCGCCTGGCTGTCGATCGCCCTGCTGCTCGTGCTCGCCGCGGCCGCCCTGACCGGCGGTCACCTGGCCCGCCTCGCCGAAAGGACCCGCTCGTGAGAATCGAGATCGCCGGCCTGACCAAGACGTTCCGCGGGGGAGTGGCCGCCCTCGACGGGCTCGACCTGACCGTGCCGACCGGCATGTTCGGCCTGCTCGGAGCCAACGGCGCGGGCAAGACGACGCTGATGCGCATCCTGGCCGGCATCGCCCGCCCGACCGCCGGCCGCGTCACCGTGGGCGGGCACGACCTGGCCACGACGGCGGGCCGCCACGCCGTGCAGCGCGGCCTGGGCTACCTGCCCCAGGATCTGGGCGTCTATCCCGACCTGACGGCCCGGCAATTCCTCGACTACGTCGCGCTGCTGAAAGGCCTGGACGACCCCACCGTACGGCGTCGTCGCGTCGGCGAGCTGCTCGAAGTGGTGGCCCTGACCGGCCAGGCGAACCGCCGGCTGCGCGGCTTCTCGGGCGGCATGCGTCAGCGCGTCGGCATCGCCCAGGCGCTGCTGGCCGACCCGCGACTGCTGATCGTCGACGAGCCCACGGCCGGGCTCGACCCCGAGGAGCGCATCCGCTTCCGCACGCTGCTGTCCCAGTTCGCCGGCGACCGTACGGTGTTGCTCAGCACCCACATCGTCGACGACATCGCGCAGACGTGCCGCGAGGTCGCCGTGCTGTCCCGGGGCCGCCTGGCCTTCCGCGGCACCGTCGAGTCGCTGACCCGCGAGGCCGCGGGCCGGGTCTGGTCGCTCACCACCGCCGGCCCGCCGCCGCCGGACGGCACGGTCGTCTCGGCCCTGCCCGCCGCGGAGGGCGGCATGCGCTATCGGATCGTCGCCGCGACCGCCCCCGGCCCCACCGCCCAGCCGCTCGAACCGGCCCTGGAGGACGGCTATCTGACGGTGGCCGCCCCGGAGCGATCCGCGCTGAACGCATGACCCAGACTGGGTGGATGACTGGCCATGTGGTGTTGCTCGCCGGATACAGCGAGCAGCAACCGGTGAATGAGGTAGTGCCCGCCACCCTTGTCGAGGACGGTGTGTACGACGTTCTGGGCAGCCCCGCGATGGCGTACGGCTGCGCGGCCGGCGACCGGGTCCGGGTCGCCGCCGACGGATCGTTCGAGGTGCTGCGCCGCGGGGGGCAACGTTTGCCTTTCGGTGCTGCCCGAGACGACGCCTGACGACGATGACGTGGCCGAGCTGCGGGACGCCTTCGACCGGCTGGACGGCCTCGTCGAGCTGCCCGCGGACCGGCGCTTCATCGTCATCACCGTGCCCCTGACGGCCGGCTTCCCGGCCATCGAGGCTGCCGTGAACGCGTGGACCGCCGCCCGTAACTGTGGCTGGGAATACGGCAACGTCCACGATGAGGACTGGTGGGTCGGGGAGCCGGGCTGACGGGTGCTATTTGGCGCGGAGGCGGAGCATCCCGCGCGCGGTCCAGAGTAGACCGATGAGCAGGGCGCCGACGATGGCTACCGTGCTGACCGGGCCGTCGAGCACGGAGACCAGCCCGACCGTGATGCCGTAGGCGATGGAGAGAAGGACGAGCAGGCGGGTGGAGAGAATCCCGTTCATGTGAGTCAGCATGGCCGTGGGGGTGGCCCGCGCGGTGCCACCGGTCGGGGGGATTTCGATTCCGACGACAGTTGGATGCGCCGGGTCGCGGGCGGCTGCGATCCTATGGGGATGGCCGACCTCGCGGGGCGTGACGAGTGGCGTCGTCATACCGGTGTCTGGCACGCCGGGTTCGGGTTGCTGGCCGCGGTCACCGGGGCCTTGCTGGTCACGCAGGGACGCCCGATCGGCCTGCCCCTGCTCGCGGCGCTGGGCGTCTGGTATGCGGCGGTCGGGGCGCGGGCCGTGCGGGACGGGGAGCAGGGGGCCGCCGGTCTGCTCTACGTCGCCGGGGCGTTGCCGCTGACGCTCGCGCTGTTCGCGGTGCACCCAGTGTGCGCGGTGCTGTTGTTCTGCCTCTATTCGCACATCTGGGCGGTGCTGCCGCCGCGCCGCGCGCTCGTCGCGACCGTGCTCGCACTGGTCGGCACGGCCGCGGTGACGGTGGTCAGCGGCGGGCTGACCGCCGAAGTGTTCGTCACCGCCGCGGCCGGCCTGTTCATCGCGGCCGGGCTGGGCCTGTGGATCACCCGGATCATCCAGCAGAGCCAGGAACGCGCGGGCCTCGTCGCCGACCTGACGCGGACCCGGGCCGCACTGGCCGACATGAGCCGCCGGGCCGGTGCGCTGGCCGAACGTGAGCGGCTGGCCCGCGACATCCACGACACCCTCGCGCAGGGTTTCACCAGCGTGTTGCTGCTGCTGGAGGCGGCCGAGGCGGAGCCGGAGCCTGAGTCCGCGCGGCGGCACCTGACCCGGGCCCGGCACACGGCCAAGGAGAATCTCGACGAGGCCCGCGCCCTGATCGCCGCGCTGGCCCCACCGGCGCTGCGCGACGCCACCCTGCCCGACGCGCTGCGCGTGCTCGTCGGCCGGGTCGGGGCCGACCTGCCCGCCCCGCCCGCCCTTGCCGTCACCGGGACACCGCGACCGTTGCCCGCCGATCAGGAGGTCGCGCTGTTGCGGGTCGCCCAGGAGGCGCTGACCAACGTACGCCGGCACGCCGCGGCCGCCACCGTCGGCGTGGAGCTGGAGTACGCGGACGGCGTCGTGCTGCGGGTGACCGACGACGGCCGCGGGTTCGACCCGGCCGCGCTCACCGGCGGTTTCGGCCTGTCCGGCATGCGCGAACGCGTGGCGCAGGTCGGCGGCGTGCTGGCGGTGCGATCGGGACCGGACGGCACCACCGTCACGGCCGAACTGGTGGCTCCGTGACGGTCCGGGTGTTGCTGGTCGACGACCACCCGGTCGTACGGGAAGGGTTGCGGGCCGTCCTCGAGGCCGAGCCGGACATCACCGTCGCGGGCGAATGCGGTTCCGGCGACGAGGCCGTACGGGAGGCCGCCGCGCTCCGGCCCGACGTCGTGCTGATGGACCTGCGCCTGCCCGGCCTCGACGGCGTGGCCGCGACCCAGCGGATCGTGGCCGACCGGACCGCGGCGGTGCTGGTGCTCACCACGTACGACACCGACGGCGACATCACCCGGGCGGTCGCCGCCGGGGCCGCGGGCTATCTGCTCAAGGACAGCTCGCGGCAGCAGCTGGCGGCCGCCGTACGGGCCACCGCGCGGGGCGAGACCGTGCTGGCCCCTCGGGTCGCCGCCAAGCTGGCCGACCACGTACGCGGCACCGGCCCGGAACTGACCCCGCGCGAGCTGGAGGTGCTGCGCTGCGTGGCGACCGGCATGTCCAACCCGGAGACCGGCCGCCACCTGTTCATCAGCGAGGCGACCGTGAAGAGCCACGTGATGCGCATCTTCGAGAAGCTCTCGGTGCGCGACCGCACGGCCGCCGTCACCGCCGCCATCGCCCGCGGAATCCTGCCACCGCCGGGCTAGGTCCTGTTTCGTAGTGGGGGTGGGTGCGAGGCCGGGTCCAGATTTCGTCTGGTGGTGGCCCGGGGAAGCCTGGCTCCCGGGGTTGGAACCTGGCTTTCCCGGGACGCCGCCAGGCGGGATCTGGGCCCTGCCGCAGCCCCGCCCCCACTACGAAACAGGGCCTAAGCCGCGGCGGCCATCGTGCGGCGGTATTCGTGGACCGGGCGCCAGCGGTCGTGCAGGGTTGTGATCAGCGAGATCATGACCAGGAAGAACAGGGTGTCGTAGCCGTCGAGCTGGTTGTCGAGGATCCAGTTGGCCACCGTGGCGAAGGCGACGTTGAGCAGCAGGCGGGCCAGGAACGAGAGCACAGTGTTGCGGATCGTCCAGCTGCGGCGGGCGACGGCCAGCGAGATGGCCGCGTTGACGACGACCGTGATGGCGACGCCGACGATCAGGTTGCTCGTCGAGCCGGTGTAGTCGGGGAGCATCTGGGCGAAGATGGTGCAGAGCAGGCCGAGCAGCACGGCCTTCTCGAAGGTGTTCCACGACCAGACCTTGTCGTTCTGCACGCGCCAGGCGCTGCGCTCGTGCGGCTCGTCGATGGCCTCGGGCTGCGGCTCGGGACGGAACTGCCACGACCAGTCGGTGGGCCGCAGCCGGGGCCGCACGGCCCGCTGGAACACCACGACGAGCCCGGCCAGCAGGGCGATCAGCAGCCCGATGGCCCACTGGTGCTGGGCAAGCTGGTCGGTCACGTCGAGCTGGGCGACGTGCAGCCACCACTCCTGCGGCAGCTTGATCACCACCCAGATCACGCCGGCCAGGCTCAGCCACCAGCCGATCAGCAGGGTCACCGGCGACCAGCGCGAGCGAATGGTCTCGTACGCGATGAAGAAGTACTCGAAGACGTTGGGGAACACGAGCAGCAGCCAGCGCAGCTGCGTGAGCTCGAAGACCAGCGCCCCGGCCAGCCGGTAGTAGAACAGGAACCGGGAGATGCGGAACGCCGGCTCGCTCGTCCAGTTGCGCAGCGTCGACAGGTACGCGATGGACAGGTAATACACGTCCATGGCCTTGTCGTACGACTGATAGCCGGGCGGGTCGTAGCCGAACGCCTGGAAGATCGTCTGGTCGACCCCGTCGAGCACCAGGCAGGCGATGACGGCCGGCAGCGGGTAGTAGGGGATGGCCAGCGGCAGCAGGAACCGCGCCGCCACGACGGCGACGAAGGCCAGCGCGGCTCCCGTGCTCACATACGCAGACTGTCAGAGACAGGGCGGCGTGTAACGGTCGACCCGCAGTCCGTGAAAAGCGAGCTTGTTCGGGGTCTTGCCGACGAACACGAAACCGCGCGCCTCGCTGACGGCCGTCGCGAAGCTGTGGGCGGGCTGGCCCAGCTCGGCCACCGGACCCCAAGCGGACGGGCGGAAGCTGAAGAACCTGGTCACCGTACGGCCGTGGGTGGACGGGATGCGGGTGGCCCACTGGGCGCCGCCGCTCCAGTGCGAGGCCGGGCGCAGCTGCAGGTAGACGTCGTCGGTGGCGCTGTACGTGAGCCGGAACCCGGCCGAGCGCGACAGGTCGGCCTGCGCCTCGAACTCGTTCGCCAGCCACAGCACCGCAACGTGCCACTCGTCGTTCAGGAACTCGATCTTGGCCGTGTAGCCCCGGTGGCGGGCCGGGACCAGCATGCTGCCGGTGGCCGGCACGGTGGTGCCCTCGCCGCTCGCGATCCACTGCTGGTAGCGGTCGATCGACGGGGTCGCGCACTCGCGCGCGGAGCCGGCATGCGGCAACGGACTGGCCAGCATCACCACGGACAACAGCGCCGCAAGCATCAGTAAACCCCCACAAGATGAGCGGATCAGTAAGGTTTGTTCAGAGTAAACTGCAGTCAAGTTTATCGATGGAATTGGCATAGTCGGATGAGCCCGGATTGGCGTGTCAGAAACTTCGCGAAGCAAGTACTTTGGGGGATGTGACGAAAGTTGACTTCTACTTCGACCCGGCCTGCCCCTTCGCCTGGATCAGCTCCCGCTGGATCCTCGAGGTTGAGCAGCAGCGCGACCTCGACCTGCGCTTCCGTGTGATGAGCCTGTACGTGCTCAACGAGAAGCGCGACCTTGACGACTGGTACCGCGAGCTGATCAACCGGGCGATCGGCCCGGTCCGCGTGCTGACGGCGGCCGCCCAGCAGCACGGCGAGGGAGTGCTGCGGGACCTCTACACCGCCATGGGCACCCGCATCCACAACCAGCAGCAGAAGGACTTCGACGTCGTCGTCCGCGAGGCGCTGGCCGAGGTGGGGCTGCCGGCCGAGCTGGCCGAGGCCGCGAGCAGCACCGACTACGACGAGGCGCTGCGCAAGAGCCACCACGAGGGCATGGACCCGGTCGGCGAGGACGTCGGCACCCCGACCATCCACATCGACGGGGTGGCGTTCTTCGGCCCGGTGCTCAACAGCATCCCGCGCGGCGAGCAGGCCCTCAAGATCTTCGACGGCGCCGTGGCCCTGGCCGGCTATCCCGACTTCTTCGAGCTCAAGCGCACCCGTACGGGCGACCTCAAGTTCGACTGAGCTGTCAGGCCGCGAACCGGTTGACCTTCTCCGGGTGCAGCACGATGCGGGTCATTCCCGAGGCCTGCCACTCCTCGAGCAGCTGCCGGTGGCCCGGGTCGCTCATGTCGTAGTAGCGGTCGGCCAGCCGGGTCGCCAGCTCGATCCCGTCGTCGTGCAGCGTGACCGTGCCCTCCACCGACACCCAGTGCTCGGGTTCGCCGACCGGGGCGGCCACCACGACCGACGCCCGGGGCTGTTCGCGCAGCCGCGCCACCTTGGGCGCGCCCGGGTCGGAGAACAGGTGCAGGGTGCCGTCGGCGGCCTGCTCGAACCACACCGGACGGGGTGCGGGCCAGCGCTCGCCGCGCGGCGCGACGGTCAGGAAGGCGTAGAGCGGGCGGGCCAGCAGCGTCAGATCCTCGTCGCGAAACATGCGATCAACAGTGACACATGGAAAGGCCCGGCCCTCCCGCTCGGGAGAGCCGGGCCTTGGGCCCAATTACGGCTTCTCGGCCGTGTGCAGGGCCGCGACTTCCGCGTCGGTCAGCGCGCGGTTGTAGGCGTGCACCTCGTCGACCGAGCCCGACCAGTAGTCGGTGCGGTTGCCGGCATACTTGGCCCGGCCCACCGCCAGCGGACCGGTGCTGACCACGTCCGGACCGGCCGGAACCGCGGCCGCCCGCTGCCCGTCGACGTAGAGGCGTACCTCACCGCCGGCGTGGTCGCGCACGCCGACCAGGTGGTACCAGCGGTTCAGCTCGGGCGTGACCGCCAGCCGGGCCCGGTTGCCGCCGGGGGTGCTGAAGGCGAACGCGCCCTGCCCGTACTGCAGGTAGAACGGGTTCTCGGTGACCCGGCCGTCCTGGCTCACCGCCGAGGCGTAGTTGCCCGGCAGCTTGTCGAGCGTGACCCAGGCCGCCACCGTGTAGTCCTTCGTGGTGTCGAGCACGGGCCCGGCGGTGTCGGCCGAGTCGCCGTCACCGTCGAACTTCAAACCCTTCCCCCGTACGCCGTCGGTCCACGCCGTGTTCCCCGAGAGCGCCAGATCGGCCTTGCCCCCGCTGGAATCGCGAGCCGTGGTGCCGCTGCCCTCGTCGAGGGTCCAGTCGCCGCGACCGGGGTACGACGCCTCGGTCACCGGATTCGCGCCGGCCTCGATGATTTTGAGGTTGACCGCCCGTACGGGACCGGGGTTGACCTTGATCTCCCGGCGGTCGTAGGTCCAGAGCCCGTTGAGCTCCGTCTCGAGGTCGGTGATCTGGGTGTAGACCGAGCCGGAGAGCTCCGCCCGGGCCGCGTCCAGATAGAACCGCTCGGTGTTGTCGACGTACTTGGCGGTCAGTGCGGCCTTGTCGGCGACCCCGCTGTAGATGACCGCCGGGGGACCGGGCCACATGTGCCCCGGGGTGCGCAGCGTGAAGCCGCCGTGCTCGCCGTCCATCGCGATGCGGGTCGCGTCCGGGAAGGCCGGGTCGGTGTTGTTGTAGTCGTGGTGGTCGATGACCTCGCCCTTGCCCGAGTCACCCTTGGAGGCGCAGCAGTTGACGCCGCTGTGCGCGTTGAGGATGCGCGACGGGTCGGCCGCCTTCATCTGCTCGGCGATGCGGCCGGTCTCCTCCCGGTTCCACTCGCCCCAGCCCTCGTTGAACACGATCCAGCCGATGATCGACGGGTAGCTGTGCAGCTGCTTCATCATCTCCTGGCCCTGGCTCAGGAACGCCTGCTGGCCGGCCGTGGAGTTGATGTCGGACGAGACGAAGTCCTGCCAGACCAGCAGGCCCAGCTCGTCGGCGTGGCGATAGAAGCGGGCCGACTCGACCTTGATGTGCTTGCGGACCGCGTTGAAGCCGAGCTTCTTCGTCTCCACCAGGTCGAACTTCAGGGCCGCGTCGCTGGGCTGGGTGTAGAGGCCGTCGGGCCAGAAGCCCTGGTCGAGCGTGGCCAGCGAGAAGATCGGCTTGCCGTTGAGGACCAGCTTCGGGTAGGCGCCGACCTTCTTCACCTCGACGGTGCGCAGACCGAAGTAACTGCGTACGGAGTCAGTGCCTTGCTTGACGTCGAGGTTGTAGAGGTAGGGGTTGTCGGGGCTCCACAGCTGCGGCTTCTCGATCTGGAGCGTCAACGGCGTGTTGGGCGCGCCCGAGATGGTGCCGACCTTTTTGCCCTTTTTGTCGACGGCCGTTGCGGTGATCTTTGCGGTCGAGGTCGAGTTGACCTGGACCGTAACGGAGGTCAGCGTCGGAGTCGTCACCACGGCGTCGATCCCGCCGGGGGCCACCGGCTCCAGCCAAACCGTCTGCCAGATGCCCGACGACGGCTCGTAGACGATGCCCTGCGGGTTGAGCGACTGCTTGCCCTTGGGCTGGTTAGGCCCGGTCACGTCGGTGACGGCGACGACGATCTCCTGCTGCCCGCTCTTCTTGAGGGCGTCGGTGATGTCGGCCGTGAAGGCGTTGTAGCCGCCGGTGTGCTCGGTGACCAGCTTGCCGTTGACCCAGACCTTGGCCTGATAGTCGACCGCGCCGAAGTTGAGCTTGACCCGCTTGTTCTTCCAGCCGCCGGGCACGCTGACGAGCTTGCGATAGAACATGTGGTCCTCGCGCCGCTCGATGCCGGACAGCTGCGACTCGACCGGGAACGGCACGGTGATCTTCTCGGCCAGCTTCTTGCCGAAGACCGGCTGCTCGCCCGCCTCGGCCCCGGCGAACTCCCACTGGCCGTTCAGGTTGAGCCAGTCCTTGCGGATCAGCTGCGGCCGCGGGTATTCGGGCAGCGGGTTCTTCTTGTCGACCTTGTCGCCCCACGGGGTGGTCAGGCGGTGGGCCGAGTTGTTGGTGGCCGAGCGCTGGAACTCGGGGACGGTCTCGCCGCCGACGACCAGGCCGCCGGTGCCGTCGTAACTGACCCGTACGCGCTGGTTCTTCTGAATCGTCGCGTCGAGCTTGATCACGATCTTCTTGCCGTCCCGCTTGACCGACTTGATCGGGAACGGGGTGGTGTCGACCTCGACCTTGGCCTTGTCGGCGAACTGCCCGAGGGTGTCGACCCGCGCGTCGAAGTTGGCGGTCAGCGTGGTGCCGGACTTGTCGACCGCGAACGCGACCGGGAAGACCTGGAAGCCGTCCGGCGGGGTGAACGCCGACTCGGGCACGATCTGCTTGGCGATCCCGGCGCCGGCCCAGCGCAGGAAGAGGTTCGCGCCGCCGACGTCCTGGAACATCTCGATCCGTACGGTGTGAGCCTCGCCGGCCACCAGCCGTACGGGGGTGCTGTTCTGCTCCACGTCCCAGTCGCCGACCCAGTGGTCGATCACCGGCTGGTCGTCGAGGTAGAAGCGGAACCCGTTGTCGCCGATCATCGAGAACGTGTAGTCGCCGGTGGCCGGGGCGGTCAGCTTGCCGGTCCAGCGGGCGGTCGTGTGCTCGGTGCGGCCGGTCAGCGACTCGAACGTGCCGGCCAGGCCGGGCAGGTCGATGTTGGGGTCGAGTACGGTGCCGCCGAGCTCGGCGAAGTCGCGGGCCCCGGGCGCCGACATCCGGAAATACTCGCCCTTGAGGCCGTTGACGGTCACGGCGGCCTGGGCGGAGGCGGGGACCGTGAGGACGGAAGTTATCAGCAACAGGGCGAGCAGGAGTGGTCGCAGGAGCGATCGCGGCATCGAGTGTGTTTCCTTTCGATCAACAGCGCGTTGCGACCACATTGAGGCATCGAAATGTGTGATGTCAACAGAAGGAAACAGACCCGGACACGTTCGTACGTGTGACCGGCGTCACATGATTTCGTGATCCATGGCGGTGGCTCCCGTCGTCTGACCGGATGTGAGAGTGACCGAGCTGGACGAGGAGCATCTGCTGCGGCGCGTCGCGCGGGCCGATCGGGCCGCGTTCGACGAGCTGTACCGGCGCACGTCGCCGTGGCTCGCCGTCCGCCTGCGCCGGCGCTGTGCCGACGACGGCATGGTCGCCGAGGTCATGCAGGACACGTATCTCGCGGTCTGGCGGGCCGCCGGCACGTTCGCCGGGGTGCAGGGCGGCGGCAGCGCGGCCGGCTGGCTCTGGACCATCGCGGCCCGCCGGCTCGTCGACGCGATGCGCAAACGGGCCCGCCGCCCGGAGACCCCGGCCGAGGAGCTGCCCGTACGCAGCACGCCCGCCGCCGAGGACGAGGCGCTCGCCGGCTCGATCGGCGACGAGGTCGGCGCGGCCCTGGCCCGGCTCGCCCCCGAGCTGCGGGCCGTGCTGCACGCGATGGTGCTGGACGGCCTGACCGTACGGGAGACCTCGATCCTCCTCGGCCTGCCCGAGGGAACCGTGAAAAGCAGGGCCCGGCGCGCCCGGACCACCTTGAAGGAGGCCCTGTCGTGAGCAAGCACATCCCGGCCGCGTCGCTGGCCGCCTACACCGCCGGGGACCCGGCCCTGGACGACACCGCGGTCTGGACGATCGAGGTGCACCTGGAGAACTGCGGCGACTGCCGCGCGCAACTGGCCGAGGCGGCCCCGCCCGCGCTGACCGCACTGCTCGACGACGTGCAAGTGATGATCGACAGGGGGGTGCGTACCGGGCCCGAGCCGGTCCGTCGACGCGCCTGGCGTCACTTCGCGCACCGCTGGGCCATGTGGGATCTGGTCCCGTGGCTGGTCACCATCGGCGTCGCGGTGGCCGCCGCGTTCTTCCTCGACCGCACATTCCCGCAACGGCCGTCGCTGGTGCTGCTGCTGGCGCCCATCGCCCCGCTGGCGGGCATGGCCGCCGCCTGGTCCCGGCGCCGCGACCCGGGCTGGGAGATCGTGGCCGGCACCGCCCGCGCGGGCCTGGAGCTGATGCTGCGCCGCACCACGGTGATCCTCGCGCTCGTGCTCCCGCCGCTGGCCCTGGCCGGCTGGCGGCTGGGCATGTCGCCGGCGCTGTGGCTGCTGCCCGCCCTGACCTTCACCGCGGCCACGCTGCTGCTGGGTGGCCGGTTCGGGGTGGTGCGGGCGGCCGCGACCCTGGGCGGCGCCTGGTTCCTGGCCGTCGTGACCCCCGCCGTCATCACCGCCGACATCCCGGCCCTGATCGAGCCGGCCAGCGCCCCCGGCTGGGCCGTGGCCGCCGTCGCCGGCACCGTTCTCGCAGTCTGGCGCGCCGGCGACCACCGGCACACCAACCCCCGATAACTGGAGGAAAACAGTGGTACGCATGGTGAGCGCGACGGAGTTGCGTCCGTCGACCAACGCCTGGCCCATCGAGGCCGACCGGTTGAGCGTCAAGGCCGGCAAGCACCTGGCCGTCGACGGGCTCGACCTCAAGCTCGGCGTCGGCGTGCACGGCCTGCTCGGCCCGAACGGCGCCGGCAAGACCACGCTGATGCGCGCGCTGTCGACAGTCGAGCGCCCGTCCGGCGGCCGGCTGCGGCTGCTCGGCGAGGACGCCACGGACGGCCGGGCGCTGCGCGCGCTGCGGGCCCGGCTCGGCTACCTGCCGCAGCACTTCGGCTTCTACCCCCGGTTCACCGTGCGCGAATACGTCGAATACGTGGCCTGGCTGCGCGAGATGCCCAAGGCGGACATCCCCGAGGCCGTGCAGCGCGTGATCGACCGGGTCGGGCTGGCCGACCGGGCCGACTCGCGGCTCAGGACGCTCTCCGGCGGCATGCTGCGCCGCGTCGGCGTGGCCCAGGCCATCGTCAACAGCCCCGACGTGCTGCTGCTGGACGAGCCGACCGTCGGGCTCGACCCCGAGCAGCGCGTCGAGTTCCGCACCCTGCTGCGCGACCTCGGCACCGACAGCTGCGTGCTCGTCTCGACCCACCTCGTCGAGGACGTGGTCGCGGCCTGCTCCGACGTCGTGATGGTCAACCTGGGCAAGCTCGTCTGGCAGGGTGTGCCGGCCGAGCTGATCGCCCTGGGCGAGCAGGGCGGCGTCGGCGACAGCCCGGCCGAGCGCGGTTACAGCACCATCCTGGCCAGCCACCGGAGTGCGGCATGAGGCGGATGCTGGGAATCGAACTGCGCCGCTCGAACGCGCTGACCCTGGTGCTGCTGCTGGTCGCGGCCAGCATCGCGGGCCTGCTGCTGTCCGGCAACGACTGGTACGCCACCTGGATCCGGCTCTCCTACCTGCACGGCTCCTCGCTGTTCCTGCTGCTCCCGCTGGCCCTGGCCGGGGGTGCGGTGCTCGGGCGGCGCGAGAAGCGCACCCACGCCGCCGAGCTGATCGCCAGCACCGGGCGGCCCAAGGCCCAGCGGCTGCTGCCCGGCCTGCTCGCCGTCGGTCTCGCGGCCGGCCTGACCCACCTGGTGTTCTTCGCCGCGGCCGGGATCGTGCCCGCGACGACCGGCAGCTACGCGGGGCTGACGGCCCTGCTGTGGCCGCTCACCGGCACCCTCGCGCTGATCGGCGGCGTCTGGCTGGGCCTGGCGGCCGGCCGGGCGTGGGCCTCCCCGCTGGTGCCGCCGCTGGTCGCGGTGCTCGCGCTGATCGCGCAGATCGGCCTGTCCGAGGTCGGCGGGCCCGGCGGGTCGTCGCCGCTGCGCAACCTCTCGCTGCTGGGCCAGCCGCCGAGCTACGACTGGGAAGCCATCACGCCCCGCACGCTGATCGGCTGGACGCTGCTCGGGCTCGGCCTGGCCGCCGGCGGTTACCTACTGTCGACGGGCCGCACCTGGCTGCCCCGGGTGGTCGCCGTGGCGGTGATGGGCGTCGCCTTCACGGCCGCCGCGATCATCCCGGGCACGGAGCAGACCGACCACTACCGCATCGACGCCGGCGCGCAGAAGCTGGTGTGTGCCGACGGCGCCCCGCAGGTGTGCGTGACCGCGGTCCACGCGTACGTTCTGGACGACGCCGCACCCCAGGTCCGCAAGGCGATGGAGATCCTGGCCAAGCTGCCCGGCGCCCCGACCAGGGCCGCCGAGTGGCGCGCCGACGAGGTCTACGGCTTCGGGAACGCGAACTGGATGAACGGCGGCACGACCCGCCCCGAGCCGGGCACGCTCAACTTCGACCTCGTGCTGGACGACAACAAGATCAGCGAGCAGCTGGTCGAGAACATCGTCGTCGGCGCCGGCACGTACTGGAACGGGTGCGAGCAGGGCTGGGACACGGTGGCCGGGCACGCGGCCGGGGCCTGGCTGATGGGCTCGGACAAGCTCGAGGGCGTCGACGACGGCTCCGACAACTACCCGGAGCAGCAGGAGGAGGTCGCGAAGGTGCTGGCCGCCCTGCGCGCCGCGCCCGAGCAGGAGCAGATCCGCCGGGTGGCGGCCATGCGTGACGCCGCGCTGAGCTGCAGCGGCGCCGACCAGACGGCCATCCTCACCGGCAAGGCGTCGGCGTGATGCGCTGGCTCACCCTGTACGCACGCTCCCGGCGCCTGCCGCTGGCGGTGCTGGTCTCGATCGGCGCGGTCGCGCTGGTCTGGGGCGGCTGGGGCCTGTTCACCGACCGGCGCGAGATCAACGAGAGCCTGGCGCTGATGACCGTCCTGCTGGCCCTGGCCCCGCTGATCCCGACGATGGCCGGCGACGACGACTCGCTGGAATCGGGCGCGGCCCTGCCCTGGCCGCCGCGGCGGGCGCTGCACGTGCTCGCCTTCGCCGCCCTGGCCTGCGTGCCGCTGCTGGCCAGCGCGGCCACCGGCGCCTGGTTCGGCCCGCCGGGCACGGTGCTGCGCAACGTGGCCGCGCTGACCGGGCTGATCGCCCTGAGCGTCGCCCTGGCCGGCATCCGGATGGCCTGGCAGCTGCCGCTGTGCTGGACCGTCCTGCAGATGCTGTTCGGCGGCCTGGCCGAGCCGGGCTGGAAGGAAGCACCGTTCCTGCTGCTCCAGCCGGCCGGCAGCGAGACCGCCGCGGTCACCGCGATCGTGCTCTTCGCCGCCGGGGTGCTGGCCTACGCCTGGCGGGCCGGCCCGCGCGTCGCCCCGGCCGAGGTCGCGTTCGGTCAGTGACCGTCCTTGCGGCTGATCGCGTAGTGCAGCGTGAGGAACGGCATCCCGTACAGGGAAAAGGAATGCTCGGCCTTGAGCTCCTGGTCGTCGACGAAGACGTCGAGTTGCTCGGTGAAGCCGTGCACGGCGAGGGTGGTGAGCTCGCGGGTGCCGGGGTCGATGTAGGTCAGGTAGTGGCCCGGGTGGGCGAGCTCGCTGCGGCTGGTCAGCACGAGCCCGCCGCCCGGGCGGGGGAGCGGCAGCAGGGTGGCCGTGAAGCTGCCCTGCGGCACCGGGAAGCCGACGCTGACGAAGCCGCGATCCTCGTGCCGGTAGGTCGTGTAGATGCCCACATAGATCGGCTCGTCGGTGTCGGCGAAGGACCGGATCCACCCCCGTACGCCGATCAGCTCCGCGCCGTCCGGGGTGATCGTGTCGATGCGGCTGCGCACCCCGCGCAGCGTCTCCCGCTGGTTCATCGGCACGTTGGCCTGACCCAGCGGCCGCGCGACGAGCGTGCGATAGAGCAGATAACCCGGGCGCACCCAGAGCTTCCACTCGGGCACGATGTCGAGCTTGAACCGGGTGGTGTGCTCGTAGAACTCGCGGACCAGGGGATCGACCCAGTCGGGCTCGAACTGGGGGCCGGCCAGGTCGTCGAGCGACGCGACGATGCCCACGTCGCCGGCGTCGGCCTGATACTTCCCGCCCAGCACCTCGGCCAGGCCGCGCACGTAGTCGGTGCCGACATAGCCCGTACGGGCCTCGAGCGGGACGACGAACGGCAACTCGTCGGCCGCCACCCGCTCGGCCAGCAGGTCGACCTGGGGATCGCGGAACAGCAGCGCCGACAGCACCCGGAAGCCGACCACGGTCGTCGCCGCGACCACGGCCGGGTTCGCTTTCGTATTGCGGAAGGCCGCGCCCGCGACTGCCCCGACGACCGGGCCGAGCGCCACCTTCTGCGGGCGCAGGCCGAGCCCACCGGCGACCGTACCCGCGGCCAAAGCCACCGGAAGCGGCCTGGCCTTGGTCACCCAGCCCGCCTGGGCCGCGATCGCGCCGCTCATCACCACGCGCGACCACCAGGGCGGAATCTCGCCCGGACGCTGCCGAGCCCGGGCCACCCCTTCGACCGCGGCCAGCGCGGCCGCCCCGGCCAGCGCCCCTGTCACCCGGCGACGGGTGAGCGCGGCCCCGGCCAGGGCACCCACGGCGGCGGCGAACGCGATCCCGGCGGCTTTCGTCATGCGCGCATGGTAGTCACTCCACGTGCGCGGCCGCGGCCAGGATCGCGTCGATGGCGGCCTGCGGCTGCGACACCATCGAGACGTGCGACGCCGAGACGTCGGTGATCTTCGCGCCGGCCCGCTCGGCCATCGACCGCTGCGTGTCGGGCGGGATCACCCGGTCCTCGAGGCCGATGACCGCCCAGCTCGGCAACGTCTTCCAGACCGCCGTGACCGACGGGGCGGTGTTGGCGCTCAAGGTGATCGGCCGCTGGCCCGCGGCGATCAGCCACCGGTCGGCCTCGGGCAGATCTTGGGCGAAGGCGGTGTGCACGGTCTCGGGTTTGAGGAACGCCTCGACGTCGCCCTCGGGCCCGCCGGGATAGCCCGCCAGGTCGAGCACCGTGGTGGGATCGGGCACGGCCAGCGCCGACCCCGAGTCGCCGAGGATCCCGAACGTGGTCTCGCCCTCGTCGGGGATGAACGCGTCCACATAGACCAGCGCCCGCACGTCGCCGCCCCCGGTCGCGGCGTTCGTGATGACAAAACCGCCGTACGAGTGGCCGGCCAGCACGACCGGCCCGCTCGTGCGCTGGGCCAGGAACGAGGAGATGTACGCGGCGTCACCGGCGGGGCCGCGCAACAGGTTGGTCGGCGCGAGGACCGTGAACCCCTGACCCTGCAGGGCGGAGGCGACGGCATTCCAGCTCGAGGCGTCGGCCCAGGCGCCGTGTACCAGAACGATCGTAGGTTTCGACATGACTGTCCCCCTGAACGTCGTAGTCACCGGTGATCGTAGGAGCCCGGCAGCGCCGCCTCCACCACCCAGCCACCGCCTGGGAGCGTTCCCGCGTCGAGCCGGCCGCCCTGCTCCCGTACGCGTTCCCGCAGCCCATCCAGGCCGTGACCGGTGCCGCCGAGCTCCAGCCGCGCCTGCGTCGACGGGTCGTTTTCCACGCGTACGGATAAACGCCGTCCTTCCCCCGTGACAAGAACCCGCACCGGGGCTCCGGGCGCGTGCCGCAGCGCGTTGGTCAGGCTCTCCTGCACCACCCGGAAGGCGACGTGCGCGACCGGCGCCGGCACCCCGTCCCGGTCGCCGGTGAACCGGCACGTCACGTCGAGACCGCTGCGAGCCGCGCGGGTCACGACCTCCTCGATCAACGACAGGTCCGGACCGCCGACCTCGGTGCCGCCCAACAGGTCGATCAGGCGCTTGAGGTCGGCCTGCCCCTGCCGCGCCGACTCGGCGATCGCGCCGAACGTCTCCCGGGCCCCCGCCGGATCGCGCTCGACGAGCCGCTGCCCGGCCGCGGCCTGGATGATCATCACGCTGATCGCGTGGCCGATGATGTCGTGCAGCTCGGCCGCTATCCGCGCGCGTTCGTGCCGCAGCGCCAGCTCGGCGAACAGTTCGCGCTCCTCCTCGAGCTCGCGCCCGCGCTCGGCCAGCTGCCGGGCGGCCTCGCGACGCAGGCGCAGCACCGTGCCCGCGAAGAAGGCCGGCACGCTGAACATGGCCAGCCCGATCGACGGGTCCACCAACGACCACAACGCCCAGAGGTACGCCACCAGCCCCGCTCCGGCCAGCCAGGCCGCCCGGCCGCCGAAGGCCAGGGCCGCCACCCCGGCCAGCAGGGCCATGATGACCAGGGCCGGATCGGGGAACCAGCCGCGCCCGCCGAGCACCGCCGCCAGCAGCCACAACGAGCCACCCACGACCGTCACGACCTGCGGATGCTTGCGCCACCAGAGCAGCGTGAGCCCGCTGACGGTCAGCAGCACGATGGGCGGCGCCCACTGCCCGGCAACGGTCGCCGGCACTACGACCACCGCGATGACCAGCGCCGCGATCGCCGCCCGCTCCAGCATCTACATCACCGGCAGCAGCGCCACGACCCGCGCCCGGCCCCGCGCCACCCGCACGTCGACCGACCCGCCCAGCAGCCGCGCCCGCTCCCGGGCCCGGGTCACCGCCGCGCGTACTTCGCCGCCCCGGCCGACCGCGCCGTTCACCCGGATCTCCAAAGCGTCGTTGTCGAACCGGATCGCCACCTCGAGCCCGTCGAGCACGCCGACCAGATATTCGACGATCCGATAGGCCGACAGCTCCACCGTCGCCGGCAACGACCGCGGATCGCCGGTCACGGTCAGGCAGGAATCCAGGGCCAGCAGCGTTTCGAGATGCGCGACGCTCGGCGCCGGCGACAGGTCGACCTCCCCGCCGCGCAGCAGGCCCACGATCTCGCGCATGTCGTCCATCGTCCGGCGGCTGTCACTCTCGATCGACTCGAGCAGCTGCCGGGCCCCCGCCGGTTCGAGCCCGTCGGCCGACTCGGCGGCCCGCCCGAGCTGGTCGAGCCGTTCCTGCAACAACTCGTCGAGCTGGCGGGAGAGGCGGGCCCGGTCGTCGGCCACCAGCAGCGCGGCCCGCTCGTCGCGCAACTGCCGCAACTCCTCGTCACGGCTGCGCAATTGCCGGTTGAGCATGCTGCGCTGCCGGGCCGCCCGGCCCACGCCGAACACGATCAGCGCGACCGGCACGGCCAGGATCAACGCGCCCGGCCCGGCGGACGAGTCGACCACCAGGACGGCGCAACACAGCAACACATTCAAGCCAAAAGCCAACCAGGCCCTCGTACGGGGGTAGGAAAGCGCCCCGAGGAACGTCAAGGTGAACACGAGTGGCAGCCCCGCGCCGCACCTGGTGACCCAGCCGAAGAGCAGGTCGTGCAGAACCATGACGACCAGCGCGACGCCGGTGACGGCCAGGACGCTGCGACGCCACCACAGCACCGGGATCGTGGCCGCGGCGAACAGCGGAACCATCCACACCGAATGCGAGTCGACCGGGTGCACCGCGGCGCCGGCGGCGATGTCGCGGGCCATCTGCGCGTCGTCGACCACCACCATGAAGACCATGAGCAGAACCCCGAGCGCCGTCAGGCACCCCGCCAGGAGCCAATCGCCGATCCGGATCCTGCTCATCGCCGCACCCCTCTTCAGACTGTCGCGTGCTCGGCGGCCGGCTTCGTGGTCCTTCGATTCTGGACCGCGAGGCCGATGCCGTAGAAGAGGGCGGACCCCGGAAGAGCGATCTCGAGACCACCCGGCAGCCCGCCGATCGACGAGTCCCGCACGAGCACGAGCAGCAACAAGGCGACGATCCCGGCCGCCCCGATCGCCTGGTTCCGGACGTTACCGGCGAACCGGGCCACCGCGTACGAGAGGGCGAAGGCCAGCGGCAGCCCGGCGCCGCACCGGGTCACCCAGCCGAACGCCACCACGTGGATCGCCATCGCCGCCACCGTCACCCCGACGACGGCCAGAACGTTTCGCCGCCGCCACAGGATCGGCGCGGTGGCCAGCAGAAACACCGGCAGCATGACCCACGACGTGGTGGACAGCGGATGGGCCAGAGACTCGTCGTCGGCCCCCATCACGTTCGCCACCATGAGCAGCGCCCCGGCCGCCGTCAGCAGCGCCGCCACAATCCAATCGGTCCTCTTCATGACCGTTCCCCTTTCGTTTCCCGGAACGGTAGGGATCCGCGGGGGTAGCCCTCGTCTTCCTCGAGGACGATGTCCCGGCCCCGCATCCTCCGCAGGGATGACCCGCCGTCGTCCGCCGGTTCGGCACAATCGCAGGTGTGATCCGGGTGCTGATAGCCGACGACCAGACCCTGGTCCGCACGGGCTTCCGCGTCATCCTGGAGGCCGAAGGCGACATCACGGTGGTGGCCGAGGCGGGCACGGGGACGGAGGCGATCCGCCAGTCCCAGCTCACGAAGCCCGACGTGATCCTGATGGACATCCGCATGCCGGAGCTGGACGGACTGGCCGCCACCGAAGAGATCCTGCGCCACCCCGACCCACCCACGATCGTCGTCCTGACCACGTTCGACCAGAACGAGTACGTCTACCGCGCGTTGCGCGTCGGCGCCGCGGGATTTCTGCTCAAGGACGCGCCGTCGACCCGCCTCCTGGCCGCGGTGCGGGCGGCGGCAACGGGGGACTCGCTGATCGAGCCGTCGATCACGCGTCGGCTGGTCGAACGTTTCGCCTCCCCGGTGGTGCCGGCCGGCCCGCCGGCGGAGTTGGCCGCCTTGACCGAGCGCGAGCGGGATGTGTTGCGCTCCATGTCGCGGGGGTTGTCCAACGCCGAGATCGCGGCCGAGTTGGTGGTGGCCGAAACAACGGTCAAAACCCACGTGGCTCGCATCCTGACCAAACTCAACCTGCGCGATCGGGTGCAGGCGGTGGTCCTCGCCTACGAGACAGGCTTCGCCACCCGCCGCGACCACTAGCCTCTACGCGTTGCGTTTGTCAGCCGCCGCGCCCACCTGCTGCTGCCACCATCCGCTACCGCCGTTTGCCACCCGCCGCGGTCGCCTGCCGCCACCCGCTGCCATCCGCCGTGGCAACCTGCGGTCACCACCCCGCTGCGGTCACCACCCACCACTCGCCGTGGCCACCTGCCACGCTGCCACCCGCCCGGCGCTGCCACTACCGGCCACCCGCAACCTGCTGTGACCCGCCGCTGCGGCGGCCGCCATCTCGCCGCGCCGTCGCGGCCGCCGCCCTGGGCCGCCGCCCCTGGGCCGCCGCCCTGGGCCGCCGCCCTGGGCCGCCGCCCTGGGCCGCCGCCCCTGGGCCGCCGCCCCTGGGCCGCCGCCCCTGCGCCGCCGCCCCTGCGCCGCCGCCCCTGCGCCGCCACCCTGCGCCGCCACCCCGCCGCGGCCAACAAGGTGGGATCGCGCGCCCCTGGTGGGCGTCGATGGTTCCTCGTGGTGGCTTGCGTGCGCTCGGTGGGCGTCAATGGTCACCCGTGGCGGCACGCCTGCGCTCGGTGGGCTGATGAGTTTCTTTGGTTGCGGTCAGGCGGTGGTTGCGGTGACTACTCGCGGCCGTAGTTTCGCCTGCGGTGGGTGCAACTCATCATGCTGTGGTCAAGGTTGAGTCCTGGGTAGGCGGGCCGCTCAGCCGCGGGATTCCGTTTGTCTGGGTCAAGGTCTTTGGCCTGGACCACCGAATGATGAGTTTTGCTCAGCCGCGGCCTGAAAACGGCATCGAGGGATCACCGCGACCACTATCAAAGCGTGACCAAAGGAATCATTGAACCTCTTCGCGCGGGCGCGCCGCCAAGCGTGACCGTTGACGCCCACCGAGCGCATGCAGCCCCGCAGGCCGCCACGGGACACCAATGGGCCCCCCGAGCGTGCGGCCGCCGAGTCGCTTCAGGTCACCCGAGACTGACCGGCGTCCGGTGTTGGCTGTGACAGGCGTACGGGAATTGGTTGTTCATCACGTGTTCTGGTCCGTGGGCGCGCTCCCGGCATAGCTTGAGGTGGCACAGCACCAACCGCGAGGGGGAGTCCCACATGCCTTACGTGACCACGAACGACGGCGTCGAGATCTTCTACAAGGACTGGGGGACCGGTCAGCCTATCGTGTTCAGTCACGGGTGGCCGCTGTCCGCCGACGACTGGGACACGCAGCTGCTGTTCTTCGTTCAGAACGGTTACCGGGTCATCGCGCACGACCGCCGGGGTCACGGCCGGTCCACTCAGGTCAGCGACGGCCACGACATGGACCACTACGCCGATGACCTGGCCGCCCTGACCGCGCATCTCGACCTGCACGACGCTATTCACGTCGGGCACTCGACCGGTGGCGGCGAGGTGGCGCACTACATCGCGCGGCACGGTGAGAGCCGGGTGGCGCGGGGTGTGCTGATCAGCGCCGTCCCGCCGCTCATGGTGCAGACCGAGGCCAACCCGGGTGGCCTGCCCAAGAGCGTGTTCGACGACCTGCAGGCGCAGCTGGCCGCGAACCGGTCGGAGTTCTACCGGGCGCTGCCGTCGGGCCCGTTCTACGGCTTCAACCGTGAGGGTGTCGAGTCGTCCGAGGCGATCATCGAGAACTGGTGGCGTCAGGGCATGATGGGCGGCGCGAAGGCCCACTACGACGGCATTGTCGCGTTCAGCCAGACCGACTTCACCGAGGACCTCAAGAAGATCACCGTCCCGGTTCTGGTCATGCACGGCGACGACGACCAGATCGTGCCGTATGCGGACTCTGCCCCGCTTTCCGCCGCGCTGCTGAAGAACGGCACGCTCAAGACGTACGCCGGTTTCCCGCACGGCATGCCCACCACCCAGGCCGACACCATCAACGCCGACCTGCTGGAGTGGCTGAAGTCCTGACCCCGCGCGACAACAGGGGCGCGGTCCGTAATTGGCGTTTTGTTACTACAGTCGTGGGCGATGAAGTCGCTATCGAAGGTGGTCGTCGCGCTGGTGGCCGCAACGCTGGGTGCCGGTGTGTTGCCTGCGCCGGCCCACGCGATCGCGAACGGTGAGGATGTCGCCGACGGACAGTACGAGTTCGCGGTCAAGCTGACCGACATCGGCATCCCCACCAAGGACGGCGGCAAGCGGAACAGCTCCTGCTCGGGCGGGTTGATCTCGCCCCGGTGGGTGCTGACCGCCGGCCACTGCTTCAAGGACGAGAACGACCGCCGGGTGTCGCGCCCGGTCGCCGATCGCACGGTCGCCACGATCGGAAGAGCAGACCTTTCCGGTACGGCGGGTTTCAGCGCGAATGTCGTCGAGGTGCGCCAGCACGGGGACGCCGACGTCGCGCTGGCCCGCCTCGACCGGCCGATCACCGGCGTGCCGCTCATGCGCCTGAATCGCAAGAAGCCCGTCAAAGGCCAGACCGTGCGGCTCGTCGGGTTCGGCCTGACCGACGGCAAGGCCAAGCAGACCACGCTGCGCCTGCAGACCGGCCAGTTCGAGATCACGTCGACGTCGAAGCTCGAGATGGGCGTCATCGGCAAGGCCCCCCGCGAGGACACCAGCGCCTGCGAGCACGACTCCGGCGGGCCGTATTTCATCGGCGGCCCGACCGGCGCCCCCACCGTGGTCGGCGTGGTCAGCCGGGGCCCGGACTGCCCGCACACCGGCGCCGACACCTCGGCCCGGGTCGACGCGGTCGCCCCCTGGATCCTCTCGGTGATCGGCGCCGACCTGAAGGCCGCGGCGGCCAAGCCCAGCCCCAAGCCCACCGAGGCGGCCGCGGCGCCCGCCCGCCGGGCCGAGTCGCGGTCGGGTGAGCCCGCCGACGAGCCGGTTTCGCCGTTGCTGTGGGTGGCCGCGGTGCCCATCGTGCTGCTGATCGGCGCACTCGTGATGTGGGCCGCGAAACCGCGCAAGGGGTCACACCGCCGCCGCTAGCTGCGAAAACAGCGCCGTGTCAGGCCGTATCAGCGGTATGTGCGCGCGCTGTCAGCACCAGGCGCGAGTCTCTACGTCGAGGGCAGCCGTCACGCTGCCCGCGACGGAGGGGGACGGAACATCATGAGCGATCTCGTGGTGCGCGCGGAGGGGCTGCGCAAGCGATTCGGCAAGACGCAGGCGCTCGACGGGGTGGACCTGGCGATGCGACGCGGAACCGTGCTGGGCGTGCTCGGCCCGAACGGCGCCGGCAAGACCACAGCCGTACGGGTCCTGGCGACTCTGCTGCGGCCCGACGAGGGCTACGCCGAGGTGGCCGGGATCGACGTGCTCAAGGAGCCCGCGCGGGTGCGCCGGCGGATCGGTCTGACCGGGCAGTACGCCAGCGTCGACGAGGACCTGACCGGCACCCAGAACCTGGTGCTGATCGGCCAGCTGCTCGACCTGCCGACCCGGGACGCGCGGAAGCGGGCGGCCGAGCTGCTCGAATGGTTCGACCTGGCCGAGGCGGCGGGACGGCCGGCCAAGACGTATTCCGGTGGCATGCGCCGCCGGCTCGACCTGGCCGCGAGCCTGGTCGGCCACCCCGAGGTGATCTTCCTCGACGAGCCGACCACCGGCCTCGACCCGGCCAAGCGCGAGGACATGTGGGGTGTCGTGCGCAACCAGGTCGCCCAGGGCGCGAGCGTCCTGCTGACCACGCAATACCTGGAGGAGGCGGACGCGCTGGCCGACGAGATCGTGGTGGTCAACCACGGCCGCGTCATCGCGCACGACGATCCCGACGGCCTCAAACGGCGCGTCGGGGGACTGACCTTGCGAGTACGCCCGGCCGACGCGGCCCGGGTGCCCGAGGTGATCAGGGTTTTGGACGCCGTGGCCGCCCCCGGCACCAACGCGTCCTCCGACACCGCCGCCGGTGCCCGTCCCGGCGCGGTCAGTGTGCCGGTCAAGGACGACCTGGCCCTCGACGTGGTCGTGCCCGCGCTGCGCCGGGCCGGCGTCGAGGTCGTCGACCTCGGCCTGCACCTGCCCAGCCTGGACGAGGTCTTCCACTCCCTCACCGACGACGGTGACCCCACTGCTTCCGCCAAGGAGGATGAGCTCGTATGACCACGCTCGACGTTCCCGTTCGCAACATCACCGGCGACATCGACAAGCCCCGCGGCGGCGCGCTAGCCGCCCTTGTGCGCCACAGTGTGGCCCTGGCCCGGCGCAGCCTGATCAAGACCATCCGTACGCCGGAGGCCCTGATCGACGTCACCCTGCAACCAGTCATCTTCCTGGCGCTGTTCACCTACCTGTTCGGCGGCGCCATCGCCGGCGGTGACCGCAGCGCTTACCTGCAGTTCCTGCTGCCCGGCCTGCTCGCCCAGTCACTGTCCATGGGCAGCATCGCGCTCGGCCAAAATCTCAACGCCGACATCGAGAAGGGCGTGTTCGATCGCTTCCGGTCCCTGCCGGTGGCCCGCTCGGCTCCCCTGGTGGGCGCGGTGGCCGCCGACGTCGTCCGCTACATCACCCTGACCGTGGTGATGCTGGGCTTCGGCATGCTCATGGGCTTCCGGGTGCAGACCGGCTTCCTGCCCACCATCGCGGCGCTCGGGCTGGCCATCGCGTTCGGCCTGAGCTTCGGCTGGATCTCGGTGTGGGTCGGCATGATGGTCCGTACGTCGGGCGCCGTCCAAGGCGTGATGTTCCTGCTGGTCTTCCCGCTCGGCTTCGGCAGCAACGTCTTCGTCGCCACCGACACCCTGCCCGGCTGGCTGCAGGCTTTCGTCCATGTCAATCCGATCACGCCACTCGTCGCCACGATCCGCGGCCTCCTGATCGGCGGCCCGGTGGCCAACCACCTGCTGCTCACGCTGGCCTGGATGGCCGGTTTGCTGATCGTGTTCGTACCGCTGGCATTGCGCGCCTACAACCGCCGCGCCTGACGCACACGAGAAAGGGCCGGCCCTTCGGGACCGGCCCTTTCGGTGTCAGTACCGGTAGTAGCCCACCAGCCCGGAACGGCCGCTGACCGAGCTCTTCCGGATGTTCATCCCGGTCTGCGGCGCCTCGATCATCCGGCCGGCGCCGACGAAGATCGCCACGTGTGTCGTGTTGGTCGGGCCCGACCCGAAGTAGACGAGGTCACCGGGCTGCGGGGCGGTCACCCGCTTCATCCGCTTGAGATGCATGTTCGTGTTGCCGCCGCCGAGCACATCCACCCCGTACGCCTGCCGGTAGACCCACCGCGTGAAGCCGCTGCAGTCGACCCCGACGGTCTTGGTGGCCGGGCACGGCTTGATCGAACCGGTGTACCCGTCGCACGTACCCGTCGAGGGGCCGGCCACCGAGCCGTGCCCACCGCCCCACACGTACGGGACTGAGCCGCCCCGCCACGGCGAGACCGCCCGCCCGGCCAGCACGTCCTCGGCGATCCGGACGATCGCCGAACCGCCCGCCGGGGGCACCGTGACCGAGCACGACGGGTTGCTGACGGCGTTGCCGAAGAACCCCGCCCCGGCCCCGTACGCGAAGACACCGCCATCGGTCCCGGCCAGCCAGTAGCCACCTGCCCGAGGATCGGCCGCGATCCCGGTGATCGGCCCGCCCAGCCGCCGCCCCGCCGCGGACCCCCGGAAGGTCGCCCCGCCCAGCGCGAACACTCCGCCGTCGCCGGCCGTCAGCAGCAGCCCGAAGCCGTTGCCGTCCCGCGCGGCAGCGGTCACCGGCTGCGCCAGCCTCATGCCCGGCAGGGGATTGCTCGACGGCCCGCGGTAGTCGCCGAACGCGAACACCCCGCCGTCGGCCGCCACGGTCGCGTAACCCCGCCCGGTCGGGCTGGCCACGATGTCGACCATCGGCTTGTTCAGCGGCTTGCCACCCATCGACCCGAAGAACGGCGCCCCGCCCAGCGCGAACACGCCACCGTCACCGGCCACCAGCAGCAGCCCGTTGGCCCCGATCCGGGTGGCCTCCACGATCGGCTTGACCAGCTGACCGCGGCCCGCCATGGCCGGCAGCGGATTGGACGCCGGCGCCACCGCGTCGCCGTACGCGAACACACCACCGTCGGCCGCCACCGTCCAATAACCGGACCCCGACCCGGTCGGCACGACCGCGACCATGGGCTTGTTCAGCGCCTTGCCGCCCATCGAGCCGTAGAACCGGGCGTCGCCGTAGCTGAAGACACCTCCGTCGGTGGCCGTCAGCCAATACCCGTTGCCGGTCGGCGTGGGCGCCATGTCCACGATGCTGCCGGCCAGGCACCCCGGCAGGGCGGCCTGCGCCGTCGCGGGCGCGATGAGAGTGAGGGCTGTCGCCGCGAGCGCCACGGCACCCGTGCTCAACAGCTTGCGGTGAATGGACATCGATTTCCCGTCCGGAAGCAGAAACGAACCTGGCCCCACCGAGAGAACATCGCAGAACCGGCGGAATCCATACCGTGGCCCCAATATCGGGCGTTCGCCGCGAACCCCCGCTGCTCCGATTAACCCGTTCGGGTAGGCCGGCCCGGCGTGCCACACTGTCGCAGTGGATCTGTTCCGGTGCGCGACTTGCGGCAACACGCTGAGCGTCCCGATCCGCCTGGTGGAGCTCCCGGCCGGTCCACACTGGTCACTCCTGAGCTGCCACCACGTCAACCCGCCACGCCTGGCCCCCGGCACCTACGCGACAGACCCCAGCCCGTACGGCCGTGACCAGACGACCGGCACGTTCGTGCTCTCACCCGGCGACGTCCGCGGCACCCGCTTCGTCCACGACCACGTCCACATCGGCTGCTGGTCCCTGGCCGGCTGGGAACCCTGCATGGCCTGCGACACGTGCGGCACCCTGGTCGCCTCCCGCACGGACGACTGCAAGGTGGCCCAGGAGACACGCTTCGACCCGGCCACGGTCATCCGCGAGCCCCACAGCGGCGAGCCCGGCCTACCCGCGGACCAGTTCGCCTTGATCGCCGACTGGGACGACCCTGCCCCCGACACCCGCCGCAACTGGACACCTCGCCCGGTCCGCCCCCGCCCCGAATTGCTGGCAACTCGCTGGGGCGGCCAGGGCCTCGCCGAAGACCTCTACCGAGACGACCCACCGGCCTGACCCCGACGGCTTCCAGGATGGCTGCGTTGCGGTTACCGCCCTCGCCGTCTCCTCATGGTTCGCGCTCAGGCAGGTTCGCTACGTCCGGCAGGCGAATCATCTGCCGCTGCTCGCGAACGTGATCCAGGATTTCCGGACCGCTGACTTCATGCGCGACCTCGAATACGTCGAGGGACGGCTGGCCATCGAGCACGACCCGAGCCTCGGCATCGCCGACCTTCCCAGCCCGGCCAAGGAACGCGTCTTCAACGTGGCCTACTACTTCCAGTCGTTGGCCTCGATGGTGATCTTCGACGTGGTGGACGCCGACATAGTCGTTTACATGATGAGGCACCGGGTCCGGCGAGTCTGGACCGCGATCGAGCCCTTCGTCTTGAACGAACGCGAGCACGGCCATCACAAGGGGCCGATGTTCTCCCTTCTGGAGGATCTCGCCGTCCGCTGCAGTGAGGTCGACGAGGAAGACGCCGCTCGCAAGCTTCGTCTCCGTTCGTTTCCTCGGCCCGAGCGGACCAGGATCGCGGCGGCGGCGAACAGCGACGCCGAGGAGCCGTGACCGGCAGCCATTGACACTCTTCAATTAAAGGGTGACGATGCAGTCTGGGAGCGCTCCCATCCTGAAGCGAAGGGGCTGAATGGTGTCTCGATTTCGTACGCTGGTGCTCGCCGCGGCCCTGGGTGTAGCCACGGTCGTCCCCGCCGTGGTCGCGAGTTCCGGGCCCGCGCAGTCCGCCGATGCGCCCGTACGGGTCATGCCGCTCGGCGATTCGATCACCGCCGGGCCTGGTTGCTGGCGGGCCAAGCTCTGGAATCGGCTGCAGACCGCGGGCTACACGAACGTCGACTTCGTCGGCACCCAGTCGGATGGTGGTGGCTGCAACCCCGGCTACGCGTACGACTCCGATCACGAGGGGCACGGCGGCTTCTCGGCGACCGGCATCGCGGCCAACAACCAGCTGCCGCCGTGGCTGGCCGCCGCTCGGCCCGACGTCGTGCTCATGCACCTGGGCACCAACGACATGTGGGGTGGCTACATCCCGCTGGCCGACAAGCTGACCGCCTTCACCAAGCTGGTCGGGCAGATGCGGGCGGCGAACCCGGCCGTGAAGGTTGTCGTCGCGCAGATCATTCCGATCAGTGCCGCCGCGTGTTCGACCTGTCCGGCCGACGTGCGGGCCCTCAACGATGCGATCCCCGGGTGGGCGGCCGGGCTCAGCACCAGTCAGTCGCCGATCACGGTGGCCGACCTGTGGACCGGCTATGACGCGGTGGCCGACAACACCGACGGTATCCACCCCAACGACACCGGCTTCCGCAAGATGGCCGACGCCTGGTTTCCGGCCGTGGCGCGGGTATTGGGCGGCACCCCGCCGCCGACGACGACACCGCCCACCACGACCCCGCCGACGGGCACCTGCGCCGCGACCTACACCGTGACCGGCCAGTGGGCGGGCGGCTTCCAGGGCGAAGTGACCGTACGCAACACGTCCTCCGCGACCACCGCCGGCTGGACGGCGACGTTCGCCTTCAGCGCCGGCCAGCGGATCAGCCAGGCCTGGAACGCCACAGTCACCCAGACCGGCAGCACGGTGACCGCCCGCGACGCGAGCTGGAACGGCCGCCTCGCCCCGGGAGCCAGCGCCTCGTTCGGCTTTACGGCAACGGCGACGGGCAGCAATCCGAGCCCGGCGGTGACCTGCGCCCTGAGCTGACAACTGACTCCCCGCCCCTCATCCGACGCAAGACAAAGGAGCGGACGTTGCGAGCACGAAGAATTCTCACCCTGGCGGCGGTGCCGATCGCGGTCCTCGGCGCTACCGCCGTCCCCTCGGAGGCGGCTACCACCCTGACCGTCGCCGCCGACGGCTCGGCCACCTACCGTACGGTGCAGGCCGCCGTGAACGCCGTGCCGGCCGGCAACACCAGCCGCGTCACGATCACGATCAAGGCGGGCACATACCGGGAGAGTGTGGTCATCCCGTCGAACAAGCCGTACGTCACGTTGGAGGGTCTCGGCTCGACCGCGGCGGCCACGGTGATCGTCAACAACAAGCCCGCGTCGACGGCCGGCACCACCGGCTCGGCCACGGTCTACGTGCAGGCCAAGGAGTTCTACGGCAAGAACCTGACGTTCAGCAACGACTACGACGAGGCCGCCAACGGCTCCTCGCAGGCGCTCGCGCTGGCGCTCTACGGAGACCGGGCGCGGCTGGGGAACGTACGGGTGACTGCCGACCAGGACACGCTGCTCATCTACAACAAGGCCCGGGCGTACATCTGGAGCTCGTACATCGAAGGCACCGTCGACTTCATCTACGGCAACGGCGCGGCGGTCATCTACGCCAGCACGATCCACGAGAAGCGCAGCACCGGCGGCTACCTGACCGCGGCCAACACCGACGCGGCCTCCCCGTACGGCTTCTTGATCTACAAGTCGACGATCACCGGCGTGACCAGCAACGTCACCTATCTCGGCCGGCCGTGGGGCGCCGCCGGGCAGGTCACGGTCAGGGAGTCGAACCTGAGCGCCACCATCAAGGTCGCGCAGCCCTGGACCGACATGTCCGGCAACGCCTGGCAGAACGCGCGCTTCTACGAATACAAGAACACCGGCGCGGGCGCGACGGTCAACAGCAACCGCAGGCAGTTGACCGACGCGCAGGCCGCGAACTACACCCCGCAGAAATACCTGGCGGGCTCCGACGGCTGGAACCCGGTGGGCTAGGTCCTGTTTCGTAGTGGGGGTGGGAGCGAGGCCGGGTCCAGATTTCGTCTGGTGGTGGCCCGGGGAAGCCTGGCTCCCGGTGTTGGAACCTGGCTTTCCCTCAGGCGCCGCCAGGCGGGATCTGGGCCCTGCCGCAGCCCCGCCCCCACTGCGAAACAGGGCCTAGGGCCAGACGATCAGGGAGTCGGCGACGTTCGAGGTCAGCCGCTGGAAGTCGCCGCCCGGCCGGAGCCCCTGGTTCTTGAGCTGGGTGGCGACCAGGCGGGCGACCTCGATCGCGCCGTGCGCCCGGAAGTGCGTGTTGTCCTCGATGCCGTCCGGGTAGTTGGGGCTCTGCCCGGCCGCCAGGAACAGGAAGCACTTGCGGGTGTCGTTCACGCCCAGCTTGTTCCACAGGACCAGGCTGAGCGCGGTCAGGTCGATGCACGGCACCTGCCTGGCCGCGGCCAGCTCCTTCATCGCGCCCGGGTAGGCGCCGTGCGACGACTGAGCCACGCCGGCGCTGTCGAAGCGGCGCCGCTCGACCGGGGTGACCAGCACCGGGGTGGCACCCTTGGCCCGGGCCCCGTCGACGAACCGGCTCAGGTAGGTCTTGTAGGTCGTCGCCGGGATCGTGTAGCGCGCCGGGTCCTCGGCCTTCTCGTCGTTGTGACCGAACGAGATGAGCAGCAAGTCACCCGCCGTGATCGCGTTGAGGATCGGCGTGAGCAGCCCCGAGTCGACGAAGCTCTTCGAGCTCGCACCCGATTTGGCATGGTTGACGACCGTGACGCCCGACGTGAAGAAAACCGGAAGAGCCTGACCCCAGCCCGTACGCGGGGCGGCGGACTTGCCGTACGTCGAGGCGGTGGAGTCCCCGGCGACGTAGACCTTGACGGCGGCCGCGGCGGCCGACGCGGGGCCGGTCAGCAGCGACGGGGCAACAGCGGCGAGTGCGCCGACGGCGCCGGCCCCGGCCAGAAAGGCCCGGCGGCTTGTGTGATCGGACATGACAATCCTCCCTGAAACGGACGGCGGGCGGACCCGGCGGGTCCGTTCAGTAGTGCGACCGTCCGGGAGTCGGATAACAAGAAATTCAAGCTCTCCGTAGCGAACCGTTCGCTCAGTGATGGGCTCGAGGACGCCCGCGCCTGCCGGGAAATGTCTGTTCCTGCCCGTCCGGCCCGGTGGGCGGTAGCACCGCGAGTGGGATGGCGCAATTACCGAAAGTGACGGCCGCGGCGTGAGCTGGGACTGCGGAATCGATCCGGCCGAGAGCCGCCCGGCGCCGCGCCGAAAACCCTGATTCGATCTTCCAATTAGGCGCCTGTCGATGTTTGGCGCGGGCCCGCGCGGAGGGTACGGTCTGCGGTCATGACCGAAAGCAACCAGCAGTCCGGCCGGCACGCCGCGAAGCCGGACGATCTCGGGGATCGTTCCACCGTCAACATCAAGAAGTATCTGTTGAAGGACGAGGAGCTGGAGCGTCGCGCGGCCACCGAGAGCAAGGGCCGGCACTCCGCCCCGGAGCCGCAAAGCTGAGCAACAACCTCCCCGGGTTGGGCGAGCTGGACCCGGCGCGGGAGGATCGACCATGTGGGTGAGCACGGGGCTTCGGGCACGCGGCTGCGGGTGACGCTGCTCGGCGCCTTCGAGGTGCGGGCGGGCGACACTGTCGTGCCGGTTCCCGGGGCCCGGCTCAGAGGCCTTCTCGTACGGCTGGCGCTCGCCGGCGGCCGTGCCGTCGAGCCCGCCGTCCTGGTCGGCACGCTGTGGCCCGGCGAGCGCCCGGCCGACCCCGCCAACTCGCTGCAGTCGCTGGTCTCCCGGCTGCGGCGGATGCTCGGGGCGGCGTCGCTGGTCGTGCAGAACGAGGCCGGCTATCACCTCACGGTGGCCCCGGACGACGTCGACGCCCTGCGTTTCGAGCGCCTGGCCGCCGAGGGGCGCGGCTGCCTGCGGGCCGGGGAGGCGTCCCAGGCCGTACGGGTGCTGGGCGAAGCCCTTGAGCTGTGGACCGGGCCGCCCGTCACTCACGACAAGACCCGGCTGGAGACGATCCGGGCCGAGGCGATCGCCGACCTGGCCGAGGCCGAGCTCGCGTTGCGGCAACCGGCCGGGGCCGCCGCCCGCCTGACCGCCCTGCTGGCCGAGGATCCGGTGCACGAGCGGGCCGCCGCCCTGCTGATGGACGCGCTGGCCGCCCAGGGGCGTCAGGCCGAGGCGCTGGCCCTGTTCGAGACGGTCCGCGAGGCGCTGGCCGACCGGCTCGGCGCCGACCCGGGGGCCGCCCTGCGCGAACGCCACGTGCGGCTGCTGCGCGCCGAGCCGGCCGCGGCCGCGCCGGAGCCCGTACGGGATCATCGAAGCAACCTGCCCGAGCCGCTGACCAGCTTCATCGGGCGCGATCATGATCTGGCCCGGATCGACGGCCTGCTCGCCACCGGGCGGCTCGTCACCGTGCTCGGGCCGGGCGGCGCGGGCAAGACCCGGCTGGCGATCGAGGCGGCCCGGCGGCGGCGCCACGAGTTCCGCGACGGCGTGTGGCTGGTCGACCTGGCCGCGGTCACCGAGCCCGCGAAGGTCGGCGCGGCCCTGCTCACCTCGGCCGGGCTGCGCGGGGGTGCGCTGTTCGAGCCGGCGGCCCGGATCCGGGCCGAGGCGGGCGACATCGACGTGCTGGTCGAGCATCTCGACGGCCGCGAGACCCTGCTCGTGGTCGACAACTGCGAGCATCTCATCGACGCGGTGGCCCACCTGATCGCGTCGCTGCTGCCCCGCTGCTCGGGCATCCGGGTGCTGGCCACCAGCCGCGAGCCGCTCGCGGTGGACGGCGAGGCGCTGGTGCCGCTGGGCCCCCTCACGCTGCCCGGCCCCGACGACACCGTCCAAGAGGCCCGCCGTACGGCCTCGGTCCGGCTCTTCGCCGAGCGGGCGGCGGCCGTGCGTCCCGGCTTCGACGTCGACGAGAGCACCCTCGACGACATCCGGCGGATCACCACGGCGCTCGACGGCATGCCGCTGGCCCTCGAACTGGCCGCGGCCCGGCTGCGAACGATGTCGCTGGCCGAGCTGACCGCGGGGCTGTCCGACCGGTTCCGGCTGCTCACCACGGGCAACCGGACCGCGGCGCCGCGCCACCGCACGTTACGGTCCGTCATCGCGTGGAGCTGGGATCTGCTCGGCGACCACGAGCGTACGGTGGCCGAAAGGGTCTCGGTGCTGCCCGGCGGCGTCACCCCGGCCACGGCGATCGCGGTCTGTGCCGGCACCTCCGTGCCCGCCGCCGAGGTGCCCGACCTGCTGGCCGCGCTGGTCGACCGCTCACTGCTGCAACTCGCCCCCGACCCCGGCCGTTATCGCATGCTCGAGACCCTGCGCGAGTACGGCACCGAACGCCTCGCCGAGCAAGGAGTGCTCGAGCAGACGCGGGGTCTGGCCGCCCGGCACCTGGCCGCGCTGATGGCCCGGCTCGACCCCGAGCTGCGCGGCCCCGGCCAGGTCGGCGCGCTGCGGGTGCTCGGCCCCGAATACGACAACATGCTGGCCGGCCTGCGCTACCTGTGCGACATCGGCGACGGCGACGCGGCGATCGCGCTGGCGCTCGACCTGGCCTGGTACTGGCAGATGTTCGGCCGGCACAACGAGGCCGCCTACTGGATCGGCGAGGCGCTGGCCCAGCCCCCGGGCCGCCCGTCGCTGCGCCGCGACTGCGCCGAAGCGTTGCAGCTGCTCAACCGGATCAGCACCCGCTCGCTGATGACCGCCGACGAGATCCACCGGCGCGAGACCGAGATGCGGGCGCTGGCCGACCGGCTGACCTCCTACCCCGACCTGCCCGGCCTGATGGGTGCCATGGCCGGCATGACCCTTTTCTTCGTCCGGGAGGACGAGGCCGCGCTGACCCTGCTCGGGCGGCTCGCCGACGGCCCCGACGTGTGGACGGCCGGGCTGGCCCACCTGATCCGCGCCCAGTTCGCCGAGAACGAGGGCAACCTGGCGCAGGTCCGCATCGACCTGACCGCCGCGCTCGACTTCTTCGGCCGGGCCGGCGACCGCTGGGGTGTGGCCACCGCGCTGCCGATGCGCGCGATGCTGCGCCAATACGACGGCGACCTCGACGGCGCCCTGGACGACCTGCGGCAGGCCCGCGCGCTGGCCCGCGAGTTCGGGTCGCTCAGCCTGACCGACGAGATCTTCATCGACCTCCGCTGGATCGACCTGCACATGCGCCGCGGCGACGACGACCTGGCCATCGGCATGCTCGACGCGACCCGCGAACGGATGGCCCGCTCCTCCGCACCCGAACTGACCCTGCTGCTCAACGCCCTGGAATCCGGCCTGTGGATCCGCTTCGGCGACCTCGGCCGCGCGGGCCGCCTCCTCGACCGCGCCGAAGCCGAGATGGCCACCCAGCCCGACCTCGGCGGCGACCACGGCCGCGCGATCGCCGGCGCCATGCGGGCCGCCCTCTGCCTGGAACTGGGCGACGCCGACGGCGCCGAGAAAGCCCTGGTCCACGCGTACGCGGCGGGCCTGGAAACCCGCGACATGCCCATCCTGTCCCTGGTCGCAGTGACGGCGGCCGGCCTGGCCGAACTGCGCGACCAGCCCCACGAGGCCGCCCGGCTGCTGGGCGCGGCGGCCCGCTTGCGCGGAGCCCACGACCGCACCGACCCCCGGATCCGCGAAATGACCAGCCGCGGACGACAGGCGCTGGGCGCGGACGGCTTCGACGAGGCGTACGGGGAAGGGTGGTCCTTGGACGGGAAGACGGCGTCGGTCGAGGTGGGCCGCTTCACCCCGCGCATCGACCCGTCACCCGGGCGCTGAACGCTCGGCTGATCTCTCCACCACGTTTCCGGCACCCTCCAAGCACGACATGGGATCGTCATGGCTTTGCGGGGCCTTCGAGACACTGGGTGGGCAAGTACCTCTTCGACCAGAACGGTTGAGAGGAGCGAACATGACCACCAACGGGATCGTAGTAGGAGTCGACGGCTCGGCGGAGTCGCTGGCCGCGGTGCGGTGGGCCGGCCGGTACGCGGGGGAGATCGGCGCGCCGCTGCAGGTGATCCACGCGGCCGCGAGTCCCGAGACCGTGTCGATGATGCTGCCGGTGCCGGTCGGCATCAGCACGGCGGGTCTGCGGCGCGGCGGACCGACCGCACCCGACGTTGTGCGGACCGCGGGTGACGAGGCGAGCCGGTCGAACCCGCCGCCGGAGATCTCCTCGCTCACGGTGCCCGCCGAGCCGGTGAGCGCCCTGGTCGAGGCCTCGTCCGGGGCGGGTCTCGTGGTCCTCGGCGCGTCGCATCGGCGCCGGTTCGCCGCCACGTTGTCCGGGTCGGTGTCGGGCAGGGTGGTCGCGGCCGCGCATTGCCCGGTCGTGGTGGTGCGGGAGGACGTCGATCCTTCCGGTCCCGTGGTCGTCGCCGTCGACAGTGAGGGCACCAGCGAGGCGGCGGTGCGGTTCGCGTTCGCCGAGGCGGCCCGCCGGGGTTGCGCCCTGCACGCCGTCCACGCGTGGCAGGTCCCGTCGATGCCGTCGGGAACCGGAAGCACCGCGGTCATGACGAACACGCGGTACCTGCCCGACGCGGCGCTGCGGGCGCTGTCCGCCGCCGTCGCGCCCGGGCGGGCCGCGTTTCCCGGCGTGGAGGTGCACGAGCGCCTGCTGACCGGCTCACCGCAGCAGGTTGTGCCCGGCGAGACCGACGGGGCCGCGCTGGTGGTCGTAGGGTCGCGGGGGCGCGCGCCGCTGACCGGTCTGCTGCTCGGTTCGACCAGCCAAGAGCTGCTGCACCGGTCGAGCACCCCGGTCGCCGTCGTACGGGCGCCGGAGGAGGGGGCTGGTCTGCCGGCGGATGCAAGCCTAGGCTCGGCGGATGACCGAGGCCTTTGACACGGGACGGCCGCATCCGGCGCGGGTTTATGACTATCTGCTGGGCGGCAAGGACAACTTCGCCGCGGATCGGGCGGCTGCTCAGCAAGGGGTGGCGGCCAATCCGAATGCCGTGACCGCGCCCCGGCAGAACAGGGCGTTCCTGCAGCGGACCGTGCGCTGGCTGGCCTCCCGGCGCGACGTGAAGCAGTTCCTCGACATCGGGACGGGCCTGCCCACCCGGCCCAATGTGCACGAGGTGGCCCAGGGCATCGACCCGGCGGCGCGCGTGGTCTACGCCGACAACGACCCGATCGTGCTGGCCCACGCGCGGGCCCTGCTGACCGGGCGGGCGGAGGGGCGAACCGACTACGTCGAGGCCGATCTGCGCGACCCGAAGAGCATCCTGGCCGCGCCGGAGCTGCGGGCCACCCTCGACTTCGATCAGCCGGTCGGGTTGCTGCTCTACGCGGTGCTGCACTTCATCGAGGACGACCAGGACCCGTACGGGATCGTCAAGGAACTGATGGACGCCCTGCCCGCCGGCAGCTATCTGGTCGTCTCACACATCACCGCCGATCACGATCCGGAGTCGTGGGGCCGCTTCGCCGAGATCATGCGCGGCCAGGGCATCCCGACCCGGCTGCGCTCGCGCGACGAGGTGGGCCGCTTCTTCGACGGCCTCGAGCTGGTCGAGCCGGGTGTCGTGCCGATCCTGCAGTGGCGCCCCGACCAGGAGGTCCCGTTCACCGACACCCAGGTCGCCCTCTACGGCGGAGTCGCGAGGAAACCCTGAGCATCCGGATTCGTCCGGGATATGCGCGTACCCCCGCCGGGCTGCCGAGACTCGCAGTGTCCTTGATGGCTCTCCTGAACGGGGAATGTCATGCGCATGCGAAAGTTCGTCGCCCTGATCGCTTCCGTTTTGCTGGTGCTGGGAGTGTTCCCGGCCCGTCCGGCCGCCGCCGCGGAAACGCAGTGGTGGCTGGAAAATGTTCTCAGCGGGTGGTGCCTCCAGGGGAAGGGTCCACAGCAGCCGGTGGTCATGGACTACTGCGCGAACGACACCACTGGAGTCTGGTACCTGCGGCCGGTGGCCGGGCCGGTCAACGATTACACGATCCGGAACGGCGAGTATCCGAACCAGTGCCTCGACCAGCATTACGGAAGCAACGGCAGCACCGCGACGACGTTGCTGCGGATGTGGCCGTGCAGCGGGGTGAGCAATCAGACCTGGGTCATCGAGCCCCCGACCGATCGTGGCAACACCATCCGCAACGCCCGCAGCCGCTGGTGCCTCGACCAGAGCCACACGAACAACAACACCGTTCCGACATCGACCGTGGTGGCCTATCCGTGCCATTACCAAAGGAATCAGCAATGGCTGAACTACTGACCTGCTAGTCGAGGCGGCGCTGCGTCTTCAGTGTGGTTTCGAGGCCGTCGAGGAGGCGTTGCAGGCCGAAGTCGAAGAGGGAGTCGAGGTCGAAGGAGCGGTCCTCGGCCGTGATGAAGCGGGCCATCTGCGGGAACCGGCCGGTGGCGAGCACGGCGGCCATCCGTTGCTGCTGTGCCTGCATCCACTGTCGTTCGTCGATCCCCGACTCCTGCTCGGCCTGCGCCTCCTCCTCGAGGTTCACCGCGGTTCCCCGTACGTAATTCGCCACCGTCACCGCCGCGCGGAACTGCACGTTGATGTGCAGCCCATGGCCGTCCAGGGCGCGCAGCGTCCACTCGGTGTGGGCCATCGCGTGCGGCGCCAGCAGCGGGCGGGTGAACGACACGGCCTGGGCCAGCCACGGGTGCCGCCGATACATCGACCACTGCAGCCGGGCCAGGGCCTCGACGCAGGCCCGCCAGCCGTCCTGTGCGGGCGTCAGGCCGGGCGGGGGAGGGTTGGCCGCCCACACCTTGTCCATCATCAGCAGCACGAGCTCTTCCTTGTCGGCCACGTGCTTGTAGATCGACATGGTGGGCATGCCGAGCTCGCCGGCCAGCCGCCGCATCGACAGCCCGGTCAGGCCCTCGGCGTCGGCGATCGTGATGGCGGTGCGGACGAGCAGGTCGCGGTCGGGGGCCGAGCCGGCGGGCACGGCGCCGACCGCCACCACGGTGCCGACACCCGGCTTGGCCCGCACGAGGCCCTCGTCGCGCAGGTGGGTGATCACCTTGGTCGCCGTGGCCATGGCCACGCCGTACTCGGCCATGATCTGACGGGTCGACATGATGCGCTGACCGGGGCCGGGTTCGCCCGCGGCGATGCGTGCGGCCAGCTCGTCGGCGATCCGGCGATAGACACTCATGCGACCTCCCGGTGGTGCACTAGAGCAGCCGTTCCCGGTGCACTAGCCGGATACGGGTGCTAGCACTACCGATTTCAGAATAGTGCGTTCGTACGGTGTATCCATGACCGACATCGTCAGGGTAGAAGAGCTTTACAAGACGTACGAGGGCGGCGTCACCGCGCTGGACGGCGTCACGGCCGGGTTCGCCGCGGGCAGCTTCACGGCGGTGATGGGCCCGTCCGGCTCCGGCAAGAGCACGCTGCTGCAGTGCGCGGCCGGGTTGGACCGTCCCACCGGGGGCCGCGTGTTCATCGACGGCACCGAGCTGACGGCCACCAAGGACACTCCGATGACCAAGTTCCGGCGGACCCGGGTCGGGTTCGTCTTCCAGGACTACAACCTGCTGCCGTCGCTGACCGTCGAGCAGAACACCGTGCTGTCGCTGCGCCTGGCCGGGCGGCGTCCCGATCGCACGCGGGTGCACGCCGTGCTCGACCGGCTGGGCCTGGGGGACCGGCTGCACGAGCTGCCCGAGCGCCTCTCCGGCGGTCAGCGGCAGCGGGTGGCCGTGGCCCGGGCCCTGGTCACCGAGCCCGCCGTCATCTTCGCCGACGAGCCGACCGGCGCCCTCGACCTGCGCAGTGCGCGCGAAGTGCTCACTTTGCTGCGCTCGATCGTGCACGACCACGGCCGTACGGTCGTGATGGTCACCCACGACCCGGTGGCCGCCGCGTACGCCGATTCGGTCGTCTTCCTGGCCGACGGCCGGCTCGCCGGTTCGCTGCGCGCGCCGACCGCCGACGCCGTGGCCGAGCGCCTGGCCCACCTCGGCGACCGGGTCGGCGGGGTGCTCGCATGATCGCCGTGGCCCTGCGCAACCTGCGCCACCGTCCGGGCGGTTTCATCGCCACGTTCCTCTCCGCCTTCCTGGGCGCGGCGCTGATCATGGCGTTCGCGGCGCTGCTGGACACCGCCTCGGGGCTCTCGGCCGCCGAGGGCAACGACTCGCTGGTCACCACGGCCATGGTCGGCGGCGGCTGGTGCCTGGTCATCGTGGCGTTCGCGGTCACCTCGACGCTCAGCCTGGCCGTGCGGCAGCGCTCCGAGCAGATCGCGCTGCTGCGCCGGGCGGGCGCCACCGGCCCGCAGATCCGCCGGATGGTCGTGGGGGAGGCCCTCGCGGTCGCCCTGCTCGCGTCGGCGATCGCCGTGCCCGCGGGCTGGCTGCTCGGCCGGGTGCTGGTGTCGCTGCTCAAGGACACCGGACAGGTCGTCGCGGCGGTCTCGCCCGGCTTCGGCGGGATCGCCCTGGCCCTGGGCTTCGGCGTCACGTTGCTGGGCTCGTTCGCGGCCGGTCTCGCCACCGCGCGGCGGATCCTGGCCTCCTCGTCGCGGCGCGAGCGGCCCCGGCTGCGTCGCCTCGGCGCGGTGCTGTTCCTGCTGATCGGCGCGAACTGCGCGGTGCTGACCGCGACCCTGATGGACGGCAAGGGCATCGACGCCATGCAGACCGCCGGGCAGGCCGGCATCTGGGCCTCGATCGGCCTGGCCCTGCTCGCCCCCGAGCTGCTGCGGCTGGTCACGGTCGTGCTCGGCCCGCTCGTCCGGGTCTTCGGCGTCGCCGGTGACCTGGCCGTGACAGGCGTCCATTCCCGTACGCGGCAGCTCGCGTCGGCGGTCATGCCGGTGCTGCTGTTCACCGGGATCGCCACCGGCACCGTCTACATGCAGGGCATCGAGGATCGGGCGGCGGAGGGCCAGATCCAGCCCGAGTACGCCCAGGACATCCAGACCCTCAACTACGTCGTCGTCGGCATGATCACGCTGTTCGTGGCCATCATGCTGGTCAACACGCTGGTCGCCGCGACCACCCACCGCCGCCGCGAGTTCGCCCAGCAGCGCCTGGCCGGGGCGACCACGGGGCAGGTGCTGGCCATGGTCTCGCTGGAGGGCGTGCTGATCACGGTCACCGGCGTCCTGGGCGGGCTGGCGGCCTCGATGTTCACGATCCTGCCGTTCGGCTCGGCCCGCGCCGACCAGATCTGGCCGTCCGAGTCGCCGTGGGCGTTCGCGATCGTCGCCTGTTCCGCCGCGGTCCTCACCGCTTTCGCCACGATCCAGACCACCAGCCGTACGGTCCGGGGCCCGGCCACCACCGCAGTGCGCGCGTAATGGCGTTTCGAGCATGGGCCGCGAACGGATAATGTTCGCGGCCCATGTCGCTTCCGTCCGAGGAGCAGTAGTGACGTCACCGAAGATCGTGTCCGTCGAGTGGGGCCACATGCAGGTGGAAGGCCTCCAACCCGGCAAGGACTTCAAGCTCTACCCCGGCGGCGGCCACGAATGGGACTGGTCGGAGACCGGCATGCGCCACCACCCCGGCATCCAGCCCGAAGACGTCGAAGAGCTCCTCGCCCACGGCGCCACGGTGATCGTCCTGTCCCGCGGCATGGACCTGAAACTCGAAGTGGACCCGGCCACCCTCGACTACCTGGAGTCCAAAGGCGTCGAGACCCACGTGGCCGAGACCGAGCTGGCAGTCGCCCTCTACAACGACCTGGCCGCCACCCGCCCGGTCGGCGGCTTGTTCCACTCCACCTGCTGACGCGTCCAGGCCATCTCGATGACTGGGGCGCCTGTTTACCGGCCGACGGGCTCGCGCGTCCAGGCCATCACGGCGGTGGGGCGGGGAACGCGGCCGGTCCACACCTGCCGGATCGGGGACGACACACATTCGCCGATCCACCCGAAGGACCAGCCGTCACGCTCCCGGCGGGTCCAGCCGTCCAGGTCGTAACGCCACTCCCGGGCGGTGTCCCAACCGTTCCGCCCCGACCTGGGCACTTCGCCGCACGATGTAGCGCAGGCCGCCGAACCGGCTTACGAAGCTCCCGCGGCTTAAGGCAGATTCGAGTGGGCCGAGGACGGTGGGCTCGCGCCACGCCGTACGGGTCAGGAACGCTCTTGCTCGGGGCGACAAACCGTCGAGATCGTCAAGAACGTGCACATGGGCTTCCCGCTGTCAAGAGAGGAGCTCAATATAGCCGTCCGTGCCGTGGACGCGGATGCGCTGGCCGTCGCGGATCGTGCGGGTGGCGTTGTCGACGCCGACCACTGCGGGCAGGCCGTATTCGCGCGCGATCACCGCGCCGTGGGTCATCAGGCCGCCGACCTCGGTGACCAGGCCCGCGACCGAGACGAAGAGCGGGGACCAGCTGGGGTCGGTGTACGCCGTGACCAGGATGTCGCCCGCCTCCACGTTGGCCTGGACCATGTCGAGGATGACCCGGGCCCGGCCCTCGATCGTTCCGGCCGAGACGGGCACGCCGACCAGGGCCCCGGCCGGCACGTCGTCGCGGCGGTACGCGCCCGAGATGCCCTCGCCCTCCGACGTGAGGATCCGCGGGGCGGCGAGCGCGGCGTACGACCGGTACGCCTCGGCCCGGGTGCGAATGAGCTCCTGGTCGACGGCTTGGACCCGTACGGCGTGGGAAAGTTCTTGGAAGGTGAGGTAGAAGATGTCGTCGCGGGCCCGCAGCGCGCCCGACCCCACCAGGCGATCGGCCTCGGCCAGCAGCGCCTGCTTGTAGACGAAGTAGCGGCTGACGATGCCGTACTTGGGGAATTCGCGGTAGCCGATGAACGTACGGACCCGGTCGATCATGTGTTTGGTCTCGGCCGCCTTTGCCTCCCCGTCGGGCAGGGCCCGCAGCCGCTCCAGCACGTCCTGCTCCTTGCGGGCCGCCTCCAGCCGCCCGCGCTCGAACCGCCGCGCCGCCTCGCCCGGCTCGAACGTCCGCACATTGTCGAGAATGAGCGGCACCAACGTCGACGGTTGCTCGCTCCAACGCGGCCGGGTGATGTCGATCTCGCCCGCGCACCGCATTCCGTACCGCTCCAGATAGGCCTCGATCGCCTCGCGCGCGGCCTCGGGCAAGGCGTCCAGGAAATCGTCGTCGCGCACATTCTTCAGAAATTCCACCACTTCCCCGTACGGCCGGATCACGTCGGCGACGTCGAGAAGCGCGAGCCCCATCTCCGACGTGATGTTGCCCGGCGCGGACAGCGTGAGCGTGTCGGCCGCGTTGCGTTCGCCCAGCGACTCGAACAGGTGGTCGTTGAGCCACCAGGTGGCGCCCATGCCCGCCATCAGCGCCTGCATGCTCAGCGGGTCGGTCAGCAGCCGCTTGTGCTCGTCGATGGCCTCGAGCAGGAAGTCGAACAGCTCCGGCCCGCTCTTCGTGGCGATGGTCGCCTTCAAAGCGGCCAGAGAGTCCCCCGTACGTTTGATCAACTCGGCCACGATGCCCGGGTCGTTGGCGATCTCCTGGCCGGTCTGCCCACCCAGCGGCGGCGCGGCCGGGGTCGCGTCCGGGTTCAGGGGGACGAAGTCGCGGTCGAACAAGGTCCGCAGCGCGTCCCCGACCAGCGGATCCGACTTGCCCGCCATGTCCATCAGCCCGGCCCGGCCTTGAGGGGTGGCCACCCGCGCCGTGACGTCGACGAACAACCGCCCGCCGGCCGTGTGCATCGGGGCCAGCGCGGTCAACTGCCAAACCGAAATGCCGAGCGGCTTCATCGGATCGGTCATCATCTGCTGGTGCCCGACCGAGACGTAGACACGATTGCCCGGCCCCGCCGCCTCCGGAATCGGGAACAGCGTCGTGATCGGCCGGCTCTGCACGATTTGGAACTCGTCGCCGGCCAGACACCATTCGACGTCCTGCGGGCGGCCCAGATGCGCCTCGATGCTGCGGCCAAGAGCGGCCAGCCGTACGACTTGAGAATCCGTCAGCGCCGGTTGCGTTTGCTGCGCGATCTCGACCACTTCGGTGCCGCCTGCTTTCAGGGGGCGAACGGCACGTTGCTTGGCGGCGATCGCGCGCTCGACAATCTGGCCGTCACGCACTTTGAACACGTCCGGGTTTACCAGCCCCGACACGAGCGCCTCGCCCAGCCCGAAACTCGCGTCCACGGTGGTGACATGCCGATTGCCGCTCACCGGATCGGCCGTGAACAGAATGCCCGACGCCTCCGCCACCACCATCCGCTGCACAACAACGGCCATCAGCACCCGGCGATGATCGAAGCCGTTGCGCAACCGATAGGCGACCGCCCGCTCGGTGAACAACGACGCCCAGCACCGACTGACATGCTCGATAACCGAGGCCGCCCCGATCACATTCAAATACGTGTCCTGCTGCCCTGCGAACGAGGCCGTCGGCAGATCCTCGGCAGTGGCACTCGACCGCACCGCGTAGGCGCCGTCGTCCAATGCTTCCGTGATCGCTTTGGCCAGTTCGCCGGGCACTTCGGTCTCCTCGATCGCCCGCCGGATCTCCGCGCTGCCGGTGCGAATCTCTTCGCGGTCGTCCGCCTTCAGCCCCGCCAGCCGCTCGAGCAGTTCGTCGACGCCCGCCGCCGCCAAGACCTGCCGGTACGCGTCGGTCGTCACACAGAAACCCCCAGGCACCCGTACGCCGTCAATCCGCGACAGCTCACCCAGGTGCGCGCCCTTCCCCCCGACGGCCGCCACCATCGTCCGATCGATCTCGCCAAAGCCCACAATCATGCGCAAAAACCTTCCCCGTACTGGCCCCAAGCCGACGATTCTGCGCCCCGCCCCAGGCCTTGCCACAAGCCCCCAGGTGCGATATACGTTAGAGGTGGCAGGGAGAGTCTTCTCCTTGCCTTTTGCTATTCGCACCCCCTCCACCCACAGTCACCCATCCGGCGCGCCTCCCGCCACGGACCCATCGTGTATCGACCGCTCGCGCCCGTCCCGTCGCCCTTCCGGGACGTGTCGTCGGCTTGCCGCGCACTTCCGTCGCCCTTCCGGCGTGCGTCGGCCGCGCTGCGCGTTTGTGTCGCCCTTCTGGCGCGCGTTCGCCGCGCTGCGCGTGTGTCGCCTATCTGGCGCGCATCGGCCGCTTGCTGCGCGTTCGTCGTCCTTTCTGGCGCGTGTCGGCCGTTTGCCGCGCGTTTTTGTCAGCCGCCGGGCGCGCGTCGGCCGCTTGCTGCGCGTTTGTGTCACCCTTCTGGCGCGTCGCCGTGCTGCGCGTTTGTGTCGCCCTTCTGGCGCGCGTTCGCCGCGCTGCGCGTTTGTGTCGCCCTTCTGGCGCGCGTTCGCCGCGCTGCGCGTGTGTCGCCCATCTGGCGCGCATCGGCCGCTTGCCGCGCGTTTCCGTCGCCCTTCCCGGCGCGTGTCGACCGCTTGCCGCCCGTGCCTGTCACCCTTCCGGTGCGCGTCGCCCATCTCGTTGCGCCGGTTGCTTCCACAACAGCTCGTTCACGGCGGTGGGAGCCAGCAATGATCAGTCCGCAGGGCCAGCACCAGACCTACCTGCACGGGTTCGCCGACCGGGTCAATAACGATCTCGCCACCGCGCGCCGTCCGATGCCGGCCAGGCAGCTGTTCGCCGGCATCGTGCTCTTCGCTGCGCTCGTCCTGGGTTGCGTCGGCTTCGGAGGCGCCATGCAGACCGCCAGCCTCTACTGCCACGACGTCGGCAAGCGGACCTGCCTGGGCTTGATCGTCAACGACCTGACCGGCCAACCCATGCCCGCACGATCGGGCGACTGAGGGTGTCAGCCGCCCCAGATCACCGTTCCGTCCGCCGTCAGAATGGCCGGGTCGGGAACCGCGTGCTGCCGCCTTCCCTACTCGTCCACCCTGCGCGCACCCTGGTCGGCCGCATCGCCGGCGACACGGTGACCCAGGCTGCGATCGACGTTGAGCGTTACTGTCGCATGTCGCGCGCTGCGATCAGGGTTGCGCGACTCTGCTCGTTTGTTGCGCATACGACCGCGCGTTGCTCGGCTTCCGTCAGGCACTGCACGTCCACTCGGGCGCTGCACGTCCGTTTGCCGCTGGCAATTCTGACCAGCGTGCCGCTCGAGCTGGTCGGCCACTGCGCGCATCGATCGGGTGTTGCGCGTTTCTTGTGCGTTTATCGTCGCGTCGTGCGCGCACTGATCGGCCGGTGCGTGGACCGCTCGACATTGCGCGTCGATCGACCATAGTTGCTCGCCCGTTGGGCTGCGCGTTTAAGGCCAGGCACTGCGCATGTCGGCCGGGCGTTGCGCAGGCTCGTCCTGCGGTGCGCATGTTGATCGGCTGGTGCGCGAGTTCGGTCAGGCGTTGCGCGTTGTCGGCGGTGCGCCCACGTTAATCGGCGGTGCGCGGGTTGGTCAGGTGTTGCGCATGTTGGCCGGTGTCGCGCGGGCTGGTCCTGCGGTGCGCATGTTGATCGGGCGGTGCGCGGGTTTGGTCGGGCGTTTCGTGTTGTCGGGCGGTGCGCGCCGGCTGATCAGGCGGTGCGCGTGTTGGTCGGTTCGTTGCGCATGTTGGCCGGGTGTTGCGCGGGCTGGTCGTGCGGTGTTCGGGCTGTTCGTGCGGTGTTCGGGCTGGGCCGGCTGGTTCGCGCGCTGGGCCGGGTGTTACGCGGGCTGGCCGGGTTGCGCGCGAGTTTGGTTGGGCGTTGCGCGCTGGTCGCGCGGTGCGCGCTCGTTGATCGGGCGATGCGCATGTTGGTCGGGTGTTGCGCGTTGATCGAGCGGTGCGCAGACGTTGATCGGGCGATGCGCATGTTGGTCAGGTAGTGCGCGAGTTTGGTCGCGCGTTGCGCGCTGGTCGCGCGCGTTGCGCGCTGGTCGCGCGGTGCGCGCACGTTGATCGGGCAGTGCGCGTGTAAGTCAGGCGTTGCGCGTTGATCAGGCGGTGCGCGTGTTGGTTGAGTGTTGCGCATGTTGGTCGGGCGGTGTGCATGTTGGTCCGGGTGTTGCGCGTTTGCCGTCGTTTGTTGACCGCTTAGATCGGAGGTTGCGCGGGTCGGCTTGGGGTTGGGCGTTTGGTGGGGTCAGGGTTGTCGGGATGTCAGGGCGAACGCCAGCAACCCCGTGGCACTGAAATCGATGGCCGGTTCGGTGTTGGCGGAGATGCGGCTGTCGTCGGTGAAGTGGGTGTCGGGGCGGTCGAAGGCGGCGAAAGCGTCGTTGCGACAGAGCGAAGGCCCGGCGGATTGCAGCGAGCGAACCCGGTCGGCGCGGTTGGGGCCGTTGACGACGGCGCCGGCCATGGGTAGCCCCTCGCCCGACAGGGTGGCTATCTGGTCGTGCGGGCAGCGGGGATACGTGGTGCCGACGCCGACGACCAGGGACGTGCCCCAGCCGTTGGCGCCCAGCACGACCCCACGCTGCGCGGTGGCGAAGGCGGCGTAGCGCGAGTCACCAGACGCACGCCCATAAAGCAGAGCCGTCGCCACATAACCCAGCTGGCGGGCCGCGTAGTCGTAGCCACCATCGCCCGCGGCGGCGCCCAGCGGGTTGGCCGCCGCCGCCCGCACTCCGGTGTCGAGGCGTTGGCGCAGGTCGGCCAGCAGCCAGGGGGCCGGGCCGGTGAGGCGGATCAGTTCGGCGTCGGCCAGGGCGCTGACGTCGTACACGCTCAGGGGGCCGCTGCCGCCCGCGTTCGAGCGCGTCCATTTGGTGGCGTCCGCTGTCCACTGCTGGGTGCGGGGGTCGCCGAGGGCACGGCCGGCCAGGGCGAGCTCGGTGGCGCCGAACGCGAGGTCGTCGGTCCAGCGGTCCTCGGGGTAGAAGCTGCGGGGCTCGGCCGTCACCAGTTCGCCGACCTCCGTCGTACGGGCAAGGCTGTAAATGCGCGCTGCGGCGTCGAGATGATCCTGGGCCCGGTCGGGGCGCACCTGGGCGGCCAGGGCGAACGCGGCGGCGACCCGGCCGGCCAGGTTGGGGCTGATCGGGTCGCCGGGGGCGGCGGCGCGAAAGACGGGACGGTATCGCTGGTAGTAGCGCCGGTCGCCGGGCTGCACCTCGAGCTGGTCGTCGGTCTCGGGCAGCCGCCACGTGTCGTGATCGCCGAGGAAACCACCGGTTCCGCTGCCGATGCCGACCTGCGTGTAGAGCACCTCGTCGGATGAGTCCCACATCTTGCCGAGCCACGTCAGACCGTGGTCGATCTCCGGGGCCGCCCCGAGCAGGCCGTCACGCTCGGCCAGCAGCATCGCGCTGAGGGCGTACGCGGTGGTGTGGGTGAATTTGAGGAAGTCGCCGGCGTCGTACCAGCCGCCCTCGACGTCGACCGGCCCGCCGACGCGCGTCAGAACACGGTCGTAAACAAAAGCGGAGCGGTCGGAGAGATGAGCCGGCGGCCGGGCCCACGGAGTCGACGCCTGGTTCGCGCCGTCACGATGGTTCTCGAAGTAGGAAAGCGCGTCCCGGGCCGCCGGTCCGAACAGAGAGGCCGCGTCGGAAATCCGGAACGGCGGTGACGAGACGCCCGAGGCCCGCACCCGATAAACCCCGGGCGTCCGCAGCCCACTGAGGTCGATCGGCCGCACGTCCGCGAACCTCGCGTTCCACGCTCCCCGGCCGGCCCCCACCCGAGGCGTCAAAACCTGTTTCCCGTACGCATCCACGACCGTCACCCGCACGTCAGCGGCGTCACCCGGCCAGAGCAGGTACGCGATCTTCGCCTCGCCTGGCGCATACCCGACCTGGTCGACCCGGATCACCCCGCCGGGCGCCGACGGCCGATCGCAGGCGCTGGACAGGACGAGCAACAGAATGCCGAGCGCGACAAGGACCGGTGATCTCACGCGCAACAGTCTGTTGTTTACGGTCCGACGCACCCGGACGAAATGTGCGGATCAACTACTTCTCGATCAGATCGACGAGCGGGGTCGGCTGGCTGATGTTGGCCGGCGCGTTCCACTTCTGCAGCTCCGACGTGTTGCAGACCGAGACCTTGACCTTGCTCGTGCCGTCGCCGTGGAAGTCGTTCGCCACCCCGCTGGCCTGGTCGGTCGGCTGCAGGCAATACCCCCGGAAGTCCTTGATGCGGTAGCTGGTGCCGTAGTCGCCGGTGTCGTGATAGACGGTCCACTGCAGGTTGTTCGCGGTCTGCGAGGCGGGGGTCGCGCACTGCACCACCGTCACCCACGAGGTCGCGTTGACCACGCCCGGCGAGCGCAGGCAGTAGTTGTTGGTGGCCAGCCCGTTCTTGCTGTTGCTGGTCGAGTTGGTGTTGTTGACGATGATCGGCCCGGTCGCGGTGACGGCCGGGATGACCGGTGTCGGGTGCACCCACTGCTGGTTGAAGTCGACGACGCCGCCGGGGTCCTGCTTGCAGAACCAGGCGATCATGTACGACGAGCCCATGTTCTTGCTCGTCACGTCGAGGCAGCGGCTGAACTGGGCGTAGTTGACCAGCTGGTTGGTGTTGTCGCCGGCCATGCCCGCGCCGACGCCGGTGGCCGAGCGGAACACCGTCGTGGAGTTGTTGGCCGAGCAGCCGCCCAGCACCACCGCCCGGTTCGCCGTCGAGCCCGGCGACTGCACGTTGACGCACGAGCTGCCGTCGGACTTGCTGGCCGTGGTCGTCGAGTGGAACATCGAGCTGCCGTCCAGGGCCCACTGGAACGTCGTGGTCCGCACGGCCGGGCAGGGCCGGAAGACCAGGGCCGTGCCCGACTTGCGGGCGTCGCTGGCCCACAGGCACATGCCCGAGGTCGCGGTGGACGACTCCGAGTTGATCCGCTTGAGGTAGAGGTCGGAGGTGTAGCCGAACTGCTGGCGGCTGCTGCCGTCGCAGGGCGCCATCAGCACCGGGGTGTCGGAGGCCGGGGCGCCGGCCGTGCCCGAGTCGAAGCACTGGTTGCCCAGGGTGGAGCTGGCGATCCGGATCTGCCCGCCCGGGATGTTGGTGTTGCTCGTCGAGAAGACGTACGTGGCGGTCAGGGTCCGCTTGACCGCGCCGCCCGCGCCGACCGAGCTGACGACCGCCGTGGCCGGCACGTCGGTGGCCGGGCAGGGCATGTCCTTGCCGTCCTGATCGCGATAGGTCAAGGTCACCACGTACGTGAGAGTGTCGCCGGCCGTGCTCACCCCGGCGTCCCCGGTGAGCGTGCACGGCGGCAGGTTCTCCAGGTAGCCGCTCTGCGTGTCCTGGTCGGCGGCCGCCCGCACCCGGGCCATCATCACGTCCATGCCCGCCTGCGAGGCGTTGAGCGCGGTGTTGCGCTCGCCGAGGCTCTGGCTGGTCCTGATCTGCCGCACGACCATCGGGACGAGCACCGCCGACAGCGACATCACCACCGTCACGACGAGCAGCGCCATCAGCATCGAGCCGGTGTCGTCCGTACGGCGTCGAACGCGCATCATCAGACCGGCCTCGCCTTGCCGCAGTCGTTGTCGACGAGCTTGCCGTTGTCCGAGAAGACGTTGCTGGCGCTGGTGTTCTGGGCCGTGAAGAGCACGTCCAGCGGCAGGCTGGTCACGCCGGCCCGACCGGTGAACCGGAGCCGCACCTGGGTGTGCGCGAGCTGATAGTCGCGCCCGACTCCGGAGACGCCGGGGCTGGCGGAGGCGTACGGGGTGGAATTGGGCAGGTAGACCGTGAACGGCGGCGTGGTGCCGGTCTGGGCCAGGTTGGTGGCGAGCGTCGTCGGTGTCCCCGGGGTGAGGCCGGGCAGCGTCCAGGAGGCCGTGGTCAGCACGCCGTTCTTGAGGATCAGCTGACGGCAGCCGGCGGTGGTGGCGTACTCGAGATACCAGGCGCCGCCGACCTGCCCGGGGGTGGCGACCCAGTTGGCGTAGCGCAGCTCCTTGTCGAGCCGGCGGAAGCTGGTGGTGAGCTGGTCGCGGACGAGGCTGGTGGTGTCGACCCGGTTCACGTTCGAGTAGATCTCGGTCAGCCCACCCAGCGCCATGACCAGCACGAACGACAGCAGGCCCATGCCGACCACGAGCTCGATGAGGCTGATCCCGCGGTCGTCGGTGTCGCGTTCCCCGGTCATGTCACCGTCCAGATGAGGGTGAGGACGCTGGTGGCCGTCACGGTGGTGGCCGTCGCGGTGACGGTGTAGGCGCCGGCTGTCGTCGGCGTCCCGGAGATGGTGTTGGTCACCGCGTTGTAGGTCAGGCCGGGCGGCAGGCCGGTCACCGTGATCACCGGGCTCAGGCCCAGCAGCGCCCCGTTGGTGGCCAGCGTCATCGACGCCGCCGTGCCCCGGGCGGTGGTGCGGTCCGGCGCGGTCAGGGCGGGCGCCGTGAAGATCAGCGAGCTGGTGGTGTTGACCAGGACGACGATCCGCTGGCTGGCCGTGCCGGCGGTGCCGCCGAGGCCGTCGGTGACGGTGATCGTGGGCAGGAACCGGCCCGAGACGTTGACCTTGTCCTTGATCATGCCGTTGTTCTTGTTGATCGTCACGCCGGCCGGCAGGCCGGTGGCCGAGTAGCTGTACTTCCCGTCGCCGCCCGCGCCCACCGCGGTCAGGCTGAGTTGGTCACCCAGGTTGATCGACTGGTTGGCCAGGGGGTTGAGGGTGACCGCCGGATACACCGTATGGGTGTAGGTGCCACTGCCCGGGATGCCGTTCTGGTCGGTGGCGGTGACCGTCGGGGCGAAGGTGCCGGCGTCGGTGACCGTGCCGGTGATCGCCCCGGTGGAGTTGTCGATCGTGAGCCCCGGCGCGAGCGTGGACGAGCCATAGACGTACGGGCCGACGCCGTTGGCCGCGGTGGCCTGCAGGCTGACCGCCTCGCCGATGTGGTTGCCGGTGTTGGGCGGCATCGTCACCGTGGGCGGCAGCACGACGGTGAACGTGATGTTCGCGGTGTCGCTGCGGTTCAGCTTGTCGGTGACGGTCGTGGTGGCCGGGGTGATGCCGGCCGCGGTCGGGGTGCCGGTGATCAGGCCGCCCGTCGTCATCGTCAGGCCGGCCGGCAGCTTGCTCACGGTCCAGGTGTTGGGCAGCTGACCGCCGCGCGCCTCCAGCTGGGCCGAGGCCGGGGTGCCCCGATAGAACGTGATCGCGGTGGTCATCACGGTCGGCGACGGCCGCTTGAGGTCGAAGCTGGGTTCGGGGGCCCGCGAGACCAGCGTCGAGGTGACGTACGCGCAGGTGTTGGCGGGGATGCCGGCGGTCGTGGCGCACGAGTTGTCGGGCCAGGTGACCAGCACGACCGCCCGGAAGAACTTGAGGATCTTGGTCTTGTCGGCCGGTTCCGCGCTCTTGCCGACCGGATAGACGCAGGCGCCCGAGCTCGACGTCAGATAGACCTCGCAGGCCCCGACATAGATCATCCGGGTGTACGCGGTGCCCTCGACGGTCGTGACCTGGGCCGCGGTCGAGATCGGGGCGTCGGCGCCGTCGGTGGTGAGCACCGCGCTGTCCTCGTCCCGCCCGACCTGCATCGTCGCCAGGTAGGGCTTGACGATGGCGGGGGCGGCCGCGAACTGGTCCTCGCCGGCCTGCTGGCCGTGCCCGCTCAGCAGCGAGCTGCCCTTGAGCCCGCGCACCTGCTCCATGGCGGTGTCGGCGACCTGGATGGCGGCCTGCCGGGTGCGCTGCTTGTTGACGCTCTGCAGGCTGTTGACGAAGAACGGGGTGGCGGAGAGCAGCGTGATGGCCAGGACGGCGAGTGCGACGATGATCTCGACGAAGGTGAATCCCTCGTCGTTCTCCGTATCGCCCATACCCACCCTCCTCACCGTGCTCATCGGCAGCGGGCAGGGGGCACTTAGCCGATTCGGACATTTTGGTTGTCGGCCCCCAACGATTTGAGCGCTGGTCGGCATCGGTAGGTTCCAGGGGTGGTACGAGCTCTCGACGACGCGCAGCCGCCCGCCGACACGGTCTCGCTGGAGCACTTCAGCGGGCTCTACGAGGCCAAGGACGACCCGTGGGACGTCGCGGTCAGCTGGCACAACCAGCGCAAATACGCGGTCACCGTGGCCAGCCTGCCGCGCGAGCGCTATCGCCGCTGCTACGAGCCGGGCGCCTCGATCGGGCTCCTTACCCGGCTGCTGGCCGCGCGGTGCGATGAGGTGCTGGCCGTCGACAGCGTGCCGTCCGCGGTCGAGCAGGCCCGCGAGACAGTCAAAGACCTTCCCCACGTACGGGTGGAGGTGGCGAATCTTCCCGCCGAGCTCCCGGATCCGGCGTTCGACCTGATCGTCGTGGGCGACCTGCTGTATTACTTCTCGGCGGCCGACCTCGCGGCGGCGCTGGACGGCTTCGTGCGGCTGCTCGAGCCCGACGGCGACCTCGTGTCCGTGCACTTCCGCGATCGGGGCAACGGCGGGAACTACGACGGGTTCCAGGTCAGCGCGGCCCTCTCCGCTGTTGAGGGGCTTACAAGGGTCGTGCGGCACGAGGACGAGTGGTTCGTGCTCGACGTGTTCCGGCGCACAGTGCCGGTGTAAGGAGCGCGGAGTACGTTCGAGGAATGTCGATCGCGATCTCGATTCTCGACCTGGCCCCGATCAGCAAGGGGCAGACCGCCCGGGAGAGCTTCGAGGGCAGCGTCGCGCTGGCCCGGGCCGCCGAGGCCAGCGGCTACGAGCGGGTCTGGTATGCCGAGCACCACAACATGCCGACCATCGCCTCGTCCGCGACCAGCGTCGTCATCGGCTACGTGGCCGCCAACACGTCGACCATCCGGCTCGGCGCGGGCGGCATCATGCTGCCCAACCACTCGCCGCTGGTGATCGCCGAGCAGTTCGGCACCCTGGCCACGCTCTATCCCGGCCGCATCGACCTGGGTCTGGGCCGCGCGCCCGGCAGCGACCAGAACACGATGCTCGCCCTGCGCCGCGACAACAGCTCGGCCGAGTCGTTCCCGCAGGACGTGCTCGAGCTCAACGGCTACCTCACCGGCCACTCCCGCATCCCCGGCGTGCAGTCGGTGCCCACCCCCGACGGCCCGGTCCCGCTCTACATCCTCGGCTCGTCACTGTTCGGCGCCCAGCTGGCGGCCCAGCTCGGCCTGCCGTACGCGTTCGCCTCGCACTTCGCGCCCGACGCGCTGCACCAGGCGGTGACGGTCTATCGCGAGACGTTCCGCCCGTCGGCCCAGCTCGAGACGCCGTACGTGATCGCCGGCGTCAACGTCTTCGCCGCCTCTACTTCTGCTTCGGCGGAGGAACAGCGCGTGCGGGCCTATCGGTCGCGGACCCGGGCCTTCATCACCCGCGGGGCCCGGGGCGGCAACTTCACGGACGCCGAGATCGACGCCTTCCTGGCCTCGCCGGCGGGCGCCCAGCTGTCCAACATGACCCGCTACACGGCGGTGGGCACGCCCGACGAGGTCCGCGAATACCTGCTGAAGTTCGCCTCGGAGACGGGTGCCGACGAGCTGATTACTGCCCACCACGCCAGTGACCTGAGCGATCGGGTCCGCTCGATCGAGCTCACCGGCGCGGCAGTGCGGTCCGGCGCCTGATTCCCAGACAGTGGTCGTTCGGGTCCAAAGCCGTGCGCGCCGGCGCCTGATTCCCCGACAGTGGTCGTTCGGATCCAAGCCGTGCGCGCCGGCGCCTGATTCCCAGATAGTGGTCGTTCGGATCCAAAATGGATATTCAGGTTTGTGTCAGCTGGGCGACAGTTAGATATCGAAAACTGTCGAACGGTCCGTTCTGGGGTGTTCATCATCACCCGAAACTCCTTTGTTTCAATGGGTGAAACACTGCGTCACGAGAACCTGAAAAATGTGACCCCGGTCGCCGTATAAATCGGGCGATTACTGCATCATTACGACGGCCGATCGCCGCTGTGACCTGCGCGTCCGTACCGAGAGTTGCCGGGCGGGAAACCACGCCGCGCCGCTTGCCCCTAAGATCCTTTGAATTCGGAGAATGCATTCTGAGCTGACGTGGCCGAGGGGTGGAGTGAAGCTATGGTCGACCGACCGATCCGTGAGTGGAACGGGCTGACCATTCCCGACCCGGGTATGTACAAATTGGACGAGGCTCACAAGCGGCTCGGATTCCACGCCCAGCACATGATGGTGAGCCCGGTCCGCGGCGAATTCGCCCGGGGCAGCGCGACCATCTTCGTCGCCGAGGACCCCGCCCGCTCGTCGGTCACCGCCACCATCGACGCCACGAGCCTCAACACGCACAACCCCGACCGCGACACCCACCTCTCCAGCGCCGACTTCCTCGACGTGCAGAAATATCCGACCCTCGAATACCGCAGCACCGGGGTCGAATGGCAGGAGAACAATGACGCGATCTTCCTGTGGGCCCGGCTGCGCAACAACCCGCTGTCCCGCCGCCCCAACGCCGCCAACCTGCCCGCGGCCAAGCCGAGCGGCAAGTTCGTGGTCCACGGCCTGCTCACGATCAAGGACGTGACCCGCCAGATCGACCTCAACGTCGAATACGGCGGCGCGCGCCGCGACCCGTACGGGCGCGACATCTTCGGCTTCAGCGCGTGGGCCGAGTTCGAGCGCGAGGACTACGGCCTGGTCTGGAACGTGGTGCTGGAAAGCGGCGGCTTCCTGGTCGGCAAGACGGTCCGCATCGAGATCGCCGGCGAGGCCATCCTCGAGACCCCGGCGGCCGCTTAGCGGAAGCTGCGGCGGTAGCTTTGCGGGCTCGTGCCGACGACTCGCTTGAAGCGGTCACGGAACGCTGTCGGGGAGCCGAAGCCGACCTGGGAGCCGATGCGGTCCACGGGGTGCGCGGTCGTCTCGAGCAGGTGCTGTGCCTGGCGGATGCGGGACAGGTGCAGCCACTGCAGCGGCGTCGTGCCGGTCTGCTCGCGGAAACGGCGATTGAGCGTACGGGTGCTCATGCCGGCGTGGCTGGCGATGTCGTCCAGGGTCAGGTCGCGGCCGGCGCTGTCCTCCAGCCACTGCAGCAGCGGTTCCATTTCCGAGCCGCGCGGGGCCGGGGGTTGTTCGGGCACGATGAACTGGGCCTGGCCGCCCTCGCGTTCCAGCGGCATCACCGACAGGCGGGCGGCCTGCGCGGCGACCGCCGAGCCGTGGTCCCGGCGTACGAGATGCAGGCACAGGTCGAGCCCGGCGGCCGCTCCGGCCGAGGTCAGGAACTGGCCCTCGTCGACGTAGAGCACGCCCGGATCGAGCTCGACGAGCGGGAACATCTCGGCGAAGGCGGCCGCCCCGACCCAGTGGGTGGTTGCCCGGCGGCCGTCGAGCAGGCCCGTGGCGGCCAGGATGAACGCGCCGGCGCAGATCGACGCCATCCGGGCGCCACGGTCGGCAGCTTCTCGGAGTGCGTCCACGACCTCCGGCGTCACGCCCCGCACCAGGTCGTGGCAGCCGGGGAGGATGATCGTGTCGGCCGTCGCCAGGGCCTCCAGACCGTGCGCCGCCTGCAGGGTGAAGGCCCGCGCGCTCACCGACGGGGCAGGAGCACACACCCGTACGTCGTAGGGCTGTGACCCGTCGTCGAGGCGAACCCGGTCGAACACCTCGAGCGGGGTGGCGAGATCGAAGGCGACGACGTTGTCGAGGGCGAGAACGGCGATGCTGTGCACGCCGACCAGCATATGGCCAGAATCCGTTGACCTGTGGCATTCCCGCCACTGTTGTCGTCGGCCGAACGGCCATACGGTCGATCACCGTGACAAAAGTGCTGCTCTCCCTGCATGTCCTGGCCGCGATCGTGGCCATCGGCCCGGTCACCGTCGCGGCCAGCATGTTCCCCGCCGCCGTCCGCCGGGGTGATCTCGCCCAGCTGCGGACGTTGAACCGGATCTGCCGCGTCTACGCCGTGCTCGGGCTGACGGTCCCGGTGTTCGGGTTGGCCACCGCGGCCTCCCTGGGGGTGCTGACCGACGCCTGGCTGCTGGTGTCGATCGCCCTGACCGCCGTCGCCGCCGTGGTCCTGGCCTACGCGATCCTCCCGGCCCAGGCCGCGGCCCTGACCACGCTTTCCGCGAGCCTGACGGTCCAGCCTCCGACTCAGACCGCGACGCCCGCCCCGCCGACCATCCAGCCCACGGCTCAGGTCGCCCAGCCCGCGGCTCAGGCCTCCCAGCCCCCGTCCCAGGCCGCGCCTCCGTCGGCCCTCGCCACCCCCGCCGCGGACCTCACCACCCCGGCCGGGACAGCTGACCTCACCCCGGCCGCTATCGCTCGCCGCCTCGGCATGGTGTCGGGGATCTTCAACCTGCTCTGGGCCACCGTCGTCGTGCTGATGATCGTGCGGCCCGGCTCGACCACTGGGGCGTGACGATGCTGCTGAAGATCGCCGCCCGCGTCGAATTGCTCTCGTTGCTCGTCCTGCTGGCCAACTTGGCCACCGTGCACCTGCCGTGGGTGGCCACCCTGCTCGGCCCGCTGCACGGCTGCGCCTATCTGGTCGTCATAGGCGCAACCCTCGCCGCCACCCGACAAGCCGGTCCACGGCTGCTCGCCCTCGTACCCGGGGTCGGCGGGGTGCTGGCGAGACGCCGCCTCAACGCACAGGAGTGACTCAGGCGGCGTTTCCTCAAGGCGCCCCGCGCAGTGTCGATGGGAACCACGGACCGGGATGGTCCCTGTCGACGCTCGGAGGGAGGCCGCGTGGCCCGATCGGCGCCCGCGGACGGACCGGCCACGGCCAGGTCCGCGCTGCGCCGTGACCCGTGGCTGCTCGGTCTCGTGGCGGTCACCGGCCTCGCGTTCATCCTGTTCACCGCGCTGGCCGGCAACACCGAGTGGCAGGTCCGGGTGTTCTGGGCGTTCCAGCCCGGCGTCGACCTGCTGCTGACCGTCTTCTCCTGGCGGGTGGCGCGGCTCGCGACCGGGGCGGTGCGGCGGTTCTGGCTGGTCCTGACGCTGACCGGCGCCCTGTTCACGATCGGCGACACTTTCCAGGCCGTGTCGACGTGGCGGCCGGGGGAGTGGTCGACCAACGGCGACACCGTGCAGACCGTCTTCCTCGGCATCGGCATGGCGGCCGTGGTGACGGCGATGCTCCTGCACCCGCATCCCGACCGCAACGGCCGGGAACGGCTCGGCTTCTGGCTCGACTCGGCCACGGTGCTCGTCGCCGGCGCGGTGGTCGCCTGGTGTTCGCTGGTGACGCCGGACGGCGCGACCCGCTCGGACATGCTCGCCGTGCTCGCGGCGACCGGCGTTGCCGTCACGGCGTCGTTCGCCTCGGTCAAGATGATCCTGAGCGGCAACGCGCCCATGCATCGGGCGGCCGCCATCCCGATGATCGGCGCGGCCGTGGTGATGAGCGTCGGCATGTTCCTCGGCGACCAGACGCACCCGGTGGCGTATTTCGTGCGCTACCTGCCGACCGTGCTCATCTGCGCCGGTCCGCGGGTGCAACTTCTGCTGGCGAGCAGCGACCGGACGGCCTTCGGCGAGCGCCGCCGCAAGCCGTACAGCCTTCTCCCGTACGGGGCAATGGTTGTCGCTTTCGGCGTGCTGGCGATCGCGCTCCCCGGCGGGGTGAACGCGCGGCTGTGGGGCGTGGTGGCCGGGCTCGCGCTCATCTGCGCGCTGGTCGCGTGGCGGCAACTGGTGGCGTTCCACGACAACCAGGCGCTCATCGCGCAGCTGCGCGAGCACGAGGGCCGGCTGATCGACCAGGCCCACTTCGACGGGCTGACCGGGCTGGCCAACCGCGGGCACTTCCGCGATCAGGTGGAGACCGCGCTCGACGCCGCGCCCGCCTCGGTGTCCGTGCTGCTGGTCGACCTCGACGGTTTCAAGGCCGTCAACGACACGATGGGCCACGCGGCCGGCGACGCGCTGCTGATCGGGGTGGCCGACCGCCTCCGCGGTTCCATCCGGTCCGGCGATGTGGCCGCCCGGCTCGGCGGGGACGAGTTCGCCGTCCTGCTGCCCGACTGCACGACCGCCGAGGCGGAACAGACCGCCGTACGCATCCTGGCCGCCCTCACCGTCCCCGAGCAGATCGACGGCATTCCCGTACGGGCGGCCGCCTCGATCGGCGTGGCCTCGGCCTCACCCGGCGCGAACGTCAACTCGTTGCTGCGCGAGGCCGACATCGCCATGTACGCCGCCAAACACCAGGGCAAGGGCACCTGGCTGCGCCACGACCCGAGCATGCTGGCCACCCGCCCCGCTGACATGATGCACGGGTGACCGGCACGATCCCGGCCGGCTATGCGCACCTGTGGGGCACCGACAGGCAACAGCAGAATGCCGCGTACGACGCGTTGATGGCCGCCACCGAGGAAGCTGTCCCGTGGGCGGATGCCGTGTGGGACGACGTCAAGGACCACCTGACCGACAGCGACAACCACAATCGCGCGATCGCCGGGCAACTGCTGTGCAACTTGGCCGCCCACGAAGCCGGCGACCGCATTCTCGGCGAACTGCCCGCGCTGATCACGGTGACCAAGGATCCTCGATTCGTCACGGCTCGGCATACTCTGCGCTCGCTGTGGAAGATCGGCCTGGCCGGCGAGAGACAACGGCACGGGCTGCTCGACGCGCTCGGCACGCGCTATCGGGACAGCTTCGACGAGAAGAACGGCACCCTCGTACGCAGTGACCTCGTCGAATCGCTGCGCCGGCTCCACGACGTGGTCGCCGACGACGCCGTACGGGCGCTCGCCGAGGAAATCATCGCCGCGGAGCCGGACGCGAAGTACCAGAAGAAGTACGCGCGCTTCTGGAGGTAGCTGGTCAGTCGAGCCAGATGTTGTCGTGCTCGAGGTAGAACTTGGCCTTCTCGTCCTCGCTCATCTCGCCGACGTGCACCAGCCCCTCGAAGTAGCCCTCACGCGGCGCCCCCGGCGAGAAGTGCAGCAACATCGACGCAGGCTCACCCGACTCGTTCTTGAACGCGTGAATGCCCCCGATCGGCACGTGCACCCAGTCCCCGGGCTCGGTGTCGATCCACTTCTCGCCGGTGTAGATGCGCATGCTGCCGGTCAGGGTGTAGAACGACTCGGAGATCGAGCGGTGAAAATGCGGGTCGGGCCCGGTGACTCCGGGGCCGCACTCCCAGCGGTACAGCCCGAACAACCCGCCGGTCGACGCCCCGCTCGACAAGTAGTGAACCTTCGTCCCGTTCGGATAGACGAGCTCGGGTGGCGTCCCGTCCGGGCGGTAGGTGGCGCTGACTTCTCCGGTTTCCCCGTGGTACTGCGGTGGTGGATACGTCATGAGCTCATCTTGCCCGCTCCCACCGACAAGATTCTGGTTCTCAGTACCCCACCGCCACCCCCAGCCACCCAGGGCAGGGTGCGAGGCTAGCCCCCGCCGGGTCCTCGACAGCGGTTGTCCACAGGAACCTTCGGCCTTTTCTGAACCCGCTTCGGCTCGTTTTTCGGCTGGGCTGTTCATCTGTCCGGCCACGGGTTCCTTCGGGTTTCTTTCGGTTGCGCTTCGGCCGGCTTTCGGGGGTGACTGGTGTCATCGGTGCATGACAGATGACGTTACGGACCGCCGGCTCGAGCGGACGCTGTTTGAGGTCAAGAAGGTAATCGTCGGGCAGGATCGGTTGGTTGAGCGGCTGCTGACCGCGCTCCTGGCCGGCGGGCACTGCCTGCTCGAGGGTGTGCCGGGCGTGGCCAAGACGCTCGCCGCCGAGACGCTTGCCGTGGCGGTGGGCGGGACTTTCCACCGCATTCAGTTCACGCCCGACCTGGTGCCGTCCGACATTCTCGGCACCCGCATCTACCGCGCGGGCAAGGAGAGCTTCGACGTCGAGCTCGGCCCGATCATGGCGCACATCGTGCTGGCCGACGAGATCAACCGGGCGCCCGCCAAGGTGCAGTCGGCGCTGCTCGAGGTGATGGCCGAGGGGCACGTCTCGATCGGCGGGCAGACCTATCCCGTACCGCAGCCGTTCCTGGTTCTCGCGACCCAGAACCCGATCGAGAGCGAGGGCGTCTATCAGCTGCCCGAGGCGCAGCGGGACCGCTTCCTCATGCGGGTGGTCGTCGGCTACCCGACCGAGCAGGAGGAGCTCGGCATCCTCTACCGCATGGGCGGCGCGCGGCCGGTGGCGCTGCCGGTGCTCGACCCGGTGACGCTGCACGAGTTGCAGGGCAAGGCGCGCGGGGTGTTCGTGCATCACGCGCTGGCCGAATACGTTGTGCGTTTGGTGCTCGCCACGCGCGAACCTGAGCGTTTCGGCCTTCCCGAGGTGGCAAACCAGCTCGCGTACGGGGCCAGTCCGCGCGCCACGCTGGGTCTGGTGGCCGCCGGCCGGGCCCTCGCGCTGCTCCGCGGCCGCGACTACGTACTGCCGGCCGACCTGCTCGACATCGCCCCGGACGTGCTCGCGCACCGGCTCGTGCTCTCGTTCGACGCGGTCGCCGACGGTGTGTCGCCCGAGCAGATCGTGCGCCGGGTCATCGACGCCGTCCCACTGCCGATCATCGCCCCGCAGCAGGAACAAACGGGCCCCGGCCTCGGGATGGCCGCATGAACGAGGGTGGCTTCGCACCCGAGCTCGTCCCCGAACGGCGGCTCCGGCGCCTCGAGCTGATGATCACGCGGCGGCTCGACGGGCTGCTCCACGGCTCGTACCTGGGCCTGCTCCCCGGCATCGGCAGCGAGCCGGCCGGCAGCAAGGAATACCGCCCCGGCGAGGACGAGGTGCGCCGGATGGACTGGGCCGTGACCGCGCGCACCACCGTGCCCCACGTGCGCACGGTCGACGCCGACCGCGAGCTGGCCACGCACGTGCTGGTGGACGCCAGCGCGAGCATGGACTTCGGCACGGCCGACCTCGAGAAGCGGGAGCTGGCCCTGGCGGCGGTCGCGGCCGTCGGCTTCCTCACCCTGGGCAACGGCAACCGGCTGGGCGCTCATCTGCTGACCGGCGAGGGCGTACGGCGATACCCGGCGCGCGGCGGACGCGCATCTTTGCTCGCTCTCCTGCGCGCGATGATGCTCACGCCGCGCAACCAGCAACCCGTGCCCCTGGGCGCCGGGATCGAGGCCCTGCACCGCCAGACCCCCCGTACGGGATTGGTCGTGGTGGTCTCGGACTTTCTCGACGGCCTCGACGAGGACGGGCTCGGACCGGCCGCGCCCGACTGGGAGGAACCGCTGCGCCGGCTGGCCGCCCGCCACCAGGTGCTCGCGGTGCAGGTGGGCGACCCGCGCGAGCAGGAGCTGCCCGACGTCGGCCTGCTCACGCTGGTCGACCCGGAGACCGGCCGCCGCCGTGAGGTGCCCACCGCCAGCAAGAAGTTGCGCGCCGAATACGCGGCCGCGGCCGCCCAGCAGCAGGCCACCATCGCGGCGGCCGTGAAGCGGGCGGGCGCGGCTCACCTTCCCCTGCGGACCGACCGCGACTGGGTCGCCGACATCGTGCGGCACGTGCACGCACGGCGGCGGCTGAGCCGGGCCGCGGCGAAACCACAAAGGACTCCCTCATGACCTGGCTTTCCCCGGAACGACTGTGGCTGCTGCTGGGTGTCGTCGCGCTCGTCGTGGCGTACGTGATCGCGCAGCGCCGCCGCAGCAAGTACGCCGTACGGTTCACCAACCTCAAGCTGCTCGACCGGGTCGCCCCCAAGCGTCCCGGGTGGCGGCGGCACCTGCCGGCCTCGCTCTTCCTGGCCATGCTCGGCCTGCTCGTGGTCGGCTTCGCGCAACCTCAAGCAGAAGTGCGCGTCCCGCGTGAACGAGCGACTGTGCTCGTCGCGGTGGACGTCTCCCGCTCGATGCTGGCCGCCGACGTCGCGCCCAACCGGCTCGACGCGGCCAAGGAGGCGGCCCGCGGGTTCGTCGAGGACCTGCCCGAGCAGTTCAACGTCGGGCTGGTCGGGTTCGCCGGGCAGGCGTCGGTGTTCGTCCCGCCGGGCACCGACCGGGCGCAGATCGGCACCGGCATCGACCGGCTGGCCGACGGCTCGGCCGGGCAGGGTGGCACGGCGATCGGCGACGCCATCTCGGCGGCCCTCGAGCAGATCCGCTCGGTGGGCGCGGAGGAGGGCGAGGAAGTGCCGCCGGCCCGCGTGATCGTGCTCTCCGACGGGGCCAACACGTCGGGCTTGGACCCGGCCGAGGCCGCCCGGATGTCCAACGAGCTGGGCGTTCCGGTCGACACCATCTCGTTCGGCACGGCCGCCGGCACGATCGGCGACGGCCAGCAGGTGCCGGTCGACGGCGAGACCCTGCAGGCGGTCGCCGAGGCCACCGGCGGGCGCTACTTCGAGGCCGCCAACACCGACGAGCTGAACAACGCGTACGCCGACATCGGCAGCTCGGTGGGCTACGAGACCGAGGTCCGGGAGGTGTCGGCCTGGTTCATCGGCATCGGGCTGGTGCTGGCCGTGATCGCGGCCCTGGCGTCGATGTTCTGGTTCGCCCGCCTGCCCTGATCCTGTCCTTCGTCTCCCCACGCCGGCCGTTCACGTCGCGGCCGCGATCCTGGAAAGGGAACACCATGTCTGGACTGGGGTCACCTCGTGGACCTGAGTTCCACTCGCCCGACTGGGCCACCGCGCCCGATCCGCACCACCATTCGGCACCGGTGCATGCTGCATCCCGCGGCAAGCGCCTGCCGGCGGCAGCATTGGCCGCTCTCGCTGTCGTCGGTCTCTCGGCCGGCACCGGCGGGGTGGCCGGATATGTGGCCGGCCGCGACTCCCAGGAGCCTGCGACCGCCGCGCCGCTCCCTCAGGGCAACGTCCCGGCCGACCTGGTCGGCGCGGCGGCCCGGGTGCTCCCCGGCGTCGTCTCGGTCCAGGTCCGTACGGGCCAGGGCGGCGCCTCCGGCTCCGGCTTCGTCTTCGACACCCGCGGCCATATCGTCACCAACAACCACGTCGTAGCGGCCGGCCGCGGCGGCACCGTCTCCATCGTCGGCCAGGACGGGCAGCGCCGCGAGGCCGAGATCGTCGGCACCGACCCGAGCAGCGACATCGCTGTGCTGAGAGTCACTCAGGGCACCGCGCCCACCCCGCTGGCCCTGGCCGACCCCAGCGGGACCCGGGTCGGGGAGTCGGTCCTGGCCGTCGGCTCGCCGCTGGGACTGAGCGGAACCGTGACCGCGGGCATCATCAGCGCGCTGGACCGGCCCGTACGGCTGGGGGGTCAGACGCGGCAGACGGCGGTGCAGACGGATGCCTCGATCAACCCCGGCAATTCGGGCGGACCGCTGGTGAACGCCCGAGGCGAGGTGGTCGGGGTCAATACGGCCATCGCGACCCTCGAGGGCGGCGGTTCGATCGGAATCGGCTTCGCGGTTCCCATCGAGCGGGCCCGCCAGGTGGCCGACTCGCTCATCGCGCGGGGATAGTTGACCGATGCGGTTGCTGGTGGTGGAGGACGAAGAGGATCTGGCGGAGGGCCTGCGCGTCGGGCTCGCCCGCAGCGGATACGCGGTCGACGTGGCGCTCGACGCCGCCCAGGCCTATGACCGGCTGACCGTCAACGAGTACGACCTGATGCTGCTCGACGTGAACCTGCCCGACGGCGACGGGTTCACGCTGTGCCGCTCGCTGCGCTCGGGCGAGATGGAGCTGCCCGGCGACGGCGACCTGCGGGTGCTCATGCTGACCGCCCGCGGCGGGCTCGACGACCGGGTCCGCGGGCTGGACGGCGGCGCCGACGACTACCTTGTCAAGCCGTTCCATCTGGCCGAACTGCAGGCCCGAGTACGGGCTCTGCTGCGCCGCGACACCGGGGGCGGGTCGGCCCGGCTCACCGTGGGTGACATCGTGCTCGACTCGGCACGACACCAGGTGACCGTGGCCGGCCGGCCGCTGGCGCTGACCCCCAAGGAGTTCGGGGTGCTGGAATACCTGATGACCCGCCCGGGGCATGTGGTCTCCAGCGAGGAGCTGCTCGAGCACGTGTGGGACGCCAACGCCGACCCGTTCACCCAGACCGTCCGGGTCACCGTCGGCACGCTGCGGCGCAAGCTGGGCGAGGGCTCGATCGAGACGGTTGTCGGCCGGGGCTACCGGCTGCGGGAGGGATAAGTCGTGAAGCGCCCTGAGGTGTTCCGGTCGATCCGGTTCCGGCTCACCGTCATCTATTCGACGGTGCTTTTCGCGCTGGCCGGCCTGACCCTCGGGGTGGTCTACCTCGCGGTCGCGCAGAGCACGTCACCCCGCCCGGTGACGGAGCGTATCGCGAAGGTCTACAACACGAACCGCGAGTATCTCGGCACCACCACGGTCGCCGAGGTCAGCGAGATCGAGGAAGCGGTCAACTACAACACGCTGACCAGCCTGCGGCGGTGGTCGTTCATCGGGCTGGGCGGGCTGTTCGTGGCCAGCCTGGGCATCGGCTGGGTGCTCTCCGGGCGGGCGCTGCGGCCGGTCGGCGCGATCACCCGGACGGCCCGCGAGATCCAGGCCACCGACCTGTCGCGGCGGATCCGGCTCAACGGGCCGCCCGACGAACTGCGCGACCTGGCCGACACGATCGACTCGATGCTCGACCGGCTGGACCACGCGTTCCAGGCCCAGCGGCAGCTCATCGACGACGCCTCGCACGAGCTGCGCAGCCCGCTGGCGATCATCCGGACCAACCTGGACGCCTCGCTGACCGCGGCCGATGCTACGCCCGAGGAGCGTACGCGGGCTGTTGCGGTGGTTGATCGGGCCACGACCCGGATGTCCCGGCTGGTCGAGGATCTGCTGGCCACCGCGCGGCGCGACGCCAACGCCACGGCCGACGCCGACGTCGACCTGTCGGTGGTCGCGCGGGAGGCGGGCGAGGAGTCGTTCGTCACCGACCGGCCGCTGCATCTGCGCTACGAGACGGCGGCCGGGCTGCGCCTGATCGGCGACGCCGACGCGCTGCGCCGGGCGGTGGGCAACCTGCTGTCCAACGCCGTACGGCTGGCGCCTTCGCATTCGACGGTGACCGTGGCGACCGGTCAGGCGGGGTCGTGGCTGTGGCTGGCCGTGGCCGATGAGGGGCCCGGCATCGCCCCGGCCGATCTGCCGCGGGTCTTCGATCGCTTCTGGCGGGGGGAGAACACCGAAGTTCCCGGCGTACGCAGGGAGCGCCGCACCGGGCTCGGGCTGGCGATCGTGCGGCAGATCGTCGAGTCGCACGGGGGACGGGTAGTCGCGTTCTCACCGCCGGGCAGCGGCAGCACCTTCGTGTTGTGGCTGCCCGCGGCCGACCGTACGGACGAGGAACAGCCGCCGGGTGGCAGCCCGCTCTAGATCGTTTCCAGGCTTGTCTCGGCTTTACCCACCTGGCGCTCCAGTTCGCGGAAGAGTTGCTGGGCTTTCTTCGCCGGCCAGTCGGGCGGCAGGTGCTCGACCGGCAGGCGAGGGTCGCGGCGGATGGCCTCGAGCCACTCGGCGGTCAGCGTGAGCCGGATGGCGAGGGGGTCGCTCAGCGGGGCCGGGCCGTCCCAGCGCGCCAGGAACGCCTCGTAGCGGGCGGCCAGCGCGCCCAGGTCGTACGCGTCCCGGATCATGGCGTCGACGTCTGTGAGCGATCCTGCGCGAGCATGGAAGACGCGCGCATGAGCGTCCAGTCCGAGCGACGACACGATCTGCTGCGCGTCCACGACGCCGGGCGCGATCCACAAGCCGCCTTGGATCGGGCCGAAGCCTGCCCACGCCAGTTGTGAGCGCAGGTCGTGCCGCTGGCGCTGCCACGACTCGGGCAGCGAGAAGCTGAGCAGCGTCCATGTGCCGTCCCAGCGGTCGTTGACCGCGCCCGTCTCCCAGATGCGCGTCCGGCCGTCGCGCAGGATCGCCGTCGAGCGCTCGGTCAGTCCGAAATACACGCGCCGGCCCTGCTTGGTGCGGCGCAGCAGGTCGCGGCCGGCCATCCGGGTCAGGGTCGAGCGGGTCGCGTGCTCCGAGATGCCCAGGCGGGCGCACACGTCGATCACGCTGCCCGAGAAGACGCTGACGTCCCGGTCGAGCACGAAGTCGCCGAAGAGCATCAGCAGCAGCGTCTGCGGTTGCACCATACGGAAGATGTTAGGCATTTTCTTGACGGCAGTCATAGACGCGCCTAACTTCGGTCGTTGTGCCCCCAGCCTTGTCCGCTTTGGGAGGTACCCGTGCGTCTCTTCTTAGCCTCGTTCTCCGCCCTGCTTTTGGCCGCGGCGGGCTGCGGCTCGACCGGCTCGTCCTCCGGCGACGACCCGATCCGCGTCGGCCAGATCGTGTCGCTCACCGGCAACTACTCGCCGCTCGGCACCGAGAACCAGAAGTCGGTCGCCCTTGCCGTCGAGCAGATCAACGCGGCCGGCGGCATCAACGGCCGCAAGATCGAGTTATCCGTACGCGATGACAAGAGCCTGCCCGACCAGGCGGTGCTCGCCTTCAACGAGCTCAAGGACGACTCCGACGCCGTCATCGGATCACCGTTCTCCAACTCGGCGCTGGCTGTCGTCCCGCTCGTCGACCGCGAGGAGATCCCGTACATCTCGCTCACCCCCGCCGACGAGCAGGTCAAACCCGTCCACCCGTACGTCTTCGTCGTGCCCGCCCTGTCCGGCACGTACGCCGAGGCCGCCCTGCAGTACTTCCAGGCGAGCAAGCTGACCCGCGTCGCCGTCGCCTACGACACGAAGAGCAGCTATGCCACGGCCGGCTTCAAGGGATTAGAGGCCAAGGCCCAGACGTACGGCGTGACGCTGAACCCGATCGAGCAGTTCCAGACCACCGCGACCGAGTTCAGCGCCGTCTTCACGCACGTACGCGCATCCGACGCGCAAGCGCTCATGGTGTGGGGGACGGGCGCCCCCGCCGTGGCCCTGACCAAGCAGTACGCCGCGAGCGGCCTCGACATCCCGCTGATGCTCACCGGTTCCCAGGCCAGCAAACTGTTCCTCGACCCGGCCGGCCCCGCCGCCGAGGGCGTGACGATCTCGAGCTCGATCGGCGTGGTCGGCACCGCCCTGCCCGACGGCGAACAAAAACGCGCAATCGAAGAACTGTCCACTGCGTTCACGGCCAAGTACGGCTACACCCCGCCGCAGTTCGCCCAGGACGGCTACAGCGGCGTCAAACTGCTGGCGGCCGCGGTGACCAAGGCCGGCAGCACCGACCGCGCCAAGGTCCGGGACGCGCTGGAGGGCCTGACGCTCACGACGCCCAACGGCACGTACAAGTACGCACCCGACAACCACAGCGGCCTGACCACCGACTTCATCTCCATCAACACAGTGAAGTCCGGCAAACTCGAACCCACCCCCTACTCCCAGCAAAAACTCTCCACCCTGGGCGGCCGCTGATGCCGACCACTCGCGCAGCCCCCGCGCCACCGCCCGCAAACGGCCGTGCCCCCTACCGCTTGCCTGCTACAACCGGCGCCAGCTACACCCCTCTCCTCTCGCCCGCCAGCTGCACCCCTCTCCTCTCGCCGTTGCTTAGTGCTGGTGGGCGTTGATGGGTGCTTCGCTTGTGGTTTCGGGGGCGTCCAAGGCTTTCGGCGGGGTCTTTGCCGTGCGGGAGGTTGACCTCGTCGTCGAACCGGGGGAGTTGCGGGCGGTCATCGGACCCAACGGGGCCGGCAAGTCGACGTTGTTCGCCCTGATCGGCGGTCAGCGCGCGCCCGACGCGGGGGCCGTGAGGCTCGACGGCGTGCGTATCGATCGGCTGCCCGCACACCGCCGCGCGCAGCTTGGGGTGAGTGTGGTCTTTCAGGCCGCGCGCATCTTTCCGCGGATGACCGCGCTCGAGAACGTCATGGTCGGGGCGCACACCGCGACCCACGCCGGCTTCCTTGCGGCGGCGGTTCGGTGGCCCGCGCATTATCGGTCGGAACGGCTGATCGTTTCGCGCGCACGGGAGGCGTTGGCACGCGTCGGCCTCGCGGACTGGTCGACGCGCCCGGCCGCATCGCTCCCGCTCGGACAACAACGCGCACTCCAACTCGCCCGTGCCCTGTGCGCCGAGCCCCGGCTGCTGCTCCTGGACGAGCCGGCCTCCGGCCTGCGCGCGGCCGAGCGGGACGAGTTGGCCGCGCTGCTGGCCGACCTCCAGCAAGAGGGCCTGACCATGCTGCTCGTCGAACACGACGTCGGCTTCGTGATGCGGCTGGCCGACCGGGTGACCGTGCTCGACCTGGGCCGCGTCATCGCCGAGGGCACGCCGGCCGAGGTCCGCGCCGACCCGGCCGTCATCGCCGCCTATCTCGGCGACCGCCAAGGATCCGCAGCATGACCACACGCGGATTGCACGACTGTGCGCGAACGTGCAGAAAACCAGGCGGGCTGCGCAATGCGTGACTTGAGCGAACGCGCACTGACCGGACGCTCGATGAGTGCGCGATGAGCGGGCGCGCAGTGGTTGAGGTGTCGGGACTGACCGTTCGATACGGCGCGGCGACTGCACTTGATGGCGTCGACCTGTGGGTGGGCGAGGGTGAGATGGTCGCCCTGATCGGGGCCAACGGGGCAGGGAAGACGAGCCTGGTGAAGGCGCTGTCGGGGTTGGTGGACCGGTCGGCCGGCGAGGTGGTCGTTCGGGGACGGTTGGCTCAGGTGCCCGAGGGCCGGGAGATGTTCGCGGACCTGAGCGTCGACGACAACCTGCGTCTCGGCGGCTGGCGAAACGGCCGTCGCGGACGGGACACAAGCGGGATCTACGAGCTGCTTCCGGAGTTGGGCGGTCTGCGGCGGCGGCTGGCGGGCACGCTTTCCGGCGGGCAGCAGCAGATGGTGGCAATCGGCCGTGCGTTGATGGCCCGGCCGGACGTGCTCGCCATCGACGAGCTGAGCCTCGGCCTGGCCCCGATGGTCATCGACACGTTGATCGCGCATCTTCACGCACTTCACCGTGACCAAGGCCTGGCCGTGCTGCTGATCGAACAGAACGCGGCGCTCGCTTTCGACCTGTGCGACCGCGCGTATGTGCTCGAAGCCGGCCGCGTTGTGCTCACAGGCGAGACCGCCGAGCTGGCCCGCGATCCGCGCGTAGCGTCCGCCTATCTGGGCGGTGCGGTGCGATGAGCGTTTACTGCGCGAAGGTGTTCGTTGCGGCCGGTGTATTCAGTCGCCGCGCGTTTGGATTCTCCGGCGGGGCGAACGCTTTCTGCGCGAGGTTGCTCGTTTCGGATGGCGGTTACTGTCGGGGTCTGGCGTTCGCGGGCGTGGGCGGGTGGTCGTGGTGAGCGATCTCGTTGCGTACGTGCTCACCGGGCTGGGGGTCGGGGCGGGGTACGCGCTGGTCGGTAGTGGGCTCGTGGCCATCTATCGGGTGACCGGGGTCGTCAACTTCGCGCAAGGGGCGTTCGCGGTGGTGGCGGCGATGCTTACCTCGACGTTGCTCGGGGTGGGGCTGCCGCATGTGCTGTCCGAGGTCGCGTCGGTGATCGTGGCGGCGGGGGTCGGGTTGCTGGTCGGGGTGGTGGCGATCGGGAAGCCGGGCACCGAGCCGGGGGCCGCGCTCATCATCACGCTCGGGTTGGGCGTGTTCGCGTACGCGGTCGAGATTGTGCTCTGGGGTGATCAGCCGCGGTCGTTCGCCGGGTTGCCGGGTGTGATTTCCGTAGGTGGGGCTCGGGTTCAAGCGCACTACCTGCTGATCCTGGGCGTCACGGTGCCGGTGTTCGCGGCCATGGCGGCCTTCTTCGCGCGCACCGACCTGGGCAAGGCGCTCACCGCGTGCGCGAGCAACCGTTACGCGGCGCGGGTGGTCGGCATCGACGTACGGGGGATGGGGTTGCTGGCCTTTGCTCTCGGAGGTGCGCTCGGTGGCCTGGCGGGAGTGCTGACCACGCCCGTGCAGCAGGTGACGTTCGACAGCGATGTGACGCTGATCGTGAACGGGTTCGCGGCGGCTGTGCTCGGCGGGCTGACCCGGCCGTTCGTGGCGCTGGCGGGCGGTTTGCTGCTCGGAGTGGCGCAAACGCTCATCGCGGGTTACGGCGGCGGCGCGTACCAGCTCGAGGTTGCGCTGCTGCTCATGCTCACCGTGATGATCGTGCAGGCGACCCGTGCGGGCGCTGTCCGGGAGGCCACATGAGTAACTGGCTGCCCGGCCGGTCGACGGCCGTACGTTTCGCCGGCCCGTGGATCGTCGTGCTGGTGACGCTGGCGATCCCGCCGCTGCTGCCGGAGCGCCATCTCGCCACGTATGTGTTGCTCGGACTGACCGCGACGGTGACCGTCGGTGTGTCGCTGCTGATGGGGTACGCGGGGCAGGTGCCGCTCGGGCAGGCGGCGTTCTATGCGATCGGCGCGTACGGGGCGGGGCTGCTTGCGGTGCACGGGTTTCCGCCGCTGCTCGCTTTGCTCGTCGCGCCGCTGATCGCTGCGGTCGCGGCCGTGCTCCTGGGCGCTCCGCTGCTGCGGCTGCGCGGCCATCATCTCGCGTTCGCGACGCTCGCCGTCCAGCTGATTCTGCTCTCGCTGCTCAGCCAGGGCACGTGGGCGGGCGGCGCGATCGGGTTGCAGGGCATTCCGCGCCTGTCCGTCGGCGGCTTCGAACTGCGCGAAGATGTCGGTTACGCGTACGTGGCCTGGGGCGTTCTTGCTCTGGCGTTGCTCGTTTCGCGCAATGTCGTGCAGTCGCGCTCCGGCCGGGCGTTGCGCGCCGCAGCGACCAGCGAGACGGCGGCCGCCGCCAGTGGGGTTCCGGTGGGTGCGTACCGGCTGGCGGTCTTCGCGTTGTCGGCCGGGTTCGCGGGGTTGGCCGGGGGCGTCTACGCGTTCTACCTGGGCTATCTGTCGCCCGGTTCGTTCCCCGTGCTGCTGTCGATCGAGTTCGTGGTCATGGCGGTCGTGGGCGGCCTGGGCACACTCTCCGGCCCGCTGGTCGGCGCTATTGTGATCGTGCTGCTCGTCCAGGCGCTCAACACGCTTGGCACGCAACCCGGCATGCCCTCGTACGCCCCCAGCGTCCTCTCCTATGCCGTTTACGCGCTGCTGCTGGTGGCCGCGGTGCGTTACCTGCCGGGCGGCCTTGTTCCGGCCGCCCAACGCCTGACCGCCCACCTGAATCGCCCTTTGCTCCCCGAACCGAGCCCTCAGTCGTCGGCAGACGCCCAATCAGTAGTGAGTACTCACTTAGCTGTGGGTGCTGATCGTGGGGTGGGTGGTCAGCCGGATGTGAGTACTCACTTAGCTGTGGGTGCTGATCGTGGGGTGGGTGGTCAGCCGGATGTGAGTACTCACTTAGCTGTGGGTGCTGATCGTGCGGCGGGCGCTCAACCCGTAGTGAGCACTCACTTAACAACGACCACTGAACCAACAACGACCACTGAACCAGCGGCGGGCGTTGAACCAGCGGCGGACGCTCCACCAGCGGCGGGCACCCAACCAACGGCGGACGCTAACTCAGCAACGAACGCTCATCCACCTGCGGGCGCTCAATCAGCAACGGACAGCCAGCCAGTGGCGGGCGCTCACTCGGCAATGAGCGATGAGCCGACGGTGAGCAGTCAACCGGAGGGCGGCGCGCCGACGGAGACGGCGGCGACTCGCTCGAGGCCGGGCACTTCGGGACGACAGGAGCAGTGATGGATCTCAGTGGGAAGGTTGCCGTCGTTACTGGAAGTGGGCGGGGGCTTGGGTTCGCCTATGCGCGGGCGTTGGCCGCGGCGGGGGCGGCGGTGGTGGTCAACGACCTTGATGCGGACGTCGTCGATAAGGCGGTCGGTGCGATCAGTGCGGATGGTGGGCGGGTGGCTGGGGTGGCGGCTGCCGTGGGGGAGAGCGCTACGGCCGATCTGTTGGTGGCTACGGCGGTGCGGGAGTTCGGGCGGCTCGACGTGATGGTGACCAACGCGGGGATTCTGCGCGATCGGGTGCTGTGGAAGATGAGCGATGACGACTTCGATGAGGTCGTTCGTGTTCATTTGCGCGGGACGTTCACCTGTGGACGGGCGGCGGCTGTGCACATGCGCGAGCAGGGGCAGGGCGGGCGGCTGATCCTGGTGTCGTCGCCGGCGGGGCAGCGGGGCAACTTCGGGCAGACTAACTACGCCGCGGCCAAGGCTGGGATCGCGGCAATGGCCCGTACGTGGGCGCTTGAACTTGCTCGTGCGGGGATCACCGCGAACGCGATCGTGCCCGTCGCCGCCACCGACATGACTAAGACGATCCCTGCGTTCGCGCCGTTGATCGAGGAGTCGGAGCGTACGGGGAAGCCTTTGCCTTCCTGGTTGCGCCGCGAGGAGGGGATGGGGACCGCCGACGACGCCGCCGGGTTGGTCGTGTTCCTGGCCTCGGACGCGGCGAAGGACATCACCGGGCAGGCGATTGGGGTGGGCGGGGACCGGTTGGCGGTGTGGTCGCATCCGGCCGAGAAGCGTGTGGCGTTCGCCGACGGTGGCTGGACGGCGTCCGCAATCGCCGATGAGTGGGCCGACGGCGTCGGCGCGCAACCGGAGACGTACGGGATTCCGGCGCCGGGCGGACTCAAATGAGCAATATCGAGCGTCCAATGGTGCGCACAGTTGGCCGGACTGTGGCGGGGGAGGCTGTTCTGCTGCCTGCGGTCATCGTGGACGACGTCCGCGCGATCTGCCGATCAGGGGTGCGCGCCATCGACGAAGACGCGGGAACGCCGGCGTGGCGAGGGATGTCGGGATGTCAGCCAGAGGCGGGGCCGAGTGGGAGGCGCGGGAACGTCAGCGAGACATGCGGGCGTCGGGGAGGTGAGCGGGGGTGGATCTGGATGTGTTGACTGCTATTGATGTGCATACGCATTGCGAGGTGAGCCGGGACGGGCATGGGTCGCTCAGTCCGGAGTTGCTGGGGGCGTCGGCCGCCTATTTCAAGGCGGGTGGGCCGCGTCAGCCTACGATCGACGAGACTGCGGCCTATTATCGCGAGCGGCGGATGGCGGCCGTCGTTTTCACCGTGGATGCGGAGCACACCACGGGGCATCCGCGCATTCGTAACGAGGAAGTGGCCGAGGCCTGTGCGGCCCACGGCGATGTGCTCATTCCGTTCGCGTCGGTCGATCCGCATCGGGGGCGGGCGGGGATTCGGGAGGCGCGCCGCCTCGTGCAGGAGTTCGGCGTACGGGGGTTCAAGTTTCATCCGAGCCTGCAGGGGTTCGCGCCGGACGATCGGATCGCGTACGGGCTCTATGAGGTCATCGAGGAATTGGGTGTGCTGGCGCTTTTCCACAGCGGGCAGACCGGGATCGGCGCGGGGGTGCGCGGGGGCGGCGGCATCCGGCTGCGCTACTCGAACCCGATGCTGGTGGACGACGTGGCCGTGGACTTTCCCGACCTGAAAATCATCCTGGCCCATCCGTCGTTCCCGTGGCAGGACGAGGCCCTCGCCGTCGCCACGCACAAGCCGCTTGTCCACATCGATTTGTCCGGTTGGTCGCCGAAGTATTTTCCTCCACAGCTCGTCCGGTACGCCAACACGCTGCTGAAGGACAAGGTGCTGTTCGGCTCGGACTATCCCGTCCTGACGCCCGACCGCTGGCTCGCCGACTTCGCGGCACTGGACATCAAGCCCGAGGTGCGGCCCAGAATCTTGAAGGACAACGCCGCCCGCCTGCTCGGGCTGGCCGACGACAAGGAGAACTCCGCATGATCACTGTGAACGGACTGGACGAGCTCAAGACCCTGGTCGGCCGGGATCTGGGGCACAGCTCGTGGCTCGAGGTAACGCAGGAGCGGGTCAACGCGTTCGCCGAGGCGACCGGCGACCACCAGTGGATTCATATTGATGTGGACAAGGCCAAGGACGGGCCGTTCAAGGGGACGATCGCGCACGGATACCTGACGCTGTCCCTCGTCATCCCGTTCTTCTCCGAGATTCTTCATGTTGACGGAATCAAGATGGGCGTCAACTACGGACTCGACAAGGTGCGCTTCCCCAGCCCGGTGCGGGTCGGGTCGAAGATCCGGCTGGCCGCGACCGTCGCCGGGGTCGAGGAGGTGGCCAGCCGCTGCGTGCAGGTGGCGCTCGACTTCACCGTGCAGATCGACGGGGTGGACAAGCCGGCCTGCGTGGCCCGGCCGATATACCGCTACTACGCATGAGAAACGCCGGCCTCGGGGCGTGGCCGGCCCGGCGTGCGACGATCTCGCCGGGTCGCACCGCCCTCGTCTTCGAGGGACAGCGGATCTCGTACGCCGAGGTGCACGAACGCGTGGTGCGCCTGGCCGGCCGGCTCCGGGAGGCCGGCGTGGAACGGGGTGACCGGGTCGCCTACCTGGGGCCGAACCATCCGTCGGCCGTCGAGACGATGTTCGCGACCCACCTGCTGGGCGCGATCTTCGTGCCGCTCAACTTCCGCCTGACCGCCCCCGAGGTCGACTACATGCTGGCCCACAGCGGCGCCAAATTGCTTGTGTACGGGCCCTCGTGCGCGACGACCGTGCAGGCGTTGTCCACAGCCCCGATGCTGGTCGGCCTTGTGGACAAGTACGAGGGCTGGCTTGTGGATAACGCCGGGCCTGTCCCGGACGTGCCGGTGGGGCTCGACGACGCGGCGCTGATCCTCTACACGTCGGGCACCACGGGACGGCCCAAGGGCGCTGTGCTGACCCACGGGAACCTCGTGTGGAACTGCTTCAACCTGCTCGTCGGCGTCGATGTCGGCGGGGACGAGGTCGGGCTGATCGGGGCGCCGCTGTTCCACGTCGCCGCGCTCAACCAGTGCCTGCTGCCCACATTCCTCAAGGGCGGCACGAGCGTCATCATGCCGGCCTGGGACGTGGACCGGGCGCTGGAATTGATCGAGGAGCAGCGGGTCACCTGGATGTTCGGGGTGGCGGCCATGTTCGCGGCGCTCACCCGGTCGCCGCGCTGGGCGGGGGCGGACCTGTCGTCGGTGCGCAGCGTGATGAGCGGGGGCGCCGCCATCCCGCCGGCGCTGATCACGGCGTACCTGGAAAGGGGGTTGACCTTCTGCCAGGGCTACGGGATGACCGAGACCGCGCCCGGGGCGACCTTCCTCGAGGCGCGGGAGAGCCTGGCCCATGTGGGATCGGCGGGTGTTCCCGTGTTCTTCGCCGATGTGCGCTGCGTGCGGCCGGATCTGAGCGACACGGATGTGGGGGAGCCGGGGGAGGTGCTGGTGCGCGGGCCGAACGTGACGCCCGGGTATTGGGACGATCCACAGGCCACGGCGAGCGCGTTCGCGGACGGTGGATGGTTCCGGTCGGGTGACGTCGCGGTTGTGGACGACGGGGGACATTTCCACATCGTGGACCGGCTCAAGGACATGTACGTGTCGGGTGGCGAGAACGTATATCCGGCGGAGGTGGAGGCGGCCATCTTCGAGCATCCCGACGTGGCCGAGGCGGCGGTGGTGGGCGTACGGGATGAGCTTTGGGGTGAAGTGGGACGCGCGTTCGTGGTGCCGGTGGCCGGACGGCGGATCGATGCGGCCGGGTTACGCGCTTTCCTGGGGGACAAGCTCGCGCGGTACAAGTTGCCGGTCTATGTGGACACTGTCGAGCAGCTGCCGCGGACGGGATCGAACAAAGTGCGCAAGGCGCCGTTGCGCGCGATGCCGCTGAACGCAGAGATGCCCGGCGAGCGGTAAAGGCTCACCGGGCATCGTCGTCGGTTGTCAGCCGATGCGCTCGATCACGGCGCGGCGGATGAGGAACTTGCCGGGCTCGCGGACACCCTCGAACGCGGCGTTGTTGAGCAGGATGCAGCTGCCCGACGTGGTCTCGACCTTGACGGTGATGCTCTTGTTGTTGTCCAGGTTGGTGACCTTGAGCGTGGTGCCGATCGGGAAGGTGCCGCTGGAGGCGAACGGGGCGCCGGCCTCGCCGGAGAGCGTCACGGTCGAGCCCTTGCAGACGACCTCGCCCGCGCCGGAGCCCGCGGCGGGCGGGGCAGCCGGGGGAGTGGTGGCGGCGGGCGGGTTGGCGGCGGGCGGGTTGGCGGCGGGCGGCTTAGCGCCCTGCTGGCCGCCCTGGTTGCCGGCGGCGGCGCCCGGCACCTCGCCGGCCACGTCGGCGGTGCAGCCGGCCACGCCGCGGCGCTGGTTGATCAGGTCGACCACGGCCTGGCGGTTCGCGATCCGGGCCTCCGACTGGGCGTCGGGCGCCGCCCGCTGGCCCGCGATGAACTGGAGGTTCTGCCGCAGCGCCTGGTCGAGACCGCCGCAATCCTCACCCGCGCTGCTGATCCCCGTGCTGATGGCGAAGGCGCCACCCGCGAGCACCACGGCCGAGGCGCCCAGCACCACCTTGCGGGTCGTCGAGGACATCTTGCGGCGCTGGGTCCGGTACATCGGGGCTCCTTCGGTGTCGGGCTGCTTCGGTGCAGGTACCGACAAGTACGAGGGGCCAATGATCACGGATCAGAAAGGAAACCTTAAACATCCTTAAATCCGCCGAACCCGCTGGTCAGGGACGTGGTCGGCAGTGAATGACGCGGGTCGCGATCTATCCCGGGTCAGGGCCGCGGGTAGCGGTGGGTGTCGCGTGGGGCGGTCGGTGAGGGGTCGGGGGTGGGGAGTTGGCGTTGAGCGGCAGCGGTTTACGCGTGTGTCATTCGGTGAGGGGGGGTTGGCGTTGAGCGGCGGTCAGTGACGCGCGTCGCGGTCGATGCGGAGGTCGCGTTCTAGTTCGGTGATCATTGTGCGTAGGTCGTCGAGGCGTTGGCTGATCAGGATGCGGTCGATGTTGTCGGGGATGCCGTCCTGGTCCTCGTCGACGGCCAGGCTTTCGGTCATCTCGAGCCGGCGCGCCTCCTCCATCGAGTTGACGATGACCGCGATCAAGATGTTGAGCAGCAGGTTCACCGTGATCAGCACATAGCTGACGTAGTAGACGAGCGTCCACGGCGACATCTGCATGCCCTGGTCGATCAGATCCGGCAGCGTCTCCAGCGACAGCAGCACGAACAACGTGACCACGGCCCGGCCGATCGTGCCGTACTCGTCGGGGTAGGCCTCGCCGAAGATCAGCCAGCCGGTCATGCCGTAGACGTAGAACGTGACCAGGGCCAGCGCCAGGAACCCGCCCACGCCGGGCAGGCTGCGCAGCAGGGCGGTCACGATCGTGCGCAGTCCGGGCGAGAAACGCACGAGCCTGACCACCCGGGCCATGCGGATCACGCGCAACGCGGCGGTGTCGCCGTGCAGGCCGGGGATGAACACGGCCGCGATCACGGCGAAGTCGAACACGTTCCAGCCGTGTTTGAAGAAGTCCTGCGGACGGCGCCCGTACGCGAGGATGCGGACGACGATCTCGGTCACGAACACGGCCCGGAAGAACCACTCCAGCCAGTGCAGGTAGGTCAGCCGCTCGGCCAGCGGATAGGTCTCGAGGCACAGCAGCGCCGCATTCAACCCGATCACCACGACGATCGTCACCTCGAACGCGCGGGAATCGACGATTCGCGAACATCGGCGGGCCACACGCGTCAGGTCGAACATGCCGGTCAGCCTACGGAGCCTCGCCGGCCGCCATGACCGCGGCAATGGCGAGCACAACAGGTTGGGCGGCCGACGGCCGGGTAGTCGTTGGCCGGGCGTGGGAGCCGGGCGCGGGAGGGCGTGGGCGTCGGGTGTGGGAGCCGGGCGCGGGCGGGTGTGGGAGTCGGGTGTGGGCGTTTCGGGGGGATATGGTGGAGTCGCTATGAGTTCTGACCTGCTGGATGTGCGCCGCATCTACTTCGAGGCTGCGGCGGCCGAGCTGCCTCGGGGCAAGGAAGTGCTGGCCAGGTTTCCCGAGGCGCAGCTGGTCGAGGTGGCCAGTCATAACCGGATCGACGAGCTCTACGGTGACGAGACCAACGTCAACCGGTGGGTGCGGATCAAGCGTGAGGCCCTCGTGCTCGGCGTGAAGAAGACGCTGGCGGCGCGCCCCAACGGGCGGTCGGCCGATTTCATCGCGCCGTCGACGGCCAACGGTTGTGCGATGGCTTGCGCCTATTGTTATGTGCCGCGGCACAAGGGCTACAGCAATCCGATCACCGTGTTCGCCAACATCGATCGGATCGAGGGTTACCTCAAGCGGCACGCGGCCAAGCAGGGGGTCAAGCCGGCGCCGAACGAGTGTGATCCGGTGGCCTGGGTCTATGACATCGGCGAGAATTCCGATTGCAGCGTCGACGCGCGGATCAGCGACAATGTGCGCGATTTAGTGACGTTGTTCCGGTGGATGCCCAATGCCAAGGCGTCCTTCGCGACCAAGCATGTGAATCGGGATCTGCTCGAGTGGGATCCGCAGGGGCGCACGCGCATCCGGTTCTCGTTGATGCCGCAGCGGGATGCGAAGCTGCTCGACATTCGCACGTCGCCGATCGCCGAGCGGATGGCGGCGATCGACGACTTCGTGGCGGCCGGCTATGAGGTGCACGTCAACTTCAGCCCGGTCGTGGTGCGCGACGGCTGGCTGGAGGATTGGGCGGTGCTGCTCGACGAGCTGGACGCCGCGATCGGGCCGGCCGCCCGGCAGCAGCTCGCGGCCGAGGTCATCTTCCTGACCCACAATCGCGACCTGCACCAGGTCAACCTGGGCTGGCATCCGAAGGCCGAGGAGCTGATCTGGCGGCCCGACCTGCAGCAGCCGAAACGCTCGCAGAACGGGTCGTGGAACGTGCGCTACCGCACGGGGGCCAAGGGCGAATACGTGGCGGCGCTGGTCGGCCTGATCGGCGAGCGGTTGCCGTATTGCCGAGTGCGGTACGCGTTCTGACATGCACACCGTCGAGCTGTTGCCTGATGACGAGCTGGATTCCCGCGTACGGGAAATGTGGGGTCTGCTGGGCGAACGAGGGCTGGCGTCGCACCCGCATCCGACGAACCGCCCGCACCTGACCGTGGTGACGGCGCCCTCGCTGGACGGGCTGCCGGAATTGGCGTTGCCGATCGAGGTCGAGATCGGGCCGCCGCGCATGCTCGGGCGGGCGCTCGTGTTGCCGGTGACGCCGAATGCCGCGCTGCGGGATATGCATGAGCTGGTGTGGTCGTCGCTCGCGGAGGCGTGGCCCCCGGCGGCGGAATGGGTGCCGCACATCAGCCTCGCTCTGCGGTTCCCGGAGGGGGACCATACGGCACGAGAAATGAGCGGGCCGGCCACCGGGACCCTCACAAAAGCCCGCAGCTACGACAGCGTGACGCGGACCGTACGCGACCTTTAATCAATCCGTTGGATAGGTGTTGCCCGGGGTGGTCGCAATGAGGATGCTCGCCACCGGCCGCCAGCCCAGCGCCGTGTAGAGATGCTGGCCCTGTTCGCTGGCGATCAGCAGGCCGTGGTCGGCGCCCTCGTCGACCGCCGCGCCGGCCAGGCCGCTCATGACAGCGCTGGCCAGCCCACGGCGGCGGTGCTCGGGCAGCGTCTCGATGCGGTCGGCCACGGCGTCGGCGTTGGTCAGGCCCACGGTGCCGTGCGCCCCGACCTCGTTGTCGAGCAAAACCTCGACCCTGATCACGTCGTCGGAGAGCCAGGTCTCGAGCTGGTAGGGCGCGGGCGGCTCCGACGTCGGGTGCTTGTGCAGGTTGATCGTCATCAGCCGCTCGGAGCGCTTGAGCAGCACGAGACCGTTGGCCTCGATCGTCTCGGCGGCCGCGTCGGGGTCGGCGGCCGGCACGGTCAGCCAGGTGACCTGCTCCTCGCCCTTCACCTGCGCACACAGGGCGGGCAGGGCCGCGACGTCGAGCGCGAGGTATTCCACGGCCCGGCCGGGCTGATGGCACTCGGTGCGCAGGCCGTCGCCCACGTCCTCGGCCGGGTCGAGGGAACGTGCCACTGCCCAGCCGCGCTGCCACCGCTCGATCAGATCACGCACGACCGGAATTAGATCACCAGACGGTTGGCAGGGAACTCTCAGGGAGCCCCCCGGATACTGGCGTGTCGATGGCCATGTGCGGCCGACGATTGTGAGGAGTGTTCCTTGACCGTGCTCGCCGAAGCCGCCCCCGACAATCCCGGAGGGCTGGCCGGTTGGGCCGTGGGCCTCATGGAGTCACTCGGCGGCCCGGGCGCCGCCCTGATCGTCGGGCTCGACAACCTGTTCCCGCCGATCCCGAGCGAGCTGGTGCTGCCCCTGGCCGGCTTCTCGGCCAGCCGGGGCGTGTTCAGCCTGCCCGAGGCCCTGATCTGGACGACCCTGGGCTCGGTACTGGGCGCGATCGTCGTCTACTGGGCGGGTGCCCTGCTCGGCCGGGAGCGCACCCGTAACTTGGTGGCGTACATCCCGCTGGTCAAGGTGCAGGATTTCGACCGCTGCGAGGAGTGGTTCGCCAAGCACGGCACCAAGGCGGTCTTCTTCGGCCGCATGGTCCCGCTGTTCCGGAGTTTCATCTCGCTGCCGGCCGGGGTCGAGCGGATGAGCTTCTGGAAGTTCACCGTGCTGACCACGCTGGGCAGCCTGATCTGGAACACCATCTTCGTCAGCGCCGGGTTCGTGCTGGGCGAGAACTGGCACCGGGTCGAGGAGTACGCCGGCGTCTTTCAGAAGATCGTCATCGCCGGTGTGGTCATCGGCGTCGGCTACTTCGTCTGGCAGCGCCTGCGCGCCCGCCGTCTCGGCGTAACCGACGCCGACGCCACGGTGGTCCTCCCGGTCGTGCGTGAGCGCCCCCGCAGCCACCGCCGCTAAGAAGCTCAGCACGCGGCGTGGTGCGTCATCGCCGCGGCTCCCAGCGGAACATCCGGGTCGCGAACGACACCGCGACGACGACCCAGGCGAAGGTGGGCGCGAGCAGGATCAGCGAGTCGGACAGGGCGACCCCGCCGTTCCACGCGTTGAGCACCAGCTCGGTGGCCGCCCCGCCGGGCAGGATCCGCTTGACCTGGGCTAGCTCCTCGGTGCCGGTGATGCCGACCCAGCTCGCCACCGCGATCACGCCGAGGCTGACCGGCAGCGTGGTGACCTGGGCGTGCTCGGGCGAGTTGGTGACGCCCGCCGTGGCCAGGGCCAGGCCGATCATCATGGCCACCGTGGCGATGACGGCCACCACGAGCAGCAGCACGTTGTCGGGCCCCCCGACGACCGCGCCGAGGACGGCCAGGATGCCGACGACCTGCACGATCGCGACGACGGTGGCCGGCAGCACCAGCCCGGCCAGGATGCCCGCGTCGCTCTCGGCGGTGGAGCGCAGCCGCTTGAGGAACAGGTTCTGCCGGCGCGAGGCCAGCGTCGTCACGGTCGAGGTGTAGAGCCCGAACGCGCCGACGGTGAACATCACGATCGCGGCGATGTAGCCCAGGCTGCCGAGCTGCGTGAACACCTCGTGCTGGTAGATGAAGTAGGCGCTGATGGCGACGGGGATGATGAAGCTGGTGACCAGCACCAGCCGGTTGCGGAAGATCTGGATGAGCTCGGTGCGAGCGATGGCGAACATTCAGCAGCCCTCTCAGGACTCGATGGCGCGGAAGACGTCGTCCAGCCGGGTCGGCCCGGCCGTCAGGTCGCGCAGTTCCAGGGCGTTGTCCTGCGCCCAGGCCAGCAGGACGTGCAGGTCCTTCTGCAGCTCGAAGGTCTCGACGCGGACCGACCCGTCGGTGGCCACGGCGGCCTGCAGCGGCAGCGCGGGGGCCGGGGCGACCAGCGTGAAGCCGATGACGGCGGGCAGCGCGCGGGTCAGCTCGGTGACCGTGCCCTCGCGGTGGAACACGCCCTGGTGCATCAGCCCGATGCGGTCGGCGCGCTGCTGCGCCTCCTCCAGGTAATGCGTCGTCAGCACGACCGTGGAGCCGTTCTCGCGCAGCCGGTCGACGGCGTTCCACAGGTGGTCGCGCGACTGGATGTCGAGGCCGGTGGTCGGCTCGTCGAGGAAGATCAGCTCGGGGGTGCCGTAGACGGCCGTCGCGAAGTCGAGCCGCCGCTTCTCGCCGCCGGAGAGCTGGCCCACCTTGGTGCCGGCCTTGCGGGTCAGGTCGACGATGTCGATGACCCGGTCCACGTCATCCGTGCGCTTGGTCAGCGTGCCGATCAGGCCGACCGACTCGCGGACGGTCAGGTCGGGGGAGAACCCGCTCTCCTGCAGCATGATGCCCATCCGCGGCCGTACGGTCGTCCGGTCGGCGGGGCTGTGGCCGAACACCCGGACGGTGCCGGAGGTCGGGGTGCGGTGCCCCTCGATCGTCTCCAGCGTCGAGGTCTTCCCGGCGCCGTTGGTGCCCAGGAGCGCGTACAGCTCCCCGGGCCGGACCTCGAACGACAGGTCCTTCACGGCGTGGAAGTCGCCGTACTTGAGGTTGAGGCGTTCAACGATGACTGGCGTTGTGGACATGACTCGATAAGACCAGCGACCCCACCCCTCCGGTCAGTGTCGCAGTGTCATGACCCGATATGACGTGGTGTCACTACTCGCCGGGCCGTTCGATCCGAATACTGGTGGGGTGAAGGCAAGATCGCTGCGCATCACCGAGGCGACCCAGGGGCGTTTGCGCCGGCTCAACCTCTACACCGCGCTGCCGCCGATCCTCCTGGCCGCGTACGTGGTGGTGGCGGTCGACGTGCACGCCTGGTGGCACGCGCTGGTGCTGGTGCCGGGCGTGCTCGCGGCGCTGGTGGCCTTCGAGCGGTGGACGGCGAACGACATCGGCCGGGTCGCGCTGCCGTGCCTGGTCGTCGCGGCCGCCGTGTGGCCGCTGGGGGTGCTCGTGGTGGGCAGCCCCAACGCGTACTGGGGGGTGACAAGCGTGGCCTCGCTGGCCATTCCCCGGATGCCGCGCCACCAGTACGTGGCGGCGGGCGCCCTGGTCGCCTTCGTCGCGGGCATCGGCGCCACCCGGCTGCTGGTCGAGTCGGGCGTGTCGGGCGGCCTCGGTGCCTTCCAGTTGCTGGCCGGCGCCGACGACGTGCTGATGAAGTTCGTGCTGATCCCGACCGGCGTGACCCTGCTGGTCATTGTGCTCTCCTTCGTCGGGGAGCGGTTCTACGACATCGTGCAGGAGCTGGAAGCGTCCCGGGAACGCGAGGCCGAGCTGGCCGTCATCCGCGAACGGGTGCGGTTCGCCGGCGACCTGCACGACATCCAGGGCCACACGCTGCACGTGGTGAAGCTGAAGACCGCGCTCGCGCAGAAGCTCGTGCACAGCGATCCCGACCGGGCCGCCGACGAGCTGCGCGAGATCAACGACCTGGTCGGCGACACGATCAAACAGACCAAGGAGCTCGCGTACGCGCAACGACGGCTGAACCTGTCGGCCGAGCTGGAGAACGCGAAGAACCTGTTCGAGGCGGCCGGGATCCGGGTGCGCATCACGCGCGAGTCGGAGCCCGAGGCGGGAGTGAGTGAGATGCTCGGCCAGGTGCTGCGCGAGACGACGACGAACATCCTGCGGCACGCCCAGGCCACGCAGGTACGGGTCACGCTCACGGCGTCGGGCATCACGATCGTCAACGACGGCGCCGCGCGGCACGGGCCGCCCGAGCTGCGCGGGCTCTCGGCCCTGCGGCAGCGGCTCGTGGCCGACGGCGGCGACCTGGCCGTCACGCTCGCCGCCGGGGAGTTCACGACGGCGGCGGCGTTCCCGGCGGGAGGTGCCCGATGACGACGGTGATGCCGGCCGAGCTCCGCGCGGGAGGTGCACGATGACGACGGTGGTGCTGGCCGACGACGAGGTGCTGCTGCGCAAGGCGATGGCCGCCCTGCTGCCGCTCGAGGGCGACATCGCGGTGCTGGCCGAGGCGTCCGACGGGGCCGAGGCGGTGACCGAGACGATGCGGCACACGCCGGACGTGCTCGTGATCGACCTGGAGATGCCGAACGTGGACGGGCTCGGTGCGGTCGCCGAGATCCGCCGCGAACGGCCCCAGCAAGTGATCCTGATGCTCACGCGGCACGCCCGTCCCGGCGTACTGCGGAAGGCTTTGAAACTCGGGGTGCAGGGGTTCGTGAGCAAGTCGGCCGACCCGTCACACATCGCGACGGTGATCAGCACCCTGCACGAGGGCAAGCGCTGGATCGACCCCGACGTCTCGGCCCTGGCCGTCATGGACGATGTGCCGCTGACCGACCGCGAGCTCGACGTGCTGCGGGTGACCAGCGAGGGCTACTCGGTGGCCGACATCGCCGCCCGGCTGCACCTGGCGCCCGGGACCGTCCGCAACTACCTGTCCAGCGCGATGCAGAAGACCCAGACCCAGACCCGCCACGAGGCGGCCCGCTATGCCCGCGAACACGACTGGCTGTGAGGTAACGAAGTGTTGTTGGTGGAAGATCTGATGCTGCTGTTGCTCGACGACGAGACCGGGGTGCCGGCCGCGGCGGGCACGCTGCCCTACACGCTCGGCGGGGCCGTGCTCGTCGAGCTGGCCCTGCTCGGGCGGATCGGGACCGACGGGGACAACACCTCCTGGATCAACGACCCCAAGGTGCACGTGACCGGCGAGGGCCCGCTCGACGACCCGCTGCTGCAGGAGGCGTACGACAAGGTGGCCGAGAAGCCGCGCGGCGCCCAGTCGTTGCTGCTGCACATCGGGGGCAGCCTCTACAACCCGCTGATCGAGCGGCTCCTCGAGCGCGGGCTGATCCGCCGCGAGAAGAAGCGGGTGCTCGGCATCTTCAAGATGAACGCGTTGCCGGCCACGGAATCCGACTACGAGCCGCGGATGCGCGACCGGATCAAGGCTGTTCTCGTCGATGGGGCACAGCCTGATACCCGTACGGCGGCCTTGATCGCTCTGTTGTCTTCGAGCGGCGCGTTGCCGATGCTGCGCCCCCAGCTGGCCTGGTCGTCGCCGGTCATCAAGCGGGCCAAGGAGCTCGAGCAGGGACACTGGGGCGCCGAGGCCGTCAACACCGCCGTGACCCGTACGGCGGCCGCGATCGCCGTCTCGACCGCCGCGGTCACCGTCACCGTGGTCACGTCGACAAACTAGGCCCTTTCCGCAACAAAAGATCTCTACAGTGACCGGGTGTTCGTCTTCGGCGATGAGGACAGCTCGGCCCGCCGCTTCGGCCCGGTCACGATCGCGGTGCTGGCCCTGGTGGTCGTGATCTCGGTCGCGGCCGCCCTGTGGCAGCCGGAGGGCGGGCGCGAGACGGCCGCGCCCGGGCCCTCGGGTTCGCTCGACCCGCTCGAAGGGTGCGGGCCGGACGCGCAGGAGCTCGCCGAGGACAGGCTCCGGTGGGAGGCGCAGCACTGCGGGCCGCTGGTGGCCGACGATCCCGACCGGCTCAAGCTGGCCGACCCGTGGCTCGTCAGCACCAAGGCCGAGCAGATCAACCGCGGCGTCGACCGTGCCCTCTGCCCGGACCCTTCCCGCTGTACGCGGGCCCGGCCGATCTCGGCCGAGGACGTCGGCCAGGTGCGGGCCGCGCTGAGCGCCCTGGGCTATCCGGCCGCCGAGGTGCGGCTGCCGGTGCCGGCGGACGGCGTGCCGCTGGCCAGCGTCCTCTACGGCGTGCCGCTCGACCAGTCGGCCTGCCTGGTCGCCTACGCCCGGATGGGCGAGGGGACCGTGCACCTGCCCCCGGTCGGGCGGCTGAAGTCGGGGCCTTGCCTGCGGCCCTGAACTGGGTGAATGCGACTGGGAAAAGGGTGGAAGATCGGCTTTCGCGGGTGGCCGTTCGGGTGATTTCGGCGTTACTTCGCGCGGGCGTACGTTCGGGATTCCTTGATGCGTGCCGCCTGTCGATTATCGAGGTAATGGCGCATGACGACCGTGATGTTAGTAGCTGTTGCCGCCATCCTGCTCACCGTTGTGCTGGGCTTCGTGCAAAAGCGGAAATCGAATGACACGGCCACGGATACCGGTTCGATCTACGTGCCCGTGGTGCCGACTTTCAAGATTGTCGCCCTGGGTATGCGCGGATCGGGCAAGACCGTGTATCTGGCGAGCATGTACGACGAGATGATGGTCGCGGCCGACGACCGCAGCTTCTATTTGCAGGCCGAATACTCCGACGCCAAGATCCTCAGTCAGTGGAAGAGCGAGATCGTCGACCCGAATCGGGGCTTTCCGCCGGGCACGGTCGCGACGCAACTGCGGAAGTTCACCTTCGGCGTCCGGGCCCGCAACCGCGGCACCCCGCACACGATCATGAATCTGGAATACGTCGACTACGCGGGCGGGCTGCTCACCGACCCCGACGACCCGGGCTCGACCGCCCCCGCTGAGCTGCACGAATACGTCAGCAAGGCGCACGCCCTGATCATCGTCATCGACGGGGCCCGGCTCGCGCAGCACATCGCCGGGGACGACGAGGGCACCGTCTATCTGCAGGAGGCATTGCGACTGCTGGTGACGCTCGTGCAGGACCTGCCCCAGCCGATCAACTTCATCATCACGAAATGGGATCTGCTGCAAGATCTGGAAGATACGCCGGAGGCGAGCCTGCGCACCGTTCGCGGGATGCTGGAGGAGGATCCGAAATTCCGCGCCCTCGTACGGCTGCAGGGCAGCCGCCGGATCGTCCGGCTCGTTCCGGTCAGTGCCGTCGGCGCCGGCTTTCTCGACGTCGAGAACGGTGAGGTGCGAAAGCACGGCGCGATGCGACCGGTGAACGTCGACGTGCCGATCGCCGCCGTCATCCCCGACATTCTCGAACGGGTGCGCAAAGACATCGAGGGGCTCGAACGGCAGCAGGCGGTCGAGAAATTGCGCCGGGATCTGCGGATCGGCCCCTCCGGCGCGGTCCGCGAACTGAGCATGTTTCTGGTCGAGAAGGCCGGGATGGGCGTGAAAGCGCTGTCGCTGCCGGCGGTCGAGGCGATCGTCGATTCGGTCAACAACGCCTACGACGTGCCGGGCAAGCGGGCCGAGCGGGTCAAGGCCGTGCAGGACGCGGCCAACCGGATGGAACGGGAATCGGTGCACGTCCAGGAGTTGCGTGACTACGTCATCCAGGAGATGCGCAGCCGCGTGCGTGAGCTCGAGCGCGAGCTGCCCAGCGCCCGGCTGGAGGGGTGATGGCCGCCGGCGGGGCGTGGCCGTTCCTGATCGGGGCGGGCCGGGTGCGCGACTATCGCGTGCTCGTCGCGCCCGACTTCCTGCCCGACTACGGGCGGCTGAAGGACGTCGTGCGGCCCGGTCCGGACGGCGAGGTGCAGAGCGCCACCCTCGACACGCGGACCGGCCGGGTGTCGGTGACGTATCGGACCCGGATCGCCGCCGTGACGGACGGGCAGGGCCGGTCGATCCAGCTGTTCTACGGCTATGTCTTCCGGTCGCCCGAGCCCGGTCCGGTGAGCGAGGCCGACTTCGACCGGGCGGCCGCACTGGTGCTCCCGGTCTTCGACACGTTCCTCGACGACGAGCAGAGTTTCACCGTACGGTCGTCGCCGCCCACGATGCTGACCGATCCGCCTGCCGATCCGGCCCCACCCGGCCGGCGCCGGGGGCTGATCGTGACGGCTGGTCTCGTGCTGGCCGTTGCGGCGATGGTGGGCGCCGGCTACGCCATTTTTCGGCCCGGGAGCGACGTCGTGCCGCCACCTGTCGACGAGCCGGGGAGAGCTGCCCCGTGCGAAGGCCGGGTGGTGCTCAGTCCCGACGGCAAGTTGCTCGCCGCGGTCCAGGGGGAGCAGATCGTCCTGTGCGACGCCGTCAGCGGCCGGCCGCTCGGTCCCGTGCACCCGGGCACCAAGGCCGTCTTCAGCGGCGACGGCCGGACAGTGGCGGTGGTCTCGCCCGGACGTGTCGAGTTCTTCGCGACGACGAGCGGCGAACCCACGCTGCCCGCGATCGGCGAGGACCCGGAGGATGTCGTCTTCGACCCGATGACCGGGTGCTGGCGGCTGCTGTTCCCCGACCGCATCGAGCGGTGGCAGCCGGGAGCCGGTCAGCGCGGGCCGGCCGAGGTCACGCCGCGGGGTGAGGACGGGCCCGCCCCGGCCCCCAGCCGCAGCTGAGAGCGCGAGGCGGGCGGCCGGTCAGGCCGGGTCGATCGGGAAGACGCCGGCGAAGCGGAACAGGTCGGTGATCGTGACGATCGGGTCGCCGTTGGCCAGGCGCACGCCCTGGGCCGGGTTCCAGCCGCGGTAGCGGCCCAGGTACGACTCGGGGTCGGCGCGGAGCTGGCCGATCAGGGTCTCGGCGACGATGCGGCTGCCGACCTCGCCCAGGAAGTTGCCGTGGCAGCGGATCTCGGCCTCCTTGAGGATGTAGAACCACAGCGGCGTGTGCTCGAGGAACGGCTGCAGGGCGTCGTTGACCTCCTGCGAGTTGCCGCGCTGGAGCTCGTCGGTGGTCAGCGGCCGGGCGCCGACCTTCGCCGCCACGGCCTGGCCGGTCGGCAGCGACAGGTGATAGCCGCGCAGCAGGTTGCGGATGGCCAGGCCCTTGAGCATCGCCTGGATCTCGGGCGCGGCGTTCTCGTCCTCGCCGGACACCTCCTTGAACATGTCCGACAGCGGCTCCGCGAGCTTGGTGTCGATGGGCCGGGCGAAGTGGTCGGCGAGGCCGTCGCCCTTGTCGACGAACCGCGGCCAGTCGATCACCCAGTTGAAGGGCAGGTTGGAGTCGCTGAACCCGGCGAACGGGTCGGCGTGGTGGCCGGTGAACTCGAACAGCTGCCGGAACCGCGCGACCCGGGCCAGGGTGCCGTTGCCGTCGCCCTTGCGCCCGAAATTCTGGTTGTAGTCGTAGACCGAGCGCACCATGCTGTGCCCGAACCGGTAGGCCGCGACGGAGAACTCGATCGGCATGTACGGTTCCTGGCCCGGCTCGAGCACGTAGAACCGGTTCCCGGTCAGCAGCACCTTGTCCACGATGCCCGGCATGGCGATCGTCTTCAGGTAGTCGTGCACCACGAGCCACTGATAGTGCCAGCGGACGAGGTCGCGGGCCTCGAGGAACAGCTCGCGCTCGCTCTTCTGATAGCCGTTGCTCGTCTCCCGCAGGTGCGCCACGACGTTGTTGTGGAACCTGAGGAAGGCGACGTGCAGCTGGGCCACGATGAGGTTCTCGTCGTTGCGGGCGTCGCCGACCACCGCGGTCGTGCGGTGGATGGCCCGCGATTCCGGGGTCGCGTCCGGGTCGAGCCCGGCGTCGAGCTTGCGGGGCAGATCGCGCCGCCGGTCGTCGGCCGGGGGAATGTGGTCGCCGGGGATGCCGTCTTCGAAGACCTCACCGATCCGGAGGTCGATGCCGTCGTACAGCGTGCCGGATTCCGTGCCCTCGTCGTCGAAATCCGGACCGTCGGCGTAGACGGAGTCGAGATTGAGCGCGGGCTGCCGCAGATTCCGCAGATCCCGGCGGACGTCTGCCGGATCGATCGGCGTCAAATCAGGTTTGCGAAGGTCGGTCACCGCATTCGCGCGGTCGGTGTTCGCGGTGATGTCGTGGTCGATGAATTGACCCCAGTACGTGTAGACCGCGGGAATCACCGAATTGCCGGCGCCGCCGCGCTGGTCGTCGGCGGCCGGCGTCTCCTTGGCCATCGCGATGCCGAGCGCGGTCAGCAGCCCGCGGACCGTGGCCGGCTCGCCGGGAATGTGGTGGGCCGGGAACTCCGCGGCCAGGTCGCCGAACAGGTAGTCGAACGGGCTGGAGACCTCGGCGATCTCGGCCTGGGCGGTCGGCGGCAGATCGGCCGCCTCGCTGAGCAGCGTGGCGCTCGCCAATCCGGCCGCGGTCCGCTGCGCCCCGGGAGCGGTGTCAGGTAATACCTGGCTGCCGTGCCGGATATTGGACAGCATCCGGCGGTACTGCTTTTTGTCTGGTGCGGTCATGACGATTCCCCTCGTGTTGCGCCAGGCGTCCTCTCCAGGGCGCGAGAACACATTTGCGCGTTCGCCGGAATGGTCACCAGACTTATGTCCCGAAGCGGACAAGAAGAGCGGGGGATCGACACGGGCAGCACCGTCGTCCACTATGGCGTGGTGTATGACGTCATAGTGATCGGGGCCCGCTGCGCCGGGTCGCCGCTGGCCATGTTGCTCGCCCGCCGGGGCCTGCGGACCCTGCTGGTCGACCGGGCCACCTTCCCCAGCGACACGGTGTCCACCCACGTGATCCACCCGCCGGGCGCCGCCGCGCTGCAGCGGTGGGGCCTGCTCGACCAGGTCGTGGCGACCGGGTGCCCGCCGGTCGGGCGCTACTCGTTCGACTTCGGCCCGGTCAAGCTCGCGGGCGCGCCCGGCACCCCCGACTCCCCGTACGCGTATGCGCCTCGCCGCTCGCTGCTCGACAAGATCCTCGTGGACGCCGCCGCGGCCGCCGGGGCCGAGGTGCGCGAGGGCTTCGGGGTCGAGGAGGTGCTCGTCGAGGACGGGCGGGTGACCGGCATCCGGGGCAGCGGCGGGCAGGTCGAGCGGGCGCGCGTGGTCGTCGGGGCGGACGGGCGCAACTCCGTCGTGGCCAAGGCGACGCAGGCCCCCGCGTACGAGGAACACCCGGCGCTGACCGTGGGCTACTACTCGTACTGGAGCAACCTGCCGACCGAGACGTTCGAGGCGTACAGCCGGCCCGGGCGGGGCTGGGCGGTGTGCCCGACCAACGACGACCTCACGCTGGTGATCGGGGGCTGGCCGCACGCGGAGCTGGCCGAGCACCGCAACGACGTCGAGGGCACGCTGACGGCGATGTTCGAGTCGTCGCCCGAGTTCGCCGAGCGGATCCGCGCCGCCAAGCGCGAGGAGAAGCTGGTCGGCACGTCCGTCCCGAACTACTTCCGGGTCCCGTACGGGCCGGGGTGGGCTCTGGTCGGCGATGCCGGCTACTCGCGCGACTTCATCACGGCGCAGGGCATCACCGACGCCTTCCTCGACGCGGAGGGCCTGGCCGAGGCGCTCGACGAGACGCTGGCGGGCGGGAAGCCGTGGGACGACGCGCTCGCCGGCTATCAGACGCGCCGCGACACCCGGGCCATGCCGCACTACCAGATGACGCTGGGCATCGCGTCGCTGCAACCGCCGGACGAGCAGATGATCCAGCTGGTGTCGGGGATCGCCGGCAAGCAGCCCGCGATGGACGCGTTCGCCCGGCTCAACTCGGGCGTCACGTCACCGGCCGAGTTCTTCGCCCCCGAGAACGTGGGAAAGCTGCTCGCCTAGATTCGTAGCAGGACGGCGTGCCGGCCCGGCCCGTACTTCGCGGAGTACAGGGCCAGCACGCTCTTCCTGGTCTCGGGGCTGACGTCGGCCAGCGTGGTGGCGGCCGTCTCGGGGGGCAGCTCGCTCTCGTCGATGTCGACCCAGTGCTCGCCGTCGTGCAGCACATAACGCAGGTCGAGCGGACCCACCCGTACGCGGTAATGGTCGGCCACGTCCTGCAGGCCGGCCGCGCCCCAGCGGGACGTGAAGGCCTCCAGCGCGAGCCCGCCCACGTCGCCGCGCACCCGCACCTCACGCTGGTGGTTCTCGCTCATCCGGCGATCGCGGAACAGCCCGTACGAGAGCCAGTTGTCGACGCGGTAGAACGCGTGGGCCGGCCCGATCTGGCTGATCCGCACCTGGAACCGCTCGCGGTGGCGCTCGGGCAGCGACCGCAGGAACTCGTCGAGCCGCTCGATGTTGAGCCGCATCAGCGCGACGGCGTCGGTCGGGGCGACCTGCCGGGCCCGCTCCGCGGCGTCGGGGCACGACGGGTCGGTCAGCATGATGCGGAAGTGCACGCCCCGGTCGAGCGCGGACATCACCGCGGCCCGGAACGCGTCGAGGTGGGCCGGTTCGAGCAGGCCGGTCCAGTGCTTCCAGATGTCGACCCGGTCGGACGCGTCGTCGATGCGGCGGATCACGTCGCGATAGTCGAGCCGGGTGCGCCAGCGTACGGCGTTGCGGTTGAGCGAGAGCACCAGCGGCTGCAACACCAGCACCGCCAGCACCAGGTCGAACAGGTTGGCCCCGACGTTGATGCGCAGCTCGTCGCCGAAGCCCTCGGTGTGGCGCAGCGGCCACAGCGTCACGAAGCTGCCGAGCAGCAGCACGGCGTCGATCCCGGCGTACAGATAGGACAACCAGTATCTGCTCCCGGGCAGCCGCGGCCGACGCATGCGCTCATGGTGGCAGCCGGGAACCACCACCGTCGATACGGGGTCGCGCCGGACGGCCGCACCGGGGATGATCTCCGGCCATGACCACGACCGTGACCGACTGCCCGCAGTGCGCGGCGCCGACCGTCGCCCTCGGGCACCCGCAGCGCTGGTGCCCGGCCTGCGACTGGAACCTCGACACCGTGACGAACGCCGTGTTCGGCTGGCGGTGGCTCGACCGGCGGCTGCACCGGGTGGCGTTCCGGCTGACCGCCGCGCAGTTCGAGGCGCTCGGCGCGGGCCGGTCGGCGGGCCGGGTGGCGCGCGGCGTGACGCTGGCCGCGGCGGCGATCCTGCTGGCCGGGGTGCTGGCCCTGGCCGTACTGGGCACGTGGTTGATTCTTGTCGATTTCTTCAGCGTCCTCACGGTGCTCGGGCTTGTCGTCCTGGCCGTCGCGGTTCTGCTGCGGCCCCGCTTCGGCCGGCTCGACGCACCCGTCGTGCTCGACGAGGCCGCCGCGCCCGCGCTGTTCGGGCTGATCCGCCGGGTGGCCGAGACCGTCGACGCGCCGGTGCCGCACGTCGTGGTGCTCGCCTCCGACCTCAACGCGTACACCACCACTGTCGGCGTGCGGCGCCGGCGGGTGCTCGGCCTCGGGCTGCCGCTGTGGGCCACGCTCGGCCCGCAGGAACGGGTGGCGCTGCTCGGTCACGAGCTCGGGCACTTCGTCAACGGCGACGTCCGGCGCGGGCCGCTGACCCAGGTCGCCGAGACGACGCTGGGCCGGGTGGCGCACCTGCTCGCGGCCGACGGCGATGGCGACTCGGGCGTGATCGGCATGCTGACCCGGGGTGTCGGGTGGATTCTCTCCCGTACGGCGATGGCGCTGCACCTGCTGCTCGTGTGGACCAGCCAGCGCGACTCGCAGCGCGCCGAATACCTCGCCGACGAGCTGGGCGCCCGTGCCGGTGGCACCCCGGCCGCCGTACGCCTGGCCGACCACCTGCTGATCGAGGCCGCGCTCGACACCGTCGTCCGCCGGGAGGCCCGCGCCGGGAACGGGCCGGCCGCGTGGCGGGCCGCCGCCGTGGTGGCGCGGGACAACCAGGCGGCGAACATCCCGGCGCTGCGCAAGCTGAGCAAGCACACCGAGGTGTCGCTGTTCGCCTCGCACCCGCCGTCGGGGCTGCGGGCCGAGATGCTCGAACGGCGGCCGCCGCAGAACGCCGCGGTGACGCTGACCGAGCCCGAGGCGGAGCGGATCGACGGCGAGCTCGCGGCGTACCAGGAGCGGGTCCGGCGTGACCTGGTTGCCGATCGGTAGCTTCCGTCGATAGGTGGCTTATGAACGCCCGGCCCTCTGCCGATGCGGGTAACGACTCGAAACCGCGCACGTGGAAGGTTACGGATGACCACCGACACCCAGGCCCGCCCGGAACAGCCGCCGGCCGCGCCACCAGTCTCGACCGGGCGCTGGTGGGCCCTGGTCGTGCTGGCGATGGCCCAGCTCATGGTCGTGCTCGACGCGACCATCGTGAACATCGCGCTGCCCACGGCCCAGGCCGACCTCGCGTTCTCCGACGCCTCCCGGCAGTGGGTCGTCACCGCGTACGCGCTCGCCTTCGGCTCCCTGCTGCTGCTCGGCGGGCGCCTGTCGGACTTCTTCGGCCGCAAGCGCATGTTCCTCATCGGCCTGGTCGGCTTCGCGCTGGCCTCGGCGCTGGGCGGCGCCGCCGACGGGCTCGAGATGCTGATCATCGCGCGTGCGCTGCAGGGCGCCTTCGGCGCGGCGCTGGCCCCGGCCGCCCTGTCGCTGCTGTCGACCACGTTCACCGAGCCCGCCGAGCGTGGCAAGGCGTTCGGCATCTTCGGCGCCATCTCGGGTGCGGGCGGCGCGGTCGGCCTGCTGCTGGGCGGCGTGCTCACCGAGTACGCCTCGTGGCGCTGGTGCCTGTTCGTCAACCTGGTCATCGCCGCGATCGCCGTCGCCGGCGCGCTGCTCAAGCTGACCGACGAGCCCGTCACGTCCCGGGCCCGGATCGACGTCCCCGGCGTGATCACCTCGGTGCTCGGCCTGGTCGGGCTGGTCTTCGGCCTCGGCAAGGTGGAGACCGACGGCTGGTCCTCGGCCACGGCACTGGTCCCGATGATCGGCGGCGTAGTGCTGCTGGTCGCCTTCGTGGTGATCGAGCTGCGCGTCACCAACCCGCTGCTGCCCCTGCGCGTGGTGCTCGACCGTAACCGCGGCGGCTCCTACGCGGCGATCAGCATCTCCGGCATGGGCATGTTCGGCATCTTCCTGTTCCTGACCTACTACCTGGTCGGCAACCTCGGCTTCACGCCCGTGCAGACCGGCCTGGCCTTCCTGCCGATGCTCGGCTCGATCATGCTCTCGGCCACCACGGCCGGCTCGATCCTCACGCCCAAGATCGGCCCGCGTCCGCTGGTGCCGCTGGGCGCCCTGATCGCGGCGGGCGGCATGGCCTTCCTGACGCGGCTCGACCTCGATTCCACGTACGCCTCCGGCGTGCTGCCCGGCCTGCTGGTGATCGGCCTCGGCCTCGGGCTCGTCTTCGCGCCCACGCAGAACGCCGCCACCAGCGGCGTCGAGCACCGCGACGCGGGTGTGGCCTCGGCAATGATCAACACCGTGCAGCAGATCGGTGGCTCGATCGGCACGGCCCTGCTGAGCTCGTTCGCCGCCACCGCGGCCACGAACTACGCCGCCTCGCACCCCAAGTCGGCCACCTTGCTGGCCGAGGCCTCGCTGGCCAGCTATCACACCGTGTTCTGGTGGTCGTGCGGATTGTTCCTGACCTGCGCGGTCGTCTCGGCGCTGCTGTTCCGCACCGGCCCGCTGGCCGTCGACCCGGACGCGCCGAAGGCCATGGCCCACTGAGCCCTCGTTCCGGGGCATTACCGGCCGAGGCCGCCGCGATCATGAAACCTGATCGCGGCGGCCTCACATTTGTTCCGGATGGGCATCGTTCGGGTGGCGATGTGACCACTCTCAGCTAGCCGTGGTAATAATGTCCGTCGATGGACGGGGATGCGGAGTGGCGGCAATGGCGGCGCGAGATGTTCGGCGACCCCTATGTGGTGTGGCACGAGGGCCCGCAGTTCGCGGCCCTGCTCGAGGCCGCCCGGCGCGAGCCGAGACGGGTCGAGCGCATGCTCCGGGCCGGCCTGGCCGCCGGTGACACCGTAGCGGCCCAGTCGTTCACCGGCCTGGCCGCCGCCGGGCTCGCCCCGGCCGACGCCGTGAGCATCCTGCGCACCGGGCTCATCCGGGCCACCGACGAGTTCCGCATCCGGGTGGCCGAGGCGCTGCACGCCCTGACCGGCGACCCGGGCTGGGCCACGCCGATCGCCGAGGTGCTGACCGAGGCCACATCCGAGCTCGTACGGCTTGACGCCGCCATCGCCCTGGCGAGCTTCCCGCCCAACTCGAGCCTGATACAAACGCTCGCGACGGCGGTAGTCGACCCGGAATACCTGGTCCGCTATCACGCGGCCAACACCCTGCTCCGCTGGTCGGGCGACCCCCGCCAGGTGGACGGCGTCCCCACCCTGCTCGAAAAGATCACCGACCGGGCCGAGGGCGCGTGGCGAGCCGCGGCCGACGAGCTGACCGCCCGCCTCTGCCGCTGACCACCACCCGCCGCTGGCCACCGCCCGCCTGTGCCGCCGGCCACCCCTGCCTCTGCCGCTGGCCACCGCCTGCCTCTGCCGCCGCCCGCTGCCCGCCTTTGGCGCCGGCCACCCCGTACGGGTGAATCGCCGTTGATTTTCGCCCGCTCGGTCGTTGGGCGGTCGTGGACGATGAGGAGCACTCGATCGGGCCGGGCACGACGATCGCGTTGATCGCGGGCTTCATCGTGTTCTACGGCCTGTTCATCGCGGTGGCGCTTGCCCGCGCCTGAAATACATCTACGTCTGTAGATGCGCGCAACGCCTTCCCGTGGTACTCCGAGAGGAGCCGATCGAGGAGGCCGCCATGTCTGTGTCACCGCAGCGGTTCGGGCGAGGGGCGGGGATCTTCCGCCGCAAGCCGATCGACGACGTGTCCGACGAGCGGGACACCGACCTGCATCGGTCGCTCGGGCTGTGGCAACTGACCGCGATCGGGGTCGGCGGCATCATCGGCGCCGGGATCTTCGCGCTGGCCGGGGCGGTGGCCAACGAGACGGCCGGGCCCGCGGTGCTGTTCTCGTTCCTGATCGCGGGCATCGCCAGCGCCGCGGCCGCGCTCAGCTACGCCGAGTTCGCCGGCATGATCCCCAAGGCCGGGTCGGCGTACACGTACGGCTATGTCGTGCTGGGCGAAGTGGTGGCGTGGTTCATCGGGTGGGACCTGCTGCTGGAATACACGGCGATCGTCTCCGTGGTGGCCATCGGCATCAGCGGCTACTTCTCGTTCCTCATGGCGGAGCTCGGGCTCGACCTGCCGGCCTGGATGCTCGGCGCTCCCGGCACCGGCGACGGGCACGTCGTCGACCTCTTCGCCGTGCTGTTGTGCCTGCTCATCGCGTACCTGCTCAACCGCGGGATCCGGGCCGCGGCCCGCGCCGAGACCGCCGTGGTGATCCTCAAGGTGCTGGTGGTCCTGCTCGTCGTCGGGGTCGGCGTCTTCCACATCAACCGGTCGAACTACGACCCGTTCTTCCCGTTCGGCTGGAGCGGCGCGATCACCGGCGCGGCCACCGTGTTCTTCGCCGTCTTCGGCTACGACGCGATGAGCACCGCGGCCGAGGAGTCCAAGGACGCCCGCCGCCACCTGCCCAAGGCCATCATCTACTCGCTGATCATCTCGATGGTGCTGTACGTGCTGGCCACGCTGGTGCTGACCGGCATGCAGAACTACCAGGACATCGACCCCGAGAGCGGCTTCTCGTCGGCGTTCGCCGCGGTCGGCCTGTCCGGCCTGGCCGACGTCATCGCGGTCGGCGCCATCATCGGCATCCTGACCGTGATGTTCACCTTCATGCTGGGCGTGACCCGGGTCTGGTATTCGATGAGCCGCGACGGCCTGCTGCCCGCCTGGTTCGGCAAGCTGCACCCGACCCGCAAGGTGCCGAGCCGCGTCACCTGGATCGCCGGCATCGTGTCCGCGATCATCGCCGGCTTCCTGCCCATCCGCGAGGCGGCCGAGCTCACGAACATCGGCATCCTGCTGGCCTTCGTCGTGGTCTGCGTGGCCGTCATCGTGCTGCGCTACCGCCGCCCCGACATCCCGCGCTCGTTCCGCCTGCCCGGCATGCCGGTCATCCCGGTTGTCGGCATCGTCTTCTCGATCTGGCTCATCACGTTCCTCGACCCGGTCACCTGGCTGCGCTTCGCCATCTGGTTCCTGCTCGGTTTGATCCTGTACGCCTTCTACGGCCGCCACCACAGCAAGCTGAACCGCTAGAGCTCGCCCCTCAGCTGCTCGGCCACGCCCCAGAAGTCGGGTTCCAGCGCGCAGCGGGCGGCCAGGTATCGCCGGACGCGGCGGGTGTCGAGGTCGAGCAGTGCGGCCATCCGGTTGGCGAAGCCTGCGGCGTCCGCGGCGAGGCGGGCGGGGAAGTTGAGCATGTGCTGGACGGGGTCGTAGCAGGGATCTCCCACCTACGGCTTGGGGTCGACGACCAGCCACGGCTCGCGCTCGGCCCGCAGCACGTTGCCGGGGTGCAGGTCGGTGCAGAGCAGCACCTGCCGGGGCGCGCTGCGGGGCAGTTCGCGCCACACGTCGAGGGCGGCGCGGGCCAGACCCGGGTCGGGAGCCGGCCCACCTTGAGCACGCGGCCGTCGCGTACGGGGGCCACCCACTACGCCGTGCCGCCCGGCTGGAACGGCCGCTCGACCTCGACCTGCCAGTGGTCGGCGAGTCGGCCACGATCCCCGGCAGCGCGGCGGCCCAGGCGGCGAACGGCGGGTAGTTGCCGGTGTCGCGCAGGTTCTCCGGCATCCCGAAGTGCGATGACGTCACCGCGTCACGGTGGGCCGTAGCTGACAGGGGGCTGAGGGCGGTTGGGCGGGCGGTCGGGGCGTGTTCCAGACTGGTGGTCCGCGCCCGGGACGTCGGCGGCGCGGGTGGGGGAGGACCGGCATGCGCGGGCTTGGGGAGTGGTCGTTCTTCTGGCGGCGGAGTCAATGTTCCGCGGCTACCGGAGCTTCGGCAGCGCGTCCTGCGGCCGGCGGTGGCTGCCGCAGAACCCGGCCGAGCGACACGGCACCGATCCGGTTGCGCCGTTCGGCGTCGAGGCCGGGCGGGGTGCGCTCGCCACGGACTCGGTCCTGAGGCGCGCCTGGCCACGGACCCCGCTTCAACCGCGCCTCGCCATGGACCTGGCCCTAGCCGCCTAGCTACGGGTCCGGGACCCAACCGCGCCCAGCTGCGCGCCGTCGCAGAGGTCGCTCTAGCTGCGCTTGGCTGCGGCGAGTCGCTCGCGCCACAGCGTTAGTTCGGCTGCTGCCTCCTGGCGGTCTGCCTCGGAGCTGGTCGGGTCGGCGAATGCGCGCCGGTATTCTTGCTCGGCCTTGGCCAGGTACGCCTTGGCCTCGAGGATGCGCAGGTAGCGGTGCCCGGCGTGCGGGTTTCCGGCCTTGAGGTCGGCCAGGTGCTGCGCGGCCGCCTCGATCTCGAAGCGCGCAATCAGCAGGTCGGCCGTGGTGGCTCCGGCGGCCCGCAAACGGCGGTACTCCTTCTCGGCCCGGGTGACCTCGGCCTGGGCGCGGACGAGCTCACCGGGTGAAGCCACGTACGACGGTGTGGTCCGAGCGGGCCGTGATGCCGGCACGGCGACCGGTGCGACCGAGCGGGTCGCGCGGGCCGGCGAAGAAGGCGACGAAGGCGAAGACGACGGCGGGGGCGACGATGAAGGTGTCGAAGACGGGGAGGACGGAATCGGCTCGGCGGGCCGTGCGGCCACGATGGTGACGCCGTCGGCCGGGGAGCTGATCACCGCTGCGCCCACGGTCGCGGCCAGGACGGCCGCTGCGGCCGCCGCGGCGACGGTGTGGGTGCGTTGCCAGCCCCGGGCCGGTGGTTCGGCGACCGGCTCCTCGCGGCGGGGCGGCGGCGTGGTGACGTACGGCGGTAACCAGTCTGTCACGTTCACCCGTCCGTTCCTGTGGGAGATGCTGCCGGGCATTCTCAGTCGGCATCGAGTGGCGGTTTCTTAGCGAGCTCTTAGACTCATTTACTTGAGCCTTCATCTAACACGGCCATCGTGGGCTCATGAGGATCATGACCAAAGGCGACGTCGTCGCGGTGGCAGCCGGGGCGAGTCTGCTCGTTGTGACCGCGCTCTGGGTGTCGAACGGCGGCCTGCAGGATCTGACCGGTGGCGGCGCGCTCTCCGCCACCGGTCGCCTCCTCGGCCTCTGGGCCTCCGACCTGCTGCTCATCCAGGTGCTGCTGATGGCCCGGATCCCGCTGGTCGAGCGCGCGTTCGGCCAGGACCGGCTGGCCCGCTGGCACCGCTGGAGCGGTTTCGCGTCGTTCTGGCTGATGGTGGCCCACATCGTGCTGATCACGCTCGGCTACGCCGCGACCGCCCGTAACAACCCGTTCCGGCAGCTCTGGGACATGATCTGGAACTTCCCGGGCATGTTGCTGGCCGCGAGCGGCTTCCTGGCGCTGGTCATGGTGGTGGTGACCTCGATCCGGGCGGCCCGGCGCAAGCTCCGTTACGAGTCGTGGCACCTGCTGCACCTGTACGCGTACCTGGGCGCCTTCCTGGCCCTGCCGCACCAGCTGTGGTCGGGCAGCGACTTCGTGGGCTCGCCGCCGGCCACGGCCTACTGGTGGGGACTGTGGGGGCTCGCGGTCGCGGCCATCATCGCGTACCGGGTGGTTGTGCCTCTGCTCCGGAACCGGCGGCACCGGCTCGTCGTGGACCGGGTCGTGCCCGAGGCCAACGGCGTCACCAGCGTCTACTTCAACGGCAACGACCTGCACAAACTCCCCGTACGGGCGGGGCAGTTCTTCCACTGGCGGTTCCTCGACGGGCCCGGCTGGACGCGCTCGAACCCGTTCTCGCTGTCGGCGGCGCCGGCCGAGCAGATCCGGATCACGGTCAAGGACTCGGGCGACGGCAGCGGGCGCGTGGCCACCCTCAAGCGCGGCACCCGGGTGCTCGTCGAGGGCCCGTTCGGCAAGCTGACCGGCGAGGACTACGCGGGCGGGCCGGTCGTGCTGATGGCCTGCGGCATCGGCATCACCCCGCTGCTCTCGCTGCTGGGCGAGCTGCCCTACGCGCCGGGGGAGGCGACCCTGCTCTACCGCGTACGGGACGACGCCTCGACCGCCTTCAAGCAGGAGCTCGACTGGTACGCCGCCGAGCGGGGCGTCCGCGTGGTCTACCTGACCGGCCCCCGGGCCCGCAGCCGCTCGTGGCTGCCCGGCGGCCGCACCGACGAGCTGGCCGACCTCGCGCCGGACATCGCCGCCGCCCGCGTCTACATCTGCGGCCCCGAGGAATGGGCCGCGCAGGCCCGAGAGGCCGTCCGCGCCGCCGGGGTGCCGGCCGCGCGGGTGCACACCGAACTGTTCAACTGGTAACGAGAGGCCGACCGATGCGACGTATCACCCTCTGGGCGTTCTCCACCGTGGCCGCCCTCGTGCTGCTCTTCAGCTATCGCACCAGCACCAACTCCCCGGTCTCGACGCCCGAGGCCGTGGCCACCGCGGGCCCGGCGCCCAGCGGCTCCCCGAACGCCGAGGGCGACGGCGGCACGTTCGACGGCTCGTCGGTGCCGACCAACTGGGGACCCGTGCAGGTCCGCATCACCGTGGCCGATGGCAAGATCACTCAGGTGGAGGCGCCGGTCTCCCCGGCCGACGACCCGGCCGACGCCGGCGTCACCAAGGGCGCCCTGCCGTCGCTGTACGAGCAGACCCTGGCCGAGCAGAGCGCCGACATCGACTCGGTGTCGGGCGCGACGTTCACCAGCGCCGCGTACAAGGAGTCGCTGCAGGCCGCCCTGGACAGCGCGCAACTCGGATAGCGAGCGGAGGCACGATGCGGGTCCTGGTCGTCGACGACGACGCGGCGGTGCGCGATTCGCTCGCGCGCACGCTGCGCTTCGAGGGCTATCAGGCCGACACCGCGGCCGACGGGATGCAGGCCCTCGACCAGGTGCGTACGGCGGCGCCGGACCTGATGATCCTCGACGTCAGCATGCCCGTGCTCGACGGCCTGCAGACCTGCCGCCTGCTGCGGGCCGAGGGCGTGGCGCTGCCCGTGCTCATGCTGACCGCCCGCGACAGCGTCGGCGACCGGGTGGCCGGGCTCGACGCGGGCGCCGACGACTACCTGGTCAAGCCGTTCGCCCTGCAAGAGCTGCTGGCCCGGGTGCGGGCGATGCTGCGGCGCTCGGCTCTGACCGCGACCGCCTCGCCGCTTCTCTCGTACGCCGATCTGCGCCTCGATCCGGCGACGCGTGAGGTGTGGCGGGGCGAGCAACCCCTCAAGCTCACCCGTACGGAGTTCGGCATCCTCGAGATCTTCATGCGGCACCCGAAGCAGGTGCTGAGCCGGGCCGCGCTGTTCGAGCAGGTGTGGGGCTACGACTTCGGCGAGGGGTCGAACAGCATCCACGTCTATCTGGGTTATCTGCGCCGCAAGCTGGGGGAGCCGCGGCTGCTGCACACCGTACGCGGGGTGGGGTTCGTGTTGCGGGAAGACCCACTGTGAAGACCTTGCACACCCGGCTGGCCGTGATGGTCGCGGCGGCCGTGGCGGCGGCGGTGATCGTGATGGCCGGGGCCGCCCTGCTCACGGTGGCCGCCCTGCAGGCTCATCAGGTGCAGGCGACGCTCTCGGCCGACGCCCGGGTCATCGCCGCTCAGCCCGACCAGTGGCAGGCCACACCGACGTACGCGAAAAAGGCTTTCGGGCCGCGCTGGCAGTTTCTCGACCCCGCGGGCTCGGTCACAGCCAGCCCGACGGACCTGCTGCCGGTGACCGCCGAGGCCCGCGAGGTCGCCGCCCGCACGAGCCCGCCCCGCCAGCAGGAGGTGACGATCGACGGCAAGGTCCACCAGATGCTGACCGTGCCGCTCGACGCCGGCGGGGCGGTGCAGGTCGCGATCAACCAGGAGCGCACCCGGCAGACCCTGACGATGCTGGCCGGGCTGCTCGCGGTGGTCTGCGTCGTCGGCGTCGCGGGCGCGGCTTGGCTGGGCCGGGTGGTCGCGCGGGCCGGCCTGACCCCGGTCGACCGGCTCACCGCCTCGGTCGAGCAGGTGGCCGTGACGATGGACCTGAGCCGCCCGATCGAGGTCACCGGGGCCGACGAGATCGCCCGGCTGGGCCGCTCGGTCAACACGATGATGGCCGCCATCGACACCTCCCGCCGGGCCCAGCGCACCCTCGTCGAGGACGCCGGGCACGAGCTGCGGACGCCGCTGACCAGCATCCGGACCAACGTCGAGCTGCTGCTGCAGGTGGAGCGACGGCCGTCCGAGGCGCACCGGCTGCCCCCGCAGGAACGCGCGGCCCTGCTGGCCGATCTCGACGCCCAGGTGCGCGAGCTCACCACGCTCACCACCGAGCTCGTCGAGCTGGCCCGGGAGGACGCGACCCGGGAGGCGCCCGAGCCGCTCGACCTGGCCGACGTGATCTCGGCCGCCGTGTCGCGTGTGCGCACCCGCGCGTCGGGTGTCACGTTCGCCACCGACCTGACGCCGGCCCCGGTCACCGGACGGCCCGGCGAGCTCGAGCGGATGGTCGTCAACGTGCTCGACAACGCGGCCAAGTGGAGCCCGTCCGGCGGCACGGTGGCCGTACGGCTGCGGGCCGACGGGCCGCACTGGTGGGAGCTGACCGTGACCGACGAGGGCCCCGGGATCGCCACCGAGGACCTGCCGCACGTGTTCGACCGCTTCTATCGCGCCCCGGCCGCCCGCGCGCTGCCCGGCTCCGGTCTGGGGCTGGCCATCGTCGCCCAGACGGCCCACCACCACGGCGGCACCGCGTCCGCGGCGGCCCGGTCCCCGCACGGCACTGTGGTGACGATCCGGCTCCCTAATCCTCAGCCCGCATGATCGTCGGTCGATAGCGACGGAGTGAAGCAGCACCGCTCGGGTCTCGTCGCGCTCCGCCGCGATCCCGTCATCATCGGGGCTGCCCTGTGGGCGCTGGCCGGGTGCGTGGCGCTGTTCGCCCTCGCCGGGCAGGCCAACCGGCAGGTCCAGGTGTTCTGGCTGCTGCAGGCGCCGATGGACCTGCTGATGGCGTACACGTCCTGGCGTGTCTTCCGGCTCGCCGCGGGCGCCGCCCGCCGGTTCTGGGCCGTGCTGGCCGTCGCCGCCGGGCTGTGGACCGTCGGTGACACCGCCCAGGCCGTGATCGCCCTGCGCGGCCACGACCAGTGGTCGACGGTCGGTGGCACGGTGCAGAGCGCCCTGTTCGCGCTGGGCGTGATCGCGCTCATCGTCGTCATGCTGATCCACCCGATGCCCGGCCGGACCCGGCGCGAGATGGTGGCCTTCTGGCTCGACGCGACCACCGTGCTCATCGGCGGCGCCGTCGTGGCCTGGTGCTTCACCGTCGGCCCGGACCCGCAGGGCGACGTGGTCAGCATCCTGGCCACCGGCGCGGTCATCCTCACCTCCGGGTTCGCCGCGGTGAAGCTGGTGCTCAGCGGCAACGCCCCCATGCACCGGGTGGCCGCCACCCCGATGGTCGTCTCGGCCGCCGTCAACACGTTCGGGTTCTTCCTGGCCCCGGGGGCGGACGGGCCGATGCCGGCGTACGTCTACGTCGTCCGCTTCCTGCCCTCCATGCTGCTGCTGATCGGCCCGCGGCTGCAGGAGATCGTGGTGCGCGAGACCAACGCCGCGGTCTTCGGTTCCCGCCGTCGCAAGCCCTACAGCCTTCTCCCGTACGGGTCCATCGCGGTCGCTTTCACCTCGGTGCTCGTCATCCTGCCGGCCGGCCCCGACGCCCGCCTGTGGGGTGCGATCACCGGGCTGGGGCTGATCTTCGCGCTGGTCGTGTGCCGCCAGATCGCCACGTTCCACGACAACACCCGCCTCATCGACCAGCTCGACGCCACCCTGGCCGAGCTGCGCGAACACGAGGAGCAGCTGCGCCGGCAGGCGCAGACCGACGGCCTCACCGGCCTGGCCAACCGCACCCATTTCTACGACGAGGTCGCGCGCTCGCTGACCCGGCCCGGGCTCACCTCGGTGCTGATCATCGACCTGGACGGGTTCAAGGCGGTCAACGACACCCTGGGCCACGCGGCCGGCGACGCCCTGCTGATCGGGGTGGGCGACAAGCTGCGCGGCTCGGTGCGCCCCGGCGACCTGGTCGCGCGGCTCGGCGGCGACGAGTTCGCGGTGCTGCTGCACGACTGCGCCGGCGGCGACGCGGTGCCCACGGCCGAGCGGTTCCTGCGCGAGCTGGCCGCCCCGGTGCCGTTCGAGGACACGGCGGTCAGCGCGAACGCGAGCATCGGCATCGCCTGCGCCGCCCCCGGCGACGACGTGAGCACCCTGCTGCGCGGGGCCGACCTGGCCATGTACGCCGCCAAGCACGACGGCAAGGGCCGCTGGCGCCTCGGCCTGTCCGCTCAGCCGGTCACGTAGGACTCGAGCAGGGCGGCCAGTTCCCGCGGGCGGCTCAGCGCGGGGGTGTGGCCGCCGTCGAGCTCGTCCGGGGTGATGCCGAGGCGTTCCCGGGCGACTCGGCGCAGGTAGGGCGGCGGGAAGATGCGGTCGTCGCGGCAGATGATCACCCTGGTCGGCACGTCGGGCCACTTCGTGAGGGGTGAGGGCTCGCCCAGCCGGGCCTCGGACTGGGGCTTGCCGCGCTCGACGGCCTCGGCGGCCAGCGCGGACGGGACGTCCTGATAGAACACGTCGATCGTGTCGCCGGTCGTCTCGTGGTCGTAGCCGGTGGCGGCCCAGTAGTCGGTGACTGCCTCGCCGGGGGCCGGGATCATGGGCGCGACCAGCACCAGCAGCTCGGCCGGGACCCGATGGCAGACGATCGGCGCGGTGAAGCCGCCCAGCGACTGCCCGACGACGACCAGTCCCTCCGTACGGTCGCCGATCGCCCGCACGACGGCGTCGGCGTACTCGGGCAGGCCGGCCGCGTCGTCGTCACACGGCAGATCGGGCGCGATGGTCTCGTGACCGCGCCCGCGCAGCTCGGCCTCGACCAGATGCCAATACCACCCGACATCCCCGGCACCGTGAATCAGAACGAACGTGGCCATGCTCTTATAGTGCCCCGGTCTCTTATAGTGCCCCGGTGGCGACCTACATCCGCTGGTTCATGCCCGGGCACGGCCACTGGTGCTACGACGAGCTCGACGATTCGCAGTGGTCCCAGCGCCACGTCGAGCAGCGCGACCGCGACGACGTCTTCTTCGCGGCGGCGTCGCTGGCCGAGACCCTGCACGCCCGCGACACCGGTGGCTGGCGGGCCGTCGCCGCCTACGAATACACGTACGGGATCAGCCCGGAGGCACCGCTCGACTTCACCCCTTCGGACGCATCGGAACTGCGGATCACCTCGCTTTCCGCGGCCGGCTTCGAGCGGATCTGGTCGGAGGCTCGGGCGGCGCGGGAGGCCGACTGGGGAGTGCGGCCGCTCTAACCGGGCTTGCGGGGCAGGGTTCCGGTCTGGGTGACGTCCTCGGCGACCGCGTTGAGCTTGCGGTTGAGCTGCTGGCTGGTGGTCCGCAGCAGGTCGAAGGCCTGGTCGGCGGTGACCTTGTGGACGTTCATGAGGATGCCGACGGCGGCGCCGATCTGCCGGCTGGTGGTGAGCGCCCCGCTGAGCTGGGCGGCCTTCTCGGCGCTGTCAGCGTGCAGGAGCAGCACCCGGGCGTGCGCGGCGAACAGCGAGGCCAGGGTGATCGCCTCCGCGGTGAAGGCGGCCGGCTGGTCGGTGTAGAGGTTGAGGGCGGTGCGGTCGGGCCCGTCGCTGAGATGGAACGACAACACCCCGCGTACGGCGGTGGCCGCCCGGGTGGCCTCCCGGAACCGCGGCCAGCGCTCCTCCTCGTCGAGATCGGGGCTGTGCACCGGCTGGTCGTCCGCGGCCGCGGTCAGGCACGGGCCCTCGCCGAGGTCGTACTGGATCTGATCCACCTTCTGGGCGACCTCGCCGGTCACGGCCAGGGTGCGCGGGTGCCGTTGTTCCCGCCAGAGGGTGACGGCGGACCAGCGACAGCCCGGCACGGCGGTGACCGCGAGGTCGACCAGCCGCCGCAGCGCCGCACCGCGCTCGCCACCCGCGTTCAGATACTGGTTGAGCGCGACGAAATCGCGGGCGAGGTCGGCCGGGTGCGCGCGACTGTTCGTCATCGGCCCGCCCCGGCCGGCTGCCAGGGCAGCCCGACGAGGTCCAGCACGTCGGCGGCATTGCTGCCCGGCACGGCGCGCAGCGTGAGCGGGTGGCCGTGGGCGGCGTTCCGGTCGCGGGCCTGGAACAGGACCCGGACGGCGGCGCTGGCGAGCAGTTCGACCTCCGACAGGTCGACCTCGAGCGGGAACACCCCACCGCGCCCGGCCACGTCGAGCTGGTCGGCGAATTCGTCGGCGGTCGCGATGTCCAGCGGGCCGGACACCCGCAGCACCCGGGGCGGCCCCTCCTCGAGACGGGCGGCGAACTCGGTCGCCGGGCGCCGGGCCGGTATCCGTGGCGTGTCCGCGGCGACGACCGCGGGCCGGGTCAGCCGGTGCCGGATCGTCACCGTCGTGCCGTGCTCGCCGGGGCCGCTGGGGTGGCTCACCCGCAGATCGTCGAGCCGGGCCCCGGCCAGCCACAGGCCGCGCCCGCTGGTGGCCGGCGGGTCGCCCGGTTCCGCCCAGACGCCGTCGTCGGCGACCTCCAGGCGCAGCACCCCGCCGGTTTCGAGGTCGGCCCGGAGGCGGACCGGGCCCGGCCGGAACCGCGGATAGGCGTGCTCGATCGCGTTGGCCATCAGCTCGGACACGGCCAGATCGATCGCGTGCTCGTCCCCGCCGGCCGGTCCGATCGGCCACAACCAGGCGCGGACGGTGTCGCGCAGCTCGGCCAGCCGGCCCGGCGCGGCGGCCAGGTCGACGGCGAGCGGCGCGATCGGTGCGGAGCGGCGCTGCGCGGCCAGGACGGTGACGTCGTCGTCGTAGCCGCGCCTGGTGATCAGCTCCAGGCCCTGCTCACAGGCACGCTCGGGCGCCGACTCGGGCGCGCCCAGAGGCAGCAGCCGGTTGGCCACCGCGTCCCCGATCACCGTGGCCAGCTCGCGCATCGCGTCCTGGGTGCTCTGCCCCGGCCGCTCGATCAAGCCGTCGGTGTAGAGCAGCAGCACCTCGTCGGGGGCCAGGGTCGCCTCGGCGATCACCGGTTGTGACCCGGTGCCCAGCGGGCCGCCGCCGGACGGGGGCAGGAACCGGGTCGCTCCCGCCACCGTGGCGGCCAGGGGCGGCGGATGCCCGCAGGTGGTGTAGCGCAGCCGTCCCGAAGCCGGGTCGAGCACCGCCACGCACACCGTGGCCGCTCGCATCGACGTGGACCGGCTTGCCACATCGTTCGCCCAGTCCAGGGCCTGTTCGAGGTCGCCCGTGCGGGTCAGCACCGCGTTGAGGACGCTGCGCAGCTGACTCATCGCCGCGGAGGCGGCCACCCCGTGGCCCACGATGTCGCCGACCACCAGCGCCACCGACCCGTCGGCCAGCGGGACGGCGTCGAACCAGTCCCCGCCGGCGGCCTGGTCGCGCGAGGCCACCAGATAGCGGGCGGCCAGCATCGCGTCCGGCAGCACCGGCAGCGAGGCCGACAGCAACTCCCGCTGCACCTCCAGCACCACGTCGCGGGCCGCCTGATAGCGCCGCTCGGCCTCGGCCGCCTTGGCCTGCGCCTCCTGCCGCTCCCGCACCTGCGCAGAGACGTCGTTGGCGTACAACGTGACGCCGGTGATCTCGCCGTCGGGACCGTGCAGCGGGCCCAGCACCATGTCGAGGTGGACGTCGATCAGCTGACCCGAGTCGTTCTGGTCGAACTGGAACCGCCACACCCGGACCGCCTGGACCTCGCCGGACTCCCGTACGCGGTCGAAGAGCTCGAAGATCTGCTGGGTCAGCGTCTCGGGGAACAACTCCGGCATCTTGCGCCCGACGACGTCCCGGCCGCCCATGAAGGCCCGATACGCCGCGTTCGCCGCCTCGAAGCGGTAGCCCGGGGGCAGGCCGAGCGCGCCGAGCACGACCGGCGCCTGCTCGTACGCCTCCCGCACCGTCTCGGCCGGGCCGGCCGGATGAACCGGTTCGTCGTTGTCGGTCACCGCTCCATCTTGGCGCGTGCCGGCCCCGGGTGCACCCGCCGACCCGGACGTGCACCACCGGGTGAACCCGGCGTAGAGTTCGCGGGGAGGAGTTGCGCCGTTCAACCCAGAGGGGACGCGCTCCTGGTCGCCGCCGGAGCGGTCCCATGCCGTACGAGCAGACTTCCGAAGTCGCCCCGGACTACCTGCGCATCCATCCTGTCGAGGCCGACGCGGGCCGGCTGATCCGGCTCCACCTTCGCGGCGAGCTCGACAATCGGACCGCGCCCAGCTGGCCGGGGTCTTCACGCGAACGCTGACGACACCCGTGGTCGCCCACGTGGAGCTCAACCTGACCGAGCTGCGCTTCGTCGACGCGGCGGGCGTGCGCTGCCTGCTGGCGTGCGGGCGCGAGGCGGACTCGGCGGGCGTCGCCATGACGCTCAGGAGCCCCATGCCCACCGTCGCCCACGTGCTGACGGTTCTCGACCTGTCCGACCGCTTCGCGCCGGCCGGCGAGCCCGCCGATCGCCCGGCGCCGGCGGTCTTTCACCGCGATGAGTCCTCGGCGGTCTTTCACGGCGACGAGTCCTCGGCGGTCTTTCACGGCGACGAGTCCCCGGCGGTCTTTCACCGCGATGAGTCCTCGGCGGTCTTTCACCGCGACGAGTCCCCGGCGGTCTTTCACGGCGACGAGTCCGAGGACTGGCGGCAACGGACGGCCCGGATCCGGCGGGAAGCCCAGGACACCCGTCGGCGCGCGCGTCTGGCCGTCAGCCGCAGCCGGATGATCCGTCCGGCCGAGGACTGAGCTACGGTTCGTCGTCGCCGCGGATGCGGGCGTGCAGGTGCATGTCGTGGCGGCCGTCGGCGTGCACGGCCTCGCTGCGCTTGGTGCCCTCGAACTGGAAGCCGGCCTTGGTGGCGACGCGGCAGGAGGCGTCGTTGCGGGTGGAGTGGCTCAGGTGCAGGCGATGGAAGCCGGCCTCACCCAGGGCCCACGCGCTGACCGCGGTGAGGGCGCGCGGGGCGACACCGGCGCCGCGGGCCGCCGGGAGCACCCAGTACGCGCAGACCGCGTTGCCGTCGTCGAGGTCGAACCGGCCCAGCGCCGTCCGGCCGAGCACCTCGCCGTCGCGGGTCACCGCCCAGCTGGCGCCCCGCTCCTGCGCCCAGGCCTGCCGATACTGCGCGAACCAGGTGCGGACCTGCTCCTCGTCGGCGGGCTGACGGGTGTGCCAGCGCTGGATGGCCGGATCCCGGTAGGCGCCGAGGAAGACCGGCGCGTCGGTGTCCGCCCACGGGCGCAGGACGAGGTCGTCAATGGTCAGTTCGGGCTGCGGGTGAGCGGCGAGGCTGCCGGGAACGATGGTCGGCGGCGTGGTGAAATACGAGGTCACGGGTTTTCTCCATGCACCACGGCCGGAGCCCGCGGCACGGGCCTGGTGGGCCGGCCGGCTCGCGAGGAGACAGCGGTTCCGCCCTGGTGCGGTTGTGGACTCGACGTGGCGTACGGGTTCATCGATTTTGGCTTCACCGATAGGGACGGAAGAAGTCGCGCAGTTCGCGGGCGTAGGCCTCGGGTTGCTCGAACGGGGCGAAATGGCCGCCGCTCGAGGCCTCGGTGACGCGGACGGTGTTGGCGACGCGGTCGAGCCAGGCGCGAGGTGGTTGCAAGAGATCGCCGGGGAAGAGGGTGAAGCCGGAGGGGACCTCGACGCGCCGTTCGAGCTGGGCGGGAGCGATCGCGGCGTTCGCCTGATACATGCGGATCGAGGAGCCGATCGTGCCGGTGAGCCAATAGATCGTGATGTTGGTGAGCAGCTCGTCGCGGGTGAAGCTGAACGCGGGGCCGCTCCACGCCTGCATCTTCTCGACGATCCAGGCGGCGAGGCCCGCGGGCGAGTCGTTGAGGCCGACGGCGGCCGTCTGCGGCTTGGTGCGGTGCATCATCCCGTACGCCCCCTCGCGCGCGCCCCACTCGGCGGCGCGCTGCAGGAAGTCGCGTTCGGCCGGGGTGAGCGAGGCCGGGTCGCCGGTGAAGACGGGGATGCCGGCGTCCATGCGATGCACGGCGGCGACCCGCTGGGGATGATCGAGCGCCAGGTAGCGGCTGACGTGGCTGCCGAGATCGCCGCCCGCGGCCCCGAACCGGCGGTGGCCCAGGTCGGTCATCAGGGCCGCCCACAGGTTGGCCACGTCGATCACGTTGAGCGGCTGGGCCGGGCGCTCGGAATAGCCGTAGCCGGGCATGTCGGGGACCACGACGTCGAACGCGTCGGCCGGGTCGCCGCCGTGCGCGCCGGGGTCGGTGAGCAGCGGGATCACCTTGAGATAGCGCCAGAACGAGTCGGGCCAGCCGTGACAGAGCAGCAGCGGGAACGGCGCCGGGCCCCGGCCGCGGGCGTGGATCGCGTGGATGCCGTTGCGCCACTCGTGCGGGAACTCGTTGAGCGCGGCCTCCTGCTGACGCCAGTCGAAACCGTCGGCCCAATACGCCACCAGGTCGCGCAGAAAGTCGACGTCGATGCCGGATTTCCCGTCCACGCCCTCGGGGGTGTCGGGCCAGCGGGTGGCCCGCAGCCGGGCACGCAGATCGTCGAGCGCGTCGGCATCGGCCGGGACCAACTTCGGCATGGGCCCGACCTTAGCCGTCCGAAGCGAACCGTACTGTCCCGATTCACTCCATCGATGAGTTTCGGTTTTCACCCGTCGGCCGGTCTCGCAGGTCGGCCAGCCAGTCGCGGCTCGCCCGGGCTACTCGGGCCGGGATGCCCAGCTCGTCGAGCAGGTCGGCGGCGGCAGACATCTCGTCGTGCCGGCGGGCGGCGTGGGTGTGCGAGCCGGTGACGATGCGCTCCAGGGTGGAGTCGTCGCCGCGGGCGAACTCGTCACGGATGTTGGCGGCCAGCCAGTCCTCGAGGCCGGCGGCACGGGCGGCGGCCAGGGCCTCGAGCACGGCGGCGGACATCCCCTTGTAGAACACGCTGCGCAGGAGCTTGCGGGTGGCGGCGGCGCCGACCGGGCCGTCGATCACCTCGACCTTCGCTCCGAGTGGCTTCAGGACCGCTGCGAAATCGGTCGCCCGGTCGCCGCCGGCGGTCATCGGCGTGCGCAGGCCGCGGCCGGGGACGGGGGCCATCAGCGCGACGTCGACCACCTCGACCCGGCCGGCGGCGGCGTCGCGCAAGGCCTGCTTGAGGGCGGGGGCCGAGGTGTTGAGGTCGGCCCAGAGGATGCCGGGGCGACAGGCGGGCAGGGCTTGGCGCAGGGCGGCCAGGGCCTCGTGCGCGGTGGTCAAACTGAGGACCACGTCGGCGTCACGGCAGGCGTCGGCGTCGCTGGTTCTCCTGCCCACACCGGCGGGCGGGTCGACCCGGGGGTCGAAACCGTGGACCGTCGCGCCGGTGGCGGCCAGATCGGCGGCGATGTGGCTGCCCGCCTCACCGAGGCCGAGCACGGCGAATACGACGCCCTTTTCCGCCCGCTCCGGGCCGTCCTTTTCGGCCCGCTCGGGGCTGTCCTTCTCGGCCCGCTCCGGGTTTTTCACGACGGGCCGCCCAGTTGTTCGATCGAGCGTAAGGCCTCGATGACGCTGGCGATGTGGTCGCGCATGGCGGTCTCGGCCGCCTTCGGGTCGCGGTCGCGGATCGCGGCGATGACCCGCTCGTGCTGCGGCAGCGAGATCTGCGGCCGGCCGGGCAGCAGCGACAGCGTGAACTGGTGACGCACGAGCTGGCCGCGCAGCGTCTCGACGATGCGGTCGGCCGTGCCGTGACCGGCGATCTGCCGGACGAAACCATGCAGGCGCTGATTGAGGTCGCTGTAGCGGCGGTGCTCCTGCGTCTCGACCGCGCGCCGCATCAGCAGGCCGATCTCGTCGAGCTCGCCGGCCTGCTCGTCGGTGACCCGCTCGGCGGCCCGCGCGGCGATCAGGCCCTCGACCACCATGCGCACCTCGGTGATCTCGACGGCCTCCTCGAGCGACACCTTGCGCACGTGGGCGCCGCGGTTGCGCTCCACCTGCACCAGGCCCTCGCTCGCCAGGTCTTGCAGAGCGGCCCGCACGGTGAACCGGCTCGCGGAGAACCGGGTCATCAGCTGGGCCTCGACGAGCCGCTCGCCGGGCAGGAACTCGCCGCGCAGGATCGCGTCACGGAGCTGTGGGGTCGTCATGGCGGCCCCATTCTCAGTTCGTGGCGACAGGATTGTCAACGATTGTCATCGCTCTATATGAGGCCTAGGGTGGCGGTGCTGACAGGATTGTCAACAATCCACCGGGAGGATCGATGTCTCTCCTCGTGCTGACCGCCCACCCCGGCGACTTCGTCTGGCGAGCCGCCGGCGCCATCGCCCTGGCCGCCGCGCGCGGCGAACGCCCCGTGATCGGCTGCCTGAGCTTCGGCGAACGCGGCGAGTCGGCCTCGCTGTGGCGTCAGGGCCTGAAACTCGACGAGATCAAGGCCCAGCGGCGGGCCGAGGCCGAGCGGGCCGCCTCGGTGCTGGGGGCCGAGCTGCGCTGCTACGACGCCGGCGACTATCCGCTGACCGAGACTCCCGCGCTGACCCAGTCCTTGATCGACCTCTACCGCGAGGTGCAGCCGACGGTGGTGCTGACCCATGCGGCCGCCGACCCGTACAACCACGACCACGCCACCGCCCACGCCATCGCGCTGCGGTCCCGGGTGCTGGCCCAGGCGCCTGGGGTGGAGGGTCCGGGCGAGGTGATCGGGGCGCCCCCGGTGTTCTGCTTCGAGCCCCACCAGCCCGAACAGTGCGGTTTCGTGCCCGACGTGCTGCTCGACATCACCGAGGTATGGAACCGCAAACGCGAGGCGATGCAGGTGCTGGCCGCCCAGAAACACCTGTGGACCTACTACACGGAACTGAGCGCCCGCCGCGGCCTGCAGGCGGCCCGGAACTCGGGCCCCAACCTGGGCCTGCCCAACGACACCCGGGCCGAGGCCTATCAACGGGTGTTCCCGCAGGTCACGCAGGTGCTGTCGTGAGGCTCGATCTTCCGGAGCACGCAGGCGCTCTCGTGAAACCTGTTCTTCCGATGCGGTCGGGTGCTGTCGTGCGGCGTGTTCTTTCTATGCCTGCGGGTGCTGTCGTGCGGCGTGTTCTTTCTATGCCTGCGGGTGCTGTCGTGCGGCGTGTTCTTTCTATGCCTGCGGGTGCTGTCGTGCGGCGTGTTCTTTCTATGCCTGCGGGTGCTGTCGTGCGGCCTGTTCTTTCGATGCGCTCGGGTGCTGTCGTGACCCGGGCGCGGTGGATGGGTGTCGGGCGGGGGCGGCCGTGAGCCGGCATGTGGTTGTGCGGCGGGTGGATCGGGTGGCGGCCGAGGTGCTCGCCGGGCTGGCGGCGGCCGGGGTGTCGACTGTGCACGAGGCCGACGGGCGGCGGGGCGCGCTCGATCCGGCGCTGCGGCCCATCCAGGCGGGGGCGCGCATCGCGGGCTCGGCCGTCACGGTGTCGTGCCATCCCGGGGACAACCTGATGATCCACGCCGCCGTCGAAGTGTGCGCGCCGGGCGATCTGCTCGTCGTGACGACCACCTCGCCGTCGACCGACGGGATGCTGGGGGAGTTGCTGGCCACCTCGCTGGCCGCGCGCGGGGTGATCGGGGTGGTGCTCGACGCCGGCGTACGGGATGTGGCCGACCTGCGGCGGATGGGCTTCCCGGTGTGGGCCCGCGCGGTGAGCCCGCAAGGAACGGTGAAGGCCAGCCCCGGCTCGGTCAACGTCCCGATCGTCTGCGGCGGCCAACTGGTCTCACCCGGCGACCCGGTGGTAGCCGACGACGACGGGATTGTCGTAGTGCCCTCGGCGCGGGCCACGACTGTGCTGTCCTCCGCACAGAAACGCACCGCCGCCGAAGAGGCCAAACGCACCCGGCTGGCGGCCGGGGAGCTAGGCCTGGACATGTACGACCTACGCCCACTGCTGACACGGCTCGGAGTGGAGTACCAGTGATCCCAGTGATGCTGATGCGCGGCGGCACGTCGAAGGGCGCCTACTTCCTGGCCTCCGACCTGCCCGAAGACCCCACCGAACGCGACGCTCTGCTCCTGCGAGTGATGGGCTCCCCAGACCCCCGCCAAATAAACGGAATCGGCGGCGGACACCCCCTCACCAGCAAGGTCGCCGTAATCAGCCCGTCCTCGCCCGCTGCCACCTCATCCACACCATCGTCGTCCACACCTATGCCGTCCATAGGTCCGTCGTCCACAGCGCCGTCATCCACAGCGCCGTCGTCCACATCCGCGGCTTCCACAGCGCCGTTTTCCACAGGCGCTCCATCCACAGGACCGCTATCCACAGCACCGTCGTCCACGGCTGGGTTCTCCGCAGATGTGGATTACTTGTTTCTGCAGGTGCATGTGGATGAGCCGCGGGTGAGTGCCGGGCAGCCGTGCGGGAACATCCTGGCGGGGGTGGGCCCGTTCGCGGTGGAGCGGGGGCTGGTGCCGACCACGGATCCGGTCACCGAGGTGCGGGTGCGGATGGTCAACACCGGTGCCCTGGCTGTGGTGTCGGTGCCGACGGAGCACGGACGGCCGGTTTACACAGGCTCGACGGTGATCAGCGGAGTGCCCGGACGCGGTGCGCGAATAGTCACGGAGTTCCGCGACACGGCGGGTTCGCTGGCCTCCGCACTGCTACCGACCGGCAATATCGTCGACTCCCTGCCCGACGGCCCCCGCACCCAGACCACCACTCTGATCGACAACGGAATGCCCGTCGTCTTGATGGCGGCTGCGGACTTCGGGCTGACCGGTTACGAGTCTCCCGCCGAACTCGAGTCCCGGCCCGATCTGTCGAAACACATAGAGCGTCTGCGCCTCGTGGCCGGCGACCTGATGGGCCTGGGCGACGTCAGCGCGATGACCGTCCCGAAGATGTGCCTGACCGCGCCGCCCCGCGACGGTGGTGACGTCTGCACCCGCATGTTCATCCCGCATCGCGTCCACACCGGCATCGGCATCCTGGCCGCGGTCACGGTCGCCACAGCCGTCGCCATGCGGGAGAGCACGGCCGTGGCCATGCGAGGGAGTGGCGCGGGTCGGACCGTCAGGATCGAGCATCCGACTGGCTATCTCGACGTCGTCGTGGATCTGGGGGCGGGGCGGTCGGCTGTTGTGAGTACGGCTCGGCCGTTGCTGGACGGACACGTCTACCCCTATGAGGAGCTGCCCGCATGAGCCGCGACATCGCGCACCTCGCTGCTGTTGAGCTGTTCACGCCCGTACTGGAAGAGTCTGTGAAGTTTTTCGTCGAGCTCATGGCTTTCGAGGAGGTCGGGAGGGTCGGCGACTGCGTGTTTCTGCACGCTTGGGACGACTATGAGGCGTACACAGTGAAGCTGACCGCTCGGCCGCTGGCGGGCATTGGGCGTACGTGGTTGCGGGCTTCGTCGCCAAAGGCGTTGGCGGCCTGCGCGGCGCGGGTGGAGGCGGCTGGGCTCAGCGACGGCTGGGATGACAAGGTGTTGCAGTTTCATGATCCTGACGGGCACCCCTTCGGCGTGTATTGGGAGACCGAACGTTACGTCCCGTCGCCGGCCATGCGGCCCTCGCTGAAGAACCAGGCCTCCCGCTTCCCGGGCCGGGGCGCGAACATCCGCCGGCTCGACCACGTCAACTTCCTCGGCCGCGACCTCCCGCCGAACGAGGACTTCCTGGTCACCGTGCTCGGGGCGCGGCCCAGCGAGCAGATCATGCTCGACGACGGGACGAAGGCGGCCATCTGGTACACGGTGAGCGACAAGTCGTACGACCTCGTCTACACCCGTGACTGGACCGGGTCGCGCGGCCGCCTGCACCACGTGGCGTTCGCGGCCGACACGCGCGAGGACATTTTGCGCGCCGCCGACGTCTTCCTCGAGGCCGGTATCCACATCGAGACCGGTCCACACAAACACGCGATTCAGCAAACCTTCTTCCTGTACGTCTGGGAGCCCGGCGGCAACCGCATCGAGCTCTGCAACGCCGGCGCGCGGCTGCTGCTCGCCCCCGATCATCAAATGGTCACGTGGACCGAGGCGGAACGGGCGAAGGGACAGGCATGGGGCCTCAAGACGATCGACACGTTCCACACGCACGGGACCCCGCCGGTGTGACCCACGCCTACCGGACCGTCCCCGGCTTCCGTCCGTTGCTGCTCGACCTGCACGATTCCGCACCGGGCGCGCCCCTGATCGTCTTCGTGCACGGCGGCGCTTTCCTGGGCGGAAGCCGCGCGACCCTGCCGGCCGTGCTCGACGGCTTGTTCCAGCTGCTGCCCGCGGCCGGCTTCGCGGTGGCGTCGATCGACTACCGCCTGAGCGGCGAGGAGGTGTGGCCCGGCTGCGTCGAGGACGTGGAAGCCGCCGTACGGTGGTTACTCGCCCGCACCCCGAATGCCCGGATCGTGCTGTGGGGCGAGTCGGCCGGCGGCTACCTCGCAGTGACGGCCGGCTTGCGATTGTCGGCGCAAGGCTTTCCCGTACGGGCAATGGTCGACTGGTACGGCCCCGTCGACTTCTTGACGATGGCCGAGCAGGGCGCGCCCTGGACCGACGACGCCGATTCGCCCGAGTCCCGCCTGCTGGGCGCCCCGGTCCAGACCGTTCCCGCGCTGGCCCGCCTGACCAATCCGTGCCGTCTGGTCACCTTGTCGAGCCCGCCGCTGCTGGTGATGCACGGCACGGCGGACGAGCTGATCCCGTACTCCCAGTCGGTGCAGTTGGCCGCCGCGTACGAGAAAGCCGGCGCCGCCTGCACTGTCCACCCTGTGGACAAGGCGGGCCACGGCTTCACAGGTCGATCCCAGCGCGAGGTGCTGGACCCCGTGCTCGACTTTCTCCACTCCGTCCTACGACGGCATGCCGGTTGACTCGTCCCGGTCAGGCAATTGTTTCGCCGGCGAGAAAGGCCACGGCCTGCTGGTGCTGGCGGGCGGCGCCGATCGCCTCCGTCCAGCGGGAGATCTCACGGGCCAGGGCGATCGCCCCCGCCTCGTCGCCCTCGTCGCGAGCCAGGACGGCGAGCAACATCTGCTGGGCCAGGGTGCCGCCGACCTTCCCGGCGCCCGCGCCCAGGGCGGTTGCTCTTTCCCAACGCTCGCGGGCCCGTGCGAGGTTGCCGCCGTCGCGGTCGTGGTCGCCGAGATGCCGCAGCGCCTCCCACGTCAACAGGTCGTCGCCCGCTTCGCCGGCCTCGAGCGCGACCGCATAGTGGGCCGGCGCCGCCGAGCGGTCGCCGACCAGGTTGTCGAGGACCAACCCGTGGAACATGTGGGCCCACCCGGCGCGAACCTGGTCGGATGCCCCCTCGGCCAGCTCCCCGGCCCGGCGGCAGAGCTCCTCGAGAACGGCCGGGTCTTTGCCGTCCGGCCCGAACCCGCCCCCGAACAGCTGCTCGAAATAGTCGGCCCGCAGATCAAGAAAATCCACTTCCCACGTACGGCCGCAGGCCCGCTCAGCCGCCTTGATCCGTTCCCGCACCGGACCGAGTCCCTTCCGCAGCGCCAGTTCCAAGGCGACTTCGGCCGCCGCCAGCGCGATCCGCGGGTCGTCCGGAGGACTCGCATCCAGAAGCCGAAGCGCCGTCTCACCCCGCCCGGCGCGCGCGAGTTCCAGCGCCGCCGTAGCCGTCACATCCAAATCTGTCATGGCCCGGACGGTAGTTATCCGAAAAACTATCCACAAGAAAACTACTTTGGTGGGGAGCGTTGAGAGTGGACGGTGCGGAGAAGCCAAGGCGGGTCGTGGAGAGCGGAATCGCGTGGGTGTCGGGCTGAGTGGGCTGGTTGTGGACGGCGGACCGGTGTGGGTGAGCCGGGGCGGGTTGTGTGTGGGGGGCGGGTGTCGCGGGTGAGTAGGGGCGGGTTGTGGAGAGCGGGACCGTGTGGGTGTCGCGGGTGAGTGGGCGGGTTGTGGGTGGAACGGGGCGGGCTGTGGAGGGCGGAGCTGCAAGGGTGTCGCAAGGGAGTGGGGGCGGGTTGTGGAGGGCGGAGCTGAGCGGGTGTTGCGGGTGAGTGGGGGGCTGTGGAGGGCGGAACCGCCCAGGTGTCGCGGGTGAGTGGGGCGGGTGTGGACGGGGGAGACGCGCGGGATGCGGCGGATCGGCATGTCGCTGCGTGGGGTGATGAACTGCCGTGGATGGATCCGGTGCAGGAGGCGATCATCGTTCGGCTGGCGGTGTTGGGGCGGCATTTGGCTCAGGCTCGGCGGGCGGTGCTCGCGGCGGGCGGGTTGGAACACGGTCAGTTCAAGATTTTGCTGGCTCTGCGTCGAGGTGGCGCGCCCTATGTGGCGAGCCCGTCCGAGTTGGCCGACCGGCTGGGTTTGACCCGTGGCGCGCTGTCGGCCCGCCTGGGCCCGCTGGAGGCGGCCGGCCTCATCGAGCGGGGCGGGGAGGATGGCGACCGCCGCCGCGTACGGGTGCTTTTGACGGCCGCCGGTGATGACGCCTTCGAGCGGCACGCTGCGAGCGAGAACCAAGGTGAGTCGGCCTTGCTGGCCACGCTGGATCCGGACGAGCGGGAGACCCTGGCCGACCTGTTGCGCAAGCTCGTCCTGCAAGCCGATCAGCGGGACGACGCGTAGAGGTGGGGCGCCGGCGATCGCCACCGTCACGCCGGCCACGGCGACCAGCAGGACCGCGGGGTCGCCGAGCAACCGGCCAGACCGTCGAGCACCGGCCGCACCTCGTCACACCCCTCGAACTCGATGCGCGGCCCGAGAAGGTGGAGAACAGCGGCTTGCGCGGCTGGTGGACTGGGGTGAGTCGTCGAGCGCGCGGCTGGTGGACTGGGGTGAGTCGTCAAGCGCGCGGCTGGTGGACTGGGGTGAGTCGTCGAGCGCGCGGCTGGCGGATCGGGACGAGCCGGACGAGCGCGCCGGGTCAGTCGCAGGGGGGTGCCGTTCAGGGCGAAGGTTGTGGGCGCCGCGTTGCTCGTGGTCCAGCGGCCCAGGATGCCGACCGTCACCGAGCCCGAGGCGGGGATCCGAGCGTTCCAGCGGGCGTCGGTCAGGGTCACGGTCGCGCCGGCCTGGGTGAACGAGGCGTTCCAGCTTGACGTGACCTGCTGGTCGCCGGGCAGAGCCACGGTGAGGGACCAGCCGTTCACTGGCGTGGTGGCCTTGTTCGCGATGGTCACCTCGGCCACGAAGCCGCCGCGCCATTCGGCCGTCGTCTTGTAGGTGACCTGGCACGTGCGGGCCGGTGGGGGCGGGGTCGTGGTGACCGGCGGGGTGACCTGATTGGAGGCGATCGACAGGTTGCCGGCGGCGTCCTTAGCCCGTACGTAGTAGGAACGCAGTCCTGTGCCGCTGGTGGGCTGAGGGGCCGTGAGCGACGTGCCGGTGGTTGTGCCGACCAGGGTCGAGGTGAACCAGCCGTCGAAGAAGTAGACGTTGTAGCCGGTCACGGCCACGTCGTCGGTGGCCGGATCCCAGGCCAGGGTGGGGCCGGTCGGCGTGGCCGCGGTGATCCGCAAGTTGGCCGGCGCGGACGGCGGGGTGGTGTCGCCGGTGGTCGAGGCCGGAGTGATCACGTCGATCGGGGCGGGGGAGATCGACGTCCGGTTTTCGGTGTCGCGGGCCAATATCCAGAAGCGGTATTGCGTCGCCGGACGAATATTCGACGTGATCGTGACCGAGGTGACGTTGCCGGCCGGGTGGTGATAATAGATGTCGTTGAACACTTGGGTGTAATTGACGTCGTAAGCGGCGACCGGGCTTGAACCGGGCGTCGAGGCCGTCCACGACAGAGTGATCGACGTCGGCGTGACACCGGTGACCCTGAAGTTCGACGGGGTGCTCGGTCCCTGGCCCGAGGGCGTGGGTGTGGGTGTGGGCGGCGCCGGCGTAGTGGGTGGCGGGGTAGGAACGGTGGGAACCGGCGTCGGTCCGGTTGTGGTCGTCGGTATTGCCGTGGGCGGCGGATCCGCCATTGCCGCGCTGCCGATTCCGGTCAAAAGCGCCATCGCGCCCAACGACATCACAGCGAACGAACGAATGCGGCTCCCCATGCCCCGACCGTCCAATATGCATTGACGATTGTCAACGGCTACTGATCGGCCGCCACGGTTTGTGCCGAATGGTGAGAACAGCGTGCACGCCGGACCAGCCGGAAAGTGGGTGGCGCTGGGCCCGGCGGGGTGGGTGGCGCTGAGCGGAGCGGCGGAGTGAGAGGCTCTGCGAAGTAGGGGTGGCGGCGGTTCGGTGATGCTGTTGCGCTCGTCGGTGGGCTGAAGGGGGCACGGGTGCGAAGTAGGCTGCGGCCATGATCAGAGCGGGGCGGCTGAAAGCCGGGGACCTGGTCGCGTTGGTGTCGCCCTCGGGGGCCAGCGAAGCCGGCCGCGTGGCGAGCACCGTGTCGGCGTTGGAGGGGTGGGGGCTGCGGGTCCGGCTGGGGGAGCATGCGGGAGGGCGGCATCTGTTCTTCGCCGGCACCGATGAGGAGCGGCTGGGCGACCTCAACACGGCACTGAGGGATCCCGAGGTGCGGGGCGTGTTCTGTCTGCGGGGCGGTTACGGCATGCAGCGGATCGTCGATCGGGTCGATTTCGGGGCTGTGCGGGACGATCCCAAGGTGGTGATCGGGTTTTCCGACATCACGGCGCTGCATGTGGCGCTCTGGCGGGAGGTCGGGCTGGCCACCGTGCACGGGCCTACGGCGGGGCAGTTCGAGCGGGGGCCGGCGTCGCTCACTGTGCGGGCCGCCCGGCACGCGGTCACCTCGGGCGAGCCGGTGACCGTGGTGGCGGACGGCGGGGAGCCTACCTCCGGCGTACGGGTGGAAGGGGTGGCCGAAGGGGACCTGCTCGGCGGGAACCTGGCCATGCTGGCCACGACCGTCGGCACCCGGCATGCGCTCGAGACCGACGGCGCGATCCTGCTGCTCGAGGACGTGGACGAGGAGCCGTACCGGGTCGACCGCATGCTCGTGCACCTGCGGCGGGCGGGGTGGTTCGACGGGCTGCGGGGTGTCGCGCTGGGACAGTTCACGAACTGCGTCGACCGGAACCCGAACTATCCGCCCGTCGTCGAGGTGCTGCGGGAACAGCTGACCACGCTCGGCGTACCGGTGCTGGGTGGTCTGCCGATCGGGCACGGCGACGAGCAGGTGGCGGTCGGCCTCGGCGTCCGCGCGCGGCTGGACACCGAGGCCGGCACGCTCGTGGTCGACCCCGCCGTGAAATGACCGGCTACTTCTCGGCCCACACCCCCAGCTCGTTGCCGCTCGGGTCGGCGAAGTGGAAGCGGCGGCCGCCGGGGAACTCGTACGGCCCCTCGATGACCCGGCCGCCGGCCGCGCGCACGGCCTCGACCGACGCGTCGAGGTCGGCGGAGAACAGCAGGACCAGCGGGCCGCCCACGCCCACCGGCTCGCCGCGACGCAGACCGCCGGACTCGCCGTCGCCGCGGCGGATGCCCGCGTAGTCGGGGCCGTAGTCGTTGAACTGCCAGCCGAACGCCTCCGAGTAGAAGCGTTTGGCCGCGTCGAGATCGCCAACCGTGATCTCGACGTAGTCGATCGTGTGGTGGTGATGTGTCGTCTGCTCAGCCATGCCCGGGAGTCTGCCCCGGGGGTACGACATTATTGCGTGGCAACGGCACGACCAGCGGCGTTCCGGTCGCCGGGTCGGGAATCACGAGGGCCGCCAGCCCGAACACGTCGGCCAGCAGCTCGACCGTGAAGACCTCGGCCGGCGGGCCCTGGGCGACGATCCGGCCGTCCCGCATGGCCACCACGCGATCGGCGTAGCGGGCGGCCAGGTTGAGGTCGTGCAGCACCATGACGATCGTGCGGCCGCGCTCGCGGTGCAGGCGGGACACCAGGTCGAGCACGTCGATCTGGTGGGTCAGGTCCAGATAGGTCGTGGGCTCGTCGAGCAGCATGATCTCGGTGCCCTGGGCCACGGCCATCGAGATCCAGGCCCGCTGGCGCTGACCGCCGGAGAGCGTGTCGACCGGGCGGGCGGCCAGGTCGCGCAGGCCGGTCCACTCCAGCGCCTCGGCGACGACCTGCTGGTCGGCCGGGGACCACTGGCGGAACCAGTTCTGATGCGGGTGCCGGCCGCGCATCACCAGGTCGGCCACGGTCAGGCCGTCGGGCGCGACCGGGCTCTGCGGCAGCAGGCCGATCACCCGGGCCACCTCGCGGGTCGGGATCCGGTCGATCCGGCGGCCGTCGAGCAGCACCTCGCCCGCGCGCGGCGGGTGCAGGCGACCCAGCGCGCGCAGCATCGTGGACTTGCCGCAGCCGTTCGGGCCGACGACCGCGGTCACGGCGCCGTCCGGCACGTCGAGATCGAGGCCGTCGACCACCACGTCGTCGCCGTAGGCCAGCCGCAGACCGCGGGCGCGCAAGCGGGAGCCGGTCATGCGGAGACCCTCCGGTTCGTACGGATGAGGAGCCAGAGCAGGTAGGGCGCGCCGACCATGGCCGTGACCAGGCCGACCGGCAGTTCTCGCTCGGGCAGGGCGAGCCGGGCCGCCAGGTCGGCCACGATCACCAGCAGCGCGCCCAGGATCGCCGAGACGACCAGCGGGGGCCGGGAGCCGCCGCACAGGCGCAGCGCGACCTGCGGGACGACGAACGCCACGAACTCGATCGGACCCGCCGCGGCCACGGCTGCGGCGGCCAGGGCCACGGCGGTGAGCACGACGGCCAGGCGAGCGGTCTGCAGGCGTACGCCCAAGGATTGTGCGACGTCGTCGTCGAACTGCAGGGCCTGCAGCGTGAACGTGGTCGCCACGGCCAGCGGCAGGAGCACGGCCAGGCCCAGCGCGAGCGGCCGCACCTGGTCCCACTCGGCGCCCGCGACCGAGCCGTTGAGCCAGATCGTGGCCCGCGTCGCGTCGACGACCTCGGCCCGTACGAGAAACCAGGAGACGCCGGCCGTCACCACCTCACCCACGCCGATGCCGACCAGCACCAGGCGGAACCCGTCGACGCCGCGCCGCCAGGCCAGCACGTAGACCAGCGCCGCGGTGATCAGCGCGCCGGCCAGGGCGGCTATCGGCACCAGGCCGGCTGCGGCGCCCCCGCCGAGGACGATGACGGCGACCGCGCCGAGCGACGCGCCGTGGGTCACGCCGAGCACGTCCGGGCTGGCCAGCGGGTTGCGGGCGAAGGTCTGGGTCAGCGCGCCGGAGACGGCCAGGGCCGCGCCGACCAGCAGCGCGGTCAGGATGCGGGGCAGGCGCAGGTCGAGCACGATCAGCCGCTGGGCCGCGGTGCCCCCGCCGAGCAGCGTGTCGAGCACCTCGCCGGGCGCGATGGTGAAGGAACCGTGGCCGATGCCGAGGACTGTCACGATCACGGTCAGCACCAGCCCGGCCGCGCCGACCAGCATCGAGCGGAGGGAGACCGTACCGGAGAAGCGGCCGGCGTGGACGGCGCGGCGGTCCGGCGGGGACAGCACCGGGGTCATAGCTTCACCACGCCGCGGCGGCTGCGGACCAGATAGATGAAGAACGGCGCCCCGGCCGCGGCCAGCACGATGCCGGTCTGCAGCTCGCCGGGGCTGACCACGATGCGGCCGAGCACGTCGGCCAGCAGCAGGAGCGTGGCCCCGGCCAGCGCCGAGGCGGGGATCAGCCAGCGGTGGTCGGGCCCGACCAACGAGCGCGCGATGTGCGGCACCATCAGGCCCAGGAAGCCGATCGGTCCGCACGCCGCGGTGGCCGCCCCGGCCAGCAGCACGATCGCGGCCACCCCGACCGCGCGGGCCGCGAACACCCGCTGGCCCAGCGCGCGGGCCACGTCCTCGCCCAGGCCGAGCGCGTTCAGGGCGGGCGCGTTGGCCAGCGCCAGCAGCAGGCCGGCCGCGATGAACGGCGCGACCTGGGCCGCCACCTCGGCGTCGCGGCCGGACAGCGAGCCGACGATCCAGAACCGGAACACGTTGAGGCTGGCCTGGTCGGCCAGCAGGATCGACTGGGTGAACGAGCCGAGCAACGCGCTGATCGCCATGCCGGCCAGGGCCAGCGTGACCGGGGTGGGCCCGCCGCGACGGCCGGCGGCGATGCCGAACACCGCGACGCTGGCGGCCAGCGCCCCGGCGAAGGCGAACCAGATGTAGCCGGTGAGCCCGCCCGCGCCGAGCTGGATGCCGATGACGACGGCGAACGAGGCCCCGGCCGAGATGCCGAGCAGCCCCGGGTCGGCGAGCGGGTTGCGCGTGTGGCCCTGCATCAACGCGCCCGCGGCGCCCAGCGCGAGTCCGATCAAGAGCCCGAGGACCGTACGGGGAAGGCGAAGCTCACGGACGATCGCGGTGGCCTGCGCCGTCGGGTCGGGATCGATCACCGCCTGCCACACGCCGCCCGGATGCAGCCACTGCGCCCCGATCGCGAGCGACAGGACGACGGAGAGCGCCGTCGCGGCGCCGAGGCCGAGCAGGACCAGCGGTCGCATCGGCCACCCTTTCCAAAACCCCTGACGTCGCTTAGCTTAGCCTCACCTAATTCCAAGCGTGAGGTCAGACATGTCTTTCTCCATCCGAGCCGCCCTGATCGCAGGAGTCCTGCTGCTCAGCGGCTGTGGCGGCGCCGACGAACCGGAGCCCACGGGCGCCGGCGCGCCGGGCGCCACCTATCCCGTCACGCTGACTCACAAGCTGGGCACGGCCGAGATCAAGGCGGCCCCGCAGCGGATCGTCGCGCTCTCGGACGCCGACCTCGACGCCCTGCTCGTGCTCGGCGTGCAGCCGGTCGGCGTCGCCGAGTCGTCGGGCGAGGGCGGCATCACGGCGTGGGCCAAGCCGCTGCTGACCAGCAGCCCGACGTGCTGACGGCCGGCGACACCGGGTTCGACGTGGAGAAGGTGGCCGCGCTGGCCCCGGACCTGATCCTGGCCGGGGGCGATTACTACATCAAGGACGACTACGCCAAGCTCAGCAAGCTCGCGCCGACCACCGCGTACGAGACCACGGGCGCCTTCGAGGACCCCTGGCAGACCACGCTCAAGCAGGTGGCCAAGGCCGTCGGGCAGTCCGCCAAGGCCGACCAGGTGATCGCGGACGTCGAGGGCAAGGTGGCCAAGGTGAAGACCGGCCACCCGCAGCTGGCCGGCAAGCAGTTCACGCTGAGCCAGATGTGGGAGGCCGGCTCGATCGGCGTGCTGCGTTCCGACAAGGACGCAGGCGTCAAGATGCTCAACGACTTCGGCATGACGCTGGCCCCGGCCGTGGCCGCCCTCGAGGGCGACGACTTCGCCGTGCAGCTCAGCCTGGAGAAGGTGGCGGTGCTCGACTCCGGCGTCACGCTCGTCTACTACGCCGACAAGTCGCTGCAGCCCAGCCTGGAGGGCAACACGCTCTTCAAGAACCTGGGCTCGGTCGGGCGCGGCGCCTACAAGGCCCTGAGCGATGCTCAATTCTCGGCGCTGCGCACCCCGACGCCGCTGTCGGTGCAATACCTGATCGACAACGTCGTCCCGACGATCTCGGAGGCCGCCGAATCCGGCGCCTGAAAACCGCGCAACCGGCTCAGATGACCCGGACGGCGGCCGATAGGACGATCGTGCCGGAACAGCTCTACATCCTGGGCAACCTGGTGATCATGGTCGCGTACGCGTCCATCATGACGGCGATCCTCGTGCCGGTGACCCGGGCTAAACAGTTGTGGAGCAACAAGCTCGCCGTGACCACCGCGATGATCTTCTTCAGCTGCGCGGTGGGACACGGCCTGCACGCCTTCATGGCCATCCGCGCCCAGCAGGAGGACGGACACTCCCACCTGCAAGCCGGCTTCGAGTGGCCGTCGGCCGCGTGGGACATGTTCACCGCGCTGGTCGGCGTCTACTACTGGACGCTGCGCCGCAGCTACAAGGTGCTGCTCGGCGGCGGCTCGATCTTCACGTCGCCGGGCGAGCAGCACCGGCTCGAGGAGGCCGGTGCGCGCGAGCTGGCCGCCCGCAACGCCGCCGAGAAGCACCGGGCCACCCTGGCCGCCGTGGTCGAGCACACCGACGACGCGATCATCGGGGTGAACCTGGACGGCCGGGTCACCGCCTGGAACCGCGGCGCCGAGCGGCTGTTCGGCTACAACGCGGGCGCGGCGATCGGCCAGCCCATGTCGATCTTTTCGGGCGAGACCGGCGCGGCCGACCAGATGGCGATGATCGCCCGCGTCCGCCACGGCGAGCGCAACCTGCACTACGAGGCCCGCCGCGTGCACCGCAACGGCTCACCCCTCGAGTTGTCGATCAACATGGCCGCGATCCGCGACTCGGCCGGCGTCGTCACCGGCGTCTCGGTCACCGCCCGCGAGATCAGCGCCCAGAAGGCGGCGGCCGACCAGCGCCGCGCCGACGAGGACCGGGCCCACCAGAGCCAGCGCATGGAGAGCCTGGGCAAGCTGGCCGGCGGGCTGGCCCACGACTTCAACAACATCCTCGGCGTGATCGTCAACTACACCGAGTTCGCGATCGAGGAGACCGAGGACAAGCCCGCCGTACGCGAGGACCTGCAGCACGTCCGATCGGCGGCCGACCGGGCGCAGGACCTGACCCGGCAGCTGCAGACGTTCACCCGCGGCGCCGGCGGCCGGCCCGTCGACCTCGACCTCAACGCGGCCCTCGAAGAGGCCCGGGCCCGGCTGGAGCCACTGGTCGGCGAGACCATCACGATCGTCGCCCGGCCCGCCCCGGGCCCGCTGACCGTGCGCGCCGACCCCGGCCAGCTCCAGCAGGTGCTCGTGCAGCTGGCCACGAACGCTCGCGACGCCATGCCCGACGGCGGCACCCTGGTGCTCGAGGCCACCGCCGCCGGTGACCAGGCCCGCCTGCTCGTCTCCGACACCGGCACCGGCATGACCCCCGACGTGGTCGAGCGCGTCTTCGAGCCGTTCTTCACGACCAAGGCCGGCAAGGGCGCCGGGATGGGACTGGCCGCCGTCTACGGCATGGCGACCGAGGCCGGCGGCACGATCGCCGTCTACTCCGAGCCGGGGGTGGGCACCACGTTCCGCGTCAACCTGCCCCTGGTGACCGGGGCTGTCGAAAAGGTGGAGCCGGGTGCGCTGCCGCCGTCCGGTGACGGCCGGACGATCCTGGTCGTCGAGCACGAGCCGGCCCTGATGCGCGCGGCGACCCGGATCCTGTCGGTGGCCGGCTATCAGGTGCTCGCCGCCGCGACCGGCCCCGAGGCGCTCGTGGTGGTCGGCGACCGTACGGTGGACGCCCTGATCACCGACGTCGTGATGCCCGACATGACCGGCCCGCGCCTGGCCGAGCTGCTGCACGAGCGGGTGCCCGGCCTGCCGGTGATCTTCATGTCCGGCTACAGCAGCGGCATGCTCGACGTGACCGGCCAGCTCGACCCGGCGGCCCCCTTCGTCGAGAAGCCGTTCACCGCCCACGACCTGCTCACGACCGTCCACCGCGCCCTGCACCGGACACCGTCGGCGGTCTAGGGTCGGCGGGTGAGTTTTCGCCTGGCCGCGTACGCCGTCTGCCTCGACCACGACCGGGTGCTGCTGGCCCACTACCGGGGCGCACACTGGACGCTGCCGGGCGGCAAGGTGGAACACGGCGAGGACCCGTACGACACGGTGATCCGCGAGGTGCACGAGGAGACCGGCTGCGACGGCGAGGTCGGGCGGCTGCTGGGCGTCGACTCCCGCGTGATCCCGGCGGCCGAGGCCCTGGCCGGGGCGCCGCACCAAAATGTGGGCGTGTTTTATCTCGTACGGATCACCGGCGGCACCCTGCGGCCCGAGGCGAACGGCGAGACGGCTGCCTCGGTCTGGACCCCGCTGCCCGCGGTGGCCGGGCTGCCCCGCTCAGGTCTCGTCGACGTCGGGCTGTCCCTGGCCCGTGATCGGCCGTTGACCGGCCACGTCGCGCCGGTCGCCGTCGGTGGCCTCGTGCGGCACTGACCGTCGTTTCGCGGCCTGGGTCATCGCCTCGGACATGCGGCGATTCCCTTCCTCGTGCACATCGATCTGCCGGTGCGCCGCGGCGGCGATCTCCTCCCAGGACAGCGGCGACCGCGAATACAGCAGGAGGGCCCAGACGATCTGATCCATGTCCTCGGGATTGAGCGGCAGATCCCACCGCTGCACAAACGGCAGGAACGCGGCCGAGGCGTTCATCAGCTCGTCCTGACTGGGTTCGGTCATCGAGCCTCCTCACGTCGCCGGAAGCGGTCCCCGTCCGCGTCGTGGTCGAGCAGACCCGCGGTGGTGAGGGCGAGCAGGGCCTGGCGCAGCCCGTCGCCGAGCGGGTTGCCGGTCCAGAACAGCCACTTGTGCTCGGCGAACGCCCCTGGCGGCAGCGCTCCCAGCGTCACCGCGAGTTCATAGGCGGCCTGATCGGAGTCGTGCCAGTCCGCCATGCGGCTCAGAAAGTCAGGCAAGGCGCTCGCTCCCCGCAGGGTCGGCGGGGCGGGACCGGTACGGATGGCGGGCCTGCTCCTCGTGCTCGTCGATCTGGCGTTCCACGGCGGCGGGTATCTCCTCCATGGGCAGCAGCGACCGCGAATGCACCAGGACGGCGTAGGCCAGTTCGGCGACGTTCTCGGGATTGAGCGGAAGGCCCCACCGCCGTACGAACGGGATAAGAGCCGCCGAGGCCCGCATCATCTCGTCGTCGCTGGGTTCACCCATGGAGTGCCCCTCCCATGTAGCCCGCGTTCCCGCACAGCCCCGCCCTTCCAGAGGGCCACCGCCACTTCTGATTCTCCTCCGTAAAGATGATCTTGTGGGGGTGGCCTGTTCGTCATGTCCCGGAGCATGTGTCAGCGTTTGTTGATCATCTTGTTGGGGCGAGGGTGATGTAGTTGCGGTCGGGGTTGAGGTGGAAGTGGCCGTGGGGTTGCAGACGGTGACCCGGTTCGGTCACTGATAGTGGTGCCGTCGCGGCTGACGCCGCCGCGGTAGAGGGTGGCCTGTGGACAACCCTGCAACGTGGACAACTCCTGGTGATCTTGGGGGACGGCCTAGGGTTCGAGACCACAGCACAGGCGAGGAGGCGACGACATGACGGACGAGGTGATCGGAGTCATCGGAGCCGGGATCGTCGGGCTGGCTGTGGCTAGGGAGGTGACGAAGCGGCGGCCGGGGAGCAAGGTCGTCGTGTTCGAGAAGGAGGATCGGGTCGCGGGGCATCAGACCGGGCATAACTCCGGGGTGGTGCATGCGGGCCTCTACTACCCGCCGGGCAGTCTCAAGGCGCGGCTCTGCACCCGGGGACGGGCCATGCTGCGGGAGTACTGCGAGGACAGGCACATCCCGTACGAGGAATGTGGGAAGTTGGTCGTCGCGGTCGAGCCGGGGGAGACGGCGCGGCTGGAGGCGCTGGCCGAGCGGGCGGGCCGCAACCTCGTGCCGGGGCTGCGACGGGTCGGCGGCAGCGAGCTCCGGGAGATCGAGCCGCACGCCGCCGGGCTGGCCGGGCTTCATTCGCCGCGAACCGCGATCACCGACTTCCCGGCGATCGCGCGGGCCTTCGCCGGCGATGTCGTCGAGGCGGGTGGCGAGGTCAGGCTGAGCTCTCCCGTCGCAACCATTGCGCCGGGCCCGAGCGTCGACGGCCTGCGGGTCGACCACCTGATCATCTGCGCCGGGCTGCAGGGGGACCGGCTGGCCGAGCGGGCGGGGGACCGGAGCGAACCGAGGATCGTGCCGTTCCGAGGGGAGTACATGCGGGTGCTCCCGGCCAAGGAGCAGCTGGTGCGCGGCATGATCTATCCGGTGCCGGACCCGCGGTACCCGTTCCTCGGCGTGCACTTCACCCGGCGGGTCGGCGGGGGGCTCGAGGTCGGGCCCAACGCCGTGCTGGCCGTGGCCCGCGAGGGCGCCGTGTCGATGGCCGACATGATGAGCATCGCGAGCTGGCCCGGCGCCTGGCGGATGGCCGCGAGGCACTGGCGAACGGGCGTGCACGAGCTGCACGGCTCGGTGTCGAAGCGGGCCTACATGCGGCGGGCCCAGCGTTATGTGCCGCAGATCGGGGCGGCCGACGTGGTTCGGGGCGGGTTCGGCGTACGGGCGCAGGCTCTTGATCGTGACGGGAGCCTGGTCGACGACTTTCGCATCCACCGGCTCGGGCCGATCACCGCCGTACGGAATGCGCCTTCACCGGCGGCGACGTCGAGCATGGCCATCGCCGAGTTCGTGGTGGACGCGGCCCTAGGCGGTCGAGGCCCAGATGCGTAGCGGGCCGATCGAGCGGAACCCGGCCTGGTGGGCCAGGACCAGGTCGTCGCCGCTCTCGTATCCGACCATGGGCAGGCCGCCGCCCGTGGCGGTCGCGGCGGACCAGATCAGCGGCAGGTCGCCGGGGTCGGTGGCGAAGACGTTGGACAGGCCGAGGACGCCACCGGTGCGGTTCAGGACGAAGCCGCCGCGCAGCCGGTCACCCTCGTGGACGGCCAGGACCCGTACGGCCGGGTCGTCGAGCAGGGCCGCCGGAAAGGAGCGCGGGTCGGCCGCGGCGGTGACGTGGACGCCGGTCGGGGGTGAAGCGGAGGCGGGGCGGCAGATCCACTCGGCCGCGAACAACTCGGTGAAGCCGTGCGGCGCCAGATCGAGCGTGGCGAAGCTGTCCTTGACCGACGCGGCCGGCAGCACGTCGTCGGCGGTCGCGGTGGGGCGCAACGTGATCGCCTCGGGGTAGAACTGCGGCGTCGGCCCCGAGCTGCGCCACGCCCGCGGCGCGAACGTGTAGCCGATCCCGTGCGCGCGGCACACCGCCGACACCCAGTCCGCGTTGTTGCGCACGGCGGCGTTGAGGAGGGCGACGGTCACGCCCGCAGTCTGGCACGATCCCCGCATGTTCGACGAGCAGCGCGATCGAGCCCTCGGGGCCGGCGGCGGGGAACTACTCGAGATCATCGAGGCCCTGGCCGAGCACGAGCCCGTCCGCGACGTCTACCTGTGGGCGGTCCGGCAGATCGAAGACCCCTCCCTTCCCGTACGCCTTTTCGCCGTTCAGGTGCTGGAACGGCTCGCCTTCAACCGCCCGAAGTTCAGCGCCGAGGCCGCCGAAGCGATCCGCCCCCGACTGACGGCCGAGGACGACCCGGAGGTGCTGGAGAGCCTCGTGAGCGCGTACGCGGAGTTTCGGCACCCCCACGAGGTCGGCGAGTTGCGGCAGCTCATGGCGCACCCCGACGACCTCGTACGGGCCCAGGTGGCCTGGCGGCTCGACGCGATCGAACCGCTGCTCGTGCTGGCCTACGACGCGGTCGGCGAGGTGCGCGGCAACGCCCTGGCCAACCTGTTCCGCCGCACCGAGCCCGGCACGACGGCGGTCCAGCAGGCGTACGCCGACCACCGCGACGACGACAACGAGGACGCCCGGATCGAGTCGCTGGCCGGCCTGGCCCGCGACGGCGACGAGGACGCGCTGGCCGTGTTGCACGCCATAGCGGCCGTCCAGCAGGGCTTCACCGCACAATCGCGCATCGATGAGATCGACTTCAGACGATCTCTCCACTTTGGGCACTAGGCTGTCGGAGGACCGGAGCCGGGCGTGGGAGAGCAGATGACCGAGTCGTACGGGTGGGTGCCCGAGGGTGTGGACATCTCGGTGCCTGACGCGTCACGCGTCTACGACTACGCGCTGGGCGGCGTGCACAACTTCGCCGTCGACCGCGAGTTCTGGCACCGCGCCGAAAAGATGTTCCCCACCGCGCGCCTGGTCGCCCGGGCCAACCGGGCCTTCCTGGGCCGGGCGGTGCGCCACCTGTCCGAGCTGGGCGTGCGCCAGTTCCTCGACATCGGCTCGGGCATCCCCACGCTGGGCAACGTGCACGAGGTCGCGCAGGAGGCCGACCCCGAGGCCCGGGTCATGTATGTCGACATCGACCCGATCGCCGTGCAGCAGAGCCGCAGCCTGCTCACCGGCAACCCGTACGCCCGGGTGATCGAGGCCGACCTGCGCAAGCCCGACGGCATCCTCTACCACCCCGAGGTGCTCGACCTGTTCGACTTCTCCGAGCCGGTCGCCGTCCTCACCGTCGCCGTGCTGCATTTCGTGCCCGACGGGGACGACCCGGTGGGGCTGCTGCACCGGCTCGGCGAGCCGCTCGTCTCCAGCAGCTATCTGGTGATCTCGCATCTCGGCCCCGACGCCACCCCCGAGGGCCGCGAGGCGCAGGAGCAGGCCCGCCGGCTGTACGAGAAGACGCCGACCCCGGTCGTGATCCGCACCCGCGAGCAGGTCGCCGCGCTGCTCGACGACAGCTTCGAGCTGGTCGAGCCGGGCGTGGTCAGCGCGACCGAGTGGCGGCCCGACCCCGACGAGTCCGGCGACCCGCCCCAGCCGACCGCCCTGGTGGCCCTGGCCCGGAAAAGGAATCGAGACGCCGGGCGATGACGCTCGACGAGCTCACCGACGCCTGGCTGCGCGGGGTCGCGGCCGCGGGTTTCGTCCCCGGGGTGCGCGCCCGCGCCCGCGCCGCCCTGCGTGATCTGCTCGAGGAGTTCGTCGCGGCGGTCCGGGCCGAGCCGTTCGACCCCGCCCCGGGGCATCGGATCGGCGCCGAGCTGGTCGACCTGCGCATGTCGGCGCCCCCGGTGCTCGGCACGACCGTCCACCTGCTGGGCGGTCACCTGCCGGCGATCGTGGGGGCCGGCGACCGCGTCCTCGACCTGCTCGACAGCCTGGTCACCGGTTTCGTCGCGGCCCAGCGTGACGCCGCTGTGCGCGCGGCCGAAGAGATGAACCGCTCGGAGAAGATCCACTGGCGGGCCGTCCAGCTCGACCTGCAGCGCCGCCTGCAGCAGGCCGTCCTGCACCACCCCGACACCGGCCTGCCCAACGAGCAGCATCTGCGCAAGACCCTGGCCGAGCTCGACGGCGACGGGCGGCTCGGCCTGCTGCTGCTCAGCCTCGACCGGTACGACGAGCTGGCCGACACCCTGGGCCACGACAAGGGCGCCCGCCTGCTGGCCGCGGTCGCGCGCCGGCTGCGTCCGCTGGGCGTGCTGGCCCACCTGGCCGACGACCAGTTCGCCGTGCTGGTCACCGGCACCGCCGGCCCCGACGACCTGATCAAGGTGGCCGACCAGGCGAGCCGGGTGCTCGCGCCAGCGTTCCCCATCGACGGCCACAGCCTGCACGTGCACGCCTGCATCGGCCTGGTCGAGCGCCCGGTCGCGGGCAGCGATCCCGGCCGCTGGCTGCACGACGCCCGGCTCGCCCTGCGCTGGGCCCGGCACGACCGCCGGGGCCCCGAGCTTTTCGATCCCGGCCGCGCGGCCGAGGAACGCCGCCGTCACCGCCTGGCCGCCGAGATGCCGGCCGCCCTCGACCGTGGCGAGTTCGTCCTGCACTATCAGCCCCTGGTGCGGTTGGCCGACGGCGTGACGATCGGCGTCGAGGCCTTGGCCCGCTGGAATCGGCCCGGCGCGCCCGGCCCGCAGCAGTTCATCCAGGTGGCCGAGCGCACCGGCCTGATCCACCGGCTGGGCCGGGCCCTGCTCGAACAGGCCTGCCGCGAGGGCGCCGCCCGCAGCGGCGACCTGCTGATCAGCGTCAACCTGTCCCCGGTCCAGCTGGCCGACCCCGGGCTGGTGGCCACGGTGGCCGACATCCTGCACCGTACGGGTCTGCCCGCGGCCCGGCTCCAGCTGGAGATCACCGAGACGGCCGAGGCGCTGCCGTATCGCGCGGCGCTGATCGCGCTGGGCGACCTCGGCGTGCGGCTGGCCCTCGACGACTTCGGCACCGGCTACTCCAGCCTGGCCGTGCTCACCGGGCTGCCGTTCACCGAGGCCAAGCTGGCCGCCGAGTTTCTCGCGGGCGCCGGGCACGGCGGGGTGCTGCGCCATATCGTCGAGGCCTGCCACGCGATGGGCATGACAGTCACCGCCGAGGGTATCGAGACCGCCGAGCAGGAGCAGATCCTGCGCGATCTCGGCTGCGACCACGGCCAGGGCTATCACCTGGGCCGCCCGGCGCCGCTGTGAACTGGGAGGGGGAGTTTGCCCCTCGAGGACGCCCTGCACGGGGTGCGCAGCATCGCCCTCAAGGCGCTCGACTCGTTCCGGGCCGGTGACAACGGCGCCGACACCGTCGAGGTGGAGTTCGGCGTCAAGTTCAAGGCCGAGGCCGAGTCGGCGGTCTTCGCCCGCACGGCCGCCGAGGGCCACCTGGTCGTCCGGCTGTCGTGGTCGGGCAGCGGCCACGCCGTGGGCCGGCCCTACCTCGACGAGCCGGAGTAGTTACAGCGGCTCGCTGACGACGAAGGCCGTGGCCTGCGCGGCGGCGACCCGCTCGATGCGCACGCCGCTGCTGCGGGCGACCAGGAAGTAGTCCGGGTAGTTCTTCGACTGCAGCACGAGGGCGCGGCCGCCGCGCACCGGGCGGGGGCAGAAGGTCGCGTCGTTCTGGTAGAGGTCCGAGCTGTCCCAACGGTCGAGGTGGAGCTCGTAGTTGCGGTGCCGCAGGAAGTAGCCGTCGAGGCCGGCCGACTCCAGGGAGACGCAGCTTGCGGAGGCGAGGCCACGGCGGACGGTGAACCGGGAATCCTGCCGGGCGCCGCGGGAGCTGCGGGCGTCGACGTCGTCGAGCAGGGCCGCGAAGTCGCGGTGGCGCAGCCGATAGGCCGGGTTGTCGGCCAGCGCCAGCCCCACCGTACGGTCGGGAACCAGCTGGGCCGGCGTCGGCGCGGTGGTGGCCGGGCGGGTGGTCGGCGCCTTGGTGGCGGGGCGAGTCGTCGTCGTGCGGGCCGCCTCGGTCGCCCGGGCCCGGGTCGGGGTACGGGTCACCGAGCCGGGGCCCGCGCTGCTGGTGACGGGCGCGGGCAGGATGTCGATCGGGGCCGACGGCGTGAACGGCGGGAGCACCACCCGCTGGGCCAGCGAGGCATCGTCGTCACCGCCGCCCAGGGCGAGCGCGGTCAGCCCCGCGACCGCGATCACCGCGCCCGTGGCCAGGGCGGCGACGGCCCGGCGACCCAGGCCGCCGCTGGTGTGCCGGCGGATCGGGCCGGTCCACAATGCCGCGGACAGGGCGGCGGCCGCGCCGCGCCGGCGGGGTGGGACGGGAGGACGGAGGGGGCCGTTGGTGTCGCGATAAGGCGGTACCCAGCCACCGATCCGCAGACCCTCCGGCTTATCCTCGTCGGGCATGTGAATTTCCGATCCGCGCGCGTCCGGCTAAGGCTCTCTTAAGCTGTCGGAAAGGCATTCTTACGGCGAAAGCCGCCAATGGCAAGCGTTCGGGCTCTTCCACAAGACGTCCACGAGAATCGAACTCTCCTCAGGTCCGGCCCGTACCACCCGGTGAACAGGCGCCCGGATCAGCGGGCCGCCACGGCAGCACCGAGGAGGCGCGATGGACGGCCCGGCCCGCCCTCCGCAGACCGACGACGTCGATTTGCCCCCGACGGGGGAATACGCCCTGGTCCCCGACACCGGGGAGTACGACAACAGCACATACGCGGGGTCGGCCGAGCAGCCCCGCGTGTCGCTACCGAAGATCTCCGACTACTGGCCCGATGAAAAGAAGCCGGAGCCGGAGCCGGGGCCGCAGCCGCAGCAGAAGCCGGAGCCGCCACGCCGCCGCCTGCGTCTCCTCGCAGTGGCGGTCAGCGTCCTGCTCTTCCTGGGCATCAGCGCCGTCGTGCTGACCCGCCTGATCGGCGACGACCCCGAGACCAAGCCGACCGGCGCGTCCGATCCCGAGATCATCGTCGAGGGCACCCCCAACCCGCCCGTCGCCATCGAGCCGGCCCCGGCACCCACCTCGGCCCCGGCCACGAGTGCGCCGCCCTCCGCGGCGTCCCCGCCACCGCCCGCGGGTCCGGCGTTCGCGGCCGGCACGTTCGTGCTCGCCTCCGGCCTCACCGAGCTCAACGTCTCGCTGGGCCGCCCGCCCCGCAACGGCATCGCCAAGGTGAACTCGCCCGACGGCAGCGGCGTGGTGCCCGACGCCAAGCTCGACGGCACCGAGCTGCGGCTCACCGCCGAGCGCAAGGGCGACAAGGGCACGGGCGACGTCACCGTGCTGCTCGACGAGCGGATCACCTGGACGATCCGGATGGAGGGCGGCGTCCGGCGCGGCAATTTCGACATGGTGAACGGCTCGGTGCGCGACTTCTACTTCGAGGGCGGCGCCAACCGGCTCGAGCTCGCGCTGCCCCGCCAGGAGCGGACGATCGAGATCCGGATGGCCGGCGGGGTCCGCGAGTGGCGGATCGGCACCGAGGGCGAGTTCCCGGTGAAGGTCAAGGTGCGCAAGGGCGCCGGCGAGATCTCGCTCAACGGCGACCGCGACGAGGGCGTCGACCGGGGCGAGGTGGTGCGCTCGCGCGGCAAGGACGAGAAGTCCGGCGGCCTGGCGATCGAGGCGGTCTCCGGCATCGGCTCCCTGAAGGTGTCGCCTTTGTGACCGGAAAGCGGCTTTTCTCCGGGCGGGGTTGCGGGGCGTGAGCGCGCTTTGGGAGTCTCGCCAGCGAAGGGGAGGTTCCCATGTCGGACGATCGCCTCGACCACCTGCGCGAGCTGGCCGAGCAGGGGGAGGCGCTGGCGCGCCAGGCCCGTACGGCCGAGGAGCGCGCGAGCGGCGCGACGGCCACCGACGCGGCCGGTGCCGTCACGATCACCCTGGACGGTGACGGCCGGGTCAGCGGGGTCGCGGTCGCGTCGGGCTGGCGGCGGCTGCTCGGCTCGGAGGCCCTGAGCCAGGCGGTGATCGAGGCCGTGCAGGCGGCCACCGTGCGCCGGGTCGAGGCCTGGGGCGACGCCTACGCCGATCAGACCCCCGCCGAGTCGCCGGTGATCGACCGCGACGACTTCGCCCGGCGCCTGCAGGCCGCGGCTGACGGCGGCGGCCCGATGTCGCCGGAGGACAGCCAGGCCGCGCTGCGCGAGCTGCTGTCGCTCGTCGAGTCGATCGACCAGGGCCTCGACCAGGTCTCGGCCGAGGTCGGCGGGGCGCTCGCGGCGACCTTCACCGGCCGCAGCCCCGACCGCAAGGTGCAGGTCACGGTGACCGGCGGCGGCGACGTGGCCGACGTGACCTACGACCGGGCCTGGCTGCTGCAGGCCCACGAGATCAACATCGCCCGGCAGACGGCGGCGGCCTTCCGCGCGGCGTACGAGGAGGCGGGCCGGCACGGCGTGCAGGAGCTGATCGGCCGCAGCAAGCTCGGCGAGGCGCAGGCGCTGCTGCAGGACCCGCTCGGCCTGGCGCGACGGTTGCGGCTCACCGATTAACTGGTTGTCACCGAACGACGGGGGAGGGGCGGATGACGCTCAAGGCGGCCATCCAGGCGTTACACACCGACGCGGCCACGTGGGACGAGACGTCGCAGGTGCTCAGCCGCGCGGCCGAGGAGGCGAGCGCGCTGACCCTGGCCGAGAGCCAGCTGTCCTGGGCGAGCCGCCCGACCGGCCTGCTCGACACGTACGCGGAGATCCAGGCCAAGGCGGCCGCGCTGCTCAAGCAGGGCACCCAGGTGCACGCCGACCTGAGCCGCACGCTCGACGACGTCGCGGTGGCGTACGAGCGCAACGACGAGGAGGCCGCCCGGCGGCTCGGGGGAGTGTGGGACGTCCGTGACTAGCACCGCCGAGGAGCAGGGCCTGCTCGACAAGATCATGTCCCTGCTCGACAAGATCGAGCAGAAGACGAACGACCTGCAACATGCGATCAACTCGAAGCTCAAATACCTGCCCGGCTTCCTGCAGGACAAGGTCGTCTCCGGGTGGAACAAGTTCTGCGACTTCATGAAGCAGGCCTGGGACGGGCTGCGCGAGATCATCGCGAACATGGGCTCACCCAGCGCCCTGGCCACCACGGCCAACGCGTGGAGCAACGAGGTGGGCGGCCCGGTCAGCGGCCGGGTGCAGTACGCCGAGGCCGGCCTGCTCGAGGTCGACACCAACTGGGACGGCGACGCCGCCGAGGCCTACCGGCAGACGCTGCCCCTGCAGAAGGCCGCGCTGGAGAAGATGAAGACCGCGCTCACCGACGGCATCGCGACCGCGCTGGGCGACATGGTCAAGGGCATCTACGTGTTCTGGGGCGCCCTGGTCGTCGCGCTGGCCGCGCTCGTCGCCGGGATCATCTCGGCGATCTCGTCGTCGGCCACCATCGTCGGCCTGCCCGCCGCGCCGTTCATCGCCGGCGGGGCGGCCGCGGTGGCCGTGGCCGCGTTCGCCGCCGGCGGCATCAACCTGAAGTCGACGGCCGCCGCCGCCAACAGCACCCTGCGGCAGAAGCTCAACGACAACAGCGGCTATCACGACGGGGCCTGGCCGCCCGCGGTCACCGGCTGAGCCGCGCGATGCCCGCGAACCGTTCGGCGCTGACCGGCCTGCTGGTCGTCGTGCTGCTCTGCGAGGCCGGCCTGGCCCTGATCGGCCTGCTGGCGAGCTCGACCCTGGCCGGCGACGACGGCATCGGCGGGCTGGTGCTGATGGGCGGGTCGGGCGCGGCCGGCGTCGTGCTGGTCCTCCTCTCGCTGCTGCGGCAGCCGGTGGCGTACGGGCTGGCCTGGCTCCGGCTTCTCGCGGTGCTCCTGTGGGGCGCCGTCCTGTTCGCGCGCGACGACCTGACCCCCGGCTTCGCCGCCGTGCTGGCCCTGCTCGACTCGCTGATCGGCATCGTCGTGGCCGGGGCGGTGCGCAAGCGTCATGGATGACCCGCTCGTCGCCGTCGTCGGCCTGTTCTGCGTCGTCGCGGTGGTGCTCTTCGTGCTCGCCCTGGTCATCGGGGTCCGGCGCCGCCGCCGGCGGGAGCAGCAGCTGCAGCAGTGGGCCGACGGCAACGGCTGGCAGCTGGTCAAGCAGCCCGCCGTCGACTGGGGACAGCACCTGCCCGGGCGCAACCCCCACGGGGTACGGGTCATGCTCGCCGGCCGGGTGCACGGGCGCCCGGTCATGGTGGGGGAGTACGAGGTCACCGACACGCAGGTCACCACGGGCGCGGACGGCAACCCGACGAGCACCTCACACACCCACCTGTACGTGGTGACCGTGGCCATCCTCGGCCGCATGCAGCCCCCGGTCAGCGTCTCGGCCCGCGGGCGGCTCTCGCGGGCCAAGGCCGGGCTGCTCGGGCCGGGCGACACCGCCAGCGGCGACCCGCAGTTCGACAAGGCCTTTCGCATCAGGGGCGCGCCCGGCCCGTGGTGCACCCCGGCGCTGCTGGCCGCGCACCTGGCCGGTCACGTACCGGTGCCCTGGACGGTCTCGGGGCAGCAGCTGATCACCTGGCGGGAGGGGTCGCTGCGCCCGCCCGAGCCGCTCGACCCCGTCCTGCGGCTCGCGCACCTGCTCGACAACGGCGCTTGACCTAGAGCGCACTCGAAGACCTAGCGTTCGCAGCATGCAGACGATCGAACTGGGCCGCACCGGCCAGCAGGTCAGCGCGCTGGCGCTCGGGGCCATGCAGATGGGCGGCGCCACCAGCGAACCCGACTCCGTGCACATCCTCGACCGCTACTTCGAGATCGGCGGCGCCTTCGTCGACACCGCGAACTGCTACGAGTGGTGGCGGCACCCCGGCACCTCCGGCGGCCAGAGCGAGGAGCTGCTGGGCCGCTGGATGCGCGACGGCAACAAGCGCGACCGGGTCTTCCTGGCCACCAAGGGCAGTGCGGTCCCCGTCTTCTCGCCCGATCTGTGGGACGCCGACGGCAACCCGAACTGGGAGCTGGCCCGGCGCACCTTCGAGGGCGCGGGCGCGGACACTCTGCGCGGCGCGCTCGACGGCAGCCTGCGCCGGCTCGGCACCGACCACGTCGACCTCTACTACGTGCACGTCGACGACCGGGCCACCCCGCTCGAGGAGACGCTGGAGGTGCTGCACTCCTTCGTGCAGCAGGGCAAGGTCCGCTACCTCGGCTGGTCCAACGTGCGCACCTGGCGGCTCGAACGCATCCGTCAGCTGTGCGAGCGCCACGGCTGGACGCTGCCCGTGGCCGTCCAGCAGCAGCACTCGTACCTGCGGCCCAACGCGGGCTCGGACTCCGCCGGGATCGTCGACTTCGAGCAGCTCGACTATCTGGCCGAGCACGACGACCAGACCCTCGTCGCGTACTCGCCGATCCTCAAGGGCATCTACGACAGCGCGGCCAAGCGGGACGGCCACTGGATGATGGCCAACTACACCGGCCCCGACGCCGAGGCCCGCCTGGCCGCCGTGGCCGAGGTGGCGGCCGAGGCCGGTGTCACCCCCAACCAGCTCGTCGTGGCCTGGCTGCTGCACCAGACCTCGCCCCGCGTGCTGCCGCTGATCGGGCCGCGCACCGTGCAGCAGTTCGAGGACTCGCTGCCCGCCCTCGACGTGAAGCTGACCGAGGATCAACTGGCCCGCCTGGCCTAACCCTCAACTGGAGGTCGAGGTTCAGGGTGAGGTTGAGGGTCAGTCCTCGAAGCGCTGGTCGAGCCACGCCGCGACCCGGTTGGTCGAGTCGACGACCGCCTGGTCGTGGTCGCGGCCGGGCAGCTTGTCGTAGCGGACCTTCGCCCCCTTGAGCTGCTCGACGAGGATGTCGGTGAGGGCCACGGGCACGATCTCGTCGTCGGTGCCCTGCACCACGAACGCGGGTGCGGCCAGCGGCGTCTGCGCCGGGTCGACGTATTCGGCCAGCTTGGCGACCCAGGCCTCGGGCAGCTTGTCGTTCTTGAGCAGCTTCAGCGGCGGGGCGTAGGCCGCGAGCACCTCGTTGAGGCAGCCCTTCTTGAGCACGTCACCCTTGTCGAGGGCGGCCTTGGTCAGCACGGCCTCCGGCTTGAACGACGGCTCGACGGCGTTGAGGCCGTACAGAGCCATCGCCATGAACCCCTGGCCGGCGGTGTTCGGGATCGCCTCGGCCAGCACCCGGGTCTGGCTGGTCGGCGCGATGCTCACCGTGCCCCGCAGCTGCAATTCCTTGTCGTACGCCCCGGCCAGCTGGTTGGCGAACAAGGTGCCCTGGCCGCCCTGCGAGTGGCCGTCCACCGCGTACTGGCGGGACAGGTCGTCGTCGAGGTTGCGGGCGGCCCGGACGCTGTCGATGATCGACCGGCCCTCGCTGTTGCCGATCAGGTAGGGGTGGGGGCCGGGCGTGCCGAGCCCGGGGTAGTCGGGCGCCGCGACCGTCCAGCCCCGCTCGAGCAGCGACGAGATCGCCACCCGCGCCTCGGGCCAGAAGACGTCGTCGTTGGCCGACGGCGCGCACTTGTCGGCGATCCCCGTCGTGCCGTGGGCCCACACGACCGTCTTGTTCTTCTTGTTCCGCAGCGGCGTGAGCACCATGCCCGAGGCAAACGTCCCATTCCCCCGTACGTCGGTGGTCGCGTATTTGATCTGCTTGGCCCGGGCCAGCTGCTTGAGACCCGCGGGCAGCTCGCGAGGCTGGGAGCTGAGGACGGCGCCCGGCTCGGGCGACGGGTTGCCCGCGGTGGCCAGCGCCTGCGGGGCGGCTGTATTGAGGATGACGCCGCCCAGGAGCGTGGCAGCGAGGATTCGATTGATCAGCACACGCACGTTGTAGCTGGGCAAAACGTACATTTCACGCGGCGCTCCGTGCCCGATCGGGTGATCATCGAGCCTGGATGATGCATCGCGCGGATTTAACCTGGTCGATCTATCGTCATCCGGTGGATCTGGAACTGCGCCACCTGCGCCTGATCCTGGCGATCGCCGACGCCGGCAGCGTCACCAAGGCCGCCGCCACCCTCGGCGTGGCCCAGCCCGCGCTCACCACCCAGCTCCGCCGGGTCGAACGCCTGCTCGGCGGCCCGCTGTTCGTCCGCGGCCGCCGCGGGGTGACGCCGACCGAGCTGGGCGACCTTGTGTTGTCGCGGGCCCGGCTGCTGTTGCCGGCCGTCAGCGACCTGCACGCCTCGGCGCTGCGCACCGTGGGCGACACCGCCCGCTTCCGGGTCGGGGCGACGAACGGCCCGATCGTCGGCGGCCTGGTCCAGCGGCTCTCCGACGCCTACCCCGGCCGCCCGGTGAGCGTGCACGCGACGTGGTCGGAGAACGAGATCGTCCGCCTGGTGCAATCCGGCCGGCTCGACTACGCGCTGGTCGGGGCGTGCGCGACCGGCCGCCCCGGCAGTGACGAAGCGGTCGGATTGGAATGGCGTACGGTCTCGGTCGACCCGGTCTGGGTGCTGCTCGACGCCCGCCACCCGCTGGCCGGTGGTCTTGACGTGGGCCTGGCCGACCTGGCCGGCGAACGCTGGGTGAGCGCCCCCGGCGACGGCTGCTTCAACGAGTGCTTCGCCGCCGCCTGCGCCCGCTCCGGCTTCACGCCCCTCTTCCCGTACGAGATGGACGCCGGCGCCGTCTTCGACGTGGTGACATCGGGCCGCGCCGTAGCCCTGTGCCAGGCCACGGTCCGCGACGTGCCCGGCGCGGTGGCCGTCCCGCTGCGCGATTCACCGCTGAGCTGGCGCCACCTGATCGGCTGGGACCCGTCCGCCCCCGCCGCGGCCCTGGCCCCGGACGTGATCGCCCTGGCCGCCGCCTCCTACCGCGACATCGTCACCCGCAGACCCCGCTACGCCGGGTGGCTGGCCGCCCATCCCGCCTTCGGCCACAGCGTCCATCCGTGACGCGCCGCATTATGCAAGTCGGCTTCGTCGCCTAGCCCAAGAACGGAGTGCGGGTTAAAGACGACGCGTAGTGGCTAGGGCCGACGACCTTGCCCTACGCGCCGCCGCATTGCTCAGGAGCGCAGGTCCTCCAGTTTCGCGCCACCGACGATGCGGGCGATGTTCCCGTCGTGGTCGCTGCCGCTCAGACGTTGGGCGAGCTCGTCCAGGTCGTCAATGTCGCCGTATCCCGCATGCAGGGCCTTCCGCATGGTGCCAACGCGGCCGACGCGGGCTTCCTCCCGGGCCTTCTCGAGGCCCTTCTCAAGGCCCTTCTCGAGGATCTGGCGGCCCAACTCTGACTGCTCCAGAACGTTGCTCATGCCTCTCCTTTGCAAGACCTTCAGGACCTCGTTGGCCAGGGGGCGTCCCACGAGCATACTCAGCTCGACCTGGACCAGTTGTTCCTCGACCGCGTCGGTTGCTTCGATCCGATCGGCCACCCGTTCGACCAGATCGGGTGGCGGTTTCTTGGACCACAGCGCGAGCGGCGCCAGTGGCCCGTCCAGCAGCACGGCCGGGTCCAAGTCGTCGGGGACGTTGATCGACCGGTAGTCGAGCTGGGCCTGATCACGCCGGAACCGACCCGGGTAGCCCTTGCCCACCGGCCAGAGCACGACCTGGTGGATGCGGTGATCGTCGCTGCGATATTTGAGTGCTAGTGACGCCCAGTAGTAGACCATCCGTTCCTGGAAGTCCTCGGTGCGCTGGACCTGGAACTCGAAGTGGTAGACGTCCGTGGGCGCGCCGTCGTTGTGGTGGACCAGGAATGTCTTGTCGGTCTGGCGGCTGCGTTGCCGTGGTAACTCGGTCGGCCCCTCGAGAATCACATCCTCGCCGTTCAGTCTGACGCCGCAGAGCTGGCGTAGGGCGTCTCGTGGATGGGCCGCCACCAGCGCTTTGTATAGACCGTCGAAGTCGCGAGGCGCGGCCGTCTTGCTGTCGTTCATCGGTTCCCCCTTCCGATTCGAGGGACAGCATTTCGTGCGCACGACTAGTAGTCAAGAGACTTCTAGTCACCAGTCCAGAGGTGCGGCTCACAGTCGGAAATGTCCGGCCGGCGGTGGGTGTTCGGGAGGCTGTGAGCGAGAGATCAGCCACGGTGGTGGTGATCGGCGGAGGCCAGTCCGGCCTGTCCGCGGCCTACCACCTGGCGCGGCGGGGCTTCACCAGCGCCCTCGAGGGCGACGGCGACCGGACCTTCGTGGTGCTCGACGCCGAATCCGCGGCCGGTGGCGCGTGGCAGCACCGCTGGGAGTCGCTGCGGATGGGGACCGTGAACGGCATTTTCGACCTGCCCGGCCTGGCCCAGCCCCCGATCGACGAGGCCGAGCCCAGCCGTACGGCGGTGCCGCGCTACTTCGAGGCCTTCGAGCGCACCTTCGACCCGCCGATCCTGCGCCCGGTCGAGGTCACCGCCGTCCACGACAAGGACGGGCTGGTCGTCGAGTCGAGCGCCGGTCGGTGGAGGACGAGGGCGATCATCAACGCGACCGGCACCTGGACCAACCCTGTGCGGCCGCATTATCCGGGCCTGGAGACGTTCGCCGGCCTGCAGTTGCACACCCACGACTATGTGTCGGCCGAGCAGTTCGTCGGGCGGCGGGTCGCGGTCGTCGGCGGTGGTATCTCGGCGGTCCAGCAGCTGGAGGAGATCGACCGGGTCGCGACCACGTTCTGGTACACCCGCCGCGAGCCGGTCTGGCGCACCGACGGGTTCGAGCCCGAGGTGGCCGGGCGCGAGGTCATCACCCAGGTGACCGCGGATGTGGAGGCGGGCCGGCCCACGGGCAGCGTCGTCTCCTACACCGGCCTTCTCCGTACGCCGTTCGCCGCGACCGCCGACCGCAAGCGCCGGCCCATGTTCACCGCGATCGAGCCGTACGGCGTACGGGAAGCGGACGGCTCCTTCACGACGGTGAACGCGATCCTGTGGGCGACGGGGTTCAAGGCCGCCCTGTCGCATCTCGACCCGCTCGGCCTGCGCAACGAGCAGGGCGGCATCCGCATGATCGGCACCCAGGTCGCGGCCGACCCCCGCATCCACCTGATCGGCTTCGGCCCGTCCCAGTCCACGGTCGGCGCCAACCGGGCGGGCCGGGACGCCGTGGCCGCGATCGTCAGAGCCCTGCGCGGATAGCGGTCGAGCGCCTCACCGGCCGGCCGGCTTCAGGGCCGCGCTCCGGGTGCGGCTGCAGGGGGCGCAGAGCTTGGTCGCGCCGAGCCGCTCGGCCCGCACCCGCTCGGCGTCGCTCAGCCACACCCCGCAGTACGCGGTCGGGTCCGGCGACGCCGGATCGGGCCGGTGCGCGACCGCGTCGACCCGGCCCGGCAGCGTGGAGCCCGCCGGCTTGATCAGGGCCCACACCGTCGTCCTGCGCTTCGCCATGCTGCGAGCATCGGCCGCGTTCTCGTCGATCTGAGAACGCCTCGCTGACCAGCCGATGGCCAACCTGTTGATCAACGTGAACAACCCAGGCCCTGTTTCGTAGCTGGGGCGGGGCTGCGGCAGGGCCCAGATCCCGCCTGGCGGCGTCCCGCGAAAGCCCGGTTCCAACCCCGGGAGCCGAGCTTCCGCGGGCCACCACCAGACGAAATCTGGACCCGGCCTCGCTGCCACCCCAGCTACGAAGCAGGGCCTAGGGCGTCCAGATCCAGGTCTCGTCGAGGAGCGTGGCGTCGTCGTCGCCGGTCCAGCGGGCGCCGCCGAAGACCACCAGCCGGGTGCCGGCGGCCACGACCGTACGGCCGGTGGTGGTCTTGGTGGAGGGGTCGCCGGGGTGGTCCCACTTGCCCGTTGCGGTGTCGAGCACGGCGCCGGGCAGTGCGGGGTAGAGGGCGGTCGTGCCGGTGCGGGCGCCGCCGGTCCGGGTTTCGGCCTCCAGTGTCAGGCCGCCCGGCGGGTCGGGCAGCGGCGCCCAGGCGCCGGTGGCCGGGTCGACTATGCCGCCGTTCGGGTAGGGGCGGCCCCAGTTGCCCACCTGTCCGCCGTCGGCGCCGCCCAGGGTCGGGTTGACGAGTTTGCCGGCGGCGAGCAGCCAGGGGCCGGTGCGGAGCATCGGGGCGTCGGGCAGGCGGCGCCACTTGCCGGTGCTCAGGTCGAGGGCCGCCATCCGGGTCACGGCGGGGCCGTCCGCGCCCGGGTTGGGCACGAGTTCGTGGTCGAAGAGGGCCAGTTCGCGTCCGGTCCACGCCATCGAGCGTTCGAAGGCGGGCCCCAGCGGGTCGTCGGGCAGGGGCGTCCACTTGCCGGTCGCCGGGTCGAGCCGGAAGTCGTCGGTCGGCCCGGCCTCGTCACTTCCCCCGTATGCGACCAGGCTCTTCCCGGCGGCGACGAGCCCGTACCCGCGGGCCGGGTCGAACGGCACCGGCAGCGTGGTCCAGGCCTCCCGGTCGACGTGGTAGACGAGCAGCTCGCGCCGGGACTCGTACGGGAGCAGGAAAGCGGTGGAACCGATGACCACGCCCTGCGCCCCGAACGTCGACGCCGGGGGAGCTGCGAGCGTGCGCCACGTGTTCGTCGCCGGATCCAGGGCCGCGGCGTCGGTCAGCGGCGGGCCGGGCGGGTAGGCGCAGCTCGCGTTGGGCGGGCACGGGGTCGCGTCGCTGCCGCCGATCAGCAGCACCTCGCGGCCCGTCCACAGGCCCAGCGTCTGCTCCCGGGGCCCGAGCGGGCTGCCGGAAACCTTCCGCCAGCCCGCCTTCGCCGCCTCCTGCTCGGCGGCTTCCGGCGCCGCGCACCCGCTCAGCGCCAGCAGGCCGCAGACAACCCCCGCGATCAGTCTCATGGACCCTTGGACTGCGGTTCAGCCCGCGCAGTTCCATCGGACCGGGCGGTTTGCCACGCCCTCGATCTTGTCGGTGTCGGTGGTGTAGCCCGCGGCCACTGTCCCGTCGGCGCTGAACGCGCTGACCACGTACTCCTTCATGCCCTTGTAGCGGGGCAGTTTCACCACCGTGTCCCCGGCGACGATGACCGTGTCGGTGATTCCCCGTACGCCGAGGACCCAGCCGTTCGCGGCGCCCAGCGCGGGCGGGTCCAGGTCGGCGGGCAGTTTCTTGTAGGTGCCCGTGGCGACCCCGTACGCGTACGAGGCGAACTCGCGGGACGAAGCGTTCGCGCTCTCGCGGCCCGCGCGGCCGTACACGACGCCGTCGCTGATCGACTCGGGCCAGAAGAAGTCGTTGTCACCGGGCGGCGGGATCAGGCGGCCGGTGCCGTCGGGGAGCCACAGGTAACCGGTTCCCAGCCCCTTGCCGCGCGAGATGCGGCCGGCGATCGTGCCGTCCTCGTCGATCATCCTCGCGTCGCCGCGGGTGTACCCGGCGGGCAGCGGCAGTTTCTCCGCGGCGGCCTTGGGGGAGGCCCAGCGCACCGGCACCCCGTCGGCGAACGGGTCGCCCAGCATGCCGACGACGACCCCGGCGTCGTTGACGGCGGCCGCGACGGACCGTCCGCCGGGCAGCCGGGTCACGCCCTGAAAGGAGGTGAACGCCTGCTGCTGGTCGCCGTCGAAGCTGCTCCCGACGGCGAGTCCGGACGAGTTGATGTCGTCCCACGACGCGTCGGCGCCCGGCATCGACACCGTCGGCAGCAGCTTCCCGTCCTTCCAGAGCACCGTCTGCGCGTGTCCCTGCTCGGGATAGACCCGCCCGGCCAGGTAGCGCCCGCTCGGATCGCCCGCCGTGACGAGCGCCTTGCTGATCCCGCGGGACGGCAGCAGCGTGACCCGGCAGTTCTTCGGCGTGGGGGCGACGGCGACGGTGGAGGTGGTCGGCGTGGGGACCGGTTCTTCCTGCAGGGCCGCCACCGCCATCGTGCCGCCACCCGCCGCGACCGCCGTCACCGCGGCCAGCGCGACCCCGCCCGACCAGCGCCGCACCCGGCGCCGCCGGCGGCCCTCGGCCATCGTCCGGGTCACGTCGACTGTCGACGGCGCGGGCGGCTCGTCGGGCAGCGTCCGCAGGATCCGCACCGCGCGGTCGTCCTCGGTCATTTCCCTGCTCTCCTCGGTCATCGTTGGTCCTGCGCGGCGGCGATCTCGGGCAGCTTCTCGTCGAAGATCTGGCGGAGCCGGTCCAGCCCGTGGGCCGACTGGCTCTTCACGGTGCCCTCGGAACAGCCGAGGATCCGGGCGACCTCCTTGACCGGCTGGTCGCACAGGAAGCGCAGCACCACGACCGCGCGCTGCCGGACGGGCAGGCCCAGCAGCGCCTGGCGCACCACCGACGTGTCCTCGGTGGCCGGCGGCGCGACCGGGGCCCGCTCGGGCAGCCAGTCGAGCAGCGCGACCTTCCACCACCCGCGACGGCGGTCGTCGAGGAAGACCCGGACCAGCATCGTGTTGACGTACGCGTCGAGGTTCTCCACATGGCTGATCCGCGGCCAGCGCGTGTAAAGCTTGGTCAGCGTCTCCTGCACGATGTCGTCGGCGCCGTGCGAGTCACCGCAGAGCAGATAGGCCGCCCGTCGCATGGCCCCGACCCGGCCCTGCACGAAGGCCAGATATTCGCCGTCGGTTCTTCTCGGCATCCGCCGCCCCGCCCCCTGTCACCGTCGCTGAGTATCCGACGCGGATCGACAGGCATTCGGTTGGGTCGCTCACCGAGGATTCTCGCGGAAGGATGGTGCCATGACGGACGAACACTTGCGGCGTTGTGTCGAGCTGGCGGCGGAGGCCCTGGCGGCGGGCGATTTCCCGTTCGGGTCGGTGCTGGTCGGGGCCGATGGCAAGGTGCTGGCCGAGGATCGCAACCGGGAGAACACCGATGCCGATCCGACCGCGCATCCCGAGCTACGGCTGGCTCAGTGGGCGATCGCCAACGTGCCGGCCGAGGAGCGGGGCGGTTGCACGGTCTACACGTCGGGGGAGCACTGCCCGATGTGTGCCGCGGCGCACGGGTGGGCGGGGCTGGGGCCGATCGTCTGCGCGGCGTCGAGCGCTCAGCTGGCCGGGTGGCGTACGGGCTGGGGGTTGCCCTCGTCGCCGGTGGCGGTGCTGCCCGTGACCGACGTCGTGCCCGGCCTGCCCGTGACCGGCCCGGTCCCGCCGTTCGACGACGAGATGCGGGCGCTGCACGAGCAGGCCGCGGGGATGTTCTATTCCACCGGGCCGCGGTCGACGAAGCTGTAGTTGCCGCGGATGCCGCCGTCGCCGGTCTGCTGGATGTAGAGGGCCGACCCGTCGTTCTTGACCTGGAGGGCGCCGAACTCCTCGTTGATGAAGTTGTGGGTCGGGCGGCCCTTCTCGTCCTTCTCGCCGGTCGCGTAGACCCGGAAGACCGTGGTCTCGTTCTCGGCACACTTGACCGTGCCCACGCCGACCGGCTCCTTTGTCTTGTCGGCGAAGACGCACCAGCGGCCGCCCTCCTCGCGCGGGCGGAGGGCCTCGATCAGATACATGTCCTCGCCCTGGGCCGGCACGAGCCGGAACTCGGCGCCGTCGTCGGTGCCGTCCCCGATGGCGATCGGCCCCTCGTACGTGGCGCTCCAGTCCTTGTCGTCCTCCGCGATGTGGATCAGCGTCTGCCGCTTGCCGGCCAGGATGTCCTCGGTGTTCAGCGGGGCCGCCGACGCCGAGGTGGCGGCCGGGGACGGCGCGGAACCGGCGGCGGAGTCGGCCGCCGCGGTCGACGGGGCCGCCGCCGGTTCCGACGAGTCGCCGGACGAGCCGCAGGCCTGCAGGGTCAGGGCCAGGCCGGTGAGAACAGCGCCGGTGGTGAAGACCCGGGACGTACGCACGGGGAGAACCTCCTTGGTTGGATCTTCACCCCCTACCCAATCGGGAAATTACTTAACAGTCGGCGGGGCGTAGACGTTCACGAGAGTGCCGTCCGGGTCGCGGAACAGCATCGACCGGTTACCCCACGGCATCGTGGTGGGTTCCTGTACGAACTCCCGGACGCTCCCGCGCAGCCGCGCGAACTCGGCGTCCACATCCGCGACGCGGAACTCGACGATGGCCGTGCCGGCGGCCGGACGGTCGAGGAACGGCACGGTCGCGAGTGCGCCGATGGCCAGGGTCGCGCCCGGCGTGACGAGCTCGGCGAACAGCGGGGTCGGGCGGCGGGCGGTCAGGCCGGTGACCAGCTCGTAGAAGTCGGTCAGCCGGGCGACGTCATTGGTGATGAGGCGAATCGAAGTCAGGTTCATGCGGCACACGCTAGGTCTAATACCGGGCAGCTTCCGCCCGGTATTCTCGGGAGATGTCCACCGCCCGCGTGCTCGGCCTGCTCGAGATTCTGCAAGGCGGAGGCACCCGTACGACCGCCGAGCTGGCCGCCCGCTTGGAGGTCGACGAGCGGACCGTACGCCGGTACGTCGGCCAGCTGCTCGACCTGGAGGTGCCGGTCGAGTCGGTGCGCGGGCGGTACGGCGGCTATCGGCTGGCCCCCGGCTTCCGGATGCCCCCGCTGATGCTGACCGACGAGGAGGCCCTGGCTGTCCTGCTCGGCCTCAACTCGTCGTCGGGCGAGGCCGCCGAGAGCGCCGCCGCCAAGGTGCGCCGGGTGCTGCCCAAGGCGCTCCAGGCCCGGCTGGCGGCGGTGTTCGCGACGACCGAGTTCACCGCCCCGGCCGCCGCGAGCCCCGAGGCGTCAGTGTTGCTGCGACTGGCCGAGGCGGCCCGGCAACGGCATTCCCTGCTGATCGGTTACGCGGATCGCCACGGCGTGAGCAGCGAGAGGACCCTTTCCCCGTACGGGATCGTGGCGCACCACGGCCGGTGGTACGTCACCGGACACGACGCGTCGTCGGGGGAGTTGCGCACGTTCCGGCTCGACCGGATCGGGTGGGTCCGTCCGACGGGGGAGACCTTCGAGGTGCCGGACGACTTCGACCCGGCCGCGACGGTGCTCGCGGGGCTGGCCGGCACGCCCTGGCGCTATCAGGTGGTCGTACGGGTGAACGGGTCTGCCGACGAGGTGCGGGCGGGGCTGCCGCAGGGTTTGGCGACGATCGAGGCCGACGACGAGGACGGCTGGGTGGTCGTGCGGATGCGGGCCGAGCGGCTCGACTGGGTGCCCGGGGTCCTCGGTGGACTGGGTCGGCCGTTCGTCGTGCGGGAGCCCGCGGCCCTGCGTGACCTGGTCGGAAAATGGGTCCACAATTTTTCCGCTAACCTCTTGGCACTCGGCCGCGAGGAGTGCTAAAAAATTCTTGTCGCTGCTGGTCACCGCGGTGATGCACCCCGGATGACCAGGCGGCACCTCGGCAGATTTGATCTTTAGCCGAGCGCCACGCGTCCGTCGGACAGGCCGGCGGACGGGTCTCGAGGAGGTGTTCGTGGTGCTGACTTTCGATCCTTTCCGCGACTTCGACCGGCTCGCCGAGCAGGTGCTGGGCGCCCCCGCCGCGCAGTCCGTCACGATGGCCATGCCGATCGACCTCTACCGGTCCGGCGACCACTACGTGCTGCACTGCGACCTGGCCGGCATCGACCCCGGCTCGGTGCGGATCGACGTGGACAACCGGGTGCTGACCATCCGCGCCGAACGCTCCCCGCGCGCCGACGAGGAACTGCAGTGGATCCGCCGCGAACGCCCCACCGGCACCTTCGAGCGCCGGCTCACCCTGGGCGACGGCGTCGACGTGTCAGACATCGCCGCCACCTGGCAGGACGGCGTCCTCACGCTCACCCTGCCGGTGGCCGCCGCGGCGAAGCCCCGCCGCATCCCGATCACGGTGGCCGGCGAACGCCCAGCCGTCGAAGCCTCCGCCTGATCACGGTCGTTCGGCCGGGCGGCACCCCGACCGCCCGGCCGACACCCCCGTCGCATACGCCGTCACACCGGGTAGACGCGGTACTGCAGCCTTCCAACCCATGACCACATCCATCATCGGGTTCCAGACCTGCACCCAGCCACCCGACTCGGCGGCATGGAGGGCGTCGGGCTTGAGGGCGCTTGTACGGCGGGGCCGCCGCCCATTGTTCATGGCGGCACCGTGACGACAACGTGGGAGAGCGCTCTCGACCGGGCCCGCGCGGTGCTGGTTCATGATGTTGGGGTGACCGATGTAGCTGTCTGGCCCCTGACCATCCGGGAACGGCGTCCGGAGGACCTCGAAACGTGTGCGCGTCTGCTGCGTCGGGTGCGCCTTGCCAACGGCTATCCGGCGAAATGGCCCTCTCGCCCCAGTGCCTGGCTGGATCTTCCGGAGTTCGACCAGGCGTGGGTGGCCACGAACTCGTCCGGTCTCATTGTTGGGCACGTCGCCGTACAGAACGGCCGAGAGGTCACGCGGCTGTTCGTGGCGCCTGAGGCCCGCCGCCTCGGGGTTGCAAGTGCTCTGCTTGACCACGTGCACATCTGGGCCGGCGGTCGGCTCATCCTCAACGTGGTTGACAAGGTGAACTCGCCGGCGGTCGCGTTCTACGAGAGCACCGGATGGCGATACACGCACACGACGACCGCCGACTGGGCCGGTTCGCGTGGGAAAACAGTGCGCCTGCGTCACTACGTCCGATAGGCGCTGCGCACGGTCAAGGTTGCCCTGCCCAACGACAAGTGGGCGATCGACGGGTCGACGGTCCGGGTCACCACACGTTCGTCCTCGAGCGCGGAGATCTAACGACCAGCCCGCCATCCGGTAACCGGTTCCCCACCATGTATCACGCTGTGGCGAAGGGCACGCCGTATTCCTGGTCGAACCGTTACTGGTACACGGGAACGGCGGTTTGGTGGGGTAACACCACCTATCGCCGCGCTGATGTGCCGGGAGCGGCTACCAACATCGGCTACAGCCTGAAGTTCTTCGAGTGACGTTCTCAGGACCTGTACACCAACGTCTGGTAAACAACGTGGATGGTCTTCGAGTGGTCGGCGGTCGGCACCGTCGTGATCAACGGTGTCCGGCTCGGCTATCGGGAGGCCGGTGACCCGTCGGGCCGCCCGGTGGTGCTCCTGCACGGCTGTGGCAGCAGCTCGCGCACGTGGGACAGGTTCGCCGCCCGGCTCGAGGGCCACCGGGTGCTCGCCGTCGACCTGCGCGGCCACGCCACCAGCGCCCGCCCTGGAAGCTACGCGCTGACCAGCCTCGGCGACGACCTGGTGGGCCTGCTCGAGGCGTTCGACCTGCGCGGCACCGTGCTGGTCGGCCACTCGGTCGGGGCCTACGCCGCGCTCGACGCCGCCCGCCGCGTTGCCGATCGCATCGCCGGCCTCGTGCTGGAAGACCTGGCCGCCCCGCCCCGCACGTCCCAGCCGTCGGTCCGGGGCATCAACCCGTGGCAGGTGCTCACCGCGGTGTTCGGCATTCTCACCGTCCGCCAGGATTACGACCTGCGCGCCATGGCCGCCCTGCTGCGCCAGCTGTCGCGTCCCGACGCCGCGTGGTGGTCGCGCCTCGGCCACGTCGAGCACCCCACCCTGGTCCTCTCGGGCGGCCCCACCAGCTGCATCCCGCCGCGCCGCCTGGCCGAGGCCACCCTGGCCCTCCCCGGCGCGCGCCTGGCGACGATCCCGGTCGGCCACCGCGTGCACAGCCTGGCCCCCGAGCGGTTCGCCACCGAAGTCCTGGCATTCCTGAATCAGGCGGCCGTCGCCTCGTCTCCGGCCGGAGTGAGCCGGTAACCGCAGTATCGCGAGCAGATCCCGCATCGTCCATGCCGCATCAGTGCGGCATGGACCAGCCACGTCTGTCCACAGACGATCGTCGATAGGCGGGGTCGTTTCCCGTCGCTGGTGTCCGATGCTCGGCGATCGCTGGAGGCGATGGTGCGACAGGCTAGGTGGCTGTTCTACGCGGGTGTGGTCGCAACGTTGGCAGCGATGCCGGCCTGCTCCGGGCCGGACGAGGCGGTGAACGACGCTGCGGCGGCGGCTCCGGTGTCAGAGGCCCCGGCATCAACGGTCCCGGAATCGACCGCCCCGCCGACGCCCGAACCATCCGTTACGGCGAAACCGACTGCGATGAAGGCGACGATCGCCGAGCCAAGGCCGGATCACGTGCTGCAAATCGGCGTCAAGTCCGCCACCAGAGCCGGGGAACAGATCGAGCTCGTGCTCAGTGGCACCTACGGCGGGACGAAGACCACCCAGTGGAATCAGACCTCGGTCGAGGCCGGCACCGACACCGGAACCTGTCAGGTGACACCCGACCCGGGCTTCCCCGGCGGATCGAGCCGCCCGCGCAGCGTCGTCACCGGAACGTGGGTCCTGACCTGTCCCGGCGAGGGCCCGGTTCGCCTCGCGATCGACCCGTTCAGCGGGCTGCTCGACTCGGACACCAGCTTCCGGATCACGCTACGGTGACGCGGCCGGCCTCTCCGTGAACGCCGACGCGCCCGGCTCGAAGCTCCACCGAGCCGGGCGCTGTCGTGTCGGATCGAGGACAGCGTGCGTTTCGCCCGCCGCGGTAATCTCCGGCGACGTCCATGATCTCCCTGCAAAGAAGCATTTCGTCGGTCGGAACGAACAACTGCGGAGTGACATCATGGAATCGTGCGACGCGTACACCCCTAGGGACATCATCACGGAGTTGGGCGATCTTGGCTTCGAGACGGTGCTGGCGAAAACGCCCTACGGCCGAGTCGCGTTCTATGTCAGACGCCGCAACAATGGTGACGCCGGTACGCTCCTCCTGCACGGTGTCGCATCGGACGCCACAACATGGACACCTATTCTCCAGTGCGCGGCCGAGTCCGGAGTGGAACTCGGCAACCTGGTCCTGGTCGATCTGCCCTCGTTCGGGCGATCGGAGAATCGGCTCGATACCATGTGGATCCCCGAGGTCGGCGAGATGTTGATGCGGGAGATGAAGGGCCTGGGCTTTCTCAAGGTCAGGCTCGTCGGACAGTCGATGGGCGGATTCCTGGCCCTGGACATGGCCAGCCGCTTCGCCGCTGATGTGACCTCCGTCCACGTCGCCGCGGGTTCCTATTTCGCGATACTGAATACGATCAAGAGACCGATTGCGAACATCCTTCGCAACCCTGTGACCGCCCTGCTCTGGAACGGCTATTGGCTGCTCTGCCTGACTGGCGGCTTCGGATCCCACATGGTTCGGCTGTGCGCGAGGGTGGTGGGCGCCCGGGCGGTCATCGCGCCTTTCTTGGCTCGCCCCGCACAGTTCCGGCGGCAACTGGCAGAGAAGATTCTGACTCAGCTGAGCCCGCGGGGGGTCGTCCTCACCGCGCGCAACGGCCCCTCCTACGACGCGGTCGAGACGTGGGGAAGTATCACGGTGCCGTTGATCGCCGTCTTCGGCGACCGGGACCGGCTGGTCACCAAGTGGGACGCGCAGGAGCTGATCAGAGCCAACCCCTCAGCCCGCATCGCCTGGGTCGCGGACGCCGCACACATGCTGACCATCGAGCGTCCGTCCGCAGTGCTGCGAGCGTTAGGTCTCTAGATGACCTCAGTGGGCGACCGTATGGGTGCACTGGGCCGCGCCGTTCTCCCGCTGAGGGGCTCGCGACGCGGGCTCGACAATGTCCGGCTTGTTGGGTGGACCCTGTCGGGCTTTGTGCTCACCGTGCTGGTGACGTCCGCCTTTGATGTGGCTCGCGAACCGGGCTGTCAGGGTTTTCGGGTCTTCCTGCGGTCGTTGTTGCTTCGCCAGGGCGAACCTCCGAACTGCGACAGCGTTCCGTTCCTGGTCGACATCCCCACCGTCATCCTGTCCTTGACCTCCCCCTTCGCCGTGATCGGCTACCTGACGATCCTGCGCAGGCTGGAAGGTCTTGTTCCCGAACTCCAGCGCACCGGCTTGTTGCCTGACGACCGGGTCACCGCCGGCGCCGACGAGACCATGCAGCAATGGCTGCTTCGCCTCCTCCCGCGCGGCTGGAAGGGTTGGCTGCTCTTCGCGGTCTCGGCGGCCATGACGATCTGGCTCTACAGCCGGAACTTGCAGTCCGGCGGGATCTTTGAGGCTCTCGCCAACCCGGCTGCTCCGGAGGCTGTTCTCCGGGAACGCTGGTGGGCCGATTACCGTGACAATCCACTATTGGCGGTCTGGTGCGTATTCGTCGGGACCGTCGGGGTTCACTTCGCCCTGGCCAGCGCCTGGATGTACGCGCTTGTGGGCCAGCGCCTGCTCAGCCGGCGGAAGCGGAATCTCTTGGACTTCCGGGTCAGGTACGTGCCGCGTTGGCGGGACAAGAGTTTCGGCTGGGCGCCGGCGACTTCCCTGATCATGCTCAGCTACGCGACGGCGATCAACTTCGCGATCTCGATGATCGCGGTATTCGACATGCTGCAGGGCGGCGTGAACCGCGTCGTCGCGGCAGGCTTCGCCACGCTGGGAGTCTGCACCGATCTGGCCCTCATCGTCCTCACCCTCCGCATGATCGTCAAAGCGCACCACGGCGTTCGCGCCGACGTCCGGGCCTTCGTCGCGCACGCGGTCAGGGTCGCCGAGATCCGCCGCGGGCAGCGGGACCGCCGGCGCCGAGGAACCTTCGCGGCGCCGCACCACCGGGTCGACTACGTCGTCGCCGAGCCCGAGGTGGATGTCATCCTGGCGGCACGGGACGCCGAATCCTGGCCTCCCTTGCCGATCGCGAACCTCGCCGTCGGGATTGTGAAGGTTGCCCCCGGAATTTACGCCATCATTCAACTTTCGCGAACCCTGGCCGGAGGGCTGTCGTAGCGAGCCGCTGATGGAGGTTGGTGATCGTCGATGCCGCGTCGCGAGGATTCCGTGACCCTTCATTCGGACTGGGGTCATCTGCGCATCCGTCCGGTCGGTCCACTTGTCCAGGCCCTGGTTTTCACCGCGTTCGGCATCACCCTCGACAAGTCACGGCAGGGCCTCGTGCGCGGCTCCGAGCGTGGGCGTCACGGCGTGCCCACTCTGACGGTGACGAATCCCGGTGACTTCGCGGCGCGACTCCTTCGCGACGGCAATCTGGGCTTCGGAGAAGCCTTCATCCAGCAATCCTGGCGAGGTGGGGACGGCACCGCCTCGCTTCAGGCGGAGACCGACGAGATAGTCGATTGGCTGGCTGTCTACGCCGGGAAACTCGCGAGCCGGGGACGGTGGAACGAGGTGGCGAGCCAGCTGGGGTGGCGCTGGCGAATGCCGCGGGGAGTGCCCAACACGAGGGGCGGTGCTCGCCGCAACGTCGCCCTGCACTATGACCTCCCACCCGACTTCTTCCGGCTTTTCCTCGACGAGGATCTGGTCTACTCCTGCGCAGACTTCAGCCGGGCCACCCGACTGAAGGAGGCGCAGCGGGACAAGATGGACGCGATCCTCGATCTGGCCGAGGTCCGGGAGGGCGCCACACTGCTCGACATCGGCTGCGGCTGGGGCGGGCTCCTGGTCTCGGCCGCGACGCGACGCGGGGCTCATGCCACCGGGATCACCGTCTCCCAGCGGCAGTTCGACTATTGCCGAGCCCGGATCACCGACATCGCGGGGCCTGGAACGGCGACGGTCGACCTTGCGGACTACCGCGACCAGTCCGGGGTGTATCACTCGATCACCTCGGTCGAGATGATCGAAGCCGTCGGTTCCGCCTACTGGGCCTCCTACCTGCGCGAGCTCGAATCGCTCCTGGCCACCGACGGCGCGATCGCGTTGCAACTCATCACGTTCCCGGACGGGCGGATGGAGCAGCAGCTGGGCAACTACTCGTGGGTCGACCGATACATCTTCCCCGGCGGGGAGCTCCCCAGCATCCCGGCGATCGAGCGCATCCTGAAGCGGGACACGGGCCTGGAGATCACCCAGCTCCGCCGCCTTTCCGCTTCCTACGCCAAGACGCTGCGGATGTGGCGGCACCGTTTCTGCGCGCGTTTGGAGGAGGTCCGGGATCAGGGCTTCGACGATCGCTTCATTCGGATCTGGGCGCTGTATCTGGCGTACTTCGAGGCCGGCTTCCGGGTGCGCTATCTCGACGTCTGGCAGTGCCAGATCAAGCGCAGCGCCGACCTGGCGTAGCCCTGAACGGCGGACAGTGCGGCGGCCATCGTCTCCTCCGGTTCCACGGCCGGGTCGTCGCGGACGACGGCGACGTCGAGCCCGGCCTCCGCCAGCCGGGCCAGTCCCCGCGCGGCTCCCGCGGCGTCCCCGGCCACCGCCACCTCGTCGAGCAGCTCGTCGGTGACCAGATCGACCCGGGGCGCGCCGCTGAGCCAGCCCGCCCGGAACTCCTCGGCCACCGTCGCGGAGACCCCCGCCGTACGGGTGATGAGGTGGTCGCCGTGCACGCCCAGGAACTGGGCCACCATCGGCCGCAGGCGGTCGCGGGCCTTCGCCGGGTCGTCGTCGACCGCGATGCCCACGTACGCGGAAAGCTCTTTCGCAGCGCCGACGCGGTCGCGGACCCAGCGCACGTAGCCCGGCCCGGCCAGGATCGACAGCAGCAACCCGTCGGCCATCGCGCCGCCCCGGGTGATCGCCCGCGGCCCCTTCACGCCGAGCACGATCGGCGGATCGGGTCGCACCGGCGTGAACGACAACTTGGTGTCCACCTGGAAGAACTCGCCCTCGAAGCGGACGGGCGCGCCGGTCAGCAGCTGCCGGATCAGGTCGACCGACTCGAGCGTACGGGCCAGCGGCCGGTCGAACGGGATGCCCATCCGGTCGCTCATCCAGTGCGCGTTGCTGGCGCCCAGCCCGAGCACCGCGCGGCCCCCGCTCAGCTCGTCGAGGGTTGCGAACTCCATGGCCGTCAGCGCCGGATGCCGCGTCCACGGGTTGACCACGCCCAGGCCCACCCGAACCGAGACCGTACGGGCGGCAACCGCCCCGGCCAGAGCGAACGCACCCCGCTCGAAGTAGTCCTCGGTCAGCCAGACGTCGTCGAACCCGGCCCGCTCGGCGGCGACCGCGGCCCGCACCGCCCCGGCCGAGTCGCGATGCCCCGAGATCGAGAAGGCCAGCCTCATCGCAGCACCTTGTCCAGAGCCACGATCGTCGGCTCGATCACCGGCACCTCGTCGAGCCGGGCCGCGGTGGCGCCGACGTCCTTGAGACCGGTCGACGTGCCGATGACGACCGCCGTCTCGCCGGGTCCGAGCCCGGCCTTTTGCAGCGCGACCACGGCGGTCACGCTCGACGCCTCCAGGTAGACACCGCTCGACGCGGCCAGGGCAAGCTGCGCCTGCATGATCTCGTCGTTGTCGGGGGTCGCGATCGCCATGCCGTTGCTGCCGCGCAGGGCGGCCAGGCTCTGCTGCGTGCCGAACGGCGAGGCGGTCGAGAACGCCACCGACGGCCCGACCGGCACGGGTCCCGCGGTGTCGGAACCGTCGGCCAGGGCCTGGGCGAGCGGACCGAACGGCTCGGCGGCAATCAGCCGGGGCACGCGCGGGATCACGCCGAGGGCGGCCAGGTCGGCGAAACCGCGGGCGATGCCGGACAGCCCGTCCCCGTACGCGACCGGCACCACCACGGCGTCGGGCGGTGCGGGCAGCTGCTCGACCAGCTCGTACGCGATGGTCTTGTAGCCGTCCACCCCGTACGGGTGGGAGCCGGCGGGCGGATTCGCGTAGCCCGACATCGCCATCCAGCCGCGCACCTTGACGAGCTCGCCCATCAGGTGCCAGCGATCGGCCGGCCGGGGCAGGGCGACAACCTCGGCCCCGTACGCCTGCATGAGCGTCTTCATCGTGGTCGGCACCGACGCCAGGGTCAGCACGACGCAGCGCAGGCCGGCCCTTGCGGCGTACGCGGCCACGGCCGCCCCGTGATTGCCGGTGCTCGCCACGACGACCGTCTCCGCGCCGAGCTCGACCGCCTTGGTCGTCGCCACCGCGGCCAGCCGATCCTTGTACGACCAGGTCGGGTTGCGGCTCTCGTCCTTCACCCACACCTGCCGCAGCCCGATGCTCTCCGCCAGCCGGGGCAGCTCGACGACCGGCGTCCCACCCTCGCCCAGACTGACCGGCGTCACGTCCTCCGCGATGGGCAGCAGCGCGCGATAACGGAACAGGCCCGGCTGGTCGTCCTGCACGACCATCTCGGACAACTCGTACTCCGGCAGCACGTTGGCGCCGACACAGGCCGGGCAGCCCGCCCCGATCAACGTCAGCGCCGGCTCCGGATAGGCCACGCCGCACCGGACACAGACCAAGTTCCCCGTGTACGCCGTCACGCCGGCACCACCAGCAGGTCGCGCTCGCCGCTGCACAGCATCTCGTACCCGTTCTCGGTGATCACCACGGTGTCCTCGATCATCATGCCGCCCCAGCCCAGCTCGTAGTACGGCGTCTCGAAGCAGAACGTCATCCCGGCCCGCAACGGCGTCGCCCCGCCCGGCGCGATGATCGGCGGCTCGTAGATGGACAGCCCGATCCCGTGCCCGCAGTGCTGCCGCCGATAACGCGGCACCCCCGCCCCGGTTCCCTCCAGCCCGAGCCGGAACAGCTCCTCGGCCGTGACGCCGGGCCGGGCCGCGTCGAGCTGGGCCTGCTCGCCCGCGTGCACCGCCGCGTACACCTGTTGCTGACGCGCGTCGGGTTCACCCAGCACGGCCGTGCGCCCGATGTCGGACCAGTAGCCGTCGACCACGCAACCGACGTCGAACCGGGCCGTCTCGCCCGGCTGCCAGGCCCGATCCCCGGGCACGACGTCGGCCAGGGCGCTGCGCTCGCCGACGGCGGCCACGATGAACCGCGGGTCGGCGCCGCCCTCGGCCATGGTGGCCGCGATGACCGCCGCGAGCTCGCGTTCGGTGGTGCCGGGACCGGCCGCGGCCAGGGCCTTGTTCACCGCGTCCTCGCACAGCCGGGCCGCGTACCGGAGCAGCTCGACCTCGCCCGGCAGCTTGATCATCCGGGCCTCGGCGGCGAGGGTCGTGTCATTTTCCCGTACGACTCTGGACCCGGCCGGAAGCTGCTCGAGCGCGGTCCGCAGCGCCGCCTCCAGGTCGGGGTGCCGGTCGGCCATGCTGGTCAGCTCCGGGTCGGGGCCCTCGACGTAGAACCGCCCGAACGGCACGAGGCGGTCGGCCGGGATGCCACTCGCGGCGGCCGCCGGGGCGTCGGCGGCGGTGCAGACCAGCCACAGGTCGTCGCCGGTGACGACCGCGGCCATCCGGTGCGTGCGGAAGACTTGGCCCGGCATGCTGCGGTATCCCGTCGCGTACAGGACGCTCTCGGGCTCGGTCAGCACGACGGCGTCGAAGGGCGCGCCGGCCAGGCCCTCGCGCAGCCGCGCCAGCCGCTGCGCACCCAGGTCGCCGCTCATCGGGCGATCACCTCCGACCCGAACCGCGCCATCATGTCGAGCGTCTCGCCGACCGAGTCGGCCGCGAACAGCAGCGCCGCCATCGTGGTGACGCCGGCCCCCTCGTACTGGGAAATCTGCTCCTTGATGTCGTCGGGCGTGCCGATCAGGTTGCGCGAGATGAGGTCGTCGACGCCCTGGTCCTTGAGGGTCGTCTTGGACAGCGAGACCAGGTGGTGGAAGAGCTGCGACGACTCGAACCGCCGCCACGCCTGCTCGCGGGTCGGCGCGACGCTCACGCAGACCTGCAATGCCACCTCGAAATCGCTGGTCAGCTCCCGCTTGTGCTGCTCGGCCTCGGCGCGGATCAAGCCCAGGCCGGTGGCCGCCTCGGCGGGGGAGAGGCACGCGGGGAGCCACCCGTCGGCCAGGCGCGCGGCCCGCGAGCGACTGCCGGGCGAGTTGCCACCCGAGAGAATCGGCAAAGGATCCTGTACGGGTTTGGGATAGCTCTCCACGTCGTCGAACTTCACCCACTTCCCCTCGTACGAGGCCCGGCGCTCGGTGAACAGCGCGCGCAGCCCGGCGATCGCCTCCTCGGCGTGCCCGCCCCGGTGCAGCGGCATACCCGGCGCCATCGCCTGGAACTCCTCGCGGTAGGCCCCGATCCCGACGCCCAGCACCGCCCGGCCGTGCGACAGGTGGTCGAGCGTGGCCACCTGCTTGGCCGCGACCACGGGGTTGCGGAACGGCAGCACCATGATCGCGGTGGCCAGCCGTACGGTCTCTGTCACCGCCGCCACGTAGCTGAAGTAGGCGAACGGGTCGTAGTAGCGCGGCGGCGTCTCGAAACTGTCCCGCACGTACCGCTGGGTGGTGATGTGGTCGTTGCCCCAGACCGACTCGAACCCGTTGCGCTCGGCCGCGACGGCGAGCTCGACGGCCTGGTCGATGTCGGCGTACGGGACCGCGTACATCAGCCCCTCGGTGCCGGTCGGGACGCCCAGTCCGTACCTCATGCGCTGGTCCTCGCCTTCTTGAGCCCGAGCCCGACCGCCGCGTAGAGCACGAACCCGGCGACCAGGCCCTCGATTGCGTTGACCAGCAGGAAGTCGCCGTAGTAGGCGAGCAGCGCGGCGGCGATCCAGCAGGCCAAAGACTCCCACCGTACGGCGGGCAGGTTGCGGAGGGCCTCGGCCGCGTTGCGCTGCACGACCCAGAAGTGGGCGATCAGCAGGCCGGCGAACGGCGGCACCACGACCCCGATCACGGTCAGGAATTTGCCGAACTGGTCGGCCACGCCGAGGAACGCGATGGCCACCGCGATCACCACGGCCACGACCGTCCAGACCGGCTTCTTCAGCTTGAGCTTGAGCAGGTTGGAGGCCGAGGTGAAGGCGAGCGAGGCCGAGTAGATGTTGTTGTCGGCCGTGTTCCACAGGGCCAGGAAGAGCAGCACGGCGGCCGGGGCGAGCAGGCCCAGGCCCTGCATGACGACCACGAAGTTGCTGTTGCCGACCTTCATGGCCGAGACGGTGGCGATGACCTCGAAGATGCCGACGCCGACGACGAAGCTGAGCACGCACGAGATGACCACATCGCGGGCCTTGAGGGCGTACCGCTGGACGTCGGAGACGAGCGCGGCACCGGTCACCCAGGTCGCGATGACCGAGCTGACCGCGGCCGAGAAGCCGATCGCGGCGACCGGGCTCGCGTCGAACACCTCGCCGAACCCGCCGTCGAGCGAGCCGATCCGGAACAGCGCGAACAGGCCGATCGCCACCTGCACCGGCACGGCGACCAGCGAGAACGTGTGCAGGCCCTTGAAGCCGAAGATCGCCGTGGTCAGGATGGCCGCGGCGAACACGACGACGAACACGGCGGACGGGATGGCCGGGATCAGCTTGTTGACCGCGCCGCCCCACGTGTCCATCAGCACGCCGATGAAGCCCATGGCGACGATGCCGAGCACGATCGACACGACGATCGAGCCGTTGCGGCCGAACACCGCCCGCGAGGCGAGATAGCTGGTCAGGCCGGTGCGGAAGCCGATGATGCCGATCAGCGACGCCACCACGGCCAGCACGACGTTGCCCAGGCCGATGGCCAGCATGCCCTCGCCGAACGTGGTGCCGGCGCCGACCACGCCGCCGACCAGGAAGCTGCTGACGCTGATGTTCCAGCCGACCTGAACCACGATGAGCTGCAGAAGCGGCTTGCGCCCGGCGGCCGGCACCGGCTCGAGGGCGTGGTCGTCCATCGTCGCGGCAAGATCACCTTCGGCGGCTCGGGCCGCCCGTTCGTCAGTAGTCATCCTGCTCTCCTCGTTTTAGCGATTCCTCACATAGTCTTGAACAGGTCTCGTGGACACTACCCAGGCAGACCGGAAGAACGGCGGCGACTTCTTGTGGATGTCCCACAACGGGCACACCTTCTTCTCAGCCGTGTTACGGACCTGGCACAGGTGCTGGTAACAGATGTGTGGCGGCAGTTACCGGGCTATGACGAGGACCGCATGGACCTGGCCGACCTGGCCGGCACGATCACCCCCAACATCCGTACGCTGCTGTTCTGCGTCGGCGAGCGGCGCCTGCCGGCCGGCCCCGAACTGATCACCGCGGCCGCCCTGGGCGAGCGCCGGGCCATCCAGGGCGTGCCCATCGAGGCCGTGGTGACGTCGTGGCACCGGGCCGAACGCGAGGTCTTCACGTGGCTGGCCACCGTGGACGCGCCGTTCACCCCCGACGAGCACCGCCAGGTCACCCGCGACCTGGCCGCCGCCGTCGACCGGATGACCTCCACGTCGACCGAGGCCTACCGCCGAGCCCGTACGGAGGTGGCCGCCCACCTGGAACAGATGGCCACCGACCTGGTCTCCCGGCTGACCGGCGGCGAACTGCTCGACCCGCAAGTCATCGAGGAACGGGCCAAACTGATCGGCGTGGCCGTGCAAGGCTCGCACCGGGCCCTGGCCGTCCGCGGGTCGCAGCTGCTGCCACGGGCCCAGCGCGTCGTGCTCGACGCGCTACGCCCGATGCTGCACAGCCGCACGGTGGTCGGCACCCGCGACGACGTGGCGGTGATCGTCACCCCCGAGGTCCCCGGCCTGATCGCGGCCCTCACCCGCGCCGCCCGCAGCCCCGGCCTGCTCATCGGCGTAGGCTTGCCACGCCCCCGCTTCGGCGAGGTAGCCGGCTCCTGCCGCGAAGCCATGGCCGCCGCCGAAGCAGGCCACGCCGCCGGCACCACGGGCGTAGTCGAATTCGCCGCCGTCGCCGCCGACGTGCTGCTCTTGGAGAACCCGCTGGACGCCCGCCAGGTGGTCGCGCACGCCCTGGGCCCGATCCTGGCCAAGCCACCCCTGGTCGAAACCCTCCGCGTCTACCTGCACAACGGCCTGTCCACCCGAGCCACAGCGGTAGCCCTACGCCTACACGAAAACACCGTCACATACCGCTTACGCCAAATCACCGACGCCCTCCACGCCGACACCCCAGCGGCCCTGGTCCGCGCCGACATTCTGATGGCCCTCCGCTACCAAGAACTCTCCTGACGGCCCGCCCTCGCCTCACCTTCAGGGCCATCCCCTTCCCTTGCCCGCGCCCCCTTCCTAGCCTTCGCCGCCACTCACCCCTTCCTTTCTCACCTCGCTGCGTCTCCGCTCCATCCCCTCGCCCTCCCACGCCTCGCCTCTGGAGCCATCCCCTTCTCTTGGCCGCGCCCCTTCCTGGCCGTAACCCTCGCCGCCACTCACCCCCTGCCCTTTCTCGCCTCGCTGCGTCTCCGTGCCGTCCCTTAGCCCTTTCCGCGCCTCTGCCCTTACCCCTGACGTCACCCCTCCCTGGTCTTCGCGCCTTTTGTGCACGCTCTGACCGCCCCACGCCTTCACCGTCGCAGCCACCCCGCCGCTTCGCCATTGCCGCCATCCACCCGCGCCCTTTTCTGTCACCTCGCTACGTCTCCGCCCCATCCACTCGCCCTTTCCGTTGCTCCCTCGCGCCCGTGGCCCTGCCCTCACTGCGGCCCTTACCCCGCCCTCCGGTCGACGATTTATCCGCCTCTACCGTGCGCCGCGAATAGTATTCGTTGCCCCAGATGGCGTTTGCGCCAACGTTCGATTGGCATGATCGAATGCTGACATTGCCCGTGGTGATTGCGAGATAATACTCGTATGAACCGCCAATTGTCGCTCTTTGGCCGAGCCGAGATCTCAGCCATGCGTGATCGCACCAGGGCGCGCAATTATTCGCCCAGCCGAGACGAATTCCGGCGCGATCATGAGCGGCGGCGCGCTTGGGGTCTATACCGGCGCCATGCCGAGAAGCTGAAGTATTTGCACAGCCGTGGTGAGGCATTGTGGTTCGGGGTCGAGGCCCTCAGTCATCCGAGTCGGTCCGCGCCGCCAGCCTCCTCGAGGTCGAAGGCTACGGAGCCACGAGCTGCGGAAGCGCGAGCCGCGGGGGCTCAGGCAGTTAAGATTCGAGCTACGGAGGCTCCGGCTGTTGAGGCGCGAGCTGCGGAGGCTCCCGCTGTTGAGGCGCGAGCTGCGGAGGCTCCGGCTACTAAGGCGGGAGTTGCGGAGGCGCGGGCCGCTGAGGCGCGGGCCGCTGAGGCGCGGGCCGCTGAGGCGCGGGCCGCTGAGGCTCGGGGATCGGGCGCCAAGGTCCAGTCGGCGGCCGGTGGCACTCTGGTTATTGAGGCTGCGCGCCCAGGGCGGCGGCGATTAACCCCGCTTGGGGTTGCTGTTTCGAGGCTTGCCGTCGCTCGTTGCATTTTGATGAGTTACTGTGGTCACTGTCGGATTGTGGTCGAGGTGACACTCGATGCCGTAATCAGCCGCGGGTCGCTGCAACTCGTCATTCTGTGGTGGCGCTTTCAAGAGCAGCCCTTGTGGCTACGTATCGTCATTCTTTCGCGCTGGCGGCAGGTGCAATTTTCGTAGCTGCGGCTCGTTCTTCTGTGAGTGTGGTTATGCGAGCGATCTACGTGACGGCCGGGCTACGGATGACTGCGACTCGCCAATCTGCGGCGGCCTCATCCCACGCGGATCGTCGCCGGAGCGCCGTCGAGTCGGCGCGTCACTGGTGTCGAAGTCGGATGGCCAGCGTCTCTGCACCGTGGCCAAGCCGTCCGTCCACGTGCCGTTTCGTCGGGGCTGTCTCGCGCCTCGATATGGTTGTGAGTCCTCACTTACAGGGCTTAGGGGAGTGGTGTCTCGCGGGACTGCCCCTTGTCTCTGCGGCTCGTGAGTGTCGTTGCTGTTCCTCCCCAGATTCGAGACCGGCTCTGCCCAGTCCTCTTCAGGCGTCGGGACTTCCTCGCGCCTCAACGCGGTTGCGAGTTTCGAATACGGAGTCTGGGGGTGTCACCCCGTTCGGGCTGTCTCGTGCCGCGCTGCGGATGTGAGTGCTCACTTACTTACGGGTGTGAGTACTCACTTACCGAGTCGGGGAAGGGGTGCTAGCTGTCCCATCCGGGTCTGTCTCGCGCTTCGACGCTGAAGTGAGTACTCACTTATCAGGTATGAGGCGGTGCTGTCTCACCCAGATAGTCGCGCTCACTCGGACAGTCGCGCTCACCGGACAGTCGCGCTCACCGGACAGTCGCGCTCACCGGACAGTCGCGCTCGCCCGGACAGTCGCGCTCGCCCGGACAGTCGCGCTCGCCCGGACAGTCGCGCTCGCCCGGACAGTCGCGCTCGCCCGGACAGTCGCGCTCACCCGGACAGTCGCGCTCGCCCGGACAGTCGCGCTCGCCCGGACAGTCGCGCTCACCCGGACAGTCGCGCTCACCCGGACAGTCGCGCTCACCCGGACAGTCGCGCTCACCCGGACAGTCGCGCCCTGGTGTGGATGTGAGTGCTCACTTACTTGGCCTGGGATGGGTGTTGGCTGTCTTGTTGGGGCTGTCTCGCACTTCGACGCATAAGTGAGTACTCACTTACCAGGTATGAGCGGGGCTGTCTCACCCAGACTGACGCGCCTTGGTGTGGATGTGAGTACTCACTTACTAGGCCTTGGGGTGGTGCTGGCCGTCTCGCCGGGGCTGTTCGCGCTTCGATGCGGAAGTGAGTACTCACTTACCAAGTTTGGGGCGATGCTGTCTCACCCAGGCTGTCGGATGTGAGTGCTCACTTACAGGGCTGCAGACAGTAACGGCTCAACCTGGGGCGGAGCGGGTCAGTCGCGGGGTGGGACTACTGCGCGGCCGTGGGCTATCACGATGGGTGGGGGGCGGCGTTTGCGGCGGGCGCGGTAGCCCAGAAGCCACGTAACGAGCAGGCCGACCACGACGAGGGCGGTGGTGGACACCGCGGCGAGGATCAGCATGCGGTCCGGGCCGGTGGGGTCGGGGGGTGGGGCCGCGGCGGGGACGGGTACGTCGGCCGACAGGGTCAGGTCGGGGGTGGTGATGTGTAGCGGGACCGTGGCCGGGCGGGTGGCGGGGGTTGGGAAGCGCACTAGGTAGCGGCCGCGCAGGGTGGTTTCGACCTGGTCCAGGGCGGGGACCACGGCTGGGTTGCCGGCGGGGGCGAAGAAGCCGCCGGTGGCCTCGGCGGCGGTGCTCCAATACGGGCTGGCGCCGGCTGTGGTGGCGACGACCAGGATGATGCCGGCTTTGCGGAAACGTTCGCCGAGTTCCTGTGCGGACGGGCCGCCGGCGTCGGTTGCGCCTGTGTAGACGACGGCGAGTTTGCGGCCTGCGGGCACGTCGGGGAACTGGCGGGCGGCCAGGTCGAGGGCGGCGGCGGTGTCGCGTTCTCCATGCGCCTGTACGCCGCCGAGGGCGGCCACGATGCCTGCCGGGTCCTGTTGGGGCGGGGCGATCGCGGTGGCGGGGGCCGAGTCGCCGATCACCGTGGCCCAGGTGCCGGGTGGGGCTTCGAGGATGAACCGGGCGCCGGCGCTGAGCCAGGCCGGCACCGAGGTGGCGTCGGTGAGTGAGGTGTCGACCACGATCGTGACGGCCAGGCCGGTCGACATGAGCGGCGTGATGTCGGCCTTACGCCGTACGCCGTCGGTGGTGACCTGGGCCGACGGGGAACCGGGGCGGCTGCTCGCGCTGAGGTCGACCACGACCGCCGTCTCGTCGTCGCCCGTGAGCACCGCCCCGACCGGCAGCGGCACAGTCCCGGCCGGGGTCGCCTGGACCGGCAGTGGCGCGAGCGCGATCAAGGAGGCCGCGAGCGCGATCAGGAAGGCCGCCAGCGTGGCGACGGCGAACCTACACCGCATCGGCGTACGCGATGACGTTGTCGCGGTAGCTGCCGCGGGCCTGGTCGAACGTGCCGCCGCAGGTGACCAGGCGCAAGGTGGGGTCGAGGGACGGTGCGTAGACCAGGTCGGTCGGGAAGCGGGTCTTGGCCACCCGGGACAGTTTGCTGATTTTGAAGGTGGCGGTGCTGCCGTCGGCCCGGTCGACCTCGATCACCGTGCCGGTCTTGACCTTGTGCAGGTCGACGAAGATGCCCGGGCCGTTCGAGGAGTCGACGTGGCCGAGGATCACCGCGGGACCGTCCTGGCCGGGGCGCGGGCCGCCGTCGTACCAGCCGGCGACCGACACGCTGGAGGGCACCTCGATCTCGCCGTCCGGTTGCAGGCCGAGGTCGATGATCTTGCTGTCCACCTTGAGGGACGGGATGCGGATGTGCGTCGGGCGGGCCACGGTCTCGTACGTGGTGCTGGAGGAGAAGCTGTCGGCCGGGTTGGGCGGCGCGGGCGGGGGCGGCTCGGACTCGGGGCGGTCGGGGCCGCAGGCCGTCAAAAGGGCGACCGCCACCAGGGCGGCGGCGAACCGGCGCATGTCAGAAGTGTTCCACGACGCCGGCCAGCCCGCCGAAACCGGTCTGCGCGCCTCCCTTGGGCAGCCGGGCCGCCACCGCGCCGCCGAACGCGTCGGCCAGCGTACGGGCGAGGTGGAACATGTGGTCATAGGTCTCGTAGGCGATGGTGTGGGCCTTCGGATAGTCCTTGGCCGCGTACGCGTCGGCGTGCTCGAGCAGCATGCGGTCGTGCTCGGCCAGCGCCGACGTCATGGCCGCGGGGGTGGCCCGGCCGCTGGTGGCGTCGGACAGGAACTTGCCCATGCGCTGCTGGAACGACGTGAGCCGATCGCGCGCCTGCTTCTGCTTGGCTTCGTCCTGGCCCGCGGTCGCCGCCGCGTACGAGACCAGCGCCTCGACGTGCGAGCCCCACAGGGTCTGGAACTGCCGGGCCGCCGTCCCGCCGAACAACGTGTCCATGGCCGCGGCGATGTCGCTGGTGTTGGCGTTGAGCGAGGCCCCGGCCGCGCTGAAGTCGGGGGTGCGGGTGACCGCGGCCCGGGTCGCGTCCTCGATCAGCACGGCGTGCTCGGCCAGCAGCTTGCCCAGTTGGGAGCGCAGCCGCCAGACCGGTTGCTCCAGCACCGCGGTGTCGGCCGGCGGGAGCAGCGCCTTGGCCAGACCCAGCCCCAGGTCGTACGTGTGCTGGAAACCGAGCCGCGAGAGCGCGTCGGATTTGGCGTAGTCACCGGCGGCGTACGCGTCGGCCTGACCGGTCAGGTGCTGGATGTGCATGACGACGAGGCTGCGCGCGGTGGCCAGCGGCAGACGGCCTTGCGACGCGCCCGAGAAGAACGCGGCCAATTGACCCTCGAACCTGGTCAACTGCGTACGGGCGGTGGTCTTGGCCTGGTCGTCGTGGTCGGCGAGGGCGCCCGCATAACCGAACAGCGCGACGACGTGCTGCGACCACAGGGGCCGGAACTTCTCGGCCGTGGGCGCGCCGAAAAGCTGCCCGACCAGGCCGGTCATGTCGGTCGTGTTCTGCCCGAGCGAGGCGTTCGCGGCCTGCACGAAGTCGTCGTCGCCACGGACCCGGCTGCGCATCATGTTCGCCGCGAGCACCGCGTGCTGCCCCAGCAACGCCTCGAACTGCACGGCCAGGTCGGCCGGGGAGCCGCCGGCGGGCGCGCGCAGGTCAGCCGCGACCATCCGCCCGACCGGGGTCTGCGCCGTCGTCTCCGTCGCCCGCACCGCCGCGGCGATCCTGCCCGCTGACGCCGACCCGACCGCCACGGTGGCCGCTGTCGCGGTGACCACGGCGATCGCCGCGATCCGGTATCCGAGTTTCCGCATGCGTCTCGCCTTCGCAGGTCACGGTTACGCCCGCCGACCTTACGCCCGGCATCGACACCGGTCGACTCCACCGGACGGCCGAGGCCCGCGCCCACACGTCCGATGGCGGTCGCCCGATCACCGACGTTCATACATGCACGTCCGGGGTACCTTCAAGTGGTGCAGACGGCGGCGGGCGACCTCATCGCTGCGCGCTGGCGTGTGCTCGGCCCGCTGGCGAAGGGCGGGCTCGGGCACGTCTGGCTGGCGGTCGACGAGCGTACGGGCAGGACTGTCGCCCTCAAGAAGTGCGGCCTGCCCAAATCGCTCACCCCGGAAAAGCGTTCCCTCGTACGGTTGTGGGTGCCCCGGGAGGCCCGCGCGTTCGCCCGCATTCATCACCCGAACGTGATTCGCACCCTCGACGTCCTGCTCGACGGCGACGCCCCGTGGATCGTGATGGAGTACGTGCCGTCCCGCTCCCTGCTCGACCTGATCCTCGACGAGGGCCCGATGCCGCCCGCCCGGGTCGCCCGCATCGGCCTCGACCTGCTGGCCGCCCTGACCGCCGCCTGGGACGCCGACGTGCTGCACCTCGACGTCAAACCGTCCAACGTGCTGATCGCCGACGACGGCCGCGCGGTCCTCACCGACTTCGGCCCGGCCGGCAGCAAGCCCGGGGTGGCCGCCCTGGCCGCGGCCGACGTCATCCTCGGCTCACCGAAATACGTCGCCCCCGAACGCCTCTTCGACCTGGTCACCGACGAACGCTGCGACCTGTGGTCACTGGGCGCGACGCTCTACCACGCGGTCGAGGGCCGCACCCCGTTCACCCGCGACACCACCGACGACGCCCTGCACGCGGCCGACGCCGGCACCCCCGACCCGTACGAGCTGGCCGGCCCGCTCGAGCCGGTGCTGACCGGTCTCATGCGCCGCGACCCGGCCACCCGCATGACCGCGGCCGAGACCCGCCGCCGGCTGCGCCGCATCGCCCCCGCCACCCGCCGCACCACCCTGCTGCGGGCCGGTACGGCGGTCACGGCCGCCGCGGCGATCGCCTTCGCCGGGGTGGCGTTCGCCGACCAGCCCGCGGTCAACCCGTCGCCGTCACAGTCCCCGTCGCCGTCAGCGTCCTCCGCCCCGGCGATCGCCCGGCCCGCCGCCCTGCCCGCAGGCTTCCGGTGGTGGACCGAGCCCCGCGACGAATACCGCGTGGCGATGCCCGCGGACTGGAAGCCGTCCTTCCGCGGCGGCCGCCTGACCTGCACCGCCCCCGACGGGAAGACGGTGATGGGCGTGTCCCGGTGGACCACCCCGGGCGACGCGGTGGTGGCCCTGACCGCCGTCGAGACCCGGTCGACGCTGGCCGGCTATCGCCGCATCCGGATCACCCCCGGCACCTCGGGCGCGGTCTGGGAATACACCTATCAGGACCCGGAGGCCGGACGCACCCGCGCGCTCCGCCAAATCGTCGAGGTCGGCGACCAGTCGTACGCGGTGGACTGGCGCGCCCCGGCCGCCGACTGGTCCGCCGACCTGCCCACCCTGCTCACCGTGCTCCCCACCCTGAGCCGGGTCCCCGCCAAGTAGCCGCAGGGCTCAGCTGCCGGTTCGGTTGGCGGTAGCGCGCTGTCACCCCGCGGTGGCCGGCCGGGTCGTTTCGACCGTGGCCGGCTCCGCAGGAATTCCGCAGGGTCCGTGCGAGATCGTTCGCTGACAGGGCGGTCAGGCACCGCAGCCGGCCGGTCGACCAGACTCGCTCGCATCTCTTCCGGTGTGCAGCCCCAGGAAAGGACCCTCCATGGTTCGGAGAATTGTCGCCCGGATGCTGGTCGTGCTGATGGTCGGCGCCGCCGCCCTGGCCGGCACCGCGCAGGCCGCCCAAGCCTTCAGTCGCACCGTCTTCTGCGAGCGGGAAGGGCTGGTCATCGACTACATCGCCGACAACAACGACTTCCTCGGATCCGCCCGGTTCCACTGGTATGCCGGTTACTGGACGATCGACATCTACGACGCCAACCCGATCGACGGAGCCGTCATGTCGGCCCGCGTCGATGAGGGCGCGAAAGGTGTCCGCGAGTATTACTCGTTCGCGGAGCTCAGGGGAGACATCCGCAAGTGGCGGGCCGTCTGGAACGGCTACGCCTCCCGCTGGTACCCGGAGAACTCCTGCTACCCGCAGGACTAGTCGACGCGGACGGTGGGGAGGGTGCGTTGTAGCCAGCGTGGTCCCCACCAGGCGCGTTCGCCCAGCAGGCGCATTACCGCGGGCACGATCAGGCAGCGGATGACCAGGGCGTCCAGCAGGACCGCGGTGGCCATGCCCAGGCCCATCATCTGCAGCATGCGGTCGGGGCTGAGGACGAAGGCGCCGAAGACCACGATCATGATGGCGGCGGCGGCCGTGATGACGCTGCCGGTCGTGGCCAGGCCCTCGCGTACGGCGTGGGTGGCGTCGCGTGTGCGGGTCCACTCCTCGTGCATGCGGGAGACCAGGAAGACCTCGTAGTCCATCGACAGGCCGAACACGATGGCGAAGATGATGACGGGGACGAAGGCCTCGATCGGGCCTGGCGAAGCCCCCAGCCAGCCGTTCTGGAAGACCAGCACCATCACGCCGAGGGAGGCGCCGATGGAGAGCAGGTTGAGGATGGCTGCCTTGACGGCGATGGCTACCGAGCGGAAGACCAGCAGGAGCAGCAGCGCCGACAGGCCGACCACCGCGCCGATGAAGAGGGGGAAGCGGCGGTCGACGGCCGAGGCGAAGTCGACCGTGGCCGCGGTCGGGCCGCCGACCAGCACCCCGTCGGGCAGGTCGGCGCGCAGCTGTTCGACCAGGTCGGCGGTCTCGGCGTCCTGCGGCGACGTCGTGGGGAAGGCCAGGCTGGTCAGCAACTGCCCGTCTTCGGACGGCTGTGGGGGAGTGGCGTCCGCGATGCCGGCGTGCCGGCCCAGTTCCTCGTACGCGGTCTGGGCCTTGGTCTTGTCGCCGTTGAGGGTCACCACGATCAGCGGGCCGTTGGCGCCGGGCCCGAACGACGAGGCGATCAGGTCGTAGGCCTGCCGGGTGGTGCTGGTCGGCGCGTCGTTGCCCTCGTCGGCCAGGCCGAGCCGCATGCCGAGCGCCGGCGCGCACAAAGCGCCAAGAACGGCCACTGCGATGAGCAATGCAGGCACCGGGCGGCGCTGCACGAGCGTGGCCCACGAACGCCAGCGACGACCCGGAACGCGGCCGCGACGTTCGTTGCGCGCCGCGTGTTTGCGGATGCTGCGCTCGATCCGGCGGCCGAAGATGGTGAGCAGCGACGGCAGCAAAGTGAGCGAGGCGAGCATCGTCATGAGCACGGTCAGGGTGACGCTGAGCGCCACGCCCTCGAGCGAGCCCAGCCCGAGCGTGTAGAGGCCGAGCAGTGCGATGACGACCGTGGCGCCCGCGAACAACACCGAGCGTCCGGCGGTGTCCAAAGCTGTCCGCGCGGCCACCTCGCGGGTGACCCCGGCGAGCAACTCCGAGCGATATCGCGCAAAGACGAGCAGCGAGTAGTCGATGCCGACGCCCAGGCCGACCAGGATCAGCATCGGCGCCGTGTAGTCGGGGATCGTCAGCACGTGCGAGGCCAGCCCGACCAGGCCGAACGTCGTGCCCACGGCGAACACCGCGGTGATCAGCGGCAGCGCGGCGGCCAGCAGCGAACCGAACAGGAACAGCAGGATGATCAGCGCGGCGAGCATGCCGGCGCCCTCGCTCGCGCCGCCGCCCGACTCCTCGACCTCGCGGATGGCGTCGCCGGACAACTCCACGCGCAAACCGTCACGATCGTGCGCGAGCGCGGCGTCCATGATTGCGCGTTTGTCGCCGGCCGGGATGTAACCCGCGGCGTCGTCGAGCGCCACGGTCGCGAGCCCCACCGTGCCGTCGGGAGAGACTCCCCCCGTACGGGGGTCTGGTGGTTGAACTGCGGCCACATGGGCGAGACCGCGCAGGTCGGCGAGCAACGCGTCGATCCGGGCCTGCTCCGCCGCGATGCCGCGGGCCGACTGCACGACCACGGTCACGCTGTCGCCCTGCTGCTGCGGGCTGTGTTGCGCGTACGCGTCCAGAAGTTGCTCGGATTCGGTGCCGGGCAGCGAGAAGTCGTTCTGATAATCGCTGCCGGCGGCCGTGGACCCGCCGATGATCGCGGCCAGCGCCACGATCCACAGCGCGATGGCCGCCCAGTGGTGGCGTTGCGACCAGCCGGCGAGCCGGGTCATCCGGGTGTGGCGCTCCCCGTGCGGCGCGGCGGGCGGCGACTCGGTGGTGGTCAAGGGAAGTCTCCCTACATGTCGTCTGGCTACGTGTAGGCAGACAACGTATAGCGAAGTTGTGTAGGCTGTCTACATGAAGGCCGACGCGCTCCGTGGTCACCTCGACGCGCTGATCCTCGCGACCGTCGAGGGCCGGCCCCGGCACGGTTACGCGATCATCGAGGCGCTGGCGGCCCGCAGCGGCGGCGAGCTCGACCTGCCGACCGGCACCGTCTATCCGGCCCTGCGCCGGCTCGAGGCGGCCGGTTACCTGCGCAGCGACTGGTCCGACGACTCCGGCCGGCGCCGCCGCACGTACACGCTGTCTCGTTCCGGCCACAAACGACTGGCCGCCGCCCGCGAGGAGTGGGACCAGTTCTCCCGCGTCGTCGGCGACGTCCTCAAGCCGGCCTAGGGGTGATACCGGATGTGGCGGCCCGGCCCGATTGGCAGGATGGCCGGGTGACGTACCTCGCGGAGCTCGACGCCGCCCTGGTCGGGCCGCGGCGGGTCAAGCGTGACCTGCTGCAGGAGGCGGCCGGCCACCTGGAGGACGCGACCGCCGCCCTGGTCGAGCGGGGGTGGCCGGCCGACGAGGCCCGGGCGCGCGCGGAGGCCGACTTCGGGCCGGTCGCCGAGATCGCCGAGGCGTATCAGACCACGCTGGCCGTGGCCTCCTCCCGCCGTACGGCATGGATTTTGACCGTGTCTTTGATGTTCCAGCCGTTCCTGTGGGATCAGGGCCTGCGCCTGGCCGACGTGGCCGCCCCGGCGCACCCGACCGACGCGTGGTGGTTCGCCTTCCTCGACGAGCTGATCGAGCTCGGCGGCGCCGTCATGATCGCCGGCGCGGTCCTCGGCCTGCTCGCGACCGGCATCGGCAACCGCCTGCGCCCCGCCGGCCGCCGGATCGCGCGTGCCACGGCCCGGTTCACCCTGGTCGCCGCGGTCGTGCTGCCGATGATGGCCGCCGGCATGGCCGTCGGCGCGGGCCTCGGCCCCCTGGCCTGGCTCCTCGTCACGCTGCTGCTGGTGCTGCCACTCGCCGTGGCCGCGGTCAGCGCGCGACGGACCCTGGTGGCGACAGCTCCGGCCAGAGCTCGCCCGGATTGGGAAGCTCGGGTAGCGCAGCGCTCCGTCTGATCCTCTCCGGCCTGTGCGCCGGCCCACACCGCCGCGAGCTCTCGTCGTCGGGCCATTTTCGCTGCTCGCCGGGGGTTGCGGAATATCTCGGTTGTAGAGATGCTAGATAGCCTAGCGACCCCGTGAAGGAGCCGTCCATGCCCCCGCCCGGCCGTGACGAGCCCTGCCGCGAGCACGTCCGGCGCTATCTGGAGGCGCCGTTCGTCGCCGACCTGGCCCGGGCGCGGCTGGGGGACGAGCTGTTCGGCGAGGCCTACTGGCCCGACGTCGTCACGGCCGGGGTGCCGCCGTCGCTGCGCCGGGCCCTGGAAGAGTGGGTCACCCAGGACTCGACCCCCGACGAGGAGATCGCCGCGTTCATCGGCTGGCCCGTACCCAAGGTGCGCGAATATCGCTGACCGCACCCACGACAGAGAACCCGGTACCCATGAGTGACGACCTGCCGGAGCTGACCGAGGCCACCCTCGCCGTGCAGCACCTGATCGGCGCCTCCCGCGAGCTGGCCGCCCGCGCCTCGCGGGAGCTGGGCGTCAACGGCACCGACATGAACGCGCTGTCGCTGCTGCAGCAGTACGGCCCGATGGGCCCGGCCGAGCTGGCCTCCCGGCTGGGCATCCGCTCGGCCTCGGTGACGGTGCTGATCGACCGCCTCGAGCAGGCCGGCCACGTGCAACGCACCAGCCACCCCAAGGATCGCCGCCGGGTGACCGTCTCGGCCACGCCGACCGCGCGGGCGGCCACCCTGCAGTTCCTGCGCCCGTCGATCCTGGCCATCGACGCCCTGAGCCGTTCCCTCGACGCCGACGCGCAGCAGATCGTCACCACGTTCCTGCGGGACGCGACACGCGCGATGGACCCCTGACGGACGGTGCGGCCGGGTCGGGCGCCGAGGGCAGGTCTAGGCTGAGTTGCGTGGATTCCGCGGAGGTGACCAGCGCCGGCGAGCGGCTGCGCCGTCTGGAAGCCGTGGCCGATTCCGCACTGTCCCGCCTGGACGTCGCCGATCTGCTCGACGAGCTTCTCGACCGGGTGTGCGACCTGATCGACGCCGACACGGCGGCGATCCTGCTGCTCGATCCGAACACCCGCCAGCTGGTGCCGACCGCGGCCAAGGGCCTCGGCGACGAGGTGCGCCGGGGCGTCCGGATCCCGGCCGGGCACGGTTTCGCCGGGCGCATCGCCCGGGAGCGGCAGCCGATCGTGCTCACCGAGGTGGGCCCGCACGACGTGGTCAGCCCGCTGCTGGCCGAGCGGGTCCGCTCCCTGCTCGGCGTGCCGATCTTCGCCGCCGGTGACGTGATCGGCGTGCTGCACGTCGGCACCCTCCTCCCGCGGGCGTTCACCGACGACGACATCCGCCTGTTGCAGCTGGCCGCCGACCGGGCCAGCGCGGCCGGGCAGATCCGCTCCCACCAGATCGAGCAGGCGGCCGCGCTGGCCCTGCAGCGCAGCCTGCTGCCGCCGAAGCTGTCGGCCCTGCCGGGTCTGGCCGCGGCGGCGCGCTACGAGCCCGGTCACGGCTTCGGCGTCGGCGGCGACTGGTACGACCTGTTCACCCTGCCGTCGGGCTGGCTCGGCGTGGTCATCGGCGACGTCTCCGGGCACGGGCTGGCCTCGGCCGTGGTGATGGGCCGCATCCGCAGCGCCCTGCGCGCCTACGCCCTGATCTCGGGCGACCCGGCCGAGGTGCTGACCCTGCTCGACCAGAAGGTTCAGCACTTCGAGGCGGGCAGCCTCACCACCTGCCTGTACGCCATGATCAGCGCCGACCGGGAGACCGTCCTGCTCTCCTGCGCCGGGCACCTGCGTCCCCTGCTGGCCGTGCCCGGGCACCTCACGGCGCTGCTCGACGTCCCGGTCGACCCGCCGCTCGGCATCATCCGGCGGCGGGCCCGCCGGCGTTCGACGGCCGTCGACTTCGCGCCGGGGTCGCTGCTGATGTGTTACACCGATGGGCTCGTCGAGCGCCGCGACCAGATCATCGACGTCGGCATCAAGGCGCTGACCGACACGGTGCACGCCGACGACCCGGAATCGGCGTGCACCGCCGCCATGTCGGTCGTGGCGGGCCGGACGCCGAGCGACGACATCGCCGTCCTGTCGCTGCGCCGCACCTGAGTGTCAGCCGCTCTTCGGGGCGGGCATAGCAAGGCGATGCACCTCACGGACGACTCCGTCACGCTCGAGGCCGCGCTGGACCCGCTGGTTCTCGCGCTCGACATCGGCTCCACCGCCACCCGCGGCGGCGTGCACGACGCGTCCGGGCGGCGGGTCCACGGGCTGCAGCACAAGGTGCCGCACGCGTTCACCGTCGCGCCCGACGGCACCTCGGTCATCGACCCCGGCCAGGTGAGCGCCGAGGTCGAGCAGGTCATCGACGCGGTCACGGGCGACCCGCGGCTGGCCACCCGCATCACCGGAGTCGCGATGGACACTTTCGCCGCCTCGCTGATCGGGGTCGACGCGTCGGGGCGCGCGCTCACCCCGTGCCTGACCTACGCCGACTCCCGCAGCGCGAAGGCGGTCGCCCAGCTGCGCCAGGAGCTTGACGAGCACGCCGTGCAGCAGCGCACCGGCACCCGCCTGCACACCAGCTATCACGCCCCGCGCCTGCGCTGGCTCGCGGCCGAGCAGCCGGGCCTCGTCACGCGCGTCGCCGCCTGGTGGTCGCTGGGGGAGTACGTCTGGTCCCGGCTGATCGGCCAGCCGCTGGCCGGCACGTCGACGGTGGCGTGGACCGGGCTGCTCGACCGCCGTACGGGGGAACTTGATCCTGAGCTGCTCGCCGTCGCGGGTCTCACTCCCGAGCAGCTGTCGCCGCCGACCGACGACAGCGTGCCGGCCCCGTCACGCTGGGCCGCCCTGGCCCGGGCCGCCTGGTTCCCGGTCATCACCGACGGCCTGGCCAGCAACATCGGCTCCGGGGCGCTCGACGCGACAGTCCTCACCGCGGCCACCGCGACCAGCGGCGCGCTGCGCGTGCTGCTCGACGGCCCGGCCGACCCGCTGCCGTTCGGGCTGTGGAACTACCGGGTCGACGCGCGGCGCACGCTGCTCGGCGGCGCGATCAACGACGTCGGCCGCGCGGTCAGCTGGGCCGAGGCCACCCTGCGGCTCAGCCCCGACCTGGCCGGTGTGCTCTCCGCGCCGCCGAGCGAGGCGACGCCGCTGGTGCTGCCGTATCTGACCGGGGAACGCGCGCCCGGCTGGGCCGGTGGGGCCCGCGCCACGCTGACCGGGGTCTCGGCCGCCACCGACGCCGACGGGCTGTTCCGCGGCATCATCGAGGGCGTGGCCATGACGTACGCGCGGGTGGCCGCGGAACTGCACCCGGCCGCCCCGCAGGTCGTCGAGGTCGCCGCGGCGGGCCGGGTCAGCAACGACCAGCCGGAGTGGCTGCAGGTGCTCGCGGACGTGCTCGACCGGCCCGTCACCCACGTGACCCGCTCGCGCGCCACCCAGCGGGGCACGGCGTTGCTCGCCCTCGACGTGCTGGCGCCGGGGATCGAGCGCGCGGCCCGGACGACCGGGAAGACGTACGAGCCGCGGGCCGCGCACCACGACTATTACGCGGGCCGCCGGGAACGGTTCGCCGAGCTGTACGACACGGTCGTGCACGGCTGAAGGTCAGCTACTGACCGGCCGGGCTTTCTGACTGAGCGGGTGTCGGCGCGGCCGGGCGCTGGGCCTGCTCCGGGTCGAGGGACGGGCCCGGTGCCAGCAGGCTGACGATCTCGCTCGGCACGGCCACCGGCTTGACCTTGCCGTAGCCCAGCTTCGTCAGCAGGTCGGGGTTGGCCAGCGGAAACATCGTGCCCGTGTCGGTGACGACGCCGACCGTGCCCAGCTGCGGCGACTCCGGGTTGGGGAGCGAGCCGACCACGGCCCCGCTGCCCCGCGGCACGTGCACGAAGTTGGCGCGCACCTGCCCCGGCGTCTCCGACTGCGGGATCGCCGTGCCCTCCGGAATGTCCGGGTCGATCCGCACCCCGTCGCGGGCCTGGTCGCGGATCGGCAGCGTCACGCAGGCCCGCTGCGGGGTGCCCTCGGCCAGCGCCGGAACGGTCGCCGGGAGGGCGCCGGCCTGACCGGCGTCGCTGATCTGCGCCTGCGAGGCCCGCAGGTCGACGAAGTTGTTCACCGGCACCGGCGGCTGCGCCCCCTGAACGGCCCGCAGCAGCATCGCCTGGAACTGGGTCACCGCGGCGACACCGTCGGACAACAACACCGCGAACTGGGTCTGGTTCACGTCGGTGATGACTTGGCCGACCTTGAGCCCCGCCACGGGGGAGTTGCCGTTCGGATTCGGCAGCTGCGGCGCGACCAGGTCGGGCCCGCTCGGAATGGCGTTGATCCACGCCGTGGTGACCGGCCACGGCGTCTGCGCGTTGTAGCCCAGCGCGTTCTGGGTGCGCCGCTCCGCGCCGGGCGGGATGCTGAACTTGCGGTTCCCGTCGACCAGCGAGACCCGGCCGTTCGGCTCGCTGACCAGCAGCGCCTCCCGCTTCGTGCTCGCCGGCCGCCCGCCGCCCGGCGCGGTGCCGACGAGCACGGTCGAGCGCAGCCCCGCGTCCTCACGCTGCGTGCACACCGACCACGAGCCCGGGAGCAGCGCCGACTTCTCCGGCAAAGAGTCGGGCGCCCCCGCGATGCCCAGGGCCGGCCCGATCGGCACATCGGACAATTTGCGCGCCGAGATGCCCTTGACCGCGGCCGGTGACCCCTCGGCCAGCAGCAGCCCCGAGGTGTAGTTGAGCACCGGATGCAGCCGGCTGTCCGCCTTCAGATACACGAACTGCGCGCCCGTGCCCTTCTCCTGCAGGATCACGCTCGAGTCGCGCGGATCGGTGTTGCCGTTGCCGGTCAAAATCCCGTAGATCGCCGTGGCCCCCACCGCGAGCGAGGCGATCAGCAGGCTGACCAGCGCCGTTGTCCCCGCCCGGCGCATCGGCGACCGCGCCGGATCCGGATCCCGGCTGACCAGGGCCGCCACCACTCGCTGCATCGCGTACTGATACGAGTGGAGCTGATCCTGGCGCGTGGGCATGGCCTCACTGTAGAGGCCCCGTTCGATGCCCCACCGCCCCGCCGTCCCCGTCTCAAGATCAACCACTTTCCCGTACGCGAGTGGCCGCCCTCAAAAGCAGCAAGCCCGTCCCCAAGGTCCCTCGCGACCTGCGGAAGCCGCCGGGCCGTAGCGCGGGCTCCGGCCGTGGTGCAACTCGAGCACGTTATTGCGGCCGCTGAGCCGACACGTCTTTTAGGTAGCCGTTCATCGTGGTGCAGACCTCGTCGACGAAGCGCGTGAACTCGTCGAGCAGTTCGGGTGGATAGCCGTCCATCATCCGGCCCATGCGCTCGGCGAGCGGCCCGAAGAAGTCGTTCACCAGCGCGTCGACGCCCGGGGTGGCGCGCAGGGTGACCAGGCGGCGGTCGGCGCTGTCGCGCACCCGCACGATGTGGCCGGCCTCCTCGAGCCGGTTGAGCAGCGACGAGGTCGCCCCCGCGGTCAGGCCGATGCGCTGGCTGAGCTCGGACTGGGTCAGCGCCGCCCCGCGGTCCTCGGCCTCGAGGATCTCGGTCAGCGCCTTGGCGTCGCTCTGGTGCAGGCCGGTCGCGACACCCAGCCGCCGGCCGAGCTCGCCGTACGCGAGGCCGTGGTTGCGCAGCGCCGCCAGCAACCGATCGCGCTGCTCGGATCCCGCGCTCGGAGCGTTGCCCGCCACATCCACCTCCGCCGACGTCGTGGTCCCAAAGGTATCACCGTCAAATACTCACAACGTGGAACCGTCAGTCGTTAAAGCCGTTTGATGGCGTGATAGTTTGATCGTGTAACCAACTTGGGGGGACGGCCATGCCCGTTGAAGAAGCCGGCTACCGCAGGTGGCTGGGGCTCGTAGCGATCGCGCTCGGGGTCGCGATGATCGTGGTCGACACCACGATCGTTAACGTGATCACGCCGGCGGTCATCGAGGACCTCGGCATCAACTCGACGCAGGCGCAGTGGATCCAGGAGTCGTACGCCATCGTCTTCGCGGCGCTGCTGCTGATCTTCGGCCGCGTCGCCGACCTGATCGGCGCCCGGCGGGTGTTCGCCGTGGGCGTCGTCGTCTTCGGCGTCACCAGCCTGCTCGCCGGGCTGGCGCCCAGCGGCGAGGTGCTGATCCTGGCCCGGTTCCTGCAGGGCGTCGGCGGGGCGATGCTGCTGCCCACCTCGCTGTCGCTGCTCAACCAGACCTTCCGCGGCAAGGAACGCGGTCAGGCGTACGCCGTCTGGGGGTCGACCATCGGCGCGGCCACCGCCGTCGGCCCGGTCATCGGCGGCTGGTTCGCCGAACATGCCAGCTGGCGATGGGCGTTCGGGATCAACGTCCCGCTCGTGGTGCTGATCTTCATCCTGACTGTCGTGTTCATCACGCCGTCGCCGCGCTCGGCCGGGCGCATCGACGTCCCCGGCGCGCTGCTTTCGGTCGCCGGGCTCGGCGCACTCGCGTACGGGCTGGTCGAGGGCCGCACCTACGGCTGGGTGACGAGCATCCGGGGCGCCGACGTCGCCGGTCTGTCCCCGGTGTTCCTCGCCCTGATCGTCGCGGCGGTCACCTTGACGCTGTTCGTGCTGCGGCAGATCCGGCTCAGCCGGTCCGGGCAGCCGCTCATGGACACCCGGCTGTTCCGCATCGCCTCGTTCCGCAACGGCAACCTCGCCACCGTGATCATCGGGCTCGGCGAGTTCGGCATCGTCGCCGTCCTGCCGCTCTGGCTGCAGTTCACCCTCGGCTACTCCTCGCTGCAGGCCGGCGCCGCCCTCGTGCCCCTGGCCATCGGCAGCTTCGTCGCCAACGGCATGAGCTTCGGCCTGGCCGAGAAGCTGTCCGCCCTCAGCTTCGTGCGCCTCGGCCTCGCCCTGGAAGCCGCCGCGCTCGCCGCCCTCGCCGTGGTCGCGGCCACCACCTCCGCGCCCTGGTGGTCGATCGCGATCGCCATGTTCGTCTACGGCATCGGCGTCGGCTTCGCCACCGCGCAGGTCACCAACGTCGTGCTCGCCGATGTGCCGCCCACCGAGGCCGGCCAGGGCTCGGGCATCCAATCCACCTTCCGCCAGCTCGGCTCCGCCCTCGGCATCGCCGTGCTGACCACCATCTTCTTCTCCGCCCTCGGCAACCAGGTCAAGGACACGCTCACGACGAACGGCCAGTTCCCGGCCGACCAGATCGACCGTTACGCGGCCACCGTCACGGACAGCGCCGGCGCCGCGATCGCCCCGCTCGCCGCCGATCCCGCCACCGCGACGGTCGCCGACGCCGCCCGCACAGCCATGGCCGACGGCATCGCACTGGGCTCGGCCATCGCCGCCGGCCTGCTGCTCCTCGGCCTGGTCGCCACCCTGCTCATCCCGGCCACCCGCCGCACCCGCGACGAGGAGCCCGCCCCGCAGGAGGCCGAGCCGGTGCATTGACGACCGAACCGCTGACCCGGCGCGGGGTGTGCGGCGGCCGTACGCTGTCGGGGGCCGGAAACCGGGAAGAGGAGCGGGACGTGGCAGCGGACAACGACGCCAAGCTGGCGGTGCTCATCGATGCCGACAACGCGCAGTCGCGGATCATCGAGGCGTTGCTGGCGGAGATCGCGAAGTACGGCACCGCGCACGTCAAACGGGCGTACGGGGATTGGACCGGGCCGAACCTGAAGGGCTGGAAGGACGAGCTGCTCGCCCAGTCGATCCAGCCGATGCAGCAGTTCGCGTACACGAATCGGAAGAACTCGACCGACTCGGCCATGATCATCGACGCGATGGACCTGCTCTACACGGGAAGGTTCGACGGGTTCTGCATCCTGTCGAGCGACAGCGACTTCACCCGGCTGGCGTCGCGCATCCGGGAGTCGGGGCTGACCGTGTACGGCTTCGGTGAACGCAAGACGCCGAAGTCGTTCGTGGCGGCCTGCGACAAGTTCATCTACACCGAGAACCTGACCGGGCCGACCGCGCCGGAGCCGGTGCAGCTGAGCGCGGCCGAGCAGCTGCGCAGCAACTCGGCCCTGGTCAACCAGCTGCGTAACGCCGTCGAGGCCGCCTCCGACGACGACGGCTGGGCGACGCTCTCGCACGTCGGGCAGATCCTCACCAATCAGAGCCCGGATTTCGACTCGCGCACGTACGGCTACAGCAAGCTGAGCGACCTGATCGGCGCGATCACCCTGTTCGACCTGGAACGGCGCGACCTCGGGCAGGGCAAGAAGGCCGTGTTCCAGGTCCGCGACAAGCGCCGCCGTACGAAGAAGGACGCGTAACGCTGTCACACCCGAGCGGGCTGCCCGGTCTGAGCAGGTGACCGAGACAGAACGCGAAGGGTGTGATGGGGATGAAGATCGCCGTGCTGGGTGGGACCGGACTGGTCGGGTCGCAGGTCGTCACCATGTTGCGGGAGCACGGTCACGAGGCCGAGCCGCTGTCGCCGTCGAACGGGGTCGACCTGCTCACCGGTGACGGGCTCGACGACGGGCTCAAGGGCGCCGACGTGGTGGTCAACCTGACGAACTCGCCGACCTTCGACGAGAAGTCGCCCGCCTTCTTCCAGCAGACGATGGACAACATGCTGGCGGCGGCGCAGCGTCAGGGGGTCGGGCACGCGGTCATCCTGTCGATCGTCGGCGTCGACCAGGTGCCCGCGCTCGACTACTACCAGGCCAAGGTGCTGCAGGAGGACGTGCTCAAGGCGGGCCCGATCCCGTGGTCGATCGTGCGGGCGACGCAGTTCTTCGAGTTCGTGAAGTCGGTGCTGTCGTGGACGTCCGACGAGCACACCGTACGGCTTCCGGCCACGCCCGTGCAGCCGCTCGCGTCGGCCGACATCGCTCGCGCCGTGGCCCAGGTCAGCGCGGGCGAACCGCTGCGTGGGGTGCGCAATGTGGGCGGCCCCGAGGTGTTCACGCTCGACGAGCTGGGCCGCATCGCGCTGCAGGCCCAGGGCGACACGCGCGAGGTCGTGGTCGACCCGGCGGCCGGCATGTTCGCCGCCGTGCCGGGCAGCGTCCTGACCGCCCCGGCCGACGCCGTGATCGCCAAGACGACGTTCCGCGAATGGCTCGCCACCCAGAAGTAGCCGGCGGCGTTCCGGCCGGCGGGGACGACTACCCGTCGGCCGGAAAGCGTCCGAACGCGTTATCGACGAGCGCGCGACCGTGTCCGAAGATGACCGGCATGGTGCTCGCGGTGATCCTCGTCCTGGTGGGTGCGTTCGTCCTCTACCGCGGCGTACGGGAATGGCTGCACCTGCGCCGCCTGCGCAGCGACGGCAGGCAGTCCGTCGGCACGGTGACCGGGCATGAGCTCAAGCCGGGCGGGAGCCGCGCGGTCATCGTCGCCTACACCGACGACCTCGGCACGCCACGCCAGCTGACGAGCAACCTGTCATCCGCGAAACCCACCATCGGCGTCGGCGAGCCGGTGACCGTGCGCTACCTGACCGGCGACCCGGCCAGCGCATTCCTCGACGAGCGCCGCGAAAACGTCCGCAGCCTGCTCTTCTACATCATTCTGGGCCTGGGCTTCACCGCAGCCGGCCTGGCCTCAGCCCTCCGCGACTGACGCCGGTCAGGACCGTTCGGCGTCCTCGGGAATCCAGGAGCCGGCCCACGCCGGATCGTAGGCCCGCACCGCCTCGACGAACTCGTCCGGCGGCCGATAGCGGTGGGCCGTCACGTAAGGCCAGACGAGGGTCGGCGCGGCGAACATCTTCCCGTCGCCGTCCGGAACCCTGATCTCGGCGTGCCCAGAGGCACGACGCCGGCCGCATGAGCAGCAGTAAGCATGCCGTCGGGACGAGACGCGCGTCGCGTTGACCTGAATCCCCGCAATGACATCGAGCAGCGCGTCCGCAAACCAGTCCGGCGTCGTCCCGGTCGCGAACTCGTGCGGGGCGTCCAGCCAGCCCACATTGATCCGCTCGTGGCGCGGCCGATATTCGATCCACTCGTCGGCGATTCTGAGGCTTTCGAGTTCCCCGTACGAGTAAGGGCTGAGCTCCTCGAAGTGGGTCATGTGTCGTACAGCCCGTCCCAGGGCGCGTGGAAGCCAAGCCGGTCGGGATAGAGCTCGGCCCAGTCGACGTGGACCCCGTCGCCCGCGCGGTCGCCGGACTCGTCGACCAGGCCGAACAGGATGCCGTCGTGGTGGGTCTCGAACAGCTCGACCGCGATGTCGCCGTAGACCTTGCCGGGCAGGTCGGCGAGCAGCGTGTCGAGTTCCGAATCCATCGCCGTACGGCTGCTGACCCGCTGGACGATCGAGCGGCGGTGGACACCTTCGGGCGTGAACAGGTGCACGTAGATGTGCTGATCCCAGCCGGACGCGAGGAACAGCCCGTCGTCGTAACGGCCGATCGTGTCCGTTCGATAGTCGGGTTCGTAGGCGATCGGGATCAGCTTCGGCACCGGCACGCGATCAACGTAGCAAAGCGCCATCCGCGGCCAGCCGGTGCAGCTTCTCGGCGCTTTCCGTTCCGAGCGCGGCCGTGTAGACGACAAATTCCTGCGACTGGTCGGGATCGAGCAGTCGCTGGCAGTCCAGCTGCAACCGGCCCACTACGGGATGCTCGAAGGCGAGCGATCCGCAGTACGGGCCGGCCACCGGGTGGCCGGGGGCGCGTCGGCGCCGGCCCCGGGGGAGTCCCACGTCCTCGGGTTGCACGGCCTCACGGCGCGTACGGAGGTAGGCGGCCAGCCGGGCGCGGTCCATCGGGTCAGGCCACCAGCTCGGCGGAGACGTCCCAGAGCCGGGCCGCGTCCGGGAGCGAGCGGGCGGGGCGGTAGAGCGCGAGTTCGGCCGGCCCGCCGGTGAACTGGCCGAAACCGTCCGGCCCGTACAGCCGGCCGCCCCGCGCCGACGGGTCGGTCGCCGCGTACAGGGTTGGCCGGAGGCCCTGGTCGACACCTTGCACGAAGATGCCCAAACGCGCGAAGAACGCCGTGACGGCCGCCAACCGGGCCGGCTTGCTGCGGCCCAGGTTCGGGCCCGCCGCGTACAGGCCGGTCAGGGTGGTGCCGAACTGCAGCTCCAAACAGTCGGCAGTGACATGCCGGACCGGCGGGGCCATCACACCCGCATTGTTGACCAGAATGTGCACCGGCCGCTCAACCGTCGCGGCAAAGGCGGCTACCGATTTCAGCGAGGCCAGGTCGAGCTCGGCCGTCCGCACCCGGGCCGACGGCACCTCGGCCTTTATCGTCGCCACGGCGGCCGAACGCTTGGCGGCATCCCGGACCGGCAGGATCAGCTCGACACCCGCGGCGGCAAGCCGAGTGGCCAGGCCGAGCCCGACGCCACTGCTCGCCCCGGTCACGATCGCCAGTTTGTCGTTCACTTTGTGCTCCTTGGCCCGATCGAACGCCCCGACGACGGCCGGGCCGCAACTTCGACCCCACGGTGGCTCGCCGCAGCCGCTACAACCATGGCCTGCCAATACAAGCCTCCGGCCGGACAAGCATCCCCTGGAGTCGATGACGTCGGTCGCGTCTTCCTCGCCGCCCACGCGGGACGGGGTGAAGCGGCGTCGCATTGGGCGGCCGGGGTGAGGGTGGCGAGGAGGTGAGCGGCGGGGCAGAGGGCGCGGGCGATGCGAGTGACAGGGCAGGGGCAGCGGGGATGAGGCGGTGGGGATTTATGAGCGGCACGGCAGAGGGTCGCAACGATGTGAGCGGCGCGGCAGAGGGTGCGGGGATGAGAGCGGCTGGAATGGGGTGCTCGGGGAGAGGACGCGAGGAAGCGGGGGCAGCAAGGGACGGCAGGCGGCGGCTGCACTCCAGCGCGAAGTTAGTGTCGGTGCCAGTTGGTTAGCTTGTTTGGGTTGAGGACGATCCAGAGTGTGGTGATCCCGGCGGGGGAGTAGACGGCGGCGACGACGGCGAGGGCCGTCCCCTCTGGCGAGCGCACCACGAGACCCGGCCTTCCGTTCACGCTCGCCACCGTCGGCACGGGGCGGCCGGCAGCCCCCGACTCGTCACCGTGTCGCCTTCGAGGCCACGTAGGAGGCGGCGTCAGGATTCCGAGGAGCAGCTGCGCGACCTCTGCGGCGCCCAACGCTGGGGTCGCCGGGACGGGCACCAGGCCGCCGCCGTCGCACAGGGCTACTACGTCGGCGGCCAGGCAGGCCTTAATCGCGGCGAGGTCGGTCAGGGCGCAGGCGTCCGCGAGGCGGCGGACGGGGTGCATCGACGTTCAGCAACGGTCAGCCGCGTCCGCCAGCCAGCGTCCGATCCGGAGAAGGGGGTGAGGATGTGGCTACCTCGCCGCCGGTTTCGAAGGCTTGGCGGGGGTGTTGGACTGAGGCTAGGGAGACTATGTCGCGGCCGAAGAACAGGGCTGTTGCCCAGACCGCGGCGACGCGGATCTTGCGCTCCCAGGTGGGTACGGCCAGGACGTGATAGCCGCGGTGCATGAGCCATGCCGGGAAGCCCTTGATGACGATGCGGTGCCATTGGAAGATGCCGCGGCCCAGGCCCAGCGTCGCCACGGTGCCGAGGCTGTGGTGGACGTACGGCTTGGGCTCGCGGCCACGCAGCACGGCGACGATGTTCTTGGCCAGCAGCCGCCCCTGGCGCACGGCGTGTTGCGCGTTCGGCACCGTCGCCGTTCCGGGCTGGTTGATCGCCAGGTCGGGCACGGCGGCGTCGTCGCCCGCGGCCCACGCGTCGGCGACCGGGGCCTCGTCCGTCCCGATGCGCAGATCAGCCCGTACGGTGACCTGGCCGCGCGCGTCGATGGGCAGGTCGGTGTGGTTGTGGACCAGCGGGTTGGCGCCGTTGCCGGCCGTCCACACGATGAGCTCCGAATCCCACTCCTCGCCGGTCGACAAAACGACGTGACCGTCCACGGCCGAGCGAAGTTGCGCATTCAGGTGCACGTTTCCGCCGCGCCGCCGCAGATGGCTCACCACCCAGCGGCCGGGTTCGTCGGTCACTTCGGGCAGAATGCGGTCGCGCGCCTCGACGAGGTGGAACTGCAGTTCGTCGGCCGACAGCGCCGGATACTTCTTGACCAGCGACTGGGCCAGCGACAGCAATTCGCCGAAGCCCTCGACACCCGAGAATCCGCCCCCGACAAAGGTGACGGTCAGCAAACGGCGCCGGGCGGCAGACGGCGGCAGCACGGCGGCCTGGTCGAACGCGGTCAGCAGCCGGTCGCGAATGGCGACGGCCTCCTCCACGTGCTTCATCCCGATCGCGCTTTCGGCCACGCCGGGAATGGCGAGTTTGCGGGTCACCGCCCCCGCCGTGACGACCAGGATGTCGTACGGGATCTCGAATTCCTCGCCCACGGCGGGCCGCACGACGACCGTACGGTGGGCATGGTCGATCTTTGCCACGCTGCCGTTCACCAATTCCGTCGTCCGCAGGTGACGCCGCAGCGACACGGCGGCATGCCGCGCCTCGACCGAACCGGCTACCACCTCGGGCAGGAAAGGCTGATAAGTCATGTACGGCCGCGGGTCGACCACGATGACCCGGGCCTCGCCCCGGCGGAGCTTCTTCTCCAAGCCCCAAGCCGTGTAGAAGCCCGCATAACCCCCGCCAACCACCAAGATCGTTCGCACTGTGCCTCCCTGTTCACTGACTAGGACAGGATGGGCGGCGATTTTGTGACAGCTTCTCAGCGGAACGCGGCGACTTTTTCCTGGTTCATGATCCACAGCAGCTGGTCGATGCCGTCGTCGGAGGCGGTGAGCGTCAGCACCGCCTTGATCTCGTCGCCGGTCTGCAGCACCGCGGCGGGCCGGCCGTTGACGACGACGAAGCGCGGCTCGATGCCGTCCCACCAGAACGACGAGAACCCGGCGATGAAACGAGCGACTTTGTTCGCGCCGATGACGATTCGGCGGGCGGCGTGCTTGGCCCCGTTGCCGTCGGTGATGCTGGCCACCTCGGCGGCGAACAATTTCTCGAGCCCGGCCAGATCTCCCGAGCGGGCGGCCGTGATGAAAGTGGCGAGCAATTCCCGCTGGGCCGAGACCGACACGGGCGCTTTGCGTTCCCCGGTCACGTGTTTCCGGGCCCGCGAGACCCATTGCCGTACGGCCGGTTCGTTGCTCTGCAGAATCTCCGCGATCTGCCCGTACGGGTAATCGAACGCCTCCCGCAGCACGTAGGCGGCTCGTTCGGTAGGGGTCAGCTTCTCCAGGAGCATGAGGACCGCGAATTCGAGGGCGTTGCCGGTTTCCGCGCCCAGATAGGGATCGGCGCTGGTGTCCACGGGCTCGGGCAGCCACGGACCGATGTACGTCTCCCGGCGTACGCGGGCCGATTGAAGCTGGTTGATGGCGAGGCGGGTGGTGGTCGTGGCCAGGAAAGCGCCCGGATTCTCCACGGTCTCGCGGTCGTAACCCTGCCAGCGCAGCCACACGTCCTGCACCAGATCCTCGGCCTCGGTGGCGCTGCCGAGCATGCGATAGGCGATCCCGAAAAGGCGCGGCCGCACCTCAGTGAAGACCCTCGCCGCCTCGTTCAGATCGCCCAGACCCATTCCGCCCCCTTCCGGCAGTCTCATCCTGTCTTTGCGATCACCAGAAAGCCAGTGACGCACGCCTCGTCGGTGCGATTCCGTTCCCGGCCGGGCGGGTATGGTCGCCTGGGTGAATTCCTGGATCGAGCACGCCATCTGGTGGCACGTCTATCCGCTCGGCTTCGGCCGCCTGACGAAGATCACCGGCTGGCTCGACTACGAGGTCGAGCTGGGCGCCAACGGGCTGCAGCTCGGCCCCATCTTCGCCTCCGAGTCGCACGGCTACGACACGGTCGACCACTTCCGCATCGACCCGCGGCTCGGGGACGACGCCGACTTCGACGCGTTGATCGCGGCGGCACGGAAAAAGGGCGTACGGGTGCTGCTCGATGGTGTTTTCAACCATGTGGGCCGCGGTTTTCAGGCCCCGGCGCACTGGTTCACCGGCGGCGATTTCGAGGGCCACAGCAGTCTGCGCGAGCTCGACCACACGCAGCCGGAGGTGCTCGACCACGTCGTACGGGTGATGGACCACTGGCTGGAGCGCGGGGCCGACGGGTGGCGGCTCGACGCGGCATACGCGGTGGATCCGGCGTTCTGGAAGGCCGCGCTCGACCGCGTGCGCCCGAAACACCCGGACGCGTGGTTCGTCGGCGAGGTCATTCATGGCGACTATCGCGCGATCCTGCGCGATTCCGGTCTCGACGCGCTCACCCAGTACGAGCTGTGGAAGGCCATCTGGAGCAGCCTCAACGACGGCAACTTCTTCGAGCTGGCCTGGGCCCTCGAACGGCACGCGGAACTGCTGCCGGCCGGGCTGCCGATGACCTTCCTCGGCAACCACGACGTGACGAGGATCGCCAGCAAGCTCGACGACCCGCGTCACCTCGGCCACGCGATCGCGATCCTGTGCACGGTGGCCGGCGTCCCGAGCATCTACTACGGCGACGAGCAGGCGTTCCGCGGCGTGAAGGAGGAACGCGAGGGCGGCGACGACGAGATCCGTCCCGCCTTTCCCGACAGCCGCGACTCGCTCTCCCCGCTCGGCTGGCCCACCTATCGCCTGTACGAGACCCTGATCGGGCTCCGGCGCCGGAACCCCGGCATCGCGCACTCCCCGACGACCGCGACGCACCTGACGAACACCGCGGTGGCGTTACGGACAGGTTCGCTCACTCTGCTGCTCAACGTGGGCGACGACGAATACCGCTTCCCCGACATCGCGCCGGGCGCGCAGGTGCTCGAATCCTCCGAGCCGGCCGGCGAGCCCGCGCTGGTGCCCGCCCACGGCTGGTCGGTGCTGACATGGTGAACCTGCGGCTGGTGTTTCCCCAGTGGCAGGGCGCCGGCTCGTCCAGCGTGCGCGAACTGGCCCCCGAGTTCCCGTTCGACACGGCCCGCCGGGGCCAGCGTGGCCCCCTTCGCCGCGCTGGCCGAGCGCTACGGCGACGACCTGGCGATCGTCTGGATCGATTCGCATCCCGACATCGGCACGCCGGCCAGCCACTATCCGGGCTTCCACGCGATGGCCGTGGCCGCCCTGACCGGGCGGTTGGTGTCCGGCTTTCCGCTGCTCGGCGGCTCTTGAACCGCATCGGTGACTCGCCGACCTCGCGTTTGAACGAACCGCGAACCAGCACCATCGAGCGTACGAGGTCGTCACCGGTATCCGTCGGCATTTGCGGGGCGGCCCGGGGGCCATCACCTCCCTGAAGTAGCGCGGGAAGTCGGGGCGGCTGCCGTCGACGTCGGTCAGGCCGTATTCGAGGGCCAGCTCGATGCTGGACAGGGTCTGGCCGGTGAAGCGCGCCCGAGCCGGGTCGGCGGCCAGCGCGGCCACGCCCCGGCCGACGAAGCGCGGAGACTCGGTGATGCCGAAATGCTCGGTCTCCGCCGACTGCCATGTCTCTTCGGTGACGCCGTACTTGTCGAGCATGCGCTCCGACCGCAGCCACCCCGGAGTGACCGCCACGGCGGCGGCCCCGTGCGGGCGCAGCTCGGCCGCCTGGGCCTGGGCGAGCCGGATCACCGAGACCTTGACCAGGTCGTAGTAGACCGATTCGCGATACTCTCCGTCGATCGCCTTGCCGTCGGTCATCTCGACGACCAGCCCGCCCGGCCGCCGGATCAGCAGGGGCAGCGCGTGATGGCTGGTGATCAGGTGGGTGTCGACGCCCTGGTGCAGCATGCGCAGGCCGCGCTCGACCGAGTGCTCCCAGATCGGCTTGCCCCATTCGGTGAACATGTCACCGCCCCACACGTTGTTGACCAGCACGTCGAGCCGGCCCTGCTCGCCCGCTATTCGCTCGGCGAGCGTTGCGACCTCGGCCGGGACGCTGTGATCAACCCGTACGGCAAGGCCTTTGCCCCCGGCCGCGTCGACGGCCTCGGCGGTCTGCTCGATGGTCTCGGGCCGATCCATCTCGGAGCGGCCCGCGACCCGGCTCGACCGGCCGGTGACATAGACGGTGGCGCCGAGCGCGCCCAGCTCGACGGCGATGGCCCGGCCCGAGGCCCGGGTCGCCCCGGCCACGAGCGCGACTGTCGATGCGGTCATGCCCGAGATCCTGGCACCGGGGTCTGACAAAAAACGGGGACTCAGGGGGCGGGTAGTAGTGCCTTGACCAGATCGGAGAGGGCGTCGGCGATCTGCTCCTCGCCGGCGGTCGACAGCGGAGGCACGGCGATCGAGGCGCGCAGCATGGTGGTGCCGAGGACGGCGCCGAGCAGGATCTGGGCGCGGAGCACGGCGGCGTCGTCCGGTTCCCGCACCGACGGGTTGGTGGCGGTGGCCAGGCGGCGGCTGATCGAGTGCAGCAGGCTGCGGCGCATCTCGTCTGTGCGCTCGTCGCCGGAGGAGCGGACGAGCAGCAGCAGCGCCTCGTGCACGCGGGGGTCGTCGGCCGAGCCGGCGATCCGGTGGGCCATCGTGGCGGCGATGTCGGCGGGGGAGGAGGAGCGGTCCGCGTCCTGCTTGAGGTCGGTCACGGCGCTGGTCAGGCACGCCTCGAACAGGCCCTCCTTCGAGGCGAAGTAGCGGTTGATCAGGGCGACGTTGACCCCGGCGCCGTCGGCGATGTCGCGGACCGTGGTGGTGGCGAAGCCGTGGCGCGCGAAGTGGTGGCGGGCCGTGTCGAGCAGGAGCTGACGGGTCTGGGCCGCGTCGCGCCGCCGGGGGGTGGCTGCCACCGGTCGAACCTCCCGTTGCTTGGAGCCCTGTCTAAGTAGTGGTCGGGGGAGCGTAACGCGACCGCAACGCGATGTAAACATGCATTGACTTTGCGGTGGTGTGACGTAAGCAATTGTTGACTTGAGGCCACGAGGTGGGTCTAATGGCATAAGTAAGCAAGCATTTACTTCCAGCCTCGGGGACGACATGACCCACACCATCGACGAGAGCGGCCCCGCCGCCTCATTGCCGACCGAGGGCAAGCGCCCCGGCGGCGGCCTGCTCGTGCTCTATCTGGCCCTGGGCGGCCTCGCCTTCGCGGTGTTGCAGTCGCTCGTCTCGCCGGCCCTGGCCACGATCGGGCGCGACCTGCAGGTCTCGACCGCCGACGTCAGCTGGATCGTCACCGCCTACCTGCTGTCGGCCTCGGTGCTCACGCCGATCCTGGGCCGCCTCGGCGACATGGCCGGCAAGCGCAAGATCCTCATCATCGTGCTGGCCATCCTGGCCGTCGGCACCGTCGTCGCCGCGCTCGCGCCCAACCTGGCCGTGCTCATCGTCGGCCGCGTGCTGCAGGGTGCGGCGGGCGCGATCCTGCCGCTGTCGATCGGCATCATCCGCGACGAGCTGCCCCGCGAGCGGGTCGCCACCACGGTCGGCCTGATCTCGGCGATCTTCGGCATCGGCGCCGGCATCGGCATCGTCGCGGCCGGCCCGATCGTCGAGCACCTGTCGTGGCACTGGCTGTTCTGGCTGCCGCTGGCCCTCGTCGTCATCGCCCTGATCGGCGCGATCTTCGGCATGAAGGAGTCCCCGGTGCGCACGCCGGGCAAGCTCGACGTCGTCGGCGCCACGATCCTGTCGGTGTCGCTGGTCGGGCTGCTGCTGGCGATCAGCAAGGGGCAGGCCTGGGGCTGGGGCGACGCCAAGACCATCGGGCTGCTGGCGCTGGGTGTCGTCGGCCTGATCGTGTTCGTCCTCGTCGAGCTCAAGGTGCGCGAGCCGCTGATCGACATGCGCCTGATGAAGGTCCGCGGCGTGTGGGCCACCGACCTGGTCGCGCTCATCCTCGGTTTCGCCATGTTCGGCACGTTCCTGCTGGTCCCGACGCTGATCCAGCTGCCCGCGGAGACCGGCTACGGCTTCGGCAAGTCGGTCTCGCAGGCCGGGCTGTTCCTGCTGCCCACCGTGGTCATGATGGTGCTGTTCGGCCCGCTGGCCGGCATCCTGAACCGCAAGTTCGGGCCCAAGCTGCCCATGTTCCTCGGCGCCGTGTTCGTGGTCGTCGCCTTCGCCCTGCCGGCACTGGCCCACGGCGAGATCTGGCAGGTGCTGCTGTCCGGCATCCTCACCGGTGCGGGCATCGGGTTCGCCTTCGCGGCCATGTCCAACGCGATCATCGAGGCCGTCCCGGCGACCCAGACCGGAGAGGCCACAAGCGTCAACACCATTGCCCGTACGATCGGCAGCTCCATCGGCACCGCGGTGGTCGCCGCCGTGATCACCTCGAACACCACGCCGCAGGGCCTGCCCACCGACGACGCGTTCACGGTCGGCTTCTGGGTCTGCGCCGCCGTGGCCGTGCTCGCCATCGGGGCCGCGCTCGCCCTGCCCTCGGCGCACCGCCGCCACGAGGAGGCCGTCTCCCACGGCGTCGACGACCTGCCGCCCGAGCCCGCCGAGCTGCACCTGCCCCACTCGCACAGCCGGGGCTGAAGCACAACGGCTCGACCGTCCGAGCGTTATCCACAGTCCGAGGTTGTCCACAGGCCACCCCGCAAAGATCGCCCTCAGCTGGCAGGATGGGAGTTGGGTGGGGGTCCCCCTTGGTAGGGCGGGTTAGGGCTGGTTGGGGACTGTGAAGATCCGTCAGGGCCGCGTTCACCGCAGAGGTGAGCGCGGCCCTTCGGCGTCTTCCGGGTGCGCGACCTCGTCGGTGGCGGCCCATGAGGCCAGCAGGGCCAAGTTGTGCGCGCTAGGAGAGCCCGGCTCGGCCGAGAAGATGGTCAGGGTCAGCTCCGGCTCGGCCCGCAGATCCATGCTCTCGTACGCCAGCTCGAGATCGCCCACCACGTGATGCCGGAAGTGTTTGACGCCCGTGCCGTGGATCCGCACGTTGTGGGCGCCCCACCGCCGCCGGAAGTCGTCGCTGCGGGTGGACAGCTCGCCCACCAGATCGTGCAGCGCCTTGTTGCGCGGATCTTTGCCGGCCGCCGTACGCAGGTTGGCCACCAGCATGTCGGCCGCCAGCTCCCAGTCGGGATAGAACCGGTGCGCGGCGCTGTCGAGGAACGTGAACCGGCCCAGATTGGGCGCCCCGGCGTAGACGTCGGCGTACATGGCCCGGCCCAGCAGGTTCGCCGCGATCAGATCCTGCTGCAGGTTGACCACGATGGCCGGGCTGGTGATCGCGTCGAGCGACCACTGCAGGCTGGGCCGCGTCGCCTGCGGCTTCGGGCGGCGGCTCGGTTTGAGCAGCGCGTTGCTGCCGTTGGCGGCCTGGGCCAGGCGTACGAGGTGGGCTCTTTCGGCGTCGTCGAGCTGCAGCGCCCGGGCTATCGCGTCGAGCACCCCGGAGGACGCCCCGGCCAGCGCCCCGCGCTCGAGCTTCGCGTAATACTCCACGCTCATCCCGGCCAGCGCCGCCACCTCGCTGCGCCGCAGCCCCGGCACCCGCCGCGGCCCGGCCGACGGCACCCCGGCCCGCTCGGGCGAGATCTTCGCGCGGCGGGTGGTCAGGAAGTCACGCACTTCGGCTCGGTTGTCCACTTCTCCGACGGTACGACGCGTCACCCCGCCGTGGGATGTACTGGTGGTACACCCATCGCCGGTGACTTCCTCGCGTACGGGGGAAAGAGTGTGCTGTGGCCATGGAGATCGTGAAACCGCAGCAGACCAGCAAGGCCCCGGCCGAGTGGTTCACCGGGGACGTCTGGTGGGATGTCATCCACGCGGGGCAGCCGCCGTCGAGGTCACGGCTCAACCTGGTCCGCTTCGCGCCGGGCGCCCGCACGCATTGGCACAACCACGTGCTCGGTCAGACCCTGCACGTCGTGTCGGGGGTCGCCCTGGTCGGCACGCGCGACGGCATCGTGCTGGAGGTGCAGCCCGGCCAGACCGTGTCGTGCCCGCCCGGCGAGGATCACTGGCACGGCGCCACCGCCGACCGGTTCATGGAGCACCTCGCCCTGTGGGAGGGGCCCGGCGACGGCACGCCCGAGACCGCCTGGCTCGAACCGGTGAGCGACGAGACCTACAACGCCCGCTAGACAACGGAGAGAAACCGAAAATGCTTACCGTCAACGCCATTGCCGCGCCCTCGGCCACCGAGCCGCTGGTCCGCACCACCGTCGAGCGCCGTGACGTCGGGCCGAAGGACGTGCTCATCGAGATCCGGTACGCCGGCATCTGCCACTCCGACATCCACACCGTGCGCGGCGAGTGGGGCCAGGTGGCGTACCCGCTCACCGTCGGCCACGAGATCGTCGGCGAGGTCACCGAGGTCGGGTCCGAGGTCAGCAAGCACGCCGTGGGCGACCGGGTGGGGGTCGGCTGCATGGTCAACTCGTGCCGCGAGTGCGACAACTGCCGGGCCGGGCAGGAGCAGTACTGCCTCAACGGCAACACGGGCACCTACGCCGCCGTCGACCGGGACGGCACGATCACCCAGGGCGGCTACTCGACGCACGTCGTCGTCGACGAGGACTTCGTGCTGCGGGTTCCCGAGACCATCCCGTACGAGGCCGCGGCGCCCCTGCTGTGCGCGGGCATCACCACCTATTCGCCGCTCGCCCACTGGAAGGCCGGGCCGGGCACCAAGGTCGCGGTGGTCGGCATGGGTGGCCTCGGGCACATGGCTGTCAAGATCGCCGTAGCCATGGGCGCCGACGTGACCGTGCTGTCGCAGACGCTCGGCAAGAAGGACGACGGCCTCACCTTCGGCGCCGGGAATTACTACGCGACCAGCGACCCGGCCACGTTCGAGGCGCTCAAGAACAGCTTCGACCTGATCATCAACACGGTCAGCGCGCCGATCGACATGGCCGCCTACCTGGGCCTGCTGCGCCTCGACGGCACCCTGGTCAGCGTGGGCGCCCCGCCGGAGCCGCTCGCGGTGCCGGTGTTCGCGCTGTTCGGCAACCGCCGTACGTTCGCCGGGTCCAGCATCGGCAGCATCGGCGAGACGCAGGAGATGCTCGACTTCTGCGCCGAGCGTGGCATCGCCCCGCAGGTCGAGGTGATCGGGGCCGACGCGGTGAACGACGCGTACGAGCGGGTGCTCAAGTCCGACGTGCGCTACCGCTTCGTCATCGACATCGAGACGCTGAAGTCATGACCACCATCGCCATCGTCGGGGCCGGGCCAGGGCTGGGAGCGGCAGTCGCGCGCCGGTTCGGCACGGCCGGCTTCGAGGTCGCGCTCATCTCGCGCAACCCCGGCAAGCTCGGCGGGAAGGGCTACCCGGCCGACGTACGGGACTCCGAAGCCCTGACCGCGGCGTTGACGCGGGCGGCCGACGAGCTCGGGCCGATCGAGGTGCTGCAGTACAGCCCGATCCCGCACCGCGACTTCCTCAAGCCGGTCGCGGACACCACTGCCGACGACGTGCGTGCGGCCGTCGAGTTCTCGGTGCTGGGCCCGATGGCGGCCGTGAACACGGTGCTGCCCGGCATGCGCGAGCTGGGCCGCGGCTCGATCCTGTTCGTCAACGGCGGCAGCGGCGCCCGGCCCAACCCCAAGGTCGCGGGCACCTCGATCGCGTTCGCGGGCGAGGGGGCGTACGGGAAGATGTTGCACGACACCCTGGGCGCCGACGGGATCCGGGTCGCCCAGCTGATCATCCCGGGCGCCATCCGGCCGGAGGACACCGACGGGCTGGCCGAGCAGCTGTGGCAGCTGCACACGACCGACGGCGAGTTCCGGACGTTCTCAGATGGGAGCGCCGCCTAGCTGGTCGAAGATCTGCTTCACGATCGCCCGGATGTGCTCCTCGTCCGACTTGCCCTGCTGCGAGGGCAGGGGAGTGGGGCAGTCCGGGCGGTCGGCGATGCAGTAGACCCAGCGCCGCTCGTCCTGGTCGAGCTTGGCCGGCCGGTTGCCCGAGTTGCGGCAGTCCGAGGGCAGCGTGCTGTAGATGCGGTCGATCGCGCACAGCGGCTTCTGGCCGACCAGCACGAAGAACACCTGCACCCCGGCGTCGCGGTAGCTGCGGATGCGTTCGGTGTCGCGCTGCTGCTCGCGGGTGCTGCCGGCCCCGGCCTGCTCGCCGTCGGTGAAGACAATGACGGCCTGCTTGCGCGGGTTGTCGGCGTTGGCGCCCACCTGATCCCGTACGAGGTCGGCGGTCTCACGCACGGATTCGATCACGGGACTGCTGCCGCCCCGGTTGGGCACGTTCGGCACGGTGAGCTGGGTCGGGTCGGCGAAACCGCCGGACAACGGCTCGTAGACCGCGCCCGCCGCGCCGGGGAACCCGTAGAACGCCACCCGGTCGGTCGCCGACAGGCTGCGCAGGGCGGCCGTCATCGCCCCGGCCAGCTGCCGTTTGTGCGGTTCGGTGGAGCCCGACTGGTCGAGCGTGATGGCCAGGCTGATCCGTTTGCGCAGCGTCTCGCGCCAGCGCTCCAGGATGGCCTCGACGACCGCGCCGTCGCGCCGGGTCAGCGCGTGGTCGTCGGTGGACTCGAAGCCGGCCTTGTCCAGCCTGTCCTGCCATGTGCTGGTCATCAACGTCTTGTGAAACGCGTCGGCCAGGTCTGCCTTGTTCTTGTCGAGCTCGGGCCGCTTGAGGAACGGATGGTCGAGCGTCGGGTTCGGCCCGGCCAGCTCCACCCCGCGGTAGTGCTGGGTGAGGCCGGGGAAGCCCTCGTAGACGGCCTCCTCGACGATCATGGCGTTGGGCAGGGCGGCGGTGTCGATCGGCGGCTTGAACGAGGACAGGAACTCGACGATCTCACCCGGGTACGACGCGACCGAGCGCTCCAGCGGCGCGGCGTAGGTGTCGAGCTTGCCCGCCCGTACGTCGTCGGCCGAGATCCCGCTGTCGCCACCGGCGGCCGCCTCGAAGGCCAGGATCGTGGCCATCGCGCCCGACGTGGAGTTGAGCGCGTTCTCCTTGACCAGGTCGAGCTGGCCCGCCGAGGCCCGCGTGGCCAGGTCGCGCCAGGCGACCGAGCCCGAGCCGCTGAGCGCCGAGGCCAGCGGGGTGCCGAACTTGACGTAGAGCCGCATTTTGCTGGTCGTGAAGGAGCCGAGGCTGTCGTCGTAGCGGTCGTCCCGGTCCAGCAGCGAATTCCAGAACGAATGGGTGGGCAGCCAGACGTCCGGCTGGTCGGCCCCGCCGGACTCGAGGGAGGCCGCGATCCGCTGCTGCGCGAAACCCGAGCTGAGCGGCACGACGCGGATGCAGCCGTACGTCTTGGCCGCCTCCTGCAGCTGGCCGAAGCCGGCAGTGGTGTCGGCGCGGGCCAGGCCGGGCTCGGTCGACGACCAGACCTCGAGGTCGGTGCCGTGGCACTTGTCGCCGGAGGGCAGGAAGAACGCGCCCAGGCCGAACGCGACCGCGCAGCCCAGCACGAAGCTGAGCGCGGTGGTGAGGATGCGGTTGGCCCTCCCGAGATCCTTGGTCATCGCAGGGCCCATCGGAAGACGACTTGGAAGAGGTAGCCGGCCACACCGGACCCCACTGCCAGCAGCAAGATCAGTGAGGCGGCGCCCCAGTCGCCCACGCCGCCGGTCCAGATCGCGTAAATGATCGCCGCCGCGACCGCCACCGCGCCCCCGGTCAGGAACGCCAGCGGATCGAGCGGATTCAGGCCGGCCTTGGCGGGAAACTTCGCCTGCCAGGCCTTGTCGACCTCGGCGACGACCTGGTCGGCGAATTTCTCGCAGGTGCTGGGCAGCAGATCCGGATTCTTGAGCTGCACTTTGTCGCGGAACCGCGTCCACGAGTCGGCGTCGTCCGGAGAGTCGGCCGCCAGCCGGCTGGGGGTCTCATAGGGCTTGCCCAACTCGAGCATCCACAGCTGACGGCGCCCGTCCGGGGCCAGCGGAACGGCGTCGAACTCCGCCGCAGCGGCAGGCTCGTTCCGATCGCCGTAAACGCCGACGAACAGGTCCGGTTCCTTGCCCTGGCCGAGCGGGCCCGGTCCCGTCACCACCTCGACGCCCGGCTTCCCGGCGAGGCGGTTCTGGGCCGCCGTGCGATATCCGGCGGTGTCCGGGCCGGTCTGGCCGAGGTAAACGATGACCTTGTCCGAGCTCGGCTTACGGAAGTATTGGTAAAGCGTCCCGCCCGCTGCCGTAAGGACACCGACCACAATGGCCCCGAACCACGTCCCGACGGTGTCGATGAAACTCTGCAACGCACGTGCCCCCTCCACGAATGCGTGGAGGTCAATCTTAGGGCGCGTTTGCTACAGCGCGTGCACCGCTACGTGCGACGGGTGATCACTATCGTGCAACACCTCGAAGTCGCAGCTCACGCCCTCCACGGCGGTCCCGAACGGCTCCGGCGTGCCCATGTTGCGGGCATATCGGGGGAACGCCCCGCCACTGACCTGCACCCGCAGCCGATGGCCGGTGCGGAACCGATAGGCGGTCGGGAACAGTTCGACGTGGACGGTGCGAATGCCGTCCGGCCCCGGCTCCGCCGACGTGCGCGGGTCGAGGCGCTGAATGCCGTCGACGACATTGCGGGACACGCCGTTGCGGTCCACATCGCACAGGCGGACGAACACATCCGCGTACGGGATCGAAGTGCGCACGTGAATGGTCGCGCTGACCGGACCGGCGATGTCGAGATCGCCCGTGAGCGCCGGGCCCGTGAAGACCAGCACGTCGTCGCGCTGTTCGACGATTGCGTTGTCGGCCTGCTTGCCGGGTGGTGACAGCAGCGGACCGCCGACGGTCGGGGTCGGATCGGCCGGGTCATAAGTGAACCGACTGGGCTCGGCATCGACCTCCGGCCGGGTCACCAGTCGCGACCCTCGGCCGAGATGCAAAAGCGTTTCCCGTACGTCCGGGGGTGGCCAATTGTCGAATTCGAGCCAGCGGTTCGCCTGTTGCAGATAGACCCGCACCGGTTTTCCGGAAGGCGCCGGACCGCCGTTGAGGTGATGCTCGAGCCACACCGCGTCGGTCTGCGCGACCATCCGCAGCTCGCCCGGCTCCCCGTGGATCCACGGCCCGACCACCAGCCGCGCCTCGACCCCGGCCGCCCGCAGCGCCGTGTAGTCGGCCAGGTTGCCCGCCACGAACAGGTCCCACCAGCCGGTGACCGTGCTGACCGGCGGCATCCGGTCGTAGCCGGCGTCGTGGTCGGCCTGCGACCAGAACGTGTCGCCCGGCTCGGCGTGCGCCACGAAATCCCGCCAGAAGGGCACCGGCGCGCCCGCCACCTGCACGTCGACTGCCTGCAGGGGCAGCCGCTCGAGCGCCCGGTTGACCCGGGCCCGGTCGCGCGGGTCGGGCAGGCTGCTGAGCAGGCCCGGCCGCTCCTGCCGGCCGATCGTGGCCGACCAGCTCAGCGCCGTGTGAATCTGCGGGACGCCGTGCTCGTAGAACAGCCGGTCGGTCATGTTGGCCGACGTGATGTGCGGCATCACGCAGGTCAGGGGCGGTTCCGCGTACGGCGCGACGGCCCACTGGGTGTGTCCGAAATAGCTGCCGCCGGCCATGGCGATGCGGCCGTCGCACCACGACTGCTTGCGCAGCCACTCGACGGTGGCCAGGCCGTCGTCGCGCTCGCTGGTGAACGGCCGGAACTGCCCACCGGAGCCGAACGTGCCCCGCGTGGCCTGCATGAACACCTGGAACCCGCGCCGGGCCAGGGGCGCCGCGAACAGCTGCCCGAACGCGCCGGCCCGCCCGTACGGCACCCGGATGAGCACCACGGGCAGCGGCTCGTCGTGACCGCTGGGCCGGTAGTGGTTCGCCAGCAGCGTGACGCCGTCGGGCATCGGCACCGCGACGTCCTTGCGTACCTCGTACGGGACCGCCTTGGTGGGCAGGCCGAGCGCCTTGTCCGCGATCAGTCCGGCCAGCCTGGTGAGCACCATGATCCGACCTTAACGCGGAAGCAGCAGCCGCTCGGAGCGGGCCGACACCATCGACGACATGACCAGCGACGCCGCGCCGATCGCGCCGCCGTCCTCGTTCAGTGTGGTGCCGCGCACCTCGACCGTGTGCACGTCGCTCACCGTGAGCAGGGAGGCCGGGATCGGTGGCGCGACCCGCAGGTAGGTGCGGGACAGCGCGGGCCAGTTGGGCCCGCCGAGGATGATCGTGTCGAGGTCGAGCACGTTGGCCAGGTTGGCGGCGATCCGGCCGATGCCGCGGGCCGACTTCTCGACGATCGCCAGGGCCGCCGGGTCGCCGTCGTCGGCCAGCGCACACAGCCGGGCCAGCGCGGTCTCGATGCCGAGGTGGTCGTCGGGCGGCACCGGGGGCAGGAGGCCCTGCCCGGCGGCCTCGGTCACCAGGTGGACGGGCGCGCAGGTGATCGCGATGCAGCCCCGGCCGCCGCAGGGGCAGCGCGGGCCGTCGGGGTCGCCGCTGAGGTGGCCGATCTCGCCGAGGTTGTCCGAGGAGCCGCGCACCACCTCGCCGCCGAGCACGATTCCGGCGCCGATTCCGGTGCCGAGATAGATGACCGCGAAGTCGTTGAGCGAGCCCCCGCTGACCCACAGCTCGCCGGTGGCGGCGGCGATGGTGTCCTTCTCGAGCACCACCGGCAGGCCGGTGCGGCTTTCGAGCTCGGCCCGCAGCCGCACGACACCCCAGCCGCGCAGGTTGGGCGGCCCGATCACGGCGTCGGCCAGGATCGGCCCGGGAGTGGAGACGCCCAGACCGACCAGGCGCGGCGCGATGTCGGAGCGGCGGGCGGCCAGACCGGCCACCGCGTCGACGACGGCCCGCAGCAGGTCTTCGGGGCCGTCGCCGGACGGGGTCACCAGCGACGCGCGCTCCTCGACCTCGCCGGCCAGGTTGAGCAGCACCAGGGTCATCCGGGCGGGGTCGATGTGCAGGCCGATCGAGAACTGCCCGCGGGCGACGATGCGAAACATCGTGCGCCGGGCCCCGGTGTCGGCCTCGGCCCGCCCGGCCGGCTCGATCAGCCCGGCCGCGACGAGGCGGCGGCAGATGTTGGAGACCGTCTGACCGGAGAGGCCGGTGCGCTCCGACAGCTCGACGCGGCTGATGCTGCCGTGCCGGCGGACGAGGTCGAGCACCAGGAGCTGGTTGTAGTCGCCGACGCGCGGGAGGTTCGAGCCGCGTCGTTCCATCCGGTTCCTCCCCAGGCATCGATCGCGTCACATCCTAGAAGATCCACTGGACCTATAGGAAATCAATTTGATTGGCTAGCGGGCATGAGATTCGCGAGAGCCGCCATGGCGGCATCGGCTGCAGTCGCCCTGTGCCTGGGCCTCGCGGCCTGTTCGGGCGACGACTCCGGCGGCGACGGCCCGGTCAAGCTGGTCTTCCGCCAGTTCGACCCGGAGAGCGAGATCGGCGGGCTCAAGACCGCCGTCGACGCCTGGAACGGCAGCCACCCCGACATCCAGGTCGAGCTGCAGACGCTGAGCCCCAACAACATTCAGCAGTTCGCCCGCGAGGCCAACTCGGGCTCGGGGCCGGACATCAACCAGGTCGCCTTCGCCGACGTGGCGTTCGTGGCCAACTCCAAGATCCTGCAGCCGCTCGACGAATACCTCGGCGCCGGCAAGGACGACCTGCTGGCCACCGACATGGTCACCTTCGAGGACAAGACCTGGGCCGTGCCATGGACTGCCGACACGATGGCGCTGGTCTACAACAAGGAGAAGCTCGGCTCGAACAAGCCGCCCACCACCTGGGAGGAGCTGGCCACCACGGCGGCGTCGATCAAGAACGGCTTCTGCTTCCCGGCCGCGGGCTCGCAGACCAGCGCCCAGTGGTTCGCCATCAACTACTACCTGTGGTCGCACGGCGGCGCGTTCATCCAGAACACGAACGGCGCCTGGTCCACCGGCGCCACCAAGGAGCAGCTGACCTCGGCCCTCGACTTCTTCAACGGGCTGTTCACCTCGGGCGCGACCAGCAAGTCGTTCCAGGCCGTGCAGGACTACAGCGACCCGTCGATCGTCAACGGCCTGGCCACCGGTGACTGCGCGATGAGCTACATGCCGCCGGCCACCTTCGCCACGCTGACCAAGCAGGCCGGCGACAAGGTGACCAGCGCGCCGATGCCCTCGGGCCTGACCGACGGCGCGACCCACCTGGGCGGCCGGGCGCTGGCCGTCAACCGCAACAGCAAGCACCCCGACCAGGCGTACGAGGTCATCAAATACCTGACCAGCGCCGAGACCTTCAAGACCTACAGCCAGTACCCGGCGTCGAAGAAGACGCTGACCGAGCTGGACGTCCCGGAGGCGCAGAAGGGCTACGTCGAGCAGTTGCCGCACTCCCGGTCGATGGCCCGCTACATCGGCTCCGACCTGACCGTGGCCTCGATCCAGCAGCTGGTCAACCAGCAGTTCTCGGCCGTCTATTCGGGGCAGTCGAGCTCGGCCGACGCGGCCCAGGCGATCCTCGACGGGCTGGCCAAAGGTCTGAAGGGCTGATCCGCGCGTGAGCCGTCCCGGCCGTCAGGCCCTCCCGCTGGTCACCCCGGCCCTGCTGGTGATCGGCGTGCTGTTCCTGTTCCCCGGCGTCTACAACGTGGTGCTGGCGTTCCAGGACCTCACCCCGTTCGACGCGCCGGGCGACGCCGAGTGGGCCGGCCTGGCCAACTTCCAGGCCGTGCTCACCGACCCGCTGGTCGGCTCGGCCGCGGTCAACACGGTGTTCTGGCTGACCGCGGCCACCGTCATCATCCGGCTGGTGATCGGCATGGGCCTCGCGCTGCTGCTGCACAGCCGTGTGCTGCACCGCTGGCGGCTGCGCGGCTTCGCCCGTACGGCCGTACTGGTGCCCTGGATGGTGCCGCCGGTGGTCGCGGTGGCCTGCTGGAAGTGGATCTTCGACGGCAACACCGGTGTGCTCAACCAGTTCCTGGTGGCGATCGGCGTGCTGCCCGAGGGCGTGCCGTTCCTGGCCCAGACCAGCACGGTGTGGTGGTCGGTGATCGCGATCATCGTCTGGCGCGAGCTGCCGTTCGTCGTCATCGTCCTGCTCGCGGGCTTGCAGTCGGTGCCCGAGGAGCAGTACGAGGCGGCCGCGCTCGACGGCGCCGGGCGGTGGGCCTCGTTCCGGCACATCACGCTGCCCAGCCTGCGGCCGGTGATCACCGTGGTCGTGCTCATGACGGTGATCCAGACGTTCAACAACTTCGTCTACGTGTGGCTGTCCACGGGCGGCGGGCCCGGCACCTACACCCAGGTGCTGGCGACCCAGCTCTATTCGAAGGCGTTCGTCGCCAACAGCCTGGGCGAGGGCGCGGCGATCGGGCTCGCGATGACGGCCGTGATGGCGGTGTTCGCGCTGGCCTACCTGCGGGTCAGCGACCGGGGGAGGGTGGAGGCATGAGGTGGCGGCCCCGCGACCTGCTGGTGATCGTGCCGACGTTCGCGATCCTGTTCGTGATCGTCTTCCCGGTCCTGTGGATGGTCTTCACCTCGCTGCGCCCGGCGTCGGCCCTCGCCGCGAACCTGCCCGTCGGGCAGTGGTTCGACGGGCTCGGCTTCGACGCGTACGGGCGGCTCTTCAACGACTCCGGGTTCGCCCGCTACATCGGCAACAGCCTGCTCGTGTCGGCGGTCAGCACGGTGTTCACGGTCGTGCTGGCCAGTTTCGCCGCGTACGGGTTGTCCCGCTTCAAGTTCCGGCTGCGCGGCCCGGTGCTGTTGATCGTGCTGGCCACGCAGTTGCTGCCGTTCGTGGTGCTGATCAGCCCGATCTATCTGGCGTTCAGCGAGATCGGCCTGCTCAACTCGTACGTGGGTCTGGTCGTGGTCTATGTCGCCATGACGCTGCCACTGGCGATCTATCTCCTGCTCGGCTACTTCGACACGATTCCCCGGGTGCTCGACGAGGCGGCCCGGATCGACGGTTGCTCGACCGCGGGCGTGATCTTCCGGGTCGTGCTGCCGATCGCGCTGCCCGGCATCGTCACCGTCGTTACCACCACGTTTATCACGACCTGGGAGGAGTACTTCTTCGCCAGCGTGCTGATGACGGGGGAGGACCTCAAGACGGTCCAGGTGGGCCTGTCGTCGTTCTTCGGCGAGTACTCCAGTGACTGGGGAATGATCATGGCCGCGGCCACCGTGGCCACCATCCCGACGATCCTGCTCTTCTCGATCGTGCAGAAGCGCCTGGTCGCGGGGCTGTCCGCCGGGAGTGTGAAGCAGTGAAGCCGAACGTCGTCATCATCTACGCCGACGACCTGGGCTGGGGTGACCTCGGCTGCTTCGGCGCCGACGAGCTCGACACCCCGGCCCTGGACGGGCTGGCCGCGCAGGGCGCCCGGCTCACCCAGTGGTACGCGAACTCGCCAGTCTGCTCGCCGTCGCGCGCCTCGCTGCTGACCGGGCGGCATCCGGCGCACGCGGGCGTCGAGGCCATCCTGGGCGGGGCGCGCGACACTGCCGGGCTGCCGCCGCAGTCGACGATGGCCGGCGCGCTGCGCGACCGTGGCTACGCCACCGGCGTCTTCGGCAAATGGCACCTCGGCGTCGACCCCGCGTACGGGCCCCTGGAGCGCGGTTTCGACGAGCACTTCGGGTTCCGGGCCGGGTGCGTCGACTACTACTCGCACATCTACTACTGGGACAACCGCAACCCGGTGCACGACCTGTGGGACGGCGAGGACGAGGTCTGGCGCAACGGCGAATACCTGACCACGGTGATCGCCCGCAAGGCCGCCGAGTTCGTCGAGCGCAACGCCGAGCGGCCGTTCCTGTGCTACGTGCCGTTCAACGCCCCGCATTACCCGATGCACGCGCCCGAGGAATACCTCGCGCAGTTCGCCCACCTGCCCGACGGCCGCCGGATGACCGCCGCGATGATCAAAGCGATGGACGACGGCGTCGCGACCATTCTGGACGCGCTCGACCGGGCCGGCCTGCGCGACAACACGATCGTCTTCATGTCGTCGGACAACGGGCCCTCGATCGAGGAGCGCAACTGGCTCAACGGTGAGGAGGTCTCCTACGACGGCGGGTCGGCCGGTGGGCTGCGGGGGCACAAGGGCTCGCTGTTCGAGGGCGGCATCCGGGTGCCCGCGATGATCCGCTGGCCCGCGCGGATCCCGGCCGGGACCCGCGACGACGTGATCGGCTCGATGGCAGACCTCGTGCCGACCGTGCTGCACGCGGTCGACGGCGCCGTGCCCGACGACGCCACGATCGACGGGAACTCGCTGCTCGACCAGTTGACCGGGCCCGGGGACGACGCCGAACGCTGGCTCTTCTGGGAGTACGAGGGGCAGCGCGCGGTCCGCCGCGGCCGGTGGAAAGTGGTCGAGGACGCGTGCGAGAGCATGCAGGCCGAGGTGGCCGTGAGCGCGGCGCTCTATGACTTGTCCATCGACGAGGGTGAGCGGCAGGATCGATCGCAGGAGCATCCCGAGCAGTTCCACCGGATGCGCGACGAGCTGCGGCTTTGGGCGCAGCGGTGCGAGACCTGGCGGAACCACGGCGACAGGAGCAGCTGATGCACGACACCGCACGCACGATCGAGGCCCGTGTCCACCGGTTCGTTCGCGAGCACCTGCGGCCCGCGCTCGAGCGACGAAGTGTGCCGCTCGAGGCCGTGGCGTGGGACGTGCCGGGCGAGCCGGTGCCGTTCGCCGAGGCGGTCGGGCAGCAGTTCACGCCGATCAAGCCCGGGGTCGCGTGGGGCAAGCCGTGGGGCACGATGTGGCTGCACGTGACCGGCGAGGTTCCCGACGGGTGGGGCGGCCCTGACGTCGTACGGGAAATGGTGGTTGATCTCGGCTTCTCGGCGGCGCAGGCCGGGTTCCAGGCCGAGGGCATGGTCTATCGGCCCGACGGCGTGATCGTCAAGGGCCTCGAACCGCGCAACAACGCCGTCGCCGTCGGGGACGGGCCGATCGAGTTCTTCGTCGAGGCCGCGTCCAACCCGGACGTGTCGGTCGCGCGGCCGACGCCGATGGGCGACAAGGCGACCGCGGGCGAGGAGCCGATCTACACGCTGTGCCGCATCGACCTGGTCGAACGCGACCTCAACGTCTATCACCTGCTGCAGGACATCTGGACGCTGACCGGGCTGATGCGCGAGCTCGAACCGGCGCTGCCCCGCCGCGCGAACATCCTGCGCGCCCTCGAGCGGATGTGCGACGCGATCGACCCCGACCGGGTGGCCGAGACGGCGGCCGACGGGCGCGCCGAGCTGGCCCAGGTGCTGGCCTCACCCGCCTACGCCAGCGCGCACCGGGTCGTGGCGGTCGGGCACGCGCACATCGACTCGGCCTGGCTCTGGCCCGTGCGCGAGACGATCCGCAAGTGCGCCCGTACGTTCTCGAACGTGCTCGCCCTGATGGACGAATACCCGGATTTCGTGTTCGCATGTTCCAGCGCCCAGCAGTACGCGTGGATGAAGGAGCACTATCCCGAGCTGTTCGAGCGGATCCGCGCGCGGGTCGCCGAGGGCCGGTTCGTGCCGGTGGGCGGCATGTGGGTCGAGTCCGACACCAATATGCCCGGCGGCGAGGCCCTGGCCCGGCAGTTCATCCACGGCAAGGGCTTCTTCCTGCGCGAGTTCGGCGTCGAGCCCGACGAGGTGTGGCTGCCCGACTCGTTCGGCTATTCGGCCGCGCTGCCGCAGATCGTCCGGGCGGCCGGCACCCACTCGTTCCTCACCCAGAAGATCTCGTGGAGCGAGACCAACCGGATGCCGCATCACACCTTCTGGTGGGAGGGCATCGACGGCAGCCGCGTGTTCACGCATTTCCCGCCGGTCGACACGTACAACTCCGACCTGTCCGGCGCCGAGCTGGCCCGCGCCCAGCGGCAGTATGCGGAGAACGGGCTGAGCGACGTCTCGCTGGCGCCGTTCGGGTTCGGCGACGGGGGCGGCGGCCCGACCCGCGAGATGCTCGAGGCGGCCGCCCGCACCCGCGACCTGGAGGGCTCGCCCCGCGTCGAGCTGCGCACGCCCCAGGAGTTCTTCGCCGACGCGCTGGCCGGGCACCCGGCCCCGGCCACCTGGTCCGGCGAGATGTATCTGGAGCTGCACCGCGGCACGTACACGACGCAGGCCAAGACCAAGCAGGGCAACCGGCGCAGCGAGCATCTGCTGCGCGAGGCCGAGCTGTGGTGGTCGGCCGTCGCCTGGCGGGGGCTCGGCGATTACCCGTACGAGGAATTGGACGCGGCCTGGCGCACGGTGCTGCTGCAGCAGTTCCACGACATCCTGCCCGGCTCGTCGATCGCGTGGGTGCACCAGGAGGCCGAGCGTAATTACGCGCTGGTCGGGGTCGCGCTGACCACGCTGATCGACCAGGCCCAGCAGCTGCTCGCCGGCCCGGGCACCGACTCGGTCGTGTTCAACGCCGCCCCGGTCGCGGCCGCCGGAGTGCCGCCGCTTTCGGCCGCGGTGATCGACGCGCCCGGCTGGGTGACGCCCACGGATGACCGGGTGCTCGACAACGGGCTGGTGCGGGCCGTTTTCGACGAGGCCGGCCTGCTGGTGTCGTTCGTCTTCGAGGGGCGGGAGCTCCTCGCCGCCCCCGGAGCCCTGCTGCAGGTGTTCCGCGACATCCCCAACCAGTGGGACGCCTGGGACATCGACGCCCACTACCAGCGCCACGTCACCGAGCTGCGCGACGCCGACTCCGTTTCCGTCTCGGCCGAGGCGATCGTGGTGCACCGCTCCTACCGTGACTCGACGTTCGTGCAGACGTTCCGCCTGGCTCCGGACGCGACCCGGCTCGACATCGAGACCAAGGTCGACTGGCACGAGTCGCAGAAGCTGCTCAAGCTGGCCTTCCCCCTGGCCGTGCACGCCGACCGGGCCACCTCGGAGATCCAGTTCGGGCACATCCACCGGCCCACCCACGCCAACACGTCGTGGGACAGCGCCCGCTTCGAGACCGTGGCCCACCGCTGGGTGCACGTCGGCGAACCCGGCTTCGGCGCGGTCGTGGCCAACGACTCCACTTACGGGCACGACATCACCCGTCGCTGGACCGCCGACGGCACGACGTACACCCAGGTGCGCCAGTCGCTGCTGCGGGCCCCGCGCTACCCCGACCCCCACGCCGACCAGGGCGCCCACGTGCTGCGTACGGCGTTGGGGGCGGCACCCACCGTGCTCGAGGCGCTCGCCTCGGGCTATCAGATCAACCTCCCACCCCGTACGGTCACCGGCGGCTCGGCGGTGCCCCCACTGATCAGCGTCTCCTCGCCGGCCGTGATGGTGGAGGCAGTCAAACTGGCCGAGGACAGGTCGGGCGACCTGATCGTCCGCCTCTACGAGGCCCAGGGCGGCCGGGCCACGGCACAGGTCACGGTCTCCGAGCCGTACGGGCAGCCCTCGAGAACGGATTTGCTGGAGCGGCCCCTGGCGGCGCTGGAGTCGCTCGAGATCTCGTTCCGCCCGTTCGAGATCGTCACGCTGCGCCTCACTCAGACCGATCCCGGGTAGACCTCCACGCCGTGGAGCAGGCGGCCTATCCGATCCTGGGACGACGACCTGTTCGAGCGGGGTCTCGGGGCGCTGCTTCTGCTATGAGGTGGCGTGTCGGCGGCGGATCAGTACTAGTGCGAGGGCGCCCAGGCCGACGGCGATCAGCAGGCCGCCCAGCAGGAGGAACAGTGGTGAGGGACCGCCCTCGTTGCTGACGGCTTGGAGGGTGGGTGCGCTTGTCTCCGGTGCCGCTGTCTCCGGTTCGTCGGCTTCGGCCACCGCGCGCGACGGGGTGGGTGACGGCGTTGCTTTGACCGGCGTGGGGACGGCGGTCAGGGTGAGCAGCGCGTTCGCGGTGTCGCCGGCGCGGGCGGTCAGGGTTTTCCTCGCCGTGCGATAGCCGTCCAGGGCCGCGACGACCGTGATCGAGCCCGCGGCGATCGGCTTGGCGGCGGTCGGCCTGATCGAGAACTGGCCGTTGTCACCGCTGGTCGTGCGGTACTTGTGGCCGGCGCTGTCCCGGATCGTCAGGGCCGCGCCGCTGATCGTCTTGCCGTCGGCGTCGCGGACCCGGCCCGAGACCCGGGCCACCTCGGCCGGAGGTCTTGGCGATGAGGCGCCCGAGCCGTGCACGTAGACCATCTTGAAGGCGAAGTGGTTCTCGCCGCCGAGGCGCACGGCGACCGAGATGTTCAGGCCGCTCGTCTCGCCCGGGCTCGCGGCGGGCGCGACGACCGTGGCCTCGAGGTTGCGGCTCTGCCCCGGGGCCAGGCTCGGTTCGGCCCGGCATCCGGTCTTGCAGCGCAGGCCGCCACCGACCACCACGATCGCCGCCTCGGTGGCGCTCCCGGGGTTCGTGACGCGGAACCGCACCCGTACGGTGTCGCCGGGCTGCACGTTCTCGGCCGACACACTCACGATGCTGATCGGTGCCGGCGCGGCCGACGCCGGTGCCGGGGACATCGCAAGCGTCGTCGCCACGACAGCGACCAATGCGGCGGCACGGAAACGGGTCGTCACGGGCAACCACCTCGGCGAGGGACGGCGACACCGGTCGATGAAGCCGCGGGACACTATGCCCTAACTACCGCCTGCGTGGGGACCCCGAGTCCTTTGTGGGCGGTGCCCGCCCCTGCGGTCGTAGCAAGGCGACCCGAGCCGGGCGTCAGTCGGACCCTCCGTCACGGCGTCAGCGTTCCGCGTTGAGCTCGCGGGCCAGTTGCTTGGCGCGGCGCAGCACGTCGATCTGGGCCGCGTTGAGCAGCTCCCGCATCGCGTCGGTGAACATCTGGCGCGTGACGGGCTTGCCCTTCGCGATGTGCGCCATCGGATCCTTGTCCATCCACGGGAAGTCGCGGAATGTCTGGGCGATGGACGGCGCGAACTTCTCGGCCAGGTTCTGCCGGGTCGCTTCGTCGGCGTCGGCCGGCAGGGCCTCGAAGTCGGCGTTCATGCTGTCGGAGTCGCTCTCCACCGCGCTCAGCACATCGGCCAGAGCCTTCTCGTCGAAGACCTGGGTGTAGATGTGAATCATCGAGCGGTCGGCCTCGGACAGGCGGCCCGCCACGGACTCGAAGCCCGGCGGCGCGTCGGGCGGCGCGTTCGAGTCGAGGACCGCCGCGATGCCGTGCCGGGCCTTCTCCAGGCGTTCGATGGCCGCCGCGTGGTCGACGTCGATCTCGCGCAGCGCCTCGGCGGAGTCGATCCCGTCCTGGATCCGGGCCAGCGGTACGCCGAGCTCGACCAGCCGGCGGATGCGCAGCAGGCGCACGAGATCCGTCATCCCGTACTGCTTGTAGCCGTTGTGATGGCGGTCGGGCTCCTCGAGCAGACCGCTGCGGTGATAGTGGCGAATCGTGTTCACCGTGGTGCCCGCGATTCTCGCCAGCTCGCTCGTGCTCCAAGCCACGACGCCACCTCCGGGGTCACCCTCTCAGATCCCGGTTACCCGCGATAGGTACCGGGCGGTACTGAATAGGGTGACGTGGCCGACAGCAGTCGTCAGCCCGCGATCAGAACGAAGATCAGGGCCAGCGCCGCCGGGGCGGCCTGGACGTACAGGATGCGCTTGCTGGCCGTGGCGGCGCCGTAAAGGCCGGCGATCGCGACGCACACCAGGAAGAAGATCTTGGCCGACAGTGAGCCGGTGATCAGGCCCCAGATCAGGCCCGCGGCCAGGAAGCCGTTGTAGAGGCCCTGGTTGGCGGCCAGGGCGCGGGTCTGCTCGGCGAACTCCGGCGTGAGGCCGAAGGCGGCCCGGCCGCGCGGGGTGGTCCAGAGGAACATCTCGAGGACCAGGATGTAGATGTGGATGAGCGCGACCAGCGCCACCAGGACGTTCGCCACGACGATCATGGCCGGGAGCGTACACGGGGCTTGACAGTGGCCGCGGTCACAGCGCATAACTAACTCACCAGTCCGTACATTAGTCGAACGAGGAGCGAGCGGATGCGTTGCGGCCTGATCGGCGCCGGTATCGGCACCTCGCTCTCCCCGGCGCTGCACGAGGCCGAGGGGCGCAGTCAGGGGCTCGAACTCACCTACGAGTTGTTCGACACCGCCGACGCGCACGGCCTGAGATCCCTGCTCGACGAGGCCGAGCGGGCCGGGTTCGCCGGCGTCAACATCACCCACCCGTTCAAGCAGCGAGTGATCGAGTTCGTCGACGACCTGTCTCCGCAGGCGCGGGCAATCGGCGCGGTCAACACCGTGGTCTTCCGCGACGGTCGGCGGCAGGGTCACAACACCGACGCGTACGGCTTCACCGCCGCGTACGAGTCTGAAATGTCGGGGAACGTCGTGCAGCTGGGCGCGGGTGGGGCCGGCGCCGCCACCGCCTTTGCGCTGCGCGGCATGAAGAACATCGAGCACATCACTGTGATCGACCCCGACCGCAGTCGCCGCGAAAAGTTGATCTCGGGACGCGGAATCGAGGCCGCCGGCCCCGACGAGCTCGCCGAAAAGATCGGAACAGCCGACGGCCTGGTCAACGCCACCCCCGTCGGCATGAAAGAACACCCCGGAATGCCGCTTGCCCCCGAGCTGCTCCACCGTGGCCTGTGGGTCGTCGACATCGTCTACATGCCCGTCGAGACGCCGCTGCTGCGGGCGGCCCGCGACCGTGGCCTGCGGACGTCCGGCGGAACGGCGATGTGTGCCTATCAGGCCGCCGCCGCCTTCGAGCTGCTGACCGGGCGCAGCCCCGACACCGCGCGCATGCTGCGCCACCTCGATGCCGTCCTGGCCCACAAGGGAGCCCCCCATGCACCCGTCGCCACTCACGGAACAGACCACTGACCTCCCCGAACCCCTCTCCCTGCGCCGGATGGTCGGCCCCGGCGTCGTCGCCGTCGGCATCGGCATGGCCGCCGGCGAGATCATCCTGTGGCCCTACCTGACCGCGATCGGCGGGCTCGGGCTGCTCTGGCTGGCGTTCTGCACGCTGGCCGTCCAGTTCGTCATCAACATGGAGATCGAGCGCTACACCCTGGCCACCGGGCAGACGGTGGTGGCCGGCTTCTCCCGCTGGTGGAAGGGCTGGGGCATCCTGATCTGCCTGGCCGGCGCCTTCCAATACGTCTGGCCGGGCTGGGCGACCAGCGGCTCGACCGTGCTGACCTACCTGTTCGGCGGCGGCGACCCGGTCTGGATCACGGTGATCGGGCTGGTGCTCGTCGGGGCGCTGCTCTCGGTGTCCAAGGTGATCTACACGACCGTCGAGCGGGTCGAGTGGGTCAAGGTCGGGCTGACCATCTTCTTCCTGCTCGTGGTGGTCGTCTTCGTCATCTCGCTGACCACGTGGGGCGACGCCGCCAAGGCGACCGTCACCGAGTTCGGGCAGATACCCGAGGGCATCACGTTCACGCTGATCCTGAGCGCGATCGGGGCGGCCGGCGCGGGTGGCGTACACAATCTGGTCCTCAGCAACTGGATCCGGGACAAGCGCTACGGCATGGGCGCGCACGTGCCCCGGCTGATCTCGCCGATCACCGGGCAGGAGGAGGCCGCGGGCGCCGACCGCTACACGCTGGGCACCGACGAGGCCAACCTGGCGCGCTGGCGCGTGTGGTGGAAGCGGGCCAACCTCGAGCACCTGATCACGTTCGTGGCCGTCTGCTTCGTGACCATCAGCATCATGTGCCTGCTGGCGTACGAGACGCTCTTCGGCCGCGACGACCTCAAGAGCGACACCTCCTTCCTGCGCATCGAGGCCGACATCCTCTCCGACCAGGTCGGCGGCTGGCTCAGGCTGCTCTTCCTGGCCGTGGCGGCGGTGTCGCTGTGGGCGGCCGCGATGGGCCTGCTCGACATCATCGGCCGCGTCGCCTCGGACTTCCTGCGCCGCAACTATCTGCAGACGTCGGCCCGCTGGACCGAGCCGCGGCTCTACCTGACCGTCGTCTGGGCCGAGATCGTGCTGGGCTCGATCATCCTGCTGGCCGGCTTCACGCAGCCGCTGGGCCTGCTGATCATCTCGACCTGCGCCGCTTCGGTGGTCACGCTGCTCTATTCGACCCTGCTGGTGCGCCTCAACATCAAAGACCTTCCCCACCCCGTACGCATGAAGGGCTGGCGCCTGGGCGGAATGCTCGTCGCCATCGGGTTCTACGGCTTCTTCGCGATCGCCATGGTGGTGACCCAGCTGCAGAAGCTCTGACGCTATTGTCGTGGCCATGGAGCGGGTACGGGACGCCGAACGCACCCGGGCCGAGATCATCGACGTGGCGACCTCCGAGTTCGCCGATCAGGGGTATGCGGGGGCCCGCGTCGACGAGATCGCGGCCAAGACGCGCACCACCAAGCGCATGATCTATTACTACTTCGGGGGCAAAGAGGGGTTGTACCTCGCCGTCCTCGAACAGGCCTACCAGCACATCCGCGCGCTGGAGCAGAAGCTCGACGTCGAGCATCTCGAGCCGGTCGAGGCGTTGCGCAAGCTGGCCGAGCTCACCTTCGACCACCACGAGCAACACCAGGACTTCGTACGGCTGGTGGCGATCGAGAACATCCACTACGCCCAGCACCTGATCAAGTCGGGCGCCCGCGAGGGCCTGGCCTCCACGGCGCTCGACGTGCTGACCCGCATCATGGCCCGCGGCGTGACGGCCGGCCTGTTCCGCGACGACGTCGACGCCCTCGACGTACACATGATCATCAGCTCGTTCTGCATCTTCCGCGGGGCCAACCGCTACACGTTCCGGGCCATCTTCGACCGCGACCTGCTCGACCCGGCCTCCCGCGACCACCAGCGCCAGATGATCGGCGACCTCGTGGTGGCGCACGTTACTTCCCGTCGTTGATCTCTGCGATACTTTCGCGCTATGTCTGCGTTCGATGATCTGTTCAGCCGGCACGTGCTCACGGCGATGGCCAGGCAATTCGCGCTCGCCGATGTGATCGGGGAGCGGGACTGGGCGGTCGACCTCGGCGCCGGGTCGGTGACCTTCGGCAACGACCTGCGCTTCCCGATCCAGCTGCTGGGCAGCGAGAGCCAGGGCGACAACACGTGGCTGTGGGCCTGGGCCAACGAGGCGAGCAACCTGCCGCCCGCGCTCATCCACCTGTGCACGTGGATGCGCGACTACGGGCGGAGCCAGGGGATCGCCGAGCTGACCGACCGGACGTTTCCCCTCTCGCGCGCGGACGGCCACCGCTTGGCGTTGCTCGCGTCGGGGCTGACCGGCCGGCCGTACTACCGGGGCCCGTACGAGGGTGGCGCCCTGTTCTTCCACCTCGAAGGGGTGCCGCCGCAGGAGCTCCAGCCCGAGCGTGCTCTCACGGTGATCAGCCAGACCATCTCGGCGTTCCCGTTCGACCACCGTACGGGTGTGACGGCGTTCTTCGAGCAACAGGGCTGGCCCTTCGCGGACGGCGTCGCCCACCACCCGTCCGGCGCCACGATGAACGTCTCCTTCGACGACCTGGGCCGCATCTCCCAGCTCAACGGCTCGATCCCACCCCGCGGCTGAGCCCCCTGCGCCTGCCCGGCCTGCGCCTGCCCGGCCTGCGCCTGCCCGGCCTGCGCCTGCCCGGCCTGCGCCTGCCTGGCCTGCGCCTGCCCGCCCCGCGCGTGCTCGCCCTGCGGCTGAGCCTGCCGGTTCGCCTGCCCGGGCCATCACGTGGGAAGGGTGGAGTCGGCGAGCTCGCGGTTGGCCAGCATCGGGAGCAGCAGGGCCGTGGGGGAGTCGGGTGGGGTGGTGTAGACGATCAGGTGCTGGTCGGGGTCGTGCGGGGCGATGATGTGCTCGATGTCGAAATGCAGGTGGCCCAGGTCGGGGTGGGCGATCTGCTTCGCGGCCGAGGTGTAGTCGCCGACCTTCTGGTCCTGCCACCAGCGGTCGACCTTCGGGTCGCTGCGGCGCAGGGCGGCGATCTCGGCGTGCAGGAGGCTGTCGTGCGGATGGCAGCCCGCCTCGCGGCGCATGCCGGCCACCGCGGCCTGGGCGAAGACCTCCCAGTTGACGATGCGCATCTGGGCCAGGGGGTCGCGGAACAGGTAGCGGACGAACGAGTCGCCGATCTCGAACTCGCGGCCCAGGACGGCGCCGAGCAGGGCCGTGCGGGCCAGGACGGCGCTGCGGCGGCCCAGCAGCAGCACCGGCAGGTGGTCGAGCGCGGTCATCACCCGTAACAAGCCGGGGTCGGCGCGCTGCCGGGTCGAGGCGTCACTGCCGCGGCGACCGGCGGGGGCGGCCAGGTCGCGCAGATGGGCGCATTCGATGTCGTCGAGCTGGAGCGCGCGGGACAGCGCGGCGAGCACCTCGGCCGAGATGTTGGCCTGGCGGCCCTGCTCGATGCGCGTGTAGTAATCGACGCTCAGGCCGGCGAGCATGGCCAGCTCCTCACGGCGTAGGCCGGGCACGCGTCGTGCCCCGGGGAACGGCTGGACCCCCGCCTGGGCCGGCTTGAGCCGATCACGGCGGGAGCGGAGGAACTCGGCGAGGGCGACGCGGTTGGCAGGCATGCGTCAGATATAGCGCGCCGCGGCGGCCCGAGGGTGGTCATGCCATGACCTGGTTCGGCGCGGCCCGCAGTCGTACAAATGTGCCCATGACTGATGCGACAGCAATCGTGACCGGTGCGACCAGCGGGATCGGCGAGGCGATCGCCCGCGAGCTGGCGGCCCGCGGCTTCCACGTCGTGGTGGCCGGGCGTGACAAGAGCAAGGGCGACACGATCGTCGCCGAGATCCGATCGGGCGGCGGCCGGGCCGATTTCGTGCCGGCTGACCTGGGCGGTTCCTACGCGGCAATGCGGTCGTTCGCGGCCGAGGCCACCGAGGCGCTCGGCGGCCGGGTCGACGTGCTGGTCAACAACGCCGGCATCTATCCGGTCACCGAGACCGCGGCCCTGCCCGACGCCGACCTCGACGCGATGCTCGCCGTCAACGTCCGCGCCCCGCACGTGCTGGTGGGCGAGCTCGCGCCGGCGATGGCGGCCCGGGGCGAGGGCGCCATCGTCACGATCGGCTCCTGGATGGCGTCCGTGGGCAGCGCCTTCGGCGCGATGTATACGGCGACCAAGGCCGCCGACGAGCAGTTGACGCGCTCATGGGCGGCCGAGTTCGGTCCCCAGGGGGTCCGGGTCAACGCGGTCGCCCCCGGCATCACGGCCACGCCGGGCAATGCCCACGCCCGTGAGGTCACCGAGGCGATGGCCGCCCGGACGCCGGCGAAGGTCCCGGTGCAGCCCCGAGACATCGCCCACGCGGTCGCGTTCCTGGTCTCCGACGAGGCCCGCATGATTCACGGCACCACGCTCTACGTCGACGGAGGGATCACCACGACTCAGATCGCACAGGGTTAGGACGTTTTCGGTATGTCCGGAAAGCATCGACGATCATCGCTTGATGGCTAGGGTCGGGGCCAGGAAATCCCCCCGAACCCCCGCAGGAGGGCATCGATGCTGCTTCGACGGTTGGCGGCCGCGTTCATCGCGGTTGTCGCGCTGGCCGGCGTTCAGGTCGCCGGCGCATCCCCGGCTCAGGCCGCGCCGCGCGTGCTGTATTACGACGCCAGTCAGGCGCAGGAATTCATCGCCGTGGTCAATCAGGGTGCGCAGATCTGGAACAGCCGGGCGACAAATGTGCGGCTCGAGCCGGTCACGGCCGGGCGTACGCCGAACATCCGGATCTACGCCGACAACGGCTGGCCGCGCGCGCAGACCACCTCGCTCGGCAACGGCCGCGTGTGGATGGGCCGGCAGGCGGTCGACCAGGGCTATTACCCGCCGCGGATCGCCGCCCACGAGCTCGGGCACATCCTCGGGCTGCCCGACCGGCGCACGGGCCTGTGCGCCGACCTGATGTCGGGCAGCAGTGCGCCGGTCTCGTGCACGAACTCGTACCCGAACGCCCGCGAACTGGCCACGGTCGAGGCCAACTTCCGCTCGACGGCGGCAGTGGCCCCGCGGACGTACGTCTGGCAGCCGGCCCTCGCCGGGGCGGCGAGCTAGCAGGGTTGTCGTGCCGGCGGGCCGAACAAGGGCCCGTCGGCACGGCGAAGGCTCGTGGGGGCTGATCAGGTCGGGGATGTGCCGGTCAGGAAACGCTCCAGGATCTGGGTGAATTGCTCCGGCTGCTCCTCGGCCGGGTAGTGGCCGCAGTCGTCGATGACGGCCTCGGTGACGTCGTCGGCGACCTGGCGCATCGTGTCGGCGACCATGGGGCCGCTGTACAGGGCGCCGCCGACTGCGAGCACCGGGAGCTTCAGGCGCCTGGTCTTGCGCCTTTCGTTCTGGGTGATGGTGTCGTCGAGCGCTCGGTAGTACTCGAAGCTTGCTCGCAGGCCGTCCGGGTCCGCGGTGATGGCGTTGACGTAGACGTCCACGGCGTCCGAGGGGATCGCGGTCGGGGTGGCGCCCTTGACGGCGAACTGGTGGCCGAAGAACAGCCGTTCCCGGCCGCGGACCAGTTGCTCGTTGAGGCCGCTGAGGCGGTTGAAGCCGAAGTGCCAAAGCCGTTGGTTGGCCGCGGCCGGGGCGAAGACCGACGGGGCTGGAGTGACACCGGGAATCACGGCGTCGACCACGGCGAGCCGGCCGACCCGTTCGGGGTGGTCGGCGGCGAGGGCGTATCCGGTCCACATGCCGATGTCGTGGCCGACCACGTCGAACCGGTCGTGCCCGAGCTCGGTCATCAAGGCGGCCAGGTCGGCGGCCAGGGTGCCGGCGTCATAGCCGCTGTCGGGCTTGTCGGAGAGGCCGGCCCCGCGTGAGTCGACGGCGACGACGGTGTGCCGGCGAGCGAGCGCGGGCATGACCTTCCGCCAGGCGTACCAGATCTGGGGCCATCCGTTGATCAGCAGCAACGGCGGGCCGTCCCCGCCGGTGACCGCGTGCAGCCGCAGCCCGTTCAGATCCACCAGTCGGCTCGTGAAGTTCTCGGGGAGTGTCAACGAAGTCATGCCAGGGAGCATACGCATCTTGGAACGATCAGTACAAGATAGTTGGAACGATTGGTACAAGACGAGTAGGCTGACCGACCATGGCGGGACGCAAGCAGTTCGACGTGGATGAGGCGCTCCGGGGGGCGATGCTCGTCTTCTGGCGCTGGGGCTATTCGGAGGCGTCGATCGACCGGCTGACCGAGGGCACGGGCCTGGGCCGGGGCTCGCTCTACGGCACGTTCGGCGACAAGAGCGCGCTCTTCCGTAAGAGCCTCGAGCGGTATGCGCAGACGTACCATCCGCTGTACGAACAGGCGCTGTCCGGCCCCCATTCGAGCCCGGGCGCTGTCGTGGCGGCGTACCTGGGGGTCACTCTGAACCGCATCGCCGACCCGGATGTCCCGGACGGGTGCCTGCTCACGATGTCGGCCGCGCAGCTCCCGGCCCTCGACGCGGAGGGGCAGGCGATGGTTCGCGCCATGATCGCCACCCTGCGGGGGATGCTGGAGCAGGCGTTGCGGGCGGCCGGGGCCGGGGAGCGGGAGGCGGCGGAGTTGGCGTTGTGCACGTTGGCGACGAACAAATCGCTGGCAGTGCTGAGCCGCGCCGGCTTCTCGGGAGAAGAGCTTTCAACCGTCGCCGCAGTAGCAGCCCGCTAAGAAAAGCCGCCCATGAGAAGCAGCCGCCTGCGACGAGGGGGTGCGCGCGAAGAGGGTGCGCGCGAAGAGGGGGTGCGCGCGAGGAGGGGGTGCGCGCGAAGAGGGGTGCGTGCGACGAGGGGGTGCGCGCGAAGAGGGTGCGCGCGAAGAGGGGGTGCGCGCGAGGAGGGGGTGCGCGCGAGGAGGGGGTGCGCGCGAAGAAGGGGCGCGTGCGAAGAAGGGGCGCGCGCGAAGAAGGGGTGCGCGCGAAGAAGGGGCGCGCGCGACGAGGGGGTGCGCGCGAGGAGGGGGTGCGCGCGACGAGGGGGTGCGCGCGAAAAGAAGGTGCCCGGTAAGGGGCAGAGAATGCGGCCGCGGGGAAGTCAGGCGGCTCGGACCAGGTGGGGCTCGAACAGGTGGGACGTGGCCGGGCCGGTGTGGGTGAGTTGGGCCAGCAGGGTTTCGGCGGCGGTGCGGGCCATGGCGTCGACCGGGATCGCCACGTGGTCCAGCGGCGATTCCAGCTGGCGGGCGATCGCCGACGGGCAGATCGGCACCACGGCGACGTCGGTGCGGTGCTGGCGGCGCAGCAGGCCCAGCAAAGGCGGCAGGGCGGCCTCGTGCTGCACGACCACGCCGGTCAGGGTGCCGAGCTGGTCGGAGACGGCGGCCAGCCAGGCCTCGACGCCGGGCCAGGTGGGCTCGCAGACGCGGATGACCGGGGACGGGCCCGCGGCCGCGGTGAAACCGTCGACGGCGTGCCGGGCGTAGCCCTTGCCGGGCGGGCCGACCAGCTCGGGCGGTGACATCAGGGCGACGCCGCCGGTGCCGTGGGCGGCGAGGTGACGTACGGCCAATTGGGCTGCCGCGGCGAAATCGAGGTCGATGCAGGGCAGCGAGGTGCCCTGCGGCGTGCCCAGCACCACCGCCGGCACGCCTGCCTCCTCGAGGAGCTGGGCCCGGCGGTCGGTCTCGTCGGTGTCCATCAGGATCACGCCGTCGACCAGGCGGGAGTCGATCACCCGGTGCAGGCCGGCGCGACCCTCGCGGGGGTCGAGCAGCAGCACGTCGTGGTCGTGGCCGCGGGCCACTTCCATGATCGTGTGGATGAACTGGTGGATGATGGCTGCCGTCAGGTCCTCGCAGCGCGGCGCGACCAGGCCGATCGTGCGGGTGCGGCCCCCGGCGAGGGCCCCGGCGGCGGCGTTCGGCGCATAACCCAGCTCCCGTACGGCCTGCAGCACCCGCGCCCGGGTCTCGGCGGAGATCGACCGGCGCCCGGACAGCACGTAGGACACGGTGCTCGCGGAGACCCCCGCGGCCCGCGCGACGTCAGCGATGCGCGCCATAGACGGATGTTAGCCGGACGGCGGCGCTCAGCGATCGGGGGAAGTTGCCGATGAGGGGGTATGCGCGGCCTGCGGGAGTGGTGGCGTTCGGCGGTGGTGCCCCTGGTGGTGTGGCTGCTGCTGGTCGTCGTGGGCTCCGGCGTGCTCCTGTGGCAGCAGAACGACAGCCGGCAGGCCGTCGCGGAGCGGTTCGAGCACGGGGTCGGCACGCTCGGCGACTTCATGACGGGGGTCGCGACCGAGGTCCTCACGCGGGAGAAGATCCAGGCTCAGGCATCGCTGGCCGACCCGGTCGTGGCCGCCCGCGACTTCGAGCGAGCCGTGGCCGGCTTCGGCTATCCGTCGGCGCTGCTGCTCGACTCGCAGGGCCGGGTGCTGCACGTCAGCCCGGCCGACCCGAAGATCGTCGGCACCGACATCGCCGTGCGGTACGCGCACCTGCGGGAGGCGCTGCAGGGCCGCCCGGCGGTCTCCGGTGTCGTCGACTCGGCGGCCGCGCAGATCCCCGTCGTCGCGTTCGCCGTGCCGTTCGAGACCGGGCAGGGCCGGCGGGTCTTCTCGGGGGCCGTGCCGATCCGGGCCAGCCCCCTGGCCACGTATTTCACCAGCGCGCTGTCGCTGACCGGGGCCCGCGTGCAGCTGGTCGACACGAGCGGCAACATCGTCGCCGGGACCGAGGCGTTCACCACCAGCACGCCCACGCTGGCCGAGGAGGACGAGCCGCTCGCGGCGGCCCTGACTCAGGACCGGGAAGGCCGTTACCTCGACGAGGGCCATTGGTGGCGCTACTCGTCGGTCGCCGTCAAGGACACCCCGTGGCGGCTGTCCGCGACCGTCAGCGAGGACGTGCTCTTCGGCCAGCTGCACAACACCGAGTACGCCGGGCTGGCCGCCCTCGGCGGGGCCGCGCTGGTCGGCCTGGCCGTCGTGGTCGCCGTCGGCCGGGCCCGGAGCAGCCGCCGCGAGCTGCTGCTGAGCGAGCGCCGCTTCCGCAAGGTGTTCGAGACGTCCCGGATCGGCATGGTGCTCACCGACCCGCAGGGGCGCTGCCTGCGCCTCAACCCGGCCAGCAGTCAGATCTTCGGGCTGGCCGAGGACGACCTGCTGGACAAGAGCCTGATCGACTACACCCATCCCGACGACGCCGGCCTGACCGACGGCCCGGTCCGCGACTGTGTGGCCGGTCGCACCGACGGCTTCGACCTCGACAAACGCTATCTGCGGGCCGACGGCCAGGTGGTCGAGGCGTCGATCACGGCCGCGGTGATCCGCGACGAGGAGGAGCGCCCGCTCTACTTCGCCACCCAGATCATCGACGTCACCGAGCGCAACACCCTCGAGCGGGAGCGGGCCCGCGCGCTGGCCGAGCTGGCCGACCGCGCCGAGCAGCTGCAGGACGCGAACACGCACCTGGCCGACGTGATGGCCATGCTCAGCCACGACGTCCGCCAGCCGCTCGCCAAGATCGTCGGGCTGGGCGGGCTGGTCGTGGAGGAGTGGGCGGGCCTGCCCGAGCACACAAAGGTCAACTACGTGCAGCGGATGACGGCGGCCGGGCACCGGGCCAACGACCTGGTCACCGACATCCTCATGCTGGCCCAGTTCGACGCGGGGGCGATGATGGCCCGGCCCGTACGGCTCGACGTGTCCCACGCCGTACGGGAAGCGGTTTCGGCCTTCCACCTCAGCTCGGGCACCCCGATCTCGGTCATCGCCCCGGACGAGACCACCGGCCTGGCCGACCCCGGTCAGCTGCAGCTCATCCTGGGCAACCTGATGACCAACGCCAGCAAGTACGGCCGGCCGCCGATCGTGGTGACCGTGGCCAACACGGGCGAACTGGTCGCGATCAGTGTGGCCGACCACGGCGAGGGGGTGCCCGCCGAGTTCGTGCCGCACCTGTTCGACCGGTTCGCCCGCGCCGGCTCCGGGGTGGCCACGACCACCGCCGGTACGGGGCTGGGCCTCTATCTGGTGCGTCAGCTGGCCCAGGCCGGCGGGCTCGACGTGTCGTACGAGCCCAACCAGCCCAACGGCGCGGTGTTCACCGTCACCGTCCCGCGCACCTCACCCACGTCCCGGATGTGGGATTCCGAGACGGTCAAAGCCGGCTGAACTCCTCGTCCGTCAGCTCGAGATCGCCCGCGGCCAGGTTCTCCTCGAGGTGGGCGACCGACGAGGTGCCCGGGATCGGCAGCATCACCGGCGAGCGGCGCAGCAGCCAGGCGAGCGCGAGCTGGTTGAGCGACACCCCGTGCCGGGCGGCCGTCTCGGCGAAGGCGGGGTCGGCCATGCCCGTACCGGCCAGGGGGTACCACGGCAGGAAGGCGATCTTCTGCTGCTCCGCGTAGTCGACGACGTCGTTCGCGGCGCGGTTGGTGAGGTTGTAGAGGTTCTGCACCGAGGCGATCGGCGTGACGGCCTGGGCCGCCTTGATCTGCTCGACGGTGACCTCGGACAGCCCGATGTGCCGCACCTTGCCCTCGCGGCGCAGGTCGGCCAGCGTGCCCACCTGGTCCTCGATCGGCACCTCGGGGTCGACCCGGTGCAGCTGCAGCAGGTCGATCCGCTCCAGGCCGAGCGTGCGCAGGCTCAGCTCGGTCTGCTGGCGCAGATAGGCGGGACGGCCGACCGGCACCCACTCGCCGGGCGCGGGCCGGGTCACGCCGACCTTGGTCGCGATCACCACGTTCTCGGGGTAGGGGTGAATGGCGCGCCGGATCAATTCGTCGGTCACAAGCGGCCCGTACGCGTCGGCGGTGTCGATGAGCGTGACGCCGAGCTCGACGGCCCGGCGCAGCACGGTGACGGCGTTGTCCTGGTCGGCCGGGTAGCCGAAGAACCCGGGACCGGTGAGCTGCATGACGCCGTAACCGAGACGGCCGACGGTCAGGTCGCCGCCGATGGTGAAAGTTGACATGCCCCCACCCTGCGGCGGCCGATCGGGGCCGCCCAGACCCGGCGTTTCCTACCCCTGGCAGGATCAGGAAACCCGGCCCGGCCCGGCGCATACTTGCGGCATGACCACCTCGAAGATCGCCGGCACGCTCGGCGAGTTCCTGCAGGCGCATCGGGCCCGTGTCACGCCCGCGCAGGCCGGCCTGAGCCGGTACGGGGACCGGCGGCGCGTCGAGGGCCTGCGGCGCGAGGAGCTGGCGCTGCTGGCCGGGGTCAGCTCGTCGTACTACACGCGGCTCGAGCAGGGCCAGTCCCGCCACGCCTCCCCGCAGGTGCTCGACGCGCTGGCCGCCGCGCTGCGCCTGGACGACACCGAGCGCCTGCACCTGCACAGCCTGGCCGCCGACGGCACCGGCCCCCGCCGCATCCGCCGCCCTGCGGTCGAGAAGCCGGAGCCGGGCCTGCTGGAGCTGATGCACGCGATCGGCCCGGTGCCCGCGATGATCGTCGGCGCCCGCAAGGACGTGCTGGCCTGGAACCCGCTCGGCCACGCCCTGCTCGCCGGTCACCTGCCCGCCGACGCCCCGGCCAGCCCGGCCACCCGCCCCAACATCGCCAAGCTGGTCTTCCTCGACCCCGAGCTGCGCGAGCTGTTCGTCGACTGGCAGACCAAGGCCCGCGCCGACGTCGGCTGCCTGCGCCTGTTCGCCGGCCGCTTCCCCGACGACCCGGCCCTGGCCGAGCTGGTCGGTGCCCTGGCCGTGGGCAGCCCCGACTTCGCCGCCATGTGGGCCGACCACCGCGTCACGACGTGCGCCTCGTCCCCGCACGAGCTGCGGCACCCGCTGGTCGGCCACCTCACCCTGACCGAGCAGGCCCTGAGCACGGCCGACACGATCGGCCAGCGCCTGGTCACCTACACCGCCGCCGCCGGCTCCCCGTCCGCCGAGGCCCTCACCCTGCTCGCCCACCTGGCCGGCGACGCTAGGGGGTCCGCAACCCGGGCTTCCCGTCGAGAATCACAAACGATTTGACCGTACGGGCGGGGGCGTCGCGGCGGGTGACGGTGTCGAGGGCGCGGAAGTCGGCGCGGAGGCGGTCGCGGGCGATCGTGGTGCGGACGTAGCCCCGGCGGTCGGAATAGAACTTGAGGTGGGGGTTCGTGGCGGCCAGGGGCACCGCGGTGGTGGGGGTGCCGTCGCCGCGGGAGGTGATCGACGTGCAGACCAGCTCGGTTCCGACCGTACGGGAGCTCGGGTCTTTGTAGTTCGCCTTGAGCTCGTTGGCCCAGGCCTGGTGGATGTCGCCGGTCAGCACGACGGGGTTGCGGACCTTGCGGTCGGTCCAGCCCTGCTGCAGGCGGGCGCGGGAGGCGCGATAGCCGTCCCAGTAGTCCATGGTTCCCGCGCCCCGGGCGTCGAGGTGCTGGGCGAAGAACACCTGCTGGCCGAGCACGTCCCAGGTCGCCTCGTGTTTGGCCAGGCCGTCGAGCAGCCATTTCTCCTGCGCCTGGCCGGTGATGGTGCGACCGGGCCGATCCGCGTCGGGGCAGTTCGTGAAGGCGCCGCCGCAGGCCTGCGGGTCACGGAACTGGCGGGTGTCGAGCATGTGGAAGGTGGCCAGCCTGCCCCACCGGATCCGGCGGTAGACACGCATGCTGGTGCCGAACGGGGCGGCGCTCGGACGCAGCGGCAGATGCTCGTAGTAGGCGCGATACGCGGCGGTGTGCCGGGCCGTCCACTGAGCTTGGGTCAGCGGGGGAATGTTGTCGAGCCGATGGGTCCCGGCGTAGTCGTTCTCGACGTCGTGATCGTCCGGCACGACCAGCCACGGCGCGACGGCGTGGGCGGCCTGCAGATCCGGATCCACCTTGTACTGCCCGTACCGGCGCCGGTAGTCCGCCAGCGTCAGAACCTCGGGACCGAGATGCTGCCGCGGGCGCTCCGGACTGGGCGCACCCTCGTAGATGTAGTCGCCCAGATGCAGGATCAGCCCCGGATTCTCCTCGGCCATGCGCCGGTACGCCGTGAAGAAGCCGTGCTCGAAGTTCGCGCACGAGGCGAACAGCATCGTCAGGTCGCGTCCCGTCGCGTTCACGGCCGGTGTCGTGCGGGTGCGGCCGACGGGGGAGATGTGACCCTGCGTACGGAACCGGTAGAAGTAGTCGGCGTCCGGGGCGAGCCCGCCCGCGACGACGTGCACGGAATGCGCGTCGGCGTGGCGAGCGGTCACGGTCCCGTACGCGAGGGGCTTGGCGAACGAGTCGGTGGCCGACACCTGCCAGTCGACGGCCACGTCGGCGCGAGACATGCCGCCCTGCCCGTCCTCGGCCAGCGGCACGGGGGCCAGCCGCGTCCACAGCACCACGCTGTCGTGGGCCGGCTCACCGGAGGCGACGCCGAGCGTGAAGGGGTAGGCGGGGGCGGGCGGCGCGACCACGGCGCCGAGACTGCCCAGGACGAACGTGCGGCGACTGACCTTGGTCACCGGGCCAGCCAACTACGGCTCGCCGCCGGCCGGGGCGGGGATGCGCGCCGCTACCTCGAACGGGGCAACATTCGTCACTAGGCTGCCATTGATGAACATCCTGGCCATCGATCAGGGCACGTCCGGGACCAAGGCGGTCGTCACCGGCGAGAACGGATCGGTCCTGGCGACGGCGTTCGAACCGGTGCACCCGGTCTACCTGGACGGCGGTGGGGCCGAACAGGACCCGCGGGAGCTGCTCGGCTCGGTGCTCGGGGCCGGTCGGCGGGCCGTCGCGGCGGCCGGGGTGCCCCTGGCCGCGGTCGCGCTGGCGAACCAGGGGGAAACCGTTCTCGCGTGGGACCGGCGTACGGGAGAACCGCTCGGAACGGCGATCGTCTGGCAGGACCGCCGGGCGCAAACCGTCTGCGACCGGCGATCCGGCTCGGCGCGGCGGGTGGCCGAGCTGACCGGGCTCGTCCTCGACCCGTACTTCTCGGCGCCGAAGATGCGCTGGCTGCGCGAGCAACGCACGAGCGAGGGCGTGGTCACCACCACCGACACCTGGCTCGTGCACCGGCTGTGCGGCGCGTTCGTCACCGACGCGGCCACGGCGAGCCGGTCGCTGCTGCTCGACCTCGACGCGGTGACGTGGAGCGGGGAGCTGCTCGACCTGTTCGGGCTGGGCGGCGAGGAACTGCCGGCGATCGTGGCCGGCGACGAGATCGTGGGGACGACCTCGGCGTTCGGCGGCTCGGTGCCGGTGACCGGGCTGATCGTCGACCAGCAGGCCGCGTTGCTCGCCGAGAACTGTCTCGATGCGGGGACGGCCAAATGCACGTACGGGACCGGGGCTTTTCTGCTGGCCCAGCTCGGCTCGGCGGCGGCGCGCTCGGGGTGCGGGCTGGCCACCTCGATCGCGTGGCGGCTGCGGGGCTCGACGAACTATTGCGTGGACGGGCAGGTCTACACGGCGGGAGCGGCCGTGCGGTGGCTGGGTGAGCTGGGCCTGATCGGCGGGGCTGATCAGCTCGACACGGTGGCCGCCGCCGATGCGGGCGGGGTGCTGTGCGTGCCCGCGCTGGCCGGGCTGGCCGCGCCCTGGTGGGATCCGGCGGCGGGCGCCTCGCTGACCGGCATGACGCTCAGCACCGGACGCGGCGAGCTCGTGCGGGCGGTCCTCGACGGGATCGCGGCCCAGGTCGCCGCGCTGATCACGCTGACCGGGGACGACCTCGGGACCCCGCTGACCCGGCTGCGGGTGGACGGGGGACTGACCCGTTCGCGGGTGCTCATGCAGGCCCAGGCCGATCTGGCGCAGCTGCCCGTCGAGGTTTATCCGTCGCCGCACGCGACTGCTCTCGGGGCGGCCGCGTGCGCCCGGGTGGCGCTCGACCCGGCCGTGTCGATCGCCGACGTCGTGGGTGGCTGGTCACCGGTCGCCACCTATGAGCCGGTCTGGCCGGCCGAGCGGGCCGCCGACTACCTGGCCCGCTGGCACGCCGTCCTCGGCTCGTGATCGCCCGGCGTCAGCGGGACAGGGGCGTCGGGCTCTCCACCCGGGACAGCTTCTGCGGGTTGCGCACGTAGTAGAGCGCGGCGATCCGGCCGCCGTCGAGATGGGCCGTGAGCACCCCGTCGAGTTCGCCGCCGAGGCTGATGACCAGCGCCGGGCTGCCGTTGATGGTGGTCGGCCCGACGGTGAGGCGATGCGCGTCCCGGCCGTAGCCGCCGCGCATGAAGCGGGCCACCCGGTCCGCGCTCACGACCGGCCGGGGCATGGCCTGCTTGAAGCCGCCGCCGTCGGCGATCAGCACGACGTCGGGCGCGAGCACGTCGAGGAGCCCCCGCAGATCCCCGGTCTCGAGGGCCCGCCGGAACGAGTCGAGGGCGGCGCGCGTCTCGGCCGCGGTGACCGCCTCGCGCGGCCGGCGAGCGTCCACATGTTTGCGCGCGCGATGAGCGATCTGGCGTACGGCGGCCGGGGTCTTGTCGACCGCCTCGGCGATCTCGTCATAGCCGACGTCGAACGCCTCACGCAGCACGAACACCGCGCGCTCGGTCGGCGACAACGTCTCCAGCACGAGCATGAGCGCCATCGAGACGCTTTCGGCCAGCTCCACGTCCTCGGCCACGTCCGGCGTGGTGAGCAGGGGTTCCGGCAGCCACGAGCCCACGTACGCCTCCCGCCGGCGCCGCACCGTGCGCAGCCGGTTCAGCGCCTGCCGCGTGGTGATGCGCACCAGAAAAGCCCGAGGATCCCGTACGGCCGGGAACTCGACTTTGATCCACTGCAGCCACGTCTCCTGCAGCGCATCCTCGGCGTCGGCGGCCGAACCGAGCATCTCGTACGCGACAGTGAAGAGCAGATTCCGATGCGCGACAAAACTGTCGGTGTGCGCGTCGCTCATGCCGGGGACCTGCCACCGGTGCGGGCCATACTCATCCGGGTCCTCCTCGTCGTAGACCCCCTTCAGTCACCGCCACTCGCAGCCGTGTGACAGTCCCTTTTACGTGGAGAGCACGACCAGGAACGCGGTCACGGCAAGCGCCCACACCCCAGCGGTCGTGATCAGAAGCCAGACCGCGGCGTGCAGCAACGCGAGGCTCTGTCCGCCTTTGCGCCACCCTATGATCGCGCCTGCCGATGCTCCGGCGAGCGGTGTGAGCAGCAGGAGGGCGGAGTTGTCGCCGAGAGTTCGGTAACCCTGGTAGGAGAGGTATCCATAGAGGACCAGGCCGATGGCCCAGTAGGTGCGCGCAGCTGAGCGAACTTGCTCATCCGTCCGCTTCATGCCCGCACGGTAACTACGCCTAGCAAAGCGGCCACTGAGTCCGCGGCCGCCTCGCAGCCATCACGGATTCGCTGTGCACTTCGCGCCCGTGCTGTTCGCGTCCGCACTGCCTCCGCACCGCCCTCGCGCACGTGTCCGCACCTCCCTCGCGCCCGCGGCCCGCCCGCGGCCCTCGGCTTCCTCGAGGCTGCGCGCGGCGGCAAGTCAGCAAGTGTTGACTCTGGCTACATGATCAAGTAAACAAGTGATGACTTATGGCGGCGTGGATGGGTGGTCGGTGTGATGACTAAGGCCCTGCTGGTGATGGACGTGCAGGAAGCGGTGGTCGCCCGCTATCCGGACCCGGACTACTTGCCGCGGCTGGCCGGCGCGATCAGCTTCGCGCACGAACGAGCGATGCCGGTCATCTACGTGACCGTCGGGTTCCGGGACGGGGCGCCGGAGGTGAGCGCGAGCAACCGGATGTTCGGGCGGCTCCGGGGGATGCCCGGCCGGCCGAATCCGATCCACCCCGACGTCGCTCCGCGGCCCGGCGACATCGTGGTCGTCAAGCGGCGGGTCAGCGCGTTCACTGGGAGCGACCTCGACGTCGTGCTGCGGGCTCAGGGCGTACGGGAACTGGTGTTGACCGGAATTGCGACCAGTGGCGTCGTGCTGTCGACGCTGCGGGAGGCCGCCGACCGGGACTTCGAGCTGACAGTCCTGGCCGACGGCTGCCTCGACAACGATCCCGAGGTGCATCGGGTCCTGGTCGAGAAGGTGTTTCCCATGCAGGCCGAGGTGACCTCGATCGCTGCGTTTACGGCGTGACCACGCGCCCGCCCAGGGTCACGACCAGGCTGCCGTTCGAGGCGAACGACCACGCCAGGGCGCCGGACATGGTGGAGCAGCGCGAACCGTTCGTTCCGCTCCAGAACTGATTCGAGCTGTCGCTGTTGCCGACGATTTTGTCGTTGGAGCCGCTCGCGAATCGGCACGACGTGTTGCTGCGGAACACCGACGAGCCGCCGTCGAACGAGAAGTTGCGTTCGGTGTTGTCGATGCTGACATTGTTCGAGACGCTCATCGTGCCCAGATTCCGGTTGTACGTGAACCCGTGCTTGCCGTTCTTGTAGGCGATGTTGCGCCGGATCGTGTGGTTCACGCCGATGTCCTCGCCGCCCAGCTTGTAGCCGTTGCGGTCGCCGTTGCCGGCCTGCCCGCCGTTCGAGAGCGTGCCGTTGTTGTAGGCGAGCGAGTCCTCGATGGTGACCGGCCCGATCGGCCCGGTGTCGGTTTTCGTGTACAGATCCCAGCCGTCGTCGATGTTGTTGTGCGACACCGCATAGCGGAACGTGTTGCCGCTGCCGACCGTCAGCTTGGCCGCGAAACCGTCCGCGTCCTCACCGTCGGAGTCGGCGTTGTCGTGCGATTCCGCGCTCAGCACGAGGTTGTTCGCGGGCCAATTGCTCTGCGGCGTGTCGGAGGCGATGCGCGAGATCTGCAGCCCGCTGTCCCGGTTGAAACGCGTGACCGTACGCTCGAAAATGTTGTTGCTGCCGCCCACGAAGATGCCGTTGTCGCCGGCCCGCTCGACCACAATGCCGTACAGGTGCCAGTAGTTTCCGTTCACGGCGAGCCCGCGATTGGCCGGGTCCTCCGATTGCGCGGCGAAGTTCAAGACCGGCACTTCCCCCGCGTACGCGGTGAGCCTCTTGCGAGCACTCGAAGTGCCGTTGTTTCCGGCCGCGATCGTGACCGTCTGCGCGAAGGAGTACGTCCCGCCGCGCAGATAGATCGTGCCGCCCGCCGCCACCCGGGTGATCGCGCTGGCCAGGGTGGTCGGGTTGGCCAGCGAGCCGTCGGCCGACGCGCTGCCGTTCGGGGCGACGTAGAGAGCGCCGCTGGTGGGCGGGGGCGTAGTCGCCGGGGGAGTGGTGGCCGGCGGCGTGGTCGCGGGCGGAGTGGTGGCAGGCGGAGTCGTCGCGGGCGGGGTCGTTGGGGTCGTGCCGCCGGCGTCGTCCACCACCACGTCGTCGAAGCGCCCGGCGGCCGACTCGGTGAGCAGCCCGATCCGCCCGGCCGCGATCGACGTGTCGGTGGCCGACCCGACGCTGGTGCCGTTGACCGTGCCGCTGATCGTGCTCCCGCTGACGTTCAGCCGCAGCGTGTACCAGGTGCTCGTCGAGATCGACTGGCTGAGGCTGCCCAGCACATTGATCGCGCTGCCGTTCATCGCCTCCAGCTGCACGCGGTTGGCGCCGGTCAGCGACAGCCGATACATCTTGGTCGCGCCGGCCGCCCGGGCGGTCAGCGCGACGACGCCGGCGGTGGAGCCGAACGCGGTCGCCTTCACGCGAGCCTGCACCGAATAGTTCGTCCAGCTCGTGTCGCCGGCGAACTGCCGGGCGCGCTCACTGCCGGTGTCGGTTTGCGCGTACGCCTGCGAACCGTCGGAAACGAGCGACCAGCTGCCGCCCGATTTCGACCAGCCGCTCGCGCCCGACTCGAAATTGCTGGAGAACACTGTGGCCGCCTCGGCGGTGGTCACCGAGACGACCAGGCCGGCCGTGACCAGCCCGGCCAGGCCGGCGGCGAGCAAGCCGCGGCGGGTCCGTGGGGAGGGTGACATGAAAGAATCTCCTTGACGCGAATGGACGACGCCATCACGGTCCGGACGCGGATCCTGCAACAATGGGGCCGCTTATTTGCAGTCGTCCAGGACGGGTTGACCGACCTGAAGAATTGCACCGCCCATATACGGCGGTCAATAAAATCCATTTGCAGGTTTGTTGCAGTGCCCTATTACGGGCTATCCGAGCCGAGGACTGCGCGCCGATCCGGCTGACCCGGGCCGCCGCGGCCAACGGCCCGGCCGTCCCCCGGCCTCAGTTCGTGGAGACCGCTTACGCCGTCCGCAGGCCGCACAGCAGGATCTGCAGCCAGCGGTCGCGGGACGGCTTGGGCAGCGAGGCGGGCGCGCCGATCATCATGAGGTAGATGTCGTCGGGGCTGACCGTCTCGCCGAGGTCGCCGTCGCTCCTGGCCGCGTCGACCAGGATCCGCAGGGCGGCCAGGCCGCGCTCTTCCTGTTCCTTGGTGGTGTAGGCGGCGTCGAGGGTCTGCGCGGCTGCCTTCAGGCCCTCGTTGGTGGCGGCCTCGTCCATGAACTCGGTCAGCAGCTGCTCGATCTGAGCCATGGCGTCGCCGGGGCCACCCAGGGCGGTGGCGGCGTTCTCGGCCCGGACGACGATCCACTCCATGAAGCTCATCAGGACGGCTTCGACGAGGTGGGTCTTGGTCGGGTAGTGCCGGTAGAGGGTGCCCACGGCCACCTCGGCCGCCTTGGCGATCTCGTCCATGCCGACGTCCGGGCCGTGGATCGTGATCTGCGCTTTGGCGGCGGCGAGGATTCGCTCCTGGTTACGTCGCGCGTCAGCGCGCATGGACGCCCCTCATCCCATGCTGCGAGAAATGATCCGGTCGAAGCCGCGCTCCGGCAGCACCCGGCGCAACGTTAGCACCGGCCGGGCGTAGTAGCCGGTCACGTACCGGGTGCGGGGCCGGCGCGCCGTGACGCTCGCGCCGATCGTCTTCGCGATGACCGACGGGTCGGAAGCGTTGTCGTGCAGCGGCCCGGTCGTCATGGCCTTGGCGTGGTTCGTGGCGGCTCGGGCGTACGGGCCCCGGCCGGACGTCTCCCGCAGGTGCTCGGCGGCGATCCCCGACCACTCGCTCTTGGTGGAACCGGGCTGGACCACCACGACGTCGATGCCGAACGGGGCCAGATCGATGCGCAGCACGTTGCTCATGCCTTCGAGGGCGAACTTGCTGCCGTGATACCAGGCCCCGAACGGCGTGTGGATTTCTCCGCCGACCGAGGACACGTTGATGATGCGCCCGGACCTCTGCCGCCGCATGACCGGCGTGACGAGCTGGATCAGCCGGATCGCCCCGAACACGTTGACGTCGAACTGGCGCTGGCCCTCGCTCAGGGTCACGTCCTCGACAGCTCCGTACGAGCCGTAGCCAGCGTTGTTGACCAGCACGTCGATGCGGCCCTGCTCGGCCTCGATCGTCGCCACCGCCTGCCGCGCCGACTCCTCGTCGGTGACGTCCAGCGCGAGGGTGCGGATGCCCTTGTCCCGCAGGCCGGCCATGCGGTCGACGCGGCGTGCCCCGGCGTAGACGACATAGCCGAGACGCTGCAGCTCGAGCGCTGTCGCCTCGCCGATGCCGGCCGATGCCCCGGTGACCAGGGCGACCTTGACTGCCATATCCCTCTCCTAAGCTGAGCCGCGGTTCATGTTCGTCTAGCATGAACCACGGTTCATCTTTTGTGCAAGAGGGTGGGCGCCTGCATGTGGCCCTGCTGGGGGGTGCGTAAGAGCGAGCGACGGCGCCGACGTGGCGGATTCGGTGGCCAAGGGTGGGGGCCACCGCACGTCGGCGCCGTCGCAGCGCGGACTGCCGGCCGGAGCCCGGCGGGGACGACACCGGCAGGCCGGGCCTTCGCGGGCCCGGATCGGCGGATTTTGAGGCCCGTCGATGACTTCCATCCTGTGGCGGGCGTCTCGCGAAGTCAACAACTTACGGAAAGATGGCGGTAACTGCTCGGTGTGGCCGCGAGCTTACTGACTGCTCAGGACCGGTGAGCCCCTCGGGTCCTTGGGGGCGGCCAGACCCTCGTACGGGAAAGGGGTTTCAGGTTTTCCGAAAGTTACGGATAATGGTCGGACGTTTGGAGGCCGCCCTCTGATCTTGTCGTGGCACCGATAGGATCGCGTCACCATGTTCGGAGTGCCGCTGTTGGAACAGCATGTTCGACCCGACTTCCGCAAGACGGTGGTGTACGGGCTGGTTGCGCTGGCCGCGCTGATCGTCGGCAGCCAGGTCGGTGACATCAAGTCGGTCGAGTTGCGGGATCGGCTGATCGCGTACGGGTGCGCGGTCGTGGTCGCCGTGGGCGGGATCATGGCCAGCCGCACGGCATCGCGTGAGGTTCATCGCGTCACGCAGATGCGCGCGGGTGACGCGGCAGCCACGCCGCTGCGGCTGCTCGTGCTGCTGGGCGGCTATCTGATCGCCGTGTTCGCGGTGTGCGACCTGCTCGGCGTGGGGCTGCAGCATCTGCTCGTCGGCGGCGCGGTCACCGGCGTGATCCTGGGCCTGGCCGCGCAGCCGGTGCTGAGCAACCTGTTCGCGGGGCTCGTGCTGCTTTTCGCGCGTCCGTACATTCCCGGGCAGCAGGTGCGCGTTCTGTCCGGCGCGATCGGCGGGCCGCATTACGGCACGATCATCTCGGCCGGCCTGCTCTACACGGTGCTCGAGACGTCGGAAGGGCCGCTGAACATTCCGAATTCGGCGCTGCTGGCCTCCGCGGTCGGGCCGTCCGAGGGCGAGCCCGACGATCAGCCGGCCGACCCGGCCGATCCGGTGCCGGCCGATCACGACGCGGCCGCGCTGGCCACCGCCGCCGCCATTGCGGAGACCGCCGACGATGCGAACCGCAAAGACAACGGCGAGTGAACCGGGCTGCTTGATTCCACCGGGCATGCTTGATCTGTGCGACTGATACTGAACGTTCTCTGGTTCATCTTCGGCAGCGGCTTCGTGCTCGCGATCGGTTACGGACTGGCCGCCCTCATCTGTTTCGTGCTGATCGTGACCATCCCGTTCGGGATCGCCTCGCTGCGGCTGGCGGTGTATTCGCTGTGGCCGTTCGGGCGCACGGTGGTCAGCCGCCCCGGGATCGGCGTGGCGTCGGGTCTCGGCAACATCATCTGGGTGGTCGTGGCCGGCTGGTGGCTCGCCCTCACGCACATCGTGGCCGGTATCGCCCTGTGCGTGACCATCATCGGCATCCCGTTCGGCATCGCGAACTTCAAGCTGGTCCCGGTCGCTTTCTGGCCCCTGGGCCGGGAAATCGTCGAGCTGGCCGATTAGTTCCGCCCGGCCCGGCGGTCCTACCCGCATGCGAAACGTTGTGCTCTACACCCTGATGTCCCTCGACGGCGTCGCGGAAAGCCCCGACAATTTCGTCTTCGAGTTCGACGAGCTGATGCACGCCAACCTCGCCGACCTGATCGGCGCGCAGGACACCGTGCTGCTCGGCCGGGCCCAATACGACGAGTGGGCGTCCTACTGGCCGACCTCGGACATGCAGCCGTTCGCCGATTTCATCAACAGCGTTCCCAAGTACGTCTTCACGTCGTCGACGCCGTCCGTGGAATGGGCGAAGACGACAGTCGCGTCGTCGCTCGATGTCGTTCGCGAGCTCAAATCCCAGCCGGGCGGCGACATCGGGGTGCACGGCAGCATCGGCCTGTCCCGCGCACTTCTGGCCGCCGGACTCATCGACCGGATCAGCCTGGTCGTCTACCCGGTCGTCGCGAGCCGCGGGCGCAAGCTGTTCGAGGACGACAAACCGCTCACCAAGCTGCACCTCCTCCGTTCCCGGCCGACCTCCTCGGGTGGCCTCCTGCTCGACTACGAGGTGCGCCGGTAGCCACCCGTCACCCGCAATCGTCACCACCGGGGCGCCCGCGCCGCGCCTCGGTGGGGCAAAAGCGTGCGGCTCGAACGATCGCCGAGGCCAGGTGCTCGGGTTGGCGCCGACGATAGCGAGCTCACCTCGTGATCGCTCCTGCCCTGATCGGCTCCTGTGGATAACTCGGAATTGTGGATAACCGTCGAAGCCGTCCCGCCGTGGCGTAGCGTCCACACCCGAAAAATCAAAGCCCCCAGGGTGGGGGGTCTCGGGGGAGGGTCCTATTGGGACTCCAAGGTCAATTCACGGGGGTTCATATGGCTGCGAAGTACGTCGTGTTGCAAGAGGCTGGTGACGGCGCATGGCGGCTCATCGGCGAGGTGAACCGACGGCCTGGCATGCCGGCGCGTAAGGGCCGCGGGCAAGCTGTCGAGGACCTGCTCGGTCGTCCGCCGGTTGAGGGTGAGCGCTTCGCCGTTCTCCCGCTCAGCGAGTGGCGGGTCGGCCTCGACTGGTAGCGGGCGTTGAGACGCCGAGCGGCCGCTTACGAGGGTGAGCGGGTGTGGCCCGGGGCGATCGAGGCCTGGACGACCAGGGCCGCCGCGCCGATGGCGGCTGCGTCGCGGGGCTGGGCCGACAGTTCGACCACGACCTCGTGGCGTCGGCGGGCGTGCGCAGTCGCCGCCAAGTGATTCCGCAGCCGGCGGGCATAGATCGATCCCGCCACCGCCATCCCCGGCCCGGTCAGCACCAGCCGGCCGAGGTCGAGCAGGTTGACCGTCGACGTCACGGCCACTGCCAGATATCCCGCCGCCTCGTCGACCAGCGCGAATGCCTCGGCGTCACCGCTCACGGCGGCCCGGGCAAGGGCGTCGTACGCGCTCGGCAGTGACCCGTCCAAGCGCAGGCGGGCGGACAGGCCCGGGTGTTCGCGCGCGGCGGCGACGGTGGCGGCCATGGAGGCGTACCGTTCGACGCAGCCGCGGTTGCCGCAGGGGCACGGCCGCCCGTCGTACGCGATGGAGAGGTGTCCTAGTTCGCCCGCGTCGAAGCTGGCCCCGCGGAACAGCGCGCCCCCGAAGACCAGGCCGGCGCCGATTCCCGTGGACAGGTAGACGCTGCCGAACGCCTGGTCGCGGGACACCCGGCGGGTCCAGAACTCGCCCAGCGCGGCGGCCGCCGAGTCGTTCTCGACCAGCACGGGCAGGCCGAGCTGGGCCGCCAGTTCGACGCCGCGCGACGACGGGACCCGGCCCGCGGGGGCGACGATCGCCAGGCCCTCGATGCGGTCGCGGGGCAGGTCGAGACCGGCCACGAAATCGTCGAAGCGCTGCCCGAAGTCGTCGCTCAGCGGCACCACCTCGCGGCCGACGACGCCGCCGGTGAGGTCGATCGCCACGCACGTCACCGATTCGGGGCCCAGGTGGAAGCCGATGCCGAACCGGTTGGCCGGGTTGATCGCGAGCAGCTTGCGCGGCGCCCCGCGTACGGAGTCGGCGGAGCCGGTCTCGTGGATGACCCCGTCGGCGATGAGGTCGCGCACGATGCCCGAGATGGAGGGCTGGGTCAGGCCGGTGAGCTCGGCCAGCTCGACCCGGCTGACCGCGACGGCCGAGCGGACGACGTCGACGACGAGGGCGCGGCTGCCCGGCCCGGCCGCGGGCGCTTCACGACGTGCCATGGGCGTACGGTCCTTGTCTCCTGCGGCTGGCCACGCGTTACCGTACCTGGGTGACACAGCCTCAGCGGCGGGTCGGCCTGGTTCTCGCGCGTGCGTCGCGGGTGCTGGGCGAGGAGCCGTATTACCACGAGTTCCTCGAGGGGCTCGAGCGCGTGCTGACCCCGGCCGGCGTGTCGGTGCTGGTGCAGGTGGTCACCGATCGCGAGGCCGAGAGCGCGGTGTACGAGCGGTGGGCGGCGGCGCGGCTCGTCGACGGGGTGGTGCTGGTCGATCTCGCGCCCGGCGACGATCGGGTGGCCCTGGTCGGGCGGCTCGGTCTGCCCGCGGTCGTGCTGGGCGCGCCGTCGACCGCGTCCGGGTTGCCGACGGTGTGGACTGACGACGCCGGTTTCGCGCAGGAGGCCGTGCGCTTCCTGGCCGACCGGGGCCACCACGTGATCGGGCACATCAGCGGCCCGCTCACCTTCGCGCACACGCAGCTGCGCCGCACGGGGGCCGAGACCGAGGCCACCGTACGGGGGGTGGCCCTGCTGCGGGCCGAAGGCGATTACTCGTACGAGTCGGGTCGCGCGGCCGTCGCGGAACTGCTCGCGCAGGATCCGACCGCCATCATGTGCGACAACGACCTGATGGCGCTGGGCGTGCTCGACGAACTGCGGGAGCGCGCGATCGCCGTGCCGGGCGACGTGTCGGTGGTCGCCTGGGACGACTCGGCGCTGTGCCAGCTCGCGACGCCGCCGCTCTCCGCGATGAGCCACGACGTGGGCCGCATCGGCGAGCTCGCCGGCGGAGCGCTGCTCGACGCCATGGCCGGCAAACCCGCCGAGGTGTACGAGGCCCCGGCCGCCCACCTCGTCGCCCGCGCCACCACGAACTGACCGTTGCACCAGCTCAGCCTCCTCTTCACGCATCCCACGACCACTTAAATTATTAATCTAAGGTTGACATGCCTGCAATGGCGGGCCCATGCTGGGCGCTCTACAGGGCGGCGCGCATCCGCTCTTCTCGATGAGATTTTCTGAGCGAACGGATACCGGCATGACCACAAGAAGGCACCTGCTGGGGCTGGGCCTGGCGACCACGCTGACCCTCGCGGCCGGCTGCACCGGTGGCGCGGGCAGCGACGACGACGGCGGCGCGGGTGGCGAGATCACGGGCGAGATCACGGTGCTGACCAACCGCACCGACCTGGCCGAGACCGCGCTCCCGGCGTACGGGAAGGAATTTGAGGCGAAGTATCCGGGGACGAAGGTCAGTTTCGAGCCCGTCACGAACTACGAGGGCGACGTCACGACGCAGCTCAGCTCGGGTGACTACGGGGACGTGCTGTTGATCCCCAACACGGTCGCCGTCGACCAGCTCGGGCAGTTCTTCGAGCCGCTGGGCAGCACCGACGAGCTCAAGGCGAAATACCGGTTCGTCGACGAGAAGGCGTTCGACGGCAAGGTCTACGGGCTGTCGATCGGCGGGGTCGCGAACGGCCTGGTCGTGAACAAGCGGATCTGGCAGCAGGCCGGCATCACCGCGCCGCCCAAGACGCCCGAGGATTTCCTGAGCGGGCTGGCGAAGATCAAGCAGACGACCGGCGCGGTGCCGTTCTACACCAACTACAAGGACGGCTGGCCGCTCGGGTTCTTCAACAGCCAGCGCGCGATCCTGGGCGATCCCGCCATCAACGACAAGTTCCCGGCCGACCCCGCGCCGTGGCAGCCCGGCAAGATCGAATACATCACCGACGGTCTCCTGTTCGACATCGTGCACGGCGGACTCATCGAGAAGGACCCGCTCACGACGAACTGGGAGGGCTCCAAGCCGATGATCGCCACCGGCAAGGTCGCCACTATGCTGCTCGGCTCGTGGGCGGTGCCGCAGATGAAGGACGCGGCCAAGGCGGCCGGCGCGAACCCGGAGGACATCGCCTTCTGGCCGTTCCCGTACCAGACCGGCGGCAAGTTCCACGCGCGCATCGAGGGCGACTACAAGGCCGCCGTCTCGCGCAGTTCGGACAACAAGGCGACCGCACGGGCCTGGCTCGACTGGTTCGTCAACGAGTCGGGCTTCGCCGGCGATCAGGAGGCCATTCCGCCCGCGGTCGGGCAGCCGCTGCCGGCCGGGCTCAAGGCCTTCCAGGACACCGGGGTCGAGCTCGTCGAACTGCCCGCCGCGACCACCAACGCGGGCAAGGAGGACGAGATCATCAAGGAGTCCGAGATCGACCTGACCGGCAACATCTATCGGCAGAAGCTGGTCGACATCGCGCGCGGGGCGGCCAAGGGCGACAAGGACTCGTACTTCGCCGAGCTGAACAAGCGCTGGGGTGACGCGCACTCCCGGGTCATGCGATGACGGTGCTCCTCTCGCGTCCCCGGCCTTCGGTGGAGACCGCGCGTCCGGCCAAGCGGAAGATTCCCGCCCACTGGTTCTATCTGGCGCCCGCGCTCATTCTGCTCATCACGTTCACCTATGTGCCGGTCGGTAACATGGTCTGGTACAGCTTCCACAAGTGGGACGGGCTGAGCCCGGCGATGGACCCGGTGGGCTGGGACAACTACGTCCGGGTGTTCACCGACGAGCGTTATTGGCGCGTCTTTCTGATCAGCCTGTACTACTTCGTCGCGTCGTTCGCCCAGATCGCGATCGCCCTGTATTTCGCGGTGATCCTGTCGTTCAGCACCCGGTTCCGCAATCTGTTCAAGGGCATCCTGTTCTTCCCGTATCTGCTCAACGGGGTCGCCGTCGGGTTCGTCTTCCTCTATCTGTTCCAGCCCGGCGGCACGCTCGACAGTGTTCTGCGCATCGTGGGACTGGGCGACCAGGCGCGTTTGTGGCTGGGCGACCCGGACGTCGCGAACATCTCGCTCGCCGCCACGTCGGTCTGGCGGTTCACCGGGCTGAGCTTCGTGCTCTTCCTGGGCGCGATCCAGTCGATTCCGGGCGAGATCTACGAGGCGGCCGATCTGGACGGCGCGAACCGCTGGCACCAATTCCGCTACATCATCGCGCCCGGGATCCGCCGCATCATCAGCCTGAGCTTCATCCTGGCCATCTCGGGCAGCCTGGCCGTCTTCGAGATCCCGTTCATCATGACCGGCGGCGCGAACGGCACCCGGACATTCGTCATCCAGGCCTACGAGACGGCGTTCCAATTCCGGCAGATCGGGTTGGCGTCGGCGATGGCGGTGGTGCTGTTGCTGCTCGTCCTGCTCATCACCTGGATCCAGCGCCGGCTGATCCCCGACGACGAGGTGAGCCTGTCATGACCCGCTTTTTCAAGTACGCCTCCCTGGTCGGCGCCTCGATCGTCGTGCTCGTGCCGCTAGTCGTCGTCCTGTTCGCGGCGTTCAAGACGCACGCCGAATACAGCACCACGGGTCCGCTGACCCCGCCGCGCGACTGGTTCAATTTCGACAACTTCGCCACCGCGTGGTCCAAGGGGCACATGCTCCGGGGATTCTGGAACACCACCGTCATCCTCGCGATCTCGCTGACCGGCACCGTGTTTGTCGGCACCCTTGCGGCGTACGCGATCAGCCGGTTCTCGTTCGCCCTCAAGCGCCTCGTGCTCGGGCTGTTCCTGGTGGCCGCGCTCGTGCCCGGCGTGACCACCCAGGTGGCGACGTATCAGATCGTGAAGTCGATGGGCCTGGTCAACACGTCGTGGGCCGCGATCGTGCTGTTCCTCGGCACCGACATCGTCTCCATCTACATCTTCATCCAGTTCATGTCGTCGATTCCGAAGAGCCTGGACGAGGCCGCGGTCATCGACGGCGCGAACCGCTTCACCGTCTATCGCAAAGTCATCCTGCCGCTGATGCGCCCGGCGATCGCGACCGTGGTCATCATCAAGGGAATCGCCATCTACAACGAGTTCTACATACCGTTCCTCTACCTGCGCTCCCCGGAGCTCAACGTCATCTCGACCGCGCTGTTCCGCTTCAAGGGCCCGTACGGCGCGCAGTGGGAGACCATCGCCGCCTGCACGATGATCGTCATCATCCCGACGGTTGTCATCTTCCTGCTGCTGCAGCGCTTCATCTACAACGGCGTCACCGCGGGAGCCACGAAATGAGTTCAATGCGCACTTCGGATCTGTCGGGACCGTGGACCCTGAACGGCCCGCCCGGCTCGCTGGCGGCGACCGTGCCCGGCTGCGTGCACACCGATCTGCTGGCCGTCGGCAAGATTGTCGACCCGTTCCTGGGCGAGAACGAGAAGGCGGTCGACTGGGTCGGCCGCGCCAACTGGGTCTATTCGCGTGACATCGCCTGGGAGGGGCCGCGCCCGGACCGGATCGACCTGGTCTTCGACGGGCTCGACACGGTGGCCGACATCGACGTGGCCGGCGTGGTGCTCGGCTCGACGCGCAACATGCACCGCGGCTACCGGTTCGACGTGACCGAGCTCGTCGGCGCCACCTCGAGCCCGCTGCATGTTCGTTTCACGTCCGCGTACGCCGAGGCCGCGCGTTTGCAGGCGCAGCTCGGGGAGCGGCCGAACGCCTATCCGGAACCGTTCAACTTCGTGCGCAAGATGGCGTGCAGTTTCGGCTGGGACTGGGGGCCCACACTGGTCACCGCGGGCATCTGGCGGGGTGTGCGGCTCGAGGGCTGGAATGTCGCCCGGCTGAGCGAGGTCAAACCCTTGCTCACGTACGCCGATGGCCGCGGCCACCTCGACCTGACCGTGCGCGTCGAGCGACTCGCGCAGGGTCGCTCACTCCGGATGCGCGTGCTGCTGGACGACCGTGAGCTGTTCGACGGCGCGTGGACGGAGACGCTCACGCTCGATGTCGACAACGTGCAGCCGTGGCACCCGCGGGGTTATGGCGAGCCGTCGCTTTACGGTCTGACCGTCGTGCTGCTCGACGGGGACGACGAGCTGGACCGGTGGGAGCGGCGGACCGGGTTCCGCAGTGTGCACATCGACGAGACCGACGGGCAGTTCGTGTTCCACGTCAACGGCGAGCCCGTGTTCGTCAAGGGCGTCAACTGGATCCCCGACGACATCTTCCCGGCCCGGATGACCCGCGAACGCTACGCACTGCGGCTCGGACAGGCGGCCGCGGCCGGGGCCAACATGATCCGGGTCTGGGGCGGCGGCATCTACGAGAGCCGCGACTTCTACGAGGTGTGCGACGAGCTCGGTCTGCTGGTGTGGCAGGACTTCCTGTTCGCGTGCGCCTGCTACCCGGAGGAGGAGCCGCTCTACTCCGAGGTCGTCGCGGAGGCGCGCGAGAACGTCGTCCGGCTGGCGGCGCATCCCAGCCTGGTCGCGTGGAACGGCAACAACGAGAACCTGTGGCTGCACGGCGCCGACAACTGGGCCGCACGACCCGGGGGCGAGCTCAGCTGGGGCGAGACCTACTACCTGAAGACGCTGCCCGACATCGTCTCCGAAACCGATCCTTCGCGGCCCTACATGGCGGGTAGTCCCTGGTCGGGTTCGTGGGAGCACGAGCCTAACGACGTCGACCACGGCACGTTCCACTCGTGGGACGTCTGGAACCGCGAGGACTACCTGAACTACCGGAACTCGGCGCCGCGTTTCGTGGCCGAGTTCGGCTGGCAGGCCCCGCCGGCCTGGCGCACCCTGCGCGAGGCGGTCATCGACGACCCCATGCGCCCCGACTCGCCCGGCGTGCTGCACCACCAGAAGGCGATCGACGGCAACGGCAAACTCGCGCGCGGGTTGGACGCGCACTTCCCGGCGCCGCGCAGCACCGAGGCCTGGCACTACCTGACCCAGCTCAACCAGGTGCGCGCAGTCCGCACCGGAATCGCGCACTGGCGCTCACATTGGCCGCACACCGCGGGCACCATCGTGTGGCAGCTGAATGACCTGTGGCCGGTCATCTCGTGGTCCGCCATCGACGGCGCCGGGCGGTACAAGCCGCTCTACTTCGAGCTGGCCGCCCTGTACGCACCACGCACGATCACCATCCAACCCCGCGACGGCGGTTTGGTCGTGGCCCTCATGAACGACCACGCCGAACCTTGGACGGGTGTCGCGCACATTGCGCGTTTGGACCGTTCGGGTGGTGCGCGCGGAGTGCTCGAAGTACCGTTCTCGGTCAACCCGCGCGCAAACACGCTCATCCCCATCCCGTCCGAACTGAGCAACCCGCGGGTTGGGGTCGCGGATGGTGGGAGCGGGCTTGGTTTGACGGCGGGCCTGAACGGTCCGCGGGTTGGGGTCGCGGATGGTGGGAGCGGGCTTGGCTTGTCGGCGGGCCTGAACGGTCCGCGGGTTGGGGCCGCGGATGGTGGGAGCGGGCTTGGTTTGACGGCGGGCCTGAACGGTCCGCGGGTTGGGGTCGCGGATGGTGGGAGCGGGCTTGGTTTGACGGCGGGCGCGGGCGACCTGCGGGGTGGGCTCGCGGACACAGCGAAATTGTCTGGCGGTGGCGGCGTGCGGAGCGGGTTCGCGGACGGAGAGATCGCGTCGGACGCGAGCAGCGGGACGGCGGACGGCGGGGGCCCCTCGGATGTCCTCCTCGCGCGGGCAGGAGGCGTACGGGATCTGTGGTTCTTCGAGGATTTTGACCTTGGCGATCCTGGGTTGCGAATGAGCGTGGCGGCCGTCGACGGTGGGCTGGACGTGACCGTTGAAGCGGCCGGTGTTGCTCGGGACGTGTTGCTGCAGGCCGACCGCATTCATCCGCTCGCGACCGTCGACCGCGGGTTCGTGACGTTGCTCCCGGGCGAATCGACAGTGTTCCAGGTGCGCTGTCCGGTCGCGCTCGACCCCGCCCTGATCGAAGCACCCTGGGTCCTGACCGACCTGTCCACGGTGCTGCGCGAATAGCACCCGTGCAATTTCGGCCATCCGCGCCTGCGCGAAGGTGAGCGCTCGCGCAGCTTCGGCCAATCCCGCTTGCGCGAGAGTGAGCGCTCGCAGCTTCGGTCAGTCCCGCTCGCGGCAAGGTGAGCGCTTGCGCAGCTTCAGCCATCCGCGTCTGCGCGAAGGTGAGCGTTCGCGCAGCTTCGGTCGATCCTGCTTGCACGAAGGTGAGCGCTATGCCGGCCACGGCCGACGCGTGAAAGTGAGCGCGGCGTGGCCAGAGACTCCGTGGGATCGCGAACGGTCTCGCGGTTAGTGGAAGTCCGTCCCCCAACGGAAAGGGAATCCCCTCCATGAGAATGAAGAAGTATCGGCCGGCTTTGGCCGTTGGTGCGGTGACTGTGCTGCTTGGTGCGGGCATGGTTTATCAGGCCACCAGCGCTTCGGCGTTTGCGGCCACGCCGAAGGCGACGGTGATCAACTATCTGCGGTCGATCAGTGGGAACTCGATCGTGTCCGGGCAGCACAACAAGGAACCGGCGGCGGCCCCGGGGGCGTACACGCAGCAGGTGCATGACGTGACCGGGCAGTGGCCGGGGGTGTGGGGCGGCGACATGATGTTTCGCTCCGACGATGTGAACAACCGGCAGCGCGTGATCGATCAGGCCAAGACGGAATGGCGCAACGGGTCGCTCGTCGCGCTCACGTGGCATGCGTGTTCGCCGACCGTCGGGCGTACGTGTGAGTTCGAGGGCGGCGTGAAGACGCGCATCTCGGACAGCCAGTTCCAGCAGGTGGTCACCGGGGGCACCGCGCTCAACCAGACGTGGCGCAGCCGGATGGCCGAAGTCGTGCCCTATCTGCGGCAGCTCAAGGACGCCGGGGTACCGGTGCTGTGGCGGCCGTTCCACGAGATGAACGAGACGTGGAACTGGTGGGGCGCCCGGCCGGGGGCCAACGGCGGCGCGAAGATCTTCCAGCAGATGAAGGACTACTTCGACAGCCAGGGCCTCGACAATCTGATCTGGGTCTGGAACGTGCAGGACAACCCGGCCGGCGGCTGGTCGCAGTACTACCCGGGCAGCAGCTACGTCGATGTGGTGTCGCTCGACGCCTGGTACAAGGCGTACCCGTCGGCGGCGGACTATCAGCAGATGCAGACGATCGCGGCCGGCAAGCCGATCGCGATCGCGGAGATGGGCAAGGTGCCGAACGCCGCGTTGCTGACGTCGCAGACGCGCTGGGCGTACTTCATGTTGTGGTCCGAGCAACTGCGCGGCAACAACACGAACGCCGAGATCCAGGCCGGCTACTTCCACCCACGGGTGCTCAACCAGGGCGAGGTCCGCTTCTGAGGTGAGCGCCGCAGCCGCGGAGGTGTTCCCCTGCACCTCCGCGGCTAAGCTCGTACGGTGTTCTCGCCCCAAGGCCCGTCCCTGCGCGAGCTGACCGTGCAGGCGCTGTCGTCGGTCGAGCGCGGCTACGACCTGCTCGCGCCCAAGTTCGACCACACCCCCTTCCGTACGCCGGAGGGCATCATCGAGGCGACCGCCGAGGCGCTGGACGAGCTGGGGCCGTTCGAGGCGGGGCTCGACGTGTGCTGCGGCACCGGCGCGGGGCTGACGGTGCTGGGCGCGGTCTGCCGGGGGCCGATCACGGGTGTCGACTTCAGCGCGGGGATGCTCGCGCAGGCCCGGCACCAGCATCCGGGGGCCACGCTCGTCCGGGCGGATGTGCGCGCGCTCCCGTTCGAGTCGAGCTTCGACCTGGCCGTCAGCTTCGGCGCGCTGGGGCATTTCCTGCCCGAGGAACGCCCGGCGATGTTCGAGGGGGTGTTCCGGGCGCTCAAGCCGGGCGGGCTGTTCGCCTTCGCGATCGGCGAGCCGCCACCCATGACCTCGATCGCGCACTGGGTTTTGCTCGGTTTTGACGGGGTCATGCGCGTGCGCAACGCTGTGTGGCGCCCGCCGTTCGTCATGTACTACCGCACGACGCCGATCCGGGCGCTGCGGAACGACCTGACCGCGGCCGGCTTCACCGTCGAGACGGAAGCCTTGGAGGCCATGGGCCGCCGCGGCGACGGCACTCCGCGTTGCTGGCTCGTGCTGGCCCGCCGCGCTGCCTGACTCCGGATGGCCAGTTCGCGGACAGCGCGCGGGACGGCCGTCAGCTGGTTTGTCGGGCCGTCGCCCGGACTCGGCCTTCAGGCAGCCAGCTTGCCGGCCGCGTGCCGGGCCGCGGTGTAGCCGAAGCTCAGGCCCTGGCCGATCGTCGCGCCCGGCCCCGGATACACGCGCCCGAAGGCGTTCCCGGCCGCGTTCCCCGTGGCGTACAGACCCTCGATCACGCTGCCGTCGGGGCGCAGCGCCCGCGCGAACCCGTCGGCCCGGATGCCGCCGCACGTGCCGAGGTCGCCCGGCACGACCTGGACGGCGTAGAACGGGCCCTGGTCGAGCGGGCCCAGGCACGGGTTCGGGCCGATGGTCGGGTCGCCGTAGTAGCGGTCGTAGGCGCTGTCGCCGCGGTGGAAGTCGTCGTCACGACCCGCCGCGGCCTGGGTGTTGAAGCGTTCGACCGTGGCCGGCAGCTCGGTCAGCCCCAGCTGTTCGGCCAGCTCGGCCAGGGTCGGCGCCTTGGCCGCGAGCCCGGCGTCGTACCAGGCCCGGGGGAGGGGCTGCCGCGGGAACACACTGCCCGCGAAGACGTATCGGTTGCGGTAGCGCTGGTCGAAGACCATCCACACCGGCAACTGCTGCTGGATCAGGATCTGACCGGCGGTCATGTAGTTGACGGCCTCGTTCATGAAGCGCCGGCCCCGCTGGTCCACGATGATCTGGCCGGGCAGGGAGCGCTCGGCCAGCAGCGGGCCGGGCACGGGGCCGGGCACCGGCACGGCGGGGAACCACCACGCCTCGTTCATGAACGCGAGGTCGGCCCCAGCCGCCTGGGCGATCGGGATGACATCGCCGGTGTTCTCGGGGTTGCCCAGGCACCAGTCGGTGTCGAGCTGCGGGGACTGGTGCTCGTGGCGCAGCGTCCGGTTGCGGTCGAAGCCGCCGGCCGACAGCAGCACCCCACGCGCCGCCCGTACGGTCTCGTCTTGTCCTTCCCGGGTGACGACGACACCGGTGACCCGGCCGTCCTCGATGACCAGGTCTTTGAGCGCGGACTCGAACCAGACCGGGATCTTCGCCGCCCGCACCCCCGCGAACAGGCCCGCCGCCAGGGCGCCGCCGCCGGCCACGTATTCGCGCCGGATCGCCAGGCCGCCGAGCCCCAGACCCAGCAGCCGCGCCCCGGTCACGATGCCGCGCGGGTGGCGGGCCACGAGGTTCAGCCACTTGTATGTCCGGCCGGTGACCGGCATCGGGAACGGCGCGGCCAGCGCGGCGGGGCGCAGCCGGGCCCGATCGGCGCCCAACCGCCGTACGTCGAAAGGTTTGGGCTCCATGGCGCGGCCGGCCGCCGAGCCGCCGGGCAGCTCGGGGAAGTAGTCGGCGTAGCCGGTCATCCACTGGAAGCGCAGCGGGGTGCGGCGGCGCAGCACGTCGACGGCGGCGGGCCCGTGCTCGAGGTGCGTCCGCCAGCGCTCCTCCGGGGTCTCGCCCGCGGTCACGGTGGTCAGATATTCACGCGCGCGTGCCGGGGAATCGGCGACCCCGGCCGCGCGCAGCAAAGCGTTGCCCGGCACCCAGAAACCGCCGCCGGAGAGCGCGGTCGACCCGCCGAAGTAGCGCGATTTCTCGACGATCAGCACGGACATCCCGGCCTCGGCCGCCGCCAGCGCCGCGAGCATGCCCGTCCCGGAACCCACGACCACGAAGTCGACGTCCATGGTCCGAAGCTAAGCGCCGCACCGGCGGAAGGCAACGTGCTGCCGCTACCGCGCTGACCCTCCGGCGGCGGGGAACAGGCGCTCGACCGCGGCGACGATGGCGGCCCGGCGGTCGGCCATGAACGACTCGTGCTGCTCGGCCGGCACGTGCGACGGCAGGGCCACCCAGGACATGGCGATCTGGTTCACGAAGATCAGGATGTCGATCGGGTCCCACGCCGGGTCGAGGACGCCGTCCTTCTGGGCCTGGGCCAGTTTCTCCAGCTTGTACGTCGTGGCGTCGCGGATCGGGTCGTCGTCGGGGGCCGGCTCCATCTGGCCCCACGTCATCAGGCGATAGCGCTCGGGGTGGCTGGTGAAGTAGTCGTGGATGCGACCCGCGTACTCGGGGAGGTCCGTCGGGTCCATCCGCGTCGCCTCGGCCACCGCGCCCAGTTCCTGCCGCAGGACGTGCCGGTAGAGGGCCTCCTTGGAGCGGAAGTACGCGTAGATGCGCTCCTTGCTCGTGCGGGCGGTCTTGGCGATCCGCTCGATGCGCGCGCCGGCCACGCCGTGCTGGGAGAACTCGGCCGTGGCCGCGGCGAGGATGCGGTCACCGGTGGAGTCCATGGTCACAACAGTAGCGACGTGGCAATGCGCGGGCTTGCGCGGTACGGTCAAACCGAACCGTTTGGTTTGATCGAGTCAGAGGAGATTGTCGTGCAGCAGAGGACGCTAGGACAGCAAGGCCTGACCGTCTCCGAGCTCGGCTACGGCGCCATGGGCCTGCACCTCGCATACGGCCCGAGCGACGAGCAGCAGGGCATCGCCGCGATCCAGAAGGCCCACGAGCTCGGCGTCACGTTCTTCGACACCGCCGAGCTGTACGGGTGGGGCGAGAACGAGAAGGCCGTCGGCCGGGCCGTCGCCGGGTTCCGCGACGAGATCGTCATCGCCACCAAGTTCGGCTTCACCCGCGACTTCGGCTTCGACAGCCGGCCCGAGCACATCCGCGAGGTCGTCGACAACAGCCTGCGCTACCTCGGCGTCGACACCATCGACGTGCTCTACCAGCACCGGGTCGACCCGACCGTGCCGATCGAGGACGTCGCGGGCACCGTCAAGGACTTCATCGACGCCGGCAAGGTCAAGTATTTCGGGCTCAGCGAGGCGGGCCCCGAGACGATCCGCAAGGCGCACGCCGTGCAGCCGGTCTCCGTGCTGCAGACCGAATACTCGCTGTTCGAGCGGGACGTCGAGCAGCTCTTCCCGACGCTCGACGAGCTCGGCATCGGTTTCGTCGCCTACTCGCCGCTGGGCCGCGGCTTCCTGACCGGCGCCGCCCAGCCCGCCGACCAGTACGACGAGACCGACATGCGCCGCACCGACCCGCGCTGGCAGCCCGGCAACTACGAGAACAACGTCGACGCCGTACGCCGTCTGACCGACCTCGCCGCGACCAAGGGCGCCACGGTCTCGCAGCTGGCCCTGGCCTGGCTCCTCACCCGCGGCGACCACGTCGTGCCGATCCCCGGCACCCGCAGCATCACCCGCGTCGAGGAGAACTTCGCCGCCGCCGACGTGAAGCTCGCCGCCGACGACCTCGCCGCCATCGACGAGATCCTCCCCAACGGCGGCTTCGGCGACCGCTACGCCGCCGGCCGCACCCCGACCTGGGTCTGACTGCCCGGCACGCGGCGGCCGCACGCGGAAATCGTGTTGCGGTCCGCCGCGCCCCGCCGATACTTCCGCCTATGACGGACAACGTCGCGTGGGCGACCGAGCACCTGACCGCCCTCCGCCTCGGCCGCCGCCTTGCCGTCGAGGTGCCCGCCACCGGCCCCGGTCGCCGCGCCTTCGTGGACATCACGCCCGGCGGGGTCGACGCCGACAAGCAGGCCCGGCGTGAGGGCTGGACACACCGTAGCAGCGCTCGCGCCTTCAGAGTCGAGCACTGGGACTACGACGCCGCGCTCATCGACGGCTACGACTACGACATCGGCGCCACCTTGATCCGCAGCGGCCACCCCGCCGACGAGTCCGAACTGCTCACCCTGCTCCGCGAGTGGCACCTGAGTCCGCGCGACTTCACCTACGCCTGGAGCACAGCCGACCCCCGCTGAGGGTCACGCCCGCGTTATCGGCAACGAGCCGCGCCAACGGCAACGACCCGCGCACGGGTGCGTTGTTTGACGCATGGGGAGTGGGGCGAGCTGTCAGCGCAGTCGTCGCGCTGACAGCCACGACACGCGGGGGCTTGGGCTGCCCGACCCGATCGGTGAGGTGGGGGCGGGGCCGGCGGCGAGGGGCCAGGCCCGCCACTGCTGACCGCGTTGTGCGGGCGTGGCTTGCCGCGAAGCCTTGTGGGGAGAGGGCGGCGTGAGGAGGCGGGGCGAACTGTCAGCGCAGCCGCCGCGCGGCTTGTTGTGAGAGCGGCGTGAGAGTGGAGTGGGGCGCAGCCGCCGCGGGTCGGGGAACTGGACGGGGCGGCGGGCTGCCTGGGGTGGTCGGTTATTTGCGGTTGTAGAGGCGCATCGTGAGGGTGCCGAAGACGGCGACCAGGGCGGCACTGGCGATCAAGGTCCAGGTGATCTCGGACATGTCGGGGGAGCCGGACATGATGGAGCGGATCGCGGAGACCAGGTGGCTGACCGGGTTGACGTTGACGAAGGCTTGGAGCCAGCCGGGCATTGTGGACGGGTCGACGAAGACGTTGCTGAGGAACGTGAGCGGGAACAGGACGAGCATGCTCACGCCCATGACGGACTTCTCCGAGCGGAGGAAGAGGCCGAACATCGTCCAGATCCAGGAGAACGCGAACGAGAAGACGACCAGCAGGCCCATGCCGCCGATGACGCCGAGCACGCCGCCCTCGGGGCGGAAGCCCAGGATCAGGCCGACGGCCATGATGGTGGTCGCGGCCAGGATGTAGCGCAGGACGTCGCCGAAGATCATGCCGACCAGGGCGGCCGGGCGCCACACCGGGAGCGTGCGGAAGCGGTCGAAGACGCCCTTCTCGATGTCGGTGTTCAGGCCCACGCCGGTGTACATCGTGATCATCACGACGCTGGTGACCATGATGCCGGGCAGGAAGAACTGCAGGTATTCGCTCGTCGAGCCGGCCAGGGCGCCGCCGAACAGATACGTGAACATCAGCGTCATGATGATCGGGAACGCGGTCACGTCGAACAGCTGCTCGGGCACGTGCTTGATCTTCAGCATGGCCCGCCAGCCGAACGTCAGCGACGCCGACAGCGCGCTCGGCCGCTTCGGCCGGTCGGCCCGGGCCAGCACGGCCCCCAGCGTCTCGCTCGACGGCGTGTAGGCGCTGACCGCTTCGGTGGTCGTCGTAGTCATGCCGCTACCTCACGATCGGTCAGGGCCAGGAACACCTCGTCGAGGCTGGGCTGCCCCAGCGAGAAGTCGTCGACCACGATGCCCGCCGAGGCCAGCCGCCCCAGCGCCCGCGACGCCAGCTCGGCCGCGCCCTGCTCGGACCCGCCGGCCTCGGCCCGCGCGCTCAGCGCGACCGGGTCGGCATCCTGCTGCACGGTCGTGCCCAGCACCTCGGCCAGGATCCGCTCGGCCTCGGGGCGCCGGGCCGCGTCACGCAGCCGCACGTGGATCGTGCCCGCCCCGATCGACGACTTGAGCTGCCCCGGCGTGCCCTCGGCGATCACCTTGCCGTGGTCGATCACCGCGATGCGGGCGGCCAGCTGATCGGCCTCGTCGAGATATTGCGTCGTGAGCAGCACCGTCGTGCCGTTGGCGACGACGATGCGCACGATGTCCCACACCTGGTTGCGGCTGCGCGGGTCGAGCCCCGTCGTCGGCTCGTCGAGAAAGAGCAGGTCGGGAGTGTTGAGAATGCTGGCCCCGATGTCGATGCGCCGGCGCATGCCGCCCGAGTATTTCTTGACCTGCCGGTCGGCCGCCTCGGTCAGCCCGAATGCGGCCAGCAGCTGATCGGCCCGGGCGCGTGCCTGCGCCTTGGAGTGGCCGAGCAGCCGCGCCAGCAGCACCAGATTTTCGGCGCCGGTCAGATCCTCGTCGACCGAGGCGTATTGCCCCGTGAGGCTGACCCGGCTGCGCACCGCGTCGGCCTCGCGCACCACGTCGTGACCGAACACCCGCGCCGCGCCGCCGTCGGGCCGCAGCAGCGTGGCCAGCATGCGCACCACAGTGGTCTTGCCCGCGCCGTTGGGCCCGAGCAGGCCGTAGACCGTGCCGGGCGGAACCGTGAGGTCCACCCCGTCGACGGCCCGGTTGTCGCCAAAGGTCTTGATCAGCCCGGCTGTCTCAATGGCCGGTGCGTCCATGGTCGGTCCCTCCGTTGGGCTTGGCGGACATCCTGCCGGAGGGGTATGACAAGTTCCTGGAAGCGGTTACGTTGCGACCATGTGTGTCGACAAAGTCACCCGCCGTTCACTGATCTTCGGCGCGGCGGCCACGGCCGCCGCGGTTGCCACACCCGCCCCCGCCCAGGCGGCCCCGGGCCGCTCCGGGCTTCAGGACCTCACCCACGTCGTCACCCCGTCGTTCCCCGCCTTCGAGCCGGGCGAGGAGCCGTCGCGCCGCACGGCCACCACGGTCGAGAACGACGGGTACTACATGCAGGAGTGGACGATCCTCGAGCACTTCGGGACCCACGTGGACGCGCCCGCGCACTTCACGGCGGGCGGCCGGACCTCCGAGGAGCTGACTCTCGCCGAGCTCATCACCCCCGCCGTGGTCATCGACATCGCGCGGCGGGCGGCCCGCGAGCCGGACACCACCGTGACCGTGGCCGACCTGGTGGCGTACGAGCGCAGATACGACCGGATCCCCAGGAACGCCTCGGTGCTGATGTTCAGCGGGTGGGCGGCCAAGGCGGGCAGCGTGGCCGCCTATCGGGGCACCGACAGCGCGGGCACGCTGCACTTTCCCGGGTTCAGCGCGGAGGCCTGCGAGTGGCTGCTGACCAAGCGCAGGATCCGCTGCCTCGGGGTCGACACGCTGAGCATCGATCCCGGCGTCTCCGAGGGCTTCGAGACGCATCTGGCCCTGACCGGCGCCGACCGGTACGGCGTGGAGAACCTCGCCGGCCTCGACCGGATCCCGCGTCACGGGGCGACGCTGACCGTCGGCCTGATCCCGTATCGGGACGGCTCAGGCGGGCAGGCCCGGGTCTTCGCCAAGTGGTAGCAACGACCGGGCGTACCGGAAATGGAACTCGGCCAGCCCCGGGCGCCCGAGCCGCAGGCAGGCCAGGCCCAGATCGCGGCTGATCAGCACCTGCGCGTCGACGTCACCGTCCGCGACGGCGGCGGCGATCCCGGCGCGCTGGGCCCGCAGCTGCTCCGGCCACCGTTCCGCGCGACTGAGCACGCCGGACACACACCAGGCCACCTTCCACACGTACGAGGGAGGGTTGCCCTGCCGCAGCAGAGCGAGCAGCACCGGCATCTCGGCCTCGAGCCAGTTCCGGGCGGCGGCGGTGTCCACGAACGACTCGGTCACCGTGAGCGCGATGCGGTCGCGTCCGGGGTCGAGGGCGGTCGCGGCGGCGTACGCGGTGTGCAGGTAGTGGTCGAGCATCGGGCGGCGGGCGGACTCGTCGGGCTCCGGGTGCGCCGGCTCGGGAAGGCTGAAGCGCCCGGGGCGGCGCTCGGTGATCAGGCCGGCGGCCAGCAGCTCGGCCAGGGCCGCCGTCGCGTCCGGGCCCGCCAGCGCGCCGGCCGCGGTCACGTCGAGGTCGGGGCCGGGGTGCACGGCCAGTCGCCGGAGGAGCCGCTCGGTGGCGGGTGGAAGCGGGGCGCGATGCATTTCGCCGATCTTCGCACAGGGTGCGAACACCGGTTCAAAACGCCTGCGGAGGGGAAGACAGTGGTGCCGCCGGGAAGTTTCGTGAAGATCTTTCGATCCGGGGGACAGTTCTCCGACGTACAGTGCCATCGGGAGCACTGCTCGACTAGGAGGTCGATCGGGATGAGCACCGAGGACAAGCGCAGGGAGTTCGACGACATCGTCGCCCGGCTGACCACGGACTACCCCACCCTGTCCCGCGCGCCCTGGCCCCGCTGGCCCCGGCCGGTGCTGGTCACCGTGCTCGTGGCCGCGGGGATCGTCTGGGGCTTCCTCTCGGTGGCCATGGTCGCCTGGGGAGTGCGCGGCGTGCTGCTGACCTGCGCTGTTGTTGTCACAGCGGTGGTCGCGGCAGTGCTGGACGCGCGGCGGAGTTTGCTAAAAAGGCCAAAATCCTAGCGGAACGGCCCCGTCACGCAGTACGTGATGCCGCCGGAGGACGCTCCGGAGGTGCCGCGCTGTGACGAGAAGTAGAGCCGGTTGCCGGCCGGCGTGAAGGCCGGGCCGGTGATCTCCGATGCGCTCTGCCCGCTGATCCGCAGGAACACCGACACGGTCGCGGACGACGGCGTGATCAGGCAGATCTCCATGTTGCCGCCGTCCTCGGCCACGTAGAGGTCGCCCGACGCCGTGCCGGTGACGTTGTCGACCCCGGTCAGCGGGGCCGTGCCCGAAGTGACCAGATTGTCGTCGTAGGCCAGCTCGTACGTGCTGGTGGCCAGGTTGACCTGCCACACCCGGTTGTCGCCCTTGGTGGTGAACCAGACCTTGTTGTCGGCGTAGTGGCAGCCCTCGCCGCCGTTGAATGACTTCGCGCCGGAGACCTGATAGCGGGTCTGGGTCGGGGAGCCGTCCGGGTCGGGCACGTCGGCCCAGGTGAACGAGCCCGACGTGGCGCTGCCGGCCCGGAACACCTGCAGCGTGCCGGCCGCCAGGTTGCCCCAGGTGGCCGGGATGTATCGGTAGAACTTGCCGTCGGTCTCGTCCTCGGTCAGATAGACGACCTGCCGTACCGGGTCGGCCGCGGCCGCCTCGTGCTTGAACCGGCCCATCGCCGGCCGCACCACCGCCGAGCCGCCCAGCGGGTACGTCTCCCACACCCGGCCCAGGCTGACCTCCTCGCACGAGAGCCAGGTGTTCCACGGCGTCTTGCCGCCCGCGCAGTTCTGGTTGGTGCCGCTGAGGATCCGCGACGCCCCGGTGACCTGCCCGGCCGAGTTGAACACGATCCGCGACGCGCCGCCGCCCGCCGAGGACGACACCTCGGAGTTGGAGACGTAGATCCAGCCGCTGCCGTTGGGGATGACCGCGCCGCCGTCGGGGGCGTCGTGCCAGACGTACGAGGTGCCGGGCACCGCCTGCCGCGAGCGCGCCACCACCTGGCTGGTGAACCCGGCGGGCAGCCGGATGCCGTTGGCGTCGGCCGCCTGCAAGGGCCCGTACGGCCCGGTGGCGTTCTGCGCCGGCGACGCGTAAGCCGCGGGCCAGGCCGTGAACGGCAGCGCGAGCCCACCGGCCCCGGCGACGGTGGCACGCAGCAGGGTGCGACGATCCATCTGTTCCTCCTGAAGAAGCGGTTCCGACAGGGTGCGGGCCCGCGCTGGCCGCCGGGTGAGCACCTTATTGACGATCGTCGAAGTCTTATAGTCGATCGCCATGACGACGGCACTGCAGCAACGAACCCTCGGCGTCGTCATGGCGTCGCAGGTCTTCAGCGGGGCCGGGCTCGCCGCCGGCATCACCGTGGGTGCGCTGCTGGCCGAGGACATGCTGGGCGCGAGCAGCCTCGCCGGCCTGCCGTCGGCCCTGTTCACCGCGGGTTCGGCGGCCACGGCCGTCGTCGTCGGGCGGCTGTCGCAGCGGCTCGGCCGCCGCACCGGGCTGGCGGCCGGCTATGCCGCGGGCGCGCTCGGCGGGGCCGGGGTCGTGCTCGCCGCCGCCGTCGGCAGCATCGTCCTGCTGCTGGTCTCGCTGCTCGTCTATGGCGCCGGCACCGCCACGAACCTGCAGGCCCGGTACGCCGGAACCGACCTCGTCGGCGCGGACCGGCGCGGCCGTGCGGTGAGCTCGGTGCTGTTCGCGACCACGTTCGGCGCGGTCATCGGCCCCAACCTGGTCTCGGCCACCGGCCGGGCCGCCGAGCGCTTAGGCATCCCCGCCCTGGCCGGCCCGTTCGCGCTGTCCGCCCTGGCCTACGCCGTAGCCGGGATGATCCTGTTCCTGCTGCTGCGCCCCGACCCGCTGCTGGTGTCGCGGACGCTGCCCCCGGCCGAGCCGGCGCACCGGACCACGGCCCGCCCCGCGACGGCCGGGGTCTCCGCGGGCGCCGTCACGATGGTGCTCACCCAGCTGGTCATGGTCGCCGTCATGACGATGACCCCGGTGCACATGAAGGCCCACGGGCACGACCTGGCCGCCACCGGGCTGGTCATCGCCGTGCACATCGCCGCCATGTATCTGCCCTCGCCGCTCACCGGCCTGCTGGTCGACCGGGTGGGCCGGGTGCCGGTGGCCGTCGCCGCGGGCGTCACCCTGCTGGCGGCCGGGGTCGTCTCGGCCACCGCCCCCGAGGACTCGGTCGCCCTGCTCACCGTGGCCCTGGCCCTGCTCGGCCTGGGCTGGAACCTGGGCCTGGTCGCCGGTACCGCGATGATCACCGACGCCGCCCCGGCCGCGACCCGGGCCCGCACCCAGGGCACGGTCGACGTGGCGGTGGCCCTGGCCGGGGCGGGCGGCGCCGTCACCAGCGGTTTCCTGATGGCCGCGACCAGTTATGCCGCGCTCTCCATCACCGGCGGCGTGCTGGCCCTGGCCGTGATCCCGTTCGTGGTGCTCAGCACCCGCAGGGCCGCGGCGTGACGACCGAGCGGTTGCGGCGCCACGCGGCGGTCGCGGCGAAGCTGAGCGCCCTGAGCGACGACCGCCTGGCGGAGCTGGTGGGAGAGGACGCGAAAGCGGGCATCGGCGGCAGCACCACGACGATCGCGGTCGACGGCGGGCCGGTCTTCGTGAAACGCGTGCCGCTGACCGACCTCGAGCTCGAGCACCCCGGCTCCACGGCCAACCTCTTCGGCCTGCCCACCTTCTACCAGTACGGCATCGGCTCGGCCGGGTTCGGCGTGTGGCGGGAGCTGGCGGCGCACACCATGACGACGCGGTGGGTGCTCGGCGGCCAGTACGACGGCTTCCCGCTGCTCCATCACTGGCGGGTGCTGCGGCAGGCCGCGCAGGGCGACGGCGAGCTGGAACGTTGGATCGAGCATTGGGACGGCAACGAGGCCGTACGGTCCCGGCTGCAGGCGATCGGCGCCGCCACGGCCGCCGTGGTGCTGTTCCTGGAGCACATCCCGCACACGGTCGACGCCTGGCTCAAGAACCATCCCGCGTACGAGATGGTCGACGACGAGCTGCGCCGGGGCACCGAGTTCCTGCGGTCGCGGGGCTTCACGCATTTCGACGCGCACTTCCACAACCTGCTGACCGACGGCAACCGCCTCTACTTCGCCGATTTCGGGCTGGCCACGCACACCGGATTCGCCCACAGCGCCGACGAGGCCGCGTTCCTGGCCCGGCATGCCGGCTACGACCGCGCCTACACGAGAATGCACCTGACCACGTGGCTGATCAGCAACCTGCTCGGGGTGCCGTGGTGGGAGAGCCTGGCCCATCTGCGGGCGCACGCCACGGAGTTGGACCTGCCGGAGCCGGCCGCCCGCATCGTCGCGAGCCACACCGAGGTCGCGCTGCGGATGGACGACTTCGCCCGCGAACTCGAGCACACCAGTAAACGGACGCCGTACCCCGAGGGGCTGTAGGGTCCGTTTCATGACTGGGGCGGGGCTGCGGCAGGGCCCAGATCCCGCCTGGCGGCGTCCCGCGAAAGCCCGGTTCCAACCCCGGGAGCCGGACTTCCACGGGCCACCACCAGACGAAATCTGGACCCGGCCTCGCTCCCACCCCAGTCATGAAACGGACCCTAGGTGTTCCGCGCCTCCCACGTGAACGTCGCCGTGGCGGTCCCGCCCTCGGCCGCGTCCGGGGTGGCGTCGTCGAGGGCCATCGTGAACCGGTAGGAGCGGGTGCCCCCGGTGGCCGGCCCAGCCGCGTACGAGGAGGGGAAGGCGGTCAGATAGCCGTTCCACAGCACCCCGGTCGCCGAGAACCCCGCGCAGGAGCCGAAGCTGGTCGCACCCGTGCCCTCCTCGACCTGCACGCGCAGGTAGTCGCGCGGGCCGAGGCCGGTCGGGTTGCTCGGGTCGCGCGTGTCGGTGGTGGCCGAAGCGTAAAGGCGGACGGCCGCCGGCAGCGAGCCGGTGTACGTGACCGCGACGCACTGGACGAAGGTCTGGCCGATCCGCAGCGGGCCGTCGGCCGCCGTCGAGAACAGCGCCGAGCCGCTGTCGTTGTCGGTGATCTCGACGGTGCCCGTGGTGTAGGCGTTGCTGCCGTTGGCCGTGTCGCTCGTGAAGGCCGCGGACGCCGTCCCGGCGATCACCACGGCGACAGCCAAGGCCGCGCCGGCGACCAGTGCGAGCCTCCGGCGCATACCGGTCTTTTCGGCCACCGGCCGTGAAAACTTTGTTCCGGGCGCGCAGGGCCGAACAGGGGAGTGACGGGCGGCCGAAGGGACACGGGGTGAGTCGGCGTCGCACGGCCGGCCTGGTCGTCGTGCTGCTGGTGCTGGCAGCGGCGGGGGTGTCGCGAGCCCGGGCCGAGTTCACCGGCAGCAGCGGCACCGGGGCCGGGATCACCGCCGCCGACCCGCTGACCATCGGCCCGCTCTACCGCTGGGGCATGAACACCACCCCCGCGCTCAGCCCCGTGCAGTCGGGCAACCCGGCCTCGCTGTGGACGAAGGTGGTCAACGCCAACAACCACGGCTGCGCGATCCGCGACAACGGCGGGCTCTGGTGCTGGGGCACCCCGACCTACGGCGAGCTGGGCAACGCCGCGACCAGCGACTTCGTCTACGGCCCGGTCCGCGGCAACGCCACCACCTGGACAGACGTCACCGCCGGGACCGGCTACACCTGCGGCGTGCAGACGGCCGGCACGCTGTGGTGCTGGGGGCTCAACAGCAAGGGCCAGCTCGGCCAGGGCGCCGACCTCACCAACCGGAGCAGCCCGGCCCGGGTCGGCGACCAGAGCACCTGGAGCCGGGTGACCGCCGGGGAGAGTCACGCGTGCGGGTTGCGTACGGACGGAACGCTCTGGTGCTGGGGCGACAACACGGTCGGGCAGCTCGGCCAGGGCGACACCACCGCCCGTACGGTCTCCTCGCAGATCCTGCCGGGGGTCACGTTCAGCGACGTCGCCTCCCGCCGCGACCACACCTGCGCACTCACCGTCGCGGGCGCGCTGTATTGCTGGGGGTCGAACCAGCACGGCCAGCTGGGCGCGGGCGACTTCGTCAACCGCAGCAGCCCGTACGAGGTGCTGCCGGGCAGTGTGTGGACCGCGATCACGACGGGTGAGCTGCACACCTGCGCGGTCCGGGCCGGGGGCACGCTGTGGTGCTGGGGGTTCAACACCGACTACCAGCTCGGCATCCTCGGCGACAGCACCGCGCGCGTCCAGCCGACGGCGATCGGCTCGGCGACGGACTGGGCGACCGTCGCCGCTAGCCTCGCGCACACGTGCGGAACCCGTACGGACGGAAGCCTTTGGTGCTGGGGATCGGGGGACAGGGGCAAGACCGGGTTCGGCGACAGCGCCACGCGGCAGGAACCCACCCGGGTCGGGCCGGACGCCGACTGGACGCAGATCGGCATCGGCCGCGACCACACCTGCGGGCTGCGCGCATCCGGACGGTTGTGGTGCTGGGGCTACAACATCAGCGGGCAGCTCGGCCTCACGGTCACCGCGCCCGAACAGCTCGGCAACTACCCGCTGTGGCGGCGGGCGGCACCGGGCCGGCTCAACATCTGCGCGATCGCGGCCGACCGTACGGCGTCGTGCTCCGACTACAACGGGCAGGGCCAGCTGGGTCAGGGCGACTACAACGTGCGCTCGGTCTTCACCCCGCTCGCGTCGGTCAGCACCTGGGCGAGCCTGGGCTTCGGGAACTATCACGTGTGCGGCACGCGGACCGATCAGTCGCTGTACTGCTGGGGCGAGAACGGCAGCGGCGAGCTGGGCATCGGCACCACCAGCAGCTCGGCCACGCTGCGCAAGGTCGGCGCCGACGTGTGGGCGACGGTCGCGTCCGGCTCGGGCTACACCTGCGCGACGCAGACGAGCGGGACGCTGTGGTGCTGGGGCACCAACGGCAGCGGCCGGCTCGGCATCGGCGACACCACGGTGACCCAGCGGACCACGCCGTCGCAGGTCGGCTCGGCCACGTGGAGGCGGGTGAGCAGCGGGTTCTCGTCGGCCTGCGCGATCCGGACCGACGGCACGCTGTGGTGCTGGGGCGTCAACGACCGCGGGCAGCTCGGCGTGGGCGACACCGCCACCAGGTGGGCGCCGGCCCAGGTGGGTACGGACGCCGACTGGCAGGACGTGCAGCTCGGTCGCAACCATTCCTGCGGGGTGCGTACGGATCATTCGCTGTGGTGCTGGGGGAGCAACAACAACGGGCAGCTGGGCCTGGGCGGGGGCGGCCTGCAGCTGACCCCGGCGCGGGTCGGCACCGAGACGACGTGGTTCACGCTCGCGGTGGGCGGCGCGCACACGTGTGCCACCAAGACCGACCTGTCCCTGTGGTGCTGGGGTTACAACGGCGCCTCGCAGCTCGGGCTGGGCGACACCGTGGACCGCAACGCCCCCGTACGGGTGCCGGGGATGCGCACCCGGCACGTCGCGGCGACCTGGTACGGCACGTACGCCATCCAGCAGCAGTGAGAGCTAGTCGTCGTCATCCCCGCCGTGGTTGGACTGCTCGCGGGCGCTGGGCACCCCGCCGGAGCAGGTGATTCTCAGGTCGACGTGGCGGTCGGCATTCTCGAAACGGACCCTGGCCTCGTCGTCCGGACCCTCGTCGACGTCGCGAACCTCGTAGCCCGGGTTGGGCGACCAGCGCTCCAGATAGGCCTCGTTGCCGACGCAGCCGGCGATCGCCACCCCGCCGGCACTGCGGAAACTGGTGAGCGCCGGGGGCCGCGTCGACGATGGCGCACTTGTCGGCGCGGCCGTGGTCGGCGCGGCTGTCGTCGGCGCCGGGGTCGCGGCCGCCAGCGCGCGCGACACGTCCTCCTGGCTCAGCACGCCGCCGTTCGACCCGGTCAGGCTGTCGCCGACCAGGCGGATGCCGCCCAGCCCGGCGACGGTGGCGACGAGGGCGGCGGCCAGCCAGCCGGCGCCGGCCACGAGAGTACGGGGAGCCATGGACAGCAACTATGCCCGACCGAGGCCTAAGGCTGTCCCGTGATCTTGCTAAGGGAGGGTTAAGGGCGCAGGTCACGCGGGCCGGGGCGACTACCCTCGGGCCAATGGCCCGGCTGCTGCTGATCGAGGATGACGCGACCATCCGTACGCCCCTGATGCGTGCCCTCAAGGAGCGCGGCCACGCCGTCGCCTCCGTCGCGACCGCCATGGAGGGCGTGCAGTCCGCGCTCACCGACCGGCCCGACCTGGTCGTGCTCGACCTCGGGCTGCCCGACCTCGACGGCCGCGAGGTGCTGCGGATGCTGCGCGCGGTCAGCCAGGTGCCGGTGATCGTGGCCACCGCCCGCGACGACGAGACCGAGATCGTCCGGGTGCTCGACGCGGGCGCCGACGACTACGTGGTCAAGCCGTTCACGGCCGCACAGCTGGAGTCGCGGATCCGGGCCGTGCTGCGCCGCGGGGCCACGGCGTCGGCCGACCCCTCGATCACCGTCGGCGAGCTGATCATCGACCCCGCGGCCCGTACGGTGCGGCTGGCCGGCGAGACCGTCGAGCTCACGCCGCGCGAGTTCGACCTGCTGCACCACCTGGCCACGCGGGCCGGGCAGGTGGTGACCAAACGCGAGCTGCTGACCGAGGTGTGGCAGATCCCGTACGGCGGGGCCGACAAGACCGTCGACGTGCACCTGTCGTGGCTGCGCCGCAAACTCGGCGAGAGCGCGACGGCGCCGCGTTACCTGCACACCGTACGGGGGGTCGGGGTGCGACTGGGCACGCAGCCGTGAGGGGTCAGCTCCGCCTGCTCGTGCTGGCCACCACGAGCCTCATGATGATCGCCTTCCTGGTGCCGCTGGCCTTCCTCGTCCGCCAGGTCGCGCAGGACAGGGCGACCGTGCGCGCGACGGCCGACGTGCAGAGCATCATCACCGACGTCGGCCGGGCCGGCCCCGACGAGCTGCGCCTGACCGTCGAACAGCTCGCCACCACGTCGGGCCGCCCGATCACGGTCTATCTGAGCGACGGGACCGTGCTCGGCACCGCGCAGGCGGCGACCCCCGCGGTCGAGCTGGCCCGGCTCGGCAGCCGCAGCCTGACCGTCGAGGACGGCGGCGCCCGCGAGATCGTGGTGTCGGTGCAGGGCCGGGACGGCACGGCGGTGATCCGTACGGTGGTCTCGGCGGCCGAGGGCAGCATGGGCGTGACCCGATCCTGGGTCGTGCTCTTCGGGTTGGGCGCGCTGCTGGTGGCGCTGGGCATGCTGGTCGCCGACCGGCTGGCCCGCACGATCACCCGCCCGATCACCGACCTGTCGGACGTCTCGCATCGGCTGGCCAACGCCGAGCTGACCGCCCGCGCCGCGCCCGAGGGCCCGGCCGAGGTGCGTGAGGTGGCGGGGGCGCTCAACCACCTGGCCGGGCGGATCCAGGAGCTGCTGCGGGCCGAGCGGGAGCAGGTGGCCGACCTGTCGCACCGGCTGCGCACCCCACTGACCGCGCTGCGGCTCGAGGCCGAGGGGCTGCGCGATCCCGACGAGAGCGCCCGGCTCAGTGCGGCCGCCGACGCCCTGGAACGCGCGGTGAGCGGCCTGATCCAGCAGGCCCGGCGGCGCACCGATCCGGAGTCGGCCGAGCCCGCCCGCTGCGACGCGGCCCAGGTGGTGGCCGACCGGGCGGCGTTCTGGGCCGTGCTGGCCGAGGACACCGGGCGCGAGATGTCGGTCGACCTGGTGGCCGGGCCGCAGCCGGTCGCGGTCTCGGCCGACGAACTGGCCGCGGCGGTCGACGCCCTGCTGGGCAACGTCTTCGCGCATACGCCCGATGAGACCCCCTTCTCCGTACGGCTCTCCGCCGTGCCCGCCGGGGTGGAGCTCACGATCGCGGACCGCGGACCGGGCATGCCGGCCGGGCTGGCGCGGCGCGGGGTCAGCGGCGGGGACTCGACCGGGCTGGGGCTCGACATCGCCCGGCGGGCCGCCCGGGGGCAGTTCGAGATCCGCGGTGACGAGGGCGGAACCGTGGTCACGATGGTCTTAACCCGGCCTTAGGGATCTTGCAGCGCGGCGCTATCCGAGTTCGCGGCAATCTTCTCCCTGTCAGCAACGACAACCGGGAGGAACCATCATGAAGCGCTCGTACGCCATCGCCGCCGCCGTCGGTGCGGCCGCCGTCCTCGGGGTCACCGGGACGGCCCTGGCCGCCGGTGGGGACGACGCCGGCCCGTCCGTGTCGCCGTCGCCCACGTCGTCATCCGAGGTCTTCCGCGGCGACGGCGGCCTTGACGACAACAGCTCGCCGTCCTCTTCTCCGTCGCCGTTCGAGACGGTCGAGCCCGGCTCGGTCACCCCGGTGCCGCGGAGCAGCAGCAGCAGCCCGTCGGCTACCTCGGGCCTGGGCAACGCGGCCGGCGGCGCCGTCAACTCCATCTCGATCGCCCAGGCCAAGGCGAAGGCCCTGTCGGTCGTCGGTGGGGGCCGGGTGACCAAGGTGGAGGCCGAGACCGAGCACGGCCGGGCCGTGTGGGAGGTCGAGGTCATCTTCAAGGGCGCCGAGCACGACCTCGACATCGACCGCAAGACCGGCGCCGTCACCGACCACGACATCGACCGCGACGACGACCGGGGCCGGGGCCGGGGCGGCGACGACGACCGGAACGACGACAAGGGCCGCGGCGGGGACGACGACCGCAGCGGCCGGCACGGCGGCGACGACGACCGGCACGGCGACGACAACGGTGGCCGGCACGGCGACGACAACGGTGGCCGGCACGGCGACGACGACTGATCGCCCCGTTCGGCGATCTTGAGCGAGGTCTCAGTCGGTGCGGTCGGAGGGGGTCGTATCGGCTGACGGGAGGACGACCACGGCGTCGATGCCGGTGGGGGTGGCCGGGTCCAGGCGGGCCCGGCCACCGCTCTTCTCCGCGAGGGTGCGCACGAGGGCGAGACCGAGACCGGTCCCGCCCTTCCGCGCGCCCGGGGCCCGCCAGAACGGCTCGAGCGCCTGCTCCCGCTGCTCGGCCGGCAACCCGGGCCCCGCGTCCGCCACGTGCACTTCCACCTCGGTGCCGGCGAGCCGCCACGACACGCGGACGGTGCTGCCGCGCGGGGCCACCTCGAGGGCGTTCGACAACAGGTTGTCGAGGATCTGCTCCAGCGCGCCGGGGAGCACCTGGACCCGTACGGGGAAGGGGTCTGTCACGGCCAGCGTCACGCCCGCCTTGGTCGCCACCGGACGCCACAGCGCTGCCCGCTCCTCGACGACCGGGCCCAGGGCCACCGCGACGGGCGCCGGGGCGGACTGGGCGCCGCGGGTCATGGCGAGCAGGGTGTCGACCAGCTGGGCCAGCCGATCGGTCTCGACCAGGGCCGCCCGCAGGTTGGGCTCGCCGTCGGCGGCCACATCGGGCTCCAGGTTCTCCAGGCGCAGCCGGAGCGCGGCCAGGGGCGTCTTGAGCTGGTGCGACGCGTGCCCGACGAAGGACCGCTGGGCGGCGATCAGCTGCTGCAGCCGGACGGCCGTGGTGTTGAACGTGGCGGCGAGCCGGCGCAGTTCGGGCGGCCCGATCGTGGTCGGCGCGGGCGGGGCGTCACCCTCGGCCAGGCTGCGGGTGGCGCGTTCGAGCGTGCGGACCGGCCGGCTGATCCACCGGGCCATGGCGATCGCGACCAGGGCGGCGCCGATCAGCACGGCCAGGCCGACCCCGCCGATCAGGTAGCGGAACTGGTCGATGCGTGTGTCGAGCGTCGTGGTCGGCACGCTCACCCGGACGGCGCCCTGGTCGACGCGGCCGGGGTGGATCGGCACGGCCACCGACATCAGGTCGTCGTGGATGTCGCTGTGCACCTGGGTCCGGCCGTCGAGCACCGCGCGCAGGTCGGCCGGGCCGGGCGGCGCCTCCCCGGTGGCAGCCAGCGGCCGGCCGGTGCCGTCGACCACCTCGATCGAGCCGCCCCAGCGGTGTGCCGCGTCCGTGGCCAGGGTCGAGACCTCGGCCGCGTGACCCCGGACGAGGGCGGCGTCGACGAACGCGGCCAGGATCTCGGCGTCGTGCTCGAGCTGGGAGAACGCCCGCTGCTGCTCGCTGCGCTGGTGCACGACCGCGAGCGGGACGGCCAGGCCGGCCAGCACCACGACGGCGAGCGAGAGGTAGGTGAGCAGCAGACGCCGGATCATGGGTTCAACCGTACGGACCGCCGGACCGTACTTCCCGGCACGGGAAGCTGCGGGAGGGGCAGGAATGCGGGTGCTGCTGGTCGAGGACGACGAGTCGATCGCCGAACCGCTGGCCGCGGGGCTGGGCCGGTTCGGCATCGAGGCCGCGCGGGTGGCCACCGGGGCCGCGGCGCTGGCCGCCCCGCCGGCCGATTTCGTGCTGCTCGATCTGGGGCTGCCCGACATCGACGGCATCGACGTGTGCCGGCAGCTGCGGCGGGTCAGCGACGTGCCGATCATCATGCTGACCGCGCGCGGCGACGAGACCGACCGGGTGCTGGGCCTCGAGATCGGCGCCGACGACTACATGGCCAAGCCGTTCAGCACCCGCGAGCTGGTGGCGCGGATGCGGGCGATCGGCCGCCGCACGGCCCGCCCGGCCCGCCGCAAGGCCAAGGATCTGGGCCCGCTCGAGATCGACGAGCGGACCCGCGAGGTGCGCGTCGCCGGCCGCCCGGTCGCGCTCACGCCGAAGGAGTACCACCTGCTGGTGCTGCTGGCGGCCGACCCGGGCGCGGTGGTCGACCGCCGGCGCATCCTCGAGACGGTGTGGGAGCCGAACTTCTTCGGCCGCGGCAAGACCCTCGACTTCCACGTGGCCACGCTGCGCCGCAAGCTGGGCGACCCCGGCTGGATCGAGAACCGCCGCGGCATCGGCTTCCGCTTGGTCGTTCCCGGGGCCTAGGTGCGGACGGCGCTGATCAGCCCGCCGCGGTGGGCGGTGAGAAGCCACGCCGCCCCGGACGGGTCGGTCAGCAGCGTCATCGTCTCGGGGTGATCGGGCACGCCGTCCAGCGGGCCGGCGTACCCGGCGGTGGCGTAGCCGTGCGCCTCCAGCCGGGCCTCGCCGGAACAGGTGAACACCACGCCCTCCGTGACGACCGCGCTGCGCACGCCCCCGGCCAGCGGCGACGACCACCGGGCGAGCACACCGACACCGGGCAGGATCTCCTTGAGGCCGCCCTCGCCGGTCACGTGGATCCGGCCGTCCCGCACCCACATCCGTCCGGGGCGCTCGCCCTGCGTCCACGTCCATCGCTGCTCACCGTGGGCGTCCAGGACGAGCAGCTTGCCGCCCTGGCCGGCCAGCACGCGGCCGCCGTCCGGCAGGTAGGCGGCGGCCCGGACGGCGCCGCCGAGAATCCGGATCACCGCGCCGGTGGTGGCGTCGACCTCGAGCGCGCCGATCATGGTGGCGGCCAGCAGGCGGGTGCCCGTGTCGTCGGTGGCCAGGCTGTGCGGGCAGCTCGGGAGTTGCAGCTCCCAGACCGGCCGGCCGTCGGGGTCGACGCGTACGAGACGGCCGTCGGCGGTGGTGGCGACGACCCCGCCCGGCACCGGGGCGACCTCCCGGGTGGGACCGACGCGGTGGTGGTCCTCGACGACGAGCCGTCCGTCCCGGGTCAGCCTGATGTGCGCGATGCCGTGCTCGGTGGCGGCGTAGGCCGACGTCCCGCTGCCCGCGCGGAGATCCCCGATCGTGACGAAGCCGGATCGCAGGACGGTGACGTCGGTGGCCGCGGTGTCCATCAGGGGCGGCTCGGCCACATCGGCGCGCGGCCCGTCGTCCAGGATCATCGTGACCTCGCCGGTCCCGGCGTCGACGGCGGCCGTGCACAACCAGCTGCCCCGAACGAATTGAACGAGCCAAGCCGGCCGGCCGAACTCGACCGACGAACGCACGCCGGCGACCCGTCCGCCGCCGGATTCGCGCAGCGCCAGGTCGACCGCCGTGCCGGGGTCGATCGCCGACCGGGTCTCGGACGTCTCCTGCATGCCCCCACCTCCGCCTAGTTGTCTTCGACGGTGATGACGGAGGATCCCGCCCGGCGGATCTGCTGCCGGACCGACCCTGGCCCCGGCCTGGACGAAATCTATAAGTCAAGCGATCTTGCTTTGAAAACAGCTTTAGGTAAGGCTGGCCTAACGCCGCGTGCCGGTGTGTACCGATGTCGTACCCGAAAGGTCGTGCCTCATGACCGAGTTCGCCGCCCGGATCCGCCGCGCCACCATGGCCGAGCACCGCGAGGCCGAGACGCGCAGCTTCATCTCGCGGCTGATGGCGGGCGAGGTCCCGTACGCGGGGTACGCCGTGCTCACCGCGCAATACCTGCACATCTATCGCGAGCTCGAGGCGGCCGCGGCCCGGATGCGCACCGACGAGGTGGCCGCCGGGTTCGCCGATCCGCTGCTCGACCGGGTGCCGTCGCTCGAGGCCGACGTGCGGTTTCTCGGGTCGGCCGACGTTCGCCCGCTCGAGGCCACGCGGCGTTACGTGGCCCGGCTGCGCGAGCAGTGCCACGACTCGGCGGTCCACTTCATCGCCCACCACTACGTGCGCTACCTGGGCGATCTCAGCGGCGGCCTGATGGTCGGCCGGTCGGTGGCCCAGACCTACGGCCTCGGCCCGGGCGGCGTGGCCTTCTACTCTTTCCTGGACATCCCGGACAGCAAGGCGTACAAGACCGCCTACCGTACGCGGCTCGACTCGCTCCCGGCCATGCTCGGCCCGGCGGAGCTCGATGACCTGGTGGCCGAGTCCCAGCTCGCCTTCAAGCTCAACGCCGCCCTGTTCGTCGAGATGGGCCGCCGTTTCTCCGAAGTCGCCCCCGCGGCATAGCCTCAGGACCATGGCTTTCCCGTACGCTCCCACGCCCGGCAACGACGGCCCGGCCGGGGAGACGTACGCGGTCGCCCTCGTCCGCGACGGCGACTTCGCGCAAGTCACCGAGGTGCTCCGCCGGCTCCGGTTCACGGGCTGGGCCGGCTCACCGGACGACGGCTGGCTGCCGGTCGTCGCCAGGAGCGGCACGGTGGCCGCGGGCCGGCGCGGGATCGTCGAGGTCGGCGCCGAGCTGACCGGCGACGTGCTGGTCGTGCGGGTCCTCGCCGACCGGCAGCTGGCCCTGGTCGCCTGGTCGGCGGGGGAGGAGCTGGGCCGTTACGTCAGCGATCCGTCCCGCGAGCCGGGCGCCGAGGACGACGTGATCGACGACCCGCTCGGGGTGGAGAACGCGGCCGCCTTCGCCGAGGTGTGCGGACACCCGGAACACACTGGCGAGCTGGCCGAGCTGCTCAACGACCGGCTCGACCCGGAACTGGTCAACGAGTCCGAGCGGCTGGCCAAGATCCTGCGGCTGCTCGGCCTGCCCACGTGGCTGGTCGCGGTGGCGAGCCTGCCCCGGGACATCCCCACCGGCCCGCGGGCGCGCGAGCTGACCCGGCTCGGGTTCGGGCTGACCGGCGTACGGGGGAAGGCTCTTGATCGGGCTGTGCGCCCCGTGCGCCGCCGTCGCCCGCCGCCGCCCGTGATCGCGGATCCGCCGAGCGGGGGCGGGATGGATCCTTGGCTGCTGTGATCAGAAGACCTGCGGCAGCTTCCACGTCTCGTCGGCGCCGGTCACCTTGTCGATCGTCGGGCCCAGCGTGGGCTGCACGATCGCCTTCTTGATGACCCAGTTCGTCGCGAGCAGCTGGTAGCCCTCCTTGGTGGCGTAGCGCGCGCCGACCCAGTTCTTCGCGCCCACGCTGCGGATCTTCGTGAGCTTGTACGCCTTCGCGAACTCGCTCATCTTCTTGAGGAACGCGGCCACCTTGCGCAGCAGATTCGCCAGCTTCATGCCGACCGTGGCCGCGCGGGTGCCCGCCACCGCCGCCTCGATTCCGCCCGCCGCCGCCCCGGCCGCCAGCGACGCGCCCGCGGTGATCCAGGCCGACGCGAGCGCCACGATGATCGTCACGATCAGCCAGGCGATGAGCTCCTTGACGATCGACTCGACCAGATCCTGCGCCTGCTGGGCGGCCTCGGCCGAGCCGTCGAGCAGCTCGGCGGTGACCCGGAAGTGCTCGGCGATCTCGGCGAACGACTGGTTGACCTCGGTCAGCTCGGCGTTGAAGGCGGCCGCGGCGTCACCCTCCCAGTACGACAACAGATCCGTACGGGCGGAGAGCTCGGTCTGGGCGTGCTGCTCGAGCTGGGTCGCGGCGTTGCGCCACGCCTCGGCCTTCTGGCGCAGCTGGTCGGGATCGCCGGTGACCTGGTCGAGCGGGTTGGACAGGAACGAGACGATCGGCTTGATCACCGAGTAGGCCTCGCCGGCCGGGCCCAGCCACTGCTCGATGCGGTCGGCGCCGCTCGGGGCCCGGGTCACTTGTTGCTCCCGTCCACCCGGGTGGCTGCCGCTTGGTCCGTACGTTCGTAGTCCTCACGGAGTTCACGGAAGGCCTGGCTCAGGTCGGAGAACGCGTCGGAGCCGTTGCGCAGCGTCTCGAGCCCGTCGGTGGTGCGCTGCTCGTAGACCTGCGCGCAGTCGCGGGAGTCGGGGAGCAGGCCGAAGCTGTCCTCCGTGACGTCGGCGTCGACCAGGAACGTACGGGTCGACTCGAAGGACTCGCTCAGGTCGTCCATCGCCGCCGCATATCTGCTCAGGGCGTCCAGATAGACCGATACCGGCTGTCCCACGCGCCTACTCCCCCCTAGGTGCTCCGATCGCCTCGACCACCGGCTCGGCCAGGCTCGGCGGGGAACAGAGCAGCATGCACCCCGACCCGTCACGAAACCCGGTCAGCAGCCGGCCACGGCGCAGAACACCCGCCGGGGCCGAGACGGCACCCAGGATAGCGACCCTGTCCACTGCGTACCTCTGACGTGCGGACTGATCGGACGGGCCGAACCATTTGCCGAGGCCACCCTTGGCGCGGGGGGTCACCTCGATCTCCACGAGCAGCAGCCGCCGGTTGGTGATCGCCACCTTGGGGGCGGTGACCGCGCCGATCGCCTCATGCAGCAGCCGGCCCTGCGTGCCCGGCCCGCCGATCACCGCGCGGCCCCAGACCGCCTGCTGGACGGCGCTGCCGCCGAACGTGCCCAGTCCCACTAGGATGGTCGGGTCCAGCAGGTCGATCAGCTCGTCGCGGACCGAGACCTCCTCGGTCGTGCCGGGATCCTGCTGCACGGGCGAGACGGCCAGCAGCCGCTCCCCGTCCTGCAGCAGGCCGTCGAACGCGGGCGCGACCCTTGTGGTGTAGTCCTTCACCGCCATCGCACCAGGATGGCACGTCCCCTCGGAGGCATCGATGCCGGAGATCCGCGATTTCACCGACCTGGCGGCGTACGCGCAGGAGCAGCTGGAACGGATCTCCCGGATGCAGTCGGACATGGCCGGAGCGGCCGGCGAGGGCGTGTCGCCGCAGCGGTACGCGCGGGCGCGTACGGGGCCGGGCGGCCAGGTGCTGGAGCTGCGGCTCGACCGGGACGCGTCGTCGCTGCCGGTGGCGGAGCTGGCGGACGAGATCGTGGCCGCGATCAGCGCGGCCCAGGCCGATTACGCGGCACAGACCGACGCCATCATGGGGCCGCTGCTGGAGCCCCGCCCGAGCGACACGTTCGACGACGGCATCCGCCGGCTGGACGCCCTCACCGACGACCTCGACCGGCTGATGCAGCGGCGGGATCTGCGCTAGCTTGGTGCCGGTCGACCGGTGATACAGGAAGGCCAAGCGGTTCCCGCGCGGGGAGGACGCGTGCGAGGTGCCGGGCCCGCCGACCAGCGCCAGTACGGCGCGGCGGGCCGGACCCACGGTCCACAGTGTGCCCGAATCCGGCTATCTGTCCACCAGGGCGGGGATAGCGGAGAACACGGTGTGCGGGTCGTAGCGTCGTTTGAGGGTGAGCAGGCGTTCGAGGTTGGGACCGAACGAGTCGCGGGCCCGGGCGTCCTCCTGGGGGCCGAGCAGGTTCGGATAGCCGCCGGGCAAGGCGATCGGCGTCAGGGCCTCTTCGACCTGGTCGGCCCAGTCGCGATGCGGGTCGGGGGAGTCGTCGGGGGTCCAGGACGCGATCACCTCGACGGGGTGGTGCGGGGTGCGCTGGGCGAACGCGGTGGCGGCCGGATCGACGCGGGCCGCGGCGCCGTGGAAGTGGTTGACGATCAGGGCCGAGTGGGGGCCCAGGCGCGTGGCGGCGTCGGTCAGGATGTCGGCCGCCGCGGGGGACACTGTGGCCAGCGAGCGGCTGCGCAGCAGGTAGTGGTTGCCGGGCGTCATGCTGGCGTCGAACATGCGCAGCGCTCCGGCGTACGGCATCGGCATGATCTGGTCCACGACCGGGTGGCCGAGCGTGCGCATACGGGCGATCACGCGTTCGCCGGCGGCCAGGTCGGGGCCGCTCCAGAAGGGGCACAGGAAGGCCAGCGTGCCCTGCGGACCGGGCAGGAACCCGGTCATCACCGTCAGGTCGTCGCGGGCCTCGGCCACAAGCTCGGCGTACCCGGTCAGGACGGCCCGGCCCTCGGTGAGCGGGAACATCAGGATGCCGGCGAGCACGGACGGCACCTCGTGCAGGCGGTAGCGCAGTTCGGTGACCACGCCGAAGTTGGCGCCGCCGCCGCGCAGGGCCCAATACAGGTCGGTGTCGTCGTCGGGGCCCGCGATCGCGGTGGTGCCGTCGGCCAGCACGACGTCGGCGCCGAGCAGGTTGTCGGCGGCCAGCCCGAACCGGCCGATCAGCGCCCCGTAACCGCCCGCCGTGGTCAGCCCGGCCAGCCCGACCCCGCCGACGACCCCGGTCGCCGCGACCATCCCGTACGGGGTGATCGTGCCGACCAGGTCGGAGGTGATCGCGCCGCCCTGCGTCGTGGCCGTCCGGCGGGAGGTGTCGACGGTGACCGCGCGCATGGCCGTCAGATCCAGGACGATGCCGCCGTCGCGGAGGGCGCGGCCGGCCCAGTCGTGGCCGCCGGCCCGCACCGACAGCGGGACCCCGTGATCGCCGGCGATCCGGACCACGGCGCTCACCTCGGCGGGGTCGGTGCACTTCGCGACCATGGCCGGTTGCGTGGTCACGGCGGGGTTCCAGACTTCGCGGGCGGCGGCGAAACCCGCCTGGTCGGCGCCGATCAGCCGGTCGCCGAGCCGAGCGCGCAGCATTTTCTCCGCATCGGTTGTGCTCACGGCGCCCTCCCCGGGGGCAGTGGACGGTTGCCCGAACGCTAGTGCGCGCTCACGGAAAGCGCCGTCACGAACACGACTCGTGCGCGGACGAAACCAACCCAGCCTCCTAGGACGCCAGAAACGGCGCCCCGGCTCGGACAAAACCAACCCAGCCTCCTAGGACGCCAAAGACGGTGTTCCTGCGATCATGGAGGTCGCACCGAGGGGAGTGGTTGTTGTGGAGACGCCGTACGTGGCTGTGGACGTTGACGTGCTCGACCGGAACGTGGCGGGAATGGCCGCCGCCGCCCGGGATCGCGGGCTCGACCTGCGCCCGCACGCCAAGACGCACAAGTGCCTCGAGATCGCCCGCCGGCAGGTCGAGCACGGGGCGGCCGGGCTGACGGTGGCGACGGTCAGTGAGGCCGAGTTGTTCGCCGGCGGCGGCTTCGAGGACCTGTTCATCGCGTACCCGGTCTGGCCGTCACCCGGCCGGGCCGAGCGGCTGCGGGCGCTGGCCGAGCGGATCGCCCTGCGGGTCGGTGTCGACTCGGTGGAGAGCGCCGGACTGCTGGCCAAAGCGGTCGGCCCGCTCGACGTGCTGGTCGAGGTCGACAGCGGGCACCATCGCAGCGGGGTCCGGCCGGGCGACGCCGCGCGGGTGGCCGAGGCGGCCGAGCGGGCGGGGCATCGGGTGCGGGGCATCTTCACGTTCCCGGGCCACGGCTACGGACCGGGGCTGCAGCAGCAGGCCGCGCGCGACGAGGCGGCGGCCCTGAGCGAGGCCGCGTCGGATGCCCCCGTACGCAGTGGGGGCTCGACCCCGACCGCCGCGCTGGCCGGAGCCGGGCCGCTGACCGAGATCCGGCCGGGCGTGTACGTGTTCGGGGACGCCCAGCAGGTCGAACTGGGCACCTGTGACTGGGAGGACGTGGCGCTGACGGTCGTGGCGACGGTCGTCAGCCGTACGGGGAACCGGGCCATCGTGGACGCCGGATCCAAGGTGCTGGGGGCCGACCGGCCGGCCTGGGCGACGGGCTTCGGACGCCTGCCCGAGCACCCCGACGCGCGGATCGTCGCCCTCTCCGAGCACCACGCCACCGTCGAGTTCCCCGGCGAGGCTCCGGCCCGCGGCGACGTGCTGCGGGTGGCGCCCAACCACGTCTGCGCCACGGTCAACCTGGCCGACGAGCTGGTCGTCGTGCGCGACGGGACCGAGGTCGACCGGTGGCGGGTGGCCGCGCGGGGCGCCAACACCTGACGGCGGCCGCCGCTATAACGTGACCTGGTGACATCGCCGTACCGTTCCGAGATCCGCCTGCGCCTCGACGACCCCGCCGCGCAGCGAGACGTGATCGCGCTCGGCTATCGCCGGGAGGGCATAGCGCGGGGCGCCGGGCCGAACCGCGAGGACATGGTCGTGTGGGCGCGGCTCGAGGACGATCCGGAGGGTCCCGCGCCGCGGGTGCTGCCCGACCTGCCGGGCGGCGAGCTGACCGACGGCGTGATCCGGATCCGGCCCTTGCGGGCGGAGGACCTGGAGGGCTGGATCGAGCTGCGCAGCCTGCCCGAGGTGGTGGCGACCTCGGTGCCGCCGGCCGCGCCGCCGCGGGAGGAGGTCGAGCGCCATTTCGCGTACGCGGAAGGTCGTTGGCTGGCCGGTGAGATGGCCGCCATGAGCATTCTCGACGCGCGGAGCGGCCGGTTCGCCGGGCAGATCGCGCTGTACTACTTCCAGCAGCACCTGCGGGAGGGGATGCTCGGCTACGGCGTGCTGCCGGCGTTCCGCGGCCGGGGCTACGCGCGGCGGGCCGTCCAGCTGGTGACGAAGTGGGCGTTCAACGAGGCGCGGCTGCAGCGGGTGGTGGCCGGCTCGGCGGTCGACAATCTGGCCTCGCAGAAGACGCTGCAGGCGGCCGGCTTCGAGATCGAGGGCAAGCAGCTGGGGATTCTGCCTGGCCCGAACGGAGGCCGGATCGATGCGGTGCTCTATGTCAGACGGCGGCTCTAGGCTGGGCGCATGATTGCTCACCCGGGGGTTCGTTTCGCCGACCACACCGTCACCGTGCCGCTCGACCACCGTGATCCGGATGGCGAGACGATCGAGGTGTTCGCCCGCGAGGTCGTGGCGGCCGACCGGGCCGGTGACGAGTTGCCCTGGCTGGTCTATCTGCAGGGCGGGCCGGGTGGCAAGTCGCCGCGGCCGTTGCGGGCCGAGAGCTGGATCGGCCGGGCCGTGCGCACGCATCGGGTGCTGCTGCTCGACCAGCGCGGCACGGGCCGCAGCACCCCGCTCACCGCGAACACGGTCGGTGGCCGTCCGGCGAAGGAGCTGGCCGACTATCTGAAGCTGTTCCGGGCCGACAGCATCGTGGCCGACGCCGAGGTCCTGCGCGAGCGGGTGGCCGGCGGCGCGCAGTGGGACACGCTGGGGCAGAGCTACGGCGGGTTCGTGACGATGGCCTATCTGTCGGCGGCGCCGCAGGGCCTGCGCACGTGTTACGTCACCGGTGGCCTGCCCGGGCTGACGGCGACGGCCGACGAGGTCTATGAGCGCACCTATCCGCGGGTGGCCGCCAAGAACGCCGAGTTCTATCGCGACTTCCCCGACGATCGCGCGGCCGTGCGGCGCCTCGCCGACCACCTGGCATCGGCCGACGTCCGGCTGCCCGACGGCGACCGCCTGACCCCGGAACGCCTGCGACTGGTCGGCGACAGCTTCGGGATGAGCTACGGCTATTCCTACGTGCACTGGCTTCTCGACGAGGCCTGGCACGGCGATCAGCTGTCCGCCACCTTCCTGTACGAGGTGATGGCGCACACGGGCTATGTCGACAAGCCGCTGTACGCGTTGCAGGAGTATTGCTACGGGCAGGGCAACGGGCCTACCGGCTGGGCCGCGGCGCGGGCGCTGGACGCGCGGCCCGAGTTCGCCGCGGACGCCGACCCGTTGCTGTTCACGGGCGAGATGATGTTTCCCTGGATGTTCGAGCAGATCGCGGCGCTGCGGCCGTTCGCGGGGGCGGCCGACATTCTGGCCGAGACCCCCGACTGGTCCGTGCTCTATGACGTGTCGCGGCTGGCGTCGAACGAGGTTCCGGTGGTGGCGGCCGTCTACGCCGATGACATGTATGTCGATGCTGGGTTGTCGCTGGAGACCGCGGCGGCCGTCGGCAACGTGCGCACGTGGGTTACCAATGAGCATGAGCACGACGGGCTCCGTACGTCGGGGGATGCCGTGCTCGGGCATCTGATGGAGATGGCGTCAGGGCTGCGCTGACTCTGGTTTTGTCGGCGCGTTCGGCCGTCAGGGCTGCGCTGACTCCGGTATCACGGCCAGGCCGGAGCGGGCCACGATTTGCTGCAGGGCGGCGATGTGGCCCGCGAAGGCCTGCTGGCCGCGTGGGCTCAGCCGGACGGAGGTGCGGGGGCGTTTGCCGATGAACGACTTACGGATGTCAACGTAGCCGGCTTCCTCGAGGGTGGCGAGCTGCTTCGACAGGGCCGAGTCGGTGAGGCCGACCTGGTCGCGCAGGAATTTGAACTCGGCCCACTCGGTGGCGGTCAGCAGGCTGACGATCGAGAGCCGGGTGGGCGCGTGGATGAGCTCGTCGAACCGGGGCTCGGCGCTCATCGGGGCCCGGCCAGGGGCCGGGCGAGCATGACTCGGCGCAGGTAGGTCATCAGGGCCGGACCACCGAAGGCGAGACCGGCGGCGACCGGGAGGCAGGCGATCGTGGCCGGGGCGGGCACGCCGAGCGCGGCCAGGGCGAGGCCGAGCCCGACGCCCAGGCCGACCAGCACCAGCGTGAACACGACGATGGCGGCCGCGCCGTGCGCACCGATCAGGGTGTTGCGGACCTGCACCCGGGACCGGCGGAGCAGGGCGGCGATCAGGGTGGCCAGCCCGAGCGCGTACGCGACCGAGCCGGCGGCGACGAGCCACGGGCGGCCGGTCTCGACGGCGGCCACGAACAGCAGCATCAGCACCCCGATCGACGGCCAGAACCAGCCGGGAACGAGGTTGGCGTCGACGACCTCGGCGCGGCGGGCCCGCACCTCGGCCAGGGCCAGTTCGGCGTCGATCGGTGGAATCTCCATCACTTCCCCCTCGGGCATGTACTTGCCTGCCAGGAAAGTATGCAGCCGACTTTCCTGGCAGGCAAGTAGTTTCCGAGCGGGCTTTAGTGAGGGCTCACCTTCAGCTGGGCGTCGGCCCAGGCGGCCTCGCGCAGGGTGGCGAGGATGCGCTGCTGGCCCGCCTCGTCCTGGCGGTCGATGAAGAGGACCCCGTCGAGGTGGTCGGTCTCGTGCTGGATGCACCGCGCGAGCAGGCCGGCGCCGACGATCTGAACCGGGTCGCCGTGCTTGGTCAGGCCCCGGGCCACCACGTTCATGCGGCGCTTGGTGTCCAGATAGATGCCGGGGATCGACAGGCAGCCCTCCGGGCCGTACTGCTCCTCGTCGTCGGGGAACTCGAGACCCGGGTTGATCAGGTGATCGAGGCGCACGTCGTTGCCGGGCAGGTCGGGGTTGATCGCGAACAGGCGCAGGCTGACCCCGATCTGCGGGGCGGCCAGGCCGGCGCCGCGCGACTGCTCCAAGGTCTGGCTCAGGTCGTCGACCAGCTTGTGCAGCTCGGCATCAAAAACGGTCACCGGCTCGGCGACGCGGCGCAGCACCGGATCGCCGACCTTCCGGATGTCCAACACAGTCATGCCCCGGACGGTACTCGCGTCCAGCCAGTGAGATCCGGCCTCGCGCACGGCACGTTTGGCGATCAAATGACGCCTTGCCTCCACTGATCGATAACAGGTGCCGCATGCAGCACGGGAATGACCACGCGTGGCCGGCGCGCACCGTCCGGGCCGAACCATTTGGACCGCGCCACCGATGCCCGGCGCCGCTCCGCCATCGCCACACGACGCGGCTGGCGGCTCGACGGTCTCCGCGCTGCCGGGACGCCGCCCTGCGCCTGTTCATCCGCGAGCCGATCCGTTAGGCGTGCGCGCTTGCCGACGGTGTCCGGGCGTACCCCGTCGGAATCGGGGTCCGCGACGCACAGCATAGGCCGTTTGCGCTGATCAACGTTGTTATCCACAGTCCGGCGCTGTCCACAGGGGGCCCGGTCAAGATCTGTCCCGCTCGATAAAATGGTGGTGGCGGGGGCCCCCGGTGGAGGGCGGGCCCGTGTGGTTGGACGTATGCGAAGCGCATATAGTTTAGTGGTGGACCTCAAGCTGGTCGTTGCCGAGTGGCATGCGAGCGTCAACTCCGCCGACCCGCACCGTGCGGCACAAGCGGTCACCGACCCGGTTCTCGTGCTGGGGCCCCGGGGCACGGCCGAGATCAGCCCGGCGCAGTTCGCCGAGTGGGTCGAGCGGTCCGGAATCCGGCTGGAACCCCGCGAGTGGCACCCGATCGACGACCACGTGATGGTCGTCGAGCAGGACGCGACGTGGCCGGAGAGCCCGACGGCGACCCGCGTGGCGACCGTCTTCCGGGTTCGCGGGGGCAAGGTGGCCGCCGCGCTGCGTTGTCCCGATCTGGCGACCGCGCTCGAGCAGGCGACGGCATGACCGGGCCCGGGCAGGTCCTGTTCGAGTTCGTGCGGCACTGGTCCCGCAGGTCCGACGCAACAACGGCGCCGGAGCAGGGCCGCCTCGTGCTGGTCGCCGAGGCCGTCCACGCCCTCGAGAAGCGGGGGCTACCGGCCACCGTCAACGCCGTGGCCGACGAGATCGGGATCGACCAGAGCGGCGCCTCCCGGCTGATCAAAAGCGCGATCGAGGCCGGCCACCTGGGGACGGCCGCGAGCGGGGACGGGCGGCGGCGGCCGGTGACGGTCACCGCGGCGGGGCACGAGATGCTGGCGCACGCCCATGAGTGGCAGGAGCAGGTGTTCGACCGGCTCACCGAGGGCTGGCCGCAGCGGCGCCGGCGGGAGTTCGAGCGGGCCATGAGCGAGTTGATGGAACGGTCGTACACGGCCGGCCCGTGACCCACCACCACGGCCGGAGCCCGCGCTACGCGCCGTGACCAACGACGGGGCTCGCGAGGTGCAGCGCGGACGATTCCTGACGCGTACGGGTTAGAGGTTGATCTGGCGGCAAGCGTGCTCGTAGCGCCAGGCCCAGTCGGTGACCGTGTCGGTGGCCATGCGGAAGAGCAGGGCGCGCGCGACCGCGGGCACGCTCACGGCGGCGTCACGCGGCAGGGAGCCGGGCGCGTCGTGCCAGGTCAGGGCGTCGGCGACGACAACCCCTTCCGCGTACGCGGGGGGACGCCAGTACGGCGACACGTCGATGATCGCGGGTGGCAGGCCGTCGGCCAGCAGGACGTTCCGGGTCAGGTCACAGTGGACGATCTGGGACGGGCCGAGCGGCTGCAGCGCGGCGGTCAGGCGGGCGGCGACGGGCGCGAAACCGGGCAGCCACCGCGCCGGCTGCTCGCCCCACGCGATCCGGTCGGCGACGGCCCAGCGATCGGTGCGCGCGGCCCACGACGGCTGGCGGGGGAGGCCGGCCGTGGCCCGGTGGAAGGCCCGTCCCGCCTCGATCACGGCGACGAAATCGGACGTCTCGGAGCCCTCGAGCCACCGGGTCGCCGACCACCCGTCGTGCGCGCCGCACGGGCGGGCCAGCCGGAACTCGGCGGAGACGACGTCGTGCAACCACGAACCGACGGGCGGCTCGGGCTTGAGCACCAGGTCGCCGGCCCGCCACGACGTGCCCTGCCCGCCGGCGAGCGGGATCACGGGACCGGTCACGCCGAACGCCCGCAGGACGTGGTCGGGCGGTCTCAAGCGGCGTTCCGCGCGATTGCCTGCCGACCGGCCCTGGTGCGCCCGTAGGCGGCCAGCGCGACCGCCTCGGCCAGCGCCTGCCGGGTCTGCTCGTCGTGCCGGGGGCCGTCGGCCTCGGCCGGCCACTGCTCGGGGCGGAACGTGCGGGTCAGCTTGACCTGCACGTCGCCGAAGTAGTGCCAGACCATCGGGTCGAGCGACACGTTGATCACCGAGCCCGACGGGAGCTCGGCGGGCCAGTCCACGTCCTGCTGCCACCGGTACGCGTTCGGGCTGGGCTTGCGCCGCGAGGTGACCCCGACGAAGCGCAGCTTGCGCCGGATCACCGGCCACGGCTCGCGCTCCCGCTCGACCCAGTCACGCAGCAGCCCGTAGAGCTCGGTGAACGTCGAGCCCGCGTGCACCACGTCGACGAACGCGACCGGCCGGGCGCGGCGGGCCAGCGCGTGCGGGGTGACCCCGGCCGCGGCCAGCAGCTCGCGGGCGGCGGCCGTCTCGGCGTACGTCAGGCGGCGCCGGCCCCGCTGGAACGACAGCGGCAGCCGGTGCAGGCCGCCGTCGAACGAGCCGCCGAGCAGGTCGAACATCGAGTCGAGCGAGCGCCCGACGAAGACCAGGTCGCCGCCGCCGGAGCGGGCCAGCACCTTGCCCGTGCACTCGACCAGCTCGTCGAGGAAGAACAGGGTCGGCCGCCGGGTGCCGCCCAGCAGCGTCCCGAGCTCGTCGGGCGTCACCAGGTCCCACCGGTACGGCGCTGTCACGGCCCCGAGCGTGCCAGCCGGGGTGGCCCGGCACAATCGAGATATGGAGAAGCAGCTATGGCCCAACCGGTTCGCCGAATCCGGCACCGGTGGCCGCGAATCGTGCCGGTGCGTCGGCTACTCGGCCCGGACCCGGCCGGACGAAGTCGAATTCCACCCCGAGCAGCAGGACACGAACGCGCCCGGCTGGCTGCACCTGCTCGAGATCATCGACGAGGCCGTCGCCGACGGGCGGGAGAAGTTCCGCCCGCTCGACGAGCTCGACGCCGAGGAGCGCCGCCAGGTCATCACGCTGCCCGCCGCGATCGGCCGGCTCACCAAGGTCAAACACCTGGTCCTGTACGGCAGCAACCTCGTACGGATCCCGCCCGAGATCGGGGGCATGACCGCCCTGGCCTGGTTCGAGCCATACACCTCGCACCGCCTGCACTGGTTCCCGTACGAGCTGACCCGCTGCGCGAACCTACGGCACAGCACGGTCAGCACCCGCGCCCTCTACGGCAACTACAAGTTCCGCCCGCCCTTCCCGGCCCTGCGCCCGGTGACGCCGGCCACCGAACCGCTCGGCGCCGACCACGTCACCAGCTGCAGCGTCTGCGACGGCCCGCTCACCGACGGCCTGCGCCAGGTCTGGCTCACCCGCGCGGTCGGCAGTGATGTGCTCCCGCTGCTGGTCAACGCGTGTTCCGAGGCCTGCGTCGAGGCGCTGCCGCCGGGCCGGGCCAACTATGTGCCCACTCCGCATCGCGGCGGACCGGGGGTGGTCCAGCCCACCAGCGGCAGGTGATCGGCAATCATGGGGGCATGCAGAGTTTCGACGTGGTGGTGGTGGGGGCCGGGCCCGGCGGCGAGGTCGCGGCCGGACGGCTGGCCGAGGCGGGCCTCAGCGTGGCGATCGTGGAGGGGGACCATGTCGGCGGGGAGTGCTCGTTCTACGCGTGCATCCCGTCCAAGGCCCTCCTGCGGCCCGGTGAGCTGCTCGAGGAGGCGCGGCACGTGCCCGGGGTGGCCGAGGCGGTGACCGGCTCGCTCGACGTGGCCGCGGTGCTGCGCCGGCGCGACGAGCTGATCAACAACGAGGACGACAGCGGCCAGGTGCCGTGGCTGCTCGACCGGGGCGTCACCCTGGTGCGCGGCTGGGGCCGGCTGGCGGGGGAGAAGCGGGTCGCGGTCGGCGACGACATCCTCGAGGCGCGCCAGGCAGTGATCCTGGCCGGCGGCACCCGGGCCACTCTGCCCGGCATCGACGGCCTGGCCGAGGCGAACCCGTGGACCAACCGCGAGGCGACCACGGCCAAGGAGATCCCCGCGTCGCTGGTCATCATCGGCGCCGGGGTCGTCGGATCCGAGATGGCCCAGGCGTACGTGTCGCTGGGCGCGCGGGTCACGCTGATCGCCGGGCGCGGGCTGCTGACCCGCGAGGAGGACTTCGCCGGCGAGCAGGTCGCCGCCCGCCTGACCGAGCAGGGCGTCGACGTGCGCATCGGCCAGCGCCCCAAGACCGTGCGGCGCGACACCGACGGCGTCACGGTCACGCTGGCCGACGGCAGCACCGTGAGCGCCGACGAGATCCTGGTCGCCACCGGGCGTACGCCGCAATCGGTTGACCTTGCTCTGGACACCGTCGGCGTCAAGGCGGACGGCTATGTCGAGGTCGACCAGCACATGCGCGTGCCCGGGCACGACTGGCTCTACGTGATCGGCGACCTCAACGGCCGCGCCCTGTTCACCCACATGGCCAAATACCAGGCGGCCATCGCGTCGGGCGAGATCCTCGGCAAGCCCATGGTGATCGACCACCTGGCCGACGGCCCCGGCGCGCCCCGCGTCATTTTCACGTCCCCGCAGGTCGCCGCGGTCGGCCACACCACCGCGAGCGCCCAGGCGGCCGGCCTCCAGGTGCGCGTCATCGACGTCCCCACCGACGGCAACGCGGGCGGCTCCTACTCGGGCGGCGTCGTCGGCACGACCCGCTTCCTGATCGACGAGAACCGCAACGTGCTCGTCGGCGTCACCATCACCGGCACCCAGGTCGCCGACTTCCTGCAGGCCGCGACCATCGCCATAGTCGGCGAGGTCCCGCTCACCCGCCTGCGCCACGCGATCCCGTCGTTCCCGACCCGCTCCGAGATCTGGCTCTACCTCTTCAACAACCTCGGAATCTAACCCGTACGAGTTCTCGGCTCGAACAAACGCACATGGGCCGGCACTCGCTGCGCCTCGCGGCCTGAGCGGTCAGTCCGGGCCGTAGCGCGGGCTCCGGCCGTGGTGCATGGCTGAGCTTCAATACTGCCCGGACGGTCCTCGATAGAGCTCACCGTCCGGGTAGGGCCACGGATTCTGCGTGCACCCGTGCAACCCCAGTGTCTGCTGCAACATGACCGGCCCCGGCTCGCCCTCGCCCGGGCACAACTCGTGCCCGTGCCCGAGCCGATGCCCCACCTCGTGGTTGACCATGTATTGCCGGTAGCCCTTCAAATTGTTCTTGTACCCAGGCACGCCACCCGCCCACCGAGCCACGTTGAGCACGACTTTGGCCCCGTTACGACACGACGTGTAGCCGTCCGACGCGTCCGCACACAACTCGCCCCGGGTCCCCGGGGTGGCGAGATACAGCGTGAAGTCGGACTTGTCACCCGGCCCGACCCGCCGGAACCGCCAATCCCCGCCCCCGGTCCACCCCCGCTCATCGGCCAGGGTCGCCCCGGCCGCCGCCGCGAACCCGGCCACGGATACGCCTTTGATCTCGCGCTCGACCACCACGCGGTAGCGCATCAGCCGCCCCCGCGTGCCCACGGTCTCGCTGCCCGCGGCCGCGGTGACCCACTGCCCACTGCCCCGCTGCGGATACGTGATCTTCTGAGGGCGCGGCTTGGTCGTCGGACTGCTGACCACGAGCGTCGGCCCCTCCGTCACCGCCGGTGGTGGCGCCGACGGGGTGGACGGGGCAGTGCTGCACCCGGCCACCAGCACCGTCGCCGCAAACCATCCGAACCTTCGCACCGTCATGCCATCCCCTCCGATCGACATGACGTATCGACGGGTAGGTCCACGTTGCGTAATGACAGATACGTCACATCGCCGGCCCTGTGGACAACCCGCTTTCCCCGCTTGACACGGCGTAGTCTCCATCCCTCTCCCCGTGGTGGGCGGGGGTTTGGGATGGCGACTCCGGAAGATCAACGCTGGATAATCCGGCATATTGGACAGGCCTTGAAGCCGCCGGTTGTGATCGCCGGCCCTGTCGTCCGGGCCGCCCAAGCCGCCGGGCTCCGGACGTGCTTGCGCCGCGGAGCGCCGGCGACGATGGGGCGACGGCGAGTCCCTGGGTCAGGGGCGGCCACCTTCGACGACCAGCCGGGGCCAGCCCGACAAGTCGGTCAGCATCTGGCGGTCGTGGGTGGCGATGACCACGGCGGCCGGGGCGGTGGCCAGGGCCGCGGTCAGGTCGTCGACCAGGCCGGCCGAGAGGTGGTTCGTCGGTTCGTCCAGGATGAGCACGTCGGGCTGTTCGGCCAGCATCGCCTCCAAATGCTGCCGCCGATGCTGGCCGGGTGACATGCGTGCGGCGGTCGTGAACACCTCCTGGGCCAGGTAGCCGACCGTCGCCCCGGAGAGCCGCCGTACGGTGCCGGTGGTGGGCCGCAGTGCGCCCGCCAGCACGGCCAGGAGCGTGGACTTGCCGGCGCCGTTCGGCCCGGTCACCAGCAGCCGATCACCGCCGGCGAGCCGCAACGCGTACGCCTGATCACCGGACCGTGCCGGCAGCGGGTCACCTCCGTCGACCCGCGACGGGGCCGGGGCGGTCAGGCGGTCCGCCACGGTCACGTCGTGTGCGTCCAGCAGCGGCACGCCGGGGCGGGTGTTGCTCGGGGGCCAGCGCAACGGCCGAGGCGGCTTGGGCAAAGTGATCCGGTGGGCTGCCAAGGCCTCCTGCCGCCGCTTGACGGCCTGCACGATGCCGGGGGCCCGGCTCTGCCGCTTGTGCCGCCCGGTGCCCTTGTCGGGCCGCCAGCTCGTCGACAACCGGCCACGGGCCTCCTCGACCGCGCCGGCCAGCCGCTGGTGTTCGGCCACCTGCAAGTCGTATTCCTGTTGCCACTGCTCGCGTTCGCGCCGCCGGGCGTCCTGCCAGCCGGTGTAGCCACCCGCGTAGAGGCGGGGGCGGCCGTTGGGGGTGGGGTCGAGATCGAGGAACTCGACGGCGACGTCACGCAGCAGAGCGCGGTCGTGGGTGACGACCAGGACGCCGCCAGGGTGTTGCCGCAGGCGCTCGGTCAGGAACGTGAGCCCGGCCGCGTCGAGGTGGTTGGTGGGCTCGTCCAGCAGCAGTATGTCGTGGTGCGCACCGAGCACACAGGCCAGCCGTACGCGATAACGCTGGCCGACCGACAGCGTGTCGAGGCGCCGTTCCCGGTCGGTGCACGCGTCGAGCGCTTCCAGGGCCACGTCGACGCGGCGTTCGGCATCCCATGCGTCCAGCCGGGTGGCGGTGTCAAGAGCTTGCTCGTACGCCTCCGGTTCGGACTCGATCGTGAGCAGTGCCGCGTCGAGGTCGTCGAGGGCGCGCAGCGACGGCCGGATGGCCGCGGCCACCAGCGTGCCCACGGTCTCGCCGTCGTCGGCGGCCAGCGCCTGCTCGGCCACGCCGATCGTGCCCGCGCGGTGCACGGTGCCCTGATCGGGTTCGGTCAGCCCGGCCAGCACGTTGAGCAGGGTCGTTTTGCCGCTGCCGTTCTGCCCGACGACCGCCAGGCGGGAGCGGGCCGACACGGTGACGTCGACGCCGTCGAGGACGACGCGATCGCCGCGCACCACGCGCACGGCCTCGGCCCGTACGTGGGAATGGGTCTTGTCGAGAATGTTCACGGATCTGCTCTCGGCTCGTCTGGTGAGCCGGGCAGCGCTGAGTCGCACCGCCCGGACGGAAACGCCAGGACGGCGGTGCAGAAGCCAGGGAAGAAGTGTGCTCCAGCCGCCGTCAGCGGCCGGAACGCAACCTCATCGAGGCGATACCGGTGAACATGCGGCAAGGCTAGCCGACAGGATCCGGTGCCGCCTCCGATTATTTGACGAGTGGAGCGGGACCGGTACGGTCCGGTGCGTGCTCTTCGTCCGGCGGTGGTTGCCGCTCCTGCTCGCGGTGGTCGCGGTCGTCACCGGCGGCCTGCTGCTGAGCCGTTTCCCGGCCGCCGATCACGTGGTCGTCGACGGTGTGCCGCTGGACGTGATGCGGCCCGCCGGCTCCCCGCCCGGACCGGGAGTCGTGGTGGCGCACGGATACGCGGGCTCGGCCAAGCTGATGCGGCAGTTCGGCGACACGCTTGTGGCCCGCGGATACACGGTGGTGCTGCCCGATTTCGACGGCCACGGTGCGAACACCCGCACGCCGGTCGACCTGCAGCACGACCTCGACGTGGCGGTGACCCACCTGCGCTCGCTGCCGGGCGTCGACTCGTCGCGGATCGCGCTCGTCGGTCACTCGATGGGCGCGACCGCGGTGACGACGTACGCCGTCGCCCATCCCGACATCGCGGCGACCGTGGCCCTCTCGCTGCCCGGCTCCGGCATGGTGACGCCGACCCAACCGGCCCGCCTGCTGATGCTGGTCGGGCAGCTCGAGTTCCCGGGGTTCCACCAGACGGTCACGCGGGCCCTCGAGGGCGCGGGCAGCGACCGGCGATCCGCGACCGTCCCCGCCACCGAGCACATTTCCATCCTGTACGCATCCCGAGCCCACCGATTGACCGCGGACTGGATCGACGCGGCGTTCGGGCGTACGCCACCCACGACCGACCTGCCGTCCCCGCTGCGCCGGCTGGCTTCGGCGGGCGTGCTGATGCTGGGCCTGCTGGCCGGTTTCTCCTACGTCGTACGGCTGCTCTTAGGCAGGCCCGCTCGCGAGCCGGGCCGATCGTCGACCTACCTCGTGGCCGCCGCCCGTTTGCCGGGCCGGTTGCCGCCCTATCTCTTGGTCGCCGCCGTCTCGGCCGGTGCGGCCCTGATCGCCGTCCTCGTCGCGCCGCTGCTGCCGACGACCCGCCTCGAGCTCGGTGGCTACGCGGGCGGATTCGTCGCGCTGATGGGCCTCGCGATGCTGGCCTTCCTGCGCCGAGCCCGCTCCCCGCATGGCGGCGTTCGCCCGCTGCTGGCGGCGCTCCTGCTGATCCCGTACGCCGCGGCCGCGATCGCCGTCCCGCTGCAGCTCGGCTTCACCCACGCCGTCCCCGTCGGCCGCCGCTGGTGGCTGCTGCTCGTCGTGTGGCTGGGGTTCGCGCTGCTCGCGTACGCCTCCGACCTGTTGTCCGGCAGCGTCCGCGGCGACCTGATCGTGGCCGCGATCGCGGTGTGCGCCCTCACCGCGGCATCGGTCGTGGGTCTGGCGTCCGGCTTCCTGATCCTGGTCGTGCCGCTGCTGGCCGTGCTGACGGTAATTCAGGCCGGCCTGTCGGCGGTGCTGCGGGGGAGCGGCGCGCCGTCCTGGCTGCTCGCCCTGACCGGCTCGATCCTGGTCGCCTGGCCGATCGCCACCACGCTGCCGATCGCCCTCTGACCCCGTCTCCGATATCGCGGTCAGCGCGCTCGTCACACCGCGCGCGTCGAGGGACGCCGGATCAGGACGCCTCCAGCATCGTCCAATCCGCGCGGGTGGTGAAGCCGAGCCGCTCGAAGAAGGGCACGGTCTCGGGCCCGGCGTGCAGATAAGCCGTGTGCGCCCCGGCCAGCGCGCCTCGCCGCAGGATCGTCTCGGTCAGCACGCGGGCGTACCCCTGCCGCCGGAACGACGGGATCGTGCCGACGTTGGCGATCCCCAGATGCCCGTCGTTGAGGATGCCGACCCCGGCCGCGACCGGCGTCCCGCTGCGCGTCTCGGCCACGTACGCCCCGATCTGCGGGTTGGCCAGCACCTCGGCGGTGTAGACGGACGAGACGGTTGCGGGGGCCACGCCGAACGAGCGCCCGGCGACGTCGGCGAACGTGTCGTACTCGTCGCTGGCCAGCCGTCGTACGAGCGCGAGGTCGGCCGGCACCGAACCGGTCGAGCTGCGGCCTTCCCTCTCGGCGACCATGAAGATCTGCTGCTCGGTGCAGCTGAGCCCGGTGGCGGTGGAACGGGCGCGCGGCCGGCTGCGCAGGTGGGAGCGGCGGCGTGACGAGGTGAGCATCGCGACGGCGGCCTGGAACGCGCGCGCCGAGGACTGGGTCGATTTGCGGTGCATGGGGGACCTTCAGGAGGATCGAGATCGTCTTACATCTCGGGAAGGTTATCTCGCGTCCGAGATTTTGCACCCGTGTTGTCGTGACGATCGCCACGCCGGACCGGCGGCACTCTCCTCTAACGAGAGAGTAGGGTCATGCGCGTGAACGGTACGAAATTGCGAAATCCCGACTGGCTGGCGTCCCCGCGCGTGCTCCGCACGGAGGTCCTGGCCGGCCTGGTCGTGGCGCTGGCGCTGATCCCCGAGGCGATCTCGTTCTCGATCCTGGCCGGCGTCGACCCCAAGATCGGCCTGTTCGCGTCGTTCACGATGGCCGTGACGATCGCCTTCACCGGCGGCCGGCCCGCGATGATCTCGGCCGCGACCGGTGCCATCGCCCTGGTCGTGGCGCCCCTCGCGCGTGATCACGGCCTCGGCTTCCTGGTCGCCGCGGTGATCCTGGGCGGTCTCCTCCAGGTGGTGCTGGCCGTCGCGGGCGTGGCCAAGCTGATGCGCTTCATCCCGCGCAGCGTCATGGTCGGCTTCGTCAACGCGCTCGCGATCCTCATCTTCACCGCGCAGCTGCCACACCTGATCGGCGTCCCCTGGCTGGTCTATCCGCTGGTCGCGGTCGCGCTGGCGATCATCTGGTTCCTGCCCAAGGCCACCACCGCCGTGCCCGCGCCGCTCGTCGCGATCGTTCTGCTCACCGCGTTCACCGCGATCGTGCACGTCGCCGTGCCGACGGTCGGTGACGAGGGCACGCTGCCCGACAGCCTGCCGGTGCTCGGCCTGCCCGACGTGCCGTTCACCTTCGACACTTTGAAGACCATCGCGCCGTACGCGGTGGGAATCGCCCTCGTCGGCCTGATGGAATCGCTGATGACCGCCAAGCTCGTCGACGACATCACCGATACCCGCTCCGACAAGACCCGCGAATCGTGGGGTCAGGGCGTGGCCAACATCGTCACCGGCTTCTTCGGCGGCATGGGCGGCTGCGCCATGATCGGCCAGACGATGATCAACGTGAAGGCGTCCGGCGCCCGCACCCGGCTGTCCACGTTCCTGGCCGGCGTGTTCCTGCTGATCCTGGTCGTGGCGCTGGGCGACGTGGTCGCCACGATCCCGATGGCCGCCCTGGTCGCCGTCATGGTGATCGTGTCGGTGAGCACGTTCGACTGGCACAGCATCGCCCCGGCCACCCTCAAGCGCATGCCCGCGGGCGAGATCATCGTGATGGTCGTGACCGTGGCCGGCACGCTCGTCACGCACAACCTGGCCGTCGGCGTGGTGCTCGGCGTGCTCACCGCGATGGTCGTCTTCGCCCGCCGGGTCGCCCACTTCGCCGAGGTGACCAGCGTGCTCATGCCCGACGGCGAGACCCGCGTCTACACCGTGCACGGCGAGCTGTTCTTCGCGTCCAGCAACGACCTGGTCTACCAGTTCGACTACGCGAACGACCCCGCCCACGTGGTCATCGACATGAGCGCCGCGCACGTGTGGGACGCGTCCTCGGTGGCCGCCCTCGACGCGATCACCACCAAATACGAGGCCCGCGGCAAACGGGTCGAGATCACCAGCCTCAACGAGGCGAGCGCCCGCTTCCACGCCAACCTGGCCGGAAAGCTGGGCGCCGGCCACTAGGTCCGCTTCACAGCTGGGGCGGGGCTGCGGCCGGGCCCAGATCTCGCCTGGCGGCGTCCCGCGAAGCCCCTTCCACGGGTCACCGCCGGACAAAATTCGGACCCGGCCCCGCTCCCGCCCCAGCTGTAAGACGGACCCTGGGGCAGAATGATCCGATGACCGCGGGCCACATGCAGATCGGCGAGGCGGCCGAGCGGGTCGGCCTGAGCATCCGGACGATCCGCCACTACGAGGAGGCCGGCCTCGTGGTCCCGTCGGCCCGCAGCGACGGCGGCTTCCGCCTCTACACCGAGCCCGACCTCGACCGCCTGCGCGTCATCAAACGCATGAAACCACTGGGCTTCACCCTCGAGGAAATGCGCGACCTGCTGCAAACCCTCGACGCCCTGACCACCGCCACCGGCGCCGAACGAACCCGCCTGCAAGACCGCCTGGCCCTCTTCGACGCAGCCGCCCAAAACCGCGTCCAAACCCTCCGCGACCAACTCGACATGGCCGAAGGCTTCGCCCGCCAAATCCAAGACCACATCGCCCAACACCGCTAACCCACCCCACGCCGCATAGTCCCGCACCACCCCGTGCCGCGTCGTCCCGCGCCGCGTCGTCCCGCGCGGTGCTGTTTCGCGCAGTGCCATCCCGTGCCGTGCGCCCGCCCTGCGTTCTGCCGCCGCGCGTCACGCCGCCCTGCCCCGCGCCATGCCGCCCCGCCCTGCGCCACGCCGCTCCGCCCTGCCCTGCGCCACGCCGCCCTGCCCCGCGCCACCCCGCCCTGCCCCGCGCCACCCCGCCCTGCCCCGCGCCACCTCGCCCCGCACCAGGCCGCGCGGTCCCGCGCCAGGCCGCGCCGTCTAGCGCCAGGCCGCGCCGTCTAGCGCCAGACCACGACGTCTAGCGCCAGACCACGACGTCTAGCGCCAGACCTCGCCGTCCCGCGTCACGCCGCCACACGCCGCTACACTCCACCCCGCGCCAGACCGCGCCGTCCCGCGTCACGCCGCCACACGCCGCCACACGCCGCCACACGCCGCTACACTCCGCCCCGCGCCAGGCCGCGCCGTCCCGCGCCAGGCCGCGTCACTCCGCGCCGCCCCACTCCGCGCCGCCCCACTCCGCGCCGCCCCACTCCGCGCCGCCCCACTCCGCGCCGCCCCACTCCGCGCCGCCCCACTCCGCGCCGCCCCACTCCGCGCCGCCCCACTCCG